>NZ_RJSF01000050.1:397-610 GCF_003725535.1 Nocardioides pocheonensis | reverse complement strand
TGGCCGGCGATCGGGATCCCGGTGTCCCGCCCGGTGCCGGTGACCAGGGTCGAAGCCTCGTCGAGGTCGTCGACCACATGCAGGTGCGCCCACTCCAGGGCGTGGGCGAGCACCCGGGCTTCGGCTGCGTTCGCCTCGGCGCGGGCCTGCCGGATCGACCCGACACAGCACCAGCCGTGGTGGCGGCGTGGGTGCTGGTGGTCGGGTTCACGC
>NZ_RJSF01000050.1:0-251 GCF_003725535.1 Nocardioides pocheonensis | reverse complement strand
GGTAAGGGAATTCGGAAGATCTCTCGAGAATCTTTCGCGACCCACCGTCGCCCGTGCGGTGCAGGTGGTTTCGGCAGGCTCAACCACCTGGGGGTTGGCTCGGCGGTCGGTGGCTGGGTGCGTGCCGGCGGGTGGTTTCGAGGCTCGCTGGAGCTCGCACCTCAACCACCTAGCGCACCGCAGATCCGTGAGCCGAGAGCAGGACCCGGCCCCGCGCCGTACCGCGTCGTCGCTGCCCGTTCCCCCGGCAC
>NZ_RJSF01000049.1 GCF_003725535.1 Nocardioides pocheonensis | reverse complement strand
GCGCCGGGTCCGTCTGGACTGACGAGCGAAGCAAGCGCAGCGAGCCAGCGAGGAGGGAAGACGGACCCCGGAAGGCGCGCCGGCACGCGCGAGCGGAGCGAGCGCAGACTACTCAGACCGTACGGCGACACCACCGGCGACGGGATGGTCCAGGTCTCCTTCACCCTGCCGATGGCCCACTCGAAGGTCGCCGAGGGCGCTGCAGCCCAGCTGGCGAACAAGATGGGCATCGATCCGGCGCTGGTGGTCCACGCGAAGCCAATGGGCCCCGACTTCACCTTCTTCGTCGTCTACGGCCGGGTCCACCACCTCGTCGACCCCTCCGCGGTGGAGGTCGTCGAGCGCGACTACCCGTTGCTCACGCCGAAGGAGGTCAACGCGTCGATCAAGCAGGCGCTGCGCCGCCGGCTGGTGGTCGTCGGGGGCTGCATCGGCACCGACGCCCACACCGTGGGCATCGACGCGATCCTGAACATCAAGGGCTTCGCGGGGGAGAAGGGCCTGGAGTACTACCGCGAGCTCAAGGTGGTCAACCTGGGTGCGCAGGTCTCCGTGCCCGACCTGGTCGCCCGCGCCGTCGAGGAGCGCGCCGACGCCGTGCTGGTCTCCCAGGTGGTCACCCAGCGCGACGCGCACCTGCTGAACACGCGCGAGATGTCGGCAGCCTTCCGCGAGGCGTTCCCGGCGGAGCGTCGTCCGCTGCTCGTCGTCGGCGGTCCTCGCTTCGACGAGACGATGGCCGCCGAGCTCGGCGTCGACCGGGTCTTCACGCGCGGGACGACGCCGGGCGAGGTGGCCAGCTTCCTGGTGCACCAGCTGGTGAGCCAGCGAGCCACCCAGAGAGGGGCATCACGATGAGCCGAACCTCCGCGTGCCGGCCCGGCCTCCGGGTCACGCACCGGCGCTACGTGCCGTACTCCCACGCCCACTACGCCGGCAACCTCGTCGACGGCGCCTACTCCCTGGGGCTGTTCGGCGACGTCGCCACCGAGCTGTGCATCACCACGGACGAGGACGAGGGCCTCTTCGCGTCGTACGCCGACGTGCAGTTCCGCGCGCCCGTCCGGGCCGGCGACGTGCTCGAGGTGTCCGCCGAGCTGGTGCGCGTCGGCACTCGCTCGCGGGTCATCGAGTTCACCGCGACGGTGGTGGGTCGCGGTGCGCCGGAGGAGGGTGCCTCGGCCGCCCGGATGCTCACGGAGCCGATCGTCGCGACCACCGCCACGGGCACCTGCGTGGTCCCCGCCTGACCCGTCCAGACCGCTCCGGCGTGTCGGGACGCGACACGCCGCGCGCTTCAGAATTCCTTCACGAAAAGTTCGTGTGGGGATCACCGGCCTGACCAGCGCATTCGCCCCATCCGCGCAGGTCAGCGGGCGCTTGACACGGAGGCATTGCGTGCGTTGATATGCGCTGGTTCCTCCAGGCAGATCGTCTCGCCTTCGCGTTCCGACATGATGGGAAAAGCCTCACCGACCGCCGCGGTGCGGGTGGACCCTGACGGCTGAGTCGGGATCGCGTCGACCAGACGGGAGAACACGGGGGGAGTGCGGTACCAGTAGACAACGGTCGTCCGATGGCAGCCAGTCATCGTGCGGGCGGTCCGAAGGTCTCGTTCCTCCCCCCGCCGCCGCCGGCCCGGCGGCCGAGCCCCCGTCGCGGCGTTCCTCCGCGCCTCTCCTGCGCCGGGCGATCACCCACCGGTTAGATTGGCTTCCGCGCGCCGACGTCGGTGGGAGGTCGAGTGGAACGGGCCGTGATGGTCATCCCGACCTACAACGAGGTCGACAACCTGGCTGACGTCGTCGCCCGTGTACGCCGGGCCGTCCCGTCCGTCGACGTGCTCGTGGTCGACGACGGCTCGCCCGACGGCACCGGGGAGCTCGCCGACGAGATCGCGGCGAAGGACCCGCAGGTGCGCGTGCTCCACCGGACGGTCAAGGAGGGGCTCGGGGCGGCGTACTGCGCCGGGTTCTGCGTCGCCCTGGAGTCCGGCTACGACGTGATCGGCGAGATGGACGCCGACGGCTCCCACCGTCCGGAGCAGCTGCCGCTCCTCTTCGCGGCCCTCGCGGACGCAGACCTGGTGATCGGCTCCCGGTGGGTGCCCGGCGGAAGCGTGGTCAACTGGCCGTGGCACCGGCGTGCGCTCTCCCGGGCGGGCAACCTCTACACGCGTGCGCTGCTCGGGATGCCCGTGCGCGACGCCACCGCCGGCTTCCGGCTCTTCCGCCGCGGCACTCTCGAGGCGATCCACCTCGACCAGGTGCAGTCGCAGGGCTACGTCTTCCAGGTCGAGCTGGTCCATCGCACCCTGGATGCCGGCCTGCGGGTCGTCGAGGTGCCGATCGAGTTCGTGGAGCGGGAGCGAGGGGACTCCAAGATGACACCCGAGGTGGCCCGGGAGTCCCTGGTCAGGATCACGCGCTGGGGGCTTGCCGAGCGCCGCGGGGGCACGCATCGACCGAAAGGGCGTTGACCCCGGCGGCTAGCGTGAGTCCATGAGCGAGACCGCGGAGCCGCGCCACGACCAGGCCGGAGGAGTCGTGCGCACCGACCCGCCGCTGCGTGCGGACGAGGCGGACACCCTGCTGGCCTTCCTCGACTACCACCGCGACACCCTGCGGATGAAGGTCGCCGGCCTGGACGGCGAGCAGGTCGGTCGCCGTCTCGCGCCGTCGACGATGACCCTCGGCGGGCTGGTGAAGCACCTCAGCCTCGTGGAGGACAACTGGTTCTCCGTGGTCCTCGACGGCAGCCCGTACGCCGAGCCGTGGGCGCAGGTCGACTGGGACGCCGACCCCGACTGGGAGTGGCGCACCGGCGCCACCGACGACCCCGACGCCCTGATCGCCGAGTTCGACGCGACCGTGGCGCGCAGCGACACCCGCATCGCCGCAGCGCTCGCGCGGGACGGGCTCGCGACGCTCTCGGTCCGCACCACCCGGCGCGGTGAGGGAGCCTTCAGCCTGCGCTGGATCCTGCTGCACATGATCGAGGAGTACGCCCGGCACAACGGCCACGCCGACCTGCTGCGCGAGTCGGTCGACGGTCAGGTGGGGGAGTGATCCCGAGATGAGCGCCGCCCGCCGTCGCCGCTTCCCCTGGCCGCTCCTGTTCGCGGCGTTTCTCGTCGTGCCGATCGTCGAGATCTACGTGCTGATCCAGGTCGGCCAGGTGATCGGCGCCTGGTGGACCGTGCTCCTGCTGATCGCCGACAGCCTGTTCGGCTCCTGGCTGCTCAAGCGCGAGGGAGTCCGTGCCTGGCGCGCGCTGCAGCAGGCCTTCACCGAGGGCAGGATGCCCACGCGCGAGCTCGCGGACGCCGCCCTGATCGTCTTCGGCGGCACGCTGATGATCAGCCCCGGGTTCGTGACCGACGTGGTGGGGCTCCTGGCGATCCTGCCGTTCACCCGGCCGGTCGCCCGCCGCCTGCTGACCGCCTTCGCCGCGCGGCGGGTCGTCGTGGTCCGGGACGCACGACGCCCCGGACCACCTGATGACGTGGTCCGGGGCGAGGTCGTCGATCCCTGACGGGCGGTCAGCCGACCGCGCCTGTGGTCAGGCGGTCGCCTTCTTCTTCTTGCCCGAGCGGGCGGCCGGGCGGTGCAGGTGGGCCGGGCCGATCTCGCCGCCGCGGAGCAGCTCGAGACGCTCGGTGAGGATGTCCTCCAGCTCGCTGATCGAGCGGCGCTCGAGCAGCATGTCCCAGTGCGTGCGGACCGGCTTCTCGGCCTTCTCCTCCGGCTGGATGCCCGAGACGCTGAGGGCGTCGGCTCCGCAGCGCGGGCACTCCCAGGTGGCCGGCACCTCCGCCTCGACCGACATCGTGATCTCGAAGGCATGGCCCCGGGGGCACTGGTAGCCGACCTGCTGCCGCGCAGCGAACTCGATGCCGCGCTCGTCCTCGAAGCTCTGTCCGCCGAGGCGGGCTCCTCGTAGCGTTCGGTCTCCCATGGCATCCTCCACTGTCTCGGTCGGCCAGATCGTGGCCTCACCTCATGCGTACAACCTCAGGGACGCTCAGGCAAGGCGATCGTGACGGCATTCGCCCAGCGGTACCCCGTATGCAGGTTCCAACGAGCGCCGGGGGTGCAGGATTCCCGGGGAGACCTGGCTCACACCACCGACGGCGGCCGGTTGCCGGCCTCGGCGATGCCGCGCTCGGGGTCGAGCCGGAGCAGGAAGACCGCGCCCAGCACGAAGAACACGATCAGCGCCAGGATCGCCGGTCGGTAGGACCCGCTCAGCTGGAAGACCACGCCGAAGGTGAGCGTCCCGAACCACGACGTCCCGCGCTCGGCGGCGTTGTAGAGGCTGAAGTACTCGCCCTCACGCCCGCGGGGGATCAGCAGGCTGAAGAACGACCGGGACAGCGCCTGGGTGCCGCCCATCACGATCCCGATCGCGATCGCCACCAGGAGGAAGAGCACGACGTTCTTGCGGGGAAGGACCATGGCGATCAGCACGATCCCCATCCAGGCGAACGTGCCCCACAGGATCGAGTGGTACGACCCGAAGCGCTCCGCCAGCCGGCCGAAGAACAGCGCCCCGCCCCAGGCGACGAACTGGATCAGCAGGATCGTGCCGATCAGGACCGACGTGCCGAAGCCGAGCTGCTTCTCGCCGTACGTCGACGCGGTGTAGATCACCGTCTGGATCCCGTCGTTGTAGAACAGGTAGGCGATCAGGAAGGTCATCGTCATCGGGTACTGCGGCAGGCCGCGCAGCGTGGTGTAGAGCTGGCCGAAGCTGCGCGCCAGCAGGCCACCGGACTCCGGCACGACGTTGCGCGGGGCGTAGTCGCGCAGGCGCACGAACGGGATCACCGTGAACGCCGCCCACCACACCGCGGCGGAGAGCAGCGAGAGGCGCACCGCCATCGACTCCGAGAGTCCGAAGGTGTCGTGGGCCAGGAACATCACCAGGTTCACCGCCAGGAGCAGCCCGCCGCCCAGGTAGCCCCAGGCCCACCCGCGCGAGGAGGCCCGGTCGCGCTCCTCCTCGGTCGAGATGTCGACCAGGATCGCGTAGTAGCTGACCAGCGAGCAGCCCGCGAGGATGCTGCTGGCCACCACCGCGACGGCACCCAGCTGCCAGTGGTCGCCACGCAGGAAGAACAGCAGCGCCGCGAACGTCGCCCCGGTCCAGGCGAACACCGCCATGTGCAGCTTCTTGCGCGGCGAACGGTCGACGAAGGCGCCCACGATCGGGAGCAGGAAGGCGCTCGCGATCGTCGCGAAGCTGGTCAGGTAGCTGGGCAGCGACCCGGCCGCCAGGTGCAGGCCGAGGACGCTCACGCTCTTCTTGCAGGTCTCGTCGGCGTCCACGCAGCCGGCGGCCTTCCCGGCCACCGTGATCATGTACGGCGCGAACATCACGCTCAGCACCGTCGTGTAGAACGCGGAGTTGGCCCAGTCGTACCAGTTCCACGCCTTCTGCTGGCGCAGCCGGTCGAGCGGCTCGAGGTCGGCGATCGACGGGGGAGGGGCGGTCATCGGGTCCTCCGGCTCGCGGTGTCCTGGTCCTTCATGGCTGGTCCCTCCACAGTCCTCGCTCGGTGAGCACGTCCTTGAGCACGTCGGTGCGGTCGGTGATCAGGCCGTCGACCCCGAGCTCGAGAAGCTCCACCATCTCGACGGGGTCGTCGACCGTCCAGACGTGGACGTGGACCCCGGCCGCGTGGGCCCGGCGTACGACCGAGCGGGTGACGAGCGGCAACCGTCCCCGCTTCCGCGGGATCTGGAGCGCGGCGAACGGGCGCCGTCGCACCAGGCGCGTCACCCGGGGCCACGACGCGGTCAGGAAGTACGCCACCTCGCGGGGAGCGGCCGACGTCGCGACCCGGCCGCCGGTCAGCCTGCGGAACTCCTGCAGGTCGCGGGAGGAGAACGACCCCACGCAGACGCGGTCGTGCGCACCCGTGCGGTCGACGAGGTCGGCGAGCGCCTCGGCTGCGCCGGGAGCCTTCAGGTCGATGTTGAACCGGCACTCCGGCAGCTCCTCGAGCAGGTCGGCCATCGAGGGCACCGCGTGGGCGCCTCCGATCCGGGCCTGGGCCAGCTCCTCGGCCAGCATCGTGGCGAGGGGTCCGGAGTGGCTGGTCATCCGGTCCAGGACGGCGTCGTGGAAGGCCACCAGCCGGTGGTCACGGGTGACGTGGACGTCGGTCTCGAGGTACCGGTACCCCAGCGCCGCGGCGTGCCGGAAGGCGTGCAGGGTGTTCTCCAGACCCACGAGGTCCGGGTGGAGCGCGCCACCCCGGTGGGCCATCGCGATCACCGACGGGGGCGGGACGTGGTCGAGGAAGGCATGACCGGTCACCGGACGTCCCTCCTCGACTCCCACGGGAGCAGTATTCACCGCAGCGGCGGGGTCGCGGACCGACACGAGCAGACTGCCGCCGGATCTTCCGTGGTCATCGGGCGTCGCGGGGGTACGGTCGCAAGGTGGATGAGCTGACCTGTCCCCAGTGCCAGGGCACGATGGCACCGCGCAGTCTCGGTCTGGTCTCGGTACGCCGCTGCGAGGGCTGCGGCGCGCTGTTCCTGGAGAGCTCCGCCCTCGGCGCCCTGATCGAGGCCGAGAACGACTGGCACGCCCACCAGTCCGCCAACACGGCGGCCCTGCCCCGGATCACCGCGGAGATGTCCGAGCCGCCGGCCGCGCAGCCGCGCAGCCGGGCCTACGTCGAGAGCCTGTTCCGGGCCTGAAGCGCCTCAGCCCAGGTCGCGGAAGGTCTCCACGCGCGCGCCGAGCTGGTTCAACCGCTCCGCGAGGTCCTCGTAGCCGCGGTTGATCACGTAGACCGAGCGCAGCACCGAGGTGCCCTTCGACGCCAGCATCGCGAGCAGGATCACCACGGCCGGTCGCAGCGCCGGCGGGCAGACCACCTCGGCGCCCGACCAGTGCGTCGGCCCGTCGATCATCACCCGGTGCGGGTCGAGCAGCGTGACCCGGCCGCCGAGCTTGTTGAGCTCGGTGAGGTAGATCGCGCGGTTCTCGTAGACCCAGTCGTGCAGCATCGTCTTCCCGGTCGCGACGGCGCCGATCACCGCGAAGAACGGGAGGTTGTCGATGTTCAGGCCCGGGAACGGCATCGGGTGGATCTTGTCGAGCGGGGCGTGCAGGACCGAGTGCCGCGTGGTCAGGTCGACCAGGCGGGTGCGGCCGTTCGCGGCGACGTACTCCTCCGAGCGGTCGTAGCGGAAGCCCATCTCCTCGAGGACGGCCAGCTCGATCTCGAGGAACTCGATCGGCACCCGGCAGATGGTGATCTCCGAGTCGGTCACGATCGCCGCGGCAAGCAGCGACATCGCCTCGATCGGGTCCTCGCTGGGGGAGTACTCGACGTCCACCTCGATCCGCGGCCGGCCGGTGACCGTCAAGGTCGTGGTGCCGACGCCTTCGACTCCGACGCCGAGCTCCTGCAGGTAGAAGCACAGGTCCTGGACCATGTAGTTCGAGCTCGCGTTGCGGATCACCGTCACGCCGTCGTGCAGTGCCGCGGCCATCAGGGCGTTCTCGGTGACGGTGTCGCCACGCTCGGTCAGCACGATCGGCCGCGTCGGGGCGACGTCGGCGGTGACTGCGGCGTGGTAGCTGCCCTCGGTCGCCTTCACCTCCAGGCCGAACGGGCGCAGGGCGCTCAGGTGCGGCTCCACGGTGCGGGTGCCCAGGTCGCAGCCACCGGCGTACGGGAGCTGGAAGTCGGCGGACCGGTGCAGGAGTGGGCCGAGGAACATGATGATCGAACGCGTACGCCGGGCCGCCTCCGCGTCGATCCCGCCGAGGTCCAGGTTGGCCGGCGGCACGATCTCGAGGTCGTTGTCCTCGTTGAGCCAGCGGGTCCGGACCCCGATGCTGTCGAGGACCTCGAGGAGCCGGTTGACCTCCTCGATCCGCGCCACGCGGCGCAGGGTGGTGCGGCCACGGTTGAGCAGCGAGGCGCAGAGGAGCGCGACCCCGGCGTTCTTCGAGGTCTTCACCTCGATGCTGCCCGACAGCGTCGTCGGCCCGGTCACGCGCAGGTGGACCGGCCCGGCGCCGATGCTGACCAGCGGCTCGTCGAGCGCCTCGCCGATCCGGGCGAGCATCTCCAGGGAGACGTTCTGGTGCCCCCGCTCGATCCGGTTCACCGCGCTCTGACTGGTGTTCAGCACGTCCGCGAGCTGCTGCTGGGTCCACCCGCGGTGCTGGCGAGCGCTGCGGATCAGGGTGCCGATCTGGGTCAGGTAGTCCGTCACCTCTGGACTGTATCTCAGATATGAGATGAAGTCGGCACCCACCGCGCTGGCAGGATCGACCCATGCGCGTCACGACCATCCATGCCCCCGGCGACATCCGTCTCGAGGAGCGCCCCGAACCCGAGATCACCGCCCCGACCGACGCGGTCATCAAGATCACCGCGGGTTGCATCTGCGGTTCCGACCTCTGGCCCTACCGCGGGGCCAACGACGTCACGCCGGGCACACCGATCGGGCACGAGATGGTCGGGGTCGTCGAGGAGGTCGGCTCCGAGGTGCGGTCGTTCCGGCCCGGCGACTTCGTCGTGGTGCCGTTCTGCACCTGCGACAACACCTGCCCGCACTGCCGGCACGGCGCCCAGTCGGCTTGCCTGCACGGCGGCATGATCGCCGGCGGCCAGGGGGAGTACGGCCTCGTCAGCCAGGCGGAGGGCAGCCTGGTGAAGACCGACGGACCACCCGACGCGACGATGATCCCCTCGCTGCTCACCCTGGCCGACGTGTTCCCGACCGGATGGCACTGTGCCGTGTCGGCGGGCGTCAGGAAGGGCGACACCGTGGTCGTCGTCGGCGACGGTGCCGTGGGGCTGTGCGGCGTCCTGGCGGCCGCCCAGATGGGCGCCGAGCGGGTCATCGCGATGTCGCGCCACGAGCCTCGCCAGCAGATCGCCCGTGCGTTCGGCGCGACGCACGTCGTCGCCGAGCGGGGCAAGGAAGGTGCGGCGGCGATCAAGGAGCTGACCGACGGCGTCGGAGCCGACGCCGTGCTCGAGTGCGTGGGCACCGACGACGCGATGCGGCAGGCGTTCGCCGTCGCGCGACCCGGGTCCACCGTGGGCTTCGTCGGCGTGCCGCACGGCGTCGACGTACCGGTGGCACGCATGTTCGCGAAGAACATCGGGCTGGCCGGCGGCGTGGCCCCCGTCCGCCGCTACCTGCCCGAGCTGCTCGACCTGGTGACCAGCGGAACGGTGAACCCGGGGCTCGTCTTCGACACCGTGCTGCCGCTCTCCGAGGTCGCCGCGGGCTACCGCGCGATGGACGAGCGCACGGCGATCAAGGTGCTGCTCGAGCCGTAGGCGCGCGCCGACCGCCCGCTCACCGGCGCCGGCGGAGAGGCCCGGTCTAGCGAAACGGATTCGTGGGCAGCTCGCGGGGCTTACGATCGACGGGCGAGGGAGGGCCCGTGTGCCCGGCGCGACCGACCGCGCGCGCTGAGCCCATGTCGAGGAGGGGATGGCCGTGCAGCCGCTACAAGAATCCGGGAACTTGCTGAGGTTGACGACCTTCGCTGCGACCGCGACGACGCAGGACGAGCTGGTCGCCGGCGTGCTGGCTCCGCTGCGCGAGCTCGCCGGGGCGCAGGCCGCCCTGGTCGTCTGCCGCACGGCCGACGGTCCGGTCGTGCGTCGTGCCGACGGCCTGGCGCTGGAGGTCACGGAGTTCACCATGCCCTCCGACCGCGCCGGACTGGTGGCGGCGCAGCTGCCCGCCTCCTGGGGCGCAGCCGGGGTGTGCGAGGCGCTCGCGCAGGTGCTGCCGGGCCACGTCGGGGTCCTGGTCCTCGCCTGGACGACCGACCACGGTCAGGCCGACCGCGAGCTCCTCGACGCTGCGGTGGCCGTGGTGGACGGCGCATCGGCACGGCTGGACGCCGAGGAGCGGCTGGCCGACCTGGTCGCCCGGGTCGACAGCGCACAGCACCTCGCCGGCATGGGCGACTACGACTGGCACATCCCGACCGACACCAACCGCTGGTCCGACCAGCTCTACCGGATCTACGGCTACGAGCCGCAGAGCTTCAACGCGACCTACGAGAAGTTCCTCAGCAACATCCACCCCGACGACCGCGAGCGGATCCAGGGGATCCACCAGCAGGCCTACGCCAGCGGCGAGCCGTACCAGATGATCGAGCGGATCGTCCGCCCCGACGGCGAGGTGCGGTACCTCTCCTCGAACGGCGAGGTGATCATGGGCGAGGACGGCGTCCCGGTGCGGATGCGCGGCACCTGCATCGACGTCACCGAGCGCGTGCTCGCCGAGCGGGAGACCGAGCGTGCGGCGGAGCGGTTCCGCGGACTCGTGGAGTCCTCGCCCGACGCGATCCTCGTGCTCGACTCCGGCGGTGTCGTGCTCCAGGCGAACGGCCAATCGGCAGAGCTGCTCGGGGCCGACCCGACCGGCCACGCCCTCGACGAGATCCTGCCCGGCCAGAGCTGGGGCGGCGGGGGAACAGGGATCGAGGCCAAGACCCTCGACGGTCGGCCCCTCCTCCTGGACCTCACGACCGCGGAGCTGACCGAGAGCACGCACGAGGGCCGCACCGCGGTGTTCCTCAAGGACGCCGCACCCCGGCTCGAGCGCGAGGCGATGGCGACCCGGCTCGGCGAGTCCCAGCAGCGCCGGCGCCAGGCTCTGGAGATCAACGACAACGTGGTCCAGGGGCTCACGTCCGCCGTCTACTCCCTGGAGCACGAGGACGTCCGGCAGGCGAGCTCGTTCATCGAGCGCACCCTGGCCGCGGCGCGCGACATGATGGACGACCTGCTCGAGCCCAGTGGCGAGGAGCTGCACCCGGGTGACCTGGTCCGCAGTGTCGCGGCCCGGCTCGAGCACGTGGCTCCGCGCGAGCAGCCGGGCGGTGGCAACGACGACCCGCCGGACCCCGCGGCGTACCGGGTGCTGATCGTCGACGACGCGGAGGACATCCGGGCGCTGCTCCGGATGAAGCTCAACCGCGAGGAGCGGTTCGAGGTCGTCGGTGAGGCCGCGGACGGCGTGGACGCGGTGGAGATGGCCCGCACCCTCCAGCCACACCTGGTGCTGCTCGACATGGCGATGCCGCGCATGGACGGGCTGCAGGCGCTCCCGCTGATCCGCGAGGCCGCGCCGGGCGTCCGGGTGATCGTGCTGTCGGGGTTCAACCAGAGCACGCTCGAGCGCGAGGCGCTGGCCGCCGGTGCCGACCGGTACATCGTCAAGGGCGGAAGCATGCGCGACCTCGTGGACGAGATCGAGAAGGTCCTGCGGGTCGCGTGACCGGCCGACGCAGCACGAGCGCCCGGTGACCCCCGTCGCCGAGAGCCTGCAGGAGCGCTACTACCCGGACCTGCCGTGCTTCGGGTGCGGGCCGGCCAACGAGAAGGGGCTGCGCCTGCGCAGCTACGTGCGCGACGACGGCCTCGTCACCGCGCTGTTCACCCCGTGGCCCGAGCACGACAACGGGCTCGGCTACCTCAACGGCGGCATCATCGCCACGGTCCTCGACTGCCACAGCGCGGCCGCCGTGACCCACGAGGCCTTCGCCCGGGACTGGCCGCCGCTTCCGGGCGCGGCGCTGCCCTACGTGACCGCGGGCCTCGAGGTCAGCTACCTGCGTCCGGCGCCGTTGACCGAGACCGTCACGTTGTACGGCGAGGTGGTCGCGGCCGCCGAGACCGAGATGTCGGCGCACGTGTGGATGGAGTGGGACGGCAAGACCCGCGCCGAGGTCACCGCGGTGTGGAAGCGCTGGCGTCCCCGCTGATCCTCGCGGTCCTCGCGCGCGACCGGGTCCGTCGGGTCGTCGGCTCGTGGTGCGGGGAGCTGAACTGCGCCGCCCGGCGCCGCTGGTGACGAGCCGTCGTCGGCACCTTCGGCACGGCGACCGGGCCGGTGGTCCGGTAGAAGAGCCGCTTGGCCAGCTCCACCAGGGCGATGTAGGCCACGACCATGGCCGCCAGCGTGGCGAAGTAGGGCGGCGGCAGCGGCGCGAAGCCGAGGGTCGATGCGACGGGGCTCCCGGGCAGCAGGGCGCCGATCGTGACCACGCCGAGCGCCGCCAGCGTGAGCGGGAGGCTGGGATGGCTGCGGAAGAACGGCGACCGCCGAGTCCTGATCGCGAAGATGATCAGCGTCTGGGTGGCCAGCGACTCGACGAACCAGCCTGAGCGGAACAGCGACGGCCCCGCGTCGAACCCCCAGATCATCACGCCGAACGTGGCGAAGTCGAAGACCGAGCTGAACGGGCCGAAGTAGAGCATGAAGCGGCGGATGAACGCGATGTCCCAGTGCGAGGGGCGCCGGAGCTGCTCCTCGTCGACGTTGTCGGTCGGGATCGCCAGCTGGCTGACGTCGTACAGCAGGTTGTTGAGCAGCACCTGGGACGGCAGCATCGGGAGGAACCCGAGGAACAGCGAGGCACCGGCGGCGCTGAACATGTTGCCGAAGTTGCTCGAGGTGCCCATCAGGACGTACTTGATGGTGTTGGCGAAGATCCGGCGCCCCTCCGCGACGCCGTCGGCCAGCACGTCGAGGCTCTTCTCCAGAAGGATGACGTCGGCGGCGTCCTTGGCGACGTCGGTCGCCGAGTCCACGGAGATCCCGACGTCGGCCGCGTGCAGGGCGAGGGCGTCGTTCACCCCGTCGCCCAGGAAGGCCACGTCGCCGCCGCTGAGCCGCTGCACCCGGACGATGCGGGCCTTCTGCTCGGGGCTGACCCGGGCGAAGACCGTCGTGCCGGGGACGGCCGCGGCGAGCGCCTGGTCGTCGAGGCCATCGATGTCTGTTCCGGAGAGGACGCGGGCACCCGGCAGGCCGAGGTCGTGGCAGACCTTGGCGGCCACGGTGGCGTTGTCGCCGGTCACGATCTTGACGGAGACCCCGAGCGCGGTGAGCCGGTCCAGGGCTGCGGCGGCGTCCGGTCGCGGTGGGTCGAGGAACACGAGCAGCCCGGCGAAGCGCAGGTCGTGCTCGTCGCTCGCTTCGACGTTCTTGGCGCCGGGCATCGACCGCGTGGCAACCGCGACGACCCGGTTGCCGGCCGCGAACTCGGCCGACAGGGCGGACCGGGCCGGCTCGGGCACGTCGAGGCAGCGCTCCAGCACCGCCTCGGGTGCGCCCTTGACCAGGAGGAGGGGAATACCGTCGCCGAGGTCGACCAGGACCGACGTCCTCCGACGCTCGTGGTCGAACGGAACCACCGACAGCCGGCGCACCGCGGTCGTCGCCGCTCGCTCCGCGGCGGTCGCCGGAGACTCCCACAGCGCCGCGTCCAGAGGGTTGCCACCGACCAGGTGGCCGTCGACCAGGTCGGCCGAGGTCGCGAGCAGGCCGTAGCGCACCAGCAGGTCGGTCGGGACCGCCGGGTCCGGCTGGGCGCGCATGAAGCTGATCCGGCCCTGCGTGAGCGTGCCGGTCTTGTCCGTGAACAACGTGTCGATGTCTCCGAGGTCCTCGATGCAGACCAGCCGCTTCACGAGGACCTTCCGGGCGGCCAGCCGGCGCGATCCCGCGGCCAGGCTGGTCGACACGACCGCGGGGAGCAGCTGCGGGGTGATCCCGACCGCGATCGCGAGCGAGAAGAGCAGCGCGTCGAGCACCGGGCGCTGGAGCACCACGTTCATGACGAAGATCGAGCCGGTCAGCGCGCCCGCGGCGTACACCAGGAGCATCGAGAAGCGACGCAGGCCGACCTGGAACTCCGTCTCGGTCTGCTGCGTGGCCAGCCCGGCCGAGATCCTGCCGAACACCGTCGACGCCCCGGTGACGACGACCACGCCACGGCCGCTCCCGGCATGGACGACGGTGCCCATCAACGCGCACCCCGAGAGGTCGGCGAGCGCGGTGCCTGCCGGTACGGCGGCGATGCCCTTCTCGACCGGCAGCGACTCGCCGGTGAGGACGGACTCGTCGCACTCCAGCGACGACGCGCTCACCAGCCGCAGGTCGGCCGGGACGATGTCACCGACCGCGAGCTCGACGAGGTCGCCGGGGACCAGCTCGGTCGCACTGACCTGGGTGGCCCTGCCGTCCCGCACCACCACGGCGAGCTGGCGGATCTGCGAGTGGAGGGCCTGGGCGGCGCGTTCGGCGCGGTACTCGTTGACGAATCCCAGTCCGATCGAGGCGGACACGATCACGCCGATGATCACCGCATCGGTGGCCTCACCGACGAAGGCAGAGGTCAGGGCGGCGAGGAGGAGGAGGCCGAGCAACGGCGAGCGCAGCTGGTGCCAGAGCACGGAGAGTGCTCGAGCGCGGTGCGAGGACACGGCGTTCGGGCCGTAGCGGCCGAGTCGCTCGCGGGCCTGCTCCCCGGTCAGCCCGGTCTCGTCGACCTCCAGCCGGCGCAGGGCGTCCTCGGGCTGCCACGAGCCGGCTTCCACCACGGCGTCGACGGTCACGACCCCATCGTGCCGATCCGGCCACGGGGACGGCGAGGGTCCAACGACCCGAGCCACCGGGACCCGGGGGACGCCACGTCGGGACGGTCACCGTGATCGGCGTGCCTGCTAGGTTCCGCGGCATGCGTGGATCGGTGACGGTGCGGATGGCCGCGAGCCCGGAGGTCGTGTGGGACCTGGTCTCCGACGTGACCAGGATCGGCGAGTTCAGCCCGGAGACCTTCGAGGCGCGGTGGACCCGCGGGTCCACGGGGCCCGAGGTCGGCGCCCACTTCAAGGGTCACGTACGACGCAACGGGATCGGCCCGGTCTACTGGACGCTCTGCCGGGTCACCGAGTGCGTCCCGGAGCGCGACTTCGGGTTCGTCGTGGAGATGAACGGCCAGGACCTCAACCACTGGCGCTACCAGCTGCGTCCCGTCGACGGCGGCACCGAGGTGACCGAGTCCTTCGAGCTTCCCGCCACCGGCCTGCTCAGGCTCTACTGGGCGATCCTCGGTCCGCTGCGCGGACGGACCAACGAACGCGGCATGCGGCAGACCCTGGAGCGGATCCGGACGATCGCCGAGCAGAGCAGCCGATGAGGGTCGTCGCGCCCGCCCGAGGGTGATTGCCCCGCGCCCGACCGGGTACGCCGCACCCATGAGCGACCAGCCCAGCGAGCCCTCGGATTCCGTCGAGTCGGCGGAGGCCGAGCGCGTTGCGCGTCGCGCCGAGCTGCTGCCCGAGGAGGAGTCGGCCGGAAGCGACGACCCGCACCACCAGGCCGAGGAGATCCTCCACGAGTCCGACGAGCGGACGAACCACCCCGAGGAGACGGGCAGCGAGTCGACACAGACGTCCACACCCGACGAGCGACCCGGCTCCTGACCGAGCCGTGACGGCTCAGTGCACCGGGGCGTCGTCGTCCGTCGCGGCCCGTTCGGCAGCTACGGCCACGCGCCCACGGCCCGCCCGCTTCGCCTCGTAGAGGGCGCCGTCCGCGGCGGAGTACAGCGAGACGAGGTCGTCGGCATCGGTCGGGGCGTGCGCCAGCCCGAGGCTGATCGAGACCCGCAGCGGCACGTCCTCTCCCTCCAGGCGGAACTCGTGGGCCCGGACCGAGGTCAGCAGGTCCTCGGCGCGGTGCTTCGCCACGTGGGTGGGGCACCCCGGCAGCAGCACGGCGATCTCGTCGCCCCCGAGGCGGCAGACCACGTCAACAGGACGGGTGAGCTCGACGATCAGCTCGGCGAGGCCGACGAGGACGGCGTCGCCGGCGGGGTGGCCGTAGCGGTCGTTGATGCCCTTGAACTCGTCCACGTCGAGCAGGATCAGCGAGGTGCCCTCGTCGCTCGCCGCACCCGACAGTGCCGAGGTGGCCGCCTCGTCGAGCACCCGACGGGTGACCAGCCCGGTCAGCGGGTCGACCGCGGCCATCTGCTCGAGCCGGGCGACCAGGCGTGCCTGGCGCTCGCTGGAGACGGTCAGCAGCACCGCCGTGGTCACCAGCGCGGCGGCGACGTAGCCGGCGTCGACGAGGGCGTCCTCGAACGAGAGCTGGCTGGCCACCACGACCACCTCGCCGATCAGGGATGCGGTGGTCATCACGACCGACCCGCCCACGGGGAGCTGGGACGCGCCGTACAGGACGGGGAAGACGAAGAAGATCTGCGCGGACACCGTGGCGTCGTTGGTGAGCAGGTCGACCACCGCGATCGCCGCCACCGCGAGCAGCGGCCCGACCGTCC
The DNA here is from genome assembly GCF_003725535.1 of Nocardioides pocheonensis. Classification (GTDB taxonomy): domain Bacteria; phylum Actinomycetota; class Actinomycetes; order Propionibacteriales; family Nocardioidaceae; genus Marmoricola; species Marmoricola pocheonensis. Next base: position 186,654 of record NZ_RJSF01000049.1, on the reverse strand, counting down.
AGGCGATCCGGTTCGCCTCCTGGAAGTAGCGCGCCAGCACGGCGAGCGCGATGACCAGGACGATCACGCCGCCTCCGACGAGCATCGCACTGGCGCCGGCCTGGTGCTGCGTGGGCTGGAAGGGCGCGAAGACCACGCTGACGGCCGCGGCGACGGCGCACAGCACCGAGACGGTGCGCGCGGCCGAGCGGTGTCGGCGCGGAAGCATGCAGTTCAGCAAGGACATGTCCCACCGCGTTGGAGTCCGTGACGGCGTAACCGGGTGCCTGGCACGTCGACGAGCCTAGTCCCGGAGGCGGCTCACCGCCGGGCACGACACAGGTCGACCCGTTCGCCGACTTCCCGCATCTGCGCGTCGGCCGGGACGCTGGACTCTGCGGGTGACCGATGGGGAGGATGACGGTGTGCACGCCGACGACCGCGCGGACCCGGACCGCCACCGCCTGGACGACCTGGCCCGGCTGCGCCGGGTGCGTGACCGGATCGACCGGGAGTACGCCCAGCCGCTGGACGTCGAGGCACTGGCGCGCGGCGTCCACGTCTCCGCCGGGCACCTGAGCCGACAGTTCCGCCTCGCGTACGGCGAGTCGCCGTACTCCTACCTGATGACCCGCCGGATCGAGCGCGCCATGGCCCTGTTGCGCCGCGGCGACCTGTCCGTCACCGATGTCTGCTTCACCGTCGGCTGCTCCTCGCTCGGCACGTTCAGCACCCGCTTCACCGAGCTGGTGGGGATGCCGCCCAGCGCCTACCGCGAGCAGGCCCGCCTGCTCATCGAGGAGGACGGCTCGGGCGACGGCATGCCGGCGTGCGTGGCGAAGCAGGTCAGCCGGCCGATCAGGAATCGAGAAGCGCCCGTGACCGCCGCACCCCTAGCGTGAGCGCATGGACATCACCATTCACACCACCGTGCTGCCCCACCAGGACCCCGAGGCTTCGGTCGCCTTCTACCGCGACATCCTGGGCTTCGAGGTCCGCACCGACGTCGGCACCGGCCAGATGCGCTGGATCACGCTCGGCCCCGCCGGTCAGGACGTCTCCCTGCTGCTGGCGCCTCCGGCCGCCGACCCCGGCATCACCGAGGACGAGCGCCGCACGATCGCCGAGATGATGGCGAAGGGCACCTACGGCTGGATCCTGCTGGCGACCCACGACCTCGACGGGACGTTCGAGAAGATCCAGGCCACCGACGCCGAGGTCGTCCAGGAGCCGACCCTCCAGCCCTACGGCATCCGCGACTGCGCGTTCCGCGATCCCGCCGGCAACATGGTGCGGATCCAGGAGCTCGCCTGAGATGACGCCTGTCACCGCGGACAGCCATGACCTGATCCGGGTGCAGGGTGCTCGGGAGAACAACCTCAGGGACGTCAGCGTCGAGCTGCCCAAGCGTCGCCTGACGGTGTTCACCGGCGTGTCCGGCTCGGGCAAGAGCTCCCTGGTCTTCGACACGATCGCCGCGGAGTCCCAGCGGCTGATCAACGAGACCTACAGCGCGTTCGTGCAGGGCTTCATGCCGAGCCTGGCCCGTCCCGACGTCGACGTCCTCGACGGCCTGACCACGGCGATCATCGTCGGCCAGGAGCGGCTGGGCGCGAATCCGCGCTCGACGGTGGGCACGGTCACCGACGCGAACGCCATCCTGCGCGTGCTGTTCAGCCGGCTCGGGACGCCGTACGTCGGGCCGGCGATCGCGTTCTCCTTCAACGTGCCCGCCCGCAAGGCCAGCGGCGTGATGACCAGCGCCACGGGGGAGAAGACCGTGGTGCGCAACGCCGTCTACCACGGCGGCATGTGCCCGCGCTGCGAGGGACGCGGCACGGTCTCCGACCTCGACCTCACCCAGCTCTACGACGCCAGCCTCTCGCTCAACGAGGGCGCGCTGACGATTCCGGGCTACAAGCCGGGTGGCTGGAACTACCGCCTCTACAGCGCGTCCGGGTTCGTCGACCCGGACAAGCCGATCGCGAAGTACACCGAGAAGGAGCTGCACGACTTCCTCCACCACGAGCCGGTGCGGATGAAGATCGAGGGCATCAACATGACCTACGAGGGCCTGGTCCCTCGGATCCAGGGCTCGATGCTCGCCAAGGACAAGGAGGGGATGCAACCGCACATCCGGGCGTTCGTCGAGCGTGCGGTCACCTTCACCGCGTGTCCCGACTGCGGCGGCACCCGGCTCAGCGAGTCCGCCCTCTCGTCGAGGATCAAGGGCATCAACATCGCCGATGCCTGCGCGATGCAGATCACCGACCTGGCCGCGTGGATCCGCGGCCTCGAGGAGCCCTCCGTCGCGCCGCTCGTCGAGGCGCTGGGGGACAACCTGGACTCCTTCGTCGAGCTCGGGCTGGGCTACCTCAGCCTCGACCGACCCTCGGGCACGCTGTCGGGTGGCGAGGCACAGCGGATCAAGATGCTGCGCCACCTAGGTTCCTCGCTGACCGACGTGACCTACGTGTTCGACGAGCCGACCGTCGGGCTGCACCCGCACGACGTCCAGCGCATGAACGAGCTCCTGCTGCGCCTGCGCGACAAGGGCAACACCGTGCTCGTGGTCGAGCACAAGCCCGAGGTGATCGAGATCGCCGACCACGTGGTCGACCTGGGGCCGGGTGCCGGTACGTCGGGAGGGTCGGTCTGCTTCGAGGGCACCGTCGGGGCTCTGCGGAAGACCGACACCGTCACCGGCCGGCACCTGGACGACCGGGCGTCGCTGAAGCCGACCGTGCGCAGCGCCACCGGCGCCCTCGAGGTGCGCGGGGCGAGCACGCACAACCTGAAGGACGTCGACGTGGACATCCCGCTCGGCGTGCTGGTCGTGGTGACCGGGGTCGCCGGCTCGGGCAAGAGCTCGCTGATCGGCGGGTCGGTCGCCGGTCGCGACGGCGTCGTGACGATCGACCAGGGGGCGATCAAGGGCTCGCGGCGCAGCAACCCGGCGACGTACACGGGCCTGCTGGAGCCGATCCGCAAGGCGTTCGCCAAGGCCAACGGCGTGAAGCCTGCGTTGTTCTCCGCGAACTCGGAGGGCGCGTGCCCGACCTGCAACGGCAACGGGATGATCTACACCGAGCTCGGCTTCATGGAGACGGTGTCGACGCCGTGCGAGGACTGCGGCGGCAAGCGGTTCGAGGCCTCGGTGCTCGAGCTGCGCTTCGGCGGGCTGAACATCGCCGAGGTGCTCGACCTGCCGGTGAGCGAGGCGCGACGGTTCTTCTCCGAGGGCGCCGCGCGGATTCCGGCGGCAGCCGGGATCCTCGAGCGGCTCGAGGGAGTGGGGCTGGGTTATGTCAACCTGGGCCAGCCGCTGTCCACCCTCTCCGGCGGGGAGCGGCAGCGGCTGAAGCTGGCCACGCGGATGGCCGAGCCGGGCGGCGTCTACGTCCTCGACGAGCCCACCAGTGGCCTGCACCTCGCGGACGTCGAGCAGCTGCTCGGGCTGCTGGACCGGCTGGTCGACGCGGGCACGTCGGTGATCGTGATCGAGCACCACCAGGCGGTGATGGCGCACGCCGACTGGATCATCGACCTCGGCCCGGGGGCCGGCCACGACGGTGGTCGGTTGGTCTTCGAGGGCACGCCGTCCGATCTCGTCGCCGACCGCTCCACGCTCACCGGGCAGCACCTGGCGGCGTACGTCGGCGCGGCTGCGCGCTCGTGACCGGCGGCGCGGTGGAGATCAGCCCGGTCGGAAGGGTCGAGTCGAGCCTCGTCGACCGCTCGGCGGCGCCCCGGCAGCCCGACGAGGGCGCGCCGGAGGCGTGGCTCGTGATCGACGAGCGCTACCTCGCCGCGCTGGACGGCCTCACGGCCGGCGACCAGGTCGTCGTGCTGACCTGGCTCGACCGGGCCGATCGCGACACCCTCGTCGTCCACCCGCGCGGCGACCTCACCCGGCCGCCGACCGGTGTCTTCGCGACGCGGTCGCCGGACCGGCCGAACCCGATCGGGCTCCACGACGTCGAGGTCCTGGCCGTCGTCGGCCCGCGGGTGCACGTGCGCCACCTCGAGGCGATCGACGGCACTCCGGTCCTGGACCTCAAGCCGGTCCTGACGGCGGATCGTTGACGGCGAGCGGATAGTCCGGCACGTTCGGACGCCGCTGAGGGCGCAAACCCCGTCCGAACGTGCCGGACTATCCCGAGAGGGGCTGCGCACGCCGACACAGTTCGCCGATAACGTACATTATGTCAATGTCCGTGGAGACGGCCCGCCCCCTTCTCTCTCGCGGGTGGCAGCTCTCCGAGAATCGGTCACCGTCTGGTGCAGCGCGAAATCCCCTTGGTGAGCGCAGGCGCGCCGTGGATGCTGAGCCCATGACAGCCATCTCCGGTGAGTTCGCGGACGCCCGGCTGGTCGTCGCCGACAACGTGCACGTCGCGGCCGACGTGCTGGCGCCGTTGCACGACTACGCCCTGGGGCACGCCACCGGCGACCCGCAGCACTTCCGGCGGGCGTTCCGGCAGACCGCCCACGTCGAGGGCATCCGGGACGGCGCCTTCGTGTCGTGGGACCTGGACCGCTACTGCGGCCTCTTCGAGGGACCCGCCGCCGACGAGCACCTGCGCAGGCGCAGGATCGACTCGGTCGACGTCGTCGGCACGATCGCCACTGCCACGATGACCCTGACCCACGGCGCCGACACGTTCACCGACATGTTCCTGCTGGTGCGCGACGACGACGGCTGGCGGATCGCCAACAAGGTCTACCACCGGGCCTGACGGCCGGCGCCCGCGGTCAGTCCGGGAACGCGACGTGCACGTCGCGCGGCGCCGGTGCACCTTCTCCGGTCTCGACGAGCTGCTTGAGGCTCATCAGGTACGTCGCCCACTTGGTGCTGCAGTGGTGCATGAACTCGACGGGCTCACGCCAGCCCTGGTGCCGGAACAGCACGATCGTGTAGTCGCCGTCCTGGCGCAGCTCCCAGTCGACCGTCGTGCCGACCCACTCCTCGGGTCCGTCGACGACCTTCCAGGCCACGTGCTCCGACGCCCGCCGGTCGACGACCTCCATGTCGAAACCGCCGGGCGGGAACCGGAACTGCAGGACTCCCCCGACGTCGGCGCTGCCGGACGTGTCGTCGGTCCACCAGCCGGCGAGGCCCTCGACGGTGGTGAGTGCGTCGTACACCTTCTCCGGCGACGAGGTCTGGACCCCGACGCGGTGCAGGATGTCTACCATGTCAATCGTTCTCCTTGTCTTTGTGGATGCGTTCGGGCCGCGCCGTACCTCGGTCACTGCCCCGCTGTGATCAGCCGTCCTGCTGGCGCTGGATGGCCTCCGCGATCTGCTTGATCCTGCGCAGCCGGGCGTCCCAGGTGGCGCCCACGGCGTTGAGCTGGGCCACCGCGCGTTCCAGCTGGGCCTGGTCGACCCGGTAGCGCCGCTCGCGGCCTTCTGGAGAGGACCGCACGAGCCCGACGCGGTCGAGCACGGCCAGGTGCTTCGCCACCGCCTGCCGGCTGACCGGGAGCTGGTCGCTCAAAGCGGTGGCGGACGCCGCACCGCCGTCGAGCAGGAGGTCGAGCATCCGGCGACGGTTGGGGTCGCCGATCGCCGACCAGAGGTCGTCGTCGACGGCGGTCGTCATCGCGCCGCCTCCAGCGACTCGGCGTACGCCGCGATCCGCGGGACGTAGTGGGTCCAGCCGTCCAGGTGCTCGCGGTAGGTCTGCTCGAGCACCGCAGCCTCCCACCCGCGCTCGCGGAACCCGGTCTCGGTGAGCCGCAGCAGCGTGCCGGAGTCGACCGGCACCAGGTCGAAGGTGACCAGCATCGAGTTGCCCTCGGCCGCCGACTCCCCCACGGCGTGCGTCCAGCGGAAGCTGAACCGGTTCGGCGGGTCGGCGACGACGACGGTCATCGCCGTCACGTGAGCACGGGGGTCGTCCCCGTCGGCCCAGGCCAGCTCCCCCGTCGCGCCGGCGACAGGCGGCACGTCGGACTCGGCGTACCACCACTCGCGGACGTGCTCGGGCCGGCTGATCACCTCGAAGACCACCTGCGGCGGAGCGTCGATCCGGATCTCCCGCTCGATGCTGGCGAACTCCATGAAGGCTCCTTCAACGTGCAACGTTTGGTTGCATAACACCGTAGCCGGTCCTGTTCGATGCCGCAACCATCGGTTGCACATTGACGCCCGGGCTCCTCCGCGGGCGGGTCGGACAGACCGCCGAGACGGTGTTCGACGGCGCTCGGCGGCGACCCTCCGGGGCGGCCTTGCGGGACTCCCGGTTCCCACCACTCGACCCAGGGATCCTCGATAAGGTCGCCCCCATGGAGATCCCGGTCTACGACCTCAACGACGGCACCGAGCTCCCCGTGGTCGGCTTCGGCACGGTGGGGCTCCAGGGAACCGACGGCCTCGAGGCGATCCTGAGCGCGATCGGCGCGGGCTACCGCCTGCTCGACACCGCGGTCAACTACGGCAACGAGATGACCGTCGGCGAGGCGGTGCGGCGCTCCGGCGTACCGCGCCCGGAGTTCCGCGTGACGAGCAAGCTGCCCGGCCGCCACCACGCGTACGACGACGCGATCGTGTCCACCCACGAGTCGCTCGGCCGGCTCGGCCTCGACCACATCGACCTGCACCTGATCCACTGGCCCAACCCCAAGCGCGACCTGTACGCCGAGGCCTGGCGCGCGCTCGTCGACCTCCAGCGCGACGGGCACGTGGTCAGCATCGGCGTCTCCAACTTCACCGCCGAGCACCTCGACCGGATCATGGACACCAGCGGCGTGGTCCCCGCGGTGAACCAGATCGAGATGCATCCGTACTTCCCGCAGGAGGAGCTCCGCGCGGTCCACGACTCCCTGGGCATCCGCACGGTCGCCTGGAGCCCGCTGGCCAAGGCGAAGGCGCTCTTCGAGGAGGACTCGGTGCGCAACGCCGCGGAGAACCACGGCGTCTCCCCCGCCCAGGTGGTGCTGCGCTGGCACTTCCAGCTGGGCGCCGTGCCGATCCCGAAGTCGTCGGTCCCGGAGCACCAGCTCGTCAACGGCGACATCTTCGACTTCGAGCTCTCCGACGACGAGATGGCCGCGATCACCGGGCTCGGCCGCGAGGACGGCCGGCTGTTCGACGGCGATCCCAACGAGCACTACGAGATGTGACTCCGGGCGTCCGGACACGCGGGCGCCGTCGCTAGCATCGCCCCCGTGATCCGCGCCCGCGTTCCCCTTCTTGCCCTGATCCTGCTCCTCGTGGTCGCGGGCTGCGGAGGCGGTGGCGCCCGGTCGAGCGGTACGACGGCGAAGGCCCCCTGCCACTACGTGTCCGACGGCTCGACCCCGGCGCGGAAGGTCCACCTGCCGCCCTCCACGCCGCCCAAGGACCTGCCGACGACCCTGACGATCACCACCAACATGGGCGACATCCCGGTGAGCCTCGACGCCGCGCAGGCGCCCTGCGCGGTCAACTCGCTGGTCTCCCTGGCCAAGCAGGGCTACTTCGACCGCACGCCGTGCCACCGGCTCACCACCCAGGGCTACTTCGTGCTGCAGTGCGGCGACCCAACCGGCACGGGTCGGGGCGGCCCGGGCTACGCGTTCGCCGACGAGCTGGTCGACAACGACCCTCGGTTGCAGCCGTGCGGGGTCGAGTCCAACCAGCAGTACTGCACCTACAACGCCGGGACGGTCGCGATGGCCAACGCCGGCGCCGACACGAACGGCTCGCAGTTCTTCCTCGTCTACGGCAACTCGAAGTTCCCGCCTGACTTCACGGTCCTCGGAAACATGGACGCCGCCGGGCTCAAGGTGGTCACCCAGATCGCGGCGGCCGGCATCGGCACACCGAACGGCATGGGCCCCGGTGACGGTGCGCCGAAGGACCCGGTGATCATCGCCTCCGTCAAGTGACGGGGGTCGCCGAGGCCTGCTCCATCGCCACCGGTGACGGCAGCGCGACGGTCCGGCTCACCGTGCAGATCCGGTCGCGGGACCGCTCGATCGCGCTCTGCAGGACGCTGCGGGCCGCGTCGCCGGCCTCGCCCTCGGGGAAGGTGACGTCGAAGACCACGCGCAGGTTCGTGAGGTGGTTGCCCTGCTCGTCGCGCACCTTGTCGCCCTCGACGTGCACGTCGAACGCCTCGGGCGCGGAGCGCTTGCCGGTGATGTAGTCGACGTCGATGGCGGCGCACCCGGCGATCGCGGCGAGCAGCAGCTCGACCGGCGTGAAGTCCGGGTCGTCCCCCTCGCCGATCGGCAGCACTCCCCCGCGCCAGTTGGTCGCCTTGTAGCGGTGCTCGCCGATCCGGGTCAGCTCGACGGAGCGGTAGGTGTCGGCCCGGCTCTCGGCCGGCTGGGATGCGTCGGTCATGGCCTCACCCTGCCACGTCGTCACTGCGGGCCTACGCGGCAGTTCTCGAAGAGCGCATTGCGGACGAGCTCGGGGTAGGTCACCCGGAAGTCCCGGTCGAGGACGTTGTCGGCGACCTCGGTGGTCACACCCTTCGTCACGGCGTTCCCGTCGACCCGGTACGTCGTCCGGAACACGTCCCACGCGGGCACCACGCCGATCGGCTCGTGCGCGCGCCCCTCGGTGACCTCGAAGCCACCGTCCACGCAGGTCGCCGCGATCGGGTGGCTGAGCACGTCGGTGGCCACGAAGGGGAAGACCGGCTGGTCGTGGACGGTCAGCTCCCCGAGGCGTCCCTCGGCGAACCCGTAGAGGTGCGCCTGGAACCCGCCTCGCGGGTGTTCCTCGAGCAGGAGCACGAGATCGCCGCTGCGTCCGGGCACGCGCACTGCGGTCGCTGGGGCGCCGGCCGGCGCGAGGTCCCAGTCGAGGACAAGCCCTGCTCGGAGGCCCTGGACCGAGCTGTCCAGCGATGCCGGGCAGTTGCCGCTGGCCGGGGTGAACGACACCTCGTCGAGCGAGCCGTCGCCGTCGAGGTCGGCCCTGGTGACGGACACCGGCGTCGCGGAAGCACGGCACGCCCAGGTACTGGCTGACGGCGAGGCCGAGCTGCCCGCACCGCTGCCCCCGACGTCGCCGCAGGCGGCGAGGAGCAGCGGGAGCACGAGCAACGTGCCGAGGACCCGGACCGGCATGCCGGTCGGACGCGGCCGGGCTCCGAGACGTTCCGCCATCTGCCCAACGTATCGACCGGGTCGTAGCGTGTCCTCGTGCCTTCCCTCCTCCTCGACGAAGCCCGTGCCCGTTTCGACCTGCTCACCGTCACGGCGTACGACGTCACGCTCGACCTGCGCGAGGAGCACGCCTTCGACAGCCGCACCGTGATCGACCTGGTGTCGCGCGGCGGCAGCACCTTCCTCGACCTGAAGGCCACCGCCCTGCGCTCGATCCGGCTGGACGGCACCGAGCTTCCCGTGGCGGCGTGGGCCGACGGGCGCTACCCGCTGGACCTGCCCGCCGGGGACCACCGCCTCGAGGTCGAGGCGGTGATGGGCTACCGCCACGACGGAGAGGGGCTGCACCGGGCGACCGACCCGGCCGACGGCCGCGCGTACGTCTACCAGATGAGCTTCATGAGCGCGGCGCCCTCGGTCTTCGCCTGCTTCGACCAGCCCGACCTCAAGGCGCCGTACACGCTGCACGTCGCCGCTCCGACCGACTGGATCGTGGCCGCGAACGGCGTGGGCACCGAGGTCGAACCCGGCCGCTGGGAGTTCGCGCAGACCCAGCCGCTGTCCACGTACTTCGTGACGGTCGTCGGCGGCCCGTACCACCACCTCGCCGACGAGCACGACGGCATCCCCCTGCGGCTGCTCTGCCGGTCCTCGATGGCCGCGGCGCTCGACGCCGACGCCGACCAGCTGTTCACGACGACGCGGCAGTGCTTCGACCGCTTCCACGAGCTGTTCGGGATCCGCTATCCCTTCGGCAAGTACGACCAGGCGTTCGTGCCCGACTTCAACGCGCTGGCGATGGAGAACCCGGGCTGCGTGACCTTCCGCGAAGGCCTGCTGTTCACCACGAAGGTGCCCCGGGCGCAGCGGCTGCAGCGGGTGACGACCATCGCCCACGAGATGGCGCACCAGTGGTTCGGCAACCTGGTGAGCCCGAAGTGGTGGGACGACCTCTGGCTCAACGAGGCGTTCGCCGAGTACATGGGCAACCGGGTGGCCGCCGAGGCGACGGAGTTCTCCGAGGCGCTGGTCTGGGCGGTCACGACCCGGAAGAACTGGGGGCTGACGGCCGACGCGCGCCCGTCCACCCACCCGGTCGCGGGCAACGGCGCACAGGACGCGGACGCCGCGCTGCAGGACTTCGACGGGATCTCCTACGCCAAGGGCCACGCCGTGCTGACCCAGCTGGCCGACCGGATCGGCGACGACGTGTTCTTCGGCGGCGTCCGCGACCACTTCGAGCGGCACCGCTTCGGCAACGCGACCATGCGCGACCTCTTCGACGCCTGGGAGCGCGCCGGCGCCGGTGAGCTGGAGAGCTGGACGGCCGCCTGGCTGCGGACGGCCGGCCTGGACAGGATCGACCTCGTGCGACCCGACGGGGACAGAGGCGCGGAGCTGGTGCTCACGCCGCCGGCCGGTGGATCGGCGGGTCGCGAGCACGCGTTCGGTGTCGCCCGGTGGGACGGCGCCGCCTGGCAGGTCAGCGACGTCCGGGTCGACGGCGAGCGCACCCCCGTCGAGGCCGACGCCACCTCGCCCACGGTGCTCGACGCGAAGGCCACGGCCTGGGCCGACCTGACCCTCGACGAGGTGACGGCCGCGGCGCTGCCGGCGGTGATGGCGGGCACGACCGACCCGCTGCTGCGCGCCACGATCTGGACGACGGTGCGCAACGGCGCCCAGCACGCCCGGCTCGACCCCGACCACGCGGTGGAGATCCTCGCGGCCGGCGTACCGGACGAGCAGCACGACTTCGCGCTGGGCATGCTCGGCGGGTGGACCGGTGACGACGGCGAGGGCACCCACAACTCCGTCCACCAGAAGCTGCTGCCCCGGGTCGCCGACCCGGACTCGGCCCGGTCGCGGCTGTTCGCGGCGTACGCCGCGCGCGCGGAGTCCGCGCCACCGGGCTCCGAGCTGCAGCTGGCCGCGGCCCAGGCCGCGGTGCTGTGCGCGCCGCAGCCCGAGCCGCTCCGGGCGCTGCTCGAGGGCGCCTGGCTGCCCGGCCTCGAGGTCGACAGCGGCCTGCGCTGGCGGGCGCTCAAGCGGCTGACCTCGCTCGGTGCGACCGACCGCGACGAGCTCGACAAGGCGCTGGCCGAGGAGAACGACGCGAAGACCCAGCTCGCCCACGCCTGGTGCCGGGCGCGGCTCCCCGAGGCGGAGGCCAAGGCGTGGGCGTGGCAGCGGTTCACCGGCGAGGCGAAGGCGACGAACTACGAGATCGAGGCGGTCGGCACCGGCATGTGGCAGTCGGGTCGCGACGACCTGCTGGCGCCGTACGTCGAGCGCTACTTCGCGGAGCTGCCCGGGACCACCGCGGTCCGGGAGGGATGGGTGCTCGCCGACGCCGCGATCTTCTTCTTCCCGATGACCGCGACCTCGCCGGACACCCTGCGCCGCACCGAGGCGCTGCTCGAGGAGCCCGAGCTCAACGCGAGCCTGCGCCGCGTGCTCCTGGACGCGGGCGACGAGCTCCGCTGCCGGCTCGCCTGCCGGGACCGGTACTGGCGATGACACCGGTGCCCTCCGTCGAGCCCGGTGGCCGCGCCCGGCGGCCGGGTCCCTCGGTGCGCACGCGCGTGGTCGAGTACGACGGCGACGCCGTGCGCCGTCACGAGGACCGGCTCGCCACCGAGGAGCCGCTGGAGATCCGGCTGGCCTGGCCGGGGGCGGAGCCGCGCCGGCTGACCGTCACGATGCGCACGCCCGGGCACGACTTCGAGCTCGCGGTCGGGTGGCTCGTCCACGAAGGCATCCTGCGCCCCGAGCAGGTGGGGGTCGTGCGCTACTGCGTGGACGCGGACCTCGACCCGCTCGAGGAGTTCAACGTGGTCACCGTCGAGGCCACCTCCGCGCCCCTCAGGATCCCGGACGCCCGGACGATCAGCTCGGCGTGCGGCGTGTGCGGGTCGGAGTCGATCGCCGACGTGCTCGGCCGCGTGACCGCTCTCCCTCGGCCGGCCGACGACCTCCGCGTCCCCCTGGCCCTGGTCCGCGAGCTCCCGGCGCGGCTGCGCGAGGAGCAACCCGGTTTCGACAGCACCGGCGGCCTGCACGCGGCCGGCCTGTTCGCCGCCGACGGGCGCCGGCTCGTCGTACGGGAGGACGTGGGGCGGCACAACGCCGTCGACAAGGCGGTCGGCGCGCTGCTGCTCTCCTCGCCCACGGGCGGCCGCAGGACGCCCGAGGTGCTCGTGCTCAGCGGGCGGGTCGGCTTCGAGCTGGTGCAGAAGGCCGCGGTCTCGGGCGTCGGGCTCGTCGTCGCCGTCGGTGCGCCGTCGTCGCTGGCGGTCCAGCTCGCCGAGCGGGCGGGGCTCGGGCTGGTGGGCTTCACGCGGCCCGACCGCTGCGTCGTCTATGCCGGGGACCACCGCCTCGGCGTGTGACGGCCCCGGTTGTCGGCGTGCTCTCCTAGCGTGGAGACGTGCGCATCCTCCACACCTCCGACTGGCACCTCGGTCGCCCGTTCCACGGTCAGGGGATGCTCGCGCACCAGGCGGCGTACGCCGACCACCTGATCGAGACGATCGAGGCCGAGCAGGTCGACCTGGTCGTGGTCTCCGGTGACGTCTACGACCGTGCCCTGCCCCCGGTCGACGCCGTCGCGCTCGCCGACGACACCTTCGCCCGTCTCGCCGCGTCCCGCGCCCGCGTGGTGATGACCAGCGGCAACCACGACTCCGCGCGCCGGCTGGGGTTCAACTCCCGCCTCGTCGACGCGGCCGGTTTTCACCTGCGCACGGTCGCAGACGCCGCGGCCACGCCCGTCGTGCTCGACGACCCCGACGGGCCGGTCGCGGTCTACGGCATCCCCTACCTCGAGCCCGACCTGCTCCGCCACGCCTGGAACCTCCCCGCCCGGTCCCACCAGGCGGCGATGTCGGAGGCCGTGGCGCGCATCCGGGCCGACCTGGCCGGTCGGCCGGGCGCACGCTCGGTGGTCCTGGCGCACGCGTTCGTCACCGGCGGCGAGCCGAGCGACAGCGAGCGCGACATCTCCGTCGGCGGGGTGTCCCTGGTGCCGGCGTCGGTGTTCGACGGGTTCGACTACGTCGCGCTGGGGCACCTCCACGGCCGTCAGACGATCACGGACACCGTGCGCTACTCGGGGTCTCCGCTGGCCTACTCGTTCTCCGAGGCCGATCAGCTCAAGGGCTCGTGGCTGGTGGACCTCGATGCGCGCGGCCGTGTCACCGCGACGTTCGTCGAGGCGCCCGTCCCCCGTCGGCTCGCGCGGATCCGCGGCCCGATCGAGGCGCTGCTGGGCGACCCCCGTCACGCCCGTGCCGAGGACGCGTGGGTCCAGGCGACGATCACGGACCCCGTGCGCCCGACGCAGGCGATGGCCCGTCTCCAGGAGCGGTTCCCCCACGCGGTCGCGCTGGTCTTCTCCCCCGAGGGAGGCACACCCGAGCGCACCCGCGCGGCCCTCGAGGGCCGGAGCGACCACGCGATCACGGTCGACTTCGTGGCGGCCGTGCGCGGCACCCCGGCCACCGCCGCCGAGGCTGTCCTCCTGCAGGAGGCCTGTGACGCCTGCTCCGACGACCCCGGGGTCGACACGATCGTGGCGGCGCGATGAGGATCCACCACCTCGAGGTCACGGCGTTCGGGCCCTTCGCCGACACCGCGGCGGTCGACTTCGACGAGCTCTCGGCCGGCGGGGTGTTCCTGCTCACCGGCGCGACCGGGGCCGGCAAGACCAGCGTGCTCGACGCGGTGTGCTTCGCGCTCTACGGCCAGGTGCCGGGCGACCGCGCGGGCGCCCGCCACCTGCGCAGCGACCACGCCGCGCCCGGACTGGCCCCGCGGGTCGTCCTCCGCCTGAGCATCGGCGACCGCACCTTCCGGTTCACCCGCTCCCCCGCCTGGACCCGTCCCAAGCAACGCGGTTCCGGGGAGACCAAGGTGCCCGCGCACGTGCTGGTCGAGGAGCTCCGCGACGCCGGCTGGGTCGGGCTGACCAACCGGCTCGACGACGCCGGCCTGCTGGTCGGCGAGCTGCTCGGCATGACCGCCGCCCAGTTCACCCAGGTCGCGATGCTGCCGCAGGGCCGCTTCCAGGCGTTCCTCCGCGCGACCTCGAGCGAGCGGCACGCGGTGCTGCAGAAGCTCTTCCGCACCGACCGCTTCGAGCAGGTCGAGCGCTGGCTGGTCGAGCGTCGCACGTCGACCCGGCGCGCCAGCGAGGCCGCCGCCCAGCGCGTCGTCGCCGTGCTCAACCGGATCCAGGAGGCCGCCGCCACCGAGCTGCCCGCGGGCTGGGAGGACGACCTCGCCGGCGCGGCCGAGCGCGGGGACGTCGCGCGGTGGGCGGACGACGTGGCCGTCCACGCCGCCGAGGTCGCCGACACGGCGCGCCTCGAGCGCGACACCGCCGCGCGCTGCCTCGTCGAGGCGGAGGAGTCGCTCGTCGAGGCGCGACGGCTGCGTGACCTCCAGGCCCGGGCCGACGCGGCGGCTCGTGACCTCGTCGCTCTCTCGGCGCGCACCGACGAGCTCGCCGCGCTCCGCGACCGGCTCACCGCCCACCGGCGCGCAGCCCCGCTGGCCGGGCTGGTTGCGCAGGCACGGCGCTGCAGCGCGGTCGCCGGACAGGCGACGGGCCGGTGGCAGGCGTGCCGGGCCGAGCTCGTCGAGGTCGAGCACCTCCCCGAGGCCTCCGGAGCGGCGATCAGCGCCGCGCTGCACGAAGCCGTCGCCGCCCGAGCCGTCGCCGAGTCGTTCCGCAAGCGCGAGCACGACCTGCGCACCGCCCACACCCGCCGGGTCGAGCAGGTCGCCCGGGCCGACGCCCTCGCGCAGACCGTCGCCTCGCTGGACGACGCGATCGCCGAGCACCCTGCGATGCTCGCCTCCGCCCGGGCCGACCTCGACGTCTCCCAGGCGGCTGCTGCCCGCGTGGCCTCCCTCGCCGACGACGTGGCCGCGACCGAGGAGCTGCTCGCATCGGTCCGACGCCACGACGTCCTCGTCTCGGACCTCACCACCGCGCGGGCCGAGCTGGCCGCCGCCACCTCCGCCGCCCTGGTCGCGAAGGAGGCCTACCTCGAGATCCGCGAAGCCCGCATCAACGGCATGGCGGCGGAGCTCGCGGGCGCGCTCGCGGTCGGGTGCGCGTGCCCGGTGTGCGGCAGCGCCAGCCACCCGTCCCCGGCTCGCGCGGGGGCTCTCGCGGTCGGCCGCGAGCGTGAGGATGCCGCCCGCAAGGCCCACGAGGACGCCGCCTTCGTGCAGCAGGGCCACGAGGTGCACGTCGCCACGCTGTCGACCGAGCTCGACGGCCTCGCCGACCGTCTCGGCGGGGTCGACCGCGCGGCCCTTCCCGAGCAGCTCGAGGCGGCCCGGGCAGCGCTCCGCGACGCGCGGGCCCTGGCGAGCCAGGCGGAGGCACGCGAGCAGCAGCTCGTCGCGCTCGAGACCCGGGCCGACGCCGCCCGGGAGGCGCGCGACCGTGCCGCCCCCGACCTCGCGGCGACGCGCCAGGCCGTGGAGGCGCTCACCTCCTCGATCGCCGCGATCACCGCCGAGCTCGACGAGCTGCTCGGTGACGAGGCGCCCGACCTGGAGACCCTGATCAACCTGCGCGCCGCGCGGTGCTCGCGTCTCGAGCAGGCCCAGCGCGCCTTCGCGGCGTACGACGAGGCGGTGCGTGCGAGCGCCGATGCCGCGCAAGCCGTCACCGCCGCGGCCCACGACGCCGGGTTCGAGGACGCCTCCGACGCGGCGGCGGCCCTGCTGGCCCCGGACGAGGCCGACGGCATCGAGGGCGCGTTGACCGGCGCCGAGGGTGCGCGGCTGGCCGCCGAGCGCGTGCTCGCCGACGCCGACACCCGGGCTGCCGTCTCCCTGCCCGCACCCGACGTGGACGTCGCCGTCGTCGCCCAGCGCCTGGCCGCCGACACCGCCCGCGCCGCGTCATCGGCGCACGACGCCGCGGCCGCCCGCGCTCGTCGCCTCCGCTCCCTCGAGGAACAGCTCGGCGCCCGGCTCGACGCCTGGGCTCCGCTGCGCGAGCAGCACGCCCTCGTGGCCGGGCTCTCCCATCTGGCCGAGGGCAAGGGCCCCGACAACCCGCTGCGGATCCGGCTGGCGGCGTACGTCCTCTCCGAGCGGCTGCGGCAGGTGGTCGCGGCGGCCAACGAGCGGCTCTCGCGGATGACCGGTCAGCGCTACTCCCTCGAGCACAGCGACGACCGGGGCGCCGGCGAGCAGCGCGGCGGGCTGAGCCTGCGGATCCGCGACGACTGGAACGGCGTCCCCCGCGATCCCGCGACCCTCTCCGGCGGCGAGACCTTCGTGGTGTCGCTCGCGCTCGCTCTGGGGCTGGCCGACACCGTCGCCCACGAGGCCGGCGGCACCGATATCGACACGCTGTTCATCGACGAGGGGTTCGGCTCGCTCGACGCCGACACCCTCGAGGACGTCATGGACACCCTCGACACCCTGCGCGACGGCGGCAGGGTCGTCGGACTGGTGAGCCACGTGCCCGAGCTGCGCAGCCGGATCACGACCCAGCTCGAGGTGGTCAAGGGCCGCACCGGCTCCACGCTGCGACCGGTCCTGGCCGGCGGCTGACGACACGAGCGTCGCACCGGAAATCGCTCGACGCCGCTCGATAGGGTCGAGCGGTGAGCTCAGCCACGGCATCCTCCGATCACGACCGGATCGATCCCTCCTTCACGGCGCTGCCCTACCGACGACTCGCCGCAGCCGCCCTGTCCCGCGCGCGTGACTTCGGGGTCACCCACGCCGACTTCCGGTTCGAGCGGGTGCGCTACCAGCACCTCTCGGTCAGGGACGGCCACCTCCAGGGGGCCGAGGACAGCGACGACCTCGGCTTCGCGGTCCGCGTGGTCCACCAGGGCGCGTGGGGGTTCGCGGCCGGAGTCGCCTTGACCACCGACGAAGCGGTCAAGGTCGCCGAGCAGGCGGTCAACGTGGCGCTGGTCGCCGCGGAGATGACCCGGGTGCCCGTCGAGCTCGCGCCCGAGCCGGCGTACGACGACGTGGCCTGGTGCTCCGCCTACGAGATCAACCCGTACGACGTCCCCCTCGCCGAGAAGGCAGCGCTGCTCGAGGACTGGACCCGGCGGCTCGTCGACGCCGACGGCGTGGAGCACGCGAACGCGTCGCTCCAGCTGGTGCAGGAGAACAAGTACTACGCCGACCTCGCCGGCACCACCACGACCCAGCAGCGGGTGCGCCTGCAACCGCACGTCGAGGCCCACGGCTCGCGCGGCGACCGCTTCGACTCGATGGCGACGATCGCGCCGCCGGTCGCCCGGGGCTGGGAGTACCTCACCGGTCGGGGCGGCTGGGACTTCGACCGCGAGCTGGCCGAGATGCCCGCACTGCTCGCGGAGAAGCTCGCCGCCCCCAGCGTCGAGGCCGGCCGTTACGACCTGGTGATCGACCCCTCGAACCTGTGGCTCACCATCCACGAGTCGATCGGCCACGCCACCGAGCTCGACCGGGCGCTGGGCTACGAGGCGAACTACGCCGGCACGTCCTTCGCCACGCCCGACCAGCTCGGCACGCTGCAGTACGGCTCGCCGCTGATGCACGTGACCGGCGACCGCACGGTCGAGCACGGACTGGCCACGATCGGCTACGACGACGAGGGCGTCCAGACCCAGTCGTGGGACATCGTCCGCGACGGCGTGCTCGTCGGCTACCAGCTCGACCGGTCGATGGCCCACACGCACGGTGCGGCCCTCAACGGCGGACGCTCCAACGGCTGCGCGTACGCCGACTCCCCCGGCCACATCCCGATCCAGCGGATGGCTAACGTCTCGCTGCAACCCGATCCGGACGGTCCCGACACGGCGGGCCTGATCGCGCAGGTCGAGCGCGGCCTCTACATCGTCGGCGACAAGTCCTGGTCGATCGACATGCAAAGGTTCAACTTTCAGTTCACCGGGCAGCGTTTCTACGCGATCGAGGACGGCGAGCTGAAGGGCCAGGTCCGCGACGTCGCCTACCAGGCCACGACCACCGACTTCTGGCGATCGATGGGCGCGGTGGGCGGCCCCGAGACCTACGTCCTCGGCGGTGCGTTCAACTGCGGCAAGGCACAGCCCGGGCAGGTGGCAGCGGTCAGCCACGGCTGCCCCAGTGCGCTGTTCCGCGACGTCCGCGTGCTCAATGTGACCGACGAGGCCGGCGCCGACCAGCCGGGCGACGCCATCGCCGACGAGGAGCTCTGATGACCACCGTCACCCCGCAGTCCCTGGTCGAGCACGCGCTGGCCACCACCACGTCCGACCAGTGCGTGGTGATCGTCCAGGACTCCACGAGCGCCAACCTGCGCTGGGCGAACAACACGCTGACCACGAACGGCGTGATGCACGCCGTCGGCGTCACGGTGATCGCCTTCCAGGGTCCCGCCAACGCCTCGGTCAGCGGCACGGCCGCCTCGAGGGAGCAGGTCACCGACCTGGTCGAGCAGGCCGATGCCGCGGCACGCAGCGCGCAACCGGCCGAGGACCGCGCGCCCCTCGTCGGCGGGCAGGAGTCCGCCGACTGGGCCGACGCTCCCGGGGAGACCTCGGTGGAGGTCTACCGCGAGTTCGCTCACGCACTGGGGGCGGAGTTCGGGCGCGCCGACGCCGAGGGCCGGATCCTCTACGGGTTCGTCAACCACGAGGTCACCACGACCTACCTCGGATCGAGCACGGGTCTCCGGCTGCGGCACACCCAGCCCACTGGCCACTACGGCTGCACCGGCAAGACCGCGGACCTCACCGGCAGTGCCTGGGTCGGCGGCGCGACCCGCGACTTCACCGACGTGTCGGCCGAGCGGATCGCCGCCGACCTCGAGACCCGGCTCGGGTGGGGCAAGCGCCGCGTCGACCTGCCTGCGGGCCGCTACGACACCGTGCTCCCGCCGACGGCCGTGGCCGACCTGGTGCTCGACGCGTACTGGAGTGCCGGCGCGCGGGTCGCGCACGAGGGCCAGTCGGTGTACTCCCGGCCCGGCGGCGGCACGCGGATCGGTGAGCGGATCGTGGCCCCCGCGGTCACGCTCTACTCCGACCCGGCGTACCCGGGCCTGGAGTGCACGCCGTTCGTCGTCGCGAGCGGGTCGTCCAACGAGAGCAGCGTCTACGACAACGGCCTGCCGCTGGACCGTACGCCGTGGATCGACGCGGGCACGCTCGCCGCCCTGATCCAGACCCGCCACACCGGAGTGCTCACCGGCCAGCCGACCACGTCGGGCATCGACAACCTGATCCTGGAGGTCGACGGAGGCAGCGGCAGCGACCTCGACCTGGTCGCCGGTGTCGACGACGGTCTGCTGCTGACCTGCCTGTGGTACATCCGCGAGGTCGACCCGCAGACCCTGCTGCTCACCGGGTTGACCCGCGACGGGGTGTACCGCGTCGAGGGTGGCGAGATCACCGGCGTGGTGAACAACTTCCGGTTCAACGAGAGCCCCGTCGACCTGCTCCGCCGCTTCACCGCCGCCGGCGCGACGGTGCCGAGCTTCTCCCGCGAGTGGGGCGATGACTACTTCTCGCGCACGGCGACCCCGGCCCTGCGCATCCCGGACTTCAACATGAGCTCGGTCTCCCAGGCCCTCTGACGAGCCGACACCGGGCTCTTCCCAAGTGTGACGTGCGCCACTAGGTTCCCCTGTGGCGTCCCTCTCGGGGCGTGGTGAGGGAGATCCGCACGCACCCTGAGGAGTCCCGTGAAGACGCACCCGCCTCGCCGTCCCCTGCCCCGCCGCCGGCTCTCGGCGGTCCTGAGCACGTTGCTGATAGGCGCCGCGGCGCTCGTCGCGACTGCACCCGCCGCCTCCGCCGACGGGCCGGGAGTCGGCACCCCCTGGGTCGTCGCGGTCGGCGACTCCTACATCTCCGGAGAGGCCGGGCGCTGGGCCGGCAACACGAACAACGGCGAGTCCATCCACGATGCCGGTGGCCCGACGACGTACTTCGACAACGCCACGAACACTGCCGAGCAGATCAACCGGTGCCACCGGAGCAAGGCCGCCGACATCTACATCGGGGGCGGTGTCAACGGCCTCGACCTCGCGTGCTCCGGGGCGAAGACGACCACGTTCACCGACAGCAACGGCTACTTCAAGCCCGGGATCGACTTCTACGACAACGGCAGCGGCCAGCTGGGCCAGGCCAAGATGCTCCAGCAGTTCGCCGCCGGCCACAACGTGAAGATGGTCGAGCTCTCCATCGGCGGCAACAACTTCAACTTCGCCGGCATCGTCACCCAGTGCGTCGCCGACTTCCTCGGCTCGCCCTCCTGGTGGCCGGACTACTGCAAGGACGACAGCGTGGTCACCAGCCAGCTGACCAGCGCGTCGATCACCGCGCACCGCAACGAGATCTCGACGGCGCTGCAGAACGTCCGGCAGGCGATGCGCAACGCCGGGTACGCCGACAGCGCCTGGACCCTGCTGGTCGACAACTACATGTCCCCGCTGCCCAACGGGGCCGGCTTCCGCTACTCCCAGTCCGGCTACACCCGGCAGAGCACGGGCGGCTGCGGCTTCTGGAACGCCGACGCCGACTTCGCCAACGGGACCCTCCTCCCGACGATCAACCAGACCGTCGCCCAGGCGATCACCCAGTCGGGGCTCACGAACACCCGGACCCTCAACCTCACGAACGCGTTCAACGGCCGCCGGCTCTGCGAGAACACCGTCGGCCTCTACGAGGAGCAAGGCCTGTCCAGCTGGACCCAGGCGGGCGCGGTCGACAAGACCGAGTGGATCGACACGATCCGCACGGCTACCGCCACCGGCGACTACTACATCCAGGAGTCGCTGCACCCGAACTACTGGGGCCAGCTCGCGCTGCGCAACTGCGTCCGTCAGGCCTGGAACGGCGGGACGCCCCGCAGCGGCACCTGCACCCGCGGCGCCAACGGCTTCAACGCCTCCGGCGAGCCCAACATGACCCTCCAGTGACCCGTCGCGTGGCCAGTCGGTGACCTACGAGTGGTCAGTTCGTCACACCCACCGCGTGGCGAGCTGACCACTCACCGGTGACGAGCTGGCCACTCAACGGACGGGGTGGCGGGTGTAGACGAAGGTCGTGCACTCGAGGTGGTCGACCGTGCCGTCGGCGCGCCGGTGCACGTGGAGGATCTCGCCGAGGTGGTAGCCGGCGACCCCGACGATCTGATCCGGCGTGACGGCGTACCGGTCGGAGAGCTCGGGCGGGGCCAGCGTGTGTGACTCGAGGAACCCGTTGTGCCAGCGCAGCTCGAGCGCGCTGTTGCCCCAGAACCAGAGGCCGAGGAGCTCGGCGACCTCGCCGGGCACGGACGCCGACGGCACCCAGGACTCGACCGGGTCGGCACCGGGGTCGCCACCGACCAGGAGGTCGAGGGCGAGTCGGTCGGTGGCCACCCCGGTGGTCGCGTTGGTGAGGGCGACCACGCCGTCACCCGTGGCCTGGTCGACGAACGCGGTCGCCAGGAAGCCCGGCATCGATCCCGTGTGCCCGACCAGCACTCCCTGCTGACCGCGCAGCAGCCGCAGCCCGAGCCCGTACTCCCGCGCGGGAGCGACCGGCGCGGCCATCTCGAGCAGGGTCGACCGCTCCAGCACGTCGGGGTGCCCGGAGGCGAGGAACGCCAGCCAGCGCGCCAGGTCCTCGACCGTGCTCCACAGCTGTCCCGCGGGCGCCATCGCACGCGTGTCCGCGTGCGGCTCGTCGTGCCGGGTGCCGGCGAAGTGGTCGACGCTGCTCCCCTGCGCGTGCGGTGCCGTGGCGCCGTACGTCGTGCGGCTCATGCCGAGCGGCCCCAGCAGCCGGTCGGAGACCAGGGACCACCAGTCGGCACCGCGCAACCGGGCGACGACCTCTCCGAGCAGCGCGAAGCCGAGGTTGCTGTAGTGGAACGCCATGCCCGGCTCGAGCACCCGGCCGGTGCCGTCGTTCGCGGCGAGCAGGTCCGGCACCGGGACACCCGGCGAGCGCTCCCACCACGGCCCGACCGGCTCGGCCTGCATGCCCGACGTGTGCGAGAGCAGGGCGCGCAGGGTCACGTCGCGGTAGCCCGACTCCGGCAGGTGTCGTCCGAGCGGGTCGTCGAGGTCGAGCAGGTCCTCGTCGCGGCACTGCAACACGAGCACGGCCGTCAGGGTCTTGGTGATCGAGCCGATCCGGTACTGCTGCTCGACGCCGGGGGTGTCGCCGGCGACGCCCGTCCAGGCCAGGCGCCCCTCGTGCAGCACGCCGCCGACGACCGACGGCAGCCGGCCGGCGCCCTGCGCCCGCGCGAGCGCGGCCTGCCAACCCTCGGGAGTCGCGGTCATGCCCGGCTCAGGCGAACGCCTCGGGCGGCGGGCAGGAGCACACGAGGTTGCGGTCGCCGTACGCCTGGTCGATCCGGCCCACCGGCGGCCAGTACTTGTCCGGGTCGAAGCCGGTCGGGAAGACCGCGGTCGCCAGGTCGTAGGACAGCTCCTGGTTCAGCGCGTCCGCGGTGTGCG
Source organism: Nocardioides pocheonensis (assembly GCF_003725535.1). GTDB lineage: Bacteria > Actinomycetota > Actinomycetes > Propionibacteriales > Nocardioidaceae > Marmoricola > Marmoricola pocheonensis. The sequence continues at coordinate 164,091 of NZ_RJSF01000049.1, read as the reverse complement.
GCGCGCCCCGCAGCGGCGAGTCCTCGGCGCTCCACTCCCCCGTCGCGACCTTCTCGATCTCGGCGCGGATCGCGATCATCGCCTCGCAGAACCGGTCGAGCTCCGCGAGGTCCTCGCTCTCGGTCGGCTCGACCATCAGCGTGCCGGCCACCGGGAAGCTCATCGTGGGCGCGTGGAAGCCGTAGTCGATCAGCCGCTTCGCGACGTCGTCGATGCTGACGTGGGTCTCCTTGGAGAGGCCGCGCACGTCGAGGATGCACTCGTGGGCGACCAGGTCGTTGTGCCCGCGGTAGAGCACCGGGAAGCTCTGCTCCAGCCGCGTGGCGACGTAGTTCGCCGCCAGCACGGCGACCGCGGTCGCGCGGGTCAGCCCCTCGGCCCCCATCATCCGCACGTAGGCCCACGAGATCGGCAGGATGCCCGCGGACCCGTACGGCGCCGCGCTGATCGGCCCGATGCCCTCGCGCTTCTCGGCCTCGGGGTGCATCGGGTGGGTCGGCAGGTACGGCGCGAGGTGCTCCCGCACGCCGACGGGGCCGACGCCGGGGCCGCCGCCACCGTGCGGGATGCAGAACGTCTTGTGCAGGTTCAGGTGGCTGACGTCCCCGCCGAACTGGCCCGGGCGCGCGTAGCCGAGCAACGCGTTGAGGTTCGCGCCGTCGACGTAGACCTGACCGCCGTGCTCGTGCACGATCGCGCACAGGTCGGAGATGGTGTCCTCGTAGGCACCGTGGGTCGACGGGTAGGTCACCATGATCGCGGCCAGGTCGTCGGTGTGCGCCTCGCACTGCGCCCGCAGGTCGTCGAGGTCGACCGCGCCGTCGTCGGCGGACTTCACCACGACCACCTTCATGCCCGCCATGACGGCGGACGCGGCGTTCGTCCCGTGTGCCGAGGACGGGATCAGGCACACGTTCCGGCCGACGTCGCCGCGGGCCCGGTGGTAGCCGCGGATCGCCAGCAGCCCGGCCAGCTCGCCCTGCGAGCCGGCGTTCGGCTGGATCGAGACCCGGTCGTAGCCGGTGACCTCCGCCAGCCAGCCCTCGAGGTCGGCGATCAGCCGCTGGTAGCCGCGGGCGTCCTCGGCCGGGGCGAACGGGTGCAGGTCGGCGAACCCGGGGAGGCTGATCGGCTCCATCTCGCTGGTCGCGTTGAGCTTCATCGTGCACGAGCCCAGCGGGATCATGCCGCGGTCCAGCGCGTAGTCGCGGGCCGAGAGCCGGCGCAGGTAGCGCAGCATCGAGGTCTCCGACCGGTGGGTGTTGAACACCGGGTGGCTCAGGAAGTCCGTGGTGCGCTCGAGCTCGGCCGGGATCGACCGGGCGCCGAACCACCCACCCTGCTGCTCGATGCCGAACGCGGCGAGCACGGTGCCGAGCGCAGCGTCGTCGGCGTTCTCGCCCACGCTGATCCCGACGTGGTCGGCGTCGACGAGGCGCAGGTGCACGCCGCCCTCGCGGGCCGCCGCGACCACCTCGCCCGCCCGGCCGGGCACGCGGACGAGCAACGTGTCGAAGAACGCCGGGTGCACCACCTCGACGCCGCCCTCGCCCAGCAGCTTCGCCAGGCCGGTCGCCTTCCCGTGCACCTCCTGCGCGATCCCCCGCAGCCCGTCGGGGCCGTGGTAGACCGCGTACATCGCGGCCACCACCGCCAGCAGCACCTGGGCCGTGCAGATGTTCGACGTCGCGCGGTCGCGGCGGATGTGCTGCTCGCGCGTCTGCAGCGACAGCCGGTACGCCGGCCGACCGGCCGCGTCGACCGAGACGCCGACCAGGCGCCCGGGCATGTGCCGCTCGAGCCCGGCCCGGACCGCCATGTAGCCGGCGTGCGGGCCGCCGTAGAACAGCGGCACGCCGAACCGCTGGGAGGACCCGACGACGACGTCGGCGCCCCAGGTGCCTGGCGCCTCGAGGAGCGTGAGCGCGAGCAGGTCGGCGGCGACCACGGCGAGGGCGCCGCGCTCGTGCGCGTCGTCGATGAGCGGCCGCGGGTCGAGGATCCGCCCGGAGGCGCCCGGGTACTGCACCAGCACGCCGCACAGCTCGCCGTCGGGCAACCCGTCGGTGAGGTCGGCCACGACCACGTCGATGCCCATCGCGGCGGCACGCGTCTGCACGACGGCGATCGTCTGCGGCAGCGCGTCGGCGTCGACGACGAACGGCCCGGCGGCCTTCGGCTGCGCACGGCGTACCAGGGTCATCGCCTCGGCGGCGGCCGTGCCCTCGTCGAGCAGCGAGGCGTTCGCGGTCGGGAGGCCGCTCAGGTCGGCCACCATCGTCTGGAAGTTCAGCAGCGCCTCGAGCCGGCCCTGGCTGATCTCGGGCTGGTACGGGGTGTAGGCGGTGTACCAGGACGGGTCCTCGAGCACGTTGCGTCGGATCACCGACGGGGTGATCGTGCCGTGGTAGCCGAGCCCGATCATCGGCGTCGCCGGCCGGTTGAGCTCGGCCAGGGCGCGCAGCTCTGCGGCGGCCTGGGCCTCCGACGCGGCGGCCGGGAGGCCCAGCGCGTCGGTCGCACGGATCCGCCCGGGCACGGCTGCATCCATCAGCGCGTCGAGGGAGTCGAAGCCGATCGCCTTGAGCATCTCGGCGACGGCCTCCTCGTCGGGACCGATGTGCCGGTCGACGAACGGGCGGGCGCCGAAGGGGCGCGAACCGGGGGCGGTGTCCAGGGTGTGGCTGTCCGACATGAGGCTCCCATGCACTGGCTGCGGTCTCGGTGCTCGTCGCGAGCACCGGGTGGGTACCTCCCCCTCTGTCGAGCGACGGTGCTCTCCAGAGTTGCCTGCCCCGCACGGTCCTTGCGCCTGAGAGGTTCCGGGGAGGGATTGCCCCTTCGGCGCTCCGGCCCGGTGTCCGCTCGCGCGGTCTCCGCCGGAGGCTCTCCCATGCAGGGTGGTCAGCGGCTCCAAAACTACCAGCCCCGGGGTTTCGGCACGCCCAACCACCGCTGGTTGAGCCTGCCGACACCCCGGGGCCGGTGCAGGTCTGGGGTCAGGCGGTCAGCTGGAGAGCCGGGCCTGGCGTCGGGCCGCGAGCTCGTCGGCGGCATCGAGCGCCTCCGCGCTGTCGGCCGCGGTGCGCTCCGAGGGCAGCTCTGCGAGGGATCCCTCGATCTCGCGCCAGACGCCACCGATGGCGATGCCGAACACGCCCTGGCCGCCCTGGAGCAGGTCGATGACCTCGTCGTTGCTGGTGCACTCGTAGACGGTGGCCCCGTCGCTCATCAGCGTCACCCGGGTGAGGTCGTCGGTGCCTCGGGCGCGCAGGTGGGCCACGGCGGCCCGGATCTGCTGCAGGGAGACGCCGGCGTCGAGCAGCCGCTTGATCACCTTGAGCAGCAGGATGTCGCGGAAGCTGTAGAGCCGCTGCGTGCCGGAGCCGGTGGCACTGCGGACGCTCGGCTCGACCAGGCCCGTGCGGGCCCAGTAGTCGAGCTGCCGGTACGTGATGCCGGCCGCGTTGCAGGCGGTCGGCCCGCGGTAGCCGAGGTCGTCGGGCAGGGTCGACACGTCGTCGTCGAACAGCAGGCCCTGCTCCCCCGCTGCGTGCGCTGCCTCGGCCGCGGCGCGCTGCGCCTCGGCGTCCAGCTCGGCGGCGGACTTGCCGGTTCCGTTGTTGGTGCCCACTGCGACCTCCGAAGTCTCGCTTCACTGAGCGTAACCCCTGGGAAAGGGCAGATGCGGGATGTCGGCGTGCGAGTTGCATCTGTGGAGTTACAGCGAAGACATCCCGAACGGTAAACCTGAGGTTGAGGGTTGGTCAAAGACACGCACCGGCGTGTCGCGAACCTTCAACTTCTCCTTGAGACTTCCGGGCTCAGCCGGACGGTTCCTCGAAGTCCTCGGGGGTCACGTGGTCGAGGAACTCGCGGAACTTCTCGACCTCCTCCTCGCGCTCGTCCGGGACGGCGATGCCGGCGTCGTCGAGGATCTCCTCGGCGCAGACGATCCGAGACCCGGTGCGCAGCGCGAGGGCGATCGAGTCCGACGGACGCGCGCTGACCTCCACTCCGGAGGAGAGCACCAGCAGCGCGTAGAACACTCCGTCGTTGACCTCCGTGATGCGGACCTCGGTGAGCACGTTGCCGGTCGCGTCGAGAACGTCCTTGAGGAGGTCGTGCGTCAGCGGCCGGGGCGGGACCACGCCCTGCTGGGCGAAGGCGATCGCCGTCGCCTCGACGGCACCGATCCAGATCGGCAGGTAGCGCTCCCCCGCCAGCTCACGCAGCAGCACGATCGGCTGGTTCGAGGGCACCTCGACCCGGACTCCGACGACTTCGACCTCGCGCACGCCCCAACCCTAGCCCGCGCACCGCAGACGTGCGCCGGATCGGTGCCGGCGGCCGGACCCGGTCTCAGCGCAGGGCGCGGAGACCCGAGCGGACCAGCGTGGCGTGCAGGCGGAGGGACAGGGCCGCGATCTCGTCGACGGCCTGCGCGGCGCGTCCCTCGGCGCCGTCCTCGCGGCTGCGCCGGATCGGGGTGACCACCTGCTCGACGAGCCCGACCTCACGGTCGGCGGCGGTCTTGAACGCGCGGAGGTGCCGCGGCTCGATGCCGAACGCCGCCAGCGCACCGGCCGTCTTCGCGACGACGAGCGCGTCGCCGTCGTAGTGCTGGCGGGACCCGGCCCGGGTGTGGACGAGCCCGTAGGTCTCGAGCTGCTCGAGGAGCTCCTCGGTGATCTCGGCTGTCTTGATCAGCTCGCGGCGGGAGATGCGCACGTCGCCCCGGTCGCTGCGGAGCAGCTCCGCGGCCGCCGTACCGTCGCCAAGGACACCGACCGGCACGGTCGGCCCGCCGTTGAGGGACGGCGGCTCCAGGCCGCGGTCCATCGCCTCGAGGTGCTCCCTGATCACCTTCAGCGGCAGGTAGTGCTCGCGCTGGGCCCGGATGATGTAGCGCAGGCGCTCCATGTCCTGGGTGGAGTACTTGCGGTAGCCCGAGGGCGTGCGCTCCGGCTCGACGAGACCCTCGGCCTCGAGGAAGCGCAGCTTGGACTCCTTGATGTCCTCGTCGGGAAACTCCGCGGTGAGCTCGGCCAGCGCCTGGCCGATGCTCTTGCGAGCCGCCTGGCGCACCTCAGTCCCCCGTGGCGGCGCTGGCGAAGAAGACCAGCCGGAACTTGCCGATCCGGACCTCGTCACCGTTCTGGAGCAGGGCGTCGTCGATGCGGTCCCGGTTGACGTAGGTGCCGTTGAGGCTGCCCACGTCGTGCACCCGGTAGGAGCCCTCGGTGCGATGGAACTCCACGTGCCGACGGGACACCGTGATGTCGTCGAGGAAGATGTCGCTCTCCGGGTGACGCCCGGCGCTGACCACATCGGTGTCGAGGAGGTAGCGGCTCCCGGCGCCCGGGCCGCGCTGGACGATCAGCAGCGCACTCCCGGCCGGCAGCGCGTCGGCGGCGGCGGCGTCGGCCTCGTTGAGGATCGCGCGGTCGTCCCCGTCGGTCTTGGCCGTCGGGCCACCGAAGCTGATCGTCGCGGTCGTCTCCACCTGCGCCGGCTCGAGCGGGTGACCGCACTGGGAGCAGAACTTCGCATCGTCAGTGTTCTGGTTTCCGCACTGCGAGCAGGTCTGCATTCCGGACCTCCCAAGTCACCTCTCGTCGCGGACGTGAATCCCCGCCGCCCAAACCTTCAAGACGCAGTGGAGGTTCACAGTTCTGCCGCCAACCTATCAGTGCCCGGCAACCGGGCGACGGCGGAACGCGTCAGGACGCGACGAGCTGCTCGTACGCCGCGGCGTCCAGCAGCTCGACGCCGGAGTCGGCGTCGTCGACCGTGACCTCGAAGAGCCAGCCCGAGCCGTACGGGTCGGTGTTGACCAGCTCGGGGGTCGCGTCGAGCGACTCGTTGCGGGCCACCACCTGGCCGGTCACCGGCGAGTAGACGTCGCTGACCGACTTGGTCGACTCGAGCTCGCCCACGGCGGCGCCGGCAGTCACGCTCTCACCGACCTCGGGGAGCTGGACGTAGACGATGTCGCCGAGGGCGTCCTGGGCGTAGTCGGTGATGCCGATCCGGACCGACCCGGCGCTCTCTCCCGGCGTGCGGACCCACTCGTGCTCGGCGGTGTACTTCAGGTCGTCGGGATACAACGCTGCTCCTCTGGCTGCTCGGGAGGACCCGTCCACGGGTCCCGCTGGGATGAAACTACCGGCCCCCGGTCAGTCCGGGTTGGACGGCTCGGCGTACCTGGGCTGCGTGACCTTCCGCAGCGACGTCACCCGGATGTCCTGGCTCTGCTTGATGCTCACCTTGCCCTCGTCGAGGGAGATGTCGTCCACGAACCCGCCCGGGAACTTCAGCGCCGGCGTGAGCGTCGCGGGGTCGCCGATCACGTCGATCGTGTACGGCGAGGTCAGCACCCGTCCGTCCACGTCGACGCCGCCACTGGCCGACTCGAACGACGTCTGCGCCACGACGCGGACGGAGTCGTTGATCTCGATCGCCTCGGCCCCGGCGTCGCGCAGCTCCTCGATGCCGTCGAGGAGCAGGTTGAGGCTCAGGTGCGAGTCGGGAACGGTCACGGTGATCCGCACCCCGGGACCGTGCGCGGCGAGCGTGCCCGCGAGCACCCCGAGGGAGGTCAGCTCCTCGCGGGCCTGCTGCAGGGCCGCTGCGGTCTTGTCGTTGCTGTGGCTCAACGAGTCGCGGGTCGCCTGGAGGTCGGCGATGTCCTGCTCGGTCCTGCGCGAGGCCGCCTGCAGACCGTTGAGAGCCTGGATCAGGTCCGCCTGGCGCAGCCCGGCGTAGTCGTCGTCCCGACCCGCGATACGGACCTGCGTGACGGCCGCGGCCCCGAGGACGGCGAGGAGCACCGCGACGACCACCTGACCCCGCCCCGGCTGGAGCAAGGCCCTCCGGAGCCGGTGCCCGGCCGGATCCGCACCGGCGGACTCGGGACCGACGGTCGGCTCGGGGACCGGCTCAGGAGCAGGCTCGCGGACCGGCTCGGTTGCGGGCTCCGGCGCGGGCCGGGGGTCCTGGCTCGGGTCGTCCATGGCGTCGGTCGGGCGGTCGGTCATGCGTGGAAGAGATGGCGACGAATTGCGGCCACGTTGGCGAAGATGCGGATCCCGAGCACCACGATCACGCCGGTCGAGAGCTGCGCACCCACGCCGAGCTTGTCGCCGAGGAACACGATCAGCGCGGCGATGAACACGTTGCTGATGAACGAGACCACGAAGACCTTGTCGTCGAAGATGCCGTCGAGGAACGCGCGTGCGGCCCCGAACACGGCATCGAGAGCCGCGACGACGGCGATCGGCAGGTAGGGCTCGAGGCCGATCGGCACGTCGGGCTTGAGGAAGAGGCCCACTCCCACGCCCAGGAGCAGCCCGATCACGGCAATCACGACAATCCCTTTCCTGCTGACGTTCCTGCACTCCTGGCCAAACGCAGGTCGGGCACCGAGGCCGCCGGCAGTTGGAGCGAATTCTGCGCGAGCATCCGGAACCTGAACCCGAACTGTCGTTGCAGATCCAACCACGTCGCCCCGCTCGTGGTCTCCGCGAAACGAGACGGCAGGCGCTTCGGGTCGCCGATCGCGAGGATCACGTACGGCGGGCTCAGGCGCGTGTAGTTCACGGTGATCGCGCTCCCTGCGTGCCGGATCGCCGACAGCGCAGTCAGCCGCTGGCCGTTGATGGTGATCGCCTCGGCACCCGCGGCCCACAGTCCGTTGACCAGCTTCTGGAGGTCCTTGTCGAGGACCTTGCTGCTGTCGTTCTGCGAGCTCGGTGCGTTGGGCGGGTTGTCGACCGTGATCTCCACGCCGGGCCCGTGCACCGCGGACGTCCCGCTGCCCAGCGCCAGCAACCGGACCTCCCTGAGCAGACCGGACGAGGTCTCGCCGCTGCGCAGCAGCGCCGACCGGAGTCGGGTGTTGCCGGCCTGAAGCTGCGCCACCGTCGTGCGGTCGGCCGCCAGCGCCTCCTTGCGCGCCTTGACCTGGTCGATCAGGGCCTGGCGCTCGCGTTCCTGGCTCGCACTGTCCTGCGAGGTCTGCGCGGCGGCGGTCACGGCCAGCACGGCGAACACCGCGAGTGCGAGCGCCCCGGCCAGGCCGATCGGCTTGCGGGACCTCACGCGCGTTGCCCCACCTGCTCCCGCGGCCGACGCCCGGCGTGCGGCGGCCTGCGCGTAGTCCTCGTCGAGGGCGTGGGAGGTGAGGTAGGCGAGCAACCCCATCGTCACCTGGTCGGGCAGACGGGGGCGGCCCTCCCCGAGGCTCGGGACCGGCGGGTCGTACACGTCAGCCTCCGCCGAGGTCGGGCGCCCGTCGGTCACGGTCGGCCATGAGCTTGCGCACCTGCCACGCGTAGAGCAGGCCGGCCCACCAGTACAGGCCGATCCCCCAGATCGCGAACGCCCAGCCGAAGACCTTGCCGAGCGTCGCGGCGGGGCCGCTGCCGTCTCCGATGAACAGCAGGGGGAAGGCGTAGAGCAGGTTGAACGTGGCCGCCTTGCCCAGGAAGTGCACGGGCAGCGCGCTGTACCCGCGCCTGCGCAGGAACGGGACCAGGCACCAGAGGAAGGCGTCACGCGCCGGCAGGATCAGCGCGACCCACCACGGGATGATGTCGCGCACCGCGAGGCCGACGACCACGGCGAGGATGTAGAGCCGGTCGGCGACCGGATCGAGGATCTGCCCGAGCTTGGAGGTCTGGTTCAGCCGGCGCGCCAGGTAGCCGTCCAGCCAGTCGGTGAAGCCCGAGACCATCAGCAACGCCAGGGCGAGGACGTCGGCCTCCGGGCCCAGGACCAGCCACAGGAACAGGGGCACGCCGAGCAGGCGCAGCGCGCTGATCGCGTTCGGCACGGTCCAGATCGCCGATCCGCGTGCGTCGTCGCGGCCGGCCGTGCGGGCTCCCCGGGTGCTGCTCATGTCGCAGTCACCCTATCCGTGCACCAGCCTCGTTCCGCGCGGGCCGGCACCGCGCGCGAGCCGGTCGCCCGGACCGGTCCGCGCGGGTGGTCGCGAATGCGTCAGACGGCCGTCCGGGCGAGGGCGTCCGCTGCCTCGCGCTCGACCAGGATCTCCACGAAGTCGCGGATCCGGGCGCCGTCGAGGCCGTGGTAGGCCGACTCGACGGTGGTCCGCAGGTGGTCGGGCGCCGCCCCCGGGAATCGGGTGTGCAGGCGGGCGCTGACCTGGTCGACCACGCGGGTCTCTTCATCGGCGAGGGCCATGCCTCATCGTGCTCCCCCGGGCGGGCGCGGTAGGTGAACAGCGGGTGAACAGATCCTGTGAGGGTCGGCGACCGACCAGCCTCGTCGAGCTCAGGCGCGGCGACGGATCTGCACGCGGGGCGGCTCACGCAGGCTCTGGCCCACCACGCAGTACCGCTCGGTCGCACGGGCGAGACGGTCGAGCGTGCCGTCGTCGACCTCCCCGGTGACCTCGACGTCCACCTCGAGGCCGCTGATGCCCACCGGCACGCCACGGTCGATGCCGAGCGTGCCGCGCGCGTCGAACGACGCGCTCGCCTGCAGGCGGACCTCGCCGAGGTCGAGCTCCATGGCGGTGGCGACGCTGCGCATGGTCGCTCCGGCGCAGGCGAGGACCGCCTGGAGCAGAAGGTCACCGGAGCACGCGTCCTGCCCGTCACCGCCGGTCGCGGGGTGCAGCCCGGCGCGCACCGGACCGGCGAAGCCCGCCACCGTGCAGGTCACACCGGCCTCGGCGAAGTCGGCGCTCGCGGTCAACGGGGTGCGGGCGGCCGCCGGGTCGGAGCGGTACCGCTCCTTGAGGGGAGCCTGGAGCGAGCGCAGCGTCGAGGAGTCCATCGACCCAGTATCGAGCCCGGTCGCCCGGACCCGCAGGGGTCGGACGTGCTCGACGGGTCAGGCCACGGGTCAGGCGGCGCGGTGGACCTGGCAGCCGCAGCGCGGGCAGTGCTCGCGCTCGCAGCAGTCCAGGTCCTGGCCGCACCCGCAGACCTCGGGACGTCCGGCGGCGGCGGTGCCGTCGTCCGGCGCCAGTGCTGCTTCGGTGGTCATGGTGTCTCCCTGGAGTTGCTCTCTCACCAGGAGAAACGGCCGACCGTCCGGATACATGACGCGATCTGCCCGAAATGACCCATCTGGGCCATGCCGGCACGGTCAGGACGTGCGGAGCGGCTCGACCGGACCGCTGACCTCGACCCGACCCGCGTCCCAGTCGACGCTGCGCACGGACTCGATCGGCACCAGGTGGCTGTGCCGGTGCAGCGAGGTCACCGCCCACTTGACGAGCGCGGGTCCGTTGAAGTCGCCGCGGTCGTAGCCCAGGAGCGATCCGGGCCGGCCGCGGCCCACGACCAGGCTCACCACGAGCATCCGGGACTCCTGCTTCCGGGGCTGCAGGCGCACGTCGAGCACGTGGCCGAGGCGCTCACCGTCGCGGACCACGTCCATGCCGAGGAAGTCGTCCATCCGGTGCTGCGCGGTCCCCGGTCCACTGGCGGGCTGACGGTCCAGGAGACCCTCGCGCGGGACGCGGATCCGGACGTCGGAGCCGACGTGCTCGACCAGGTCGAGGGGCAGGTAGAGCGGTACGTCCCGAGCGGCGTACTGGGCGCCGAGGCTGATCCACGTCGCCCGGAGCCAGTTGCCGAGGCGACCGGAGAAGCGCGGGACGAGCGCCGCCGCACCGACCAGGATCCCGGTGACCGCCATCTCACCGCCGGCCCCCTCGATGAGCTCGAGGTCGTCGACGTTGCACACCATCTTCCCGTCGACGTCGACGACCTGGCGGTCCAGCAGGTGCAGCGCGGCGTCGAGCCAGGGTGCGTCCAGTCGGTTCGTCAGCGGTGGCATCTCACATCCCCGCTCCCATGTGGGTGATCACCAGCAGCGGGATCGCGGCGACGGCGATCACCACGATCAGCACGAGGAAGATCGTGCCGAGCACGTTGGCGAACGCCTTGTTGACGTGCTCCCCCATGTAGTCACGGTCGTTGGCGACGACCAGGATCGGGAAGTACGTGAGCGGCAGCGCGACCGCGGAGAACACGACCGAGATCTCGGTGACCATGATCGGGTCGACTCCGGTCATCAGCACGCCGATCGCGAGCAGGGTCGCGAGGATCAGGACCAGGTGGAAGCGGGCCGCCTGCCGCGGCTTGACGAACTTGCCCCACTGCCAGCCGAAGAACTGCGCGATCGAGTACCCCGCGGAGAGCCCGGTCTCGCACGCGGCTCCGAACGTCGCCGCCACGAAGCCGATGATCACGAATGCGAACCCGATCTTGCCCACCGCGACGGCCACCGGAAGGGCCACCTGGCTCAGGGCGCCGACGTCGACCTGCAGCGGCCCGAGGACGACTGCCGTGCACCCGGCGATGGAGAGCGAGAGCAGGCCCCCGAGCGGGAAGCCGATGAGGACGTTGGCGCGCATGATGCCCAGGCTCTTCGACGTCCACTTCTCCTCGACGCCACCGGAGGAGAAGAAGAAGACCTCGTACGGCGTCATCGCCGCGCCGAACAGACCCACGGCGAAGTACGCGTAGGTCGGCCAGTCCTCCTTGCCCGGCTTGTCGAAGGTCGCCGCCTGCGAGACGAAGTCGCCCCACGAGGGACCGAGCTGCCAGAGCGCGACCGTGAAGACCACGAGCCCCAGCCCGAGCAGTCCGAGGACGTTCTCCATCACGCTGAACTTCGCCCGCCACAGCACGGCCCAGACCAGCAGCCCGACGAACGGGACGATCAGGACCTCGGAGATCGAGGTGACCAGCATGATCGCCAGGGCCACCCCACCGATCTCGGCGATGAAGGTGAGCAGGGTGACGGCGACGGAGGCGACGAGGTTGGCCAGTCCCATGCGCGGGCCGAGGCGCTCGCGGACCAGGTCGAAGGTGGCGCGACCGCTGCAGGCGGCGACCCGGCCGGACATCTCCGCGAAGACGCAGATGCCGAAGACGCCGAGCAGGGTGACCAGAGCCAGCGACATGCCGAAGCGCGCACCGACCTGGGCGTTGAAGACCAGGTCACCGATGTCGACGAACCCGCCGATCGCGGTGAGGATGCCGAGGGCGACCTCGAAGACCTTCTTCACCGCGCCCTCACTTCGCCCTCACGGGGATCCCACCGACGCCGGTGAGCTCTGCACCTGCTGGTCGAGGTCGTCGAGCTTCTTGCGCAGCGCGTCCACCCGGTCGATCAGCTGTCCGGCACCGGCGCCGTCGACTCCCGGGGACGCGAGTGCGATCCGCACGTCGACGAGGAGGGACATCGCGTCGTCCAGCGCCTGGTTCACAGCCGCGTTCGCCCGGTGCAATCCGTCCGGCGGCTGGGCGACCTGGAAGCCGGACACCTCCTTGCCGGTGGTGTCGATGGCGTCGGTCACGGTGACCACCGTGAAGTCGTGCGGCGCGCGATCCTGGGCCTCGAGCCGCAGGGCGACCCGCGCGGTGCCGAGCCCCGAGAGTGCCTGACCGAGAGTGCGGTCGGCCGAGCCCTGCCACGCCGACGTACTGGCCGGCGCGCCCGTCCCGCAGCCGGCAGCGAGCCCCGCCGCGACGATCAGGGAGCCGGCTCGCGCACACCACTTCCGGGCTCGCCGCATGGCACCGCAGTACCCGTGCCGGCTCGCCGCCATGCAGTCGAACCCGCGTGCGAGTCGGCCACCCGAGTCGGGTCCGCGCCGCGCATGGGGCCCGGGGCGAGGGGTACTCAGCGGTGGCGAACCGAGGAGGTGGCCGATGCAGGACACGAGTATCGGAGCAGTCGTGCTGATCGCCGTCGTGGCGATCGTCATCGTGGGGATGTTCGTCCTGCTCTGGGTGCGGGACAAGGGACGAGCCGACGAGGTGTCGGCCGACCGTGGCCGCACCGAACCCGCTCCGGTCCGCACCCGGTCTCGGAGCGCACGGGAGGGAGCGGCGGACGAGCCGCCCCACGTTTCAAGAGAGAGGCGGCAGTGACATGGAGTTCATCCTCTGGATCCTCGCGGTGATCCTGGTCATCTCCGGGATCGTGAGCCTGGTCCGCGGACAGGTGCTCTGGGGCATCGCGCTGATCATCATCGGGCTCCTGGTCGGTCCCGGCGGCGTCAGCATCTTCACCTGACCCGAGAAAGCCGATCAGGCGGCGGCTCGCAGCCAGAACGTGGCTGCGGGCCGCCGTTTCGGCGTCCTCGACCGTCCAGCCCCAGCAGCGTCCCAGGAGGAACATGAGCGAGCACTCCCGCCTCGTCGCGTCCGTCGCCGACCTCGCGTCGGCCCACACCTTCCGCGTGGGTGTGGCCGAGTCGTTGACCAGTGGTCAGCTCGCCGCCGACCTCGGGGCCGGACCTGAGGCATCGACGTGGTTCCGGGGCGGCGTCGTGGCGTACGCGTCCGAGGTGAAGTTCGCGGTGCTCGGGGTCACGCCGGGTCCGGTGGTCACCGAGCGGTGTGCGCGCGAGATGGCCGAGGGCGCCGCGAGCCTGCTGGGGGCGGACGCCGTCGTCGCCACCACCGGGGTCGGCGGACCCGATCCGGAGGAGGGAGAGCCGCCGGGTCGCGTCTACGTCGCCGCGTACGTGCGCGGTGGCCAGACCTGTGAGCGGCTCGACCTGTCGGGCGAGCCCCCGGACGTGCTCGAGCAGACACGCGTGCGTGCGCTCGCCCTCCTGCGCGAGGCGATGGAGCGCTCGCTGGAGTCGGTCAGCGGACCACGGCGACCGGGCACTGGGCGTGATGGAGGACCTGCTGGCTCACCGAGCCCAGCAACATCCCGGTGAACGCCCCGCGTCCTCGCGAGCCGACCACCAGCAGTGTCGCTGCGGCGGAGGCGTCCGCCAGGGCACGCCACGCGACGACCGGGATCGCCTCCGGCACCAGGTGTACGTCGGGATGGTCACCCTGGATGCCGGCGACGGCCTCGCCGAGCAGGCGCTCCTCCTCGGCGATGCGCTCCATGAACTGAGCCGGCACCTCGCGACGGGTCGTGCCCGTCGCGCTGCCGTCACGCCACCCGTGAACCACCACGACGTGCTCGCCGGTGAGCTCGGCCCGGCGGCACGCGAACTCCAGGGCCGCGTCGCTGCCGCCCGAACCGTCCACCCCGACCACGATCCGTGAGGCGGCGGGGTGTGCCACCGGTCGGGCCACCACGACGGGGCACGACGCGTGCCGGGCGAGGTGCTGGCTGACCGAGCCGGCGACCAGACCGGCCACCTGGCCGTGGCCGCGGCTGCCGACGACGAGCAGGCCCGCATCGGCCGCCGCGTCGAGGAGCACGGGAACGGCGGGGCCGGCGCGGAGCTCCACCGACGCGTCCTGCAGCAGGGCCTCCCCGAGCACCTGCTCGGCCGACTGCCGCACCTCCTCGAGGTGGTCGCCCCAGAGCAGCGACCGCTGCGGCATCAGGTCGTCCGCCGCCGTGGCGATCACGGCCTCCACGGGCTGCTCGGTGAGGAGCGCGGTCCGGATCGCCCAGGTGAGGGCCGTCTGTGCGTCCGGCGAGCCGTCGTACGCGACGACGATCCGGTCCTTGCTGTTCACTGTCATGGTCCCAGCATCCCCTGTCCCGGGTCCGCCCGCTCAGGGTCGCTCGGAACTCCTGCCCGGGACCTTCGGCACACCGAGTCGGGTCGCACGTCGCTGTGCCCCCGCTGCGCCACGAGGGACCGTGGTGTCATGGAGAAGATCGAGGTCCCGCACGGCGCCGTCGTCGTCGGTGTCGACGGCTCACCGGCCAGCGATCGCGCGGTCGTCTGGGCGGCACGACAGGCCGCACTCGAGGGACGTCCGGTCGCCCTGGTCCACGGGGCCAGCCCGACGGTCGCCACCACGTGGATGGGCGCACCTGCCTTCAACCCGGCCACCCTGCTGCAGGCGCTCGAGGACTCCGGCAGGGCCCAGCTCGAGGCCGCCGGTGCCGTGGTGCACGAGCGCGAGCCCGGCGTCGCCGTGTACCGGGTGTTCGACCACCGCGATCCCCGGGATGCGCTTCTCGCGCACGCCGCGTCCGCCTCGATGGTGGTCGTCGGGTCGCGCGGACGGGGGCCGATGGCCAGCCTCATCCTCGGCTCGGTGAGCCTGGCGGTCTCCCAGCACGCCCCGTGCCCGGTGGTCGTCGTGCGGCCGACGGGCGAGGAGGCACACGGTGGGATCGTCGTCGGTGCCGACGGCACGGTGCGCTCGGACGCCGCGGTCGGGTTCGCCTTCAGGCAGGCATCCCTGCGCTCGATGCCGCTCACCGTGGTCCACGCCTTCTGGAGCGAGCAGGACGAGGGGTACCCGTCGGAGGCACGCGACTACGAGCAGGCAGACCTCGAGGACATGCGGCTGCTGCTGGCGGAGTCGATCGCAGGCCCGGAAGCGGACTACCCCGACGTCAAGGTCACGTTGCACGTCGAGCGCGGGATCCCCGACAAGGTGCTGCTGCACGCGTGCGCGACCGCCGATCTCGTCGTGGTCGGCACGCATCCCAGCAACGCGGTCTACGACCTCCTCGCCGGCGAGGTGAGCCGGTCGGTCCTCGGCCACGCCCGGTGCCCCGTCGCGGTCGTTCCCGACCCCGTCTGAGAGGTCTCGTCCGATGTCCCCCACCCCCAGACGACGCGTCGTACCCGCACCACGGTCCGTGCCGGTCGCGGTGACGGGCATCGAGCGCGACCGGATCGTGGTCGCCGTGGACGGCTCCGCCGCCAGCGTGCGGGCGCTGGTCTGGGCGTTTCGGCGCGCAAGCGAGCTGGGACTGCGGGTGGAGGCCCTGACGACCTGGCCGCTGCACGGGGCTGTCTTCGTCAGGGAGGTGGCCGGTCACTTCTGCGAGCCGCGCTGGCGGGCCCGCGAGGTGCAGGCCGACGCGGTCTCGCGCGCGCTCGCGGCGGTGGACGACGCCCCGCCCTACGAGCTGCGCGTGGTCAACGCCGACCTGGTCGACGCACTGGTGCGCGCCAGTGCGCGAGCCGTGATGGTCGTCACCGGCTCCGACGGACCCGCGCCGGGCCGCGGCCTCCGTGGGCGGATCACCGACCGGCTGCGCGCCGCGCTCCCGGTCGACCTGGTCCTCATCGGTCCGGAGAGAGCCGACCAGGACGATGCGGCCGAGACTCGCGCGGAGACTGCGTCCACGGCCGGCGGCCGGAGCCGGCGCCCTCAGCGGCGATGACTCCTCGCGTGGCCCGTCCCACGTGGGCGACGGGCTACCGCCGGTCGTGGCTGCGCGGTGACGTCGTCGCCGGCGTCACCGTCACGGCGTACCTCGTGCCCCAGGTGATGGCGTACGCCGACCTGGCCGGACTCCCCGCCGCCACGGGCCTCTGGGCCGCGGTCGGGGCGCTCACGGCGTACGCGCTGGTCGGCACCTCGTCGACGCTGTCCGCCGGTCCGGAGTCGTCCACCGCCCTCATGACCGCTGCGGCGCTGGGCTCGGTCGGAGCGTCGGCGGGTCGGGCCGCCGACATGGCGGTCGTGCTGGCCCTGGCCGTGGCGGTGCTCTGCCTGCTCGGCTGGTTCGGACACCTCAGTGCGATTGCCCAGATGTTGTCGCGACCGGTGCTGGTCGGGTACATGGCCGGCATCGCCGGGATCATGGTGATGTCCCAGCTCGGCAAGCTGGCCGGCGTCCCCACGTCCGCGGACACCTTCGGCGGCCAGGCACGGCAGCTCGCGGCACAGGTCGGCGACGCCGAGCTGCCGACCCTGGCGGTGGGTGCCGCGACCCTCGCGGTGATGCTCGTCGGCGCCGCACTGAGGCCACGCGCGCCGATGGCCCTCGTCGGCATGCTGGGCGCGACCGCGGTGGTCGCCCTCCTGCACCTCGACCGTCACGGCGTGACCCTCGTCGGCGACGTCCCGGCACGCCTTCCGGGGGTCGGCGTGCCCCGGCTCTCCACCCGTGAGCTGCGCGACCTGGTCGCTCCGGCGCTCGGCATCGCCTTCGTGGGCTACACCGACACGATCCTCACCGCGCGGTCGTTCGCGACCCGCACCGGTGACCGGATCGACGCACGTCGCGAGCTGCTCGCCGTCGGGGCGGCGAACCTCGGATCGGCGCTCATGCACGGGTTCCCGGTGAGCAGCAGCGGCAGTCGCACCGCGATCGCCGACGCGGCCGGTGCGCGCAGCCAGCTGGCCAGCCTGGTCACCGTCGTCGTCACGCTGGTGTCGGTCTGGACGCTCGAACCGCTGCTCTCCGCGTTCCCCGCGACGGCGCTCGCCGCAGTCGTCGTGTACGCCGCCGTTCGGCTCGTGGACGTCGCCGAGCTGCGCCGGTACGCGTCGTTCCGCCGCAGCGAGCTGACCCTCGCCCTCGCGACGACCGTCGCGGTGCTCGCTGTCGGCGTCCTCAACGGCGTGCTCGTGGCGATCGGGCTGTCGGTGCTCGACCTGCTGCGCCGGGTGGCTCGGCCGCACGACGCGATCGAAGGATTCGTCCCCGGACTCGCCGGGATGCACGACGTCGACGACTTCCCCGAGGCCGTGCCGGTGCCCGGGCTGGTGATCTACCGGTACGACTCCCCGCTCTTCTTCGCGAACGCCGAGGACTTCCACGCCCGAGCGCTCGCCGCGGCAGCGGCGGAGGGCGTGCGCTGGTTCGTCCTCAACACCGAGGCGATCGTCGAGGTCGACATCACCGCGGTCGACGCGCTCGAGGAGCTGCGTCGGGAGCTCGAGTCGCGTGGGATCGTGCTCGCGCTGGCCCGGATCAAGCAGGACCTCCGCGCGGACCTGGCTCCGTCGGGGCTGCTCGACCGGATCGGCGAGGAGCACCTGTTCCCCACCCTGCCGACCGCAGTCGAGGCCTACCACGCATGGGCGGCGGCGCAGCCGGGTCCTGCCTGAGACCGGGCTCGACGCCGGATCACGCGATCCGCACGCGCTCCTCGTACCGCGGCACGACCGCGGTCCACCACAGCTGGGAACGCAGCCGCCCGGCGAGGGCCTCGGCCGCGCTCGGCTCCCCGTGGACGACGTACGCGGTCTGGGGCTCGGGCAGGTCGCGGAGCCAGGCGACCACCTGGGAGGCGTCGGCGTGCGCCGAGAAGCCCCGGATGTTCGCCACCTCGGCACGCACCGGGACGTACCCGCCGTGGATCTTGATCTCCCGGGCCCCGTCGGCGAGGGCGCGACCACGCGTCCCCGGCACTTGGTAACCCGTGAGGATCACGCAGTTGCGCCGGTGCGGGAGCTGGTGCTCGAGGTGGTGCAGGACGCGACCGCCGGTCGCCATCCCCGAAGCCGAGATCACGATGCAGGGGTGCGACGGGTCGTTGAGCTGCTCGGACTCCACCGGGCCGGGAACGAGGGTGAGCCGGCCGGTGTCGAAGGGGTCGCCACCGACGAGCAGCTCACGGCGGAACTCCTGGTCTCCGCGGTCCGCGAGCGCCTCGCGGTACACCGCCAGCGCGGTCAGCGCCATCGGACTGTCCACGTACACCGGCACGTTCGGGATGCGGCCCGCGGACACGAGATCACGCACCACACGCAGCAGCAGCGGGGTGCGGTCGATCGCGAACGCCGGCAGCAGCGCGACGCCGCCGCGTGCCAGCGTGTGGTCGAGCGCAGCCACGAGCTCCTCGACGGGGTTGCCCTCGTGCGCGCGGTCGCCGTACGTCGACTCGACCACCACGTGGTCGACCGGCCCCGGCTTCTCCGGCGGCAGCAGCAGCGGATGGTCGGGCCGACCCAGGTCGCCGCTGAAGAGCATGCGGGCACCCTCGCGCCCGACGACGGCGAAGCGCGAGCCGAGGATGTGGCCGCCACGGTGCAGGTCGACCCGGACGTCGTCCCCCAGGTCGAGGGTCTCCCCCGGCCTGAGGACCTCGAGCAGCTTCAGGGCGGCTTCGGCGTCGGCGGTGTCGAACAGCGCCCGCGGCTCGGCGTGCTTGGACAGCTGCGACTCGCGGGCCCACCGGGCCTCCTCCTCCTGGATGTGCGCCGCGTCGCGCAGGACGATCTCGATCAGCTGCGCGGTGTGGCGGCTGCAGACGACCGGACCCGAGAAGCCCTCGCGCACGAGCACCGGGAGGAAGCCGCAGTGGTCGAGGTGGGCGTGCGTCACCACGATCGCGTCGATCGTGCTGGGCGGGACGGCGAGGGGTTGCCAGTTGCGGCGCCGCCACTCGCGGTCGCCCTGGAAGAGACCGGCGTCGACCAGGATCCTGCGTCCTTCGGCGTCCAGGAGGAACTTGCTCCCGGTCACCGTGCCCGCAGCTCCGAGGAACGTCAGGTTCGTGGTCATCGCCGGCCTCCGATCGTCGTGGTTCAGCCGCTCAGCTCGACCGGCTTGTGCAGCACGCCGGAGATGTCGTCGGCGGCTGCTTCGAGGAGTGCGTGCGCCAGCTGCGAGAGCGCCCGCGCGGTGGCGAGCTCGTCGCCGATCTCGGGCACGTCGGGGTCGGCCGGGTTCAGCCGGGCGGTCCCGGTGCCGGTGAGCGCCGTCCGGTCACCGGTGCGCAGGTGCGCCACGGCCCGGGTCATCCCCTCGTGCTCACCGATGTCGATCTGCACGGTCCACGACTTGCTGACGGGTGCGCCGGTCATGACTCCTTGCTTCCCGCCCGCTGCACCGCGACCTTGATCGGTTCGGCAGGGGCTTCCTTGAGGGGCACGGTCACTTCGAGCACGCCCGCGTCGTACCGGGCGACCACTTCGTCGGCGGTCGCGCCCTTGGGCAGGCGGACACTCCGCGTGAACGAGCCGTAGCGGACCTCGCTGTGTCCGTGCTCGTGCTCCTCCTCGCGGCGCTCGCCGTGGATCGTGAGGACGTCGCCGTCCACCTTGACCTCGATGTCCTTCTCCGGGTCGACGCCCGGAAGGTCGGCACGCACGACGTACTTGCCGTCCTTCGTGAAGCTCTCGACCGGGATGTAGTGCACGAGGTCCGACAGGCTCGAGGGCCGGTTGAGGTCCAGCCACTGGAAGAACTCCGAGAACGGGGTCTCCGCCGGGCGTACCAGGGTGGTCATCTGTCTCTTCCCTTTCTCTGTGGGGGCTGGCCGGAACCACCCGACCAGAAGGGCTACTTTCACGTTCTCTCCGCCCGCTCGCGGACAGCAGAGGCAGAGGTCCTCCGTCGAGCGAGGACCTTCTCCCCTTCGGCGTGGAGATCGCCTCCGTCCGGCAGGAACCGGACAGGAACGACGAGCAGGTGGGCCGCGTCAGCCGGTGCTTGACCGGGTACCTGCGGTGCATGAGTGACACGACTGCGGGCGGCATGACTGCCACCAACCTCCAGAAGGCCGCGGCCGCTGTCGGCGCCGTCTTCCTCCTTGTCGGCATCCTCGGGTTCGTCCCCGGGATCACGGCGCACTACGGCGACATGACGTTCGCCGGCCACCAGTCAGGCGCCCAACTGCTGGGCATCTTCGGGGTCTCGGTCCTGCACAACGTCGTGCACCTGCTGTTCGGCCTCGCCGGCCTCGCACTGGCGCGCACCTGGTCCTGGGCGCGCGTGTTCCTGATCGGCGGCGGCGCGATCTACCTGGTCCTGTGGCTCTACGGCCTGCTCGTCGACCAGAACGGCAGCGCCAACTTCGTGCCCGTCGACGACGCCGACAACTGGCTGCACCTCGTCCTCGGGCTCGGCATGGTCGCCGTCGGCCTCGCCCTGGGGCGGGACCCGCGCCACGACCCCCGCACCCTTCAGTGACGGCCGGGCAGGACGGCGCGTGAGGGCCGGCCCGGCTCAGCCGACCTCGAGGACCGCAGCCCCCACCAGCGCGCCGCGCGCAAGGTCGTCGAGGGCGCGGTCGGCGTCCGCGAACACGTACCGCGTCGTGCGCGGACTCAGCTTCAGGGCGGCCGCGAGCGCCAACAGCTCCTCACCGTCCTGACGGGTGTTCGCGGTGACGCTGGTCAGCGTCCGCTCGCGGAACAGGTGCCGCTGGTAGTCCAGCACCGGTACGTCGGACAGGTGGATGCCCGCGACCGCCAGCGTTCCTCCCTGGTCCAGCGCCTCGAGCGCCACCGGGACGAGGTCACCGACCGGCGCGAAGAGGATCGCCGAGTCGAGCGGCACGGGCGGGGCGTCGTACGCGCCGCCGGCCGATGCCGCGCCGAGCTCGAGCGCCAGCCGCTGGGCGTCCTCACCCCGGGTGAGCACGTGCACCTCGGCGCCCTGCGCGATCGCGAGCTGTGCGGTCAGGTGGGCGCTGGCCCCGAAGCCGTAGAGGCCGAGCCGGCCGCCGGGTGGAACCGCCGCGCGGCGCAGCGCCCGGTACCCGATGATCCCCGAGCACAGCAGCGGCGCGGCGTCCTCTGCGGAGAAGGCGGCGGGCATCCGGTAGGCGAACCCCTCGGCCACGACGGCGTACTCGGCGAACCCCCCGTCGGCGTCCCACCCGGTGTACTCCGACGCGCGGCAGAGGTTCTCCCGACCGGACCGGCACTCCCGGCAGCGGCCGCAGGTCCGCCGCAACCACGCGATCCCGACCCGGTCGCCGACGCGGAAGCGCGTGGCAGCCGACCCCGTGCCGACCACCTCGCCGACGACCTCGTGGCCGGGCACGCGGCCGGGCGCCTTCGCGGTCAGGTCTCCGTCCGCGAGGTGGAGGTCCGTGCGGCAGACACCGCACACCTCCACCTTCACGAGCACCTCGTCGGGAGCGCACTCGGGCACAGCGCGATCGACGGCGGCGAGCCGCCCCGGCACGCCAGGACGTCCCGAGACCGCCCACGCCCGCATCACCGGGACGTGCCGCTCTTCGCCTTGCCCGGAGTCTTCTCCTCGGCGTCCTCGGCAGCCTTCTCGTGGTAGGCCTCGGCCGCGAGGTAGCGCATCAGGCCACCCTCGATGTCAGCTGCCCGTGAACCCCGTGCGTGCGGGTGTCCGGCTGCCTCGGTCGCTTCCCGCGCCGCGGCGGCGTTCTCGATCCTCTGGTTGTCGGTCACGGTTCCACCTCCGATCGCTCACTCCGAGCCTTGCCGACGCAGCCTCGCGGAGGGAAGGGCCGAACGGCATCGGCAGGCCGGGTCGAAGGCCGTCGCCGACGGAGCAGGTGGCGGTGACCTGCACCAGAGACGGTGGTCCCGGAGCTCGCGGCTTTGGTCCCTGACGGTCTGCGCCGGAGCGGAGAAGAGTGGGAGGAGAACCTGGAGGCGAGGCACATGACCGCGTTCTATCCCGTGCACGTGGAAGCACACATCGACCCCAAGCTGAGCCGCTGGCAGTGGTTGTTCAAGTGGCTCCTGGCCATCCCGCACTACATCGTGCTGGCCTTCCTCTGGCTGGCCTTCGTGGTGCTGAGCTTCGTGGCCTTCTTCACGATCCTCTTCACCGGCCGCTACCCCCGCGGCATCTTCGACTTCAACGTCGGCGTGCTGCGCTGGACCTGGCGCGTCTCCTACTACGCGTACGGCGCCCTGGGCACCGACCGCTACCCGCCGTTCTCGCTCCAGGACGTCCCGGACTACCCGGCCCACCTCGAGATCGACTACCCCGAGCGGCTCTCGCGCGGCCTGGTGCTGGTCAAGTGGTGGCTGCTCGCGATCCCGCACTACCTCGTGGTCGGCCTCTTCCTGGGCGGTGTCGGCTGGGCCGCGAGCGACGCCACGCAGACCGACCACACCTGGCAGACCAGCGGCGGCGGGCTGATCTCGCTGCTGGTCCTCTTCGCGGCGGTCGTCCTGCTCTTCAGCGGCCGCTACCCGCGCTCGATCTTCGATCTGGTGCTCGGCCTGAACCGCTGGGTGCTCCGCGTCGCGGCGTACGCCGCCCTGATGACCGACGTCTACCCGCCCTTCCGTCTCGACCAGGGCGGAGACGACCCCTCTGTGCTGCACGCTGCCACGGGCACACCCCCGTCCGGCCCCGCGGCAGGGCCAATGGCCGGCCCTGTGGCGACCACCTCGTGGCCCGCGGACCCGGCTGGGCCGGCCCCCGTGGCGCGTGTCAGCACGGTCGGCTCGACCGGCGCCCCCGCGTCGGTGACGCCGTCCGGCTTCCGGTGGAGCGCCGGTCGGATCGTCGCGCTCGTGGCCGGGAGCGTGTTCGTGCTCGCCTCCGCCGGCGTCGGACTGGCGGGCGGCGCCCTCGCGGTCGCCGACCACGGGCTGCGTGACCACGACGGCTTCCTGATGAGCGGCACCACGCAGCTGACCGCCGGCGGCTACGCGATCGCCACCACCAGCATCACCCTCGACGCGAACGTCTCGTCGGCGTTCGTGCCCGAGCAGCTCCTGGGCAGTGTCAAGGTCACCGCGACCGGGACCCGGCCCGTGTTCCTGGGCATCGCCCGGACCGCCGACGCGAACGCCTACCTGCGCGGGGTCGAGCACGCGACGCTGACCGACTTCACCGACAAGCCCGTCTACGAGACGAGCACCGGCGGCGCGCCGAGCACGCTCCCGACCGCGAGCGACATCTGGGTGGCCCAGGTGAGCGGGAGCGGGACCCAGGAGCTGATCTGGCCCGCCCGCAGCGGCGAGTGGACGCTCGTCGTGATGAACGCCGACGGCAGCTCCGGCGTCACCGCTGACGCGGCCGCCGGTGCGACCGTGCCGGCCCTCGACTGGCTGGTTCCCACCTTGCTGGTCACGGCCGGCCTCGGACTGGTCGTCGGCGTCGTCCTCCTGGTCGTGGCGCTGAGGCGCGGCGCACCGTCGGCCGCCCCGGCGGCCACCCCGACGAGCGGCGTCTGACCCCGCGCCGCTCGCCGGTCACTGAGGCCCGGACGGTTCTCCGTCCGGGCCTCAGGCCGGGGCACGGCGACCGAGGGCGCGGTCGCCGCGGGCGCGGAGGCTCAGGCGGCCTGCCAGAAGCCGGTCGCCTCGAACCGCGACGAGCCGAGCTGGGTCCCGCACCGGGGGCAGTGGCCGGCGGAGCAGCACTCGAGGTCCTGGCCGCAGCCACAGCTGGCTGCTCGGTCGACCTGGGGGCTGACCGGCCGACCGGCCGGAGCCACCTGCTGTGTCGGGTTCATCGCCATCACCTGGACCTCGCTGCGGACCTTCCGCCTGGATCCATTCGACCTGATCCGACCGTCGCTGTCGGGAGTCGGACAGCCTTACCTCAGTTGACGCTCGACCCGGGGACCACGGGCCGTTGGTCCCGTTTCAAGACCTTCGTCGACCTGGTGAGCCTGCCCTCACGGCCGCGCTCGGTGGTCGGCAACGACGAGCGTTGTCGCCCAGCCGACTCAGGAGGATCGTGGAGGAACCAGAGAGGAGCAGCCGATGAGCACCATCCGATCCACGGCAGGCGCGGCCGTCGCGGCGATCGTCGCGACCGGCGTCGTCGCCGGGGCGCCGGTCGCGACCGGCGGTCCGGCCGGGCCTGCGTCGGGAACGTCCGCGGCAGCGTCCCGCGGGCGCACCGCGCAGTTCGACCATCCGCAGGAGAACGCGTACTTCCCCCTGCGCCCCGGCACGGTGTCCCACTACCGCGCCCGGGAGGACGGTGAGCGGTTCCGCGAGGTGGTCACCGTCACCGACCGCACGAAGGTCATCCTCGGAGTCGCGACGACCGTGGTGCGCGACGTGATGCGTCGCCAGGACGGGACGCTCGCGGAGAAGACCCATGACTGGTACGCCGCCGACGACGACGGCAACGTCTGGTACTTCGGCGAGCAGACCGCGACCTACGACGAGCACGGTCACCTCGAGAGCCGGGAGGGGTCGTGGCAGGCCGGGGTCGCCGGCGCGGTGCAGGGCACGATCATGCCCGCCGACCCGCAACCCACCGACGCCCACCGGCAGGAGTACCTGCGCGGGCACGCCGAGGACCAGGCCTGGATCGTGCAACGCAACGCGACGGTGCGCGTCCCCTACGGGCGTCTGCGCCAGGTCGTGCGCACCTTCGAGTGGAGCCGGCTCGAGCCACGGGTCATGTCTGCGAAGTACTACGCGCCCGGGCTCGGCATCGTGCGCGAGCAGGACATCGCCGGCGGCACGGAGACGGTCGAGCTGGTCTCGGTGCGCCACCGGTGAGCGCCGCCGCCGCGTCACAGCGCGGCGGCGTTCAGCTCGTCGAGCCGGGTCGTGGCCTCGACGTACTCCTCCACCCAGCGCTCGACCACGGTGGCGGTCTTCTCGACCTTGGTCAGCTGGCCGACGACCTGACCCACCGGGTTGAACGCCACGTCGACGGTCTGGTCGGGGTACTTGTGGGTCGCCTTCACCGCCATGCCGGAGACCATGTACTGCAGCGGCATGCCCAGCGGCTCGGGGTTGCCCGGCGTCTGCCAGGCCTCGGTCCAGTCGTTCTTGAGCATCCGGCAGGGCTTGCCGGTGAACGAGCGGCTGCGCACGGTGTCGCGGCTGGTCGCGTCGGCGTACGCCTTCTGCTGCACCGCGGTGTTCTCGGCCTCCTCGACCATCAGCCACTGCGAGCCGGTCCACGCGCCCTGGCAGCCGAGGGCGAGCGCAGCGGCAATCTGCTGGCCGCTGCCGATCCCGCCCGCGGCCAGCACCGGCACCGGAGCGACCTCCTTCACCACCTGCGGCCACAGGACGATCGAGCCGACCTCGCCGCAGTGGCCGCCACCCTCACCGCCCTGGGCGATGATGATGTCGACGCCCGCGTCGGCGTGCTTGCGCGCCTGGTACGGCGAGCCGCACAACGCCGCGACCTTCCTCCCGGCCGCGTGGATGTGCTCGATCATGTCGGCCGGCGGCGTGCCGAGGGCGTTGGCGATCAGGGTCATCTTCGGGTGCTGCAGGGCGACCTCCACCTGGGGCGTCGCGGTGGCCTCGGTCCAGCCGAGCAGCTGCAGCGTGTCCTCGTCGGTGCTCTCGTCGACGGGCACGCCGTGGTCGGCGAGGATCTTGCGGCCGAACTCGAGGTGCTCCCGGGGCACCATCTTCCGCAGCATCTCGGCGAGCTCGTCGCCGGACATCTCGGAGTCCATGCCCTCGTACTTGTTGGGGATGACGATGTCCACGCCGTAGGGGCGGTCGCCGATGTTCTCGTCGATCCAGCTCAACTCGATCTCGAGCTGCTCGGGAGTGAACCCGACCGCCCCGAGGACGCCGAACCCGCCGGCCTTGGCCACCGCGACCACCACGTCGCGGCAGTGGGTGAAGGCGAAGATCGGGAACTCGATGCCGAGCTCGTCACAGACGGGTGTGCGCATGGGGGCTCCTCCGGGCGGAAAACTGGAACACGTTCTACCCTAGCGCGAGAGGGCTCCTCCCGGGGAGACGCCGTCACACGAGGTGCGGGAGACCGTGCCGGTCCCCCGTGCTGGTGTCGATCAGGGCGGCTCGTGAGGCCGTCGTGACCAGCGGGAGCACGTCGTTGACCAGGTGCGCGACGACCGGCAGCTGATCCAGGTGGAGGCGCGGCGCAAGTGTCACGTGCGGGGTCCACTCGCCCGGCCGGTAGTGCTTGTGCAGGTCGGCACCGGTCGCGACGGCGGCCTCGGCCACGGCCCGCTGTCGCGGCTCGAGGTCCGGCGTCAGCGCCGGCGCGAGCCAGCACCGGCTGCGCCGGAAGACGCCGAGACCGTCGAGGTGCAGCCGCATCGGGGGCCCGGCGGGCAGCGCGGAGAGCGCGGCCGTGACCGCAGCGAGGTCCCAGGTCCGCAGCGACGCGTAGGTCAGGTGCGGCACGTGGCGGCCGTGGGTGTGCGACGCCAGCGAGGGCACGCCGGCCTCCTCGAGCCGGGCCCAGAGCCGGCGTACGACGGCGTCGGCGGGCGGGTCCAGCAGCAGGCAGACGGCGAGGGCCATGGTCCACTCTGCACCCGGTGCCCTGCTCGAAGAGGACGTGGGTCAGGCGTCCGACCGCTGGTGCTCGAAGTGCTCGACGTACGCGTCCGGTCCCGGGAACACCAGCGCCTCGTGGCCGGAGTCCGACCAGCGCACCACGTAGGGCGGGCTGCCGTCGGCGTGCCGGACCTCGAGGATCTCCGCGTCCCGGTCGGGCTCACCGACGTGGTGACCGTGGATGACCAAGCGGTCTCCTGCCTTCGCGAACATCGCTCTCACCGAACCTTTCCGGGCACCGCCGCTTCTGCGGCACGTCCTCCGCCCCCCACTCTCGTCGCTCGTGCCCTCGGGTCCGAGGGCCGTTGGTCCCACATCACGAGGCGTTCCGACCCCGGCGCCGCGGGGCTCACCGGACCAGAGCCGCCAGCCGGCGCTCTGCGCGCTCCTGCCAGGGCGTGATGCCGGCGGCGCGGTTGCGGTCGCGCGCCAGGGCGTAGCGGGTCCGGGCGGCGTCGGCGTCTCCGAGCGCCTCGAGCCCCCGGCCGATGAAGTAGTGCAACGAGCCGATGCAGTCCGTGGACCCGTAGATCGCGAACTCCTCGCCCCAGTCGATGATCCGGAGCAGCGCCGGCTCGAGCTGATCGCGACGCCCCGCGGTGGCGAGGGCGTCCACCCGCAGGCAGTCCCCGACCACCGACGCGTAGTCCCACGCCCCGTCCGGGACGGGGCCGCCGAGCAGGTCGACCCCCTCGTCCGCCCGGCCCGATTCGGCCAGTGCGTGGGCGACGAACGCGCGGAACGCCGGGTTGGCATGGACCCGAGCCTGCTCGACGCAGGCGTCGGAGACCTCCGCACCGGGGCCGGCGAGCCGGAGCCGGGCCATCGGCTCCATGTCGCTGATCGCCACCGTCGAGCTCTGCCGGTGCCTCCTGAGCGCGTCCTGCAGGAGGACCTCGGCGGCGGCGACGTCTCCCGCGTCGACGGCCCGGTAGAACAACCACCAGGCGATCGGTACGTCGGCTCCGCTGTGCCGCAGCCGCCGGGTCAGCTCGACGCAGCGGTTCATCTGCGCGACCGCCGAGGACGTGTCGCCGAGCTGGACCCGGGCAGCGGCGGAGCCGAACCGCACGTAGAGCTCCTGCTCGAGCGACAACGGACGCGTGAGCGCCTCCTCCGCGAGCTCGATCCGGACGCCGGCTGCTCCGGGCTTGCCCCAGAGCTGGAGCGTGCGCATGACGATCACGTCGGCGAACAGCTCGTGGTCGTCGAGCGGGCGCACGGCGTCGACCGCGCCTGCGCCCACTGCCCCTGCCTCGAGGCACCTCCACTCGTAGTTCAGCTCCATCGCCAGGCTCACCTGCACGCGCGCCCGCAGCGGTCCGAGCGGCAGCGCGGCGAGGCACTCCTCCAGGACGGCCACCATCGTCGGGTCGCTGGTGCCGAACTCCCGCCAGTGCCAGACCCCCGCCCCGCGGAAGCTGGTCGCCGCCTCGGCCATGAGCGCCGGATCGCCGAGCGAACGGCCGAGCTCGACGGCCTCGGTCAGGGCGGTGCGCGACCCCGCGACGTCTCCGCGGCGGTGACGAGCACGCCCGAGACCGAGCAGCACGTCGTACCTGCGCCGTGGGGCGCTCTGCTCGCGCGACTCGGCGTCCAGCGCCTCCTCCCAGTGCACCAGGGCCTGGTCGAGCGCGCCGCGCGCCTCGGCGACCCGCGCCGCCCGCATCGAGTGCCGCACCGCCGGCTCGACGAGTGCCGGCCGCAGCGCAGCCCCCAGGACGAAGTGGTGCGCGACCTCGGCGACCAGGTCGGGGTCGGCGGCCAGCCGCGGCTCGAGGAGCTCGGCGAGACGCGCGTGGAGCAGTCCCCGCCGGGCCACCGAGAGCGAGCCGTAGAGCGTCTCCCGCACGAGCGCGTGCACGAACCGGTAGCTCCCGGCCGAGGCGTTCTCCTCGACGGTGTGGCTCGCCACCGCGGCGTCGAGGAGGTCCAGGACGTCCTCGACGGGCCGGCCCGACGCCTGCACGAGGAGGTCGAGGTCGAAGGTCCGCCCGGCGACGGCCGCGATGCACAGCAGCTGGCGGACGTCGTCGTCCAGCCTGGCCAGCCGCAGCCGGAGCACGTCCCCCACGCCGTCGGGCACCTCGATGGCCCGTGCACCGGCAGCGTGCAGGCGTTCCTCGGCCGCCAGCAGGCGGACCAGCTCGATCACGAAGAACGGATTGCCGTCGGTGCGCTCGGTCAGGACCGAGGCCAGCTCCTCGTCGGTGCTCACACCGGTCAGCTGCCCGACCAGCGCCTGGACCTCGGCGGCCACCAGCCCCGCCAGCGCGACCCGGGTCGCCGACTGCCGCGCCAGCGCCGCGAAGCAGGCACGCAGGGACTCCGGCGGGTCGGCGACCAGTCGCGAGGTCGCCACGAGCAGCACCGGAGCGTCGGCGAGCGCCTCGGCGGCGTACGCGAGGAGCTGCAGCGACGCAGCATCGGCCCAGTGCACGTCCTCCAGGACCACCACCACGGGCGATTCGCGCGCCGCGTGAGCCACCAGCCGGGTCACCGCGTCGTACGTGCGGAGGGCGGCGGAGCTCGCGTCGCTGCTCATCGAGGGCTCGGCGGGTGAGAGCAACGCGCGCACGGCGTCACCCGGGCGCGTCCCGGCCAGCTCGCGCACCACCGGCACCCAGGGCCAGTACGCCGGGGACACGTCGGCCTCGTGACAGCGGCCCCAGAGCACCCGGGCTCCGCGCTCCTCGGCGGTGCGGGCCAGCTGGGTGACCACCCGGGTCTTGCCGATGCCCGGCTCGCCGCTGACCAGCACGACCCGACCGGACACCCCGGCGAACACGTCCTCGAGGGCGCTGTCGAGCGCGGTGAGCGCGCTGCGCCGCCCGATCACCGCGTCCTGCCGTCGCGCGGGAGCCCCGTCACGCCGCGCGGGGGCCGACGCCCGGCCGGAAGGACCCTCCAGGCTGCCGTCCTGCGCGAGCAGCCCCGCCTCCAGCTCGCGCAGCGCGGGCGACGGGTCCACCCCGAGCTCGTCGGCCAGCACGCGCCGGGCGCGACGGAGCACGTCCAGGGCGTCGGCCTGCCGCCCGGAGCGGTACAGCGCGAGCGCGTGGAGGCCCCACAGCCGCTCACGGAAAGGGTGCGCGGCGACCAGACCCTCGAGCTCCCCGGTGGCGAGCGCGTGTCGCCCGAGAGCCAGCAGTGCCTCGGCGCCCAGCTCGAGCGAGGTCAGCCGGAGGTCCTCCAGGCGCGAGCGCTCCGCGGTCACCAGGTCGCTGTCGATGACGTCCGCGAACGGCGCGCCGGACCAGAGCTCACCCGCCTCCTGGCACAGCCGCAACGTGCGCTCCGGCTCGCCGGAGTCGAGGGCCGCGTGGGCCTCGTCGACCAGCAGCGCGAACCGCTCGGCGTCCACGTCGTCCGGGGGCGCGAGCAAGGCGTACCCGGCACCGGAGCTGACCAGCACCTTGGGCTCCTGGCGAGGCGCGCGGCCGGGCTCGATGAGGGAGCGCAGCCTCGACACCGCCACCTGGAGCGACCCTGCGGCGGACGCGCTCGCCCCGTCGCCCCAGACGTCCTCGATCAGCCGGTCGACCGACACCACCGTCCGGCGGGCAGCGAGCAGCGTGGCCAGCACCGCACGCTCCCGGCGGCCCGGGATCCGTACGTCGTCACCGCCGGCCGTGACAGCGACGCGGCCCAGGACACGGAACTGGACCCCGCTCATGCGCGGAGGGTATCCGCCGCGAGCCGGCCGCACCGGCAGAACGACGGTAAGCCGCCGGTAAGTCGGCCGGCTCCGACGGTAACCGGGTGGTGAGCGGGTCGGTCGATCGTCGTGCCACAGAACGCGACCCACCACCCGAGGAGACCTCCATGTCGCACCACCGCAGCTCCGCCCGACGCATCCGCCTCCTGGCCGCCACGCTCGCCTGTCTCATGACGTCCCTGCTCGTCGGGAGCACCGTCCCGGCGTCCGCGCACGGCGACGAGTCCACGACCGGAACCGCCGCCGACCTGCACTCGCGGGACGGCGCCGGGCAGGCCCTGGCCCAGCTCCGCCACGACCTGGCGCCGTACGCCGACGTCCACCGCGCCCTCGCCGACGGCTTCGTGCCCGTCAGCGACTGCACGTCCTCCCCCGCCGGCGCGATGGGAGTGCACTTCCTGAACCCTGCCCGCGCGATGGCGCCGGTCGACCCGACCAAGCCGGCGATCCTGCTCTACCTGCCCACCGGCGACGGCGGCTACCAGCTGCTCGGAGCCGAGTGGTTCCAGGCCGACGCCGACCAGGACCTCAGCACCGACGGCGATCGCCCGACCCTCTGGGGCCGGCCGTTCAACGGCCCGATGCTCGGCCACGAGCCCGGGATGCCCATCCACTACGACCTGCACGTCTGGCTCTTCCAGGCCAACCCCGACGGGGTGTTCGCGCCGTGGAACCCCTCCGTGCACTGCTGACCCACTGACCTGACCCACTGACCTGGACCCGAGAGGAACCCATCATGACCATCAACCTGACCACCACTGCCCAGGTGGAGAGCGCGCTCGACGAGCTCTCCTCCGTCCTGCCCGGGCAGGTCGTCGACCCGCGGCACCCGGACTGGACCGCGCTGAGCCGAGCCTGGATCCTGTCGGTCGACCAACGCCCTCGCGCCGTGGTCACCGTCACCGACGAGGAGGACGTCGTCGCCGTCGTCGGCTGGGCCGCTCGGCACGACATGACCGTGTCCGTGCAGCCCGTCGGTCACGGCGCCACCCACGCGCTCGACGGCACCGTCCTCCTGCGCACCCGCGGGCTGCGCGAGATCACCGTCGACGCGGAGAACCGGATCGCCCGCGTCGGAGCCGGCGTCAAGTGGGGCGAGCTGCTCGCCGCCGTGAGCGACCTCGGACTCACCGGTCTGGCCGGGTCGAGCCCGGACCCGTCGGTCGTCGGCTTCACCCTCGGGGGCGGGCTCAGCTGGTTCAGCCGCGCCTTCGGGCTGGCCGCGCACAGCGTCGTCGCGGTGGAGCTGGTCGACGGCGACGGCGAGCTCCGCCGGGTCACCGCCGCCAGCGACCCGGACCTGTTCTGGGCGATCCGCGGAGGTGGGGGCGACTTCGGGATCGTCACCGCGCTCGAGTTCCGGCTCCACCCCGCGCCGCACGTGTACGGCGGCCGGCTGCTGTGGCCGATCGAGATGGCGCGGCCGGTGATGACCGCGTTCGCGGAGGTGACCGCGTCGGCCCCCGACGAGCTCACCGCCTGGGCGCACCTCCTCCGGTTCCCACCGCTCCCGGAGATCCCGGAGCCGCTGCGCGGCGGCTCCTTCGTCTCGGTCGATCTCACCTTCCTCGGCAGTGCCGAGGAGGCGGAGCGACTGCTGGCGCCGCTGCGGTCGCTGCCGGCGCTCCGGTTCGACACGCTCGGAACGGTCCCGCTCGCGGAGCTCGGGGGCATCGCCGCCGAGCCGGTCGACCCGATGCCCACGATGGAGCTGTCGGGGCTGCTGCGTGACTTCGACGAGGTCACGATCGACCGCCTGCTGGCGGCTGCCGGTGGCCCGGACTCGCCCCTGGTCGTGGTGCAGGTCCGTCACCTCGGTGGCGCGCTGACCCGCGCCACCGACGCCGACGGAGCGGCCGGCGCGCTGTCCGAGCCCTACCAGCTGTTCTGCCTGGGCGTGCCGGTCTCCCCCGAGGTGGCATACGCGATCGGTCAGGCGTTCGCCGAGGTCCGCACCGCCCTCGGCGAGCACCTCACCGGGCGGCGGGCGTTCAACTTCCTGTCCGACGACCACGACCCGACGAGCGCGTTCTCCCCGACCGCGCTGGAACGGCTCGTGGCAGTCAAGGCGGAGGTGGATCCGCACGGCACCATCCGCAGCAACCGGCCGGTCAACCGCTCCTGACGCCGCGCCGGCACACGCCGCCCCCGTTCGGCCATGCTCGGGCGGGGGCGGTGCGGCGTACCGGGACACTGGGCGGGTGGACGGGAGCGGGTGGACCTGGTTGATCGCCGTCGGTGGCGGGCTGCTGCTCGTGTGGCTGGCCCTGGTCGCGGCGCTGTGGCTGGGCCGGCCGGACGACGTACGGGTCCGCGACGCGCTGCGGCTGCTCCCCGACCTCGTCCGGCTGCTGCGCCGGCTGGCGGCCGACCCGTCGGTCCCGCGGGGCGTCCGGATCCGGCTCTGGCTGCTGCTGGGCTACCTCGCGCTGCCGCTCGACCTCGTGCCCGACTTCATCCCGGTGATCGGGTACGCCGACGACGCCGTCATCGTGGCGCTCGCCCTCCGATCCGTGACCAGGCATGCCGGCGCGGAGGCCCTGAGCCGGCACTGGCCCGGGTCGCCCGAGGGGCTCGCAGCGGTCCGCCGCCTCGCCGGGATCAGCGGCACCTGAGCGAGGCCGTCCGACGTCGACGCCGGCACGGCAAGGAGGACCACGAGACCGCCCGCCGAGGGCAGCTCGCCTGCGTGAGCCGAGGTGCCCCGGCGGTCTCGAGGTCCTCCGCCGTTGTCCGGAGTCAACTCCCGGCGCGCCGCTGAGAGCAGAGCCGAGGGTCACGAGTCGCGGGACCTCCGTCCCGAAACGGGCGGATCCGGCGTGCTCAGGAGCCCGAGGGCTCGGTCTCGAGCTCCGGCTCACGTGGCGTCGCCGAGTGGGCCGCGCCGAGCAGCACGCGGACCTCGTCGTCCGTGGTCGGCCGGAAGTCGCGGTAGTGCTCTCCTACCGCCCGGAAGGCGAGCGGCATCGCGCAGCAGACCAGCTCGTCGGCCCCGAGCTCCTCCGCCGTGGTGCCCGCCGGAGCCACGGGGACGGCGAGGACGACCCTCGCGGCGCCGAGCCGGCGTGCGACCTCGCACGCCGCCCGGGCGCTCGCGCCGGTGGCGATGCCGTCGTCCACGACCACGGCGACCCGGTCGCGCAGCGGGACGTGGGGGTGCGCGCCGCGCAGCGACGCGATCCGGTCCTCCAGAACGGCGCGCTCTCCCTCCTCGACGACGCGCACCTCCGCGTCCCTGATGCCGAGGCGGTCGATCAGATCCGGATCGACGACCCGGACTCCTCCCTCACCGATCGCCCCCATCGCGAGCTCGGGCTGGAACGGCACGCCGAGCTTGCGGACGACGATCACGTCCAGCGGCGCGCCGAGGAGCCTCGCGATCTCGGCCGCAACCGGGACTCCTCCACGGGGGAGCCCCAGAACCGCCGGGTCCTGCCCGCCCAGGTGGGCCAGGCCTGCAGCCAGACGCCGCCCGGCGTCGACCCGATCCGCGAACATGGTCATGGCGGGCACCTCCGCTCGTCCCTCGTCCCAGCGTCCCCCGTCCGCCCAGCTCGGCACAGGGTCGGACGCAACCGGTGACGAGGACCTTCGACGGGACCGGCCTGGTGGATCACCGTGCGCGGAAAGGGCCGTCGGCGACGCAGACGGGTCCTTCGACCCCTTGGTCGTCGAGCCCGGGTCCCGCACGATGGGCTCCATGACCGTGGCCTCCCGGCGGTTGACCACAGCCGCGCGCACGCACGCGGCCGGGCACCGACTGCTGACCCTCGCCGTGGCGGGGGTGCTGTTCGCCGGTGTCCTGAGCCTGCGCCTGCTGGCCGGCGACGCCGCCGACGCGTACTCCATGCTCTACGTCTTCCCGGTGGCGCTGGTGGCGACCACGTTCGGCATGCGTGCCGGCACCGCCGCGGGACTGCTCGCGGTCGCGCTGATCGCGCTGTGGGCCGCGGCCGATCAGGTCTCCCTGCCCCCGGTCGCCTGGGCCGCGCGAGTGCTTCCGATCCTGCTGCTGGGGTTGCTGGTCGGCGAGGCGACCGACCGGCTGCGACGCTCGGAGGCGGAGCGCCGCCGCCTGGAGGCGGCGGCCCTTCTCCACCGGGAGGCGATCGAGATCAACGACTCGCTGGTGCAGGGCATGGCCGCGGCGAAGTGGTCGCTGGAGGCGGGCAGCGTCGACGCCGGCCTGCGCGTGCTCGACGACACGATCGCGCGCGGGCACGAGCTGGTCTCCGGCCTGATCCGGCGCGCCGACATGGGCGGACGCAGCGAGCCCCTGGGCGAGCGGGTGGACCCGACGTCCCGGGGCTGAGCCACCTCTCGACGCCACGCTGGTCGATGCGTGTCGTTCGCCGCGCTCCCGGGGGTCGTTCGGCCCTCCCGGTCGAGCGCCCGGTCGGAGCATCGTGCAGACATGAGCGTGCTGCTGATGACCGGGTTCCCCGGCTTCCTTGGATCCGCCCTCCTCCCCCGCCTGCTTGCCCGGCGCACCCAGGTTCGCGCGCTGCTGCTCGTGCAGCCGCGGCACCTGGAGACCGCCCGCCGGCGCATCCGGGAGATCGAGGCCGAGCATCCCCACGTCCGCGGGCGGGTCGACGTCGTCGAGGGCGACATCACCCAGCCGGGTCTGGGCATGTCCGACGTCCCGCACGACGAGCTCGGTGCCGTCACCGAGGTGTGGCACCTGGCCGCGGTCTACGACCTGGCCACATCCGCGGAGCTCGCCCGGAGGGTGAACGTCGACGGCACCGCCCACGTCCTCGACTTCTGCCGCTCCCGTGAGCACCTCGACCGCCTCCAGTACGTCAGCACCTGCTACGTCAGCGGCCGCTACGACGGGGTGTTCGCCGAGACCGACCTCGACGAGGGCCAGATCTTCCGCAACCACTACGAGGAGACGAAGTTCGAGGCCGAGGTGCTGGTGCGCAAGGCGATGGCCGACGGCCTCCCGGCGACGATCTACCGCCCCGGCATCGTCGTGGGCGACTCCGCGACCGGTGCGACGCAGAAGTACGACGGGCCGTACTTCGTGGCGACGTTCCTGCGCCGCCAGCCGCCTGTCGCGGTGGTGCCGCGGGTCGCCTCCCCCGACGAGGTCCGCTTCTGCCTGGTGCCGCGCGACTTCGTCGTCGACGCGATGGACACGCTGTCCGCGAGCGAGCTGTCGATCGGCAAGACCTACGCTCTGACCGATCCTGAGCCACCGACGATCCGCGAGGTGGTGGACACCTTCGCCCACGAGCTGCACCGCCGGATCGTCTGGGTGCCGCTTCCGCTCGGCGTCACCCATGCGGCGGTGGACAAGGTGCCCGGGATGGAGCGCCTGCTCGGCCTCCCGGCGGAGGCGATCGACTACCTGGCCTCACCGACCCTCTACGACACCACGCAGACGACGACCGACCTCGCCGGGACCGGCGTGACCTGCCCTCCGTTCCGGACCTACGCCGCTCGTCTCCTGCGGTTCATGGCCGACCACCCGGAGTTCGACGCGAAGGCGATGACCTGAGGAGCATGAGGTGAGCACCGAGCCGACCCTGGTGGTCAACGTCAGCCTGACCGGGCCCGAGCGTGACTACGACACGTACGTCACGCTCTTCGACCGTCCCTTCCACCTCGTCCGGATCGGCACGGGTGGCGACATCCGTGCGGCGGAGGAGCTCGTGCGGCACTGGGCCCCCGACGCCGCGGCGATCGCCGTCACCGGAGCCCGCGAGGCACGGGCGGCGGGCCTGTACGACGGCGAGCTGGCCGCGATCGAGCGGGTCAAGGCTGCGACGACCGACGTGCCCGTCACCGACGGACGCTCCCTGCACGACGTGCTCCAGGAGTGGGCGATCCGGCACGTCCAGGCGGAGATGCCGGGCTACTTCGACAACGCCCGCACGCTCGTGCTCGGCGGGGACAACCACGACCGCGCCGTGCGGATCCTGCGTGAGTTCACCGACAACGTCGAGTACGCCGACCCGCTGCTCCGGCTCCACCTGCCGTCCCTGCTCGACGCCAACCCCGTGCTCGACCTGGCTGCGTCCGTCGGGACCTGGCCGCTGCACCTGGTGCCGCACGGGCTCCGGTCCGAGCTGCTCGCGCCCGCGCAGCTGGTGGCCCACGCGCTCGCCCGTCGTACCGCGAAGGACGCAGACGTCCTGGTCGCCAGCTACGACGAGCTCGCCGGGTTCGGCCTGGAGGAGCTCGCCGGCAAGACCCTGGTCACCTCGATCATCTCCGAGGGCCGCCTCGCCGAGCTCGCCGGGCGCGGTGTGGACCTGGTGGTCGACAGCACGCCGCAACCCTTCGACGTCACCGTCTCGGCCGCCGTGCTCGAGGCCATGATGCTGGCGTCGGTCTCCGGCCCGCTGACCGACGACGACCTCCTCGAGATGATCGTCTCGGCCGGTCTCGAGCCGCGCGTCCTGCGCCCCAACGGGCCGCGCCGCAAGAGCAGGTTCGCGTTCGTGATCCACCCGCTGTCGCAGGAGTACTTCGCACAGGTCGAGCCGCTCGGGACGCTGAGCAAGGTGGCCCCCAGCGTCGTCATGGACGTCGTCGAGAAGGCGATGGCCTACGCGCCGCCGTTCACCTACAGCCACGTCACCGGGATCACGTCCCCCACCGGCGCCGAGGCGGAGGGCTGGCTGATCACCGTGGGCGGCACGCCCAAGGAGCTGATGGCGCACAGCCCCGAGTTCACCTACTCCCGGCTCCTCGCCGCCGCGGACATCGCCCGCAAGCTCGGGGCTCAGGTTATGGGGCTCGGCGCGTTCACGAAGGTGGTCGGGGACGCCGGCGTCACGGTGGCCAAGCGGGCGCCGCTGCCGGTCACCACCGGCAACAGCTACAGCGCGTCGGCAGCGCTCTGGGCCGCCCATGAGGCGATGGACCGGCTCGGCCTGGCCGAGGTCGACGACGAGGGCCGCATCCATGGCCGGGCGATGGTGGTCGGCGCCACCGGTGCGATCGGCTCGGTGTGCGCCCGCCTGCTCGCCCTGGCCAGCGACGAGCTGTGGCTGGTCTCGCCCGAGACCGCGAAGCTGCTCGCGCTCAAGGAGGACATCGAGCGAGGAGCACCCCGGGCGCGGATCAAGGTCGCCGCGACGCCTGACGACCACCTGCCCGACATGGACCTGATCGTCACCGCCACCTCGGGAGCGGGGAAGCGAGTGCTGGACATCATGGCGGTCAAGCCGGGGTGCGTGATCACCGACGTGGCCCGTCCGCTCGACCTCTCGGCCGAGGACGTCGCGCAGCGACCCGACGTGCTGGTGATCGAGTCGGGCGAGATCGAGCTGCCGGGCGACGTCTCGATGCGCGACATCGGGCTCCCCCCGGGCGTCGTCTACGCCTGCCTCGCCGAGACCGTGGTCCTGGCGCTGGAAGGTCGCTACGAGACCTTCACGGTGGGCCGCAGCATCGAGTGGGAGAAGGTCAAGGAGATCTACCGGCTCGGCCTCAAGCACGGGATGCGGCTCGCCGCGATCTCCGGAGTCAATGGCGTCTTCACCGACGAGGACATCGCCCGGGTCCGTGAGCTGGCCCTCGAACGCAGAGGCCTCGCGCTCGCCGGCCATTCCTGACCGGTCCGGCATGCGTCACGGGAACCGGCTCAGCCCGGCTGGACTCCGGGCAGACGCGGGAGCACACCGGTCACCGGGAGACCCTGCTCGCCGAGGTGACCCGCCAGCTCGTGGGCCGTGCGCACCGCCTCGGGACCGCCCACGGCGATCGTGGTGAACTTGTCGATCTCGTCGTAGGCCAGGAGCAGCAGGTGCTCGCCGATCACGAAGGCCACCGAGCGCTGCTCCGGCGCCGTCGCGCCCAGCGACACCAGCGCGCTCTTCACGTCGCCCAGCCCCGCCTGGACGTCGAGGATGGCCGGCTCCGGCTTCAGGGGCACGCGAGCATTGTCGTCCCGCGGCGCCTCGCCTGACCAGCGACGCGTCCAGCGGCGACCGTCGGTGCCGTTCGCCGGTTCCGCCCGGGCCGTTCGACCCTCCCGGGAGCCGACCGCACCGCGGGATGGTCGAGACATGAGGTCCCCCAGGCACCGTCGCCCCACGGACCGGGGCCCGGCGGTGCGCCCGGCTCGAGGAGGTGCGTGCGGTGTTCACGCGGCGACGTGACGCGACGTACCTGCGCGACGTGCCGGCCTTCCGGCGGATCGTGCCCTACCTCATGCGCACCCGGACGGAGTCGGCGGTCTACTTCCCGCAGCGGATCGAGGTCGACGGCCTCCTGGCCTGGCTGGAGGAGGTCAACGACGGCCGCCCCGAGAGCGAGAGGATCACCCTCTTCCACGTCCTGGTGACCGCGATCGCCCGCACGATCAGGCTGCGTCCGGAGCTGAACCGTTTCATCGTCGGGCGCCGCACCTACGAGCACGACGACATCAGCATCGCCTTCATCGTCAAGACGGCGATGGCCGACGACGCCCCGGAGACCGAGGTCCGGCTGGTGTTCACCGGCCTCGAGACCGTCGAGGAGGTCCGCGACCAGGTGGACTCCGCCGTCGAGCACAAGCGGGCGACGCTGGGCGGCAAGGACGACCAGCTGGTCGACCTGTTCGCGCCCGCGCCGCGTCCGGTGCTCGACCTGGTGGCGCGCACGGTGGCGGCGCTGGACTACCACAACGCGCTGCCGGCGTTCCTGCGCGAGGCGATCCCGCTCTACACCAGCGTCTACCTCGTCAACGTCGGCTCCATCGGCATCGACCCTCCGTTCCACCACCTCTACGAGTACGGCACCGCCAGCGTCTTCGTGGCGATCGGAGCCATCCGGAAGGAGCCCGTCGTCGACGAGACCGGCGCCGTCGTCGCCCGCAGCTGTCTCAACGCGGTCTACACGCTCGACGAGCGCGCCTCCGACGGGTTCTACTTCGCCCGGACCGCCGAGGTGTTCCGGCGCCTGGTCAGGGAACCGAGGCTCCTCGACCGCACCGAGCTCACCGTCGACGACCTGCTGGGCGCCTGGCCGCGCGGGGCCTGACCGGCCGAGGCGTACGCCGTGACCTGGGCACCACCGACGCTGCGGGAGAGGCGGACCGCCTCGGACCGGGCGGCCGTCCTCCCGGAGCTCGGCTTCGTCGCAGCGGCCCTGGTCTGCTACCTGGCCGTCCGCTGGTACACCCTCGACCGCACCCCGGAGGCGGTCCGGCACACCGCAGCCGTCCTCCGGCTCGAGCGGCTCCTCCACCTCGACGTCGAGCACCGGTTCCAGGACGCCGCGCTCTCCGTCCCCGGGCTCGGCACCTTCCTCACCCAGTTCTACGTCTGGGGATACTTCCCCGCGCTGATCGTGATCGTGGTCTGGATGTACCGGCGCCACCCGCCGGCGTACCGGCGGCTGCGCACGGCCCTGCTGGTGTCCGGGGTCGCCGGCCTCCTGGTCTATGCGACCTACCCCACGGCCCCTCCCTGGATCGGCGGCACCGGATTCACCGACACGGTCGCCCACGGGTCCTTCGAGGGCGTGGCGCGCCCGCACGGCCTGACCAACCACCTCGGCGCCGTGCCCAGCTTCCACGTCGGCTGGGTGGTCCTGGTGGCCGTCGTGGTCCTCCCCCTGCTCCGGTCCCCCGTGCTGCGCGTGCTGTGCGTGCTGCACCCGGTGCTGATGGCCTGCGCCGTGGTCGCGACCGGGAACCACTGGGTGCTCGACCTGCCTGCCGGCCTGGCGCTCGCTGCGCTCGGACTCGCCGGCGCCCGGGCTGTCTCCCGGGTCGCAGCCGGCGTATGTTAGCGATCACATCCACGTCGTCAAGCACCGGCTGACGCCTGGACCAGACGTCCCAGGTCACAAGCTGGTCTCGATCCGAAAACATCCGCGGAGCACGCCCGGTTTGCCGTCACGCCCCCTTGACGGGCGCGGTGACGGGGGTCACACTCTGCGATGTTAGCGCTAACTGTTAACGCTAACTTTTCGGAACTCACCGGCGCCGGAGCTACGCCTCGGGACACACCGGTCCACGACGAATGGGAGCAAGAGAAGTGCGAAAGCTGATCGCAGGCGTCGCCATCGGCGCGCTCGCCCTGGGCCTCTCGGCCTGCGGCACGAGCGCCTCCGGCAGCGGCGGCGGCAAGGGCACCGTCGGTGTCGCCATGCCGACGAAGTCGTCCGAGCGCTGGATCGCCGACGGGAACAACATCAAGAAGCAGCTGGAGAAGGCCGGCTACAAGGTCGACCTCCAGTACGCCGAGGACGACATCCCGACCCAGGTCTCGCAGGTCGAGAACATGGTCACCAAGGGCGACAAGGTCCTCGTGATCGCCGCGATCGACGGCACCGCACTCGGTGACGTCCTGAAGCAGGCCAAGGACAGCAAGATCCCCGTGATCGCCTACGACCGGCTGATCCGCGAGAGCGACGCGGTCGACTACTACACGACCTTCGACAACTTCAAGGTCGGCGTGCTGCAGGCCCAGTCGCTCGTCGACGGTCTCAAGGCTCGCGGCGCCGGCCCCTACAACGTCGAGCTGTTCGCCGGCTCCCCCGACGACAACAACGCGACCTTCTTCTGGAACGGCGCGATGTCGATCCTCAAGCCGATGATCGACTCCGGCGACATCAAGGTCGTCTCCGGCCAGACCGACTTCAAGCAGGCCGCGATCCTGCGTTGGGACCCGGCCACCGCGCAGAAGCGCATGGAGGACATCCTCACCTCCAAGTACACCTCTGCGACGGTCGACGGCGTGCTGTCGCCGTACGACGGCCTCTCGATCGGCATCATCGCCGCGCTCAAGGCCAACGGCTACGGCGGCGCCGGCAAGAAGCTGCCCGTGGTCACCGGTCAGGACGCCGAGGTCGCCTCGGTGAAGTCGATCCTCGCCGGCGAGCAGTACTCCACGATCTTCAAGGACACCCGCGAGCTCGCCAAGGTGACCGTCAGCATGATCAAGGACATCGCTGCGAAGAAGAAGCCGCAGGTCAACGACACCAAGACCTACGACAACGGCAAGAAGGTCGTGCCGTCCTACCTGCTCGACCCGGTCCCGGTGACCAAGGACAACGTGACGCAGGCGCTGGTGGACACGGGCTACTACACCCAGTCCGAGCTGCAGTGACCGCTGCGGGGTCCGGGTGACACGTCCACCCGGATCCCGCTCGCCGCGGGTGCCCGGCCACCGCCGGGCACCCCCGGCCCCCGTCCACCGACCAGTCCGAGCCCGCGCCCCCAGGAGCGGGCACCACGAGAGGGGTGACCGGCCCGATGGCCCAGCCCATCCTCGAGATGCGCTCGATCACCAAGGAGTTCCCCGGGGTCAAGGCGCTCACCGACGTCAACCTCACCGTCCACCCGCTGGAGATCCACGCGATCTGCGGCGAGAACGGTGCCGGCAAGTCGACGCTGATGAAGGTGCTCAGCGGCGTGCACCCGCACG
This sequence comes from Nocardioides pocheonensis, assembly GCF_003725535.1. GTDB lineage: Bacteria > Actinomycetota > Actinomycetes > Propionibacteriales > Nocardioidaceae > Marmoricola > Marmoricola pocheonensis. The sequence goes on along the minus strand of NZ_RJSF01000049.1, from coordinate 122,362 downwards.
GCAGCTACACCGGCACGATCACGTTCGACGGCCACGAGGTGACCTTCCGCGACATCCGCCACAGCGAGGCCGCCGGGATCGTGATCATCCACCAGGAGCTCGCGCTGATCCCCGAGCTGTCGATCGCCGAGAACATCTTCCTCGGCAACGAGAACGCCCAGCGCGGCGTCATCAACTGGGACGCCACCAACCGGCGGGCGATCGACCTGCTCGCCCGCGTGGGACTGCGCGAGAATCCCCTGACCCCGGTCAAGCACCTCGGCATCGGCAAGCAGCAGCTCGTCGAGATCGCGAAGGCGCTCTCCCGCGACGTCAAGCTGCTGATCCTCGACGAGCCGACCGCCGCGCTGAACGACGACGACGCCCAGCACCTGCTCGGCCTGCTCAAGGAGCTGCAGCGCAAGGGCATCACCTCGATCATGATCAGCCACAAGCTCAACGAGATCGAGCAGATCGCGGACCGGATCACCATCCTGCGCGACGGCCGCACGATCGAGACCCTCGACGTCACGGAGGGTGACGTCGACGAGGACCGGATCATCCGGGGCATGGTGGGTCGCGACCTGGAGCACCGCTTCCCCGACCACACCCCCCAGATCGGCGACGTCCTGCTCGAGGTGGAGGGCTGGACGGTCATGCACCCGCACGACCACGAGCGCACCGTCATCGACGACGCCGCGCTCCAGGTCAGGCGCGGCGAGATCGTCGGCATCGCGGGCCTCATGGGCGCCGGACGCACCGAGCTCGCGCGGTCCATCTTCGGCCGGTCCTACGGCAGCCGGATCCAGGGCAGCCTCCGGCTCGAGGGCAAGGAGCTGACGCTCAAGACGGTGGCCGATGCGATCGACGCGGGCCTCGCCTACGTCAGCGAGGACCGCAAGTCCCTCGGGCTGAACCTCCTCGACGACATCAAGACCTCGATCTCGTCGGCCAAGCTGGACAAGCTGGTGACCGGCCTCACGGTCGACGAGAACCGCGAGGTGCTCGTCGCCGAGACCTACCGTCGCGACCTCGCGATCAAGGCCCCCTCGGTGGCAGCGGGAGTCGCGAAGCTCTCCGGCGGCAACCAGCAGAAGGTCGTGCTGAGCAAGTGGATGTTCACCGACCCCAAGGTGCTCATCCTCGACGAGCCCACCCGCGGCATCGACGTGGGGGCGAAGTTCGAGATCTACGGCATCATCCAGCAGCTCGCCGACCAGGGGCGCGGAGTCATCGTGATCTCCTCCGAGCTCCCGGAGCTGCTCGGCCTCTGCGACCGGATCTACACGCTCGCCGAAGGCCGCATCACCCACGAGTTCTCGCACGAGGAGGCCTCCCAGGAGGCCCTCATGCGCCACATGACCAGCCACACGAGGTGACCCCGATGAATTCCCTTCGCCGCATGCTCGGCAGCAACATCCGTCAGTACGGCATGGTCCTCGCCCTGGCGGCGATCGTGCTGTACTTCCAGTTCCGGACCGACGGCGTGCTCCTCAAGCCGCTCAACGTCAGCAACCTGCTGACCCAGAACAGCTACATCCTGATCCTGGCCATCGGCATGGTGATGGTGATCATCTCCCGCCACATCGACCTGTCGGTCGGCTCGGTCGCGGCGTTCGTCGGGGCGGTGGCCGCGATCATGATGACCAAGTGGGACCTCCCCTGGTTCGTCGCCGTCGTGCTCTGCCTCGGCCTGGGCGCGCTGATCGGCGCGTGGCACGGCTTCTGGGTCGCGTACGTCGGCATCCCGGCCTTCATCGTCACCCTGGCCAGCATGCTGATCTTCCGCGGCCTGACGCTGACCGTGCTCAACGGCGAGACCGTCGCCAACCTGCCGCCGCAGTTCGAGGGGATGGGCAACGGGTTCCTGCCGGAGATCGGTCCGGACACCGGCCTGCACAACCTCACCATGCTGATCGGCGCGGCCATGTCGGCGTTCGTCGTGTGGATCGAGTTCCGACGCCGGGCCTCGGCCACGCGCTACCAGTTCGATGTCGCTCCGCGACCGCTGTTCCTGGCGAAGGTCGCCCTCGAGGTCGTCGTGATCATGTACTTCGTCTACGTGCTGGCGCAGTACCGCGGGCTCCCGGTGGTCGCCGTGATCCTGTTCGCGCTCGTCGGGCTCTACACCTTCTTGATGAGCCGGACCGTCATCGGCCGGCAGATCTACGCGGTCGGCGGCAACGTCGACGCAGCCACGATGTCGGGCGTGCGGACCCGCCGGATCGACTTCCTGGTGCTCACCAACATGGGCATGCTCGCCGCGCTCGCCGGCATGGTGTTCGCCGCCCGCCTCACCGCCGCGAATCCCAAGGCCGGCGTGAACTTCGAGCTCGACGCCATCGCCGCGGCCTTCATCGGTGGCGCGGCCGTCACCGGCGGTGTCGGCACGGTGGTCGGGGCGATCATCGGCGGTTTCGTGATGGGCGTGCTCAACAACGGCATGTCCCTCCGGGGCGTCGGGATCGACTGGCAGCAGACGATCAAGGGTCTGGTGCTGCTCGCCGCCGTCGCGTTCGACGTCTACAACAAGCGCCGCGCCGCCGTCGGCGGCGGCGCCGGGGCCGAGAAGGAGAACGCCGCCGCGCCACCGCCTCCCGAGCTGGAGGAGCAGCTCGCGGAGCTCCCCGACTCGCTGGTGACCACCACCGGCACGGGCGACGCGACCGCCGGCACGTAGCGCAGGCCCCCGGAGCGGGCGTGCCTCACGCCTCGCCGGCGAGCATTGCCGCGACCTCGGCCGCGGTCCAGGCGGGCCGGACGTCGGACGGGTCGTCCACGGCGACCCACCCGAGGCCGGCCTCGAACCGGCGTACGGCGCGGGCGGGCACGCCTGCCACGACGCTGTGGTCGGGCACGGTTCCTCGTACGACGGAGCCGGCGCCCACCACGACGTGCCGTCCGATCCGCGAGCCGGGCAGGATGACCGCCCCGTGGCCGACCCAGGTGCCCGAGCCGATCGTGATCGGCTGGTGGCTGCCGAGCTGCCGGCCGATCGGGGTCTCGGGGTCCTGGTAGCCGTGGCTCGCGTCGGACACGAAGACGTCCTGACCGAACCACACGTCGTCGCCCAGGGTGATCGACTCGTGCGCGGTCAGCGTGCTCCCGGCGCCGATCACGCACCGGTCGCCGATCACGATGCCGCGCTCAGGGATCTCCGGGTCGTCCGGCGCGTAGCCCACCAGCAGCGAGCAGTGCCGTCCGATCAGGGTGTCCCGGCCGAGGTGGATCGCGCGGGCGCCGTACATCGTCGCCATCGGGAACGTGATGTAGCTGCCCTCCCCGAACGTGCCGAAGGACTCCGCGAGGTCGGTGCCCGGCTGGATCGCCCCCGCGCGCGTCACCCACCGATGGGCGGCATGGACCAGACGGTTCGTCAGGCGTCGAGCGAGGTGTCGCTTCACGGGCACGGCCGGAGGCTACCGCTCCCGGGCGTCGACGCACGGGGGCGTCCGCGTCCCGACCCCGCCGAACCGCCCGGCTCCGCCGTCACACGTCGGTAAGGCTCACCTCTGTCCAAGCGGCGCCGAGGCTCGTAGATTCAGTGACGCCGGAGGTCGATCCCGGGCGGCCCTTCACACTGGAGGTAGCCATGGCAGTACTCGACTCTCAGAACATCGACAAACCGCACGAGACCAGGCCGTTCCGCGACCACGGCCACATGGACGTCATCACGCTCGAGGACTTCACCCTCGGGGTCGGGACCTTCGAGCCCGGCTGGCGCTGGTCCGAGGACGTCAAGCCGATCGCGGGCACGGACTCCTGCCAGACGCGGCACACGGGCATCTGCATCTCGGGCCGGATGACCGTCCGGATGGACGACGGCACCGAGGCGACCGTGGGGCCGGGCGACGTCATGGTGATCGATCCCGGGCACGATGCCTGGGTCGTCGGCGACGAGCCGTGCGTGCTGTACGACACCGGCGTGGCGTCGTACGCCAAGAAGTAGGTCCCACCGGCGGGTCCTGGCCGCGGTGACGCGCCGGCCAGGACCCGTTCGCGCAGGACCAACGGTCCCCCGCGCCAGGGACTTCCGGATCTGGGGGCACCTGCGTCCGGTTCCCCACCATGGGTTCGTCCGTCATCGCGAGCCCACGGAGGCGTCATGGCCAACTACTACTACGACTTCAACCCCAGTGCGACGACCTGGGCGCTCATGCTCAGCGGCGTCGTGCTCTTCACCGTGGCGTTGTGCGTGGTCCTCATCGTGGCGATCAGCCGCATCGAGGCGTCGTCGGTCACCGTGCGCACCGAGGCGCCCGAGGTCGACAGGGCCGACGAGGCCACGCTTCCGGCGGCCAGTCAGGCCGGGACCGGATCCGAGCAGCTGGCCCGTCCGGCGGCGCGGGCTCCCCGGGCGCGACCGGCGTAGGTCACCGGCTCAGGGGGTCGCGCTGCTGGTGGCCGCGGCCGGGCTCACCTGCACCGACGGCGACGACGTCGGCGTGGGTGACGACGGGGTTGCCGTGGTCGGCGCCTGGGTCGGTGACGGGGACGCGCTCGGCGACGCGTGGGGAGTCGCGGTCGTCCTCGGCCGTGCGGGCTTCGAGGACGCCGACGGGCTGGGTCGCGTCGTCGACGTCGTCGGCCCGGCGGTCGGCCCTGTCGTCGCGCTCGAGGGCAGCCCGCTCAGCAGGTGGTCGACGGCGGCGAGCACGAGGCCGGCGTCGGTGGCGCGGAGGTCACCCGTGCCGCGCGCCCGGGCCACCTCGGCCTTCATGGCCCGCAGGTCGTGGCGCGCCTCGGCGTAGCGGTGCGCCGCCAGCTCGCCGTCGATCCGATCGAGGAGGACGCCGAGCCGCGGCACCTGCTCGGCCGCCGACGGGGTCTGTCGGGCTCCGCTGCCGCACCCACCGAGCAGCAGCGCCGCGACCGCCACCACCACTGCCGCACGACGCCCGGTCACGGGTGGTGCCCCTCGACGGCGTCGTGCAGGTCCGAGAGCGGCTGCTGCAGGCGGCTGGGCACCCCTGCGGGCACCGACCCGCCGGAGCCGCTCCCGGGCGTGTCCTGCTTCCAGGGAGCGACCACCGCCAGTGCGACCACGACCGCCAGGAGGGCAAGTGCGGCCAGGGCGACCGCCCAGCCACGGCGACGTGGCGCGACCTCGCCGGCCGTGACGATCTCCGGGCTCGACGGACCGGGGGTACCTGAGGAGGGCGGGACCGTGAGGAGCTCACCCTGGGTCAGCTCCAGCTCTCCGGTCGCCGCAGGATCGCCGACCCACCCGGCTCCGGGCTCGCCCCACGCCGGATCAGCGAGCGCGGCGGCCACCTCCGCGGCCGCCGGGCGCCGGTCCGGCTCTCGTCGTGTCATCGCCCTGATCAGCGAGCGCCAGGCCGGGGCCACCTCGTCCGGGATGCTCGGGGCCGCGTGGAGCCGCGCCATCGCGGCCTCGATCGCCGACCCGGTGAACGCCCGTACGCCGGTGAGGGACTCGAGCAGCACGAGGCCGAGCGAGAACACGTCCGACTCGGGGCCGACCTGCTCCCCCGCCACCTGCTCCGGCGACAGGTACGCCGGCGACCCGACCGTGCCGCCGGTCCGGGTGTGGTGCTGCGCCGAGCCGACGAGGCGGGCGATGCCGAAGTCCGCGAGGAGGACTCGCTCGTCGTCGCACAGCAGCACGTTGCTCGGCTTCACGTCGCGGTGCACCACGCCCTGCGCGTGCGCGTAGGCCAGCGCCGCGGCCAGCTGCCGACCGATCGCGCGCACCCGCTCGGGGTCGACCGGTCCCTGCGCGATGCACGCCGACAGCGTCTTGCCCGTGACCAGCTCCATGACCAGGTACGGGCGGTCGTGGAGGATGCCGGCGTCGAGCAGCGTGATCAGGCCGGCGTGGTTCAGTGACGCGAGGGTCCGGGCCTCGTCGACGAATCGCTCGCGCACCCCCGGCTCGGTGATCTCGCGGACGAGCTTCACCGCGACCGACCGCAGCAGCAGCTGGTCAGTCGCGCGGTAGACGTCGGCCATGCCGCCCCGCCCGATGATCTCCTCGAGGGAGTAGCGGTCATCCAGGACCAGCGGCTTCTCGACCGTCACGACCGGCCACCGCCCGGCTGCGGGAAGCGCACGGCAGCCCCCGCACGGGAACGAGCGCAGACCCGAGGTCCGAAAGCCATCACGGTCTCCTAGGTCGGACGCGGCGAGGGCCGCGCAGGGCACCCGGTTAGTGCCCGGAAGACCGGCCGCGAAACGTGCGCTTGCTCACCCGGGCTCGGGTCTCGTGCGCTCCAGGAGGGCGCCGTCCACCGAACAAGAAAGGCTCTGACCTGCAGGAGCAGATCAGAGCCGATCGGTCGGGCTGACAGGATTTGAACCTGCGACCCCTTGACCCCCAGTCAAGTGCGCTACCAAGCTGCGCCACAGCCCGATCACCCGCCTCACGTGAGCGTGGCGAGCGATCGGAACCTTACCGTGTCGGGGCACTCCGTTCCGAATCGGGGCACGTCGTACGCGCGGGTAGGTGCGGTGTTTGAAAGACTGCGCCCATGACCCATCCGATCGGCATCGACTTCGGCGGCAGTGGCATCAAGGCTGCGCCGGTCGACCTCAGCGTCGGCGACTTCGCCAGCGACCGCCAGCGCATCGACACCCCGCAGCCGTCCACCCCGGACGCGGTGGCGGACGTCATGGTCGAGCTCGTGGGCCGATTCCCCGAGGCCACCGGCCCGGTGGGCGTGACGGTGCCGGGGGTGGTCCGCAACGGAGTGGTCCACTCGGCGGCGAACATCGACAAGGCCTGGCTCGGCACCGACGCCGACGCGCTTCTGACCAAGCGGCTCGGCCGCGACGTGCACGTGGTCAACGACGCCGACGCGGCCGGCGTCGCCGAGCTCCGGTACGGCGCCGCCAAGGGGCGCTCGGGGCTGGTCATCCTGACCACGCTCGGCACCGGCATCGGCTCGGCTCTGCTCTACAACGGCGTGCTGGTGCCGAACTCCGAGCTCGGTCACCTCGAGATCGGGGGCCACGTCGCCGAGAAGCGCGCCGCCGCAAGCATCAAGACCAACGAGGACCTCTCGTGGGAGGAGTGGGCCGGTCGGCTCACGACGTACTACCGCACCCTGGAGAAGCTGTTCTCCCCCGACCTGTTCGTGGTCGGCGGCGGGGTGAGCAAGGACGCGGCGAAGTTCCTGCACCTGGTCGACATCGAGACCGAGATCATCCCTGCGACGCTGCGCAACCGGGCCGGCATCATCGGCGCGGCCGTGATCACCTCGGAGTGACCCGGTCCCGGCGCCGACCCGGTCAGCGCTTGCGCTTCTCCCGGGGTCGCACCTGCAGCACGATCGGCGTACCGACGAAGCCGAACTCCTCACGCAGCCGACGCTCGATGTACCGCTCGTAGCCCGCGTCCAGCTTGCCCGAGGTGAACAGGATGAACGTCGGGGGCGCCGACTGGGCCTGGGTGCCGAAGAGGATCCGCGGCTGCTTGCCGCCCCGCACGGGGTGCGGGTGCTCGGCGACGAGGCGACCGAGGAAGGCGTTCAGGGTGCCGGTCGAGACGCGCGTCTCCCAGCCCGCGAGGGCAGCGTCGAGCGCCGGCACGATCCGGTCGATGTGCCAACCGGTGCGCGCGGTGAAGTTGATCCGCGGCGCCCACTGCACCTGCACGAGCTCGCGCTCGTACTCCCGCTCGAGGTAGTAGCGCCGCTCCTCGTCCACGAGGTCCCACTTGTTGAAGGCGATCACCAGCGCCCGGCCGGAGTCGCGGACGGTCTGGATGATCCGCAGGTCCTGCTCGGAGATCGACTGGCTCCCGTCGATCACGAGCAGCGCCACCTCGGCGCGCTCGATCGCCGTGGTCGTGCGCAGCGACGCGTAGTACTCGTGGCCCGAGGCCGTCTTGACCCGCTTGCGGATGCCGGCCGTGTCGATGAACCGCCAGGTGCGACCGCCGAGCTCGACCAGCTCGTCGACGGGGTCGACCGTGGTGCCGGAGGCGTCGTCCACCACGGCCCGCTCCTCACCGGCCAGCTTGTTGAGCAACGAGGACTTGCCGACGTTCGGGCGCCCGATGATCGCCACCCGGCGCGGGCCACCGATCTCCTCGAAGGACTCCTCGGGCGTCTCCGGCAGGGCGGCCAGGACCGCGTCGAGCAGGTCGCCGGAGCCGCGCCCGTGCAGCGCAGACACGGGGTAGGGCTCACCCAGGCCGAGGTTCCACAACCCGAAGGCCTCGGCCTCGGCACGCTGGTCGTCCACCTTGTTCGCCGCGAGGACGACGGGCCGCCCGCTCTTGCGCAGCACCTTGACCACCGCCTCGTCGGCGTCGGTGATCCCGACGGTCGCGTCGACCACGAACAGCACCGCGTCGGCCAGGGTCACCGCCACCTCGGCCTGGGCACGGATCCGCTCGGCCATCCCCTGGGCGTCCGGGTCCCAGCCGCCGGTGTCCACGACGGTGAAGGCACGTCCGTTCCAGGTGGCGTCGTACGAGACGCGGTCGCGGGTCACGCCCGGCACGTCCTCGACGACGGCCTCGCGGCGGCCGATGATGCGGTTGACCAGGGTGGACTTGCCGACGTTCGGTCGTCCGACCACGGCGAGGATCGGCACCCTCACTGTCGACTGCGTGCCGTGGTCGTCGTACTGCTCTGTCACAGGATTTCCTTGTCCGTAGCCGGGATCGGCCCCGGGAGTGTCATGCCGGTGGCCTGCTGCGCCTCGTCCAGCGTGGCGAGCAGCGCCTCACGGATCCGTCCGCTCAGTGCGTGCGTCTCGGGCTGGCGCCGCGGCCAGCGGTGGTGCTCCACCCTCAGTGGCTCACCGAAGGTCATCACGAACTGGCTCCGCGCCGGTGGCACCGAGTTGGTGGACCCACCGGGCAGCCGGGTGCCGAGGAACACCAGCGGTACGACGGTCGCGCCCGCCGCCATCGCCAGGTAGGCCGCACCCGGCTTGACCCGGTCGACCTCGCCGGTGCCGCGCGTGCCCTCGGGGAAGACGCCGACGGCTCCGCCGTCCCGCAGGACCCGCAGGGCGGTCTTCACCGCCGCCGGGTCGGGGCCGTTGCGCTCCACGGGGATCTGGCCGGAGGCGTTCAGGAACGTGCCGAGGCTGCCGTGGTACATCTCGTGCTTGGCCAGCACGTGGACCGGGCGCGGCGCCACGATCGCCATCAGGGGCCCGTCCACGAAGCCGATGTGGTTCGCAGCGATCACCACAGGGCCTTCCGTCGGCACGTGCTCGGCGCCACGGATCGTCAGGTCCCAGCGGCGGCGGACGATGACCCCGGCGGCGGGGCGCAGCCGGTGCAGCACCAGGTGTGCCGGGTGAGGCACGTCGGCCGAGCGCGGCGGCTCCAGGTGGACCGACGACTGCCGGGCCGTGGTCACGGCGAGGCCCGGTGGCCGCCCGCGTCGGCACCGGCCGTCCTGGCACCGGCTGTTCCGGCGCCCGCGCCTCGCGTGCTCTCGACGATCGCGACGACCCGGTCGACGACCTCCTCGAGCGTCCACGGAGTGGTGTCCAGGTGGGTCGCACCGTCGGGCACCACGAGGGGCGCGGTCGTCCGGCCCGAGTCGATGGCGTCGCGACGCAGCAGGTCCTCCTCCGTGGACCGGACGGACGTGCTGCCGTTCTCGGCGGCGCGTCGTGCGGCGCGCGCACCGGGGTCGGCGGTGAGGTAGAGCTTCACCTCGGCGTCCGGCCACACCACGGACCCGATGTCGCGGCCCTCCACGACGATGCCACCCTCGGCCAGCGCGGCCGCGATCGTGGCGCGCTGGAGCTCGAGCAGCCGGGCCCGCACGGCCGGGACGGTCGCCACGGGGCTGACCGCGGCGGTGGTGTCGGCCGACCGGATCTCCTCCGCGACGTCCTCCCCGTCCAGCGTGATCGTCGGCTCGAGGGGGTCGGTGCCCGACACGATCCGGGGCTCTGCGGCGTGCGCAGCGACGGCCTCCACGTCGTGCACGTCGACCCCGTGGCGCAGCATCCACACGGTCATCGCCCGGAACTGGGCGCCCGTGTCCAGGTAGCGCAGGCCGAGCCGGTCTGCCACGCCTCGGGCGGTACTGGACTTGCCGGAGCCGGAGGGTCCGTCCATCGCGACCACGACCCCTGATCGAGGTGCTGTGCCCACCGTTCGGCTCCCGCTCCTTGTTGCCCGTCCCGTGCCTGCCAGGCGCACTCCGCGCCGGAGAGCAGCCTACCGGTGCAACGGCCGCAACCCCGCTTCGCTCCGGTCGCGAGGAGACCCCCGTCACGTCCGCCGCGCGGGCGGCCGGCGGTCGAGCATGGGCAGAGGTGGATGGGGCACCGTCCCGGGGTGGACTCCCCCGGCTCGTCGACCGCCCGCTACGCCTCGCTCGCCCGACTGCTGCTGCGGTACGGTCGCTCGGACCTCGTCCGCGGCGCCGGCCTCGACGCCCGCGGCACCGGCGTCGGAGACGACGCGTCCCAGGACGACCCCGTCACCGCGGAGGCGTTCGCGGCCGACCTCGAGCGGATGGGTCCGACGTACACCAAGCTCGGGCAGCTGCTCTCGACCCGGTTCGACCTGCTCCCGGCCCCGTACACCGAGGCCCTGAGCCGGCTCCAGGACGAGGTCGAGCCGTTCGGCTACGAGCAGGTCGAGGAGATCATCGCGGCCGAGCTCGGTGCCGACGTGCGCCATCTCTTCGAGCACCTCGACCCCGAGCCGCTCGCCGCCGCCTCGCTCGGGCAGGTGCACCGCGCCCGCATGGTCGGTGGCCGCGAAGTCGTGGTCAAGGTGCAGCGCCCGGACGCCCGGGAGATCGTCCGGGGCGACATGGAGACCCTGCGCAAGCTCGCCGGGCTCGCCGACCGGGGCACGTCCGCGGGGCGCAAGTACGGGTTCGCCGACCTGCTCGACCAGTTCGAGCACTCGTTGACCGCCGAGCTCGACTACGAGCGCGAGGCCCGCAACCTGGTCCGCTTCGGCGAGCTCACCCGCCGCTACGACCGGCTGCTGGTGCCGCAGCCGGTCGACGACCTGACCACGTCGCGGGTCCTCACCATGGACTACGTCGAAGGGCGCAAGGTCACCGACGTCGGCCCCCTCGGGCTGACCGACGTCGACACCGGCCCGATCGTCGAGCAGCTGTTCCGCGCCTACCTGCAGAGCATCCTGCGCGAGGGCTTCCTCCACGCCGACCCTCACCCGGGCAACCTGTTGCTCACCCCGGACGGTCGGCTCGGCATCATCGACCTCGGCATGGTGGCCCACGTGCCGCCACGGATCCAGGGACGCGTGGTCCGGCTCCTGGCGGCGATCAGCGACGACAACGGTGAGCAGGCAGCCCGGGTCCTCGCCGAGATGGGGCAGCCGCTGGAGGAGTACGACGCCGCCGCCTTCCGCGAGGACGTCACCCGGCTCGTCTCCGAGGCCGTCGCGCAGGGTCCCGCGCTCCAGGCCGGCTCGGTGCTGGTCGAGCTCAGCCGGATCTCCGGCGCGCACGGCCTGCGCCCACCCCCCGAGATGTCGATGATCGGCAAGGCGCTGCTCAACCTCGACCAGTCGATCCTGCACCTCGACCCCGATTTCGCCCCCGCCGAGCAGATCCGCGACAACGTCGGCGAGATCCTGCGCGCCGGCCTGAGGACGTCCACCGGGGATCTCGTCGCCGCCGCCCTCGACACCAAGGAGTTCACCTCCCAGCTGCCCCGCCGCGCCAACCGGATCCTGGAGTCCCTCGCCGACGGCACCCTGCAGGTCAAGGTCGACGCCCTGGACGAGGAGCGCCTCCACACGGTGCTGCAGCGGGTCGCCAACCGGCTCACCCTGGGTCTGGTGATCGCGGCGACGATCATCGGGGCCGCGATGCTGATCCAGGTGCCGACCCGGCACCGGTTCCTCGGCTACCCGGTGATCGCGATGGTGCTCTTCGCCGTCGCCGTGCTCGGCGGAGGGGCTCTGGCTGTGTGGATCGTGGTGACCGACCGGAAGGTGGCCAGCACCGAGCGACGTACGCCGCCCCCGGACGCGGGCGCCTGACCCTAGCGGTGGGTGGTCCAGCCCCGCTCGCCGAGCGCGGCGCGCAAGCGCTCCGCGGCGCCGGACTCCACGACCAGCTCGACCAGACCCGCGGGACGTGCCGGGTCGTGGTCGATGTGCAGGTCCTCGACGTTGACGCCGATCTCGCCGATGTCGGTGAAGAGCCGGGCGAGCTCGCCGGGGTGGTCGGGCACCAGCACGTAGACCGCGCCCGTCTCCAGGCTCGGGCCTCCGTGCTTGCCGGGGATCACCTGGGTGCCGGCCACGCCGCGGTTGAGGATCTCGACCAGGGTGTCGGCCGACGGCTCGTCCACGGCGTGGATGAGCTCGTCGAGCTGGCGGCGCACGTCGCGCAGCAGGTCGCCGACGGTCGTGCGGTTCGCCCGGATGATCTGCCCGTACAGATGCGGGTCTCCGCCGGCGACGCGGGTCACGTCGCGCACGCCCTGCCCGGACAGCGTGAGGTGCTCGGGGACGGCGTCGGTCAGCTGGGCGGCCGCGAGCACGGCCAGCAGGTGCGGCAGGTGGGAGGTGCGCGCCACGGCCAGGTCGTGCTCGACCGGCGAGAGCCGCACCGGCGTGGCACCGCAGCTGCGGACCAGGGCCTCGACCAGCGCGACCGCGGCCGGGTCGGCGTGCACGTGCGGCGTGACCGCCCAGGGCCGTCCCTCGAACAGCGCCGCACTCGCCGCCAGCGGCCCCGACCGCTCGCTACCGGCCATCGGGTGGCTGCCGACGTACCGTGCGAGCGCGGACTCGGGTGCCTGGTCGCTGACCTGGTCCAGCGGCAGCGCCTTGACGCTGCCGATGTCGGTCACCACCGCGCCGGTCTCGAGGGCGTCGAGCACGACCTCGGCGATGGTCAGCGGCGGCACCGCGACGACGACCAGCTGCGGCACGCCGCCGCTCGGCGGGTGCTCGCCGGCACCGAGGCTCACCGCGGTGCGCAGGTGCTCGGGGTTCGCGTCGCTCAGCCACACCGGTACGCCGGCCGCCCGCAGCGCGAGTCCGATCGAGGTGCCGAGGAGGCCGGTCCCGATGATCTGGACGGGTCCGGTGAGCTCATTCATCGGGCACCGACCGCACGCGAGTCAGGTCCGTGCGCAGCGCAGCGGCCCCGTGGAGGTAGACGTGGGTGATGTCCGCCCTCGGCAGGTCGGTCTCCACGTGCGCGAGCATCCGCACGACGCGGGGCATCGAGCCCTCGATCTCCAGCTCGCGGGCGCACAGCAGCGGCACCTCGCCGAACCCCAGCTGCCGGGCGGCGTACGCCGGGAACTCCGCCACCAGGTCGGAGGTCGCCGTGAAGACCACGGAGATGAAGTCGTCGACCTCGAGCCGGTTGACCGTCATCACCTCGGTCACCATCTCGGCCACCCGGTCGAGCATCTGGTCCCGGGTGTCGGTCACCAGCTGCGTGGCTCCGCGAACGGCGCGAACGGGCACGAGCTGCTCCTCGGGACGGCGGAAGTTCTGGGACCTTCCGAGCCTACAAGTCGGCGCTGTCGAGCAGCGATCCGACCTCGTCACCGGTGAGCTCGCGGATCGACCCCGCCTTCAGGGTGCCGATCCGCACCGGCCCGATCGCCGTGCGGGTGAGCCGCTTCACCGGGTGGCCGACGTGGTCGAGCAGCCGGCGGACGATCCGGTTGCGGCCCTCGTGGATCACCAGCTCGACGATCCCGCGGTCGGCGGTGCTGGAGACGACCCGCGCCCGGCGCACCTCGACCGGACCGTCGTCCAGGGTCACCCCGGCGAGCAGCGTGCGGACCACGGCCTTGTCGACCCGCCCGGCGACCTCGGCGACGTACGTCTTCTCCACCTCGTACGACGGGTGCGCGAGCCGTTGCGCGAAGTCCCCGTCGTTCGTGAGCAGGATCAGTCCCTCGGTGTCGGTGTCCAGCCGCCCCACGTGGAAGAGCCGCTCGGGCCGATCGGCGACGTAGTCGGTCAGCGTCGGCCGTCCCTCGGGGTCGGACATCGTGGAGACCACGCCACGCGGCTTGTTCAGCACCAGGTACACGTGCGAGCTCACCGGCGGCAGCCGCTTCCCGGACACGCGGATCACGGCCGTCGTCGGGTCGACCTTCGTGCCGAGGCGGGTGACCACCTCGCCGTCGACCTCGACCTCGCCGGCGAGCATGAGCTCCTCGCACTTGCGCCGGCTCGCGATCCCGGACTGGGCCAGCAGCTTCTGCAGCCGGATCAGGCCCTCGTCGTCAGTCTCCATCGGTCCCGAGCGCCGGGCCTGCCTCGGAGACGGGGACCTCGTCGGCGACCGCAGCGACCTCCGCGACCGGCGACGACATGCCCGCGACGGCCTCCTCGAGGTCGGAGTCGTCCATGTCGGGGACGAACGGCGCGAGCTCGGGGAGCTGGTCGAGCGAGGTGATCCCGATCCGCTCCAGGAAGTAGTTGGTCGTCCGGTAGAGGTGCGCCCCGGTCTCCGCGTCGGCACCCGCCTCCTCGACGAGTCCGCGGGTCAGGAGGGTCCGCATCACCCCGTCGACGTTGACCCCGCGGATCGCCGACACCCGGCTCCGGCTGACCGGTTGCTTGTAGGCAACCACCGCCAGCGTCTCGAGCGCCGCCTGGGTGAGCCGCGCCTGCTGGCCCTCGAGCACGAACCGCTCCACCACCGGCGCGAACTCCTCGCGCGTGTAGTAGCGCCAGCCACCGGCCACGTTGCGCAGCTCGAAGCCGCGGCCCGACTCGTCGTACTCGGCGGCGAGAGCTGCCAGGGCCTCGGCCACCTCCCGCACCGGGTAGCCGACCGCCGTGGCCAGGCTGACCTGGTCGAGCGGCTGGTCGGCCACCATCAGCACCGCCTCGAGCGCCGGGCGCAGGTCGGCCAGCGGGATCGCCAGGGTCTCCCCCTCGCTCTCCGTGACGCTCTCGGACTCCACGACGTTCTCGGGTTCGGCGTCGGGCACGGGGTCGGGCGCGGGGTCGGGCGCGGCGTCCGCCACCGGTGCCTGCACGTCGGTGGTCTCGCTCATTCCTGGTCACTCCCTGCGTCGTCGTCGGCGCTCGAACCCTGCTCGATCGGCAGCGGCGTCCCGTCGAACTCGTCGGTGATCTCGATCTCGTCCTCCTCGCCGCCGGTCCAGCGGATGGTCAGCTCGCCGAGCGGGCTGACCTGGTCGAAGGCGACCACACCCTCGCGGAACAGCTCGAGCAGCGCCAGGAACCGGGCGACCCGGGTCATCACGTCGGGTGCGTCGCCGGCAAGCTTGCGGAAGGTCAGGGTGCCCTGCACCTTCAGCCGCTCGACCACGACGTGGGCCTGCTCCCGCACGCTCACCGTCGGCGCGTGGATGTGGGCCAGCGAGAGCTCGGGCTCGGCCTTGGGCTCCAGCGCCTTGGCGGCGAGCCCGGCGAACTCCTCGAGACCGAGCCCGATCAGCACCTCGGGCAGGAGGTTCGCGAACCGCTCGTCGAGGCCGACCGACCGTGGGAACCGCAGCGCCTCCCCCGCCATCCGGTGCTCCAGCACCGAGGCGACCTGCTTGAACGCCTTGTACTGCAGGAGTCGGGCGAACAGCAGGTCCCGGGCCTCCAGGAGGGCGAGGTCGTCCTCGTCCTCGACGTCGCCGGCCGGCAGCAGCCGCGCGGCCTTGAGGTCCAGCAAGGTGGAGGCAACCAGCAGGAACGACGTGGTCTGCTCGAGGTCCCAGCCCTCGGACTCCGCCGATCGTGCCTGCCGGAACCTGATGTGCGCGATGAACTCGTCGGTCACCTGGGACAGCGCCACCTCGGTGACGTCCATCTTGTGCTTGCTGATCAGGCTCAGCAGCAGGTCGAACGGTCCCTCGAAGTTGTCCAGGCGTACGGCGAAGGCGCCGGTCGTGCTCGCCTCCGCCGACTCGAGCTCGCTGGTCGGCGCCGTCATCGGAGCGGGGTCATCGCGCGCCGGCTCATCCGAGCAACCGGCGGATCAGCTCGCTGTCGTCGCCGTTCTCCTCGAGGTCGGCGAGCACGATCGCCAGCGCCTCGCGCACCAGGCGACCGCGGTCGACGGCCAGGCCGTGGTCGCGCCGCAGCGTGAGCCGCGTGTGCTCGATGTCGAGCAGCTCGTTGGCGGTCACGTAGACCGTCATCTTCTCGTCGTGGCGCACGCGCCCGCTGGAGCGACGACCCTGGGGCTGCTCCTCGGCAGGCTCGGGCACGGCCGCCACCGGGCGACGGCGCGGACCGCCGGCGGCCGGTGCGTCCTCGGCCTCGACCCGGTCGCCGTCCGGCGGAGCAGTCGGCCGGAACAGGTCGTCGGCGTTGGGGAGGCTCACTCGTCGAGACACCGAGCGAGCACCTCCTTGGCCAGCTGGCGGTAGGACTCGGCACCGGCCGAGGCGCTGGCGTAGCTCGTGATCGGCTCGCCGGCGACGGTGGAGTCGGAGAACTTGACCGTGCGGCGAATGACGGTGTGGAAGACCGTGTCACCCCAGGCCTCGACGA
Source organism: Nocardioides pocheonensis (assembly GCF_003725535.1). Lineage (GTDB taxonomy): Bacteria > Actinomycetota > Actinomycetes > Propionibacteriales > Nocardioidaceae > Marmoricola > Marmoricola pocheonensis. Next base: position 105,963 of record NZ_RJSF01000049.1, on the reverse strand, counting down.
GCCGCTCCATCACCTCACGACCGTGCAGGGTGCGGCCGTCGTACATCGTGCCGAGGACGCCGTCGATCTTGAGCTTCGGGTTGAGCCGCTCACGGACCTTGTCGATCGTGGTCTTGAGCAGCGCCACGCCACGGAGCGCGAAGTACTCGCACTCCAGCGGCACGATCACGCCGTCGGAGGCGGTCAGCGCGTTGACGGTCAGCAGGCCGAGCGACGGCTGGCAGTCGATCAGGATCACGTCGTACTTCTCGATCGCCGGCGCGAGCACGCGGGTCAGCGTCTGCTCGCGGGCGACCTCGTGGACCAGCTGCACCTCGGCGGCGGAGAGGTCGATGTTCGAGGGCAGCAGGTCCATGCCTGCGACGACGGTCGGCACGATCACGTCGTCGACGGTGATGTCGCGCTGCATCAGCAGGTTGTAGATGGTGAGGTCCATCTGGTGGGGGTTGAGCCCCAGCCCGACGGACAGCGACCCCTGCGGGTCGAAGTCGACCAGGAGCACCTTGCGACCGAACTCGGCCAGCGCTGCGCCGAGGTTGATCGTGGTCGTGGTCTTGCCGACCCCGCCCTTCTGGTTGCACATCGAGACGATCCGGGCGTGGCCGTGGGTGGTCAACGGGGTCGGCTCGGGCAGGACGGGCATCGGACGCCCGGTCGGCCCGAGGACGACCTCGGTCTCCTCGGCGGTGGTCACGGTGGCGGTCTCCTGGCTCAGGTCGGCGTGCTCGGTCTCCTCCAGTGTGACCGCAGCGTCGGCCGAATTCCGGGAGGCGGGGTGCGCGATCACGGTCGCGTCGCCGGCCACCGTACCGGTCGGGTTGACGACCCTCGGCGGCATCTCCGAGGCGGTGGTACCACTCGGACCGAACGACTCCGGACCGCTCATCGGCGTGCTCCCCTGGTTGACTGCCTGTGTTGACTGCCTGCGTTGCCTGGTCGTCTCGTCCGGCACGTGCGTGGCTGGTTTCGTCCCCGCTGGCTGCGGTTTGTCGACTTGCCGCCATGTCGGTCGTGGGCGCGACTCTATGCACGTGGTCTGGCACCCACAAGTCGAACGCAGACTTCGATGGATCCCCGGTGAAATCTGGGGAAACCGTGTGCACGACCTCGCGCTCCGCTGCACAGGCAGGGGGCCGCCTGTGCAAAACCCTGTGCGTTCGAGGGGCCTCTCGAGGTGACTCCGAGACTCAGGCGAGCGCGCGCGGATGGGCGGCGGCATACACCTCGCGCAGGGTGTCGACCGTGACCAGCGTGTAGACCTGGGTCGTGGTCACGGAGGCGTGGCCGAGGAGCTCCTGGACCACGCGGACGTCGGCCCCGCCCTCGAGCAGGTGCGTGGCGAAGGAGTGCCGCATCGTGTGCGGGGAGACGTCGCTGGTGACCCCGGCGCGCTCCGCGGACCGCACGATCACGGTCCAGGCGCTCTGCCGGGAGAGCCGGCCGCCGCGGGCGTTCAGGAACAGCGCGCCCGCGCGCTCGGTGGGCGCGGCCTTCGCGGTGGTTGAGCCCGCCTTCGCGGTGGTTGAGCCTGCCTTCGCGGTGGTTGAGCCTGCCGAAACCAGCTCGGGCCGCGCCCGCACCAGGTACGCCGACAGCGCTTCGCGCGCGTAGCTGCCCAGCGGCACGACCCGCTCCTTGCTGCCCTTGCCGCGCAGCAGCACGGTGCCGCCCGAGCCGTCCGGGTCGCCCAGGTCCACGTCGTCCACGTCGAGCCCGACGGCCTCGGAGATCCGCGCCCCCGTGCCGTAGAGCACCTCGAGCAGAGCCCGGTCGCGCAGCGCCAGCACCGTGCCGGGCGCGCCGGCTGCGTCGAGGATCGCCTCGACGTCCGGCAACGGCAGCGCCTTGGGCAGTCGCTTCGCGGGTGACGGCGGCCTGACCCCGACGGACGGGTCGATCCGCGCCAGGCCGTCCTTGACCGCGAACCGGTGGAAACCACGCACGGCCACCACGGTCCGCCCGGCCGAGGCCGCGCTCAGGGGCGGGTGGTCGCGATCGCCCTCGCGCAGCGCCATGAGGAAACCGACGACGGTCGCCTCCGTCACCGCGTCGAGGTCCCCGATCCCGAGGCCGTCGAGATGCTCGGCGTACCGGCGCAGGTCACGCCGGTAGGACTTGAGCGTGTTGTCGGCCAGGCCGCGCTCGACGGCGAGGTGGTCGAGGTAGGTGCGGATCGCCCGTACCAGCGCACTGGGCGCGGTCCGGGCGCCGGCCTCGCTCTGCTGGGTCAGGACCGCGTCCCCACGCCGAGGACGTCGTCGAGCGACGACGACGGCAGCTCGTGCGCCTCGGCGACCGGGGCGTTGGTCAGCACGCCGGCGTGCGCGTTGAGCCCGAGCGCGAGCGAGTGGTCGTCGCGGCAGGCCTTCTCCCAGCCCTTGTCGGCCAGCGCCATCAGGTAGGGCAGGGTCGCGTTGGTCAGCGCGTAGGTCGAGGTGTTCGGCACCGCACCGGGCATGTTCGCCACGCAGTAGAACGTGGAGTTGTGCACGGTGTAGGTCGGGTCGGCGTGCGTGGTCGGGCGGGTGTCCTCGAAGCAGCCACCCTGGTCGACGGCGATGTCGACGAGCACCGAGCCCGGCTTCATCTCCGCGACCAGGTCGTTGGTGACCAGCTTCGGGGCCTTCGCGCCCGGGATCAGCACGGCCCCGATCACGAGGTCGGCCTCGAGCACCTGCTGGCGGATCGCCAGCTTCGACGACGCGAGCCCGTGGACGCGGTTGTTGTAGCGCCAGAACGACATCCGCAGCTTGTCCAGGTCGGTGTCGAGCAGGGTGACGTCGGCACCCATGCCGAGGGCGATGTTCGCAGCGTTCTGGCCCGCCACGCCGGCGCCGATCACGACGACCTTGGCGTTGGCGACGCCGCCGACGCCGCCCAGGAGGACCCCGCGGCCGCCCTGCGCCTTCATCAGCGAGTGGGCGCCGACCTGGGGCGCCAGGCAGCCGGCGACCTCCGACATCGGGTAGAGCAGCGGCAGTCCGCCCGACGGCAGCTGGACGGTCTCGTACGCGATCGCGGTGACCTTGCGGCTGACCAGCTCGTCGGTCAGCGGCCGGTCGGCGGCCAGGTGGAGGTAGGTGAACAGCACCAGGCCCTCGCGCAGCCGGTGATACTCCTCGGCCACGGGCTCCTTGACCTTGAGCACGGTCTCGGCGTTGCCCCAGACCTCGTCGGCCGAGTCGAGCAGCTTCGCCCCGGCGGCTTCGTACTCGTGGTCGGGGATCGACGACCCCAGCCCGGCTCCGCGCTCGACGAACACCTCGTGCCCGTGCTCGACCAGCTCGTGCACGCCGATCGGCGTGATCGCGACCCGGTACTCGTGGTTCTTGACTTCCTTCGGTACGCCGACCCTCACCGCGGATCCTCCCAGTCACCGGTCGGCACGACCGTGTGCCGACTCCTCCGCGAGTGTATTCCCGGCGTATCCCGCCGATGTGACCTGCCCCACCTTCGCGCGGCGGCCGCCCTCAGTGCCGCCTCAGAGCCGCCCGCGACCCCGCAGCACCTCGTAGGCGAGCACAGCGGTGGCCACCGGGGCGTCCGCGACCCGGCCGTCGAGGACGGCGTCGAGCAGCTCGGCGAAGGGCACCCGCTCGACCGTCATGTCCGCCTCCTCGTGGTGGAGGTCGAAGTCGCGGTCGACGTCCTCGAGCCCGCGCGCGAGGTAGAGGGCGTGGGTCTCGGCGGTGATGCCCGGTGACGCGTAGGTGGTCATCAGGTGCGTCCACTCGCGGGCTCGCACGCCGACCTCCTCGCGCAGCTCCCGGGCCGCGGCGACGAGCGGGTCCTCCCCCTCCATGTCCAGCTTGCCCGCGGGCAGCTCGACCAGCCGCATCTGCACCGGGTGGCGGTACTGGCGGACCACGACCACCCGTTCGTCGTCGTCGATCGCCAGCACGATGGCCGCGCCGGGGTCCTCGACCACCAGGCGCCGGAACTGCTCGTCGGGGTGCTCGGGCCGGTGCATCGTGTCCGCGCGGAAGGCGACCACCCATTCGTCGCGGTGCAGGTCCTGGGAGTCGACGACGGGCCAGCTCTGCGGCTCGTCGGCGAGGGAACGGTCGGGCGGGACGCCCTCACTCATCGTCGGTGGCCGGCCGCCGCAGCGAGGACTCGTCGATCGGGATCAGCAGCTCGCGCTGGCGCTCGAGCGCGGCGCCGACCAGCCCGGCGAACAGCGGGTGCGGCCGGGTCGGACGCGACCGCAGCTCGGGGTGCGCCTGGGTCGCGACGTAGTACGGGTGCACGTCGGTGGGCAGCTCGACGTACTCGACGAGATTGTTGTCCGGAGAGGTCCCGGAGAACACCAGCCCGGCCGACTCCAGCTGCTCGCGGTAGCCGTTGTTGACCTCGTAGCGGTGGCGGTGGCGCTCCTCGACGCGGTCCGAGCCGTACGCCGCCCGCACCACCGACCCTTCCTTGAGCAGCGCCGGGTACATGCCCAGGCGCATGGTGCCGCCGAGGTCGCCGCCGCCGTCGACGTACTGGTGCTGCTCAGCCATGGTCGCGATCACCGGCTCGGGGCAGTCCGGGTCGAACTCGGTCGACGCGGCCTTCTCGAGGCCTGCAACCGAGCGGGCGTACTCGATCACCATGCACTGCAGGCCGAGGCACAGGCCGAGCGTCGGGATGCGGTGGGTGCGCGCGTAGGTGAGCGCACCGAGCTTGCCCTCGATCCCCCGGATGCCGAACCCGCCCGGCACGCAGACGGCGTCGACGTCGGCGAGGTGCTTGGCCGCCCCCTCGGGGGTCTGGCAGTCGTCGGAGGCGATCCACTCGACCTTCACGCGGGCGCGGTGCGCGAACCCGCCGGCCCGCAGCGCCTCGACCACCGACAGGTAGGCGTCGGGCAGGTCGATGTACTTGCCGACGAGCGCGACGGTCACCTCCTCGTCGGGGTGGTGCACCCGCTGGAGCAGGTCGTCCCAGGCGGTCCAGTCGACGTCGTGGAAGGGAAGGTTCAGCCGACGCACCAGGTAGGCGTCCAGGCCCTCGCGGTGGAGCACCTTGGGGATGTCGTAGATCGAGGGCGCGTCGGCCGCGGTCACCACGGCCTCCTCGTCCACGTCGCACATCAGCGAGATCTTCCGCTTCACCGACGCCGGGATCTCCCGGTCGGCGCGGCACACGATCGCGTCGGGCTGGATGCCGATCGAGCGCAGCGCTGCGACGGAGTGCTGCGTCGGCTTGGTCTTGAGCTCACCGGAGGGCCCGATCCACGGCACCAGCGAGACGTGCAGGAAGAAGCAGTTGTCGCGACCCAGGTCGTGGCGGACCTGCCGGGCGGCCTCGAGGAACGGCAGCGACTCGATGTCGCCCACGGTGCCGCCGACCTCGGTGATCACCACGTCGACGTCGGGTCCGCCCATCGCGCGGATCCGGTCCTTGATCTCGTTGGTGATGTGCGGGATCACCTGCACGGTGTCACCGAGGTAGTCGCCGCGGCGCTCCTTGGCGATCACCGTCGAGTAGACCTGGCCGGTCGTGACGTTCGCGATCTGGTTGAGGTCGGTGTCGAGGAACCGCTCGTAGTGACCGATGTCCAGGTCGGTCTCGGCGCCGTCGTTGGTGACGAACACCTCGCCGTGCTGGAACGGGTTCATCGTGCCGGGATCGACGTTGAGGTACGGGTCGAGCTTCTGCATGGTGACCCGCAGGCCGCGCGACTTCAGCAGGCTGCCGAGGCTGGAGGCGGTGAGTCCCTTGCCGAGCGAGGAGGCAACTCCGCCGGTGACGAACACGTGCTTGGTCGGCTGGCTTGATACCAAGGGAGCTCCCGTGGGTGTGGTTCGCGTGAGTGCGGATCCGGCTGACGAGGGACTCGTTCAGTACATCTCCACGGGGTTCAACCCTACCAAGAACACGGGCGGACCGTCGTACGACGCTCCAGGCGCGGGCACACGCTCAGGGCTTGGCCGGCGCCGGCGCCCCGGGGATCGGCCCGTCGGCGGCGTGCACGGCGCCGTACTGGCCGACGGTCCCGCCCGCCCGGGCGGCGAGCGCGAGCACGCCGGCGACCTGTCCGATCGCCGTCTCGCTGCTGTCGACGGTCGAGAGCACCTTGGTCGCCGCCGGGCTGCCCCGGAGGGAGCCGATCACGCCCCGCTCCCCGGCGGCACCGGTGGGGCCGACGACGACCGTCGGCAGCTCCTGACCCAGCGCCTCCAGGAGCGTGACGGGCACCGCGTTGTCGGCTGCCGCCGCGGTCGTCGGGGCCTCCGGGCCGGTGACCACCAGGGCGAGGCCGGCGCGCGCTGTGATCGCCTGGCTGGCCTTGACGAGGTTCGCGCTCTGCAGGCCCGACATGATCCCCACCGCGGTCGCGTCGTACGCCGCCTGCGCCGGCTGGCCGCTCGGACCCGTGCCGATCGCCCGGGCGAGCAGCGCGCCGAAGCGCTCGTAGCCGCTCGCGTCGGCGGGGACGGAGACATCGGGGGCCTGGGTGAGCATCTGGCTGGTGAGCGCCTCGACGAGCTGGCGGCTCGAGGCCCGGGCCATGGGCGCGGCCAGGTCGACCTGGCCGGTGATCTTGCCCTGGGCGGCCTCGACGGCGGCGCGCAGCTTCGCGACGGTGTCGGGATCGGCGCCGGGCAGGGTCACCACTGTCACCGACCGGCCGGCCAGGACGCTCTTGGTCAACGCCGGGCCGGCGGCGGCGCCGAACGCGTTCGCGAACGACACACCGGCCCCGAGGGAGGCGATCCGGTGCTGCCTCCGGGCGAGCTCGGCCTTCTGGGAGGCGAGCTCGCGGTCCCGCTGGCTGTTGCTGTGCTGCAGCGGCCCTGCGCCGAGCGCGATCCCGAGCGCGAGGAGCAGCACGCACACCGCGAGCCGGAGCAGCCCCGGCCTCACTGGCCGCCTCCGGTCAGGTCGGTGATCCGTCCGGCGACGTGGTGGTGCCACCAGTCGTTGCCGATGGGCGTCGCGGCGAGGGTGAAGCCGAGCACCGCGAGCGTCGCCAGCAGCACCACGAGCAGGTGCCAGATCCGCACCCGGCCGGTGTAGAGGAGCGGCACCGACGAGGCCTCCACCACCGAGGTCCCGAGTCGCATCCGGGTCAGGACGGTGCTCGCCTGGTCGCTGCGCTCGCGGTCGATCAGCTGCTCGAGCGTGGCCGGGTCACCGACCGGTACGACGAGCCGCGCGCCGCCGCTGTGCGCGAGCAGGAGCGCGAGGTCGGTGCTCGAGACCCCGGTCGCCACGGTGTGCGCGGGCAGGTCGAGCTTGTCCACGTGCCGGCGGACGGTCTCGGCCGCGCCGTGGAGCACGACCTCGCGCGCGCGCCGGAGCGCACGGTCCGACGGGGTGGCGTCCGCGCTGAGCACCAGCAGGTCGAGCCGTCGCCTGCGCCGTGCCAGCAGCTCGGCCCCGGCGTCGACCCCGACCAGGTACGGACGCTGCTCGCGCAGGAAGCGCCTCAACCGGCGCACGTCCGCGGCGGTGGCCTGCGGCCCGACCACGACCACCGTCCGGCGGGCCAGGTCGGCGCGCAGATCGGGCAGCCCGGTGCCGTTCAGGAGCACGCCGTGCTCCTGCCGGAGGAACTCGCTGGTCGTGTGCGCGAAGGTGTCGAGCTGGCTCGCCATCCCTGCGCGGGCGCGGTCCATGCGCTCACGGACCTGGTCCGCGGTGAGCCGACGGACCTCGAGGACCGGTGCCGTGCCGTCGTACAGCGTGTCGCCGTCCAGACGGAGGCTGGCGCCGGACTTCAGAGCGCGGACCGCGTCGGCGTCGCCCTCCAGCAGCAGGACCCCGGCGTCCAGGAGCATCGACGGGCCGAGGTTGGCGAAGCGCCCGGACACGAACTCCGAGGCGTTGAGCACGGCGAAGGGCTTGCGGTCCACCAGCAGCCGCGCCGCCGCGGCGTCGAGGTCGCGCCGGTCGATCACGACGAGGTCACCCGGCTCGACCCGGGTCAGCAGGGTGCGGAAGTCACGATGGGTGCGCACCGTCACCGTTCCCGCGGACGGCCCGTCCTCCACGTCGCGCCGGCCGGACAGCCTCACGACGCGGCCCCGCAGGACGCGGCAGACCGACCGGCGGAGCGGTCAGCCCGAGGAGGAGGGGTGGGAGCGGTCAGGACAACGTGTGGGCACAGGTACATGACCCCGGCATCGTTGCACGGCGGCGGTGGGCAGCCGCGGAGGTGGGGCTCCTCGGCGTTGCCTGCCCGACACCCCGCACGGTGCTCAGCGAGCTTCTGCCCTGGCCTCGCGGGCCACGTCGAGGAGCTCCTGGGCATGGGCCATCGCGGTCTCGGAGGCCTCCAGACCGGCGAGCATCCGGGACAGCTCGCGCACGCGGCCCTCGGCGTCGAGCACCTCCAGCCCCGAGGTGGTCACGGTGCCGTCGCTGGACTTGGCGACGACCACGTGCCGGTCGGCGAACGCCGCCACCTGCGGGAGGTGGGTCACGACCAGGACCTGCGCGCTGCGGGCGAGGGCCGCGAGCCGGCGGCCGATCTCGACGGCCGCCTTGCCGCCGACGCCGGCATCGACCTCGTCGAACACGAAGGTGGGCACCGGGCTGGTGCCGGCCAGCACCACCTCGATCGCGAGCATCACGCGCGAGAGCTCTCCCCCGGAGGCACCCTTGTGGAGCGGCCGGGCCTCGGAGCCGGTGTTCGCGGCCAGCAGGATCTCCACCTGGTCGATGCCCGAACCGGTGAACCGCCAGGTCTGGCCGTCGACCTCGAGACCGTCAGGATCAGGCGTGCGCCCGATCCGGATCTCGATGCGGGCGTGCGGCATCGCCAGGGCGGTCAGCTCGGCGCTGACCGCCTGCGCGAGCTCGGCGGCCGCCTCCTGGCGGGCCTTGGAGAGCCGGGCGGCGAGCCCGGCGAGCTCGACACGCAGGTCGGCACGCTGGGCGCGCAGCTCGTCGGCGCGACCCTCGGAGTTGTCCAGCTCGAGCAGCCGCGCGGCCGAGACCTGCGCCCAGGCCAGCACCTCGTCGATGGTCTCGCCGTACTTGCGCGTCAGGGCGGTCAGCGCCGCCCTCCGCTCGGAGACCACGGCCAGCCGGGCCGGGTCGGTCTCCAGCCCCGACGCGTACGACGCGACGTCGGCCGCCACGTCGGACAGGAGGTAGCTGATCTCGGCGACCCGGTCACCTAGCCGCCCGGCTTCCTCGTCGTGCTCGCGCACGGAGTCCAGCGCACGCCGTGCCGCCGCGACCGTGCCCAGCGCGTCGGCGGCGTCCCCGTCGGACGAGAGCGCCTCCCGCGCGACCTCCGCGGCCGCCCGCAGCGTGTCGGCGAAGCCGAGCCTGGCTTCCTCGTGCGCCAGGCTGACGTCCTCGCCCGACTGCGGGTCGACCGCCTCGATCTCGGCGAGCCCGAGCCGGAGCACGTCGGCCTCGCGGGCACGCTCCCGCGCGGCACCGACGACCTCGGCGAGCTCGCCCTCGACCTGCTTGAGCAGCGCATGCGCCTGCGCGTAGTCCTGCTTGAGCGCCGCCACGGAGGTCGCCGCGAACCCGTCGACCGCGTCGCGCTGCGCCTCCGCGCGCAGCAGCCGGTGCTGGTCGGACTGTCCGTGGACCGCGACGATGAGGTCGGCCAGCGACTGCAGCGCCGAGACCGGCACGGCCGCTCCGCCGAGGAACGCCCGCGACCTGCCCTCCGCCGACATCTGCCGAGCCAGCACCACGGTGCCGTCCTCGACCTCTCCGCCGAACTCGTCGACCTGCGCGCTCACCGCCTCGTCGACGGCCACCAGTCCCTCGACCCTCGCGGCCTTCGCGCCGCTGCGCACCGCGCCGGCGTCCGCGCGGTCGCCGAGGAGCAGCCCCAGGGCCGTCACGAGCATGGTCTTGCCGGCACCGGTCTCGCCCGTGACGACGTTCAGGCCCGGCCCGAGCTCGAGGACGGACTCCTCGATCACGCCCAGCGAGCTGATCCGGATCTCCTCGATCATGGGGCGTCCGCCTTGTGGGAAGGAGCGTGAGCCGAGGCACGCCGCCGCTCGCTCGACCCGCGCCAGCCCTCGACGGGCAGGTCGAACTTGGCGACCAGCCGGTCGGTGAAGGGTGCCTGGTGCAGGCGTACGAGGTGCAGCGGCTGTCGGCCGCGGCGCACCTCGATGCGCGCGCCGGGCGGCAGGTCGACGGTGCGGCGACCGTCGCACCAGAGCACGCCGGCCCCGACGGTCTGGGCCAGCACCTCGACCGCGAGCACGGAGTCGGGCGCGACCACCATCGGGCGCGCGTACAGGGCATGGGCGCTGATCGGCACCATCAGCAACGCGTCCACGGTGGGCCAGACGACCGGGCCGCCGGCGGAGAAGTTGTACGCCGTGGACCCGGTCGGCGTCGCGCACACGACGCCGTCGCAGCCCCACCGGCTCAACGGCCGGCCGTCGACCTCCACCACGACCTCCAGCATCCGCTGGCGGGCCGCCTTCTCGACGCTGGCCTCGTTGAGCGCCCACGTGGAGGCGACCAGCTCCTTGCCGCGGTAGACCGCCACGTCGAGCGTGAGCCGGTCCTCGCTGGTGTAGCGCCGTGCCACGATGGCGTCGATCGTCGACTCGATGTCCTCGCTCTCCGCCTCGGCGAGGAAGCCGACGTGGCCGAGGTTGACGCCGAGCAGCGGCGTGGAGGTGCCGTGGGTGAGCTCGGCCGCTCGCAGGATCGTGCCGTCGCCACCGAGGACGACGACCAGCTCGCAGTCGTCGACCGCGCTGTCCTCCGCGACCAGCTCGATGCCCTCGCCGGCCTCCACCTGGAGATCCTTCGCCTCGTCGGCGAGCACCCGGACCACGAGCCCGTGGGCGCGCAGCGCGGTGATCACCTGGCGCGCGACCGCGATCGCTCCCTCGCGACCGGTGTGGGCGAGCAGGAGGATCCGACGCACGCCGGCCTCAGCGGGAGGTCCCGCAGCGGTGTCCTGGCTCTGGCTCACGGGTCACAGCCTCTCATCAGCCACCCCCGGGTCCTCGGAACGGCTCGCGTCCGCGCCGAGTGGCCGGCCGATCTCCTCGGCGATGTCCTCCTCGGTCACCGAGGCAGGCCCGTGGCGCAGCCAGAGGAAGTACTCGACGTTCCCCGCCGGCCCCGGCAGCGGGCTGGTCGCGACCCCGACCGCTCCCCACCCCCGGGCGGCTGCCTCCTGGGCCACCTCGACCACCGCCGCGGCCCGGAGCCCCGGATCGCGGACCACCCCACCCTTGCCGAGGCGCTCCTTGCCGACCTCGAACTGGGGCTTGACCATCAGCACGAGGTCGCCGTCGGGCCGGGTCACCCCGATCAACGCGTCCAGGACCAGCCGCAGGGAGATGAACGACAGGTCGCCGACGACCAGGTCGACCGCGCCGCCGATGAGTTCCGTGGTCAGCTCCCGGATGTTCGTGCGGTCGTGGACCTCGACCCGGTCGTCGGACTGCAGCGACCATGCGAGCTGGCCGTAGCCGACGTCGACGGCCACCACCTGCGCGGCTCCGTTGCGCAGGAGCACGTCGGTGAAGCCCCCGGTCGAGGCGCCGGCGTCGAGGCAGCGCCGCCCGGACACGACCAGACCGCGAGGCACGAAGGCGGCCAGCGCGCCGGCCAGCTTGTGCCCTCCCCGGCTGACGAAGTCCGGCCGACCGGGATCGTCGCGGACCACCAGGTCGGCGTCCACCGTCACCGCCGTGGCAGGCTTGACGGCGCGCTGGCCGTTGACCGTGACCCGCCCTTCGGCGATCAGCTCGGCGCCGTGGTCGCGCGAGCGGGCCAGCCCGCGGCGGACCAGCTCCGCGTCCAGCCGGAGCCGTCTCACCGCCATGGCTCAGCCCTCGCGCGACACCGTGTCGTCGCCCGCGTCGGACAGGGCGCGGCGCAGCACGTCGTGGGCCTGCTCGAACGCGGCCACGTGCTCGTCGACGGGCCTGGCGTCGAGCCCCTCGAGCGAGCGCAGCACCTCGTCGACCGCCGGGTGCCCCGTGACCACACCCGTCACCGGAGCGGCGTCCTCGTCGGGCTCGTCGACCGCGGGCTCGTCGACCGCGGGCTCGTCGACCGCGGGCTCGTCGTCGACATGGTCGCCGTCGAGGAGGCCCTCGGACCGGTCGACCGGGTTCGCGTCTGCCGCGTCGTCCGCAGGTTCCACGAAAGTGTCCTCGTCGGGCTGGTCGGTCATGGGCGCCACGCTACCGGGGCTCCACGGCGTCACCGGGATCGGCCGCCTGACCCGCCGCGTCGAGGTGTGTCCACAGCGCCGCGGCCGCAGCGCGCCACCAGTCGTGGCGGTCGCCCTCGCCCTTGACCCGGAGCCGGCCGCCGTCCACGGTGGCGGTCCAGCCTCCGACGTGGCATCCCGACTCGTCCGCGTCGACCGCGGGGACCGGAAGCGCCAGACAGCCCAGGTCGGCGCCCACGTAGGTCGGTCGCGACTCCGGGGCCAGGGACGCCAGGGTCTCCAGGGTCGTGACACCCGTCATCACCAGCAGGCTGTCCCAGCCCATGTGGTGTGCCCCGTCGATGTCGGTGTCGATCCGGTCGCCGACGACCAGGGGGCGTCGACCCCCGACACGCGTGGCCGTCTCCTCGAACAGCGGGCGTTCAGGCTTGCCCGCCACCTGCGGGCGGCGACCGGCGTACTCGGCGACCAGGTTCACCAGCGCGCCGTTGCCGGGTCCCGCGCCGCGGGGCGTCGGCACGGTGAGGTCCATGTTGCTCGCCACCCAGGGCAGGCCCTCCTTGACCAGGATCGCGCCGTCGATCACCTGCCGCCAGGGCATGTCCGGGCCGTAGCCCTGGATCACGGCGGCCGGACGCTCGGGGATCGTCACCGCCGGCTCGAGTCCGTGCTCCTCCAGCGCCTCGTGCAGACCGGCCCCGCCGATCACGTACACCTGGCTCCCGGGCGGCACCTGCTCCGCCACGAGCCGGGCAGCCGCCTGCGCGCTGGTGACGACGTCACCCTCGTCGGCCGGAACGCCCAGCTCCCGGAGATGCTCGGCCACCTGTCCCGGGGGCCGGGACGCGTTGTTGGTGATGAAGGCGAGGTGCAAGCCGTGCGAGCGCGCGGAACGGAGACCCTCGACGGCGCCCGGGACCGCGTGCTCGCCGACGTACACCACGCCGTCGAGGTCCAGGACGGCCAGGTCGTAGGTCTGGTCGAGGGGTTGTTCAGCCGGTGGCAGCACGGACCGATTCTCGCCCACGGCCGGTTGCGCGGCGCACCAGGCGTCCACCGAGCATCTCGACCTCGACACTGCTGCGGCCCTGCTCCCCCGCGCGGAAGAACCGTCGCCGCAGCGAGCCCCTCACCTCGACCTGGTCACCGTCGTGCCAGCTCTGCGCCTGCTTGCGGACGCGCGCACCCCACGCCGCGCACTCGATCCAGTCGGACGGCTGCTTCGACGCCGCCGTCATCGGGGTGCGCTCCCTGGCCAGCACGAGCCGGAACGCCACCAGCACCGTCCCGCTCGGCAGCTCCCGCTGCTGCGGCTCGCCGCTCACCCGGCCCCGCAACGTCACCTCGTTCACCGTGTCCGGTCCTTCGGACTGCTCCACATCGACCACCTCCGCGGCGATCGTCGCAGCGCGGGGCCCGGGCTCGCCGGGTCGCGGGCACCGGCTGGGGATCACCCGGCCCGGCCGGATCCTGTGGACGCGAGCCGGTCTCAGCCGTTGCCGAGGCTCCGCTCGACCTCGGCCGCCCGCTCCGCGGCGTCGGTGATCTCGTCGGTGTCCACCGCCTCGGTGCGGTGGAACCACTCGAGCGCATCCTGGGGACGCCCGGCGGCCAGCAGGGTGTCGGCGTACGCGTAGCGCAGCCGCGCGACCCAGGGCGCGCGCGTCTGGGAGGTGAGCCTCGCGTGCTCGAGGGTCCGGAGCGCGGCGTCGATCTCACCGCGGTCGCGTCGAGCCCCGGCCTCCACGATCACGGTCTCGGCCAGCAGCGGCGGAGCGAAGGTCTCCCGGGGCGCGTTCCGCAGCAGGGTCAACGCCCGGTCCGGCCGCCCGAGGGCGCGCTCGCAGTCGGCCATGATCGCGACGTAGTCGTGGGCACCGTTCATCCGCTTCGCCGCCCGCAGCTCCGCGAGCGCCTCGGCGTACTCACCGGCCGCGTACGCCGCCTCGCCGACAGCTTCCCGCACCACGGCGAGCCGCGAGGCCCGGGCACGGGCGGCGAGGGTGTGCTGGTAAGCGGTCTTCGGGTCCGACTCGAGCAGCTCGCCGGCAGCCACCAGATGCCGCGCGACCCGCTGGCCGAGCTTCTCGGGCAACGACTTCAGCTGCGCCAGGACCGACCGGTCGAGCTCCCGACCGGTGATCGCCTCGGGGATCTCCGGGCCGTCGTAACGCTGCTGGTCGGCACTGCGCGCAGCAGCGGTCTCGCTCTTCTCCCGGCGGTCACGGCTGTACGGCCGGTCCGGTCCGGACTCGGGCTTGCGGCCGCGTCCGGACCCACCTGCCCGCGGAGCCGCACCCCGCGCACCGGTGCCCCGCGAGGAACTGGCTCCGCGCGGCGCGCTCGGGCCGGCGCCTGCGCGACCTCGAGCACCGCCCGGGCCGCCGCTCTTGCCGTCACCCTTGCCCCCGGCCGGCTGGGACTTCCTCGGTCGGCGTTCTTCCGCCACGGCGAGCTCCTGGTCTGCGTTCGTGCTCTGGACTTGCTTGGGAAAAGAGTAAGGGCCGCCCACGAGGGGCGGCCCTTACGAAAAGTATGTCCGGCGACGTCCTACTCTCCCACGACCTCCCGGTCGCAGTACCATCGGCGCTGAAGGGCTTGACTTCCGGGTTCGGAATGGAGCCGGGTATTTCCCCTTCGCTATGGCCGCCGAAACTCTATGGAGTTATGCAAAAGCCTGGTTCTCAGGCTCCCGACCGTAACTCGGGAACCACACAGTGGACGCGCAACATCTTTGAGGGACAAGCCCTCGGCCTATTAGTACCGGTCGGCTGGGCATTACTGCTGTACACCTCCGGCCTATCAACCCAGTCGTCTACTGGGGGCCTTACCCGGTTAACCCGGTGGGAAACCTCATCTTGAAACGTGCTTCCCGCTTAGATGCTTTCAGCGGTTATCACTTCCGAACGTAGCTAACCAGCCGTGCTCTTGGCAGAACAACTGGCACACCAGAGGTTCGTCCATCCCGGTCCTCTCGTACTAGGGACAGCCTTTCTCAAGTTTCCTGCGCGCGCGGCGGATAGGGACCGAACTGTCTCACGACGTTCTAAACCCAGCTCGCGTGCCGCTTTAATGGGCGAACAGCCCAACCCTTGGGACCTACTCCAGCCCCAGGATGCGACGAGCCGACATCGAGGTGCCAAACCATCCCGTCGATATGGACTCTTGGGGAAGATCAGCCTGTTATCCCCGGGGTACCTTTTATCCGTTGAGCGACGCCGCTTCCACATGCCAGCGCCGGATCACTAGTTCCGACTTTCGTCCCTGCTCGAGTTGTCACTCTCACAGTCAAGCTCCCTTGTGCACTTACACTCGAAACCTGATTGCCAACCAGGCTGAGGGAACCTTTGAGCGCCTCCGTTACATTTTAGGAGGCAACCGCCCCAGTTAAACTACCCATCAGGCACTGTCCCTGATCCGGATAACGGACCTAGGTTAGATATCTAGTACGACCAGAGTGGTATTTCAACGTTGACTCCACCCGAACTGGCGTCCGAGCTTCAAAGTCTCCCACCTATCCTACACAAGCCGAACCAAACACCAATACCAAACTATAGTAAAGGTCCCGGGGTCTTTCCGTCCTGCCGCGCGTAACGAGCATCTTTACTCGTACTGCAATTTCGCCGAGTCCACGGTTGAGACAGCGCCCAAGTCGTTACTCCATTCGTGCAGGTCGGAACTTACCCGACAAGGAATTTCGCTACCTTAGGATGGTTATAGTTACCACCGCCGTTTACTGGGGCTTAAGTTCTCCGCTTCGATCCGAAGATCTAACAGGTCCCCTTAACCTTCCAGCACCGGGCAGGAGTCAGTCCGTATACATCGTCTTACGACTTCGCACGGACCTGTGTTTTTAGTAAACAGTCGCTTGGGCCTGGTCTCTGCGGCCATCATCGCTTCGCAGGGAAAACCTGCTCACGAATCCGGCCCCCCTTCTCCCGAAGTTACGGGGGCATTTTGCCGAGTTCCTTAACCATGGTTCACTCGATCGCCTTGGTATTCTCTACCTGATCACCTGAGTCGGTTTGGGGTACGGGCGGCGCATAGCTCGCTAGAGGTTTTTCTCGACAGCATAGGATCACTCACTTCGCCCATAAGGGCTCGGCATCGGGTCTCAGGCACGTGAGAGACGGATTTGCCTATCTCTCGCCCTACATCCTTACCCGCGGACAACCATCGCCGCGGTTGAGCTACCTTCCTGTGTCACCCCATCGCTTGACTACTACCGGTTCGGGTCGTGCGCTCTGCCTGGATCGTTCCCCGAAGGGACTCCACCAGGTTTCGGGCACTTAGCATCACCGGGTTCGTCATGGGCGCTATTTTGCCGGTACGGGAATATCAACCCGTTGTCCATCGACTACGCCTGTCGGCCTCGCCTTAGGTCCCGACTTACCCAGGGCAGATTAGCTTGACCCTGGAACCCTTGATCATTCGGCGGAAGAGTTTCTCACTCTTCATTCGCTACTCATGCCTGCATTCTCACTCGTGTGGCGTCCACGGCTGGATCACTCCGCCGCTTCACTCGCCACACGACGCTCCCCTACCCATCCGTGCAACTGGACCACGAAGGCCTGTCTTGAGCACGAATGCCATAGCTTCGGCGGATAACTTGAGCCCCGCTACATTGTCGGCGCAGAATCACTTGACCAGTGAGCTATTACGCACTCTTTCAAGGGTGGCTGCTTCTAAGCCAACCTCCTGGTTGTCTGTGCGACTCCACATCCTTTTCCACTTAGTTATCGCTTAGGGGCCTTAGCTGATGGTCTGGGCTGTTTCCCTTTCGACTACGGAGCTTATCCCCCGCAGTCTCACTGCCGCGCTCTCACTTACCGGCATTCGGAGTTTGGCTAACTTCGGTAAGCTTGTGGGCCCCCTAGGCTATCCAGTGCTCTACCTCCGGTAAGAAACACGCGACGCTGCACCTAAATGCATTTCGGGGAGAACCAGCTATCACGAAGTTTGATTGGCCTTTCACCCCTATCCACAGGTCATCCCCTCAGTTTTCAACCTAAGTGGGTTCGGTCCTCCACGCGGTCTTACCCGCGCTTCAACCTGCCCATGGATAGATCACTTCGCTTCGGGTCTTGATCGTGCCACTCAGTCGCCCTATTCGGACTCGCTTTCGCTACGGCTTCCCCACACGGGTTAACCTTGCGACACAACGCAAACTCGCAGGCTCATTCTTCAAAAGGCACGCTGTCACAGGACTTGCGTCCCGCTCCAACGGTTTGTAGGCACATGGTTTCAGGTACTATTTCACTCCCCGCCAGGGGTACTTTTCACCTTTCCCTCACGGTACTTGTCCGCTATCGGTCACCAAGGAGTATTTAGGCTTAACGGGTGGTCCCGCCAGATTCACACGGAATTTCAGGGGTTCCGTGTTACTTGGGGTGACGCTTCAGAGCCATCGACTTACGTGTACGGGGGTATCACCCTCTACGCCAGGACTTTCCAGTCCGCTTCGACTTCATCGATGGTTTTTTACTCTGTGCTGGTTCGGCAGAACCAACCAAGCGGCCCCACAACCCTCAAGCAGCAACGCCTGCCGGCTATCACACTGCATGAGTTTGGCCTCTTCCGATTTCGCTCGCCACTACTCTCGGAATCACTTTTGTTTTCTCTTCCTGTGGGTACTGAGATGTTTCACTTCCCCACGTTCCCTCCAACTGCCCTATGTGTTCAGGCAGAGGTAACTGGACATGACTCCAGCTGGGTTTCCCCATTCGGAAATCCCCGGATCACAGCTCGGTTGCCAACTTCCCGGGGCTTATCGCAGGCTCCTACGTCCTTCATCGGCTCTTGGTGCCAAGGCATCCACCATGTGCCCTTAGTAGCTTGTCTTGCTACAAAGATGCTCGCGTCCACTGTGTAGTTCTCAAGGTACGGGCGGTGCCGCCATCGGGTGCTCGCTTGCCGGCGTCGGATACCGACGCAGGTAGTTCGAGGGGATGGTGGCCCGGAGAAATCGATGACTCGATCCCTCAGGACCCAACAGTGTGCCTGATGTGCACCCGATCGCTGCGCTCGAGGTTCCACTCCGTGATCTGCCCGAAGGCAGCGGAAGTACTGACGAGTGCGTTGGTCAGGTGCCTACCAAATAATCGACGTTCCACTAGTGAGCAGTTCCTGCCGTGGAACGTGTGTCCACGTAACAGGAAAGCCTGGACAGCACGATGGCTGCCAGAAGATGCTCCTTAGAAAGGAGGTGATCCAGCCGCACCTTCCGGTACGGCTACCTTGTTACGACTTCGTCCCAATCGCTCGCCCCACCTTCGACAGCTCCCTCCGTAAACGGTTGGGCCACTGGCTTCGGGTGTTGCCAACTTTCGTGACGTGACGGGCGGTGTGTACAAGGCCCGGGAACGTATTCACCGCAGCGTTGCTGATCTGCGATTACTAGCGACTCCGACTTCATGGGGTCGAGTTGCAGACCCCAATCCGAACTGAGACCGGCTTTTTGGGATTCGCTCCATCTTGCGATTTCGCAGCCCTTTGTACCGGCCATTGTAGCATGCGTGAAGCCCTAGGCATAAGGGGCATGATGACTTGACGTCATCCCCACCTTCCTCCGAGTTGACCCCGGCAGTCTCTTATGAGTCCCCACCATGACGTGCTGGCAACATAAGACGAGGGTTGCGCTCGTTGCGGGACTTAACCCAACATCTCACGACACGAGCTGACGACAGCCATGCACCACCTGTATACGAGTGTCCAAAGAGACCTCTATCTCTAGAGGCTTCTCGTATATGTCAAACCTAGGTAAGGTTCTTCGCGTTGCATCGAATTAATCCGCATGCTCCGCCGCTTGTGCGGGCCCCCGTCAATTCCTTTGAGTTTTAGCCTTGCGGCCGTACTCCCCAGGCGGGGCGCTTAATGCGTTAGCTGCGGCACGGAACTCGTGGAATGAGTCCCACACCTAGCGCCCAACGTTTACGGTGTGGACTACCAGGGTATCTAATCCTGTTCGCTCCCCACACTTTCGCTCCTCAGCGTCAGGTAATGCCCAGAGAACCGCCTTCGCCACCGGTGTTCCTCCTGATATCTGCGCATTTCACCGCTACACCAGGAATTCCGTTCTCCCCTGCATACCTCTAGTCTGCCCGTATCGGAAGCAGGCTCAGGGTTAAGCCCTGAGTTTTCACTCCCGACGCAACAGACCGCCTACGAGCCCTTTACGCCCAATAATTCCGGACAACGCTCGCACCCTACGTATTACCGCGGCTGCTGGCACGTAGTTGGCCGGTGCTTCTTCTGCAGGTACCGTCACTTGCGCTTCGTCCCTGCTGAAAGAGGTTTACAACCCGAAGGCCGTCATCCCTCACGCGGCGTTGCTGGATCAGGCTTTCGCCCATTGTCCAATATTCCCCACTGCTGCCTCCCGTAGGAGTCTGGGCCGTGTCTCAGTCCCAGTGTGGCCGGTCACCCTCTCAGGCCGGCTACCCGTCGAAGCCTTGGTGGGCCGTTACCCCACCAACAAGCTGATAGGCCGCGAGCTCATCCTTCACCGCCGGAACTTTCCACCACCATCAGATGCCTGAAGTGGTCGTATTCGGTATTAGCTTCGGTTTCCCGGAGTTATCCCGATGTGAAGGGCAGATTGCTCACGTGTTACTCACCCGTTCGCCGCTCGTGTACCCCCGAAGGGGCCTTACCGCTCGACTTGCATGTGTTAAGCACGCCGCCAGCGTTCGTCCTGAGCCAGGATCAAACTCTCCGTTGAAATCTTGCTGACAGCCCGAGGGCTGCCAAATCTCGTAGATCGTTCTTCCTAGCGGGATCAATCACTGACTAATGTCAGAATTATTGTTCCTACAAAGGAATCCGTACGACTGTTTCTCCCCGAGGGGATCCGTAGTCGGACGGGTATCAAACTAATTCGTCGACTTTTGGCACACTGTTGAGTTCTCAAGGATCAAGCGCGCACCGCAGCGCGGCCTCTCGGCCAGGCTCTCGGGGCAACCTGGTAAAACTTACCGGTCGAGTCCGGCCGAGTCAAATCGGCACCGGATCGTCCAGCTCCCCGGCGCGATCGTAGATCCGAGCTGTCCTGAGGCCGACTGTGCGCGCACTCAGTGCACCTCGGATGAGGTGATCGTTGTGGGGTTCCGCCTCGGGGCCGGCCACCCGGCCTCTCGGCCTTGCGTCCCGCCGCTCCGTGGCGACAGGGAGAACATTATGCGGCCGTCCTGCACTCGTCAAATCGGCCTCGTGTGTCCCGGGCCACATCGTGCATTTGCGCAGGTCAGAGCCCGTTTTGGGGTCCGAATGGGGCCCCTGGGGCAGCCTCGAGAGCCTTCTGGTAGTGCACCGAACGACAGCCCTGGGATTCAGCCGATCTCGACGCCCGCGAGGTGCTTCTTGCCCCGGCGGAGTACGAGCCACCCGCCGCCCACCAGGTCCTCTGCTCCCGGCACGAGGTCAGGGTCGGTCACCCGCTCGTTGTTGAGGTAGGCACCGCCCTCCTGGATCGTGCGCCGGGCCTCCCCCTTGCTCTTCACCAGGCCCGTCTGCACGAGCAGGTCCAAGAACGGCGTGCCGGCCGTGGCCCGGACAGCTCCGGCTTCCCGCAGCGCCGCGGCGAGCGTCGTACCGCTGAGCTCGCGCAGGTCGCCGGACCCGAACAGTGCGGTGGCCGCGGCCTTGGCCTGGCGGGTCTCCTCCTCGCCGTGGACGAGCGTCGTGACCTCGTCGGCCAGGGCCTTCTGGGCGGCCCGCAGGTACGGCTTGTCCGCGGTCTGGGCTTCGAGCTCCTCGATCTGCTCCCGAGGGAGGAAGGTGAAGATCCGCAGCAGCTCGCCGACCTTCTCGTCCTCGACGTTGAGCCAGAACTGGTGGAACGCGTACGGCGACAGCATCTCCGGGTCGAGCCAGAGCGCTCCCCCCTCGGTCTTGCCGTACTTCGTGCCGTCGCTCTTCGTGACCAGCGGCGTCGCGAAGGCGTGCGCCTTGCCGCCGTCCGCACGGCGGATCAGCTCCACGCCGCCGGTGAGGTTGCCCCACTGGTCGGAGCCGCCGAACTGCAGCGTCACGCCGTGGTCGCGGTAGAGGTTGAGGAAGTCCATCGACTGCAGCAGCACGTAGCTGAATTCCGTGTAGCTGATGCCGGCCTCGAGCCGGCTGCGCACGACGTCGCGCGCAAGCATCCGGTTCACCGGGAAGTGCTTGCCGATGTCACGCAGGAAGTCGATCGTCGACAGCGACGCCGTCCAGTCGTAGTTGTTCACCATCGTCGCGGCGTTCGTGCCCTCGAAGGACAGGAAGGGCTCGATCTGCCGACGTACTCGCTCGACCCAGTCCTTGACGGTGTCGAGGGAGTTCAGCGTGCGCTCGCCGGACTCGCGCGGGTCGCCGATCATGCCGGTCGCGCCGCCGACGAGGGCGTACGGCGTGTGCCCGGCCAGCTGGAGCCGGCGGGCCGTGAGGATCTGCACCAGGTTGCCCATGTGCAGGCTCGGCGCGGTCGGGTCGAAGCCCACGTAGAACCGCACGCTCCCCTGCGTCAGCGCGTCGCGCAGGGCGTCGAGGTCCGTCGAGTGGGCGATGAGTCCGCGCCACTCGAGGTCGTCGAGGAGGGTGGGGTCGATGGACACGGCGTGCCTTTCCGCTGGTGGTCGGTGCAGGACAAGCCTGCCCCATCCCCCGCCGTGGCGGTGAAGGTGTTCGGTTCGGCGACCGGCCCGGTCAGCGGATCCCGAGCTTGCGCATGAAGCGCAGCCCCTTGACCGTCTTCTCGACCTGGGCGTTCCAGTCGGTGTCCGGCGGGTTGCTGAGCACCTGCTTCTTCAGCACTGCGACGTTCTGGACGTCGGTGTACTTGAGCATGCCGGCGTCACCGTGGCGGCTGCCCACGCCCGAGGTCTTGAACCCGCCCGAGGTGCTCTTCTTGCTCGCGTAGGAGCAGGCCAGGCCGTCGTTGATGTTGATGTTGCCGGCCTCGATCCGGCGGCCCACCGCCTCGGCGCGGGAGACGTCCTTGCCCCAGACGCTGGCGTTCAGGCCGTAGTCGGTGTCGTTGGCCCGGCGGATGGCGTCCTCCAGGTCCGTGTAGCCGTAGATCGTGGTGACCGGACCGAAGGTCTCCATCGTCGCGTGGATCATGTCCGGCGTGACGTCGGTCAGGACCGTCGGCTCGAAGAACGCCGGCCCCAGGTCGGGTCGGGCCTTGCCGCCGGTGAGCACCGTGGCGCCCTTGGCGACCGCGTCGTCGACGTGCGACTCCACGCGATCCTTCTGGGCGACCGAGACGAGCGAGCCCATCATCGGCGAGAAGTCGTAGGTCGCGCCCAGGTCGATGTCCTGGGCCGCCTGCACGAACCGGCGCGTGAACTCGGCGCGCCGCGACTCCGGGACGTAGATCCGCTCGATGTGCATGCAGGCCTGGCCGGCGTTGAGGAACGTCGCCATGATCGCGCCCGGGATCACCTCGTCGAGGTCCGCGTCGTCGAGGACGATCAGCGGGTTCTTGCCGCCCAGCTCGAGCGTGCAGCCGACGAGGTTCTGCCCCGCCAGCGAGCCGATCACGCGACCGGTCGCGGTGGAGCCGGTGAACATCACGTAGTCCGCGTTCTCGACGATGGTCGGCCCGATGTCGGGACCCTCGCCGCACACGATCTGGACGAGTCCGGCGGGAAGGCCGGCCCGGTAGAGCAGCTCGACGCCGTACGCCACGTTGAGCGTGGACTTGTTGTCCGGCTTGAGGACGATGCCGTTGCCCGCGATCAGCGCCGGCATCGCGTCGGAGAGGCTGGTCGCGAAGGGGAAGTTCCACGGCGAGATCAGCCCGACGACGCCCTTGGCCACGCGCACCTCGGTCGAGGTGGACACGATCGGCACTACACCGCCGTGCTTCTTCTCCTTGAGGATCCGCGGCGCCGCCTTGATGTAGTGGCTCGTGGTCATGACCACGTCGCAGGTCTCCTCGAAGGCCATCCTGCGCGCCTTGCCCGTCTCGGCCTGCATCAGGTCGGTGACGACCAGGTTGTCCTGCAGCAGCAGCTCGTGGAACCGCTTCATCACGTCGATACGGCGGTTCAGCGGCCACGACGCCCAGACCGCCTGGGCCTTGCGCGCCTCGGCGTACGCCGTCACGACGTCCTCGGGAGACGACTGCGGGAGGTCGACGAACGACTCGCCGGTGTAGACCTCGAGCACCGGGACCGAGCGGCCGCTGGTGGAGACCACCATGCCGGTCAGTCGGGCGAGGAGCTCAGGGGTGATCGATGCGGGCAGGCTCATGGCGAAACTGTAACTCGTTCTAGTTCGGCTGTCACCGGCTGCGCGCGCGTTTGCGCACTGGTTTCGCCGGGACGTAGCGGCTCACCGTCGGCTCGTCGGCGAGCCAGAACCGCCACGGGTGGTCGGGTGCCTGCCGCAGGCCCACCCGGGGTCCCGTCGACACCCGATCGGGGTCGGGCGGCGGCCCGAGCACGAGCGCGCCCGAGGTCAGGTCGAGGCCGTTGTCACGCAGGTCGAGGCCCAGTGCGCTGCAGAGCCGGGCAGGGCCCCGGGCGAGATCCCGGTCGGGGTGCGCTCCGCGGCGCTCGCGGGCGATGTCGAGGCCCTCGACGACCTCCCCGGCCCGGAGCAGGACGGCCGAGGCGGTCCCGTCGGGACCGCAGACGACGTTGGCGCAGTGGTGCATCCCGTAGGTGAAGTAGACGTACAGCCTGCCCGGCGGGCCGAACATGACCTCGGTGCGTGGCGTGGGTCCGCGGTAGGCGTGGGAGCCCGGGTCGTTGGAGCCGTCGTACGCCTCGACCTCGGTGAGCCGCACCGCGACGCCGTCGTGGCGGAGCACCGCCCCGAGCAGGCGAGGCGCCGCCTCCAGCACCGGACCGGCGAGGACACCCTCGAGCGTGTCGGTGCGGCCGGGCATGCTCGCCAGTATGCCGGTGACCGCCGAGGACGTCCGTGACGTCGCCCTGTCGCTCCCCCGCGCCTACGAGGCCTGGGTGCGCGAGCACCGCAAGTTCCGGGTCGGCTCGCTGGTGTTCGCGTCGGTCTCGCCCGACGAGACCCTCCTGGGGTTCGGCTTCCCGCGCGAGGAGCGCGAGGCGCTGGTCGCCGGTGAGCCGGAGAAGTTCCTGCTCCCCCGACCGTCCGACATGCGCTACCAGTGGGTGGTGGCGCGGATGGAGGCGCTCGACGTCGAGGAGCTGCGCGAGCTGGTCACCGACGCCTGGGCGATGTGCGTGCCGAAGTCCGTGCGGGAGGCGTGGTTCGGGGACCGTTGACGTCGGGGCCGAGCAGGTGCGCGGTCCCCAGGCCCGCCTGCACGAACGGGCTACTCGACGGTGACGAACTGGCCACTCAACGCGCCGGCGGCCGTGCGGAGCTCGGCGAGCTGCTCACGGACCCGGTCGGGGGCGGTGCCGCCGCGGCCTCGACGGGACGCGACCGAACCCTCCGCGGTGAGCACGTCGCGGACTCCCGGGGTGAGGCGCGGGTCGATCGTGGCGAACTGCTCGTCGGTGAGCTCGTGCAGCTCGATGCCGAGCTCCTCGCAGCGGCGTACGCACGCGCCGGCGAGCTCGTGCGCGACCCGGAACGGCACGCCCTCGCGGACCAGCCACTCGGCGATGTCGGTGGCCAGCGAGAACCCCTGGGGCGCGAGCTCGGCCATGCGGGCGGTGTCGAAGGTCAGCGTCGCGACCTGACCGGTGAACGCCGGCAGCAGCACCTCGAGCGTGTCGACCGAGTCGAAGACCGGCTCCTTGTCCTCCTGGAGGTCACGGTTGTAGGCCAGGGGCAGGGCCTTCAGGGTCGCCAGCAGGCCGGTCAGGTTGCCGATCAGGCGACCCGCCTTGCCGCGGGCGAGCTCGGAGATGTCCGGGTTCTTCTTCTGCGGCATGATGCTCGACCCGGTCGAGAAGCCGTCGTCGAGACGCACGAAGCCGAACTCCCTGGTCGCCCAGAGGATCACCTCCTCGGCGATCCGGCTGACGTCGACGCCGATCATGGCCGTCACGAACGCGAACTCCGCGACGAAGTCGCGTGCGGCCGTGCCGTCGATGGAGTTCGCGGTCGAGCCGGCGAAGCCGAGGTCGTGGGCGACCTGCTCGGGATCGAGGTCGAGGCTGGAGCCGGCGAGCGCGCCGGACCCGTACGGCGAGTCGGCAGCGACCCGCGCGTCCCAGTCGCGCAGGCGCTCGACGTCGCGCAGCAGCGGCCAGGCGTGCGCCAGCAGGTGGTGCGAGAGCAGCACCGGCTGCGCGTGCTGGAGGTGGGTGCGTCCGGGCATGATCGCGCCGAGGTGGGTCTCGGCCTGCCCAGCGAGGGCCTCGACGAGGTCGAGGACCTGCCCGGCGATCATACGACCGTGGTCGCGCAGGAACACCTTGAAGAGGGTGGCGATCTGGTCGTTGCGGCTCCGCCCGGCGCGGATCTTGCCCCCGACCTCGGCGCCGATCTCGGCGAGCAGCATCCGCTCGAGGGCGCCGTGGACATCCTCGTCGGTCGGGTCGGGCTGCAGCGTGCCGGCGGCGAAGCGCTCCCCCAGCGCGTCCAGCCCGCCGAGCAGTGCCGCAAGGTCGGCGTCGCTGACCAGACCGGCGGCGTGCAGGGCCCGGGCGTGCGCGCGGGACCCGGCGAGATCGTAGGGCACCAGGCGCCAGTCGAAGTGCGTGCTGCGGGACAGGGCCTCGAGCTCCGGGCTCGGTCCGCCCGCGAAGCGGCCGCCCCAGAGCTTGCCGGTGCCGGTGGTGCCTGCGTTGGTGTCGGTCATCGTGTTCCTCGGTGCGTCGGGAGGGTGGTTTCGAGGCTCGCTGGCGCTCGCACCTCAACCACCGGCCATCGGGAGTGTGGCGGTTTCGAGGCTCGCTGGCGCTCGCACCTCAACCACCGGAGGGCGGCTCGGTTCCGTTGGCGAGCGCGAGGAGGCGCTGAGCGAGCGGGTCGCCGCCGTCGGGGTCGCGGGAGATGACCAGGACGGTGTCGTCGCCGGCGATCGTGCCCAGCACGTTGCCGAGCTCGGCCTTGTCCAGCGCCGAGGCGAGGAAGTTGGCGGCGCCGGGCGGCGTCCGCAGCACCACCAGGTTGGCCGAGGCGTCGGCCGAGACGAGCAGGTCCGCGCACAGCCTGGCCAGGCGGGCCTCGGACGCGGCCGACTCGTGGGCGAGCACGGGCCGGCGGTCGCCGCCCTCGCCCGGGACGGCGTACACGAGCTGCCCGGAGGGCGCCCGCACCTTCACCGCGTCTAGCTCCACGAGGTCCCGCGACAGCGTCGCCTGGGTGACCGTGACCCCGGCCTGGTGGAGCAGGTCGGCCAGCTCGGTCTGGGAGTGCACCTCCGTGGTGGCCAGCAGCTCGACGATCTTCTGCTGGCGCGCGCTCTTGGTGAGCGGGATCAAGGGGTGGCCCGAGGCAGCCTGCGGGTCGGTCATCGCAGCAGCCACGTCAGGATCGCCTTCTGGGCGTGGCGACGGTTCTCGGCCTCGTCCCAGATCACGCTGCTCGGGCCGTCGAGGACGTCGGCCGTGACCTCCTTGCCGCGGTACGCCGGGAGGCAGTGCATCACGATCGCGTCGCGTCCGAGGCCGAGCAACCTGCTGTCGAGCCGCCACGGCGCAAAGACCTCGGCGCGCTCGGCGGACTCCTGCTCCTTGCCCATCGAGATCCACGTGTCGGTGATCAGCACGTCGGCACCGGTCGCGGCCTCGTCCGCGCCCGGCACGAACTGCGCCGAGCCACCGGTGCTCGCCGCGATCTGCTGGGCACGCGCGAGGATCTCCGGGTCCGGCTGGTACGCCTCCGGCCCGCTGACCCGGACGTGCATGCCAGCCGTCGCGCCGGAGAGCAGGTAGGAGTGGCTCATGTTGCTCGCCGCGTCACCGAGGAAGGCCATGGTCAGCCCCGCCGTGCCGCCCTTGTGCTCGCGCACGGTGAGCAGGTCGGCGAGCGTCTGGCAGGGGTGGAACTGGTCGGTGAGGGCATTGATCACCGGCACGCCGGCGTAGGCCGCCATCTCGTCGATCCGGCTCTGGTCGTGCGTGCGCCAGACGATCATGCTCGCCTGCCGGCCCAGCACCCGGGCGACGTCGGCGATGGACTCGCGCGTCCCGATCTGGGCGAGGTTGCCGTCGACCACCATCGGGTGGCCACCGAGCTCGGCCACCCCGGCGACGAAGGACGCCTGCGTGCGCAGCGTGGGCTTGTCGAAGATGATCGCCACGGTCTTCGGGCCGGCGAGAGGGTTCATCGCGTACGGGTCGGCCTTGAGGTCGGCGGCGAGGTCGAGCACCTCGGCCTGCTCCGCGGGGGTCAGGTCGTCGTCGCGCAGGAAGTGCCTCATGCGTCCGCCTCCAGGATCTCGGCCCACACCGCACCGAACGCGGCAAGGTCGTCCGCCGGCACGGTGAGCGGCGGGGCGAACCGCAGACGGGCCGGGCCGGTGTTGTTGAGCAGGAAGCCACGCTCCTGGGCCCGGGCCACGACCTGTGCCGCCCGCTCGTCGGCGAGCTGCGCACCCAGCAGGAGCCCGCGGCCCTCGACGTCGGTGACCTCCTGCTCGGCGAGCAGGATGCGCGTGAGCTGGTCGCCGCGCTCGACCGCGGCGGCGAGCAGGGACTCCTTCTCGATCGTGTCGAGGACCGCCAAGGCGGCCGCGCAGGCGACCGGGTTGCCGCCGAAGGTGGTGCCGTGGTTGCCGGGCTGCAGGAGGGTCGAGGCCGCGCCCACCGCGATCGCGGCACCGATCGGGACCCCGCCGCCGAGCCCCTTCGCGAGCGTCACGATGTCGGGAACGACACCGTCCCGGGCGTGGGCGAACCAGTCGCCGGTGCGGCCGACGCCGGTCTGCACCTCGTCGACCCAGAGCAGGGCGCCGTGGGCCGAGGTGATCTCGCGCGCTGCTGCCAGGAAGCCCTCGGGCGGGACCACGACGCCGGCCTCGCCCTGGATCGGCTCCACGACGACCGCCGCGGTGGTGTCGTCGACCGCCGCGGCGAGCGCCGCGGCATCGCCGTACGGGACGAAGGTGACCTCGCCGGGAAGCGGCTCGAACGGCTCCCGGTACGCCGCCTTGGCGGTCAGCGCGAGCGCGCCCATCGTCCGGCCGTGGAACGCGCCCTCCATCGCGACCAGCCGGGTCCGGCCGGTGCGGCGGGTCATCTTGAAGGCCGCCTCGTTGGCCTCCGTGCCGGAGTTGGTGAAGAAGACGCGGCCCGATGCGCCGAGGAGGGCGAGCAGGCGCTCGGCGAGCTCGACCTGCGGCCCGCTGGTGAAGAAGTTCGAGACGTGCCCGAGCGTGCGGAGCTGCCCTGCCACGGCGTCGACCAGGGCCGGGTGCGCGTGGCCCAGGGCGTTGACGGCGATGCCGCCGAACAGGTCGACGTACTCCCTGCCGTCCTCGTCCCACACGTGTGCGCCCTCGCCGCGGACGAGCGCGAGCCGCGGCGGGCCGAAGGTGTTCATCAGCGCCGCGGAGTACCGGTCCTTGATGCTCGACGGCTCGTTCACTGGCTCGCTCATTGGGCCGCCCTCGCCTTCCGGGTCTTGGTCTCGACGCCGGGCAGCACCTGCGTGCCGACGCCCTCGTCGGTGAAGATCTCGAGGAGGACCGCGTGCGGCTCGCGGCCGTCGACCACGGTCGTGCGCGGCACGCCGCCCTCGATCGCGGCCAGGCACGCCGTCATCTTCGGCACCATGCCGCTGGCCAGGGTCGGCAGCATCGCGCGCAGCGCCTCCGGGCTGATCTCGCCGATCACGTCGTCGCTGTCGGGCCAGTTCTCGTAGAGGCCCTCGACATCGGTGAGGACGAGCAGCTTCTCGGCACCGAGAGCGACCGCGAGCGCGGCGGCGGCGGTGTCGGCGTTGACGTTGTGGACCGCGCCCTCCGGGTCGGGCGCGACCGACGAGATCACGGGGATGCGACCGGCCTCGATCACGTCCAGCACGGCCTCGGGACGCACCGACGCGACCTCGCCGACGAGGCCGAGGTCGACCTCCTCGCCGTCGATGACCAGGCCGGTGCGGGCCGCGGTGAACAGCCCGCCGTCCTCCCCGGACAGGCCGACGGCGAGCGGGCCGTGCCGGTTGATCAGGCCGACCAGCTCGCGCTGCACCTGGCCGACCAGCACCATCCGGACGACGTCCATCGCCTCGTCGGTGGTGACCCGGAGCCCACCACGGAACTCGCTCTCGATGCCCAGCCGGTCGAGCATCTGGGAGATCTGCGGACCGCCGCCGTGCACGACGACGGGCTTGAACCCGGCCATGCGCAGGAAGACGACGTCCTCGGCGAAGGCCTTCTTCAGGGTGTCGTCGACCATGGCGTTGCCGCCGTACTTCACCACGATGATCTTGCCGTGGTACTTCATCAGCCACGGCAGGGCCGCGGCCAGGGTGGCTGCCTTGGCGGGGTCGGGCCCGCCCTTCTCCGGAGTGGTCATGAGGAGTACGCGCTGTTCTCGTGGACGTAGGCGTGGGTCAGGTCGTTGGTCCAGATCGTGGCCCGTTCGCCGCCGGCCTTGAGGTCGATGGTCACGCTGACCTGGCGTGGGGCGAGGTCCACCAGCGCCGGGTCCTCGGCCGGGGTCGAGGACCGGCACACCCAGACGCCGTTCATCGCGACGTCGAGGTCCGCTGGGTCGAAGGCGGCGGCGGTGGTGCCGATGCTGGCCAGCACCCGGCCCCAGTTGGGATCCTTGCCGAAGACCGCCGCCTTGAAGAGGTTGCTGCGCGCCACGCTCCGGCCCACGTCGACGGCGTCCTGCTCGGTCGCGGCGTTGAGGACGGTGATCGCGATCTCGTGGTCGGCACCCTCGGCGTCGGCGAGCAGCAGCATCGCGAGGTCGGAGCACGCCCGCGTCAGGGCGTGGGTGAAGTCCTCGGGCGTCGGGGTTATCCCGCTCGCGCCGCTGGCCATCAGGGTGACCGTGTCGTTGGTCGACATGCAGCCGTCGGAGTCCAGCCGGTCGAAGCTGACCCGGGTCGCCGCGCGCAGTGCGGTGTCCAGGTCGGCGGCCGGCACGATCGCGTCGGTGGTGAGCACGACCAGCATGGTGGCCAGCTGCGGCGCGAGCATGCCCGCTCCCTTGGCCATGCCGCCGATGCTCCACCCGGCGCCCTCCACCACGACCTGCTTGGGCACGGTGTCCGTGGTCATGATCGCCCGGGCTGCGTCCTCGCCGTACGGCCCGAGGGAGGCGAGCGCCGCGTCGACGCCGTCGAGGAGGTTCTGCCGGGGGTTGGTCAGGCCGATCAGCCCGGTCGAGCAGACCACGACGTCGATCGGGCCGATGCCGAGCCCGGCGGCGACCTGCTCGGCGACGGCGTGCGTGGTCTGGAAGCCTTCCGGCCCGGTGTAGCAGTTCGCACCGCCGGAGTTGAGGACGACGGCGCGGACGGTGCCGTCCTTGACCGCCTCCTGGCTCCACAGAACGGGGTTGGCCTTGCAGCGGTTGGCGGTGAACACGCTGGCGGAGTCGAAGGTCGGGCCCTGGTTGACGACCAGGGCGAGATCGGGTGCACCGGTGCTCTTCAGGCCGGCGGGGACACCGGCCGCGACGAAGCCGGCGGGGTGGGTGACGGACATGCTCAGCTCTTTCGGGGAGAAGCGACGGGGGCGACGGAGACGCTGTGCCCTCGTCGTCGCCACGCCTCGGCCGCCGCGTCGGCCTTCTCGGTCGGCACCAGGATCCAGTCGGTCGGGAAGGTCGAGATCGTGAAGACGCTGATGCCGGCCTCGGCCAGGGGACCGAGAAGCGTGTGCAGGACGCCGGTGAGCGCGAAGTCCAGCGGACCCTCGACGGCGAACGCCGTGAACGGTCCTTCCTGCTTGACCTTCTTCGGCACCGACCGCCCGGCGCAGACGACGGTTGTCTCGGTGGCCGTCGCGCTGATCGAGAACAGCGTGGCCGACTCGGCCCAGGCGGGCACGTCGGACCCGGGGGGCAGCCCGGCGACGATGAGCTTCTCGGGGTAGCGGTGCAGCGAGTACGTCGGAGCGGCGACGTCGTCCGGGGCGTCGCTCACGGGGCGACCCCCACCGCGGTCAGGCCGGTCTCCTCCGGCAGGCCGAGCGCCAGGTTCATGCACTGGACGGCGGCTCCGCCGGTGCCCTTCGCGAGGTTGTCGACGGCGCCGACCGCGACCATCCGGCCCGCGGCGGCGTCGAGCGTGACCTGGAGGTGGACGGCGTTGGAGCCGAGCACCGCCTTGGTCGTCGGCCACTGGCCCTCCGGCAGCAGGTGCACGAACGGCTCGTCGGCGTACGCCTTCTGGTACGCCGCCCGGACCTCCTCGGCGCCGACGCCCGCGACCACCGACGCGGTGCAGGTCGCCAGGATGCCCCGGGGCATCGGCACGAGGAGCGGCGTGAAGCTGACCTTCACCTGCTCCCCCGTCAGGCCCGAGAGGTTCTGGACGATCTCGGGGGTGTGCCGGTGCACGCCGCCGACGCCGTACGCCGAGACGCTGCCCATCACCTCGCTCCCGAGCAGGTGCGGCTTGCTGGCCTTGCCGGCTCCGCTCGTGCCCGAGGCCGCGACGACGACCAGGTCGTCGGGCTCGACGATGCCCGCCGCGACGGCGGGTGCGAGCGCGAGCGTGGACACCGTCGGGTAGCAGCCCGGGACCGCGATCCGCCGCGCGCCACGCAGCACCTCGCGCTGGCCGGGGAGCTCCGGCAGGCCGTAGGGCCAGGAGCCCGCGTGCGGCGAGCCGTAGAACCGCTCCCAGGCGGCCGGGTCGGTCAGCCGGAAGTCGGCGCCGCAGTCGATCACCACGGTGTCCTCGCCGCCGTCGAGCGCGGCCAGCGCGTCGGCGTACCGGGCGGACTCGCCGTGCGGGAGGGCGAGGAACACCACGTCGTGGCCGGCGAGCACCTCGACCGTCGTCTCCTCGAGCACCCGCTCGGCGAGCGGGACGAGGTGCGGCTGCAGAGCTCCCAGCGGCTGCCCGGCGTTGGACGAGCCGGTCACCGCCCCGATCGTGACCGCGGGATGTCCGAGCAACAGGCGCAGCACCTCACCGCCGGCGTACCCGCTGGCTCCGGCCACCGCCACCCTGATCGGCTTCATGTGCATGACTATACATACCTCTGCATGTTTGCGCGATGCCGGTCCGGGCGCGGGAGGCCGAAAACGACGGCACGGGGCGAGACCCCCACACTAGACTCCGGCCAGCAGCAGCCCGTCCTCTCGAACCGATCTCGGAGCACAGGTCAGGAACCGTGGCCGGCAGCCATCGCGCCCAGAAGACCCAGCGGACCCGGGAGCGCCCCGGGCGCCGACAGGGCTGGGCGGTCGCGGTGGCGGTGGTGCTCGCGCTGGTGCCGGCGACCTGGTTCGGCGTGCACCGCCTCGTCGCCTCACCGACGAGCGCACCGGACCAGACCGCGACCGACCTGCCGATCCCGTCGGTCTCCCCGCGAGCGACGACGCCGGCACCGCAGCCTCCCGCGACCTCCGCGCCCCCGGCCACCCCGCGGCCGCACCTGGCGAAGGTCGCTCCCGAGGCACCCCGTCGCCTGCAGGCCGGCCCCCTGCTCGACACCGGGTTCGACAGCGCCGTCAGCACGATCGAGCCCGCCTCCACCGCCGAGGTCGCCCGTCTGGCGCCGCGGGGCTCCCCCGGCAGCCCCGGCACCGACACGGTCGTGGTGGTCGGCAAGGTGCTGACGGGGGGCGAGGGGGCCTTCGGCCACCTGCCCCAGCTGCGCACCGGCGCGACCGTGAGCATCCGCACCGATGCCGGGACGCTGACCTACACCGTGGTCGCCTCCGCGCGGATGCCCGTGTCGGGCCTCGCGTCTTCGCAGCAGATCACCCGGCACGTCCGGGGTCGCCTGGTGATGGTCGGCATCCGGTACGCCGCGACCGGCGAGCGACTCGCGGACGCAGTCGTCGTGACCGCCGACCTGAGCGGCGCCCGCCCCTCCTGAGCCGAGGCTCAAGTGCGCTGCTCGGCGCCGTGCCGCTCGGCCGCGAGCGCCACGGCGGCGTTGCGCGCGGCCGCGGTCTCGGCTTCGGTGAGCGTGCGGTCAGGAGCCCGGAAGCGCAGGGCGAAGGCGAGCGACTTGCGGCCCGCACCGATCTGCTCGCCGGTGTAGACGTCGAACAGCCGCACCGACTCGCAGAGCTCCCCCGCCCCCTCGCGCAGCGTGCGGGCCAGCGTCTCGGCCGGCACGGACTCGTCGACGACCAGGGCGACATCCTCCTTGGCGACCGGGTAGGACGACAGCGAGGGCGCCGGCACGACCTCGACCGCCAGGTCGAGGAGCGCCGAGAGGTCGATCTCGGCGACCGCCGTGCGCGCCGGCACGCCGAACGCCTTGCAGACCCGCGGGTGCAGCTCACCGGCGTACCCGAGGGCACGCTGGGCCCCCATGCCGTCGGTGACGGTGATCTCCGCGCACCGGCCCGGGTGCCACGGGGCCTGGTGCGCGGCGCGCACGTCGACCGTCACGCCGAGAGCCGCGGCAACGTCGCGTACTCCTGCGACGGCGTCGCTCCACGTGGCCGCACGTCCCGGGCCCCACCAGCCGCTGAGTTCGCGGTCGCCGGCGAGCGCGAGCGCCAGGTGCAGCGGCTGGTCGGGCAGGGCCTTCTGGAGGTCGTCCCACTCACCGTCGGTCGGCCTGCGGTCGACCGGCAGGATCGGCGCCGCGACGCCGACGTTGGGGAGCGTGACCGTCGCGATCTCGAACAGGGCCAGGTCGGTGGTCCCGCGGCCCAGGTTGCGGGCGACGGTCTCGAGCAGGCCCGGAAGCAGCGTCGTGGTCATCAGCGGCGCTTCGGCGGACAGCGGGTTGGCCAGCCGGAGCGCCGTACGACGCGGGTCGCCGGCGTCGAGCCCGAGCGCGTCGAACGCCTCGGAGCCCACGAAGGGGAAGGTGAGCACCTCGACGAACCCGTCGCCGGCGAGCGTGCGACCGACCCGCCGTCGCAGCAGCTGGCCCTGCGTCAGCCCGCGGCCTGCCGGTGCGACCGGGACCACCGACGGGACCTGGTCGTAGCCGACGATCCGGGCGACCTCCTCCACGAGGTCGAACGGGTCGGTGAGGTCGCGACGCCACGGCGGCGGGACGACGACGAGGTGCTCCTCGCCGTCGACGTTGCAGCCGATCGCCTCCAGGCAGCTGATCACGGTGGCCGGCTCGATCGGCATGCCCGTCACGCGCGCGGGGAGGTCGGCCGCGATCTGGATCGCGGGCGTCGCCGGCGCCTCGCCGACCTTGGTGACACCCGGATCGGCCGTGGCCCCTCCGTGCGCGACCAGCAGCTCGACCACGCGGTCGGCCGCCGCCTCGGGGATGGTCGGGTCGACGCCGCGCTCGTTGCGCTTGCCGGCCTCGGAGGTGAGCTTGTGGCGCTTGCCGGTGCGGAACATCGACACGGGGTCCCAGGACGCGACCTCGACCAGGATCCGGGTCGTGGCCTCCGACATCTCGGTGGTCTCGCCGCCCATCACCCCACCCAGCCCGATCGGGCCGGAGTCGTCGGTCACGACCAGGTCCTCGGCCGACAGCACCCGGCGCGCGCCGTCGAGCGTGGTCAGGCGCTCGCCCTCGGTGGCCCGACGGACCCGGATCGGCCCGGCCAGCCGGTCCGCGTCGTACCCGTGGATCGGGTGGCCGAGCTCGAGCATCACGTAGTTGGTGACGTCGACGCCCAGCGAGATCGGGCGCATGCCCGCCTGCTGCAGCCGTCGCGCCATCCAGTCAGGCGTCGGAGCGGACGGGTCGAACCCCGAGACCGTGCGGGCCACGAAGACAGGGCAGCCGGTCGGGTCGTCGATGATCACCGGGTAGCCCTGGTCGTTCGGCTCGGGCGTCACTCGCGCCGCCGGGTCGACGTACGGCGCGTCGTAGGCGAGCGCCGCCTCGCGTGCGACACCTCGCAACGAGAGGGCGTACGCACGGTCGGGGTTGATCTCGAACTCGATCACTTCCTCGCGCAGCCCCAGCACGTCGAACGCGTCGTCGCCCGGCTGACCGGCTCCAGCCGGCAGCACGATGATGCCTGCGTGGTCGTCCCCGAGGCCGAGCTCGCGGGCGGAGCAGATCATGCCCGCCGAGACGTGCCCGTAGGTCTTGCGCTCGGAGATCTCGAACCCGCCGGGCAGCACTCCCCCGGGCAGGACCACGACCACGAGGTCGCCCGGCGCGAAGTTGTGCGCGCCGCAGACGATGCCCTGGGGCTCGCCGGTGCCGTTGGCCGAGCCGACGTCGACCGTGCACCAGTTGATCGTCTTGCCGTTCTTCTGCGGCTCGGGCTCCATCGTGAGCACGCGACCCACGACCAGGGGGCCGGTGATGTCACCGCCGGCGCGCTCGATCGCCTCGAGCTTGAGCCCGAGCGCCGTGAGCCGGTGGGCGAGCTCGTCGGTCGTCACGTCGGCGGGCAGGTCGACGTACTCCTTGATCCAGGAGACAGGTGCCTTCATGAGGTCGCGTCGCTCTCGTCTCGGCCGTCGCGAGCGGCGTCGCGCGGAGTGCCTGGCAAGGCGGAGGAGGGAGCCGATGCGGAGCATCGGCGACTGACGACAACGAAGTCCAGGCGCCCGCGCGGCGTCGCGCAGCAGGCCATGGACGAGAGTGTCGCGGCCATGCTCAGATCTCCGTTCCGAAGGCGCGGCTGAAGCGGACGTCACCCTCGAAGAAGCTGCGCAGGTCCTCCACCCCGTGGCGGAACATCAGGGTGCGGTCGATGCCCATGCCGAAGGCGAACCCGGTGTAGCGGTCGGGGTCGACGCCGCACGCGACCAGCACGCTCGGGTTGACCACGCCGCAGCCACCCCACTCGATCCAGCCCTCGCCACGGCAGGTGCGGCAGGTGACGGACTGACCGGTGCCCCCGTCGGCGTCCGGTGCGGGCACCTCGCCGGTGCCCCGGCACACGAAGCAGACCAGGTCGACCTCGGCGCTCGGCTCGGTGAACGGGAAGTACGACGGCCGGAACCGGGTCGTGATGCCTTCGCCGAACACCGCCTGGGCGAAGTGGTCCAGCGAGCCCTTCAGGTGGGCCATGGTGATGCCCTCGTCGACCACGAGGCCCTCGACCTGGTGGAACATCGGGCTGTGCGTGGCGTCGTACTCGTCGGTGCGGAAGACGCGCCCCGGGCAGACCACGTAGATCGGTGGCTCACGTGTCAGCATCGTGCGCGCCTGCACCGGTGAGGTGTGGGTGCGGAGCACCACGTGGTTCTCGGCCGGCTCGGTCCAGAACGTGTCCTGCATCGTGCGTGCGGGGTGGTCGGCCCCGAGGTTGAGCGCGTCGAAGTTCAGCCACTCGGCCTCGACCAGCGGGCCCTCGGCGACCTCCCAGCCCATCGCGACGAAGATGTCGGCGATCCGGTCGGACATCATCGTGATCGGGTGCCGGGCTCCTCGCGGCATCCGGTCCCACGGCAGCGTGACGTCGACGGTCTCCTCGGCCAGCATGCGGTCCTCGGCCTCGGCCTCGAGCTCCTCCGACCGCGCCGCCAGGGCCTGGTTCACGGCGCCGCGGGCCTGGCCGACACGGAGGCCGGCCTCCTTGCGCGCCTGCGGGGGCAGCGCGCCGATCTCGCGGTTCGCCAGCCCGAGCGGCGAGCGGTCACCCGCGTGCTCGGTGCGCACCCGCTTGAGCTCGTCGAGGTCGGCCGCCGCGGCGATCGCGGCCAGGGCCGCGTCGCGCATCGCAAAGACCTGCTCCTCCCCGAGCGGGGTCACCTGCACGGGGTCGTAGGAGCTGTTCGGTCCGGACATGAGTGCCTCTCGTTGCGGTTGCGCGTGCGCCGGGTGGCGACATCGTGTCGCCTCGGTGCGACCTGGTGTCGCCTCGCGGCTGCAGTCTAGGAAGTCGCCGCGGTGGGCGACGAACCAGTTCCCGCGAACGCGGTCAGGAGCGACGATCCTGCGCCGGCCAGTCGATGACGATCCGGGCGCCGCCCGCCGGTGCGTCGAGAATGGCGAGCTCGCCGCCGTGGACCCTGACCAGGCCGTTGACGATGTACATGCCCAGGCCGGATCCGCCCCGCGTGCCGTGCTTCCAGAACTTCGTGAAGACCCGATCGCGCAGCGCCTCGGGGATCCCCTCCCCCTGGTCGTCGACCGTGATCCTCAGCCCCAGCGGGCCGGGCTCCGAGGTGAGCGTGACCTCGCCCTCACCGTGCCGGACCGCGTTGTCGACCAGGTTCGTGACCACCTGCACGAACTTGTCCGGGTCGGCAAAGGCAGCAGCGGACGGCGTCGCGTGGCGGATGGTGATCGTCCGGCTCGTGCCGGCACGCACGGACTCCGCGACCCGGTCCAGGACCGGGATCGCGTCGATCTCGCGGGGGTACAGCGGCAACCTCCCGGTGTCGATCCGGGCGACGTCGAGGAGCTCGGTGATCAGGCGCGAGAGCCGCTCCGCGTCGGTGCTCACCGTGGTGAGCATGAGCTTCTTCTGCTCGTCGTTGAGCCGGTCCCACTTGCTCAGCAGCGTCGTGACGAAGCCCTTCACGCCGGTGAGCGGGGAGCGCAGCTCGTGGGCCACGGTCGCCACGAGGTCGGAGCGGTCGCGGTCCAGCCGCGCGCGCCCGCGACCGCTGCGCAGCACGACGGCGACCCGCTCGACCGGCCCGTGGCGGCCGCTGCGGCCGATCCGCGCGGTGACCAGCACCTCGCTGCCGTCGGGCAGCAACCAGGACTGCTCCGGGATCCCCGTGCGACTGTCGAGCCCGCGGTAGGGCTGGTTCGACGAGTACCAGTCGCGGGCGTCCTGGTCCTGCAGCGCCAGGACGTCGGTCAGGGCTGCGCCGGGCACCGCCCCGTCGCCGAGCATCCGCCGAGCGGGCGCGTTGACCAGACGGACGACGGCCTCGGCATCGGCGATCACGACGCCGTCGGGCAGCGCGTCCCAGAGCTCCTGGTCGTGGTCGAGGTCGGGCACGTTCCGACCCTAGCGGCGCGAGGTCGGTCGACCGCTCAGCCGCCGGCCTCCAGCGCGTTGGCGGCGTCGCGGTTGATGCCCGCATCGGGGTCGGGCACCGGACGGGTGTCCACCTCGGCGACCATGTCCTCCGGCCGCACGGGCTCGGGGAGGTGCCGGTAGTCCTCGCTCTTCACGCCTCGAGCGTACGCCGCTGGGGCCGTGGCGCCGTGACTTCGCTCAGCCGCGTCGGCGTACGCCGGCGTAGGCCAGCGCCGCGCCCGCCAGGGCGAGCAGCGGCCCGAGGACCGCCCACAACGTCTTCCCGGTCATCGGGCTGCCGCCGAGCCAGCCGATCCCCTGCGCGGTCCACACGAGGCCGACCAGCACGAGCACCAGGCCGAGCGGAGTCAGCAGCGACGACCTCATCGGCCCATCCTCGTGGCCGCCGCTGCCGACGCATAGAGGCACACCGCCGCGGCGGTGGCGAGGTTGAGGCTCTCGGCCCGTCCGAGGATCGGGATCGCCACCCGGTGGTCGGCGAGCGCGGCCAGGTCGGCCGGCAGGCCCCAGGCCTCGTTGCCGAAGAGCCAGGCGACCTTGCCGGTGAGGAGCTCGTCGGCGTCGAAGAGGTCGACCTCACCGGCACCGTCGGCGGCGAGGACGCGGTAGCCGGCACCTTGGAGCCGGGCGACGACGCTCGCCGTGTCGCCGTCGATCGTGAGGCCCACGTGGAACAGCGAGCCCACCGTCGCCCGGACGGTCTTCTCGTTGTACGCGTCGACGCTGTTGCCGGCCAGCACGACCCCGGCGGCGGCCACCGCGTCGGCGGTGCGGATGATCGTGCCGGCGTTGCCGGGATCCCGTACGTCGGCGCACACCACGACCGGGCCGGAGCCACCGGTGAGCGCGCCGAGGTCCACGTCGAGGAAGCGGCACACCGCGACGAGTC
This sequence comes from Nocardioides pocheonensis, assembly GCF_003725535.1. GTDB lineage: Bacteria > Actinomycetota > Actinomycetes > Propionibacteriales > Nocardioidaceae > Marmoricola > Marmoricola pocheonensis. The sequence goes on along the minus strand of NZ_RJSF01000049.1, from coordinate 67,055 downwards.
CGGCGGGGGTCACGCTGTCGCTCAACGAGGCCAGCGCCCGGTCGTCGACCAGGGTCACGGGCGCGTCCGTGAGCAGCCCGGCGTACGCGCGGGCGGCGTCCGGGGTGGCGAAGACCTCGACCACTCGACCCGCCTCGAGGGCGCCCTCGACCGCCTTGGGGCCGTCGGCAAGGAAGAGCCGCCGCTCGGTACGAACCGAGCGGCGGCTGAGCTTCCGCGCTTCCTTGACCCGGCTGTTACCGACGGTCAGGGGAAGCATCAGGTCGGTCAGGCCGAGACCGGGGCGTTGACGTCCTCCGGCAGGGCGGCCTTGGCGACCTCGACGAGCGCCACGAACGCGGGCAGGTCGTTCACGGCCAGGTCGGCGAGGATCTTGCGGTCGACCTCGACGCCCGCCAGGCCGAGGCCCTGGATGAAGCGGTTGTAGGTCAGCCCGTTGGCGCGCGCGCCGGCGTTGATCCGCTGGATCCAGAGCTTGCGGAACTCGCCCTTCTTCTTGCGCCGGTCGTTGTAGCTGTAGACCAGCGAGTGGGTGACCTGCTCCTTGGCCTTGCGGTAGAGCCGCGAACGCTGACCCCGGTAGCCGGAGGCGCGCTCGAGGACGACCCGGCGCTTCTTCTGGGCGTTGACCGCCCGCTTGACGCGTGCCATGTGGTGTTACTCCTTGTTCAAGATCGGGTCCGGGGTCTCGACCACCGGAGGGATGCCAGGGTCAGAGACCGAGCAGCTTCTTCGCGCGGGGGACGTCGGCCTTGGCGACCTCGGTGGTGCCGGTCATGCGCCGCGTGACCTTGGAGGCCTTCTTCTCCAGGTTGTGGCGCTTGCCCGCCTTCTCGCGCAGGATCTTGCCCGATCCCGTCACCCGGAAGCGCTTGCCGGCTCCGGAGTGCGACTTGTTCTTCGGCATCAGTTTCTCTTTCTCACGTCGGTGCTTCTCTGTCGGCGGTCGTGGTGCTCGGTGCTGTCACCCGGGGCTCCTGCTCCGGGCACCTCACCCACCGTGTCGGTCAGGCTTCGATCTCGGGATCGAGGTTCTCCGAACGCTTGCGTTCCTTCTTCGGGGCGGCCGGTCCGGTGTGGGCGGCGCGCTGCTCGGCGCGCTCGGCCTCACGCTCGGCCTGGAGCGCGGCGGCCTGCTCCTCCTTGGCCGCCTTCACCTCCGCCTTGGCCTCGGCCTTCTTCTTGTGCGGGCCGATGACCATGGTCATGTTGCGGCCGTCCTGCTTCGGGGAGGACTCCACGAAACCGAGCTCGGTGACGTCCTCCGCGAGCTTCTGCAGCAGCCGGAACCCGAGCTCGGGGCGGTGCTGCTCACGACCGCGGAACATGATGGTGATCTTGACCTTGTCGCCCTGGCGGAGGAACCGCACGACGTGACCCTTCTTGGTCTCGTAGTCGTGCTGGTCGATCTTCGGCCGGAGCTTCATCTCCTTGATCACCGTGTTGGTCTGGTTGCGTCGAGCCTCACGGGCCTTCTGGGCGTTCTCGTACTTGAACTTCCCGTAGTCCATGAGCTTGCAGACCGGCGGGCGGCCCTGGGGGGCGATCTCGACGAGGTCGAGGTCGGCTTCCTGGGCCAGCTTGAGGGCCTGGTCGGTCGGCACGATGCCGACGGTCTCGCCGTTGGGGCCAACGAGTCGGACCTCGGGAACCCGAATCCGGTCGTTGATGCGCAGCTCGGTGCTGATGTGTCCTCCTGGGTCGGAACTCTCGGTCTGACCGTTGAGGACCCCGGTGAATGCAAAGAGGGCCCCCGCCGACACGCGGAAGCCCCTGATGCAACGCCACGACGCGTACGCCGTGCCGCTGGACCGGACCCGACGACCTGGTGTCCCTGACGGATCAGGGGCGGTGCGGTCGGTGCGGGTGGGAGGAGGCCTCCACTTGTCGGACCGAGCACCCGGGAATCTCACCCGGCCACCCGATCGGTCGTTCACAAGGGTACAGGCTCCGAGCGCTCAGGTCACATCGGCGGGCGCGCGTGGGTTCCGCGGCTCGCCGGCGTGGTTCCTGAGCCTCCGAAGGCTTGCACCTCAGCCAACGATGGTTGAGGTGCGGTTGCGCAGCAACCGCCTCGAAACCCGGTGAGTCGATGGTTGAGGTGCGGTTGCGCAGCAGCCGCCTCGAAACCCGGTGAGCCAGGTCGCCAAGGGTGGTTTCGAGGCTCCCTGGCGCTCGCACCTCAACCACCCGGGGGCCTGCGCCCCAACCACCCGATGGTTGAGGTGCGATTGCGCAGCAACCGCCTCGAAACCCGGTGAGCCAGGTCGCCAAGGGTGGTTTCGAGGCTCGCTGACGCTCGCACCTCAACCACCGGCGTGAGCCCGAGAGGTTTCGCGGCTCGCCGGCGTGGCTCCTGAGCCTGCCGAAGGGCTCGCAGCTCAACCACCGAGCGGGCGGGTCCAGCCCCAGCCGCCCTCGACCGGCCGGAGCACGAGCCCGTCGGCGAGGTCGTGGAGGTCCTGGCCCTCGATCGGGAAGAGCGCGGGGCCGGTGATGTCGACGACGACCGCGGCCGCGTCGTCGTGCAGCGCCGAGCGTGCCGCCTCCCGCGCCGGCACCGCCACGGGCCGGGCCTCGGGGTTCCAGGCGCGCATCGTGTCGACGGAGGTGAAGGCGAGCAGCGCCGTGCGGCCGTCGCGGCCGGTGACCAGCACCGCGGCCATCTCGCTCGACTTGTCGCGGGCGCGTCCGTCGTCGTCGTGCTCGACCTCGGTGAGGACGGCGACGACCGGCACGAGGAGACGCGCGTCCTGGAGTGCAGCGAGGGCGGCCCGGTGGCCCGCCGCGGGGTCGGCGTCGTACGCCGCGAGCGCGGCCGCGACCTCGGGGTCGGCGCTGCCGTCGTCGTCGGGAAAGGCCGGCTCCTGGAGGGAAGCGCCGTGGAAGCTCATCGGCCCATCCTCTCAGGCGGCCGTCCCCCCAGAGCGTCGCGGTGGACCTGTGCCCGGGGCTCCGTAGGCTGGACCCATGACCTACGACTCCGCCGCGTGGGGTGCCCTGGCGTTCGCGCTCTCCGTCCTGCTCGGCGTGGTCACGTTCTTCCGCTGGCGCGCCCGAGGGCTGGCCGCGGGGCTGCGTGGCTCTGCCTGGACGATCCTCCCCGTGGCCGCGTGGCTGACCGGCGTGCTCGAGCTGGCCTTCGACATCGGCGACAGCGTGGGGCGCTGGGCGCTGCACCTCGTCTTCAGCCCCGTGGTCTGGCTGGGCATCGTGCTCGTCGGCGTCTCGGTGGTGCTGTTCGGGGCCTCGGCGGTGCTGGGGGGCCGCGGCGGCCGCGAGGTCGACGCGAAGGGCACTCCCGCGGTGGTCGACCGGCGCCGTTCCGGTCCTCCGGCGATCGACGAGGACCTCGGCGACATCGAGGCGATCCTGCGCAAGCACGGGATCTCCTGAGCATGGAGGAACGTCCCGCCGAGCGCCACCGGCTGGCCCGCCGGCTCACCGATGCGGTCGCGGGCCTGGAGGACCCGGCGACGCCGCTCGTCGTCGTCGACCTCGAGGCCTTCGACGCGAACGCGGCGGACCTCGCGCGACGTGCCGCCGGTACGCCGATCCGGGTCGCGTCGAAGTCGTTGCGCGTCCCGGCGCTGCTCGAGCGGGCCCTCGCCCGTGACGGCTTCTCCGGCGTGCTCGCCTACGCACTGCGCGAGGCGCTCTGGCTCTGCGACCAGGAGATCAGCGACGACGTCGTCCTCGGCTACCCCTCCGTCGACCGAGGCGCCCTGCGCCGGCTGCTCGGCGACGAGCGGGCGCTGGCCACCGTGACCCTCATGGTCGACGACCCGGTGCACCTGGACCTGGTCGACGAGCAACGGCGCGGCTTGGGACGGTCGGCCGACCGTCCGGTCCGGGTCGCGATCGACGTCGACGCCGGCCTCCGTCTGGGCCGCTCGCACGTCGGGCCGAAGCGGTCACCGCTGCACGACCCGGCCGAGGTGCTCCGGTTCGCCCGGCACGTGGTCGACCGTCCCGGTTTCGCGCTGGTCGGGGTGATGACCTACGAGGGCCAGGTCGCCGGAGTGCCGGACGACGTACCGGGTCAGCGGGCGAAGTCGATGGTGGTGCGCCGGCTGAAGTCGGCCTCGATGACCCAGCTCGCCGACCGCCGCGGCGCGATCGCCCGCGCGCTGAGCGAGGTGGTCGACCTGGAGTTCTGGAACGGCGGGGGCTCGGGCAGCGTCGAGGCGACCGCCGCCGACGCCGCCGTCACCGAGGTCGCCGCCGGCTCGGGCCTGCTGGTGCCGACGCTGTTCGACCACTACGAGAGCTTCGACCCGCGACCCGCGGCGTTCTACGGGCTCCCCGTCGTGCGCCGGCCCGCGGACGGGATCGTGACGGTCGCGGGCGGCGGGTTCGTCGCGAGCGGTCCGACCGGCAAGGACCGGGCGCCGACCCCGTGGGCGCCGCCGGGCCTGCACCTCACCGGGCTCGAGGGCGCCGGCGAGGTCCAGACCCCGCTGACCGGGCCGGGAGTGCCCGAGCTCTCCATCGGCGACTGGGTGTGGTTCCGGCACGCCAAGTCGGGCGAGCTCGCCGAGCACACGAACGTCGTGCACCTGGTCTCGGACGACCGAGTGGTGGAGACCGTCCCGACCTACCGCGGCCTCGGCTGCGCCTGGTGATCGCTCGGTGACCGGTCGTGCGGCCGAGGTCCTCGCGCTGGCCCGGTCGCGCCCGCCGACCCTGGGCGCCGGGCGCCTGGTCGCCGTCGACGGCCCCGCCGGCTCGGGGAAGACCACCCTGGCCGCCGAGGTCGGCTCGCTCGCGGGTGCTCCGGTGCTCCATCTCGACGACCTCTACCCCGGCTGGGGCGGCCTGCCGGAGGTCGACCCGATGGTGCTGGGGGTGCTCGAGCCCCTGGCGGCGGGACGGCGCGGACGCTACCGCCGCTACGACTGGTGCGCCGGGGCGTACGCCGAGGCCCGCGAGGTCGAGCCCGTGCCGCTGCTCGTGCTCGAGGGCGTGGGCGCCGGCAACCGCGCGTGGGCGCCCCTGATCACGACCCTGGTCTGGGTCGAGGCAGCGCCGGACCTCCGGCAGGCCCGTGCGCTGGCCCGGGACGGCGACGCCCTGCGCGACCACTGGGACGCGTGGACCCGCGACGAGGCGCGTCTGTTCGCGGAGCAGGACACCCGGGCACGCGCCGACCTCGTCGTGCGCACCGACGCGGACTGAACCTCGCGCTCAGTCGTCGCGGTCGGTCGGCGTCTGCGCCGCCACGAGAGCGCGCAGCTCACGGACCGCGCGCACGGCCCGGTCGCCGTCGGACCCCTGGATCGCGAACAGGGCGATCGACGTGCCGTCGGAGAGGTCGAGGCCGGCCCACGGGGCTCCGCGGCGCAGGTTGACCGACAGCACCTGCGACCACTCGAGCACCCGGCGGCTGTAGCCGTTCACGACCGTCACGCCGGACGCGTCCGCGGTGACGCGGGACCGCACCAGGGCGTACCAGCCGACGAAGGCGAGCACGCCGAGCCCGACCAGCGTCGAACGCTGCAGCAGCGTGAACCGCGAGCGCACCTCGGCGCCCCACGCGATCCACACCGCGACGACCAGCACCAGGAGCAGTCCTCCGAGCACGGTGCCGACCAGGCGGGCGCCGTACGGGCGCCAAGTGTGCGGGAGCGTGGGCTGGTCGGGCACGGACGCGGCCACCTCAGAGCCGGCAGGCGTGGATGTCGGTGAGCAGGATCGCCCGGGCGCCGATGCCGTAGAGATCGTCCATCAGCCGCTGTGCCCCCGCGCTCGGGACCATCGAGCGCACCGCGACCCAGCCCTCGCGATGAAGCGGCGAGACCGTGGGGCTCTCGAGGCCGGGCGTCAGGGCGACCGCCTCCTCGACGCGGTCGGCGGGGATGTCGTAGTCCATCATCAGGTAGGACCGCGCCACCAGGACGCCGTCGAGACGGCGCTTGAACACCTCGAAGCTGTCGGGCTCGTCGGCCCCGCTGCGCGTGATCAGCACGGCCTCGGACTCCAGCAGCACGTCGCCGATGATCTCCAGGCCCGCCTGCTTGAGGGTGCTGCCGGTCTCGACGACGTCGGCGATCACGTCGGCGACGCCGAGCTGGATGCTCGTCTCGACGGCTCCGTCGAGGCGGACGACGGACGCGTCGATGCCGTGCTCCTCGAGGTGGCGGCGCACCAGCCCGACGTACGAGGTCGCGATCCGCTTGCCGGCGAGGTCACCGAGCGAGCCGAGAACCCCCGGACGGGCGGCGAACCGGAAGCTGGACCGGCCGAACCCGAGGCTCATCACCTCCTCGGCCTTGGCCCCCGAGTCGAGCAGGAGGTCGCGTCCGGTGATGCCGATGTCGAGGGTGCCCTCGCCGACGTACAGGGCGATGTCACGAGGGCGCAGGTAGAAGAACTCCACGCCGTTGGCGGCGTCGAGGAGGGCGAGCTCCTTGGAGTCCGAGCGTTGCCGGTAGCCGGCCTCGCGGAGCATCTCCGAGGCCGAGGTGGCGAGCGAGCCCTTGTTGGGCAGCGCGATCCGGAGCAGCCGGCCGTTGCCGTTGGTGGCGGCCGGCCCGGAGGTGGGGTCTGGGGTGGAAGGCATGGGGGTCCTAGAGGTGTGCGTAGACGTCGTCGAGGGTGATTCCGGCGGCGAGCATCAGCACCTGCGTGTGGTAGAGCAGCTGGCTGATCTCCTCGGCCGCCCGGTCATGGCCCTCGTGCTCGGCGGCCATCCAGGACTCGGCGGCCTCCTCGACCACCTTCTTGCCGATCGCGTGCACGCCGGCGTCGAGCGCCTGCACCGTGCCGGAGCCCGCCGGGCGCGTCTCAGCCTTCTCGCTGAGCTCTTGCCACAGCTCCTCGAACGTCTTCACGCGCCTAGCCTAGATGTTCGCGACGCCTGATCCGCTTCAAGGTCACTGCGGTGAGAAGCGCCGCGCTGGTCGCCTCGTAGCCCTTGTCCTCGCTGGATCCCTCGAGGCCGGCCCGGTCGAGGGCCTGCTGCTCGTTGTCGCAGGTGAGCAGCCCGAAGCCGATCGCGATGTTGTGGTCCAGGGCGACCCGGGCCAGTCCGTCCGTGGCGGCCGAGGAGACGTACTCGAAGTGCGGGGTGCCGCCGCGGATGATCACGCCCAGGGCGATCACCGCGTCGAAGCCCTGGGCGGCCAGGGCGCTCGCGACGACCGGGAGCTCGAACGAGCCGGGCACGCGCACCACGACGGGCGACTCGACCTGGTGCCGCCGCAGGGCGTCGAGGGCCCCGTCGAGCAGGCCGGTCATCACGCGCTCGTGCCAGCTCGCCGCGACGACGGCGACGCGCAGGTCGTGGCAGTCGAAGGGCCGGTCCTGGGGGCTGCCGTCTCCGCTCATCAGCTCGCTCCTCGCGTCGGGGTGGTTTCGGCAGGCTCAACCACCGGGGGCTGGTCGACCACCGGGGGCTGGTCGACCACCGGGGCGTGGTCGGTTTCGGCAGGCTCAACCAACAAGGGCTCGTGCGTCGACGCCAGGTCGGGCAGGTCGTGGCCCATCCGGTCGCGCTTGGTGCGCAGGTAGGTCAGGTTGTGGTCGTTGGGCCGGGGCGTCAGCGGGACCCGCTCGGCGACCGGGATGCCGTAGGACTCCAGGCTGGAGGTCTTGTCGGGGTTGTTCGTCAGCAGCCGCACCGTGTCGATGCCGAGGTCCCGCAGGATCTGGGTCGCGGCGCCGTAGTGGCGGGCGTCGGCCGGGAGGCCGAGGTCGAGGTTCGCGTCGACGGTGTCGCGTCCGCCGTCCTGGAGCTGGTAGGCCTGCAGCTTCGCCAGCAGCCCGATCCCGCGGCCCTCGTGCCCGCGCAGGTAGATCACCACCCCGCGGCCCTCCTCCGCGATCCGCTCCAGCGCCTCCTCGAGCTGCGGGCCGCAGTCGCAGCGCGCGGAGCCGAACACGTCTCCGGTGAGGCACTCGCTGTGCACCCGGGTGAGCACCGGCTCCCCCGGCAGGTCGGCCGGGTCGCCGTACACGAGGGCGATGTGCTCGGAGTCGTCGACCGTGATCCGGTAGCCGAACGCGGTGAAGTCGCCGTACTTGGTCGGGAGCCGGGTCTCGGCCACCCGCTCGACGTGGGTCTCGGTCCGGCGCCGGTGGTGGACCATCTGCTCGATCGAGATCAGCTTGAGGCCGTGCTCGTCGGCGAACTCGCGCAGCTCGGGCCCGCGCTTCATCGTGCCGTCGTCGTTGACGACCTCGACCAGGACGCCGGCCGGCGTGAGGCCGGCCATGCGGGCCAGGTCGACGGCCGCCTCGGTGTGCCCACGCCGGACCAGCACGCCGCCCTCGCGGTAGCGCAGCGGGAACACGTGCCCGGGCCGGGTGATCTCCCAGGGTTCGGTCGCGGAGTCGGCCAGCACGCGGGCGGTGTGCGCGCGGTCGGCGGCCGAGATGCCCGTCGACACGCCGTCGCGGGCGTCGACGGAGATCGTGTACGCCGTCCGCAGCCGGTCCTTGTTGTGCGGTGTCATCAACGGGATCTCGAGGCGGTCGAGCATCTCGGCCGGCATCGGGACGCAGATCACGCCGCTGGAGTGGCGGATGGTGAACGCCATCAGCTCGGGGGTCGCCTTCGAGGCCGCGAAGATGATGTCGCCCTCGTTCTCGCGGTCCTCGTCGTCGACCACCACGACGGCCTTGCCGGCCGCGATGTCCGCGATCGCCTCCTCGACGCTGTCCAGCGGGATGCCGGCGCGATGGGGAGTGCTGGTGGGGTCAGTGAGGGGGTCGGTCATCGGGTCACCATCTTCTCGACGTACTTGGCGATGACGTCGACCTCGAGGTTCACGACGTCACCGGGCTGCTTGAAGCCCAGCGTGGTGCGGGCCAGGGTCTCGGGGATCAGGCTCACGGTGAACGAGTCGGCGCGGACCTCCACGACGGTCAGCGAGATCCCGTCGACGGTGATCGAGCCCTTGTCGACGAGGTAGCGGTTCAGCTCGACGGGCAGCGAGATCTCCACGACCTCCCAGTGCTCGCTCGGCGTGCGGCTGACGATCGTGCCGGTCCCGTCCACGTGTCCCTGGACGATGTGGCCGCCCAGCCGGGTCGTCGGGGTCACCGCGCGCTCCAGGTTGACCGGCGCGCCGACGCGGAGAGCACCCAGCGAGGTGTGGGCGAGGGTCTGCAGCATGACGTCCGCGGTGAACACGCCCTTCTCCTTGGTCACCACGGTGAGGCACACGCCGTTGACCGCGATCGAGTCGCCCGCGCGGGCGTCACGGGCGACCTCGGGGCCCTTCACGGAGAGGCGGACCGCCTCGTTGAGCGGCTCGATGTGTGCCACTTGGCCGAGCTCCTCGACGATTCCGGTGAACATCAGGCTGTCTCCTCGTTGCGGTGGTGGCGGTCCGGGTCCGCCTGGATCGGCCTCATCGTGAGGCGCACGTTGGTCTCGGGCCCGTTGCCGAGCGGGGTCACGTCGGTGATCTGCAGGTGCAACGCGTCGCCGATCGTGGTGATGCCCAGGTCGCCGACGGCGGCGGCCCCGGCCCCCAGCAGCATCGGCGCGACGTAGGCGACCACCTCGTCGACCAGCCCGGCCCGCAGGAAGGCCGCGGCCAGGGTCGGCCCGCCCTCGAGGAACACGTGCCGCTTGCCGAGCGAGAACAGCTCCGCGAGCGCCGCCCGGGGGTCGTGCGTGCGCAGTCGCACGGTCTCGGCCCGGTCGTTGAAGACGCGCTTGTCCTCGGGGAGCTCACGCAGGCCCACCACGGCTCGCAGTGGTTGGTGGGCGAGCGGCAGGTCGTACTCGTCGCGCACCGTGAGCTCGGGGTCGTCGATCGCGACGGTGGAGGAGCCCACCATCATCACGTCGCACTGCCCGCGCAGCCGGTGGGTGTCGACCCGCGCCGGTCGCGAGCTCACCCAGCGGCTGCTGCCGTCGGTGGCAGCACTGCGGCCGTCGAGGGTCGTGGCGAACTTCCAGGTGACGAACGGGCGACCGTGCTCGAGGGCGAACGTCCAGGCCCGGTTCAGCTGCCGGGCCTCTCGCTCGAGGAGACCCATCTCCACCGCGATCCCCGCGGCACGCAGAGCCTCGGCTCCCCCGGCGGCCACCGGGTTGGGGTCCGGCTGGGCGAACACGACGCGGGCCACGCCCGCCTTGATCAGCGCCTCGGCGCACGGCCCGGTCCGGCCGGTGTGGTTGCAGGGCTCGAGCGTGACGACGGCCGTCGTACCGCGTGCGGCCTCACCGGCCTCCGCGAGCGCGGCGGCCTCGGCGTGCGGCGTACCGGCTCCCCGGTGGAAGCCCTCGGCCACCTCCGAGCCGTCGGCCGCCAGGAGCACGCAGCCGACCCGCGGGTTCGGTCCGAGCGGTACGCCGGGAGACGCCGCCAGCTCGAGGGCGCGACGCATCGCCCGCTCGACCGCGCTCGCGGGGACCTGGGTGGTCGTCATGCGCCTCTCTCTCCTCCGGGCCGCGGGCTCGGGGAGGGGGCGCAGGGGTCGCGGGCGTCAACGGCTCGCGACAGCCGCGCGTGCTGCTTCCCATCCGGACTTTCACCGTCGGTCCAGGATTTCCACCTGGTCAACCGATCGCTGGCTGCGAACGGGTCGCGGACTGTCACCGCCGGCTCGGAATTACACCGATCCCAGAGCACGCGAGTCTTCACTCGTGGGACAAGCCTGCCACATCGGGGACCGACGGCCCACGTTGCGCCGGTCACATGGGCGCGCCAAGCCTCGACCACGTACCCAGAAGCCGAGTCGTTGACCCCTACGCGGGCCCGGGCGCATCCTGAGGCTTCGGCCGTCACTCGCCCAACGGCCCTCGGGCTCCGGGGTCACGCTGTCCGGGCGGCGCCCGCGTCATTCATCCGACAGGGCAGGAGAACCAGCATGTCTGGGAAGGTTCGCACCATCATCCTCGTGACGATCGCCGCCCTGGCGCTCGTCGTCGTCCCGACTGCGCAGGGCACTGGAGCGCAGGCGGCCCGCAAGAAGCCGACCATCGGCGGCTACAAGCACCTGGTCGTGATCTTCGAGGAGAACCACAGCTTCGACAACCTGTACGGCGGCTGGGGCCGGGTGGGCGCCCAGACGGTGAACGGGCTGCACAAGCCCAAGGCTCGGAGGAGCCAGGTCGACCAGGCCGGCCACCCGATCACCTGTCTGCTGCAGAACGACGCGAACCTCGTCACGACCTCGCAGACGGTCACGTGGCTCGACGGCACGACCCACCCCGGGGCGCTGACGCCACGCTGCTCGGGAACGACCGCCCGAGGGGTCGCCTTCGACAGCCACTTCACCTCGAGCAAGCCGTTCAGGATCCCCACCTACATCAAGCCGGCCGACCGGACCTGTGCTCCGCCGACGGTGTTCGCCGCCAACGGCGTGCAGAAGGGCGACCCCCAGGGCCTGCCCGGTGGGTGCACCCGCGACCTCGTGCACCGCTTCTACCAGGAGCAGTACCAGCTCGACCACGGCCGGCAGGACCGTTACGCGACCGGCAGTGACGCCGTCGGTCTCACCGTGGGCCGCTACCGCACCAGGAAGCTGCCGGTCTACCGGTACCTGCACTCCCGGAAGGGGCCGAACTACGTGGTGGCGGACCACTTCTTCCAGGGCGCCTTCGGGGGATCGTTCCTCAACCACCAGTACCTCGTCGCCGCGCAGCCGCCCCAGTGGGACACCAGCCAGCTCGCGATCCCTGCGGGCAAGAACAGCGTCCTCGACGCCGCCGGCTTCCCCAACAAGAACTACCCCCTCTACAACCCTGACCCCGCCGTCGCCTACAACGACGCCGTGCTCACCCAGTCGTGCGGTCTGCCGACCACGGTGAGCGGCTTCGCCTGCGGCAACTACGCGGTCAACACCATGCAGCCGTCGTGGGCGCCGAGCGGGGGCGGCTCGAACGTGCTCCCGGGCATCAACGACGTCGACCCGACGAAGCCCTTCTACGAGACCAACATCGGCGACGAGATGTCGGCCAAGCACATCTCGTGGAACTGGTACGCCGGCGGTTGGGACGCAGCAGCGGCTGGCCACCCTGACCCGTTGTTCCAGTACCACCACCAGCCTTTGAACTACTTCCAGAACTACGCGCCGGGCATGCCCGGACGGGCCCACCTGAAGGACGAGACCGCGTTCTTCGCGGCAGCACACGCCGGGACGTTGCCGAAGGTGTCGTTCGTCAAGCCGATCGGCGAGGAGAACGAGCACCCCGGCTACGCGAGCACCCACAGCGGCGAGAGGCACCTGGTCCGGCTGATCAAGGCGGCCCTGAGGGGCCCTGACGGCAAGGACACCCTGGTCGTGGTCACCTACGACGAGTTCGGCGGCCAGCGCGACCACATGGCGCCTCCCGGACAGGGCAGCCACGCGGGCGTCGCCCCGGCCGACCAGTTCGGGCCCGGCACCAGGATCCCGGCGCTGATCATCGGCGGTCGCTTCAGCCACTCGGGGGTCGACCACGGCTGGCACGACACGACGTCGATCCTCGCCACCATCGAGCGGGCCTACGGCCTGGCGCCGCTCTCCACCCGCGATGCGCGGGTGAGCACGTTGAGGAGCGCGCTCATGATCGGCCGGCGCGGGCACAGCTGATCGGCACGAGCCAGCCCCCTCGGTACGCCGACGACGCCCGGTCCCGACCGGGCGTCGTCGGGTCCGGGATCCCGCCGTACGTCGAGAACGCCCGGACCGGACGCGCCGGCTCGCCCGCGGTCGAGGTGAGAGAATGAGCCCCCGCGGAGCCTGGGAGGGCCCATGACCGATCTGCTCGCGCTCTCGGCCCGGCTGCCGCTGCTCGAGATCGCGCCGTCCGAGACCCTCATCGACGAAGGCAGCCGCACGACGAGGATGTACGTGCTGCAGGAGGGCGTCGTGGTGATCGAGCACGACGGACTGCCGTTCGCGCGCGTCGACACACCGGGCGCGGTGTTCGGGGAGATGGCCGCGGTGCTGGACAAGCCGGCGACCGCGACCGTGCGGGCCGTCGGCGACGTCCGCGTGCGCGTCGTCGAGGATCCCACGGCGTTCCTCACGCGCGAGCCGGGCGCAGCTCTCGCCGTTCTGCGCACCACGGCCTCGCGCCTGGACGGACTCACGCAGTACCTGGTCGACGTCAAGCAGCAGTTCGCCGGCGAGGAGGGGCACCTCGGCATGGTCGACCGGATCCTCGACCACCTGGTGCACCACCAGGGGCCGGCCGCGCGCACCGGGTCGGCGCGCGACCCTGAGGGCGACCACGACCACTCAGCCGAGGCTCACGGTCTCTGACTCGAACACCCCGAACCAGTGCGCGGTCGCCGTCGCGGTGTCGACGGTGATGTGGGGCGGGACCTTGCCGATCTGCTTCCCGGCGTTGAAGACCCAGGTCCTGCCGAGCCTCGCGTGCCAGGTGCCGCCGTCGATCCAGGGCGCCTGGTGGATGTGACCGCAGAAGACCAGGTCGGGCTCCAGCTCCTCGATCCAGGCGGTGAGCTGCTCGTCGGGGAAGGTGCGTCGGCCGTCGTTGCACAGCGCCGTCCCGGCGGGGGGCGCGTGGTAGAGCCACACCCACCGCGCGGGTCGGTCCACCGCCGCAGCGCGCAGCTGGGCGCCCACCTCGTCACGGGTGACCGGCCCGTCCCACCAGGGGCAGACCGTGAACCGCGTGTCCTCCAGGTCGACGCTGGTCCCGTCGACGTGGAGTCGCTCGTGGTCGGAGCTGCTGAGCCAGCCGGCCACCTGCTCGCCGTGCGTGCCCGGCCCGTCCAGGTCGTGGTTGCCGGACGCCGCGAACACCGGGCCGGTGTCCGCGAGCCGGCGCAGGTAGGTCCGCAGGACGACGGTCTGGACCTCGTGCGGCACCGGGCTCACCACGTCGGCGAGGTCGCCCGCGAGCGCGACCACGTCGACGTCCGCGGCGGCCCCGACCAGCCAGTCGTAGTGCGGCAACCGGTAGTGCAGGTCCGAGGCCACCAGGATCCGCATGCGCACATGCTGCTGCATGCGCGACTTCTGGCCCCGAGGCCGGCTCCGCTGGACTAGCCCATGAGGGCGCGACGCCGGTGCGTGGTTCAGCCGTGCGGCGTGGCTCCGGCGGCGAGCTTGCGCAGCTGCTGGACCATGGCATCCGGGTCGTCGGCGGAGAACACCGCCGACCCGGCGACGAAGACGTCGGCACCGGCCTCGGCGCAGCGCTCGATCGTCTCCGGGGACACCCCGCCGTCGACCTGCAGCCAGACCTCGAGGCCCGCGGCGGAGATCAGCTCGCGGGTGCGGCGGATCTTCGGCAGCACCAGGTCGAGGAACTTCTGCCCGCCGAACCCGGGCTCGACCGTCATCAGGAGCACCATGTCGAGCTCGCCGAGGACATCGGCGTACTGGTCGATTCCGGTGGCCGGCTTGAGCGCCATCGAGGCGCGCGCTCCCTTCGCCCGCAGCTCCCGGGCCAGCCGGACGGGCGCCTTGGCGGCCTCGACGTGGAACGTGACGGAGCCGGCACCCGCCTCGGCGTACGCCGGCGCCCACCGGTCGGGGTCCTCGATCATGAGGTGCGCGTCGAGCGGCAGGTCGGTCGCCCGCGCGAGGGACTCGAAGACCGGCAGCCCGAGGGTCAGGTTGGGGACGAAGTGGTTGTCCATCACGTCGATGTGCACCCAGTCGGAGCTGGGGATCCGCGCGACCTCGTCGGCAAGGCGGGACAGGTCGGCGTTGAGGACGCTCGGCGTGATCTGGATTCCCATGGCGCGCCTGATCCTAGTGGGCGGTCGCGTCCGACTCGCCGGTCCGGCGCAGGACTGCGACGAACATCGCGTCGGTGCCGTGGCGGTGCGGCCAGAGCTGCACGGCCCCGTCGAGGTGCGCCGACTCGGCGTCGTCGACCTCGGGGAGCAGGGCGGTCGCCGGCTCCAGTCGTACGTCGGCGCGCTCGCCGAGCACCCTGGACACCACGCCGGCGGTCTCCTCCACGACCGGGGAACACGTCGCGTAGACGACCACTCCCCCGGGCCGGGTCGACTCGATCGCCGCGTCCAGCAGCGCTGCCTGGAGCGTGACGAGGTCGCCGATGTCCGACGGCTCGCGACGCCAGCGGCTCTCCGGCCGGCGTCGCAGCGCGCCGAGCCCCGTGCACGGCGCGTCGACCAGGGACCGGTCGAACGCGGCCGCAGGCCACGCGGGCCGGGTGCCGTCACCGGCCACCACGCCCAGCAGCCCCGCCGTCGCCGCGCGGGTGGCCTGGGCCACCAGCCGGGCGCGGTGCGGCTGGCGCTCGTTGGCGAGGACCCGCGCCCCCTGCTGCACGGCGAGGGCCGCGAGCAGAGCGGTCTTTCCACCCGGCCCGGCGCAGAGGTCGAGCCAGCGCCGGTCGTTGCCCTCGACCGAGGCGCGAGCCAGCACGAGCGCGACCAGCTGCGAGCCCGCGTCCTGCACGCCGGCCCGTCCCTCGCGCACCGCTGCCAGCGCGCCGGGATCGCCCCCGGCCAGCGCCACGGCGTACGGCGAGACCGCCAGCGGGGTGCCGCCGAGCTCGTCGCGCGTGGCCAGCCCCGGACGAGCCACCAGGGTGACCGCCGGACGCTCGTTGTCCGCGCGCAGCAGCGCCTCCAGCTCGTCCGGTCGCGCCAGGGCCCGCTCCAGCGCGCTGACCACCCAGGCCGGGTGGGAGAACCGCTCCGCGACCGGGTGCCCGGCCAGCCACTCCTCCAGGCTTCGGCCGGCGGCCTTGCGGAGCACCGCGTTGACGAGCCCCGCGGGCCGATGACCGATCCGCTTCTTGACCAGGTCGACGGTGGTGCCGACTGCGGCGTGGCTCGGCACGCGCATGGCCAGCAGCTGGTGCACCCCCAGCCGGAGGGCGTCGCGCACCGGCTCGTCCAGCCGTCGGTCGACCAGCTGGTCGATGACCGCGTCGTAGGCACCCCGCATCCGCAGCGTGCCGCCGACCAGCTCGGTGGCCAGGGCGGCGTCACGACCCGAGACGCGGCGCTCTCGGAGGAGGCGGGAGAGCTCGATGTTGGCGTAGGCGTCCGCGTCCGCGACCGCGCGGAGCACGTCGAAGGCGACCAGGCGGGCAGGGTCAGTCGGCACGGGCGCCGGTTCCCGGGACTCCGAGGTGTCGCTTGACCAGGCTCTTCGGCGCGCACGCCCGCCAGGCGTCGGTGATCACCTCGGCGAGCTCGTCGCGGGAGACCTCGCCGAGCCGGGACAGCTGCACCAGCACGGCGTTGTAGCCCTGGAAGTGCGGGATCGTGAAGAACGGGCCGTCCGCCTCGACGAGGGCCAGCTTGTCGTCCTCGTTGGCGGTGCGGATCACCAGCAGGTCGTCGTACGGCTCGCCGGTCGCCGGGTCGACGGCGGTGTGGTGGGGCTTGCGGTAGAGCAGGAAGCCACGGCCCTTGTCCTGCCCGTCGCGGACCCGGTGCGGGACCAGCCAGGTCGGGACGTCGCCCCAGCTCGTGCCGAACCAGGTCTCCGGGAGGGCGCGGCAGATCTCGTCGACGTCCTCGGGGCGGGCCGGCCGGCTCATGGGCGCGAGGCTACCGCCGGCACTCACGCCTCGTCGTCGCCGAGCCGGGCACCCGACTCGACCCGGACGCCGCGCGCCCAGTCCGCCGCCGCCATCGCCTTCTTGCCGAACGCCTTGACCTCCCCGAGCCGCACCGGCAGCGTGCCGGTGCCGACGTGGACGGCGTTCTTGGTGACCGCGAGGGTGCCCGGGGGCAGCGGGTCGGCGTCCCAGGTGTCGACCAGGGTGACCGGGCCGAGCTTCATCCGCTCGCCGGCGTACGTCGTCCACGCGCCGGGCGCCGGGGTGCACGCGCGGATCCGGCGGTCGACCCCGAGAGCCGGGTCCTCCCAGTCGACGCGCGCGTCCTCGACGCGCACCTTGGGTGCGTAGCTGACGCCGTCCTCCTGCTGGGGACGGGCCTCGAGCGAGCCGTCCTCGATGCCGTCGAGGGTCGCGACCAGGAGGCCGGCGCCACCCTCGGCGAGCTTGGCCAGCAGGGTGCCGGCCGTGTCGTCGGGGCGGACCGTCTGCGTCATCAGCCCGTACGTCGGGCCGGCGTCGAGCTCCTTGACGATCCGGAACGTGGTCGCGCCGGTGACCTCGTCACCCGCCCAGATCGCGTGCTGGACCGGCGCCGCACCGCGCCAGTGCGGGAGCACCGAGAAGTGCAGGTTGACCCAGCCGTGCTCGGGGATCCCGAGGACCGACTCCGGGAGGAGCGCTCCGTAGGCGACGACCGGGCAGCACGCGGGCTCCAGCGCGGCCAGCGCGCTCTGGAAGTCGGCGTCCCGGGGATGGTCGGGCTTGAGCACGGGCACACCGAGCTCCTCGGCCCGCACGGCCACCGGCGACGCGACCAGGTGGCGGCCGCGACCGGCCGGCGCGTCCGGTCGGGTGACCACCCCGACCAGGTCGTGCCGGCTCTCGGCGATCGCGTCGAGAGCGGGCAGGGCGACCTCGGGAGTCCCTGCGAAGACCACACGCATCGAGTGCCTCCTAGAGCCCGAGGCCGCCGGTGGCGTGCGGCGAGATCCGGACCTGCGTGTCGGTGCCGAACCACTCGGCCTCCCGGATCGCCTTCATCGCCGCTCGACGGGCCTCCCGGTCGAGCCGGTCGATGAAGAGGATCCCGTCGAGGTGGTCGGTCTCGTGCTGGATCGCGCGGGCGAGCAGGTCGGACCCCTCGATCACCAGGGGCTCGCCGTGCATGTCGAAGCCGTGGGCCACCACCGACTGGGCGCGGACGCAGTCCATCGAGAGGCCGGGCAGGGACAGGCAGCCCTCGGGGCCGTCCTGGGTCTGCTCGGACAGCCGGAGCTCGGGGTTGACCAGGTGGCCGACCTGACCCTCGACGTACCAGGTGAAGACGCGCAGGCCGACACCGATCTGCGGCGCGGCGAGCCCGGCACCGGGTGCGTCGAGCATGGTGTCGGTCAGGTCGGCGACGAGCGTGCGCAGCTCCTTGTCGAAGTCGGTCACCGGTGCCGCAGCGGTGCGCAGCACCGGGTCACCGAACAGCCGGATCGGCCTGATGGACAACGCGTCTCCTCCGGAGGTCGAACGTGGCTCGGTCGCGCGGGCAACATGCAGTGGACGAGCCTAGTCGAGACCGGCTCGGGCCTCACCCGAGGCTGACCGGGTCGACCTCGACCCTGAGGTGGGGCTGCTTGCGGGCCGAGCGCTGTGCCTGCAGGCGCACCAGGGCGGCCGAGAGCGCGGGCCCGGACGCGCGCGGCACGCGGACGACGTACCGGACGGCGTCCTCGTCCGGGCTGCGGTCGGGCACCGGACCGAGCACCTCGGCCCCGGCCGGCAGCACCAGTGCGGCGAGAGCACCCTCGAGCTCGGCGGGGTCGCCGGCGAGCGTGGCGACCCGGGACGCCGGCGGCAGGTGGGCGCTGCGTCGCTCCTGGATCTCCCGGTCCGCGAACCCCGAGTGGTCCCAGCGGACCAGCGCCTGGAGCGCCGGGTGGGCCGGGTCGCCCACGGCCAGGACCCGTCCCGGCGACGAACCGGAGCCGACCAGCGCCGCCGCATTGCTCCAGCGCCGCAGCGCCTCCTCGCTCGCGCGCAGGTCGGACCGCGCGAGCAGCAGCCACGTGTCGAGGAGCACCGCGGCGGCGTACCCACCCGGGGCGATCGGCTCCGCGCCCGGCGTGGCCACCACGATGGCGGGCTTGGCGGGCACGTCGGCGAGGACCCGGTCGCCGGAGGAGACCCGCACCGGCACCGAGGGGAACGCCCGACCCAGCTCTTCGGCGGTGCGGCGCTCACCCACGACGGGGGCGCGCAGTCCGCGCGCGCCGCAGGCGCGGCAGCTCCAGTCGACGGCGACCGTCCCGCACCAGGCGCACTCCGGAGGACGGCGGGCGTCGGTGATCCGCAGCGGCCCGTGGCACACGCCGCACTCGGCCGGCGTGCGGCACCGCTCGCAGGCCAGCCGCGTGGCGTAGCCGGCCCGGGGCGTCTGGACCAGGACCGGACCGATCGCGAGTCCGGCACGGATGGTCTCGAACGCCTCCTTGGGCAGGCGGGCCGCCCGCGCCGCCGGGTCGCGGGCGAGGTCGAAGTCGGAGTCGCCGGTGATGCCGACGCTGATCCGGCGGCGCAGGTCCTCGCGCGGCAGGGTGATCTCCTCCGCCCAGCGGCTGTGCAGGAGGTACTCCGCCTCGACGCTCCGGGCGTGGCTCCCGAGCAGGGCTGCCGTCTGCCCGAGCTGGGCCCGCAGGAGCAGGACCTCACGCGCGTGGGGGTAGGGCGCGCGCGGCTCGGCGTACAGGTCGTCGCCGTCGTCCCAGATCGCCACCAGTCCGAGATCGTGCACGGGGGCGAACGCGGCCGCCCGGGTGCCGATCACGATCCGGGCCGCTCCGCGGGAGATCGCCATGAACGCGGCATAGCGCTTGGCCGGTCCGGCGTCGGCGGTCAGCACGACGTGGGCGCTTCCGCCGAGGCGGTCGCGCAGCGCCGCGTCGAGCCGGTCGACGTCGCGGCGGTCCGGCAGGCACACCAGGGCGCCGCGACCGGCGCTCGCCGTCGCCAGCGCCGCCTCGGCCAGCAGCGTGGTCCAGTCGTCGCCCGGAGCGGCCTGCCAGACCGCGCGGGCCGCCTCGCCGCGAGCGAGCGCCTCGAGGTAGGCCGCTCCCCCGGCGTACGCCGACCAGAGCGCGGGCCGGACGTGGATCGACGGCACGGGGAACGCCGCGCTCGGGGCCTTCTCGGTCGCCGCGTGCCGGGCCGGCACGGCGAGCCGGAGCACGTCGGACCGCGCGCCGGCGTAACGGGCGGCCACCTCGCCCACGAGGGTCGCGATCTCGGGGCTCAGCACCGGCTCGGCGCTGACCACCCGCCGCAGCGGTTGCAGACGCCCGGGGTGGTCGGACTCCGCGGCCCGGGCCAGCACGAAGCCGTCGACGTCCTGGCCGGCGAACCGCACCTTCACCCGCGCACCCGCCACGGCGGTCTCCGCCATCGTCGCCGGCACGGCGTAGTCGAAGGGGCGGTCGAGGTGCGCGAGCGGGACGTCGACGAGCACCTGCGCGACCGGGTCGACCTCGGCCAGCGCCTGCGGCTTCTTCTCCGCAGGCGGCTTCGCCTTGCGCGCCTCGGCACGGACCATCCCGGGCAGCGAGAGCTGCGGCTCAGGATCGGTCATGCAGCCCCTTTCTCCAGGGCACAGTCAAGCATTGAGCCCTCCCGACCTCTGACGAGGCCGGGAGGGCTCAGACGCGTGCGATGCGCAGGAGCTTGCCGTCAGATGCCGGCAACCTTCTTCAGCTGCTCGGCGCGGTCGGTGCGCTCCCAGGTGAACTCGGGGAGCTCGCGGCCGAAGTGGCCGTACGCCGAGGTCTTGGCGTAGATCGGCCGCTTCAGGTCGAGGTCGCGGATGATCGCGGCCGGGCGGAGGTCGAACACCTCGAGCACGGCCTTCTGGATGGTCTCGTCGGAGACCACGCCGGTGCCGAAGGTCTCGATGAACACGCCGACCGGGGCGGCCTTGCCGATCGCGTAGGCGACCTGCGCCTCGCAGCGGCGGGCGAGGCCCGCGGCCACGACGTTCTTGGCCACCCAGCGCATCGCGTACGCCGCCGAACGGTCCACCTTCGACGGGTCCTTGCCGGAGAAGGCACCGCCGCCGTGGCGGGCCATGCCACCGTAGGTGTCGACGATGATCTTGCGACCCGTGAGGCCGGCGTCGCCCATCGGGCCGCCGACGACGAACGTGCCGGTCGGGTTGACCAGCAGGCGGTAGCCGTCGGACGGGATGTCGAACGTGGCCAGCACCGGGTCGACGACGTGCTGCTTCACGTCGGCCTCGAGCTGGTCGAGCCCGACCTCCTCGGCGTGCTGGCTGGAGAGCACGACCGTGTCGATCTTCACCGGGCGGTCCTGCTCGTCGTACTCGATGGTGACCTGGGTCTTGCCGTCGGGACGCAGGTAGGGCAGCGTGCCGTTCTTGCGCACCTCGGTCAGCTTCTCGGCCAGCCGGTGGGCGATCGTGATCGGCAGCGGCATCAGCTCGGGGGTGTCGTCGCAGGCGTAGCCGAACATCAGGCCCTGGTCGCCGGCGCCCTGGCTGTCGAGCTCGTCACCCGAACCACCGACGCGGGCCTCGTGACCCCGGTCGACGCCCTGCGCGATGTCGGGCGACTGGGTGCCGATCGCGAGCTGGACGCCGCAGGAGTGTCCGTCGAAGCCCTTCACCGAGGAGTCGTAGCCGATCTCCAGGATCTTGTTGCGCACCAGCTGGGCGATCGGCGCGTAGGTCTTGGTGGTCACCTCTCCGGCGACGACGACCAGGCCCGTGGTGAGCATCGTCTCGCAGGCGACCCGGCTGTCCGGGTCGTCGGTGAGCAGCGCGTCGAGCACGGTGTCGCTGATCGCGTCCGCAATCTTGTCGGGGTGACCCTCGGTCACCGACTCGGAGGTGAACAGACGTCCAGTCACTTCGATCTCCTGCATCTTCCCTGGCCGGATCTCGGCCAGTCGGGTAGGGGCTACATCCATGGTGGTCGACGCACGTCAGCCTAACCGAGCGTCCTCATCGCGAGACGGCATCTCAGGAGTCGACTGCTGCACCACCAGCGCTCGCGAGCACTCCCCCATCAACGCTCCGGGAGCAGGGGGGTCACGCGGTCCCAGATCACGTGTGCCAAGGCGCCCTTGGAGCCGCGGGCGACGTGGGTGGTGCTGCCGTCGGCGCCCAGCACCACGGCCTCGTTGTCGTCGGCTCCGAAGACCTGGCCACCGGAGACGTCGTTGACCACGAGCAGGTCGCAGCCCTTGCGGGCGAGCTTGGCCCGGGCGTGGTCCATCACCGTGCCCGAGTCGTCACCGGTCTCGGCGGCGAAGCCCACCACGACCAGGCCGGGGTGCGGCCGGTCGCGGGCCAGCCCGGCGAGGATGTCGGGTGTCTGCTCGAGCTCGATCGCCGGCGCGGAGCCGTCGTCGGTCTTCTTGATCTTCGTGTCCGCGAACGACGTCGGCCGGAAGTCCGCGGGCGCTGCCGCCATCACGACGGCGTCGGCGGACTGGCAGGCGGCCATCACCTCGGCCTGCATCTGCTCGGTGGTCTCGACACGGACCACCTTCACCCCGGCCGGGTCAGGCAGGGTGACGTTGGCGGCGACGAGGGTCACCTCGGCCCCGCGGGCGGCGGCCGTGCGGGCCAGGGCATAGCCCTGCCGTCCGGAGGACCGGTTGCCGAGGAACCGCACCGGGTCGAGGTACTCACGCGTGCCGCCGGCGGACACGACCACGTGGCGTCCGGTGAGGTCGAGGACGGCGGCGCCGGCGTCCGCGCGGGCGAGCAGGTCGGTGGCGACGGCGAAGATCTCGGCCGGCTCCGGCAGCCGGCCCTTGCCGGTGTCGGCTCCGGTGAGCCGGCCCTCGGCCGGCTCGATCACGAGCACCCCACGGGCGCGCAGCGTCGCGACGTTGGCCACCGTGGCCGGGTGCTCCCACATCTCGGTGTGCATGGCGGGCGCGAGCACCACCGGGCAGCGCGCGGTCAGGAGCGTGTTGGTCAGCAGGTCGTCGGCGAGGCCGTGCGCCGCCTTGGCGAGCAGGTCCGCGGTCGCGGGCGCCACGACGACCAGGTCGGCGGACTGGCCGAGACGCACGTGCGGGACCTCGTGGACGTCGCTCCACACGTCGGTGCTCACCGGCTTGCCGGACAGCGCGGCCCAGGTCGGAGCGCCCACGAACTCCAGGGCGGCCGCGGTCGGGACCACGGTCACGTCGTGCCCGGACTCGGTGAAGCGCCGGAGCAGCTCACAGGCCTTGTACGCAGCGATCCCGCCGCTCACGCCGAGAACGACGCGAGGGCGGGACGGGGTCGACGGGGTCGACGCTGCGCCGAGATCTGGGCTGGTCACGACCCGGCGGGAATTCAGTCGGTCGCAGCCTGGTCGGCAGCGGCCTCGTCGGGGTCGATGTCCTCGCAGACCAGGAGGTCGTCGTTGATCTCCCGCAGCGCGATCGACAGCGGCTTCTCCTGCACGTGGGTGTCGACCAGCGGGCCGACGTACTCGAGCAGGCCCTCGCCGAGCTGGGAGTAGTACGCGTTGATCTGACGCGCGCGCTTGGCGGCGTACAGGACCAGCTTGTACTTCGAGTCGGTCTTGGTCAGGAGGTCGTCGATCGGGGGGTTGGTGATCCCCTCGGCAACGGGCAGGGAGCCGGACACGCTCATCGAGCCTCTCGGAAGATTGGGGCAGCCTTGGATGATTCGGGCGGTTCCTGGGCAGAGCGCCTCAGGACCGCATCAACTCTACCAACTCTTCGGCTGCAGCGGGAATCGTGTGGTTGACCACGGTCGCGTCGAACTCCTGCTCGGCGGCGAGCTCGGCCCGTGCCGTCGCCAGCCGGCGCTCGCGCTCGGCCTCGGACTCGGTGCCGCGCCCGACCAGCCGACGGACCAGCTCGTCCCAGGACGGCGGAGCCAGGAATACGAAGCGCGCCTCCGGCATCCGCTCGCGCACCTGGCGCGCGCCCTGCAGGTCGATCTCGAGGAGGGCCGGCCGGCGCTCGGCGAGCGCGTCGAGCACCGGCTGCCGGGGGGTGCCGTACCGCGCGTGCTGGTGGACCACGGCCCACTCCAGCAGCTGGTCCTCCTCGACGAGCCGGTCGAACTCAGCGTCGCTGACGAAGTGGTAGTGCACCCCGTCGACCTCTCCGGGTCGGCGCGTCCGGGTGGTCACGGAGACCGAGATCCAGATCTCGGGGTGGTGCTCGCGCAACCAGGCGGTCACGGTCCCCTTGCCGACCGCGGTGGGCCCGGCCAGGACGGTCAGCCGCGCGGGCTGCGCACCCGCGGAGCGGGCACCGTCGCGATCGGCAGCCTCGGCGTCACTCACCGGAGCCGAACTCGGCCACCAGCGCAGCGACCTGCTTGGCGCCGAGACCGCGCACGCGCCGGCTCTCGGAGATGTTCAGCCGGTCCATCACCTGCGCAGCCCGCACCTTGCCCAGGCCCGGCATCGACTGCAGCAGCTCGCTCACCCTCATCTTGCCGATCACCTCGTTGTGCTCGCCCTCGGCGAGGACGTCGGCGATCGAGGCGCCGGAGTGCTTGAGGCGGTTCTTGACTGCGGCCCGCTCCCGCCGAGACGCGGCGGCCTTGTCGAGCGCCGCCTTCCGTTGCTCGGGGGTGAGTGGTGGCAACGCCACGGTCAGGACCTCTTCTCAACTGTTCCTGGGCAGGTCGGGTGCGGGCACCTGCAGTGGGGAGAAATCTAGTCAGCAGGCGTCGTCGGCTGCAACGCGGGTGGGGTACCCGGTCCTCACAACCCGAGCTGCAGCTTGCAGACGTCCTTCGCCTGCTGCTCGATGCCGTCCGCCGCCGTCACCACGTCGTCGGACGACAGCTCGTTGGCGGCCTGGGCGATCCGCGTGCGCGTGTCCTGGCTGAGCCCGGCAGGTGCCTGACCGTCGACGAAGTCCTCCGGCTTCACCCCGACGTCGTGCAGGGTCGCCGCGAATGCGTCGATCGCGCCGAGGAACGTCTGCCACTCGTCGGCGAGGTCGTCGGGCGCCTTGCTCGCCAGGTCGTGCAGCTCGGTGCGGTGCCGCAGCAGGCCCAGGCCGCTGGTGTCGTCCTGCATCTCGGCGAACATCTTCTGGTCGGCGCTCAACGCGCCGCAGTAGGCCTTCTCGGGGTCGCCGCACCCGGCGGTCAGGGCGACGAGAACGGCCACCAGCACGGTCGCCGCGGTCCGGCGGACGCTCGTCCGACGGATACTCATCCGACCAGGGCGGCGTAGGTCGCCGCGACCTGCTCGGCAGCCTCGCGCAGTCGGCCCGCCTCCGGGCCGGCGCCGAGGATCTCCCTGCTGCTGCTCGGCAGCACCCGGTCGAGCACGCCGTCGAAGATCCGGCGTACGTCGTCGACGGTGCCGCCCTGGGCACCGATCCCGGGCACCAGGAGCGGACCGTCGATGTCGAGGTCGACGCCCGCGTCGCCGATCGTGGCGCCCACCACCGCGCCGAAGGATCCCAGTGCGCCCGCGCCGGCGTTGGCCTCGCGCAGCGAGTCGAGCACGGTCGCGGCGACCGAGCGGCCGTCGGCGGTCGTCGCGTGCTGGAACTGCGGGCCCTCGGGATTCGAGGTCAGCGCGAGCACGAACACGCCGCCGTCGTGCTTGCGCGCGGTCTCCAGCATCGGCGTCAGGCTGCCGAAGCCGAGGAACGGGCTCGCCGTGATCGCGTCGGCGGCGATCGGCGAGGCAGGGTCGAGGTAGGCGTCGGCGTAGGCCTGCGCCGTCGAGCCGATGTCGCCCCGCTTCACGTCGAGGACCACGAGCGCGCCGGCGTCGCGGCAGACGGCGATCGTGCGCTCGAGCACCGCGACCCCCTGGGCACCGAAGCGCTCGAAGAACGCCGACTGCGGCTTGACCGCGGCCACGACCGGTCCGAGCGCCTCGGCGGCGCCGAGCGCGAACCGCTCGAGACCCTGGACGGTGTCCGGCAGCCCCCAGGCCGTCAGCAGCCCGGCGTGAGGGTCGATGCCGGCGCAGAGCGGACCCCGGGCGTCCATGGCCGCGCGGAGGCGGGCGCCGAAGGGCGCGCCGGTCGAGCCACCCTCGCTGGTGGAGCCTCCGTCGTTGGTGGAGCCTGCCGAGACCGTCATCGTGCCGCCTCCTTGGCGAGTGCCGCGTTGATCCGCCGCGGCCAGAGTGGACCTTCGTAGACGAACGCCGTGTAGGCCTGCAGCAGGTCCGCGCCCGCGTTCAGCCGCTCGACCGCGTCCTCCACACCGGAGATGCCACCCACCCCGACCAGGGTGAGCTCGTCGCCCACCCGGCCGCGCAGCAGACGGAGCACCTCGAGGGCACGGCGGCGCAGCGGCTCGCCCGACAGCCCGCCGACACCGGCGCGCTCGACGGCCTCGGGCGGCGACAGCAGGCCCGCGCGGCTCGTGGTCGTGTTCGTGGCCACGATGCCGTCGAGCCCGATCGCCACCGCCAGGTCCGCCACCGCCAGCACGTCGTCGTCGCTGAGGTCGGGCGCGATCTTGACCAGCAGCGGCACGCGGCGGTCGCGGTCCGCGGTCGCCTCGTCGGCGCGACGGCGCACCGCCCGCAGCAGCGGCTCGAGCTTGGCGACCGCCTGCAGGTCGCGCAGACCCGGGGTGTTCGGCGAGGAGACGTTGACGACCAGGTAGTCGGCGTACGGCGCAAGCAGGCCGGTGCTCTTCTCGTAGTCGCCGATCGCGGCGTCCTCGGGAACCACCTTGGTCTTGCCGATGTTCACCCCGAGCACCACAGATGGTCGGGGTCGGTGGCTGAGTCCCTGCCGTTCCCCCCTGCCATGTGCCAGTCGAGCCGCCCGCGCGGCGAGACGGCGCGCGACCGCCTCGGCGCCGTCGTTGTTGAAGCCCATCCGGTTGACGACGGCCCGGTCGAGCGGGAGCCGGGCGAGGCGCGGGCGCGGGTTGCCCCCCTGCGGCTCGCCGGTCACGGTGCCGACCTCGACGAAGCCGAAGCCGAGGGCCGCGAGGGCGTCGATCCCGACGGCGTTCTTGTCGAAGCCCGCCGCCAGCCCGAGCACGGACGGGAACTCGAGGCCCATCGCGCGCACGCCGGTGCCGTGGCGGGCCAGCCGGTCGACCCCGCGGAGCACCGGGCCGGCGGCCCGGATCGCCCGGAACGCACCGTGGTGGGCTCGTTCCGGGTCGACCCGGGTCAGCACCTTCTCGAACAGGACTCCGTAGGGACCGGTCATCTCAGTCGTCGCTCGCCGTCACCCGAGGGCCGGGGCGATCGCCGCCGCGGCCCACTCCTGCAGGGAGCGGACCCCGATCGAGCCGGCCCGCTGGGCCTCGATGCCTTGGACGGCGGCCGCCAGGCCCTGCACCGTGGTGATGCACGGGATGCCGGCGAGCACGGCGGCGGTGCGGATCTCGTAGCCGTCCATGCGCGTGTCACCCCCGGCACTGTTGCCGGCCGGGGTGTTCACGATCAGGGCGACCTGGCCGTCGAGGATCAGCTGCACCGAGGTCGGCTCGCCGTTCGGGCCGATGCCCTCGAAGTGCTTCCGCACGACGGTCGCCTTGATCCCGTTGCGCCGCAGCACCTCCGCCGTGCCCTGGGACGCGAAGATCTCGAAGCCGGAGTCGGCGAGCACCTTGACCGGGAAGATCATCGTGCGCTTGTCGCGGTTCGCCATGCTCACGAACACGCGGCCCGACAGCGGCAGCGACCCGTACGCCGCGGCCTGGGACTTGGCGAACGCCGTGCCGAAGTCGGCGTCGAAGCCCATCACCTCGCCGGTCGACTTCATCTCCGGACCGAGGACGGTGTCGACGAAGGCGCCGTCGGCGGTGCGGAACCGGTTGAACGGCATCACGGCCTCCTTGACCGCGATCGGCGCGTCACCGGGCAGCTCGCCGCCGTCCTTCTCGCGGAGGACGCCGGCCTCGCGCAGCGACGCGATCGACTCCCCCATCATGATCCGGGCAGCCGCCTTGGCCAGCGGGGTCGCGGTAGCCTTCGAGACGAACGGCACCGTGCGGCTCGCGCGGGGGTTGGCCTCGAGCACGTAGAGCACGTCGGCACCGAGGGCGAACTGGATGTTGAGCAGGCCGACCACCCCCACACCTCGGGCGATCGCCTCGGTGGCCTCACGGATCCGGTTGATCTCGCGCGCGCCGAGCGTGATCGGCGGCAGCGCGCAGGAGGAGTCACCCGAGTGGATGCCGGCCTCCTCGATGTGCTCCATCACGCCACCGAGGTAGAGGTCGGTGCCGTCGAACAGCGCGTCCACGTCGATCTCGACCGCGTCGTCGATGAAGCGGTCGACGAGCACCGGCCGGTCCGGGCTGATCTCGGTCGCCGCCTCGATGTAGCCGCGGAGGGCGTCGTCGCCGTACACGATCTGCATGCCGCGGCCACCCAGCACGTACGACGGCCGCACCAGCACGGGGAAGCCGATCTCGGCCGCGATCTCCCGCGCCTCGTCGAACGAGCTCGCGGTGCCGTGCTTCGGTGCCACCAGGCCGGCGTCGCGAAGCACGCGGCCGAAGGCCCCGCGCTCCTCGGCCAGCTCGATCGCCTCGGGCGTGGTGCCCACGATCGGCACGCCGGCGTCCTCGAGGCCCTGCGCGAGGCCGAGCGGGGTCTGCCCGCCGAGCTGGCAGATCACGCCGGCGACCGGACCGGCCTTGGTCTCCGCGTGGACCACCTCGAGGACGTCCTCCAGGGTGAGCGGCTCGAAGTACAGCCGGTCGGAGGTGTCGTA
This sequence comes from Nocardioides pocheonensis, assembly GCF_003725535.1. Classification (GTDB taxonomy): domain Bacteria; phylum Actinomycetota; class Actinomycetes; order Propionibacteriales; family Nocardioidaceae; genus Marmoricola; species Marmoricola pocheonensis. Next base: position 38,890 of record NZ_RJSF01000049.1, on the reverse strand, counting down.
GTCGGTCGACACGGTCTCGGGGTTGCAGTTGACCATCACGGTCTCGTAGCCGGCCTCGGACAGCGCCATGCAGGCGTGCACGCAGGAGTAGTCGAACTCGATGCCCTGCCCGATCCGGTTCGGGCCGGAGCCGAGGATGATCACCGCCGGCTTCTCCCGCGGCTGGACCTCGGTCTCCTCGTCGTAGGAGCTGTAGTGGTACGGCGTCCGCGCGGCGAACTCGGCGGCGCACGTGTCGACGGTCTTGTAGACCGGGCGGATGCCGAGCGCGTGACGCACTCCGCGGACGACGTCCTCGTGCAGGTTGCGCATCTTCGCGATCTGCCCGTCGGAGAACCCGTGGCGCTTGGCCTTGCGGAGCAGGCCGGGCGTCAGCTCGTCGGCGTCGATCACCTCGAGCGCGATCTCGTTGATCAGCGCGAGCTGGTCGACGAACCACGGGTCGATGCCGGTCGCCTCCTGGATCTCCTCCGGCGTGGCGCCGGCCCGGATCGTGTCCATGACGACCTTGAGGCGGCCGTCGGTGGGAGTCCGGATCTCCTCCAGCAGGGCGTCCTTGTCGAGGTCGACCCACCGGTGGTGCCAGTCGAAGACCGCGTCCTTCTTCTCCAGGCTGCGCAGCGCCTTCTGCAGCGCCTCGGTGAAGTTGCGGCCGATCGCCATCGCCTCGCCGACGGACTTCATGTGCGTGGTGAGGCGGTGGTCGGCGGTCGGGAACTTCTCGAACGCGAACCGCGGCACCTTGACCACCACGTAGTCGAGCGTCGGCTCGAAGCTGGCCGGCGTCTCTGCGGTGATGTCGTTGGGGATCTCGTCGAGGGTGTAGCCGATCGCGACCTTCGCCGCGATCTTCGCGATCGGGAAGCCGGTCGCCTTCGACGCCAGGGCGCTCGACCGCGAGACGCGGGGGTTCATCTCGATCACGACGACGCGTCCGTCGGCCGGGTTGACGGCGTACTGGATGTTGCAGCCACCGGTGTCGACGCCGACGGAGCGGATGATCCCGATCGCCAGGTCGCGCAGGTGCTGGTACTCCCGGTCGGTGAGGGTCATCGCCGGCGCGACGGTGATCGAGTCGCCCGTGTGCACGCCCATCGGGTCGAGGTTCTCGATCGAGCAGACGATCACGACGTTGTCCGCCTGGTCGCGCATGACCTCGAGCTCGTACTCCTTCCAGCCGATGATCGACTCCTCCAGGAGCACCTCGGTGGTCGGGCTCGCGGCCAGGCCCGCGCCGGCGATGCGGTGCAGGTCGGACGCGTCGTAGGCGATTCCCGAGCCGGTGCCGCCCATCGTGAACGACGGTCGCACGACGACCGGGTAGCCGAGCTCCTCGGCAGCACCGAGGCAGTCGTCCATGGAGTGGCAGATCACGCTCTTGGCGACCTCGCCGCCGAGCTCCTCGACGATCTTCTTGAAGCTCTCGCGGTTCTCGCCGCGGTGGATCGCCTCGATGCTGGCGCCGATCAGCTCGACGTCGTACTTCTCGAGCACGCCGTTCTCCGACAGCGAGATCGCCGTGTTCAGGGCCGTCTGGCCGCCGAGCGTCGCGAGCAGCGCGTCGGGGCGCTCCTTCGCGATCACCTTCTCGACGTACTCCGGCGTGATCGGCTCGATGTAGGTCGCGTCGGCGAACTCCGGGTCGGTCATGATCGTGGCCGGGTTGGAGTTCACCAGGATGACCCGCAGGCCCTCCTCCTTGAGCACCCGGCACGCCTGGGTGCCCGAGTAGTCGAACTCGCACGCCTGGCCGATGATGATCGGCCCGGAGCCGATCACCAGGATCGACTTGATGTCTTCACGCTTCGGCATCAGGCCTTCTTCCGCTCGTTCATCAGGTCAAGGAACCGGTCGAACAGGTACGCCGCGTCGTGCGGACCGGCTGCCGCCTCCGGGTGGTACTGCACCGAGAACGCCTTCAGCGCGCCCTGCCCACCGTCGGGCACAGCGTCGCGCAGCTCGAGCCCCTCCACGACGTCGTCGTTGAGGCAGACGTGGCTGACGGTCGCGACGCCGTACGGCGTGGTGGTGCTGCCCTCGAGGGGCGCGTCGACGGCGAAGCCGTGGTTGTGCGCGGTCACCTCGACCTTGCCGGTGGTGCGGTCCATCACCGGCTGGTTGATGCCGCGGTGGCCGTACTTGAGCTTGTAGGTGCCGAAGCCCAGCGCGCGGCCGAACAGCTGGTTGCCGAAGCAGATCCCGAAGTACGGGATGCCGCGCTCGAGGGCGTCCTGGAGCAGCGCGACCTGCGCGGTCGTGGCCGCCGGGTCACCGGGACCGTTGGAGTAGAACAGCCCGTCCGGGCTGACGGCGAGGACGTCCTCGATGCTCGCGGTCGCCGGCAGCACGTGCACCTCGACGCCGCGCTCGCTGAGCATCCGCGGCGTGTTGGCCTTGATGCCCAGGTCGATCGCGGCCACCCGAAGCGTCCCGGCACCGGTGGTTGCCCTCTCTCCGGTGGTTGAGCCTGCCGAAACCGCCGGCACGACGTACGCCTCCGACGTGGTGACCTCGTCGGACAGCTCCGCGCCCGCCATCTCGCCGCTGGCGAGGACGCGCTCGAGCAGTGCCTGGGGGTCGGTCTCCGTGCTGGAGATGCCGACCCGCATCGCGCCCCGCTCGCGCAGGTGCCGGGTGAGGGCGCGGGTGTCGATGCCGCTGATCCCGACCACCCCCTGGTCACGCAGCGCGTCGTCGAGCGTGTGGGTCGCCCGCCAGTTCGACGGGATGCGGGCGGGATCGCGGACGACGTACCCCGCGACCCAGATCCGGCCCGACTCAGGGTCCTCGTCGTTCATGCCGGTGTTCCCGACGTGGGGAGCCGTCATCACCACCACCTGCCGGTGGTACGACGGGTCGGTCAGCGTCTCCTGGTAGCCGGTCATGCCGGTGGAGAAGACGGCCTCGCCGAAGGTCTCGCCCTCCGCGCCGTAGGACTCTCCCCGGAACGTGCGACCGTCCTCGAGGACGAGGATCGCCTCACCGGGACTGATGGTCGAGCCTGCCGAAACCACTATTGCGCTCCTTCGTTGCTGCGGGCGAGCTTCGCGATCGTGCGCACCCACGCCCCCACGTCGGGCTGGATCTTCGTCCTCGGGCTGCTGCCCAGCTGTGCCTTCGCCGCGTCACGGACGCTGCGCGCGGCCTCCATGCGGAAGCCGGTCTCCCACTCGTGGCCCTCGTGGGCCCACCGGACGGTGAGCAGGTCGCGGACCGGCTTGCCGCCGAAGCTGTCGCCCGTGCGGGCGCCGCGCAGGCCGGTCGTCGGGATCCGGAAGGACCCGGCGATCCGCACCACGTCGAGGGCCTCGTCGGACAGCGAGAGCCGCGCCGAGCTCTTGGCCGACAGGCTGCGCCCGACCACCTTCTGCCCGGCGCTGTCCAGGGTGCCGAGGTAGCGCGCGGACGCCTGCATCCGTGCCGGCGGAAGCTCCGCGATCGGCGGGATGGGCACCAGCGGCGGGACCTTGCGGTCCGCCCGGCCCTTGAACAGCGGCGCCATCAGCACAGCTTCCCGTCGAGCACGGTCGGCCGGCCGCGCAGGAAGGTCGCGACCACGCGGCCGGGCAGCTCCATGCCGGCGTACGGGGTGTTGCGGGAGAGCGACGCCAGCTCGCTGGCCTCGACGGTGCGGGTCACCCCGGCGTCGTAGAGGACCAGGTTGGCCGGCTCGCCCTCGGCGATCGGTCGGCCGTGGTCGGCGAGGCGACCGATCCTGGCCGGCACCGTGGACATCCGCTCGGCGACCCCGGCCCAGTCGAGCAGGCCCGGGTCGACCATGGTGTGCTGCACGATCGAGAGGGCAGTCTCCAGCCCGAGCATCCCGAAGGCCGCAGCCTGCCACTCGCAGTCCTTGTCCTCGTGCGGGTGGGGTGCGTGATCGGTCGCGACGACGTCGATGGTGCCGTCGGCCAGGCCCGCGCGCACCGCCTCGACGTCGGCGGCCGTGCGCAGCGGCGGGTTGACCTTGTAGATCGGGTCGTAGGTCGCGGCCAGCTCGTCGGTGAGCAGCAGGTGGTGCGGGCACGCCTCGGCGGTGACGCTCCAGCCCCCCTGCTTCTCCGCCAGCGCCTTCGCCCAGCGCAGGATCTCGACCGAGCCGGCCGTCGAGACGTGGCACACGTGCAGGCGCGAGCCGACGTGGGCGGCGAGCAGCACGTCGCGGGCGATGATCGCCTCCTCGGCGACCGCCGGCCAGCCGCGCAGGCCCAGCCGTCCGCTCAGGACGCCCTCGTTCATCTGCGCCTCCTCGGTGAGGCGCGGCTCCTGCGCGTGCTGGGCGATCACGCCGTCGAACGCCTTGACGTACTCCAGGGCGCGGCGCATCAGCACCGGGTCGGACACGCACTTGCCGTCGTCGGAGAACACCCGGACCCGGGCGGCGGAGTCGGCCATCGCGCCGAGCTCGGCGAGCCGTTCGCCGCCGAGCCCCACGGTGACCGCGCCGACGGGGAAGACGTCGCAGTGCCCGGCCTCACGGCCCAGCCGCCAGACCTGCTCGACGACGCCCGCGGTGTCGGCGACCGGGTCGGTGTTCGCCATCGCGTGCACCGCGGTGAACCCACCCATCGCGGCCGCCTGGGTGCCTGTCTCGACCGTCTCGGCGTCCTCGCGCCCCGGCTCGCGCAGGTGCGTGTGCAGGTCGACCAGGCCCGGCAGGGCGATCAGCCCGGTGGCGTCGATCGTCTCCACCGCACCGCCGGTCGAGCCCGAGACCTCGGCGACCGCGACGATCCGGCCGTCCTTGATGCCGAGGTCGGTGGGGGCGCCGCCCAGGACGCGTGCTCCGCGGATCAGGTAGTCGGTCACTGCTGCTCGCTCTCCTCGTCGGGGGTGCCGGTCGCGATCGCCGGCTCGGCGCCGCCGAGCAGCAGGTACAGCACCGCCATGCGCACGGCGACGCCGTTGGTGACCTGCTCGACGATCACGGACTTCTGGGAGTCCGCCACGTCGGCGGTGATCTCCATGCCGCGGATCATCGGGCCGGGGTGCATCACGATCGCGTGGTCCTGCAGCGTGGCCATCCGGCGCGCGTCGAGCCCGTAGCGGCGGGAGTACTCCCGGACGCTCGGGAAGTACGACGCGTTCATCCGCTCGCGCTGGACCCGCAGCATCATCACGACGTCGGTCTTGGGCAGCACCGCGTCGAGGTCGTAGGAGGTCTGCACGCCCCAGGTGTCGACGCCGTACGGCAGCAGGGTCGGCGGGGCCACCAGCGTCACCTCGGCGCCGAGCGTGCGGAGCAGCAGCGCGTTGGACCGGGCCACCCGGCTGTGCAGCACGTCGCCGACGATCGCGACGCGCCGGCCGTCGAGGGTCTGCCCCTTCTCCGGGGCCAGGTGGCGGGTCATCGTGAACGCGTCCAGCAGGGCCTGGGTGGGGTGCTCGTGCGTGCCGTCGCCGGCGTTGATCACGCTGGAGCGCGACCAGCCGGCGTGGGCCAGGTTGTGCGGTGCTCCGGACGCCCAGTGCCGCACGACGACCGCGTCGGCACCCATCGCCTCGAGCGTCAGGGCGGTGTCCTTGAGCGACTCGCCCTTGCTCAGCGAGGAGCCCTTCGCCGAGAAGTTGATGACGTCGGCCGAGAGCCGCTTGGCAGCCGCCTCGAAGGAGATCCGGGTGCGGGTGGAGTCCTCGAAGAAGAGGTTCACGATCGTGCGACCGCGGAGTGCCGGCAGCTTCTTGATCGGGCGGTCGGCCAGCGAGCGCAGCTCCGCGGCGGTCGAGAGGATCAGCTCGGCGTCCTCGCGGGTGAGGTCGCCGGCGCTCAGCAGGTGGCGGTTCTTCATGGGTGCGTTCACAGCAGGGTCACCGAGTCCTCCCCGTCGAGCTCGGCGACCCGGACGGCCACCTTCTCCGTGTGCGACGTCGGCAGGTTCTTGCCGACGAAGTCGGCCCGGATCGGCAGGTCGCGATGACCGCGGTCGACGAGCACGGCGAGCCGGACGGCGCGGGGCCGGCCGATGTCGTTCATCGCGTCCAGGGCGGCCCGGATCGTGCGCCCGGAGTAGAGCACGTCGTCGACGAGCACCACGATCTTGTCGTCGATGCCGCCGGGCGGGATCTCGGTGGGCAGCAGCGCGCGGGCCGGGCGCATCCGGAGGTCGTCGCGGTACATGGTCACGTCGAGCGACCCGACCGGGACCGTGGTGCCCTCGACCTCGGAGATCTTCGCCGCGATCCGGTGGGCCAGGTGGACCCCGCGTGTCGGGATGCCGAGGAGGACCAGGTCGCCGGCCCCGCGGTTGCGCTCGAGGATCTCGTGCGAGATCCGGGTGAGGGCCCGGGAGACGTCACGGGCGTCGAGGACGGTGCGGCCCGTGATCGCGTCGGCGTCGGGCTGGACCTCGGGTCGGGTAGGCGGCATCGCGCCTGACCTCCTTCTCCGCCTCACGGGACGGATCGTTAAAGGATGTCGAACGTCTGGATCCTAGCAGTCCCCGCACTGCCCGCCGGACGGGCCCGGACGGCGGAAACCGGTGGTACCGGCTCGTGCCCCGGTACCACCGGTTCCCTGATCCATCACCCGCAGGTTCGTGGGTGTGCGGGTCGGTCGGACGACCTACTTGAAGACGTCCTTGACCTTCTCGCCTGCCTGCTTGAGGTCGGCCTTGGCCTGGTCGGTCTTGCCCTCGGCCTCCATGTCGTCGTTGTCGGTGGCCTTGCCCAAGGTCTCCTTGGCCTCACCGATCTTCTCGTCCGCCATGTTCTGCAGCTTGTCGTCAGTACCCATGATGGTTGCTCCCATCCGGTCTGCTCGGGGTGATCCAGCGGCGCCGGATCCGGTCCAGCCGGGGTCTCCCTCGGCTTCACGACAGGTACCCGTGCCCCTGCCCCACAAACGTGGCCCGGGTCACGCCGGGAGGCGCGCGGCGGCCACCAGGCCACGGAACAGGCCCACGTCGTCCTGGGTCTCCGGGTGCCACTGGACGGCCACCCAGAAGCGGCGGTCGGGGTGCTCCAGGGCCTCGACGGTGCCGTCCTCGGCGACGGCGGCTGCGACCAAGCCCGGGTGCGCCCGGACGGACTGGTGGTGGTGGCACCGGACGGTGCGAACCGGCCCGATCAGGCCGGCGACGGTGGTGCCCGGGACGGTCGTCACCGCGACGTCGCCGTAGACGTCGGCCCCCGGCGAGTGCTGCTCGTGGCCGACGACGTCGGGCGTGTGCTGGTCCAGGTCACCGCCGACCCGCGCCGCCTCGAGCTGCATGCCGCGGCAGACCATGAGCGTGGGCAGGTCCCGGGCCGCAGCCGCGTCGAGCAGGGCCAGCTCCCAGGCGTCCCGCTCGGGACGGGTCCCCGCGGTGCGCGGGTGCGGCTCGGCGTCGTACCGGGCCGGGTCGACGTCGGCGCCGCCGGCCACGACGAGCCCGTCGAGGCGGTCCAGCACGGTGGCGGCGCGGTCCGGGTCACCCGGCGGCAGCAGGATCACGGCCGCGCCGGCGCCCTCCACCGCCTGCGCGTACGCCGCGTGCAGCACGTCAGCACGCACGTCCCAGACGCCCCACCGCGCCTGCTCGCGGTACGTCGTGATGCCGATCACCGGGATCATGGCTGCTCGTTCCTCACCCTTCGCTCACAGCGGCGTGACGTAGGCGCCCGAGATCCCGCCGTCGACGAGGAAGGTGTTCGCCGTGATGAAGCTGGACTCGTCGGAGGCCAGGAACAGCACCGCGTTCGCCATCTCCTCCGGCTCCGCGAACCGGCCCATCGGCACGTGCACGAGCCGACGCGCCGCGCGCTCGGGGTCCTTCGCGAAGAGCTCCTGCAGGAGCGGTGTGTTCACCGGGCCCGGGCAGAGCGCGTTCACCCGCACCCCCTCGCGGGCGAACTGCACCCCCAGCTCCCGGGTCATCGACAGCACGCCGCCCTTGGAGGCGGAGTAGGAGATCTGCGAGGTGGCCGCTCCCATCACCGCGACGAACGACGCGGTGTTGATGATCGAGCCCCGCTTCTGCTCGAGCATGTAGGGCAGCACGGCCTTGCAGCACAGGTAGACGCTGGTGAGGTTGACCTCCTGGACCCGCCGCCACGCGTCGAGATCGGTGTCCAGGATCGAGTCGTCCTCCGGCGGGGAGATGCCGGCGTTGTTGAAGGCGATGTCGACCGAGCCGTAGGTCTCCTTGGCCGTCGCGAACAGCGCGTCGACCTGCTCCTTGTCGGTGACCTCGGTGTGCACGTAGAGACCGCCGATCTCCGCGGCGACCTCGGCTCCCCGGGCGTCGTCGATGTCGGCCACGACGACGTGGGCGCCCTCCTCGGCGAAGCGGCGGGCGGTGGCCAGACCGATGCCGGAGCAGCCGCCGGTGATCACGGCCGTCTTCGATGCGAGGCGTCCTGACATGTGGGTTCCTGTTCTGGTGGTGAGTGGTCAGTCGGTGCGTCGGGTCAGTCGTGGGCGAAGAAGACGTTCTTGACGTCGGTGAAGCTGTTCGGTGCGTCGGGGCCGAGCTCGCGCCCGAGGCCGGACTGCTTGAACCCGCCGAAGGGTGTCCAGTAGCGCACCGACGAGTGCGAGTTCACGCTGAGGTTGCCCGACTCGACGGCCCGCGAGACCCGCAGCGCGCGGCCGAGGTCACGGGTGTAGATCGACCCGGACAGCCCGAACTCCGTGTCGTTGGCCAGCCGGACCGCGTCGGCCTCGTCGTCGAACGGCATCACCGCGACCACGGGACCGAACACCTCCTCGCGCCAGATCCGCTCACCCGGCGAGGTGGCGAGCACGACCGTCGGGGCGAACCAGAACCCGGGTCCGCTCGGCGCCGTGCCGGCGAAGGCGACCTCGGCACCGTCGACGTAGCCCTGCACGACCGCCTTCTGCTCCGCGGAGATGAGCGGGCCCATCTCGCTGTCCCGGTCGCGCGGGTCCGTGACGCGCAGGCCCGTCACCGCCGGCTCGAGCAGGCTCACGAACTCGTCGTACGCCGACCGCTCGACGAGGATCCGCGAGCGGGCGCAGCAGTCCTGGCCGGCGTTGTCGAACACGGCGTACGGCGCGGCGGCGGCCGCCTTGGCCAGGTCGGCGTCCGCGAAGACGATGTTGGCGCTCTTGCCACCCAGCTCGAGCGTCACGCGCTTCACCTGGTCGGCGCAGCCGCGCATGATCCGCTTGCCCACCTCCGTCGAGCCGGTGAAGCAGACCTTGCGGACCAGAGGATGCGTCACGAACCGCTCGCCCACGATCGAGCCCTTGCCGGGGATCACGGTGAAGACGCCCTCGGGCAGTCCGGCCTCCCGGCCCAGCTCGCCGAGCCGGATCGCCGTGAGCGGGGTGAGCTCGGCGGGCTTGAGCACCACGGTGTTGCCGGCGGCGAGCGCGGGCGCGAACCCCCAGCCCGCGATCGGCATCGGGAAGTTCCACGGCACGATCACCCCGACCACGCCCAGCGGCTCGTGGAAGGTGACGTCCAGCCCGCCGGCCACGGGGATCTGCCGGCCCGAGAGCCGCTCGGGCGCGGCGCTGTAGTAGTTCAGCACGTCGCGGACGTTGCCCGCCTCCCAGACCGCGTTGCCCCAGGTGTGCCCCGCGTTGCGGACCTCGAGCTCGGCGAGCTCCTCGACGGCGTCGTCGACGAGGTCGGCGAACCGGCGCAGCAACCGCGCGCGCTCCCCCGGCGGCACGTCGCGCCACGCCGGGAACGCCTCGTGGGCCCGCTCGATCGCCGCGTCGGTCTCCTCCACCGAGGCCAGCGGCACCTCGGTCACGACCTCCTCGGTCGCCGGGTTGACCACCTCGTGCGTGCTGGTCACTGCGTCCTCACGTCCTCTCTCGCATGCGTTCGCTCGGCCACCCGCTTCTCACATTCGCTCGAAGCTGCGCCGCAGCTCCCAGTCGGTCACGGCGGCGCCGTAGGCGAGCAGCTCGACGTCGGCCATGTTCGTGTAGTGGTCGACCACCTCGTCACCGAAGACCGAGCGGGCGATCGCGGACCCGTGGAACGCGTCGCGGGCGTCGCGCAGGGTCGACGGCACGTGCGGCTTGTCCGACTCGTAGGCGTTGCCGACCAGCTGCGGCTCGAGCGGGAGCTCCTCTTCGATGCCGTGCAGCCCACCGGCGAGCATCGCGGCGAGCGCGAGGTAGGGGTTCACGTCGCCACCGGGGACCCGGTTCTCCAGGCGCGCCGAGGGACCGCGACCGACCAGCCGGATCGCGCAGGTGCGGTTGTCGAGCCCCCAGGCGATCGCGGTCGGGGCGAACGACCCGGCGGCGAACCGCTTGTAGGAGTTGACGTTCGGCGCGTAGAGGAGCGTGAAGTCGCGCATCGTGGCGAGCATGCCCGCGATGAAGTGCTCGTACGTCGGTGACCGCTCCGCCCCCTCGCCGAAGACGATCGTCCCGTCGGCGCCGCGCAGGGACAGGTGGATGTGGCAGGAGTTGCCCTCGCGCTCGTTGTACTTCGCCATGAACGTGAGCGCCTTGCCGTGCTGGGCGGCGATCTCCTTGGCCATCGTCTTGTAGACCGCGTGGTTGTCAGCGGTGACCAGCACCTCGTCGTACAGGAACCCGACCTCGTGCTGCCCGAAGTTGCACTCGCCCTTCGCGCCCTCGACGTTCATGCCCGCGGCGTAGGTGGCGTTGCGCAGGTCGCGCAGCAGCGGCTCGATCCGGCTCGTGCCGAGGATCGAGTAGTCGACGTTGTACTGGTTGGACGGCGGAAGGCCGCGGTAGCCGGCGTTCCAGGCCTCCTCGTACGTCGTGTCGAAGACGATGAACTCGAGCTCGGTGCCGGCCAGGGCCACGAACCCCGCGTCGGCCGCCTTCGCCACCTGGCGCGCAAGGATGGCGCGCGGCGACTGCACGACCGGACGGCGGTCGGGCCACGCGAGGTCGCACTGCACCATGGCGGTCGCCGGGAGGTGCGGGAGCATCCGGATCGTGTCGAGGTCGAGCACGAACTCCATGTCGCCGTACCCCTGCTCCCAGGACGAGATCGCGTAGCCGTCGACGGTGTTCATGTCGATGTCGACGGCGAGCAGGTAGTTGCAGCCCTCGGTGCCGTGGCCGAGCACGACGTCGAGGAAGTACTGCGCGTGCAGGCGCTTGCCCTGCAGCCGGCCCTGCATGTCGGTGAAGGCGACGACCACGGTGTCGACCTTGCCCATGCCGACCTGGTCCCGGAGGTCCCCGACGGTGAGCATGCGGTTGTTGCGTGGTGTCTTCACCGGCACATCCTTCTCAGAGCAGACCGCGCAGGAGCGCGGCGGTGTCGTCGCAGTGGTCCTCCATCGCCCGGCGGGCGCGAGTGGGCTGTCCGTTGAGCACCGACCTGACGATCCGGGCGTGCTGGCGGTCGGAGTGCGCAATGTTGCGGTCGAGCACCGGGATCGCGAGCAGCATCTCGTGCAGGCTCGCCTGCACGCTGGTGACCGCCTCGATCAGGCGCGGCGACGCCGAGAGCGCGGCCACGGTCAGGTGCAGGCGCGAGTCGGCCTGGCGGTGCTCGGCGGGCTTGCGCGCCTCGTTGACGTCGGCGAGTGCCTGCTCGAGCTGCTCGCGCTGCCCGTCGGTCAGCTCGCGCTCCGCGGCGAGCGCGGCCGCGCCGGGCTCGACGACGCGGCGGAAGTCGAGCGCGTCGAGCCACGCCCGACGCTTCGCGGCCGTCACCCGCACCGCCGCCCGACCGGCAGGCGTCTTCGGCTTCTGGGTCACCACGGTCCCGCCGCCGCGACCGCGCCGGGTCTCGACGAAGCCGGCCTCGCGCAGCGCCGCGATTGCCTCGCGCAGGGTCGCCCGCGACACCCCGAGGCGGATCGCCAGGTCGCGCTCGCTGGGCAGCGTCGTGCCCAACGGGTAGACGCCGAGCCGGATCGCCGTGGCCAGCCGCTCCACGCAGGCCTCGAAGGCATGGTGACCGCGCACCGGGTGCAGCACGCTGTCCAGCAGATCCGTCACCGGAGGTTCGGGGAGGGATCCGGCGGTCATGAGGCACATCCTCGACACGAGCGGTCGCGGGTGTCAACGAACCGGTCTGGATAAAGGTCTGAGTTCATACCGAATTTACACCGGGGTCTCGACACCGTGAACGACGCGGGTCTAGCGTCCGACCAAGTGTCGTCCGACCCGAGAGGTGCACCATGCCGGAAGCCCACGAACCGATCCACGAGCACCATGCGCTGAGCGCCGACGAACTCCACCTCGCCAAGCTCGGGTACAAGCAGGAGCTGTCACGGACCTGGTCCGGGTTCTCGAACTTCGCGATCTCGTTCTCGATCATCTCGATCCTCGCCGGCTGCTTCACCACGTTCGGCCAGGCGTGGAGCAACGGCGGGCCGATCGCGATCACGTGGGGCTGGCCGGTCATCTCGCTGTTCATCCTGATCATCGGCTTCACGATGTCCGAGCTGGTGTCGGCGTACCCGACCTCGGGCGGCATCTACTGGTGGGCGTCCAAGCTCGGCGGCCCGGCAGCCGGCTTCTACACCGGCTGGCTGAACCTGATCGGCCTGATCGCGGTCACGGCGTCGGTCGCGTACGGCGCGGCCAACTTCGTCGACATCTTCCTCGGCCTGCTGAGCAAGAGCTGGGCAGCCCACTACAGCCTGCAGCGGGTGTTCATCGAGTTCGTCGTGATCCTCGTGCTGGCGGCGCTCGCGAACATCTTCTCCAGCCACCTGCTGGCGATCGTCAACAACATCTCGGTGTGGTGGCACGTCGCCGGAGCAGCCCTGATCATCCTCGTGCTGGTGATCGTCCCTGACCACCACCAGAGCGTGGGCTGGGTGCTCAGCGAGCGGATCAACAACTCCGGGTACGACGGCGGGGCCAACAACGGCACGATGTTCTGGTTCCTGGTCCTCCCCCTCGGCTTCCTGCTCACCCAGTACACGATCACGGGGTTCGACGCCTCGGCCCACCTCTCCGAGGAGACCCACGACGCCGCCGACGGCGCCGCCAAGGGCATCTGGCGCTCGATCTTCTACTCGGCCGTCGGCGGCTGGATCCTGCTGCTCGCGCTCCTCTTCGCCGTGAAGGACCCGGGAGCCGTCACCGACGGCGTCAACCAGGGGTACTACGGCTCCGACGTCATCCTCGGCCAGGCCTTGGGCACCTCCTGGCACACCATCGTGATCCTCATCTCCGCGGCGGGGCAGCTCTTCTGCACGACCGCGTGCCTGACCAGCGCCTCGAGGATGACCTTCGCGTTCAGCCGCGACGGCGCCATCCCCGGGTCGGCGATCTGGTCGAAGGTCAATGCCAAGAAGGTGCCCGCGAACGCCGTCATGTTCGTGACCGTGATCGCCGGGCTGATCACGCTGCCGGCCCTGATCGAGGTCAACTTCGGCACCAAGGACGCGCCGATCATCCTGCCGACCGCCTTCTACGCCGTCGTGTCGGTCGCGGTGATCGGTCTGTACCTCGCCTTCGCGATCCCGATCTTCCTGCGCTGGAAGCTCGGCGACGGGTTCGAACCGGGCGGCTGGACGAACGGCCCGAAGTACAAGTGGATGAACCTGGTCGCGGTGATCGAGATCGTCGTCATCTCGATCTACTTCATCCTCCCGCTCTACCCGTCGGGCTGGATCGGCAACAAGGACTTCGCCTGGAAGTTCGTGAACTACGCACCGATCCTCACCTTCGGCACGATCGCGCTGGTCACGATCTGGTGGTTCGCCTCGGCCCGCCACTGGTTCACCGGGCCGAAGCACACGATCGACGAGGCCGTCGTCGAGGCGTTCGACGCCTGACCTTGACGTCTGGGGAACACCTGGACCGCCTCGCCGTGCTGGCGGGGCGGTCCTGGTCCGTCACCGAGCTGCCCGGTGGGCTCACCAACGTCAACCTGCGCGTCCGCACGGACGACGGCCGGGAGCCGGCGCTGGACGTGGTCGTGCGGTGCTCGCACGGCGACCCGTCCCTGCTCGGGATCGACCGCGAGGCGGAGCACCGCAACACCCTCGCCGCCGCCGAGGCAGGCGTCGGTGCGCCGGTGCTCGAGTTCCGACCCGATCTCGGCATGCTCGTGATCGGCTACCTGCCGGGACGGGCGCTGGTCGACGCCGACTTCACCGACCCCGACGTGATGACCCGCGCGGCGCGAGCGGTGCGCGCCCTGCACGCCGGGCCGCGGTTCACCGGTCACTTCGACATGTTCGCCCGCCGGGCGGCGTACCTGGCGACGATCCGCGAGCGCGGCTTCCGGCTTCCCGACGGCTACGAGGCCTACGCCGACCCGTGGGACGACGTACGCCGTGCGCTCGCCGTCCGCGCCACGGGGACCGTGCCCTGCAACAACGACCTGCTCGCCGCGAACTTCATCGACGACGGCACGCGGACCTGGCTCATCGACTACGAGTACTCCGGCAACAACGACGCCTGCTTCGAGCTCGGCAACACCGCCGCCGAGTGCGGGTTCACCCCGGAGATGACGCAGGCCTGGACGGAGGCCTACTTCGGCACCCCGACGCGTGCCGACCACGCCCGGGTGCGGCTCCAGGCGCTGTGCAGCAGCTACGGCTGGTCGCTGTGGGGGTTCATCCAGGCGGCCGCCAGTCCGCTGGACTTCGACTTCTGGTCCTGGGGACTGGAGCGCTACGAGAAGGCCCGGGCCGCGTTCGCCGATCCCGGGTTCACCCGACTGCTCGAGGAGGCGTCCGGTGCCTGAGCCGACTCTGCCCGCACGGGCCCGCGTGGTGATCGTCGGCGGCGGCGTGATCGGCACCAGCGTCGCCTACCACCTCGCGCGCCTCGGCTGGACCGACGTCGTGCTGCTCGAGCAGGGACACCTCTCCGGCGGTACGACGTGGCACGCGGCCGGCCTCGTCGGTCAGCTGCGGGCCACGGAGAGCGGAACCCGCCTGGTGCAGTACTCCGCCTCGCTCTACGAGTCGCTCGAGGCGGAGGTCGGCCTGTCGTCCGGGTTCAAGCGGGTCGGTGGCGTGACGGTCGCGCGCACGCCGGACCGGATGACCCAGCTGCGGCGTACGGCCGCGTCCGCCGACGCCTACGGGCTCGAGTGCCACCTGCTCACGCCGGCCGAGGCCGCGGAGCGCTACCCCTTGATTCGCATCGACGACCTCGCCGGCGCCCTGTGGCTGCCCGGTGACGGCACGGCCAACCCCACCGACCTGACCCAGGCACTCGCCCGGGGCGCGCGGCAGGGCGGGGCGCAGGTCTTCGAGCGCGTGCGCGTGACCGACGTGCTGCTGGCAGGTGACGCCGTGACCGGGGTCCGCACCGACGCGGGGGACATCGAGGCCGAGGTGGTCGTGAACTGCGCGGGCCAGTGGGCCGCGCAGGTCGGCCGTATGGCCGGCGTGACGGTGCCGCTGCACTCGGCCGAGCACTTCTACGTGGTGACCGACCAGATCGACGGTGTGCGGCCGGACCTCCCGATCCTGCGCGACCCGGACGGCTACACGTACTTCAAGGAGGAGGTCGGCGGGCTGGTCGTCGGAGGATTCGAACCCGAGGCCAAGCCCTGGGTCGCCCCCGAGGACGTGCCGTACCCGTTCGAGTTCCAGCTGCTCGACGAGGACTGGGAGCACTTCTCGGTGCTGATGGACAGCGCGGTGCAGCGCGTCCCGGCCCTTGCGCAGACGGGGATCCGGAAGTTCTACAACGGCCCGGAGAGCTTCACCCCGGACAACCAGTTCATCCTCGGTGCGGCACCCGAGGTGCGGAACTTCTACGTGGGCGCGGGCTTCAACTCGGTGGGCATCGCGTCGGCCGGCGGGGCCGGACGCGCGCTGGCCGAGTGGATCGTGGAGGGTGAGCCGACCTCCGACCTCACCGCGGTCGACATCCGGCGGTTCGCCCGGTTCAACGGCAACAGCACGTGGCTTCGTGACCGCGTCGGCGAGGTGCTGGGCCTGCACTACGAGATCCCGTGGCCGGACCGCGAGATGCGCACCGCCCGGCCCTTCCGCCGGTCCCCCGTCCACCACCTGCTCGAGGCGGCCGGCGCCCGGTTCGGCAGCAAGATGGGCTGGGAGCGACCGAACTACTTCGCACCCGAGGGCTTCGCCTCCACCCCCACGTGGGCCAAGCCGGACTGGTTGCCGCACGTCTCCGCCGAGCACGCGAACACCCGTACGGCGGTGACGGTGTTCGACCAGACGTCGTTCTCGAAGTACCTGGTCGTCGGACCGGACGCCGAGGCCGACCTGCAGTGGCTGTGCACGGCCGACGTGGCGGTGCCGACCGGCCGCGTCGTCTACACCGGTCTGCTCAACGCGCGCGGGACCTACGAGTCCGACCTCACGGTGACCCGGCTGTCCCCCACCGAGTTCCTCCTGGTGAGCAGCTCCGCGACCACGGAGCGCGACCAGGACCACCTCCGACGCCACCTCCCGGCGGGCTCGTCGACGCAGGTCGTCGACGTCACGTCGGCGTACGCCGTGCTCGGCGTGATGGGTCCGCGGTCGCGCGACCTGCTCTCGCGCCTGACCCGCGCCGACCTGGTCGGCTTCCCCTTCGCCACCAGCCGGGAGATCGACCTCGGCTACGCGACCGTGCGCGCCACCCGGATGACCTACGTCGGCGAGCTCGGGTGGGAGCTCTACGTGCCGGCGGAGTTCGCCGTCGGGGTCCACGAGGACCTCGTCGATGCGGGCGCCGACCTGGGGGTTCGGCGCGGCGGCTACTACGCGATCGACTCGCTGCGGCTGGAGAAGGGCTACCGCGCGTTCGGCCGCGAGCTCACGCCGGACTACGGTCCGGTGGAGGCCGGCCTGCAGTTCGCCTGCAAGCTCAAGGGCGACGTCGACTTCCTCGGGAGGACTGCGGTGGAGCGCGTGCGTGCCGAAGGGGCACACCGACGGCTCGTGTCGTTCGCCCTCGCCGACCCCGAGGTGATGCCGTGGGGCGGCGAGCTCGTGCTGCGCGACGGCGCTCCGGCCGGCCAGGTCATGTCCGCAGCCTGGGGCGCGACGGTGGGCGCCGGAGTCGGGCTCGCCTACGTGTGGGACCCCGCCGGCGGGGTCGTCGACCGCGACTGGCTTCTGGGCGCGTCGTACGCGGTGGACGTGGGGGGCACGCGCTGCCCTGCCTCGGTGTCGCTGCGCCCGCTCGTCGATCCCGACGGCCTGGCCGTGCGCGCCTGACGGGCGCTCAGCGCGAGAGGTGGCGGGCCCAGGCGAAGCAGAAGAGGCCGTAGCAGCCGATGCCCACGGCGGTCGCCAGCAGCAGCCACGGGCCGAACGGCTGGTGCAGGAGCTTGGCCAGCGCCTGGTCGAGCCCACCTGACTTCTTCGGCTGGTGCGTGACCGCGGCGTAGCCGACCAGGACACCGACGATCCCGAAGGCGAGACCCTTCGCGCAGTAGCCGATCCGGCCGAACCACGTGTAGGCACGTCCGGCGTCCCCGGAGCGTCCCTGCCCGTCGAGGTGCTTGAGGAACCGGTCGGTGAAGCCGTTCCAGATGAGGACCGCGCCGTACACGATGATGGCCAGGCCGATCAGCCCGACGATCCACTGCCCCGCGGGGAGATCCATCAGCTTCGCGGTCATCGTCCGGGCCCGCGCGGACTGACCCTGCTGAGCGCTCCCCGTGGCCACCTTGACCGCGCTCACGCCCAGTGCGCCGTACAGCACGGCCTTGCCCGCCGACAGGGCCCGCTTCCCCGCGAGCTCGGCACCGTCGGAGCTCCGGTGGCCGACGAACGCCTCGAGCAGCCTCCAGGCGACCAGCAGGAACAGGCCGACCGCGATCGCCCACAGCAGCACCTTGCCGAGCGGCTGCCGGGCCAGCTCCGCGAGCGCGCCCTGAGGCGACGGCCGGCCGGAGTGGTGGCCGACGGCGAGCTGGCCCGCCACCCAGGCGATCATCAGGTAGACGACCCCGTAGGCAACCAGGCCGAACCGCACGGCCGTGTCGAGCCAGCCGCTCGCGTCCGCCCGTTGCCCGACGCGCTCAACCCGGTCCCCCACCCCAGCTTCGGACATCTGTGTCATGGCCCTCGGTACCCCGTGCGGGCGGTCGGATGCGGCGGGCAGGGTGGCGGACGCCGGCTCCCGATCGGTGGTTGAGGTGCGAGCGCCAGCGAGCCTCGAAACCACTCTGCTTGGTAGCCCAGCCCCACGGGGGTTGAGCCTGCCGAAACCACTCTGGCCGGTGGCGGTCTGCGCCGGGGGGACGGGCAGCGACGAAGCGGTACCGGCGCGCGGCTGGGACTCGCGGTCGGGCGCGAGTCCCTCGGTGGTTGAGGTGCGAGCGCCAGCGAGCCTCGAAACCACCCTGGCCGGTGGCGGTCTGTGCCGGGGAACGGGCAGCGACGACGGGGTACTGCGTCGGGCCGGGTCTCGCTGCCGGCTGCGGCTCAGCGGTGCTTGGGTGGTTGAGGTGCGAGCGCCAGCGAGCCTCGAAACCACGCGACGGGCAGGGACCCCAACCACCGCTGGTTGAGCTTGCCGAAACCATGCTCGTCGGGTCGCGGTCCGTGCCGGGGGACCGGGCGGCGACGACGCGGTCCCGCGCCGGCCAGGGTTCTGCTGTCGGCTCACGGATCCGCAGCCTCCTTGGTGGTTGAGGTGCGAGCGCCAGCGCGCCTCGAAACCACCCCACGGCTCTGGACCCAGCCACCGACCGCCGAGCCAACCCCAGGTGGTTGAGCCTGCCGAAACCACCGGATCCCGAGTCGAAGGCGGGCGCGAAAGATTCTCAAGAAGTCTTCCGAATTCCCCTACCAGCAAGGGGATCCGGGCCCATTTCTGTCGGTGGTCACCCCTAGATTCGAACCATGAACCCGACCACCAGCACCGACACCGCCACTACGGCTGGTGCTGTGCTCGGGTCGATTCGGCAGGCTCGCGCCGAGGCGAACGCGGCCGAAGCTCGGGTCCTCGCCACCACCCTGGAGTGGGCGCACCTCCATGTGGTCGACGACCTCGGCGACGCCGCGACGCTGGTGACCGGCACCGGTCGGGACACCGGGATCCCGATCGCCGGCGACGGCGCACCTCTGGTCAGTGAGTTCGCGGTCTGGGAGCTCGCCGCCGCACTCGGGTTGTCGGCGGAGTCCGGTCGGAACCTGGTCGCCCAGGCCCTGGAGCTGGCCCACCGACTCCCGAAGACCTGGGCACGGGTGCAGGCCGGAAACCTGGCGCCGTGGCGGGCCAAGCGGATCGCTGATGCCACCCTCCACCTCAACCAAGAGGCCGCTGGGTTCGTGGACGCCCAGGTGGCGCCGTTCGCGCACCAGACCGGACCCACCCAGACCCAACGGCTGGTCGACGAGGCGATCGGCCGGTTCATGCCGGAGCTGGCCGCCGAGCAGCGGGACCGGTCGGCCGAGCAGCGGTACTTCACCATCGACCACGACCAGGTCTCCTTCGCCGGCACCAGCCGCGTCCACGGCGAGCTCGACCTCGCCGACGCGATCGACCTCGACGACGCCGTCCGGCGGGGTGCTGAGCAGCTCGCCGTGCTCGGGAACGAAGAGTCGCTCGACGTGCGCCGGTCACTCGCGGTCGGGATGCTCGCTCGGGGTGAGCAGGTGCTGGAGTTCGAGAGCCCGGACCCGGTGGTTTCGGCAGGCTCAACCACCCAGCTCGGCGGCTCAACCACCCGCGGTGGAGGCTCGACTGTCGCGCGTCGGCGAGAGGTGGTGCTCTACGTGCACCTCTCTGACGCCGCACTGACCTCCGGCGACCGGCTCGCACCGGCGTGGCTGGAGAACGCCGGCGGACACCTCGTCACCGCCGGGCAGGTCGCCGACTGGTGCGGGGTTTCGGCAGGCTCAACCAACCCGACCACGAGGATCACCGTGCGGCCGGTCCTCGACCTCGCCGAAACCCTGCAGTCGGCCGGCTACCAGCCCAGCCCCACACTCACCGAGCAGATCGAGCTCAGGGACCGCACCTGCGTCTTTCCCTGGTGCCAGCGTCCCGCCCGAGGCTGCGACAAGGACCACATCGTCCCCTGGCAAGAAGGTGGATCGACATCGAGCGACAACCTCGCTGCCCTCTGCAGACGACACCACCGGTTGAAGACCCATGGCGGCTGGACCTACACCATGCTCACACCCGGCGAATACCTCTGGCACAGTCCCCACGGACACACCTGGCTCCGCGACCGCACCGGCACCACCGACCTGAGCCCGCCGACCGTGCCCAGCCCCGCGGACCCACCCGACCAGTAGCCACCCCGCCCCGCACCCGGCGCACGCGCCGGGCCAGCGGCATGCCCGAGGGCACGCTACGCGCGCCGGCAGGTCACAACAGCTGCTGCAGCACCGGCTGCAGCGCGCGGTGGTACGTCGGGTAGGCGAAGTGCATGGCAGCCAGGGTCGCGATCGGGATCTCGGCGTGCACCGCCGTGGTGATCAAGGAGAGCACCTCACCACCGGAGGGGCCGACCGCCGTGCCGCCGACCAGCACGCCGCGGGCCGCGTCGGCCACCAGCTTGACCAGTCCCGGCTCCGAGGCGATCCACCCGCGTGAGCCGAGGTCCCCGGTCGCGGTCCGCACCTCGAGCCCCTGGTCCCGGGCCTGCTTCTCGGTCAACCCCACGGAGCCGATCTCGGGCGCGGTGAACGTCACGCGGGACACGGCTCGGTAGTCGGCCCAGGGACCGTCCTGGCCGAGGATGTCGCGCACCACGATCGCCGCCTGGTACATCGACATGTGCGTGAACGCGCCCTTGCCGGTGATGTCGCCGATCGCCCACACCCCGTCAGCGACCCGCATCCGCTCGTCGGGGTCGAGCACCCGGGCCTCGGCCTCGAGCCCGACGTGCTCCAGGCCGATGCCGGAGAGGTTGTTGCGTCGGCCGGCGGCCACGAGCAGCCGCTCGGCCTGCAGCGGGCGCCCGTCCACGTGCACCGCGATCCCGTGACCGCCGCGGGTCACCCGGTCGATGCTGGCGCCCGTCACGACCTCGATGCCGAGGTCGGTGAACGCCTTCTCGAGTGCCTCCGAGGACTCCGGCTCCTCGACGGCGACCAGGCGGTCGGCCACCTCCACCACAGCCACGCGGACCCCGAACTGCGCCAGCACCTGCGCCATCTCGCAGCCGATCGGTCCCCCGCCGATGACCACGATCGACTCGGGCAGCTCCGTCAGGCGCACGACGTCGCGGTTTGTCCAGTAGTCCACGTCCGCGAGCCCGTCGATCGGCGGCGCCGAGGGCCTCGTCCCGGTGTTCAGCACGATCCCGCGTCGCGCGGCGTACGCCGTGCCGTCCACCGTCACCTGTTGGGGGCCCGTGATCACACCGCTCCCGCGCACGAAGCGCGCGCCGGCGTCCTCGAGGCGCTTGACGGCCACCGCGTCGTCCCAGTCGTCGGTGGCCTCGTCCCGGATCCGGCGGGCGACCGGAGCCCACGACGGGTCGACCTGCGCAGCGCCGGCGAGCTGCGAGACCCGACCGGCCTCACGCAGCGCCGTCGCGGCGGCGATCATCATCTTGGTCGGCACGCACCCGAAGTACGGGCACTCGCCGCCGACCAGCCGCTCGTCGACCGCCACCACCTCGAGGCCCGCCTTGGCCAGCTCCGTGGCGGCGTACTCGCCGCCCGGGCCCAGACCCACCACGACGACGTCGCACTCCTGCTCAGTTCCCGTCATACCGAGAACCCAACCAGCCGACGACGTGCGTGTCACGGAACCGCGCGGCGGCTCAGTCCTGGCTGGTGAGTCGCTCCTTGTCGCGCACGATGTGGCCGAGCACGCCGTTGACGAAGGCCGGTGACTCGTCGGTGGACAGGTCGCGCACCAGGTTGAGCGCCTCGCTGACCGCGACCGCGTCCGGCACGTCGTCGACCCAGAGCACCTCGAAGACCCCGATCCGGAGCACGTTGCGATCGACCGCCGGCATCCGCGCCAGGCTCCAGCCCTCGGCGTACGTCGAGATCAGCTCGTCGATCCGCTCCAGCCGCTCCTCGATACCCCGCACGAGGGTCACCGTGTAGTCGTTCGAAGGCGTCTCGCCGGCCTCGATCTGGTCGTCGAGGAAGTCGCCGGGGCGCCGCCCGCGCGCCTCGCCGGCGAAGATCAGGTCGAGCGCCCGCTTGCGGGCCTTGGAGCGTGCACTCATCGAGAGACCGCGGCCGTCAGCCCTTGACGCGGCCGAGGTAGGACGAGTCGCGGGTGTCGACCTTGACCTTCTCGCCCTGGTTGATGAACAGCGGCACCTGGATCTCGTGGCCGGTCTCGAGCGTGGCCGGCTTGGTGCGTCCGGTCGCGGAGTCGCCGGCCAGGCCGGGCTCGGTGAAGGTGATCACGAGCTCGACCGAGGCGGGCAGCTCGACGAAGAGCACGCGGCCCTCGTTCGTGGCGACGATCGCCTCCTGGTTCTCCAGCAGGAAGTTCTTGGCGTCGCCCACGATCTCCGGGGAGATCTCGAGCTGGTCGTAGGTGCCGGTGTCCATGAAGACGTACGACGTGCCGTCGTTGTACAGGTACTGCATGGTGCGACGGTCGACCGTCGCGGTCTCCACCTTGGTGCCGGCGTTGAAGGTCTTGTCGACGTTCTTGCCGGACTCGACGTTGCGCAGCTTCGTGCGCACGAAGGCGGGACCCTTGCCCGGCTTGACGTGCTGGAACTCCACCACGGACCAGAGCTGGCCGTCGATGTTGAGAACCATGCCGTTCTTGAGGTCGTTCGTCGTTGCCATGCGTGCGGGAACCTTGTCCTGTCGGAGAATGCAGAAGGCGGCGCGGTGCGTCCACGCCGACGGGAGAGTCTAGCGGCCGGCCAGGTGCTCCAGCGCCATCCGGTACCCGTCGATCCCGTAACCCGCGACCACCGCTGCAGCGTGCGGGGTGACCACGGACGTGTGCCGGAAGACCTCCGGGCGCTGCTCGGGGTCCGAGAGGTGCACCTCGACGAGCGGCGCCACGAGCTGGGCACAGGCGTCGTAGATCGCGTAGGAGTAGTGGGTCCACGCCGCCGCGTTGAGCACGACGGGTGTCTCCTCGTCCGCCGCGGCGTTGAGCCAGTCGAGCAGGTCGCCCTCGTGGTTGGTCTGCCGGACCTCCACCTCGAGGCCCAGGTCGCGGCCCCACCCGACGCAGAGGTCGACCAGCTCGTCGTACGACGTGTAGCCGTAGATCTCCGGCTGCCGGCGGCCCAGGCGAGCGAGGTTCGGCCCGTTGAGCACGAGCACCCGCCGCAGGTCGCTCATCGCGCGCCTGCCAGGTGCTCGTACGCCGCGCGCAGGAGGTCCTCGGATGGGTCGGTCAGGATCGCGGGCCGCGCGAGGCCGTCGAGCACGAGGAACCGCAGACGGGAGCCGCGGGCCTTCTTGTCGATCCGCATGGTGGCGAGGAGCTCCTCGAACGAAGCACCGGCGAACCGGACCGGCAGCCCGACCGAGGCCAGCACGGAGGCGTGCCGGGCGGCGACCTCGTCGTCGAGGCGACCGGCGAGACGGGCCAGCTCGGCGACGTACACCATGCCGAGGGCGACCGCCTCGCCGTGGCGCACGGCGTACTGGGTGGCCTTCTCGATCGCGTGCGCCATGGTGTGCCCGTAGTTCAGCACCTCGCGTCCCGGGTGGCCGTCGCGACCACCGGTCTCGCGCAGGTCCTCCTGGACGACCGCGATCTTCACCGCGATCGCGCGCTCGACGAGCTCACGCAGCTCCCCTGACCTGGGCTCGAGGGCGTCCGCCGGGCAGCGCTCCACCAGCGCGAGGATCTCGGGGTCGGCGATGAAGCCGCACTTGACGACCTCGCCGAGCCCGGCGATCAGCTCGGGCTCCGGGAGGGTGCCGAGCAGGTCGAGGTCGCAGACCACGCCGGCGGGCTCGTGGAACGACCCGACCAGGTTCTTCCCGGCCGAGGTGTTCATGCCGGTCTTGCCGCCGACCGCGGCGTCGACCATGGCGAGCAGGGTGGTCGGCACGTGCACGACCCGCACACCGCGCAGCCACGTGGCCGCGATGAAGCCGCCCATGTCCGTGGTGGCGCCGCCACCGACCGTGACGACCGCGTCGGAGCGCGTGAACCCCGCGGCGCCGAGCCGTTCCCAGGCGGCGAGCGCGACCGGGCCGGTCTTGCCGACCTCGCCGTCGGGAAGCTCGAGGCGGAGCACCTCGTAGGCGTGGAGCTGGGCGATCACGCGCTCCGCGAGCCCGGAGAGCGGCTCGGCGTAGCAGACGGCCACGCGCTCGGGAGCCTCACCGAGCATCCTCGGCACCTCGTCGAGCACGCCGTGGCCGACCACGACGTCGTACCCTTCGGCAGGCTCAGGGACCACCGCAGAGCGACGCACGGGCATCCGGGTCGCCGCGGGTCGCGCCTGTCGGGACTCACTCACGGACCTCATCCTCCACCACTGCACGCACGCGGTCGGCCACCTCGGCCGCGGTCAGGCCGTCGGTGTCGACGACGTGCCGCGCCACCGACTCGTAGACCGGCGTGCGCTCGTCGAGCAGCTGCTTGATCCGGCCGCGGACGTTGCCCAGCAACAGCGGCCGCGACACCCCCAGACCCACCCGCTGGGCGGCGTCGGTGAGGCCCACTCGGAGGAACACCACCTCGTGAGCAGTCAGCTGCTCCTGCGTCGCGGGGTCCATCACGGCCCCGCCACCCAGGGCCAGCACGCCGTCGTGGCCCTCGAGCGCCGCGGTCACGGCCGCCCGCTCCAACGCGCGGAAGTGCGGCTCGCCGTCGTCGACGAAGATCTCCGCGACCGGCTTGCCGGCCTCGCGCTCGACCACCTCGTCGGTGTCGAGGAAGCGCACGCCGAGGGCATCGGCGACCAGCCGGCCCACGGTCGTCTTGCCGGCGCCCATCGGCCCGACCAGCACGACACGGGGGGTCACCGGAACCTCAGCGTGTCGAGGTAGCTCTCGACGTTGCGCCGCGTCTCCTTCACCGAGTCGCCGCCGAACTTCTCCAGCACGGCGTCCGCCAGCACCAGCGCCACCATCGCCTCGGCGACGATGCCCGCGGCGGGGACTGCGCACACGTCCGAGCGCTGGTGGTGCGCGACCGCCGGCTCGCCGGTGGCTACGTCGACCGTGCGCAGGGCCCGCGGCACCGTCGCGATCGGCTTCATCGCGGCGCGCACGCGGAGCACCTCGCCGGTCGACATCCCGCCCTCGGTGCCGCCCGCGCGTCCCGACGTACGACGGATGCCGTCCCCGCCCTGCTCGATCTCGTCGTGGGCCAGTGAGCCGGGTGTCGCGGCGAGGGCGAAGCCGTCGCCCACCTCGACCCCCTTGATCGCCTGGATGCCCATGAGGGCCCCCGCGAGGCGGGCGTCGAGGCGGCGGTCCCAGTGCACGTGGGAGCCGAGACCCGGCGGCAGGCCGTGGACGACGACCTCGACCACGCCGCCGAGCGTGTCGCCGTCCTTGTGGGCCTGGTCGATCGCGGCGACCATCGCCTTGGAGGCGTCGGCGTCCAGGCAGCGGACCGGGTCGGCGTCGATCGAGGCGAGGTCCTCGGGGCGCGGCACCAGGCCGGCGGGTGCGGGCACGCCCCCGAGCTCGACCACGTGGGAGAGCAGCCGGGCGCCCGTGGCCTGCTCGAGGAAGGCGGTAGCGACCCTGCCCAGGGCGACCCGCGCCGCCGTCTCACGTGCGGAGGCGCGCTCGAGGATCGGCCGGGCCTCGTCGAAGTCGTACTTCTGCATGCCGACCAGGTCGGCGTGGCCCGGTCGCGGCCGCGTGAGCGGGGCGTTGCGCGCGAGCGCCTCGAGCTCCGCCGGGTCGACCGGGTCGGCCGACATCACCTGCTCCCACTTGGGCCACTCGGTGTTGCCCACCTGGATCGCCACCGGGCCGCCCATCGTCTCGCCGTGGCGGACGCCGCCGGTGATGGTCACCTCGTCCTGCTCGAACTTCATCCGCGCACCGCGGCCGTAGCCGAGGCGGCGCCGCGCCAGGGCGTCGGCGATGTCGGCCGAGGTCACCCGGACGTGGGCAGGCAGACCTTCGAGGATTGCGACCAGGGAGGGCCCGTGGGACTCCCCCGCCGTGAGCCAACGGAGCATGGCGCAAGTCTTTCACGCGGGCCGGGGTGGCCCGCGGCGCGGCTCCGGGAGCGAGACCCGGCGCGAGGCTCCGGTCAGTAGCCGAACCGGTCGGCGACCCACGGACCGACCGCGACCGCGAGCACGGCCGCGACGAGCATGAACGGACCGAACGGGAACCGCTTGCGGTTGACGATCCGCAGCAGGCTGAGCAGAGCGCCGCCGACACCGCCGAGGAGGAAGGCCCCGTAGATCCCGGTGGCCAGCTCGCCCCAGCCGAGCGCACCGAGGGCGAGGCCGAGGATCCCGGAGAGCCGGACGTCGCCGTAGCCGAGCCCGCGGGGGTAGATGAACCACAGCACGAAGAAGATCCCGCCCATGACCGCCCACCCGATCAACGCGTGCAGCGCCACGTCCAGGTCACCCTCCGCCACAGCCGCCAGGGCGACGCCGACCAGCGTCACGGCGTACGTCGGTGCGATCAAGCGGGTCGGCAGCAGCGTGGTCCGCCAGTCGATGACCGTGAGCGCCACCCCGATCGGCGCCAGCGGCAGCAGGAAGAGCAAAGACCACGACCACCCGACGCTCGCCCCGAGGACGCCGCCGACCAGGGCGGACGCGGCGGCAGTCCGCTGCGCCAGGCCCGGGAGGCCGGCGATGTGGACGTACGTCTCCTTCGGGGGCGGTGGCGGGAGCGTCGAGCGCACGTCGGTCTCACCGGGCTCCTCGTCGACGGGCTCGGGTTCCGGCTCGGGGATGCGCGCGATCAGCTGCGGACACCACCAGCCGCTCAGCGCGCCGACCAGCAGGCCCAGGAGGGCCGCGGCGGGATAGCCGGACTCCCAGCTCACGACCGGTCCCCGGCGCCGTCGGTGGGCCGTGCGGCGAGCGCACTCTCGCCCGCGGCGCGCATCACGTCAAGAGGTGCCTCACGACCTGTCATCAGGCGCACCTGGAGGGCGGCCTGGTGGACGAGGAGGTCGAGGCCACCGACGACGACGGCCCCGTGCGCAGCAGCGGCCGCGGCGAGCGGCGTCGGCCAGGGGTCGTAGAGCACGTCGAAGACCACGCGCGCCGCAGCCGCGGCCGCCGCCAGCGCGGGGGTCTGCGCCTCGGCAGGGATCGTCGAGACCACGACGTCGGCCGGCTCGAGCGGGTCGGTCAGCCGGCCGACCCAGATACCGGGCCCGCGACCGTGGCGGTCGAGCGCCGCCAGGGTCTCCACGGCGCGAGCCGGGTTGCGCACGAGCAGGCGTGCCTCCTGGCAGCCGAGCTCGGAGAGCGCGAGCAGCACCGAGGCAGCGGTGGCGCCGCCTCCGAGCACGACGGCACGGCGCAGGTCGGGGACCTCCACCTCCGCGAGGGCGGCGACCGCGCCCGGCACGTCGGTGTTGTGGCCCAGCAACCGGCCGGCCTCGAGCACGACCGTGTTGGCACCGCCGGACACCACCGCCCAGGAGTCGGCCTCGTCGAGCAGCGGCATCACGGTGCGCTTGAGCGGCATGGTGAGCGAGAGACCGCGCCAGGTCGCGTCGAGACCGGCCAGGAACAACTCGAGCCGCGGCCCGTCCACCTCGATCGCCTCGTAGCTCCAGTCGAGGCCGAGCTCGGCGTACGCCGCGCGGTGCAGCACCGGCGACAGGGAGTGCGCGATCGGGGAGCCGAGGACGGCGCAGCGCCGCGCCACGGAGCCACCGGAGACGTCGATGCCCATCGCTCAGCAGGCGTCCGAGGTCTGGCAGTACTTGTCGAGCAGTGCCTTGTCCTGGTTGTGCCCCTCGAGCGTGGTGTTGAACTTGGTCTCACCGGTCTTCAGGTTGACCACGAGCCAGTAGAGCCACGGGCCGTCGGCCGGGTTGAGCGCCGCCTCGATCGTCTTCTCCCCCGGTGACCCGATCGGCCCCGGCGGCAGTCCGGTGTGCACGTAGGTGTTGTACGGCGACGGGTTGTCCCGCTGCGCCTGGGTCGTCCACACGGTGCCGGACAGGTTGTTCGCGTAGGCGACGGTCGCGTCCGACTGGAGCGCCATGCCCTTGTCCAGCCGGTTGTAGATGGCGCGGGCGATCTTCGGGTAGTCCTGGTCGCGACTGCCTTCGTACTCGAGGATGCTCGCGACCGTCAGGATCTGCTCCGGGGTGAGACCGAGCGCCTGCGCCTTCGCCGCGATGTCGAGCTGCTTCTCGACCGCCACGGTCTTGGCCACCATCTGACCGAGCAGCTGCGCCGCGGTCTCGCCCGGCACGACGGAGTACGTCGCGGGGAACAGGTAGCCCTCGGGGTTGCCCTTCGCCTCGGGCGGGAGCCCGAGCGCCTTGGTGTCCTTGAGCGCGGTCTGCACCTGCACCGCGGTGATGTCGGTCTTGTCGACGATCGCCTTCGTGATGTCCTTGATCCGGTAGCCCTCCGGAATCGTGACGCGGGCCTGGACCAGGTTCTTC
This sequence comes from Nocardioides pocheonensis, assembly GCF_003725535.1. GTDB lineage: Bacteria > Actinomycetota > Actinomycetes > Propionibacteriales > Nocardioidaceae > Marmoricola > Marmoricola pocheonensis. Next base: position 10,590 of record NZ_RJSF01000049.1, on the reverse strand, counting down.
GGGTTCACCAGCACGGCCAGGGCGTCGGCCGCCTTCATCTGCTTCTTCAGCTGGTAGAAGCCGACCTGGATCCCTCGGGAGCGGGAGTCCGTGCGGGCGGCGTCCGTGAACGCCCCGACCGACTTCACCACGCCCGCGGCCTTCAGGTTGCGGCCGATGAGCACGGCGGTGTCTCCCTGGTGCACCTCGAAGCTCACGGCACCGGAGCCGGGACCGGCGTAGTCGGGGTTCTCTCCCATCACCTGCCTGACCTTGTCCACGGCCCAGCCGCCGCCGAACCACGCCCCCACGGCCACCACGACGAGGATGACGAGCACGGGCAGGCAGCTGTGCATCCGCCCGCCGCGCCTGCGCTCCGCCCGCCGACCACGGCTGCGGCTCGCCGCGCGGCTGGGACGCGGGTGGTCCTCGACAGGCGTCGTCGAGGGCTCGTGCTCCTCCGGTTCGAAGCCGATGCCGAGGTTGCTCACGCTGTTCCTTTGGTCGTCCGTCAGATCGGGTGCACCAGCTCGCCCGCCGGAGTACCGGTGGTCCGCTCGGTGTCGATCGCTCCCTGCAGGATCACCACGGCTGCGGCCTGGTCGACCACGGCACGCCGCTTCCTGCCCTTCTTCCCCCGATCGCGCAGCACAGCTTCGGCCGTGACCGTGCTGAGCCGCTCGTCCACCAGGCGCAGCTCCCGCGGCGCGAGCCGGGCAGCGAGCTCCTGGGCGAACCCTCGCACCTTACCGGCCGCCGGTCCCTCACCCCCGCTCAGCGAGCGCGGGAGACCGACGTAGACCAGCTCGGCGCCCAGCTCGTCGGCGAGCGCGACGATCCGGTCCAGGTCGCCGTCGCCCCGGGGCACGGTCTCCACCGGGGTCGCCAGGATGCCGTGCGGATCGCAGCTGGCGACCCCGATCCGGGCGTCGCCGGGGTCGATGCCCAGGCGTACGCCGATCGGGGAGCCGCCACCGACCACGAGCCCAGCCCCTCAGCGGTGGGCGAGCTCGCGGCGTACGGCCTCGATCGCCTCGAGCGCCCGCGACGCGTCGGAACCGCCGCCCTGCGCGACGTCGTCCTTGCCGCCGCCCTTGCCGCCCAGGACCTCGGCGGCGGCGCGCACGAGCGCGTTCGCCGACAGGCCCGTCGCACGACCGCTGTCGTTGACGGCCGCGACGACCGACGGCTTGCCGTCCTGCACGCCGACGATCACCACCGCGCCCGGTCGGTCACCGGCCAGCCGGCCGCGCACGTCGAGCGCCAGGGTGCGTGCGTCGCCGCCGCCCGCGCCCTCCACGACCTGGCCGACGAAGGCGACGCCCGCGACGTCCTCCGCGCGCGACGCGAGGTCACCGGCACCGGACAGGAGCTGCTGCAGCCGGACCTTCTCGATCTCCTTCTCCGCGGTGCGCAGGCGGTCGAGCAGGTCGTCCACCCGCTCGGGCAGCTGCTCGGGCCGCACCTTGAGGGCCTCGCTGAGCTGGGCGACCAGCACGTGCTCGCGCGCCAGGAACCGGTACGCGTCGCCGCCGACGAGCGCCTCGACCCGGCGTACGCCGGAGCCGATGGAGGACTCGCCGAGCAGCTTGACGACACCGAGCTGGCCCGAGCGCAGTGCATGGGTGCCGCCGCACAGCTCGCGCGCCCAGTCACCGACGGAGATCACCCGGACGGTGTCGCCGTACTTCTCGCCGAACAGCGCCATCGCTCCGGACTTCACCGCGTCGGCCTGCGACATCAGCTCGGCGTGCACCGAGAGGTCGGCCAGGATCAGGTCGTTGACGCGCGCCTCGACGTCCGCCATCGCGCTCTCCGGGACCGCGCCGGCGGCCGAGAAGTCGAACCGGAAGCGGCCCGGGGCGTTCTCCGAGCCTGCCTGCGTCGCCGTCTCGCCCAGCGCCTCGCGGAACGCCTTGTGCACCATGTGGGTCGCGGTGTGCGAGCGGCTGATCGAGCGCCGGCGCTCCACGTCGACGATCGCGTTCGCGGCCGCACCCGAGACTACCTCGCCGTCGAGCACCTTGACCTTGTGCACGATCAGACCCGAGATCGGGCTCTGCACGTCGAGCACCTGCAGGCGCGCGCCGTTGTCGAGCTCGATCACGCCCTCGTCGGCGAGCTGACCGCCGCCCTCGGCGTAGAACGGCGTGCGGTCCAGCACCAGCTCCAGGGTCTCGCCCGCACCCGCGGCTCCGACGACCGCGCCGTCGCCGGAGATCAGGCCGCGCACGGTGCTCTCCGCGACGACCTCGTCGTAGCCGCTGAACTGCACACGGTGGCCGAGCGCGTCCGCGATCTCGCGGTACGCCGCGGTGCTCACGTGCGCGCCCTTCTTGGCGCGCGCGTCGGCCTTCGCCCGGTCACGCTGCTCGCCCATGAGGCGGCGGAAGCCCTCCTCGTCGACCTGCAGGCCCTTCTCGGCCGCCATCTCCAGGGTCAGGTCGATCGGGAACCCGTAGGTGTCGTGCAGGGCGAACGCCTTGTCACCCGAGAGCGTGCTCTGCCCGGCCTCGCGGGCCTGGTCCGCGGCCATGTCGAAGATCTGGGTGCCGGTGCGCAGCGTCTGCCGGAAGGCGTCCTCCTCGGCGTACGCGACCGTGGAGATCCGCTCCCAGTCGCCGGCCAGCTGCGGGTAGCCCTGCGCCATCTTGTCGCGGCTGACCGGGAACAGCTCGGGCAGCGACCGGTCCTCGTAGCCCAGCAGGCGCATCGAGCGCACCGCGCGGCGCAGCAGCCGGCGCAGCACGTAGCCGCGACCCTCGTTGCCGGGCGTGACGCCGTCGCCGATGAGCATCATCGAGCTGCGCACGTGGTCGGCGATCACGCGCAGGCGCACGTCGTCGCCGTGGTCGGCTCCGTACCGTCGCCCGGTGAGCTGCTCGGCACGCTCGATCACCGGGAACATCACGTCGATCTCGTACATGTTCGCCTTGCCCTGCTGCAGGAAGGCGACCCGCTCCAGGCCCATGCCGGTGTCGATGTTCTGCTTCGGCAGCGACCCGGCGATGTCGAAGTCCTCCTTGCTGCGGACCGCGCTGAGCTCGTCCTGCATGAAGACCAGGTTCCAGATCTCCAGGTACCGGTCCTCGGCGCCGAAGTCGCCGTCCGCGCCGTACTCCGGCCCGCGGTCGTAGAGGATCTCCGAGCACGGGCCGCCGGGGCCCGGGATGCCCATCGACCAGTAGTTCTCCTTCTTGCCCAGCCGGATCACCCGGTCGTCGGAGAACCCGGTGACCCGCCGCCAGATCTCGGCCGCCTCGGGGTCGGCCTCGTAGACGCTCGGGTAGAGCCGGCTCTCCTCGAGCCCGAAGCCGCCTTCGGCGACCGGCTTGGTGACCAGGTCCCACGCGAGCTCGATCGCGCCCTGCTTGAAGTAGTCCCCGAAGGAGAAGTTGCCGCACATCTCGAAGAAGGTGCCGTGCCGCGTGGTCTTGCCGACGTCCTCGATGTCCGGCGTGCGCAGGCACTTCTGGATGCTCACCGCCCGGGAGAACGGCGGGGTCTCCTGCCCGAGGAAGTACGGCTTGAACTGCACCATGCCCGCGTTGACGAAGAGCAGGTTGGGGTCGTCCACGAGCAGCGACGCCGAGGGCACGGCCCGGTGACCGGCCGCTTCGAAGTGCGCGACGAAGCGGCGGCGGATCTCGGCGGTGTCCATCAGTGCGTGCCTTCCATGCTCTCGGTGGTCGACGTGCGAGCCAGGGGCGCATGCGGCTCCGGGCTCGCCAGCTCGAGTGGTCCATCAAGCGCCAGCCCGAGTCGTTGCCGCAACTCGGTTTCGCGCTCGGTCATGCCTGCGCGGACCTCGTCCGCGAACAGGTGGGCACCGACGCCCAGCCCTGCTATCCGGTCACGGAATCCGTCGGGCGTGAAGGTCTCGGCCGCGCGGCGCGCGCGGACCATCACGTACACGCCGGCGCCCGCACCCGCGACGAACCAGAACCCGCGCCTCACGCCCGGTTCTCCACGGCGAAGCCCTCGACGGCCAGGTCGTCGGCGGAGCGCAGGTGGGCGCGGTACTCCCGCTCGAGGCGCTTGCGCAGCTGGCGGCGGCGCCGGCGCGAGGCGCGCACCTCACGGCGCATCTCGAACCAGATCCGGTTGCGCGACTCGGCCGAGAGGGCGCGGCGCAGGCCGTGGGAGAAGGCGGCCACCTTGACGAGCGGCTCGCCCAGCGTGGCACTGAGCACCAGCCGGTCGGGGACGGCGAGTGCCTCGAGTGCCGGGTCGGGGTCACCGGCGTCCTCGCCCACGTGGGTGATCACGAACGACGCCGGTTCCGGGGCTCGGTCGTCGCGCGCGGGCACGACCGGGGGCTCGGTGAGCTCGTCGAGGCGGTGCCGGAGGTCGTCGGCCTCCTGCTGCGCTGCGGCGAGCATCGCCTCGAGGTCGGCGTGCGACCGCCGCGGGCGGGTGGTCACCAGCACGACCGTCACCAGCAGCAGCGTCACAGCCGCTCCGGCGCCGGCCGCAAGGGCTGCGACGAGGACCTGGCTCTCCATGGCTGCTGACCCTACCTGCCGCGGATCATCCGACGGATCCGCTCCCAGCGCTCGCGGAAGCCGGCCTCCGCGCCCAGCGCGGTCGGGCGGTAGTACTGCGCGTCGAGGAGCACGTCGGGCGCGTACTGCTGCTCCGCGACTCCGTACGGCGCGTCGTGCGCGTACGTGTACGTCGTGCCGTGGTCGAGCTTCTTGGCTCCCGGGTAGTGCGCGTCGCGGAGATGGGGCGGGACCTGACCGATCCGGCCCGCGCGCACGTCGGCCGAGGCCGCGTCGATCGCCTTGATGACGGCGTTCGACTTGGGCGCCAGGGCCAGCTCGATGGTCGCCTGGGCGAGGTTCAGGCGCGCCTCGGGCATGCCGATGAGCTGCACGGCCTGGGCCGCGGCGACGGCCGTGGTGAGCGCAGCCGGGTGGGCGAGCCCGATGTCCTCGCTGGCCAGGATCACCAGCCGGCGCGCGATGAACCGGGGGTCCTCGCCCGCCTCCATCATCCGGGCGAGGTAGTGCAGCGCCGCGTCCGCGTCCGAGCCGCGCACCGACTTGATGAAGGCGCTGATGACGTCGTAGTGCTGGTCGCCCTGGCGGTCGTAGCGCACCGCAGCGCGGTCGACGGCCTTCTCCACGGTCTCCAGGTCGATGTGTGCCACGTCTTCCGAGCCCGCCGCGACCCCCGCGGCCGCTCCACCGGCCGCCGCCTCGAGGTAGGTCAGCGAGCGCCGCGCGTCGCCCCCGGCAAGGCGGACGAGGTGCTCCAGGGCGTCGTCGTCGAGCCGCACGCGCCCACCAAGGCCTCGGTCGTCGTCGACCGCACGCAGGACCACGTCGCGGACGTCGTCGTCGGTGAGGGGCTCGAGCGTGAGCAGCAGCGACCTCGAGAGCAGAGGCGAGATCACGGAGAAGAAGGGGTTCTCGGTGGTCGCGGCCACGAGCGTGACCCAGCGGTTCTCGACGCCGGGCAGCAGCGCGTCCTGCTGCGCCTTGGAGAACCGGTGCACCTCGTCGACGAACAGCACCGTCTCCTGGCCGCTCGACGCGAGCCGGGCGCGGGCGCCGTCGATGGCCGCGCGCACCTCCTTCACCCCGGCCGCGACCGCCGAGACCTCCACGAAGACGCGGTTGGTCTGGGTGGACACGATCGAGGCGATCGTGGTCTTGCCGGTGCCCGGCGGGCCCCACAGCAGCAGCGACATCGGCTGGTCGCCCTCGACCAGGAGCCGCAGCGGGGAGCCGGGCGCCAGGAGGTGCTGCTGCCCGACCAGCTCGTCCAGGGTCCGCGGGCGCATCCGCACGGCGAGCGGCGCCGAGGCGTGCGCGTTCCCCGACAACGAGCCACCGCCCGCGCCGGGAGCCGGCGGAGGCGGAGGTGCAGCCTCGAACAACGCGTCGTCCACGCGGTCAGCCTACGGAGTGGGCGAGAAGGCAGCGGCCACGACGTGGGAACCGGCTCAGAGGTGCCGCACGGCCTCGTCGAGCATGCGCCCCAGGGCGCCGACGGCGAGGGAGAAGTGGCCCTCGCCCTCCTCGAGGTGGGCCACTGCACCGGGCACGTGCTCGGCGAGCCACTGGCCGTGGTGGAAGGGCACCATCCGGTCCTCGCTGCCCTGCCACACGTACGTCGGGACGGTCATCGCGCCCAGGTCGAAGCCCCAGTCCCGGGTGAAGGCGAGGTCGTCGTCGATCCAGGCGTCGGGCACCTGCACGCCGCCGATCAGGCCGGCCACGGTGTCTGCGCCGACGTCGCTGGTCAGCACCTGGCGGTCGACCTCGGGCAGCAACGTGGCCAGGTCGGCGACGAGCTCCTGCGCGTCGGCGTCCTTGAGCGCCTCGCGGTGCTTGAGCACGAACGGGCGCAGCGCCTCCTCGCCCTGCAGCGCGAGGTTGAACTCCTCGATGTTGTCGGCGCCCATGCCGTCGAGGAACCCGTCGCCGTAGGGGCGGCACCCGGCGATGCTGATCACCGCTGCCACCCGGTCCGGGAGCAGCGCGGCGGTCGCCAGCGCGTGCGGTCCCCCGCCGGACTTCCCGGCGACGATGCACCGGTCGGCACCCACGGCGTCGAGCAGGTCCTCCATGTCGGCAGCCACGTCCGCCACGCTGCGGCCCGGCCGCCGGCTGGAGCCGGCCGCCCCTGCGCGTGAGTAGGTGAGCAACCGGAGCCCCCGCTCGACGCACGCCTCGCGGTTCCCGGCGGACTGCAGGAGGCACCCGGGGGTGCCGTGGTGGTAGAGCAGGGGTACGCCGCCGGCCGGGCCCGACACCGCCGCGGCGAGCTCCCGGCCGTCGCGCAGGACGACCGTGAGCTCCTCGACCGCGGCGCTCACGCGCCCGTGAGCTGGCCGGTCTTCAGGTCCATCCAGCGGTCCGAGAAGCCCGGCTCGTTGAGCTGGACGTCGGGAACCTCGCCGGGAACCGGCGCGCCGTGCGCGTCGACCCCGCAGACCTTCATCGTCACCGGCTCCTTCGGCGCGTGCCCCAGCTCGCCGGCGAAGTGACAGGCGACCTTGTGGCGCGGAGCGATCTGGAGCAACGGCGGCTCGACCTTCGCGCAGATCTCCTGGGCGATCGCGCAGCGGGTGCGGAACCGGCAGCCCGACGGCGGCAGGATCGGGCTGGGGACGTCGCCCTCCAGCCGGATCCGCTCGCGCCGACCGCCGATGGCCGCCTGCTTGACGTCCGGGACGGCCGACAGCAGGGCCTGCGTGTAGGGGTGGTGCGGTCGCAGGTACAACGTCTCCCGGTCGGCGATCTCGACGATCTTGCCGAGGTACATCACCGCCACCTCGGGGCAGAAGTGCCGGACCACCGCGAGGTCGTGGGCGATGAACAGGAACCCGATCCCGAACTCGTTCTGGACGTCCTGGAGCAGGTTGATCACCTGCGCCTGGATCGACACGTCGAGTGCCGAGACCGGCTCGTCGGCGACCAGGAGCTTCGGCTGGAGCGTGAGCGCCCGGGCGATCCCGATCCGCTGCCGCTGGCCACCGGAGAACTCGTGCGGGTAGCGGTTGTAGTGCTCAGGGTTCAGGCCGACGATCTCGAGGAGCTCCTGCACCCGCGGGATGATCTTGTCCTTGGGCAGCACCTTGTGGATCTGCAGCGGAGCTCCAACGATCGCACCCACGGTGTGCCGCGGGTTCAACGACGTCGCCGGGTCCTGGAAGATCATCTGGATCTCCCGCCGCAGCGGCAGCAGCTCGCGCTGGCTCAGCTGGGCGATGTCCCGCCCGTCGAAGTCGATCCGGCCGCCGGTCGGCCGCAGGAGTCGCGTGATCAGCCGCCCGGTCGTCGACTTGCCGCAGCCGGACTCCCCCACGAGTCCGAGCGAGCCGCCGGCAGGCACCTGGAACGACACCCCGTCGACGGCCTGGACGTGCCCGACCGTGCGCCGGATGATCCCACTGGTCTTCACCGGGAAGTACATGCGCAGGTTCTCCACGCTCAGCACCTGCTGGGCATCGGGGTTGCGCCGCGACGCCGCGTGATGCTCGGCCAGCGCGGGCTCGGCCACGGGCGCGCCCACCGCCGGGTCCATCTCGGTCATCCCTGCTCCTCGAGCGTCTCGGGGGCGATCTCCGGCAGCACCTCGGTCGCGTAGACCTCGTCCGGGTTCGCCAGGTGGCACCGCTTGGTGTGGTTGCCGCCCGCCCGCGCCGGCGTGAGCTCGGGCACCGTGGTGCGGCAGAGGTCGCCCGGCACCTTGTCGCGGTGGTCGCACCGGGTGTGGAACGCGCAGCCCGGAGGCGGGCTGAGCAGGCTCGGCGGGTTGCCGCGGATCGGGATCAGCTTCGCGTCGGTGTCGCCGACGACGTCAGGCACGCTGGAGAGCAGGCCCCAGGTGTACGGCATCTCCGGGTGGACCAGGATCTCCTTGGTGGGGCCGTACTCCACCGCTCGCCCGGCGTACATCACCAGCACGTCGTCCGCCATCTCCGCGACGACGCCCAGGTCGTGGGTGATGATGATGATCGCCGAGTTGAACTCGCGCTGCAGGTCCTGGAGGAGGTCCAGGATCTGCGCCTGCACGGTCACGTCGAGCGCCGTCGTCGGCTCGTCGGCGATCAGCAGGCCGGGGTCGTTGATCAGCGCCATCGCGATCATCGCGCGCTGGCGCATGCCGCCCGAGAACTGGTGCGGGTAGTCGTCCACCCGGCGGTCCGGCTGCGGGATGCCGACCCGCTCGAGCATCTCGATGGTGCGCGCCCGGGCCTGCTTCTTGCTGACGTCGTGGTGGATCCGGTAGGCCTCCATGATCTGGTTGCCCACCGTGTAGTACGGGTGCATCGCCGAGAGCGGATCCTGGAAGATCATCGAGACCTCGCGACCCCGCTTGCGCCGGATCGACTCGTCGTTGATCTTGAGCAGGTCGACCCCGTCGAGGAAGATCTCGCCGCTCACCTGCGCGTTGGTGCCGCGGTGGAGCCCGAGGATCGCCGAGCTGGAGACCGACTTGCCCGAGCCGGACTCGCCGACGATGCCGAGCGTCTTGCCGCGGTCCAGCTCGTAGGACAGGCCCTCGGTGGCCTTGACCACGCCGTCCACGGTCGGGAAGTGCACGACCAGGTCGCGCACGGAGAGGAAGCTCATGGTGTCCTTCCTAGCCGACCCGGACCCGCGGGTCGATGAAGGCGTAGAGAATGTCGACGACGATGTTGGCCACGATCACGAACGATCCGAGCAGCAGCACGAGCCCGACGATCGTGGGCAGGTCGTAGACCGCGATCGAGTCGACCGCCAGCTTGCCGAGGCCGTTGTAGTTGAACACACGCTCGGTGATGATCGCCCCGCCGAGTAGACCCGCCAGGTCGAGACCGGCCATCGTCACCAGCGGCGTCAGCGCTGCCCGCATCGTGTGCTTGAACAGGATCTTGCGCGGCGCAAGGCCCTTTGCCTTGGCGGTCCGCAGGTAGTCCTCACCCATGGACTCCAGCACGAACGCGCGGGACATCCGGACGTAGCCGGCCATGTAGAACAGCGCGAGCGTGAGGCCGGGAAGGACCAGGTTGACCAGCCAGTTCCACACTCCGCCGTTGGCGATGCTGACGTAGTTGGGCACGGGGAAGATCCCCCACTTGATCGCCAGGAACTTCAACAGGAACAGGCCGACGAAGAACGTCGGGAACGCGAAGAAGACCAGACTGACCCCGACCACGCTGCGGTCGATGATGGAGCCCTTCGTCAGGGCGGCGATCACCCCGAGCCCGACACCACCGACGATCCACATGATGAAGGCCATGATCGCCAGGGAGAACGAGACCGGTATTCGGGTCTTGAACTCGTCCCTCACCGTGGTCACGTTGACGTTGGAGTAGCCCAGGCAGGGAGCCGCACAGTGGGCGACGAGGTTCGGAGCGGACTTCTGCAGCGACTTGTCCGCCGGGTAGTCACGGCCCTTGACCACGCCGACCGCGAAGTCCTTCCACTGCTCCCAGACGGGTCGGTCGAAGCCGAGACCCTTGCGGACCTGGGCGATCTGCTGCGGGGAGCAGATCTTGCCGCAGGCGAACCGCGCCGGGTCGATCGGCGAGGCGAAGAAGAGGACGAAGGTCATCATGCTCATCGCCACGAGCATGATCACGCCGGCGAACAGGCGCCGGACGATGTAGGCGAACATTCAACAACCACCTTGAAGGCCTGTGGGCCGCTGGCCGGGGCTGGGGCGGACGCGGGTCCGTGGATCGGATGTGTGGCGGGCCGGGGTCCGGCCGTCTCGTGACAGTGCTGGGTGGGCGGCTCACGCCGCCCACCCAGCAATCTTTCACCGAGTGCTGCGATCCGGCTACTTCACCGAGATCGGACCGAGGTCCGGGAACCCGTTCGAAGCAGCGGTGTTCATGTAGTTCTTCACTCCCGAACCGTGCAGGAAGTAGAAGATCGCCGTGTCCACCGGGATGTAGGCGACGTCCTTGGCCAGGACCTTGTCGGCCTGCTGCAGGAACTGCGTCTGCTGGTCGAGGTCGGTCGCGTTCTGCGCCTGGTCGACGAGCCCGTTGAACTCGTCGCTCTTGTAGGCGCCGTAGTCCTGACCGTTGGAGTTCTTGGTCAGGTTCGGCCGGCTGTCGAACAGCGGAGCGGTCACCGTGATCGCCGACGGCCAGTCAGCACC
>NZ_RJSF01000048.1 GCF_003725535.1 Nocardioides pocheonensis | reverse complement strand
TCAGTTGGCCACCAGCGGGGACCGCAACCTGGCCATTGACAGTCGTGACGAGTCGATTTCACTGTTTTTGTGTTTCCGATACTGATCTGCGGCGTACGGTTTTGTTCTTCTTTTGAGAGGGGTGTGATGTCCTCGATTTCCTCTCCTGGCGATGCGGCGGACGTGGCGGGTCTGGTGGAGGCTGCGCCGGACGCGATGGTGGTGGTCGACCAGCGGGGCTGATCGTGCTGGTCAACCGCCAGGCTGAGGTGCTGTTCGGGTATGCCCGGGAGGAGCTGCTGGGGGAGCAGGTCGAGCTTTTGGTGCCGGAGGGCGTTCGTAGTTATCACCGCGAGCATCGGGTGAGGTATGCAGGTGAACCCCGGGTCCGGGCCATGGGCCCTGGTCTGGATCTGCACGCGAGGCGCAAGGACGGTGTCGAGTTTCCAGTGGAGATTTCGCTGGGCCCGGTGCGCATCGCCGAGGACATCTTGACCTCGGCGGTGATTCGTGACACCCAGCCCGCGGGCCCTTCTGCGGCCTCCGCCCGTACTCCCAGCAGACCGGCGATGCTGAAATGGCCCAACTGGTCCACCCGTCCGAACCGGACGGCCGATACCTGGAAACGGATAAATCGGACACGATGTCGGTATGGCCGAATCGTCACCAACCCCGCTAGTCATGGACATCGCCCGCCGCCTCAAGGCCGACGGTCGCTTCGTCATGCGCATCGAGCCCGACGGCTGGCCACATGGACCACTACAGGCCGTAGTCGACGTCGGCTGGGCGGCCCGTCAGGCCGGCCGACTACTCGACAGAGCAGTGCAGTTGAACACCACCCGGGCGCGAGACGGCGCGGGCACCTACACAGTCACCGCCGCAGTGGTCCCCTGACCCTCCCGGGAAGAGCTCCCCAAGGTCGCCGTTGACGCGGCCCGATTCGGCCAGTCCGTATGTAAGGCCCCTCGGGCAACGCTCAGGCGACGCCATTTCCGCAAACCACCAGAAGCAGCATCGGAAGCTAGTTGCGAATTACGGCTCTGAGCTGGGGATCAGTTGCCAACGTTTCGTCGGATCCCAGGTCGCTCTCTGTGAGCGGCGGCCGCGGTTCTCGGATGCACCGCACTCAGTGCCTCAACTTATGCAGTGCGGTCGCCTGGGCAGTCCGCAAGCAGTCCGCAAGATGGCCAGCTGAGACCGGTGGGCGCCAATGACGCCAGACCGTTCGGGAGCGTGTTTGTGCAGGTGAGCGCGCATGTTCAGTGAACAGCCAACGGTGATCGCTGGAAGCCGTCCTCGGCGGAGACGTTCCACGACTACAGCTGACGGACCCCGCTCCTGCCCCGGTTTTCACCGTGGCAGGATGCGGCTATGGGACGTGACTTCAAGACCATCGGCGTGATCGGCCTCGGCACCATGGGGGCCGGGATCGCAGAGGTGTTCGCCCGCCACGGGTACGCCGTGGTCGGGGTCGAGCTCAACGACGAGACGCTCGCCCGCGGTCGTGAGCACCTGGACCACTCGACCGGCCGCGCTGTGGCGCGAGGCAAGCTGACGGCGGAGGACCAGGCGGCGCTGCTCGAGCGGATCACCTTCACCACCGAGATCGGCGAGGTCAAGGCGGCCGACCTCGTCATCGAGGCCGTCGTGGAGTCCCCCGAGGTCAAGAAGGCGCTGTTCCAGCAGCTCGACGGGATCGTCCGCGAGGACGCCGTGATCGCCACCAACACCTCGTCGCTGTCCGTGACCGAGCTGAGCACGGCGAGCTCGCAGCCCGGCCGCGTGATCGGTGTGCACTTCTTCAACCCGGCGCCGGTGCAGAACCTCGTCGAGGTCGTGCGCACGGTCGTCACCGAGCCCGACGTCCTCGACGACGTGGCAGGGCTGGTCCGCGCGGTCGGCAAGAACCCGGTCGTCTGCGGCGACAAGGCCGGCTTCATCGCCAACACCCTGCTCTTCGGCTACCTCAACCACGCGGTCGCGATGTACGAGGGGCGCTACGCATCGCGCGAGGACATCGACGCCGCGATGCGGTTCGGCTGCGGCTACCCGATGGGTCCGCTGGCGCTGCTCGACCTGATCGGCCTCGACACGGCGTACGAGATCCTCGACACGATGTACAAGCAGGGCCGTGACCGCCTGCACGCCCCCGCCCCGATCCTCAAGCAGATGGTCACCGCGGGGATGCTCGGCCGGAAGAGCGGCCGCGGCTTCTACACCTACGAGGGGCCGGACAGCCCGGTGGTGGTGGCCGACGAGAAGACGCCGTCGGCCGACGACAAGCCCCAGCTGCACCACGACGTGCGCACGGTGGGCGTGGTCGGCACCGGCACGATGGCCACCGGCATCGTCGAGGTCTTCGCCAAGGCGGGCTACGACGTCATCTACGTCGGGCGGTCCGACGCCAAGGTGGCCGCGGTGCGCGAGACGATCGAGCGGTCCCTCGACAAGGCGATCCAGCGCGGCAAGCTGGAGGAGTCCCGCAAGGCCGACGTGCTCGGCCGGCTGACGGGCACCACGGTGCTCGACGACCTGCACGACGTCGACCTCGCGGTCGAGGCGATCGCGGAGGACCTCAAGGTCAAGACCACGCTGTTCGAGAACCTCGACGAGATCTGCAAGGCCGGCGCGATCCTGGCGACCACCACCTCCTCGCTCCCGGTGATCGAGTGCGCGCGTGCGACGAGCCGGCCCGGCGACGTCATCGGCATGCACTTCTTCAACCCGGCGCCGGTGATGAGGCTCGTCGAGGTCGTCTCCACGGTCTCGACCAAGGAGGAGGTCGCCGAGACGACCCGCGCGCTGTGCGCGGCGATCGGCAAGGTGCCCGTGTCGTGCGGTGACCGGGCCGGCTTCATCGTGAACGCGCTGCTGTTCCCGTACCTCAACGACGCGATCAAGATGCTCGAGGCGCACTACGCCTCCGCGGACGACATCGACACCGCGATGAAGCAGGGCTGCGCGCTGCCGATGGGACCCTTCGAGCTCCTCGACGTGGTCGGCAACGACGTGTCGCTGGCGATCGAGCGCGAGCTCTACCTGGAGTTCCGCGAGCCCGGCTTCGCGCCGGCGCCCCTGCTCGAGCACCTGGTGACCGCCGGCTACCTCGGTCGCAAGACCGGCCGGGGGTTCAGGGACTACAGCGCCCGCTGACCCCGGCGGCGGCCGCGCTCAGGTGACGTCGCGTCGCACCGTGGTCGCGATCGCGACGACCGCGAACAACGCGGCGTAGCCGGCCAGCGCCGCTGCCCCGGCGAGCTGCGAGACCGGCCCCAGGTCGCCGAAGCGCGCGGGCAGGTTGCCCAGGGCCGAGCCCGTGGCGAACGGCAGCCAGCGCGCCAGGTCGTTGCCGACCAGCTGGCCCACGATGCCCTCGACCAGCGCGATCCAGGCCAGGGCGGCGGCGATCGCCGCAGTGAGGTTCCGCAGCAGCGCGCCGATGCCGACGCCCACGACTGCGAAGGCGACGTTCCACCCGGCGCAGCCGGCGACCGTGCGCCAGAGGTCCGCGTCGCCGAGGTCGAGGGGGACGCCCTTGACGGCACACCAGATGCGTGTCGCGAGGAGCGCGGTGACGGCGTTCGCCACGGCGAAGGCGGCTCCGGCGATGCCGTAGGCAGCGAGCTTGGCGCCGATCACCCGGGACCGTCGCGGGGTGGAGAGGAACGTGTCGGTGACGGTCAGGTTCCGGTACTCCCCGGCCACCGCCATGATGCCGAGCACGAGCGTGAACAGTGACGCCAGGCCTGCGTGTGCGAGCGCGTCCTGCGGTGCCGTGGCGGTGCGCAGGGTGTCGGAGGAGAGCACCAGCCCCGTCACGCCTCCGACGATGAGCAGCTGGGACAGACCCAGAAGCACCAGTGGTGCCCGGACGGTCCTCAGCTTGTAGAGCTCGAGATGGATCAGCTTTCCCATGGTTGTCCCCTTGGTCCGGAGGTGTTCAGGAGGTCGACGTGGTCAGGCGGAGGAAGGCGTCCTCGAGCGACGCGCCGTCGGCGTCGAGGTCGGCCAGCGGCCCGGCGTACCGGAGCCGTCCGCTGTTGACGATCACCACGTGGTCGGCGGTCTGGGCGACCTCGCTCAGCACGTGGCTGGAGACCAGGACGGTGCAGCCCTCGGTCGCGAGCCGGCGCAGCAGTCCGCGCAACCAGGCCATGCCGGCCGGGTCGAGGCCGTTGGCGGGCTCGTCGAGGATCAGGTACTGCGGGTCGCCGAGGAGCGCCGACGCGAGCCCGAGCCGCTGCCGCATCCCGAGGGAGAATCCGCCGACGCGTCGGTGCTGGACGTCGGTGAGCCCGACCTGGTCGAGGACCTCGTCCACCCGCTCGGGGGAGGCCCCGGCGGCCGCGGCCAGCACCCAGAGGTGGTCGCGGGCGCGACGGCCCGGGTGCGCGGACATCGCCTCGACGGCCGCGCCGACGACGCGGCGCGGTGTCCCGAGGTCCTGGTAGCGCTGCCCGTCGATCAGCGCTTCGCCCGCGGTGGGCTCGACCAGGCCCAGGAGCATCCGGAGCGTGGTGGTCTTGCCCGCGCCGTTGGGTCCCAGGAAGCCCGTCACCCGGCCGGCGGGTACGTCGAAGCTGAGGTCGTCGACCGCCTCGACCGCGCCGAAGC
The DNA here is from genome assembly GCF_003725535.1 of Nocardioides pocheonensis. GTDB lineage: Bacteria > Actinomycetota > Actinomycetes > Propionibacteriales > Nocardioidaceae > Marmoricola > Marmoricola pocheonensis. The sequence continues at coordinate 82,686 of NZ_RJSF01000048.1, read as the reverse complement.
GCTTGGTGAGACCGGTGATCGTGATGCCGTTCGTCATGCCCGTTCCTCTCGGACGTTCGTCCAGTACAAGACAGTTGTCTTGAAACGGAGTATCGTCCCGGAGTGCGGGCGCAGGTCAAGGCACAGATCCGCCGTCGGCGTCCGGTACCGGACACCGGCCCGGGATTGTCCCGGAAATGGACGGTCCTGGAGGCGCCGCGGACGGAGGAGCGATGCGACAGGAGAGCACCGACCGGCGCTCGCAGCGCACCCGGCAGCAGCTGATCGAGGCGCTGGCCGAGCTCATGCGCGAGAAGCGCTACAGCGCGATCAGCGTCCAGGAGATCACCGACCGCGCCAACGTGGGCCGCTCGACGTTCTACGCGCACTTCACCGACAAGGACGACCTCATGGTCCAGGGCGTCCGGCGGATGGTGGGCACCCTCGAGCCCGGGCCTCCGAGCGCGACGAACACCCTCGCGCCGAGCCTGGCGCTCTTCCACCACGTCGCGGACGGCCGGAACCTGCGCCACTCGATGACGCACGGCCGGCTCAGCATGTTCTTCGACGCCCTGCAGGTCGAGCTGACCGCGATGTTCGTCGAGCGGCTCGAGCCCCGGCTCCCGCCGACGCCCACCCGGGTCCCGGTGCCGCTGCTCGCCGCGATGGTCGCCGGCATGCTGATCACCGCGGTCCGCACCTGGCTGGAGTCGGACCCGAGCGCCTCGGCCGAGGAGGTCAACCGGTCGTTCACGATCGCCGCGGAAGCCGCTCTCCGCGCCGGGTTGCGGCCGGCTGCGTGAGTGCCCGCGGCCGACGACTGCGGCTCCCATCGCCCCCGTAGGCTGGCGCCATGGGTCTCCTCGTCGTGCTGGCCGTCGGCGCCCTCGTCGTCTGGCTCGTCGTCCGCAGCAACCAGCGCAAGGCGCTCGAGCGCAAGGCGGCCGCGCTCGAGCCGGTGAAGAAGCTGGCCTTCGAGGACGTCACCGCGCTCGGTGAGGAGCTCCAGCGCCTCGACCTCGAGCTGGCCGGACGACCGCTCGACGACGGCCAGCGCGCCGACTACCAGCGCGCGCTCGACGCCTACGAGTCCGCGAAGGCGGCGGCCGACCGGATGGCGCAGCCCGAGGACGTCAAGCACGTCACCGAGATCCTCGAGGACGGCCGCTACGCGATGGCGTGCGTGCGCGCGCGGGTCGCCGGCGAGCCGCTGCCCACGAGGCGGCCTCCGTGCTTCTTCGACCCGCGCCACGGGATGTCCGTCGCCGACGTGCCGTACACCCCGCCGGGCGGCACCCTGCGCGACGTGCCGGCCTGCGCGCTCGACGCCGAGCGGGTCCGTGCGGGTGCCGAGCCCGACGTCCGCAAGGTGATGGTCGGCTCACGCCGGGTGCCCTACTGGCAGGGCGGGCCGGCGTACCAGCCCTATGCGCGCGGCTACTTCGGCGGCTTCGGCCCGCTGGACTGGATCTTCATGGGCTTCATGTTCGAGGGTCTGGGCGACGGCCTCGGTGCCCTGGCCGGCGGCGTCGGCGAGGGGCTGGGCGCCCTCGGCGAGGGGGTCGGCGACGGCATCGGCTCGATCTTCGACGGCATCGGGGACATGTTCGATTTCTAGGGCTGCGAGCGACCGGACCCCAGAGAGGCTGGGAGACTTGACCCCGTGACCGCCCTCCACACGACCTCGTACGGCGACCACGGCTCCCGCATCGTCTTCCTGCACGGGCTGTTCGGGCAGGGCAAGAACTGGACGCAGATCGCCAAGGCGCTCGCCACCGACCACCGCGTGCTGCTCGTCGACCTCCCGCACCACGGCCGCTCGCCCTGGCACCGACACTTCGACTTCCTCGCGATCGCGGACCAGGTGGCCGAGCTGCTGTCCCCCGAGGACCCGGTGGTCCTGGTCGGCCACTCGATGGGCGGCAAGGTCGCGATGGTGCTGGCGCTGCGCCACCCGGAGCTGGTGGCCCGGCTCTGCGTGGTCGACGTGTCACCCGTCGGCTACGGCAAGGTCAGCGAGTTCGCCCGCTACATCGAGGCGATGCAGGCCCTGGACCTCGACGCGCTCTCCCAGCGCACGGACGCCGAGGAGGCGCTCGAGGAGGCGGTCCCGAGCCCGACGGTGCGCAGCTTCCTGCTGCAGAACCTGCGCCGCGACGGCGGCTCCTGGCGCTGGCAGATGAACCTCGACGTGCTCGGCGCGGACCTCGCCGAGGTCAGCGGGTGGCCCGAGGAGCGGCTCGCGGGCCTGGCGGCGTACGACGGGCCGGTGCTGTGGATCGCCGGCGCGCGGTCGGACTACGTGCGCGACGACTACGCGCCGGCCATGGACGGGTGGTTCCCGCACAACCGCCGGGTGACGATCAAGAACGCCGGACACTGGGTGCACTCCGAGCAGCCCGAGGTCTTCGTCGAGGTGCTCCGCCGCTTCGCCGACCAGGGGCCCTCCGCGCCCTAGGCGCCGCGGCGCCGCGACCGGTACGCCGCGACGGCGTTGCGGTTGCCGCACGCGACCGAGCAGAACTTCCGCGAGCGGTTGCGGGAGAGGTCGAGCACCACGCCCTCGCAGTCGTCGTCGGCGCACACGGCGAACCGCGACATCTCGTCGGCGCGGATCACGTCGACCATCGCCATCGCGGTCTCCACGACGATCCGCGTGTCCAGGGGAGCGTCCGGCCCGATCGCGTGGATGTGCCAGTCGACGTCGCCGTGCCGGACCAACTGGGGGAGCGCCTGCGCGTCGGCGAGCATCCGGTTCACCGTCTGCACGGCCTCGTCGCGGGTGGAGGTGAACAGCCTCCGCAACGGTGCGCGGAGCGCCCGGACCGACTCGAGCTCCGCTCGCGTGCGGGTGTGGGCGCCGGTGTAGACGTACTTCTCGAAGTACCGGTCCAGCTCGGCCACCGTGGTCAGCGTGTCCGGCTCGAGCCCGGAGTTCGCCAGCTCCACCGCGGCGAGCAGGGCGGCTTCGGTGTCATGGGCGAAAATCACGTTGACACATTACCGCACCCCACATACTGTCATGAATCATGGACACCTTGACTCATGACACCGCGGTGCGGTCGGTGCGCGCGGCCGGACTCTGGTTCGCGGTCCTCTCCGCGGCGTCGTTCGGGCTGTCCGGGTCGCTGGCCAGCGGCCTCATGGACGCGGGGTGGAGCGCCGGGGGAGCGGTGGTGGCGCGCGTCGGCGTCGCCGCGCTGGTCCTGCTGGCACCCGCCTGGGTCGCCCTGGACGGCCGGTGGCAGCGGCTGCGCGCGCAGCTGCCCCTGGTGGTCTCGTACGGCGTGTTCGCGGTCGGCGGCGCGCAGTTCGCCTACTTCAACGCGGTCCGGCACATGGACGTCGGCGTGGCGCTGCTGATCGAGTACACCGCCCCGGTGGCCGTCGTGGTGTGGATGTGGCTGCGGCACGGCCACCGGCCCGGCCGGCTCACGCTGGTCGGCGCCGTCATCGCCGCGGCCGGCCTGGTGCTGGTGCTCGACCTGCTCTCGGGCGCCGACCTCAGCGCCGTCGGGGTGGTCTGGGCCCTGGTGGCGATGGTCGGTGCGGCGGTCTACTTCGTGATCTCGGCGGGCGAGAGCGACCTGCCCCCGATCGTCCTCGCGGCCGCCGGGCTTGTCCTGGCCACCGTGGCCCTCGTGCTGCTCGGCCTGGTCGGAGCGGTGCCGCTGGACGCGAGCACGTCAGGCGTGCGGTACGGCGCCTCGCAGGTGCCCTTCTGGCTGCCCGTCGCCGCGCTCGGGGTCGTCACGGCCGCGGTCGCCTACGTGAGCGGCATCGCGGCCTCGCGCCGGCTGGGCCCGCGGCTGGCGTCCTTCGTCGGGCTGCTCGAGGTGCTCGCCGGCCTGCTGTTCGCCTGGGCGCTGCTCGACCAGCTCCCGGGCTGGCTCCAGGCCGTCGGTGGCGTGCTCGTGGTCGCCGGCGTGGTGGTCGTGAAGGCCGGCGAGAGCCACGTGCACGTCGACCCCGCGGAGCCGGTCGTCGAGCCGGTGCCCGCCGCGGGGTGAGCCCGACCGTCCGCCTCCCGGCGGGACGCCGGGACTAGCGCGCGTCCTGCCGCCGCACCCACACCTCGCGCACGATCAGCAGGATCGCGGCGGCGGTCGGGATCGCCAGCAGGGCGCCGACGACGCCGAGCAGGGCGGCACCGATCAGGGCGGCGATCACGGTCAGCGCGCCCGGGATCTCCACGGACCGCGACATCACCCGGGGGTAGATCACGTAGTTCTCGATCTGTTGGTAGGCGACGTAGAAGATGATGCTGATGATGCCGACCTTCGGGTCGGTGGCGAAGGCGATGGCGCAGACGATGATCGCGCCCAGCGTCGCGCCGATCATCGGGATCACGTCGAGGATCGCGACCACGAGGGCGAGCGCCACGGCGTACTCGCCGAGGCCGACGATGAGCAGGAACACGAGCGTGCTCAGGCCTGCGCACATCGCGATCACGAACGCGCCCGAGACGTAGCCGCCGACGCCGCGCACGATCTGGTCGCCGAGCTTGCTGACCCGGTCGCGGCGCGAGGCCGGCGCGAGCTGGTAGAGCGCCCGCTTCATCGTGGGCAGCGACGCCAGGAAGTACAGCGTCAGGACGATCACCACGAAGATGTTGCCGAGCAGCGAGAGCACCTTCAGGCCGGCGTTCAGGGCGCCGCCGAAGGCCGCCTTGGCGAGATCGCCGGACGCGATGTAGTCCTTGGCCTTGGTGACGATGTCGTACCGGTCGTTGAGGTTCTGGATCTGCCTGTTGTGGGTGAGCTGGTCGAGCCAGTCCGGGGCGTTGTCGGTGATCGTGTTCACCTGGTCGGTGACCACCGGGACGATCGCGAGCACGAACAGCGCGAGCGTGACCAGCACGCCGGCGATCACCACCAGCAGTGCCCACGGCCGCTTGAGCCCGTGGCCCATGAAGTACTCGACGATCGGGTTGAGCCCCGCGGCGAGGAACATCGCCACCAGCACGAGGATCAGGACCGAGCCGATCTCCAGGAACCGGGTGGCGAGCCAGTACGCCACGCCGAGGCCCAGGCCACCGAGCAGGCCCACGTAGAACGGGGTGTGCTCGAGCGGCGGCCCGGGTTCGCCGTACGGCGACTCGGTCTCGGCGGCGGGTGCGTCGTCGAGCGCGGTGTCGGACTCCGGCACGGACTCATCGGTCATGCCGGGAACCTACCGAACTACGCCTCGGCGTCGGCGGGATCGGTCGTCTCGGCCGCGGGAGACTCGTCCTCGTCCTGGGCGAAGCTCGACACGACGTCCTTGAGCGCGGCGAGCTGGGCCACGATGCCGTCGCGCCGCTTCGACACCCGGTCGACCTCGGCCTTGATCGCGGCGAGCTCGCGCTCGGCGTCGGCGTGGCCCTGGCTGCGCAGGCTCTCCGCGTCCTTCTTCGCCGTGCTGACCATCTGCTCGGCCTCGCGGCGTGCCTTGGACAGCAGTGCCTCGGCCTCGGCCTCGGCGGTCTCGCGGCGCTCGTTGGCGGCGTTGGTGCTCTCGCGGGCGCGGTCCTCCGCGGCGTTCGCGCGGGCCTCGGCCTCCTGGACCAGCCGCTGGGTCTCCGCCGTCGACGTGGCGTGGTGCTCGGCGGCCTCGCGGGCCAGGCGCTCGCGCTCGACGGCGAGCGCACGCCGGGCCTCCTGGACCTCACGGTCCACGGAGGCGCGGAGCTGCTCGGCCTCGCGGACGGCGCCGGTGCGAGCCGCGGTGGTCTCCTGCTCGGCCGCCAGGCGCAGCTGGTCGGCCTCACGCCGGGCCGCGGCGAGCTGGTCCTCGGCGTCCGCCTTCAGCCGGCGGCGCTCGGCGTCCAGGTCGGCCATCGTGCGGGCGCGGAGCTCGTCGAGCTCGCCGAGCTGCACGAGGCGCATGTCATCGGCGTCGCTGGCAGCCTTGGCCTTGATCGCCGCGGCGTCGCGCTCGGCCTGCTTGCGGACCTCGGCGGCCTGCAGCGTGGCCTGGTGCAGCACGTCCTCGGCCTGCTCCTCGGCGAGCCGGAGCATCTCGCTGGCCTTGCCGCCGAGGCCGGCGTACGACGGCTTCTCGTTCTCCGCGAGCCGCTCGCGCATGTCGGAGACCTGGGCCTCGAGGACCTTGAGCTTGCCCTGGGCCTCCTGGAGGCTCGCGATCAGGCCGGCCTTCTCGGCGGCGACCGTGCGCAGGTGGCGGTCGACCGCGTCCTTGTCGTAGCCGCCGCGGCGCACCAGCGGGAGGTTCGGGCCCGCGGCCGGGCGCGCAGCCTGCTCCGCGGGGCGGGCGGTGGCCGCGGGGGTGGCTGCGGGGGTGGCTGCCGGCGTGGCGGCGGGCTGCTGGGCGGTCTGCGGGGCGGGGGGCTCCTGCTGCTCGGCCTGCTTCTCGTCGGCGGGCCGGGCCGGCTCCTGGGCCGGCTTCTGGGCGGGCTTCTGGGCGGGCTTCTGGGCGGGCTTCTGGGCGGGCGTGCCCGCGACCGGCGGGAGGACCTGCGTCGGCGACTCGTCGCCCGTCTGCTCCTCGTCGAAGATGGAAAGGCCACGGTCTTCAGTCATGTTTCCCTCGCAGATTGGCGTGCGGCTGGCTCGTTCCCCGGTCCCGTGCGACAGTCTGCCCGCTCCGGCTGGCGATTCCCAAGCGGGGTCGGGGTGTGATCTTCCCGGAGGCGCGAAAAGGGCCGCGAGCCCCGCTGGGAAGCGGGTTCGCGGCCCTTTTCGGGTGCTGCGTGATGAGTGAGCTTCGACCTCAGAGCCCGCGGAAGATGTTGATCTTGTCGATGTGCTGGGCCCGCATCTCCTCGTCGAGGACGCCGAGGCCCTCCTCGGGAGCCAGGCAGAGCACGCCGACCTTGCCCTGGTGGGCGTTCTGGTGGACGTCCAGGGTCGCCTGGCCGACCTCGGTGAGGGCGTAGGTCTTCGACAGGGTCGGGTGGATCATGCCCTTGGCGATCAGCCGGTTGGCCTCCCACGACTCGCGGTAGTTGGCGAAGTGCGAGCTGATGATCCGCTTGAGGTTCATCCACAGGTACCGGTTGTCGTACTCGTGCATGTATCCCGACGTCGACGCGCAGGTGGTGATCGTGCCGCCCTTGCGGGTCACGAACACCGACGCCCCGAAGGTCTCCCGACCGGGGTGCTCGAAGACGATGTCGATGTCCTCGCCGCCGGTCAGCTCACGGATGCGGGCGCCGAAGCGCTTCCACTCCTTGGGGTCCTGGGTGTGCTCGTCCTTCCAGAACTTGTAGCCCTCCTCGGAGCGGTTGATGATCAGCTCCGCGCCGAGCTTGCGGGCGATCTCGGCCTTCTCCTCGTTGGAGACCACGCACACCGGCACGGCACCACCGTTGAGGGCGTACTGCGTCGCGAAGCCACCCAGGCCGCCGGAGGCGCCCCAGATCAGGACGTTGTCGCCCTGCTTCATGTCGCCGCCGTTCTTGCTGACCAGCTGCCGGTACGCCGTGCAGTTGACCAGCCCGGGGGAGGCGGCCTCCTCCCAGGTGAGGTGCTCCGGCTTGGGCATGAGCTGGTTGGCCTTCACGAGCGCGACGTCGGCCAGGCCGCCGAAGTTGGTCTCGAAGCCCCAGATCCGCTGCTCGGGGTCGAGCATCGTGTCGTTGTGGCCGTCGGGGCCCTCGAGCTCGACCGACAGGCAGTGCGCGACGACGCGGTCGCCGGGCTTCCAGTTGTGCACGCCGACACCGGTCGCGAGGACCACGCCGGACAGGTCCGAGCCGACGACGTGGTAGGGCAGGTCGTGGCGCTTGGAGAGCGGCGACATCCGGCCGTAGCGCTCGAGGAACCCGAAGGTCGACACCGGCTCGAAGATCGAGGTCCAGACGGTGTTGTAGTTGATCGCGCTCGCCATCACGGCGACCAGCGCCTCACCCGGACCGAGCTCGGGGACGGCCACCTCGTCGACGTGCAGCGACTTGCGCGGGTCCTTCTCCTTGCTGGGGATGCCCTCGAACATGTCGACCTCGTCCTTGCGGACGAAGGCGGCCCGGTAGGACTCGGGAAGCTCGAGGTTGGCGAAGTCCTCCGCGGAGGTGTCGCCGGCGAGGATCGCGTCGAGGATGTGCTGCACGTCAGGGCTCCTGGCTTCATGGAAGGTCTTGGCGGCTTGCCCGGGGATGTTACCCACGGGTTGCTTGCTGTAGTTGTTCGTGTGCGCGACGTCTCACTGGGCCCCTCTCACCGGGGCTCCCGCAGCCGCGCGGGCAGCCCCTTGCGCTGCAGCCGGCGCTGGGTGCGCCGGCCCTGGAGCACCACCAGGGGGAGCGCGCGGACGGCGAGCCCGGGCATCGCGTCGAGCAGCCGGACCTGTGTCCCCCGCCACCGCGGCACGGCGGTCACCTGGCGCGGTCGGTCCAGGACCCGGTCGACGGCCGCCGCGACCTCGTCGACCGCGAGCAGGCGCCCGGTGAAGGAGAGGGCCGCCTCGGGGTCGTCGAGCCGGTCGTGCAGCATCGGCGTCCAGATCCCGTCGGGGCAGATGCAGCTGATCCGGACGTCGCGCACCTTCGCCCGCCGCAGGTCCGCCTGGGTGCTGAGGCTGAAGCCCATCACCGCGTGCTTGGTGCCCGAGTACACCGTCTCGCCCGGCACGGCGACGAGGCCGGCAAGCGAGGCGATGTTCACCACGTGCCCGCCGCCGTGGTCGCGCATCTGCCCGATCGCCGCGACGGTGCCGTTCATGACACCGCCGACGTTGACGTCGAGCATCAGCTGCCGCTGCTCGGCGGTGTTGGTCCACGCCGGTCCGGTGACGAGGACTCCTGCGTTGTTGACCCAGACGGCGAGGCGGCCGGCCCGCTCGGCCGTCGTGCGCGCTGCCGCCTCGCAGGCCTCGGCGTCGCGGACGTCGAGCGCCGAGGAGTACGCCGACCCACCGATGCGGTCGGCCGTCGCGCGGGCGGCGTCGCCGTCGAGATCGGTCACGTGCACGACGTGACCGCGCGCGGCGAGCAGCTCGGCGATGCGGGCGCCGAGACCCCTGCCGCCGCCGGTGACCAGGGCGCCCGTCGGCCCGCCGGTCACCGGGCCCACGTCAGTGCCCCTCTGCGGAGGGCTCGACCAGCTCGACCAGCACGCCGCCGGCGTCCTTGGGGTGGACGAAGTTGATCCGGCTGTTCGCGGTGCCGCGCCGCGGTGCGTCGTACAGGAGGCGCAGCCCGCGCTCGCGCAGGATCGAGGAGACCTCGTCGAGGTCGCGCACCCGGTAGGCGAGCTGCTGCAGGCCCGGCCCGGAGCGGTCCAGGAACTTCGCGATCGTGGACTCCTCGTTGAGCGGTGCGAGCAGCTGGATGCACGCGCCGGTGGGGTCGGCGTCGCCGCCGACGCTCATCATCGCCTCGCGGACCCCCTGCTCCTCGTTGGTCTCCTCGTGCACCAGCGTCATGCCGAACGCCGTGGTGTACAGCTCGATCGCGGCGTCCAGGTCGGGGACCGCCACACCGGCGTGGTCGATGCAGACGAACAGGTGGGCGGGGACGTCCAGGGGCGCAGAGGTCGACATGGGCTCATCCTCGTGCACACCGGTCGGGGCCTCAACGGGGTGTGACGACGGCGACACTTCCGGGGCGATGAGACCCCTCCCCGAGCGCCGCGATGCTGGGTACTGTCGTGGTGACTCACCGCTAACTTCCAGGAGGAGCCCCATGTCCGGATCTGTCATCGTCGCCGGTGCGCGCACGCCCATCGGCCGTCTGCTCGGCGGGCTCAAGGACCTGTCCGCGGCCGACCTCGGTGGAGTCGCGATCAAGGGCGCGCTGGAGAAGGCCGGTGTCTCCGGTGACCAGGTCGACTACGTGATCATGGGCAACGTGATCCAGGCCGGCAACGGCCAGAACCCTGCGCGCAGCGCGGCGAACGCGGCGGGCATCCCGCTGAACGTCCCCTCGATCACGATCAACAAGGTGTGCCTCTCCGGGATCAACGCGATCGCGCTCGCCGACCAGCTGATCCGCGCGGGAGAGCACGAGATCGTCGTCGCCGGTGGCATGGAGTCGATGACCAACGCGCCGCACCTGCTGCCGAAGTCCCGCGAGGGCTTCAAGTACGGCGACGTCGCCCTGGTCGACTCGATGGCCTACGACGCCCTCTACGACCAGCTCACCGCGCAGGCGATGGGCCTGCTCACCGAGGAGCGCAACAAGGTCTCCGACGGGCTCACCCGCGAGGAGCAGGACATCTTCTCCGCCGAGAGCCACCAGCGCGCCGCCCGCGCGATCAAGGACGGCCTGTTCGACGACGAGATCGTGCCGGTCGTGATCAAGACCCGGAAGGGTGACGTCGAGATCACCACCGACGAGGGCGTCCGCGCCGACACCACGCCGGAGTCGCTGGCCGGCCTGCGCCCGGCGTTCTCCAAGGACGGCACCGTCACCGCCGGCTCCTCCTCGCAGATCTCGGACGGCGCAGCCGCCGTGGTCGTGATGAGCAAGGCCAAGGCCGAGGAGCTCGGCCTGACCTGGCTCGCCGAGGTGGGTGCCTCCGGCCAGGTCGCCGGCCCGGACTCCACGCTGCAGTCGCAGCCGGCCAACGCGATCAAGGCTGCGGCCGCCAAGGAGGGCATCGCCGTCTCCGACATCGACCTGTTCGAGCTGAACGAGGCCTTCGCCGCGGTCGGGCTGCAGTCATCGAAGGAGCTGGGCATCTCCGACGACGTCGTCAACGTCAACGGCGGCGCGATCGCCCTCGGCCACCCGGTCGGCATGTCGGGCACCCGCATCGTGCTGACCCTCGCCAACGAGCTCAAGCGCCGCGGTGGCGGCATCGGCGCGGCCGCGCTGTGCGGCGGCGGCGGCCAGGGCGACGCCCTGATCGTGCGCGTGCCTCAAGCTTGAGCACTCGCCGTAGGTCGACTGCGGACGTCCCCGGACTGGTCGAGAAGGCCAGGGCCGGGGACGCCCGTTCCGTCGCCCGGCTGATCTCCCTGGTGGAGGACGCCTCGCCGCTGCTGCGCGAGGTGATGGCCGGGCTCGGCAAGGCCGCCGCGGAGCGCACCGACGGCGGCGCCCACATCGTGGGGATCACCGGCTCGCCCGGGGTCGGGAAGTCCACCTCGACGAACGCGCTCGTCGGGGCGCTGCGCAAGCAGGGCAAGCGCGTCGGCGTGCTGGCGGTCGACCCGTCCTCGCCGTTCTCCGGTGGTGCGCTCCTCGGTGACCGCATCCGGATGCAGGACCACGCCCTCGACCCCGAGGTCTACATCCGGTCGATGGCCTCGCGCGGCCACCTCGGCGGCCTGTCCTGGGCCGCGCCCCAGGCGCTGCGCGTGCTCGACGCGGCCGGTTGCGACGTGATCCTCGTCGAGACCGTCGGGGTCGGGCAGAGCGAGGTCGAGATCGCCTCGATGGCCGACACGACGCTGGTCCTCCTCGCGCCCGGCATGGGCGACGGGATCCAGGCGGCCAAGGCCGGGATCCTCGAGATCGGCGACGTCTACGTGATCAACAAGGCCGACCGCGACGGCGCCGACCAGGTCCGCCGCGAGCTGCGCTCGATGCTGTCCCTGGCCGAGCGGCCGGAGGGCGCCTGGAAGCCCGAGATCGTCAAGACCGTCGCGATGACCGGCGAGGGAGTCGACGACGTGATCGCCGCCCTCGACGCGCACCTTGCGCACCTGCGCTCGTCCGGCCAGCTCGAGGCCCGTCGCCTGCGCCGCGCGCGCGAGGAGATCGAGGCGATCGCCGTGACCTCGCTGCGCGAGCGGTGGGGCGACGTGCACGCCCGCACCGAGCTGGACGACCTGGCCGAGCAGGTGGTCGCCGGCCGGACCGACCCGTACGCCGCCGCCGACGAGCTGCTCGCGGGCATCGGGGACTGACCGTGCCCAGAGCCGCCGTCGCGACCCCGCGCGACCTGACCGGCCGGACCGTCGTGGTCACCGGCGCCGGGCGCGGCTCGATCGGGCTCGCGACCGCCAGGATCCTGGCCGACTGGGGCGCCGAGGTCGTGGTGACCACCCGGTCGGCACCGGTACCGGCCCCCCTCGGCGACGCCGTCGCCTGGCACCCGCTCGACCTTGCCGACCGCGACTCGGTGGACGCCTTTGCGGCCTGGCTCCTCGACCGGTACGACGGCCGCCTCGACACCCTGGTCAACAACGCCGGAATCCACCTCGACCTGCGCTCGACCTGGACCGAGCCCCCGCTGGTGGACGGCCACGAGATCCACTGGCGCACGAACTACCTCGGCACCGTCCAGCTCACGCGCTTGCTGCTGCCCGCCCTGCTCGCGCGGGCCGACGACGGCGGCGAGGCGCGCGTCGTGCACGTCGTCTCGAAGCTGCACCGGCGCGGGTCGAACGTCGCCCTCCACGACGGCGTCGAGCCCTACGACTCATGGGCGGCGTACGGCACCTCGAAGCTGGCACTCGTCCACGACGCCGCCGAGCTGTACCGGCGGCACGGCGACCGGGGCCTGCGGGCGTGCTCGGTGCATCCGGGCTCCGTCTTCACCCACATCGCCGACCACGGGCTGGAGACCAGCCCGGTGCTCGGGCGGCTCCGCGCACTCGCCGCGCCGCTCGAGCGCAGGATCCTGCTCACCCCGGAGCAGGGTGCCCAGACCACCCTGCACTGCGTCGCCGACCCGGACGTGCGCCACGGCTACTTCCGCGACTGCGCCCCGGCGGAGCCGTCCGTCGACGCGCTTGACGTCGTGGCGGCACAGCAGCTCTGGGAGCGGACCGACGCCTGGCTGACCGAGACGCGATGATCGCGTCCGGACCGATCACGCAGGTCGCCTGGGTGACCGACGACCTCGAGGCGACCGAGACGCTGCTGCGCGAGCAGTTCGGCAGCGGGGCGTGGACGCGCATCCCCGACGTGCGCTTCGGCCCGGAGCACTGCACCTACCGCGGGGAGCCGGCCGACTTCACCGTGCACGTCTCGCTCGCCTACCTCGGCGACCTCCAGCTCGAGCTGATCCAGCCGGTCTCCGGGGAGTCGATCTACACCGACTTCCTCGCCGAGAACCGCCCGGGCCTGCACCACGTCTGCTTCGAGGTCGACGACCTGGCCGCGGCCCGGAGCCGCGCCGAGGCGTCCGGGCTGCAGGTCGTGCAGGCCGGCTCGATGATGGACGGTGCGATGGAGTTCGCCTACGTCGACGGGTCGTCCGCCGGTGCGCCGTACGTCGAGCTCGCCCGGATCGGCCCCGAGATGGCGGCGTTCTTCGAGGCGATCCGGCGCGCCTGAGCCTCGCGGCGGAGCGGGCGACCCGCCGGGCGCGCCTCCGTGGCGGGCACCTCGATCGTTGGTAGAAAGGTGCTCGACGTGCGCGCGCTTCCCCCTGCTCTCGGCCGCACGGCAGACGACGATCGGAGCTGACGATGACAGGCGTCCTCAAGAAGGGCATGGCCGTGCTCGTCGTGGTGTTCATCGGGTTCTACATGTTCACCGATCCCAGCGGCCTCGCGCAGACGACCAAGGACGGCGCCGGCGCGCTCTGGCAGGCGCTGACCACGCTGTTCGCCGCCCTCATCGACTTCATCAACTCCTTCAAGTCCTGACCGGCGGTCGCCCCATGGCCTGGCTGCCGCGGTTCCTGGTCGATCCCCAGATCGGGCGGCACCTGCTGCGCGACGAGGGCGAGGTGATCGTCGACGAGGTGTGCAAGCACTGGGTCGTGTACGTCGTGCCGGCGCTGATCGCCGTGGTCGGGGTCGGGTTCCTCGGGCTGTTCCTGGTCTCGTCGGTGTCGGTGGCCTGGCTGCCGCTCGTGATCGGGCTGGGCCTGCTCAGCTGGGCCGGCTGGCGCGCGCTGGCGGCGAACATGGACCGCTTCGTGATCACGAACATGCGGGTGTTCCGGGTCAAGGGCGTCCTCGCCCGGTCGCTGGCGACGATGCCGCTCGGCCGGATCCTCGACATCACCGTGGTGAAGCCGATGACCGGGCGGCTGCTGGGCTACGGGCACTTCACCTTCGAGTCCGCGGCGCAGGACCAGGGCCTGCGCGACATCCGCTTCGTGGGCAGCCCCGACGCGCGCGACCTGGCCATCCAGCGGGTCGTCCAGCGGGCCGGGCTGCGCGGCGCGCCCCGGCTCAGCGGCTGAGGCGCTGCAACCGGAACCACTGCGGCGCGGTCGAGCGCAGCGGCTTCGGCATGCCGCTCGTGTCGGCGGCCGTGACGTCGAGGACCTTCCAGCCCGGCAGTGCCCGGGTGACGTCGGCCTCCCCGGCGCCCCGGGGGAGCAGCGGCCGGCCGTTCGGTCGGAACGCGAGCAGCAGCAACGTCGCGTCGGGCGCGGCGAGCGCGGTGACTCCCCGGCCCATCGCGGCCCGCTGGTCGTCGTCGAGCCCGTGGAAGCACCCGACGTCGAGGAAGAAGTCGACCTCGCCCTCGACCCCCGCCTCCTCGAGCCGGGTCACGTCGCCGACGACGAAACGGGCCGTCTCGGCTCCCGGGCGACGGCGAGCGCGCTCGACGGCCAGCTCGACGGCGTCGAGGCCGGTGGCGCTCCAGCCCCGCTCCGCGAGCTCGACGGTGTGGCTCCCGGTGCCGCAGCCGAGGTCCAGCGCGCGACCCCACGGAGGAGTGCGGTCGGCCTCCTCGCGGGCGAGCAACCCGGTGAACTGGACCGACGCCTCACGTCCGGCGCGCTCCCACGGAGTGACGTTGAGGCGGTAGGCGAGCTGGTAGCCGACGGACATGGTGATGCCTCCTGAATTGGATCGGGTAATACCCGAATGAATATGCCCTACAGTGATCCCGATGAGCGAACCTGTCAAGAGCCGGCCCTACCGGTCACCGCTGCGCGCCGAGCGCGCGCGGGCGAACCGGGAGGCGATCCTGCGCGAGGCGCACCGGATGTTCCTGGCCGACGGGTACGCCCGCACCCCGGTCGCCTCGGTCGCTGCGGCGGCGGGCGTGAGCGAGGACCTGGTCTACAAGCTGTTCGGCAACAAGCGCGGCCTGGTGGTGGAGGTCCTGAACTTCGCGGTCACGGGTCGGTACGGCGCCCCGGTCGTGCTCGACCAGGACAAGCCCCGGCAGGTGCGCGAGGAGACCGACCAGCGGCGTCAGCTAGCCCTGTTCGCCGAGGACATCGCCGGGCGCACCAGTCGCGCGCGCCCCGTCGACGACGTGATCCGCTCGGCAGGTGAGGTCGACCCCGTGCTCGCCGCCAAGCGCGCCGAGATGCACGAGGAACGGCTCAGGAACCTGCGCACGTTCGTCGGCTGGCTCCGGGCGAACGGCCCGCTGCGCCCCGGTCTCGGCGAGGAGGAGGCGGCCGTCACGGTCTGGACCGTCACGGGTCCCGACGTGCACCGGCTGCTGGTCGACGAGCTCGGCTGGGACCACGCGCGGTACCACGCCTGGGTCCACTCGACGCTCGAGGCGGCCCTCCTGCCGTAGATTCTCCGCGTGCTGCCCTTCGACCCGATCGACGAAGCCGCCGCCCAGTGGGCGAAGCACTGGCGCGGCGTACCGCAGATGCACGCGGTCACGTCGCTGATGCGGGTGCAGCAGCTCGTGCTCGGACGCCTCGACGCGATCCTCAAGCCGCACGGCCTGACCTTCGCGCGCTACGAGGCGCTGGTGCTGCTCACGTTCTCCTCGCGGGGCTCGCTGCCGCTGGGCAAGATGGGTGAGCGGCTCCAGGTGCACCCGACCTCGGTGACCTCGATCGTCGACCGGCTCGAGCAGGCCGGCCTGGTCGTGCGCCGCCCGCACCCCGACGACGGGCGCGCCGTGCTCGCGGAGATCACGCCGGCCGGGCGCGACCTGGTCGAGCGCTCGACGGCCGACCTGGTCGGCGCGGACTTCGGTCTCGGCGCCCTCGACGAGGCCGGCCTGCGGGCGCTCTCGGAGCTGCTGCGTCCCGTGCGCAAGGCCGCCGGCGACTTCTGATTCGCCAAGCCTGAACTTGCGAAGGCTTGCTGGCGAATCAGGTTGAGGAGGGTGAGGCACGCCCGAACGAAGAGAGGGGTGCCTCAACCGTCTCGAAACCTCGACTGCCGGCGTCGCCACGCGTCCTGGAACGGTTCCCTTGGCCCGGATATTAGGACGTCCTAGTATCGAGTGCATGAGCACCGCACGCGAGCGCTGGCAGGAGCGGTACGCCGCAGCGCGGGTCCGCGAGGCCGACTTCACCACCTTGTCGGGCGCGGAGGTCGAGCCGGCGTACGGCACCGACGACGGCGAGTGGCCGGGGGAGTACCCCTTCACCCGCGGGCTGTACCCGTCCGGCAACCGCGGCCGCACCTGGACGATCCGTCAGTTCGCGGGGTTCGGCAACGCCCGGCAGACCAACGAGCGCTACAAGATGATCCTCGGCCGCGGTGGCGGCGGCCTCAGCGTGGCCTTCGACATGCCCACGCTGATGGGCCGCGACTCCGACGACCCCAGGTCGCTGGGCGAGGTGGGCCACTGCGGCGTCGCGATCGACTCGGCCGCCGACATGGACGTGCTCTTCGACGGGATCCCGCTCGGCGAGGTGACCACCTCGATGACGATCAGCGGGCCCGCGGTGCCGATCTTCTGCATGTACCTGGTCGCGGCCGAGCGCCAGGGGGTCGACCCCGGCGTCCTCAACGGCACGCTGCAGACCGACATCTTCAAGGAGTACATCGCGCAGAAGGAGTGGCTGTTCGGCCCGGAGCCGCACCTGCGCCTGATCGGTGACCTGATGGAGTACTGCGCCGCGGGCATCCCGGCGTACAAGCCGCTCTCGGTCTCCGGCTACCACATCCGCGAGGCCGGCTCGACGGCCGCGCAGGAGCTCGCCTTCACGTTGGCCGACGGCTTCGGGTACGTCGAGCTCGGGCTGTCGCGCGGCCTCGACGTCGACGTCTTCGCGCCGGGGCTGAGCTTCTTCTTCGACAGCCACCTGGACTTCTTCGAGGAGATCGCGAAGTTCCGGGCCGCCCGCCGGATCTGGGCGACGTGGATGCGCAACGTCTACGGCGCGCAGACCGAGAAGGCGCAGTGGCTGCGGTTCCACACCCAGACTGCCGGGGTGTCGCTGACCGCGCAGCAGCCCTACAACAACGTGGTGCGCACCGCCGTCGAGGCGCTCGCGGCCGTGCTCGGCAGCACCAACTCGCTGCACACCAACGCCCTCGACGAGACCCTCGCCCTGCCCAGCGAGCAGGCCGCGGAGATCGCGCTGCGCACCCAGCAGGTGATCATGGAGGAGACCGGTGTGGTCAACGTCGCCGACCCGCTCGGCGGCTCCTGGTACGTCGAGGCGCTGACCGACCGGATGGAGGCGGAGGCGACCGCGATCTTCGACAAGATCCTCGCGATGGGCGGGTCCTCGCTCACCTCGGCGGACGTCGACGGCCTCGCCGAGGCCACCCGGCGTGGAGCTGCGTCGAAGGAGGCAGGCCCCATCACCCGCGGCCTGCTGCGCGGCATCGAGGACGGCTGGTTCATGTCCGAGATCGCGGAGGCCGCCTTCCAGTACCAGACGGCGCTGGAGAAGGGTGACAAGAAGGTCGTCGGCGTCAATGTCCACACCGACTCGGTCACCACCGAGCTGGAGATCCTCCGGGTCTCCCACGAGGTCGAGGTCGAGCAGGTGCGCGCGTTGAAGGCGCGCAAGGAGGAGCGTGACGCCGAGGCGGTCGAGCGCGCGCTGGCCCGGCTCCTCGAGGTGGCGCGCACCGAGGAGAACATGATCCCCGCGATGCTCGACGCCGCTCGTGTGGAGGCCACGCTCGGGGAGATCTGCGACGTGCTCCGGGCCGAGTGGGGCGAGTACCGCGAGCCGGCCCGGTTCTGACGCCGAGGCTCAGGCCGACTGCTCCTCCGGCGACGGGGTCGGAGCGGCGCGCAAAGGCTGGGCCGCCTTGGCGTAGCCGGCTGCGTTCGCAGGCAGCCTGACCACGAAGGTGGTGCCCAGGCCGTCGGGGCCCTGCTCGGCATGGATCGAGCCGCCGTGCCGGTCGGCGATCCGGCGGCAGATCGCCAGGCCGAGCCCGGTGCCCTGGTAGCCGTCCCGGTGCGCGCGGTGGAAGGTCTCGAAGACCAGGTCGCGCTGGTCGTCGGGGATCCCGATCCCGTTGTCGGTCACGCGCACCTCGAGCCAGTCGTGGTCGCGGTGGCCGCGCACGTCGACGCGCGGGCGCACTCCCGGCGCGACGTACTTGACCGCGTTGCCCAGGAGGTTGTCGAAGAGCTGGCGGGCGAGGACGGGATCGGCCCACACCTCCATCGCGGGCGCGACCGAGATGATCGGCGGCTCGGGACCCTCCTCGCGCAGCCGTGCCAGCGCGCGGATCTCGGCGGTCAGGTCGACGGGGCCGGGGCGCAGCGACTGGTCGCGCGCCACCGTGTAGGCCAGCAGGTCCCCGATCACGTGGCGCATGTGGTTCGCCGCGTCCTGCAGGTGCCGGACCATCGGCATGCCGACGTCGGCGGTGACGGCTCCGTCGGCGAGCTCCTCCTCGAGCGCCTCCGCCCAGCCGGAGACGACGGTCAGGGGGTTGAACAGGTCGTGCGCGACGACGCCCGCGAAGGACGCCAGCGCATCGCGGTGCTGGCGGTCGAGCGTGACGTCGCGGATGTTGATCATCGCCAGCGGCCGGTCGTCGGGGTTCAGCTGGGGAAGCGGCTCCACACCGATCTCCAGCACCCGGCCCTGGGGCACCGCGTCGGCGCGCAGGTGGAAGTCGGCCGGCGGCACCGCCTCGCCGTCGAGGGTCCGCAGACCCGGGAGGTCGTCGTCGGACAGCGGCGTGCCGTCCGCGTGGTACAGCCCGTACGTCGCCGCCGGGCGCAGGCTGCGATGCAGGTCCTCGATGCCGAGCAGGATGGGGGTGGCGGCGTTGGTGAGCACGATCCGGCCGCCCTCCTCGACCACCACGAGGCCCTCGTTCATCGAGTCCAGGACCGCGCGGAGCAGGCGAGTGCGCTCGTCGGACTCGCGTCGGGCCTGGCGGAGGTGCCGCGTCGCCTGGTCGCGCTCGACCCGGCTGAAGGCGAGGGCCAGCCCGGTCAGCACGGTCGTCGCCATGAACACCTGCGCCACCAGGGCGCGGTAGTGCGGGGAGTGGATGTCGGCGAGCGGCCCGAGGCCGTTGAGCGTGAACAGCAGGCCGGCGGCGCCGATCGCGAGGCCGTGCACCATGACCGCCGTCGGCGTGAACCGCAGGCCGGCCCAGATCGACACGGACAGCACGAGGAACGACAGCGGCTCCGCCGTGCGCTCGCCGAAGATCGCGGCGTACAGGCCGACCGTGGTGGCGACGAGGAGCTCGGCCTCGACCAGTCGGGCGAGGGTGCGGGCGCGCGCGGCGTCGTACAGGATCCGGGCGAGGTCCTTCGCGCCGGTGGCGGCGAAGAGCGGAGGCCCGGCGATCAGGCCGAAGACCGTGATCACGACCATGCTCACGGAGTTGCGGCCCCACCAGACGGCCACGCTGATCGGGGCGAAGTCGGCGTGCGCGGCCCAGAGGGCCAGGGCGCCGGTGAGCGCTCCGGCCAGGCAGGCGAGCGCGGAGATGGCCACGAGCCTGCCGAGGTCGGCCAGCCGGTGCAGCGGGACGTGGCCGCCGAGGCCCCACACGTCAGTGGTCCAGCGCCGCGTGAGGAGCACGAAGAGCGCGACCTGGAGGGTGTTCGAGGCCGCGAAACCGAGGCCCGCCGGCACCGAGGCGCCGGTGACGACGTTCACCCCGAAGCTCGCGACCGCCAGGGCTGCGAAGTCGGTGGGCCAGGTGCGGCGGTCGCCGGTCGACAGCCAGAGCGCCGCGACGCCGGCCGCGGGCCAGATCAGGCTCAGCGAGGTCTCGTCGATGACGGTGAGGCGCCCGAGGAAGCCGAATGCCACGAAGAGCACCGTGCCGAGGGCAACACGCAGCAGCCGTCGGGCAGGCGGCGGCATCGGCGAGGTCGCAGGGGCGCGATCCATATGTCCATCTTGAGGCATGTCGCCCCGCTGTACGCCGTTATGGCGGGGTTCGGTCGGTCACATGACCGTCGCCTGCGCGAACGTCTCCTTGGTGGCCGGCAGGGTGAGCTCGATCTGCGTCCCGGAGGTCCCGGCCGGCGTGGTCACGGCGATGGTCCCGCCGTGGCGCTCCACGATGTGCCGGCAGATCGCCAGGCCGAGGCCGGTGCCCTCGTACTCGGTAGCGCGAGCGCGTTCGAAGGTGTCGAAGATGCGCTCCCGGTCCTCGGGGGCGATCCCGATCCCGTTGTCGACCACGCGGACGCGCACCCAGCCGTCGTCCGCCTCGGCCTCGACTCGCACATCGGGCACGACGCCGGGGTCGACGTACTTGCGGGCGTTGCCGATCAGGTTGTCGAACACCTGCGGGAGGAGGACAGGGTCGCACCACACCGCCGGGAGGTCTCCGTAGTGCACGCGCGGCTGGACGCCCTCGACCACTGCGGTGGTCTCCACCACGGCGTCGAGCACGTCCTCGAGCTCGACGTGCGACGGGTTCGGGGCCTGGTCACGGGCCAGCGCGTAGGCGAGCAGGTCGGAGATGAAGTTCTGCATCCGCCCGGTCGCCGACTCGACGTGGCGGAGCATCATCCGGGCCGTGTCCGGGTCGACCGGCCCGGCGTCGAGCGCCTCGAGCAGCTCGGCCGCCCAGAGCTCCACCGAGGTGAGCGGGCTGCGGAGGTCGTGCGCGACCACCTGCGCGAACGCCGTGAGCGCGGTGCGCTGCTGCTGCTCCTCGGTCACGTCGCGGATGGTGGTGACCGCCCGCCTGGGGTCGGTGTCCCGGATCTGGGGGAGCAGGCGTGCGGAGACGTCGTAGATGCGGTCGGCCGGACGGCCCGGCCGGGCCAGGTGGACGACCTCGTGGACCTCGCCCTCGCCCGCGAACGCGCGCGTGTGCGGCATGTCGGCGTCCCCGAGCGCTCGTCCCTGGGCGTCGGTGAGCCGGTGGGCGTCCGGAGGCGCGTCCTTCTTCGTGTGGAAGTGCAGCGGGGCCAGCAGCCGGGTCACGGCGGGGTTGCCCAGCAGGAACCGGCCACTCTCCTCGACCACGGCCACCCCCTCCTCGAGGTTGGCCAGCACCAGGGTCAGGTCGTCGGCGAGCACCTCCGCCGCGTGCTCGGACTCCCGCAGTCGCCCGATGGTCACGTCGCGCTCACGACGGCTGAGAGCGATCGTCAGGCCGGTCCCCAGCAGCGTGAGCGTGAAGACACCGAACGCGAGCGCGCGCCGGTGCGGTTCGGGGAGGGCGGCGACGGGGCCGTACCCCTCGGTCGTCAGCCACGCGGCGGCGGCCACGACGGCGAGCGCGTAGGCGCCGGTGAGCGGCGCGGCGTACCGGATGCCGACGAGGGCGACCGCCATCAGCAGCACGAAGCTCACCGGCGCGTCGGTCACCCACAGGAAGCCGGCCAGGAACACCAGCACGGTGACCCCGAGACCGGCCGCGACCAGCAGGACGTCGATCCGTCTGATCGATGCGCGCACGCAGCCCAGCCGGCCTGACCCGCCCCTCGTGGGCAGCGCGACGAGCCACCCGCCGATGACGAGCAGGGTCACACCGACGGCGGCCATCGAGACGGTGTGGGTGACCCCGATCTCACCCGCGCGCTCGACCGGCGACCCGGGCTCGGGCACCAGCAGGGCCAGCGCGAGCAGGACCTCGACGAGCCCCGCCGCCGCGGCGGCGGCGACCAGCAGCCCGTAGTGGCGCAGCGTCTCGACCTCGTCGGTCCCGCCCGTGCCCCAGAGCCCGGGCGTCCAGAGCTGGGAGAGGAAGAGGAAGGTGACGAGTCCCAGGGGCACTCCGAGCAGGCCGTTCACGACGGCCCAGCCGGACGGATCGAGACCGTGCGCTCCCACTCCGGCGATGACTCCGACCAGGGTGAGCTCCACCGCGCGCAGGCGACCGGGGGAGCTGGTCGCGAGCCAGGCCAGGGCCACCCCGGAAGCGGGCCAGACCATCGCGAAACCCGACCCGTCGGAGACGGTACGCAGGCCCAGCCAGGTCGTGGCGGCGTACGCGACCGCCCAGGCGAGTGTGCGGGTCACGGCGGCCGGGCCGGACCGGGACGGCACGCCGGAGGGCCCCGGCGCCCCCATCGCGTCGAGGCTCACGGTCCCCCGGTCCCGAGTCCGGGCACGCGGCCCGGTCACTCCTCCAGTATCAGGGCGACCCGGACAATTAGCCACGGTTTGCCCCGGTTTGCTGCCTGAGCGGACCGGCGGTCGGGCACGACCCGGGATCGGCCACAATGGGATCCATGACGCAGCAGCCCTCCGACCAGGCACGTCCCACCCCGTTCTCGCGGCCGGGCGCCGTGGACCTCTCCGGGCTCCAGCCGGGGCCCGCGTCCGCCGGCGGCCCCGGCGTCAGCGGCGCCTACACGGTGCAGGTCGACGAGCAGAACTTCCAGTCGGTCCTCGAGGGCTCGATGAACGCCGCCGTGCTGCTGGCCTTCTACAGCGCCTCGCGGTCGCCCGAGAGCGCACGCCTCGCCGACGACCTGCAGGCGCTGTCCAACGAGTTCGAGGGCCGCTTCCTGCTCGGCCGCGTCGACGTCGACGCCCACCCGCAGATCGCCCAGGCCGTCCAGGTGCCCTCGGTGCCCTACGTCTTCCTGGTCGCCCAGGGCCGGCCGATGCCGCTGCTCCAGGCTGCCGCGCCGATCGACGACCTGCGCACCGCGATCACGCAGGTGCTCCAGCAGCTGGCCACGAGCGGCTTCGCGGGCCGCCACCAGCCCCGGGCGGGCGAGGTCGACGCCGAGACCGGCGAGGAGACCCTCGACCCCCGGTACGCCCCGGCGCAGGACGCCCTCGAGCGCGGCGACATCGACGCCGCGGTGGCCGAGTACCAGAAGCTGGTCGACGCCAACCCGGCCGACGCCGAGGCCGCGGCCGGGCTCGCGATGGCCCAGGTCCTGCAGCGCACCGCCGGGGTGGACCTCAACGCGGCCCGGGCCGCGGCCGCGGCGAACCCCGACGACGTAGACGCCCAGACCATGGTCGCCGACCTCGACCTGCTCGGCGGCCACGTCGACGACGCGTTCAACCGCCTGATCGAGCTGGTCCGCCGCTCCGCCGACGCCGACCGTGACCGGGCGCGCACCCACCTGATCGACCTGTTCGGCGCGGTCGGGAACGCCGATCCCCGGGTGCAGCGCGCGCGCCGCGACCTGGCGTCCGCCCTGTTCTGAGACGCAGAATTCACTACCCCGGTAGTGAATTCGCCGCTTCTCACACCGGATTCGGTGTGGCGAGCGTTGATTTCGCAACTCGGGTAGCGAATTCGCCGCAGCCGGCGACCGCCGTGTTACAGCCGCTTCTCACCCGATCCCGGCCCACGTGAGCAGGCTCACGCACTTCACGCGCTCCTCGCAGCGCCTGCGAGAAACGGTTTACGTCGGCGTCACGCCGCGCGTGACGGCTGCGAAACATCGGCTTGAGACCTTGCAGGTCACGATCCACCCGAGGATCGGTGACCACAAGGAGCCCTGATGTCCGCCACCGAGACCGAGACCGCCGCCTCGTCGGCCACAGTCGAGAGCGCGCCCCCGCATCTCCCCCGAAGCGGTTGGATCGAGCACTGGACGCCTGAGAACCCCGACTTTTGGGAGTCGTACGGCAAGCCGGTCGCCCGTCGCAACCTGATCTTCTCGATCCTTGCCGAGCACCTCGGGTTCTCGGTCTGGCTGCTGTGGAGCGTGAGCGCAGCCCTGCTCGCCAAGGTCGGCTTCAACTTCACCCCCCAGCAGCTGTTCTGGCTGGTGGCGGTGCCCAACCTGGTCGGCTCGCTGCTGCGGCTGCCCTACACCTTCGCGGTGCCGAAGTTCGGCGGTCGCAACTGGACGGTCGTCAGCGCCCTGCTGCTCGTCATCCCGACGATGCTGTTCGCGTTCTTCGTGCAGCGCCCCGACACCCCGTTCTGGGTGTTCATCGCGATCGCCGCGACGGCCGGTTTCGGCGGCGGCAACTTCGCCTCGTCGATGGCCAGCATCAACTTCTTCTTCCCGACCAGGGCGAAGGGGACCGCGCTCGGCCTCAACGCCGCCGGCGGCAACGCTGGCGTCGCGGTGATCCAGTTCTTCCTGCCGATCATCGTCGGCGGCGCCGGCGCCTTCGGCCTGGTGAAGGCCAGCCAGAGCGGCATCGTGCTGCAGCGCGCCGGCTACCTCTACGCCGCCCTGGCCGTGCTCGCCGCGGTCTGCGCCTACCTCTTCATGAACAACCTGCACGCGGCGTACTCCAAGCCGCGCGAGCAGATGGCGGTCGTGAAGTACAAGCACACCTGGGTGATGGCGTTCCTCTACATCGGCACGTTCGGCTCGTTCATCGGCTACTCCGCCGCGATGCCGCTGCTGATCAAGATCAACTTCTTCCGCTCGCCGATCCCGACCGCCTCGATCGGCATCAACTTCGCCTACTACGCGTTCCTCGGCGCCCTGGTCGGCTCGATCGCCCGCCCCTTCGGTGGCTGGCTGGCCGACAAGTACGGCGGCGCGAAGGTCACGCTCGGGTCGTTCGCCGCCATGATCGTCGGCACGCTCGGAGTGCTGCTCACGCTGTCGAAGCTCGACACCGTGCCCGCCCCGGACCCGGCGAAGATCGCGGCCTGGACGAAGGACCCGTCGAGCTTCCCCGGCTTCCCGCCGGCGGTGGTCACCGCGGTGAACCACAACTCCGACCTGTTCCCGTGGTTCCTGGTCTGCTTCCTCTTCGTGTTCGCCGCGACCGGGATCGGCAACGGCTCGGCGTACCGGATGATCCCGGCGATCTGGAAGGTGAACGCGAAGAAGGCCGGCGCCGCCGGCTCGCCGGCCCGGATCGCCGCGGAGGGGAAGGCCACCAAGGAGGCCTCGGCGGTGCTGGGCATCGTGGGTGCCGTCGGCGCCCTCGGCGGGTTCCTGATCCCGATCACGTTCAGCTCCCCCTGGATCGCCGACCCCGTCGCCGCCGTGCGGAGCGCGTTCGTGATCTTCACGGTCTTCTACGTGATCTGCCTGTCGGTGACCTGGTTCGTCTACCTGCGCCCGAAGTCCGAGATGGCCGCGGAGCACGTGTGACGCGGACCCACTGTCCTTACTGCGCGCTGCAGTGCGGGATGACGCTGACCCCCTCCGAGGAGGGGGTCAGCGTCACGCCCCGGGACTTCCCGACCAACCGCGGGGGGCTGTGCCAGAAGGGGTGGACCAGCGCCGACGTGCTGCGTGCGCCGGACCGGATCACGCGGCCGCTCGTCCGCGGTGAGTCCGGCGACCTGGAGCCGGTGAGCTGGGACGAGGCGCTCGCGTACGTCGCGGCGCGTGTCCGTGCCATCCAGGCCGCCCACGGTCACGACGCGGTCGCGGTCTTCGGCGGCGGCGGTCTGACCAACGAGAAGGCCTACCAGCTGGGGAAGTTCGCCCGGGTCGCCCTGCGCACGCGGCACATCGACTACAACGGGCGCTTCTGCATGTCCTCGGCAGCGGCCGCGGGCAACCGGGCCTTCGGCGTCGACCGCGGGCTGCCGTTCCCGCTCGCCGACGTCGCCGGCGCCGACGCGGTCCTGCTGGTCGGCAGCAACGTCGCCGACACGATGCCGCCGCTGGTCCAGCACCTCGGCCCGGTCCGGGCCAAGGGCGGCCTCGTCGTGGTCGATCCCCGGCACTCGGCGACCGCCGCGCTGACCGATGCGGAATCGACCGGTGCGGGCGGCCTGCACCTGCGGGCACTGCCGGGCACCGACCAGGTGCTGCTGCTCGGGCTGCTGCACCTCGTCGTCGCCGACGGGCTCGCCGACGAGGAGTACCTCGCGGCCCGCACGACCGGCTGGGACGACGTACGCCGCTCGGTGGCGCTGTGGTGGCCCGACCGGGTCGCCCGCGTGACCGGCGTACCGGAGGCGCTGCTGCGCCGGGCTGCGCACCTGCTCGCCGACGCCTCGCCGGCCCGGGGAGGAGCCGGCGCGGTGGTGCTCACCGGACGCGGCGCCGAGCAGCACACCGACGGTACCGACACCGTGACCGCCGCGATCAACCTCGCGCTGGCCCTCGGCCTGCCGGGCCGCCGGTCCAGCGGCTACGGCTGCCTCACCGGGCAGGGCAACGGCCAGGGTGGCCGCGAGCACGGGCAGAAGTCCGACCAGCTGCCCGGCTACCGGATGATCGACGACCCCGAGGCCCGCGCGCACGTGGCCGGCGTCTGGGGGGTCGACCCCGACCTGCTGCCCGGCAAGGGCGTTCCCGCGGTCGAGCTGCTCGGCAAGCTCGGCGGCGAGGTCCGCGGGCTGTTCGTGCACGGCGCGAACGTGCTGGTCAGCGCTCCCGACGCGTTGGCCGTGCGCCGCCGGATCTCCGAGCTCGACCTCCTCGTGGTCTGCGACTTCGTGCCGGGGGAGACCGCGCAGCTGGCCGACGTCGTCCTGCCGGTCACCCAGTGGGCCGAGGAGGAGGGCACGATGACCAACCTGGAGGGTCGGGTGCTGCGGCGGCGGAAGGCGCTCGACCCTCCGGGTGAGGCCCGGAGCGAGCTCGACATCCTCGCCGACCTGGCGCGTCTGCTCGACTCCCCGGCAGCCTTCGAGACCGACCCGGCGACCGTCTTCGACGAGCTCGCCCGGGCCAGCGCGGGCGGGCGCGCGGACTACTCCGGCCTGTCGCACGCACGTCTCGACGCCGTCGAGGAGGGGCTCTTCTGGCCGTGCCCCGCCGGTTCGGACGGCACGCCCCGGATGTTCACCGAGCGGTTCGCGCACCCCGACGGCCGGGCGCGGATGGTCGCCACCACCCCCGGGGCGCCCGCCGACGACCTGCAGCCGGACCGACCCGTCTACCTGATCACCGGGCGGGTGCTCGCGCACTACCAGTCCGGCGCGCAGACCCGCCGGGTCGCCGCCCTCAACCGGGCGTCGGCCGAGCCCTTCGTCGAGCTGCATCCCCAGCTGGCTCGGCGGCTCGCCGTCGACGACGGCGACGACGTGGCGGTCACGTCGCCGCGCGGCACCGCGGTCGCCCGCGCACGGATCACGACCGGGATCCGCCCGGACACCGTGTTCATGCCGTTCCACTGGCCCGGCGCGGGCATGGCCAACGCCGTCACCAACGACGCCACGGACCCGATCTCCGGAATGCCGGAGTTCAAGGTCTGCGCCGTCTCCGTCGCGCGCGCCGACCTGGCGACGGCGCTCCATGAGGCTCCACGACCGGACACCGAGGAGATCCCCGCATGACGCTCAATGCCCCCGAGAAGGCCTCTGGCCAGGCTCCCGAGAAGGTCCTGGTGATCGGCGCCGGCATGGTCGGGCACCGCTTCGTCGAGGAGCTGGTCCGAGGCGACCGCGACCAGCGGTACGCCGTGGAGCTGGTCGGTGAGGAGGAGTACGAGCCGTACAACCGGATCCTGCTCTCCGACGTGCTCGCCGGCCGCTCGGACCTCAAGGCGATCTCGCTGCCGATGCCCGACCCGGGGCGGGTGCAGTTCTGGCGCGGCGTCGCGGCCTCGGCGATCGACCGCGAGTCCGGAGTCGTGCACCTCTCGGACGGCAGCACGCGGCCCTACGACCGGCTGGTCCTGGCCACGGGCGCCCGCGCGTTCGTGCCGCCGGTGCCCGGCCTCGGTGTGTCCGACGAGGGCGGCCAGCCGCGCCACGTCCACGTGCTCCGCACGCTCGACGACTGCCGCAACATCGCCGCACGGGCGATCAACGCCAAGCACGCGGTGGTCCTCGGTGGTGGCGTGCTGGGTCTCGAGGCGGCCTGCGGGCTCCGCCGCCGCGGCGTGCCGGTCACCGTCGTCGACCTCGACGCCCACGTCATGGCCACCCAGCTCGACGCACCGGCCGCCCACGTGCTCGCCGCCCAGCTCGCCGACCTCGGCGTGGACGTGGTCACGGGCACGAGCGTGGCCGAGGTGATCAGCGCCTACGACGAGCTGGTGGCGGTCCGGCTCACCGACGGCCGGATCGTGGCCGCCGACCTGATGCTCGTGTCCTGCGGCGTCCGGGCCAACGTCGAGCTCGCCCGTGGAGCCGGCCTCGACGTCGACCGGGGCGTGGTGGTGGACGCGACGCTGACCTCCACCGACCCCCGCGTGCACGCCATCGGCGACTGCGCGCAGGCACCCGGCGGGATGCCCGGCCTGCTGGCGCCGGGATGGCGCCAGGCCGAGCAGCTCGCCCGGATGCTCACCGAGCCGACGTACGCCGAGGAGGCCGACGAGACCGCCGGCCCCGCGGCGAGCCAGGAGCCGGTGCGCCTGAAGGCCGCGGGCGTCGACCTGGTCACGATGGGCGTGCGCGCCTCGACCGCGCGCGACACCGACCGGGTCATCACGCTCAGCGACCCCGCCGGTCGCCGGCACGTCGACCTGGTGGTGCGCCCCGACGACCGGGGCGAGCCGACCCTGGTCGGGGTGACCTGTCTCGGCGCCGCCGACGTCTCCGCGACGCTGAGCGTCGCCTTCGACCGGCGCACCCCGCTGCCGGTGGACCCGCTGGCGCTGCTGCTGCCCGACGGCGGCCGGGCCGAGGAGTCCACCTCGCCGGTGCGCATGCCCGGGTCGACCACCGTGTGCCGCTGCAACGGCGTGTCGAAGAAGGACATCGTCGCCGCCTGGGAGGCAGGTGCCGGCACCGTCGAGGCGATCGCCGGCCGGACGCGAGCCACCACGGGCTGCGGCGGCTGCAAGGACGTGGTCTGCGGACTCGTCGACTGGCTCAACGCCAGCGACCCGGCCTCGCCGCTGTCCGACGCCGGCACCGGGCCCGCGGACCGCCCCCTCACCGACGCCACCTCGCCGCTGGGAGGCGGCCGTAGCACGGACGTAACACAGCGAAACATCACCGCCCCATCGACTTCCTAAGGTGCCTCCATGTCCAGTACTCACCCCACGCTGGCCAGCCGAACCGACCGTCCCCGCCGCCTGCACGTCATCGGTGGCGGCATGGTCGCCCACCGCCTGGTCGAGGCCCTGCGCGACCGCGACGTCGACGGCACCTGGACGGTGGACCTCTACTGCGAGGAGCCGCGGGCGCCGTACGACCGGGTCGCCCTGACGTCGTACTTCTCCGGCAGCAGCCCCGACGACCTCCTCCTCGGTGACGACCCGCTCGACCACGACCCCCTGGTGACCGTGCACGTCGGCACCCGGGTGACCGCGATCGACCCCGAGACCCGCACGCTCACCGTGGACGGCCGCGCGGAGGCGTACGACGCCCTCGTGCTCGCCACCGGCTCCTCGGCCTTCGTGCCGCCGGTCGCCGGCGCCGACCTGCCCGGCGCCTTCGTGTACCGCACGATCGAGGACGTGCAGGCGCTCGAGCGCTGGGTCCAGGACGGCGGACGGCCGCTCCAGGGTGTCGTCGTCGGCGGCGGGCTGCTCGGCCTGGAGGCCGCCGGCGCGCTGCACGGCATGGGCGTGCGGAGCACGGTCGTGGAGTTCGCCGACCGGCTGATGCCGCTCCAGGTCGACGAGGGCGGCGGGGCTGCGCTGCGCCGGATCATCGAGGGCATGGGCGTCCAGGTGCGCACCTCCACCGCCACCGCGGCGCTGCACGCCGGCAGCGACGGCAACGTCGGCTCGATGGAGTTCGCCGACGGCACCACCGTCGAGGCCGACGTGGTCGTGTTCGCCACGGGCGTCCGCCCCCGCGACGAGCTGGCCCGGGAGGCCGGGCTCGTGGTGGGTGAGCGTGGTGGCGTGGTCGTCGACGACGCGTGCCGCACCGTGGCCCCCGACGTCTACGCGGTCGGCGAGGTGGCGTGCATCCACGGCCGCACGTGGGGCCTGGTCGGACCGGGCAACACGATGGCCGAGGTCGTGGTCGACCGGCTGCTCGGCGGCGAGGCGACCTTCCCGGGCGCCGACACGAGCACCAAGCTCAAGCTCCTCGGCGTCGACGTCGCGTCGTTCGGCGACGCGTTCGCCGACTCCGCCGGCAGCCTCGAGGTCGTGTACGCCGACCCGGTGGCCAAGGTCTACAAGAAGCTCGTGATGTCCGACGACGCCACCACGCTGCTCGGCGGCGTGCTGGTCGGCGACGCCAGCGCCTACGCCTCGCTGCGCCCGATGCTGGGATCCGCGCTCGGGTCGGACCCGAACGCCTGGCTGCTGCCCGAGGGCGGCGTCGCCCCGCCGACCGGCGAGCTGCCGGACGCTGCCAACGTCTGCTCCTGCAACAACGTCACGGCCGGCACCATCCGGTCCGCCGTCTGCGACGCGGGCTGCACCGACCTGGGGTCGCTGAAGGCGTGCACCAAGGCCGGCACCAGCTGCGGCTCGTGCCTGCCGCTGGTCAAGAACATCCTCAACGCCGAGCTGAAGAAGTCCGGCGCCGAGGTCAGCACGGCGCTGTGCGAGCACTTCGCGTTCAGCCGCGCGCAGCTGTTCGACATCGTCTCGGTCACGGGACTGCGCACCTTCAGCGAGATCATCGCCGCGCACGGCACCGGTCGCGGGTGCGACATCTGCCGGCCGGTGGTCGCGTCGATCCTCTCCTCGCTCGGTGCCGGTCACGTGATGGACAAGGACCTGGCGCGGCTGCAGGACACCAACGACCACGTGATGGCCAACCTGCAGAAGGACGGCACCTACTCCGTCGTACCGCGGGTGCCGGGCGGTGAGATCACGCCCGAGGGGCTGATCGCGATCGGCGAGGTGGCCAAGGACTTCGGGCTCTACACCAAGATCACCGGCGGACAGCGGATCGACCTGTTCGGGGCCCGCCTCGAGCAGCTGCCGGCGATCTGGCGGCGCCTCGTCGACGCGGGCTTCGAGTCGGGCCACGCCTACGGAAAGGCGCTGCGCACGGTGAAGTCGTGCGTCGGGTCCACCTGGTGCCGCTACGGCGTGCAGGACTCCGTCGGCATGGCGATCGACCTCGAGCTGCGCTACCGCGGCCTGCGGTCACCGCACAAGCTCAAGCTGGGCGTCTCGGGGTGCGCCCGCGAGTGTGCCGAGGCGCGCGGCAAGGACATCGGCGTGATCGCCACCGACAAGGGCTGGAACCTGTACGTCGGGGGCAACGGTGGCTTCACCCCGCGGCACGCGCAGCTGTTCGCGGAGGACCTCGACACCGAGTCCCTGGTCCGCACCATCGACCGGTTCCTCATGTACTACGTGCGCACCGCCGACCGGCTCCAGCGCACCGCTCCCTGGGTGGAGGAGCACGAGGGCGGTCTCGAGGCGATCCGCGCGGTCGTCATGGAGGACTCGCTCGGCATCTGCGCCGACCTCGACGCCGCGATGGCCGCGCACGTGGAGAACTACCGCGACGAGTGGGCGGCGACGCTGGCCGACCCGGAGAAGCTCTCGCAGTTCGTCTCCTTCATCAACAGCCCGGAGTCCTCGGACCCCGACCTCACCTACGTCGAGGAGCGCGGCCAGCGGCGGCCCGCGACTCCCGACGAGCGACAGCTGATCGCCGGACCCAGACTGGAGGTGCGTTCATGACGCTGCAGGCCGAGTCGCCGACCGAGCCGCTGGCTCGCGAGACCCCGCGCAACGAGTGGGTCGCGGTGTGCACCAAGAGGCAACTGATCCCGGAGCGCGGCGTCGCCGTGCTCGTGAAGGACCAGCAGGTGGCCCTGTTCCGGGTCACCGGCACCGACCCGCGGACCGGTGAGCCGGCCGACTTCGTGTACGCCGTCGGCCACCGGGACCCGTTCGCCGACGCCAACGTGATCGCGCGCGGGATCGTCGGGTCGGTCGGGCAGGGTGACGCCCAGCGCGACACGGTCGCGTCGCCGATGTACAAGCACGTCTTCGACCTCGCGACGGGCGAGTGCCTGACGGACCCGAACGGTCGGCTGCCCGTCTACCGCACCTGGATCGCCGGGGGAGTGGTCTACGTGCATCCCGTCCCCGTCACCCCGGCGCTGGTCGCCTGAGCCAGCCCGATGACCGACCTCACCCCGGTCCTGGCCGGCACCCGCATCCTCGTCACGGCGCAGCGCCGCTCCGACGAGCTCGCGGGCGCGCTCATGCGGCGCGGTGCCGAGGTGGTGATCGCGCCGACCCTGGGCGTCGTGCCGCACATCGACGAGGATGCGTTGCTGCGACGTACCCAGGAGGTCCTCGAGGCGGGCGTCGACACGGTCGTGGTCACCACCGGGATCGGCTTCCGTGGCTGGATGGACACCGCCGAGGCGGCCGGGCTGGGCGACGAGCTGGTCCAGGCCCTCGCGGCGGTGCGACTGGTCGCGCGCGGACCGAAGGCGCGCGGCGCGCTGCAGGCGGTCGGGCTCAAGGCCGACTGGGTCGCCGAGTCCGAGACGTCGGCGGAGATCGTCGACTTCCTGCTGGCCGAGGGCGTCGACGGGTGTCGGATCGCCGTCCAGCACCACGGAGCCGGTGACCCGCACCTGGAGGCCAAGCTCGTCGCGGGCGGCGCGAGCGTGATCCCGCTCGAGGTCTACCGCTGGGGTCCGCCCACCGACCCGGCCGCGGTCACCGACACGGCGCTGCAGGTGGCGGCGGGCGCGTTCGACGCGGTGATGTTCACCTCCGCACCGGCCGCCACTGCGTGGATCGCCGAGCTGGAGGAGCAGGGCGTCACGGACATCGTCCGCGACCTGGTGGCCTCGGGCCGGTTGCTCGTGGCGGCGGTCGGGCCGGTCACCGCGGACCCCCTGGTCAACGCCGGCCTGCGCCCGGTCCACCCCGACCGCTCGCGGATGGGCGCCCTCGTGCGCCTGGTGATCCTCACCCTCGGCGACGAGGCGCACAGCGTGCCCACGCCGTCAGGCGTGCTGCACGTGCGCGCGTCCGCGGCGACGCTGAACCACGGCGTCCTCCCGCTGTCGCCCAACGGGCTGGCGATCCTGCGCCGGCTGGCACGCAACCCGGGCGAGGTGGTCAGCCGCGACCGTCTGCTCGAGGTGCTGCCCGGTGACTCCGCCGACCCGCACACCGCCGAGGTCGCGGTGGCGCGGCTCCGCGAGGCGCTGAGCCCCTACCTGGGCTCCCACCCCCTGGTGCGCACCGTGATCAAGCGCGGCTACGTGCTCCAGACGAGCTGAGCCCGGCACTCCAGCGACTCAGACGGCGACGGCGCGCGTCAGCCAGCCGGCGACGAGGTCGAGGTAGGACTCCGGGTCCTCGAGCATGAGCGCGTGCCGACGGTCGTCGAGCACGTGCCCCTCCCAGTCGGGCCGCGAGGCGATCACCGCACGCAGCACCTTGGCCGGGACCAGCGCGTCGTGCGTGCCACCCAGCAGGAGCGTCGGGGCCTGCACGGCCCGGATCGCGCTCCAGGTGCTGCGGGGGTTCGCCCAGAGTCGGGAGATCGAGCGGGTGAGGGCGAGCAGCGCGCGCCGGCGGTCGACGCCCGCGCCCGCGTCGGCGAACTCGGCCGCCATGAGGCCGAGCACCGCAGGATCGATCCCCTCGGGTTCGGAGTAGATCAGGCTGAGCAGGGCCCGGTTGCGACGCTGGTCCAGCTCCGGGCCGGCGAGGCCGACGGCTCCGAGGGCCAGCGCACCGAGGGACGACGTGGCGAGGGGGAGCACCCCGTCGATCGTCGCTCGGCTCGGCCGCAGGAAGCCGAGGGGCGATCGCGGCGGGAGGGCAGGCGAGACGAGGACGAGCCGGTCCAGGCGGTGCGGATGGGCGGCCCCGAGGAGCGTGCCGACCAGGCCGCCCATCGAGTTGCCGTGCAGCGTGAACCGGTCCCAGCCGAGGGCGTTGGCGACCTCGAGCACGAAGTCGACGTACCCCTCCACCGTCAGCGGGTCGCTCGCCTCGATCGGGGTGCGGCCGAAGCCGGGCAGGTCGACGGCGACCACCGGGCCGTGCTCGGCGAGCCCCTCCATCACCGGCACCCAGGTGACCGAGGATCCACCGAGCCCGTGCACGAGCAGCTGAGGTCGGCCACCGGACGAGGGACGCCCGGGCACCTCGAGGATGCGGGCGCGACGCCCGGGCAGGTCCAGGTGGGTGTCCGTCACGGAGGGCCAGTCGGCGAGCTGCGTGGTCACGCGATGCAGGTTCCCACGGCGACGCGGTCCATCCCCGTGCGTCTCGTCACGCCGCCGTCACGTGTCTCTCAGACCTGGTGGACCCGGTGGAACGCACGGACGAGGGCGCCGGCGACCAGGCCGAGGGCGAAGCCGACGAAGGTCGCCGGAGCTCCCACCTCGATCGCGGCCGCCCAGGCCGTCGGCCAGTACACCCGTACGCCGACGACCAGCCCGGTGAGCGCTCCCGCGAGGCCGAGGACGACCGCACCGACGACGCCCCACCGCAGCGGGAGCGGCAGGTCCTGCAGCACGGGCCGGACGGCGCGGGGCGGGGGGTCCACGCACTCGACTATGGCAGAGCGCGAGCCGCGTCATCCGTCCTACCGCCGGATCGTCGCCTCGACGTCGATCCGGCCCAGCTTGGCGGGGTTGCGCACGGCGTAGATCCGGGTGATCCGCCCGTCCTCGACCACGAAGCTGATCGCGGTGTCGTAGCCGTCGAGGGTGCCCACCAGACGGGCGCCCGGGGCGCCGTTGAGGAGCACGGGCAGGAACGTCGCACCGGGGGCGAGCCGTGGGAACGGCCGGAGCAGGTTCGCGACCTTCTTCGCGCCGACGACCGGGGTCACGACCGCCTGCACGATGCCGCCGCCGTCGGCGACGAGGACGACGTCGGGAGCCAGCACGTCCAGGAGCCCCTGGAGGTCGCCGCGGCTCGCGGCCGCGAGGAAGCGGTCGACGACCTCCTGCTGCTCCCGCGGGCTGACCTCCATCCGGGGCCTCCGCGCCGCGACGTGCCCGCGTGCCCGGTGCGCGGTCTGGCGCACGGCGGCCTCGGACTTGCCGACCGCCTCCGCGATCTCGCCGTACGGCGTGTCGAACACCTCGCGCAGCACGAACACCGCTCGCTCGGTGGGCGTGAGCGTCTCGAGCACGGTGAGCATCGCGAACGACACGCTCTCGGCGAGCTCGAGGTCGTCGGCCACGTCCGGCGCGGTGAGGAGCGGCTCCGGCAGCCACTCGCCGACGTACTCCTCGCGCCGCCGGGCGTTGGAGCGCAGCCGGTCGAGCGCCTTGCGCGTCACCATCCGCACCAGGAACGCCCGGGCGTCGCGCACCTCGGCGCGCTCGCCCGCACCGATGGCGTCCCATCGCAGCCAGGTCTCCTGCACCACATCCTCGGCGTCGGCGGCGGAGCCGAGCATCTCGTAGGCGACGGTGAACAGCAGCCCCCGGTGGGCCACGAACGGGTCGTCGGTCACGGTCGAGACCCTACGGCGGTGGGCTGCGCGAGCGGCTTCAGACCGCATGCCGCGGCGAAGCCGTCCGACTCGATGCCGAGCGCGACGTTCGCACGCGTCGTGAAGTTGGCGAACGCGATGATCGCGGTGAGCTCGACCAGGGCCGCGTCTCCCAGCTGCTCCCGCAAGGACGCCACCAGCTCGTCGGTCGCCGTCGGCTCGGTCTCGGTCATCGCCTCGGCGTACGCCAGCACCTCGCGCTCGAGCGGCGAGAACGCCTCGGACTCGCGCCACCGCGGGATCTCCCGTGCCTTCACCATGTCGAGGTCCTTGTTGTGGGCCTCGAAGTAGTTGAAGTCCAGGCACCAGCTGCAACCGACCTGCGCGGCGACCGCCATGTGCGCGAACGACTTCAGCTGCTCGTCGCACGCGTCCCACTTCTGCACCTTGCCCCCGATGCCTGCCATGCTCATCAGCACCTTCTGGTTGTGCCAGTAGACGCCGAGGGAGCTCGGCACCTGGCCCAGGCTCTTCCTCGCGAACCGCTTGATCACGGCGCCCTTGAGTCCGGTGATCTCGGCAGCCGGGATGCGGGTGTTTCCACTCATGTCGTCCTCCTCGGTCGGTCGGTACGACATCAAGACGCCGGCCGGCCGCGAGTTGTGACATCCACGCCCGGTGACGTCCGCTCGGCCGCTGCTAGGCCGAGGAAGCGTGCTCGGCTGCGAGATCACCCACGGACAGACGTCCCGGCGCGACGACGTCGGACCAGACCCCGAACAGTCCGCCGTGGTGGCGCGCGAGCGTGCGGAACATCTCGACGTCGGCCTCGAGCCCGGGCTGCGGTCGGGTGACCATCGTGCAGCGCACGCAGGGTTGCAGGGGGCGGAGCGTGACCGACCCGACCTCGACGTGGTGGCCCACCCACGAATCCTCGAGCCAGCCGTCGCCGT
Organism: Nocardioides pocheonensis; assembly: GCF_003725535.1. Classification (GTDB taxonomy): domain Bacteria; phylum Actinomycetota; class Actinomycetes; order Propionibacteriales; family Nocardioidaceae; genus Marmoricola; species Marmoricola pocheonensis. Next base: position 46,705 of record NZ_RJSF01000048.1, on the reverse strand, counting down.
CGACGTCGATCAGCACGTTGGGTCGGAACCGGCGCACGTCCCAGGTGCCCCGAGGGTGGTGAGCCGCGCCGGTGCGCAACGACGCCGTGGTCACGATCAGGATCGGGGAGGCGTCGACGTACCGTCCGAGCGGCATCGTCCACTCGATGGCCGGGCTGGTGTCGTCGGTCGCATCTGCGAAGAACTCGGCCCTGCCTGCACGACCCGACGAGGACACGAGCGAGACCGGGCTCGCCAACCATCGCGAGAGCTCGCGATCGGTCCGCGCACTCGGGCCGACGAGCGTGCTGCCGTCGGGGAGCGTGATCACCGGTTGGTCGCCGTCGTCGTAGCTCGCGGCGGCGGCGAGCAGCTCGGGGCGGCGGCGGGCGGTCAGGATCCGCCCGGTGCGCTGGTCACGAATACCCCAGATCCGGTCGCCGGCGATGCCGTCGGTCTCCACCCGGGCGGTGTCGACCGTCTCGCCCTGGAGCGACTTGACGGGATACCGCCACAGGCCGACAACCTCCATCTCCGCCTCCGCCTCCGCATCCGTGGGTCGCCTCGACGACAACGATCGCCTTCGGAGCCCGTACCTGTCGATGGCGTCGGCGTCGGCGTCAGGACTTCGTCAGACCCGACCCGGGGGTCTCCGCTGCCGCCCTGAGCCGGCTGTATCACTCCACCGGCTGCGCCCCTCTGGAGGAATGTCGGGCCGGACCAGCCGACTCGGGATGGAAGGGGTGACCCCCATGGCACTCAAGCAGGACAACCTCAACGACAGCTACGGACTCGGGCGAGGAATCACCCCCAACTTCGAGATCTGGTACGACGACAGCCTCCCGAACCAGACGCGGGTGATCGCCAACGCCAACGCCCTGATCGCCGCGGTCGAGACCGAGTTCACGGTGACCACCGGGTGGTTCAACACGCCGTCCGGGAAGTTCGGCGCGAGTCATCGGCAGCGGGTCCTGCTCAACCGCGGCGGCGGCTCCGGGGCGAACAACAGCGGCTACGGCAACGACATCAACCTCGACTCGCTCGGCACCGGTGGCGTGACGGCGGCGGTCGCGGCCGAGCAGGTGAAGATGGTCTGGATGAACGAGTGGGTCGAGATCCTGATGTCTCTGACCAACGGGAAGTGGAACGCCGGCGACTCCAGCGGCGAGGCGCTCTCGCAGTACTGCGGCATCGTCCGCTTCCAGCAGGGCCACTACGCCTACTACGGCTCCTGGGTCGCCACGTGGCTGAACACCGCGGGCCGGCCCGACTGGGTGACCAGCACCGAGGGCACCGACGGCAACGCCGTCAGCTTCGGCTGCGCGCTCGGGTTCCTCTACTACCTCAACACCCAGCTCGGGTTCTCGATCAACGAGATCATCGCGGCCTACGACACCAACCTGATGAAGACCTACAACGCGCTCACCGGTGACCCGGGGAACCCGTTCCCGTTCTTCGCGTCCTTGCTCGAGCGCGCCTACCCGAGCTCGTCGACGGCGACCATTCCGGGGCCCGTGTCGGACGACCCGTTCCCGATCGCGGCGTTGAGCTTCCTCGCCGACAAGAACACCTTCGGCAGGGACGAGGTCCAGGACATCATCACGACGAGCGCCGGCCGGTGGCCGCGAGCGTTCTGGCTCGCCGTCGACGGCTTCTCGCAGGCGTCGTACCAGTCGCTGGGCATCGCGCCCGCGCCGCTCTCCGGGCCGTTCGCGTCGATGGCGGGCGTCACCCTGACCCAGCGGCCCGACATCGACTACGAGAACGCCACGCACCCCCGGCAGCCGCAGCGCATCCGGATCCCGTACGACGTGACGTTCTCCTCGACCGCGCTGGCCGGGTTCCCGTCCTCGGGGTCGACCACGAAGGAGCTCGACGGCAGCGTCGCCGCGGGCGGCACGACCGTCCCCGGCGGGCAGGCGTCGATGCTGTTCGAGCTCGTGGCCGGGTCGGACCCGTACTTCACCAACATCGACCCCAGCCAGAACAACGTCTTCTACCTCAGCCAGGACGTGCGGGTGTTCACCGCGACGCCCGACCTCAACGGCACTCCCGTGCCCGGTGGGCCCGCGTTCACCAGCCCCACCCCTGCCGGGGCGTACGGGTACGTCCAGAGCCTGCTCGGCTGGCTCAACACGACGTACTCCGACCCCACGGGGACCGACCCGTTCACGTCGGTGCTGCCCGGCCAGGGTGGCGCGCTGACCGGGGACTCGTCGGTGACGCCCTTCACCGTCGACTGGAGCCACTTCCCGCCCCGGCTGGCGCAGAACTTCAACTTCGCGATCGCCCGGGTCCGGCTGCGCGGGACGGCCGGGCCCTCCGGCGCCGCCAACGGCACGAAGGTCTTCTTCCGACTCTGGTCGACGAGCACTGCGGACACCGACTACCAGCCCACGACGACCTACCTCAGCGACAACGACGCCGCCGGCCAGCCCGGACGGCCGCGAGCGGGCGCCGGTCACACGACACTGCCGTTCTTCGCCACCGGCAACAACGGCGCGTCCGCCGACTACGCCGCAGGCGGTCCGAACAACAAGGACGTCACGATCGCGACCGGCGACAGCGTCTGGGTCTACTACGGCTGCTTCCTCAACGTGTACGACGGCGGCAACGTCGTCGACGGTCGCCCCGTCCAGCAGTGGCTCAACGGCACGCACCACTGCCTCGTCGCGCAGATCGCCTACGACGACACGCCGCTCTTCACCGGTGAGAGCCCGCAGAGCTCGGACAAGCTGGCGCAGCGCAACCTGCAGGTGACGGTGTCCGACAACCCCGGACCGGCGGAGACCCACCGGGTGCCGCAGACCTTCGACCTCCGTCCGTCCGCACCGGACCCGACCGGCACCGCGCGGCCGGACGAGCTGATGATCGACTGGGGCCGCGTGCCGACGGGGAGCACGGCGCACATCTTCTGGCCGGCCGTCCAGGCGCAGGAGGTGCTCGACCTGGCCGATGCGCTGTACGCGACCCACACGCTGAAGGTCGTCGACACGAACACGATCGCGTGCGAGGTCACCGGCGGCGTCAGCTACATCCCGATCCCGGCGCGCAGCGGCGACAACTTCGCGGGGCTGTTCACCGTCGACCTCCCCGTCGGCATCCACGCCGGCGAGGAGTACTCGATCGTCGTACGACGTCTCACCGACAAGGAGGCCCCGCCGCCTGTCGAGATCCGCACGCTCCCCGCCAACGTGAACGGCAAGGGCAAGGGCAAGGGCGACAAGGGTGTGACCGTTGCCGAGCTCGAGGGCACGAAGCGCCCCGGCGGCGACGGGCGCAAGCGGCCCCTCGGTGGGTGGCGTGTCGTCACCGGCACGTTCCAGGTGACGATCCCGGTCTCGACGCCCGACCACATGCTGTTCGCCGAGGAGAACACGCTCGCCATCCTGCGGTGGCGGCTGCTGAACCGCCCGCTCACGGACCGCTGGGTCCCGGTCCTGAAGCGGCTCGTCGAGTACGTCGCGGCCAGGGTCGACGGCCTCGGCGGTGACGCCTCGAGCATCGAGCCGTCGCCCAACGGCGTGCCGATCTCGCTGGCGCTCGGCGATCGCGACCACGGCCACGAGCACGGCCGGGTCGTCCGGGGCAAGGTGAGCGAGGTCCGGTACGACTGCAACGGCGCGTTCGAGGGCCTCGTGCTCGGTGCCTGCGCCTGCGGGTGCGAGAAGGGGCACGCCGTGCGCAGCTGCTCGCGCGGCATCGCCCGGATCGTGCTCCGAGCCCTGCGGCACGACCTCACGGTGTCCCTGGTGCTGGCGCACGAGGGCGGCCACGTCGAGCGGATCAGCGTCGAGTAGCGCCCGTGACGTTGCGGCGCGGAGCCGCTAGAGGTCGATCGCCAGGGGGTGGCGGGGCTGGTACATCCCGACCTCGCCGCCTCCGGGCAGTCGCAGCCGCGTCAGCCGTCCCCACCGCTCCTCGGAGACGTCCTGGGTGAATTCCACGCCCTTGGCTCGCAGCTCACCCATCGTCGCGTCCAGGTCGTCGCACACGAAGTACAGCTCGTGGCCGGTCGGGCCGTCCGACGGGTGCACGGCCACCTCCGCGGGCGGCAGCTTGAAGATGAGCCAGCCGCCGCCGGCGTCGACATGGGGTTGCCCGAGCACCTCGGCGAAGAACCTGCGGTCCGCCTCCGCGTCACGGCTGTGGACGATGACGTGGCTGCCCATGATCATCCGTCGACCCTACGCGTGACCTCAGAGCACCTTGGTGCCGTACATCTCTCCGAGCGGGTCGGCGATGAGCTCGAGCCGCGCACCGTTCGGGTCGCGGAAGTAGATCGAGGTGCCGCTCTCCTCCAGGTACTCGATGCCGGCGTCGCGGAGCTTGTCCTTCAGGTGCTGCCAGCGGTCCGGCTCGACGGAGATCGCGATGTGGTGGAGGCCGCCGAGCACCTCGGCGTACGGGCCCACGTCGAGGCCGGGGAAGTCGAAGAACGCCAGCAGGTTGTCGTGGCCGAGGTCGAAGAAGAAGTGGTTCGAGCCGGGGTAGTCACGGTTCTCGAAGATCTCGGTCAGCGGGAACTCCAGCACCTCCTGGTAGAACCGCACGGTCTCCTCGACGTCGCGCGCGACGACGGCGAAGTGGTGCAGGCCCCGGGCACTCGACGCCGGGCGGCTGTCGGCGGGCTGCAGGTACGTCGCTCGGATCCGCTCGCGCTCGGCGTCGATCGTGGCGAGGTCGATCTCGGTCATGGCCCTGAGACTAGGCCCGGAGCGGCCCGCCGTCCCAGTGCTCGAGGTGGGTGAGGTCCTCGACCGCCGCTCGGGTGAGGCGGGTGAGCTGCTTGACCGGCTTGCCGAGCGGCACGACGGCCGCGACGGCGTACGGTTCGGGGATGCCGAGCAGCTGCTTCAGCGCCGGCTCCTCGGCGATGGCCATCGTGGTGATCGTGCCGCCGAACCCCTCGTTGCGCGCGGCCAGCAGGATGTTCCAGACCAGGGGGTAGACCGACGCCCCGCCGACGATGCCGACCCGGTCGAGGTGCTGGTCCAGCGCCGCGACCGCGCGCAGGTCGACGCAGACGACGAGGACCACGGGCGCGGCGCGGATCGGGTCGGTGACCGAGGCGGGTACGGCGGTCTGCGCCACCTGCTCCTCGGTGACCGCGCTCGGGGTGAAGGCACTCCACGGCGTCTCGCCGGCCGCCCGCTGCGCGTGGTACCGCCGTGCTCCCGGTGCGGTGATCTCGACGAGCCGCTCGCGCGTCACGGAGTCGCGGACCACCACGATCTGGGTGCCCTGGCGGTTGCCGCCGCTCGGGGCGAACCGGGCGTTGTCGAGGATCGTGTGGAGCACGTCGTCGGGGAGCGGGTCGTCGGTGAAGTCCCGCACCGCGGCGGTCGTGCGCATCACGTCGTACAGGTCCATGGGCACCACGCTAGCCACGGCATCGCGCCCGGGCTCACCGGCCGGGCACGCCGGCTCAGGTCGTGGCCTCGCCGTGCGCTCGCTTCCACTCCGCCGAGTGCTCGCTCCGGTGGTGGAGACCCACGAGCCTGGCCGGGAACCACCACTTCACGGCTCGACCGAGGGCGGTGCGACGACACCAGCACTCCGGGTCGCACCCGCAGACGCGGTTGCGGGGGTTGTGCACCCGCTGGAGGAGACTCCGTGTCACCTCTCGAGCGTACGCGCGATCGGCATCGCGCGACCGCCCGGCGGAAGGCCGGCCCTCGTGGTCGTCCGGGACGCTACTGGGGGAAGCTGGTGTTGGTGAAGGGGACCGCCGGACGGCAGGGCTCGTTGCGCAGGCTCGGGCAGGTCGGCTGGGCCGAGCCGACCGTGGTCAGCGGGACGACCGGCAGGACCAGGCGCGAGGGCAGCTTCGGCGAGGAGGCGACGTACACGTCGGAGGTCGTGCCCGCCGGCTGGGTCTCGTCGAAGGACCAGATCGGCTGGGTGCCGTTCGGTGCGGTGATGGTCACCCGGACCTGGGAGCCGGCGCGGTAGGCGTGGCCCTGGAAGTACAGCGGGATGGTCACCAGGGTGTACTCGTCCTGCGGCATCGGCTGCACGTCGCCGGCGAGCATGGTCGGGATCGGCTGGAGCAGCGTGCTCGGCTGCTTCAACATGTTGTCCGCCGTCGTCGCGAGCTTGCGCTCGCTGCCGCGCAGCCAGCCGCTCTGCACGTACGTCTCCTGGCCGTTGCGGACCTCGCTGACCGTTGCCTGCAGGTCGACGTCGGGCGTCGACGACCGCACCCAGAGCTGCACCGATCCGGCTCCGACGGTGGTCACGTCCTGCGTGAGCGGCGCGGAGAGGTAGGAGACGGCGGTGCCGGGCTTGTTCTGCTGCCAGTCCCAGCTCCACTGCGAGGCGTTGCCCCACAGGCCGCCGGTGCCCGTGCCGCCGGTGTAGTCGGTCCTCGGCAGCGCGTTCGCGTCGGAGGTGTACCGGTCGACGTGCATCTTCGGCGGCGCGGCCGTGCCCAGCGCGCCGTTCGCGTTGAGGTACCACGACGCCGCCTGCACGCCCGGGACCGGGAGCGTGGAGAACGAGCGCTCGTACGCCGGGTAGGGGTCCCCGGCCGTCCTGCTGCCCGTGGGCGAGGTGCCGGCGCCGTTGTCGAACAGGACCCGGACGGCCGGTGCCTGCTCGAACGCAGCCAGAGCGGTGGCGTAGGTCGGCTGCAGCTGGACGGGATCGACCGGCAGCGTGACCAGGTCGGTCTGGGGGAGACCCATCGCGGTCTGGTAGATCAGCGGCGCGGAGGCACGCAGGATCGCCTGGTTGATAGCGGGCGGCTGGTGGGCGACGTACAGCTCGAGGAAGTCGTACCAGCGGTTCATCGTCTCGGGATCCAGGGAGTCGATGTGGGCCCCGTTGGTGAAGGTGAACCACTTCTTGGTGGTGCCGGTGAAGTGCGAGACCAGCGCGGGGCAGTGGCCGCCGGTCTGCTCGTCCTCCCACTGGCACGCCATGAACGTGGGCACGTTGATCTTGTCGACGAACGTCACCGGGTCGAGCGGGTCGGCCACCGCGGGCACGTAGTGGCTGTTCGCGCGGATCTTGGCCATCAGGTCGGCGGCCTCGCCGTGCAGCGCCTGGTTGGCGATGCAGGTCGCGTCGCCCTGGGCGACCCGCTGCTCGGCGTACGCCTGCGTGCCGGTCGCGCCGGTGCCGGCCGGCTGCGCCTCCTGCTGGCGCTCCTGGGCCCAGGCGACCGCGAAGCCGGTGTTCAGGACGCCGCCGGGGTAGAGAGTGGTCGCGGTCGCGTCGATCACCGACATCGGCGAGATCGCGGCGAGGTCCGGCGGCTGGAGCTGGGCGGTGAACAGCTGGCTGATGCCGCCGTAGGAGATGCCCATCATGCCGACCTTGTGGCCCTTGACCCAGGGCTGGTGGGCGATGGTCTCGACGACGTCGTAGCCGTCGAGGTTCTGCAGCGGCTCGAAGAAGTCGAAGGCGCCGCCGGAGCAGCCGGTGCCGCGCATGCTCACGTCGACGACCGCGAAGCCCATCAGGTTGGCGATCGCGGCGATCCCGTTGACCGGGCTGGCCGGGGCGGCGTACCCGTAGCCGGAGTACTCGATCAGCGTCGGGTACGGCGGCATGTAGTCGGGGCCGTTCGGCACCGGGAAGCCCTCGGGCAGGCCGCCGATGCCGGCGGGGTGGGTCGGCGGGTGCACGGTGAGCGCGAGCTGGGTGCCGTCGCGAGTGGTCAGGTAGGAGTAGCCGTCGTCCGGGATCGGCTGGTCGTAGATGCTCGGGTCCCACGGCGCCGCGGCTTCGGAGTGCACGGTGACCGGCCCGGAGGTCGCACCGGTCGCGTCCTCGCGCACCGAGTAGCCGCTGCCCGGGGCCACGTCGCGGAACAGCAGGCCACCGAGGGAGTCGGCGTGCTGCGTGGCCACCGTCTGGCCGGTGCCGTCGAGCAGCGTCGCGCCTGCCCCGGCGGGCAGCCCGACGCCGTACACCTGACGCGCACTCCCGTGGGCGGTGAAGGCGTCCGTCGCTCGCGCGCTGGGCAGGGCCAGCGTGGTCGCGGCCAGGAGCACCACCGAGAGCGCAGCCAGCAGGACAGGGATCCGGGTCCGCAGTGAGCGAGTGGCCACGGGGCATCTCCTTGGTCGCCCGGCACTCCTCCCCAGAGCGCAGGCAGCGGGGGCGTACGTCGGGGTCAACGACCACTCACCGGCGGAGGTCACGCGACCTGGCCGGCGCAGCTGCTCCCACCGAACCGCCCACGGCTCCGCAGGTCAGAGCTCTGCCGCGGTCATCCGGTGTGCTGCTCAGCCTCGTTCAGCGTCGTGGCCGCATCGCGGAGGCTCTTGAGCTCGGCCTCGTAGTAGCCGATCTCGATCGTGTCGACCGCGCGTGCGGCATCGTCGGACACCGGCACTGCTGCCTCGATCGTCTCGGCGACCAGGATCTCGAGATCTGCCTCGAAGGCGATGCCCGGCAGATCGGCGTTGTTCGGAAGGTTGGTCATGAACCGATGACCGACCACGGCCGGAATCTGTGACACGGAGGGCACCCGGCGTGTGCACGGAGCGCTCCTCGAGCCGCGGGTCCCGCCACGACACGTGGCGGGACCCACGGCCTCAGGCAGGTTCCTTGGCCCAGGCCTCGTAGGTGATCGAGCCCAGCTCGGCGTCGGGGCCGGGCACGAGGCTGTCGTCGGCCAGCTCGGTGCCGAAGTACGTGGCGTGCTCGTCGACGACGACGTCGCGCGTGTCGCCCGACCTGGCGAGCGCAGCCGGGATGAACTCGTCCATCCGCACCCGCTCGGGGCCGCCGATCTCCTTGACGCCCTGCAGCGGTGCGCCGACGGCGACGTGGCTCACGGCCGAGGCCACGTCGTCGGACGCGATCGGCTGGTAGTGGACCGGCGCCAGGTGCAGCTTCCCGTCGACCATCGACCCGTCGGCGATCGCCCGGGTGAACTCGAAGAACTGAGTCGCGTGCACGATCGAGTAGGGGACGCCGGACCCCTTGATGAGGTCCTCCTGAGCGGCCTTGGCGCGCAGGTATCCGCTGTCCGGCAGGGTCCCTGTGCCCACGACGGAGAGCGCGACGTGGTGCTTGACGCCGGCCTTCCTCTCGGCGGCGAGGATGTTGGTGGTGGCGGTGACGAAGAACGCCATGACGTCGTCGTCCGCGAAGGACGGCGAGTTGGAGACGTCGACCACGACGTCCGCGCCGGTCAGCACGTCGTCCAGTCCTTCTCCTGTCAGGGTGTTGACGCCGGTCTGGGGCGCGGCGGGCACCGCCTCGTGACCGTGAGCGTTGAGCAGCTCGGTGACCTTCGAACCGATGAGCCCGGTTCCGCCGATGACGACGACCTTCATGAGTGGCCCCTCTCTGGGATTCCGACGAGCGCGGCTGATCCGCCTCCGCCCTACTGACCGGGGAGGCCTCGCGGCTGTGACACCGATGCGGCGCTCGACCTCTCGCTACGCCGGGACGCGCGTGAGCTTGTCGGGCGCCATCACCCACATGATCCGGTCGATGCCGGAGCCCGACGCGCTGACGCTGAGGAGGACCGCCGGGGCACCGTCGCGTCGGGCGAGCAGCGAGGTCTGGCCGTTCGTCTCGACCCACGACAGGGTCGTTCCCTCCCACCAGTCGGACCACCCGGCGATGAACCGGGCGACGTTGTCCCGCCCGCTGACCGGCCGGCGGGCCGCCCGAGGGGCTTCTCCGGCGCTGTCGGTGGTGCTGACGACGTCCGCGGAGAGCACCTGCTCGAGCCGCTTCACGTCCCCGTCGCGGGCGGCCGCGACGAACGCCTCGAGCAGGGTCCGGTGCGTGGCCGGGTCGACCGGTTCCTTGCGGTCGGACTGGACCGACTTCTTCGCGCGGCTGACCAGCTGACGGGCGTTCGCCGCGGACGTGTCCAGGATGTCGGCGACCTCGTCGTACGAGTAGTCGAAGGCTTCGCGCAGCACGTACGCCGCCCGCTGGTCAGGCCTGACCTTCTCGAGCAGCACCAGCACTGCGGACTCCAGGGCTTCGGCCCTCTCGGCGCCGAGGCTCGGGTCGGCGCTGGTGTCGACGGGCTCGGGCAGCCACGGGCCGACGTACTGCTCGCGTCGTACGCGTGCGGACTCGGCGGTGTTCAGTGCGAGTCGGGTGGTCACGGTGGTCAGGAATCCCGCGGGGTTGCGCACGACGCTGCGGTCGGTTCCCTGCCAGCGCACCCAGGCCTCCTGGACGATGTCCTCGGCCTCGGCGACGCTGCCGAGCATGCGGTACGCGATGCCGAACAGGCGTGGCCGCGACTCGTTGAACGCGCCGATCGCCGCCTCGATGCCTGCGCCGGACTCGTCACCGGCCTTGCTTGACGTCATGTCGGTCTCGTCCTTGCCCGCGATCGGATCACCTCGACGACCAGGGGAACCGGCGCGTGTGGCGGCCGAACCCTCGTCGACAGCGTCCCACCGACGCGCCGGCCGCACCAGATCGCGCCTGTCACCCATCGATGCCGACCTCTCCGCGGGAGAGCGCAGCGTCGAACGCGCTGAACGCGTTCAGGATGCGCGCTGGGAGGTCGGGGTGCGTGGCGTCCCAGGATCCCGAGCACGCGGCACACGACAGGATGCCGGTGGGAGATGCCGACGACGGTGTCGTGGGGACCTCGCCGGTCATCGTCGTGCCGGCCGTGTGGACCGTGAGTGGGACGACGGTCGACCAGGTGAGGTCCGGCGCGCCGCACGCGCAGGTCGGCGCCGCGTCGTGCGTCCCGGGCGCCGCGACGTCGGATCGCCCGACCCCGGCCAGCTGCTCGAGCACCGCGGCCACGTCGATGCCGATCGGAGGCAGGTCGCGGGTCACGGTTCGCCCGTCACACGCCTTGCAGACCAGGGACTCGACCGGCAGGTCGAGGATCGGCGGCCCGACGAGGCGAACACCGCGGCTCTCGGACACGGTCAGGACCACAGGCATCAGGACGAGGCCGCGGAGGTAGGGACACCCGCAGCGACATCGTGGCCCCGCGTCCGAGTCTGACGGTGCGGCCAACGCGACGACCCTCCTCTCCGGGTTCCTGCGCTGCATCTGTGACCGGATCGGCCACGACTCTGTGACATCGCACGGGTGTCGTCACATCCGGGCTCGGTCTCCGGTCAACACGTCGACATCCCGAGAGAAAGGTCGAGCCCATGCACGTGACTGTTGTCGGAGGTACTGGCCTGATCGGCGCGCGGGTCGTGAGGCTGCTGCGGGATCACGGCGACGACGTTCGCGTCGCCTCGCGAAGGACCGGGGTCGACGCCTACTCCGGTGAGGGACTCCGGGAGGCGTTCGACGGGGTCGACGTCGTCGTCGACGTGTTGAACGTGAACCGCCCGTCGTACGAGTACGAGCAGGGGTTGAGCTTCTTCGACACCTGCACCCGCAGCGTGCTGCGTGCCGAGGAGTCCGCTGGCGTTCGACACCACGTGGGCCTGTCGGTCATCGGGGCGGAGCGGCTCGACAGCAACTACTTCCGGGGCAAGGTCGCCCAGGAGCAGCTGGTCGCGCAGTCACCGATCCCGCACTCCGTGCTCCGGACGACCTTGTTCTACGAGAACGTCCCCAGGCTCGTCGACCACGTCGCGACCACCCACATGGTGCGGCTGCCTCCCGTCCGGGTGCGCCCGGTCTCGGCGGACGACGTGGCCGCGACATTGTGTCGTCTCGCGCGCGGTGTGCCGCTGAACGGGTCGTTCGAGCTGGCCGGGCCGGAGGACTGGTTCCTCGACGCGCTCGCCCGCGAGGTGCTCGCGGCCCAGCACGACACCAGGCCCGTCGTACCCGACACCCATGCGCTGTTCATGGGCGCGCGCCTGCGCTCCGGCGACGAGTCGTTGCTCCCCGCCTGGGCGGAGACCAGCAGCTCGTTCGCCCGGTGGCGCGGCCAGGTGAAGACCCGGTCGGCCTGACCGGACTGCCCGCCGGAGCGCCTGGCACTTCGCAGCAGCGGAGCGCGTCCGGGTCGAGTCGCAGGTAAGAACGGGTCTGACCGGGTTTCACCGGGGCGACGACCTCGCCACGCCGGAAGCAGAGAGCGACTGGACCCGCTCGTCACCCGGACCACCGCCGGCTCTCCCCGCTGCCGTGGTCAAGGCAGGTCTGGGCGGACCGAACGAGCCGGTCCGCCCAGACCTGGAAGGGAGGGTCAGCGGACCTCGGCGCCCAGGGCGAGGTCGAAGCCGGCGCCGTTGCGTGCCAGGCCCATCAGGAGGATGCCGGCCCACTCGAGGGTGTGGGCCATCTCGAGCCCTCCTGCGTCGAGGGGCCGCAGGTCCAAGCTCTCCAGGAACTCCGCGACACGTGCCTTCGCCTCGGCGCCGTCGCCGGCGAGGAACGCGTCCAGCGGCGTGTCGTGAGCAAGGACGTGACCGAAGATCGTGTTCAGCGCCTTCACCACGTGTGTGCCCGCGGGGGCGGCTGCGGCGATCTGCTCGGACACCGAGTTGTCCACGGTGGTCGCGAGTCCGCTGGCGTCGGCGTTGAACGGGTTGGTGATGTCGACGAGGACCTTGCCGGCCAGGGCATCGCCGTAGTGCGCCACGACGCCAGCCGCGGCGGCGTGGAGGACGGCCACGATGACGATGTCACCGGCCGGCCGAGCGCCGAAAGCGCCGACCGTGGCGCCGTTGCCGATCTGGTCGGCGAGTGCCTGGGCTTTGGCGGTGTCGCGGCTCATGAGCTCGACGGTGTGGCCGTGCTTCGTTGCCCGGGTGCCGATGGCGGTGGCCATGTTGCCCGAACCGATGATGCTGATGGTGGTCATGATGGATGTTCCTCCGTGGTGTGTGGTTGGTGATCGTGCGTGGAGCGAGTGGTGCCTGCCCGGGCGGTGACGCCGCGATCCGTGTGGGCATCGGGGCGCCCTCCACCAGGTGCTGTGGTCAGATCAGTCCGCCGGCGATCTCGTCGAGGGGCTCGGGCTCACCCGGCTCCGTGTGGAACCGAGTGCCACCCCTGATCAGGGCGCCGCAGATGACGGCACCCGCCCAGAAGGCGCCCGCGGCCCACCAGTAGCCGATGGTGAACCCGTGCACGGTCGCGTCGACGACCGCGGCGCTGCCGTGGTCGACCAGGTAGTTGCTGTGGGCGGTGGCGACGAAGGTGCTGATCACGGCGATGCCGAGCGCCGCGCCGAGCTGCTGCGAGACGTTGTTGAGCGCGCCCGCAGCGCCGGCGTCACGCGGTTCGACACCCATCTGCGCGAGCGCGACCGCTGACACGATGGCCGACCCGATGCCTGCCCCGGCCAGGATCAGGCCGGGCAGCACCCAGGCCGCGTACTGACTGCTCGCGTCGGCCTGGGTCAGCAACGCCGCCCCGGCTCCGCCGATGGTCAAACCGCCGGCGACGATGGCGCGCATGGTCAGGTGCCGCACCAGCACGCTCTGGGTCAGCGTCGCGACCACGGCCACCGTCACCATCATCGGCAGGAACGCGAGCCCGGTCGTGATCGGGGAGTAGCCCAACACGCCCTGGAAGTAGTACGTCAGGAACAGGAACAGGGCGAAGACCCCGGCCTGACCCAGCAGGAGCGTCAGGAGGCCGGCGCCGCGGTTGCGGTCGGCGACCACGCGCACCGGGACGAGCGGGTGACGGTCGATCCTCTGGAACACGACGAAGACGATCAGCAGAAGGCCGCCGGCGACGAGAGAGGTCAGCGTGACTGCCGCGTCCCAACCATCGGTCTCGGCTCTCGATGCTCCGAAGACCAACCCGAAGACCCCCGCGGTGCCCAGGATCGTGCTCGGTACAGAGAGCTTGGGCCTGTTGGGCTCGGAGGAGTTGTGCAGCAGCGCGAGGCCACCGATGATCCCGACGACGGCGAAGACGACGTTGACGTACAAGGTCCAGCGCCAGTTGGCATAGTCGGTCAGCACCCCACCCAACATCAGGCCGACTGCCGAGGAGCCTCCTGCAACCGCGCCGAAGATCGCGAACGCCTTGCTCAGCTCCTTCAGGTCGGTGAAGATCACCGTGATCAGCGACAACGCAGCAGGCGCCATGACCGCGGCGAAAGCGCCCTGGACCGCGCGGGCCGTGACGAGCGTCTCGATGTTGGGGGCCGCGCCACCCACTGCGGAGGCGATCGCGAATCCGACGAGGCCGACGATGAAGATGTTCTTGCGGCCGAACGCGTCGGCCAGCCGTCCTCCGAGGAGGAGCAGGCTTCCGAAGGCCAGCAGGTAGGCAGTGACGACCCACTGGCGGGTGTCGTCGGAGAAGCCGAGGTCTGCCTGGATCGAGGGCAGAGCGACGTTCACGATCGTCGCGTCCAGCAGGAGCATCATCTGGGCGATCAGGATGACGCCGAGCGCCAGCCAGCGTCGCTCGTGGTGGGGGTTGGGTGGGGCCGTGGACTGCACGTCGACGGCTTCGGGGGCCACCAAGGTGCCGGAGGCCCCGAAGGGCTCGTTGGTGCTCATCTCTTCACTCCTGGGGGGTCAAGTCGGAGCGCCATGGTGAGGCACCCCTCCGGTTCACTGTTACCGGTGTAAGCGGAGGGGTGCCTCGATCTATTCCGGAGGGGTGCCTCGAATTGAGGGAGAAGCTCGATGATCGACTGCTGAGCGGCTCGCCGGAGGACGCGAAGCGGAGGCCACCCTCAGCGTGGTCGTAGACTGGGGGAGTGAGCCAGACCGACGTCGCGCCGATGCAGCGGTCGCTGCGCCGCGACGCCCGGGAGCGCCGTGACCGGCTCGTCGCCGCGGCGCAGGCCGAGTTCGCCGCCCACGGCGTGGATGCCTCCTTGGAGAAGATCGCCCGCGACGCCGACGTCGCCATCGGCACCCTGTATCGCCACTTCCCCACACGGATGGACCTGCTCCTGGCCGCCCTCGAGCCTCGACTGCAGGCCTTCCTCGACGGAGCCGCCCAGGCCCTGGAGATGGTTGATCCCTGGGACGCCTTCACCTCCTACCTGGAGAACCTGTTCGCTGTGCAGGCAGGGGACCGAGGCTTCAACGACTTCCTCTCTCGCCGCTTCCCCGGCAACGCCCACACCGAGCACATCCACGACGTGATGTGCCAGCAGATCGAGACCGTTCTCACCCGAGCCCAGGCGGCAGGCAAGGCTCGCGCCGACATCACGCAGGCCGACATCGTCAACCTCATCTGGTCCAACGGCCGGATCATCGACGCCACGAGCGCCAAGGCCCCCACGGCCTGGAGACGCCAGCTCCACCTCATGCTGGACGCCTATCGGGCTGAGCGGGCTCATCCGATCCCCGAGCCGCCGATGACGGACGAGCAGCTCTACGACGCCATGGTCCATCTCAGCAAGGTGAAGTAGGGCCTCCGGAACCGGAGGATGGCAGCGCGGCCGGGGCGATGACTCTCCCCAGCGGTCGGGCCAGGCGAGCTCGAGGAGCTCGAGACATCCGGGCGTGCCTCCGAGCTGCTACTCGGGCTGGAAGACCGCGATCGTGTTGCCGTCCGGGTCCTTGAACCACGCCGAACGCCCGATGCCGGCGGTGGTGACGATGTGGTCGACGGTCTTGAACGTGTCGGTGTCGTACTCCTCGAACTCGACGCCGCTGGCAGCGAGCGCGGCCACGTCCTTCTCGATGTCGTTCGACCAGAACCGGACCTGGGTGTGGTCCGCCTTGTTGCCGGCCGGACGGCCGTAGATCAAGAGGCTCGTGCCGTCGCCGGCTTCGAAGACGAGGTGGTTCTTGATGGTCTCCGGCGAGAGGGTGAGTCCGACCTTGTCGGTGTAGAAGGTCTGGCTCCGCTCGAGGTCGGTCGAGACGAGGACGGCGGAGACGCGGTTGTGGTTGAGCATGGTCGGTGCCCCCTCAGGGCTGGAGCGTGGTGACGTCGAAGACGGTTTCCTCCGGCGGCGTCGGGAAGCCGCCCTCGATGCCTGCCTGCATCCGGGGCATCAGGACGCCGTCGCGGAAGGCCTCCCAGCTCTGCTGGGACTCGTGCATGGCCACGATGGTCCAACCGTCGGCCGAGGGACCGGCCGCGTGGAAGATCTGGCCGTCGGGGAGCCCGTCCGCGGGATGCACCGCCGCGATGGATGCTTCGTAGTTCTCCCGAGTGCCGCCGGGAAAGTGATGAACCACTCCGAACGTCATGACTGTCTCCTCTCAAGGCCGAGATAGTATTTTCGTACGAAACGAAATATACTCAGGGGCATGGCCACGTCAAGACCCGATCACGAGTTCCTCGACCCGGAGGAGTGGGAGTCCTGGGGAGCGCTGATGATGCTCCACCGCTCGGTTCTCCAGGAGCTCGACGCCGACCTCCGGCGTCACCACGGCCTCGCTGTCATCGAGTTCGACGTGCTGATCACCCTGTTCAACGCCCCCGACCACCGGTTGCGCATGTCCGAGCTCGCCGAGCGGGTGCTCCTCAGCCCCGCGGGAACGACGCACCTCGTCACGCGCCTCGAGCGCGACGGCCTGGTGCGGCGCGAGGCCGACCCCGCCGACGGTCGCAAGTGGTTCACGGTGCTCACCGACGACGGCGACCGCGCGTTGCAGGAAGCCCGGCCGACCCACAACGCAGTCCTGCGCAGGACGCTGATCTCAGCGACCTCGCCTGCGGACCGGCGCACGCTGCGCCGGATCTGGAAGCGCGTGTCCACGCGCGCGCCGAACCCGGTGACGACCGATGGGGGAGGGCCGGGCGCCGGCTACGACCCGCGCAGGTAGACGAGCACCGTGGACACACGGCGGTCCGTCCCGCCGGGCAGGTCGAGCTTGGCGAAGATGTTGCCGACGTGCTTGCGGACAGCCGCCTCGCTGACGACGAAGTACGCGGCCGCCTGGACGGCTGCGTCGAGGCGCTTCGGCAGCACCACGTCGCCCCGGACCGGCACGGGTGATCGGTCGTCGCCACCGCGCTCGGCCTGGTGCTCGCGGCCGGGCTCGCCGGCTCCGCGGCAGCGACCCGGCGCTCCGGGCGAGCCGACGGAACGGGAGTGCGCATTCCGGACCGATGGGTGCGTTCCGTGCCTACTGCACGCCAGATCAGGATGGGGGGCGGTCGCGCGGCCCCGGGCCGTGCGAGGAGTGCGGATCGACGCAGCCTGCCGACGCCACGGTTGAGGTCGCGGCGGTCGGTTCTCGCCTCATGCATCAAGGTGAGTTCCCGGTCGACTACCGAACCGCGCTCCGTGCGAGTCCTCGATTCACTACCTGGAAGGCTGATCACGCGCGAGGCGGCCGCGCCGGTCTTCCTCGCGCTTGGAGTACGCCGCGGCGCGGATCGCCTCGTCCGACTCGAGTCCGGAGCCGAGGCCTCCGCCCACGGTGGCCGCTGAGGCGACGAACCAAGCCAGAACGAAGAAGTCGCCGTAGCCGAGCTGGGCGTGGAGGTAGCTGCCCATCAACCCGGGTTCCAGGACGAAGAAGGCCCAGGCAAGGTTCACGAGGTAGAGCGCGACGTAGCAGATCGACACCCCGACCATCAGCGTCACCAGTGTCGAGGCGTTGTACATCCGCGACCTTTCCCGCGCCTGGGGCGAGTCGTCGTCGGGCCGGTCCCACAGCTCACCGTCGATCACGAGCCAGGCGACCACGAGGATCACCGAAACGACCGTCGCCACCACCAACCGCCACCACGCCAGCGAGTCCGCAAGCAGCCAGACCGTCGAGTTGATCGTGGCCACGGCTCCGGTGGCCAGCGCGGCGACGAGTGCAGACTTCAGCCCTGGCACCAGGAGCCACGGACGGTTGGCGAGCACCATGCCGAGGAGCACGCGTGGGCGACCGCGGGGCTGCGAGAGAGCGACGCGGTGCTCGTCGTCCGTTTTCGGGCCTGCCATCGCATCGACCAGCGAGCGCACCGCGCGACGGGCGCGGGCGTGCATCCGCAGTCCGCCCAAGGCAGGCAGGGACAGCACCGCGGTCCGTCCGTCCGGATCGGACTCGACCACCAGGTGGTTGCCCTCGTGATCGTGGAGTGGAAGTTCGGTCAGGCCGACGACGTAGTCCCAGTCGTGCTGGCGAGCCTGGTGCTGCAGTCGGCCCATCGCGGTCGCGACTTCCTCCGAGCCGGTGGTGAACGGCTGACTGACCACGGTGATGTCCCAAGCCCCGGAGCCGTCCACCGGGCTCAGGTCTGTCATCCGTCGCGCGATGTCGGTCGGCGCGGCCGGATCAGCCACGAGTCCGACGCGGATCGATTCCATGGGGCTCGTTACCCGCCGCTGCAGCGTGGAAACACAGACGCGGCGATCGCGGACCGAAGGCGACCCGGCCGGGAGCAGTCATCGTGACCCGCACCGGTCTCGGGCTCGGCAGACACCGACACCCGGCGATGTGACGTCCCATCAGCTCCGTGCCGAAAGATGGCACCGGCGTTCTTGGCCAGCAGAGCAGGCACAGGGCCGTGGTAGCGTCCGGCCATCTCGCCGCGGTGCGCGGCGCGATGGCGTTTGGCAGGGAAGCCGGTGCGAACCCGGCGCTGTCCCGCAACGGTGATGCCCTCCGGGGATGAGACCGACCACCTGACACACGTCCAGCGGCTGTCCCTCGGAGGAAGGGCGGATCGCTTCGACACCCGGCGGTGTCGCGGCGAGCACGCCTCGTCCTCCCCACGTTCGGAGGATGATCATGGAAGCGAAGTCGCGGACGCAGACGCGAGTGCTCGTCAACACCGGGGACGGCAAGGGGAAGTCGTCCGCCGCGTTCGGTGTCATGGGTCGCGCCTGGGCGCGGGATTGGACGGTGGCCGTCGTCCAGTTCGTCAAGGGCGGCCGCTGGCAGGTCGGCGAGAAGAAGCTCGCGGACCACCTGGGCATCGAGTGGCACACCCTCGGCGACGGCTTCACCTGGGAGTCCGAGGACCTCGACGAGTCGGCGGCCAAGAACCGGCACGCCTGGGAGGTCGCCGCGGAGAAGCTCAGCAGCGGTGACTACGACCTCCTCATCCTCGACGAGCTCACGTACACGATCACCTACGGGTGGCTCGATCCGGCGGTCGTCGTGGATGCCGTCGTCGGACGACACCCGCGCACCAACGTCGTCATCACGGGTCGGGACGCCGCCCCCGAGCTCGTCGAGATCGCCGACACGGTCACCGAGATGCGCAAGGTCAAGCACGCGTACGACGAGGGCATCGGGGCCCGCAAGGGCATCGAGTACTGAGCCCGACGGGGCGTGCCGTGGGCCAGTGCCGCCGCCATCCCGTGGCCCACGCGCAGTCGATGCCTCCGGCGACGCCACTTCTGCCGCGGGTCTGACGTCGCCTGGTACGCCGCCGGCAGCGCGCCATGCGACGACAACCCCGCGCTGCAGCGGGCGCCTGCGGTTGGGTGGGCCGGTCGCCGTGCAGCCCCACGAGCCGTGGCTGCCCCCGATCCTCAGCTGCCGAGCCGCTCGGCTGCCGCACCGAGGGCGTCGACCACCGCTCTGACAGCGGGGGAGCGGGCCTGGGTGTGGCGCCAGATCGCGATCGTCTGGCGGGCCGGGACGGGGTCGTGGACGCGCACGGCGGTGGTCCCGGCGGGCAGCGGTCCGCGGCCGAGGCGCGGCACGAGCGCGATGCCGAGCCCGGCGGCGACGAGTGCCAGGTGGGAGGCGAACTCCATCGCGACGTGCTCGATGCGGGGCAGCCGGCCGGTGCCGGCGTACATCCGGGAGAGCCACTGGCGGCAGATCGTGTGCTCGGGCGTGGCGATCCACGGCTCGTCGGCCAGGTCGAGCGGGGTGAGCCGGTCACGGTCGGCGAGGGGGTGGTCCGCGCGGAGGATCACCTCCGCCTCGTCGCGGTGCACCGTACGTCGGTCCAGGTGCTCCGGGATCTCCAGCACCACGTCTCCCCAGCGATGCACCAGCGCGACGTCGGCCTGGCCGCGGGCCACCTCGTCGACGGCGTCCCAGGGCTCGAGCTCGCGCAGCCTGATCCGCAGGGCCGGGTGCGCGGCCGCGAGGTCGGCGACGACGGGCCCGATCAGGCCCCGCATCGACGTCGAGAACCCGACCAGCTCCAGGTCGCCGGTCACCTCGCCGGCGTGTGCGTGCAGGTCGGTCTCGAGGCGCTCGAGGTCCGCGGCGATCCGTGCGCCCTCCTCGACCGGGACCCGGCCGGGTCCGGTGAGGATCACGCCACGACCGACGCGCTCGAGCAGCTCGACCCCCGACTGCCGCTCGAGGCGCTTGATCTGCTGGGACACCGCGGACGGCGTGAAGCCGAGGGCCTGGGCCGCCGCGACGACCGACCCGTGTGCCTGCACGGCCTCGAGCGAGCGGAGGGCGGCGAGATCCATCATGCAGGCAGGCTACATGGTTTCGCGCAGATCAAATCGCTGGTGCTTCACGATCGCGGAACCGAGACTGGTCGGCATGGACCTCCGGCACGCGCTCCTGGCCACCCTCGTCGCGGTGATCTGGGGGTTCAACTTCGTGGTGATCGAGTGGGGCATGACCGGCGTGCCGCCGCTGCTGTTCGTCGCGCTGCGGTTCACCGCGGTCGTCGTCCCTGCGGTCTTCCTCGTCCCGCGTCCGGCGGTCTCGTGGCGGGTGGTGGCCGCGGTGGGCACGTTCATGTCGCTGGGCCAGTTCGGGCTGCTCTACACCTCCATGCACCTGGGCATGCCGCCCGGCCTCGCCGCGCTCGTGCTCCAGGCGCAGGTGCTCTTCACGGTGCTGATCGCGGCGGTGTGGCTGCGCGAGCGGCCCACGGGCCGCCAGGTCGGCGGGATCCTGCTGGCCTCAGCCGGACTGGTGGTCGTCGGCGCCGGCCGCGGCGGCCACGTGCCGCTCGGTGCGCTCGGCCTCTGCGTCGCCGCGGCCCTCTCCTGGGGCATCGGCAACGTGGTGGCGCGGCGCGCTGCGGTGCCGAGCTCGTCCGGCCTCTCCCTGGTGGTCTGGTCGTCGCTCGTGGTGCCGGTGCCGTTGTTCGTGCTCAGCCTCGCCCTGGACGGGCCGAGCACGGTGGGCCACGCGCTGGCCCACCTGGGCCCCGAGGCGATCGCCTCGACGGCGTACACCGCGGTACTGGCGTCACTGGTCGGCTACTCGATCTTCAACGGCCTGCTGGCCCGCTACCCGGCGTCGACGGTGGTCCCGTTCGTGCTGATCGCTCCACCGGTGGCGATGGCCAGCGGCTGGCTGCTGCTCGGCCAGGCGGTCAACCCGGCCGAGGGCGTCGGCGGACTGGTCGTGCTGGCCGGCGTGCTGGTCACCGTCTGGCGGCGTTCCTCAGGGCTTGCGCGCGACGATGCGCAGGGGACCGGCCGCGCCGCCGCCGACCCACCGTACGTCGACGAAGCCGGCCTGCTCGAGCTCCGCGGCGAGCCCGTCGCGGTCGCGGTCGGGCACGCCCCAGCCGTCGAGGATCACGCGGAAGACTGAGCGTTCGCGCGCCTCGGGGCCGGGATCCTCGGTGGTGAGCGAGGTGTCGTCGCCGAGCAGCGGCGCCTGGACGAGACCGCCGCTCCGCAGCGAGGTGAACAGGGTGCGCAGCGCGGCGGGCCGAGCCTCGTCGGGGAAGAAGAACTGGCTCCAGAACGCGACGTCGAACGACTCCGGCCGGGAGAAGTCGCCGGCGTCCGCGCAGACGACCTCGAACCGGTCGGCGACGCCGAGCATCTCGGCGCGCAGCCGGGCCTCGTCGGCGAGGTCCTCGCTCAGCTCGACGCCCACCGCCCGGAGCTTGGGCGCCGCCTGCAGCAGCGTGAGCACGCGCCCGGCCACCCCGCAGCCGAGCTCGAGCAGCAGCCCGCCGCCGGCCAGCACCTCGCCGGCCGGGTCGTGGGCGAGCCCCTGGCGGAAACCCTCGACGAGGCCCGCCGAGAACGGGTTCGGCGAGATCGCCCGGGCGAACAGGATCCGGTCGGCGGCCGGCATCGTCCAGTAGTCCGGCCCGGCCGCGACGTCGCGCAGCAGCCGGGCCTCGATCTGGGCCGAGGCCAGCGCGTCGCGCAGCGTGACGAAGGCGTGCTCCGCCGTGAGCGTCGCCCAGGCCGGGGTCAGCCGGTGGCCGTCGCCGTCGGGCGCGACGACTCCGTGCAGCAGGAGAGCCTGGACGACAGTGCGGGCCCGGCGCTCGGTCAGGCCGGTCGCCGCCGCCAGCTCGCCGGTGGTGGTTGCCTCGCGCAGCACGTCGAGCAGGCCGATCTCCTCGGCGCCCTGCAGCAGCGCCAGGAAGCCCTGGGCGCCGAGCAGCGGCGTCAGCGCGGCGTCGTACGCCTCGAAGAATCCGGGTCCGTCCCCCACGCGGCGATTATCGCGGTGCTCAGGGCTTGATGTTGAAGTTCCGGCGGAACAGGTTCTCCGGGTCCCACGCCCGCTTCACCTCGGTCAGGCGTGCGAGGGTCTCGGCCGGGTAGAGCGCGGCCAGGTCGTCGGCGGTGTCGGAGCCGAGGAAGCCGGCGTACGCGCCGATGCCGTGGCGACCGATCGTCTCCCACTCCGCGCGGGCGCCCGCGACGGCCTCGTCGGGCGCGTCCAGGGGGAGGAACTTCGCCGACACCACGAGCACCTGCGCGGCCCGGTGCGCGAACGCCGTCGCATCCGGGGCCACGCGCCCCATCGCGCCGCCGAGGCTCCGGAAGAACACCACCCGACCGGCGGTGCCCTGCGCGTACGCCGCCGCGACCGCGTCGATCACCTCGCCCGAGAGCTGCTCGAGGAAGGCGTTGCCGAGCACCGGCTGAATGCCCTCGGGCGGGTGCGCCTCCTCGAGCACCTCGGCGTACGGCTTCTCGGTGACCGTGTCGGAGACGACGTTGCCGAGCGAGCGGAGCGGGTCGATCTCGGACGGGTCGTCGCCGCAGTACGCGACCCACATCATCGCGCCCGCGGGGAAGTCCCCGAAGCCCGGCATCAGCGCCAGCGCCGTGCTGAGCTCCTCGGGGGCGGCGTCCATCGCGGCCGCCCACCCCTTGAGCAGCTGGGGCACCTCGTCCAGCGCGAACGCGATCGTGCCGAAGTGGATCGTGGTCACGGGCTGCGCCTGGAACTCGAACGCCGTCACGATCCCGAAGTTGCCGGCTCCGCCGCGCAGGGCCCAGAAGAGGTCGGGGTTCGTGCCGGCGTCGGCGCGCACGACGTCACCGGCGGCCGTCACGAGCTCCGCTCCGAGGACGCTGTCGACGGTGAGGCCGTGCTTGCGCACCATCCAGCCGATGCCACCGGCCTGGGTGAGGCCGCCGACCCCGACCGAGACGGTGTCGCCGGACGTGATCGCCAGGCCGTGGTCGGCGAGCGCGGCGGCGGCGTCGCCCCACCGGGCTCCGGCGCCGATCCGGACGCGGCCGTCGCCGAGCACGTCGACGGAGTCGAGCCGGCTGACGTCGATCACGGCTCCGCCGTCGCTGTTGCCGAACCCGAGGGCGTTGTGGCCGCCGCTGCGGACGGCGAGCTCGAGGCCGTGCTCGCGGACGTAGGCGATCGCGTCGACCACCTCGTCGGTCGTGGTCGGCCGGATCACGACGGCCGGGGCGGCCGTGCCGGCGATCGTGGTGCGGGCGGCGTCGTACTCGGCGTCGCCGGGGCGGATGGCGATGTGGTCGATGGTCATCAGGAGCTCCCGTCCGTGTCGTCGCGCGTCACGCTAGGAGCTCAAGTGGACTTGAACACAACTGTTTAAAGCACAAGGACCGAGGGTCAGCGACCGCTCTCCGTGTACGACGGTCCGGGGTCGTCCGACAGGTTGCGCAGCGCGGCCACCAGGCGTCGGGCCGTGAAGTCGGCGCACAGCTCGTGGACCTCCTCGAGCGTGCAGAACCGCACCGCCCGGATCTCGCGCTGCTGGCGCACGACCTGCTCGAGGATCGACTCGTGGTGCACGCCGCCGTCGAAGACCAGGCACACGGCGTCGTCCCAACCGCCCCAGGGCGGGAGCCAGTCGGTCAGCACGAGCGGCCCGGCCTCGAGGGCGAGGCCGAGCTCCTCCTCGACCTCGCGCGACACCGCGAGCTGGGGTGACTCACCCACCTCCACGACGCCACCGGGCAGGTCCCAGTCGTTCTTGTAGGTCAGCTGGCACAGCAGCACGCGCTGCTCGCCGGACTCGCCGTGCGCGCGGATCAGCATCTGGCTGATCGCCCGCTTGCGCGGCAGGAAGGAGTTGAGCAGGCGCCGGAAGCCCATCGGCTCCTCCACGGGGGTGTCGTCGGCGAGACGGGCGTAGACGATCCGGTCGGCGCCGGCGTCGATCTTGCGGGCGATCCCCTCGCGCATCAGGCCCGAGAAGGTCGCGATCCGCTGGGCGACCTCGTCGTCGGGATCGACGAGCACCTCGACCCGGTGGTGGCCGTCGCTGAACGCCTTCGCCAGGGCCACGCGGACGACGTCCACGGTCGGACCGAGGCCCTGCGCCTGCAGGTCGCTCGGCCAGCTCAGCCTGGCCACGCCGGGGGCGATCGGGGTCAGTTCGGCGGACACGCGGACAGACTACGGGGACCGGCGGAACGTGTTCTCGTGGGCATGTCCACAGGGGTTTCGAGGCGGTCGCTGCGCGACCGCGCCTCAACCATCAGCTGGTTGAGGTGCGAGCGCCAGCGAGCCTCGAAACCACCCGGGGCGACCTCAACCATAAGCTGGTTGAGGTGCGAGCGCCAGCGAGCCTCGAAACCACCCTTGGCGACCTCATCCAGCGGTCGGCGACTCAACCAGCGGAGGGGGTGAGCCAGAGGGTGGCCAGCGGGGGGAGGCGGAGCGTCGCGCTGGCCGGCTGGCCGTGGTACGGGTCGGCGTGGGCCGTCACCGTGCCGAGGTTGCCGACGCCGGAGCCGGCGTACGCGGTCGCGTCGGTGTTCACGACCTCGTTCCAGTCGCCGGCGAAGGGCAGCGGCAGCCGGTAGTTCTCGTGCGGCATGCCGGAGAAGTTGCACACGCAGACCAGCGCCTCGCCCTGGTTGCCCCAGCGGACGAACGCGATCACGTTCGACGCGGCGTCGTCGGCGATCAGCCAGGTGAAGCCGCCGGGGATGTGGTCCTGGGTCCACAGCGCCCGGGAGTCCTTGTACGTCGCGTTGAGGTCGCGCACCAGCCGGCTGACGCCCTCGTGGTCGGGGTCCTGCAGCGACCACCAGTCCAGCTCGCGGGACTCGGCCCACTCGCCGTCCTGTCCGAACTCCGTGCCCATGAACAGCAGCTGCTTGCCGGGGTGCGCCCACTGGTAGGCCAGGAAGGCCCGCAGGCCGGCGAACTGCTTCCACCGGTCGCCCGGCATCTTGCGGAGCAGGGACCCCTTGCCGTGCACGACCTCGTCGTGGCTGATCGGCAGCACGTAGCGCTCCGACCAGGCGTAGACGAGGCTGAAGGTCAGCTGGCCGTGGTGGTGGGAGCGGTACATCGGGTCGCGCTGGATGTAGCTCAGCGAGTCGTGCATCCAGCCCATGTTCCACTTCAGCGCGAAGCCCAGCCCGTGGTCGGACGTCGGTGCGGTGACGCCGGGCCACGAGGTGGACTCCTCGGCGATCACCAGACCGCCGGGGATGTGGTCGTCGACGGCGCGGTTGAGGTCCTGGAGGAACGCCACGGCCTCGAGGTTCTCGCGACCGCCGTGCACGTTGGGGCTCCACTGCCCGGCGCCGCGGGAGTAGTCGAGGTAGAGCATCGAGGCGACCGCGTCGACCCGCAGCGCGTCGATGTGGAACTCGTCCATCCAGTACAGCGCGTTCGCGATCAGGAAGTTGCGCACCTCGAGGCGCCCGAAGTTGAACACGAGCGTGCCCCAGTCGGGGTGCTCTCCGCGCAGCGGGTTCGGGTCCTCGTAGAGCGGCGTGCCGTCGAAGCGCGCGAGCGCGAAGTCGTCCTTCGGGAAGTGGGCGGGCACCCAGTCCAGGATCACGCCGATGCCGGCCTGGTGCAGCCGGTCGACCAGCCGGCGGAAGCCGTCGGGGTCGCCGAACCGCGACGTCGGGGCGTAGTACGACGTGACCTGGTAGCCCCACGAGCCACCGAACGGGTGCTCCATCACCGGCAGGAACTCCACGTGCGTGAAGCCCATCTCGACGACGTACTCGACGAGGGCGTCGGCGAGCGCGTCGTAGCCGTACCAGGAGCCGTCGAGGTGCTTGCGCCACGACCCGAGGTGGACCTCGTAGACCGACATCGGGCGGGCCGGGTCGGCCATCTCGGGCCGCTGCGCCATCCAGGCGTCGTCGGTCCAGGTGTGCTTGCTCTCGAAGACCACGGAGTGCTGCTCGGGAGGCACGCCGGTGTGCTGGGCCATCGGGTCGGCCTTGTCGCGCCACTGCCCGTCGGCGCCGGCGACGACGAACTTGTAGCGGGCACCGGACTTCACGCCCGGGACGACGAGCTCCCAGACACCGGACTCGGGGCGGCGAGACATCGGCATCGTGGAGCGGTCCCAGCCGTTGAAGTCGCCGATCAGGCGTACCTCGCGGGCGTTGGGCGCCCAGACGGAGAACCGCACGCCACCCTCCTCGACCTGGGCGCCGAGCGCCTCCCAGAGCCGGAAGTGGCGACCCTCGCCGATGAGGTGCAGGTCGAGGTCGCCGAGCGGCGACGCGAGCTGCTTCTCCTCGACCGGCGCGGTCGGCGCGGCCGGACTCGCGGCCGCCGGGGCGTCGGTGGGGGAGGCCGGCGCGGCGGGTGCCGCCGGTGCGTCCGGCGACGCCGCGGGCTCGCGGGTCTTCGGGACGCTGGTCCTGGACAGGTTCGGTGCGGGTCTCGTCATCGTCACTCCGTGCCGGATGTCGTGGTGGCGTACTCGGTGCCGGCGGCGAGCCGGTGCAGTGCGGCCATCGGGATGTCCACCCACGACGGCCGGTTCCGCGTCTCGTAGACCGCCTCGTAGACGGCCTTGTCGGCCACGTAGGCGGTGATCAGGGCGTGCTCCTCGGGGGTGAGCGCGGTGCCACGCTGCTCGACGTACCCGTCGAGGAACGCGATCGTGTTGCGCTGCACCCACTCCTCGGAGCGGTAGGCGATCTGCGCTGCCTCCTCCTCGGTGCTGTCCAGGTCGCGCGCGACCGCACGGACGGCGTAGTCGAAGGAGCGCAGCATGCCCGCGACGTCGCGCCACGGGGAGTCGGGCAGCCGGCGCTCGGCCAGCGGCTTGGCGGGCTCGCCCTCGAAGTCGACCAGCTTCCAGCCCAGCGAGGTGCGCAGCGTCTGGCCGAGGTGGAGGTCGCCGTGGATCCGCTGCGCGGGCTGCGCCCCGACGTCGCTGATCCCCGCGACCGCGTCGAAGCGCTCCGCCAGGGCATCGCGGTGCTCCGCCAGCGCGGGTACGACGCCGACGGCCGCGTCCAGACGCTCACGCATCGCCGTCGCGACCGCGGGCAGGTCGAGCGGCCGGGTCGGGAACGACCGGGCCAGCACCTCGTGGACCTCGGCGACCGCGACGCCGAGGCGGTGGGACTCGCCGGCGAAGTCGCCGCCCACCTCGTCGGCGTGCAGGTCGCCCTCGGCGAACAGGTTGCGGGTGCTGGCCAGCGCGAGACCCCAGCCGTCGCTGGCCGTGCGCAGGAACTTCTGCAGCATCGCCAGGTGGAGGTCCTCGACCCCGACGTACCCGTACAGCGGGGCGACGTGGGTGTTCTCGGCACGGGTGAGGGCCTCGAGGATCTCGATGTCGGGGTTCGGGCCGGTGGTCACCCGGCGGAACAGCTTCATCAGGCTGTCCTCGCCGAAGGCCACCGAGGAGTTGCTCTGCTCGCCGGAGAACAGCGTCGAGTGCGACTCCAGGTCGAGGTCGTGCTCGGCGGTGCGGTGGAAGGCGCCGTGCGGCTGCGCCATGGTCGCGGCCGCGAACGCCTCGAGCCAGCGCTGCATCGACTCCCGGTCGTGCACGGCGTCGTAGTGGTAGCGGTCGTCCCACTCGCCGACGAAGGCGTGGGAGATGCGCTCCTGCTGCTCCTCGTAGGCCGCCATCGGGACCTGGTACGCCGCGGTCTCGCCGTCGTCGGCGAACCGGAGGGTCACCAGCGTCGTGGACAGGTCGTCGGCGAGGGCGACGTCGCGCACGTCGACCACCTCGAAGTCGCGCCCCTTTCCGCCGAACCACCGGGCCTCGGTCACGAAGGCCCGCAACGCGGACTCGCGGGTCTGCTCAGCCGTCATCGGGCTCACCTCCCTCCGACTCGGGGAGCCGGATCCAGTAGAAGCCGTAGCCTCCGAGCGTGAGCAGGTAGGGCAGCTCACCGATCTGGGGGAACCGCACGCCCCCGAGCAGCTCGATCGGCTCCACGCCCTCCCAGCGGCGCAGGTCGAGCTCCACGGGCTGCGGGAAGCGGGACAGGTTGTTCACGCACAGCACGGTGTCGGTCGCCGGATTGCCGTCCTCGTCGACGTACTGGTGCTCGCGGACGTAGGAGAGCACCGACGGGTTCGAGCCGCCGAGGTCGTGGAACCCGCCGAGGCCGAAGCAGGGGTGCTGCTTGCGCGCGTGGATCATGCGGCGCGTCCAGTGCAGCAGGGACGAGGAGTTGTCGAGCTCGGCTTCCACATTGACCGACTGGTACCCGAAAACCGGGTCCTGGATCGCCGGGAGGTAGAGCTTGCCCGGAGTGGCCGAGGAGAACCCGGCGTTCCGGTCGGAGGTCCACTGCATCGGGGTGCGTACGCCGTCGCGGTCACCGAGCCAGATGTTGTCGCCCATGCCGATCTCGTCGCCGTAGTAGAGGACGGGAGAGCCGGGCAGGGAGAGCAGCAGCGCGGTGAACAGCTCCATCCGGTTGGTGTCGTTGTCCAGGAGCGGCGCGAGCCGGCGGCGGATGCCGATGTTGGCCTTCATCCGCGGGTCCGTGGCGTACTCCGACCACATGTAGTCGCGGTCGTCGTCGGTGACCATCTCGAGCGTCAGCTCGTCGTGGTTGCGCAGGAAGATGCCCCACTGGCAGTTCGACGGGATCGGCGGCGTCTGCTCCATGATCTCCGAGATCGGGAAGCGCGACTCGCGCCGCACGGCCATGAAGATGCGGGGCATCACCGGGAAGTGGAAGGCCATGTGGCACTCGTCGCCGCCGACGTCCGGGTCGCCGAAGTACTCCACCACGTCGGTCGGCCACTGGTTCGCCTCGCACAGCAGCACCGTGCCCGGGTACTTCTCGTCCACGATGCGGCGGACCTTCTTGAGGAACTCGTGGGTCTCCTTGAGGTTCTCGCCGTTGGTGCCGGGACGTTCGTAGAGGTAAGGCACAGCGTCGAGCCGGAATCCGTCCAGGCCCATGTCCAGCCAGAACGACATCGCCTCGAGGATCGCGTCGTGGACCTTGGGGTTGTCGAAGTTCAGGTCGGGCTGGTGGGAGAAGAACCGGTGCCAGAAGTACTGCTGGCGGACCGGGTCCCACGTCCAGTTCGACGGCTCGGTGTCGACGAAGATGATCCGGGCCTCTTGGTAGAGCTCGTCGGTGTCGGACCAGACGTAGAAGTCGCCGTACGGGCCGTCGGGGTCGCTCCGGCTGGCCTGGAACCACGGGTGCTGGTCGCTGGTGTGGTTCATGACGAAGTCGATGATCACGCGGATGCCGCGGGAGTGTGCCGCGTCGAGGAAGGCGTGGAAGTCCTCGACGGTGCCGACCTCGGGCTGGATGTTGGTGTAGTCGGCGACGTCGTAGCCGCCGTCGCGCAGCGGCGAGGTGAAGAACGGCGGCACCCAGAGGCAGTCCACGCCGAGCCAGTGCAGGTAGTCGAGCTTCTCGGTGAGACCCCGGAAGTCGCCGACGCCGTCGCCGTCGGAGTCCTTGAAGCTGCGGACGAGGACCTCGTAGAAGACCGCCGTCTTGAACCACTCCGGCTCCAGCGAGAGTCCTCCGGTCTCGTCCTCGGTCGCCACCTGCGTCAAACCCTGCTCCTCACCGTGAAGATGTGTGCCACCTCGACCGCGGGGTCGAGCCGCACGTAGTTGTGTGCGCCCCACTGCCAGGTCTGGTCGCTGATCTCGTCGTGCACGTCGAACGGCGCGTCGGGCGGCAGGCCGAGCGCCGCCAGGTCGAGGTGCGCCATGGTCGCGTGGGCGCCGTGGGGGTCGACGTTCACCACGACGATGACCGCGTCGCCGTCGATCCTGTCGGCCTCCGGGTCGGTGCGCACACGCCCCTTGCTGAACACCACGATGTTCGGGTCCTCGCTGTGGTGCACGGTGAGGTCGCGCAGCTGTTGGAGGGCCGGGTGCGCCCGGCGGATCTGGTTGAGGCGCGTCAGGTACGGCGCCAGCGACCGCCCCTCCGCCTCGGCGGTCGCCCAGTCGCGGATCTTGATCTGGTACTTCTCCGAGTCGAGGTACTCCTCGCTGCCGGGCTTGAGCGCCACCCGCTCGCACAGCTCGAAGCCGGCGTAGACGCCCCAGCTCGGGGACCCGGTCGCGGCGAGCACCGCACGGATCTTGAAGGCCGGCGGGCCGCCGTACTGGAGGAACTCGTGGAGGATGTCGGGGGTGTTCGGCCAGAAGTTCGGCCGCATGAAGTGCGCGCTCTCGTGGGCGACCTCCTGGAGGTAGGTCTCGATCTCCTCCTTGGTGTTGCGCCACGTGAAGTAGGTGTAGCTCTGGTGGAAGCCCACCTTGCCGAGGGCGTGCATCATCGGCGGCTTGGTGAACGCCTCGGACAGGAAGAGCACGTCGGGATCGGTCTCCCGGATCTCGCCGAGCAGCCGCTCCCAGAACGCGACCGGCTTGGTGTGCGGGTTGTCGACGCGGAAGATCCGGACGCCGTGCTTCATCCAGTGGCGCACGACGCGGAGCACCTCGGCGTAGATGCCGTCGGGGTCGTTGTCGAAGTTGATCGGGTAGATGTCCTGGTACTTCTTCGGAGGGTTCTCCGCGTAGGCGATCGTGCCGTCGGCGCGGGTGGTGAACCACTCCTGGTGCTTGCGGACCCAGGGGTGGTCGGGGGCCGCCTGGAGGGCGAGGTCGATTGCCACCTCGAGGCCGAGCTTCTTGGCCCGGCGGACGAACGCGTCGAAGTCGCGGAGCTTGCCGAGGTCGGGGTGGATCGCGTCGTGGCCGCCCTTGCGCGAGCCGATCGCCCAGGGCGAGCCGACGTCCTCGGGGCTGGGGGTCAGCGTGTTGTTCCTGCCCTTGCGGTTGACCTCGCCGATCGGGTGGATCGGCGGCAGGTAGATGACGTCGAAGCCCATCGCGGCCACGGCGTCGAGGCGCTCGGCCGCCGTCACGAACGTGCCGCTGTGCACGTGGCCCGCGTCGTCGACGTACGCGCCCTCGGAGCGGGGGAAGAACTCGTACCACGCGCTGAACAGCGCGCGCTTGCGGTCGACCTCGAGCGGGTAGGGCCCTTCGACGCTGACCAGGTCGCGCAGCGGGTGCTTCGCGAAGACGGCGGCCAGCTGCGGGCTCTCGGCCACGGCGAGCCGCGCCTGGACCGGTCGCCGCTCGTCCCCGAGCGCCTTGATCGCGCCGGCGACGGTCCTGCGGGCGGCGCCCTTGGTCTGGGGCAGCACGCGCTCCAGGAGGAGCACGCCCTCGGTGAACATCAGGTCGACGTCGACGCCGGCCCGGATCTTGATGCCCGCGTCGTGCAGCCAGGTCGCCAGCGGGTCGCTCCAGGACTCGATCGCGAACGTCCAGGAGCCTTCCTTGTCGGCGGCCACGGTGGCGGCCATGCGGCTCACCTCGGTGCCGGTCTCGGTCATCCGCACCGGTGCTCGGCGCACGCCTTTGGGGTCGGTGAGCACGACCTCCGCGCCCAGCTGGTCGTGCCCCTCGCGGAACACCAGGGCGGTCACCGGGAACGCTTCACCGACGGCAGCCTTCGCCGGGTAGCGCCCGTGCTCCACCACCGGCGTCACATCGAAGACAGGGATGCGACCGACCATGCCCTCCACCCTTCCGAATCCGGACCGAACACGCAAACAACGCCTCTCGGCGACGACGCTGGTCCCTATACCCGGGATCAAAGGGACTAACAGGTGTCCCCGTCCACCGGCTGGACTCGGCGCGGCCGCTACCGTGACGTGGTGGACCAGCCGAACCCGGCCGCGCTCTGCGAGCCCGACGGCGCCTGGGCCGATCGCGCCGCCGCACACCTCACGGACGTACGCCGGGTCCTCAGCGGGCTGCCGGGTGCCGACGTCGCGGCGTACGACCACATCGGCTCGACCTCGGTGCCCGGTCTCGCGGCGAAGCCGTACCTCGACCTGCAGGTCCGGATCCTCCCGCTTCCCGACCACGACGTGCTCGCCCGCCGGTTGGGACCGCTCGGGTTCGACCGCGCGCTCGGCGCGCGCCCCGACTCTCCCGGCGTCAGCCACGACATCCCGCGGGGCGACGAACCGGCGCCTCCGGAGGTCTGGGAGAAGCGGCTCTACGTGCAGCGGCAGGCCTCCGTGGTCCTCCACGTCCGGCGCAGCGACTCGCCGTGGGGTCGGTACACCGTGTGGTTCCGCGACTGGCTGCGTGCCCACCCCGCCGAACGGGCCCGCTACGAGGCGACCAAGCGGGCGTTGTCGGCACAGAACGCCGGAAAGCCCGACTACGACGACTACACCCGGGCGAAGACAGTGTTCTTCGACGGGATCCAGGACTCGCTCACCGTCTGGGCGAGGAGCAGGTACGGGCCCTAGGGTCGACCCATGGACGACGCAGCGGGGACGACGTACGTCCTGGTGGACGGGGAGAACATCGACGCCACCCTGGGTGGCTCGATCCTGGGGCGGCGTCCTCGACCGGAGGAGCGGCCACGCTGGGAGCGGCTGCTCCAGTTCGCCGCCGAGCGGTGGGACCAGCCGACGACGGGCCTCTTCTTCCTCGCCGCCAACAACGAGCTCCCGATGGCGTTCGTCCAGGCACTGCTCGCGATCGGCTACCGGCCGATCCCGCTCTCCGGTGCGCCCGGCGAGAAGGTGGTCGACATCGCCATCCAGCGCACCCTCGCCGAGCTGCGGAGCCGCAAGGGCGACGTGCTGCTGGTCAGCAACGACGGCGACTTCGTCGAGCAGGTGGAGGACCTGCTCGACGGTCGGCGGGTGGGCGTCGTGGGGTTCGCCGAGTTCCGCAACCAGGGCTTCCTCGAGCTCGCCGGCCAGGGCCTGGAGTTCTTCGACCTCGAGTACGACGTGCGTTCGTTCAACGAGCGACTGCCGCGCGTCCGGATCATCCCGATCGACGAGTTCGACCCCGCACAGTTCCTCTGAACGAGCCTCCCGGGCTAGCGAGGCTCGTTGCTCACGAGGTCGGCGAACACGACGACGTTCGCCTGGTAGCCACCGTGGGCGGCGTCGTACCGGCCGCCGCAGGTCACCAGCGCGAGCCCGGGCCGGCCCGTCGACCGGTAGACCTTCTGCGCGGGGAAGTCAGCATTGGCGTACGTCGAGATCGACGTCACCTCGAAGTGGGTGATCGACCCGTCGGAGGCTCGCACGGCGATCCCGTCCCCTCGTGTCAGTGAGCGCAGCCGGTAGAACACCGCAGGGCCGTGCGTGGAGTCCACGTGCCCGAGGATCACGGCCGACCCGGCCTGACCCGGGTGAGACCCCAGGCGGTACCAGCCCGCCTGGTCAGGGTTCGCGGGCACCTCGACGGTCCGGTCCGGGTGGATCCCCAGGGACGTGACGGTCGCCGAGACGTCGATCGCGGGGATGCGCAGGTGCGTCGGCCGGGCGGCCTTCAGGACCGTCCCCCCGGCGACGGGAACCGTCGTCGTGGTGACCGGCGCCGCTCGGGTCCGCTCCTTCGAGGGCGGCGTCAGACCCATCCAGCCGGCCGCGCCCAGGATCAGGGCGAGAACGCCGAGCGCCGCCATGAGCACCCACCGTCCACGGCCCCGAACCGCCGCCGCGTGGCCCGCCGTCCGCACGACTACCTGCGGGTGCGGACGGCGACGGGCCCGGCCGCGAGCAGGGCCGCGATCAGCGCAGCGATCCCGGCGAGTCCGGCCAGGGCGAAGAGGATGCCGCTGCCGTTCCCGCCCGTGTCACTGGAGGAAGGCGCGACGCCGACACCGGTGCTCGGGTGACCGGTCGGGATGACCGGTGTCGTGGGGGTCGACGGCGTCGAGGCGGTGTGGTCCGTGGAGCCGTGGTTCGTGGAGGTGTGGTGCTTCTTCGTCGGGGTCGCCGCACTCGTGGGCGTGGCGGTGACCCCCGAGCTGGTCGCGCAGTCCGGTGCCGTGATCACGTTGTCGTCGAGCGTCACCGCCCCGTTGCGGGCCAGGACCCGGCCCTCCACGGTCGCGCCGGTGTTCAGGGTCGCCGAGGTGAGCGCCATGATCGTGCCCGCGAAGGCGGTGCCGGTGTCCAGCGTCGCCGACGAGCCCACCTGCCAGTACACGTTGCACGGCGAGGCGCCGTTGACCAGCACGACGCTGCTGGCACTTGCGGTGGTCAGGGTCGAGCCGATCTGGAAGACGAACACCGCACTCGGATCCCCCTTCGCGTCCAGGGTGAGCGCGCCGGTCAGCTGCTGCGAGGTGGAGGCCGTGTAGACGCCGGTGGTCAGGGTCTTGCCGCCGAGGTCCTGGCCCGTGATGGACGCGTTGGAGGCTCGTCCGGCCGCGTCGTTGTAGGCCGTGGTCAGGTCGAGCTGCGCCTGGGCCGCAGGCGCATCGCCGGCGTGGATCACGCCGGGCGGCACGACCGTCCCGGGAGGGAAGCCCACGACAGCCGTGCCCGGGCTGACGCCCAGGTCCCCGTGGATCACCGAGGACCCGGCGTTGGTGACGGTCGAGCCGGCGAGCACGGCGTAGCTGGCCGCGGTGCCGAGTCCCACGGGTGCGCCCAGAGCGCTCGCCGGGGTCGTCGCGCCGACGAAGCCGGCGACGAGCAGTCCGAGCGAGGCGACGCCGAACGCTGCCGCCACACCTCGGCGAGGGGCGAAGGGGGAGAAGGACGTTGGTGGAGTGGACATGGCGGCTCCGGTCCGCTGGTTGGCCCGCTGTGCCGCCGGTCGGGTGACCGGCGATTCCAGCCCAGGGCCACGCATCGGGGATGTCTCGGCAAACCGGTGTCAGTCAGTCAAGGAACCTCAGCAGGCCCGTCGGATACTCAGGACGTCAAGTCCGAATTGCCTGCTATATACGCCTTGGCACCGTAACACGGATGCTCCGGCCGGTCCGCTGGCGGTGCGCTCATCCGTGGATCAGCGGCGCCATCGCCCGCGCGACGACGCTCGCGCGGTGGGTGCGGCCCTCTTCCCAGTCGGCGAGCCGCATCGCGCGGAGGCCGGCGTTGATGCCGAGCCAGCGGAGCGGCTCGGGCTCCCAGGCACGGCTGCGGTGGTTGACCCACGGCAGCGAGACCAGGTCCGTGTCACGCGCGAGCACGAGGTCGGCCAGCGTGCGGCCGGCGAGGTTGCTGGTGCCGACGCCGTCGCCGACGTAGCCGCCGGCCCATGCGAGACCGGTCCGGCGGTCGAGGCCGACCGACGCCGCCCAGTCGCGGGCGATGCCGAGCGGACCGCCCCAGGCGTGCGTGAAGCGCGCGCCGCCCAGCTGCGGGAGCAGCTCTCTCAGCGTCTCCTGGAGCATCCCGAACACGCGCGGCTCCCGGTCCTGGGCCGGCCGCACGCGCGAGGCGTAGTGGTACGGCGCGCCGCGACCGCCGAACGCCAGCCGTCCGTCCGCGGTGCGCTGCCCGTAGACGACGACGTGCCGGCCGTCGGTGAAGGTGGGTCGCGAGGTCAGCCCGATCTCGTCCCAGGTCGAGGCGGGCAGCGGTTCGGTGGCGACCATGAGCGAGTACACCGGTGCGATCGCGCGCCGGGCTCCGGGCAGGGCGGCGGTGTAGCCCTCGGTGGCACGGACCACGACGTCCGCGGCCACCTCGCCTGCCGCGGTCACGGCCGCGCCGGGCCGGATCGCCAGCACCCGCGTGTGCTCGTGGATCACGACACCGCGTGCCTCGACCGCGCGGGCCAGCCCGCGGACCAGTCGAGCCGGGTGAACGGCCGCACAGTGCGGGGTGAACAGGCCGCCGCGGACACCGCCGGCGGCCACGTGGGCCACGGCCTCGTCCTGGTCGAGCAGGCGCAGGTCGGCCTCGCCGAACCCGCGTTCGCGTGCCACCCGGAGGTCCTCGCGCAACCGGGCCAGCTGCGCCTTCGACCGTGCGAGCGTCACCGTGCCGCCGCGCCGGTAGTGCGCGTCGATGCCCTCCCGGTCGAGCACGCTGCCCACCTCGACGACCGTGGCCGCCATCGCCCGGTGCAGCCGCAGCGCCTCGGCGGGGGAGGAGCGCGCGACCAGGGATCGCCACGGAGTCGGGAACAGTGCGCTGCACCAGCCGCCGTTGCGGCCCGAGGCGCCGAAGCCGGCGACCTCCGCCTCCAGCACCGCGATCCGCAGCGACGGATCCGCGCGCGCCAGGTAGTAGGCGGTCCACAGGCCGGTGAAGCCCGCGCCGACGACCACCACGTCGTACGACGCCGGGCCCGGCAGCGGGCTGCGCGGGCTGAAGTCGTCGTCCGCGGTGTCGTGCCAGAGCGACAACGAGCGCAGGGCGTCACCGGGCGACGACCCGTGGGAGCGATCGGTCAGCGCACACCCCAGGAGTAGGTCTGCTTCTTCAGCTTCAGGTAGACGAAGGTCTCCGTGCCGCGCACGCCCGGGATCGCGCGGATCCGCGACGACAGCACGGAGAGCAGGTGCTCGTCGCTCTCGCAGACCGCCTCGACCAGGATGTCGAAGCCGCCGGCGGTGATCACGACGTACTCGATCTCGTCCATCTCCGCGAGCGCGTCGGCGACCGGCTCGAGCTGGCCCTCGACGGTCAGCCCGATCATGGCCTGGCGGGCGAAGCCGAGCTCCATCGGGTCGGTGACCGCCACGATCTGCATCACACCGCTGTCGATCAGCCGCTGCACCCGCTGGCGGACGGCCGCCTCGGACAGCCCGACCGCCTGGCCGATCTTCGCGTAGGCGCGCCGACCGTCCTGCTGGAGCTGGGCGATGATCGCCTTGGACACCTCGTCGAGGTGGGTGTGTCGTCCCGTCGTGTGGTCGCCGTGGTCCGCCATGCTGGACATGCTCTCGTTCCGGGACCTCGGCGGCAAGCACCCAGCCGCGTATTTCGTTGCGAAACAAGATATTCACAACGGAATCCCTTGTCGTACCCGAAATGCCGTGCCACGATCCTCGCAATACGCAGGGGAGGTCATGTGGTCGACACATCCGGGATCAGCCGGAGGACGGTCCTGAGGGGCGGCGCCGGTGCGGTGTTCGGCCTCGGGAGCATCGCGGCGCTGAAGGGATTCGGCACCGCGGGGCTCAAGCAGGACCCGGCGACGTGCACGTCGACCGACGTGTCCGCCCGCGACAAGCGGTTCGTGATCTCGAACTGGCCGCTGTACATCGACGAGCCCGACAAGGGCTACCACTCGACGCTGCAGGACTTCGAGAAGCAGACCGGCATCAAGGTCAGCTACACCGACGACGTCAACGACAACTCCGAGTTCTTCGCCAAGGTGAAGAACCAGCTCGGTGGCTGCCAGTCGACCAAGCGGGACATGTTCGTCCTGACCGACTGGATGGCCGCCCGGATGATCGACGTGGGCTGGATCCAGCCGATCGACCCGGCGAAGGTGCCGAACCTGCACGAGAACCTGATCGACTCCCTGGCGCAGCCCGCGTGGGACCCGAAGCGCGCGTACTCGGCTCCCTGGCAGAGCGGGCTGACCGGGATGGCCTACAACAAGAAGTACCTGAAGAAGCCGGTGAAGTCGTTCGGCGAGCTGTTGACCCGCAAGGACCTCACCGGCCGGGTCACGATGCTCACCGAGCTGCGCGACACCATGGGCCTGATCATGCTCAGTCAGGGCACCGACCCGGCCGACTTCACCGACCACCAGTGGGCCCAGGCGATGGACGCGCTGACCAAGGCGACCAGCGACGGCCAGATCCGCCGGTTCACGGGCAACGACTACGTCCAGGACCTCTCCGCCGGCAACGTGCTGGCCTGCGAGGCGTGGTCGGGGGACATCGCCAACGCCGGCGACGACAACCTGGTCTTCGTCCCCCCGGAGGAGGGGATGATGATCTGGGCCGACAACATGCTGGTGCCCAACCTGGCGACCCATCGGGGCAACGCCGAGAAGTGGATCGACTTCTACTACGACCCGCACAACGCCGCGAAGCTGGCCGACTACAACCAGTACATCTGCCCGGTGAAGGGCGCCCAGCAGGCGATGGAGAAGGTCGACAAGGACAACGTCGAGAACCCTCTCATCTTCCCCACCGAGGAGACGCTGAAGCAGACCCACCGCTTCATGGCGCTCAAGGAATTCCAGACCCGCGAGTTCGAAAGGCAGTTCTCCAATGTCACAGGCGTCTGAGGGCTCGCGCAGTCTCCACCTGTCCCAGGTCACGAAGGAGTTCGCTGCGTTCCGGGCCGTGGACTCGCTGGACCTCGACGTGCCGCACGGGTCGTTCTTCGCCCTGCTCGGACCGTCCGGCTGCGGGAAGACCACGACGTTGCGGATGGTCGCGGGCCTGGAGACGCCGACCTCGGGCACGATCCGGATCGGCGACACCGACATCACCTACGCCAAGCCGTACCAGCGCCCGGTCAACACGGTCTTCCAGAGCTACGCGCTCTTCCCGCACCTCGACGTCCACGAGAACGTCGCGTTCGGGCTGCGGCGCCGGAAGTCCAAGGAGGTCGACCGGCAGGTCAGCGAGATGCTCGCGCTGGTCGAGCTCGAGAGCCAGGCGCGCAAGAAGCCGGCGCAGCTCTCCGGCGGTCAGCAGCAGCGGGTCGCACTGGCCAGGGCGCTGATCAACCGGCCCGACGTGCTGCTGCTCGACGAGCCGCTGGGCGCGCTCGACCTCAAGCTGCGCCGGTCCATGCAGATCGAGCTGAAGCGGATCCAGACCGAGGTCGGGCTGACGTTCGTGCACGTGACCCACGACCAGGAGGAGGCCATGACCATGGCCGACACGGTCGCGGTGATGAACGCCGGCGTGATCGAGCAGATGGGTGCGCCCGCCGAGCTCTACGAGAACCCGCGGACGACGTTCGTCGCCAACTTCCTCGGCCAGTCCAACCTCATCGCCGGCAAGGTCGTCGGTCGCGAGGGCGACTTCGTCAAGGTGGACATGCACGGCATCGTCGTGTCGGTCCCGTTCGACCGGGCGCACACCGACGGCGGCGAGGGCTGGGTCGGCATCCGGCCGGAGAAGGTGCTCGTCGCCGAGGTCGGTGAGGACATCGACGCCCCGGGCAACCACCTCGAGGGTGGCGTCGTCACCGACGTCAGCTTCGTCGGGGTCAGCACGCAGTACCTCGTCCGGATGCCGTGGGGGCAGGAGCTCCAGGTGTTCGAGCAGAACACCGGACGGCGTCGGCTGTTCACCCACGGCGAGAAGGTGGACATCTCCTGGCGGCCCGAGTACGCCTTCCTCCTCGACGCCAGCCAGGACGCACACGCCGGCATCGAGGAGGAGTGATGGCGGCGATCACAGCGCCGGCACGGGCCACCGAGGACACCGCGAAGCGGGTCGGCGGCGGCCGCTGGACGGCGTACTGGCTGCTGGCGCCGGGCGCGCTCTGGCTGCTGCTGTTCTTCGTGGTGCCGTTCTACTCGCTGGTCTCGGCGAGCCTGTTCGACCCGAACGGCTCGGTGCTGACCGGGTACGACGTCACCTACCACGTCGGCAACTTCGGCACGGCGGTCAAGAACTACTACCCCGAGCTGCTCCGCTCGCTCTGGTACGCCGGGCTGGCGACCCTGGTCTGCCTGGTGATCGGTTACGTGCTCGCCTACGCGATCGCCTTCAAGGCCGGGCGGTGGCGCAACCTGCTGCTGGTGCTGGTGATCGCCCCGTTCTTCACCAGCTTCCTGCTCCGGACGCTCTCGTGGAAGCTGATCCTCTCCGACCACGGCTTCATCGTGGACCTCTTCCAGAAGGTGCACATCCTCGGCAGCGACGGCCGGTTGCTGAACACCTGGTTCGCCGTGGTGTCGGGCATCGTCTACAACTTCCTGCCCTTCATGGTGCTCCCGCTCTACGCCAGCCTGGAGAAGATCGACGGGCGCCTGATCGAGGCGGCCGGGGACCTGTACGCCTCGCCGTTCACCGCGTTCTTCAAGGTGACCTGGCCCCTGTCGCTCCCCGGCGTCGTCGCGGGCACCCTGCTCACCTTCATCCCGGCCGCGGGTGACTTCATCAACGCCCAGCTGCTCGGCGGCCCGGGCCAGCGGATGGTCGGCAACGTGATCCAGAGCCTGTTCACCTCGACCCAGGACTACGCCGCGGCGGGGGCGCTCTCGGTGATCCTGATGGCGCTGATCGTGGGCCTCGTCCTCGTCTACATCCGCAAGGTCGGGACGGAGGAGCTGGTATGAGCCTGGTCGCGCAGGCACTCCGCTGGACCAAGGCACACCTGGTCCTCGCGCTCGGGATCGTGGTCCTCGTCTACATGTTCGTGCCGATCGCGGTCGTGGTCCTGATGAGCTTCAACGACCCCGGCAAGTCCAAGAACGTCTACCGGTTCCACGACTTCACCCTGCACAACTGGGCGCACCCGTGCGGTCCGGCCGGGATGTGCCACGCGGTGGGGATCAGCGTCGGCATCGGCCTGCTGGCCACGCTGGTCGCCACGATCATCGGCACGATGGCCGCCTTCGGGCTGGTCCGGCACGAGTTCAGGGGCCGGTCGTTCGCGAACACGGTGATCTTCCTGCCGATGGCCTCGCCGGAGATCGTGATGGGCTCCTCCCTGCTGGCGCTGTTCGTGGCCCGGGGTTTCGGGGGCCGGCTCGGCTTCTGGACGATCTTCATCGCCCACGTGATGTTCTGCCTGTCCTTCGTGATCGTCACGGTCAAGGCCCGCCTGTCCGGCCTGGACGACAACCTCGAGCAGGCGGCGATGGACCTCTACGCCAACGAACGGGAGACGTTCTGGCGGGTGACCTTCCCGCTGGTGCTGCCGGGCATCCTCGCGGCCGCGCTGCTGGCGTTCTCGCTGTCGTTCGACGACTTCATCATCACGAACCTCAACGCCGGTCAGACGACGACCTTCCCGATGTTCGTCTGGGGTGCCGCGCAGCGCGGAGTGCCGATGCAGGTGAACGTGATCGGCACGGTGATGTTCCTGATCGCGATCGTGCTCGTCGTCGGCGGTGAGGTCAACAACCGGCGCCAGACCCGTGCGCTCGCCCGCTGACCCGGGAGCTGCCCTTGCCGACGCGGCCCCGGTGCCGTACTGGCTCGACGACCCGAGGAGGCCGGAGCCGGCGGCGCCGCTGACCGGGCCGGTGCACGCCGACCTCGTCGTCGTCGGCGGTGGGTACCTCGGCCTGTGGACCGCCTTGCTCGCGGTCACGCGGGAGCCGGATCGCGACGTGCTCGTGGTCGAGGCGGACACCTGCGGCCACGCGGCGAGCGGTCGCAACGGCGGCTTCTGCGAGGCCAGCCTCACGCACGGCCTGGGCAACGGCCTGGCCCGCTGGCCCGAGGAGATGCCCACGCTGGTCAGGCTGGGCCGCGAGAACCTCGACGCGATCGAGACGGCCATCGCCGAGCACGGCATCGACTGCGACTTCCTGCGGTCGGGCTCGCTCAGTGTCGCGACCTCGGAGCACCAGGTCGCCGACCTGCGTGAGGAGCAGCAGGCCGCGTCAGCCATCGGGCACACCCTGGCCCTGCTGGGGGAGGATGCCCTGCGCCGGCGAGTGTCCTCGCCCACCTACCGCGCGGCGCTGCACGACCCGGACTGCGCGCTCGTGGAGCCCGCGCGGCTGGCCTGGGGGTTGCGGCAGGCCTGCCTGCGCGCCGGTGTGCGGATCGCCGAGCACACGCGTGTGCAGGGGCTCTCGGACGAGGGCGGGCGCCTGCAGGTACGCACCGCCGGCGGGTTCGTCTCGGCGGACCGGGTCGTGCTGGCGACCAACGCGGCCCGGCCGCTGCTGCGCCGGCTGCGGCTGATGACGGTGCCGGTCTACGACTACGCGCTGATGACCGAGCCGCTGTCACCGGCCCAGCGGGCCGCGATCGGCTGGGAGGGCCGGGAGGGCATCTCGGACCGGACCAACCGCTTCCACTACTACCGCACCACGCGCGACGGCCGGATCCTGTGGGGCGGGTACGACGCGATCTACCACTTCGGGAGCCGGCAGCGGGCGACGTACGAGCAGCGACCGGAAACCTTCGAGACGCTCGCGGCGAACTTCTTCACGACCTTCCCCCAGCTCGAGGGCCTGCGGTTCACGCACCGGTGGGGCGGCGTGATCGACACCTGCACGCGGTTCACGGCGTTCCACGGCACGGCGTACGGCGGACGCGTGGCCTACGCGCTCGGCTTCACCGGGCTCGGGGTCGGCGCCACCCGGTTCGCCGCCGAGGTCGCGCTGGACCAGCTCGCCGGGCTGGAGACCGAGCGCACGTCGCTGCGGATGGTGCGCGAGCGGCCGCTGCCGTTCCCGCCCGAACCGCTGCGCTGGGCCGGCGTCCGGGCGACCACGTGGTCGCTGGCCCGGGCCGACCGCCACGGCGGCCGCGAGAACCTCTGGCTGCGCGCGATGGACCGGCTGGGCCTCGGCTTCGACTCCTGACGCGTCCTCGGTCAGCCCGCCGCGGTGGTGCGATGGTGCGGGCGCCCGTGCTCGAGCGGGTCGATGTGGTTCTCCGCCTCGGTCAGCACGGCCCGCAGGATCGACTCGATCTCGTCGAAGTGCTGCTGGTCGCAGATCAGCGGGGGCGCGAGCTGGACGACCGGGTCGCCGCGGTCGTCGGCACGGCAGTACAGCCCTGCCTCGAAGAGCGCCTTGGACAGGAAGCCGCGCAGCAGCCGCTCGGACTCGGCGTCGTCGAAGGTCTCCTTGGTCGCCTTGTCCTTGACCAGCTCGATCCCGTAGAAGTACCCGTCGCCGCGGACATCGCCGACCAGCGGCAGGTCGAGCAGCTTCTCCAGCGTCGCCCGGAAGGCGCCCTCGGTGTCGCGGACGTGCTCGTTGAGCTGCTCGCGCTCGAAGATGTCCAGGTTGGCCATCGCGACCGCGGTCGAGACCGGGTGGCCGCCGAAGGTGTAGCCGTGCAGGAACGACTCGGTGCCCTTGGCGAACGGTTCGAAGAGCCGGTCGGTGGCGATCATCGCGCCGAGCGGCGCGTAGCCCGAGGTCAGGCCCTTGGCGCAGGTGATGATGTCGGGCTGGTATCCGTAGCGCTCGGCCCCGAACATGTGGCCCAGCCGCCCGAACGCGCAGATCACCTCGTCGCTCACCAGGAGCACGTCGTACTCGTCGCAGATCTCGCGCACGCGCTCGAAGTAGCCCGGCGGCGGCGGGAAGCACCCACCGGAGTTCTGCACCGGTTCGAGGAAGACGGCGGCGACCGTGTCGGGGCCCTCGAACTCGATCACCTCGGCGATGCGGTCCGCGGCCCAGCGCCCGAACGCCGTGGCGTCCTCGGGCCGGCCGCCCTGGAACTGGTCGGGCGCGCGGTAGAGGTTGGTGTTCGGCACCCGGAAGGTGCTCGGCACCAACGGCTCGAACTGCGCCTTCATCCCGGGCAGGCCGGTGATCGAGAGCGCGCCCTGGGGGGTGCCGTGGTAGGCGATCGCCCGGCTGATCACCTTGTGCTTGGTGGGCTTGCCGGTGAGCTTGAAGTAGTTCTTGGCCAGCTTCCACGCGGTCTCGACGGCCTCGCCGCCCCCGGTGGTGAAGAAGACCCGGTTCAAGTCGCCGGGCGCGTAGCCGGCGATGCGCGCGGCGAGGTCCATCGCGCTCGGGTGGGCGTAGGACCACAGCGGGAAGAAGGCCAGCTCGGAGGCCTGCTTGGCGGCGGCCTCGGCGAGCTCGGTGCGACCGTGGCCGACCTGGCTCACGAACAGCCCGGCGAGCCCGTCGAGGTAGCGCCGGCCGTGGGCGTCGTAGATGTAGGCACCGTCTCCGCGCACGATCGTGGGGATCTCCGCCCGGTCGTAGGAGGAGTGGCGGGTGAAGTGCATCCACAGGTGGTCCCGGGCGGCCTGCTGGCGCGCCTGGTCGGCACCGCCGGAGCTGGAGTCGGTCATGGCCGCCAGTGTGCCAAGCCGATCCGGGATCAGCAAGTGAATCCGCA
Organism: Nocardioides pocheonensis; assembly: GCF_003725535.1. Lineage (GTDB taxonomy): Bacteria > Actinomycetota > Actinomycetes > Propionibacteriales > Nocardioidaceae > Marmoricola > Marmoricola pocheonensis. The sequence goes on along the minus strand of NZ_RJSF01000048.1, from coordinate 2,886 downwards.
TGCTCCAGCGGCCTGAAGTGATGCTTTCGTAGGTCCGGGCGCGAACAACCTGCGGATTTCGTTGTGAGTTGCTTGACCACCGTCGCGCTGGCCGGTTGACTTCTGCCATGCCTGAGAACAGCGACCTGAAGGTGCTCAAGAACGTCGTCGGCGGCGAGCTCGTCGAGGCGGCGTCCGGTGCGACGTACGACGTGGTCGACCCGACCACGGGTGCGGTCTACGCCGCCGCCCCGGCCAGCGGTGCCGAGGACGTCGACCGCGCGTACGCCGCGGCCGCGGCAGCGTTCGAGACCTGGGGGCGGACCAGCCCCAAGGAGCGCAGCGAGGCGCTGCTGAAGATCGCCGACGCGATCGACGCCCGCGCCGACGAGATCGTCGCCGTCGAGGTCAAGGACACCGGCAAGCCGATCGGTCTCACCGCGAGCGAGGAGCTGCCACCCAGCTCCGACCACTTCCGGTTCTTCGCCGGCGCCGCGCGGGTGCTCGAGGGGAAGTCCGCCGGTGAGTACCTCCCCGGCCACACCTCGTGGATCCGTCGCGAGCCGATCGGCGTGGTCGGTCAGGTGACGCCGTGGAACTACCCGCTGATGATGATGATCTGGAAGATCGCGCCGGCCCTGGCCGCCGGCAACACCGTGGTGCTCAAGCCGAGTGACACGACCCCTGCCTCGTCGGTCCTGCTCGCGGAGATCTGCCAGGAGTTCCTGCCGCCGGGAGTCCTGAACGTCGTGACCGGCGACCGCGACACCGGTCGTCTGCTGGTGACCCACAAGACGCCGCAGATGGTGTCGATCACGGGGTCGGTCCGCGCCGGGATGGAGGTCGCCGGTGCGGCCGCGACGGACCTCAAGCGCGTCCACCTCGAGCTCGGGGGCAAGGCGCCGGTGATCGTCTTCGACGACGCCGACCTCGAGGCGGCAGCCGAGGCGATCGCGACGGCCGGCTACTTCAACGCCGGTCAGGACTGCACGGCGGCGACCCGGGTGCTGGCCGGTCCGCGCATCCACGACGACTTCGTCTCGGCGCTCACCGAGCAGGCCCGCACGCTGAAGACCGGCATGCCCGACGACGAGGACGTGCTCTTCGGTCCGCTGAACAACCCCGACCAGCTCGCCCGGGTCTCCGGGATGGTCGACCGGCTGCCGGACCACGCGAACGTCGAGGCCGGTGGCGGACGGGCCGACGTCGCCGGGGGAGAGCAGGGCTACTTCTACCAGCCGACGGTGCTGTCCGGCCTGAGGCAGGACGACGAGCAGATCCAGAGCGAGATCTTCGGGCCGGTGATCACGGTCCAGCGCTTCGACGACGAGGCCGAGGCGCTGCGCTGGGCCAACGGCGTCGAGTACGGCCTGTCCTCGAGCGTGTGGACGCGCGACCACGCGCGCGCCCTGCGGATGAGCCGGGACCTCGACTTCGGCGTGGTCTGGATCAACACGCACATCCCGTTCGTCTCCGAGATGCCGCACGGCGGCTTCAAGCACAGTGGCTACGGGAAGGACCTCTCGATGTACGGGCTCGAGGACTACACCCGGATCAAGCACGTGATGAGCTTCCTCGGGGAGGGCTGACCCCGTGCGGATCCTGCTGGTGGGCGCGGGCGGCGTCGGCTCGGCGTTCGTCGCGATCGCGCGCCGACGGCACTTCTTCGAGGCCTGCCTGGTCGCCGACCACGACGAGGCGCGGGCCGAGAAGGCCGTGGTCGAGGCGGCCGACGGCCGGTTCACGGCGGCCCGCGTGGACGCGTCCAGCGCCGAGTCGGTCGCGACGCTGGCGCGGGAGTTCAACGCGACGCACGTGATGAACGCGGTCGACCCGCGCTTCGTCATGCCGATCTTCGACGGTGCCTTCGCGGCGGGCGCGGACTACCTCGACATGGCCATGAGCCTGTCGCGGCCGCACGCCGAGCGCCCGTACGAGGAGTGCGGCGTCAAGCTGGGGGACGAGCAGTTCGCCCGTGCGGCGGACTGGGAGCAGGCCGGGCGCCTCGCCCTCGTGGGGATGGGTGTGGAGCCCGGCCTCTCCGACGTCTTCGCCCGGTACGCCGCCGACCACCTCTTCTCCGAGATCGACGAGCTGGGCACCCGGGACGGGTCGAACCTCACCGTGGACGGCTACGACTTCGCCCCGTCGTTCTCGATCTGGACCACGATCGAGGAGTGCCTCAACCCGCCCGTGGTGTGGGAGCGGGACCGCGGGTGGTTCACCACCGCGCCCTTCAGCGAGCCCGAGGTCTTCGACTTCCCCGAAGGGATCGGGCCGGTCGAGTGCGTGAACGTCGAGCACGAGGAGGTGCTCCTCATGCCTCGGTGGGTCGAGGCGAAGCGGGTCACCTTCAAGTACGGCCTCGGCAACGAGTTCATCGAGGTGCTCAAGACCCTGCACAAGCTCGGCCTCGACCGCACCGACAAGGTGCGGGTCCCTTCGGCAGGCTCAGGACGAGCGGCGGCAACGGCTGAGGTCTCGCCGCGCGACGTGGTGGCGGCCTGCCTGCCCGACCCCGCGAGGCTCGGCGACCGGATGCACGGCAAGACCTGTGCCGGCCTGCACGTCACCGGCACGGGCAAGGACGGACTGCCCCGAAGCTCCTATCTGTTCCATGTCGTCGACAACGACTGGTCGATGCAGGAGTACGGCCACCAGTGCGTGGTCTGGCAGACCGCGATCAACCCGGTGGTCGCGCTCGAGCTGCTGGCCACCGGCGCCTGGTCCGGCACGGGGATCCTCGGGCCCGAGGCGTTCGACGCCGTGCCGTTCCTCGACCTGCTCACCGCCTACGGATCGCCCTGGGGGCTGGAGGAGGTTTCGGCAGGCTCGACCACCGCTGGTTGAGCCTGCCGAAACCGCCCGTGCCTCGACCGTCGGGTGGTTGAGGCGCGGTTGCGCAGC
>NZ_RJSF01000042.1:260-451 GCF_003725535.1 Nocardioides pocheonensis | reverse complement strand
AGGTCTACGGCACCACCAACCCGACGTTCGGCGTCCGCTACGACGGGTTCGTCAACGGCGACGGCCCCGGCTCGCTGGGCGGCACCCTCGGGTTCGACACCACCGCCACCGCGGCCAGCAACGTGGGTGCCTACGACGTCACCCCGAAGGGCCTGACCAGCACCAACTACACCTTCAGCTACGTCACCGGC
>NZ_RJSF01000042.1:0-86 GCF_003725535.1 Nocardioides pocheonensis | reverse complement strand
GACTCCACCGTCGCCGTGGACCACTTCACCAAGGTCTACGGATCGGCCAACCCGACCTTCGGGGTCCGCTACGACGGGTTCGTCAA
>NZ_RJSF01000047.1:79971-357380 GCF_003725535.1 Nocardioides pocheonensis | reverse complement strand
GTCGCTGCGCGACCTCCTCAGGAACCACCTCGAAACCCCCGGGCCCTACTGGGCCGGGCGGAGCACGGCCACGTCGCCGAGCTCGATCCTGATCTCGAACCAGCGGCGGGAGATCTGCCAGCCCGCGTCGGTGCGCACCCAGTGGTCGTCGTACTCACCCATGCACTCGTAGAACGCGCCCTCCCTCGGGCCCGCGCCCACGTGGTGGATCCTCCCGTAGGTCAGCGAGCGCGCCGTGTCGCCGTCGACGGTGACCCGGTGGTTGCCGAGCAGGTGCTGGGTCACGCCGACACCGCCGATGAAGGCCTCCAGCTGCGCGACGAGGCCGTCGACGCCACGGGCGCCGTAGGCCACGGTGTCCGGCGTGAAGCGCGCCCGGAGGGTGTCCCAGTCGCGCGCGTCGATCGCGGCCGCCACGACCGCCAGCGCCTCGACGATGTCGTCGCGGTCCGTCATGGAGCCTCCTCGTTCCGCCATACTGAAGGCCATTCTGGTCGCCGGTGGCGACCGTCCCCTGCAACCCGGGAGGTTCCGTGCCGCGCGTCGGCGAGTCACGCGTCCCCGCTGAGCCCAGCTCGGCGGGCCAGAAAGCACGCTATCGCCGGATCCTCCGTGCGGCCGCGCGACTCGGCGAGCGTGACGAGCTCGAGCGCGTGCAGATGCAGGACGTGGCCCGCGAGGCCGGGGTGGCGATCGCGACGCTGTACCGCTACTTCCCGTCGAAGATCCACCTGTTCGCCGCGGTGATGCGCTCCCAGGTCCTTCGGCTGCACGACGAGGCGGTGAGCCCGGCCCCCGGCGACGACGCGGTCGCTGCTGTCGCCGAGCTGCTGATCCGGATCGGCCGCGACATGCTCGACCACCCGCAGCTCTCGCTGTCGATGATCCAGGCCAACAACCTGGCCCAGAAGGTGCCCGGCTCGGCGTCCGACCAGATCGACGCGGTCTTCGAGGAGCTGGTGATGCGCACCGCCGGTCTCGACGAGGAGCGCACGCAGGACGCGCGTCGCCGCGCGCGCCTGGTGATCCTGTGCTGGTTCGGCGTGCTGATGACCGTGCTCAACGGCCGCACGCCCGCAGGCGAGGCGGAGCTGGACACCCGCCGCGCCTGCGAGCTGCTGCTGGCCTGAGTCCTCGGCCGGCTCGGCTCAGCCGACGCCGGCGACGGCCTCGGTGGTGACCGTGACTCCCGAGGCGAACTCGACGAGCTCCGCGTCGGACAACCCGAGCCCGGTCGGCGCCTGCACCACGATGTCGTGGGTGCCGTCGGAGTAGAAGAGCTGCTTCGCGGTCGGGTCGTACGTCGAGATCGTGCCGGGCCTGCCGCTGATCTCGACGTGTGTGCCGGTCGGGGTGCCCGTGGCGTCGCGGGACTGGAGCATCACGACGAGCTTGCCCTGGTAGTCGTCGAGCGAGGAGTGGTCGTCGGGGCGGGCGATGTCGAGGCTGTACTCGTTCGCACCCTGGAGGACGAAACCCTCCGGCACCTTCGCCACCGTGAACCCGGGGAGCTGGGCCCCGGTGTAGGCGACGAGGTCGACGCCGGAACCACCACGCGGGCGCGGGTCCGAGGTCGAGCCTGCCGAGATCACGCTGACCGTGAGCACGGCGGCGGCCGCCGTCGCGCCGAGGCCGGTGACCGCGCGGCGCGCGCGGCGACGGGTGAGCGCGGCCCGTCCGCGCGCCAGGTCGCGACGGACGACGTCGTCCGGGACGGTCTGATCGGTGGCGGTGCGGGTACGCAGCCGGCCGAGGTCTTCGATGACGTGGTTCATGAGCGGTCTCCCTGGACAGAGGTGACGAACGGTTCGGTGGGCGCACCGAGGGCGTCGCGCAGCTTGGCGAGCGCTCGGGCGGTCTGGCTCTTGACGGTGCCGGTGCTGCAGCCCAGCGCCGCGGCGGCGTCCTCGACGCTGAGGTCGTCGACGTGGCGCAGGACCACCGCGGCGCGCATCCGTGGCGGCAGCGCGGCCAGCGCGGCGAGAAGCCGCGTGTGGTCGAGGTCGCCGTCACCGGGCGCCGGGGCGTCCGGGGGAGCGGCGACGACCTGTTCCCGGCGTACGAACGGGCGACGACGGTGGTCGATGAACGCGTTCACCAGCACCCGCCGGGCGTAGGCGTCGACGTTCCCCGACCGCGCTCGCCTCCAGGCGAGGTAGAGACGGACCAGCGTGCCCTGCACGAGGTCCTCAGCCAGGAACGCGTCCCCGGCGGTCAGGGCGGTCGCGGTGGTGAGCAGGGCGCGGCGTCGGCGGCGCACGAATTCCTCGAACTCGCGGTCGCGCTTCACCGGCACCTCCGGTCGGATGGTGGTCTCATGCCCCGAAGACGGATCTCGCACCCGCCGGGGTTGCACGAGCATCCGACCACATCGAGCGGCCCCCTCGATTTGGAGTACGCAGCGCCCGCCGGTAACCTTTTCTTCACCGACGCGGGGTGGAGCAGCTCGGTAGCTCGCTGGGCTCATAACCCAGAGGTCGCAGGTTCAAATCCTGCCCCCGCTACTCGTCAGGGCCGTGGATCCAGTGGATCCACGGCCCTGTTTGGTTTGGTGATTTGATCGTGTGGGCAGAAAGTGTCCAAATACTCGGGCTGAACGCCCGGCGTGGGTGTCTCCCGCGGAATCTGTGCCCGTCGGTGCTCGATGTTGCCCGCAGCCGCGGGCATGGAAGCGCACCTGTTGGTCATGGAGACCAACACACTGAACGGCCTGGAGCCGTTGATCGGCATCGAGGAGCTCTCCGAGTATCTCGGCGTACCCATCAAGACGCTCTACAAGTGGCGTCAGGAAGGCACCGGCCCTTGCTCGGTGCGGGTCGGTCGTCACGTCCGGTACTTCGTCTGCGACGTTCGGGACTGGCTCAGCCAGCAGCGCGGCTTCGATCAGATCGATTCGGCGGACAAGGCTGGGTGATCGGTCATGGGTAGGCCGCGCACACCTATCGGGACCTTCGGGGAGATTCATTTCGAGAGGACGCCGTCCGGCCTGGTCCGGGCTCGGGCTCGCTACCGCGACGATGACGGCCAGGTCCGTCGGGTTTCGGCGGTCGGCGCGACGCAGAAGACTGCCGAGCGAAACCTCAAGGAGCAGCTCGGGACCCGTACGAGCCGGACCAACTACAACGAGATCACCCCGGACAGCTCGTTCAAGCAGCTCGTCGACCTGTGGCTCGATGACCTTGACCTGACGGGAAAGGTGGCTGAGAGCACACGGGCGCTGTACGAGCGCAACATGCGCCAGCTCGTGCTGCCGGTGTTCGAGCACTATGCCCTGAGAGAGGTGACGGTCGGTCGGGTCGACCGCTTCCTTAAGGCGCTGGCGGCGAGCAAGAGTTACAGCACCGCGAAGCAGGCTAAGACGGTACTTAGCCTCGCGTTCGGTCTGGCTGTTCGGTACGACGCCCTGCGGGAGAACCCGGTGCGTGACACCGCGAAGCTCCACAAGCCGCCCTCGCAGGCCAAGGCGCTCACCATCGAAGAGATCGAAGCGATCCGGGAGGCAGCTCGGAGTTGGCGTCGAGGTGTTGGGTTCGCCGGCCCGCCGCCAGACGGGCAGTTGGAGCAGATCATCGAGGTCCTGCTCGGGACGTCGGCCCGCATCGGCGAGGTACTGGCGATCCGCAAGTGCGACGTCGATGTCACCGTCTCCCCTGCGACGGTACGCATCTGCGGGACCATCGTGTCGCCGAGGGGAAAGCCCACCCATCGCCAGCACCACCCCAAGACGCAGAAGTCGACCCGGACCGTGTCCGTCCCGTCCTTCGTAGCTGAGGTGCTCCGGCAGCGTCTCGTCCTGATCTCCGAGGAAGACCCGGACCACCTGATCTTCTTCAGCCGCAACCACACCCCGCTGACCACCAATAACATCCGTCGCCGCCTGCGGGCGGTGCTGGAGGACGTCGAGATCCAAGGCGTCACCCCGCACTCCTTCCGACGGACAGTGGCGACCTTCCTTGACCGCGCTAGCGGCCCCGATCTCGCGGCCGAAATGCTCGGGCACACGTCGACGAAGATCACGAAGGAGCACTACATCCAGCCGGACGAGAACGTCGACCCGGTGACGGCCGACATCTTGGAGGCACTGGCTCCCCGGAGGGGCGGTGATGGGGATGTCGTCTGAAAGCGAGCGGCCGGCCGAGGCCGAGGCCGAAGTCACGCCACTACCTATTCGTAATGAAATGCATTACGATAACCGAGGGTTCGAGCGCGTCGACTGGACCCACGGCGCAGCGCACATGAAGGCCAACCACGGCATCACGCCTGACGTCGCCAACGAAGCGCTCGGAGACCCGAACCGGATTGTGATCGACCCGGACTACAACAGCAGAAGCGGGCAAAGCGTCAGGATCATCGGGTTCTCGGTCGCCGCAGACGACATCATCACTGTCATCGTCGTTGTGCACGACGGGACCGAGTTCGGCGCGAACGGTTGGGTGTCCAACAGCAAGGACCGCAGCATTTACAGCCGAGGAAACGACGACGGAGAGGAAGGAGACGACGATGGGCACGAAGATTGAGGACCTGATCGCCGCCGAGGCGAAGGCGGCTGAGGAAGCGGAGCTCACCAGCGACCCCAGCGCTCCGTTGCCTGCCCACGTCAAAGTCACTAGTGGACATCCCAGGGCTCGCAACCTTCAGGTTCGCTTCCGTGAGGATGAGTTCGACGAGCTGACGGCGTACGCCGAGCAGCGAGGTTTGCCGATCTCGACGGTGGTGCGTTCGCTCGTGCTCCAGGCAATCGCCCCGGTCGACGACCTCAAGGCCGCGCTGGACAAGCTGGAGACAGACCTCGCGGCAGTACGTCGCAAGGCACTCAGCGCCTGATCACAGCGCAAGCGATGGTCCCGGGTCATCCCCGGGCCGGTGATTGATCGCGGCATCGAAGTCGGCGCGGCTCCTTGCGGAACCGTCTGGCGGACTCAGACGGATCGGCCCGGGTCGCAGCTCGTTGCGGACGATGGCGATGAGGTCGGTCTGGGCGGGTGACGTGATCGGCGCATAGCGCTGCCGTTGTCCCTTGACGGGGCCAGGCGAGTGGTCATCGATGCGTGCGATGGGGACGCGGAGGAAGTAGAGCCGTTCGCGGACCCCGTGCTCGACTGCCGCGTACACGCGTTGGTCGATGCGGTTGAAGAGGCGGTCGAGTTGCCGGAGCTGATTGGGATCGGTCAGCGGCTTGGGGCCGAGCTTCTGCGCGCGGCTGGCAGCGAGCGCGCCGTGGCCTGCGGCGCGGTTTCTGCCGAGGACGCCGCCGAGATCACGGGTTTCCTGAACCAGCTTCGTGTACGTCGTCACGCGGGCCGTCCACCTCGATGTCAGGTCGGACTCGGCTTCGGCCACCCGCAGCGTTGCCTCATGGGTGATGACGCGCTGGGAGTCCATGACGACGCGGAGGCTGCGGGCGTCGGGGATCTCGTCGAGGTTCAACAGCAGGTTGTACTCCGCCTGCATAACTCCAGCCAGGCCCGGCATCGCAGGGCCGTCCATTGGTTCAGGTTTCGGCTGCCATCCCTGGCGGTCGACGGCGTAGTCGGGCTCGTCGTGCCCGGCGTGAGCGGCGCACGTCTCCGCGGCGCGGCCGAGCCACCCTTGGTTGTGGAGCTTCTCCCAGCCGGGCACGTTCGAGTAGCGGCGGTCGAGCGCGATGAGTCCGCGGACAACGTCGGCGGCGTCCTTGAGTACCGTCATGCACTGCTGGTCGGTCAGGTCGCTGTAACGAACTCCGGCTGGGAAGTCGTGTTCGCCGAGCACCGCAGCACGGGCGGCCTGTCGCCAGGCCTCGACGGTGGCGAACTGCTGTTCGGTGGTGAGTTCCACGGCAGGCGCTAGGTCGGCACTCGACGCCGTCAGTGCCTCCGTGAGTCGGAACCGCAGCTCTTCGGCTGGCCCCCGGCTGTGGACGGTGGTGCCTCCGAGGTCGGCGCGCGGGTTGGCGGCGCGGACGGCCTGCAGGCTCCAGGTCAGCACGCATTCGCGGTAACGGCGGATCTGCCGGCCGAGTTCCTCGCGTTCGGCGAGGGTGGTGGTCTCGGGCACGGTGTGGGTGCCTTTGCCGCCGAGGCGCTGCTGGATGCGGTGTTCGCGTAGGAGCGCGCCCATGGCGTCGCGGAGATGGCCGCTGTTCTCGCCGTACATCAGGGCAGGTCCTTCGCCCAGGCCACCTCCAGCATGTCGACCAGCAGCTCGACGGAGAGAAGGTCGATCCCGTGCTCGCCGAGCTCTTCGATGGCGGCATACGCGACGTCGAACAGGACGTCGCGGCTGTATGCCGGGACGCGCGAGATGCCGGGGATGAAGTCCCCGTGGAGGAAGTCGAGTTGGAGCAGGACGCGCTCGTACTCGACCGATGCGTCGAAGGTCAGTGTTCGATCGGCGAGAGCCGCGAGGTATGACCGCGCCTCTGCAAGAGTGACCGCGTGGGCGAGCAACATGCCAGGTCCTTTCGTGGGGTGGATCGCCTTTCACCGTCTGGCCGGGTGGTGGGATGGCGCCGATCCGGTTGTGCGAGCTGTGGACAACTCGGTGGACAGGCGGGGGCGAGGAGAGTCAGGACGCTCGGACGAGCAGCCGAGCGTCTTCCTCGATGCGACGTCGAGCCGCGACGTCTTCGAGGACGTAGGCGATGAAGTCGGCGTCGCGGTCTTCGATTTCGGTCTCGCTGCCGGACTCGGCCGGCTCTTCGCCCGGCCACGTCGTGAGCCGTGTGGGCCGGTCGCGGTCGAGCTTCGTGCCCGAGGTGGAGACCCACTCGCGCAGCCGGTTCCGGGCGTCGGCGAAGTCGCGGTGCCACGCCAACGGCGCCGAGGGGCTGCCCTCTTGGTCGTAGGCGTTGAGCCAGTGCGTGTGCAGGGCCGAGAGCTCCCAGACCAGCTCGTCGTGGCGATGCCAGTACGGCGGCACGACCGTCGGCGGAAGTCCGTACGTCGTCCGCAGCCAGTTCACCCACGCGTTGAGGTCGAGCCACTCGGCCTCGGCCTCGTCAGCCGTCAGCAGGTTCCAGTTGATCGGGCGCGGTGGCTCGTCCTCCGAGCCGGCAGCCCTGGGACGCTCGGGGCTGCCGCTCGGGTGGTCGCCACCAACGGCGTAGTCGTCCGGCTCGATGAAGGTGAGCTGGTCCTGCTCGATGTCGGTGGTCATCGCGCAGCCTTAGAGACCGACGACCTTGGCCGGCTCCTTGCCCACTGGCAGATCGAGGTTCGGCGGGTCGAGCTGACGCGACGGCGTCCGGTCGACGTCGTACTTGGTGCGGGCGAGGTCGTGCCCGATCCGGCGGGCGACGAACTCCTCGCGGGCCTCGGCCTGGCCGTTGCGGTCGACCTCGTACTCGCTCGTGTAGCCCGACGCGACGAAGTTGTCGCCAACCTTGAAGTTCGCGTACGCGCGCTCGGCCGTCTTGGCGTAGGCGACCATGTCGTGGAAGGTCGAGTCCAGCTTCGTGAAGCTGCCGTCGGTCTCCTTGCGGTAGTGCTCGACACCGACTCGGGCGTAGAAGCGCGCCGCGCCGTTGCCGGTGAAGTTGAGCTGCGGCGCAGTCGCGATGAACCCGTGCAGGCTCATCTGGATGGGAATCGTCATGCTGACTCCTGATGTCGCGCGGCGCCTCGGGTGGCGACCGCTCTCAGAAGTCAGGTGTGCGATCTAATCCGTTCGCCCTGTAGTCGTGCTGGTAGCTCAGCGCAGTTCTGCGTGTGGCCGTCCATCGTTCGGAGCCCGTCGGCTCGGTCGCAGGAGGGGACGCCGGCGGGAGGAGTCCATCAGTAGCCTCCGCCGACCGCGACTCAGGCGGCGGCGCGGCTGACGGTGATGCGCTGGTAGGAACCTCGGTGGCCGCGATCGAGGGTGACCTCAACGAATCGGTAGCCGAGGGCGGCCGCGGCGGGGTGGATTGTCACGATTGGCGTCTCGTCCGCACGGCGCAAGGCGTCTGATGTCCAGCCGCCAATGGAGTCGCCGCTGATGGTGAACCAGAATTCGATGCGGTCGATGGTCTGTTTCTCGTGGTCGCTGGCTCGGATGATCTCATTGCCTACCTGGTCGTCTGGTAGGGCTGGAATCAGAAGGGTGTCGCCCCAGGGCCATTTGGTGGTACCTCGGAGGCTGGCCGGGGTCTTGTCGGCGAGGTAGTCGGTCAGCCTGGCCCTCCAGTCGGCCCGGTCGACCTGGTGAAGGCCGACTTCGGCGACGAACGCGGAGCCCCGGCCGGTGCGGGCGTAGAGGTAGCGGCCATCGGCAGCGAGCCGGTACTTGTGGTTCTCGGCTTCGTCGAGGACCGGGTACCAGGTGAACCAGTAGGTGTCGTCGCTGTATCGGTCGAGCCCGATGTTGACCACATGTGAGCGTCGGGCGGCAGTCGCCGGGGTCTTGCCCTTGGGGACGACCCGCACACGGGGAGGACGCTCCTGGCGGTAGTCCTCGATCGCTTCGAGAAGCGCGGTCTGCGCTGCCCTGGTGAACCCGCTCGACTCGATGATGAGGTCGCGTTCACCGATTTGTGCGCCCTCCGTCGCTCCGAGGCGGAGACGGATGACGGTCCAGCCCACGGCGGCGAGGAGCGCGTTTCGGGTCCGGTCCTTCTCCTCGGCGCCAGCGTGGCTGTAGCCATGGCTCCCGACGGGACCGCACGGGTCGACCTCGATGGCGAGCCATAGTTCGCGGAGAACGATGTCGGGGGTGAGGGTGAGGCTGCGACCGCGTTCGTCCGGGTGATGGCAAACCACGCCCATTGGGCCCTTCGTGACACGGAACCCGGATTCACGGAGGAAGTCCTTCACGCTGTCTTCGACCTTGGACGTCGGGCGGCTGGTTGCCGAGACGACATCTCCGAAGCTCGGCCCGGAGGGCGGGTTAACGCGAGCTGCCGGTCGATCCAGATTGCCGAACGCAATGTCCCGCGTGCCGCTCATGCCTCGTCCTCGTCGGGATCGGCGGCGCCTGCGCGCCAGTGGTCGAGGATGTCGTCGCGGAGGGGCGCGGTCTTCATCCCTTGGATGACACGACCTTCATTGATCCGGGTGGCGACCTCGCGGAGGGTGTGAGCGTTGTCGGCACGCCAACCGTGGCCGATAGCGTGTGCGTGCAGCGCCGTGGGGTCCAGCGCGTAACCGGCCCGGAGCAGGATGGTTAGCCCCTTCCCAATAGCGCCGCGGTAGTAGCCGTCGACGGGCTTGTGTTGTCCGACAACGACACCGAGCCCATCGATCGCGACAGCGACCACCGGGTCGAGTGCCCGAATCGGGCTGATGTCAGGACGAGTACCACCGAGGGGCGCCGCGTTCTTGGCTTGCGCCCACGCGAGCGTGTCCTTCGCGTTCCAGGTGACCGACACCAGCGCCTGCGTGGCACTGCTCTCGTCGGCTTCCAACAAGTGCTTCTCGTCCGGCCACAACGCGATCACCACACCATGACCTGGATGATGATCGCGCCATGTGCGAACCGGCACCCCCCGCGAAATGAGAGCGTGGACGGCTGGATGGTCGCGCTGAACGTCGTTGAGGTTCTGCTTGCCGGGGGCGTACAACGCGACCTGCTCACCGAGGGTCTTCGCCTGCTCCAGCGCCCACGTCACCGCCAGCGCGCTCGCCGCCGTGTGGGCCAGACCGGGCACCGTGTAGGCGCGTGGAATATCACGGTCGTGGTCAAACATTGGTGCCCTCTCGTCCTCAGCCGGCTGGTGCCTGCCTCAAGTCGGGACCGTAGCGGGCCGCACCGACGAATCCGCTGGTTCAACGTCGGCGGAGGGCTCCCTCGACGGCGGTGCGGTCCGCGCCGAGCTGATCTGCCTCTTTGCGTGCCGTCCAGGGACGAAGGTCCGTCACCAGTGGAGGGGCGCTGCGGAGCAGAACGAGCGCGGTGCCGAACGAGAGCGTCCGGATGGATTCGGGTGGCATGACGGGCACCCGTCGGGTGGACCGCTGCAACGAGCGGGAGCCGTAGTCGCCGACGGAGACGGTGTCGGTGCGTTCGTCGCGTTCGCCGATGAGCACGGACAGGTCCTGGAGGTCACGCGCCGAGGACGTGCCCCCGAGGATGACCTTCACGATGGAGGCGTCCCAGATCGCGCCGGCCGCGTGGTCGCCCCACTTGTCGCGTGCCTGCGACAGCGACTGAAGGACTGGCATCGTCGTGATCCCTGTGCCGCCGCCCTCGGCCATGAGCACAGGTAGCGACGGTAGTGGCGAGAGGTTGCCGATCTCGTCCAACGCGAGCAGGAGCGGTGGGTCGAGTCGTGCCCCGGGCGACGCGGCGGCCAAGTGACGTGCCGTCTCGACGAGATCCTCGATGAACGCGGCGACCAACGACCACGATGCGCCCGCGCCGGCGCCAGTCGCGAGCAGGTAGAGCGTGCCGTTGGTCGTGAGAAAGTCGACCGGGTCGAAGTGCTCGCCTGGCTTCGGCGACACGGCGTCGAGGACCCGCGGATCGGCAAGGCACGAGAGAGCTAGGGAGACACCCATCCAGATCGAATCTCGAGTGCGTGGATCTGAATGGATCATCGAGTCCAGCGAGTCGGCCCAACCCGGCGCGGCATTCGGGTTGCTCGACAGAATCGCAACCGCGTCTGCCGCGGCCGATGGCGAAAGTGTCCAGCCGAACAGTTCACGCGGCGTCCGGTTGTCGAGCGCCGCCGCATGAAGCAGAGCTTGAAGCGCGGTGCGGGTCTTGCCCTCCCAGAAGCCGCCCGACTCGACGCCTCCCGTCGAGAGACCTGTGGCCGAGGCGAGACCGGTGGCGCGAATCATCGCCGTCAGCGGGTCCTCGCATCCACGGACGGGAGACCAGCGAAGTCCAGCAGGCAGTCCGTCGGCGAGGCGTTGCGGATCGAAGACAGCGACTGGGCCGCGAGCCTGCCGCGCAGTCAGCGTCGCGGCGATGTTGTCGGGTCGGGTCGCGGTGGTGATGACTGCGCCGGGAGCGTCGAGGACCGCGTTGATGACGACGTGCAGGCCCTTCCCTGAGCGGGGTGGGCCGAGCAGCAGGATCGAGTCCTCGACAGATGCCCACACTCCTTGGCCGCGTGAGCGGCCCAGCAGGTAGCCGACGTCGGCGGGCGACGGGTTATCCATCGATGGGCGGAGCGTCCTGCCGCGTGACAGGAGTGCCCGTCGTGAGGCGACGGCTCGTACGTCGCGCCCAGTGGCGACTCCGGCTAGGCGACGCGGGTCGTGCGACGTCTTGTGTTTCATCGATCCGATGCGCCGCCACACCACGACTGCGAGGGCGACGGCCGCCGCGACCATCACGATCAACACCAACCAGTAGGCCCACGGCGAGAGGCCTGTGCTGCCGAGGGCTGAGGCAGGGTCGCCCGGGTGGCTCAGCACACCGATTCCGGACTCCCAGCCGCCGTTCGGTTGGGAACCGCCGAACAGCCAAGCAGCGGCCGAGCCGGCGAGTCGCAGGATCGCGGCGATGAAGCCGACAGCGGCGATGACGATGAGCCCGAGGTTGACCAGATCGTCGTCCACGCCCTGCCCGCGGGGATTCACGCCGCACCGCCACTCAGCGCGACGGCACCCGAGGTTCGACCAACGAGGACGACTTCCGGGTGGGAGGCGAGCAAAGCAGGTGGCAGGCGCAGTTGCGTACTGCCGTCGTCCGCAGCCACCTGCCGCGCGACGACGACGCAGACCTCCACCTCCTCGCCGGCCGTGAACCCATCGCCAGAGATGCCGAATGGAGAGGCGAGCACGCGACGGGCGGCGGGCGCAGGCTCAGCATCGCGTTGGTTGGGGGTGATGATGTCGGTGAAGGTGGAGTCGTCTGCCTCACGCACCTCGACTCGGATCGGCGTCGCAAGGTCGGAGGCAATATCGACCAGGGTGCGCCGCAGGTCCTCGCGTCGCAGGGCCCCGTCTGCCGAGTAGGGCTCTCGATCGAGTGTGACGGTCAGAAATCCGTCCGCGTCGACGACGACCTCGACTAACGGCATCACGACTGGCACCCGCAGAGTCGAGCGATCGTCTCGGCGATAGGGCGCGGCAGGGTTGAGCATGCTCATAGTCCGACCGGCTCCACTTGTCGCTGGGCGGTCGTCTGCATAGGTCCGGTGGCACGGCCTGCGGCCAGGGCCTCTCTGTCGAGGCCAGGCGGGTTGCCGTCACCGACCTGCGGAGTGTCGAGCTTGTCGAGGATCGTGACAGCAGCGCCGCGGACACGTTCGGCGGTCGACTGGACGACCTCGACGGGTGTCTTGCCCGGAACGCTGCTGGCCCAGGAGGCGACGTACGGAATCGTGTAGTCGTCGGTCGCGAGCCCGTGCGCTGCGCCGACCATGAGGGCAACGGATTCGGCTTCAACCTCCGCGATTCCGCGGTGCATCGCGGCGTCGGCGTTGTCGGGTCCGTGGAGCATCACGTGGCCAAGTTCGTGAGCGAGGGTCTTGACCTGGGCGGCATCGTCCATGTCCATGCGCACCGACACCTCGCGAGTCATGTAGTCGGTCAGCCCGTTAGCGCCACCGATCGACTTCGCGTTCGACACGAGCCGCAGTTCAAAGCCTTGCGCAGTGATCTGGTCCGCGAGGCCGTCCCACAGGCCATCAGGTGCCACACCTTGGAGGAGAGTCGGGCGAGGTGTCTCGGGGATGTCCTCGCCGTCGGTCTGTGAGATGTCCCAGACGTACGCCGGTTTCAGACCAATCAGCTTCGAGCGGACGGCTTCTCCGAAGCCGGGCTTTTCGCCGCGACCAAGTCGGTGCCACGAGTCGGGGTCAGCGGGATTGGATGAGGCGAACCTGGCGGTGACCGGGGCGAGAATCGCGTACCCGGACTGTCCCTTCATTACGGCGCGGTTGAGGCTCATCCACTGGCGGAAGCCGGCGACGTACGTCGGCATCGGCTCCGGCACGCGGCCCTGTTGGAACGCGGCGTAATGCTGGACGTAGATCAGCAACGTATTGTTGAACGACCGCGAGCGGAACTTCGCCGCGAACGCCAGTGCGCGCTTCCAGTCGTCGCCGGTGACCAGAGCGCCAACCGACTCCGTCAGCTTCTGTTGTAGGGCCTCGAGCTTCTCCTCGCGGGCCGCGAGATCGCGGGTCTGGACTCTCATCGGATGCCTCCTGTGTCGGAGGTCAGGTGTGCGGCCGGAGCCGCACCCCTCGCGCGCGCACCGGTTTCAAAGAGGTCCAGCTCAGCTGGGTGCAGCTGATGCTGGACAACGAGCGACCTGTGCTTGATCCGCCACAGCCCCTGGCCGGTGTCGAGCGTGGGCAACAGCGACTGCTCGGTGCCGGTGAGTCCCAGGGCGGCAGCGGTTGTGCCGAGCTGGTCGGACTCCTGCCGGTACACGACGCGGGTGTCGGCGTTGGCGAGCAGGGATGAGGCGAGGGCGCGCATTGCAGAGCCCTGGTCGCCGACGTTGTCGAGGTCGGAGAGCTTGTGGAAGATCAGCATGTTCGCGATCCCGTAGTGCCGCGCGAGGCGCCAGTGGGCGTCCATGCGTCGCAGCAGGGCGGGGTGCGACATGAGTCGCCACGCCTCGTCGTACACGACCCATCGCTGGCCCCCGCTCGGATCGAGCAGCGCGGACTCCATCCAGGCCGAAGCGCAGGTCATCAGCACCGAGATCAGCGTGGCGTTCTCCGTCACGCGCGACAGGTCGAGCGACACCATCGGCAAGGTCGGGTCGAACCGCACGGTTGACGGTCCGTCGAAGAGACCCGCTAGGTCACCCGCCACGAGACGTCGCAGGGCGTGTCCCGCGAGGCGGCCGTCCTCGGCGAGGCGGCCGTCAGTATCTGTGGTCGGATTGGGGGCGAGGAGCCGGTCAACGACCATCGGCAGGACGGGGACTTCGGACGAGCGGACGGCGTCGGCGAGGGCGACATCGACCGCCGTGTGCTCCAGCGGAGTGAGTCGCCGGTCGAGCACTGTCTCCGCGAGTGCGCCGACGAGCTCTCGACGTCGAGCGGTCACTTGCGCTGCCCACTGGAGGTCGTCGAGCCCGTTGGGTCGGTGGCCCTCATCGAGCGGGTTGAGCCTGTTGGCCATCCCGTGTCCGAGAGCGATCGCCTTGCCGCCCACGGCCTCGGCGACCGCTGTGTGCTCGCCCTTCGGGTCGCCGGGGACGTACACGCGGCGGCCGAACGGGATCGAGCGTGTGTAAAGGCTCTTCGCCAACGCTGACTTGCCGGCGCCCACGATTCCAGCAAGGACGAGATTCGGCGCCGTGATCAGGCCGCGGGCGTAAAGCACCCACGGGTCATAGACGAAGGAGCTGCCCGAGTAGAGGTCCTGGCCGACAAACACGCCTTCGCTACCGAGTCCGCCCTCAGCCAGGAACGGATACGCGCCCGCGAGCGTGGCAGAAGTGTCCTGATGCCGCGGGAGCCGCAGTCGCCCCGGTGTGCGGAGAGCCGCCGGGCCGGGCTCGCCTGCCTTGGGCAACACAGTGGTCGCGCGACGCTCGGCCGCCAGTTCGTCGGCCTTCGCCTTGGCTGCTGCCTTCCGGCCGTCGCGGTCGTCCGCGAGCAGTGCGCTCGCTGCGGCCCGACGCGTACGGCGATCCCGTCGGCGCTCACGTCGCGGGGAGACAAGGACTGCACTGCGCAGCCGGCCCTCCTTCCAACCGTTCACAACTGGAGCCCGTTGTGAGCTGACCGGTTGGTTGCCTCAGCGAACCCCGGTAAGTCGCGGTGGGTGTAGGTGATCCGCGACTCGGCGTTGTGGGCGCTGGCGATCGAGTCCGACACCTGATGGAGGATCTCGCCGGCCCGGTGGAGTTCCCATGACACCTGGAACGTCGCCGCGCGTCCGGCCCGGGAGTCACCCGCGACCCAGACGCCCTTCATAGCCGCGTTGTCATGGAAGGTCGCGAGCTGATGGAGCGACTGGCTCAGTGACGCCACCGCGGACGTGAGCGACCCGAGAACCGAATAGATCTGGCGCGGGTCCTCGATGGAACGGGTCGCGTGCGCGAGCGCGCGAAGCGCTGCCTGGACTTCATCGGCGTCGGCCGCCGGGTTCTCGAATGTGGGCATCGGTGTCTCCTTCTCGACCCGTTCGAGACGCAGGTGCGCGGGTCACACCGTGCGGCAAAGAGGCAGAGCGGCAGCCGAGAACGCCTGTGCCTGCTGCCCCCAGAGGCGGCGGGTTTCGCACGAGGCTTGGATCGCTGCCTGCTCGATATCGGCGACGGCACGCTCAAGCTCGTCTGGGTCTTGGGCGCTCACCGCGATCAAGCCGGTGTTCCGGAGAATGCCGTGGCCGGCGGTGAGGTCGGCCTCCTGCTGAAGGACGTCGTTGTACTCCGCTGACTGCTGGGCGTCCTCGATCTGCCCGATGCGCTGACGTTGGGCGGCGTCCGAGATGTACTCGGTCTTCTTCTTGCGGATGTTGCGTGCGGCTTGGTCGGTGCGCATCGGCGTGTAGAGCAGCGTGAAGGTCCGCCGTACCCCGGACGACAGGAGCACAGGGGCGAGGAAGCCGGGGTACACCAGCGACCGTGGCCATTCGCTGATCCACAGGACGCAGTGGTGGGCGGAGTCGCTTCGTACGCTCGACCAGCTTTCCGTAACCGCGACCGGGCCGGCCGTGGCCAGATCGCGGCCGAGGTCGCCGTGGCGCTCCAGCGCACCGGCCACTACAGGGTCATACGCCGAACGCAGAATCAGCGCGAGGTCACCGGGTTCCAGCCACCCCGAGGGCGCGAGGTCGGCCGCCCTGAGCGCCGCGGTCATCGTGGACATCTCCTGCCGGAGTACCGCGGCGGCACCGCGGTTGCCTCCGCCGGCAGCGCGGATCGCGCGCCCGGCAGCCTTCATATCGAGGGAGATCGACACGGTGCTCGCGTGCCGTTCGCCGGCCGGGCCTGCGCGGTCGATCAGTTCCGCGTACGTCGTGGAAGTCCAGGAGCCGTTCTGGCGTCCGTGCTGGGACCACCACTCCGCAAGGCCCTTTCCGGAGTCCGGCAGGGTCCGCTCCATCACCTGCAGGGAGGCGATGCGGCCGGACCGGCAGGTGGTGGCCAGTACCCGACCCCAACTCGTCACACGCCGCTGCTGCTCGACCGGGTCGAGCAGGATGAACGCCGGGTGCGTGACTCCGACGATCGCCGTGAGCGTCGCCTGATGCGGGTCATGGACCATGACGGCCCCTGTTTCGGGGTCGACCCACTGGCGTAGCCGTGCTGCGTCTCCAGGAAGGGAGAGCGTTCCAGCGGGGCGCGGCTTGGCGACGCGGCGCTGGAATAGCAGCTGGCCGCGGATCGACCGGCGTAGCCATCGGCTGACCGTCGGCACCCACTCCACAAGCTTGCGGCCGCCGACGCCGACCCAGGTGAGCGTTGCGCAGAGCGTCAGGATCGGGACGACGTAGACAAGGGATGCGGCGCCGCCGAAGTACAGCGCGAAGACCAGGGTGATCGCCCCGGCACCAACCACGACCAGCTGAGCTCCTGACAGGCCGAGGAGAACGCCGCGACGGGTCAGCCGGGAGAACTTCACCGGCGCGAGTTCGTAATCGCGAACGGCTGATTGGTGGGTCATCGATCAGCCTTTCCGCTGGTCCGAGGCGCAGGGAACGAATCCGCCAGGTGAGGTGGCATCGGGGCGCCCGCCGTGGGCGGCGCTTGGTTTGCGGCGTCCGTCTGCTGTGAGGCCGCCGCTCCCACGGAGCGACCCATGCCGACTCCTGCTGCCGCAGCCTCCTTCGCCACGATGAGGCCGGCCGCAACACCGCCCGCAGCCGCGCCTCCAGCGGCAACTGTCCCGCCCCCTGAGGCGGCACTGGCCGACCCGCCACCCGCAGGCGCGGAACCCGATGCGGGAGCCGGTGGGGTCGGTGAGCCGCCACCCGACGCACCGCCTCTGCCGCTACTCGTCCCGCCGTCGAGGATCTTGCTCGGCTCGGCGCTGGGGCGACGGCTCATCGGGATGGGCAACGGCCGGTTGAGGGCGGACTTCGCCTCTTGCTCGGCGGACATCGCGTGGTACATGTCGAAGCCCATGAAGCTGATCGCCTTGTATGTCAGGTAGGGCGCGAAGCCGGCGATGAGCATGAGTACGACCCCTGCGATGGGGTCACTGATGGACTGGAGATCGCCGTCGATGGGCGCTGAGACTTGGGCCGTGGCGAGCAGGAAGATCACGACCAGCACAACCTTCGACACGATCAGCGCGATCACGAATGACGCCCACTTGCTCACCCAAGCGCGGGTGTGGTCCCAACTGGACCCCGCGAGCGCGATGGGTGCGAAGACGATCGCAAGCAGTAGCAGCGCCTTGCGGATGAGGAGACTGATCCAAACGATCACAGCTGCGCCGATGGCGAGGCCGGCGACGAAGATCGTGACGATCGCGCCTGCGCCCGGTGCCGCGATGTTGAGCGTGAGCAAGCCACTGGCGAGAAGAGCTATTCGATCGCCCATCTGGTCCATGTTGGTTCCGGCGGCGTGGACGATGCCGATACAGAGCTGGTCGGTGATCTCCAGCGCAGTCGCCAAGAGCGTGAGGGCGACGAAGGATCCGAGGATCGACTTCGCGAGGCCCAGGGCGGCGCGTGACAAGGCCGCGGGCTCGCGTCTGATCATTCCTTCGATGACCTGGAGCATGAAGAAGCCGAGCATCACGAACACGGCGACACCGAAGAGGATGTTGTAGACCTTCGTGTACTCGCCACTCGTGACGTCGACCATGGTGGTCGAGTCGAAGACGTTCCAGACGGCTTCGAACATCCAGCCCGCCGCATGCCCCATGCTCTGGGCGAGCCAGTCGAACGGCGCTGAGACGAGCGCGCCAGCGGCGTCGCCGGCGACATCGCAGACTCCGGAGATGACGGGTACGTCGCACACGTCGACCATTGGCTGTCCTCTCGCGTCTGGCGGGTCAGACCGCCTGGCCGACGTTCCAGAAGAAGTTGACGAGGGCGACCGAGGCGCCAGTGATGATCGCTGCCCCGAGTCCGACGAGGACGCCGAACTTGCCGCGACCAGCCAGGTGCGGGTTCGACGAGTTCGCGCCGAGTGCCCACACGACCGCCGAGACGATCAGGGCGAGTACGGCGAGGATGAGGCCGACGGTCATCGTCGCGCCGACGATGCTCTTGAGTTGGCTGATGCCCGGCAGCCCGTTGGAGTTCGGGCCGATGTTGATGTCCTGCTGCACGAGCGAAAGGACGGCTGCGGGTAGACCGAGGTTGATCACGATTCCTCCTGAGTGAGTGGACGGTTCACTCGCTCAGGTGTTCGGGCAGTGCCGCCACGAGTGTCGGAGGTGTACGGAACAATGTGGGGCATGGACGACGAGCAGCCCGACGACGGCGAACTGGTTCCCGTTGAAGGCGGCGAGCACGTCGTAATCAGCGACGGAGATGGTCTTGCCGTAATCGGGAACCCGCAGGCCGTGGAGCAGTACCTCCGCCGAAAGGGTCTATGGGAGGCATCGACGGGGCTCGACCTCAGTTGGCTTCGTCCAGTGCTTACGTTCGGTGCTGAAGCGGTCCACTCGGCCGCCGAGGCAGTCGCCAGCTCGGGCCGATGGGTGAAACTGACCGTGGAGTCGGCGGAGGACGCCAAACAGCACGGCCTCATGGACACAAAGACGCCTGGTGTGCGTTGGTTGATGGCAGGGAAGCCCGGCGACATCAGCAAATGGCTTGCTACCGAGACCGGGCCGATGGCGTCTGCCGCCACTAACCCGGAGGCTCTCTCCGGACTTGCTTCCCTCCTCTCGAACGCCGCAGGCGCGATGGCTCAGCTTGAGCGGAGGCACGAGGTCCGTGAGATCACGGAGCTCCTCACCGCGATCGACGGGAAGCTTGATGACGTACGAAGGACTCAACGGGACGGGGTCCTGGCGAAGCTGGACGGCGTCTCGTTTGCGATCAGCGAAGCCATGAGCATCCGAGAGAAGACGGGACATGTCTCCGCGCCGTCGTGGTCGAAGGTTCAGCATCTCACTGCGGACATCGCGGAGATCGCATCCAATGCGCTTCGCGCCCTGGATGCGCTGGCGTCGAAGGCAGGATCTGCCGCGAAGGTTCGGGAGCTGGCGAAGCACGCGCCAGAGATCGCCGGCGAGGTGGACGTCTGGTTGTCCGTTCTCGCTCGCTGCTTCCAGTTGCACGAGGAGGCCGCGGTTCTCGAACTCGATCATGTTCGGGAGGTGGCGCCACTGGATCTGGACGGTCACCGCCTCGCGTTGAACGAGTCGAGGGACGGACTTCGCGGGCGCATCACGCAAACGACTGTGGGTCTGGTCCGGAGGCTTGATCAAGCGGCAAGCGACGCCGACTTGGAGATCCTGCTTCACTCGCGCAGCGTTCGGGCCATCGTTCAGTCGAGCAACGCGGTCGGGGACTCGGTCATGGCATTCCAAGCGCCGCTGGGTATTGAGATCGAGCGTGAGGCTGTCTCATCCGCCGGCTGGCGGGCTGCTCTGGGGAAGCCCGACCAGTTGAGGGTGGCGGCCAAGGAGGCTGGAACGAAGGCCTTGTACGGAGTCGGCGCGGTGGCGGTATCGGTTGCAAGCGTCGTCGTGGCCCGGTCGGCAAACGACAAAGACCTCAACGCGTAGGGCGACCGTGGCGCTTCCCGAGACCGACCTGGCACGCACCAGGAAGTGGTGCGATTCCATCTGGGCGAGCTGTTCGTCGCTCACAACGACGCGCCCACGTCGAGCAACCAGTTGGTCCAAGCGAGCGCAGCACCGGTGAGTACTGCCCCGCCAAGGGCGACAAAGAGTCCAGTCTTCGATTTGCTCGCGGTCTGCCAACTTCCATGGGCCGAGCCTATGGCCCAGGTCGCTGCGCAGATGACGATCATCAGGACGGCGACGATCAACCCGTAGGTCAGTAGCGCGCCAACGATCGCGCGGAGCTGGCTGGAGCCGCCAACGGCACCGAAGTCGGGTCCGACCAGGGGAGTAAGACCGGAGATCGTCATGCCGAACAGGTGCGCCTCATCCACCGAGTCGGCGAATCGCCATCGTCTCGCCGGCGAACTCAGCCACCATCCCGAGGCGCACGTTGTCGCCGGTGTGCGGAGCTTGCAGGATCTTGCCTTCGCCGACGTAGATTGCGACGTGATGGGGCGCCGATGCCCCCGCGTGGAAGAAGAAGATGAGATCGCCAGGCTGTTTCGCGTCCCAAGCCACGGTTTGGCCGAAGGCGAGTTGCGCTCCTGAGTAGTGCGGAAGCTTGAGCTTCCCGCCTGACGCTTGGTAGGCGGCGTACAGCACGAGTCCTGAGCAGTCGAAGCCAGGCCCGCGGCCGTCGGAGCCGATGCCGGAGGGTCCGGTGTAGGTGCCGCCGCCCCAGACGTACGGCTTCCCGGTCTGCGATTCGGCGGCGGCAATGAAGGCTCCCGCGAACCCGGGCGGCAGTGGGACGCCAAGGCCATGAGCCTCGTCTCCGCACGAATCGCTCGATGTGCCGGTCGCGATCGCGTGGAGGATCGCTACGGCGACGGGCTCGTAGGCGGCATACCGGTCGGGGTAGGCCGACACCTCAACGGCCTGGGCCGCCACGCCCCTCGGAAGCAGCTTCCAGTCGGGGATGTCGAGCAGTCCGCGAGGCGAACCGTGGTTCGGTCCGTTGGGCCCACCGTAGAACGCCAGGGCTTGGTACTCGGCGTCCATGAGATTCTTGACGCTGCCCCACCCCGTGCTCGGTCGCATCTGAAACAGTCCGAGGGAGTCGTGGTCACCGCCGTTCCCGTCGTTCGGGTAGTTCGCGGAATCGGGGTACGCGCTGGTGTTGGAGAGCATCCGCAGGCTCGACTCGGTGAGCGCTGCCATGAGGGCAATGACGATGCCGTCGCGTCCGACATCCTTCGTTCCTCCGCCCACACTGACGATGGTCGCTGCGCGGGTGAGCTGAGCCTTGTCGAGGGTGACCTCGATTCCGTCGCTCCTCGTGGCTGTCAGACTGGCGGGAGTCTGGCCGACGACCAGACCCGACGGCAGACACTGGGCCTGCGCGGCCGGGTTGAGCAACACAGCCAGTCCGAGCAGAACGGTGGCCGGCCCGAACAAGATGGCGGTCACCCCCGCGACGACAGCCTTGGACATTGATCACTCCAGCGGCTGGTCGGGCAATGACAGCCGCAGCAGATGGCACTCGGGGTACGACGGTCCACAGACGACGAACACGGTGAAGGACACGTCGTGCTCCGACGAGACGGGCGCGTCCTCCCAGACCCCTGCTCGATGGCGGACGCCGTCGATCGTGAACGCCGTCGTGCCGGGCAGGAGCGAGTCGCCTGCTTCGGCTTCCGCTTCGGGCCATTTGGTCGGGGTCGTGACCGCTTCGACGGAGAGCCACTGACGGGTTTCGTACTTCGCGAGCTCCTTCCAGGCGTCCGGGGTCGGAAGGTAGTTGTCGAGGTCCGAGACGAGGCCGGGAGTCGACTCGCCGGTTGGATCGCCGACCGTGACGAGCTGCTCGACATGGTCTGTGCGGGTGATGAGCGTCGCGGTATCCCACTCGAAGATCTCTTGGGCGACCTGTCGGGCGAAGGTCTCGGGATCGCTGATGTCAGGCAACGGTGCGATCTGGTTCAGGGGCGTCGCCCCGGCCTCGGGCCTTGGGCCTGTCCGGTGACCGACGTCCGGCTGGGAGGATCTGGCAACTGGTGAACGCTGGATCAGGACGACGTATGCGACTACGGAGATCAGCAACAAGCCAAACGTGATGCCGACGACGATGAGGGGGCGTCGACGGAGGTCGTCGGGAGCGGTCGAATAGAGCATCAGCTTCCACCTCAGGTCTTCTCTCGCAGGGATGGCGGAGAGGTGTGCCGGGCGGTCCGGTCAGGCCGATATCGGTGCGGACCGCAGCTCGCGGACCTCGTCGGCGAACGTGATGGTCTCGGCGAGCACTCGCTCAAACATTTCCCAGTCGTTCGCTTTGATCTGAGAGGCGATCTCGGTCGGGTTGTAGAACCGCGACCAGCCGTCGAGGTCGCCCCAGGTCAGGACGAAAGCTCGGAGGCTTCGGTGCGCCGAACTGGTCTTCTTCGGCTTGCTCTTCGTTCCGCCGCGGACACGGTTCTGGCGGAGCCTTTCCTGCGCCTCCCTAGCGAGCTGCTCCAGCTCCTCGGATGTCGCCGGGCCGGAGGGCATTGGGGTGTCATCGACAGCGATCAGCTCCTTGGCTGCGAGGACCGTGAAGTAGGCCGGCTTCACATCACCGCCACGTTCGATGTTCTCCAGCTCGGCTTGAGCGATCTTCCGCACGGTGTCAGGGAGGCCCCGGTCGGCTGCCACTCGCTCGATCGCGGAGATCTGCTCCAGCATGTTGTACGACGCTTTGCCGGTCACTGCCTCGGCTGCCTGGCGGCGAGTGTCGCCTTGGCCGCGCGGTGCCGCCGCCGCGGCGGCACCGTCGGCTTCATCCGATTCGCTGTCCACGCCGAAGCGACTCGCCTCCTGGCGCCGCTTCCCGTCCTCGCGCATCAGTTCCTTGAGCTCGCGAAACAGCGCCGTCTGCTCCAGCGGGGTGAGCGGCTTGCGCTGCTCGTTCTCGTCGTTCTGGGCGAGCAAGCCATTCAGCTCGTCGGAGATCCCGGAACGCACCCATACCTTCAAGGTGCGCCAGCCCAACCGCTTCACGGCTTCGAGCCGACGAGCGCCGCAGACTAGAACTCCGTCCGGAGTGATCGTCACGGGCTGCAGAAGCCCCAGCTTCCGGATCGACATCATCAACGGCTCGATGTCGTCCTCTGGATGCTGCCTGTGCCGGTTGCCGACGACGATCGAGTCGATGCGGCGTTCGAGCTCGATATGCCCGTCGTGCTCAGACATGGTGGCGCCCTCTCGCCTCGAAGCGCATCGGCTGACGGATGCTGGCGATCTCGGCGACCAGCGACCTGTCCGCTAGCAGTGCTTCGGGATCGTCGCCGATGACGAGCCGAAGGAGCATCCCGCGGCCTGCGGAGGTCTGGCGGCGATCAGGGTGCTGGTTGCCGAGGATCACGCGTAGGAACACCAGCCAGGCGCGTTGCTCCACGTCGAGCATCGCCTGCGCGTGGCGATCTCGACGTAGTGCTTCGAACGCGGTGTGGCGGTTGCCTGCACGCAGCAGCCTGGTGCAGATGTACTCGATCGCTGTCCGTGCCACCTCCTCGGGCCAGCGGAGCGCAACGAACACGGCGACGGCGTCGTCGACCGCGACCCAGGCATTGGTCGGCTCGTCTCCCCCTTCCTCCGCGTCACCGAAGTCGAGAACGTCCTGAGGTGCGGGGATCGCGAACGCTGGATGGAAGTCGACGAACTCGGCCTCTCGGTCGCTGAACCGCTCGGCGTCGTGACGTTCGATGTCTACCTCGCGGCGTGCCTGTTGGTTAGAGCAGAGGAGCCCGTCGGCTCGCTGGTCGTAGACGAGGGTGAGTTCGACGGCGCGGGTCACCACGGCCCAGGGATCGTCGGCCACGCGCACAGCTCGCGTGTGCATCGCGTCGAATGCCGCGATGGCTGCCTCGACCGGCTCATAGCCGTACTTGCGAGCCAGTGCGCCGTACTTCTCCATCGCGTAGCTCATCAGGTCGGATGCCTCGGGGTCGTGGCTCCACCCGTCGGAGCCGTATCGGAGACGGACGAGCATGAGCCGGAGTCCTTCCGTCGTCGTGAAGTCCAGCGGGGCCTCGTTGATTGCTGTGGTCATAGCCCCAACTCCTCCGTCGTGGACACCGTCGGGGTGGCCGATTCCGGTCGAGCGATGGCGGTCCGGCTGATCTTGTGGCCCGCCCGGCCTGCCTTGGCCGGCGCACGCCGCGATCGGCGGACCAGCTCGCTTTGGAGGTCGATTCCTCGGCCAGCCCACTTCGAGCCGATCAAGGTGGGCAGCTCGCTGGGCCGTACCCAGGCGATTCCACGTTCGGCCTTCGGAGCCGGGCCGTCCGGCCTGGTCGGTACCGAGGGATCCCGATGATGCGCGAGCGCAGAGACCGCCTGGTCGGTCTGCGGCTGAGTCGCGGCGTGCTCGGGCACAACCCGGTTGTCGCGACGCTCGTAGTGGTCGTTGTTGTTCACAGCGCCAACGCCTCAGCCGCGGTCATAGGGCGCGCGGTGCGCGCCGCCCCCAGCCGACTTGCGATCCGGTACGCCGACCGGATCGTTGTCATCGCCTCTTGGTCAGACAGGCCCGCGGATCGGGCCGCTTCACCGAGCAGGCCGGCGGCCGCGTCGAAGGCATGTCCGTCCTCGACCATCCGGCAGGCGGCCCAGAAGAGTCCGTGGTTACGCGCGCCCTCGGGGCGGGACGCCACCCAATCTGCGAGCTTGTCGGGACGCGAGCCCATCGCTGGCATCGAGGCCGGCGGTCGGGTCGGACGAGGGGGTTCCAGGAAGGAGCGGAGGGCAGTCGCATCCATGGGGGTTGCGCGGTGTTGGGCAACCGCGATCAGGTCGTAAGACCTTCCGGCGACCTGCGACGGCGGCGCGACGATGTAGCCACCGTCCCCACGAAAGTCGACATGCTGGCCGGGCACCTGCCACGAGCGTTGCTCGTCGGCCCGCCCGCGCAGGTAGTACGCGTGAACTCCGCCCGACGGAGTGCGGACCAGCCACGCCCAACCCTCAGTGAGTCCAGCGGATCTTGCCTGCTCAAACGCCCCGAACCCGTTGCCGCCCGGGTGTACGTCGATGTCGACGACGTCCACGCCAGAGGTCGCGCCTGTGGGGATGCCGATGTTGGCTTCGGGCCAGCGCTGCCACCAGGTCCTCACGGTCGTGAGATCGGAGCTTGCGTCGAGGAAGCCGTGGCTCGTAAGCGGCTGCTTTCCGCCCGGGATGCACGGGAAGACGGGGATGTCGCGGCTGGCGAGCATCGTGGATGCGGTGACGAGGTCCGGGGCGTCGGACAGGGAGACGGGCAGCCGCGGATTCCACCGCGAAGACCGGGGCTGCCGTTGTGCCGAGTTCATGCGCACGACTTTGCGCTGCAGGGGGCACCAAGTTTCGCCCACGGGCGAGTCGCTCAGGCGGCCACGGGCGAGTTGTCGGTCGAGCGTTTTCGCAGGTCAGCCCCGCCCGTGGTCGTCTCAGAAAGAAGTTCGGGGGCGGTCCGTATCAGCGCTCGCCGGCGCGCTTCACGCCGCCCCAGGCGTTGTTTTTCGCCACCGTCCTTGTGCGCTTGGGGACGTCGATCGGCGGAAGGTTGTCGTCGGTCCGGTTGAAGACCTGCTCGTCGAGGATCTGTTCGGCGAGGGTGTCGTGCCCCTCAGCCTCGGCGACCTTGGCGAGGTCGAGACGGCAGACCTCGTCGTACGGTGCAGCCGCACAGCCCTTCTCGGCCGCCATGTGGGCGCGATCGAGGTCGCCCCGCGAGAAGGCGTCGGTGGCGACGATGTGGGCGACATCGACCACGGCGAACGCCGCGATTTCATGAACGCGCTCGCCATCGAGCAGCCAGCTCCAGCCAGGAGTGCGTAGGTCGCTGAACGGCTCGCCGCTGACGAGCTCCAGCGCCGCAACAAGGTCGCCCATCCCGTCGGTGCCGCGGGCCTGAGCGCGGGCACGGAGGCGACGGAACAGGTCGAGGTCGACGAGGACGTCGGTCAGTTGGTAGCCGTTAGTGCCGCGGTCGCGGTGAGCCGGAGATGTTGTAGCTGCTGGCAGGTGCAGCTCACCGGTCCGTGGGTCGGTGCCGAACCATGTCCGGATGTATCCGAGGTCGGTTCGCGCGCGGGACTGGGTCATGCCGAATGCCTCACGGACCTGCCGCGATGAGACCCCGGTCGGGTGGAGGGCCAGGAACGTCACGAGTTCGTTGAAGTAGGCCCGCCGCTCTGCAACCGCCGATGGCGGATCGCCCCGCGCGATAACGGTTACGGGACCGAGGAGCTGCAACTTAGGCAACGCACTCTCCGGATTTCGCCACTCTGCCAGGTCGTCGTCGAGCTGTGGGTCCGACTCCTCGACGATCCGTCGGGATTGTGCCGAGACGACCGGGGCAAGGACCTCGACATCGTCAGCCGTCGTCGGTGCCACGGCTTCGTATCGCTGTGTCGCCTCGGGCAGCAGCGACGTGCCGCCTGCTTCTCCCTGCGGACGTGCTTCGGTCAGGTCGGTGATCAGCGCCCCGGCGTGATCCGCGAGGGCCCGCCAACCAGTCGCACCCTCGTCCCGGGGCATCGGCACCACGACTGCCTCCCTGGTCAGGTCGACGATCGCCGCGGTGGCAGTTGCTTCGGTGGACGTGAGCCCGGCGGCCGCCAGATCGAGTTCGAGGTGTGGCACCCGCAGCCGGCCATCGTGGGTCAACTCGATCACCGTGTCTTCCGGCTCGGCATCTCCGATGTCGACGACCGCGAAGCCCGACCTGGACGTCTGGTGCCGTATGAGTTCGGCGAGCGCGCGAACTTCGCTGGTTCGCGGACCGGTCACGAGCAGGGCGTGGAATGGCTCAGGGTCGCCTTGCCCGAGAGCCTGAGCTTCGGCCAGATCCCGCTGGAGGTGAGCAAGGAACGCCGTGTCGTCCTGCGCGTGGCATCGGAGTCGGCCGGAGTCCAGCGACGACAGCTCAGAAGCAACACCAATCGCGTCGACCGTCGAGATGACGGTCCACGGGCTCAGCGCCAGTTCAGCTGTGAGGTGGCGAGCGAGTGCCGTCGCCACGTCCGCGTCGCCGGTTAGCGCAGTCGATCCAGCCCTCTCGAAGTCGAGCAACCACAATGTCCCGTCGTCTCCCTGGCCGACGCTGGCGAGGAGCGGGTACGGCGGGAGGACGTCCTCGTCGCCCACCGGCGAGTCCAGGTGCGCCGCCCATGTGAACGACGATCCAGTCCACGGCGTCGGGAGGTCGGCCGCCTCGGCGAGGTGCAGCGTGACCGTCTCCCTGCCAACCTCGACAGCGTTGAGCTTGGGCACCTCGTCCATGGCCGCGGCGAGTTGACGGAGCAGGCGGTCGAGTTGGTCGATCACCTCTGCGGCGGGCGCACCAGCGACGGTGGCGGTCTTCTCGATGGCTCGGACTTCGGCTGGGGGCGGTGCAATGCCGAAGCCGGGGCGACGGTGGCGCTGCTGGGTACGGCGGTGCGCGCGCACGCAGAGCAGCACCGAGCCGGCGAGAAGAACTCCGGCTCCTGTCAGGCCCGGTAGCAGCCACGTCACCGTGGCGCCATCTGCGTCGTCGACCTGGTTCGGCTCTGCTACCGCGGGAGGCTCGGCCGGCTCGGCAGTGTCGGCGTTGCCGGGCGGCTCGATCGGCGGAGCATCTTCGACGGGATCTGGACCAAGATGCTTTCCGCCCGGTGTCTGTACCGGCGGGTTTTCGACGGAAGGAGACTCGACCACGGGCGAGTCGACCGCGGCCGGAATCGTCAGTTCCCAGCCGGGCCGGATCAGGTTGGGGTCCGTTAGGTGCTGACCGTCCGCCTGCACCGTGTCGTGCGACGCCTCGAAGATCTCCGGGTACCGCTTGCCGTCACCCAGTTCCTCCTCTGCGACGTCCCAGAGCGTGTCGCCAGCCTCCACGACGTACGAGTTGTCCGAGCTCGGCTCATCGGTCGGGTCGACAGCTGGCGCGGCGTCAATGGGGAGGCGCAGAGTCAGCCCGGGGTCGATGAAGCTGGGTTCTCCATGGAGGACCGCTTCGTTCAGAGCGACGATCTCGCGGTAACGCATGCCATCGCCGAGGTGTTCCTGCGCGATCTTCCACAGGCTGTCGCCTCGACGCACGACGTAATCGACCGTGGGTGTCTCCTCATGGGTCGCGGCTTCCGGGGCCGGAGCCGCCGAAGGAGCGAGAGACGCCTCCGGCTGGTTGGCGATCGGAGGTGCCTCGACCACCGGCGCTGCGTGCGCCACCTGTGGGGCGAACACCGGCGCGCCGACCGGCGCAACGGCGAAGAAGAGCGCTGCCGTCGCGACGAGCCGCCCTGCCAGACCCTGCGGAATTGCGAGACCGGGCAACCGGGGTGCGGTGACGCCGCGGATCGCGGCCAGGATCTCGACGAGGAGAGACAGAGCGAGAACCACCCAGGCGACCCATGCAACGACGCCGATCACCAGCATCGCGAGAGTGCCGTCGTCCGGGCTGGTCAGCAGGGTGCCGAGCTCGCCGAGGTCCTCGGTCCACGGGGTCACTCCGATCGCAAGGAGCAGCAGCGGAGTCCCGACCACCATCACGACGATGAGCAGGGTGGCTCCCAGCCCGGCGGCACGGTTGCGTGCGGTCACTGTTCGGTACCTCCCAGGCTGCGGACGATGCGGGCGGAGGCTTCGGACGTCACCGTGAGGTCGCCGATGCCGATGAAGCTCAGGAACTTGGGCGTGTAGGTGTCGGTCACCTCGACGTGGACCGTGTCGCCGCCGGTCACTGTCACGGTTCCGGTGACGCCGGCCGCTGCGAGGTACTCCTGGGCGGCGGTTCGAGCCGCCGCGGTGTCGACACTCACGTAGCGGCCCTCGATGGCCGGCCCGGCTTCGACTTGTTCACCGCCGACGCGGGCGGCCTCGGCGGCGACGTTGTGGGCACGCTGCTTGGCATGGATCTGTCCGCCGAGGTCGACGGCGAGTCCGACGAGGACCATCATCACGAAGCTGGCGGTCACCATCCACAGTGAGATGGAGCCGCGTTCGTCGCGAGTTCGTCGCATCATCCGCGTTCCCTCCATGTGTCAATAGGGCTGGTGCTGGTCGCTCGGATCAGGCGGCTACCTGGCACCCCGGGAATGGACAGGTCTGACAGGTCGAGGCGGCACTGGACGGTGACGGAGACGGTCGCGGCCTCGCCGACCGTACGGCTGAACTGGCTGGCGTCGATGGTGACGTCGATGTCGAGGCAGTGGATGCCTTGGTTGGAGAGGCTGGTGGTTGCCGCTGAGATCGCCTGCGTTCTGGCCGATGCGCTCGTGCGCTCAAGGGATGCCGAGCGGGCAGCGTCAGCCGCGGCAGTTTCAACCGACTGGTGCGTCGTAGCAGTGCGCCCACCGAAGATGATGAGTCCGACGAAGAGCAGGAACGCGGGCACGCCGATGACAGCCTCGATAGCTGCCGATCCGCGCTCGTCGCGCGCCCGCGGGCGAGTCATGGTGTCGTCAGCCTCTCGACGGGAACGGAGGCTTCTTGGCGGACGACGGGTGACCAGCCGGGGATGACGCTCAGCGAGTGCCCTCGGACGACCACGGTCACCGTTGTGGCCGTGCGGTTGGCCGTTGTGGTGGCGCCCGGGAGCACGTCGTCACCGCCGGCCTGCTCGATGAATGCGTTAGCTGCCTGTACGCCGTCCGACTCGTGACCGTGCTCACCGGCGGCAGCCCGGGCGCCCTCTTGCGCAGCCGCGATTGCCGCGGAACGGGCGTGGTAGAACAGCGCCGCCTGCATCCCGAGGAACATCACGGCGAAGAGCGCCGGCAGCAGGATCATCAGCTCGATCGTCGCCGAGCCGCGTTCGTCCTGTCGGCGACGGCTACTTGATGTTGCCGGCCTGGTTCGTGACATATGTCTTCACCGCGGCTACGACGATTGCGACGATGGCGATCACGGCCACCGCCCAGAGCACATGCTCGGTGGTCACCGAGCCGCGCTCGTCACGGCGCTGGAGTCGCGACTCCAGTCCGAACGTGAGCGCGAACAGCGCTCCGATGAGTCGTTCCATTGGTGGGCTCCTTTCCTTGGTTGATCTGTTGGTGGTCAGGTGTTGCTGAACATCCGCAGCAGTGACGGGGCGACGAGCAGCGCCATGAAGATGACGCCGAGGAGCGAGCCGGGGATGGTCATGCGCTCGCCGACGGCGTTGGCCTCCGCGATCTCGTCGTTGAGCATCGCCGTGCGCATCGCGGCGGACCGGGCACGGAGTGTGGTGTAGATCGAGGCCCCCTCCTCACCCGAGAGCCGCATGATGTCGGCGAAGTCGTCGAGCTCAGGCAAGCCGAGCTCGTCTGCCAAGGTGTGCAGCGCGTCCCAAGGCGGGAGACCCGACCAGCGAGAGCGCGTCAACTCCTCCGCCAGCCGACTGAAGACCCACGAGTCGCCCACTTCGGCCGCCGACTCCATCGCCTGCCGGACCCCGGAGCCGTTGTTCCGCTCCAGAGCGACGAGGTCGATGTACGCGCCAAGCGCTCTGGCGAACTCGAGCCGGGCCTTCCGCGCGTCATCGATGGCGTTGTAGTTCGGCATGAAGAACATCAGGGCAGCCAGTCCGAGCGAGGCCAGCGGCGGGACGGCGATCGGCAACCCCAGGCCGATGAGGTCGAAGAACCAGGCGAGCAGCGGCGGGATCACCAGGCCGAGCCCGGCGAAGGCCAGCTTGTCGCCGTAGAAATGAGCCAACGGGATGCGGAGGATCGCGAGCTCGCGGCTCGGCGTACGCACCCACATCGCCGCTGGCAGAGTCTTCATAGCCCACACGCCCGCTCGCTCCTTGCCGGAGGTAGCCGTGGCCGTGGCGAGCAGGTGAGCCCGGCTGCGAGTGGGTGTCAGCCGCCCCAGCGCCTCGGCCAGATCCGGCTCCGCCGGCATGAGCCGCATGACCAGGAGGACGACGCCGAGCGACACGAGGGCGCCCGCGCCGAGAGCGAGTTGGAGTCCCGTGGTCATGCCGCACCGCCAGGTGTGCCAAGGAACCGCGGCAGGTTGCGGCCCAACGCCATCCGCTTCATCCAGACCAGCGTCGCGACGTAAGCCGAGAGGAGGCTGATGAGGATGACCTGGCCGAACGGGCTCTTGTACGGCGCGACGTATGACCCGGAAATCGCGAGGATCACAAGCACGCCTGCGCTGATCAACGTCACCCAGCGTGCGGTCGCTCGCGGCTTGGCTCGGTCAGCTTCCACTTGCCGCCGCGCGCGGACGTCGGCAGCCACGGACTCGGCGAGCCCTTCGAGAACGCTCGACAGACCAGCGCCGCGACGGCGCGCACCGAGGATGAGGTTGGCAGCAATGAGGTCGCCCGTGGAGTCGTCCAGCTCGTCGGCGAAGGCACGCAGCGCGTCCTCGGTGACCCAGCGGGCACGAAGCCGTGCCACCAATCGAGTGACCTCGGGAGTAATGGCAGCGGGTGTGGATCGCAGCGTTGCCACCAATGCCTGCTCCAGCCCGACTCCGATCGTGAGTACGCCGGAGAGGGAGCGGGTCCATTCCTCCATCGCTTCCAGCCGCTTAATCCTTGATGCGGCCGACCCCGCCGACAGCAGCATCGGTAGGCCGACGGCTGCGACCGGAACCGCGATGGGGGCGAGCATCCACCCGGTGACCAGCCACGCGATGACTCCGACGGCGAGTCCACCGAATAGCAGCAAACGGGTGGTGCGGTCGAGGTTCTGGAATCGCCGCACCCGACGAGAGGAGGGGCGCTTCTCCGGGACCGCCGTCGGTCGCAGTCCGAGGGTCACTCCGATGATGCCAGCGACGATCAGCGCGCCAGCGAGAGCAGGGACGAGCGCGATCATGAGCGCACCTCCTGATGCATCAGGTAGCTCGGGAGATCGAAGCCGTACGACGCGAGCGACCGGAATTCCTCGGGCAGGACCGCTGGGACCGCGGTGCCGTCCCGGTCCGGGGCGAAGATGTGGGTGGTCGCGTAGCCGGTCTCGCGCTCGCCGGGTTCGAGGGCAATGATCTCGGCGACCCTGCGCCGGCGCTGCGAGACGCCGTTCACCGTCGAGGTGCGCAGGTCGAGCTGCACGATCAGGTCGATCGTCGCAGCCAGCTTCGAGGCCGCCAGATCGTGGGTGACATGAGGGCCAGCCTCCATCGCGCACGTCACCAGCTTGCGGACGGCGCCCACCGCGTCGGAGGCGTGGGTAGTGGAGATGGAACCGGTGCCGGACTCCATCGCCTTGATCATCGCCCAGATCTCCTTGCCGCGGACCTCGCCGACGATCTGCCGGGAGAGGTTGAAGCGGAAGGAGTCGACGAGTGCGTCATCGAGGGTGAACTCGCCGGCCATCCGGCCGTCCGGTCCGCGCTCGCCGGAGCCCGGGCGTGCCTCCCATGGGTGGACGATCTTGTGACGCTTCAGCTCGTGGAGGTGCAGTTCGTATTCGGTCTCGAAGGTGCCGATCGCCTCCATGGGGTCGATCTCCCCACAGAGGGCACGAACCATGGTTGTCTTGCCTGCACCCTGGCTGCCGGCGACGACGACGCTCTTGCGAGCCCGAACCGCGGCCCGGAGGAACGAAGCGGCGACTGGCGTCAGCATCTGTCGCTCGACGAGGTCGTCGAGGGTGACCTGCATCAGCCGGTGGCGGCGGATTACCACCGACGGCCGGGGCGTCACCCACGCGGCGGCGGCGAGACGGGAGCCGCCATCGAGGCGGAGGTGAAGCCTGGGCTGGGCCTCGGAGAAGCCGCGAGCGTTGACTTCCGAACGGGAGGCCAGGAACACGAGGAAGTCGATCAACTCCTCGTCTGAGTCGGCTACAGATGGTCCGTCGACGAGGGACCCGTCGATGAGTTCCAGCATCACGTTGTCGTGGCCGGCGATGATGATGTTCTCGACGTCGTCGTTGTCGACGAGTGGCTGGAGTCGGCCGAGCCGGAACAGCGAGTCGAAGACAGCCCGAGCGAGTGCCTTCTGCTGTCCGAGTGGCCAGGCGCGGTCGCCAGCGTTGACCCGGTCGGCGACGGCCGATTCGATGAGGTCAAGCACGATTGAGCGGCCGAGTTCCTCTTGCGCTGCTCGGTCGAGCCGAGTCCGGTCGGCTGCGACGGCCTGGCTGAGTTGCTCGGAGGCTTGGGCGCGCAGCGACGCCACGAGCGTCCAGTCGACCCCGACCGCGGGCGAGTCGTCAGCCGCCCTTGGCGTGCCCAACAACCGCGGCGTCGAACTCGCCCGTGGTCCGATCGTGGGCAGTGGCTGGGTGAAGAGAGGAAGCCGAGTGAGGTCGGGCGTCGCGTCGATGCTCTCGCTGGTCACGAGCGGACTCCTTCCAGCTCGCTCCGACTGCGTGAGACGGCCGAATGGATCGAGGCGATCGCAGCTTGGAGACCACGGGCGAGTGGGCCGGTCTCGAATCGCTTCGGTGGTTGAGCTCCGCGGGAGAAGACGGCTGCCGACTCGGGATCCTCGGGTAGGGCTGCTACCACGGGCGAGTTCAGAACCCGGCCCACCTCACGCGCGCTATACGGCTGACCGTCCCCGATCACGACGAGTCCAGCCTGTTGCCAGTCGAACGTGCCGTGCTGCACCGAATCGGCCCATGACCGGACCGCCGAGAGGGCAGGCAAGCTCGTCCGCGCCACGATGAGTGTCAGGTCGGCGTGCGCGAGCAGCGGTTCCGGTGAACCGACGAGTCCGAGCCGACCGGCGTCGACGATGACGTCCTGACCGGTCGACTCCAGGTCCGCAAGCTCCTCTGAGAGCGGCAGCCAGAGATCGCGCAGAGCGGGCGCTTGCGTGTGCGACCGGGTTCCCGCGACGAAGGACACGGTCGTGCCCGAGATCCGCTGCGAGACCTCGGCGAGCCCGTCGCGGATGCTGCTCGATGTGAGCGCGAGCTCGATCAGCCCGGCCTCATACTCCCGAGTGCCACGGAAGTAGCCGGCCAGGAGACCCGACCCTCCTGTCGGGTCGGCCTCGATGAGCAAGACCGGGCGCGGCCACAGCAACGACAGTCCGAGCGCCGTCGTGGTGACCCCGGGCGCACCGGATGCCGAGGCAAGGGCGATGACAGCCATCAGCGTTCCCGGGAGTCCAGGACGAGGGCGACGTTGCCGGTTGCGGCGCGGGCAGCGAGGACAGCGGCATCGGCGTGAGGCACGAGAAGATCGACGATCAGCTGGCCGGTCTCGCTTGAGGTGCGCACGCCGGCGACCGTCGCCTCGCTGAACTGCGGCACACCCTCCGGCATCTCCGCCCCTTCAGGAGGCGTTACGACGACGCGCACTCGATCCCCAGTGGCGAGGTCCAACCCGGGCGCCTGGGCCGGCGTCAGCGCGACCCCGACGATCGAGTTGTCGGCGTCCGGCACTACAGCCTGAGAGAACGACTCGGGGGTGAGCATCGCGCCGGCCGCGACGTCGTACGCCGCTCGTTGCCCGACCACCTGGTCGAACTGGCTGGCCGGCACCGGTTGGAGCGCCGGGTCAGCGCTGACCCGCACCCGGGCGAGATCGTCGGCCTGGATCACTGCACCGCGCTCGATCGTGTCCCGCGCGACGAGGACCTCCTGGGTGTTCGTGGTGGCCGTCCAAGCCCAAGCGGCGAGGAGAGCCCCGAGGCAAATCGCCACGAGCGCAGCGACGATCAGAGCTGGTCGACGCCGGAGCTTCGGCGGCGGCACAAGCGGACTGGCGGCGGGACCCGACTCACGGTCGAGTGTCCTGTCGTCTCGGGTGGCCGTCTTACTCATGGTCCGTTACTCCCTCCGCCCAGCTACTGCACGAGCACCTGTGCTTCTCCGATGGCGATCTGGGCTTCACGGACGAGTCCGTTCAACCGGATGGTTCCTGTCTGGCCCGCCCCGGCCCAGTCGATGATCCAGTCCGACGTCGCCGTGACCATGAACTTGTGGTCCGCCTTCGGCGCACTGGATGTGGTGTAGCTGTAGCCGCAGTCGGGCGACTTCTTGTTGCCGTAGGCCGGCTTGTAAGGCGTGCCAGCGGTCCTGCACGTGACCTTGTGGCCGTCACCCATCTCCCAGGTGATCTGGTGAACCCGAGCGGTGGCAGTCACGGTGATGCCGCCCGCGGTCGCCGAGGCGGTGGCAGGACCCCAGGTGTGCGCATCGGGATTGGCGACCCACATCCAGATCGGCATGCCGACGAGGCCGATGCGCCCGTCCTCCGCCTTCGGAGCGATGCCGATGTTGATGGCGGTCAGCTTCATGTCGGCGATGGCGAGCTGCGCTACATCTCGGGGCGTGGGACCGCTTCCTGAGTTGGGCGGAGGGTCTGCCGACCACACGAGGATCATGAGATCCGTCTGCGGCTGGTAGCACTGATACACGCCGCCGTCACCGGGCTCGTGGCCCTGCCAGCTCGGGTCGCCGGCAGCAGGTTGGGGATCGAGCAGTTGGATGTAGCAGTGGTAGCCGTTCGACCAGTAGCCGTACTCGGAACTGCACGGCACTGGGCCGGGCGGTGGCTTGCTGACGCCCTGCGCGGTCCCATCCCAGT
The DNA here is from genome assembly GCF_003725535.1 of Nocardioides pocheonensis. Classification (GTDB taxonomy): domain Bacteria; phylum Actinomycetota; class Actinomycetes; order Propionibacteriales; family Nocardioidaceae; genus Marmoricola; species Marmoricola pocheonensis. The sequence goes on along the minus strand of NZ_RJSF01000047.1, from coordinate 322,381 downwards.
AGCACGCCGCGCCCGATCCTGTGTCCTTCGGCCCGTCGTCTCCCGGATCAGCGGGGGTGCCTGGGGTGCCAGGAACCTCGATCCAGATCAGACAGATCCCGGTGTCGGGGTCGGTCTGACCGCAGACGGTGTCGGCATACGCCGGTGACGACACCAGACCGACCAGCCCGCTTGCGAGGGCTGCGACGGTGACCGCGACGGTCAGGATCCGGCGCACGGCTCTTTCTCCAGGTCCGAGCCGCCGGACACCCGCCAACCGTCGGCCGGTGCTGTCTTCCACTTGTCATTGGTGACGGTGAAGCGCGTCCAACCGATGTCCTTGCGCTCTGGCGTCACCACCGACGTGCCGCTGCGATCGATGACGTCGACGCCGCTGACGTCCCAGCAGACGTCGATCACCGCAGTGGCCGGTTCATCGAGGCTGACGGATTGCACGTTCAGCTTCACGACCTTGGTCATGCCGGTCTGGTGCAGTCCGTCGGCTCGCTGGCGCTTCAACAGGTTCTTCTGCGCGAGAAGCTGGGTGCTCGACGCGACGGCGTCGAGATCGGACGCCGGACGCTTCGGGTCCCGCCGAATCTGGCCCACCGTCTCGAAGTACTGGCGCACCATGGCGGACGCCGCCTCGGAGGCAATCTCGCTCTCGGAAGGCGGCGTCGATGAACTTGTGGTCGGGGCCGGCGTGCTGGGGGCGGTGCTCCCAGGCGCCGCGGGATCATTGCCGTCGTCGGCACACGCGGTCACCGCGACCAGCAGCATGACTGCTGTCGCTACAAGTGCTGTTCCCCGATTTCGCGTCATTTCCCGAGACCGTTCCCTTCCGTGGGGTTGGGTCACGGAAGTGCGAACGACGCCCTGCTGACGGACTGGCAAGGCACCGTCATGTCCTATTGAGGCATCGGTGACCCACCAAGCGCAACCGTCTCTCATTCCTCACCTCTTCCAACTCGCGGCCGACAGCGCCGCCGATCGTTCGGCAGGTGCGCACGGTTTCCCGCGCCACGTACGCCTGCCTCTTCCAGAGTCCACACCTCTGGCACCGTGAGGAGGGCTCAGTGGCCGGGCCTGTGGATGGGCAGCGGCGTGTGGGCGACTGTGGAACCGCGCGTGCACCTGCATGCCGAGGAGGTGCGCGGCGATGACCGTCTCGATGCGCAAGATGTCGGCAGGCGAGGGCTACAAGTACCTGCTCCGAAGCGTCGCCGCCGGCGACGGCAACCGTAGCCTCGCGACACCGCTGACCCGCTACTACGCAGAGGCCGGAACCCCACCCGGCGTCTGGATGGGCGCGGGGGTCAGCGAGTTCGGCGCAGGGCAGCTCACCGTCGGCACCACGGTCTCCGAGCCCCAACTGGTGCTGCTCATCGGGCAGGGGCGTGACCCGGTCACCGGGGAGCAACTCGGGACGGCCTTCCAGCGTTTCGCCACTCACAAGCAGCGAGTCGACGAGCGCGTTGCCAGACTGAACCCGCACCTGTCGGATGAGGAGCGCGCGCAGACCCTCGACGAGATCGAGGCCGAGGAACTCGCGAAGGCCCAGACTGCGACCGCTGGCTTCGACTACACGTTCAGCGTGCCGAAGTCAGTCTCCGTGCTGTGGGGCGTAGCGGATGCGGGTAGTCAGGCATTGATCGTCGATGCGCACCACCAGGCCGTCTCCCAGGTCCTGGCGATGCTGGAGCGCGAGGTTGCGGTGACGCGGGCCGGCGCCAACGCGCGAGACGGAGCCTCCGCGCATCACGATGTCGTCGGTGTCGCAGCGACGGCGTACGACCACTGGGACTCTCGTGCCGGCGACCCTCAGCTGCACACCCACGTGAGGGATTGGAGAACCGGCATCGTCGTGACACCTGTGCCTCCGCCCTCCGCCATCAGCACGGGTAGCGACGGCAGCGGCGAAAGGTTGCCGATCTCGTCCAGCGCCATGAGGAGGGGCGGATCAAGCCGCGCGCCTGGTGAAGCGGCGGCGAGGTGGCGGGCGGTCTCGATGAGGTCTTCGATGAACGCAGCGACGAGCGACCAGGACGCGCTGGCTCCGGCGCCGGTAGCCAGCAGGTAGAGGGTGCCTTTGCTGGTGAGGAAATCGACCGGGTCGAACTGCTCGCCAGCACCGGGAGAGACGGTGTCCAGGACGCGTGGGTCGGCGAGGCAGGAGAGCGCGAGGGAGACGCCCATCCAGATCGAGTCGCGGGTGCGCGGGTCGGCGTGGATCATCGACTCCAGCGAGTCGGCCCAGCCTGGCGCCGCGTTCGGGTTGGTGGACAGGATCGCGACGGCGTCGGCGGCGGCCGATGGCGAGAGCGTCCAGCCGAACAGCTCTCGCGGCGTCCGGTGGTCGAGGGCGGCAGCTTGCAACAGGGCTTGGAGTGCGGTCCGGGTCTTGCCTTCCCAGAAGCCTCCGGACTCCACGCCACCGGTCGAGAGGCCCGTGGCTGACGCGAGGCCGGTTGCTCGGATCATCGCCGTGAGAGGGTCTTCGCAGCCCCGGACGGGCGACCAGCGCAGGCCGGCGGGCATCCCCTCCGCGAGCCGTTGCGGATCGAATACCGCAACTGGGCCGCGCCGTTGACGCTCGGTGATGGTGGCGGCGATGTTGTCGGGCCGGGTCGCCGTCGTGATCAATGCTCCGGGTGCGTCGAGGATGGCGTTGATGACGACGTGGAGCCCCTTGCCCGAGCGGGGCGGTCCGAGGAGCAGGATCGAGTCCTCCACCGACGCCCACACCTGTTGACCGCGGGAGCGGCCGAGCAGGTAGCCGACGTCAGATGGCTCGGGATGGTCGAGGGACGGCCGGAGCGTCCGACCGCGTTTCAGCAACGCCTTGCGTGAGGCCACGGTCCGTACGTCGCGGCCAGTAGCGACACCCGCGAGGCGCCGGGGGTCGTGGGTCGTCTTGTGCTTGAGGGCGCCGATCCGCCGCCACACCAGCAGCGCGCTCGCGCCGACGGCGGCGACCATGAGGGTGAGGACCAACCAGTAGACCCACGCAACGAGACTTTGGGCGCCCAGCGCCTCCGCGGGGTCACCCGGATGGTTCAGCACCCGGAAGCCCGCCGCCCACCCGAGCGTCGGTTGAGGTGCCCCTGATAGCCAGGCTGCAACGGCACCGGCCAGCCGGAGGATCGCGGCGAGGACCGTGGCGACGGCGATGAGGATGAGTCCGAGGTTGACCAGCTCGTCGTCGACGCCCTGCCCGCGGGCATTCATGCTGAGCCCTGGCTGACGGCGAATGCGCCAGAGGTGCGTCCGATGAGGACGACGTGGGGGTGGTCGGCGAGGACCGCCGGCGGAAGCCGAAGCTGTGCGAGGCCTTCGTCGTCGGCGACTCGCCGAGCTACGACGACGCAAACCTCGACTGTCTCGCCCGCCAGGAACCCGCCGCCGGAAATCCCGAACGCTGAGGCAAGCGCCTTGTGCTGGACCTGCTTCGTCGGGGGATCTGCTGGACGAAGCTCCGGCGTGACGATGTCCGTGAACGTCGACCCATCGGCTTCGTGGACTTCAACCCGTACCGGCGTCCCCAGATCAGAGACGATGCCATCGACCAGACGCTGAAGGTCACCACGCTGAAGGGCACTGTCAGCCGAATACGGTTCCCGGTCCAGAGTGACGGCGAGATAGCCGTCGGTAGCGACCGTGACCTCGACCAGCGGCATCACGACCGGAACGCGAATGGTCGAGCGCTCGTCGCGACGGTATGGAGCGGCTGAGTTGAGAATGCTCATCGTCCCAGCACCTCGGCCTGTCGGTGGACGGCCGGCTCCACGACCGGCGCGCTGCGCCCAGCGGCGAGTGCCTCGCGGTCCAGGCCAGGAGGGTTGCCGTCCCCGATCTGTGGGGTATCGAGTCCGTCCAGGATCGTCACTGCGGCTCCGCGGACCCGCTCGGCGGTCGACTGGACGACCTCGACCGGTGTCTTGCCCGGCACGCTGCTGGCCCACGAGGCAACGTAAGGGATGGTGTAGTCGTCGGTCGCCAGACCATGGGCGGCCGCGACCATCAGGGCGACGGACTCGGCCTCCACTTCGGCGATGCCTCGGTGTAGGGCCGCGTCGGCGTCGTCCGGGCTGTGGAGCATTGCATGGGCAAGCTCATGCGTGAGCGTCTTGACCTGCGCTGAGTCGTCCATGTCCATGCGGACCGAGATCTCGCGGGTCGTGAAGTCGGTCAGTCCGTTGGCGCCGCCGATCGACTTCGAGTTCGAGACCAGCCGCAGCTCGAAACCGCGCGCGGTGATCTGATCCGCCAGCCCGTCCCACAATCCCTCCGGTGCCTGCCCTTGCAGGAGCGTCGGGCGTGGGGTTTCGGGGATCGGCTCGCCGTCGGTCTGCGAGATGTCCCAGACGTAGGCGGGTTTGAGGCCGACCAGCTTCGATCGAACGGCTTCGCCGAAGGCAGGCTTCTCGCCACGCGCCAGTCGCCGCCACGAGTCAGGGTCGGCGGGGTTTGACGACGCGAACCGTGCAGTGACCGGGGCGAGGATCGCGTACCCGGACTGGCCCTTCACGACGGCGCGGTTGAGGTTGAGCCACTGCTTGAACCCGGCGACGTAGGTCGGCGCCGGCTCGGGGACGCGGCCCTCCTGGAAGGCGGCGAAGTGCTGGGCTGCGATCAGCATCGTGTTGCCAAATGACCGTGCGCGGAACTTCGCGGCGAACTCCAACGCCCGCTTCCAGTCCTCGCCGGTCACCAGTGTGCCGACTGACTCGGTCAGCCGATGCTGCAGTGCTTCGAGCTTGGCCTCGCGGGCCGCGAGGTCTCGCTTCTGGACTCTCATCGGACAGGTCCTGTCTCCTCGGAGGCCAGGTGCGCCTCCGGCGCCACACCCCTCGCGCGGGCACCTGTCTCGAAGAGCGCCAGTTCGGCTGGATGGAGCTGGTGCTGTACGACGAAGGACCGGTGCTTGATCCGCCACAGCCCCTGGCCGGTGCCCAGCGTGGGAAGCAGCGACTGCTCGGTCTGGGTGAGCCCGAGCGCGGCAGCCGTGGATCCGAGCTGGTCGGACTCCTGCCGGTAGACGACGCGGGTCTCGGCGTTCGCGAGGAGCGAAGAGGCCAGCGCTCGCATCGCCGAGCCTTGGTCGCCGACGTTGTCGAGGTCGGAGAGCTTGTGGAAGATCAGCATGTTCGCGATCCCGTAGTGACGCGCCAACCTCCAGTGGGCGTCCATGCGCCGCAACAACGCGGGGTGGGACATGAGTCGCCAGGCCTCGTCGTACACCACCCAGCGTTGCCCGCCCGCCGGGTCGAGCAGGGCTGACTCCATCCACGCCGACGCGCACGTCATCAGCACCGAGATCAGCGTCGCGTTCTCGGTGACCCGCGACAGGTCGAGGGAGACCATCGGCAAGGTCGGATCGAACCGCACCGTGCTCGGGCCGTCGAACAGCCCGGCCAGGTCGCCGGCGACAAGGCGCCGCAGCGAATGCCCAACAAGACGGCCGTCCTCCGTCAGGCGCCCGTCAGCGTCGCTCGCCGAATCCGGCGCGAGGAGTCTGTCGACGACCATCGGCAACACCGGCACCTCCGAGGACCGGACAGTGTCGGTGAGGGCGATGTCGATCGCGGTGTGCTCCAACGGGGTCAGGCGCCGGTCGAGCACGGTCTCGGCAAGAGCCCCCACGAGCTCACGACGACGAGCGGTCACCTGTGCTGCCCATTGGGCGTCGTCGAGACCGCCGGGCCGGTGACCCTCGTCGAGAGGGTTGAGCCGGTTCGCCATGCCATGCCCGAGGGCGATGGCCTTCCCTCCGACCGCCTCGGCGACGGCGGTGTGTTCGCCCTTCGGGTCGCCGGGCACGTAGACGCGGCGGCCGAAGGGAATGGAGCGGGTGTAGAGGCTCTTCGCTAGGGCTGACTTGCCGGCTCCGACGATCCCGGCGAGCACGACGTTCGGGGCGGTGATCATGCCGCGGGCGTATAGCACCCATGGGTCGTAGACGAACGAGCTGCCGGAGTAGAGATCCTGGCCGACGAAGACGCCGTCGCTTCCCAGACCGCCTTCGGCCAGGAACGGGTACGCGCCCGCAAGGGTGGCCGAAGTGTCCTGATGCCGTGGGATCCGGAGGCGACCCGGAGTGCGGAGCGCTGCCGGGCCAGGCTCACCCGCCCTCGGCAGCACGACGGTGGCGCGTCGCTCGGCCGCGAGTTCTTCGGCCTTCGCTCTGGCCGCAGCCTTCCGGGACTCGCGGTCTTCGGCCAGCAACAACCTCGCCGCGCCTCGCCGAATGCGGCGGTCGCTTCGCCGCTCACGCCGCGGCGAGACAAGCACCGCGCTGTGCAGCCGGCCGTCGGTCCAGGCGTTCATAGCCCGATGCCGTGATCCAGCGACAGCCGGTCCGTCGGTCGCGCAGTCGGGAAGTCGGTGCTGTCGTAGGCGATCGTCGCCTCGGCCTCGTGTGCCCGGTCGATGGTCTCGGCGACCAGGCGGAGCATCTCGGCCGCACGGTGCAGCTCCCAGGACGCCTGGTACGACGCCGACCGTCCCTTGCGTGCGTCGTTGGTGATCCACGTTCGTTTGAGCGCGGGGCCGTCGTGGAAGTCGCCGAGCTGATGCAGCGCCTGGGCCAGCGACGCCAGGCCGTTCGTGAGTGACCCGAGGACGGGGTAGATGTCGGTCGGGTCGTCGATGGACCGTGTGGCGTGGGCGAGACCACGGAGAGCCTCGCGGGCCTCCTCGGCGTCGTCGTTCGGGTTCGTGAACGTCGGCATGTGCGTCTCCTCGATGGTCAGTGGTCATCGAGGAGGTGCGCGGACTCGTCCGTCGTACCGACGAGTCGGGCCGGGAGGCCGTCGCCTGTGCGCCGCGGAAATGAGAGACCTCGCAGGCGTCTCGGGTCACCTGCGAGGTCTGCGGCCAAGCATGCCGCTCGGCAGGGAACAGTGTCAGCGGTTTTCTCGAATCTGTGGACAACAAAGTCCGTCGCTACACCGGTCGGCACAGAGGCAGTGCGGCGGCCGAGAATGCCTGGGCTTGTTGTCCCCACAACCGCCGTGTCTCGCACGACGCTTGGATCGCAGCCTGCTCGATCTCCGCGACCGCACGCTCCAACTGCTCGGAGTCCGGGGCAGTGACGGCGATCAGCCCGGTCGCGCGGAGAATGCCGTGGCCGGCGGTGAGGTCGGCCTCCTGCTGCAGGACGTCTTTGTACTCGGCGCTCTGCTGGGCGTCCTCGATCTGCCCGATCCGCTGACGCTGGGCCGCGTCGGAGACGTACTCGGTCTTCTTCTTGCGGATGTCGCGAGCGGCCTGGTCGGTGCGCATCGGCGTGTAGAGCAGCGTGAAGGTGCGGCGTACCCCGGAGGACAAAAGCACCGGGGCGAGGAAGCCGGGGTAGACCAGCGATCGCGGCCATTCGCTGATCCAGAGCACGCAGTGGTGGGCGGAGTCGCTACGGATGCTGGACCAGCTCTCGGTAACCGCGACAGGGCCGGCCGTGGCGAGGTCGCGGCCGAGGTCGCCGTGTCGCTCGAGCGCACCGGCGACGACGGGGTCATACGCCATACGGAGCATGAGGGCGACGTCGCCCGGCTCCAGCCAGCCTGATGGCGCGAGATCCGCAGCACGGAGGGCCGCGGTCATGGTCGACATCTCCTGCCGGAGCACCGCGGCCGCGCCCCGGTTGCCGCCACCCGCAGCCCGGATCGCGCGCGCGGCCGTCTTGAGATCGAGGGTGATCGAAACGGTGCTCGCGTGACGTTCGCCAGCCGGCCCGGCGCGGTCGATCAGCTCGCCGTACGTCGTCGACGTCCAGCTCCCGTCCTGGCTGCCGTGCTGGGACCACCACTCGGCGAGGCCCCTGCCCGAGTCGGGCAGGGTTCTCTCCATGACCTGCAACGCGGCGATGCGCCCGGACCTGCAGGCGGTGGCGAGCACCCGGCCCCAACTCGTCACCCGACGCTGCTGCTCGAGCGGGTCGAGCAGGATGAATGCCGGATGCGTGACGCCGACAATCGCGGTCAGCGTCGCCCGGTGCGGGTCGTGGACCATCACCGCGCCGCTGTCCGGGTCCAGCCACTGACGCAGCCGCGCCGCATCACCAGGCAGCGACAGTGTCCTGGCCGGACGAGGCTTCACGATTCGGCGGCGAAAGAGGAGCTGCCCACCAGCCGAGCGCCGAAGCCACCGCGTCCCGATCGGGAGCCACTCGACGAGCTTCCTGCCCCCGACTCCGACCCAGGCGAGTGTTCCGCAGAGAAGCAGGATCGGGGCGACGTAGATCAGTGCCGCGCCACCGTCGACGTAGAGCGCGAAGACAAGGGTCACCGCGCCGATGCCGACGACCACGAGCTGCGAACCCGACAGGCCGAGCAGCACGCCGCGCTGGGTGAGTCGGGAGAACTTCACCGGCGCGAGTTCATGGTGGCGCCCGCCGGAGGTCTGGGTGTGCATTGCCGGTCAGGCCTTCCGACCGTTCGCGGCCGCCGGCAACGGATCGGCCACGTGCGGAGGCATCGGGCCACCGGACTGCGGTGGTGCCTGGTTCGCGGCATCGGTCTGCTGCGACGCGGCGGCGCCGATCGAGCGCCCGGTGCGCACCCCGGCGCTCGCAGCCTCCTTGGCAACCACGACGCCAGCTGCAACACCACCGGCAGCGCCGACCGCGCCGCCAGCCCCAGCACCTCCGCCCGACGGGCCGGCTCCCGAGCCCGAGGCGGGAGCCGGCGGCGTGGGTGAACCGCTGCCCCCTCCGCCGCTTGCCCCGCCGTCGAGGACCTTTCTCGGCTCGGACCCAAGACGGCGGCTCATCGGGATCGGCATGGGTCGGTTGAGCGAGGACTTGGCCTCTTGCTCGGCCGACATCGCGTGGTACATGTCGAAGCCCATGAAGCTGATCGCCTTGTAGGTCATGTACGGCGCAAACCCCGCGATGAGCATGAGCACCACCCCGGCGATCGGCTGGCTCACCGACTGGAGGTCGGCGTCGATCGGTGCCGAGACCTGTGTCGTCGCGAGAAGGAAGATCACGACCAGGACGACCTTGGAAACGATCATCGCGATCACAAAGGTTGCCCACTTGCTGACCCAGGCGCGTGTGTGGTCCCAGCTCGAGCCGGCCAGCGCGATCGGTGCGAAGACGATGGCGATGAGCAGCAGCGCCTTGCGGACCAGCAGGCTGATCCAGACGATCACAGCTGCTCCCATGGCCAGGCCCGCGATAAAGATGGTCACGATGGCGCCGGCTCCCGGCGCGGCCAGGCTGATGCCGCCGAGGCCGGCGACGAGTAGGGCGATCCGGTCGCCCATCTCGGTCATGTTGGTTCCGGCCGCGTTGACGATCCCGATGCACAGCTGGTCGGTGATCTCGAGTGCGGTCGCAAGCATCGCGAGCGCGACGAACGAGCCGAGGATCGACTTGGCGAGCCCGAGCGCGGCACGTGATAGTGCCGCTGGTTCTCGGCGGATCATGCCGCCGATGACCTGGAGCATGAAGAAGCCGAGCATCACGAAGACGGCGACACCGAAGAGGATGTTGTAGACCTTGGTATAGCCGCTGCTGGTGACGTCGACCATCGTCGTGGTGTCGAAGACCTTCCACACCGCCTCGAACATCCATGCTGCCGCGTTTCCCATTCCTGCGGCGAGGTAGTCGAAGGGGGCGGCGACGAGCGAGCCGGCTGCGTCGCCGGCGGCGTCGCAGACGCTGGAGATGACGGGTACGTCGCACACGTCGGTCATCGAGTCGCTCCTCTGGGCGGTGGGGGTCGGTCAGACGGACTGGCCGACGTTCCAGAAGAAGTTCACGAGGGCCACCGACGCGCCGGTGATGATCGCGGCGCCGAGGCCGACGAGGACGCCGAACTTGCCCCTCCCGGCGAGGTGCGGGTTGGACGAGTTGGCCCCGAGAGCCCAGACGATCGCCGAGACGATCAGGGCGAGTACGGCGAGGATCAGTCCGACCGTCATCGAGGCGCCGACGATCCCGCGGAGCTGGCCGATGCCGGGCAGGCCGTCGGAGTTCGGGCTGATGGTGATGTCGAGCGGCATCGTCGATGGGAGTTGGAAGCGCATGGTCAGTCTCCTGTCGAGTCGGGTGGACGTCCTACAGGTGGGCGCCCACGCCCAGCAGCCAGTTCGCCCACGCGAGCGCGGCACCGGTGAGGGCCGCGCCACCGACAGCGACAAAGAGGCCGGCCTTCGCCTTGCTTGCCGCATGCCAGCTGCCACTCGACGACGACATTGCCCACGTAGCAGCGCAGACCACGATCATCAGAACTGCGGTCAACAGCCCGTAGGTGAGGAGGGCTCCGACGATCGCGCGGAGCTGGCTGGAGTCGCCGACGGCACCGAAGTCGGGGCCGACAGAGGCGGCGAGGGTGTTCATGCTGGGCAGGTGTGCGTTATGCCCACCGTCATCCACCGAGGCGACGTACCGTCAACACCTCTCCGGCGAACTCCGCGATGGTCCCGAATCGCACGTTGTCGCCGGTGTGTGGGGCTTGCAGGATCCTGTTGCCGCCGAGGTAGATCGCGACGTGGTGCGGCGCGGAGGCGCCGGGGCGTGTGAAGAAGACGAGGTCGCCGGGTCGCTTGTCGTCCCATGCGATCTGGTGGCCGAAGGTGATCTGGGCGCCGGAGTAGTGCGGCAGGCGGAACTTTCCGTTGGACGCCTGGTAGGCGGCGTACAGGACCAGCCCGGAGCAGTCGAAGCCGGGACCCCGGCCATCCGAGCCGATCCCCGAAGGTCCGGAGTAGCTGCCGCCGCCCCAGACGTAGGGCTTGCCGAGCTGGGTGCGCCCGGCCGCGATGAAGGAGCCGGCGAATCCGGCGGGAAGCGGGACGCCGGCCTCGTTCGGATCGTCGCACGAGCTCGTTGACATGCCCGTGGCGATCGCGCCGAGGATTGCTTCGGCGACGGGTTGATAGGCGGCGTACCGGTCCGGGTAGGCCGAGACCTCCACCGCCTGGGCAGCGGCACCCTTGGGGAGCTGCTGCCAGCCGTCGATATCGAGCAGTCCGCGCGGGGATCCGGCGTTGGGGCCGGTCGGACCGCCGTAGAAGGCCGCCGCCTGGTACTCGGCGTCCATGAGGTCGGCGACGGTTCCCCAGCCCGTGCTGGGTCGCATCTGGAAGAGACCGAGCGAGTCGTGGTCGCCGCCGTTGCCGTCGTGGGGATAGCTGTCCGAGTCTGGGTAGGCGCTGGTGTTGGACAGCATCCGCAGGTGTGACTCGGTCAGCGCGGCCATCAGGGCGACGAGGATCCCGTCGCGACCAACGTCGTTCGTGCCGGCGCCGACGCTGACGATCGTGGCCGCGTGCGTCAGCTGTGCCTGGTCGAGGGTCACCGCGATGTCGTCGGACGTCCGGACGGTGAGGTGGTCGGGTGTCTGCTCGACGGCCACGCTCGATGGGAGGCAGGCGGCTTGTGCGGCCGGGTTCAGCAGGACTCCGATGCCGAGCAGGCACGAGGCAGGGCCGAAGAAGAGTCCGACGAGGACGAAGCCGATGACCGCCTTGCGCATCGGACCGTGTCAGTCCAGGGGCTTGTCGAGCATCGACAGCCGGAGTAGGTGGCATCGCGGGTAAGAGGGTCCGCAGACCATGAAGATGGTGAAGGTGATGTCGTGCGACGAGCTGACGGGCTCGCCCTCCCAGACTCCCCAGCGGTGGCGTACGCCGTCGATGGTGAACGCGGTCGTTCCGGGTAGGAGCCCGGTGGGGCCGGCTTGAGCTACTGCCTGGGGCCACAGGGTCGGTGTGGTGAGCGAGGTGATCGTGAGCCACTGCTGTGTTTGGTACTGCGCCAGCACCGTCCAGGCCTCCGCAGTCGGCAGGTAGTTGCCGAGATCTCCCACCAGGCCAGGGGTCGACTCACCGGTGGGGTCCGCGAGCGCGACGAGCTGCACGACGTGGTCGGCGGGACTCACCATGCCCGTGGTGTCCCAGGCGAAGATCGCCCGGGCGACCTGTTGGGCGAAGGTCTCCGGGTCGCTCGTCGGTGTGAGGGGGTCGAGCTTTGCGGGTTGTTCACCCGCCCCAGAGTTCGGTGCTGCTGCGCCGGCGACATCGTCGCTGGGCGGGGAGGTAGTCGAGGCCGAGCGATGGGCCACGACTGCGTAGGTCACGACGGCGATCAGGAGAAGAGCGACCGCGACCCCGGCCATGATCAGGCGGCGACGGCGGAGGACCTCGGAAGTCGTCGGGTAGAGCATCGGCACACCTCTGTGCTGGCAAATTGGGACAACAGCGAGGTATGCCAGCGGACCCGATCAGGCCGATGCCGTTGTGGGCGCGGTCCGCAGTTGGCGAACCTCGTCGGCGAAGGCGATCGTCTCGGCGAGCACTCGCTCGAACATCTCCCAGTCGGACTGCTTGAGCTGGGCCGCGATGTCGGAGGGGTTGTAGTGCCTCGACCAGCCGTCGAGATCACGCCAGGTCAACAGGAAGGCCCGCAGGGTCCGCCCCGATGCGCCGGGCGTGGGCTTGCGGCGTTGGGTTCCGCACCGGCTTGGCTTCTGTCCGAGGAGGTCTATTGCTTCGTTGGCGAGGCTTTCCACCTCCTCATCGGTGACCGGGCCGGTCGGCATCGGGGTGTCGTCGGCATCGATCAACGCCTTCGCCGAGCGGATGCGTTCGTACGCCGGGTGGACGTCGCCACCGTTCTGGATTGCCTCGAGCTCGATGTCCGCCAGCCGACGCAGCGTCTCAGGGAGGGTGCGATCGGCGGCGATGCGCTCGATGGCGGAGATCTCTTCGAGCAGGTGGTACGACGCCTTGCCGGTGACCGCGATCGCGGCCTGGTGTCGGCTGTCGCCGTGCCCCGGCATCGGTCCCGGCGACTCGCCGGGACCGCCAGATCCCGGCGGTCGGCCGTCAGGCCCGAACCTGGACGCCCGCTGACGCCGCTGGGCGTCCTCGTGCATCAGCTTCCGCAACTCGCGGAAGAGTGCTGCCTGCTCCAACTGGTTGAGCGGCTTGCGTTGCTCGTTTTCGTCCTGCTGGGCCAGCAGGCGATTCAGCTCGTCGGAGATCCCGGACCGTACCCATACCTTCAAGGTGCGCCACCCGAGCCGTTTGACGACCGCGAGCCGACGCGCGCCACACACCAGCACGCCATCCGGGGTGATCGTTACCGGTTGGAGCAGCCCGAGCTTCTTGATCGAGGCCATCAACGGCTCGATGTCGTCGCTGGGGTCCTTGCGGTGGCGTACGCCGACGACGATCGAGTCAACGCTGCGCTCAAGTTCGATGTGACCGTCATGCTCAGACACGGCGACCTCCCGCGACCCGGAGCCGAGCCGGGTGGCGGATGCTCGCGATCTGGGCGACGAGCGCCCTGTCGGCGAGCAGAGTCTGCGGTTCGTCGCCGATGACGAGCCGAAGCAGCATTCCGCGGCCCGCCGAGGTCAGGCGGCGGTCCGGATGCTGGTTACCCAGGATGACTCGCAGGAAGACGAGCCAGGCCCGCTGGTCGACGTCCAGCATGGCTTGGGCGTGAGAGTCTCGACGCAACGCCTCGAAGGCTGTTCCGCGGTTGCCTGCCCGCATCAGGCGGGTGCAGATGTACTCGATCGCGGGGCGCGCGACCTCCTCCGGCCATCGCAGCGCGACGAACACGGCCACGGCGTCGTCGACAGCGAACCATGCGTTCGTCGGCTCCTCGTCCTCCTCGGTGTCGTCCGACTCCCCGTCATCGAACTCGAGGAACTCCTGAGGAGCCGGGATCGCGAAAGCAGGATGGAAGTCGGCCAGGTCAGTCTCGCGGTCGCTGAACCGTTCGGCGTCATGACGTTGGAAATCCACCTCCCGCCGCGCCTGCTGGTTGGAGCAGAGGAGCCCATCGGCGCGATGGTCGTAGATCAGAGTCAGCTCGACCGCGCGGGTGACCACGGCCCACGGATCCTCGGCGACGCGTACTGCACGGGTGTGCATCGCGTCGAACGCGGCGATCGCTGCCTCGACAGGCTCGTAGCCGTACTTGCGGGCGAGCGCGCCGTACTTCTCCATCGCGTAGCTCATCAGATCGGATGCATCGGGATCGTGGCTCCAGCCGTCAGACGCATAGCGGAGCCGCACCAACATCAGCCGGAGACCCTCGGTGGTCCTGAAGTCCAACGGCGTCTCGGGCGCGGAGGTCACAGCCCCAGCTCCTCTCTCGAGGCCACAGTCGAGGACGCAGGCTCGGGACGGGCGATGGCGGACCGGCTGATCCGACGCCCGGTCCTTGCTGCGGTGATCGGGACCCGTCGGGAGCGGCGCACCAGGTCCGAGTGCAGGTCGATGCCGCGGCCGGCCCACTTCGAGCCGAGCACTGTTGGCAGGTCGGTGGGTCGGACCCAGGCGATCCCGCGCTGGGGCTTCGGGTCGTTGCTGGGGGCAGCGTCCGGGACCGATGGGTCACGGTGGACCGCGAGGGCGGCGACCGCCTCCTGGGGATGCGGCTGAGGCGGGGTCTGCTCGGACGCCAGCGCCCGGTCATCGCGCCGGTCGTAGAACTCGTTGTTGTTCACAGCGACACCGCCTCAACCGGTCGTGTAGGGCCCGGTGCCGTCCCGAGACGACACGCGATCCGGTACGCCGATCGGACGGTCGTCGTGGCCTCACGCTCGGGCAGGCCAGCCGCCTGGGCTGCCTCACCGAGGACGGAGGCGGTCGTATCGAACGGGTGGCCGTCCTCGACCATGCGGCAGGCCGCCCAGAACAGCCCGTGGTTGCGCGCGCCTTCCGGCCTGGACGCCACCCAGGCGGCGAGCTTGTCCGGCCGCGCGCCCACGGCTGGCATTCCTGCCGGAGGTCCGGTCGGCCGAGGGGGTTCGAGGAACTCGCGAAGCTGCCGGGAGTCAACGGGTCCGCCCTGGTGTTGGCCGATGGCGATCAGCTCGTACGCGCGACTCTGCCCGCTGGCCCGGGTGACCCGCGAGGGCGGAGCGACGATGTACCCGCCATCACCGCGAAAGTCGACGTGCTGACTCGGTACCTGCCACGACCGCTGCACCTCGGCAGTCCGCCGGAGGAAGTAGGCGTGGACGCCGCCCGACGGCGTACGGACCAGCCAGGCCCAGCCATTGGCGACGCCAGCACCCCTGGCCCGCTCGAACGCGGCGAACCCACTTCCCATGGTGTGGACGTCGACGTCGACGACATCCACCCCCGAGGCTGTCCCGGTCGGGACTCCGAGATTGGCGTCGGGCCAACGCCGCCACCACTCGTGAACGGCGGCGACATCGGCCGTGGCGTCATGGAAGCCATGGGCCGTCAGGGGTTGCTTCCCGCCGGGCGCGCACGGGAACACCGGGACGTCGTGGCGGGCGAGCAACACCGAGGCGGTCGCGAGATCCGCAACCCCGGACAGGGCTTTCGCCAGCCGCGGACTCCACCGCGGAGGGGGCACATTCATCGGTGCTGAGTCGTTCATGGCCACGACCCTGCACCGCTGCTCGCACCAATCACCGCCCATGGGCGCCCCGCCCTCGGCGCCACGGGCGAGCCTGCCGAGCGGCGTTTGCGCAGGTCAACCCCGCCCGGGAAGGAAATTCAAGTACTTTCGCGCGTCACGTTCGACTGGGCTTGTCAGTCGTGTCGGAGCAGTTCTATCGACCGATCCAACTCGTTCCGCAGGAGCTGCGCGCGGAGTCGCTCGACCGTGAGCACGGGTCCCGCGTAATCCACGTCCTGTAGTTGCGCGACAAAGACCTTCAGTACCTCGAAGGCGTCACCTGCCATCGACTTCAAGGCATCCGCGCCTACCTCGAACGTTTGCAGCTCCTCCAAGTTCTCCGGAACCCGGGGATGGCCGAAGTGCACGTACTTGCTGGCGCGATCCCAGTACTGCCTGAGTCGCTTCGCCGCGCGTGTGTTGGGCGCGACTCAGTCGACGACGCCGAGGTCAATGGGACCGAAGTCGCGACCGTTCGTTGGCCGCGTCAGGAACTCGGCCACGAGTCGTAGGTGCACATAGAAGGCATCCAGCATCGCCATTGCCGGGATCAGGTCGGCGCTGTCCTGGGCGGCCCGGTAGCGCGCCCCGATCTCGCCGATCATGCGCATCGAGTACCCAACTGGTAGGCGTACCGCATCTCGGGCGAGTTCACGCGATCCTCGAAAGAGGCCGTCATCCCGCAGCCGTCCCACCGTCAGTCAGTCCAACAGGCCCGCAAGACTCGGAGCCTGATCCGTTGGACCGAGCCCCTGTCATCATCCCGGGTGTCATCGCTGGAGCGGGATTCAGGTCCGCCCGGTCTGGCCGCCTTTGCGCCTCTTGGGACCGCCCCAGTCGTTGTTCTTGATGACCTCGTTGGTCCGTTTGGGGAGGTCGATGGGCGGCAGCAGGTCGTCAGATCGGTTGCAGACGTCCTTGTCAACGATCTGCTCGGCTGCGTCTGCGTGGCCGCTAGCTTCCTCGACCTTGGCGAGGTCGAGGCGGCAGATGTCGTCGTACGGCGCGGCCTTGCAGCCGGTTTCGGCAGCGAATCGTGCTCGGGCGAGGTCGCCACGGGAGATGGCGTCGGTCGTGACGATGTGGGCGACGTCGACGGCCGCGTAGGCGGCGAGCTCGTGAAGCCGTTCGCCGTCGAGGAGCCAGCTCCAGCCGTGGTTGCGCAGGCTGCTGAACGGGGGCCCAGTGAGGAGTTCGAGTGCGGCGACCAGGTCGGGCATGCCATCAGCCCCCCGGGCCTGGGCGCGGCCGCGGAGCCGGCGGAAGAGGTCGAGGTCGACGAGCACGTCGTGCAGTTGGTAACCGCCTGTGCCTCCGTTGGCGGGGGCGGGCGAAGTCGTGGCTGTCGGGAGGTGGAGGCCACCGGTGCGGGGGTCGGTGCCGAGCCAGCGGCGCAGGAGCGCAAGGTCGGTACGTGCCCGGGACTTGCTGACGCCGAGGGCTTCCTCGATCTGCGCCGAGGAGACGCCGGCAGGGTGGAGGACGAGGTAGGTGGCCAGCTCGGCGAAGTACGCCGGCCGCTCCGTCACCGCTTCGGCCTCCAAGGTGACGGGTCCGAGCAAGTGCAGCTTCGGCAGGGCGCTGGCCGGGTTGCGCCATTCGGTCAGGTCGTCGTCGAGCTGTGGGTCGGCGTCCTCGACAAGCTTGCGGGTCGTCTCCGGTACTACTGGTGCCAGCGTGGCGACGTCTTCGGCGGTGGCCGCAGCCACGGCCTCGTAGCGCTGCGGCGCTTCGGGCAGGAGTGAGGCCGCACTGGCTACACCTGCTGGGCGTTGCTCAGTGAGGTCGTCGACGAGCGCGCCGGCCTGGTCGGCGAGGGCCCTCCACCCGGTGGCCCTTTCGTGGCGGGGCATCGGGGTGGTCGCCTCGGCGTCGAAGGTGAGGTCCACGATCGCGGCGCAGGCGGCGGTTTCATCGGCCGTGAGACCGGCGGCGGTGAGGTCCAACCCGAGGTGAGGAGTCCGCAGGCGGCCACCTGCAGTGAGTTCGAGGACGACGTCACCAGGTTCTGCTTCCCCGACCGTGATGATGCCCAGCCCGGAGCGAGATCTCTGGCGGCGGACGATGTCGACCAGCGCGGTCACGTCGGCGCCTCGCGCCGCCGCTGGCAAGAGCACCGCGTAGTACGGCTCGGGGTCGCTGTACGTGGAGTAGGTAGCGGGCTCGGTCTGCTTGCGGATGTCCGAGAGGAAGTCGGTGTCGTCAACCGTGTGCTGGCTCACCCGCCAGGATTCGAGCGGCGTCAGTTCGGGTGCCAGGTCGATGGTGTTGATCTCGGCGATCACCGACCATGGGTTGAGCGTCAGCTCGACCGCGAGGTGTCGTGCGAGCGCCTCGGCGTGCTCGGCGTCGCCGGTGAGGCTGACGACGCCGAGGTGTTCGAGGTCGAGCAACCAGAGGTGGCCTTCGTCGTCCTGACCGACGCTGGCGAGGAGCGGGTACGGCGAGAGCGTGTCCACCTCGCCCACGGGCGAGTCGAGGTCGGCAGTCCACGTCGTGTCCAATCCGCTCCACGGCTCGGGCAGGCTGATCGGCTCGGCGAGGTGCAGGGTGACGGCGTGCTTGCCGACCTCGATCGACTCGAGTTTGGGCAGCGGATCCGTGGTGGCCGCGAGGTGGTGCAGGAGCTTGTCGAGCTGCTCGACGAACTTGGCAGCTGGGCCCCCGGTTGCAGTGACGGTCTTCTCGATGTCTCGCACCTGGGGTGGCGGCGGGGCGAGGGTGAAGCCTGGGCGACGGTAGCGCTGCTGGGTGCGCCGGTGAGCGCGAACGGTGATCAAGAGCGACCCGGCCAGCAGTGCGCCCGCCCCGGCCAGCCCAGGGAGCAGCCAGCCGACGGAGGTGTCCGTGTCGTCCTCGGCGTCCGACGTCGAGGGTGCTGGGTCATGGTCGGGCGGATAGATGTCGGTGGGACTGTTCGGTGAATCGCCCGACGGCTTGGTCATGTCCGGCGCGGGACCGCTGTGCTTGCCGCCGGGCGACGGCACAGCCGGCGGGTCGAGGGTCGCATCGGCAGGCTTGTCCTCGGGGATGGTCAGCTTCCACCCGGGTCGGATCAGGTTCGGGTCGCGGAGGTGGGCACCGTCCGGCTGGAGGGTCTCCTTGGATGCCTCGAAGATCTCCGGGTAGTGGGTCGGGTCGCCGAGTTGCTCTTCGGCGATGGCCCACAGCGAGTCGCCCGGCTCGACGACGTACTCGGCGTCGGCTCGACCCTCGGCGTCCGCCGTCCGCTCGGTTGGTGCGGCGTCGCCTGGGAGGTGCAGCACGAGACCGGGGTCGATGAAGTTGGGCTGCCCGTGGAGCAGACCTTCGTTCAGGGCGACGATCTCGGTGTACCTCGTGCCGTCGCCCAGCTTCTCCTTGGCGATCTTCCAGAGGCTGTCGCCCCGGCGCACGGTGTAGTCGACAGTTGGTTGCGCGTGGTGGTCGACGGCTGCGGGCGCTGGGGCCGACTGCTGCACGGGCGCGATCGGAGCGGCTTCTGGCACCGGGTCGTGCCTTGGGGCTTCTGGTACGGCAGCCGCGTGAGCGGCCATCGGGGTGAACATGGGCGCCAGGCTCGGGGCAACGGCGAAGAGCAAGGCGGCGACCGTGACGAGTCGGCCTGCGAGCCGCTGCGGCATCCCGAGAGCCGGCAGGCGCGGCGCGCTGACGCCGCGGGTCGCTGCCGCGATCTCGACCACCAGCGAGACCGCCACAACGGCCCACGCGACCCACGCCACGACGCCGATGACCAGCAGCGCGAGGGTTCCATCGTCGGGGCTGGTCAGCAGGGTGCTCAGCTCGCCGAGGTCCTCGCGCCACGGTGTCACGCCGATCGCGAGGAGCAGCGCTGGCGTCCCGACCACGAGCGCGAGGATGAGCAGGCTCGCGCCGAGTGCGGCGACACGGTTGCGCGTCGTACTCACTGTCGGGCTCATTGTTCGGTCCCTCCCAGGCTGCGGATGAGGCGGGCGGAGGCATCGGAGGTGACGGTCAGGTCTCCGATCCCGATGAAGCTCAAGAAGTCCGGGGTGTAGGTGTCGGTGACTTCCACCGTGATCGTGTCTCCGCCGGTGATGCGCACGGTCCCGGTCACGCCGGCCGAGGCGAGGTACTGTTCGGCCGCGATCCGCGCGGCGGCGGTATCGACGCCGACGTAGCGCCCTTCGATGGCGGGCGCCGCCTGCACCCGCTCGCCGCCGGCCCTGGCGGCTTCAGCGGCGATGTCGTGTGCGCGCTGCTGGGCGTGGACCTGGCCGCCGAGGTCGACTGCGAGGCCGACGAGCATCATCATCACGAAGCTCGCGGTGACCATCCACAGCGAGATCGACCCGCGCTCGTCCCGGGAAGCCCAACGGTCAGCGGAGATCCGGTTCATGCGCGCTCCCGGAACGTGTCGATCGGGCTCGTCATCGTTGCCGAGATCAGGCGACTGCCTGGTACTGCTGGGACCGACAGGTCGGACAGGTCGATCCGGCACTGGACCTGGACCGACACCGTCGCGGCTTCGCCGACGGTGCGGTTGATGAACTGATTCGCGTCGACAGCGACGTCGAGGTCGAGGCAGGGGACGCCCTGGTTGGACAGGCTGGTCGTGGCGGCGCTGATCGCCGCAGCGCGGGCGGAGGTGCTGGTGCGTTCGATGGATGCGGCACGAGCGGCGTCCGCGGCGGCCGACTCGACCGACTGATGGGCTGTGGCGGTTCGCCCGCCGAAGATGATGAGGCCGACGAAGAGCACGAAGGCGGGTACGCCGACGGCTGCTTCGATGGCGGCCGAACCGCGTTCATCCCTGTGATGGCGCCGGAGGCGGATCACGGTTCCGTCAGCCTCTCCACCTCCACGGTCGCGACCTGCCGGACCGCCGGTGACCAGCCCGGGATCACGCTCAGGCTGTGTCCTTGGACGACGACGGTGGCGGTCGTCGCAGTCCGCGTTGCTGTCGTAGTCAAACCGGACAGCACGTCATCGCCGCCCGCGTCGTCGACGAACGCGGTGGCGGCGTGCACGCCGTCAACCTGCTTGCCCTGCTCGCCGCCGGCGGCCCGGGCGCCCTCCTGGGCGGCCGCGATCGCGACGGTTCGGGCGTGGTAGTACAGCGCCGCCTGCATCCCGAGGAACATCACGGCGAACAGTGCAGGGAGCAGGATCACGAGTTCGATGGACACCGAGCCGCGCTCGTCCCGGCCTGTGCGCGGACTACTTGATCTTCCCGGCCTGCAGCTCGACATATGCCTTCACCGCCGCGACGACGATCCCGACGATGGCGATCACGGCGACCGCCCAGAGCACGTGCTCGGTGGTGACCGAGCCCCGCTCGTCGCGCCGATAGATCCGGGTCTCCAAGGCGAGCATGAGCGCGATGAGCGCCCCAGCCATTCGGTCCAGTGGGTTCATCGGTGTTCCTTCCTGTGTGCGGGTCCCGGAGGTCAGGTGTTGCTGAACATCCGGAGCAGAGACGGGGCGACGAGGAGGGCCATGAAGATCACGCCCAGGAGCGACCCGGGGATGGTCATCCGTTCGCCGATCGCGTTGGCCTCGGCTATCTCGTCGTTGAGCATCGCCGCGCGCATCGCCGCGGAGCGGGCGCGCAGGGTCTTGTAGACCGCGGCGCCTTCCTCGCCGGAGAGCCGCATGATGTCGGCGAAGTCGTCGAGCTCGGGAAGCCCCAGTTCCTCGGAGAGGGCGTGCAGGGCGTCCCAGGGCGGCAGCCCCGACCAACGTGACCGGCTCAGCTCTTCGGAGAGCCGGGTGAAGACCCAGGAGTCGCCGACCTCGGCCGCCGATTCCATGGCCTGCCGGACGCCGATGCCGCTGTTGCGCTCCAACGCGACGAGGTCGATGTAAGCGCCGAGCGCGCGGCTGAACTCGAGGCGGGCCCGCCTCGCGTCGTCGACCGCGTTGTAGTTCGGCAGGAAGAACATGACGCACGCCAGCCCCACTGAGGCCATCGCGGGTATGCCGATCGGGAAGCCCAGGCCGATCACGTCGAAGAAGAACGCGAGGAGTGGCGGGATCAGGAGCCCGAGGAAGGCGAAGGTGATCTTGTCGCCGTAGAACCGGGCCAGCGGGATGCGCAACAGCGCCAGCTCCCGCTTCGGCGTCCGCACCCACAGCGCGGACGGGAGCGCCCGCATCGCCCACACGCCGATGCGCTCCTTGCCGGTGGTCGCGCCGGGGTCGGCTGCGGCGGCGTGCCCCCGGGAGGGTGTCAGCCGGTTCAGCGCATCGGCGAGATCGGGCTCCGCAGGCATCAGCCGGGCCACCAGGAGGACCAGGCCAAGCGCCAGGAGCGCGCCTGCGGCGAGCGCGAGTTGCAGTCCGGTGGTCACCCTGCACCCCCGGTTGTCGCACGGGCGTCCAAGAAGCGCGGCAGGCTGCGGCCCATCGCCATGTGCTTCATCCACAGAAGCGTCGAGACGTAGGCCGCAAGCAGGACGACCAGCACGACCTGGCCGAACGGACTCTTATATGGCGCCACGTAGGTGCCCGACAGGGCCAGGATCAGGAGTACCCCCGTGCTGATGAGGGTGACCCAACGGGCCGTTGCCCGTGGCTTGGCGCGGTCGGCTTCGACCTGGCGGCGTGCCCGTACGTCGGCGGCCACGGATTCTGCGAGGCCTTCAAGGACGCTGGCCAACCCTGCTCCGCGCCGGCGAGCCCCGAGGATCAGGTTCGCCGCGATCAGGTCGCCGGTCGAGTCGTCGAGTTCATCGGCGAACGCGCGCACCGCATCTTCGGTGGCCCACCGGGCGCGAAGTCGAGCCATGAGTCGGGTCACCTCGGGAGCAATGGCCGTCGGGGCTGAGCGCAGGGTGGCCACCAGCGCCTGTTCCAGCCCGACTCCGACGGTGAGGACCCCGGAGAGGGACCGGGTCCATTCCTCCATGGCTTCGAGCCGCTCGATCCGGATCGCGGCCGAGCCCGAGGACAGCAGTTTCGGTAGCCCGACCGCGGCGACCGGCGCTGCGACGATGGCCAGCAGCCAGCCGGTCAGGAGCCAGGCGACCACGCCACCAGCGAAGCCGACGAGCAGCAGGGTTCGGGTGGTGCGGTCGAGCTTCGGTAGCCGACCCGGGCGGCGGGACGAAGAGGGCGCGGGACGAACCGGCGTGGGACGCAGGCCGATGACCACGCCGATGATGCCGGCCACGATCAGCGCGCCGGCCAGCGCTGGGACGAGGGCGATCACGACGGCACGCCCTGCTCCATGAGGTAGCCCGGTAGGTCGAAGCCGTATGTCGTGAGCTGGCGGTACTCGTCGGGAAGGACCGCCGGAACCGCCGTTCCGGCCGTGTTGTCCGGGCTGGAGCTGAAGACATGGGTCGTGGCGTAGCCCGTCTCCCGCTCGCCCGGGGCCAGAGCGATGATCTCGGTGACCCACCGTCGCCGGTGAGAGACGCCGTTGACGGTGGTCGTGCGCAGGTCGAGTTGGACGATCAGGTCGACGGTGGCGGCCAGCTTGCTGGTGGCGAGCTCGTGGGTGACATGCGGCCCGGCTTCCATCGCGCACGTGACGAGCTTGCGAACCGCGGCCACGGCGTCGGAAGCGTGCGTCGTGGAGATCGAGCCGGTGCCCGACTCCATTGCCTTGATCATCGCCCAGATCTCTTTGCCGCGAACCTCGCCGACGATCTGGCGGGAGAGGTTGAATCGGAAGGAGTCCACGAGGGCTTCATCCAGCGTGAACTCGCCGGCCTGGCGACCACCCAGCCCTCGCTCGCCGGAGCCGGGGCGTGCCTCCCATGCGTGGACGATCCGGTGCCGTTTCAGCTCGTGGAGATGCAGCTCGTACTCGGTCTCGAAGGTGCCGATCGCCTCCATCGGGTCGATCTCTGCGCACAGCGCCCGGACCAGGGTTGTCTTGCCCGCGCCCTGGCAGCCCGCGACCACGATGCTCTTGCGAGCCCGTACCGCGGCCCGCAGGAACGACGCCGCGACCGAAGTGAGCATCTCCCGGTCGACCAGGTCATCCAGGGTGACCTCCAGCAGCCGGTGACGCCGGATCACGACCGACGGTCGGGGGGTGACCCACGCCGCGGCGGCGAGGCGAGCACCTCCGTCGAGACGAAGATGCAGGCGCGGTTGTGCCTCGGAGAAGCCGCGAGCGTTGACCTCGCTGCGTGAGGCGAGGAAGACCAGGAAGTCGATCAGTTCCTCATCGGAGTCGGCCACGGGCGGGCCGTCGACCAACGAACCGTCGATGAGTTCGAGCAGGACCGTGTCGTGGCCGGAGATGATGATGTTCTCCACCTCGTCGTCATCGACCAGGGGTTGGAGTCGCCCGAGACGAAAGAGCGCGTCGAAGACCGCCCGGGCGAGTGCGTCCTGCTCCGCCGGCGACCACGCTGCGCTGCCGGTGTTGACCCGCTCGGCCATGGCGGCCTCGATCAGGTCCATCACGATCGAGAGACCGAGCTCTTCCTGCGCGAACCTGTCGAGGCGGGCCCGGTCGGCGGCCACCGCCTGGCTGAGCTGCTCGGATGCCTGAGCCCGCAACGAGGCGACTATCGACCAGTCCAACGGCGTCGCAGGCAGGTGTCGGCTCGCGCCATTCAGCCGCACCCGCCCTGGGGCGGGAGGCCGATTCCCGTTCGTCGGCACCGGCTGGGCGAACAGCGGCAGGGCGGTCAGGTCCGATGCCCAGTTCGATGCCTGGTCGAGTCGATCGCTCGTCACGAGCGGGCTCCTTCCAGGAGTTGGCCGCGGTGGTGCGACACGGTCGAGTGGATCGCGGCGATCGCGGCTTGTAGCCCACGGGCGAGCGGCCCGGTCTCGAACTTCTGGCAAGGCGCGGCACCCCGGGAGAAGACAGCCGCGGACTCCGGGTCGTCGGCGAGCGTGGCCACCACGGGCAGACCGAGGACTCCGGCGACCTCGCGGCTGCTGTAGGGCTGGCCGTCGCCGACGACCAGCACTCCGGGCTGCCGCCAGTCGAAGGTGCCGCGCTGCACGGAGTCGGCCCACGAGCGGACCCCGGCGAGAGCCGGAAGGGTCATCCGGGTGACGATCAGCGTGAGGTCGGCGTCCGCGAGCAGCGGCTCTGGCGAGCCAACGAGTCCGAGCCGTCCCGCATCGACGATCACGTCCTGGCCGGTGGCCTCCAGGTCGGCAAGCTCGTCGGCGAGCGGGCGCCACAGGTCCCGGAGGGCGGGCGCCTGGGTGTGTGACCGAGTCCCGGCCACGAACGAAACGTGCGTGCCATCGATCCGTTGGGCTACCTCGGCAAGCCCGTCGTGGATGCTGCTCGACGTCAAGGCCAGCTCGATCAGCCCGGCCACGTACTCGCGGGTGCCGCGGAAGTAGCCGGCCAGCAATCCGGAGGCGCCGGTCGGGTCGGCCTCGACCAGCAGCACCGGCCGGGGCCAGTGAAGCGCGAGGCCGATCGCCGTTGTTGTTACCCCGGGCGAGCCCGAGGCAGAGGTGAGGGCGATGACGGCCATCAACGCTCCCGCGAGTCGAGGACCAAGGCCACGTTGCCGGTCGCCGCGCGAGCGGCCAGGACGGCGGCGTCGGCGTGGGGAACGAGCAGGTCGACGATGAGCTGACCGGTCTCGCCATCGACATGGACGCCGGCGACCTCGGCATCGCTGACTGGCGGCGCACCCGCGGGAGGCCCTGCACCTTGTGCGGGGGTGACCACGACTCTGACGTGGTCGCCGGGCGCGAGGTCGAGGCCGGGGACCTGTGCGGGGGTCAGCGCGACGCCGACGATCGAGTTGTTGCCCGCCGGAACCACGGTTGAGGTGAAGGAGTCCGGAGTGAGCATCGCGCCCGCTGCCACATCTACCGCGGCCCGTTGACCGACGATGTCGTCGATCTGGCTGGCCGGCACCGGGTGGAGCGCCGGGTCCACGCTGACCCGCACACGGGCGAGATCCCCGGACTGGATGACCGCGCCGCGCTCGATCGTCTGCCGCGCGACGAGGACCTCCTCGGTGTTCGTGGTCGCGGTCCAAGCCCAAGCCGCAAGCAGCGCACCGAGACAGATGGCGACAAGTGCGGCGCCGACCAAGGCCGGGCGACGCCGGAGCTTCGGTGGTGGCACAAGTTGAGTCGCGGCGGGACCTGACTCCTGGTCGAGTGTCCTGTCGTCTCGGGTGGCTGTACTGCGCACGCTGACTGCCCTCCTTGTGCTCGAGTTACTGCACGAGCACCTGCGCTTCCCCAACTGCGATCTGGACCGAGCGGGTGAGCCCGCTCAGCCGGATGGTCCCCGTCTGTCCTGCGCCTGCCCACGTGATCACCCAGTCCGATGTCGCCGTGACCGTGAACTTCTGGTCAGGCTTCGACGAGCTGGACGTTGTGTAGACGTGCCCGCAGTCCGGGGACTTCTTGTTCCCGTACGACGCCTTGTACGGCGTGCCGGCGGTGTTGCAGATGACGGTGTGGCCGTCACCCATGTCCCAGGTGATCCGCTGGATCCGAGCGGTCGCGCTGACCGTGATGCCGCCGGCCGTCGCCGAAGCCGTCGTCGGCCCCACGGTGTGAGCGTCGGGGTTCGCCGCCCACATCCAAACGGGCATGCCCACGATGCCGATGCTGTCGGCTCCCGGGCTCGGCGTGATGCCGATGTCGATCGCCCGCAGGGCCATCTGCTTGATGGCGAGCTGCGCCACGTCGCGAGGCGTCGGCCCTTGGCCGGAGTTCGGCGGCGGATCTGGCGACCAGATCAAGACCAGGATCCCGGTTTGAGGCTGATAGCAGTTGTAGACCGCACCGTCGCCAGGCTCGTGCCCTTGCCAGTTCGGATCGCCGGCCGGCGGCTGTGGCTTGGCCAGCGAGATGTAGCACCGATACCCGTTTGACCAGTAGCCGTCCGGCGAACTGCAGGGGACCGGACCCGGTGGAGGCTTCGAGATGCCCTGGGCGCTGCCGTCCCACCAGCAGGCGCTGCCTGTCCCGGTGTCCTTGGGACCGCCATCGCCAGGGGTGCCGGGCTCACCCGGGTTGCCAGGCACCTCGACCGTGATCAGGCAGATGCCAGTCGCGGGGTCGGTGCGCTGACAGACGGTGTCGGCGTACGTCGGCCCATGGACAAAGGCGACGAGGCCCGCGGTCGCGAGTGAGATGGACAGAGCACGAGCTACGAGGCGTCGCATGGCTTGCGCTTAAGGTCCTGGCTGGAGGCAACACGCCACGCGCGATCGGGATCCTTGTCCCACCGGTAGTTCGAGACGAGGAACTGGATCCAACTCGTGTCAGGCCGGTCGGGACTGATGATCGACTCGCCGTTCGCGTTGACTACATCGACGTTGCTCACATCGAAACAGACGTCGACTTGAACGGTCGGGACTTTCCCCGTGCTCGGGTCTGAGTTGTCGAGGTTGACGGACTCGACCTTCAGTACGGCGATCTTCGTGTCGCCAACCTGGTGGAGTCCCCGTTTGCGCTCGTTCCGCAGGAGGTTCCGCTGTGCCGCAAGCTCGGTGCTGGTCGCCACCGATTGGAGGCGGCTCAGCGGCTGGCTCGGGTCCTGCCGGAGTTGGTTGCCGACGTCGTTGTATTCACGCAGGACGGCGGACGCCGCCGCTGAGGCTTTCTCGCTGTCAGTCGGCGGCGTTGAGGTGGCTGTCGTGGGGGCCGGCGAACTCGGAGTTGGGCTCTGGGTCGCCGCCGGATCATCGCCGCCGGCACAGCCCGCTAAGGCGGCCAGCAGGAGAGCGGTCGCCAGCGCCGAGATTCGCCGTACGTAGGTCATGGTCCGAGTACCAGACGACGCCTCGCCGTTGGGGTCAACGAGGACGCCGCTCTTGAACCATACGCCACTTTCGGAACTCCGAACCCTGGCCTTCCTCACCTCGTTGCTCCCATCTCCTCGACGCCGGAAGTCCTGATCCCCAGGTGCGCCGTCGCTCCCACCTGGACTCCACCCTCGTCCGTCAACCCCACACGTCTTGCAACGCGAGGGGGGTTCTGTGGACAACCCGGTCGGTTTCCGGGGTTGTGGACGCACACCTGCATGCCGAGGAGGTGTGCGTCGGTGACCGTGTCGATGCGGAAGATGTCGGCGGGAAAGGGCTACCAGTACCTACTGCGCAGCGTGGTCGCTGGCGACGGCAACCGGAGTCTCTCGACGCCACTGACTCGCTACTACGCCGAGGCCGGTACGCCGCCCGGCTATTGGATGGGGTCCGGCGTCGGTGAGTTCGGGCACGGAGAGATCACGGTCGGCAGCGTCGTCCTGGAGAAGCAGCTCCAACTCCTGCTCGGGATGGGCTGCGACCCCCTAACGGGTGACCAGCTGGGGACGCCGTACCGGTCCTTCGCGAAGGTCGGCGATCGCGTCGCGGACCGCACGCATAGCCTCAACCCGCACCTGACCGACGAAGAGCCTGCTGCCCCGGTCGACGAGATCGAGGCCGACGAGCAGAGCATCGGGACCCGTACGGCTGTCGCCGGCTTCGACTTCACGTTCAGCGTCCCGAAATCGGTCTCGGTGCTCTGGGGCGTCGCCGACGCAGGAACCCAGGCCCTCCTCGTCGAGGCGCACCACGAGGCAGTCGCCGAGGTGCTCGCGATGCTGGAGCGAGAGGTCGCGGTCACGAGGGCGGGCGCCCACGGCCGAGCGGGAGCGGTGCTGACCAAGAAGATCAGGGGCGTGGCGGCGACGGCGTACGACCACTGGGACTCGCGGCTGGGCGACCCGCAGCTCCACACCCATGTCGTGATCGCCAACCGGGTCCGGACCAGCGACGACGGGAAGTGGCGCACGCTCGACGGCCAGTCGTTGTACCGCTCGGTCGTCGCGCTGTCGGAGCACTACAACGCTGTGTTGGCCGACATCCTCACGCGAACCTGCGGGCTGGATTGGGAGCGGCGGGCCCGAGGCGCGAACCGGAACCTGGCCTTCGAGCTGACCGGGGTTGGTGAGGATCTGGTGGCCGAGTTCTCCAGTCGCTCGCGCGCGATCGAGGTCGAGAAGGACCAGCTCATCGAAGAGTACGAGCGCAACCACGGGCGTCCCCCGAGCACGGCGACGGTCATCAAGCTTCGGGCGCAGGCGACTCGAGTGACCCGCCCGCCCAAGCAGATCCACTCGCTTGCCGAACTCACGGGCGGCTGGCGCGCCAGGGCTACTAGGGTGCTCGGCGAACAAACAACCTCGTGGGCGCGCGCCTTGCTCGCCCGGGGTGCGCGCACAGACTCCGGTCGACTCGCCCGGGGTCTCCTTCGCGCTGATGATGTCTCGCCCGTGGCGGTCGCCGAGGTCGCCCGTGCCACGGTAGGCGCGGTGAGCGTCAAGCGCTCTTCCTGGCGGCACTGGAACCTCTGGGCCGAAGCCTCGCGGCAGACGATGGAGTGGCGCTTCGCGACCGTCGAGGATCGCGAGAGAGCGGTGGGTTCGATCGTTGAGGAGGCCGAGCGCCTGTCGATCGCGCTGACCCCGCCCGAGCTGGCCCACAGCCCGGGCATCTTCCGGCGCACCGACGGCACCAGCCTGTTTCGTCCCCGGCACTCGGTCACCTTGACCTCTGAGGAGATCCTCGCTGCCGAGGATCGGCTACTCGCCCGTGGCGAGGACCGAGGGGCGCCCACGGTTGTTCTCGACGTGATCGAGGAAGTCTCCCGGAGAGAGGTGCTTGGACACCTTCTCTCCGAGGAGCAGGTCGCGACGCTGGCCACCATCGCCATATCTGGTCGTCAGGTCGACCTCCTCATCGGCCCCGCGGGCGCGGGTAAGACGACCGCGATGCGTGGGCTGCACGCGGCCTGGACGAGCGTCCACGGCACGGACAGCGTCGTCGGTCTCGCCCCGTCGGCCGCGGCCGCCGACGTACTCGCCCAGGACCTCGGCGTGGCCTGCGACAACACCGCGAAGTGGCTCCACGAGTTCGACCAGGGGCGAGCCACCTTCCGGAAGGGGCAGCTCGTCATCGTCGACGAGGCGACCCTCGCAGGAACGCTGACCCTCGACCGCCTCGCCGCCCTTGCCGCCGACGCCGGTGCGAAGGTGCTCCTAGTCGGCGACTGGGCGCAGCTGCAGTCGGTCGATGCCGGCGGCGCGTTCGCGCTCCTCGCGGCGGCCCGCGACGACACCCCCGAGCTGACCGAGGTCCACCGCTTCTCCAACGACTGGGAGAAGCTCGCCTCGATCGACCTGCGCAACGGACGCGCCAAGGCCATCAGCACCTACTTCCGGCACGACCGCGTCAAGGACGGCACCCACCACGACATGGTCGACGCCGCCTACCTCGCCTGGAGAGCCGACCTGCGGGCCGGTCGCAGCAGCGTGCTCGTCACCGAATCGACCGACGCGATGGTCGAGCTGAACGAACGCGCCCGCGCCGAGCGGATCCTGGAGGGCGAAACTCGACCCAGCCGGGAGGCTGAGCTCCGTGACGGCACGCGGGCATCGGTGGGCGACCTAGTCATCACGAGACAGAACGACCGGCGAATCCGACCGATGCGCAGCGGCTGGATCCGCAACGGCGATCGGTGGCGCGTTACCGACGTGCTCACCGACGGATCGGTGGTCGTCCAACGCCTCGGCAAGGGGGTCGGTGCCTCCGTCGTGCTGCCGGCGCCGTACGTCGCCGACCACGTCGACCTCGGCTACGCGATCACCGCCCACCGCGCCCAAGGCATCACCGTAGAAACCTCCCACGCCGTCGTGACCGGATCGACGACCCGGGAGAACTTCTACGTCGCCATGACAAGGGGCCGCGATTCCAACATCGCGTACGTTGCCCTCGACCGCCCCGACGACATCCACGCGACACCATCACCCGACGAAGTGACCGCCAAGACAATCCTGTACGGCGTCCTCCAGCACTCGGGCGTCGAGCTGTCGGCACACCAGACCATCGAGACCGAGCAGGAGCACTGGTCGTCGTTCGCCCAACTCGCGGCCGAATACCTCACCATCGCCGCCGAGGCCCAGCGCGACCACTGGATCGCCGAGCTGCGCGCCGCCGGGCTCTCGGAAGACCAAGTCGATGCCATCACGGCCTCCGACTCATTCGGCGCACTGGCGTCCGACCTGCGCCGGGCCGAGGCAAACGACCACGACATCGCCAAGGTGCTGTCGAGGATCGTCGCTCAGCGGTCACTCGATGACGCCGACGACATCGGCGCCGTGCTCATCAGCCGCCTACGCCACACGACCTCCGGGTCGAGGCGAACCAAGCCTCGTCGAAATCGACTTATCGCCGGCCTGGTGCCCGTCGCGGACGGAGCCATGGCCGACGACATGCGCCGCGCCCTTGCTGAGCGTCAGGAGTTGATGGAGTCTCGGGCCTCAGAAATCGGCGAAGCGGCGGTTTCCCAACGGGTGCCGTGGGTCAAGCGGCTCGGCGAGCCGCCGGCTGACCTCCGGTTGCGCGATCAGTGGATGGCGCAAGTCAGGATAGTCGCCGCCTACCGTGACCGGTACGGCGTTGGGGGCCACGCGCCGGTCGGCGCGGACGTTCGGACCGATGTCGAAGGTCTCGACGCGGCTCGGGCCCGGCAGGCTGTCCGTCACGCCGTTGGCATCTCAGCCGTCGCCAGTCTCGGAGCGGCCCCGCCGGCGCTCGAAGGGCAGGTTCTGGGCTGACCAAGGCCCATAGCTCCAACGTCGGGCCCGCCGTCCACAGGAAGCCCCTGATGTTGGCGGCTGCGCGGTTCGCGGATTACCTGTCAAGGGAGCGGACCGAAGGAGAACGTTCATGCTTACCTTGCTCTGGAACTTCAGTGCGGCGATTCGCGGCTGCCTGCGCGAGTACATGCCCACCAACCGAGCCGCCGACTGGCTCCGCAGCCCGCGCGGACTCAAGTGGGCGATCCCCGTTGCAATCATCGTCACCACCGCCTACCTCGGACTGACCGCCCTCGCCATCGATTTCGCTGCTCGTCCCGGCTTCGGTTGGTTCAACGTGCTGGTTCTGCTCTTCTTCTGGAATGCCGTCAAGTTCGCCTGGATGACGGTGTTGGCACCGGCAATGTGGCTGTCAGGAAGACGAGAGATCACGCCGGGGTGATGGGCCTGCTCGCGCGGTGTTCGGGTAGGTCTGGTTCGGCGTGAGGGGTAGCGCGGACCACACACATGGCGAGTGGTCAACCGCGTCGCGTCGCGGTCAGAGCGTCCACCGCATCGCGAACTGTCGATCCAAGTCGCCAGACTCGGCTCGTGCTTGCTACTCCGCGGCACGGTGCCGATCGCGACATGCTGATGCGCAACCTCGTCGAGGCGCAGACCGAGCTGATCAACGTGCCGGGAAAGTCTCCGTCAGTCACCGACCGCTTCACCAACTACATTGCCTGGGTGGCGAACTCGGTTCGGCTGCTCCGCCTCCAGGTCAAGAAGGCAGACCTGGAGCCCCTGCTGCTGACCCAGCGCTACTGGACACTTCAGGCCATGGTTACCTCCCCGACCGGCATGGCGGGGGATTTCGTCGACGCGGAGCTTGCCGACCGAGTTACGGCGCACCCCCATGGGTCGCGACGACGTCGACGCCGAACCATCGATCCGAGCCAGCACCCACCCAGTCGCCTCGCGGAGCCCGAGGAGATGGCTGCAGCGGTCGCCGTCCTCGCAAGCGCTGACCGATCTCACCTCGACTCTAAACGCGAAACGAAGGGACCGTGAGGCGGTTCATCCTGAATCTCTCCGACGACGCCAACCTGCTGTCGAGCGAACGGCTCAACCTCGGAGCGTCGCTATCCGCAGCAATCGATGACATCAGCCGCCTGGCACGCACGAATCCGACGCTCCTGCGCAAGGACGTCGAAGGCATGACTAAGGTGCTGCCCACGACCACGGCCAGCCCAGGCAAGCCCTGAAGAGGTTCTCGAGACGTTCCCGTTGGCGGGACAGAACATCCAGCGCGCCGTCACCAACGGCAGGGTTCGCGTCCAGCTGGACCTGTCTGTTCTCACAGGACTGAGCGGTCTGATTGGCAAGCTCTGCGACCAGCTCAGCCCGGTGTGCAGCGCGATCTCTATTCCACCCACCGCTTCAACCCTGGTCAGTGCGCTCCTCGGTTTCACGGCGGGAGGGGAGCGATGAGGTCTAGCCGTGGTCGTGCTGCCTCGCCTGGGACGCGGTCGAGTACGGGCGGACGACCCTGGGCGTCGCGTGTTCCCCATCCATCAGGAGTTGTCGCGTGGGAACCGGCTTGGCTGTGTCCGGCATCGGAGCCGAGCGAGCACGTGATGCGCTCGGAAGTGCCGGCGCCACGGAGGTCGGCTCCAAGATTCACCAATCGGACCCCCAGAGGGCGCCCCCCGCGGCCAGGCCTGGCTACGGGGCACCACCCTGCCCGATCAGGCAGACGGTGGCGGAACTCGGTCAAGCCCGTTGCGGTCATAGAGGGCCGTCGTTCCGAAGCCGAATACCAAGGCGGCAGAGAGCCCTGCGGCCAGCATGGACCAGCCTCGCGTCAGGCCGGCGTCGCCTTGGGCGTCGTAGTAGAGGATGGCACGGATCGCCCCATTGACCTGTCGCAAGGGCTCGAATTCGGCTAGGAACCGGTAGACGTCGGGCAGCGCCTGGAGCGGTGTGGTCGCGCCGGCTGTCGGCACAGCCATCGCCACGAACACGACAGCGGCCGCGAGCATCCCCGGGGTGCCGAAGACAGCGAGCAGCGCCAACGCTCCTGCCCCGGTCGCGGCGATCGTGCAAACCGAAAAGAGCCACAGGAGAGGCAGGTGTGAGGCGTCCATGCCCATCACCGCCACGGCGCCAGCGAGCACCAGCGTGCCGATGAGCACCGACATGGCTCCCATGGTCACGGTGTTGATCGCCAAGGCTTGGACCCGGGTGGCGTCGATCCTTGGCCGGTGCGACCGAACCGGACCCAGGTCGGTGTGGGCGTAGCCGAGCGCGTGATCGACCTGCCCGTTGATGACGTTGGCGGCGAGCATCCCGCAAACGACGAGAGCAAGTGCGTAGTAGAAGGCCGTCAGACCGAGCCCGCTGTTGGCGGGAAGCGGGTGCCCATCAGCCACCTTGACCAGGATCGGGTCGGCCAGCGTGACCTGGGACGCGTCGGGCAGCGCCGTCGACCCGGCGGTACGGGAGAGCTGGTCGCCGAGGTTTCGTGAGGCGATCTCAGCTGCTGCCGTTGTAGCAGTTCGGGCGATGCTCGAACCCATGCTGCCGGCGGACGCGTTCGTGAGGACCTGCAGCTGCGGTCGAACCGGGTAGGCCGTCGGGACGGAACTGGTGAGTGCGATTGCCGAGGCAGAGAAGTCACGTGGAACGACCAGCGCGCCATACAGTTTGCCTTGACCCAGCTGGTCGTGAAGCTCGTCGGAGGTCATCAGCTTCCACTCGAACTTGTCGTTACCGGCGGCAGAAGCCTGGATCGAGGACGTGATGTCCGCGCCCAGATTGACCTGCTTGCCGCCGGCGATGGTGCCTTCGTCGGCGTTCACCAGGCCGATCGGCAACTTGTGAAGGTGGTCGCCAGGATCGACGTTCGCGCCGACGTAGAGCACCGCGAAGAGGAAGGCGAGAGCGCCCACGGGAACGCCGATGACCATCCAGAGACGCTTGTCCCGCAGGATGCTGTAGGGACTGACAGTGTTCATGACCAACTCCACGTTGTGATGACGCCGTAGCGAAGTGCGAGGCTGACGTCCGCTTCAGCGGAGGAAGAAGTCGAGCAGGGCTTCGGTGCGCTTGCCGAACGGGGGGCGCAGGAGCCGGGTCGCGTTCCACCGTGCTTGTGTGTGGATGCCCTTGGGGTGGCTGAGCGTGCGGAAACCTTCGATGCCGTGGTACTTGCCCATTCCGCTGGCACCGACGCCGCCGAAGGGAAGGTCGTCCTGGGCGACGTGCATGATCGTGCCGTTGATGGTCACGTTGCCCGAGGTCGTGCGGTCGAGGACCTTGCGCCGCTCAGGGCCGACGTCGCCGAAGTAGTAGAGCGCGAGCGGCCGCGGGCGGGCGTTGACGTAGTCGATGGCGTCCTCGATGTCCCGGTATCCGAAGATGGGCAGGATCGGGCCGAAGATCTCCTGGTGCGCGATGCTCATGTCGTCGGTCACGCCGAGCACAACGGTAGGCGCGAGGGTGTGCGGACGATGGGCCGCGTCGCCCGGCCGGTGTCCGACCTCGATGATCCGCGCCCCGTGACGCCGGGCGTCGTCGATCAGGTCGGCCAGGGCCGAGTACTGCTTCTCGTTGACGATCGAGGTGTAGTCGGTGCTCGTCGGCCCGTCGGGGTAGGCGGCCTTCACCAGCCTGTCGTAGCTGGCGACGAACGCGTCGACCTCGGACTCGTGCACCAGGGCGTAGTCGGGCGCGATACAGGTCTGCCCTCCGCTGAGGAGCTTGCCGAAGACGATGTCTGACACGACCTGGTCCCGCACGTGTCCCTTGGCCACGATGGTCGGAGACTTCCCCCCGAGCTCCAGCGTGACGGGGACGAGGTTGTCGCTCGCGGCCTTCATCACGGCGCGTCCGACCTCGGTGCTGCCGGTGAAGACGAGATGGTCGAACGGCAGGGAGGAGAACGCGGCGCCGTCGCCGCTGACGATCGCGACCTGATCCGGCGCGAAGAGCTCGCCAAGCATCTCCGCCAGCACCGCGTTCGTCGCCCGGGTCACGTTCGAGGGTTTGAGCATGACCCGGTTGCCCGCGGCGATCGCCGTCACCACCGGCATCAACGCAAGGTTGATGGGGTAGTTCCACGGCGAGATGACGCCGACCACGCCGAGCGGCTGGTACTCGATCCGGTTGCTGCCGAATCGCAGCTGCACGTCGATGTGGCGGCGGGTCGGGCGCATGAATCGGCGCAGGTTGCGCCGCAGGTAGTCGATGCCTTGCACGACCCCGACGAGTTCCATCGTCGCGGTCTCGTGCCGCGAGCGGTGACCGAAGTCGGTGTTGATCGCCTCCTCGATGGCGCCGCGTCGGGCGATGAGCGCGGCTTTGAGGTTGTCCAGATCGTTGCGCCGCGCTGCCAAGGAAGGCGCTCCGTCGCGCAGATAGGCGGCGCGCTGCGAATTGAGTAGGTGATTGAAGCGCTCCGCGTCGATGGACTGCGTGGCGAGGTCGTTGACGGTCATGACGGTGTTCCTCAGCTGTTGGTGGGGACGGCTGCGGGCTGCGAATGCCGGCGGCGGCCCATCCAGCCCATCAGCCGGGCCATCGGGCCGCGTGGCAGGAGTTTGCTGGCCAGCGCGAGCGGCCGGCCGTTGGTGATCACCGAGGGCGGTGCGGAGCGACGGTCCAAAGTGGCGAGCGCCTTGTCGACCACTGCCGCCGGGGTCAGCCGCTTCGCTCCGAAGTCGGCTGTTTGGCTGCCGGCAGCATCGAAGAACTCGGTATCCATGGCGCCCGGGCAGACCGCGAGCACGCGCAGCCCGGTGCCACGGGCTTCTGCCCACAGACCTTCGGTGAAGCTGAGCACGAACGCCTTGGTGGCGCCGTACACGCTCATGTAGGGCATCGGCTGGAAACCAAGGAGGCTCGCAACGTTGATCAGGAAACCGTTCTCCGCCGCGGCCAGGGGCGCGACGTAGGAGCGGCTGAGGTCTACCAGGGCGCCGATGTTCAGCGAGATCATGTCCTGTAGACGTTCGGGATCCTCGTCGGTGAAAGCGTCGTGGCTGCCGAAGCCGGCGTTGTTGACCAGCCCGGTGGCGTAGATGCCGCGGGACTCGAGCTCGACCCGCAGCGTACGGCCGGCGTCGCGCAGTCCGAGGTCGCGGGCGAGGGTGGTCACCGCGACCCCGTGAGCCTTCGTGAGCTCTGCAGCAAGGCTCTCAAGCCGGTCCGCCCGACGGGCGACCAACACAAGGTTTGCGCCGCGGCGAGCCAGCTGGCGGGCGAATTCGGCGCCGAGGCCGGAGCTGGCGCCGGTGACGATGACCGTCTGGCGGCGGTAGTCCATCTTCTTCATGATTTCACTCTACGCGTACGCTGCACAGCGTGCAAATTCGTGCACTATAAGAGACGTCATACCATCAGTGCATGCCTGCGCACTCGGGGACCACGGGCCGGTACGCGCCGACCGGTTCTCTTTCGCCCACGCCAACAGCACCCGCCACGCACCGCTTGGTAGGACCGCGTACGCGTGGGTCCATCAACCCCAGGGAGTGCGCACGGCGACCCTCCGCAGTCTTCGCGACGCCGGGTTCACCAAGCTGCGGACGTGTGTGTTCCCGCAGCCGTTCCTGTTCAACATTGACGAACCGGAGCTCCACCCGTTCGTGCGAAGCCATGCGGGCCGATTCGACCTTACCGGCTTCAACCCTTCGTACTTCGTGCAGCTGGAGAGCGCGGTCGACGACCGTCATGTGCCCTACGTCGTCCGCCGGCGATCGGCGTTCGCCAACGTATCGTGGTCCGTGGCCAACGAGTACGAGTTCGTCGATGCCACGACCGAGAGCGATTGGGAGCGTCTTGCCGGTCTGGTCGTCGCCAACAATCCCGCCCGTCACCTGCGGTCGATCCACAACTTCGTTATCCCCTACGACGCCGGCCGGGAATGGATCACCCACGCGAGCTTGCAGGCCCCCCGCCCCTATGTGGCGACGACCAAGGTCAGCAAGTGGCGTCGCGCAAGCCCCGTGGTCGTGGACGAGTGCGGTTACGAAGGCGACCTCGAGCACTGCTGGGGCGACCTGTCCGGCCGGGAACTCGTCCGCCGCTGCTGGGAATCGCCCGTGCGTGGCGGCTACGCCACTCACGGCGAGACGTACTCCCACGATGACGATCAGATCTGGTGGGCAAAGGGCGGTCGAACTAAGGTTGATGCCCCCGATTGCATCGCGGCCCTGCATTGGATGATTCGCCGAGGCCCCGGGCGGCGTTCTCGATCCCGTTGCGAAGCCCTATGACATTCCGCATGCCCGCGGCGGCGACGACTGCCAGTTGTTCTACCTCGGGTTCTACCAACCCGCCCTGTCACGCCTTCCAAGTTTCGTTGGAGTCAGGAAAGGCCAAGCTCGGCGGCTGTCTCCTCACGCATTTGGGACTTGCGGATCTTGCCAGTAACCGTCATCGGGAACTCCTCGACCACCTTGACATAGCGCGGGATCTTGTAGTGGGCCAGTTTCCCGCTCGCGAAGTCGCGCACCGCAGCAGCATCGAGCGCCTGATCGCAGTTTCACCCAGGCGCACAACTCCTCGCCGTACCGCTCATCGGGGACGCCGATGACCTGCACGTCCTCGATGTCGGGATGTGCGTGGAGGAACTCCTCCACCTCACGGGGATAGACGTTCTCGCCCCCACGAATGACCATGTCCTTGATGCGCCCGACGATGTTGCAGTAGCCGTCTTCGCGCATGACGGCGAGGTCGCCGGTGTGCATCCAGCCTTCGGAGTCGATGGCGTCGAGGGACTTCTCAGCGTCATTCCAGTAGCCGACCATGACGGAATATCCCCGTGTGCAGAACTCGCCGGGCGTTCCCCGTTCGACGGTTTCGCCTGTTGCCGGGTCGATGATCTTGATCTCGACGTGGGGGTGCGCGCGCCCGATGGTTGCGGTGCGCCGTTCCAGATCGTCATCGATGCGCGTCTGACACGCGACTGGCGACGTTTCGGTCATGCCGAAGGCGATGGAGATCTCCGCCATGTTCATGTCGCTCACGCAGCGCTTCATGACCTCGACGGGGCAGACCGCGCCCGCCATGATGCCAGTCCGAAGAGAGGTCAGATCGAATCGCGCGAAGTCCGGATGGTTCTGCATCGCGATGAACATGGTGGGAACGCCGTACACGGCGGTGCAGCGCTCGTCCTGAATGGCCTGGAGTGTGGCCGCGGGGTCGAAGCCGGGCGCGGGGATGATCATCGTTGCGCCGTGAGTCGTGCATCCCAGGTTGCCCATCACCATGCCGAAGCAGTGGTAGAACGGCACGGGAATGCACAGGCGGTCCTCAGCCGTGAACACGAGCAGGTCGGTCGTGATGTAGCCGTTGTTCAGGATGTTCCGGTGAGACAACGTGGCGCCCTTGGGGAATCCGGTCGTCCCGGACGTGTACTGAATGTTGATGGGATCGGTGTTCTGCAGCGTCCTCATCCGGTCGCGCACCACGGACTCGGGGAGGTGTTCCCCTGCAGCGAGAAGATGGTCCCAGTCCGTCGTCCCGACGAACACGACCCTCTCGAGATTGGGAACCTCTTCCGCGACAGCCCCCACCATGGAGCGGTAGTCGGAGGTCTTGAACTCCGTCGCAGAGACAAGGAGGCGTATTCCGGCCTGGTTGAGGACGTAGGTGAGCTCATGTGTCCGGTACGCCGGGTTGACGTTCACCAAGATGGCGCCGATCTTGGCGGTGGCGTATTGGATGAGGGTCCACTCGGCACAGTTCGGCGACCACATGCCGACGCGATCGCCCTTCTCGATCCCGACCGCCATCAATCCTCGGGCTGCTCGGTCGATGTCGGCATTGAGCTCCGCGTAGCTCCAACGTCGGCCGCTGGCCACCTCGACGAGCGCCTCCCGGTCGGCGTTCTCGGCCGCGACGCGCTCGAAGTTCTTACCGATGGTCTCTTCGATGAGCGCCGGCGTCGTCTCGCCGATGGCATGAGACTCCATAAGAATCAGTGTTCGCATCTCTCTGGGGTCCCTCGCAGGACCCATGCCGCCCAACCCCGCCCTCTGGTGAGCGCCGGGTCCAGGTGCCAGGGCCCGTTCACGCCTGCACCGCCGCGGGTTCCTCGGCCGTGATAGCGGGGATGACGGGTAGCACCAGCCGAGACGGGTGCTCGTTGTCGTGCAGAATGCGTTGCTGGGCTGCGCGCATCTGGGTGCCTTCGGTGACAGGCTCACCGGTGTTGAGGTTGCGGTCCCAGCGGGGGAAGTTGCTGGAGGTGACGTGGACACGAAGCCGGTGGCCGGCCTTGACCAGGACCGATGTGGACCACAGGTCGACCTCGACCTCCTCGATGCGGTTGGGTTGGGTTTGGACCCGGGTGATGCCGTCGACGAGGTTGCGTGAGACGCCGCCCTGGTCGACTTCGCACAGGCGGACCACCCAGTCGGTGGATGGGCCGTCGGTTGCTGCGAACAGAGTGGCGGTGACCTTGCCGGTGATCTCGACGTCGGTGTCCAGGGGCGCTGAGGTGAACACGAGGACGTCATCGCGTGCTTCGACCTCGCGCTGATCGACTGGTCCGGCTGGGTAGCCGACGCCCATGACGACGTTTCCGCCTCGAGTGAGGACGGGGTTGGCCGGGTCGTAGGTGAACTTCGTGCTGTCTGCGGAGGCGGTAGGTTCCTCCCAAGTTAGGGCAGAGTCGCTGGTGAGGTAGAGGGGGGTTGCGACCGTGCGCGCCAGGGGCCACTCGGGCTCGACCCGCCACTGGTTGGCCCCCATCGTGAAGAGCAGGACGCCCGACTCGTGGGCGGCGGTCGCCGGCTCATCCTTGAGCCAGTGGTCGAACCACTCTCGGTGGATTTGGGTGATGGTCTGTCCGCCGGGCATGGTGCTCATCAGTCCGTAGTTCACGTCGCCGATTCGACCGCCTTGCCATGCCGACACGTGGGTGTAGTGGTCGAAGGCGCCGACGATGATCCGGGCCGTGCGTCCACGTTGGCGCATGGCCGTGTAGTTGTCCAGAGAGCCCTGCACGAACACGTCGTACCAGCCAGCGATGCTCAGGGTCGGCAGCTCGATCGCGTCGTGGATGCCGTCGACTCGGCAGTCGGTTGTGGTCGCGGGGTCGACCAGCGCCCGGTCGACGCCGATGTCGGGGTGCCCGGTTCCCTTCAGCGCCGGCAGCGCCCCCGACGGCAGCTGCCAGTAGGTCTGCTCGTCGAGGGTGTCCATGGCGGTGATGGCGCCGACGACCTTGCCCATAGTGGTGTCGGGGTCCAGGCCGTCCTTTGGGAACTGTTCCATGGACATCATGAGTGTCCACCAGGTGTTGAGACCGTGCTCGATCGCTCCTCCGCGGAACATCAGCCCGTTCTCGGGGTCGCTCCAGGTGACGTTTGGCACGATGGTCTTCAAGCTCGGCGCGCCGGCAATGGCGGCGCTCCACTGCGTGCTGCCCAGGTAGCTGCCCCCGAACATCCCCACACGGCCGTTGCTTCCCGGCAGGTTGGCGGCCCACTCCACGCTGTCGTAGCCGTCATTGCGCTCGTACTTCCATGGCAACCACTCACCGTCGGAGGCGAACCGGCCTCGAGTGTCCTGGAGCACCACGATGTACCCGGCTTCCACCGCTTCGGCGAAGTCGAGCACCGTGTCCAAGCGGAACCGCTTGTTGTACGGCCCACGGCTCAGCAGCACCGGGAAGCGGCCCTCGCTGGCGGGCCGGTAGACGTCTGCCCGCAAGACAGTGCCGTCGCGCATGGGGACAGGCACGTCCAGCTCGATCTCGATGTCGCTCATGGGTGTGCTCCTCGGAAGTGGTTGATGGCGGCACCCCGTCGGGACGGAGGCCTCGAACGCGGCGCCGATCACGCTACCAAAACTGAGTACGAACGTACGAGAGTTCGTACCGAGCGAATATGGGCGGTGTTCAACTGGGCGAGTAGCCACCTGCCAGATCCCCCATCAGAGGTGAACCGCATGGCATCTGAGGGCTTCCCCCCGGCTCTTCCTCGAACGCCGTTGCGTAACGCGTCGGGCACCTTCACGGCGAGTACACCGACCCCGATTCCACCGCGCCGTGTTGTTCTGCAACCAGCAAGTCTGCGTCGGCGAACCTGAATGCCCGCGGTTGGCCCCGTAGCACGACGTGATCGATGTGCGGCTCGGCGCCTTTGGCAGTCCCTTGTTGTGCCTGGCTTGCCAACGAGTGCCCTAAGGGTGAGTCAGGGCATGAGGGTCTGGACTTCGGTGGTGTTGGGCCGAGGTGGTGGCGATGCTATGGGGTCCGAGCCCCTGTGCACGCAGTTGTTTGTCACTTGCGTAGGAGTTGGAAGACTCGTGGGGGAGTCCTGCCGGTTAGCCGGATTCCCGCGTCGGGAGCTCGTCCTAGGCAGGTCGACGACGCACGCAAGGGGAGGCCTTTCGCTGACCATCGAAAAAGCTGGCGGCGAGCCCGGCGACTGAACCACCGGATCTGCCGCGGAGCGCGCGCACATGCCGACGAGCCGGCCTACCCTTACGTCGCCGGCAGATCGCTCCGCGTCGGTCGACTGGCTCGCCGGTCTCCGTCGATCGCCATCGCCTGCAACACGAGCGTGCTTAGTTCGTGGTAGGCGTCGCCGGAGGACAGGCCAGTTCGCTCGAGCAGTTGGCCGTGCATGATCCCGTCGATGAGGAGTCCGACCGATTCGGCCACGAACTCGGCGTGGACTGGCCTCAACATCTTGGCCTTTACGCCTTCATGGATCAGCTCCCGGACCCGTCGGGCCGACGCACGCGCGTTGAGCTGGTAGATCATGCCTGCCGTCTCCGAGGCCGTCATGTCGCTGTAGCAGGCGGGCGACATCTGCCTCATGCGATCGCCGATCGATGCGAGGTAGACCGCGATTCGGTCCCTGGGATCCTCGACCCTGGCGACGCTGTCCTCGACGTACGTGGTCGCCTCGCGGAAGAAACACTTCATGGCGGCCGCGACCAGCTGGTCCTTGCCGGGAGCCACCGCGTAGAGCGTCGACTTCGAACATCGCAGTCGGGACGCGATCTCCTCGACGGTCAAGGAACTGAAGCCCTCGGCGAGGAACATCTCCAAGAGCCGGCGCAGCATCTCCTCGCGGCGGGCCTCGGCCAGCCGTCGCCTTCCGCCGGCTGGCGTCGAACGGCCAATCTGGCGCGTCCTGGGGTCCGCTGTCATCCACGCTCCTCGACGGTGCACACCTGCATCTCGGTATGGACGTACTCATGATCGTACCGACTGCATGACCGTACCGACCCGTCATAGTTCCTCGCAGGATCGGTCTAGCACGATCCGAGGCAACAAGGTACGATCAGCCTTCCAAACGTACTCAATATCGTACTGATCAACGCCCGTGCACCTGCGGCGCGCGCCATGAACGAACGTCGGGCCCACCTAGTGGACCGACTCAAGATGCCTAAACTTAACGTGGGTAAAGGGAGCGCGCCCTCTGTGCTCGCGTCGCGAGGTCCATGCTTCGGACAGGTGTGCCAAAGCCGCGCGCGCACGCACAATCTGCGGCTGTTCCCGAAGCGTCTGAACCCGTGACGCGTGTCGGACGCGGAGCCGGAAGAATGATGCCCGCCAAGTGTTGACATCAGGTCTCGACTTAATGTTCATTAACGCTGTGACCGTCCCTCACGTAGTCGACACGTAGCGAGTCCTCGGGTAGCCCGCGTCAGTCGGATATGGATGAAAGGCGACTCAATGACCGAGTTGGTGGCTGACCAACTTGCACGACCCGGAAGGCTCTGCTGGCACTCAGCAGGCCCGCATAGCCAATGTCGCGATAGCGAGGAGCATTCATGAGCCCCGATTTCCGAGCAGCAGATTCAACGCTGCCGCCTCCTACTGGCCTCGCGCAGGGACAAGACAACGACGTGCAGGCTGCGAAGGGTGACACGCACACGCTCGAGGGGCATATGGGCACCTTCGAGTTGATGATGACCGTCTTGGCATTCACGGCACCGATCGTGGTGGTGGTGGCGTTCATCCCGTTCGTCCTGGTCTTCGGCGGCATCGGCGCCCCTGCCATCTTCGGCATCGCTGCTGTACTGCTACTGTTTTTCGCCGTCGGTTACACGACGATGTCTCGTTTCCTCCCAAATCCCGGGGCGTTCTACGCTTACATCACCGCGGGTCTGGGGCGACCGCTCGGATTGGCGTCCAGTTTCATCGCCGTCTTCGGCTACGTGATGATGGCGGTCGGCACCTATCTGTTGCTGGGCGTGGTTGCGTCCTCCCTCGTTGATACGACGTTCCACGGGCCGACGATCACGTGGTACTGGCTGTCGCTGGTGGGTGTCGCGCTCACCGGAGTCCTGGGCTATTTCCGAATCGATCTGTCCGCGAAGGTGTTGACAGTCGCGATGCTCTGTGAGGTAGCCATCGTCGCCATCTTCGACCTGGCGGTCTTTCGGGATGGAGGCCCGCAGGGCCGCTCACTCGAGCCCTTCACATTGCACGCCGTGACGTCCGGTTCCCTCGGGCTGGGACTCCTGTTTGCCGCGGGATCCTTCCTTGGGTTCGAGGCCACCGCGATCTTCAGGGACGAGGTCAAGAATCCGTTGAAGACAATCCCCAGGGCTACTTATCTCTGCGTCGTCCTGATCGGTGTCCTCTATGTCGTCACGTCGTGGCTGACCACGGTCGCCTTCGGCCATTCGAAGACGCTCGAGGTGGCCTTCAAGGACCCGTCGGGCATGGTCCCGCACGCGGCAGAACAGTATGTGGGGGTCTGGGCCAGAGACGTCGTGACGATCCTCGTGGTTTCCTCCGCGTTTGCCGCGGTGCTGTCGGTTCAAAACATCCTGGCCCGCTACATCTTCTCCTTGGGCACTGATCGAGTCCTGCCGAGGGCCCTGGGCAAGGTGCATCCGACGCACGGCTCGCCGTACCTCAGCTCGCTCTTGATTACTACAGTGTCGGCGATCGGCGTCCTCCTCAGCGTCGGGGCCGATCCCATTGCGCTGTACGCCAAGATCGCGGGCATCGGTGGATTTGGCCTGATGCTGCTCATCTTCCTGACCGGCGTGTCTGTCGTCGCCTTCTTCCGACGCCATCCCCAGCACGCCGCACATGCGACCGTCTGGCACACGGTCGTTGCCCCGCTTCTTGGCTCGGCCGGCATGGGTGCGGTGCTGTACCTCTCCATCACCCACTTCAAGCTCGTGACCGGTGGCTCCATGGAGGAGGCCATCATTCTCCAGGTCGCCCTCTGGGTCATCTTCGTCGCTGGCCTGGTTGCCGCCGCAGTGTTCCGTTCCACCCGTCCAGACACCTACGCCCGGATCGGTCGGCAGAAGGTTGGCTGACCAGCCTGCTTGGCCCTGCTTGGCCATGTAGTCATGCCCCTCGGCACGCAGGCGTGAACGACAACGACTATTGAGATGAGAGCGAAAGGTTTGGCAGCGGTGAGCTTCCGAGTTGAAAAAGACGTGATGGTGCCGATGCGAGACGGGGTCGAGTTGGCCACCGATCTGTGGCTCCCGGACGGCGGGCCGTCACCGGTGCTCTTGGTGCGCCTTCCTTATGGCAAGGACCTGATTCCAGGCG
The DNA here is from genome assembly GCF_003725535.1 of Nocardioides pocheonensis. Lineage (GTDB taxonomy): Bacteria > Actinomycetota > Actinomycetes > Propionibacteriales > Nocardioidaceae > Marmoricola > Marmoricola pocheonensis. The sequence goes on along the minus strand of NZ_RJSF01000047.1, from coordinate 277,978 downwards.
ACATCACCTGGCCCACACAGCCGAACATCTTCACGTTGCTCGAGGCCGGCTACGCGGTGGTCTGGCAGGACTGCCGCGGGGCGTTCCGCTCCGGTGGCGACTTTGACCCCACGGTCAACGAACCGGACGACGGCGCCGATACCATCGCCTGGCTCATGGAGCAGCCCTGGTGCGACGGCAACATCGGCGCCTACGGCCACTCCTACCTCGGCATGGTGCAGTGGGCCAGCGCGGCGGAGTCGCCCGAGGGCCTCAAGGCCATCGTCCCCACGGAAACCTCGACCGACTACTACATGACTCCGTGGTACTCCGAGGGCGGTGCCCTGTCCTGGCACACGACCTGGTCGTGGACAACACTGATGACAGTGTTGGCCGCACAGACGGCGCTCGGCTCAGGCGGTGATTTCGAGGCCTTGATGGAGGCCGCGGACTTGATGGGGACTCCGGATCCGCACTTGGAACGGCTGCCCTTGAGCGACCAGCCCGTGTTCGAAAAGAAGTGGCCCTGGTGGTCGGAGTGGCTCGCGCATCCCGAGCGCGACGAGTGGTGGCGATCTCTTGCGGTTGACGAACGACCCGGCGACGTCACCGTGCCGGCCCTGAACATCGGCGGGTGGTACGACCTATTCGTCGGCAGCACCGCGCGGACCTTCACCCGGATGCGCCGCGAAGCCGGCACTAGCGAGGCTCGCGAAGGTCAGCGGCTCATCATCGGGCCCTGGGACCACATCTCGTTCACCGGCGCCTACCACGACCGCCAGTTCGGGTTGATGGCCGACATCGCCATGGCTGACCTCACTGCCGCACACATCGCCTTCTACGACCGCTACCTCAAAGGTGATCTCGATGCGCTGGCCGGGACGTCCCGGGTGCGAATCTTCGTCATGGGCATCGATGAATGGCGCGACGAGCAGGATTGGCCGCTTCCGGACACGAAGTACACCGACTACTACCTCCACGGAAGCGGTCGTGCCAACACCGCCGACGGCGACGGCGTGCTGTCGACCGAGCCGCCGACCACCGAGGCAATCGACAGCTACGAATACGACCCGTTGAACCCGGTACCGACTCTCGGCGGCCGCGTCATGATCCCCGCAACCGTCAACGGCACGGGGCCGGTCGATCAACGACCGGTCGAAACCCGTGAGGACGTGCTCTGCTTCACCACAGAGGAACTCGAGCACCCGGTGGAGGTCACCGGCCACGTCTCGCTGGTGCTGCATGTGGACTCAACCACGCCAGACACCGACTTCACCGGCAAGCTCGTCGATGTGTTTCCGGACGGGAGAGCCATCTATCTGACCGACGGAATCCTGCGGGCTCGGTATCGCAACTCACTGGCCCAACCGGAGCCGCTCGAACCTGGAACGGTCTACGAGGTGGAACTGGACCTGTTGGTGACCTCCAACGTGTTCCTGCCCGGGCACCGGATCCGACTGGAGGTCTCCTCGAGCAACTTCCCCCGCTTCGACCGCAACACCAACACCGGAGGCGTAATCGCACACGAAGGCGCCAACGATGTCGTGGTCGCTCACAATCGCGTCCTGCACGGCCCCGACCATCCGAGCCGACTGATCCTGCCCATCATCAGCCGCTAAGACGTGAGGTGATCGGCCGCGCGATGGGCTGGGGAAGGTGGAACTGTCCACGTCGGCCCCACACTCGTTGACTCCAGCGCCCGAACGGTGCGTGTGCGGCTGAAGACGTCAACCGTGGCTACGGTCCTCGCCGAAGCGAGGCCAGCGGTGATGCGAAGAGTTGAGGAGCGGTGTCTAGCCGCTCCTCAACTCTTCGACGGCCAGAAAAGGCAGTCGTAGCCCCTACGACAAAACATCAGAGGTCAGAGCCGTACCCGAAGATTGCCCAAGCCGCCGGACGAAGGGCCAAGACGTCCTGTTCAGAGGGCAAATCTGCATCCGTGGCGAGGGCTGTTCCGGTTGGCCGTGTCGCGGCGAACGGGGACGGTAGGGCCCCTGGAGAGGCTCGCCCGACGTGACGCCGTACCTGCAAGGAGAGAAAGGGCTTTGTCCTCCCGTGGGCGGGTGCAGGTCTGGACGGCTCTTGGTAGATGTCGAGCGGTCTGCCCACCATCTGTTCGGCGTCGGTCGCATATGTCTCGGCGACAGCCGCTGATCCGCGGACGCCGTCCTTCCTGAGCGCTAGCGGATTGAGGAACCGATGCCGATGCCGCCGTCGACGTCCAGGACGACACCGGTGATGTAGCCGGCCTCGCGCGAGCACAGGAACGTGGCCGCGGCAGCGATGTCCGCCGGCTCTCCGACGCTTCTCATCGGCACCTTGCCGATCAGCTTGTCGCGAGCGGGCCCGTTCATCGAGGCGAGCATCGGAGTGTCGATCAGACCGGGGGCGATCGCGTTCGCGGTGACGCCGTGGCGCGCTCCCTCCAGGGCGAACCCGCGGGTGAATCCGACCACACCCGCCTTTGCAGCGACGTAGTTGGCCTGGCCGAAATTGCCGCGCCAGCTCATCGACGAGAACGACAGGACGCGCCCGTACCCGCGCTCCTTCATGTGCGCGAAGGCGGCCTGCGTGCAGTAGAAGGTTCCGGACAGGCTGACCGCGATGACGGCGTGCCAGTCGTCGACGCTGATGTTCTCGATCCGGTTGTCGCGGATGATGCCGGCGCAGTTGACCATGACGTCGAGACGGCCATGACGGTCCGCGATCCCGTCGATCCAGCCGCGCGCCGCGACCGGGTCAGCGATGTCAAGCGTGCTGCAGGACAACCGCCCTGTCGCGTCGGCCGCCACGACATCGGCCGCGGCGCTTTCGTTGAGGTCCGCTACGTGCACCAACGCCCCCTCGGAGGCGAATCGCTCGGCCATGGCCCGCCCGAGTCCCTGCGCGCCGCCGGTGACGAGGACGACCTGGTCGGTGTATCGGGAGAAGTTCATGATGCCTTTCGGTTTCCTGCGAGGAAGGTGCGCAGCGCTGCCGGAACGTCTTCGCTGGACCAGTGCTGCTCGAAAGCGTCGAGCTCGCGGTCTCGGTCGGAGGTCGTCAGCGCTTGCTGGTCTGCATTGATGAGCTGCTTGTAATGGCGGCGGGCGGAGGCTGGAACGCCGAGGAGTTGCTCGACCACCCGGTCGGTTGCCTCCGACAGCTTCTGCGCGGGGACGACCTCGTGCAACCACACGGCCAGGCGCGGATCCTCCGCTGTCAGGGAGCGTCCGCTGAGCGCCATCCAGGTCGCGGTGGCGCGTCCGATTGCGCGCTCCATCCGCGCGCTCGCACCGCCGCCGGGCAGGAGGTTGTTGCGCACGTGGCCATCGCCGATGAGGGTCCCTGTGGCAGCCAGCACGATGTCGCAGGCAAGAGCCAGCTCCATGCCGCCGGCGATCGCGTGCCCGTGGAGCGCGGCGACGAAGACGACCGAGCTGCGCTCCATTGCAAGGGTGAGGTCCCAGATGGAGGCCAGGAATGCCCGCGGGGTGTGGCTGGGGTCGGCGCCGTAAGTCTGGAGGAACTTCAGGTCCGCTCCCGCACAGAAGCTCGGCCCCTCACCGCGGAGCACGACGACCTCGGTCCCTAACCGCTCCTCCTCCGGCAAGGCGGCGGTCAGTGCTTCGACCAGGCCAGGGTCCAGGGCATTCCGTACGCCGGGTCGGTTGAGCGTCCAGGTGGAGCAGCGGTCACGACGCGAGACGATCAGATCGGTCACCGGTCCGGCACCGGTTGTTTGCCGGCGGCCGCGAGGGCCTGGCTCTGCTGACGCAGCACGGCTCGCTGTATCTTGCCGCTTGGGGTCTTGGGAAGGGCATCGACGAGGGAGACCAGCCGCGGGTAGGCGTGGGCGGCGTACTTCGTTCGGACCCACTCCTGGAGGTCGAGAGTAAGCGCGTCGGGGTCCTCGACGGGGCCGGACGGGACGACGTAGGCGTGGATCACCTCGCCGCGCACCTCGTCAGGTGCCGCGACGACCGCGCACTCCGCCACGCCGGGGTGGGTGACCAGGACGCTCTCGACGTCGAAGGGGCCGATCCGGTAGCCGGCCATGAGGATCACGTCGTCGTCTCGCGACGAGAAGCGGATCAGGTCGTCAGCACCGAGCGAGGCCAGGTCGCCGGTGATGTAGTACCGACCGTCCCCGGTGAAGCGGGAGCTGCGGTTGTCGCGATAGATCCCGTAGCCGGTGAAGGTGAAGAAGGGACTCTCGGCGACCTCGACCGCCAGCCGGCCGACCTCCCCGGTCGCGGCAGGCGCGTCGGCGTCGTGCTTCAGCACCGTCATCGACCAACCTGGCAGGGAGGTGCCCATGGCGCCGGCAACGACGTCGATTGCCAGGTCGGGATGGTGGGGGAATCCTGCCGGCATGCCGAGCTCGGTCTGACCGAAGTGGTCGTGGACGGCTACCCCGAACCGGGCCGTCGACCATTCGATGACCTCTGGCGTGAGCGGCTCACCTGCACTCGAGAGGCCGCGCAGATGGGGGAGTGGGGTCCCGTCGTCGACGGTCCGCAGGGCACGAAGTGCCGTGGGCGCCGCGGTGAAGTCCGTGACCCCCAGTTCGGAGAGGACCCGCCATGTCAGGGCGGGCTTGAAGGTCCCGCACGTGAACACGGCAGGGATGCCTGAGGCAAGCGGTGCCACGATCAGCAGGTAAAGCCCGTACGCCCAACCGGGGTCGGCACCACACCAGAAGACCTTCCCCGGATTGATCGCGAGCTCCAGGTAGGACTGCCAGCCGGCCGCATAGGCGAGCGGATGGACCACGACCTTGGGCTTGCCAGTGGTTCCAGAGGTCGCCATCTGGACGATAGGAGCGTTGGGTCCGCGCACTGGGACGTCGGAGGTCCAGCGCTCACCGGCCGTGATCGCGGCACTCAGGTCGGTCAAGTCGGTCTCCAGCGCTGGCGCATCGGTTCGTTCGTTGGCCAGCATGATCGTGCAGTCGAGCCCGTCGACCTTCGGGAGCTGGTCCCGGTCGGTGACGATCAGGCGGACATCGGCCGCGGCGACGCGGTCGGCCACCGCGCCAGCCGCGAACGCGGTGAACAGGGGCACGTAGACCGCGCCCAGACGCCAGATGCCGAGGATCAGCACGGGAAGGTCAGGTCCCTTTCCGAGCAAGGAAGCAACGCGGTCTCCAGCCTGGATCCCACGAGATGCCAGGGCGTGCGCGACCCGCTCGGACCGAAGCCGCAGCTCGCCGAAGGTCATCTCCGAGACCTCGAGGTCCTCGGAGACGAACCGGAACGCGACCGAGCCTGGATCGTGCCGGTCGCATAGCAGCGCTGGAGCAGAGGCTTCGGGGTCGTGGAAGTCGTTCAGGATCGCAGCTAGCCGCTCACGGATGAACGGGGACGCGTCGTGCGGTCCACCATCGGCCGGCGATAGTGATCGGTGCGTCATGGAACTCCACCTTAGTACGTGAGCGGGTACGTTCGACGGCTATATCGTACCCGGCAACTCTCGCGCGGCGCCACAACCGGTCGACTGGTGGACGCGGACGACCGCGGGGTCGTTGACTCAGTCGAAGAAGTTCGGTACCTTGAATGAATCCTAATTAAGGTTCGGAGTTGGCATGCTTGAGATCGAGGACAACCACTGTGCTCGAGCTGCAGGGTCGGATGTCGGCGGTGCTGACTCGCCATGGTGCTGGCTGGACTTTGAGGGCGTCCTGTTCGATCACACCTGATCATTCTTGAACCGGTTGACGCGTGTTGGCTGCGAGAATGTGGTTGCCATATCCGGCATCGGGAAGCGCAGCCGACAGCTCGGCTGGCATGTTGAGGCGGGCCGGACCAGCAGTCGCCCGCCAGTGGCTAGGGCCCAGCTGCCGGTTTCAGGGTCTTGGCTGCCTGATCCCCTAACGTCCTGCGCCCTGCAATCTGGTCGCACGGGACTCCCGGCAAGTGGCGTGTGAACAAGCGCCCCTCGCTGGGTCGCGCCAACTGGGGTGTTGTGGACCCGCGGGCGGGGAGACGGACGGGCGTCGAGACGAACGAACTCGCCGGGATCGGACATCTCTTGGTCGCAGGGTATTGACATGAAGGCTCGACTTAATGTTCATTAAGGCCAATCGCGAGTGACCTGCCTCACGGCCGGAGACAGACAGCGAGCTTGGTCAGCCCACGCCATGCAACGTGCACGAAAGGCATCTCTATGAGCGAGTTGGTAACCACCCCGAGCGCCGCCCCTCCGGACCGCGCCTCTGACGCACGCCCGGCGCGCCGTGAGCACCTCGAGGGACGCGTCGGTGTCATCGAGCTCGTGCTCACCGTGCTTGCGTGGTCTGCACCAATCGTGGTCGTCACCGCGTTCACGCCGATCATCGTCATCTACGGTGGCGTCGGCGCGCCGCTGGCGTACGCCGTGTCCATGGGCGTCCTGCTGCTGTTTGCAGTCGGTTACATCGCGATGACCAACCACATCAGCAATCCGGGAGCGTTCTATGCCTACATCACGCAAGGGCTCGGTCGGGTGCCCGGGTTGGGCGCCAGTCTGGTGGCGCTTCTGTCCTACTACCTGATGGGCTTGGGGACCTACACCTTCTTCGGCGCCATGACCTCCAGTGTGGTCGCCGAGGTCCTTGGCGGGCCAACACTGTCTTGGCACGTGTACACCCTCGGTGGGATCTTCCTTGTGGGAACGCTGGGGTACTTCCGCATCGATCTCTCAGCGAAGGTTCTGGGCGTGGCGATGTTGCTCGAAGTGCTCATCGTCTTGATCTTCGACGCAGCGGTCTTTTTCCAAGGCGGAGAGCACGGACTCGCCCTGGACTCGTTCGCTCCTTCGTCACTGAGCTCGTCGGGAGCGCCGATTGCGATCCTCTTCGCTGCGACTTGCTTCGGCGGATTCGAGGCGACCGCGATCTTCCGAGAGGAGACCAAGGACCCTCGCAAGACCGTTTCTCGTGCGACGTTCGCAGCGGTGCTGTCGATCGGTGTCTTCTACATTCTGGCCACCTGGTGCCTCATTGCTGCCTACGGCTCGGACAAGGCGCTCGGCGCTGCCACCAGCGATCCCGTCGGCATGTTCCCGGCGGCGGTGACGCGGTTCGTCGGCGCGTGGGCAAGCGACGCGGTTTCGATCCTTGTCGTGACCTCTGCCGCTGCGGCGACACTCGCATGCCAGAACATCATGTCGCGCTACAGCTTCTCCCTCGGCGTCGACCGAGTAATGCCTTCCGTCCTGGGAAGGGTTCACCCCCGACACCACTCGCCGTATGTGAGCTCGCTCGCTGTGACGGCCCTGATGACGATTTCCGTGTTCGTGCTGTGGAACCAAGATCCGTTGGCGCTTTACGGCCGGATCGCGGGCACTGGTGGGTTCGGCGTGATGTTGCTGATGACTCTGACCAGCGTTGCGGTGGTCGTCTTCTTCCGCCGTCGCGGCAACCTGGGGTCCGCGGTTTGGCAGACCCTCGTCGCACCAGTCGCTAGTGCGCTGGGTATGGCAGTGGTCCTCTATCTCGCGCTCACGCACTTCAAGTTGATGACCGGCGGGTCCACCCGCGAGGCGATCCTCTACCAAGTGCTCGTTTGGGGCGTCTTGGCGTTCGGTATGCTCCTCGCCCTCTTCTACCGGGCTAAGCGTCCTGAGGTATACGCCCGCATCGGCCGCCAGCGCGGCTGACGCGCGAGCGACTGACGGGGGCACGGGCAACGACGACCTGCGCCCCGGGCCGAGAACCGGCGACCAGTCATCCGCGTTCCCGCACAGGTTCCTGTTCCTGGGCGCTCTAGCCACAGCTCACGCACTCAACCAAAATGGACGAGTTGGAAGGTTTCCGCATGTTGCATACACACGGTGACGACGACAAGCACCTCGTGCAACTCGGGTACAAGCCCCGCCTGGAACGGTCCCTCGGCGTATGGCATGCGTTCTCCGTTTCGTATGGGTGGGTCGCCATCCTGACGGGAATTTCGGCACTGTTCTTCCTCGGCTACAGCACGGGCGGTCCGGCGTTCTTCTGGGTGTACCCGATCGTTGGACTCATCACGACCCTCATCGCGCTCAACCTGGCGGAGATGGCCGCGCAGGTCCCCGTCGAGGGGTCGATGTACCAATGGTGCAAGCATCTGACCGGTTCGAGGTTCATCCCTTGGCTGACCGGCTGGTTCCTCATTGCCGCCATGTTGGTGACCGTCACGGTCGTCGGACCGACGTGGCAGCAGGTGCTGACGAGCGTCTTCCACCGCTTGCAGTTCGTCGGCGGTCCGGACGATATCGGCACGTCGGTCACGCCCTCGGGTGCGATCAATGCGATCATCCTTGGCGGCATCGCGCTCGTCCTCCAGATGATGATCAATATCGTCGGTGTGCGCTTGATGGCACGGGTCGCCGCCGTCGTCGTCACGATCGAGATCATCGCGGTCTTTGCAGTCGTCATCGGACTGGCCGTCCATGTGCACCGGGGGCCCGGCGTCGTCTTTGAGACCAATGGCCTGGGCGCGCACGACAAGTTCGGCTATCTCGGCGCATTCCTCGTCGCCGGCATTGCTGCTGCGTATGTGTTCTTCGGCTTCGAGAACGCCGCGATGGTCGCCGAGGAGACGAAGGACGCGCGCAGGGCTGGACCGACTGCGCTCCTGCGGGCTCTGGTTGTCTCGCTCGCGATGGGTATCGTTCTGGTGCTACTAGCCCTGATGTCGGCCAAGGACCTCCAGGCGCCACAGTTGTCGACAACTGGCTTCCCCTACGTGATCCAAAGCGTGCTGGGCGGGACCTTCGGAGACATTGTGCTGATCGCGATCGCGATCGCTGTGTTCGGTGCCGGCACGGCGATCATGGCTACCGGCGTGCGGATCATCTTCGCCATGGCCCGCGATGGCGCACTGCCGTTCAGCCGCACCCTTGCGCACGTGTCGACGAGGCATCACACCCCGGTGGTTCCCACGATCCTCGTCACCGTCGTGGGACTCGGGCTCCTGGGCGTCAACTACGGCAACCCGCGGATCTTCGGCACCATCGCAGCTGTCGTCATCTTGCTCTTCTACATCACGTACCTGTTCGTCATGGTCCCGATGCTGGTTGCTCGCCTTCGCGGCCGTTGGCCGGTCGAGCAGAGGCACGGCTACTTCTCGCTCGGTCGATACGGCTTGGCGTCGAACCTGCTCGCTGTGATCGGATGTGCCGCAGTTGTCGTGGATGTCGCTTGGCCGCGAGCCGCGATCTACGGCAACGACCACTGGTACCTGCAGTACGGCGCATTCGTCGTGGTCGGCCTGCTCTTGGTCACGGGGGTCACGTACTACTGGTTCAAGCAGCGCGAGTCCAGTTTCGGTGTCGTTGTGGATGAGCACCGCCCTGATGAGAGCGACCTGGTGCCTGAGCGTGCGGACCCCCCGGCGTCGGCGCGCTCGCCCAAACTCAGCCCCACGGGCGACGTTGATCTAGGCGCGGCTGCAGTTCGAGCCAGCGAGGCCCAGGCATAAGGTTGCGCGGTCAAGATGAGCCGAGCCGGGTGAGCACGCTGCGGGCCTTCCGCCGAGGGCCTTTGTGGGCCATTGTGTTGAACGTCCTGCGGAAGCAGGAATCGTGATGGAGCTTGAGCTCGATGACGCCGGCGAAGCTGAAGGACGTGACCTCGGGGACGTGGTAGACGTCGATCAGAGCCAGCGGTGGTCGGACTTCGAGGGTGTGCTGTTGGACAACAGGTGACGCGGGGAGCGGCGCGCGCTAGACGTAGTAACCAGAGGCGTCGCGTTTGATGGGTGGCGGGTCGCACGCCGGGCCAGTGGCACGTTCAGGCGTCGCCACCCCGCCGAGCTCGCTCCGACACGACCCATGCCGCCACCTGCGCTCGAGACTTGAAGCCCAGCTTCGTGAGGATGTTCAGCACGTGGACCTCGGCCGTCCTGGGGGAGATGACGAGGTCGGCCGCGATTTCTCGGTTGCTCAAGCCCTGCGACACGAGTTCGGCGATTTGTGCCTCCCTCCTTGTGAGTGAGGGCAGCGCGCCCGTTGACTTGTGTGATGCACTGGCAGTTTTGACGCGCGATTCTCCGAGCGCCTCGGACAGAATGTCGTCCTCCTCGAGGGCAGCGCCGTCTTGCATCCTCGTCTCGAGGCTCTCGGCACCCAGCCGCCCCTCGACCGTCGCGACGCACTTTTCGTGGTAGACGCTCAGGTCGTGCATGCCATAGAAGGGTGGGACGCCGGCCTGTTGCCACCCGGCTGCCCGCCAGAGTTCGACGACGGCTCCGAGAAGGCGTGCGGCCTCCTTGTCCTTCCCCGCTGCCGCGGTGGTCCACGCCAGAAGTTCGACGGAGAATGCGATGACCCAACGCTCCCGTAGCGCCCTGCCGATGCGAAGTGATTGACTTGCATGCGCCGCGGCCCGTTCGACATCACCGCGTTGCCATGCCACCAGAGCCAGACCCCAGAGCAGATATCCCTTGTACCAGGTCTCACCGCGCTCTTCGCAGCTGATGATCCCCTCGCGGTACAGCATCTCGGCGCGGTCGGGTGATCCGCTCAGGGAAGAAACGGCGGCTAGAAAGAAGGTGGTGTCGATGGCGCCCACCAAGTCGTCGTTCGCCCGGTGTGCATCGAGCGCCTCTCCGAACAGCCGCTCGGCGACTCGCAGATCGCCTTCGCACATGGCGGCCATCGCGCGCACCTGCGTAACCCAAGCGATGTTCGAGCGGTGGCCTTGCTCCTCTGCGACGGCCTGAGCGGACTCGATCAGAGGCACCGCTGCAGCGAGGTCCTCCTGCTGTACGCAGATGTATGCACACATCGCCATCGCCCGCGCCCGCGCGGTTGTCATGAGGGAAGACGATGCGAGTCCCCGCTCGAACCATCGGCGCGCCTCGTGGGTCTGCCCGCTGGCGATCCAGAAGAACCACAGATCCGATGCCACGTCCAGGCCGGAATCGACCTCGTCTGGGTTGTCGAGACTGGCATCGAGTGCGGCTCGCAGATTGCTCTGCTCGAGCTGAAGCCTTTCCAGCCACGTCGTCTGCCGGGTGCTCAGCCAGTCGACCCCGGCCTCATGAGCCATGTCGATGTAGTAATTCCGGTGCCTACCTCTAAGGTCTGCGCGCTCTCCCGCGGTATCGAGTTGCTCCAGCCCGAACCGGCGAAGGGTTTCCAGCATTCTGTACCGGATTCTGCCGGCCTCCTCCTGTGCCGTGACAATCGATTTGTCCACCAACGCGGTGACAGTGTCCAAGACCGACGCGCGGTCCAATGGTTGCCCGCTGCATATCGCTTCAGCGGCCGCGACGTCGAAACTGGATGGAAATATCGACAGGCGCGCCCATATGGTGCGCTCCACCTCGCTGCAGAGGTCCCAACTCCAGCCCACGAGTTCACGCAACGTACGGTGCCTTGGCAGGGCGCTGGGGCTGCCGCCCACCAGCAACCCGAAGCGGTCCTCGAGCCGCTCCAGAAGATCGTGCACGGAAAGCGCGCTGACTCGCGCTGCAGCGAGTTCGATGGCAAGCGGAATCCCGTCGAGGGTCTCGCAGATCGCGGTGATGGCTGACGCAGTGCTGTCGGTCAGTTCGAAACCTGGACGTACCGCTTGGGCTCGTTCGACGAACAGATTCAGGGCCTCGTAATGAGCGAGGCTGGCAGATTGCACGACGGCGCCATGATCGGGAACGGTCATCGGGGGCACGCGGAAGACGTGCTCTCCCGTTACACCCAGCGTATGCCTGCTCGTGCTGAGTATCCGGAGATGTGCTGATTGCCGGAGCAAGGCGTCCGCCAGCTGAGCGCAACGGTCTCTGAGGTGGTCAGAGTTGTCCAGGATCAGCAACAGGTTCTTGTTGGCCAGGTACTCGCCTAGAGCAATTGAGGGTGACGTCGCTCGACGGTCGTGGAGGCCCAGCGTGGCAGCGATGACTTGGTCAAGCAGTGCCGCATCCTCCAACTGGGCCAAATCTACGAACCACGTGCCGTGGGTGAACCCTCGAGCAAGGGTGGCCGCGGCCCGCAATGCAAGCCGCGTTTTTCCGGAACCACCTGCTCCGGTCAGCGTCACCAGGCGCGAGGAGCCGAGTAGTCGCTGCACCTCATGAAGCTCCTCACGCCGACCGACAAAGCTGGTCAGCTCGGCAGGAAGGTTGCCCTTGGTGGGCGCTGAGGAGGCCGACATAGCAATAAAGATGCTACTTCTCCCTCCAGATGACGCCGCGGCTCCGATTGCCTGCACGGGACCGATCTACGTGTGACTTCTACGTGCATTCCCAGATGTCCTCGATCGAGAAGTCCTCCACTCTGGCAGACGAAGCGAGGGTGATCGGTGTCACGCGATGTTGTCTGGGTCACTCGGCGCTGTTACATTAACGTTCATTCAAGAACACTGTGGAATGCCTTCGATCCGGATCCGCTGAGCAGAAGGGGTAGCCGTCGTGAACCGACCGCCAAGCGGGAGTTCCCCGACGATCGCCGTCGTGGGAAGCGGCCCATCGGGTTGCTACACCGCGCAGTTCCTCAGGAAGCTGTGGCCTACCAGCGAGATCGCCGTATTCGACGCGCTGCCCGCCCCTTACGGCCTTGTGCGATACGGCGTCGCTACGGACCATCAGGGCGCCAAGGCAGTGACGTGCCAATTCGACCGGCTCTTCGAACGGGACCGGGTTCGGTTCCTCGGTAACGTGCGGATCGGCACCGATCTGGACTTCGCGGAACTGGTCGAGGCGTTCGACATTGTCGTCCTGGCCACCGGCCTGATGCAGGACCGTCCGCTTGGTGTGCGGCAAGATCCCCGGGCGCGGGTGCTCGGTGCGGGCATCTTGCTCCGCGGGCTCAATGGCTACCCGGATCTGGGTCGCTCGCCTGAGTTGAGCGCCCCTCTGGGAAGTCGGATCGCGATCGTCGGCAACGGCAATGTCGCCATAGACGCACTGCGCCTGCTGGCGAAGGACCGAAGCGCCCTGGCTGGGTCGGACGTGGACGATCGGGTGCTGGACCTCCTGCGCCCCCTACCCGTCGAGCAGATCGAAGTCATCGGGCGTTCGACCGCCTCGAACGCAAAATTCGACCTCGCGATGCTGCGCGAGCTCGGGCACCTGTCGAACGTCGACCTCGCCATTGGGGAGACGGCCGGCGACGAGGAGAATCCAGTCATCGGCCTCTTGCGCGACCTCGCCGCTTCTCGAGACAAGGCGCGTGGGGTTGAGACCGGCGAGGAAATCCAGGTGACCTTCCACTTCGGTCAGTCTCCGACGGCTGTGACGTACGCCGACGGTCGCGCGGTGCTGGAGACAGAAGGGACCGACGACGCGTCGCGGATCAGGCGGTACGAAGCGGATTCGATCATTACTGCGGCCGGGTTCGTTGCGGGTGACGACTCTGCCCCCGTCTCGTGGAGCGCACCAAATGTGTGGCGTGTGGGATGGCTGCGCCGGGGTGCCCGCGGCACGATTCCGGAGAACCGACGCGACGCGTCGCAGATTAGCGAAAGCATCGGTGCGGCCCTGCGCGAGGGCCTCCTCGCCCCCGGGAAGCCGGGCCTGTCCGCCGTCTGGTCGCAGATCGCCCCGTTCGTCGTGGAGTTCGACGACTGGCGCAGGCTCGACGAGCACGAGCGCGGGCTGGCTCTTGACAGTCGCTGCCGCAGGAAAGTCACCGACTTGGACGAGATGGTCGGCGTCGCCGTCGGTTCTGGTCGTCCGGCACTCCAGTCGACATAGCTCAGGGACCTCGTCGGCGCTCGACGAGTCCCGGTCAACCCAGCATGAAAGGACACCATACGTGGGACCGATTCAGATTCTTTTCGGCACCGAGTCAGGCAACGCGGAGATGGTCGCCGATGACATTGCCGATGCTCTCGAGGGCAGGGGGCTCGAGCACGAGGTCAGTGCCATGGAGAACTTCGAAGTCGACCTACTGACGTCGGCCGACTTCGCCATCTTCATCACCTCGACCTACGGCGATGGCGAACTCCCGATGACCACCGCTCCGTTCCACGACGCATTGGTGACCGCGAAGCCGGACCTTCGGTCCCTGCGGTTCGCTGCCTTCGGGCTGGGAGACCGGACCTACGACACCTACAACAACGCCGTCACGGTGCTCGCCAGCACGTTGACCGAGCTCGGGGCGACCCAGGTCGGTGAGACCGGCCGACACGACGCATCGGGCGGCGAGTCCTACAGCGACACGGCGCTGGGTTGGTTGAAGCAACTGCTCGACGACGTGGCTCTCGACTAGTGCGCAAGCTCGCACCGAGGAAGGCAGACATGGGGCTCGACGTGCCCTGCCGCAACGTGGAATGGAGAAATTGATGGAGCAGCACGGGGCTGTTGACGCCACGGCGACGAGCGATGAGCTACTCCCGTGGCGCGATCCGGAGTTCATCCGCGCGCCCTGGCCGTGGTTCGACCGCGTACTGCGGGACCACCCACTGTTTGAACTGTCGGATGGCACGTTCGTCGTGAGCCGCTACCACGACGTGATGACCTACGCCAAGGACCGTTCCCTGGTCTCTGTTCCGCCAGAGGGAATGGGCGACGATCCCTGGGCTGCGAACGAGAACTCCGTGCTTCTCACCGAAGGCGAGCGGCACTCACGAATTAGACGGACCTTCAGTGGCTGGCTGACACCCAAGGCTGTCAGGACCTGGGCTGAGACCGCCGCTCGAACGGCCAAGGAGGCCCTGGACCGCATCGAAGACGACGGTCTGATCGACGCGCATCGCAACCTCGGTGTGCAGCCGGCGCAGGACGCCATGGCACATGCGCTGGGCGTTGAGCGCGAAGACGGCTTCCCGTACATCAGGGCGACGAACCAGACGATGGTGGCGATGGGCTGGCAACCGACCGACGACGAGGTCGTCAGGGCTCGCGAGGGCTTCGGCTTCATGATGTTCCAGGCTGAGCGACTGATCGCCGAGAAGCGGCATAACCCTGGTGACGGCATGCTCCTCGACACCATGATCCGTGCTGCGGACGAGGGGCAGCTCACCGAGCGCGAGCTCAAGGAGTCCATCCAGATCCTCTGGGGATCTGCGGCTCACAACCCCGGGCACCACGTGAGCTCCGCGCTGGTTGACTTCGCCAACAATCCGCACGCCTTCACGGCCTACAAGAAGGATCCCAGCGTGCGTGAGGCGATCTTGAACGAGACGATCCGCCGGGCACTGCCAGAGGTACTCCTGGATCGGTTCACCACGGCACCCCTGGAGATCCATGGCGTGACCATCCCGCCAGGCGCCAAGATCAGGTTCATCCTCGGTGCGGCGCTGCGTGACCCCGACGTTTTCAGGAATCCGGACGAGTTCGACTGGGAACGGCCCAAGGAGGCGAGCATGGCGCTCGCCTTCGGTGTCGGTACGCACAACTGTGCTGGTCAGGCAATCGCTCGAGCCACGGCCACCGCGGTGCTCGATGTGATTACCGAGCGCTTCGAGCGGGTCGAGGTTGTTGGTGAACCGGACTGGGTGTTCTCGGACCGCCACCGCAACTGCGAGGGCCTCACCGTGCGCCTCTCCTGAAGGCGGCGCGCTTCGAGATCGAACAGTGAGAAGGACTGACGTGGCCATGCATCAAGGCGTTCGCACCGAGCAGCGGGACGCGACGCTCATCATCACGCTCGATCGGCCGAAAGCAAACGCCATCGACGCACGGACGAGCCGAGCGCTCTACGAAGCGTTCGCTGAGTTGAACACACGTGATGACCTGAGAGTCGGTGTCATCACGGCTGCGGGCAACCGCTTCTTCAGCGCCGGATGGGATCTCAAGGCGGCAGCCGACGGTGAGGCTCACCACGCCGACCATGGGCCCGGAGGATTCGCCGGTTTGACGGAGTTCCCCGGCCTCAAGAAGCCCGTCATAGCTGCGGTGAACGGCGCGGCCTACGGAGGCGGGGTAGAACTGATGCTGGCTGCGCACATGGTGGTGGCTTCGTCCGAAGCTCGTTTTGCGTTTCCTGAGGCCAGACTGGGCCTGTTGCCGGATGCGGGCGGGCTCAACCGACTGCCGGCGCTTCTTCCCCGGCCGTTGGCACTCGAACTGCTACTGACGGCTCGGACGTTCTCGGTCGATGAGGCGCTGAGATGGGGCCTCGTCAACCGCATCGTCTCGCCGGCCGACGTGCTGGGTGCCGCTCTCGAGCTGGCCCAAGAGGTCTGTCTCTCGGCACCGCTGTCCGTCGAAGCCACGCTGAAGGCTGTCCGCGAAGTCGAGGGTTTGTCGGACCAGGAGGCGTTCGACCGGCTACGCAAAGCTGTGCCGCTTGTGTCCGGCATCAGCGAGACCGCTGACGCTCAGGAAGGCGCCCGTGCCTTCGCAGAGGGTCGCACCCCGAATTGGGCCGGCCGGTAACGGTGCCCAGCCTTCGACGACGACCCCACTGCGAGCGCTCACAGTCGCTCATCAGTCTCATCAACGCAAGGAGATAGCAGCATGTCATTTCACGACAAGGTAGTTGTCGTCACCGGGGCTGGTTCCGGCATGGGCCGAGCGATGGTCCAAGAGTTCGTCGCTCAAGGGGCCCGTGTTGCCGCCTTGGACATCAACGAGGTCAGCGCTGTCGCGACAGTGAAGGCTCTGGAGAATCCAGATCAGGGCCTGCCTGTGCATGTCGACGTGAGCAGCGTCGAGTCGGTCGACAGCGCCATGTCGGAGATCGCCGAATGGGGTGGTGGTGTTCACGTCTTGTGCAACAACGCCGGCATCGTCGACAGCTTCCGGCCTGCGCACGAGATCCCACTCGAAGAATGGCACCGCACCATCGCCGTCGATCTCACCGGCCCGTTCCTGATGGCCCGTGCAGTCATCCCCGGCATGCTCGAGCGCGGCGAAGGCGTCATCGTCAACACGGCGAGCATCTCCTCCTTCAGCGCCGCCGGGGGCGGTTCGGCGTACACCGCTGCCAAGCACGGCGTCCTGGGTCTGACCCGCCAGCTGTCCTTCGATTACGGCCGTCGCGGAATCCGGGTCAACGCGATCTGTCCAGGCGCGACGGCGACAGGCCTGACGATGCCCGAAGGTGGCTCTGACTTCCTGCCGGACACCGAGGCAGAGCTCGGTCGCATTCCAGCGCAGCGCTGGTGCACTCCGGAGGAGATCGCGAAGCTCGCCGTCTACCTCGCAGGCGACGACGCCGGCTACATCCACGGCGCGGCGATGGTCATCGACGGCGGCTGGCTTGCCGCAGCCAGGAATCCGATCTGACCACTGCGCCATATGTCACTAGGGGCGAACCCCCGAGGGCGGCCCCAACTACCCGACCATGCCACGTCGCGTGGCGAACTCGAAGGAGATCCGATGAGCACCGAATCGACCTTGGCTCTGCTGAAGGAGTACCACGATGCCTGGGAGCGTGGCGACCAAGAGGCCGGAATGGCCTTCTATGCCGACGACGTGGTCGTCCACATGGCTGGGAGTGGGCCTCTGGCAGGCACTTATCACGGACGCGAGTCCTTCACGCGCGACTGGATCGGCCGAGTTGCCGACTACACGGATTCGTGGGATGTCGAGGGGAACGATCTGCTGATCGCCGGTGAGGACGGGGTCTTGCTCATGGTCCGCGAAACATGGACCCGAGGGGACCGCGCCGTGACCACGAAGCGCCTGGGCTCCTACAAGTTCGCCGGCGGAAAGATCGTCGAGTGCTACTTCAACGACATGAACCAGGCCGAAGTTGAAGGCTTCTTCGGGGACCTCTCGTAGCCGCAGCGGGCACTTGACGGCTCCGTTTACTTAACGTTTAATAAGGAGGGTAGTCGTCCGGCTCGAGAGAGCCGGGGCCGGCTGCCGCAAGGACGACCAGCAGGGAGAGTTTCGATGGCATACCAAGTCTCCGCAGACACGGGCGGCACCTTCATTGACGTGGTGATCCAGGACGCCGCGAGCGAGCAGGTCATCGGCAAGGCGCTCACCACCCATGACCGGGTCTTCCGCGGTCTGTCCGCCGCCCTGGACGCGGCCGCCGGCGAGATCGGGCTCACTGGGAAGGCGCTGCTGAGTCAGACGGATCTCTTCGTCTACGGCACGACGCGGGCCACCAACGCGATCGTCACGCGCAACGTCGCGAAGACTGCACTGTTGACCACGGCTGGCTTCGAGGACGTTCTCGTCCTCAAGGAAGGCGGAAAGCAGGACGGCTACGACTTCACGCGGCGGTATCCCAACCCGTACATCCCGCGACGTCACACGTTCGGTATCACGGAACGCGTCGACTCCGAGGGCCGCGTTCTTGAGGAGCTCGACGATCACCGACTGCTCGAGACGCTCACGATGATCCGTGACGAGGGTTTCGAGGCGGTGGCCGTCTCACTCCTGTGGTCCATCGCGAATCCTGCCCATGAGCTGCGCGTCGCGGAACTGCTGGAGAAGGTTGCTCCCGAGCTCCCGGTCACGTTGTCGCACAAGATCGCCCCGATCATCCGTGAGTACCGGCGCACGTCGGCGGCGGCGATCGACGCGTCCCTCAAGCCACTGATGCAAGCGCACTTCTCCGAGCTCGAGCAGGACCTCCGTGACTTCGGTTACAACGGCGCGATCCTGGTGTCCACCAGCATGGGTGGTGTCATGACGATCGAGGAGGTCATCGAGTCGCCCATACATGCCGCGAAGAGCGGTCCTTCCATGGCGCCGCTGGCCGGTCTGAACTATTCGCTGCTCGAGAAACTCGGCGGTGACATGATCGTCTGCGACACAGGCGGCACCACCTTCGACGTCGGACTTTCCCGCGACGGAGCCGTCGTCCATTCCCGAGACACCTGGATCGGACCCCAGTGGGAAGGTGACCTCCTCGGCATCTCCTCCGTTGACATCCGGTCGATCGGTGCTGGCGGTGGCTCGATCGCCTGGGTCGACGGCGGCGGACTCCTCCGGGTCGGCCCCCAGTCCGCCGGCTCCGAACCTGGACCTGCTTGTTACGGCAACGGCGGCATGGAGCCGACCCTGTCGGACGCCGCGTGCGTCCTCGGCTACTTCGATCCCGACTACTTCCTCGGGGGCCGGATGGCCTTGGATACGGCCGCCGCCGAGGCGGCGATCGCCAAGGTCGCAGGGGTGCTCGGTCTCGGCGTCCGCGAGACGGCGTGGGGGATTCTCTCCATCGCGAGCGAGTCGATGGTCAAGGCCGTGCATGAGATCACCATCGCGCAGGGACTCAACCCCCAGGAGAGCACGCTGGTCGCCGGCGGTGGAGCGGCCGGAATCAACATCATGCAGATCGCAAACGAGCTCGGCTCGCAGCGCGTGATCCTCCCCAAGGTCGCCTCCGCGCTGTCGGCCTCAGGCATGCATTTCGCTGACATCGTGAAGGAGGAGTCGGCTGCTCTGATCACCTCGTCCGAGGCATTCGCCGCCAAGAGTGTCGCCAAGGTGCTAGCTGACCTGGAAGCCGCCCTCGCGGAGTTCGCGTCGCGCTTCGGAGACCACTACCCCGACTACTCGATGGAGTTCGGCGTCGAGGCGCGCTACCAGAGCCAGATCTGGACCATCGACCTCCCGCTCCCGAGCAAGGACGTCGTTGACGAGGCCGGCCAGCGACGATTGTTCGAGGCCTTCCACGACCTGCACGACCGCATCCTCGCTGTCCGGGATCCGGGATCGACGATCGAGTTCCTGAATTGGCGAGCTCGGGTAACCGTATGCCTTCCGCGCGCACAGAAGACCTACGACGTCTCCACCGAGCGCATCGGGGAGCCCGCCTCCGTGCGCAGGTGCTACTTCGGCGAGGCGGGCGAGCTCGACACGCCGGTGTTCAAGCCCGACCAACTCCTACCCGGAACTCGGCTGCAGGGCCCCGCCATCATCGAGGAGCCCACCACGACCGTCGTCGTATACCCGGGCATGGCGGCCGAAGTCAGCGACAGCGGGAACTACCTCCTTCACATCACGAACGGGGCCTGACCATGAACGACACCACCTTCGATGCGGTCCGGACGGCAGTGATCGCCAACAAGGTCGACGGGATCGTCCGGGAGATGACCAACACCCTCCTCCGATCGGCACGGTCAGCGGTCATCAACAGCGCGCGCGACTTCTCCTGCGCCATCCTCACGGCCGATCACGAACTGCTGGCTGCTGCCGAGGGCATCCCGGTCCACATCTTCGGCGCACAGCTACAGGCCGCAGCAATGAGCGAGGCTCACCCCGATCTGCGGGAGGGTGACGCCTTCCTCGACAACAACCCGTACATCGGTAACTCGCATGCCGCCGACCACACCATCCTGGTGCCCGTCTTCGTCGATGGCGAGCACCTCTTCACCGCCGTCTCGAAGGCGCACCAGGCCGACATCGGGAACTCCATCCCGACGACCTACCACGCCGCTGCGAAGGACGTGTACGAAGAAGGCGCTCTCATCTTCCCGACCGTGAAGGTTCAGTCGGACTACCAAAACGTTGATGACGTCATCCGCATGTGCCGCTCGCGTATCCGGGTGCCGTCTCAGTGGTACGGCGACTTTCTCGCCGCGATCGGTTCAGCTCGGATCGCAGAACGCCGGCTCAAGGAGCTCGTCGCGAAGTACGGAGCGGCCACGATCAAGGCGTTCATCCGCGACTGGCTGGACTACAGCGAGAAGGTGATGGTCAACGCGATCGAGAGCCTTCCCGCCGCCACCCTTCACAACACCGGCAAGCATGACGCCTTCGAGCCTTACCTGCCCGACGGGCTGGAGATCGGGGTCACCATCGAGATCAAGCCGGATGAAGGAATCATCCACGTCGACCTGACCGAGAACGCCCCCAACGTCGACTGCGGCCTGAACATGACGGAGGCGACCACACGAGCGGCCGTCTTCGGGGGCATCTTCAACGCGATTCCGATGAGCATCCCCAAGAACTCAGGCGCGTTCCGGCGGGTGGTCATCGACATGAACGACGGATCAGCCGTCGGCAAGCCCCAGTTCCCACACAGCTGCTCGCTCGCCACCACCAACGTGACCGACCGCCTCATCAACTGCGTCGGCGCCGCATTCGCCCAGCTCGGGGCACCGTACGGCGTCGCCGAGGGTGCGGTCGGTGTCGGAGTCGGGTACGCCGTGCTCTCGGGTGTTGACGCTCGCACCGGCGACGCGTTCGTGAACCAGCTGGTGGTCACCGCGAACGGCGGACCGGGCAGCGCCCATGCCGATGGCTGGGTCACCTATGGCGTCCCGT
Organism: Nocardioides pocheonensis; assembly: GCF_003725535.1. Lineage (GTDB taxonomy): Bacteria > Actinomycetota > Actinomycetes > Propionibacteriales > Nocardioidaceae > Marmoricola > Marmoricola pocheonensis. The sequence goes on along the minus strand of NZ_RJSF01000047.1, from coordinate 256,943 downwards.
GCGTGAGCGGTCTGATGTACAGGGACTCAGTCGAGATCGACGAGATCAAGATGCCCATCGTGTACAAGCACCTGCGCCTCGTAACCGACACCGGTGGTGCCGGGAAGTACCGGGGCGGCCCATCCTTCGAGCTTGCATACACGCCGAAAGAGAACCCCATCACGGTGATCTACCCCTGCGACGGACAGGTCAACCCGTCGAAGGGCGTCGCTGGCGGCGCGGACGGTCGAACCGCAGAGTCCTGGCTGGAAACGCCGGATGGCTCGCGCACGCGACTGCCGAACACCGCGACGCTGGTGCTGAAAGCCGGCGAGGTAATCCATGGCTTCGACGCGTCCGGCGGGGGATACGGGTCCCCGCTCGAGCGCGACCCTGCTCTGGTCCTCGAAGACGTGCTCGAGGGGTGGGAAACCGCGTCGCACGCCACGGAGACCTACGGCGTCGCGTTCATCGAAGCATCGGATGGTCTCGCGGTGGACGAGATCGCTACCGCGTCCAGGCGCTCCGCAGCCATGTCCGACTCCGCCTAGTTCGACACCCCCCGAGAGCGCGCCGGCCGGGCGCGCGGGGCGGGCGCGGCGGCTCCATGAACGAATGTCAATCAGTAGAGGTGAGGTACCAGGATGAGCAAGCCAACGGTCGTCGTACTCGGCGCGGGCGGCGCCCAGGCATCAGGGGTCTTGCGCGGACTCGGACGGTCCTCCACCCCGATGCGCATCGTGAGCTGCGATCGCGAGTTCCGCGATGGCCGGGTGGTGACCGCCGGCGCCCAGGAGGTCACGCAGGTCGAGTTCGACCTGATGGCGAGTCCGGACCAGCTCTACGACCTGCTCCAGAGTGCCGACCTGGTCGTGAACTGCACGGGTCCCTACTACACGCTCGGCCCAATGATCCTCGACGCGGCCATCGCTGCGGGCACCGACTACCTCGACATCTGCGATGACGCGGACGCTACCGATCTCTTGCTTCGCCGTGATGAGGCGGCCCGGGCTGCCGGGGTCACCGCGCTGGTAGGCATGGGGTCAGCGCCCGGCACCACGAACGTGCTTGTCCGGCTCGCGCTGGACGCTCTCCCTGCGGGGGATGCATCGGTCGCGATCAGCTGGTGTGTCGACGCCTCCGACATGGTCGGCGCCGTGGTCCCGCATTTCGCACACTCGTTCGCGACGGCCATTCCCGATGCCGGCGGCACGCCTTCGTGGGAGGCGCTCGGACCGAAGCGCGTTCGATTCCCCGACCCGGTCGGCGAGCAGATGGTAGTGACACTGAGTCACCCGGAGGTCCTGACGCTTCCCCGATTCACCCGTGTCACCGAGGCGACGAACCAGGGGGGCCTGATTCCGGAGGACTTCACCCACCTTGGCTGGGTCATCTCGCGCCTGCCTGAAGGCGATGCACGTACGGCGGCGATGCACTCGATGTTTGAGACGGCACGGGTCAGCCACGGTGATCGCGAACCCGTGGGGTCCGGCCTGATCGTTGACGTACGGGTCGGGGACGAGGGGATCGTCTTCGTGTCCGGAGGGAAGATGAGCCAGGACGACGCCACCGGTACTCCAGCAGCCGCTGGTTGCCTGATCGCACTGACCGGTCAGGTCCCAGGTCCAGGAGTCGTATGTCCCGAAGTACTTCGTCCTGCCGACTTCTTCAGCGCCCTGCGCGACGTGTCGGCCGGTGGAGGCGGTATGACGGCCTTCCGCACAAACGGCGGTGAGGTGACGGAGTCCGTCCGCATCCGTGACCTCCTCGAGCAGGCGCAAGCCGTCGCGGGCTAGCGACCGCTTGAAAAGGCGCACTCCACACAGAGCAAACACATCGGGCTCGGCCGTCGTGTCGGCGTGCTGTTGCTTTGACCGAAAGGAATATGAACATGGCCAACGTTGATTGGGATCGCGTGACATCGGGCGTCGCGCGTGAGCGGGAGAAGATGATCTGGCGGCCGTACGGGCTACCGACCGTGCTGGACCTGGAGAACTCGTCGTTCCACGATGCGCCCATCTCCACCCCCTGGGACGTGCCGGAGAAGCTGGCCGTCTCGGTCGCGATCACCGGCGCGTTCTTCAAGCACGACCAGAACCCGAACCAGCCGTTGACGCCGAACGAGATCCTTGATTCGGCGCGCGAGGTGGCCCGAGCGGGTGCCTCCACCGTGCACCTGCACGTGCGTGACGACGACGGCTACAACGTCCTTTCCCCAGAGCGTTTTCGGGCCGTGATTGATCCGCTGCGCGAGGAGTTCCCTTCGCTGGCGATCGACGGCTGCCTGGTGCCTGCCCTCGACGGCGAGTGGGAGCTGATGAAGCAGGTCCTTCAGGCAGGGATCCTCGATGCGGCACCAATCAACACGACTGCCACCTACATCGGTGACTCGCTCTTCGTGAAGCCGGCACCCATCATGATCGAAAAGGTGCGGCTGATCAACGAGGCCGGATCAGTCCCAGAGATTGCGGTCTACACGGACGCGGACGTTTCCAACGCTGATCGGTTCCTCATCAAGAGTGGTCTGATCCAGACGCCGGCAGTGTGGCTGGTCCTCCCGGCTCTGCCGGGCTGCAGTCCGATGGAGAACCCCCGCCAGATGATCGAGAGCCTGACCCGCACGGTTGCTGCGATCAAGGACATAGACCCCGACGCCTTCATCATGGTGTGCGCTGCAGGCCGGGCGTCGACGCACGTTGCGGCGCTGGCGGCCCTCATGGGCCTGCACATCCGTGTCGGGATGGAGGACACCTACTGGCTCTGGCCGCACCGCGAGGACCGGGTCCAGAGCAACCTGCAGGCGCTCCAGATGGGCCAGCTCATCTCCCAGGTCGTGGGCCGTCCGGTTGCAACCCCTGAGGAGTACCGCACCATGCTCGGCCTTCCGGAACGAAGGTCCGTCCCGGTCACTGCTTGACCGCGACCGACGGGGGAGGGCCCGTCGCAGTCTGCGACGGGCCCAGCCCCTGGGCCAACCCGTATCAAGACGACAAGGACGAAGCCATGGACACCACCATGCGGGCTGTGCAGGTGACAGATCTCCGAGGCCCCGCCAGTCTCGAGGTTCTGGAGGTGAGGACACCGGAACGGAGGCCGGGGGAGACCCTCGTGGAGGTACGCGCGGTGGCACCCGCCTTCCCGGATCTTCTGCTCTCCCAGGGCCTGTACCAGATCAAGCCAGAGCTGCCGTTCAGCCCCGGCTCGGACTTCGCCGGCGTCGTCATCGAGTCATCCGAGGGCTCGGAGTTTGCGCCGGGCGACCGGGTCGCAGGCTGCCTCAGCTTCGGAGCTGCTGCCGAGGTCCTCTCCGTGCCTGATGACAGGCTGTATCCGCTGCCGGAGGGCCTGTCGTTCGTCGACGCGGCAGCTCTGCCGATGAACTATCTGACGTCTCACTTCGCTCTTGTCACCCGTGGCAACCTCCATGCTGGTGACTGGGTGATGGTGCTCGGCGCTTCCGGGGGAGTCGGCCTCGCCAGCGTCCAGATCGCGGCGGGTCTCGGTGCCCACGTGATCGCTGTCGTCTCCACCGATGACCGGGCGGCCGTGGCGTTGCAGGCTGGTGCTCATCACGCCGTGCTGCGCGACGACGTCCCTCACGCGGTCCGCGAGCTGACTGGCGGCCGGGGTGTGGACATCGTCATCGATGTCGTCGGAGGCGACATGACCAATGCCCTGCGGTCCCTGGCCCCGTTCGGCCGCGTCATGGCTGTCGGGTTCGCTTCCGGGGACATCCCCATGGTCAAGGTGAACAGGCTGCTGCTCACCAACACTGACGTACGCGGCGTGGAGTCGGCCTACCTGTGGGACCACGGCCTGAGCCGCAAGGCGTGGGACGAGATCATGGACCTCGCCGAGGCCGGCCACATTTCACCCCTGGTCCGCGAAGGTGGCGCGCTGCATGACTACGGTGCCACGCTGGAGGAGCTGGCCGCCCGCTCTTCCATCGGCCGGTCGGTCCTGACCGTGTGAACGCGCCGCAACGACCTTGAAGTCACACACCCAGGAGGAGCAGACAAGCGTGAAGCAGCATCTCGATGACCGCCCGCTGCCCTTCCCGACGTTGACGGCGGCTCTCAGCCATTGGGCGGAGAACACACCGGAAGCCTTGGCGCTCACCGTCGGCTCGGAGGAGCTCACGTACGCGCAGTTGTCCGACCGTGTTCTCCGATGTGCTGCATGGTTGGAGAGCGAAGGGGTCAAGCCGGGGGCCCGCGTGGTGATCGTGGGCCACAACAGTCTCGCCTGGGTGGTGCACTACCTGGCTGTGCTGGCGCTCGGGGCGGTGATCGCTCCGGCGAACAACCGGCTCAATCCGCGGCAGTTCGCAGACCAGGTGGCACTGCTCGACGCCGCCCTCGTCCTCTCGGACGAGGCCCACGCGAAGACGGTCGCCGAGGTGGACCGCGGCCGGCTCAGACTCCTCGCTGACGGCAATCAACTCGCCCAAGCCGGTGGGCTCGTGTTCCCGGCTCCAGATGTGCCAGCACTCATCAGTTTCACGTCCGGAACGACCGGCAAGCCCAAGGGGGCGACGCTGACGCAACGGGCGCTCAGCGAGGCGTCGTGGGCGTTCGTCCGCGTCCTGCGAACCACCCGAGACGACTCCACATTGGTCGTCGTTCCGATGTTCCACAACACCGGGTTCGTGGATCAGTTCGGCCACATGCTGCTGTTGGGCGGGCGCACCGACCTGCTCCCCAAGTTCCACACCGCCGATGCTGTCGCCGCACTCGCAGCACGTCCCGTGACGTATCTGGCAGCCGTTCCCAGCATCATCCGGCTCATCTCGGTCGCCGACGGTGCCAGGAAGGCGTTGGAGCCACTGCGCACACTGCTCTACGGCGGTTCTCCGATGCCGGCGGCCTGGATCGAGGAGTTGTTGGCAAACTGGCCACACCTTCAGCTCTTCCACGGCTACGGGCTGACCGAGTACGGATCGGCCATCTCGTTCTTGCTACCTGAGTTCGCTCGCGAGCATGGCGAGTCGGTCGGCTTCCCCGTGCCGGGGACCACCGTACGGATCGTCGGTGAAGACCTGCGCGATGTCGAGCCCGGTGAAGTTGGGGAGCTGTGGTGCCAAGGCCCAACGATGATGCAGGGCTACTGGCACCAACCCGAGCTCACGGACCAGAAGATCCACGATGGCTGGTTGCGCACCGGTGATCTTGCTCGCGAGGAGGACGGCCTCTACTACATCGAGGGCCGGGTCGACGACGTCATCAACCGTGGTGGCGAGAAGGTGCTCCCGTCGCACGTCGAGGGGCTACTGGCAACACTCGGCCCAGTGGGACTCAGCTGTGTGTTCGGCGTACCTGACCCGATCCTTCAGTACAGGGTTTGGGCGGCCGTGGAAGAGCGCCCCGGTACGACGTTCGACGAGACCGTTGCTCGCGAGGCGTTGCGTGCTTGTCTTCCTGACTATGCGGTCCCCGAACGCATTGCCGTGGTCAACCCACTGCCAAGAACTGCGAGCGGGAAGGTGGATCGGCGGGCCGTCGCCGCTCACCTCACGACGTCGAGCTAGAGCCAATGTCTGTTGGACGGCTCGAGGCAGTCACGCCGACCATGCTGCGCACCAATCCTTCGTATCGGTTGGCGACTGCGGCCACGGTCATATCGCCCTGCGGGTTGAACCAGGTGTGCACGTACTCGCAGAGGGTGATGATCGCGAACGCGGTCGTCTTGACGTCGTCGATGACCATCGAGCCCCTCTTGTGGCCCTCCTCGAGAACAGTCCGGAACTCCAAGACGTATTCGCGCTCCATCTCCACGATCGGGGCGAGGCGCTCTTGGGGGATGTCATTGGCCAGCGATCGCACGCTCATGGTGAGGTCGAAAGCGCGCGCGGCGTCCGATTGTTGGAGCTGCCACGTGACGTGCGCGCGGACCAGCTGACCGAGTTTGAGTACAGGATCCGTCTCGGTGATCGACCTCCTGACATGGGCGACGAAGTCGTTCATCGCCGTCTCGATCACGCTGACGAATAGATCCTCCTTGGAAGGGAAGTACCAGTACAGCGCTGGCGCGGAGACTCCCAGTTCCTGTGCCAGGGCTTTCATGCTCGTCCCTGGGTACCCGCGCTGCAGGAACATGCGGAGAGCTTCCTGCATGACGCGCTCTTTGCCCACGACGTCGCGAGCTGCGCCGTTGCGCTTGCCCCGCGCCCCAGTTGCGCCGTTGGTTCGACTGGTTGCCATGCGCGTCCTCTCGGATCATCTGGCGGCCGAAAACGTGACGGCCCTTAATGGCTCGACGTGGTCGTCGCTGCAACTCACGAACGCGCCGGCATGGCCACCTTAACGTTCATCAAGCAAAAGCCCAACGATTTTCGCAGGTGGAGCAAGGGTGTTGCGTGGGCATACCGTGGTCTGAGCGGACGCCCTAAACGCTCGGTGGGGTCGATGGGGCAAGCTCGAGGTCTTGACACCGACCGATAACTGAACGTTAATTAGACTCGCGAACAACGCGGCCTCCACCTGAAAGGTGACGGATCACCCAATGCCCGAGACCTTCGTCCCTTCAGTTCCGCCCGAGAGCATGCGGCCGGGGGAGTACCTGCCCTGGGACGACCCTGACTTTCTCCAGGATCCTTACCCGTGGTTCGCTCGCGTCCAACGAGATGCCCCGGTCTTCCGCGATCCGTCCGGGATGTACGTCGTCACCAGGTATGACGACGTCTTCGAGTTCGGAAAGCACCCCGCCATGTCGGTCGAGCCTGGGTGGGACCAAGCCGGACCGTGGGCGATTGCGGGTGACACGATCATCGGACGTGACCAACCTGACCACACAAGACTGAGGCGGCTCACGAATCGTTGGTTCACGCCGAAGGTCGTCCGGGACTGGGTGACCACCACGGCGGCTGTCACCAGCGAGGTACTCGATGGACTCGCGGGCGACACGGTTGACGGGTGGCATGAGCTCTCTGTCATCCCGACGCACCGGACGATGTGCCGGGTGCTTCAGTTGCCGGACGGCGACGCCGAGGCGGTGAAGAAGGCAATGGAGCAGGCCATGCTGATGCTCCGCGTCCATCCCAGGCCCGGCGAGCTGGAACTGGCCGAGACCGCCTTCGAGTTTCTCCTCGGGCGCATGGAAAGCTTCCTCGACGCCAAACGGTCGGCGCCCGGCGACGGGTTGGCAGACGAACTGCTCGCCGCGTCCGGAAGGGGTGAGCTCAGTCCTCAGGAGGCACTCGCGACGATCGCGATGTTCTACGGCCTCGGGCACATGGACGTGGGATACACGATCGCCTCGGGCTTGTGCGTCTTCGCGCAGCGACCCGACGTCTACCAAGCCTTCCGGAACCGGGAGGACCTGCGCGAGCAGATCGTCAACGAGGTTGTTCGTTTCGACCCTCCCGAACTCTCCTTCTATCGCACTACGACCGAGGACCTCACAATTCGCGGCGTGGAAATCCCCGCGGGGTCGACGATTCGGTTCATGATCGGCGCGGCAAACCGCGATCCCGAGGTGTTCCAGAACCCACAGGTGTTCGACTACAACCGCCCAACGGGTGAAAGCCGCAACCTGTCGTTCGGACTCGGACTGCACTCGTGCGCTGGCCAGGTCATCTCCCGGGCAGAGGCTCTGACCGTGTTCGAAGTGGTCGCCTCTCGATTCCGCCGGATCGAGCCGGCCGATGAGGTGATCATGGAGAACACCGACTTCTCACGGCACTTCAAGAGCCTGCCGCTACGCCTCGTGCCGTAGCCGTCCAACTCCAACTGGCATTCGCCGCCCCAGAAAGGACCAATTCGTGACCAAGCGCATCTACCCGAGGTTGGAAGGCAAGAGTGCGATCGTGACCGGCGCCGGCCGCGGCATCGGCGAGTCGATCGCCCTCAGACTGGCGCAGGAAGGCGCTGAGGTGCTCGTCGTCGGGCGATCAATGGCTCCGCTCGCCGAGACCGTCGAGTCGATTGCCGAAGCAGGAGGCAAGGCCTGGGCGGTTGCAGCGGACATCTCGTCGGAGTCCGATGTCGAGATCGTCGTGCGCGAGGCCAAGGGACGCTGGGAGACGATCGACATTCTCGTCAACAACGCCGCAGTCTTTGAGGAGCCGCCGTTCCTCGAGATCAGCCCCGAGACGTTCCGCAAGACCTTTGACATCAATGTGACGGGCACTTTCCTGCTCTCGCAGGCCGTGGCCAAGGAGATGATCAGCGCCGGGCAGGGTTCGATCGTGCACATCTCGTCGATCGATGCGCTCGGAGCCGACGGGCCGGTCTCTGCCTACACCGCAACGAAGGCAGCGGTGGTGAGCCTGGCAAGGACCATGACCATGGAGCTCGCACCGCTCGGCATCCGCGTGAACTGCGTTGCACCGGGCTTTGTGAACACCGACATGACACAGAAGACATCGACACCGGTAGTGATGGATCACATGCTGAACGACTTCCAAAGAGTGCCGCTGCGTCGGCTCGTAGAGCCGGAGGAAATCGCCACCGCTGTGGCCTTCCTCGCTTCTGACGAGGCTTCGGCGATCACCGGCACGAACCTCGTTGTGGACGGCGGTCTGACGTCGAACCTTTACGTCATGGAGACGCTCCCCGAGGAGTGGGTGCCGCTGGCCTGACGATTCGAAGCGGAATCGTCAGCGCGGTAAGCGTCAAAACCACGGAGAAGACTTCTGATGTTGATCGGTGTCCTCAACGAGGCGCGCCCAGGTGAGAAACGCGTGGCAGCAACGCCAGCTACAGTTTCGCAGCTGCTGAAACTCGGGTACGACGTGGAGGTCGAGCCTGGTGCCGGAGCTGGCTCGAGCTTCTCCGACGACGCGTACTCGGCTGCAGGAGCGACCTTGGGAGACTTGAGGGCGGCCGATGTCGTGCTCGGGGTGAACGCGCCGACCTCGACGCAGCTGGATGGGTTGCGGCCCGGGGCGACCGTGATCGCAATCTTGTCACCAGCCCTGGATGCGGCTCTGGTGGATGAGTTGGCCGAGCGCCCGCTGACCGCGTTGGCGATGGATGCGGTTCCGCGGATCAGCCGGGCGCAGTCGTTGGACGTGCTGTCCTCGATGGCGAACATCGCCGGCTACCGCGCCGTCATCGAGGCGGCGAACGTCTTCGGCCGGTTCTTCACCGGGCAGGTGACAGCGGCGGGAAAGGTGCCGCCGGCAAGAGTGCTCGTCGTCGGTGCAGGTGTGGCGGGTCTAGCCGCGATCGGTGCGGCCGGCTCACTGGGGGCGATCGTGCGGGCGACCGACCCGCGGCCGGAGGTCGGCGACCAGGTCAAGTCGCTTGGCGGGGAGTACCTATCCATCGAGTCCCCAGACGTCGAGGTCTCCACAACCGGCTACGCCAAGGAAATGGGCGAGGACTACAAGAAGCGCGAGGCTGAGCTGTACGCCGAGCAATGCCGAGATGTTGACATCATCATCACCACCGCGCTGATCCCTGGCCGTCCGGCGCCGCGCATCATCTCCGCGGAAATGGTCGCTTCGATGAAGCCCGGCAGTGTGATCGTCGATATGGCCGCGCAGAACGGCGGCAATGTTGAGGGTACGGTGACGGACGAGGTGATCGTGACGCGCAATGGAGTCACGATCATCGGCTACACCGACCTAGCAGGCCGGCTCCCGGCTCAGGCCTCTCAGCTGTACGGCACCAACCTTGTCAATCTGCTCAAGCTGATGACTCCGCAGCAGGACGGCGAGCTCGTCTTGGACTTCGACGACGTGGTGCAGCGGTGCGTCACCGTCGTACGTCATGTGGGTGGACGATCGGAGCTGACGTGGCCACCGCCGCCGGTGCAGGTCTCGGCGGCTCATGCCGCTGCCGCTGAAGGGAGTACGGGCGCAGCAGCCGATGAGTCGCCCCCCTCCGCGGCATATGCACCAATCTCGCCCGGTCGTCGTCTAGCCGTGGTGTTCGCTGGTGCTGCGCTCCTGTTCGGGCTGGTCGCGATCAGCCCGGCGCCGCTCCAGGTGCACCTGACCGTGTTCGCACTGGCGATCGTGATCGGCTTCTACGTGATCGGACAGGTCCATCACGCGTTGCACACGCCGCTGATGTCAGTGACCAACGCGATCTCGGGGGTCGTCGTCGTCGCTGCCCTGCTGCAGTTCGGCTACGCCGATCAGCACGGCGGCGGCGGGGTCGCTGTGCTGTCGTTCGTGGCCATCCTGCTGGCCAGCATCAACATCTTCGGTGGCTTCGCGGTAACGCGCCGCATGCTGGCCATGTTCTCGCGGTCGTAAGGGGTGTGGATCCATGTTCTCTGTAGAGACGGCTGCGCCATCGGCGTACCTCGTCGCTGCGCTGCTGTTCATATTGGCACTGGCTGGACTCTCCAAGCACGAGTCGGCCAAGCTCGGCAACTCCGTCGGAATCGCGGGGATGGCGGTGGCCCTGGCCGCCACGATCGCGGTCGCGGTCGGTGGCGACCTGGGCGGCGCAGGCGGCGCGGGCGTGGTGCTGCTGGTTGCGGTGGTGATCGGTGCCGCGGTCGGCCTGTGGCGCGCCGGGGTTGTGGAGATGACCGGCATGCCCGAACTGATCGCCTTGCTGCACTCGTTCGTCGGTCTGGCTGCGGTGTTGGTGGGCTGGAGCGGCTATTACCTGGTCGAGCATGATGCGCAGGGCCAGGAGGCGCTGGCACTGCAGGCCCAGGGCCTGCTCGGGGTCCACTCGGCCGAGCTGTTCGTAGGAATCGTCATAGGTGCAGTGACGTTTACGGGCTCCATCGTGGCGAACCTCAAGCTGAGCGCCCGGATCAGGTCCAGCCCACTGATTCTCCTAGGCAAGAACTTCCTCAACGTCAGTGCGCTCGTCCTGGCCGCGACGCTGACCGTGTGGTTCGTGATCGACCCGCAGCTGTGGCTCCTGAGCATCGTGACCATCCTCGCTCTCCTGATGGGCTGGCACCTGGTCGCGTCCATCGGCGGTGGCGACATGCCCGTCGTGGTGTCCATGCTCAACAGCTACTCGGGGTGGGCCGCGGCTGCCTCAGGCTTCCTTTTGGGGAATGACCTGCTGATCATCACCGGTGCGCTCGTCGGCTCCTCAGGCGCTTACTTGTCCTACATCATGTGCCGCGCCATGAACCGGTCGTTCCTTTCCGTCATCGCAGGCGGATTCGGCATCACTGCCGGAGCTTCCGACGACAGCGACCACGGCGAGCACCGCGAGATCACTGCGGAAGGCGCGGCCGAACTGCTCAGCTCCGCATCCTCGGTGATCATCACCCCCGGCTACGGCATGGCTGTCGCCCGAGCGCAGTACGGTGTCGCAGAACTGACTCGGACCCTGCGTGACCGCGGGGTCGACGTCCGGTTCGGTATCCACCCGGTTGCCGGTCGCCTGCCAGGCCACATGAACGTGCTTCTTGCTGAGGCCAAGGTCCCCTACGACATCGTGCTCGACCTGGACGAGGTCAATGACCACTTCGAGGGCACCTCGGTCGTTCTGGTCATTGGTGCCAACGACACGGTCAACCCTGCCGCTGCGGAGGACCCCGGGAGCCCGATTGCAGGCATGCCGGTGCTTACGGTGTGGCATGCCGACAACGTCATCGTGTTCAAGCGCTCGATGGCGTCGGGTTACGCCGGCGTCCAGAACCCGCTGTTCTTCCGAGAGAACTCCGCGATGCTCTTTGGCGATGCCAAACAGCGAGTAGACGACATCGTGCATTCGCTCGCGAAGGTGCCCGTTTGACGGGCGGGCCTCGCGCTCGTCTGCTACCGCTATCGAAAGGATCTCATGACCATCCACGCCAGTTCGACTGGTGTCTTCGAAGGCATTCCCGACTCGGGCCTGCTGCTTCCACCCACGGCCACGCCGCTCAGCGGAGACATTCACACGCGCACCAGTGAGCTGTTCGCGCCCGCCGGCGCCAAGTCCTCCGTCGGCTTCTGGCAGGCCTCCGTTGGCCGATCTCACTGGAACTTCGAAGACTACAGCGAGGCGATCCTGGTTCTCGCCGGACGAGTGGTCGTGACCGAGGACGGTGGCGAGCCGGTAGCGCTGGGCCCGGGCGACGTTGCGGTCTTCCCCCTCGGCTGGACCGGCGAGTGGGATGTCACAGAGGAGCTGAGGAAGTTCTATGTCGTATTCCCCTGAGGTGCCGCCCAACCTGTCACTCATCGATCGGGTGGTCGTGATCACCGGTGCGGCACGAGGAATGGGCCGCGCCCACGTAGAGACTTGCATCGAAGCAGGCGCTCGCGTCGTGCTCACCGACGTCCTGGACGACCTCGGGGCGGACCTTTGTCGCAGCCTGCCCGACGGACGGGCTGTCTACGTCCACGCGGATGTCTCCACAGAAGGTGACTGGGATCGGGTGGTCGACGTGGCGCAAGCACGATTCGGCCGGGTCGACGGCCTCGTGAACAACGCCGGCATTCTTCTCGAACGCAGCTTGCGTGAGACTAGCGTCGATGAGTTCAACCGGGTCGTGGCCGTGAACCAAACCGGCGTCTTCCTTGGCATGCGCGCGATTGCTCCGCTCATGGAGGCGGCCGGTGGCGGATCGATCGTGAACATCTCATCCGTTGCCGGCATGGTCGGCTTCCGCGAAGCGTTCGCGTACACGGCGAGCAAGTTCGCCGTCCGCGGCATGAGCAAGGCCGCCGCGCTGGAGCTGGCCAGCCACAACATCCGCGTAAACGCGGTGTTTCCCGGGGACACCCTCACCCCCATGATCGAGGGCTCTGGCAGCGATGCCGTCGCCGATACCGGTTCCATTCCCTTGCGCCGCTACGGAGTCCCGAGCGAGATCGCGGCTGTTGTCCGCTTCCTGCTGTCGGACGCCGCCAGCTACATGACCGGCGCGGAGCTGACCGTGGACGGCGGTTACGTCGCCCAGTAGCAAGCGCGGCGAGCACGTCGATTGGCAGCTTCCTCAGTCGAGCACGCGACCGATCACGTCACATGTCAGCGGCCAATGAGGTCACGAGTCTGGTCCCTCACCCGGTGCCCGACCCCGTCGCGTCGAGCCCCCTCAGCACCGGGAGCATCGTCAATGCAAGGCGCAGTTCGAGCGAGTTCTCGTCGATGCTTCGGCCAAGACGCTCCTCGGCCTGACGCACGCGGTAGTTCACCGTGTTGGGATGAACCGACAGTTCGGCTGCGGCTCTCGTTCGGCTCCGGTTCTCACGGAGGTAGACGTTCAACGTCATGGCCAGGCGGAACGTCGTCTCGTCATTGGCGCCCAGCGAGCCGAGCGTCTGCCTGGCGAATCGCGTCGCGTGCTCCGGATCGGCGACACACAACGCGATCACCGCAACGTCGCGATATCGCGTGGCGCCAACGGCGTCCGGGGGCCGGAGCGCGGCCACTCGGCGCGCATGCCCGGCTTGAGCGTGCGTGAGCCTGAACCCTTCGATGCCGGCAGCCGGCTCTCCTGCCGCCAGCTTGACTCCTTCAGGCAGCAGCGAGGCGCCCCTTTTCCCGAGACCGAGCTCCACGTTAGGTCCAAAGTTGCGACGGCTGCTGAACCAGCCGGCCACCGCCAAGGAGCCGAGTGGATGGGTGATGCTGGACTCGGCGCCGTTCGCTCGCGCAACCTCTGCCACAACCTCGCTCAGCTCGGGCAGCGAAGCAGCCCCATGCGATGGGTGATCCCACCACACGATGACGCCCACGTGGTGACGGGTCAGGTCATACCTGAGTCTCGCTGACAGCGAGCGAACATCTCGATCACGATCGGCCAGGACGTCGTCGATGGCCGCCGCCCGCGATGCCGCAGCGCCCTGCAACCAGGTCTCCCGCTCGACCTCGTACGCCTCGTCAGCGCGAGTCATCGCGCGATCGATGAACTGGAAGAGCATCATGGTGGCAAGATCCACCGCCAGAGCGCGCTGCGCACCTTCCACTGTCTGTTCAAGGATCCGGCTGTGCAGCCAACGCCATACATGCTCCTGCGCGAGTCGATAGAAGCGTGAGTGCCACGACAGTGGCATCTGCCTCCAGACCGCCGACCGCATGATCGCAAGGGTCGATGGCGGAAGATCGCTGTGTGCGGGGTTCCCACCGACCTCCAAGAGCTGGGCAAAGAGCCGAACGCTCTCCTCTGTGCTCGACATCGCTTCGGCCACCCTCTGCGAATCAACGAACAGTTCCGGGACCTCGCCACGCACCAGCGAAACCGTGTCGGCGGACACGCCTGCAGCAGATTGCCGGAGATCTCCAGCGATCGGCTGGAGGACGTCGCGCCACACCCGCTCGGCGGTCGCCTCGTGCAGCGGTGGCCATTCCGGCTCCGCACCTTCGATCGCTCTATTCATTGTCGCCACCTCTACCTTGGGCTCGACCGCTTCGGCTCTGGTGTGAGCCCCTGGCCAACACGCTCTTCCGAACGGTCTGCACCATCCGCACATCCCGACCCGAAAACTCGGTCGTTTGCGTAGCGTCCGACACCTCGGCAGACAACGGTTCCGAGTGCAACTCATCTTGACTCCGGGCAGCGGACACCGCTTGTTGCGCGGCGACAACCCGCCGTCGAAAGTTTGGCACGACGCGACGAGCGTCACACAGCTGCGTCGCCATAGGTTGTGTCCGCCGGCACCCCTCAAAGGCCGCGATTGCAGCGAGCACATGGCTCTGGGAAGCACGTTCCTCGCCGAAAATCACCGACGGCGCCAACCCCCCAACTCACGAAGGAAGCCGCGCAGCTTGTCTCCACTGAACAAGGTGACTCTCCTTGGATCTGGTGACCTCGGCGGCCAGATCTCTTGGCATAGTGCCTACAAGGGCAAGACTGTGACGGTCTACGACATCGCGGAAGGTGCACTCGACCACTGTCGCCACATGCACGACCAGTACGCCGCGATCTACCGCGCCGACGTGGGCGCCAGCGCCGCAGGCATCGCGGCGACCCGCGCAAGGCTCACCTACAGCACAGATCTTGCCGAAGCCGTCGGTCACGCCGATCTGGTCATCGAGGCCGTCCCCGAGATCCCGGAAGTGAAGACTTCCGTGTACGAGGAGATGGCCGGCCTCCTGCCGGAGAAGACGCTGGTCGCTTCGAACTCCTCGACCTTTCTCCCCAGCACCTTCGCCGAGGCGACCGGCCGGCCAGAGAAGTTCTGCGCCCTGCACTTCGGTAACGGAATCTGGGCCATGAACTTCGCCAAGATCATGGCCCATGCGGGCACGACGCGCGACACCTTGACCGAGATTACGGAGTTCGCGATCGAGATCGGGATGATGCCCATCCCCGTGCGCAAGGAGCAGAACGGATATGTCGTCAACACCTGGACCGTCGCCCTCTCCAATGCAGCGCAGACGCTCGTGACTAACGGCATCAGCACCCACGAAGACGTCGACCGCTCCTTCATGAAGTTCGGCTTCCCGATCGGGCCGTTCGGGATGCTTGACCAGGTCGGCATGAAGACCACTCACGACATCCTTGCGTACTGGGGCGGCGTAGACGGCAAAGCTCAGATGACGGCAAACGCTGAGTACATCAAGAAGAACTTGCTCGACAGGGGCTTCCTGGGGGCTCAGGCGGGCCGGGGCTACTACAGCTGGCCCAACCCGTCTTTCGCGGCGGCCGATTTCCTCGACGTCCCAGACATCTCGAAGGTGCCCGAAATCGTCTCACTCGTGATGCCGCACTGACGCTTGAACCTCCCCAACCCTCCGGACCCGCCAAGAGGACGAACGCTCATGACCGCATCCTCATCTGCCACCGCACTGCCGCGGCACGTCGACGTCCTCGTCGTCGGCGCCGGATTGACCGGTATCGGCATGGGCTACCACCTCCAAACGCTGCAGCCGGGGAAGACCTTCGCCATTCTTGAGTCTCGCGACGCCATCGGTGGCACGTGGGATCTGTTCCGCTACCCGGGTGTTCGATCAGACATAGACCTTTACGCCTTTGGATACGGATTCAAGCCGTGGGACAAGGACAACGCGATCGCCGACGCCGACGAGATCCTGGAATACCTGCAGGAGACGATCGACGAGAACGAGCTCGGCCCGAAGATCCATCTCGGTCACAAGGTCGTCTCGGCCGACTTCTCCAGGGAGAACGCGAGATGGAATGTCATGGTCGAGCGCGTCAGCGACGGCAAGCGGTTTACGCTGACCTGCAACTTCCTGTCGTCGGCGGCCGGCTACTACGACGTGGATGAGGGCTACTCGCCGAAGTTCGAGGATCGAGACCAGTTCCGCGGTGAAATCGTTCATCCGCAACACTGGCCAACTGATTTCGACTACGCCGGCACGAAGGTCGTGGTCATCGGCAGCGGGGCAACCGCTGTGACTCTCGTGCCCGCGATGGCCGAGAACGCCGAGCACGTAACGATGCTGCAGCGGTCACCGTCCTATGTCATGCCCGCACCGCGAAAGGACCCGCTGCCGTTGTTCCTGCGCCGCATGCTGCCGAACGCTGTTGCGCACAGGGTGACTCGCTACGTCAACATCAAGAAGCAGACGCTCCTCTACAACGCGAGTCGCAGATTCCCGAATCAGATGCGCGCGCTGGTTCGCCGGGTCAACATCAAAGCACTGCCCGAGGGTTACGACGTCGACACCCACTTCAATCCCGATTATGCGCCGTGGGACCAGCGCATGTGCATCGTTGCCGACGGAGACATGTTCAAGGCCATCACGGCCGGGAAGGCCTCGGTCGTGACCGATCGGATCGTCAGATTCACCAAGTCCGGCATCCTGCTGGAATCTGGTGACGAGCTCGAGGCCGACGTCATCGTCACTGCTACTGGTCTGAACATGGTGCCGTTCGGCAAGATTCCGCTGCGCGTCGACGGCGAGCAGGTCAATCTGCCCGACCACCTGTTCTACAAGACGGTAATGGTCAGCGACATCCCCAACTTCACGTTCACTGTGGGCTACGTGAACCAGGCCTGGACTCTGAAAGCGGAACTCGTCGCGCGATGGACGTGCCGCCTGCTGGCACACATGGATCGACACGGCTACTCGACGGCGACCCCAGTCATCGACGACCACACGATGACCCGGCGTCCTTACATCGACATGGGAACTGGCTATGTGAACCGAGCCATGCACCTCTTCCCCAAACAGGGTTCTGCGGGGCCTTGGGTCGTCGCCCAGGACTACAAGGCCGACTGCCAACTCCTTGGCAAGGATCCGATTGAGGACCCGGCCCTGTTCTTCACGTCGGCAACGGCAAAGACCTTCGCGACCGCCCGATGAGCAACTCGACCGCCATCATCGACGTCGACGGGCGACGAACGCGAGTTCGTGTCGACGGAGATCGGACGAACTCGCGTGTGGTGCTCCTTCACGGCATCGGCCGAAGCCTGGAGGACTGGGCCCCCCAATTCTGGAGGCTGTCAGGAAGCCACCGAGTCATCTCCATGGACTTGCCGGGCTCAGGTTTCACACAGCGGTCCACGTCGCCGACTTCCCTTCCGGTCCTGGCACGGGGTGTTCTCGCGACCCTCGACGAACTGGGTGAGGGGCGACCACTGCACGTCATGGGGAACTCGCTCGGCGGAGCGGTCGCACAGCAGCTGACAATGCTCGCCCCCGAACGGGTGGCAAGTCTGGTGCTCGTGAGCAGCGCAGGCTTTGGCAAGGAGGTCGCACTGCCGCTGCGACTCCTGTCAGCCCCTGTGCTGGGACGGTTCATGGCAACCCACACGACCACGTCAAGCGCTCGCATGGCCGAGCGCATGCTGTTCGCGAACCCGAAGCTCGCCACGGCCTCGCGCGTCGAGCACGCGATCGCCATCGCACGACAGCCAGGCACTGCCGAGGTCGTGTGGGAGACCGCGCAGGCGTTGGCGACGCTACGCGGCGGAGTGCGGCGCGAGTGGCGCGAAGCGCTGTCCACCAGCGTGGCTGCCGCAGGCAAACCGACGCTCGTCCTCTGGGGCGACCGTGACCGCATCCTGCCGGCACGGCAGCTCGAAGAGGCACGCCGGCTCCTTCCCCATGCGTCGAGTCATCTAATTGAGGGAGTCGGTCACATGCCACAGATCGAGCGCCCCGACGAGTTCGCCACGCTCGTTCTGGATTTCCTCGCCTCTGTTGATCGCGCCAACCAGCCGCGGAAGCCACGTCGCAACCCGAGCATGCCGACCGACCTCTAGTCATCCGCGAAATGGGCGCTCGATGCCGCGACCGCGGAGCAACGTCACGAACCTGAGGGGTTGGCCTGGTTGCTGCAGTCAAAGCAGAACTCAAATCGAGTCGGAATCGGAAATGCGCTATGCGTGTAAGGGGTTTCATCGAATGATTCAGCATCTGCACGAGCGCCCCATCGAGGGGCGGGTCGTTGCGATCACCGGCGGCGCACGAGGCATTGGTCTTGCTACCGCTCGAGCGCTTGCAGTCGCGGACGCTCGAATAGCGATTGCGGACCTTGACGCAGAGTTGGCGGCGAACGTGGCCATCGAACTCGGTGGTGAGGCGTTCGGAGTTGGCGTTGACGTGAGCGATCCGGCGGCGTTTAGCGCGTGGCTGGACGATGTTGAACATCGCCTTGGGCCCCTCGACGTCCTGATCAATAACGCGGGCATCTTTACCGTCGGCGCGATCGAGGACGCGGACCAACGATTGACAGACCGGCTTCTTGCGATCAATCTTGGCGCGGTCATCCATGGGACACGTGAAGCGGTCCAACGCATGAAGCCACGAGGGACCGGTCACATCATCAACATGGCCTCTACAGGCGGCCGCCTCGCTGGCGCCCGCCTCGCGCCGTACGTGGCATCAAAATTCGGCGTGTTGGGTTTCTCGGAGGCCGTCGCCCTCGAGTTGCGCGACACCGGAGTCGATATTTCGGTGATCCTGCCACACCAATGCAGGACAGACATGACGCTGGGCATCGAACGCCTGCGAGGGATGCCTCTGATTGAACCAGAGGATGTCGCTGATCGCATCGTCGAGACTCTTCAGCACCCGAGGTTCGAAGTGCCTGTGCCGAAGAGCATCGGGAGGATGCTCTGGTTGAACCAGGTCCTGCCATTTGGCGCACGCGCAGCCATATTCCGTGCGATGAAGGCTCACGAGGTTCTCGAACGAATCGACAAATCGCAGCGGGTCTCATACGAAACGAGGCTTGCGCTCGTGAAGCCCGCGGCGCCCCCGGAGGCGACTCCACCTGAGGGCTAAGCGCCTGCGTGCCAGAGGACGTCCCAAGGTCTGCGATCTGGCTTCGCAACTCGTCGCCAGGTGCCTACCGTCCTCCTCAGGCATTGGAAGCCAGGTTCTCGACACGAGCGCCGTGTCGAGACACGGCAAACACAACCAGCCTGGTCTTTGCTTCCGAACCCACGGCCGTGGATCCGGGAACTTCAATGTCGAGCCGCCAGCGCGCAAACGCGTGGGGCTTCGACCGCCTGAGATCGTCGCCTGGCCCCGGCGCACTGAAACCGGGAGCCAATACCAGGCACCGATCCATCGAGGTCTCATGAGCGAAGCCGTGTCGTGGACTTCTGACGACTCCATTCTGATCCTGGGTGTCGCTTTCGGGGGCTGCATCGCCCTGAAGGACGCGCGGGTTGGGGGTCTAGTCGCCGCTACGCTCCACGGGTTAAGCAGCTTTCTGGTCGTCCGAGACGCTGGACCGCCACGGTCGCCTGCGATCGCGACGCGAGACCGTCGGTGTAGGGACGACGGGTCGATGTTCGCCCCGCGTCAGGCGTTGACCGCGCTGCCCCGTGATTGTACTTTATGAACATTCATTAGAGGGCTCTCCTGCCGACAACCGGCGAACCCGGAGCTGAGTTGCACGCCGCGCCGCAGGCATCGCTTCACACGTGGCCTATGCGCCTCAGGGCCCTTGGCAAAAGCTCTGGCTACCGGATGCATCCGAAAGCACCCCCGAGGAGATCTCATGAAATCCGACGACCCTTGCCAGCTCATCGAACCGGTCACCGTTAACAGGAGTGCCCTCGAAGTCTTCTCGTCGGACACGCCGCGAGTGAAGGGTCGCTGGATCGTCGAGCCCAAGGCGACCGGCTGGGACGACTACGCCCTCTCCGAGTGGGAGCTCACGCGCGCGGGAATGTCCGACTACCACCCCCACGACGAGGTCACCTTCGTCCTCGAGGGCGAGCTCCGCATCCGGGTGGACGAGACCACTGTTGTGGGTCGGCCGGGAGACACGATCACGGTGCCGGCCGGAAGCACCGGTCACTACTGGGCGCCAACGTACGCCCGCATGCTCGGCATCTACGGCCCCAATCCCGACGGCGCGGCTTCGGAGTACCTCGACTACTGGGAGATCGACGACCAGGCGTGACCCTGCAGCCGGATCGCCGACGCGAATAGTCGTGTCCTTGACAGACGTCGACGCGACTTCGATACTTAATAAACATTCATTCAGCACATGCCTCAACTTCGCAGACGCGTAAAGACCTTCGAGCCCGAGAGAGGACCGATGGACAAAGTTGTCGAGTCCGCGTCCGCCGCCGTTGCGGACATCACCTCTGGCTCCTCGCTAGCTGTCGGTGGCTTCGGCCTGTGCGGGATCCCATCGATCCTGATCCAGGCCCTGCTGGACACCGGCGTCACGGACCTCGAGGCAGTCTCGAACAATGCCGGTGTCGACGATTTCGGGCTGGGCCTGCTTCTGGGTGCGGGCCGTATCCGCCGGATGGTGTCGTCCTACGTCGGCGAGAACAAGGAGTTCGCGCGCAAGTACCTCGCCGGCGAGCTCGAGGTCGAGCTGACCCCGCAGGGCACGCTCGCCGAGCGGCTACGCGCGGGTGGGTCGGGGATCCCAGCCTTCTTCACCGCCACCGGCGTCGGCACCCAGGTCGCCGAAGGCGGTCTGCCCTGGAAGTACGACGCACACGGAAACGTCGAGGTTGCTTCACCCCCCAAAGAGGTCCGCCCTTTCGATACGGCGCAGGGTCGACGCGAGTTCGTGCTGGAGCGGGCCATAGTCTGCGATTTCGCGCTCGTGCGCGCCTGGAAGGGCGACCGCCACGGGAACCTGGTCTTCAGCAAATCCGCGCGCAACTTCAATCCCCTGGCGGCGATGAGCGGCCGCATCACCCTCGCTGAGGTCGAGGAACTCGTTGAGCCTGGCGAGCTGGACCCCGACTCGATCCACACCCCTGGCGTATTCGTGCAGCGGGTCGTCCCGCTGACAGCGCAGCATGCCGCGGACAAGCGGATCGAGAAGAGGACCGTCCGATGACAACGGCCGCTTCGACAGCCGCGCCAGGCGGCGCTCCGGCGATCGAACAACCAGAGCCGCTCTCTCCTGCTGAGTGGGCTCAGGCCATGCTCGACACAGTCGAGGAGCGCTGACATGGCGTGGACGCGTGAAGAGATGGCTGCCCGGGCGGCCGCCGAGCTCACCGACGGGTCATATGTGAACCTCGGGATCGGACTGCCGACGCTTGTGCCGAACTACGTCGGCGACGACGTGGAGCTCGTGCTGCAGTCGGAGAACGGGATCCTGGGCGTCGGCGCCTACCCGACCGAGGATGCCGTAGACCCCGATCTGATCAACGCTGGCAAGGAGACCGTGACGGTCCGCAAGGGCGCCTCGTTCTTCGACTCGGCCACGAGCTTCGGGATGATCCGCGGCGGAAAGATTGACGCGGCGATCCTCGGAGCCATGCAAGTCAGCGCCACCGGCGACATCGCCAACTGGATGATTCCCGGGAAGATGGTCAAGGGCATGGGCGGTGCGATGGACCTAGTCCACGGCGCCAAGCGGGTCACCGTCCTGATGGAGCACGTCGCCAGGGACGGCGCCTACAAGATCGTCAACGAGTGCACGCTGCCCTACACCGGCCGTCGTGTCGTCCAGCGAATCATCACCGACCTCGCAGTTCTCGACGTCACTAGCGCGGGCCTCCGGCTCGTAGAAGTGGCCCCTGGCGTGACCGAGGACGAGGTGCGGGACAAATCCGAACCCCCGCTCGCATAGCCGCCTTCGGTATCCGCGAGAAGCCGTGGATTGACGAAGGTTGGCCACAGAAAGGAAGCCCGATGGAGACCAATCAGACGACGGCGCGCAAGACTCCGTTTCACGACGTCATGACGGACCTGGGAGCTGAGTTCACCGAGCTCTTCGGCTCGTTGTGGCCCGACCGCTTCGGCGATGTCGAGGGCGAGTACCGAGCGCAGCGCGAGGGCGTCGGGGTCATGGACGCCTCACCGATCAACAAGTGGGACTTCCGCGGGCCGGATGCCGTGGCAGCTGCCCAGCGCGTGCACACGAACAACATCGTCGGCGCGGCGATCGGACAGGTTCGGTACGGCGGCTTCTGCGATGCCGAGGGCCGGATGATCGACGACGGCACGGTGTTCAAGCTCGCCGACGACCACCTGTGGGTGATGACCAACAAGGACACCCGAGCCGAGCACTTCGCCGAGGCGACCAGTGACCTGGACGTGGAGATCGAATACATCACCCAGGATCTCCCGCACCTCTTCCTCCAAGGCCCCGCGTCGCGCGACGCGCTGGCAGCCATCACGGACGCGGACCTGACCAAGCTCGGTTGGTTCCGTTTCCTCCCCGAGCAGGTCACCGTCGCTGGCGTCCCGGTCTGGCTGTCGCGGACAGGAGTTTCCGGCGAGCTGGGTTACGAGCTGTTCTGTCGGCCGGAAGTCGCCCCCGAACTCCTGCGAGGGGTGATCCGGGAGACCGGCGCCCGTCCGTACGGTCTGACGGCAATTGAGATCGTCCGTAT
This sequence comes from Nocardioides pocheonensis, assembly GCF_003725535.1. Classification (GTDB taxonomy): domain Bacteria; phylum Actinomycetota; class Actinomycetes; order Propionibacteriales; family Nocardioidaceae; genus Marmoricola; species Marmoricola pocheonensis. Next base: position 234,373 of record NZ_RJSF01000047.1, on the reverse strand, counting down.
CGAGTCGGGCATCATCGTCACCGATACCGACTACCCCGAACACACTTACACGCCGTACGACCTTTCCCTGGACCGCCTCGTCGATCTCCGTCGTGACTTCTTGGGTCGTGACGTGCTTGCGAGCCTCGAGCCGGAGTCGCGGGGCCATCAGATGATCACACTCCGCCTGGAAACTGAGGCGCTTCCCGAGTACGGAAGTCCTCTGGTCCGCGGAGGGGAGCAGATCGGCATGTTGACCAGCCCGACACTCAGCCCCTACGCAGGGCCGATCGCCCTGGCGGTCGTCGAGGCTTCACTCGCCCTGCCTGGTACGCGGCTCGAGGTGGAAGTCGGCGGTTCGTTGCGAGGCGCCGTGGTACACGGCAGCCACCCTGCCTACGATCCCGAGAAGAAGAGGCCCCGTTCATGACCCCGACCCGCACCGTACTCGAAGAACGAGTTGCAAGTGCGGCTCCTGCCGAGGCCAAACCGCTTGCGCGACGTCGCCTCCTCGCCTCTTGTGCCGACCAGCCCGGGATCGTTGCTGCGGTCTCCCGCTTGTTGCACGATGCGGGCGCAAACATCATCCAGTCCGACCAGTACTCATCGGACCCGTTCGGGGGCACCTTCTTCCTGCGCATGGAGTTCGCCGGGACCGATCACGTCGTCGAAGGTCTCGCAGAGCGCTTCGGAGCGGTCGCCGAGCGATTCGGCATGACATGGCGGTTCGGCAACCCAGCCGTACCCAAGCGAGTCGCCATTCTGGTGTCCAAGCAGGACCACTGCCTTCAGGATCTGCTGTATCGGTGGCGGCGCAACGAGCTCGAGGCGGAGGTCGTCCTGGTTGCCTCCAACCATGCCGACCACCGGGAAGCAGTTGAGGCCCAAGGGCTTCCGTTCCATCACATCCCGGTTGCAAACCCCGCGGAGAAGCCCGAAGCGGAGCGTCAGCTGCTCGAGCTGCTCGACGGCACCTGTGACTTGGTCGTACTTGCGCGCTACATGCAGATTCTCTCCGGAGATTTCCTTCGGCTGGTCGGCGTACCAGTGATCAACATCCATCACTCATTCCTGCCCGCCTTTGCCGGGGCCGGCCCATATGCGCGAGCCCGCGAACGCGGCGTCAAGCTGATCGGCGCTACGGCCCACTACGTCACCGAGGATCTCGACGAAGGGCCGATCATTGAGCAGGACGTCAACCGCGTGAGCCACTGCCACGACGTCGGTGCTCTGACTCGCCTTGGCGCTGACGTGGAACGAACCGTCCTCGCGCGCGCAGTTGGCTGGCACTGTGAGGACAGGGTGCTTCGTCACGGCAACACCACGGTCGTGTTCTGACCCGTGGCCCCTCAGACGCTGGACGGATCGGCGACTGCGGCCGCGATCAAGGGTGAGCTCAAGTCCCGCGTCGCCGCGCTGCGCGAGCAGGGCGTCGTGCCGGGACTGGGCACCGTGCTGGTGGGCGACGACCCCGGCTCGCGCTGGTACGTCAACGGCAAGCACAAGGACTGCGCGGAGGTCGGGATCGAGTCGATCCGCATCGACCTGCCCGAGTCCGCGAGCCAGGAGGAGATCGAGGCGGCCGTCGCGCAGCTGAACGCCGACCCGGCGTGCACGGGCTACATCGTGCAGCTGCCACTCCCGGAGGGTCGTGACGAGAACCGCGTGCTCGGCCTGATCGACCCCGCCAAGGACGCCGACGGGCTGCACCCGACGAACCTCGGCTGGCTGGTGCTCGGGCAGGACGCGCCGCTGCCGTGCACGCCGAACGGCATCATCGAGCTGCTGCGCCGGCACGGCGTACAGATCGCCGGGGCGGAGGTGGTCGTGGTCGGTCGCGGGGTCACGGTCGGGCGTCCGCTCGGGCTGCTGCTGACCCGCAAGAGCGAGAACGCCACGGTCACGCTGTGCCACACCGGCACCCGCGACCTGGCCGCGCACGTGCGCACCGCCGACATCGTGGTGGCGGCCGCGGGAGTGCCGGGCATCGTCACCGGCGACATGGTCAAGCCCGGCGCCGCGGTGCTCGACGTAGGGGTCTCGCGCGTCGACGGCAGGATCGCCGGGGACGTCGCCGCGGACGTCTGGGACGTCGCCGGCTGGGTCTCCCCGAATCCCGGGGGCGTAGGCCCGATGACCCGGGCGATGCTGCTGGCCAACGTCGTGTCGATCGCCGAACGGGGACTCTGAGCAAGAACCGCTCGGGTCTCTCCGCGAAAGGGCGACCGAATCCGTGGGTGTCCGGGCTTAGGAAAAGGAGATAGCGATGCAGCAGGTGAAGGCAGTCGTCGCGCGCCGCAAGGGTCAGCCGGTCGAAGTCGCCACGATCAATGTGCCCAGCCCGGGTCCGGGGGAGGCGGTGGTGAAGGTCCAGGCCTGCGGGGTCTGCCACACGGACCTCCACTACCGGGAGGGCGGGATCAACGACGAATTTCCGTTCCTCCTGGGCCACGAGGCGGCGGGCGTTGTCGAGGCAATCGGGCCGGAGGTGACCTCGGTGAAGCCCGGCGATTTCGTGATCCTCAACTGGCGTGCCGTCTGCGGTCGGTGTCGTGCCTGTAATCGGGGTGAGCCTTGGTACTGCTTCGCGACGCACAACGCGACCCAGAAGATGACATTGGCCGACGGACCCGATGCCGGCGCCGAGCTTTCGCCCGCGCTGGGCATCGGCGCATTCGCTGAGAAGACCCTGGTGGCAGCCGGTCAATGCACTCCTGTCGATCCGCTGGCCCGACCGGCCGCGGTAGGTCTGCTCGGCTGCGGGGTCATGGCGGGGCTCGGTGCTGCCATCAACACCGGCGGAGCAACGCGGGGCAAGTCGGTGGCCGTCATCGGCTGCGGCGGCGTCGGAGTCGCCTCCGTCGCGGGTGCCGCGCTGGCAGGTGCCTCGCCGATCATCGCGGTGGACATCGACGCCAACAAGCTCGCGAAGGCCCAGGAGATGGGCGCGACCCACCTTGTCGACTCGTCCCGCGTCGACCCGGTCGAGGCGATCCGGGCGATCGCGCGGCAGGCTCAGCCGGGCGCCGATGGAGCCGATGTGGTCATCGAGGCGGTCGGCCGTCCGGAGACGTGGCAGCAGGCGTTCTACGCGCGTGACCTCGCCGGGACCGTCGTACTGGTCGGTGTTCCTACACCGGACATGAAGGTTCCCGACCTGCCGCTCATCGATGTCTTCGGCAGGGGAGGCGCTCTGAAGTCGAGCTGGTACGGCGACTGCCTGCCGTCGCGTGACTTCCCGATGCTGGTCGATCTGTACTTGCAGGGTCGCCTCGACCTGGATGGCTTCGTCACCGAGGAGATCAAGCTGGACGAGGTGGAGCAGGCGTTTGCCCGGATGCACGACGGTGACGTGCTGCGGTCCGTGGTGATCTTCTGATGTCGAGAGTCCGAGCCAGGGTCGACCACGCCGTCACTGCGGGCACGTTCAGCCTGGACGGGCAGACGTTCCAGGTCGAGAACAATGTCTGGGTCGTCGGTGACGATGCCGAGTGCGTGGTGATCGACGCTCCGCACAGCGTCGAAGCCATCCTCGCTGTCGCGGGAGACCGGAAGGTGAAAGCGATCCTCTGCACGCACGCGCACGACGACCACGTTCGGGCCGCGCCCGCGCTGCGCGAGGCGGTCGGTGCGCCGATATTCCTGCACCCGGACGACAAGCCGCTGTGGGACCTCACCCACGCCGACGACCGGTGGGACCACGATTTGTCCCACGACCAAGAGATCGAGATCGGCGGCGCGACACTCCGGGCGCTGCACACACCCGGGCATGCGCCCGGCGCAATCTGCCTGTACGCCGCGGAACTGGGCAGCGTGTTCACCGGTGACACGCTCTTCCAGGGCGGACCGGGCGCAACCGGCCGGTCCTACAGCGACCGTTCCATCCTCGAGGGATCGATTACTGATCGGCTGTTCACGTTGCCCCTGCAGACCGTGGTCCACGCCGGGCACGGGGACGATACGACCATCGGCGCCGAACGCACGCGACTGATGAGCAGGAGGATCCTGAGTCGTAGCCGACGGCTCCGCGGCGAGGAGGCAACCCCCTGAACCACGGGCCGCCGGCGGGTGAGCGTGACGGGCATGGGTGAGGAGCTCCTCGGGTCCTCGGACGAGTCGCGGCTGCACGTGGAGGTGCCGCAGGACCATGCGGCGGGGGTGAAGGCGGTCGGGGTGGCGATGGGGCGTGCGCTGCGTCAGATGGGTCCGTCGCGGTCGGCGCGCACGTTGTTGCGGTTGAACCAGGCTGATGGTTTCGACTGCATGAGTTGTGCGTGGCCGGATCCGGATCCGGAGCATCGGCATCGTGCGGAGTTCTGTGAGAACGGTGCGAAGGCGGTCGCGGAGGAGGCGACGAAGGCGCGGGTCACGGCGGGGTTCTTCGCCGAGCATCCGGTCAGTGACCTGCTGCAGCGCACCGACCACTGGCTGGGCAAGCAGGGCCGGCTCACCGAGCCGATGGTCCGTCGGGAGGGCGCCACGCACTACGAGCCGATCGGCTGGGAGGGCGCGTTCGCGCTCGTCGCGGAGCAGCTCAACGGGCTGTCGTCTCCGGATGAGGCGGTGTTCTACACCTCGGGGCGGGCGTCGAACGAGGCGGCGTTCGTCTACCAGTTGTTCGTGCGGGCGTTCGGGACCAACAACCTGCCGGACTGCTCGAACATGTGCCACGAGTCCAGTGGGGTGGCGTTGATCGAGACGATCGGGATCGGCAAGGGCAGCGTCAGCCTGGAGGACCTGCACGCGGCGGAGGTGATCGTGATCGCCGGGCAGAACCCGGGCACCAACCATCCGCGGATGCTGTCGGCGCTGGAGGAGGCCAAGAAGCGTGGTGCGAGGATCATCGCGGTCAACCCGCTGCGGGAGGCCGGGCTGGTGAACTTCCGCAACCCGCAGAAGGCCCGCGGCGTGCTCGGGCGGGGCACCGGCCTGACCGACCTGCACCTGCCGGTGCGGCTGAACGGTGACCTGGCGTTGTTCCAGGCGATCGGTTCGCTGCTGGTGGAGTGGGACGCGGTCGACCACGAGTTCGTCGAGGACTACACCGAGGGTTTCGAGGCGTGGCGGGACCACGTCAGGGCCGTGGACTGGGACCAGGTCACCGAGGCGACCGGGCTGACCCGGGACCAGGTCACCGAGGCGGCGCGGATGATCGCCGCCTCGAAGGCCACCGTGTACTGCTGGGCGATGGGGCTGACCCAGCACCGCAACGCGGTGGCGACGATCAAGGAGGTCGTCAACCTCGCCCTGGCCCGTGGTGACCTCGGCAAGCCCGGTGCCGGGTTGTGCCCGGTACGGGGGCATTCCAACGTCCAGGGTGACCGGACGATGGGGATCTGGGAGAAGCCGCCGGCGTGGTTCCTCGACGCGCTCGCCGCCGAGTACGGCTTCGAGCCGCCGCGCGAGCACGGCTATGACACGGTGGAGTGCATCCACGCGATGCTGGCCGGGGACGCGAAGGTGTTCGTCGCTCTGGGCGGCAACTTCCTGCACGCGGCCCCGGACACCGAGCTCACCGCCGAGGCGCTGCGGCGGACCGCGCTGAGCGTGCAGGTCTCGACCAAGCTGAACCGCTCGCACCTGATCACCGGGGCGACCGCGTTGATCCTGCCCACCCTGGGTCGCACCGAGCGTGACGAGCAGGCCGGGGGACCGCAGCACGTGACCGTGGAGGACTCGATGTCGGTGGTGCACGCCTCCCGGGGCCGGCTGGCGCCGGCCAGCGAGCAGCTGCGCTCGGAGGTTGCGATCGTCACCGGGCTGGCCGAGGCCACCCTCGGGTCGCGATCCGTCGACAGCACGAGCGACCCGGCCATCGACTGGGCCGGGATGCGCGGCGACTACCGGACCATCCGGCAGGGCATCGAACGGGTGGTGCCCGGGTTCACCGACTACGAGGCGCGGGTCAGCAGTCCGGGCGGGTTCGTGCTGCCGCACCCGCCGCGCGACAGCCGCACCTTCACCACCCCGTCGGCGAGGGCACAGTTCACGGTCTCGGCGATCGAGCTGCTCGACGTACCCCCGGGCCATCTGGTGCTGCAGACGCTGCGCAGCCACGACCAGTTCAACACCACGATCTACGGCCTCTCCGACCGCTACCGCGGCATCGAGGGCGGCCGGCACATCGTGATGGTCAACCCCCGCGACCACGAAGCCCTCGGGCTCCATCCCGGTCAACTCGTCGACATCGTCGCGCACTGGCCCGAAGACGACCGCGACCGCCGCGTCCGCAACTTCCGGCTCGTCGACTACGAGACCCCACGAGGCACCGCCGCCGCCTACTATCCCGAGACCAACCCCCTCGTACCGCTCGGCTCCGCAGCACTGGACAGCAACACCCCCACGTCGAAGTCTGTGATCGTCCGGCTTGAGCCGTCTGCCTAGAAGCGGCTTGCCGGAGTTGTCATGCGGGGAACGGGCTGTCACCTACTAGCCGATGTCGCCTCCGCATTGGCGACGTCGAAACTCCGCATCACGCCGGCGGCGAATTTCTGGTTGAGCCAGTGAACCGCGAACGTGCACACGGTCAGGCGGCAACTAGTGCGCGCCCGCGCGTCGCGCAAAGGTCGCGCTGCACATTCGAAGAGCCACCGGTCCACGCCATCAGGCGACAATCCAGGCCCCTGCGAAGCGAAAGAGTGCGCTCCGAGCGGACGCGGGGGTCTTCAGGCTCCCGGCGCAGCCGAAAACTCGCCCGCTTCGGTGAAAATGGGCGCAGACCTCAGACGCCCACCTCTGTGAGGTCGCTCGTTCCGATGACTCGCCCCTGGTAGCCCTGCTTGGTTGCCTCGACCCGGACCTCAGCCACGAAGTCGCCGGTAGGCATGAATCCGGGCACATAGTGGTAGAGAACGATCGCCTTGACCTGCGCTGCCTTCGCTGCGTGAACGAGGCCCTGGGCCGTCGTATGGGAAGTGAAGAGGTGCTCACGAAATGCGTCGCGGGCCGGTCCTGGCGGCACAGTCTGGATGAGTGCCTCGGCGCCGGGCACCGACATGATCTCGTGCACTAGGAAGTCGGCCCCGTCGGCCAGAGCAATCAAGTTCTCGTTAGCTCGACAGTCGCCCGAGAAGACGACGGAGCGGCCTGTGCTCTTGATGTCGAACCGGTAGGCATACGCGTCATGAATGTCGTCACCATGAGGCACGCGGACGGCGTCAACCGTGACATTGTCATCTTCCATCACGCGAACCGTCCCTACGGCCGGCAGCGTGAAGCCGTGGGAAGTTACCGACTCGTCGAACGGGATGTCCATCCCCTCCTCCACGCGTGACTCGACGTCGACGGAGAACAGTTCAGGGATGAGGCCAATCATGCGCTCGACGGGCGGCGGACCCCACACGTGGGTGCCGGTGCGGCCCGCGCCGTACCAGGTAAGCAGTAGAAGGCCAGGAAGGTCTGCTACGTGGTCGGAGTGGTGATGGGTAATGAAGATGTCGGAGATCTGCTGCATGCCAAGACCTGCCGCGGCCATCTGCCGTCCAACCGCGTAGCCACAGTCGATCAGGTATTGGGATCCGCCGACCGCGAGTACGGTGGCTGTCTGCGCTCTCTTGGTATTGATCACCGGGCCGCCCATGGTCCCGAGGAAGATCAGCCGATCCCCGCCACCGCCCTGCGAGCCGGTGGCCATGGCGGGAGTTGCCCGATCGAGGGCGACGAACGCCGCCGTTGCCATTCCAGCACCGATCAGAGTCCTACGTGAGAATCCGCTGAGGGGTGCCTGAGGCGAAGCATCCTCGTTGAGGCCCATGTCGCAAGTAGGAAGGTCTGGTCTTGCGACGGCGGTAGGAATCTTCATTCGATCAGTTCCTTCGAAGTTGCTGACATCGCCGAGTGAGGCGCCCGCCGACATGCGGCGGCGAACCTTCGGAGCGATCTCGGATGTTGTTAGGCGTGGCGGCCGAACGCGCGCTGCCCATTTCCTTACGGCGGATCAAGCGCTGTTTGTGGGGCATGACACGGAGTATTCGCGGTTGAACGAACGTTAATGTAATAGCTTGGCCGTAGTCAAGGGCCTGAAGGGGGCGCCGGCACCCATGGCACCGCGGTAATGGCCGGAGTGACGCACGCATGGTGCGCCGCCAACTCGTCGCGATCCCCGACCGCGGCGACGGCCTCAGTTCGGCGCGTTCCCGCCGGCCGCGCCGTACCGCCACGCCGCTATCAAGAACGCGCGATCCTGGTGACTATGAGCAGGAACTCGTACGCGGTCGTGGTTCAGGAGCGCTCCCTCGGGCCGGGCGTCGCCGTGAGACCCGACGACTGTCGTCGAGACTGTGCGTCATTTCCCGCGCAGGCTGAGCGTTCGCGCGATCCGTGTGAGCACAACGCTGAATCCTGTGCGCGCGAGGAGGGACGCGCCAACCTCGACAAGGGGGGTGAACGGTCCGGCCGGGGTGCTCAAGGTCGACGTCCAGTCCACCAAGGTGCCGGACCCGCGCTCGGTAAAGGAGATGTCGCCTTGCTCATGGCGGAATGCGGGACGGCTTTCCCGAATGCGGTAGCTGAAGAGGCGAGGCGGTTCGAGACCGACCACCTCCTCGACCAGGAACACACCTCCTCCCAGATCGAGCCGCCGGCGCAAGCCCACCCCGTCTCGGAACTCGCGGCCCGGCTCGAGGACGGTGACGCGAACGCCGGGCAGCATGCTCAACCGGTCGGAGTCTGCAAACATGGCGAAGACCTCAGCGACCGGGGCCGGGATGGTTCGGGTCACCCGGATGTGTCGGGACATGGAAGGTGGTCTTTCCTGTTCGGCGCTGAGGGGCAGGGATGCCGGCCTCCTAAGTCGGGGGCGAGGCGTTGGTTCCGGCGATGTCGCTTCCTAGACCAGACGTGCCGTCGGCCCGCATCCGCGCGAAGGTGTCCTTGTCGTAGGCCGGTAGGTCGTCGAGCACGGCGGTCTGCTCGATGTAGGCGGCCATGGCCTGCTGTGCTCCAGGCTGGCCGATGCTCGAAAGGAACTCTGCGCGTTCGAGGTGCAGGCCACGCTCGAGGGTCTGGGAGCCTCCGAGGTAGGCCGAGCGCTTGACCGCCGCGACGGCATCCTTGACGCGCCGCGCGAGCCGATCGGCATGGGCGACCGCGCGCTCGATCAGGCTGTCGGGATCGACGACCTCGTCGATGTACCCGATCTGTGCCGCGGATTGGGGGTCGAGGCCCGCGCCCTCGAGCATCATGGTCATTGCTCGGTGGGTCCCTACTAGCCGGGACAGGCGTTGGGTTCCACCGCCGCCCGGGGGGAAGCCGAGCAGAATCTCGGGCTGGCCGATGACGTGATCGCCGTCCGCCATGAACCGGTAGTCACATGCCAGCGCCAACTCCGAACCAGCCCCGAGCGCCGAGCCATTGAGCGCGGCAACGAACGCTGCACCGCTGGTGTTCATCTGCAGCATGGTGTCGTGGAAGGAGAGGTAGCCCACCGCGTCGCCGAGCCGGGATCGTTCGATGATGTGCCGCACGCCGGGTGTGCGGCGCCCGGCGCCTGCAGCGCGCAAGACCACAGAGGCGGCACGTCGTCCGATAGGAGGGCTGGCCGCGCCCAGCTCCTTGAGCCACCCGACCTCCGCGTGGCCGATGAACCGCGTCGGGTGCGTCCCGGTGAGCACGACTGCACCGACGCCTTCGTCTTCGGTCGCGCGGGTCACGAGCTCACTCAGATCTGCCGCTATTTCGCGGCTGAACTCTGCCCGCGGTCCGCCGTCGATCCGGGCCAGGAGCACTCGTCCGCGTTGATCCACGTCAATCCCGGTCCAATGCTTCCCCGGCTCGGTCATCTCGCTCTCCTCGCCTTCGGGTCGCGCATAACAATCATTGACGAGAATAACGAGGTTACACACGGTGTCAATCATGGCGCCGCGCGAACCCACGAGGCGAGACGTCGCGTTCTCGTCTGACGGGGAAGAATGCAAGGCCTGGCTGTTCCTGACCAACACCGAGCGGCCGCCGTTGGTGGTCATGGGCCACGGGCTCGGCGGAACTCGTGAAATGGGCCTCGAACCGTACGCCCGCGCCTTTGCATTGGCGGGCATGGCCGTGCTCGTCTTCACCTATCGGCACTTCGGAGACAGCGAGGGCATGCCGCGCCGGTTGATCGATGTCGACCACCAGCTCGGTGACTGGATCGCGGCGCTCGCTTACGCCCGCACCATTGAGGAGATCGACCCCACCCGGATTGCCGTGTGGGGCACCTCCTTCGGCGGCGGCCACGTGATCGAAGTGGCCGCTCATGACGGCGGGGTCGCGGCTGTGATCAGCCAGTGTCCCTTTACCGACGGACTCGCGTCGTTGCGCGTGGCCAGCCCACAGAGCCTCCTCCGACAGTCGGAGGTGCGTCAGCGCATGGTGAACGCAACGATCCAGCTGCTTGCCGAAGAAGGCCCGCAGGCCTTGCAAGTACGGCGGGTCGCCGCGACGGTCGGGGTCTCCTAAGTGGTGTAGGGCCGTTTCGGCGGGATGCCCGCAGCTGGTCGGGGCCGCAGTTGAAGAGGGGTTTGAAAGGCTGGCGATTTGCGTCGCCGGATTCGAGCTCTCTGCGGACCCCCGTCGCAGACATGGCCCGACACGCGCTCGCGTACCACGAGGCAGAATCCGCATCTGTTCGACCTCATGTTCGGTCTCTCAACACCCGGTGGCTACCGCCAGATCGCACGACAGCGCCGTACGCCGCGAGCAGAGGCGGCCAATGCGCTGGACGACGCCTACCGGCCCGTTCGTGGAGAACGCGCAGCGAGCAATCCGTGGCAAGCGTTTCCGCTGTCAGGATCTCGAACGAGTCGCGGCCGAGGTCTGGGCCTCGTCCATGCGTTCACGACCCTCGAACTGGCCGGCTACTGGCTCTCAGTTTGCGGACCCGGTCACCGAGGTCTTCGCGTCGCTGATGAATCACGTCGCGGTCGGCCTCGGAGACGCGCCTCAACGTGACGGCCGCTCCATCGCCGCCGCGATCGCTTCGACCCGAGGATGATCTCCTCATCGCCCCATCTCGGACACGCCTTGCCTTCGGGGAGCTTTCCTGAAGTACGGCATGCCGAACCTTTCCAAGGCGGTCAGTACCGGTCGAACACGTTCGCCATCGGGGGTAAGTGCATACACCATGCGAGCCGCCGGAACTTGCAGCTCACGCTGCTCGATGAGGCGGCGTCGCGAAAGGTCCCGCAACCGTTCTGCCAGCAGATTCGAGGCGATGCCGGGCAACGCCTTTTGAAGGTCGGTGAACCGCTGCTCGCCAAACGACAACTCGCGCAGGATAAGCAACGTCCATCGGTCGCCGACGAGATCAAGACCCGCGGCCGTCGCGCAATCGACACCGTACCTCTTCTGTGCCATGGCGGAACACTATATGCACGAAGATGCCTACAGTGCATGTTCGTACATCATGGGCAGGGGCTGTAATCTCAGCGGATGGCACAAACCTCTCTTCGTGAACAGACCCGCGCGGTGGTGCGGTCCCTGCTCGCCAGGACCGCTCTCGACTTGTTCGCTGAAAAGGGGTTCGACAACACAACGATCGATGACATTGCTGCCGCTGCCGGCGTGTCTCGGCGGACCTTGTTCAACTACTTCCGCAGCAAGGAGGACCTCGCGCTCGGCAGCCTGTCCGAACAGGGCGAGCTCATCGCCGCACGCTTCGCCGAGCGGCCGACCGACGAGGACGTCTGGGACTCTCTGCGCGCAGCGTTCCAGGTTCTCGACGAGATTGACGTCGCGGTGGAGCGTCGGATCGACATGGTGACGCTCCTCTTCGGGGACGGCAACGAGTCCCTGCGCGCCGGCCATGCGGAGAAGCAGGCGCGATGGCAGAACCTACTTGCTCCTCTGATCGAGCCGCGACTGCCGAAGTCCGCGCACCGCAGCCTCGAAGCACGCGCGATCGCGGCTGCGGCGATCACCTGTCTCCAGACCGCGAACGAGGAGTGGGCTCGGCTGCGCGGAAAGGGCGACGTCTTCGATCTCTACGACAGAGCCGTGCAAGCCGTTCGTGGTTGACTCACGCAACGATGACTCCCGGCTGTTCCGAGCGTTGTGCGAACCGGTCGCCGATCTCGGCTCGGCGATCCACGAACGCAGTGGCCTGGGCGTCGAGGACTTCTAGAAAGCTACCCAGCTCTTCGCGCGCCTGCTCTCCGCCAGGACCGAGTCCGGTCCGCTCGAAGACGTCCCAGTATCGCAGCACAGGCATGATCACCTCGTCGTGGTGAAGCCGAAGGTCGTAGATGCCGGCCCTCGCGATGATCACAGAGTTGCGGCGGAAGCCAGCCATCGTTGCGCCAGGCATTTCAAAGCCGATCACTTCGTCTGCAATCGCGCGCATCGTCTCTTCGGGTGCAATGTCGAGAGCTGCGGCCACGATGTTCCGGTAGAAGATCATGTGGAGGTTCTCGTCCTTCGCGATCCGGGCGAGCAACGTGTCTGCAAGTGGGTCACCTGTGACCTTGCCGGTGTTGCGGTGCGAGACGCGGGTCGCGAGTTCCTGGAAAGAGACGTACGCGACCGTTTCCAGTGGTGTCTTGTCGCCGGAGTCGTAGCCGGCCGTCATGTGATCCATCCGGGCCCGTTCGAGCTCGACAGGGTCGACTCCGCGCGTCACGACGAGATAGTCCCGTAACGCGATGCCGTGTCGATGCTCCTCTGCCGTCCAACGTCCGACCCATGTGCCCCAGGCACTGTCACGACCGAAGCGGGTTGCGATCTCCCGGTGGTAAGAGGGGAGGTTGTCCTCGGTGAGCAGGTTCGTCAGCATCGCCGCCTTTGCCGTCTCGGTGAGGTCCGACTGTTCGGGGTCGTAGTCCTCGCCGCCTAGGAAGGCAAAGTCGCGTCCGCGGCTCCAGGGAATGTAGTCGTGGGGATGCCACTCCTGTGCAACGTCGAGATGGCGGTCGAGGTTCGTCGCTACCACGGGCTCGAGTTCCTCCAGAAGGTGCCGCTCACTGTCCGGGCTGATGCTGTTCATTTCAGATTCCTGTTCTTGGAGATGCCGCGGGTTGGTAACACGGGTCGTGATGGGCCGGTAGCGGCCCGACCAACACCGGGGACTGGCTTCGTCGGGCAGGTCCCGTCGCGGCCGAGACAAGGGCGCCCGGCCGCGACGGGTCCTCGTTGGCGACGCAGAATCTGCGTGGCGCCACAGTGATGTTGCGATCAGCGGCGACGCCGAACTCCTCTTCCGGATCGTGTACGCGTCACCATCACCTGGTTCGATGACCTGACACTCCACTACCTGCTGACAGCGGACTGGAGCATGCACCGATGCTACAAAGATGCATTGCATGAAGCAATCTGCACCAAATGCAGATTGGGGACGGGTCACCCGTCGGCGAGGTGAAGGCCGTCTCGCCATGGCCGAGCATGTTCGTCGGGTGTTCACCCTGAGTCTCGAGGGATCGTCCAGCAGGTTGCCCCCGCCCTGCCGTGGGCCTGCAAAGTTTTCACAGAGCCCGTCGAAGTTGCGTGGGTTCCTTCAGCCCAGGTACCGGGGTTGCTTGCGCAGCTCCATGCGGGCGATGGTCAGACGGTGGACGGCGTCCGGTCCGTCGACGATTCGCAGCACTCGAGCCCACGCATAGAGGTAGGCGAGTGGCGTGTCGTCGGATACGCCGGCCGCGCCGAAGACCTCGATCGCTCGGTCGATAACCCGGCACGCCATGGCGGGGGCGGCGACCTTGATGGTGGCGATCTCGGTACGTGCTCCCTTGGCGCCGTGTCGGTCGATCAGCCAGGCGGCGTTGTACACGAGGTGGCGAGCCTGGTCGATGTCGATGCGTGACTCGGCGATGAGGTCCTGGACGTTCGCCTGGTCGACGAGGGGCTTGCCGAACGCGATCCGGGATTTGGCCCGGTCGACCATCAGGGCCAGCGCCCTCTCGGCCATCCCGATGGCACGCATGGCGTGGTGGATACGACCGGGCCCGAGGCGAGCCTGGGAAATGACGAAGCCGTCTCCTTCGCTTGCCAGCAGGTTCCTCGCCGGCACCCGCACGTCGCGGAACGTGATCTCGGAGTGGCCGTGCTGGTCCTGGTAGCCGAAGATCGGCAGGTGTCTCTCGATGGTCACCCCGGCAGTGTCGCGGGGGACCAGGATCATCGACTGCTGGAGGTGCGCCTCGGCGCTGGGGTCGGTCTTTCCCATCACGATGAACAGATGGCAGCGCTCGTCAGCGACTCCGGTGATCCACCACTTGCGGCCGTTGATCACGTATTCGTCGCCGTCGCGAGCAATCCGCGTGGTGATGTTCGTGGCATCAGAGGAGGCCACGTCGGGCTCGGTCATCGCGAACGCCGAGCGGATCTCGCCGGCGAGCAGCGGCTCGAGCCACTGTTTGCGCTGCTCGGTAGTGGCGAAGAGCTCGAGGGTCTCCATGTTGCCGGTGTCCGGCGCCTGGCAGTTGATCGCCTCCGGAGCGATGACCGGCGACCAGCCGGAGATCTCGGCTACGGCGGCATACTCCACATTGGACAGCCCTGACAGCGACGGGAGGAAGAGGTTCCAGAGCCCGCGACGTCTGGCCACCGCCTTGAGCTCCTCCATCACCGGGGGGTGGGTGTGTGCGCCGTGCTCGCGCAGGTAAGCCGCCCATACGGGTTCCGCGGGGAACACGTGCTCGCACATGAACTCCCACATCTTCTCGCTGATCTTTTCGGCTTGCTGGGAAAGAGCGAAATCCATGTCGTGTCCCTTCAGATCCTGGTGAGTCCGCTGGCGGCGAGCTGACGGACCTGGCCGTCTAGATCGCCGAACGACTGCCCGGCCATCGCACCGGTCCGCGATCGGGCGGCGACGCCCTGGGCGATCACCGCGAACTTGTAGTGGGCGAAGGCCTCATAGAACCTCAGGGCGCTGAGATCGAGATCGCTCGCGGCGGCGTACCGCTCAACCACACCGGCCCTGGACGGGAAGCCGCTCAGGTGGGTGACACCAGGGATCAGCTCGATGGGTGGCTCTCCGGCCTCTCGCCAAAAGAGCATGAGCATCCCGAGATCAGCCAGGGGGTCGCCCAGGGTGGACAGCTCCCAGTCGAGGACGGCCCTGACGCGACCCACGTCCTGGGCGTCGAAGATCACGTTGTCGATCCGGTAGTCGCCGTGCACGACTGCGCCTGGCTGGGGCGCAGGGACCCGCGCTGCAAGCCGTCTGCCCAGTTCGGTCATCTCGGCGACCTCCTCGGTACGACTCGACTCCCATTGGGCACCCCATCGACGCACCTGTCGTTCCATGAAGCCCTCGGCACGCCCGAAGTCGCCGAGTCCGACCATGACGGCGTCCACGGAGTGGATCGCAACGAGGGTGTCGACGAACGCCCACGCCATCGCCTCCCGTGCTGACGCAGAGTTGGCGTATCCCGGTGGGAGTGTGCTGCGGACGACGTGGCCGGTCACCTTCCTCATCACGTAGCAGGGCACCCCCAGGAGGGCGCCGTCGTCGGAGAGAACCACCTCGGCGACCGGGACTCCGCTGCCGCTGAGGGCCCGCTGCACCCGCGCTTCGCGGGCCATGTCGTGGGCACTGGGCAGCAGGTCACCGGTCGGGGGTCGGCGTAGCACCAGCTCACCGGCGTCGCAGGCGAGGATGAAGGTGAGGTTGGACTTGCCGCCGCTGATCAGCTGGGCACCGACCCCCAGCCACCGGTCGTCGCCCAGGGCCGCGGCGAGCGCGGGCGCCATCCGGTCGAGGCTAACCAGGTCGTTGGTGCTCGACGAGTTGTTTGTCCGCGACATGGCTGAACAGTACCGAATGAATGTACGGACGTGTTCAGTCCGCTCAGTGTGCGATATCTTGTTCGGCATGGCTGAACACATGATAGGTGCCGCAATCCGGTCCGCCCGTGTCTCGCGCGGACTGAGCCTGCGCCGCCTCGCGGGGGCGCTCGACGTGAGCCCTGCGACTGTGAGCGCCATCGAGACGGGGCGGACCGAGGTGACGGTTGCACGTCTGCGCCGCATCGCCGGGCTGCTCGAGGTCTCGACCACGGACCTGCTCCACGCTGCTCCGCCGCCGAGCGCGCCGCCTCCGCAGCAGATCGCGCAGCAGTGGAGGTCCTTCGACCCGGTCAACCTCGACCCGGTGCTCCTGGCGGCGTCGCGGGTCTTCGTGCGGCGCGGCTTCCATGCCGCCACGATGCGGGAGGTCGCCGACGAAGCCGGCCTCAGCGTTGCGGGTGTCTATCACCACCACCCGAGCAAGACCGGCATGCTGGCCGCCCTGCTCGACCTGACCATGGCCGAGATCCGCTGGCGCCTCCTCGCCGCCCGGGCCGATGGCGCGAGTGAGGCTGAGTCGTTCGCGTTGATGGTGGAGGCTTTGGCCCTCTTCCATGCCCACCGCGGCGATCTTGCGTTCTTGGGGGCAAGCGAAATGCGCGGTCTCGACCCCGATGATCGCACAAGGATCACCGCTTTGCGCGACGACGTGCAACACCTGCTCGACGACCAGGCCGCACGTGCGATCGCGGCCGGAGAGCTCAGCACACGCGACCCGCGCACGGCGACCAGGGCGATCGCGACATTGTGCACGTCGCTGCCGTCATGGTTCCGGCCGGACGGTGAGCTCGCTGCCGACCAGGTTGCCCGGCAGTACGCCGAGTATGCGATCGCGCTCATGCGCGCCGGCTGAACCCGCCCACCCGCTCGAGAGGAACCCCATGACCAACACCTTGCTCGATCTCTTCTCCCTGGATGGCCGAGTCGTAATCGTCACCGGCGCGAGCTCCGGCCTGGGTGCCGGCTTCGCGGTCGCCGTGGCCGAAGCCGGCGCGGATGTGGTCCTCGCGGCACGACGCGCGGATCGACTCGAGGCCAGCGCGGCGTCGGTCGCGGCACGCGGGCGTTCGGTGCTGTGCGTACAGACCGACGTGACCGATCCAGGTGCGTGCGCTCGCCTGGCAGAAGCCGCCATGGCTCGATTCGGCCGCGTCGATGTGCTGGTGAACAACGCTGGAGTCGGCAGCGCGGTGCCTGCGTTGAAAGAGACCCCGTCCGAGTTCCGTAGCGTTGTCGACGTCAACCTGATGGGCGCTTACTGGGCGGCTCAAGCGGCCGCTCGCGTGATGGAGCCCGGCTCCAGCATCGTGAACATCGCCAGTGTCCTCGGTCTGATCAAGTCCTACAGCCCACAGGCGGCGTACTCCGCGAGCAAGGCCGGATTGATCGGGCTCACGCGCGACCTTTCTCAGCAGTGGTCGCGTCGTAAGGGCATCCGGGTGAACGCGATCGCACCGGGATACTTCGACAGCGAGTTGACGGCACAGATCCGCGGGGACGAATTGCAGGCGTACGTCAATCAGACTTCGACACTCGGCCGCCTGGGTCGTCAGCACGAGCTCGACACTGCGGTCGTCTTCCTCGCCAGTTCGGCGTCGTCGTACATCACCGGCATCACGCTGGCCGTGGATGGCGGGATGTCTGGTCATTGATCGCCCCGTTCCCGGCGAGCAGATGATCTAACCAGGGCACGCGACGCTGTTTCTCTAATGAGGGCGCCGAGCGATCCGCACGTGTGCGCGCCTTCCAGACCCGGGGAGGGGCGTTCCCCGATGCGGACGATGAGACCTCCGTGATCATGGAGTTGGGGGGGCGCCTGCTTCTTGTCCATGGCCAACCAGGTAGGCGCTTGCACCCGCAACGGCACGGTCGACCAGGACGCCCGCGGCGGCGACGTCCTCGATACGACCTGATCGACCAGGACCCTAACGCCGTAGCGGTCCTGGACCCGGACGACGCGGCGAGCACCGGCCGCGCTCGCCTACTTGTTGACCGCACGCGGCCACGACGTTGCGCTCCTCGTGATCACGAGATGCAAAGTGGTCCACTCGCTCGGTTCTGCCCGATGATCAGCCGATGCCGAGCATCTCAATGGCGAGATCATGGGACTTCTTTGAGGTCGACCGATCGTCTCCGAGTCCGACCAGGATGTTCACGGTGGTCGCCTCGAGAACCTGGCGCACCGGTTCGTGGAACTGGTCAAGGTGCCCGCCGAGCTCGAGTGTGATGAAGCCGTGGACCGCGGACCACAACTGGCTCGCGATCACCTCGGCGTCGACGCCCGGATCGACTCGCCCGATCTCCACGAGCCGCCTGCAGGCGCCGACAAGCTGGTCATAGGCAGCCTGAAACGCCGCCGATCGCGCGGCCGGCGCGGGGGCCGGGGAGTGCGGCACTCGGTAGCTGCCGCGCGTGGACAACCCGAACATGGCGTCGTACAGATGAGGGTTCTCCCGCGCTAGACGCCTGCTGGTCAGGGCCATTGCAAACAGGTCGGTCACCGGGTCCGTCGTCATTGTTAACGCAGCGAACGCCGAACCTAGTTCACCGAATCCGCGGTCGATGACCGCCTGCAGCAGCTCCGGAAGTCCGCCGAGGTGATAGTAGAGCGCCTGAGTCGAGACGCCCGCCGCGTCGGCGACCGACCTGGCCTTGATCTGCGCTGGCCCTTCCTCGGCCAGGAGCCGGATCGTCGCCTCGACGAGTCGCGGCACGGCCTCCTCGGAACTCATTCGACTGGCGATCGAGGTCGTCTTGGATCGCGACATGCCGCTCGCCACCTCGCTTTTCCCCTCTTCAGTGATGCGAGGCTACACGCGCCAGGTCAGAGGCAACTCGGCGATGCTGCAGTCCACGGTCAACAGTTCCGAGGGCTCGCCGTTGTGGTGGCTAACGCCCGTTTCGAGCACCTGCCCGCAGGTCAATGAGACTGATCTATCGCCGCCTGCCGAACCGGCTCGGCGGGGAGGATGCGCCGCCTCAGGAGGTCGCGGCCGTCAGGATCCGACAATGCCCTCAGTGGGAGCACCGTCGTCGGCCAACGCAACCCGGTACGACGCCGCTACGCGCGAGGGCTCCTCGCCCGCTGCTACGAGTACGCCGGTGGTCATCGGGACGAGAATCTCGCGAACCGGGTCGTGAAGGTTTGTGAACTGTCCGCCGAGCTCGAGGGTGATGAACCCGTGCACACAGCTCCACAGTTGACTGGCGACAAGCTCTGGTTCAGCGCCTTCACACATGGGGGCCTGGGCATGCAATCGGGCGCACGCCTGTACCAGGTGAGCGTAGGCATCCGCGAACGCCCCCGTGCGGCTGCCGCCTTGCTCGGATGTCGCCTCGGGGGCCCGGTAGTTGCCCCGGGCGGACAGTCCGAACATCAGGTCGTAGAGGTGTGGGTTGGCCTTGGCCAGGCGTCGGGCAGCCAGCGCCATGGAGAACAATTCGGCGACCGGGTCTCCAATCGAGACGGCTGTGGAGAAATGCAGGTCGAGTTCGCGGAACGCCCGATCGACGACCGCTTGAAGGAGTTCGGGTAGGCCGCCGAGGTGGTAGTACACGGCGGTAGTCGAGACCTGGGCGATCTCGGCGACCGCTCGTGCCTTGATCTCATATGGCCCCTTGTCGGACAGCAGTTGTGTCGCTGCCCCTATGAGCCGCCGAACTGTCTCCTCTGAAGAACTGCGGCTATCGGCGTTCGTGCGGCGTGACGGCATCGGTGCATCTCCTAGCGAGACCAGACGCCTCCGGCGCTGTGGAATTCGAGGTCTCGGGGCTTGTCACGTGTGTGACCGGCGTCTAGTGTGTAACGAAGTTTATAACGAAGTTCCACTAGTCTGAGCGTACCCGCGCTGAGAGGAGCCGCAATGTCAGCGGACTGGTCGTCGAGTTGGATCAGGGTTAGCGAGTTGGGCAACCAGGTGCTTGTCGCGCGGTTGGCGAGCAACCCGCAGGGGTTGTTTGGTGGCGATACGCGCAAGCACGGCGAATTGACGCTCCCTCAGCCCGATGGCTACGCCACGGCGCTTCAGCACGGGTGCCCTGTACCGGCCGAAACTGGGCGCGCGCGGAAGGTGGCGGTGACCCAGTGAAGGATCGGACCAGTACGCGACCCAAGAGGGCCGCCGCGTCGGCTCAGCGCATGGACGTCACCTTCCGTTCAGGAGATTCCTACTGCGCCGGCTGGCTCTACCTGCCCGAGGGCGCGTCGGCCGATCAACGGGTGCCGTTGGTCGTCTTGGGACACGGCCTCGGCGCCACTCGAGAGCTCGGGCTGGACCGCTATGCCGAGCGTTTCGTCGAGGCCGGTCTCGGCGCCTTGGTGTTCACCTATCGTGGCCTGGGTGATAGCGGCGGTGAGCCGCGCCAAGTGTTGTCGATGCCGAAGCAGCTAGCCGACTGGGACGCGGCGATCGAGCACGCACGAAGCCGACCTGAGGTCGACCCCGAACGGGTCGCAATCTGGGGTTCCTCCATCGGCGGCGGGCACGCGATCGAGGTGGCTTCGCGGCATCCCGAGCTCTGCGCCGCTGTCTCCCAATGCCCTTTCACCGACGGGATCGTCTCCGCGAAGGCGCTCGGGGTCGGGGAGGTGCTGTCGATGACCGGTCCGATCATGCGCGACCTGGTCGCAGCGGCGCTCGGGCGGCGGCCAGTCACCGTGCCGATCGCGGCCAATCCTGGCGAACGGGGCTTCATGGTTGCCCCGGATGCTCTGCCGGGCATGCTCGCCCTGGTTCCCCCCGGCCACGATTGGGTCAACGAGGCCGCCGGCCGCAGCTTGCTGAGCATCTTGCGTTATCGGCCGGGTCGGTCGGCGAAGCGGATCGCGATTCCGATCCTCATCTGTATCAGCGACAACGACACCGTCACGCCGGGCGAAGTCGCCGACGCCTACGCGCGACAGGCGCCGCTGGGGGACGTGCGGCACTACGAGGCCGGCCACTTCGGCTTCTACCTCGGCGAGGCGTTCGAGGAGCTCGTAACCGACCAAACGGAGTTCCTCGTCTCCCACCTCAGGCCGCAGCTCGCCGGCAGTACCTCGCAGCCCACCGGCCTGGACTCCTAGTCGATGTCCAACGTTCTCCTACGGGTACTGCTGTGGGTCTTCGGGCAGTGCATGACCCACGGCTCTCGGTTCATGCCGGGGCTGCGTTCGCAGATCACTCGTACGCTGATCTTTGAGCTTTCCGGTGGCAACGTGGCGCGCCACTGGATCTTCGATGCCCCATCCAGGCGGGTCCGCAGTGTGGCAGGGCCGGCGAGCGAGGCCGACAATCGGTTGCGATTCGCCACGAGCCGGCAGGCGCTGGCGGTGCTCGTATCCACCCGGACGGTGGACAAGCTCGTCGAAAGCCGCAACCGGGGCACCGTCCAGATCGACGGCAGTCCGTTCATCGTGCTGTGGTTCTATGGATTGACGCGCATGTTCGTGCGTCTCGGCGCCGAACGGCAGCCACGACAGCCGATCCCTGGCGCATACCTGCAGCACGATCCGAGAGCCAACGGGGCGGAAAAGATCCTCATCGAGCCGGCAGTCACCCGGCTGGACCCGGCGTGGCGCGACGCCTGGAAGGCGCGATCCTCCCTGCTGATGGTTCGAGCAGCCATCGGCGAGCCGGTGGGTGAGCCGTGAACAACAATGTCGGGGTCTCTCGCTCAGCGGAGTCGATGGACACCTCGACACGGGCAGATGGTCTCAACGACAGGTCGCTGGGCTGGTTGAGGTTCATGTGGGACAAGGCCACCACACCCGACGACTGGAGCGATCAGGGCGAGCCCCACCCGTGGTGGGACCGCTACAGCGAACCACCGATGTGCGCCTTCCCCAGGTTCGACCTGGCGGAGATGTCCTACGTGCTGCCGATGATGCTCGAGGCCACGCCTGCCTGGCGTGAGCCCTACGTCCGCATCCTCGACGAGCTCGCGCGTCGTTACACCACGTTCTGGGGCGCCGCGGATTGGAACACGCTGATCGGGCCCGACCCCAACGTCGACAAATACCCCCCCGAGTGGCTGGCCATGGCCCCTGAGCAGCTCCGTGGCCGCTACGCACTGCCCGGGTGGACCGCCAACGGTGTTGAGCCCTGGGGACTCCAGCCCGACCCGGTTGGAAGTGACGGCAACCTCTTCTACCGCGGCTGGCTCAATCTGTTGTTGAGCATCCGACGCTACGTCTCGGCCGAGCCACAGGAAGACGCCCCCTTCGAGGTCTCCGGGTACCAGAACCGAACCTTCACCTGGACCCACAAGAGGATTGCGCACTTCATCTCCGACCAGCTGGTTGCGCGACCGCAAGGCACCCACTGCGAGAACACAAAAGTGTGGATGTTCTGCATGAGCGCGGCCGGGCTCGGGCTGCAGCTCTACGACGCCCTGCTCGGCACCACGGTCAACCAGCCGTTCCTGGACTGGGTCGCCTTCGCTGAGAAGCACTACATGGGCCGCGACCGACGTGGCCGGCTGGACTGGGTCGCGTTCTACTACGACCCGATCGAGGCCTCCATGCTGAGCTTCCCCGGTCGACTGGGCGGGTACGGCGCACTGTGCCTGCTGCACTACCTGTACCCGCAGGACGCCAGACTCGGCGAGGAACTCTACGAGTGCGCGATGCGTCAGCTCGGCTGGAACGACCCGTCGGTGCCGGTGATCCAATGGGCAGACGACCCACAGATGCTGTCCACGGCGATGTGGATGGCCCGCGAACTCGGGGACACCACCACCTGGGACAGGCTGCGCGAGATCTCCGAGTCTCAGTTCGAGCCGCGGTTCTTCGGCGAGGACAACACCCGCTTCGCCTACTGGTTCGGACTTGACGAACCTTGGCCGCGGGGCCAGTTCAACGCCACGATGGCCATGATCGAGTGCGCCGAGCCCGGCGCCTGGTCCCGCGTCTTCAACGCCCCGCGCACGCACCTGCATGCCCAACCGACGCTCCGCGGAGTCGACTACCCGACGATCGGCGTCCGTCGCACCCACCACGATCTGGAGCGACAAGTACTCGAGGTCGACACCTTCGCCGCGACCCCCGCGCATCGGGGCGGTCCGACAACGTTCACCGTGGAGAACCTTCCGGTCGACGCGCTGCGCGTGCGTCTCGATGGCCGGCCCCATGACGGTTGGCGACGCACCGGACCGGACAAGGTCGAAATCGACTTGGCCGTCGATAGCCACCACCTTGAGCTGGCGTACGCCCAGCGACCCAACCTCGATCCGTACGACAGAAGGGCCTGACATGAGCAACATCCCCACCCTGGCCGACAAGCTGAGGACTCTCCTCGGGCTGGGCGATGCCCCCGTCGGCGTCACCTTCGACGCCGCCGACGCCGACCGAGCAGCCCCGGTCCCATCGCAGCCTGCAGGCTGCTGCTTCTGGGAACCCGCCCAGCGCGCCAGGCTGGACACCGTCGCATCGGATCACGCCAACTGCAGCGTTGGCAGTTACACCCATGGGCTCATCCCATTGGAGATCGCAGCCGCCCAGGACGACACCGGCGCCCTGGTGGGCAGCGGTTGGGTGACCGAGGAGGACCTCGAGGCGACTCCCGCTCTGGACTTCAAGCCAGAATCGATCACCTACCAGCCGCTCGCCGACGCATCGGACCCGGATGTCGTGCTCGCGCGGCTGACCCCGGCCGCCCTTATGAGGCTGCACGCTGCTGTGCCCGAACTCACTCTCGCCCAAAAGCCCCAATGCATGATCGTGCCGCTCGCCCACGCGGGCCAAGTGGCCGTCAGCCCCGGTTGCGCGGTCAGCCGCACCCGCACCTCACTGCCCGATACCGACCTTACGTGCGCGATCCCGGCGGGCGACCTCGCATCAATCGTGGCCCGACTCGAATCTGTCGTGTCCGCCGACCAGATGGTCAGTGCGTACGCCGCCGCCGACGTCGAGGCGAACTTCTCCGCCCACTGACCCCGCCGTCGTCGGTGGCGCCCACCCAGCGCGATCGCGATGCACAGCGACCGCACTGCCCGGGCAAGTCACGAGCGAACACGCCTGCAGATCGCGGATGCCGCAGGGTCATGACCACGCTCGGGTCGCACCGGTGCTCGTGCAAGCTACGTGTCGGTCAACGCGATCGTGATGCGGGAACGCGACGCCCATCGCCCATCCATTCGCTGCCGCTGGATAGCTCCACCCCCTCGGGCGAGGCGATGACCGATCTTCTACGGCACCTTGACATGCTTCATCGCCCCAGACCCGCTTGCAATGCTTGCGGGGCTGTCCTGCGCTGCCATCCGACCGTGCGTTCGTCGACGACGGCACCGGCATGACGGTTGCCTTCCGCGCCGGGGAAGACTCGGGTCGCAGTGCTGATCGGCGCCGATGCACCGCTGGATGCACGTTCGCGGGGCGCTGATCAAGAGCGGCGACATCGGCATTCTCTGCAGCGCATTGTGCGGACCGTGGTGGCAGCGAAAGAACGGTGGGCGACCGAAGGGCGCACACCCCATGATCCGCACGGCAGTTCCAGGGCCGCGGGGCTTGCCGGCCGGCTCAGCTGGTCACGACCGGCGCGCAGGTGCTCCTGTGGCCGCCACGCCGGCCGATCAAGCTGTCGGCAACCCGCTCCCGGCGTGGGCGAAGTAGGGCGAACGCCTCCCGTAGCCCGAAGGCGAACGCCTCCCGTAGCCCGCCTTCCAGACTCGACGAGGATCGCAGGTGAGGGTCGCCATGCCCATCGGCGCGGGCGCCTCGATGTGGGCCACCCCGAGCAGGACACACGGGTTCCTCATGCCACGTGACAGGGTGGCTCCGACCCGTCCCTTCCAAGAGGATCCGGTACCGGTCTCGCTGCAATCGCCGGGCGGCGCGGTCACGAAGCCTGCCGTCATTCACTAGAGGACCGGAGCCTCGGGAGCGCATCAGGTGCCGGGTTCGACCCGGCCGAGAAGGCTGCGAGGAGTAGCGCGGGCATCGCCGGCTGATGAAGTGGCCAGCGTCGAACCGGCCCCAGAACGCTCAGACCGCGGATCTAGCCGCATCCCACCCGACGTTCACGGGCGGCGGAACAAGACCCGCTGTGGCGACCTGCCCGTACTCGACGTGCTTGCCCGTCCTAAGACGTCAACTCTGCTGGAACGACGAGATCGAGAGTCGTGAGAAGCTTTGCGAGCTTGCTGTCCAGGTCCACGCCGACGTTGGCGATTTCCGGATCACCGAAGCTCGCGAAACGTGTGCTCGGCTGATCAATGGAGAACCAGACCTGGTCCTCTTGGTCCTCATAGATGCTCGTGCGCAACGGAGCGTAGAGCATCACCCCGGCGTTGTGGCGGTACATGCGCTCGGCGATCGTGTGGTTGCCCATGAGGTAGGACGTGCAGCGACGACTGTGCCCGGCGAACCGCATGATCAGGTCGGTTTCGGCGCGCCAATACAGGATGAAGTCGTGCGGAGCCTGCTCCGCGGTGATCTTGCAGATCGTGTCCCAATTGACGCTGTCCGGATCCAGGGCGCCATAGCGGCTGAGGTCGAAGGCCGGAACCGCATCCTCGTACCGTTGGCGGAATGCATCGAACGGTTGCTCCACGGCAATCTCGATCCGTGATACGTCGTGGGCGATGATCCGGGCGTGGTGGTCCTTCATGCTCTCTCCTCGTTGTGCTTGTTGGCGCCCTCATTGGTCCGCGCTCATATCGCGGTTGGATCCCACAGGCGGGTTTCATCAAGGCAGTCACAGCGGCGTGACTGGTGGTTCCGCCGACGCGGGCAGAATGCAGTGCTCGAAGCGACCCAGCCGAGATCTGGTGTACGGCACCGGCCGCCGCCTCAGGTGAGCCGACGCAGGATCCGGTCCTTGTTCCGGGTGTACGGCGGGTAGGCGAGCCGGAGTGTGTCGAATCGCAGCGGCTTGTCCACGACCGACTTGGTGTGGCTGAAGGTATCGAGGGAGTACCTTCCGTGATATCGACCGATGCCGCTCTCGCCGACACCTCCGAACGGAAGGCCGAGTACACCGAGTTGGGCTGTCGGCACGCCGAAACTGAGCCCGCCCGACGACGTCTCATGGGTCAGTCGACGCTTCGATTGCGCCGACGAGGTGAAGGCGTAGAGGGCGAGCGGCTTGGCTCGCCGGTTGATGAACGCAATGGCGGCGTCCAGATCGGGGACGCGGACGATCGGCAGGATCGGACCGAAGATCTCTTCGCCCATCACCGCCGATTCTGGGTCGACGTCCGCGAGGACGGTCGGCGCAATGTAGCGCGTGGGTCGGTCGTGCTCGCCGCCCACGACGGTCCGGCCGTCGGCCAGCAGACGGGTGAGTCTCTCGTAGTGTCGTTCGTTGATGATCTGGCCGTACTCAGCGCTCTTGGCGGGGTTCTCGCCGTACATCTCGCGGATCGCGGCGCTCAGGTGCGCCTGGATCTCATCGGCGGCGCGGCCGATCGCCAGCACGTAGTCAGGAGCGACACACGTCTGGCCGGCGTTCATGAACTTGCCCCAGGCGACGCGACGAGCGGCCGTCGCGAGATCGGTGCCTGGCTCGACGACTGCTGGGCACTTTCCTCCGAGCTCCAAGGTCACCGGCGTGAGGTGCTGGGCCGCCGCAGCCATCACGATGCGCCCGACGATGCCGTTGCCGGTGTAGAAGATGTGGTCGAATTGCTGCTCAAGCAGGGTAGTGGTCTCCGGAACTCCTCCTTCCACCACGGCGACGGCCTCTGCGTCCAGGACCTTTGGCAACCAGTGGGCGAGTGCTGCAGAGGTTGCGGGCGCGACCTCGCTGGGCTTGAGGACTACCGCGTTGCCGGCGGCGATCGCGCCGATCAGGGGAGCCAGCGCGAGATTCATGGGGTAGTTCCACGGGCTGATGATCAGAACGGTGCCCAGCGGCTCGATCACGGTTCGGGCTCGGGCGGGCATCAGCGAGACGGGTACGGAGACCCGGCGGGGACGCAGCCACCGATCGAGGTGACGCAGAGTGTGGTCGATCTCGCGCACGAGGAACCCGAGCTCCATGACGTGCGACTCGGTGGCGCTTTTGCCGAGATCGGCGCGCAGCGCCTGGGCGAACTCAACTTCGTGGTCGATCAGCAGGCGTCGTAGAGCGCGAAGCTGCTGCTTCCTCCATGCCAGCGGCTTGGTTCGTCCGCTCGCGAAGGTTGCCCGTACGCGCGCGACGGTATCGATCAGATCCGGGACCGTGGTCGGGTCGGTCGGGGTGTCGATGGCGGTCATGGCTTCTCCTTCGGGCAGGCACTCAGGTGACAGGGTCGATCGCGACAAGGTGCTCATTGCCGGCTGGTGAATCGCAGCGCCGCTGGTGCGTGGGCTGGGACCGCTGGCGCGATCGGGTCGATCGGATCGAGCCTGACGTAGGGCTCGGTCTGCGCCGGGCGCGGATCGGGGTCGCCCTTGTTCGGCCAGAAGGAGAACGCGCGCTCGGCTTGAGCGGTGATAGTCAGGGACGGATTCACGCCCAAGTTCGCGCTCACCGCGGCTCCGTCGACGATGGACAGGCCGGGGTAGTTGAACGCCCGGTGATAGGGGTCGATCACTCCGTCGTGGGCGCTGGTGCCGATCGGGGCGCCGCCCAGGAAGTGGGCGGTCATCGGCATCCCGAAGACCTCGCCCCAGGAGCCGCCGGGGAGCCCGCCGATGTGTTGGGCAGTGCGCAGGTTCGCCTGGTGCCCGGCGGGGATGAAGGTCGGGTTCGGGTCGCCGTGCCCCTGCTTCGAGGTGAACTTTCGTCGGCCGAACAGACCGGACTTGGTGTAGGTGGTGATGGAGTTGTCCAGGCTCTGCATCACCAGCAGGAGAAGGGTCCGCTCGCTCCACCTACGCGGGTTGACCATCTTGAGCCAGGTGACCGGGTGTCGAGCCATCGATCGAAGCGCTTGCGCGAGTCGTGACCTGGTCAATGAACCATCGGTGGCGACGGTCTGCATAAGGCTCATCGCGTTGCTGCCCTTGCCAAACCGCACGGACTGGATATGAGTGTGCTCGTCGGCGTAGAACGATGAGCTGACTGCCACTCCCTTGGTGAACTCGAGGTCAGGGTCACGCGACGTGCGGCTGACGGCGAGGATGTTCTCCGAGTTCGTCCGGGTGAGCTCGCCTAGACGAGGCGAGAGGTCGGGCAGCACCGAGTCATCACGCATCCGGTGCAGCAGTCGCTGCGTTCCCCATGTGCCGGCCGCGAGCACAACCTGGCTTGCCGTCAGACTGCGCCGGTGGCGGCGCCACCGAGTGCCGGTTTTGTGCAGGTCGACCACGAAGGATCCGTCCGGCCGCGGGCGGATGGTGTCGACCGTCGCCATCGGCAGAACGCTCGCGCCGCCACGTTCGGCGAGGTAGAGGTAGTTCTTGAGCAGAGTGTTCTTCGCGCCCTCCCGGCAGCCGGACATGCACGAACCGCACTGTGTGCAGCCGCGGCGCTGCGGCCCCGCGCCCCCGAAGTAGGGATCGGCGTTGGACTCGCCGGGTACCCCGAAGAACACGCCGAGCGGGGCGGGATGAAAGGTATCCGTTGCCCCCAGGTCGTCGGCGACCTGGCGCATCGCGGTGTCGGTCGGGGCGAGATGGGGATTCGTCACGACGCCCAGCATGCGACTGGCTTGGTCGAAGTGCGGCGCGAGCTCGGATCGCCAGTCCGTGATATGTGCCCACTGTTGGTCGCTGTAGAAGGCGTCGTGCGGACGGAACAGCGCGGCCGCGTAGACGAGGGACCCGCCGCCGACGCCGGCGCCAGCCATCACCAGGACGTCCTTGAGCGGGTGGACGCGCTGGATGCCGAAGCATCTTAGTGCCGGTGCCCACAGGTACCGGCGTAGGTTCCATGTGGTGCGGGCGAGCTCGTCGTCGGTAAAGCGGCGCCCCGCCTCGATCACCGCGACTCGATATCCCTTCTCGGTCAGCCGGAGCGCCGCGACGCTTCCGCCGAATCCAGAGCCAACGACGATCACGTCGTAGTCCGTGCCCTTCACGAGCTGCGGCTCCGGGGGCAGCGCGTCTGTGGCGATGATCATGGCGCCATTAAAGGAACTAGGCTGTTCCTTTGTCAATAGGCGTAGCTCTGCGGCTTGTGCCGTCCCGTCGAGGCGTCCGGGACGTTCGACCGGGGTCCGGATACGCGCTCGTCAATCACCCCGATCGTGAATCAACTGACGCGCAGTCATACCGGCGGCACCGGGGACAACGCGTCGGACGATCTAACTTGGCGTTGGTTCAGTGGCGCAGCCTGGCGCACGCCGTCTGCGGTCCAGTCCCTACGACTAGGCAACGATCCGATAGGGCCGGATAGTGCCACGGGTCGCGGTCCAGGCGGGGGAACTGGAGTTGCTGGCCCCCGGGGGGCCGAATCGGGAGGGCGGCGGGCGAAGCTGGGGGAGCGGGTGGCTGAACTGTCGCTTGCTCTGTGCGTTCGAGGACTGGATCAGCGGCCGTGCACGCCCTGGCGCCTCCGACTTGATCCGGCCGACGCTGAGAGAACGCGTCCTTGACAAAGGAACGCTAAGGTTCCTTTAATGGGCGATCGCGATTCCAGTCGCGACCTGCTGGAAGGAAGCTCCCATGATCATCGACTCAGAAGACCTCGACGAGACCTCGGCCTACAAGTTGCTCATCGGGAGCATCATTCCTCGTCCGATCGCGTGGGTAAGCACGCTGTCGACCGAAGGGATCGGGAACATCGCCCCGATCTCGTTCTTCACCTGTGTGGGGCGGAAGCCACCACGCATCTCGCTGTCGATCCAGCCGCGCACCGACCGGGTGACACTGAAGGACACGTTCGTCAACATCCGCGATACAGGGGAGTTCGTCACGAACCTGGCGACCTTGCCGCAGGTGGGGGCACTCCACCGCAGTGCCATCGAGTTCGAGCCTGACGTCGACGAGTTCGAGGCTGTCGGGGTCGAGCGCGAGGCGTCGGCGATGGTCAAGCCGCCCCGGATCAAGGGTGCACCGATCGCGTTGGAGTGCAAAGTCGCAATGATTGCGCCGTCGCCCGACGGGATGAGCAATCTCGTGATCGGCGACGTCGTGGGCTTCAACATCCGTGACGACCTATACGTCAATGGTCGTGTCGACTTCGGCGGGATACACCCGATAGGCCGCCTCGCGGCCGAGTACACCCTGGTCGACAACGCGTTCGTGCCGCCGCTGGCCGAGGATCTCATGGTCGAGCTCACCGGTCGGAGGATGAAGAGGCTGGACGGCCGCGGTGAGACCTACTCTGCGATCGACGGTCCGACGTGGACGCCTGCCGGGTCTGTAGTCGAGTAGCCACGGAGGAACACGTCGACGGTTTGGCGCACTGTCTCGACGATGTCGTCTTCGGTCACCGTCTCGCCGAGTAGCCGCCGTTCGCGGATATCACCGTAGGCGAGCATCCCGAACTGATGTGACGCCGCATCGACATCGACGATGTGCAAAGTGCCGGCATCACATTGCTCTCGGAGGTAGTCGGCGAGGGCCGAGCGGAATCGGGCCATGATCTCGCGGTACATCGAACCCAATTGCGGGAACCGGACGGCCTCGGCCACAAACAAGCGGTAGACGCCAATCGTCTCAGGCGTTGCCCAGTTTGTCGCGATCGCGGTGCCGAAGGCGGTCAGCACTTCCTCAGGCTCACCGTCGGCCGCGCCGCCCATTGCCGTCATGACCACGTCGTAGACGCTGGTGGCGAGTTCCCCGGCCACGGCCATGAGCAGGGCGTCCTTGTTTGGGTAGCGCGCGTAGATCGTCTTCTTGGAGACTCCGGCGTCTGCGGCAATGCGGGAGACGCTGGCGTCGGCGTATCCGCGGTTGACGAACTCCGCGGATGCGACTCGAAGGATGTGCTGGAGTCGTCCGGCCACCTCCGTTTTGGGAGGGCGTCCGGGGCTCACCGCCCGCTGCCCCTGTGCCTTAGCCGTTCTGGATGGCCTTCTCGACGTCACAGGTCAAACCCTTTCACAGCCACATCCTCCCTGAAGCAGGATGCCTCTTGACAAAGGAACAAGAGTGTTCCTTTACTGGTGATCCTACCGGCAGCGATGTGGTCGCAATCAACGAGGAGACGCGATGGGTTTCCAGCTACCGGATAAGGCCTGCATCACGACTCTCGTCAAAATCGCGCCGCAGAACCGCTTCAACGCCGGGGTGATGATCGACCCCAGCGAGGTGGTGGGGCCGGTAGCCGGCTGCAGCAGCGTGCGCGCGTCGTGCCGAAGGTCCGGGGCCTTGCTGCCTACGACGCCCCCGACATCGTGTGCTAGCCGATCAATGACATCCGAGGTGAACTTGAGCGGCTTCCCGCGACCGTCGGTACTGCTGAACTCTCACGCCCATCTCTAAAGGAGCCTGATGAACGACTCGACCCGCAATCTCTCCGCCCTGCTCACCCGATCAGTCAATCGATATCCAGAGCGAACGGCGATCGTGTTCGGCGACGAACGGATCACCTACGCCGCGCTAGAGGCCGCGGCCAACAAGGTGGCGAACCTCCTCGTCGCGCGCGGTGTCAGGCCCGGCGACAAGGTCGCTCTGTCGTGCCCCAACCTTCCGCACTTCACAGTGATCTACTTCGGGATTCTCAAGACAGGCGCGACCGTCGTGCCCCTGAACGTCCTGCTGAAGGCACGCGAGGTCGCGTACCACCTCAATGACTCCGACGCGAAGGCGTACTTCGCTTTCGAGGGCACACCGGAGCTGCCGATCGGTGAAGCTGCCTGGGGCGGCTTCCAGGATGCCGACGGGTGTACCGAGTTCTTCCTGATCGGCACCGGCGGCTCCCTTGACGGGGTCGAGGCCTCGCAGTTGTACCAGCCGGCGGTCGCCGAGCACTCGACGACGTTCAAAACGATCGCGCGCGACGACGACGACACCGCGGTGATCCTGTACACCTCGGGCACGACCGGTCAGCCCAAGGGTGCGGAACTGAGGCACCGAAACGTCTACGACAACGCCCTGACCGGACGCGACCTATTCGACGCGGATGCCGACCGTCCTGACACCTACCTGTGCGTGCTGCCCTTGTTTCACTCCTTCGGCCAAGTGGTTCTCCAGAACGGGGCCGTTGCCTACGGCGGCACGCTCGTAATTCAGCCGCGGTTCGAAGCCGCGTCGGCCCTCAAGCTCATGCTGGAGCACAAGGTGACGTTCTTCGGCGGCGTACCCACGATGTACTGGGCCCTACTCTCGGCCTTGGATGACTCGATCGACGTCGCCCGCCTCGCTGCGAACCTTCGCGTGGCGGTAGCAGGAGGATCCGCGCTCCCGGCCGAGGTCCACAAGCAGTTCAAGGAACGCTTCGGTGTCACGATCCTGGAGGGATACGGACTTTCGGAGACCTCACCGGTCGCATCTTTCGCGCGGTTCGGCGAAGAACCCCGTGTCGGATCGATTGGGGTGCCGATCCCGGGCGTGGAGATGAAGCTCATCAACGACGACTGGTCCGACACGAAGGATGCGCCCGACGAGATCGGCGAGATCGCCATCAAGGGGCACAACGTGATGAAGGGCTACTACAAGCGACCGGATGCCACTGCAGAGGTGATCCGTGACGGATGGTTCCGATCCGGCGACTTGGCCCGCAAAGACGAGGACGGCTTCTACTACATCGTCGACCGATCCAAGGACATGATCATCCGCGGTGGATTCAACGTCTATCCGCGCGAGCTCGAGGAAGTGCTCATCGAGCATCCGGCCGTCTCGCTGGTCGCAGTCATCGGTGTCCCGCACGATTCGCATGGCGAGGAGATCAAGGCTGTTGTCGTCAAGACCGCCGGGGACGCGACCACTGAGGCTGAGCTCGTGACCTGGGCCAAGGAGCAGTTCGCGGCGTACAAGTACCCGCGCATCGTCGAGTTCGTCGACTCACTTCCGATGACGGCAACTGGGAAGATCCTCAAGCGTCAGCTTGCTTGAGTGCCGGCACGTCCGTGATGACCGATCCGAGTGTGGGGAGCTTGCCGGGTTACCGAGCGCCAAAAGCTTGTTTAGAGCAATGCACGCAACGCAGCCTGCGGTTGGGGTCGCGGCCGCGGGTCGCCCATGGCGTGGAAGGCGAGTTGCCCCACGAGGGGGTTGTCCTATGTCCCGCACGCGCCTATCGTTGTGTAACGAAGTTATGAACCTTCGTGCGGGACCGCCTCCACGAGCCTGCTAGCCCGGCGACACGCCGCCAAACAAGAATGAGGAGACGCCGGTGTCTTGGAAGGATCGCCGCGGGCAGCACATCGATATTCAAGATCTCGGCAGCGGTGTGGTCTTGGCTCGTTTCGTGGGTAACGACCTGGGACTTTTTGTGCGTGAGGCTGCCCCCGAACTGGTTGATCTCATCGAGCACGCCGACCGTGATCCTGAGGTACGGGTGGTTGTGCTCACTGGGTCTCATCCGCACCGATTCATCAGCCACGCAGACCTTGACTGGCTACAAAAGGATGGTTCCGGCATTCCTCCGTTGAGCCGCCGTATCACGAGTTTGGTGGCCAGGGTCGCTCACCATGCCCGCCGAACAAGGTTCACGCGGTGGGTGGCGAGAAAGACGCCATTGAATGGGGCAATCCAACTGGATCAGATACATGAGACGTTTGTTCGGATGACGACGAGCTCAACAGTTTTCGTGGCGGCCATTAACGGCTCCGCCCTCGGTTTGGGGGCTGAGATTTCGTGGGCGTCTGACTTGCGGCTGATGGCTGAAGGAGACTACGTCATCGGGCACTTGGAGGTTCTGCTCGGGTTTGGGCCCGGCGCCGGCGGCACCCAGCGCCTTCCCCGACTTATCGGCTCACATCGTGCCTTGGTGGCCATGTTGGAGGGTCGACCCTTCTCCGCTGAAGACGCATTGGCGATTGGGGCGATCGACGAAATCGTCCCGTCCGACCAGCTCATTGCCCGGGCGATCGAGCGCGGCAAGTATCTGGCAGCGCGGCCACCGAAGGCGATCGCTGCCATCAAACGGGCGGTCAACGTAGGTGGGTCCTTGTCAATGGCGGAAGGCCTGCATCTCGAGCGCGCCGAGTTCCTCGCCTTGCTACCGGAGCGACAGGCCCAGTCGATCATGTCGCACTATGTGCGCGATACTGCCAGCGTCGGCGAACTGCTGGTGTACCAGCCGGGTGGGTATGCCGCAGCCCTGCAAAATGGAGACGCCGCAGTCGTCACCACAAAGACGGACTGAACCGCCGATTTCCCATCATCGAAGGCCCACTGCGCATCGACGTGACGAGTCACGGCTTGGGGCCGGCACGTACCGGCGGCCGCGCCGTAGGTCGAGCGATTTGCTTCGGCGGGTTGACTGTTTGGCGGCACCAATCGCAATACGGCAATAGTGCGCGAGCCCAGGCCGACGTGTCTTCGGGGACGATCGACAACTTTGCCCACCGTCTCGGAAAGTCCAAATCCAGCTCGGTTCCATCGCATCGTTGGGCGCATGAGGCCCTATCTGGTGCTCACCGGACTTCAAGTCGCTGAGTTCATCGCGGACTCGGACCTCGAGGGGCCGCTCCGCGAAGTGGTCGTGTCGTGTCCGTGTCTTAGTGGCAGCAGGTCACCAATGTCGATCTCCGCGCCACGGAGAAGTGCCAGCCATGCCACCTGCCCGAAATCGCATGGTCACGGTGCTCGTAGTTGCCCGGCCGTCGCAGCTGATGCGATCGCCGTCAGCGCCTGTCGTAGCGCGGGCTCAAGTACGTCGGGCCGAAATCTGGGACGCGGTGAAGCCAGTTGTTCGAGAACCATGCCATTGATCAGAGCAGCGAGCATGCGGGTGTCGCGCACATAGTCCGTCGAGCCGATCGCTTCAAGGACGGGTGTGGCGCTGGCGACATAGGCTTTGCCCCACGCGCGAATCAACGGGCGCAGCTTGGGGTCTCGGCCCGCTGCCAGATGCAACTCCAGAACCGAATATCCCATCGCGCGATCGCGGATCAGCTGCTGATCAACCATCGCGGCCAGCCGAGCGGCGACGTTGTCGATGTCGCGAGTGGGATCGGTGTCGCTGAGCTCGCCCTGCTGCAACCACCTCACGTTCTGGTCTGCCACGCATTCGAGTGCCTGGTGGAGCAACTCATCACGACCGCCGAAGTAGTAGGCCACCGAGCCGTGCGTGGCACCAGCTTCGGCGGCCACCGATCGATGGGTGACAGCCGCCGGACCCTCGCGCACGATGATGCGCAACGTCGCCTCGATCAGTGCCCTCCTGCGGTCCTGCCCACGCCGGGTCAGGCCCGGGTGGTGTATGCCCACCGGGTTCTCACCGCTGTCTTCGCGATTGCTTGACATGCGCCATACCTAACCATAAATTCCTCCGCATGGAGAACTTATCCGAGCGGAGAAGTATGGCAGTGTCCGCGTCGAACGCAGAACGATTGACGGCGTTGGCCCGCACGACGAAACAACGCGAATACGCCCGAGACTTCGTCGCAACTTGGCGCGACCACGTCACCTGGGACCGCGCGCCGATGCGTGAAGCCGTGAGGCTGCCCGGCGAGTTCATCGTCGAAGAAGAAGATGTCTTGGCCTACAACCTGGCTCTTGGCGAAACCGACCCGCTCCTAGTCGACCCCGAGTACGCGCGAGTACACGCTCCTGGTGGCACGGTTGTGGTGCACCCCCTGTTCACCACTTCGATTGGATTCTGGCTGGCGGCGCCCGGCACGCCATTGTCATGGACCCGCACCCCGGGCGCGCGAAATCCCTTTCAACGGGTCGTGATTCGCGAGCCGATCAAAATCGGGGACCGGTTGTCGCTGACCGTGGAAAATACCGACCGCTACATCCGCCGCGGTAAGCACTACTTGAGCGCGCACGTCGTGATGTCTGACCAGCGCGGCGCCGTCAAGGCCGAGTCCTGGGCAACCCTAATACTGCCCGCTAACCACGATGAAGCACGCGCCTTCGCCACCGCACTCAACGACACACGTCCCTAACTCATCAGGAGCGCACAGCCATGATTCTCGGCAGTCCACGAGCCCCCTTTCTCGATGACCTCAAGACCGGTGACGA
Organism: Nocardioides pocheonensis; assembly: GCF_003725535.1. Lineage (GTDB taxonomy): Bacteria > Actinomycetota > Actinomycetes > Propionibacteriales > Nocardioidaceae > Marmoricola > Marmoricola pocheonensis. The sequence continues at coordinate 198,705 of NZ_RJSF01000047.1, read as the reverse complement.
ACTCTCTGAGCTTGTTTATGACGTCACCCAAGAGTGCGTCGACGCCTACGGCATGGCGAGCCTGGACCTCAATCCGGTCCACATGGACCCTCAGTGGGCCGCGCGCGCCCAGGTGTTCGGATTTCCGGAGACCGTCGCCCACGGCATGATGAGCATGTCCTACGCCGCCTCGCTCGTGTTGCGCGCCTTCGGAGCGTCGGCGCGCATAACTGCAGTTGAGAGCACGTTTACAAAGCCCGTTCCGGTCGGCTCCACCGTCACTGTGCGCGGCGAAGTACGCGACACTCACCCGATCGGCGACGGCAAGGATTTCGCGGTCATCCGCGCGATCGCGACCGACCAGCACGGCGACACGATCAGCGTGAACGAGATTCACTTGCAGTTGCCACGCCGACCGGCCGACCAGCAGTAGGCGTCGCAAGAACCTGCCCCGCCGAATGCAATATGACCCGTGCGGCTTGCTCCGTTCATGACCAGAGCCTCCATCCAGCTCGAGGAGTCCACCATGACTTCACCGCCTGCTGACGACCGTTCTGACGAGCGTTCGGTCGTGCCACGTGTGGACAGTGCCGCCCATTGGATCGAACTTTTCACTCAAGCCTTGGGCGCCGGCCACTACGCCGCATTAGCCCGCCTTGTTGAGTTCATCCATCCGGAGTACACGGGCGTCCAACCGCGAACCCCCGACGTCGTGGGCCGTGCCAGCCTTCTCGCCCTTTTCGCCCGGGTGTACGCACTTGTCCCGGACCTGCGTGGTCAGGTCCTGCACGCCAACATCTATGACGGCGGCGTGTACATCGAGGCGCGTCTGAGCGGCACCCTTGGAGGGCGCCGAATGACCTGGAAAACCTGCGACAGGTTCTGGTTCGAGGACGGCCTCGTCAAGGGCCGCGTCACATACTTCGATCCATTGGACTTGCTGGCTAGCGTCGCTGGCCGGCCTCGCGCCTGGCGACGTTGGTGGCGCTCGGGGCTAGGCCCCCCGTCGCGGCGCATCTCTAAGCGCGTCGACCCACGCAGCCGCAATCTCAGAACCCAGGCCGACACGTGAGTTGCGACTTAGACGGCCGTCAACAAGAACCACATCCAGGTAGACCGGCAGGGTAGACCGGTCGGTCTTCCTCAGCTTCCGGAAGGACCGTCACGACACCCGCGGTCACGCCCATATGAGGGTGGCGGAGGAGGAACTCGGCTTTGGTCGCGGACCGCGCGCTCGAACGGCTCGCCGAAGTAGGTGTCGAAGTGGCCGAACCGACGACGCTTGACGTCTCGCGTGGGCCAGACGCCGGATAGAGTGCCGCATCTCGGCAGACCTTCTCCGCAACCTTCATCAGCGCCTCGACGGTGCGCTTAGCGCACGGATCCATGCGTGGTGCCTCGCCAATGCTCTGCAACTCTGCGACCCTGCCGCCGGGTTTGAATCAGACAGAACCGGTTGGCTGCGCTGCCCGAATGCGATGAGCGCTCGCCCCGCTCTTCCAAGCCGCGTTCGAAGCCGCTGATCAGCTCAGGAATGCTAGGACTTCGGGCACATACCGCTCGTGATACTGGAAGACGCCTCCATGCCCGGCGTCCGGGTAGATCCGGAGTGAGGCGTTGCGCAGGCGATGTGCCAGTTCGAACGAGCTCCGAGTGGTAACCATGCGGTCGTCCTCGCCGTTCGCGACGAGCACCAGGTGCTCGATCGTCTCTAGCTCCATCGGGTCCTGGGCTGCCCATCGACGAATCGCGACGATCTGCGCAGCTACGCCCAGTGCTGAGGTCTTCTTGACGCGACCTTCGGTCCGCTCGGTCAGTCGGTCCAGATAGGCGAGCGCTGCAGCCTTGCCGTTGGACGTTCGCGTGAAGAAGAGGTAGCGCTTCGGGTCGGTGGAAGTGAGAATGCCGTGCAGGAAATCGCCGAGCAGCCTCGCGCTGACCTTGCCGATGTCCCCGGCGGGCCCGGTGCCCGCAAGCACCATCCTCCGAACGAGCTGGGGCTCCTTGGTCACGATCACTTGCGCGACGAATCCGCCGAGGGAGAAGCCCATGAGGTCGACCTGCTCGAGCCCGAGCGCGCGGATGAAGGCGATGGCATCGTCGGCCATCGCTGCGACCGTTGTGGGCGTGCGTCCGCCGGATCCTCCCACGCCGCGATTGTCGAAGGTGATCACGCGTCGCTCCGTCGCGATCCCGTCGATCACGCGGGGGTCCCAGTCATCGAGCACCGCCGTGAAGTGGTGCAGGAAGACGACGGGTACGCCGGTGCTCGGCCCGAACTCGCGGTAGGCGAAATTCGTTCCCTTGATGTTGATGATCCGCGTCGGGGATGTACGGGCATCCAGCACGGTTCTGGTCTCGCTCATCGGGACTCCTGGTCCATCGTGATGACAACTTTGCCGCGGGCCTTGCCGTGCTCGACGTACGCCAAGGCTTCGACTGCCTGGTCGAATTGAAATGTGTGCTCGTCGACGACTGGTCGGAGGTGGCCGGCGTCGTAGAGGGCGGCGAGGTCGCGCAGCTGCGAGCCGCTGGCCCTCGTGAAGAAGAAGGAGTAGCGCACGCCGAGCTTTCGTGCCTGCTTGCGCACCTTGCGGCTCAGAACGGCCATGACAGGGCGCAGGAGCGGCTGGCCGACCTGGTCGGCGAACGTGGGATCGGGGGGACCTACGACGCTGACCGCCAGGCCGCCGGGCCTGAGAATCTTCAGAGACTTCTCTAGGTTGGATCCGCCCAGGGAGTCCAGGACGACGTCAAAGTCCGACGGCAAGTCGGCGAAGTCGGACTTGGTGTAGTCGAGGACCTCGTCGGCGCCGAGCTCGCGTGCTCGGTCTACGTCGTAGCTGTTCACTGTCGTGGCGACATACGCTCCGAGGTGCTTCGCGAGTTGGACCACGGTCGAGCCCAGGCCGCCAGCGCCGGCGTGGATCAACACCTTCTGGCCGGGCTCGACCTGGGCGACGTCGACCAGCGCCTGCCACGCAGCGAGGGCGACCAGCGGAACTGCGGCGGCCTGCTGAAGGGTCAACGACTTCGGCTTGAGGGCGAGATCGTCCTGGTCGATTGCGATGTATTCCGCGAACGTGCCGATGCGCAGGTCGCGAGGGCGGGCGTACACCTCGTCGCCCACCTTGAACTCGCGGACGTCGGCGCCGACCTCGGTCACGATCCCGGCGACATCGTGGCCGAGCACGAAGGGGCGCTTGTACTTCAGGAGGAGCTTGAGCTCACCGTTGCGGACCATCTTGTCCAGCGGGTTGACGCTGGTTGCGCTGACCCTCACCAAGACGTCGCGCGCGCGGACCTGCGGCTCTGGCACTTCGGTGGCGCGCAGGCCGCCAGGGCCGTACTTGTTGACGACGAATGCCTTCACGGCGGCTGGCCTGCTTCCCTCGGGGTTGACGACCTCACTACGATAACCTCGTTATAGTGGTGAGGCAAGGAGTCCATATGGGGACGGATCTGGTCGGCCGCAGGCTCGTGGTGACAGGGGCGGCACGAGGCATCGGTGAACACGTGGCGCGAACGGCCGCCGCGCGCGGTGCCCGGGTGGCGCTGGTCGGGCTCGAGCCTGATCGGCTCCGGCTGTTGGCTGACGAGCTCGGCGCGACGGCTTCGTGGCATCTCGCTGACGTGCGCGACTCCGATGCCGTCAAGCATGCTCTCGACGAGAGCGCGGGAGCCATGGGCGGCATCGACCTCCTTGTCGCGAATGCGGGAGTAGTGGCCTACGGAACGGTGCGCCAGGCCGATGACGCGGCGTTCGAGAGGGTGGTCGACGTGAACCTGAACGGCACCTTCCGGACTCTTAAGCACGCAACTCCCCACCTGGAGCGCAGCCGTGGTCACGCGATGGTGGTGGCCTCGGCGTTGTCGTTTTTGGCGCTGCCGTCGATGGCGTCTTACGGCGCGAGCAAGGCGGGCGTCGAGATGCTGGCGCTGGCGTACCGGCAGGAGGTGGCGCACCTCGGTATCACGGTTGGGCTGGTGCACCCGTCGTGGGTCGAGACCGATCTTGTGACGAGCATTGAGCGGGACATCCCGTCTTTCGTCCGCATGCGCAGAGAACTGCCCTATCCGGGAAACGTGACGACGAGCGTGGACAAGGCGGCGGCGGCGATCGTCGACGGCCTGGTGAATCAGCGTGCCCGGGTCTACGTCCCGCGCGTCGTCGGCGCAGCGAGCTGGGGCAAGGCGGCGATCAGCTCTCCTGCGGCCTGGCAGTGGGCGCGGCGGTTTGCGGGGAAGTGGGTGCCGCGCCTCGAACGCGAGGTCGCGGCCGCGGGTCGCAATGAGCAGGCTGTGCCGCCGTCCACGGGGTACTGCGACTAGTACCGTCGTAACACTCACTCGGCCGCGGCTGGTGTGGAAAATTGGCTGACAGCACTCGTCCTGGGTGGGGTGCGCCTGGCCAGCAGTCTTCACCCGGCCGCAGGCAGCCTCACCACCACGACCCGGCGGCGCGATGCGGGAATCGCTCGTTCTACAGGCGGTCGTGTCGGGAACTTTGTCTTTGTCCTCGCGCTGATCTGCAAACGCCTCGCGTGAGGATGTTTCTCAGCAAATCGTTCGGTAGAAGGTGTGACCCAATCGCTCCTGGTGCGTCCGCGCCTGGATGGCGGCAGTCACCACGAGAGCCCGTCGGCGAAGTAGCGAAACCAGTGAACTCTCGTGTCCAGAAAGACGCCACGGTCGAGATGGCGACCGTGGAGCTCACCTGCGCACATCGGCCGGGTCCTACCCCGCGGTTGCAGCGCCGGCAGCCTTGCGGGATCCGGCGCCTTGGGACAGCTCCGTGATCGCGTCCTGCAGCCACGCCGTCCAGAACTCCTCCAGCCCGATCCCGGCTTGGAGGATGAGGTATTGCATACGGGCGACGTCGTCGAGTTCCCGGTCGGCGAAGTCGCGGGCAGCCACGGCCAGGTACTCGGCGTGTCGCGCAGAGTGGAACTCGTGGTGCTCCCGCATCTGGTCGACCAAGGGTCCGGGTCCCACGACACTGGCGGCACGAAGGCGGACCAGGAGAGCGTCGCGACCCGGCTTCGGCGGTTCAGAGTCGCCCACCCACCGGATCAGTTCGGCACGCCCCTCGTCGGTCACCTCGTAGGTCTTCGGATTCCCGCGGGCCGGCGTCGCCTGCGGAACGGCCCGAATCAGGGCTTCGGCTTCGAGCTTGGCGGTCTCGCGGTAGACCTGCTGGTGGGTCGCCTGCCAGAAGTAGCCGATAGAGCGATCGAAGCGCCGCGTCAGCGACAAGCCGGTCGAGGGCACCTCGAGCAACGCGGTGAGAATCGCGTGGCGCAGGGACACCAGGTTCACCTCCACTCGGTCGCAAGCACGGCCCGTAGCCTACGTGTGCCGCCTGCCCACAGCGGCGAACACCACGCCCGCGGCCCGGCGGCCGGCGGGCCGGCTTGGAGAGCGGCCGGGACCGGACCGCCGGGCCCTCCCTCGCAGGGCCCTCCCTCGCAGGGCCCTCCTCGCAGGACCCTCCCTTACAGGCTCGCTGCCAGCTCGACGCCTTGCTTGATCGCACGCTTGGCGTCCAGCTCGGCAGCCACCGCGGCCCCGCCGATCACGTGAGAGGAAACCCCCATCGCGGTGAGCTGGTCGTGCAGGTCGCGACGTGACTCCTGGCCGGTGCACAGCACCACGGTGTCGACCGCAAGCACGCTGGGCGCACCGGAGATCTCGACATGGAGGCCTTCGTCGTCGACGCGCACGTAGCGGACGTCCGGGATCATCACGACGCCACGGGCAGCCAGCTCGGCGCGGTGGATCCAGCCCGTGGTGACGCCGAGCCCGGCGCCGACCTTCGACGGTTTGCGCTGCAGGAGGTAGACCTCGCGCCTGCTGCGGGCCTGTCGGGGCTCGACCAGGCCGCCGTCGCCCTCGCCGTGGGGGTCGAAGCCCCAGTGTGCGCTGAACGCCTCGACGTCGAGGCTGTGGGAGGGGTGGTCCTGGGTGATGAACTCGGCGATGTCGAAGCCGATGCCGCCAGCACCCATGATGGCGACCCGGTCGCCCACGTCGGCCCCGTTCAGGACATCGAGGTAGCCGACGACGGACGGATGGTCGATCCCTTCGACCTCGGGCACCCGCGGTCGGACGCCGGTGGCGATGACAATCTCGTCGTACGCCGCGGCCGCCAGCTCCTGCGCCGACACGTGTCGACCCAGCGCGACCTCCACGTCGTTCTCGGCGAGCTCGGTCGTGAAGTAGCGCAGCGTGTGTGCGAACTCCTCCTTGCCGGGGATGCGTCGCGCCAGGTCGAACTGCCCACCGAGCGTCTCGGCACCGTCGAGCAGCTCGACGCGGTGGCCGCGGCGGGCAGTGGCGAGGGCGCAGGCCATGCCGGCCGGGCCGGCGCCGACGATCGCGACGTGCTTGCGTGTACGGACCGGTGAGAGCTCGATGATGGTCTCGTTGGCGGCCAGCGGGTTGACCAGGCATGAGGTGATCCGGCGCGAGAGCGTGTGGTCGATGCACGCCTGGTTGCAGCCGATGCAGGTGTTGATCCGGTCGGCCCTGCCGTGGGCTGCCTTGGTGACGAACTCGGGGTCGGCGAGGAACGGTCGAGCCAGCGAGACCAGGTCGCTGACGCCGTCCGCCAGCAGCCGCTCTGCCACGTCGGGTGCGTTGATCCGGTTGCTCGCCACCACGGGGATCCCGATCGACTGCTTGACCTTCGCGGTCACCTCGGTGAAGGCCGCCCGCGGCACCGACGTGGCGATGGTGGGCACGCGTGACTCGTGCCACCCGATCCCGCTGTTGATGATCGAGGCGCCGGCCGCTTCGAGCTCCTTGGCGAGCACGAGGTTGTCATCCAGGCTCGACCCGCCCGGGACGAGGTCGAGCATCGACATCCGGAACATCACGATGAAGTCGTCGCCGACACGCTGACGGGTGCGGCGGACGATCTCGGTGGCAAAGCGGCGGCGGCGCTCCGGGTCACCACCCCACGCGTCGTCGCGCTGGTTGGTGCGCGCGGCGAGGAACGTGTTGATGAGGTAGCCCTCGGACCCCATCACCTCGACACCGTCGTACCCGGCCTGGCGCGCGAGCTCGGCGGCGCGCGCGAAGTCGTCGATCGTCTGCTCGACCTCCGCAGCGGTCAGGGCGCGCGGTGCCCGCTTGTTGATGGGTGCCTGGATCGCGCTCGGGGCGACCAGGCCGTCGTGACCGGCGTACCGCCCGAAGTGCAGCACCTGCATGGCGATCCGACCGCCGGCCTCGTGCACCGCGTCGGTGATGACGCGGTGGTTGGCGACGTCCTCAGCGCGGGTCATGGCTGCACCGTGCTCGATGTGGCGACCCGGCTCATTCGGAGCGATCCCACCCGTCACGATCATCGCGACGTCGTGGCAAGCGCGCTCGGCGTAGAAGGCCGCCATCCGCTCGAACCCGCCTTCTACCTCCTCGAGCCCGAGGTGCATCGAGCCCATGATCACGCGGTTCGGCAGGACGACGTGACCCAGGTCGAGCGGGGCCAGCAGGTGCGGATAGGCGCTCATGGATTCTCCTCGGGTGGGGGCGTGGACGGAAGCGTAAGAAGAATCCGATAGTTGTGCAACAAGTTGCATAATGATTTGGGTTACAACGCCCGGGGCGACCGGAAAGGCCGATCGCCTCTGCGATCGCTCGCAGGCCGGTTTCCGCGATGTGGGGGAGTGCGGCAACAATTCCTCACGCCGACCGACGCGATCGTCGAGGGAGCGCGCGCGAGCTAGATGACGTTGACCCGGTCCAGGAACCGGGATGCGAGCTCATCATCGCCGGTGATCGTCACGTCACTGTCCCGCCACCCGGAGCGCTGCGTCCCCCAGTCGGGAAACGTCAGAGCAGGTGCCGTGATCTGAGCCGCGACCGGGCCGACCGGCGGGGCGAAGGCGCCCCTTTCGTCGATCCACCACGTGCCCCCGCCTGGTCCGGTCAGGGTGAGGCAGAGCCGGGCGTCGAGCCCGGGCACGGGCGCCTGGGCGACCTGGTTGTTCAGCACAGCGAGCATCCACGTGAGGACTGCTCCCATCCGGTCGGCATCTGTTGCCGGAGCGGTGCGCCCGAGGGCTGGAGCCATGTCGACTCGCAGGTGGGTGTGGTGGTCGAAGACTAGGGCGCCCCCGATCATCAGCCCGAGGGGAAATCGGCCGAGTTCCGCGAGAGATAGCCGCAAACGCCTCGCTGGCGTGCGACGCACGAGGTTGAGCAAGGTGATCGCGCGGCGGCTTGCGCGTTCGTACTCGGCCACGACCCGGGCGCGTGGCCACGTGCGGCGTGCTTCCACGGGATTCTCGTTGAGTGCTTCGAGGCTGGGCGCGCCGACTGATCGGAGTCCCGACGGCGTGTAGAAGCTGCGCGCCGTGGCGCCGATGTGGCCCACGACGTCAGCGATCCGCCATCCGTCCGCAGCGCTCGGTGCCGACCACTCCTCGTCCCCGAGGGACCGGATGAAGTCCACCATCGCGGTGCGCTCCGCCTTGAGTGCAGTGGCGATGTTGCGAAGGTCTGGCGGCGGGGGGCGGTAGGACATCGGGCTCTCCTTGTTGGAGCTCTGCATGAACGGATCGTTTCGCGTAGTGTACAACTGTGCATGCCGTGCAATCCACTGCATGGAGTGTTCGATCTGCTTCTTCTTGCAGAGGGCGTTGATGCGTGTCCCACGGGCACAGGCACTGCGTCGAGGCTGCGGATCCCATCGCGACGGCGTCCCTGGGAGGCGTTCGTAGGCGGACGACGGCGAGCCGCTGCCCTGGAGGAGGCGGTCGCTGCGTTCTCCGAGCAGCACTCGTCGGCGTCGTCAAATGCTGTTCGCGTCCGCGAAGGGTTTCGGCGCCGTTCTCGCTGGGTCCACGGCGCTCCTGTTGCCGAATGGCGAGGACCACTCTGCGATCGAGGGATCGATCTGATTTGGCCGCTGGCTCCGTCCCCGGGCGTCGGACCGCGAGCGCGAGCCGTCCGATCGATCAGCTCAAAGGCAGCAGGAGCAGGCCCTCGAGGTCTCCGTTGGTCCACACGCCATTGCCCGTCAGGTCCGTACCCGGCCGGTTCTGGTCATTCCAAGTCAGTTGCCCCGTGCCCAGGTCGTAGGTGGCGACATCCTGACCGCCGAGAGAACCCGGCGCGACTCGTGGCGCGTTCTGCGCACCGCGGGGGTTGGATTTCGTCGGCGGGTCTGCGCAATGCGCATCCTCGTCCATGGGCCTGTTGGACCCGTCGCTCGGTGAGCGCCATTCCTTCGGGTCGTATCCGTTTCTGCACGAGGGCTGGGAGCTCAGGACCAGGCCGAGCCGCACCTGGTGACCCTCAGGAGACTTGACCCCGAGGGTGTATCCCTGGGCTACGACGTACGGATAGACGACCAGGAGCTGGCGGATTCCAGGCAACCTCTTGACTGCGATCTCGCCGGTGGTGACCAGGTTATTGATCAGCTCTGCGAGGTCGACACCGTTCTGTTCGAGGAATGTATGCAGTTGGCTCACGGTCGCTGATCCGTTGTCGATCAGGGTCCGCAGCGCTTCGTCATTGTCGGCGAGGGTGTCGCTGAACAGAGCCAGGTCGCGCGCGAACGAACGGAGGGCCGAGCCCTTGGCGGCCTGGGTGCCGAGAACGGTATTGGATTGCTGAATGAGAGCCGTCGTCACGTCGAGGTTGTCGGTGGCGGTCTTGATGAACTCGTTGGAGTTGTCGATCAACCGGCCGAGGTCGTCGCCGGTGCCCTGGAACGCGGTGCCCAGCTCCGAGACCGTCGTGCGCAGCGAATCCTGGGGAACACTGCTCACGAACGCATCGACGCTGGTGAGGAACTGCGTCGGAGACACCTGGACGGCGGTGTCGCGCCGGCCGATCACCGAACCTTCCTTGAGGTGTGGGCCGGCATCGCTGCGCGGCTGGAGGTCGATGTACTGCTCGCCGAGCGGTGACATGTTGCCGACCTCTGCGAAGGTGTCGGCCGGGATGTCTGCCCAGGTGTTGTCGATGCACAGGATCGCGTCTACTCCCGTGCGAGTGAGCCGCATGTCGCACACACTGCCTACCTTGACGCCGCGATAGCTGACTTCGGCGCCGGTGAAGATGCCCCCGGACTGCGCGAGCTGGGCTGTCACCTGGTAGCTGGAGTCCACGAAGAGCAGGTCGAGGCGCGCGTACCGTGCGCCGACGTACGTGGTTCCCACGAGGGTGAGGACGAGGAACGCGACCAGTTGCCGCTTCGTGCGCGAGGTCAGCATGGAGCTTGTTCGAGGTGGGAGGCCCGCAGCACGAACTTCTGGATCTTCCCGGTCGAGGTGCGTGGCAGTGGACCGAAGATGATTCGCTTTGGCGCCTTGTAGCGTGCGAGACGTTCACGCACGTGGTCGATGAGCTCGTGCTCGGTTGCTTCGTGACCGACTCTCAGCACGACGTGCGCGACCGGTACTTCGCCCCAGCGGCCGTCCGGTACGCCGACGACCGCCACTTCCTGGACGGCGGGGTGGGTCGCGAGCGCTTGCTCCACCTCGATCGAGGTGATGTTCTCGCCGCCGGAGATGATGACGTCCTTCTTCCGGTCCTTCATCTCGACGTACCCGTCGGGGTGCATCACGGCGAGATCGCCGGTGCGGAACCACCCGTCGGGGGCCGCTGCCGCGGTCGCATCGTCGTCGTTGAGGTACCCGAGCATCATCGTGTTGCCGCGCAAGCAGACCTCTCCGGTGCTCATCCCATCGGCCGGCACGTCGGCGTAATCGTCGTCAAGCACACGGAGTCTGACACCGAGGTAGCTGGGCACTCCCTGGCGTGCCTGCAAGCTTGCGCGGTCTGCGGCGTCGAGCGCTTGCCAGCCGGGACCTGGCACGCAGACGACCGCGGGCCCGTGGGTCTCCGTGAGCCCATACGCTTGCATCACCTCGATGTGCACGTTCTCAGCGGCGCCGAGGAGCGCTGGGCTTGGTGCTGCCCCTCCTGTGAGGAACTGGATCGGTCCGGCATCGCGTTTGCTCAGCGCCTGCGGCGATTCCAGCATGCTGCTCAGGACGGCGGGCGCGCCTGACATGTGCGTGACTCCGTGGGCACCAATCAGGTTCCAGATGACGTCAGGCTCGACCTTCGGCAGGCACACATGCGTCGCAGCAGCAGCTGTGACCGCCCACGGGAAGCACCAGCCGTTGCAATGGAAGAGGGGGAGGGTCCACAGGTACGCTGACGTCGTATCCATCTTCGTGTGTCCCAGCATCGCCAGCGCCTGGAGGTACGCGCCACGGTGGTGGTACATCACGCCCTTGGGCTTGCCGGTCGTCCCGGAGGTGTAGTTCAGGGACAGGAGCGTGAGCTCGTCCTGGGGGAGGACTGCCGTCGGAGTGCCGCTCGCGACCAGACTCTCGTATCCCTCAGGATCGCCCGCGTCGTCGATCACGACGAGCGGCGGAGTGGTCATTGTCTCGAGCGCTTGCGTCGCCAGATCCAGCAGTGACCGGTCGACCACCAGGACGACCGCACCGCTGTGCTCGAGGATGTAGCCGATCTCCGGTGCGGCCAGGCGGGTGTTGATCATCACCAGAGGGGACCCCGCCCATGGCACGGCGAAATGCACCTCGAGCGCGAGACGGGTGTTCGGCGCCAGTACTGCGACCGGCTCGCCGTGAGCGAGCTGCGCCAAAGAGCCCGCAAGACGCTGGCACCGATCTCGGAGCTCGGCGTACGTGTAGCTGCGATCGCCGTCGACCACGGCGATGCGTCCTCCGTGTGCTTGCGCGGCTCGATCGAGGAAGGAAAGCGGTGTGAGTGGCTCAAACGACAACATCGGTCTTCCTCATCGTCGGGAACGCAATTAAAGGAACGTCATGGTTCCTTTGTCAAGGGTCGAACGACTTCGGTTGGCGAGAGGCCGCCGCGTCCTCAGGAATAGGTGGACTGCTTGGTCGATGATCGCGGCGTGCGCGTGGTGACTGCCGATCAGCGAGCAGTTACCTCGGGCCCCGGCGTGGCGGGCATCGAGCGGTTCAAGCCGCGGCCAGCACCATGGCATTGCAGCCGATTCTGTGGTGATCCTTGACAAAGGAACCCACCTGTTCCTTTACTTGAACCTGATGCGGCGGCAGTCGCCGCCCCGGTCCGAGAAGGGCACAGCATGGCGTTCCACGCATCGGTGCATGAAGGGGTCGCGACCTTCACGCTCGCCAACCCGCCGCAGAACCGGCTCAACACCGAGCTGATGCTCGGGTGCGCTGCGGCGGTCGAGCAAGTCAAGGGCGACGAGAGCATCCGCGTCGTCGTTCTCCGCGCAGAAGGCGAGGATTTCTCCTACGGGGGCGAGATCGCCACGTGGGACATGGTGGAACCCGACGCCATGGTCGAGCTCTTCGGAGTGGGACTCCAGGTGAGCAACGCCCTCGAGCAACTGCCCGTGCCCGTCATCGCTTCGGTGCAGGGCAACTGCTTCGGCGGCGGCTTCGAGATCGCGCTTCGGGCCGATCTGATCATCGCAGCCGAGTCTGCCCGGTTCTGCCACACGGAGGGAGCAATCGGCATGTTCACACTGCTCGGCGGAGTTCAGCGCGTCGCCGAACGCGCCGGTCGGGGCCGCGCCGCGCGATGGGCCCTGACGTCGGAGAAGATCTCTGCCGCGGACGCGATGGCGGCCGGTGTCGTCGCCGAGGTCGTGCCTGATGGTGAGCTCGAAGCCGTCACCGGGCAATGGGCCGCGCGGCTCGCACGGGGCGCCACGCGCGCCCACGCGACCCACAAGGCTCTCCTCGCCGCGTGGGCCAGCGGCGGCGTCGCCGCTGCCGACGAGCTCATCCCTGAACTGGCCCGAGCCCTCCTGCGCACGGACGACGCGAGGCACGGCGTCGCGTCAGCGGTCCAGGCAGACGCAGCCGGCTTGCGTCGCACCGAACTCCAGTTCAGCGGCCGCTGAGCCATCAGAAAGGACCCGACCAACATGACCATCACGACCGAGGACCCCATCGCGGCAACCCGCGCAGAAGTGAGCGCGTGGTTCTTCGAGGACTACCTCCCTCGCTGGGTCGCCGCGGCCCAGGGTGCCGAGCCGCCCGAGTTCATCCACCAGTACTGGGGCACACCGATGCACGTCACCGGTCTGGAGCAGTCGTTCTGGTGCCTGGACGACCAGAGCGTGCTGGCATTCCTCGAGTTCAACTACGCGCCGCTGCGCGAGTCGGGCTACAGCCACACCGTGGTGCCGGATCGCCGCGTGTTCGTCTACAGCTCGGTGGGCGCCGCCATCGAGGTGATCTGGTCACGACGCAGCGCGGACGACGTCGAGATCCAGCGATGGGCCACGCACTTCGAGGTCGCGAAGTCCGACCAAGGGTGGCGGGTCGTCGGCGTACAGGCTGCGGGCACCGACAAGGACAACCTCGACGACGTCTGGCCACGTGGCGTGTCTGGTGGCGAGGATGTCTGAGCCGGTCTACCCGGCCCTGGTGATGCCGGAGGGCGTAGATCGCCACAAGGGGACGGTCTGGAACAGTCGTGGAGTCGCGCTCGATGCCGACGTGTACCGCCCCACGACGGTCGCGCCCGAGGCCGTTCTGCCAGCCGTCGTGCTCTGTCATGGGTGGGGAGGTAGCAAGCTGACGGCGGAACGCTATGCGGCGCTGTTCGCCTCGGCGGGCATGATCACCATGACGTTCACCCAGAGCAGCTGGTTCGGATCGGGCTCCCCGCTGGAGCTCGTCGGCGCTTCGCCTGCGCCCGACGACGCGAACGAGGCCCTCGCCCGCGTTCGGTACATTCGAGATCTCGTGGACCCGTTCGAGTGGGCCTCGAACCTGCGCTCGGCGATCGACTACATCGAGGGAGAGCCAAACGTCGATCGGACCCGGATCGGGCTGTGGGGCACCAGTTTCGGCGGCGGCATCGCCGTCTACCACGCCGCACACGACGACAGGGTGAGGGCGTTGGTCGTGCAGGTCCCGGCGATCGCTCCTCTGGGCGGACCGATCGCGGACTACGCGCGCCAACGGGCGATCGCGATGGCGCGCGGTGACGCCGCTCCGGTCCCGCAGGGTGTCGACGCATGGCCCAACCTGGCCGGAACCCCCCACCTCGGGACGCTCGCGCACTTCAGCCCGCTCGCACAGGTCGAGCGACTTCGTGTCCCCACGCTGATTCGGGATGCTGCCGAGGAGGAGTTCTTCCCCGCGGCCGAGAACGGCGAGCGCGCAGCGCAGATCCTGCGGAGCGGGGGAGCAGTCGAGGTCGACTACGAGGTGATCCCCGGGATCAGCCACTACGGGATCTACTTCGAGGGATACGAGCAGGGCAGCCAGGACGCGCTCACGTGGCTGGAGCGTCACCTGTGACGTCGTACGCCTCGCATGTCGAGGTGCCGACCAGCCTTGGGTCGCTCAGTGTCCAGGACGGCGGCCCCGCCGACGGCGCTGTGGCGTTGCTGTGGCCGAGCCTGTTCAGCGATGGCGCAACCAGCTGGGGAAGCCAGCTCGCCGTGCTGCACGACCTAGGGTGGAGGACGCTGCTGGTCGACCCGCCGGGGGCGGGGCAAAGTCCTCCGGCGTCGCGGCCCTTCACCATGGAGGATTGTGCCCGGGCTGCCGTCGACGTGCTCGACATTGCAGCCGTGGATCGCGCGGCCTTGCTCGGGTTGTCCTGGGGCGGGTTCGTGGCGCTGCGAGTCGCGCTCGCCGAACCTGACCGAGTCATGGGTCTGGTTCTGTCCAACTCGAGTGCCCGCCGCGCCCCGGCGATGCTGCAGCTGCGGGACCGGCTGGCGGCGCACCTGCTCCGGACGGGCCTGCTGCGGAGCCCGGGCAAGCTGATCGCGTCCGGGATGCTCAGTATGCAATCGCGACGTGTATGCCCCGAGCTCGTTGCCGACGTGGCCAACACCGTGAACACCATGGATGCCAAGGGCCTGGCTATAGCGATGCGCTCGGTGCTAGTCGACCGCACTGACATCGTTGACGCCCTCCCCAAGATCACGGCGCCTGCTCTGGTCATCGCCGGCGCGGAGGACGCCGCACTGCCGATCGACCACTCGACACAGCTCGCGGCAGGGATCCACGGCGCACGACTCGAAACGCTTGCTGGTGTCGCCCACCTTGCTCCGCTCGAAGCCCCCGAACCGGTCTCGGCACTCCTGCGGGACTTCCTCGCAACGCTCGATCGCTGAGCATCGCTCCGCGCTTTCCACGACTAGCTGTGAGCGCCACGAGTCGGCCGAGTCACCTGTCGTAAAGCGCCCAACGTGGTTGAGAGAACGGAATCCATGATGACGAACCGCACCAGCGCACAGTCCGGGCAATCCACGCTACGCCCTGACCGGACACGTCCGCGCATCTCCGCTGCGTTCGCAACCTCGCTCGAGACTCCAGAACACGTGCGCATTGCCGAACAGCTGGGATACGAGCGGGCTTGGCTCTACGACACCCCGCAACAGAGCCCCGACGTGTGGATGTGCCTCGCCCTGGCAGCAGAGCGCACGAGCTCGATCGGACTCGGACCGGGTGTTCTCGTCCCGACCTTGCGGCACCCGATGGTCAACGCCAGCGCAACCGCGGCACTCGAACGGTTAGCGCCCGGCCGGGTTGCGGTGGGATTCGGCACCGGTTACACGGGTCGTCTGGCAATGGGGCAGCCAAAACCGATTCCTTGGTCCTACATGGGCCGTTACATCACGACGTTCCAGGCGCTGCTCCGCGGTGAGACGGTCGAGTGGGAAGGCGGATGCCTGCGCATGATGCACCCTGCGGGCTCCGGACCGTCGGCACCGCCGACGATCCCGGTGTACATCAGCGCGATCGGTCCGAAAGGTGTCGAGGTGGCCCGGTCCCTGACGGACAACCTGCTTGCGGTGGGCGGCGTGCCCGCAGGAGCAGAACGGTTCGAGAACGTCTCAGTCCTGGTGTTCGGGTCCGTGCTCGATGACGGTGAACCGCTGGACTCGGACCGCCTTCGAACTGCGGCCGGTCCCGCTCTCGCGCAGACCTTCCACCTCTCCTTTGAGTTTGGAGGCGACGTCGCCGTCCGTGCTCTGCCTGGCGGGCCCCAGTGGCTCGACAGCATCAGGGGCGTGCCGGACCGCGAACGTCACCTCGCAGTCCATGCCGGTCATCTCATCGCGATGAACGACGCGGATGGGGCGGCCTGGGACGCGGGCGCTCACACGATCCTCGAACACGTCACGCTGACCGGTACCGCCGAGTCAGTCCTGGACAAGGTGCGTGCCCTTGCCACCCAGGGCGCCACGGAGGTTCTTTACCAGCCTGCCGGCGACATCCCTCGGGAGCTGGAGCGTTTCGCGGCAGCCGTGGGCGATGCCGAAAACTGACCGCTCCGTGCACGGACTGAGGTCCTCATAGAGCCCAGGGACTCTCGAGTTGTTACGTAGCGAACTGCTTTCGCTCACGACCGCATGTTTCAGCGATCGTGAGCCGCAGCGTCGCCGTGCGGTGCTCATGAGCGAAGGGCTGACGACAGGTTTGCGCTGGTCGCAGACACGTCGGTGCTGTCGTTGGGCTACAACAGCCCTCCGTGCTCGTGCCCCGCTCTCGGCGAACTGCTTCTCGGCCGATTGGCCGCCGAGCGGTTAGTCGGAGATCGCCTCCGTCGAGCTGAACGACCAGCTCATGCCCTTACGCTGCGACCTCGCCGGCTGAGCTCGAGCGCAGCCTCGTGGGAGGCTCGCGCCCGCTCCGGCTCGTCGCCCAGGCCGACCGAGAATGTCACCCCCATCGGAAGCATGATCCGTGCTGGCGGGTCGTCGAACCTCGAGAAATGGTCGCCGAGTTCGAGCGTGATGTAACCGTGCACGTAGCTCCACAACGAGGCGGCGACCACCTGGGAATCTTGCGCCTCGACTCGGCCGGACGCTACGAGCCGCGAGCACGCGTCCGCCAGGTGCGCGTAGGCGGCCTGGAAGGCTGGGGAGTGACCGCTCCTGCGGACGTCCTTGTCGGGGGTGGGGCGATATGTCGAGCGGGTCGAAAGCCCGAACATCAGGTCGTAGAGGTGGGGATTCGCACGGGCAATTTCCCGGCTCGTCAGCGCCAACATGAAGAGGTCGAATATTGGGTCGTCAGTGTTCGGCACGTCGGCGAACGCCTTCTCCATCTCGAAGAACCCACGATCGACAACCGCGCGGATCAACTCCGGAATCCCGCCGAAGTGGCTGTACACGACCATTGTCGACATACCGGCCTCGGACGCCACTGTGCGCACCTTGATGGCGGAGGGGCCATGTTCCGCCAGCAGTTTGATTGTGGCTTCCACTAGGCGTTCCGGGACGCCGTTCGACGTCGGTCCTTCGGACATGGTTCCCATGCTTCCACTTGGTGTCACGGAGCACGTCTAGCAGGTCCGTGAGTGCTTGACCGAGGTAGTGTAACTTCGTTATTCTTTCCATCGTCTCGTCCAGATAAGGATTCGCCACGGCAGAAGCGAGGCGAAGCTTCGAAGTCGAAGACATCGATGGTGGCCTGACTGAGGGCAATGACATCGGCAACCTGGATAAGAAGTCCCTTCGGATTCCTCCATTCGCGGTGGTCCTGGGCGGAGGAATGACATGACGGAGATCGGCGCGGCCGCGGACCCCCCTGCGGGCACCGTCCGCGAAGTTGACG
Organism: Nocardioides pocheonensis; assembly: GCF_003725535.1. Taxonomy (GTDB): domain Bacteria; phylum Actinomycetota; class Actinomycetes; order Propionibacteriales; family Nocardioidaceae; genus Marmoricola; species Marmoricola pocheonensis. The sequence continues at coordinate 181,147 of NZ_RJSF01000047.1, read as the reverse complement.
GGTTCGCTGTCGGACATGGACGCGGGAAGTACTTTGCGGTGAGCCGTCGATGTCGCCACCTGGGGGCTGACCTCGCAGACGGGACTGTGGACGAGGACGGATGCCTGGTCTGTCCTTGGCACCGCGCGGCGTACGACGTCGACTCCGGCCGTATGACGCGCGGTCCTCGAGGCTTCTATTCGAAGGTCCCAGGCCTGGAACCGTTGTTGAAGTCCTTGACGTGGGTGCTGCCGTTGCGACGCCGTCGCGTGGTGCTGCGTCGCGGCCGGCTCTTCCTCGAGGCTGACGTTGGGGGAGGTCGTCGGCGTGCGTGAGGTCGACTCCCGGCGGCGTTCGGCCGCCTCCCCGCGTCGTCGTTCCCAGCACGGTTCGTTGCGCGAAACCTTGGTCAAGGTGGGCCGAGAGCTGATCCGATCGGAGGGTCTCGACGCTGTCAGTCTTCGCGCCGCCGCCACGGCGGCGGGCGTCTCGGCAGCCGCGCCATACCGCCATTTTGCCAACAAGGATGCTCTTCTCGCGGCCATCCTGGTCGATGGTCTGGAGGACTTGCGTGACCTGCTCGCCGCGCCCGTCGACGGCGGCACCGAGGTCGAGAGGCTCGGCACCCTCGGGCACCGATTCGTCGACTTCTGCACCACCGAGCCGGACCTCCTCCGGTTGCTTGCGGTCGCCGATGTGGTGTGTTCGTCCGGACCGGAGCTAGGGGCCGTTCGTCGTTGGATTCTCGAGTGCTTTGCCGGGCCTCCGGACATTGCGGAAGGCGCCACTGAAGGAAACAATGCGCTGCGGGGCCGCGCGCTACTTGCTATTCAAGGCAAGTTGCAGGGCTTGGCGGCGCTCATGTCGGGTCGTCATGTGACCGATGTCGAAGCTTATGCGCTTGCGGAAGTGTTGTTGCGTCCGAGCTCGGCTGCTCGCCCATGAGGGTGCGTGGCAAAGCCGTGAAGACACCGCTGATGGCATCTTGTGGCGCTGAGTCCGGCGCAACGTATCGGGTGCCGCTTCGGCACAGTTTCATCCCTGAGGCGCCTGGCGCGCGGGGGACAATCGTGAGGTTGGCAAGCGAGTCCCGAACGTCTGCTCGGACAACGTCGTCAAGCCGCGGTTCTACACCACGGTCTTCTTCCACGAAGCCAACCCGGAGTTCTTCATCGTGGGCGGCGAGCCGCGCAACCGTTTCGCCTAGAGCGCCGTCGGGCGCGCCGCTCGAGCCGCTGACAAAGGTGCAGTCCGCATGAGGATTGCCCTGCATCAGGGCCTGCAGATCTCGCTGGATGTGGTCCGCGAGATCACTTGAGCCCTTCGTGCTTGACCGACGCCGCGAGCAGAAGCTCACGTCGAGGTCTTGGGTCGGGAGGCTTGGACGATCGACGGCATGGCGCCGCCCGACAGTTGGTCCGATGCGGAGCTGTGGGCCGGCGATTGGTCGGAATTCGTCCGCTACGCGCAGAACTTCAATGAAGATCGGAGAACGACATGAACCAGGTAGTGACCCCAAAGATGCTTCTCGACGAACACGGTGTGACGTGCGTGCAGACCGGGCCGGTCGTCGAGGTCACCTTGAACCGACCCGAAGTGCGCAACGCGATGCGGCCTAGCACTTGGACGACCTTGGCCGCCGTAGGCAAGTCGATCGATGAAGACGTCCGGGCGGTTGTGGTGCGGGGCGCCGGCGAGGCATTCTGCGCTGGCATCGACCTGCGGCTGGTCGCCGGCGATGCGGTCGGAGACGACGCTCCGTTGTCCGCTCTATTCGAGGCATCACAGGTTGAGTTCGACCGCCTGGTCGCGGCGTACCAGGAGGGGTTCGTGTGGCTTCGGGACCCACGTTTCATCAGCGTCGCGGCGGTGCAGGGTCATTGCATGGGAGCAGGCTTTCAGTTCGCGCTGGCGTGTGACGTGCGGGTCGCTAGCGACGACGCGAAGTTCTGCATGCGCGAAGCTGCCCTCGGTCTGGTCCCTGACCTGACCGGTACCAAGCACCTCGTCGACGCGGTCGGATACTCGCGAGCGCTGGAGTGGACGGCCAGCGCGAGATTCGTCGAGGCCGAAGAAGCGCTGGCCAGTGGCGTGGTCAACAAGGTTGTGCCGCGCGCAGACTTGGACAGCGCAGTCGGTGAGATGGTCTCCGCTCTGACTGCTCATCCGCACGACGCGGTGAGCGCAACGAAGTCGCTCCTGCAGGGGGCGGTCGAGCGCACCTTCGACGACCAGCGGGCTGCAGAGCGAATTGCACAGTTCCACCGGTTTGCTGCCCTGGCCGCCGGAGGGGTCGAGGTCGAACTCAGTGGCGCCACTGGCGCGCGTTCGCACGTCAGGTGAGCCGGACATGTTGACGATTGCGTCATCGAGCGCGTCCGAACCAGACCTTCAGGTCTAATCGCCCGGCGGATCCAGTATCGCGAGAGCTGGCGCGTACTGCGGGGAGTTGGATCGTCGGGGACCTTTACGGTGACCTGACGATCTCCGGTCCGGTGGTCATGCGAATACCGACAACGTTGCGACTCCTGCAGGTATCGCGACAACGCCGGTGAGTTGCCAATGGGTCATCCGCTCACCCAGTACCAGGAACCCGAGGACTCCTGCAACGCGCCGAACGTCGAAGAGGGCACGGCGGCTATGGCGATATCGGAGCGTGCGCCCCATGCATACAGGAAGAAGGCCGCTACCTCGGTGACGCCCGGAACCACTACGAACCCAAGGCAAGAGCGTGGGACCCGCAATCGTCCGGTGGCGAGCATTGGCAGCGTGAGAAGCGCGGTACCTATCAACTTGGGCGGCAAAACCACCAGTGGCAGTGGAAGGAAGCTGCTGCGTCCTGAGGCGTACAACGCGACGCCGCCCACCAACGCACCGCAGAGGGGATAGAGAACGACTCGCCGCCGATCTACCGATGCGCCGCTTACTCGACGGTTTGGCCGAGTGAATCGCCCCGGGTTTCGTGGAGGCTCGGTTACTTGGAACCAGCCCCGGTCGGGACGGGTGTTTGAGGGTAGTGCTCGGGCCTGATGCTGGCCCAGTGGTTGGCCTCGAACTCGGCGGGTGGGATGAGGCCAATCTCGCCGTGAAGGCGGCGGTGGTTGAACCAGTCGACGTATTCGGCGACGGCGATCTCGACGTCGGTCACTGACTTCCAACCGCCTCTGGGGCGCATGGCCGGGTTGCGGATGCATTCGGCCTTGAACAGCGAGTTGAGCGCTTCGGCCATCGCGTTGTCAGAATTTTGCTACCTGGAGCGCGGGCTGATCCGCGCCGGTGAGTCGCGACGGCTGGCTCTCTGAACAGCTGCGCCGCTATACGACGGAGATGACGACATCACCGCTGTACCTCCTGCCAAGGAACCCGCCAGCCCCGCTGCCGGCGGCACTGCCGAACGGCCTGACCTCAGACGACGCCGATCGGATCGCTGAGGCCATCGCGGCCGCACGCACCGAGTCCACCCGCAAGATCTACGCCTACACCTGGGGCCAGTGGGCCCGCTGGTGCGCCGGCCGCGGGCTCGCCTCGCTGCCGGGCGACCCGGCAGCACTCTGTGCCTACCTGACCGAACGCGCCGAAGCCGGGATCGCCGTGGTCAGCCTCGACGGGGCCTGCACCGCGATCCGACACGTCCACCGGATGCACGACCTACCCGACCCGGTCGCCTCCGAGACCGTGCGCCAGGTCCGCCTCGGCCTGCGCCGCACCTACGGCACCGCGCCCCGACAACTCGCCCGGCCACTGTCCACCGACGACATCCGCCAGATCCTCGACCACCTCGACCGCACCACCCCGCCCGGGATCCGCGACGCCGCGATCATCCTGCTCGGCTACGCCTCCGCCATGCGCCGCTCCGAAATCATCGGACTCGACCTGCCCGACGTCCGCGAGGAACCCGACGGCGTATTGGTCACCATCCGCAAGTCGAAGACCGACCAAGAAGGCCACGGCCAGATCGTCGCGATAGCCCGTGGCAAGAACCCGACCACAGACCCGGTCGCGGCGATGGCTGCCTGGCGCAAGCTCCGCGGCCACCAGCCCGGACCGCTGTTCACCCGCTTCTACCGCAGCCAGATCAGCCTCGAAGCCCTCGCCGGAGAATCCGTGAGCCGCATCCTCCGCAGGCGCGCCAAGGAAGCCGGCCTCGACGCCGAACGCATCACCGCCCACTCCCTGCGCGCCGGACACGCCACCACCGCCGCCCTCGGCGGCGTTCCCCTCGCCCGGATCGCGGCCCAAACCCGGCACAAAGACCTCTCCGTCCTCGTCAACCGCTACATCCGGCCCCTCGAAGCCCTGGCCACCACCTCAAGCCGCAACCTCGGCCTATGACGTGCTGCTGGGTCTGCGCTCCGTGGACCGGGCAGCTCCGCGACCGTACTCTTCGACGCCTGCGAAAGCCGCAGATCCCAGCCGGTAGCGTCTATGTCGGCACGTGCGTCATGTCGGTCGCAACAGCGGAGGGAACGGATGGGCTTGAAGGACGAGGTCGTCGCGGAGTTCGAGCGTCTGGAAGAAGATCTCCTGTACACCGAGAAGGCGCACTTCGCAGCCGCGGAACACTTCCGCGCTCTCCACTACCTACTCGGCGTGACGGCAGCGGTCGCCTCCGGTGCCACCGCGGCCAGCGCCTTCAAAGACCGTTCGACGCTTGCAGCCGCACTGTCGATCGTGGCAACCGTCGCCGCGGCGCTGGTGACCTTCCTCAAACCCGAGGCGGCGGCAGCGCGGCACGTGGACGCAGCCCGTCAGCTCGGCGACCTCCGGTTTCGCATCCGACAGGCCCGTCTGCTCGATGCCCACGAGGAGTCGCAGCTCGCCGACGGCCAGCTTCGTGAGCTAGCGCGGACCTTCACTGCCGAGAAGCAGGCTCTACTCGCCGACGCCCCGACAACCAGTCCCTTTGCGTTCTGGAGAGGCAGTCGCAAGATCAAGTCCGGCCACTTCGAATACCAGGCAGGGAACGGGCCTAACGACGGGCGACCTGGCGCATGACCCCCGTCGCGCTGATGCGATAGTTCGCCATCTGCAGACTCACCTCGTAGCGCTCCGCGATGTCCGCGGCAGTCGCACCGGCGCGGAGCGTTGCGACGAGCAACTTGCGCGGCAGCAGCAGGCAACCGGCGAGCCAGTTCGCCTCCTGCTCCTCATCTGGGTCGCAGCCGAAGAACGTGAGTTCTCCGATCGTGTGCACTTCCTTGACGGCGTGCTTGAGCAGCACGTGCGAGAGCTCATGTGCGATGTCACTCGTCCGTCGCCCCGGGCTGGCAAGCGGATTCCACACGATGACCTTCCGATCGCCGATCTCGAAGGTACAGGCCGAGAACGCACCGGGCTGAAGACGATCGATCTCTGCCAGTCGGGCGACGTCGATCAGGTCACCGGCAGAACGCAGTTCGGCGCCCCGCTCTGCAGCGAGACGATCAAGTGGCAGCGCATCGGTCTTTCCGAGACCGAGCTCGTCACGAACCTGCTCGCCAAGGCGCTCGGCCTCGGCCTTGAAACCACGACGCACTGCTAGATGGCTTCCTCGACGAGCGACTGGTGCATGTCCTCAAGTGCGCTCGCCAACAGCGTGCCGACCTCGGGCAGAAAAGTCTGGCTTGATCGAAGGTGGACTGCGAAGGCAGGACTGGGTGCCGCGAGCTCGGTGTACATGTCCTGGATGAGCGCCATCATCTTGTTGGCTGCGGTGGCGTCCAGTCGGCCGTCGGTGTAGAGGTGTCGCGCAATCAACTCGGGCGTTGATGGCCTCTGGCCGGGAGCCTCGAACAGCCCCTGGCCGGGTGCGCTTAACCAGTTCACGATGCGTTCGTAGTTGCGCAGCTCGGGCACGTGCCCTCGCTCGACGCGGGAGAGGGTGTTGAAGCTGACTCCGATCTCCGCCGCCAGATCACGCAGGGATTGGTGACGGCGGCGTCTTTCGGCACGGAGAGCAACTCCAAGCGCAGGCTGCAGTCTTTCGTCACTCATTTCGACCCCTTGAAGTGCACACAGCCGGGCACCCAAATGGATAGTGCCTTCCGTGGATGCTAGCTGTACGGATGGAGGATTCTGGCCTGCGACTCGGCATCGAGACGGTCGACTCCGTCCCCGTACCAGATGTCGGTGGCGAGCCAGAGCTCGTAGAAGGTGAGCCACTCGCAGGCCCATGGCAAGAACGTGTCGGTCAGGTACATAGTTGGCGCCCAGTCATGCCGTTGGCTGACGCACAGGCTCCCGTTGCTCCACACATGGGGGAGGAGGCCTTCGACGTTGGGCTTGAGTGCAGGAGCGAGCACCCAGACCGTCGGCGTCTGGTTCTGCTTCAGCTCGATGCGTAGGTGGTAGCGGCTCGTATCGGCAGTTGGCTGCACCCGGCCGGTCCAGACGAGCCGGCCGGGCCTCAGGCGAGTGCTGCCCTCGGGCATCAGGCGTCGCAACGCGATCGCCTGCATCGCGAGGTTCAACTCAGTTCGTCGACCCACCCGCGAACCCATGGCTCCGAGCCTTCCTGCTGGTCTCGGCGGCCGTAGCCGCTGCTACCAGCGTCCCGCCGGAAGCAACGTGCAGCTGCTGCGTCGACCGTGCGTTGTTCACTGCGCTGGCGTACCCGAAGCTCGCGGCCTTGGCCACCCGATCGCCGAACGCCGATGCGAGGAGTGGAACGGTGTGGTCGAGGCCAGACTTCACGCCGAGTCCGTCGAAGTCGTTCGCAACATCCTCGGCCCAGCGGAAGAACCACTCGGCGCGCTCGGGGTGCTTGGCCCAGCTGTCAGCGAAGTTCTCCTCCTGACGTACCGGGTTCGCCAGCCACCACGTGCCGTTGCGGTGCTCCATCAGGAATCGCATCTGGTTCGTCACCGATCGCAGCACCTCGTACAGGTCGTCACCACCGGTGTAGGCGCGTGCGGCAAGCGTGGTGAGGATGATCGAGGCCGGCCGGTCCTCAAGATGGTCGGAGAAGTAGATGTCGCGGTGGCGCTTGAGCGCCTGCACGGTCTGCTGAAGGGTGGTCTTGATCTGCCACTCCGGCACCTCGTCGATCTGCATGCTCTTTGCCTCGAGGGCCGCCGTGAGCGCCTCCCGCATCTGAGCACGGAACCAGTCCGCGTAGCCGGTGGGGTCGGACCGCAGCCACTCGCGAACCTCTTTGTCCGTGATGAGGATGCCGCTCTCCAGTGGCTCCCGGTTCGGGATCGCGGGCAGCAGGTCCAGGTGCATGTTCGCCCAGTGGAGCGTCCAACAACGCTCACACTCGGTGACTGTCGGGTAGCCGCTGGATGAGGAGCGTGCGTAGGTGGCCACCGGGATACCTGCATCCGTCTTCAGCTCGGCCTGGGAGATGCTGGTCTTGTCGATGTCGCGGATCGCCACCGCGTCGAGATCGATCTCGTCGTTGCGATGGATGTTGCGCACCACCGTGCCGAGCGCGAAGGAGCCCTGGGGAGTGATCACGTTGTCGCCACGGGTGAGATCCCAGTGATCGCTGAAGGTCTCGCCGAGCGCGGTGTAGTGGCGGACCGCGGTGCCGTGCTCGGCCTCGGTGATGTCCAGCGAGCGGAGGCCGTCACCGAGCATCGAGTTCAAGGAGCCGAGTCCACGGGAGTTCTGGAGCAGCGTCATGATACGAGTGTACCAAACGCGGTACACCGAAGGCGGAGAGACTTTACGAAAGAAACGAAATCAGTTACGCTTCTTTCGTTAAAGGAGAGTGATCGCAATGACTGCACAGGTGATGGAGCAGCAGACCTACCTGCCGGAGCCGGCCGAAGAAGTCGCCGAACTGTTGAGTTTCCTGAGCGCGCACGAGATGACACGCGGCGCGCGCCCCGAGCCGCGGTATTTCCTGGCCGGTGCCGACGAGGGCGATCACGTCGAGATGCCTGCGGCGGTTCATGCCGTTCTGCTGCAGGTCCTACAGGCCATGAAGGCCGGCAAGGCCGTCACGGTGGCCCCGCACAGCAAGCTGCTGACGACGCAACAGGCGGCGGATCTCCTCGGTGTCAGTCGGCCCACTGTCGTGAGATTGATCGACGACGGGGTGCTTCCAGGCGAGGTCGCAGGAAAGCGGCGCCGAATGGTGAAGCTCGACGACCTGCTGAAGTACCGCGAACAGCGCCGCGAACAGCAATACGAAGCCCTGATGGCTACCTCGGCTGACTATGACGCCGACCTTGAGGACCCTGAAGTACTTGAGGCACGTCTGCGTCGTGTCCGAGCCGAAGCGGCTGCCCGGCGACGTTCCTCGACTGCCTGATCGGCTGCGCGACGGAGCGGCTCGACTCGCCAAGCTCGGCAACCGTGCACGGCGTCCGTCCTGAACTGCGAGGATGGACGCCGTGTTCGCCGCCCTCCTCGACACCAACGTGCTGTGGCCGAGCCTGCAACGAGACTTCCTGCTATCCCTCGGGATCGAAGGTCTGTACCGACCGCTGTGGAGCGAGGCGATTCTTGAGGAGCTCCACCTTCACGAGCAGTACAAGCTGATCGATCGGGGGACCGATCCAGGCGAGGCCTTGATCAAAGCCGACTTCCTGGTCACGCAGATGCGAAGTGCTTTCGACGATGCGCTCGTCACCGGCTGGGAAGGCCTGGATGGAACCTACGGTCTGCCGGACCCAGACGATGAACACGTGCTGGCCGCGGCGGTTGTCGGAAACGCTGGTGCGATAGTCACCGACAATCTCAAACACTTCCCGGCCGCGAAAGTTCCTTCGCACATCAACGTGATCACTGGCCGCGAGTTCGCCGAGAACACCGCCGACGTCAACCCCGAGGCAGCAGTACGGGCGCTGATCGCGATCTCGAGACGTCACGAATTGACGCCTCACACTCCGCGCGAAGTTCTCGAACTTCTCGTGGTGCGGTACTCGATGAACGAGCTCGCGGACTTACTCGCCGACGCGCTCGATGAGGCCGGGGCCTAGATGCCGAGCCACAAGCTACAGGTCAACGTTTCGCCGCTCGGTCCGAGGCGCGTCACCATCCAGGCGTAGCCGTCACTCAGTCAGACATTCGATCGTCGGGTTCGGGTCGCGGCGACTGCCAGCTAGCCCCGGGGCAGGGTGCGCCGGCGTGGGACTCAAGGCGGTATCGAAGTGGCTCAGGATCTCGTCCGCAATGTGCTTCCCATAAGCCGTGGCTTGGTGGACGTACCACTCGCATACAGGCGTTGATCGTGGCGCACGGGTCCTGCTCATGCCACGCTTCAGCGCATGACTTGGCACCAAGACGCTGGCAATGCCGACCTGATGGTTCGTCTGAGAGCTGCGCTGGCAGGTGGTGGGCGCGTGCTGGTCTTTTTGGGCGCCGGGGTGTCCTATGGCGCGGCTCGGATCAAGAGTCGCCAGTACTTCGACAACGAGAAGTACCGGCCGTGGCCGCCTTTCGATCACCCGCACTCCGAGTGGTCCAGCAATGATGATGGATTGCCATTGCCATCGTGGCCCTGGCTGGTCAGCCGCATGCATCGAGAGTTGGTTCATCATTCCGATAGCAGCGAGCACGAGTCACTGGCGAAGTTCTTCTTGGAGGAAGGGCCGCTGGACTGCGCTCAGCTCTTCAGGCAGACGGTTGGGGAGGCCAACTACCGTGAGTTCCTGCTGGCACAGTTCAGCATCGACCGCCAGCCATTCATTGAGGTGACGCAAAGTCATCGGGCACTCATTGAGCTTGACCTGCCGCTGCTGTTCACCACGAACTACGACGAACTCATCGAGTTGGCCTACCTGCAAGCGGGCACTCCGATCAGGGTCAGCATCTCTGAGGAGCAGTTCATTGCTCGCCGTGCTGAGCAACCCGCCAGGCACCTGGTCAAGCTGCATGGTTCGATCGATCAGCCCGCCACGATCGTGCTCACCCGCAACGACTATGCGCGGGCAAGGATCGAACGCAAGGAGATGCTGAACCATCTCCGGAGCGAAATGGCCGAGACCTCGTTCCTGTTCGTCGGCTTCAGCCTCAGCGACCCGAACTTTGGATTGCTCTATGACGACATTCGCATGGTCTACGAGATGAACGTCCCGGCGTCGTACACCGTCCAGGCCCGACGTGACCCTGTGAAGCAGCGCTACCTGATGTCGATGGACATCAACACAATCTGGCTCGACGGTTGGAACCAGTTGCCACAGTTCCTATCTCGACTGAGTCCTACGTTCGCCGAGCCTGAGACTCGCACGTCGTGATCACGCTTGCGGCGGCGACGGGTGCTGAACCCACGCGATTCGTCGATTGGCTGACGGCCATTGGTGCGATTGCCACGCCGATCGTGGTGGCGGTGGCAGCGTACGTCTTCGCCCGCCGCCAGTCCCGCAACGAAGAATTGTTGCGCGCCAGGCTCGACTACTACAAGAAGCTCGTGCCTGACCTGAACTTGGTCATGTGCTACCTCATGTTCATCGGCACCTGGCGTGATGTATCCCCTCCCGAGCTGATCGCGACGAAACGCCGCCTCGATACGGAGTTCTACTGCGCCATCCCGCTCTTCAGCGAGCCCGTTCGCGAAGCGTACGAAGCCTTTGGCGCAGTCTGCTTCGCGACGTTTGGCATGTGGGGCGCTGATGCTCGAATCCGCAGCAACGCCTACCGCCGCAGGCAAGCGTGGTGCCGCAGCGACATCGCGTGGGACAGCGCTTGGGACGCCATGTTCACCAAACGTGAGCACGAGGCCATCCCGGCTGTCGAGCTACTGACCGTCAAGCAGGCTCATGACCGAGTCATCGCTGCGCTGGTCCAAGACCTCAACATCAACCGGGCTCGATCGGAGTACACGACGAGCCTGACGGTCATGAACGCGCACGCTCCCAGAGTCCAGCAAGTCGACGGCGCGCCGAACTAGGCCAGAACGCTGGAAGCAGCGGTCCCCACGTCACGGTTGATTACGTGGTCCAACGAAACCAACGCCTGGCCGATCACTCCGACAGGCGGCACTCGGCTCGGCACTCGGTTCTAACTGTGCGGCGATTCGTCGGAACCGTCGTTTCGCGCTGGCCGCCGACGCGACCTGCTCGGCTTCGTTCCAGTCAGTCGGTGATGCAGAGCAGTCGCGGAATCTGTGAGATTGCGGGCCGCATTGCCTTGCATCGATTGGGCTTCGGCCAGCCATTCCGCGTTCTCACGGACGCGGCCCTCCCGATCAAGACACAGGCACAGCTCGGCGAGTGGTAGCCCAACGGATCCAAAGTCGTACGCGTCGCCTCGGCGTGCTGCAGTAGCGACATGCGCTAGTGCATCCCAACGCCCCTTGAGGGGGAGTACGTTCTCCGCGATCCACTCTGGGCTCCTGGCTTGTCGCTCCAAGGGCAACGACACCTCGATGAGCTCCTTCAGGAGGGGCAGCGTCTCATCGGGTACGTGCACGAGGGCGCGGCGAGCCTTGCGATCGGATCGTGTTTGAAACCAGGACGCAATGCCAAGAACGCCGCCGGCAAGTCCAACACATGCGCTCAGGATGCTCAGCGCATCAAGTCCGGAAGCGGTCAACGAGGTCACCCTTGGAGGCTAGAGGTTCAGCGGACCTCGCGCCGGACGGCGAGGATGGAGGTTCCTACCAGGGGAGTGAACGGCATGGCGAACAAGATCTATCACCTGTATCCGAGCGGCGCCGGGTTCTCGAACAACACCGTCGACTATCACGGCACCCTGTACGCAGTTGCCGCCGTCAACAACCGGCAAGCCAGATACTTCGCGCACAACGACGTCTGGGCCACGGATGCATCACAGCCGCAAGGCATCGTGGAGATCTACCAACGTGGTGCCGGAGAACCGGGGGACCACCGGCTCTGGTGTGGCTGTCAGATCTTCGGCGGTCTTGGCCTTCAGCATATGGAGGGCGTTCGAGCGATCAGGGCGGCGATGCATGGTCACCTGAAGGAGTGCCAAGCGCACTCGCACTAGCAGGCCAGGCATCCTCATGACCGTCGAGGAAGCATCTAGGAATTCACCTGCCTGGGGACGCGAGCGCCGCAGCTACACCCGCTCCTTGAGCCAAGGCCAGATCTCCTTTGGGAGCCAACCCTGGTAGGGCGCCTGGACCTTGATGACGAGCAACTTGTCGCCCTTGTCCATGACCTCCTTGAGGCGCTCGCTCCAAGTCTCGACGGTGTCGGTGGTCTCAACGAACCATTGCGAGTAGAGCGGCTTCTTCCAGGAGTTGGCGCTTCCCTCAATCACTTCCTTGACGGCCTCGTATGCACTCGGGCGCTCGTGGCCGAGCAGGTCGTAGCTGATGAGCAAGATCATTCGCCGGCGCTCCTTCGGGTTGGTCTTGTCGCGCGTTGATGATCAGGCCGCTGGTCGGCCCGGTACACAACTATCTCGGAACCATGGGCTATGTGACAGCAGGAAGCCGACGATGCACCCAGATCTCCCGCCGGGTGTTGCCCGTTTCCTCGACACTGACCAGTTCGTCGCCCCATGCGGTGCGCGGAGCCAGGATGACGTCGTCGAGGGGCCGATCGCCGGGTCGGTGCACGATCCACCGGTGCGCCTGGCCGCCGACTTGGCTGTTGATGAAGCGGCACAGTTCGTCTCGCCCGCTGGGTGTGCTCGGAGACGGCAGCCCAAGGTCTTCGGTGGTGACATCAGCGTCCATTAGTTGGAGTACCACACGCGGGTTAAGGGGCAACCACACCACCTGGGCCGAGCCGTAGCCCACCGGAGTGTTACCAGCGGCCCACCAACAAACTGGCTCGTCCGAGGTCAGGATCTGGACGCTATCGCTGGCGATCAATGACCATCGCATGTCATCAGCCAGCCGCTCACCGAGATCGCCGAGCGCGAGCTTGAAGCCCTCCTGAATGTGAACCGCGTCCGGGGCGATCAGCCTCGGGCGGTCGGGACCGACCATCTGTTCCCGGTAGTCCGAGATGGCGGTCGGGTGGACAGGTCGGCCCTCGTCGCGCAGCCACTGGGCAATGGTCTCGTCAGTGACGGTCGCTCCAAGATGTACGCGCATGGCCTGCGTCGCAAGGGCGTTGAAATCTTCTCGCCACCGATGCCCGCGGACAGTTTGCAAGGCGATGAAGTTGATCATGTGGAACCAGTCGTCGCGGGTGAAGTCCGCGAATGCCGTCCGGAGGAGCTTGTAGATCGCAGGAGCGGCCGACTGTTCGAACATGCTCAGGTGCTGCTCAACTGACTCTGGATCGTGACTGACGCGGTCTTCCTCGCGCGCCAGAACCTCAGTCTCGATACGGTAGAAGCCGACTTCTGAGCAAGCTTTGCGAACTGCGTTCAGAATCACTCGTTCCGGGTCATCGCGATCGACCAGGGCGACCTGTCCGTTGCCGTCAGCAAAGTTGCGCAGGTAGAACTGCGGGACGAGGTGGTGGCGTGCGGTCACCTTCCTATCGTGCCCTGGGAGGCCCGACCGATGTCGAGGACCGTTCCTCATTGCCGGCGGCTGAACCCGTCGGCCTGACGGGACCAACCTTGCGGTGCCGATGGAAATGCAGCTCACCACGCTCGCGAACCTGGCTGAAGCAACGAGTCAAAGGTGCCAACGTTCGCCCGTCCGCGCCTGTAGTGTCGCTCGACGGTTCCTGGCGATGAAGAGGCTACGGCTTGGTGCGAATTCGTACGTCCACGTCACGGAGCCAGGCGTAGAGTCCTCGACCCACCCACTGAGAGAGGACAAACATTGGACCTGTCGAAAATGAATGTGCAAGCGCCGCTGGCAGAGTGGCTCAAACCGAGCTGGAAGCAGTTGTGGTCGGGCCGCGGACACCCTGAGCACGTGGCCATCTGGTTCGACGAGAACGCATCGGGCTACGACTACGACAAGGCGTTTGACACTCCCTACTCTGCGGATGCTTGGGGAGTGCCAGGCAAGCGCGGGATCTTCCCCGCCCAGACCTCCCTGCACATGGTGTCGAAGAACTACACCATCGTTCGGGTCGAGTATCTGGACGAACTTGACCCGCGCTGGGTGAAGGCAATACGTCGCTGTCCGTCACCATCCGACTTCCGGTAAGTAGCCGGATCCGGGTGCCGTTTGGACGCAAAGCTCGGCCGTCCTCCCTGGCAGCGACGGCCTCCGCGCGGTGGACAGGGCGCACGTCCTCGTCGGAAACCAGTGGCGCCGGAGGTTGCTCCTAGGGTCGGCTAGGTCACCTACCCGGCGACTGGAGGAGGCGAGCATGGAAAGTCGCGTTTGCTTGTTCTGCTTGCAGGACTCAAGTACGTCGGTCAGCGTCGAGCACATCGTGCCGGAGTCGCTTGGAAACACCACCCTCGTTCTTCCCCCTGGATTGGTCTGCGACCGGTGCAATAACTACTTCGCCCGGAAGGTTGAAGGTCCGTTCCTGAACTCGCCGGCCATCCTTGCGCTTCGTCACCTGGAGGGTGTGCAGAACAAGCGCGGGCGGATCCCGGGCATGGATGTGGTCCTGGGAAACGGGATACCCGGCAGGTTGGAACGGCACCCGGCCCTGAAGATCCCGTTCTCACTCGACGTGAGCGCAACCGATGCCGCATGGCTGACGAAGAACCCAGGAGCGTGGCCGACGTGTGCTTCGTTCCCGAGCCCAGATAGGCCTGACCCGACCAGAGATGTCGCCCGGTTCCTTGCCAAAGCCGGCTTGGAGCATCTGGTGCACCGAAACCTGGACTTCCCCGAGGGCCTTGAGTCGATTTTCGGTGCTCCCGAGCTTGAGCCGTGTCGCAGGTTCGCCAGATACGGCGAGGGTCCGAAGCACTGGGGTGTACGCGTCGAAAGGATCTACGACGCCGACCATCTGTTCGAGGAGAACCTTCCCGATGACCAGCGGGTGTGGGAGATGGATCTGCTCATCCCAGATGACCGGGAGAGTGCGTTTTTCGCGATGAGCATCTTCGGGTTGGAGCTCGCTATTAACCTGATCGGCCCCGACCTTGGCTCCTATGACAGGTGGCGGGCCCTGGCGAGGGCCCCATCGCTGCTGTACCCCGAGGGTGTTCCGGTCGACCTTCGAGAGCAGCAGAACCCAGGGAGCTAGTTCAGGTGACCTTCGATGTGGCCGCGCTCGGTGCCGTCGACATCGAGGTCGGCGCGCCACTGGGCTCCTGGTGCGACCGCGACGTCTTCGGCGGGGAATGAGACGGTCCACTTGTCGCCGACCCGTTGTGGGTTCTGCGTGTAGTTCTTCTGGCCGGCATTCACGTGATCGAAGAGGAACACTGAGACCACATCGCCGTCGACCAACTTGAACCCGAACTGCTGGATAGGCCCGTCCGGTCCACCGACGAGGGTGGTGGATACGAGCCAGTGACCGTTCGTGGGCTCCTGCCCCGACAGGCGGTATGTAAGCAGGAGCCGGCCCTTCGCGGGGTCCAGGTCGACGGTCGCAGCGCTGAGCTTGAAGTCGGTCATGGCCACGACGATGCCATGACGTGCCGACCGTTCAGGCACCCATTGTCCGCGCGGCCGAAAAGCCGGTGAAGGTTTCCCTGTTTGGTCGGAGGCACCCGGTATCGTCGTTCCAGAAGGCCGCGATGGCCGACGGTTCCGCGACGGGACTTGCACAGATTCAGACTCGGCCGACATGGCCAGCTCCGCGACGGAGTAACCCGCCCGACATGGGCACTACGGCTACGAGATCCGGTAAATCTCGGTGCAACACCTACGACCTGTCCAAGCCCCGAGGGCGCGGCAGGACGGACGGGGCCAGAGGCTCCAACTACTTGAGGCCCCGAGGGTCGAGAGGGCAGGACAGCGGACATAGCTGGCCCGGACCAGTTCCCCCGCTGAGCAGCACCTGACACCACCGGCGAGACGTCACTTCTTTCGGTCCCAGCAGCTCGGGCCGGATCCGGGACCGGCCCAGGGTTCCTGGAGGTCACCCGTGTCGACTCTCTTTGTCCACGCCGGACTACCGCTTGTGTTCGGCGCTTACTACCTGGTTGCGCTCGTGAAGGTCTTGAAGGACCCCGACGGCGTGAACCTGCGCGACCTGCATCCGTTCGCGCCGTTCCGGCGACGAGGCAAGGGCGGCTGAGAATCGGCTCCGTCCGGCTTCGTCCGGCTTCGTCCGGCTCCGTCCCGCGTGGCCCGCGGTGCCAGAACGCTTCGCCCTCCGCGATTGGCGCCAGATCCGAGTCGTTCGTCGGACAGTCCGGATTGGAGCACCGCTCCTCGGCGATCACGGAGCCCATGGTGCGTGAACTGCCGAGTAGCAGGCACGCGGTCCTCGCCTGGGTGAGACTGTCTGACGTGACTCGGGCAACCCAGAACCTCGATGGCGACACGATCCGCGTCGTCGGCATCGAGACTGTGCCCGCGAACTGGGTCGAGAAGGTCATCGAACTGGGCGACAAACATCGCAACTGGCTAGGGCATATGCCGTTCGCTGGGTTTCATCAGGCAGCAACCAGCGGCAACATCGTCCTGGCGATCCGAACGTTCGACGATGGAACCGAGGCGCTGGCCGGGTACTGCTTGTACGCGCCGACAGTTCGCGCCGACAGGTACGCGCGTATCGCGCACCTATGCGTCGCAGAGGAGTGCCGCGGACGAGGCATTGCCCAAGGCCTGACTGATGCAGTGCTCGACCGATGCTCGGACCGTCTCGGTCTGCGACTGAGCTGCCGTGACGACTGGAAGGCTGCCGCAGCGTGGCCCTCACTCGGGTTTGAGCCGGTTCGCCGCCGAACGGGACGCGGCAAGACCCGCGAACCGATGACTGAGTGGGTCCGGCACAACGAGTCCGCGGCGACACTGCTGACCCTGCCCAGTGAGGACCCTGACCAGCTGGTCGCAGCTGTCGACAGCAACGTGTTCTGCGACCTGTACGGCACATCCACGAAGCGACGCCAGCGGTTCTCGGGCACGGTTGCAATCCTCGCAGCGTCCGAACAGATTCGGCTGGCACGGCCATTCTCCCTCACAGGAGAGCTGAACCGGACCGCAGACGTCCGCGAACGCGACGCGCTCCTTCAGACCGCCGCGGCCGGCGGTCTGAAAGTCCTCAACGGCAACCGCAACGACGTGCGGCGTCTGCGCGACAACCTTCTCGCCCACGTGCCGGCCGAGGAACTCATGAAGGACCCGAGTCTGAAAACAGACGCAACCCTCATCGCCGAGGCCATCCTTGGCGGAGCAGACGTTTTCGTGACCCGTGACGCTCCGGCGGTGACCCACCTGGGACCTGCGGCAGCAGATGGACGAGACTTCGCCGTCCTCTACCCCACAGAGCTACCAGCATTCATCGACCGCCGTGCCGACACCGCCAGCTACCTGCCGGCGCAGCTCGAGGAGACCCACTACCAGGTCACCCGCGGGGACGCAGCGACTTGGAACCCGGAGCGACTCACCAGCATGCTCAACCTCGAGTCGGGCGAGAAGAAGGTCGAGTTCCGCGTCCAGATCAAGGACCTCGCCGAAACAACAGCCGGAACCGATGACCGCCAGGTCACGCTGACCCCTGACGGCGAGGTCCTGGCGATCTGGTCCGCACAGGCCACGAACAACGGCCTCGATGTCCCCCTACTGCGTATCCAGCGCGGCCCCCTCCTTCCCACGATCGCACGCCAAATCTCGCGGGCGCTGCGCCGAAGGGCTGCCCACTCCGGCCTGACATCGGTACGCCTCATAGATAGACACGCAGCGACCGCGGTCATCGCGGAACTGCATCGCGACGGGTTCGGTCCGGACGTAGCCGGTGTCCTCACCGCCACGGTCCTGGCCGTGGTCGGTTCCTGGGCCCAGGTCCGAACGGCCGCCGCAGAGACGGGGCTTGCTCTCCCCGACGAGCTGACCTCGGCGGTCGACGCGTCCGAGTACGAGCGAGTGCTCTGGCCTGCGAAGGTCCTTCACCCTGAGCTCAGCACCTACCTCGTGCCGATACGTGGCGCATACGCCGACGACCTCCTCGGGCACGTCCCCACGCTCCTGGCCCGACCCGCTGACCTGGGCCTGTCGCGTGAGCACGTCTACTACCGCAGCGGACAGTCACGACCCGCGGCCCCGGGAAGGGTGCTTTGGTACTCAAGTCGGCGAGACAAGGAGATCGTCGCCTGCTCCCGGCTCGTCGAGAGCGTCATCGGAACCCCGGAGGTTCTGCACCGGGAGTTCGCCAACATCGGCGTCTTCACCCTCGACCAGGTCCGCGCCAGCCGGGACAGGCGCGGAAAGGTCAACGCGCTACGGTTCGCAGACACCGAGATCTTCCGCAGGCCCATCCCCCTGGCGCGGGTCCAGGAACTGTCGAAGGACGCTGCTAAGTTGACGATTCAGTCGCCGTACCCGGTCGACGCGGTGGTTTTTCAGCGACTGTACGAGGAGGGAATGCGCCGATGAGAGTCCCTCGAGTCGCACAAGAAGCGGTCAAAGCCCTCGAAGCCGGCCTCCGCGCCGCGACCGCATCGGCCGGCCGTGAACGCCGCACGAAGTCTGCTTCTACAGCCACAGCGACCGCCGACCAAGGCGCCGAGGGACCCAACGAACGGGCACTGTTCATCTCAGTCAAACCCCAGTACGCGAACGCCATCCTCGATGGCACCAAGACCGTCGAACTGCGTCGCACCCGCCCGAACCTCCCTGACGGCTCCCTCGTCATCCTGTACTCGTCCACACCGACGCGCGCAGTCGTCGGTTGGGCCCACCTGACTGGCGTCCGCGAAGGCACCCCTATCGAAATCTGGGACGAGTACGGCGCGGCCGCCGCGATCGACGAGCTTGACTACGACGCGTATTTCGACGGCACTGACCAAGCTTTTGCACTCCAACTCGACAGCGTCGTCTCAGCCATCCAGCCCATCCCGCTCGCCGTCATCCGCGACATCGGCATCCAGCCACCACAGAGCTGGCGATACGTCCCAGCCGACGTCACGACGCAGATCCAGGATTTCTGCACTCGCTTGAGATCTCGCGGGTAAGTTCCGCCGCCTCCGCCCCCGCCCGCAAGCAAACTTCATTCGGGCAGCGCGATGTTGACGCCGTTCCGGCCTCGGGTCGTTGACGTCGATCGGCGATCAGCGATCAGCGATCGTCGCTCGGGGCACGAGCTCGGTTGGGCGGTCATTCTGGGCTGCGACCCAGGTACCGAAAAGTCAGAATTTTCGTCCCTGTCCTTGGTCGCCGTCGGCCCCGGCGATCTCGCGACGAGCCGGGGGAGCAGGCCCGCTCGGCTATGAAGTCGCGCATGAACCTCGATGCCACCCCTTCCTGGCTGCAGCCGCACGACGGCCTGTCCGCCACTGACCTACAGCGCATCGGTGCCGCGGTCACGGCTTCCCGCGCCGCCTCGACCCGCAAGGTCTACGCCAACCTGTGGCGCCAGTGGGAACGCTGGTGCCACGCCCGCGACCTCGACGCCTTCCCCGCCGACCCGATGACCTTGTGCGCTTACCTCGCCGAACGCGCCGAGTCCGGGACCACCGTCCAGACCCTCACCGTGGCATGCTCCGCGATCGGCCACGTGCACCGCGTCCGCGGTGTCCCCGACCCGGCCAACCACCACGCCGTCCGCGAGGTCCGCCGCGGCCTGCGCCGCACCTACGGCGTCGCCCCGGTCCGCCAAGCCCGCCCACTCACCCCGGCCGACCTCCGGCAGATCCTCGGCACCATCGACCGCGACACCCCACTCGGCGCCCGCGACGCCGCGATCATCCTGCTCGGCTACGCCTCGGCGCTGCGCCGCTCCGAGCTGGTCGCGCTCACCCTGGACGACATCGAACCCAAGCCCGGCGGCCTGCTGCTCCACTTGCGCAGCTCCAAGACCGACCAGGACGCCGAAGGCGCCGTCGTCGGCGTCGCCCACGGCAACCACGCCGCCACCGACCCGATCCAGGCCCTCGCGACCTGGCGCGTCCACCGCGGCAACGAGTCCGGGCCGC
This sequence comes from Nocardioides pocheonensis, assembly GCF_003725535.1. Taxonomy (GTDB): domain Bacteria; phylum Actinomycetota; class Actinomycetes; order Propionibacteriales; family Nocardioidaceae; genus Marmoricola; species Marmoricola pocheonensis. The sequence goes on along the minus strand of NZ_RJSF01000047.1, from coordinate 161,374 downwards.
TGTTCACCCGGCTCTTCTATGCCAACGTCAGCCTCCGGGCACTGTCGGGCAACGCGATTGCCCGCATGCTCCGAGCTCGTGCCGCCGACGCTGGCCTGCCCGCCGAGCGCATCACCGCCCACTCGTTGCGCGCCGGCCACGCGACCACCGCCTTCCAAGCAGGAGTCCACCTTGACCGGATCGCCGCCCAGACTCGGCACAAAGACCTCTCGATCCTGCTCACCCGCTACATCCGCCCCCTCGAAGCGCTCGCTAGCACCACCAGCCGCGACCTGGGACTCTGACCGGAACGACTACGCCGCGTCTTGGTGTGTCACTTGCGCGTTTCACTCTGCTGGTCTGGGGGAGATCACGTGGCTCTGCGAGGGTCGGGGAAGCCGAGGGCGGTGTAGCCGGGTGCGCGCTTGGTGAGCGCTGCCGCGAGAACTGGAACTTCGACATCGTGGTAGTCGTGCACCTCGGCAGTCGGCTTGCCTGGATGGGCCCGAAGGATCCGGCCGACGTACTGGACGAGGCGTCCTTTGAACGAGATCGGCCCGGCCAGGAAGAGAGTGTCGAGCGCGGGACAGTCGAAGCCCTCCCCGACGAAGTGGCCAGTGGCGATGATGAGCAACGGTGGGCCGTGATCGGTGGGGACCAGCCGCTCGTTTGCCGCGGCGCGTTGCTTGGCGCCGATCCCGCCCTTGAGTACCACTGGGTCCAGCCCCAGCAGCGTGAGTGCTGCTGCCAGGTGGTCGACGTGACCCTTGCGCTGGGCCAGGACCAGGCAGTGTCGTCCGCGCCCCAGAGCGTCGACCACGTCAGCGAGGATCTGCTCGTTGCGTGCCACGTCCTCTGCTAGTGCCGAGTGAACGCTCGTGATCGCGCCTGGGATCGAGAAGTCGACGGGTTCCGCCAACCGGAATGTCGTGGGGTGGACGACCAGCACAGGGCGTGGCCGCTCGGCGCTGGCACCCTCAAGGGTGTCAGGGTCGGCGTGGGCAAAGGTGTGGCGGACCGGGCCGAGCTGGAAGCCGATGAGGTCATCGAGGCCGTCGCGACGGTAGGGGGTAGCTGTCAGCCCTACCCAGAAGCGGGCTGGGATGGTGCGGACGGCGGTCTCGAAAGCGGCCGCTGGGATGTGGTGGCACTCATCCACGATGACCTGACCGTAGGTGCTCAGCTTGTCCGCAAGATCGGTGCGACGGGCCAAGGTTTGCAGGGTCGCGATGTCGACTACTCCGGTGAGCTTGGAACGGCCGCCGCCGAGCTGCCCCGGCTTGATGCCGAGGAGGTCCTGGATCTGGCGGCGCCACTGGTCAGCGAGCGTCTTGCGGTCTACCAACACGAGCGTGGGGATCGCGCGCTGTGCGACGACGGCGCAGGCCATCACCGTTTTGCCCGAGCCAGGAGGCGCGACGAGGAGCCCGAGCTCGTGCGGGAGCACGGCCTCCACGGCTTCGAGCTGCTGCGTCTGGAGATCAAGGGTGGGGGAGAGATCCACGGCTGCTCCGATGATGCGCGCGTCATCGACCTCGATCTTGCTGCCGGCCTCCTCGATGAGCCTTGTCGCGGTGTCCCGCAGCCCACGTGGAAGGACGAGGTGATCATCGAGCGTCTCGTCGTAGGAGGTGATGATGCGCGGGACATTCCAGGTCGACTGGCGGCGCCGCTGTCGGTCGTAGAACTCAGGGTTGTAGGTCGACGCTGCGTGTTTCAGGGTGGCGTAGAGCGACGGTGTCAGTTCGGAGCCCGGAATCCTGACGGTCCCGTCGAGACCGAGATGCACGATCGGCGCCGGGTTCGGCTGGGTTCTGGTCGATCGTGCGGGCTGAGCGCGATCGACGCGCGCACCGACTGTGGGTTCCCGGAGCGCGGAGGCGAGCTTTGCGACCTGTTTGGAGGTCAGCCTCTCCAGGGTCGAGAGGTACTCCCACTGGTCGTCGAAGGGTTCCAGCGTGGCCAGGTCGAGGAAGACCGTGGTGCCGAGCTTGCGTGACCTGCCGTGAAGCGGGGCTGCGATCAGGTTCCCCGGGCCTTGCCCGGGCAGCACGTCCTGAGAGGGGAAGAGCCGGTCGTAAGAGCGCAGGTCCATGCGGCCACGGATCGCGATCGCCTCGCGGACAAGAGCGGTCCCGAGTTGGCGCGCGGTGGCTGCCGGAATGGGGTCGGTGAAGAAGATCCACACGTGTGCTCCGACGCCGGAACGAGAGACCTCCAGCGCCGCCGGCGCTCCCACGGCTCTGGCTGCCTTGAGATACGCGAGTGCGTCGAGCATGGCGGCCTGGCCGTCGAAGTCCGCGGCCAGCCAACAGGTCCGGTCAGAACGGAGCATCGGATACAGGCCGATGTGGATGTCGCCCGTCAAGTGAGCGGCGATGACGTCCATGGTCAAGGGAAGGTGCCGGATCTCGGAGGCGGGACGTCCCTTGCGCCAGCCGCCCTCGACCGCCGGCATCCATCCCGACTTTCCTGTGCGAGCGTTCTCCCAGCGGACCGCGTACACGTCGCGCCTCGCACCGAACAGCGCGGCGTAGAACTCGACCTTGGCCTGCGAGGGTGATCGCGCGTCCACCGGTCCCGGCGCCTTGTCGAACCACGCCGCTTGGGTTCCATGCGGCGGTGCGGCTTCTGCATCGGTCAGCTTGAGAAGCTTGCGGAGGCGCGCGTTCTCGCGCCTCAAGCTCTCCAGTTCCTCGTGCAGGGCGCTCACTGCATCAGCCCTTGACGCGGCGGTGCTTGTTGCGCTCGTACTCGGCCAACCAGTTCTTCGAACTTAGCCAGGTTCCGTTCTCCGACTTCTGGGCGCGAAGCCGGCCTCGCTCGGCAGCTGCTCGAAGCGACGTGGCGGTGACTCCGTTCTTCGGGTCGACGAGGCTGGCGAGTGGCACGAGCCGCGCGGGACCGGCCACAGCGGGGACTACGAAGCGGTAGAGGTTGTTGGTGACCGCGCGAGCGATCAGTTCACCCAAGGGGCCGTACTCGCCCCTGTCCGCCTTGCGCATCGCCTTGAGATACCTCTCACGCTCATTCTTGAATACGATCGCGGGCGGGTAGCCGAGCCTGACGAGAAGAAGGTTGAGCAGCAGTCGGCCGGTACGGCCGTTGCCGTCGAGGTAGGGGTGGATCCTCTCGAAGTCGTTGTGGATCCGTGCCAGGCGCTCCGGGAACGGCGTCTCGTCGACTTCCCGGATCTTGTTCACCTCATTCACCCAGTCGGTCATGCGATGGTCGACCTCGGGGAATGGGGGAGGTGTCATCCCCTCCGGGAACGGCTGGATGTCGTGCTGACGCCAATTGCCGGGTGTCTCCGCGGGCGTCGCGTGCGGATGGGGCGCTACGTTCCAGACCGGCGTCATCGCCTCGTGGTGAACGGTCCGGACCTCCTGGATGCTCAAGAGATCGCCGGTGGTCCAGTCACCGGGCTCCATCGCCTGGCCGTACACCCACTTGGCCGCGGCGCCGTAGCCGACGACCTCCATGTACTCCTTCAGTTCCTTCGAACCGACTGCCCGTCCTTCATCGAGGAGCTTGCGGACCTCGTTGAGGATCAAGGTGTTGCCCTCGAGTGCGGTGGAGTGGTGCGCCTCCTGGTGCCAGAGCTCGGACCAGATCGCCTCTGCCTCTGCCGGGCTGGGAAGCCCGCCCATGCGTGAGCGCAGATCTTCGATCGCCTCATCGAGCTGGGCGTAGATGGTCTGGCGTGAGGGGCGTCCGCGGGCCATGCGTAGCGCTTCCTTCCAGTTCGTAGATGAAGTTGTTGTGCAGGAGGCGAACTATTTCGGACACAACAACTTCCGCCAAGTCTATGCGAAGTTGTTGTGTCAGTGGCAGAGGAATCTGAACACAACAACTTGTTTGCGGGCGAGCCTCACGGCGCGCGCCATGATCCCACCCTGCGTACCTCGGCCCGTTGGTCTGCTTCTGGTGAGGTGGCTGGCTCCCTGAGCCAGCATGTACCGGAAAGTCAGCAGAAATGGCAGACGAAGTCCTCCGAGACCGTCCGAAGACATGGGGTAGCGTGGACGCCCAGAAGATCTCACATCCGTTGCAGGGCTGCAGATTGGGCGGTTTGGGTCGAGCGAGACCGAGGTTCATCGAAGACTCCATGGGCCAGGTCCTTCAGAGAAGGTCAGGGGTTCGAATCCCCTCAGCTCCACCAAACCTGCAGGTCAGGGCCGATGCCCGTCATCCCGATCAGGGAGACAGCATGGCCACTCCGCGTTTACTCGCACTTTTCAATGGAGCCCCGGTGCGGACCCGGTCCGCGCGGAGGGGTCGACGGGGCGGTTCGCGGAGGTCCCGGTACAACCCTGCGATGACAACCTCGCGCACCGCCCTGATCGAATCCTTGGCCCAGATCTCTGCCACTGACCTCCCGGCCAACACTCCCAATGACCCGTGGGCCGGGCTCACCGAGGACGACGCGACCCGGATCGCCGCGGCGCTGGCCGCCACCCACGCCGCATCGACCCGCAAGGTCTACGCGTTCGCCTGGCGACGCTGGATGCGCTGGTGCTCCAAACGGGGGATCGTGCCCTTCCCGGCGCAGCCGGCCGCGGTCTGCGCCTACCTGACCGAGTGCGCCGAGCAGGGCCGCTCCCTGGCTACGATCGACTCGGCCTGCTCGGCCATCGGACACCGGCACCGCTGCCACGGCGCCGATGACCCGGTCGACCACGAGGCGGTCCGGCAGGTCCGCCGTGGACTGCGCCGGATCATCGGCCGCACCCCGCGCCGCCCTGCCCGCCCGTTGAGCGTCGCCGACGTGCGCCAGATCGTCGCCACGATCGACCGCACCACCGTCCGCGGTGTCCGTGACACCGCGATCGTGTTGCTCGGATTCGCCGGCGCCCTGCGTCGCTCCGAGCTCGCCGCGCTCACGCTGGCCGATGTCGAGGCCAAGCCCGGGGGAGTGCTGCTGCACCTGCACCGGTCCAAGACTGACCAAGAGGCCCGCGGACAGGTCGTCGGCGTCGCCCACGGACGTCACGCCCTGACCGACCCCGTCGCCGCGCTGGACGCCTGGCTGACCCTCCGCGGCGTCCAGCCCGGCCCGCTCTTCACCAGCCTGCGCGGCCGACGCCCCTCGCTCCAGCCCATATCCGGCAACGCCGTCTCCAACATCGTCAAGGAACGCGCAACCGCTGCCGGGTTCGCCGGCGACCGGATCAGCGGACACTCGCTGCGCGCCGGTCACGCCACCAGCGCCGCCCTCGCCGGCATCACCGTCGAAAGGATCGCCGCCCAGACCCGGCACCGGCGCATCGACATCCTCATCGAGCGCTACATCCGCCCGGCCCAGGCCGTGCAGACCACCTCCAGCCGCGACCTCGGACTATGACCCCGTCTGGGCAGGATTCATCGCTCTCCAGGGGTGGCAGACGCCGAGCTTCACGACGAGGTCTTCGACTGGCTCGACACGCTCACCGACCACGAGTGGTAATGGATTGTGGTGATCGTGGACCGCCTGGCTGACCTCGGGCACCAGGCACGAATGCCGCTTTCCCGCAGCTTGGGCGATGGTCTGTCCGGGCGCCGGTTCACCCTCGGCCCAACCGCACGACGCATCACCTAACGGTTCACCACGTCACGGCAGCGGAAGCGTGCCCCAGGATGCGCTGCACGACCTTCGAATCCGCACCGACACTCGCAGTCCTGTGCCAAGTCGTGGACGCGTCAGTCCGGCATCGCGACGGCCGCGATGGCCTTGGTCCAGCCGACCGCCACCGCCTCCGCGTGGCGCCCCCCGTTCCTGGCAGCCTCGACGACTGCGCTCGCGACCAGCGCTGTCGCCTCAGAGCGTTCAGCTGCAGGCCGCGGCGAGTCGCCGTCGGGCGGGGTCCGTAGCGAGGAAGAGCTCGAGGTTGTGCCGCACAGTAGGCGTCAGGTGCAACAGAACTCTCCTCACTGCCGCGCTCAGAAGCCCGTTGGGAGCGTCGTCTACGGAGACGGTGGCGCAGTCAGGCCGGGGCGTGGACGGGTCGGCCGTGTTCGGGAACCCGTTCGAGGTTCACCGCCGCTGCATCGATCGCTGCAGACTGGTGGGCGATCAGACCAAGATGCTCAGTCGAGGCCCAGCCCTGATAGGGGTCAACCACGCCGGTGTCGATGCCGGACAGCTCCTCCATCACGGCGAGGCCGTAGAACGGCACCGTCCAACGGGAGTAGCCGCCCTCGTGTAGGAACACCAACCGCCCCCCGCACAGTTCATCAGCAACGGCCATCAGCTTGCGCGTGAGCTCCCGATAGCCCTCAGAGTGCATCTGCATCCGGCCCATGGGATCCATGTGACCCGCGTCGAAGCCGCTCGGGATGATGATGATGTCGGGGCGGAACCTCCTGAGCGCCGGGATGACGATCCGGTCGTAGACCTCGTGGTACGCCGCGGCCGAGCAGCCAGCGGGCAGCGGGATGTTGAGGTTTGTTCCTACGGCGTCGCCTGCGCCGATCTGCTCCACGAAGCCGTTGTCCGGGGGAAAGAGACGGTCCTGGTGGATGGAGATGGTCAACGCCCTGGGCTCGTCGTACAGCGCGGCCTGGGTTCCGTTGCCGTGGTGGACATCCCAGTCGACGAGGGCCACTCGCTCCACACCGAGCTCTTCGAGGAGGTGGCGCGTGGCGATGGCCGCGTTGGAGAAGACGCAGAAGCCCACGGATTGCTCGGGCTCTGAGTGGTGCCCAGCGGGGCGCAGCAGCGCGTATGCATTGTCGACGTCGCCGTTCATGACGGCCTCAACGGCAGCGATCGCGCCACCGGCGGCAAGCGACGCGATCTCGAAAGTGCCTCGGGGGATAGGAGCGAAGAGCCCGACCTCGCCGCCCATCGGCAGGTCGGACAGCTCCCTGGTCGCGTCGATCATCTCCTGCGTGTGGACGCGGCCCAGCTCCTTGTCGCTCGCATGACGCGGCACGACGCGGGTGAGTTGATCGAGCAGTCCGCTCACATCGAGCAGGTTGCGGAATCTGCGCACAACCTCCAGGTCGTACACGTGCGTGTCGGGCTGGATCGTCATGCCGTCCGGGTGCACGAAACCTGCGTCCTGCCCCAAGTTGAACCACGCGTACTTCTCGTGCCAGACGAAACCGGTGCGTCGTGCCATCAGATGTGCCTACTTTCATGGAGGAGAAGCAGAACTGTCGGGAGATCAGTTCACGGCCTCGGCCCGTCGTGTGAAGCGGGCCTCTTGCCTGTACCGATGGTGGGACGAGCGCTTTCGGACCGGATACGGGGAGAGTGCAAATTCGCCGAGGAATCCCTGCGGAATTCCACAGATGCAGGTGGCGCTGCCCGCCGCTGCCCGTAGCGCGCGCCTGGCGTCGGCGAAGCGCCGATGCGTCGTCTGTCTTTGTGGTTTTCGACCAGTGACAGGGGGAATGTTCTCGGATCCTCGTTACCCGCTCCTGGTTCAGGTTCTGCAGCATTCAGGTGAGCAGGTCCTGCCGGCGTTCCTTGCGGTCGTCGGGCTAGGCAGCACTGTCGCGATGGAACCTCTGCCAACGACCAACGGAAGGAATGATGATGACTGGGATCGGGGAGACTGCCGAAAGGTTCTTCGAAGCCTGCGAGACCGGCGGCGGGTGGGACAACTGCCAGCACTACTGCCACCCGGACGCCACATTCGCGGCCCAGGCCGCTGCCCTTCAGGGTGTTGACAGCGTCCAGGCCTACACCGAGTGGATGAAGGGCTTCTTCACCCCCGTGCCCGACGGCCGTCCGGAGATCAGATCGTTCGCCGTGGACAGCGTGCGAAGCAAGGTGGTCGTCTACGGAGTCTTCCATGGCACTCACACCGGCGGAGGCGGCCCTGTCGCACCCACCGGAAAGAGCGTGGCAACCGACTCCGTCTACGACATGTCCTTCGACGACGGCAAGATCCGCCACATCACGAAGATCTGGAACGACGTCGCCTCGATGCAACAGCTCGGATGGGTCTGAGGAGATGCCCATGGGCTCTGCCATCGACCCCCGGCTCACCTGTCCCTACGCGCCGGGAGTGCATCACCGGGCCGCCGAACGATGACGGACTCGGAAGCGAGCAGGTCAACGAACAGACCGACAGGCTTCGTGCGGCACGAGAAGTACGCCTGGTTCGAGCTTGGCCAGGACGCAGGCATGTTTCAAGCTGACGGGCAGCACATCCGACCGGACACCGCAACAGAGCGCCCTCCGAGGGCGCAGCGGCGGTCCTGCCATCACTCGAATCCCACGCAGGATCGACAGGAGGAGTTCCGATGACTCACACCCGTGTAGCGATCGTCACCGGAGGTGCCCGCGGCATCGGCGCGGCCGTGTGCCGTCGACTTGCCAGCGACGGAATGGCGGTCGCCGTCATCGACCTCGACGCGGCCACCTGCAAGGCGGTCGTCGACGAGATCGAAACCGCCGGAGGGACGGCTCTGGGTGTCGGTGCGGACGTGGCCGACGAGTCGGCCGTCGACCAGGCAGTCCGTCGTGTTGCCGACGAGCTCGGCGCTCCCACCGTTCTGGTCAACAACGCGGGAGTCCTCCGCGACAATCTGTTGTTTCGCATGAGCACGGACGACTGGGACAGCGTGATGAACGTCCACCTCCGCGGTGCGTTCCTCATGAGCAGGGCGGTGCAGAAGCACATGACCGAAGCGGCGTACGGACGGATAGTCAATCTCTCGAGCACATCGGCGGCGGGCAACAGGGGGCAGGCCAACTACGCGGCCGCCAAGGCCGGGCTGCAGGGATTCACCAAGACGTTGTCGATCGAGCTGGGCAAGTTCGGCGTGACCGCAAACGCGGTCGCGCCCGGTTTCATCGAGACAGAGATGACCGCCGCAACCGCCGAGCGCGTGGGCGTCCCCTTCGAGGAATTCAAGGCCAGCGCTGCTGCCCAGATTCCGGTGGCGCGCACCGGTCGCCCCGACGACGTTGCTCATGCGGTCTCGTTCTTCGCAAGCGAGGAGGCAGGGTTCGTCTCCGGCCAGGTGCTCTACGTCGCCGGCGGACCGGTGGCGTGAGAGTCTTCAAAGACGTCGCCGAGCTCGAACAGGCCGTGGGGAGCCACCTCGGCTTCTCCGGCTGGCACACGGTGACGCAACAGCAGATCGACGCGTTCGCCGACGCCACAGGTGACCACCAGTGGATCCACGTCCGTCCCGAAGATGCTGCACAAGGTCCCTTCGGGACCACCATTGCGCACGGCTATCTCACCCTCTCCTTGGTCCCGCAGCTCGTGTGGCAGATCTACAAGGTCGAAGGAGTGAAGATGGGCGTCAACTACGGCGCCAACAAGCTCCGGTTTCCGGCGCCGGTGCCGGTGAACTCCAAGGTGCGCGCCGGTGCCGACCTGATCTCGGTCACCTCGAGCGAACGTGGCCACGAGGTCATCACGCGACTCACCATCGAACGTGAGGGTGGAGACAAGCCGGCATGTGTCGTGGAGACAGTCTCGATTCTAGTGCCCTGAGCAGCTTACTGGCTGGGCCCTGAGCGGTCGGCGGCGATCGCTCGTCACGGCTCCGGTCCTGGATCAACCCCGACGCACGCCCACCGCGCCACTCGTGGGGATCGGCCACGGGATGGCCCGGGTGATGGCACGACATCGGTCGAGCTCCGCAGCGATCGCTGGCGGGAACGGAACCGAGGACCGGTTGTCGAGGTCCACGTGGACCACGGCGAGCTCCAGGATCGACGACAGGGTTCGCGTCGTTCGGTTCAGCAGGAAGACAAGAATGTGACCCACACGCTCAGACCGATCGACCCACAGTGGGTGAACGGAAAACGCGTCGTTCTCCTGCATCTCGGAGAAGAACTGGATGTGGTGCTCGACCGCGAAGATGCTCATCCGGCGCTTCTCGCGATACTCCGCGTCTATACCTGACCGTTCGGCCAGGAGGTCGGCTCCTCCGACACCGTAGGAGTAGATGTGCCGGACGTTCATGTGACCGTTGCCGTCCGTCAGGTGCGGTTCGACACGGCTCTCGATCACAGGCGCGATCGAGCTGATTGCCAGATAGGACGGGGTCGACGATGGGGTCATCTGCTGTTCCTGTCGCGCGGCGTGCACACCGGTGGCGTTCGACATCGTCGTCACTCGATCGCCATCGTGTAGCACACCGCGGTTCCTACGAGAGCGACGGTGCCGTCATCGCGCGTCACAGTCGTGCGCACCTTGGTGATCGGCTTGTCGTCACGGACTTCCAGCACTTCGACGCGCCCGGTGATCACATCTCCGGGGCGTACGGGCGCGGTGAAGTTCCAGTTCACGTTCAAGAACACGGTTCCGGGCCCAGGCAGCTTCTCGGCGACGACCGCATTGAGGATGGCGCTGGCGACGCCACCTTGGACGACGATCTCGCCGAACCGGGAAGCCTTCGCCGCGGTCTCGTCGTAGTGCAGAGGATTGAGGTCGCCACTGATGCTCGTGAACGTCGCAATGTCGTCACCCGTCACGGTCCGGCTCATCTCGGCGGTGCTGCCGATCGCCGGCGGTGGACGATGTGCGTGTTCACCCATGGCACTCTCCTGACTCTTGCTGGAGATCCAGCGTGAGCGCTGTGGCGTCCGACACGTTGGCTCGACCGGCGTCCGCTCTCCAAGGTATTCTGAGAGCACACTATCAAACGAAGTGCGCTTGCGCACATACCGGTCCAGCGCCCGTGCAACATGCCGAGCTGCCTGGCTGAGGAGTGAAGATGCCGGAAGCAGTGATCGTCTCGGTCGCCCGCTCGCCCATCGGGCGCGCGTTCAAGGGGTCCTTGCGGGACATGCGTCCCGACGACCTGACCGTCCAGATGGTGCATGCCGCCTTGGCGAAGGTCCCCGAGCTTGATCCGGCCGACATCGAGGACTTCCTCCTCGGTGTGGGTCAACCCGCCGGGGAAGCTGGCTACAACATCGGCCGGGTCGTGCCGGTGCTCGCTGGGCTCGATCACCTCCCCGGCGTGACCGTCAACCGGTACTGCTCAGCCAGCCTGGAGACCACGCGAATGGCCTTCCACGCCATCAAGGCCGGCGAGGGCGACGTGTACATCTCGGCAGGCGTCGAAACCGTGAGCCGCTACTCGAACGGAGGCGCCGACGGTCCGCCGGGAACGCAGAACCCCCTGTTCGCAGAGGCCGAGGCGCGCACCGACAAGTTCGCTGGAGGCGGTCAAACCTGGGTCGATCCTCGAACCGAGGGCGACCTGCCCGACGTGTACATCTCGATGGGGCACACGGCTGAGAACGTCGCTCAGCTCATGGGCGTCACGCGGGCCGACCAGGACGCCTTCGGTGTTCGCAGCCAGAACCGCGCCGAGGCGGCTATCGCCAGCGGTTTCTGGGCTCGCGAGATCACGCCAGTGACTCTTCCGGACGGGACAGTCGTGACATCCGATGACGGACCTAGGCCAGGCGTGACGCTCGAGGCGCTCGCCGGCCTCAAGCCCGTGTTCCGGCCCGACGGCACCGTGACGGCCGGCAACTGCTGCCCGTTAAACGACGGGGCCGCAGCCGTCGTGATCATGTCGGACGAGAAGGCGAAGCAGCTCGGTCTCACGCCGCTCGCGAGGATCGTCAGCACGGCTGTGTCCGGGCTCTCTCCGGAGATCATGGGACTCGGTCCGGTCGAGGCGTCGCGTAAGGCCCTCGACCGGGCCGGCATCAGCATCGGCGACATTGATCTGGTCGAGATCAACGAGGCCTTCGCCGCCCAGGTGATCGCCTCAGCCCGCGAGCTCGGCGTCCCCGAGGACCGACTGAACGTCAATGGCGGCGCCATCGCTGTGGGTCATCCCTTCGGGATGACGGGAGCCCGGATCACCAGCACGCTGATCAACTCGCTGCAGTGGCACGACAAGCAGTTCGGTCTGGAGACCATGTGCGTCGGTGGCGGACAGGGCATGGCCATGGTGCTCGAACGGCTGTCCTGAGGACGTCTGGGGGAGTGGGCACGAGCGCGCACCCGTACCCACCTCCCAGCCCAACCGGTGCAGATCTAGGACTTTCCATGCAGGTTCGCGACGGGTTGAATCGAAGCCTGGCGGCATGGCGCCCCCTGGCCTGCCTGTTCCCATGAGCCCCCGAAAGGACGTTAGCCAGATGGCCGACACCGATCTTCCCACTGGCGTCGTCGACGAATGGGGCGTGCTGTCCGCGGGGTACTCCCCATGGCCCCTCGGTGACCTCGGCGACACCGGCAGCGTCGCATCGACTGTCTCGTTCTTCCGGGCCGGCGACCGCAGGATCATCCACGACCCCGGCATGATGAGGAGCAGTGGCACCGTCCTCGACCCGCTGAAGGAACGCGGGTTCGCGGCGTCGGACATCACCGACATCATCATCAGCCACCACCACCCAGACCACACGCTCAACATCGCCCTGTTCGGCAACGCGCAGACCCACGACGTTTGGGCCGTCTACAAGGGCGACCAGTGGCACAGTCGCATGGCCGACGGCGTCGAGGTGGCCCCGGGCGTGAAGCTGCTCCAGACGCCCGGACACACCGACCAGGACATCACCACGCTGGTGAACACCGCGGACGGCCTCGTCGTCTTCACTCATCTGTGGTGGACCGAAACCGTCCCGGAGGAGGACCCGTTCGCCTCGAACGGTGAGCTGCTCCACAGCCACCGGGAACGCATCCTGGGACTCGATCCGGTCCTCATCGTCCCCGGCCACGGCCCGGCATTCGAGCCGAGCAAGGCGACTCCCCGCTGAGGTGCAGGCCTCGAGCTGCGTGCCGCTGACCTGAGGCCGTCCAGCCAAGCTCGAGACGGCCTCGTCCGAGGTCACCTGCCGTCCACTCCCATCCCCCCAGAACCTACGGATTCCGGCGGGCAGGCTCGTCATCTCGCCGATCCACCCTGTATTATGAGAGTGCACTATCAAACGAAGTGGCCTCAAGCGTCGATGGGGAGTTGTCGTGACTGGAGCGCGTCAGACAAAGACAGGTATCGATCCCGCCCACTTCCGGGAGGTGCTCGGCCAGTACCCGACGGGCGTCGTGGTCGTAACCGCCGCGAGCGAGTCGGGCGAGCCGATCGGAATGACGGTGGGATCGTTCACGTCGGTCTCCCTCGAGCCACCCCTCGTGGCTTTCCTGCCGAGCAAGAGCTCCTCGTCGTGGAGCGCACTTCGCGAGAGCGGCAAACGGTTCTGCATCAACGTCCTGCGCGCAGATCAAGAGGAGTTGTGTCGGGCAGTCGCCATCAGGAAGAGCGGGAAATTCGAGGGCTTCGGCTGGCACCACTCTCCGGCTGGCAACCCTGTGCTGGACGGCGCCGTTGTGTGGATCGACTGTGTCACGGAGCAGATCCATGATGCCGGCGATCACGACATCGTCGTCGGTCGGGTCGTCGACCTCGAGTTCGGCGCTCCCGGCCAACCGCTTCTGTTCTTCCGAGGCGGTTACGGGTCGTTCACGCCCTCATCCCTCGCAGCCGGTGATTCCGACCTGCTCACGCATCTGACGTTGATCGACCTGGCCCGACCGTTCATGGAGTCCTTGGCTTCCCGGCTCCACTCCGAAGTGACTGCGATTGCACTCGTTGGCGACGAGCTGGTCCTCGCGGCCGCGGCGGGTCGTACGGACATCGCCGTCGCCCCAACCAGGGTCGGTCAGCGACTTCCGTTCATGGCTCCGATCGGTAGCTGCTTCGTCGCGTGGGGCGATGAGGCGCTCCGCTCAGCCTGGATGGCGCCGGTCGCCCACGCGGTGGGGGCCGATCAATTCGCTGCGCTGCGGCGCGTGCCCGACCTGGTCCGTGAGCGCGGTTACGCCATCGCGACGGGTCACGATGCTGGAGCGCATCTGGAGTCAGTCGCCACCCGGATCAACGCGGGTGACCCCCAGGTGTCGGCGACTGCCTTGCGCCAGGCATTCATCCAGGCGCTCGACGGTTACAACCAGCCCCAGGAGCCCGACCGTGAGGTGGAGCTGCGCTCGCTCAGCGCGCCGGTCTTCGCGGCCGACCACCACGTCGCCTACATGCTCACGTTGTGGGGACGGACGGGCTACGTGACGCCCGCCGAGGTGCGCGACCAGGCCGCGCTGCTTCTCGACGCTGCCGCGGCCGCGAGCAGGGCCATCACGGTCCCGCGATGAACACGCGCTGCAAGCGCGCCGCCGGAGCTCGGCGGCCGCGGGACGATGTCCGTCGACCGCTACTGCGGCATCCTTCCGGACACGACGATGCCGGTGACGTCCTCGACCCCGTGGATGACGTGCGAGACCTCGCCGTCACTGTCGAAGACAGGCTCGTTGACGGGCTTCCAGTAGCGCTCCTCGAACGTGCCATCGAGGTCCGCAACGTCGTACCGAGTGACCGGCATGGCGTGCCCCGTCCTCTCGTCGACGACGCGCTGAAGGGCCGAACGCATGGCTGCAGTGCCGGCAGCGTCCGGAGCGTCAGGGTTGTCGGGAAAGACGTCGAACTGGCTCCGGCCCACGACGTCCTCGCGACGCCGCCCACCCAGGCAGGCGTCCGTGATCGCGACGATGTTCCATTCAAGATCGAGCACCAGGTAGTTCGCCGGGATGGCGTTGAAGAACCGCTCGAAGTCAGGTGTGTTCATGGTGAGTTCTCCGAATGACGTGAACGCGTGGGTAGGGAGCAGTGGACCATGTCGCCACCCGGCGGACGAGTCCGAAGTTCGAACCCATCGCTGAGCAGCCGGTGGACAGCGGAACGGTTTCGTCCTGCCCGGCAGTCTCGGGGCGGGTGACGGACTAGGCAGGAAACACCGCGCGCCCCTGCATCGCAGAGGAACCCAGGTCGCTGCCGGTCAACGCTTCCCCGCCTGCCACCGCTGCGGCCCACTGCTGCGTCGTACCGACCGCGGCGAAATTCGAGTGAAGGAGAACGAGGAGTGTTTCGTGCAGCTGCTGGGCGGACACCTTCCCTGCTTCATTCGCGAGGTGGATCGCGCCGGTCGCGTCGGACAAGATCTCCACGCCGAAACCGAGGCCCTCGGCTGCGGCGGCTGTTGCGATGTCGCAGCTGTTCGTCATGTATCCCACGATCGTGATCAGGTCGACTTCCTGCTCGTGCAGCCAGTCCGCCAAATCGGTGCCCGCGAACACGCTCGAGTGCGACTTGGCCACCCGCTTCCAGTCCTCCGAGATCCACTTCTCGATGTCTGGGTGGAGTGACCAGCTCGATGACCCGACGGCGAAGACCGGGGCACCCTCGGTGAGTTCGTGCTGCACCACGACCACGGGCACGTCGTGCTCGCGCGCAACGTCCAGCGCGCTCAGGATGTTGCGCAGGGACTCCTCTCGCGGGGGGTACTGGACCTGCAGGATCCCGTCGAAGTACTCCTGCTGGACGTCGATCACGATCAACGCTCGTCGTGGTGTGGACATGTCGGACACTCCTGGTCTGTTGTCTGTCGTCGAGCTCCATCCTGGATGTGGCGAGAGCGCGCCCGTGAGTGGCGCGAATGCCCATCTTCGATTACTTTGGGCCAAGTGCGCGTCGCTATCCACGCCTTCGACGGCATCACGATGTTCCACCTCGCCGCGCCGTCGCTGGTCTTCGGGGAAGCCGGGCGCATGGGGCTCTCCGACGTGTGGACGATGGAGTTCTGGACCGAGGACGGTCCTGGCATACGCACCGCGGAGGGTGTGGCGATCGAGAACCTCGGTACTCCCAGGGTTCCGGAGGCGGCGGATCTTCTGGTCTTTCCGTCGTGGCACAGCGACTTGAGGCTCGCAGGCCCTGTCCTCGTGGAGCTGATCCGCCGAGCTCATTCGCGTCATGCCCGCGTCGTGGGATTGTGCCTGGGCGCTTTCCCGCTGGCGGACAGCGGTCTGCTCGACGGACGCAGCGCCGTCACTCACTGGGCTGCTGCCACCGAGCTCGCGTCGCGCCGACCCTCCGTGGAGGTGAAGTCCGACGCGTTGTACATCGATCACGGGGATGTCCTCACTTCGGCCGGCACGGCCTCAGCGATCGACGCGTGCCTGCATCTGCTCCGATCGGAGATCGGCGCCGTCGCCGCCTCGGCCATAGCGCGTCACCTCGTCGTGGCGCCTCATCGCGACGGCGGTCAGGCTCAGTACGTCGACCGACCCCTCCCGGAGCCCGAAAGTGGTGCTCGGCTGGGTGGGACGTTGGACTGGGCGATCGCACACCTCGAGGAGTCCCTCACGGTTGACGACCTGGCTGGGCACGCGGGCATGAGCCGGAGGAACTTCACGCGCCGATTCGGCGAGACGACCGGAACCACGCCTGCGAAATGGATACTCGCGCGGCGGTTGGACAGCTCGCGTCGGTTCCTCGAAGCGACGGACTGGTCCATAGATCGAATCGCCAGATCCTCTGGATTCGGCAGTGCGATCACCTTTCGCCAGAACTTCGTCGCAAAGTACGGCACCACCCCCACGTCGTACAGGCAGCGATTCAGGATCTCGGTCGACTGATTTGAGCCGGGCGGATCAGCCGTCCATCAGCCGGAGTGCGAGTGCCAGGGTCATGATGCCGGTGGCCGACGTCGGATCCTGGCCGGTCAGCTGCCCGATGCGCTTGATCCGGTAGGCAACCGTGTTCGGGTTGACGACCAGCTGCTTCGCCGTGCGTGTCATGTTCAGATCATTGGAAACATATGCGCGCAGGGTGGGGACGAGGTCGGCAGCGTGCTCTTCGTCGTAGACAAGGAGGGGACGCATCGCTTCCTCCAGCAAGTCCTGTGCGTATTCGCTGTGCACCAGGATCCGGTCGAGGATGATGTCCGAGAAGAGCACCGCGCGACCGCGTGGCCGCCGAGTAGCGGCGACACTTGCCGCTTCCTGTGCTTCGCGGAACGAACGAGGAATTCCATCGAGCCCTTCGTGAGGACGGCCGACGCAGACCCGCCACTCGGGGCTCTGGGCAGCGACGTCGTGTGCGGCACCGATCAGGCGGTCGAGCTCCATCGGGTTCCCCACCCGGACGAGACAGATGATGTCGCTGTCACGGATACCCAGCAGGACGCCCGCCCCGGCGGCGAGCTTCTCCCGACACGCCTGGAGGGCCCTCAGGGATTCAGGCCGCGCCCCGTCGGGAGGTATGGCGGTGAGACGCACAATGACAACGGCGACTTTGCTTTCCGAGGTCAGGTTAAGGCGGGCGATGTCGACACGGGCTCGGTCTGACAGTGCCCTACCGAGAAGCAGGCTCTCGAGTACGTCGCTGCGGAGGACGTCACGAGCGCCGTGGATGCCTGCCGACTCCTCCTGGTAGACCTGCGCCAGCGTAATGGAGACCATGTCCACGTAGGCGAAGATTCGGCTCACGAGCCCCAGAGCGGCCTCTCGCATGACTGGGTCGTCCCCGGCTTCCTCGAGGACTGCATCCCACACCTTGGCGCCCCAGATCCGGTAACTGTGCAGCAGTGACGGAAGACTGACGTCCTGGTGGACGCGCCGTGACGCGCTACGACGGATCACTTCCGCGTTCTGGGAGCCGGGCGGCTCGTCCTCCAAGAGGCTTTCCAGCAAGTCGGTGATGGTGAGCAACGACGTCGCCAGGATGTCTGCGGACAAGGTCAACGGCCCGAGGCTGCCGTAGTCGACGATGTCGCGCTGTACGTCGGCGACGATGCTGGCAGCAAGCTCCTCACGTCGCCCGATGAGCCGCTCGACCAGACGACGACCCTCAGGGGTGACGGGACCCAGACGACTCGTGGCCGGAGTTCCATGGTCGCTCATCGGCGGTCCCTCGCATCTGACAGGTCGTTGGCCGTGCGGCTCTTGAGGAAACCACGAGCCGCCGCCGCGAAAGTTCTCGAACTTCTGCTGGATCTCCATCCCGCCGAGACCGGAGGATCACAGCGTCGATGTTACGCAGTTGCAGCGGGCTGCTGCCGCTACTCCTGCTCCTGCCCTCCTGAGAGGTCCTCCGTGAGCCGTATCGGTTCTGTCCCAACCGGGTGGCGATCACTCGACTCGGTGCGCAGCGCGGTGGGATGGAAGAGAGCTGAGCCTTCATGACCATCGCGCCCGCTCCTGCACCGGCGATCCGTTCGAGCGATCGGGGGCCGGTCCGAGTCCTGACCATCGCCAACGAGCCGAAGCGGAATGCGTTCAGCGGCGACATGGCTTCCCGGTTGCACCGTCTCCTGATGGAGGCCGACGCTGACCCGGCGGTGCGGTGCATCGTGATCACGGGGGACGGGACGACGTCCTTCTCCTCGGGCCACGACCTGCAGGAAGTGCTGGACAATCCGGAGACCGCGGGCGATGCGCGGGCGAACGCGGCCTTCACGACGCCGCCACTGTTGGGCACGCCGGTGATCGGAGCGGTCAACGGCAACGCGTATGCCGCAGGGTTCATCCTGGCTCTGAACTGCGACCTCCGAGTCGCCGGAGCCAACGCGCGGTTCTGCGCCGTGGGTGCGAGGATCGGCCTCGTTCCGGTCGGTGGGCAACTCAGTCGCCTCCTGGGTGTGGTCACTTACCCAGTGGCATTCAAGCTGCTGGCGACCGCGCAACCGATCGATGCACAGGAGGCGCTCGCCTGCCAGTTCGTGACCACTGTCCACGAACCTGAGGACACGGTCGACGAAGCGATAGGTCTGGGGCAGAAGATCGCTGAGGCGTCGCCCGCGGTGGTTCGCGCCATCAAGGCCGGCCTCCGCACCACGATGAGTCACGGGCTCGATGCCGGGCTGGGCCTGGAGCCTCGGCTCGCCGCCGTCATCCGGGAGCTCCCCGACGGCAACGAAGGGGTCGCGTCCTTCCTGGAGAGGCGGGAGCCGGTCTACCCGGACCCTCCGGCCGACCTGCAGGCTCGACTCGACAAGGCCGTCGCCTCGCACCTGACCGAGCTCGGTGAAGCGGCGAACCATGCCCGCCGGTGATGCCGGCGTCTGCGACCGCCATGGGGTGGGTCGCCCGCGCCGCCGGCGTTTCGCTCTCAGCGAGCTGTCACCGGGATGTCGATGGAGCTGATCCTCCTCCCGTCGCGAACCTCGACTACTCGTCCCGCAGTCGCGGTGGCCCTGGTCGCGACCAGCACTCTGTTGTCGATGAGCGCCTGGTTCTCGGCAACCTTCGTCGTGCCGCAGCTCAAGGTCGACTGGCACCTCGGACCGGGCGGCACATCCGCCCTCACCATTGCCGTCCAACTCGGTTTCGTGATGGGCGCTCTCCTGTCGGCCGCATCGGGGATTGCGGATGTGGTGACGAGCCGACGGCTGATGGTCGTCGGCAGCGTCGGTGCCGCCGCGTGCAACGCTGGACTCCTGCTGTGTGACGGGTTGTTGTCGGCATTGCCCCTCCGTGTGGCCACGGGTCTGTTCCTGGCAGCCGTCTACCCGCCGGCTCTGAAGGAAGTCTCCACCTGGTTTCTCCGGGGCAGGGGCAAGGCCCTCGGAGTCATGATCGGAGCGCTGACGCTCGGATCAGCTCTCCCGCACCTGGTCAGCGCCGTCGGCGGGGTCGACTGGCGAATCGTGATCGTGACCACCAGCATGTTGTCGGCCCTCGGTGGCCTCGTGGTCCTCGGGGTCCGAGGGGAAGGCCCCTATCCGTTTCCGAGCCGGCGGTTCAGCTTCGCCGCTGGTTTTCGATCACTTCGCAACCGCGACGTGGCCCTGGCGAATGTGGGCTACATCGGCCACATGTGGGAGCTGTACGCGATGTGGGCGGGCGTCGGGGCGTTCATCGTCGCTCTCCCTCCGATCGCCCGTCGTTCCGACGCGGACAGCTTCGGTGCCCTCTTGGCGTTCCTCTGCATCGGCACGGGGGCTGCCGGGTGCCTCGTTGGAGGTGTCCTGGGAGACCGCTGGGGTAGGCCGCGGGCTGCCCTCATCAGCCTTCTGTGCTCTGGTGGCACGGCCCTCGTCCTCGCCGGTACCTACACCGCGTTACCAGGGGGTGCGGTCATCGCACTGTGCGCCTTCTGGGGATTCTGGGTCATCGCGGACTCGGCCCAATTCTCCGCCATGGTCACGGAGCACGCGGATCCCGACTACGTGGGCGGAGCGCTCTCACTCCAGCTGGCCCTCGGATTCGTCACGACCATGCTCACGCTGTGGGTAGTGCCGCAGCTCGTCGAGCGCTTCTCCTGGCATGTCGCGCTCGCCGTGCTCGCGGTAGGACCGGTGGTGGGAGTGAGCGCCATGGTGGCCGCCGACCGGCGCCATCGGGCAATGGTCCGGACCGACTGAGCTTGGGGGGCTCCGAGCGCGAACCTAAGTGGTTGGGAACTTCCCAAGATCGATCGCGAGAAGTCCTCGGCTTTCCCGACGACTGGTGCCCGTGACCAAAGCAACACTCGCACAGTTCACGCATTTCTCATGCTCCACCCATGGAGCCGAAGGAGAGGTCACACAGTGGTTTCGGACGACGAGCGGACTCCAGTGAGCACCCCCGGTGTCTTGGCAGTCGAGATCGGGACACTGCCTCCGATCGGGGTGGTGCCGGAGAAGATGCACGCCCAGGTCGTCCGCCAGGACCGGTACGGCGACCCGAGCGCCGCGTTCGTTCCTGAGACCGTTTCCACCCCTCGGATCGGCCCAGGCGAAGTCCTCGTCGCGGTCATGGCCGCCGGTGTGAACTACAACAACGTCTGGGCTGCGCGCGGCTACCCCGTCGACCAGATCGCCACCCGACAGAAGAGTGGCGAGCCCGAGGACTTCCACATCGGAGGTTCCGATGCCTCCGGCATCGTCTATGCCGTCGGTGATGGCGTGACCGACTGGCAGCCGGGCGACCACGTGGTCGTCCATCCCGGCGTGTGGGACGAGGCCGACCCGTGGATCACTGCAGGCAAGGACCAGATGGTCGCGCCGAGCGCGCGGATCTGGGGCTACGACACCAACTACGGAGCGTTCGGGCAGTTCACCCGTGCCCAGGCCCACCAGCTCATGCCGAAAGCGGAACACCTTTCCTGGGCCGAGGCGGCAGCGCCGACGCTGGTGGGCACGACGGCCTATCGCATGCTGCACGGCTGGGCGGGCAACACCCTTCAGGACGGTGACCTGGTTCTGGTGTGGGGCGGTTCCGGCGGGCTCGGAACCCAGGCCAGCCAGCTGGTCGCTGCCGCGGGTGGCAGAGCGATCGCCGTCGTCTCCGGTGACGACCGCGGCGAGTACGCCATGAAGTACGGCGCCATCGGCTACCTCGACCGGCGCAAGTACGACCACTGGGGCATCCCGCCGCTCGTCGACGACAACGAGGGTCAGAAGGCGTGGTCCGCGGGCGCTCGCGCCTTTGGCAAGGATCTCTGGACGATCGCCGGCGGGCGTGAGGAGCCGGCGATCGTTTTCGAGCATCCCGGCGCCGCGACTGTTCCCACCTCGATCTTCCTGTGCCAGCCCGGGGGCATGGTGGTGATCTGCGCAGGGACCACGGGCTTCGACGCCATGGTCGACCTGCGCTACCACTGGACCCGCCAGAAGCGTCTCCAGGGCTCCCACGGAACCAACGACGCACAGGCCTACGCCTACAACGACCTCGTCCGTGCCGGGAAGCTCGACCCCGTTGTCGGCCGAGTCCTGCCCTTCGCCGAGATTCCGCGTTCGCACGCGGAGATGGGACGGGGCGAGGAGGTCTTCGGAAACACCGTCCACCTTGTAGGCGCCGCCGATCCCACGACCGGCCGCAGCTGACCCGCAGCGCTCGGGCGCCCAACCCCATTAGGCTCCACAAGCAAGAGGAGACGAATCACCATGCGTTCCATCTTCGAGGCTGCCGTCGAGGCCAGTCCAGAAAGCTCCCGACCCCCTCGGGCCCGGCGTCGGGTCGCCTCCCTCGCAGGCTTGGCCGTGCTGTTGCTCGCGGCCGCCTGCGGCAACTCCAGCTCCGGGTCGTCCACCGGTGACACCGGGTCGTCCTCAACCGTGGTGGCCCAGGCGAAGGCCGCGGTGGCGAAGAACCGCCAGGGCACCGACGGTGCTCTGCCCACGAGCGCGCCGAAGCCCAAGCCGGGCATGAACGTCTGGGTCATCTCTTGCCTCCAGGCGGGGGAAGGCTGCTCGACCCCTGCCGCCGGCGCGAAGGAGGCCGGAGAGGACATCGGCTGGAAGATGACCGTGTTCGACGGAAAGGGCCGGCCGGACCTGTATGCCACCGGAATCCGCTCCGCGATCGCCGACAAGGCCGACGGGATCATCCTTGACGTGATCGACTGTGTCGCTGCCAAGAGCGCCCTTGAGGAGGCACACCAGGCGGGCGTGAAGATCTACGCCTTCTACGCCTTCGACTGCGATGACCCACTGGCCGGCGGTGGCAAGCCTCTGTTCGATGCACAGCTCAACTTCGGTAGCCAGCCGTGGGCACAGTACGTCGAGGACGTCCACGCCCGCAGTGCCGCTGACTACGTGATTGCCAAGACCAACGGCCAAGCGAAGATCATCGAGTTCACCGAGAAGGACATCCTTGTGGCGCAGCACCTCAACAAGGGTTTCGAAAAGCGCATCAGGGACTGCTCGGGCTGCACCATCGTGAAGAAGGTGCCCTTCACCCTCGACGACTTCGTCACGGGCAAGCTCGAGGGGAAGGCGGAGGCGGCGCTGACCCAGAACCCGCAGGCGAACGTCGTGTACTCGCCCTACGATGCGGCGCTGACCTTGGGTATCTCCCAGGCGGTCGTCGCCTCGGGTCGGAACGACGACGTCCTGGTGACTGGCAACGAGGGCTTGAGCCCCAACGTCGGGTCCGTGCGGGACAACAAGGGTCAGGACCTGATCCTTGGCCTGTCGGCGCGCTGGGTGGGTTGGGCTGCGGTCGACGGCATGAACCGGTTGCTCCAAGGGCAGCCCCAGGTCGACGAAGGCATCGGGCACCAGACTCTCGATCGCGAAGGTCCCTTGCCGAAGAGCACGACGTACTACGACGGCAACATCGACGCCGACGGCAACGCCAAGCAGGACTACGAGGCCAACTTCAACAAGATCTGGAGCGGGTCTTGACCCACGCCGAGGGTGGTGCGCAGGACGTCGTCCTGCGCACCACCGGCCTCAGTAAGACGTTCGCCGGGACCACCGTCCTGCGGAACGCCAACCTCGAGGTGCGGCGGGGCGAGGTCCACGCCCTCCTGGGCGGAAACGGTTCTGGGAAGTCGACCTTGATCAAGCTCCTTGCCGGGGTCTACCGCGCCGACGCCGGAGGCCGGATCGAGGTCCAGGGAGTCTGCGCAGATGCGGACGAGTGGTCACCATCGATGGCTCGGTCCGGCGGACTGCACTTCGTCCACCAGGACCCAGCGGTGTTCGGCGCCCTCACCGTCGCCGAGAACCTGGCGATCGGCCGAGGATTCGTCTGCACGGCGACCGGCCGCGTCAACTGGCCGGCGACCCGGCGGCGAACTGCCCAGATCCTAGAACGGTTCTCGCTGGACGTGTCGCCAGACACCCTGGTGGCCGAGCTGCGCCCGGCCGACCGCACCATGCTGGCCATCGCGAGGGCCCTCCAGGACCAGGAAGGGGCCCATGACGGCGTACTGGTGCTGGACGAGCCGACCGCGTCACTCCCGGCCTGGGAGGTCGAGATCCTGCTCGCGGCCCTTCGGAAGTACGCAGCCGCTGGCCAGACGATCGTGTACGTCAGTCACCGGCTGTCCGAGGTCCTCGAGCTCGCGGACCGCGTGACCGTCCTTCGGGACGGTGCGCAGGTCGCCACCCGTGAGACGCGCAACCTGACGGAGGAACAGCTCGTCGAGCTCATCGTCGGGCGCGGGCTGGATCGGGTGTTCCCCGAGCGGAGCGAGCGGGTGAGCAACGATGTCGTGCTCTCGGTGCGGGGGCTCATCGCGGGACCGCTGCGCGGCATTGACCTGGACCTGCACCGCGGAGAGATCCTCGGCGTAGCGGGGTTGCTCGGCTCCGGTCGCAGTGCGCTGCTCCGAGCACTCTTCGGAGACCTTCTGATGACCGCCGGCCAGATCCAGCTGGCCGGCCAGGCCTACCGACCGTCCCGGCCTGCCAGGGCGATGAAGGCGGGGATCGCGATGGTGCCTGAGGATCGGGGCACCGAGGCGTTGTTCGGCTCGCTCTCAGTGCGCGAGAACCTCTCCGCCTCGGTCGTCGCGCGCTACTGGGCACGCGCACGTCTCCAGCACCGGCGAGAGCACCTGGATGCCCGGAGCTTGGTTGAGGCCTACGACGTGCGGCCGGCCAGCGACCAGTCGATAGCGGGGACCCTGTCAGGCGGCAACCAGCAGAAGATCGTGATGGCCCGCTGGTTGCGACGTGACCCGCTTGTCCTCCTGCTCGATGAGCCCACGCAGGGCGTCGACGTCCAGGCCCGCGCCGACATCTACGAGCACGTCCGGCGCGCGGTCGCGGCCGGCACCGCAGTCCTGCTGGTCACCTCCGACTTCGAGGAGCTCGCCCACGTGGCCGATCGAGCCGTGGTCGTGCGCGAGGGACGCGTCGCTGCCGAGGTCAGCGGCGCCGAGCTGGACCCCCACCGGTTGACCGAGCTCTCGTATCTGTTCAAGGAGACCACCGCATGACCACGACGACAAACCGGAGGCCAACCAGCGGTGAGGCTGCCGCAGTGCCGCCGCGTGGGCGGCCCGAACTTCTCGGGTTCCTCGAGAAGTACGCGCTGGCTGTGCTGTTCGTGCTGTTGTGCCTCTACTTCTCGATGTCCGGTGCGACCGCCGGCACCTTTCCGACGATGGCGAACCTCCGCAACGTCCTGGGCAGCGAGTCGGTCATCGCTGTCGCCGCACTCGCCTCGATCGTGCCACTCACGTGCGGTCAGTTCGACTTGTCCGTGGGCGCCGTGATCGGTCTCGCTTCCATCGTCACCGGGAGCGCAGCCGCTACCCACCACCTCCCGGTGATTGTTGCGGTGTTCCTCGGGATCCTTTCCGGCGCCGTGATCGGCACGTTCAACGGCTGGCTGGTCGCCCACCGCGGGGTCAACGCGCTCATCGCAACCCTCGGCACGTCCACGCTGGTGGCCGGACTGGTGAGCTTGTACACGAAGAACCAGATCCTCAGCGTGGGCATCCCGGACAGCCTGATCAACCTGGGCTCCGGGCAGACGCTCGGCGTTCCTCGCACGCTCTATGCACTGGTCCTCGTCGCGGCCCTCGTCTACTACCTGCTGCGCCACACGCCGTACGGCCGCTATCTGGCCTCCGTCGGCGCCAGTCCTACCTCGGCACGTCTGGTCGGGTTGAACGTCTCGCGAATGATCCTCTCCAGCTTCGTGCTTTCCGGCGCACTGTCCGGCGTCGCGGGCGTCCTCCTCCTGGCGCGAGCCGGGACAGCCAACCCCCAGGTCGGGCCTGGGTTCACGCTCGCTGCCTTGTCTGCGGCGTTCCTCGGTGCGACCGCAATCCGCCCGGGGACCTTCAACGTGATGGGTACTCTGCTCGGCGTGCTGTTCGTCGCGGTCAGCGTCAACGGACTCGTCCTCGCGGGCGCTGCTGACTGGGTCGAGCCGACCTTCAATGGTGCGGCCCTTCTCGTCGCCGTCACCTTGTCCACCGCGATCGCTCGCCGCCGGGCCGGCCGTACCTGAGGGAGGTCGCATGGCACCGGCCGAAGCTGTTCGCGGGCTGCTCGCCGTTGACGCCGACTTCGGTACCGCCGGGTACGCCGAGGTCTCGACTGCCGTCCGTCTGCTGGGCGACCGCTGGTCGCTGCTCATCGTTCGAGAGCTGGCCGTCGAAAACACCCGCTTCACCGAGATCCATCGCGCCCTTCCCGGCCTTTCCAGGAGCTTGCTCGTGACCCGACTGCGTTACCTCGAACGCTTGGGCATCATCGAGCGCAGAAGCACCGCCGCCCTTGATCGTCGTAGCAAGCAACGGTATGCACTGACCGACGTAGGACGAGGTCTGACTCCGGCGCTGCAGGCGCTCGGCGACTGGGCTCTGACCTGGCAGATTCCGATCCGTCTCCAGGACCCCACAACGTAGCAAACAGGTCCACGGGCTCGGACCGCCGCGACGCGATTGGACCACGGGTCAAGCCCGGTCCGCAGAAGGTGAAACGCGCGCACGGGCGTTGCCGAAACCGAGAAGAGCGTGTCGTGGACTTTGGGTTTTGCCTATTGGCACACCGGGCGCTGCGGATGAGTAATGGTCGTCCGCCAACGAAGACGATTCGGAGGGCCCATGCCCATCAAGCGGCCTGATGCTGCGACGATCGCCGAGATCGCCGCAGGCTGGCACCTCGAGCTGTCGGAGGCGAGCGTCGAGCAGTACCTCGAAGCCACCCAGGCTCTCCTGGACTCCTGCGATGTCGTCGAATCGCTCTACGCCGAGATGGCTCCGGTGGCGCCGGAGCGGCGATGGACGAGGCCGGACGAAGCCGACAACCCCTTGGGTGCCTGGTACGTCAAGACGGAGATCCAGGAGACGACCGAAGGGCCGCTCGCCGGAATGCGTCTCGCCATCAAGGACAACACCAGCGTGGGCGGTGTTCCCATGATGAACGGGTCGAGGATGCTCGAGGGCTTCATCCCGAGCGAGGACGCCACGGTCGTGTCACGACTGCTCGCGGCCGGCGCCATTGTCGCCGGAAAGGCCGTCTGCGAGGACCTTTGCATGTCGGCAGGTTCGCACACGAGCAAGCCCGGGCCGGTACACAGCCCGTGGGACCCGGACCGCTCCGCTGGCGGCTCATCGAGCGGCAGCAGCGTGCTTGTCGCCACAGGAGCGGTCGATGCCGCGATCTCCGGTGACCAGGGCGGTTCGATCCGCATCCCCGCAGCCTGGAACGGACTCGTCGGCCACAAGCCCACGTGGGGGCTCGTCCCCTACACAGGGGCTGTTCCCATCGAGCAGTCCTTGGACCACCTGGGCCCCACGACGCGCACGGTGATGGATGCCGCGCGGATTCTGAACGTGATCGCCGGACCGGACGGCATGGACCCTCGCCAGCCTCTGGATCTGGACAGCGTGGACTACGTCGCCCAGCTCGATCGTTCGAGCGATGGCCTACGTCTCGGGGTGGTCTCGGAGGGATTCGGGCACGACAACTCGGAAGCGGTCGTCGATGAGACCGTGTGGGCCGCTGTCGATCGCCTGCGTTCAGCGGGCGCCTTCGTCGAGAACGTGTCCATCCCGTGGCATCGCTACGCACCCGCAGTCTTCAGCGTCATCGCCTCCGAGGGAGCGCTGAGACAGCTCGTCGAAGGCAACACCCACGGGTCGAGCTGGAAGGGGCGCTACGACCCCGAACTCATCGAGTTCTACGGATCGAAGTGGCGTGAGGACCCCGATCAGTTCCCCGAATCGGTGAAGCTCACCATGCTCGGCGCCGGTTACACGCGGAGGCTTGGTCATGGCAGGCACTACGCAATCGCTCGGAACCTCGAGCTGTCCCTGACCGCTGCGTACGACGCTGCGCTGACCGAGTACGACGTGCTCATCATGCCGACCTCGCCGATCCGACCGACAGTGCTTCCCGAGAAGGACGCCTCCATTGCCGACACGCTTGCCAGGGGCACCGAGATGCTCGCGAACACGGCGCCGTTCGACGTGACCGGGCACCCGGCGTGTTCTGTCCCTGTTGACGTCGCTGACGGACTGCCGACCGGAATGATGATCATCGGCAGGAAGTTCGATGACGCCACGGTCCTGCGGGTGGCGCATGCGTACGAAGCCCTGGTCGGCGGGTTTCCCACACCCACCTTCGCAAGGAGCAGCGCATGAACGGAGTCTTCGATCTCGGCGGCACCGACGGACTCGGGAGGATAGGCCCGACCCCGGCGGAGCCGCCCTTCCATCATGATTGGGAGAAGGCAGCGTTCACGATGCAGCTGGGCTGTTTCCGCGGTGGTTGGTTCAGCATCGACTCGTTCCGGCACGGCATCGAGCTGATGGATCCGGTGGTCTACCTCAGCTCGCCGTACTACGAGCACTGGCTCCACTCGTTCGAGCATCACGGGATCACGAAAGGCCACCTCGATCGGGCCGAGCTCGACCGTCGGACGCAGTACTACCTCGACAACCCGGATGCACCCCTTCCAGCGCACGAGCCCGATCCGGAGCTGCTCGAGTTCGTCAGCGCCGTGGTGTCGGCGGGCGCTCCCGCGGATCGTCCGACCGACAAGCCCATCCGGTTCCAGGTCGGTGACCTGGTTCGGGTTCGCAGTGTCGCACCGTTCGGGCACACGCGGATGGCTCGATACGTCCGTGGCAAGGTCGCCACCGTTGTCGCCCATCGAGGGTCGTTCGTCTTTCCCGATGCCTCCGGCAACGAGCGGGGCGAGGATCCGCAGCACTTGTACACGATCCAGTTCGACGCAGCCGAGCTGTGGGGCGAGGAGCACGCCGACGTGAACACGTCCACGACCTTCGACGCGTGGGACCCCTACATCGAGCCCGTCAGCGAGCACGGAGGAGTGACCGCATGAACGACGTCAACCGGACCCAGCAAGAGATTGCCGCGCGGGTCAAGGCGCTGGAATCCATGATGATCGAGCAGGGTCTCGTGACCACCGAGATGGTCGACCACTACGTCGAGATCTACGAGAACCAGGTCGGCCCCCAGCTCGGCGCCATAGCGGTAGCCAGAGCCTGGACCGATCCGGGCTTCAAGGCGCGGCTCCTGGAGAACGCCACCGAGGCCTGCAAGGAGCTCGGCATCGGAGGAATGCAGGGCGAGCACATGGTGGTTCTGGAAGACACCGACGACGTGCACCACGCGATCGTCTGCACCCTGTGTTCGTGCTACCCGTGGCCCGTGCTGGGGACCCCACCCAACTGGTACAAGGAACCCCAGTACCGATCCCGCATGGTCCGAGAGCCGCGGAAGGTCCTCGCGGAGGAGTTCGGATTCTCGATCCCGGACACCACCGAGATCAGGGTCTGGGACTCGAGCTCGGAGATCCGCTACTGGGTGCTGCCCCAGCGTCCGCCGGGAACCGAGGGCTGGACCGAGGAGCAGCTCGCCGACCTCGTCACGCGCGACTCGATGATCGGTGTCGGCCCGGCGAGGGCAGCCTCGTGACAACTTCGCCGACGCGCCCCCAGCCCGACCCGGAGCAACGCCGTCACATTGAAGAGCTGGTCAGCGTCCTGCCCGGTCGGAGTGACCACCAGAAATTCGACGAGCCGTGGGAAGTGCGAGCGTTCGCTATCGTTGTCGCGGCGCACACGAGCGGGCAGTACCCGTGGTCCGACTTCCAGCAGGCGCTCATTGATTCGATCAAGGGCTGGGAAGAGTCGGCAGGTGCCACGGGTGATCCCTCGTGGTCCTACTACGAGCACTGGGTCAACGCGCTCGAGGCGGTGCTCGATAGGCGAGGAGCCGTCGATCCTGCTGCGGTCGAGCTCCGGACCCGCGAAGTGCTTGCCGCCCCACCGAGTCGCAACCACCACGACCCCCACTACGAACCGGTGGCCGTTCACGCGGCGGTCCGGTCCTGACCGAGGAGAAGAAATGAGCGCCCATTCAGGCCACCTTCCGTTGACTCAGCCCGCTTCGACCCGAGTGCCCGCCTGGGGGTGGACGCTCGCTGCTGCGGCCCTCTTTGCTGTCTTCCTGATCCTGCAAGAGAACGGCACGTTCCTCTCGGCAGACCAGGCGCAGTGGTTGCACGAGTTCACCCACGACGGCCGGCACGCCTTAGCCGTGCCCTGCCACTGATGGTCGTGCAGGAACTGACCTGGGCTCGCCGGCTCAAGCTCGGCGCCGCGGCAGGCGCGGCTGGAGGTGCTATGTCGTCAGTGCTTCTTTGGCTGCTGGTCGAACCAGCCATCCGACGAGCGATCCTCGTCGAGGAAGCCGTCGAACGTGCCCACGGTGCCGAAGGCACAGGCCACGAACATGGCGAGATCGTCACCCGCGTGCAACAGCAGATCGGCGGGACGATCGCCGTGATCGTCGTCGGAGTTCTGCTCGGCCTGGTGTTCTGCGTGATCTACGCCCGCGTTTCGCACCGGCTGCCCGGGTCAGCCGACCTGGCGAAGTCTCTGAACCTAGGGGCCCTGGCCTTCATCGTGCACGGGATCGTGCCTGGCATCGCGGTACCGGCAAATCCACCGGGCGTCGGCAACCCGGAGACCGTGCATCAACGCACACTCACCTACCTCGCCGTCCTCTTGCTCGGCTGCGCCTTCGTGCGCGGCGTGTTTGCACTCGGCAAGACGATGGCGGACAAGAACATCCCACGAGAACTCAGCTTTGTCGCGACGATCGGCACCGTCATCGCCGGAACAGTGATCCTTCTCGCCCTCCCGCACCTCGACCAGAAGATCGCATCCCCGATGCCGGCGAACCTCGTCTGGGATTTCCGCACCGGATCGCTCGCCGAGCTCGCGGGCATGTGGGCGGCAATCGGGACAATGCACGGCTTCCTGATCCACCGCGCGAGGACGACCCTGCCTCCAGGTCCGCGAAGTCTGGCGTCTACCGCGGCAGTCGGGACCTGACCCAGTCTGGGCACCCCGGCGCCGGGACGTTGTCGTAAACGAGAAGATCCGCGCCGAACTTTTCGGTCTGTCTGTCGAGCCCCCGTCCTGACGAGCGCAGGATCGCCAGTGCGATGTGGCGGCAGTCACGCCTCACCCTGAGTGCACGTACCCACCGAAGGATGTCCCGATGACAGACCGTGTCGAAAACAGTCTCGGCGCCCCCGACCTGCCAGCCGATCCTGTGGGCCGCCTGGCAAGCGGAAAGTTGAACATCTCCTCGATCGTGTTCTTCGTGGTCGCCGCTGCAGCGCCCCTCACGATCGTCCTTAGTGGTGGCCCGTTCTCGATGCACGTCGGCGGTCTGGGTGCACCGGGAGCGATGCTCTTCACCGGCATCGTTCTCTTCCTCTTCGCCTGTGGGTTCACGGCGATGTCCAAGTACGTACGCGACGCCGGTGCTTTCTACGCCTACGCCTCTCGCGGACTCGGTAGCGTCTTGGGCGGAGGCACGGCCCTGATGACCATGGCTGCCTACGGGGTCTGCGTCGTCGGCTTCACCGGCTACGTCGGCTTCTTCGCAGCCGGAACGGCCAACGACGTCCTCCACCTCGACCTCCCGTGGCAGGTGTGGTCGCTGTTGTGCGCGGCGATCGTCGGGGTGATCGGCTACTGCCAGGTCGACATCGGCGCCAAGGTGCTTGCCGTGCTCCTGTCGCTCGAGATCGGGGTCGTGCTGATCCTCATCGTTTTCGTCCTGATCAAGGGCGGACCCGAAGCGCCTTCGGCGGCGCCGTTCGCGCTGCACAACGTGTTCTTCGTGCCCGGATCGGGAACACTCTTCCTGCTTGCGTTTGGCGCTTACATCGGCTTCGAAGGGACGGCGATCTACGCCGAAGAGGCCAAGGCACCGGAGCGCACGATCCCCTACGCGACGTACATCGCGATCGGATTCCTTGCGACCTTCTACGCCTTCAGCTATTGGGTCGTCATCTACGGCTACGGCATGGAGGGCGCAGCAGCCGCTGCGAGCAGCGACAACTTCCTGAACATGGTGTTCGGCCTTGCGGACAAATACGTCGGAGGTGGCCTGGTGACTGCGATGCAGGTCCTCATCGTCACCTCGATGCTTGCGTGCACCATCGCGTTCCACAACGCCTGCACCCGCTACCTCTTCTCGCTGGGCCGCAACGGAGTCCTTCCCCAAGCCCTGGCGCGGACTCACCCTCGGATGTACTCGCCGCACTTCGCCAGCATGGTCGTCAGCACCGTCACTGTGATCGGGCTGGTCGCCGCGATCATCTTCAAGCTCGATCCCTATCTCCAGCTCGGGACCTGGTTCTACGCGTCAGGCGTACTCGGTGTGGTCGCAGCACAGGCCGTGTGTGCGCTCGCCGTGGTCGCGTTTTTCTTCCGGGACCGCCGTGGACACAGTGCGTTGCGGGTCATCGTCGCCCCGCTTCTGGGATTCCTGGGTCTGACAGGTGCCTTGATCCTGATGGTGGGCAACTTCAGCATCATCAGCGGTTACACGGCCGCGCTCCCGAACACGATCATGGTGGGCGCGATGCCGGCAGCGTTCATCGTCGGCATGTTGCTGATCTGGAACCAGTCACGTCGGGCCACGGACGGCCATGCCGTGCGGGTCGGACGCGACGTCCGTCATGACCAGCTGCAGACGTTCGACGGGGCGGAGCCGGCCCCCCTCGATTGAGCGCGACCCGGCGTACCTTCGGCAGGAGTCGCGATGAGCACGTCGTTGTTCGTAGATCCCCAGAGCCAGATTTGGAGTGCTGAAGTGATGAGCGAGATTCGTTATGCCGTTGTGGATCCCAGCAGCGGTGAGCTGGTGCGCGAGTACGAGAACCACACCGATGAGCAGCTGCTCGAAGCGGTCGGTAGGGCCCACGAGGCGTTCCGTTCCTGGGGCCGACACGGATCGGTCGCTGACCGGGCGACGCTCGTACGACGCGTCGCGGAGCTGCACACGGAGCGCCGTGAGGAGCTCGCGGCGATCATCAACCGGGAGATGGGAAAGCCGCTGCAGAATGCGCTGTTCGAGGTCGACTTCAGCGCAGCCATCTATGCCTACTACGCCGACAACGCGGCTGCCTTCCTCGCGGACCAGACGCTGCCGCTCCTCAGCGGCGAAGGCTCCGCCGTGGTGCGCCGGGAGCCGCTCGGTGTCCTCCTGGGGATCATGCCGTGGAACTTCCCCGCCTACCAGGTTGCCCGATTCGCCGGCCCCAACCTGGCGGCCGGCAACACGATCCTGCTGAAGCACGCTCCCCAGTGCCCGGAGTCGGCGGCCGCGCTCGAAGCGATCTTCCGCGATGCCGGCTTCCCCGACGGCGCCTATCTCAACGTGTACGCCACCAACGACCAGGTCGAAGCGGTCATCGCTGATCCGCGGGTCCAGGGTGTCTCACTCACCGGCTCGGAACGCGCCGGGGCTGCCGTGGCCGAGATCGCCGGACGACACCTGAAGAAGGTCGTCCTCGAGCTCGGTGGTTCTGACCCTGTGATCGTGTTGAGCACTGACGACCTCGCCGCCACCGTCGACGATGCGATCCAGGCCCGTATCTCTCTGAACAACGGGCAGGCGTGCACGGCGGGAAAGCGGATGATCGTGCACGAGAGCCTCTACGACGACTTCGTCTCGGAGTTCACGAGCCGCATGCTCGCCACGGAGCCGAGCCCGTTGTCGTCTGAGGCTGCCGCGGAGAGGCTCGAGCAGCAGGTCGCCGACGCCGTCAGCCACGGCGCGCGCCTTGCGACCGAGGGCGAGCGGCGAGGCGCGTGGTACCCCACGGGAGTCCTCACGGGCATCACACCCGACGACGACGCCGCCAAGCAGGAGCTGTTCGGCCCGGTCGCGATGGTCTTCAAGGTGAAGGACGAGGACGAGGCGATCGAGGTCGCCAACGACACTCCGTACGGCCTGGGCTCGTACGTCTTCACCACCGATGCGGACCAAGCCCGCCGGGTCGCCGAGCGCATCGATGCCGGCATGGTGATCATCAACGGGGTCTACGCAACAGGCCCCGAGATGCCGTTCGGAGGCATCAAGCGGTCCGGCTTCGGCCGGGAGCTCGGCCCCTTCGGGATCGACGAGTTCGTCAACAAGAAGCTCATCCGCACGGTCAAGTGATCTTTGCAGCAGCACGGGCGATCGAGTCGCGGCTTTCCCCGACCTAGGGGCTTCTCGGGGCATGGCCATATGGGTCGGTGGACTGCTCACGCAGCGGCGGCTTTCAACGCAGCGATCGCGAACTTCAACAACTGAGGCGGCAGGAACCGAGCGCCGCTGTGACACAGAGGAATGGCAACCGATGACCAACGCAGTGCAGAACATCTGGCGGCACGCGGACGCCACACCCGAGAACGTCGCGCTGCGAGCGGACGGACGCACGTGGACGTACGACGAACTACGGGCGGGTATCGCTCGCGCCGCAGTGGAATTGGAGCGGCGTGGGGTCGGGCGAGGTGACAGAGTCCTGCTCGTCGTCCCGACGGTGGCTGAGTTCGTCTTCGTCTACCATGGTGTGCTGTCCCTGGGAGCCACGGCGGTGACGGTGAACACCCTCTGCACAGCGCCCGAGATCGAGTACTTCCTGACTGACGCGGATTGCAAGCTCGCCGTCGGCTACCGCGACGTCGCGGACGCGTTGCTGGTCGCAGCCACGGCAGTCACGCGTCCCACCTGGATCCTGGATCCGGGCTCGATCGGTCCAGGCGCCGTCGGCGCCGCCGGCGAGCGTCCCTCCTACGTCGACGTGGATGAGCATGACGCAGCCGTGCTGCTCTACACGTCGGGGACCACCGGAAAGCCCAAGGGAGCGGTCCTCACGCACCACAACCTTCTTGCGTCTGGGAACGCCCTGTCACAGGTCCAGGCAATCGGTCCTGACGACCGAGTGGGCACGGCGCTGCCGCTCTTCCACGTGTACGGTCAGGCTTCCGTGATGGCCTCGACCCAGCACGTGGGTGCCGCCCTGTCGCTCCAGCGACGGTTCGACGCCGTCAGCATGCTCGAGATGGCGGCCAGCCATCGCCTCACCACGATGGCGGGCGTTCCGACCATGTGGAACGAAATGCTTCACGCCCGTACCTCGCTGTCTGCGCACGACCTCTCAGGTTTGCGGTTGTGCCTCACCGGCGGAGCGCCGCTGCCCAAGGCGGTGAGCGAGGCCTTTCAGGCACGGTTCGGCCCGCGCGTCATCGACGGCTATGGACTGACGGAGACGACCGGCGCCGCTACCGCTCAGTCCCCGGCTCACGAGCCGAAGGAAGGCAGCGTGGGACGCCCAGTCCCGGGCACCACTGTCACGGTCCTGGACGCTGATCACCAACCAGTACCTATCGGTGAGGTCGGCGAAGTGGCGATCGATGGGCCGGGGGTGATGCGGGAGTACTGGAACCGTCCCGACGCAACGGCCGCAGTGCGCAACGGTCGCTGGTTCCTGACCGGCGACCTGGGTCGGATGGACGCAGACGGCGACCTGTGGATCGTGGGCCGCATCAAGGAGCTGATCATCCGCGGCGGCTACAACGTGTACCCGTCCGAGGTCGAAGACGTCATGTACGGCCATCCCGCGGTCCTGGAGTGTGCCGTCATCGGGCTCCCCGACGAGCGCCTGGGGGAAGAGGTGGCCGCCGTCGTGGTCGTGCAACCCGGAGTATCCCTCGACCTGGCCGATCTGCGCGAATGGCTGGCGGAGCGGCTGGCGGCGTACAAGGTCCCGCGCGTCTACCAGGTCTGTGACGCCCTCCCCAAGGGCACGACCGGCAAGATCCTCAAGCGCGACATCGATCACGACGAGGTCCTCAACAACGGGATCCGGCCGCAGCGGATTGCGATGACTCCGGCTCTGAACGAGTAGTCGCCTCCGGGCTCAGTCAGAGGTGCTCGCATAAAGGGAGGCTTTCGAGGCGCCGATCAAGTCCAGTCGATCAGGCAGGACTGCGTCTCCTGAAACTCACGGAGGCCTTCGCGAGCTCCCTCTCGTCCGATGCCGGACTGCTTGACGCCGCCGAAGGGCGACGACGGGTCCGACACCAGCCCGCGGTTGATCCCGACCATCCCAGTCTCGAGTCGTTCTGCGAGGCCGAGGGACCACCTCAGGTCCCGCGAAAAGACGTACGCCGCAAGGCCGTACTCGCTGCGGTTGACCTGTTGCACCAGGTCGTCCTCCTCGTGCCACCTGACCACCGGCGCCACCGGTGCGAAGATCTCCTGCTCGAGGATGTCCGCCTCGATGGGTACGCCGTCCAGGACGGTGGGCGGATAGAAGTAGCCGTTCAAGGAGCCGCCCAGCGGCGCCTGCGCCGAGATGCGGGCACCTTGGGCAACCGCATGCTCCACCAGTTGGGCAACTCCGCGGACCGCGCGCTCGCTGATCAGCGGACCGATCTCGACATCGCTCTGAAGTGGTGCGCCGACCTTCAGTGCTGCGACACGACCTCCGAACTGGTCCAGGAACGCATCTGCGACGTCAGCGTGGACGAAGAACCGGTTGGCGGCCGTGCACGCCTGACCGGAGTTGCGGAACTTGGCAACCATCGCTCCTTCCACTGCTGTCTCGACGTCAGCGCCCGGGCCGACGATGAGCGGGGCATTTCCGCCTAGCTCCATCGAGCAGTTGACGATGCGGTCGGCAGCGCGTCGGAGGAGCAGTCGTCCGACTCGGGTCGACCCCGTGAAGGAGAGCTTTCGAACTCGGTCGTCATCGATCATCGTGTTGACCAACGTCGGGGCGTCCACGGTCGGGATGACGTTGAACGCTCCCGCGGGTGCGCCCGCCCGGGCCAGGATCTGCCCGATCGCCAGGGCCGACAGAGGTGTCTCCGCTGCCGGCTTCAACACGACTGTGCAGCCGGCTGCGAGAGCAGGCGCCACCTTGCGCGTCACCATGGCGAGTGGGAAGTTCCACGGCGTCACGAGGACGGCGACGCCAGCCGGACGGTGGGTGACGACCGCACGAACGCCGCCGGTCGGCGCAGTGGCATAGGAGCCCTCCGGCCGGACGGCTTCCTCACTGAACCAGCGGAAGAACTCCGCCGCATACGTCACCTCGCCACGCGCGTCGGCGAGGGACTTCCCGTTCTCCCGCATAATCAGGTACGCAAGGTAGTCGGCATCCGCGATCATCAGGTCGAACGCGCGTCGGAGGATCTCGGCGCGCGTTCGAGGCGGTGTCGAGGACCAGTCCTCGAACGCCGCAGCGGCAGCGTCCACCGCCCGCGTCGCCTCCGCTGGAGAAGCGTCGGCGACGCGGCCGATCGGCTCGGTGGTTGACGGGTCCTCCACCAGGAAGGTCCCGTCCAGTGGCGCCGCGAGCGACTCGCCGTCGATCCACAGCTGGCTCAGGGCGCTGTCGCGTTCGAACCGCCGGTGGAGCTCGGCCACGGGTCGACCGGTGCTGCCGGCCATGGTAGGCGTTGCGCGCATGGTGCTCTCTCTCGCGTCGGTCTGGGCGATGCCTGTCCAGGCAGGCAGGAGGGGGCCGAGGCTCGTCGATTCAGCGGGCCCGCCGGGCCACGCGAGATCCTGGGTGGGTCGGCGAGAGCCGGCTGTTGCCCGGCCCCGCGATGTACTCGCGAAGCGTCTCCCCCGCGTACTCCTTCCAGACCCGGCCACGCTTCTGCAACTCCGGAACCACGGTGTCGACGAACGCCTCAATGTCATGCGGCGTGACGGCGTACGACAGGTTGATCCCGTCGAGATCGCCCTCGTCGACCCAGCGTTCGATCTCATCGGCCACGGTCTCGGGGCTGCCGACGAGCACCGGCTCGACCCCACCGATGCTCATGTGGCTCGCGATGTCGGCAGGCGTCCACTTCCGGGTCGGGTCGAGCTTGGTGAAGAGGTTGAGGACGGTCTGGATCGCGTTGGTGTCGGCAGATTCCAAAGGGGTGTTCTTGTCGAATTTCGCGAGGTTCACGCCGGAGAACCCCCCGAAGAGCGCCATGGCACCCTCCTCTGATGCGTACTCCTGGTACTCCTTGTACCTGCGCTCGGCCTCGGCGTCCGAATCGGCGACGACGGCGGTCAGGATCGTGAAGATCTTGACGTCGTCGCGCTTCCGGCCGGCGACCTCCGCCTGGGTTCTTATGTCATCGGTGATGACCTTGCTGAGGTTGGAGTTGAGCACGTTGACGAACAGGCCCTCGCCGTGTTCTGCGGCGAACTGCCTGCCGCGGGAAGAAGCTCCGGCCTGGAAGATGACCGGCGTTCGCTGGGGGGACGGCTCAGCCATGTTGAAGCCGTCCACGTTGAAGAACCGGCCCTCGTGGTGGATCGGGTGGACCTTGTCCGGGTTGACGTAGACGCCGCGTGCCCGGTCGAGCTCGACGGCGTCGTCGTCCCAGGACTGCTCCCAGAGCTTGTACACCACGGTCATGAACTCTTCGGCGAGCTCGTAGCGATCGTCATGAGCCAGGGGCGCGACTCCGAAGTTGCGAGAGGCGCTCGCGAGATAGGACGTCACGACGTTCCATCCGACGCGACCCTTGGTCAGGTGGTCGAGCGTACTCAGGCGACGGGCCAGGGGATAGGGGTGCTCGAAGGTCGCCGAGGCGGTCAGCGCGAAGCCGAGGCGGGACGTGACCGATGCCATCGCGGAGACGTACTGGAACGGATCGTTGGCCGGGATCTGCATGCCGTTGCTCAGCGCGGCCGCGGGAGAGTCTCCATAGACGTCGTAGGGACCAAGGACGTCGGCCAGGAAGATCGCGTCGAAACGTCCACGCTCGAGGGTCTTGGCCAGCTCCAACCAATAGTCCAGGTCCTTGTAACGGTGTGCCTGGCTCTGCGGATGCCGCCACAACCCCGAGCTCTGGTGCCCCGCCGCGGTCATGTTGAAGGCATTGAGCCCAATGCGCTTGGCCATCTCGAACTCCTGAGAGCATCTTAGTGAAAGTAGACTTCGATCGAAGTGAGCTCTCAGTATGGCACGAAAGAGTCGCCCTGAGAAGGCGGAAGTGCAGAGGTTCACGCCTCAGCGGGCCGCCTTTCGTCGAGTCCGAGCGTGGTCCGACGGCTGTTACGGCACACCGTCCACTGAGCGATGTGCGGACCCCGGGTGACGGCCGGAGGCAGCGTCCCTTACGGGGGACCTCAGCGGTTCGACGCAGATGCCTGAAGTGGCTCCAGCAGGGTGGCCAAACGGTGGCGAAGGCGCTTGGGCATCGCAGCTTTCGGTAGCCGGCGAGCGTGCGATCGCAGCACTTCATGAACGTACAGGGCGTGACAGTTCTGCACGACGACGGGCGTGTCCATGGCGACGAGGGCGCCGGCCTGCTGGCCGCGCTCGAGAACCTGCTCCAGGAGTCCGAACCAGCGGTCGGCGTACTCCAGTCCGCTGCTGCCGACAGCCGTCGACGTGCCGAAGGACTCCTTGACGAAGGTGAAGGCGAGTTCCGGGTAACGCTTGTACAGCTGCGCGAACATGTCGTAGCTGGCCAGGATCCGTTTCACGTAGCTGTCCGGGTGGGTGCTGGAATCGTCAAGAAGTTTCGCGATTGCGCCTTCACAGTCATCGACGACCTTCTCGAACTCCTGCCCGTAGACGAGGAGGAACAGGTCCAGCTTCGAGGGGACGTATCTGAAGAGAGTCGCCTCGCCCATGTCAGCCTGGAGGGCGATCTCCTTCGTCGTCACGGCTTCATAGCCCTTGGCCCACATCAGCTCTCGCGCGGCGGTCTGCAAGCGGGCCATCGAGTCCTTCTTCTTCCGCTCTCTCATCCCGAGCTCGGGCGAAGGATCTGCTCGCATTCGACACTCTCTCTGCTCGACCGACGCGCAACGTCTGCAGTGTAATCACGAGCTTTGAGGGCAGTTGGACACCCGTGAGTCAGCTCGGGATCGCGGCGACGTCGTGTCTTCTAGGCGATCACGCCGTCCATGGGCGGCTTTCAACCCGCCCGACATGCTTCTCGATGTTGCGCAGGGCGGGCTCGACCCAGCTTCTCGCCTCATCCAGTGCTTGCCTGAGCTGAGGATCGCTCGCGCGCTCCCGGAGCCCGCGTGCCGGGTTCAGTCGCGTGTGTCCGGACCAGGCGCGGATGTCCGCCTGCTCGCTACGCCTGGCAGCACTGGTGAGGAATGCATCGGTGAAGGACAGCAGATCGTCGACGTTGCCGGTGTAGATCACGGGGAGCGAGAGGTGCTCCTTCAAGGGGTCGTCGTCGCACAGCGCCTCGACGACCGCCAGTGTGGCTGCGCTCCAGCACGCGTATCCGGGTGTGACGTACTGCAAGGTGATACGCCCCGGTTCGAACACCGGGTGGGGAGTGAGCGCCCTCAGCCCGGTCGCGGTGCAGTCGACATAGACCTGGTCGTCGGGCTGGGCATGGAACCCGCCACTCAGCTCCATCCCGTCAGTGCGCAGCCGCTGCACCCTTCCGTCCCGCACCACGTTCCGAATCGCCTGCAGGCCCTCGACCTCCGCGCGACTGATGGTTGCGCCGCGGAACGCCGTCGGGGGCACCCCGTCGTCGATCCGGACGAACAGGCCCTCCTGCTCGAGCCGGAGGGCCATGTCGGCTCCGCTGTCTGCTTCAGCAGCGGCCTTGAGCCAGATCGCGTTGAACCGCGCGCGGCTCTCCACGAGGTCCAGTGGCTGGGTCCAGGCGCGGTCGATCGACCACACGTCGCGAGAACGCACCCAGGTGATCGAGTCGGCTTCGACCCCGTTCTCCAGGAGCCAGGTGCAGGTGTCCATCGCCGTCTTGCCCGCACCGAGAACGGTGAAACCGCTGGGCGCGGACCCGATCTCCACTAGGTAGTTCGGGGCGATCACCATCACCCCCGGGTCGATCTCGAACTCGGGCCGGCGTCTCGACGGAATGTCGGGCTCGATGTAGGTGGCATCGACGACGCGTCGTCGTACCCGGATCCGCATCTCCTCGCCGGTCAGCAGTGACACGACGCGGTAGTCGTTCGGGCCTTGCTCTCGATACTCCGACATGGCAAGGAAGCGAACTCGGCCCGACGGCAGCAGGACCCGATCCATCACCTCGGCGTAGTAGCTGCAGATCTGCGGCGCAGACGAGAGCTCGTACATGCCGGCGTTGTTCCCACGCTCGTCGATGCGGTCCTGACCCAGGTCCGTCGACGACACGCCGTAGCAGGCCGCCGGCTGGTGGAGCCGCACGAACGGGTAGGCGTCGTGCCAGTGACCGCCCGGACGGTGACGACGGTCGACCATGATCACGTCGGCGTCCGAGTGCTCGATCAAGGCGTCGACGAAAGCCATGCCCGAGGCTCCGGCCCCCACGACGAGGTAGTCGGTTTCCAGCTGCATAAACGTGTCCACTTCACTCGTGTGCGGGGTCTTGAATGGGGCATCGGCGTGCACGGTCGCCTTGCCGTTCGTGCGGTCAAAGCCCGAGGTCTCGGCCGATGAGCTCCTTCATGATCTCGTTCGAGCCCGCCCAGATCTTGGTCACCCGGGCGTCACGCCAGGCGCGGGCGACGCGGTACTCGGTCATGAAGCCATAGCCGCCGTGCAGCTGCACGCAGTGGTCGAGCACCTCGGACTGGGTCTGCGAGGTCCACCACTTCGCCTTCGCGGCATCGATCGCGGTCAGCTCGCCCTGGGTGTGGGCGAGCACGCACTTGTCGACGTAGGCCTGGGCGACGTCGACCTGCGTGAACATCTCCGCGAGCAGGAACTTGTTGTGCTGGAACGATCCGATGTTGTGACCGAAGGCTTGCCGCTCCTTGGTGTACTGCAGAGTTTCGACCAGGATCTGCTTGGCGTGCGCGAGGTTCCCCACCGCCGAACCCAGCCGCTCCTGAGGCAGGTGCTCCATCATGTGGATGAAGCCGTGGTCCACCTCTCCGATCACCTCGTCATCGGTGAGCCGCACGTTCTCGAAGAACAGCTCGGCGGTGTCCGACTCCGCCTGGCCGACCTTGTCGAGCTTGCGGCCACGGGAGAAGCCCTCCGCGGTCGCATCCACCGCGAACAGGGTGATCCCACGTGCCTTCTTCTCCGGCGACGTCCGAGCGGCCACCACGATGAGATCGGCGGAATAGCCGTTGGTTATGAAGGTCTTCGAACCGTTGAGCACCCACCCGTCACCGTCACGCACGGCGGTCGTCTTGAGCGCGGCGAGGTCGGAGCCGCCGCTGGGCTCGGTCATGCCGATCGCAGTGAGGATCTCGCCGGACGCGACGCCCGGCAGCCACCGCTTCTTCTGCGCGTCGGTGAGCAGCGTGATCAAGTACGGCGCGACAGTGTCGGCGTGGATGCCCCAGCAGCTGCCAAGCGCAGCATTGAGCCCGGTGAATTCTTCGCCGACGACGGCGGTGAACCGGTAGTCGTCTGTGCCTGCTCCGCCGTACTCCTCGGGGATCTGCAGCCCGAGCAAGCCTTGGGCACCGGCTTCGAGCCACAGCTCGCGGGGAAAGGCCCGGTTCTCGGCGTAGGTGTCGAGGTTGGGGATCACCGACCGCTCGAGGAATCCGCGCACGGAGGTCCGGAAGTCCTCGTGGTCTTCGTCGTAGATGTCGCGCCTCATCGTGATACCTCTCTCGTGGACCCCGCCGCATGCCCGGGCGTGGGGTCCTGTGCGGTCGCCGGTGCGGATAGTTTTGATAGCACACTTCGTTCGAAGTGCACTATTCGAAGCGTGACACGGCGCGCACCTGTAGGGAATAGGCGACGAGCGCTTTGTGGGCTAACCCACACGAGACTGTGCGACAATCTCGGTCGGCCGACTGAAAGGGGGCGTGCTTCATGGCGTACGTCGAAGCGGCGCTGCGTCGTCGACAGATGGTCGCCGCCGCCCGAAGCGTGCTGGCCCGGGACGGCGTCGCCCGTGCAACGCTCCGCGCCGTCGCGGGGGAGGCTGGGGTGCCGCTCGGGACCATGCAGTACGCCTTCCGGTCGAAGGAGCAGCTGCTGCGCGCGGTGATCGAGGACGTGGTCGAGGAGATCGCCGAGGTTCTGCAGGAGTCCGCGGAGCTGAACCACGGGCTCGAGCACGCGATCCGCCAGGGCCTGAAGAGCTTCTGGGCTCGCCTCGTCGCGGATCAGGCCGATCTCCAGCTCATCCAGTACGAGCTGACCATCTACGCCCTCCGGACCCAGGGTCACGAGAACCTCGCGCGGTGGCAGTACGAGCGCTACTGCAGCATCGTGGCGGCCTGGTGCCAGGAGGCCGCCCACAACGCCGGCGAAACGTGTGCCGTTCCGTTCGCCCAGCTCGCTCGCGTCATGGTGGCGGGGATGGATGGCCTCATCCTGCAGCACGTCTGCGATCCGAACGACGCACGGTCGCGGGAGGATCTCGACGCCCTGGGGAACATGGTGCTCTCGCTCGTGAACGCGTCCCCCGACCAAAGATCACGCCGGGCGCCTTCCCGGACTGACTGACGCCGCCAGCATTCCGTGGTCCGCGGGCGCCGAGAATCCGCCCGTCCGAAACACTTGTGCTCATCCCTGTGTCGCCGTAGCGTTCAACTCAGTCATACGACTGACTTGAAGAGGTGGAGTGATGGCCGAAATTGATGTCGTGGTGGTCGGCGCTGGATTGGCCGGACTCTCGGCGGCCCGGAATCTGGTGGCAGCCGGCAGGAGCGTCGCGGTGCTCGAGGCGCGCGAGCGCGTCGGCGGCCGAACGATGGGTGAATCCTTGAGCAACGGTGTCGCGGTCGAGATGGGTGGCCAGTGGGTCGGGCCGACCCAGGACGTCGTGCTCGCCCTGATCAAAGAGCTCGGGCTCGAGACCTTCGCCAGCTACGACGAGGGCGATGCGATCACGTACGTCGACGGTGAGGCGCTGCGGTTCTCGGACGAGACCTACGGGCTGCCGGCTGAATCCGCTGCCGAGGTGGGTCGGATGTGGGCGGAGATCGAGGCCCTCGCGTCCACGGTCTCGACCGAGTCACCTTGGGAGACCGATGGCGCCGAGGAGCTGGACCGCCAGACCCTCGACGGGTGGCTGGTGAACAACACACGAGACGAGATCGTCCGGCGCTTCTTCCGCATCATGGTCCCGGCGGTCTTCTCGGCTGAGGCGCCCGAGATGTCTCTCCTGCACTTCCTGTTCTATGTGCGATCGGGCACCAGCTTCGAGACGCTGGTCTCCACGACGGGCGGCGCACAAGAGAGCCGGGTCCTCGGCGGGACGCACCAGATCTCTGAACGAATCGCCGCTGAGCTGGGCGACCGCGTCCGGCTGGGTGCTGTGGTTCGGACCATCCGGCAGGACGAGAACGGCGTGGTCGTCGAGTTCGAGGGCGGCAGCGTGTCCGCAGGCCGCGCGGTGGTGGCCATTCCCCAGACGCTTGCCGGCCGGATCCGCTACGTGCCCGCGCTCCCGGCGGCGCGCGAC
Organism: Nocardioides pocheonensis; assembly: GCF_003725535.1. Taxonomy (GTDB): domain Bacteria; phylum Actinomycetota; class Actinomycetes; order Propionibacteriales; family Nocardioidaceae; genus Marmoricola; species Marmoricola pocheonensis. Next base: position 117,787 of record NZ_RJSF01000047.1, on the reverse strand, counting down.
GCACTCACCCAACAGTTCCCGGCAGGGTCGGTCATCAAGTTCCAGATCGGTTACGACACACCCTTCTGGCGCCAGGACGGTCTGAACGGGACCGTGATGAGCCTGGACGACACCTTCAACGTCGTCCTGGACAACAGTCCGGTTGACGCGTCGTGCGGCGTGCTGGTCGGATTCATCGAGGGTAAGCACGCTCGCGCGGCTGCACTCCTCACCCCCTCAGAGCGCCGCCAGGTGGTGGTGGACGCGCTGGTCAAGTATTTCGGTCCACGTGCCGCAGAGCCTTTCGACGTCGTCGAGCAGGACTGGAACGCCGAAGAGTTCACCCGCGGGTGCTACGGCGGCAGGCTCGGGGCAGGAGCCTGGACGCAGTACGGCAAGGCCGTGGCGGCGCCCGTCGATCGGATCCACTGGGCGGGGGCAGAGACGTCGCCGATCTGGAACGGCTACATGGACGGCGCCATCCGCTCCGGTCGCCGAGCCGCAGACGAAGTGCTTGCTGCGTCGGCGCGACGTGGCGACCGAAGGGAAAGTCTGTGAACCCCTTGGCCGCTCTGGACCGTGTGGTCGCAGTCCTCTCCGCACCGTGGCGTCGGCTGCAGTCCGAGGACCTGGTCGACGACATCGCCGACGGGTTGGCCACGTCGGGTCGATACGTCGTTCGCGTGGATGCCGTTCCTGCCGAGCATGTCCTGGACTTCAGCTGGGCCGCGCGTCGCGCTGGGCGGCGGTTGGGAGTCTGCGTTGGGGTCGAGACGATGAAGGCTGACGCTGCCGATGGCAGCCGTTCGTGCGTGGTCGTGGCGCCTCTGCGTCCCTGGCCTGAGTGTGCTGACTAGACGGTTCGACTGCGAGAACCTCCGCGCCTCTTGCGCTGGGTGATCCCCAACTAGAGGACGGGTGGCCCGGCCCTCGCTCCTGCGCCGCCGGCGCAAACTAGGCCAGAAGTCGCATAGCTCGCCCGTCGTCATATAAGCGTCATATAAGCGTCATGGTCACATGGTCGCGTCCGGAACTGCGGCCTTGGGTGCGTGACACGCCCATTTCCTTGACGCGGGTCCTCGATCCGACAGTTGGGACGGTCGATCCGCGTCTACTCCGCGGAATCGGCTCGAAGAAGCCCGAGATCTTCCGTGCTGCTCGGGTACTATCGTGGCTGATTACAACACCGATGTCTGGTGTCGGCCCAGGTCAGAGCAGGTGTCGCCGAGCTTCTCCGAAATCCGGCGACAGGTGAAGGCGCCCCTCTCGCAATGAGAAGGTCAGGGGTTCGAATCCCCTCAGCTCCACCAGGTTCGGCGGTCTTCGGGCCGCCGTTCTGCTTTTCGGGAGCCGTTCTTCTTCGCCCCGGTGGGTAGTGCACGGTGCCGATGGCAGGAGAAGGTCAGGGGTTCGGATCCCGTCAGCTCCACCAGGTTCGGCGGTCTTCGGGCCGCCGTTTCTGCTCTCTCGCCGCTCCGACCCAGAGGGGTGGGCCGCACGGCCGCATCTCGGCGTGAGCTCGCGGCTCGGCGCCGGCAGGGCGTGTTTCCGGCGCGACACGAGTGCTCAAAGTTTACTAACTAACTCTACTTTTGATATCAAGGGTGCATGCGGAACTCATCTCCCACCGTCGGTCGCGGACGTCGACTGTCGCTCGCCGAGCTTCGTGACGTCGTGGAGCACTACGCCGACGACGTGCGCGCTGGACGGTACGTCGCCGAGTTCGAGACCGACCAGCGCTGGCACGTCCGGATCCATCAGGACGACGACGTCGACGTCTGGCTGATCAGCTGGACCACCGAGCAGGGCACCGAGCTCCACGACCACGGCGACTCGTCGGGGGCGTTCGCGGTCGTCGAGGGCGTCCTGAACGAGTACGTCTGGAGCGACGCAGCCGACGGGGCGGGACTGCTGGTCAACAACGTGCGCGAGGAGGGAGACGTCGTCGCATTCGGCCCGGCGTACGTCCACGACGTGCGCAACCACCGGGAAGCCCCGGCGGTGAGCGTGCACGCCTACTCCCCGCCGATCCGGCTCATGCGCTACTACGACGCGGTCGCGAGCACGATCCGGCACACCGGGTCGAGCTGGACCGACGACCCCGAGGCGCCCGCTCCGAGGAGTGCGGCGTCGTGACGTTCGCGACCCTCGAGGCCATGGTCGACGCAGCCCGCGCCGATCTCGTGCGGCTCACGCCCCAGCAGGCGCAGCACGAAGTGCGCGCGGGTGCCCTGCTGGTGGACATCAGACCGGAGTGGCAGCGCAGCGTCGACGGCGAGATCCCCGGGGCGATCGTGATCGAGCGCAACCACCTCGAGTGGCGCCTGCATCCCACCTCCGACGCGCGCCTGCCCATGGCCTCGGCGGACATGCGCTGGATCGTCTACTGCACCGAGGGCTACGCATCCTCCTTGGCCGCCGCATCACTGGTCGCGCTCGGCCTGGACGCGACGGACCTGATCGGCGGCATCCACGCCTGGCGTGCTGCAGGGCTGCCGACGACGACCGGTCCGACCCCGGTCGAGCACGTCGTCGGGGCGGTGGCGCCGTGAGCCGCCCGCACGTCGTCGTCGTGGGGGCTGGCGCGTCCGGCACGCTTGCCGCGATCCACCTCGCCCGCGAGTCCGGGCGACGGGGCGTCGGGCTCGAGATCACCCTGGTCGACCCGGCCGACCGCTGGGGTCGGGGCACTGCGTTCGGCACGGTGGACGACCAGCACCTGCTCAACGTGCCGGCCGCCGGCATGAGCGCTCTGCCCGAGGACCCGTCGCACTTCGTGCAGTGGCGTGGCGGCGAGGCGTACGAGTTCGCGCCACGGCGCGAGTACGGGCGCTACCTCGACGAGCTGCTCACCACCACGCTCGCCACCAGCCTGGTGAACACGACGGCCCACCACCTGCGGGCGCGCGCGGTCGGCGTGCGTCGGCGCCCCTCGGGCGCCCTGGTCTGTCTCGACGGGGGCGAGGAGCTGTCCGCCGACGCGGTCGTCCTGGGGTGCGGCCTTCCCCGCGCCGGGTCCGGGTGGGCGCCGGAGTCCGTGCAGGATTCGGCCTTCTTCGTCCCCGACCCATGGGCGCCCGGCGCGCTCGACGTCGTACGTCGTGACCGCACCGGACCTGCCGACGTGCTCGTCGTGGGCACCGGGCTGACGATGGTCGACGTCGTCCTGTCGCTGGTCGACGGACAGAGTCGCCGGGACCGGGTCGTCCACGCGGTGTCTCGGAGCGGGCGCCTGCCCGAGGTCCACGCCCCGGAGCTGCGGCCGGCGGTCATCCCGGACATCTCCACCTGGGGTCACACCCTGGACGAGCTGCGGTGTGCCGTTCGGGCGCACCTGGCGACGGTGTCCCTGACGACCGGCGACTGGCGGCCGGGCATGGACGGCATCCGGTTCCAGGTCGCGGCGCTGTGGGACCGGCTCGGTGAGCACGATCGACTGGAGTTCCTGCGCCGGGACGCGGGGAGTTGGAACGTCCTGCGGCACCGGCTGCCGTTGTCGAGCGGAGCCCGGATCGACGAGCTCCGGACGCACGGCCGACTCGAGATCGGCGCCGGCGAGGTGGTTGCTGCGCAGCCGTTGCCACGCGGCGGGCTTCGCGTCGAGCTGTCCGACGGGTCCAGCCGCGACGTCGGCTGGGTGGTCAACTGCACCGGGCCGCAGACCGACGTACGCCTCCTCGGGGACCCGCTCATCGACGACCTGCTGCGACCACGCGCCGGGTCCGCGCTGGCGACGCCGGCCACGGCAGGGATGGGTCTTCGCACCGAGAACGGGCGACTCGTCGACACCCACGGCTCCAGCCACGCGCCGATCTGGGCGCTCGGAGCGCTGCGACGTGGCGAGCTGTGGGAGTCGACGGCAGTTCCGGAGATCCGGGCCCAGGCGCTCGCCGTCGCGGGCGCGGTCCTCGAGGCGGTCGCCCCGGCACCCCGTCGCCTGGCTGACGGGCGCCTGGTCGGCGGCCACCACCCGGTGGCCCGCCCGCGGGACCCGCTCGGTCTTCCCCTCTCGACGACGGCCGAGGCGGCGACCCTCTACAACGCCGGCCTCGAGCGGGTGATGCGCCTGCAGGACGGCGGTGAGGACCTGCTGCGGGAGGCCGTCCAGGTCGATCCCGACTTCGCCATCGCCCACGCGGCCCTCGCGCTCCTCGGTCACGAAGCAGGGGTGAATGCCGACGTCCAGGCCGAGCTCGACGCCGCCCGCCGAGCAGCCGGCAAGCGCGCGGACGATCGCGAGCGCAGCTTCGTGGACGTCGTGGCGGAGCGCGTGAAGGACGTACGCCGAGCCGGGGCACGCGCCCTGATGGCGCACATCGCCGAGCACCCGCGCGATGCGCTCGCCGTGTCGGCGGCGGTGCCGACGATCGCGTTCTCCGGCGTGACCGACGTGCAGCAGGAGGCGTGGGACCTGGTCGAGGGGCTCGCCCCTGCCTACGGCGACCACTGGTGGTACATCTCCCTGCTGGCCTTCACCCGCCAGGACCAGTCACGCTTCGAGGAGGCCGGCCTGCTGGCCGAGAGCGCGCTGTCCTGCGAGCCATCCTCCGGGCACGCCGTGCACGCCCTGACCCACGTGCTCTACGAGACCGGGCAGCACGACGTCGGACGCACCTGGCTCGACCACTGGGTGGCGTCGAGCGGCCGGTCGGCGAGCCACCGAGCCCACTTCTCCTGGCATGCCGCGCTCCACGAGCTGGCCCTCGGCGACCTCGAGGCGGTGCGCGCCCGCTACTACTCCCAGCTCGCACCTCCCGGTGTCACGGGCGTGCGCGCGCTCGTCGACTCCGCCTCCCTGCTCTGGCGGTGGAGAATGACGATGTCCGCGATCCAGCCGGGTGAGACGCCTCCGGTGGCTCCCGTGCTGGAGCAGGTCGATGCGCGGCTCCTGACCACGCCGGGCACGCCGTTCATTGCGCTCCACGCTGCCCTCGGCCATGCGGGGAACGCGGACAGGCACGCGCTGGAGACCTTGGCACGCCACTGCCGGGAATCCGCGGAGCCGGCCATGAGCGCGACGGTGGCCACGGTGTGCGACGCCCTGGCCCTCGTCCTCGACCAGGAGTACGCCGCGGCCGCGGCCCTGCTTGAGGAGACCATGCAGCGGATCGACGCTCTCGGTGGCTCGGCCGCGCAACGCGAGGTGCTCGAGGAGACGTTGATCGACTGCCTCGTCCACGACGCACAGACCGAGGCTGCCCGACTGCTGCTCGACCGGCGGCTGGCACGGCGACCCTCCCCGCTGGACGGCCGCCGCCGCGACGTGCTGGCCACCTCCTTGCTCGCCGGGTAGGGGGCCGGCCGCGTCGGGGACCTCGAGCACGCCAGATCTGGGAGACTCCCGCCATGCGTGTCACTGCGCAGTCCGACTACGCGCTGCGGGCGCTCATCGAGATCGCGCGGCGAGCGGTCGACGGACCGCTGGTTTCGATCTACGGTCTCCGACCCGAGGCGGTTCAGTACAACGAGTCGGCCGCCGTGCTGCAGCACGTGGATCGCGAGTCGACGCTCGCTGCGCGACGTCCTCGAGAACGTCACGGTCGGCCAGCTGGCGACGGGCAAGCTCCCGCGCGCGGTCAGCAGCCGGACGTCGGACGGCGACGCGTGGCAGTCCCACTGAGGTGATGAGGCCGGCTCGAGGATCATCCCCGTTTAGTCGAGTAATCGGGTAGACTTTGAGCATGAAGACAGCAACGGGCGTGCGACCGCGTCCGGAGGATGCCCGGGTCGTGGTGGAGGCTCCGGCGACGGGCCCCGGCAACTGGGCAGGAGCGCCCAGCGCCCTACTGGTGGACGGCGTCTACTGGCTCGCGTACCGGGTCCGGCAGCCGCTCGACCAGGGCCGCGGCGTGGCCGTGGTGGTCGCGCGGTCGGAGGACGGCGTCCGGTTCACGCGGGTCACCGAGGTGCGGCGTGAGCAGTTCGGTGCCGAGTCGCTGGAGCGACCGGCGCTCGTCGATCTCGGGGCCGCAGGATGGCGGCTCTACCTCAGCTGTGCGACGCCGGGCTCCAAGCACTGGTGGATCGAGGCCGTCGACGCGCCGGCTCCCGAGGGCTTTCCGTCAGGGGAGCGGACGATGTGCGTGCCCGGTGACGGGTCGCTCGCCGTCAAGGACCCGGTCGTCGAGGCAGCCGACGACGGCTGGCGGATGTGGGTCTGCTGCCACCCGCTCGACCTCCCCGGCCAGGAGGACCGCATGCACACCCGCGTGGCGATCTCGGACGACGGCCTGCGGTGGACCCTGGGTGGGGTGGTCCTCGCGCCGCGGCCGGGACAGTGGGACTCCCGAGGAACGCGCGTGACGGCCGTCCTCGACCACGACCCGCTGACCGTGCTGTACGACGGACGCGCCTCGGCGGAGGCGAACTGGTTCGAGCAGACGGGCGTCGCGCGAGGCGACGAGGGGCTCCTCGTGCCCGAGGACGAAGCGTCGACCGGATCGCCGTACTCGGACGGAGCGCTGCGCTACGCGAGCGTCGTGGACCTTCCGGGTGGAGGGAGGCGGCTGTACTACGAGCTCGCCCGTCCCGACGGAGCCCACGACTTGGTGACGGAGCTGGTCGACTGAGCCTTCTCCTTCACGCGCGCGGTGAAGGAGCCCCGTCCCGACTCGCCTCTCCAGTCCTCGAACGACTGCCCGGTGACGCGCTCGAGGACGTCGAGGTCGGCGAGCATCGGCTCCAGCACGAGCCGGCGCTGCTCGGGCGTCAGGTCAGGCCGGTGCGTGCCCTTGCGGTGCAGCTCGCGGAGCAGCGGCCGGCTGACGTTCCGCCACACCTGCGGCGGCGCGTAGGCGCCGGCCGCGGCACCGGCGCGCACCAGCCTGGCCAGCGACCGGGTCCGGAGCGTGTCGGGCCGCAGCGGCCGCGTGTTGTCGTGCGGGACGAGGTGCGCAGGTCCGGCTGGGACGCCGAGGAAGCGCAGCACCGCGGCGACGGTCTCGTCCGGCTGGTCGACCAGCGCCCGGTAGCGCAGGACCAGCACCTGGGCCCGGTCGAAGTGCCGGAACAGGTGCTCCAGCTGCTCGCCGTAACGACCCAGGCCGCGATAGGCCCAGAACGGCGCCCACCCTCGCCGCAGCCGTGACGCTTCGAGCCCGACGGCACGCACGAAGTCGGGCTCGGGCTCCAGGCCGTCCGACCACAGGTGCATCCAGTTGGAGTACGCCCGGTCGACAGGGTCACGGAGCAGGACGACGAACTTCGCGTGCGGGGCGACCGCCGCGATCCGGCGGTGCGCCTCCCGGTCGTGGAGGTAGAACGGGGTGCTCTCGCCGCGCACCGCCTCGTCGGGCGCGCCTGCCCACAGGCGCAGGTAGTCCGACTCGCGCCACACCCACTCCTGGCGGCTGTGCGCGTCCCCGGGCCCGCGGTGCCGCGCGCGCGGCGGCGGGCTGCCGTCGCAGAGGAAGAACTTCGGCTCCTTCGGGGAGCTCAGGGCGATGCCGGGTACGCCGACGAGGGCGGAGTGCAGCGCGGTCGTGCCCGCCTTGGGCGCTCCCGCGATGAAGAAGTCAGGCCAGCGGGGCAATCCCCTCATCCCTTCCGGATCAGGTAGCCGAAGACGCGGGCAGGTCAGGCGCTCTGGGTCTCGAGGCGACCGGAGAGCGCGCGAGCGACGAAGGCGTCGATCTCGTCCCGCTCGCGTCGTGCCCGGGACAGCTCCAGGCTCGCCGCGAGGGCGTTCTCGACGGACCTGGTCTGGTCCCAGAACCGCCACCTCGAGAGCTCGACGTGCATGGCCTCGTCCCTTCGGTCGACCGGTAAGAAATTAAAGTCTAGTGACTTAATAGTCATTTGGGAAGTCCGTACACGGCCGGTCGGCCGGGATGACGTGGCGCCCGAGATCGCCGAGGGGGCGATCGGCGGAACCTTGTGTCCGGGGGGCGCGGCTAAGACTTAAGTCAAGTAAGTTGATAGACAATCAAGCTCTGCCCACGTCGCAACAGGAGCGGCCCCCATGATCGAGATCTCCGGCCTCACCAAGGTGTACGGCCAGACGACCGTGCTCGACGGCATCGACTTCACCGTCGCCGACGGCGAGATCGCCGCGGTCGTCGGTCCCAGTGGAGCGGGGAAGAGCACCCTCGCGCGCTGCATCAACCTCCTCGAGCGTCCCACCGCGGGCAGCGTCGTCGTCGGTGGCCGTGACCTGGCGGCACTCTCCGGTCGGGAGCTGCGTCGCGCGCGACGCGAGATCGGCACGGTGTTCCAGTCGGCGAACCTGCTGCGGCGGCTCACCGCGGCGCAGAACGTGGCACTGCCGATGCGCCACCGGGGGCTGGAGGACGCCGAGGTGCGCCGACGCGTCGGCGACCTGCTCGAGCGGGTGGACATGCTGCACCGGGCCAACCACTTCCCCTCTCAGCTGTCCGGTGGTCAGCGGCAGCGGATCGGGATCGCGCGCGGTCTCGCCCTTCGGCCGTCGGTGCTGCTTGCGGACGAGGCGACCTCAGGGCTCGATCCTGAGTCCACCCGCAGCATCCTCGGCTTGCTCACCGGCCTGCGCGACGAGCTCGGTGTCACCCTCCTGGTGATCACCCACGAGATGGACGTCGTGCGCGGGATCGCCGACCAGGTGGCACAGCTCGACCACGGCCGCATCGTCGAGCACGGTTCTGTCGTCGACGTCGTACGCCGCTCGGACTCGCCGCTCTCGCGCGCACTGCTGCCGATGCCGCCCACGCCGCGCGCTCCTGAGGGTCTGGCCCTGTGGACGTTGCGCTACGCCGCCGACGTGGTGTCACCGTTCTGGCTCAGTCGTGCCTCCGCCCAGCTGGGAGATCTCGCGCTGCTCTCGGCCCTCACGGAGGAGGTGGGTGGATCCTCCGTCGGACGCCTCACCGTCGGGCTGGACCCGAATCAGGACGCGCACCGCGTGGCGTCGGTGTTCGAGGCGCTCGGGATCACCGCGGAGCGTCAGATCATGGGCGGGATCGGCGTGGTCGCCGGCGCAGCGGGGGAGACGGCGGCATGATCCCGCTCCTCGGAACTGCGTGGCACGACGTCCCCGGCCTCCTCGGTCCCGCGGTGTGGGAGACCGCCCGGACGGTGCTCATCGTGATGTCGGTCGTCGTGCTGGTCGGCGGACCGCTCGGTCTGCTCATCTTCAACACGTCCCCGCTCGGGCTGACCCCGAACCGAGCCGTGCACGTGTCCATCAGCTGGATCGCCAACCTCGGGCGCTCGCTGCCCTTCCTGGTGCTGATGGCCGCGATCATCCCGGTCACGCGGTGGGTCTTCCACACCACGATCGGCTTCAAGGCCGCGATCATCCCGATGTCGGTGGCGGGCGTTGCCTTCTTCGCCCGCCTCACGGAGAACGCGGTCCGCGAGGTGCCGCGGGACCTGCTCGACGTCGGCGTGGCTTCCGGGTCCAGCCGCTGGCAGATCATCTCGGGCATCCAGCTGCGGGAGGCCCTCCCGGGCCTGGTGGCCGGCGTCACCCTGAACGTCATCGCGATGATCGAGTACTCCGCGATCGCCGGTGCGATCGGGTCGGGAGGCGTGGGCTACCTCGCCGTGAACTACGGCTACCGGCGGTTCGACAACAACATCATGCTCGCCTGCATCGTCGTGCTGATCGCGCTCGTGCAGCTGATCCAGTTCTCCGGCGACCGCGTCGTCCGCGCGCTGACTCGATAGCCGACTCCCGCCCCGCGTCCGGTCCTGTCCGTCCGACCCCTGTCCGGCCGACCAGCCCGTCCACACGAAAAGGAAACCTCATGTCCACGACCCAGTCCCGCCACGCTGCCGCCGAGATCGATCTCGGCCGTCCACGCAAGCCCTGGCTCCTCCCCGTCCTCGTCCTCGTGGTCGTCGCTGTCCTCGTGGTCGGGGTCGTCGTCGCCAAGGCGGCAAGCGGCGGCTCCGGCTCCGGCACGATCTCCGGCAGCCACTTCGGCAAGACCTTCGCGATCTCCTACCAGGCGAGCAGCGCCAGTGAGCATGCCTTCCTGGAGTACCTCGACAAGCAGATCGCACCCCAGTACGGCGTGACCATCAAGCCGGTCGGCATCGAGGACGGCAACCAGCTCGACCAGGCCACGGCCGACGGCCACTACATCGCAAACATCTACCAGCACAAGCACTGGTTGGCGCAGGTGCTGGACTCGACCGGGATGAAGCTCACGGCCCTCGGCCCGGTGTTCCAGTGGTCGTACTCGGTGTACTCCCAGAAGTACCCCTCGCTGGACGCCCTGCCGAAGGGCGCCACCATCGCCCTGCTGAACGACCCGGCCAACACCGCCCAGGCTCTGTGGATCCTGGAGCGGGCGGGCAAGCTGACCTTCAAGGACGGCGTCAACCCGTGGGAGGCGACCGAGAAGGACATCGCCCAGAACATCGGTGGCTACAAGTTCACCTACATGGAGTACGGCGCCGGCCCGCGCACGCTCCCCTCGGTCGATGCGGTGATCGACTACAACATGTCCTTCGTCGACGCCGGGACCCCTGAGAAGGACCGCATCTACGCGCCGCCCGCGCCACGTGAATTCGCAGGACAGCTCGTCGTCGGCACGAAGTACCTCGACGACCCGCAGGTGGCGGTGCTCAAGAAGATCTTCTTCGACCCGCGCGTCCAGAAGTACCTCGCGACCAACGACGACCCGAACCTCAAGGGCCAGCTGGCCCCGGTCTCGTCGTCGTGACAGGCGTGGCCCGGGCCGGTCACCTTCGGTGTGCTCCTTCGGAGATCGGCCCGGGCCACTTCATGTCCGGAGCACGTGTGGTCATGCGGTGGCACCCAGGCCCGCGACGACGCGGAACGCGGTGACCACGTCGGCCACGGCCTGCGGCACGGGCAGCCGGCGGCGGTGCAGGAGCGTCATGATCACCCGGGTGGCGTCACCGGCGATGGGCCGGAACGTGATCAGCCCCGCCCGCTCCAGGGGGTCGCCGAGCACGCTGTAGTCGGGGAGCAAGGAGATGCCCAAACCCTCGGCGACCATCATCTTCCCCATCTCGGCGCCGTCGGTGCTGTGCCACTCGCGGGGCAGCTCGGAGCCGAACAGCCGATGGGCATAGCGATGCATGAGATAGCCCGCCCGCATGCCGACGAAGGGCTCGCCACGCAGCTGCGCCGTGGTCACCTCGGCGTGCTCCGCCAGGTGATGGTCGGCGGGCATCACCACGACGGGGCGGCCATGCAACAGCGTGGTCCCGACAAGGTCCGGTGGGAGGTCGTCGCCACCGAGGAGGTTGACCAGACCGAGGTCCAGGCTGCCCTCCACGAGCCCGGCCTGGATCTCGTGCTGCTGCAGGTTGCGGATCTCGACGGTCGCGCCGGGGGTGGTGCGCTGGTGGTGGTGCACCGCCGGCAGGAGTAGCCGTGCCGTGCCTGCGTTGACCGTGCCGATCCGGATCGCGCGCGTGCTGACCTGCTGGTCACCGGCGAGCACCCGGAGTCGGCCCACCGCCTCCAGGACCTCCTCCATGCCGCGCAGCAGCTCCCTACCCTCCCGGCTGATGCGCGCGCCCGACCGGCGCCGGTCGAGCAGGGTCACGCCCAGCTCGCGCTCCAGCTTCGCGATCGCCTCGCTCAGGGCGGGCTGGGAGATGTGCAGCTGCTCGCTGGCCCGTCGCAGGGACCCGTGCTGGGTCACTGCCGCGACGTACTCGAGCTGTTCGATGCGCACCGTCAGGTCCTCCTGATCCTGCTCGTGGGTGAGAGGTGTTGCCGACCCCCGGTTCGCCGGAACCGCCACAGGAGAGCCGCGCCGGAAGGCCCACCGTGTGCTTAAAGTGTACCAAGGAAGTAGACATAGGAGAGATGATGACCGAACCGGTGACCGAGCCCTTGAAGTTCGCCTACTGGGTCCCCAACGTGAGCGGGGGCCTGGTGGTCAGCAAGATCGAGCAGCGGACCGACTGGGGATACGAGTACAACAAGAAGCTCGCGGTGCTCGCGGAGAACAACGGCTTCGAGTACGCCTTGTCCCAGGTCCGCTACATCGCGTCGTACGGCGCGGCGTACCAGCACGAGTCCACCAGCTTCAGCCTCGCCCTGCTGCTCGCCACCGAGCGACTCAAGGTGATCGCCGCGATCCACCCGGGCCTGTGGCAGCCGGGGGTGCTGGCCAAGTTCATCGCCACCGCAGACCAGCTCTCCGGAGGACGTGCCGCCATCAACGTGGTGAGCGGCTGGTTCAAGGACGAGTTCACCAAGCTGGGTGAGCCGTGGCTCGAGCACGGCGAGCGGTACCGCCGGGCCGAGGAGTTCATCCGTTACGTGCGGGAGATCTGGACCTCCGACCATGCCGAGCTCAACGGCGACTTCTACCGACTCCACGACTTCGACCTGAAGCCGAAGCCGGTGGAGGTGCCGGGCCGCCCGCACCCGGAGATCTTCCAGGGTGGCAACTCGACCGACGCCCGCGGCATGGCCGGCCGCGTCTCGGACTGGTACTTCGCGAACGGCAACACCCCCGAGGGAATCGCCGAGCAGGTTCGTGACGTCAGCGAGGTCGCCCAGGTGCACGGTCGCACCGTGCGCTTCGGGGTCAATGGCTTCGTGATCGCCCGCGACACCGAGGCCGAAGCGCGCGACGTGCTGCGGGAGATCGTCGACAAAGCGGATCGCGAAGCCGTCGAGGGCTTCGGTTCTGCGGTCAAGCAGGCCGGCCAGTCGACCGGCGACAAGAAGGGAATGTGGCAGGACTCGGAGTTCGCCGATCTCGTGCAGTACAACGACGGCTTCCGGACCGGCCTCATCGGAACTCCCGAGCAGGTCGCAGATCGGATGCTCGAGTACAAGCGACTCGGGGTGAACCTCATCCTGTGCGGGTTCCTGCACTACCTCGAGGACGTGGAGTACTTCGGCCAGAAGGTGCTGCCGATCCTGCGCGAGAAGGAGGCCGCCGCGCTCGAGGTCGCGAACCGATGACGTTGACCGCGGCGCGTCCGGTCGTGCCCGTGCTCGACGCCGGGGCCGCGCTCGGGACGGCCTCCGCGCTGGGCGCAGCCTTCGCCGAGGGAGCGGCTGCCCGCGACGCCGAGAGGGTGCTACCGGGGAGCGAGTTGGACCAGCTGTCCGCGAGCGGGTTGCTCGCGATCACCGTCCCGACCGAGCACGGCGGTGCCGACCTCCCGGCCGAGGTGGTGGCGTCCGTGGTGGCGACACTTGCGGCGGGTGACCCGAACGTCGCCCAGATCCCGCACAGCCACTTCGTCTACGTCAACGCGCTTCGACACCAGGCGACTCCTGCGCAGAAGGGGTTCTTCTTCCGCGAGGTGCTTGCGGGAAAGCGCTTCGGCAACGCCCAGTCGGAGCTGGGCACCCGAACCTCGCGGGACTACCGCACCACGTTGCACGCCGACGGCGCCGGTCGGTGGCGCCTTGAAGGGGAGAAGGCCTACTGCACGGGCGCCCTGCTGGCCGACTGGATCCCCGTGCTCGCCCACCTCGGCACCGAGGGCCCCTTGCACGTCGCCTGGGTGGAGCGCAACGCGGCGGGTGTCACGGTCGTCGATGACTGGAACGGCATGGGTCAGCGCACGACCGCCAGCGGCACCGTGCGCCTCGACGGTGTCGTGGTCGGCGAAGACCGGATCACGCCGTACCACCTCACCTTCACCGGTCCGCAGACCTACGGCGCGTTCGCCCAGCTCCTCCACGCCGCGATCGACACCGGCATCGCGCGCGGAGCGCTCGAGGAGGGCGCCGCGTTCGTGCGCACCAAGAGCCGCCCGTACGCCGACGCCGGCGTCGAGCGGGCCGCAGAGGACCCGCTCGTCGTGCACGCGCTCGGCCAGCTGGAGCTGTCCGTGCGTGCGGCCGAGGCGCTGACAGGGGAGGCGGCGCGAGCCGTCGACCGAGCCAACGCCGACCTGACCGCCACCTCGGCGGCCGACGCGAGTCTCGCGGTCGCGGCGGCCCGTTCGGCGTCGGCGCAGGCCTCGCTCGAGGTCGGCAACCGGATCTTCGAGGTCGCCGGCACCCGCTCGGCCCTGGACCGGCTGAACCTCCACCGGCACTGGCGCAACGCCCGGACCCACACCTTGCACGACCCGGCGGCCTGGAAGGTCCAGCACCTGGGCCGCTGGGCCGTCGACCGCATCGCGCCCCCCAACCACGGCCAGCTCTGAGCGGGCCCAAGGAGATCCGATGACCCTGAAGTTCCACTGGTTCCTGCCCACGAACGGAGGCGACGGCCGGCACGTCGTCAGCGGCGGCCACGGCGTCGATGCCGGCAGTGCCGGGCGTCCGGCCTCCGTGCCGTACCTCGGCCAGGTCGCACGCAGTGCCGAGCAGCTCGGCTTCGAGGGAGCACTCACGCCGACCGGGGCCTGGTGCGAGGACGCGTGGCTGGCCACCGCGATGCTGGCACCCCTCTCGGAGCGGCTGAAGTTCCTGGTCGCCTTCCGTCCGGGCCTGACCTCGCCGACGCTGGCGGCACAGATGGCCACGACCTACCAGAACCTCAGCGGGGGACGCCTGCTGCTGAACGTGGTGACCGGGGGAGAGAGCCACGAGCAACGGGCCTACGGCGACTTCCTCGACAAGGACGGCCGCTACGCCCGGTGCGACGAGTTCCTCACGGTCGTCCGTGCCCTGTGGGCCGGAGAGACCGTCGACTACGCGGGGGAGCACCTCGCGGTCGAGGGGGCACGCCTGCAGCAGCTGCCACACGTGCTTCCGGAGATCTACTTCGGAGGGTCCTCGCCCGCTGCTGGGCGGGTGGCAGCGCGTCACGCCGACGTCTACCTGACCTGGGGCGAGCCGCCCGCGGCCGTCGCCGCGAAGATCGCCTGGATCCGCGCGCTGGCAGCCGAGGAAGGACGCCAGGTCAGGTTCGGCATCCGGCTGCACACCATCCCGCGCGACACCGCCGCCGAGGCCTGGGCCGAGGCGGACCGCCTCCTCGCCGGCATCGACGACGCGACGATCGCGTCCGTGCAGAGCGGGCTCGCCCGCAGCGAGTCGGAGGGACAGCGGCGGATGCTGGCACTCAACCGAGGGACCCGCGACGACCTCGAGGTCTACCCCAACCTCTGGGCAGGCATCGGCCTGGTTCGTGGCGGAGCCGGGACCGCCCTGGTCGGGAGCTTCGACGAGGTCGCCGACCGGATCGAGGAGTACCACGAGCTCGGGATCGAGGAGTTCGTGCTGTCCGGCTATCCCCACCTCGAGGGCTCCTACTGGTTCGGCGAGGGCGTGCTGCCGATCCTCGAGCACCGCGGGCTGTGGAAGCATCCCGCGCCCCCGTCGTACGCCCAGGCGTCGGTGCCCTTCGGGTCGGTGGTCGCATGAGCACGGCAGTCGTGGTCGGGAACCCCAAGCCGGGATCCCGCACGCTCGCTGCGGCGCTCCACGTCGGCCGTGAGCTGAGCGGCGCCGAACCCGAGCTGGTCGTCGATCTCGCAACGCTCGGGCCCGCGCTCCTGGACTGGTCGTCCGCCGAGGTGGCTGACCTCGTGGAGCGTGTCGGATCCGCCGACCTGGTCGTCGTCGCGACACCGACGTACAAGGGCACGTACACCGGGCTGCTCAAGCTGTTCCTCGACCGGTTCGCCGCGGGCACAGGACTCCGGGGCGTCGCGATCCCGGTCATGCTCGGCGCCTCGGAGGCCCACGCGCTCGCGCCGGAGCTTTCCTTGCGCCCCGTGCTCGCCGAGCTCGGCGCGACCGTCCCCGGTCGCGGGCTCTTCGTGATCGACACCGACCATGAGAACCCGGCGGCCTACGCCGACTGGCTCGACGCGACCCGGCCGGTCGTCACGACGCTGCTGACCGCGCGGGGGGTGGCGGTGTGACCCCGGAGCTGATCACCAACCAGGACCTCGATCCCGAGCTCCTGCGCCAGGCTTTCGGGATCTTCCCGACCGGAGTCGTCGCCGTCGCCGCGGAGGTCGACGGCACACTGGTCGGCCTCGCGGCGAGCTCGTTCACCAGCGTCAGCCTCGACCCGCCGCTGGTGTCGTTCTCGATCGCCCGGACCTCGAAGACCTGGCCCGACCTGCGGCGCTCCCCGCATCTCGGGGTGACGGTGCTGGCCGACCACCAGCACGGCGTGTGCCGCCAGCTGGCCGGCGATCCGGAGCGCCGCTTCGACGGGGTGCCGATCAAGGTGAGCCACGACGGAGCGGTCACCCTCGTCGAGGGCCTGGCGCGGTTCGACTGCACGATCTACAACGAGGTCGACGCCGGAGACCACGTCGTGGTCCTCCTCGAGCTCCACGCGGTCGACCAGACCGACACCAGCGGTCCGCTCGTGTTCCACAGGAGCGCCTTCGGCAAGCTCGCGGTCTAGTTACCGGCCCGGTCTGCTGGACGCCCATCCTGTCGCTGACCACGAATGCCCGC
The DNA here is from genome assembly GCF_003725535.1 of Nocardioides pocheonensis. Lineage (GTDB taxonomy): Bacteria > Actinomycetota > Actinomycetes > Propionibacteriales > Nocardioidaceae > Marmoricola > Marmoricola pocheonensis. The sequence continues at coordinate 101,505 of NZ_RJSF01000047.1, read as the reverse complement.
CGTCCTGGAGTCCCCACAGCCCTCGAACCCATTCGTCCACCACCCCAAGGAGTACTGCGCATGACCACCGAGACCACCCCGACCAGCACCACCGCACCGGTTGCACGGCGAAGCCGGCCGGTCCGGCCGGGAACACCCGAATGGACCGCCCTGCTCGAGCGGATCGCCGCCGGCGCAGCGGAGCGTGAGCGCGACCAGACGCCGCCGCACGAGATCATCGGCTGGGTCAAGGAGGCCGGGGTCGGGCGGCTCCGGCTGCCGGTCGAGGACGGTGGCGCCGGCCTGACCCTTCCGGAGCTGTTCGCCGCCCTGATCGACCTGGCGGAGGCCGACTCGAGCGTGCCGCACATCCTGCGCACCCACTACTGGTTCGTCGAGCAGCACCTGCAGTCGAGCAACGACCCGGCCTTCCGCCGACGTCTGCTCGAGCTGGCCGGCAACGACCTGCTCGTCGGCAACGGCTTCAGCGAGCAGAGCAAGCGGCCGGTGGGGCTGTACTTCGACACCGCCTTCACCCCGGATCCGGCCGGCGGCTACCGGCTCAACGGCACCAAGTACTACTCCACGGGCAGCATCTACTCCGACCACACCCAGATCTGGGCCGCGGCTCCCGACGGCCGGATCGCGGGAGCGGTCATCCCGGTCGACCGCGCAGGCGTCTCGATCCTCGACGACTGGGACGGCTTCGGCCAGCGCTTGACCGGCACCGGGACCACCCACCTGGACGACGTCCACGTCGCGGAGGAGGAGTACTTCGACCTCGGTGAGCCCGACGGCGAGCCGGTTCCGGGCTACCAGGGCGCGTTCCTCCAGCTGTTCCTCCAAGCCGTGACCGCCGGGATCCTGCGCAGCGTGCGCAACGACGCGGTGGTACTGGTGAAACGCCGAGCACGCAACTACAGCCACGCCAACTCCCCGCAGACCCCGGCGGAGGACCCGCAGGTGCTCCAGGTGGTCGGCGAGATCGCAGCGGACGCGTTCGCTGCCGAGGCGATCGTGCTGCGCGCGGCGCAGGCGCTGCAGGCCGCGGCCGACTCCGTCGTCGACGGGATCCCGGGCGAGGCCGAGGCCCAGGCGGCGCAGCGCGCCGCTGCCGAGGCCAAGGTCGCGGTCGACCGGTTCTCCTACGCCACGGCCGCGAAGCTGTTCGACGTGGGCGGCACCTCGGCCACGCAGGCCGCGCACAACCTCGATCGCCACTGGCGGAACGTCCGGACGATCTCGACGCACAACCCGACCTTCCTCAAGGCCTCTGCGCTCGGCGCGAACTTCGTCCACGGCACGGCGTTCCCGGCGAACGCCTACTTCTGAATCGGAGCGGCTCATGTCTGCAGTTGGTCTCACCTTCGTCGGCGCCGTGCTCTTCGTGAACGGCCTGCTCTTCCTCGGCAAGATCGATCCGAAGAGCGCCGGCGTCTTCAACTTGTTCGTCGGATCGCTCCAGACGGCGATCCCGTTCTGGCTCATCACCCACGCGACCTCGCAGGACGACATCCTCGGCGCGGCCGGGATCTTCCTCTTCGGATTCACCTACCTCTACGTCGGCATCGGCAATCTCAAGGGATACGCCGCCGACGGGCTCGGGTGGTACTCCGCATGGGTGGCGCTGATGGCCGCCGGGTTCGGCATCGTCAACATCGTCCGGTTCCATGACACGGCGACCGGCCTCCTGTGGCTGCAGTGGTCGGTGCTCTGGGGTCTGTTCTGGGTCGTGCTCGCGCTCGGTGTCGAGCGCCTCACCCCGGCGGCGGGTTGGCTGACCCTGATCCAGTCCTTCACGACCTGCACCATCCCTGGGTTCGTCATCCTGCTGGGCAAATGGGCCGACGTCCCGCTGTGGACGATCTGGGCCTCGATCGCGGCGTCGACCGCCGTCGTGGTTCCGATCGCCCTGCGGGCCCCCGCCCCGCCGGCGGTCTCGGCGCGGCCCGAGGCTGCCGCAGCCGCCGCCTAGTCGCCGCACAGCCGGTCCCCCGGGCTCGAGTCCTCGGTGTCGATGGAGACCGTTCTGCAACCGTGCCCGACCTGTCGGGCTCATCGTCGTTGGATCTGGGGCCTGACCGCGGCGCTGCGTGCGGGGTCTACCTCTGACTCACGGCGGCAGCCAGGCAGGCGCCTGGCCCCACGCAGGGTCGATCGCCAGATTGCAGAGCTTGCGCACTGTGTCCCGCGGATGGTCACGCACGGTGTGCGGACGCGATTGCGCCCCGGGTGGCTCATGTGAAAGGAAGTCCGCGTGACGTCCCCGGCCGAGCAGCCCGACTCAGCGCACGGGGCGCGCGGACTGATTCCGCTCGGAGAGGCGACTCGGACCTGGTTCGCCATCTCGTTGCAGACCTTCGGTGGCCCTGCGGGTCAGATCGCGGTGATGCAGCACGCGCTGGTCGACGACAAGCGGTGGATCGGGCAGCGGCGGTTTCTCCACGCGCTGTCCTTCTGCACGTTGCTCCCAGGACCAGAGGCCCAGCAGCTGGCGATCTACATCGGTTGGCTGCTCAACGGGGTACCGGGTGGGCTGATCGCCGGGATCCTCTTCGTACTGCCCGGCGTGCTCGCTCTGCTCGGGTTGTCCGCCCTCTACGTGAGCGCCGGCGACACCACGATCGTCACCGCCGTGCTGGCCGCGGTGGCGCCGGCGGTGCTGGTGATCGTGGCCCAGGCCGTGGTGCGGGTCGGGGGACGAGCCCTGGGACACCCTCGGCTGGTGGCGCTCGCCGCGGCCGCGTTTGTGGCGCTGTCGGTCTTCAAGATCCCGTTCCCGCTGGTGATCGGTGTCGCCGCCGTCGTCGGCTGGGCGCTCGGGCGCTGGGCGCCCGACACGATGAGGGAGAAGCATCCTGCGCGTGACGACCCCGAGGGGCCGACGCCCCTGATCTCCGACGACCAGCTGCACAGCGAGCCCCCGAGTGGGATCCATGCAGTGAAGGTCGTCGGCGTGGGTGTCCTCGCGTGGGCTGCCCCGGTCGCGCTCGTGCTGGCACTCGCCGGACGCGACAGCATCTTCGCCGACATGGCCACGTTCTTCACCGGCGCAGCCCTGGTCACCTTCGGCGGTGCCTACGCCGTGCTGGCCTATGTGGCGCAGAAGGCCGTGCAGTTCTACGGCTGGCTCACCCCGGGGGAGATGATCACCGGCCTGGCGCTGGCCGAGACGACCCCCGGTCCGCTGATCATGGTCGTCCAGTTCGTCGCCTTCGTCGGTGCCTACCACGACCCGGGGTCCCTCAACCCCTGGGTGGCCGCGGTCCTGGCGTCGCTGCTGACCACGTGGGTGACGTTCGTGCCGTGCTTCGTGTTCGTCTTCGTGGGCGCCCCCTACGTGGAACGGCTCCGTGGCAACCACGCCCTGTCCGCGGCGTTGAGGGGCATCATGGCCGCCGTGGTCGGCGTGATCGCGAACCTCGCTGTCTACTTCGCGATCCACACGCTGTTCAGCGACGTCAGGACCATGGCGTGGGGACCCGTCGAGCTCCAGCTGCCCCAGCCCGGCAGCCTCAAACCACTCTCGCTGGGGGTCGCGCTCTTCGCGGCGATCCTGCTCTTCCGGGCTCGATGGTCGGTGATGCGGACCCTGGGAGCATGCGCCCTGGTCGGCCTCGCGGCCGGGATCTTCCAGCTGTTCGCGACCTGACACGAGCTCGCCGAAAGATGATCGCCTCTCGATCGACGGCCGGGGTCCGGTCAGGCCCCGATCCGGTCCTGGCGACGCGGACTGACCGTGACGGTCACGAACGGGTCGTCGCCGCGCGTCGACGTGTCCACGTCGACCCGGATCCCGAGGAGCCGGGCGGCGCTGTACGCCCTCCACTGCACGTCGACCAGGCGCTGGTGCGGAACCCGGTCCACGCGAGCGACGTACTGGCCGTGCGTCTGCAAGGCGTGGGCGATTCTGGCCGCGCTGTGCTCGTGCCGTTCCGGCCGTGCTCCCGCGGCACCCATGTCCGATTCATACCCTTACGTCGGATTCTTCAAACATCTGCGTCCGCCCGAGGGCACGGAGCAGTGCGAGATCCGCGCGATCTCCGGGCGCGCTAGGCGGCCAGCGCGAGCTGCTCTGCTCGCTTCTTCACGTTCCTCAGGTGGTCGCGCGACATCACGAAGTCGGCGGGCACGATGCCCAGCCAGCCGCCGAGCGAGAACCACCACGGCGTGGTGACCCAGCGGGAACGGAAGTGGTAGCGCGTGCGGCGGCCGTCATCGATCGGGGTCAGGACGAAGGTCCACGTCCAGTCGAGCGTCGCGCGATCCCGCCAGCTCATCGGCAGGTGGCTGTTGGAGCGCAGCACCAGAACACGCTCCGGCTCGAGCGCGACGACGTACAGGCCCGTCTTCGTCTCCGGCTTCCCGTCCGGGATGAACGTGCCGACGGAGATGTCCTGCAGGGCCGGCACGATCCGGTCCGCGCTCGGGCCGTTGTCCGGGAACAGCAACCGGTCCACCCACCGAGCGGTGTACCAGGCACCGCGCCCCCAGCCCATCTGGACCAACCAGGGCCACACCGCGGACGGCGGCGCGTCGATGGTGATCGCATGGTCGGTCTGGACCGTCGCGTGCGGCACGAGGTCGTCACCGGGCAGCCGCTCGTCCCTCTCCTCCGCGGTCGATCCGTAGGTCCGGCCCAGGTGGATGAGACCCACCTCGGCCGCCGCCGCGACCGCTGCCCCGGCCACGCCGGGGCGCCACTTCGACTGCATCGCGCCTCCCGTCTCGTAGGACCAGGACTCCATCGTCGAATCCGGCCTTCGAGGTGAGGTAGGGGCGAAGGTCCAGTTCCAGGAGGGCGGTCGGTGACCGGCCGGAAGCTGACCCGCGCCGATCAGGCGGCTGAACCGTCGCCGCGCGCCGAGCTGGGGTCCGGCAGCGGAAGCCTGCAGATCCGGTGCGCCTGCCTGGCCGGTACGCCGAACATGCGGAGGAGGTTCTCGGCGAGCCGATCGGCTGCGGCGGCGTCGTCACGCTCCGGTTGGTCGTGCAACAGCTGGCCGAGGCACAGGAGCGCTCCCGCGGCCATCGTGACCGCGAGGTCGACGTCCTCGACCTGGAAGCGCCCGGCATCCACGCCGGCCTGGATGTCCCGGCGGGCCCGGGGGGCCAGCCCGTCCTCCGCGCTGAGGAGGCGCGTGGCGTTGTTGAGCAGCACCCGGCTCAGGTCGGGCTCGCGGCGGTGCAGCCGCCCGGCCAGCCGGAAGCTGGTGGCGAAGACCTCCGCGGGGTCCTCGATCTCCGCGGTCACCCTGTCGAGCAGCTGGCCGTAGGAGTCCAGCACCGACTCGAGGGCCGCCTCGAAGAGCTGCTCCTTGGTCTCGAAGTGGTTGTAGAAGGAGCCCATCCCGACGTCCGCGGCCTGGGTGATCTCCAGGATCGGAACGTGGGTCCGGCCCTCGGCGATCAGGGTCTGCGCGGCCCGGATCAGCGCGGCCCGGGTCCGTGCCTTGCGCCGGTCGAGCCGGTTTCCCTGCTGGCTCGGTGCCTCGGTCATGGGCGTCTCCCTCCTCGGTCACGCTCACCCTACCTCGTTCTGCTCAGGACTGACGAATTCCTCAGAAACACTTGACTGAAGCGATGTTCGTAAGTGACGATTTCGTCATCAACGACCGAGGAGAGCCGATGAGCAGCCACCACGGAACCCACAACGACCTGCACAGCGAGCAGGGCGCGCTGCGGGGCGAGCACCCGGGGCGGGCGAAGAATCCGGTGATCAAGGTGCGCGACCTGGCGTGGCTGGAGTTCGAGAAGCCGGACCTGGCCGCGTCCGAGCGGTTCGCGCACGCGTTCGGGTTCGCCACCGTGTCCCGCACCGCCGACGAGCTGATCCTGCGGGGGACGGAGGCCGGCGGGCCGTGCGTGATCGTGAGGAAGGGACCCCGCTCCCGCTTCCACGCGGTCGCGTTCGAGGCGGACGATTCGCAGGACGTCCTCCGGCTCGCCGACGCCACGGGCACGACGGCCGCGAAGCTCCCGGAGAACCTGGGCGGCCTGGGCGTCGACCTCGCCGATCCCGGCGGCCTCCGGGTGCGGGTGGTCGCCGACCTGCACCGGCACGAGGACCTGCCGGCGCAACAGCCGCAGACCTTCAACGTCGGGAGCGGCGCCGCGCGCACGAACCACACGCAGCGTCCGCCGCGCGAGCCGGCACGCATCGAGCGGTTGGGGCACGTCGTGCTGCAGCGCACCCGGTACGTCGAGACGCTGGACTGGTACCTCCAGCACCTGGGCCTGATCGTCAGCGACTTCCTGTACTACGAGGGCCAGCGCGAGCGCGGTCCCACGATGAGCTTCATCCGCTGCGACCAGGGGATGACGCCGACCGACCACCACACGCTGGCGATGACGCTGGGCCCGTCGAACCGCTACGTGCACTCGGCGTACCAGGTGCTCGACCTGGACGCTCTGGCGGCCGGCGGGGAGTACCTCCGCGACAGCGGCTACCACCGGTCGTGGGGGATCGGGCGGCACATCCAGGGCAGCCAGATCTTCGACTACTGGCGCGACCCGGACGGCTTCCTGGTCGAGCACTTCACCGACGGCGACCTGTTCGACTGCACCCTCGAGCCCGGCTGGGCCCCGATGACCGCCAGCGGCCTCGCGCAGTGGGGACCTCCGGCCACCAAGGACTTCCTCGGCCTCGCGCCGGGACGCGAGTCGCTCACGGAGGCGGCGGCGATCCTCCGCGCCCTGCGTGACGACAACGAGTTCGACCTCTCCCGCCTCCGCGGCCTGCTGAAGGTGGCCTCCTCGTGAGCACCTCGGTCCTCCGCACCGCCGACGCCTGGTGGGTCCTCACGGACGCCGGCGCCGTGCGCATCGACACCTCCGCGACCACCACCGCCGAGCTCCTCGGCGACGCCGAGGAGATCGACGCGGCCTTGCACGGCGGCGACGCGGTCGACCCGGACTCGCTCACGCTGGTCTCGCCGGTGACCGCACCGTGCCGGGTGGTCGCGCAGATGACGAACTACGCCAGCCATGTGCGTGACGCCGGGCTGAACCCCGACAGCATCCCGCTGACCTTCTTCCGCAAGGCTTCGGGCTCGATCAGCGGTCCGTACGCCGACATCGTCTCGCCCGCCCACGTGACCTGCCTCGACCACGAGGTCGAGATCGGCTTGGTGATCGCGCGTGAGGTCCCGGTCGGCACCGACGTGACGCCCGAGAACTGGGCCTCGTTCGTCGCCGGGGTCGTGATCACCAACGACGTGTCCGCCCGCGACGTCCAGCTGCCGAAGACCCAGTTCTACGAGTCGAAGTCCTACCCGACGTTCACCCCGGTCGGCCCGGCTCTGGTGCTGCTCACCGACGACGAGCTGAAGCGCTTCGGCGACCTCCGGCTGCGGCTGTGGGTCAACGGCGAGCTGCGCCAGGACTCCGTGGTCGACGGCGACATGCTGTACCCGCCGCTGGACGCCCTGCGCGCACTCAGCCGGTTCCAGCGCCTCGACGCCGGCGACCTGCTGCTCACCGGAACCCCCGTGGGCACCGCGCTCAGCGCGCCGCCGAAGCCGGTCGAGCTGATCGCGTCGCTGCTGCCGACCGCGACCAAGTGGCGGCTGTTCTTCAAGGCACAGAGCAAGAACCTCAAGTACCTCCGCGACGGCGACGTGGTCGAGCTCGCGATCGGCACCGACGACGGTGCCCTCGACCTGGGCCGGCAGCGCACGGTGGTGCGGCGCGCATGAGCCCTCTCGTCGTCCTCTCCGTCGTCCTCGCCGCGGTGTTCGCGATGCTCGGCACCGCGAAGCTGCTCGCGGTGCCGTCGATGCAGACCCGTGCGGCCCACGTCGGCTTCACGGTCGCCGCCTACCGACGGATCGGCGCCCTGGAGGTGGGCGGTGCACTCGGCCTCGTCGCCGGTGTTGCGGTGCCCGACCTGAGGGCCGCGGCCGGCGCCGGACTGCTGCTCCTCCTCGGTGGAGCCGTGACCGCGCACCTCCGCGCCGGCGACGGGATCAAGGACGCTGCGCCCGCCGTGGTCCTGGCGATCCTTCTTGCCGTGGTCGTCGCGCTCACCGCCGGAGCACTGTGATGAGCACCGACGCGCGTGAACCGTGGCCCGTCGTCGTGGTGGGCGCCGGCCCGACCGGGGTCACGGCCGCGACCCTGCTCGGCCAGTACGGCGTCCGCGTCCTCGTCCTCGACCGCTGGGACGGGGTCTACCCGCAACCGCGCGCGGTGCATCTCGACGACGAGATCTACCGGATCCTCCACCGTCTCGGTGTCGCCGCGGACTTCGCCGCCATCTCGCGACCGGCGCGTGGGATGCGCCTGGTGGACCGCCACCACCGGGTGCTCGCCGAGTTCGATCGCGACGGCGAGCAGGGGAGGCACGGTCACCCGCGGGCGAACATGTTCGACCAGCCCGAGCTCGAGCAGCTCCTGCGCGCGAACCTGGAACGACAGCCGACCGTGACCCTGCGTGGCAACGTCGAGGTGTCCGAGGTGGCGCAGGACGGCGAGGGCCGCGTGCGGGTCGACCTCACCGACCGGCGCACCGGCGCGCACGAGTCGGTGCTGGGCACCTACGTGCTCGGCTGCGACGGTGCCAACAGCGTGGTCCGGGCTGCGATCGGCGCCCGGATGGACGACCTCCGGTTCGAGCAGCGCTGGCTGGTCGTCGACGTGGCGACAGGCGCGGACCTCGGTCAGTGGGAGGGGGTGCACCAGGTGTGCGACGCCGCCCGCGCCGCGACGTACATGCGGATCGGGGAGCGTCGCCACCGTTGGGAGTTCCGGCTGCTCCCGGGGGAGACCGCCGCCGACTACGCGACCCTCGAGGCGCTGCTGCCGCTGCTCCGGCCGTGGGTCTCCGACGTCCCGCCCGCGGACCTCGAGCTGGTCCGGTGCGCGGAGTACACGTTCCGCGCCCAGCTGGCCGACCGCTGGCGCGACCGCCACGTCTTCCTCCTCGGCGACGCCGCGCACCTGACCCCGCCGTTCATCGGCCAGGGGTTGTGCGCCGGGTTGCGTGACGCGATGAACCTCAGCTGGAAGCTGGCCGGCGTGCTCGACGGACGCCTGCCGGAGCGCGTGCTCGAGACCTACGAGGCCGAGCGTCGCCCGCACGCCCGCGCACTGATCCGGCTCGCCAAGCTGATGGGCGTCCTGATGACGCAGGGGGGCCGCGTCGGTGACCTCGCCCGCCACCTCGTCGTGCCCCGGCTGCGTCATCTGCCCGGACTCCGGGCGAAGGTCCTGGACAGCGAGACCCCGCCCCTGTGCCGGACCGCACTCGTGCAGCGGCCGCGCCTCCGGCGGTCGCTCGTCGGCCGGCTGTGCCCGAACGCGGTCCTGGCGGACGGCCGCCGGCTCGACGATGCCGTCGGCAACCAGTTCGCGGTCGTCTGTGCCACGGAGGTCTCCCCGTCCCAGCGCGACGCACTCAACCGCCGCGGGACGGTCCTCGTGGAGGCAACGCCCAGCACGCCGCTCCACCGCTGGCTCACGGAGCAGGGCAGCACGGCGGCCCTGGTCAGGCCCGATCGCACCGTGATGATCGCGGGCCGGGACGCGGAGAGCATCTGCGCGGCCGCGCCGGGGTTCGCGCTCGCCTCGGCGGGCTGACCCGACGGACCGTCAGCCCAGGCGGCCGGCCGCCTCCACGAGCCCGCGGAGCCGGCCGGCCAGCTCGGCGTCGAACGACCCGGGGTCGGCCCGCCAGGTCCAGTTGCCCTCGTCGGTGCCCGGGGTGTTCATCCGGCAGTCGCTGCCGAGGCCGAGCAGGTCCTGGGCCGGTACGACGGCCAGCCGGGCCGTCGAGGCGAGGGCGAGCCGGATCAACGCCCAGGGCATCGGCTCGTCGGGGTCGAGGAGGTACGACCGCACCAGCCCGCGAGTCCCCTCGTCGAGCTCCGACCACCAGCCGACCGTGGTGTCGTTGTCGTGGGTGCCGGTGTAGACGACGCTCTGTTGACCGTGGTGCGCCGGCAGGTACGGGTTGTCGGGACTGCCGTCGAACGCGAACTGCAGGATCTTCATGCCGGGCAGGCCGAAGCGCAGCCGGAGCTGGTCGACCTCCGGAGTGATCTGGCCGAGGTCCTCGGCGACCAAGGTGCCCGGGCCGGCGGTCTCGACCAGCGCGGAGAGCACCGCGTCTCCCGGCCCGCGCACCCAGGCGCCGTCGCGCGCGGTCGGCGCTTCGACCGGCACGTGCCAGGCGGCCTCGAAGCCACGGAAGTGGTCGATCCGGACCAGGTCGAAGAGCTCGCGCTGACGGGCGATCCGGCGGCGCCACCAGGCGAACCCGTCGGTGGCCATCGCGTCCCAGTCGTAGTGCGGGTTGTTCCAGCGCTGCCCGTCGGCGGCGAAGTAGTCGGGCGGGCAGCCGGTCACGGTGGTCGGCCGGCCGCTCTCGTCGAGCTGGAAGAGCGCGCGCGACGCCCAGACGTCCGCGCTGTCGAGGGAGACGAAGATCGGCAGGTCGCCGAAGAGCAGCACGCCCTTCGACGCGGCGTACGCGTGCAGCGCGTTCCACTGCAGGGCGAAGACCCACTGGTCGAAGCGCAGCTGCTCGACCCGCTCCGCGACCGGTGCGAGCGTCTCGGCGACCCGGTCCGGGCGCCGGTCGCGCACGCCCGGCTCCCAGGTCGGCCACGGTGTGCCGCCGACCAGCTCGCCGAGCGCGATGTACTCGACGTACGGCTCGAGCCAGTCCCGCCGCTCCGCGCACCACGTCTCGTACGCCGCCCGCTGCTCCTCGTCCAGCGCCCGCAGGTCGCCCAGACCGTCCGCGGCCTGCCGCTCGCGGCTGATCAGGTCGGGGTTGCCCGCCATCGCCGACCGGGCGTTGTAGGGCGACCCGTCCTCCTCGTGCGTCGGCACCAGCGGCAGCACCTGCCAGACCGTGCACCCGGCGTCGGCGAGGAAGTCGACGAAGCGGTAGGCGGCCTCTCCGAGGTCACCCGGGCCCGAGGCGCCCGGCAGGGACGTGACGTGCAGCAGCACTCCTGCCCGTCGGGTGTCGAGCGGCGCCACCGGCGTGCTGGGATCCATGGTCCTCCTCGTGATCTGCGCGAGCGTATCCGGAGGCCGGTCGCGGCCGCGCACACGTCAGCAGCGGCTGATCTGGCAGACCGACGAGCGCAGCGGCGAGCTGCCGCTGACGGGGTCGCTGGGCGTCTGGCTGAGGACCAGGTTGAGGTTGACGCCGTCGGCGGCGTACGGGTCCTGGTCGGGGATGTCGAGGTCGGCGCAGCCCTGCGACCAGCCGTGCTGGCCGCACACGACGTCGGGGTCGAGGCTGGCGTTGAGCTTCGCCCGCGCCCGCACACTGCCCAGGGGAGTGTCGATCCGGACCCAGTCGCCGGCCGCGACGCCGCGCGCGGAGGCGGCCTCGGGATGGAGCTCGACCAGCGGGTCGGGCACCGCCGACCTCAGCTCCGCCACCTGGCGGTACTGGGTCTCGCAGAACCTCTGCGCCTTCGCGCAGGTCAGCACCAGGGGGAAGCGCTCCGCGAGATCGGGCCGGGAGCGCGGGCTCACCGCCGGCTCGATGAACGTCGGCAACGCCGGTTGGCCGTGGTCCTGCAGGGTCTCCGACCAGATCTCGACCAGGCCGCTGGGCGTGCGGAACCCGCGCGGGTGGTCGCCGTCGGACTCCGCGTGCTTCTCGTGCCTGGTCGGGAGCGGCACCGTGATGCCGCGCGGCTCGGCGCGCAGCTGCTCGAGCGTCAGCCCGCTGGGGCCGAGCTGGTGGCGCCAGGCGGCCTCGAGGTCGCCGTCCCAGAAGTGCTCGCCGAGCCCGAGACGCACGGCGAGCGCGAACACGATCTGGAGGTCGGACCAGGCCTCGCCGCGCGGCGGTACGACGGGCTGCCGGAGCTGGACGTGGGCCTGGGCCTCCTGGCTGACCTCGAACCCCACGCGCAGTGCCTCGGACTCGAACGGGCTCGCCACCGGCAGCACGATGTCGGCCAGCGCCGCGGTCGGGCTCATGAAGAGGTCGGCGTGCACGAAGAAGTCCAGGGAGGTGAGGGCGTCGCGCCCGCGAGCGCTGTCGCCGTGGGCCATCACGAGGTTGGCGCCGAAGTCGATCAGTGCCCGGGCCCGGTAGGGGCGCGACTCCAGCGCCGCGGTGTAGAGGTCCTCGCCGGTCACGAACTCGAACCGCGCCGGGCCCAGCGGCCGGTCGTCGAGCCCGATCGCCTTGGCCCGCTGGGCGGGGTCGATCAGCTCCATGCCGTCGATCGGCGCGGTCGGGACGGCCGTGAACAGCACGTTGCCGCCGGGTGTGTCGAGCGAGCCGGTGAGGGCGTAGAGCACGTTGATCGCCCGGATCGTCTGGGTGGTCGTGCTGTGCTGCTCCAGCCCGCTCCAGGTGTAGAAGGCCAGCGGTCGCGACGTCCACAGCGTCTCGGCGGCCCGCTCGAGATCCTCGGCGGGCACGCCGGTGAGGTCGGCGGTCGCTGCCGGGGTGAGGTCCTCGCAGTGGGCGCGCAGCTCCGCGAGCACGGGCCGGCACGGTACGACGCCGTCGCGCAGCGCCACGTCGTACCTCCCGTCGAGCGCCAGCCGCTCGGGTGCCACCGCGCAGCCGCGGGTCGCCGGGTCGTGGAGCACCGGTGCGCCGGCCACCTCGTCCCAGGCCACCCGCTGACCGGACGGCCCGGGCTCCGCGAGATCGTCGGCCCGGAGCAGCCGCCCTGTGTCGGTGCGGACCAGCAGCGGTGCGTCCGTCCACCGGCGCACGAACGCCTCGTCGTACCAGCCGCGCCCGAGCATCACGTGGACCAGCCCCAGGGCGAGCGCCGCGTCCGTGCCCGGCCGCACGCGCAGCCAGTGGTCGGCCTTCGCCGCCAGGCCGACCCGCCGCGGGTCGACCACGACCAGGCGCGCGCCGCGGTTCACCGCCTGGACGGTGGCAGTGGCGTGGACGAGACGGGAGACCGAGGGGTTGTAGCCCCAGTAGAGGATGCAGCCGGCGTGGGCGAGGTCGGGCATGTAGCCACCCGGCACCGGTGCACCGTAGGTGTACGTCGATGCGAGGTGCCGTCCCCATCCGCACAGCTCCATCGCATTGGTGAAGTTGGGGCTGCCGAAGGCCCGGCGCAGCCGGATGATCCAGTCGACCGAGTCGCTCAGCGCGGACGTCGACGGCGAGGCGGAGGCGAAGACGACCGCCTCGGGTCCGCTCTCCGCGGCGATCCCGGTGAGCCGCTCGGCGACCGTGTCCAGGGCCTCGTCCCAGCTGATCCGGACCCAGCCGGGGTCCGCGGCTCCCTTCGGAGCCGTGCGTTTCATCGGGTGCAGCAGCCGCTCGTGGTGCGCCACGATCGCAGGCGCGGCCTTCCCCTTGACGCAGACGGCCTGCCCGGTCGGGTGGGCCGGGTCGGGCCCGAGTGCCGTGAACAGGCCGTCCTCCACGGTCGCCGTCGCCCCGCACCGCGAGACGCAGAGTGCGCAGAACGTGGGCACCTGCCGGACCTCGTGCTCGGTCATGGCGCCTCCGCAGTGGATGGGGCGGGACGGGTCTCGAGCAGTCTAGGTTCGCGCGAGCCGGTTGCGGTCGGTCTCACCGGGCTCGTTCACGAGTTCGTGAGAAGTCCCGGCAAGCCTCAGCGGCGACGGACCTCGGACCTGAATAATGCAGGCATGCTCGTCCACGGCGCGATCATCCCGCCACGCGCCGCCGTCGAGGCCGTCGACGCCGTCGTCCGCTCGATCCGCGTCCCCGTCGAGCCGGTTGCCGAGCCCACCGGCTCCAAGGGCATCCGGGGGCGCTTCGGACGGCACCGCGCCGACGCCGAGCCGCCTCCCGAGCCGCCCGCGATGCTCGAGCACGTGCGGGTGGAGGACATGCAGTTCCCGATCACCGGCTTCGGCAACCTGACCACGCACGACACCCACCGGGTGACCGAGTCGATCAAGGCGGCCGCTGCCGACTGGCATCCCGTCACGCTGCGCTTCGCCGGGGGCACCGCGCTCGACTTCCCGGGCGACTGGTCGGTCTGGGCCAAGGTCGAGGGCGACCTCGACGAGGTGTTCGCGATGGCGCGCAGCGTCCCCCAGTCTGTCGAGGGCCTGGGCTTCTTCGTCGACCGCCGCAAGTTCAGGCCGATGATGTCGGTCGCGAAGGTCACCCCCGCCACCACCGGGCCGTTCCTGGAGAAGGTGGTCGCCGCGCTGGACGCGTTCCGCGGCGAGGAGTGGACGGCCGAGATCTCGTTGCTCAAGGAGACCTTCGTGGGCGGGCGCCCGCAGCTCGTCGAGTTCGAGCGGATCGGCCCCCGCCCGTGACCGCTGGTCGATCGACCGGCTCGACCGGGCGCTCACCGGGACCGCCACCGGGGACCACCGCGGCCGCCTTCGTGGCCGCCGCCGGCTGATCGCGACGACTCTCGGGCGGACAGGGGAGTGCGGGGGCGTCGCGGCGGGTACTATGGCTCTCACAGCGACCCTGTCGTTGCCGCGGCTCCGCGGTGAGGGTTCGCTTCCCGTTCGTCCGGTGACCAGCTCGAGGGGTCATCGGTCCCGCAGGTCCGGCGGGTCCGTGAGGGCTCGGCGTGCGCGTTCTGCCTCGCGCGTCCGGCGGGAGTTTCGCCGGTTGTCTGCCGCAGCCGGCCGGAGGAGGAGTTCTTGGCCAGACGTGTCCGTCGCCGTACCGGTGGCACACGCACCGCGACCGCGGCTGCGACCCGCACGCCCGCGCGGTCGCGCAACCGCGACAACGAGGGGATCATCCCGATCCTCGCCCGCGCCGTGCGCGAGGTCGAGGGTGCCGCGGAGCGCGGTCGGCTGAAGCCGGCGGCGCGCGTGAAGTTCCAGGCCGTCGCGCTGCTCGCCCGTGAGGCGCGGGCCGCGGTCAGGTCCGACACCTCGAGCACCGAGGCCCGGCGGGCCAGCGAGCTCAAGCGCCTGGACGGGATCGGCACGATCCTGGCCAAGACCGCCGCCCGCGACACCTCCCTGCTCTCGCTGCTGGCCGAGGACGCCGCCGTCACCGACGCGGTGCGCGACCTCAAGCACGACATGCTGCGCGCGGCCGGCGTCGAGGCCGAGCAGCCGGTGGAGACCGAGCCCGCCGTCGAGACCGTCGAGACACCGGCCCAGGAGCGACGCAGGGTCCCGCAGTCCGTGATCTCGCGGCAGCTGGCCAACCCGTTCCTCACCCCGCAGTTCAGCTCGCAGCCGAAGAAGGTCAGCCCTCGCGTGCTCGCCGGGTGGGAGCTGCTCGGCCCGCTCTTCAAGTCCTTCGAGTACGCCGGCCAGCGCTCCTCGATGGCGCTGCCCGACCCGACGGTGATGCACACCGCGAGCGGCAGCGACCTGATGCCCCACCAGGCCCAGGTGGTCGCCGCGGCGCAACAGGGCCACCGCACCTTCCTGCTCGCCGACGAGCCGGGCCTCGGCAAGACCGCCCAGGCGCTGCTCGCCGCCCAGGCGGCCGACGCCTACCCGCTGCTGTGCGTCGTGCCGAGCGTGGTCAAGACGAACTGGGCACGCGAGGTCGGGCTCTGGACGCCGAAGCGCCGGGCCACCGTCGTGCACGGTGACGGTGACGACGTCGACGCGTTCGCCGACATCGTGATCGTCAACTACGAGGTGCTCGACCGGCACATCGGCTGGTTCGGTGACTTCGGGTTCCGCGGCATGGTCGTCGACGAGGCGCACTTCATCAAGAACAAGTCCTCCCAGCGGTCCCAGCACGTCCTGCAGCTCTCCGAGCGGGTGCGCCGGCGTACGCCGAACCCGCTGCTGATGGCCCTGACCGGCACCCCGCTGATCAACGACATCGAGGACTTCCGGGCGATCTGGCAGTTCCTGGGCTGGATCGACGACAAGGCACCGCAGGGCGAGCTGATGGCACGCCTCGAGGAGGCCGGGCTCACGCCACTCGACCCGGGGTTCTACCCGGTCGCCCGCACCTGCGTGATCGACATGGGCATCGTCCGCCGCCGCAAGGTCGACGTCGCCAAGGACATCCCTGCACGACGGATCGCCGACATCCCGGTCGAGCTCGACGGGGAGGCCGGGCAGTCGATCCGCGACGCGGAGCGCGAGCTGGTACGCCGGCTCGTCTCCCGCTACGACCGGGCGATCGGCAAGCGCCGGGCCGAGAGCAGCGAGGCCGGCACGGGCATCGACCGCGAGCTCGTGCACCGGATCGCCTCGGCCGAGCGCAAGGCCACCAGCGAGTCGAAGACCGGCGACAACGTCTTCTCGATGATGCGACGGATCGGCCAGGCGAAGGCGGCACCGGCGGCGGACTACTCCGCGCAGCTGGCCCGCAGCGTCGGCAAGGTGGTGTTCTTCGCCAAGCACATCGACGTGATGGACGCAGCCGAGGACATCTTCGAGCGGCGGGGTCTCGGGTTCGTGTCGATCCGGGGCGACCAGACGAGGACCGCGCGCCAGAACGCGATCGACGCCTTCACCAACGACCCCGACGTGGCGGTCGCGGTCTGCTCGCTGACCGCCGCCGGCGTGGGCGTCAACCTCCAGGCGGCGTCGAACGTCGTGCTCTCCGAGCTGTCCTGGACCGACGCCGAGCAGACCCAGGCGATCGACCGGGTCCACCGGATCGGCCAGGACATGCCGGTCACCGCGTGGCGGATCATCGCCGCACAGACCCTGGACACCAAGATCGCCGAGCTGATCGACAGCAAGGCCGGCCTCGCCGCCCGGGCCCTGGAGGGCTCCGACGAGGACCTGCCCGCCTCCGCCGACATCCAGCTCGAAGCCCTGGTCAGCCTGCTGACCGACGCGCTCGAGGCGCGCCTCGAGCCCGCCGGCACCTTCGGGACCGACGGGACCTTCGGGATCGAGCTGGGGACGTAAGCCCGTTCTGCGGGCCGTGGCCGAGGAGCACGCTGGAGCCATCCCGGACGTGAGGACGTGGTGGCGATGATGTGGGACGACGGTGACCGCTGGCGCATGCACGACCAGGGCGCGGGCTGGCTGATGGTGCTCCTGATGCTGGTCGTGGTGATCGCGGTCGTCGTGGCGGTGGTCGCGATCGTGCGCGGCACGACCTCGCTCTCACCCGCGGCGCACCCGGCGCCCGGCACGCGAGGCCCCGACCCGCGCGCGATCCTGCAGGAGCGGTTCGCCCGCGGCGAGATCGACGAGCAGGACTTCCGCACCCGGATGCGAGCGCTCGACGACACGGTGACCTGACCGCCGCGACGTTCCCGAGAGTCGCGCGTCGGGCGGCCGACGGGACGCGGTCGGCCAGGAGCTGTACTGCTGGTCGTCCCTCTGAGGCGCGCTGGTTTCGGCAGGCTCAACCACCGGCCGGCGCGCCCCTGATCAGTCGATGACGCGCAGCCGCACCGTGTCGGCCAGGCTGCCCAGGTCGGCGAGCACCTCGTCGGAGACCAGCGAGTTGGTGTCGGTGACGACGTACCCGAGCGAGCCGCGGGTGGCCAGCACCTGCGCCTCGATGTTGATGTCGTGCTCGGCCAGGATCTGGTTGAGGTGCGCCAGCACACCCGGGGTGTTGTGGTGGACGTGCGCCACCCGCTGGGCGTGGGCGACGTCGCCGGGCGCCAGCATCGGCAGGTTGACCGACAGCGTCGTGGTGCCGTGCAGGGCGTAGTCGCGCAGCTTGCCGGCCACGAAGCGGCCGATGTCCTCCTGGGCCTCCTCGGTCGAGCCGCCGACGTGCGGGGTCAGGATGGTGTTCGGCAGGCCGATCAGCGGCGAGCTGAACGCGTCGCCGCGGTTCTTCGGCTCGTTGGGGAACACGTCGACCGCCGCGCCGGCGATGTGGCCCGAGGCCAGCGCCTCGTGGAGCGCGTCGTAGTCGACGACGAAGCCCCGGGACAGGTTGAGGAACAGCGAGCGAGGCCGCATCCGCGCGAACTGCTCGGCACCGAAGATGCCCGCGTTGCCGGCGCGCCCGTCGACGTGCAGCGTGACCGCCTCGACCTCGTCGAGCAGCTCGTCGAGGGTCGAGCACCGCTTCGCGTTGCCGAGGGCGAGCTTCTCCTCGGTGTCGTAGTAGTAGACCTGCATGCCGAGCATCTCGGCGATCACCGACAGCTGCGAGCCGATGTTCCCGTAGCCGACGATGCCGAGCTTGCGGCCCCGGATCTCGTGGCTGCCGCTCGCCGACTTGTCCCACACGCCCCGGTGCAGGGCGGCGTTGCGGTCGGTGAGCCGGCGGGCCAGCGCGATGATGTTCGCGATCGCGAGCTCGACCACCGAGCGTGTGTTGGAGTACGGCGCGTTGAACACGGCCGTGCCGGTCTCGGTCGCGGTCGCGAGGTCGATCTGGTTGGTGCCGATGCAGAACGCGCCGACTGCCACCAGGTCGGGGCACGACCGCAGCACGGAGCCGGGGACGTCGGTCTTCGAACGGATGCCGAGCAGGGACACGCCGTCCAGGGCGGCCGCAAGCTCGGTCTCGTCGAGCGCGCCGCCGCGCACCTCGACCTCGATGCCGGCCGCCGTGAGGATCTCGGTGGCCAGCGGGTGGACGTTCTCGAGCAACAGCGCCTTCACGGACCAACTCTCTCAGGTCGGCGTCCGCCGACCGCGACCGCGTCCACGTCACGGGCGGGCAGGTGCGCCTCCACCCGGAAGGCCCCGATAATGGCGATGTGAACGATCAAATCGAGCGATCGCCCGACAGCGCCCTGCGGCAGGACATCCGTCAGGTGACCTCGATCCTCGGCGAGACCCTCGCCCGGGTGGAGGGCGAGGGGCTGCTCGAGCTGGTCGAGACGGTGCGCGCCCACGCGAAGAGCGACCGGCTCGAGGACCTGCCCGACCTGGAGGTCGCCACCACCACCCGGCTGGCCCGCGCGTTCACGGCGTACTTCCACCTGGCCAACGTCACCGAGCAGGTGCACCGCACGGTGGGCGTCCCGGGCGAGGCCGCGGGGCCGGGCGGTCCCGGGGGCTGGGTCGCCCGGGCGCTGCAGCGGATCTCCGACGCCGGCGTCGACCCCGAGACGCTCGCGGCGGAGCTGCGGCACGTGACCGTCCGCCCCGTCTTCACCGCGCACCCCACCGAGGTGGCCCGCCGGTCCACGCTGGAGAAGCTGCGCCAGGTCGCGGCACTGCTCACCGAGCCCGAGAGTGCTCGCCGCACCCGCCGGCTGACCGAGTCGATCGAGCTGCTCTGGCAGACCGACGAGATCCGGGTCGAGCCGCCCGAGCCGGTCGACGAGGCGCGCAACGGCGTCTACTACCTCGAGGGGCTGGCCTCCGCGGCGGTGCCCGACGTGCTCGAGGCGCTGCGCGACGAGCTGACCTCCCTCGGGGTAGACCTCCCCGCCGATGCGCGGCTGCTGCGGTTCGGCACCTGGATGGGCGGCGACCGGGACGGCAACCCGAACGTCACCCCCGAGATCACCCGCGAGGTGCTCACGCTCCAGGCGGTCCACGGCCTGCGCCTGCTGCAGGCCAAGGTCGACGAGGTACGCCGCACCCTCTCGGTCAGCGAGCGGGTCTCCGACGTCTCGCCCGAGATCAGGGCTCGCATCGAGGAGCTGCTGCCCGGCCTGCCCGAGGTCGAGCCGAGGTACCGCCGGCTCAATGCCGAGGAGCCCTACCGGCTCTTCCTGACCTGCATGCACGTGCGCCTGCAGCTGACCGAGCGCCGAGTCAGGGCCGGGGAGCGGCACCGCACCGGTCGCGACTACCGCGACGACACCGAGCTGCTCGACGACCTGCTGCTGCTCCACCGGTCGGTGCTCGAGCACCAGGGCGCGGTGGTGGCCGGCGGCGAGCTGGAGCGGCTGGTGCGCACGGTGGCCGCGACCGGCCTCACCCTGGCGACCCTCGACGTGCGCGAGCACGCGGACAAGCACCAGCACGCGGTCGGCCAGCTGCTCGACCGGCTGGGTGAGCTCGACGAGCCGTACGCCGACCTCGACCCGAAGGCGCGCCTCGACGTGCTCTCCCGCGAGCTCGCCGGCCGGCGGCCGCTGGCCCCGCAGCCGCTGCCGCTGGACGACGACGGCGCGCGCACGGCCGAGACCTTCGTGACCATCGGTCGCGCGCTCGACGCGCTGGGCCCGCGAACGATCGAGAGCTACATCATCTCGATGACCCGCGGTGCCGACGACGTCTTCGCGGCCGTCGTCCTCGCGCGGGAGGCCGGTCTGGTCGATCTCGCCGCGGGCGTGGCCCGGGTCGGGTTCGTCCCGCTGCTGGAGACCGTCGACGAGCTCGAGCGGGCCGAGCAGATCCTGGAGGACCTGTTCGGCGACCCGTCGTACCGCCGGCTGCTCGCGCTGCGGGGCGACGCGCAGGAGGTCATGCTCGGCTACTCCGACTCCAACAAGGCCGGGGGCATCGCGACCTCGCAGTGGCAGATCCAGCAGGCCCAGCGCCGCGCCCGTGACGTCGCCCGGCGCCACGGCGTGCGGCTGACCTTCTTCCACGGTCGCGGCGGCTCGGTCGGACGCGGCGGCGGGCCGACGTACGACGCGATCATGGCGCTGCCGTTCGGCACCGTCGACGGCGAGGTCAAGATCACCGAGCAGGGAGAGGTGATCAGCGACAAGTACGCCCTGCCCGCCCTGGCGCGCAACAACCTCGAGCTCATGCTCGCCGCGACCATCGAGGCGAGCGTGCTGCACAAGACCGACCGGCGCACGCCGGAGCAGGCCGAGCGCTGGGACGACACGATGGACCTCGTCTCGGCGCGCGCGCACGCCGCCTACCGCGCGCTGGTCGAGCAGCCGGCCCTGCCCGACTACTTCCTCGCCTCCACACCCGTCGACCTCCTCGGCGCCCTTCACATCGGCTCGCGCCCGGCCCGGCGCCCCGACGCGGGCGGCGGCCTGGACAACCTCCGCGCGATCCCGTGGGTGTTCGGCTGGACCCAGTCGCGGCAGATCGTCCCCGGCTGGTACGGCGTCGGGTCGGGTCTCGCGGCCGCCGGCGACCGGCTCGAGGTGCTGCAGGAGATGTACCGCACCTGGCCGTTCTTCCGGACCTTCCTCGACAACGTCTCGATGACGCTGGTGAAGACCGACCTCGACATCGCGGCCCGGTACGTCGACGCGCTGGCCCCCGCCGAGGTCCGCCCGTTGCTCGACGACATCCGCGCGGAGTTCGACCTCACCGTCGCCCAGGTGCTCGCCGTCACCGGCGACGAGGCCCTGCTCGACCGCGACCCCGTGCTCCGCACCACGCTCGAGATCCGCGACAACTACCTCGAACCCCTGCACCACCTGCAGATCCAGCTGCTCGCCCGGTACCGCCGCGGCGAGGACGACCCCGAGCTCGAGCGCGCCCTGCTGCTGACGATCAACGGCATCGCGGCGGGGATGCGGAACACGGGCTGAAGGTTCGCCTGCGGCTGGGCATGTGCGCCTTCGGCGCACGATGTGATGGCGCCTGCGGCGCGTGTGCGGCTGCGCCGCACGGGGTCCGTGGTTGCGGGTGCGGGTGCGTGTCCCGGTGACCCCCTCGCTCGCTGGGGAGTGCGCGTCGCCCCGACTTCTGTGCCGCTGCCGCCGGGTTTGGTCTTGGGGCGCCGCGCTATCCCTTGACGCGAGCCTTCGGGCGCCCCCGGGCCCCGCCCCCGCCTCGGAGGTCACGGTCCCCGGGTGGTGGAGATTCTCTGGATGTGTCCACCACGGG
>NZ_RJSF01000047.1:52615-79827 GCF_003725535.1 Nocardioides pocheonensis | reverse complement strand
CCCCCACACCCACCCGACACCCACCCAGACCCGCCGACATGAAGCCCGCCGCAGGCGAAACGTCAACACCACGCGGAATACTGACCGCATGACCGAGATCCCCGACGCGCGATGGGGCAGGTCGGACGGCGTGCTCGGTCGGACTGCCACCAAGTTCGCCTCGACCCGGCCCGGCTCGTGGGTCGTCCGCACGCTGACGCCGCTGGACCGGCGGATCCTGATCCGCACCAACGGGCGGCGCACGGTGCTGGGTCCGGTCGGTGCGCCCACGCTGCTACTGGAGACGATCGGCCGGAAGTCCGGGCAGGCGCGGATCAGCCCGCTGCTGTTCGCGCGCGACGGGGGCAGCGTGATCGTGGTCGGCTCGAACTTCGGGCAGGCCCATCATCCGGCCTGGACCGCGAACCTGATCGCCCACCCCGAGGCGCACGTCGTCGTCGGGGGTCAGCGGATCCCGGTCACCGCGACCCTGTTGGCGGGTGACGAGGCCGAGGCCGCGTACCGGAAGATGGTCGAGGTGACGACCGCCTACGCGTCGTACCGCGGCCGGACCGACCGCCAGATCAGGGTGTTCCGACTGACGCCGGTGGCCTGAGAATCGCGGGACGGGGGCGGCGCTCGCTCGTAGCATGACGCGCGTGCCGACCTCCGCGATGCCGCCGAGCGTGCGCGTGTTCGGGCCGCCGCGACTGATCAGCGCGGCCGGTGAGGTCGAGCTCGGCCGTCGACGTGAGCGCAACGTGCTGGGGATGCTCGTGGCCGCGCACGGCAGGCCGGTGTCCGCGGATCGACTGGTCGTGGAGGTCTGGGGGGAGGAAGCGCCGCGACAGGCGCTCGCGTCCTTGCAGGTGGCGGTCTCCCGACTGCGCCGGATCCTCGAGCCCGAGCGCTCGCCTCGCGCACCCGCCACCGTGCTCCGCAGCTCGGCGGCCGGCTACTCGATCGCGCTGCCCCTGATGTCCGTCGACGTCTGGGAGTTCGAGGCCATGGTGGTCCGCGCAGCGGCCGGGACCACCCCGGCCGAGCGACGCGAGGCGGCCGAGGCTGCGATCGAGCTCTGGCGCGCCGCGCCGTACGCCGGCTGCGACGCCGAGTCGGTCGTCCGGGAGGCGGAGCGGCTCGACGAGCTGTTCGTCACCGTCCGGGAGGTCGGCGCGCGGGCACTGCTGGACCTCGGCGAGCCGGCCGCCGCGGTGACGGCCCTGGAGCCTCTGCTCGCCGACCACCCCTACCGCGAACGGCTGTGGGCAGCGCACGCCCTCGCGCTCTACCGCACCGCACGCCAGAGCGACGCGCTCGACAGCCTCCGGGTCCTGCGCGAGCGCCTGGCCGACGACCTCGGCATCGACCCCACGTCGGAGGTGCGCGACCTCGAGGCCGCGATCCTCAACCAGGACCCGTCGCTGTCGGCACCGGCGGCGGCGTCGACCCCCTCGCCGGAGCCGACGCCCAGGGTCGGACGCACGCCGACCACGGGCTTCGTGGGTCGGGCAGCAGCGCTGACGACCGTGCACGCGCTGCTCCACGACGCGCTGGCTCGGTCGCACGCCGAGTTCGTCGTCGTGTCCGGCGAGCCGGGCATCGGCAAGACCCGGTTCGTCGAGCAGGTCGCGACGCTCGAACCCGACGCCCTCGTCGTCCTGGGTCGCAGCCACCCGGACTTCGCGCCCGCACTGTGGCCCTGGCTCCCGGTGCTGCGCGGTCTCTGGGAGCGCAGCCCGGCCGCCGCCGACGCGGAGGTCGTCGAGCCGGTGCTCGCCGACGTCCCGCGCGAGACCGATCCCAGCCAGGGCAGTGCCCTCCGGCTCTTCGACGCGGTCGCGCGGCTGCTCACACGCTCCGCCGGGGACCAGCCCTTGGTCCTGGTGCTCGAGGACCTGCACTGGGCCGACGTGACCTCGCTGCGGCTGCTCGCACACGTCGCTGCTGCCGAACTGGCCGTGCCGCTCCTGGTCGTGGGGACGATGCGCACGGGCGAGGTCGCCTCGTCCGAGGCGTTGGTCACGACGCTGGCGGACCTGGCGCGTGCGGGGGCCGCCCGGATCCGACTGGAGGGACTCGCCCCGGACGAGGTCACCGAGCTGCTCACCGACACCCTCGGTCCGCACGACGAGCGGCTCGACACGGTGGTGGCCGACGTCACCGCGGGCAACGCGTTCTTCGTCCTCGAGTACGCCCGCCTGGTCCAGGGTCGCCCCGACCTGGTGCACCTGCCCGTCGAGGAGCTGCCGGTGCCCGACGGCGTGCGCGACGTGCTGCGACAGCGCCTGGCGCGACTGCCGGACGCGGCGCGCGGCCTGCTCGCCACGGCGGCCGTCGCGGGCCGGATCGAGCCCGAGCTGCTCGCCGGGCTCACCGGCGTCACGGTCGACCGGACACTCGACCTGCTCGACCTCGCGCTCGCTTCCGGCCTGCTCGCCGAGACGGCGGGCGGCTATCAGTTCGCGCACACCTTGACCCGCGAGGCGCTGGCGGGCGACCTGACCGCTGCCCGGCGGCTCCGGCTGCACGACCAGGTCTCGCGCGAGCTCGAGACTCGGTACGGCGACGCTCCGGACGTGGTCGCAGAGGTCGCGCACCATGCGGACCTCGCCGCCTCCCTCGGACCGGAGGCCGCTGCCCGCGCCGCCTCGGCGCTGGTCGCGGCGGCCCGCGTCGCGCAGGCGCGGCAGGCTCACGACGAGGCGCTCGAGCTGTGGCAGCGAGCCGCGGCCCGGGCGAGCGGTGCCGACGCCGGCGTACGACGGGTCGAGGCGCTGACCGGCAGTGCGTACTGCATGATCCGGCTCGCTCGTGCACCCGAGGCGCGTACGGCGGTCATCGAGGCTGTGTCGATCGCGCGGGCTGCCGGGCGCTGGGACCTCGTGGCCGACGCCGCGGCCATGCTGAACCGGCGCGGGGTCTGGGCCTGGCGCGAGCCCGGGTCGAGCGACCCGGCCTTCCTCGAGACGCTCCACGAAGCGCTCGACCACGTCGACGACGTCCGTCGAGCCCGGCTGCTGGCCGTGCTCCAGTCCGAGCACTACTTCGCCTGGAACGCCGGGGTCGCCGACGACCTCGGGGAGCGCGCGCTCGCGGTCGCCCGTGCGTCGGGCGACGAGGCGGTCCTCGTCGAGGTGCTGCTGGCCTACGTCGTGGCGCACTCGGGGCCGGGCACGTCGGCCGACCGGCTGGCCGCGGTCGAGGAGCTGCGCTCGCACGCGCTGAGCGGAGAGGTCGCGGCGTTCACGGAGTTCACGTACGCACGCACGCTCTACGAGCGGGGGCGCGTCGAGGAGGCGGACGCGGCCGCGGCGCGCTGTGCCGCGGCGATCGCGCGGCTGCGCCACACCGGCGTGGACGTGCCGCTGGCGTGGTGGTTCCTGTCCCGGGCGCGCGAGTCCGAGGACCCCGACCTGATCAGGAGCGCGCTGACCCGGCTCGACGAGCTCCTCGGGGGCGGCGCCGTGACGGCGGCCGGCATCGATGCGATCTACCGCTGGCGGACCCGCGACCCGGCGGCGCCCGTCGACCCGTCGCTCCTCGACAGCCTCCGTCGTACCGGGGCCGGCCAGCGGGCCGTCGTGGCCCTCGACCTGCTGGAGGCCGGGGATCCGGCGACGGCCGTCGACCTCCTCGGCGACCCGACACCGCCGGGAGCCAGTGACTACTCCGTGCTCGCTGAACGCTGCCTGCGGATCGCGGTCCTCGCCGGCGCGGGCGTGACCGCGGGCCTGGCCGACGCCGTCGCGGCGATGGCGCCCTACAGCGGCGACGTCGTCACGTTCGGCGCCGTGGACCACCTCGGCGTCGTCGACCACTTCCTCGCCGTCGGCACGGCGGCCCTGGGCGACCGGGAGCGTGCCGAGCGGTACTGCGCCGCGGCGCTGGAGCAGCTGGACCGGCTCGGCAACCGGCCGTGGCGACGGCGGGCCGAGGCACTCGCAGCACAGCTGCGGCAGGCGGCCACTGGCTGACCGGACGCTAGGCAAGTCGCCGGTAAGTGCGCGGCAACCGCTCGAGATCAGGCTGGCGGCGTTCCAGCCCCGATCCGAGAGGCGACCGCCATGTCGACCGTCACCCCCACCGCCCCTTCGAGCCCACGACGACCCGCGGACCTCGACGACCTCCGTCGCCGGGTCGCCGGCACGCTGCACACGCCCGACGACCCGACCTGGGACTCGGTCCGCTCGCCGTGGGTGGTCAACATCGACCAGAGGCCGCTCGCCGTGCTCGAGGTGCGCGATGCGGCCGACGTCCAGGCCGCGGTCCGGTGGGCCGTCGACCACGACGTACAGGTCACCGCACAGCCCGGAGGCCACGGCGCGGGCGACGCGCTGGACGGTGTCCTGCTGCTGCGCACCCGCGCCCTGGGCTCCATCGAGGTGGACCTCCAGCGGCAGACGGTCCGGCTCGGTGCCGGCGTCAAGGCAGGGGAGCTGCTCGCGGCGCTCGACGGCACCGGCCTGACGTTCCTCGCCGGCAGCAACCCGGACGTGTCGGTCGTCGGTCTGACCATCGGCGGCGGCATGAGCTGGTTCGGCCGGGCGTACGGTCTGGCCGCGCACAGCATCGTCGCCGCCGAGCTCGTCGACGGCCTGGGCCGGGCGCGCACGGTCAGCCGGGAGGACAACCCCGACCTGTTCTGGGCCATCCGCGGGGGCGGCGGCGACTTCGGGATCATCACGCAGCTCGAGCTCCGGTTGCACCCGGCTCCGGCGGTGTACGGCGGTCGGCTGTTCTGGCCGCTGGAGCAGATGGGCGAGGTGCTGCGGGTGTTCCGCGCCGTGACCGAGAGCGCGCCTCCCGAGCTGACGCTGTGGTACCACAGCTACCGCTTCCCGCCGCTCCCGCACGTGCCGGAGGCGATGCGCGGCCAGGCGTTCGCCTCCGTGGCGATGGCCTACCTCGGCGAGGCGGAGGAGGCCGAGCACTGGCTGGCGCCGCTGCGCGAGGTGCCCGGGCTGCTGCACGACCTCGTCGGGGCGGTGCCGCTCGCCGAGCTCGCCCGCATCGGCGGTGAGCCGACCGATCCGACACCCAACCTGGACACCTCCACCCTGCTGGAGCGCCTCGACGACGACACCGTGGACCGGCTGGTCGCGGCGGTCGGCGCGGAGAGCGGCTCACCCCTCGCCGTCTTCCAGATCCGTCACCTCGGTGCTGCGTTCACCACGGGGAGCGCGTCGGAGGGCGCAGCGGGACACATCGACGCGCCGTACCAGCTGTTCGCGCTGGGCGTCCCGGCCGTGCCCGCGCTGGTGGAGCCGATCCGCGCCGGTCTCGACCGGGTCGAGCTCGCGGTCGCCCCGGTGTCGTCGGGCACGACCGCTCCGAACTTCCTCGGGGCCGGGGGCGACGTCGACCGCTGCTGGCCGGCCGACGTGCGTGCCCGCCTGCGCGCGATCAAGGCCGACGCCGACCCGCTCGGCACCATCCGCAGCAACCGTCCGGTCCTGCACACCCACTGATCCGACTCGCACGAGGAGCATCGCGATGAGCATCCACTTCGACCACACGATCGTCGGCGTCCGCGACAAGCACGCGACGGCGGCGTACCTCTCCGAGCTCCTGGGCCTGCCGCCGGCCGTGCCCTACGGGCCCTTCCTGATGCACAGCTTCGGCAACGGAGCGCACGTCCACTTCGCCGACAGCCAGGCGGCACCGACCTCGACCCATCTGGCGTTCCGCGCCGGTGAGGTCGACTTCGCCGCCGTGCTCGACCGGCTCGGGCGGCGCGGGATCCCGCACTGGGCCGATCCCTTCAAGAGGGAGCCGGACGCGCTCTACATCGACGGCACCGACCGCGGCTTCTACTGGGACGACCCCGACGGCCACGTGCTCGAGCTGATCACCCGACCGGCCGCGACCCGAGCCGGCTCGCGCGTGAGGAGTGGGTCCTGATGCGCAAGTGGCTCCCGCTCGTGGCCGTGTGCCTGGGCAACTTCATGCTCCTGCTCGACGTCACCGTCGTCAACGTCGCTCTGCCTGACGTCGCCGCCGACCTCGACACCGGCTTCGGGTCTCTCCAGTGGGTGGTCGACGGCTACACGCTCGTGCTGGCCGCCCTGGTGCTGGCAGCGGGCTCCGTCGCCGACGTGTTCGGCCACCGGCGCTCCTACCTGGCGGGGCTGGGCGCGTTCGCCCTCAGCTCGCTCGCCAGTGCGTGGGCGCCGACGGTCGGGGCGCTCGTGGCGGCGCGGGCCGTCCAGGGCGCGGGTGGCGCCGCCATGCTGGCAACGTCCTTCGCCCTCCTCAACACCAGCTATGCGGCGCGCGACCGCGGGATCGCGTACGGCGTCTGGGGTGCGGTCTCGGGCGGCGCCTCGGCCGTCGGGCCGATCGTCGGTGGCCTGCTCACCGACGCGGGGTCGTGGCGTTGGGTCTTCCTGGTGAACCTGCCGGTGAGTGTGCTCGCCGTGGTGCTGACCGCACTGACGATCCCGCGCGGCAGCGGACGCGGCCGCCTGGCCGATCTCGACCTGCCCGGTGTGGTCACGTTCAGCGCAGCAGCCGCAGCGCTCACCGCCGGACTGATCGCCGCCGACGAGCACGGCTGGTCGGCGCCGGGATCTCGATGGCCGCTGGTCGCGGCGCCGTTGCTGCTGATCGCCTTCGTCGTCGTGGAGCGGCGCAGCCCGCGACCGTTGCTCGACCTCTCTCTGCTGCGCCGGGCGCCGTTCGTCGGTGTGATGGCCGGTGCGATGCTCCTCACGTTCGCCGCCTTCGGCACCTACCCGTACCTCTCGCTCTGGCTTCAATCGGTTGCCGGACTCAGCGCAGTCCAGGCCGGATCCGCCACGGTGCCGCTGTCGGCCACCGCCTTCGTGGTCGCACTCGGCGCGGGCCGGTACCTGCAGCGGCTCGGATCCGGGACGGTCATCGGCTGCGGCATGCTGCTCGTCGGCGCCGGCGGACTGGTCAACGCCGCCCTCGTGCACGGCGGTGCCGGCTGGGCCTCGATGGTCCCCGGCTTCGTGGTCACCGGGATCGGCGCCGGGCTGGCGACGCCCACGCTCGGCGCGGCCGCGGCCGGCTCGGTGCCGATCGAGCGGGCCGGCATGGCGGCCGGGGCCCTCAACACGATGCGCCAGCTGGGCCTGACCTTCGGCATCGCGGTCCTGGGCGGCGTGTTCGCCTCTCGCGTGACCGACGTCCTGTCCGGCCGCGGGGTCGCCGACCCGGCGGGTGTGGGCCGCGCGGTCTCGGGCGGCCAGGCGCGACAGGTGCTGGACACGCTGCCCGAGTCGGCCCGGTCGGCCGTGGAGGCAGCCGTCCGCGCGGCCGCGGTGGACGGGGTGCAGGCGACCTTCGCCGTCTGCGGGGTGGCCGGCCTCGTCGCCGGAGTCCTCGTCCTGGCCCTCCACCGCCCGCGTCCGTCCGCGTCCGCGGCCGTCGCCGACGTGGCGGAGGAACCGTCGGCCGCCTGAAGGCCGACCCCGAGCGGGGCCGGCACCGGCCGGCCCACGAACAGAGGAGAATGATGAAGCGACACTTGATCGCCGGCGCGCTCGCGCTGGCTGCCGGTACGGCTGCGGTCCCAGGGGTGTCCGCGCACGCCGACAGCCCTGCGGCGAACACCACGGTGGCCGAGGCCCGGCGCGCCACGGCGAAGTACCACGACGTGGGTGTGGCCGTCGCGGACGGCTACGTGCCCGTCACCGCATGCGTCCAGCTGCCCGGCGTGGGTGGCATGGGCATCCACTACCTGAACAGGGCCCTGGCCGCGGACCCCGCGATCGTCGCGGACCGGCCCGAGGAGCTGCTCTACGCGCCCGACGACGACGGGCGGCTCCACCTCGTGGCGGTCGAGTACTTCCGGGCCGACGCGGACCAGGACCTCAGCACGGACGGCGACCGGCCCGCCCTGGCCGGGATCCCGTTCGACGGTCCGATGGCCGGCCATGCACCGGGGATGCCGATCCACTACGACCTGCACGTCTGGGCCTGGCGGGCCAATCCCGCCGGCACGTTCGCGGAGTGGAACCCCGACGTCCACTGCTGAGCTGCGTGACCGGCCGGATCGGGGAGGTCCGGCCGGTCGCGAGCGGGGCGGGACCCGGTCAGACGCGGACGCCCAGGGCGTCGAAGATCTTGGTGGCGACGTCGTCCTGCGTGCCGGTGCCGTCGACGGTGACGAGCAGGCCGCGGGCGGCGTACTCGGTGAGGAGGGGAGTGGTCTCCTCGGCGTACACCTGCTGGCGCCGGCGGATGACGTCCTCGGTGTCGTCGGCTCGCTGGTCGATCTCGGCGCGCCGGAGCAGGCGCTGCACCAGCTCGTCCTCGGCCACGGCCAGGGCCACCACCGCGTCGAGCGCGACGCCCAGGTCAGCCAGCACCTTGTCGAGCCACGCGACCTGGTCGAGCGTGCGCGGGTAGCCGTCCAGCAGGAAGCCCTGGCTGCAGTCGTCCTCCGCGAGACGGTCGCGGACCATCTGGTTGGTGACGTCGTCGGGGACGTACTCGCCGGCCTCCATGTAGCGGCGCGCCGTCTGGCCCAGCGTGGTGCTGGCCGCCACGTTGGCGCGGAAGATGTCGCCGGTCGAGATCGCCGGGATGCCGTAGTGCTCGGCGATCGCGATGGCCTGCGTGCCCTTGCCGGCGCCCGGCGGGCCCATGATCAGGATGCGGTTCACGAGACTTCCCTTTCACTGTGCGGGTGGTGGGCGGCCTCGCCGTTGGGGCCGTGCGGCAGGTGATCAGGGTCGGGGACGTGCGCGACGCGGGCCGCGTGGATGCGGGCGTGGGCGATCGCTTCCGGGGTGGTGTCGAAGAGGTGGTGCTCGCTCGCGAGCTGGTCGTAGACGCCGAGGCTGGCGAGCACCTGCTCCTGGTGCGCGCGTACGCCGGACAGCAGCACCGTGATCCCGCGGGCCTCGAGGCGGGTGATGGTGTCGGCCAGCACGGCCGCACCGGTCGCGTCGATCGAGCTGATCCGCGACATCCGCAGCACCACGACGCGCACGTTGCTGACCTCGGACAGCTCGAGCAGGAAGTCGTGCGCGGCGGCGAAGAACAGCGGGCCGTCGAGGCGGTACACCACGATCTGCTGGTCGAGGAGGGCACGCTCCTCGTCGCCGTGGTCGCTCGCGTCCAGGGGCCCCGCGTCGAGCGGCTCCTCGTGGAGGGTGGCCGAGAGTGCCGCCTGGCGGAGGGCGAACGCACCGGCGACGACGAGGCCGAGGATCACCGCGGTCACGAGGTCGGCCAGGATCGTCGCGGCCGCGGTGATCACCAGGACGGCGGCGTCTCCGCGGGTCGAGCGCAGCAGGGCAGCCACACTCGAGACGCGCACCATCTGCCCGGCGGTCGTGATCAGCACGCCGGCGAGCGCGGCCAGCGGGATGTCGGCCACCCAGCGCGACGCGACCAGCATGACCAGGAGCAGCACGATCGCGTGGGTGACGGCGGCGAGCCGTGTCGAGGCGCCGGCGCGGACGTTGACGGCCGTGCGGGCGATCGCGGCCGTGGCCGGGATGCCGCCGAACAGTGGGCTGGCCAGGTTGGCCAGTCCCTGCCCGAACAGCTCGCGGTCGGGGTCGTGGCGCTGGCCGACCGACATCGCGTCGGCGACGGTGGCCGACAGCAGGCTCTCGAGAGCGGCGAGGGCGGCCACCGCGATCGCGGGGAGCAGCAGGGCGTCCAGGTGCGCCCAGGGGATGTGCGGCAGCGACGGTGCCGGGAGGGTCGACGGCAGCGCGCCGATCGTCTCGGCGTGGAGGCCGAGGGCGGAGTTGGCGGCGGTGGCCAGGGCCACCGCGAGCAGCGCGATCGGCAGCGAGGGCCGGAAGCGGGTGACCAGGAGGATCAGCGCGGTGACCGCACCGGTGAGGCCGAGGGCCGCCCAGTGCGGTGAGTCGACCCACGCGGCGACCGCCCGGGCTGCGAGCGCCACGGCCTTCTCCGCGTGCACGTGGACGCCGAGCGCGGCGGGGACCTGCTGGAGCGCGATGATCACCGCGATCCCGAGCGTGAAGCCCTCGACCACCGAGACGGGGACGTAGCGGATGAAGCGGCCCAGGCCGGCGTACGCGAGGCCGATCAGGATCAGGCCCGCCAGCAGCCCGACCACGAGGACGCCGTCGCCTCCGTAACGGGCGATGATCGGCACGAGCACCACGGTCATCGCGCCGGTGGGACCGCTCACCTGCAGGTTGCTGCCCCCGAAGACCGCCGCCACGACGCCGGCGACGATCGCCGTGACCAGCCCGGCGCCGGCGCCCATGCCCGAGCTGACCCCGAAGCCGAGCGCCAGCGGCAGGGCGACCAGACCGACCACGAGGCCGGCGAGGAGGTCGCCCGCAGGTCGGCGCGTGGCGGCAGCCCACTCCGAGCGACGGGGGAGGAGGTGGACGTTCACCGAGCGCTCTTCGCCGGGGTGAGCTCCGGCTCCAGGTCGCCCTGGACCGCGGCCAGGTTCGTGATGATCTGCCGGGCGGTCACCAGGAAGTCGCGCACCTCCGGCACACTCAGCGAGTAGACGACCTCGCCGTCGTGGCGCCGGGAGACGACCAGCGCCGTACGACGCAGCACCGCCAGCTGCTGGGAGAGGTTGCTCGGCTCGATCGCGATCCGGTCGAGCAGCTCGTGGACCGCGTGGTCGCGCTCGCTCAGCAGCTCCAGGATGCGGATCCGGGCGGGGTGTCCGAGGGTGCGGAGGAACTCGGCCTTGGCCTGGTACAGCGGGATCGGCACGCGCTCGCCTTCTTCGAGATTTTGCATGTGAAGAACTCTTCATATACTACAAGACGTCGTGGTGGGCGTCGAATCCGGCGAGAGCGCGACGGCGGCGTGATCCGGCTCGCACTTTAGGTAAGGCATCCCTAAGTCGATGTTAGGCTGGGTCGATGGGGAAGAAGGTGCTGCTGCCGAAGACGGAGTGCTGCGTCTCGACCACGCGCTGCGACCGCTGCCCCATCCGCATGCTCAAGGACGGCACGCTTCCGGCCGGATACGGTGTGCGCAAGCGCCAGCTGGTGCGGCTCGACGCCGACGGCAAGAAGGCCCGGAAGATCAAGAAGTCCGACCTCGTCGCCGCGCTGCGCGTGGGGAAGAACAAGAAGGGCCACAAGAAGTCGGGCAAGAAGAAGCTCGCCGCTTGACCTGGCCCCGGACCGGGGAGGGACCCGACGTGACCGCACCGCGCTTCGCCGAGCAGCTCAACGAGCAGATCGGCCACGAGTTCGCCGCGCATCAGCAGTACGTCGCCTGCGCGATCCACTACGACGCGCTGACCATGCCGCAGATGGCCGCCTTCTTCTACGCGCAGGCTCTCGAGGAGCGCGACCACGCCATGATGATGGTGAAGTTCCTGCTCGACACCGACTGCGAGGTGCGCATCCCCGGCGTGGCCGCTCCCGAGACCAAGTTCGCCGACGTGGTCGCCCCGGTCGAGCTCGCTCTCGCCCAGGAGAAGCGCGTCTCGGAGCAGATCTTCGGCCTCACCCGCACGGCCCGCGACGAGAACGACTTCGCCGCCGAGCAGTTCATGCAGTGGTTCATCAAGGAGCAGGTCGAGGAGGTCTCGACCATGAACGACCTGCTCACGGTCGTGACCCGCGCGAAGGACGACATCGAGGCGATCGAGGAGTACGTCAAGCGCGAGCAGAGCGCCGCCGGCACCGACCCCACGGCTCCCGCGATGGCGGGTGCCTGACCGGGGCGTGGCAGTGCGCAGGCTCTTCCTCGGGGTGCTGACGGCCGTCCTCCTGCTGGGCGGCCCGGTTTGCGTGCCCGTGCAGGCGGCGAGCCCCTACGGCTCGGTGACCGGCATCAGCGGGGTGCTGTACGACGACTGCGGCTCCTACCCGTTCCGGTACTCCGTCGACGTGCCCGGCGGGGGCGACTACCGGGCGTTGAACCTGCAGCTGGTCGCGCCCGACGGATCGCAGGCCGACACGGCGTACGTCGTCCCGGACGCCAACCTGGCCTCGGGGACCGGCGCCTTCCGGCTGTGCCGGCCGACCGACCCCTACGGCACCTACACGATCCGCGGCACGGTCGAGTGGGCACCCACCGTGGATGCCGCCAAGACCTCCGCCCCGCTCGACGACGCGCACTTCACGATGCGCAAGCCGTCGAGCCGCACGTCGGTGGCGGCCTCGACCCGGCGGCCGGCGTACGGGCAGGTCGTGGCGTACCGGTTCCGGTCGCTGCTCGAGGAGCCCTCCGGCTACGCCCCTGACGCGTTCGCGTGGGTGCACCTCGAGAAGCGGGTCGCCGGTCGCTGGGTGCGGGTCAAGGGAGGCCGCGCGATGACGCACGGCACCGGCGCCGTCACCGTGCGGCTCCGCTACCTGGCCCACCACCACCGCACCTGGCTGCGGGCCGTCACCGAGCCGTCCCCCCGCTACGCCCGCTCGGTCTCGCCACCCCTCCGCCTCTGGTGACCGCCCGTCGAGTTGGGTGAAACCGCCCTTCGAGTGGGGCTGAACCGACCAGGGTGAGGCCGCTTTCCCCCGACTCACGGGGCGGTTTCCCGCAACTGAACGGGTCTAGATCCAGCGGTGGAACCAGATCCGCTCGATCCACTGGCTCTGGGTGAGCAGGCCGTCGGTGTAGATCGGCCAGAACCAGGCGAAGTTCACGATCACCGCGAGGACGACGGCGCCGGCCGCGGCCGCCCCGACGGTACGACGGGTCGACCCCGCCGGGGCCCGCCCGAGGATCTCGCCGAGCAGCAGGGTCGCGCCCAGGATCAGGAACGGCTCGATCACGATCGCGTAGTAGCTGAAGATCGGCCGGTCGTCGTACCGGACCCAGGGCAGCCACGTGACCAGGGCGCCGACGACGACGATGCCGTAGCGCCAGTCGCGCTTGCCGACCCAGCAGACGGCCGACCAGATCAGCGCGATCGTGGAGAACCACCACAGCGCGGGCGTGCCGAGCAGCAGCACCTGCCGCAGGCACGTCTCCGAGCCGGTCGCGGTGCAGCCCTGCGCGCCGGCGGCGATGTTGAGCTGCGCGTCGACGCCGACCGGACGGTTGAGCACCAGCCACCCGAGCGGGTTGGACTGGTAGACGTGCGTGGAGTGGTTGAGGAACTTCGTGTGGAACGTGTAGACGTCGTGGTGGTAGTGCCACAGCGAGCGCAGCGACTGCCACAGCTCGGGGAAGAACCCGTGCGCGTCGTGCTCGATGTACGAGCCCCAGTACGGGCCGTACTGCGTGTGGGAGAGGTGCTGCTCGTAGACGCTCGCGTGCAGCAGCCAGCCGGTCCACGAGGCGAGGTAGACGAGCAGCGGCAGCACCACGAGGTACGCCGCGATCGGGACGAGGTCGGTCAGGGCCGCGCGGAGCCACACGGCGTCGGGGCCGATCCGGCGACGCGCGAGCGGGCTGCGCAGGAACGAGACGATCACGACGACGGCGCGCACCAGGCCCGTGCGCACGCCGAAGGATCGGCGCGCCCCGGAGCACCAGACCAGCACGAACACGCCGAACGCCACCCACGGGTACACCGCGGCCCACTTCGTGCCCAGCGCCAGCCCCCAGAAGACGCCGGCGGCGAGCAGCCACGGCCGCCACCACAGCCGGGGGCCGACGCCGGTGAGCGGGCGCTGCGCCCGGGAGAGCCGGGCACGGAACCAGTCCCGGTCCGCGACGACGCAGCTGAGCGCGCAGAGGGTGAAGAACGCGACGAAGATGTCGAGCAGCGCGAGCCGGGAGAGCACGAGCTGGAGCCCGTCGAAGCACATCAGCAGTCCGGCCACCAGCCCGAGGAGGGTGGACCCGGTGATCCGGCGGGTCAGCCGGATCATCACCAGGACCATCAGCGAGCCGACGATCGCCGAGGCGAGCCGCCAGCCGAACGGCGTCATCCCGGCGACCAGCTCGGCGAGCCCGATCAGGTACTTCCCGACCTCGGGGTGCACCACCATGCTCGGGTCGCTGGTCCAGAGCCCGTGCAGGTTGCCGGAGAGGATCTTGTCGTTCGCGTCGGACACGTAACCCGTGACGTAGCCGTGGTGGACCAGCGACCAGGCGTCCTTGGCGTAGTAGGTCTCGTCGAAGAGGAACGCCTTGGGGTCGTCGAGGTTCCACAGCCTGAGGAAGGCGGCCAGCAGCGTGACGGCGGCCGTGCCGGCCCAGGCGATCACCGGGTCGCGGTCGACGGCGCGCGGACGCGCCCGCTCGGCTGCGGGCGGGACGACGTCACCGGTCGCCGTCCGGGAGAGGGTCCCGGGGAACGTCACCGTGGGCACGGCGTCGACTCTAGGGGAGCGACCTGAGCGTCGCCGACCCTGACATGATCGGGGCCGTGACCACCCCCGAGTCGACCGGCGTCCTCGTCCTCGCCGGTACGCCGATCGGCCGCGCCGACGACGCGCCGCCCCGGCTCGCGCAGGAGCTCGCGCGTGCCGACGTGGTCGCGGCCGAGGACACGCGCCGGCTCAAGCGCCTGACCTCCGACCTCGGCGTCGAGATCGCCGGTCGGGTGGTGTCGTACTTCGAGGGCAACGAGGAGGCCCGGACACCGCAGCTGCTCGAGGCGCTCGAAGCCGGCGAGCGGGTCGTGCTGGTCACCGACGCCGGCATGCCCAGCGTGTCCGACCCCGGCTACCGGCTCGTGACCGCCGCGGTCGAGGCCGGGATCCTGGTCACCTCCGTGCCCGGCCCGTCGGCGGTCCTCACCGCGCTCGCGGTCAGCGGGCTGCCGGTCGACCGCTTCTGCTTCGAGGGGTTCCTGCCCCGCAAGGCCGGGGAGCGAGCACGTCGGCTCGAGGCGCTCGACGAGGAGCCGCGCACGATGGTGTTCTTCGAGGCGCCGCACCGGACGCAGGCGACCCTCGAGGCGATGGCCGAGGCGTTCGGCGCCGACCGGCGGGCGGCGGTGTGCCGCGAGCTGACCAAGACCCACGAGGAGGTACGCCGGGGCGCACTCGGGAGTCTGGCCGCCTGGGCCGCCGAGGGCGTCCGTGGCGAGGTGACCGTCGTCGTCGCCGGGGCGGTCCCGGCCGAGCCGACCACCGATCCCGACACGCTCCGTGCCCTCGTGTCGTCCGAGGAGGCCGCGGGCGTGCCCCGCAAGCAGGCGATCGCCGACGTCGCGCGCCGGTCCGGCGTACCGAAGCGGCTCGTCTACGACCTGGTGCACAAGGCGTGAGGGGCCGTTCGTGACGTCGCAGGAGCGGCGGCCGAAGGGTGACCGCCGCGGAGAGCGCCCCGAGGCGCCCGAGCCCCTGCCGCACCCCGTGGTCGACAACCACTGCCACCTCGACATCCCCGCCCACGACGGCCCCGGGGAGCCGGTGCCGGTGGCCGAGGCCCTGGCCAGAGCGGCCGCCGTCGGCGTGCCGAGGATCGTGCAGATCGGGTGCGACCTGCCGGGCGCGCGGTGGGCCGTCGAGGTGGCCGCGGAGCACGAGGACGTCGTCGCCGGCGTCGCGCTCCACCCCAACGACGCCGCCCGGCTGGATGCCGCCGGCCGGCTCGACGACGCGCTGGCCGAGATCGCCGACCTGGCCACGCACCCGCGGGTGCGCGCGGTCGGCGAGACCGGGCTCGACCGGTACCGCACGGGCCCGGACGGCCACGACGCCCAGGTCCGCTCGTTCCGCCGGCACATCGAGCTCGCCGCGACGCTGGACAGGACGCTGGTGATCCACGACCGCGACGCCCACGCGGACGTCCTGCGCGTGCTCGACGACGTCGGAGCGCCGCCGCGCTGGGTCATGCACTGCTTCTCCGGCGACGCCGCCTTCGCCGAGCAGTGCCTCGAGCGGGGCGCGTACCTGTCGTTCGCCGGCACGGTCACCTTCAAGAACGCCGAGGACCTGCGCGGCGCGCTCCAGGTCACCCCGCTCGACCGGATCCTGGTCGAGACCGACGCGCCGTTCCTCACGCCCGTGCCCCACCGCGGCCGGCCGAACGCGTCGTACCTGGTGCCGCTCACGGTCCGGGCGATGGCGGAGACGCTCGGTGCCGACCTCGAGACGCTGTGCCGGGCGATCGAGGCCAACACCGACCGGGCGTTCGGGGCCTCCTGGGGCGCTCGCGCGCGCTGAGCGCGCACCGAGCGACCGCAGGACACGCCGGGAGAAACCGTCCGAATCGGGTGAGATACCCCACACGGCCCGCGGGGATCGCGTGCTAGCGGTTTGCTAACTCGCTGCTAGCGATGGCAGGGTCGAAGGCTGTTGGCCGGGAGCGGGAGACAGACACTTCCGGTCCTCTGCCTCGAATGCGCGGCTCGCCGCGTCGGCAGAGGACCCCCGCGGCCCGGGAAGCACGAACATCGGAGCAGCGTGCCCCCCACGCCCTTCACCACGACCAGGACCACCCACCTCAAGGCCGCCCTCGCGCACCTGACCGGCAGCCGGACCTTGCTGTTCAGCCTGGTCGGCGTCATCGGCTTCGCCCTCGCCGGCACCGTCGGGTACTACTCCCTCAGCCGCGAGGTCACCCTCTCCGTCGACGGCCGGGCGCACACCGTGCGGACCTTCGGCCACGACGTCCGCGGCGTGCTCGCCGGGCAGGGCATCACCCTGCACGCGCGCGACGTGGTCGCCCCGTCGCCGGACAGCGCCGTCGAGAACGGCACCCGGATCACGGTGCGCTACAGCCGGCCGCTGTCGGTCGACATCGACGGCACCCGGCACACCTACTGGACCACCGCGACCGAGGTCGCCTCGGCTCTCGACGAGCTCGGCATCCGCTTCGCCGGTGCCGACCTTTCTGCCAGCCGTAGTGCGACGATCGACCGCCAGGGCATGGCACTGCGGATCACCACGCCGAAGTCGGTCGTCGTGAAGCTGGGCCGCGAGAAGGCCCAGTCGGTCGTGCTCGCCGCGGCGGACGTGCGTGATCTGCTCGACCGGCTCGGTGCGACGTACGACGGCGACGACCTGGTCAAGCCGGGCCTCGACGCGCCCCTCGCCGACGGCGAGCGGATCGTGCTGACGCGGGTGCAGGTCAAGCAGGTGCACGTGCCCGACGAGGCCGTGCAGCCGCAGGTGGTCGAGCGCAAGGACGACACCCTGTACGCCGGCGACACCCAGACCGTCCGTCAGGGCACCCCGGGCGTGCGCGACGTGACCTACCAGGTCGTGCTCCACAACGGCCGGGTGGTGAGCCGCGAGGTGCTGAGCCAGAACGTGATCACCCCGGCAGTCCCGACGATCGTCAAGGTCGGCACCAAGCCCGCGCCGAGCGTCTCCGGCGGCAGCGTGTGGGACCGGATCGCCCAGTGCGAGTCGGGCGGCAACTGGCACGCCAACACGGGCAACGGCTACTACGGCGGGCTCCAGTTCAACCTCGGCACCTGGCGTGCGTACGGCGGACCCAGCCGGCCCGACCTGGTGAGCCGCGAGCAGCAGATCGCGATCGCCGAGAAGGTCCGGGCCGCCAGCGGCGGCTACGGCGCCTGGCCGGTCTGCGGCAAGCAGGCCTGATCCCCGAGTCGAGGACGAGCGGGCACGTGCGGCGCACGTGCCCGCTCGCCGTACCCTTCTCGACGTGACTGACGACCGCGCCGACGCAGGGGTCCGAGCGCCCCGGTTGCTCGGTCCGTCCGAGGTGCGCGCGCTCGCCGCGGCCCTCGACCTGCGACCGACCAAGCAGCGCGGGCAGAACTTCGTGATCGACGCGAACACGGTGCGCCGGATCGTCGCCGACTCCGGCGTGACCGGGAACGACGTGGTGCTGGAGGTCGGACCGGGCCTGGGCTCCCTGACCCTGGCCCTCCTCGCCGTGGCGCGGCGGGTCGTCGCGCTGGAGATCGACCCGGTGCTCGCCGCGGCCCTGCCGGCCACGATCGCCGACCGGGCACCGGACCAGGTCGACGCGTTCGAGGTGGTCCTCGCGGACGCGCTCCGCGTGACCGACGTGCCGGGCCCGCCCCCCACCGCGCTGGTCGCCAACCTTCCCTACAACGTCTCGGTCCCGGTGCTGCTGCACCTGCTGGCGTTGCTGCCGTCCCTCGAGCACGGGCTCGTCATGGTGCAGTCCGAGGTGGCCGACCGGCTCGCCGCCGTCCCCGGCTCGAAGGCGTACGGCGTCCCGTCGGTCAAGGCCGCCTGGTACGCCGACGTGCGCCGGGCGGGCGCGATCGGGCGCAACGTCTTCTGGCCGGCCCCCAACGTCGACTCCGGGCTGGTCGCCTGGACCCGCCGTGAGCCCCCGGCGACGACCGTGACCCGCACGCAGGTGTTCGCCGTGATCGACGCAGCGTTCGCCCACCGGCGCAAGGCGCTGCGTCCCTCGCTGCGCGACCTGGCCGGCTCCGCGGAGGCCTCTGAGCACGCCCTCGCCCGGGCCGGCGTCGACCCGATGACCCGCGGGGAGGCCCTGCGGATCGAGGACTTCGTGCGGATCGCCGAGGCGCTGTCGGAGGTGGCCGCGTGACGGTGACCGTGCGGGCTCCCGCGAAGATCAACCTGCACCTCGGCGTCGGCCCGTCGCGCGAGGACGGCTACCACCAGCTGGCCACCGTCTACCAGGCGATCGGCCTGTACGACGACGTCACCGCCACCGAGGCGGACGACTGGTCGGTCTCCGTCACGGTGACCGCCGACCTCGACGCGTCCGAGGTGCCGCTGGACGGCAGCAACATCGCGATCCGCGCCGGACACCTGCTCTGCGCCCACCACGGGATCGAGCGCGCGGCGCGGCTGGAGATCGCCAAGAGCATCCCGGTCGCCGGCGGCCTCGCCGGCGGCAGCGCCGACGCGGCCGCGGCGCTGGTCGCGCTGGACCGGCTCTGGGACCTGCAGACCTCCGACGACGACCTGCTCGCGATCGCCGGCCGGCTGGGCAGCGACGTGCCGTTCGCGCTGGTCGGCGGCACGGCGTACGGCACCGGTCGCGGCGAGCTGGTCGAGCCGGTCACCGACCACGGCCACTGGTGGTGGGTGGTGGTGCCCAATGCCGTCGGGCTGTCCACGGCCGCCGTCTACGCGGAGTACGACGCGCTCGGGCTCGGCGAGCACCTGCGCCCCCCGCAGGGGCTCTTCTCCGCGCTCGCCGAGGCGCGGCCCGAGAGGCTGGCCGCCGAGCTGCACAACGACC
Source organism: Nocardioides pocheonensis (assembly GCF_003725535.1). Classification (GTDB taxonomy): domain Bacteria; phylum Actinomycetota; class Actinomycetes; order Propionibacteriales; family Nocardioidaceae; genus Marmoricola; species Marmoricola pocheonensis. Next base: position 60,840 of record NZ_RJSF01000047.1, on the reverse strand, counting down.
TCGAGCCGGCCGCCCTCGAGCTGCGACCGGACCTGCTCGACATCCGTCACGAGATCGAGACCGCCGGCGGGTACGCCGCCCTCCTGTCCGGCTCGGGCCCGACCTGGCTGGCGCTGGCGGGCGACGCCGACCACGCCCGGGACGTCGCCTCCGAGCTGGCGCGCGACCACGACGTGGTGCTGTGTGCGCCCGGGCCGGTCGCCGGCGCGCACGTGGTGACCTATGCCTAATCTCGTCAACCTCGAGAAGGTCTCGAAGTCCTACGGCGTCCGGATCCTCCTCGACGAGGTCAGCCTCGGAGTGGGGGAGGGCGAGCGGATCGGCGTCGTCGGTCGCAACGGCGACGGCAAGACCACGCTGCTCAACCTGCTGGCGGGCCGCGTCGAGCCCGACACCGGCCGGGTGTCGCGGACGCGCGGACTCCACGTCGGGTACCTCGACCAGCGCGACCTGCTCGACGACACCCACACCGTGCGCGAGGTCGTGCTCGCCGGCAAGGCCGACCACGAGTGGGCGGCCGACGCGACCACGCGCGAGGTCGTGGAGGTGCTGCTCGCCGGGATCGCCCTGGACCGGGTCGTGCACACGCTGTCCGGCGGCGAGCGGCGGCGCTGCGCGCTGGCCCGGCTGCTGCTGGAGCCCGACGAGCTGCTGATCCTCGACGAGCCGACCAACCACCTCGACGTCGAGGCGGTGGCCTGGCTGGCCGAGCACCTGCGCCGGCGTACGTCTGCGCTGGTGGTGGTGACCCACGACCGGTGGTTCCTCGACGAGGTCTGCGAGCGGACGTGGGAGGTCCACCCCGGTGCGAACGGCGCCGGTGTGGTCGACTCCTACGACGGCGGGTACGCCGCGTTCGTGCTGGCCAAGGCCGAGCGCCAGCGGCAGGCGGCCGCCACCGAGCAGCGCCGGCAGAACCTCGTGCGCAAGGAGCTGGCCTGGCTGCGCCGGGGCGCTCCCGCACGCACCTCCAAGCCGAAGTTCCGGATCGACGCCGCCAACGAGCTGATCGAGGACGAGCCGCCGCCGCGCGACCGGCTCGCGCTCGAGCGGTTCGCGACCCAGCGCCTGGGCAAGGACGTCGTCGACCTCGAGGACGTCGACCTGGTGCGCGGAGACCCTTCGGCAGGCTCAGGACAACGGCGCACCCTGCTGCGCCATGCGACCTGGCGCCTCGGACCCGGGGACCGCGTCGGGGTCGTCGGGGTCAACGGCGCCGGGAAGACGTCCGTGCTCAACCTGGTCGCCGGCACGCTCGCGCCGACCGCCGGCCGGGTCAAGCGCGGCCGCACCGTCGCCCTGGAGCACCTCACCCAGGACGTGACGCCCGAGGACCCCGAGGCACGGGTGCTCAGCACGATCGAGGAGGTACGCCGCGTCGCCCGCACCGCCGGCGGCCAGGACCTCTCGGCGACCTCGATGCTGGAGCGGTTCGGCTTCACCGGTGACCGCCTGACCGCCCGGCTCGGCGACCTGTCCGGCGGTGAGCGGCGGCGGTTCCAGCTGTTGAAGATCCTGCTCGCCGAGCCGAACGTGCTCCTCCTCGACGAGCCGACCAACGACCTCGACATCGAGACCCTGACCGTGCTCGAGGACTTCCTCGACGGCTGGCCGGGCACCCTCGTCGTGGTCTCGCACGACCGGTACTTCCTCGAGCGGGTCACCGACACGATCTGGGCGCTCCTGGGCGACGGCACGATCGGGATGCTGCCCGGCGGCGTCGACCAGTACCTCGAGATGCGCCGCACGGCGTCGTCGGAGCCCACGGTCGTCGTCCCGCCTCCGGCGGTTGAGGTGCGAGCGCCAGCGAGCCTCGAAACCACCGGTGTCACGACGGCCCGCGTCGGCGGTGCCGACGAGCGGGCGGCGCGCAAGGCCCTGGCCCGGATCGACAAGCAGCTCGAGCGGATCGCGGTGCAGGAGGCGGCGCTGAACGGCGAGCTCGCCGCGGCCGCCAGCGACTACACCGCGCTCGCGGAGCTCTCCGAGCAGCTGCGCCTGGTGCAGGCCGAGAAGGAGGCGCTCGAGACGGAGTGGCTCGAGGCCGCCGCGATTCTCGAGTGACGGCAGCCGCGTCCGGCCCTACCGTGGTTCCGTGATCTCGCTGGACCAGGTCCTGACCTTCGGCATCGCCGCGTTCGTGATCATCGTGATCCCGGGACCGAGCGTCGTCTTCACCATCGGCCGGGCGCTGGCCTACGGGCGCGGGGTGGCGCTCGCCACCGTCGCCGGCAACACCCTGGGCCTCGTCACCATCGTCGCCCTCGTCGCGCTCGGGCTCGGGGTGGTCGTCCAGGAGTCGATCGTCGTGTTCACGGTGCTCAGGCTCGCCGGCGCGGCGTACCTGGTCTGGCTCGGCTACGAGGCCGTGCGGAGGCGCAAGGAGTTCCTCTCGGGTGCGCCCGCCGACCCCGTCGGCACCCCGATGACGTGGACCCGTGCGGTGCGGCAGGGGTACGTCGTCGGCGCGTCCAACCCCAAGGGCTACATGATGCTGGCCGCCGTGCTGCCGCAGTTCGTGGACCGCGCAGAGGGGCACGTGCAGCTGCAGATGCTGATGCTCGGCCTGCTCGCCACGACGATCGGCCTGCTGTCCGACAGCACCTGGGCGCTGGTCGCGTCCCAGCTGCGGCTGTGGTTCAACCGGTCGCCCCGGCGGGGCGAGGCGATGGGCGCGGTCGGCGGCGTGTCGATGATCGGGCTGGGTGTCGGCCTGGCGGTCACCGGCCAGCCGCGCTAGCCGTCGGTCGGCTCGGTCTCGCGACGGCGGACCTTCGCGCCGAGACCGAAGTCGAGCTCGGTGCGCCGCGGCACGTGCCCGAACTCGTCCTGGGCGCTGCGCCACTCCTGGCCCGCGAGCAACGTGCCCAGGACCCCCGCGACCAGGCCCTGCACCGCGGTCAGCGCCTCGCCGGCGGTCGAGTACGCGCGGATCGTCCGGTACGCCTCGTGCTCGCCGACCAGGGCGCGGCCCACGAACCCCCAGTTGTCCGAGGCCGGTGCCGTGTCGATGGTGATGAACAGCTCGTCGGCCATCGGGCCTCCTCACGCGTCGTCGGTCCGGCCGCGTGCACCTGCACCGACCAGACCTCCTTCATGGTAGGCGCAACCAGGGAGCCGTGGGGGAGCGGTGCCCGCCCTCCGGCGAACCTCCTTCGTCGGCCGCTCCGGCAGCGCTAGGCCTCCGCGGGCGTCTCCGGACGATCGGCGGCCGCACCGATCACGCCGGCGAGCAGGCGCTGCCGGGTGCGGGCGCCGGTCTTGGCCAGCACGGCCTTCGCGTGGTCGGTCACCGTGTGCTCGGACAGGAACAGCTGTCCGGCGATCTCCCGGGTGTCGAGCCCGACGACGAGCAGGCCCAGGATCTCCGACTCCCGGCCGGACAGCCCGTGGGCCCGCGAGAACAGGTCCATCCGCTCGGTGGCCGTGGAGGGCTCGATCGAGACCGCGACGTCCTGGCCCAGCCGCGAGGCCCGGACCGTGACCCACCGGTTGCCGCCCAGGTGCACCCGGCACCACGGCTCGCCGACCGGTACGCCGGACTCCTGGGCGATCAAGGCCGCGCCGACGTTGTACGCCGCCGCGGGGATCGGCGGGATCGGCTCGTCCGGCGGGAGCAGGCGCATCAGTGCGGTCGCTGCCGCGTCGGTCTGGCTGCGGACGGCGAGGTCGGGGCCGAGCACCAGGACGGCCGGACCGGTCGCGCCCGGAGCGGCGGCCGGCTCGGCGAAGGTTCGCGCCACCGCCCGACGCAGGCCGGTGGTGATGGCGGGAGCGACCGCGGTGAGCACGTCGAGCTCGGCCCGGGTGAACGGGTGCGCGGTGCGCAGCAGCTCGAGGAAGCCCCAGGAGCCGAAGCGGTCACCGAACGCGACCGACGCCGAGTCGACGATGCCGAGGTCGCGCTGGACGTGCAGCCAGACGAGGGAGTCCTCCGGTGACTGCGTCGCGGTGAGCAGTGAGGCCGCCGGGTGGCCGAGCAGGTGGTCGGAGCGGTTGACCTGCGTGAGGTAGCGCCACCGGATCAGCTCCGGCAACCGGTCCCACGGCAGCATCGGCACGTCGGCATGGGGCGACGACGCGACGTTGGTCACCGGGTCGGTGAGCGCGAACACGTGACCGTCGTACGGGACGTGGGGGCGCAGCTCACCGAGGAGAGCCTCGCGCAGCTCCTTGGCGGTCAGGCTCCGGGCGCACACGGCTTCGGCTCGGCGCACCAGGTCCTCGGTCGTCCCCACGCCCCGAGCGTAGGTGCGCGCACCGCGAGCCGGACATCCCCCGGATCAGGGATGGTCGGCCCGGGGCGCCGCACCCACGCTGGATCGAGAGGGTCCGCACCGACGGGCCCGTCCGAGCCGAGGAGCCAGCCATGCCCAGCCTGCACATCGAGAACACCGTCCACGACTTCGAGGAGTGGAAGGCGGTCTTCGACAAGTTCGACCGGTTCCGCGCGGAGAAGGGTGTGCGCGCCTACCGGATGCAACGCCACGTCGAGGACCCGAGCCGGGTCGCCGTCGACCTCGACTTCGACACGGTCGAGGAGGCGGTCGCCTTCCGGGGCGCCCTCGTCCAGATCTGGCAGACTCCGCAGTCCCAGCAGCAGCTGGTCGCACACACTCCGCCCGACCTCTACGAGCTCGTGGAGCAGCAGGGCCGGTGAGAGTCAGCGCAGTGGTTCCATGAGGCGCTTCAGCAGCGCGGCCAGCTCGCGGCGCTCTGCCGTGGTCAGCTCGCCGAGCAGGTCGCGCTCCTTGTCGATCAGCGAGTCGAAGGCGCCGTCGACGGCCCGCTTGCCCGCTGCGGTGAGGCCGACGAGCACGCCGCGCCGGTCGTGGGGGTCGGGAGAGCGCTCGACCAGTCCGCGCTCACCGAGCCGGTCGATCCGGTTGGTCATCGTGCCGCTGGTCACCATGGTCTCCCGCAGCAGCTGCCCGGGGCTCAGCCGGTAGGGCTTCCCGGCCCGGCGCAACGCGGCGAGCACGTCGAACTCCCACGGCTCGATCGCCTGCGCGGTGAAGGCCTCCCGCCGGGCCCGGTCGAGGAGGCGCGCGAGTCGGCTGATCCGGCTGAACACCTCGACGGGACCCAGGTCGAGGTCGGCCCGCTCGCGCTGCCAGGCCTCGACGAGGAGGTCGACCTCGTCGGCGCCGGACTCCGGTCCCGTCATGGGTTCATGGTAGTGGAAAGATTCTTGACATCGAGACAATCCTCGCCGAAACTATCTTGACGTCAAGATATCTGGGAGGTCGCCATGACCCACCGCTGGGACCCGGAGCGCTACCTCGTGTACGCCGACGAGCGCGGTCGTCCGTTCTTCGAGCTGCTGGCTCGCGTCCGTGCCGAGCAACCGGCCCTCGTGGTCGACCTGGGCTGCGGGCCGGGCGGCCTGACCGCCTCGCTCGCCGAGCGCTGGCCGGGCGCGCGGGTCGTCGGCGTGGACGCCAGCGCGGAGATGATCGAGCGAGCCCGCGAGCAGGCCGGGCCGGTCGAGTTCGAGGTCGCCGACCTGCGGACCTGGCTGGCCGACGCGACGCCGGCCTCGGTGGACGTGCTGGTCTCGAACGCCACGCTGCAGTGGGTGCCGGGGCATCTCGCGCTGATGCCGGCGCTGGTCGAGGCGGTGTCGCCCGGTGGCTGGTTCGCCTTCCAGGTGCCGGGCAACTTCGACGAGCCCAGCCACACCCTGCGCGCCGACCTCGCGGCCCAGGAGCCCTACGCCGCCTGCACCAGCGACGTCGCGACGCCCGACGCCCACGACGCCCGCACCTACCTCGAGGTGCTCGCCGGGCTCGGCTGCGTCGTGGACGCCTGGGAGACCACCTACCTGCACGTGCTGCACGGCGAGGACCCCGTGTTCGCCTGGGTCAGCGGCACCGGGGCGCGACCCACGCTCCAGGCGCTCGAGGCTGCCGATCCGGCATTGCGGACGCGGTTCGAGGCGGAGTTCAAGGAGCAGCTGCGGGCGGCGTACCCGCAGAGCGACGCCGGGCAGGGCGTGGTGCTGCCGTTCCGGAGGGTCTTCGTGGTCGCACGCACGGCGGAGTCGGCATGAGGCTCCACCACGTGCAGGTCAGCTGCCCGCCCGGTGGGGAGGACGCCGCTCGCCGGTTCTACGCCGACGGGCTCGGCCTGGTCGAGGTGGCGAAGCCGGCGGCGCTGGCCGGTCGCGGTGGCTGCTGGTTCCGTGCGTACGACGCGCAGGGGCACGTCACCGCCGAGATCCACGTGGGGGTCGAGGAGCCGTTCACCCCGGCCCGGAGGGCGCATCCGGCGCTGCTGCTCGACGACGTGGGCGCCCTCGATCGCCTGGCCGCGCGACTGCGCGCGGCGGGTCACGAGGTCGACACCCGGGAGCGGGCGACGTTCGACGCCTACCTGCGGTTCCACACCACCGACCCGCACGGCAACCGCGTCGAGGTGCTCGCCGCCCTGGACTGAACTGCCCTGGCCTCGTCCGCAGGACACCCGCGCTCCCACCGGGGAACCGCGCGGGCGGCCGGACGCCGAGCAGCTCAGCTCACCGCGTCCAGGCGGAGCCAGTCGGCCCGGGCCGTCACCCCCGTGTCGGTGTTGTCGGTGAAGAAGCCGTCCACCCCCGCCTCCAGGAACGCGCGCACCTCCGCGTGCGGGTCGCCGGGTGCGGCCGGGTGCGGGGAGGTCCGGAAGCTGGTCGCCATGAACTGCTTCTCGTTGCGCAGGGTCCAGGCGTGCACGAGCAGCCCGGCGTCATGGGCCTGCGCGACCAGCGGGCTCGGGCGGTTCACGCGTCCCGCGTCGTCCCGCGGGAGGACGAGGTCCTTGTGCACACCGATGGCGTCGGCGTACGCAGCGACCTCGAAGAGCCCGGCGGGCGAGACCAGGTCGCGGTAGCTGCGCGGGTCGTCGGCCAGCACCCGGTCGAACGGCCTCCCGTCGGCGTCGACGAGCTGGACCAGCGGCAGCGACGTCATCGTCCGGAGCCAGCGGAGGTTGGTGACCTCGAAGGACTGCAGGAACACCGTGCTCCCGGGTCGGTCGAGGTGGTGCCGGGCGAGCGCGTCGAGCAGCGGCGGCTCGAGGCTCAGCCCGATCGAGGCGAAGTAGGTGGGGTGCTTGGTCTCGGGGTAGACGCCGATCGACCGACGCAGCCGGCGGCTCTCCGAGACGACCAGCTCGAGCACCTCGTCGAACGTCGGCACCTCGAAGCGGCCGTCGTACGCCGCGTTGGCGGGCCGCACCTGCGGCAACCGCTCCTTGGCCCTCAGGGTCTTGAGCTCGGCGAGGGTGAAGTCCTCGGTGAACCAGCCGGTGACCAGGGCACCGTCGACCCACTTCCTGGTCCGGCGGCCGGCGAACTCCGGGTGGTCGGAGACGTCGGTGGTGCCGCCGATCTCGTTCTCGTGGCGCGCGACCAGCACGCCGTCCTTCGTCGAGACCAGGTCGGGCTCGACGTAGTCCGCACCCAGGGCGATCGCCAACCGGTAGGACTCCAGCGTGTGCTCGGGCAGGTGCCCGGATGCGCCACGGTGCGCGATCACGATCGGGGTGCCCAGGGCAGGTCCGGCCGGGACGTCCGACAAGGCGGTGCTGCCCGCTCGTGCAGGGATCTCCATGGCCCACAGCGAACCGGCCGGACCTGACCGGACGACGAGGTGGAGGTGAAGCGTGGGTGCACATCGGCCCCCGGTTCGGAGTCGCCGACTGGGTCGCTCGGGGGTCGCTCGGGCGGCGCCGATCCGCCACGATGACGGGCATGATCGATCACTTCGGCATCAACTGCGCGGACATCGAGGCCAGCAAGCGGTTCTACGACGGCGTGCTCGCTGTGCTCGGGCACGGGCGGATCATGGAGTACGGCGACTTCGTCGGCTACGGCAGCGACGGCAAGCCGGACTTCTGGATCGGCCGGTACGACGACCAGCCGCCGGTGCAGCGCGAGATGCACCTCGCCTTCACCGCTCCTGACGCCGCGACGGTGCGCGCCTTCCACGAGAAGGCAGTCGAGCTCGGCGCCGAGTCGCTGCACGAGCCGAGGATGTGGCCGGAGTACCACCAGGGCTACTACGGCGCCTTCGTGCGCGACCCGGACGGCAACAACGTCGAGGCGGTCTGCCACCGGGCAGCTGAGGGCGACTGAGCTCGGTGTCGTCGAGGTCCGCCTGCGGCGGGCTTCGTGTCACCGGGTCTGGGTGCCTGTCGGGCGGGTGTGGGGGTGGCCGGTGCCGGGTGCTTGTGCCTGCGGCGCT
>NZ_RJSF01000047.1:52409-52502 GCF_003725535.1 Nocardioides pocheonensis | reverse complement strand
CGCCCCCGCCTCGGAGGTCACGGTCCCCGGGTGGTGGAGAACTTGGATGGTCCACCAGGGGTCGTCGAACCGGCGTGCTGGTGGGCCATCGCT
>NZ_RJSF01000047.1:0-52273 GCF_003725535.1 Nocardioides pocheonensis | reverse complement strand
CCCACCCAGACCCGCCGACACGAAGCCCGCCGCAGGCGAACCCGCCGCAGGCCGACTACGCCGCGGCGTTCGCCAGCCCGGCCCCCTCCAACGCACTCCCCAGGATCTCCCGCACGTCCGAGACCAGGTGCACCGTGACCGCGGCGAGCACCTCGGCCGGCACGTCGTCCAGGTCGGGCTCGTTGCGCTGGGGCAGGTAGACCTCGGTGAGGCCGGCGCGCTGGGCGGCGAGCAGCTTCTGCTTCACCCCGCCGATCGGGAGCACCCGTCCGGTGAGCGACACCTCGCCGGTCATGCCGACCTCCGCACGCACGGGCCGACCGGTCAGCAGGGAGACCAGCGCGGTCGTCATCGTGACTCCGGCCGACGGGCCGTCCTTGGGGACCGCGCCGGCGGGCACGTGCACGTGGATGGGTCGATCCAGTGACTCCGGGGCGACCCCCAGCTCGGACGCGTGCGACCGCACGTACGACAGCGCGATCTGCGCGGACTCCTTCATCACGTCACCGAGCTGTCCGGTGAGCGTCAGCCCTGACTGGTCGCCGGGCAGCTGCGAGGCCTCGATGTAGAGCACGTCGCCGCCCATCCCGGTCACGGCCAGGCCCGAGGCCACGCCGGGCACGGACGTCCGCTCGTGGGACTCGGGCGTGAACCGCGGCCGTCCGATCAGGTCCTTGAGGTCGGCCACGTCGATGGTGAGCGGCAGGTCCTTGAGCGAGGCCTTGCGGAACGCCTTGGCGAGCAGCCGCTCGAGCGAGCGTACGCCGGCCTCGCGGGTGTAGTTCGACGCCAGCTCGCGCAACGCGTCGTCGGTGACGGTCAGCTCCTCGGGCGTCACCGCCGCACGCTCGAGCTGACGCGGCACCAGGAAGTCGCGGGCGATCGCGACCTTGTCGTCCTCGGTGTAGCCGTCGATCGACACCAGCTCCATCCGGTCCAGGAGGGCCGGCGGGATCGTCTCCAGCACGTTGGCCGTCGCGATGAACAGCACGTCGGAGAGGTCGAGGTCGAGCTCGAGGTAGTGGTCGCGGAAGGTGTGGTTCTGCGCCGGGTCGAGCACCTCGAGCAAGGCTGCCGCCGGGTCACCACGGAAGTCCGAGCCGACCTTGTCGACCTCGTCGAGCAGCACGACCGGGTTCATCGAGCCGGCCTCCTTGATCGCCCGCACGATCCGGCCGGGCAGCGCGCCGACGTACGTGCGCCGGTGGCCGCGGATCTCGGCCTCGTCGCGGACACCGCCGAGCGCGACGCGGACGAACTTCCGGCCGAGCGTGCGCGCGACGGACTCGCCCAGCGAGGTCTTGCCGACACCCGGAGGGCCGGCCAGCAGGATCACCGCACCCGAACCGCGACCGCCGATCACCTCGAGGTTGCGCTCGGCGCGGCGGGCGCGCACCGCGAGGTACTCCACGATCCGGTCCTTGACCTCGTCGAGGCCGTGGTGGTCGGCGTCGAGCACGGCGCGGGCCGCCTCGAGGTCGGTGGAGTCCGTGGTGGTCGTGCCCCACGGCAGCTCCAGCACGGTGTCGAGCCAGGTCCGGATCCAGCCCGCCTCGGGGTTCTGGTCGCTGGACCGCTCGAGCTTGTCGACCTCGCGCAGTGCGGCCTCGCGCACGTGCTCCGGGAGGTCGGCGGCTTCGACGCGCGCGCGGTAGTCGTCCGAGCCGTCCGGCTCGCCCTCGCCGAGCTCCTTGCGGATCGCCGCGAGCTGCTGGCGGAGCAGGAACTCCCGCTGGCTCTTCTCCATCGACTCGCGGACGTCCTCGCTGATCTTCTCGTTGACCTCCGACTCGGCGAGGTGGTCGCGGGTCCACTCGATCAGCAGCGTCAGGCGTGCCTCGACGTCCGGGGTCTCGAGCAGCTCGCGCTTGCGATCCACCGAGAGGTAGGGCGCCCACCCGGCCGTGTCCGCCAGCGCGGACGGGTCGTCGATCGCGTTGACCGTGTCGACGATCTGCCAGGCCTCGCGCTTCTGCAGGACGGTGGTGACCAGCGCCTTGTACTCCGCGGCCAGCTCGATCGCGCGGTCGCTCGGCGCGCCCTCCTCGACCGGCTCGGCCTCGACCCACAGGGCCGCGCCCGGCCCGGTGACCCCCGAGCCGATCCGGGCCCGGCCAGCGGTCCGGAGCACCGCGGCCGGTGCGCCACCGCGGAACCGGCCGACCTTCTCGACGGTCGCGACCACGCCGTACGACGCGTAGCGGTCGTCGAGGCGCGGCGCGACCAGCAGCTCGCCGTCGCCGTCCCCGGACGCCCCGGCGCGGGCGGCGTCCACGGCCGCCTGCGCGGCCTCGTCGAGCTCGATCGGCACGACCATCCCGGGGAGGAGGACCACGTCGGGGAGGAACAGCACGGGGAGTTGCTTCACAGTCATCACGGACCCCTGACCAAGAGTTGAGTAGTGAGGACTCAACCTCGGTGCGGCCCCCGGTTGTTCCGGACGGCCGGCGGTGTTCGCTGCTGGCGAACCGGCGCTCAGCGGCCCGAGTGCAGCACCGGCTTGGCCTCGAGGCCGGCCAGACCATTCCAGGCGAGGTTGACCAGGTGGGCTGCTACGACCTCCTTGGCCGGCTTCCGGGTGTCCAGCCACCACTGGCCGGTCAGGCCGACCATGCCGACGAGCATCTGGGCGTACATCGGCGCGGCCTTGGCGTCGAAGCCTCGGCGCTTGAACTCGTCGACCAGGATGCCCTCCACGCGGCTGGCGATGTCACTCATGATCGAGACGTAGGACCCCGTCGCCGAGCCGAGCGGGCTGTCGCGCACCAGGATCCGGAACCCGTCGGACGATTGCTCGACGTAGTCCAGCAGCGCCGACGCGGCGCGTTCGAGCAGCACGCGGGGCGAGCCCTCGGTCAGGGCCTCGCGCATCATGTCGAGCAGGTGGCGCACCTCGCGGTCCACCACGACGGCGTACAGACCCTCCTTGCCGCCGAAGTGCTCGTAGACGACCGGCTTCGACACCTCCGCACGAGCGGCGATCTCCTCGACGGAGGCGCCGTCGAAGCCGCGCTCGGCGAACACGGTGCGGGCGATCTCGATCAGCTGCTCCCGGCGTTCGGCGGCCGTCATCCGGCTGCGTGCGGGTTTCTTCGCGGAAGCGGCCATCCGGGCATTGTGTCAGCGGTTCGGGCGGCCGCGGGGTCGAACCAGCCCGCGGTGCGGGATTGCCTCGCCGACGGCGCGGTCGATCCCGGCCCCGGCTCGGGCCTGCGTCAGGCCTGGTTGACGACCAGCTTCGACTGGATCCGGTCGCGCACCGGCCAGCGCACGTCGTGCACCCAGCCGACCTTCTCCAACGCCCAGATCACCCGGGCCGAGGTGTCGACCTGGCCGCGCATCACGCCGTGACGGGCGCAGGTCGGGTCGGCGTGGTGCAGGTTGTGCCACGACTCGCCCATCGAGGGGATCGCGAGCCACCAGACGTTGGCCGACTTGTCGCGGGACACGAACGGCCGGTCGCCGATCGTGTGGCAGATCGAGTTGATCGACCAGGTGACGTGGTGGAGCAGCGAGACCCGGACCAGCGAGCCCCAGAAGAACGCGGTCAGGGCGCCCTGCCAGGACCAGGTGATCAGCCCGCCGAGAACCGCCGGGAGCAGCAGCGAGACGAGCACGAAGCCGAAGAACCCGCGGGAGATCCGCACGATGTCGGGGTCGCTCATCAGGTCGGGGGCGTACTTGCGCTGAGGGGTCTGCTCCTCGTCGAAGAGCCACATCATGTGGGCGTGCCAGAAGCCCTTCCACAGCGCCCGGAGGCTGGTGCCGTACTTCCACGGGCTGTGCGGGTCGCCGTCGCGGTCGGAGAACTTGTGGTGCTTGCGGTGGTCGGCGACCCAGCGCACGACCGGGCCCTGGATCGCCATCGAGCCGAGGATGGCGAGGGTGTTCTTCACGAACCGGTTCGGCTTGAACGACTTGTGGGTGAAGAGCCGGTGGTAGCCGATCGTGATGCCGTGCCCGGTGAGCCAGTACATCGCCGCCATGATCGCGAGGTCGGTCCAGCTCAGCCAGCCGCCCCAGGCGATCGGTACGGCGGCCAGCACTGCCAGGAACGGCACGACGATGAACGCCCCCAGGGCGATCTGCTCCTTGCGCGACTGGATGTCGCCGCCGAGGGTCGCATCCGCGACGACGAGATCGGCGGCCAGGGGCGGGGCGGACGTCGTCATGGAGTTCCTCACGTTGCACGGGCCGTACCTACGAAACCGTAACCTACGACTTCGTAGCCTTCAAAGTGGTCCAGTACCCCCGGCGGCGGTCGGCACGCGCAGCGCCGCGAGAATGGCGCCATGAGCGAGTTCGCGCTGTTCCGCGCCGAGGGTGACGTGCTGGTCCCGCAGGACATCGCCCGGAGCCTGTGGCGCGAGGACCAGATGCACGGGGTCGCGACCAGCGGCGCGCTGGCCCGCGAGCTCGAGCGGGCGGTCGCGGCTCTCGGCCGCCACGACCTCAGGCCGGCGCGGTACACCGTGGACCTGTTCCGGGCGCCGAGCATGTCGGCGTGCACGCTGCGGTCGGAGGTGGTCCGCGAGGGTTCGCGGATCTGCCTCGTCGACGCCGTGCTCGAGCAGGACGGTCGGCCGGTCGCCAGGGCCGGTGCGATCTTCCTGGCTCCGAGCGAGAACCCGGACGGCGCGGTGTGGTCCTCGGACGACGTACCGCAGCCGCCGCCGCTCGAGATCGCTCCCGTCTCGGAGGACCTGCGGGTGCCGATCTTCAGCAGCGAGGTGGGCTGGTCGCAGAACTTCGCGGAGCACCAGAACGGCTCCCGGAAGCAGACCTGGCAGACGGCGCTGCCGATCGTGGTCGGGGAGAAGGCGACTCCGTTCCAGGCGGTCGCCGGCGTCGCGGACGCGACCAGCATGGTGATGAACTGGGGCTCCGCCGGCGTGGAGTACATCAACACCGACATCAACCTGGCCCTCTCGCGACTGCCGGTCAGCACCGAGATCGGCCTCGCCGCCCGGGAGCGGTTCGCCGACGACGGCATCGCCGTCGGGACGGCCGTGGTGTTCGACCGGCAGGGCCCGATCGGCACCAGCACGGTCACGTCCCTGGCGAACGCCCGCCGCACCGTGGACTTCACCGAGCACGACTTCGGCGCGGAGGAGACCTCGGGCGCCTGAGCGGTTTCGGCAGGCTCAACCACCGATGGTTGAGCCTGTGGAAACCACCGGGCCCGGGCGCTGCCGGCAGACGCCGATAGCCTCTTCACCAGACATTCCCGGTTGGTCGGCCGGCCAGAAGCGGCGCCGCCCCGCAGGCGGGCGCTGCCGGCAGACGCCGATAGCCTTGGCGCATTCTTTCCCCGGTTGGTCTGCCGGCAGGGCCCGCCTGACTTTGAATCAGGACTAGCGACGTAGGTTCGACTCCTACCCGGGGAGCCAGGTCCGCCCCTCCCTCGGCGTATCGAGAGCCCTCGGCTCGCCCGGGACAGGCCGGGGACATAGGTTCGACCCGTGAGCGGGCGGAGCCCCGCTGGCCGATCAGAGCGGAGGAAGAACGTGTCCGACGACGTGACGGTCATCGTCCTGGCAGCGGGTGGCGGCACCCGGATGAAGTCGAAGACGATGAAGGTCCTGCACCCGATCGCGGGGCGGAGCATGATCGGGCACGTCCTGCACGCGGCGCGTCAGCTCGAGCCGACCCGGATCGTCGCGGTCGTGGGTCACCAGCGCGAGCAGGTCGGCGCGCACATCGAGGACATCGTGCCCGATGCCGTCATGGCCGTGCAGGACACGCAGGAGGGCACGGCACACGCCGTCCGCACGGCCTGGGAGGCGATCCCCGCCGAGGCGCGGGTCGGCACCGTCGTCGTCGCGTACGGCGACACGCCGCTCCTCGAGGGCGAGACCCTGGCCCGCTTCGTGCGGTTCCACCGCGAGTCGCCCGTCGCGATGAGCATCCTGACCGGCGTCGTCGCCGACCCCACCGGCTACGGCCGGATCCTGCGTGACGAGCAGGACGCCGTGGCGGCGATCGTCGAGGAGAAGGACGCGACCCCGGAGCAGGCGGCGATCGACGAGATCAACAGCGGCATCCTGGCCTTCGACGCCGACTTCCTCGACGACGTGCTGCCCCGAATCGGCAACGACAACGCCAAGGGGGAGTACTACCTCACCGACGCCGTCGCCCTGGCGCGCGAGGCGGGCCGCACCGTCGCGGCGTTCGCGATCGACGACGTGATGCAGACCGAGGGCGCGAACGACCGGGTCCAGCTGGCGGCCCTCGGCGCGGAGATGAACCGGCGGATCCTGGAGCACTGGATGCGTGAGGGCGTCACGATCGTCGACCCGGCGACCACCTGGGTCGACGCGGACGTGAGGCTGGCGGCGGACGTCACGCTGCTCCCCGGTGTGCAGCTCCAGGGGGCCACCGTGGTCGACGAGGACGCCGTGGTCGGGCCGGACTGCACGCTCAAGGACGTCGAGGTGGGCGCGGGGGCGCGCGTCGTGCGCACGCACGCGGAGCTCGCCGTGATCGGCGCCGGTGCCACGGTGGGTCCGTTCGCCTACCTCAGACCCAGGACCGTGCTCGGCGCCGACGGCAAGATCGGCGCGTTCGTCGAGACCAAGAACTCCGAGATCGGGCCGGGGGCCAAGGTGCCGCACCTGTCCTACGTCGGCGACGCGACGATCGGCGAGGGCGCGAACATCGGGGCCGGCACGATCTTCGCCAACTACGACGGGCTCGAGAAGCACCGCACCACGATCGGCGCGCATGCGAAGACCGCGAGCAACAACACGTTCGTGGCTCCGGTCACCGTCGGTGACGGTGCCGCGACCGGCGCCGGCAGCGTGATCCGGCGCGACGTGCCGCCCGGAGCGCTCGCCGTGTCCAGCGGGCCGCAGCGGCACTACGAGGCGTGGGCGCTGCGCAAGCGGGCGGGGACGAAGCAGGCCGAGGCCGCCGAGAAGGCGCTGGGCGAGCCGGGCGAGCGTCCAGATGGCGGCACGCCGGACCCCGATGTTGGGGACGCGCCGGTCGGTGGGTGACAATCAACGCAGGCCCCAGCGAGGAGAAGCGCGCGTGACCGGAATGAAGCGGACCACCGAGAAGAACCTGATGGTCTTCACCGGACGGGCCCATCCCCAGCTCGCCAGCGAGGTGGCGGCCGAGCTCGGGACGACGCTGGTGCCCACCTCGGCGTACGAGTTCGCGAACTCCGAGATCTACGTGCGCTACGAGGAGTCGGTGCGCGGCTGCGACGCGTTCGTGATCCAGAGCCACACGGCTCCGGTCAACGAGTGGATCATGGAGCACCTGATCATGGTCGACGCCCTCAAGCGCGCGTCGGCCAAGCGGATCACCGTGGTGCTGCCGTTCTACGGCTACGCCCGCCAGGACAAGAAGCACCGTGGCCGCGAGCCGATCTCGGCCCGGCTCATGGCCGACCTGTTCAAGACCGCCGGCGCCGACCGGCTGATCGCGGTGGACCTCCACGCCGACCAGATCCAGGGCTTCTTCGACGGACCCGTGGACCACCTGATGGCGCTGCCGATCCTGGCCGACTACGTCCGGGAGAAGTACGGCGAACAGCAACTGGCCGTCGTGTCCCCGGACGCCGGCCGGATCAAGGTCGCCGAGCGCTGGTCGGCCCGCCTGGGCGGCGTACCGCTGGCGTTCATCCACAAGACCCGCGACATCGACCGGCCCAACGAAACGGTCGCCAATCGGGTCGTCGGCCAGGTCACCGGCCGGATGTGCGTGCTCGTCGACGACATGATCGACACCGGTGGCACGATCGTGAAGGCGGCCGAGGCCTTGATGAAGGACGGTGCCGCGGGCGTGATCATCGCCGCGACGCACGCGATCCTCTCCGACCCGGCGGTCGACCGGCTCAAGAACTCGCCCGCGGCGGAGATCGTGGTCACCAACACGCTCCCGCTCGCACCGGAGCACGAGTTCGACAAGCTCACCTGCCTCTCGATCGCTCCGCTGATCTCGCGGGCGATCAAGGAGGTCTTCGAGGACGGTTCGGTCACCTCCATGTTCGACGGCCACGCCTGATCAGCGCCGCCATACGCGGCGCCTGGCTGCGTTGTCGTCGGTCGACGGCCCGCTCCGCTTGAAGGCCGCCTTCCCTCCTCCGCCTTGCCAGGCACCACGTCTGGCGACGCTGATGTCGCGAGGCGGGTCGTGAGTTCGCCGCTGCACCGGTCCAACCCGAGGACCAGCGGTACGTCGCCGACGTCGGCGCCGACGACCCGGAACGACTCCAGCCCGACCCGCCGGAAGAGGTCATCGCGTCGGGCGTCGTCGCGCTGACGACGCCGCGACCGGTGCTCGGCGCCGTCGAACTCGCCGACGACGCCCAGCTCCTCGCAGAGCAGGTCAGGGCTGCCGATGAATGTCCCGCTCGCGTCGGCGACCGGCCAGTTGCAGCGAGGGGTCGGCAGGCCGGCGTCGAGGCACCAGATCAGCCGAAGCCGGGTCTCCTCGGGTGAGCGGCTGCGTGGATCGACCAGGTCGAGGGCCCGGGTCACCATGCGCACCCCCGGCCATCCCGCCTTGGCCGACAGGTGGCTCCTCAGCGCGGCGAGCTGGACCACCGCGGGTGCCAGGGCCATGTCGAGCGTCACCACCGCGGTCCGCAGGTCGGGTGACCACCGCGTGGCGTCGAAGGCTGCCCGCTCGGGGCGTGGTGCACGAGATGCCGTGGCGCTCGGTCACCTCGCTCGCCGGGAGGCGTTCCCGGTGCGCCTCGATGCCCGGCGCACGACGAAGGGGCACCCCAGGCGTCACCACGAGCGGGACCGGGAGGGTCGCGCGTCCGTCGGGGCCACACCCGTCGAAGTACCCGCCGCCGTGCAGGCGGAGCGCGGCCCAGCCGCTGACCGCGCCCCGACCGCGGAGACGACCGGCCTCCTCGAGGATGCGCTGCTCCACCCGGCCCCGGTCGACCGCGGACGGCACGTAGAGACCGGTCGACGTACGTCGCCACGACGGGCCACGCGCCTGGCCCTTGGTCGGACCGGCTCGGCCGTCGGGGTCGACCGGCACGGGCCGCGTGAGCTCGCCCGGGGGGTCGGCACGCAGGTTCCACGAGTCCACGGCCTCAGGTTCCGACGCACCAGGACGCCGCTTGAGCCGGGATGCTCCGCGTGTGGAGCGCCGGGCTCCACCGGAGGGCGGTGGAACCCGGGCGGCGGCGACCCTGGCGTCGCAACCGGCGTCAGCGAGCCTCACGACCTGAGCCGATTTCCCTTGCCTGCAAGGGCAAGGCTAGGATGACGAGGTTGCCTCGGCGAGGGAGCCCCGGAGACGGGGATGCTCCGTGATCGACGCGGTCGGATGTGTGCTCGTTCATGCACCGCGCGTCGGCGTGCGGTGCATGTCGCGTCTCCGGCCGCTTCCGCACCCCGGGCAGCCACCCGACAACCCGCTCGAGCACGACTCCGAGGAGCACGCAGACCCATGTCCGAAGACCTGATCAAGGCAGAGCCCCGCACCGAGTTCGGCAAGGGGGCCGCGCGCCGCATCCGTCGCGACGCGAAGGTGCCCGCCGTGATCTACGGCCACGGCAACGACCCGATCCACGTGACCCTGCCCGGCCACGACACCATGCTCGCGATCAAGCACGGCGGCGCGAACGCGGTGCTGAACATCGAGATCGAGGGCAAGGTCCAGCTCGCCCTGACCAAGCAGGTGCAGGCCGACCCGATCAAGGGCTTCCTCGAGCACATCGACTTCGTCGCCGTCCGCAAGGGCGAGAAGGTCACCGTGGACGTCCCGATCCACGTGACCGGCGAGGCGGCGTCCGACGCGCTCGTCGTGACCGAGCAGAACGTGATCTCCCTCGAGGCCGAGGCGACTCACATCCCCGAGCACATCGAGGTCTCCGTCGAGGGCGCCGAGGTGGGCACGCAGATCCTGGCGTCCGACCTGACACTCCCGTCCGGCTCGACCCTGCTCACCGACCCGGAGTCGCTGATCGTCAACGTCAGCCACGCTCCGACGGCCGAGGAGGTCGAGTCCGAGCTCGCCGAGGCCGAGGCCGAGGCCGGCATCGAGCACGAGGCCCCGCAGGCCGAGATCGAGGCGGAGGCCGCAGCCGAGGCGGAGGCCGCCGCCGAGGAGCCCGCCGAGTCCGAGTGACCTCGGCCCCGGCGACCGCGTGAGCGAGAACGACACCTGGCTGGTCGTCGGGCTGGGCAACCCCGGTCCGGCGTACGCCGGCCACCGCCACAACGTGGGCTACCTCGTCGTCGACGAGCTCGCCCGCCGCATGGGCGGCAGCCTGCGCGCGCACAAGTCGGGTCGCGCCGAGGTTCTCGAGGGCCGGCTGGCGCCGCCGGGCGCCCCGGCACCGAAGGTCGTGCTCGGTCGCGCCCGTGGCTACATGAACGAGTCCGGGGGAGCGGTCTCCACGCTGGCGAAGTTCTACGGCGTGGAGCCCGACCACCTGGTCGCGATCCACGACGAGCTCGACATCCCGTTCGACACGCTGCGGGTCAAGCTCGGCGGCGGCGACAACGGGCACAACGGCCTGCGGTCGCTCCGGTCCTCGCTCGGCACCGGTGACTTCTACCGCATCCGGGTCGGCATCGGCCGGCCTCCGGGCCGGCAGGACCCGGCCGACTTCGTCCTCTCGAACTACTCCTCGGCCGAGCGCAAGGTGCTGCCGTTCCAGGTCGACCGGGCCGCCGACGCGGTCGAGTGCCTGGTCGACCGCGGTCTCGCCGAGACCCAGCAGCGCTTCAACAGCTGAGTTGGATGGGCGCGGCTCCGCCTCGCTCGGTCTGATGGGCTCGGCTCCGCCTCGCCGGTCCGTCGCGCTCTCAGGTCGCGGCTTCCCTCCTCGCTCGCTGCGCATCGCTCGTCAGTCCAGCCGCGACCGCGCGACGGACGGGCTTCCGTGACGGCCGGTTCGACGCAATAGGGTCTTGGTTCGTGACTGCATCCGACGCCGGCTTCGACCCCGGTACGCCGCCCGCCGAGGCGCTCGCCGACGACCACCTGTTCGCCGCCTGGGCGGCCACCGTCGCGGGCGACCTCCTGCTCCAGGTCCGCGGCAGCGGGCTCGAGGGCAAGGCGCTCAAGGACGCCGGCGACCTGGCCTCGCACGAGCTGCTCATGAAGATCTTCGCCGAGCACCAGCCCGACGACGCCGTGCTGAGCGAGGAGGAGCACCGGGGCACCTCGGGCGCCCACGACCGGCACACGGCCCGCCGGGTCTGGATCATCGACCCGGTCGACGGGACGCGCGAGTACTCCGAGCCGCCGCGCGACGACTGGGCGGTGCACGTGGCGCTCTGGCAGGACGGTGAGCTCGTCGCCGGCGCGGTCGCCCAGCCCGGTCTGGGGGTGACCTTCCACACCGGTCAGCCGCCCGTCGTACCGGCCCGCACGGCGCCGCGTCCCCGCATCGCGGTCTCCCGCACCCGCCCGCCGGCCTTCGTCGAGGCGCTCTCCGAGGAGATCGGCGCCGACCTCGTGCCGATGGGCTCCGCGGGCGCCAAGGTGATCTCGGTGGCGCGGGACGTCACCGACGCCTACGTGCACGCCGGTGGGCAGTACGAGTGGGACTCCGCCGCGCCGGTGGCGGTCGCGCGGGCGGCCGGCCTGTTCACCAGCCGGATCGACGGGTCGCCGCTGGTCTACAACCAGGCCGAGGTGCTCCTGCCCGACCTCGTGGTCTGCCGGCCCGAGCTGGCCGAGCCGATCCTGGACTTCGTGCGGCGCCACGGGGTCGACTGACCGGCCGCTGCAACCTGCCTGCAAGGGCTTCGCGCGACCGTCGTGCCTGTCACGATGTTCCCAGCGAAGCGAGGTCACGAGATGGACCAGCAGACGACCGCGGTGGACCGGTTCCTGGACGCCCTCCGGGACGCCACCATCCCCGGGTGCGACGCCTGGGCGAGCGATGCCGTGCTCGATGCGACCGTGCCGCACTGGCGCTTCCACGCCCGCGGGGCCGACGCGATCCGGGCGACGTACCGGCAGTGGTTCGCCGACCCCGGTCGGTTCGAGGAGCTGCAGCGGCAACCGGTGCCGGGCGGCGAGGTCGTGCGCTACGTGCTCGCCTGGACCGAGGACGGCGTGCCGCACACCGCGCACCACGCACATTTCCTCGGCGTCGACGGCGACCGGATCGTCACCGACGTGGTGCTCTGCGGAGGTCGCTGGCCGGCCGCGCTGATGGCGGAGATGGAGGCCGCGGATGCGGTCTGACCAGGGCGCCGTCCTCGGCTCGGTGGAGGAGCTGTTGCGGTCGGTGGAGGACCGGCAGCCGCTCGACAGCGTCGGCAAGTCGGGGGCACGGCTGGAACGCGTCCTTGTCGACGGCGCGGCGTACGTCGTGAAGCACCTCGACCGCGAGACGGACTGGACCATGCGCGCCTCGGGGTTCGACGGGTTCGCGCCCGTCGAGCTGTGGCGCCGGGGGGTCCTGGACGCGCTCCCGGACTGCATCCGGCAGCCGATCGTCGCGGTCGCGGAGGACCGCACCGCTGCGCTGCTCATGGACGACGTGTCCGCGTGGCTGGTGCCGGCCACCGACGAGGTCGTGCCGGCCGACCAGCACGCGACCTTCCTCGACCACATGGCACAGGTGCACGCGGCCTTCTGGGACACCGGCCTCGACATCGACGTCGTCACGCCTGCCGGGCGCTACCTCGAGCTCTCCCCGGCGATGGCCGAGGCCGAGCTCGCCCGCGGGTCGGACGACCTGGTGCCCCAGCTGGTCCGGCGTGGCTGGCCGCTGTTCGAGGAGGTGGCGCCCGCGGCGGCCGCAGTCGTCGTACCCCTCGTGCACGAGCCTGCGCCGCTGGTCGACGCGCTCGCCACGACGCCACAGACCTTCGTCCACGGCAACTGGAAGCTCGACAACCTCGGCACGGACGACCGGGGACGGACGGTCCTGATCGACTGGGAGATCCCGGGGAGGGCGGCGCCGCTCAGCGACCTCGCGTGGTACCTGGCGATCAACTGCCGCCGGCTCCCGGTCACGAAGGAGACCGCGATCGACCAGTACCGCGCCGCCCTCGAGCGGCACGGGATCGCCACCGACCCGTGGTGGGACCGGCAGCTGGCGCTGTGCCTCCTCGGCGCGCTCGTGCAGTTCGGGTGGGAGAAGGCGCTGGGCGGCTACGACGACGAGCTCGCGTGGTGGGAGGCGCACGCGGTCGCCGGAAGGGCCATGCTGTCCCCATGACGATGCCGGGCGTTCGCGAGGCGTACGACGATGCCGCCGAGTCGTGGCGACGGGGGCCCGAGGCGGTCTACGCCCGGCTCGCCGACGCCATGGTCGGGGTCGCTCCGGTCGAGCTGCAGGATGCGCTCGTGCTGGACGTCGGAGCAGGCACGGCCGTGGCCGCCCGCGCGGCGCTCGACCGCGGGGCGTCGAGGGCGGTGGCGAGCGACGTCGCCGACGGCATGCTTCGCGGTCGCCCGGCCGGCATCCCGGCCGTGCTCGCCGACGCCGCGAGCCTGCCCTTCGCCGACCGGACCTTCGACCTGGTCACCGCGGCCTTCTGCCTGGGTCACATGGCCGACCCGGTCGCCGTGCTGCGCGAGGTGCGTCGCGTCGCGCCTGCCGTCGTCGCGTCGGCCTTCACGCCCGGACCCGGTCACCCCGTGAAGGCGGCGGTCGACGAGGTCTTCGCCCGCCACGGCTTCACCGCACCGCCGTGGTACCAGCGGCAGAAGGCAGAGCTCGAGCCGCGGGTGGACGACCCCGACGGCCTGCGCTCCCTCGGCCACGCCGCCGGGTTCTGGCAGGTCGAGGTCCGTCAGCTGGAGGTCGACGCCGGCCTCGAGTCGCCGGCCGCGGTCGTCGCGTGGCGGACCGGCATGGCCCACCTGGCACCGTTCGTCTCCGGCCTCGACCCCGCGCTGCTCGCTCGCGCGCGCGCGGAGGCCGAGGAGGCGGTGGCCCCGCTGCTTCCGGTGACGATCTCGATGCTCGTGCTGTGCGGCTCCTGACGGGGCTCGCTGTCCTCAGCGGACCCTGAGTCGCCAGTCCTCGAGCCGTCGGGACGCGTCGGCGCGAAGGCTGTCGCCACGGGCCCCGCCGGCGTCGGCCAGGCGCGAGGCGAGCAGCTCCGCGCGGTCGATCCAGCGCTGCTGACGGAGCGCTGCGCCGGTCTCGCCCGCCCACCACCAGGCCTCGAGCGCGACGGCACCCTCGACCGCGCCGAGGTCGCGCCACGCCGCGTCGAGGTCCACCGGCTCACCTGCCGCGGCGGTCGCCTGGTGGACCAGCAGCCGTGCCGTCGCGGCGTACCGGGGGACGCCCACCTGGTCGGCGCCCGCGGCCAGGCCCGAGGCCAGCCCGACGGCGTCATCCAGCGCGCCGCGCTGCAGCGCGACGCGCGCTCGCAGGAGGGTGTGCTTCATCTCCAGCCGCCAGCCGAAGACGAGGTCGCCCATCAGACCCTCCCCGGCGGTGGCCAGCAGCGCCGCGGCGGCGTCGGGGTCCGCGGCGGTCAGCCGGTCCTCGGCAAGGTCCTCGAGCGCAGCGATCCGCACCTCGGGGGTGCCGTCGCCGTCGGCACAGGCCAGCGCCTCCTGGTGCGCGTCGACCGCGGCGTCCCGCGCGCCGACGTTGCGCAGCACCCAGCCGCCGAAGTTCACGCCCCGACCGCCGAACCGCGGGACCTGTCGACGCTCGACCTCCTCGGTGTAGTGCGCGAAGGTCGCGAGTGCCTGCGCCGGCCGTCCCGCGAGCGCGTGTGCGTGCCCGGTGAAGAGGAGGGCGTGCAGCGTCGCCGAGGTCTGGTCCGCGCCGATGCCGGGTCGGGTCGCCGGTCGGAGCAGGTCGATCGCCTCCTCCGGACGGCTGCGGTGCGCCTGCAGCACCCCGAGCCAGGCCGCGGCCGTGACCCGGTCGGGTCCGTCGGCGACCTCCAGGGCGCGGCTCAGCAGCCGCTCCGCCTCGGCGAGCTCGCCCCGGGCGTGCAGGGTGCGACCCCCGACGATCAGGCACCGGGCACGCAGCGCCGGGTCGGACGCCGCGAGCTCCCCCTCGCGGGCGTGCGCGACCGCGTCGTCGAAGCGTCGGTCGAAGTACGCCGCCCAGGACCGCACCTCGTTGCCCTCCGCGCCGGCGTCCGACGCTGCGTCGACGTCGGCCTCGGCCTCGGCGTACCTCCCCCGTCGGATCCGCACGCGCGCACGGGCCATCCGCGTGCGGTAGTCCTCCACGAGGCGCAGCGACTCGTCGAGCAGGCGCTCGGCGGTTGCGTGGTCGAACCGCTCGGCCGCGCGCAGCGCCGCGGTCCGGAGGGCCTGCGCCGCCAGGGGCAGGTCGCCGCCGAGGCGCGCGTGCTCGGCCACGGCGACCGGGTCGGCGTCCGGTCTGCGGTGAAGAGCAGCAGCGGCCTCACGGTGCAGGAGAGCCACCCGCGCGGACCGGCTGCCGGCGGCCAGCGCCTCGCGCACGAGCTCGTGGCGGAACGCGTAGCGGCCGGACTGCTCGACGAGCAGGTCGCGTGCCTCGGCACGCTCCACGTCGGCGAGCACGTCCAGGGGTGGGCGGCCCACGACCGAGGAGAGCAGGTCGACGTCGAGCTCCGCACCAAGAACGGCCGCGGTCCGGAGCAGGTCTGCGGCCGGGCCGAGCTGGTCGCACAGCTCGTCCACCGCGGCGATCAGCGAGGCCGGCAGCCGCTCGGTCGGCGCCCGCACGAGCTCGGTGAGGAACAGAGGATGACCGCCGGACCGCTCGTACAGCGCGTCCGCGCGCTCCGACCCGACGAGCTCAGCGGTCTCGGAGCGGTCGAGGGGACCGACGTTGACGAGGTCGGCGAACCGGATCGGCGCGGTCTCGGCCGGGCGCACGGCGGTGACGACGAGCAGCCGCAGGGTGCGCCGTGCCGCGAACGCGATCCAGTCGGCGAGGGCGGGACCAGCGAGGTGCGCGTCGTCGATCACCACGACCACGGCTCGGTCGCCCGCGATCCGGCCGAGCAGCCCGGTGATCGCGGCGAAGAGCCCGGCAACGCCCAGTGCCGGGTCGAGCGGCATCGTGCCGACCGGCACACGTGCGGGGTCGCGCTCGAGCCCGAGCAGGGGAGC
This sequence comes from Nocardioides pocheonensis, assembly GCF_003725535.1. GTDB lineage: Bacteria > Actinomycetota > Actinomycetes > Propionibacteriales > Nocardioidaceae > Marmoricola > Marmoricola pocheonensis. The sequence goes on along the minus strand of NZ_RJSF01000047.1, from coordinate 36,250 downwards.
GAGCACCGCGGCGTCCTCGCCGAGCAGCGCGTCGGGGTCGTCGCTGCGCCGCAGGTGCTCGGCGACCGCGACGAGCAGCGCATCGAGGGGTGCGGACCGCTCGAGCGGCCCGCACGTCCCGAACAGCACGGTGTCCCCGAGGGCGGCGCGTGCTCGCGACCAGGTCGCGAGCAGGGTGGACTTCCCGATGCCGGCCTCGCCGACGACGACCGCGACGCGGGTCGGCCCCTCGGCGGCCCGGTCGGCGAGCGCGTCGAGGTGGGCGAGCTGGCTCCCGCGCCCCACGAGGCGCGCCTCGGGCCGGCTCCTGGCTGTCGCCGGCGGCGCGAGCTCCCCGCGCAGGATCGTCTCGTGGAGCGCCGCGGTCGCGGGCGCCGGGTCGCTGCCCAGGTCCTCGGCGAGCACTTTGCGCAGGTCGGCGTACGCCGCCAGGGCGATCGCGGGCCGTCCGCCCAGCGCGTTCGCCCGCATGACGAGTCGCACGGCGTCCTCGTCGTACGGGTCCGCGCGCGCGTCGGCCGCGGCGAGGTCCAGGGCGTCGAGCCAGTCGTCGGTGTCGAGCATCGCCGAGGCGGCGACCCGTCGGGCCCGCCTGACCAGCTGCTCGGCGGCCGCGTGGTCGGCCCGCACCCACTCCGCGTCGGTGGTCGGTGGCGGGATCGGCCCGCGCACCAGCGCCAGGGCGATCCGGGCCGCCGCGACTGCGCCGGTCGGCTTGCCCTCGCGGTGGCGTCGCTCGGCCTCCGCGACGACGACGCCCAGCTCGTCGAGGTCGAGCCAGTCGTAGGCGAGGCGGTAGCCGTCGTCTCCTCGCACGATCGAGTCGGCCCCGAGGGCCCGCCTGAGCCGGCTGGCGAGCACCGCCACCTGGTCGGCCGGACGTGCCGGCGGGACGTCTCCCCAGAGCGCGTCCGCGAGGGCGGTCGTGCTGACCGCGCGTCCGCCCGCCAGGGCCAGCCAGCGGAGCAGCTGGCGGGCCTTGCGGTCGGCGAGGCTGCCGACGTCGAGGCCGTCGATCGAGAACTCCCCGAGCACACGCACCGACAGCGCAGCCACCGGTGCATCGTACGGATCCGGCCTCTCCTGCAGGAAGCGTTCGTGGATCCTGCAACCGGACTGCAAGGCGCCGGGACCAGCATCGGGGACGTGGCCGACCCGGCCACCGAGCCATCACGAACAGGAGCGAGCCATGAGCGCGAGTGCCGAGCAGAAGAGCTTCACCCGACCCGACGAGACCCGGTCCTTCGAGCACGGGAAGGTCGACCTGCTGTCCATCGGGGACAGCGAGATCGGCCGTCTGACCCTCCAGCCCGGCTGGCGCTGGTCGGACCACGTCAAGCCGATCGCCGGGACCGACCTGTGCGAGGCCCCGCACTTCCAGTACCACCTGCAGGGCACGCTGCGGATCCGGATGGCCGACGGCTCGGAGTTCGACGCCGTCGCCGGTGACGTCACCGCCCTGCCGCAGGGCCACGACGCCTGGGTCGTCGGGGACGAGCCGGTGGTCGTCGTGGACTGGTGGGGCGCGTCGAACTACGCCCGCGCCTGAGGGGGTCCGGCCGCCGGGCTACCCGGTCAGCAACCGGAGCAGCACGCCGAGCACGCGCAGCAGGGTGAACACCACCGGCAGCGCGAAGGCGACCAGCAGGACCGCGGCCACGACGCGGTGCGCTCGGACCTCCGGGCGCAGGGCGTTGCTGAACGCCAGGAGGGCGCCCTCCTGGGTGTTCCGGTCGAGCCCGAGCGGCTCCGCCCGCCGCGACGCGTAGGGGTGGGGCACCCCCAGCGAGTCGAGGTGCTGCAGGAACGCCGCGTCGTCCTCGGCGTACTCGTCGTGCTCCACGGGATCAAGGGTGGCACGGCCCACCAGGGCTGCGCAGCGTCACGACGACGCGCCGCCGCCTCGCTAGGGTCGAGGCATGTCCGAGGCGATCGAGCTCGAGATCGACGACAAGGTCGTGCGCCTCTCGAACCCGGACCGGGTCTACTTCCCGGCGCGCGGTGAGACCAAGCTCGACCTCGCGGAGTACTACCTCTCCGTCGGCGACGGCATCGTCAACGCGCTGCGCGAGCGGCCGTGCATGCTGCACCGGTTCCCGACCGGGGTCACCGGCGAGAAGGTGCACCAGAAGCGGCTGCCGAGGGGCGCGCCGCCGTGGATGGAGACCGTCCAGGTCTTCTTCCCGCGCTGGAAGCGCACCGCCGACGAGCTCTGCGTCACCGAGATCGCGCAGGTGATCTGGGCGGTGCAGATGAGCACGGTGGAGTTCCACCCGTGGAACAGCCGGCGCGCCGACGTCGAGAAGCCCGACGAGTGGCGGATCGACCTCGACCCCGGCCCCGAGTGCCCGTGGTCGACCGTGCAGGAGGTCGCGCACGTCGCCCATGAGGTGCTCGACGAGCTCGGCGCGGTCGGCTACCCGAAGACCAGCGGCGGCAAGGGCATGCACATCTACGTCCGGATCCGCCCCGACGGCGACCACAAGGTCGTACGCCGCGCCGCGCTCGCCTTCGCGCGCGAGGTCGAGCGTCGTTGCGAGTCGGTGACCACGACGTGGTGGCGCAAGGACCGCGACCCGGCCGACCTGTTCGTCGACTACAACCAGAACGCCCGCGACCACACCATCGCCGCGGCGTACTCCGTGCGCGGCAACCCGCAGGCGACGGTCAGCGCGCCGGTCCGCTGGGACGAGGTCGACGACTGCGAGCCCGACGACTTCACCATCGCGACCATGCCGGCGCGCTACGCCGAGATCGGCGACCTCCACCACGACATCGACGACCACGTCTTCGACATCGCGCCGCTGCTGGAGTGGGCAGAACGCGACGAGGCGGAGGGGAAGGAAGTGCCGCCCGAGCCGGAGGAGTGATCAGCCCGGCTGCCCGAGCACCGACAGCACCGACGAGTAGTCGTCGGTCCACTGCACTCGCCTGGTGAGGTCCAGGGGTTCCCACCGGGGGCGGGCCGCCAGCTGGCTCGCGACGCTGCGGTCCGCGCTGAGCACCACCCAGCGACTCGACGTCGCTCCGGGCGTGGATCCCTGGCTGAGCCCGATCGTCGCGGTCCAGCCCAGGTCCTCGGCTGCGGCGGCCAGCACGGGAACGAGGTCGAAGAACCGGCTGGAGATGTGCACCGCGAGGATGCCGCCGTCGGCGAGCCGGTCGGCGTACATGGCGAACGCCTCGCGGGTCAGCAGGTGTACCGGGATCGAGTCGCTGCTGAACGCGTCGAGGACCAGCAGGTCCAGGCTCCCGGAGGGCAGCTTCGCCACCTCGAGGCGCCCGTCGCCGACGACCACGTCCACTGCCGCCTTCGAGTCGGTCAGGAACGTGAACAGGCGCGGGTCACGGGCTGTGTGCACGATGTCCGGGTCGATCTCGAAGAAGGTCATCCTCTGACCGGGCCGTCCGTACGCCGCGATGGTGCCGGCTCCCAACCCGATCGTGCCGACCCGGTCCAGGCGGTCGCCGAAGAGCTCGAACACGTCGCCGACCGAGCCCGGCGACGCGTAGTAGGTGGTGGGTGTGTCGCGCCGCCGCTCGTCGCGGAACTGGGCACCGTGCACGGTGTTGCCGTGGACGAGCTTGTGCTGGTCGGCCGTCTGCTCGACGCGGTAGGCACCGTAGAACGAGCGGGTGCGATCGATCGTGTCGGTGGTCCCCCACCAGGTTGCGACGAACGGCGCCACCAGGCAGAGCGCGAGCAGGATCGGAGCCCGGGTGAGGCCCCAGCCCACGGCGGCCGCCAGCACGGCGAGCGCGACGTACGCGGAGGTGCCCCGCCACTCCTCACCGCGGTTCACCACCGCGGCGGCGGCCAGCACCAGGAGCAGCCCCCCGAGGAGGATCAGGAGGGAGCGCACCGTGCCGCGGTTGGCGCCGATCCCGACGAAGAGCAACGACACCAGCACCAGCGTGAGCGGGAACTCCAGCACCCGGTCGAAGACCAGCGGCGCCACGAAGCCGTTCAGGAACCCTCCGAGGGCGCCGCCGGCAGCGATGACGAGGTAGAACGTGGTCAGGTGCTCGGGGGGAGGTCGGTCGGCCGCGAGACGGGCATGGGCGGCGTACCCGACGGTGGCGAGCAGGACCAGGTCGATCCCCGCCATCAACCAGATCGGCATCCCACCGATCGGGGCTGCGGCCGCACCGACGACGGCGACGGTCGCGGCGACGTACGTCGCGCGGCGTGGCACCTGCCGGGTCGTGCGCGAGAAGGCGGTGACGAACGTCGCCAGGTACACCGCGAGCGGGACGACCCAGAGGAGGGGGATCGCGCCCACGTCGGTGGACAGGTGCGAGGTGATCGCCAGGCTCAGCGAGGCGGGCAGGAACGCCAGGAGCGTCCACCGCAGGAGGGTTCGCGCAGGGACGCGGCCCTTCGGCCCGGCCGCCTCGTCGCGCCGTTCCGGGGTCCGGCTCGCCCCCCGGGTCGCGACGACGGCGCAGCCGACCGTGAGCGCTGCGAAGGCAACGAATCCCCACGACCACGCCAGCCGCTGCGTGTGCAGCGAGACGTGGGGCTCGATGAGGAAGGGGTAGGCGAGGAGACCGCCGAAGCTGCCCAGGTTGCTGGCGGCGAAGAGGAAGTACGGGTCGTGTGACCGGACGTCCGCGGTCTCGGCGAACCAGGCCTGGAGCACCGGGCCCGCGGTCCCGACGACGAGGAACGGCAGCCCGACCATCAAGGTCAGGGTCCGCAGCAGCCAGAGGACCGGCGAACCGTCGCCGGGGGCGGCACCGGCGGGGAGGACCACCGGGAGCACGGTCAGGGGCACCGCCACCAGGGCGGCGTGGACGAGTGGCTGGACCCGTGGACGCAGCCGGGTCCGGCTGACGTGCACGTAGAAGTACGACGTGAGCAGGAGCACCTGGAAGAACAGCGAGCTGGTGCTCCACACCGTGGCCGACCCGCCGTACGACGGCAGCAGCAGTCGCGCGACCATCGGCTGGACGACGAAGAGCAGCGCCGCCCCGAAGAAGGCGGTGAGGGTGAACAGGGCGCGCGTGGCCAGGAGGGCGCGCCGCGGTGCGCTCCCTGCGCGCTGTGCCGCGGGAGCCGCCGCGGTCATCAGGCCGTCCACAGGCGCGAGGGTACGGGCCAATCCGGGACAGTTCCGGCGTTTTGGCACAGAGGGGCTCCCGAAAGGCCGTGCACGGGAGCTCCCGGACCGCTTTACAGACAAGCCATTGTGTAAAGTTACTCGGCGGTTTACGCTCCGGTCATGAGCGTGAATCCCACCACAGGCCTGCCCGCAGATCCCGAGCACGACCCGCGGGCGTCGTACGCGTTCGAGCCCGAGTACGTCGCCGCGCTCACCGACCAGATCATCGCGACCAGCGGCACCGGGGTGACGGCGTACGCGCCGGCGACCGGCAAGCCGCTGGCGGTCATCCCGCAGTCCACGGTCGAGGACGTCGCGGAGGCCTACGCCCGCGCGCGCCGCGCGCAGCAGGCCTGGGCGCGCACCTCGATCGACGACCGGGCCGCCCTGCTCATGCGGCTCCACGACATCGTCCTGGACCGCCAGGACGAGATCATGGACCTGATCTGCTGGGAGTCCGGCAAGGCGCGCAAGCACGCCTTCGACGAGCCGCTCCACATCGCCCTGACCGCTCGCTACTACGCGCGCACCGCGCACAAGCACCTCGACACCGAGCGTCGCCTCGGGGTCATCCCGGCCCTGACCCGGGTCGAGGTCAACCGCGTGCCGAAGGGCGTCGTCGGCATCATCTCGCCGTGGAACTACCCGTTCACGATGGCGCTGTGCGACGGGCTGCCCGCGCTCCTCGCCGGCAACGCCGTGGTCACGAAGCCCGACGCGCAGACCATGCTCACCGCCCTCCTCGGCGCTCAGCTGCTCGAGGAGGCCGGCTTCCCGCGCGGCCTGTGGAACGTCGTCGCCGGTCCGGGTCGTGAGCTCGGCGGGCCGATGATCGAGCGCTCGGACTACATCTGCTTCACCGGTTCGACGGCCACCGGCAAGATCATCGCCCAGCAGTGCGCCGACCGGCTGATCGGCTGCTCCCTGGAGCTCGGCGGGAAGAACCCGATCCTGGTCCTGCGCGACGCCGACATCGACAAGGCTGTCGAGGGCGCGATCCGGGCCTGCTTCTCCAACGCCGGGCAGCTGTGCGTCTCCACCGAGCGGATGTTCGTCGCCGACCAGGTCTACGACCGGTTCAAGGAGAAGTTCGTCGCCGCCACCAGGGCGATGCGGCTCTCGGCCGGCCTGGAGTGGGGCAGCGACATGGGATCGCTGATCAGCCAGGACCAGCTCGACACGGTCACCGCGCACGTCGACGACGCCGTCGCCAAGGGTGCGCGGGTCCTCGCCGGGGGCAAGCCCCGGCCCGACCTCGGCCCGTTCTTCTACGAGCCGACGATCCTCGAGGGCGTCAGCCCGGACATGGTCTGCTTCGGCAACGAGACCTTCGGTCCGGTGATCAGCCTCTACCGCTTCCACGACGAGGCGGACGCGATCGCCCGCGCCAACGACGGCGAGTACGGCCTGAACGCCGCGATCTACAGCCGCGACGTACGCCGCGCCCGGGTGATCGCCCGGCAGGTCAAGTGCGGCACCGTGAACATCAACGAGGCCTTCGGAGCCACGTTCGCGAGCATCGACGCCCCCATGGGCGGGATGCGCGAGTCGGGCATGGGGCGCCGCCAGGGCGGCGAGGGCATCCACCGCTACACCGAGACCCAGGCCGTGGCCTCCCAGGCCCTGCTGCGGTTCAGCCCGCAGTACGGCCTCGACGACCAGCAGTACGCCAAGCTGATGACGACGAGCCTGCGGCTCCTGAACAAGATCGGACGCGCATGATGTTGACCGACGGCGTTTCGACGAGCTCCACCGCGGGCACGGGGCGGACCGAGGGGTTCGACTTCGACGTGATCATCATCGGCTCGGGGTTCGGCGGGTCCGTCAGCGCGCTGCGCCTGACCGAGAAGGGCTACAAGGTCGCCGTCCTGGAGGCCGGCGCCCGCTTCCGTGACGAGGACTTCCCGGACAACTCCTGGGACGTCCAGAAGTACCTCTTCCGCCCGGAGGTCGGCTGCTACGGCATCCAGCGGATCGACGCGCTCAAGGACTGCATGATCGTCTCGGGTGCGGGCGTCGGCGGTGGGTCGCTGGTCTACGCGAACACCTTGTACGAGCCGCTCGACGCGTTCTACCGCGACCCGTCCTGGGCGCACATCACCGACTGGAAGGCCGAGCTCGCGCCGTACTACGACCAGGCCAAGCGGATGCTCGGCGTGGTCGAGAACCCGCTCCGCACGCCCTCGGACGAGGTGATGAAGAAGGTCGCCGACGACATGGGTGTGGGGGACACCTTCCACCCGACCCCGGTCGGCGTCTTCTTCGGAGGCCCGGGCGAGACCCACCACGACACCGTGAAGGACCCGTTCTTCGGCGGCGCCGGACCCGACCGGGTGCCGTGCAAGGCCTGCGGCGAGTGCATGACCGGCTGCCGGCACAACGCGAAGAACACCCTGGTCAAGAACTACCTCTACCTGGCCGAGTCCCAGGGCGCGCGCGTGATGCCGCTGACCACCGTGACCCGGATCAGCCCGCTGAGCGACGGCGGCTACGAGATCACCGCGAAGTACACCAAGGCCAAGCGCGCGACCCGACGGTCGACCCGCACGCTGACCGCCGAGCACGTGATCGTCGCGGCGGCCTCGCTGGGCACCCAGCGGCTGCTGCACCGGATGAAGGACGAGGGCCACCTCCCGCGCCTCTCCGACCGGCTCGGCTACCTGTCCCGCACGAACTCCGAGTCGATCCTCGGCGCGATCGCACCGGTCGGCAGCACGATCGACTACTCGCGCGGGGTCGCGATCACCTCGTCGTTCCACCCCGACGAGCACACCCACATCGAGCCCGTGCGCTACGGCAGGGGCAGCAACTTCATGTCGATGATGCAGACCGTGCTCACCGACGGCGACGGCCCGGACCCGCGCTGGAAGACGTGGCTGAAGGAGATGTGGAAGGAGCGTCGCAACGTCAAGGACCTGTACGACTTCAAGCACTGGTCCGAGCGCACGGTGATCGCGCTGGTCATGCAGACGGTCGACAACTCGATCACGACGTACCTGAAGAAGGTGCCGGGCACGAACATCAGCTACATGACGTCGCGGCAGGGCCACGGCATCCCGAACCCGACCTGGATCCCGGTGGCCAACCGGGCGGCCCGGAAGATGGCCGAGATCGTGGGCGGCACCGCGGGCGGCAACATCGGGGAGCCGTTCAACCGGCCGCTGACCGCGCACTTCATCGGTGGCTGCACGATCGGCGACTCGCCCGAGACCGGCGTGATCGACCCCTACCACCGCGTCTACGGCCACCCCGGTCTGCACATCGCCGACGGCTCCGCGATCTCGGCCAACCTCGGCGTGAACCCGTCGCTGACGATCACCGCCCAGGCCGAGCGGGCGATGTCGTTCTGGCCGAACAAGGGCGAGCCGGACCCGCGGCCGACCCTCGGTGCGGCATACGAGCCCGTGGCGCCGGTGTCGCCGGCCCACCCGGTCGTGCCGGAGGGCGCTCCGGGAGCGCTGCACCTGCCGATCGTCGCGGTCAGCTGAGCGCGGGCGGACGTCAGGATCGGGAGGTCGGGGGCCGGCGCGCTGGCGGTATGCCCGAATCCTCCTTCCGGGGGGATCCGGAGCCTTCGCCAGAAAGTCGAAAAAAAGTTCCGGGGCGCCGTAACCGCCCTGCGGACCCTTCGTTTACCAGTGCAGATCGGGTGCATCGCTCCCTCCCAGGCCCGATCTCGACACGGTTCACGCCACGTGGACACTCAGGGCCCGACCTCCCTCCCTCCCCGGTCGGGCCCTGAGTCGCGTCTGGGGCTCTTTCGGTCTCCGGGCGCCCGACGCTCTGCCGTCGCTCCCCGGCCGGGCCCTGAGTCGCGTCTGAGGGCGTTTCCCCTGGGGCGGGCCCGACGCTCTGCCGTCGCTCCCCGGTCGGGCCCTGAGTCGCGTCTGGGGCGCTTTCGGTCTCCGGGCGCCCGACTCTCTGCCCACGGGCCTTCACGATGGCCTCAGCGCCAGAACTCGGCGAGCCGCTCGGCCAGCGCCCTGCCCTGGTCGTGACCGGCCCGCGCGGCGGCGGGGCGCAGCGACACGTCCATCGCGGCGGCGCCGAACAGGTGCTCGGCCTCGACCTCGGGGACGATCGTCTCGACCCGGCTGCCACCGGTCCGCAGCTCCTCGACCTGGGTGGCGAGGTCCATGCCCCACTCCTGCGGCATCCGCGAGCGGCCGCCGAACGGGGACAGCACCAGCACCCGGGCGTACCCGGCCGCCAGGTCGGCGTTCTCGCTGCGGCGGTAACCGCCGTTGACGTAGCGGTCCTCACCGATGCGGTAGGCCCCGAAGGGGCGGAACCCGTTGCTGGTGCTGGCCGCGACCGCGTCCACCAGTTCGACCCCGCTGTGGCGGTCGAACACGACCGGTTCCCCCGTACGCGCGTCGACCGCCGTGATGAGCACACGCTGGGCAGGCCAGTCGCGGCTCGGGAGCCGGGCCGCGACGATGTCCCGCCAGCGCGCCCCGCCCCGTACGTCGGAGCCGTCCGTCTCGAGCGCGGCGGCGCCCATCTTGCGGCGCATGTCGGAGGCGTCGGCGGCCGAGGCGATGATCCGGTCCGACCACTCGAGGTAGGCCTGCGTGGCCTGGTTCGGCGCCCGCCCCCTCTCCGGACCGGCGTCGCCACGCCGAGCCAGGGGTGGCGCGGCCAGGATGTCGGCGAACAGCTCGGCCGGCCTCCTCCCGCTGGTGATCTGGGCAGCCACGGTCGATCCGGCCGACGTACCGATGATGACGTCGGCCTCGGTCAGGTCGACGCCGGCCTCGGACAGACCGGCGACGAGCCCGATCTCCCAGGCGTTGCCGGTCGATCCGGCGCCGGCGAGGACCAGCGCCCGGCCGTGCAAGGCCGTCGAGCTCGAGGAGGGGGTCGAAGAGGGTGTGGTGTTCATGGGAGCCGCCTTTCGCGGATGGCCTGTCCGGCGCTCCCGACCACGACTACCTGGGTCGCGTGATCGTGCCCTGCGGGGGAGCACCCGTCACGGAATCTGTGCACATGGGTCTCACCTCCTGCCGCTGGATCACGATCACCGGAAGCATCACACGCCCGTGAGCCGCCCGGCAATCGACTTCCGCCCCGTCCACGACGGGGCGGCGCACACCGGGGAGCGCGGCGACCGCGTCCGCGACGGGCGGCAGGTCGTCGCCTCGGGCCCCGATAGACTCAGCCTCTCTCCACCGACCGGAAGGGCCGGACTTGACCGACCACGACCTCGTCCTCGTCGTTGACTTCGGAGCGCAGTACGCCCAGCTGATCGCCCGCCGGGTGCGCGAGGCGAAGGTCTACTCCGAGATCGTGCCGCACACCATGTCCACCGAGGAGATGCTCGCGAAGAACCCGCGGGCGATCATCCTGTCCGGCGGCCCGTCGAGCGTGTACGAGCCCGGTGCCCCGCAGCTGGACGCCGCCCTGGTCGACGGCCGGGTGCCCGTCTTCGGCATCTGCTACGGCTTCATGGCGATGGCCCAGGCCCTCGGTGGCGAGGTCGCGCACACCGGCCAGCGGGAGTACGGCCGCACGCACGTCTCGGTGCTCGAGCCCGGCACGCTGCTGGCCGGCCTGCCGACGACGCTCACGTCCTGGATGTCGCACGGCGACGAGGTGGTCGCGGCACCGCCGGGCTTCACCGTGAACGCCCGGTCGCCGCGGGCCACCGTCGCGGCCTTCGAGGAGACCGACCGCAGGCTGGCCGGCGTGCAGTGGCACCCCGAGGTGCTCCACAGCGAGCACGGTCAGCGCATCCTCGAGCACTTCCTCTGGGAGATCGCGGGCTGCCGGCCGACCTGGACGATGGTGAACATCGTCGACGAGCAGGTGGAGCGGATCCGCGCCCAGATCGGTCAGGGCCGGGCGATCTGCGGGCTCTCCGGTGGTGTCGACTCGGCCGTCGCCGCCGCGCTGGTCCAGCGGGCGATCGGCGACCAGCTCACGTGCGTGTTCGTCGACCACGGCCTGCTTCGCAAGGGCGAGGCCGAGCAGGTCGAGCGCGACTTCGTCGCCGCCACCGGCGTCGACCTCCACGTGGTCGACGCCGAGAAGCGCTTCCTCGACGCGCTCGCCGGCGTCACCGACCCCGAGGAGAAGCGCAAGATCATCGGCCGCGAGTTCATCCGGGTCTTCGAGGCCGCGGAGGCCGAGGTCCTCGGGGCCGCGGCCGAGGACGGCGAGAAGGTCGCGTTCCTGGTCCAGGGCACGCTCTACCCCGACGTCGTCGAGTCCGGCGGCGGAGCCGGTACGTCGAACATCAAGTCCCACCACAACGTCGGAGGCCTGCCCGACGACCTCGAGTTCGAGCTGGTCGAGCCGCTGCGCACGCTCTTCAAGGACGAGGTCCGCCTCGTCGGCGAGCAGCTGGGCCTCCCGGCGGAGATCGTCTGGCGGCACCCGTTCCCCGGCCCCGGCCTGGGCATCCGGATCATCGGCGAGGTCACCCGCGAGCGGCTGGACCTGCTGCGCGAGGCCGACGCGATCGCCCGCGAGGAGCTCACCAAGGCAGGCCTCGACCGAGACATCTGGCAGTTCCCGGTGGTCCTCCTGGCCGACGTACGCTCCGTCGGCGTGCAGGGCGACGGCCGCACCTACGGGCACCCCGTCGTGCTGCGCCCCGTGACCAGCGAGGACGCCATGACCGCGGACTGGGCCCGGCTCCCGTACGACGTGCTGGAGCAGATCTCGACCCGGATCACCAACGAGGTGGCCGAGGTCAACCGGGTCACGCTGGACATCACGAGCAAGCCGCCCGGCACCATCGAGTGGGAGTGAGCCCGGGAGCAGGGTCCGCGTTCAGCCGGTGATCAGGTTGGGCGCGCCACACTGCAGCGTGCTCGAGATGGGGGATCGCCGCTGGGTCGCGCGCGTCTGGGTCGTGGTCGTCCTGTTCGCCGCCGTCGCCGTGGTCCGGTCGGTGCAGGTGGGTATCCCGCTGAGGGATCCGGCCGGCTCCGTGCTCCTCTGGCGCGTCGTGATCTCGCTGGTGATCGCGGTGGTGCTGGCCGTGCTCGACCAGGTCGTCCGTGGCGGCCGTGCCGCTCGGAACGTGCGGGGAGTGCTCGCGGGGCTGCGCACCCGCTGGCCGCGCCGACGGGTCGGGCTCGCCGCGGGGGCCCTGCTCGCCTACCACCTGGTCTACTTCTGCTACCACAACCTGAAGAGCTGGGACGTCTTCAACCAGCCGCGGGACGCCATGCTGCTGCGGTGGGACCGCTGGCTGTTCCTGGGCCACAGCCCGGGGGTGCTGCTGCACGACCTGCTGGGCCAGCACGTGGCGGCGTACGTGCTGATGGTGTTCTACGAGTCGTTCTCGACCCTGATCACCGTGGCCGTCGTGGCCGCCGTCGTGCTGGTCGACCGGATCCGGGACGGCTATGTCTTCATCGCCTCCGCGATCTGGGTCTGGATCCTCGGGGTCGGCTCTTACTACCTGATCCCGTCGCTCGGTCCGTTCAGCTCGGCGCCGCGGGAGTTCGCCGGTCTGCCGCACACGATGATCCAGGACACCCAGGCGCGGTACATGGCCCAGCGGGCGCACCTGCTCGCGCACCCGCACGCGCACGACGCCTTCGCGCAGGTCTCCGCGTTCGCGAGCCTGCACGTCGCGATGACCACGCTGGTCGTGCTGATGGCGCACTACTACGGCCTGCGGCGTACGACGCGCGTGCTGGCCGCCTTCCTGGCCCTCACGATGGTCGCGACCGTGTACCTGGGCTGGCACTTCGCTGTCGACGACGCCGCCGGGCTCGTGATCGCGTTCGCGGGAACCGCCCTGGGCCGCCGGATGGTCTACCCGGGCGGAGGTGCGGAGCAGCGCCGCAGCAAGCCGGCCGACCCGGTCGCGGTCGGGACGTTGGCCTCCTGACGCGGCGCGGTGGGAGAGAGATGCTGAAACCGGTGGAGAACAGGAACGGAGTGGCCATGTGGGCCGCACTGAAGTCGCCCCCGTGGATCGCTCGCATCGTGGCGGCAACCGGGGCCATGACGATCCTCAGCGCCCTGCTGCCGGCGCTGCACGGTCGGGTGGACATGGTCAAGACGCTGCTGCCGGACTTCGCGCCGGCCGCCGCCACCACCGGAGCGCTGGCGACCGGGACCCTGCTCCTGGTGCTGTCCAGGCCGTTGCGACGCGGGAAGTTCCGTGCCTGGCTGCTCACCGCCGTGCTCAGCGCCCTCACCGTCGTGCTCCATCTCGTGAAGGGCCTGGACGTGGAGGAGGCGGTGGTGACGACGGCGATGTTCGTGCTGCTCGTCTCCGCGCGCCCGAACTTCACCGCCCGTCCGGACCACCGCTCGCTGTCACGCGTGCTGGCGGTGCTGCTCGGCGGACCCGTGCTCGCCACCACGCTCGGCTGGCTCTGGCTGGCCCTGGACGCCGACGGCCAGGCGCCCGGTACGACGCAGCTCGACCGGGTCCGGCACGCCTTCGTCGGGCTCGTCGGCATCACCGGCCCGGTCCAGTTCGTGCACCCCTCCGACGCCGACCACGCCGCGATCGCGCTGCTGACCCTCGGTGCCACGGTGGCCGGCCTCCTGGTGCTCGCACTCACCATGCCCGCCGGAGGGCCGCACCCCCTGACGCCCGAGGAGGACCAGCAGGTCCGGGCGCTGCTCGGCTGCTGGGGCCAGGTCGACTCGCTGTCCTACTTCGCGACCCGGTCCGACCGCTCGGTGATCTTCAGCAAGAGCGGCAAGGCGGCCGTGACCTACCGCGTCGTGGGCAGCGTCTCCCTCGCCGCGGGTGACCCGGTCGGCGACCCGGAGGCCTGGGCCGGGGCGATCGACGCCTGGTTGTGCGAGGCGAAGTCGTTCGGGTGGGTGCCGGCCGCCCTCGGGGTCGGCGAGGTCGGGGCCACGGCGTTCCACCGGGCCGGGCTCGACGCGCTCGAGCTCGGTGACGAGGCGATCGTCCAGGTCTCCGACTTCTCCCTGGAGGGCCGGAGCATGCGGGGCGTGCGACAGGCGGTGTCGCGGTGCGAGCGGGCCGGGCTCGTCGTCACGTGCCACCGGGTGCGCGACCTCGACGAGGCGATGCGCAGCGAGATCCGGGTGCGGGCCGAGGAGTGGCGCGACGGTGAGGTGGAGCGCGGCTTCTCGATGGCGCTCGGTCGCTTCGTGGACCCGGTCGACAGCGACTCCCTGGTGGTCCTGTGCCGCGACGGGGACGGGGTGCTCCGCGGCCTGCTCAACTTCGTGCCGTGGGGGCCTGACGGCCTCTCCCTGGACCTGATGCGACGCGATCGCGCGGCCGAGAACGGGATCGTCGAGCACATGGTCGTCGGCCTCTGGCGGGCGTGCCCGGAGCTCGGCGTACGGCGGTTCTCGCTGAACTTCGCGGTGTTCCGCTCGGTGTTCGCGCGCGGCGACCGGCTGGGTGCGGGTCCGGTGCTGCGGTTGTGGCGCTCGCTGCTGCTCACCGCGTCGCGGTTCTGGCAGATCGAGTCGCTCTACCGGGCGAACGCGAAGTACCGGCCGTCCTGGGAGCCGCGCTTCCTGTGCTTCGCCCGGCCCGGCGACCTGCCCCGCATCGGCACGGCGGCCCTGCGTGCGGAGGCCTTCCTGGTTGCGCCCGCATGGGTGCAGCGGGTGCTCGCCCGCCGATGAGACCGACCTGGACCACCGGCGCGCGGTCAGGCTGTGTTCAGCCAGCGCAGCGCACCCTCGTGACACCTTTGTCCCTGGGAGGCGGCATGGTCAGCGGACCGACGCGAAGATGTCGTCGAGGAGGAGATCCTCGACGGGTTCGCGGCCGCGTTCCCGGAACCACTCCCGTCCCAGGGCACGCCGCAGCAACGGGTCCGGCAGTCGCAGCAGCAGAGCCACCGTCCGCACGCCGCGGCCTCCCGACGTCTGGGAGGCGTGCGCCGCGAGCGACGCCTTCTTGGCGGCGAGGTGCCCTCGTACGTCGACCCGGTGCGTCAGCTCCGTCCGGGGCAGGTACGCGTCCGAGAACCGCGAGGCCGGGACCAGTCCGGCCAGCCCCGGCACCCAGCGCATCACACCGGCCACCCGCTGCAGCAGCACCCGGTCCACGGTCGCCTCGAGCACCACGGGCGTGCCCGCGAGCCGTGCCGCGAGAGCCCCGACCCGGTGCACCTGCACGTGGTCGCGATGTCCGTACCCACCGTGCTCGTCGTAGGTCGTCAGGACATCGGCATGCTCCTCGCGCAGGATCGCGGCGAGCCGCTCGGCCGGCTCCTGCGGATCGGTGTCCGCGAAGGCCGGGCGCCCCTCCGTGCGCCGCGGCTCACCCGTGGAGCCTGAGTCGGGGTAGCCGAGCACCTCGACGCGGGCACATCCCAGCGCCTCCGCCGAGCGCCGCAGCTCGGCGAGGCGCCGGGTCGCCAGGGTGCCCGCGTCCGTGCCCGGATCACCGGTCAGCCCGGCTTCGCCGGCCGTGGCCACCACGAGCACGATCCGGTGCCCTTCCGCGGCCGCACGCGCTAGCGTGCCTCCCGTCAGCAGGGCCTCGTCGTCGGGGTGCGCATGGAAGGACACGAGCGTGAACGACACGGTCGCAGTCTTGCAGCCCCCCGTGCTCGAGACGCCGCTCGCGGCGCAGCGCCGGCCCGGCCGGCACGCGGTGCGCGCAGTCGGCGCCGTGGCGCTCGCCGGGGTCCTGCTCGGGTACGTGTTCCCCCGGGTCGTCGGGTCCACCGTGACCGACGTGCGGGCCGCGTTCGGCGCCGTCTCCAGTCGCGAGGCCGCGGTCCTGGTGCTGCTCTGGGCCGCCGGCCTGCTGACCCACTCCTTCGTGCTCACCGGCGCACTCCCCGGGCTCACCCGCCGTCGTGCGCTGACCCTCAACCTCACCGGCAGCGCCGTCGCCAACACCATGCCGTTCGGCGGTGCCGCCGGGATGTCGCTGAACTACCTGATGATCCGGACCTGGGGGGTCGAGAGCTCGGGCTTCGCCGCCTTCACGCTCGTGACCAACGTCTGGGTGGTCCTCCTCAAGCTGGCGATGCCGGTCCTCGCCCTCGCGGCACTGTGGTCGACCGGCGGTCCGGTGAGCGCGGCGACCCGGTGGACGGCGGTCGCCTCGATGGGTGCCCTGCTGGTCGTGCTGGTGCTGCTCGCGGTCGGCCTGGCGAGCCGGCGAGCCGCCGAGCGGGCCGCGCACGTCGTCGCGCCCGTCGTGGTCGGCATAGGGAGGGTCGTGCGACGTCATCCGGACCCCGCCCGCGTGAGTGCCTCGATCCTCGACTGCCGCGACCTCGTCGCCGACGTCCTCAAGCGCCGCTGGGGGCAGATGTCCCTCGGCATGCTGGGCTACGGCCTGCTCCAGGCGGTGCTGCTCTGGGCCTGCCTGCACGCCGTCGGTGCCGACCTGGCCCCGGCCGCGGTGCTGGCCGGTTTCGCGGTCGACCGGGTGATGACCCTCGTGGTGATCACCCCGGGTGCCGTGGGCTTCGCCGAGGCCGGCACGGCCGCGGCCCTGATCGCACTCGGCGGCAGCCCCGCCGCGGTCGCCGCCGGCGTGCTGCTCTACCGGGGGTTCACCTTCGCCCTCGAGATCCCCGTCGGCGGCACCTGGCTCGCCGGCTGGCTGTTCTGGCGACGCCGGGCGACCCGGGCTGCCTCGGGAACGGCGGCCTGATGCGCATCCTGCACGTGACCAACATGTACCGGCCCCGCCTCGGCGGGATCGAGGTGTTCGTCGAGGACCTCGCCGAGCGGCAGGCCAGTGCCGGCCACGAGGTGACCGTGCTGACGCCGACCCCGGACACACGACCGGAGCCCGGTCCGGAGCCGGGCCGGGTGCGCGTCGTACGCGCGCCCGTGGGGCTGCTGCACCCGTTCGCGCCGCCGCACGCCCACCGCACGGCACTCGCCGGCGCGTACGACGTCGTGCACGCCCACCTGTCCGTGGTGTCGCCCTTCTCCACCGCGGTCGCCCGGTCCACCGACGACGCAGGCATCCCGACCGTGCTGACCGTGCACTCCATGCTGGCCAGCAAGCGCCCGTTCGTGCGCGCCGTGCGGGCGATCGCCGACTGGGACCGTGCCTCCGTGCTCTGGACGGCCGTGAGCCACGCCGCGGCCGCCGAGGCCCGTTCCGTGCTGCGCGCCGGCACCGAGGTGAGCGTGGTCGGCAACGCGGTCGACGTGGACTGGTGGCGGGCCGTGCCCCGGCACCCGCGGTCAGGATCGCCGGTGACGATGGTGAGCGTGATGCGCCTCGCCGGCCGGAAGCGCCCGTTCGCGCTGCTGGACGCCGTGGAGCGGGTCGTCGCCGAGTCGCCCGAGGCGGTGCGGCTGGTGGTCGTCGGCGAGGGCCCGCTCGAGGCCCGGTTGCGTGCGGAGATCCTCGGGCGCGGGCTCGGGCACGCGGTCGTCCTCACCGGTCGGCAGACGCGTGAGCAGATCCGGGCCCTGTACGCCGACGCCGACGTCTACGTCGCGCCGGCGTACCAGGAGTCGTTCGGCATCGCCGCCCTCGAGGCCCGGGCCGCCGGTCTGCCGGTGGTCGCGATGCGGTCCGGCGGGGTGGGCGAGTTCGTCCGCGACGGCGTCGACG
This sequence comes from Nocardioides pocheonensis, assembly GCF_003725535.1. GTDB lineage: Bacteria > Actinomycetota > Actinomycetes > Propionibacteriales > Nocardioidaceae > Marmoricola > Marmoricola pocheonensis. The sequence goes on along the minus strand of NZ_RJSF01000047.1, from coordinate 18,640 downwards.
GGCTGCTGTGCGAGGACGACGACACGATGGCCGGCGCGCTGATCCGACTGGTCGCCGACGCGCCGCTGCGGACCGCGATCGCGCGGCACAACGTGGCGCAGCGTCCCGACCACGACTGGCCCCGCGCGCTCGCGCAGTTCGACGAGGTGTACCTGCAGGCGCGGCGTCGCCGGGCCGCGGTGCTCGAGGCGCCGGCTCAGAGCGCGGCGTCCCCCGGAAGGTCGAACGGCAGCAGCGACAGCACCGACATGACGACGATCGGCGTGATCGCCCAGGGCCCGACCACGTAGCTCAGGCCGAGGGCGAGCAGCGGCAGCACCCAGACGGTCACCGACGCGAGGTACGCGCGCTCGAAGGCCTCGGTGGGCAGCCCCTCGCGGAAGTAGCCGCGGCGACGGATGTAGGTCATGTTGCCGGCGAGCCCGATCAGGGAAGCGCCCAGCACCAGCGAGAGCAGCCGGATGCCCGACACGAAGTCGTGCCGGTCGTGGACCGCGTCGGAGAGCACCGCGAAGGTGAACGGCGTCAGGACGAAGGACATCAGCGCCACCATCGTCATCAGCACGACGTAGTGGTCGGCCCGGGCCAGCATCGAGCCGAGCCGGCGGGACGCCGCCCACCCGCCGATCATCTGGATGAAGCCGAGCGCGTAGACCAGGTAGATCGGCCACTGGTCGAGGAGCGCGTGGCCCAGGTGCCCGGGGGCAGTGCGGGGCGGCTTCAGCTCGAGCACCAGCAGCGTGGCGGCGATCGCGTAGAGCCCGTCGATGAACGCCTCGACCCGCGACCAGGCGAAGGTGGGCTGCGCCGACGGCCGCAGGGGCGGCAGCAGCCGGTTCAGGAGGTGCACGGCCTCACGCTAGAACCCGATCGTCCCCGCGTACGCCGAAACCGCGATCCGGCAGGTCGATCGGGCCAACCGACGGGTTTCCGAAGCGGTACGAACTCGTCGTGTCCCGGGAGGACAGGAGGCGGTGCTACGGCGTCGGGCCGCCCTCGGTGCGGGCCTCCTCGGAGTTCTCCGGCGTGTCCGGTACGTCGCGCCGGTTCTCGGAGACGTCCTCGGGGTCGCGGTCGAGCTGCTCGTCGAGGTCGCTCGCGTCGAGGTCCTCCTCGCCCGGGGCGCCCTCCACCTCGGGCCTGCCGCTGAACCGGGCCTTGTCGGCGATCCGGCTGTGGTGGTCGTGGCCGGCCTCGGTCGGGGCCGCGTCGGGGGTCAGGCCGTCGTCTTCTCCAGGCATGACCGGCCGGTACCCGCCGGGAAGGGGCGTCATGCCGCCCGAGCCGGGCCGAGGCCGATGGCGAGTTTGCGCCCGGGCGTTCCGGGCACCTCGGTCGCATGAGAGCGCTCACCTGGCACGGCACTCGGGACGTTCGGGTGGAGACGGTGCCCGACCCGGTCATCCAGGAGCCGACCGACGCGATCATCAAGGTGACGTCGAGCGGCCTCTGCGGCTCCGACCTGCACCTCTACGAGGTGCTCGGACCGTTCATGACCGAGGGCGACATCCTCGGGCACGAGCCGATCGGGATCGTCGAGGACGTCGGGAGTGCGGTGGACCTCAAGGTCGGCGACCGGGTCGTCGTACCGTTCCAGATCGCGTGCGGCTCGTGCGAGATGTGCGACCTCGGGCTGCAGACGCAGTGCGAGACCACCCAGGTCCGCGACCAGGGCATGGGTGCCGCGCTCTACGGCTACACCAAGCTCTACGGGTCCGTGCCCGGGGCGCAGGCGGAGTACCTCCGGGTGCCGCGCGCGGACTACAACCCGATCAAGGTGCCCGACGGCCCGGCCGACGACCGCTTCCTCTACCTCTCCGATGTGCTCCCGACCGCCTGGCAGGCCGTCGAGTACGCCGCGATTCCCGCGGGCGGATCGGTCGTGGTCCTCGGCGCCGGTCCGATCGGTGACATGGCCTGCCGGATCGCCGCGCACCGCGGCCACCACGTCATCGCCGTCGACCTGGTCCCCGAGCGTCTCGCCCGGGTGCGCAAGTTCGGGGCCGAGACCATCGACCTGCGTGACCTCGAGGGCCACGAGGTCGCCGACATGATCCGCAACGTCACCGAGGGCCGGGGGCCCGATGCCGTGATCGACGCGGTCGGGATGGAGGCGCACGGCTCGCCCTCGGCGACCGTGGCGCAGCGGCTGGCGGCGATGCTCCCGGACCGGATCGCCGAGCGGATGATGCACACCGCCGGGGTGGACCGCCTCGCGTCGCTGCACGCCGCGGTCGACATCGTCCGTCGTGGGGGGACGATCTCGATCGTCGGCGTCTACGGGGGCGCCGCCGACCCGATGCCGATGCTCACGATGTTCGACAAGCAGGTCCAGCTGCGGATGGGGCAGGCGAACGTGCGCCGCTGGGTCGACGACATCCTGCCGTTCCTCACCGACGACGACCCGTTGGGCGTCGACAGCTTCGCGAGCCACCGGATGCCCCTGGAGGACGCCCCCTACGCCTACGAGATCTTCCAGGCCAAGAAGGACGGCGCCTGCAAGATCGTGTTCTCTCTCTGAGGTCACCGTGGCCGGTGCGACCGAGTTCCCAGGAGCCGAGCGGTGGGTGCCGGCGGAGGCCACGCTGCCCGCGCTCCGCGAGGCGGTCCAGACGTGCCGCGGCTGCGACCTCTACCGCGACGCGACCCAGGCCGTCATGGGCTCGGGCGAGCAGGACGCCGCGGTCATGCTGCTCGGCGAGCAGCCCGGCGACCGGGAGGACCTCGCCGGGGAGCCGTTCGTCGGCCCGGCGGGCAGGCTGCTCGACCGGGCGCTGGCCGACGCCGGCATCGACCCCGGCGACACCTACGTGACCAACGCGGTCAAGCACTTCCGGTTCGCGGGCCGGCGCGGCAAGCAGCGGATCCACAAGTCACCCGGCCGCGCGCACGTGCTCGCCTGCCAGCCGTGGCTCGACGCCGAGCTGGAGGCGGTCCGGCCCCGCGGCGTGGTGATCCTCGGCGGCACCGCCGGCAAGGCGGTCTACGGGCCGGCGTACAAGGTGGGGGAGCAGCGCGGCCGGCTCCTCGAGTGGCCCGCCGGCGGCCACCTCGCCCGTCGCCCGGAGTGGGCGCTGGCGACCGTGCACCCCTCGGCGGTGCTGCGCTCCCGTGAGCGCGACGAGATGTACGCCGGGTTCGTGGCCGACCTGCGCGTCGCGGCCGACGTGCTCGGTCGGACCTCCGCGGACCGGTGACCCACGCGCCCGAGGGTGCCGTCCGAGCGTCCCGGCTGACCGATCGGTAGGATTCGCTCCGGGACACACCCGAACCCGAAGGGCACCATGAGCCTCCTCTCGACCGTGAAGACTGCCGTGGTCCGGCGGGTCGTCGCACGCTCCGGCGGCGTCGACCTCACCAAGCTGGACCGCGTGCCCGAGCGGCTGTCGTGGCCGCTGAACCGTCACGGCATCGACCCGACGCCGCGGCTGACCCGGATGCGCGACGCCGACCCGGTGAAGCTGCACTCCTCGTTCATGGGCCTGGAGATCTGGCTGGTCACCGGGTACGACGAGGCGCGCGACGTCCTGGCCAACTCCACGCACTCCACCGACATCCGCCACCTCATGGGCAAGAGCGGCGACGTCGAGACCGGCGACATCGGCGGCCTGGGGTTCACCGACCCGCCGAAGCACACCCAGCTGCGCAAGCTGCTGACGCCGGAGTTCACGGTGCGCCGCCTCGAGCGCCTCAAGCCCGGCATCGAGCAGATCATCGCCGAGCAGCTCGACGAGACCGAGGCCGCTGCCCTGGCGAACGGCGGCGTCGTCGACCTCGCCCAGACCTTCGCGTTCCCGGTGCCGTTCCGGGTGATCTGCGACCTGCTCGGCGTCGCCGACGAGCAGCGCGAGCGGTTCAGCAAGCTCGCCTCGGCCCGCTTCGACGTCTCCCAGGGCGGCATGGGCGCGGTCGGCGCGATCGGCGGGTCACGGGAGTTCCTGCTGGCCGAGACCGCCCGGCAGCGCGAGAACCCCGGACCCGGCCTGATCGGCCAGATCCTGCGTGAGCACGGCGACGAGATCAGCGACTTCGACCTCGGGGGTCTGGCCGACGGCGCGTTCACCGGTGGCCTCGAGACCAGCGCCTCGATGCTCGCGCTCGGCACGTCGGTGCTGCTCCAGCACCGCGAGCTGTGGAAGTCCCTCGCCGAGGACCCCGACAGCGTCGAGCCGATCGTCGAGGAGCTCCTGCGCCACCTCGCACCGGTGCAGATCGCGTTCCCGCGGTTCGTGAAGGAGGACACCCGGATCGGACGCCACCTGGTGAAGAAGGGCTCGATCGTGCTGGTCCACCTGCCCGCGGCCAGCCGCGACCCGCGGTCGACGCAGGGTGAGGCGTTCTGCCCGGCCCGGGAGTCCTCCACACACCTCGCCTTCGGCCACGGCATGCACCGCTGCGTCGGCGCCGAGCTCGGCCGGATGGAGCTGCGGGCCGCCTTCCCCGCGCTCGCCCGGCGCTTCCCCGACCTGCAGCTGGCCATCGACCCCTCCGACCTGGACTACCACGCCAAGTCGATCGTCTACGGCGTCGAGGCCCTCCCCGTGCGGCTGGACGGCATCGTCGAGCAGTAGGCCCGGCCTCAGCCCTGGGCGGCCACGGGTCGGTCCACGTCGACCCGCCCCGGCTCGGCGAGCAGCGGCGCGAAGGCCAGCTCGGCCGCACCCAGCAGGGAGGCGTCGTCGCCGAGCGACGACGGCCGGATGTTGAGGACGTCGCGCGCCGAGATCAGGCTCTGCGGATCGAGCCCCTCGAGGACGATCGTGCGGCGTGCGGTGAAGACCTGGCTGAGCAGGCCGCCCAGCACGACGACCTCCGGGTTGAAGAGCGCGAACACCGGCCGCAGGCCGACACCGAGCCAGTGCGCGACGCCGTCGACGGCCTGACCGGCGCGAGCGTCACCGGCGTCGGCGGCCTTGATCAGCTCCGCGACGGCCGGTGGCCCGCCACCGGGGAGGCGTCCGGCAGCCGCCAGCAGCTGGTTCTCGCCGACCTTGGTCTCCAGGCAGCCGACCGCGCCGCACCGGCACTGGTCGCCGTTGCTGTCGACCATCACGTGCCCGACCTCGCCGGCGAAGCCGGAGGCGCCGCGCAGGGGCAGGCCGCGGACGAAGAAGCCTCCGCCGATGCCGACGCTGCCGCTGAGGTAGGCCACGTCGTCGGCGCCGACGGCGGCACCGCGCATGTGCTCGGCGAGTGCCCCGAGGTCGGCGTCGTTGGCCGTCACCACGGGCAGGCGGAGCTCGGTGGCCAGCAGGTCCGCGAACGGCACGTCGGTCCAGCCCAGGTTGGGCGCGAAGCGCACCATCCCGTCGCTCTCCCTGACGGCTCCGGGCACCGACACCCCGACCCCGAGGAGCCGGCTGCCCAGACCGAGCGCCATCAGCTCGCCGCACATCTGCGCGACGGTCTCGGCGACGCGCTCGCCGTCGTGCTCGCCGCGCTGGTGCAGCCGGGTGCGCCGGTCGAGGACCACGCCGCCGAGCCCGACGACCGCGACGGTGATCCGGTCGACGTCGAGCGCGACTGCCAGCACGGTCACGTCCTCGCGCGGCGCGACCACCAGCGACGGTCGCCCGGACCGCCGACCCGGGACGACCGGCTCCTCACCCGGCGGCACCTCGACGAGGAGGCCGATCTCCTCGAGCTGCCGGGTGAGGTCGCCGATCGTGCTCCGGTTCAGGCCGAGGGTCGTCGTGAGCGCCGCGCGCGTCGTCGGCCCCTGCAGGTGGACCTGCGTCAGCAGGGCGCTCATGTTCGCGCGGCGCACTGCTTCCTGCCCGAGCCCGGCTCGTCTGGCCACTGGGCCCCCCTTCGTCCTCCCGCCCGTCAGACCCTTCCGCTCGCCGCGGCCCTGCGCCGGCTGACCGCGTCGACGCTCGCTGCGAGCAGCAGCACCAGGCCGGTGATCATGTAGACCCGGCCCTGCGACTGGCCCTGCAGGGTCATGCCGTTGACGATCACGGTGATCACGACCGCGCCGAGGATGCCGTCGAGCACGCGTCCACGGCCGCCGAAGAGGCTGGTGCCACCGATCACGGCGGAGCCGACGGCGAACAGCAGGACGTCGGAGCCACCGGTCTGCGGGTTCACGGAGTTGGTGCGGCTGGCCAGCAGCACCCCGCCGACCGACGCCAGCATCGAGCACATCATGAAGCACGAGATCTTCACCCGCGCGACGTTGATGCCCGCGCGCCGGGCCGCCTCGGCGTTGCCGCCGACGGCGTACACGTGCCGGCCCCACGCGGTGCGGGTCAGGAGGAACGTCAGGACGACGAGAAGACCCGCCACGATGACGATCACGATCGGCACGCCCTTGAGCGAGGCGAGGAAGACGTTGCGGCTGCGCTCCTTGGAGAGGTACGCCGTCGCGGCGATCAGCACGGCCGCGAACGCGATCGACTTGAGCACCCAGACGAGGATGGTCGGCGTGGGCAGCCCGGCCCGCTGCCGCTGCAGGCGGCGGCTGAACCCGAGTGCGGCGTACGCGATCACGGTCAGGCCTGCGAAGGCCCAGCCCAGCCACAGCGGCATGTTCTTGTTCATGATCGCGAGCAGGTGCGAGTCGCGGTAGGGGATGGTGCCGCCCGCGCCGGTCATCAGCAGCAGCACACCCTGCAGGGCGAGGAAGAACGCCAGCGTGACCACGAACGACGGGACGCCCAGCTTGGACACCAGGAGTCCGATCACGAGCCCGACCAGCGCGCCGAACAGGAGTCCCCCGATCAGGGCGAGCACCCAGTTCAGGTTCTGGTCGAGGATCAGCTTGCCGACGACGGCCGCGCCGACGCCGCCGGTGTAGCCCGCGGACAGGTCGATCTCGCCCAGCAGCAGCACGAAGACCAGGCCCATCGCGAAGACGGCGTAGGCCGACCCCTGGAGGACCAGGTTGGCGAAGTTGAAGGCGTTGGTGAACTGCGTCCCCGACAGGACGGTGAAGACGAGGACGAGCACGATCACGCCGGCGAGCGCCGGCAGTGCGCCGACGTCTCCTCCGCGGATCCGCGCCCGGTAGTCCTCGAAGACGGCTCCCAGCGACTGGGGACCCCTCGGGGCGACCGCCGGCTCGGTCGTGGTCTCTGTGGCGCTCACGCGTCCGCTCCCTTCGTGCCGTTCGTGGCCCTGCCGGTGGTGATCAGCTCCACCACCTGGCTGTGCGTGACGTCCGCGGTCTTGACCTGGGCGACCATCGCGCCGAGGTAGAGCACCGCGATGTCATCGGCGACCTGCATGACGTCGTTCATGTTGTGGCTGATCAGCACGACCGCGAGGCCCTTGTCGGCGAGGCGGCGTACGAGCGCAAGCACCTGCTCGGTCTGGGCGACGCCCAGGGCGGCGGTCGGCTCGTCGAGGATCACGATCTTGGAGTTCCAGAGCACGGCGCGGGCGATCGCGACGGTCTGGCGCTGGCCACCGGAGAGCGAGGCGACCGGCGTGCGCACCGACTGGAGGGTGCGGACGGACAGCCCGTCGAGGGTCTCTCTCGCTCGGGTCTCCATGGTTGCCTCGTTCAGCAGGCCGCTCGCGGTGAGCTCGCGGCCGAGGAACATGTTGTGCACCACGTCGAGGTTGTCGCACAGCGCGAGGTCCTGGTAGACGACCTCGATGCCGAGCGCGTTGGCGTCGCGGGGATTGTGCACGGCGACGGGCTTTCCCTCGAAGAGGTACTCACCGGCGTCGAAGCCGTAGATGCCGGCGACGCCCTTGATCAGGGTGCTCTTGCCGGCACCGTTGTCGCCGACGAGGGCGGTGACCTGGCCGGCTCGCACGTCGAGGTCGACGCCCCGCAGGACGTGGACGGCGCCGAAGCTCTTCTCGATGCCGCGCAGGGTGAGGATCGGCGTGTCCGCGCCGACCGGTGGACGCTCTGTCTGGGTGACGCTCATGGAGAGGACCTTCCGGGTGGAGCGGCCTGGGACCGCCGGGGAGGGGTTCGACAGGACGGGACGGGAATTGACCGTGTGGGTGCCGGCCCGAGCCGACACCCACACGCTCAGGTCAGCTGATGCCGGCCGCGGTGCAGAGCTTCGCGTACTGGCCGGTGCAGATGTCGGACGCCTTCTGGAACCCGTCGTCGATGACCTTCTTGACACCGTCCTTGTAGATCGCTTCCGGCGTCGCCAGTGCGGACTTGACCTCCTGGTTGGTGGTCGTGTCCTTGACGGTCTTGTTGGCCAGGCTGTCAGCGGTGGCCTTGTCGCCCTTGATGACGGCGATCGCCAGCTTCGACGCCAGGTCGGCCTCGAGGTTGGTGTTCTTGTAGACGGTCATGCACTGGGTGCCGGCGAGGATCCGCTGCAGGCCCTCGATCGAGGCGTCCTGACCGGTGACCGGGACCTTGCCCGCGAGGTTGTTGGCCGCGAGCCGGGCGATGATGCCGCCGGCCATCGTGTCGTTGGCGGACACGACGCCGTCGATCTTGCCGTTGTTCTTGGTGTACAGACCGTCGAAGGCGTTCGCTGCCTTCTGGTCGTTCCACTCACCGGAGACGTCGCCGACGAGCTTGTAGTCACCGGAGTCGATCTTCGGCTTGAGCGCCTGCTCGTAGCCGCTCTTGAACAGCGCGGCGTTGTTGTCCGTGGCCGCACCGTCGATGTAGATGATGTTGGCCTTGGTCTTGCCCGCGTCGGTCAGGCACTTCTGCAGGCCCTGACCCATCAGGCTGCCGACCTCGACGTTGTCGAAGGACACGTAGTACGACGCGCCGCCGCCCAGCGTGAGCCGGTCGTAGTCGATGCTGACGATGCCCGCTGCCGCAGCCTTCTTGAGGCAGGCGGCGCCGGAGTCGGAGTCGAGGTTGACGATCATGAGCACCTTGACGCCCTCGTTGATCATCGAGTCGCAGATCGTGCCGAACTTGGAGGTGTCGCCGCCCGCGTTCTGGATGTCGGAGCCGATGCCGGCGCTGTCGAAGGCCTTCTGGAGGCTCGGCCGGTCGTTGCCCTCCCAGCGGGGAGAGGTCGTGGCATCGGGGAGGATCACGCCCACCTTGCCGCTGGCCTTGCTGCCGCTGCCGCTCGACGAGCCTGCAGACGGCGTCTTGTTGTCGCTGCTGTTGTTGCTGCTCCCGCACGCTGCCGCACCCAGCAGCACCAGCGCGCTGGCTGCGGCGGTCAGGGCAATGCGGGTGCTCCTGGTTTTGAGCATCTGTCCAACCTCCAGAGGAGTCTCGCGCGTGACGGCCGTCACGCGTTATGTTGTCCAAAACAACATAACCGCCTCCATGCGGCTTGTACAGGCAGGTGTAGACCGGTTTTGTTGTCTGCCAGAACGATCAAGGGATGTGATGGACATGGAGTACACCGCGACGCGCGAGGACCGCTTCACCTTCGGACTGTGGACCGTCGGGTGGCAGGGGGTCGACGTCTTCGGCGGCGCGATCCGTCCGCCGCTCGACCCCGCCGAGGCGATCCACCGGCTGGCCGAGCTGGGGGCCTACGGCATCACGTTCCACGACAACGACGTGTTCCCGTTCGGTGCCGACGAGGCCACCAAGAAGGCCCACCTCGCCCCGCTGCGCAAGGCGCTCGACGAGACCGGGCTGGTGGTCCCGATGATCACCACGAACCTGTTCAGCCACCCCGTCTTCCGTGACGGCGGCTTCACCAACAACGACCGCGACGTACGCCGGTTCGCGCTCCGCAAGGCCCTGGACAACATCGACCTCGCGGTCGAGATGGGTGCCCGCATCTTCGTCGCCTGGGGCGGTCGTGAGGGCGCGGAGTCCGGCGCTGCCAAGGACATCCGCGCCGCGCTGGACCGGTACGCCGAGGCCTTCAACCTGCTCGGCCAGTACGTCGTCGACCAGGGCTACGACCTGCGCTTCGCGATCGAGCCCAAGCCCAACGAGCCACGGGGCGACATCCTCCTGCCGACCATCGGGCACGCGCTCGCGTTCATCAACGAGCTCGACCACCCCGAGCTGGTCGGGCTCAACCCCGAGGTCGGTCACGAGGAGATGGCCTCGCTCAACTACGCCCACGGGCTGGCCCAGGCGCTCTGGCACGGGAAGCTGTTCCACGCCGACCTCAACGGCCAGACCGGCCCGCGCTACGACCAGGACCTGCGCTTCGGCGCCGGCAACGCCCGGGGTGCGTTCTGGACCGTCGACATCCTCGAGCACGGTGGCTACGACGGGCCGCGGCACTTCGACTTCAAGCCGCCGCGCACCGAGGACATGGACGGTGTCTGGGCGTCGGCCGAGGGCTGCATGCGCAACTACCTGATCCTGCGGGAGAAGTCGCGTGCGTTCCGCGCCGACCCCGAGGTGCAGGAGGCGTTGCGGCTGGCTCGTGTCGACCAGCTCGGCGTGCCGACCGTGGCCGAGGGCGAGACGATCGAGGACCTCCGTGCGGAGGCCTTCGACCCCGACGCCGCCGCCGAGCGGGGCATGGGGTTCGAGCGTCTGGACCAGCTCGCGCTCGAGCACCTCTACGGCGTCCGTTGAGCCGATGACACGCCTGGTCGCCGGGGTGGACACGTCCACCCAGTCCTGCAAGGTGGTCGTGGTCGACGCTGCGACCGGTGACGTCGTCCGGCAGGGCCGGGCGAGCCACCCCGACGGCACCGAGGTGGACCCTGCCGCCTGGCTCGTGGCCCTGCGCAGCGCGATCGACGAGGCGGGCGGTCTGGACGACGTGGCCGCCGTCTCGGTCGGCGGCCAGCAGCACGGCATGGTCTGCCTGGACGACGCCGGAGCGGTCGTCCGCCCGGCGTTGCTGTGGAACGACAACCGCTCCGCCGGTGCCGCGCTCGACCTCGTCGCGGAGCTCGGTGGCCCGGAGGCATGGGCGGAGCAGATCGGCGTGGTGCCGGTCGCGTCGGTCACGGTGACCAAGCTGCGCTGGCTGGCCGAGCACGAGCCGGACCACGCCGGCCGGACGGCGGCGGTCTGCCTGCCGCACGACTGGCTGACCTGGCAGCTCGCCGGTGCGCGCGGGCTGGACGCCCTCGTCACGGATCGCGGCGACGCCAGCGGCACCGGCTACTGGTCCACCGTCGACGACGCCTATCGCCACGACCTCCTGGTCCGGGGGCTCGGCCACGACGCGCAGGTGCCCACCGTGCTCGGACCCCGCCAGGAGGCCGGAGCGGTTGCCGGTCTCGGGGCGATCCTCGGTCCGGGCACCGGGGACAACGCCGCCGCCGCCCTCGGGCTCGGCGCCGGACCGGGCGACGTGGTGGTCTCGATCGGCACCTCGGGTGTTGCGTGCGCGGTCTCCGAGGTCCCGGCGCGTGACCACTCCGGCATCGTGGCGGGCTTCGCCGACGCCACGGGTCGGTACCTCCCGCTGGTGGCCACGCTCAACGCCGCGCGGATCCTCGACGCGGCGTGCCGGATGCTCGGTGTCGACCACGACGGTCTGTCCCGGCTCGCGCTCTCGGCGCCGGCCGGCGCCGGCGGGCTCGTGATGGTGCCCTACCTCGAGGGCGAGCGCACGCCGGTCAAGCCCGACTCGACCGCGTCCCTCCACGGGCTGACGCTCGACACCGCCGAGCCGGCTCACCTGGCCCGGGCCGCGGTCGAGGGCCTGCTCTGCAGCCTGGCCGACTGCCTGGACGCCCTCGAGGCCCAGGGCAGTGTGGTGCGCCGCGTGCTGCTGACCGGCGGCGGCGCTGCGTCCGAGGCGGTGCGCAGGATTGCGCCGTCCGTGCTCGGGCACCCCGTGCACGTGCCGCACCGGCTCGAGTACGTCGCCCGCGGCGCCGCCCGGCAGGCGGCGTGGGTGCTCTCCGGTGAGGCCGAGCCACCGGCCTGGGAGCTGCCGACCGCCGAGGTCAGCGAGGCCGATCCCACGCCGCAGGTCCGAGCCCGCTACGCCGCGGCGCGGGAGCTGACTCTCGACCGGACCCCGGGGGTAGCCTCGTAGCCGGCTCTGGGGACCCACAGACCCGTTGAGTCGTGGGTTCCGGTCCCAGGGCCGCCGGTTCGGGTGCATCGACCCGTCGGCTCCTCGGGCTGGGACCCACGGCTCAGCGTTGGGCGGCTCAGCGCTGGGCGGATCGGGTGCGGCGGTACGTCGTCGTACGCTCCACGACCGGGCGGCCGATGCCGGCGCCGATCTCGACCAGCTCCTCGACGGTCTTGGCCGACCCGTGCTCCGAGCCGGCCATCCGCGAGATGGTCTCCTCCATCAGCGTGCCGCCGAGGTCGTTCGCTCCGGCGCGCAGCATCGCGCGCGTGCCGTCGACGCCGAGCTTGACCCAGCTGGTCTGGATGTTGTCGATCCGGCCGTGGAGCATGATCCGGGCCATCGCGTGGACCGCGAGGTTGTCGCGCAGGGTCGGCCCCGGCCGGGCGACGCCGGCCAGGTAGATCGGCGCGGAGTGGTGCACGAACGGCAGCGGCACGAACTCGGTGAAGCCGGCGACGCCCTGCTCGAGGTTCTGCTCCTGGATCCGCGCGAGCACGCGGAGGTGCTGGACCCAGTGGCGCGGGTTGTCGACGTGGCCGTACATCATCGTCGAGCTCGACCGCACGCCGACGCGGTGCGCGGTGCTGACGATCTCGATCCAGGTACGGGTCGGCAGCTTGCCCTTGGTGAGCACCCAGCGCACGTCGTCGTCGAGGATCTCCGCCGCGGTGCCGGGGATCGTGTCGAGGCCGGACTCGCGCGCCTTGATCAGGAAGTCCTCGAAGGACAGGCCGGTGCGCGAGGAGCCGTTGACGATCTCCATGGGGGAGAACGCGTGCACATGCATGTCGGGCACGCGGTTCTTCACTGCGGCAGCCAGGTCGAAGTACGCCGTGCCGGGCAGCTCGGGGTCGATGCCGCCCTGCATGCAGACCTCGGTGGCGCCCAGCTTCCACGCCTCCTCGGCGCGGTCGGCCACCTGCTCGAGCGAGAGCGAGTAGGCGTCGGCGTCGGTGCGGCGTTGCGCGAACGCACAGAAGCGGCAGCCGACGTAGCAGACGTTGGTGAAGTTGATGTTCCGGTTGACGACGTAGGTCACCTCGTCGCCGACGGTGTCGCGGCGCAGCTGGTCGGCCAGGGCGATCACGTCGGCCAGCAGGTCGCCCTCGGCGGTCATCAGGGTGAGGGCGTGCTCGTCGGAGAGGTTGCCGGGGTCCTTCTCGGCTGCTCGAAGGGCGGATAGTCCGTCACGTTCGGACGCCGAAATGTCCGAAGCGGCATGCTTTTCGTGCCGGACTATCCCGTCCTTGAGCTCGTCCCAGTCGCCGTAGACGTCGGCGAAGTCGGAGCGGCGGTCGGCGGAGCGGCCCTCGGTGTCGACGGCGGTGTGAAGGTCGACGCGACCGTGGCCGGCGACCGCGAAGCCGCCGTCGGGCTCCTGCCACGGCAGGCCGGACGGGCGCGCGGCGCCGTCGGTGATCTCCGCGGACACGAGGCCGTCGTCACCGGCGAGGGCGGCGACGTGGGCGGACACGCGGGGGTCGATCCAGGGCTCGCCGGCCAGGACGTACTCGGGGTGCGCGGTGAGGCGCGCGCGCAGGTCGAAGCCGGCGGTGGCCGTGACCGACCGGAGCCGCTCGAGGGAGGGCCACGGGCGTTCGGGGTTCACGTGGTCGGGCGTGAGCGGCGAGACGCCGCCCCAGTCGTCGACGCCCGCCCCCAACAACCTGGCGCACTCCCCGGATCCTTCAGAGCTGTCCACGAGGTTCGGTGGGGCCTGGAGGCGGACCTTGGGGCCGAGCACGATGCGCGCGACGGCGATGGCGGCGACGTACTCGTCGAGCGCGAGGTCGTCGGTGTGCCGCATCGCGGTGTCCGGCTTGGCGCGGAAGTTCTGGATGATGACTTCCTGGACGTTGCGGTACTGCCGGGCGACGCGGCGGATCGCGAAGATCGAGTCCGCCCGCTCCTCGAGGGTCTCGCCGATCCCGATCAGGAGGCCGGTCGTGAACGGGATCGAGAGCCGGCCGGCGTCCTCCAGGACCTGGAGGCGGCCGGCGGGGTCCTTGTCGGGGGAGCCGAAATGGGCCTGCCCCTTCTCCTCGAACAGTCGCCGGGAGGTGGTCTCGAGCATCATCCCCATGGAGGGGGCGACCGGCTTCAGCCGGTTCAGCTCCTCCCAGGACATCACGCCGGGGTTCAGGTGCGGCAGCAGCCCGGTCTCCTCGAGCACGCGGATCGCCAGCGCCCGCACGTAGGCCAGGGTCGAGTCGTAGCCCTGCTCGTCGAGCCACGCCTTGGCCTCGGGCCAGCGGTCCTCCGGCCGGTCGCCGAGCGTGAAGAGCGCCTCGGTGCAGCCGAGCGCGGCGCCCTCGGCGGCGATCGCCAGCACCTCGTCGGGGGAGAGGTACGGCGCCCGGCCGTCGCGCGCGGCCTGGCCCGGCGTCTCGACGAACGTGCAGTAGTGGCAGCGGTCGCGACACAGCCGGGTGACCGGGATGAACACCTTCGGCGAGTAGGTCACCACGCCCGGCCGGCCGGCGTCCTCCAGGCCACGGTCACGGACCCGCGCAGCCACCGAGGTCAGCCGCTCGAGATCGTCGCCGCGCGCCGCCAGCAGCACGGTGGCCTCGGCCGCGTCGAGCGCGGCGCCCCGCTCGGCGCGCGCCAGGGCGCGGCGTACCTGCTGCGGGGTCGGGGTGCTCTCGGTGGCGGCCATCGACGACAGGCTATCGACCGGGGCCGCGCCCCGAAGGGCGCGCCCGGGGAGCGGTCGGAGCGGTCAGGGTCAGGAGACCCACTGCTTGAGCCGGGCCATGATGTCGGCCGGGTCGTCGCCCACCGGCGTGACGTTGAGACTGGTGACGCCGGACTCGGCGAAGGCCGCGATCCGCTCCTTGACGTAGGACTCCGGGCCGACCAGGTTCGCGGCCTCGAGCCACTCCAGCGGCACCAGCGCCTCGGCGTCGCGCTTGTTGCCGTTGAGGTACAGCTCCTGGATCTCCGCGGCCTCCTTCTCGTAGCCGTAGTGGCAGGCCAGGTCGTTGTAGAAGTTCCGGCCCTTCGCGCCCATGCCCCCGACGTACAGCGCGAAGAGCGGGCGCGCGAAGTCGAGCAGCGCCTTGGTCTCCGGGCCTTCACCGATCGCGACCATGCCGCCGGCCACGACCTCCAGCGGGCCGAGGTCCGCGGAGCGGTTCTTCGCCCCGGCGGCCAGCGGCTCGCCCCACACGCTCGCGGCCTTCTCCGGGTAGTACAGGTGCGGCAGCCAGCCGTCGGCGATCTCGCCGACCAGCTCGACGTTCTTCTCCCCGAGGGCAGCGACGTAGATCGGCACGCTCGAACGCTCCGGCTTGGTGAGGAGCTTGAGCGGCTTGCCCAGGCCGGTCACCGCGCCGTGCTCCTTGTCGAGCGGCAGCGTGAAGATGCCGTCGCTGGTGAGCCTCTCCCGGCTCATGCCGGCGCGGATGATCTCGATGATCTCCCGGGTGCGGCCGAGCGGCTTCGAGTACGGCACGCCGTGGAAGCCCTCGATCACCTGCGGGCCGGACGCCCCCAGGCCGAGGATCGCGCGACCCTGCGACACGTTGTCGAGGCCGGCGGCGGTCTGCAGCAGGGCGCCCGGGGTGCGCGAGTAGATGTTGAGGATCGCCGACCCGATCTCGACGGTCTCGGTCTTCGCTGCCAGGTAGCCCATCAGGGTGGGGGAGTCGAAGCCGTAGGCCTCCGCAACCCAGACGGTGTCCAGCCCGGCCTTCTCGAGCGCGACCACCTGGTCGGCGGCGGTGCGGGGGTTGCCGTCGTACATCAACATCGTGGAGAGCTTCATCGGGCACCTTGTCGTCGCGGACGGGGAACTACCGTGACAGTAGTGCTGTCAACGTCCTGAGGCCAGATCCGTCCGGTGTGACCTGGCGTACGCCGCGACGGGACCGGGGTCACCGGCGGTGCAGCACGGCCCGCTCGACCAGCTTCTTCGCCTCGTCGGCGACGAGCACGAGGCTGGCCAGTCCGACGGCGAGGGCCCAGTCCGAGGGGCTCATCGGCACGGTGTCGAAGGCGCGGTTGAGGAAGCCGACGTGCACGACCGCGACCTGCAGCGCCGCGGAGAGGGCGATCGCGGCCCACAGCCACCGGTTCGTGAACAGCCGGCGGAAGGCACTGACCCGGTCGGAGCGGGCGTTGAGGCAGTTGAACAGCTGGGCCAGGACCAGCGTGGTGAACGCGACCGTGCGGGCCTTCTCGACGCTGCCCGACCCGCCCAGCAGGCCGCCGTCGAGCCGCAGGTCGAGCGCCGCCAGGGTGACCGCAGCCATGACCGCGCCGACCCAGAGGATCCCGAGCCACATGTCCAGGTCGATGACCCGGTCGGTCATCCGCCGCGGTGGGCGGTTCATCACGTCGTCGGGAGGCGGGTCCACCCCGAGCGCCAGGGCCGGCGCGCTGTCGGTGAGCAGGTTGATCCAGAGGATCTGCGTGGCCAGCAGCGGGACGGCGAGCCCGCTCCCCGCGGTCAGCCCGAGCGGCCCGGCCAGCACCACGCCGAGGAACATCGTGAGCACCTCGCCGATGTTCGAGGAGAGCAGGAAGCGGATGAACGTGCGGATGTCGCTGAAGATGCCGCGCCCCTCACGCACCGCGGCGATGATCGTGGCGAAGTTGTCGTCGGCCAGCACCATGTCGGCGGCCTCCTTGGTCACCTCCGTCCCGGAGCGGCCCATCGCGACGCCGATGTCGGCGGCCTTGAGCGCGGGAGCGTCGTTGACCCCGTCGCCGGTCATCGCGACCAGGTGCTGGTTCGCCTGCAGGGCCCGGACGATCCGGAGCTTGTGCTCGGGCGCGACCCGGGCGTAGACCGTGATGTCGCGCACCGCGTCGCGGAGCTGCCGGTCGTCCATCGCCTCGAGCTCGGCGCCGGTGAGCACGGCCCCGCCGGGCTCGATCAGGCCCAGGTCAGCGGCGATCCGCCGGGCCGTGCGGGGATGGTCGCCGGTGATCATCAGCACCCGGATGCCGGCGCGGTGCGCCTCGGCCACGGACGCCTGCGCCTCGGGGCGGGCCGGGTCCATGATGCCGACCACGCCGAGGTGCACCAGCTCGTGCTCCAGGTGCTCGCCCGCCTCTGCGTCGGCAGGCAGCGGCCGGTAGGCGACGCCGAGGGTCCGCAACGCCTGGTCGGCGAGCGCGTCGACCTGCGCGAGCAGCTCGGCCCGGCGTACGTCGGTCAGCGGGACGATACCCGCGGAGGTCTGCTCGTGGGTGCACCGTGAGAGCAGCACGTCGGGTGCTCCCTTCGTGACCACCGCGAGCCGGCCCTCGGCAGCCGCGTCGGTCGCGAGGGCGCTCATCAGCTTGCGCTCGGAGGTGAAGGGGACCTCGTCGACCCGGGTGAACCGGTTCCGACGTGCCTCGGTGAGGCCGATCTTCGCCTCCGCGACCAGGAAGGCCGCCTCGGTGGGATCGCCCTGGATCGACCACGAGCCGCCGTCGGCGACGAGCGCGGCGTCGTTCGCGAGGCTCCCGCCGCCGATGACCAGCTCGACCTCGCGCAGCACCCGCTCGTCGTCGAGCGGGCGGCCGTCGACGACCAGCGCGCCCTCGGGGTCGTAGCCCGAGCCGCTGACCTCGACGTACGCCGACGGCGTGAGCACGGCCCGCACGGTCATCTCGTTGCAGGTCAGCGTGCCGGTCTTGTCCGAGCACACCACGCTCGCCGAGCCGAGCGTCTCCACCGACGAGAGCCGCTTGACGATCGCGCGCTGCGCGGCCATCCGCTGCACCCCGAGCGCGAGAACCACCGAGAGGATCGTCGGCAGTCCTTCGGGCACCGCGGCCACCGCCAGCGAGACGCCGATGAGCAGCACCGCGACGACCTCCGAGGCGGTGCGCACCTCGGTGGTGAGGAAGATCGCCGAGGTGACCACCACCGCGATCACGATCACGGCCACACCCAGCATCCGGCCGATCCTGCTGACGTCTCGCTGCAGCGGCGTGCTCTCCTTCTCCGTCGACTCCAGCAGCGCGGCGACGCGCCCCATCTCGGTGTCCATGCCGGTGCTCGTCACGATCGCTCGGCCGCGTCCCCGGCTCACCGCCGTGCCTCCGAACACCATGTCCAGCCGGTCGCCGAGCGCGGTCGCGCCCGGAAGCGTCCGCGCGTCCTTGAGCACCGGCACGCTCTCGCCGGTGAGCGAGGCCTCGCCGACCGTCAGCGCGGACGCCTCGACCAGGCGGGCGTCCGCGCCGACGGCGTCGCCCTCCTCGAGCACGAGCACGTCGCCCCGCACGAGCTCGGCCGACGGGACCCGCACCACCTCGGAGTCCCGGAGCACCGACGAGGTGGCCGCCGTCAGCCGCTGGAGCGCCGCGACGGCCTGCTCGGCGCGGGCCTCCTGGACGTAGCCGAGGACGGCGTTGGCCACGACGATCAGCGCGATCACCACCGCGTCGTACGGCACCCCCTCCGCGCCCTCGACCAGCCACGCGACCAGCGAGATCGCGATCGCCGCCAGCAGCAGGAGCACCAGCGGGTCGGTGACCTGCCGGAGGACCGCACGCCACCGCGGCTCCGGCGGCTCCTGGCGCAGCACGTTCGGGCCGTCCTGCTCGAGCCGGGCCGCGGCCTCGGCGGCGCTCAGCCCGCGAGTGGTCCGGGTGTCGAGCAGGTGCGCGACCGCATCGATCTCGAGGCTCCACGGTTGCGGGACGGGCCGCTCGGCCTGCGCGGCCGTCTGTCCGGTCGTCTGGGCGACCGTCGCGTCCATGGTCCGAGCGTACGACGCCCCGCA
>NZ_RJSF01000046.1:140202-252753 GCF_003725535.1 Nocardioides pocheonensis | reverse complement strand
GACCTGGCCACCAGTGGGGACTTTTTCATGGCCACGGACACCCCGGGTGCGGCAACGGCCGCCGTTTGCACTCCGGGGCACACTCGAACGGTTTCCACGATGAAGGCGATCAACGATTGTGCGCGGAGTTGAAGGGGCTTGCTTGGGGAGCAACGGGCGGGCTCATGCGGCCGACGAACTCCTCGACCTCGTCTCGTTCTCGCATACGTTGGGCCAGCACGGTGCACGCGAGCAGAGCGTTCCGCCGGGCCTGGACCTGAGTGGTGACGGGCCAACGCGCAACGCCGGTGATCAGCATCCATGGGTCAGGTTTCCACATCGCGGCCTTCATTGAAGATGCTCACGTCCTTCGCTAGAGGTCGCATCGCGACACCCCGAGACATGAGCGCGGGAGGAAAGACGGGAGGCGTACGGGATTGGATCGCGGGCGCCTGAAGGCTTCTTCGTCGGTCGCCGACACCGCGTGCGCGCGCCCCTCCGTCAGCGTTGGCCCTGGCACCTCCGCCTCGCGCACGCTCTTGACGAATCCGGCGCCCGCATAGCCGCGGTCACCGGCGCCGCTGCCTTCGGCATGAGCGGATGCGCGATTAGGCGGCGGTAAGACTCAGGTCCTCCGGCCGTTGTGGACATGGGCGAAGCCCGGCAGCTCAATGACAATGGCCGTCGTCCCGTGAGCTCGTCTGGTGCAGCAAACGACTACTACTGAGGCTGATCCTCTGTCCATGACCGCACGACATCGCGCCCGGCCTTCCAAGCTGAGACAACTAGGGCGACTGTGGCTGCGATAGGAATGACGGCCAATGACTTCCAGGGCCACGGCAGTTCCAAGGCGATAAGGAAGGCAGCGATGGCGGTGAAGCTGCCGTAGATTCCCAAGACCTTTCCCTTCGGGGAGACGTTGGGGTTCCACGGCTGTGACACGCGGGGAGCCTACGTCGATGCTTGGTGCTTTGGCACCGTACGCCCATATCGGGTCGGCAACTCGCGGAAAGACGCACCTGCTTGTCGGGTCTTCATAGCTCCCTCCGAAACTTCGGGGCGAAGCAATCCGGGGTGGTGGGTTTGATGCCTCGTGATGCGCCTCGGACCGAACTCGAATGGAGAGTCTGACATGAGAATGCTGGGGTGGCGGAAGCGAGCATCGACGGAATGGGCTTCTTCGACGGCGCGAACGCCGGCGGTGCCTTTCGGTTGTCTGAGGCAGCGCAGGAGGACGCGTCCGAGACCATCGATGCGTGGCGCATCGAGTTGCGAGCCGGGAGCCAGATCGTCGTCGCGCGCGGTAAGTCCGGTGCAAACTATGAGCTGGTGCGCGATGAGGCCTTGGCTGCGGCAAACAAAGGGCTGGACCTCATGTGCCTGCGCGGGGCGCCGCCATTGGCGATCCGTCATGCAGCTGCAGAGCATGTCGCTTGGTGGTCGGAGCGCTCCGAGTCAGTCATTCGCCTATTGAGTGCTCCGACGATAACGCTGGGCGCTCCGAAGGTGACCGTGACTGGGGGTGTGCCGGTCTTGCCGCCTGTGCCCGTGTGGCAGGAGAGCGCACGCTATTTCCGGCTGTCTCAGCTCACCGACGACTTGTTTGATTCGTTCCGCAACGTGTACCTCGCACTGGAATCGATCCTGGACTCCCTAACCCCGCAGCGCACTGTGCGACCTAAGGAAGGCGAGGGTGAGTGGTTCCGTCGAGCACTTACGGAGGCGGACAAGGTCGTCGGTCTAGTTGCGCATGCTCCTGAAGGTGCTGCGGATCCGGTCGAAGCCCTGTACGACGAGCTCTACTCTTCGACCCGGAACCTCGTGTTTCACGCCAAGTCCACTCGCGCTTACCTCTTGCCGCACAGCAGCTCTCAACGTCGTGCGGTTGAGGAGACCACCAGGCGCGCGGCTCGTCTTTACCTTGCGCTGGCCCAGGAGGTCATCCATCTACGACCGTCGATGAGTGGTTGGTTCGCAGGATTCTGGCGCCAAAGTCTTGAGGCGATTGGCCCTCGGCTTGGCATGGTGGTGACCAACGACGCTTCGCCGTTCGCGCCAGACGACACCGCTGTCAATCCGAGCGGCGGCGCACTGGTCGAGCTCGACGTGAATCGGGCGCAGGAGTACGACCGGCCATTCGAGCACGCCTTCCTCGGTACTGGGCCAGGCAACGAAGTCGCCAGCCTCGGGCGGATTACGCGAGTCTGTTCAACCGTCGACGGTGAGCCATCCGCAGCGGCAATTCCCGACGGGGAACTTCTCGTAACTGAGGTCGACCGGTTCGAGACGCTGCTTGTCCTTCGTGCGCGCAATGCGAATGAACCGAAGAGGGACTTCGCTTCCTGAAGACCCAACAGGGCCCGCTCCTGCGCGTTGACAACTGAACTTCCCTCAGGGGTCTCTAAGCCGTCGAGGGAGCGGCTGATTGGCGGCGGTGTGACGCGCCATTGTCGAGCGCAACCATTGAGGAACTTCTTGGGGTTAGGCCTCCGACCTGTCTCTGGACTCAGCCAATTGCTGCAGTCGCAGTACCTCTGCGGCTTCAAGGTTCCGGCGCTGTTCCGCCGTCATGCCGACTGATGCAAGGAGACGGTCGATCACTATCCGAAGGCTCGCGTCTACGCTCTCGAAGAGTTCAATCAGGCCGTAAAGCTCCGCGAGCATCTCTTCTCGTCCACTGAACGAACCGAAGTCAAGTTCGTGCTGTCTGAAGAAGCGATGGGCCAACCGGTTTCGCTCTTCGAGTGCGGCCCGAAGGTTGGGTAACACGTCGCCGTCTTCATGGACATGGGGACCTAGGAGGCTCACCAGCCGTCCCATCGTGGACCCCAGATGCTGCTCGAGGAACGCATCGAAATCGTCGCCGCTACCTCGTGCTGCCGCCGTGCGTGCGACGGTCAGGACGTTGGCAAGTCCACGCTCCAGTACTTGGGCCTGGTAAGCGGCCCGGCCATAGACCGCGAACACCTCTTTGATCTGATAATCCTCGTCATCAAGCTCCTCGCGAACGACTTTCTCCATGCGACGACGCTACTGGCGAACTGGCGCAACGCGGCGGGATCACGCGCGCTCGCGCCTTGCCGGGATTAGGGTCGGTGGGATGAAGCCGCGCCAGGAAACGGACTGGGTCGATGAGTTCGTTGGGGCGCTTGCGGGGATGCTCACTGCCGGAGTCGCAACCGATCCTATGGCTCGGCTCAGTGCCAAGGCGCGAGCCGAACTCGCCAGGACGCGGTCCATCGCCCTCCGCGCCGCCGAAGACTTGGCGGGTATGACTCGCGAGGATCTCGGAGAGCGTATTGCGGCCAATCCGAAGCTTGTTCCGATCGCTGCCCGGGTCCTTTGGCAAGCAGGAATGACTGGTCAGGACGAAGTTCTCGAAGCCCTGGGTGCGGTTCTAGGCAACGCAGCGGCCCATCCAGATCGGGCCGATGAGGCCGAGGTTCTTCTCCTCGGGATCGAGGCCCTCCGGCGGCAACACATTGCCCTACTGCGTGTGATGGCAGGCCCGCCCCAGTGGAAGTCGAACGAGCCAGAGCCGTACCAAGACCTCCAACCCGTCCAAGTGACCGCGTTAGGCGAAGCAGAGCGTTGGAACGTAGAAGCCCTGGCGGAGGCATCCGGCATGACTGATGACCAGGCTGCCTTAGCCGCCACTGGGCTCTCTAACGCTGGGTTCGCCCGTGCATTGAGCGTGTTGGGCGGCACTGGGTTTCAGGTGACTGAGATGGGACAAGTCCTTCTCGAGGTCCTAGACGTGTACGAGACACGGCGGGCATGAACTGACCAGCGGTGTGACGAGGGTCTCGGCACACCGTGGTACGAGCTGCGCATGCTCTCGAAACCCGCCGCGTTGGAAGCGACGCTCAGACCATGGCGCCATCGTGGTCGATCGTTGGCCCGGCCGTTGTCGACAGCAGGCTCGGCGGACTACTACGTCGCTATCAAACAGCTCAGAGCCAAGCCGAGCGTTTCCCTGACGGTGACACTCCTGGATGTCCTAGGCTTTTCGCCGCTGAGTAGCGGTGAGCTAGCGGGTCGTTGGGACGGGGATCGGGCGACATGAAGGAACTAGGTCTCGACCTCGCTGAGGTCCGGTCCTTCTTCATCGAGACGCTCAATGACCCGTACGTGGTCGTGATGATTCTTGACGACAAGACGGCAGCGTGGTCTGAGCTGCTGGGAGTGCCTGCTCGCCGCTGCTACATCGCAGATGCGACGCTTCAAGCGATCGTCGATGACAAGAAGTTGCCTTTCGAGACCGTCGTGGAGGCGGTGCTTCCGGACAAGGGCTCGGTCATGGCTGGCGACTACGGCGAAATCGTGGGTGCGATCTACCTCGCTTCCACGATCACAGGCGACGTACTCGAACCCAAGATGTGGCGGCTGAAGAGCCGGCGGACGAGAGCCTCAGAAGGGTCAGACATCGTTCAGTTCCAGTTGCCCCAGTGGCCAGTCCCATCCGACCAAGATGTCGTCTTGTGTGCCGAGGTGAAGACGAAATCGACGAACGGCAGCTCGACTCCGGTGGCAGATGCGATCGCGGACTCGCGGAAGGACCGCGAAAGTCGATTGGCCAAAACGTTGCTGTGGCTTAAGGAGCGAGCAATTCTCGGACACCTTGGGACTGTCCAGCTCGACCACATCGAGCGCTTTGTGAAGGCGACGGACCATCCACAGGCGACGTACGAGTTCCGCGCCGTCGTTGTTCTCAGCTCGGAGTTGGTCGATGCGGAACTGGCAGGGGTGACGGTGCCCCACCTGGGTGAGTGCACATTGGTGGTCATCTCTGTTCCGGACCTCAAGGCCAACTACGAGAAGTTATTCGAGGTGCTCCTCGAAAAGTCTGGCGTGGACGTCGTTTCATGAGGCAGGTACTCCGGCGGTGGGTTGCCGACGCAGACACCCGCCAGAGCCTGCGGGAGTACAGCCTCCAGTCTGAGGTCGCTGGACTCGACTATCAGGACGGCCGAAGCTTTGACCTATACGTGTCGCTCGTCGGAGAACTCTTTGACCTGATGCGAGAGCCCCCAGCAGATTCACGGGACTGGGCCACTCTGGGGAACGCGCTTTCGGGTGTTGCACGCACCTTGACTGGCTCCGCCGAACTGGACGCAACGTTCTTCTCAGCAGCGGCATTCTACGGCGGGGGCTACTCGGCCTCGGCATACGTGACGATGCAGCAAGTAGCGACACAAGACGCGTGGAGCGACGATGCGTACCGCGCTTGTTACGACTTCTTAGCTCGACCATCACGGATGGCGTCCGAGCGTGTCCAAACTCTTCTCCGCGCATTGGCGAGCGGTGATGTCGCCAGCATCGAGGCGGCGGCCGCCGGCGCTCAGCGAGCGGTTGAGTCGTCGCTCGAGGTCGGTCCCGACCAATGGATAGCCGAGCGCACCTATGCGTCGCTACTCGACCGATTTCGGGTGACGAATCTCCGTGCCGTGCTGCCGGATGGCGGCTCGTCACGTTGGGACCCTCTCGTCGGCTCCTTGTTGAACCGCCGCCGCCCGGTCTGGGACTTCTTCCCGTCGCAGATCTCGGCGATCCAGGCCGGTCTTCTTTCAAGTGACGAACCCTTCTCGCTGCAGATGCCGACCGGCGCCGGCAAGACAGCGCTTACCGAGACGCTCCTGTTCAATCACTTGGTCGAACGGCCAGATGACCTAGCAGTCCTGCTGGTCCCCTACCGAGCATTGGCAAGGGAACTTCGAGGATCACTCGCCCGGCGACTGACTCGCATAGGCATCGCTACTCGAACCGTGTACGGCGGGACAGTGCCTAGCTACGAGGAGATTCAGGGAGTCGACGAGCTCCGCGCGATTGTCGCTACCCCCGAGGCATTGACGGGCCTGCTGGGTTCTGCTCCTGAACTCGTCGCACGCATCTCGCTCATCGTGTGCGATGAGGGGCATCTGCTTGACCAGCCAGGTCGAGGTGTCGCCCTCGAACTTCTGCTCGCTCGACTGCTGGGACGTGAAGGCGGGCCGCCTCGCACTGTCTTCGTCTCCGCGATCGTTCCGAACATCGAAGAAATCAACGCTTGGTTGGGAGGTTCGGCCGACACCGTTGTGCGAAGCGACTTCCGTCCGGCGGAGGCTGAATATGCGGTACTCCGACCCGCTGGAAGCGGACGCTCAACCAGAGTCGGTCTGCAGATGCAGGCTGTCGACACCACCATTCCAGCCCACACTCTGAATGACTTCCTGCAGGACTCAGATTTCCGGTTCCGGAATGAGACCACCGGGAACCTCAACACCTTCCAGTTCGGCTCGGTGAAGACTCAAGCGATCGCCGTCGCCCGCAAGTCGATGGCACTGGGGACGGTGGCCGTCTTCTCGGCGACAAAGACTGGCGATCAAGGCGTGGCGGGCCTCGCAGATGAGCTCCTGCGACAGCTGAGGAGCAACGTCCCTCTTCCACGTCCCTTGGACTCTGTAACGGATCGTGCTCGACTCGACTCGGTCGGCGACTATCTCACCCGCGAGTACGGCCCCAATTGGGTAGGTACGGCTTCCCTTACAGCCGGGGTCGTCGTGCACCATGGGGACATACCTCAGGAAACCCGCGAGGCAGTTGAGGAGCTGCTCAGCGACGGCGTCGTTCGAATGGTGCTCTGCACGGGTACGCTCGCCGAAGGTGTAAACCTGCCCATCCGCACCCTTGTCCTTTATGCGGTCCAGCGCCGGTCCCGAACCGGTAGACCGATCCCGATGTTGGCGCGGGACATCAGAAACCTAGTTGGTCGCGCAGGTCGGGCCGGGAGCTCGACCAAGGGGCTCGTCATCTGCGCGAACCCCAACCAGTGGTCCGCTGTGCGCCCGGTCGCGATTGGCCAGCCCGGAGAGGACGTCCACGGTGCTCTCCGCTCGCTGGTGCAGGCACTACAGAACTCAATCCAAACGGGAACTCGCCTTACCACGGAGCTGCTCGAAGGCGCCGCCGCACTCTTCCCTTTGACCGATGGCATCGACTCGACGCTGATCGAGCTTCTTCACGACGAACTCGGCGACGAGGAGTTCCGGCAGGCGGCCGCCGCGCTCGCCCGCAACACTTTTGCGGCTCAGCAGCTTGACCAGCGCGGACAGACCTTGCTCTCCACGGTCTTCGCTATGCGCGCAACGCGGCTTTCTGATCTGCGAACGCGGGGTCGTATGCCGTGGATCCGCGAGACCGGGGCTCGAGCACGACTGGTCGACTCGGTCGTCACTGACCTGGTCCCAGCGCTCGACAGTTGGGACACCATTGAATCGCCGGTCGATGAGAGCCTCCTCGACGCGGTCCTTGCCTGGGCCTACAGGCAACCAGACTTCCAAGCCGACCTCAGGGAAGCCTTTCCTGCTGAAGAGCAAGTCCCGCCGCTCAACCTGCCGGATCGGGCGTCCCTCCGAGACATCGTCGCGTTGTGGATCAACGGTACGAGCTTCCAAGACATTGCTTCGCAGACGAGCCGGTCCGTCGACGAGATACTGCGGATCTACGGCAAACTAGTTTCCTACTCACTAGCGACGTTGGTTGAGCAGGCAGTCGCCGTTCTTCAGCGCCATCTTGCTGACACTGATGTCGTGATCGCGGACGCCGTGGCAATGCTCCCCGAATACCTCCGCTTCGGTGTGTCAACCCCAGCGGCCCGGGCCTTGATGGCGTCGGGTCTTCGACATCGGCGCGCGGCGGTACTTCTTGGCGGCCATTCGGCGATGGTCGACATTCAGAACGTGCTCCGTGAACCTCGCGACATCGCTCGCGGAGTCATCGAGGTCGAGACCGGTTGGACCGAAACACTCGGACGATTCGTGTATGACCGCACCCGTCAGGATCTGGGCGAGTCTTCCGCTGGGCCCGGCGGTCCAGAGGGGTCGGGACCGGATGATCCTGACCGTGACGACCCCGACCCCTACGGGCCGAACCGCTCCACAGAAGCTGCGGGGTTTGGCGAGGAGCCGGGCCAGGGTGGGAAAGATGCGACCGCGGAGGTCAGCGACGATCCAGCGCGGACAGGCGAAGCCGAAGAGGCTGATGGCTGGTCCGACTTCTACTTTGACGCGACTGAGTTGGCGGTCATCGACAACGTGCGGTCTCTCGCCGGTGACATTCTCGACAGCGCCGACGCGGCCCGGGTCGTTCGCGAACTATTGGAATTGGAGCTCGACGATAGATCAATCGCCAGCGTCCTAGCCGACCTTGGCGATGTCGTCGTGAAGTCGGTCAGCGCGGCGCCCACGGACTTCCCGCTCGTGGAGTCGGGGACTGTTCACGAGTACGACTACGGCATGAGACTTGACGAGGTTGCCGTGACCTTCGACGCTGTGCTCTCGGTGGGCCTTCCCTCGACACTCATCCCCCAAGTAGGGGACACGCTAGGTGGATTCGTCGACTACAACGACGGAGAAAGGGCCTCGATCGAGCTGGCTGCCCGGTTGCTTTGTACCGCCCAAGTGCGTGTGGAGTTCGAGGGCGCAGAGATAGTCGAGGTCGCGATCTCCTTGAGCGACGAGTAGCCCGTCGCCACACTGAGTCAGAACCGGCCAAGTGAGGCAATGCCGCCAAGTCGGCAGGGCTCACGCGCGGCGCCCAAACACTGGGAATCAACTATCGACGACTGGTCGCCCTACACCGTAGGACCTAGTCGGCGGGGTGGTCAGTTCGTCCCTCGGGCGCTTGGACCAGAGCGTCACTCTGGGCGAAATGGGGCGCTTCCGGCCACCGCCTGGGGCTCGGCATCCGGTCTTCGATCTGCGGGGCCATCGCTGCTCCACCAGATGCCCCCACCGTCATCCGGGGTTCCAGGGGCGAAGGCGGGTGATGATCGGCGGTGCACTCCGCAGCATCACCAAACCGGTGCCGAACGGCATCGTGCGGATCCGCTCCGGTGGCATGATCGATACCCGCCGGAGCGAGCGCTGCAACGAACGGGCTCCGTAGTCCGTGATCGTCACGGTGTCGGAGGCTTCGTCTCGTTCGCCGATGAGCAATGAGAGTTCCTGCAGGTCTTTCGAGGCGGATGCGCCCCCGAGGATCACCTTGACGATGGAGGCGTCCCAGATGGTGCTCGCGGCGTGTTCTCCCCACCTGGTGCGTGCCTGCGTCGTCGTCTCGAACAAGGTCCTCACTCAGATGGACGGGCGCTGGCGAAGCCTCGACGGCCGGCCCGTCTTCGCGTCGAGGACCGGGCTGTCGGAGCACTACAACGCGCTGCTCGCCGACCGGCTCGCCCGCGACGTCGGCGTCGAGTGGGAAATGCGCCAGCGCGGGGCGGAAAGGAACCCGCGATGGGAGATCGCCGGGGTCAGCGACGAGCTGATCGGTGAGTTCTCGAGTCGCACGCGGGAGATCGAGGTGAAGAAGGATGCGCTGATCGCAGAGTACGTGGCGCAGCATGGTCGGCAGCCGTCGGCGAAGGTCATCGTGGAGCTCCGCGCCCAGGCGACGCTCGCAACGCGTCCGCCGAAGGAGATCCGTTCGCTCGTCGACCTCACCGCCGAGTGGCGTCGGCGCACCTCGGAGCGTGTCGGTGGCGACGCCACGGCGTGGGCTTCGACGCTGCTGGGCGCAGGCGCCATGCCGTTACGGATCGCCGACGTGCCGCTCCGAGCGGTCGAGGCGATCGCCGCGGACGTTGTCGCGGCGGTGAGCATCAAGCGATCTGTTTGGAACCACTGGAACCTGATGGCCGAGGCGTCCAAGCAGACAATGGACCTCCGCTTCGCCACTACCGCTGACCGCGAGTCTGCCATCGCGATGGTCGTCGACTCGGCCCAGGCCCAGTCGGTGGCACTCACCCCGCCGGACCTCACGCTCAGCCCCGCGGGATTCCGGAGGGAGGATGGGACCAGCGTGTTTCGCCCGCGGCACTCGGTGAAGTACTCCTCGACGGCGATCATCGCGGCCGAGGGGCAGTTGTTGGCGCGCTCCGAGGCGAGTGGAGCGCCGACAGTCCGTTCTGCGGTCACGGCTCGCGTCCTTGCCCACTCGAACGGAGGCCTGAGCTCACAGCAGCGGACCGCGCTGGAGAGCATCACGACATCCGGGCGGAGGCTCGACCTCCTGGTCGGGCCGGCGGGCGCAGGCAAGACGACCGCCATGCGTGCGCTTCGTTCGGTGTGGATCACCGAGCACGGCCGGGGGAGTGTCATCGGGCTCGCGCCCTCGGCTGCCGCGGCTCAGGCCTTGGCTGACGACTTGGGTATCGCCTGCGACAACACGGCGAAGTGGCTGACTGAGTTCGATCTCGGGCGCACGAACTTCCGCGAAGGCCAGCTCGTGATCGTCGACGAGGCGACGCTAGCCAGCACGGCCACGCTCGACCGGATCACTGGCATCGCTGAGTCCACCGGCGCCAAGGTGCTGCTCGTCGGCGATCCGTACCAGCTGCAGTCTGTCGACGCTGGCGGCGCCTTCTCGTTGCTCGTCGACCGGCGAACGGACGCTCCCGAGCTCACCGAGATCCACCGCTTCACCAATTCGTGGGAGAAGCACGCCTCGCTGGCGCTGCGACGCGGCGAGGTCGAGATCATCTCCACCTACGCGCGGCAAAAGCGCATCCGCGAGGGGCTCACGGACGAGATGCTCGACCAGGCGTACGACGCCTGGCGGGCCGATTCGCAGGCGGGCAAGGCGAGCATCCTTGTGACCGAGTCGTTGCACGCGGTCTGCGCGCTCAATGAACGGGCACGTGCCGAACGCCTCTTGCTCGATGGCGCGGCGGACGGCCAGGAGGTTGCACTCGGCGACGGGAGCCGAGCGTCCACCGGCGACGTCGTCATCACGCGTCGCAACGAGCGGACCCTGCGCACATCGGCCGGTGGATGGGTGAAGAACGGCGACCGCTGGCGGATCGCCGACATCAGGCGCGATGGTTCCGTGCTTGTCGACCGCGTCGACCCGTGCCGACGGGGAAAGGCCGTGCTACCTCGCGAGTACGTGGGGGAGCACCTCGACCTCGGGTACGCCGTCACGGCGCACCGCGCGCAAGGCGTCACGGTCGATACCTCACACGTCGTCGTCACGCCTACGACTACGCGGGAGAACTTCTACGTCTCGATGAGCCGCGGTCGCGAGTCCAACATTGCCTACGTCGCGCTGGACCAGCCCGACGACAGCCACACGACGCCCGAACCCGAGGACATCAGCGCGCGGACCGTCCTATTCGGAGTACTCCAGCACAGCGGTGCGAGCGTCGGCGCACTCCAGACCATGGAAGCCGAGTACGAGCTGTACGGCGGCATCGACCGCCTCGCCGCGGAACTGGAGACCATTGCCGCCCATGCCCAGCGCGAACGCTTCGTTGATCTTCTTCGGCGCTCCGGCCTCAGCGATTCGGAGAACAGGGGCGTCACCGAGTCGACAGCTTTCGGCCCGCTGGCGGCCGCGCTCCGCAGGGCCGAGGCGAACCACCACGATCTCGAACGACTTTTGCCGAGCGTAGTCGCACAGCATGGGCTCGAAGACGCCGACGACATCGCAGCGGTCCTGACCTTCCGCGTCGAGGCGGTGGCATCGTCGGTACCGCGAGGCAAGCATGGGGTGAAGCCCAGACTCATTGCCGGTCTGATTCCGGACCCGCTCGGGGTGATGAGCGACGAGGATCGCCAGGCCATCGACGAGCGCAAGCACATGATCGAGACCCGTGCCCGCGCGCTCGCCGAGGAGGCGGTGGCGCAGCTGCCGGCGTGGATGCGCCGGCTCGGATCACCGCCGACAGAGAGGAACGGTCGCGAGTGGTGGCTCGCCCAGGTCAGCACCGTTGCCGCCTACCGCGAGCGCTACTGCGTCGTCTCCGACCTTCCTGTCGGCGGCCGCTCCACGGACGCGGCCCAGGAGAACGACAGACATCGGGCTCTCCAGGCAGTTCGAGCTGCGACGAGCGTGCGCGATCCCGCCAGCCGACCGCGTCAGGCCCTCGAGTCGTCGGCCATGTGTGCTCCATAGGACGCGACGCGGCGCGTCCGTCCACAGGTTTTAACGCGCTGAGCGCTAGCAGGATGTGTGCGGTCTATGCAGTGAAGACCCGAGGAAAGGAGTCCTGATGGTCCTCCTGCTTGCACTCCCGGTGTTCGCGACGGTTGCACTCGCGCACCGGTACCTCCAGATGTACGCGCCGACGAACCGCCTGCTCCGTCGCGTCCGTATGGCGGCGCCGCGGTTTCCAACGGCGGTCGGGCTGCTCGCAGTAGCAGCCGTGTTCCTAATCGCCATGCATATGGTGGCGGAGACCCTTGCCGCTGGCGCTCCCAGCTGGCTCAACCTCGTCGTTCTCGTGCTCGCATGGGATGCCATCAAACTGACGCTACTTGGAGTGAGCACGCTGCTGCTTTGGGTCCGCACCGTCATCAGGCCGCAGCGCGGCCACTATCTGGGCGACGACGAGTTCGGGCGGCTCGTGCTCCCAAACCCGAAACACAGTCCATCCAGCTTGGACGAGCAGCTCGTTGGTGTTGGCATCCCGCTCCCGGTTGTGTCTGACCTTGTCGGCCCAGAACGAGGCGTTGGTCTTCGCGATCGCGTGATGTTCGGGACAACCGTGCCCGAAACAACCGTCGACGAACACGGCGACCGTCGCGCGCGTGAATACGAGGTCCGCCCGCCGGTTCGTCGGGATCGGGCGGTAGTCGACGCGATACCGCAGGCCCGCAGCGTGTGCGGCGCGCCGGACAGCGAGTTCGGGCTTCGTGTCGCGGCCGCGGTTCCCCTGCATCCCGCGCCGGACGCCTGGCGATGAGGCCCAACTGGACATGCTCAGAGTGTTCCGGCGTTCGCAACCAGTTCGTCGTAGTCCCGCACGCGGCGCTGCTCGACGAGGCGCTGAAACCCGACCGAGATGCGTTGCCAGGTCTTGTCGGTTCGGCGGATCGAAGATGATCTCTGCCGGCCCGTCGGAAGGGCCGACGAGCTGCCGTCTGACGTAGGCCACGAAGGCGTTTGATGCCGATTGCCTCCAGTCCCCGAGTTGACCGTCCCACGGGAGTTTGACGCTCATCGACCTCTGGCGCCGCGCTTGGCGAGCACGCCTCCGCCGCCGGAGTTGGGCACGGTCGCTCGACCGAAGTGCAGCGCCGGTTGGTCACAAGGATGGAGCAGATGTGATCCGCGGCTGATCGTGCTGGACATTCAGGCGCGTTGACTACTGTCTTTTCTGCCACGGTGCCCGCATACTCACAGCAGCGGATCAGGGGGAAGCATTCAGCCCGAACGTCAGAGGAAGCGCAGCGGAGACTATGCCTGAGGCGGCTGGGCGCACTCGAGTGGTGGGTGATGTGGATGGAGTCCGTCGCGCGCCGGAACATCGAGAGGTTCACCGGCCCTCCTTTACGGCGCGACTGACCGCATCTGCGCCTCGGCGTCAATCTGAGTGCGGCGCATGCTTTGTCACTGTGACATCGGGCGCCTCGCCGAGGAACTTCTCAACCCGGACGCGGGCTAGTTGACCGCTGCAGCCTTGGCTCAGCCTGGAGGTGCCTGCGTCCAGAGTGACGCTGTTGGGGTTTCCGTGGATGCATGTCGGGCGCCCATCAAGATCGGCGGGTTCGAACCAGGCACCAGTTGATAGCTGAACGGCACCATCGACTACGTCGTTTGTGACGACCGCACCTGCCAAGAGTTGGCCTCGGTCGTTCCAGACGCGCACCAGGTCTCCGTCAGCGATGCCTCTCACCGCAGCGTCTCGCGCAGCGATCCGCAGGGGTTCTCGTCCAGACACCTTGCTGTGTCGACTTGTTCGGCCCGGATCCAACTGGCTGTGGAGCCGGGTGGCCGGATTGTTCGCGACAAGTTGAAGAAAGCCCTGCTGTTGTTCAGAGACGGTGACTCGTTCGGAGGGCTCGAGCCAGGTCGCATGGCCCGGGCAGTCGTCATA
The DNA here is from genome assembly GCF_003725535.1 of Nocardioides pocheonensis. Classification (GTDB taxonomy): domain Bacteria; phylum Actinomycetota; class Actinomycetes; order Propionibacteriales; family Nocardioidaceae; genus Marmoricola; species Marmoricola pocheonensis. The sequence goes on along the minus strand of NZ_RJSF01000046.1, from coordinate 238,919 downwards.
GCCGAACGAAGCGATGACTTCGGAGAAGAGTTCGATGCGCCCGCTCGGGGTGGGCAGGGGATGGCGATCCGGATTCCTGCGGAATGCCTCGATCGGCGTTTCGCCTCGGGGGCGAGTAGGGATGTCCAATCCGCCGACGCGCCAGAACTCATCGCGATCGGGTGGGTTCAGACCCACCGAACTCATGGATTGCTGGACTTGGGCGACCATGACGTCGAGCCATTGGTGGCTACTTCTTCCTTCGGTGTACTCCTCCCGGACTCCTAAGTGTGCGGCCAGGTCAGCGAAGATGTCGAAGTCATCCCGCGTCCCGGCAAGCGGTGGCACGAGCTGGTGCATCGCGATCAGTCGGGTATCCTGACGTCCGGCGCCAAGGTCGCTCCGCTCCATCGATAACGTGACCGGAAGGACGACGTCGGCGTGACGTGCCGTGGCGGTCCAGTACTGCTCGTGCACTACCACCGTGTCCGGTCGGGCAAAGGCTTCGCGGAGCCGAAATAGATCTTGATGGTGATGGAACGGGTTGCCGCCTGCCCAATACACAAGGTGGATGTCCGGATAGGTAAGCACATGGCCGTCAAAGTCGTAGTCCTGGCCCGGCCGAAGCAACATGTCGGCGACCCGGGCAACAGGGATGAACGTGGCCACGCGGTTTTTGCCTTGCGGAAGTGCGGGGATCGGAAACGCCATTGGCAGCTTCCCGTGGCTTCCCATGGACCCGAGGCCATACGAGAACCCCCGGCCTGGCAGTCCGACTTGTCCCAACAGCGCTGCAAAGCTCAGCGCAGCCCAGAGTGGCTGTTCTCCAAACTGAGAGCGTTGAAGGGAGTACGTCGTGTTAACCAGCGTGCGGGAACTAGCAGCTCGGCGGGCGAGGAGGACCACGTCGGAAGCTGCGACACCGCAGATTCCTTCGGCCCACGATGGGGTCTTGGGTATGCCATCGGTCTTCCCGAGGACATAGTCGGCGAATCGGGGGAATCCAACGGTGTACCTGTCCAGGAAGCGCTCGTCGTGGAGCCCCTCGTTGATGAGCACGTACGACAAGGCGAGTAGAAGCGCAGTGTCACCGAAGGCTCGCATAGGGATCCACTCGCACGGCAGGTCCGTCGGGACGTCATCGCGCACTGGACTGACGCTGACAACGGTGCCTCCATTTGCGGAATAGCGGCGCAGATTCTCGTGTCCGCAGTGGTCGGCCACACCGCCGGGCGCTACGAGCATGTTCTTCAGCGGGATGCCACCAAACGCGAGAATGAGGTCACTTCCGGTGATAATCGCTTCCCAGTCATGCCAGAGCGACGTAACCGTGTCGACGGCGTCGACGACATGCGGGAGGAATACCTCTGCTGCTCCCGTGCTGTAGGTGCCCTTGGAGGCGACGTAGCCGCCGGCGACGTTGAGGAAGCGGTGCACGTGGCTCTGCGCGTGGTGAAACCGCCCGGCCGACGACCATCCGTAGGACCCGCCATAGATCGACTCGTTGCCGTGGAGCTCGATGACTCGCCGGATTTCGTCCCCGACGAGTCGTACGGCCTCGTCCCAGCTCACTGGTATGAACGGGTCGCGACCTCGGATGCTCGGTCCTGGGCCGGCTTCGAGCCAACCGCTGCGGATCATGGGCTGGGTCACTCGTGTTGCGTGACGAGCGGTGTCGACGAGGTTGCCCATGAGGGGAGGTGTCTCGCCGACGCTACAGGTCGGTCGAATGTCGAGCTGTTCGCCCAACCAGCGGCCTTCAAATGGGCCCCAGTGGGAGCTGTGGACGCGGTAGCCCTGCTCGTCAGACCTCGGTTGAACAGCCATGGAGGCAACCTTCCAGTCGATGCGCTCGCCTTGGGGGCCCGGCTGCCGCGCACGGAGGGCGGCGCCACGGTGCAGTGGTGTGACGGCTTCCTTCCGCACCGCGGCAAGTCCTCACGTGATGGTCCTATGCAAGTGTTGACCTGTATGTGTTGTGAGTTCGTCTCGGGTCGCCGGCAGGTAGATACAGCAGTGAGAGTCGGCGAGATTACGGCGCGGCGCGTGGGGAGCGTGAGCGGGATCTTACCGTGGGATTGCTCGTTGCTTCCGTCGTGGGCGGGCGGTTGCCCGCCCACGACGGAAGTCGACTCAGGCCCGCTTCTCGATCAGCTCGTTGCGCACCATCGCCGCGCCATCAGCAAGAGCACGCAGCTTGCCGGCCGAGATCATCCGAGGCAGATTGATCAGACCGCAGTCGGTGCTCAGGCCGAGGTTCTCTGCCGGGACGAACTCCAGAACCTGCCGGATACGGTCGGCGACCTCGTCGGCCGTCTCGGTAACAGTGGACTTGACATCGATTACGCCCGCGACGAATGGCTTGTCCCAGTTGTTGTCCAGGAGCGGCTTGAGGTCGTCCGATCCCGTACGGCCGACCTCGTAGTTGAGCGCGTCGATGTTGGCGTCGAGAACCTGCGGGAAGATCGGCACGGCCTTTTGTGGCGCCGGCGCGCTGCTGGACCGCTGATCGAGCACCCAAGCACCGAACTCCTTGTCGTCCTCGTTCGGGAAGTAGCCGGGGGTCCCGGAGTAATTGCCCCAGCACGTGTGCACCCAGAATTGGCAGTCGACGCCTTCAACGGCGGTGTTCAGGACCTCGATCTCCCAGTCGCCCATGCCGTAGGGCCAAACGAACTCGTCGATCTGGATGATGTCGCAGCCGTTCTCCGCCAGTTCCTTGAAGTCCTCGTTGAACGCTTTCGCGATCGCCATCGCAAGCTCGCGGGTTTCCTTGTAGTACTGGTTGTTCGTCGCGGCGGCGAGCACCTGAATGCCCACGTACGAGACCTTGACCGGCTTCTTGGTCGCCTTGCGAGTGGCGCGGAGGTTTGCGAGGTGGAACGGGGCTTCGCGGCGCACCTCGCCCACGCAGCTGGGTGCGAAGAGCGTGGAGTAGATCGGCAGACCGATCGGGGGTCCGGCCTGCTTGTAGCCAGACATCCGCTCGGTGTAGTGGTAGAGGATCTGACCGTAGGGTGAGTCGCCGCCGTAGACCCTGCCGTCACTGATGATGTCCAGACCCGCGGCCTCCTGGTCATGGACGATCGCCCCCACGGCGTCGTCGAACGCCTCCCGGCTGACCGCGTCGTACACGAACTCGCCCTTGGGGAATGCCGCGAAGGCCTGGCCGTCATACCAGCGCGGGTTCGGGTAGTTGCCGACCATCGTGGTCGGGAGAAGAACATCTTGAGAGCCGATCCGCATCGGGGACTCCTTTCCTGGTGGGTGAGACACCCTGTGTGTGGTCGTTGACGCTAAGCCGACTCCGGCTCGCCACACCTCCCCCTACCGAGACCAAACTCGCCCTGCCGATTCGCCCGGACCGGGCTGGCGCTCGTCCTCGCGGGACGAGGATGAGACCCGGATTCGCCAGTCGACGACAGTGCAGCCGTCGGGGCGAGCCAGGACAGGGTTCAGATCGATCTCCTCCACGTCAGTGCGGCTCAGGAGCAGCGCACCGAGCGCCTGCACGACGTGCGCGAGTTCGCCGACTGCGACCCCGGGGCGTCGACCTCCCAGGAGCGTGCTTGCGCCGCGTAGGCGCTCGATCATGGCAACGGCCTCTGTCGTCGTGACCGGGGCGAGAGCGAGCTGGATGTCATCGGTCGCCTCGACGTCGACCCCACCCAGACCAACCAGCACGACAGGACCAAACTCCGCGTCGCGGATACCGCCGACGATGACCTCGATCCCGGTCTCCTGCTCCTGGCACAGCAGGGTAACCCCGTTCCGCAGTTTGGCGAGGCGTTGCGCTGCCGCTTCGATCTCGTCGTCTTCCGCGAGCCCGAGCACGACCGCGCCCACATCGGACTTGTGCTGCAGCTCAGGATGAACAGCCTTGAGGACTATGGGCCGGTGGAGCTCCTCGGCGTCCGGGACCGCCCATTTCGTTGCGTCGCAGGCGACCCAGCGGACCAGCGGCACGCCGAAGGGCGTGAGTACCGCGGCCGCGTCGGCCGCGTCTAGCCAGCCGTCGCATATGCCCGCATTCGCCGTCACGGGCTCTGTTGACTGAGCGCGAGGCTGACCAGACAGGCCATGCCGGACGGCATGACCGATGGCTCTCGCTGCGCGCTCTGGCCACTCGAAGATCGGCACTCCCACGTCGCGCAGCGGTGCCGCTTGCGCGAGCGAGTCCCGGCTGCCCACCCAGCAGGCGTAGATCGGGATGCTGACCCCCTCTCCACGCAGGCGTCGCACCGCGTCCGCGATCGCCTCGGTGACCGGTGAAGTTGCCGAGCGCTGAAGGAGCACGGTAACCACCGAATCCACCTCCCCGCTGCGAGCCAGCACGTCGATGACGGCTGGATAGAGTTCGGGAAACCGTTTCCAGACGGTGGTCAGGTCGACGGGATTAGCGCCGCTGGCCAACGGGGGTAGGAACGACTCCAGCGAAGCGCGCAGGGTCTGGCTGAGCAGCGGCACGTCGATCTCCTCGAGAGCGAGAAGGTCGGTCAGCTCGACGCCGACGCCTCCGGAGTTGGTGACGATGCCGGTGCGTTTCCCCCGAGGAGCAGGCTGGGCGTCCAGCGCTCTCGCCGCGTCGAGCATCTCGAGGCCGGATCGCGTCTGGATGATTCCCGCCTGTGCGAACGCAGCGGACCAGATCCGAGGCCTTCCGGCCAAGCTGGCGCTGTGGGACAGCGCGGCCCGCTGCCCCGCCGACGAACTCCCGGTACGACACAGGATGACTGGACGCAACGGCGTGACCTGACGAGCCAATTCCACAAAGGAGCGACCGTCCGGGAGCGACTCGAGGAAGAAGCACAGGGGTCCGCTCCCGTCACGGGACAGGTGAGCCAGCATCTCGGTGTCGGTGACGTCGACACGGTTACCGGACGCAATGAGCTTGTCGAAAGACATGCCCTCGTCCGCGGCAAGGGTTTGCATCGCCATGCCGTAGGCACCGGACTGGGTGACCATGCTGATCGTGCCCGGGCGAGCCGGGCCGGCCCTGGTCAGGGAGGCGTTGAGGCCCGCAGCAGAATGCTGGACGCCTAGACAGTTAGGTCCGATGATGCGGACACCGGAGCTGCGTGCGACTTCGTTGAGTTCTTGCTGTAGGCGAGCTCCCGCCGGGCCGGTCTCAGCGAACCCAGACGAGATCACCACACAGGCCTCCGCCCCCTTGACGCCCGCTTCGCGGACCACGTCAATGACCTCACCAGCCGGTACTACGATGACGACAAGGTCCACGATGCCCGGCACGTCGAGGAGGCTGCGGTAGGACCGGACGCCGGCAACCGGCAGTCCCGACCTGGTGACGGGGAGGACCTCACCGGCGTAAGCGGAGAGGTTCTCCCACAGCACCGCACCTGCGCTGCCCGGCCGGTCGGACGCGCCGACGAGCACGATACGGCGTGGCTGGAACACGGCGTCCAACGCCGTGAGCGGCGGATCTAGCATGCACAGGTCTTGTCTGGTCGATGTTCGAAGACACGGGCCAGCTGATCCTTGGAGAACTCCTGATGTCGGACTTTGAGGGGGTCAGCTGCCCTGAGTGCCGCGAGCTCGACGGCACTGGGCAGAGGCACCGTGCGCAGGTCACCGGCCACCTCGAGCGGGAAACCGGTTGCGGCTCGCACCTGCTCTACGGATATGTCGGGAAACACCTGACGCAATCGTGCTCTTCCGCCCACGAAGTCGAACACACCGAGCTCGGTGACCAGCCACTCAGGGCCGTTTCCCCTGAAGCCGAGTTCCTCTCGGGTGGTGCCATGCATCCGGTGACCCATGTCGGTGATGAAGTCGCAGGCCTCGACCAGGGTGCGTCCCGAGCCGTGCCTGGTGGTCCACAGCGTCAGGTTGCGGATCGTGGCGGCCAGGTTGCAGCCACCGCCACCACCGCCGAGCTTCACCTTCGGCGGGGCGTTGACCGCTCCGACGGCGGTGACGTTTGTGTTCCCCCACTGGTCGATCTGACCGCCCGAGAGGAACATCCGGTCGATGTCCCCTCGAACGGCAGCGTCGAAGAACTCCTCGAACCGCATCTGGTATGTGGCCCCCCGCTGGAGCGCCAGGTCGTTGCCGGTGGGGGGGATGAAGGCGGGGTCGGGGTTGACCGCGTAGGTCGCGCCCTCCACGAGCAGCATGTCCCGCGCGTGGGTGTGGCGCGCAACGTGCATGGCCACCTGCGCGCACGGGCTGCCGAACCCGTGGAACACCGCTTCTCGGTCCCGGATCGTCCGCGCGAGTGTGACCACGAACCACTCGTCGATGGAGAACTTGAGGGCTCGGGTGTCTACGTCGGTGGCGGTCATGCGAAGAGCTCCTTCCATGCGGCGGTCGACTCATGCCACGAACGCAGACGCTCCAGCGGCTCAGAAACGAGCTTCCGGTAGGACTGCTCGTCAGGGGTGCCGAGCACATAGCGTTCGAGGTAGGCATTGGCTCCGTCGGCGGTGGCAGCAGCGTCCACGTACTCAGCGAGGTGGGTCCGGTCGTAGGCATACTCCGGGTAGCACGAGCTCGGATGGGCGCCGAACGGGACCTCGCTGATCGAGGCGACCAGATGCGCGGGCACGGTGATGCCTTCGGCTGCGACCTCTTCGGTGGACACAATTCGTTCGACGGTCGCGATGACGACCTTAGCTGCGGACGCGAATCTCTCGTCGAGGACGTACGGCTTGTCGAAGTGCAGGTTGCCGTGACGGTCGCCGAGCGAAGCATGGATGAGCGCGACGTCCGGACTCAGTGCGGGGACGGCTACAAGGACCTCACCGGTGAACGGGCAGGTGACCTCCCCGTACTCCGGGTGTAGTCGGCGGATGTCGGATCCCTTGACGCCACGCACCGGCAGAAAGGGCACGCCAGCCTCGGCTGCACGCAACTGGGTGAGCATCGTCACGCAGCAGCTTTCTGCGATGTGAAGCTCACCCGCCTGCGCTGCCCGGCGGTAGGCCGGCGCCAGGCCGAGGTCCTGTTCGAACCCCACATAGCTCTCCTCGCACACGGCGACGGCGCCTGCTGCGACGAGGAGGTCGACGTCGATGCCGTGGGCGGAGCCGACAAGGTGCAGCTCGCGGCGACGCTGGCGGATGAGTTCGCGGACGAGTGCCATTGGAAGACGTGCAGAAAGCCCGCCGCCGAGTGCGACGACGTCTCCGTCGTGCACGCGCGACACGGCCTCCTCGAGTGGGAGACGCTTGTCGAGGTTGAGGAAGAACGTCATCGGGCACTCCTACTGAGCCGTCATGCCGCCGTCGGCGGCGATGACTGAGCCGGTGAGGAACGAGGACTCGTCGGATGCCAGGAATGCCGCGACGCGAGCGATCTCCTCCGGCGTGCCTAGACGGCCGATGGGGTACTTGAGTAGCGTCTTCGCCAGCCCTGCTTCGAGGTCTCCGCCGCCCCGTGCGCGCAGCATAGGCTCCATGAGGGGGGTGAAGACGGTCCCTGGACAGATTGCATTGACCCGAATCTTGAATGGTGCGAGGTCGATAGCCATCGAGCGCGTGAGCGAGACGACAGCTCCCTTCGCAGCGCAGTAGGAGGCGAAGTTGGGGACGGCGACGAGCGCTGCGACCGAACCCTGGTTCACGATTGCGCCGCCACCCGACGCCTTGAGGTGGGGCACGGCCGCACGCGAGCAGAGGAAGGTGCCCTTGGCATTCACGTTCATCGCTCGGTCCCAGTCGTCGTCAGTGGCCTCGGCCACGGAACCGCTGGAGTCACATCCGGCGTTGTTGTAGAGCACGTGCAGGCCCCCGAACTCTGCCACGACCTTTGCGACGGCCTCGTCAACGGCGCCGGTGTCCGCCACGTTCGCGGGCACAGCGATGGCTCGGCCTCCGGCGGAGATGATCGCGTCAGCCGTTTCCGCTGCCGCTTCGGGCCGGAGGTCCATGATGCCTACTGCCGCTCCATCGCGTGCGATGAGCTCGGCGGCGGCACGTCCGATGCCCGAGCCGGCCCCGGTAACGATCGCCACCTTGTCGGCGAACCTGCTCATGATGTCTTCCCTTCTGTGGTGGTGGTGTAGCTCGACTCGTAGCTAGATGGCTGTCCAGCCGACGTCGAGAACAAGCGTGTGTCCGGTTATGTAGGAGAGCTGGTCCCCAGCGAGGACCGCGATCGCTGCGGCGAACTCGTTGGCCCGCGCGACGCGACCGAGGGGGACGCGCGCCTCGACCTTCTTGCGGAGCAGTTCTCGGTCCAGCCTCCAATGGGTCATCGGAGTCTGCACCACGCCTGGGCAGGTGGCATTCGCTCGGATACCGGCCGGCGCGTAGGCGGCGGCCAGTGGCCGGATGAAGGCGACGACGGCTCCCTTCGAGGCGGTGCGTGCGCACCGCTCCGGGAAGGCGACCTGCGCTGCGATCGAGGCGACGTTCATGATGTGCTCCGACCGACGGGCGAGCATCGCTGGGAGCACCGCCTTCGCCCACGGGAAGGGCCCACGAACGTTGACCGCCATCATCAGGTCCGAGTCCTCGACCGCGCTGTCATGGCAGAGGCTTGCGTGCGCGCCTCCCGTCGTACCGGCGTTGTTGACCAGCACGTCGACGTGACCGAAGTCGGCGATGATGCGGGCGAAGGCAGCGTCGACGTGAGGCTGCTGGGAGACATCCGCCGTCAGATCCAAGACGCCGGCCCGGGGTGACGCGACAACGTCTATCCCGGCGACGAGGCTGTCGGCTGCGAGTCTGGCAACGGTCGCAGCGCCGATTCCCGAGGCTGCGCCCGTGACGACCGCTACTCTGGTCGTGGTCACGCAACGGTCTCCATGCGGCGCCGCATCGCGGAGGCAGCCGACGCGGCGGCCAGCAAGAGTGGCTCGTAAACCGGTGCAAACGGCGGAGCGTAGGACAAGTCGAGCTCAGTGAGGTCCTGCACCGAGAAAGCGGCGTGCAGGGCGACGGCGGCGACGTCGACGCGCTTGGCCACGTCGTCTCCCGAGCCGGCGAACTGGGCGCCGAGCAGCCTCCCGTCGGCGGTGTGGACCAGGCGCACCTCGACCGGGGCTGAACCGGGATAGTACTTGGCGCGGGATCGGCCGGTCGCGTCGGTTGCGTAGGCTTCGTAGCCGGCGTCGAGAGCCTCGCTGAGGGTCAGGCCGGTTCTCGCCACTCCCACGCCGAAGACCTTGACAACGGCTGTGCCGACGACACCGGGGAAGTTCGCGTCGCCGCCAGCCGCGACGGTCCCCGCGACGCGGCCGGTCTTGTTGGCCGTCGGGCCCAGAGGCACGAAGGCAGGTGAGCCGGTGACGACGTGATTCGGAGCGATGCAGTCGCCGGCCGCCAGCACGTTCGGCACCGACGTGCGCATCCGGTCGTCCACGATCAGCGCGCCGGCGGGACCGGTCTCGGCACCGATCATCTCACCGAGGACGCTCGCAGGTCGAACGCCCGTCGCGACGATGACGGCGTCGGTCCGGAATGCCTTGCTGTCGCAGAGCCCCACCTGCAGGCCGTCATTGGTCCGGGTCACCTCCTTGACGGCGGTGTTGAGTTTGCAGTCGGCATGCCTGGTCACCTCTTCCTCCACCTTGGCGGAGAACTCGGGGTCGAGGTTCGGCATCAGGTGGGGAAGTGCCTCGACCACCGTGACCGAGACCCCCCGTTCGGCCAGCGACTCGGTCACTTCGAGGCCGATGTAGCCGCCGCCGATGACTGTTGCATGTCCGATGTGGCCGGCATCGAGGAGCCGTCGGAGCCGGATCGATCCCTCTACCGTGCGGATCGCGAAGACATGGTCGTCGTCGAGCCCGGGGATCGGCGGAAGTACTGGACGTGCTCCTGCAGTGAGGACAAGCCGGTTGTAGGCGAGCTGCTCGATGTCTCCATCGATGCGCACGTGGACGATCTGCCGCTCGGGGTCGATGCGGACCACTTCGGCGCCGAACCGGATCTCGATTCCACGCTTGTCGCGGAAGAAGTCCGGCGGGTATGCGCGCAACGAGTCCACCTCTGGAACTACCTGCGAGAGGAAATAAGGTAGGCCACACAGGCCATACGCAGCATGCTGTCCGGCCTCGAGCACCAGGATCGAGAGTTCTTCGTCCACGCGGCGTGCAGCGGAGGCCGCCGACATCCCAGCCGCGCCAGCCCCAACCACGATTAGCCGTCGTCCCATCATGGCTCCTTTCGACTGTCCGGAACCGTAGGAGGGGTGTGCCGCGAGCGACCATGTCTTGCCAGGACGAAGCAGTCGCCCCAGATCATCCCGCTGGGGCAGGGACTTGAGCTGGCGGGCTGCCTAGCGTCGGGGTCGCCCACAAAAGAACGGAGGCCTCTCGTGTACGAACAGCCATGCTTCCTCGACCTCCCCGACCGCCCCGAGAAGCCCCGAGCGGAGGGTCTGACCCACGTCCTCGACAAGGGGATTTCGCTGCGGGCGCTTGACGCGCTGCTGGAGCAGGCTGCCGACTACATCGACGTCCTCAAGCTCGGCTGGGGCATCGGGTACGTCGACAAGGACCTCAGGAGCCGAGCCCTTCTCTGTCGCCAGTCGAGTGTGTCCCTGTGTCTGGGGGGTACCCTCATGGAAGTTGCCGCCCAGCGGGGCCGGGTTGCGGAGTTGGCCGAGTGGGCACAGCGAGCCGGGGTCGAGGCCTTGGAGGTGTCCAACGGCCTGTCGTCGATGCCAGTCGCCGTGAAGCAGCAGTTGATCCGCGGTCTTTCTCGCGACTTCACGATCTTCGCCGAGACCGGAGCGAAGGATGGGAAGGTCGACGTCAAGCCTCGCGACTGGGTGGACGAGATGGAGGGTGACCTCGCGGCGGGCGCCCGCTACGTCATCGCAGAGGGGCGCGAGAGCGGCACGGTGGGCCTCTACCGCTCCGACGGGTCACCCCGGGGTGAGCTCGCCGACGCCATTGCTGCCCGGATCCCACTCGGTCAGGTGATCTTCGAGACGCCAGTCAAGGCCCAACAGACCTGGTTCATCCGCCGCTTCGGCGCCAACGTCGGCTTGGGCAACGTGGGTGCGGAGGAGGCGCTGGCTCTCGAGACCCTTCGCCTCGGGCTCCGAGCCGATACCGCCGACCTGGGCCGTTCGAGAGTGTCGGTGCGATCATGATCCCCGAGCCGCCGTTGAACTTCATCACGCGTCCCTACCGCGGGCTCTCGGTCCAAGAGGTCGATGTCGAGCTGACCGAGCCGTCCCTCCTCGACCTGCTCGTGGGACGCGAGGTCTATCGCCGGACCGACTTCCTACTCCTACATCGTGGCGACAACTGGGCCCTCGCTGCCGTCGTGAAGGAGTCGGCGGTTCCACTGTTCTCGCCCGTCGTGGAGGCGCGCGTTCTCGCCCTCCCACACCAGGTGCGAATGCTGCACTCCCCGGACACCGACGTGGGCAATGCATCGGCACTCGCCCGGGTCGCGGCATCCAACAAGCAGGAGGGTGTTCTGGCCTACGCCGTGCGTGGTCGGTTCGAGCACATCAACGTGATCTGGCGGCCAGATCCCCTGGTCGTGAGGGTCACCGAGGTCGTCCCTCCATGGCCCGCAAAGCTCTTGGCGATGGCCCAGCAGGTGCTGGACTTTGACGAGGACCTGCCGCCCATCGCCCTTGAGCTCGACGAGGTCGACATCACCGATCTGGCAGCACAACACCGCGCCGACAACTACCTGCTGCCCTGCCGCGGATCTGGCGCGGAGGTGTCCGGCCAGGTCGACTTCCTCGACACCCGCCCTCCGGCGCGCCTGGACTGGCTGATGGTCGGCTGTGAGCGATCGGTGCAGTTCCACGAACACTTCTACGGCGACCGAGCGCCGCGCGTGGACATCTGTCCGCGCCTCAGGCCGGCCACCTCCGACTCCAGCGACTTCACTCTCACAAAGTGCTGCCTGATCGAGCGAGGCATCGCCACCGATGACGCACGGGCGATCGTGCCTTGGGGCTCCAATCTGGACGAAGTGCGCCTCGCGCTGCGCGCGCTGGTCGGGCTCGAACAACCCCCCGCCCCACAGAAGGTTCAAACACCTCCCTGGTCCACCGCGGCGGACAAGGGCACGACGGAGGTCCACGCATGACCGCTCATCCCATGGATTCCAACATCTACGGCCATCTGTGGGGCACCCCCGAGGCACGTGGGCTCTTCGACGACCGCGGACGCACACAGGCGTGGCTCAACATCTTGGCAGCGCTCGCCGAAGCGCAGGCCGAGGTCGGGCTGGTCCCGCCAGAGGCGGCCAAGCAGATCCGCCTGCATGCGCACGTGTCGATGCTGGACCTCGACGAATTAGCCATACAGACCCGGGAAACGGGGCACTCCACGCTCGGCCTCATCCGCTGCGTTCAACATGTCCTGCCCCAGGAAGCCCGCGAGTGGGTCTACTACGGCGCGACCGTGCAGGACGTCTCCGACACGTGGACGGCGCTGGTCATGCAGCGGATCACCGCGATTGCCGACCGCGACCTGGCCCGAATCGAGGCTGCAGCCACCCGCCTCTCGCGCGAGCACGCAAACACCATCATGAGCGGCCGGACTCACGGCCAGGCCGGGCTCCCCGTCACGTTCGGGTTCAAGGCAGCGGTGTGGGTCTCCGAGATTCGCCGTCACCGAGAGCGCCTTGCTGAAGGATCCAGGCGCTGGAGCGTCGTCCAACTCGGCGGCGCGATCGGCACAATGGAGTTCTGGGGGGATCGGGCACTGCCCCTGCTGGATGCGTTCGCCCGCCGGTTGGACCTCCAGGCGCCAGACATTGCCTGGCTGACCGCTCGCGACCGCGTCGCCGAGTTCATCTCGGTACTGGGAATGATCACTGCGACCCTGGGCAAGATCGGCCAAGAGGTCTACCAGCTTCAGCGCCCGGAACTGGCCGAGGTTCGCGAGGGCGCAACACCGGGCGTCGTCGGCAGCATCACCATGCCGCACAAGGTCAACCCGGAGATCTCCGAGCATCTGGTAACGCTGGCGCGCGTCGTCCGCTCGCATGTCGGTCTCGCGTTCGAGGGCATGCTGCCAGAGCACGAGCGGGACGGACGCGCCTGGAAGACTGAATGGCTCGTGTTGCCCGAAGCTTGTTGCCTCACGGCGGCCACTCTGACGATGGCCCACACGCTGCTCGAACGGCTCGAAGTCGATCCTAGCCGGATGGCAGACAACCTCGCGGCCCGCGGCGGCTACGTGCTGTCTGAGCCGGTCATGCGGGAGCTCGCGCCCCGACTCGGCAAGCACCATGCCCATGAGTTGATCTACCAGACCGCCATGCGCGGACTCGCTGAGGGTCTCACGTTCCGTGACGCTCTGCTGTCCGAGCCAGCCGTCGGCCGGGCCATCAGCGAGGAGGAGCTTAGCGCCGCCCTGGCGCCCACGGCAGGGCTCGGTTCCGCGCCCGAATTCGTGACCCGCGTAGTTGGTTCCAACGGCGCACAGCCATGAACTCATCGTGGGTGTCAACCCTGGACAACCTGCCGCGAGTCGGCACTGTCCTCGCACCAACGCCGCTGGATCCAGCCGTCAACCTCTCCGACGCGCTAGGCGTCGAAGTGTGGTTCAAGCGAGACGACCTCACGGGTCGCGGCTTCGGTGGCAACAAAGTTCGTACCGTGGAATACCTACTCGGCCATGCGCTCGCAGAGGGTCACGACTGTGTGGTGACCGGCGCTGGACCGCAGTCGAACTGGGCCATGCTGTCCGCCCTCACTGCGACCATGGCCGGGCTCGAGCCGCACCTCATCTATTACGGCGACCCACAGCCGGCCGCCGGCAACCAGCTGCTCGCGGAAATATCGGGGGCGTGCATCCGGTGGACCGGCGAGGTCGACCGCACCTCCCTCGACCCAGTGCTGAACAAGGTCGCACGCGAGTTGATCGATTCCGGACGGTCCCCTTGTGTCATCCCTCGCGGCGGGGCGACCCCACTCGGCTGTCTGGGCTACGTCCGTGGCGCCATCGAACTCACGAGTCAGTTGGTCGAACATGGGATAGAGGCGACCTCAATCTGGTTGGCGACCGGATCATGCGGCACGCAAGCCGGACTGATCTCCGGCCTGACCGTCCTTGACGCGGACCTGCCCGTCATTGGCGTTGCGACCAGTCGCACCCCCACGGAGTCGGCCGAGCGCGTCGCGACTCTTGCGGCTGGAACCTTGGCTCTCCTCGGTGACCGCCGAAACGCGCCGGAACCCATAGTGGTCGGGGGGTTCATCGGGGAGGGCTACGGAATCCCCTCCGACGCCGGTAGGTGGGCAGCGGAGCTGGTAGCCCGCACTGAGGGCGTCTTCCTTGACCCGGTATTCGGTGCCAAGGCGATGGCAGCACTCATCGAGTACGCCCGGCGTGACCTGATCAAAGGACCGCTCGTGTACCTGGTAACGGGCGGTGCCCCCACAGTGCTGACCAAGTGAGGAGTCGCCATGATCGATGCGGTGCCAGACGGGTACTTGGGCGCCACCGGGCGCATCACCAGCGGACCGGCCCCGGAACTTGTCGCAACTGGCTACTCCCTGGAGACGGCGGATGCGCCGCTGCTTCACAGTGGACTCAACTTGGCCGATCTGGCGCACGTCCTTGCGCTCGTCGACGCGACAGTCGTGCCGCGAGCTGCAGCGAGGCAGCTGATCAACCAGCTCTTGGAATTCAACGAAACCCCGGCCGCAGACTTTCCTTACGACGCTGCATACGGTGATGCCTACAACAGCCGTGAACGGGAGCTTCAGAGGCGAATCGGCGTGCTTGCTGGCTGGCTTCACACCGGCCGGACTCGGCGTGAGGCCGGCCGGATCGCCTTCCGCATCGCGTTGCGTCGCCAGTTGCTCGACCTGCACGAAGCGATTACGGAGCTTGTCGAGGCGCTCGCTTCTCAGGCGCGCGGACACGCTGCCACGACCTGGGCCGACACGACCTACCTTCAGCCTGCCCAGCCCTCGACCTTTGGTCACTACCTCGGCGGATTTGGCGAAGAGGCGACGCGTCACTTGCGTCGCGTCTGGGCGGCCTACGTCTGGGTCAACCGATCACCGGTCGGGTGTGGCGGAGTCGGCGGTTCACCCATTCTCACGAACCGGGTCGGGGATGCCGCGATCCTGGGCTTCGACGAACCAGGCTTCCACACCCGAGACATCATGTGGTCCGTGGACGGGCTCGTCGACGTTGCGGTTGCCGCAACCCAGGCAGCTACTACGGTGGACCGGTTGTGCGAGGACCTGGAGATCTTCGCAAGTCCGGCGTTTGGGTACGTCACACTGCACGCCTCTCTGTGTCGCGCATCCGTTCTGCTTCCGCAGAAGCGCAACCCATACGCGCTCGCGGTCGTCCGATCCGGGACCAACGTCCTCATTGGCCAGGCAACAGCGTTGCTCGCTGCTCAGCGCACACCTTCCGCACGCACGGACAACTGGCTGCACGGCTATGGTGAGACGTCCAAGGTCGTCGAAAACGCCACCCGACTCGTACGGCTTGGCACGATGATCGTCGGCACTCTCGAGGTGGACCAACAGCACTTGGCCGCTGAGGCGGCCTCCCATTTCACGGGTGCAGCCGACCTGGCTGAGCACATGGTCCTTCGCGAGGGCCTCGATTATCGAACGGCGTACCAGGTTGTCGGTGCAGCGGTCGCTCGCGCCGTCGCAGCGGGTCGCACTTCACTCGAGTTGACAGACCTCGCAGCATCGGCTGGTGAACATCTAGGCCGACCGCTCACCGCCGATCTGAACGTAGCCGCCATCACTGACCCCGGCATGATCGTCGCCAGGCGCGACGTTCTGGGCGGAAGCGCGGCACACCGCGTGACGGAGCACGCGCGGCGCATCGAGCGGCTCGCCCAACGGGCAGCCCGCCGCCGAGAACGCGCCCGAGGCAGCATCGAGAGCGCCGAGAATGCCGTGCTGGCGCGAGCCCGCGAGTTCTCGGCCGCTCACGAGCAGGGTTAGCGCGCGGGTTCAGGACACTACGCTCGACCTCTGGCGTCCGTTCGTGTGCCGTTGCGGGCCGAGAAGGCACATCACGTTGGTCCCCGCCGGACCAACGGCTGCCGAGGCTTGGTGGGCCAGGCGCCGATCCATAGCAGTGGCGTCACGACCTGCCCTCATTCTCTGAGGCCAGAACGCGCTCAGCGATTCGACCTCGGGAACCCAAGACCGCTGGCCACCGAACTTTCTACCTTCGGACCTCGTTGCTCTCGCGCACACCGGAATCGGAGGTCGCAGTATGGCTGTCTACACAGCACCGAAACGAACCACCCTCTCGGGCAACCGAACGTTTACGTGGGTCAAGCCGCAGGGCAAGCGCCCAACCGAGTACGAGGACCTGACCGTAGGTCAGCAGTCAACCCCAGCCCAGTATGCGTTTCAGGGATGGCCGGTTCGGTTCGACGATGGAAGGGATCCCTACACCGCGGACGCCACGGTTGTGCGCTGCTCGGACTGGTACGCCTTCCGGGACCCGAACCAGACGATGCAGCGGCCGTACATCGCGGGCATGAACGAGTCGGAGAAGGCGCTTGAGCGTTCCTTTGCCGGCGCACACGCCGCCGGCCTCTTCGCTTTCGCCGACGAGGGTTGGGTCCGTACCGGACTTGCGCAGCACTACATGACCTACCCCTTCGTCGAGTACGGGCTCTTCCTCGCCCTGTGCTACGCCGAGCGGGAGGCGCTGTCGGACACGACTACGTTCCCGATCGTCTTCGAGGCGGCTGACAAGCTGCGCCACCTGCAGGGCGTCGTGTACTACTCCTTCGAACTGGAAGAGGCGTTCCCCTGGTTCGACGACTCCACCTTCATGACGGCGTGGATGACCGACCCTGTGTGGCAAGGCGCGCGCAAGGCCGTCGAGAACATCATCGCTCTCAACGACTGGATGGAGATCGTCGTCGCGATCAACCTTTGCTTCGACCGGCTCTTCGGTGACCTCGCCAAGGTCGAATACTTCAGCCGCTTCGCCGCCGCGAATGGTGACGTGGTGACTCCGATCCTGATCGCCTCCGCGGAGGCCGACAGCGCACGCACCGATCGCTGGACGGCTGCCCTGATCGAGCACCTACTCGATGACCCCAAACACGGCAGCCACAACCGCACCCTCATCAACGGGTGGGTGGAGAAGTGGAACGCGTACGCCCTGGAGGCATGTAACGCCTTCGCACCCGTGTTCGACCAGGCCACCGCCCAGGCAGCCACCTTCGCGACAGCGCTGGACGACGTGATGCGGAAGCAGGCCACCTACCTCGAGGGACTGGGACTACGCGTCCCCGCCGCGGCCTAGACGGAAGGGAACCACATGTCAACGCGAGACTTCACCAAGGTCCGAGACACGGTCGGCATTTCGCTGATCGGTAGCACGGAGACGGCGGCGGCGGTGGCCATGGTCGAGGAGGAGATCCCCGACGCCAAGATCACCGACAACGACTGCTTCTTCAAGATCGAGCGGGACGGACTGCTCAGGTTCGACATGGAGAGTTTGTCGGAACGGCTGGGTCGTGACTACTCGGTTCATGACTTCCTGGTGAACATGACGTCCTACTACGGACGCATCGTCGTGAACGACGGCGTCGTCGAGATTCACTCAGAGATCCTCCCCGAGCGGTTCCGCGACTAGGCACGAAGGAGACAGACCGATGGTGGCACCGAAACTGGAAACAGTCCACGAGAAGAGCAAGCGCTACGACTGGGGGTTCGACTACGCCAAGCCGGACCCGAAGTTCCCCTCTCGTTACATCATTCCACCGAAGGGCAAGGACCCGTTCCGGGTGATGATGCGTGGCTACGCGGCAATGGAGAGCGAGAAGGACAACCGGGTCTACGGCGCCCTGGACAGTAACGTCCGTTTCCGCAACGCGAATCTGGCGGAGCCCCGGTTCATGGAGGCCATGAAGTTCGCCGTCCCTGCGTTCACCGACGCCGAGTACCAGGCGGTCTGTGGTGCGGGATTCCTGATCTCGTCGGTGAAGAACCAGGAACTTCGGCAAGGCTACGCCGGCCAGATGCTGGACGAGGTGCGGCACACTCAGCTCGAGGTGGCTCTGCGCAAGTACTACCTCAAGAACTACCACGATCCTGCCGGGTTCGACATCGGGCAGCAAGCGCTGGGCAACCACCCTGTGGGAACGCTCGCTCGGGCGTCGTTCCAGCCATTCAACACCGGTGACCCGATCGAGGTATCGATGTGTCTGGGGGTGGTGTTGGAAACGGCCTACACCAATCCGCTGGTCGTGGCGCTGCCCCAGGTCGCCACGGTGAACGGCGACCAGGCGATGCCGAGCACCTTCCTCTCCATTCAGTCCGACGAGTCGCGGCACATGGCCAACGGCTACAGCACTCTGATGGCGTGCCTGGAGGCGACCGAAAATGTTCCGTTCCTCCAAGAAGCACTGGAACGGCACTTCTGGCACCAGCACCAGTCCATGGACACTTTGGTGGGCGTCGTCGCCGAGTACTACGCCGTGAACCGGCCCTGGGCATACAAGGACGTATGGGAGGAGTGGGTCGTCGACGACTTCGTTGGCTCCTACATGAGCCGGCTGGCACCTTACGGTCTGCGGCCACCGGACCGACTTCCGGACGTGGCCCGATTCGTGAACGACATGCACCACTCCGTTGCCATCGCGCTGGCCGCTATCTGGCCGCTGAACTTCTGGCGCATCGACCCCATGGGGCCAACCGACTACGAATGGTTCGAGAAGCACTACCCGGGCTGGACCGAACGCTACGGTGGCCTCTGGGACGCCTACCGAGCAATGAGCGACCCGTCCTCAGGACGGCTGTTGATGCAGGAACTGCCTGCTCTACCGCCGTTCTGCCAGGTGTGCCACGTGCCCTGTGTGATGCCGCGCATCGACGCGCCGGAAACGCGAATCCTCGACCGCGACGGCAAGCGGTATGCGGTGTGCAGTGAGGGCTGCGAGTGGATCTTCCGGCTCAACCCGACCATCTACACCGGTTGTGCGAACTGGTGGGAGCGCTTCGACGGGATGGACCTCGCCGACGTGATCTTGGCGCTGGGCTACGTCCGGCCGGACGGGAAGACCCTGATGGGTCAGCCCCATCTGAACCCCGACCGGATGTGGACCATCGACGACATCCGGCGGCTCGAGTACGAGGTCAAGGACCCGCTGAGGGTGTGAGGCCGCCAGTGGGGGTCGGGCGCTTCTGCCCGACCTCCACGCGGCCTCGGAAGATTCCACAACCGTCGACAAGGAATGGCCAACGCTCCCATGGGAAATGCTGTAACGATCTTGCCGTTCGACGACACTTTCGACGTCGAACCCGAGGAATCGATCCTCAAGGCTGTCCTACGTCAGGGCCGATACGTGAAGTACGGCTGCAAGCACGGCGGGTGCAGCACGTGCCGTGCACACGTGGTGGACGGCGACTACCGCTTGGGGGAGAGCACGTCCTTTGCTCTTAGCGACGCGGATCGCGACGCAGGAGTGGTCCTGCTGTGCTCCACCTTCGCCGACTCGGGCGACCTGGTAGTCGACGTCTCCAAAACGATGGATGACCTCACCGAAGAGCAGTATTTGGCCGGTCACCACGTTCAGGAGTTCACTGCCACCGTCGATAGAGTCGATCTGCTCACTCACGACATCCGCTGGCTCGGGCTGCGTCTAAACGACGAGTCCGCGATGTCATTCGTCGCCGGGCAGTATGTCGAGGTCGCTGTTCCCGACGCGCCGGACCAGTGGCGTTCCTTTTCGATGGCCAACCCCTCCATGGAGTCCGGGCGAGTCGACCTGATCGTCAAGCTACTCCCGGAGGGCCGGTTCTCCACCGCACTGGACCAGCGGCTCAAGGTGGGCGACCAGCTCCAGCTCCGAGGTCCCCTTGGCCAGTTCGGGGTGCAACTGTCCCACCGCCCGATGGTCATGATCGCCGGCGGATCCGGGATGGCCCCGATTCTGGCGATGCTGCGGGATCTGGCAGCCACGGGCAACAGGCGCGAGGTCACCTTCCTCTACGGCGCGCGCACCGCGCGCGACCTGTTCCTGGTCGAGGTGTTGCAGGACTTAGCGCGGCAGAACGAGTGGCTGACCTTCATCCCGGCCCTGAGCGAACCGAACGGTGACCCCGCATGGAATGGAGAGACAGGGCTGATCACAGAAGTGCTTGCGCGGCATCTGCCGTCAACCACCGGATGGGAGGCATATCTCTGCGGGCCGCCGCTCATGATTGACGCCGCGGTGGAGGTCCTGACGACAAGTGGCTGCAAGGACCGCCACATCCACTTCGACCGGTTCGTCCCTTCTGGCTGACAGACGCTCTGCCAGTGCCCATCGTCTAGGAGTGACACGACACGAGCCCCTGCTGGATAAGTCGGCGGCACGCACCACCTGGAGGAGAACTTTGACCACCACAACACCATTCGCCGTGGCAATGTCCGGGCCCCTCGTGCATGGCGTCACCCGACCCGACCGAGCGGGTCCTGGGTCTGGGATTCGGGATGCGCAGGCGCAGCAACCCGTCTACCCCGTTCGCTACATCACGCGAGTACACCCGAGCGGGCACACAAGCTCTGAGCTCGTCGTGTCGTCCCCCGACAGGCGGCTCTCGACAGTGCGGATTGCGGCGGTGCCTCGCAGCGATGCAGTGGCGAGCGAGATCCCGGCTGGGTGCCGCCCGCTCGCGATCCGCATCGTGCTTCAGGGAAGTCGGGCAGATTGCACGTGCGTCGCATCTACGCCAACCGGACCTCAGCGGCTTCACGTGTCGATGTCTGCCGGCCTGGCCTTGGTCGCGAGTGGTGTGCACGGGATCGTGACGAACGTGCGGATTTCGGATGCTTTCCCGGTCAACGAGAAGGATCGGGAATCATGCCCAAGCGATTGAAACCGAAGTCGAAGTGCTGTAGCTCGCAGCCGAAGTGCCGACGTTGTCCCATCCGGATGCTGAAGGAAGGATCCTTGCCGCAAGGCTGGACGGTCAAGCGCAGGCGTCTCGTCAAGGCATGAAGGTTCACCACGGCGGGTGACGACCGCCTCACCCGGGTCGTGACTACCGGCTGCCCAGCAGCAGGCAACCGGGCCGGCTCTCCAAGCGCATGCGGAACCGACGTCTCATCGCGGCTGCGGCGTCACACGAGACGGGTCGGAGTCGGTCGCGGAGCTACCTGGAGGTCACGACGCCCGCTGGAAAGGCTGGTGCTTGGTGCAGGCCGCACTCCGTCTTCTCCCAGCCCGGCCAACGGCCCGACCTGGGGTCGTCGTTTGTCGGCCGCGCCGTGCAAGGGGCGCAGCCGATGGACGTGTAGCCCGACTCTGACAGTGCGTGGCTCGGCAGGGCGTGCTCGCGGACGTATTTTCTGATCTCGTCGTCGGACCAGTGAGCGAGCGGAGCTATCTTCATCACCTGGTTTCGTTCATCCCAGTCAAGCACCCTCGTGTGCCTCCGGCTGGCCGACTCAGCGCGCCGGATCCCTGTCACCCATGCGTCATACGGCGCCAGCGCACGGTTCAGTGGGTCCACCTTCCGACGCCGGCAGCATGCTTCAGGGTCACGGGCCCATTCTCCCTGAAGCTCGGAGCGGCGCGCACCCGACGAGCTCCAAGCCACGTCGACAACGCGTACGTCGTACCTCTGGGCCATCAATGAACGGAACGCCAAGGTCTCCGGGAAGTGCACTCCTGTGTCCAGAAAGAGTACGTCCGTACCCGGAGCGCACTGCGCAAGCAGGTGCACCATGACGGCGTCAGCCATGGAAGATGTGGCGCACAGCGTTGGGCCGAAGGTCTCGTGTGCCCAAGTGAGCACGCTCTGAGCTGGCGCGTTCTCTAACCGATCCGCATGCGCTGCCAACAGGTTCTGTAGCCGGTCCGCGCGGCTGTCACTGGATATGGACGTCATAATCTGCGCTCCTGACCGCTCATAGGTCATGCAGAGCATGCTGGCCTGCCCGCAAACGTGAGAGTTGGATGAAGTGCTCGGGATTGAGGAACAGTTCGTTCATCTCGCCGAGCTCATCGATCGTGATCCCGCGCTTGATCAGATGATCGAGGTACTGGAACGCGTCCTTGGCGCCAAACCCGACATGGTGTGCGCCGACCAGACGCCTCGAGCGGGCATCGAACACGGCCTTCTGGTAGCCGGTGATCTCTGGCCGGGTGAATGCGTAGAGCATCGAGCCCTCTGCCAGTGGAAGCGGGATCGGCTGGTCGAGCCCGTTCGGTGGCATTTGAATGACAATGATTTCACCGTACTTCTCACGCGCCTCTTGCTCGGTAAGCCCGACCCAGGTGACCTCGTAGGTGGTGTGCAGGAAATCGGGGTACTGGGAGAGGTCTAAGGTGTATGGCTCTCCCATGATGTTGCGGGCGGCGGTCATGCCGCACTTACGTGCCTTGAACATCTCGAGCGGGGAGCCGATCAGGTCACCGACGGCGTACACGCCGGCAACGGACGTGCGCATCTGGGTGTCCACCTCGACGAACCCGTGTTCGTCCAGCTCGATGCCCAACGTTCTCACCAACTCTGCTGTAGCTGGCAGCTCTCCGGTCGCGAGAAGCACGAAGTCCGTGTCGAGCACGATCTCTGCACCGTCGGCGAGCCGCGCTCGAACACCTTCGACGTGCTCGTCGCCAAGAATCTCAAGGGTGGCGCTGTCCTCATGCACGGTCAGGCCACGCGCGCGCATGCCGCTGACCACGAAAATGCGCAGATCTTCATCGACGTGGTGAAGAGATGTGCCGCGCATCAGCGGACTGCGACTGAGGATCGTCGTCTGACACCCCGTCGCCTGGAAGAACGAGCCGTACTCCATGGCCACTTTCGAGCCGCCAACGATCACACATTTGGTGGGCTCGTAGTCCAGATCTTCGATCAGGCTCGCGAAATCGAAGACACCGCGTTTGCGGATGCCGGGGATTCGCGGGTGTGCGGTCTGGGCGCCGGTGGCGAGCACAAGGTTTCGTGCCGTGTACGAGCCGTCGGCAACGTTGACGGTATGGCAATCAATCACGGTCGCCTCTGCGTTCAGAACGTACTCGACGCCCAGTTGCTCCTTGGTCTGCCAGTTCATGAACGCGTGCGCAGCGGCGCGGCCGGACCGAAATAGCGAGATCAGATCGAGAATGCTCGCAGTCGAGTCGTCGAACTTCGGGAACCACAGCGTCCCGGAGTTCCAGCGCATGTAGTCAAGCTCCCGTGCTGCTTCGGAGAAGAGGTGGTGCGGAACGCATGCCTGATGTGGACACGACCCGCCCAGGAACGGCCAACGGTCCACGACGAGCGGTCGCCCGCCCATGGCCTTCAGGTACGCCGCGCCAAAGCGACCGGCGGCGCCTCCACCGACGAAGATCGCGTCCCAAGGCGCGGCGTCGGAGTCGTCGATGTTGACAAGCGGCTCGCGCACCTCGCCGATCTCGACCCGGCGTATGAGGTCTCGCCACTCCGCAATTCCGAGGGTGACGTTGTTCAACTGCATTGGTGACCTCCTCAGCGGTCGGCCGCGCTCAATCCACCATCGGCTGTCGGTCCTAGGTCCTGCGATGTCCTGACGGGCTGAACTCCGCTACGGAGTTCGTCTTGAGCAGTCGATCCGCGCCGGCCGAGCTCGATGCAGGGTTGGTGCCGTCAAGGCGTAGCTCGACGACCCAGGAGTGGAGATGTCACAAGAGAAGCAGGATCAGGCGGCACGTGAGGTTGACGAGGTCGTTGCCCGCGCTCGCGCAGCCCAGGCGGCGATCGCCGACTACACCCAAGAAGAGGTGGACGCGCTGTGCACCGGCATCGCCTGGGCTGTGGCGCGTCAAGACCGTGCCGAAAGCCTGGCGAAGCTGGCCGTGGACGAGGGCGGTTTCGGCAACTACGAGGACAAGGTCGTCAAGATCAACAAGCGCGTGCTCGGCGTACTGGCTGACATGCGCAGTGTCCGCACTGTTGGTGTGGTCGAGGAGGACTCGGCCCGAGGACTTGTCAAGATCGCGAAACCGGTCGGGGTTGTTGCTGCACTTATCCCGACGACGGGTCCGGACGCTACGCCGCCACTCAAGGCGCTGCTCGCAATCAAGGGACGAAACGCGATCGTTGTCGCGCCGCATCCGCGGACCAAAGACACCACGGCGGCGGTCGTGGACTTCATGCGTGAGGCCTGCGTGCAGCTCGGTGCCCCGGCGGACCTGATCCAGACACTGAGGAAACCCTCGATCGCGAAGACGCAGCGCCTGATGGAGCAGGCCGACCTCGTGGTCGCGACCGGCGGCGCGGCGATGGTCAAGGCCGCGTACAGCTCCGGCACGCCCGCCTACGGCGTCGGAGTGGGCAACTCGGTACATGTGGTCGACGAGACGGCGGACCTCGCCGACGCGGCCACCGCGATCGTGGCAGCGAAGACGTTCGACTACGCCACCAGCTGTTTGGCCGACAACAGCATCGTGGTGGCGAACTCGGTCTACGACGAGCTGCTCACCGAGCTCCAGGCTCGGGGCGGCCACCTGTGCTCGTCGGCTGAGAAGCAGGCGCTGCAGTCGGCCATGTGGCCCGACGACGGCCACATCCCGACGCCCGACGTGATCGCCAAGCCGGCCGGTACCATCGCGGCCCTCGCTGGCTTCACCGTCGCTGCGGACCGAACATTCCTGATTGTCGAGGACGACGGCGTCGGCCACGACCACCCATTCTCAGGAGAGAAGCTGTCAGTCGTTCTGACCGCATACCGCTACCACGGGAACATCCGCGACGCGGTGAGGCTGGTCAATGAGATCACCGGCTACCAAGGTCTTGGGCACACCTGCGGTATCCACACCGCACGCGCTGACCATGTCGACGCCTTGGCGCATGGAACACGAACCGCTCGGGTCATGGTGAACCAGAACCTCAACGAGGGGGCTGGCAGTCCGCGCAACGGTCTGCCGTTCACGCTCAGCCTTAGCTGCGGCACATGGGGTGGCAATATCACTACGGAGAACGTCAACGCCCGACACTTCGTCAACCTTACGTGGGTCTCGCGTCCCATCGACCCCGTGGTGGTTACCGAAGAGGACCTGTTCGCCGAGCACTGGGCTCGGTACGGTCGGTAAAACTGCGGCCGAGCGTGGGATCTCAGGCCTTGAGCGCCCGTACCGTCTCCCAGCCGCGTGTTGCGAGCTGGAGGTTGAAGGCGATGTCAGGATCACCGATATCGAGGCCTGAGATCTCACGTATCCGTTGCAGTCGGTACTTCAACGTGCTGCGGTGTACGGCCAAGGTGTTGGCGGTGGCTTCATAACTTCCGCCGCACTCCAGATAGCGGCTCAGGGTGTGCACGAGCTCCGCACCCTTCTGCGCGTCGTATTCGAGTAGGCGCCCCAGCCAGCGCTGTACAAAGCGGTCAACGGTATCGGGGTCCTCGGCCTCGGCGAGGATGCGGTACACACCGAGATCGGCGTACGTCGTGGCGCGGTCCGAGGCCTTGACGGTGCGCTGTACCCGCAGCGCGAGCTGCGCCTCGTGGTACGAGCGCGGAAAGTCGGCCGGCCGCTGGCAGAAATCGCCCACGCCGATGCGACATCGGCCGCCTCCCAGGTCGGTGAGCACCTGGTCACGGAACTTCTCCCACGCTACTTCGCAGTCGGACAGCAGGACGACGGTCTCCCCGCGAGCCACCATGAGGGACCCGGCACGGAGCTGGCGGGCCACCCGACGAACCGCCATAAAGAATGCGTTCGCATCATGCACGCGACCATTGCCTTCGATGACCGCCACCCGGTGCGGCCTCTCGAGGTCGTGCCCGAGCGCCTGAGCGCGGGCCAGCGCACTGGTCTCATCAGTCCCAGCGAGAAGTTCGTCGACAAGATCCCGGCGCAACCGCAGCTCCGTCTCGGCAAGGCTGCGCAACTTGGCAAGTTCCATTGCTAGCACAGTGGCGCCGTGCTCCATGGCGATGGTTTCCTGATCACCAGCCTGGCTGCCAGGATCGATCAGTGCGAGCACCCCGATCACGTCGGACGCTGGGTTCGCGATCGCCACGAGACGCCCGCCTTCCCGGATCGGTCGACCTTCCTTCATCGCCCGCCGTAACATCTGCTCGCGCCGGGCCCCGGGGTCCTTTGGGTACGGGTCGGGCCGATCGGGCCCCGCCCAGGCTCGCAGGTTCCCGTAACGGTCCTCGACCGCCACCGGGAACCCGGTGAGCTCGTAAAGGGCACGAGCGATGCCGTCCTGGCCCTCGTTGGCTGCCGCGACGCGAGTGAATCGCACATGGATGTCAGTCGTGCGTTCCAGGACGCGCACCGTCTCGGCCAGGGTCTCGTTAGCCTCTCGGAGCTGCGCAGCAGTCGATCTCTCGCTGGCGTGTAGTTGTGCGTTGACTAGTGCGATACCGGTCTGCTGGGCGAGCACTTGGAAAAGGAACTGCTCGCTGCCGCTTGGCAGATGCTCTCGTGCACCCACCACAAGAAAGCCGACATGGCTCTTCAGACTCCTAAGGGGGAGCGCCTTTGCCCAGGTATGCCCTGGGATATCGAGCTCGCCTCCGCCCGGCGGCAAGGACGAGGCCAGCACGCCCACCTCGATCTGCTGCTGCGGTGACAACTCGGCGGAATGAGCGGGCATCCAGTGACGGTCGATCATCGTGCCGACGAGGTGACAACGGCCGAAGGAAGGAACTGACGTCTCGGCGAGGTGCAGTATTTTCTCGCCGTCACCGCTCTGGGTCATCAGCATGGACAGCATCAGAAGACCCTGGAGGTTCGACAGCTGGTTGCGGAGATCCGTCTCGAGGGTGGCTGATGGCCGGGGAGCGGTCGTCGTCATGGCTCGCGGCTTGCGAGGAATTCATCCGGCTCGATGTAGTAGGGATTGGCGAGCAGCATTCCGCCAAGCAGTACCTTCGGATGCGTCTTGAGCACGTCGACCAGCACTTCGCCATCGAATCGCTCGAGTTCGTACAGGCACAAGATCACCTGCGGAAATCGCGGCAGGAACCGGTTGAGCTTCGCCTCGTACCCGACAAGTTGTTCGACGCCAGGGAGCTTGCTCAAGGCCCACGTCATTTCCCCCGCGACCCGGGCGAAGGAGAATCCGTGCTCGAAGGCGCCACCCACCGACTTCTCCCAGAAGTCCAACATCGCGTCCGTACTGAACGAGCCAGTGGCAAGGTACGTGTCACCGGAGGTGTGGAGGGCGAGTTGGTCCGGAGCAGGAATTTCCGGCCCGAGCGCAGCAGCCAGCTCATCGACGATGTCCGCACCGTCGTCGGCGTCGAGAACGGCAATGCACTTTGCGCCGGCATGCATGCCTTCCACCAGGTACGGAAGCAGAATCTCGTCCCGTTCGACCTTCGTCGGATAGAACGCACATACGTGGTCACCTGGTGAAAGCTCCAGGCCACCAACCTGAACCGTGGAAAGGATCTCTGACGGCATCGTTTCGGACCTCCGTGCCTCACAGGTGCACTTGAATGCTAGGACCGGACGTGTACCACGTCATAGTCCCGAGCAGCCGAATTCCAACGATGAATCCGTCGCGTGAGGACCAATGGGGTCGGGGACCGCGAAGCGTCGACAGGGCGTCAATGTCGCGCCTTCGCGGTACTCACTCGACCGGCTCAATTCGTTCGCGTCGTCCAGGTCACGCAGACGCCATGCGGCTGAGGTTGGCTCCTCGTGACCGTCCCGCCGCGACTGCGAATTATGGTCAGCAATGCGGCAAGACCATCAGAGGGGACGGTTGCGGTGTTCCAGGTCATGCCGCGCTCCCAATGAGCTGGACCAGGGATCCGCGCATGACTTTCCCCCTCAAAGGGTGACCGGCCCGTGAAGGCGTCACGCTAAACCAGCCATCCCAGTACGCCGAATCCGGGCCGCGGCGGGAACCGAACTCGAGTCGCACGTATCCGACCTGCCGGTCGGCGTCGAGCACGCACGCGCCATCACGGAGCGGGCACCCGAATGCGTCACGAAGGTATCTTTGGTTCTGCTGCAAGACGGTGTGCATGACGTCCTCCTCAGCCCACGAGACCCAGGTAGTCGGCCTCGGCGCGCAGCGCCGCAGCGGCTGTACGGTGGCCGATCACCGATGGGGGGCATGTGGCCCAGTACGGCGTGCGCGCGGCCTCGTTGTCTGCGAGCTCCTCCTCACGTCGGGCCAAGTCGACCAGGATCAAGCGCAGGCTGGCGCTGATCGTCGTGCTGCTCGTGTCGTTGTCCATGGCTGCCTCGCTTTCTTGGTTTGCCTTGGCCGGGAGGTTTCCGGGGGCAAGGCCTGTTCGGATCCGACGAAGTTAGGCCAATCGGCCCGCTTGGGGCCTCGACCCAGCCGGGCCAAAGGTGCCCTTCGTCTCACCCCCGCAGAGGGAACGGCGGTGCTCTCGCCTCGGCCTACTCGCGCCCGCGCACGCACGCAGAGATGGGGGAACGCCACGGGTCGGGTAGTCGGCCGATAGCGCATGTCAACGTCGGCGACGCCGATGCCGATGCCGGACGATCGTCATGGGCTGGGGCCATTCCTCGGCAGTTCTGCGGGCGGGGGCCGAACATGTCGCGGCCCTCGACACCTGGTGCTTCATCGTCCAGATCGCCCCGAGCACGAGACGGTTGCCGTGGCCCGAAGAGCAGATCCCTGGGACCGCTGATGCGCCGATCAGTCGGAGGTCCCGCTGGCTCGCGCGGGACCTCATGGGGTTCAACTCCAGATGCCGGTACACGTCCACCGCAGGCGGTCCTGCGAACTGAGTCGTCAGCCACGCAAGTGGACAGGTCCGACACAACATCGGACCAACTCGAGTCGCCGTAGGTGGACCCTGGAGTTGCGTCCAGCAGAGTGGTGTGCCACGTGGTGACGCTGACCCGGTCGTCGACGTGGGCGCGGTCACCGCGTGATTGTTAGAGAGATCTTCGACGACCCACTCGAAGAAGGGCGCCACGATGACCGCGCCCACGTCTACACGCAACTACGGGTCACCACGTCGTACACCACCACTTTGCTGGACTCAACTTCCCAGGCGCTGCCGCGAAGGCGGTAATCGCCTCCAATACCTCGTGTGTCCTGATCGATCCTGCGCTGAGCCTAGACGGGTGCTCCGTCAACCTTGACAAGACGGCAGTGGCTGAACATCATATCCTTGATAACGAACGGCCAAGCGTAAATACGAACAAATCCGCTGATTGGAGCACGCATTTCGGAACCGCTTGCGTAAACCGCCGAGCCGTGATCAGACGTAGTTGTCCGTCCGGCGATCGCACGAAGCGACCTAAACGGGAGAGAGGAGAAGCGATGTTATGCCATCACAACCCGCACTGCCCTACCGCAGACGAGCGCGCGGCAATGACTGCGTATGTCGCGGTGGATCACTCGGAGCAGGGTTGGTGCCTTCTGTGTAACGGCGTGATTCGCTTCGAGGACGGCGGAGCCATCTTCCCTGACGGGCATGTAGCGCCCGGACCGGCGAGTCTCGCGCACGTAGCAGCATGACGGAGCCCATTGCGTACGGCGCCGGTCACGTCGGTGTGGCGGTCCTTCGACACCTGGCCGCGCCGGCCGACCGAGGCTATTCCGGGGGCATCGATGCAGGCCGCGTTCAAGAGTGGATCGACAAAGCTGGTTACGCCGTCGCAACCTCATGGAGCGGTAAATATGCGGTCACGGCATACATCGGGCATGTGAATTTTTCCAGACCAGTACGAGTCGGAGACCTCGTAGAAACCACGGCCCGCTTGGTTTCTACGGGCAGGTCTTCGATGCACATCGAAGTGACAGTCGCGTCTGGTGACCCACGTGAAGCCACTCTTTCGGCGGCCGCCCGATGCTACATCACCTTTGTTGCGGTGGACGATGAGCGCCGTCCTGTGCCAGTTCCAAGCTGGGTTCCCAACTCTGTGGAGCAGGAGATGGCCGCTTCTCGGGTGGCGGTGCACAACCACCTGCGCACGGATATTGAGCAGCGGGTACGCCTTCAGTCCTACACCGCGGAGGGCACTGCACCCAGAGTCCTGCTTCGATTCCTCGCTGCTCCCAGCGACGTCAACTGGGGCGGCAAGGTTCATGGTGGAATCGTGATGCGATGGATCGACGAAGCAGCGCACGCGCTCGTCACTCGATGGACCGGGAACGTGGAAAATGCTGCGGTCTTCGTCGGCGGCACGCACTTCCTTCGCCCGATTCCGATCGGCCACCTAGTCGAAGTAGAGGCTCGGCTGATCCACACTGGAACCTCGAGCATGCACATAGCCGTCCACGTCAGGTCGAACGATGTACGCGGAGACGAAATGCTTACGGCTACCCAATGTCTGACGGTGTTCGTCGCGTTCGAGGGCTCCCGCGTCGTGCCGTGTCCTTCCTGGATGCCAGAGACCGATGAGGATCTCCGTCTCGATCGGCACGCAGTGGATCTGATGTCAATCAGGACTGGTTACGAGGACGCCCAAGGGCAAGGGTCGCTCCCACTGATGCCATAGAGGCAGCTAGCGTCGCGATGCACGCGAGGCTGCCCTCGACCGCGCACTCTCCGACTCGCCCCGACGAAGTGGGAGTTCGAAGGGGGTCAAAATTCGGCCGACGCTCCGGGGTCAGTTTTCAGCCGTCGCTGACAACGAAACGGAGCCCTTCTCAAGTGCCCGAGCCTCAAACATGCAGCAGCCGACCGCACACGAGGACATCCTTGCCTGGTTGCCGAGATCGCCGAGCTCAACCAGCGGACGCCGACCAATGGTGCACCGGCTCCGACGAGGAGTGGGTCAAGCGGCCCCGACGCGCTCGTCGCCAGCGGCACCTACATCCGGCTCAACCCGGACTGAAGCTGAACTCCTTCTACGCCGCCTCCGACCCCTGCACACGCTGCACCCTCCCCTCCGTGCATTGAACCTAACTGCAGTCGGTGACCGTACGCCGGAACATGGGCAACGAAATGAGGTGGGTGGCCGCGGTTCGAGAGGAAGCCCAAGACGTCTGGGAGACAGCCGCGGGCCAACGCTTGGCAGCACGTCGAGCGACCTGAACCCGAGCTGTCGAGCGAGCGTCGGGCCGTCGACGTCTCGATCCGCAGTGCCGAAATAGGGGTGCGCCACGAGGTTTCGGTGTAGATCGGCGACAGTGGAGGCGAGCCATTCAGGCGCTGAAGCGGCACCGATTTGGAGCTCCGCCGCCACCGCCGGTGCTCCCGTTGCCCAATCCTGGCCAACAAGCGGCCAAGCGTGAGCGAGAACTGTCGAAAGCGAACGGTGCGGTGAGTTCAGTGGCGTGACTCATCAGCCACCTCTAGGCACGTGCGGACTCGACCTGCTCGATGGAGTTCGAGAACCGCGGGCGCATCAGGGCTATGTAGGCGAGCGATGCAGTTCCAACGCCCGAAGCGACGATGATCGCGAAGGGTCGAGCGTCTTCTGGTCCCGCAATGCCGACGAGTGGCACAAGCGACGCGCCGAAGCCGAACCTTGCGGCTTGCAGCACTGACGCCGCGGTTCCCGCCAGATGGGGATAGCCGCCCATTGCCAGCGAGGTGGTCGGAGGAACGGTCAAACCCACCCCGCTAAGCAGTGCAAACATCGGAACCGTCATGCACAGTAGGGGGAGGTGCGCGAAGGCCGCCAGAATGAGACCAGCGGCTGCCAGACCGGCCAAGGTCAATCCCAAGGCCAGCACGGCCATTTCCGACCAGCGGACTGACAATCGAGCGGAGAGCGACCCGAAGGACATGTACCCGGTCGCTGTGATAGCAAAGATCAAGGCGTAACCCTGCGCTGAGAGACCGTAGATCTCTTGAAGAATGAAGGTGCCGCCCGCTAGGTACGCGAAGGAAGCCGCCTGGATACCTCCCATCGTGATCACCGCGCCGATGAAGAGCCCATCGCGGGCCATGCCATGAAATCGCCCTAGCAGGACATGTAGTCCGGGACCGGTGCGACTGCTGAGGGGCAACGTCTCGCGAGCGACCCGCGCAGACGCCGCCAAGAGAACCGATCCGACGAGGCACAGAAGCAGAAACATGCCGCGCCACCCCGTCAACCGTGCGACATGGCTTCCGAGCACCGGTCCTACTATCGCTGCGAGTCCACCGAGGACGGCGAGTCTGCTGTAGTACTCGAGCAGGCGTTGACCTGAGTAGAGGTCTCGGCCAGAGGCTTGAGCTATGACGATACCCGTCGCGGCTGCAAAGCCCTGTCCCAGCCTGGCAAGAATCAGCGTTTCGATTGACGGGCTCAAGGCGCAAGCACCCGACGCGAGGACGAAAGCGGCCAGGCCGACCAGTAAAGGTCGTCGCCTTCCAAAACGGTCGGAGAGCGGCCCCGTAATCACCTGACCGAGCGCAAGTCCGGTGAGGCATGCCGTGATGGTCAGTTGAGCGGCCGATGTGGTTGTCCCAAGGTCGCGCGTCAGGGCAGGCAATGCCGGCAGGTACAGGTCCATGGAGATGGGCGCGCAAATGGTCAACGCCGCAAGCAATATCGCCATGGCGCTCGTGACGCGCACCGGACTCCGATCGTTGGGCCGTTGACGCGATCGCAAGTTCGTAGGCTTCCTATCGACCTTTTGTGGCAGCACATCTCCCGAACCGACGTGG
The DNA here is from genome assembly GCF_003725535.1 of Nocardioides pocheonensis. Classification (GTDB taxonomy): domain Bacteria; phylum Actinomycetota; class Actinomycetes; order Propionibacteriales; family Nocardioidaceae; genus Marmoricola; species Marmoricola pocheonensis. The sequence continues at coordinate 206,545 of NZ_RJSF01000046.1, read as the reverse complement.
GAAGCGATGCACGGTAGAGATCGGCGTTCAAAATAACGCCTCGGCATACGATATCACGAACGCTCCCAGTCCACCAGCGCGAACGCGGGCGGAGGGCGGCCGACTACGGACGGGAGTCGAGATGCGGGGATACCCCTGCTGCCAACTCGTATTCGGTGTTCGAAACCTCGTCCTCCCAGGTCACAGCGCCCCCTCCGAAAGTGATCGCGGTGTGCATCATGAACCGGTCTGCGGAAGCGCCGTGCCAGTGACGTCCTCCGGGGGGCGTGTAGATCATGTCGCCTACGCTGACGCGCAACGTCTGCTCGTCATCGACGACGAGGCCCTCGCCTGCGACGATAATGAGCAGCTGCCCGTGCGGGTGCCGGTGCCAGTGCGTGCGGGCACACGGTGTGAAGTGCACGCTTCCCACCACCGTTTCGTGTCCCACATGGAACATGTCCCGCCAGATGTCTCCGGTGAACGGTCCGAGCGACCGCTCGGATTCGGTTCCTGCGGTGGGCCTGATTAGCTCCATGTCGACTCCGATCCTGGCAAGAACGTGCTTCCTGAGAAGGCTGCAATAACGAGGGGAGGGATCTAATGGTTCGTAGCCAGCTCTCAGGCGATGCACGCGTGCGAGCGGCGAACTGTCTCCTGCCGGTCAGCGCCTGACCTCCGCGACGTTGGTGAGAGCGCGCAGACCCAAGGCAAGGCTCTCGATCCCGTGGGTGCCGGCAATCTGGAACACCTCGAGAATTTCACCGGGTGTTGCGCCGGAAGCGATTGCCCTGCCGATATGCAATCTCAGTCCTGGCTCGTACCCGTGAGTGACGACACAGTCGATGGCGATGCAGACGAGCTCATGCTCTTTGATCGTGAGCGACCCGTTCTTCCACGGCTCGACCGACAGGCGACAGACGGCGTGAAAGTAGGCGGGCATCAGGCGGGCAAACCGCTCGCGGTCGGCGTTCCAGAACCCGCGGGCGTCGAGAAACTCTTGCTTAGCGAACTCGAACCTCTCGTCGAGCGACCCGCTCTCTTCGAGCTCCATGCCGGCACGAGCGAGCTCCTCCTCGAACATCGGCATGGCGGCGTAGAGCGCATGGTTCGCGACGCCGACCGTGGTCAGGAGGACATCGACAACGTCGGCCGGCGTCGCACCGGCATCGAGCGAACGCCTGACTTGGCGCTCGACCGCCTGTGCGTCCAGAGATGTGGGGGTGGCATGCATGGCTAGGAGCAACAGCTCCCTCATGCGACCGGTCAGGTTCCCGCTCGCGGCCGGCGCCGCAAAGAAATCAACGACCACGGCTAGCGCAGTCGGCGAGATGGCCTGGATGAGAGTAACGGCGTCCTTTCCGCCGAGCACGTCGTCGATCGAAGACACTAGCGATGAGTCAGGGGTCACGTGGCTGCCGTTCGTCCGTTGAGTGCGGAATATCGTACGACAGTTCCTATATGGAGAGAAGTCCGGCTCGTGGAATCGTCAACGCGGTCCTATTGGTCAGCGGTTGATCGAGCGTCTGACGGGTCCGAGTCAGGTGGCGCGGCCTCGCTGAGTTCATCGATCCACGTGATCGCGCGGGCCACCTGGAACAGCACTGAGGAGGCTCCGAGCGTTACTGCCACGGCGTGCTTCATCTCCTCCGGCGTCGCTCCGAGGGCGATGAGTCGACGTGCGTGGACCTTGAACGAGTCCTCGAATCCTTCGGTGGCGAGGCCAGCTATGACGATCAGCTCGCATGTTCGCCGATCGAGGGGGCCCGAAGACACCAGCGCGTCTCGCAGCTCGCGCAGTGCTGCTCCGGCTTGTGGCGAATGCTCCATCAGGTATTCGCTCGGAAGCTGCGACAGGATCTCTGCCACTAATCACTCACTTCCACTCGGCTGCTCTCGGGTCGCCGCGCGAGCGGTCGACACTAACTACCGCCCGCTGGCTGAACCATTCATTTGGTAGCTCGGACTCAGTGACTGCACGGTCTCAACCAAATCCCGGGACATCTGGTCGAGTTTGTCCTCCATTCGCGCTAGCGGCCCGACGATCGCGATCGCAATGGTCACCGGTCCGCCCCCGAGGTGGATGGGGCTTGCTATGCCTAGGTGACCCTGGTGGGAGCCTCCGACGTTCTTTGCGAGGTTTGTCTGTCTGATCTCCTCAAGCTCGGCGCGGAGCTCGGGCGAGTCGGTCGGGGCTTCTTTGTTGCGGCGGAGGTACAGGTTGCGCTTGCGCTCGTCCATAAACGCAACGAAGCACTTGCCGGAACTTCTTGGCCACAAGGAAAGTCGCTTGTTGACTTCGGGGGCAGCCCGGATGAAGGCGGCAGGCTCGACGGCGTCGAGGTAAACCAAAGATTCGCCGACGAGCGTCGCGAGCATCGTGGTTTCATCCCACCTTTCGGTGAGGTCCTCCATTGCATGGCGGTACATGGAGGGAAGCGAGCTCGGACCGACGGCCAGCAGGGTCGAGATGGCAGGTCCGATGATGTAGCGGCCATCCTCCTCCCGGAGGTATCCGATTGCTACGAGGCCCTTCGTCAGACCATGCACGGACGATTTCGGCGCGTCGATCGCGTTCGACAACTCGCCCAGTCGCAGCCCTTGCGGATCGCTCGCGAGGACCAGTTCGAGCAGTGACATGACGCGCGCGACCGTGCGGTGCTCGCCGGCCGGGGAGGGTTCGCGACCCTGAGAGACGCTCATTCGTGGTTTCCGTCACTTTCTCGATGCCGATTGCACGCGGAAGGCCTCGGCGTGGAAGACGACCGCGTGTGTTCATCATAGCGAACGAGCTGGCGACACGGGGGAACAAGCCGGACCGTCCTGCGCTGCTTGCGCAAGCCACGAGTTCGATATACGGTTTTGCGATTCGTATTAATGAATCTGCATTGGACTGCCCCGTCGGACCGGACGCTCTACCTAAGAGGCTCTATCAGTTGGGGAAGCAGGCGCGTGTGGCTTGTCGCCGCGGCGGTTCATGGTGAGGAGTGTCAGGAATGGGACAGATGGATGGGCGGGTCGTCCTGATTACAGGTGCTGCTCGCGGCCAGGGCCGCTCGCATGCAGTCAGGTTCGCCGAGGAAGGGGCCGATGTCATCGCCCTCGACATCTGCGAGGACATTCCTTTCGTCCGCTATCCACTGGGCACCGCCGAGGACCTGCAGGAGACCGCCAAGATGGTGGAGAACCTCGGGCGCCGGTGCGTGGCTTTGCGCGCGGACGCTCGGGACAGTGCTCAACTGCGTGAGGCGGCGGCCGAAGGAGTCACCGAGCTCGGCAGGCTAGACACCGTCATCGCGAACGCCGGAATCGGTCGCGGTCATACTCTCGAGGACGAAGACACCGACGAGGTGTTCGATACTGTGGTCGCGATCAACCTGAACGCGGTCTTCCGCACCGTGTCTGCAACTGTCCCGTACCTCAAGAACGAGGGCGGCTCGATCATCATCACCGGCTCGGCGGCTTCCCTGGTGCCGATCTACAACAACGCGGGGTACACCGCGGCTAAGCACGCACTGGTCGGGTTGACGAAGTGCCTCGCGGCCGACCTTTCGCCGCACTGGATCCGGGTAAACCTCGTGTGCCCGACCAACGTCGCGACGCCGTTGATTCTCAATGAGGCCAACCTGACCAGGTTCGTCCCAGGCGTCGAGAACCCGACGTACAAGGACATGGAGTATGTCCTCACCTCGGTGAACCAGCTGCCAATTCCCTGGATCGAACCACGAGTGATCTCCGATGCGATGCTGTTCCTCGCGGCTGAGACAGGCCGCTACATCACGGGCGCGGTGTTCCCCGTCGACGCTGGCATGTCCTCCCAGCCGCCCGGCATCACCCACTTCACCGGGCGGCGCATTGCGGAGCTCGCGCAGGCCGCCGGCACTACGACGGTTCCGCGCGACTAGGAAGCGACTAGGAAGCACTGGGTCACGACCGCTGCGACGCCGCGGCTCGTCAGGTTGGCGTCAGGTCCGGGCGAACTGGTCTATGTCCTGTCGGAACTGGGCAATGCTTTCCTCGGAGACGCTTGGCCGCACTTGGGCGAGTGCATGGAGGTAGTCCTCCGTCGTTGCGCCTCGGGCGCCGCTGGGGCCCACGCCACGCATCTCGCGGGCAAATGCTTGATGAGCAGCAGCCTGAGCGCACTGACTTATGTCGGCTGGCGTCAGAGAGTTCGACGCTGCGACTAGGCGGTCGATGTCGACGTCCAACCGTTCCGCTCGCAGGACCAGGCGTGACCACATTGCCGCACGTGCCTCGTCGTCCGGAGGCCCGACGGGGATGAGGTAATCAAACCGTCCCGGGCGAAGAAACGCTCGATCCAGACTCCGCACGGAGTTCGTGGCGCAAATGAGGAGGCGAGCGTCGCGTTCCCGGAAAGCGGGAATGATCTTGAGCATCTCGTTGACAACACCGTGCGCTCCCCTCCCTGGTTCACCCAGAGGGGGGAACGTGCGCTCAGGCGCGATTTCCTCGACTTCGTCGATGAAGACAACCACTTTCTCGAGCCGGCTGACACACTCGAAGGTGCCTCGCAGTCCCGCTGCGAGCCCACCAGATTCCGCCGTCAGGCGGGACGGATAGATCTCGACGAACGGCCAACCCAAGCGGCTGGCGATCGCACGAGCGAAGGTGGTCTTTCCGGTCCCAGGAGGGCCGAAGAGAACCACCGACCGTGGCGGCTCAAGCCCGTTCGCCCGAGCGGACTCACGGTGTTGGAGAGGGGCAACAATGCGTGACTCGATCAGTTCCTTTTCGAACTTCATCCCGGAGAGGTCTTCCCAGAGGCCCGCCGGAAGTACCTGGCCTCCGAGAACTTCGAGCATTGAGGCTTCTCCGGGGCCGAGGCCCTCGCGCTTCTCGTAGTAGGCGATCGCAGGGTGACGGTTGTAGCCCGCCTTGGTGAGGCCTTCGGCTATGCGCTCTTCGTGGGGAAGGACGTAAGCGATTCGTCGTGACCCTCGTGTGAGGAGCAGGCGCTCAAGGCTGCCTAAAAGTGCGCTGGGAACCCCTTCCCCGCGGCGTTGGGGGTGTACTGCGATCCGCATGATCCACGCGCGGTCATCGTCGACACGTGCCACGGCGACACCAATTAGCCTGCCGTCGCTGATCGCGACGGTTGCCGGATGATGGGCCTGTAGTGCGGCCAGGCACTCGCCCACTGTGAAGATGCTCAGCTGACCGAGCGAGGCTGTTTCGTCCCACAGGTGCAACACGTGGTCGAGGTCGTCGTCGGCGTACTCACGGACGAGGTACTTCATTAAGACCCTTCCGTTACTGGAGCGCGTCTTTCAACCGCGCAAGATCCGTCGCACGGCCTGGGATTCGGTCGTACCGCGGCTAGCTGGAGGCTGTCCCAGCCGGAGACCGGGGCTGGTCCGCCTGCCAAGATCGACTGCACTGGATGCCTAGCTAGGCAGTCAGCCAAGCGCATCGGTCTCCGCTCGAACCTTTCGCGCGACCTCAAACGCGGCGAGCGCGGCCGGCATGCCGACGTACACCGCAACCTGAAGAAGGCACTCACGGATCTCCGTCCAGCTGACCCCGTTGTTCAGAGCGGAGCGCATATGTCCGGCAAGCGCATCAGGCTGGTTCAGCGCAGCCAACATCCCGATGTTGAGGATGCTCCGGCTCCGCCGATCCAGGCCAGTGCGGCTCCAGACCGTTCCCCAGCAATACTCGTTGAGGAGGTCCTGCATCGGCTGCGAAAACGCATCGGTGGCGTCGTGTATAGCGTCGACGACCTCGTCACCGTGTACCTCGCGCCGAATGCGGACGCCTTGTTCATAGCGATCTACATCCACCACGCGCCTCCATGCGGTGATCAGGGCGATCCGCCGAGTTCCCGGGCGTTCATAATATCACGTCGAGATTCGTGATAACGAACATGGTGCCGATCCCGTGTCCAGTCCGGTCACCTGTACCTCGCCACGAGGCCCCCGTCGACAACGACCGTTTCTCCGGTCACGTAGCCAGCCAGATCCGAAAGCAGGAACATGACCACCTTTGCTACGTCGTCCGGGGTCCCGATGCGCCGCAGGGGCACGGTCTCGGCGAGCTCCCGAAACCTATCCTGGTTGTTGGACTGAATCGGCGTGTCGACGAGCCCAGGGGCGACCGAATTCACGCGAATGCCCAAATGGCCTAAATCCAGGGCGAACGCCCTGGTCAGGTTGATCAACGCAGCCTTGGACGCGACATAGCTCACCCGGTTCTCTCGCGCCGCAAGCCCTCCCAGCGAGGAAATCGTCACAATCGATCCTCCGCGGCCGCGGTCAGCGAGCTGTCGTGCGGCACCCCGGCAGAAGTACATCGCCCCGTTAAGGTTGACGTCCATCACGCGATGCCACACTTCATCGGTGAGGCCAAGAGCATCGGAGGGGCCGAGTATCCCGGCACTGGCGACCGCGTGCGAGATGGGGCCATGGTCAACGCCGATCTCCGCCAAGCAAGCATCGACCGCCGACGAGTCGCTGACATCGACAGGGTAGGTGTAGCGCGGATTCGAGTCGGCGCCGTACACCCTCTCTGCTGCGTCGCGCAGCCCAGACTCGTCCACGTCGATCAACAGAGGCGTCGCGCCCTCGGAGCGCAGTCGCTCGGCGATAGCCAGGCCGATGCCGGAAGCGGCTCCGGTCACTGGCACGACGGCGGACTCGAGTCCCAGGGTGATCATCTATATCTCCTGCAGGCAGTGTGGCTGTTGGAGCGTCGCAATCCTCAAACTGTCGTGGACGAGGGGCAGGATTAGAGGTTAGGGCGAGGCCCTGGACGCTGACGATGTGTTCATCATCTAGACCTAGCATACGTAAAAGAGAACGCCGCGCTACTCTAGAAGGGACAGTGCAGTGCGCGCGCCGCTGGCCGTTCCGACGGGAACGCGGTGCCGTCCCTGGACCTACTTGCAGAAGGAGCCCGCGCCGATGCACATCGGATTCGATGTTCGAACGCCCCGTGCCATGACTGATACGCAAGAGCTCGCCGATCTGGTGATGGAAGGGGAGCGGCTTGGCTTCGACTACACCACTGTCTTCGACCACATGGTTGTCCAGCGGTCTCTGCGGGCCAAGTACAACAACAGCGACGAAGGCGACACCGATATCGGTTACGGCCGCTGTCATGAACAGGTCACGACGATTGCCTTTCTTGCGGGCCGCACTCGCGCTTTGCGCTTCGTGACGGCGGTCATGGTGGTGCCCTATCGCCCGCCCGTTCTCGCAGCCAAGATGTTGGCCACGATCGACGTGCTGTCAGGTGGGCGGGTGACGGTGGGGGCGGGAACCGGATGGATCAAGGACGAGTTCGAAGCCTTGGGCGCTCCTGCCTTCGAAAGGCGGGGCCGTGTCACCGATGAGTACCTGGAGGTCATGAAGCTGCTGTGGACTGAGGAGGTCGTCGAGTACGAAGGCGAGCACATCCAGGTCTACGGCATTGGCTTGGAGCCCAAGCCGGCTCAGAGACCACACCCGCCGCTGTGGATTGGGGGGATGAGTGGTCCCGCGATGCGCCGCGCTGCCCGGCTGGGGGACGCGTGGTATCCGATGATGAACGACCAGTCGAAGCCATTGGACACTGTCGATCGACTCCAGGCCGGTATCGGACGACTTCGGGACCTTGCGGAAGCCGCTGGCCGCGACCCGGGCTCCATCGACATCGCCTTGCGGGTCGCCGAGCATGGACATCGCCTATCCCCGACGGCGAGCGACGGGACGCGTCGCCTGTTTGCCGGCGGCGATGCTGATTTCGCGTCTGATCTCAACGTTGTGCGTGACCTCGGTGTCACTGCCATCGACTTCCGCTTCGAGCATCAGCGAGCCGAGGTAGTCGTGGAAGAGATGCAGGCCTTCCAGCGCGACGTCCTCGGGAGGCTATGACCACCGCTGGTGCGGGATATCGGTTTGTTCACGGCGGCAGGCACCTCGAGGCCCTGGCCAACATGGGTTGAATCGTTGCTGCGATGGGCCGCAAGCCCCCGCGCCTGTGATGGGCAGCGGAGCGGGTGCAGGGTGAGCGGAGCGATATGGCCGGCTCTGGCCGCCCTCCGGTGATCGAGAGTGGTCTTGAAACCTCACCCAGCGGCGCCGAACGCTGTGTGCTTGAGCCGACCGACCATCAGGTAAGGCTCGTGGTCGCGCTGATTCTCCAGGAGCCGGGCGTCCCTTTGCACCTCCGCGAATTTGGCTGCGTTCATCACCGACTCTTCGGCGAGGTACGAAATCGCGATGACACGAGGGAAGCGCGTGTGCATTTGAGTCTTCTTGGCACTGCCCCTGAAGCTGTGGCCGGTGAGCCTGAACAGGCGCACGGCAGCGATCTGCGGGATCGCTCGGAACAGAGTGCCATACATCAGCTCGAGCTTCTTCAAGAACTCTTCCTCGCTGATCTCCGAGGGTTGGAAGCCCGCGATATGAGCCACCGGTGCGGTGAGGCTCGGGTCCGGCCAGGACGGGCCGGCCGTCTGGTCGTAGATGCCTCGCTCGAATCCCGGCCTGCTAGTAGCCGGGGCCTCGAAGCTGTCGGCGGGCTGGGCTGCCTCCCAACTGCGAAGGGCCAGGTACTCCGGCGATTCCGTGGCCGTGGCATCCGCCAGCTCGTACAGCACGAAGTAGCGCTGCCGCCCCAGAAGCGTTTCGTACCGCTGCGCTCCGAGGAATCCCGGTTGTCGCATGCGCAAGGGGATGTGGACGTTGTCGTACCAGTATTCGTACTGCGGCGTCCGGGCGTCGTGCCAGGCTGGGACTCTGATGAAGGTCACTGCGCGGTGCTTATCAGCCGACGTCATGATGCCGGGCTCTGCTCTTGGCTCATCCAGGCGCCGGGCGTGTCCACCGTCACTTTCCCTCACCCTCCACGCGCCGGAAGTCGTCCGATGCGATGAACTCTTCTCGTGAGCCGAACCGACGTAGCGGATGGCTGCCGTCCCAGGACTGCGCCAGCTTCTCGATCGCGGTCATGTACTTCCGCCGAAACGGCGTCATCGGTGCGAGCTCGACGACCAAGCCGATGAACGCGGGACTCGAGTAGTAGGTCACATTGCTAGATCCGTCCGGGAGATAGAGCGCGAACAGTTCCTCAAAGCCAGCTGACCGCAGCGCGCTACACGACCCCTCGAAGTCTTCGGGCCAGAAGCCGAGATGATGGACTCCTTCGCGTCCCTCATCCAGGAACTCTTTGTAGGGTGACGGAGCATCGTTGGTCTGGGCGATGATTTCGAGCTGAGTGTCTCCGGCGTACGAGAATGCCAGCTCCATCTCCACTGGCGACTCCGCGCCCCGATGAACGAAGCGTCGGTCGGCGCTCGAGCTCTTCATGGCGATCCATGGGCCGATCCCGAGGTGCTGGGCCCAGAACTCTGTCGCCACCTCGAGGTCGCGCACGACCATGCCGACCTGCATGCGCGGACCGAGGACGCTGCGCATGCCCGGCGGTATGAGTTGTTCGATCATGGGGGCTCCACTTGCTCCTACGGCGGCGCCAAGCGGCTCTAGAGCGCCGGTTGCGGTTGAAACACCTCGTCCAAGATACCGCATTTGTGTTCGCGATTGCGTAAGGAAGCACACCCGGCCTCGAGTCGAGGAATTTCGCGTCGACAAGCGGCAGTGGCCCAGTGCATGCCGGGACGTCCACCTGTCTCGTCAGGGCGCGCCCGCCGCAGGTGGTTCCCAAGCGGTCGGCATCTCGGCTTGACCAGACCTCTTCAGCCGCGTACATTCCTACGCAATCACGAATGGTCCTTCGAAATACCGAACACATCACAGAGGGTCTCGGGTTCTGCAGTCCGACACCCAGATGTCTGTCGAGTTCGAGTCGCGGACCTGTCATATAAGGAGACATCGGGTGGGATCACTGACTTCTGACATCGGCGAGTTCCTCGCCTCGGTGACGTACGACGACCTACCGCCGGAGGTCCTTCCCATGGTCCGCGACGCGTTCACCGACACCGTTGCGGTCATCATGGTCGGCATCGATCAGCCGGTGGCCGAGGTCGTCCGCAAAACTCTGGCGCGGCCGCTGGGCGCGGCGGAGGCGCGGTCGTGCCTGTCGTCCGAGCGCGTCGCCGCGCCAGAAGCAGCGCTCCTTGCCGGGGCCATCGCACACTCGCTCGACTACGACGACCAGTCGATGTCAGGACATCCCAGCGCGGTGCTCGTGCCGGCTATCCTGGCTGAAGCCGAGTTCCTGGGCTCGGACGGTCGCGACGTTGTTACGGCATACGTAGCAGGGTACGAGGTGTGGTGCGAGCTGTGGCGGCGCGATCGCAGCTACCACGCCAAGGGATGGCACCCGACGTCGGTTTTCGGAGCCATGGCCGCAGCTGCCGCTGGTGCGGTGCTCCGTGGGCTGCCCGCAGACCGTGCTGCCGCCGCCGTCGCAATCGCCGGCAGTTACGCCGGTGGGCTGTTTTCCAACTTCGGCTCCATGATGAAGGGTTACCACGCCGGCCTGGCCGCGCGAGGTGGCCTGGAAGCGGCTCGTCTTGCTGCTGCCGGAATGTCCGCTGGTCACGACGCGATTGAGAACCCGCAGGGCTTCTTGATGGCCTATTCGACCCAAAGGGAGCCGGATCTGACCTCAGACTCCAAACTGGGGAAGGAGTGGTATCTCCCGACACACAAGCTACTTATCAAGCTGCACCCCACCTGCTACTTCCTGCACCGCTCCTTCAACGGAACCGTTGCCATGCTCGCCGGCCGGGACGTCGATCCGGATGAGGTCGAGTCCGTGGAGGTGCGCATGGGCAGGGGCCAGGTCACCTGCCTTGTGTATGAGCGTCCGCAGACGCGTTGGGAGGCTGAGTTCAGCGGTCAGTTCGGGATCGCTGCGGCGGTGATCCTAGGCAAGATGGGCGTGCCGGAACTTGCCGATGAGGTCGTCCAACGGCCGGACATCCAAGCCTTCTTTCCGAAGGTCAGGCTCGTCCCTGTCGACGAGTACGACGAGCGCGACCCGGTCTTCTCACCCACCGAGTCCGTGACTCTGCGCTTCAAGAGCGGCGAGGTTCTCGAGAGCGGTCCCATCGCCACGATCCCTGGGCATGCGAGCGACCCGCTCACGACAGAGCAGCTTTGGGGCAAGTTCCGCGAGTGCACGGCGAAGACGCACACCGATTCAGAGTCGCGCGAGCTGTTCGACCTCCTCCAGAAGGTAGACGCTCTCCCATCGGTGAAGGTGCTTCCCACCTGCACCTCGATCTTCCAGGACTAACAACGCTCGAGGGCACCGCGGGTGATCCCACAGTGATCAATCCGTACGAACCAACTGGCACTACCGAGAAGGACATCATGGGACAGATCACAGTTGCCCAGGCCATTGCGCGCTTGCTGGAGCAGATGGGCACTGAAGCCGCGTTCGGGCTCAATGGACACGGTAACTGGGCGCTGCTGGACGCGCTCGTCCACGAGACGAACATCCGCAGCGTCGCAGTTCGGAGCGAGGACCACGCGATCGAGCTCGCCGATGGCTACTGGCGCCGCACGCGGAAGCCTCCGCTGCCCATCGTGACCACGAGCGTCGGGCCGGGCAACATGAACACCGTTCCGCCGATCGCCACGGCCTACTATGAGTCGATCGGCATGCTGATCCTTGTCGGCGTTGGGGCCACCCACTGGTTCGACCGAGGCGGTATCGAAGAGTTCTACCGGCATGGCCCTGAGGACTGGGTCGGGGTCATGAAGCCCATCACCAAGAAGTCGCTCATGGTCACCCGGCCGGACACTGCGATCGACATGTTTCTCCGTGCGTACCAGACCGCTCACTCCGGCCGGCCTGGACCAGTGGTGATGGCGATCCCGTTCGACATTCAGAACACGCTCATCGACGATGACCTTCCCGATCCGACGCCATACATGATGCACCGCCCGCCAGCGCCAGATCCGCAGGGTGTGGCCGAGGCAATCGAGATCATCAGGGCCGCTCAGAGGCCCACGGTCGTGGTCGGAAGCGGGATCGCGAACTCTGGGGCCTGGGATGCACTGCTCGAGTTCGCTGAGACGACAGGCATCCCCGTCGCCACGACGCCATCCGGCAAGGCGGCCTTCCCCGAGGACCACCGCCTCTCGCTGGGCTGTATTGGCCGCGCGGGTACGGGTCAGGGCAACTACGCCGCGCAGAACGCCGACGTCGTGATCGGGGTGGGCACCCACTTCACCGACATCGATACCGGCGCGTGGACGTTGTTTGACATCCCGACAAATACGAAGCTCATCCACATCGACATCGACACCAGCGAGCTGGGTCGCGCTTATCCCACTGCGGTCGCCATGACCTCCGACGCGCGGCTCGGTCTGGAAGCGATGACGCAAGCGGCTAGGGAGGGGGAGGTGGCTGAGCAGACCGGGTGGACATCCGTCCTCGACGAAAAGCGGACTGCATGGCTCGCTCAAACCGAAGAGATCCGAACTTCGGACATCGCACCGCTGCACTATGGCCGCGTCACGTGGGACACAGCGCGAATCGTTGCTGAGAAGTGCCCTGATGCGTCGATTCACTTCGACACCGGTCACATGCTCAGTTTCGGTCCATCCTTCCTGCCGGCCTCCTCGCGCCACGTTGTGCACTCCGGGTTCATGCACCGAATGGGGTGGAGTGCCGCGTCGGTCCTGGGCGCAAGCATGGCCAGCGGCGACCAGCCCGCTATCGCGCTACTCGGGGACGGCGCGTTCCTGATGCGCGCCACAGTCGTGCCGACCGCGGTTGAGCTGAATCTGCCCATCGTCTGGATCGTCATGGATAACCGCTCCCTCCAGATCGAACGCGAGACCATGTTGCGCGTCTATGGCCGCGAATCGATGTGTGACTACCGGAAGGTCGGCGAAGAAGAGCTGTGGGGCCCTGACTTCGCGGCTATGGCACAGGCGATGGGCGCCGAGGGCGTAAATGTGACGAAGGCGTCAGAGTTCGGCCCGGCCCTGGAGGCTGCGCTCGACTCCGGTCGTCCGACGCTCATCTGCGTCGACACGGAGCTTGAGACGCCCCAGTACCGCGCGATCTGGTATCCGTACCCGGCCAACTTTCACGACACCTGGAAGTCAGGGCCGCTTAGTGCCGAAGCGATGCCCGCGCTGCCGGGGGAGTCCGATGGAAACTAAGCTCATCCTCAAAGACCCGACCCTTCTGCGTCAGCTGTGTCACGTCGGCGGCCACTGGGTGGCCGCGGACTCCGAAGAAACCGTCGCGGTCGCCAACCCGGCCACAGGAGTAGAGGTCGGCCGGGTGCCGTACTTCGGCGCATCGGAGACACGCCGGGCGATCGAAGCCGCGGAGGCTGCGCTGCCGCATTGGCGCTCACTCCTTGCCAAAGAGCGGGGTCGACTGCTGCGGGCGTGGTTCGACTTGATCATCGACAACCAAGAGGACCTTGCGCGGATCTTGACTGCCGAGCAGGGCAAGCCCTACCTCGAGGCGTTGTCGGAAGTCGTCAGTGGTGCTCAATTCATCGAGTGGTTCGCGGAGGAGGCGCGCCGAGCCTACGGTGAGACGATTCCGACGCCGGCACACGACCGTCGCATCGCCGTGATCAAGCAGCCGGTCGGGGTCTGCGCTGCCATCACACCGTGGAACTTCCCGAACACAATCATCACGCGCAAGGCTGGTGCTGCGCTGGCAGCCGGCTGCACGATGGTTGTGCGACCAGCAACAGAGACGCCATTCTCGGCGCTCGCGCTCTCCGAACTGGCCGCACGCGCGGGCATCCCCGCGGGGGTGCTGAATGTCGTCACCGGTCACCCGCAGGACATGGGTCGCGAGTTGACTACGAATCCCGTCGTTCGCAAGCTTTCCTTCACCGGCTCGACAGCAGTTGGCAAGATGCTGATGGAGCAGAGCGCAAGCACCATTAAGAAGCTCGCGCTCGAGCTGGGTGGGAACGCGCCATTCATCGTCTTCGGCGATGCGGACATCGAGGCTGCAGTGGAAGGTGCCCTGGCTTCGAAGTTCCGCAATAGCGGTCAGGCATGCGTTGGTGCAAACCGCTTCTACGTGCATGACTCGATCTATGAACAGTTCGCCGCGGAGCTGGTGAAGCGGGTCGAGCAGCTGCACGTTGGCGACGGCGCTGACCCCGCGGTGACGATGGGGCCGCTCATCAACGCCCAGGCTGTAGAAAAGGTCGAGTCACACGTCGCCGACGCAGTAGCAAAGGGTGCGCGTGTTCTCACCGGAGGAAAGCGCCACGACCGCGGTGGCGCATTCTTCGAGCCGACCGTGATCGCCGACGTCACCCGCGACGCGCTGGTGTCGTGTGATGAGACGTTCGGACCCCTGGCGCCGCTGTTTCGCTTTACCGACGAGCGCGAGCTCATCGACGCTGCCAACGCCACCGAGTTCGGGCTCGCCGCATATCTCTACAGTCGTGACATCGGCCGGATCTGGCGAGTCGCCGAGGCCCTCGAAACCGGGATGGTTGGGATCAATGTGGGACTCATGGCGAACGAGTCCGTCCCTTTCGGGGGGATCAAGGAGTCGGGAGTCGGGCGAGAGGGCTCGCATTACGGACTTGAGGACTATCTCGAGGTCAAGTATCTGTGCATGGGCGGCATCCAGTGACCCCGGACCGGGGGGCCAACGCGCGGCAGGTCCGACATTACCCACCGGCACACGGGGGAGGGGAAGCTCATGCGTGAAGCTGTGATCGTCGAGGCGATCAGGACCCCGATCGGCCGGCGCAACGGCGCACTTGCGAACCTGCATCCGGTCGACCTCTCGGCCCATGTCTTGACCCGAATTCTCCAGCGAACGGGATTGGCTCCCGAAGTCGTGGACGATGTGATCTGGGGATGTGTCACCCAACTGGGCGACCAGTCCGGCAACGTAGGACGTTTCGCGGTCCTCGCTGCCGGATGGCCGGAGCACATCCCCGGGGTCACGATCAACCGAGCCTGCGGCTCGAGCCAGCAAGCGATTGAGTTCGCCGCGATGGGGGTCATGTCTGGGCGCTACGACCTCGTGATCGCCGGCGGTGTGGAGACGATGAGCCGTGTTGCGCTGGGGGCGACCCGGGCGGTTGGCTTCCCGTACGGCCCATTGATGTCCGAGCGCTACCCCGACGCGACGTTCGAGCAGGGACCTGGAGCAGAGATGATGGCCCGGCACTGGAAGCTGTCGCGTCAGCAGCTCGACGAATTCGCCCTGGAGTCGCACGAGAAGGCAGCAGCAGCCACGGATGCAGGTCTGTTCGAAGAGCAACTAGAGCCCATCGACGACCGGTTGACGGTCGATGAGGGCATCCGACGGGGATCGTCGATGGAAAAACTGGCCGAACTAGCGACTGTCTTCGAGGACACCGGTGTTGTCACCGCAGGGAACTCGTCACAGATCTCCGACGGGGCAGCGGCAGTCATGGTGACGACGCCGGAGAACGCCCGAGTTTTGGGACTCACCCCGCTGGTACGGCTTCACTCTGGCGTGGCCGTAGGTGCCGATCCGGTGTCGGTGCTGACCGCCCCGATTCCGGCAACCAAGAAGCTCTTGGAGCGCAGCGCCGTGCGGCTGGAGGAGATCGGGGCGTTTGAGGTGAACGAAGCGTTTGCAACCGTGCCACTCGCGTGGCTGAACGACATCGGGCCAGATGCCACGCGGCTGAATCCTCTCGGCGGCGCGATCGCGGTCGGGCATCCCCTTGGCGCGTCAGGCGCCATCTTGATGACTCGCCTGATCCACCACATGCATGCCGAGGGACACCGTTTCGGTCTCCAAGCCATCTGTGAGGCGGGCGGCACGGCGAACGCGACATTGCTCGAACTCGTCGCCTGAGCATGGACGGGCGAGCGAACCACGAGACTACGAAAGGGCACAACGAGTGAACCTCAGCGGACAATCGGCACTCGTGACCGGAGGTGCGTCCGGTCTGGGGCTCGCGACCGCCGCCGACTTGGTTGCGCGGGGTGCTCGCGTCGTCCTGGTCGACCTACCCAACTCGGCGGGAACCGAGGCGGCAGAGTCACTCGGTCACGGCACCGTGTTCGCCCCGGCGGACATCCTCGACGAACTGGCGCTTGGTGCGGCATTCGACGCCGCCGAGCGGCTCGGCACCCTCCGGGCAGTCGTGCACTGCGCAGGCCGCGGTGGTGACCGCCTGCGCATTGTCGACCGGGATGGGAAGCCGGGGGATTTCGATAGTTTCCGCAACGTCGTCGAAGTCAATCTGTTCGGTACCTACAACGTGCTCCGGCTCGCGGCGGCCAGAATGGCCTCGAACGATGTACTGGGCGGCGATCGGGGAGCCATCGTGCTGACGGCGTCGATCGCTGCGTTCGATGGCCAGATAGGTCAAACGGCCTACACGGCGTCGAAGGCCGCTGTCCATGGCATGACCTTGGTGGCGGCGCGAGACCTGGCCAGCCGGCAGATCCGAGTCAACACGATTGCGCCGGGCACGTTTGACACCGCCATGCTGGCGCGACTTCGGGACGACTTGCGGGAGGCGCTTGCAAGCGCGGTTCCGCACCCCCGCCGTCTCGGGGCACCTGAGGACTATGCCGCGATGGCCGTGACGCTGCTAGAGAACTCGTACGTAAACGGCGAGACCGTCCGACTCGACGGCGCGATAAGAATGCCCCCGCGATGAGCGCTTCGGAGTTTGACACCCCTGGCGCCTTGGTCGCCCCGCCCGCCGAGGACGTGGTCCGGTTCGAGGTGCGGGATCACATCGTAACGATCAGCCTCAATCGTCCGCAGGCGCGGAACGCGGTCGACGCCGCGATGGCTTTGGGACTCGAGGCTGCAGTCGACCGGCTCGAGGCTGATCCGGAGCTACGGGTTGGTGTGTTGACCGCCACCCCTCCCGTGTTTTGTGCTGGCGCCGACCTGAAGGAGATCGGTGCGGGCCGGCGTGACAAGTTGCGCACAGTTCGGGGTGGCTTCGCCGGTTTCGTGGCACGAGAACGGACCAAGCCGATTATCGTGGCGGTAGAAGGCCCCGCGCTTGCCGGCGGCACCGAGATCTGTCTGGCTGCGGACCTGGTCGTCGCATCGACCGCGGCAACGTTCGGCATTCCCGAGGTCAAGCGCGGGCTCGTGGCCGCTGCAGGTGGTCTGTTCCGCCTTCCGCGTCGACTGCCTCGCAACATCGCGATGGAGATGGTGCTGACCGGGGAACCAATCGACGCAACACGAGCCAGCGAGCTCGGCTGGGTGAACAGGTTGACGGCACCGGGTGAGGCGCTGACCGCTGCCACGGAGCTGGCCGCGCTGATCGCCGCCAATGCACCGGTCGCTGTGCGTGCGAGCAAGCGGGTCATCGATTCGGCCGCCACCGTTGACGACGTCGAATGTTGGCGCCTGTCTGAGGGGGCGATGACTGAGGCAATGTCCAGCGCCGATATGCGCGAGGGCATAGCAGCCTTCGTGGAAAGGCGCCAGCCGAAGTGGTCGGGCCGCTGACAGACCTCTTTGCTGCAATCACCAAGAAAGGCACACCAATGAACTCCCTTCCCCGCGGCAATGGCGTTCCAGACATCCTGGGCAAGCGAATGCAGGTAAGCATGGTCGTCCACGACCTCGAGCAGGCCGCGCTGATCTGGTCAGAGCATCTGGGGGTCGGGCCCTGGATCCTCATCGAGGATGGGTTGGAGGGCCGGACGTTCATGCATCGCGGACGACGGAGCGACGTGCAGATGTCGCTCGCGTTGACGTATGGAGGTGAAACCCAGTTCGAGCTCATCAGCCAGTCGAACGATGCACCGTCGCCCTACCGCGAGTTTCTCGATGGCGGGCGTGAAGGGGTCCAGCACCTGGAATTCTGGCCGGAGGATTACGCCGCATCCTGTCGCGCGATTGAGGGCGCTGGGTTCAGGGAACTCAGCACCATACACGTCGCCGACGGCACGAAGAACGCCAGCTACTACGAGAGCCCGGCATCGGTCGGTGTAGTCGTCGCCGTTGTGCCGATGACGCCCTACCGCCACTCGTACATGTCCGCGATCGAAAGGCTCGCCGCCACCTGGGACGGCACGCGTCCGATCCGTCGGTTCCCAACGCGCGCGGACTTCTTGGCGTCCGATGACTTCGCGTCCGTTCAGCCGGAGTCCGGAAGCGCCGGCCACATGCATGCCCATCAGCTACAGACTGGAGAACGGTTCCATGGAGTTTGACCTCACGCCCGAGCAGAAGGCGTTCAGCGACTCAGTCCGCGACTTCGCGCGACGCGAGCTTGCGAAGGGGGCGCTGGAGCGGGCTCACAGCAGCGACTACCCGTGGGACGTGGCCAGCCGGATGGCTGAGCTGGGGCTCATCGGCATCACTGTGGATGAGGCGGATGGCGGGTCAGGAGGCTCGCTGATGGACGCGGTCCTTGCCATCGAGCAGATTGCCGCCGCCTGCCCCCGGAGCGCGGATGTGATCCAGGCCGGCAACTTCGGCGCCTTGCGGGTGCTGGCGCAATTCGGCACTGACGATCAGAAGAAGCGCTATCTGGAACCGCTGCTGCGTGGTAATGGCGTCATCTGCGTCGCGATGACGGAGCCGGACGCGGGTTCCGCAATGACAGAACTCACCACGTCGGCTACGCCGGACGGCGATGGCTTCCGCATCAACGGTGCAAAGATCTTCACGACCCACGGCCTGCATGCGTCAGTATTCCTGGTCTACGTGCGATTTGGGCCAGGGATCGAGGGCATTGGGTCGGTGCTGATCGAGCGAGGCGCAGAGGGCTTCTCCTTTGGTGCGCCGGCGAACTTCCTGGGCGGCGAGGAATGGAATCCGCTCTTCTTCGACAATGTCTACGTGCCGGCCGAGAACGTCTTGCTCGGACCGGGTGGTTTCAAGAGCCAGATGAGCGGGTTCAACGTCGAGCGCATCGGCAACAGTGCCCGGTCGCTTGCACTTGGTCGCTACGCCTACGACCTTGCCCGAGAGCACGCGCTGACCAGGCACCAGTTCGGGCGGCCGTTGGCGGAGTTCCAGGGACTGCAGTGGAAGTTCGCCGACATGAAGATCGAGCTTGATGCCGCTCAGTTGCTGCTCTACCGCGCTGCGGTGAACGCTGACCAGGGATTCCCCTCACCCGAGGAGACCGCCATCGCGAAGGTTAAGTGCAACCGAGTGGGGTTCGATGTTGCCAACGAGGCGCTGCAAGTCATGGGTGGAATGGGATACAGCGACGAAACGCTTGTCGAGTACTGCCTTCGCCGTACCCGCGGCTGGATGATCGCAGGAGGCACCATCGAGATGCTCCAGAACCGCATCGCGGAGTCGGTCTTCGGCCGCCGCTTCTCCCAGCGACCGGGGCGCTGACGTGCAGCGGCATGGCGATCTGTTTGACGCTTTGTTCGCACCGAGGGCCATCGCCCTCGTCGGGGCGTCCGGTGACGCCACGAAGAACACAGCTCGACCGCAGCGCATGCTTCGGTCGCACGGATTCGGCGGCACCATCGTTCCGATCAACCCCGGGCGCGACGAGATCTTCGGCGAGCGGGCTTACCCGTCGATCCTTGATGCGCCTGGCCGGATCGACCATGCATTCATCATGGTGCCGGTCGACGCCGTGCCGCGGGCGATCGAAGAATGCGGGAAGCGCGGGGTAACGGTAGCAACGATCTACACCGACGGCTTTGCGGAGACCGGCCCCCAGGGAGCGCGGCTGCAGGAGGAACTGGTCAATGTTGCCCGCCAGCACGGCGTGCGGCTCCTCGGCCCGAACTGCAGCGGGATCTATAGCACGAGGCCTTCCTGCGCGCTCTCCGTGAACTCCGCCATGGAGCAGCTTGACGTGACGCCGGGACCGTTGGCCATCATCTCGCAGTCGGGAAGCATGACCGGTGGACTCGTCTCCCGCGGGCTCGGGCGTGGAGTCGGCTTCTCCCGGATCGTCTCGATTGGTAACGAGGCCGACCTAGGGGTGGGGGAGCTCGTCGACCTCCTGGTAGACGACGATGCGACCGGCGCAGTGTTGCTCTTCATCGAGAGCATCCGTGATGCTCCTCGTCTGGCGCGGGCTGCTCGGCGAGCTGCCGAGGCGGGCAAGCCGATCATCGCCTACAAGCTCGGCCGTTCGGAACTCGGTCGCGACATGGCGGCCTCACACACCGGTGCGATGGTCGGAGCGGACGAGGTGGTCGATGCCTACTTCCGCGCCAACGGCATTCTGAGGGTGGACAACTTGGAGACCCTTTTCGAGCTGCCGCCTCTGCTGGTCTCTCAGAGGCCGGCGCAGCAGCATCGGGTTGCGGTCATGTCAACCACCGGTGGTGGCGCCGGCATCGTGGTCGACCGTTTGGGAACCGTCGGCGTCAACGTCGTCCCGCCTTCTCCTAAGGTCATCGAGAACCTCGCAGCCAGGGGCATCACCATCAGCGATGCCAGGGTGACCGACCTGACCCATGCCGGTACCCGCGCGGATGTATACGGTCCAGTTCTCGAGGAGTTGCTGGCATCGGACCACTGTGATCTTGTTCTCGCGGTCGCAGGCAGCTCCGCGCAATTCCAACCCGAGATTGCGGTCGAGCCGGTCATTAGCGCAGACCGCAACGGGAAGCCATTGGCGATGTTCATCGCCCCTCACGCCGTCGAGTCCCTCCGCTTGCTCGACGAGAGCGGTGTCGCCGGCTTCCGGACTCCCGAGTCCTGCGTCGATGCCATTCGGGCGTGGGCATGCTGGACGCCGCCGAAAGAGGAACAGCTCACAGACGATGATCGCCTCGCGGCGGTGACACGCGCACTGGAGACGGCGGAGGGCACCACCCTCAACGAGCGGGAAGCGAGCACCGTGTTCGAAGCGCTCGGCATCCCGTTCGCGCGTAGCGAAATCATCGCCGAACCCGACCACGAGGTGGCACTGACCTTCCCTGTCGTGGCGAAGGTTCTTTCGGCCGACGTGCTGCACAAGACCGATGCTGGTGGAGTCCAACTGGGAATCGCTGATGCCGAGGCACTCCGGTTGTCCGCGTCCGCGATCATCGAGCGGGTTCGGGCCAACGTGCCCGAAGCGCGTATCGAAGGCATCTTGGTCCAGCAGATGGAGTCTGGGCTAGCCGAGGTCATCCTGGGCTTCCGCCATGACCCGCAGATCGGACCGATCGTCGTGCTGGGTGTGGGTGGTGTGATGGCGGAGGTGTATCGCGACTTCGCTGTACGGCTGGCCCCGGTCGATCTCGACGAGGCACGAGCCATGATCGAAGAGGTTTCGGGACTGAAGGTCCTCTCGGGGTTTCGTGGCCTGCCGCCGGGAGACAAGGAGGCACTCGCCCAAGTTGTCTCCTCCATGTCGCAGCTCGGTTGCCTGACCGGCATCGAGATCTCGGAGGCCGAGATCAATCCGCTGCTCGTGCGCGAGGAAGGCCGAGGTGTGGTGGCGGTCGACGGCCTGTTCGTGCTGCGAAGCGGCAGGTGAAGGGATTCGCCGGACGGCGGACGATTCAGCGATTCTGAAACTCGGGTGAGCGCTTCTCCAGGAAAGCGCGCATGCCCTCTTTCTGATCCTCAGTATCGAAGAGCAGCTGAAATGCTCGTCGTTCAAGTACAAGCGCCACGTCGATGGGAGCCTCAGCGCCGACTTCGACCACCTCAAGGATCGCCTGGACAGCGAGCTGGGGCATCGCTGCGATGACTTCGGCGAGCTCCAGGGCTCGCGCCAATGCTGCACCGTCGTCGGTGACGTCAGACACGACGCCCATGGCATGAGCCTGGGTGCCGGTGATGTGATCACCCGTGAGGACGAGCCGCAAGGCCTGGTACTTCCCGAGTAAACGCACCAACCTTTGGGTCCCCCCGGCTCCTGGCATCACACCAACCCTGATTTCCGGAAGACCAAACCTAGCCCCTGCGCCGGCCACGATCAGGTCGCAGCTCAGCGCGAGCTCGAATCCTCCGCCGAGAGCGTAGCCATCCACCGCCGCGATGAGTGGTGTCCTACAAGCCCGGAGAACGCGGAACATTCTGTCCGTCGCCATGAGCGTGTGTTCAGTTGGGGTGAGGCGTGACATCTCCTCAACGTCGGTCCCGGCGACAAAAACCGAGGGTCCACCGGTGACGACAATGACCTTGACGCCCGGGTCGTTGTCGAGCACCTCGACCAGGTCCGCGATTCGGTCCTTCACGGCGATGCTGAGCGCATTCCGACG
This sequence comes from Nocardioides pocheonensis, assembly GCF_003725535.1. Lineage (GTDB taxonomy): Bacteria > Actinomycetota > Actinomycetes > Propionibacteriales > Nocardioidaceae > Marmoricola > Marmoricola pocheonensis. The sequence goes on along the minus strand of NZ_RJSF01000046.1, from coordinate 184,511 downwards.
CTCAACCCGGTCAATGACGAGCACCCTGACATTCGCTCCTGCCTCTTCGAGCCGAACTCCCGATGTAGGCATAGCCACCTCCTTCGCGCTGGTTCGTGATCACGACTGAGCATACGATAATATGAACCCATCCATCACCCTGAAGGGCCATTCCGATTCTTGTCTTGGGTCAGTTCTTGCGCTAACTTAAGCCGTAATGGCGTACGACAGTACGTAATCACGCATGCCGAGATGGCCGAGTCTTTCGCCAGCTTGCGATCCCAATTGCTGGACAGCGATCGACTGATGTCGCGGTGTAGAGGAGATCAGATGTCAACGGAGCCGCAGCCAAGGCTGGCCCGTAGAGTCGTGACCGGCATTGGAGACGATGGCCGTTCCGTAGTCGTAAGTGACGGCCCAACTCCGACCTGGGTGCAAAGACCGACCGGCTCCGTCGTTATGGAGATCTGGCGCGCAGAATCGATGCCGGCCAGGGTGGAGGACTTTCCCGTCGAGAGCGGCGAATGGGTGATGGCGCCCCCCGTGCGCGGTGTCTGTGTCCGGCTCGCGGTGTTCCCTGCCGACAAGGACATCGACGCAGACAAGGCTGCGGCATATGAGGCAGCCCTCCATGAGCTCTACGGAGATCAGGGCAACGACGCGCAAGGCGGGGCAGCGGGGATGCACAGGACGGACACCATCGACGTGGTGACGGTCCTGGACGGCGAGATCTGGCTGGTGATGGAGAACGGTGAAACTCTCCTGCGTACCGGCGACACCCTCGTTCAACGCGGAACCCGTCATGCCTGGAGCAATCGTTCCGAACGCGCTTGCACCCTGTCCTCCACGCAGTTCGCTGCAGTCCGCGAGTGACGCGCGACAAATCTTTGGAGCGCGACGCCTTCGCCTCCCGAGGCAAGCACAGTTAGTTCCCGCGAAAAGTGAATTCATGTTGATGAGCATCGTTGGCTCAGTTGTCCTGAGGAGTTGAACGGGATATGGACCTCGTCGATCACTTCGCCTTGGCTGCGTCGAACGCGAGCTACGACGCGCTCTCGCCTGCTGCAGCTGAGGCCGCGAAGAAGAGCGTCTTGGACGTGCTCGGTGTCATTCTCGCCGCCAGTGGGATGGAGCCAGAGGTCACCGGGTTGATCGACCTAGTGCGGGAGACGGGAGGTCAAGAGGAAGCCACCATCGTTTCCTGCTCCGGACGGTATCCGGCTGCGGCGTCGGCCTTTGCCAATGGAGCCATGGCGCATTGCCTGGACTTTGATGACCTCACACCGTGGGGCCACCACTGCAGCAGTTCCATTGTGCCCGCCGTGCTGGCAGTCGCCGAGCGGGCGGGCAACGTGCACGGGCGGGACGTGATCACCGCTGTCGCAGTCGGCCAAGACCTGTTCACCCGGCTTCGACGCAATATCGACTGGCGCAGAGAGTGGAATCTGTCCACGGTCTTTGGGGTCTATGCCGCGACGGCGGCAGCCGGACGGGTGCTGGGCCTGCCCTCGGAGCAGGTGGCCCATGCGCTAGGCATCGCCAGCATGCACTCGGCCGGCATGACCGAGATGATTGCCGGGACCAGCAGTGATCTGCACGGGATGTATGCAGGATTCTCTGCCAGAGGTGCGGTGGAAGCTGTTCTCCTAGCGCAACGGGGTGTCACCGGGATTCCTCAGTTGTTCGAGGGTGACTACGGCGTGTTCGCGAGCTACTTCCAGGGCCAGTTCGACCGCGCCGCCATGCTCGAAGGGTTGGGAGAAGACTTCAGGGGCGCAGATACGGAGTACAAGGCGTGGCCGTGCGTCGGCACCTCGCACAGCCACATAAAGGCAACGATCGACCTAGTTGCGAACCACGGCCTCACCGGCGCGCAGATTAAAGAGATCCGGCTCTACGTCGGCGACTATCACGAGCTGACCTGTAGGCCACTGGAAGCCCGCCGAGCGCCGAAAAGTCGAGCCGACGCGCAGTACAGCCTGCCCTACCTTGTAGCCGTGGCCGCAGTGCGGGGGGGCATCGACGTGTCCGACTTCACCGAGGACGCTCTTCGGAACGAGGACGTGCTCCGTACCGCGGCAAAAGTGGTTCCGATTCCCGACCCCGCACTGAACTGGCACACCGAGCTCCCTCTGGGCCGCGTCAGGATCCTCACCGAAGACGGACGAAGTGTCGAGGCCGTTGGAGACCGCGTCCCCGGCAGTGCATCTGCCCCGCTCACATGGGACGCCTTAGAGGCGAAGTTCGCCAATTGCGCGGCCGTGGCCGCTGCGCCTCCCAGTTCCAGGGACCTTCGTCAGCTCAAGTCGGGCATCCGAGAGCTGGAGGGGTGCGCGGATGTTGGTCAACTCATCCGGCTTGTGGCGGCCCCCGCGCCCGTAGTGGGGGCGTCCACTGGAGTCATGTAACTCTGGGTCTGATTGGTTACCGGTTCGTGTCGGTCCACCACGTCGGAGAGTCCAATGCGTGAGCTCTGTGAGAACCCGCCAAGGAACTCGCCAAAGAGGATCAACTTTCCCGCACGCGCACTGGCGCAAGAAATCGTCGATCGACCGACCCGATCGAGCGGCTCACCAAAAGAGCCAAGCGCATCGACGTGGTGGGAATATCGCCGGGAAGCAACTGCCACGTCCGCGCAAGCCTCAGGGGTTCGGCCGGGCGTCTGGCGATCCGGTGAGCGCCAGAAAGCCAGAACGGGCGGGGCGTTCAGCGCCTCAGTCCACGACGTCGGCCGGGAAGGCGTCCGCAAAGACTGTCTTGGCCGCGTTGATCGCAGACATCGCCTTTGGCCAGCTGGCGTAGAAGGCGAGGTGCATGATGGCCTCACTGATCTCCTGCTGGCTGATGCCATTCTCCACCGCATACCGAAGATGCCAAGGCAGCTGCTCGAAGTTCCCCGCGGCCACGAGCGCCGCAACCGTGATGAAACTGCGCTCGCGACGACTCAGCACCTCCCGGTTCCACACTTCGTCGTACAGGGTTCCATCCGTCAGTTCGACGAGTCGAGGCGCAAAGTCGCCGATTAGCTCACGAGCAGCAGTTGGCTTCGGTCGGTCGGTTTGAGTCATCTGCTCCGCCCTTGGTGTCAGCAGGCCGGCCCGATGAGGCCGGCGGCTTCTTAGATTGGTGGCTTACCTGCTCCGACATGGACCGGTCGAAGACCAGTGGCGCGTTCGTATATAAGGATAGATCGTCAGAATACCGATTAGCAGCGTTCCGGGTCAACCGCGCGAATTCCGGGGCAGACGCGCGTGACCGTCGATAGTCGTCCACCCATTGACAGGCTGGATCTACACGCCTAGCGTCGGAGTCCATTCGTACATCAGACAATCGATTCGAAATGACGAATCGTTGGTTCGAGGAGGACTCCAGTGACCATCGGTGCACCACATGAGCAGCCGATCACTCTCCGCGCCATGGGGAGCCTCTTCTACGGAGGCAGGGTCGTCCAGAATGAAGCAGGCGAAACGTGTCACTGTGATCACGGGTACGCCCAGTACTTCGTTCCGATGGAGGCCTGCGAGTTCCCACTGATCATGTGGCACGGCATGGGACAGTCGGGCAAGACATGGGAGTCGACCCCAGACGGACGTGAAGGCTTCTGGCAGATCTTCACGCGTCAAGGTTGGCCCGTGTTCATCGTCGACCAGCCGAGGCGCGGTCGCGGCGGGCGCGTGTCGAGCTTCCCGTCTTCGCAAGAGGAGTTACCGCCCCTGCCATCGCAGGACAGCGAGGCGACTTTCTGGGGCACCCAGCGACTCGGGTCGTGGCATCCTCCGGGGTCTCCGGATTTCTTTGCGGGTATCGCGTTTCCGCGGGACCCACGTTCTGTACGTCAGTTCATGGCGCAACAGACTCCAAACACCGGTCCGGAGCCGCTCAACGCACAGCACCGGGAGTTCATGGCAGAGGGCATGGTTGACCTGCTCGATACTGCCGGGCCCAGCATCCTGATGACGCACTCGTTTAGTGGGCAGTACGGGTGGGTCACAGGAATGAAGCGCTCGGAGTCCGTCAAGGCGATCGTTTCTATCGAGCCGGGCCAGTATGCGTTCCCGGACGACGACGTTCCGCCGCCAGTCTCAACTGCGAACGAGTTCCTACTTCCCTTCCTGGAGCCACAGCTGGTTCCGGGCGAGAGGTTTCAGGAACTGACCAAGATACCGATCCTGATTCTGATGGGCGACAACATCGCAGACGAGCCTGACCCGAACGCCGACTTCGGTATCGAGCTGTGGCGGCTCGAGCGCGAGCGTGGCCGACAGTTCGTCGACGCGATCAACAAGCGAGGCGGTGACGCCACGTATCTGGAACTTCCCGACGTGGGGGTGAAGGGCAACACACACTTCCCCATGTCTGACTTGAACAATGCCGAAGTCGCGGGGGTAGTCAGCGACTTTCTTCGGAGTAGGGGGCTCGACCAGCGCACGGCTCCTTACCAGGAGCCGTCGCTGGCCTGATTGGCCCAGCGGGCGGTTCCAACAGCCTGCCATGCGATGCGCCGCATGGCACTCCCTTCTGGCAGCGCTGACGCGGAGCAGGCCTTGAGTCTCTTTTGATTCCGTTCCGCGTGTCCGGGCTGGCAAGAGGCCCACGCCGCGCGCCAGCGCCGTGCATGGGCTTGTCGCGCGAGCGGCTGGTTGCCCAGAGGTGGTCGCTACCTGTTCGAGGGCCGAGCCTCCGCTGATTTGTGCCACGCGTAATGCCTGCGTAAGTCCGCGAACTGTTCTGAGTGAGGGGCGGGGGGACTGTCCCAAAGCGGCTTGGGGGTTCGGTTCTTCTGGCAGCCGGAGAATGCAACGCGACCCGGTCTTGCCAAGCGTGTGGTGGCTGGCCGTTCCATCCTCAATCCTGCGATAGGAACTTGTGCGAGGGCGGAGACCGGCGCCCGAGACTTTGCGCGATGTGACTGTTGACACCCGACGGACGATCGCCATAGCGTACGCGTGTACGGATTATCGTATGAGTTGCAGCGGTGAATACATCCATGCGCCGACCGACTCCTCACCGTGGAGTGAATGCGTGACCAGTCTCGTGACAGACCTGAAGTACCGCTTCCCCGCCCGCTACCTGGCGTGCTGGGGAGCCTTGGTCCTGCTCGCAGTGATCGTGGCCATCGTGGTGCCGGTCACCTTCAACCCGAACGGCATCAAAGTCGTGACCTCACTCGCCGGCGTGCTGGCCTTGGCCTCCATGGGTCAGATGCTCATCGTGATGCTGGGTGCAATCGACCTATCGGTGCCCGCCATCATCATGGCGTCCGCTGGCATTGTGGTGCACTTCGGAACACCGGGCGCGAGTCTTCCGCCGATCGTACTTCTGGCTCTCGCAGTTGCCGTCGTCATCAGTCTCGGGAACTGGGTGTTCATCACCCGCTTGGGCCTGAATTCGATCATCACCACCCTCGCCACCCTCGGCATCGTCACGGGCGCCATGGCGTGGTGGACCGGAGTCTCGTTTTCGCTCACGGGCAGGGCTCCTGAGGCACTGCAGACCCTGGCTAACCGGTCGGTTCTCAACTTGAGCGCGTCGTTCCTCGTCGCGCTGGTCGTGGCTGGCCTACTCGCGCTGGTTCTCTCGCGCACTCGCGGGGGACGTCAACTCGCTGCGATTGGGACGAACAGGCGAGCAGCACGATTCCAGGGCGTTCGAGTCGTACGCATCGAGTTCACTGCGTTCGCGGCCGCTGGCCTGCTGTACGGGATCGCTGGGGTTCTCGTCGCGGGGATCGTGGGATCCCCCGATACATCCATTGGAGCGCCTTACCAACTGGCGACGATCACAGCAGTTGCCATCGCGGGGACGGCGTTTAGTGGCGGTCCGGCCAGCGTCGCCAGTGTCGTGGGCGCGTGTGTGTTCCTTCAGCTGCTCGATCAAGCCCTGACGATCCATGGACTAGCCGCTGGTCCACGAGTTGTGGCGCAAGGTGTCGCACTTGTGGTTGCCATCTCCGCCATCACTCTCGGCCAGTACGCACTCTCGGGGTTGCGCTGGAGCACTCGCAGTTTCCGCCAAGTCGCCGGTAGCGACCAACTAGAGGGCCTGGAGTCATCGACCCAGCCAGCCAAAATGAAGGAGACAAGATGACCAGTCGGTGGCCGAACCTTCGGTTCGCACTAGCGAAGAAATGGCCGTTGTTTATGGCGACGTTGCTCGCCGTAGTGCTCACTGCGTGCTCGAACACGACGGAAAGCAACAGCGACGGCGCGGGTTCATCGAAGGGCAAGTCCAAGGACATCCCGACGGCCGCTTCGGTCGACCATGGCCAACTGCAGGCAACGATCGAGAAGGCGATGCTTGCCCCGGTGTCCACCTCTGACATGGATCCCGTGGTTGCGGACTCCTTGGCCGTAGCCTCGATGCCCGTCACCGACGAGCAGAAGGCTCTGCTCAAGAAGTGCCTCAGCCAGCGCGAGTGCGACACGGGCCGAGGGACGCTGACCGTCGCCATCAACGCAGATTTCACCAATGCCCCTTACTGGAGCATTCGGCGGGCAGAAGGAACGCTTCAAGCGATTTCCTACCCTCAGGTCCGGAAGGTGATCTACACAAGTGCCGAAAGTGGCGACATCGCACAGGTTCTTGCCAACCTCCGGAGCTTGATTGCCCAGAAGGTCGACATCATCGTCGAGGATCCGGTGTTCGGTGGAGCGATCCTCCCCGCGGTGAAGCAAGCCAAGGCGGCGGGAATCGCCTTCGTGACTGCCAACTCGCCGCTTCCCAAGGCGGTGGGCGCCGAGGTGACCGCCCAGTTCCCTTACGACCTCTGCAATTGGGGTACGACCGCCGCCAAGCAGGTGATCGATAACGCGGGGCCGCGACCCAAGACCTACGCCCTTTACACCGGCGTTCCTGGCAACTCGATCGCGCCGCTGTGGCAGCCGTGTGCCGAGAAGGAGTTTGACGCCGCCGGCTGGAAGAAGGTCTTTTCGGGCTACACCAAGTGGACGCCTCAGGGCGTGGCGCAGGCCGCTAACGGGCTGCTCGCGAGTGGGAAGAACCCGACCGGGATTCTGTTGGACGGATTCTACGAGGAGTTCGTCAAGCCGTACATCGACAAGGGTGAGACGCCTCCGATTGTCGCCACAGACGCCGCTCTGTACTCGTCGATCGAGGCCTACAAGAAGTGGACGGGCGAGGGTAAGGACGTGAAGGCTTTTGCGGGCAACGGCCACCTGTGGTATGTCCGGACGGCCGTCACGGCGGGCGTGATGAACAAGCTGGGCCTCGACGTTCCGAACAACCTGCTCGCGCCGGTGCCGACGGAGTCTTTTGACGATATCCAGAAGCTGGCGGAACCGGGGATCCCGGGGAACGTCTCCTTCACCACCCTGCTTGATCCTGAGTTGGCAGTGGAGTCCTTGTCAGCAGGGTGAGCGCAACGGGCGACTACGGGTTGGGTTCCGTGGCATCACGGAACCCAACCCAATGCTTCGATTCTTGTGATGACAGATCAACCGAGTGAAGGCCGTGATGGACGGAACGAGCAATGTTGTGTTGAACGAGACTGATGCGGCACCTTATCGGTCCGACGAGACGGCAGTCCTGCTGACCGGTATCTCCAAGACGTTTCCGGGCGTGAAGGCGCTCGACAACGTGACGTTCGACTGCAGGCCCGGCGAGGTACACGCCTTGGTTGGGGAGAACGGCTCGGGGAAGTCGACCCTGATCAAGATCGCTGCCGGCGTGCTGACCCCTGACGCCGGTGAGGTCTACATCGCTGAGAAGCCGTTCTCGCGCGGTGGTACCAGGGAGGCCCGTCGGCTCGGGCTGATGACGGCGTACCAGGACACTTCGCTCGTCGCCGAACTAACGGTCGCTGACAATCTGGCGCTGTCCTTCGACGCGATCGGGCAGCCGCGGCCAATGGATCTCAGCGAGATCCTTGACCGTTACGAACTGCCCTTCAAGACCACCGACTCAGTCTCCGCGCTCGGCCCGGGCGCTCGTCAGCTCCTCGAGGTCGCGCGAGCGATGTGTCACGAGCCGAGGGTCCTGCTGCTCGACGAGCCCACCGCCGCATTGGACATGCATCTCGCGGCGCATCTCGAAGAACTCATCAAACAAGCGCGCAGCGCTGGAACTGCCATCGTCTACGTCAGCCATCGGCTGGAGGAGGTGCGCCGCATTGCGGACCGACTGTCTGTGATTCGCGACGGCGTCCTACAAGGCACGTACACGTCGGACGGGTGGAACGTTGACGACATTGTCGAGCTCATGGTCGGAGCGCCCACCGAGCTGGAGTTCCCGAGTCGGCAGCGCCCTTCGTCGGAGACAGAGCGGCTCGTCGTTCGAGACCTAACCGGACCGGGCTACGGGCCAATCTCCCTATCCGTACGCGCGCGAGAGATCGTCGGACTTGCGGGTGCCGAGGGCAATGGGCAGCGTGCCCTGCTCCGTGGACTTATCGGCATGGGCCGCACGGGTGGCGATATCGAGGTGGACGCCAAGAGGATCACCCGACGCAACCCTGTCGCGGCCACGACAGCTGGCATCAGTTTCCAGAGCGGCGACCGCGCTGCGGAGTCGGTGTACCTCCCGCTGTCTGTGATGGATAACCTGACACTCCATGCCGGCTCCGCCGGCGGCCCGTTCGGATTGGCCGTCTTTGGTCGCCTGCGCGCGATGTTCCGACGGTCAGCGAAGCAGTTTGGGATTGTCACCGCCTCGCCCTTCCAACCGATCAGTGCACTCTCGGGCGGTAATCAGCAGAAAGTGGTACTGGCGCGACCAGCACTGCGTCAACCGAAGGTGCTTGTCGTCGACGAGCCCACTCAAGGTGTCGATGCCAAGGCGCGCATGGACATCTACCGCATGTTGGCGGACGCCGCGGAAGATGGCACGGCCGTGTTGGTGAACTCATCAGACTCATCGGAGCTCGCTGGTCTGTGTGACCGGGTGTACGTCATGTCCCGCGGGAAGGTTACGCGCGAGATCGTCGGACCAACCTCAGAGAACGAGATCGTCCGCAGCTTCGTGAGTGCTGCTGGCCTGGCGGAGCAGAGCACCGCGGCGTCGAATCATCCATCGGCCCTTACGAGACTGCTCAGCAGAGGGTCGTCTCAGATCTCGATACTGGTGCTACTGCTCCTGTGTACCCTGCTCGCGATCTACACGGGTACCCAGTCACCTGTCTTCTGGACAGGCCCCAACCTCGCGAACCTCTTGCTACTCAGCCTGCCGCTCGCCTTCGTAGCCCTAGGCCAGCAGTTCACAATGCTCACCGGCGGACTCGACATCTCCGTTGGCGCGACAATGAGCTTAACGGTGGTGCTTCTGTCTCTCACGCTCCCCGACGTCAGTCAGGGGTCACTAGCTCTGGCGATCCCCGTCTTGATCCTGGGTGGGTTGGCCGTGGGCGGGTTCAACGCCTTCCTCATCGGGGTGCTCAAGGTCAACCCGATCGTGGCCACAATCGCGACCACGGGAATCATTCAGGGAATCGCAATCATCCTTCGACCTGAACCCGGCGGTCTTATCGCGCCGGACCTTGGGGAGTCCTTCAGCTGGGGCGTCGGTTTCATCCCGTTTCCGTTCCTCGTTCTCATCGCCATCGCGGTCGCGCTAGAACTTTGGATGTACCGCTCGCATGGTGGTCTCGCGCATCGCGCGATCGGTTTCGATCCTCAAGCTAGCAACCGGGTTGGTCGACGGGTCGCGCTGATCTGCTCGATGGGCCTGGTCGTCTGCGCCTTCGGTGCAGTCGTGGCCGGCGTGTTTCTCGCTTCCCTGACCGGCATCGGGACCAACGACGTGGGCTTGGGCTATGCCTTGCCCTGCTTTACCGCCGTCTTTCTCGGCGGCGCCGTCCTCAGCGGGGGTCGTGGATCATTCGTCGGAGCCGTGCTCGGCGCGATCTTCCTGTCGCTCATCGACAACGTCACGCCCCTGCTCAACCTCCCGGATGCGGCGAAGCAGACCTTGTACGGCCTTGTCCTATTCGTCGCTGTGGGGATTTACGCGGCCGCTGAGCGTGTCCGTGCCGGCAGATCTTAGGTGACCCAAGCACCCGCAACTCGGCGGTGCGGCCGAACGGCGCGACCGCTGGACGCTAACTGCGCTTCATGGAGCTTGTACACATGACTGACTCGAGTTTGGCTGAAATGACCTTCGCGGTCCTTGGGGGAACCGGACCACAGGGGCGGGGCTTGGCACGTCGTTTCGCGGCTGCTGGTCTCTCGGTCGTCATCGGGAGCCGGGTGGCGAAGAACGCGGAACAGGTGGCCGCAGAGATCTCCGAGGCGACAGGGGCTGAAGTGTCAGGTGCCTCGAACGCCCAGGCGGCGAAAGCTGCAGATGTCGTGCTGATCGTGGTGCCGTGGGAAGGTCACGCGGACCTTCTGGGCCAGCTCAAAGGGCAACTCGGTGGCAAGGTCGTGGTCGATTGCGTCAACCCGCTCGGGTTCGACCGGCATGGAGCGTTCGCCCTCAGAGTGGAGGAGGGCTCGGCGACCGAGCAAGCCGCAGTGATACTCACCGAATCCACGGTGGTCGGCGCTTTTCATAACGTCAGCGCGGCGCTGCTCAACGACCCGGACGTGAACTCAGTGGACACTGATGTGTTGGTGCTGGGAGATGACCGTGCGGCCACCGACATGGTGCAGGCATTGGCTGACACGGTCCCCGGCGTTCGCGGCGTGTACGGCGGCCGGTTGCGGAATGCTCATCAGGTCGAGGCCTTGACGGCGAACCTGATCAGCGTCAACCGTCGGTACAAGGCGCATTCCGGAGTGAGAGTGACTGACGTCTGACGAGCAAATTGTTCGGCCTGGGCGATCAGAGTTGCCAGCAGCCTCGTCCGTTGTCGCCGCAGCCGGCGTGTCCATTCCGGTGCGCTGGACCGTAGGTTCGGCGCTGCTCGGAGCCAGCGCTATGGCGACGCACCTAGGACGCATGCTGACGCCTTGCCTCGATGCCGCCACGCCGAGGCCGCCGACCAAAACCTTCGACGCCATCGGCAACAAGGTCATCCGAGACGTCTGCGCTTGCCCTGACAGGCGTGTGATCGCTGATCCACTTGGCGCCAGTGAGCACGACGCGGCGACAGCGCTCGAGGGCTCATGGCCACATCTGGGCGGCCCGGTCATGGATGCCCTTCGCAAGGTACGAGTGCCGGACCCCGATGTTCGTGTAGATCCACTGCGAGGCGACTCGAGGTACTCCTTCCTCGCCATCCGGAGAGATGAGCAATGTGCGCGCAAAAAGATCAGCGCCGCGATCTTCGCCGGGGACGACTAGGACTGGGACACCCCGGCTTGTTCGAGCTCGTCGATATTTGCGGCATCTTAACTATTCGTCCGGCGAGTGTCGTCGTTTTCACATCGGGATGTTCATATCTACGAACAGCGGTTCTTTAGCACGACTGAGGCACGCTGACTCAGTGAGGCTCGGCTAGGTGGGTGTACTCCAGGTCGGGCGCAGGAACCCTGGGTAGGACGCCGTGATCGGAGCATCGTGTCACGACGCGGCTCCTATCGGGCCCCTGGTTGACCCGGCGCTGCGTTCGAGTTATCATATTTATATTCGGGAAGATGAACGATCCGCATCGGTCGCCGCCCTCGTTCGAAGTGCTCCGCGTCAGCCGGGCCCATCCAAACTAGCGCCGAGTGGAGCTATGCGATTGGAATGGATGCGGTGATTGAGAATCAGTACTTGTTCATCGGCGGGGAGTGGATCGCTCCAGCTAGCGATGAGCGAATTTCTGTATTCTCACCGACCACCGAAGCGCTGGTCGGTACGACCCCAGCCGCGAGTGAGGCCGACGTCGATCGCGCAGTCGCCGCAGCCGTGGCTGTTCACGCCGCCGGTGATTGGCGCCAGCTGGCGGTAGCCGAGCGGGGCGAATATCTCATGCGCTTTTCTGCCGAGCTGCAGCCTCACCTCGACGAGATCGTCCAACTCCAGATCGACGAGATGGGAGGCCCAGACAAGTGGATACGCGCTACTACGGCTGGGCGCATCGAGGCAGCATCAAAGTATGTGGCAGACGCCTTGACCATTCCGCCGCGCGAGACGCGTGACGGTTCTTCGGGCAAGGTGCTCGTGGATCGGCAACCCGTCGGCGTCACCGCGTCGGTTATCCCATGGAACGGACCCATCGCGACGGCGCTCGGAAAGATCTACGCGGCACTAATCGCGGGATGCCCACTGATCCTGAAGCCGGCGCCGGAAACGCCGTTGTCGGCCTCGTTCCTGGCCGACGCTGCGGTGAGGTCAGGAATCCCGTCCGGTGTACTCAGCATCCTGCCTGGCGGACGCGAAGTGAGCGAGTACCTCATCAGCCGGAATGGAGTGTCCCGCGTGGCATTCACCGGAAGCACTGCAGCCGGTCGCCGCGTGGCGGCCCTGTGTGGGGAACGGCTCGCGCGCGTGTCGGTTGAGCTGGGGGGAAAGTCCGCGGCAATTGTTCTCGATGATGTCGACCTCGATGCAATGATGCCCCACCTCATCGCGAGTTCCCTCCCGAATACTGGACAGGTTTGCCATGCCACCACCCGTCTATTGATCCCACGCAAGCGGGCCGCAGAGGTGACGGAGCGCCTTGTCGAGGCGGTCGCCGCGCTGGTGGTCGGAGACCCTCACGACCCAGAAACCGACATCGGGCCGCTTGTAGCCGAACGCCAGCGTGACCGTGTCGAGCAGTACATCGCGCTCGGGAAGAGTGAGGGGGCCACGCTCCTCTACGGAGGCGGCCGGCCTCAGGGCGAGCGTGGGTGGTTCGTGCAGCCCACCATCTTCGGGGGAGTCGAGAACTCTATGACGATCGCGCGCGACGAAATCTTCGGACCAGTACTCACCCTCACTGCGTATGACACCGTCGATCAAGCGGTCGCGTTTGCCAACGACTCGGATTACGGGCTCGGCGGCGCGGTCTTCACGAGCGACGAGGAGCGCGGCCTCGAGGTTGCACTACGCCTGGAAACCGGGAGCTGTCGGATCAACGAAAGCCCCGGCGGTGGCGGCGGAGGACCTTTCGGCGGAGTGAAACAGTCGGGTTTCGGCCGGGAGAACGGCCGCGAAGGCATTGAGAGCTACTACGAACTGAAGAGCATCGCACTTCCGGGTGGCTTGGTAAACAACCTGCGCTCCTCCGAGGACTTGACAACCTGATCTAAAGATGGCGCCCTCCCCTTGATGGCATCGGGCGCCGCCGCGCCCACCCCGGCAGGCTAGTCGGCGCCTCAGTCCTCGTTGGTGGCGAGGGGCTCCTTGGAGGCAAGGGTCGCCCTGGAGGCGTGGGGGCTTTGCCGGGAGAAGCGCATACCCATCTCGGCCCGCATCAGCCCAGGCTCGAGTTGCGGTCATGCGGATCCTGTTCGACAAGGACGTCAGTTCACCAGGTCGCGATACACCGTTCGTTCGAATTCCGTGAAGCGCTCCATGAGTCGAGGCTCGAAGAACGGCGACATCTGTGTCATGAACACAGCAGCAATTCCAGCGTGGGGATCTGCCCAATAGTGGGTATTCAGCGCTCCTCCCCAGAACAGGGAGCCAACGTTGCGCATGCCCGGCAGGGCATCCTCGTTGCGGAAGAAGCCGGCCGTGTGGGTCTTGCGGGTGCCGGGACAGGGCTCGGTGTCACAGATGATGGCAGCCGAACTCTTCAGGATGGGCGTCGGAAGCGCCACACCGGGAAGCTGATCGGTGTACATAAGCTGCATCGCCTCGGGGCTGACAAGTCGCCGACCATCCAGCTCGCCCTCATTGAGTACCAGGCGGAGGAAAGTCAAGTAGTCCGCCGAGCTTGAGTACAGCGCGTACCCCATGTGGTAGATCTCAGGGTTTTCTGGCAGGAAGTTTTCCATGGGCTCGAACTCGCCGTCCGGCCGCTTGAGCCTGATCGTGGCAAGTTGGTCCCCCGCCGCGGCCCGCTCGAAGTATGTGTGCTTCATTCCGAGCGGCTCGAGGATCTCCTCTTGCACGAAGCGATCGATGGACCGTCCATCCAGTTCCGCCACTAGCGCACCCACCCAATCAAGCCCAATCCCGTAAGCGAAATCCTCGCCCGGGTCGAACAGCAACGGGTAATTGAGTGACTCGAAGGTGCCTGTGACGTCGGAGGGTGCGCCTGTCCTGGCCGCGTACTCCGCCATCAAGGGGTAGTAGAACTCGAGACCCATTCCACTGGTGTGCGTGAGTAGGTGACGCAGGGTCGCGCGCCGCTTGGGTTTGCGGAACACAGGTCCGTTTGGGCCTACGGACTCAAGCACCTGCAACTTGTCGAACTGCGGAAGCACATCGCCGACCGGCGTGTCCATCGTGATGAGGCCTCGATCGATGGCCATGACGGCCATCAGTCCACCCACAGCCTTCGTGGCCGAGAAGATGCTAAGTACGGAGTCTGGGCTCGCAGGATGTGTCGCGTTGGCTAAGCCCGCGCAATGCTGCCACCGAACTCCGTCCCGATCAGCAACCATCGCGACCAGGAATGGCGCCACGCCGTCACTGACGGCGTCGTCGACAAGCTGCGCTAGAGAGGCGACGGCGGGTGCTGCCGCGGACCGGTCAACTGTGTTCGACATGACGAACCCCTATCTGCGATTGCGAATCAAAACGTAACCCGATCTTCACAAGCGGTGCAAGAGCTTCAGGAAACTACGGCAGGCGCCATCCGCAGGTGAACCAGGCCTGACTGTCCCTTGGCCCAAGGCAACGACTCGAGTCGGAATGGCCCCAACCGAGGGTCGCTGTGGGGCTCTCAAGTCACTTCGAAGCTCGCGAGTTGCGTAATGGCATTGAGGCGGCACGTTGACCCCGGCGAAGGTTCGTATTAACGTACTATCGTACGGCTACGTGAACAAAGTGCGTACGTGATCCGGGCAAGCTTAGCGCCAGGAACTGTCCGCCACCTCGGGATGAAGCCCGTACGCGGCCGCGAAGGAGGGATTGAGATGATGAGGCAGCGAACGAGGCGCTAGTGATCCCCACCTACTCTGTTCATACCCTTCGGGTCGGTTCCATCAGGGTTGAGAAGAGCGCCGCGGTCCAGGGCGGAGGCTCCGAGCTCATCGACGTGCCCATCTGGGTTGCCGCTATCGAGGGCTACGGCAGCAAGATCCTCGTGGACACCGGGTTGAGGGACGCCGACAAGTGGAGCAGCGGTGCACCGCACTCGCTGGATCCTGGCGAGACCCTGCATGCCCGGCTCGCGGACCTCGGATGGCGCACGCGAGACATCGATATCGTCATCAACTCACACCTGCACTACGACCATTCCGAGAACAACCTGGACCTGGCCGATGCACAGTTCTTCGTCTCGCGCGCGGAGTGGGACTTCGCGCACGATCCGAGCAGCAACCAAGTCGGTCTGTACGACGTGGAATGGACGAGCGATGTGCTGTCGTTCCTCCAATACACCTTGATTCAAGTGGATGACTACGATGTGCTCCCTGGTCTTCGGGTTATCCGCACGCCTGGCCACACGCCGGGACACCAGTCCGTGCTGGTCAATACTGACGAGGGAATCCTCTGCGTTGCCGGCGACGCCGCCTGCTTGATGGAGAACTTGACGGTTCCCGCGGCACCCGGGTTGAACGTGTCGGCGAAGACCTCGTTGGAGTCGATCGCCAGGATCTGCGGTCAATCAGACCGGATCCTTATGAATCATGATCCCAGCCTCTCCCAGTTCCAGAACCAGGACTTTCCAAAGACTCCCGATGGCGTGACCGCTGACGGTCCCTCCGAGGAACCGTCGATTCAACGCGTCCCTAGAAGGGTTATCGATGACTGACGACTCACCCCTGCCGCGGTTCGGCTACCTGTCGGCGGACGGGCACGTGAGGCCTAATCGGGGGGAATGGTTTCCGGTGTACAACCCAGCCACCGGGACGGTGATTGCCAGCGCCTACGAGGTAGGCGAGTCGGAGATAGACCTCGTGGTCGGTCAGGCGCAGGCTGCCTTCGCTGACACCTGGAGGTACGTGACTCCCGAGAAGCGTGGTCAACTGCTGAGCGCGTGGGCGGATGCGCTCGTCGATCACCGAGACGAGCTCGCAGAACTTGAGGTGTCGGAAGTCGGTTTGCTTCGAAGCGAGGTCCTCGGCGACATCGACGCTTCGGTGCGTACGCTGCGGTATTACGCGGGATTGGCCGACAAGATCGAGGGCAAGACGTACTCGAACAGGCGAGATCGCCTGGCCTACGGGGTGAGGGAACCGTACGGCGTCGTCGCAGGAGTCAACCCATACAACGGCACCCCGAACTTCGTAGTCATGAAAGCTGCTCCCGCGATCATTGCCGGGAACTGCATTGTGCTGAAAGCGCCGGAGATCGCCCCACTGTACACGTTCAAGGTAGTCGAACTGGCTGTCGCGGCGGGCATCCCCGCCGGTGTAGTGAACGTGGTCACGGGGCGAGGATCAGTGGTCGGCCCCATCCTCACCGAGCACCCGGGCATCGGGATGATCGCATTCACCGGGAGCGAAAGCGCAGGGCGTTCCATCATTCGTTCCTCCGCCGCAAACATCGTTCCAGTCATCCTCGAACTCGGGGGGAAGAGCCCCGCCATCCTGTTGCCGGACGCAGATCTCGCAACCGCGGTCCCCTCCGTTCTGCACTCAAACTTCGTGAAATCCGGTCAAAGCTGCGTGGCCGGCTCTCGGGTGCTCGTGCACCAATCGATCTACGACGAAGTGTGCTCTGACGTGTCCAAGCGGGCAGCGGCCATCCGGGTCGGTCTGCCGACAGCTGCCAGCTCGCAAATGGGCACGTTGATCAGCCAACAGCATCGAAGTCGGGTGGACGCCCTGGTGCACCGGGCCGTCGAGGCGGGTGCAGAATGCCTGGCTGGAGGCGGCCCCGCAGACGGAGCTGAACTTTCGTCGGGTGCCTTCTATCGGCCTACGGTCCTAGCCGGAGTAGAGGATGACAATCCGGTGGCAACGGCCGAGGTATTCGGACCTGTGGCGAGCCTTATGCCGTTTTCTGATCTGGAGGAGGCTGTCGCCCGGGCGAACGGCACCGAGTTCGGGCTGAGTGCGCAAGTGTGGGGCAACGACGCCAGGGCTATCCAACACCTCGCGAAGAATCTCGACGCCGGGACGATCTGGGTCAACACATACCGCGCTTTTGATCCGACAGTGCCCTTCGGCGGCGCGAAGCGAAGCGGCTTCGGGGTCGAGTACGGCTTCGCGGCCGTGGAGATGTACACCAGACACAAGGGCATTGTGTGGGACCTGTCGACCGAGCCGCGGATGCCCTACCTGGACTGATCTGCTGCCGCTGCCACTGGAGGTGGGTAGGTCATTTGATGTTTCGCCGATGGAGACCCACCAGCGAATCACAAACGCGCGTTCAAACCACCCAGGACCCGCGTGCCGAGAGAACCGCTATGGTCCGAGCATCACGCGTCAAGGTCTCGGGATCACCTACCGTGCGCTGTCACCGTAGGCGCCCCGGCGCCAACATGGGCGGTCATGTGTAGTGATCCTGCCCGCAGCACCGCGCTCCCAGTGCGTGACAGGACTGCCTGGGGAGGTTCACTTGTCCTGCGGATGAAGCTCTGGCGCGACACGCCGGGCTCTTACTGGCCCGATTGTTTAGCTGTGAAACCGCCCGAGTCGAGCGAACCCCAGTTTGGGTCAGGAGGCTTACTACACCGAAGGACCCCGATGCGTCTTCATTGACCCGTGCGATCTCGGGGGTAGACCTACCGCGCCAGGTGCATATCGTGTGACTAGTCGACAAGGAGATCGACGACCGAGGAAGCGGCGTCGACGCCTGCACCGCCCGAGAAGAGGATTCCGACGCGCAACGCCTCCTTGAGCTCTTGCGCTGTGGCGCCCTGCGACCGAGCGATTTGCGCATACAACTTGAGGGGCATGATGTCGCGCTGCGCGGTCAAGAGGGCGATGACCATGAGTAACTTGTCCTTGCGGGGGATTGTTCCGGAATCGAGCATCGCGCTCCGCCACGCAAGATATGCGTCATACAGCTCTTCGTCCACTGTGGCGTACTGCGCGTGCGCCTCGACAACGTGCTCGCCCATCTCAGCCTGCATGGCTTTGAGGCTTTCATTCATGACGTGACCTTTCGAGAAGCGCGCTTGAAGTTGCTAAGGGCGCCGCGCTGAACAGCCGGCGCCGCGACGACGAGTTGTTGTCCGTTCGAGTTGGGGCCACCCAGGGGTGCCCGGTTCACGGGCCGGCATCGGCGCGGGGGTATTCTGCGCCGTCAAGATTGTTCTGCATTAGGAATACGCATACGTTATTACACACGACTGAAGCGAGCAAGGCCGCGGACGGCGCCACGTCCCATTGACCGGGTGGGACGTTCTAGATACTGTACAGCGATGCGTAGTTACGAACGCAAGCCTTCCGGGGAGGCTCACGGAGGCTTGGCCATTCGTCTGACACAGGCAATGCACGCCTGGGCGCGGCCCCGGTTTCGGCCCGTCCCATTGGGCATTGCCCCCGGCTTTGGTCGTCGCGGCGCCCAGGCGGCGGGTGGACCAACAGGGAGGAAAATCGATGGTGGGGCGCCTAGATGGCAAAGTGGCCTTCGTGACTGGTGCCGGGGGTGGGATCGGCCGCGCGACCTGTGAGCGTTTCCTTGCGGAAGGCGCGCGGGTCGTAGCGGCGGACATCTCGCGGGAAGCCGCGGAGATGGCAGTCGAGTCGCGCCCGGATAACGCCGTTGCCGTCTCATGCGATGTAACCGAGAACGACAGCGTTTCGGAAGCTCTTCGCACGGGTCTCGAGGCTTTTGGGCGCCTGACCACTCTGTGCCAGTTTGCCGGTGGCTCCAGCCTCGCAGATGCCCCCCTTCTCGAGGCCAAGGAGGAGGAGTTCTGGCGAGCCGTGAAACTAGATCTGTTCGGAACCTTCAACGTCGCAAAGCAGGCTTTGCCAGAACTCATCAAGGCAAGCCCAGGGTCGATCGTCAACACCACATCGATCGTGGCCGTGAAGGCTGTGCCAGGTTTCGACTGCTATACCTCAGCCAAAGGAGGAATCATCTCGCTGACGCGGTCTATGGCTGCCGAGTACGCCTCGTTCGGTATCCGCGTGAACGCGATCGCCCCGGGCATCACACTGTCTCCGCGGGTTGAAGCGAGGGCGGGAGTCACTGACCCGGATGCACCGCTGGTCCGCCAGCACCTCCTTGGCCTCGTCGAGCCGATCGACGTAGCACATCTGGCGGTGTATCTCGCTTCGGAGGAGTCACGAGTCGTCACCGGCCAGATCCTGCAGGTGGATAGCGGGGCGACGCTGTGTTGAGTGGTGGTCTTGGGTTCGTCTCGAAGGTGCCCAGGCGCGACCGTCTGCCGGGGGTCAGACGATGAAGGTGAGCGTGGTCGGTGTCGGCGAGATGGGCGCTCCGATGGCTCGCCGTCTTATGGCCGCTGGCTTCACCGTCACCGCCTGCGACCGATCCCAGGCGGCCCTCGCAGCGTTCGCGGCGGAAGGCGCTCGGACCACCCATGAGCCTGCTTCCTGCGCCGGAGACGACGTCGTGCTCGTCGTGGTAAACACCGCCGCGCAGTTGCGCGAGGTCCTTACAGGGCCGCATGGGCTGACCTTCAGTGTGGTCTCGCCAGGCCCGGTGGTGGTGGTGATGAGTACGGTCGCGGCGAGCGCGGTGCGCGAGATGGACGGCATCGTCCGCGCTGCCGGAGCGCGACTGGTCGATGCGCCGGTCAGCGGCGGAGATGCGCGCGCGGCAGCTGGATCGCTGACCGTCATGGTGGGCGGACGCCCGGAGGATGTGGCAATTGCAGTCCCTGTGCTGTCCCACCTCGCATCGCACGTATTCCATTGCGGCAGCGTCGGCGCCGGCGAAAATGTGAAGATCTTGAACAACGCCATCGGGACTCTCAATGCTCTGGTCACTGCTGAAGTCGCCCGCATCGCCATCGACTGCGGTGTGGAGCTTGACCAATTGGCGAATGTGCTTGAGGTCAGCACCGGTCGCAACTTCCTCTCCACTAGCGGCTCAGCATTACACAGGCACTTCGAGCGGTACGGCCACTCGCGCGAAGTCTTCCACTCGGCCATGGCGCTCTACGCGAAGGACGCGGTGCTCGCGGCAGAGCTGGCAGCGTCGGTCCAGGGCGACTTTCCCGTCATTGATGCCCTGGCGCGGCTGGCTAGGGGCAACGACGACAAGGCGTTTGAAACCTGGCGTGCGATCGCGGATGCCGAGGTATAGGGCCGGAGTGTGGGCTCGACAACGGTGGAGACCTAGCGCGAGGAACGAGCGGAGAAGAAATGGAACGGACACGGCCGGATAGACAACGCTTCCTCATCACAGGTGCAGCCAGCGGTATTGGGAAGGCCGTGGCAGAGCTGGCAGCTGCGGACGGCCACCAACTCTGCCTGGTGGATGTAAACGCGCAGGGGCTTGCCGAGGTCGAAGCCGCACTGCGTGAGCAAGGAGCTCAGGTGTCGTCCGTCGGGGCTGACCTGGCTGACCCGCAGGAGCCACAACGCGTCGTCGAATTCGCTGTTGGAGCCTTGGGGGGCCTCGACGTCCTCGTCAGCAACGCGGGTGCTCCCAAGATGGGGTTGCTCTCCACTCTGACGATCGAAGAGTTCGACGCGAACATCGCCATCAACGTCCGGGCAACTTGGCTTCTCGCCACGGCCGCTCGCCAGTGGCTGGCCTCCGCCGGAGGTTGCGTGGTGGCGACCGGCTCCATCTGCGGCCATCACCCGGCTCCTCCCCAGGGCGGATACTCAGTAGCAAAGGCGGGCTTGCTGATGCTCGTGAAGCAGCTGGCGCTCGAATGGGGCCCCGACGGAATCCGTTGCAATAGCGTTTCTCCCGGCCCGACAATCACGGGGCTCACAGAGGGAGTGTTCAACGACATGGACGACCCACGGCAGCGGGCCATTCGCGAGATGCGGGAATCGAATCTGCCGCTGCGACGAATTGGCATGCCTGAAGACGTAGCACGCGCGATCTTGTTCCTGGCGGGACCTGAGGCCTCGCAGATCACCGGCGTCGACCTGCTGGTTGACGGTGGCATGTCAGTAGTCCTGATGCCCGCTGCTGGCGTGTCAGCGGGCCGCATGTAGAAATCTGCCGATGGCACCCCCCGCCTCCGGCCGTGTCGCGAATGAGCACGATTACCACCCTTTCAACCGACGAGAGGCCGAGCAGAGTGAGTGAGAGGGATGGCGAGCTCGTCTCTCCGGGCACCGTCGACGTTAGCCGTCAGTTCGCAGACTTCGCACGGTCAGCGCGATATGAGGACCTCCCGGCTGGAGCGGTCGATGCCGCGAAGAAGACCATCGTGGACTCACTGGCGGTGATGCTGGCGGCCAGTGGTGACGAGAATGCAACCCGCGCGGTAGTGGACATGGTGCGGGAGATGGGCGGGCGCGAAGAAGCGTCGGTGTTCGGGTTCGGGTTCCGTGCGCCCGCCATGCTCGCAGCAATGGCCAACGGCGCCGCGATGCACAGTCTCAACTTTGACGACTACCTTCCGTGGGGTCAGCACTGTTCCTTGTCACTCGTCCCGGCGGTGCTCGCCGCTGCGGAGCGAATGGAGCGCGTTCCCGGGACCGAGCTCATCACGGCGATCGCAGTCGGACAGGACCTGTTCGCTCGGCTTCGATGCAACGTCTCCTGGAAGAAGGATTGGAACCTCTCGACGGCGATGGGCGCCGTCTCGGCGGCAGCGGCGGCCGGTCGTGTGCTGGGCCTAGACGGGCGTCAGATCAACCACGCGATGGCTATTGCTAGCAGCGAGGCCGGTGGCGTCATGGAGGTTGTCTCGGGGCTCGGCAGTGACCTCGGGGGCATCTACGGCGCGTTTCCGGCGAAAACTGCAGTAATGGCCGCGCAATTGGCCGACCGTGGGGTGAAAGGTACCGACACCTTCCTCGAGGGGGTATCGGGAGTATTCGCAGCTTTCTTCTCGATGGGATACGACCGGGACGCGATGCTGGCTGACCTTGGTCGCGAGTTCGAGGGCGCACACACCCTCTATAAGAGGTGGCCCGCGATAGGAACCGCGCACAGCCACATTCACGCCGTTATCCAGGCCATCCAGCTCCACTCTCTCGACGTCTCAACCATCAGAGAACTCAAACTGTTCGTAGGAGACGCCCATGAGTTGTTGTGCGTCCCGCTCAACGAGCGTCGCGTCCCGGCGACGGTCCTCGACGCCCGGTTCAGTCTGCCGTTCCTTGTGGCCCTCGCTGCCGTCCGGGGTAATGTCTCGGTCCGCGACTTGAACGGCCACTCACTCAAGGACCCAGCAGTCCGTGCTCTGGCAGCCCGTGTAACGGTCTCCCGTGATCCCTCCTTAGATTGGAAGTCCAAACTGCCCGACGGGAGAATCGAGATCACTCTCGTTGATGGGCGTCAGCTGATTCAGGGTGGCGAGGGGGTGCCGGGTTCGCCTCAACACCCGCTGTCGTGGGCTGACCTGCGACAGAAGTTCGGCGAGTGCGCGTCGGTCGCCGCGACACCCTTGGACGACGCCCAAGTGGACGACCTCTTCGATCGCGTCACCAGGCTTGAGGAGCTCCACGAAGCGGTGGAGTTGACCTCGACTGTCGCAGGAGCTTGATTTCCGAGGAAAGGGCGGCCTGGGGTGCGTCAGCCAGACCAAGAACGGGATCGGCCAACTCCCAGTGATAACGCGAGAGCCACCGGGTGTGTTGATTGCCTGCTTAGTCGTGCAGGACCAAGTGCTCAGTGCACTCACCGCCGTGACAGCAACCTCCGCCTGATTGGAAGTGGCGGGCGCCGACGAACCGACCCGATCGTCCTCGGGCCGATAGCCGCCTTCCTCGCTGCGGATTTCCGGTGCGTCCAGCGCAACGCTGGGCGTACGCGACCAATGCGTCGGCTCCGGTCACTGTGCGGCGTTCCGTTTGCGACGCAACAAGGGGCCAGTGCTGAGAGCAATTAGCCCGTGGAGAATTTGGCTGCTCGATCGGGTTCCGACGCGTCGGCTCGTTGCAGCGCACTGTGAGTGCGGCCGCTTCACCTGCGTGCGGCATGCCAAGCCGCTAGTTGAGTCCGTGTGGCGAACCCTGTCTTGACCAAGATGTGCTGAACGTGAGCTTCGGCCGTTCGAACCGAAATCACGAGCCTGCTCGCGATTTCCTTGTTCGTCATCCCTTGCGCGATGAGTTCGAGGACCTCGAACTCTCGACGCGTGAGCGCGAAGTCTGGCTCGGCTTCATAGGATTCGTGTGGCGGTCGCTCGTCCAAGACATTGGCAATGGCGTCATCAAGTGACTGGGCCCTGCCCCGTTGGTGGTGCCGTTCAAATGCGTTGCTGCCGATCATCGTGCGGCAGCGGGCCTGCGCGTCGTCAAGCAGCTGCTGCCAGGGTGGAGTCAGGAGAATTGAGCCGCCAGCGTCCTCCGACACCCGCCCTGCCACGCCGAACAAGCGTGCGGCAAGGTGGTCATCACGGCCGACCGCTGCAACTGCGATGACTGCTAGGGCGTTCGCGCAGGTGAGAGGATCGGAAATGCGGCTTGATGCCCTCAGGGCTTCGGCAGCGGATGCGGCCATGATTTCGGACTGGCCGTACATCCACGCGATCTGGGCATGCCGAAGCTCGGTAAGGCCACGAGACCAAAGCTCGCCGGCCGCGAGCGACATGGCCACGCTTTCCCGGAAGTACCACTCGGCAGCGGTCGGCCCGCTTGCGGTGCCGATGCTCCACCCGAGGCGATGCAGGATGAAGGCTCTGTCGGCGGCCGATCCGATCCGCTCTGCTTCCGCGAGCGCTCTTTTCAGCAGAGCGATGGAATTCGCCTGATCGGGAACCAGGGCTCCCTGGATCGCCAGCGCCCGTGGTACGAGGACTGGATCGCAGCGTTGAGCCGCTTCCAACGCGTCCGCAGCGACCGTTGCGGCGGCCGGGTCGCCACGCGCACCCAAGAGGCGGGCCAGTGCGACCAAGGCGCAAGCCCGACCCGTGGACCGCTTAGAACCGGCTCCGAGAAGCCTGGTCAGCCATGTCTCGCCTTCACGCAGCGCGGCAACACGCCAGAAGAACCCCAGCTTGCCGGCGAGTATCAAGCCAGACTCTCGATGAGTCTCCTTCTCGGCGGCAAATGACAACGCGGCACGAATGTTCGGGAGGTCCGCACGGAGGCGCTCCAGCCACTCCGGCTGCCGCGATCCGAACCACTCGCGCTCAAAGTCGGTGGCAACGGCGACGTACCAAAGGAGGTGCCGAGACCTAAGGACGCTCTCGGGGAGAGCGTCCTCGGTGTTGTCGGCCTCGCGAAGCATGTGTCGGCCGAAGGCACGGATCGACTCCAGCAACTGGTATCGCATCCCCCACGGGTCGGGTCTAGGCATGAGCAGCGACCGGTCCACGAGTTCGCCGACTGCGTCTTCCACTTGGGCGGTCGTCAACCGCTCGTCAGTGCACACGGCCTGCGCACTGGCTAGGTCGAAACTCGAAGGAAATATCGAGAGCCGCTGCCAGGCAAGCCGCTCGGGCTTGCCGCACAACTCGTAACTCCAGTTTAGCGTCGCTTTGAACGACTGGTGCCGGGCCGGTATGGCGGTGGTCTTGGCAGCCAGCAGGCCGAACCGGTTATCCATGCGGTCAAGCATCTGGGCAGGTGTGAACGTGCGGGCGTGGGCGGCCGCTAGCTCAATCGCGAGCGGAAGACCGTCCACGCGCCGGCACAGATCCACTACCGCTTGAAGGCTCTCCTTGGTTAGCGTGAACCCATGCAGCGCGTTTGCTGCCCGATCAGCGAACAGCGCGACGGCGGGGGAGATCTCCGCCGCGTCGGTTCCGACATCACCGTCGGGAACCTCGAGTGGACCGAGGTGGTACACGGCCTCGCCGGGGAGGCCGAGGACCTCCTGGCTCGTGAGTAGGACTCGCAGCTTCGGCGATCGCGAGAGCACGGTGCTCAGTACAACCGCACATGCCTCTCTCAGGTGTTCGCAGTTGTCGACAACTAACAGCGCGTCGCGGACGGCCAGATACTCGCAGAGTGCTTGAACCGGATCACGGTTCGACTCCTCCGGTACTTGCAGAGCGCCGGCCATGGTCTCCGCGACCAGTGAAGAGTCTGTTACGGCGGCCAACTCGACGAGCCACGCCCCGTCGCGGAAGTTCTTCTGGACCTGCGTTGCGAGCCGGATGCTGAACCGCGATTTGCCTACGCCACCCGGCCCGACCACGCTGACCAGGCGAGCCTGACCCAACAACTGGCGGACCTCGCGCATCTCGCGGGTCCGACCCACAAAGGAACTTAGGTCGGACGGCAGATTACCAGCTCGGCGACTGGCCATACTCACACCGTAATCTGAACCTCGTGCCAACCGCGAAATCCGCAGGCGCCCTGGTCATCTGGCAAATAGCCTGGACCGGTTCCGGCGGTTCGCCGGATTGGACGTTGCCCGTCGACACATGCTGTCCGGCCGGCCCGCTTACGGACCGCGTCAAGCGGCCGGCGCCGGGAATGGGTTGGACTCCGTCCGTGCGTCTAGGAGTCGCGTAGAAAAGTTGATCGCTGGGCGTGCGACTTGGCGTACGGGTCGCCACCAGGCGGTTCGCAAACAAGGAGCACCCCATCAGTGCGAATCGCGATCAGCGGCACCACGAGCTCGAGGCGATCCTGCAGCGGTTGGACGCCCAAGACCGATGGGCGGGCCTGAGCTTCTACCTGGAGCGGTCCCTGGCGGTGCAGGCGAGGGGCGACGAATCGTGCAGCCTCCTCTCCGGAGGAAAGGTCCGTCCGGAGTGAAATGACTGGGGCATGACCGCGGTCGGAGGCCCGCGCATGTACGCCCAACACTGCAAAGATCGGTCTGATTTCTGTATCAATATTCTGAAATGCGGACAAACGCTGCTCCCATCTTTCTGCTAGGTTCCGCAAGATCTCCACGGGAGTCCGCGGCAGGGGGCTGAGGTGCCGGAGCGGCTCCGAACCATGGACGTCAAGCGCTTGCCGTCATGCGTTGGACAAACCATGGGGCCAGCTCCTCCCGGAAGCCTGGGCCCGATCATCGGAAGAGGGGGTCACGCACAGCGCTGTGACGCCCAGGAGCTAACCGATGCCACCGCAACCGGATAGGTGCACGTGGGATCGGGTGTCACGCCGATCGAGTCCATCGCAGTCAGGAACGACGCACTCGAGCAGATCAACGTCGAGAACTCCTCGCGCTACTTAAGCGCATCGCCACAACACTCACCTCATCAGCGAGATCTGTTTAGCCCGCTGGAGTCTGCCGCTACTCGCCCTTGACGGCTATTCAATCGATCCCGACGTCTTGGCGCTTTGCGGCAGGTCGGATGCACCGTTCGGACGCTCCTCGATGTCCACGCCGAGGTGGACTCGAAGAGACAGCATGGCCCGCCCGAGGAGTTCTCGAAGTGATGCCTCGGGGAGTCTGAGCCACTGCTCGTAGGCGGTGAGCGCCAGCGCGAGCGACACCTGTGCCACGACGGAGGGGACCAGTTCGTCGGGCTCGAGGCCGAGGCGGCGGGCGACGTACTCGGCGATGACGGTGCGCCACTCGGCGTAGCGCAGGACCGAGTGGGCTTGCAGCGCGGGGGTTTCGAGGATAAGCCGCATGCGCTGGCGGTGAGGCGGGCTGGCGTTGTCGGGGAAGTCGTTGAACGCAACGACGGCGCGGTGGACGGCCTCGTGGAGTGGGATGTCGGTGGGCATGTCGTCGAGGATTTGCCGGAAGCCTTCGAGGGTGCGGTCGAACTGGCCCCAGGGGATGTCGTTCTTCGAGGAGTAGTACCGGAACAGGGTGCGCCGGCCGACGCCGACCTCGGCCGCGATGGCGTCCATGGTGGTGCCCTCGAAGCCGCGCTCGGCGAACAGTCGGAAAGCGGCCTGCTCGATTTCGGCGTGCGAGGTCGCCTCCGGGCGGCCCGCCAACGCGCGGCTGGGCTGTGTCATGGCGAGAAACCTAGCCAATCCGTGATGGCACCCTTCCCTTTTGGCATCGAGTGCATCTATTGTGGCGCGAACCACGTCGCGACCGCCCCAGAGGAGCCAGCTGATGGAGCCCAACACCACCGAGACTGAAGAGACCACCGAGAGCCTGGTCGCCGAGGACCTCATCGAGGAGGTCTCGATCGACGGTATGTGCGGCGTCTACTGAGGACGCCACGATGCTGGAGGAGGCTTGGACGCTGTCGCCGTCGGTCGCCCTGCGGCCGGAGCCGTTCGGGGCGCTGGCCTATCACTTCGGGAACCGCAAGTTGACCTTTTTGAAGCGGCGGGAGCTGGTCGCGCTGGTCAGGGGGCTCGACGAACACATCGACGTGCGGGCCGCGCTCACGGCGACCGGAATTCCCGAGGACCAGCATGATGCGTACGCCGTCGCGCTGCGCGGCCTCGCCGACGCGGACATGATCCGCCCGCGCACGGCTACCACGGAGGACGCCCGATGACCGAGCTTGCCGAACGCCCCACAACCGGGTCGCTGGTCCAGCAGTTCGAGTACGGCCTGGATGCGCCGATCTGCCTGACCTGGGAGCTGACCTATGCCTGCAACCTGGAGTGCGCGCACTGCCTGTCGAGCAGCGGTCGTCGGGATCCGCGGGAGCTGACCACGGCGCAGTGCGAGGCGGTGATCGACGAGCTGCAGCGGATGCAGGTGTTCTACGTGAACATCGGTGGCGGGGAGCCGACGATCCGGCCGGACTTCTGGCACCTGCTCGAGTACGCCGTGGACCGCCAGGTCGGGGTGAAGTTCTCCACCAACGGGGTGCGGATCACGCCCGAGCGGGCGCGGTTCCTGGCGAGCACCGACTACGTCGACGTGCAGATCTCCGTGGACGGCGCGACCGCCGAGGTCAACGACTACGTCCGCGGCCCGGGTTCTTTCGACACCGCAGTCCGCGCGTTGGCGAACCTGCAGGACGCCGGCTTCCGGGACGCGAAGATCTCGGTGGTGTGCACCCGGCACAACATCGACCAGCTCGACGACTTCAAGGCACTCGCCGAAAGGTTCGGCGCCACCTTGCGGCTGACCCGGTTGCGCCCGTCGGGCCGCGGTGCGGACGTGTGGGACGAGCTGCACCCGCTGCCGGAGCAGCAGCGGCAGCTCTACGACTGGCTGATGGCGCACGGCGACCGGGTGCTGACGGGGGACTCGTTCTTCCACCTGGCCGCCTTCGGAGAGTCGTTGCCCGGGTTGAACCTGTGCGGTGCCGGACGGGTGGTGTGCCTGATCGACCCGGTCGGCGACGTCTATGCCTGCCCGTTCGCGATCCATGAGACCTTCCTGGCCGGCAACCTGCTCACCGGCGGCTTTCAGCAGGTGTGGCAGACCTCGTCGTTGTTCGCGCAGCTGCGCTCGCCGCAGACCGGCGGCGCGTGCGCGAGCTGCTCGTTCTACGACTCGTGCCGCGGCGGGTGCATGGCCGCGAAGTTCTTCACCGGCCTTCCGCTCGACGGGCCGGACCCGGAATGTGTCCAGGGGTACGGCGAGCTGGCGCTGGCCGGCAATCGCGTCGTACCGGCGCCGAGCCAGGACCACTCGAAGACCGCTCCGACCCGCAGCCAGCCGGTGATGCTGACCCTGACCAGGCGGGAAGAGATCGATGCTGCGCCGGTCACCGCCTGCGCCAGCAACCCGCTGGCCGGCTACACGCTGCCCCGATCCCTGGCCCGACCCTGATCGAGACCCCATGACTCCGGGTCGCCGCCCCGCACCCGAGACGAGGCGGCGACCCGGCACCAACCGAGAGATCGTGTAGATGAATTTCGAGAATCCCTGGAAGCAGAACCCGTGGTTCGAGTCGGTCGCGGTCGCGGAGGCGCGGGCCCGCAAGCGGCTGCCGAAGCCGGTGTACGGCGCCCTCGTGGCCGGCTCCGAGCGCGGCCAGAGTGTCGCGGACAACCAGGCGGCGTTCGCGGAGATCGGCCTCGCACCGCACGTGGCCGGCCAGCAGGCCGAACGGAAGCAGTCGACCCGGGTGATGGGTCAGGACGTGTCGCTGCCGGTGCTGATCTCGCCGACCGGGGTCCAGGTCGTGCATCCGGACGGCGAGGTCGCGGTGGCGCGCGCCGCTGCGGCACGCGGCACGCTGATGGGGTTGTCGAACTTCGCCAGCCGACCGGTCGAGGAGGTCACCGCCACCGGCGCGGCGACCCTGTTCCAGATGTACTGGACCGGCGACCGGGACACGATGACCCAGCGGATGCAGCGCGCCCACGACGCCGGGGTCAAGGGTCTGATCGCCACCCTGGACTGGTCGTTCTCGATCGGCCGCGACTGGGGGAGCCCGGAGATCCCGGAGAAGGTCGACCTGCGCACCATGGTCCGGATGGCGCCCGCGGTGATCCGTAAGCCCCGTTGGCTGTGGCACTTCGGCCGCCCGGGCCACATCGCCCACCTCACCGCCCCCAACCTGGCCCCGCCCGGAGGCGCCGCCCCGACGTTCTTCGGCGCCTACTACGAGTGGATGACCACCCCGCCGCCGTCGTGGGACGACGTCGCCTGGATGCGCGAGCAGTGGCACCAGATCAGCGGCACCCCGTTCATGCTCAAGGGCGTCTGCCGCATCGACGACGCGCTACGAGCCGTGGACGCCGGAGTGCACGCGATCTCGGTGTCCAACCACGGCGGCAACAACCTGGACGGCACCCCGGCCACGATCCGGATGGTCAAGCCCATCTCCGACGCCGTCGGCGAGCAGATCGAGGTGCTCATGGACGGCGGCATCCGGCGCGGCTCCGACGTGGTCAAGGCCGTCGCCCTCGGCGCCCGAGCCGTGATGATCGGCCGGGCCTACCTCTGGGGCCTCGCCGCCAACGGCCAGGCCGGTGTCGAGAACGTCCTCGACGTCCTGCGCGGCGGCATCGACTCCACCCTCATGGGCCTGGGCGTCGGATCGATCCACCAGATCGACCCCGACGACATCCTCTTCCCCGACGGCTTCCACCGGCTCCTGGGGCAGCCGAAGCCTCGGCCCGTCGCCATCGAGGCCTGAGATGGCTCCGCTGTTGGCCGCCATCACCTCGACTGCTGCCACAGGCACTGAACTGGTCCTGGTCCCGGTCGGGTCGGTCGAGCAGCACGGACCGCACCTGCCCCTGGACACCGACACGGTGATCGCCGAAGCCGTCACCCACCGCGCAGCGGCGAAGATCCCGGGAGCGGTGGTGGCCCCAGCGATCGCGTACGGCTCCAGCGGCGAGCACCAGACGTTCCCCGGCACCAGCTCGATCGGAACTGCCGCCTTGCAGCACCTCCTCGTCGAGCTGACCCGGTCGGTGCGCACGTGGGCGCGCCAGGTGGTCTTCGTCAACGGCCACGGCGGCAACATGCGGGCGCTCACCGCTGCGGTGGACCAACTCGTGGCCGAAGGTCACGAGGTCGCATGGGTGCCATGCTGCGTTCCCGGAAGCGACGCCCACGCCGGTCGCACGGAGACCTCGCTGATGCTGCACCTGCGTCCCGGATCGGTGGACCGCACGCGCGCGGCACCGGGCAACACCGCACCCCTGGACATCCTGCTCCCCGTGCTGGTCAGCGACGGTGTGGGCGCCGTGTCCGGCAACGGCGTCCTCGGCGACCCCACTGGTGCCAGCTCGGCGGAAGGCCGACACCTGCTCGACGTCATGGTGCACCGCGTCCTGGAAGCCGTCGCCGGTGTCCGGTGCTGACGCTCCCACTCCGCGTCGGGTCGCCCTGGTCACCGGCGCTGCCCGCGGCATCGGCGCGGCCACCGTCGACGCCCTGGTGGCCGACGGGTACGCCGTCACCGCGCTCGACATCTGCGCCGGCGGCGTCGTACCCGCAGGCGTGGGCTACCCGTTCGCCACGCGCGCCGATCTCGCAACGGTGGCGGACCGTCACCCTGACCGGGTCCTCGCGATCGAGTCCGACGTGCGTGACCGCGAGGCGATGCACTGGGCGGTCAATGCCACCCTGGTCCGGTTCGGACGGCTCGACGCCGTGGTCGCGGCAGCCGGGGTCGTGGTCGGAGGTCGACCGCAATGGGATACCCCCGACGAGCACCTGGACACCCTCTTCGACATCAACGTCCGCGGAGTGTGGAACACCGCCGCCACCGCGATCCCGGTCATGCTCGCCGGTGACGACCCCGCGGGTTGCCGCTTCGTCGCGGTCGCCTCGGCAGCGGGGGAGCGGGGCTTGTTCAACCTGGCCGGCTACGTCGCCAGCAAGCACGCGGTGATCGGGATCGTCCGGGGTCTGGCCGCGGACCTGATCGGCACGGGTCTGGCCGCGGTGGCGGTAGCGCCGGGCTCGACCCGAACCGCGATGCTCGCCGCCACGGCCGATCTCTACGACAGCACGCCCGAGCAGCTGGCCGACCACCAGGGCATTCGCCGGCTGCTCGAGCCCGAGGAGATCGCCGCCGCCATCGCCTTGTGCTGCTCGCCGGCCGGTGCGGCACTCAACGGGTCCGTGGTGCGTGCCGACGGCGGGTTCACCGGATGAGCGCCCTTCCTGCCGGCTTCACCGTCCGGCTCGCATCCGACGTGCTCGTCGCCGATGGAGGTCGCCTGCTGGTCGGCGGCTCTCCTCTCACCGCCATGCGCCTGTCCGCCCAGGCACATCAGATGCTGGTCGACAACACGATCTGCGTGACGGACGAGCAGACCGCGCACGTCGCCCAGCGCCTGCTCGCCACGAACCTCGGCGTCCCCGACCTGGCCAACGTCGCCGAAGCCGACGCCGACGCGCTCACCGTGGTCATCCCCGTCCGCGACCGGCCGGCACAACTCGACCGTGCCCTGGGGGCACTGACGCCGCTGCGCTCCGTCGTGGTCGACGACGCCTCGCTCGACCGCAGCGCCGTAGCCGCGATCGCCGCCCGGCACGGCGCCAGGCTGCTGCCCCTCGAGGCGAACGTTGGTCCCGCGGCTGCCCGCAACGCGGGCGCTGCGCTGGTGACGACGCCATTCATAGCGTTCGTCGACTCCGACGTGGAGGTGGACGCCACGACGCTGTTGATGCTCACCCGCCACTTCGCCGACCCGCAGGTCTGCCTGGTCGGACCACGGATCACCGGCGTGGTCCGCTCAGAGCGGCCGCGCTGGTTCGAGCGGTATGACGTCGTCGCCTCATCCCTCACCCTCGGCGAGAAGTCGGCATCCGTCGCACCGGGCAGCGACGTGGGGTGGCTGCCCAGCGCGTGTCTCGTCGGCCGGACCAGCATCGTGGCCGGCGCCTTCGACGAGTCACTCCGCGTGGGGGAGGACGTCGACCTCGTCTGGCGTCTCGTCGCCCAAGGACACCGCGTGCGCTACGACCCGACCATCGAGGCAGGCCACGACACGAGGACGACCTTGTGGTCCTGGCTGGGCCGGAAGGCGTTCTACGGTTCGGGTAGCGCCAAACTGGCTGAACGCCATGGTGACGCACTCGCGCCCGCCGTCCTCACCCCGACCTTCGCCGCAGCGGCCGCCGCGCTCTTGCTCCGAAACCGCTGGTCAGGGCCTTCGGCGGCGGTCGGGCTGGCGGTCGGCATGCGTGCGGTGCAAAAGGCGCTCCCACCCACGCCGGATCGCCGCCGCGTCGCTGGTAGGCTCGCCCTGCGCGGTCTCTGCTGGGCCGTCCGGCAGGAAGCCTCTCTGCTGCTGAGGCACTGGTGGCCAGTAGCAGCCTGCGGAGCACTGGCCTCCCGCAATCTCCGGCGTGCCATGGCTACCGCCGTAGTCGTGGATTCCTTCGTCGGGCTCGCAGAGCACCGCGAAAGAACAGAGCACGTAAGCCCGTTCCTTCTTGCGTTGGGCCGTCGACTTGATGATGCGGCGTACGGCACGGGTCTCTGGTGGGGCGCCGCGCGGGCGGGTTCCCCAACGTCCTTGCTACCTCGACGTCCGCATCATTTGAAGCGTCAGGCTGCATCGCTTCCGCATCTGCCGACGGTCTTCCGTCGAGGGTCAAACGCTCGTGGCAACTGCGGGGCACGATCACCGCGCGGCCGAGAAAGCACCCGCGACCCCCAGGGCGCCGGAAGGCCGGGCGATGGGCCTGCGTCGATTTAAGGCGACGAACATGCGCCGCGCCTACGAACTATCGAATGGTTGTCCCGGAATGCGGACCGCGCTCTGGGGGACTGGTGACCTGATCTGCTAGCGTCCTCGACATCCACCACGGGAGCCCGCGGCAGTGGGCTGAGAAGGAGCTGGAGCCGCTCCGACCGTCGAACCTGATCCGGGTCATGCCGGCGAAGGAAGCGAGGAGCTTGCTGTGTTGCCCCACCTGTTTTGCCTCGTCGATGCGTCCGTCGATCGGTCCCTGCTGCCCGAGCTCGCGCGGGCGGGGGTTCCTGGTTTCCAGGTGCGCGCGAAGGCGCTCACGGACGCCGAGCTGCTCGCGTTCACCCAGGCTGTGATCGCAGACGTGCGACCGTACGGCGCCTCGGTGATCGTCAACGACCGCGTCGACGTCGCGCTCGCGGCCGGTGCCGACGGCGTGCACCTCGGTCGCACCGATCTGCCGATCCAGGTGGCGCGCCGGCTCGCTCCCGGCTTGCTGGTCGGCGCAACCTGCCGCAACCGCAGCCAGGCGGAGGCCGCCGCTGCGGCCGGTGCGGACTACGCCGGCTTCGGACCCGTGTTCGCGACCCGAAGCAAGACCGGGCTGCCGGCTCCCCTCGGGCTCGAGGCGGTGACGAGTGCGGCCGGACCGTTGCCCCTGCTGGCGATCGGCGGCATGGAAGCCGGAACTGCCCGCGCCGCGCGCGAGGCCGGCGCTCACGGCGTCGCCGTGATCGGTGCCATCTGGCGACAACCGGATCCGGTGACCGCAGCGAAGGAGCTCCTCGAAGCGATCGCGTGATGCGGGTCCGGATCCTCGGCGCGGGCATCATCGGCCTGTTCTGCGCCGAGGAGCTGATCTCTCGAGGCCACACGGTCACCGTCGTCGACCCTCGGCCGGCGAGCGGTGCCTCGTTCGTGGCCGCGGGGATGCTCAGCCCTTCGGCCGAGGTCTGGCACGGCGAGGAGGCCCTCCTCGACGTCGGCCTGCGCAGCCTCGCGCTCTGGCCGGACGCCGCCGCTCGCCTCGGCGTCCCGCTGCACACCGGCGGGACACTGCTGGTCGGCAGCGACCACGGTGACCTCCAGCAGGTTGAGCGGCAGTGCGCGCTCCTGGCGGCGCAGGGACGTGAGGTCGCTCTGCTGGACCGGCGGTCGGTGCTCGACCACGAGCCGGCGCTGGGGCCGCGGGTAGCCGGCGGCGCGCTGCTGCCGGACGAAGCGAGCGTGGACCCGCGCGCCGTGCTCTCCGCCCTGCTCGGGCGGGTCGCCGTCGTGCCCGAGGACGCCGGCGGCAACGACGTCACGGTGGTCGCCACCGGCGCGCTTCTCCCCGAGCCGTTCCGGCCGTTGGTGCGCGGCGTCCGCGGCGAGATCGTGCGCGTCCGGGGCGGGACCGCGCCGGGTCGGACCGTGCGCGGCTGGGTGCGCGGCGAGCCGGTGTACGTCGTTCCGCGACCCTCCGGGGAGATCGTGGTCGGCGCGACCTCCGAGGAGCACGACGGACCACCGGTGCCGACCGTCGGCGGGACCGTCCGACTCCTGCAGGCGGCGCGAGAGCTGATCCCCGGCCTCGACCGGGCCGAGATCACCGAGGTCCGCGCCGGCGACCGGCCCGGCACCGCCGACAACCTGCCGCTGGTCGGCCCGTCCGGCGTCGACGGGGTCGTCCTGGCTGCGGGGCACTACCGGCACGGCGTACTCCTCGCGCCGTTGACCGCCCGGCTCGTCGCGGACCACCTCGAGACCGGATCCGTGGAGCCGGCGCTCGACCCACGGCGTTTCGCAACAGAAGGGATCACGCGATGACGATCGTGCTCAACGGCTCGACCCACGCAGGCGCTGCGACGGTGGCCGACCTCATCGAGGTCCACCTCGGCGCCCGTGCACCGCGGGGTGTCGCCGTGGCGGTCGACGGGGAGGTGGTGCCCCGCGACCGGTGGCCCCGCACCCAGCTCGACGAGGGCGCCGTCGTCGAGGTCGTGACGGCGGTGCAGGGCGGATGAGCCTCTCGATCGCCGGCACCGAGCTCGGCTCGCAGCTGTTCCTGGGCACCGGTGGGCTGCCGCACCTGTCCCTGCTGGAGCCGGTGCTCTACGCCGCCCGGCCCGCGCTGGTGACGGTGTCGGTACGCCGCACCTCGGGCCTCGCACCTGGCGGGTTGCTCGACACCCTGATCCGTAGTGGCGTCCCCTTGCTTCCGAACACGGCCGGGTGCACCAGCGCCCGCGAGGCGGTGCTGACGGCGCAGCTGGCACGGGAAGCCCTGGACACCTCGTGGGTGAAGCTCGAGGTCATCGGTGACGAGACCAGCCTGATGCCGGATGCGGTCGAGCTGCTCGACGCCGCCGAGACGCTGGTCAGGGACGGGTTCGTCGTGCTGCCCTACACCACCGACGACCCGGTGCTGGTCCGACGGCTCCAGGACGTCGGCTGCGCGGCGGTGATGCCGCTGGGGTCGCCGATCGGCTCCGGCCTCGGCATCCTCAACCCGCACGCGATCGAGAGCGTGGTCGCCGCGGTCTCGGTGCCGGTCGTGCTCGACGCGGGAGTCGGCACGGCCAGCGACGCTGCCCTGGCCATGGAACTCGGCTGCGCGGCGGTGCTCGCGGCGACGGCGGTTACCCGCGCCGACGATCCGGTCGCGATGGCGCGTGCGCTCCGGCTCGGGGTGGAGGCGGGCGCTGCGGCGTACGCGGCCGGCCGGATCCCGCGGCGTACGACGGCCCGAGCCTCGAGTCCGGTTTCGGGGCGGATCGGATGACGTCTGCGGCTCTTCCGGACCGGCTGCTGCTGCTCACCGACCGGAGTCAGCTTCCCGAAGGCGCCGATCTCGTCGAGGTGGTGAGGTCGTGTGCGTCGGCGGGGTTGACCCAGGTGGTGGTGCGCGAGCTCGACCTCGACCCGCCCGATCGTCAGCGGCTCGTGGCGGAGCTGTCGGCCGTCGCCGGGTTGACCGTGCTCGCCGCGCGGACCCCGCTCGCCGGTGCTAGCGGGGTCCACCTCGCGGCCGGTCAGCAGCGTCCCGCGGTCGACTGGTTCGGTCGGTCGTGCCACGACGTCGCGGCCGTTCGCCGGGCGTCCGAGGAGGGCGCGGCGTACGTGACGCTGTCGCCGTTCGCGGCCAGTACGAGCAAGCCGGGCTACGGGCCGCCCGTCTCCGGCGAGGCCTATGCGATCGACCACGACATCCCTGTGTTCGCCCTCGGCGGAGTCGGTCCGGGCAACGCGGCCGCAGCGCGGGCCGCCGGGGCGTTCGGCGTCGCGGTGATGGGCTGTGTCATGCGGGCTTCCGACCCGGCCGGCGTCGTTCGGGAGTTGATGCGCGAGGTCGGCGGATGACCGACGGGGCCACTCCTCCGGTCGTGCTCACCGTCGCTGGCACCGACTCGGGTGGCGCCGCGGGCATCGCCGCGGACCTCACCACCTTCTCCGACCTCGGCGCGCACGGAGCGTCTGTCGTCACGGCGGTCACCGCCCAGGACACCACGAGTGTGCGGGACATCCACCGGCTGCCGGTCGCGATGGTCGCTGCGCAGATCGACGCCGTCTTGGCCGACCTGCCGGTCGCTGCGGTGAAGACGGGCATGCTCGGTAGCGCGGAGGCCGTCGCGCTGGTCGCCGACCGGTTCAGCGACCAGGGCCTCCCGGTGGTGGTCGACCCGGTGCTGGTCGCGACGAGCGGCGCCGTGCTCGGCGACGACCAGCTGGTCCGCGCCTACCGGAGGTGGCTCTTGCCGGTCGCCACCGTGGTCACACCCAACCTCGACGAGGCCCGGGTGCTCACGGAAGTGGACGGGCCGCCCGACGTGCTGGCACGGCTGCTCGCGGAGACCGGGCCTGCGGTCGTGCTCACCGGCGGGGTCGGCTCGGGGAGCTGCACCGACTGGGTGGCGCTACCGGGCGAGGATCCGGTGCCGCTCACCCACCACGCGGTCGTGACCGGCAACGACCACGGCACCGGCTGCACGTTCAGCGCCGCGCTCACCGTTCATCTCGCCCGTCGCGTGCCGCTGATTAGTGCCGTGACGCGGGCCGCCACCTACACCACGGCGAAGCTCCGGCTCAGCCAGCACTGGGAGCTCGGCCGCGGCCGAGGACCGATCGCACACACCCGAGGAGAGATCGCATGACCATCCACGAAGCCCACACCCGCGTGCATGTCGAAGGTTCTCGCCCCGACGTGCAGGTGCCGGTCACCCGGGTCGCGCTCACGAACGGCGAGACGTTCGACCGCTACAGCACCGAGGGGCCGGGCTCCCAGCCGGAGGTCGGGCTGCCACGACTGCGCCAGGCCTGGATCGAGGAACGCGCCGACACCGAGCAGTACGACGGCCGCGAGACCCAGCTCGTCGACAACGGCAAGGCCGCGATCCGCGCCGGTGCGGCCCGCGAGGAGTGGACCGGGGAGAAGGTCCGACCGCGACGCGCCCGGACCGGCCGCAACGTCACCCAGATGCACTACGCCCGGCAGGGCATCGTCACCCCGGAGATGGAGTTCGTCGCGCTCCGCGAGAGCTGCGACCCGGAGCTGGTCCGGAGCGAGGTGGCGGCCGGTCGCGCGATCATCCCGAACAACGTCAACCACCCCGAGTCCGAGCCGATGATCATCGGCCGCCGGTTCCTGGTGAAGGTCAACGCCAACATCGGCAACAGCGCGGTCACCAGCTCCATCGCCGAAGAGGTGGAGAAGCTCACCTGGGCGACCACGTGGGGTGCCGACACCGTCATGGACCTCTCCACCGGCGACGACATCCACACCACCCGGGAGTGGATCATCCGCAACAGCCCGGTCCCGATCGGGACGGTGCCGATCTACCAGGCGCTGGAGAAGGTGAACGGTGAGGCCGACAAGCTCACCTGGCCGATCTTCCGCGACACGGTGATCGAGCAGTGCGAGCAGGGCGTGGACTACATGACCATCCACGCCGGCGTACTGCTGCGCTACGTGCCGCTCACCGCCGACCGGGTCACCGGCATCGTCAGCCGCGGCGGCTCGATCATGGCCGGCTGGTGCCTGGCCCACCACGAGGAGAACTTCCTCTACACCCACTTCGACGAGCTCTGCGAGATCTTCGCGCAGTACGACGTCGCGTTCAGCCTGGGCGACGGCCTCCGCCCGGGCTCCACCGCCGACGCCAACGACGAGGCCCAGCTCTCCGAGCTGCGCACGCTCGCCGAGCTGACCAAGCGCGCCTGGGAGCACGACGTGCAGGTCATGGTCGAGGGCCCCGGCCACGTGCCGCTGAACCTCGTGGAGGAGAACGTCGCGCTCCAACAGGAATGGTGCCACGGAGCGCCGTTCTACACGCTCGGCCCGCTGGTCACCGACATCGCGCCCGGCTACGACCACATCACCTCCGCGATCGGCGCGGCGACGATCGCCATGCACGGCACCGCGATGCTCTGCTACGTCACCCCCAAGGAGCACCTCGGCCTGCCGAACCGCGACGACGTGAAGACCGGCGTGATCACCTACAAGCTCGCCGCACACGCCGCCGACGTGGCGAAGGGCCACCCCGGTGCCCGCGCCTGGGACGACGCGCTCAGCAAGGCACGCTTCGAATTCCGCTGGCGCGACCAGTTCGCGCTCTCCCTCGACCCGCACACCGCCGAGTCGTTCCACGACGAAACGCTGCCGGCCGAGAACGCGAAGACCGCGCACTTCTGCTCGATGTGCGGCCCGAAGTTCTGCTCCATGCGGATCTCCCAGGACGTCCGCGACCGCTTCGGCAGCAGCCTCGACCCCAAGGCTGGCATGGAGCAGAAGTCTTCGGAGTTCCTCGAGCTCGGTGGCACCGTATACGTCCAGACCTGAGCCCGGGCCCCGTACCGGCTGCTCGCAAGCCTCGTCCAGTGGAGGTTGAAGCTCCCCAGGAAGCCGACCTGAGCTCCCCTAAGCTGGTCCGCCGCGCCGGGCAGCGTGGCCCCGCACCACTGAGGCCGTCGACGACCTTTTGGCTGCACCAGGGCGACGTCTTCCGGGTCTACGCCGATCACCACCAAGCCACACCGGATCTCGCGCTCGAACTACCGGCCGGATCGGGCAAGCCCCGGGGCCTGCTCGTCGGATAGGTGCGCCGCAAGAACGAGGGCCCGGTCATTCACCGCCACCCCGACCAAGCAGCTGGCGCGCCACGTGCTCGCCGTCGCGCAGCGAAAAGAAGTGCCGGGCGTTTTGGTCATCGCAGCCACCGAGGCTGGGTCTCTGCTGCGAGAGCGCCGTCGAGGCCGGCGCATAAGCGATCGGCATCACCACGTACCGCGCCATATTTCAATAGCAGCCCGAAGCTGCCCGAGACGCGCCTGCTGATGTTCGACGACGCTCACGCGGATAAGCAGTTCGTCGGCGAGGAGTACCGCATCAGGATCCTCAGGAATGAGGACCTCGGAGCCTACCTGTACGTCCCTGAAGCGCTCAAGCCGTTCATGTCCGGCCCGTCGCGCCAGCGCCTCCAGGGCGAGCCCGACCGGGCGCACATCACCAGGTGCGGCCTCACCCTGCCTGCTGTCGACTCCGCAGCCCTCGCCACGCTCGACGCCACGCTGGCCCAGCTGCAGGAGCCTCACCAGCTCGGGGCCGGCTTCCCTGTTGCGTCTATCTGTCGCACGACGGCATCGAAAATCCGGCCGGTGGTCCCGCCAACTTTCGAAACAAGATATTCTTTCGCGCAGGCCTGCGCGTTGCTCGAGTCCGTTTAAGGGTCGAAGTAGTGACTGTCGCGACCCGGCGGCCTCGAGCGTGACCCAGGTCCTGAGCACGAGCTGACTGGCGCTCGGGTCTGTGCCTAATACGTGCCCATGGGGCGGCAGGCGCAGGCCTTCATACCGTCTCTGACCAGCGACGATGTCGTGGACGGGCCCTGCCCTCTCGCGGCGGTAACCTCGGTCCGAGAGTTTGGGCCGCAGCCCACTGCGGACCCCTCGCAGCGGTCCAAAGCCCGGTCACTGGCCGCACTCTGCGCGGATCTTCGGGCCGCTGAGCTCCGGATTTCACATAGGATTCCCATAGAGGAGCCGTCAAATGGCCGTCGACATCAGATTCGCAGGGGTCGCCTTGGACCAGTTCGGCATGAGCCGACACGGTCCAGCACGAGGGAGCACCGTGACAAACGCGCAGGTGAGGGGCCCGTTGGGCGTCTTGACCTGCGCTTCTGCGTTGGTGCCCCAGGCCAGAGTCGAACTGGCGACCTTTCGCTTAGGAGGCGGCTGCTCTATCCACTGAGCTACTGGGGCGGGCCGGCGAACCGGACGGCGTACATCTTGACACGCCCAATTTGGGACTATCCGGCGGACGCTCCACAATGGGTGCCCACGTGTAGGCGCGGGCAGGGACCCGTCGAGGATCATGGGGTCACATCTTGTCCGAGGGAGCACCGCGCCACCGAGGGCGTACGCCGAGGTCGCGGCGACTCCTCAAGCGCATCGGCATCGGCGTGGCCGTGCTCCTCATGGTGGTCTCGACCATCGCGGTGGTCGCCTACAAGCGGCTCGAGGGCAACATCGGCACCGCGCAGTTCCTGGCGGGCCCGCGCCCGACCGAGGAGGTCAAGGGCCCGATCAACGTGCTCGTGATGGGCTCGGACACCCGCGAGGGAGCCAACGGCAAGGGCATCGGCGGCGACACCCCGGGGCTCTCGGACACGACCATCCTGCTGCACCTCTCGGCGAACCGGCAGTTCGCCTACGGGGTCAGCCTGCCGCGCGACGCGATGGTGCAGCGGCCGGCCTGCCCGCGGAAGAACGGCAACGGCGTCGACCCCGGCGGCATCACGCAGTTCAACGCGGCGTACGCGATCGGCGGTCCGGCCTGCACGGTGAAGACCGTCGAAGCGCTGACCGGCATCCGGATCAACCACTTCGTGGTCGTCGACTTCGTCGGCTTCAAGTCGATGGTCAACGCGATCAACGGCGTGACCGTGTGCGTGCCCCAGGAGGTCAACGACACCGTCGGCCACATCCGGCTCCCGGCCGGCACCTACAAGGTCAACGGGCAGCAGGCCCTCGACTACGTGCGGGTGCGCCACGACCTCGGCGCACCGACCGGTGACATCGGCCGGATGAAGCGGCAGCAGAGCTTCATCTCAGCCATGATCAAGAAGGTCGTCTCCGCCGGCACCCTCGCGAACCCCGTGCGGCTGCTGAAGTTCCTCGACGCCGCCACGAACTCGCTCACCACCGACCCCGGCTTCGCGAACCTCAAGCAGCTCGCCTCGCTCGGCAGCTCGCTGAAGAACATCGGGCTCGACAACGTCAAGTTCATCACCGTGCCGTGGGAGCCGTGGAGCCAGGACATCAACCGGGTCGCCTGGAAGCCCGAGGCCGCCCAGCTGTGGAAGCTGATCCGGCGCGACAAGCCGCTGACCCCGGAGTTCACCTCCGACGCGGTCACGCCCGGCAGCGACAGCGCCGCGACGGCGGGTGTCAGCCCGACGAGCACCCCGACCGGTTCGGCCAGTCCCAGCAAGACGCCGACCGCGTCGTCGTCCGGCGCGACCTCGGGTGCGTCCTCGTCGCCGTCGTCGACACCGACGAAGTCCGAGGAGCAGAAGAAGGCGGACGCACAGGCTGCGGGTCTCTGCACGTAGCCTTTCGCGCGTCGGGCCCTCGACGCCCGCATGCTTTCCCGCGACGCGCCCACCGGACCGCATGAGTTGTGCGTTACGGATTCGTTATGCAAGATGGACGGGTGCGGGTTGTCGTGTCCGGGGGGACAGGAGTCATCGGTCGTGCTGCCGTCCAGTCTCTGCTGGCCGCGGGCCACGACGTCGACGTGCTGTCCCGGTCGCCCGAGAACACCGCCCTGATCGAGAGCCTCGGTGCACGCGCGTGCCCGGCCGACCTCTTCGACCCCGACAGCCTCCAGCGCATCTACGCCGGCGCGGACGCCGTGGTGAACCTCGCCTCCCGCGTGCCGGTCGGCTACGCCGCCGTCTGGCCGGGCTCGTGGCGCGACCACGACGCACTGCGCACCACGGCGGTCGCGAACGTCGTGGCGGCCGCCCGCGCTGCGGGTGTGCGCCGGGTCGTCCAGGAGAGCGTCAGCTTCCTGTACGCCGACCACGGCGACGCCTGGATCACCGAGCAGGACTCCATCGAGATCACGCCCGCGACCGAGCCCTCGGCCGTCGGTGAGTCCCACGTGCTCGGCTTCGGGTCGGCCTCGCGGGCCGGCGTCGTGCTGCGGTTCGGCTCGATCGTCGGCGACGACGCCATGACCCGCTTCTGGCTGAAGGCCGCGGCGAGCCGGCGACCGGTCGGCGTCGGGCGTCGCGACCAGTGGTCGCACCTGGTCCACACCGACGACCTCGGGTCCGCCGTCTTGGCGGCGCTGCAGGCACCGAACGGCGTCTACAACGTGGGCGCCGCGCCGGTGCTGCGCGGTGAGCTGGTCGACGGGTACGCCAAGGCGGTCGGTGTCGACAGCGGTGCGTTCCTCGGCCCGGTGCTGCGCCGGCTCGCCGGCCCCCGGGTCGAGCCGCTGACCCGGTCGCTGCGGGTCAGCTCCGACCACTTCTCGGCCCAGACCGGGTGGCAGCCGCGCCGGTCCACGTTCGACCCGGCCTGGTTCGACGCGGCGCAGGCTCCGGTCGCGGCGACGTCGTGACCGACGAGCTCACTCCCCGGCAGCGCGCTGAGCGGCGCCGCCGGCTGGCCGAGATCTTCGGTGAGGTGCTCCCCGAGCAGACAAGCGACGACGCGGGGGAAGCCGGAGCGGCGGAGCGGCGTACGGACGACCAGGCGCAGGAGGACTGGCTGAAGAGCCAGGTCCCCCCGCACCACGGCTGAGTCAGACGCCGGGGCCGCCGCGGGTGGACAGCAGGTCGCGGATCTCCTCGAGCAGGGCGATGTCGGACGGCTTGCCGGACTCCTCGGCCGGGAAGAACCGCTCCTTGGCCTTCGTGTACGGCACGACGATCAGGAAGTACACGACGGCCGCGAGCAGGACGAACGCGATCACGGCGTTCAGGAAGGCGCCGAAGCTCTGCGCGGCGGTGCCGAACACGCTGCTGGTCGAGTCGGGCATGAGGCCGGTGAGCCACTCGGTGAAGGTCGTGACCACCTTGCCGAACGCGCCGGCGATGATGAACGCGACCGCGATCTCGATGAGGTTGCCGCGCAGGAGGAAGTTCTTGAAGCCGGTCATCTGTACTCCTTCGTGTGGGCCCGGGACCAGACCACCCGGATGACCTTTCGCACGCTAGCGGCTCCAGACCACGCTCAGGTAGCGGCTGGCTCCGGCTGCGG
Source organism: Nocardioides pocheonensis (assembly GCF_003725535.1). Lineage (GTDB taxonomy): Bacteria > Actinomycetota > Actinomycetes > Propionibacteriales > Nocardioidaceae > Marmoricola > Marmoricola pocheonensis. The sequence goes on along the minus strand of NZ_RJSF01000046.1, from coordinate 141,366 downwards.
CGAGCTCGTCGGCCTGCCCCTCCGGGACCGCGAAGACCACGAGCCGACCGCCGAGCATGGCGGTGCCGGACGCCTCGCCGGACGCCTCGGAGGAGCTGCGTGGGACCGCGAGCACCGCGGCGTCCGCGGCGATCCGTTCGGGCTCGTGGGCGCCCTGCGGATCGCTGGCGACGAGGGCGACGTGCTGTCCGGGGCTGAGCAGCGCGGCCACCGCCGGGTCGGGGATGCGTACGGCGACGGCGGCTCGCCCGGGGTAGCCGTCCAGCCGCTCGGCGCCCATCAGGTCCGAGGACGTGACCGGGTCACCGGCTCCGAGGGGCGTGGCCAGGGTGCGGCCGAGCACCGCCCCGACGGAGCGGACGGCGTGGGCCGGCACGCTGCCCGGGGCGAATGCCGTGCGCCGCAGGTCGTCCGCACCGAGCGCCGTCCCGCTCGCCAGGTCGTGCCGGGCCGTCCACACCGGAACGGTCCGTGGGGCCGGCGCGGTGGCTGCCTGGGCGACGAACCAGACGGCGGCCGCCGCGGAGCACGCTCCGAGCAGGCGGCGGTGGACAAGGACGCGCCGACGGGCCCGGTCGAGCACGCGCAGGGGGTTCATGCCCTCACGCTAGAGAGCCGCGCGGCTCACGCGCCGCGACGATCCACAGGCCCGGAGGCCGCGACGGTCAGTCGACCGCGGCAGCGGCAGCCGCAGGCTTGCTCTCGGTCTTGGTGGCGCCGGCAGAGTCGGCCTTCTTGGTCTCGGTCGCCGTCGTGGTCGACCCCGCGGTCTCGGAGCCGGTCGAGGAGCCGCGGCTGTCGGTCCGGTAGAAGCCGGACCCCTTGAAGACCACGCCGACGGCGTTGAAGACCTTGCGCAGCCGGCCGTCGCACTCGGGGCAGACGGTCAGCGAGTCCTCGCTGAAGCTCTGGACGGCCTCGAAGAAGTGGCCGCACTCGGTGCAGGAGTACTGGTACGTGGGCACGGGCGTTCCTCAGGGTCAAGGCGGTCGGGGAGCGTTGGCACTCCACTACGTCGAGTGCCAATGATACGCGACCCGCGCCCGGCTTTCGAGCGGTCGCCGTACCGCTCGCTGGTTGAGCCTGCCGGAACCAGGGGGACTGGTGGTTGAGCTTGCCGAAACCAGGGGGGCTGGTGGTTGAGCCTGCCGGAACCAGGGGGAC
>NZ_RJSF01000046.1:35012-140155 GCF_003725535.1 Nocardioides pocheonensis | reverse complement strand
GAGCCTGCCGGAACCAGGGGGATTGGTGGTTGAGCCTGCCGAAACCAGGGTCGGCTCAACCACCGGGGTCGGCTCAACCACCGGGTGGCGACTCGAGCTCCTGGCCGACGGGTCAGAAGCGGAGGAGGCGGCGCTCGGTGACGACCGCGGTCACCCGGCGGTCGTGGGGGGCGGCCGGGACGGCGTCGAGGACCTCCTCGTCGTTGAGCACCACGCAGGTGAACGTGCCGACGGGGACGCGCCCGAGCGCCCGGTCGTAGGAGCCGCCTCCACGGCCGAGCCGCAGGCCGCTGTGGTCGACGGCCAGGCCCGGCACGATCACGGCATCGGCGGTGGCGACAGCGTCCTTGCCGAGCGGCGCGGTCACCGGTTCGAGGAGCCCGCGGCCGGCCGGGGCCAGCCCGTCCGGGCCGGAGTACGTCGCCCAGTCGAGGTCGTCGTCCGGGAGGAGCAACGGCAGGATGATCCGCTTGCCCGCGGCGGCCAGGCCCTCGAGGAGGGCGCCGGTGCCGGGCTCGCGGCCGACCGAGACGTACGTCGCGACGGTCGCGGCCCGGCGTACGGCGGGGTCGGCGAGCAGCAGGTCGGCCACCGCGCGGGACCGCTCGGCCAGCTCGGCGAGGGGGAGCCGACCGCGCGCCGTGACGAGCTGGTCGCGCAGCGCGAGCTTCGCTCCGTCGATCGGGTCCATGGCGCACCCAACCTATCCGCGCGTTCGCGGCGGTCCCAAAGGCCCTCCGGAGCGGCCCGAATGCCTCTGCTGCACCGTCCGGTCCCGACGCGATGCTGGGCTTGGGAAGGCAGGAGCCCGAAATGTCGCTGTTCACACGCAGGCACCGGATCGAGCAGCTGGCCGCGCTCGGGGACGTGACCGGTCTCCGCGAGGCGATGCTCGCCGCCGCCAGGGCCGGGGCCGCCGACGAGCTGTGCGTGGCGGCCTCCGCGCTCGTGGACCTCGGCGAGGCCGGCATCACCGCGCTCCTCGAGGCGATCCTGGACGACCCCGACCACGCCCACTTCGGCCGGATCGAGGACGAGACCTTCCACCGTGCGGCGTCCCCGCGCGCCGTCGCCCTGCTCGCCGATGCCCTCGAGTGCCACCCGGACGGACAGGTGCGCCTCGTGGCGAGCGACCTGCTGCGCCGGCTCGACACGGCGCTCGCGGACGAGGCGTTCGCGGCGGGGGTGACCGACCGTGACCCGCACGTGCGCCTCTCGGCAGCCCGCGGTCTCGCCGACCACGGCGACGCCCGGGGAGTCCGGGCCCTGCTCGAGTGGGTGGCTCACTCCGACGACCCCCTGCCGGCCCTCGCAGGGCTCGCCCGACTGGGAGATCCGGCGGTCGTGCCCGCGCTCCAGCAGGTGCTGGCGAGCGCGCGGACGCCGTACGTCGCCGCGGCGATCGCGCGCACGGTCGCCGAGATCGAGGCGCACCCGGCACCTCCGTCGCAACCCCTGGACCGGCTCGCCCGCCTCCGCGACCGGATCCGCAGCATCGAGCTCGTCGACCGCCGACCGCGACCGACCGGGCCCGACGTCGAGCGCGCGCTCCAGCAGGTCGCGGCGATCGACGCCAACCTCGCGACCGCGATGGAGGTGCTCCGCACCGGGTCGACGTCGCTCGGCCGCCCGGTGACCAAGGCGCAGGTCGGGATCGGGCTCGCCAGCCTCGCCGCGGCGGTCAGCGGCGACGAGGTCGACCGGTCGATGTCGGCGATCCTGCAGCCACGCGGCGTACGCGCACTGCGGGCGGTCGTGGTCGACCTCGACGTGATCGCGAGCGAGCTGCAGGAGCGTGGAGCGTCGGCCCCGAGCGCCGAGGAGTGAGCATCGGGGTCCTCGGTGTGGAACCCGACCGGGACGACCCTACGATCGGGGTATGACCGAATCCGGCAGCGGGCCAGGACTACGCGCGGCCCGCGACAAGATGATCGCGGCGGGCGTACACCCGCTGGCGATCGAGGTGTTCGCACACCACTACCGCCAGCTCGAGCGCGGCGAGACCGGGATGATCCCCGAGTCCGCGATCGAGCCCCTGGACATGCCGGCGCTCGCTGACGCCGACGTCACCGAGGAGGACGGCGTCCGCGCGCTGCGCGAGACTGCGGTGATCAAGCTCAACGGTGGCCTCGGCACGTCGATGGGCATGGACCGTGCCAAGTCGCTGCTCTGCGTGCGTCGCGGCCTCTCCTTCCTCGACATCATCGCCCGCCAGGTGCTGCACCTGCGACGCACGTACGACGCCTCGCTGCCGCTGATCTTCATGAACAGCTTCCGCACCAGCGCGGACACGCTGGCCGCCCTGTCCCGGTACGCCGACCTCCCGGTCGACGGGGTGCCGCTGGAGCTGATGCAGAACAAGGAGCCCAAGCTTCTCGAGAAGAACCTGATGCCGGTGAGCTGGCAGAAGGACCCGACGCTGGAGTGGTGTCCGCCGGGACACGGCGACATCTACACCGCCCTCTCCGCATCCGGCCTCGTCGGCACGCTGCTCGACGCCGGCTACCGGCAGGTGTTCATCTCCAACGCGGACAACCTGGGCGCGGTCGCCGAGCCGCGCGTGGCAGGGTGGTTCGCCGGGTCGGGTGCCCCCTTCGCGATCGAGGCGGTGCGCCGCACTCCGTCCGACCGGAAGGGCGGCCACTTCGCGATCCGCAAGGCCGACGGCCGGATCGTGCTCCGCGAGACCGCGCAGACGCTGCCTGCGGACCAGAAGGCGCTGGCTGATCTCGACCGGCACCGGTTCGCCTCGACCAACAACATCTGGGTGAACCTCGAGGCGCTCCGGTCGGAGCTCGACAGCCGCGACGGCATGCTCGGCCTGCCCCTCATCCGCAACGTCAAGCACGTCGACCCTGCCGACTCGTCGACCCCGAAGGTGATCCAGATCGAGTCGGCGATGGGTGCCGCGATCGAGGTCTTCTCCGGGGCGCAGACGATCGAGGTGACCCGCCGGCGGTTCGTGCCGGTGAAGACCACCAACGACCTGCTGGTCCTGCGCTCCGACGTCTACGACCTCGGCGACGACTTCGTGCTCGACCAGGCCTCTCCGATGATCCCGTTCGTGGACCTCGACGGCGTCTACAAGCTCGTCGGCGACTTCGACAAGCGGTTCAAGGAGGGCGCTCCCTCGCTGCGGCAGGCGGAGTCGTTCGTCGTCGACGGCGACTGGACCTTCGGCGACAACATCACGGTGGTCGGCAAGGTGACCCTCGACGGCGAGCGCGGTCGGGTGGAGTCGGGCACGGTCCTCACCAGCTGAGCACCGCCGCGGTCATAGGGTGGAGCCCATGTCCGAGAACTCCAGCCTGAGGGGAGTCGACGAGCACCTCGCGTCGATCCTCGACCAGATCCGTGAGCTCCCGGCGTACGACCAGCCGCTGCTCGAGACCCTCGGCCTCCCCGCCGTCGACGACGTGATCTCGCCGCTGTCCCTGCCGATCTTCGACAACTCCGCGATGGACGGGTACGCCGTGGTGTTCCGCGACGTCGCCGAGGCCACGCCCGACCGGCCGGTGCACCTCCCCGTCGTCGGCGAGATCGCGGCGGGTCAGACCCAGATCTTCGCGATGTCGCCCGGCACGGCCGTCCGGATCATGACCGGCGCGCCGATCCCGACCGGCTGCACCGCGGTGGTGCCGGTCGAGGACACCGACGACGGGGTCGCCACGGTGCAGATCAGACGCGCGCCCCGCGAGGGCCAGCACATCCGCCGCGCCGGCGAGGACGTCAAGGAGGGAGACGTCGTCCTGCGCCAGGGGGAGCGGATCGACGCCCGCCGGGTCGGGCTGCTGGCCTCCGTCGGGGTCGGCCGGATCATCACCCGTCCGCGGCCCAGGGTCGTGGTGATGTCGACCGGCTCCGAGCTGGTCGACCCCGGCGAGCAGCTGGCCCGGGACAGCATCTACGACTCGAACTCCTACCTCCTCGCCGCGGCCGTGCGGCAGGCCGGCGCGATCGCCTACCGCGTGGCCGCGACCCCGGACGACCCCGAGACGTTCGTCGAGGCGCTCACCGACCAGCTGGTCCGCGCCGACGTCGTCGTCACCAGCGGCGGGGTCAGCAAGGGGACGCACGACGTGGTCAAGGAGGCGCTGTCCCAGCTGGGCACGGTGGAGTTCTGCGAGGTGGCGATGCAGCCCGGCAAGCCCCAGGGGTTCGGGGTCATCGGCGAGGACGACACCCCGATCTTCACCCTGCCCGGCAACCCGGTGTCGTCGTACGTCTCCTTCGAGGTCTTCGTCGCGCCCGCGCTGCGCAAGATGATGGGGCGCACGCCGTACAGCCGCAGCCTGGTCCGGGCCAGGATCACCTCGGAGGTCTCCTCGATGAAGGGCCGGCGGCAGTTCCTGCGGGGGTTCTTCGAGCCCCGGGTCGGAGGGTCGGTCGTGACGCCGGTCGGCGGTCCCGGTTCGCACCTGATGGGCGGGCTCGCGCAGGCCAACGCGCTCATCGTCCTCGCCGAGGACGTCACCACGGTCCCGGCGGAGGCCGACGTGCCGGTCATGCTGCTCGACCGGGAGTACTGATGGGCCGGCAGCGCTGATGGGCACGGAGGAGCCGCGGCTGACGCACGTCGACGAGACCGGCGCGGCACGGATGGTCGACGTGACCGGCAAGGACGTCACCGCCCGCGTCGCCGTGGCCAGCGGCCGGGTGCTCGTCTCCGGCGAGGTGATCGGGCTGCTCCGCGGGGAGGGCGTTCCCAAGGGCGACGCGCTGGGGGTGGCCAGGGTCGCCGGGATCATGGCCGCGAAGCGCACGCCCGACCTGGTGCCGTTGTGCCACCCGCTCGCGATCTCCGGTGTGACGGTCGACCTCGAGGTGCTCGACGACGCGGTCGCGATCACCGCGACCGTGCGCACCACCGATCGCACCGGCGTCGAGATGGAGGCCCTGACCGCGGTCTCGGTCGCCGCACTCACGCTCGTCGACATGGTCAAGGCCGTCGACAAGGCAGCGGTGATCACCGACGTGAGGGTCGAGGCGAAGTCGGGCGGCAAGAGCGGCCCGTGGGAGCGAGCGTGACCGGCTCCCTCAGGGCGGCGGTCGTGGTCGCCTCGAACCGTGCCGCCGCGGGCGTGTACGCCGACACCACCGGACCGCTGATCGTCGAGGCGCTCCGGCACGACGGCTGGGAGGTGGGCGAACCCGTGGTCGTGCCCGACGGCGACCCGGTCGCCGACGCGATCCGTGAGGCGGTGGCCGCCGGTGCCCGGGTGGTGCTGACGACCGGCGGGACCGGCCTCACGCCGACCGACCGCACGCCGGAGGCGACCCGGTCGCTGCTGGACCGCGAGGTCCCCGGCATCGCCGAGGCGATCCGGGCCCGTGGCGTCGCGCAGGGCGTCGCGACGGCGATGCTCTCGCGGGGCGTCGCGGGCGTGGTCGGGTCGACCCTGGTGGTCAACCTGCCCGGCTCGAGCGGGGGAGTGCGCGACGGGCTCGCGGTCGTCGTACCGGTGCTGCGGCACGCCGCCGAGCAGCTCCTCGGGAGCGACCACTGAACACCCCACGGGACCCCGCATGAGCGCCGGCTGGCCGGTCGCGCTCGGCAACGGCCCGCTGCGCCTGCGGCCGCTGGCGATCGGTGACCGGCGGGACTGGCGCCGCATCCGACAGCGCAACGTCGCCTGGCTCTCGCGCTGGGACGCGACCACGCCGCCCGGAGCCGACGCCCGGCCGCGCACCTTCGGTGCGATGGTCCGCGCGATGCACCGCGAGGCGCGGGCCGGCCGGCAGCTGCCGTTCGCGCTCGAGTACGACGGGGAGTTCATCGGTCAGCTGACCGTGAACAACATCGTGCGTGGGTCGGCGCAGTTCGCGTCGGTCGGCTACTGGATCGACGAGGCGTACGCCGGGCGCGGCCTGATGACCCTCGCGGTCGCGATGGCGGTCGACCACTGCTTCTTCGAGCTGCGGCTGCACCGGATCGAGATCGCGATCCGGCCCGAGAACACCGCCTCGCTGCGGATCGTGGAGAAGCTCGGCATCCAGGAGTACGGCTTCGCACCGCGCTACCTGCACATCGACGGCGACTGGCGTGACCACCGCCTGTTCGCGATCACCCGCGAGGAGTGCCCGAAGGGTCTGCAGCAGCGGCTGACCCGGGGCTGGCCCTTGGGCTGAGCCGGCTGCGGCCCGGCCGCCCATGCGTCGCGACGTTGGTTCCCACCAGTCACAGGAGTGTTCTGGCGACACACCGGTGCGCCTGCGTCCCGGAGCGCCACCTCGCTCCTACCCTCATGGCGTGGACCTGTCAGGAATCATCTTCGTGGTGCTCGCCGTCGGGTGGGCCGGCTACCTCATCCCCAAGGCGCTCAAGCACCACGACGACCTGGCGATGAGCCGCCCCGTCGACACGTTCTCCGACTCCGTGCGCGTGGTGGGCGCGTCGACCAAGCCGGCTTCTCGGGCGACCGCTCGGGCCGCCGCCACGACCACTGCGGCGCCCGCCGCCACGACCGCGGAACCGGGCCCCGTCCTCCCCGTGCCCCCGGCGCCGGTCGCCCAGGCACCGGTGCCCGCGCCGCGCCACACGATCAGCCGCGAGGCCGCCCGCCGTGCGGCCCGGCGCCGTCGCCGCGTGCTCCTCGTCCTCCTGCTCGCCCTGGTGGCGGTCTCGGTGACCAGCTACCTGGCCTACACGCCGTGGTGGTCCACCGCGGTCCCGGGTGCCCTGATCCTCGTTTTCCTCGTGGTTGCCCGGCTCACAGTCCGGGCGCAGCAGGTGCGCCGCGCTGCGCCCGACCAGTCCCTCCGAACGGGAGCTCCGGCCGAGGCCGTCGAGCCGGTGGCGGCTTCCCACGCCACTGCTCCGGCCGAGGTCGAGCCCGACCTCGGGCGTGAGGACACCCAGGGCTTCTCCCGCGAGGAGCTCGCCGAGGCGGTCGCGGCCCCGGTGCTCGAGGAGGGTGGCCTCTGGGACCCGCTCCCCGTCACGCTGCCGACCTACGTCACCAAGGCGCGCGCGCGGCGTACCGTCCGGACGATCGAGATCACCGGCATGACCTCGTCGGGTCACGACGCTGCGGACACCGAGCTGGCCCGCTCCGCGGACGAGGCCGCGAAGGCCGAGGCGGAGACCGTCGCGGACGCCGAGGCCGAGCAGCGCAAGGCGGCCGGCGCCTGAGCCCCGCACCCCGGGCTCGATTCGAAGTACGACGGCCCGGGTGGTAACTTTTCCTCGCACTTGGGGCTGTGGCGCAGTTGGTAGCGCGTCTCGTTCGCAATGAGAAGGTCAGGGGTTCGAATCCCCTCAGCTCCACCAAACCCGCTGGTCAGAGGCCACGCGCGGATCCTGACAAAGGAGAAGCGCGTGGCAACTCAGCAGAAAGTCAGCACAAATTCGGACGGTTGGCCGGGGTACTCGGCCCGTCTGGGCCGCTTTCGGCCAAGTGCGACTGGACTTGCGCACCTGGTGTGCATGAACACCACCACACACCCATCGACCGGGCTCGGTCCCGTGCTCACGCTGTCCCAACTCGCCACCCAACTCGGCGTCACCATCCAGACTCTCTACGACCTGCGCAGCCAAGGTCGGGGCCCGCGAGGATTCCGGGTCGGCCGTGAGCTTCGGTTCCGGGTCACCGAGGTCGACGCCTGGCTCGCCCAGATGGAGGCCGACGACGCCGAGCGTCACCCCCGACAGGCCGGCTGATGCGCACCGGTCGGCCTCGCACCCCGATCGGTACCCACGGAGCCGTCAACACCCGCCGCGTGGGCGGACGTGTGGTGGCCGAAACTCGCGTCCGTGACCTCGACGGTCGCCTCCGCCAGGTCAGGGCCTCCGGTCCCACCGCGGCCGCCGCGCGCAGCCGACTAATGGAGCGCATCCGCGAACGACCATCCCTCCCCGGCAGCGGCGTCTTGCGGCCGACGAGCTCTTTCGCCGACCTGGCGGACCTGTGGTTGGCAGATCTCGAACTGCGCGACCTCGCGAGCAACACCAAGGAGAACTACCGGACCTATCTTCGACTTCATGTCAGGCCCGCGTTCGAGCACTACACCCTGGCCGAGGTGACCACGGGCAGGGTCGAGTGGTTCTTGGCGAAGCAGGCGAAGGTGTCGCCGTCGCAAGCCAAGCAGACTCGGACGATGCTGAACATGCTCTTCGGCTACGCGCTGCGTCACGACGCCATAGCCCGCAACCCGGTCGAAGGTACGTCGCAACTGCGGAGAGCCAAGGTGACACCCCAGGCGCTGACCCTTGAGCAGATCACTGCGATTCGCGATGCTGCCGCCAGGTGGCGAAGTGAACCGGGTCTCCCAGGCCCCAAGCCGGACGGGCAGGTCCGCCACATCATCGAGGTCCTGCTCGGCACCGCCATGCGTCCCGGCGAGGTGCTGGCGCTTCGTCCTTGCGATATCGAGGACCTGCCCACGGGCATGATCGCGAGCGTCAATGGCACCGTCGTCCAACGCAAGGGCAGCGGAGCCGAGCGTCAGCCTCGACCCAAGACTGACGCCTCTATCAGGCGCATCCCGGTCCCTGAGTTCGCGGCCGTTGTGCTGCGGCGTCGGATCGCTGACATGCCGAGCGATGCCGGCACTCGGACCATCTTCGCCAGTCGTGGCGGTCGTCCTTTGAGCCCGTACAACGTCCGCCGCACCTTCCGCGAGTTCCTCCGGCTCGCCGACCTGGGCAGCAGCGGAATTAGTCTTCGCTGGTACCGGCGGACGGGGGCGACCGTGATCGCACGCGGCATCGGGACCGACGCGGCCGCCGCCTTCCTCGGACACACCTCAGCGGTGATTACCGAGGGCCACTACATCGAGCCGGACCGTACCGTCGACCGCTCTCCAGCCGCTCACCTAGAAAGCACCTTGCGACCAGTCGAGCCCGACGGCGCGCTGCTGGCGAGCCGTCCGGCCGAACGAGAGGACGAGCTGCTCGCCGCGGTCGATCGCGAAAGCGATGACGACGCCGTCGCCTAGCGACTTCCCGGCTCCACGGTCGTTCGGATGGCAGTGTTGCGGGCGACCGCCACCGGTTGACGATCTCTAGTCTGCGCTCGACAAGCTGGAGACCGACATTGCCTCGGTGCGGGGCCGCTCTGAGTGCCTAATCACATCGAAAGCGTCGGCCCAGCGGGCCGGCCGTCGGGCTGGTGAACGATCGCCGCATGAAACTCGGCTCGACTCCGCGCGGCCTGCGGCGGAGCCTGGTTCGGCGTTGGGATCGGGCGGAGTCGGTCATTAGCCAGCCGCATGATCGAGGTGTGCTCCATTTCGCCGAGGGGTAGGTGGCGCTCGCGGGGCGGCGCGACCATCTGGCCGCTGTCGTCCTCAACCGCTGGAACCTTGACTCTGACGAGGTACTCCTTGCGCCTGATGCCTTCCTCGAGGACGTCGGCGATCCGGTGGTCGAGCGCGTCGAACAGGGTCGTGAAGCCGTGCAGGGTGCGGAGGTCGAGGCCGTCGTCGTTCGGGATCGCGCGGAGTCGGCTGACGGCGTTGGCTGCCTCGGCCGCGGCGAGCCCACCTGTGCCGATGCGGCCACGGATGTTGCGCAGCTCGTGCTGGAGGTCGACATAGGTCCGCTCCCGGACGGTCCACGTGTCGTGGAGGGCGGGCTCGACCTTCTCGACCAGGCTCGCGAGCTGTCTGGAGAGGAGCCGCTGGGAGTCGACGACCAGGCGAAGGTGCATCGCGCTGGGGAACGACCGCATCCGAATCACCAGGTTGTGCTCGGCTTGGAGTACGCCGAGCAGTCCCGGCTTGCCGGGGCCCTTGATCACCTTGGTCGGCGGGCGCCAACCGCGCAGGTCGATCGCGTAGTCGGGTGGGTCAAGAGTGGCGTCGAGAGCGCAGGCCAGAGCAGTCCAACCGAGCCGCTCGGGGCGGTGGAGCTTCTCCCAACCCGGGATGTTCGAGTATCGCTGGTCGAGCACCACGAGTGCCTGCACGACCGCGGCGACGTCGGCGATCAGGGTCTGACTCTGCTGGGCGTCGAGGCGGCCGTGTCCGAGGCCGGCGTCGAAGTCGTGCTCGCCGAGGGCGGCCGCTCGCGCGGCATGGCGCCAGCGTTCGACCAGCGGAAGGACATGCGGCGCGGCCAGCTCGTCGAGTGTGGCGAGCGGTGCTGTGGAGGCGTCGACGGCCTGCTCGACGGCACGGCTAAGAGCAGCCAGTGCGCCGTGGCGTGAGTTCGCGGCCCGGAAGGGGTTCACCGGCGGTCGCGACAGGTTGCTGGCGGTAGCGGGAGCCGCGGCGATCGTGGCCTGGTGGCACCAGATGAGGATGCCTTGCCGGTAGTGGCGGATGAGCTCGCCGATCTGCCGTCGCTGGTCAGCCGTGGTCGTGGCCGCGACCGTGTAGATCCCCTCGCCGCCGATGCGTTGCTGGATCCGGTGCTGGTGCAGCAGCGCGGACAGCTCGGCCCGCATCAGGCCGCCGTTCTCGCCGTACATCAGAACTCATCCAGTGCCCGGGCGTCGTCGAGCGCTGCCAGCAGGAGCTCGATCTGCAGGGCGTCTACGTCGTAGGTGGCGAGTTGCTCGATGGCGGAGGTCGCGACGGCCATGAGGATGTCGCGGTCGTCTGTCAGCCCGTAGGTGTCGAGCGCAGGTACGTCATCCCCGTGGATCCAGTCCAGTTCCAGGAGGGCGCGTTCGTAGGCCGAGGCGGCCTCGACGGTGCGGGCATCCTCGGCGAGGGCGGCGATGCACGAGCGGACCTCGGTGAGCGTGACGGCGTGGGCAAGCAACATGTGAAACCCCTTTCGGGAGGTGGCTCACCCCCGACGCTGCGCCGCACCGCCGAACCGGGCGACGTGGCGCACGCGGTCTGGGGAGAACGGCCGAGGAATTCCGAGGTCGTGGACCGGTCAGGACGCACGCGCGATGGCTCGCGCCTGGTCCTCGATGCGACGGCGGGCCGTCACGTCCTGCAAGACGTACGCGACGAAGTCGGCGTCGCGGTCTTCGATGGCTACTTCCGACGCACGGACGGCTGGGGCCTCGCCTGGCCACGTCGTGATCCGGGTGGCCCGGTCGCGGTCGAGTTTCGTGCCGCAGGTCGAGACCCACTCGCGAAGGCGGTTGCGGGCGTCGGCGAAGTCGCGATGCCACGCCAGCGGCGCCGACGGCGAGCCGTCCGGGTCGTAGGCGTTGAGCCAGTGCGTGTGCAGGGCCGACAGCTCCCAGACCAGCTCGTCGTGGCGATGCCAGAACGGCGGAATCACCGTCGGTGGCAGTCCGTACGTCGCGCGCAGCCAGCTGACCCAGGCGTTGAGGTCGAGCCACTCGGCCTCTGCCTCGTCGCCGGTCAGGAGGTTCCAGTTGATCGGGTGCGGCGGCTCCTCGTCCGCGTCGGCAGCCCCGCGGGGTGGGGCGGGGCTGCCGAACATCGGGTGCTCACGTTCGATCTCGTCGTCGAGCGGCTCCAGCAACGTGCGCTGCGGCTGGTCGATCTCGATGGTCATCGCTGGCTCCGTCAGATCCCGACGACTCGGGCCGGCTCCGTGGCGGAGGGGAGGTCCGCTGCGGGCGGTTCGACCTGACGGGCCGGCGTACGGTCGACGTCGTAGTTCGTGCGGGCCGTGTCGTGGCCGATCCGGCGGGCGACGAACTCCTCGCGCGCCTCCACCTGGCCGTTGCGGTCCAGCTCGTACTCGTGGATGTAGCCCGAGGCGACGAAGTTGTCGCCGACCTTGAAGCGCGCGTAGGCGCGCTCGGCGGTCTTTCGGTAGCAGACCAGGTCGTGGAAGGTCGACTCGAGCTGGGTGAAGCTACCGTCGGTCTCCTTGCGGTAGTGCTCGACCCCGATGCGGGCGTAGAACCGCGCGGCGCCGTCGCCGGTGAAGTTGAGCTGCGGCGCGGCGGCGATGAACCCCGGCAGGCTCATCTGCGTGGGAATCGTCATTACTTGACTCCTCGGGTCGCGCGGCGCCTCGACTGGCGGCCGCTCTTCGGGAGTCAGGTGCGCGAGGCTTCCCGCGCAGTTAGCCTTAGGAGGTCCCTCCGGCTCCGTGGACCTAGGAATGCGGGTGAGCCGGGCGTATCAATACATACCGCCGTCGTGCCGCTCGTCGATAGAGGCGAGGCGTCACTCCAAGCAGTCACGTCCTGTTGGAGACCGCCGATGTGCAGCAATGTTCCGTACGCCACGTCGCTGGCTCGCGCGACGAGCTTTGCTGAAACTGCGCGGCGTCAGGTCGGGAAGTCCGATCGATTCATCCCTGCTTCGCGGACCATCCCGGCTCGTGGCATGTGACGAGCAAGAAGCCCCGCGGGTGGTGAGGCCCTCTCACCGGCGTCGCAGCGCCACCTCTACCGCGGCACGGTCCACACCCAGCTGCGCTGCCTCTTTGCGTGCCGTCCACGGGCGAAGGTCGGCAACTAACGGCGGTGCGCTGCGCAGGAGGACGAGCGCCGTGCCGAACGGCAAGGTCCGGATCGTCTCGGGCGGCATCACCGGCACACGCCGGGTCGAACGCTGGAGGGAGCGCGAGCCGTAGTCGCCGACGGAGACCGTGTCTGTGTGCTCGTCGCGTTCGCCGATCAGGGCGGAGAGGTCCTGGAGATCGCGTGCCGAGGAGGTGCCGCCGAGGATGACCTTGACGATGGAGGCGTCCCAGATGGCGCCCGCCGCGTGGTCGCCCCACTTGTCGCGGGCCTGCGTTGTTGTCTCGAACAAGGTCCGCACGGTGTTCGACGGCCGGTGGCGGGCTCTGGACAGCCGGCCGATGTTCGCTTCGGTCGTCGCCCTGTCTGAGCACTACAACGCCGTGCTCGCGGACATCCTCCAGCGATCGTTCGGCCTGGAGTGGGAGAGGCGTGCGCGCGGCACCAACCGGCACCCCGCCTTCGAGGTCAGTGGTGTGCCCGAGGAGTTGGTGACCGAGTTTTCTAGTCGGTCTAGGACGATCGACGTCGAAACTGATCGGATGGTCGAGGAGTACCGGCGCGACCACGGGCGAGCGCCCGACGCTGCCACCGTCATCAAACTACGCGCAACGGCGACCCTGACGACGCGGCCTGAGAAACACATCCACTCGCTCGCCGAGCTCACGGCGGACTGGAGGGCACGGGCGAGCCACGTCCTTGACGGCGACTCGACCGGATGGGCTCGCTCACTGCTCGCCCGTGGAGCGAGAGGTGACTACAACACGCTCGCCCGTGGCCTCCTACTGGCCGACGACGTGTCGCCCGCGGTGGTCACTGAGGTCGCCCGTGCAACGGTCGGAGCGGTCAGCCAGAAGCGGTCCACCTGGAAGCACTGGAACCTCTGGGCCGAAGCGTCCAGGCAGACGATGGAGTGGCGATTCGCCAGTGTCGGTGACCGTGAGGCGGCCGTCGCGACGATCGTGGAGGAAGCCAAGCGCATCTCCATCTCCCTGACTCCACCGGAGTTGAGCTACAGCCCGGACGTGTTTCGGCGTCGCGACGGAACCAGCCTGTTCCGGCCCAAGCACGAGGTCGCGTTCACCTCCGAGGAGATCCTCGCGGCTGAAGACCGGCTACTCGCCCGTGGTGACGACCGCAGCTCGCCCGTGGTCGATCTGGACACGATCGAGGAGGTCTCAGGAAGAGCGGTCTTGGGTCATCAACTCAGCGATGAGCAGATCGCGACGCTGGCGGCGGTGGCCGTCTCGGGCCGGCAAGTCGATCTGCTGATCGGCCCCGCCGGAGCGGGCAAGACAACCGCCATGCGGGCGCTCCACAAGGCTTGGACGGGCGTCCATGGCAAGGACAGCGTCGTGGGCCTTGCGCCGTCGGCCGCCGCCGCGGACGTACTCGCGCAGGACCTGAACGTCGCCTGTGACAACACAGCGAAGTGGCTGCACGAGCACGACAAAGGGCGAGCTGAGTTCCGGAGGGGTCAGCTCGTCATCATCGACGAGGCGACGCTCGCGGGCACCTTGAACCTCGACCGGATCACCTGCCTCGCGAGCGAGGCAGGAGCCAAGGTGCTGCTCGTCGGCGACTGGGCCCAGCTCCAATCGGTCGACGCGGGCGGAGCCTTCCCGCTGTTGGCCGACGCGCGAAACGACACCCCCGAGCTGACCGAGGTCCACCGCTTCGCCAACGAGTGGGAGAAGTCCGCGTCGATCGACCTCCGTCTTGGGCGCACCAAGGTCATCAGCACGTACTTCCGCCACGAGCGCATTAGGGACGGCGCCCATGACGAGATGGTGGACGCTGCCTACCTTGCCTGGCGAGCCGATCTGCGCGAAGGGCGCAGCAGCCTGCTCGTCACTGAGTCGACTGACGCGATGGTTCAACTGAACGAGCGCGCCCGTGCCGAACGGCTTCGCGACGGCGAGACTGAGGCGAGTCGAGAGGTCGAGCTCCACGACGGCACCCGGGCCTCGGTTGGCGACCTGATCATCACGAGGCAGAACCACCGGCGCATCCGTGCCCTGCGTGGCGGGTGGGTGAAGAACGGAGACCGCTGGCGCGTCACCGACGTCAACCCGGATGGCTCTGTGGTTGCCGAGCGGCTCGGGATGAAGATCGGCGCCTCGGTTGTGCTGCCCGCCGAGTACGTCGCCGAACACGTCGACCTCGGCTACGCCGTCACCGCCCACCGTGCCCAGGGCATGACCGTCGACACCGCACATGTCGTCGTTACGGGCTCGACCACCCGGGAAAACTTCTATGTCGCTATGACCCGCGGCCGACAAACCAACATGGCGTACGTCGCCCTCGACCGGCCCGACGAGTCGCACGCCGCGCCAACGCCCGAGGAGGTCACCGCCAAGTCGGTCTTGTTCGGGGTGCTCAAGCACTCGGGAGTCGAGCTTTCGGCCCACCAGACGATCACCGAGGAGCAGGAGCACTGGTCGTCGTTCGCGCAGGTTGCAGCGGAGTACCTGACCATCGCTGCCGAGGCGCAACGCGACCGATGGGTCGTCGAGCTCTGCTCGTCTGGGCTGACCGACGACGAGGTGGACGAGGTCATCGCGTCCGACTCGTTCGGGCCGCTGGCCGCCGAGTTGCGACGAGCAGAGTCGTCCGGCTGCAACATCGCCAAGATGCTGCCCAAGGTGGTCGCGCAGCGCGGACTCGCTGACGCCGAAGACATCGGTGCCGTCCTGATCAGCAGAATCAGGCACGCGACATCCCAGAGGAGTCGCGGCCGACGACATCATGCGGGGCTGATCGCCGGGCTCGTCCCCGTCGCCAGCGGCCCGATGGCGGACAGCATGCGCCGGGCGTTGACCGAGCGCCAGTACCTGCTGGAGTCGCGGGCCACAGCATTGGCGGAGGCGGCCGTCGGCGGGCGCCCGGCATGGGTCCGCAGGATCGGCGAACCGCCCGCCGATCCTCGCCAGCGTGACTGCTGGATGCAGGAGCTTCGGGTGGTCGCCGCCTATCGCGACCTGTGGCAGGTGGATGGCGCTTCTCCCGTTGGCTCCGCTGGCGCGTCTGATCGGCAGCGCGTCGACGAGGCGAGGGCGAGAAGTGCGGCTCGGCGTGCGTCCGACATCTCGCAGCGGGCTAGCGACGCGAGAAAGAGTGGGCTCGCGCCTGGGGCCCGGGCGCTCGGCTGATTGTGTCCACAGGCCGACTTCCGGCTCGCTTGTCCCCAGCTCAAGACGGTGGCCTCGGCGAGCGGTCGGTGCTCCGATGTAGCGGTGGAGTGCGCCGACCTGAAGGAGACTCCCATGCTCACCCTCTCGATCCACCTCGCCGCGGCCATCCGCGGCTACTTGGCCTTCTACATGCCCACGAACCGCCTTGTCGATTTGCTGCGCACCCCGCGTGGGCTCAAGTGGGCGGTCCCCGTTGCCTTGGTGACGGTGCCCGTCTACCTCTTCGCTATGAGCGTCTGCGCCACGGTGGTCGAGCGCGGTGGCCAGGGGTATCTCAACGTACTGGTGTTGCTGTTCGCTTGGAACGCACTCAAGTTCGCGTCGGTGGCGCTCCTCACTCCGCTCCGCGGACTTCAGCTCGCAATCGCCCACCGGACGGGGAGGGTTACGTACGCTTCGCCACGTGACTGACGAGTTGGCCCTCTTTGGAGACGAACCTCGTGTCACTTCCCCTCCGCCTGTCGCGGTGCCCACGCCGATCGCTGACTGGCAACGCGACCTGATCCGGAAGGCGCTTGACGCTCGCGGGCTCACGGCGATGGATGATCGTCAGCAGGCGGTCGAGGGCGCAGCGGGTCGCGCGCTTGCGAATCTCCGTGACCTCACGCACGACGAGGCAATCGTCGTACTAAACCGGCTGGGTGGGTCGGGCCCCGCTGGGAACCGTTCTGCGTCTCTTTGGGAATCGCGCGACGAGGACACCTGGATCGATCGCCTCTGATCACCCTCGCGGTCAAGGCTGGCTGAGCAGGCGCTCCCGTTCCGCAGCGACGATTTCTCGGGCGACCTCAGCGTCCGAGATGTCGAATGCTTCAGGGGCACTGTCTGCGGTCTCCGAGACCCGCGCGAACTCGGCGAACAGTTCGCTCTTGCGGGCGAGAATCTCGGTAATCCGCTGGTCGACACCATCCTCCGAGAGGAGCCGGTGGACCTGCACGGATTCGAGCTGGCCCATGCGGCGCGAACGGGCGATGGCCTGCCACTCTGTCGTCGGCTTGAGCTGTGGCTCGCAGATCACGACAACGGAGGCCGCCTGGATGTTCAGTCCAACCCCTCCGGCAATGATCTGCGCGACCAGCACGGCGCTGTGCCCGGCGCGGGAGAACTCGTCGACCATCTGCTGCCGTTTGGCTGCCGGGACTGAGCCGGTCAACGGACCGAATACCTTGCCTGGCAGGAGGGAGGCGATGTCGTCGAGCGCGCCGCGGAAATGGGAGAACACGAGCACGCGACGCTCGTTGTCTTCAGCCTCTTCGACGATGTCCAGGAGCCGCTGCATCTTCTGCGAGTTCGAGCCCGAACGCAGAGCGGCCTGCCGCATCGCCATGAAGTTCCCCTCCATGACCGCAGCTCGGTAGTGCTGTTCGTCGTGGGCTGAGAGCGGCATCCACTCGTCGACCTCGACGAGTTCGGGAAGTTCGGTGAGCACGTCTTCTTGGTTGCGCCGCAGGTACGCCGGTGCAACCTGCTTGCGAAACTGACGCGGTGCGAACTCGCTGGCGCTCACGGTGAGGTCGGGTCGGAGGTAGCCGACGAGGTTGCGGAATTCTTCGATCCTGTTCTCGAGCGGCGTTCCGGTGAGCAGGATGGTGCGTTCGCAGTCTCGGATGAGAGACAGCGATCTGCGCGTTCGCTGGGCGTCGGGGTTCTTGATGTAGTGGGCTTCGTCGAACACCAAGCATGTCGGGCGGGTGCGGTCGGGAATCTGCCCGTCGAGCCAGCCCAAACTGTCGTACGTCGTGACTGCGACTCCGCCGTTGCGGATCCACGATGTCAGGGCGCCGTCACGCCCCGCTCCGTGAAGCCGATGGGCACGGAGATCTGACTTGTCGGCGACCTCGCGGACCCAGTTGGTCACGACCGCAGCGGGACACACCACGAGAAAATGATGCGATCCCTTGGCCCTGAGGTGGGTAAGCACAGCGAGTGATTCGACGGTCTTTCCGAGGCCCATCTCGTCACCGATGATCACCTTGCGTTGCACGATGGCGAATCGCGCGCCGAAGGACTGGTAGCCGCGAAGGGACGCTTTGAGGTGGATGGTCTCCAATTTCAGCTCGCGGACTGCCTCGACGATCTCAGTTGGGAGGTCGCCATGACTCTTCTCCTCGTCATCGGACAGGAAGCCGAGTTCGGAGAGCATCGCGAAGTAGTCGGCGGGGCGAGCGAGGAAGTCATCCCACGGATCGCCGGCCGCCGCGCTCCCGCCCCCCATGAGCAGCGCGGCCCGCCGTTCAACGTCGGAGATTGCGGCGCGTAGGTCCGCGACGGACCGGCTCTCCGGCACCACAACGACGTGGGTCGTCTTCCGTTCCAAACCGGTCAGCAGTGGGCGGAGTGAGTCTGCTGCGGCAAGGTCTACCGTGGCGTTCTTGATGGATCGGGCCGCGTCCCACGCTCGCATGGCCTTGAGCAAGTCTGTTGCAGCGGCAGAGCGGTTCTTGATGTCGATGCGGACCGGCATCTCATCGACGGTGGTCTGCCAGATCGTGCGGGCGGCCCCGATCATGCGGTTGCCGGTCGTGTCACCGACCCCAGGTAGAGCGAGGATCCGAGGGCCTTGGTCGAGGACCTGCTGCACAGTGCGAATGCCGGCTCCGGTCAGTGCGGAGATCCGTAGCTGGCCACTCGTGGCGTCCTTGAGTCGCTCGACGGGCATTTCGCTGACGAGCCGGCGTGCCTCCGACTGACGCACGGCGTTTCCTGCGGAGGTCACCGCAGTACGGAAGTCGCCTTCGCGCTGGAGCGCTCGGTCAATGGCAAGGATCGAACCCTCGGCTGCGTCCAGCTCTTGGCGGACCAGGAGGTCAGCCCGGCCTGCGAAGGTGCTCGCGAAGCCGACGGACTCATCGAGAACTGAGGAGGATCCCAGGGCTGTGACCGACTGCTTATGCCACGCCTCCAAGCGATCCAGGTCCGGCAGGAACCCCGAGGCACCTACCCAACTGTGGAACGCGCTGAGGTACGCGGCCGCCTCAGCAGCAGAATTCTGGCGGTCCCTACCGGAGAACATGCGCCGCGCGCCATGGAGCGCTCTCGCAGTGAGCAGTGCCTTGGCCACGTGTTCCGCAGCGAGTTCGTTCAGGACGCGTTGGGTCTCCGACGTCAGCTCGGGGAGGGCCTGGGCGCGCGCCATGGCGGTGACAAGATCGCCGTCACCCGGCGTCAGGTTGATTGTGCGCCAATGCGCCTGGCCGTTCGGTCCGCGGGGGAGCAGGCGTTGGGTGAGTTCTGCAGCCGCCTTCTCGGCTTCGCCAGCGACCTTCTGTCGTCGGGCGACGAGCTTCGCCGCGCGCTTCATCCACCCGCTGATTGCGTCGGACACAGCCTTGGCGTGCTGGCGCTCTTCTCGCTCCATTGCCCCTGCTGATTCGTTGGATGGTCCGCTGCGAAGATTAGTCAACCTGCCCGACAGTTTCGGCGGGATCGTGAAACTGTCGGTCCGTCCGAGTAGCGTTTGCAGGCTGTCAACCAGGAGGTTTCACACGTGCTGCTCGAAGAGCTCAAGCCGGGTCTGCGGATCGACGGGCTGATCCCGGCCGAGGTCATCACTGTTGTTGCCGTGCAGTGGCACGGCACCGACGCGCTGGAGCTGACCTACAAGTACTCCGCTGGCGGGCTCGGCCAACAGGTCGTGTTCCGCAAGGACGAGGGCACCCTCTCGGCCGCGCAGACCGGCAGCCGCGCGTTCGACGCGACCGCCAGTGACTTCAAGCTCGTGGCCGAGGCTCAGCGGATCACGCTGGCCGGCCTGTTCGACCCGATGCTTGCCGTGGCAACGAGCGACGTGCAGCCGCTCCCGCATCAGATCCAGGCGGTCTACGGCGAGCTCCTGCCGCGCACACCACTGCGGTTCCTCTTGGCCGACGATCCCGGTGCGGGCAAGACGATTATGGCCGGCCTCTACGTCAAGGAGCTGCTGCTCCGCGACGACGTCAAGCACTGCCTAATCGTCGCGCCGGGCGGCTTGGTAGAGCAGTGGCAAGACGAGCTGTTCTTCAAATTCGGGCTGCGCTTCGACCTGCTCACAAACCAGTTGATCGACGCCAATGTCAACCTCAACGTCTTCGAGTCCAACCCTCTCCTGATCGCACGGATGGACCAGCTATCCCGCAACGAGGAGTTGCAGGCGCAGCTCAAAGAAACCGAGTGGGACCTCATCATCGTCGACGAGGCACACCGGATGGGTGCCCACTACTTCGGCGGCAAGTTGGAGAAGACCAAGCGCTTCCAGCTCGGCGAGATGCTGGGCGACATCACACGCCACCTGCTGCTGATGACCGCCACCCCTCACTCCGGCAAGGAGGAGGACTTCCAGCTCTTCCTCACCCTGCTCGACCGCGACCGGTTCGAGGGCAAGAGCACCAAGTCAGTGGACCTCGATGGCGTCATGCGGCGCCTCACCAAGGAAGACCTGCTCACGTTCGAGGGCAAGAAGCTCTTCCCGGAACGCATCGCCGAAACAGTGCCCTACGAGCTGACAGCCTTGGAGTACGACCTCTACGAGGACGTCACCCACTACGTCCGCGAGGGAATGAACCGCGCCGAGAAGCTCGGCGGCAAGCGCAAGAACACCGTTGGCTTCGCCCTCACTGTGCTCCAGCGCAGACTCGCATCCAGCCCCGAGGCGATTTACCGGAGTCTCGTGCGTCGCTCGGAGAGGTTGGAACGCAAGAAGCAGGAGATCCTCAACGGCACCTACTCCGACGCCGACCCCAAGGTCGACCTTTCAGACCTGGACTCAGACGATTTCAATGCCGAGGAGATCGAGGAGATCGAGGAGGAACTGCTCGACGCGGCCACCGCTGCTCAGACGGTCGAAGAATTGAACGCCGAACTGATCGAACTCGCAGACCTCACCAAGACGGCCAAGCAGGTGCGCGACATCGGGACCGACCGCAAGTGGACCGAACTGTCCACGATCCTCCAAGACAATGCGCTCATCACCGACGAGAATGGGTGGCCGCGCAAGTTCATCGTCTTCACCGAGCACCGCGACACCCTCGACTACCTCCATCGCCGGATCACTTCACTAATCGGCAAGCCCGATGCCGTCCGCGCGATCCACGGAGGCGTACGCCGCGGCGAGCGTCGTCTGATCACCGAGGAGTTCACCAAGAACCGCAACGTCCAGATCCTGCTCGCCACCGACGCCGCCGGCGAAGGCCTCAACCTTCAAGCCGCGCACCTGATGGTCAACTACGACCTGCCGTGGAACCCCAACCGCATCGAGCAGCGCTTCGGCCGTATCCACCGCATCGGCCAAGAGGAGGTCTGCCGCCTGTGGAACCTCGTCGCCTCCAACACACGCGAGGGCGAGGTCTTCACCCGGCTCTTGGAGAAGCTCGAACAGATGCGCCAGACCTACGGCGGCAAGGTCTTCGACGTCCTCGGTGAAGCATTCACCGAGACCCCACTGCGCGCCCTCCTGCTTGAGGCCATCCAGTACGGCGAACGCCCAGACGTGAAGGCCAAGATGCACGAGGTCATCGACGCCTCCGTCGGCGACGGACTCAAGGACCTTCTCGACGAGCGAGCACTGGCGTCGGAGAACCTCGCAGAGGCTGACCTCCAGGCGCTCAGAGCGGCGATGGACGAAGCCCGCGCACGCCGTCTCCAGCCGCACTACATCGAACTCGCGTTCAAGGCAGCGTTCAACCGCCTCGGCGGCCGGATCGTGAAGCGGGAGCAAGGTCGTTACGAGATCGCTAACGTGCCCCAGCAGATCCGGGCCGCAGGCAAGGGGCCTATTGCCACCAAGTACGACCGGGTGACCTTCGAGTTGGGCAAGGTCGGTGGCGAGGACCTCTCCCGAGCCGACCTGCTGGCACCGGGTCACCCGCTCCACGACGCTGTCATGGACGAAGCCGTCCGCCAGTTCGGCGGCGCCCTCAACCGAGGCACTGTCCTTGTGTCCTCGACCTTGGAGGAACCGAACCTGCTCGTCGGAGTGATCGAGGAAGTCGCTGACGCCACCGGCGGGTCCGTGTCACGACGATTCGGATATGCCTTCGTCGACAGTTTCGGCACCGTCACCCCAGCCGGCCCTGCTCCGTACCTCGACTGCGTCGCAGCACCCGGCAGTCCGGCCACCGACGCCGCCCGTGCGTTGCCGTGGCTGGCCGACGCCGAGGACAAGGCGACGAGCTGGATCATTGCCAACCAGCTACCGGAGTACCTCGCCGAGGTGCGGCCGCGGCGCCTCGCCGAGCTGAGCAAGGCGCGCGACCTCGTCACCAAGCGCCTGGAAGGCGAACGCGACCGCCTCCTCCTCGACGCCGCCATCGCATCTGAGAAGGAGCAGGCCGGCGACAAGCCGAAGGAGTCCTCGGAAAGCCTCAACCGCAAGGCCGTCGAACTCGATGTCCGCCTCCGCAAGCGGCTGGAACTGCTCGACCAGCAGCAGCTCATGTCGACCAAACCCCCGCGGATCGTCACCGCGGCACTCGTGCTCCCGATCGGCATGCTGGAGGCCGAGCTGCCTGCGACAGCGCCGATCCACGCGAAGGAGACCAAGGAGGTCGAGCGCCGCGGCGTCGACCTGGTTCTTGCTCGCGAGCGCGAACTCGGGCGCAAGCCTGTCGAGCAGGCGTTCAACAACCCTGGGTTCGACATCCTGTCGACTGACACCGCGGGCGACACCTACCGCATCGAGGTCAAGGCCCGGATCGACGGCGCGACGGACTTCTTCGTCACCCACAACGAGGTCATGGTCGGCAAGAACGCCGTTCCGCGATACCGACTCGCCCTCGTCCGCGTCGACCCACGCGGAGCGCAATACGATGAGGTCCGTTACCTCGACGACCCCTTCGCCACCACTGACCTCGGCGACTTCGACGCCACAGGCATCCGGGGTGATTGGGCTAAGCAGTGGGCCAAGGGGAACCACCCGTTCTAGGAGTCAGCCGCCGGTCTGGATGAGAACAACTCCCGCTATGTTGTCGAAGGGAGGGTCGCCAAGCTCGTTGCCCGCAATCATGGAGACGACGTAGTCAGGCGGCGCATGGACGAGTCCTCGGAGCAGTAACGGCATGTAGGGGCTTCCGAAGTGACCGCGATCTCCGGGGAGCTCGGGGAATACAACCCCCAGGCTCTCCGTGCGGATAGACGCTTCGACGTTCTTGCTGAACTGCCCTTGCCGAACGTGGAGGACGCGGTCGACGAGGGATCGTGCAATCGCCCGGACGCCAATCTGCGGAGTGTGAAGGAACTCGCGGAGGTCTGGGGTTAGGTCAGCGGTGATCGCGCCGAGCCAGGCCGCCTGCTTCTCGGCGTTGTCGAAGGCGGCCTCCAGCGCGACTGATTGGCTGTACGTGTCATGCGCGTCCGTGACCAAGTGGCTGACCGCGAGGTTCGCTGGCATGAGGGAGACTGCGAGCACCGCGCACTCGGCGCAGCACTCCGTCTCGTGCGAGACGCGCCCGCAATCCACCGGACCCCGATATCGCTGAGTGCCGAGGTACAGGCTGTAGACCGGAGCGACGTCGAGAGCGGCTGCTGCCTCGAAGAGTGATCTGCGCTGCTCCCCAGCGTTGTGGTCAAACTTGAAACTCCAACGTGTGCCATCGACGTACAGGCGCTTGGCCTGCACGAGTAGCCCGTATGACTCGCCGTTCGGCGCGATCCACCACCACAGCCAGTCGGCTCCGACCTTCGCCTCCTGCCTCCTCGTGAACGTGGCGAAGCTGACCTCCGGTGCCGCACGGCTCAGCAAGATTTCCGTGACAGGCTCCTCAGTCCACTGGAGCCCCGACGACTCGCAAGCACCCATGTGCTCCAGGCAGGCGTTACGACCCTTTGCGAGCGCTGCACGGACACCGGACACGGGTCGATCCTCTCAAGAGATGAGCCGCTCCCCACGAGATTGCAACTGTCTGCCCGGTTTGTGTCGGCCCCGGCGGCTAGGTTTAGGACTCAGGTTGCGGCGCCGCGGCGCCGCTTGGTCATGTCCGGAGACGGGCAGAGGGGTCGATGTGGTTCAGAAGCGCAAGCTGATCGAGGTGGCATTGCCTCTGGAGGCGATCAACCGGGAGTCTGCTCATGAGAAGGTTCCGGCTATTCGGCGTCACCCTCGGACGCTCCACCTGTGGTGGGCGCGCCGGCCGCAAGTCGCCGCGAGGGCGGTCCTGTTCGCTCAACTGGTCGATGACCCCTCGTCGCGACCGGAGGAATTCCCTACCGACGAGCTCCAGCGGGCGGAACGCGAGCGGCTCCATGGCCTCATCGAACGGCTGGCTGTATGGGAGAATTCCTGGGACGAAGGGCTCTTTCGCGAAGCCCACGCCGAAATCCTCAAGTCCTGCGGCGGCACTCCACCTGCGATCGTCGACCCCTTCGCGGGAGGTGGCACGATCCCGTTGGAGGCTCAACGCCTTGGACTTGAGGCGCACGCTTCGGACCTGAATCCGGTTGCTGTACTGATCAACAAGGCATTGATCGAGTTGCCACCCAAGTTCAAGGACCGGCGGCCGGTCTTTCCGGGACTCGCGGACTCGCAAATTCGGGAGTGGCGAGGCGCGCAAGGCCTCGCGGCCGACCTGCGCGCATACGGCCGCTGGATGCGGGATGCAGCGGAGAAGCAAATCGGTCACCTGTACCCGATGGCCGATGGCATGACCGTGGTTGCTTGGGTTTGGGCACGCACGGTCACGTGTCCCAACCCGGCCTGTGGCATCCAGATGCCCCTCGTGCGCAGCTGGTGGCTTGGCAAGCGCAAGGGAAATGAGGCCTACATCATTCCAAAGGTAGTCCCGGACCCGACCGTCCCATCGGGCCAAACGGTGAAGTTTACGGTGGGCACAGATCGAGCTGGAGCTCCCACCGCAGCCAGCGACGGGACGGTCGGACGAAGTGGTGCGCGATGCGCCTCTTGTAGCTCGACGGTGCCCCTCAGTTATATCCGTGACGAGGGCCGCAGCCGTCGTCTGGGCTCGTCGCTCATGGCCGTGGTCGCAGAGGGTCAGCGGCAGCGGGTGTACTTGTCGCCGACGCCAGAGCAGGTGGACGCTGCACGAATCGATCCGCCTGAGAACACGATCCAAGGAAGTTTGGGTTACTACCCGCGGGACCTCAAAGCGCCAACGTACGGGCTGACGGAGTTCGTAGACCTGTACACGGCTAGGCAGCTCGTCGCGCTGACAACCTTCAGCGACCTGGTCGTGGAGGCGCGAAGTCGTGTGCTCGCTGATGGGGGCGACCCCGGATACGCGGACGCTCTCGCGACATATCTCGGGCTTGCCGTCAGTCGGACGGCCGATAGATCGTCCACGATTGCAGGCTGGGACTCGTCGCTTGGAAAGATCCGCAATACGTTCGGCCGTCAAGCGATCCCGATGTCCTGGGATTTCGCTGAGGCAGGCCTGTTCTCGTCTTCCAGCGGGAACTTCCTGAGTCAGTTCGAGTGGGTTGCGGAGGCATTCGAGGATGGGCCGTGCCTGGCGTCAGGAGTAGCAACACAAGTCGACGCGGCGACCCGCTCCTACGAAGGTTTGTTGATTTCAACAGACCCGCCCTACTACGACAACATCGGTTACTCGGATCTGTCGGACTACTTCTACGTCTGGATCCGGCGCTCGCTCCGCACCGTGCATCCGGAGCTCCTGTCCACTTTGCTCGTCCCCAAGGCTGAGGAACTGGTCGCGAACCCGCACCGTCATGACGGTACTGAAGGTGCCCGAGACTTCTTTGAGGACGGCTTTCGCAGGGTCTTCGAGACTGCACGGGCCTCGGCTTCCTCTCAGTTCCCGATCACGGTCTATTACGCCTTTAAGCAGAGCGAGGCCGACGCGGTCGGCGAGGCATCAACAGGCTGGGAAACTCTGCTGGAGGGCATGATCAGGTCGGGTTGGGAGATCACGTCGACCTGGCCATTGCGAAGCGAACAGGGCTATCGGATGATCGCCAGCGGTAGGAATGCTCTGGCGTCCTCGATCGTGCTGTCGTTGAGGCCACGGCAGGAGGGTGCCTTCGTTGTTGACCGTCGTGGATTTATTGCTGCCCTTGAATCGGAACTTCCGGATGCTCTGCGGAAGTTGCAGCAAGGTCAGGTTGCTCCGGTGGACCTTCCGCAGGCTGCTATCGGGCCTGGCATGGCTGTCTTCAGCCGGTTCAACGCTGTGCTGGAGCCCGACGGCTCGAAGATGTCGGTTAGGTCCGCCCTGGCCCGCATCAACGAGATTCTGGATCAGGTTCTCAACGAGCAGGAGGGGGACTTCGACGCGACGTCGCGGTTCGCGCTTGCTTGGTACAGAGGCAACGGCTACGGCGTCGGGAAGTTCGGTGACGCCGACAATCTCGCGCGTGCTCGCAACACCAGCGTCGACGTCATGGACCGGGACGAGATCCTCACGAGCCGCGCCGGCAACGTGCAGCTCATCAAACCGGCCGACCTTCCATGGGACTACGACGTCCTCAAGGACACCCACACCAGCAACTGGGAGGCGTTGCACCACACGATCAAGGTCTTGGAGCGCGATGGCATCGCGCCTGCCGGTGACTTCCTCCAGGCAGCGTTGAGCCGACCCGACGGCGCGGTCGACGCCGACCTCGTCAAGGAGTTGGCTCACCTACTCTTCCGCGTCGCCGAGAGCAATGGTTGGACGAAGGACGCACTCTCCTTCAACAGCCTTGTGACGAGCTGGCCGGAGATCCTTGAGGTGGCGCGATCCGTAAGGCAGCCCAGCCAGACGCAGGGCGCGTTCGAGTTTGACGAGGACAACTGACATGGCAGTGAGCAACCGCGACCGCATCGGCAAGCTGTTCGAAGTCATCGCCCCGGCACTCGACGACTACATCTCGTCAGTGATCGGCGCTGTCGACGCTGCGGTCGGCGCCAACTGGGTTCAGCTCGTCGCCGCGAAGGATGGACACGCAGGCAAGGTCTATGACCCCCTCGACCCTCAAGTCCAGCTGCGCATGCTGACGGAGTCCTCGATTACCAACAATGTGAAGCCCCGTTGGTATCCGTTCTCGGACACCCTGGGTCGGGTTGGCGAGGCGTTCGCCACCGAGCTGAAGAATGCCCGCAATACCTGGGCGCACAACGGGTCGTTCACCGACGATGACGCCTACCGCGCGCTCGACACAGCCGAGCGGTTGATGACGTTGCTGGGCAAGCCTGCGGAGGCAGACCAGGTGAGGTCGATCCGACTCAACCTGCGGCGAGTCACCGCTGATCGTGACGACAAGAAGGTCCTCAAGGCCGCCGTGGACAACCCCGAGGCCACGGGCGGTCTCAAGCCGTGGCGCGAGGTGCTCCAGCCGCACGACGACGTCGCCACCGGCAACTTCCACGCCTCGGAGTTCGCGGCCGACCTCTACAAGGTCGCCACGGGCGGTGAGGTCGACTCCGACTATGCCGACCCGGTCGAGTTCTTCAAGCGCACTTATCTCACCGAAGGTCTCGGTGACCTCATCGGCCGTGCCGTGCGCCGCCTTGCCGGTGACGACAACGCCTCGCCGGTCATCAACCTGCAGACCAACTTCGGTGGCGGCAAGACTCACTCGATGCTCTCCCTGTGGCACGTCGCGGCAGGCCTGCCTGTAGGTAACTTCCCGCAGGAAACCCAAGAGCTGCTACTCGCCAGCGGCTACAAGGGCACCAAAGTCAACCGTGTCGCCATCGTCGGCAACCACTTCAGTCCGTCTGGCGTGATCAAGGAGGACGGCACTCAGGTCAATACGATCTGGGGTGAGCTGGCTTGGCAGCTCGGCGGACCCGAGGGATACGCGCTCGTGGCGAAGGCCGACGGCGACCGAACCCATCCGGGCGACGCCCTCCACGATCTGCTGAAGAAGTACGCACCCGCTGTCATCTTGATCGACGAGTGGGTCGCCTATGCCCGGTCCCTTGTTGGCCGCGATGACCTCGCCGGCGGCACGTTCGATGACCAGTTCACTTTCGCTCAGTCGCTCACCGAAGCATCAAAGGGCACGTCCGGGGTCCTTCTGGCAATCTCGATCCCTGCATCGGAGAGCGGCGACGATTCGCAGATTGCTGTTGGCAATGCCGAGGAGGTCGGCGGCGCGAACGGCCTCGAAGCGCTCAAGCGGCTCCAGAACGTCGTCCGTCGTGTGGCTGACCAGTGGCGTCCGGCCTCATCCGACGAGGCGTATCACATCGTGAAGCAGCGCCTGTTCAAGCAGCCCGACGCTGCTGGGCTCGCGTCCATAGGGGCGACGGCCAAGGCGTACGTCGAGATGTACCGCAAGTACACCGACGACTTCCCGCGCGAGGTTCGTGATGCGGCGTATGAGGACCGCATTAAGCGGACCTACCCGATCCACCCAGAGATGTTCGACACCCTCTACGAGGAGTGGTCATCGCTGGAGCGCTTCCAGCGCACCCGTGGCGTGCTGCGCCTGATGAGCACCGTCATCCACGCACTCTGGACCGGCGAGGACGCCTCGCCGCTGATCATGCCTGGCTCGATCCCGCTCGCCACGGCAAACGTGAACGCTGAGCTGACGCAATACCTCCAAGACTCGTGGAAGACGATCATCGACGCCGATGTCGACGGCCCCAACTCTGAGCCTGGGCGCATCGACAAGGAGAAGCCACTGTTCGGTCAGCGGGCACTCACCAAGCGCCTTGCCCGGACCGTGTTCTTCGGCGCGGCTCCGACCATCGCGCCCGGTTCCACGCACAAGGGCATCGGCACCCAGCGGGTCTTCCTCGGCACCGCAGTTCCGGGCGATGTGCCAGGCAACTTCCATGCGGCACTGACCCAGCTCGGCGACCGGGCGACGTACTTCTACTCCGGCTCGGGCAAGTACTGGTACGACCTCCAGCCCAATATCACCCGGACAGCCAAGGACCAGGCCGAGCGTCTTCACAAGGAGGACGTGTGGGCCGAGATCGTCCGCCGCCTCCAGGGCCAGGGCCGAACGCGGGGCGACTTCGCTGGCGTTCATGTCTGCCCTGAGTCCAACGCTGACATCCCCGACACCGACGAGGCGCGGCTGGTGATCCTTCACCCGAAGGTCGCGCACAAGGCCAAGACTGACTCTGAGGCCAAGGCGTTCGCGCAGAAGGCCACCGAGCATCGCGGTAGCGCCAACCGGACCAACCGCAACACGGTCGTCTATCTCGCCGCCGACGAAGCCAGGCTGGAAGAGCTCAACTCTGCGACCCGTGACTACCTCGGTTGGAAGCACGTGCTCGACAACGAGGCTGATCTCGACCTCACGCAAAACCAGAAGAACCAGGCGGCGCAGCGGCGTGACCAGGCTGACCAGACCGTGACCGCGCGGCTGTTGCAGTCCTTCACCTGGGCGTTGGTGCCGACGCAGCCGGACCCCGGGGCGCCGTTCCTGATCCGGGAGACCAAGGTCGAGGGTCAGTCCGAGTCGCTCGCCGAGCGTGTCTCGCGTCGGCTTGGCAACGACGGCGACCTGTCCACGCGGCAGGCTGCGGCAACTATTCGGTTGGCGATCAACAAGGTGCCGCAGATATGGAAGGACGGCCACGTCGCGCTCGGCACCCTGTGGAGCCTGTACGCGCAGTACCCGTACATGCCACGGCTCCGTGACCGGAAGGTGCTTAACGAGGGGATCGTCGACATGCCGATGATCTGGCAGACCGACGCGTTCGCGCTCGCCACGGGCTACGACGAGGGCACCGGTCGCTACGTCGGCCTGTGGCACCCGACCACCGACGGCAAGTCGCTCCCGCCGACCACCACGGACACGCTGCTGCTCGTGAAGCCAAACGTTGCGTCGAAGCAGATCGAGGCAGAGTCGGCCCCGAAGACTTCTCCCGAGGAGCAGCTCGCGGCACTCGTCGAGCAGCAGGGTGGGCCGGTCTCGCACGATCCGTCGGCGCCGAAGGTCGACATCGTCTTTACCAAGCCGAAGACCCGCTTCTACGGAGTGAAGACCCTTAACTCCGACAAAATCGCGATGGACTTCAAGAACATCGCCGACGAGGTCATCGCCAACCTGCGCGCCGACGAGGGCACTGAGCTGACCGTCCGCATCGAGATCGAAGCCACCAACACCACCGGCTTCGAGGACGGCAAGGTCCGCACTGTCTCCGAGAACGCCAAGACCCTCAAGTTCGACCAGTCGGGCTTTGAGGAGAGTTAAGGAATGTACAACCTCCTCGTCGGCTTCTACGACAACACCGCGACGGGAAGTCGGGTCTTCGAGCACACTGATCAGGCACTCGTGGACTACGTCCGGCCGGCTGGGACTCTGGACGTGAACAGAGTTCTCAGCTTCCCGGCACTGGTGATGCCGGAGATCGGCGACTCCAACGCGCCGCCTGTTGCCAGAGTTGGGCGCATCACTAACCTCCAGCTAATCGGCACCGACTACAGGTTCACTTTCGTTCAGAATCCGGGTCTTCCCGCTTTGAGTACCGGCCGAGTCGCGTCACTTGCAACCGAGCTGGGCATTGGACAGTGGGAGCTGAACCGGACGCACTGGGCCATCAAGGATCTGGACCTTTACGAGGTCTTGCTGGCAGCCGAAGGAATCCGTCACCTCGCGCCTCAGGTATTCAGCTTTCCTGTCGAGGCACCGGTTGAGCCGGATCTCGTGGCCGTGATGATGCCTTTCGGGGCCGAGTTCAACCCGGTTTACGCAGCCATCAAGGAGTCGGTCGAAGGCTTGGGGCTGCGATGCCATCGCGCAGACGACATCTGGGAAAACCACCACATCATGGATGACGTGATAAGCCTGATCTGGCGGTGCCGCTTGGTCGTCTCGGACCTGACCTCGAAGAACGCCAATGTCTTCTACGAGACTGGCGTCGCCCACTCTCTCGGCAGGGACGTCATCCAGATCGCGCAATCGATGGACGACGTACCGTTTGACCTGCGGTCCATCCGGACCCTCACCTATCTCCGTAACGGAGAAGGGCTGGCGGATCTGAAGCAGAGTCTCGCCGCGCGCATCCAGACGTTGCTCGCCTAGCGGCGGGTTAGGCACCTGCTTCATCAGTCTGGCCGCCAGACTCGCTGGGTTCACCGGCAGCGCCGGCAATCCACTCGGCGGGGATCAGTTTCACGCCGTTGCGCCACTCGTGCTGGATCGACTGCTCGAACCAGTCCGTGTTGAGATGAGCGTGGTCGCACACGATGACTTGGAGGCCTGGCGCAAGCTCCGTGACGACGTCGAAGATGAGCTTGAACATCGCCTCGACGGCGAGTGCATCGGCATCAGACTCAGGGAGGCCGCTCGCCCGAGACGCCTCGGATGGGTAGTACGCCTGTGTCGGCTGGTCGAGCATCAGGAATCTCGGCACGGGGCGGCCGTTGCGGACGAAGTGCCGGTGCAAGGCCAAGTGCGTGACCAAGTGATAGCCGATCCAGTTCGCCGCGCTGCCAATACGCCAGAGAGGAACTGGTCCGGCTCCATCCCGGTCGGTGACAACTGTCAGCCGCGCGAGATCGAGGCGGACGCTCGTGCCGGCGTGTTCAAGATTCAGTGTGTCTGCGTAGGCGGTCATGTCAGAGCCGACCGACAGCAAGCGAGACGTCAGTTGCTCGCGCTCGTCATCCACATCGAGTTCGGCCTCCAGCGCGGCGACCGTCCTTGCCACGGCGTCTCGATCTCGTCGAAGTCTTAGGATCTCCAACTCGTCGGCACTCGCTGCCGAGGACAGGAGCGCGTCGACACGTCCTCGGACGAAGTCACGGTTGGCAATCGCGTTGAGTTCCTCGACTGAGCGTTCGGAGGCCAGCAAGGATTCGATCGCGCTCTCGGTGGCAACCAGGCTTGCGCGGAATCCTGCAATCGCCTCGTCAAGCCGCTCGATCTCGGACCTTCGCGACGGCGGTGCCGCGTGAAGTTCTGCCAACTCAATGCGCAGCTCTTGGAGGCGAGCCGCAACCTGGCTCGCCGCGGCATCGGGTTGCTCCAGATGCTGGCCGCAGGCAGGACAGGAGTGGCTCGGTTCGCTCGCATCATCGGCATTAGTGGCGGCGTCCTCGTCGTTGGCCGAGCGTGGGGCGGGGATGGGCAGAAGTTCAAGGCTCGTCATTCGTCCTGTGTGGAGGGCGATTGCCTCGGTGTACTCCGCCTCGCTCTGACGCCGTTCGAGAAGCAGCTCACGGTCGCCGAGTGCTGAGCGCAGTTCTTGTCGAAGGCGATCGCGCTCGACAACGAGCTCCAGTCGTCGATTTTGGGCCTCGACGTCCGCGATTGGCGCCTCGGAAGGCCGAGCGACGCGCGCAGCGTTCAGGGCGTCGAGAACCTCCTTGCGGTTCTCGAACGCGGTGGACTCGACGAGGCCGACTGCGTGTGCCTCCGCGAGTGCAGCAGCAAGTCGGGTGTCCAGGTTTGCTGCCGCGTCTTCTGCAACACGAAGGGCGGACTCCAGACGTTGCAGGTCTCGCCGGGCGTCACGCAGGCGCGCCTTCTTGACCGCTTGGTCTGCGGGTACAGCACCGAGGAAGTACGGGAGCGTATCTTTCAACGCTTGGTCAATGCCCTGTTCGCCTTGGCGGTGGAAGAGCTGATTGGGGCTCGCGATCTCACTCTGGCCTTGGAGGCAGAGCCAAGCGGCGTGACCGATGTTTGCTTCGAGCGGAGTCCGGAGCGAGCCGGCAGCAGTCGAGGACAAGTTCTCCTCGATGCCGATCCGGCGGCCGAGCTGGACACGCAGAGAGTCGCTGTCGGTGTTGACGACGAGGTCGTCGCGAGCCGGGGGGGCGAGGGTGTCGTCCCCAAACTCCAACATTGCCTGTTGGGTTGATGCACGACCTGGTGCGGGCGCGGGTCGGCCGACGAAGGCTCTCGCGCCGGGGCTGATCTGCCATAGCGCTCCGTACCAAGAAACGGTGTCGCTGATTGGTCCTGCCGGCACACGCATCGAGTCGCGGCCGAGGCAGTACTCAACGATTGTAAGGAGAGCGGACTTTCCGGTCTGGGACTCGCCCGTCACGATGTTGAGCTGACCGGGTGCGAACTCGACGTCTCGTCGTGCGCCGTCGGGACCGTAGAGGGAAATAGTTAGGAGCTGCATGCTGGTTACGGCCTCACGCCGAGGAGCGCAAACGCCGTAGCAGGCTTGTCGAGCTTCGTCAGCCACCGGCCCACGAATCCCGACTTCGCGACGATCGCGGCGATGTCACCGACCTTGGCGGGGCGCGCGTTGTCCGCGATGCCGCCGATCAGATGGCCGGAGTCCGTCAGGGAAAGAGAGCCATGAGCCAGCGCGAAGCGGAGACCTTCGGTGACTGCGGGGGTGAGCGACTTGGCTCGCTCCGGGAACCCTGCCGCAATGACTGGGTTGCGGAGAAGCCATGTGGCGAGATGGGAGTCGGTTCGGCGAGGTAACGCTTGGCGAGTGTCGTGGTGGAGCACCAGAGGTGCGACCAGATAAGGGTAGGCATAGTGCAGTGGCTCGCCGCTGAGCCGGGTGTACTCCTCGGTCGCTGCGCCAGCGACGACCGCCAGCAGGGCAGGGTTGAGCATGGCCGCCACGGCCGGGGAACGCTCAGTCCAGCTACTCACCCCATGAAGCATGCCAGCGAGTTACGTTCAACTCTGGGATTACCCCAGTTTCGCCGTCAGGCGGCGCTGCCGCCGCCAGACGCGGTCGTGTCGCTTCCGGTGAGCAGATTCTCGAGGAGGGTCTGGAACTCCGGGTGCCATCCGATGTTGCCCGCGTCGGCGAGTTCGTGGCGCTTGCCTCTCGCGAAGAAGGAGTCTGTGTAGCGGCTTCGGACGGTCACCGCAGTTGAGTCCCGGAGTTTGCGAAGCAAGGCCCTGCCCATCTCCGCTTTCGCATCGTCCGTTGCGTCGTCCGGAAGGTCCTCCATCATGTCGCCGTAAGCTCGGCGCCACTCGTCGGTGAGGTTCCGCTCGAACTTCTCCAACTCCGCGATTCCGATCAGGTCCCGATCTAGCCAGTTTGTCGTCTGGGTGACGGCTCGGTGGTAGTCGACGATCGCCGTTCGAAGGTTGTCGATCTTCACTCGGACCCAGTGCATCTGGTGAACGAACGGACGGTCGACATGTAGGTCGACGGTTGCGTCCTCGTCAACATCTTCGAGCTCGACCAGGGTCGGCAGATTGTCTGCTTGGAACATGTCGCGTATGCCGGCGAGTTGTTGACGAACTTCTTGAACGTCGACGGACGCGCGGACTCCCGTGAGTAGGTCAAGTGAGACGCTCGCCCACCAGCGCCAGACGAGGTCGAGGTAGGTGTTGGCGTGGCCCTCGTCCGAAGGCAGCGACAACCACAGCTGCTGACGCAGTTGGGCGTCGAGGTCGGTAACTCCAGGTTGTCCGTCTAGGACCTGAACCTTGGAGACGAAGACCTCTCGGTCCGCCGAGGACAACGCGAGAAACTGCTCCCGGGCTGGAGCAGTCGCCTGGTTCGCGGATGTCTCCGCGGTCGCGACGAGCAACGCTAAAGCGGCCGATTCGTCACGACCTTGATCTGGCCGAAGAATGGAGGCCGCGCTTCCCGTTGCTGCTGTTGCAGTGGTGACGAGAACGAGGAGTGCACCGTTGGGGTCGGCGGGGCTCGCTGTGTCCATCCACACTTTCAAGGTGCGCCATACATCCGGGCTCGCGTCGGTAAGCGAGGCTTGGCGGTTGAGGTGGTGCTTGACCTGGATTCGCTCGATTGGATGGCCCGCGTGGTCCCAAGCGACATCGTCGTGGAGTTCAAGGGTGAGCGACTGGTCTGGGCGTGAAGCGCCGCGACGGAGCAGTTCGAGGAGGCCCCAGTTAACTTGGAACTGGTAGCCGAGAGCACTTGCAGCGGCTCCGTGCTCGCCTGCGGTTCCGGTCGGCGCCTCGGTCATCCGCTCACTCCTGTCGTCCTGCAAGACACTACTGGGGCCGTCCGACACCTCGGGATGCCGCGAGAGCCGTCAGTCCCGATCCCTAGTCTGACGGTGTGGTCGACCTGATTGACGAACCTTCGCCTGACGGCGATTCCGACAAGCGGATGAAGCTCCGCTACCCAGCGATGTGCCGTCTGTGTGGCACCGAGCTTCCTGTCCGCGCGGAGGCGATCTACGAGCGGGCGACCAAGACTGTCCGGTGCATTGCGTGCCCGACCGGGGTCGAAGCGGTGGCTCCAGCGACAGAGGTTGAGACCGACGAGCCATCCGCTGTGGTCCCGGTCGAGGACACCGGAGTCGCAGGATTGTCTGCTCGTCGCGAGTACGAACGGCGCAGGGCGAAGGACGAAGAGCGACTCCGTCAGAAGTGGGGCAAGCTCGGCGGCATCGCCGTCGCCCTCTCCGAGGAGAAGCAGAGCACGAAGGCATGGGCGACCGGCGCGGTTGGTGAGGAGCGACTCGGCGCACGACTCGACTCGCTCGTTTCAGAGTCGGTTGCTGTGCTTCACGACCGACGTATTCCTGGCACGAAGGCCAACATCGACCACATCGCTATCACCGCCGCCGGAATCTGGGTGATCGACGCGAAGCGATACAAGGGCCGACCCGAGTTGAAGATCGAGGGCGGCATCCTTCGTCCGAAGGTCGAGAAGGTCCTCGTCGGGCGACGCGACTGCACCAAGCTCGTCGACGGCGTTCTCAAGCAGGTCGATCTGGTCCGCGAGGTTGTCGGTGACCTCCCCGTCACCGGCTCTCTCTGTTTTGTCGAGGCTGACTGGCCATTGATCGGCGGAGCATTCACAACCCGTGCGGTGCAGGTTCTCTGGCCGAAGCGGCTCGCCAAGCTCCTCGTCGAGGACGAGGGCTCCGTCGACGTTGCGGTCGTTCGCGCGACCGTCGCTTCCCACTTCAAACCTGCTTGACCTCGACGCCATCGCCGAGCACGAAATCGACCCGAATGGCGACGGGCTCGTGCGTCGACCTTGCCGGCACGAGACGGGCGAGTAGTCGTTCGAGTCGGCCGGCCGGGTGGCGACGGCGGTACGTGACATCCACGGGGTCATCCTCAGAACCCGTGCGCGGGTCGGGCCGGTCCGGCTTGTGCGGTCGAGCGTCGGGCGATGAATTCGGCAGCGTTCTCCAGCCCGCGTTCGGTGGGACGGTTGGCGGCTTCCCACTCGCGTGGGTGCATGCCTGTCTGGACGGCCGCTGCCACCAAGTTGGCGAGGGTGTACGGCTTGTCCTTGGGAACCTGGTCGAGGGCGCACCACGCGAGAGCCCCGTGGCCGCTCAGCCATCCCGCGAAGCCGAGCAGCGAAGCCGGGGCGGAACGCACGCCGTCGGGAGCGCGCTGAGTCATGTCCGTCCACAGCGCGACGTGCGAGGCGGCGTTGCCGCGGTTCATGTCGAGCCAGAGCCGGTCGCGGGTCGGGATGGATTCGATGGAGACGAGCAGCCGGGCCGCGTCGCCGTCGGAGAGGCGGACCCCGTCGCGTTGGAATCGCTGCATCCGGCCGAGTGCCCACCGGCCTTCCAACTTCGCTGTGTTCTCCCGTGCCGCCTCACGAGTCTCCGGCAGCAGGCGGGCCACCGGCTCACGGTCGCCGACCAGGGTCGTGGCGAGGGAGTTGCGACTGGCGGCCGGCGGCGGCCGACCGCCCAGGACGGTCATCGCCGCGATCCGCTCCCGGGCGGCGTCGGTCTGGAGGCCCATGTCGCCGGTGGTGAGGTCGGCCCATCGGGTCTCGTCGGCCCACACGACCAGTCGCGTGTCGATCCCGATGGTGTCGAGCCGGGCGGCGAACTCGGGACCGACTTCCTCGGCGATCGCCCGGTCGGCGGTGATACAGACGATGCCGACGCTGGTTCCGGGTTGCGCGTAGCGGCTGAAGGCGTCACTGATGGATCGCCAGACGAAGTCGCGGTCGCGTGTTGTGGTGGGCAGGTCGACCCGGGCGACGGGGAGGTCGGATCGCATCGGCAGGAACACGATCGACTCTTCGGGCTTGAAGCCGAGCAGGTGCGGGATGACCGCGATCAGCTCGTCGGGGTTCTCTACTGAGAGTGTCATGCTGAGCAGGTGTGCAGCGCTTGTCGCCCGCGCAAGCGATGAGATTCAACCCCGGGCCGAATACTGCTCCTTTCCCGGCCACGACCCACACCCTCGACCGACCCGCATCCCTCGCGCCCGGTCGGCACCGCAGGCTCCCCGGCGCATGGGCGGGGGAGACCGATCCCTACAACCTGTGGGTGATCACCACTACCGCCGAGGCGCTGGCCGCCTCCCTGCCCGACAGCCCCGCTCTCGACCTGCCGGAGGGACTCACTGTCGACGACGCGCTGCGCATCGCCGAAGCGATCCACTCCACGCTCGCCGGGTCCACCCGCCGGATCTACGACCTGGGCTGGAAGCGGTGGGAACGCTGGTGCGCCACCCGAGACGCCCAGCCTTTGCCGGCCTCGGCCGCCCTGGTCTGCGCCTACCTCACCGACCTCGCCGCCGCCGGAGCCTCGGTTCCCACGCTGGACCTGGCCGTGGGCGCGATCTCCTATCGCCACCGCGTGCGCGGCCTCGACGACCCCACGGCCTGCGAAGCGGTTCGGCAGGTCCGCCGCGGGCTGCGCCGCCTCGTCGGCACCGCACCCCGACGCCAAGCCCGACCCCTCGACATCGCCGACCTCCGCCAGATCCTGCACCCCATCGACCGCACGACCGCCAAGGGCGCCCGCGACGCCGCCGTGATCCTGCTCGGCTTCGCCTCCGCCCTCCGCGTCTCCGAGCTCGTTGGTCTCACTCTGGCCGACGTCGAGCACAAGCCCGCCGGGCTGCTGCTGCACATCCACCGGTCCAAGACGGACCAGGAGGCTGCCGGACACCTCGTCCCCGTCGCCCACGGTCAACGCGCCGACACCGACCCCATCGCGGCACTCGGCGGCTGGCTTCACCACCGAGGAACCGGACCAGGTCCCCTCTTCACCGCGTTGAGGAACAGGCGCGTCACCGCCGACCCGCTCTCGGGCACCGCAGTCGGCCGCATGCTCCGAGGCCGAGCCACGGACGCAGGTCTGCCGGCCGAGCGGATCACCCCGCACTCCCTGCGCGCCGGACACG
The DNA here is from genome assembly GCF_003725535.1 of Nocardioides pocheonensis. Taxonomy (GTDB): domain Bacteria; phylum Actinomycetota; class Actinomycetes; order Propionibacteriales; family Nocardioidaceae; genus Marmoricola; species Marmoricola pocheonensis. The sequence goes on along the minus strand of NZ_RJSF01000046.1, from coordinate 102,699 downwards.
CGACCGCCGCCGCGCTCGCCGGCGTCAGCCTGGACCGGATCGCCGCCCAGACCCGCCACAAACGGCTCTCCACGCTGCTGGAGCGCTACATCCGCCCCGCCCAAGCCCTCGAGTTCACCTCCAGCCGCGACCTCGGCCTGTAGAGACGCAACGCAACATGGGTGCCCTGGTAGGGATCGGGTCGCGGCCGAAGCTTCCGGGGCGCGTATCGGACCAGATCTCGCGTACACGGTGGGCTGACTTTGAATCAAGACTAGCGATGTAGGTTCGTAGCCTACCCGGGGAGCAACGGTGCAGGTCAGTACGACATTGGGCGATTCCAGCGAGTCCAGGGTCGGCGCGACTTCTCACGAACCTCTCGCAGGACCGTTCTGACAGGCCAGATGGCGGTTGCTGGGCCAGCCGAATCGGAGCCCGGATTCGCGGCAGACGGGTGCATGCAGCCCTAGCTGCTGAGAGGCTCGTGCTCGAAGGGTTGATCGCGCCTCAGCGAAGTTTCGGCGCTCAGTCGCGCACGAACGCCGCCACAGCGGGGTTGGCCGTGTCCTCGAGCCACAAGGCCGCGAGTTCTATGGTGGTCGGCTTCTTGATGGGCACGAACCGGACGCGTCCGTGGAGGTTGAGGCCGTGCTCGGCTGCGCTGTCGGGCACGATGGCGACGCCGATGTCGCAGGCGACCATGGCGAGCTGGCTGACGATGGAGTCGGCGGTGTTGGTGACCACTGGCGAGAACCCGGCTTGACGGCAGCAGGCCACCACCTGGTCGTGGTAGTCGGAGGAGATGTGTCGCGGGAGCCAGATCCACGGTTCGCGGGCGGTGTCGGCCAGGTCTACGACGTCGTCGGGGACGTGGTCCCAGGTGGCGGGGACCGCCAGGACGAACTTCTCCTCGAGGAGGGTTCGGCGGGCGATGCCGGGTGGTGTGGCGAGCCGGCGGACAAGGGCGACGTCGATGCCGTGGTCGGCCAGCGCGCGAACGGCGTCTTGGGTGTCGAGCTCGCGCAGAACCACGTCGACGCGGGGGTGCTGGCTGCGGAACTTGGCGAGCATGGCGGGGAGGGGCTCGAAGAACGCGGATGTGACCGCGCCGATGCGCAGCCGCCCGAGTTGACCGCTCGCGGCGTCTCGGGTGGCCGTCTCGGCTTCGTCTGCCATGTTCACCAGCCGACGGCACTGCTGGAGCAGTACCTCGCCGGCCGAAGTGAGGGCCACCGCGCGTGTGGTGCGGGTGAGCAGCTTCGTTCCGAGCCGTTGCTCGAGCGTCTTGATGGTCTGCGACAGGGGCGGCTGGGACATGTGCAGGCGCTCGGCGGCTCGCCCGAAGTGCAGCTCCTCGGCGACCGCGACGAAGTAGCGGGCTTCGCGGACTTCCAACATTTATCTGCCTCGCAGAAAACTGAGATAGAGATTCGGACCTTCACCCTACGGGTCCGGTGCCGTCTACTGGAGTCATGAGCAGTCAAACCTCGTCGTTCGACCTCACCGGTGACCGCGCTGGCGAATCAACCGTTGACCCGCTGGTGGAGCGTCTGGACGCTCTTGACTCGACCGTCGTGAGTGACGCTCTCGACGGCCTTCACCTTCCGGCTGGACTCGGTGGGCTGCGACCGGCTTGGGGCACTCCGCGGTTCGTGGGACGCGCGCGCACCGTTGCCCTCGAGGGCGACTCCGGCGGTTCCCCGGGTCCGCACCTGGGCACTTCCGTCGTGGCGGATGCTCGCCCGGGCGATGTGCTCGTGATGGCGAACGGCGGACGCCTGGACGTCTCCTGCTGGGGTGGCATCTTGTCCCTGGGCTGCGTCCAGCAAGGTGTCGTCGGTGTGGTTGCCGACGGTGCGTGCCGCGATGTCGCCGAGGCGCAGGAGCTCGGGTTGCCTGTCTTCGCCCGAGGTGTGAGTCCCCGCACGGCACGTGGCCGGCTGCGGCAGCGAGCGACTGGAGTGCCCGTGCAGGTCGAGGATGTGACCGTGAGCGAGGGCGACCTGGTCATCGCCGACGACTCGGGTGTCGTGTTCGTGCCGGCCGACTGTGCCGAGGAGGTGCTCGCCGCTGCCGAGGCCATCGTCGAGCGTGAGGCCGCCATTTCCGCTGACATCCGTGCCGGCGTCCGCATCGACCAGGCCATGCACGATGTGCGCCTGGCCGGCCACACCGACAACGAAGCCGATGCCGAGCAGGTGCTTCATCAGGGGCAGGAAGAGGGCCGATGAGCGCCCGCGTTGCCGGAGAGCTCGCCGACCTTCCGACCGCTTCCATCTCGGATGCCCTCGACAAGCTCGGGCTGAGAGGGTCAATGCACGGCCTCTCCCCGCTCCGGCCGGGGCAGCGCGCCTGTGGGCCCGCCTACACCGTCGCCTACGAGCCGGTCGACGACCAAGGCGGCACCGTGGGTGACTTCCTCGACGACGTCCCCGCTGGCTCGGTCGTGTTCATTGACAACGCCGGCCGCACCGACTGCACGGTGTGGGGCGGCATCATGACGCAGGTCGCGGCCCACAAGCACGTCGCCGGCACCGTGATCAACGGAGTGTGTCGCGACGTCGCGGTAACGACGACCACCGACTACCGGATCTGGAGCGTCGGCCGGTTCATGCGCACCGGCAAGGACCGAGTGCGGGTCCGGGCGGTGCAGGAGCCGCTGCTCGTCGACGGCGTCACTATCCGCCCCGGCGACGTTGTGTGCGCCGACGAGGACGGAGTCGTCGTGGTCCCGGCAGGGCGAGCCGATGAGGTCGCATCCATTGCGACCGAGGTCGAGCGCGTCGAGGCCGCCATCGTCGCCACCGTCCGCGACGGCGCGACCTTGCGCGAAGCACGCAGCGCCCACGGCTACCACTCCCTCCAGACCCCGGATAGGACCGCATCGGACACCGGGGAGACGGCATGAGCGCCGCCGACGGCCCCGCCCGGGGGCACACCGCCGCGACGCTGTACGAGGCCGCGGTCGCTGCCGAGGGTCCGGGCCGCTACGCGATGGACGTCGGCATCCGCGCCACCTGGCCGGGTGCCCGCGTGGCCGCGCCCGCGTTCACCGTCCAAGGCGCAGGTGGAGACAACCTCGCGCTCCAGCACGCGATCCTCGAAGCGCCGGCAGGGTCGGTGCTTGTCGCCGACGTCAATGGTGCCGACTGGGGCCACTGGGGAGAGGTTCTCGCGGTCGCCTCCCAGTTCCGCCAGATCGCGGGTCTCGTCATCGACGGCGGCGTCCGCGACACCGTCGAGATGGCCGAGCTCGACTTCCCGGTGTTCTCCCGGCACGTGAGCGTCCGCGGCACCCGCAAGCTGTTCCGCGGCGCGCTCGGCGTTCCCGTCCAGGTCGGCGCAGTCACCGTCCACACCGGCGACCTCGTCGTCGCCGACGCAGACGGCGTCGTCGTCCTCCCGCAGCACGTAGCCGATCGGGTGCTTGATACGGCCGACGAGCGCGTCGCCAAGGAGGCCGACATCATCCGCCGCTTGAAGGCAGGCGAGAGCTCGCTGGACATCTACGGGCTAGCAGAGGCCGGCCGTGGCTGAGTCGGACAACCCCATCTTCCGGATCGCCGACCGCGCCGCAGGTCTGCGCGCATCAGGATTCGACGTCATCTCCCTCGCCGCCGGCGAACCCGAGGCACCTACCGCCACGCACATCGTCGAAGCCGCAGTCACCGCGGCACGGGACCCGCGAACCCACCACTACGGTCCCGCCGCCGGGCTCGCAGACCTGCGCGAACGAGTGGCCGCCCAGCACCCCGACCACGTCACCGCCGACCACGTGCAGATCACCATCGGCACCAAGCACGCACTGCACCTGGCATTGGGGGCGCTGGCCGGGCCGGGGGAGGAGGTGCTCGTGCTGCGGCCGAGCTGGCCGGGACACGTCGGCGCGGTGGAGTCTGTCGGCGCCTCCGTCGTACCTGTTCTTGTGGACCGGGACGGTCTCACGAGCGTCGACGCGCTCGAGGCCGCCAGGACTCCGCGCACCCGCGCTGTCGTTGTCGCGAATCCGTCGAACCCGTCCGGTGTCCTGCACCCCGCCGGTTTGCTCGCTGAAATCGCCGCGTGGTGCGTCGACAAAGACGTGTGGCTGGTCAGCGACGAGGTCTACGGCGGCCTCGTCTTCGACGCCGACCCGTTCTCCGCCACGGCCGTCGTGGCCGACTCGTCGCGGCTGGTGGTAGTCGACGGCGTCTCCAAGGTCCACGCGATGACCGGCTGGCGAGTCGGGTGGCTACTCGGCCCCACTGAAGTGGTTGCCGCCGCCCGCGCTCAGGTGTCCGCCACTATCACCCACGTCCCTTCCATCACCCAATACGCCGCACTGGCGGCCCTCACCGCACCTGTCGACGCCGACACCGTCGCCGACTACCGCGCCTCACGCGACCTGCTCGTCGGCAAGCTGGCTCAGGTGCCGGGCGTCGAGTGCCCCACGCCCGCGGGCGGGATGTTTGCGTTCCCCGACGTCAGCAAGCTGCTGAGCGCCGAACATCCCACCGCCGCTGAGCTGGCAGCCTGGCTGCTGGACGAGGCACACGTCGCGGTCGTCTCAGGCGAGGTTTTCGGCGACGACGGAACGCTGCGCATCAGCTTCGCGCTCGACCAAGAGCGCCTCACGGAGGCGGCCGACAGGCTCGTCTCCGCACTCACGAAAGCCGGCTCCTGAAATGCCTCAGCCGTCCTGGTCCGCGCACAGCCTCGACCTGACGGTCGAAGACGTCGCACTGGACATCGCCGCCATGCACGCCCCGGGGCCGGAGCCAGTGATGTTCCTCCACGGCTTCGGGTCTACCAAAGAGGAGTATGCCGACTTCACGCAGTTCCCTGGGCTCGCGGGCCAGCCGTTTCTCGCCTACGACGCCCCTGGTTTCGGTGAGTCCACCGCCAGCGACCTCACGAAAGTGTCCATCCCTTTCCTCGTCGACGTCGCGCTCGCCGTCCTTGACCAGCTCGACATCGACCGGTTCCACGTCGTGGGTCACTCTATGGGCGGCCTTACCGCGCTGATCCTTGCCGATCGGGTGCCGGACCGCGTGCTCAGCTACACCGACATCGAAGGCAACCTCGCCCCCGAGGACTGCTTCCTGTCCCGTCAGATCGTCACCCACGGCAACGACGACCCGGAAACGTTCCTGAGCGAGTTCGCGGACCGCTCCCTGCAGTCGGACGAATACGCCAGCGCTCTCTACGGGTCACGCGTGCTCACCACCGTCGACCCCGACGTCGTGCGAGCGGTGTTCGAGTCGATGGTCGAGCTCTCCGACCACGGAGACCTGCTCAACACGTTCACCGGCCTCCCGATGCCACGGATGTTCATCCACGGCGAGCAGAACGCGCACCTGAGCTACCTGCCCGAGCTGCGCCGTCGAAGTGTCAGAGTCGTCGAGATCGATCACAGCGGCCACTGGCCCATGTACTCCAACCCTCCCGCCATGTGGACCGCCCTACGCGATTTCCTCACCGACCTGGCGAGCCCAAAGGGATGACTTCCGGCGTGCTACTCAACTTCGTTGCCATCACTTGGCTGCTGGCCATGCTCCCTGGAATCGGGCAGGCGCTCATGCTGCGCCAGACGCTCGCGAACGGGCCGCGCGTCGCGGTGGCCACCATCTTCGGCACAGTGACCGGGCTCGTCATCTGGTCGGCGGCCGCAGGCGCCGGCCTCGCCGCCGCGCTGCTAGCCGACCCTGCCGTCTATCGCGGACTGCTGCTAGCCGGCGGCGGCGTTCTCATTGTCATCGGGCTACGCACCGCCTTGTCAGCAATGCGCCACCCAGCCGAGCTGTCCGCCGTGTCTTCCGGCGGCCCGGATATTGAAGCAAGCGGACCATCTGCCTACCTCGCGGGCTTGGCTACCAACCTCGGAAACCCGAAGGCAGGTGCGTTCGCAGTCTCGCTCCTGCCGGCGTTCGCCGGAGGCGGCGGATTTCTGCCCACTCTGGGGCTTGGCATCCTGTGGGCGACCGTCACGGCCTGCTGGTACCTGCTGTTCGCCTTCCTCGTCTCTCGCGGCCGCGCGTTCATGACGCGCCCCGGCGCCCAGAGGGGTCTAAGCGGGATCAGCGGGCTCGTGCTCGTCGCCATTGGCTTCTGTGTGTGCGCTGGTGCTGGTGCATGACATTCGCAGCGCAACCACTTCATGCACGTGACCAAGGGTCCGGATCTCGGCTGGATTGGACGTCACGCCGGGCGCCATCACTCACATACGTCTCACGAACCCGGAGGCACGTGGCGTACCCGAATCGGAACTCGACGGCGGCCTATGCCGAACTTCGCCTTCAAGGAAGGCGTGTGTCCGGCTCGCGCCGTCGATCGAAACGCACGGTTCGCCTGGACCGCACTACCTTCTTGAACGACTCTTGAACCTCTGTCGCTCGTGTGGCGTCGTTCCGCCCCACATGCCATGATCCGCATCGATCCTCAGCGCGAGTTGAAGACACCACCCGCGCACCGGACAACTCTGGCAGATCTTCCGAGCTCGTTCTAGCTGAGCGGGTGCTGCTCCGCGTTCGCCGGCAGGGAAGAACAAGTCCGGGTCTTCGTCGAGGCATGCAGCAAGCACGGTCCAGTCTCGACCGTCACGCAATCGAGGCATGTGTGCGAGGCTCGCTGTCATCGGTCGCTCGAGTTCAGTGGGTGGCCGCCTGAAGATCCAGAGCGACGTCGACGATCATGTCTTCTTGACCGCCGACGAGTTTTCGCCGGCCACATTCGACGAGGATGTCGCGTACGTCGATGTTGTAGCGGGCCGCAGCGTTCTCTGCGTGGCGCAGGAAAGATGAGTAGACGCCTGCGTAGCCCAAGGTGAGGGTTTCGCGATCGACCCTGACGGGTCGGTCCTGCAGCGGGCGAACGATGTCGTCTGCGGCGTCCTGAAGCTTGAACAGCTCGCAGTTGTGCTCGAAATCTGAAAGATCTGCCACGGCTACAAACGCCTCGATCGGGCAGTTGCCGGCGCCTGCACCGTGTCCGGCCAGAGACGCGTCGACCCTGTAAGCCCCATTTTCGACCGCGACCACCGAGTTTGCGACTGACATGGAGAGGTTCTCGTGGGCGTGGATCCCGATCTCGGTAGCTGGGTTGAGGAGTTCTCTGTAGGCGCGCACTCGAGCAGAGACGTCGTTCATGGTCAGGCGCCCGCCGGAATCCGTGACATAGACACACTGGGCTCCGTAGGACTCCATGAGCTTCGCCTGTTTCGCGAGGTCCTCAGGTGCGGCCATGTGGGAGAGCATCAGGAAGCCGGAGACGTCCATGCCGATCTCTCGTGCTGCGGCGATGTGCTGGGCAGAGATGTCTGCCTCGGTGCAGTGGGTGGCAATTCGCACCGAGCGGACGCCCAGGTCCCATGCGGTCTTCAACTCGTGGATGGTGCCGACTCCCGGGAGAAGCAGGGTGGTAAGTCGCGCCCGCTCGAGGACCGAGGCGGCCGCCTCGATCCATTCCCAGTCAGAGTGGGAACCCGGCCCGTAGTTGACCGATGATCCGGCCAAGCCGTCGCCGTGCGCGACCTCGATGGCGTCAACTCCTGCGTTGTCCAATGCAAGGGTGATGCGCTGCACATCTTCTGGGGTGATGCGGTGGCGGACCGCATGCATGCCGTCCCTCAGGGTGACGTCCTGGACAAAGATCTTGGTGGTCACGCGGCGCTCACCTTCTGGGCTGCGATCCGATCGGCGACCTGGATTCCGGCTGACGTCATGATGTCCAGGTTGCCCGCGTAGGCCGGCAGGTAGTGAGCAGCGCCTTCAACCTCAAGGAACACCGACACCTGATGGGTTGGGCGCTCGCCCTCTGAGCCGATCAGGGTCTCCAGCGGTTGATCCTCTGGGATCTCTGTGATCTGAACCTTCTGCTTGAGGCGATAGCCCGGGACGTACTCGGCGACGTCGCCGACCATCTTCTCGACGCTCGCGACGATGTCCTCCTGAATGTCGGCGCCGGGCGCCGAGACCAGGCAGAAGACGGTGTCGCGCATGATCAGTGGTGGCTCTGCCGGGTTGAGGATGATGATGGCCTTGCCACGTCGGGCCCCGCCCACCCGGACAATCGCCGAACTGGTGGTTTCGGTGAACTCGTCGATGTTGGCGCGGGTGCCCGGTCCCGCAGACCTCGACGCAATCGAGGCGACGATCTCGGCATAGGCAACCGGAACGACCTGGGCAACGGCAGCGACGATGGGGATCGTTGCCTGGCCTCCACACGTCACCATGTTCAGGTTCGGCGCCTCGAGGTGCTGATCCAGGTTCACGGCAGGGATGACATACGGCCCGATGGCGGCGGGAGTGAGGTCGATCAGTCGTTTCCCGTAGGGCTCGAGCCTGCCGGCGTTGTACTCGTGAGCTTTGGCCGATGTCGCATCGAAGACGATGTCGATCTCGTCGAAGTTCGGCAGGGCGATCAAACCGTCGATTCCGTCTGAAGTAGTGGCGAAGCCGAGGCGTGCGGCGCGCGCGAGCCCGTCAGATGCGGGATCGATGCCGACCATGGCGCCTACCTCAAGGCGCCGGGAGGTGCGCATCACCTTGATCATGAGATCGGTGCCGATGTTGCCGGAGCCGACGATCGCAACCTTGATCTTGCTCTTGATGGCGGCCATGTTCAGATGTCCTTGCTGGAGAAGCGAACCGACACAGAGCCGAGCCCGGTGATCTCGGCGTGAGCGACAGCCCCCGGCTGCACTGGTCGCATGGGCCCCAGAGCTCCGGAGAGGATCACTTGGCCGGCGAGGAGTGGGGCGCCGAGTTCGCGGGCTCGTACGGCGAGCCACTGGAGGGCAAGGAGCGGATCACCGAGACAGGCGGCACCCGTCCCGTTGGCGTCGTTCTGGTTGGTGACCCGCATGGTCATCTGGACATCCCTGGGCTCGAAGGTGCCTAGGGTGCGTCGCTCGGTTCCGAGGACAAAGGCGCCTGACGAGGCGTTGTCAGCAACCGTGTCGGCGAAAGAGATGTCCCAGTCTCGTACTCGACTCCCGCAGACTTCCAGAGCAGCAACGGCGAAGTCGACCGCGGTGCGGATCTGTTCGAGGTCCAGGGGTCCATCGACGAGGTCATGCTTGAGGACGAAGGCGATCTCGGCCTCGACCCTGGGTTGGAGCACGGCTTCGAAGGGAATGGTGTCCCCGGACATGTAGGCCATGTTGTCGAACAGAATCCCGAAGTCGGGCTGGCTCACCCCGAGCTGCTGTTGGACGGCCTCAGAGGTGAGGCCGATCTTTCGCCCGACGATGGCCGCCCCCTCCTCCACTCGAGCCCCGGTCAACACCTCTTGAACGGCGTACGCCGCCTGGACGTCCTCGGCGCCGATCAGGTCGCGAACCGGCTCGCAGGGCGAGTTCGTGTACCCGGCAACCAGGAGGCGGTTGGCGGCCTCGTCGATAACCTCAGCAGGTACGCGAGGAGTCTGAGCAGTTGGCATGAGGGCGCTCCAGGATCGGTTGCGGACTTCTCAGCCTTCATCAGTTCCAACTGGCGGCGTGACCCTCGTTCCGGTCAGCGGCACGCGGAGTTACTGTCCATCTACGGGGCGGGCGGTGGGGGTGAACTGCCGCACCTGAGGAAGGGTCGTGACGACGTGGAGGACTGCCTTCTCGCTCAAGCAGGCTTGGCGGTGAGTGACGTCGCCCGGGTAGCGGACGAAGTCGCCCGCAGAAAGCTCAACCTGGTCTGTGGTCGGTCCTAAGCGGACCCGCCCGACTACGACGTATACGTGGTGGAGGGTGCCCGGGGGGTGCGCTTCGATGTCTTCGACGCGGTCGGTGCGATTCAGGTTGATCAAGGTGGTGCGTACATAGCCGGAGCCGAAGATCTCGTCGAGCGGCCGTTCTTCGTGCCCGTGAGCCGGGGCCCATTCGCCTTCGTCAACGCGCTGAACGAAAACCGGCGTCCCCCACTCGGTCATGAGGCGGCGGAGGGAGACATCCAGCGCGGATCCCAGGGCGGACAGCGTCTCGACAGTCGGATTGCCTACCCCGCTCTCCAGTTTCGACAGGGTCTGTTTGGAGAGCCCGGAGCGTCGCGCGACGTCGCCGAGGCTGAGGCCGCGCTCGAGGCGGAACCTCTTGACGTTGCGCGCCACGAGTTCGTTGCTGTCCATCCCCAACGCCTGTCACTTAAAATTGACTGAGTGTCACACTTGTGTGACGTCACTTCTAGTGGTCATCATGTCACTTACAACACCTCACCGCTAGACCTCGGAGCATCACATGACCGATACCGAGAACACCCCGCGAGACGATCGAGCCGCGATCGACAAGGCGTTCTCGCTACTCACCTGCTTCGGGGAGCAGGCTGCCAGCGGCATCGGGGTCAGCGAACTCGCCCGCCGCGCTTCGCTGTCGAAGTCGACCGCGTTCCGAGTGTTGAATCTCCTCGAGCGCAACGGCGTCGTCGAACGCGTGGGAAGCTCATACCGCTTCGGCCAACGCCTTCACGATCTCGGCGCGGCGGTCTACTCACCCGAGCAGGACCGGATTCGAGAGGTGCTGACACCTTTCCTAGCTGACCTGTACGAGTTCACTCACGAGACGGTGCACCTGGCCACCCTTCACGGGACTGATGTCGTCTATCTGGCGAAGCTCTACGGGCATCGACGGGTGCCGGCTCCCTCGCGGGTCGGGGGCCGAGTGCCAGCGCACTGCACTGCCATCGGCAAGGCGCTCATCGCCAACGACCCGGAGGTGTTCGAGATGATCACCTCGAACACCCACCTTCAGCGACTGACGGAGAGAACGGTGGTCGACGTCGAGGAATTGTCGTTGCAGCTGCACCGCATCCGCCGAGAGGGTCTCGCGTTCGAGATCGAGGAGTCGGCGCCAGGGCTTGCCTGCGTCGCGGTGCCGGTCTTCGGAGTGGGCAACAGGGCGATCGCCGGATTGTCCGTATCGGGTCCGGCCGCAGGTTTCGACCCACGTTCCCATGCCGCGGCACTACGGCGAGTCAGCCACGCTGCTTCACAGGCACTCCGGCGAGCAGGTGTGGGCGCCACCGTTCGGCTTCCGCACGCTGCTGCATCATGAGATTCGACCGCTTGCCTGGATAGGCATTTCGGAGCCGACCTGGTCAGGTGCCGGGCATGTGGTCAAGGTCCATGTCGACTGCCGTAACCCAGGACGGTTCCACGACGGCGAGGTTGAAAGTGCCCTCGCGCAGGTCGACCTTCAGTACGTACCGGAATCCCGCGGCCTCTGCGCTGTGCAACGAGTCGAGATCGTCGGCGTCCGTCGCAGTGACAAGTCGTCGGCAGAACGGGTCTGCCTTCTCGACCGCTTGGACGACCGCCTTGAGCAGGGCGGTGGTCGCATCCGGCGGCAGGTCGCCGGTGGTGACGACCTCTACATCGTGCTCTCCCACGGGATAGGCGTCACGCAATCGGCTCGAACGGCAGCGGGCGACCTCGACCACGGCGTGGAGATTCCCGCCAAGACGAACGGCTAGCTTCGCCGTTCGAGGGCCGCCGAACCGCTCGATGATCGTGAAGCCGGGCAGGTCCAGGGCGGACAGATCAGCCTCGCTCATCGGTCTCGCCCGCAAGTCGGCGGATGTTGGTCTTGTCGAGCTTCCCGGACGCGTTGCGTGGAACGGCGTCGACGATCAGAAATCGGCTGGGGAGTTTGTACCGGGCGACCTTGTTGGCTGCGTGTTCACGCACGGTCTCCAGCGTGATATCGGCTCCTGGCTGGACAGAACCCAGGGCGACGACGATCTCTCCCCATTGCTCGTCCGGCACTCCGATGACAGCGACGTCGTTCAGGCCTTCGAGGTCTGCCAGGGCCCGCTCCACCTCAGCTGGGTACACGTTCTCTCCTCCGGAGATGATCATGTCCTTGAGCCGATCGACGATGTAGAGGCAGGAGTCGTCGTCTAGGAACCCGATGTCTCCGCTGTGAAACCACCCATCGGCATCGAATGCAGCTCCGGTGGCCTCGTCGTTCTTCCAGTAGCCGCTAGTGACATTCGGACCTCGAACGATGACTTCACCGCGCTCGCCTGTTGCCACTGGCTCGCCAGTCACCACGTCGACCACTCGAACCTCGGTGTACGGCATGGGGATGCCGGCCGATCCAGTCTTGGTGAGCGTCCAGTCCACGGGAAGGTGGGTGGCGAACGGCGCCGTTTCCGTCAGGCCCCACGCCTGCTGCAGCATCACACCGCGCTTGGCCCAGTCCGTGATCACCGACGGCGGGACTGGCGCCCCGGCGACCACCACGGCACGCAGCGTGCTCAGATCGGCGGCGTCGAACTCGGGGAGGCGCTGCATCGCGATGAACATCGCCGGGACTGCGAAGGTGGAGTTGACCTGGTAGTGCGTGTAGTCGTCGAGGGTTTGCGCTGGGTCGAAGGCCCTGCGGACCACGACCCTGTTCCCGCGAACCAGGGCTCGGAGGACGAAGCTGTTGAGCGCCCCGACGTGGAAGAGGGGCGCTGCTGCATGGGTGGTGTCGCCGATTCGCGAATCGACCATCAGCTCGACGTTCAGGGAGTTCCACCAGATGTTTCCGTGGGTCAGGGTGACTCCCTTGCTCCTCCCGGTTGTTCCCGACGTGAACATCAGGATGGCCACGTCGTCCTCGGTACGGGTGCTGACCTCGGCGGTGGGCGAGGCGGACGCGATCGCACTCGACCACGATGTCCACCTGGCGGCGGACGAACTGGCCGGCACCTCGGAGTCGTCGTCGACGAGGAACAGAGCCTCGAGGACGGCGGGCTTCACAAGTCCGTCGACCAGAGCTCGGTGCCCTTCCTCACAGACGAGAACCGAGGCGCCGGACTGTTCGAGAACGGCCAGGGTCTCGGGGGGAGCGAGGCGGAAGTTCACGGGCACGAAGATGGCGCCGAGACGAAACGCAGCGAGCATCGTGACGAGGAACGACGTGCTGTTCATGCCGAGGAACGCGACTCGGTCCTCCTGCGCGACGCCGTTCTGGGTCAGGACGGTCGCGAACCGCGCGGCCTTGTCGTTCAGGTCCGCGTAGGTGAGGTCTCCGCCCGCGTACACGACTGCTGTGGCGTCAGGGTTGAAGCGCGCGTGGCGTGCGACGGCACTTGCGGGGTTGATGTCGACGTTGGGCATGTGTCTGGTCCTCATAGGTTGTCGCCTCCGGCGTCACTGCGGAACCCGCGGACACCCATTCCGCCGTCGACGGAGATGGCATGTCCGGTGATGGGTCCTGCCTGCTCGCGCGATGCAAGCAGAACGTAGGAGCCGGTGAAGTCTGTCGGATCGGTGCTGGAGTCCCACAACGGTAGAGGTGGGCGGGGGGACTCGCTTGACTTGTTTGCGAAGGACGTCGCGATCGAGCGTCCGTCGAGGTCGAGGGTGGCGGGTCCCCGAAGGTCGGTGTTCATGCCGCCGCAGGCGACTCCGTTGACTCTGACCTTGGGTGCGAGTTCGTAGGCCAGTTCTCGCATCAGGCCGAGGCAGGCGTGTTTGCTGGCCGTGTAGATGGGTCCGCCGCCGTTGACGTAGAGCGACGCGTTGGAGAGTGTCATCACGATGCTCCCGCGCGACTTGACCAGTTCGGGCCATGCGGCGTGGCAGGCGAGGAGATAGCCCTTGACGTTGACCGAGAAGAGCTCGTCGAAAGTTTCGGAGAGCTCGGTGCCGGTCAGTTTGGTCAGCTGCCGCTGGAAGTCCCACATGCCGGCGTTCGGCACCAGAACATCGAGAGTGCCGAAGATGCGGACGGTCTCGCTGACCGTTCTCTCCAGGTCGGCGACGGAGCGTACGTCGCCTTCGATAGCGTGCATCCGGCTCGGATCGGCGCTGGTCGCGACGACGTTGTCCAGTCTGTCTTTGCCGCGCCCCATGATGACTACGGAGGCGCCTTCCGCGACGTAGCGCCGAGCGACTGCCGCACCGATGCCGGACCCGCCGCCCGTGATGAGTGCGGTGTAGCCCTCGAGCCAGCCCGTCATGAGTGGCTCCGCTGGTCGCTCAGGAAGGTGGTGACGTGCTGCTCGAACTCGCCCTGACGTTCGAGCTGGACCCAGTGCCCGCAGTTGCCGAACACGTGAAGCTGGACGTCAGGGATGAGCTTGAGCATCAGCTGGGCGCCGTCGAGGGTGATTGTGCGGTCGTCTCGGCCCCACAGCAGCAGTGTGGGGGCCTTGATCAAGTGAAGATCCTTCCACAGTGGGTCCATGCCGCGGCGCTTGGCGAACGCTGCGTTGTAGTGGTGGTAGAACTCGACGTGGGTGGTTTCGATGGAGGCCTCGAAACGTGCTCTCACGACGTCTTTGCCGAACTGTCTGTGGTCGAACACCATGGTTCGGATGAAGCTGGCCATCTTCTGCTCCGAAGGTCCGGCCCCGTTGAAGTAGGAGAACATTTGCTTCTGGCCCTCGGTGGGTGTCGGGCCGAACGGGAGCCACCCGCCACCGGGTGCCATCAGGACCAGTTTCGTGACGCGATCGCGATGTGTTTGGGCCATCGCGATCGCGGCCGCGCCGCCGAGGCTGTTTCCGAGGAGATGAAATCGGTCGATGTTCAGTGCGTCGATTGCCTGGAACAGTGCGTCCACGGTGATCTCGGTGATGGAACGGGCTTCGAGTTCGGCTTCAGTCGGCCGGTAGCTGTTGCCGAAGCCGGGCTGGTCGGGCAGGAGCACGCGGAAGTGCTGGGCGAGGGTCGCGAGGTTCTGGTGGTAGTTCGAGATCCCGGAGGCGCCGGGGCCGCCGCCGTGCAGCATCACCAGCACCGGGCCGCTTCCGACCTCGACGACATTGATGTCGCCCAGCGTGGTGGGGATGGTGTGGCGGATCAGCTCGAGTTCCGTGGTGGTCACGTTGGGGCCTCTCAGAAGAAGGTGGAGATGTTCTTGGACAGCAGCACGTTCTGGTCGAGCAGGATCACGCGGCGGGCGACCTGGAACCCTTCGTCGCTGCGGCGCAAGATGTCGTCGCGAGAGCCGGCGAAGATGTTCTCTTCGCGTTCGAGCCGGTTGCGGTAGACGATGAAGGCCGACCTGACGGCGAGGTCATCGGCAGCGAACCCCGCGTTATCGTCGGGGTCGACGTGGCGGGCAACAACGTTGGTGACCAGGTGGCGCGTGCGCGAGGGTGGGTCTTCGGCCCAGGCCATACCGGAGTCGAATCTGCGGATCCGCCACGCGAGAGACTCCTTGGACTCGTCGTAGAACGCGGCCTCGCCGCGTGCAGCGGTGGCGAGGGCCTGTTGGCGACGCAACCTGTTGGTGCGCGTGGGCATCCAGTAGTCGAGGTCGTCGGCGAGCAGCGTGAGCCAGTCGGCGTAACGGCCGTCATCGAGAAGCTCGGCCTCGCGGTAGTAGAACTGCTGGACCTCGAAGTGCGTCTGTAGCGACGCGAGGCCGCCAGCGACGGTCGAGTGGTTGGTTGTTGTCACGATCTGATCAACCCTCCCTGGTTGTGCTGGATCCAGGTGCTGTTCCGCTTGTCGGCACTTCAGGCACGGAGAAGCTTTCGGAGGTCGACGCCGGGATCGCCCAGCTGTCGGCAATCGACGGCGATGGCGCGATCGATGAGGCGACGGGCGGCGCGCACGGCGTTGGAGTCGTTGACCGCCGCTGCAGAGACGACGTTGCCGTGGCGGATGCCGAACACCGCGAACGGCGGTTCGCCGATGGCGCCACGTGTGACTGCCGTCGTCGCAGCGCTCATCTGACCGACCGCCTCGACATGGAGTCCGTGCCGGTCGGTCCAGAACCACGGGGCGGTTTCTGCGGGTAGCGAAAGGCCGAGGATGGTGGCTGCGGCCCTCGCACCATCGTGCTGAGCTGCCTCCCAGTGTTCGGCGCGCTTGCGGACTGCGCCGTCTACGGTGCGCCGGGTCGGGTCGCCGACAGCGAGGACGGCGGGGTTCGAGGTCAACTGACCGGCGCTGACGATGATGCCGCGGTCGACGGCGAGGCCGGCCCATTCGGCAAGCTGCGTGTTGGGGGTCATACCTACCCCGAGGACGACGGCATCGAAGTGGTGTGGTTCGCCGCGGAGGTAGGTGCGAATCCCGTCAGTTGTCTTCTCGAACCCGTCGATGCCGGCCGTGATGGTTGTGATGCCGTTGGCGGCGTGGACTGAGTGAAGCCACTCCGCAGCATCTCGACCGATTGCGGCTGAGAGGGGCTCCGCGAGTGGGTCGACGAGTGTGACGTCGGCCCCCAGGTGGAGGGCGGTCGAGGCGACCTCGGCGCCGATGAGGCCGGCGCCGACGACGAGGATGCGTGCGCCAGGTAGGAGCACCTTGCGGAGATTGTCTGCATCTTCCGCGCTGCGGAGAACGTGCAGGGCATCGATGCCTGCGCCGGGCAGGCGGGGTCGTACTGCCTGGCCTCCGGTGGCGAGGACGACTCGGTCGGCGCGGAGCTGCTCCCCGGTGGTGAGCTCGACGGTCCCGCTGTCAGCACGCAGCGCGGCGACCGTCGTGTTGTTGCGCAAGGTGATGCTCTGGTCGTCGTACCAATCGGGTGACTGGAGCGCGATGTCGTCGAGGCTCTTCCGGCCAGCGAGGTAGTCCTTGCTCAGTGGCGGCCGGTCGTAGGGAAGCTCGCCTGCGTCGACGATGGTGAGGTCGCCGAGGAATCCGCGGTTGCGGAGTGCGGCCGCAGTGCTGACACCCCCGATTCCCCCGCCGACGATGACGACGCTGCAGGTGCTGCTCATGGTGTCTCGTTCGGGAACAACCAGATGCCGCCATCGCGGATCTCCACCCGGTGCGGGCAGGTGTTCCTGGTCGCGGGTAGGCCCTGAACGTCCCCGCTCTTGAGGCAGAACTTCGAGGCGTGCAGCGGGCACTCCACGTGCCCGTCCTCGACCCAGCCTTCTGCCAACGAGGCGGTCTCATGAGTGCAGGTGTCGTCCAGAGCCCAGACGGCCCCGTCGTCGTCGCGCAGGAGTGCGATGTTGTCGTCGGTGCCAGTGATGGACTTGTCGATGGCGATGCCCTCGCCTTCGGCGATGTCGTCGAGGTTCGCTACCAGGATTCCCTCGCTCATCGTGCGTCCCCTTCGTGCCAGGCCGGCGTGTTCATCAAGGTGCGCCAGCGGGCGTAGAACGAACGGCCGGCGGCGTCGCTGTACAGCTCGGAGGTCGTGCCTGGGTAGCGGCCGTCCTCGCGTTCTGAGCCGAGGCCCATCTGGTAGTTCAGGGCCACGCCGTTGGTGATGAATCCGGCGGCGATGGCTTGGCATTCCGACCAGTTTTCGCCGTCGTCCTGCTCGAAGATGCCGGACGGGCCGAAGGTTCGAAGGTTGTAGAGGCGCTGGGCCTGCTTGACCTCATCGGGCCAGCACTTGTCGACGATCGTCCACGCCCAGACCTCCATCTTGTCCGGGCCCTTGGGGTGCCAGATCCGGATGGATCCGTTGACGGGCAGGTACGAGAAGTTCGGGAAGACCGTGGCGTGACCATTGGTCAGCGGGCCTTCAACGCGAGCATCGCCGAGCCGTTCCCGCAGGGCCGTGTAGTCGGTGTGGTCGTGGACCGTCTTGGCGTCGAACCGGTTCTTCGTGTGGACCGGGAAACCCGCGCCGTGTCCGTTCGGGTCGACGTACTGCCGGCCGGTTCGGTGCACGATTTCGTCACGGGGGCCTTTGCCGGTTGGCGACATCACCATGAGCGCCGAGGCATGGCTCATGTTGACGTGGTACCAGTCGGTCGCGAACTGCTCTGCAGCAAGCTTCCAGTTGCCGTCGAGAACCCACTTGTGGATGCCGCCAACGACTTCAGTGCCATCGTCGTCGTGGTCGAGCATCGCGTCCATGTACCAGGCCATGTCGCCCAGCGACTCGCGCAGCGGGATTGGGCTGGGATTCCAGGTTCCGAAGATGAGGCCGTTGTAGGTCTCGATGTGCGGCACCTCGACGAGACCCCAATCGTCGCGTTCAAACGACTCGGGGTATCCGGCCTCGTTGGGGACCGAGACGAGCTTCCCATCCAGATCGTAGGACCAGCCGTGGTAACTACAGGTGAAGTTGCGTGTCTGACCGAAGTCAGCGCGGCAGACCCGGGCTCCTCGGTGGCGACACGAGTTGAGGAACGCCTTGAGCTTCTTCTCTCTCGTCAGGGTGACGAGCACGGGATCCTCGCCCATGAAGGTGGCGAAGAAGTCACCCGGCTTCTTGAACTGGTCGGTGTGTGCGAGGAACAGCCAACTCGGAGCGAAGACCCGGCGCATCTCCTGGGCGTAGATCGAGTGGTCGGTGAACACCGCGCGGTCCAGGAGGCCACCCTCGTGGTCGACAAGTCCGGAGACGTCGATGTTGCGCCGCATCTCCGCCGGCCGTTGCAGGGCCCCATGGGGCAGCTCGATCGCGCCGCTGTGTGGCCCAGCAGACGTGACCGCTACCGTCGTGGGATCAGTGGTGGACGTCATGCAGAGAAGAGAAGTCGCTGCGGACCGTGTACTCCACCGCATGTGCCGCACAACGGCACGAGCCGTGTCTCTTCCTCACGGATCGAGAGACGGTTTGGGACATGAGAGCTGCTGTCGCCACGTCGCAGAGCGCCATCGACCCGTTGTCCTGCCTCGAGCTGCTGGATGTCGCAGTCCCCACCCCGCCTCCGGGTTGGGCCTTGGTCAAGGTCGTGGCCTCGTCGCTGAACATGCACGACCTGTGGACGCTGCGCGGCGTGGGTCACCCCGCAGAACAACTGCCTCGGATTCTCGGTTGCGATGCGGCCGGCTACGACGAAGAGGGCAACGAGGTCGTCGTGTACCCGATCGTCGCTGACGCCGATCGAGGCATGGGTGACGAAACGATCGATCCCCTCCGTTCGCTGCTGTCTGAAGGCCACGACGGTGCGTTCGCCGAGTACCTCACGGTTCCCCGACGCAATGTGCTTCCGA
The DNA here is from genome assembly GCF_003725535.1 of Nocardioides pocheonensis. GTDB lineage: Bacteria > Actinomycetota > Actinomycetes > Propionibacteriales > Nocardioidaceae > Marmoricola > Marmoricola pocheonensis. The sequence goes on along the minus strand of NZ_RJSF01000046.1, from coordinate 83,898 downwards.
AACCGACGGGCCTGTCGTTCGACGAGGCAGCGTGCCTCCCTGTTGCCTGGGGAACGGCTTACCGGATGCTGTTCACACAGGCTCAGGTCAAGGCGGGCGACAAGGTGCTCGTCCAGGGCGCCGGCGGGGGCGTTGCCTCGGCAGCCATCATGCTCGCTGCCGCCGCTGGCGCCGAGGTGTGGGCGACCAGCCGCAGTGAGTCCAAACGAGCTGAGGCACTCACGTGGGGAGCTGCCGGCGTCGTCGAAACCGGAGGGCGGCTCCCCGCCAAGGTCGACGCTGTGATCGAGACTGTGGGTGAGGCCACCTGGGCCCACACCCTCAAGTGCTTGCGCCCGGGCGGGACGGTGGTCACCGCGGGCGCGACGTCAGGAATGAACCCGTCCGCCGATCTCGGCCGGGTCTTCTACCAGCAGCAGCGCATCCTCGGCTCCACCGGGTGCACACGCCACGAGATGATCGCGCTGCTCCGGATGCTCGAGACCACAGGGGTGCGGCCGGTCATCGACCGAGCCATCCCCCTGGACGAGATCCACAAGGGCTTTCAGCTCATGATCGACGGCGCTATCACGGGCAAGGTCATCGTCCACCCGAACCACGAGCACTGAAGGAGTCGGACGAATGCGAGCCGCCACACTTGGTCTGTCTCACTCCCCACTGATCGGGAAGAACGACCCCGCTACTGAGGTTCTCGCAGCCGTCGACGCGGCGGTCGACGCCGCGCGCGGGTGGGTCAAGAAGTTCGATCCCGAGCTCGTGGTCCTTTTCGCACCGGACCACTACAACGGGTTCTTCTACAAGGAGATGCCGCCGTTCTGCCTCGCGACAGGCGCGACCGCCGTGGGTGATTTCGGCTCTGCGTCCGGCCCGCTGTCGGTCGACAACGAGGCTGCCGTCGAGCTCGCCCGAGGTGTCCTTGATCGGGGCATCGATCTGACGGTTTCCGCGCGAATGGTGGTCGATCACGGGTTTGTGCAGCCGCTGGAGGTCATCTTCGGAGGCATCGACCGCATCCCGGTCGTCCCTGTATTCGTCAACGGGGTTGCGACTCCCTTGTGCCCGATCTCCCGCATCCGAGCTCTGGGTGCCGCAATAGGTGAAGTGGCAGCCACGATGGACAGACGGGTCCTCTTCGTCGGCTCCGGGGGTCTCTCGCACGATCCTCCTGTTCCGGTCCTGGAGGGTGCCCCGCCTCGAGTTGCCGATGCTCTCATCGAGGGACATCCGCCGACTGCCGAACAGCGGGCCAAGGGTGAAGAGCGGGTCGTGGCCGCCGGCCGCGCCTACGCGGCGGGGGATTCGAGCATGATCCCTATCAACCCTGCCTGGGACAACGAGTTCCTCGACCACCTCGAGAAGAACGAATTGGCAGCCCTCGACAGTTGGACTGTCGAGTGGATGGGCGCTCAGGGTGGGGGCTCGGGGCACGAGGTTCGGACCTGGATCGCCGCGTTCGCAGCCTTGGCTGCGACGGGCGACTACGAGGTGAACTCCCGCTTCTATCACGCCATACCGGAGTGGATCGCGGGCTTCGCAGTGGCGACGGCCTCCCCCCGCTGAAGCGGCAACCGAAGGCCCGCGAGGCCCAGTACCGGTCCCTATCGGCCACCCCTGGGGCCCACGACTCGAGCCCGGAACCGGCGTGCCGTTGAACGGAACGAGCCGTGTGACCCGGGTCACGGGCGGGTGATTCTTGCGGAAACTGAGGGCTGCGTCGGGCCGAACAACCGGACTAGCCTCACAACAGGTAGAAAGGCATGCGTCATGTCTCACCAGACACCGAACTCTCTGACGTCGACCGACTCAACGCAGCTGATCGAGAAGCGCTCGATCGAGTACATCCCTCGGCGCGAACGGCACGGCAAGCCGTGGCACGTCACCCCTGTCTGGATTGCCTGTTCGGCGAACCTGACCGGCATCGCCATTGGCAGCATCGGCTTCTTCAGTGGCTTGAATCTTCTCTGGTCTCTCGTCGCGATCGTTCTCGGGTCAATGTTCGGGACCTTCTTCGCTGCGTTTCACGCCTCGCAGGGCCCGCAGTTAGGTATCCCGCAGATGATTCAATCGCGGCCGCAGTACGGCTACCTGGGCGCCGTCCTCATTTACCTGATCGCCGTAGCCACCTACCTGGGCATCAACGTCTTCGGCATCGTCTTGCTGGCGCAGGGTCTCAACAACCTGTTCCACATCAGCCTCGACACTGGCATGATCTTGACGGCCGTCGTCGGAGTCGCGCTGGCAGTCGCCGGATATGACCTCGTGCACAAGGTCTCGCGCTGGGTCACGGGAGCCTTCGTCGTCGCGCTTCTGCTGCTCGTCGTGGCTGCGCCGTTCGTCCTCGACGTGCCCGCTGGCAGCGGGAGCTTCACCCAGGGCTTCTCCATGGCCGGTTTCATGCTTCAAGCCAGCGCTATGGCCGTCGCAACTCTGTCCTGGGCCCCGTACGTTTCGGATTACACCCGTTACCTGCCTCATCTGAGCACCAAGGCCTCGTTCTTCGGCACCTACCTCGGCATGGCGATCACCGGCATCGTCGTGGCCGGCATCGGTGCCGTTGTGACCGCTGCGTTCCCCAAGCTCGACTATGTCTCTGGGCTGACCGCAGCGGGTGACGCGGTCTTCGGCGGTTTCGGGCACATCCTGCTCGGCGTGACCCTGGTCGGTACCGCCATCTTGATCTGCATGAACACCTACGGTGGTGGTCTCACCGTGCTCAGCATTTCTGACTCGTTCCGCCCGTCGACGCCCGGACGTTTCGCCCGCCCTATGGTCACGGGTGCATTCGGCCTGGTCTCCGTTTTGATTTCGTTCAAGGCTTCTGACCAGTTCGTGACCAACTTCGCGAACTTCCTCACGATCCTCTTCTATGCGCTCGCTCCATGGACGGCGACCAATCTGGTCGACTTCTTCCTCGTGCGACGCGGTCGCTACTCGATCCGGGAGATCTTCAATCCGCGCGGCATGTACGGCAGTTGGAACTGGCGCGGATACACCGCCTACGGGCTCAGTGTTGCCGCGATGGTGCCGTTTGCCGTCACCCACTGGTGGTCGGGCCCGATCGGCAAGCACCTCGGTTACGACGTGGCAGCATTTGTCGGAATGGCGGTATCGGCCGGCGTGTACCTGGTGCTCTCGCGGAGTATGGATCTCGATGCCGAGCGACGTCAGATCGAGCTCGCAGATGCCAATCTTGAGGAATGGGCCACAACCGACGTTCGCAATGAAGCGGCTTCCGCTCCCTTCGCGCAGGAGGCGCTTAACCCGTGACGCCGATTCACCTGACCAACCTGGCCACCTTCTACGCAGAGACCGGCGACGGACCGCCGATCCTGTGGCTCTCGGGAGGAGGTGGCCGGGCGTCAGATTGGGGCCCCGACTATGCCGAAGCATTTGCCGATGGGTATCGGTCGATCATGTTCGAAAACCGCGGATCGCTTGGCACAACCTGCAGGGCTCCGCTGCCATGGACCATTGCGGACTTCGCAGCTGATACTGCCGAGCTTCTAACGAAGCTTTGCGACCGCCCGGCCGTGGTCATTGGGCATTCTCTCGGGGCTCTGATCATGCTGCAGCTCGCGGCGGACTACCCGGAACTCGTCACTCTGGGCATTTCCTTGGCTGGTGCCGCGCGGGGGCATCATGGCTGGATCGGCGACTACATGAGGGCCGAGGTCGCATACCGTGACGCAGGCGGCAGTCTTCCTCCCGCCTTCTCTGCAACCCATTACGCAGCGATGATGTATCCGGCTAGCGCCCTTCAAGATCCCGACCTGTGGCCGATGCTTCGCGAGGCGCTCGAGGATCCGGACGCGGTAGCGAATACGGAGGCCACCGTGGCCACACAGTGGGTCCCGTGCATCGACTTCGATCTGGTAGACCGCCTCCCCTTGGTGACTTCTCCGCTCGAGATCGTCTGCTTCTCAGAGGATGTTTGTGCCCCACCCGCCTATAGCGCAGAGCTTGCAGAACTCGCTCCGCAAGCCAGGTATCACGAGATCGAGGGTCTTGGGCACGGATCCTTGTTCGGACATAGACCCAAGCAGGTCTCTGACTTCCTCCGCGAGCTGGTTGACAACCATTTCGATGCACAACGACGCTCAACTACGTCAGAAGACGATCGATGACCGCCGGTCAGGGCGTTGATCACGAAGTACATGAGATCAACTCTGCTTCGGACCTCACTCTCGATCTGGTGAGTGCCGTAGCAGACGGTGCGGAGGTCCGACTAGGTGACGCTGCGCTGCGGAGAATCGCGGAGCGCCGAAAGCAGTTTCTGCAGTTCGTAGATCAAAACTCCGACCAGCGGTTGTATGGCGTGACCACGCGTCATCACACGGCGGCGAAGACGGTCATGGGTGAGGTGGAGCGGGCCGAGTACGCCGCGCGCCTTCCGAGCACCCCCGCTGCCTTCGGTGATCCGCTCCCGGAGCGGTTGACTCGAGGGATCCTTCTGGCGCGCCTTGCCGACGTCTTGAACGGAACCGCGTGCCTGCGCGCGGACACTGCCGTTCGACTCATCGAGATGTTGAACGAAGACCTCCCGCCGGTGCCGGGGCGCGGACACGGTGAGCCGGGGGACATCATCGCGCTCAGCCACCTGTTCCGGGCCGACTTCGACGGCACGCTGGAACTGGGTGAAGGCATGGCCATGATCAACGGGTCCCCGGTTGCGGCCGCCGTCCTGTGCGACGTGGCCTTGTCCGGTAGGCCACGCCTTGGAGCCTCCGAGCTCGTCCTGGCCCTGTCCGCTGCCGCTGTAGGAGCGCCCGACGCGCACTACAGTGAGGCTCTTGAGACGGTGTGGAATGACGAGTTCCAGGCATCCGGCGTCCGTCATCTTCGCGAACTTCTCGCGGGTCGCAATCCCGAAGACTTGCGCGCGTATCAGGCCCCGGTTTCCTTCAGAAGCGCACCGAGGGTCCTTGGTTGGCTCGTCCGGGCTCAGAGTTGGGTGGAGGAGTGCGCTGGCACTGCTCTCGCGGCATCCTCCAACAACCCGATCTTTGTTGGCCCTGAGGTCGCTCCGCCTTCGGGTGCGCTGCTTTCCAACGGTGGCTATCACAACGCCCTCGCGGCGCCCGCAGTCGACGTACTGGTTCGAGCGTGGGCCGACTTGTGCCAGATCGTCTCCGCCCAACTCAATCAGCTCGTCGAACTACCCGACGGATTGCGGGTCCTTGAGTCTGAGCCACAGATCAGCCTGCTTTACATGTCGTCGGCGGGCTGCGCAGAGGAAGCGCGCACGGCGGCGACCCCGACGTTCACGAGCATCGCAGCCGGTGGGCAGACCGACACCGGAACTCAGGACCTTGCCGCGTGGGCCAAGGCGGAGAGCGTCGGCCTGGCCCTAGATCAGAATTTGGCGCTGCTGGGGGTCGTAGCGGTGCACACCTTGGCTCGCCAAGACAAGGCAGTGCCTCCTCGGCTTCGGCGGTTGCACGACCAAGTTCTGCGGGACTTTCCGCTCGGCGCACCTCCGGTGCGCTACAAGCAGCTCCTCGAAGACGTTCAGTCAACCCTCCGATCGACGAGTTCCGCTAGCCAAGGCGCCTGAGCGCCCCTAGCACGCGCGATCTGATCCCAATCAGGACTGCTGGCCTCGGCTCGGCGCCTTTCAAGCGGCCGTGCCGCGCGCGAAACCCTGATGTGGGGAGCAATCTCTCACCCCGTTCTCACGAGTTGTTCCCCGTCGTAGAGACAGCCGGCCTATCGGACAAGTAGATGGCGCCGAGTGGCCGGGCCCGGCCGGTCGGGGATTCGATCCAGGGGCCATCAACTGCTCCTTTCCCGGCCACGAGCCACACCCGCGACACGCCCCGGTTCCTGACGCCGGGACGACACCGCGGCCCAGCCACTGAACAGGCGAGAGCGGACAACCCGTACAACCTGTGGGTGATCACCACTACCGCTGAGGCGCTGGCCGCCTCCCTGCCCGACAGCCCCGCTCTCGACCTGCCGGGGGGACTCACTGTCGAGGACGCGCTGCGCATCGCCGAAGCGAAGCGTTCGCTCCGCGACGGGCTCACGCACGCCCAGCGGTGAACATCCTCAAGCGCTCGTGGGATCTCGAGATCGTCGCGCAAGGGGCGCTCGGCGTATGCCGATTCGAAGACTTCCAGAGACACCTCGGCATCTCCCGCAAGGTTCTCTCGGAGCGCCTGAAGTGGCTGACCAGCGCCGAGATAGTCGAGCGGCGCAAGTACCAGAGTGCGCCCGACCGATACGAGTACGTGCTGACCGACAAGGGCCGCGACCTCCTGCCGATTCTCGCCGCGATGATGCAGTGGGAGGAGCGGTGGGAGCGGTGAAGCCTGCTGGTCTGCAAAGCGGCCCGTGGTGCAGGTCTCCGGACTTGCCTGCAGGCCGTGGCGTGATCTCGTCGAAAGATGGCAATCGTGCCATGGCGTCGTGTGGCGGGGCCGGACACGCTGGAAGCATGACGACGACCGCCACGACCATGCGAGCCATTCGCCAAGAGATCCACGGGCCTCCAGAGGTCCTCGAGGAGGTGGAGGTGCCCCGGCCCACACCGGGCCTGAGCGAGATCCTGATCGCCGTCCGGGCCTCCGGCCTCAACCCGACCGACTGGTGGAACCGGGCTGTTCCGATGAGTGTCGACATGTTGCCGGCCGTACTCGGCTGGGACGTGTCCGGCGTGGTCGAGGCTATTGGCACCGGTGTCACCGTGTTCAAACCGGGCGACGAGGTATTCGGCATGCTGCCCTACCCGCGCGGAGTCGGCGCCCACGCGGAATACGTGACCGCCCCCGCCCGGGCGTTCGTCCACAAGCCTGCCGGAATCGACCACGTCCAGGCCGGGGCCCTGCCGCTTGCCGCACTGACCGCTTACCAGGCACTCGTCGAGACCGCCGATGTCCAGCCAGGTCAACGGGTCCTCATCCACGCGGCGGCGGGTGGAGTCGGCCATCTGGCTGTCCAGATCGCAAGGTCCCGCGGCGCGTATGTCATCGGAACCGCCAGCGCCGCCAAGCACGACTTCCTGCTCTCTCTCGGGGTAGACGAGGCCATCGACTACCAGACGGTAGACGTCGCCGAGGCGGTGAAGGACATCGACGTGGTCCTCGACTCGATCTCCATGGACACCGCTGGCCGCGCCCGCTCGCTCGCCGTGATACGACCGGGCGGCACCCTCGTCTCGATCCTTCCTGTGCCCATCGAGCCCGAGGAGCTGGCTGACATCACCGAGCGCGGTATCCGGTTCGAGAGGCTTCTCGTCGAGGACGACCGCGCAGGAATGCAAGCCATCGCCGAGCTCGTCGAAGCCGGTGCGCTCCACGCCCACATCGAGGCGACATTCCCCCTCGCCGAGGCCGCGAAGGCCCATGCCCTCGGCGAGACCGGCCGGACCACAGGCAAGATCGTGCTCACCGTCGGGGGACCGTCATGACCGGGTCCCACTCGCCGGCGGTCGGTGGTCCACATGGATCTGGCACGCAGCCCGAAGGGCACATCGCCGTCGAGGGCGAGACCGGGGTGCTTATCGCCCGTCTCGACGGGGGCCCACATGCCCTGTTCGACGCCACGATGGCCAAAGAGCTCAAGGAGCTGGTCGATCGGGTCGACCGCGATCCCGACATTCACGCGGTCATCTTCACGGGCACGCATCCTGAACGTTTCTTGAGCCACTCCGATGTCGCCTGGCTCCAGGAAGGTGGAACCGGATTCCCGCCGATCAACACCCGCCTCGCTCGACTGGTCGCACGCATGGCGAGGCTCATCAACCGACTGCCGGTTGTCAGAACCCTCGCAAGAAGGACCCGCCTGAAGACTCTCCTGCAGCTCGACAGCTTCCACGCGACGTTCCTGAAGATGAATGCAAGCGGCACCATCTTCATCGCGGCTCTCAACGGGTCGGCTCTCGCCGTCGGCGCCGAACTGGCCTGGGCGTGTGACCTGCGCATCATGGCGGATGGGGACTATGCGATCGGTCTGTCAGAGGTCCTGCTCGCCCTGACGCCGGGTGGCGGCGGCTCTCAGCGACTGCCTCGCCTGATCGGCACGCAGCAGGCGCTCGTCGCCGTTCTCGAAGGTCGTGCGTTCACCCCGGCAGAGGCCCTCGCGCTCGGCGCGATCGACGAAGTGGTCCCTCAGGACCAGGTACTGGCGCGCTCGATCGAGCGCGCCGAGTACATGAGCCTGCGAGCGAAGAAGTCGCTCGGGGCGATCAAGCGCTCGGTCTACTTCGGCAGCACCCTGCCCCTCGAACGCGGCTTGCAGTTCGAGCACGGAGAGTTCCTGGTGCGGGATCAGTCGAAGGAGGCTCAGGGCCGGATGCGTGAGTACATCGCCACGACGAACGCCACTGGCGAGCTCCCTCTGCTGAATCGGGAGACGTACGAACGGGCACTCAGCTCGGGTCGTATGGGAGGCGGCTCGAGCGATTGAGTCGGCGTATGATGGCTCGTTCTGCCTCTTGCGACGGGATCCTGCCATGACCACTGCTCATCGTGTCGTCGTCCTCGCCCCCGACGGGGTCTATCCCTTCGAGCTGGGTATCCCGCACCGCGTCTTCGGAGCCGCGTTCGGTCGTTACGAGGTCCTGACCTGCTCCGCAGACGGCCGCGCGGTGCGGACCAACGCCGACTTCTCGATCACCGTCGAGCACGGTCCCGAGGTGCTGCGCACCGCGGACACGGTCATCGTCCCGCCGTTCGAGACCTCTGAGATCAGCCGGGCGGCGCCGACAGCCCTCGCGCACGCGCTCAGGTTCATGTCGCCCGGGACGCGCATCGTGTCGATCTGCTCGGGCGCCTTCGTGCTGGCAGCAGCAGGACTGCTGGACGGAAGACCGGCGACGACGCACTGGTGCCTCGTTGACCTCTTCCGTGAGTGGTACCCGCAGGTGGCGCTCGACCCGGACGTCCTATTCGTCGATGACGGGGACGTACTGACCTCGGCAGGCGCAGCGTCCGGCATCGACGTCTGCCTGCACCTCGTTCGCGCGGACCACGGCAGCGAGATCGCGAACCAGGTGGCGAGGATCTGCGTCGCCCCTCCGTGGCGCGACGGCGGCCAGGCGCAGTACATCGAGCATCCCGTTCCCCAGAACACCTCGAGCGGGACCTCCGCCGCGCGCCAGTGGGTCCTGGAGAACCTCCATCACCCCCTGACGCTCGCCGATCTGGCCTCGCACTCCCACATGAGCGTGCGCACCTTCACGCGCCGCTTCAACGAGGAGGTGGGCATGAGCCCGGGCCGGTGGCTGATCCAGCAGCGCGTCGGCCGCGCTCGGCATCTGCTGGAATCCACGGACCTCGCGGTCGATGAGGTCGCCGCCCGGGTCGGCTTCGCGGGTGGCACGTCCTTGCGCGAGCACCTCAACGCCGCGATCGGTGTCTCCCCGCTCGCCTACCGACGCACGTTCCGAGGCGCCCCGGCGCAGACGGGCTGATCTTGGTGCGAGGCGCTCGGTCCCTGGCGCTTGAGGAATTCCAGGCTCGGTACCGGCTTCGGTCACATTCCGTGTGCACTCAGCAGCGTCTCGACCGCTTGACGAGTCGCCGGCGTCGATCCGAAATGCATCATTGCGTGGGCGCTGGCGCCGTCGAAGATCAGGGTGAGCTGGGGTGCGAGCAGGCCGGGATCGCGGGCCCCGCCGTCGATCAGGGCGGCTTGGAAGTATTCGGTGAGTCGGTTCTTCTGCTCGCGCGCGAGCCGTGCGGCAGGATGATCGCGATCCTTCAGCTCGGTCACGGCGCCGACGAAGGGGCACCCGTGGAAGTCGGGTGCCTCAGAGCCGCGGTCCAGCGCCTCGAAGACGACCAGGACCCGCCCCCGAGGCGACCGATTTTCACCGGTCAGTTGGCGTCCGAACTCGTCTGCTCGTGCCTGCACCATGGCGGTCACGACGTCGTCCTTGCCCCCGAAATGTTGGTAGAGCGACCGCTTGGACACCCCGGCTTCGGCGCACAGCCTGTCGACACCGACGGCGTGAATGCCCTCGGCATAGAAGAGGCGCTCGGCTGCGGCGATGAGCCTGGCGCGCGCTCCCGGCTTGCGGGTCTGGGTGGTGGTGGTCACGGCCTCGATTGTAGGTCGCCTCTTGCGGAAAGTAAACCGAACGGTGTACCGTCTCAGAAGTACACTGATCGGTGTACTTCGACCACAGGAGATCTCATGAGCAACCTCACTACTTCGCAGGTCGCGCTGGTAACCGGCGCCTCGTCAGGCATCGGCAAAGCCACGGCGGTCGCCTTGGTCGCAGCAGGTTTCGATGTGATCGGAACCGGCCGCAACACCGCGCGTCTCACCGCCCCCGCGGGGGTCACTTACCTTGACCTCGACGTGACTAGCGACGAATCGGTCGCCTTGGCGGTCAAGGAGGTGATCGACCGGTTCGGGCGCATCGACGTCCTGGTCAACAACGCCGGTGTCGGCTCAACGGGGGCAGCGGAGGAGTTCTCGATCGCCCAAACGGAGGACATCTTCGACATCAATGTCTACGGGGTCATGCGGATGTCCAAGGCGGTGCTGCCGCACATGCGCGCCCAAGGCAGCGGACGCATCATCAATGTGTCCTCCCTCAGCGGGTTCATCCCGAGCCCTTTCATGACTCTCTACGTCGCGACCAAGCACGCGGTCAACGGCTACTCCCAGTCGCTGGACCACGAGGTCCGCGACCAAGGCATCCGGGTCCTGCTCGTCGAGCCGGGCCCGATCAACACCCCGTTCGCCGGCCACAGCGTGGAGGCCGACACCCCCATGCCGCTCTACGCGGCGGGACGGCGCAACTACGACGAGCTGCTCGCCAAGAACCTCAGCAACGGCGACGACCCCGCCGTGGTCGCCAAGGTGATCCTCGCGGCGGCCACCGACCGGAACCCCAAGCTACGACGCACCGCCGGCACGACCGCCCGGACCATCAACGCGGTCTACCGCGTCGCCCCGGCCCGCAGCTTCGACCGCGTCATCCGCCGGTTCAACAAGATGCCGACCTGACTCTGCTGAATCCACCCACCACTCGTTTTGCAGATCTCCCGAGGAGAGTCATGAAGCAGCGCAGCAAACAACCAGCACGCCCTCCATCCGACAAGAACGTGACGGCCGAGCAGCCCTTCCACCCAGAGCTGCGCGGCGCGCGGTTCCTTCCCCGCACCATCATCAACGCCCGAACGCTTTCCACGCTCCGCGTCCTGACCAAGCTCACCGGGCGCGGTCGACGGCTGGACGCGCAGGTCGTCTCCGTGGACGCCGACGTGTCCGTACACGTCTTCCGACCGCCGTCGCCCAGGCCTCGAACTCCGGCACTGTTGTGGATCCACGGCGGCGGAATGGTGCTCGGCGACGCGGCGCAGGACAGCGACTTCTGCCGCCGGATCGCCGATCAGCTGGGCATCGTCGTCGTCTCGGTGGAGTACCGGCTCGCCCCCGAACACCCGTTCCCCACGCCACTGGATGACTGCTACACCGCACTGCGATGGCTCGCCCGCCAGCCCGACATCGACCCCGCACGCATCGCCATCGGCGGCGAGAGCGCCGGCGGAGGTCTGGCCGCCGCGCTGGCACTACTGGCCAGAGAACGCGGCGAGATCCATCCGGTCCTGCAAATGCTGTCCTACCCGATGCTCGACGACCGGACCACCACCCGCACCGACATCAACCCGCGGAGGCTCCGCATCTGGAGCCCGGCCAGCAACCGGTTCGGCTGGCGCTCCTACCTCGGTCCGGCCACCGCTGGCGGCAACGTGCCCCCGCTGGCCGCGCCCGCCCGCTACGAGGACCTCGCCGGCCTTCCGCCCGCATGGATTGGCGTCGGCACCAACGACCTGTTCCACGATGAGGACGTCACCTACGCCCACCGCCTGCAGCAAGCCGGCGTCGCCACCACGCTGCACGTCGTACCCGGTGCGTACCACAACTTCGACTCCATCCAAGCCAAAGCCGCCGTCTCCCGGACCTTCCTCGAGGCTCGAACCGCAGCACTAGACAAAGCACTAAACCGCGGCTGAACGGAGCTACAAAGCCCCTGTGCCCGCTCATCGGCTGATCCGGACATCCGCGAAACGGCGGTGTGGGTATCTCGCGACGCGCAGTGCCGTACCTGGGCTGGCCAGCGGTGAGATTCGATCAGGGGCCATCAACGGGCCAGATACTCCTGCGCGACGGTGAGTATCGACGGGTTACAGTGAGCATCGTCAGAGCGCCCAGTCGCAAGCGCTACCAGCAAGGATGCGCTGGATCGGGCACTGACGAGCAACCGCGGGTAGGTGGCTGACTTCATCCAGAGGTCGCAGGTTCAAATCCTGCCCCCGCTACGAATTTCAGGCTCGGAATCTACGGATTCCGAGCCTGAAAGCATTTACGAACTTGATCAAGTGTCCACTTAGTGACGGGTTTTCCGGACAACCGGGACCGACTGGTCCACCCATCACCTTCACAGCCGCCATCCCGGCGGTGAGCCCGGACGAGGGCTGGCTGTGCAGTGCGGCCATGACCGAATTGACCGTCACCGCCGCCCTCGACCACCTCGACTCCTGGAAGCTCGCGCTCCGCGCCGAGAACAAGGCCCCCGGCACCATCGCGGTCTACGCCGACTGCGCCACCCGCTACCTGCGCTGGTGCGCCGAGACCGATCAGCTCCCGATGAGCCGTGCCTCCCTGAATACATGGGTCGCGGGCATGCTCGATGGTGGCAATGCGCCTGGCACCGCCCGCATCCGGCAACAAGCCGTGCGCCGCTTCGCCACCTGGCTCACCGCCGGCGGTGACATCCCGTCCAACCCGTTCCCCGGCATGAAGGCACCCCGTGTCCAAACACCCCTGGTCGAACCGTTCACCGACAACGAACTTCGCGCCCTCATCCGCACCTGCGCCGTACCCGAGCTTGAAGAGGGCGCAACCCCCTCAGCGCACACGCTGCACCACCGACGCGACGAGGCGATCATCCGACTGATGTTCGAGACCGCCATCCGATCCGGCGAGGTCGCCGACCTCCACCTCGACGACGTCGACCTCATCAGCCGCCTCATCACCATCCGCCGCGGCAAAGGCGGCCGCGGCCGCGTCATCCCGATCGGCCAGGCCACCACCGAAGCCCTGCTGCGCTACCTCGCCGAACGCGAACAACACCCACGCGCCGCGTCACCTGACCTGTGGCTGGGCAACCGCGGCAAGCAGTTCGGCCGCGAAGGACTCAGTCGCGCACTGCGCCGCCGCGCCACCCGCGCCGGCGTCCAAGGCTTCCGGCCCCACCGCCTCCGGCACACCGCCGCCCACCGCTGGCTCGCCGCCGGGGGATCCGAATCCGGACTCATGGCCATCGCCGGCTGGACCCGCACCGACATGCTCATCCGCTACACCCGCGCCCGTGCCTCCGAACGCGCCGCCGAGGAAGCCAGGCGACTCAACCTCGGAGCGATCTGAGGGGCCCCGCGGACGAGACCGCCGGCACTTGTCGGGACCTCGGGCCCTCCCCTGAAGATCAGCGGCATCGAGGTCGTGACCGGGGGAGCGGTGGCCACCGTCCGTTGGAGCGCCTACTCCGCGGCGGCGTGGCTCGGCAACTGGCTCGCGGCTTCCGTGCACCGGACAGCATCCGAATCGTTCCCGGCGCGTGTGTATTCCTGCGCGGCCTCTGCGTACATGGCACGGGCCTGTTCATGCGCGCCTTCCGCGTGCCGGAGTACGCCGCGGGCCTCCCAGACGGCGCCGCTCCACAAACCGCCTTGCCACATGCCCGCGATCCGTTCCGCTTCGGTGAGGAAGGCGCGTGCTCGGTTCAGATCCCCGGCTCGTGCGCAGGCAGCTGCGGCACTGGTCAGGTAGCCCATCGAGCACGGCTCGCACGAACGCATCTGGCCCAGCTCGCGCTCCGCCACGCGCAGAACCGTGAGCATCTGCTTCTCATCGGCAGCCCGGATCATGGTGCCGAAAACACGAACCATGAGGTGGCTGGCAAGGTCTGAGCGGACCGCGATGGCACGAGCACGGTTGAGCAGACGGTTGGCGTCGAACTTGCGGCCGTTGATCACGGCGGCTTCAGCGAGCCGTTGCCGGGCCAGAGCCGAGCCCGACAGACAGCCTTCGCGGTCGTTGGCCTCGGCCGCCTCCTTGAGGTGCTTCTCAGCCTCGACGAGGTGGCCGCCGAGCAGCTCGGCCTCTCCGAGCATGAGCGTGGCGAGCGCGGCGCCGGTCGCCGACCCGGCCTCGTCGGCGATCTGCATCATCTGGCGCGCGAAGTCGGCGGCGAGCTCGTAGCCGTCTGGGGCCGCGAGGTAGTACTCGGCGAGGCACAGATGGGCGTCGTACACGATGGGCTCCATGTTGGCCCGCAGCCGCATGGACTCACCGAGTTCCTCGGCGAATCGCTCTCGCCATCGGCCTTGAGCCATGGCGACTTTGGCCAGGATGACCGCGGCTTCACCGAGTTCCCGGCCCAGGCCGGAGTCCAGGGCAATGGCGCGAGCCTCCTCTGCGGCACGCTCGGCCTCCTCGATCTCGTTTCGATTCATGTGCACCAGAGCCCACGCCAGCAAGGCGTGCGCACGCTCTGCCTCCGTGGGCTTGGGGGCACCTTCGACAGCGAGGACTTCCTCGTAAAGGGAGATCGTCGCGCGATCCGGCCCGACCCCAAGCTGGTCGTGCAGGGCCTCGCGGAGCCTTTCAAAGCGCCGAATCGCCTCGCGGCGCTCGCCAGCATCGAGATGAGCCCGCATGAGAGAACGGGCCGCCTGCTCGTCGGTGGGGTCTTCCTCGGCCAGGCGTGCCCACAAGGTTCCGACCCGAAGGAGATCCAGGTACCGCTGGCGCAACCGGTGGTGCGGCTCAGCCAACCAGGACTCGTAGCGATCATCGGGAAGGAGGTCGCCGCCGTACAGGTCCGCGACAGCTCGGCAAGCCGCAGGGTCGCCCTCAGCCAGCGCGCGGCGAGCTGCGATCTCGAAACGCTCGACGTCGGTGTCGACCTGGGCGTCGGGCCAGAGGACGAGGACCCCCTGCTGGCTCACGATGGTCTGCTCGTCTCCGGTAGCGCGTCGAGCGAAGTGCAGCGCCTTGCGTAGGTTGGCGCCCGAGCCCTGCGGATCGCTCTCGGGCCAGAGCGCCTCCATCACCTGCGACCGGTGCAGGCGGCGGTCAGGGGAGAGCGCGAGCAGCTTGACCACGTCGGCTGCGCGCCGACTTCGCCAAGCGTCGCCAGAAATCGGGGCACCGTCGACGGCGACCGAGAACCGGCCGAGGAGCTGGATCGCGACCTCGTTCACCTCACGAATCGTACGGCGAACCCCGGCTCCGGACAGTGTGCAACGCGGAACGGTCGCGGAACGGTGGGCTTCCTAGCGTGAGCAACAGAAGGGAATCGAAGACGAAGGGAGCTGAGGACGAATGTCGCTCTACATGGATGTACACAACACGCTTCCCGACGGCACCACCTTGGCCGACGTCGCGGGCGCCCACGAGGCCGACCTCCAGGTCCAGCAGCGCTTCGGCGTCCGCTACCTGCACTACTGGGTAGACGCGGAGGGCGGCAAGGTCTTCTGCCTCGTAGAAGCCCCCAATGCGGACGCCGCGCACGCGGTTCATCGAGAGGCCCACGGGCTGGTCGCCGACGAGATCTACCCGGTCGAGCAGGGGTGAGCGCCATGTTGACCACCCAGACCCCAGAGTCTCCCGACACGGCACAGGGACCATGCGATGTCGCAACGGTCTTCCTCAACGCCCTGACCGCGCGGGACTTCACTACGGCCCGCTCGGTGCTGGCCGACGATCTCGCGATGAGGATGCTGGTCCCGCCCGGATTCATGACCGACGAGGGCGGCGACGCCGCAATCGGCTGGTTCTCGAGCTGGTTCACCGACGCCGATCCGTTCCAGGTCGAGGCATCGAGCGCCGAGGCGGTCGAGGGCCGAGCGGCGGTGACCTATCGACTCCGACTGCACAGGCCGAACGGCTGGTACCTGATCGAGCAGCACCTGATGCTCGACGTCGGGGGAGACGATCGCATCACCGCGATCGACCTCCTGTGCTCAGGCTTCCGCTCGATCGCAGACGTGGAGTCGGACGCGCAGTCGGGGCTCGTTCACCACTACGACGCGGGCGACCTCGGGTGCGCCGACGGGCTCGCCGGGCAGTTCCGGCAACAGATTCAGCGCATCCCGATCGGCGACCTGCTCGTGGTTAGCACGAGCGATCCGGCCGCGAAGGAGGACCTGCCGTCCATGGCCCGCCTGATGGGTCATGTCGTGGTTTCGATCGAGGTGCCCGGCGACGGACGCCTATTCATCACTGTGGAAAGGGGAAAATGAGATGAGCGACAAGCTGATCTTCAACTGCACCTACGGCAAGGAAGAACCCGAGCGCGCCACACTCCCGTTCGTCGCCGCGAACATCGCAGCAGCCACGGGGCAGGACGCGATCGTGCTCTGCACGATCGAAGCCGTGTGGCTCGGCACCCAGGGCGGAACCGACGGAATCGCCCAACCCGGTCTGCCGGTCCTCGCCGACCTGTACGCCGAGTTCGTCGACAACGGCGGCCAGGTCTGGCTGTGCGGCGCGTGTGCCAAGCCCCGGGGGATCACCGAGGAGCACCTCGTGAAGGGCTCCACCATCGTGGGGGCTGCCAAGGTCGTCGAGGAAGTCGTGGCCGGCGCTATGACGGTGGCGTTCGCCTAGTCCGGCACCGAACCCGGGTTGATCCGTGGGCTGGTGTGGGTCACGTAAACGCGCACCGCGACCTCGATCCTCGACAGGGCGGTGAGGCGGCGATGACCCGGACGGACTCACGGATCCCGAGGGTGTCGGCAGGGTCGCTTGCGATGGGGTGCCGGCACAACTCTGCGACCTCGGATACGGGTCCTGGTCAGCGGCGTTGCAGGAACCGGACTTGACTGACCGGGTCAGTCAGTTATTCTGAACGGGTGGCACGCCTTATCCCTCCAGACAGACTGCCCGCCGTCATTGAGGCCGCGGTGCGCGTCTTCGTGGCCCACGGCTATCGGCGCACCCAGGTGCAGGACATTGCCGACGTCCTCGGCCTGGCGAAAGGCACCCTCTACGGCTACGCCGCTACCAAGGAAGCCTTGTTCGCTGCGGCCGTTCGTTACGGCGACAGACTCGAACCACTGCCCGACACCACCGCTCTGCCGCTGCCCGCGCCGGCTGACGGCGAGCTCGCCGAGCTGGTGACGGGACGCCTGGCCGCCGAGGTCCCCGACCTGGCTCTCACTAAGGCGCTGCGGCGTCAGGCGCCGCCGCGCACTCCCGTCGAGGCCGCTGCCGAGCTTTCCGGCATCGTCGTGGACCTCTACGAGCGGCTATCGCGCAATCGCGTCGCCATCAAGCTCGTCGACCGCTGTGCCCCCGAGCTCCCCGAGCTCGGCAAGGTCTGGTCCGAAACCGGCCGCGGCAACCAGATGTCCGCCATGGAGGCCTACCTCGACAGCCGCCAGCGGGCGGGCTTGTTCAGACTGCCCGGCCCGGTCGACCTGGTCGCGCGCACCACGGTGGAGCTGTGCGTGCTGTGGGGGGTGCACTGCCGCTTCGACCCCGTCCCCCTCGCCTCGCCGTCGCCCTACGACGACGCAGTCGTTGCGACCACCCTCGCCGCAATGATCTCTCGATCGATGAACCCAACCGGAGGTGCCTGATGCCCGCCCTTGTTCGCCAATGCTCCCTGGACCGCAGGCCCTGGCCACGACGAGCGCTGTCCGCCGCCACCCGACCGCTGACCCGCTACCTCTCCGAACAGGCTGCCCACCCGCACGGACTCGCCGGCCCCCTGATCGGGCGGCTGTGGGTGAAGGAGACCGCGAAGACCAACGACGCCGCTGTGGACCTCCTTGCACCCCGTCCAGGTGAGGACATCCTCGAGATCGGCTTCGGCCCGGGTCGCACCCTCGGTCTCCTTGCAAACCTCGGTACCCGGGTCACCGGTGTGGACGTCTCCGAGGAGATGGTCAGTCTGGCCAGGCGCCGCAACTCCGAGCTCATCCGGAGAGGCGCCGCGACGCTCCATCGAGGGGATGGAGTAAGGCTCCCAGTCGATGACAACTCGCAAGACGCGGTGCTCTCGGTCCACAACCTCTACTTCTGGACCGAGCCCGAGGCCACCATCGCCGAGATCGCCCGAGTCCTGCGTCCCGGTGGCCGGCTCCTCCTTGTCTTCCGCGGCCGCGAGTACCCGTTGCCCGGGCGGCTCGACCCAGCCGTCTATCACGATGTCACGACCGACCAGTGCGTGGCGTGGCTGGCCAGCGCAGGCTTCGACGCACACTGCCAGCACCCTGACGGAATCCCAGCGGAGGTTTCCTACGTCCTGGCGACATCCTCACCAACGGGGAAGGACGACCGAGGTGCCAACTCAGAACGCTGACTTGGTCGCGAGGACAGAGACGCTCTTGACGCCGTACTTCGCACTGGCGTTGCGGGCCTGGTCGGAGAGGAACGCGTACGTGTTGACTCGCAGCGTGTCGATCGTGAAGCCGGCTGACTCGATCGCCTGCAGGTAGATCTCCTGCTCCGCCGCGCCGCCGATGCACGATGCCCACAGGTCGGCATTGCACACGATCGCCTCGGTCAGTGGCTTCTCGGTGATGATGTCGGCGATCGCCAGGCGTCCGCCCTGACGCAGCACACGTGCTGCTTCGGCGAACACCACGTTCTTGTCGGGGGCCAGGTTGATGACCCCGTTCGAGATCACACAGTCCACGCTCGCATCAGGGAGTGGAACCGCCTCGATCCGGCCCTCCAGGAACTCGACTTGAGCCGCACCCGCGCCGGCGGCGAGCTTGCGCGCCTTCTCCAGCTGTTCGAGGGTGAAGTCGATACCGACGACCCGGCCCGACGATCCCACGTAGTCGGCGGCGTAGAAGGCGTCCATGCCGGACCCACTGCCCAGATCGACCACCGTCTCGCCGCGGGTCAGCGCCGCGAGGTCGAAGAAGAAGCCCACGCCCGCGAACGACTCGACTGCCCCGGTCGGCACGTTCTTCAGCCGATCGGCGTCATAGCCCACGCGCAGAGCAAGGGGCTCGCCCAGCTCGAAGTGGTAGTTGCCGCCCGGCTCCTGAGCCACGTGGCGGTACATCTCCTTGACCTTGGTCTCCAACTCGACCGTGTCCACCGTTGCCACCATCACCACGCTCCTTACCTCGGGTCCGATTGTTCAAGAGATGCCTTGAATAACACTCCGCTGTGGCATGCTTGTCAAGAGAACTCTTGAAGAAGAAGTTGAGGAGGTCCACGGGTGGGTGACCATCAGGCCAAAGCGGCCCTGTACGACGCGCTCGCCGAAGCGGCGAAGGCCCTGGCCAACGGCCGTCGCGCGGAACTCGTCGACGTGCTGGCTCAAGGCGAGCGCTCCGTGGACGAGCTGGCCGCCGAGATCGAGCAGACCGTGGCCAACACCTCCCAGCACCTCCAGCGGCTGTTGAAGGCAGGGCTCGTCACCTCCCGCCGTGATGGCACCCGGATTCACTACTCACTGTCCAGTCCTCTGGTCGGCACGCTGTGGCGCACCATGAGGCAAGCGGCCGAGCTCCACGTCGCAGAGCTGGACCGCCTCGCCTCGGACTACCTGGGGGACAGGACCAAACTCAACACAGTGACCCGGGACCAGCTCCGGACCCGGCTGCGCCAGGGTGACGTCGTCGTGCTCGACGTTCGGCCGGAGCAGGAGTTCGCGGCCGGCCACATCCGTGGTGCCATTTCGATTCCGCCCCAGGACCTGAAGTCGCGCCTGGGGGAGATCCCCGACGGCGCCGACGTGGTCGCCTACTGCCGCGGGCCCTACTGCGTCTACGCCGACGACGCCGTACGCCTGCTCACCCGCCGCGGCGTCAACGCGGCCAGACTGGAGGATGGATTCCCGGAGTGGGCCGCGGAGCGGCTCCCAGTGAGCGGCGCCGGCTCATGAAGTCCGTCCTGCTCGTGATCAACGGTCCCGCCTACGGATCGGACGAGACCTACAACGCGGTCCGGTTAGCCGTGGCTCTGGCTCGACGTGAGGATGTCGAGGTTTCGGTCTTCTTGATGGGCGACGCCGTGACGTGCGCGATTGCCGGCCAGAAGACCCCGGACGGCTACTACCAACTGGACCGAATGCTTCAAGGGTTCGCCCGCCACGGCGGGCGGATCGCTTGTTTGCGGAACCTGTCTGGACGCGCGCGGGTTGGCTGCCTCGCACCTGATCGAGGAGGCCAGCCGATCGACCATGGACGAGCTTGCCGGCTGGGTCGTCGCAGTTGACCAGGTCCTGACCTTCTGACGTCGGAGCCGACTCAGGTCCCGACTATTCAAACAATCTCTTGACAATGCTCGGAGTGATCGTCAGTATTCAAGAAATCACTTGATGATGATGGTTGGGGTGAATCTGATGGCGACATTGACCGCTGACGAGGTGCGGGCGCTCGATCCGTATGCGTTCCTCGCAGTGTTGGGCAAGCGGGTCATCCACCCCGGCGGGCGTGCCTCGACCGACAGGCTGCTCGACTGGGCCGACGTGCAGCCGGGCGAGCGGGTGCTCGACGTCGGCTGCGGGGTCGGGACGACCGCGATCAGGCTGGCCCAGGAGTGCGGCGCCGAGGTCGTAGCAGCCGACATCGCCCCGCTGATGCGTGAGCGGGCCGCGGCCAACGTCTCAGGTTCCAAGGTCGCCTCGCGGGTCAGCGTCGAGGAGGCAGACATCCTCGCGCTGCCCTACCCCGACAACTCCTTCGACGTCGTGGTCGCTGAGGCGGTCACCATGTTCGTCAACCGCAAGCAGGCCGCCGCGGAACTCGCGCGAGTGTGCCGCCCCGGCGGTCGGGTGCTGGCCACCGAGTTCTTCTGGCTCCGTCCGCCGACCGAGGAGGCACGACAGATCTTCCTGGGTGAGGTCTGCCCGGGACTGCGGTTCGACAGCGTCGAGGAGTGGGTCGAGATCTACGGCGGCGCAGGTCTGACCAACCTACGCACCGAGTCCGGGCCCTTCGAGATGATGACCGCGCGAGGCTTCCTGGCAGACGAGGGCAAGCACGCGGCCTCGGTGGTCGCACGCGGTATGTCCCGTCCGGCGTACTTCCGCAAGATGATGTGGCTCATGCCCCGGATGGCACGAGCCGTGCCCTACCTCGGCTACGTCCTGGTCATGGCCGGGAAGCCCGAGTGAGCGTCACCGGGGTGAAGGTCGAGGCGCTGGTCGACGAGGGACTGGGCAACAGCGCCTACCTGGTCGATCTGGGTGACGGTCGAGCGCTGGCGGTCGATGCCTCCCGCGACCTGCGATCGGTACGAGAAATGGCCGCCCGGCGCGGACTCAAGATCGCCTACGCCGCCGACACCCACCTGCACGCCGACTTCCTCTCCGGCGCTGTCCAGCTCTCCGCCACCGACGACGCCGTGGTGCTGGCATCGGCCGCCGGCGGACGAGCCTTCCCACACCGCGGGCTGCACGACGGCGACGAGGTCGACCTCGGTGGACTCCGACTGCAGGCCTGGGCCACGCCGGGCCACACCGACGAGCACCTCGCATTTCTACTCCTCGACGGCGCCGCTCCAATCGGTGTGTTCACCGGAGGCTCCCTGATCGTCGGAGCAGCCGCGCGGACCGACCTCGTCGCGCCCGAGCGCACCGAGGACCTTGCCCGCGCGCAGTACCACTCCCTGCACCGCTTGATGGGGCTGCCTGACGAGGTTGCCGTGTGGCCCACCCATGGTGCCGGCTCCTTCTGCTCGGCACCCCCCGGGGCCGAGCGCACCAGCACCGTCGGCCGCGAGCGAGCCACCAACCCACTGCTGGCGACCACCGATGAGGGCGAGTTCGTGGCCCGGCTCCTCGGCTCACTCGGATCCTTCCCGACGTACTTCCATCGCCTCGGCGAAGCGAACCGACGCGGACCCACGGTCCTTCCCGAGCCGCTGGCCCTGGCGCAGCTCGGCGTCGAGCAGGTGCGTCGCCTCCTTGCGGATGGGGCGATGCTCGTCGACGTCCGACCGATCGCCGACTATGCCGCCGCACACGTTCCCGGATCACTGTCCAACGAGTTGCGCGCGGCCTTCGCCACCTGGCTCGGCTGGCTCGTGCCCGACGGCACCTCGGTCGTCGTACTCCGCAACTCTGACCAGGACCCGACCGAGATCGCCGGTCAGGCAGCGAAGGTCGGCTACGACGTGGCGGGGGAACTCGCCGGAGGTCTTGTGGCCTGGGTGGATGAGGGCTTGCCGACTTCCGCGACTGGACTGACCACGGCGGACGCACTGAGAGCTGATGAGCACGTGCTCGACATCCGCCAGGACTCGGAGTTCGCCGCCGGGCATCTACCCGGAGCCGAGCACCACGAGCTCGGCGGCCTTGCCGCAACCGCGCCAAAGATGGCCCCGGGCCTCGTGACCGTGATGTGTGGACACGGCGAGCGTGCAATGACCGCGGCCAGCGTGTTGGAGCGTGCCGGACGGCACAAGGTGCGCGTCCTTCTCGGCGGACCTGCAGACTGGGCTGCCTCCCACGGCGTCGACCTGGAGTCCGGCCCGTGACAACTGCCCGCACCGACCACTCGTCACCCTTGAGGCTCGGACTGCGCGCCAACCTCGCGCAATTCTCCCTGCTGGTCGCGGTCAACGCGCTGGTCGGCGGGATGCTCGGCCAGGAACGCACTGTCCTGCCGCTGCTGGCCGACCAGGTCTTCCACCTTAATGCCTACACCGCCGGGATGACCTACATCCTGGCGTTCGGGGTGGCCAAGGCGGCCACGAACTACCTCGCCGGGACCTGGTCGGACCGCTACGGCCGCAAACCGGTCCTGGTTGCCGGGTGGCTGGTCGCCCTGCCCGTCCCGTTGCTCCTGATCTGGGCGCCGTCGTGGTGGTGGGTGATCGTCGCCAACGTGCTCCTGGGTGTGAGCCAGGGACTGACCTGGTCGACCACGGTGATCATGAAGATCGACCTCGTCGGACCTGAGCGCCGTGGCTTCGCGATGGGCCTCAACGAGGCCGCCGGCTACGGCGCGGTCGCAGCGACCGCGCTCGCCACCGGCTACCTCGCCGCCGAACACGGATTACGACCAGAGCCCTTCTACCTCGGCATCGCCTTCGCTGCCCTCGGACTCGGCCTGTCCACGATCTTCGTGCACGAGACCCGCGGGCACGCGGACGCGGAAGCTCGTGCACACAAGGCAAAGGACGACGGCAGCGACGCTCACCTTCACGCCGAGCTCAGTCAGCGTGAGGTGTTCGCCCAGACCAGCCTGCGTGAGCCGGCCCTGTCCGCAGCGTGCCAGGCCGGAATGGTGAACAACCTCAACGACGGTCTAGCTTGGGGACTCTTTCCGCTCTTGTTCGCCAGCGCTGGTCTCTCGGTGGGCCGCATCGGCGTCCTGGCCGCGATCTACCCAGCGGTGTGGGGGCTTGGACAACTCGGCACTGGCGCGCTGTCGGATCGAATCGGCCGGAAGTCTCTGATCGTCGGCGGCATGCTCACCCAGGCCGGCGCGCTCGGGATCGTCGCCGCCTCCGACTCCTTCGGGCCGTGGGCAATGGGAGCCGTGCTCCTCGGCGCCGGGACCGCGATGGTCTACCCGACCCTGCTCGCCGTGATCGGCGACGTCGCCCACCCCGCCTGGCGCGCGAGGTCGGTCGGGATCTACCGCCTGTGGCGCGACGGCGGCTTTGCCGTCGGCGCGGTCCTGTCCGGGGTCGTCGCCGACCTGTGGGGTGTGCGGGCATCCGTGTGGACCGTGGCAGCGCTGACCGCCGTTTCGGGTGCGCTGGTGTTTGCTCGGATGTACGAGACCCACCGTCGCCCGGGACCTGTCAGCCCCGCGCCTCGATGACGTCATCTCCGGACTGTCCGGCGAATGGCCAAAGGTACGGTTCGGGAGTGACTCAACTGACCACGACGCGGGCCGGCCTGCCTCCCGGCCTTCGCCTGCCGGATGCGCTTCAGGCGATCCTGCTGATGCGCTACCGGCCAACCGTCATGCGCCGGCTGCACCAGCAGCATGGTGACGTGTTCTCGATACGGATGCCGTACGGGCCACACGGGTCGATGGTCACGGTCGTCGCCCTGGCCAATCCCGAGGACATCCGGCAGGTCTTCGCAGGCAACGTCACGACTTACCACGCAGGCGAGGGCAACTCGAGCCTGCTCGACGTGATGGGGGAGCACTCCCTCCTCCTGCTCGACGAAGGCCAGCACGCCCGCGCCCGCAAGCTACTGACACCCGCCTTCACCACCGGCGCCCTGAACGGCTACCGACCCATGTTCGCCGACCTCGCCCGCGCCGAGATCGAACGATGGTCCGACGGCGACGAGTTCGCCGCCATCGGACGCATGCAGGCGATCACCCTGGAGATCATCCTGCGGGTCGTCTTCGGGGTGACCGACCCGGAACGGCTGGCCGAGCTCCGCCCGCTGGTCACCAAGATCGCCAACCTCGACCTGATCATGCTGCTCGCCTGGCGCTACCCCCAGCTCCAGAAGCTTCCCCCATGGCGAGGCCATGCCGCCGCGCAACAGGAGCTCGACAATCTGCTGTACGCCGAGATCGCCGCCCGCCGTGCGGACCCGACGACCTCGGACCGGGACGACCTGCTGTCGCGCCTGCTTCGCCCGAGCGACGACGGCGACGTGCTCACCGACGCCGAACTCCGCGACCAGCTGATCACCTTCCTCCTCGCCGGCCACGAGACCACCGCTACCGCCTTGTCCTGGACGCTGCATGAGCTCGCGCATCACCCCGAAGCAATGAGCCGCGCTCAACAGGCTGTCGACAATCCGAGCCTCGAGAGTGACCAGTACCTCGAGGCTGTCGTCAAGGAGGCCATGCGGCTGCGCCCCGTCATCTTCCAGGCCACCCGCACCCTCACCGAAGACACCGACGTGGCCGGATACCGGCTCCCCGCCGGCGTCGTGGTCTCACCCGCCCTCGGACTCGTCGGGCTCAGTGAGGCACTCCACGACGACGTCAGCGAGTTCCGTCCCGATCGGTTCCTCGGCTCGAACCCTTCAACGAACACATGGATCCCATTCGGGGGCGGCCCCCGCCGGTGCATCGGAGCGGCCTTCTCGCTCGTGGAGTCCGTCGAGATCCTCCGCGAGCTGCTCCGTGCCTACGAGATCGAGCCGGTCCGGCCACGTCCCGAACACCTTCGCCCGCGGGGCATCATCAACGCCCCGAGCCACGGCAGCCGGATTCGCGTCAGGGCCCGCGCCTCCTAGAATCGCGTTGAGGAGGCGGCGCCATGACAGACCCCTCGGCAATCGACAAGCTGCTTGCGCAGGCCCGGAACAACCTCGACCGGGTCCAGGTCGAGGACCTCGCCGATGAAATCGCCCAAGGGGCGATCCTCATCGACATCCGACCACTCGAGCAACGCCAACGCGAGGGTGACCTGCCCGGCGCCATCGTGGTCGACCGCAACGTCCTGGAATGGCGACTCGACCCCACCTCACCACACCGCTTGCCCATTGCGACCAGAGCCGACCTGCGGTTCATCATCGTCTGCAACGAGGGTTACAGCTCGAGCCTGGCCGCCGCGACGCTTCAGGAGCTGGGGCTGCGATCCTCCACCGATCTGGTCGGTGGATTCCAAGCCTGGCGCGCCCGGTCGGCAGCGGAATGACCTATCGGGCATTCCGGTCGGCTGGGTAGGCGGGACTACGGCGGCCGTCAGTTTCGGGACGACATGGGTCAGTTCGTGCTCGGCGTCGTGGGCGACCCGATGGGCGCACCGCCGAGTTCTTCCCTAACATGTCACCAGACTTCGGCTTCTTTCGCCCTCATCACAGTCCGAGATCGCGGCGCCTGCTCTGGGCAGCGACGCGGGTGACGTCGGCGCCGTTCGCGGCCGCAATGGTCGTGTGACCGGGCCAGTGCTCAGTCTCGAGTGCACCGTCGTGGCTAAGCGGGGCTTGACTCGGAGCCGCCCAGCGCGTAGTTTTCCTATCAGTTAATTAACTGATAGGAAAACTATGAGTGCAGGGACGACGTCGGCGGCCAAGGAGGATCGGCTCGACGAGACTTTCGCGGCACTGGCCAACTCAACGCGGCGAGCGATCTTGGCGCGCCTCACCGAAGGAGAGGCAAACGTCAACCAGCTCGCCGAACCGTTCGAGCTTTCACTCCCGGCGATCTCCAAGCACCTCAAGGTGCTCGAACGCGCCGGGCTGATCGTGCGAGGTCAACGTGCGCAGTTCAGACCTTGCGCCCTCGACGCGGCACCACTCGAAGAGGTCTCGACCTGGGCCGAGCAGTACCGACCCGTCTGGGAGGCCCGCTTCGAACGGATGGACACCTACCTCCAACAACTCCGCCAGCAACGAAAGACGGGCCATGACGATGAACGATGACAACGACGGCCAGAACCTGGTGATCGAGCGGACTCTCGATGCACCGCCGGAACTGATCTGGAAGATGTGGACAGAGCCCGAACACTTCGCAGCCTGGTACGGCCCAGGCGGAGCAACCATCCCTGTAGTCAAGATGGATGTGCGCGTGGGCGGCATCCGTCTGCTGTGCATGGAGATGACGACGTCGGACGGCACGATGCAGATGTGGTTCACCGGCGAATATCTCGAGGTCATCAAGAACCAGCGCCTCGTGTACACCGACTCGATGTCGGACGAGAACGGCAACGTGAAGTCACCGGAGCAGATGGGCATGCCCGAGGGTCACCCCACCACGACCGAGGTCAGAGTCGAGCTCGAGCACGTCAGTGGTGGAACCAGGATGGTGTTGACCCACCTCGGCGTTCCCGCAGGATCCCCGGGTGCCGCCGGATGGGCGATGGCACTCGACAAGCTCGCCGCGAACCTTGATGAGGCACGCCGCTCGTAGTGGCAATGGTCCCCGTGCCTCCCCAAGCCTCCACCTGGGCGAGTCTGGGTCCAGGCTTCCCGCGGCCACCTGTTCAAACCTGACGGCCGGCGGGGACCTGATCAGGACAACCGGGAAGTGGATCTGATTTCTTGTCCCCGCCCGCGTCTACGCTGGCGAACATGAACCGCATCGACCGCCTCTACGCATTGGTCGAGGAGCTGCGGGCGGCCGGGCCCAGGGGGCGTACGGCGGGCCGGCTGGCCGAGCACTTCGAGGTCAGCGTCAGGACCATCGAGCGCGACCTGAGCGCGCTGGGGCAGGCCGGAGTCCCGCTCGCGACGAAGCAGGGACGCGGCGGGGGTTACACCCTGGACCGTTCGTTGAGCCTGCCGCCGCTGAACTTCACGCCACGCGAGGCGGCCGCGGTCGCGGTCGCGCTGAGCCGCAGCGAGCACGTGCTCTTCACGCGCGACGCCCGCAGCGCGCTGCAGAAGATCGTGGCGGCGATGCCCGAGCGAGCCCTCGCGGAGGCGCGTGCGACCGCCGAGAAGGTAAGGCTGCTCGTCCAGCCTGCTCCCGACCCCGATGCCGAGATCGCCGAGACGATCTGGCGAGCCGTGCGTGACAACCAGGTGCTGCGCATCAGCTACATCGACGTCGGCGGCCTCGAGACCGAGCGCGAGGTCGAGCCGCAGCACGTCGTGGTTGGGCCAAACGGCTCGTACCTCACCGCCTGGTGCCACCTGCGGGAGGACGACCGCGTCTTCCGGATGGATCGCATCACCCGAGCCGAACCGACGCCCTCGCTGCCGCGCCCGCAGCGGGTCGCCCCGGAGACGATCGTCGACGGCCACGAGACGAAGCTGCCGGAGGCGGCGCTGCGTCCCGAAGATCTCCTGCCAAACTCCGACACAGGGGTGTCGCGAAGGCCCGAGACCGTGGGTGTGACCCGTCGCCCCGGCGGGTGACCCGCAACGCAGAAGGAGACCCCCCATGACCAACCCAGCCCCCGGCACCCTCGCCTGGTTCGAGGTCGCCACCAGTGATCCCGACGGCGCCGCGAAGTTCTACGGCAGCCTCTTCGACTGGACCTTCGAGGCCGACGGGCCAGCGGCGTCCGGTGGGATGGACTACCGCAACATCACGGCGTCCGGCGCCGAGGGACCGATGGGCGGCATCTTCGGCACCGGCGGGCAGGTGCCCGACCACGCCGTCTTCTACATCCTCGTCGCCGATGTCGAGGCCACCTGCGCCGACGCCGAACAGCTCGGCGGCTCGGTGGTGAGCAAGCACCTCGACCCCGGACCCGGCGCCCCGACCTTCGCCTACCTGCGCGACCCGTCAGGCAACCAGTTCGGCGTCTTCACGCCACCGGTGGCCTGATGCCGCGAGACCCGAAAGGCATGTCCCCGTCGGAGCAGTCCGGCGGGGACGCTGCCGACGTGGCCCGCGATCTCTACGAGGAGCTCACCGACGACCTGCTCTACGACCCGGCCATCGGCCGAGCCACGATGATGGGTTACGCCTGCGTGCGGCTGGCCGGGAAGTTCCTGGCCTCCTACGACGACAAGGCCGGATGCCTGGTCGTAAAGCTGCCTCGCCAGCGGGTCACCGAGCTCGTCGGCAACCACGACGGCGACCCGTTCGCCCCGGCCGGCAAGGTCTTCCGTGAGTGGGTGTCGATCCCCAGCGTCGACCGGGAGCTGTGGCAAACACTGCTCGCCGAGGCCGTCGACTTCGCGCGGCAGGGGCTGGCCGAGTAGCGCCGAGTCGGCATCGGCCAAGGCCAATCGGCGGCCGAGCATGAACAATTGGCTCAGCGTGGGTCAGGCGAGTCGAAGAGACAGTTGGGCGGTGGGGACTCGGCCGTCAGTTGTTGGCAGTCTGCTCGGTCGGCGGGGCAATGCCAGCGAGTCTGCACAGTGCCGCGAAGCCGTCGTTCGTGCCGGGCCAGTGTCTTTGCAATGGCTCCGAGCCGACGCGGCGGACGACGCTGCGCAGGACGGCTGCGACCACGATCGCGTCGTCGGCGTAGCCGAGTACGGGGATGAAGTCCGGGATGAGGTCGATGGGCAGGGCCAGGTACCCCATCAGCAGTGCGATGCGTACTCGGACGCCGCGGGGGAGCGTCGAGTCCCTGGCCAGTCGCGTCAGAAGCCGGATCAGATCGGGCAGTATGCGAAGCGCCTCCCTGAGCAGGCCTCCCTTGGGTCGCACGACGAGCAAAGCCACGATGAGCACCAGCCACGCGACGATGACTGTGGCTGCGAAGCCGATCGCGAGGTCACGCCACATGCTCGTGCCTCAACTGCTGGTTCGCCGCTGACGGAGGTTGCGCCGGTCCTGGCAGTTGACGAGACGGCGGACAATGGGGCATGACCAATAGCGTGGCAGAGCCTTCGACTGCTCAGTGTGGCTGCTGCGGCCGCACGCGGGATCGGGCTCGGTTAACCGAGCTGGGCGACACCCCCGGGGTGTACATCTGTGCCGGGTGCGCACTGTGGGCGGCGCGCCGCGCTAGTGGGCTGAACATCACGGTTCCGCTCCGGGTGTGGCTGGAACGACTCCGCGCCCAGGGCAGGGGGTCGGATGCTCGCTCGGCCATCCCGATTCTGCCCAGCGCGGACCTGGCTGCCACCGAGGCGCATTACAGCAAACTCGGTTTCGACGTCGCAGGCCGGTACGACGGATACCTGGTCATGCACGACGGCCCGGTCGAGCTGCACTTCTCGCAAACCCCGCCCGGGGAGCAGAGCGTCTCCCTCACTCCGGGAACCTGCTTCGTGCATGTCCGAGACGCAGTGGCCTACTGGAAGAAGTTGCGCGAAGCAGATGTACTCGGAGTCTCGGCCCCCGAGGAGCAGGCCTACGGTCTGGTCGAGTTCGTAGTCACCGACCCGCTCGGGAACCGGGTGCGCTTCGGAAGCCCCGCCCATTAACCAGAGGCTGCGGTCGCTCGTCGGCTGGTTGTGCTCATGAGGACGCACCGAAGAACGCCGCCTCGACGGTCGATGGCCACAGGCACAGCAGTCGCCCACCCTCGGGACCGGTCCTGAAGCCGTGCACCGCTCCAGGCGGGATGAACACGAAGGTGCCCGGCCCCACCCCCTCTGCCGGATCGGTGTCGGTGTAGAAGGTGTAGGACCCTTCCAGGACGTAGAAGGCTTCTGCTTCATCGTGGGTGTGCGGCGGGTTGTCGAAGCCCGGGTCCTGCCAGGCCTCCCCGAGAGCCCAATGTCCGCCGGTCTCAGTGCGGGACGCCTTGCGCGTGATGTGCGCCTGTAGGCCCCCCATCGGCAAGATGATGCTGTCGCCCTCGGCAGGCCCGCGCAGAACCACCTTCGGTCCCTGTTGATCCGGCATTCCTGGCTCCTCAGCGCGGACGGGGATTGGCGAGTCACCCCAAGCATCGTTCGGTTCCGCAACAAAGTGAATACCTCGATCGACCGCCACGCGCGGGCCAGGCCATTGGAGCCACTCCCGTGACTCGGCTACCTAGCCGTGGGGATGCCAGGCCGAGGAAGGCCACGAGCCGGTCAATCGCGGCGGCCTGATTTGCGATCTCGACCCGGGGCCTGAGCGGCATTCCCGGTCCGCGCATCTTTCGGCAAACGACGCCGAGGCCGGCGGACAGCTTGAAATTGAGCACTCGAGCCGCTCGCGACTCGCCGCCCCAACGAGCGGCGGAGCGATAGTTTGGAATGGGACCTGGCGTCAGGGCACCCCGCGGATGCCAGCCAAGCGACGCCCTGTCTGAGGAGGAGTCATGATCACATCGGCTGAGAGTGTCGTCGTCGCCCGAACGGCAGACGACGTCTTCTCGTACGTCGCCGACCTCCGCAATGAACCGAACTGGCACGTCGACATAGCCTCGGTGCCTCCCGAGACCGATCCCGTCCCCGTCGTAGGCAAGACATACCCCCTGAAGTTCAAGCCGTTCATGGGCAAGACCGACGGCACCTTCACCGCGCTGGAGGTCGAGCCCGGCGCACGGGTGGTGTATCGCGCTGACTTCGCCGGCCTGCAGCCACAGATCACCTACACGGTCGAGCCGGCCGGGGATGACGCACGTTTCACGCGCGCGGTCGAGATGCGACCAAGCGGACTCAGGATGCTCATGACGCCGATGATGGCCCTCATGGTTCCGCGCCGTAACAAGGTGTTTGTCGGAAACCTCAAGCGCGTGCTGGAACCCTGAACGCTTAGGGCATCCAGGGCCGAGGACCTGGTTGCGCGATTCGATCCGTGTCCATTTAGTGTCCAGATTGGGGCCGTCCCACTCGGTACTGGACGGGTATCCTGTGACTGGAAGCGAGGGCGGATCCCTCACCACACCGAGCGAATCGGTAGCTTCCGGACCGAATCCGTAGTAGCCGCGATGCCCCCGACGGCGTCCAGAGGTCGCAGGTTCAAATCCTGCCCCCGCTACTGGATGAAGAACCCGCTGACCTGCGGAAACGCAGCAGGTCAGCGGGTTCTTTGCTTGTTTCCGGCGCTGCATCTTCTGTGATGCTGCCGAGAATGCTGCCGCCCGCGTCTGCGTCTGCAACGGCGGGCGTGAGGATCATCCGGGCGATGGCCTCGGCAGCGAGCTCGTCCATGCCGGGGATGACGTGGGTGTAGGTCTGGAGTGTGAAGGCGGCCGTCGCGTGTCCCAAGCGTTCGCTGATGACCTTGGCCGGGATCCCAGCCTTCAGAGCTGCGGTCGCGTATGAGTGGCGTACGTCATGCAGGCGAATCCGCGGAAGGCCGGCTCGCTCGCAGTGCTGGTGGAAGAGCGCCGTGATCGTGTCCGGGTGAAGGGGACGACCGTTGGGCCACACGAACAGCAGCTGGGTGTCCTGGCCGAGCGCGTCGCGCTCGGTGTCCCAGCTGACCACGTAGTCACGAAGCGCCTCCAGTGTTACCGGGTCCAGGGCGAGGTTGCGAACGCCGCTTCGTGTCTTCGCCTCTGACTCGACGGCACGTCCAGCTACGACCACCCGAGGGGTACTGGGCGAGATCGTTCGGGTGCGGAAGTCGATGTCGTGACGCTGAAGGCCGGCGAGTTCTCCACGGCGCAGACCCGTTGTCGCTACGAGAAGCCAGAGCGCGTAGAACCGGTCGTTTCGCACGTGCTGCACGAATGCGCCGAGCTGCTCAGGAGTCCAGACAGTCGGCCGGGGCCGTGGTGCGCGTGGAGGCTCGGCGTCCTCCGCGTAGTTCCTTGGAAGCTGCCCCCACTTGACCGCGTCGCGCATGGCGCGGTGGAGCATCCGGTGGACGTTCTGCACTGTCTTCGGGGACAGGCCACCCTTCGACTTGACGCGGCCGCGCTCGAGAAGGTGGCCGTACAGAAGGTTCAACCGCACGGCGTCGAGGTCCTGCAACGGGGTGTCGCCGATGACAGGGATGACGTAAGCGTCGAGGTAGTTGCGGTAATTCACCCAGGTCGAGGGCCGCAGCGCGCTCCGCACGGCGCTGTGCCACTCGTTGAGGAAGTCTTCGACGGTGCGTCGTGTCCGCTGTACGTGTCGACCTTGATGGAAGGCGGCGATGGCTTGGTTCATCGCCTGGGTTGCTTCTCGCTTTGTGCGATAGCCCGACTTCGTGACCCGGCGGCGCTTCCCGGTCAGCCGATCGGGCCCGGCCTCGAACCGGTACTCCCATTCGCCCGACGGGCGACGTGAGACGTTTCCACTCATGCCGACAGCAGCTCCTGCAGCTTGGCGGTGATCACGTAGACCCTGCCACCGAGGTGCGTGGTCGGGAGGTCGCCGCAGGCCGCGCAGCGGTACGCCGCAGAGCGACTGATACCGAGGATCTGCGCGGCCCGCGGCACCGGGATCAGCATCGGCAGACCGGCGAGACCTGATGCGGGCTCGAGGGGACCCGCAGTTGCGGCTGCAAGGGAAGCGGTCTCCGTGGTTGCCATGGTTCCTCCTGATCCCGAGTTGTGAACCACCTCGACCTTCCTGCCTGCCTGCGGGACTTCTCAACGACGACTTCGGGACGTCTCGGGACGTCCCGCCAGCGTGAAATCGTCTGATGAGGTCTGGGGAGTGCCCATGTCCAACGAACGGTTATGCGACGCATTCCTTGGTTCCGGTCTGACCGCGGTGTCCCTCGGCGAGCAGATCGGCGTCGATCCCAACACCGTCGAACGCTTGGTCCCTCTAAGCCGTCCGTCGTTACCCGCGGCACCACCTGAGGGTGGCGATTGGCTCGGAGAGCGCCAGAGCTACCTCTTGGCCAGAATCGATCAGCCAGGAACGTGCGGACCGCGCCTCGCGAAGCGACCTAGTTGAGCGGTTGCGTTGCGGTCGGGGGAGAGTGGCCTGACCTCGTGGCTGCTGCCGGTCTCCATCGACGGTGCCGTCGTGGCTGCCGTTTCGGTGCTGCTGGCCGACTCGCGTGCCGGCAGGCGGCCGGCAGCGCTGACCTGGCTCCTGCTTGCCCTGGGGCTCAGCGCCTCGCTGGCGGCCAATGTGGCAGCGGCAGAGCCGTCGGCCACGGCACGTGCCGTCGCGGCCTGGCCGCCGATCGCCCTCGCCCTGGGTATCGAGGTGCTCGCCGGCTTGGCGCGTCGCGGCGAGAGCGCATCTTCGGACGCAGAGGCCGGATCGCGCCCGCCTGCCCCTGGTCGCCCGGCATCAGCCGCCGAGACTGACGGGATCAACGGCACGAGACTCGGCGCTGAGGGTGCCGGCGACATGGCCGGCACGAACCCTGCGCCCAACCGGCCGAATGGCGACGGACCGGCCGCCACTCGGCATGCCGGTCTCGACGACAGGGCTGCCGTTTCGGTGATCCGCGCGCTCGACAGCGCCTCGCCGGCGGGTCCGGTTTCCCGGCTCCAGATCCAGAAGGAGCTTGGTTGCGGGGGGTCTCGGGCGGCACGGTTGGCGGACCTCGCCCGCCGGCCGATGGATGGACAGACCCGGTTCTAACCGCCGCGTTCCTCGTGGTGCTGTGGTCGGCGTCACATCCACATTGCGGTACTACCTCACGGTAACGGGTCCAGTCGGTCGTACGGTCCCCGGACCGGCGCGGGTCTGATTCCCCCGCTCCTTCCCGACTTTCGTCGTTGCGGTCTCCCACGGATCCGCGCCGGTTCCAGACAGGCGGCAGTGCTCTCGGACGGGTCGGAGGAATCTCCGCACGGACTGCGCAGGGAAGGCGTCGGCGAGAGGGACAGATGTGAGCACCTGGGGAAGCCCGGAACGCTTCCTTGCCATCGGGGGCGATGCAGAGCGTCGCGCCCGGTCAGAGGAGATGGTGGCCGAGATCGCGGATGCCTTGGTTGCCGCCGGCGAGTACGAGGCTCGCATCGACGCGCAGACGACTCAACGCATCGTGGACTTCAACTGGTCAGCGCGCCAAGCCGGTCGACGTCTCGGCATCAGGGTGCACGTGGACATCAGGTACTCCAGAGCACCTGAAGGACAGGCCGAAGCTCGAGTGACGCCCTTGACGGCGCCCAGCTGACACATCCTCCTCGAGGTCGCTCGTAGTGGCTAGGGAAGAGGACACAGACCCGTGAATGACCTAGCCGAGGGCGTGCGCGTCAGCGCGTCGGGCGGAGCCCGACGTGTGTTCGGCTGAGGTGGTCAGGCTGCGGGGTCGATGACCACGGTGTGGCCGAGCCGTTCGAGCTGGGCGACCAGGCGGCGGGTGTGTGCTTCCTCGTTGCGCTTGGTGAGCCAGTCGGCGCCGAGGTCTTGGTAGGGCTGGTCGCGTAGCAGCATGTAGTAGGCCGCGGTCAGGATCGAGTGGGCGACGGCGACCTGGGCGCGGCCCATGCCGCGGCGGCGGGTCAGGCGAGCGTGTTGGGCGGCGAGGTAGTTCTTGCCGTGCATCCGGCCCACCGAGCCGGCGGCCTCGACGAGCATCGCGGTGAGCCACTTGTTGCCGGCGCGTCGGCCGGCTGGGGTGCGTTTGCCGGCCGACTCATACATTGCCGGCGCGAGCCCGGCCCACGAGCAAAGGTGCGCTGCGGTGGGGAACCGGGTCATGTCGGCACCGGTCTCGGCCACGATCACCTGGGCGACCTTCTCCCCGACCCCGGGGATGGTCTGGAGCAGCTCGATCTGGCGTGCCCACGGCTGGCAGGCGGCCCGGATGACCTCGTCGAGCTCGGCCTGAGCCTGCTCGACCAAGTCCAGGCGGCCCAAGATCGATCCGGCCAGCCGCGCGTGGTGGGCGTCGAAGTTGCCATCCAGGGCCTGGGCGAGCTCGGGGAGCTTGCGCCGCATCTTGCCCTTGGCCAGGTCGGCCAGTGCGAGGGGTCGCGTTCGCCGTCGATCAGCGCGGCCAGCATCGCACGTGCCGAGACGGTGGTGACCGAGGACGCCACCGCGGAGAGCTTGATCGAGGCGTCCTCGAGCATTAGCTCGAGCCGGATCGTCTCGCGGGTCCGGTCACCCATCAGCTGGACCCGGTAGCGGGTCAGCATCCGCAGCCGCCGGATGTCCGGTGGCGGCACGAACGAAGGGCGCAGCAGCCCGTGCTCGAGCAGTTGAGCGATCCACTCCGCGTCGCGCACGTCGGTCTTCCGGCCGGGCACCGCCTTCATGTGCGCGGCGTTGAGCAGCCAGACCTCCATGACCTCCTCGAGGCAGTAGAAGGGCGGCTTCCAGTACGTCGAGGTCGACTCCATCGCCGCGATCGTCACCCCGGACTCCAGCAACCAGTCCCGCATCAGGCGCAGCGACCCCGTGGTCGTCTTGAACGTCCTGGTCTCGGTGTGACGACCGCGGCGGGCGCCAGGTGCCCGCACACAGACCGTGACCGTGTTCTTGCCGACGTCCAGGCCAGCGACCCGCTCGAACAGCACTTCCATCGCGACCACTCCCTTCGGGTCCGCGGCCGCGGCCGTCGCGGCCGGGTGGTCGCCTGGGAGGCCTTCTGCCGGGATACAGACCCACGTGCTCGCAGCAACAATCCAGAGAACCCGAAGACCTCACGCCATACACCTCTACGGGCTCACCCGCACCAGTGTGTCCCGACGTCGCCAGGCGACCCACCGATTCTCATCCACCAGAGCAGCGATCGAAGATCGCAAGCCCTCACACCTCTTGCACCTTCGGCGAAACCCAGGGCCGGTCTTCGAACAGACCCAGGCGGCGCGTGTGCCGGGCGGCACTGAGCGCGGCGTCTCGGCCAGTTGCTTGGCTAGCCACATATTTGCTGTACGGTAGTTATGTGGCTGGCCACACAAGTGCTCGCGCTGAGGAACGGAGACATCATGAAGGCAATCGTGTTTGAGCGTTTCGGTGGTCCGGACGTGCTGCACGAAACGGACCTGGAGGTCCCGGTTCCCGGACCTGGCCAGATCCGGGTCCGCGTGAAGGCTGCCGGCCTGAACGCGGTGGACGGCAAGATCCGGTCCGGAATGATGGCGGCCATACGCCCGACGACCTTCCCGGTCATTCCCGGTGGTGAGCTCGCTGGCGTGGTGGACGCCGTGGGTGAGCGCGTCACCGACGTGCAGGTGGGCGACGGTGTGCTGGGCTGGTCGGACACCGGCTCCTACGCCGAGTACGCGCTGGCCTCCCAAGTGGTCCTCAAGCCCGATGGCCTCGAGTGGCAGGACGCGGCGGCGCTGCCGGTGGCGAGTGAAACCGCGGAGCGGGTCCTGGATCTGCTCGCTGTCGCTGCCGGCGAGACCGTACTGATGCACGGCGCCTCCGGTGGGGTCGGAACCCTGGCGGTCCAGCTGGCCACGGCCCGTGGAGCCCGAGTCATCGCCACCGCGGGCTCCTCGAACCAGGACTACCTCACCTCGCTCGGCGCCACGGCGACGCTGTACGGCGATGGCCTGGTCGAGCGCGTGAAGGCGATAGCCCCTGGCGGCGTGGACGCCGTCTTCGACCTAGCCGGGAAGGGCGCTCTCGAGGACTCGATCACGCTGCGGGGTGGCACCGAGCGGATCGTGACCATCGCCGACTTCGGGGCGGAGCAGCTGGGGATCACCTTCGCGAGGGGACGCTCGGAAGCGCCGACAGATCGCCTGGCCGCCGTGGCCAAGGCCGCCGCGAGCGGCGAGCTCCGAACCACGGTCACGACCTACCCGCTCGACCAGGCCGCCACGGCCCAGCAGGCCAGCGACGCCGGGCACGTGCGGGGAAAGCTCGTCCTCACCGTCGCCTGACCACTCGCGCCGTTGACCCGATCTGGACGCGAGTACGACGCCCAGGTACAGCGACGTTCTACGGTGGCCACGGCCGGCTACACCGACGACGCGTCCCGACGCGGCTGAGAGGGAGGATCATGCCTCGCATTCCCACCACGGCCGGGGGAGGGCCGATGAGCTACGCGATCTTCCAACTCGCCCGCGCCCACCGTGCCTACGCCGCCACCCTGCTCCGCGAGATGGACCTCCATCCTGGACAGGAACTGTTGCTGATGCAGCTTTTCGACCGGGACGGCCAGAGCCAGTCCGAGCTGATCGAAAGCGTCGGTCTGGATCACTCCACCGTTTCCAAGTCCCTCGGTCGCATGCAGGACGCGGGTCTCCTCGTGCGTGAGCCGTCGGCACACGACCGACGCGTGATGCTGGTCCACCTCACCGACAAGGGCCGAGCCATGCGTGAACCCATCGCGACCCTGTGGCAGACCCTGGAGAAGGCCTCCACTCGAAATCTGTCGGAGCATCAGGCGCAGGCTTTCGTGGACACCGCCTACGCCATCACCGAGGCAATTCCCAGCCGCCCGCCGCAGGGTGCGCGGAAGTAACCAGCACGGACACGCCACCGCGCCCCAACGGCGGGTCGTTATGGATTCGAATGCGACGTGCGACTCTCCGGGATGACGGCGCACAACCGCGGCGAAGTAGGCGTGGCTGGACCTGGCCCCTGAGCCAGGAGTGAGATCTGCTGACAGCTGCGCGCGTGGATCCGCCGGCCGCCAGCGATGGCCATCGGGCGTTCTGTCGACGCCGGTCGGTGCTGATGGGCGGCGCGCTCGCCCCACTTCGCGCATGCCCAAGCCAGCGGCTGTACGACCCGGGCACGCTGGCCGTCGGGGCTGGAAAACCAACTGTGGCCTGCATGCGCGCTCTTGTTTTCTCCAAGTGACGCGCTCGGTGCCCGTCGCTAGCGTCGCCGAGATTCCACGACGGGCCGAAGGGGTTTCAGATGACCGATCCGACCAGGGACGTTGAAGCGGTTCGCAGTGCGGTGGCGGGGGCGAATCTCTCCCGTCGGCAAGTGCTCGCCGTCGGCGGGGTGGGCCTGGGCGCACTGCTCTTCGCTGGCTGCAGCAGCTCACCGGCCTCGGCACCACGGACCTCCGGCCCTGCGCAAGCACCGAAGAAGGGCGGCATCATCAAGATGGCGGTCAGCGATGGCCAAGCCACGGACAGTCTCGACCCGGGCCTCATCATTTCGCAGAACACCGCCATCGTCTGCAACGCCCTCTACGACTCCCTGACTCGGGTCGACGACGACTTCGTTGCAAAGCCTGCCCTTGCTGAGTCGTGGGAATCGACCCCCGACGCGCTGACGTGGACGTTCCGACTGCGCCCGGGCGTGAAGTGGCATGACGGAAGCGATTTCACCTCGGCCGACGTCGCCGCGACTCTCAAGAGATGGGTCGATCCCAAGAGCGGAAACGAGATGTACGGCGGAATGAGCCCGTACATCGACCCATCCGGCATCGAGACCCCCGACCCTCTGACGGTGGTCGTGAAGCTCAAGACGCCGAACAGCATTCTGCCGGCGCTGGTCGGGTCGAACTGGAACGCGAAGATCACCAAGGCGGGCACGACGTCCTTCACGCCGAGGACTGCTATCGGCACCGGGCCATTCAAGCTCACGTCGTGGACCGCCGGGACAGCTTGGGCAGCAGCTCGCAACGACGCCTACTGGGGCGGCGCACCGTACCTCGACGGAATCGAAGTCAAGATCACGCCCGATCAGGGCGCGAAGCTCCAGGGGATTCTTGCCGGCTCAACCGACGTCACCGACGATCTTCCGATCTCCTACTGGACCAGCCTCAAGGGCCGGTCCGACGTCTCTGTGCAGACGTTCAAGAACAAGAGCGCATGGGTCTTCGCGTTCGATCAGCGGCACGCGCCCTACGACAACCAGAAGGTCTTGGAGGCACTCAAGCTGGCCACCGACCGGGACACGATGCTCCGCGTCGCACTTCAGGGCCACGGCGTCCTTACGGACGACTTCGGGGCGACGCCCGGGTCGGTCTTCTATCCGACCGGACACAAGTCCGAGTTCAACATCGAGAAGGCCAAGAGCCTGCTGGCCGAGGCCGGGTACCCGAAGGGCCTCGACATCGAGCTCAGCACGTCCAACGTCACGGCCGGCATGCTCGACGTCGCCCAAGCGTGGCAGCAGGTGGTCAAGCCGGCGGGCTTCAACGTCACCCTGAAGCAGTTCCCACTGAACACCTACTGGGACAAGGGCTGGATGGCAACACCAGCCTTCCAGGACTACTGGAACCGATTCCACCCTGCGCAGATGCTTCAACTTTTCTACATGTCCTCGGGACCGTGGTGGGATACGCGCTACCAAGACCCCCGACTGGCCGACATGGTCGCCGGGATCATGAAGGAGACCGACCCGACCACGCAGGCCCAGCTCATCCAGGCCGCCCTGGTCATGGTCCGCGAGACCTACAGCTTCGTCGTCCCGTTCTACACAGACGGCGGCTGGGCCCAGTCCAACAAGGTCAATGGGGTGGTCTGGGACTTCGTCAACCAGATGGACTTCCGGAAAGCGTGGATGAGCGCGTAAGCGAATTGGCGGTGCATCCGGTGATTGAGACCGGGCCGCCCTCGAGTACGCCGTCTACTCCAGGCGCTCTCGCTGTGAAGATGACGACGGGCGGCACCGCGCGTTGGAACTCTCCACCTGTGCGAACTGAGCCATGAATCTCACACTCGGATGGATGACCGGCCCCTTCATCCCGGCAGACACGACGAATCCAAAGCGAGGACCTATGCGTAATATCGGACCCCCTGAGCTGATGATCCTGTTCTGCGTCTTCGTGCTCCTCTTCGGTGCGAAGAAGCTTCCTGAGCTCGCGCGGGGCTCAGGCCGTGCTCTGCGCATCTTCAAGGCGGAGACCAAGGGCCTGATCGACGATGACGATGTGGATGCGGACAGCGTGCTGAGCGCTTCCGATCCGATTGTCTCGGAAACCCCGGCTGTCTCTTCCGAGCGTCGCAGCCCGATCGCCTGAGATACGTCGGTGCCCGGGATCATTGTTCCGAATCCGTTGGGTGTGGCGTACATAGACAGCTCATGTTCGGCGTAGGTCTACCCGAGATCGGGGTCATCCTCTTGGTGGCCGCGGTCATCTTGGGGCCGGACAGGTTGCCTGACTACGCCCGTCAGGCTGGGCAGATGATCCGCACGCTGCGTCGCATCATGAAGTCCACCCAGGATGATCTTCTGGCCGATCTCGGGCCAGAGTTCAACGAGCTTGAGCTAAGCGACCTCGACCCACGGGCCTTGATCCGCAAGCACATCCTCGAAAGCCCCGAAGACTCGCCGGATGCGCGGGCATGACGCGTCGGTGACCTGGGGCCCGATGTTACCGCCTGACCATCGGATGATTGCAGACGCTGCGATCGAGTGAAGCCCGCCGTCGCGCTGGCGGAGCGCGGGGCCTCTTGTACCTCGTCTTCGAGTGCCTCGCCGAGCGCCCGCCCGCCATGGCACCTCGCGCTCACGCGACTCGCGGCGGCTTCGGGTACGTCTGGCTCCAGGAGCGATCCACTGCGGGTGCTGGGCCCGTGCTGGGAGCAAGCTACACCTCTCGCGAACGACCGCTTTGGATCGGATGCGAACGCGATCGACCGCGAAGTTCGCAGCCGCTGCGCGCCGGAATGCCGTTGTTGGTGCATCGCCCGCCGTCTTGTGCAGTTCGCACGTTGTGCCCCGTCACCCGGAGGAACAAGTGTCCCTTATCGGACCACGCCGCAGATGCCGCAGGCGTGTGGGGGTGTCATCGGCCTAGTGGATCGACGGTGGTGTGCCTCGAAGTCCTGAATTCTCACAATGTGTGACCCAGAGCACTGCGGCCTAGGTTTCACGGGTCGTGAGCAACTCCTGTTCGCGCCCCGCAAGCCAATCTGGAGGACGTCCAATGGCCACGAAGGATACTGATCGGTCGGATCGGAATTCCGCCAACCCGCTGACCTACGTCGCTTCGCGACGCTCCGTCCTGGCCGTCGGCGGCGCCGGTCTGGGGGCTCTCTTCCTGGCGGCGTGCGGGGGCAGTCCCGCCAGCAGCCCCTCGAATACCAAGTCGGCGGGGAAGCCGAAGAAGGGAGGCACGCTGCGCGTCGCGATCAGCGATGCCGACACCAGCGACGCCCTCGACCCCGGAGTTATCGTCACCATCAACGCGGCCATGTGCCTGAACAACATCTTCGACCGCCTGCTCAAGATCGACGACACCACGTTGGCAGCGACGCCGGCACTCGCGACGGCTTGGACGGCGAACGCCGATGCGACTGAGTGGACGATCAAGCTTCGCGAGGGTGTCAAGTGGCACGACGGAAGCGACTTCACCTCCAAGGACGTCGCCTTTACGTTCAAGCACTGGCTGGACCCGAAGGCGGGCAGTGCCGTGAACCTCGCCGTCGCCCCGTACATGGACGCCAGCGGCGTGTCCACGCCTGATGCATCGACGGTGGTCCTCAAGCTCAACAAGGCAAACAGCATCTTCCTCGAGTCCGTGTGTACCTCTTTCGGTAGCGGGATTCTCAAGGACGGCACCGACTTCAGCGCTGCGACCGTCGCCGGCACGGGCCCCTTCAAGCTGAAGAGCTGGAAACCCGGGCAGGGCTGGAGCTTGGTACGCAACGACGACTACTGGAACGGGGCCCCCTACCTCGACGGCATCGACGCCACTGTCACGCCGGACCAGGGCGCGAAGCTCCAAGGTGTCTTGGCGGGGTCCACGGATGTCACCGACACCTTCCCCACCGCTCTCTGGTCGGGACTGCAGGGGCGCAGCAACGTCGCTCTGGAGACCATCAAGGCTGAGCGCGCCTGGGTGTTCACCTTCGACCAGGACAAGGCGCCGTTCAACGACCAGCGGGTCGTTGAAGCGTTGCGGCTCGCGACAGACCGCGAAACGCTGCTCAAGACCGCATTCCAAGGACATGGCGCCGTAGCAGCTGACATCGCCGTGACGTCGGAGAGCCCGTTCTACCCGCCCGGTCTCAAGCCCGAGTACGACCCAGCGAAGGCGAAGCAACTGCTTGCCGATGCGGGGTATCCCAACGGTGTCGACGTCGAGCTGAGCACCTCTTCCGGCGTGGCGGGCATGAGCGAGGTCGCCCAGGCCTGGCAGCAGATCGTCAAGGACTCTGGGTTCAACATCAAGCTCAAGGAGTTCCCGGCCACGACGTACTGGAGCAAGGGATGGCTGCAGACTGCGGCGTTCCAGGACTACTGGCACAACGCCTTCCCGTCAGTGCTGTTCGACTACTTCTACCGCAAGGGCGCCGTGTGGAACGGCACGCACCATGACGATCCCGCCGTCGACAAGCTGACCGGGGAGATCTACGCGACGCTCGACGCCGACAAGCGAGTGGCGCTGAGCCAGCAGGCACTCCTCGAAGCACGGAAGACCTACTCGTACCTGATTCCGTTGTTCGTCGACGCAGGCTACGCCCGCGCCAGCAAGGTGCAGGGACTCACGTGGGACAGGGTGAGCAGCATCGACTTCAGCCGGGCCTGGATTGCCTGAGCCGACATGCTTCGGCGTGCTTTCGAAGAAGGAAACCTATGTCAGTGAGCACACTGGTGTCTGTCGCAGAGCCACAGGCTGACGAGCCGCCCAGAACCGTGAGAGGGCGCGCCGCGCGAGCGCGCGCCCTCTCGCGTCAGCTGGCGATGGCGCTCCTGACGATCCTCCTCATCTCGTTCATCTCGTTCTTCGCGCTGAACCACTCGGCCGACCAGCTCGGGAAGAACGTGCTGGGCCGGCAGGCCTCGCGCGCGCAGCTGGACGCGTTCGCGGCGTCGCGGGGACTGGACCGGCCGCTGATCGTCCAATACCTGGACTGGCTCTGGCACTTCGTGCGCGGCGACTGGGGCACGAACCTGGCCGGAACCCAACCAGTCAAGCCTCTCGTCCTGCCGGCCTTCGCGCACACGTCGGAGCTCGCGGTGATCACGCTCGTCTGGTCTGTGCCCATCGCCATCGCGGTGGGCGTTGCCGTCGCGCGGCGCGGCGGGCCGATCGACCGGGGCCTGTTCGTCGTCATGACCGTGCTCGCCGCGCTGCCCGAGTTCGTCGTCGGTCTGACGGTGATGATCGCCCTGGCCGTCCAGCTCCGGTGGTTTCCGGTCGCCTCCAATGCGATCGGACTGGGTACCCCGGCCGAGCAGGTGAAAGCCTTCGTGCTGCCCTCGCTGACGCTCGGCGTGGGAGTGGTGCCCTACATCTGGCGGATCACCCGTGCATCGGTTCTTGAGTCCCTTTCCGCGCCGTACACCAGGGCTGCTGTCCTGCGTGGCCTGCGGCGCCATCGAGTGATTTGGAGGCACGCGTTCCGCTCGGCTGCGGTGCCGCTAGTGAACGCCATTGCGATCAACATCATCTACCTGATGGGTGGCGTGATCATCGTGGAGAACGTGTTCGCCGTCCCCGGGCTCGGCAGGCTGCTCCTGGCCGCGATCGCCCAGGGGGACTCCCACACGGCACTCGCGATCATCGTGCTCCTCGGCGCGGTGTTCGTCATCCTCGGTCTCTTGGCCGACGTCGTGGTGACCTACCTGAACCCGCGGCTGAGAGGAAGCGCCCGATGAGCGTCGACGGCATGATGCAGGCAGGCGACGCGCGAAGTCGCGTGGTTCGCGGTCTGGCGTTCCTGCGTCCGGTCACGCACACGTGGATGGGCCGCATCGGCCTGTTCCTGGTGACCCTGATGTTGGTGGTGATTGTGTTCGGCCCGGCGCTCGCCCCGCATCCGCCGAACCAGCTCAACGTCGGCCTGCCCCTGACCCGTCCGGGCAACGGCCTCGTCCTCGGTACCGACAACCTCGGCCGTGACGTCCTCAGCCGCCTCCTCACAGGCGGTCGCATGGTGCTACTCGTACCGATCGCTGCTGTCACCCTTGCCACACTCACAGGGGGCCTGGTGGGAATGGTCGCGGCGTACGTCGGCGGCCTCTTCGACGCGATCGTGGCGCGCGTGTTCGACATCCTGCTCACGCTTCCGCCCCTGCTGATCGCGCTTGCCGTGATCGCGGGCTTCGGATCGTCGGTCCTCGTCCTGCTGCTCACCGTGGCCGTCGTCTTCGCACCGCAAATCGGTCGCGTCACCCGTGGAGCCACGGCTGCAGTCGTCACGGCTGACTACGTGCAGGCGGCGCGCGCGCGCGGTGAGCGCCGGATCACCATTGCCGTGCGCGAGATCGCACCGAACATCATGGCGCCCGTCGTGTCAGACCTAGCGCTGCGGGTGACCTACGGAGTCATCTTTGTCGCGAGCCTCAACTTCCTGGGCCTCGGTGCCCAGCCGCCGTCGTCCGACTGGGGTCTGTCGATCGCAAACAGCCTGGGATACGTGCAGGTCCAGCCCTTTGCCTCGCTCGCGCCCGTAGTCGGGGTCGCCGCGCTCTCGGTAGGACTGAACCTGATCGCCGACTCGATGATGCGCTACCTCAGCAACGACAGCGTGAAGGACTCCATGCTATGAGCACGTCATCGGTGGCCCTCGAGATCTCGGACCTGGCCGTCGCCTACACCCAACGCGATGGATCGC
Organism: Nocardioides pocheonensis; assembly: GCF_003725535.1. Classification (GTDB taxonomy): domain Bacteria; phylum Actinomycetota; class Actinomycetes; order Propionibacteriales; family Nocardioidaceae; genus Marmoricola; species Marmoricola pocheonensis. The sequence continues at coordinate 39,423 of NZ_RJSF01000046.1, read as the reverse complement.
TCAGCAAGGTCGTGAGCGATGTCGACCTGACTCTTCACCGTGGCAAGGTCCTCGGAGTCGCGGGCGAGTCCGGATGCGGGAAGAGCACGATGGCCCTGGCGGCGATCGGTTATCGGCCGGGAGCGATGCGGATCCTCGGCGGCACTTCCCGGTTGAGTGACGTCGACCTCCTTGGACTCCCGCTCGCGAAGCTGCGCCAGGTGTGGGGCAGCCGTGTCGTCTACGTACCGCAGGCATCGTCGCTGACGCTGACGCCCGCCCTGACGATAGGTACCCAGATGGCGGAGCCGATGAAGCTCCACCTGGGGCTGAGGGGCCAGGAGCTCCGCGCTCGGCAGGTCGAACTGTTGACCGAGGTCGGCGTACCGAACCCGGAGGCCGCTCTCCAGCGTTATCCGCATCAGTTCAGTGGGGGGCAGCAGCAGCGGATCAACCTGGCCATCGCCCTGTCCTGCAATCCCGAGGTTCTGATCCTCGACGAGCCGACGACCGGACTCGACGTCACCACCCAAGCGCGGATCATGAGCCTGCTTCAGCGGGTCGTGGCGCAGCACCAGACCGCGGCGATGCTGGTCAGTCACGACCTTCCCCTGCTGGCCGAGGTCTGTGATCAGGTCGCGATCATGTACGGGGGGCAGGTCGTCGAAGCAGGGCCCGTCGAGACCCTGCTCTCCAGGCCCGCCCATCCGTACACGAAGGCGTTGCTGGCTGCGGTTCCCGACCCCTCGGGCAAGCGAGCCCTCTCCGCAATCCCGGGGGCGCCACCCCACAGCGTCGTCGAGGACGCGTGCCCGTTCGCGCCGCGATGCCTCCACGCCATCGAGCAGTGCGTGCAAGGCAACCCCCGGCTCGAGGTCTTCGAAGGTTCGCAGTCTGTTCGCTGCGTCCGTGCCGGCGAGCAGGTGGCGCTCACGATCGACGACCGCCCGCTCCAGCTCCCCGAGGTGAGGTCTGGCTCCTCCCTGCTCCGCGTGGGCGACCTCTGGTGCGAGTACCGCTCCCGCCGGCAGGGCACGCCGGTGGTCAAGGGTGTGAGCTTCGATGTAGCCCAGGCCGAAACCCTGGCCATCGTGGGTGAGTCCGGAAGCGGCAAGTCGACCCTCATTCGGGCGATCGCCGGCCTCCACCCACTGTCGTCCGGGAGCGTCCGCTTCGAGGGCGTCGAACTTGCCCCTGACGCCGGGAAGCGGCCGAGGAGCATCCGTCGCGACATGCAGATCGTCTTCCAGAATCCTGACATGTCGTTGAATCCTCGCCACGACGTCATGAGTCTCATCGCACGGCCGATGCAGTTGTTCGAAGGCGAGCTGTCACGACGAGACCGCGAAGAGCGCGTTCGGGAGCTGCTCTCACAGGTCAATCTCCTGCAGTCGATGGCGCATCGCTACCCCGCGGAGCTCTCCGGCGGCCAAAAGCAACGCGTGGCGATCGCGAGGGCGTTCGCTGCCAATCCGAAGTTGATCCTTGCCGATGAGATCACCTCCGCCCTCGACGTGTCGGTTCAGGCTGCGATTCTGAGCCTGTTGTCGAGTCTCTCCGCAGAACGCGGGACGTCGGTGGTCTTCGTGTCGCACGACCTCGCGGTCGTCCGGGCGGTAGCCCACCGCGCCTTGGTTCTCCAGGAGGGCGTGGTCCGTGAAGTGGGTCCGGTGGATCGGCTCTTCGAGTCTCCGGAGCATGAGTACACCCGCGAGCTGGTCAACGCCATCCCGACGTTTGGCGCCGACGCGGGTGGGTTCCAAGCGCCGGTCGCCAGCGCTTGAGCAGCGTCATGGGGGGCGAGGCTGGCAGCTTCCTCAGAGCGCGGGGCACGAGGATCGAGCACTGAGCACGCCTGCGGGCGACCTGCGGACCTCGGGCGCTCCTGCGGTCATGGTGCTCGTGGCAATGGCTGCCGCCTGGGGCTCTGGCCTGACCATCGTGAAGTCCGTCACCGCCGACATGCCCGTTGCTGACTTCATGGCGGTCCGGTACTTGATCGCTGCCGCGGCCCTGACTCTGGTGGCTCGCCGGGCGGTACTCGGGCTGGGCTCAATCAGCCTTCGACGGGCGGTGGCTCTGGGTGTGGTCTGGGGGGTGGCCCAGCTGGTCCAGGTCTCAGCCCTCCGGTACACGAATGCGAGCGTGTCCGGGTTCATCGGCGGATTGTTCGTCGTGATCACGCCGGTCTTGGCTTGGCTGTTGCTTCGAAATCGAATTCCGGGATCTGGCTGGGCAGCCGTGGTGATCGCGAGCATCGGCTTCGCGATCCTTGCCCTGAAAGGGGTCTCGCTCGGCGTGGGGGAGCTCTTCACAGCCTTCTCGGCGATCCTTTACGCGCTCCAGATTGTCGGGTTGAGCGCCTGGAGCCGGCGTGACGAGATCGTCGGCATGTCCGCAGTCCAGATGATCGTGGTCGCAGTGATGTACATAGCGGCCGCGGCGCCACAAGGCATTGCGACTCCTGCAACCACGAGAGACTGGATCCTGTTGCTGTACCTGGCGCTCGTCATAGCTGCCGGCGGCCTCGTTGCCCAGATGTGGGCGCAAACCAGACTGTCCCCGACAAGGTCCGCTCTGATCCTGGCACTTGAGCCGGTGTTTGCCGCGGGCTCCGCCATCGCCTTCGCCGGGGAGCCGCTGACGTGGCGTCTTGCGGTCGGCGGGTGTCTGATCCTCGGAGCGACCATCATGTCGGAGCTCGCTCCGCCCTGGACCCTTGGATTCGCCGCGCGAGCCCCGAAATCGTTCTGAGCCGATGTGCCGAACGGACTGAGAGCGACCTAGAGGTCCCCTTCGTCCACGCGTCGAACGATCGCCCGAGCCGCCGTGCGCACATCGTGTTGAGCCCGCTCGTCGAGCGCGTCGAAGATCAGGCGGCGCACCTCGGCCACATGGCCGGGAGCGGCCTCCACGAGGTGGTTGAGCCCGCTGGGCGTCAGGGTTGCGATGTTGAAGCGACCGTCGCTCGGATCGGGCGCACGCCGTACGAACCCGCGCTTCTCCATCCTGGTGATCAGGTGGGACAGGCGCGACAACTCAGAGTTGGCCAAGGCTGCCAACTGGCTCAGCCGCAGCGTGTGGTCGGTCTGGTCGGAGAGGGCAGCAAGCACGTAGTACTCGATGAAGCTCAGCCCCGAGTCGTTTTGAAGCTGACTGCCGAGTGCTGCGGGGAGCCTCACGACCATCTCGTGCAGGGCCCGCCACGTCTCGAGTTCATCGGGGGTCAGCCAGCGAGCGTCGCGCGAGGTCTTCCTAGTCGCCATCCACGGAGGATAACGGCTGCTGACTTGAACCTTCATGTCAATGGCTCTATGCTCGTACTTGAAGTTTCAAGTCAGTCCTGCCAAACCCGAGGAGAGTGCACGTGTCCGATCCCCGGATCGCTGCCAGCTGCTGCAGCGAGGATGATGCACTCGCGCGGTTCCGATTCGACGAGGTTGCCGCGGTATGAACGTCGCGGTCTGGATAGTGACCGGAGTTCTTGCCGCACTCTTCCTCCTGGCTGGTCTGATGAAACTCACGAAATCCAAGGCTGAACTCGTTGACGCCGGTCAAGGCTGGGCGGGTGACGTTCCCGATGACGTGGTCAGGCTCCTCGGTGCGGTGGAGATGGCTGCAGTGCTGGGCCTCGTCCTCCCGGGGGCGTTCGATGTCTTGACTTGGTTGGTTCCGGTCGCGGCGCTCGGACTCATCGTCCTGATGCTCGGGGCGATCGTCACGCACGGGCGCCGACGCGAGTACCTCAACATGGGGACGAACCTCATGCTGCTTGCTGCAGCAGTCTTCATCGCTGTCGAACGCATCGGACCGCAGAGATTCTGAGCGGCTCGGAGGAACAGGTCTCACGGCAGCAATCAGGGCACCGTCCGGCAAAGATGCGCTCTGAGGCACCGGTCGACGGAGGAACGCCGGCCTTTGCGGCGTAACAGCTCCCCGGCGACCTCATGCTCTTCAGGCACACCGAGGTTGGTCCGGGGTAGGTCGATCTCGTCCACGGGGCGTCACAGCCAAGAGCTGACGCCATGCCTCGCAGGATGTACACCGAACCGATCGTCCACGCGTCCTGCTATGCCGACCGCTGCCAACTCGGGCAAGTGTGTGGGTGGCTTGCCGCTCGTGGTCGAGAGGGCGGTGCCACCCGGGGTCGCCCTGATCTTTCGACCGCCGGAGAAGTTCTCGTGCGACGCTTCCTCGCCCTGTCGGTATTCGCCTGGACCCGGGGCGCGTGATGCTGGACTGAAACGAAGTACTTGATGTGGACCGCGGCGGCCCCGGAACAGATCGCGTGCCACCCGAACCTCGCAATCCACCCTTGTTCGCCCACCCGGCGGCTACCGCTGTCGACCGGTCCGTTTCGGGCTGGCGCACGACAGCGCCGCCGCTCTGCTCGCGAACAGATTGGCCGGCAGCAGCACGCAGCTACCCATGC
>NZ_RJSF01000046.1:34613-34937 GCF_003725535.1 Nocardioides pocheonensis | reverse complement strand
TACGCCGAGGAGATCGCCCCGGGCCTGACCCCCGGCGACACCCTGGTCTTCGGCCACGGCTTCAACATCCGGTTCGGCTACATCACGCCGCCCGAGGGCGTCGACGTGTTCATGGTGGCCCCGAAGGGGCCGGGCCACCTCGTCCGTCGCGAGTACGTCGACGGCCGCGGCGTGCCGGTGCTCGTCGCCGTGGAGAAGGGCGCCTCGGGCAAGGCCTGGGACCTCGCGCTGTCCTACGCCAAGGGCATCGGCGGCCTCCGTGCCGGCGGCATCAAGACCACGTTCGCCGAGGAGACCGAGACCGACCTGTTCGGTGAGCAGGCA
>NZ_RJSF01000046.1:0-34504 GCF_003725535.1 Nocardioides pocheonensis | reverse complement strand
TGAAGGCCGTCCTCGCCGACATCGTCGACGGCTCCTTCGCCCAGCGCTTCATCGACGACCAGGACGCCGGCGCCCCGGAGTTCAAGGCCCTGCGGGCCAAGGGCGAGCAGCACCCGATCGAGCAGACCGGTCGCGAGCTGCGCAAGCTGATGGCCTGGGTCAAGAGCCACGACTCCGACTACGTCGAGGGCACCGCCACCCGCTGACCAGCATCCAGACCAGGTCGGTGGCGGGACCTGGCCGTCGCTGATTCCGAGAGGGCCCACCATGCACGAGATCGAGATCGAACTCAACGTCCCGGTGGCAATGCGCGACGGCACCGTCCTGCGCGCGGACGTCTACCGACCGGCGGGGGACGGCCCCTGGCCCGTGATCGTGGCCAGGACGCCGTACGACAAGTCTGATCCGTATGTGAACATGCTCCTCGATCCGCTTCTCGCGGTCCGGCTCGGGTTGATCGCGGTCATCCAGGACGTACGGGGGCGTTTCGCCTCCGAAGGTGGCGAATTCGTTCCCTTTGCTTCGGAGGCTCAGGACGGCGCTGACACGGTGGCGTGGGCAGCAAGCATCAAGGGTTCGAGCGGCCGGGTCGGCATGTGGGGACCCAGCTACTTGGGCAACGTGCAGTGGCAGGCCGCAGCTCAACGTCCGCCCGCGCTAGGTGCGATCGCTCCGTCGACGACGTTCCGGACCGGCGACGGGCTCAGCACTCGAGGGGGCGCGCGGGAGCTCGGTCTCTGTCGGCCGTGGAGTGTGTACGCCGGGTTCGACGCGCTAGCGCGCCGCCACGCGGACGATGGCGGAGCCGCCGAGCGCGTACTTGAAGAACTCATCACTGCGGCCGATGGTCTGCCGGGACCCACCTACGACGAGTTGCCGACTGGAACCGTCGCGGAGAAGGATCCGCTCGTTGCTCGGTTGGGACTGCCGACGTTCGATGTCGCCGCTGCGGATGTCTCCCGTCATCAGTTGAGTGTCGACGTCCCGGTTCTGAACATCGGCGGCTGGTTCGACGTGTTCCTCCAGGGGACCATCGACAACTTCGTCAACGGCGGACCCGAGGACCGTCTCATCATCGGCCCTTGGAACCACATGTCGTCCGCTCCTCAGCAGGGCGACCTCAACTTCGGCTGTGCCGGAAGTGGTGCGGCAGTCGACCTCGGGCCGTCTCTGAACAGCCTGACATTCGAGTGGCTTCGCGCGCAGTTGTCGCAGGTTGGGGCCCAGGAAGACCGTCGGGTCAAGATCTTCACGATGGGCGCCAATCGATGGCGTTCGGAGCCCACCTGGCCCCTGGAACGTGCCGAGCCGAAGCGATTCTTCCTGCTCGCCAACGGTCTCGCCGACGAGGTGCCGTCCGGACTCGGCGCTGCCCTGTCGTTCGTCTACGACCCGGCGCGTCCAGTGCCGACTCTTGGCGGTTGCACGCTGCTGGACCATCGTCCGGCAGGGACCTTCGACCAGTCCGCTATCGAGCGCCGAGACGATGTCGTGGCATTCACGACCGACCCGCTGTCGGAGGACGTCGAGGTCACCGGACGGGTGAAGGCGACGATCCAAGTTTCCACGGATGCTCCCACGACTGATTGGGTTGTTCGCCTGTGTGATGTGCATCCAGATGGCGCCTCCTACAACGTCTGCGACGGAATCACTCGTGTGTCCTCGACACCCGGTGAAGCCCAGAGCGTCGAAGTGGACCTCTGGTCGACGAGCATGCTGTTCAGAGCGGGCCATCGCATCCGCATCGATGTGACCTCCAGCTCCTACCCGCGCTGGGACCGCAATTTGAACACTCCCGACGGTTTCGAAACCGGCGAGATGAGCGTCGCCCATCAGACGGTTCACCTGGGCACGGACTCGTACGTCACGCTTCCGGTCGTACCAGTCGCTGCGCACGCCTAGAGCGCTGGAGCCGTTGAGGCTCGTAGGGCCAGACGCAGTTCAGCGCTCCGGCAGCGCAACGCTGGCGACACCTGTCTTCCGACGAATGTCGCAAGACGCCGGACGGACGCTCGGCACGAGGCGGTACCCGATGTTCTTCCGCAAGGGCAATGTTTCTGGCACCAGTGTTCGGAACTCGATCGGTGGGTGGCTCGAAACCGACCCGCTTGCCGACCTGTCCCGGCGGCTGTTCATCAGACACCAGGAGGTAGCCGATGTCGGTACCCGTCAATGCCGGGACGACCTCGATCATCGGATGGAAGCACTCCGTGTTCGGCAAGCTCGACCTCCCCGATGCATCGTCGCTGATCGGTTCAGTGGTCCCGGGTGCACTCGATCACGCGGGCGTCGTCCCCGAGGATGTGGACGGCATCTTCGTCGGGGTCTACAACAATGGATTCTCCACCCAGGGCTTTGAGGCTGGTCTGGTCTCCATGGCCGTTCCCGCTCTCGCTGAGGTGCCCGCTACCCGGCTCGAGAACGCCTGCGCCACAGGCTCGGCGGCTCTCTACGCTGCGCTCGACTTCATCGAGTCCGGTCGAGGGAAGATCGCCCTGGTCGTGGGCGCCGAGAAGATGACCGGTGTCACCTCTGCTCGCGCCGGGGAGATCCTGCTGTCGGGCTGCTACGGACCGGAGGAGTCGTCCGTGGAGAGCGGATTCGCCGGTGTCTTCGCCGGCATCGCCTCGGCCTATGCCGACCGGTACGGCGACCCCAGCGACACGCTCGCACGGATCGCAGCCAAGAACCACCACAATGGCGTCACCAATCCTTACGCACAGATCCGGAAGGATCTCGGGTTCGAGTTCTGCAGCACGGTGTCGGAGCGAAACCCCATGGTCGCGCCGCCGCTGCGGCGCACCGACTGCTCACTGATCTCGGACGGTGCGGTTGCACTCGTGGTGGCAGCTCCGGACGTCGCTCGATCCGCGGCCCGGCGAGTCGGATTCCGTGCTCGGGCCCACGCCAACGACTTCATGGCGCTCTCCAAGCGTGATCCGCTCGAGTTCGCCGGCGTACGACGCGCGTGGAGTGCCGCCATCGAGCAAGCCGGCATCAACACGATGGACCTGGATCTCCTCGAGACCCATGACTGCTTCACGATCGCGGAGCTCCTTCAGTACGAGGCTTTCGGTCTAGCTGAGCGCGGGCACGGTCGCAGAGCCCTCGAGGAGGGCCTGGTTGCGGCGGACGGCAAGCTGCCCGTGAACCGATCGGGTGGCCTGAAGGCGAAGGGGCACCCGATCGGTGCCACCGGTGTCTCGATGCACGCCATCGCGGCGATGCAGGTGACCGGTGACGCCGGCGACATGCAGCTACCGGCAGTTGAGTTGGCCGGCGTCTTCAACATGGGCGGTTCGGCCGTCGCCAACTACGCGAGCATCTTGGAGGCCTGGTGACCGATGCACGCACTCCACTGACCCCCAAGGGCGCCAGCAATCTCTCGATACTGCTGCGACAGACCGCTGCTCGCCTCCGCAAGGAGACGGCGGTCGTGCGCGGCAACGTCACTTGGACCTGGTCCGACGTCGACGCCCGAGTCGACGCACTTGCAGCAGCACTCGAGGGCTCCGGGATCGGCCGCGGCGACGTCATCATGCTGCACGCTCCGAACAGTCGCGACTACGTGACCGTGATGTTCGCTGCCTGGCGTGTAGGCGCCATCATCACCCCGACCAACTGCAAGCTCACCTCGGAGGAACTGGTCGCACTTGCCGACGTCGTTCGCCCGGCACTCCTCGTCCTGGCAGAGCGCGCCGTAGACCACGCACGTGCGCTGGCTCGCCTTCGGACATGGACGATCTCCGATAGCGATGTTGCTGGCGGCGGGTCGGACGTGGGGCGGCTGATCGACGAGCACCTTGGCGCGCACGTCCACGACGTCGAGGTGATGGCGGGCGATCCGGCCTGGTACTTCTTCACTTCGGGCAGCTCTGGTCGACCTAAAGCCGCAGTCCTCACCCATGACCATCTGGCCTTCATCATCAACAACCACATCGCTGACCTGATGCCAGGCCTGTCCAACGATGACGCGACTCTTGTCCTCGCGCCCCTGTCCCACGGCGCAGGCATCCACGTCCTGACCCACGTCGCACGTGGTGCGGGGATTGTCCTGTTGCCGGGCGAGTCGCTCGATGTCGCCGAGGCATGGTCACTCATCGCTCAGCACCGCGTCTCCACGATGTTCACCGTGCCAACGATCCTCAACCGACTGGTCAGCGCGGTCACCGAAGACACTGATCACTCCTCGCTTCGCCAGGTGATCTATGCGGGCGCACCGATCACTCGCCAGGATCAGCGCCGCGCCTACGATGTGCTCGGCCCCGTGATCGAGCAGTACTACGGTCTCGCTGAGGTCACCGGAGCGATCACGGTGCTGCCGCCGGCGATGCACGAAGTCGTGCCGACCTACGAAGGCATCGTCACCGCCGGCTACCCGCGAACGGGCATGACGATCTCGATCAAGGACGCTGAGGGCAGGTCCGTGCCGACCGGTGAGCGTGGAGAGATCTGCGTCGTCGGACCGGCGGTCTTCGCCGGCTACCTCGACAACGACGTGGCGAACGCCAAGGCGTTCCGTGACGGCTGGTTCCGGACAGGCGACCTGGGCGTTGTCGATGAACATGGCCTGCTCTACATCACCGGCCGAGCTTCGGACATGTACATCTCCGGTGGCTCGAACATCGACCCCCGAGAGGTGGAGGAGAAGATCCTCGCGCACCCCCACGTACGCGCAGTCGGCGTCGTCGGTGCTCCCGACGCGGAGTGGGGTGAAGTCGGGTACGCCGTCGTCGTCGTCGATCCAGGACTCACTGAAGGCGACCTCCTTGCCTGGTGCCGGGAGCGTATGGCTCGTTACAAGGCTCCCAAGCTGGTCCACGTCGTCGAGCAGCTGCCGACAACGGCCTATGGCAAGGTGACGACGCCCGTTCTCCGCGAACTGCTGCAAGAGGCCGGTCTCTGGCCAGAGGTCCGCGTCCGGTGACGAGCGCAGACATGCTCGGCCTGCTCCCAGGGGCCGCGCGACTGAAGCACCCTGGTCCAGTGGCCGACGAGCGCGTCGTGTCCGTGCCGACTCGACTCACCGGATACGACGTCGAGCTACGTGCTGGGACACCGCTGCTCGAGGCGCTCGAACAACTCCTGGATGAGACCGGGTGCATCTCGGCGAACGGCCAGCTCGTCGGGGGTGAGCTGCGCGAGTTCTCCTATTACATACCCGACCTGGGTCCCGAAGGCGGCCCGGTCGCGAACTTCAGCCGGCCCTACCCGGGAGCCGCCCCCGGTCGGATGGTCCGGGGCGGCATCACCATCGGGCGTCGCGACGGTGCGGTGTTCTGCCACAGCCACTCCCTGTTCGTGGACGCCGACGGCATGCAGCGCGCCGGTCACCTCATTCCTGAGAAGGTCGTCCTCGGCCCCGGGGTACGCGCACTGGTCTGGGGTGGACCCGACGTGGCGGTCGAGGTCCAGCCCGACCCGGAGACAGGGATGTCACTGTTCACCCCGCGTCGCGTCGGCGACGCGGATCGCGGAGAGCTCGCGGCTCTGGTGTGCCGCGTCCGACCCAACGTCGACCTGGTCAGCATGGTGGAGCACCTCACCGAGGAGCAGGGCTGGTCCGGCGCCGACGTGCGAGGTCAGGTCGGCTCGATCGTAGGCGGGCGTCTCGGGCAGCCCGATGGATCGGTCGTCACGGTCGACGGGCCGGCGACCGAGGTGATGTTCCTCGACGGATCCGTGCGCCGGGTCCATGGCCGGATGACGGCCGACGTCAGCGCGCACCTCGTCGACCGCCACGCGGTCGTGCACAGCGGTCGCGTGCTGCCTGGCGAGAATGCGGTGGCGCTTACCTACGAGCTGGTCTTGACGGAGGCCGCCGAGGACCGCAACCCGTGAGAGCCGCCTCCTTACTGATCAGTCGCGGAGTGGATCCGACCTCCGTCCGTGACAGAGCTCTTGACGTGGCCGCCTTTGCGGCCGACGCGTCTCACTACCTGCTCACACCGCAAGCCGTGGTGGTTGCCCAGGACGAGGCAGCGGTGGCGCACGTCTTGGCGGCCTGCACCGCCGAGGGGCTGCCCGTGACGTTTCGCTCTGGCGGCACGAGCTTGTCCGGTCAGGCCGGCACAGAAGGAGTGCTGCTCGACGTACGTCGGGGATTCCGTGGCGTTGACGTCCTCGAGGAGGGGGGCCGGGTCCGGGTCGCCCCGGGCACCACCGTGCGTGCCGTCAATGCGGCACTGCGCCCCTGCGGCCGGATGCTCGGGCCGGATCCGGCCAGTGAGTCGGCCTGCACGATCGGCGGCGTGGTCGCCAACAACTCGAGCGGCATGGTCTGCGGCACCGCGGGGAACGCCTACCACACGCTCGACTCCCTGCGACTTGTGCTGCCGAGCGGGACCGTCGTCGACACATCACTTCCGGACGCCGACGCCCGACTCGCCCAGGAGGAACCTGCACTGCACGCCGGGTTGCTCCGACTGCGTGACACCATCCGCGGAGACACGATCATGCGTGCAGAGGTCGAGCGGCTCTTCGCGATCAAGAACACCATGGGGTACGGCGTCAACTCGTTCCTTGACCATGACCTTTCGGCCGACCTGTTGGCGCACCTCGTCGTCGGCTCGGAAGGAACACTCGCTTTCGTCTCGTCCGCCACGTTCCGGACGCTGCCGGTGCGGGCGTACGCATCCACTGGGCTCCTCGTCCTGCCCGACCTCGCAGCGGCCACGAGCATGTTGCCCGACCTGGTCGCCTCTGGCGCTGCTGCCATCGAGCTGCTCGACACCCGGTCCTTGCAGGTGGCGGCCCGCAACGCGCGCGCCGTACCCGCGCTGACGGACGTCCAGCTGGTTTCACAGGCAGCGCTCCTGGTGGAGTTCCAGGCCGAGTCCGGTGCTCAACTCGAAGCCATGGTCACGGCGGCAGCACCTCTTCTGGGAGGCGTGAAGCCGACGTCGGATCCAGCGACGCGTGCCAACCTGTGGCACGTGCGCAAGGGCCTTTACGCCTCAGTCGCCGGTGCGCGGCGGCCCGGGACGACTGCGCTGCTCGAAGACGTCGCGGTCCCGGTAACTGCCTTGGCTGATGCTTGTGGCGACCTCGACAAGTTGTTCACCGCACACGGGTACGACGCCGATGACGCGGTCACCTTCGGACACGCGAAGGACGGCAACATCCACTTCATGATCACCGAGGACTTCAGCACGGCTGCGGGGGTCGCTCGCTACGCGGCGTTCACCGAGGACATGGTCGACGTTGTCCTGTCGCACGGTGGCACGCTCAAGGCAGAACACGGCACGGGCCGTGTGATGGCGCCCTACGTCGAACGCCAGTACGGCGCTGCCCTTCACGGCATCATGCGCGAGCTCAAGGCGCTGTGTGACCCGAGTGGCGTACTGAACCCGGGCGTCGTCCTGACTGCCGATCCTCAGGCGCACCTGCGTCACCTGAAGACCGCCCGTCCGGTCGAGACCGAGGTCGACCGGTGCGTGGAGTGTGGGTTCTGTGAGCCTGTCTGTCCTTCGCGTGATCTGACGCTCACGCCTCGGCAGCGGATCGTGGCGCGGCGAGCGGAGGCCGCTCTGAGGGTGAGCGGCCAACACGCGGAGGCCGAGGCCATCGCCGCCGACTACACGTACGACGGCGTGGAGACCTGCGCGGCCGACGGAATGTGCCAGACGGCCTGCCCTGTCGGGATCGACACCGGCACGTTGGTTCGTCGGTTGCGCGCCGCTGGCCAAAAGCCTACGGCGCAGTCCATCGGTCGAATCTCGGCCAGTCATTGGGCCGGTGCGACTGCGATCGCGACGCGGGGCGTCTCCGCCGCCCGAGCCGTGCCGAGCTTGGGTACGGCGGCCTCACGCGCAGGACGTCGAGTCCTCGGGGACGAGGTGGTTCCGTTGTGGTCTTCGGACCTTCCCGGCGGTGGACCCAGGCGCCGCCCTCTCGTCGACACGACTGCCGAGATCGTGCTGCTGCCGAGCTGCACCGGGGAGATGTTCGGAGGTGGGCACTCGGCTACGTCAGCGTTCCTGACCTTGTGCCGGCGAGCCGGCGTCAGGGTCACGGTGCCCGACGAGGTCACGTCGCTGTGCTGCGGGATGCCGTGGAGCTCCAAAGGGCTCACGGACGGCGCAACCGCGATGTCGGTCATCCTGCATGACGCGCTCGAGCGGGCCACTCGAGGCGGATCAGTACCTGTCGTCTCGGACGCGGCGTCGTGCAGCGAGGGGCTCGCCAAGACGTTGGCCGATGGGCCGTTCTCCGTGGAGGATGCTGTCCCATTCACGGCGCGGATTCTGCTGCCGCGACTCACGCCGCGCCGCATGGTCCGAAGCCTGGCGCTGCATCCGACCTGCTCATCGACGCGCTCAGGCAGCAACGATGCGCTACACATGCTGGCTGCTGCCGTCGCGGAGCACGTCTTCGTGCCACCCTCATGGGGGTGCTGCGCGTTCGCGGGGGACAGGGGAATGCTGCACCCCGAGCTCACCGCGTCGGCGACTGCACAACAGGCTGCAGAGGTGCGCGCGTACGGGGCCGACGCTCACGCGTCGTGCAACCGGACGTGCGAGCTCGGAATGAGCCGCGCGGTGGGAGCGGCGTACCGCCACATCCTCACGCTCCTGGAGGTATCAACCAGATGAGGCCCAACAGGCCGCCTTGCGCCCACAGGCGACCAACTCCATCGTGGGCGACGTCGACACTCGAACGGGTCGAACTGTCCCTTGGGTGAAGACCTCGAGGATTGTCTGACATTCGTGCTCGGCAGCGCCAGCTACAGCCTGCGCCACCGAGGAGCCACCTTCCCGGAGACGCTGACCTGGTCCTTCGAAGATCAGGTCGAGCGATGGTGATGGCCTGCCACGGATCAGTGCCTCCCCAGTCGCCGTTCGACAAACTGAGCAAGGACAGAGGGCGCTTGGCTCTCCTTGGCGGTAGCCGCTCGACCGCCGACTGATCCACGCTCGCATCAGGTCCCAGCCCGTCGTTGCCTGCCGGTCGGCTGAGCCGGGACATCGGAAGACCGTGCGAGGAAGTCGGAGAAGGAGATCAGGGTGAGCAGTGCCGCAGCCGATGGACATCGCGATCCCCGGGTCAGGCGTCCGAAGTACTACCTCGACGGACACGCTGCGATCGTCTTCGGAGCAGGGTCGTCAGGCGCTGGCCTGAGCAACGGGGAGGCGGCAGCGCGGGCATACGCGGAAGCGGGTGCTGCGGTGGCGGTCGTGGACGTCAACGCCGGCGAGGCTGAGCGAGTCGCGAAGGCGATCAACGCCGTCGGCGGCGTGGCAATCGCCATCACGGCCGACGTCACGCGCGAGCAGCAAGTTGTAGAGGCTGTGCGGGGCGCAACTCAAGAGCTCGGTGTGATCGATGTGTTGCACAACAACGTCGGCGTCGCTCGGACGGGCTCGGTGCTTGACGTTGACGTCGAGACGTGGGAAGCGGCTGTTCGTCTGAATCTGACCAGCGCCTACCTCACTGTGCGGCACATCCTTCCCGGAATGCTCGAGGCCGGGCGGGGGGCCATCATCAACGTCTCGTCCGTGGCAAGTATTCGAGACACCGGCTACGTCTACCCGGTCTACAACGCGACCAAGGCGGCGCTCAACCAGCTGACCGTTTCCCTGGCGCTGACCTACGCAGCCCAAGGGATCCGCGCCAATGCGGTCCTGCCCGGCCTGATCGACACCCCCCTGGTTGTCGATCAGATCACTGACGACCCGGCGGCGCTGGCAGCGAGGCATGCAGCCAGTCCGACCGGCCGGATGGGTAGCCCTTGGGATGTCGCGCACGCGTCGGTGTTCCTGGCCAGCGATGCGGCGGCGTACGTCAACGGGGTATGCCTCCCCGTTGATGGCGGCCTCTCCGCACGCTGCATCTGAACGACCCGATGCGGACCGCCCGCGTGTCGGGATTCCGGCCGAAGGACGCCGACGATGAACATCAGGGTCCGTCGCCGTTCCTCTCTCTGTAGAATCCTCAGGTGGCCATCGAGCAACTGCAGCGGGCCGTCGACGAGCTGGCCGAGAGGCTTGGTCGGTCGGTCGTGATCGATGACGCGACGGTCCGCCTGGTGGTCGCCAGCCGGCATTTCGGCGACGAAGACGAGGTGCGCGTTCGTGGCGTCCTCCAGCGGGAAGCGGGAAGAAAAGCGCTCGGGCATGTTCTGGCGCAGGGCGTGACCCACTGGACGACTGCAGGCGTCATTCCACCGCTGCCCGAGATTGGCATGAAGGCGCGGGTGTGTGTGCCCATCCGTTGGAGAGCGGAGTTGCTCGGCCTGCTGATGGTCATGGACGCCGACAGCACCCTGACGACTGCCGAGCTCACCGAGATCACTGCTGCCGCGGCGGACATGGCCCCCTACCTCAAGTCGATGGTCGAGGAGGACGGGTCCGGCGGCGAGGAAGCGGTGTGGGACCTGATCAGCTCCAGCGCTCTGAGCAGGCGGCAGGCGTTGTCAGACCTTGAAGAACGGCACGACCCCACTCGCTTCTCACCAATGGTTGCGCTCCACTTGACGGCTGACGTGCCACGCGCCGCCGCCAGCCATGCGGCGATCGCGCTCACCAGCGGGCTTCGTGTTCAGGCGCGCGATGAACCGGCAGCGTTCCTCTACGCAGCGCATGACAGCACTGCCGTGGTCCTCCTCGGGTTGGGGGGATCCGGTGCTCGTCAGCAGATCATGCGTCGCGCGACGCGGATGGTCGGGCGGATCAACGACCTGAGCGCGCAGCGCTTCGACTGGGTGTGCGGCATCGGAACTGTTGTCGAGGGGCTCGATCTCGCGGTCGACACGGCCGACCAGGCACGGCTCGCGGCGTCAGCCGCCCCGGGCCTGCTACCGGGCCCTGTCGTCCTCTGGGACGAGCTCGGCGCATATGCCTCTTTGCTGCGGATCCCGCCGAGCGGGCGTACTCCGCATGCGCTGCCCAGTGAACTCCGGCGGCTGATCGAGGTCGACAGCGACGGACAGCTCACGAAGACTGTTCGCGCCTATCTGGATCATGGAGGGTCGAGCCCCGAGGCAGCCGATGCCCTTCACATCCACCGCACCACTCTGTACTACCGGCTCGGCCGGGTGCAGGAGCTCGCTGACCTGGATCTGGCGGACGGGCGCACTCGCCTGGCCCTTCATGTCGGGCTCGAGCTCATGTCGATCGCGAACGCCGGGCAACGACCGTAGGAGTCGCGGTCTGCCTACGGATCCTTGTCTCTCGAGGAGCTGGGTCCTGGCTGTCGTGCCTTGCGTCGTGAGTAGTACGGGCTCGCTCGGACCTTCGACGATCGGCGGTACCTGCCGCGGGGAAGCGGGACCACACTTTGGTGATGCGTGCCGTGATCAAGGCTGGCCCTGGCCCAGGTTGTCAGTTCGTGACCGACCGGACTGAACCTTCGCTGGGGTCGGGTGAGGTTCGTCTTGAGGTTGCGGCCGTGTCGGTGTGTGGCAGCGACATGGCGTTCTTCGACCACGGCGATGCTGCCAGCGACCTACAGATGACGTTTCCTCGCACGATGGGGCACGAGTGCGCGGGCACAGTCATCGAAGTCGGTCCTCAGACCGACGGACCAGCGCTGGGAACGCGCGTCGCGATGGAGACTCACCTTCACTGCGGACAATGCTGGTCCTGTCGCAGCGGCATCGGGCACAACTGCGCGCGGATGGACCTACTCGGAGTCACAGTGGACGGCGCATTTGCGGAGCGTGTGGTCGTGCCGGCAAGGAGCTGCTACTTGCTGCCCGAGGAGATCGAGACCAAGACAGCTGCGCTGCTCGAATCCGCTGGAAGTGCCATGCACGGCGTCCTTCGATCCGGCGTCGACTTGGCGGGCGCATCCGTGTTGGTGTCCGGCGCAGGACCGGTGGGCCTTGTCGGAGCGCAGATCGCGAACGCGCTCGGCGCCCGACGAGTGGTCGTGGTCGAACCCAATGAACACCGTCGTCGACTCGCCGAGGCTTTGGGCGTACAAGCCATCCCGCCGGGCGTCGATGCCGTGGCTGCCGCCGACACGACGACGCGAGTGCGAGGCGGCTACGACCTGGTGCTCGAGTGCTCAGGAGCCTTGGCGGCGATGCAGGCGGCGCTGTCTGCCGTCCGTCGGGAAGGCACGGTGGTCGCGGTCGGGTTGGTCAAGGCGAACCTACCGCTCGATGTGACCGAGACCCTGATCACCCGCGGCATCACGCTCCGCGGTAGCTGGGGCCGCTCGATCTGGGACACCTGGGACAGACTCACCGGGCTGGTCGTGAGCGGGAAGGTCGACCTGGAGGGGCTGATCACCCACCGGCTCCCGATCAGCGCCCTTCCGCGCGCGTTGACGTTGATGCGCGGCGACGCCGGGAAGGTCCTCCTTGACCCATCTCTACCAGACGACGTCGAAGGGATCTGATCACGCAGGCGAGACCACTGAAGCTTAGGGAGACGACCGCAGCCTTCTTGGTCAGGCTGGATTGGAGAAGCGACACGTCATGCGATCCGACTGGTCACCTGCAACTGGCGAACACGGACGCGGGGCGTGAGTGTGATGCGGATGCGCGGAGCCAGATGCACTCCAAAGCGGAGCAATCTGTTGCTGAATGAAACGGCATGAACGAGCCACGGAGGTCCAGACAAGTGAACGAGGCACTTCGCGCCAAGCTCGCGGCAAACGAGACGGCGTACGGCCTTTGGGTGACGTCTGAGGCTTCGGCGGTCACCGAGATTGCCGGGGCCTTGGGATTGGACTGGATCTGCGTCGACATGGAGCACGGGTACCTCGACTACCGAGCGATCCAGGGTCACGTCACAGCCGCACGCGGAACCGATCTCACGGTGCTTGTCCGTCCCCCCTCTCAAGAGCTGGAGCCGATCAAACGAGCCCTCGACGTGGGGGCGCACGGCGTCATCGTTCCTCTGGTCAACACGGGCGATGAGGTCCGCGCAGTCAGCCAGCACGTGTACTACCCCCCGCTAGGTCGTCGCGGCATCGGCGGTGAGCGAAGCGTGACCTGGGGCCTCGACCTGACTCGCTACGTCAGGGGCGCCAACCAGGACCTGCTCTTCGTGCCGATGATCGAGACACAAACGGCATATGACAATCTCGACGACATCCTGTCGGTCAGCGAGATCGACGCGGTCTTTCTCGGGCCGGCGGACATGTCCGCGAGCAGAGGGGCTGTCGGTGAGTGGGAGGGTCCTGGAGTTGCCGAGATCAACCTGGACATCCTGGCCCGAGCGCGAGAGCGCGGGATCAGCGCCGGCATCGTTGCGCGAAGTACATACGAGGCGATAGCACGCCGTGACCAAGGCTTCGGCATGGTCTCTCTCGGCTCCGACCTCGGCTTGATGATTCGCCAGATCGGATCGATGACGAGCGCCTTGGGACGCGACAACCTGGTCCACAGTTGGTTCTGAGTCGAAGATCAAGGACCGGAGCGAGCAGGCAGATGGGAAGCAGCGCACCAACGAAACCCGAAAGGGGACCCGTGACAGGCACCAACTTGGTCATGCGCACCTCGGACGGGGTGAACATCGCGTACGACGACGAGGGGACCGGCACGCCGTTCGTGCTACTGCACGGATACGGGTGCAGGCGCGGACATTGGGAGTTCCAACGAGAAGCGCTCTTGGCAGCAGGCCACCGGGTGATCGCGGTCGATCTCCGAGGGCACGGAGCGTCCGACAAGCCCAAGCACGGCCAGACGCTGGCGCGCTTGGGCCAGGACACTCGCGAGCTGCTCGAACTCCTCGACCTCGAGGACGTCGTACTCGTCGGGCACTCGATGGGGGTCTCGGTAGCGCTCGCCATGTTCACTATCTCCGGGTTCGGCCGGATCGCACGGTTTGTCTCCATCGACCAGTCTCCCAAGATCGTCAATGACGAAAGTTGGAGCTGGGGCGTCAAGGGCGTGACCTGGGACAACCTTCAAGACTGCGTGCACTGGCGCGTCAAGTGGAGCAACGAAGATCTGGAACCTGCGTTGCCTGAAGGCTCGGCAATGGCGGAGGAGCCATGGGACTCCTTCGATCACGAAGCCGTCCTCAAACTCTTCGTAGACCACTTTGTTGCCGACTGGCGCGACACGCTTCCCCGCATCCCGGTGCCCACCTGGGTCGTCACGTCGTCCTTCACCAACTATTACCACCAGGAGGGAATGGAGTGGTTCGCGAGTCAAGTTCCGGGTTCGCGCTTCTCCGTCTTCAGGAAGAGTGGTCACAACCCCCACGTGAGTGAGTCGGTCGAGTTCAACCGTCAGCTGCTCGACTTCGCGGCTGCGGACGATTGAGCAGAACCCGTCGGCGACCACAACACCTCAACCTCGGATGTCCGTTCGATCGGCGCGAGGCGATGACTGCCCTCAACTGCCCGGTACGCTCCAGTCCACGGAGAAGTACTGGGTCTCCTGGTACTCGCGGATCCCGTCCCGGGCGCCTTCGCGCCCGATCCCGCTCTGGTTCACGCCACCGAACGGGGCCGACGGATCGGAGACCACGCCGCGGTTCACTCCGACCATGCCGGCCTCGATGCGTTCGGCGAGCTGGAGAGCCCACTTCAAGTCACTGGAGAAGACGTACGCCGCGAGGCCGTAGGCGGTGTCGTTGAGCATCTGCAGCAGCTCATCCCGGTCGCGCCAGGTCACTACGGGCGCGACCGGCCCGAAGATCTCCTCGCGCAGGATCGGAGCGTCAGCTGACACTCCGGTCAGCAGGGTGGGCGGGTAGAAGTGCCCGGTGTCGGTTGGCGCAATCGCCCGGTGGGTGACCCTCGCGCCGCCGAGGACCGCGTGGTCGACCAGTGCGGTGACGTCGCGCACGGCGCTGGCACTGATCAGCGGACCGACGTCGGTGCCGTCACCGAAGGACGGGCCCACCTTGAGCGATTCGATGGCCGCGCCGAAACGCGCAGTGAACTCTGGCTCGACATCGGCGTGCACGTAGAAACGGTTGGCAGCGGTACAGGCCTGGCCACCGTTGCGGAACTTGGCGACCATGGCGCCGACCACCGCGACGTCGAGGTCGGCGTCCGGTGCCACGACGAAGGGGGCATTGCCACCGAGCTCCATCGAAGAGTTCACGATTCGGGCTGCTGCCTGGGCAAGGAGGGTGCGGCCTACGCCCGTCGACCCGGTGAATGAAATCTTGCGGACCCGTTCGTCCTCGAGCCAGCTGCCCACCACTTCGCCAGAGTGCGTGCTCGGCACGACGTTCACCACGCCGTCGGGTGCGCCGGCCTCCGCGAGGATGTCGGCGACCAAGAGCGCGGTGAGGGGCGTCAGCGAGGCCGGCTTGAGCACGACGGTGCACCCGGCTGCGAGCGCCGGCCCGATCTTGCGGGTTGCCATCGCCGCCGGGAAGTTCCACGGGGTGACCAGGGCGGCCACGCCGACCGGCCGGCTTGTGATGATCGTGCGGGTGCCGCCGGCCGGCGCCTCGCCGTACTGGCCGTCGGCGCGGACCGCCTCCTCGGCGAACCACCGGAAGAACTCGGCTGCATACAGAGCCTCAGCTCGCGCGTCTGCAAGCGCCTTGCCGTTCTCCAGGGCGATGATTCCGGCGAGCTGGTCACTCCTGTCGACCATGAGCTCGAACGCCCGGCGCACGACCTCGGATCGCGCCCGAGGCGCCGTGCCCGACCACCCCGGGAAAGCAGCGGCTGCGGCGTCCACGGCCGCCGTGGCGTCCGCTGCGCGGCCGTCGGAGACGGATGCAATGAGCTGGCCTGTGGCGGGCTCTTCCACGCCGAAGGTCTCGCCGCCCGCGGCGGCCTGGCGCTTTCCGCCGTGCCGGATCCCGCGCGCGGGATCCAAGGACGCGACGAGCGACGTCGCAGACTCCTCGAGTTGCGACTGCAGGGTCATCGTCACGGGTGCTCCTCGAAGATCTGCTCGAGGACGTCGAGGCCCTCGCTCAGGAGGTGATCGGGCATGGACAGAGGCGGCAGGAACCGCAGCACGTTGCCGTGGGTGCCGCAGGTCAGGACGACCAGGCCGCGGGAATGGGCGGCTGCGGCTATCGTTCGGGTCAGCTCAGCGTCGGGCTCAGTCGTGCTCGGCCTCACCAGCTCGACGGCCACCATCGCGCCGCGGCCGCGGACCTCGCCGAGGCGCGAGTCCTTGGTCTGGATTGCGGTGAGCCGCTCGACCATCGTCTTGCCGATCGCGCGGGCCCGGTCCACCAGACCCTCGGCTTCGATGGTCTCCAGCACCGCCAGCGCGGCGGCGCAGGCGAGCGGGTTGCCGCCGTACGTGCCGCCGAGCCCGCCCGCGTGCGGCGCGTCCATGATGTCGGCGCGGCCGGTGACGGCCGCGAGCGGGAGCCCGCCGGCGATGCCCTTGGCTGTGACGATCAGGTCGGGCACGACGCCCTCGTGATCGACCGCGAACATCTCGCCCGTGCGCGCAAACCCGGTCTGAACCTCGTCAGCGACGAAGACCACGTCGTTGGCATGGCACCAGTCGACCAACGCTTGAACGAAACCGGAGGCCGGGACGATGAAGCCACCCTCGCCCTGGATCGGCTCGATAACGAGTGCGGCGAGATTCTCGCTGCCGACCTGCTTCTCGATGACGTCGATCGCCCGTCGTGCAGCGGTAGCTCCGTCCAGACCGCCGTCGCGGAACGGGTACGAGAGCGGTGCGCGATAGACCTCGGGGGCCAGCGGGCCGAAGCCGCTCTTGTACGGCATGTTCTTGGCGGTCAGAGCCATCGTCAGGTTCGTCCGGCCGTGGTAGGCGTGGTCGAAGGCGACCACTGCCTGTTTGCGGGTGTGGGACCGCGCGATCTTGACGGCGTTCTCCACGGCCTCGGCTCCCGAGTTGAACAGCACCGTCCGTTTGTCGTGGCTGCCCGGGGTGAGCCTGTTAAGCGCTTCGGCGACGCGGATGTAGCCGTCGTACGGAGTGACCATGAAGCAGGTGTGGGTGAAAGCGGCCGCCTGCGCCGCCACCGCCGTGACGACCTGGGGCGCACTGTTCCCCACGGTTGTTACTGCGATCCCGGAACCGAAGTCGATGAGTGAGTTTCCGTCCACGTCGACCAGGACGCCTCCACCGGCCGCGACGATGTAGACGGGGAGCGTCGTGCCAACACCACGCGCGACGGCGGCGCCCTTGCGCTCCTGCAGGTCGCGGGAACGAGGTCCAGGGATCTCAGTCACGACGCGTCGCTCCTGGGGAAGCCCAGGTCCGCCGTGGGCTGCGTGCTCCGGCATTCGTACTCCTTGTGGTCGTCTACCGAACTCTAGGAAGCGGCCGACGGCCCAGGTAGGGCAGAACTGCACAATCTTGGTCGATATCCTGTGCACATGGTCACCCTTGCCACGATTCTCGACAGGCCGGAGCTCGATCTGCGGGCGATCCATCTCGCGGCTGCGACAGCAGAGGTCCGCTGGGTGGCGACCAGTGAGCTGAAGGACCCGGCTCCGTTCCTGGAGGGCGGCGAGCTGTTGCTCACCACCGGGCTGAAGACCCGAGGCTGGCGTGGTGAGTGGCAGGAGTACGTCTCGCGGTTGGTCACGGCGGGCGTGTCATGTGTGGGCATCGGTACGGGACTGACTCATGCCAAGCCGCCGACCGCCCTGGTTCGCGCGTGCGAGCGGCTCGGGATGAACCTTGTTGAGGTGCCGCGAGCGACCGCGTTCGTGGCTGTCAGTCAGCGCATCGCCCAGCTTCTCGAAGCGGAGCATGCCGAAGCCGCACGCGTCGCTCTGGACCTCCAGCGCAGGCTCACCGCTGCAGCCGTTCGACCACAGGCGACTCACTCGATCCTGCAGACACTGGCCCGAGTGTTGGACGGCGCGGTGTGCACCCTCTCGACGGAGGGCGAGCTACTTGCTTCCGTGGGGGCGGGGCCAGCGCTCATGATGGTCGAGCAGATCGCTGCGGAAATCCGCCGGATCCGACCTCAGGGGCTACTCGCGGCGGCCACGATCGCGGCCGCCGAGAGCACCGTGGCGATCCACCCGATCGGCCTCAGCGGCCGTCCGGCGTCGTACCTGGCCGCGTCCGCCAAAGAGCGGCCGAACGACGCTCAACGTAGTGCAATCGCCGCCGCGGTTTCCCTCCTGGGCCTCGTCGCCGAGCAAGATCGCGCGCGCAGCGAGGCCCGCCGAATGATCCAGGACAAGGCCCTGGAGCTGTTGCTCGCCGGGGAGCCGGAGGTCGCCCAGCTCGTCCTCGATGTGGAGCCGGAGAGTCGGCAGCTTCCAGCCCAGGTACGGTTCCTGCGGCTCGTGGGGCCAGCGGACGCGCTCGAAGACGGCCAGGCGCTTGCCGACGCGCGTGGACTGGTGTCACGAGTGAACGGCGAGCTGTGCATCGTCGCGCCACCGCGGCGGGCGGCCCCACTGGCGGCGCAGATCGCGGCGCGTGGCACGCTCGTCGGGGTCGGTCAGGTGGTTCCGCTGTCCGACGCTCGCGCCGGCTACGAGACCGCTGGGCTCGCGCTTGCGCAGGCGAACAGCGGCAATCGGGTCATGGCCTGGGAGCAACTGATGAGCGAAGCCCCCCTCTCGCTGGTCGACCAGCAGAGAGCGCAGGCGTTCGCCGCATCGTTCCTCGGCCCGTTGGACGGGGAGCAGGTCCACACCTTGCGTTCCTTTCTTCGCCACCACGGATCAAGGCTCAAGGTCGCAGAGGAGCTCGGCATCCACCGCAACACGGTCCGGAACCGCATCGAGGCGATCGAGGCAGCGGTCGGAGGTTCGTTCGATGACCCCCGAATGCGAGTCAGCGCGTGGATCGCACTGCAGGCGCGCTGAGCTCGGGCAGGTCGAGCCACGCAGCTCGAGGATCGAGCAGGCTGGTGTGTGCTCCGGTCGGCCGCCTCGTCTCACAGCAAGCTGGTCGTTTTCGGAGTACACAGTGCTCAGGTTTGGGGGACGGAGTTCGACCCGTGCTCCCTGGATGCCTGCTCCGCGTGCGCCGGTCGTGTCGCGCGAGCACCGCCACTCTGAGCTTCCAGATACGAGATCTGAGCGAGGCAGGCAGGCATCATGCCCGCCGCCATTGTCCGTGAGACGACGGACCACTCCTCAACGAATCGATGAGCCGATGGAGATGCCGCCGTCGACGTCGAGAACAACGCCGGTGATGTAGCCAGCGTTCCTGGAGCACAGGAACGCGGCCGCCTCGGCGATGTCGGTCGGATCGCCCGTGTGGCGTTGCGGGATCTTGCCGATCAGCTTCTCCCGAGCCTTGTCGTTCATGGACGCGAGCATCGGAGTCTCGATCAGACCCGGAGCGATCGCGTTCGCGGTCACGCCGTCCCGGGCTGCCTCCAGGGCCAGTCCGCGCGTCAGCCCTACGATCCCGGCCTTGGCGGCGACATAATTGACCTGTCCGAAGTTGCCCCGCCAGGACATCGACGACATGGACAGGATGCGCCCGTAGCGCTGCTCGCGCATGTGGGGCAGGACCGCCCGGCTGCAGTAGAACGCACCGGTGAGGTTGACGTCCACCACGGTGTGCCAGTCCTCGTCTGAGATCTGCTCCACCCGGTTGTCTCGGATGACCCCTGCGTTGTTGACGAGAACGTCGATGCGGCCGTGCTGGCCGAACACGCTGTCGATCCAGGCGCCGACCTCGGGGCCTGACGAGACGTCGACGACGTGCGCGCTGGCCGCGAGCCCACGATGCTCCAGCGCCTTGGACTGCGCGGCGGCAGCATCGCCGTTGACGTCCGCCACGGCGACGTGGGCGCCTTCCTCTGCCAAGCGTTCGGCGATCGCTCGGCCGAGGCCCTGCCCTGCGCCCGTTACGAGGGCGACCTGCCCCTGGTATCTCTCCATCGTGCTCACCTGGCCTGGTTGCTGCGCTCGGAACCGGTCACGAAAGTGCGGACGGCGTCCGCGACACGCGTCTCGTCCCAGTGCGTGCGAAACGCCTCCAGCTCAGCTGAGAGCGCTGCGTGGGTCGGGACATCGTCAAGGGCGGCCAGCAGTTGTTTCATGCGTGCCTGGGCAGGGCCGGCATGGGCGGCGAGCAGGTCCGCCTCCCTCTCACCAGCAGCATGGAGCTCGTCATGGGGCACGGTGGCGAACGGCCAGCCACAGCTCTTGAGGACATGTGCCGGAAGAGAGGCACCCGTCAACATGAGGTGCCGGGCCATGGCGTCACCGACCCGTCTTGCGAGGCGCACACTTCCGCCTCCCGCCGGAATCAGGCTGTTGCGGACATGCCCATCACCGATGAGCGTGTCGTCCGCGGCGATGACGACGTCACAGGCGAGGGCGAGCTCGATGCCGCCGGCGATCGCGTGACCGTGCAGGAGGGCCACCACGGGGAGGCGGCTCCGCTCGATGCGGGTGAACAACGCGGACACCTGTTCCAGGAAGGTGATCGGATGAACGCCGTTGTCAGAGAGGCCCAGCAGGTGGCGCAGGTCGGCACCGGCGCAGAAGCTCTTGCCCTTCCCGGCGATGACGAGAACGTGCGTGCTGGGATCGTCCTCCGCGTCCGTCAGGGCCGAGTCGAGAGCGGTGACCAGCTCCTCGTTGAGGGCATTGCGACGCGTGGGCCGGTTCAACCACAGCCAACGTGCTCGACCGCGGTTCTCCACCAACAGCACCTGATCGCTGGGCTCGTCAGCCGCGAGGCGATTCACTGCGGCTCGCCGCTGCGCTGGCGGAGAAGATACCGCTGGACCTTGCCGCTCGGTGTCTTCGGCAGCGCATCGGTGAAATGGACCGCACGGGGGTACGCATGCGCCGCGAACTTCTCCTTGACCCACCGCTGAAGCTCGACGGCCAGCGCCTCGCCGGCTGTGTAGCCGGGCCGGAGTGCCACGTGAGCTTCCATCACCTCGCCGCGGATCTCGTCGGGGACCGCCACGACCGCTGCCTCCGACACAGCGTCGTGCTGGCTGAGCACGGACTCCACCTCGAACGGGCCGATCCGGTATCCGGCCATGATGATGACGTCGTCATCCCTGGACGAGAAGAAGTAGTCGTCCTCGACGTCGACCTTGGCCAGGTCGCCGGTCAGGTAGTAGCGACCGTCGGCCGCGAACTTGTCCGCGCTGGGAGATGGCTGCTGGTAGCCGGCGAAAGTCATCAGCGGGCTTGCCTCGATCTCCACGGCGAGCCTGCCGAGCTCACCCATTGGGGCGACGTCGTCGGATTGCTGGTGGAGGACGACGACCTCGAACCCCGGCAGGGCCCGACCCATCGAGCCGGCCTTGGGTTCTCTTGCCAGCTGCGGATGATGGCAGTTCCCGAGCAGCATCCCGATCTCGGTCTGGCCGTAGTGGTCGTGCACGCGGATGCCGAGCCTCTTCTCCGCCCAGACGTTCACCTCGGGCGTCAGTGGCTCTCCCGCGGAGGAGGCGCGCCTGAGACCGAGCGTGGTGTCGCCGTCATCAGAAGCGCGAAGCGCTCGATAGACGGTCGGTGCCGCGGTGAAGTTGGTGACCTGGAGAGCCTTGAGCACCTTCCAGGTGGTGGCCGCATTGAACGCACCCTTCACCAGGATGCTCCTCGTGCCCGCAGCCAGGGGAGCCGCGACTGCCGAGTAGAAGCCGTAGGCCCATCCCGGGTCCGCCGCGCACCAGTAGTTGTCGTCCGCCGTGACGTGCAGCCCGTGCTCGAGATAGCTCTGCCAGGCAGCGACATGGTGAAGGGGATGGATGACGCCCTTGGGGGTGCCGGTCGTCCCCGAGGTGAACATGTGCACGATCGGCGCGTCGCCGCCCGTGAGTGGACTGAACGCAGAACCGTCGCTGCGGAGCAGCGCGGCTAGCGTGACATCTGATTCACGAGCCGCGCTCTCGTCGGCGATCACCACGCGCCAGGGCCTCTCGGCCGGCATGTCCGGCCCCGGGTCCAGCTTGGCCCGCTGACCGGCATCGGTCACCACGACCACGGCGCGGCTCCGCTCGAGGCGCGACGCGATCGCTTGTGGGCCGAAGGCGGTGAAGAGTGGAACGTAAACGGCGCCCGCCCGCCACGTCCCCAGCACGGCGGTGAGGAAGTCCAGCCCCTTGCCCATCAGCGTCGCCACGCGGTCTCCGGGCTCGACGCCGAGCTCGACGAGCCCGGCGGCGAAGTGGGTGGACCGGCTCCTCAGGTCACCGAAGGTCACGTCCGATGCAGACAGATCTTCGTCGACCACGGTGAAGGCGACGGCGTCCTCGGGGTGCCTGTCACACATCAACCAGATGGCAGATACGTCCTCGCGGAAGTCGCGAAGCAGCGCGCTCACGCGCTCCGTCGGTGAAGACATTTGTGCTCCTTTTGGGGTGCGTCAGGGAGTTTGATCCACCCGTTCAACGGGTGGGTGGTTCGACATCTCCGCGCGCGACGAAGGCCGGGGGCTGGTCCACGGTGATCGGTGGGAGTGGCCCTTCCCAGCGCTCGACTTCCACGAGCGCATGCTGGGCCGTCGTGCCCTGAGAAAGCCGCGAGGAGGGCAGGTCCGCGGTGAGGACGTTGGGATTGCCGTGACGGCAGAATGAAGGATCCGACGGGTCGGGGTCGTACCAGGCGCCGGTAGAGAGCTGGACGACGCCGGGCCGCAGTGCATCGGACACGGCCAGGCCAGCCAGGCAGGAGCCCCGGTCGTTGCGGATGAGGACCGCGTCTCCGTCTCGCAGACCACGGGCGTCAGCGTCGGACGGATTCATCCGAACGGGTTCCCGGCCCTGGATCTTGCTCTCCCTGCTCGTCGTACCTACATCGAGCTGGCTGTGCAGCCTCGTCTTCGGCTGGTTCGAGATGAGGTGCAGCGGATACCGCCGGTTCGTCTGGCCGAGCCATTCGCGCGGTTCGAGCCAGACAGGGTGCCCCGGGCAGTCGTCGTACCCGAAGGAGTCGATCGTCTCCGAGAAGATTTCGATCCTGCCCGAGGGCGTGGCGAGAGGGCTCGCTAGCGGATCAGTCCGGAAACTTGCGTGGAGGACCTGACCCGGATCGGGCACCGGAATCTCGATGTATTCGCTCCTCCAGAACTCATCGAACGGCGGCACCGGGTAGCCCTTCCTCGACAACCGGTCCCTCCAGTCCGAGTAGAGATGCTCGAGCCACTGCTGGACCGTGCGCCCCTCGGTGAATGCCTGGTTCAGACCGAGACGTTCTTCGAGGGCCGCGAAGATCGCGTAGTCGTCCCTCGCCTCACCGACCGGACGGGTGAGTGCCGGCATGGGAAAGAAGTGCGGATCGTTGCGGCCCGCGCCGAAGTCATCCCGCTCGATTGTCATGGTCGCCGGCAGCACGATGTCGGCGTGCCGGGCAGTGCTGGTCCAGAACTGCTCGTGAACGACGACGGTCGAAGGTCGCTGAAACGCGCGGCGGAACCTTGTCAGGTCCTGGTGGTGGTGGAAGGGGTTGCCGCCGATCCAGTACACGAGGTCGATGTGCGGAAAGCTGACCTCGATGCCGTTGTAGGGGACGCGGGTACCCGGGTGAAGCAGCATGTCGGCGATCCGTGCGACAGGGATGTACGAAGCCTCGTTGTTGGTTCCCTGCGGCAAGGCCGGGGGACTCAGGACTCTCCTGGCGAGACCGACATCGGCGGAGGAACCATAACCGTGCTGGAATCCACCCCCCGGCAGACCGATCTGGCCCAGCATCGCTGCGAGCGTGACGCCCAACCAGATCGGTTGCTCGCCGTGGTCCTGTCGCTGCATCGACCAGCTGACATTGATCATCGTCCGCGACCTGGCCATTCTCCGGGCCAGGCCAGCGATCGTGTCGGAGGAGATCTCGGTGATCCTCGTGGCCCACTCCGGAGATTTCGGCTGGCCGTCACCCAATCCGCGGACGTAGGCGATGAACCGGTCATATCCCACGGTGTAGTTCTCGAGGAACTCCGCGTCCACGAGCCCTTCCGCATCCAGGGTGTGAGCCAGGGCCAGCATCAGTGCGGCATCGGAGCCGGGCCTGGGGGCGATCCATTCGGTGTCGGCTTCGGCGAACCCGTCGTCACGAATGGGCGTGATGTCGATGAAGTGGCAGCCCGCCTTGCGTGCGCGCTCCACCTCTGCACGAGTCGAGTGTCGAGCAATCCCCCCTGGACCGATCGCCGAGTTCTTCTCGGACAGCCCGCCGAAAGAGATGAACAGGTCGGTGTGCTCGCAGATCACGTCCCACGTCGTCGCGTCCGCCATGACCTCGGCCGGCGAGGCGCCGATCACGTGGGGGAGGAGAGCACCCGACGTCCCGTAGCTGTAGTCGCCGACGCCGGCAACATATCCACCCAGACAGTTCAGGAACCGGTGGATCTGGCTCTGCGCGTGGTGGAAACGACCCGCGCTCGCCCAGCCGTAGGAGTCGCCGTACACAGCTGAGGAGCCGTGAGTGCCATAGACGCGCTGCAGCTCCCCGCTCACGAGATCAAGTGCTTCGTCCCAGCTGACCTCGATGAAGGGTTCGTCCCCTCGACCGGTTCCGCCGGGGCCCCGTTCCAGCCATCCCTGCCGGACGGCGGGCCGCCGGACGCGTGCTGGATGGTGCTGGCTTGACGCGACGTTGTGGATCACGCGCCGCGGATCCGGATCACCGTCCCAACCGGTCACAGCGTGGAGGAATGTCCCGTCGGATTCTGCTTCGAGCAGGCCGAAATGGGTGAGATGACGCGATCTCATGCGGTCAGCGTCCCCTGGACCGGGGGCACCGAACTCGTCGACATGCGGCTGCTCCCCTTCTGCTCGACGATCATCGGCAACTGCCTGTTCACGACCCGGCTGGGGAGGATGACAAGTCGGTGCGGCATGTTTTCCACTGAACGCTAGATCTGCGCCGGCGCGCACTTGGGATATCTACGGGAAGTCGGGTGTGATGTCTGGAGTCCACCAAGGACGCTGCACCCGCGTCGCGGCGGGTTTCCCGTCACTGGCGGCCGATGCGCTGGTAGACCTCGGGTCGCGTGCGCCGGTACACGAAGGCCAGAGCGATCCCGCCGAGGAGAGTGGCGGCGATCACCACCAGCAGCAGGTTCGAGACCGCCTGCGACCCGCCTGTCAGGAGGGTGAAGTTCTTGACGCCCAGCGCGATGGTGGCACCCAGGCCGACCGCGGCAACGACAGGCAGCACCACCCGGTGCACGGCGCTCTCCTCGCTTCCTTCCTTGCGCATGTATCGCATCACAGCGGCATTGCTGAGGAAGAACACGAGAAGTGCGGTGATCGACGCGATTCCAAGGATCGCTGCATAGAAGGCCAAGGGCTTGATGCCGAGGATCAGCACCGGCACGAAGATGACGGCCGATGCGATCGTGAACACCACGGATGAGACGTGCGGCGAGCCGTGGGTCTTGTGGATCCCGCTCAGCGCGCGCGGAAAGATACCGTCCGCGCTGAGATTGAATGCGTACCTGGCGCCGACGTTGTGAGCACACAGCAGAACCGCGAACGAGCTCGTGTTGACCAGCACGTTCGCGGAGTCTGCCGCGAACCTCCCGCCGAAGTGCCGCAGGCTTTGGTGCATGACGCCCTCAGGATCACCTGTCACCAGGGCCACGACATGGTCGACTCCAACGGCGTTGATGAAGAGCCAGGCCGTGACGCTGTACAGGATGCCCGCCGCGGCGATGACACCGTAGGTCGCACGAGGGATGGTCCGATCAGGGTCCCTGACCTCGTCACGGAACAGCACGGCGACCTCGAACCCGCCGAACATGCCCATGGCCAGCAGAATGCCGATCGAGAACGACCCGTCGAACAGGTGGCCCGGGGAAAACGGTGCAGAGCTGAGGCCGGACGCTCCGCCTCGTCCAGACACCCCGAGGTCGTACACGGCGACCACGATCAGCTCGAGGAACAAGAGCCCAGCGGTGATCCTCGCTGAAACGTCGATGCGTAGGTACCCGAGGATGCCGGCGACTGCCCAGAACACGGCCCCCCAGATCCACCACGGTGCGTCGGGCCCGTGCAGGGTGTCCGTCACGAGCGCCCCGAGCACGATGCCGCCAAACGCGATCGTGCCGACGGCGACGCAGTAGTACGCCCCCAGCATCACGAGGCCGGCGCCCAGGCCCACTTCGCGCCCCAAACCGGCGGAGATGAAGGAGTAGAAGGCGCCCGGCCGGGGAAGTGCCTTGGACATCCGGATGAACCCGTCAGCGAAGGCAGCCAGGATGAGGCCGGAGATGATGAAGACGAGAGGGGTTCCCACCCCGTTGCCGACGATCAGCATCACCGGGATGACACCGATGATGACCACCAGCGGCGCGTTGTAGGCCATGATGCTGAAGAACAGCTCGAAACTGCCCATGTTGCCGTGCAGTCGCGGGCTCTCCTCATCCGTGATGATCTGGCCGGGCGTCGTCGGTGCGCTCATTCGGTCTTCCTTCCTTGCAGGTCACTCAACGCTGCACGCGGCGGACCGTGCACGAGCCCCGGTGGCGGACGGGGATGTTGCCCGAGCGGTCTGCCGCTGCGTGTCGATCGTCAGGCGGTCGTCCTCTGAGTCTGAGGTTTGCTGTCATCGGGCTGGAACCAGCGCATCTATGAGGGATTCGAGCAGAGTTGGTGAGATAGCCAATACTCAGCCCATTTCCGTCTGTCCACAACGCGTCGAACCCGGCGGGGCAGCCGCGTCACCAGGTGGTCACCGCATTTTCGTGAGGCTTCCAATGGAAGTGATGTCCCGGTCAGCCTTCACTGATTCCGGTCGCTCGGCTCTCCGTCCACGTCGGTGGGGGCGGGAGTCACGGGCATCTGCCTGGCGCCCAAGGCCAGTCGGGTGGGTGGAGAACGTGTCGCGATGATGACGAACAAACGGCGCGGCGTGGTCAACCCGAACCCGCACCGCCATCCAAGGAGGACCGACAGTGGAGCTGGCTATCGAGGAACGCCTTCCGCGGATCGATACGACTGCATGGGTCGCACCCAACGCGTACGTGATCGGCGACGTCACGATCGGGCCACGGTCGAGTGTCTGGTACGCCGCCGTCATCCGCGCGGACCAGGAGCAGATCACGCTCGGAGCCGAAGTCAACATCCAGGATGGTTCGGTGCTCCACGCCGACGCGGGGTTGCCGCTGACCATTGGGGACGCGGTCACGATCGGGCACGGCGTGAAGCTCCATGGCTGCCAGATCGAAGACTCGGTGCTCGTCGGGATGGGTGCGATCATCCTGAACGGAGCTCGGGTGGGGCGTGGCTCGATCGTCGGCGCCGGGGCGGTTGTCAGCGAAGGGGCGGTGGTGCCGGCCGGGTCCCTGGTCCTCGGACTGCCCGGTCGCGTGCGGCGTACCACGACGGCCACCGAGCTGGAGTCGATCCGTTCGAACGCGACTCACTACGTAGAGCTCACCGACCTCCATCGGAATGCTATCCATCGAGGGAGTGAGTGACGGCCGTGGACAACAGTCGGCAGCATGACTCGAACAGCCGGCCCGTGCCCGACTCTGCCAAAGCCGACCGGGGATTACGGTTGGCGGGGTTGCGGCGCATCCTGGAGGACCGATGACCGATTCCCCATGGGGATCGGCCACCGAGCTGGCGCCGATGACCGGTGCCGATCTTCACTGGTTCGCCTGGTCGGTTGCGTTGGATCTGCCAGGGGTCGCCCAGAGCCGACCGTTCGGTCCGGACTACGAGGTGTTCAAGGTCGGCGGGAAGGTCTTCGTGATGACTACTGTCGTGCGCGGCACTCCGATCGTCACTCTCAAGTGCGAGCCCGAGCACGCGGTCGCGCTCCGGCAGCAGTTCGGGACGATCACCGCCGGCTACCACATGAACAAGCGGCACTGGACCTCCGTAGCGGCGGGGGCCGGTGTGTCACGTGGGCTCGTCGAGGAGCTCGTCAGGAACGCTTATCTCTTGGTCGTCGATCGCCTTCCACGTGCGAAGCGACCTGACCTACCTTCCGCTCGGAACCTCCACGAGAGCAGCCCGACCTCTTCGTAACAACTGCGATGTCCGGCGCATCGCCATGGACGTAACGTGCCTCCCATCCAGCGACCAGGAGGACTGCAGATGGCGGACGTGGCGATTGAGTACGACGTGCCTGTCCCGATGCGTGACGGCGTCGTGCTCCGGGCAGATGTCTACCGTCCGCAGGGTGAGGGTCCGTGGCCGGTGCTCGTGGCGCGGACGCCCTACAGCAAGACCGACCACTACGAGCTGCAGTTCCTGGACCCCCTGCTGGCCGCTCGGCGGGGCTTCATCGCCGTCGTTCAGGACGTGCGTGGGCGTTTCACCTCTGAGGGCGAGTTCGTGCCGCTGGTCAACGAGGCGGCCGACGGCGCTGACACGATCGAGTGGGCTGCGTCGTTGCCCGGCTCCTCCGGAGCCGTCGGGATGTGGGGGCTGAGCTACCTGGGCAACGTGCAGTGGCAGGCTGCGTCCCGCCAGCCGAGTGCGCTGAAGGCGATCGCCCCCGAGCGCACGTTCCGCGACCCACGTACGACTCTCGGCTTCCGGTCCGGCGCCCATGAGATGGGACTCGTTCGGAGCTGGGGGATCGGGATGGGCTTCGACGTGCTGGCCCGCCGGTACGCGGACGACGAGCAAGAGCTGATGAAGCAGCTGCTCAGCCTGGCTGGGGCCGCCGATGGGATGCCGGGACCGACGTACCTGGAGCTCCCGACGGGCGTGGACCCGGTCATCGCTCGGTACGACCTTCCAAACCTGGCGGACCCGGCGGTCATGGCAGCCGGTGACGTGACGGCGCTGGAGGAGAGCGTGACCGTCCCCAGCCTGCACGTCGCGGGTTGGTACGACCTCTTCGTCCAGGCGACGATCGACAACTATGTCGCGGCGGCGGAGCGCACACCGGCGAAGCTCGTGGTCGGCCCCTGGAACCACGTCGGCCAGGCCTCGCAGCAGGGTGACATCAACTTCGGGCTTGCCGGCAACGGTTACGTGATCGACTACGCGACCTCGATCCTGGACCTGACCTTCGACTGGTTGCACTCCTGGCTGACGACAGGTGAGGCACCGGGCGACGATCTGCCCGTGATGGTCTACGTGATGGGTGCCAACGAGTGGAGGTCCGAGCCTGCGTGGCCGCTGAGCAGGGCGGTGGACACGCAGTTCTATCTCGGCGCCGAGGAGGACCTCACCTCCGAACAGGGCGCAGCCCCGGTCGCCCTCACGTTCGAGTACGACCCTGAGAATCCGGTGCCGACCGTCGGCGGTTCCACGGTGATGCCGCACCCGCCGTCGGGTGCGTTCGACCAGCGCATCGTCGAGGAGCGTCCCGACGTCCTGGTCTTCACGAGTGAAGTGCTCTCCGACGACATCGAGGTCACCGGACGAGTGACGGCCACTCTGACCGCGGCAACCGACGGCCTCACGACCGACTGGGTGGTGCGCCTGTGTGACGTGCACCCGGATGGCCGGTCCTACAACGTCGTCGACGGGATCACCCGCGTCCAGGCGCAGCCGGGCAAGGCCTCAGCGGTGGAGGTCGATCTGTGGTCGACCAGCATGCTGTTCAAGAAGGGCCATCGGATCCGGGTGCAGGTCACGTCGAGCTGCTTCCCGCGCTGGGACCGCAACCCGAACACCGCTGACGGGCTCCGGACGGGCGAGATGCGTGTGGCGAACCAGACCCTGCTTGTGGGAGGCGGAACCGGATCGTTCGTTTCGCTGCCCGTCGTACCCGGGAGCAGCCGCGGCGAGTCTTAGGTGGTGGGCACGCCGACCCGCGCGCTGACGTCGAGGACGAACGTTCCGAAGATGCCAGGTGGTCGGCGATAGGTTCGCGCTGTCGAAGAAGGTCACCCGGGCTCCAGAGCTGCGTCGCGATCGGGCCGGTTCGCAACTCTCGAGCACCCGCGGTTGACCGCCGCGGGATGGGTCGCGGAAGCTCGGGACCCTCTCGAAATGGTAGGCCCGGCCGCCCCGGTTGAACGGATTCACCAGTTCGAGCGGCAGCGATGCAGCGCGTCTTGGAATGTCTTCTGCACCGGCGCGGAGTCTTCGTTGATCGACCAGTGCCACCGTGGCCGCTCGTCGACCTAGCCTCGTTCCAGAACTTCTCGGCAGCTGCGCAGGCTCCGAGCCGCTGCGACTCGAGGAACAGAGATCACATGAGAACCCCCATCGCTCAGACACTCGACATCGAGCTGCCGATCTTCGCCTTCTCCCACTGCCGGGACGTCGTGGCTGCGGTCACGAACGCCGGTGGCCTGGGCGTGCTCGGTGCTGCCTGGATGACTCCCGACGAGCTCGACATGTCGATCGAGTGGATCGAGAAGGAGGTCGACGGCAAACCGTTCGGTGTCGACCTGGTCTTCCCCGGGACTGCCATGGAAGAGGAGAAGAGCCCACAGGAGTACCTCGATTCCATTCCGGCCGACTACATGTCCTTCGTGACGAGGCTTCTCGATGAAGGTGGTCTCAGCGATCTGTCGCCGCAGGATCGGGACGCGTACATGGTGGAGAACGCGCGGAAGATGGCGATGACCAACAAGAAGAGTCAGGACCAG
Organism: Nocardioides pocheonensis; assembly: GCF_003725535.1. GTDB lineage: Bacteria > Actinomycetota > Actinomycetes > Propionibacteriales > Nocardioidaceae > Marmoricola > Marmoricola pocheonensis. The sequence goes on along the minus strand of NZ_RJSF01000046.1, from coordinate 4,197 downwards.
TTGGACGTCACCCTTGCCCGCAGCTCGGTCGGGCTGGTGGTAGGCGCGCTCGGGGTGACCCCCGGATGGGTCGTCGAGAAGGCGCACGCCCAGGGTGTCCAGGTCGGGGCTCTGGTGGGTACCGCAAAGCATGCCGCCCGACAGCGTGAGGCCGGTGTGGACCTAATCGTGGCCCAGGGAACGGAGGCCGGAGGAAGTGTCGGCTCGGTGGCGTCGATGGTCCTGTGGCCGCAGGTCGTCGAGGCCGCCGCGGGTGTCCCGGTACTCGCAGCGGGTGGAATCAGCAGGGGATCGCACCTTCTCGCGGCGCTCTCGCTGGGTTGCCAGGGCGTCTGGATCGGATCGCTGTGGCTGGGGACCGTCGAGAGCGAGCTCAGTGACGAGATGCGGGACCGGCTCTTCGCGGCCGAGTCCGAAGACGCGACCGTCGCCCGTGTCATGACGGGTAAGCAGGGCCGAATGCTTAACACGAAGTACGTCGAGGCCTGGCAGTCGCAGGGCGCCCCCGAACCGCTCGACTGGCCCATGCAGTCGATCCTCAACGGGTACTCGTACAAGCGGGCCGAGCGTGCCCGCAACCTGGACTACTGGACCTACGCCGTCGGTCAGGTCGTCGGCGACATGAAGGGTCAGACGACCGTACGGCGCGAGATCGAGCGCATGCTGATCGAGTACAGCGATGCGCTCGAATCTCTCTCGAACGTGACCGAGCTCGAGTGACCAGGCGTCCCCGGGCAACGGCGCGTACGTCCCGGCAGCACGCGGCCCAGGATGGGTCCTGATGCGCCGAGTGCTGGAGCACCGGGTTCGCTACCACGAGGCCGATGCCCAGGGCTTCCTCTTCAACAGCCGTTACCTGGAGCTGGCCGACGTCGCGATGACGGAGTTCTTCCGGGCACTCGGCTTCCCGTACGGTCACCTGGTCTCCTCGGGCGCTGACCCCTCGGTGGTCAAGGCGGGCGTCGAGTTCAGGCGTCCGGCTCGGTTCGATGAGGTCCTCGACATCGCGGTCGCCTGTACCAGGGTCGGGCAGTCGAGTTTCGACCTCGCCATGGTCGTATCCCGTGCACAGGACGTCGTCGCCGAGATGCTGCTGACCTATGTCAATGTCGACGCCCGCAATGCGACCTCCCGCCTGCTCCCGGACGGTGTCGCGCAGGCCCTGCGCTCGGACCAGTCCGACAACGGCGGAAACGGCTTGGAGATCCACCAATGATCCACCAGATCCCTCGCGATGGAACCAGTGGTGACTCGCCTCTCCGAGGCGCATGCTCCTCATATAGACCCTCGCCGGCCCTCACCACGAAGGATTGACGCAATGACGACTCCTCCGGCTGCTGCGAGCACGATCGTTGTCGGCGCAGGCATCGTCGGTGCCGCCACCGCTCTCTACCTCGCACGCGCTGGCGTGGAGGTCACGTTGATCGAGCGGTACGAGCCAGGCGCGGGTGCCTCCGGGCGTAACGCCGGCTACATCTCGATGATCACTCGTTCTGCTGGGCCTCAGCTCGAGCTGGCACGGTTGTCGCGCAAGCTCTATCCCGAGCTCGCCGATGAGCTCGACGACTTCGAGTTCAGGGCCAATGGGGCCTTGGTCTACTACTACGACGAGCAGGTGCCTCTGATCGAGGGCTTCGTCGAGCGTCGCCGTGCAGACGGCTTGCCGATCGACGTCGTCGACGGAGACCGCGCCCGCGAACTGTGTCCGTTGCTCCCGGACGAGGTCATCGGCGGCATCCACAGCAGGAGCGACTGCTACATCCACCCCGGCAAGCTGGTGGAGGCGCTGGTGGCCGCTGCCGTCAAGGAGGGCGCTCGACTCGTCATCGACGACGCCGTGGAGCTCCAGGTGGATTCTGGTCGATGCATCGGTATCCGGACGGCCACCGGTCTGCTCACCGCCGACACTGTCGCGCTGACTGCCGGGTCCTGGACAGCCGAGCTCATGACCCGGGCGGGTCTGCCCTTCCACCTCCTGCACATGCGCATGCAAATGGTCGAGACCGCACCGATCGACGATCGCTTCGACGTGGCCGCTTACGGACCAAGCCTGTTCCACGAATACGCCTTCGTGCGCGAGCTTCCGGGCTACGACGACGACATCGTCCTCCACCCGTTGCAGCAGATCATGCCCGAGGTCGGACTGCTCGAGCTCATCTGCCAGCGGGCCGATGGGCGCCTCTGGCTGGGTTGTCCGATCGAATTCGTTGATGGACCGGACGCCTCGCCCGCGCCCACGGTGGCCGGGATGGCACAGACCTTTGGAGTCCTGGGAGACCACGTTCCTGCCCTCCAGCACCTGGCGGTCGAACGGACTTGGGGCGGAATCGCCCCGCAGACCGGCGACGGGCTTCCGGTCATCTCGGCGGTTCCAGCCCTCCCGGGCCTCTTCGTCGGGTCGGGTCTTGCCTATGGCGCCACGGTGGGTCCGGCGAGCGCCCGCGTGCTCGCCGACCTGGTCATCGGTCGCGAGCCAGACATCGACGTTGCCGCCTTCCGTTACGACCGCCCGGCCATCACCGAGGGCATGGCCCGCTCGGCCACGCTCGGCTGAATCACGATCGAACACAGGAGACCGTCTATGGCCAGCCGCAAGGCGGACTGGAGCAAGCGCACCGCCAACAAGACAGCTGGCACGACCGTCAGCGTCGCCGATGTCGTGACGATGCCGACGACGCCGGACGTGGTGTGGAACCGGCTCGAGAACGTGCCGCTCGTCGCGTCGTGCCTACCTGGGCTGGACCCGGCGACGCTTGTTGCCGTCGGTCCCAACGCCTTCAGCGCACGCATGACCAATACGGTCATGGGGATCAGCGCGCACTGGGACCTCTCGGCGACCATCAACCCCGAGCCCGATCTTCGCGTTCTCAACGTCGTGCTCAAGGGCGACGACTCAAGGCTCAACATGAAGCTCGACGGTATCGCCGTGGTCCACGTCCGACCCGACGACACAGGCCGGGCATTGCTCGACTACACCGCCAACCTGCGCGTCGACGGCAGCATGGCGGCAATGGGGGGCCCGGTCATCCGGTCGATTCTCGGCGATGCCATCGCACAATTCGTAGCGGTCGTAGGCGGTCAGGATCGGGTGCGGCGGTCGCTCTTCGCCCGGCTCCGCGAGCGGGCGGCGGACTGGTGGGCGCGGGTGACGCGGAAGACCCGAACCAGCATGGCAACGAAAGGCACCCCGTGACCGCAAACTCGGCAGTCGAGCCTGCGCGTACCCCTGTAACGCGCGGCATGTTCCTCACGGAGTTCTCAGTGGGTCAGTCGTGGGTGACCCCTGCGCGGACGATCACCGAAGCTGATCTCGTCAACTTCGCGGGCCTCTCGGGCGACTTCAACCCGCTTCACACGGACGAGGAGTTTGCTCGTGGCACCCAGTTCGGCGGAAGAATCTTCCACGGTCCCGGAGTCTTCTCGGTCGCCATCGGCCTGGAGTCGAGGTTGGGGATCAAGGAAGGCACTGCGATTGCCTTCCTCGGGATGTCGTGGAATCTCCGGCGTCCCGTGCGCATCGGCGACACGATCCGGGTCGAACAGCGAGTGGCTGAGGTTCGTCCCTCCACCACCAAGCCCGATCGCGGCGTCGTCACCTTCGACGTCTCGGTGGTGAACCAGGCCGGCGAGGTCTGCCACGACGGCCAGTGGTTCGTCATGTTCCGCCACAACGGGGGGACCGCGGCCGTCGGTTGACGATCCGGCGCCGGCGGGCCAGGGCGCGTCGGTCCACTGACACTCACAGGAAACGAGATCTACGTTGTCTTCCATGAACAAGCACACCGCCGCGATCACCGGAGCCGGCTCCGGCATCGGTCGAGCCATTGCCGAGGCGTTCGTCACGGCAGGTTACGAGGTGTTCGCGAGCGACGTCTCCCAGGGCCGTCTCGACGAGACCGTCAAGGAGCTCGGCGACCCGGCCAACCTGCACACCCGACAGGTCGACGTCAGTGACTACGAGTCGATGGAACGATTCGTCGAGGAAGCAGCATCGCTCGGGGGAACGCTCGATGTGATGATCAGCTGCGCCGGAGTATTCGACGGTTACGCAGATGTCGCGGAGACCACCCCGGAACTCTGGTCGAAGGTCATCGGAGTCAACCTGACCGGGGCGTTCTACGCCTGTCGCGCTGCCGCGCTGCGAATGGTGCCGCAGAGGTCCGGTCGGATCATCGTGATCGGTTCGGTGGCGGGCCA
>NZ_RJSF01000045.1 GCF_003725535.1 Nocardioides pocheonensis | reverse complement strand
GCCGCCCTCGAGGCCGAGGTGGCACAGTTGGAACAGCTCGAGCAGGAGAACCGGGACCGGATCCGTACCTACCTGACCGACCAGCTCGCCCAGATCACATCGACTCCTGACCCGGACGCTGGAAGCACGTCGACCGGGTGATCATCACGACCCGCGTGCCCCATCCGCTGACGCGAGGGTCGACATATGAGGTTGCCGAACCGATGCTTCGCGCACGGGGAACCTATCGAGAGCCGTCGTCTCGCTTGGCCGACTCACCCACTCCGTACGTTGTGCTCGACCGCGCCCGTGGCGCTGAGTCCTGACACTCAGTGTGAGAGATCAGTCGACCAACGTCGTCGAGTCAGGCTTCACGCACCTTCGCTGCAGAGTGGCTGTCGCAGGCAGGGGCTCGGCTGTCGAGAGCTGGTAGCCGGCATCTGGTGCCGCAACGGTCACGTCGGCTGTTCAGCGGGGCGCGGCCGCGGTCATGTCGTGTCGCGCAGCGCGCTCACGCCCCGGCCTCCTCGAGTCAGTACGTTTCGGGCGCCCCGGTTCTGGGCATGTAGTGCCTGAGGGATGAGACCCATTCTCGGGGGTGTCTATGCGGTCAGAGACGTCGAAAGATCCTCAATGGGATCGGGTTATCGAGATCGCCTCGAAGTTGTGGATCGACGGCCAGTACATCGCCGAAATCGATCCTTCGCCGGCGCAACGCTTCGTCGACCTCCAGTGGGCCGCCCACCAGGCGGGGCGTGTCCTCGGCGGCCGTGCTCGAGTGCGCGTGGGGCCGTCTCGTGGGCCTGCTGATCCCACGGTCACGTTGACCGTGACCTACGTCGACCCGGACGGGCGGAGTCTTCAGCGCGCGGAGGAAGGCTTGGAGAAGCTCATGCGCACGGTGCTCGCTGAGCAAAACGACCGTTGACGCGCCGCGGTTCTGGTTCACCGATCCGAACTGACAAGCAACGCACCGCCCGCGCTACGACGCGGACTCGGAGTGCAACACCGAGCGGCTCAAAGGGGCTCCGCCAGGCGCTCCTTCTGACCGCAAGGCGGCTTGCGGGCGTGTTCGTCACGATCACAACTCCGCAACCCCGAGGCAGCGCTGAGTTGCCCTGATCGGCGAGCACCCTGCGGTGCAACCTCTCCAGGCCCTTCGGCCCCCTCGTCTCTATTGCTCCTTGTCGCTGGCGCGGGTCTTCGTCCCCCGATCGCGGGCCCGCGCCAACGACATGGCATGTGCACAAGCGCGACGCGCCGTGGAGAGGATCAGGGCGGATTACTGGCTGCGTGAGAGCCAATGGCATTCCCGACCCCGGTCACTTCACGGAGCGATGCTGGCGGACCTCGGTTTGGGGCTGGGACGTGGTCCGTCTGCAGGCGCCTATCCACACCTGAATGAAACGTTAGCCCCTGGCCCCTCCGATTGCCATGGCCAAGGCGATCCGTTGTGCGAACGTCGGGCTTAGGCTCTAGGTACTGAGGGTTCCCAGTGTGTCGCCATACGCCGCGGCATCGCCTTTGGCGCACACCATCGCGCCCCGACCTGTCGGCGCAGTCTGGACCCGAAACGATGGACGAGATCTCCGGCGCGTCTCCGACGCCAGAAGGCCCGCAGCCTCTCGACCTGTCCGCGGCCTACGCCGAGCTCCAGAACCTGATCCTCGACGGCCCCGACGTCACTGAGTTCCTGCACCAGCTCTCCGTGCTGGCTGCGGCCATCGTGCCGGGCGCGCACTGCGGGATCACCCTGCGCCGCGATGGCCAGCTGACCACCGTGGCCAGCAGCGACGAGGTCGCGATGCGCATGGACGAGCTTCAGTACGTGCACGGCCGCGGGCCGTGTCTGGAAGCGATCCATCTGGGAACACGCATCGAAGTACCCGACATGTCCACCGAGAGCCGGTGGGGCGACTACCCCGGATACGCGCTGTCCAACGGCGTCCACAGTGTCTTCTCCCTGCCTTTGACGTTCGACGGCCACACCCGCGGCGCACTGAACCTGTTCGCCACCGCGACGCACGGCTTCACCGACCCCGACATCACCCACGCCGAAGCCTTCACCGCCCAGGCCGTCACAGCCCTGACCATCCTGCTGCGCCACGCCAGCCACATCGTCCTCGACGACGAGCTGCACGAAGCACTGACCACCCGCGCCGTGATCGATCAAGCCCTCGGCATCTTGATGGTCACCCGCAAGATCGGCGCCCACGAGGCATTCGAGATCCTGCGCCACGCCTCCCAGAACTCCAACCGCAAGGTCAGCACCGTCGCCGCCGAGCTCATCGAAACCATGACCGGCCACCCACCCGAACCACCCCGACCCCTCGCCCAACGTCCCTGACCTACGCCCAGAACGGCTGAGTTCGAACTTGGGGGCCGCGCCGTGGAGACAACCGGGGATTGTGGGACCAAACGCCTTCGCGTTCGACCAGTGCGTGCAGCTTCTCCAACTATCCAGTGCAGGAGGTGCACACCGATCCGGTCGCGTTCACCCTGGGTGCTCGGATTGGATATGCAGCGTTCCCGGTTACGGAGGCGTCAGCGGCCACGGGCGGCTGACCTTCTGGTGATCGCGTTTGACCTTGGGTTTCGCGAATGCGCGGCACTAGACGGCACCCGGCACCAGCGCTGGGCATACCAAAGTCCACGCGGAGTAGTGCACGTGATGTGATCACCGTCACACCACACATACGATACTACTTCCCGGTAACGATTCTCGATTTCACTAGCATTTGGCGCGAATCGGTTCAGTCCGGGTGACTCGCGACCCATCTCCCTTGGTCTGCGAATTCAACGCCGAATTGCACCGGTTTCCTCGGGTCTCAGTTTCTGCGGGCCCCCCGCGGAGGGGCTCGGTGGCGGAACCTTGGGGAGGGGTCGTGGCAGTCGCGAAGACGGCACAGGAGGAGTTCCTGGCCCTCAGCGACGTCCTCAAGCGATGCCGCGGGCAGGAGTTCGAGGAGCATTCGCACCCGGCGGTGCTGCTCGACCGGGCGACGAGTCCATCGGTACGCGTGTGGGGATGGTGGGCCAGCTCTGAGCGGAAGTTGCCGTGTCTGCTCTGGTGCAGTGAGCGCGGGTGGTTTGCGACGGTCGTGGAGCCTGATGAGATTGGCGCCCCCGGCTATGAACTCGCGTTCTGGTCGCACCGCGTGAGGTTGCTCGATCTCGCGTTCGCGAACGCGCTGGGTCCGCACCCGACGTTGGGTGTGCTCGAACTGCATGTTGCTGCGGACTCCACCGTGGTCCTGGGCCCGTACGGGTCGGCGGTCAGGGAGGCGCTTTTGTGGGGGATCCTGCAGCTACGGGCCGCTCGGCGAGGTAGTCGACGGCGCAAGATGGTCGCTTCGAGCGACCAGGCGGCGTCGCTGGAGGGCGCGAGCAGGGTCGATGAGGAGCTGGCTCAACACGCGCTGGTCCCCTGGCTCGTCAAGAGGCGCAGCCCTTCCGAAGTTCGACCCACCTCGAAGGATCCCGCGGTCGATGCATTGGTCCGGGCTCTGTCGGAGGTTCGCTTGACTGGGAAGCTGACCAGCTTCGAATGAACTCGCGCTGACGCAGCGATGCACACCAACGCCGGTAGTCACCACGGCTTCCCTCTCGGGCGCGAAAGGTGAGTTGATGCGAGAGCCCCATTCGGAAGAGGCGATCGCGAGAGGGGTAGCTGAGCACGGCGCCTACCGGTTCGCCGTCAACGAGCCGGACGAGCAATGCGTGGTTGACATCCGCTGGGCCGCCCTCAAGGCTGGCCGTCTCCTGGGCGTCCGACTTCAGGTGCAGATGTCGTTCGAGGAGCCTCTTCGAGTTCACGTCGTAATCTCAGGGGCGCCGCGCAGCGACGGGTGACAAACGGGTTCCAGGTCGCCGCCACGCAGGTGTGCGTGTGGCGGGCGGCGACCCAGTCCCCCGAGTCCCGTCGAGCCTTGCCGACGGAGAACCGGCGCGGGCGGGAGACCGCTCAAGCGACGCGCTCGGGGGGAGCGGGGTGCCGCCAGAGGGGAGCGGAAAAGGTGACCCGCGCCGGTTCGAAGAGAAACCTAGAGAACCGAGACTGATTACCGTTCAGTAGTATCGGAATGTGAGAGCAAACGGGCCCTGTCGGAGCCAAGTGAGGACGTAGGTCCTAAGTCGCACCCTTGGTTGCGGCGGGCTCCCTATCCCAGCTTGCCTGCCGGTTCCTGGGCGAGCGCCCGACGCTCCGTTACGGCTGGCAAGGTCCGTGGGCTCGACTCACCGATCAAGGGTCAGGGGAGAGGGATCTCCGCGACATTGCCCTTGAGGTCCGGCTAACGACCAGGGTCCCGAGGCGGCCGGTCCCGATGTCGCGCGGCTGTGCCCGGAGCCGGAGGTCCGGGGAGGTGGTCGGCCCTTTGACGACTACTTCCGCCGAGTGAGACCCGCGAGGATTTGTACCGCACTGCGCGCTTTTGGTGTGGCTCGGCGCACGGGCGGGCCGGCTGCGATCCAACGTCGTGTGTCCGTGGCCATGAAAAAGTCCCCACTGGTGGCCAGGTC
>NZ_RJSF01000044.1:383360-495555 GCF_003725535.1 Nocardioides pocheonensis | reverse complement strand
CGGTCGCCGCCTACACCGTCACCCCGAACGGGCTGACCAGCGACAACTACGCCATCACCTACGCCCCAGGAATCCTGGACGTGACCAAGAAGGCGCTCACCGTCACAGCCAACGACAAGGGACGCCAGTACAGCGACCCGACACCGGCGTTCACGGCGACGCTGACCGGCTTCGCCAACGGCGAGACGCTCGCTACCTCCGGCGTCACCGGCTCGCCCGGCTTCTCCACCACGGCGGGCGCCGAGAGCCCGGCCGGTTCGTACCCGATCACACCCAGCATCGGATCTCTCGCCGCAGCGAACTATTCCTTCACGTTCACGAACGGGACGCTCACCGTGACGCAGGAGAACGCGGCCCTCGAGTACACCGGGGACTCCCTCGTCAGCACCGGCTCGACCTCGAGCACCTCGACGGGCACCGCCCACCTCGCGGCGGCCGTGACGGAGGCGGCCGACGGAACGCTCGGCACCAAGCTGGGCACCACTCAGGTGAAGTTCACGGTGTACGGCTACGGCGACACCGAGAAGGGCTCTTGCACCGCCACGGTGTCCAACGTGGCCGGTGGCACGGGCACGGCGAGCTGCACGGTGTCAGGACTGGTGGCGGACAACTACACGGTGAAGATGGAGCTGGTGGCGAACTCGTTCTACGTCGCTCCCGTCGAGGACGCCGCCCTGACGGTGGTCAACTCCGGCACCGGGTTCACCACTGGCGGCGGCTGGCTGATCGAGCCGAATCTGTCCACCCGCAGCAACTTCGGGTTCACGGTGAAGTACCAGAAGAACGGAGGCGTCCAGGGGAACAGCCTCTACATCTACCGGAAGACCCTCACGGTGAACCAGGTCGCGAACCCGGCGGGTGGTTACCTGCCGGCCGGCGACTACAACTGGATCATCAAGAGCAATGCCATGAGCGCGCTCACCCAGACCTGCGGGACCACGACGCCGAAGATCTGCACCGCGACCTTCACCGGAAAGAGCAACGTGACCGCGGTGAACCGCCAGACCGGAGTGTCCTACAGCCTCGGCGGGAATCGGCAGTTCCAGGTCGACGTCACCGACAAAGGTGAGCCGGGCGCCTCGAGCTCGCCGGCGCCGGACACGTACGCGCTCAAGGTCTGGGACAGCTCGGGCACGTACTACCAGCTGGGCTCCCCGAGCGGGCAGATCAACTTGAACGGGGGCAACGTGCAGGTCAGGCCCTGACGGGTCGGCGCACGAACGAGAGCGGAGGCTGCTCCCTTGGCGGCCGCCGACTGCGGCTCCTGCCGCGGAATGAGGACCCCTGCCGAGGGAGGGCAGGGGTCCTCGTGCCCTCCGGGACGATCCGGGGGGGTTCGAGGCTCGCTGGCGCTCGCACCTCAACCACCGGAGCGCCGGCGCTCGCGCCTCAACCACCGGAGCTCCTCAACCACGCCTCGCCGGCGCTCGCACCTCGACCACCGGAGCGGCCGGATAGCGTGGGCCCGTGAGCCAGATCGCCCAGCGCCTCCACGTCGCCCAGCGGGCGAACGTGCCGCCGTTCCACGTGATGGACCTGCTGGCAGCGGCGAAGGCGCGGCAGGCGAGCCGGGGCGACCTGGTGAACTTCGTCGCCGGCCAGCCCTCGACCGGGGCGCCGCGAGCGGTGCGCGAGGAGGCCAAGCGGCTGCTCGACGAGGACCTGCTCGGCTACACGGTCGCGACCGGCGTACCCGAGCTGCGGGCCGCGATCGCCGAGCACCACCGGACCAGGTCCGGCATCGAGGTCCGCGCCGACGACGTGGTCGTGACGACCGGCTCGTCCGGCGGCTTCCTGCTCGCGTTCCTGGCGGCCTTCGAGCCGGGCGACCGCGTCGTGATGGCCCGACCGGGATACCCCTGCTACCGCAACGTGCTCACCGCGCTCGGCTGCGAGGTCGTCGAGGTCGACTGCGGCCCGGAGACGCGGTTCCAACCGACCGTCGCGCTGCTCGAGTCGGTGCCCGGGCCGATCGCCGGCGTCGTGATCGCCTCGCCGGCCAACCCCACCGGCACGATGATCCCGGCCGACGAGCTGGCCGCGATCGCGCGCTGGTGCGAGGAGAACGGCGTCCGGCTGATCTCCGACGAGATCTACCACGGGATCGTCTACGGGGCCGGCGGCACGTCCTCGGCGTGGCAGACCTCGCGCACCGGCGTCACCTTCGGATCGTTCTCGAAGTACTTCTCGATGACAGGCTGGCGCGTCGGCTGGATGCTCGTGCCCGAGGACCTGCGCCGGCCGGTCGACGTGCTCACCGGCAACTTCACGATCTGCCCGCCCGTTCTCAGCCAGTACGCCGCGATCGCCGCCTTCACGCCGGAGTCGTACGCCGAGCTCGACGGCCACGTCGACCGGTACGCCGCGAACCGCCGCCTTCTCCTCGACGGCCTGCCTCGCCTGGGGATCGACAAGCTCGCGCCCGCGGACGGTGCGTTCTACGTCTACGCCGACGTCGGGCACCTGACCGACGACTCGTACGCGTGGTGCCTGCGCGCTCTCGACGAGACGGGCGTGGCGATGGCGCCCGGCATCGACTTCGACACCAGGCGAGGACGGGAGTTCGTGCGACTGTCCTTCGCAGGCTCGGCCGAGGACATCGAGCAGGGCCTCGACCGGCTCGACGGGTGGCTGCCCCGATGAGCATCGAGGTGAGCGCCCTGGCGATCCACCCGGTCAAGAGCACGGCGATCCGTCACCTCGAGCGTGCCGAGGTGCGACCGTGGGGCCTGGCAGGCGACCGGCGCTGGATGGTGGTCGACGACGGCGGCACCCTGGTCACCGCCCGCGAGGTGCACGAGCTGTTCTCGATCACCGCAGACACACCCGAGACCGAGCCCGAGGCCGGCACCGCGCTCCGGCTCTCGGCCGACGGCCACGAGCCGATCGACGTCGTCGAGCCCGACACCGCGCCGATCCCGGTGCGCCTGCACCGGCACGACCTCGTCGCCCGGCCCGCGGAGGAGACGGCCAGCGCCTGGGTGCGGAAGGTCCTCGGGCGCGACGACCTCACCCTCGTCTGGTGCGACGACCCGGAGCGCCGATCGCTCAACCCGGCGTACGGCCGCCCGGGTGACCACACCGCCTTCGCCGACGGCTACCCGGTCACCCTGACCTCGCTCGACTCGCTCGCCCGGCTCAACGAGTGGATGGTCGAGGACGCCCTCCAGCGAGGCGAGGAGCCCGAGCCACCGCTGCCGATCGAGCGGTTCCGCGCCAACGTCGTGGTCCGGGGCGCCGAGCCCTTCGCGGAGGACGACTGGCACCGGCTGCGGATCGGCGCGGTCGCCTTCCGCAAGGCGAAGCTGATCGACCGGTGCGTGATGACCACGATCTCGCTCGTCGACCTGACCACGGCGAAGGAGCCGATCCGCACGCTGGCGCGACACCGGCAGTGGGACCACAACACGTGGTTCGGGATCCAGCTGATCCCGGAGACCACCGGGCCGATCGAGGTCGGCGACCCGGTGGTGCTCGAGTAGGCAGCCGGCTCTCCCGGTCCTCGTCGTGCTCAGGCCGCGAGCGCAGCGGTCAGCAGGTCGACGAGGTGGTCGGTGAACTTCTCGTGGCCGAGGCGCTGGCGGGCACCGTTCGCGCGTGAGCGAGCGCGCTCGGCCAGGGAAGCCGTCAGGAAGGTGACGAGGAGCGCGGCCCGTTCCCGCGCCAGGACGCGGCCGACCCGTGCGACCAGGAGGGAGTCGAGGGCCTCCAGCTGTGCGGCCAGCACGGTGCCCTCGAGGACCGGGTTGGGCCGCCCGGCGCCGAGACCCGACCAGTCCGACACCTGCTCCATGATCCGCAGGAAGTCCCGCCCCTCCTCGGTGACGAGCAGCGCCGCGGTCGGCAACACGATCGCCTCCACCAGGGGGCGGAGGCCGCTGCCCGGCGGCGGGAGCACCCGACTCCGGTCCATCTGGGCGACGTGACGCTCGACGATCGCGTGGAGCAGGCCCTGGCGCGAGCCGAAGTGGTAGCCCACGGCCGAGTCGTTGCCCTGGCCGGCGTCCCGCACGATGTCGGCGACACGGGCACCGCGCACCCCGTCGCGCGCGAAACGCCGCTCGCCCGCGCGGATGAGCCGGGCACGGGTGAGGGTTGCATCGCGGGCCACGATTACAGATACTAACAAGATCTGTTACTAACAAGTCTTGTTAGATCCTCTCAGGGAGTTGCGCATGACGCCCGTGACCTACGACCCCCTCGACCCGGCGTTCCTCGCAGACCCCTACCCGGCGTTCGCCTGGCTTCGCGAGCACGACCCGGTGCACCACCACCCGGCCGACCACCGGGCGCCCGCGTTCTGGGCCCTCTCACGGTTCGAGCACGTGTGGGACGCGGTCCGCCGGCCGGAGGTCTTCTCCTCGGCCGGCGGGCTCACCTTCTTCCCCGACGAGATCGGCCAGCTCGGCATCCCCCCGACGATCGTGATGCTCGACCCTCCCCGACAGACCCAGCTGCGTGCGTTGATCGGCCGCGGCTTCACGCCGAAGCGGGTCGCGGTGCTCGAGGCGCGGATCCGGTCGTTCGTGCGCTCGCGGCTGGAGGAGCTGGCGGCCCGGTACGCCGACGGAGCCACGGTCGACTTCCACGCGGAGTTCTCGAGCACCGTCCCGACGTACGTGCTTGCCGAGCTGCTCGGCGTGCCCGAGGCCGACCGGGAGCGGTTCGCGCCCTGGGTGCTGGCGCTGACCGAGCTGCAGAACGACGGCTTCGACAGTGCAGCCCTCACCGGCAGCCACGCGTCCACGGACGCGCTCACCGCGATGGCCGAGATGATGGAGTACTTCACCGCCGCGATCGCCGCGCGCCGGGCCGAGCCGGCCGACGACCTGCTCGGCGCGCTCGTCGAGGCGGAGGTGGCGGACGACGACGGGTCGGTGCAGCGGCTGAGCGACTGGGACGTCCTGGGTTTCTGCTTCGTCGTCGTGGCCGGGGGCAGCGACACCACCGCGAGCCTGATCACGCACGCGCTGGCCCTGCTCGAGGAGGCGCCCGACCAGCGCCGGCTCCTCCTCGACGACCCTTCGCTGCTGCCCGGTGCGCTGGTGGAGTTCCTGCGGCTCGAGTCGTCCGTGCAAGGGCTGGCCCGCACGACCCTGCGCGACGTGGACGTCGACGGCACCACGATCCCTGCCGGCGAGAAGGTGATGATGCTGTACGCCGCCGCGAACCGCGACCCGCGCGAGTTCGGCCCGACCGCCGACCGGGTCGACGTACGCCGGGAGATCCCGCGGCACCTGTCCTTCAGCAGCGGGCCGCACTTCTGCATCGGCAGCCACCTCGCCCGGCTGCAGGCGCGGGTCGCCCTCGAGGAGCTGCTCGAGGCTCATCCGTGGATCTCGCTGGACGCCGCGGCCGGACGCCGGCACGAGTCGCCGTTCGTCCGTGGCTGGGTCTCCGTGCCGGTCGCGCGGCTCTGACCAACTTCTGGTCGCGCGTCCCTCGTCGTCGCCCCCGGCTCCACTACTGTGCGTGCGGCGGCGAGGGACCGCCCCGGGAGGTTGCATGAGGCTGGACCGCTCCGTCGCGCTCGGGCTGCTCGCCCCTGGGGTCCTCGGCCTCGCGCTGCTCGGCCCGGCCGGCTCGGCGAGCGCTGGAATACTCGTGCACCGCGACCCGGCCGGAGACGTCGCCAGGAGCCCGGTCGGCTCGAACGTCTACGCCCCCGACCCCGCGCAGGTCGCCGGCGACATCGTCGCGACGCGGGTCGTCCACGCCCGGCTGGCGATCTGGATCCAGATCAGGTTCCGCGAGCTGGTCGACCGCGGCAACGGCAACTTCCACCTGATCGGGATCAAGACCCCGTGGCGGGCGCGGACGATCGAGCTCGACGCGCTGCCCGGGCACTGGGAGGGCACCACGACGATGACCGACGCGCACGGTCGAGTGGTCGACTGCGCCGTCACCCACCGGATCAGCTACGAACGCAACCGGGTCATGCTCCGCGTGCCGCGGATGTGTCTCGGCACCCCGCGCTGGGTCCGGGTCGGGATCCGGTCGACGGTCGCCGGCGCGACCTTCGCGTACGCCGACGACGCCCGGGCCGCCGGTATCGCGAGCGGCCTGCAGAGCGCCCTCGTCTACGGCCGGAGGATCCCGCTCTGAGCGGAGTCCGGAAAACGGCCGCGCGGTCCTGCGGCACGACGTAGCCTGCCCCGGTGCGGTCGCCCCGGACCGCCCTCGATCTCGGGAGGTCCCGTGAAGCTCATCCGTTCCAGCGCCCTGGCCCTGGCGACCGTCGTCGCCGTGCTGGTGCCCACCGCGGCGGAGGCGAACTCCTGGAGCCACGCCGACGGCACCGGCGACGTGTACACGGCGCCCGCCACGTCCACGGCTCCCACGCCGGCGCCCACCCGCACGGTCGGCGACGTCGTGGGCAGCACGATCCGGCACAAGCGTCGCGCCGTGGTGCTGCAGCTGCGCTACCTGGACCTCCAGGCCAACAGCGAGTTCAACACGCACGTCTTCGTGATCCGCACGCCGTCGATGCGGCGCGTGGTGACCCTCGTCGGCAACGCGACCTTCCCGGGCGGCCGGGTCCGGATGACCAAGCCGACCCGACCCAAGAAGGCGATCGCCTGCCGCATCGCGCACCGGATCGACTACACCGCGAAGACCGCCACGGTCGTCGTACCGCGCTCCTGCCTGGGCAAGCCCCGCTGGGTCCAGGTCGCCATGGCCGGGATGTCGTTCACGGGCTTCACGAGCAGCGACACGATGTGGATCGACGACGCCCTGAGCAACGGCACGTCCGGCATCTACAGCCCGCGCATCTTCCGCTGACGCAGGCGCCGGTCAGGTCTTCCGGCTGAGGAAAGCGAGCATCGCCTCTCGCGCCTCGTCGGAGCCGAAGAGGCGGGCGCTGAGGGCGATCATGTCCTCGGCGCCCGCCTCGACGTTTGCCAGGATCGGGCGCGCCAGCAGCGCCTTGGTCTCCCGGAGCCCTTGCGGGTGCGCCTTGCCGAGCTCGGCGCAGACGGCCGACACCGTCTCGTCGAGGTGGGCGTCCGGCACCGACCGCGTGACCAGGCCCATCGCCGCGGCCTCGGCGGCCGCGAACGTCCGCCCGGTCAGGAACGTGTCGTACGCCGCCCGGCTGGTCAGCCGCGGAAGCACCGTCAGCGAGATGACCGCAGGCGCCAGCGCCAGCCGCGACTCGGTGAACGCGAAGGTCACCTCCTCGCTGCAGATCACCACGTCGCTGGCCGCGACGATCCCCAGCCCGCCGGCCCGCACCGGTCCGGCCAGCCGGGTGACCACCGGCAGCGGGTGGGCGAGGATGCGCCGCTGCAGGTCGACGATCGCGCGGGCGCCCTCCTCCATCGACCCGGTCGCGGCCTCGCTCAGGTCGGCGCCGGAGCAGAAGACCCGGTCGGCCGACCGGAGCACCACGACCCGCGCCGCGTCGTCCGCGGCCGCCCGGTCGAGCCGGTCGAACAGCTCTCCGACCAGCTGCCGCGACAGTGCGTTGCGGTTGTGCGGCGAGTCCAGCGTGATCGTCGCGACCCCGTCGTCGCCCGTTTCGTAGTGCACCAGCTCCGTCATGCCGCTCCTCGTCGAGTTGGGTGAAATCGCCCCTTGAGTTGGGCCAAACCGCCCGGCGAGTAGCGAGTCCCCGCCCTCGAAGGGGAGGGTGATCCGGCGTTCCGGACGGTTTCTCGCTACTCGAAGGGCGGTTGCACCCAACTCAACGAGTGTGTCAGTAGGACTTGGGCAGGCCGAGGGAGTGCATGCCGACGAAGTTGAGGATCATCTCGCGGCTGACCGGGGCGATCCGGCCGACGCGGGCGGCGAGGATGAGGCCGCCGACGCCGTACTCCTGGGTGATGCCGTTACCGCCGTGGGCCTGGACGGCACGGTCGGCGGCGTCGCAGGCGGCCTCGGCGGCGGCGTACTTGGCCATGTTGGCGGCCTCGCCTGCACCCATGTCGTCGCCGGCGTCGTAGAGCGCCGCGGCCTTCTGGGTCATCAGCCGGGCCAGCTCGATCTCGATCTTGGACTGCGCCAAGGGGTGCGCGATGCCCTGGTGGGCGCCGATCGGCTCGCCCCAGACCTGCCGGTCCTTGACGTACGCCGTGGCGCGCTCGAGCGCGTGCCGGGCGATGCCCGTGGAGAACGACGCGGCCATGATCCGCTCCGGGTTGAGGCCGGCGAACAGCTGGATCAGGCCGGCGTCCTCGTCACCGACCAGCGAGTCCGCCGGCAGCCGGACGTCGTCGATGAAGACCTGGAACTGCCACTCCGGGCTGGTGAACTCCATCGGGATGTGCTGGTAGGTCAGGCCCTTCGCGTCGGTGGGGACGACGAAGAGGCAGGGCTTGAGCTTGCCGGTCTTCGCGTCCTCGGTGCGCGCCACGACCAGCACGTTCTCGGCCTCGTCCATGCCGGAGATGAAGACCTTCTGGCCCTTGAGCAGCCACTCGTCGCCGTCGCGCCGGGCGGTCGTGGTGATCCGATGGGAGTTCGAGCCGGCGTCGGGCTCAGTGATCGCGAAGGCCATCGTGCCGGTGCCGTCGCAGATGCCGGGCAGCCACTTCTGCTTCTGCTCCTCGGTGCCGAACCGGGAGATCACGGTGCCGCAGATCGCCGGCGAGACCACCATCATCAGCAGCGGGCAGCCCTGCGCGGCGAGCTCCTCGCAGACCGCGGCGACATCCCCGATGCCGCCGCCACCGCCGCCGAACTCCTCGGGCAGGTTGACGCCGAGGTAGCCGGCCTTGCCGACCGCCTCCATCAGCTCGGTCGTCTTCTCGCCCTTGCGCGCCTTCTCGGTGAAGTAGTCGCGACCGAACGTGGCGGCGAGCCTGGCCACCTGGCGACGCAGCTCCTGGCGCTCCTCGGACTCGCTGAACGCGATGGTCATCCCTGGTCTCCTTCGTCTTCCTCGGAGGTCGAGCCTGCCGAAACCACCGCGAGCACGTCGCCCGCGGAAACCTGCTGACCCACCTGCACCGCGACCTCGAGGAGGCCGGCGGTCGGTGCGTTGATGGTGTGCTGCATCTTCATCGCCTCGAGCACGAGCAGCGGCTGCCCGGGCTCGACGGCGGCGCCGGACTCCGCCTGCACCGCGATCACGGTGCCGGGCATCGGGGCGAGCAGCGACCCGGCGTGCACCTGCTCGGCCGGGTCGACGAACCGCGGCACCCGGGTCAGCGCGAGGTGGCCGGCGGCCGACTCGACGTCGACGCGGTGGCCGGTGACGAACACGTCGTACGGCGCGCGGAGGTCGTCGTGGTCGACCACGACCCGGTAGCCGCCCTCGATCGGCGTCACCCCGTCGAGCCGGACGCCCTCCAGGTCACCGTGCAGGTCGACCAGCTCGAGCCCTTCGTGCGTACGCCGCCACCCGACCCGCAGCTCCTCGCCGGCGAGCTCGAAGGTCTCCACCTGCGGCCCGGAGTGCACGTTGCGCCAGCCGGCGGGGATGCCCGCCTGCACCGTGCGGGCCAGCCGCGCCTCCTCGACGACGGCCATCGCCGCCGCGAAGCACGCGCGGGACCGGTCCTCCGGATCGCCCGGGACCAGCCCGGTGGAGGTCGAGACCAGGTCCTCCTCGGTGAGGAACGCGGTCGACATGCGCTCGTCGACGTACACCGGGTGCTCGAGCAGCTCGACCAGCTGGTCGCAGTTCGTGCGCAGGCCGTGGACCCGCGAGCGCCGCAGCAGGCCGGCGAGCTGCCTGAGCGCCAGCGCCCGGGTCGGCGCCCACGCGATCACCTTCGCGAGCATCGCGTCGTAGTGGGTGCCGACGTCGTTGCCGGAGACGAAGCCGCTGTCCAGGCGGGTGCCCCAGGTCGCGAACTGCTCGAACTCCAGGTCCGCCGGCACCTCGAGCCGGTCGAGCCGGCCGCTCTGCGGCTGGTAGTCGGCTGCCGGGTCCTCGGCGTAGAGCCGCACCTCGACGGCGTGGCCGCGCGGATCGGTGGGCGCCTGCGGCACGGGGTTGCCCTCGGCGACGCGGATCTGCTGCTCGACCAGGTCGATCCCGAAGACCGCCTCGGTGACCGGGTGCTCGACCTGGAGGCGGGTGTTCATCTCGAGGAAGGAGACCTTGTCGCCCGACACCATGAACTCGACGGTGCCCGCGCCGACGTACGAGATCGCCTCGGCGGCGAGCCGCGCGCCCTCGTGCAGCGTCTCGCGGACGTGGTGCGGCAGCCCGGGCGCCGGCGCCTCCTCGATCACCTTCTGGTGGCGGCGCTGGATCGAGCAGTCGCGGTCGCCGAGCACCAGGACCTGCCCGTGCTGGTCGCCGATCACCTGAACCTCGACGTGGCGACCGTGCTCGAGGTACGGCTCGCAGAACACGGTCGGGTCGCCGAACGCCGACTCGGCCTCGGCCGACGCCAGCGCCACCTGCTCGGCGAGCTGGTCGAGCGACCGGACGATCCGCATGCCGCGCCCGCCGCCGCCTGCCGATGCCTTGACCAGCAGGGGCAGGTCGTCCTCCGTGGCGGCCGCCGGATCGACCTCGCCGAACACCGGTACGCCGGCCTCGGCCATCAGCTTCTTCGCGGCGACCTTGGAGCCCATCGTCTCGATCGACTCCCAGGTCGGGCCGATCCAGGTGAGCCCGGCCTCGGTCACGGCGCGCGCGAACCCGGCGTTCTCCGACAGGAAGCCGTAGCCGGGGTGCACCGCGTCGGCGCCCGCGCGTCGCGCCGCCTCGACGACGAGGTCGCCGCGCAGGTAGGTCTCGGCCGGCGTGACGCCCGGCAGCCGCACGGCCAGGTCGGCCTCACGCACGAACGGCAGATCGGCGTCGGCGTCGGAGAACACCGCCACCGTGCCGATCCCGAGCCGACGGCAGGTCGTGAACACGCGGCGCGCGATCTCGCCCCGGTTCGCGACCAGGATGCGCTGGATCACAGGACTCTCCTTGGTTTCGAGGCTCGCTGCGCTCGCACCTCAACCAGCGGAGAGGCGGTCACATCGGGGGTGGTTGAGGTGCGACGAGCGCCAGCGAGGAGCCTCGAAACCACCTGACGGATCGACATCGACATCTCCCTCACATCCTGAAGACGCCGAAGCGGTCCGTGCCCTCGATGGGGGCGTTGGCGATCACGGACAGGCAGATGCCGAGCACGGTGCGGGTGTCGCGCGGGTCGATCACGCCGTCGTCGTAGAGCATCCCGGACAGGAAGTACGGCAGGCTCTGCTCCTCGACCGAGGCCTCGATGAAGGCGCGCATGCCGGCGTCGGCCTCCTCGTCGTACTCCTTGCCCTTCGCCCCGGCGGCGGCCCGCGCGACGATGCTGAGCACGCCCGCGAGCTGCTGCGGCCCCATCACCGCCGACTTCGCGCTCGGCCAGGTGAAGAGGAAGCGCGGGTCGTAGGCGCGGCCGTTCATGCCGTAGTTGCCGGCGCCGTACGACGCGCCCATGATCACCGACAGGTGCGGCACCCTCGAGTTGCTGACCGCGTTGATCATCTGGGCGCCGTGCTTGATGATCCCGCCCTGCTCGTACTCGGCGCCGACCATGTAGCCGGTGGTGTTGTGCAGGAACAGCAGCGGCACGTCGACCTGGTTGGCCAGCTGGATGAACTGCGTGGCCTTCTGCGCCTCCTCGGAGAACAGCACCCCCTGCGCGTTGGCCAGGATGCCGACCTGGTGGCCATGGATCCGCGCCCAGCCGGTGACCAGGGAGCCGCCGTAGAGCGGCTTGAACTCGTCGAAGACCACCTCGTTGCCGGCACTGCGGCCGTCGGCGATGCGCGCGATCACCTCGCGCGGGTCGAACGGCTCCTTGAGGTCCTGCGGGATCAGGTCGAGGAGCTCGTCGGGGTCGGCCTCGGGCTCGGCGTACGCGAGCTGGATGCGCGTGCCGTGGTCGGGCTTGCGCCAGTTCAGCCGGGCGACGATGCGCCGGCCGATCCGCAGCGCGTCGTGCTCGTCGACGGCGAGGTAGTCGGCCAGCCCGGAGACGCGCGCGTGCATCTCGGCGCCACCGAGGGACTCGTCGTCGGACTCCTCGCCGGTCGCCATCTTCACCAGCGGCGGGCCACCGAGGAAGACCTTGGCCTGCTCCTTGACCATGACGGTGTAGTCGCTCATGCCCGGCACGTAGGCGCCGCCGGCGGTGGAGTTGCCGAAGACCAGTGCGATCGTGGGCAGCTTGGCCGCCGACGAGCGGGTGATGTCGCGGAACAGCTTCCCGCCCGGGATGAAGATCTCCTTCTGCGTGGGCAGGTCAGCGCCGCCCGACTCGACGAGCGCGACCGTGGGGAGCCGGTTCTCCTCGGCGATCTGCGAGGCCCGGAAGATCTTCTTGACGGTCCACGGGTTGGAGGCGCCGCCCTTCACCGTCGGGTCGTTCGCGGTGATCATGCACTCGACGCCCTCGATCACGCCGATGCCGGTGACCACGCTGGCGCCGACGGTGAAGTCGGATCCCCAGCCGGCCAGCGGGGACAGCTCGAGGAACGCCGTACCGGGGTCGATCAGCAGCTCGATCCGCTCGCGGGGCAGCAGCTTGCCCCGCTTGCGGTGCCGCTCGACGCTGCGCTCGCCGCCGCCGGCAACGGCGACCGCGTGCTGCTCGTCGAGGTCGGCGAGCTTGGCGAGCATGGCCTCGCGGTTGGTGGTCTCGGTGGTTGAGCCTGCCGAAACCGCGGCGGGGGTTTCGGCAGGCTCAACCACCTGTGGCGACGGCTCGACCTCCGGAGTCCCAGTGGTCATGACGCGTAGCCCATCAGTCGGGCGGCAAGGTCGGTGAGCACTTCGGTCGCTCCTCCTCCGATCGGCAGGATCCGGGAGTCGCGGTAGTGCCGCTCCACCTCGGTCCCGTGCATGTAGCCGGTGCCGCCGTGGATCTGGACGGCCCGGTCGACGACGGTCTCGCAGGCCTCCACGGCGGTCTGCTTCGCCAGGCACGCCTCGGCAATGACGTTCTCGCCCGCGACATGGCGGGCCGCCACCTCGCGGGTGTAGGTGCGCGCGACCTCGACCAGCCGGTGCATCTCCACCAGCGTGTGCCGCACCACCTGGTTCGCGATCAGCGGCTTGCCGAACGTCTCCCGCTCGCGGGCGTACGCCGCGGTCAGCGCCAGGCTGCGCGAGGCGATGCCGTAGGCGTGCACGGCGAGCCCGATCCGCTCGACGACGAACTGCTCGGCGATCTGGTAGAAGCCGGAGTTCTCCTCGCCGACGAGGTTCGACGCGGGCACGCGGACGTCGACGTACGACAGCTCGGCGGTGTCGGAGCAGTGCCAGCCCATCTTGCGCAGGCTGCGGTCGACGGTGAAGCCGGGCGTGCCCTTGTCCACGACGATCAGCGAGATGCCGGCATGGCCCGGGCCGCCGGTGCGCACGGCGGTGGTCACGAAGTCGGCGCGCACGCCGCTGGTGATGAAGGTCTTCGCGCCGTTGATCACGTAGTGGTCGCCGTCGCGCACGGCGGTCGTGCGGATGCCGGCGACGTCGGACCCGCCGCCCGGCTCGGTGACCGCGAGCGAGCCGATCAGCTCGCCTGCCAGCGTCGGGCGGGCGTAGCGCTCGACGAGGTCGGCGCTGCCGTTGGCGACCAGGTGGGGCAGGGCGATGCCGTGGGTGAAGAGGCCCGCCGCCAGGCCGGACGAGCCGCCCGCCTCGAAGAACGCCTCCTGCATCGCCGTGGAGTCGAGCAGGTCACCGCCCTCGCCGCCGGCCTCCTCCGGGAAGCCGAGGCCGAGCAGGCCCGCCTTCGCCGCGGACTGGTGCAGCGAGCGCGGGATCTCGCCGGCGTCCTCCCACTCCTGCAGGTGGGGCGTCACCTCGCGCTCGACGAAGGTCCGCGCGGCGGCCTGGAGCGCCCGGCGCTCGTCGGTCAGGAAGGTCACAGCAAGTCCTCCGGAACGTGCACGCTGCGCGACCGCAGCCACTCACCGAGCGCCTTCGCCTGCGGGTCGAAGCGCGTGCTGGCGGCCACGCCCTCGCCGAGGAGGCCCCGGATCAGGACGTTCACCCCACCGAGGTTGGGCAGGCCGAACACCTCGACGTCGAGGTCCTTGGCCTCCGGCACGAGCCGGCGGACGTGGTCGGCGGTGATCACGTGCAGCAGCCAGGCGACGCGGCGGTCGCGCAGCTCGCCGCGCTCGCCGCCGACCCACAGGCCCACGTTGGCGTCGCCGCCCTTGTCACCGCTGCGGGCGTGCACGAACGTGCCGAGCGGCACGCACCGGGTCGGGGTGTCCTCGGCGTACGCCGCCGCGGCGGGCGGCTCGACGGTCGGGACGACGACGCCGGTGGTTTCGGCAGGCTCAACCACCCGTGGTGGGGCCTCATCCATCGGTGGTTGAGCCTCATCCATCGGTGGTTGAGCCTGCCGAAACTCCGGGATCACGACCGTGCGGCCGTCCCAGAGGTGCACGGTCTCCTCGACCTCGCCGCGGTCGACGTACGCCGGCCGGTAGACGCCGTACGGCGACGGCTTGCCCGGCGGGGCGGTCAACGTGAAGCCGGGGTAGGACGCCAGCGCCAGCTCGACGGCGGCGGCGCTGAACGGCTTGCCGACGACGTCGCCCGACGGGTCCTTGACCACCACGCGGAGCAGGCAGGACGCCGCCTCCTCGGAGTCCGCGTCCGGGGCGGGCCGCGAGCCGAGCGACCACGACACCGAGGCAGGCGGCTGCTCGGCGAGCCGGCTCTCCAGCTGGGTGCGCACCCAGTCGGCCTTCGCGTCGATGTCCAGGCCGGTGAGCACGAACTCCATCTGGTTGCGGAATCCGCCGAGCTCGTTGACGCAGACCTTGAGCTGCTCCGGAGGCTGCGACCCACGGACATCGCTGACGCGCACCCGGTCGGGGCCGTCGTCGGAGAGCCGGACGGACGCGAGGTCCGCGGTCACGTCGGGGCCGAGGTACTGGGTCGACTGCACCTCGTACATCAGTTGCGCGGTGACGGTGTCGAGCGACACCAGGCCGCCCGAGCCGGGGTGCTTGGTGACCACGAACGAGCCGTCGGCGTCGATCTCGGCGATCGGGAACCCGAGCGGGGTGGCGTCGCGCGGGAGCTCGAGGAAGCCCGAGAAGTTGCCGCCGGTGGCCTGGGTGCCGCACTCGACGATGTGCCCGGCGACCACGGCGCCGGCCAGGGCGTCGTACGCCGTGCGCGACCAGCCGTGGTGGGCGATCGCCGGTCCGACGACGACCGAGGCGTCCGTGACCCGGCCGGTCACCACGATGTCGGCGCCCTCCTCGAGGGCGCGGGCGATCCCGAACGCGCCGAGGTAGGCGTTCGCGGTCAGCGCCCCGCCGAGCCCGAGCTCTGCCGCGCGGGGCGCGAGGTCGTCGCCGTCGACCCACGCGATCTTCGCGGCCAGCCCCTGCGACGCGGCGACCTCCTCGAGCTTCGCGGCGAGGCCGGCCGGGTTCAGCCCGCCCGCGTTGGCGACGATCCGCACGCCGCGGTCCAGCGCGAGCGCCAGGCAGTCGGTCACCTGGGTCAGGAACGTGCGCGCGTAGCCGAGCGACGGGTCGCGCAGCCGGTCCTTGCCGAGGATCAGCATGGTGAGCTCGGCCAGGTAGTCACCGGTCAGGTAGTCCAGGCTCTGCTCACCGCCCTCGAGCATCTCGCGCATCGCCGAGAGCCGGTCGCCGTAGAACCCGCTGCAGTTGCCGATCCGCACGGTCCCGGTGGTTGAGCCTGCCGAAACCGTCGAGCCTGCGGAGACCTCAGCCACCGTGCACCGTGGCCTTCCGGCCCGCACCGGCCGGACCGGCGAAGGCCTGGGCGATGTCCAGCCAGCGGTCGGCGTCGGCGCCGACGGCGACGAGGTCGGTGTCCTCGCGGTGCGCGCGCTGGGTCACCCGCAGGCAGAAGTCGTACGCCGACCCGCTGACCCGCTGCGCCGCGTCCTCCGGGCCCCAGGTCCAGGTCTCGCCGGAGGGGGAGACCAGCTCGACCCGGAACTCGTCGGTCGGAGGCTCCAGCCCGTGCACCCCGAAGGCGAAGTCGCGGGTGCGCACACCGAGGTGCGCGATGTGCCGGACCCGGTCGGTCGGCTCCGGCCGCGCGGTCATCGCACCGGCGGAGATCAGCGCGTCGTACACGTCGAGGGCGTGCGCCCAGGTCTCCATGAACCGCGCGGTGGCCATCGACGTCGGGCTCATCGGCGGCCCGTACCAGGGGAGCTTCTGACCCTCGGGGTAGGCGCGCAGCATCGCGACGACGGCGGGCCGCAAGCGCTGCCAGCGCGCGAGGATCTCGGGAGCGGGTGCCCGGGCACCCTCGAAGGCCTGCACGTCGACGAAGTTCTGCGGGTCCTCCAGCGCCGCGAGCACGAGCGCGTCCCACGCCGCCTTGTCGGTGCCCGCGGCCAGCGCACTCTCGTCGGTCCACGCCAGGTGGACGATCGTCGTCGCGATGTCCCAGCCCTCCGCGGGCACCGGCGTGCGCCAGGCCGCCTCGTCGAGCCCGACCACCGCGGCCTCCAGCTGGTCGCCCTCGGCGGTCAGGTCGGCGAGCACCTGCTCCAGCACGGCACGCTTGTCGGTCATCGGGTCCCTCTCTCCTGGCGGTGGTGCTCCCGGCGGGGCAGCTCGTGGTCGAGCACCTCGGCCCAGCGGTCGAGCACGCGTGCGCGGCGGGCCTGGTCGTCGCTGATCGTGCTGGCCAGGCCGAGGCCGCGGATCAGG
Source organism: Nocardioides pocheonensis (assembly GCF_003725535.1). Taxonomy (GTDB): domain Bacteria; phylum Actinomycetota; class Actinomycetes; order Propionibacteriales; family Nocardioidaceae; genus Marmoricola; species Marmoricola pocheonensis. The sequence continues at coordinate 478,941 of NZ_RJSF01000044.1, read as the reverse complement.
TCGAGCGTCGCCTGCACCAGCTCGCGGGCCCCGGGGCGGCTCTCGTCGACGTCGAGCATCTCGACGGTCAGCCGGTGGGTCTCGCGACCGGTCACCCGCTCCAGTGGCTCGACGGCGGCCAGCAGCTGCGGGTCGGTGCGGGCGGCCACCCAGAGCTCGAGCGCCGCGGCGAAGACGTCGGCCGTGAAGTGCTCGCCGAGCAGCTCGAGGACCTCGCGGGTGCGGCGCTGGTCCCGCGGGAGCGCGGCGGCGGCCTGGGCGAGCTCCTCGCGGCGCACGGTCGCGATGTGCTCGACCGCGGCGACCACGAGATCGGCCTTGGTCGGGAAGTGGTGCAGCTGTGCGCCTCGGCTGACCCCGGCCCGCTGGGAGACCAGCGTGGTGGAGGTGCCGCTCCAGCCGTGCTCGACCAGGCACTGCAGCGTGGCCTCGAGGAGCCGCTGCCGCATCGCGCGGGTGCGCTCCTCCTGGGGCACGCGCGTCGTCGCCACCCCTCCGCTGGTCACGCGGTCATCCTGACTCCTGCAACAACAAACAGTCAAGCCTGACTTTTAGTTTCGACGCGTTCCCGGGCGGACGCGCAGCGGGACCTCTAGGCTCGGGCCGATCTCGAGGAGGACGCGCATGAGCGATCCGGACCAGCCGACCGACCAGCCGGGCCAGACGCCCTGGGGCGCGGGCCCCGCCGGCTCGACACCGCCGCCGCCGCCTCCCCCGCCGCCTCCGCCGCCGCCGTCGTCCTACCCGTCCTACCCGTCGGGCCAGCCGGCCTCGCCGTACGCCGCACAGCCCGGCTACCCCGCGGCGCCGGGCCACCCGCCGTACGGCTACGGCGGACCGGCGATCCCCTACGCGCACTGGGGACTCCGCGTGGGCGCCTACATCCTGGACGCGCTGCTGCTGGTCCCCGGCTACGTCGTCGCCGGCTTCGGGGCCGGGATGAGCGGCTCGATCGACAACGCCACCCAGACCGTCGGCATCCTGCTCATGGTCGTCGGGTACGCCGGCGCCATCGGGTTCGGGATCTGGAACCAGATCCTCCGCCAGGGCCGCACCGGCGCGAGCCTCGGCAAGCACTGGATCGGCATCCGGGTCGTCAAGGAGACCACCGGCCAGCCCCTCGGCGGCTGGCTCACGTTCGGCCGCTCGCTCCTGCACATCCTGGACGGCCTCCCGTGCTACCTCGGCTACCTGTGGCCGCTGTGGGACGCCAAGCGCCAGACCTTCGCCGACAAGCTGGTCGGCTCGGTCGTGCTCCGCCAGCAGGACCAGGCCCCGCCGTTCCAGACGCAGCAGGTCCAGACCCAGCAGCCCTGGCCGCCACAGCCGTACTGAGTCACGGTGAAACCGCCGTGTAGGCGGCGTGAAACCGGCAGGTCGCAGAGTTCCTCGTGACCGGCCGCTGCAGGGAGCAGCGGCGGTCGCGAAGGAGCAACCATGACCACACACGCAGTCCAGGCGACCGGCCTGGTGAAGGCGTTCGACGACTTCCGCGCCGTCGACGGCGTCGACCTGGAGGTACGCCGCGGCGAGATCTTCGGCGTCCTCGGGCCCAACGGCGCCGGCAAGACCACCATGCTCAGCATGCTCGCCACCCTCCTCTCCATCGACGAGGGCCACGCCGAGATCTTCGGCGTCGACGTACGCCGGGAGCCACACCGGATCCGCCAGCTGCTCGGCGTCACCGGGCAGTACGCCTCGGTCGACGAGAACCTCACCGCCTCGGAGAACCTCTGGCTGTTCGGCCGGCTCCAGGGCCTGCCGCGCGCCGAGGCGCGGGCGACCGCCGAGCGCCTGCTGGCCCAGTTCTCGCTCGAGGAGGCGGCCGACAAGCCGATCAGCCAGTTCTCCGGAGGCATGCGCCGCCGGCTCGACCTCGCCGCCAGCCTGATCAGCCGACCGCCGCTGATCTTCCTCGACGAGCCGACCACCGGGCTCGACCCCCGCACCCGCGGGCAGATGTGGGACACGATCCGCGGCCTGGTGGCCGACGGATCCACGATCCTGCTGACCACGCAGTACCTCGACGAGGCCGACCAGCTGGCTGACCGGATCGCGGTGATCGACCGCGGTCGCAAGGTGGCCGAGGGGACGCCCGACGAGCTGAAGTCGTCGGTCGGCGCCGCCTCGCTGCAGCTGCAGCTCGCGCACGACGCCGACCAGGCGCTCGCGATCGAGGTCGTCCGACGGCTTCTCCACGAGGAGCCCGTGCTGACGCCGCAGGCGTCCGACGGGAGGGGCGGCCGGATGAACGTCGCCCTCGACGAGGCCGACCGGGCTGCCGACGTCCTGATCGCGCTGCGCCAGTCCGGCATCTCGATCACCTCGGTGAGCGTCGACAAGCCCACCCTCGACGAGGTCTTCCTCGCCCTCACCGGTCACGACACCGGCCAGTCCGACCAGTCCGACTCCCGCACCGACGAGCCCGCCCTGGAGGTGGCCCGATGAGCACCACGATCACCACGCCGCGTACGCCGGTCCAGGACCCGCTGGACCTGGTCGCCCGGACCCGCTCGCACACCAGCTTCCAGGAGACGGTGAGCCAGACCCTGACGATGGCGTGGCGGGCCACGAAGAAGATGCGGCGCAACCCGGAGCAGTTCTTCGACGTGATCATCCAGCCGCTGCTGTTCACCGCGATGTTCACCTACATCTTCGGTGGGGCGATCTCCGGCAGCGTGGCCAACTACATGCCGCTGATCATCCCCGGCATCCTCGCCCAGACCGCGCTCACCGCGTGCATGGCGATGGGCACCCAGCTGCGGGAGGACATGGACAAGGGCGTCTTCGACCGGTTCAAGTCCCTGCCGATCGCGCGAATCGCCCCGCTCGCCGGGCCCGCCCTGGCCGACGTGATCCGCTACGTCATCGCCGCGACGCTCACGATCCTGGTCGGCCTGGCGATGGGCTACCGCCCCGGCGGCGGCTTCCTCGGCACGCTCGGCGGATGGGCGCTGACCATCGTCGCGGCGTGGTCGCTGGCCTGGATCTTCACGTGGCTCGGCACCATCGCGCGCTCCGCCCAGGCGGTGCAGGGCATCTCGATGATGATCATGTTCCCGCTGTCCTTCATGTCGAACGCCTTCGTGAAGGAGGACACGATGCCCGGCTGGCTGCAGGCGTTCGTCAAGGTCAACCCGGTCTCGCACGTGGTCTCCGCGGTGCGCGACCTGATGAACGACGGACAGGTGACCGGCGACGTCGGCTGGGCCCTCCTCGGCTGCGTCCTGGTCGTCGCGATCTTCGCGCCGCTCTCGGTGCGCAGCTACAAGCGGCATCTCTGAGCCGCGAGCCTGCGAGGCACGAGCAGGCTCGCGACGCGAAGAGGTTGAGGAAGCCTCGCTCGGGCGAGCTCGCGAGCCCGGGCGAACGGCGGCTCGAAACCTGAGCCACCGGGTGGTTGAGCCTGCCGAAACCACGGCGAGCCCGCCGACCCCGATCAGACGATCGACGCCACCACGGCCCTGGCCTCCTCGAGGAGGTCAGGGCCTCGGCGTCCGGCGTACTCGGCCTCGATCGTCGCCAGCACGCCCGGCGCCCGCTCGTCGGCGGCGGCCGCCGCCCGCTCCCACGAGAGCGTCGGCAGGCTGCGGTTGTAGGCGAACCCGTCGGCGAGCACGAGGAGCCGGATCGCCTCGTCCTCGGGGAGCGCGCCGGTGCGCAGGCCCCACAGGCCCAGGGCGATGAAGACCACGCCGCAGACGGGGTAGTCGCGGTAGGGGTACGCCGGGTCGAGGACGCCCCCGACCCGGCTGCGCACGGACTCGAACAGCGCGAGACCGAACTCGTCGTCGCGCGACGCGTGATGCGCGTGCGCCGCGAGCGCGGCCGCCTCGCCGAACAGCACCCAGGGCTCCAGGCCGGTGAGCTCCAGCCCGGGGAACTGGAAGTCCCGGACCCTCGCCACCGCCGACCGGTAGAACGCCAGACCCGCCTCGGCCTGGTCGCGCGCGAGGGCCAGCTCGGCCGCGCCGAGGTAGCCGATCAGCTGGCCGCCGAAGACGGAGTCGATGTCGCGCACCTCGTTGAGCAGACCGATCTCGCGCTCGGCCTCGTCCAGCTCGCCCGCCCAGATCGCGGCGAGCACCATCAGCGACCGCAGCTGGAGCGCGTCGTCGACCGCACCCAGGCGCTCGAGCACGGGCAGTGCCTCACGGGCGTGCACGAGCGCCTCGTCCACCCGGCCGAGCTGCATCGCGAGCTGACCGGCCTGGGTGTGCAGGATCGCCCGGGTCCAGGGACCGTCACGCGGGTCGACGCGGAGCAGCGCGTCCTCGACGGCCCGCATCGCGCCGGACGGATCGCCCATGTTCTCCAGGGCGAAGCCGAGCCAGAGCAGGGCGGCCATGGCGAGGTGGCGGTCGCCGCCGGCGGCGTACCCGTGGAGCCGCTCGATGAAGGCCTCGCTCTGGGTCGGCTCGAAGTCCTGCATGATCGTGACCTGGGCGGCGATCCGCGGGTCGCTGTCGCCCGGCCCGAGCTCCCGCAGCACCGCGCGCAGCTTCTCGGCCTGCGCCCCCTCGCCGATCACCGCGTTGTTCACCGTCACCGAGAGCGCGACCCGGGCGGCGTCGGCCACGTCTGCGGGCGGCGACCAGCCGCCGAGGACCTCGCACACCGCCTCGGCGAGCACGTAGATGCGGGGGTGGTCGCCCAGGATCATCCAGTAGGTGCCGAGCGTCGCCAGCACCTGGACGACGGTCGCCGCGTCACCGGTCGCGAGCGCCTCGCGCAGGACGTCGGCGAGGTTGTTCTCCTCGGCGCGGACGGCGTCGACCGCGGCGAACTGGTCCTCGCTCACCAGCGTGCGGGCGTACCGGTCGGCGTACGCCACCGCCCAGGCCCGGTGGGCGTCCCGCGCCTCGCGCTCCTCACCGGCGTCGAGCAGCCGCATCCGGCCGAACTCGCGAACGGTCTCGAGCATCCGGTAGCGGACGCCGGCGTCGCTCTCGAGAAGAGCCAGCAGGGACTGGTTGGTCAGGGTGTGCACGGAGTCCAGCGCGGCCGGTCCGAGCAGGCTCTCGGCCGCCTCGAGGGTGAACCCGTCGTGGAACGTGGAGAGCCAGCGCAGCGCGCGCCGCTCGGCGTCGTCGAGGAGGTTCCACGACCAGTCGATGACCGCCAGCAGGGTCTGGTGGCGGTCGGGTGCGCTGCGGTCGCCGCCGCGCAGGAGCGTGAACCGGTCCTCCAGCCGGCGCGCGATGTCGGCCACGGACATCGCGCGCACCTTGGCCGCCGCCAGCTCGATTGCGAGTGGGAGGCCGTCCAGCCGCTGCACGATGTCGGCGACCACGGTCTCGTCGAGCACCACGTCGGGTCGTGCGGCGACGGCGCGCTGGACGAACAGCTCCGAGGCGTCGGCGGTGCCGAGCTCACCGAGGGGGTAGACGCGCTCCGCCGCGATCGCCAGCGGCGCCCGCGTGGTGGTGAGCACCCGGAGCTCGCGCGTGGTCGCGACCAGGTAGGCGACGAGGTCGGCCACTGCCTCCACGACGTGCTCGCAGTTGTCGAGGATCAACAGGCTGGGTGCCTGGTCGAGGTGCTGGGCGATCCGCCCGCGCACGTCGGCGCGCTGCTCCGGGGTGAGCGTGCGTCGCCCGCTCACCGAGTCGCGTACGCCGAGCGCGGATCCGATCTCACCGACCACGTCGTCCGGAGCCGTGACCCCGACCAGCTCGACGAAGTGCACGACCGGCTGCACCGCGTCGCGGCCGACCACGTGCGCCAGCCGGGTCTTCCCCAGGCCACCCGCGCCCACGATCGAGACCACGCGCGACGCGACCATCGCCGCCCGCAGCCGGCGGATGTCCTCGCCGCGGCCGAGCAGCGAGGTGGCCTCGAAGTGCACGCCGTCGCGGACCGGGTTGTCGAGGCTGAGCAGCTCGTGGTGCAGCCGCTGGAGCGCCGGGCCCGGGTCGGCGCCGAGCCGGTCACGCAGGTCGGCCCGGTAGGTCTCGAAGCGCTCGAGCGCGGCGGCTGCCCCGCGCACCGCGGCCAGGCTCCGCAACAGGTCGGCCAGCACGGACTCGTCGTCGGGCTGCGCGGCGACGGCCTCCTCGAGCGCCGGCAGCGCCTCGGCGTGCGCGCCGCACCGGCTCGAGGCCTGGGCGAGCACGCGGCGCGCGGCGCCGAGGTCGCGCAGAGCGGCACGGCGTACGTCGGCGAGGGGGCCGGCCTCCGCAGGCGCGACCGCGAGCCCGTCCCCGAGCGCGAGCGCCGTCCGCGCGTGCGCTCCTGCCGAGGCCGGGTCGGAGTCGAGGGATCCGCGGGCGGCCGCGGTCTCGGCGCGGACGGCCAGCACGTCGACCTCGCCGGGCTCGAGCCCGAGCCGGTAGCCGTCGCCGGCGCGGACGATGGCCTCGGGGCCGCACAGGCTGCGCGTGCGGGAGACCAGCACCTGCAGCGCCTTGGCCGGGCTCGCGGGCGGGTCGTCGGCCCAGACCTGCTCGACCAGCCGCTCGGCTCGCGCGGCGTGGCCGTCCGCCAGCGCAGCGAGCAGTGCCTGAGGGCGGTCGCCGACGACGGGGACGCCCTGCCAGAGAACGCCGTCGAGCAGCGTCAGGACGATCGGCACCGCGTCAGTCTAGGGAGGGCCCCACCGGCGGCGCCGCTGGTTTCGATTCGGGTGGCCCGCACGTGCACCAGTACATTCGCCGGGTGACCACGACGCAGCACGCGAGCAGGAGAGCCGGGGTGAGGGCCGTGACCGACGGCGAGGACCGCGCCGACCGCCGCCGGTTCGTGGTCGCCCTGGTCGTGTCCGCGGTGCTGTTCGCCGTCGTGGGGCTGAGGTTCGGCGAGGACGTCGCGATGCAGCTGCTGAAGACGCCGACGACCGAGCTCGGCTGGCGGCTGATCGGCTGGATGGTGGCCGCTCCCCCGTGGGTCCTCGTGATGGTCAGCTGGCACGAGCGCGGGCGGCTCTCCGCCGACCAGCGCCGCCGACGGGGCCTGCTGCTGGGCGCGTGGATCGGGCTGAGCATGTTCGTGCTGCCCTCCCGCTTCGGCGGCGTCGAGCACGAGTTCGGCACCGGCGCCCTGGTCGGCGAGCCGCTCAGCGTCGGATGGGCGTGGGGTGGGCTCGCTGCGCTGATCGGCCTGGCGTTCAGCGGCGTGGTGCTGCTGGTCCTGCACCGCTCGGTCGCGTCGCCGACGCCGACGCAGCGCGATATGACCGTGCGGTTCCTCGAGCGTGCCTGGCTGGTGCTGCTGGTCGTGTCGCTCGGCTTCGCCCTGTACGGCGGCCGCACCGGCGTGTTCCACGGCGGGACCTGACCCGACTACCTCCCGGCGCGGCGGCGCGAACGCTTGCGCTCGCGCTCGATCTCGGCGCGGTAGGCGTGGAAGTCGACCTCGATGGTGTGCCGCTTCGACGCCACGAACCGCTTGCGCAGCCGCCGGTCGTACGCCGCGATCTCCCGGCGCATCTCGCCCGGCGACGGCAGCACGCCGACCCCGGTGACCAGGTCGGCCACCCAGTGGGCCTGGGCCTCGGCGAGCGGCATGATCGCGCCGAGGGGCTGGATCAGCCCGAGGAAGTAGAGCCCGGGATGGTCCGGGTCGACCACGCGGCGGTAGAGCGCCACGTGGTTGTCCTCCGCGGCGACGACGGTGGAGTCGAGGAACGGGAACCTGACCCGGTAGCCGGTGCAGTACACGACGACGTCGTACTCGCCGGACGAGCCGTCGGTGAAGAAGACCTTCGCGCCCTCGAACCGGTCGATGTTCGGCCGCACCGTGATGTCGCCGTGGCCGAGCCGGTTGAGCAGGTCCTGGCTGACCGTCGGGTGGGCGTGCAGCACGGAGTGGTCCGGCTCCGGCAGCCCGTAGTCGGTGACCCTGCCCTGGGTGACGCGCAGCAGCGCGCCCATCACGGTCTGCTGCACCCACAGCGGGGCGCGCGCGATCGGGGAGTCGGTGAGCCGGTCGGTGGGCACGCCGAGCAGGTACTTCGGCACGATGTGCGCGCCACGCCGCATCGCCAGGTCGGTCGAGGCCGCCACCCGCGAGGACTCCACGGCGATGTCGCAGGCCGAGTTGCCGATGCCGAGCACGAGCACGCGCTTGCCGATCAACGGCTCGGGCGTGCGGTAGTGGTGGGCGTGCAGCTGCAGCCCCGGGAACGAGTCCGCCCCCGGGAAGCCGGGCTCGGGCCAGCGCGGGTCCCAGTGGTGGCCGTTGGCGACGATCACCTGCTGGTAGCGCCGCGTCTCCGGCTCCCCACCGACCGGGCGGACCGTCACGTCGTACCCGCTCGGGGTGGTTGAGCCTGCCGAAACCACCGGCGCCACCTTCACCACCTCGGTGCGGAACCGGATCCGGTCGCGGAAGCCGAAGTGGTCGACGAAGTCGTCGAAGTAGGCCGCGATCTGGCGGTGGTTGGGGTAGTCGGGGAGGTCGGCGGGCATCGGGTAGGCGGCGTACTCCATCAGCTGCCGCGAGGTGTTGATGTGCAGCGACTCGTACGCCGAGGACAGCTGGTTGTCGTTGTCGTAGCGCCAGTTCCCGCCGACCTCGCTGCCGAGCTCGAAGCAGTCGAAGTCCACGCCGCGGGCGTGCAGCACCTGCGCGGCGGTGATCCCGGACGAGCCGGCACCCACGATGCAGACCCGCCCGACGGGCACTCCGGATGCGTGATCGGTCATGGCCGCTCAAGGTACTCCTGGTCGAGGTCACACGGACGGGTCATGGACATCGGCCTCGGGACCGCCGACAATCGTGAGCGGGGAGGGGACCTTCTCGGCCGAGGTGTGGTCGACGCGAGAAAGGCCCTGTGCATGCATGGCAGGCAGTCCGCCGAACAGCAGCGAATCGAGAAGCTGGCCCGGGTGAACCGGTTCCAGGACTTCACCGACGACGAGATCCACGAGGTGGTCGAGCACGCGCGGTACCTCACGGTGCCCGAGCACTGGGCTCTGATGGTCGAGCAGCAGCCGGCCGACAAGGCCTACCTGATCCTCTCCGGCGAGGTCTCGGTGCGCCGCCACGGCGAGGAGGTCGCCCGCCTGGGTGCCGGCGAGGTGATCGGCGAGATGGCGCTGGTCAACCACAAGCTGCGCTCGGCGACCGTCGTCGCCGACACCCCGCTCGAGGTGCTGCACTTCACCACCGACACCGTGGCCGCCCTGACTGCGAAGATCCCGCACTTCCGCGACGCCCTCATCGGCGCCGTCGAGGAGCGGATCGCGCGCGACCAGGGCAGCTGAGGCCCGGGCCGGGCCCCACCATGCGCCGCCCCGACGGCTGGACCATGAGTCCGGAGCTCTCCGCGCCGGCTGATCTCGGGGGCCTGCGCTTCACCGATCCCGACATCGAGCGCGACTACCACGGGTGGCGCACCGAGCACGTCCGGCCGTTCACCCGCTTCGCCATGTACGCCGGCGCCGGCGCGGCCGTGCTGGCCTGGTTCGCGGTGCTCCTCGGTGCGCTCGTGGACCTGCGCGGGCTCGCGCTGGGGCTGATCCCGCTGATCGCGCTCCTGCTCGCCGGCGGCGCGGCATGGACGCACGCGACCGGTCGCGACCGGCTGCTGCTGCCCGCCGCCGGGCTGGCCAACCTGGTCGGCGGCTTCCTGGCCGTGGCGATGACCGCCCCGACCCACAGCCCCGCGGTGGTGGGCGCCTGCGCCACGATGGCGGCGTACTTCGGCCTCACCATGTTCCGCCTCCCTCCCGTGCTCGCGTTCGCCTGCGTCGCGCCGTACCTGCTGCTGGCCGCGGGCACGACCGTCGCCTGGCACCGGGAGGGCACGATCGGCGACCAGGACCTGGTGCTCGGGCTGTTCATCCCGCTCACCGCCCTGGTCACGGGCATGGTCGTGAACCTCGCGATCGAGTGGATCACCCGCCAGACCTACCTCGACCACCTGGTCATCGAGACCCAGCAGGAGGCGCTGTTCGAGGAGCGCACCAGCCTCGCGCGGTACCTCTCTCCCGGCATCGCGGAGACCGTCCACCGGGGTGCGCACGACGTGCAGTGCGAGATCTACAGCCTGACCGCGGTGAGCATCGACCTGCGTGGGTTCACCACCTACACGCAGCGGCACGGCGCGGAACGGATGGTCGAGGTCCTCAAGGACTACTACGCCGCCGTGATCGCGGCGGCCGAGGAGTACGGCGCCACCGTCAAGGACTTCGCCGGCGACGGCGCCCTCGTGCTGGTCGGCGCGCCGTTCCCGCGGGCCGACCACACGCGCGCCGGACTCCGGCTGGCGCGCGACATGCTCGTCCGGGTCCGCGAGGTGACCGCCCGCTGGGCCACCCCGGACACCCCGCTCGGCGCCGGCATCGGGATCGCCTCCGGTGAGTGCGCGGTCGGTGCGATCGGCACGCTGGACCAGCTCGAGTACGCCGCTGTCGGCACCGCGGTGAACCTCTCCCACCGGCTCTGCGACATCGCCAAGGACGGCCAGATCCTGATGGCCGCCGGCACCGCGCGGGCACTCGAGGAGTCACCCGGGTGGCGCCGCGAGATCGTCACTCTGTCCGGCGTACCGGAATCGGTCGAGGTCACGATCGAGGACACCCTGCAGCCGCACGAGATGGTGCCGGCCGACCGTCCCACCCACCGCGCGAGCCACGCACCGGGTTTCGAGGCGGTTGCTGCGCAACCGCACCTCAACCAGCAGCGGCCGCCTTCCGACGGTTGAGGTGCGAGCTCTTCGGCAGGCCCAGGAACCACGCCGGCGCGCCTCGAAACCACCTCCGGTGAGCAGGAGAAGTCGTCCCTCGCGCGCGGTCCCTCTGGACGGCCGCGCGCGAGGGACGGCGCTCTCAGAGGCCCCGCAGCCGCAGCACGACACCGCCGTGGTCCGACGGCCAGAGGCCGGTCGACGGGTCACGGTCGGTGAGCTTGGTGCCGGTCACCCAGCCCTTGTCGACGGGCAGCCCACCGCCGGTGGCCTTGCGGGCGAAGACCATGTCGATCCGGTGGTTGAACCCGGCCGCGGTCGTGTCGTTGACCAGCTCGGAGAGGCCGGAGGTCCAGCCCTGGGCGGCCGGCTTCCAGCGCAGCCACTCGTCAGTGAAGCCGCCGGGGCCGGTGATGTAGTCGTAGGGCGCGCTGTGCGGCTGGGTGTCCGGCGGGTTGAGGTAGGTCTTGATCGTGTGGTTGAGCGGGTCGGAGTTGCAGTCGCAGACGAAGACGTTCGTCCGGGTCGACGACGGCGCGTTCGCGATCAGCTCCTGTGCCTGCGCCAGCGCGAGGTCCGAGCGCTCTGACTCCAGGTGCGTGTTGATGAACCGGAACCGCTTGCTGCCGTGCCGGACGTCGACCCACTGGTAGCCGCGGTTGAAGCTGAACGTCTTGCCGACCGACGCCAGCGGGACCGCCAGGTTGTGCGTGTAGAGCGCGTCGTGGGTGTCGAGCACCTTCACGTCGTTCTTGGCACGCTTGAGGATCACGTCGCGCATGGTGAGCCGCACGTCGCGGGCGTCGCTGCTCATCGTGCCGAGTCGCGGGTCGCCGGTGAAGCTGGGCGCCTCCACGTCGGCGCGGGTGCCCACCACGACGGCCTTGTAGTGCAGGCCCTTCTTGCGCAGCGCCTTGAGCAGGATGTCGAGGTAGTCGTAGTCGACGACCGTGGCGTTCGGCACGGCGATCAGGCTCGGGTCGGTGTCGAGCGGGCCGTGCCGCCACAGCGCGACCTCCTGCAGCCCGACCAGGTCGGGGCGGGTCTTCTTGAACTCCTTGGCGAGCAGCCGGGCGCGGACGGTGAAGTTGGTCTGGTCGACGATCGCCCGGGTCTGGTGGGAGGCGTTGGCCAGCGCCACGAAGACGTCCTGGGCGCTGCCGCCGGCGCCCTGCGCGGTCAGTGCCGCGACGATCGGCCGGTTGATGTCCGCACCCAGGTACAGGTTGCGGGTCATCACGGTCAACGGCTTGCCCGGCTTCTGGTGTGCCCGGCTGCTGGCGGAGGCGGTCGGCGCGAGGCCGAGCGCGGCGACGAGAGCCGCCAGCACGACAGCCACGAGGGCCGAGGCAGAACGAGATCGCATGGAGTTCCCTCCCGGAACGACGATGAGGCCTTCATCCTCACCCGGCCCCGGGAACCTGTCCATGGCCGCGGGTCACAGCGGCCGTTCGAAGACGAAGTCGTCCTCCCAGTGGTCGCCGACCCAGAACCGCTTGGTCCCGATCCGCTCGAAGCCGGACTTCAGGTAGAACCGCTGGGCCCGCACGTTCGCCTGGTTCGTCCCGAGCCAGATGCCCGCGGCACCGACCTCGCGCGCCGCGACAAGGGCGGCGTCGAGCAGCGCGCGCGCCACGCCGCCGCCGTGGGCGTCGGGCAGCACGTAGATCTTGCTGAGCTCGGTGGTCGGGCGGTGGCGTACGACGGCACGGGCGTTCTCGTCGTACGGCTCGCCGTGCACGAGCATCGCGTAGCCGACGGCCCGCGTGCCGGACGCGGCGCCCTCCTCGGCGTCCTCCTCGGCGACCAGCACGGCCCGGCCGGTGTCCTCGACGTACTCGACGAACCGCTCCGCGGTGAGGTTCTCCGCGACGAACGCCGCCACCGACTCCGGCGGCATGCCCGGCGGGCAGGCGAGCACGAAGGTCGCGGCCGCCACCTCGGCGAGCGCAGCGGCGTCCGCAGCGGTCGCCGGCCGGACACGGCAACGGCTCGCGGGACCGGCAGGGCTGACGCTCATGGCGTCAAGCCTGCCCGATCCCGCGAGCCGTTCGTGCCAGCGGGTGGTGCTCAGACCTCGGTCTCGAGGGCGGCGGCCACGCGGCGGTGGGCCTCCCAGATCTCCTCGGGCATGTTCGGGAACTGCTTCAGGTGCTCCTCGCGGTGGCCCATCTCCTGCTGCCAGCGGGGCACGTTGATGGAGAGGATCGTCTGCAGGTCCTCGGGCGCGATGTCCATGCCCTCGAGGTTCAGCTCGTCCTCGGTCGGGATGATGCCGACCGCGGTCTCGCGGCCCTTGACCTCGCCGTTCTTGAGCTGGAGCAGCCAGAGCAGCGGGCGCAGGTTCTCGCGGTAGCCCGGCCACAGGAAGTGGCCGTCCTCCGGGTCGCGCTGGAACCAGTTGACGTGGGCGAAGATCGGCTGCTCCTTCGCGGCGCCGACGATCTTCAGGTAGTGCGCGGCGTAGTCGCCCTCGCCGTAGGCCATGAACGGCCGGTTCGACATCGGGTCGTAGCGCAGCTGCCCGTCGACGCCCTCGGCGGCGAACGTCGCCTCGGCGCCCAGCGTGAGGCCGTCGTACACGCCCTCGGCGAGGTCGGTGATCGCGCGGATCAGCGGTTCGCGGTCACGGGTGCGGCCACCGAAGATGATCGCGTCGATCGGCACGCCCTGCGGCTCGTTGTAGTCCTTCGCGATGTTCGGGACGTTGTCGAGCGTGGTCGTGAACCGGCTGTTCGGGTGCGCCCAGGGAGCGTCCTTCTCGCCCTCGGCGCGGTCCGCGATCGGGTTGCCCTTCCAGTCCAGCCACCCGGTGACGTCGGCCGGCGGCTCGGGCGTGCGGCCCTCCCACCAGACCTCGTGGGTGTCGGGGTTGTAGGCGATGTTCGTGAAGATCACGCCGGTGCCCTCGTCGACCGACGCGAGCGCGGTCGGGTTGGTCTTCTCGTTGGTGTCCTTCGCGACCCCGAAGACGCCGTACTCCGGGTTCATCCCGTAGAGCTTGCCGTCCTTCTCGTCGACCCAGAGCCACGCGATGTCGTCGCCGTAGAAGGAGACGTGGTAGCGGTCGCCGAGGGCGTCGGGAGCCAGCATCATCGCGAGGTTGGTCTTGCCCGAGGCGCTCGGGAAGCCACCGCAGATGTGGTAGTCCTTGCCGGTCTCCTTGTCGTGGATCCCGATCAGCATGTACTGCTCGCCGAGGAACTTGTTCGACGCCCAGCCGTCGTACGCCGCCTGGCGCAGGCCGTGCGCGATCTTGCCGAGCAGCGCGTTGCCGCCGTACGACGAGCCGAAGTGCAGGATCGTGCGCTCGTCGGCCACGGTCACGAAGTAGCGCTTGTCGTCGGGCGTGCCCTGGCCCAGGTGCTCCAGGTCGCCGGTCACGTGGACCGCGCGGACGAACATGTTCGGGTCGTCGAGGTTCTCCAGGTAGTCCACGCCCACGCGGGACATCCGGATCATGTGCAGCACGACGGTGCGCGAGTCGGTGAGCTCGACGCCGGTCGCCCACGGGGCGAGCGGGGAGCCCGGAGGCGCCATCAGGTAGGGGATGACGTACATGGTCTTGCCGGCCGAGGCGCCGCGCATGCGCTCCTCGAGGAGCGGCTTCATCTCCGAGGCGGGGCGCCAGTTGTTGTAGACACCCTTGTCCTTGGGGTCGTTCGTGGCCACGATCGTGCGCTCCTCGGAGCGCGCGGTGTCCTTGTGGTAGCTGCGCGAGTAGTACCGGCCCTCGCCCGCGGGGAGCAGCTCGCCGGCGTCCAGCGCCTCCTTGATGAGGCGGGCGTCGTCGGCCGCGTCCACGACCTCGACGCGCTCGGCGCCGGTCAGGTCGGCCCAGTACGCGACGTACTCGCGCACGTGCGGGTTGGTCACACCCGCGTCATCCAGGGCCTTCTCCACGTCTGCCATCGTCTTCGTGTCCTCTCGGATCCTGGGGACTGTTGAGCTGTGGATCGTCGCGCCGTTGCAGCCGATCGAGGGGCGCCGGATCACGTTCACAGGGAGGGGGCGCGATCAGGACGCGCTTGAATCTACCTGTACCTTCCTGCCCCACCTATTGGATCGATCAACCACGGACGGGGCACAGGGCCCTAGTGCCCGATTTCGTGGGTCCTCAGGCCTCGCGCTACGATGCTCACCGCTCTCCGGCACCACGAGGGCGTGCGCTCGTAGCTCAACGGATAGAGCATCTGACTACGGATCAGAAGGTTGGGGGTTCGAATCCCTCCGAGCGCGCAGGGTGATCTCTCGCGAGATCCCGGACAGGCCGGACCCAGGACGTGGGTCCGGCTCTCTGCTTTTCCGACGGCTATGAGCCGCGGCCCTCACCGCCGCCGGCGCGACCCGGCCTCGCCGACGGCCTGGTTCAGCGCCAGGAATCCCGTGACGACGGCTGCCACCGGGGGAGCCACCAGGGCCACGATCGGGATGCGGGTGGGGTCGGAGCCGGTCACCATCTCGGGTGCCAGCACCGTCGCGACGGCCGTGGCACCCCAGACCAGGGCGACGGCCCAGAGCCAGGCGCGCGCGTCGTGCACCGGCGCCATCGAGGCGTAGCCGGAGCCGACGGCGGCCCAGAGCCACACGGTGATCGCGGCGATCGGCAGGTGCTCGTGCTGCGACCCGCTGACCATGTCAGGTGCGCCGATCGCGATGACCGCGCTGGCGGCCCAGATGATCGCCACGGCCACGAGACGACCGGGGACCGAGGTGCCGACGCGAGTCCGGACCGGCTGAGTTGCGGTCTGCGTCATGCCACGAGCGTCTCGCCGGAGGCCGCCGGCCACCAGCGGCGAAGGACCCACCGGGCGGGGCCCATGGCCACTCGAGCCACACCGCCCATGCGCGGTCACTCCGGGGCGGTGAGCTTCTCCTCGGGCAGCCGGGCGAGGACGGTGTCGAGGTAGTCGCGCGCGGTCTCGAAGATGTCGATCTCGCGCCCGGCGCGCTCGGAGAGCAGCCACCGGTGCTCGAGGAGCTGGTGGAACACCTCGGCCGGCTCGAGCCGGCCACGCAGCTCGGGCGGCACCATCTCGGCGATCGGGTCGTAGATCTCGTAGCGCCAGCGACGGCCGGCGGCGGCGCGGTCGGTGATCCCGTGGTGGGCGGCGTACGACGCCAGGTCGGTGAGCAGCCGGCGGGCCTGGTTGTCCTCGACCTCCAGGCCGGTGAGCTCGGCGAGCTCGCGCGCATGATGCCCTGCCTCGACCACGCGCGGCCGGATCGAGACCGTGCCGCCCGTCGGGTCGGTGTCCATGGCGAGCTCCGCGACGTCGAACCCGAGGTCGCCGAGGCGCTCGACCCGCTGCTCGATCCGCCACACCTCGTCGGTGCTGAACTGCTCCTCGGCGGTCAGCTCGTGCCAGAGCGAGCCGTAGCGGTCCCGGATCCGCTCGATCACGGCGAAGGGGTCGACCTCGTCGGCCAGCGACGGCTCGGCCTCCTGGAGGTCGAGCAGCTCGGCGAAGACGTTCTCGCAGCCGACCTCGACGTCGTACTCGCGCATCCGCGGCGACAGCTCGG
Source organism: Nocardioides pocheonensis (assembly GCF_003725535.1). Lineage (GTDB taxonomy): Bacteria > Actinomycetota > Actinomycetes > Propionibacteriales > Nocardioidaceae > Marmoricola > Marmoricola pocheonensis. The sequence goes on along the minus strand of NZ_RJSF01000044.1, from coordinate 462,785 downwards.
GGTGGATCTCGCCGGTCTCCGCGTCGACCAGGTACGCCGCGAACTCACCGGCGCTGCGCCGGAACAGCACGTTGGACAAGGACACGTCACCCCAGTAGAAGCCGGCCAGGTGCAGGCGCACCAGCAGCACCACCAGCGCGTCGACGAGCAGCGGCACGCCACCGGCCGGCAGCCCGTTGGCGAACACCGCGCGGTAGGGAAGCGCGAACGCGAGGTGGCGGGTGACCAGCGCCGCACCGAGATCGGCCGGGCGCTCCGAGACCACCGCGACCGGCACGACCGCAGGCAGGTTGCGTCGTCCGAGGTCGCGGAGCAGGCGGTACTCCCGCTTGGCGATGTCCTCCTGCGTCTCCTTGACCGCGTAGAACACGCCGTCGAGGTGGATCACCCGCACCACGTGACGGGAGAGCCCCCGCGGCACCGGCACGACGTGCTCGCTCCACCGCTCGAGCGGGGTGCCCCACGGAAGCGTGAGCAGCCCGGGGTTCGGGGTGCTGGCGAGGACGCGCACGCCTCAGGCTAGCGACGAGAGCGACCTGCCCGCCCCATCAATTTGCTTCTGGTTGCAGAATAGTTGTGTGAACACAAGCAATCAGCCGGCCGACCTCACGCCACGCCGACGGCTGCTGATCCTGGCGATCTGCTGCCTGAGCCTGCTCCTGGTCGGCATGGACGTCACGATCGTCAACGTCGCGCTGCCCGCGATCCGCACCGACCTGCACGCGTCGGTCTCCGGCCTGCAGTGGATCATCGACGCCTACACGGTCGTGCTCGCCAGCCTGCTGATCCTCTCCGGCTCGACCGCCGACCGGCTCGGGCGCCGGCGCACCTTCCAGCTCGGGCTCGTGCTGTTCAGCGTCGGCTCGCTGCTGTGCGGCGTCGCGCCCGGCCTGGGCTGGCTGGTCGCGTTCCGGATGCTGCAGGCGGTCGGCGGGTCGATGCTCAACCCGGTCGCGATGTCGATCATCACCAACGTCTTTCTCGACCCGCGCGAGCGCGCCCGCGCGATCGGCGTGTGGGCCGGCGTCGTCGGGATCAGCCTCGGTCTGGGTCCCGTGCTCGGCGGCGTCCTGGTCGAGGGCATCGGGTGGCGCTCGATCTTCTGGGTCAACGTGCCGATCGGGATCGCGGCCTTCGTGCTCGCCGCCCTGTTCGTGCCGGAGTCCAAGGCAGAGCGCGCCCGGAGGATCGACCCGCTGGGGCAGGTCCTCGTCATCGTGGTCCTGCTGTCCCTGACCTACGCGATCATCGAGGCCCCGCGCGCCGGCGGCTCCGGCGAGATCTGGGCGATCGGTGCCCTGTGCGTGGTGGCGTTCGTGGCGTTCCTGGTCCACGAGTCCCGCCGTACCGACCCGCTCATCGAGCTCACCTTCTTCCGCAGCGTCCCGTTCTCCGGGGCGACCCTGATGGCGATCTCCGCCTTCGGCGCCTTCAGCGCGTTCCTGTTCCTCAACACGCTCTACCTCCAGGACGTGCGCGGCCTGAGCGCGCTGCACGCAGGGCTGTTCCTGCTGCCGATGGCGGCGATGACCGTGCTGCTGGCGCCCCTGTCCGGACGCCTGGTCGGCAACCGTGGTCCGCGCCTGCCCCTGTTGATCGCGGGAGCCGCGCTGCTGGTCGGGGCCCTGCCCCTCACCGCGCTGACCGACCACGTCGGCTACGGCTGGTTGCTCGGCTGCAACCTGGTGTTCGGCGCGGGGTTCGGCATGGTCAACGCGCCGATCACCAACACGGCGGTGTCCGGCATGCCCCGCAGCCAGGCCGGCGTGGCCGCCGCAGTGGCGAGCACCAGCCGGCAGGTGGGCGCCACCCTGGGCGTCGCGATCGTCGGCGCCGTCGTGAGCCATGGCGCAGGCGCGGGGATCCGCACGCAGTTCTCCGCGGCGACCCACCCCGGCTGGTGGATCGTCGTCGGGTACGCCGCCGCGGTGCTCCTGCTCGCCTGGCTCTCGACCGGCCGGTGGGCCGCCCGCTCGGCCGGCACGGTCGCCCACCTCCTCGACGAGCAGGCGCCCCGGCCCGATGAGAGTGCGATGGTGACCCGATGAGCGACCGACCGGACCCCGCGACCAGCGCCTGGCAGTCGATGCGCACGCTGGTGCTCGACCTGCACGACCGCCGGGGCGCGGTTTCCGAGGCGATCGGGATGAGCTACCTGCGGGCCAAGGCGCTGCGGATGCTGCTGCCCGGCCCGTTGCCGATGCGCGACCTGTGCGCGGCGCTGGTCACCGACCCCCCGTACATCACCGTGATCGTGGACGACCTGGAGAGCCGTGGCCTGGTCGAGCGCGAGGTCAACCCGGCCGACCGGCGCTCCAAGCTCGTGCGCGTCACCGGCGCCGGCCGCGCCGTCGCACGCACGGCCGACGAGATCCAGTCCACCCCGCCCGAGGCGCTGCTCTCCCTGACCGACGCCGAGGTGCGGAGCCTCGACCGGATCCTGCGGAGGCTGGTCGAGACCTCAGGCGCGGAACGGCAGCCGCGGTGAGATCACGAAGAACAGCTGGAAGGCCGCGAGCGCGACGATGCTGGCCACAGGGCTGACCAGGACCAGCAGGACCGCGAGCGCGTAGGCCGACTGGGCCAGCACCAGGCGCCGTCGCACCAGGGTCAGTCCGTCGTGGCCGTCGGCACCGACCAGCCTGCGACCGGCGTGCACCAGCATCCAGGCGATGCACGCGCCGAGCGCCACGAGGTTGAGCCAGTAGAGGACGACCGCCAGCCACAGGTGCGTGTGGTCGGCGAGCACGGACGCCGTGAACGGCAAGGTCGTGACGAAGAAGAGGAAGACCAGCACCGCCCACGCCAGCGTGCGGTCCGACCGCTCGCAGAGCGCGAGCACCGTGTGCAGCGCGAGCCAGAAGGTGCCCAGCATCGTGAAGCTGAGCACGTACGCCGCCACGCTCGGCCCCAGCCCGGTCAGCTGCGACCACAGCTCGTGGCTGTCCGACGCGTGCGTGTCGGGCAGCCGGACGTCCAGCACCAGCAGGGTCATCGCGACCGCGAAGACACCGTCGGCCAGGGCCTGGACGCGGTCGACGCTGCGGCCCGAGTACTCGTTGTAGAGCGCGCTCACCGGCTCAGGATGGCACCTCGTCGTCGTCGCCGTGGCTGGTGACGATGTCGTGCGAGGCCGCCCAGGCGCCGATGTCACGCTTCTCGATCGCCGCGGCCATCAGGTCGGGGAACACGTCGGGCGTGCACGCGAACGCAGGAACACCGATGCCGGCCAGGGCCGCCGCGTGCGTCGCGTCGTACGACGGCGCCCCGGAGTCGCTGAGCGCCAGCAGCGCGATCATCGTGGCGCCCGAGTCCACGATCTCGCGCGACCGGCGCAGCATCTCCTCGGCGATCCCGCCCTCGTACAGGTCGCTGATCAGGACGAGCACCGTGTCCGCGGGTTGGCGGATCAGCCCCTGGCAGTAGGCGAGCGCGCGGTTGATGTCGGTGCCACCGCCGAGCTGGACGCCGAAGAGCACGTCGACCGGGTCCTCGATCTCGTCGGTGAGGTCGACGATCTCGGTGTCGAACGCGACCAGGCTGGTGGCCACCGACCGGACCGACGCCAGCACTGCTCCGAAGACGCTGGAGTACACCACCGACTCCGCCATCGAGCCGGACTGGTCGATGCACAGGATCACGTGGCGCTCGACGCGGGTCGAGCGACGGGCGAACCCGATCAGCCGCTCCGGTACGACGGTCCGGTGCTCGGGCAGGTAGTGCTTCAGGTTCGCCGCGATCGTGCGCCGCCAGTCGATGTCGGCGTGCCGCGGACGGCGGGTGCGGGCGGCCCGGTTGAGCGCCCCGGTCACGGCCTGCACCGTCTCGGCCCGCAGCCGCTCCTCGAGCTCGTCGGTGACCTTGCGCACGACGGCCCGCGCGGTCGCCCGGCTCCGCTCCGGGATCACCCGGCCCAGGCCGATCAGCGTGGAGACCAGGCCGATGTCGGGCTGCACCGCCTCCATGAGCTCGGGCTCCATCAGCAGCTGGTGGAGGCCGAGCCGGTCCATCGCGTCGGCCTGGAGGACCCGGACGACCGACGACGGGAAGTACCCCCGGATGTCACCCAGCCAGCGAGCCACCCGCGGCGCCGACGCGTTGAGCCCACCCCGGCGCGCCCCGTCACCGTAGAGCGCGCCGAGGGCCTGGTCGCGCCGCTCGTCGTCGGCGGTCAGGGCGATCCCCGCCCCGAGACCCTCGGCCGCGTCGCGGCCCAGGATCAGCCGCCACCGGGTGAGCCGGTCACGCTCCTCGGTCATGACGCGTCCACCCGGGCGAGGCCGAGGATCTCGGCGACCGTGAGGGCAGCGGGCAGGCCTCGGTCGAGGTCGAGGTCGGTGGGCGCGGGTCCGTGCTCCGCGTCGGGCCGCCGGAGCCGGACCCCGATCTGGCGGCGTGCGGCCGCGTCGAAGCGGGAGAACGTGCGCCGGAGCAGCGGAAGGAGGTCCTCGAACGTCGACTCCTCCGCCCCGGCGACCCATGTGTCGACCAGACCCAGCAGGGCAGGGTCGTGCAGCAGCAGCAGCGGATCGCCCTCGAGGAAGCCGTCCAGCCAGGCGGCGCCCGCCACCGCGTCGGCGCCGAGGGAGAGCCGCCGGCTCATCCGGCGGGCGACGTCGTCGGACCCGAGGGCCCCACGGTCCAGGAGCAGACGGTTCGCGCGGCCGGCGACCAGGCCGTGGATGCGGTCGTCGGCGGAGACGGCGAGCACGGCGGCTCGCCACGGGTCGGTGACGGAGGCCAGCTCCACGAGCGCGACGCCGCGGTCCGCCGCGTCGACCGCACGGCGCATCGCGGCCGCTGCGTCGTCGTCGAGCGACGCGCACGCGGCCCGGAGCCCGACCGCGGCGCGGGTCACCACGATGTGGAGCACGCCGGCGACCTTGCGCGTGTCGGCCCCGCGGACGTCGCCGTACCGCTGGGTGCGCGCGAGCGGCTCGATGGCCTCGAGCAGGGCCAGCACGTCGTGCTGGTGGGCGGTGCGCTCGGCCAGCGTGTCGACCACCGCTGCCAGCCCCCGGGGAAGATCGGCGGTGAGGCACTCACCGACCATGCGGCCCAGCGTGGCGAGGTCGGGGGCCGAGCCGGCGTCCTCGACGAGCTTGGCCTCCGCGGCCTCGTGGACGGTGGTGCCGTAGAGACCCGCCTCGATGAGACCGACGGCCAGCTCCGGCTCCCAGCGCAGGTCCCAGGCCTCCTTGAACGTGCCGGTGGAGCGGCCGGCGTCCGTCGGCCGGCCCCACGGGACACCGAGCAGCCGGAGCCGGTGGAGCAGGACGGACCGCTCCCGCTGGGCCTCCTTGCGCAGGTCGAGCGTGATCGAGCTGGTCGACGCCGTCGGCTTGACGCGCAGCGAGCGCTGCAGCCGGGCGAGGTCCTGGGCCAGCGGCGTGAGCGGCACGGTGTCGGGCACGCGACCGAGGTCCTCGCCGATGACGAGGCGCTCGTCGATCAGTCGCAGCGGCAGGTCGGAGCCGCCGCACAGGACGGTCTGCGTGGCGTCGGACAGCTCGCTGAGCCCCACCGACGGGCGCGCGCGTACGGCGGCCAGGGCCTCGGCCATCCGGGTCGCCTCGACGACCCCGGCCGGTGACGCGTCGAGGCCCTCGTCGCGCAGCGCCCGCGCCACCCTGCTGAGCCACCCGGTGACCACCTCGTCGTGCTGCTGCCAGGACACGAACAGGTGCTGGTACCAGCCCGGCGAGCGCACCCCGGCGCCGTACCCGCTGGCCAGGGCGAGCCGGTTCGCCGTCCACGGGGCCCAGGTCACGGCGACCTTCGTGCGCGGCAGCCCGGCCAGCCGCTTGGTGTCCTGGGTGGCCGGTGGCCAGGCGTCCGGATGGAGCGCCGGCGCGTGGTAGGCGCCGCAGACCACGGCGACCCGCGCGGGGCCCTCCTTCACCACGGCGCGCAGCACCCGGCGCATCGCGGCCTCGCGCACGAGGTTCTCGTCGTCCTCGTCGTCGCTCGCCGCCCTCACCTCCGCCATCGCCTCGCGGATCGCGGCGAACGACTCGAGGCTCGAGCCGCTGCGGTGCTCGACGGCGTCCTCCCACCAGCGCTCGGCGTCGTCGTACCCGGCCGCCTGGGCCAGCGCCCCGATCGGATCGGTACGCCGGCCGACCTCAGCCCGCTCGTCACCGGCCAGCACGTGCGCCGCCGGCAGGTCCGCGAACCGGACGGGCACGCCCCGCGCCGCCGCCCATCGCAGTGCCACCCACTCGGGCGAGAACACCGCCAGCGGGTAGAAGACCGCGCGCCGGGGAGTCTCGGCGGCGTACGCGAGAGCGGCGACCGGTGGCACCAGGTTGGCGTCGGCCGCGCTCGCGACCAGGGCGTCGAGCTCGGGAGCGCCCTCGATCACGAGCACCTCGGGCTCCAGCTCGTCCAGGGCGCCCAGCAGCGAGCGGGCAGACCCGGGCCCGTGGTGCCGGATGCCGAGGACCTCGACGCGCGTCGTCGTCACGGGTCAGGCGAGCTCGCGGCAGGCGCGGTAGAGGTCGGTCCACTCGGGGCGGTCCTTGACGACCGTCTCGAGGTACTCCTGCCACACGATCCGGTCCTGGACCGGGTCCTTCACCACCGCGCCGGTGATGCTGGCGGCCACGTCGTCGGCCCGCACGACACCGTCGCCGAAGTGCGCCGCCAGCGCGGACCCGTTCGTCATCACCGAGATCGCCTCGGCCGTCGAGAGCGTCGCCGACGGCGACTTGACGGTCGTCCTCTGGTCGAGCGTCACGCCGGAGCGCAGCTCGCGGAAGATCTGCACGACGCGTGCGATCTCCGACATCGACTCGAGGTCGGCGGGCAGCTGCAGCGACCTGCCGATCGCGGCCACCCGCGTGCGCACGATCTCCACCTCCTGCTCCAGGCTGTCGGGCAGCGGCAGCACCAGCGTGTTGAACCGCCGCTTCAGCGCGGAGGACAGGTCGTTGACGCCCTTGTCCCGGTTGTTCGCGGTCGCGATCACGTTGAACCCCGCCAGCGCCTGGACCTCGAGGTCGAGCTCGGGCACCGGCAGCGACTTCTCCGAGAGGATCGAGATCAGCGCGTCCTGCACGTCGGCGGGGATGCGGGTGAGCTCCTCGATCCGGACCAGGCTGCCGCTCTCCATGGCACGCATGACCGGGCTCTCCACGAGCGCCGCCCGCGACGGGCCCTCGGCCAGGAGGCGCGCGTAGTTCCAGCCGTAGCGCAGCGACTCCTCGGCCGTGCCGGCGGTGCCCTGCACGACCAGGGTCGAGCTGCCGCTGACCGCCGCCGCGAGGTGCTCGCTGACCCACGTCTTCGCGGTCCCCGGTACGCCGAGCAGCAGCAGCGCGCGGTCGGTGGCCAGCGAGGCGACCGCGATCTCGATCAGCCGCCGCGGGCCGACGTACTTGGCGCTGATCTCGGTGCCGTCGACCAGCCGTCCCCCGAGGAGGTACGTCGTGACGGCCCATGGCGAGAGCCGCCACCGCGGCGGACGGGGCCGGTCGTCCACGTCCGCGAGTGCCGCGAGCTCCGCCGCGTACTGGTCCTCGGCGTGGGCGCGCAGGACACCGTCGCCCCCGGCCTGCGGGTCGGGGATCGAGGGATCGGTCATCGGAAGGCCTCCGTGATGGTCGGGACGAGGGAGAGGTACTGGACGAGGTGCTGGAGCGGGGTGAGCCGGCCGCCCTCCGAGGTGGCTGCCAGCCGCTGGACCGCCGGAGCGGCACTGGGGTGCAGGCTCAGCGCGAGCACGGTGACCAGGTCCGCGGTGCCCAGCGCGGAGGGGTCCAGCTTGGCCAGCCGCTTCACCACGCGCGCGCTGGCCTCCGCACTCCAGGGTGGCGGCAGCAGGCGCAGCGTCGCGGCGTACTCGTGCAGGGTCGTGACCTGCTCCAGCCGGTCGAGGACGCGGCGGGCCACGTCGTCCGGCGGCAGCAGCCCCACCAGGGCGGCGTCCCAGCCGACGTCGAGCAGGGCGCGTGCCCAGTCGGCGTCCCTCCGGACGAGGACCGCCCAGCGGAGTCCGCGAAGCGCGTCGCGGTCCTCCAGCGACCGCACGACGCCCACTGGGTCGACGCCGGTCACCTCGGTCCACGTCTCCAGGGGCGCGCCGGCCGCGATCCGCTCCATCCACAGGCCACGCTGCGACCGACCCTTCGGCGCCTTCCCGAGCCCGTCCCGCACCGCCGCGGCGTCCGGCTCCCGCGGGAGCTCGAGGTGGACCTTCTTGCGCACGACGCCGGAGGTGGAGAGGAGGCCGCCGAGCAGGCCCGCCAACCGCGCCGCCCGCGCGGACCCCGGCAGCCGGTCCAGCAGTCCGTAGGCGACCTCCCGCACGCCGGCCGCCCGGTCGTCCAGCGCACGCTCGAGCAGCGGCTCGTCGTCGAGGGAGAGGCCGGTCTCGAGGGTCCCGAGCAGGTCGGCCCGGGCCGCCGCCGGATCGGTCGTCCAGGAGGAGTCCAGGAGGTCGCGCGCCTGCGCCGGGTCGGTGCGCCGCAGGCTGCGGAGCAGGGAGGAACGCACCTCGGTCGACGAGGAGGCCCAGTCGGCCGTGTCGCCTGCGCGCGCGTCGGGAACGACCGCGTGCACCCAGCTCCACGCCGGGTTGCGTGAGCAGAGCCAGGAGCCGCGGTTGTCGAGGACGGGCACCACCGACTCGCGGAGCTCCGGCGTGGCCGTCGCCGCGGTCAGCAGCGGCACCAGCGACGCATGGTGCACCCGTACGCCGGCCCGGGCGGCCTCGCGCAGCCACACCCCCAGGGCCAGGGGCGTCAGCCGGGGGCCGACCGGGGACTGGGTGAGCAGCAGGTCGAGGAGCTGGCGTGCCGTGGCCGGGGCGAGCGGCAGTCGGTCGGGCTCGGCCGCCGCCTCCCGCTCGGAGTCCGGCACGTGGCGGCCGGTCCGGCCGCCCCGGCGCAGCGCCGTACCGACGGCGAGGGCGTCGAGCAGGCTCACCTCGGAGGACGTCTCGCCGGCGCGCGCCACGACACGGTCGGACAGGGGATCGGGTGGACGCGGCACCTCGCGGCGCCCGGTGCCGACCAGCGCCGCCGAGCCCAGGCCGTTCCACCACGCGTCGACGCCGAGGCCCCCGCTCATCCGACCTCCCCCACCGGGTCGAGGTCGATCGTGAGCGGCCGGAAGCCGCCCTCCTCGATCTCACCGAAGACCGTGGTGGCGCGACCGCCGGTGAGCGCGGCGAGCGTCCACGCGTCCTCGACCGGCAGCAGCGGGATCGCCGTACCTGTCGGGTCGACGACCTCATCGGTCGCGAGGGCCGCCCGGTCGAGGACCGCAGGCACCCGGGGCGTCCAGGGGTTCGCCGCGAGCGCCGAGGCGGAGGAGCCGAGGGCATCGTCGATCGTGGACCCCGCCGGGAGCGGCGCACCGGTGGAGACGACCGCCGGTTCCGTGGCGAACAGGGCGCGTCGGGGCCAGGAGCCGGGATAGCGCGCCACGGTCGCCTCGAGCACCGAGCCGACCAGCCGCGCCGCGGGCAGCGGCCCGTTGCGCGGCGCGAAGTCGAGGAGCAGGACGGTCTCACCACTGTCGACGGCGCGCAGCCAGGTGCGCTGCTGCTGGAGGCGGCCGTCGAGGGAGCGGTGCGCGCCGAGGACCTGCCAGCGACCTTCGACCGCGTCGGCGCCGCGCACGTCGTCGGTCGCGGTCGGCCAGCCCAGGAAGACGCGGAGATCGGCCAGCGTCACCTCGTCGAGGTGCGCCCGCCGCTCCCAGGCCTTCACCGCCGTCCAGCACAGGCCGAGCTGGTCGAGGAGATGGTCGGCCCAGTCGTCGCGCCGGTTGACCTGGCTGCCGAGGTCACGGACCCGGTCGGCCAGGCCGGGCAGCTGCGCGTCGACGAGCCGCGACCCGGCCGCGTCCCACCAGCTCAGCGGCCGGCGCTTCGCCTGGACGGTCCCCGCCCTCACCAGGTCGGTCAGCCACAACGCGAACTCCGCGATGCCGGCGTCCATGAGCCGGATCCGGTCCTCGACCCGGCGGGCCCGAGCCTCGGGGTCGACCGGCTTGTCGGTGCCGGTCGCGCGCTCGCCTGCCCGCTCGGCCGCCCGCTGGGCCCGGGTCTGGGCCCAGGAGCTGGCGAAGTCGGGTCCCTCGGCCGCGTCGGCCACCGCGCCGTCGCCCCGGACCCACAGCAGCAGCAGGCCGATCGCGTGCTTGCACGGGAACTTCCGGCTCGGGCACGAGCACCGGTACGCCGGCCCGGTGAGGTCGATGCTGACCTGGTACGGCGTCCTGCCGGACCCCTGGCAGCGGCCCCACACCAGCGAGTCCGTGCTGCCCACCTCGGACCAGGGCCCCGGCGTCGCGAGCCTGCGTCCGGCCGCCAGCGAGGCAGCGTCAGGCGCGGCCTTCTCGACCGCTTGCAGGCTCCACCGAGTCATGGTCGCCCCATCATCACCCGCGCCGCCGACGGAGCGGGGCCGAAACCGACGAGCCGAGGCGCCCGACCCGGGCCGGTCCGGGGCATCAACGCCCGGCCAGCACCAACAGCAGCTCGAAGCGTGCGTCCGGGTCGTCGAGGTCGTCGCCGAGCAGCGCGCGCAGCCGGCGGATCCGGTAGCTCACCGTCTGCGGGTGGATGAACAGCTCCGCGGCGACGTCGGATCGCGAGCCCCAGTGCAGCAACCAGCTGTGCAGGGTGCGGAGCAGCCGGTCGCGCGCCGCCGGCTGCAGGCCGGCGAAAGGCTCGAGCCGCCGGGCCGCGAGGGCGGTCATCGCCCCCGCATCACCGTGCAGGGCGAGGCCGGCGAGGTGGTCGACGACGAAGAGCACCCCGCCGCGGCCGCCCCGGTCCGCCACGAGCTGCCCGGTCAGCTCCGCGAGCCGGACCGCCTCGGGCACCCGCGCCCACGGCACCGTCGGGCCGACCACGGCACCGCGCCCCCGCAGCGCCTCGGCCAGCTGCTCGCGCCCGGCGCGACGGCCCGCGCGCACCAGCAGCACGGCATCGCGCTCGCGGTCGACCACGACCCCGTCCCCGCCGTACCGGAACCGCGCGTCGCGGGCCTGCTCCAGCGGCAGCAGCACCGCGGCGAGGTCGCCGAGCTCGCGCCAGCCGATGTCGGCGGCTGCCGTGCGCACCGCCGCGTCCCCCGCGTTGCCGCGCAGCAGCAGCTCGCCGAGCAGGCGACGGCGCCGGTCGGTCTCGCCGGCCTGCTCACGCACCTGGAGCGCATAGCCGTCCGTGGTGGCGGCGACGAGCTCGTCGACGTACGCCGTGACCGCGTCGGCGAGGTCGAGCACGTCGCCGGCCTCGGGCGGACCGAGCTCACCGAGTGCGTGCGACGCGGTCCGCAACAGTGCCCGGCTCGCGGTGCGCAGTGCCGCGAGCAGCACGTCGGGGCTGCGCTCCTCGCGCGCCTCCGCGGCCCCGAGCGCGACGAACACCTCGCGCGCCGTGCCGGGCAGCGCCGGCTCGTCGGTGCCGACCAGGTCCAGGAAGCGCTCCACCGCAGCCCGCACGGCCTCGTGGACGTCGCGCTCGAACTTCGGGTTGTCGATCGCGGCGAAGTCGGGCACCAGCTCGCTGACGTTGCGGGCGACCGCGTCGACGGTCGGCTCCAGGCGCGTGCCGAGCGCGGTGGCCAGCCCCCGGGGCAGGCGGGCCCACGGGTGCACCGGGACCGCAGGTGAGGCCATGGAGTCATGTTGTCACGCGGTGACAGATTCGGTCCGAATTCTTCGCGATCCGGTGACGGAGACGCGCCCACCTCACCGGAGGGACGATGGAGTTGCCGTCGTACCGAGTCACCCAGGAGCCACCGATGGAGCACCACCGTTCCCGCCAGCACGTCGTCGACATGTGCCACACCATGCTCGAGCGCGGCTACCTCAAGGCCACCGAGGGCAACGTCTCCGTGCGCATCCCCGGCCACCGCCTGTACGCCGTCACGCCGAGCAACTACGACTACGACCAGATGCGCGTCGAGGACATCTGCATCGTCGACTTCGACGGCAAGCACGTGCCCGACCCGGGCGGCACCGGCCTCGCGCCGTCGATCGAGTGCGGCATGCACGCGAACATCTACCGCGAGCGCCCCGACGTGAACGCGATCGTGCACACGCACCAGCCCTTCGCGTCGGCGCTGGCCTACCTGCGCAAGGAGATCCCGCCGCTCAGCGACGAGCAGGTGCGGTTCCTCGGCAAGAAGGTCGCGATCATCGACTACGCCCCCTCGGGCACCGGCTTCCTGGCCAAGAACGTGCAGAAGAAGGTGACCAGCGGCGACAACGCCTTCATCATCGCCAACCACGGCATCGTCGCCGTCGGCACCGACCCCGACCGCGCCGTCTTCAACATGGCGCTGCTGGAGAAGGTCTCGATCGCCTACCTGATGGCGCTCACCACCGAGTCCGGCAAGGTCTACACGATCCCCGCGCCGATCCGCGAGGTCGCGTTCAGCAAGCTGCGCAAGGACGAGAAGCGGATCGCCGCGCAGATCCTCGAGTCGGTGCCGCCCGTCCGCGTCGCCGCGCTGGAGGAGCTCCCCAGCGCGGACGCCGTGGCCGCCGAGGTCGCCGCCGCCGGACACCCGGAGCCGGAGACGCAGGTCGTCACGACCCCGGGCAGCGAGGCCGCGCGCCTCGGCTACGCGATCAGCGAGTATCCCGACGTCGAGGACACCATGCGGCGGCTCAAGGCCCTGGTCGCCCAGCCGGTGCGCGAGCTGCGCCACGAGGCGCTGCTCGGCGTGCTCGACTACTTCGACACCAAGTGCGCCTCCAGCAAGGAGATCACCGACCGGGCGAAGGCCCGCATCCCCGGCGGCGTCCAGCACAACCTCGCCTTCAACTTCCCCTTCCCGCTGGCGATCGAGAAGGCCGAGGGCGCCCACCTCGTCGACCGCGACGGCAACACCTACATCGACTTCCTCCAGGCCGGCGGACCCACGATCCTCGGCAGCAACTACGGGCCGGTCAACGAGCGCGTCGCCGACGTGATCCGCGAGTCGGGCCCGGTGACCGGGCTGTTCCACGAGTACGAGCTCAAGCTGGCCGAGAGCATCCACCGGTACATGCCGCACATCGAGATGTACCGCTCGCTCGGGTCGGGCACCGAGGGCGTGATGGCGGCGGTTCGCGGCGCGCGCGCCTTCACCGGCAACAAGATGGTGATCAAGCTCGGCGGCGCCTACCACGGGTGGTCGGACTCCCTGGTCTACGGCCTGCGGGTGCCGGGCACGTTCCGGATGAACGCCAAGGGCATCCCGTTCGCCACCACCAGCCACACGCGCGAGTCGTTCCCGCACGACCTCGGGCAGCTCAAGCGCAAGCTCGTCGAGAACCGCGCCCTGGGCGGCACGGCGGCCGTCGTGGTCGAGCCGCTCGGCCCCGAGTCGGGCACCCGGCCGGCGCCGTACGACTTCAACGCGAAGGTGCGCGAGCTGTGCGACGAGTTCGGCGCGCTGCTGATCTTCGACGAGGTGGTCACCGGCTTCCGGGTCGGCATGGGCGGTGCCGCGGGGTACTTCGGCGTCACCCCCGACCTGACCGTGCTGGGCAAGGCGGTCTCCGGCGGCTACCCGATGGCCGGCGGCGTCGGCGGCCGCGAGGAGATCATGGCGACGTTCGGGTCCGGCCTCGACGGCAAGTCCGGGGCGCACATCCAGGTCGGCGGCACGCTGTCCGCGAACCCGCTCTCCAGCGCGGCCGGCTACTTCGCGATCGAGGAGATGGCCCGCACCAACGCGCCGGTGATCGCCGGTCGCGCCGGTGACCGGCTCACCCGCGGCCTGCAGCGCCTGATCGACCGGTACGGCCTGCCGTTCGTCGCCTACAACCAGGGCTCGATCGTCCACCTCGAGTGCAGCGGGGTGATGCTCCTCGACATGCACAACCCGCTGAAGCTGCTCAAGGAGAACAAGCCCCGCAAGAAGCAGATGGAGCACATGGGCGCCGCGTACGCCGCGCACGGCATCATCACGCTGGCCGGCTCGCGGATGTACACCTCGATGGCCGACACCGACGAGGTCATCGACGACGCCCTCGACCGCTTCGACCAGGTCTTCGCCCTGGTCGAGGGGGTCTGAGGGTGCCGCGCCGGAGCCGGTGGCTGCTGCTGGCCTCCTTCGGCTTGTTGGTCTCGGCCACCCAGGTGCTGTGGCTGTCGTTCGCGCCGATCACCCCGGAGGCGCATCGCGCGCTCGGCGTCTCGGAGGGGGCGATCGGCGACCTCGCGGTGATCAACCCGCTGATGTACGTGCTGCTCGCGCTCCCCGCGGGTCGCTGGATGGACCGCCGGTTCGGTGCCGCGCTCGGTGCGGGAGCGCTGCTCACCGCGAGCGGTGCGCTGCTGCGCGTCGTGCACCCCTCGTCGTACGGCTGGGTCTTCGCCGGCCAGCTGGTGCTCTCGGCCGGTCAGCCGCTCGTGCTCAACGCCAGCACCAAGGTCGCGGCCCGCTACTTCCCGCCGGGTGAGCGGACCACGGCGATCTCGGTGGCGAGCGCCGCGCAGTTCGTCGGCATCCTCGCCGCCGCACTCACGGGCACGCTGCTCTGGGACGCCGGCGGCCTGCGGCTCGTGCTCGTCGTGCACGCCGTGCTCGCCACGGCCGCAGCCGCCGGCGTGCTGGCCGCGCTGCGGCTCCCGGCCGGCTACCGGACCGAGGTCACCGGCCACGCACCGCTCGGCTGGCTCAAGCACGACCCGCTGCTGTGGCGCCTCGGCGGCCTGCTGTTCGTCGGGGTCGGCGTCTTCAACGCGGTCGCGACCTGGCTCGACTCGATCCTCGGCGACCTCGGGCATCCGGGCGCCGCCGGAGGCCTGATCGCCGTGATGACCGCCGCGGGCATCCTCGGCGCGGCGGTGCTGCCGGGCGTCGCGGCCCGGCGCAACCGGCGGCGCGAGGTCCTCCTGACCACCACCCTCGCCACGCTGGTCGCGTTCCTCGCCATCGCCGTGGTCCACGACGTGCTCTTCGCCGGCGTGGTGCTGGCGGTCGAGGGCTTCGTGCTCCTCGCCGGCCTTCCCGTGGCGCTGGACTGGTCCGAGCTCGAGTCCGGACCCGAGCGCGCCGGTACGGCGACCGGCTTCCTGCTCCTGGCCGGCAACCTCGGCGGTGTCGTGCTCGTGCTCGTCGTCCAGGCCGTGATCGGCAATCCGTACCTCGCGCTGGTGGCGATCTCGGCACTGGCCGTCCCCGGCATCGTGCTCGCGCTCCGCCTGCCCCGCCACGCCCGGTCGCACCTGGAGGACGACCGTGTCCGCGCCGAGGAGCTTCCGGCATGAGCGGGTCCGCGCCCGTCCTGGTCACCGGGGGGACCGGCTTCGTCGCCAGCCACCTGGTCGACGCGCTGCTCGACGAGGGCCACACCGTCCGCGCGAGCGTCCGCGACCTCACCCGCACCGACAAGGTCGGGCCGCTGCGCCGGCTCGCGGACGGCAAGCCGGGCACGCTGGAGCTGTTCGGGGCCGACCTGCTGCACCCGGGCGCCTTCGACGAGGCGATGGCCGGGTGTCGCGCGGTCTTCCACGTCGCCTCGCCGTTCCTCCTCCCGGAGCAGATCAAGGATCCCCGGCGCGACGTGCTGAACCCTGCGCTGCTCGGCACGCGCAACATCGTGCGCAGCATCGAGCGGACGCCGGAGGTGGAGCGGCTGGTGCTCACCTCGACCGTCGGGGCGATCTTCGGCGACTACGCCGACGTGCGCGAGATGGCCGGCCAGACCCTCACCGAGGAGTACTTCAACATCACCAGCACGTTGGAGAACAACCCCTACCACTACGCCAAGACCGTCGCCGAGCTCGAGGCGTGGAGCGCCGCCAACGCGCAGGACCGCTGGACCTTGGTCACGATCAATCCGGGCCTCGTCCTGGGTCCGGTGCTGGTCCCGGGATCGGAGTCGGGCAGCCTGTTCCTCATGAACGAGCTGCTGAGCGGCTACTTCTTCTACGGCGCGCCCAACTTCAGCTTCACCTTCGTCGACGTCCGCGACGTGGCGACCGCGCACGTCCGGGCCGCGGAGCGGTCTGCCGCTTCCGGCCGCTACATCCTCGCCCGGCCCGAGATGGTCTCGATGGTGGCGATGTCGCGCATCGTGCGCGACCGGCACCCGGCGCGGCTGGGCCTGCCCCGCCACCAGGTGCCCGACCTCGCGGTGCGCGTGCTCGGCCCGAGGTTCGGCCTCACCCAGGACTACATCCGCAAGCACCTGGGCATCCGGTTCGCCGTCGACAACCGGCGCAGCGTCGAGGAGCTGGGCATCGACTACCGACCGGTCGAGGAGACCGTGCTCGCCCACGACGACGCCTGGCGCGGCCGGCGCCGGGCCCGGAGGCTCGTCGATGCCCACGGCTGAGCCGACGCGCCACGTCCTCGGTGTCGACCTCGGCACGGGTGGCCCGAAGGTGCTGCTCGCCACCGCCGACGGCGAGGTGCTCGCCCACGAGACCGAGAAGGTCGAGCTGATCCTGCTGCCCGGCGGCGGCGCCGAGCAGGACCCGGACGCGTGGTGGCGCGCGATCGTCGCCGCCACCCGCCGGTTGCTGGCGCGCGACCTGGTCGCACCGCACGACGTCGCGGCGATCTGCATGAGCAGCCAGTGGGGCGGCGTCGTCGCCGTGGACGCGCGCGGCCGACACCTGCACAACGCCTTGACCTGGATGGACGCCCGCGGTGCGGACTACGCGCGGGCGCTGACCTCCGGCGGGGTGACCGTGCCCGGTGCGGGCTACAACGCCCGGGCGCTGCGGGAATGGCTGAGCAAGACCGGCGGCGCCCCGTCCCGCAGCGGAAAGGACCCGGTGGGCCAGACCCAGTGGCTGCGCCACGACCGTCCCGACGTGTACGCCGCCGCGGCCCACCTGCTCGACGTACCGGAGTACCTCACGATGCGGCTCACCGGTCGCGCCGTGGCCGGCTTCGACACCGCGACGCTGCGCTGGTGCAGCGACAACCGCGACCCCTCCGCGGTCCGGTGGGACCGAGCCCTCGCGCGCCGGTGCCGCCTCGACGTGGACAAGCTGCCCGAGCTGGTGCCGCCGGCCAGCGTGGTCGGCACGCTGCTCCCCGAGGTCGCGGAGGAGCTGGGCCTCTCGACCGACGTCCAGGTCGTCGCCGGCACCGGCGACACGACCGCCGCGGCCGTCGGGGCAGGTGCCGTCGAGGACTACGCCGGACACCTCTACATCGGGACGTCGGCGTGGCTCAGCGCCCACGTGCCCTTCAAGCGCACCGACGTGCTGCGCAACGTCGCCTCGCTGCCGGCCGTCGTGCCGGACCGGTACTGGATCGCCACCGTGCAGGACGTCGCCGGCAAGGCGATCGACTGGCTGATCGAGCGGGTCGTCTACCCCGACGACGGCATGCTCGACGCCCGGCCCGCCCCCGAGGACGCCCTCGAGCGCCTCAACGCCCTCGCGGTCAGCTCACCGCCGGGCAGCAACGGCGTCGTGTTCGCCCCCTGGCTCAACGGCGAGCGCACCCCCGTCGACGACCCCTACGTCCGCGGTGGCTGGTTCAACGTCTCGCTGTCCACCACGCGCGCCGACCTGGCTCGCAGCGTCTTCGAGGGCATCGCGCTGAACGCGCGCTGGATGCGGGACGCGGTCGAGCGCTTCCTGCGCAAGGAGATGCCGGACGGCTTCACCGCGCTCACGTTCATCGGCGGCGGTGCCCGGTCCGCGCTGTGGTGCCAGACGCTCGCCGACGTGCTCGGCTGCACGATCCGGCAGGCGGAGGAGCCCGTGCTCGCCAACGCCCGCGGTGCCGCGCTGATCGCGGCGATCGGCATCGGCGCCCTCGCCTGGGAGGACGTCCCGGCGCGGGTGCACATCGCGGAGTCCTACCACCCGGATCCCGAGCGACAGGCGGTCTACGACCGGCAGTACCGCACCTTCACCGAGCTCTACAAGAAGAACCGGCGGATCTACGCGCGGCACAACAGATAGGCGATCCATGGTGTCGAGGAAGAAGGTCGTCTGGATCACCGGCGCCTCGTCGGGAATCGGTGAAGGACTCGCGAAGGAGTACTCGCGACGGGGGGCGTTCGTCGTGCTCAGTGCACGCCGTGAGCACGAGCTCGAGCGCGTGCGGACGGAGCTCGCGGATCCGGACTCAGCGCTGTGCGTCCCCTACGACGTCACTGATTTCGACGGAGCAGACACGGTCACGGCTCGGGTGCTGGCCGCCGTCGGGCACGTGGACGTCCTGGTCAACAACGCCGGCATCGACTACAAGGACCGGGTCGCCCAGACCCCGTTGTCCATCTACCGGCGCGTGACGGACATCAACTACCACGGCAACATCGTGCTGACCCTGGCCCTGCTCCCCTCGTTGACCGACGGCGACCAGGTGGTGGTCGTCAGCAGCGTCAACGGGTTGCTGAGCGACCAGTGCAGCTCGGCGTACTCCGCGGCGAAGCGCGCTCTGCACGGCTTCTACGACGCGCTCCGCGCCGAGCAACCCGGACTGCGGGTCTCGGTGGTCGTACCCGGTTATGTCCGTACGCCGATCACGGTGAACAGCATCAACGGGAGCGGTCGGACGTTCGGCGACCTGTCCGAAGCGAGCCTGAAGGGCATGCCCGTCGAGGCCTTCGCCTCCCGCACGGTCAGGGCGCTCGACCGCGGACGGTCCCTCGTCGTGATCGCCAGCGCGCGGGAGCGGATCGCCATCTGGCTGCACAGCGTGTGCCCTCGCGGGTTCTACAGGATCGCCGCAGCCACCGCCCCCGAGTACGAGAACCTCAATCGCTAGCCTCCGCCGCCCGGCCCTCACACGTGAGCGGGCAGGTGGTGGTTGGCCCGGCACACCCACTTGATCACCTTGTGGCCCGGGTCCGAGGTCGGCTCGAACATCAACGGGCAACCGCCGTCGATCACGGTCATGCCGTGCTCGCGGCCGTACGCCGTCGCCTCGTCCGACACGCTCCCGCCACCGAACGAGCGGTGCATCCAGACGTCCTTGACGCCGAGCTCGTCGCACTCCTGGACGGTGGCCAGCGCGCGCTCGGGCCGGGTGCCGATCACCACCGCCTCGACCCCGCCGGGGATCGCGTGCAGGTCGGGGTAGCACCGGTCGCCCTCGATGGTCTCGGCGTTCGGGTTGACGGCGTACACGTCGTACCCACGCTCCTTGAGGCGCTGGTAGACCACGTTGCTGCCGTGGCTGCCGGCGTTGCGCGACACCCCGGTCACCGCCACCCGCTTGTGGGACAGGAACTCGGCGGCTGCGGTCTTCACGGACTCCATGACGAACCCTCCTCCTGGCCGGCGCGGTCCCGTCCGGAACCGGTGGTCCCGGCCACTCCCATGCTGCGCACGAGCACGCCGCGGGCACCACGGGCGAAGGTCCCGCCGCAGGCGCCCGGAGCCGCCGGTGATCCTCCCGGGCGGTCACGTCGAGACGAAAGAACGATGCCGCCCGTTGCATGTTTGTGAATAATCGGACAGGTGACCCCCACGGAGTACGGCGCTGCCCACCGTCGCCTCCTGCAGACCCATGCAGGTGACCTGTACCAGAAGATCGTGCTCGAGGGGGCCATCAGCGGGGACGACCCCCGCATCGTCGAGGACGCGCCGGAGCACGAGGCGTTCGCCTTCCTCGTCGACCTCGGCCTCCTCGCCTTCGACCCCGCGACCGACTCCTACCTGCCGGTGGACCCGGCCACGGTGCAGTCCCGCGTGGTCTCCCCGATGGGCCAGCGCGCCGCCGAGCTGCTCGCCGAGTCGACCGACTGGGCCAACACCTTCGCCGAGCTGGGTCTGGTCTACCGGCGCACCTCCCGGTCCGAGCAGCCGATCGTGGAGCTGCGCGGCCTGCCGAACATCAACCGGTTCCTCACCGCGGCCGTCGGCGACGCCGAGTTCGAGCTGCTCACCGCGCAGCCCGACGGCGCCCGCCCCGCCGACGTGCTCGCCGAGGCGATCGAGCGCGACAAGCGGGCGCTCCAGCGCGGCCTCCGGATGCGCACCCTCTACCAGCACTCGGCCCGGCGCAGCGTCGCCACCCGGCAGTACGTCGAGGAGGTGATCAAGCACGGTGCCGAGGTCCGCACGCTCGACGAGTTCTTCAACCGGTTGATCGTCGTCGACCGGCGGCTCGCCATCGTGCCCGGCGTCGAGGGCTACCAGGTGGCGCTGGCGATCCACGACGCCGGCCTGGTCGCCTACCTGGTCGACATCTTCGAGCGCTACTGGGAGCGTGCCCGCGGCTTCACCGACCGCGAGCTCAACACCGAGCGCGAGGTCGCCGACGACGTGCACAACATGACGGTGCGGATGCTGGTCGAGGGCCACAGCGACAACGCCAGCGCCAAGCGGATGGGCGTGAGCACCCGCACCTACGCCGGCTACGTCGCCTCGCTCAAGGCGGAGTACGGCGTCGAGACCCGCTTCCAGCTCGGCTACGCGATCGGCCGGCAGGAGGAGCGGGAGCGTCACGAGCAGCGGGCGGCCGCCGCGTCCGAGCCGGACTGAGTCGGGGGTCGTCCCGGCTCCTCGATCACTGCCGCTGGTCAGGTCAGGAACGGGTCCCGGACATGACAAGGGCGGAGAGTGGGGGTCTCTCCGCCCTTGGTCACGAGACGGGCCGGGGGGTTGGCATCGACGGACTGTCTGGGGGGGACGTGCGTCCTCGTCTCGCGTCTGTGGTTGTGTGTCGGTCAGCCGCCCCATCCCGTGTCGAGCATGACCACCTTGTGGTTGCTGCTCGTGTCGGTGGCCGCACTCGCGGGTGCAGCGGCGGCGCTGGCGAACACGCCTGTCGCCAGGAGGGCGCCCGCCGCAAGGCGGGCAAGGCGCTGGAACTTGCTCATCGGAGGTCTTCCTTCTGCTTGCGACCACGCAGGGGATGCGGCCGGTGACTCAAGTTTCGCCCAGCCCGCAGGAACCCACTACGAAGATCGCGCCTCATGAACGTGCACTGCACCTTCCTGCAAGTTCATGCAAGTTCGGACGCAGCGGGGGCAATACCGGCCCCGGAACGACGAACGGGCCGAGCCTCGAGGCCCGACCCGTTCGTCGATCTCTCCCGAGACCACTGCGGAGGTGGCGGGATTTGAACCCGCGAGAGGGGTTTGCCCTCAACCCGCTTAGCAGGCGGGCGCCATAGACCGGACTAGGCGACACCTCCCGACAGCGAGGGACAGGTTACCCATGCCCGGACGGCTGCGGGAAATCGGCCGCACCGAGGGCGTGGTGCGCCGGAGCCGGAGCCGCCGCGCGGTCAGAGCCGGCGGTAGCCGTGGCCCGCGTCGAGGCGCCGCTGGAGCTCGTCGACGAACTCCTCGCGATCGCCCTCGATCACGTTGACCGGCAGCGTCGAGGACCCTCCGTCACGCAGCCGCAGTACGACGCACTCGGTGCCGGAGACGACCGCGGTGGTCAGGTCGAGCACGTCGGTCCAGCGGGCGCCGGACCGGCCGGCCCCGCGGACGAACCGGATCCGGTAGCCGAGATCGTCGAGGCGGACGACGTACGGGCGACGGGCGAGCAGCAGCCCGAGGACGGCGATGCCGAGGACGGCGAGGACCACCAGGCCGGCCAGGACCGTGCCCGGCAGACCGGTGAGGGCCACGAGTACCGCCGCGAGGCTCAGGACGAGGCCGATCGCCGCGAGCGAGACTCCCAGCAGGCGGGCGCGCAACGCGCGCGCGAGCCCGTAGTCACGGGTGCCGCGCGAACGGACGGGATCGGTCACCGGGCCATTGTCCGATGCCACTTTCAACCACCCTGCAGGTATTGCCTGCCGATGTGGGCTGCGTCACACTCAAGGTCCCACTTGTGCACGAACCGACCCTCGTGAGGTGGTGCTGATGACCCTCGAATCAGCGATCTCGGACCTTCAGGAGACCCTGTCCCACGCCCGCTCGGCGTCGAACTGGCGGTGGCTGGTGCGCCAGCGGCTCTCCATCCTCCGGCAGGCCCTCAGCGACGAGCGTGTCGAGGCGCGCGAGGGGTGGCTGACCCCCCGCACCGGCGTGATGGAGCGGGAGCGCCGCCAGCTGCTCGGCCGGATCTCCGCGGTGGGCGCCGGTCTGCTCGACCGACTCGAGGCCGACGGCGTCGCGACCGAGGTCCGCCGGCTGATCAACGACGTCGAGCACTACCGCCAGCGACTGCACGACCTGGTCTACGACTCGGTCGCGATGGAGATCGGCGGCAGCGAGTAGGGCACCTCTGCACGCACGTCACCACATCTCGGCACGCTCTTCGCGGGTTCGTTCCCCACCCGCGGACGCTGCTCGATGACCATCGACAGGATCCGCTGACGCGTCTCCCATCAGCAGCCGCCGGACCCGGCCACGCCCCCTCTGCTGGGGGCACGGCTTCGCACGTGCCTCCAGCAGCCGCCGGACCCGGCCACGCCCCCTCTGCTGGGGGCACGGCTTCGCACGTGCCTCCAGCAGAGGGGGCGGGATTCGAACCCGCGGCTGACATCTCTGCCAGCGACCGCTTTCAAGGCGGTTCCGATCGGCCACTCCGGCACCCCTCCTCGCGCCGCGGGCGAGCCCGGGCGCAGGACTCCGGAGTCTAGTGGTCGAGGACGACCAGGACGTCGCCCTCCTGGATGACGTCCCCGGCGACCACGCGGACCTCCGCGACCCGACCGGGTCGCTCGACGAGCACCGGGATCTCCATCTTCATGGACTCCAGCAGGATGACGGTGTCGCCTGCCTCGACCTCGTCGCCGGGCGCGACGGCGACCGACAGCACGCTGGCCACCATCTCGGCGAGGATCTGCGAGGTCGTCGTACCAGCCATGGCGGGGACGCTACCGCTCGCGGAGGGTTACTCGCACGTTCGGGCGGCGCGAGCGGTGGCGGTCAGTGCAGCGGCTCGAACCGGCGGGGTTCGGGACGGTGGGCCTCGGCCTCCTCGTCGCGCCGTGCGCGGCGGCCGTGCGTGCCGGTCAGCGACTGCTCGACCCGGATCACGAGGTAGCCGATCGCCGAGCCGGCGAGGACGCTGTAGAGGGCACCGAGGACGACGCTGTTCGTGCTCAGGTCCTGGGCCACGAGGCGCGTGGCCGTCGGCGAGGTGACCGCGACGCCGAAGGCGCAGACCCACCAGCCCTGGCGGCGGCGGGCACGCATGAACACGCCCCAGACCAGAGCGGGGTAGCCGAGCAGCGCCATGATCGGGTGCGGCACGGCGCCGAGGAGGTCCTTCGTCGAGTCGCGGAAGTCGTCGATGGTGCCGACGAGGTCGCGCGAACCCCACTGCGCGATCGCCTCGCTGTAGGCGAGGGCGAACGCGAGCATCAGCACGGCGCCGCCGGCGACGACGTAGCCGCGGCGGCCGAGCCCGTGGAGGCCGGCGCCGAGGCGGTAGACGAGGGCGATCGCGCCGACCAGGGAGAGGCCGAGCACGGCGTACCCGAAGCGGACGAGGTCGACGTCGAGCCGGGCGCGCGGGCCGTAGGCGACGACGCCGAGGGCGCCGACCCAGCCGATCGCGGTGGCGATCAGCGCCTCGCGGACCGCCCTGCCGACGGTCGCCGCGGGGACCGTCGCCATCACGCCCAGGGTGGCTGCCAGCACGCCGGTGCCGACGGCCGCGCCGTCGAGCAGTGGCTCCCAGCCGGTGACGAAGGCGGCGGTCGCCGTGCCGGCCGCGAGCACCGCGGCCCAGACCGGCCGACCGCCGGTGCGCACCGCGAGCGCGAGGGCGAGCGCCGCGGAGAGGCTCCCCGCGGCGACCTGTCGTACGGCGTCGGGGACGTCGGCGGAGACCCGGACGGCCACGATGCCCACGGTCGCGGCGAGCACCACGAGCACCCAGAGGCCCATCAGGGTGCGCCGGAGGGCGGCTCGGGCACGCTCGCGGGTGGGTCGCTCCGACGACGCCGGGCTCTGGACCGGGGTGGTGGTGCCGGTGTCGCGCTGCTGTCGTGCCGCTCGGCCCGCGCGTCGACCTGACTCGGCGCGTCGGGTCGGCGCGGGACGAGGCCCCTGGCGCGCGCGCTGACGGTGCGGGCGAGCCGGGTCGGGCGCCGGTTCGACCGGGGTCGGCTCGGACGCTGTGGGCTCGGACGGGGTCGGCTCGGACACGGTGGGCTCGGACGGGGTCGGTGGCTGCCGGTCCGCGCGCCGCGGGGGTCGGTCAGCCGAGACCGGGACCGAGGCGGGGGTGGCGGTGGAGTCGGGGCGGGCCGGCACGGGCGTCCCGGGCTCGGCTCGACGACGGGGCGGGCGGGCGGCGGGTCGCTCCGGCGGCGGAGCCGGGGGCAGGTTCGTCGCGGGACGGGAGGCCCGTCGGGCGGGCGGCCGGTTCGGCGTACCGGGACGGCCGGACGCGGGGTCGCCGGTCGGCCGCGACGCGTCCCCGGGCACGGCGCGTCGCCGGCCGGGGGTGCGATCAGGACCGGACAGCTGTCCCACCTTCTCCTGAGTGGCTGGGGAGAGCGCCGTCGGCGCGACCCCCAGCAGGGTCACCGGCGCTCACGTGACCGACGTCGGAGCCTATCAACGGCTCACATCCGGCGATTGTCCAGCGACGGGTTGACCGAGCGCGCCTGCCGGACCGCGTCGAGGTCCAGGGCGACGGCGAGCACCTCCTCCCCGTCACCGGCCTCGACGACGACCTCGCCCGTCGGCGAGACCACCATCGAGTGGCCGCAGTAGCGCGGGCCGGGCTGTGCGGCCGCGACCACCCAGCAGACGTTCTCGATCGCGCGCGCCCGCAGCAGCGTCTGCCACTGCATCACCTTGCCCGGGCCGGCGACCCAGGCGGCGGGCACGACGAGCACGTCGACACCCTCGGCGGACAGGGCGCGAGCGAGCTCGGGGAAGCGCAGGTCGTAGCAGGTCATCAGGCCGATCCGCGCGTCGCCGACGCGGGCGGTGACGGGCGTGGTCGGGCCGGGGGCCAGCGTGTCGGACTCGCGGTAGCCGAAGGAGTCGTAGAGATGGATCTTCCGGTACGTCGTCCGCGCGCCCGGCCCGGCGAGGACCAGCGTGTTGTAGGGCCGGTCGGTGTCCTCGGCGCGCTCGAACATGCCGGCCAGCACGGTGACGTCCTCGCTGTCGGCCAGCTCGCCGAGCGCGGTGGCGAACGGCCCGTCCAGCGGCTCGGCGTACGGGGTGAGGTCGCTGCCGGGCTCACCGAACTCACGGGCGAACGCCTCGGGGAGCACGACGAGGTCGGCGCCGTCGGCGAGGTCGCGGACCCGGTCGAGGGCCGCCCGGTTGGCGGCCGGATCGAGGTCGGAGGCGTGCTGCCAGAGGGTCACGCGCAGGAGGTCGGCGGCCATGGCGACCAGCCTGCCATGCGGGCCGACACCGGGCTGCAGGCCCGTCGCGGTGACACACTGCGACCCGTGGCAGGAGAGCTGGACCCGCAGCCGGGTGCCCCGGGCGACGTCCCCGTCGGCGCCGTCGTGCTCGCCGGAGGCGGCGGGGCGAGGCTCGGCGGCGCGGACAAGGCCTCGATCGAGGTGGGTGGCCGGACCCTCCTCGACCACGCGCTGGCGGCGCTGGCCGACGTCGACGAGGTGGTGGTGGTCGGACCGGAGGTCCCCACGAGCCGGCCGGTGACGTTCACCCGCGAGGACCCGGCCGGCGGCGGACCGGCCGCCGGGCTGCTCGCCGGCGTCCGCCGGTTCGCCCGTACGCCGACCTGGGTCGTCGTCCTCGCCGTCGACATGCCGCTGGTCTCCCAGGACACCGTGCGCCGCCTGATCGACGCGGTCCGCGACGACGGCGCCGTGCTCGTCGACCCGTCGGGGCGCCGGCAGAGCCTCTGCGCGGCGTACTCGCTCTCGGCCCTGGAGGCAGCGGCGGACGACCGGGCCGGACACGGCCTGTCGATGCGCGAGCTGGTGACGGGTCTGCGGCTCGCGGAGGTCGCATCGACGGCCGAGGAGACCCGCGACCTCGACACCTGGGAGGACCTCGTCGCCCTACGCGAGGCTCTCGGCCCCGGTGGCGAAGGCCGCGCGAAGGATCCGGATTCGCGCACAGACGGGTGAGGTTTCGCGCTTTCCCTTGCGTCGCCCGCCCGTGTGGGTAATCGTGGCGTTGTGAACCTGCACGACTGGATCGACGAGCTCTGCGACGTGCTCGACGTGGAGGTCGACCTCGACGAGGCACTCGTCCTCGACGTGGCGCGGGAGGCCGCCCACAACGTGGATCGACCGGCCGCGCCGATCACCACGTTCCTGCTCGGGTACGCCGCTGCCAAGTTCGACGGCGACCCCGAGGAGGTCGAGCGACTCGCGGGCGCCGCCCTGGCCCTGGCCCAGCGCTGGGACAAGACGCCCTACGACGTCGCCCACGAGGACGACGACCCCGAGGTCGAGGAAGAGCTGGAGTCGGTCGAGGCCTGACCCCCGACGGCGCGTTCCTATGCTGAGCGCATGCGTGCCGTCACCGTGCCCAGCCCGGGGGGCCCCGAGACCCTGACCCTCGCCGAGCTGCCCGACCCGGTGGCCGGGCCCGGCGAGGTCGTGCTCGACGTCGTCGCCACCGCCGTCAACCGCGCGGACCTGCTGCAGCGCCAGGGCTTCTACCCGCCTCCGCCCGGAGCCAGCGACGTCCTCGGGCTCGAGTGCTCCGGCACCGTGCGCTCCGTCGGCGCCGACGTCGAGGGGTGGTCGGTCGGCGACGAGGCCTGCGCCCTGCTCGCGGGGGGCGGGTACGCCGAGCAGGTCGTCGCACCGGCCGGGCAGCTGATGCGCGTGCCCGACGGCGTACCGCTCGCGGTGGCGGGCGCGCTGCCCGAGGTGGCGTGCACCGTGTGGTCGAACGTCTTCATGCTCGCCCACCTGCAGCCGGGCGAGAAGCTGCTCGTGCACGGCGGCGCCGGGGGCATCGGCAGCTTCGCGATCCAGCTCGCCGCCGCGCTCGGCGCGCGGGTGTTCGCCACCGCCGGGTCGGAGGAGAAGCTCGAGCTGTGCCGCAGCCTGGGCGCCGAGCGGGCGATCAGCTACCGCGACGAGGCCGCTTCCGGGATCCCGCTCTGGGTGGAGGTGCTCGGCGAGGCCGGCGGCGCGGACGTGATCCTCGACAACATGGGGGCGAAGTACCTCGACCCCAACGTGCGCGCGCTCGCGACGTCGGGGCGGCTGGCGATCATCGGCATGCAGGGCGGCACCCGCGGCGAGCTCGACATCGCCGCGCTGCTGGCCAAGCGAGGCGCGGTGATCGCGACCACGCTGCGCGCTCGTCCGAGCGCGGAGAAGGCTGCGATCTGCCGCGCGGTCGAGGAGCACGTCTGGCCCCTGGTCGAGATCGGCCGGGTCCGACCGATCGTCGGCGCCGAGCTCTCCCTCGACCGGGTCGCCGAGGCGCACGCCCTCATGGACGCCGGCACGCACACCGGGAAGATCCTCTTGAGGACCTGATCAGGACTTGTTCTTCACCAGGTAGGTGATCGTCACGCCGTCACCGGTGCGCGCGATCGTGACGCCCACGTCGTACGTCGCATTGGTGAACTGGTGGATGCTCACGTCGCCGAGCTCGTTGGCCCGGGCGGCGGTGTAGCCGGCCGCGCCGAACGCCTGGGTGACCTGCTTGCTCAGGTCGTCGATGGGCCGCGCGCTGGTCATCACCACCGACCAGGCGAACGGCCCGCCGTCGGCGCCCTTCACCCCGTTGACGACCTTCTCGTCGAGCAGCGGGATGTCGCCCTTCGGGAACCCGTCCGGCAGGCCCTGTCCGATCGTGGCCGTGCCCTCCGACGTCTGCACGGTGACCTTGTCCTTGTCGACCTTGACCTTGGCGTCCTTGGTCGTGACCGTCGTGCCGCCGCTGTCGCCGCACGCGGTCAGGCCGGTCAGCGAGGCGGCCAGGACGACGGCGGCCGCGAGCGCACGCGTGCGCATCGAGTGGCTCATGGGGCCCAGTGAACCCGACGCGAGCGCGGCCCGCAGCGGTTTGCGACCTTCGCATCGCGAGCGCTGGACGTGCTCGTCTAGGGTTGCGGGCATGTCCACCGAACAGCCCGAGCAGCCGCACGACCCCCGCATCCTGATCATCGATCCCCAGGGTTCGCAGGTCGCCGGCCAGGCTGCCGGCGCGAGCCAGGGTGAGGACGACGACACCGAGCAGGTGACCGAGCTGGTCGAGGAGCCGGCGAAGGTGATGCGGATCGGCAGCATGATCCGGATGCTGCTCGAGGAGGTGAAGGCAGCACCCGTCGACGAGGCCGGTCGCAGCCGGCTCGCCGGGGTACTGCGGACCTCGATCGGCGAGCTCAAGCAGGGCCTCGCGCCCGAGCTCGGAGAGGAGCTGGACCGGCTGATCGACCCGTTCAGCTCCAGCACGCCGTCGGAGTCGGAGCTGCGGATCGCCCAGGCCCAGCTGGTCGGCTGGCTCGAGGGCCTCTTCCACGGCATCCAGACCGCGATCTACGCCCAGCAGATGGCTGCCCGGGCCCAGCTCGAGCAGATGCGCCGCGCGCTGCCGCCGGGCGCGATGCCGCCGCAGGCCGGCGTGTCCGAGGAGGGCGAGGTGCCCGGACGCGGCGACCACTCGAGCGGGTTGTACCTCTAGGTCCTCTGTTCCCTGCGCCGCAGCGCGACGGCAGCGGCGGCCAGGCCTGCCAGGAGCGCGGCGCCGATGCCGAGCACCGCGAGCGGGCGCGAGCCAGCGCCCGAGGAGTCCGGCGCGGCCTCGTCGGTCGGTGCGGACAGCGGCTTCCCCGGCGGCCCGGTGACCTGCTGGACCTCCCGGGCCAGCACATCGTCGTAGGCGACCGTGCCGCCGCAGAGGCCGACCCGCATCGCGCCCGGGTGCCGGCCCTCGATGAAGAAGAGGTAGCGCTTGCCGGTGGCGAGATCGCCGAGGCCGCAGGACGCGTCGTACGCGCTGGTGCTCAGCTTCTCGGACCCGGCGGCGGCGCCCTTCCAGACGGTGTCGAAGTCCACCTTGTAGGTGCGGGTCTGGCCGTCGGTGGCCGTCCAGTCGACGGTGCCCGCGGCGACCGTGCCGGCGTACTGGACGTGCTGGGCGGTGCCCACCGCCGCGCAGCTGCACGCCCACGACGGGCTCGGGGTGAGCACCAGCAGTCCGAGCGTGACCGCGAGGGCGAGCGCCAGGCGGCCGACCGGGGGGCGGCTCACGCGCGGGTCACCCGGCGGTCACTCGCCCGGCTCGTCGATCTCGTGGGCGACCGCCCGGCTGACCGCGTCGTCGATCTGCTCGGCGAGGGCGAAGTCCTTCGCGGTGATCCCGCCCTCGGAGTGCGTGCTCAGCGTGAACGTGACCGTGCGCCAGCGGATGTCGATGTCCGGGTGGTGGTTCGCGGCCTCGGCCGCACGGGCGACCACTCCGACCAGGTCGATGCCCTCCAGGAACGAGGGTGCCTCCACGGGTCGCGTGATCGTGTGCCCCTCACGCCGCCAGTGCGGGAAACGCTCCAGGGCCGCTGCGATCTCGTCGTCGTCCATCACCGCCATGGACTCAGTCTTGCCACGGAGCGGCGCGGCTGTCGAGCAGCGACTCGATGACCTGGGCGACGCCGTCCTCGTCGTTGGCCGGCGCGAGGTGCTGCGCGGCCGCGCGCACCGTGGGGTGCGCGTTCGCCATCGCGTACGACGTGCCGGCCCAGGTGAGCATCGGGATGTCGTTCGGCATGTCACCGAGCGTCAGCACCTGGTCGGCGGAGATGCCTCGCTCCTCGCACAGCAGGGCGAGCGTGGACGCCTTGGTGACGCCGGCCGCGCTCATCTCGAGCAGCGAGGTCGCCGAGGACCACGTGATCTCCACCAGCCCGTCCACCGCCTCGTCGGCGGCGGCCCAGAACTCCTCCCAGCCCAGGGTCTCGTGCCGGGCCAGCAGCTTGACGGCCGGCCGCGCGAAGATCTGCTCGATCGGACCGCGGACGGCGCCGTCGGGCACCGGGTGGCGCTCGAGGAACCCCGGCTCGAGCGCGATCCCCTCGAGCGTCTCGACCGCGAAGTGGCTGTCGGGCACGGCCGCGCGGATCCGGCGCGCGACCTCGATGCCGGTGGCGGGGTCGATCGGCCGGATCAGGTGCACGCGCGCGCCGGCGACGTCCCAGACCAGTGCTCCGTTGGACACGATCGCGAGACCGTGGCCGCCGACGTGCTCGAAGACCTCCTCCGCCCAGCGCAACGGCCGGCCGGTCACGAACACGACCTCGAGGCCGGCCTCCTCGGCCGCGACCAGGGCGGCCCGGGTGCGCGGGGTCACCGACCCGTCGGAGTGCACGAGGGTGCCGTCGAGGTCCGTCGCCACGAGTCGCACGCCAGCCAGCACAGCCCGACCCTAGCCACCTCCCGGGCCTGACCGTCCGGGTTCGCCGGGAGCCGTTCACGCGAGGGGTTCCCACGAGGACCGGGCTTCGCTATTGTATTCAACCTTATGGTTGAGCACGAGAGCACGAGCAACCCCCGCGACGAGCACCGCGCGATCGCCGGCCGGTTCACCGCACTGGTGGTGGCCACCCCTGCGGAGGCCTGGGACGACCCGTCACCGGTGCCCGAGTGGAGGGCACGCGACGTGGTCGCCCACCTGGTCGACTGGCTCCCGGCCTTCCTCGACGCCGGTGCGGGGGTGCGGCTCCCCCCGGGCCCGTCCGTCGACGACGACCCGGTCGGCGCGTGGGAGGTGCACTGCGCCGGCGTACAGGCGCTGCTCGACGACCCCACGTGCCACGACCGCCTGCTCACCAACCCGCACATCGGCGAGCTCCCACTCGACGACGCGATCGACCGGTTCTACACCTCGGACGTGTTCCTGCACACCTGGGACCTGGCCCGGGCGACCGGGCAGGAGCCGGCGCTCGACCCGGTGCGGTGCGCGGCGATGCTGGCCGGCATGGAGCCGATGGACGACCTGCTCCGGTCGAGCGGTCAGTACGGCCCCCGCGTCGCGGTGGCGCCCGACGCCGACCCCGAGAGCCGGCTGGTCGCGTTCATCGGGCGCGACCCCGCGTGGACGCCGCGCTCAGGCAGGTAGCGGGCGGGCCATCACGAGGTTGCCCTCGTCGTCGGCACCGCGCAGCTGGGTGAAGCCGCACTTGGCCAGCACCCGCACGCTGGCGGTGTTGTCGGGCGCCACGCTCGCCCGCACGCGTACGCCGAGCCGGTCGGTGTGCGCCAGCAGCCCGGTGACCGCCTCGGTCGCGACGCCCCGACCGCGCGCGTCCTCGACGAGGCCGTAGCCGATCTCCGTCTCGGGCACCCCGTCGTCACCGGCGTCGGGCGGCCCGAAGAACCCGATCGACCCGACGACCAGGCCGTCGAAGGCGCGCACCACGTGGCGTGGGCTCCAGCTCAGGTCGGCGTCCGGACCCGCGGCCGCCGCGATCATCGAGACCGCGTCCAGGTCGTCGCGTCGCGGGTAGTCGGGGTGCCACTCGGGCCGGCGGCGGCCGGCGAGCATCCCGGACGCCTCCTCCGGGGTGATCAGCTCCAGGCGCAGCCGCGGCGTGCTGACCACCGGGTCGAGCGTCCCGGTCACGGGAACCACCGGCACAGCTCCTGGGCGACCCCGTCGTCGCCCACGGCGCCGGTCACCGCGTCGGCGGCGGCGCGCACCTCCTCGACGGCCTGTCCCATGGCCACGCCGCGGCCGGCCCAGCGCAGCATCTCCACGTCGTTGCGGCCGTCGCCGATCGCGAGCACGTCGGCGCGGTCGACCCCGAGGCGACGGCACACCTCCGCCAGCCCGCTGGCCTTGTGCACGCCCACCGGTGAGAGGTCGAGCCAGGCGGTCCAGCCGACGACGTAGTTGGTGCCGTGCAGACCGAGCCGGGCGGCCGTGGCGACGAAGTCCTCGGCGGTGGCGTCCGGGTCGCGGATGATCACACGGCTCACCGGCTCGGCGATCATCTCCTCGAGGTCGGAGACGATCAGCTCCCCGGACAGCTCACCCTCGGGGAAGTGCCGGTTGAGCCGGTAGCCGACGCCGCGCTCCTCCACGGCCACCATCGCCTCGGGGTGCTCGGCGAGGACCGCACGCACGGCCTCGCGGGCGTCGAAGGTGACCTCGTGGACGACCTCGAGGGGCGGGTAGCGGAACACCACGGCGCCGTTGGAGGCCACCACCCAGAGCGGGTCGCTCCCGTCGTCGTGCAGGTCGAGCAGGTCGGCGATCCCGGTCATGCCGTGCGGCGAGCGGCCGCTGGCCAGCACGATGTGCGCACCGGCGTCGTGCGCGCGCTGCACGGCGTCGTGGACGGCAGGCCGGACCTCCTCGTGGGTCGTGCCGCGGCCCTCGATCCAGGCGAGGAGGGTGCCGTCGATGTCGAGGGCGACCAGCTTCGGGATCCAGGATTCGCCGGGCGGTTTCGGCAAGCTCAACCTCCGAGCCCGGTCGCGGCGGCGACCGGCTCGAGGACCTCGCGACCGAGCCACTTCTGCAGCGCCTTCGGCACGCGCACCGAGCCGTCCGGCTGCTGGTGGGTCTCGAGGATCGCCACGATCGTGCGCGGGATCGCTGTCAGCGTGCCGTTGAGCGTCGCCACCGGGCGGACCTCGGGCTGGCGCTGCTCCGGCGCTTGTCCTGAGCCTGCCGAAGGGAAACGGCCCCGGATGTCGAGGCGGCGGGCCTGGAAGTCGGTGCAGTTCGAGGTGGAGGTGAGCTCGCGGTACTTGCCCTGGGTGGGGATCCAGGCCTCGCAGTCGAACTTCCGCTTCGCGCTCGGGCCCAGGTCGCCGGCCGCGGTGTCGATCACCCGGTAGGCGAGCTCGAGCTTGTCGAGGAACTCCTTCTCCCACCCGAGCAGCCGCTCGTGCTCGGCCTCGGCGTCCTCGAGCGTCGTGTAGACGAACATCTCGACCTTGTCGAACCAGTGCACCCGGATGATGCCCTTGGTGTCCTTGCCGTGCGAGCCGGCCTCCTTGCGGAAGCACGGGCTGAAGGCGGCGTATCGGCGGGGCAGCGAGGCGCCGTCGAGGATCTCGTCGGAGTGGTACGCCGCCATCGCGACCTCCGAGGTGCCGACGAGATACATCTCCTCGCCCTCGATCCGGTAGACGTCGTCGGCGGCCTGGTCGAGGAAGCCGGTGCCCTCCATGGCTCGCGGCTTGACCAGCGACGGGGCGATCACCTGGGTGAAGCCGGCCTCGCGGGCCTGCTCCATCGCGAGGTTGACCAGCGCGAACTCCAGCTCGGCGCCGACGCCGGTCAGGAAGTAGAACCGCGAGCCCGAGACCTTGGCGCCGCGCTCGAGGTCGATCGCGCCGAGGATCTTGCCGAGCTCGACGTGGTCACGCGGCTCGAAGCCCTCGCTCGCGAAGTCGCGCGGCGTGCCGACGGTCTCGAGCACGACGTAGTCGTCCTCGCCGCCCGCGGGCGCATCGTCGGCGGCGGGGTTGGGGATCGCCCGGATCGCGGCGTTCCAGACGTCCTCGGCCGCACCCTGGGCCGACTCCGCGGCCTTGACCTGGGCGGCCAGGGTCTTGGTCTGCTCGAGCAGGGCCGCCTTCTCGTCGCCCTGCGCCCGCGGGATGAGCTTGCCGAGCTGCTTCTGCTCGGCACGCAGCCGCTCGAAGTCAGCGATCGCCGCCCGTCGCGCCTCGTCGGCCGCGAGCGCCTCGTCGACGACCGACGCGGACAGACCTCGCTTCGCCTGGGCAGCGCGGATCAGGTCGGGGTCGTCGCGGAGCAGCCGGGGATCGATCACACGCTGAGGATATCGGCCGCGGTCGACCGGGTTTCCCGGCTCAGGCGACGGGCGGCAGCGCGAAGGTCAGCTCGGCCGCGGCGTTCGGGACGACGGACTGCGACGGGGTGCCGAACCGGTGCCAGGTCGCGCCGTCCTTCGCCGCCTGGTACGCCGCGATGCTCGGCGTGTCCGCGCAGAACAGCCATGCCGAGCCGTCGGCGTACCGGAAGCCACCGGCGAAGCCGCAGGGCGGCTTGGGCAGCGCGTCGAGCGGCTCGCCGTCGTACCGGAGCAGGGTGCCGCCCTCCCGCTCGACCGGGCGGGTGTCGCTGTCGCCGTTGCCGGCCGGCTCGGTCTGGTCGCTGTCGATGCTCTCGATGTAGGGCTCACCGGTCGCCTTGTCGAAGCCGTTGCCGAAGATCCACCCGTCGCGTCGGGGCAGCGTGCCCTCCTGCGTGGCCGACTTCGCCGCGAGGTCGACCTTCCACACGCCGAGCCCGGTGTCGACGACCCGGAGCAGGCCCGCGTGGGTCGGGTCGAAGGCCCACCCGACCGCCTTCAGGTCCGGATGACCGGTCAGGGCGCGGATGTCGAGCGACTCGGTCGCGTCGCTGGTGAGCGAGTAGAGGGTGAGCTTGCCCGTCCTGGACTCCGACCCGGGGACACCGGTGTCGGGGATGGCCCACCGGTGGTCGGCGCTGACCATCAGCACCTGCTCGTCCTGGCTGGCGTCGGACGCCGTCACGCGAGGCAGCGCCCGCGACTGCGCCGCTCCGGTCGTCGGGTTGTACTGCACGTAGACCGCGCGGGCCTGCTCGCCGTCCTCACCCTCGGCCGTGGTGAAGCGGAGCAACCAGTCGCCGTTGCCGGCCTGCGCCTGCGCCGTGTCGGCGGAGCCGCTCTGCGCGGGCGCGGAGGCGCGGTCGGGGGTGGCGTTGCCGCAGCCGGCGAGCACGGTGACGACGAGAGCCGCGGCCGTCGCCGCGAGCGCGCGCGTGGTGGTGAGCCTGGGCATCGCGTCTCCTGGTTCGTCGTCCCTCGTCGAGTCTGACAGACGACCCGGGCGCGCCGGCAGCCGCTGGGTCGGTGCGGGTGCCCGCGCCACAATGGCCAGATGGCCCGACGAGCACCCCGCGAGGATCCCACCGACGACGCCGTCCACGTCGGCGGGCCGAAGCACTCGGTGGCCGGCGCTCCCGCCGTCGCCAAGGCGCTCACGATGGCCTGGGAGCAGATGGGCGTGCGTCGTACGGCGCTGACGCTGGCCCGGGTCAACCAGGACACGGGCTTCGACTGCCCCGGGTGCGCGTGGCCCGACCCGGACCCGGACCACCGCCACCGCGCGGAGTTCTGCGAGAACGGCGTGAAGGCGGTGGCGGAGGAGGCCACCCTGCGGCGCGTCGACCGGAAGTTCTTCGCCGCGCACCCGGTTGCCGAGCTGGCCGAGCGGTCCGACTACTGGCTGGGGCAGCAGGGCCGGCTGACCGAGCCGGTGCACCGGGCGCCCGGCGACACGCACTACCGGCCGATCTCGTGGGACGACGCGTTCACGCTGATCGCGAACCGGCTGCACTCGCTGCCGTCGCCCGACGCGGCGTCCTTCTACACCTCGGGCCGCACGTCGAACGAGGCGGCGTTCCTCTACCAGCTGATGGTGCGGCGCCTGGGCACCAACAACCTCCCGGACTGCTCGAACATGTGCCACGAGTCCAGCGGTGCGGCGCTGTCTCACTCGATCGGCATCGGCAAGGGCTCGGTGCTGCTCGAGGACCTGTACGCCGCGGACCTGATCCTCGTCGTGGGGCAGAACCCCGGCACCAACCACCCGCGGATGCTGACCGCGCTGGAGAAGGCGAAGAAGGCCGGCGCGCACATCGTCAACGTCAACCCGCTCGACGAGGCGGGCCTGCGCCGGTTCCACAACCCGCAGACGCCGCAGGGGATGGTGAAGGGCACCGACCTGGCCGACGAGCTGGTGCAGGTGCGGTTGGCCGGTGACCAGGCCCTCTTCGCCGCGCTCGCCCGGCTCACCGTCGATGCCGGCGCGGTCGACCAGGCGTTCGTCTCGGCGTACTGCTCGGAGTACGAGGAGTACGTCGCCCAGCTGCAGGCTCTCGACTGGGACGAGGTGCTCGCCGCCACGGGTCTGGAGCGCGACCAGATCGAGGGGCTCGCGCGCCGCTACTGCGAGTCCGAGCGGGTGATCGTCTGCTGGGCGATGGGGCTGACCCAGCACCGCGACGCGGTCGCGACCATCCAGGAGATCACCAACCTGATGCTGCTGCGCGGCAACATCGGCAAGCCGGGGGCAGGGCTGTGCCCCGTGCGCGGACACTCCAACGTGCAGGGCGACCGGACGATGGGCATCTGGGAGAAGATGCCCGCTCCGTTCCGCGACGCGCTCGAGAAGGAGTTCGGCTTCACTCCGCCGGCCGACGACGGACTCGACTCGGTCGACACGATCCGGGGCATGCGCGACGGCAGGATCCGCGCGTTCTTCGCGATGGGCGGCAACTTCGTGTCAGCCACGCCGGACAGCGAGGCGACCGCGGCCGCGATGACCGGGCTCGACCTGACCGTCCACGTGAGCACGAAGCTGAACCGTTCGCACGGGCTCTGCGGCGCCGAGTCGCTGATCCTCCCCTGCCTCGGTCGCACCGAGCGTGACGAGCAGCTCAGCGGGCCGCAGGCCGTGACCGTGGAGGACTCGATGGGCATGGTGCACCTGTCGCAGGGCCGGCTCGACCCGGCCTCGGAACAGCTGCTGTCCGAGGTCGCGATCGTCACCCGGCTGGCGGAGGAGCTGTTCCCGGACGACGCTGAGTCGTCGGGGGATGGCGTCGACTGGGCCGGCATGCGGGCCGACTACGACACGGTGCGCGACCACATCGCCCGGGTGGTGCCGGGGTTCGAGGACTTCAACACGCGCGTACGCCGCCCCGGCGGCTTCCCGCTCCCGCACCCGCCGCGCGACCGGCGGGAGTTCCGTACCGCGACCGGCAAGGCGCGCTTCGCCGTGAACCCCCTCGACGTGCTCACTGTTCCCCCCGGGCACCTGCTGCTGCAGACCGTGCGCAGCCACGACCAGTTCAACACCACGATCTACGGTCTCGACGACCGCTACCGCGGGATCCGGGCCGGCCGGCGCGTGGTGTTCGTGAACCGTGACGACCTGACCGAGCTCGGCCTGGCCGATGGCGAGCAGGTCGACCTGGTCAGCGTGTGGACCGACGGGGAGCGTCGGGCCGAGGACTTCCGGGTCGTCCCCTACCCCACCGCACGCGGGTGCGCCGCGGCGTACTTCCCGGAGACGAACGTGCTGGTGCCGCTCGACTCGGTGGCGAAGGTGTCGAACACGCCCGTGTCGAAGAGCGTGGTCGTGCGGCTGGAGCGTCGAGCGGCTCGTTGAGTTGGCCGGAACCACTCTACGAACAAGGGGAAACCGCCCCACGGGAGGGCGGAAACCCCGGACTCGCGGGGCGGTTCTCCCCTACTCGACGGGATCGGTGCCGGCGCGTTCGATGATCGCCGCGGTGTCCACGCCGACCGGCAGCGTGCCGAAGGCGACGCCCCAGTCGCGGCCGAGCCGCGAGCCGCAGAACGCGTCGGCGACTGCCGAAGGAGCGTGACGGACCAGGAGCGAGCCCTGGAAGACCAGGGCGAGCTGCTCGACGATGCGGCGGGCGCGGTACTCGATGTCCTCGAAGTCGGTGAGCTCCTTGCGCACGTGGGCGAGCGCGTCGTCGAGGCGACTGTCGGCGCCGGCCGCGAGCTCGACCTCGTCGAAGAACGCCTGCAGGCTCTCGGGCTGGCGCCCGATCGCACGGAGCGTGTCCAGGGCGGCGACGTTGCCGGAGCCCTCCCAGATCGACATCAGCGGAGACTCGCGGAACAGCCGCGGCATGCCGGAGTCCTCGACGTAGCCGTTGCCGCCCAGGCACTCGAGCGCCTCCGCGGCGTGGGACGGCGCGCGCTTGCAGACCCAGTACTTCGAGACCGCGAGCGCGACCCGGCGGACCATCGCCTCCTGCTCGTCGCCGCGTGCCACGCGATCGGTCGCGCCGGCCAGCCGCATCGCGGCGTACGTCGCGGCCTCGGCCTCGACAGCGAGGTCGGAGAGCACGTTCGCCATCAGCGGCTGGTCCACCAGGAGCTTCCCGAAGGCGCTGCGGTGCCGGGCGTGGTGGACGGCCTGCATCGTCGCGATCCGCATGCCGGCGGCCGATCCGATCGTGCAGTCCAGCCGGGTCATGTTGACCATCTCGATGATCGTGGGGACGCCACGCCCCTCCTCACCGACGAGCCAGCCGAGGGCGCCGTCGTACTCGATCTCGGAGGAAGCGTTCGAGCGGTTGCCGAGCTTGTCCTTGAGCCGCTGCAGCCGGATCGGGTTGCGGGAGCCGTCCGGGAGCACGCGCGGCACGAAGAAGCACGAGAGTCCCCCGGGCGCCTGCGCGAGGGTCAGGAAGAAGTCCGACATCGGCGCCGACGTGAACCACTTGTGGCCGACGAGCGCGTAGGCGCCGTCACCGGCGGGCGTGGCGGTCGTGGTGTTGGCGCGGACGTCGGAGCCACCCTGCTTCTCGGTCATCGACATGCCGGCGATCAGGCCGCGCTTCGTCGCCGGGACGCGCAGGCCGAAGTCGTAGGTCGTGGCGGTGAGCAGGGGCTCGTACGTCGCGGCGAGGTCGGGGGCGTGGCGCAGGGCCGGCACCACGGCGTACGTCATCGAGATCGGGCAGATGTGGCCGGCATCGGACGCGGTCCAGACGAACTCCTTGGCGGCGCGTGCCACGTGGGCGCCCTCGCGGACGTCGGCCCACGGGGCGGCGTGGATGCCCGCCTCGACGGCAACCGTCATCAGCTGGTGCCACGCC
Source organism: Nocardioides pocheonensis (assembly GCF_003725535.1). Classification (GTDB taxonomy): domain Bacteria; phylum Actinomycetota; class Actinomycetes; order Propionibacteriales; family Nocardioidaceae; genus Marmoricola; species Marmoricola pocheonensis. The sequence goes on along the minus strand of NZ_RJSF01000044.1, from coordinate 424,394 downwards.
GGGTCGAACTCCACCTCGTCGACGCGGTGGCCGTAGCGGTCGTGGGTGTGGAGCACCGGGTGGTTCTTCTCGGCCAGCCGTCCCCACTCCTGTGCCTCGGCACTGCCCGCGCGCCGGCCGAGGGCGTGGAGGTCGTCCGTCGCCCACCCCGCACCTTCGCGGGAGAGGCTCTCCAGCAGCGCGGGGTACGCCGCGACGTCGTGCCCGACCAGCGGCGGGACCTGGTTGGTGACCTCGTGGGTGGCGGGCACGGGAGCTCCTTCGACGCCGGTCCGGACAGCCCGCCCCGGCGCGGTTCCGCACGGGTCGACTGTCCGCCCAGTATTACATCTTCACGTCGATTGTCACAAGGTTGTAATGACCCCCACCTGCCCCCGCCGGGAGGGAGGTGGCGGGGGCAGGAACCGGGGGATCCGACGCGCTCAGGAGGTCGTGGCGTGGTGCAGGGCCCGGAGCCGCTCGGCGGCTTGCTGCACGTCGGGGCCGTACTCGCCGGCGAGGGCCTTGGTCATGATGTCGGCGCGCATCTGCTTGCGCTGGTCGGCCGGTGCCGCCTGCAACGCCTGGAGGTCCTGCTGGAGGTTGTCGGGGAGCAGGCTGAACAGCAGGTCGTGACGGATGTCGCGGCGCTCCGCACGCCGCTGGATCGCCGGTCCGTAGTCGCCGGCGAGGGCCTTCGCCCGGATCTCGGCGAGGGCAGCACGGCGCGCGTCGCCCTGGAGCCTGAAGGCGGCCCGGAGGTCGGCGCGGAGCTTGGCGCGACCGGCCGGGTCCGCCGATGCGACCGCTCCACTGCCGGCCGACGAGGGGTCGGCGAGCGCGGCGTCGAAGACCTCCGCCGTCTGCGACGCCGCGGTGCCGGAGCCTGCCGCCGCGCCGGCCGCGACCGAGTGGGCGAGCAGGAAGCCCGCGAGCGACGCGGCGAACACGGCGAACGCCGCGACGGCGCCGAGCACCTTGCGGGAGACGAAGCTGGTGAAGGGACTCATGGTCCGTCCTCTCTGGGTCGACTGCTTGACGTGTCCAGCGTGGGCGTGCCGGGTGCAGGCAGCGTTCGGGCGATGTTCGAGGGACGTAAGAATCCGCGCGCTCGCCACCGGAGCCCGCCGGGGTCCGGTTTCATGGTCACGTGAACGCCGACCGGGGCCTGGTGCTGATCGCCGAGGACGAGCCCGCGATCGCCGACGTCGAGCGGCTCTACCTCACCCAGGCCGGGTACGGCGTGCACGTCGAGCGCGACGGCGGGCAGGCCCTCGCCCAGATCCGACGGCTGCGGCCGGCGGTCGTGATCCTCGACGTCGGCCTGCCCGGCCTCGACGGCATCGACATCTGCCGGCGGATGCGGGCCGAGGACGACTGGACCCCGGTGATCTTCGTGACCGCCCGCGACGACGAGATCGACCGCGTCCTGGGGCTCGAGCTCGGGGCGGACGACTACGTCACGAAGCCGTTCTCGCCGCGCGAGCTGGTCGCGCGGGTGGCCGGGATCCTGCGCCGTGCACGCGGCGAGGCGACGGCGTCGGCGATCGAGCTCGGTGCCCTGCGGCTCGACCCCGTGACCCGCCGGGTGCAGATGGCAGGCGACGACGTGCACCTGACGGCCACCGAGTTCGACCTGCTGGCCGCGCTGCTGCGCCGACCCGGGCAGGTGTTCAGCCGCGAGCAGCTGCTCTCCACCGTCTGGGGGACCGCGGACTACGGCGGCAGCCGGACCGTCGACGTGCACGTGGCCCAGCTCCGGTCGAAGCTCGGGCCGCACGCCCCGATCCGCACGCACCGGGGCGTCGGCTACTCGGCCGCGACCCCATGAGCCCCGTGGCAGCCACCGACCCGGGCGACGCCGCGCCGCCGGACGCGCGCTCGCTCGCGTCACGCATGGTGACCGCGGCCCTCGCCGGATCGCTCGTCGTCGCCCTGGTCGCCGTGCTGCTCGGCGTGCCGCTCGTCCGCGGTGTCGCACAGTCGCAGTCGCGCGACGAGCTGGTCCGGGCGGTCGACACCCTGGCCCGCACCCCGCGGCTCAGCGTCCAGCTGCTGAGCAAGGAGCGCACCACCGTGGGGCCGGACGACCGGCGCTACGGTCTGCTGACCGCGGAGGGCGGCGGCGCCGGGAGCGCGCTGGACTACCTCACCCCCGCCGACACCGCCGAGGTGCGGCGCACCGGCACGCTCTCGACGCGGCATCGGGTCGGCGGCCGCGAGTACCTGGTCGAGGCGCGCGCCGTCGAGCGCGGCACGCTCGCCGGCCGCGGCACGGTGGTCGTGGGAGTGCAGCCGACCAGCGGCGTGGGTGCCGCCACCGGCGCACTGCTCCGCCGGCTCGGCCTGGCCCTTCTGCTCGGCCTCCTCGCCGCCGGAGTCGTCACGCTGCTGTCGGCCCGGCGTACGACGGCGCGGGTGCGGGACGCCGCCGACCGCGCGCACCGGCTCGCGGCGGGCGAGCGCGGGCTGCCGGAGCCGCCGCCGGCCGCGGTGCGCGAGGTCGACGAGATGAGCCGGGCCCTGACCGCGCTCGACCGGGCCCTCGCCACGAGCGAGGCGCGGCAGCGGGAGTTCCTGCTGTCGATCTCGCACGAGCTGCGGACGCCCCTCACCGCGCTGCGCGGGTACGCCGAGGCGCTGCGCGACGGCGCCGTCGCGCCCGACCAGACCACGACCGTGGGCGAGACGCTGACCGCCGAGACCCGGCGACTCGACCAGTTCATCGCCGACCTCCTCGCGCTGGCCCGCCTGGAGGCCGACGACTTCCGGCTCCAGACGGTGACCGTCGACCCGGCCGAGCTGCTGACCAGCACCGCGGCGGCCTGGCAGGCCACCGCGGCGTCCGCGGGCGTGGTGCTCCGGGTCGAGCTGCCCGATCGACCGGCCCCGTTCCCGGGCGACCCGGTGCGGGTCCGGCAGCTGCTCGACGGCCTCGTGGAGAACGCGATGCGCGCGACGCCGTCGGGCGGCGAGGTGCAGCTGCGCGCCGTCCAGGACGCCGCCGGCACCGCGCTGTCGGTGGTGGACTCGGGTCCCGGGCTCGAGCCCGGCGACCACGAGCGCGCCTTCGAGCGCGGTTACCTCCGCGACCGGTACGCCGCCCAGCGTGCCGTCGGCACCGGCCTCGGGCTCTCGATCGCCCAGCGACTGTGCGAGCGGATGGGCGGGAGCCTGACCGCCTCAGCCGGCGACCCGACCGGGACGGTGATGACGGTCCGCTTCGACGCCGTCAGGGGGCCCGGGACCCTCGGGGCATAATCCTCGCCGTGATCGACACCCGCCGCGGGCGCTGGACCGCTCTGGCCTGTGCGCTGCTGTGCGCCGGGCTGTTCGTCGCGCTCGCCGTGCTGGTGGACCGCAAGTGGCGTCCCCTGCTCGACCTCGACCGGACGCTCGGGCGGCGGCCCTTCGCCTTCACCTCCGACCACCACTGGGTGCAGCGCACTGCCGAGGTCGTCGCCGCCGTGTTCCATCCGAACATCGTGCTCGCCGTCGGGGTGCTGGCGGGGGTGGCACTCGCGCTCAAGGGCTACCGCCGGGCCGGCGCCTGGGCCGTGATCGTGCTGGCCGTGTCGCGGGTGGCGTCCCCCGAGGTCAAGGACATCGTCCAGCGCCCCCGACCGCACTGGGCCCACCCGCTCAGCGACATCGGCGGGTTCGGCTTCCCCTCCGGACACGCGACCGCGATCGCGGCCGGCGCCTGGGTGGCGATCGTCCTCAGCGGGATGCTGATCCGTCGGAGAGGGCTGCGCCGTGCCGTCGGCGTCCTGGCCGTCCTCCTCGCGCTGGCCGTGGGAGCCGACCGGGTGCTGCTCGGGGTGCACTCGCCGTCGGACGTGGTGGCCGGCTTCCTCCTCAGCTCGGCCGTCGCGCTGCTCGCCCTCGTGGTCTACGACCCCCAGCCCCGGTCGATCGCCCTGGTGATGGATCCCCTGCCCGAGGCGATCCCGTCCTCGGAGCGACGGGTCGCAGCGATCCTCAACCCGGTCAAGGTCGACGACCCGGCGGGCTTCCGGGTGATGGTCGAGAAGATGGCGCTCGAGTCGGGCTGGCAGCAGGTCAGCTGGTGGGAGACGACCGTCGAGGACACCGGGTACCAGATGGCCCACGAGGCGGCCGTGTCCGGCGCCGACCTGGTGCTCGCGATCGGCGGCGACGGCACCATCCGCGCGGTGTGCGAGGAGCTGGCCGGGACCGGCATCCCGGTCGGGATCGTGCCCGCCGGCACCGGCAACCTGCTCGCCCGGAACCTCTCGATCCCGCTCTACCTGCGCGCCGCGGTCGACGTCGGCCTCAACGGCCAGGACCGGGCGATCGACATGGTCCGGGTGACCGGCGACGAGATGGAGGACGCCACCTTCCTGGTGATGGCGGGCATGGGCTTCGACGCCGCGATCATGGAAGGCGTCAACGAGACCTTCAAGCAGAAGGTGGGCTGGCTCGCGTACGTGTGGAGCGCGCTGAAGGCGCTGATGTTCCCGGCGATCCGGGTGGAGGTGTCGGTCGACGGCGGACCCTTCACCCGGCACCGGGCACGCACGCTGGTGATCGGCAACGTCGGCCACCTGCAGGCCGGCATGCCGCTGATCCCGGACGCCGCGATCGACGACGGCCAGCTCGACGTGGTGATGCTCTACCCCCGCCGCTTCCTCTCCTGGGTGCCGATCGCGGCGCGCGTGCTGACCCGCAACAAGCGGACCGACGAGACCATCACGAGGATGACCGGACGCGAGGTGATCGTCCGCACCCAGGCGCCCGCCCCGCGCCAGCTCGACGGCGACCTGATCGCCCCGGGCAAAGAGCTCCGCGCGGAGTGCATCCACGGCCGGCTGCTGGTCCGCGTGCCCCGCTGAGACCGTTGCCCGACCGGCTGCCGGCTGCCGTCGTACGCCGTCGGCTGGCACAATCCCCGGGATGAACGCGCTCACGCCGGTGGCGATCTGGCTCGGCAGCATCCCCTGGCTGCCGCGGTTCCTGCCGCAGATCACCGCGATCGACAAGTTCATCCAGCGGGTGACCAAGGGCACGTGGTCGCTGCTCCGGATCGCCGGGCTGCCGAGCATGATGCTGACCGTGCTCGGCCGGAAGTCGGGGATCGCCCGGTCCACGCCGATCCTGTGCGTGCCCTACCACCACGGGTACCTGATCGCCGGCTCCAACTTCGGCGGGAGGAAGGCTCCCGTCTGGGTGCTCAACGTGCGCGCCGCCCAGCGGGTCACCGTGACCGTCGACGGGCGCACCTTCGACGCCACCCCGCGCGAGCTGTCCGGCGACGAGCGCGCTGCCGCCTGGGAGCACATGCTCCGGACCTGGCCCAACTACGCCAGGTACGCCGAGCGCACCGACCGGGTGATCCCGGTCTTCCTGCTCACGAAGGTGGCCTGAGACCGCCACGTCGGGCTCAGCGTGGCGCTGCCCTCACGTCCGGCGGGCGTGGCCGACGGCTTCCTCCTCCTCCGGGGAGAGCGGCTGGTCGGACCGCCACGCGGTGATCGACTTCGCGTAGGCGCGCGCCTCGTTGCGGCCGTGGATGGAGGTCAGCACGGCGCCGTCGCCGTGGTCGTCGAGCAGGGCCAGCGACCAGGACAGGTGGCCGCCGCTGCTTCTGTCCAGTCCAGCACCGAAGGCGTCGTACCGGACCACCGCAAGGTGCTTGAGGGCCGTGGCCGCCTCACCGCGCAGGGCCGCGACCTCGTGCCGCAGGCCGAGCGCGTCCTGCGGGAGGTCGGCCACGTCGCCGCTCCCCGACCGCGCGGTCACCGTGCGCCAGGTGCCGAGCGCGACGACGAGCGCACCCAGGGCGACGAGGAGGGCGAGGACCGAGACCGCGGTGTTCATGCAGAGGAGCGTAGGCACGCGGGCGGGCCCGTCCGGCCCGACGCGCGGGCCCGGACGCGACGACGACCGAAGCCGCTCGCGCAGGGGGCAACAAAGGCGGAACAGAGCATTCCGTTCGCGGTGCTATCGTCGAAGGCATGGCTGCTGCGTCCGCCTCCGCTCCGGGAGTCTCGCCGCGCCTGCTCGGCGGACGTCAGGCCCAGGCGCGGCGCAACGACGCGATGATCCGCGCGGCCGCCCGCGACGTCTTCCTGAGCGACCCCCGGGCGCCGATCTCGTCCGTGGCCGACAAGGCCGGGGTCGGGATCAGCGCGCTCTACCGGCGCTACCCGAGCAAGGAGGAGCTGCTCCAGACCCTCTGCGCGGACGGTCTCCGGCGCCACGTGGAGCTGGCCGAGCACGCGCTCGCGCCGGGGCTCGACCCGTGGGAGGCGTTCGCCGGCTTCCTGACCGGCATGGTCGAGGCCGACGTGCACTCCCTGACCGTGCACCTGGCCGGCACGTTCACCCCGACCCCCGAGCTGCGCGAGCTGGCTGCCCAGGCCAACGTCCTCACCGAGCGGGTCGTGGAGCAGACGAAGGCTGCGAAGGCGGTCCGCCCGGACCTCGAGGTCAACGACCTGCCGATGTTGCTCGAGGAGCTGAGCGCGATCCGGGTCGACGACGTCGAGCGCACCACGGCCCTGCGGCGTCGCTACCTGGCCCTGCTGCTCGACGCCCTGCGCCCCGGCGCCACCTCCGCCCTCCCGGCGCCGGCGCCCGCCGACGCCGAGCTCGGCGAGCGCTGGGCCACCAGCTGAGCCGTGCCCGAGCCGGGCGCTCGGTTCAGTGCCAAGATGCTCGCGTGACTGCACGACGCATCGCCTACCAGGGTGAGCCCGGCTCGAACTCCCACATCGTCTGCAAGCAGCACTACGGCGACTGGGAGGCGGTCCCGTGCGCGTCCTTCGAGGACGTGTTCGCGGCGGTGGAGAACGGCGACGCCGAGCTGGCGATGATCCCGATCGACAACTCGATCGCCGGACGCGTCGCCGACATCCACCACTTCCTGCCGACCTCCGGGCTGCACATCATCGGCGAGCACTTCCTGCGCATCCAGTTCCACCTGATGGCCACCGAGGGCGCGACCCTCGAGACCATCCGGACCGTGCACAGCCACGTGCACGCGCTCGGCCAGTGCCGCCGGATCATCCGCGAGCACGACCTCGTTCCGGTGATCTCCGGCGACACCGCGGGCGCTGCTCGGGAGGTTGCCGAGGCCGCCGACCCCGCACAGGCGGCGATCGCGCCTCCGCTGGCCGCCGAGATCTACGGCCTGCAGATCCTGGCTCGCGACGTCGAGGACGAGGACGACAACACCACGCGCTTCGTGGTGCTCAGCCGCGACTTCGTGCAGGCCCCCCGCGACCGGGGCCCGGTGGTCACGAGCTTCATCTTCAACGTCCGCAACCTCCCGGCGGCGCTCTACAAGGCGCTCGGCGGCTTCGCGACGAACGGCGTGAACATGACCAAGCTGGAGAGCTACATGGTCGGCGGCCACTTCGCGGCCACCCAGTTCCTCGCCGAGGTCGACGGGCACCCGGAGGACACCGGTCTCAAGAACGCGCTGGAGGAACTGGCGTTCTTCACCACCGACGTGAAGATCCTCGGGGTCTACCCGGCGGATGCCTTCCGGGCGGACTAGTCGGAGGCCGAGCCCCACTCGTCGCCGCCCACACCGGGATGGGTGAGCACGGAGTAGCCGTGGTCGTCCGCCCATGTCCGGGCCGCCTTCTCGAGCCTGCGGTTCCCGCAGTTCAGGTAGTACTCGGCGAGCTCGAGGTCGCCGAACCGGTGCAGCGCGGCGACGAGGGAGTCCTCGGTCCCCTCCTGGCCGATGTCGACCAGCCCGAACGCGAGCGCGACGTGTCGACGCTCCTGGAGCAACGGCAGCAACGGCGTGACGTCGTCCTGGTAGAGAGCGGCGAGCGACGCCCCGGCCGCCCGGGAGCAGGCCGGATCGCTGCCGAGCACGCGCACCAACGTTGTCCTCGCGCGCTGGTCACCGAGGTTCCCCAGAGCGCCGACCGCGGCGATCCGGACCTTCCGGCCGGCCTTGTCCTCGGCGGGGGTCGCGCCGCGACGCAGGGCCACCTCCTCGATGGCCGGCACGACCTTCTTGTCACCGATCGTGCCCAGGGCGTGGAGCGCCTCGATCTCGACCTGCCGGTTCGGCGACTGCAGCAGCGGCACGAGCGCGGGGACCGTGCTGCGCTTGCCGATCTGCCCGAGCGCCTCGGTGGCACTCACCACCACACGCGGGTCGTCATCGGCGAGCAACGGCACCAACGCATCCGCGGCACCGGAGTCGAAGATCCCCGCGATCGCCTTCCGGGCGCAGGTCGCGACCTCGGCGTTCGGGTCGTGGGTGAGCTCGTGCAGCGGAGCGACGGCCCGCTTCCCCTCGAAGGCAAGGTCGTCCATCGCGGTGCACCGCTGGTGCACGGTCAGGCTGGCATCCTTCGTCCTCGCGATCGTGTCCTTCATCGACTGCCCGCAGGCACTCGTCAGGAGCAGCGAGAGGATCGCGGCGACCACGGCGGCGTGGCGAACGAACCTCTGAAAGGGGACATCACTCCTCCGACCCTTCGGCTCCGGATTCGTCCCGAGTCACCTCCAGTACACGCCGGCGGCGGTGCTGCGGGACAGGGTCGAAGGTCCAGGTGCCCTGACCACCGGCCGGCAGTGTTCCGGGTCGTCGCCGGCGCCAGTAGCCTCGCAGGGGTGAGCCAGCACCCCGACGCCGAGAGCCCCGGCGAGCGGACCGCCGACCTCGGCTTCGCGCGGGTCGACGTCGACCGGGCCCGGCGTACCGGGGACCCGGAGGTGGTGTACGGCGAGGGCAAGACCCCGACCCAGGTCGTCGAGATCCTCCGCACGCTGCACGCCCGCCACCCGGAGCGGGCCGTGCTGGCCACCCGGCTCTCGGCGGAGGCGCAGGCACGGATCGCCGCGGAGCTCCCCGCGGCCGCGATCGACGACGTCGCGCGCGCCGCGACCCTGGGGCCGCTCCCGGAGACCCGCGGGACCGTCGCGGTGATCGCGGCCGGCACCAGCGACGCGCCGGTCGCGGCCGAGGCGGCCCTGACCGTGCGGGTGCACGGGGCCGACGTACGCCGGATCGACGACGTGGGCGTCGCCGGGCTGCACCGCCTGCTCGAGGCGCGCGACCGGTTCGCCGACGCCGACTGCCTCATCGTGGTCGCCGGCATGGAGGGTGCGCTGCCCAGCGTGGTCGGCGGGCTGACCGGCGTGCCGCTGGTGGCGGTGCCGACCAGCGTCGGGTACGGCGCCTCGTTCGGCGGGATCGCCGCGCTCCTCGGCATGCTGAACTCCTGCGCCCCCGGTGTGGTCGTCGTGAACATCGACAACGGCTACGGGGCGGGCGTCTTCGCCGCGCGGGTCGCGCGCAACGCGAGGTCGCACCCGTGAGGCTCGCGGGCGCAGCCGGCACCGTCGCCTGGATCGACGCGTCCTCCGGAGCCAGCGGCGACATGCTCCTCGGCGCGCTGGTCGACGCCGGCGTGCCGCTCGAGGTGATCCGGGACGCGGTCGACGCGGTCACCCCGGAGCCGGTCGAGCTGCGCGCCGAGCCGGCGACCCGCAACGGCTTCGCCGCCACACGGTGCCTGGTCCGCGTCGCCGACTCGGCCACGGAGCGCTCCTGGGCCGACGTCCGGAGGCTGGTGGAGGACTCCTCGCTCGACCCAGCCGTGCTCGACGTGGCGCTGGAGGTCTTCGGCCGGATCGCCGAGGCGGAGGCGGCCGTGCACGGGGTCGCCGTCGACGACGTGCACTTCCACGAGGTCGGCGCTCTGGACTCGATCGCCGACGTCGTGGGCGTCGCGGCCGGGTTCGTGCACCTCGGCCTCGACTGGCTGGTCTGCTCCCCCGTCGCGCTCGGCGGCGGGACGGTGCGGATCGCGCACGGCGCGGTCGGCGTCCCGGCCCCCGCCGTGGTCGAGCTGCTCCGCGGGCTGCCGTCGTACGGCGGTCCGGTCGACCTCGAGCTCACCACGCCCACCGGGGCGGCGCTCCTGGCCGTGCTCGCCGACGAGTTCGGCCCGCAGCCGCCGATGGCGGTCGACACCGTCGGCGTCGGCGCGGGCGGCCGCGACCCCGCCGGGCACGCCAACGTGGTGCGGCTGGTCGTCGGGGAAGCGGTCGACACCGATGCGAACCCCGCTGCAGAGCAGCGGACCGAGGAGGCGCTCGTCATCGAGGCGAACGTCGACGACCTCGACCCCCGGCTGTGGCCGGACGTGATCGCGGCCCTCCTCGACGCCGGCGCCTCGGACGCCTGGCTCACCCCGATCCTGATGAAGAAGGGCCGGCCCGCGCACACCCTTCACGTGCTCGTCGCCGCCGACGCCGACGCCGCCGACGCCGTGCGGCGCGAGGTGTTCCGGCAGACCTCCACCATCGGCGTGCGCGAGCAGACCTTCGCGAAGGTCGCCCTCGACCGGGAGTTCGTCGCGGTCGAGGTCGACGGCCATCGCGTCGCGGTCAAGCTCGCCCGGCTCGACGGCGAGCTGATGAACGTCCAGCCCGAGTACGCCGACGTACGGGCTGCCGCGCGCGCCACCGGGCGACCGGTCAAGGACGTGCTCGCCGAGGCGGCCGCCCACGCCCGCGAGGCCACCTCGTAGGTTTGGTCCGGTGAGCCCCAGCGTCGTCGCCCTGACCTTCGCGGCCATCTTCGTCGTCGAGCTCCCCGACAAGACCTTCATCGCGGCCCTGGTGCTCTCCACCCGTTACCGCGGCGTCCTGGTGTGGGCAGGCGTCAGCCTGGCCTTCCTGGTCCAGACCCTGCTGGCCGTCACGGTCGGCAAGGCGGTCACGTTCCTGCCCACCGACGTGGTCCACGCCGTCGCCGCGGCGATCTTCCTGGTCGGCGCCTTCCTGCTCGCCCGCGAGGCACCGCGAGCCGATGCCGACGAGGAGGAGGCGGAGGAGGAGTTCGCGGCCAAGGCGAAGGAACCCAAGACCGGATGGGCCGCCGTGCTGGCGTCCTTCCTCGTCCTGTTCGCCGCCGAGTGGGGCGACCTCTCGCAGCTGCTGACGATCAGCCTCGTCGGCAAGTACGACGAGCCGGTCGCCGTGTTCCTCGGCGCCTGGGGAGCGCTCGTGACCGTCTCCGGAGTCGCGGTGCTCGCCGGGCGCTACCTGCTCCGCCACGTGCGGTTGTCGGTGATCCACTACATCGGGGCAGCCGTGTGCCTCATGCTGGCCGCGATCACGGTGTACGACCTCCTCCGCGGCTGACCCAACCCGATGCCGGTCTCGCGGCGTCACACGGGTCAGAAAGGGGGAGCCATGGCGCTTCGTTCTCCGGCCCGCACCGACCTCCCGCCGCCCTCGTACGAGGAGTACGTCGGTGCCCGCTGGACCGCGCTCTACCGGACGGCGTACCTGCTCACCGGGAACCACGCGGACGCCGAGGACCTCGCCCAGGCGACCCTGGTCAAGGCGTACCTCGCCTGGCCGAAGGTCGCGGCCGCGTCGTCCCCCGACGCCTACGTCCGCCGGATCCTCACCAACGCCTTCGTCAGCTCCCGCCGCCCGCTCCGCGTCTCGCGGGAGCGGCTGGTCGACCAGGCTCCCGAGGTCGACGTGCCCGCCGGCCACGACGACGACCGGCTGGTGCTCTGGCCGCACGTCGCCGCCCTCCCCCCGAGGCAGCGGGCCGTGATCGTGCTCCGCTACTACGAGGACCTCACCGAGCAGCAGATCGCCGATGCGCTCGGCTGCTCGCCCGGCACGGTGAAGTCGACCGCCAGCGACGCGCTGCGTGCGCTGCGCGGCCGGATCGCGCAGACGGAAGGAGAGCGGTCGTGAACCTCGAGCAGACCCTCACCGACGAGCTGGCCTCCGTGGCCACGGGCATCGACGTGCCTCCGCCCCCGGCCGTGGCGGCGGTCGTCCAGCAGGCCGAGCAGAGTCGCACCCGGTCACGCGTGCGCTGGACGGCGACCACGCTCCTCGCGGCCGCCGCGGTGGTGGCTGCGGTCGTCGTCGGCAACCAGATCGGCCGGCCGAATGCAGCACCCTCGCCCACCGGGCCGACCTCGACCGCGACCATGGGGACGTTTCCGCTCGGGTCGCCCTTGCGGACCTACGTCGACCCGGCGAAGGGCACGCTCTACATCGACGGGACGCCGCAGCCGGGTGCGTGGAGCGATGCCGTCACCTTGGGTGGCCTGACCCTCGGATACGGGCGCACCACGTCCACCGACGGCGCCACCGACATCGGAGTCTTCCGAGGGACCGAGCGCATCGGCGTGCTCCACGACGTGGCGGGACCCGTCGTGAAGGTGTCACCGAACGCCCGGACCATCGCCTGGGTCGAGGACCACCACACGACCGGCGTCATCGTCGTCGCCGACGTGACGCGTTCAGCCGTCCACGAGCTCGGTCGGCTGTCCGCCGCCACCCTCGTCGCCAAGCCGGACGACGAGTCCGGCGAACAGCTGATCACGGTGGGCGACGACGGCACGGTGACCTACGGAGGGGTCACGAGCGGGCATGCCTGGCGTCCCGGCGGCGCTCCTCGCGCGACCGACATCTCCTCGCTCATGTACGGCCCGACGGGCTTCCCGAGTCGGGCCGAGGAGGTCCGGCTCGACCCGACAGGGTCCTGGGGCGCGTGGCTGACCGACGCTCGCGACCCAGCCGCCGGAGGTGGCTTCGCCTCGTGGGGTGCGGTCACGTTCCAGCAACCCGGTCGCCCGGCGACGAAGGCCACGCTCCGGATGCCGGCCGGATTCAGCGACGTCCGCGATCTCTACTGGGAATCCGACACCGACGTGGTCCTCGACATCTCGAGCGGCGACACCTCCACGGAGCTGATCACCGGGCACGTGCGGTGCAGCGTGCTCACCCGTCGCTGCGAGTCCGCACCGACGCCGGGAAGCCCGTGAGCCTCTAGGCTCCCTCCATGCCACTGGGAGCGAGCAGCGAGGTCGGCCGGCTGCGCACGGTGATGCTGCACCGGCCGGGTCCTGAGCTGAAGCGGCTGACGCCGCGCAACAACGACAAGCTGCTGTTCGACGGGATCCCCTGGGTCAGCCGGGCGCAGGACGAGCACGACGCGTTCGCCCAGGCCCTGCGGGACCGCGACGTCGAGGTGCTCTACCTCGTCGACCTGCTGGTCGAGACCCTGGCGACCGAGGAGACGCGCACCCGGGCGATCGACGACGTGCTGGAGTCCCGACACCTCGGCGACACCCTGCGCGACTACCTGCGCGCCGCGCTCGCCGACCACTCGCCCGAGGCTCTCGCGCTCGTCCTGACCGCCGGCCTGCGCAACGACGAGGTCCGGGGCGGGTTCGGCCTGGTCACCTCCTTGCTGGCTCCCGACGACTTCCTCGTCGACCCGCTGCCGAACCTCCTCTTCACCCGCGACTCCAGCGTCTGGATCCGCGACCGGGTCGCGATCACGTCCCTCGCGATGCCCGCCCGCGTGCGGGAGACCCAGTTGACCGAGCTGATCTACACCGCGCACCCCCGCTTCGCGGGCACGCCCACGATCCACGGCGCGCACCACGAGCACGTCGAGGGCGGCGACGTGCTGCTGCTCTCCCCCGGCGTCGTCGCCGTCGGCGTCGGCGAGCGTACGACGCCCGCAGGGGTCGAACGCTTCGCCCGGCACCTCTTCGCCGACGACCTCGCCCACACGGTGCTGGCCGTCCCGATCGCCCAGGAACGGGCGACCATGCACCTCGACACGGTCTGCACGATGGTCGACGTCGACAAGATCGTGATGTACCCCAACGTCGCCGACCGGCTCCAGGCCTGGACCGTCACGGAGCCGGAGCCCGGCGTCCTCGACGTCGCCTCGGCCGAGCCGTTCCTGGTGGCCGCGGCCAAGGCGATGGAGATCGACACCCTCCACCAGATCGACACGGGTCTCGACCCGGTCACCGCCGAGCGCGAGCAGTGGGACGACGGCAACAACACGCTCGCCCTGGCGCCGCGCCTCGCGGTCGCCTACGAGCGCAACGTGGAGACCAACGCCCGCCTGGCCGAGGCGGGCATCGAGGTGGTCGCGATCGCCGGATCCGAGCTCGGCTCCGGCCGCGGCGGCCCGCGCTGCATGAGCTGTCCGATCAGCCGCGACGGCTAGCCCGGCGCGGCCCCGCACACCCCCGGACACACCCTCCGGGCACACCTCCGGGCAGACCTCCGGGAAAGGCAAAGCCCGGTCGGTGTTGACGGGGGATGCAACGCCGACCGGGCGAGTTGAACCATACGACACGGGGTGCAACCCGGACAAGCCGCACCCCGGGAAGATTCCGTTCCGATGGCTACCGGATCGTCAGCTGGCGGCTGGTCAGCCCCGAGCGGGCGGCTCGCTCCGCGGCGTGCAGCGGCCGGGCGTCGGCGAGCGTCTCGGCGAGCCGGCGGTCGAACTCCGCGACCGCTCCGGCGAGCGGCTCGGGCCCGGTGCCCGGAGGGACGTCCCAGACCGGCACGAGCACCCCGTGGGCGCGGAACATCCCGATCAGGCGCGCGCCCTCTACGAGGTGGTCCTCCCGGGCGGCGTGCAGCCTCGCCAGCGCGTCCAGCAGCGGGTCCTCCGCCTCCGGGCGCACCCAGCGGAGGAACTCCCGGTCGCCCAGCGAGGTCCAGTACGCCGCCTCGACACCCTCGAGCCGGGCCGTCGGCGCCGCCGTGGCGTTGGCCTGCTCGAGCGCGGCCTCGATGCTGCCGTCGGGGTCGTCGACGCCCGCGGCCCAGAACCCGAATCCCTCGTGCACGGTCACCTCGAGGTCACCCACGACGAGGTCCTGCAGCCGGGGACCCTCGCCCGGGTCGGACGGCAGGCCGACCATGCTGCCCGGCTCGGCGTCGAGCGCCGCCTCCAGCACGGCGCCGAGGTCGCGGCTGGGGTCGCCGTACGCGTGCTGCACCTGGAGCCCGAGCCAGATCGCGCCGTCCTCGCGGACCAGCCCCGGGGGCCGCGCCGGGGAGCAGCGTGCAGAGCACGACCTCGCGGTCCGACCCCGCCAACCGCACGGGCGCGGTCGCCGCCGGGACGAACTCGCGCATCGCGATCACGTCGCACTCGGCGGGAAGGCCGGAGAACGGCCGTGCGGACCAGACGATCGGAGCACCGCCGGGACTGCCGTGGCAGGCCTTGTACCGGCGACCCGAGCCGCACGGGCAGGGCTCGCGGGGCCCGACCTCCCCCTCGGCGCGGGGAGTGGCCTCGGCGGCGCGTGCCTTGACGCGTGACTTCTTGCCCATGGCCGAAGGCTAGAGGAGCCCCGGGCTGGCGCGACCGGCGCCCGGGAGCGGCCGGCCGTCAGCGCAGGTGGTCAGCGCAGGGGGATCCGGACGTTCACGGTGTGCAGCTGGGTGTGGTGCTCGACCCACCAGGCCGTACTGAGGGCGTCGACGATCGTGAGGCCACGGCCGCGCACGTCGTACGGCTGCGCCTCGACCCGCTCCGGCCGGCTCGGCCCGCCACCGTCGCACACGGAGAGCACCAGGTCGCTGCCGTCCTCCTGCCAGCGCACCAGCACCGTGCCGTTCCCGAGCGGGGAGGCGTGGCGCACGGCGTTGCCGACCAGCTCAGTGGCGACCAGCCGGGCCTCGTCGACGACCGCCGGGGAGGAGCCGCGGTGGCCGAGCCACGTGCTCAGTGCGGCCCGGACGCGACTGGCACTCTCGGGGGCGAACGGGACGCTCATGGTGACGGGACCCTGCAGGGGTGCCGTCATGCCTGGGATCATCGTCGAACCTCGCCGTCGCGCTCGCCGTCACCCGCCTCCCTCTCCTATGCCCGGTGACACCGGAGGCAAACGTCATGCGTGCAAGTAGTCCAGCATCTGCTGCGGCCGATCGGTGATCACGGCGGAGACCCCGTGGTCGAGGCAGAGGTCCAGGTCGACGCGGCTGTTCACGGTCCACACGTGCAGCTCGGTGCCTGCCCGCCGGATCCGGCGGATCATCTCGGGGTGCTTCTGGAGCAGTTCGATGCCGGGCCCCGCGATCCAGTCCGGCTCGGCGAGAGGGCGCGTGCGCGCCCAGTCCAGGGGCGAGTCCATGAGGAAGACCAGCCGGAGGGCGGGGGCGAGCCGCCGGATGCGGCGCAGGGCGACCCACGAGAAGCTCATCACCCGCGCAGGCGATCCGTCACCGGCCCAGCCGAACTCGTCGAGCAGGTCGACCAGCCGGCGCTCGACCAGACCGGCGTACCGGGTCGGGTGCTTGGTCTCGATCGCCAGCTCCACGGGCCGCGGGTAGTCGGCGACCGTCTGCAGCAGCCGGCGGAGGGTGAGCACCTTGTTGCGTTCCGGGTCGGCGTCCGGCGCCTCGTCGTCCAGCTCGGCCCACGGGTGCTTCCAGGCCCCGAAGTCGAGCTGCTCGAGCTCCGTCAGCTCCATGGACGACACCAGCCGTCGCTGTTGCGCAGTACGCCGGAGATCGCGGTCGTGCACGCAGACGAGGTGGCCGTCGGCGGTGAGCCGGACGTCGCACTCCAGCGCGTCGGCGCCCTGGTCCAGGGCGACGACGTAGGCAGCCAGGGTGTGCTCGGCCTGGTCCGCGCTCGCTCCGCGGTGGGCCACCACCTGGGGCCGGCGCTCTGCCATGGGCACCATTGTCGGTGCCACCCCGGGATCGCGCGCGAGGACGCACCGAGGGTCAGTGGCCCAGGCTGCGAAGTCGTGCGGCCGGCCCAGTGGCCCGGACGCGCTGACGGCCCGGCGGTCTCCCGCCGGGCCGTCCCTGCTCTGATCCTGGCCCTCAGCCGGGGCCGCAGCCCCGGGGCGTCAGACGTGCAGGCGCCGCGATCCGCTGTTGCGGCCGGTCACCGTCGAAGCGATCACGACGAAGACCGCCGAGACCAGGATGGCGACGATCCAGCGGGTCCAGTCGACCCCGTTCGAGCCGTTGCCGCCGAAGGCCGCGTAGATGTACCACCCGACCAGGACTCCAGCGATCCCGCACACGATCGTGAGCCAGAGCGGGGTGTTGTCCTTGTCGCCCGGGGCGACCAGCTTGCCGAGCAGGCCGATGATCACGCCCGCCACGAGCACACCGATGACACTCATCTTGGTTCTCCTCCCCTGAGACCACGTGAGGGTCTCGCAGGCAGGACAGGTACCCGGACCGGCCGGCAGACATGTCCCCCGTACCGATGTGTGCGGCCCGATGTGTGCGCCACAGACCGGTGGGTACTAGGCGCTTCTCCTGTGGGAGGGAGGAACAACGTGAGAGTTCTGCGCGCTCTTGCCGGAGCGCTGATGTGGATCGTGGCCAGTGTCGTGTGCCTGGTCGCCCTGGTCCTGTGCGTGACCGTCGTGCTGCTGCCTGTGGGCATCCCGCTGCTGATGCTGGGCCGACGCCTGTTCGGGATGGCGATCCGGCTGTTCATGCCGCCGGGCGCCCGGCATCCCGTGAAGACCGCGGGCAAGGCCTCGCGGTCGGCGGTCACCGGTGCGGCCGAGGCCCTCGGTGACCGTCTCTCGGACGTTCCGCGACCCGACGGCAAGGCCGTCCGGAAGCGGCTCAAGAAGACCCGCAAGAGAGTGAGGAAGGTCGCGCACGCCTGAGGGCGTGCGCGCGATGGGGCCGCGGCCTCGTCCCTGGGGAGGGAGCAACACATCGTGAGCAGAGCGTGCTCCGGCACGCCGGAGGGCGACGCGCCGGCGCCCGACGACTACTGACCAGCGCACCACCGAAACCTGGCGTTCGGTCCCCGTGATGGCGGGGTACGGCGCCACGAGGGTGGGGCGGGAGCCGCCCCACTGGGGAGGGAGACCCCTATGGACACGACTGCACGCGTCGGCACCGCCGTCGCCGCCGGCTACCTGTTCGGCCGGTTCAAGAAGCTGCGCCTGGCCCTCATGGTCGGCACCGCGCTGGCCAGCGAGGACGTCCGGAAGTCCGCCGTCGGACTCGTCACCCACGGTGTGGGTGGCCTCACCGAGGGCAGCGCCGGGAAGGTCGCCGGGAAGGCCGGCTCGAAGCTGGTGGACGCCGGGCGCGGGGTGGCGGTCGCTGCCGCCGCGTCCCGGCTCGAGCGGCTCACGGACCGGCTGGCCGAACGCAGGGAAGCGCTCGGTGGCGGCACGCCGTCCCGCGGCGGCCAGGCCGACGACGAGCCCGAGGACGAGGCCTACGACGACTCCGAGGAGGACGAGGAGGCTCCGGAGGAGGACGACGAGTCCGGTGACGAGGCCTCCGACGAGTACGAGGACGACGACGAGTACGAGGACGAGGAAGACGAGGAGGAGCCCGAGGACGACGAAGAGTCCGACGAGGAGCCCTCCGACGAGTACGAGGACGACGAGGAGGACGAGGAGTCGGACCTGGCCCCTCGCACCCGCGCACGACGACGCCGGGCACTGTCCCCGGCAGGAGCAGGGGGACGCTGACATGGCGACGCAGACCAAGCAGGGCCAGGGAAACGGGCTCGTGGACGGGCTGCTCTCCGAGCTGCCGGTCGACCGGCTCAAGGACGAGGTCGTCGAGCTCGGGAAGGCGCTCGCCAAGCGCGGCGTCGCGAAGATCGGCGCGAGCCTGACCGGCACGGGCGGCAAGCTCGGTGATCTCGGTGACGCCGTACCCGGACCGGGCGACATGGTGAAGGCCGGGGCCAAGGCGGCGGCGAAGGCGGCCTCTCCGGTCGGTGCTGTCAAGGGCGCCGCGGGCAAGGTCAAGGACGCGATCCCGGGCGTCGGCTCGGGCGACGACGACTCCGACGAGGACGCCGGTGACTCCGGCGGCAAGGGCAAGGTCGCGTCGATGGACTCCACCGACCTCAAGGTGACCAACATCGTCGAGACCATCGACGTGCCGGTCAGCCGCGAGGTCGCCTACGACCTGTGGACGCAGTTCGAGGCCTTCCCCGCCTTCATGAAGAAGGTCGAGGCGGTCAACCAGAAGGACCCGGAGGAGGTCACCTGGAAGGCCCAGATCTTCTGGTCCCACCGCACGTGGAAGGCCAAGATCATCGACCAGGTCCCGCCCGAGCACATCGTCTGGAAGTCCGAGGGCGAGAAGGGCCACGTCGACGGGGCGGTGACGTTCCACGAGCTCGCGCCCGACCTGACCCGGGTGCTGGTCTCGCTGGAGTACTTCCCGCAAGGCCTCTTCGAGCGCACCGGCAACCTCTGGCGCGCCCAGGGCCGTCGGGTCCGGCTGGAGCTCAAGCACTACCGCCGCTTCGTCGCCAACCACGCGCTGCTGCAGCAGGACGAGGTGGACGGCTGGGAGGGCGAGATCCACGACGGCAAGGTGAAGCGCCAGCGGTCGTCGTCGACGGCGAAGAAGTCGAGCTCCAGCGGCTCGACCGCCAAGAAGTCCGCCTCGAGCGGCTCGACCGCGAAGAAGAGCGCGGCCAGGAAGTCGACGTCGAGCAGTTCGACCGCCAAGAAGTCCGCATCGGGCAGCTCGACCGCGAAGAAGACGGCGTCCGGCGGCTCGACCGCGAAGAAGACCGCAGCCAGGAAGACGACTGCCAGGAAGACGGCGTCGAGCGGGTCGACCGCCAGGAAGTCGACCGCGAAGAAGACGGCCTCCAGCGGCTCGACCGCGAAGAAGACCGCAGCCAAGAAGACGACTGCGAGGAAGACGGCGTCGAGCGGGTCGACCGCGAAGAAGACCGCGGCCAGGAAGTCGACCTCCCAGAGGACGGCCGCTGCGGCGAAGCGGACCCCGACGACCACGAGCCGCACGTCGTCGGGCTCGGGTTCCTCGGGCCGCAGCCGGTCGACCGGGTCGAGCGGGCGGAAGACGGGCCGGTCCGCCAGCGCGTCGCGCTCGAAGAGGTGATCGCGGATGGCGACGACCTCGACGCGGGAGCGCAGCGGAGGCGGACAGACCCGCAACCGCGAGGTGGTCGACCTGATGAAGGAGGTCGACCGCTACCGCACGGCCTGTGAGGACGCCCTGCAGCAGCTGGACTGGTGCATCGGCTACTTCACCGGCTGCAACAAGGCGGGAGTGGCCAAGGCCCTCTCCGCGAACCGGTCGGCGATCCGTCGCCACCTGATGCGGCGCGACGACCAGGCCCTGCCCACCGACAACAAGGAGTCCCGATGACCGTCATGCAGCAGTCCGCGAACCGGTACCTCGACCGGCCGGCGCCGAGCAGCCTCGCCGACGTGATCGACACCATCCTGGACAAGGGCCTGGTGATCGACATCTACGTGCGGGTCTCCCTGGTCGGCATCGAGCTGCTCACCATCGACGCCCGCATCGTGATCGCCAGCGTCGACACCTACCTGCGGTTCGCGCAGGCGGTGAACCGCCTCGACCTGTCCGAGGTCGGTGACGCCAAGGGCCTGCCCGACCTGGTCCAGGGTCTGACGGAGTCCGGGGCGAAGGGCAAGACCTCGGGTGCCCTGGAAGGGGTGAAGGAGAAGGTCGGCGAGCTCTTCGGGAGTGACGACGACGAGGACGAGGACGAGGACGAGGGCGACGAGGAGCAGCGGCAGCCCCGCGCCCAGAAGAAGACCGCGCAGCGCCGGCCGCAGAAGCGTGCCGCGCGCTCGCGAAGCCAGGGGTGAGCGCCGTGCTGTGCCATGTCTACGGCGTGATCGCCTCGACGGCGCGGCTGCCCGACGGCCTGACCGGGCGCCTGGCTCGTCCGGTCAGGCGGGTCGAGGCCGACGGGCTCGCCGTGCTGGTCAGCGACGTCGAGGAGGACGCCCGGGTTCGGCGCGCCGACCTGCTCGCGCACGCCCACCTCCTCGAGGCGGTCGCCGCGGAGACCACGGTGGTCCCCGTGCGCTTCGGGGTGATCGTGCCCGATGACGACACCGTGCGCAGCGAGTTCCTGGTCAACCAGCGCGACCACCTGCTCGGCCTGCTGCAGGCGTTCGACGGGTGCGTGCAGGTGACCGTGCACGCGACGTACGACGAGGAGGCGGCTCTCCGGGAGGTGCTCCGCCGCGACCCCGACCTCGCCGCCTTCCGCGCGTCCGTCGACCCGGCCGACCAGGCCGCCCAGATCCGTCTCGGGGAGGCCGTCGGCAGCGCGCTGGCGACACTGCGCGAGGACGCCGAGCACACCGTCGTGGAGTGGCTCCGTCCGTATGCGCTGGCAGCCTCGATCAACGACGTCCGGGGGGCGTACGACGTCGCGAGCGTCGCGCTGCTGGTCAGGAGGGAGGACCGAGCGCGCGTCGACGCGGCCGTGGGCGATCTGGACCGCCAGGTGGCGGGACAGATGTCGCTGCGCTACGTCGGCCCGCAACCGCCGTACGCCTTCCTGGACCACGTCGAGCTGCAGGAGGAGTCATGGGCCTGATCTCCGGCGTCGTCACCGGGCTGGTCACCTGGCCGCTCGCACCCGTCCGCGGGGCGGTCTGGGTGGCGGAGCAGGTCCAGGCGGAGGCCGAGCGGCAGTGGTACGACCCCGCCCGGATCCAGCGCGAGCTCGAGGACGTCAGCGCGCGCCGGAGCGCCGGCGACCTGAGCGACGCGGAGGCCGACCTCCTCGAGGAGGAGCTCGTGCAACGGCTGATCGACGGGCAGGCCGACCATGGCTAGGGCGTCGCTGGCCCAGCTGGGGCAACGCGCGCTCGACGAGCTCGAGGCGTTGGTCGGCTGCCCGGCCGAAGGAGTGACCGCGATCCGTCGGGTCGAGGACGGCTGGACCGCGATGGTCGACGTGCTCGAGCTCGAGCGGGTGCCCGAGACCACCGACGTGCTGGCCAGCTACGAGGTGACCTTCGACGGGGACGGCGAGGTCACCGGCTACCGCCGTGTCCGCAGGTTCCAGCGATCGCAGGTGGAGGACCGATGAGCTCCAGCAGCCCCCAGACCACCACGGCGCCCGGTGCCCCGCAGGGCCCGGTCTTCAGCACCAACCGGGAACCCTCCGGCCAGAGCCTGGCCGACGTGCTCGAGCGCGTGCTGGACAAGGGCATCGTCGTCGTCGGCGACATCCAGGTGCGGCTGCTCGACATCGAGCTGCTCACCATCAAGATCCGGCTGATGGTCGCCTCGGTCGACAAGGCGAAGGAGATGGGGATCTCCTGGTGGGAGAACGACGCCTTCGTCACCGGCATCGACGAGCCCGACGAGAAGGACGCGCTCGAGCAGCGGGTCCGCGAGCTCGAGCAGCGGCTCGGGGACGGCGAGGTGCAGCATGGACGTTGAGCCGGCCACCGTGATCCACGCCTACGGCGTCGTCTGCACGGACGCGGCGATCGACGTGCCCGCGACCGGCATCGGGGGCGCCGGGGTGGCGCTCCTCGATGCCGGTCCCGTCAGCGGCGTGTTCAGCATCGTGCCCGGCGCGTCGTACGGCGCCGCGGCCTGGGAGGAGCACGCCGAGGACCCGGCGTGGCTGGCCCAGGTGGCCACCGAGCACCAGAGGGTTCTCAACGACCTCGTCCGCGACATCGACGTCCTGCCGCTGCGGCTGCCCGCGATGTACCGCGACGAGGTGCAGCTGCACCAGATGCTGGAGGCGGAGACGCCGCTGTTCCTCGCCGTGCTCCAGGCGCTCCACGACCACCTCGAGTGGTCGGTCCACCTGTACCTCGTCGGCGAGCCGGAGGAGTCGACGGTCGAGCGCCCCGCGAGCGGCAGCGAGTACCTGCGACAGCGCATCGACGCGCTGTCGCGGCGGGACTCCGCACGCGGGAACCGCGAGCGACTGGTCCGGGACGCGTACGCCTCCCTGGCCGACCTGTCCCGCCAGAGCGTGGTCAACCAACCACAGGACAGCACGCTGTCGGGTCGCCGCGAGCCGATGCTGCTCAACTCCGCGCACCTGGTGTGCCGGCGGCACGAGCGGCTGTTCCTCGCCGGGGTGGAGGAGGTGGCGGCTCGGCTGGCCCGCGACGGGATCACCGTGGAGGTGAGCGGACCGTGGCCTCCGTACAACTTCGTCGAGCTCGGCACCGACCGCGTCGACCCGGCGGAGGCGCGCCCGTGACCGTGGACCGGATCCCGAGCGGCGAGCAGGTCGCGCTCGTCGACCTGGTCGACCGGCTGATCGGTGGCGGTGTCGTGGTCACGGGCGACGTCGTGCTCTCGCTCGCGGGCGTCGACCTCGTCTACCTGGGCCTGCGGCTGGTCCTGGCGCCGGCACACCGGGTCGGACCCGCCGTCGTCACGAGCCCCACCCCGGCAGGAGGCGCCGTCCGATGATCCTGCTGCACGCGATCGTGCCCCGCGAGGCGACCGTCCTTCCGGACGCCGAGCTCCGGAGCCACGCCGCGGGAGACGTGGCCGTGCTCTACGAGCACCGCGACGAGCCGCCGCCGAGCGACCGGACCGCCGTGCTCGCGCACGGCCGGCGAGTCGTGGCGCTGGCCGAGCGGATGCCGGTGCTGCCGGTCCGCTACGGCACCACGCTGACCAGCAGGGAGGAGCTGTTCGCCGTGGCGGAGGAGCACGCCACCGCCTGGAGCCAGAGGCTCGCGCAGCTGACCGGCCGGTGCGAGCTGGTCGTCCACCTCGAGCTCGACGAGCGCACCGACGAGCCCGCCGAGGATGCGGCCGACGGCTCCGGCCGCGCCTACCTGCTCCGGCGCACGGAGGCCGTACGCCGGCAGGACCGCGCCCTCGACGACCTGCGCGCCGTCCTGGCGCCCTGGTCGGAGGAGACCCGCCTGCTGACCGACCAGCGCCGGCTGGCCGTGCTCGTTCTCCGCACCGACGCCGACGCTGCGTGCGCGGCGGTCGCGGACTGGGCCGCCGATCGCGCGGACGTCGAGACTCTGGTCACCGGGCCCTGGCCGCCGTTCAGCTTCTGCGACGAGGCGGCGCTGTCGTGACCGCGGAACCCCACGACCCCTGGCCCTCCCCGCTGCGCAACCGCGTCGAGGCCGACCCGGAGACGGTCGAGAAGGGCCTGGTCCAGCTGGTGCTCACGCTCGTCGAGCTGCTGCGCCAGCTGATGGAGCGGCAGGCGATCCGCCGGGTCGAGGCGGGCGGACTCTCCGACGACGACGTCGAGCGCCTCGGTCGCACCCTGATGCTGCTCGAGGAGCGGATGGAGGAGCTGCGCGAGCACTTCGGGCTGGAGCCGGAGGACCTGAACATCGACCTCGGTCCGCTGGGCACGCTGCTCTGACTGGCCTGGCGGGCCACCGGGCGGGCCTCAGCCCTGGGCGAGCAGGTACTTGCCGAAGTGCGGCACGGTGAACGCGATCCGGCCGCGCTCGCCGGAGTAGATCAGGCCCTTCTTCAACAGGGCGTCACGGGCCGGCGAGAGCGACTGCGGCTTCTTGCCGAGCGCGGCGGCCACGTCGGCGGTCGGCACGGAGCTGCCGCTCATGTCCCAGGCCGCCTCGGCGTCGGTGCCGTTCTCGGCCTGCGCGACCGCGGTCTCGGCCATCGCCCGGAGGTACTCCCGCTCCCCCGGCGTCGCACGCTCGAACCGGCTCCCGAAGAAGCCGACCGCCAGCTCGGCCTCGGCCTCGGGCGCAGCCACGGCGACGTCGGCCGCCGTGATCGGCGAGGCCGGTGCGACGTCCCAGACCGCCTTGCCGTAGGCCTGGATGAAGTACGGGTAGCCGCCGGTCGCGGCGTACATCGCGGCGAGGGCGTCGGCGTCGTACGCCGCCCCCTCCTCCTGCGCGGGCGCGGCGAGCGCCCGGTCGGCGGCCTCGCGGGAGAGCCGGTCGATGCGCTGGTAGCGGAACAGCCGCTCGGAGTAGGACTTGCTGGCGGACAGGACCGCCGGGAGGTGCGGGAGCCCCGCGCCCACGACGATCACCGGCAGCCCGGCCTGGCTGATCTCGTGGCAGGCCGCGCACAGGGCGGAGACGTCGTCGGGGCCGAGGTCCTGCATCTCGTCGATGAAGATGCCGACGCCCTTGCCGAGGTCGGCGGCGAGACCGCCCACGTCGGTGAGCAGCTCGACCAGGTCGATCTCGATGTCACCGGAGTCGGCACGGCCCTGGGCCGCCGGCGCGTCGATGCCGGGATGCCAGCGGTCGCGCAGCTTCGCGCCCGGGCCGGCCTCGCGCTCGGCGAACGCCTTCACCACGCCGAGCACCTGCTGCACGCCGTCGGACTGCGGGTGGCCGAGCTCGCGCACCGCCTGGTGGAGGGCGCTCGACAGCGGCCGGCGCAGCCCCTGGTCGGGCCGTGCCTCGAGCTTGCCGGTGCCCCACTGCCGGCGTACGGCGGCCGAGCGCAGCGCGTTGAGCAGCACCGTCTTGCCCACACCGCGGAGCCCGGTGAGCACCAGGGACCGCTCGGGGCGGCCACGCGACACCCGCTCGAGCACGACCTCGAAGGCGCCCAGCTCGTGGTCGCGGCCGGCCAGCTCGGGCGGCCGCTGCCCGGCGCCGGGGGCGTAGGGGTTCCGGATCGGGTCCACGATCGGACGGTATCGGGCCGTATTGGCCAGATCCTAGATTTGCCTAGCGTGTCGTAGCGGCGTCGCCCGCGGGCCGCGACACCGCGTCGTAGGAGCGGTCGAGGCCGTCTCGGAGCACCGCGATCAGCTCGGGCACCTCGTCGATCGAGAGGCGGAAGCTGGAGACGCACTCGCGGCCGCGCCACATCGAGAGCACGACGACGTCGGCCTCGTGGTGCCAGCTCACCCGCAGGGCGCGCGCGTCGCCGCGGGTGTCGAGGAAGTACTCGACGCCCTCGGGGACCGGTGACACCGCTGACATGGCTCGATTCTGCGCCTTCGAGGTGTCCGGCGACAGCGATTCGGCCTACTTCTGCGGCGGTACCGTGTGCTCCATGCCCGAGCTGCCCGAGGTGGAGGCGCTGGCCCGCGACCTGTCCGGCCGGCTCACGGACCGTGCGATCGTGCGCGTGGACATCGCGGCGTTCAGCTGCCTGAAGACCTACGACCCTCCGATCACGGCGCTCGCCGGCGGGCTGGTCGACGGGGTCACCCGGCACGGGAAGTTCCTCGACATCGACGTGTCCGGCACGCACCTGATCCTGCACCTGGCGAAGGCGGGCTGGGTGCGGTGGAAGGACGAGGTGCCACCGCTGCCGGCCCGGCCGAACGCGAAGTCGCCGCTGGCCGCCCGCATCGTGCTCGACAACGGCAGCGGTCTCGACGTGACCGAGGCCGGCACCCGCAAGAGCCTGGCCCTGTACGTCGTCCGCGACCCGAACGACGTCGAGGGCATCGCCCGCCTCGGGCCCGACCCGCTGGCCGACTCCTTCACGATCGACGTGCTGCGCGACATCCTGGAGCGCGCCGGCCGGGCCCAGATCAAGGGCGTACTGCGCAGCCAGGGCAACGTCGCGGGCATCGGGAACGCCTACTCCGACGAACTCCTGCACGCCGCGAAGATGTCGCCGTTCAAGCCGGCCAACAGCCTCACCGACGCCGAGCTCCAGACCCTGTACGACGCCATCCGCACCGTGCTGACCGACGCGGTCCAGCGCTCGAGCGGGCTTCCGGCCAGCGAGCTGAAGGGCGAGAAGAAGTCGCACATGGCGGTGCACGGCCGGACCGGTGAGAAGTGCCCGGTGTGCGGGGACACCGTGCGCGAGGTCTCCTTCGCCGACTCGAGCCTGCAGTACTGCCCGACGTGCCAGACGGGCGGAAAGCTGCTCGCCGACCGCCGCCTCTCCAAGCTCCTGAAGTAGCGTGTCGGACATGGACGCGATCCCGGCCGTGACGGTCGACCAGGTCCCGCAGCCCCTCCCGGACGGCCTCACCGTGCTGGACGTGCGCGAGCCCGTCGAGTGGCAGCAGGCGCACGTGCCCGGTTCGGTGCACATCCCGCTCGGCGAGCTCCCGTCGCGGCTCGAGGAGCTCCCGTCCGACCAGCAGCTGCTCGTGGTGTGCGCCGTCGGTGCGCGGTCGGCCCGCGCGGTCCGCTACCTGGTCGAGCGTGGCCACGACGCGGTCAACCTCGCCGGCGGTCTGATGGAGTGGCAGGAGGCCGGGCGCGAGCTGGTCGGCGGCTCGTAGGCCTGAGCGAGTCCGCCTCGGGGCACCGGGTTTCGAGGCGATTGCTGCGCAACCGCACCTCAACCACCGGTGGTTGAGGTGCGAGCCTGCGAGCCTCGAAACCACCCGTCCGGGTCGGCCTGAGCCACCGGGTTTCGAGGCGGTTGCTGCGCAACCGCGCCTCAACCAGCGGTGGTCGTGAACGCGGCCGGGAGCGGGAGCGCCAGCGCGACCTCGAGGCGCGCGAGGTACTCCGCCCGCGGGACCTCGACGACACCGAGGGTCGCGAGGTGGGGGGTCTGCCACTGGGTGTCGAGCAACCGCTGCGCGGCGTGCTCGTCGCGGAGCAGGTCGACGAGGTGCACCAGCGCCACCTTCGAGGCGTCGGTGGCGCGGGCGAACATCGACTCCCCGGCGAACAGGCCGCCGATGGCGACGCCGTACAGACCGCCCACGAGCTCGCCGTCGCGCCAGGTCTCCACGGAGTGCGCCCACCCGAGCTCGTGCAGCCGGGTGTAGCCGTCGAGCACGCCCGTGTCGATCCAGCGCGAGTCGCGCGCGGGATCGGCGCAGCCGCGGATGACGTCGCGGAACGCGGTGTTCACCCGCACTTCGTAGCGCCGGATCGACGCGCGCAGCGACCTCGACACCCTCAGGCCGTCGAGGGGCAGCACGCCGCGACGCACCGGCGACCACCAGCAGATCTCCTCGGACTCGAGCGCCGCCGGCATCGGGAAGAGTCCGCGCCGGTACGCCGCGATCAGCGTGCTCGGCTCGAGGTCGCCGCCCATGGCGACGAGGTCGCGGTCGCGCCGGCGTGGGGTGGGGAGGTCCCAGAGCGTCGGTCCCGGGTCGATCGGCACGCACCCATCATCGCAACCGGCCCGCGCTCCGTCGTCTCACCGGACCCCTCCTAGGCTGGAAGCATGAGCGTGCGCAAGCGGGTCGGCGCAGCGCTGGCGCCCAAGGTCACCAACCTGGCGCCGGGGCTGACCTCGTCCTTCGTCCACCAGGCGCTGGACAAGGCGATCACCGGCGTCGGGCCGCTGCCGAGCGCCGCGTCCGCAGCGGACAAGCAGCTGCACGAGCAGGACGGCGACGTCGAGCGCGCGATCCACGAGGTGATCGAGAACCACGTCCGGTACGCCGGAGCCCAGGGCTTCGTCACCAACATCGGCGGCCTGGTCACACTCGCAGTCACGGTGCCGGTCAACCTGTCCGGCCTCGCGCTGATCCAGTGCCGGATGGTCGCCGGCATCGCTCACCTGCGCGGCTACGAGCTCTCCGACCCGCGCACGCGCGACGCGATCCTCGCCTGCCTGCTCGGCGAGGAGCGGATCCTGCGCATGGTCAAGCAGCGCACCCTGCCGGGAACGCCGATGGAGATCGCCGCGGCGGCCGTGCACGACCCGGCCCTCGACCGGTTGCTGGGCACCGAGGTCGCCGCCGAGCTGGTGACCCGGGCGACCGGCAAGCGGCTCGCCGCCACGGTCGGGCGCCGGATCCCGGTGGTGGGCGGTGTCGTCGGCGCGAGCACCGACGCGTTCGTGACCTGGAAGATCGGCCGCTACGTCGACCGGGAGTTCCTGCCGCGCAAGCGGCGGTAGACCGCCAGCCCCTTCGCGACCGCCCGGCTGGTGCCGGCCTTCGCCACCAGTCGCTCCTTGGCCTTGTAGATCGGCGTCGCGTGCGCGCGGTCGAGCTTGTCGATCAGCTCCTCGATGTCGTGCTGCAGCTCGACCTCCCGGTCGCGCAGCCTGGCCGCCTCGACGGTCGTCGCGGTCAGTGCGCGCATGGTCGCCTCGGCGAGCTCGTGGATCTCGGGGTGGTCCGGGTCGACCCACGGCAGCGGCTCGGCAGGCAGCAGGTCGTCGAGGTCGCCGACCACGTCGTACCCGCGCAGCGCCAGCTCGGCCACCCACTGCCGGCTCAGCTGCGCCGCCCACTCCCAGACGTCGCGCGGCACCGAGAGGCGGGCCGAGCGGCGGTCGCGGGAGAGGTTCTGGTGGACCAGGGCCTCGCGCACGATCGCCCGGTAGTGGTGGTTGGGCAGCAGCTCCGCGACCTCCTCGTTGAGGCGGCGGACGACCGCGACCTCGGCCACGCCCAGGGAGGCGTTGGTGCGCACGTCGTCGAGCGTGAACTGCGCCGGGTCGAGGCCGAGCACCTGGGAGAACCGCTGCCAGAGCAGGTCCCTCGGGGCTCCGCTCGGCGGCACGGTGACCAGGTGCACCCGCTCCTTGGGCAACGTGGAGCCCCAGCGGTCGAGGATGTCCGGGACCTCCTGCACGCCCCAGAACCAGGACGCCACGCCCTGCTGGCGGCTGGGGTCCTGGAGGTGCGCGAGGAAGTCGGCGTACGACGTGGTGCGGCGGTGCTTGACGTTCTCCTGCCACTCCGCGGGAATCTGCCGGACCAGGTCGCGCGCCGAGAGCACGACGTGGATCTCGGTCGCGTCGGCGCCCGACCCCGTCGACAGCGAGGCCAGCGCCCGGGCGACCTGCGCGCGTGATGCCGTCGCGAGGATCTCGTGGCTGACGATCGCCGTGCCGGGCCACGCACGCACCTCGGCGGCGAGCCGGTCCCAGGCGC
The DNA here is from genome assembly GCF_003725535.1 of Nocardioides pocheonensis. Taxonomy (GTDB): domain Bacteria; phylum Actinomycetota; class Actinomycetes; order Propionibacteriales; family Nocardioidaceae; genus Marmoricola; species Marmoricola pocheonensis. The sequence continues at coordinate 395,095 of NZ_RJSF01000044.1, read as the reverse complement.
CGACGGCCTCGCGCTCGAGGCCGCCCCAGCTCAGCTGCATGAGGTCGAGCGCGGCCAGGAAGTGGGAGTCGAACCGGTCGGCCGGGTAGCGGACGCCGATCGCCGCGAGCGGCTCACGGGCGTGGAAGAGCAGGTCCTGGACGAAGGACGTGCCGGTCTTCGGAGCGCCGACGTGCACGATCACCTTGCGCGCCATCAGCCCCGCCCCTTCGCTGCGTCGGTGCCGGCGACGTGGCGTCGCCACGCCCGGGTGACGACGCGGAGCGCGTGGGCGAGCACGTCGTCAGGGTCCGGGGCGCGTCGTACGCCGGGCCGGCGGGTCGGCACCAGGAGCGCCGGATCACCGTGCACAGCGTATCGACCGCCGGCGAGCGCGGTCGCCATCCGCTCGCCCGCCCCGATCGCCCACGCGAGCTGGCCGGCCGGAGCCGCGAGCGGCCCCGAGGACTCGCCTGCGGCGATCTCGGGCCAGACCCGGGCGACCACGTCCCGGCGGGCCTCCTCGCCCACGGCCAGGGTGAGCACCGGGTTGACCCGCCGGAGCAGGTCGGTGGCCAGGCCGTCGTACCGGTCGGCGATCGGAGCCGCCTGCACGCCGAGGATCTCGGCCACGAGGGCGAGGCTGGTCTGCGCGTCCGGGGCGAGCACGACGTGGACCCGAGCGGCGTCGAACTCCTCGGCCAGGTGGGACGCGATCGTCGGCAGCGCGATCCCCGGCGGCACGCGGTCGTTGGCCGCGGCGACGCGCCACATCCGCTGCCACCGCACCCCGGCGCCGGCGCGGACCCGGGCCGACCAGCGTTGTGCCATCAGCTCCTCGAGCGGACCGCCGAGGACGAGGTACGTCGTCCGCGCACCTCCCTCGCGCAGGCCCTGCCGCAGCAGTGCTCGGCGGACCAGGTCGACCGTGGTGGGGGCGCCGAGGAGGGTGAACGCGCGGCGCCAGGGACGCCAGGGCCGGGCCGGCCGGCGCACCGGTCCGGTCGGCTCGGCGGAGAGCAGCCGCACCAGCACACCGGTGCAGATCCGGAGCAGCTCCTCGGCCGGCAGCTCCTCGGGAGCGACCGGTGGGGTGCCGACCGTGGCGCCGTCCTCGGCGTCGCGCCCGGGCCACGGCAGCGGCACGTCGACCAGACCGCGGCCGGGGCCCGGCGTGGCCAGGACCAGGTCGGCCAGCCCGCCGAAGTCGGGGAGGTCGGCGGCCTCCTCCTCGCCGGCGAGGCGCCGCACGAGCTCGAGCTGGGCCGCACCCGGGAGCGAGCCGATCGCAGCCGTCGGAGGGATCGACGGCGTCGCGCCGAGGAAGTCGGACCAGGGCACGGTCGAGCCGGCTCTGAGCTCGGCGGCCCAGGCGCGCACGTGCTCGGCGTACCGCTCGTCGTGGGTCATCACCGGCTCGTCGTCACCCGCGCAGCAGTCTGCTGGTCAGCCGGCGCACCGGGGACTCGGACCCCGGGGCCGGGGTGAGGTCCTGGATCACCGCTGCCAGCGCCTCCAGGGCCGCGTCGGCGACCTCCGCCTCGGGCGGATGGTCGGGATGGATCCAGGTGCCGTCGGTGTAGTCGGGCCGCCGCGGCTCGAGGTCGGCCAGGTCGCCGACGACGTCGACGCCGGCGCCGACCAGCCACTCGTGCCACTCCGCCGTGACCTCCTCGACGAAGGGCCACAGCGGCTCGGGCAGCGTGGCGCGGACCTGGTCGGGACGGCGTGCCAGGGTGTTGCGGGCGATGACCTCGCGGACGACTGCGACGTAGATCTCGCGGGGCACGCCCTTGCCGACGAGGAGCCGGTTGACCCGCCGGATCACCGCGGTCTCGACGATGCCGAGCGACTGGTTGAAGTCGGTCGACTCGACGTACGCCGCATCGGGGTCGAGGCCCACCACCGAGGCGAACCGCTGCCAGAGCAGCTCCCGCGGCGCGTCGGCCGGAGGCACGGTCACGACGTGGACGCGGTCGGGCGGGAGGCCGTTGCCCCAGCGGGTGAGCACGTCGGGGATCGCCTGCACCCTCCAGAACCACAGCTCGGGGTTGGTCCGCCGGGCCGCGGTCACGTGCTTGAGGAAGTTCGCGAACGAGCGGCGGCCCCGGTGCTTGAGCCGCTCCTGCCACTCGGCCGGCAGCTGCCGGCCCAGGTCGCGCGCGGTGAGGACGAGGTGCACCTCGGCGTCCCGGAACGCCGCCATCGCGCTCGCCACCTGCGCCGGGGTCGCCGCGGCGAGGATCTCGTGGCTGACCAGAGCGTCACGGGGAGCCTTGCGGACCTCGGCGACCAGGGCGGGCCACTGCCCCCGCGCGACCTCGCGCTGCCCGGCCCACCGCTCCTCGATCAGGTCGAGCGCCGCTTCGAAGTGGTTGCCGCCGCGGGTCTCGGGATAGAGCAGGCCCTGCCGGGCGATCGCGTCCCGGTTGAGCGCGAGCTTCTCCTGCAGGTAGGTCGTGCCGCTCTTCGGAGTCCCGATGTGCAGGAAGACGCGGCGCGGCATGCGGGCATTCTGCCGTACGGGCGCGGGCCGGGTGACGAGGGACAGAGGCCTTGCCTCTGTATTCGAGCACCTGTATGATTGACGTACGTCCGGTGGTGACATCGATGGCTCAGGCCCCGGACGGCATCCGGGTCTTCCGGGTGGGCCTCTCACGGGCCGGCTGCCCATCACGCGTGAGTACGACGACTGGTACTGCGTGCTGGGAGGTGTGCCGTGGCGGTGATGCCCGAATCGTGCGGCGACCATCCCGTCCTGGCCTGCGCCGAGCGGGTCACCGACGAGCTGGCTGCGATCGCGACCGTCCCGGTGGAGCTGATGAGCACCTCCGACAAGGCCGCGGCGCTGCTCGCCGTGACCGAGATGACCGAGCGGGCCCAGGCGCTGCGCCTGCGGTTGCTCGCCGCCGCGGACGACGTCGCCCTGGAGGCAGGCGCACGCGACGCCGGTGCATGGCTGGCCCACCACGCCCGCGACGACCGCCGCGACCTTCAGCGCGAACTCCGGCTGGGCAGCGCGCTGGCGGAGCGGTGGCAGCGCGTCGGCACCGCCCTCGGCAGCGGCGGGCTGAACACCGCTCAGGCCGACGTGATCGTCCGCGCCCTCGACGCGCTGCCCGACGCGGTTCCGGGCGAGGTGGTGGCTCGCGCCGAGGAGCAGCTGGTGGCGTACGCCGCCGAGTTCGGGCCGCGTGAGCTGCGGGTGCTCGGCCGCCGGATCCTCGACGTGGTGGCTCCCGAGGTCGCGGAGGCTGCCGAGGCCAAGGCCGTGGAGGCCGAGGAACGCCGGGCCGCGGAGACGATGTCACTGACGCTGACGCCGTACGGCGACGGCACGACCCGGCTGCACGGCCTGCTGCCCGACGCCACTGCCCACCGACTGGCGACCTACCTCGACGCCTTCACCTCGCCGCGGAGGACGACCGTGACCGCGCAGGGCGACGAGGCTGAGGCAGGGCCCCTGCACCGCCGGCGCGCCCAGGCGTTCTGCGCCCTCCTCGAGCACCTCGATCCGCAGGAGCTCCCCGCCCACGGGGGCGACGCGACCACGGTGATCGTCACGGTCACCCTCGACCAGCTCCGTTCCGAGCTCGCGACCGCCGGGCTGATCAGCAGCGACGACCTCCGGCTCACGGCGGCCGAGGCGCGCCGGCTGGCGTGCACCGCGAACATCGTGCCCACCGTCCTCGGCAGTCGCTCGGAAGTCCTCGACCTCGGTCGCTCCAGCCGACTCTTCACTCCCGCTCAGCGCAAGGCCCTCCGACTGCGCGACCGGCACTGCCGGGCCGACGGGTGCACGATCCCCGCCACGTGGTGCGAGGCGCACCACCGCCAACCCTGGGCCACCGGCGGCAGGACCGACCTCGACGACGGAGTGCTGCTGTGCTCCTTCCACCACCACCGCGCCCACGATCCGACGTACGAGATGGGCGGCGGAGCCGACGGGCGCGTGGCCTTCCACCGCCGGTGCTGAGCACCCGTACTCGGGTCGGACAGATCCCGCCCTCCTACCGTGGGCACATGCCGGCCCCCGTCGTCCGCCTGCTCCTCGTGCAGGGCGCGGTGTTCGCCGCTGGTGGGCTGCTGCTCTGGTGGTTCGCCACGCCCGTGTACGTCGACGGGCTGTCGGCACTCACCTCGGTCAGCTGGCCGCTGCTGCTCGTTCCGGCCCTCGCCTTGGCGGCCCTGGCGGGCACTCTCGCGGGCCTGTGCATCCGGTTCGGACGGCGGTGGTGGCTCGCCGGGACCAGCCTCGTCCTCGTCAGCCTGCCGGCCCTGTACCCGCCCCTCTTCCTGGTCGGCAAGTGGCCCGGATCGACCGTGCAGGAGACGAATCTCAGCGACCTGGTCGCAGCGGTGCTGGGGTGGGCGCTGTACGTGGTCACGAGCAGCGGACTCACCGCAGTGGTGGGCGGGCAGCGTCGACGGGACGCCCACGACAGTCGACACCGAGGCTGAGCCGGACCGAGGAGTCCGGCCCGAGCGGCTCGAAGTCCCGCTGGGTCAGGCTGCCGGCCGGTCGACGCCGCAGGTCTCGAGGTGCCGGCGCACCATCCGGCCCTGGAAGCGCAGGCTGCCGGCGACGCCGAAGGCCATGCCGGCCACGACGGCGGCGATGACGCCGATGAACCGCTGCCACCCGCTCGAGTGGTCACCGAGCAGGTTGACCAGCGCCATCATCAGGAACACCACCCCGGCGACGAACTGGGTCACTACGATCATCCGGGGCGCGGCCCACAGGCGCACGTCCTCCTCGGTCTGCACGGGTACGACGACAGGGTGGTCCATGCGGCCCCGGTTCCCCGTCACCGCGTCGCTGATGCGCTCCAGGGATCGACATCACATCGCACGCGCTGCCCGTCACTCGGCAGCGACCCGCGTATCCCCGGCACCGGCGGCGACTCCTCCCTGCATGAGAGCCCGGCGCCGTGCCGGGCCCGACCAGAGGAGGAACCCATGTGGGACATCGACCACTTCCCCGGCGCCGACCACGTGCCGTGGCAGCTGCTGATCCGCGCCCGGCTGGTGCACGAGCTCGACGCGGTGATCGCGTCGGCGATCGTCCGGGAGGTCAGCGAGGTGGCGTCGAGCAAGGTCGCGCACCACGTCGCGCGGGCCGCCCAGGAGGCGATCGTCGAGGCCAGTCGCGAGGAGGCCTCGTCGGAGCAGCGGATCGCGGCGTTCGACGCGATGCTCGACTTCGACGACTGGTGCGGCACCCCTCCGCACCGGTGGCCCGGGCCGCGTCCGCACTTCGACGACCTGTCCGACCCGATCGCCGAGGTCGTGCTGCGGCAGGCCTTCGACCTGGTGCAGCGGGCAGGGTCCGAGCAGCTGCAGAAGACGCTGGGCCCGGCGCTGCGTGAGCTCAGCCCCGCGCTGGCGTGAGCACGCGCTGGATCGAGCAGGTGGCGAGCCCCGCGCGGGGGCGGGGCTCGCCTCAGCCCAGCCCGTCTCGGCCCAGCATCTTTCTTCAGCTCAGGGCGGTGACGACCTTCGACGGGCTGGGTCGGCCGAGCACCCCGGCCATCCAGACGCTCGTCGCGACCAGGGCGTCGAGGTCGACGCCGGTCTCGACACCGAGGCCGCGGAACATCCAGACGAGGTCCTCGGTCGCGAGGTTGCCGGTGGCGCTCTCGGCGTACGGGCAGCCGCCGAGGCCGCCGGCGCTGGCGTCGAAGGTGCGCACGCCGTGCTGCCAGGCGGCGTACGCGTTGGCGAGCGCCTGGCCGTAGGTGTCGTGGAAGTGCACGGCGAGCACGTCGTCGGGCAGGCCGGCGTCGTTGAAGGCATCGAGCAGGGTGCCGACGGCGCCGGCCGTGCCCACACCGATCGTGTCTCCGAGCGAGAGCTGGCTGGCCCCGAGGTCGAAGAGCCGCTTGCCCACGGACACCACCTGCTCGACGGGTACGGCGCCCTCCCACGGGTCGCCCCAGCACATGCTCACGTAGGCCCGTACGTCGAGCCCGGCGTCGCGCGCGCGTCGGACCGTCGGCTCGAACATCGCGAACTGCTCGTCGAGGCTGCGGTTGAGGTTGCGCCGGGCGAAGGTCTCGGTGGCGCTGCCGAAGATCGCGATGTGCTCGCAGCCGAGCTCGAGGGCACGGTCGAGGCCACGCTCGTTGGGCACCAGGACGGGGTGTCGCCGGCCCTCGGGTCCGAGCCGCTCGACCAGCTCGGCCGCGTCGGCGAGCTGGGGAACCCATGTCGGGTGCACGAAGCTGGTCGCCTCGACGACCGGCAGGCCGGCTGCGACCAGGCGCTCGATGAACGTCACCTTGGCCTCGAGCGGGACGACGGCGGACTCGTTCTGCAGCCCGTCGCGCGGGCCCACCTCGTAGATGGTGACGTCGCGCTCAGTCATCGGCACTCACCTCGAACAGCAGCTGCTTGAGCTGCACCTGGTCGCCGGTCGCGGCGCCGACGGACGTCACGGTGCCGCCGAACGGCGCCTTCAGCGCCAGCTCCATCTTCATCGCCTCGAGCACGCCGAGCCGCTGGCCCTCGACCACGTGGTCGCCCGGGGACACGTCGACGCTGAGCAGCGTGCCCGGCATCGGGGCGAGCAGCGTGCCGTCGCCGGCGACCGGACCGTGGTCGCCGAATACGTCGGGCCGCTCGAAGACGTGCCGCTGGCCCTCGTGGACGACCTCCACCTGGTGCCGCTCCGCGTCGACCACGGCCCAGTGCCGGACGCCGTCGATGTCGAGCACCACCGTGTGCTGCTCGGCGAGCAGCTGGTGCACGGTGTGGTCGCCGGCCGCGTCGCGCACGGCGCCAGCCGGATGAGACACGGCGCCAGCCGGATGAGACACGGTGCCGTGGGCCCGGCGTACGGCGACGACCTGGTCGAGGGCGACCAGCTCGGGAGCCGGCGGCGCACCGAGCCGCCAGCCGTCGGCGAGGAAGGGGTGCGGCGGACCGGCGGTCATCGCGCGCACGGCGACGTCGGTCCAGGCGGCGATGATCCGGGCGACGTCGACGCCGGGCTCCACGATCTCGGCGGTGTCGAGCCAGGCCGTGTCGATGGTGACGTCGCGGAACTCGTCGCTCGCGGCCAGCGTCCGCAGGAAGCCCGTGTTGGTCGCGAAGCCGAGGATCGCGGTGCGGTCCAGCGCCGCGACCAGGGCCCGGCGCGCGGCCTCGCGGTCGGGTCCGTGCGCGATCACCTTGCCGAGCATCGGGTCGTACGACGTGCTGACCACCTGTCCGCTCTCGAGGGCGTGGTCGACCCGCACCGTGAGCGCCTGGTCCGAGGACACCGGCCAGCGCACGATCGTGGCCGTGCCGGCCTGAGGCAGGAAGCCGGCGAACGGGTCCTCGGCGTACACCCGGGCCTCGATCGCGTGGCCGTGCTGGCGCACGTCATCCTGCCCGAACGGCAACGGCTCGCCGGCAGCGACCAGGAGCTGCAGCTCGACCAGGTCCAGCGGGCGCCCGTCGACCTCGACGGTGAGCTCGGTGACCGGGTGCTCGACCTGGAGCCGGGTGTTCATCTCGAGGAAGTAGGCCTCCCCGGTCGCGTTGTCGAGCAGGAACTCCACGGTGCCGGCGTTCTCGTAGCCGACCTCGGCGGCCATCGCCACCGCGGACGCCGTGACCAGGCGGCGGGTCTCCTCGGTGATGGTCGGGGCGGGCGCCTCCTCGAGCACCTTCTGGTGGCGGCGCTGCGTGCTGCAGTCGCGCTCGAAGAGGTGCACGACGTGGCCGTGCGCGTCGGCCAGCACCTGCACCTCGATGTGCCGGCCGGACTCGACGTACTTCTCCACCAGCAGGGTGTCGTCGCCGAACGCGGTGAGCGACTCACGCCGTGCGGCGGCCACCGCGTCGGTGTAGTCCTCGGCGCGGCGCACGATCCGCATGCCCTTGCCACCACCGCCGGCCGCCGCCTTCACCAGCACGGGGAAGGACATCTCGGCGGCCGCGTCCAGCGGGTACGACGGCACCACCGGCACGCCCGCGGCCGTCGCGATTTTGCGCGCGGCGTCCTTGCGGCCCATCTGCTCCATGACGTCCGCCGAGGGGCCGACGAGCTTCAGCCCGGCCGCCTCGACCGCACGGGCGAGCTCCGGCCGCTCGGAGAGGAACCCGTAGCCCGGGTGGATCGCGGTCGCGCCGCTGCGGCGGGCCGCGTCGACGACCGCGGCGATGTCGAGGTACGACGGCACCGTCACCGACGCGTCCGCCGCCCGCACGTGCGGGGCCGCGGCGTCGAGGTCGGTGCAGATCGCGACCGTGCGGATGCCCATCCGCCGCGCGGTGCGGAGGACGCGCAGCGCGATCTCGCCGCGGTTGGCGATCAACAACGAGTCGAACATGCGTGGTCCTCCCGACCGAAGCGAGGCAACGTCACCATGCGGGGACTCAGCCATGAAGCGGAACCACAGACCATGGCAACCACCTCACATGCGGAAGATGCCGTAGGAGGGCTCGGGGATCGGCGCGTGCGCCGCGACGGCGAGGCCCATGCCGAGCACGCGGCGCGTGTCGGCGGGGTCGATGATGCCGTCGTCCCAGAGCCGTGCGGTCGAGTAGTACGGCGAGCCCTGGTGCTCGTACTGGTCGCGGATCGGCGCGCGGAAGGCCTCCTCGTCCTCGGCGCTCCACGTCTCGCCGCGCGACTCGAGGCCGTCGCGGCGCACGGTGGCGAGCACCGAGGCCGCCTGCTCGCCGCCCATCACCGAGATCCGGGCGTTGGGCCACATCCAGAGGAAGCGCGGGTCGTAGGCACGCCCGCACATGCCGTAGTTGCCGGCGCCGAAGGAGCCGCCGATCACCACGGTGAACTTCGGCACCACCGAGCAGGCGACCGCGGTGACCAGCTTGGCGCCGTCACGCGCGATGCCGTTGTTCTCGTACTCCCGGCCGACCATGAAGCCCGAGATGTTCTGCAGGAACACGATCGGGGTCCTGCGCTGGTTGCACAGCTCGATGAAGTGCGCGCCCTTGAGTGCCGACTCGGAGAACAGGATGCCGTTGTTGGCGACGATGCCGACCGGGTGTCCCCAGATCTTCGCGAACCCGGTCACCAGGGTCTCGCCGTAGAGCCGCTTGAACTCGTGGAACCGGCTCCCGTCGACCACCCGGCGGATCACCTCGCGCACGTCGTACGGCGTGCGGGTGTCGGCGGGCACCACGTCGTACAGCGACTCGGCCGGCTCGTGCGGCTCCTCGACCTCCGTGGTTTCGGCAGGCTCAACCACCCTGGCGACCGGCAGCGTCTCCACGATCGAGCGCACGATCGCCAGCGCATGCGCGTCGTCGTCGGCGAGGTGGTCGACCACGCCGGACTTCCGCGCGTGCACGTCGCCGCCGCCGAGCTCCTCGGCCGTGACGACCTCACCGGTGGCGGCCTTCACCAGCGGCGGGCCGCCGAGGAAGATCGTGCCCTGGTCCTTGACGATCACGGTCTCGTCCGACATCGCCGGCACGTAGGCACCGCCGGCGGTGCAGGAGCCCATCACCGCGGCGATCTGCGGGATGCCCTCGGCGGAGAGGTTGGCCTGGTTGAAGAAGATCCGGCCGAAGTGCTCCTTGTCGGGGAAGACCTCGTCCTGCATCGGCAGGAACGCGCCACCGGAGTCCACCAGGTAGATGCAGGGCAGCTTGTTCGCCCGCGCGACCTCCTGCGCCCGCAGGTGCTTCTTCACCGTGATCGGGTAGTAGGTGCCGCCCTTGACCGTCGCGTCGTTCGCCACGATCACGCACTCGCGGCCGGCCACCCGGCCGATGCCGGTGACGATGCTCGCGCTGGGCACGGCGTTGAGGTCGGTCTCGTCCCCTTCACCGGATGCTGGGCCGTACATGCCGTACGCCGCCAGCGGACTGAGCTCGAGGAACGGGCTGCCCGGGTCGAGCAACGCGTCGATGCGGTCGCGGGCGAGCAGCTTGCCGCGATCGGTGTGCTTGCGGCGCGCGCTCTCCGAACCGCCCTGACGCACCACGGCCAGACGCTCGCGCAGCTCGGCGACGAGGTCACGCATGTCGGCTGCCACGGCACCACCTTCCCACGGTTAATGATCGTTAACCAGCCTAGCGGGGCGTGCCGCCTGAGCGCCAGCGAACGTTCACCTCGTCTTCCCCGGCGCGGTCACTGCGCGTGGTGCGACCCCCCGAGGCTCTGCTCGTCAGCCGACGGCGGCTGGCGAACACGAGAGAAGAAGGGTCTTCGATGAAGCACACGACCTTCGCCCGGCTCGGACTGCTCGGTGCAGCAGCCGGCGCGTCCTGCCTGCTGGCAGTCGGCTCGGCCGACGCGCACGGCGGCTTCCACGTCTTCGGCGTGCCCGACGCCAACCCGCGCCTCGGCGTCGAGAGCAACGTGCTCACCCCGAGCGCACACGAGCTCCCGGCCGCCTGGGGCAGCCTGGCGCTGACCAACCCCGACAGCGCGAACGGCGTCACGCACTACGGCTACAACACGAGCAACGGCGGCCCGCTCACCCAGGCGGCGAACGAGGCGAACAAGACCGAGCCGGACAAGAACGTCTACCTGGTCCTCGGCGGCAAGCACTACCTCTACCAGGGTCACGAGGGCGGGCCGCGCGGCTACGTCACCCGGGTCAACCTCGACGAGACCGACCCGGCCAAGCGCGTCACGCTGATCAGCGACAAGGACGCCAACGGGAACGCCTTCCCGACGATCGACGGGATCACCTGGGACCCCTTCACCCACCAGCTGCTGCTCACCGCGGAGTCGAAGGCTCCCACCGGTGGCGTCTTCGCGGTGACCCTCGACGGCAACGGCGATCCGGTCGACGGCAAGGCGAAGCGGCTCGACGCGCTCGGCTCCGGCGGCTTCGAGGGCGTGCAGAACGACAAGGACGGCAACGTCTGGCTGGTCGAGGACATCGGCGGCAGCGGGGTGAGCGGCGGCAAGGTGCCGAACAGCTTCGTCTACCGGTTCGTGCCCACGAACAAGGCCGACCTCACCGCGGGCGGCGCGCTGCAGGCCCTGCAGATCAAGCGTGCCGACGGCACCCCGGTCACCGCGAGCCAGGTGCAGGCGAACCCGTCGGACTCCTTCATCACCGACCTGCACACCTACGGCACCTCGTTCGCGACCACGTGGGTCACCGTGCACACCGGCGCCGGCGCGTACGACGCGACCGCGTCGGCCAAGGCAGCCGGCGCCACCCCGCTGAAGCGGCCGGAGAACGGCGTCTTCCGCCCGGGCACGGACTTCAAGGAGTTCTACTTCACCGAGACCGGTGACACCTCGCTGAGCAGCACCCTGCCCGGCCGCTTCGGTGGTGTCTTCAAGCTCACCCAGTCTTCGCCGAGCGCGAGCAGCGGCAGGATCAGCATCGCCGCCGTGGGCGACCCGGCGCACACCGGCTTCGACAACATCGCCTTCGCCGCCCAGGACAAGGTGCTCGTCGTCGAGGACGCCGGCGACGGCCTGCACACGCAGCGCAACGCGCTCGACTCCGGCTACGTCTTCGACATCGGCGAGGACGAGCACGCCGGGCACGACAGCGAGCGCGACGACAGCGCACCCGAGGCGGTGCGCTGGCTCGCCGAGGGCCGCGACGCCTCCGCGACGTTCGACGCCGCCGGCGGCCCGTCGTACAACGACGGCGACAACGAGATCACCGGCATCCACGTCTCCGACGGCGACCCGACGGTCGCCGGGATCCTCGGCGCCAAGGTGCCGGACGTGCACGCCTCGGCGTGGCGCACCTTCTGGACCCAGCAGCACGGCGACAACGTGACCTGGGAGGTGACCTGGTCGCGCTGACCGGGTGAGGACG
>NZ_RJSF01000044.1:357547-383315 GCF_003725535.1 Nocardioides pocheonensis | reverse complement strand
AGGTTTCGAGGCGGTTGCTGCGCAACCGCGCCTCAACCACCGGTCTGAAGAACGTCGCCAGGTTTCGAGGCGGTTGCTGCGCAACCGCGCCTCAACCACCCGGTGGTTGAGGTGCGAGCGCCGGCGAGCCTCGAAACCTGGCGAGCCCTCGTCGGACTCGCCCCTCTAGGCTGGGCCCGTGCCGACCTCCGTGACCAGCCGCCGCGAGCAGATCCTCGAGATCGCGGCGGACCTCTTCGCCGAGCGCGGCTTCCACGGGGTCTCGATCGCCGACCTCGGCGCGGCCTGCGGGTTCTCCGGGCCGGCGATCTACAAGCACTTCCGCAGCAAGCAGGCGATCCTGTCGGAGATGCTGGTCTCGATCAGCGAGGAGCTGCTCGCGGAGGGCACCCGCCGCGTCGGGGCCGCCGCCGACGACAAGGCGGCGCTGGCGTCGCTGGTCGACTGGCACGTCAGCTTCGCCCTCGCCCACAAGGCCCTGATCGTCGTGCAGGACCGCGACTGGTCGGCCCTGCCGGTCGAGGCTCGCGAGAAGGTCCGCAGCACCCAGCTCGCCTACGTGGAGGTCTGGGTCACGGTGCTGCGCTCGCTCCACGGGCGACTCTCCCGCGAGCAGGCGCGCGCCCGGGTCCACGCGGGCTTCGGGCTGATCAACTCGACCCCGCACAGCGCCGTCGTCTCCGACGCGGAGATGCGGGAGATCCTCAGCGAGATGGCGCTGCGGGCCCTGCTTCCCTGACCCGCCGCATTCGCTGACGGGGCCCGGTCAGGCGTCGAGCATCGAGAACAGGTCTGGGTCGTCGTACGTCGGGGGCGGCGTCGGCGCCACCTCGGCCGGCCGCACCACGGCACCGGGGAACCCGGGACCGGGGTCGGGCGCGGTGAGGCCCTTCCAGGACAGCGCGGCCGCGTTCGCCAGCTTGTCGGCCGCCTCGTTGAGCGGGTGCCCGGTGTGACCCTTGACCCACTCGAAGCGGACCCTGCGGTCGACCATCGCCAGGTCGAGCGCCTGCATGATCTCCACGTTGAGCACCGGCTTGCCGTCGCCCTTGCGCCAGCCCCGGCGCTTCCAGCCGGCCATCCACTTCGTGATCGAGTTGATCACGTAGGTGCTGTCGCAGTAGAGCAGCAGGTCCTCGTCGAGGTGCGCGGTCTGCTGCAGCACGTCGAGCACGGCGGTCAGCTCGGCCATGTTGTTGGTGCCGTGGCGCCACCCGCCGGCCGCCCAGCAGTCGTCGTCGACGTACCAGCCCCATCCGGCGGGGCCGGGATTCCCGAGGGCGGACCCGTCCGCGCCGGCGATGATCGTCACGCACCGCATCCTGCCACTCGGTGCCCCTCGGTCCGCGAAGGACAGCCGCTCCAGAGCGAACCGGGGCTCTTGAGGCGGGTGCCACGATGTCCCGATGAGCCCTCCCCGGACCAGCCAGGTCCCCTCGGTCCTGGTCGTGACCGGTGCGAACGGGTTCGTCGGGTCCCACGTCTGCCAGGCCCTGGTGGACCGGGGCGCCACCGTGCGCGCCGTCGTACGCCGGGCCGGCACCGCTCCGGACCTCCCGGGCGTCGAGGAGCAGGTCGGTGACTTCGCGGACCCGGCGTTCGCGGCCGCCGTGGTCGCCGGCGCGGACGCCGTGGTCACGACGGTGCACCCGATGGGCGACGATCGCGCGATCCAGCAGCGCGTGGCCGTCGAGGGCACGCCGGTGCTCGCCCGGGCGGCCCGCGACGCCGGGGTCGACCGCCTCGTGCACGTGTCGACCGCCGCCGTGTACGACCGGTCACCGGGCGTCGGCGACGTCGACGAGTCCGCTGCTCTCGTCGGTGACGACGCGAACACCTACGCGGTCACCAAGCGCGACACCGACCTCGCCCTCGGCGAGGTGGACGGCCTGACCCGCATCCTGGTGCGGCCTCCCGCGATCCTCGGCCCGGGCGACAGCTCGATCTGGAACACGCTGCGTCCGAAGGCGATCGGGGAGGACCCCGACGAGCGGCACGCCGTACCGCAGCAGACCTTCGCATGGGTGCACGTGGACGACCTCGCCGCGCTGATCGCCGACGTCGCGTCGGGCCGGATCGCCGCGTGCGACGACGCCGGGAGGGGCCCGGTGCGAGGAGCGTGCACCCCGGTGAACGCCGCGTCCTCCGACCGGGCGACGGTGCGGGACTACGTCGGGACGGTGACCGGAGCCCTCGGGGTCGAGCCGGTCTGGGACGACCAGCCGGCGTGGACCGGGCAGGTCCTGGCCGGTCGCGCCCGCGGGTGGGGCTGGACCCCGGGCGTGGGGCTGTCCGACGCGATGTCCGAGATCGCCGCGGGGCTGCGGGCCCAAGGCTGACCAGACAGGGCTGACCAGACAGGGCTGACCACGCACCGACCGGCCCGCCGCGACGCACGAGCCGGTCGGCGCGACGTGGGTCAGGCCATCTCGGGGACGTGCAGGTGCGCGTAGGCGAGCTCGTACTCGTGCACGTCGACGATCGAGCCGCCGGAGTCGCTCGCAGCCCGGTTGCGCATCTCGTCGGCGGCAGGGCGGCTGGCGACCATGGCTGCCTGGGTCTCCCAGCAGGTCGTCGCGCAGCCGATGCCGGAGGTCCGGTTCACCAGCAGGCTGGCGCTGCAGAACCCGGGGGTCTGCTCGAGCTGGGGCAGGATGCCCATCCGGAAGGTGTCGATCATCGCGTCGAGGTCACCCTCGAGCCAGCTGACCCGGCAGCACTCCCCGTGCTGGCTGCGGTGCATGACGGCGATGTCCCAGGTGTCGATCTGCATCGACCCGCCGAGGATGGTGCGACCGCGCTCGCGGATCTCGTGCAGCTGGTCGCCACTGGCGAGCATGGCGGACTCGCCCTCCCACGAGCTCGTGGCGATGCACTGGCCGGTGTCGCGGTCGACCAGCAGGGACAGCCCACGACAGCCGTCGATCCGGTCGAGCATCGGCCCGGCTTCGTTCTGGACGTACCTGATGCCCGCATCGATGTTCTCGGGCCTTCCGTGGAACGTGGTGGAACGTGCGAACACGGCCCGCTCCTCTCGGGACAGGGCAGCGCCCGGACCGGCGCTGCCGGTTGCTCCCTGCCTACGCCTGTCTGCGACGGGACGCCATAGCCCAGCACGCATTTTTCCGTGAGCCGGCGCGGTCCTCCGCCGTGCGCATCCGCGCCAGGCCCCGATGGGGCCGGCTCAGCCCGCCGGGACGAAGCCCTTCGTGCGCTCCCCGTCGATCAGGTAGTGGCCGTCCTGGAAGGTCAGGTCCAGCACGGTCGGGCCAGGGCCGTTGTGGAAGTGGTCGAAGTGCACCTGGTAGCTCACGGTCAACGCGGCCGGATCCGCCGTGATGTCGCGGACCGTGCCGTTCGTGGCCGGGTTCCAGAAGGACCGGTACCGGTCGATGCCTCCACTCTCGCGCTGGAACTTCGGGGTCAGCATCGTCCACGCCTGGTCCGGGTTGTCGGAGACCGTGCGGACGTAGTCGCGGATGAAGGACTCCATCCCGGCCGCGGTGGGCTTCGCGGCGGTCTTCGTCGCGCGCCCGGTCGGCGTGCCGGACGCGTGGGTGCCACCGTCCGAGCCGGAGCCGTTCGACAGCGCGGCGTACAGGACGACGGCGAGCAGGAGGGCGGCGGCGACTCCGAGGCCGGCGATCACGCGGTTCGAGGGACGGCGCGAAGTCGTCGAGGCCGGCCCCCCGACGGTCTGCGGCGCGTCGTCGGTCAGCGCAGGTGCGGCGGTCGGGGCGGACGGCGGGACGAGCGGCCTGGCTGCGGGCTCCGGCTCCGCAGGCTCCGGAGCAGCCGTGACGGCCGTGAGCACCCGCGTGCCGCCGGCGTCCTCCAGCGAGCCGTCGGGAGTCGGGGGAGCGGGCACCGGCGCGGGCGTGCGTCCCGACCCGGCCAGGAAGTCGCGGACCTGCTGCATCGACCAGCGCTGCGCCGGGTCGCGGACCATGGTGCCCTCGAGGAGCGGCGCCAGCCGGCCGGCCTCGGGCAGCCGCGGCGGCTCGTCGTGGACGATCCGGTACATCGCGGAGAGCACGTTGTCGCCGACGTCGTACGGCGGCCGGCCGGCCAGCACGTGGTAGGCCGTCGCCCCGAGCGACCAGACGTCCGAGGCCGCGCCGCCACGGCCTCCGCTGGCCACCTCCGGAGCGAGGTACGCCGGGGACCCGGTCACGAGCCCGGTCTGGGTGAGCGACGCGTCGGTGGCGATCCGGGCGATGCCGAAGTCGGTGAGCTTGGCCTGGCCGTCCCGCCCGACGAGGACGTTGGACGGCTTGACGTCGCGATGGGTGATGCCGGCGGCGTGGGCGGCGACGAGCGCGTCGGCGACCTGCCACAGCAGCGGTGCGGCGGCGTCAGGGGCGAGCGGCCCCCGGTCGCGCACCCACTCGGACAGGGTCTCGCCCTCGACGTACTCCATCACCAGCCAGTGGTCGTGGGTGTCGGGATCGGTGACCACGTCGAACACCGCGACCACGTGCGGGTGGTGCAGCCGCGCGCTGAGCCGGGCCTCCCGCTCGGCGCGGTCGACGTCGGTCTCGGCGGCTCCCGGCAGGAACCCGATCCGCTTGAGCGCCACCTGGCGTCCGAGGACGTCGTCGCGGCCGAGCCACACCGGTCCGGTGCCGCCTCGGCCGATCTCCCGCTCGAGGGCGTATCTGCCTGCGATCACGCCTGCCTTCCCGTCCGCACCCGTGGTGCCGTGCCCGGGTTCAGCCTAGGCATGCACACCGAGGCGCCGCTCGCCCCCGTCGGTCGCCACCGTGGGCCGGTCGTCACAGCAGTCGGCTGATCTCCTCGTCGTACGCCGCCACCGCGGCGTCCGCGAGCCCGTGACCGGTCGGCGCGTCGGCCGCGAGCCGGAGGATCTCCGCGGCGCGGGCCGCGGCCTCGCCGGCGTCCTCGGCGTCGAGAGAGCCGCCGGTCGGGCCCGGCGCCGTCGGGCGGGTCGCGGGGCCCTCCAGCAGCTGGTCCCGGGTGCGGCCGCGCAGCAGGAGCAGCGCGTAGGGATCGGCGTCGACGTGCCAGGCGAGCTGGTAGAGCAGCGCGAGGGCGTGCACGCAGGGCTGGATCACGTGGTCGGACAGCGCGTCGCACTCGCACGCGGTCTCGAGGTCGCCGGGACCGGGCAGCAGCTCGACGCCGGCCTGGTCGGCGTTCTCGACGAGGTCGGTCGCGAGCTCGCCCGACTCCAGGGCCGCCGTGAAGCCGGCCTTCCGGTGCAGCTCGACGAGGAAGGTCTCCCAGGCGGTGTCGTCGAGCTGGGTGACCCGCAGCTGGGCCATCACCGCGCCGGGACCGCCCCGGTCGACGACCACCGACGCCATTCCGGCCAGCACCATCACCGCGCCCAGCCGGCCCGACCGGGCCAGCGTCCGCGCGGGTCGGAGGTCGGCCGCCTCGACCACGGTCTCCTCGAAGCTGCGCACCCAGGCACGGCCCCACCAGGTGCTGCTCCGGGCGATCCCGCCGCGCACGCGGCCCACGCGGGGGAAGACGATCGGGTCCCCGGAGACCGTGCCCGGGGAGCGCCGGTCAGCCATGGGGTGTCCGGCGGCGAAGCCTCGGGGGAGCGTAGCGACCGACCGAAAGCGTCACCAGCTCGCGGAGCTCGTCGTTCGACAGCTCGGTGAGGGCGGTCTCGCCGGAGCCGAGAACGGCGTCGGCCAGGGACCGCTTGCGGGCGAGCAGCTCGCCGATCTTCTGCTCGATGGTCCCCTCGGTGACCAGGCGGTGCACCTGCACCGGGCGGGTCTGGCCGATCCGGTAGGCGCGGTCGGTGGCCTGGTCCTCGACCGCGGGGTTCCACCAGCGGTCGACGTGGATCACGTGGTCGGCCCGGGTGAGGTTCAGCCCCGTGCCGCCGGCCTTGAGCGAGAGCAGGAAGACCGGCGGGGCGCCGGCTCCCGCGCCACCCCCATGTCCGGCCTCACGGCCCGCCTGGAAGGTCGCGACCATCTGCTCCCGCGCCGGCACCGGGGTGCCGCCGTGCAGGAACAGCGACGGGATGCCGACCTCGTCGAGGTGCCGCTCGAGGAGGCGGCCCATCGCGACGTACTGCGTGAACACCAGCGCGGAGCCGCCCTCGGCGAGGATCGTGCCGAGCAGCTCGTCGAGCACGTCGATCTTCTCCGAGCGCCCCTTGATCCGGCCACTGGCCTGGCGCAGGTAGTGCGCCGGGTGGTTGCAGATCTGCTTGAGGCCGGTCAGCAGGGCCAGCACCAGGCCGCGTCGGCCGTCCTCGTCGGCCGTCTCGATCCGGCGCATCGACTCGCGGACTAGGGACTCGTAGAGCACCACCTGCTCGCGGGTCAGGGCGACCACCTGGTCGGTCTCGGTCTTGGGCGGCAGCTCGGGGGCGATCCCGGGGTCGGTCTTGCGCCGGCGCAGCAGGAACGGCTCGACCAGCTGAGCGAACTGCCGCGCCACCGCGGGCTCGACCCCGCTCTCGATCGGGGCCGCCCACCGCCTCCGGAACGCGTTGCGCGAGCCGAGCAGGCCCGGCGTCGCCCAGTCCAGGATCGCCCAGAGCTCGGTCAGGTTGTTCTCCACCGGCGTGCCGGTGAGCGCCACCCGGCACCGCGACGGGATCAGCCTGAGGTTGCGCGCGGTCGACGAGGTGGCGTTCTTGACGTGCTGCGCCTCGTCGGCGACGACCAGGTCCCACGCGACTCCGGCCAGGGTCTCGTGGTCGGCCCGCATCGTCCCGTACGTCGTGAACACGAAGCCCAGGTCGCCGGTCAGGTCGCGCCGGCTCGCGTGGAAACGGCGCGTGGGGACGCCGGGGGCGAACCGCCGCACCTCGGCCTCCCAGTTGCCCAGCAGCGACGCCGGGCAGACCACCAACGTGGGCCCGGTCGCCAGCCCGCGCTCGCGCCGGTGCAGGTGCAGGGCGATCAGCGTCACCGTCTTGCCGAGCCCCATGTCGTCGGCCAGGCAGGCGCCCAGGCCCGCGCCGGTGAGCTCCGCCAGCCAGGTCAGGCCGTGCCGCTGGTAGTCGCGCAGGGTCGCCGCCAGCCCGGCGGGCGGGTCGAGCGGGCTCACCTGCGCGGCGTCGACGATCCGGTCGCGGACCTTCTCCAGGGTGGCGCCCGGGTGCACCTCGACGGTCGGCTCGTCGCTGTGCGGGACGTGGGTGGCGAGGGTGCCCGTCAGCATCGCGGTCAGCGCCTCGACCGGCTTGAGCTCGCGGCGGCCCCGTCGGCCGACCGCCTCCCGAGCCCGCCGAGCCGTCGCCGGGTCGATCACCATCCAGTTGTCGCGGAGCCTGATCACCGGCCCGTTCGCGGTCGCCAGCGCGGCCATCTCGTCGTCGGTGAGCGGGTCACCGCCCAGCGCCAGCCGCCAGTCGAACTCGAACAGGGAGTCGGGGCCGAACACCCCCGTCATCAACGGCTCGCCTCGGGCGCCCGTGCGTGACTTCACCTCGACCCGCCCCAGCGGGGTCAGCTCGTGGCGGAGCCCGCGGGGCCAGAAGACGTCCACGCCGACGCCGGCCAGCGCCGGCAGGCCGTGCTCGAGCAGGTCCGCGACCTCGTCGCCGTCGAGCAGCAGCCGGTCGGGCACGGGCCGCCGGAGCAGCCGGTCGAGCACCGGCCAGGCCTGGGCCGCCCGCCGCAGCGCCAGGCCGGCGTTGACCCGCGCCTCGCGGGAGAACCCGTGCCCGCCGTGGACCTCCGGGCCGGCGGCGTCGTCCCACCACAGCTGCTCGACGTCGACGACGTGCGTGGAGAGGTCGACCTCGTGCACCTGGGGCACGACGATCACGCGACCGCCGGCCAGCTGCTCGTCGGGTGCCTCGATCCGCAGGCTCAGGACGACCTCGGCCGGCAGATCGGGGGACTCGACCTGGTGGCGCTGCCAGGGGCGAGTGGTTTCGGCAGGCTCAACCACCGGGGAGCGCGGGTCAACCGCGGGGGAGCGCGCCTCAACCATCGACCGGGGGACGTGGCCGTCCGTGGAGACCTGCCGGGTCATCGTGTCGGCCACGGCGTCGAGCAGCGCGCGGATGGTCTCCTCGGCGTCGTCGGCCGCCAGATCGGCGTACGCCCGGGCCTCGGCGAGCGCCCGCACCCGCGCGTCGTCCTCGGGGAGCAGCGGTCCGACCTGCCAGGCGTGGCCGGCGGGGCTGCGCTGCAGCCGGCCGGCGGCGACCAGCTTCATCGCGAGCATGGTCGCCGCTCCCAGCAGAGCCACGGAGGCGTGGGCGTCACCCGCCCGCAGCGCGCGCGTGAGCACCGGGATCGCGCCGCGCATCGGGAGTCGGATCGTGCGCTGCGGACCGCTGAACTCGATCTCGCTCTCGCGCGGGGGGTCGGCCGGGTGCAGGACCGCCGGGCCCTGCAGCGGGACGAAGCTCACGCGCGGCCTCCCGGTGCGGTGCAGTGGCGTGGTCTGGGCTGGGGTCGTTCCAGCACAGGGAACCTAACGCGCGACCCCGACAGATCGTGCCCGACAGCGGTGGCGGATCGTGCCGACCGCCGCGAACCGCCATGATGGTCGGCGTGAGCACCTCCGCCGAGCACGCCGCCGAGCAGTCGGTGCAGCACGCCGAGGACCGTCGGCGCGACCCGGTGCGGCGGGCGGTGCAGGCCTACGCCGAGCGCCAGCCCGCGCTCCAGGAGGTCACCGCACGGTACGTCGCGCTGGTGACCACGCTGCTCGACGACGCGGGGATCAACTACCTGACCATCACCGGCCGGACGAAGTCGGTGGCGTCGTTCGCGGCGAAGGCGGCACGCGCGCAGCCGGGGTCGCCGGCGTACGACGACCCGCTGAGCGGGATCACCGACCAGGTCGGCGTGCGCGTGATCTGCTACCTGCTGAGCGAGGTCGAGGCGGTCGCCGACCTGCTCGCCGGGGAGTTCACGATCCTCGACGACCGGGACATGGGCCGGGAGACCGCCAGCCAGGGCCGGTTCGGCTACGCCAGCCGGCACATCCTGCTCACCGCCGCGCACGGGGCGCCCGCGCGACGCGACGAGACCGGCGGCCTCCCGGCGTCGGTCCAGGTGCGCACGGTGCTGCAGCACGCGTGGGCCGAGTTCGAGCACGACATCCGCTACAAGGGCACGGTGCCCGCCGAGCACGCCCCCGACCTGGACCGCCGGTTCACGCTCGCCGCCGGACTGCTCGAGCTCGCCGACCGCGAGTTCTCCGAGATCCGGGCGCGGATCCAGGTGGCCGGCACCCACCGGGGCGCGGACGGCGACGCCAGCGACCCGAGGATCGACCCGCAGGACCTGGCCTCGTTCCTCACCGGTCAGTACGCCGACGCCGGCTGGTCGCGCACCGACCACTACGCCTGGATCTCCGGGCTCCTCCTCGAGCTCGGGATCACCTCGCTCGACGAGCTCGCCGGGCTGCTCACGTCGGTGGACAGCTCGGTGATCAACGCCCGGCTGGAGTACAAGTACCCGCCGGGTGCCGTACGCCGGCTCGACGACGCCCTGCTCGCGGTGTTCGGCCACCGCTACCTCGACCTCCACGGCAACGCTCATCGGCGCGACCTGCTCGCCGCGCGGCTGGAGAAGCTGCGCACCGACGACGCCGACGCGGGCTGACGCCGGCTCTCGGAGGGTTCTGCTCGCGGTTCAGCGCGCGAGCAGGTGCAGGGTCTGGGCGAAGCGATGGGCGAGCTCGCACGCGCCGGTGCCGACGTCGCACCGGACCACCGCACCGTGCGGCAGCGAGTCGTCGGTGACGTCGAGGAGCACGTGCCGGTCGTCCTCCCAGACGAGGGCGGCGTACCCCACGCGCAGCCGGGGCAACCGGAGCCGCAGGTCGTGCGACCGGTCGCGCCCGGAGCCGGCGCCGCGGCGACCGACGCGCATCGCGCCGGAGCCGTCGAGGTAGACGATCCGCCGGCCCGTGGGATCGGCGAAGTCGGCAGCGGTGGCGACCACGTCCTCCTCGGCGAGGAACGCGTCGTGGTCGATCCGGCCGACCGCGAAGTGGTTGGCCCCGTACTGCGCGACGATCTCGCCGGGTGTCACCTGCGTGACGATCCCGTTGCCGAGGCCCTCGATCTCGCGGACCGCCTGCGCCGGATCGAAGAAGAAGTCCTCCGAGCGCCACACCCAGGCCCGGCTCTCCCCGGGCGACGCCGCGACGACGTCTCCCGCAGGGGTGATGCCGACGACCTCGGGCGGTTCACCCGTGGAGGGGAACCGGTGCTCGTTCTCCCGGGCATTGGTGCGGTCCGGGTCGGTGGGCTGGACCATCACGAGCGGTGGCCCGCCGACGCTCGCGAGCCAGGCGACGTACCGTCCCAGGCGGTCGGCCACCGGCGGGCCGACGGCCGAGTCCGTGACCGGTGAGATCCGGGGGTTGCGGTCGTCGACGCGGACGATCGAGCCCGAGGGGAAGGACGCGTAGGTCCAGCGGCCTGCCTGCACCAGCCCGGAGGGCACGCTGTCGAGCACGACGTACCGCCCGCCGCCCAGGTGCAGCGTGTCCAGCTCTGCGTACGCCGCCCGCGGCGCCGCGCCCCTGCGGAGGTCGGCGAGCCGACCCGGGAAGGACCCGGCCGGCGCCCCGCGATGCCAGAGCGGGTGGGCCTGGAGGTAGGTGGCGGCGGCGAGCGCCACGAGCAGACCGGCGACCGCGGCGGCCGTCCAGCACAGCCTCCGGCGGGAGCGGCCTCGGCGGGCCTCGTGGCCGCGGGCGAGGAGCGACTCGACCGGCGGCAGCGGCACCCCCACCTGGTCCGCGGCCCGCGTGAGCATCGCGCTGACCTCGGTCGCCGGCATCGGGAGGGACCCGAGCACCAAGCTCGCGTCGGTCACGACGTCGTGGCCGACGCCGAGCGCCCGCGCGATGTCGCCGTCGTCGAGGTACTCGTAGCAGCGCAGCACCAGCACCACGCGCTCCGCCTGGGAGAGCGCCCCGACCCCCGCCCACGGGCTGTCGGCCGTCGGCGCCCGTGCCGGCTCGGCGAGCGCGCGGCGCGCCAGGATCGCCTTGACCTGCTCCTCCGGGGGTTCGTCCTCCCGCTCGCGGGGCCAGTCCACGTAGGCGCGCACCAGCGCGTCCTGGGCGAGGTCGTCGGCCCGATCCTCCCCGACCAGCAGGACGGCGAGGCGGTAGATCGTCGACCAGCGCGCCGCGACGTAGTCGGCGTACGGCTCGTCGGCGTGCATGGGCCAAGCGTCCTCCTGACCACGGCGGCGCGCGCGTGGATTCGGCGTCGTCGGCCGCGTCGGCATCGGTCAGTCCGCGAGCAGGTGCGGGCGGTCGAGGCGAGCCGTGAGCTCGCAGGCACCGGTGCCGACGTCGCACCGCACCAGGGCGCCGTGCGGCTGCGAGGCGTCCGCCACGTCGAGCAGCAGGTGGTCGTCGTCCTCCCACCGGACGGCGGCGAACCCCTGGTCCAGGGTCGGCAGCTGGAGCCGGACGTCCGGGGACGGGCGACGGGACCGGCCGCGCTGCACGCGCTCGCGGACGTGGATCTCGCCGGAGTCGTCGGCGTACACGACCCGGTGGCCGAGCGGGTCGGCGAAGTCCGCGTCCCGGGCGCTGAGCACCGCGGTCGGCCGGAACGTCCCGTCGACCACGGAGCCGACCGCGAACGTGCCCGGGGGGTGCCGGACGACGAGGCCGCCGCCGACCACCTGGGTGATCGCACCGTCCCCCAGGCCGCTGATCTCCTGGAGGGTGTCGGAGCCGGCGTCGGGCGTGCGCCACACCCAGGCCTCGCTCACCACCGGCAGCGACCCGATCACGGCGCCGTCGCTGGTGATGCCGTTGAGCACGAACGGGTCGTCGCAGCAGCGTGGCTGGGCCGGGAACCGCTGTCGGTCGCTCAGCAGGACCGACCAGTCGGCCGCCGTCCGCAGCACGACCACCGCCGGGCCGGGCCCGGCGGCGATCCAGGCGACGTGCTCGCCGCTCGGGTCGGTCGCCAGTTCGCCGCGCGAGGACCGGGCCACCGGGAGCACCGTGCCCCGGACGGCGTCGACGCGCACGATCCTCCCCGACGGGTAGGCGACGTAGAGCCACTTGTTGGTCTGCACCAGCGACGACGGTGGCGCCTCGAGGGTGACCCGCTGCCCGCTGCCCAGGTGCAGGCTCCGCCCCACGGCGTAGGCGATCCGAGGCGCCCGGCCGGCCGGGAGGGCGCTGAGGAAGTGGACGGCACGGGCAGCGGGAGGCCGCCGCGCCGCCGTGTCGGACGGCCCCTGCAACAGGCTCGCCACCGTCAGCGCGACCACCAGGACCGCGGCCGCCGCGGACGCGCGCAGCCACGAGCGGCGCCGGCGGCGGCTCCGCTCCCGCTGCGCCTCGGCGAGCACCTCGTCGCCGGGCGGTGCCGCGACCCGCACCGCGTCGCTGCGGAGGACGAAGAGCTCGCGGAGCCGGGCGACGTCGATCCCGGTCTCGAGCGCGAGCGCCTCCGCGGCCACGGCCTCGGTCGGGCGCCCGAGCACCTCGCCGATCTCGGGGTCGGAGAAGTCCTCGTGGTGGCGCAGCACCAGGAGCGCGCGCTGGCGGGGCAGGAGGGTGCCGAACTGCGACCAGAGCGGGTCCGGTCCCGCCGCGGAGGCGTCCTCCTCGTCGCTCCAGCGGTGCGGCCACCGGGCGGCGGTGGCCGCGAGGACGCCGACGACGCGCTGGTCGGGTGAGGCGGAGCGGCGTACGTCGGCCCAGGAGAGGTAGGCCCGCACGAGGGCGGCCCGGGTCAGTGCGTCGGCGTCGCCCTGGCCGGTGAGCAGCGTCGCCAGCCGCTGGAGCAGGGACCAGCGCGCCGAGACGTACTCCGCGAACGACTCGTCCGCGTGCCCTGTCATGCCACCAGCCTCCACCCGGGGCTACGTGGCGTCAGCGGTCCTGGTTCAGCCGACCGGTTTCAGCCGGTCAGGTCTCGGACGCCAGCGCGAGCGGCAGCACGGCCTCGGCACCCTCCGCGCGCAACCAGTGGGCGGCCAGCGTCATGGACCACCCGCTGGCGACCAGGTCGTCGACCAGCAGGATCCGTCGGCCCGCGACGGGCTCGGTCTGCAGCACCGCACGCCGCGAGACCGCGGCGACCCGCTGCGCTGAGTTGGTCGCGCCCTGCCCCGGTGCGACGGAGTCGTCGCGGATCGCGACGCGACCCAGCACCGGGACCCCGAGGTGGCGGGAGAGCCCGTGGGCGAGGCTGTCGACGAGGAGCGGGTGCGTGCGGGACTCGAAGGCCACGAGGCCGTCGGGGCGGGGGCGCCAGTCCGCGAGCGCCGCGACCACGCCTTGCACCAGCGGCACCGGCACCTCCTGGTCGGGCGTGCCCGGGCGGAACAGGTCGCGCAGCGCCTGGCCCAGCCCGAGGTCGGTGAGACGGGCGACCACACGGCCCTCCTCCGCGCCGGCGATCTTGCCCTTGAGGTCGAGGCCGAGGTTGGCGAGCGCCGTGGGCCAGAGCTTGCGAGGCGCGAGCGCGACCCCGGGCCGGGTCAGCCGGTCACCGGCCCGCTGCACCGCCGCGTCGGACACCGAGGCCGCGACGGTGAACCCACCGCAGTTGTCGCACCGGCCGCAGTCCTGCGCCTCGGGGTCGTCGAGCGCCTCACGCAGGAAGCGCATCCGGCACTCCGACGTGGCGATGTACTCCAGCATGGCGGCCTGCTCGTCCCGCCGCGCCGCGGCGACGCGGTCGTAGCGCTCCTGCTCGTAGACCCAGTCCTGGCCGGTGGCCGTCCATCCGCCCTGGACCCGGCGTACGGCGCCGTCGACGTCGAGCACCTTGAGCATCATCTCGAGCCGGTTGCGGCTGAGGTCGACGTAGGTCTCGAGCGTGGCCGTCGACATCGGGCGGTCGCTGTCCGAGAGCACCTTCAGGGCGGTGCGCACGTGCTGCTCGGCCGGGAAGGCCAGCGAGGCGAAGTAGGCCCAGATGTCGCGGTCCTCGCGAGCCGGAAGCAGGATCACCGAGGCCCGGGCGCCGTCGGGCAGGCCGCGGCCGGCGCGACCCACCTGCTGGTAGTAGGCCACCGGCGACGCAGGCGCCCCGACGTTGACCACGAAGCCCAGGGTCGCGTCGAAGCCCATGCCCAGCGCGCTGGTCGCCACCAGGGCCTTGAGCCGGCCGGCGAGGAGGTCCTGCTCGAGGGCGAGCCGCTCGGTGGTCTCCGTCTGGCCGGAGTACGCCGCGACCTCGTGGCCGCGCTCGCGGAGGTAGCCGGCGATGTCCTGGCTCGCCGCGACGGTGAGCGTGTAGATGATGCCCGACCCCGCGAGCTCGCCGAGGTGGTCGGCCAGCCAGGCGAGCCGTTCCTCCGGGCGGGACAGCTCGAGCACCGCGAGGCTCAGGGACTCGCGGTCGAGCGGGCCGCGCAGCACGAGCACGTCCTCCTGTGGTTGAGGTGCGGGCCTCGCCACCGTTGGTTGAGGTGCGAGCTTGCGAGCCTCGGAACCGCCCTCGCCACCATGCACCGCCAGCTGCTCGGCGACGTCGCCCGTGACCCGCGCGTTGGCGGTCGCGGTCGTGGCGAGCACCGGGATGCCGCCGGGAAGCTCGGCGAGCATCTGCCGGATGCGGCGGTAGTCGGGCCGGAAGTCGTGGCCCCAGTCGGAGATGCAGTGCGCCTCGTCGATCACCAGCAGGCCGGCGGACTCGGTGAGTCGCGGCAGCACCTCGTCGCGGAAGCCCGGGTTGTTCAGTCGCTCGGGGCTCACCAGCAGCACGTCGACCTCGCCGGCCCTGATGTGCGCGTGCACCTCGGCCCACTGCTCGCTGTTGGTGGAGTTGATCGTGACGGCGTGGATGCCCGCGCGCTCGGCGGCCTCGATCTGGTTGCGCATCAGCGCGAGCAGCGGGGAGAGGATCACCGTCGGCCCGGCACCCTGCTCGCGCAGCAGCGCCGTGGCCACGAAGTACACCGCCGACTTGCCCCACCCGGTGCGCTGCACCACGAGGGCCCGCCGCTTGTCCTCGACGAGCGCTGCGATCGCCGCCCACTGGTCGTCGTACAGGGTCGCGTCGTCGCGACCGACGAGCGCGCGCAGGTGCCGCTCGGCCTGCGCACGGAGGTCGGTGGCGGTGGTGGTCATGCCGGCATGTCTACCAGCGGGTGCCGACCTGGGCGTGCGGGCCGTCCACAACGTTTGCAGCCCGGTGGTTGAGGTGCGAGCCAGCGCTTGTACTGAGGTGCGAGCGCCAGCGAGCCTCGAAGTGAGCCTCGAAATCCCGGGCAGGTGGGCAACCAGCGGTTTCGAGGCCTCGCCCAGGGGCTCGGCACCTCAACCACCGGTGCGCTTCGCCAAGACCGCGCCGGTGTTCGTGACGACGCCGATCAGGTCCGGGGAGGCGAGCAGCTGGTAGGGCCAGTACGTCGTGCTGATCCCGTCCACAGGCAGGGTGAAGTGCTGCTCGGTGCCGTCGCGCACGTCGAGCGACACCAGGTCGGTCGTGGTCGGCACCAACACGTGCGTGTCGTCCAGCGACGGCATCTGGGCGAGCGTGAAGCCGTAGGGGAAGTAGGTGCGGTCGGTCGGCACGTCGTGCTTCCAGAGCTGCTTGCCCGTCTGGTCGTCGTAGCCGTGCAGCGCGGACGCCGACTTCGTCACGACCACGCCGCCGCGCAGCGTCGCCTCGTACGCCGCGTCCTCGGGCACGGTCGACCAGAGCTCCTTGCCCTCGGCCGAGAGCGCGAACAGCCGGACCCCGTCGGCACCGCGCTCCACGGCCACGACCCGCCCGTCATCCACGCCGACGACGTGCACCACCGCGCCGGCGTCGGCGTCCCAGGTCCACGCCGGCTTGCCGTCCGCGACCGACAGTGCCGTGATCACGGGGCCGCCCTTCCCGTCGGGTGTCTGCTCGGCGAGCCGGAACTCCTCCGAGCCGCCGGCGAGCACCAGGTCGGCGGTGAGCGGCCCGAGGTAGTCGGCGCGCGCCACGGTCGAGCAGGCTCGGCTCCACACGGTCTTGCCGGTGCCGCCGGCGAGCCGCGTGAGCGCCACGCGCCCCTGCTTCGCGTCACCGTCGGGCAGCGCCGCCACGACGTCGCCGCCGTCGAGGAACGTCGTGGCCACCGGGTCGCCGGACGCCTGGTGCTGGTCGAGCGAGGCGCACCAGACCCGGTGCCCGTCGGCGACGTCGTACGCCGAGACGGCGGTCGCGTCCTTCGCGGACAGGTCGAGCAGCAGGAAGCGGTGTCCCGAGGCGTCCCAGGCGATCCGCTTGCTGTCCGGGCGCAGCGACCAGCGCGGCTTCAGGGTGGACCCGTCGAGCAGGGTGACCGGCGCGTTGTTCTTGGTGAACGCCAGGACGCCGCCCTCGACGGCGTACGCGTGC
Organism: Nocardioides pocheonensis; assembly: GCF_003725535.1. GTDB lineage: Bacteria > Actinomycetota > Actinomycetes > Propionibacteriales > Nocardioidaceae > Marmoricola > Marmoricola pocheonensis. Next base: position 367,042 of record NZ_RJSF01000044.1, on the reverse strand, counting down.
AGCCACTGGTCGTAGTCGTAGCCCACCCCGGCGACGACGTCGGAGAACGGTGGCCCCATCGCACCGACCGCCGCGGAGAGGGTGTCCAGCCGCGCGTCGGGCTGCGCCTTCATCTGCGCCGGGCTCAGCAGCGGGTTGCGCGGGTGGTCGACGAGCTCGTCGCGGCAGGGCCCGACGCGCGAGCGCACCACCACGACGACCACGCCCACGACCACGAGCAGGAACGCGGCGAACGCCGCCACCCACCACGCCGGCAGGGCGAGCGGACGCCCGGCCCGGCGCCGGCCGGCGCGGGCGCCATCCCGAGAGGACATCGCCCGGCTCACCAGATCCGGACGCGGTCCTCCGGGTCGAGCCAGAGCCCGTCGCCGGACTGCGTGCCGAACGCCTGGTGGAACTCGTCGAGGTTGCGCACGATGTTGGCGCGGAACTCCGGCGGGCTGTGCGGGTCGGTGGTGAGGTACTGCAGGTCGAGCTCCTTGCGCCGCTTCGTGCGCCACACGTAGGCCCAGTTCAGGAAGAGCCGCTGGAGCCCGGTCAGCCCGTCGCGCTCGGGCACGGGCTCGGTGCTGGCCGGGTCCTGGCCGAGCGAGATCCGGTAGGCCTTGATCGCGATCGTCAGACCACCGAGGTCACCGATGTTCTCGCCCACGGTGAGCGCGCCGTTGACGTGCTCGCCCGGGAGGTCGCGCGGCTCGAAGCCGTCGTACTGGTCGATGAGCGCCTTGGACTTCAGCTCGAAGGCCGCCTTGTCCTCCGCGGTCCACCAGTCGTTGAGGTTGCCGAGGCCGTCGAACTGCGCACCCTGGTCGTCGAAGCCGTGGCCGATCTCGTGACCGATGACCGCGCCGATGCCGCCGTAGTTCTCGGCCGGGTCGGCGTCCGGGTCGAAGAACGGCTTCTGCAGGATGCCGGCGGGGAAGCAGATCTCGTTGGTCCCGGGGTTGTAGTAGGCGTTGACCGTCTGCGGCAGCATGAACCACTCGTCGCGGTCGACGGGCGCGCCGATCTTCTGCAGCTGCCGGTCGGTCTCGAACGCCGCGATCGCGAGCACGTTGCCGACGAGGTCGCCGGCGTCGATCTCGAGGTTCGTGTAGTCGCGCCACTTCACCGGGTAGCCGATCTTGGGCCGGAAGGTCTCGAGCTTCTCGAAGGCCCGCTGCTTGGTCTCCTCGCCCATCCAGTCCAGCGTCGCGATGCTCTGCCGGTAGGCCTCGAGCAGGTTGGCGACCAGGTCGTCCATCAGCTCCTTGGAGTGCGGCGGGAAGTGCCGGGCGACGTACTCCCGTCCGACGGCCTCGCCGAGGCCGCCCTCGACCAGCGCGACGCCGCGCTTCCAGCGGGCGCGCAGCTCGGGGGTGCCGGACAGCGTGCGGCCGTAGAAGTCGAAGTTGGTCTCGACGAACTCGTCGGAGAGGTACGCCGCGGACGACCGGATCGCACGGACGGCCAGGAACGCCTTCCACTGCTCCATGTCGGTCTCGCCGAGCACGGTCTCCAGGTGGGTCAGGTAAGACGGCTGCCGGACGATCGTCTCCGCCAAAGTCCCGGTCAGCGCACCGGTGCTGCCAGCGACCGACTCGCCGCCCAGGTTGCGGACGTAGACGTCGAGGTCGAAGGACGGCAGCATCGTGCGCAGCTCGTCGTAGCCGGTCAGGTTGTAGGTCTTCTGCACGTCGCGGGTCTCGGCGCGCTCCCAGTGGCCCTGGGCGAGCCGGGTCTCCAGAGCGAGCACGGTCTCGGCGGTCGCGCGCGCGTCGGGGCGCCCGGCGAGGTCGAGCATCCGCTCGAGGTAGTCGACGTACTTGGCCCGGATCTCCGCGAACTTCTCCTCGCGGTAGTAGCTCTCGTCGGGCAGGCCGATGCCGCCCTGCGTGATGTTGACCAGGTACCGCTCGGAGTTGCGGTCGTCGGTGTCGACGTACGAGCCGAAGAGGCCGCCGCCGCCCCGGCGCTCGAACTCCCCGAGGAAGGCAGCGAGGTCGCGCAGGTCGGTCAGCGAGTCGATCGCGTCGAGCAGGCCCTGGATCGGGGTGCTGCCGAGCTCGTTGACCCGGGCCTCGTCCATGAAGCTGGCGTAGAGGTCGCCGATCTTGCGGGCGTCGTCGGAGCCGTCGGAGCCCTCGGCGCCGTCGGCGGCCGAGCCTGCGGAGACCCGGCCGGCGGCGCAGTCCTCGATGATCTCGCGCACGTCCTGCTCGGCGGTGTCGGCCAGCATCACGAACGGCCCCCAGGCCGCGCGGTCCGAGGGGATCTCCGCCTCGGCCAGCCAGGTGCCGTTGACGTGGCCGAACAGGTCGTCCTGCGGCCGGATGTCGGGGTTCATGCCCGGGCGGGCGTCGTCGAGGATCGTCACGCAAGAGACCTTATCCGGCGGCTCATCCGGGTCGTCATCGTCACCGGATCGCGCGGAGGCTGACCGGTCACTTGGCGCAGTCGTCGAGACCGATCGCAAGCGACTTCTTGTCCGCGTCCTTGAACGGCTCCTTGCCCTTGAGCAGCATCTGCATGCCGTGCGTTCGCAGTTGTTCGTTCCCCCGCCGAGCGCTGTCGAGCATCGCGTCGACGTCGTCCTGGAGCTCCCGTGGCGGGACCAGCCGGTCGAGGTCCTCGATCTCGTTCCGGACCACCACCACGGTCGTCGCCACCAACTGCTTGACCTGCGCCTTGGTCGGCTTGTCGCCGACATTGGCGACGATTCGCTTCGTCGCGCTGCTCGCGTCGCGACAGATGCTCTGGGCCTTCATGCGGAACTGGGCCGCGGTCAGAGGCTCCTGGCGCTGGCCGGACTCGCTGCCACAGCCTGCCACCAGCGCGACGACGGCCGCGCAAGCCAGGACCGAGCGGATGGCGAACATGGAGATCCTCCTGGATCGGGTGCCCGCCGATCGTAGAGTCGTCAGCGCACGCGCACGACGGATTTGCCCAAGGTGGCGCGGTTCTCCATGTCCGCGAGGGCCCGGCCGAAGTCCTCGAGCGCGTACGTCGCGCCGCCGAGGTCGTGGCTCAGCGGCGGGTCGATCACCCCGCTGCGCATCATCGGCACGAGCTCGCTCCACTGCGCGGCCATGAACCCGGGCCGCACCATCGCGTAGGCGCCCCAGCCGACGCCGCGCACGTCGACGTTGTTGAGCAGCAGCCGGTTGACCTTGACCTCGGGGATGCCGCCGGCCGCGAAGCCGACCACCAGCAGCCGGCCCTGGGGCGCGAGGGAGCGCAGCGAGTCGGTGAAGAGGTCGCCGCCGACGACGTCCACGACGAGGTCGACGCCACGGCCGTCGGTGACCTCCTTGACGGCCTTCAGGAACCCCTCGACGAGCACGACGTCGTCCGCACCGGCTCGGCGCGCGACCTCTGCCTTCTCCTCGGTCGACACCACGGCGACCGTGCGGGCGCCGTACCCCTTCGCGACCTGGAGGGCCGCCGTACCGACCCCACCGGCGGCGCCGTGCACGAGCACGGTCTCGCCCTCGCGCACCTGCCCGCGCTCCTTCAGGGCGAACTGCGCGGTCAGGTAGTTCATCGGGATCGCCGCACCCTGCTCGAAGGAGAGGTTGTCGGGCAGGGCGAAGACGCTGTCGGCCCCGAGCCCGACGACCTCCGCCGCCCCACCGTGCGGCAGGCACGCCGCCACCCGGTCGCCCGCCGTGAATCCCGACCCGTCGGGGGCGGAACGCACGACGCCGGCGAAGTCGACGCCGAGGGTGAACGGCAGGTCCGGCTTGAGCTGGTACTCCCCCTTGCTCAGCAGCAGGTCGGGGAAGGACACCCCGACGGCGTGCACGTCGACGAGCACCTGCGGCCCGAACGGCCCCACCGGCTGGGGCTCGGGAACCTCGCGGACCTCGACGGCACTGGGCCCACCGAGGCTGGTCACCTGGACTGCACGCATGGCCATACCGCGGCACAGGCTAGTCCGCATCGACCACGCGGGCCGGTCAGGATTGGGGGGTCGGCCACCCCATGGAGGGGGGTAGCGAGCGCGAGCGGCCCGGGCGATCGTGGTTGCCGAACACATGCGACTCGGGGGCGACCGTCGCAAGGGGGATTCCACCATGATCAGAGTCACGCTCTTTCGCGCTACCCAAGTGGAGATCGACGGCAGGTTGCTGCCGTCAGAGGCCCTGCGGGGCAGGCCTCGCCAGGTCCTCGAGATCCTCGCCCTGGCCGCCGGCGCGACCGTGGCGAAGGACCGTCTGGCCGACCTCCTGTGGGAGGGCGCACCGCCCGCATCCCACCACGCCACCCTGGAGAGCTACATCTGCGTGCTGCGCCGGTGCCTCGGGGTCCGCAGCGGGCCGGCGTCGGTGCTGGCGACCTCACCGGGTGGTTACCAGCTGAAGGCCGGGGAGGTCTGGATCGACCTCGTGGAGTTTCACCGGCTCGTCCGCGCGGCACGGACCGCCACCGCCAGCGAGGCGGTCGAGCTCAGCACGCAGGCCCTCGACCTCGCGACCGGGGAGCTCCTCGGGAGCGAGCCGTACGCCGGCTGGGCCGAGCGCGCTCGCGAGGTCTTCGAGCACGACGCCGTGACGGCGTACGTGCACGCGGCCGGGCTCGCCAACGGCACGCGGAGGTTCGGCGACGCGACGACCCTGGCGCAGGCAGCCCTGGGCCACGATCGGCTCGCGGAGGGCGCGTGGCAGCACCTCATCCGCGCACACTGGCTCTCCGGCCATCGCGGTGAGGCGCTGCGTGCGTACGCCGGCCTCCGGGCGACCATGCTCGAGGAGCTGGGGGACGAGCCGGGCCGTGACAGCCAGGACCTCTACCACGCGATCCTCCAGGAGCCGTCGGGCGCCGAGGATCGTCATGGTCCCGGAGAGCTCCGCACCTTGCTGCGGCTGCTGCGGCAGACGCTCGAGGCGACCCCGGGGGCCCAGGTGCCCGCGCTGGATGCCGGCCTGTCGGCCGCCGCGATGCGCGTGCTCGCCATGCAGACGTGAGACGCCTGCCACGGGTGGGGCATTTCGTCAAGCACCCCGATCGGGCTATTGCCGCCCACCCACCCGCGGGTGAAGGTGGATCTCGGGCGGGAAGCGTTCTTACGGGGGTGAGACGCCCGTGGATTCACCTGATTCTCGAACAGGCCCGGAGTCCGGGGTTCTCGGAGTGCTGGTGGTCGACGACCACCAGGTCTTCGCACAGCTGGTCGCGGCCATGCTCTCGAGCCACGACGACCTGGAGTGCGTCGGGATCGCGACCGACGTCGACACCGCCCTCGCGACGGCGACGACGCTGGAACCCGACCTCGTGCTCATGGACGTCCAGCTGCGTGACGGCGACGGCATCGCAACCGCCGCCGAGCTGATCCGTCGGCGCCCCGACCTGCGCGTCGTCGTGCTCAGCGCGTTCATCGACCGGGCGCTCATGCAGCGAGCCGCCGCGGCAGGTGCCTGTGCCCTGCTTCCGAAGGACGGCGACGTGTCGGAGATGCTGCACGCGCTGCGCACGGCGCGATCGGGTGACTTCGTGGTCCAACCTCGTCTCCTGCGCGAGCTGGTCACCGAGAAGCGCGTGCCCTCGCAGCGCATCCCGACCTTGACCGCGCGCGAGCTCGAGGTCCTCCAGCTGCTCGCTGCGGGCCTCGACGCCGGTGTCGTCGCGCGTGAGCTCGGCATCTCGATGAACACCTGCCGGGGCTACGTGAAGAACCTGCTGGCAAAGCTCGGGGCCCATTCCCAGCTCGAGGCGGTCGTGATCGCCGTGCGCAACGGGTTGATCGGGTTGAACGATGCCGAGGCGTAGCCGGCGCGACACGAGTCCAGACCTCACGAATCGGGGCGGCCGGCCGGTGCGGCAAGCGATGGTCCAGTTCGTCCTGCGCAGCGTGGCCGCCCTCCTCATCGTCGCTCTCGCCACCTTCTTCGAGGCCAGGAGCATGTCGGAGCGCACCGCGATCCAGGACGCGCGGATCCACGGCGACGCAATCGCACGCATCATCGCCGCACCCATGGTCAACGCCGCCGTCCGGGCTCACGATCCCGAGGCGACGAAGGCCTTCGACAACCTGATGCGGGAACGTGTGCTCGGATCCTCGATCGTCCACGCCAAGCTCTGGACGGTGGGGGGCACAGTGATCTGGTCCGACGAGGCGGCGCTCGTCGGGCGCTCCTTCACCTTCGACAAGTCGGTGCGCAGGCAGGCCGGCCGCTCGTTCGTCCACGCCGAGGTCTCCCACCTCTCCGACTCGGAGAACACCCTGGAGAAGGACAACGGTGAGCTGCTCGAGGTGTACGTCGGCACCAAGGACGCCGACGGCGTACCCATGATCTTCGAGACCTACTGGTCGGCCGGACGCCTCCACGCGGACCAGCAGCACCTCCTCGGCCTGATCGCGCCGCTGTCGCTCGGGGGACTGCTCCTCCTGCTGCTGCTCATCGTGCCGCTCGGCGTCGTCCTGGCCCGCACCTCGACGCGCAGCATCAGCGAGCGCAACCGGATGCTGAACCACGCCCTCTCGGCGGCGGAGCTGGAACGCCGCCGGGTCTCCCAGCTGCTGCACGACCGGGTCATCCAGGACCTCGCCGCTCTCGGCTATGCCCTGCCGTCGACGGCCGGACAGCTCAACGACTCCCCCGAGGGCGACGACGCGCGGGCCGTCATCGAGCGCGCCACCGAGGTCGTCCGCGAGGACGCCACGGCCCTGCGGACCATGCTCGTCGACATCTACCCGCCGTCGGTGGCCATCGGGCTGGCGCCGGCGATCCACGAGCTCGCGGCCAAGGCCGAGGAGTCAGGCGTCGCCGTGAGTGTCGAGATCCACAGAGCCGAGCAGCTTCCGCTCGAGAGCACCCAGCTGGCCTACCGGATCGTCCGCGAGGGGCTCCTCAACGTCGTCAAGCACGCGGGCGCCACGCGCGCCGAGGTCACCGTCGACGTCCATGACCAGGTCGTCGACGTCAGCGTGCGGGACAACGGATCGGCGCGCGCCTCGGCCGCGATCGCCGACCAGGACTCGGGACACTACGGGCTGCGCCTGCTGCACGACGCGGTCGTCGACCTCGGCGGCACGCTGGGGGTGTACTCGCGCGCGGTCGGAGGCACCCTCCTCGTCGGCTCGTTCCCCGTCGCGCTGATGGCCACGCCCTGAGGTGTTTCCGAGGTCTCCTCCTGGCGCGCACCAGGATGATGCCCGGCTCCCCCACCTCGGGGAGGACTCCGCGCGCCATCGACTCACCGGACGGCGGACTGGGCGTGGTGAGCGGGCGCGTTGAACACGACGGGCACGACGGCCGCGCCGGTGAGGCTCAGGGCAGCCGCTGCCGCCACGGCCGCCGCCGCCCTGCCACCGGGTCCGGATCTGCCACCGGGTCGGACGCTGCCCCGAGGCTCGGTGGTCCGGAGCCGGGCGGCCGGGAGGGCCGCCACGACCGAGGCGAGCTCGAGGAGGCTGCAGAGCACGTCGGTCATCCCCACCGGCTCCGGGACGCGGAAGTCTGCCGGGCCGATCGGCATGCCGACGGTGCGCGAGACCAGCCAGACCAGGACGGTCCCGAGGCCGGTCAGCACGACGAGCCTCGCGACCGGCCGGTCCCAGGCGAAGACAGCCGCCAGGGCGAGGAGCAGCTCGACGAGCTGGACGGCCACGAAGAACATGCCGGCAAGGAGCCACTCACCGAAGTGCTCCCCGGCGACCGATCCGTGGATCAGTGCGGACCCGACCAGCGTGCTCGCGACGACCGTCCGCTGGAGGAGGTCGCGGTCGGGCGCCGTCAGCAGGGGGTACGACGTGGCAGGTTCCCCCGCCAGCTCCAGCTGCCCCAGTCCGTTGCTCACGCTCACCTGCACAGCCTGCGACGGGGGCCTTGGGAATTGCTTGGCCCGGGTGCGCAGCCAGGCCTTTCCCAAGGTCGGCGCAAGGCCGGTCGCCCAGGATGGATCCATGAGGCGCAGGCAGCGAGCCGCGGGGGCGGTGAGCCACGGCGTGGGCGAGCGCAGGGGGACGCGGACCCGGCCCACCCTGCCCGAATGGGCAGTCGCCGGCTTGTTGCTTCCGATGCTGGGGGGCGGATCCCTCACCGGCCCCGGCGGCACCCAAGCGGCCGCCGGGGCCGCCGCGGACTCGGCGTCCGTGACGGTGGTCCCCAGCCGTCCGTCGTCCCACGTGTCCGGACCCGGACCCGGACCCGCGCAGCCACCTGCGGCCACCTCCGCCGTGCGAGCCGCACCGGAAGGGACCGTGCCGGCGGTGCTCTGGCAGGCGTACGACGCCGCCGCACAGGGCGCCCCGGCGGGCTGCCACCTCCCGACGACGTTGCTCGCCGCCATCGGCCAGGTGGAGTCCGGCTCGCTGGCCGGGCGGGCGCTCGACCCCGGGCACCGGGTCGTACCCGCCGTGCTGGGACCCGTCCTCGACGGTGGGAGGTTCGCCGCGATCGCGGACACCGACCACGGTGAGCTCGACGGCAACCGCGTGTGGGACCGGGCCGTGGGACCGATGCAGTTCATCCCCGGCACGTGGGTCCGTTGGCAGCGCGACGGCGACCAGGACGGGACCGCCGACCCCCAGGACATCGAGGACGCCGCTGCCACGGCGGCGGCCTACCTCTGCGCGGACGGTCGTGACCTCGCCACCGAGGCAGGGCTGCGCTCGGCGATCCTGGCCTACAACCACTCGACCGCCTACCTCGCGCTCGTGCTCCGCTGGAAGCACTCGTTCGAGGTGATCCCGCCGGAGACCGGCCCGATCGAGACCGTGGCCGCCGAAGCTCCGGAGCCGCCCGTGCGGCACCCCAGCGCGGGCGCCGTCCCGCTCGCGGCGGCCGCCGCCCCGCACGCCGCCCCGCTCGCCGCACCGGCCGTCGCGCCCGCCGTGAAGCCGGTCCCTGCTCCTGCCTCCGGTGCCGACCAGCTCCCACCGGCGGCGCCGTCGCTCCCGCCCGCTCCCGATCCCACCGACACCGAGCCTCCGCCGAGCGAGGTCACCCCGGACCCGGCCGACCCGGCCGACCCGGCCGACCCGACACCCGCGCCCGGCGGCTGCGAGCCCCAGGACTCCGAGCCGACCGACGCCCCACCCGCCGATGCGTCAGGGGATCCCACCGAGTCCGGCGACCCGACCGACGACCCGACCGGCAAGCCCACCGAAGGGCCGACCGGCAAGCCCACCGAAGGGCCGACCGAGGAGCCCCCGTGCGTCCCGGCCTGCGTGCCTGCCGGCGACCCGACCGGCGACCCGGACCCGTCGCCGCCCGCTCCCGACCTTTCAGCCGACCCCACGGCAAAGCCCGCAGCCAAGCCTCCGGCCGGCTCGACTCCGACCGATCCCTGCGAGGCAACCGATGGAACTCCTCCGGCGCCGGCGCCGTGAGGCGCGGTTCTCCCGCTGCTCGTCGAGCCACGGGTGGGCTCGACGTACCGGCACCTGCGGGTGCCGCCCGGTGCCCGCTCTCCGCAGCCACGGCCGACGTTGACGCACCGGCCGCCCGCCAGCCCCGAGGCGCCGTCCCGTGACAGGCCGTCCCGTGACAGGCCGTCCCGTGACACGTCGTT
>NZ_RJSF01000044.1:275661-357501 GCF_003725535.1 Nocardioides pocheonensis | reverse complement strand
CCGCCGTCCCTGACACGCCTGGGCCCGGCCGGCGGCCCCCGTCCTTCCCGATGTTTCGCAGGCTTCCCGGTCACGCGCCAGGTGACCCCCGAAGGTCACGCGTCACACCGCTGCACGACCCGGACGGCGGCGGCCGACCGCCGATCGCCACCGGGCGAACGGCATCCCGACGCTGCCGCTCGCCGATGGCGGTCAGCAGGTGGACGCGTCCACGCGGCGGATCGAGCAGCTGTCGGCCGGCAGGACGTGCTGCAGCCCCCACGCACCGACCTCCGTGAACGGGCGGCGCTCGTCACCGTAGAAGTAGTCACCGGGCCGCCCGCCGCCGGCACCGCCCACGACGTCGAGGTCGAAGGTCTCCCACGGCGCCATGCCCTGGGCGGTCATCCAGTTCGACATCGAGACGTGGCGGTCCTGCGGCCAGCGGAGTCCACCCAGGGAGAAGACATGGCTGTTCTCGCTCCCCGGTGCCATCAGGACGTGGACCAGCATCGGATCTCCGGCGTACGCCGTCAGCGTGGGCACGCCACCCGGGTCGGTGAACGACCCGGCGTCCCCACCCGGGGGCGCGGTCGCGTAGCTCAGCAGCGTGCGACCCGCGTTCGCGCTGGTCGGGTACGGCATGAAGTCGCGTCCGATCGCGATGTCGTCGTCGGCCAGGGTGACCGTGAAGTCGCGGTAGTTGGGCCGGATCTGTCCGGGCGCGCGGACCAGCACCTGCGCCCCGAGGTCCTTGAGCGCGCCGGTGGCGGGGTCGCGGAAGATCGTCGGCTGCCCGGGCACGGTGGACTTCGGCGCGACCACGACGACGCCGTACAGGCCGCGCTTGAGGCTGCCGGCACTGGCGAGGTCGCCCACCGCCGCGCTGCCGATCTGGTCGGTCGGCACCGAGTAGACGTAGGTCCGGGTCGCGCCCGGCGCGACGTTCTGCTCGGGGTTGAAGCCGACGTCGGCTCCGGAGGAACCGGCCTCGCGGTCGAGCTTCCCCATCGAGAAGCCGACGGGCACGGTCAGCTCGTTGCGCAGGGTCACGGTGACGCAGTCGCCGGCCACGACGTGCATGACCAGGGGCTCGGGCAGCTTGAGCCGCTGCCTGATCGCGGCGGCGTCCGCGGTGGGCACGTACGCCGTCCTCGAGCCGTTGTTCGTGTTCGAGCGGTCGATCGCGGTGAGGTCGAACGCGCGCGCGGCTGCGCCCGCCGGGCACGGGTTGCCCGGCGACGCGTCGGGTGGAGGCCCTGCGGTGGGCGCGGGCTCGGCGTACGACGTGCTCGGCGTGGTCACGCCCGGCAGCGCCTTCAGGTCGGGGACCAGCCCCGGCAGGATCCGCACGATCCCCCAGGCGCCCTGCTGGAGCCGGTCCTCCATGCCGTTGGCGTAGAGGTAGTCGCCCGGCCGCAGCCGCATCCAGCTCGGCTGCCCGTTGAGCACCAGCGTGTAGCGCTCGCTGATCCCGCCGTGGACGGCGTCGATCACGGTCCCGCCGTACCCGCCGGCGTAGGCGTAGCGCGGTTCGAGGAGCGTGCGGGCGCCCACGAAGTGCAGGCTGTCGAGCGTGGGCGAGATGCTGATCGACCGCACCACGAGGGGGTCGTCGGGATACAGCTTCGGCAGCGGCGTGAGCGGGTCGCCGTAGGTCCAGGAGCTGAACTGGTGGGCCTTGTCAGGACGGTCCGCGAGGGGGTTCGCCCGGAGGTTCAGCGTCGAGAAGCTCCCCTGGTCGTTGTCGTTGATCGTCCACAGCGCGAGCTCGCGGAAGCTGCCGTCGACGATGCCGGGTGCCAGCGGGCTCGAGGTGTGGATGTCGACGAGCGTGCCCGAGTCCACAGGCTGCCCGGTCGTCGGGTCGGTCCAGGTCGACCCCTTCGGCTCCACGATGATCTGCCCGACGAGGCCGTGGCCCCACCCGTGGATGCCGTCCACGTGGTCGTGCCAGAAGACGTTGTCGAGGAGCGTGTCGGGGTACCACCGGCTCTGCAGGAACTCCGTGCCGGCGTACTCCCCGGCGGCGTGGTCCTTCGCCAGCGGACTGGTCAGCGTCACCGTCTTGGTGGCGGCGCTCAGGGACTTCACCTGCTTGATGTCGATCGCCTCGGTGCCTTCGCCGATGGCGATCCACTTCCCGACCGCCTTCCCGTTCGCATCCGTGCCCGAGAGGCCCGCGAGGGAGGAGAGCTTGATCGACGTGGCCCCGCGACGAGCCGCCGCCGCCAGCGTCGCCGAGGCCAGCTTGTAGGGCCGGACCGAGTGCTCGTAGGCGTAGCCGGCGCTGACACCGTCGGAGCCCTGGATGTCGAACTGCACGTGGTGGATGTGCATGGACACCTTGGAGAAGCCGTCGAACGCCGAGGCGTCGGTCATCTCGTTGGTCAGGGTCAGGGCGACGCAGTCGCCCTGGTCGGCGCGGATCGCGAGCGGCTCCCCCTTGTCCGGCGAGGCGAGCAGTGCCGCCTTGTCGTGGGCGAGCACGAACACCTTCCCGTCCGGATCGACGAAGCTCGGCGTCCGCCGGATCGGCTTCGTGACGGCGACGACGTTGTAGTTGCGCACGGTCCGTCCGTTCGGGCACAACCCGTCGGCGCGGCCCGCCCACGGATCGGTGGCGCTCGTGCTGGCCCTGTTCGCCGTGTCACCGAGCCACGGAGCGCCCGTGTGCCCGTTGGCCGTGAACGGAGGCCTCCCTCCGATGTGCGTGCGCAGCAAGGGGTACGCCGGGCGTCCGTTGACCGGGTTGAACAGGATGGTCGGACGGTTGTCCACCACCCGGCCCGCGTCGACGAGGAGCAGGTTCGGCTGGCCGGGCACCTCCTGCGGGGACTCCGTGTACACGGTCGGGTCGGCAGGAGCGCCCAGGTAGATCGGGCGCGCCGCCGTACCGGCGACCTTCCAGTCCATGACCGTGGCGTCCTGGTTGTCCGCCGGAATGCCCGACGGCGGCAGCTGGGGGCGGATCCAGGCGTCGAGGTTCTTCGCCGTGATCTTGAGCCCGTTGATCGTGCGCCCGATCAGGCCTGCCGAGTCGACCGCCTGCGGAGGCGCCGGCCGGTCGGCCAGCGGCACGAGGTCGGGCTGCATGGTGTCGAAGACCCGCCACAGGGCCCACATGCCGGAGACGTAGTGCTTGGCGATGTGGCAGTGGAAGAGGAAGTCGCCCGCGGACTGCTGGACACCACCGGCTCCGCCCTCGAGCTCGAGGTTGTAGGACTCACCGGGGCCGATCGACTGGGAGTCGAGACGCTGCGAGGGCGACATCGTCGTCGGCGGGTCCTTGCGCAGGCCCGTGTCGGCGTAGTCGTACGTCGTGTCCGCGACCGGGTTGAACCGCCACCGGTCGCCGCCGCCGTGCAGGTGGAAGATGTGGAACTTCTCGCCGCCGGCGTGCATCAACCGGATCTTCGTGGGATCGGCCAGGTAGCCGCGCATCATCGGCGTCGACGGCTCCCCGAACGTGTAGGAGCTATAGGCGTGGCTCTTCTCCCGCGGGAAGTCCAGGAGGCGGTTGCGGAAGGGCTCACTGCGGTAGTTCAGCGCGAAGCCGCCCGGCCGGTAGGAGCCGGTGGTGTCGTCCTGGAGCGGCACCAGCTCGCCGGTCCTGCTGGTGAGCGTCTCGTTGTCGTTCCCGATCTCGTGGTGTAGGAGCGCCGCCTCGCGGAACGCACACGTGGGCTGGGCACTGCCGGGCACGCACGGAGCGTCGACGCCACCCGGCTTGATGATGGCCTCCCAGCCCGAGTCCAGCGCGGCGCCGGGCGTCGTGGCGTCCCAGTACGTCGACCCCGGGGGCTCGACGATGAACGAGCCGAACAGGCCGTGGTCGATCGCGGCCCGGTGCCCGGGACCGGGGTGGACGTAGTGGCCGCCCTCGGCGCGCCGGTCGTTCGGGACGGAGTACCGGTAGGTCACGGTCTCGCCCTGGCCGGCCGCGGACGAGGCGTTCTGCCCCACCTGGTCGCCGGAGGAGGACACGGCGAACTCGAGACCGTCGATGTGCATGCCGATCGGGCCGCGCGTCGCGTTGTTGGTGAACGTGACCTCGACGCAGTCGCCCTCGTTCGCCCGGATCACGAGCGGCTGGATCGGGTCGTCGCGGAGCCCGATGGAGACCTGCTGGGTCCGCTCCTCCTGCCGGATCGCGTCGACGTGGCTGCTCAGGGCGTACATCACGCCGTGGGGATCGTGGTCGCCGAACCGGTTGACCGGGATGTCGACGTCGAGCGCGGTCACGTCGAAGGACCGGTCGACGGCGCCTCCGGACAGGCAGTCCGCGGTCGTGGCGACCGCCGGGGTGAGGGTGGTCAGCGCGGTGGTCATCGCGACGGTCGCCGTCGCCGCGAGGGACGCGACCCCCAGGCGAAGGCGCTTCGGGGAGAGCGAGCGGGGGGCCCGGCGCGCCGCCCCTGCCAGCGCGAGCAGCGGCACGAGCACCACCAGCGACGTGACCACGTCGCCGAGGAAGCCCGACGCGCTGCCTGCGCGGCCGTTGCTGGCGGCGTGCAGCTGCGCGCCACCGGCGACGGCGAGGGCAGCCGCCGGAGCCAGCCAGGTCAGCTCGCGGGTCGTGGAGGTCGGCCGCGGGTCGGAGCGGAGGACGGCCAGCCCGACGACCACGACCAGCACGGTCTGGGTCAGGGAGAACCCGATCATGCCGCCGAGCTGTGCCGCCAGGCCCCCGTGGCCCTCGTGGCTCCCGTGCGGTGCGGGCTCCAGCGTCCGCAGCCAGGTCGAGCCGGCGACGCAGCAGAGGATCCCGACGAGCGCGTCGGCGGCGAGCACCCGCAGCGGCGGGGCGGTGACGGACCTGGACATGGCTGCCTACCTCGTGGTTGTGCCGTGGTCGTGGCCCTCGTGGCCAGGTGCCACCTGGTCGACGGCCGCGAGATCGATGGACCGCGGCGAGCCGCGGACGCTGAGGACGAGATGTGAACCGTTGCGCGGCACGACGAACGTCACCGTGCCGACCACCCGGCCGTGCGCATCGAGGAACCCCGATCCGAGGGAGCCGCCGGCGGCCATGAGCGGTGTGCGCGCTCCGACCGCTCGCGCGACGATCCTCCGCGCCTCGTACGTCGAGGGCTGCGCACCAGCCGTGATCTCGACGGAGACGCTGAGCATCATCTCGTCCTGGGGGACGTAGCCCGAGATGTTGTGCGCCATGCCGCCCATCAGGTCGGCCGCCGCTGTGCCGACGACCTGCTCGACACCGGTGACCCGGAGCGTGGCACCGTCGATCTGCAGGGTCGCGGGGTCCTGCCCGGCGGCCTCGGCCAGGGCGAACGCCCGGACGCCTCCGAGGGCGGTCGCCAGCAGGAGCAGGCCGGTCGCGAGGGCGCGGCGGTGCCGGCGTACCTGCCCCCGCCGCGCCCGCGTCCGTGACCGCGCCCCGTCCATGCTCCGATGGTCCGACCCGGGCCTTGCACAGATCTTGGACGACCGCACGCGAAGGTGCCCGTGGCCGGTGGCCACGGGCACCTTGCCCGATCACGGGGTCCCGGTCCTGGGTTCCGGTCCCGTGATTGCGGTTCCTGGGTTGCGGTTACCTCCTAGGTGCGGAACGTCCAGGTCAGGGGTGCCAACCGGTTGCCCGCCAGGTCCCGGACCCCGTTGGTCAGAGCGACCGTGAAGGTCTGCCCCGCCGGCAGGTTGAGGGCCGGGTTGAGCGTCGCGGTCCTGCCGTCCACGCTCAGGGTCACCACGGCGAGCACCCTGCGTCCGGCCGCGTTGGTGAGCGTGAAGCTGTTCGCTCCCAAGGTCACCGGCTCGCTGAACGTCACCACCACGTTGCTGCCCACCGGCACCCCCGTTTCTCCGGGCGCGGGACTCCGGCTGGTCACCGTCGGCGGGGTCACGTCGAGGGCGGTCCGGAAGGTCCACGAGGTCGTGGTCAGCGGGTTGCCGGCCAGGTCGCGGATCGCCGTCGCCCCACCGGTGAGCGTCGCGGTGTACTGCGTGTTGTTCGCCAGCGGTGCCGTCGGCGTGAGGGTGGCGGTGTTGCCCACCATCGTGACCGTCGCCGACACGTTGAGCCCGTTCACGGTGTTCCTCAACCGGAACGTCGTGCCACTGACTCCCTGGACCGGCTCGCTGAACGTCGCCGTCACCGTGGTGGTCTGCGGCACCCCGGTCGCGTTCGGGGCCGGGTTCCGTGCCGTCACCGTCGGGGCCGTCGTGTCCGCGAGCACCGTCACGGCGTTCGAGTCCAGACTGAAGGGCCCGTTGCCGACGGCGTTGGACGCCCGCACCCGCAGCCACACGGTCGTGCCGGGGGTCAGACCGGTCACGGTCGCGCTGGTGGCACCCGGACCGGCGGACGCCGTTCCGAGGACCGTGCCGAGCGAGTTCCTGGCCTGGACCAGGTAGCCCGTGATCGGCGAGCCACCGTCGTCCGCCGGAGCGGTCCAGGTGACGCTGGCCGACCCGACGCCCGCGGTCGCCGTACCGATCGTCGGAGCACCGGGTGCGACCGGCGCCGGTGTCACGGCGTTCGACTCCGCGGAGAACGGGCTGGCACCGAAGGCCCCGACGGCCCGCACCTTGAAGGTGTAGGTGGTCCCGTTGGTCAGGCCCGTGATGTGCGCGCTCGAGTCGGAGGGCGGGGCGGTGCGGAGAGCACCCTGCTGGACACCACCCGAGAGCACCTGGATCTCGAACGACGTGGCCGGTTCACCCGTGGCCGCCGCGGTCCACGTGACGTCCGCCGACGCGTTGCCGGCCGTGGCCGTGCCGATCGTCGGTGCGTTGGGTGCGGCCAGCACGACCGTCTGGTCGCTGAACTGCAGCCGCTCCATGTTGAACAGCGTGTCGGTGCCGTCTCCCGTGGCCACGACGCCGGGCGCCGGAGCGGCGCTGGTGGTGTCATGGACCGTGATCGATCCGTTCGGGTTGGACGTGATCGTGTACTGGGAGCGCGGTCCGGCGTACACCGAGGTGTCGCAGTTGACCGGAGCGCTGGCGCTGCAGTCCGCCGGGGCGTTGACGTTGTCGACGATCTCGCGGACGTTGACCAGGTTGCCCGGGTCGACGAGGCCCGCGAAGACGGCCTGCTGCAGGGTCATCCCGGCCGTTCCCGGCCCGAAGTTGCCGCTGGTGGGCAGCCCCTCCATGAGGTTGGTGCGACCGAGCTCGTTGCCGTTGCCGTCCGTCACGCTGATCGCGACGCGCAGCTCCTGGTCACCGTCGATGATCTCGTCGCCGGCACGACCCGTGATGGTGTCACTGCCGGGACCACCGAGGAGGATGTCACCCTCGCCCCAGACCGGGCCGCTGAGCGGGCACCGTCCCGAGGCAGAGAGTGCAGCCACGTCGGCAGCGGTCCCGGGCCACTGGGCGACCGGCGGGAGCAGGGCGGCGAGGCCCGTGATCCGGTTCAGGCCGGCCTGGTCGACGGCGTCGCATCCCTGGAAGCCGCCGCCGCCGATCAGGCGCGGGTTGGCCAGGACGCCGTCGGTGCCCTTGATCACGTCGTTGAACTGACCACCCGCGTCGGCCTCGGTCTCCTGCCAGCGGTCGCGGTTGACGACGATCTGGATCGGCAGGCCGCCCAGGTTGTTGTTGATCATCATGTCGTCGTTGGCAGCGACGGTGTCACCCTGGTGGGTGGCCCAGTCGAAGCCGCCGGCGCCTGCGTTGCGGTCGATGGCCGCGTTCTGCAGCATGATGTCGTCGCCACCTTCGGCGTCGTAGTCGTTCTCACCCGGCTGGCCGACGAAGATGTCGTTTCCAGGTGCGGCCTCACCCGGGTCGTCGAAGAACGGCGCACCGTGGTCACCCTGGAGGAGGTCCTGACCCGTGCCGCCCTCGATCCAGTCGTCGCCTCCGTCACCGAAGACGGCGTCCGCACCCTGGCCGGCGATGATGTAGTCGTTGCCGGGACCGGCGAAGCTCTCGTTGTCGTTGGCTCCACCGTTGATGAAGTCCTGACCGTCGTTGCCCATCGGGATGTCGTCGCCCGGGCCGCCGTCGATGGCGTCGTTGCCCGGACCACCCTTGAGGGTGTCGGCTCCGTCGAGGTCGGTGATGATGTCGTTGCCCTCACCACCGAGTGCCACGTCGTCTCCGCCGCTGCCCTCGATCCGGTCGTTGCCCTTGCCGCCCCAGAAGGTGTCGTTGTCGTTGCCGCCGGCGACCCGGTCGGGGCCGTCAGTTCCCTGGTAGACCGACTGGCCGTTGATGCCCGTCGGGTCGACCGTGTTGCGCTGCCGGTAGGAGATGGTGCCGTCGGGCGACCTGACCAGGAGCAGCGACTCGTCGCAGTCCGGCGTCGTCGTGTCGTCCGCCACCGTCGCTCCGAACTGCGCGTACCCGGCCGGGGTGCCGGCGAGGTGCGACAGCTGGAACTTGCAGTCGGCCGTGGCGAACGCGTCGGCCTTCAGCGTGTTCGTCCCATCGGTGTTGCGCTGGATCAGCTCGGAGAACGAGTTGCCCTCGAGCTGCGTGCGCAGGTTGAGGCCAGGTGTGCGGGCCAGGTAGTACAGCCGGTCGCCGTCCTGCAGGCTCTCGAGCTGGGTCTGGAACACGTAGTTGAACGTGGATCCCAGCAGGCCGCCGTTGAGGTTCGTGACCTCGGCGAGGCCTCCGACCCACAGGTCGACGCTGTCCAGCCCGGTCGTGGTCTTGCCGTTGGCGTCACTCGCCCACGCCGAGCCGGGGGTGCTGAACATGAAGTCCGCCGCATCCGAAGGCGGCACATCCGCCGGGATGTCGTCCGCCGTGCCCAGGATGCCGTCCGGGCCGGCCTGCACCGGCCGTGGATCGACGATCGCCCGCGCGGCATCGCGCTTCGCGGTGACGCTGGTGGCCGAGGTGATCGTCGGGTGGGTGCCGTAGGCGGCCACGAAGTTGATCAGCGACTCAGGGTGCTTCAGGTGCTGTCCGAAGTCGCTCCAGCTCGTGTACGGCTGCATCTGGCCGTCGTTGGTGTCCGCGAAGATCTTCCTCCGGACGCTGTTCAACGGTGGGATGCCCTCGCTGCGCGCCCTGGTGAGGTTGAACGTCGCCAGGTCGAGCGGGAGCCCGAGCAGGTTGTTCCGCAGGGTCTCGTTGATGAACTCGTCGAGCTCGTTGCCCGACTGGTCCGAGGAGCCCATGACGATCGCACCGGCAGCCTGCTGCGGTGTGTAGAAGGTGTTGTTGGGTGCGTCGTCGAAGTACGCGGGCGGGTTGAGGAACGCCGTCAACAGCGGCAGTGAGTTGTCCTTTCGCGTGTTGTCGGGAGCGACGTCGGTCCGGGCGACGTCGTCGTCCAGCATCGAGTGCCCGAACCGGTAGACCGCGTGGGCGAACTCCGCCTTGATCGCCGGGTTGATGTCGGGCGAGTACACGTGGAACGGCCGGATCGCCGGCTGCACCTTGCGCGCGAACTCCTCGAAGACCAGGTGCTGGTACTCCATCTCGGTGACGAACCGCGCTGCCTGGAAGAGCCGCTGACCGTAGGTGTAGGTCGTCGGCCGCGTCGGGTCGTTCGTGGCACACCCGATCGGGCAGTTCGTGTCGTGGAAGGCCGTCGAGAGAGAGGCGTTGGCCGGCAGGGTCACGGAGTCGAACTCGTTGGCGAGCCGGTTGTGCTCGGAGTGGAAGATCTGGTGGATCGTCGAGAGCGCGATGTTCTCGTTGCAGCGCCCGTCACCGCAGGTGAAGTGGGCGTCGAGCATCTCGTCGTCGTAGGTGCCCGCCGGCTGGTGCGCGAAGTCCGCCGACGGGGTGTTGTCGGCGTCGGGGCTCAGGCAGCCCTTCGGCGACCGTGGCGTGACTCCGATCGCGGTGGTGCACGGTCCGACGGACCCGGGATCCGCGTTGTGCGCGATGTCGGTCAGGAACGGCGTGTCGAAGTGCTTGGCGGTGTAGACGGACGGGCAGTTCGGCCCCGCTGCGGTGCACTTCGTCTTCACCGGGTCAGCGAGGTTCCCCTCGACCAGGCCGGCATCCGTCACGAGCTGCGGAAGGCCACGGGCCGGGCCGGGGACGAAGTTGCCGTACGGGTCCGCGAGCAGCATCGGAACATCCGCCACATCGGTGTCGACCAGCTGGATACCCAACAGGTCGTGCGCCTGCTTCTTCGTGGACGCCCACGTCGAGATCCCGTCGGTCCCGTCCGGGGAGCCGCTGTAGGTCTGCCCTGCCGGCAGTCCGCCGAGGAACCGACCGGTTGACAGCGGATGCCCTGCACCGTCTGACACGTACTCGCGCAGGAAGATCTGGTGCGATGCGTGCGACGTGTAGGTCTGGGACTGGTCGACCCACGGGGTGTCGGTGTTGTTGGCGTCCTGGACGTCGTCCGCGGTGCCGATGACACCGTCCGGCCCGGGCTGGTTCTGGGCGCGGGTGAGCGGGATGAACCGCAGGCTGGGGTCGAGGTCGTCAGCGGTACCGAAGACGTGGTCCGGGCCCGCCACGAGCGGGTCGTCGTCCTTGAGCGGCACGATCACCGTGCCGCTGCTCTTGACGGTCTGGTCGACGCCGTGGTCGAAGAACTGGCCGAAGAAGGTGAACAGCGAGTTGTACGGCGGCGACAGGCCGACGTCGGTCGTCACGTTCTCGATGAACAGCGTGTGGTACCGCGGCACGCAGTTGGCCGGCGTCAGCGGGATGATGTCGCTGCCGTCCGGGTTCGTCTTGCAGGGCACGGTCGGGTTGCCACCGTTCTGGGCACGCACCGGGAATCCGGCCGCCGCGACGGCCGCCGGGTTCGTCGAGGTCTGGTCGACGATGAGGTTCGAGATCATCCGCGGCTGGGAGTCGAAGACGACGTTGCCGGCAGTCTTCTGGGCGTAGCTCGTCACAGGACCTGGAGGACCGAAGGCCGGTGGGTTGCTCTCAGCGGTCCGGAACTCCGGAGCGGTCAGCCGCGGGAACGGCTGGTCGGCGGCACCGATCGTCGGGTGGTTGGCGTAGGTCGGCGTGGGGAAGCTGTTGTTCGCGTTGGTCGTGTCGAGGACCGACGTCAGGTTGTTGCACTGGCCGTCGACGGTCCGCAGACCGTAGGAGGTGAGCGGGTCCGGGATCTGGTCGGCGGCGCTGCCGATCATCGAGAGGCAGTAGCTCGGGTCCGCCGCGGGGTGGGGGTTGGGCTGCGGGGCAGCGGTGGGGTCGCCCTCGAACGCACGACTGTGCCGCTCCGCGATCTTGATCTGCTTGAGGATGAAGTTCAGATCGCCCGCCGTGACGGTGAACCCGTTGCCCACCGGGCCCACCACCGCCGGTGCGGCTTGCGGGACCAGCTGCAGCCCGAGGGCGAGGGGCACGACCAGGGCCGTGAAGAGCGCGACCCGTCGGGTCCGCTCGGGCGCCGATCTCGAGGACCGGTGATGGCTGGGGTTGCCTCGTCGAGCAGACGCAGCGAACGACGTACCAGCGGACCTGCCTGAGCGGAATGACATCATGGCGAACCTGCCTCGGCCTCGAGTAGTGACTGCTCCACCTTCGGAACCGGGCCTTGGACAAACCTTGGACGGCACGCGCCCGCCGATCGGCGGCCCTCCTACGCGACCGCAGGCGACAGGCCCCCGCGGCCCGCCGGCCGCGGAGGCCTGTCGGGCAGCGCCGCTTGGGGGGCAACGGCGCCGCCTTCGCCCGGTCCGGCGCCTTGTCCTGGGGACGACTGGCGCTCCTGACCGGGTGTGTGCCACGACGCTAGGCAGCCCTCCTTGTGGATTGCTGGCACGGACTCGCCCCGCCGACCGCCGTCTCGCTAGCGTGCTCCTCGTGAGCATCGACCCCACCTGGCCCGTCGTGATCGCGCTCGTCGCCCTGCTCACGCTCACCCTCGTCGCGCACCGGGTCGCCGGCTACGGCCTCGAGCTGCCCTCGCTGGTCGCGGCCGCTCGCGCGGTCGTCCAGCTCGGCGTGGTCGCGCTGCTGATCAAGACCGTCGTGGGCAGCCTGGCGCTGTCCTGGCTGCTCGTCGCCGTGATGTTCGCGATGGGCGTGCTCACCACCGGCCGCCGCGTCGAGGCGCTCCGGGCGTGGCCGTGGGCGGCCCTCGCCATGGCCGCCGGGGCCGCCCCGGTGCTGATCGTGGTCTTCGCGACCGGGGCGGTGCCGTGGAAGGGGATCGCCGTGATCCCGGTCGCCGGCATCATCGTCGGCAACGCGATGACCGGCCACACCCTGGTCGGGCGGCGTGCGTTCGCGGCCTTGCGGGAGGAGCGCTCGCAGTACGAAGCGTGCCTGTCCCTCGGCATGCTGCCGGCCCAGGCGATCACCGAGTCGATCCACCGGCGAGCGCCCGAGGCCCTCCTGCCCGGCCTCGACCAGGTGAAGACCACCGGCGTGGTCACCCTTCCCGGCGCGTTCATCGGCGTGATGCTCGGCGGCGGCAGCCCTGTGCAGGCCGCCACTGCGCAGGCCCTCGTTCTCTTCGGCATCATGGCCGCGCAGACGATCACCGTTGCGGTGGCCGAGCGCCTCATCGCGGCGCGCCGCCTGCTGCCCACCGACCTCACCCGCCAGCTGATCGACTGAGCACGGCGGAAGGGATCGAGGCACGCCGGCGTGAGACACCCGGAGAGCAATCAGCCGGCCCGACCAGGGAGCCGACGGCCGCCCGTCACCGGACCGCCACCAGCTGCGCCATCTCGAAGTGCATCGGGTCGGTGTAGCGCCACGTCCCGCCCCAGTTGAAGCCCCACTTCCGGAAGATCGCCACCACGTTGCGGTCCATCGTGCCGGCGGTGCCGCGCTGGTTCTCCGCGACGTTCAGGTCGATCGCCGTGCCCCAGGTGTGGAACGACAGGCCCTGCGAGGGGTCGTGGCCGATGTAGCGCGGGACGTAGCAGCCGCCGTACTCGTTCGGGTGGATCTTCGACGCCAGGCCGAGCTTCACCACGTCCTGCAGGGCGGCGCGGAGCTGGGGCAGCATCGCCTTGTTGCACCGTACGGCGCCCAGGATCGGCACTTGCTCGGTGCGGATGTAGTCGCGGATCCACCGCGGGTCGGGGTTGACCGAGCCGTCCGGGTTGACGGTGTAGGTGAACGAGCCGACCGCCTGCGCGACCGACCCGCCGGTGAGCACGGCGGTCAGGGCGGCGTGGGGGTCGAGGTTGCGACCGGGTCCGAGCACCAGCACGGTCGCCTTGTCGCCGGCCAGGCCCGCGATCGTCGGCCGCAGGGCCACCGGATCGGCGTTGCCGGTGGAGATCAGCAGCGCGTTGCCGGTGGGCATGTGCAGCTTGGGCCCCCACTTCTCGTTGACCACCGCGTTGATGAACGGGGTGTGCAGCTGGTCGTTCAGCGGCGTCAGTGCGCCGATGTGCATCAGCGGGGCGTCCTTGCCGTTGCCCATCTGCACGGTGTCGTCGTGCACGGCGACCGCGTCGCGGATCGTCGGCGTGACGCCGAGCTCGCCGTCGGCCACCCGGTCCCACACCTCCGTGTCCTGCGCGGCCGCAGCGGGCAGGTAGCGCCGGAAGGTGTCGGGGTTGATCGCGGCGTACGTGACCTGCTGCTCCTCGACGTAGAAGGACGCCATCGAGAACTGCTCGGCGGCCTGCACGCCCTTCACGCCCTTGATCGCGGTGACGACGTCCTTGGGGAGCGGGTCCTGGCTGAAGACGAGCAGGTCCTGGGTGAACAGCGGGGTCTTCACCTTGCCCGGTCGGGGCATGGCGACGTCCTCGAGGCCGGTGGGCGCGTCGGTGCGAGTGGGGCTGTCGGTCGCGGCGACCGGCTTGTCCGTCGCCCGGTGCGAAGCCCCGCACCCGGCGACCGCGAGCGCCAGCGCAGTGACCAGCGCAGTGACCAGGGCAGGCAGCACCAGCACCCGCGTACGCCGCACTGCCGAGCCCTGCATGTCCCTCCGCCCCCACGTCGCGCGGTCGATCCTGCCGCTCCCCCTGCGGCGCCGCCTCCCGGAAGGATCCATGCTAACGAAGCGCCCGAGGACTCCTCAGCCGTTCGTCCGGGCTCCCCGGACGTCCCCGACCGGGGTCACGCGTGGGCCCGCGCCGAGGCCAGCACCCGGGCCGCGATCCAGGCGATGTTGTCGGCGGTCTCGCGCGGCGAGGTGCTCGGCGCGGTGACGTGGCTGAGCACCAGCCGGATCACCATGTCGACCAGCGGGTCGATGCGGTCCTCGTCGAGGCCGTGGTCGTAGGTGTCGAGGTGGCGGCGGACCAGCCCGTGGGCGGCCTCGATCAGCGGCTCGACCTGGGTGGTCAGCAGCGGAAGCAGCGCGCTCTCGGCGCCGTGGCTGGCGGACAGGACGGCGTGCAGGAGCGGGTTGGTGCGGGCCATCTCGAGCACCCGGGTGGCCGCCTCGCGGATCGCGTCGACGAGCGACTCAGGGTGCTCCTCGAAGGCGGCGTCGACCGCCTGGAGGAACACCTCGAGCTCGTGCATGATCATCGCCTCGGCCAGCTGCCGCTTCGAGCCGATCTCGTTGTACACGGTCTGGCGGCTGACGCCGACGCGGTCGGCGAGCTTGGCCATCGTGATCGCCTGCCAGCCTCCGGACCGGGTCAGCTCCGCCGCCTGCGCGATCAGGCGCGCCCGCCAGCCGCCCTGCGGCACGGACTGCCCCGACGGGCCGCCGGCCTCGTCGACCCCGAGGAGGGCGGACAGCGCAGGGCGCGGTGTCACTGCGTCCACGGTCCCTCCCCTCGCGTCGGTCCCGGAGGTTTCGAGGCTCACTTCGAGGCTCGCTGGCGCTCGCACCTCAGTACAAGCGCTGGCGCTCGCACCTCAACCACCGGGGTTCCCTAGTCTTGCAGGCTCAGCGCGAGTGCCGGGCACGACTGCACCGCGGCGTGCACCTTCGCACGCTCGGACTCCGGAGGAGACTCCACGAGCACGCGCATCACGTCGTCGTCGTCGAGCTCGAAGTACTCGTGCGCCATCGCCTCGCACATGCCGTGCCCGTCGCACAGGTCACGGTCCACGACGATCCTCATCGGGGCCCCCGGCGAAGCGCGAGCGCAGCGAGCGGTCCGTTGGGGTGGTTTCTCATCGGACGCCCTCCTTGACGCTCGGGTCGAACGGCACGAAGTCGACCTTCTCGCGCACGCCGCAGTCGGGGCAGCACCAGTCGTCGGGGATGTCGTTCCACGCGGTGCCGGCGGCGAAACCCTCGTGCTCGCACCCCGCGGCCACCTCGTAGACGAAGCCGCAACCCGGGCAGCGCGCGGCCAGCACCTCGGCCGCCGCCCTCGCTGCCGCGGCGGCGTCGTCGGCCGCCTTGATCGCGGCCAGGCGCTCGTTCTCGCGCTCGGTCAGTCCGTAGCGCGCCAGGATCTTCGCGCGCTTGCGGGGCTGGAGGTTCGCGCGGGTCAGGTCGCCGCCGAAGTGCGCGACCACCCTCGGGTCCATCACGCGGCGCCAGACCGGCGGGAACAGCGCGAGCACGATCATCCCGGCGTACCCGGTCGGCAGCACCGGCGACTCCTCGAAGTCACGCAGCGTCTGGTAGCGCCGGGTCGGGTTCGCGTGGTGGTCGCTGTGCCGCTGCAGGTGGTAGAGCAGCACGTTGGTCGCGATGTTGTTGGAGTTCCAGCTGTGCGACGGGTCGACCCGCTCGTAGCGCTGCCGGTCGCCGATGCCGACCTTCTGGCGCAGCATCCCGTAGTGCTCCATGTAGTTCACGACCTCGAGCAGGCTGAAGCCCATCACCGCCTGGATCACCAGGTACGGCGCCACGCCCCACCCGAAGGCCGCGATGATCGCGCCCCACAGCACCGCCGACATCAGCCAGGCGTTGAGCACGTCGTTGCCGAGGTGGAACGGGTGCGTGTGCTTGCGGGCGTAGCGCTTCTTCTCGAGGTTCCACGCGCTCCTCAGGGAGCCGCCGACCGTGCGCGGCCAGAACTGGTAGAAGTTCTCGCCGAACCGGCTCGATGCCGGGTCCTCCGGGGTCGCGACGCGGACGTGGTGGCCGCGGTTGTGCTCGATGTAGAAGTGGCCGTAGAAGCTCTGCGCCAGCGCGATCTTCGAGAGCCAGCGCTCGTTGGCCTCGCGCTTGTGGCCGAGCTCGTGGGCGGTGTTGATGCCGATGCCGCCGATCGAGCCGATCGAGATCGCCAGGCCGATCTTGTCGACCACGTTGAGGCCGAGGTCCTGCGCGAGCAGCCGGTCGGCGAAGGGCAGTCCGGCGGCCCAGTCGTGCACACCGAGCAGGTTCACGAGCCAGCCGGCGGGGTTCTCCCCGGCCAGCACGGCGAAGGCGCCGACGAACCCGGCGTACTGGATCGGCAGGAAGAGGAACGTGATCCAGCGGTAGTACTTGTCGTTCTCCAGCTGCTCGATCACGTCGTCGGGCGGGTTGGACTTGTCCAGGCCGGCGATCAGGTCGATCGCCGGCACCACGCCGAGGATGATGATCGGGCCGATCCACAGCCAGGCTCCCCAGCCGGTCACGATGAACGCCGTCGCGGCGACGAAGGCCAGGCTCGGGACCACCAGCCCGATCAGCCAGAGGTAGCGCTTCTTGTCGCGCCACCGGTCGCTGGACCCCTCGGGGACCGTCGAGTTCGCGATGTAGTCCGTCGTCATGGATCACTCCTTGCCGGAAGGGGCCCGGGGAGGGTCGGGCCACTTGACAAGAAGGTACGGAATGTAAAGCCGCTTGACAAGACCTTGTGACTTGTAAAGTTCAGGCGAGCCTGTCCTCGCCGGGGGGACCACCGGTGACGGCCCCCGGGTTCTCACCCCAGCGGCGTCGCCACCACCACAGGCCCGCGATCAGCAGCAGGACCAGATCGGCCCCCACGGCGGCGACCACGAAGATCGGGCTGGACACCTCCCCGTCGGGTCGGTTGGCGCCGGGCCTTCCCGGGATCACGCGCACGGCCAGCCGGTCGGTCGTCCGGGCCAGCTCGTACGCCGCGTCGTCGACCGACGCGGAGAACCGGCGGCCCGCCGGGTCGAGGTCCTTCGGCAGCCGGTAGTCGACCAGGTGGCGCCCCTGGATCGTGCGCGCCTCGAGGACCACCGCCTCCACGTCGCGGCCGTCGCGGGAGATCTGGTGGTCGGTCCACGCCTGGTGCACCGCCGGGAGGTTCACCAGGAGCACGGCGAGGAGGAGGACGAGGCGGCGCACGAGGACACGGTAGGGGTTGCGGCAGGCTCGACCACCTCGCCGGGTTTCGAGGCGGTTGCTGCGCAACCGCACCTCAACCACCGGACCCTGCCGCCTCGCCGGGTTTCGAGGCGGTTGCTGCGCAACCGCACCTCAACCACCGACGCTGCTTCTACTTGTTGCTCACCTCGAACGCCACGGTCGTCTCCGACGGCGCGAACAGCGGCGTGCCGAGGTAATGCACGGTCAGCGCGTGCGCGCCCTTGTGCCGGTACGCCGGAAGGGTCAGCGACGCGACGCCCGTCGCCGAGACGTTGGTCGTGCCGACGAGCACGCTGCCGTCGTACACCTCGACCGTGCCGGCGTCGACCGTGTCCCGCGGCGAGGTCACGTGGATGCTGACCTCACCGGGCTCCCGGTCCTGCTTCGCGGTCAGGACCGGGTCGGGCGAGACGTCGGCCGAGATCGTGGTGGCGACCGGCTCGGCGGTCGTGTCGAGCCCGACCAGCAGCGGGTCGTGGTCGGAGGCACGGTAGGGATCCGCGGAGTAGAAGTCGGTCAGGTTGTAGTCGAACCGGCTGTACTCCAGCGCGACCGGCTCGACGGAGTTGATGTTCCACACGTGCGCACCCGTGACCGTGGCGAGCGCGGGTGCGTTCGCGAGCACGTGGTCGAGGGAGCCGACCACGCCGTCGAAGAGGTACGTGTGCTCGCCCGGCGACTCGTGCGAGCCGATGTCCGTGTAGCCGGCGTCGTGGAGGACCTTGATCGGGTCCTCCTCGGTGTAGGCGTTGAAGTCGCCGGAGAGGAACACCCGGTCGGTGCCGGACGCGGCCTTGACCTGGTCGGCGAAGGTGACCAGCTGCTGGGCCTGCGCGACCCGCTGGGGGTTCGAGTTGCCCTGCCCGGTGCCGTCGTCGGGGCCGGAGCCCTTGGACTTGAAGTGGTTGACGATCACCACGAAGCGCGAGGCACTCGTGCGGCCGACGGGCTGGAAGGTCTGCGCCAGCGGGTCGCGGGCCACATCGAACTCGGGAGCGTCGTCGACGACGGACTCACCGACCGGGGCGACGACCGAGGTGCGGTAGAGGAACGCGGTCCGGATGACGTCCTCGTCGGCCTGGTCGCCGATGTTCGACGGGGTGGACACGTAGCTCCAGGTGCCGGCGCCGGCGGCCGCGTTGAGCGCGTCGACCAAGGTGCTGACCGCGGCGTCGCGCGGCAGCCCGAACTTCGCGGAGTTCTCGATCTCCTCGAGCGAGACGACGTCGGCACCGAGGCCGTTGATCGCGCGCACGATCTTCGCCTGCTGGCGGGCCAGGTCGCCGGCGTCGGCCGCGCCGCGCGGACCGGGCTCGCCGTTCGGGCCGGTGCAGTCCCGCACGGTGACGTGCTCACCGACGCGGTCGTCGTACCAGGTGCAGGTGCCGCCCGACGCGACGTAGTCGGCGCCCGTGGTCGGGAAGTAGTTGAGCACGTTGAACGACGCGATCTGCACATCACCGCCGACGGGGGCGGGCGCCTCGGTGCGGGTGTGGGCGAAGGACACCGGCGCGGCGGCAGCTGCCGTGAGCTGGCCGGTCGGCTGGAGCTTCCAGAGCCCGTTGCGGTAGTCCACGACCAGCGGCGCCGTGAACGACGCCGTCGCACCGACCCGGATCTGGTGGTCCTGGGTGAGCCACGGCAGCGCCGTGTTCTTGCCGGTGGTCAGGAAGTTCGTGGTCGCACCGTCGTCGAGCGTGACCTTGCGGGCCGCGTTGTCGGCGTTCACGGCCGTGATCGCGGCGGCGTCGTGCGGGTCGGCGACCTCGGTCGGCTGCCACAGCGGCTCGGTGCCCGAGGCGAGCCCGATCTCGGCGTACTGGTTGAGGCTGTAGTTGTCCGCGACGGTGAACGGCCCCTGCAGGTCGACCAGCATCCCCTCCAGCGACTCGCGGGCCGCGTCGGTCCGCGGCCACGCCACGGTCGCCGGCTTCACCGCCGGCGCCGGGGAGGCGAGGGCGCTGACGTCGGACGCGGCGGCCGGGACGAGCTCGGTCAGCCCGTTGAACTCGGCGACCTTGCCGGTCACCTGCACGTGGTCGCCGAGGTGCACCGCGGAGGCGGCCGCGGAGGAGAAGACGAAGATCCCGTCCGACTTCGTGTGCGTGCCGAGGTCGAGGTCACCCCCGGTGCCGCCGGTCTGCAGGTAGAAGCCGTTGAACCCGCCCGTCGGGTACGCCGCGGTGACCACCCCGTCGGTCGAGACCGCCTGCCCGACGTACGGGCTCACGTCGGTGGGGCCCTGGATGTCCGCGATCGGCAGCGCCGTGGCCGGCGGCTCCGCCGATCCACCCGGCGCCTCACCGGGCGTGCCCGGCCCGGCGACCAGGTCGGCGGCGTTGCTGTCGGTGTCCTTGCCGGCGGCGTCGCGGGCGATCGAGGTCGTGGCCGACTGCGCAGGGGCTGCGGCAGCCTCGAAGGTGTTGCTGGTGCCGAAGCCGACCAGGTCGGCGACGGCGGGATTGCCGGTGACCGACCCCGTCGGCGGGGCGGTCAGAGCCGTCGCCTGGTTGGCCAGGAAGACCGTCCCGGCCGAGGCGCTCATGTTGACGGCACCGGTGACGTTCGCCGTCGGCAGCGGAGCGCCGTTGGCCCCACCGCTGCCCTCGGCGACCAGGTAGTAGCTCTTCGCGCCGATCGAGCCGGTCAGCGCAGTGACGCCCGTCGGGTTCCCGGTGCCCGTCGCCGAGCGGTACTGCACCGACATCCCGGCCAGGCTCACCGGCGCGTTCGTCGGGTTGAACAGCTCGACGTAGTCGTGGTCGTACGCCGCACCGGTGTTGCCCCCGGCGCCGTAGACCTCCGAGATCACGACGCCGGCGCCGGTGGTCGAGGCCGACGACGTGCCGGCCGCCGCCAGCGAGCCGGTGGTGGCCAGCGCCGCAGCAATTGCGGCGCGCAGGCTGACTGCAAGGACGCGCTGGGACATGCCGGTGTCTCCTCCGAGAAGATCGACGCCCCCGAGAGCCGGCGCGCCGTGTGAGGTCCTTCCTATCCCGGCCTCCGCCCCGGCGTCAGCAGGAACACGTGAATTCTCGGGGCCCACCTGTGGACGAGCCATTGTGTAGTGCAACGGTAGACTTTCGTCGTTCCTCTCCGAAGGGTGCCTCCGCCGTGTTCTCATGCATCGTGCTCACCCGTCCCACCGACGCGCGCACGCGGACCGTCCTGGTGGCGGCGGTCGCGGCGTTCGCCTGCCTGGCCGCGCTGGTCGCGCTGTACGCCGGGCGACCCGGCCACGCTGCGACCGGTGGGCACCGGGCAGGAGTCTCGGTCCCCCCGCCCGGCGAGCACCCGAACGGCCGGACCGTCGGTGGCCCCGCGTCGGCCACCAAGCCGAACATCATGGTCGTGATGCTCGACGACATGCGCTCCGACGAGCTGCGCTTCGCCCCCAACGCGCGCCGCTACGTGCGCGACCGCGGCCTGGACTTCCGCAACTCGTTCTCGCCGTACCCGCTGTGCTGCCCGGCCCGCGCGAGCTTCCTGCTCGGGAAGTACGCCCACAACCACGGGGTGCTCTACCACACGGCGCCGTACGGGTTCGGCGCCCTCGACGACCACCTGACCATCGGCGGCCGGATGCAGGACGCCGGCTACGACACCGCGCTGGTCGGCAAGTACCTCAACCAGTACGGCCTCCAGCCGTCGCGGGTCACCGGCGGCCCGTCCGAGCACTACGTGCCCGCGGGCTGGACCGACTGGATGGTCGGGATCGAGACGCCGTTCCCTCGCTGGTCGCCCAACTGGGGCAACACCTACAACTACTTCGCGTTCACCCAGAACATCAACGGACGCACGGTGCCGCACACGGGGCAGTACTCCTCGACGGTGATCGGCGACGAGGTGCGTGGCCTGATCACCAAGTACCACCGCGACGACAAGCCGTTCTTCATGTGGGTGACCCCGGTCGCGCCGCACATCGGCGACCCGGTCGAGAGCGACGACCCGCCGCCGTACCGCGAGTCGAAGTACTGGCTGCAGCAGTTCCCGAGCCCCGCGCGCCCGGACTGGGTCAAGGGCCGGTTCGACCGCCAGATCACCCACGCGCCGGGCGTTCCGCTCCACGGTCCCTCCGAGGCCGACGTCAGCGACAAGCCGCAGAACATCCGCAAGTGGCGCGAGATGGTGCCGGTCGAGAAGCAGCGGCTGCGCGACGTCGCCCGGCAGCGCGCGGAGTCGATCTACGCCTGGGACGTGGAGTTCGGCAAGATCGTCCAGCGCCTCAAGGCGACCGGCGAGTACGACAACACGGTGATCGTGTTCACCTCCGACAACGGCTACTACCTCGGCGAGCACCGGCAGCGCGAGGGCAAGATCAAGGCCCACGAGCCCGTGCTCCACGTGCCGCTCCAGGTGGCCGGACCCGGCATCGAGCAGGGCATCCGCTACCACCCGATCACCACGATGGACCTCACCGCCACCGTGCTCGACCTGGCCGGCGCGAAGCCGCTGCCGGACATGGACGGCTCCTCGAACCTGCCCGAGATGACCGGCCCGGACCAGCCGTGGACGATCCCCGTCGTGACCGAGGGACTGATCAAGGACGTGCACCGCAAGCGGTGGACCGACCTGCCCACCGGCCTGACGACGTCCGGGCTGCGCGTGGGGCGGTGGAAGCTGGTCCGCTACGCCAACGGCGACGCGGAGCTGTACGACGAGATGGCCGATCCCAACGAGCTGGACAGCGTCTACTCCGACCCGCGCTACGCCGCGGTCCGGGACGAGATGGCCCGGCTGTGGGAGCAGTACAAGGACTGCAAGGGCGCGGCCTGTCGGGTGCCGCTGCCGGCCGACCTGCAGACCAGGGACACCTGGCTGGCCGGCGAGGACCAGCACGCCCTCCAGGCCCGGACGGACTACTACGACCGCTGACCCGCAGGCACGGCGTCGGGTGCCCGCGTCGGACCTCGCCGGGCACTAGGTTGGGCGCCATGAGCGACGTCGTGGTCACGGACAACCCCGAGGAGAGCCGGTACGAAGCGCGGATCGACGGTGAGCTCCTCGGGTTCTCGGAGTACCACCTGACCCGGTCCTCGATCGTGTTCACCCACACCGAGGTGTTCGAGGCGGCCAAGGGCAGGGGCGTCGGCTCGGCGCTCGCCAGGGGCGCGCTCGACGACGTCCGGGCCAAGGGCGACCGCGACGTCGTCCCGGTCTGCCCCTTCATCCACGGCTGGATCGACGACCACCCGGACTACGCCGACCTCGTGCGGCGCCACGACGGCGACCCGGACGCCTGAACCGGTCGCCCGATCCGGCCGCCCGATCCGGTCGGCGTCAGCGGCGGCGTACGGGCAGCTCGTTCTCCCGGGTCCAGCCAACGCCGATCCGACGTCCGGTCAGGGTCTTCCAGGGCAGTCGGATGTAGAGGACCCGGGCTCCGGCGGCCCAGGGCTTGGGGTTCCAGAACGGCGTGCTGTCCTCGAGGGCGGACGTGTCCTTCACGCGCTCGCCGACCCCGTGGGCGACCACGCTCCAGCCCTTGTGGTCCTCGTAGTCGATGTGGTCGATCTCGAAGGCGAGGGGGCTTCCGGCGGCGTGGGCGCCGAGCTGGCTGTAGGGCGTGGTCCGGAACAGCACCGCGTTGCCGACGGTGGTGTAGTTCACCGGCACGATCTGCGGGCCCTCCTCGGTGCTGAAGGCGACCCGTCCCACGATCGACGCGCGCAGCAGCTCCTCGCACTTCTCGTAGGGCAGCTCGAGCAGCTCGTTCATGCCTCCATCCTGCCCCCCTGCCGGGTCGGCGCACAGGCGGAGCGGACGGATGGAGGGCGGCGTGGAGCGGCTCAGAGCCCCAGGTAGCGACCCGGCCGGTGGTTGAGCGCGAGCACCAGGTTGAGGACGACGGCTCCGAGGGCGGACAGCAGCACGAGCCCGGGGTCGACGACGAACACCGAGCCGAGCACGACCGCGACGTCCAGCGCCATCTGCACGTAGCCGGCCCGCAGGCCGACCTTCTCCTGCATCAGCAGGGCGACCACGTTGAAGCCGCCCAGGCTCGCGCCGTGACGGAACAGGATCAGCAGCCCTGACCCGGCCAGCAGGTTGCCGGCCACCACGCCGTACGCCGCGTGCAGGCCGTCGAGGTCGAGCATGTCCGCCTGCACCCGCGTGGCCAGCGACACTGCGACGACGCAGCCGAGGGACTTCAGCGTGAACGACGCGCCCTTCTGCCACGCGGCCACCGCGAACGCCGGCACGTTGATCAGCACGAACAGCACGCCGAACGGCACCGAGGTGGCGTAGGACAGCAACAGGGAGAGCCCCGCCGTGCCGCCGGTGACGGCGCCCGCCGCCTGGATCAGGTAGATCCCGAGCGAGGCCACGAACACGCCGGTGAACAGGCCGAACGCGTCCTCCAGCGGGGTGTGCGGCGGCGCGACGCGTGGCGTGCTCATGACCCGTCGCAGCCTAGGGCCCCGGGTTCAGGACGCCAGGATCAGGGCCGCCACTCCATCAGCCGGTACAGGCCGCGGTCGGCGACCATCGCGAACCCCAGCCGGCGGTACAGCCGGGCCGCCGGGTCGTGCACCTCGACGTGCAGGCTCGCGGACCGACCGGACATCCGCGCCTCCTCCAGCACCCCGTTGATCAGCCGGCTGCCGATCCCGGCCCGCCGGTACGCCGGGAGCAGCGCGATGTCGATGATGCGGATGTCGTCGAGCCGGCGGTCGACGTACAGGCGTCCGGCGCGGCAGCCGTCGACCTCGACCACGTCGAAGCTGCCGTGCGGGTTGCTGCTGCGGTACTGCCGGTCCTGGAGGTCGAACTGCACCTGGACGGAGGTCTCCCGCTGCTCCGCGGGGGAGCCGGCGCGGGCCAGCTCGTCGTCGCGGGTCGAGGCGTAGACCTCGCGGAGGAAGGCGCGGTCGTGAGGTGTCGCAGGCCGCAGGGTGACCGTGCCGAGCCGCGTGGTCATCGACGTCGCGAGGTGGCTCATCGCGGCAACCCACTTCCTGACCGGTTGCCCGCCCACGCCCTCCGCGCTGCGTCCCCGAGACCGGCTCACTGTCGCACGGGCCGCCCCGGCCGGTCCCGGAAACCGCGGAACTGAGAGGCCGGTCCGGATCCGCTGCGCCCGGTCGGCCGCACGTCGGCGACGAGCGTCGGCCGGTTCGCATCCGGGCCGCGGCTTCGCTACGTTGGAACCTCAGGACCAAGGTCCCGGACAGGCCGCCCGCCTCCCGCATCCGGCCGAAATCGGCTCCTGACACAGCCACGTCGAAACCCGCCCAAGTACCCCGTGGCGGCCCGCTCATTCCGGTGTTTCTCGTCACGTCGCGGCCGCGTGACCCCGGGGCGGAACCGCCCGTTCCCGATGACACAACACCTCATCGAGACCCGTCGTCCGGGACCTCCTGGAAACGATCCCAGACCCCGGCGGCGGCACGGGACAACGGGAGCGGACATGTCACGCAGGCAGGACCAGAAACACCGTCAGGACCCCCAGCACCGGCTGGACCGGACGCACAGCCGGCCGCTGCGCGCACGGACCCTCGCACGGGCGGGCGCCGCCGCGGTGGCAGCGGCCTCGATCGGGTTCGCGGCGCCGGCACTCGCGGCGCACCCGGAGACGCCGTCGGCGCACGCGGCAGCGGGCCAGGCACACCGACCCACCACGACGCACGTGGACCACGGGACCACCGGCCACCACCACGCGGCCCACACGAGCACGCCCCGGGCCGGGACCGCGTCCTCCGCGCAGGCCGGCTCATCGGTCAGTCTGGCCAAGCCGAACGACTTCCAGGCGCAGGCCGATCCCGACGGGATGACCAACGGCGGCGTCGACCAGCCCGGCGGCACCGGTGGCGTGGACACCAGCAGCCAGGACGGCAACAACGGCTCCGGCAACGACGCGGACTGCGAGGACGACAACCGCGGCGTCGGCGTACCGGGCCACTGCAAGGACCGCCCGGCCACCGGGTCCGAGGGCGACGCCGACAGCCCCCTGCCCGGCCAGGTCCCGGACGAGACCACGGGCCAGACGTCGGACCTGACCCCGCAGCTCCAGCTCACCCCGTCGCTGACCATGGTCTCGGTCGCCACCGGCACGGACTCCAGCCTGGTCTCCGCGCCCGCCACCGGGCAGGTGCGGGGCGAGGTGCGGACCCACACCGCCGCGGCGCACCGGGCCACCGGTGTGCTGCCCGAGACCGGCGCCGGCCAGGCACTGCTCGGGCTCGCCCTCGCGGCCCTGGTGGCCCTCGGCCTGGGCACCGGTCTGGTACGCCGCGGCCGGCGGGCCGCGCAGGTCGGCTGAGGCACGACCAGGCCACACCGGTGGAACGGAGAAGGCCCCGGTCGGACCGACCGGGGCCTTCTGCTGTGCGCGAGGGGGAGCGGCGACTCCGCCGGACGCCGTTCTCACGCCGGCGAGTTCGAGCACCTGGACCGTCAGGAGGACTCCACGGAAGGCACGCAGAGGACCGGCGCGCCCGGTTGGACTCCCCTCACAGCGTCTGGAGGGACGTTGCGGCACGTGCGGTGAGAGCCGCCCGCGCGATCGCGGCGGCCAGGAGCGAGGCGGCTCCGACGAGGGCGACCGCTGCGCCGAGCCCGCCGAGCGCGGCGGCGAGGGCCAGCACCAGCAGCGGACAGACGAACTCGCCGAGGAAGAGCGCCGCCGTCCAGAGGCCGGTGCCGCGACCACGCTGCTCGAAGGTCAGCCCCGACAGCGCCCAGACCAGCAGCGTGGGCAGCATCACGCCGGTGCCCGCGGACGCGACGACCGCACCGACGACGATCACCGGCACCGAAGCCCCGACACCCACGACCACCAGTCCGACGCCGGCGAGAGCGAAGGCGATCGGGAGGAGGATCGCGGTGCCCCTGCGGGAGATGCGTCCGAAGGTGAACGCGCCGGCTGCGGTGGCGGCCGAGGCCAGCGCGGTGATCGCGCCGATCACGGGCACGGCACTGACCCCTGCGTGGTCGAGCAGGAACGGCAGCTCCACGATCGGCGTGTAGAAGACGATGCCACCGAAGAGCGAGACCAGGCACGCGGCGAGCAGCGAGCGGACCGGGAGGGGTGGCAGGTCCGGGCGCGTGGCGTCGGCGGTGCCGTGCGGTCGAGGCTGCCAGAGCAGGGTCGCGGCGAGCACCGCGAACGCGAGGCTCGACGCGTAGAGCCAGAACGGCGTGCGCCAGTTGTGGGCGCCGAGCGCACCGCCGAGGGCGAAGAAGAGCGTCGCCGACAGCGACGCGAACACGGTCTGCAGGCCCAGCCAGCGGTCACGGGCCGGTCCGGAGAAGTAGTCCGCGATCAGCGTGGTGCAGCAGGTCATGATCGCTGCCTCGGCGAGCCCGACGCCGACGCGACTGAGCACGATCGCCTCGAGCCCGCCGAGCCACAGCGGTGCGGTGCCGAAGGCGGCGTACACCACGAGGGCGGCGACCAGCAGGCGCTTGCGCCCGAACCTGTCGACGATGCGCCCGGCGAACGGCGCCAGCAGCGCGATCATCAGGGCGGGCACGGTGAGCGAGAGCGGTACCAGGGCCTGGGCCTTCGGCGTGTTGCCGAAGTGGTCCTGCATCCTCGGCAGCACGGGCGCGAGCAGGACGGCGCCCAGGATGGGCAGGCAGCTCATCATCATGAGCAGCAGGCCCTGGGGGCGCCCGGCCTGCCGGGTCGGGGCAGAGCGGTACGACGGCGTGGTGGCGTTGCTGACGGACATGGCGGCTCCGTGGGGTCGGACCGGGTCACCGGTCGTGACAGGCGTCACTGGCGACGAGGGTCGCCGCGACCCGCCGCCGCGCGGAAGTCAGACATGTTGGGTGCCGCTATCCATCCCGTGGATAGCGGCAGGTCACGTCGCGGACATCAGGTCCTCGCCGACCTCCTGCAGGAGCTTGCGCAGCCACTGGTGGGCCGGGTCGCGACGGTGCGAGGGGTGCCACCAGAACGCCTCCTTGAGCGGGATGGCGTCCCAGGGGCAGGGCAGCAGGCGCACCCCGGCCGTCGCCGCGAGCCGGTGTGCCAGCCGCGTCTGGAGCACGGCGATGCGTCGCGTGCCGGCGATGAGGAACGGCACGGTCAGGAAGCTGTCCACGGTGATCTCGACCAGCGGCTCGACGCCGAGCAGGTTGAGCTGACGAGCGGCCGGGGCGAACGCCGTGGGGAGGTTCCACAGCATCACCCAGGGGAGGGTGGCGACGTCGTCCATGGTCAGCTCGTCGCCGACCCGCTCGTTGTCCGGGCTGACCACGCAGACCCAGGTGTCCTCGTACAGGTCGACCACCGGGATGTCCTTGAGGAACCCGTGGGGCAGCACCATGCCGTCCACGCTGCGAAGCGTCTCTGCCGCGTTGTCGACGAACGTCGGCTCGGTCTGGTTCAGCTGCAGGCGCACGCCGGGGGCGATGTCCGCGAGGCGGCGCACGAGCTGCTCGCCGAGGACGGCGGTCGCGTAGTCGGACATCATCAACCGGAAGGTGCGGTCCGAGGACGCGGGATCGAACGCAGGGGAGGCGTCGAACACGCGCTGCACTCCGGACAGCGCCGCCTCGGTCGCTCCCCGGAGCTGTTGCGCAAGCGGCGTGAGCTCGTACTGGTTGCCCGTGCGGTGCAGCAGCTCGTCGCCGAAGTGCCGGCGCAGCCGGGCGAGGGCCGCGGAGACAGCGGGCTGGCTGAGGCCGAGCTGCTCGGAGGCGCGGGTGACGTTGCGCTCGCGGAGGAGGGCGTCGAGCGTCGGGAGCAGGTTGAGGTCGAGGTTGCGGAGGGGCCGCTCGGTCACAAGGTCACCATAAACCTGGTGGATGAGATCGATCACCGATCTGCACTTCCCTGATCGTTCGAGCGGCTCGCACAGTGGTGCCCGTCACCCCGTCGTTCGCTCGTTCCGTCGTACGACGGTCAGCCCGCCACCTCACCAGGAGCCTGTCGTGCCCGCAGTCCGATCCGTGCTCGTCGTCGGCGCCGGCGCCGCCGGCTGTGCGACCGCCACCTTCCTCGCCGAGGCCGGGGTCTCGGTCGACCTCGTCGACGTCAAGCCGGACGTCAGCGCGCTCGGCTCCGGCATCACCCTGCAGGGCAACGCGCTGCGGGTGCTCCGCCGGCTCGGCGTGTGGGACGAGGTCGCCGGCCGCGGCTACGCGTTCGACACCCTCGGCCTGCGCGCGCCGGACCCGGCAGCAACGTTGCTCGTCGAGCTCACCGAGATCCGCACCGGCGGCGCGGACCTGCCCGCGACGCTCGGCATGTACCGACCCGACCTGGCGGCCATCCTGGTCGACCGTGCCTCCAGGGCGGGGGCCAAGGTCAGGTTCGCGACGACGTGCACGGCGCTGGCCCAGGACGACGCCGGGGTCGACGTGACCTTCGCCGACGGGTCGACGGCGCGGTACGACCTCGTCGTCGGCGCCGACGGCATCCGGTCCTGGACGCGGCACCAGCTCGGCATCAATCTCGAGCCGCAGAGCACCGGTATGGGGATCTGGCGGGTCTTCGCCTCGCGGCCTGATTCGGTGACGCGCACCGACCTCTACTACGGCGGGCCGTGCTACATCGCCGGCTACTGCCCGACCGGCCCGGACTCGCTGTACGCCTACCTGGTCGAGGACGTCCAGGACCGCAGCCAGCTCTCCCCCGAGGAGTCGCTCGACGTCATGCGGGGCCTGGCCGCGGCCTACCACGGTCCGTGGGACGAGATCCGCGAGCGGATGACCGACCCGTCGCGGGTCAACTACACCCGGTTCGAGACCCACGTCCTCGACGGCCCCTGGCACCGGGGCCGGGTCGTCCTGATCGGCGATGCCGCGCACACCTGCCCTCCGACCCTGGCCCAAGGTGCGGCGCAGGCGCTCGAGGACGCCGCGGTGCTCGCCGAGGTGCTGCTGGCGCACGACGAGCTGACCGACGCGGTGTGGAGCGCCTTCACCGAGCGGCGGCTGCCGCGTGCGAAGACGGTCGTCGAGGCCTCGGTCCAGCTCGGCCAGTGGCTCCTCGACCGTGTCCAGGGAGACGTGCCGGGCCTGATGGGCCGGATCACGCACCTGCTCGCCGACCCCGCCTGACCAGACCCTGCGACCGAGGAACGCTCATGACCACTGACAACAGCCCCGTCAACGCCCCGGTGAACGAGCGCGGGGAGCGACTGATCACCCACCTGCGCCACGTCGACCTCGCGGTGCCCGACTACGACAAGCAGCTGCACTTCTACACCGAGATGTGGGGGCTGTCGCCGGAGGTCACCGACGAGGGCATCGCCTTCCTCGCCGCCGAGGGATCGCCGGAGCAGTACTCCGTGCGGCTGCGCCGGGCCGACGAGAAGCGGCTCGACCTGATCTCGTTCGGTGCCGCCACCGCGGGCGATGTCGACGCGATGGCGCAGCGGCTGTCCTCGGCCGGCATACGGCTGGTCGCGGAGCCGGACACGCTGCAGACCCCCGGCGGCGGCTACGGCTTCCGGTTCTTCGACAACGACGGCCGGACCGTGGAGATCTCCTCGGACGTTGCCGTGCGGCAACACCGCCGGATCGAGGAGGGGGAGTCGATTCCGGTCAAGCTCTCGCACGTCGTCATCAATGCGCCGAACCCCGAGGCCACCGTCGCGTTCTACGAGCAGCACCTCAGCTTCGCTCTCTCCGACACCCTGTGGTCGCCCCACATGGGCGAGGTGATGTGGTTCATGCGGACCAACCCGGCGCACCACAGCCTCGCGATCGCGCGGTGCCCGCACGTGTCGCTGCACCACGCCTCCTTCGAGATGCGCGGCATCGACGAGTACATGCGCGGCAGTGGGCGGTTGATGCGGGCCGGGGTGGAGAAGGTGTGGGGGCCCGGCCGGCACCTGGCGGGCAACAACACCTTCACCTACTTCCTCGACCCCCACGGCAACACCATCGAGTACACGACCGAGCTCGAGGAGCTCGACGAGGACACCTGGCACCCGCACCTCTACGACTTCTCCGACCCCGAGGTGACCGACCAGTGGGGCACCGCGAACCCGATGAACGAGTTCGTCGCCAAGCAGTCCTTCAACGACCCCGACCGCGGCGTCTTCGTCGCACCACCGGTGTGAGCCACCGATGAGACTCGCCACCTTCGCCGCGGCCGGCCTCGCTGCGCCGCGCGTCGGCGTGGTCGTGAACGACACCGTGCTCGCCTTCCCCGAAGGGATCTCGATGCGCGAGGTGGTGGCGATCGGGATCGACGCCGCCGCCCGCCTCGCCGAGGCCGCGCGCAGGCGGGAGCTGGCCCGACCGCTGTCCTCGGTCCGTCTGCTCGCGCCGCTGCAGCCGGCGTCGGTGCGCGACTTCGTCGCCTTCGAGGAGCACGTGGACGGCGTCCGGCGCAGCGTCGACGGCAACGCGGGCGTCCCGGACGCCTGGTACGACGCGCCGGCGTTCTACTTCACCAACCCGCACACGATCCTGGGTCCGGACGTCGACGTCCCGTTTCCCGCTGCGTGCCGGGCGCGGGACTTCGAGCTCGAGGTCGCGGTCGTCGTCGGCGCGCCTGGCACGTCGCTGAGCGTCGAGGCGGCGCGCGACCATGTCTTCGGCTACACGATCATGAACGACTGGTCTGCGCGGGACCTGCAGTCGCGCGAGATGCAGGTCCGGCTGGGCCCGGCGAAGGGCAAGGACTTCGCCACCACGCTCGGCCCGTGGATCGTCACCGCCGACGAGCTCGAGCCGCAGCGGGACGCCGACGGCTTCCTCGACCTCTGGTGCACCGCGGAGGTCAACGGCGTCGTGGTCGGCCGTGACCTGCTCGCCAACGCGGGGTGGACCTTCGAGGCGATGATCGCGTACGCGTCCAGGGACAGCTGGGTCGAGTGCGGCGACGTGCTCGGCTCGGGGACGGTCGGCAACGGCGGCTGCCTCGCCGAGCTCTGGGGCCGCAACGGGTCCCAGGACCCACCCGCGCTGCAAGACGGAGATCTGGTGACTCTGACGGTCGAGGGCATCGGCTCCCTCAGCAACCGGGTCGCCACCGCGGCCCCCGCGCCGACGATCCCCGCCGTCCGGCGCCGGGACGCAGCGGTTGCGCGGCAGGTGCTGCGATGAGCAGCCTGGCCGGGCGCACCGTCGTCGTCACCGGGGCTGCGTCCGGGATCGGAGCCGCGGTGGTCGACGCCGCGCGAGTGGCCGGCGCCCGGGTGGTCGCCGTCGACCGCATCGCCTCCGGTGACGTGCGGTCCCTGGACGTGCGTGAACCCGCGCAGTGGGCGGCGCTGGCCAGCGCGCTCGCCGGCGACGGCGTGCACGGCCTGGTCAACTGCGCGGGGACGACGTGGCGCGCGCGGGTCGGCGACGTCACCCCTGAGGCATTCCTCGACACGCACGCGGTCAACGTGCTCGGTCCGTTGCTGGGCATCCAGGCGCTGACGCCGCTGATGCCCGCGGGTGCCTCCGTCGTCAACATCGGGTCGCTCGCCGCCTTCCAGGGGCACTACCCGGTCGCGTACACCGCCAGCAAGTGGTCGCTGCGCGGGCTCACCCGGGCCGCCGCCCTGGAGCTGGGACCGAGGGGCATCCGCGTGAACGCCGTCCACCCCGGCTTCATCGACACCGCCATGACCGCGACCGCGCCGGAAGTCTTCCGCGAGGCCTCGATCGCCGCCGCCCCGCTCGGTCGGGTCGGCCTGCCCGAGGAGGTGGCCGCCGTCGTGTGCTTCCTGCTGAGCGACGCCGCGTCCTTCGTCAGCGGAGTCGACCTGCCCGTCGACGGAGGGGCCTCCTCGCACGCGGGCGCCAAGACCGTCTCCGACGCCCTCCGGCCCGACGGCCCGCCGCTCGCTCCGGCCACCTGAGCAGCCCGCCACCGCACCCCACCGAAGGATCACCATGTTCGAGTACTTCCCCGGCAACTACGTCTGGAACCTGGGCGTCGTCGCGACGCTCAACAGCGGAGGCATGATCGACGAGGTCGACCGGGCCTGCCGCCCGCTGCGGGAGCTCGCCGCGCAGGGCTCCGACGTCGGCACGAAGGAGTTCATGGCGGCGTGGCGGCGGGTCGCCGACCAGCTCGAGGAGCAGGCCGCGGAGGCGGAGAAGGCGCGTCACCTCCGCACGGCCGCGCAGAAGTACTTCCGGGCCTCGGTCCACGTCTCGCAGGCGGAGCGGATGCAGAGCGCGACGGACGCCGGCCGCAACGTCGAGTACCAGCGCAGCGTCGACCTGCTGGTGCGGTCGCTGGAGCTGAGCGACCCGACCACCACCAAGGTCGAGGTTCCCTACCGCGAGGGTGACGTGGAGACCGCGCTGCCGGCGTACTTCTGCAACGCCTCCGTCGACGGCGAGCCGACGCCGGTGATGATCCTGTGGAACGGGCTGGACTCGACCAAGGAGATGATGATCGGCTCCGGCTTCCACCGGGAGATGGCCGCCCGTGGCATCTCCACGCTCATGGTCGACTGCCCCGGCAGCGGCGAGGCGCTGCGGCTGCGGGGGCTGACCGCCCGGGTCGACACCGAGGTGTGGGCCGCGGCCTGCGTCGACTGGCTGGAGACCCGCGCCGACGTACGCCGCGACCGGATCGGGCTGGCGGGCTGGTCGCTCGGTGGCTACTACGCCCCCCGCGCGGCGGCGTTCGAGAAGCGACTCGCGCTGTGCGTGGCCTGGGGTGCGAACCACGACTGGGGCGCGGTGCAGAAGCGCCGGCTCGAGCGCGAGGGGGAGAACCCCGTCCCGCACTACTGGGACCACGTGCTGTGGGTCTGGGGGGAGAGCGACGTCGACGCCTTCATCGCGAAGGCCGAGCAGGTGCACCTCGACGGGGTGGTGGAGCAGATCACCGTGCCGTTCCTGGTCGTGCACGGGCAGAACGACCGGCAGATCCCGCTCGAGTACGCGCACCGCTCCTACGACCAGGCGGTGCGCAGCCCGAAGCGTGAGCTGCGGGTCTTCACCCCCGACGAGGGCGCCACGGAGCACATCGGGCTCGACCACCTCCCGCACGTCAGGGACCACATCGCCGACTGGGTGGCCGACACCTTCGCCGAGCTCGACGAGGCGACCTCGTGAGGCCGGAGGACCTGGACCGGACCGACCCGGAGGGCGCGATCGCGAAGGCAGCGGCCCGCGTGTCGAACTGGGGTCGCTGGGGGCCGGACGACGTGCTCGGGACGATGAACCTCCTCGACGACGCCAAGCGGCGCGAGGCAGCGGCGCTGGTGCGGACCGGTGCGTCGTACTCGCTGTCGCAGTCCTTCGACATGGACGGACCGCAGAGAGGCTGGCGCCGGCGCACCAACCCGGTGCACACGATGCTCGACACCGGGTGTGATGCGGCCGCCGGTGTCCAAGGCTTCCCGCACGGCATCGGCGGGGCTGACGACGTGATCGCGATGCCGTTGCAGTGCTCGACGCAGTGGGACGGTCTCGGCCACATCTTCGACCACGGGCGCGCCTGGAACGGCCGCCCCGCCGAGCAGGTGGTCACCAGTCTCGGGGACGCAGTGACCGGCATCGAGACGGTGGCCGACCGGATCGCCGGCCGCGGCGTCCTGCTCGACGTCGGCAGGACGTTCGGCGAGGACGGTGAGCTCCCGGACGGCTTCGCCATCACCGAGGAGCACCTGGAGGCAACGATCGCCGCCCAGGGGCCCACGTCAGCCGTGGGTCGCGGCGACATCGTCGTCGTCCGGACCGGCCAGCTCACCCGCGCGCGACGCGAGGGCTGGGGCGAGTACGCCGGAGGCTCCGCGCCCGGCCTGTCCTTCACCACGGTCGACTGGCTGCACCGCACGGAGATCGCCGCGATCGCGACGGACACGTGGGGGTTCGAGGTTCGGCCGAACGAGTTCGACGACGCGTTCCAGCCACTCCACCAGGTGGTGATCCCCCACATCGGCCTCTTCATCGGCGAGATGTGGGACCCGGATGCGCTCGCCGGGGCCTGCGCCGCCGACGGCAACCACGACTTCTTGCTCACCGCCGCGCCCCTCAAGATCACCGGCGCCGTCGGTGCGCCGGTCAACCCGGTCGCCGTGCGCTGACACGCCCTACGTCGAGACTTCACGTCGCCGGGCGCTGCGATCCAGGTCTGAAGACCCATGCGCAGACGTCGCCCTCGGCAGCGTGGCCGGGGCTCGAGGAAGCCTGCTGGGCGCTTCGAACCACCGACGCCTGCGGAATGGACGAAGCCCCGGATCCGAAGACCCGGGGCCAGCCACTCACGTGCGCGAGGGGGGAGTTGAACCGTAGGACCACCACGCTCGATCACGCGCGAACCGCCGGCCCGAGCGTGAAACCGAGCTCCCGTTGCCTCCGGTTGCCTCCCGTTACCTCGGGGGCGTGCACCCCAGGGGTGCACCAGCCGATATTGCGTTGAGCCAATCCGGTTGCTGGTGCGGCCACCCTAGCCTGCACCGTGAACCGCCGCGCGTACTCCTGCTCCAAGCCTCTTCAGCCGGACCCCTCGTCCGCCTTCAACCCGCCGTACTTGGCGCGCCATCGGTAGAACGTCTGCTCGCTGACCCCAAGTCTTCTTGCACCCTGAGGGACCGTCGACCGCTGGAGCTGCAGCTTCTCCGCATCACCGACCACGCCACGATCTGCTCCGGGCTCGACCTCTTCGCTGCAGCCATCAGGAACTCACACCAGTCCTCTCCCTGGTGGATGGATTCTCACAAGAACCGGACCGAAATTCGGGGGCCGCACAGTCGGCGCATCGCGCAGACCCCCACTCTGCGCATCTGCTCGCTGTTGACGGCGCGGCCAACGACACTGCCACGGACGAGGACCAGGCTGGAAGCCGCGGAGTCCGCTGCCTCGGCGTCCTGCCTGGCGAGGATCCATTTCATCGTGCGGGCTCGTGATCGGCGAGGATTTGGAGAGCTCCGGTGAGTCCCGGTTCCGGGGCCATAACGATCACCGTGGCGATCTGATCGAGGTACGTGCCCGCGTGAGGGTGCCAGGTGAAGCGTTCACGGAAGCCACTCTGGGCCAGGAATTCGGGGAACCTCTTGACGATCCCCCCGGCCAG
This sequence comes from Nocardioides pocheonensis, assembly GCF_003725535.1. Classification (GTDB taxonomy): domain Bacteria; phylum Actinomycetota; class Actinomycetes; order Propionibacteriales; family Nocardioidaceae; genus Marmoricola; species Marmoricola pocheonensis. The sequence goes on along the minus strand of NZ_RJSF01000044.1, from coordinate 322,522 downwards.
GAACACACCACCGGTCGCCCCCGTCGTGAGAGCAGCATTCGCGGCGACCGTGGCGAGCAGCTCACAGAACATCCCAAGAGTCGCCACGCACGTGTAATCCGTGCTCGACAGCGCGCGTTCGACGATCTCGTCGGGCCGCACGTCAGCGACTGCGCTGGTGCCGTGCGCCTCGGCGAGCGCCCCGTAAAGGCGGACCAGGCCCGGTCCCGAGAGCACCATTTCGGCACTGGCATAGCCCCAGCTCTTGCGCAGCGCACGGACGACCTCCAGCTCGTCCTCGTGGAGGCACGCCAGTGCCACGTGTCCGCCTTCACCGGGCTGGACGCGCCACCCCGTGTGATCCGGGAGGATGGTCGCCACACCGAGCCCGGTGCCGGGGCCGACGGCGACCGCACCACGCGCGAGGTCGAGGCGAACCTCTCCGACCTGGAACAGGTCCTGCGGACCCAGCTCAGGGATCGACCGGGCAGCGGCGGCGAAGTCATTGACCACGAGCAGCGTGCTCAGTCCGAGGTCACGCTTCGTCTCCTCGATGGAGAAGTCGAGCTCGGCGTTGGTCAGCGTGCAGCGGTCGCCGCTGACCGGACCGGCGATCGCGAAGCACGCAGCATCGACCGAGTCGGCGCCGACCTTGGCGAGATAGTCCTCGACAAGCTCGACAAACCTTCGCGCCGAGCTGGTCGGCAACGTGAGTTCCTGAGACAGCAGCCTGGTCCGCGGATCCGCGAGCGCGAAGCGAGCGTTCGTGCCACCGATGTCGGCGACGAGCCCCAGGGGCGTGGAAGGACGGGTCATCGTGGGCCTCGCTGTTCACGGGTCGAACCGGGTCGAGCGACCAGCCCAGCTGAGGCCGGTCATGAGATCTGGAACTCGGCGACGAGGTGGGTGCGGCGCCGTGAGCTCGGGCCGACCCGGAGCTCGAAGGCACCGGGTTCGACAACGCGACGGCCTGCGGCATCGACCAGCGAGCACCGCGTAGCGGGTATGGCGAGGGGCACCTCTCGGGTCTCCCCCGGAGGTAGCTCCACCTGGGTGTATCCCTTCAGCTCCTGCTCGGCCCAGGTGACGCTCGTGGTCAGGTCACTGATGTAGGCCTGCACGGTTTCCAGGGCGGGGCGGCCCCCAGTGTTGGTGAGCACGGCCGTCGCCTCGATGACGCCAGCAGCCGAGACGATCTCCGTGTGGAGGATCAACTGGTCGTAGCTGACGGTGGTGTAACTCAGTCCTTCTCCGAACGCGAAGAGAGGATCCTGGGTGAGGTCGGCATAGCGGTCGCCGTGCTGACCACGAACCTGGTTGTAGTAGACCGGTTGCTGGCCGACGTGACGCGCGAACGAGATCGGCAACCGACCGCTGGGCTCGATGAGCCCGAGGACGAGCTCCGCGATTGCGCGCCCACCGCGCATGCCGGGGTTGAACGCCTCGACGATCGCCGCAGCCTGGAGAGCAGAGGTCGGCAGCGTGCTGGGCTTGGACTGGACGAGCACCACGATCATGGGCGTCCCGGTGGCGGCGACCGCGTCCAGCAGTGCGATCTGGCCGCCCTGCAGGTCGAGGGTGGCGGTCGAGCACGACTCACCGGTCAACGCGATGGTGTCGCCGACCACCACGACGGCGTAGTCAGCGTTCCGGGCCGCCGCGACCGCCTGCTGCAGCAGGTCCTGGTCGACGGGAGCAGGGCTGAAGATCGGCGGCCGGGGCTGGCCATCGGGGAGAAATGGGCCGGCGGGATCGGGAACGAGGACCTCGATCTCGCACCCTCGCGCGTGAGCAACAGACCAGTCGGTGGGCACGACGGCGCGGAAGCCGTCGAGCACGGTCTCAACGGACCCGCGCGGGTGTCCCTCGGGCATCCAGTCGGTCTGGCCCGACGCCCCGGCCCAGTCGCCCAGCATGGCCTGGGGATCGTCTCCGTTGGGACCGATCACCGCCACGGTGCGGGCCGCCCCGCGCGCAATGGCGCGACCCTGACCACCCGAGCTCAGTCCGCCTTCGAGCGGCAGCACACCCTCGTTGCGCAGCAGCACCAGGGACCGGCGCGCCACCGCGAGGTTCAGGTCAGCGTGCTCGGCGCACCCGATCACCTCCCGTTGCCGCTCAGGATCCGGGGCCCGCGGGTTCTCGAACAGGCCCAGCTCGAACTTCAGCCGCAAGATGCGGCGCACCGCTTCGTCGATTTCCTCTTCGTCGAGCTGCCCGCGGCGCACGGCCTCGAGGGCGCCTTCGAAGAAGGTGGGAGTGCTCATGACGAAGTCGTTGCCTGCCCGGACGGCGACGGATGCCGCCTCGACGTCGTCTGCGCATACCTGCTGCTCCCACACCATGCGCCCGACGTTGTCCCAGTCGGTGGTGAGCGTGCCCGTGAAGCCCCACTCCCGCTTGAGCACGTCGCTCAGAAGCCAGCGGTTCGCCGTGACCGGGACCCCGTCAATCGACTGATAGCCGAGCATGAACGTCCTGGCCCCGGCCTCGACGGCTCGCTCGAAGGGCGGCAGGAACCACGAGCGCAGCTTGCGCGGGCTCAGGTCGGCCTCGCTCGCGTCTCGCCCACCCTGGGTCTCGGAATAGCCCGCGAAGTGCTTGGCACAGGCCAAGATGGCGGTCGGGTCGGTCAGGCCGTAGCCCTGATATCCGCGGATCATCGCTGCGCCGAGCTCGCCGATGAGGAACGGGTCTTCTCCGAACGTCTCGTCGACCCGACCCCACCGCAGGTCGCGGGTGATGCACAGCACCGGCGAAAGCGTCCAGACGATGCCCGTTGCGGCGACTTCGACCGCAGTGACCCGGGCCATCTGCTCGAGCAGCGCGGGGTCCCAGCAGCATGCCATCCCCAGCTGTGTGGGAAAGATCGTCGCCCCTGGCCAGAACGAGTGACCGTGGATGCAGTCGTCGGCGAACAGCAGCGGGATGCCGAGCCGAGTGCCGCGGGCCAGCTCCATCGCCTCCCCGATGCGTGTCGGGGAGGCGTGGATGACCGAGCCGGCCAGTCGAGTCTGCACGGTGTCGACCAGGTCCTGCCTGGCGTCCAGCTGCAGCATCTGACCCACCTTCTCCGGCAGAGTCATCCGTGCGAGCAGGTCCTCGACACGCTCGTCCACCGCCGCAGCCGGGTCGAGGTAGACCGACGCATCGACGGTCGTCGGGGCGTTGAGGTGCATGCTTCTCCTGAGGTTCACATCGTCCTGGTCGTGGTGCCGCTACGCCGGGACCCGCGCGCGCCTCCATCGTGAACATCGTCACCGGCCCGGTCCGAGCTCGGCGCTCTCGTGGTCCCGCGCGGGGTGGTGTCTCAGCAGCCGGGGGACGAGAACACCCCCGTCTCCAACGGCAGCGGTCGCACGGTGCGGTCCGCGGTGATCAACAACGGCCATGCCTACCGGTCCACCGTGCGCCGGAGAGCGGCTGCGTGTTCATTCCTCACATACCCAAGGCGCAGGACCGCGTCCTCGACAACCTGCCTGGTTCCGGGACTCACCTGGTCCTCACCGTTGACGACGCGAGAAACAGTCTTGATGCTGACGCCGGCCGCGGCCGCGACGTCCTTCATCGTGACCGGAGCCATTCGAAGAGAGCCGGTCGATGCGATCAAACGGTCCGGGCCCCATCGTGATTCGTGCCTCATCTGATCCTCCTGAGGGTCGGATACCAAGCAACGCCCTGCCGGTGTTTGAGCGTCGGCGTCTGCCCGAGCGGCGCCTCCGGCACATGCTCGGGACTGTTCGTGAGCGACCCCGTCACGGGACAACCGTCATCACCCACGCCGCCGAGTTCGGGGGCAACACGCCGTCTTCGCCCTCCGGCGTGGATCTCAGGAGGACGTTCCCGGCCGGCAGCCGTACGACCTCGGCACCGCTGTTGAGCCAGCACTCGACGTCGCCCCGACGGAACGCCAGCGTTTCCTTCGGGGAGTCAACCCACGCGAAGGGCTTGCTCAGCAGGACCTGTCGGCGTAGGCGCAGGCACTCCCGATACAGCCCCAAGGTCGAGGCGGGGTCCTGGTCCTGGGCTGCCACCGTGAGAGGTCCCCAGTCGCCCGGTTGGGGAAGCCAAGGCTCGGCCGCCGCATCTGCTGCGCTGAACCCGTAGGAGGGCGCGGAACCCACCCACGGCAGCGGAACGCGACAGCCGTCGCGCCCAGGGAGCGCCCTGCCCGATTGCTCAAAGACGGGATCCTGCCGTCGGTCGCTTGGGATGTGCTCAACTTCGGGAAGTCCCAGTTCCTCGCCCTGGTACAGGTACGCGCTGCCGGGAAGTGCGAGCACCATCATGAGAGCCGCGCGGGCCCGGCGCACCCCGAGCTCCAGGTCGGGTGTCTCTGTCGCCCACCGCTGTTGCTCCCAGACCCTGTCGACGAGGTGGTCGGGTTGGGTTCGGGCATAGCGGGTCACGTGCCGGACGACGTCGTGGTTGGACAGCACCCAGGTGCTGGGAGCGCTGACGTCGGCGACGGCATTCATGGCCTCATCGGCGATCGCGCGCAGGTGGTCCGCGCGGAAAGGTGCCTGCAGGAAGTCGAACTGGAAGGCGAGGTGCAGCTCGTCGGGACGCAGGTACCGGGCCAGACGTTCGCTCGTGGGCACCCATGACTCGGCGACGAAGATTCGCGGCGGAGCGTATGAGTCCGCGATCTTGCGCCAGCTGCGATAGATCTCGTGCACGTCGTCGTGGTCCCAGGCCGGATGCGCCGCTGTGTCGAGGGCACCGCGATCGCGGAGGCCGGCGTCCGGGAGTCCTGGGGTCTTGCTCAGCCCGTGTGCCACATCGATGCGGAATCCGTCGACGCCTCGGTCGAACCAGAACCGGAGGACGTCCTCGAACTCGTCGCGAACCTCTCCGTTCTCCCAGTTGAGATCTGGCTGATCGGGTGCGAACAGGTGCAGGTACCACTCGCCTGGGGTTCCGTATGAATCGGACACCCGGGTCCATGCGGGCCCGCCGAACTGGCTGTGCCAGTCGTTGGGAGGAAACTCGCCGCGCTCGCCGCGGCCTGGCCTGAAGATGTACCGCGCCCGGGCGGCCTGATCACCCGCAAGCGCCGTCTGGAACCAGCGGTGTGCGGAAGACGTGTGGTTGGGAACGATGTCGAGGATCACCCGCAGGTTCGCTGCATGCGCCTCGTCGATCAGGGCCTCCGCCTCGGCAAGGGTCCCGTACGTCGGTTCAATGCCGCGGTAGTCGGCGACGTCGTAACCCGCATCCGCCTGAGGCGACGGGTACCACGGGTTGATCCAGAGCGCGTCCACGCCGAGTTCAGCCAGATAGGGCAGCCGGGCACGCAATCCCGCGATGTCGCCGATCCCATCACCATCCCCATCCGCGAACGAGCGGATGTAGACCTGGTACACCGCCGCCGTGCGCCACCAGGCGTCCGGGTCTTGGTCGTGAAGAGAGGTGTGGGCTGGTGTGGGCTGGGCCACGTTGTGGTGCCTTTCTGGTATTCGAGGGAGGTTGAAGCGATCACTTGACGGCGCCGGCCACGGCTCCTCGCGTCAACGTTCGCTGGAAGATCAGGAAGAACGCGACCGCGGGGAGGAGACCCATCAACGACGCTGCGGCCAGGCCTGTGGGCGAGCTCGTGTACTGCCCCTGAAGGCTGCCCATGGCTACGGAGACCGTCTGGTTGTCATTCGAGGGCAGCATGATCAGCGGAAGGAAGAAGTCGTTCCAGGTCCAGATGAAGAAGAACGTCATGAGGACCGTCAGGGTGGGCCAGATGATCGGCACAACGATCATGCGCAGGACCTGCCAGCGGTTCGCTCCGTCGATCCGGGCCGCCTCCAAGACCCCCCGGGGGAACTCAGAAAGCGTGGAGGCGATCAGGTAGGTGCCGAACGCGCTCGACATCACGGAGCTGATGATGATGACGACGAGCTTGGTGTTGTACAGGCCCGTGTTGTTCGCCATGTAGTACAGCGGGTAGATGAGCGCTTCTTGTGGAACCGTCGTGGCAAGGAGCAGCAGCAGCAGGAGTGATCGTCGTGCCCTGACCTTCCCGATGCCCAGCGCGTAGGCATTGAACAAGCTGATCAGCGTCCCGACGACGGCGACCGAGCCGCTGATGATGATGCTGTTGGTGAGCTTGTTCGTGTAGTCGACGTTCTGCCAGAAGGTCTTGATGCCATTGAGGTCGAACGAGTGGGGCATCGCCAGCGGACCGTGTGCGGCATAGTCGCCAGCCGTTTTGACCGCGTTGACGGCGGCCAGGATGAACGGAAACAGTGCGAGGACGGCGGCGAGTGCGAGCAGTCCCAGGGTGACCCAACGGGTCGCTCCGCGGCGATGGCGCGAGCCGCTGCCCGCGCGCTTGGGGCTCGAGCCAGTACGCGCTCTGCGCCCTACGCGTGGACTGCCGATGGTGACGGTGCGCGCCTCCTTGGTGAGCGTCATGGCTGCTACACCCCTTCGTTCTTGGACTGGATCCGGATGAACACGATGGCCATGGCGATCACGACGAGGGTCAGGATCGTCGCGACGGCAGCGCCGTAGCCGACCTGCAGGGAGCCGAAGAAGTTCGAGTAGGAGTAGTAGGACGGGACATTCGTCGCGTTGCCGGGACCGCCCTTGGTCAGCACGTACACCGGCCCGAACACCTTCAAGGCGGCGATCGCCGTGGTGAGCAGCACGACGAAGACCTCCGGTCGCAGGTGGGGAACCGTGACGTGTCTGAATCGAGCGAACCAGGAGGCGCCGTCGAGCTCCGCGGCTTCGTGGTATTGCGGATCGATGCGGGCCATCCCTGCCATGAAGATGACCAGTCCGTACCCCAGCTGCATCCACACCAGGACCAACATGACCGACGGCAGGGCCCAGCGAGAGTCACCGAGCCAGTTCGGCGGATCGTCGATCCCGAGCTGCTGCAGAGCCGCATTGATCGCGCCGTACGGGTTGAGAATCCATCCCCAGACAACGCCCGCGACAGCGACCGGCAAAACCTGCGGCAGGTAGAAGCCGGCGCGCAGAACACTGGAGACGCGCTGCCCGAAGCGGGGCTCGATGTAGTCGAACAGGACCGCGGCCAGGAAGAGGCCCAAGACAGTCGGCACGATTGCCATCGCCACGATGAACCAGATGCTGTGCTCGAAAGCGGACCAGAAGAAGTGGTCGCGCATGAGACGCCGGTAGTTCTCGAGGCCGACAAACGTCGGACTGCCAACGCCGGACCAGTTCGTGAAGCTGATGCCGATGTTCATCAGGAACGGCACGAACACGACGGCGAGGAACCCGACGGCGCCCGGGAGCAGGTAACGCAGGTAGCCCTTCCGCGCCTGCCGGGACAGTGGAGAGACTCGGCCGGCTCCGCGAGCGATCGTGGCAGTGGTGGTCATGGCTGTCCTTCGTGACGGATGGCTGGAGAGGGAAGGACGGGGACCGCTCACCGGAGTGGTCCGGATTGGGAGCTTGGAGCAGTCCCCGTCCTCTGAGAACGTCCGCTGCGATCCGTCGTGTGGATGCGCGGGGCGTTCCCGGTCGTGGCGAGCGTCAACCACCCACGGTGGATTGCACCTGGTCGTACGCCGTCTTGAGCTGCTTCATGAACTCGTCAGGGGTCTGACGCCCGGCCACGAGGGTCTGGGTGTTCGACTGGATCACCTGGTAGAAGTTCGGCACTGGCCAGTCGCCGTAGAGCCCGAGGCCATCGGAGGACACCAGCTGGGAGAAGGTCTGGTTCACCATCTTGCCGGTCGGGTCGCTCACGTCGGCGGGATCCGCGTGAAGCGCAACGCCGCCCGCGTTGGCCATGAGGTCCTGGCGCTTCTTGTCCAGGGTCAGACCGATGAAGTCGTAGGCCAGGTCCTTGTTGTCGGCCTTCGTGGGAACGACCCAGATGTTGCCGCCGGAACCGGGATTGATCCCGGAGCCGGGCATCAGGAACTGGCCCCACTTGAACGACTTGATGTTGTCCCGGAAGTCGCCTGCCATCCAGGTGCCGGCGTACGTGATCGGTGCCTTCCCGCTGCGGAACAACGACCAAGCGTCCTCCGGCTTCATGCCGCTCGACTTCTTGTCGATGTAGCCCTTCGCAGTCCAGTCCGCGATCGTCTCAGCCGCCTTGGTCAGCGGGCTGTCCGAGCTGGTGTCGAGCGGCGCCTTCAGGCCGAAGTAGCCGTTCAACCAGCCATGGTCCGCGTACGACAGCGCCAGGCCCCAGAGCAGGTGCTGCGCCGGGTAATCAGCGGCGCTCTCTGCGAGCGGTGTGATCCCCTCGGACTTGAACTTCGCGAAGGCCGCGTCGAGCTCGTCCATGGTCGTCGGCACCTTCACGCCGTACTTGGCGAACATGTCCTCGTTGTAGGCGAAGCTGACGTACTCGCCGTACGACGGGATGCCGTACAGCTTCCCCGGACCCATCAGGCCCTTGCTGTTGTAGGTGCCGACGGTCAGCGCAGATCCGGCGATCTTGTCCCAGCCCTGACTTGACGCCTCCGAGGTGAGGTCGGTGAGCAGGCCCTTGGACGACACCGCGCCGGCGGTGGCGTTGCCCTTGTTGTACTCGAGGAGGTCGGGCGCGTCCTTGGAGTTCAGGATCATCGCCCCGGCATCCTGGATCTGCTGCCAGACCTTCCGCTCGAAGTGAACCTTCACGTTGGGGTGCGCCGCCTTGAAGTCCTTCAGCGCGTCCTGCCAGGCCGCATCCTGAGGGTTCCCGGCGTCCTCGTACCACCACACCGTGAACGTCTTGCCGCTCGCACTGGCTCCGCTCCCGCCACCACAGGCCGCCAAGGCCAGCACCGAGGCAGCGCCAAGTGCGAGCGCGAGGGTACGGCCCCGCCGAATCCTCCTGAACATGTTCGTCCTCCTGTTGACGGCTTCGAATCGACATCCCGACCTGCCATTCGAAACGATGTGTCCAAACGTTTCGACTAAACGTTTCGAGCAACGTAGTGACCGGCGTCACGCCTTGTCAACAGTCCTGCGGTAGGGTCGTTCGAAACGATTGGACCTCGAACGCTGGGCCGCGAGGGACCGGCACTCGAATCGCGCCATCCGACGAGGGGACGAACCACCGACGTGAACACGATGGCTGACGTTGCGCGCAAGGCGGGGGTGTCGCTGAGCACGGTCTCCTACGTGCTCACGGGCGCCCGGCCGGTGTCAGCCGAGACGCGTGCGCGTATCGAGGCCGCGATGGAGGAGCTCCGCTACACGCCCAACGCCTTTGCCCGAGGGCTGCGCGGGCGCCGGAGCAAGATCATCGCGTTGGTGTTCCCCAGTCGAGGCCGCGGGATCGACATCAGCAGCCTCGGCTACATACTCGGCGCCTCCGACCACGCCCAGTCGATGGATTACCACCTCCTGCTGTGGACCACCGAGACCCAGTCGCTAGCCGCCCTGCGCGCTCTCGTCGGGCAGGGGCTCCTCGACGGAGTGCTGCTCATGGAGGTTCGCCTCGATGATCCGCGCATCAGTGTGCTCAACGACGCGGACATCCCGTTCGCCATGATCGGGCACCCCGGCGGAGCGATCGAAGCGGACTGGGTGGACACCGATTTCGACGACTGCGTCCGCGTCGCGATGGAGCATCTCGCCGGCCTTGGCCATCGAAGCATCGCCCTGGTCAACCAGGCTGCGACGGTCGTCGAGACAGGGCTTGGTGGAGCCGTGCGGACCCGGGAGGCGGCCGAACGGGTGGCCGCCGAGCTCGGGCTTGAGCTGGAGGCCGTCGCGTGCGACTCAACTGCAACTGCGGGAAGCGCCTTGATCAACGGTCTGCTCGACGCGAATCCCCGGCTCACCGGCGTGCTCGCCTTCAATGAACAAGCGGCGCCGGGAGTCATGGCCGGCGCGCTCGCTCGCGGCCTGCGTGTCCCTGACGACCTTTCCGTCGTCGCGATCGCGATGTCTGATCAGGCCGCCCTGATGTCCGCCCCGGCCATGACCGCGGTTAGTGCAGACGAGCGCGAGATGGGTCGCCTCGGCGTCGAATTGCTGATCAAGCGCCTCGAGGGCGAGGCCGGACCACACACTCAGAAGCTCTTCGAAGGAGTCCTGAAGTCCCGAGGCACCAGCGGACCGGCTCGCCCACAACGCAATTGACGGGTTCGCCACAAAGCGTGCGGAAAAGCCCGCGCGGGCACCGAGCCGCTCCTCACGGGTGTCCGTTCCGGGCCTCGGTCCCGATCTGAATGCGTTCCGCCGAACGCCGTCCTTGGCACGGGCAACGATGCACCCGGTGATCGACGAGGTCCGTCGAGGCTGTATCCGCCGTGACGCCATTCGATCCGCCCGGCCCGTGCACCCCCGAGGGCGCACGACCCCGCACCCTGGAAAATCCTCCGACGAAAACCTGCCGCGGATTGATCGCCCAAGGCCAGCGCTGCGACATAGGTGACCGAAGAAGCGCCCGCACCTCACCTCAGGAGGCCGCGCCGCAGCAACGGCGACAACCGAACAATAGGAGGCTCTCCAGCCCGCCGGCTCAAGAAGCTGGTCCCGAAATGGACAAAGCCCCGGATCCGAGGACCCGGGGCCAAGCCGCTCACGTGCGCGAGGGGGGAGTTGAACCGTAGGACCACGACGCTCGATCACGCCCGAACCGCCGTCCTGAGCGTGAAACCAGGCTCCCGTTGGCTCCGGTTTCCTCCCGTTGCCTCGGGGGCGTGCACCCCAGGGGTGCACCAGCCGATCTTCAGTTGGACCAGCCCCTGGCTGGTTCAGACCACCGTACTCCGCGGCCTCGGCACGGTCGATTCGAGACGCACCAAGCCCTAGCGGTTCGCGGCATACCAAGCGCTCGGGTTCGCGGCATACCAAGCGCTCGCCTCCAGGCGACTAGGGCGACGGCGACCCGGGTTGGCCGCGCACGATCAGTTTGCGAGGCGGCACTGATAATCCACGACTACAGGGTGTCAGGAGCCTCATGGTCGGCGGCCCGATTGTGTCTCCGCGTACATGTCGCCTGGTGCGCCGGTGCGCCATCGTGGGTTTCCGGCAAAGGCTCCGGTCAGCGCGGGCCGCGTGCCGAACCAAGGAGGCGTCCCTAGATGACTGAAGTCCGGTCAAGTCCCGCAGTCGGGCGAGTGCTGCCGAGCACCGAGGAGGAGTCGGTCGCACTCGTCGACGATCTTTGTCTCCGGTACCGCAACTGGGGCCGGTGGGGTCAGGACGACCAGCGAGGAACACTCAACTTCATCACCGCCGAGGCTCTGATCTATGCCGCCTCGATGATCAGGATCGGGCGAGTCGTGTCGTGCGGCCTACCGTTCAACAGCGACGGTCCTCAGTCCGGCGGTTTCGGCGGCCGCACGAATCCGGTGCATTGGATGTTGCAGGACGGCGGAGACATCGCGCTCGGTGCTCAGGATCACCTTGGCGTGTGTCGCTACACCGACGATGCGGTATCGATGCCGCTGCAGTCGGGCACGCAGTGGGACGCCCTGGCGCACATCTTCTACCGCGGTGAGATGTACAACGGTCACGGTCTGGAGCATGTGACCAGCACTGGAGCGACCCTCAACAGCATCGACCGGATCGCCGACGGAGTTGTCGGCCGCGGCATCCTGCTTGACATCCCCCGTTACCGGGGCGTCGAGTGGCTCGAGGCGGGGCAGTCGATCGACGACGTCGAGCTGGCGGCTTGTGCAACGGCACAGGGTGTCGACGTTCGCTCGGGTGACATCGTCCTAATCCGGACGGGCCAGATCGCGCAAGTGCGGGCAACCGGCAGCTGGGGCGAGTACGACTCTGGGCCGGCGCCGGGGCTCGGGGTCCACGCGGCCCACTGGTTCGTGGAGAACGAGATCGCGGCGCTGGCCGCGGACACCTGGGGCACCGAGGTGCTTCCCAACGACACCCCGGGGATCTTCCAGCCGCTGCACCTGATCCTCCTCGTCAACGCCGGAATGACAATTGGCGAGATCTTCGACTTGGAGGCGCTCGCTCAGACGTGCGCAGAGCTGGGCCGCTACGACTTCTTCTTCTCCGCTCCTCCCCTGCCGATCACCGGTGCCGTTGGGTCCCCGGTCAATCCGCTGGCGATCTTCTGATGAGCGTCTTCCAGGCCGACTCGGTCGAGATCACCATCCTGGTCGAGAACTGGGTCGACATGCTCCTGCCCGACCTCGACCTGGGGGACGGCGGGCACTGCGTCCGCTCGGGGCTGATCGACCACTTCGACTCACGCATGACCCCGCCCCAGGCGGAGAACGGCATCAGCTTGCTCGTCCGCGCGCGCAGCGGCCGGCACGAGTCCGTCGTACTCTTCGACGCAGGTCTGACCGGGACCGTGCTGCTGCACAACCTGCGAGTGCTGGAGGTAGACGCCAGCCAGATCCAGCACGTCGTCATCAGCCACGGGCACCCCGACCACTACGGCGGCCTGTACTCCTTCCTCGACACACTCCACCGGCCCATGCCGGTCTCCACCGGCTCCGGCGCCTTCCTGCCGAGGTACGCCGTGATGGGCGACGGGCGGACCGCGGCGTACTACAACCAGACCTTCACGATCGACGGCGTAGAGCGACGTGGCGGCCTGCCAGTGCTCAGCGGAGGCGCACTTGACCTCGGTTGCGGCATCTACACGACCGGTTTCATCCCGCGCTCCGTGCCGTTCGAGGGCCCGGTCCCGCCTCCGGCTGACCACGCCCCCGGCCTCTATCAAGTGCGCTCCGACGGGACCTACGGTCTGGACGAAGTGCTCGACGAGCAGGGCCTGGTCATCGACGTCAGGGACGCGGGCCTGGTCGTCCTGACGGGCTGCGCCCACGCCGGCGTCCTCAACACCATCGACCGGGCCCGGGAGATCTGCGGTCCGCGTCCGGTCACCGCGGTCCTGGGCGGCTTCCACCTCGGCTTCCCGACGACACCGCGGGAGAACGTCGACCTCACGGCCGCCGGCCTACGCGAGCGCGAGGTCTCCCACGTCGTGCCGATGCACTGCAGCGGCCTGCACACGCACACGGCATTCTCGCGCGAGATGCCCGAGCGCTACGTGCAGCCAGCGGTCGGCACGGTGCTGAGGTTCGGCTTATGAGTGGCACCGGCCCACTACAGGGACTGCGCGTGCTCGCCCTCGAGCAGGCCGTCGCAGCGCCGCTGTGCTCGCGCCACCTCGCCGACCTCGGCGCAGATGTGATCAAGGTCGAACGGCCGGACGGCGGGGACTTCGCCCGCGATTACGACACCTTCGTGGACGGCGTCGCGTCGCACTTCGTGTGGCTCAACTACGGCAAGCGATCAGTCGCGCTGGACCTGAAGTCGACCGAGGGTGCCGCCGCGCTGCGCCGGCTGCTCACGGAGGCGGACGTGTTCATCTCCAACCTCAGTCCGGGAGCGGTCGAGCGCATCGTGTCCGAGCAGGAGCTGGCCGAGATCAACCCCAGGTTGATCACGTGCCAGATCAGCGGCTACGGACCCGACGGCCCTTACCGTGAGCGCAAGGCGTTCGACCTGCTCGTCCAGGGCGAGGCCGGGGTGACGGCCAACACCGGCACGCCCGACGTACCGGCCAAGCCTGGGGTGTCGCTGGCGGACCTCGGCGGCGGCATCTACGCCGCGACCGCAATTCTCGCGGCGCTGCACTCACGTGACGCCACCGGTGTGGGCGAACGCATCCACGTCTCGATGTTCGACGTCCTGGTCGAGTGGATGAGTCCCCTGCTGCTGGCCCACAAAGAAGGCGGGGTCGACATCGAGCCGGCCGGGACGCGGCATGCCACCATCACGCCCTACGGTCCCTTTGTCGCTGCCGACGGCGTCACTGTCAACGTCGCAGTTCAAAACGACCGGCAATGGCGACTGCTGTGCGAGGTTCTGGGACTGGACGACATGGCCGGCGACGACCGGCTGGAGAAGAACTCGGGGCGGCTGGCACACCGCGACGAGGTGGAGGGCGCGGTGGCATCGGCTGTGCGAGGGCAGACGTCCGGCGCGCTCGCCGCAGCCTTTGACCGTGCCGGGATTCCTTGGGGCCGGCTCAACCGAACCGCCGACGTAGTGGCGCACCCGCAGCTCGTGGCGGAGCACCGCTGGCGACCGGTGCAACTGCCCCACGGCGCAACCGCCACGGTCGTCGCGCCGCCGTTCCGCTTCGCCGACCATCGGGCGCAGGAGGTGCCCCGCGTGCCCGCTCTCGGGGAACACACCGGGGAGGGCTTCCATGCACGCACTCGGGAGCACAGCCATGGCTGAATACCTCGTGCGCATCGTCCTCACCCGCCCCTCGGGCATGGACGACGACAGTTGGACCGCCGTGTTGGCCGAGGAGGGAAAGGTCGGGCGTGCCTATCGTGAGCAGGGCACGATCCGCCGGATCTGGCGAGTACCGGGGACGACGGCGAACGTCGGTGTCTGGTCCGCGCCGGACGCCTCCCGCCTACATGAGCTCCTCGCCGATCTGCCGGCCTTCGCCCACATGACGATCCAGGTCGAGGCCCTGGCAGAGCACTATCTCGAGGCAACCCCGTGACCCCGACCGGCGAGGCCGGCGGGGACCTCTCCTGGGCGACCACGTTCCTGTTCGTGCCGGGAGCCCGACCGGACCGATTTGCCCGAGCCGCCGCGTCGGGCGCCGACGTGGTCGTCCTCGACCTCGAGGACGGCGTCGCACCGTCGGAGCGGACGTTTGCGCGGCAGGAAGTCGCCGCGTGGCTCGCCGCCGGCAACGACGCCGTCGTGAGGATCAGCGCGACAGGTACTGAGGACCAAGTGGCCGACCTGGCAGCGCTGGGGGGCACGTCGCCGGCGGTGATGCTGGCCAAGGCGGAGTCCGCCGCGGACGTCGAGGCGGTCACTGCGACGTTGGGACCAGGGACCGAGGTGGTCGCCCTCGTCGAGTCCGCGCGCGGGCTGCTCGGCGCCGGCGCGATCGCGGCCGCGCCGGGAGTGCGCCGGATGGCACTGGGCAACGTCGATCTGGCCAGTGCGCTCGGCGTTGATCCGAATGACCGCACGACGCTGCTAGCGGCCCGGTCGATGCTCGTGCTCGCGTCCTCCGCCGCCGGACTGACAGGGCCGGTCGACGGCGTCACCACGATGATCGACGACGTGGAACTGATTCGGTCGGACGCCGACCACGCCGCGTCGCTGGGCTTTCGCGGCAAGTTGTGCATCCACCCGCGGCAGGTTGCGGCCGCGGCTCAGGGATTCGCCCCGACGGCCGCCCAGGTCGCCTGGGCCGAGCGCGTCGTCGAGACCGGCGCCCAGGGCGGCGCTCGAGCCGTCGACGGCGCGATGGTGGACCGGCCGGTGGAGGTCCGGGCGCGAGATATCCTCTGCCGGGCCCAGCGGCGGCCGGTCAATTGACGACGCCGTGCTCCCCGGCGCGAGCGACGTCGGACAGGAGCAGGGCGGTGCGGGCCTCGACCACAGACCGCGGCGAGCGCAGGTTCAGGCCCGTGAGCGACTCCACTCTCCGGATTCGCTGGCTCACGGTGTTGGGGTGGACCACCAGCAGCTCCGCCGTCGCGGCGCGGTCGAGGTCCGCATCGAGGTAGGCGCGGAGCGTGCGCAGCAGGTCGGTCCCGTGGTCGGCGTCGTAGCGGATGACCGGTCCCACCGTGCGGTCGGCGTAGCGGCGCAACGCGGCAGGCTCGGCGAACTGGAGTAGCGGGCCGGCCGCGCCCAGGTCGTCGAGGGTGACCACACGATCGGATCCTGGCTCCGCCGCCGCGAAGGCGAGGGCACCGCGGGCGGTCCGGTACGCCGCAGCGAGGCCGGCGCCAGCTGGCGGCACCACGGCAACCGTCGACGTCGCTCCCCCATAGGTGGCGGCGATGGCACGACGGAGCACATCCTCCCCCGAGGGAGTCGTGATCTCCGAGGGCCACAGCGCGACCACGACCCCGCGCAACGCCCCGATAAGGGGACGGGGACGCAGGTGGGAGGTCCGGCGGAGCGCCTCGGCGGCCGCTCGTCGTGCCAGCTCCACCGCATCGCGCACCGGCTCGCCTGCCGGACTCACCCCGCGGCCGTGCGCCTCGGCCACGACCACATGATGCTCCGCAGCCAACTGGTGCCCCATCAGGCGAGCGCGTTCGCGGACGGACTTCGCGTTCGGGTCTGCACCGCCGATGAGGTCGATGAGGAGGTCTCCACGCAGCCGGGCCTCCACCGCTGCCGCAGTGCGTTGTCGCAGCACCTCGAGCGCAAGCACCACACAGGCGTGCTCAACGGCCCGGACGCCGAGCGGGTCCAGCCGCCCGGCTTGGCCCGCCAGCCGCACGATCGCGACGACCGTGCCGTCAAGGACGACGTCGGCGACGGCATCGGGACCATCGTCACGGACGAACCGACGCTCACCCACCTCGCGCTGAGGAACCACGACCGGGGCCTCCGGGGCGGGCCGTCGGGCGGGCTCGGTCGCGAGAACCTCGCCGTCGGAGTCGAGCACGGTCACCTCGCAGCCAACGAGCTCGCAGAGGGCCGTGGCGATCCCCGCCACCCCACCGGACTCGGCGGCGATGCGCACGAAGCGGTCGTGGATCTGCTCCGAGCGGACGATCAGCTCGTGCTGCTCACGCAGGTCGTCGAGCACCTGGGCCGACCTGATCGCGATCGCCGCGTGCTCCGCCAGGAGAGCGAGCTGCTCGACCTCCTCGGTGGTGAACTGGTGCACCGCGGACCGGTAGCTGTTCAGGGTGCCGAGGACGCCAGCTGTCGTCACGAGCGGGACGGCGAGGATCGAGCGGTAGCCCTGCTCGCGCGCGACATGGGACCACGACGACACCGGTTCGAGCTCGACGTCGGAAACGCTTGACGGCTTCCCGGAGCGGAACGCCCGGCTGGCCGGCGCGCCACGGGACGCATCGGGTTCCAGCGCGATGGGTCGCGTCTCGTTGATCGTGGCGACGTACTCGCCCGGCAGGCCGCTCGCGGCGGCGATGCGCAAGCTGGTCCCGTCGTCCGAGGGCAGCATGATGCCGCAGAAGTCGAGGTCAAGCAGGTGGCGCGCTGTCTCCGCGACCAACTCGAGAAGCTCAGGCAGGTCGTGTCCAACGTTGACCGCAGCTGTCAGTCCGGAGATGGCTGACAGCCATGACCGGAGGTCCACATCGGGCGGCCGGCTCACTCCCGCGAGTGTAGCGGAGAACACACACAGCCGCCGAACACTGGCGTCGCAGACATTGCTGCCCGCGCGAGCGATTGAGACCGTGATCACACCCCGACGAGAGAGCAGCGATACTCATGAACACGACCGAGACGATCGTCACCGAGCAGGGACCGATGCTGGTCGACTGGGATGTCCCGATCACGATGAGCGACGGGGCGGTGCTGCGCGCCGACGTCTTCCGGCCGGCAGGTGACGTCCAGGCGCCGGTCCTACTGAGCCACGGGCCCTACGGCAAGGGGCTGGCCTTCCAGGAGGGCTACACCTCCGCCTGGGAGCAACTCGTGACCGGTCACCCCGAGGTGGCCGAAGGATCCTCCAATCGATTCCAGAACTGGGAGGTCGCCGACCCCGAGCGCTGGGTGCCGCTGGGCTACGCGTGCGTCCGGGTCGATACCCGCGGGACCGGCCGCTCGCCCGGCTTCCTCGACCCGTTCTCGCCCCAGGAGACCCAGGACCTCTACGACTGCATCGAATGGGCCGGGACGCAGGCCTGGAGCACCGGCAAGGTCGGTCTCTCAGGCATCTCCTACTACGCGATGAACCAGTGGCAGGTGGGCGTCCTGCGACCGCCGCACCTCGCCGCGATCTGCGTGTGGGAGGGCTCCTGCGACCACTATCGCGAGGTCAGCCACCACGGCGGGATTCTCACCACCTTCACCCGCAACTGGTACGAGATGCAGGTCGTATCGGTTCAGCACGGGAACGACCGCGGCCTGGTCAGCGCCGTGACAGGACAGCGCGTGACCGGCGACGACGCACTGGACGAGGACACACTGCGAGCCAACCGCCGCGACTACGGTGCGACCCACCGCGCCCACGCCTTCGACGACGAGTACTACGCCGCCCAAACCCCGGACCTGTCTCTCCTGGAGGTGCCCCTGCTCTCGGCGGGCAACTGGGGCGGAGCCGGCCTTCACCTGCGAGGCAATGTCGAGGGCTTCCTCAACGCGGGCTCCCAGCAGAAGTGGCTGGAGATGCACGGCCTCGGACACTGGGTCGAGTACTACACCAAATACGGGCGGGACCTGCAGCAGCGGTTCTTCGACCATTTCCTCAAGGGCGTCGACAACGGCTGGGACGACCAGCCGCCGATCCTCCTACGCGTTCGCAACGCCGACGGGACGTTCGAGGACCGGACCGCACAGGCGTGGCCCCTGCCGGATACTGAATGGACCGAGTTCTACCTCGACGCCACCAGAGGCGAGCTGACGCCCGGGCTACCGGCCGCGGCGCAGGTGACCTACGACGAGCTGGGTGAGGGCGTCACCTTCGAGCTGGCCACCTCCGATCAGACGCTCGAGATCACCGGCCCCTCCGCGATGACGCTGTACGTCTCGAGCGACACCGACGATGCGGACCTGTTCGTGGTGGTGCGGGTCTTCGACCCGGACGGCTGCGAGGTGACCTTCCCCGGGGCCATCGACCCGAACTCGCCGCCGGCCCAGGGCTGGCTGCGCGCCTCGCACCGAGCGCTCGACCCCGAGCGAAGCCTGCCCTACCGCCCCTTCCATCCCCACCAGGTGCGCGAGCCCCTGGTGCCGGGCGAGGTCTACGAGGTCGATGTCGAGATCTGGCCGACCTCCCTGGTGCTGCCGCCCGGGTACCGCCTGGCAGTGACCGTGCAGGGCCACGACTACGAGTACGCGGACGCCGGGGACCGCACGCTGTCCAACATCCGCGGCAAACTGCGCGGCTCAGGGCCTTTCGTCCACGACGACCCGGTCGACCGCCCCGTCTACGACACGACCGACCCCGCTCCGGCGGCCAAGATCACGCTGCGCACAGGAGGGGAGCACCCGGCGCGCCTCCTCCTCCCGATCATCCCGCGCTGAGCACCAGCCCCGAAGCCTGCGAGGAATCCCCATGCCCATCGCCAGCCCTTTCCCGGACGTCGAGATACCTGAGTGCACCGTGTTCGACTTCCTGTTCGGCGCGATCACCCCGGCCGAGTCCTCTGCACCGGCCATCACCGATGGCAGCACCGGTCTCACCACCTCCTACGGAGACCTGGTCGCCCAGATCGAGGCCGTGGCCGGGGCCTTCGCCGCCCGGGGGCTGCGCATCGGTGACGTGGTGGCACTCCACTCCCCTAACTCGCCGATGTTCGCGGCCGTCTTCCATGGGGTGCTCCGAGCCGGCGGCACGGTGACGACTGTCAACGCTCTCTACACCGCCCAGGACCTCCTCAAGCAACTCCAGGACTCCGGCGCCACGTTCCTGGTCACCGTTTCGCCGTTGTTCGATGCGGCCAGCCGCGCTGCGGCCGAGGCCGGTATCCCCACCCACCGGCTGATCGTCCTCGACGCCATGCCCGGCCACGACGACTTCGCGGCGCTGCTCGCCCAAGGCGCACCGGCACCTCGTGTCGACATCTCGCCCGACCAGGTCGCCGTCCTGCCCTACTCGTCGGGAACGACTGGGGTGCCGAAGGGCGTCATGCTCACCCACCGCAACCTGGTGGCCAACGTGGCGCAAAGCGACGAGGTCATCGGTATCCGACGCGACGACGCGGTGCTCGCCGTCCTTCCCTTCTTCCACGTCTACGGACTGACGGTCCTGCTCAACCTGGCGTTGCGGGCCCGCGCACACCTGGTCACCATGCCGCGCTTCGACCTCGAGGCCTGCCTTCGGCTGATCCAGGACCAACGCCTGACCTATCTCTTCATCGCCCCCCCGGTGGCGGTGGCGCTCGCCAAGAATCCGCTCGTCGAGGACTTCGACCTGACGTCGGTGCACTCGATCTTCTCTGGGGCCGCGCCACTCGACGGTGAGACTGCCGCAGCCGTAGAACGACGCCTCGGCACCCGTGTCCGCCAGGGCTACGGCATGAGCGAACTGAGCCCGGTCAGCCACGTCGTCCCCATCGGACGCGACGACCTCGCGCGCAGCTCGGTCGGCTTCCCCGTGCCCAACACCACCAACAAGCTGGTCGACCCTTCCTCCGGACAGGAGGTGACCCCACCGGACGCGGGAACCTCGGAGCCGGGTGAGTTGTGGGTCAAGGGGCCCAACGTGATGGCGGGCTACCTGAGCAACCCCGAGGCGACGCTCGAGATGATCGACAAGGACGGCTACCTGCACACTGGCGACCTCGCCGTGATCGATGCCGATGGCGCGATCCACGTCGTCGACCGGCTCAAGGAGCTCATCAAGTACAAGGGCTACCAGGTCCCGCCGGCCGAGCTCGAGGCCTTGCTGCTCACCCACCCTGGCGTGCAGGACGCGGCCGTCGTCGGAGCGCAGGATGACAACGGCGAAGAGGTGCCCAAGGCGTTCGTCGTCGTCCGCGAAGGAGCCCACCTGACCGACAGCGACGTCATCGACTACGTCGCTCAGAGGGTGGCGCCGCACAAGAAGGTGCGCCAGGTCGAGTTCCTCGACGCCATCCCGAAGTCCGCCACAGGCAAGATCCTGCGCAAGGACCTCCGTCAGCGCCCAAGCGTCGGCGGTCGGGCATGAGCACCCGGGCCGTCGTGTCGACCGCCAGTGCCGACCCGCGCACGGGCGGGATGAGGAGCGGCGCAGTGAGGCGGTGGTCCCGTTGGGCCGAGCCGGCACTAGTCGTATTGGCGCTGGCCGCCTGTTGGCAGGCGGTATCGGTGTTGGACGTCCTGCCCCGCGAGGACTTCCCTCCGGTCACGGCCATCCTGCAGGCACTCGTCAGCGACCTGCAGACATCCGAGCTCTGGGCCGCGGTCGGCGCGTCGATGGAGGCATGGGTTCTCGGCATGCTCGTGGTTGTGTCTATCGGCGTCCCGGTCGGGATGCTGCTGGGGGCGTCGTCAATCTCCTACCGAATGTCGTACCTGACGCTGGAGTTCGTCCGGACCATCCCGGGCATCGCCGCCCTGCCCATCCTGCTGTTCATTTACGGCATCGGACAGGACCTCACGGTCTCCTTCGTCGTGCTGGCTGCACTCTGGCCGCTCCTGATCCAAGCCATGTACGGGATGCGCGACGTCGACCCCGTCGCCATCGAGACGGCCAAGGTGTACGGCGTCGGCCACATCCGCCGGGTTCTCCTGGTGGATCTGCCCAGTTGTCTGCCGTACCTGTCGACAGGTCTGCGGCTCTCGGGCACCTTCGCTCTCATCTTCGCGATCGCTACCTCGCTGATCGTCGGCGGTGAGGGCCTGGGCGCGGAGATGGCACGGGCCGCGGTCGTTGGAGACCGCCCGCTGCTCTACGCCCGGGTGCTGCTGACAGGACTGATCGGCCTGGTCGTAGCGCTAGGGCTCACCACATTGGAACGACGGACGCTGCGCTGGCACGTGTCACAGAGAGGGGCGCAGTCATGATCAAGAAGCTGATCGGCCCCGCGACGAGCCTCGCCGCCCCAGTCACCCTCGTGGCCGCATGGTGGATCCTCAGCGCCGGCAGCACGTCGCCGTACTTCCTACCGCTATCGGACATCGTCGATGGGTTCCAGCAGACATGGACAACCGAACGAATGGAAGACGACCTGCTGCCGACGGTTCGGGCCTTGGGGGTCGGCTTCGCGGTAGCCGTGGTGACTGGCATCGCCACCGGCGTCGCGCTCGGCCTCTCGGCGCGCGCCCGTCGTGATCTGCGACCCATCACTGAGTTCCTCCGAAGCATGCCCGTAGTGGCCCTGGTGCCTATCGGCCTCGTCGTCCTAGGTCCCGGACAGCGCATGGAGGCGGCACTTGTCGCCTTCGCCGCCACATGGCCCATTCTCGTCTCGACCTCCGACGGCGTGCGCGCCGCCGACCGGGTCATGATCGACACCGCCCGCGTCTACGGCGTGTCAGCGCGCCGGCGCCTCCTCCGGGTGACCATCCCTGCCGCGATGCCGCAGGTCATGGCGGGCGTCCGCATCGCAGTTGCGGCTGCGGTCGGCACCGTGATCGTCGCCAACATGCTGGCTTCAAGCTCCGGCCTCGGCTACCTCGTGATCAGTGCCCAGCAGTCCTTCGACATTCAGGAGACGTGGTCGGGGCTGTTGATGATCGGCCTCGTTGGGTCCGTCCTGACCTGCACCGTCGTGCTCGCGGAGCGCGTGCTGCTCGGGTGGCACCGGCAGTACCGCTCGCTGGAACGGACGGCCCCATGATGCGGGCCTCCGACCGCGACGACCGCCCCACCCCTACCGAAAGCGGGTTCGCCATGCCCATCGCCACCGCCTCCGAGCCGACCTCGGAGCAGAACTCGGCCGCGACCGCGCCGCGGAACGCCCAAGAGCGCCCCGTCGTCCTCGAGGCACGCCACCTCGGCGTGACATACGGACGAGGACGAAGCGCTGTCACAGCGATTGGCGACGTCAGCTTCCAAGCGCGTGCCGGGGAGTTCTTGTCGATCGTCGGACCCTCCGGGTGCGGCAAGACAACGCTGCTCAAGGCGCTGTCGGGACTGCTCCGCCCCACCACGGGGGAGGTCCGCGTCAACGGAACTCCCGCCTCCGGGGTGACCCCGGGTGTCGCCATGGTGTTCCAGGAGTACACCCGGTCCCTGATGCCATGGCAGAAGGTGCGCGCCAACGTCGAGTTCCCCCTGCGCGGCACAGGTCTGCCAAAGCGGGAGTTGGCCGCGCGCGCGGCCAAGGCGTTGTCCGAGGTAGGCCTCGCCGACGTCGGCGACAAGTACCCCTGGCAGTTGTCCGGGGGCATGCAGCAGCGGGTGGCGATCGCCCGCGCCCTCGCCTTCCAGCCCAACGTGCTCCTGATGGACGAGCCCTTCGCTTCCCTGGATGCGCAGGTTCGAGGAGACCTTGAGGACCTCCTGCTCCACGTGCACGCTAGGACCGGCATGACCATCATCCTCGTCACGCACGACATCGACGAGTCGGTCTACTTGGGTGACCGCGTCATCGCTCTCAGCCACCGCCCGACGCGGGTCCGCACCACGATCGATGTCGACCTTCCCCGGCCTCGCGACCAGATCCACACCAAGGCACTGGGCGGCTTCATCGACCTCCGCACGCGTGTGCTGGAGCTCATCGTCGCCGAGCGATCCGTGGACCCCGACTCCTGATCCGACGCTCCACCAACCAAGCCGAGTCGGACACCCACAGCACCGACCTGGTGACCACCCCACGTCCCGAGCTCGGCGGGACACCATCTAACCAAAGAGGACCGACATGTTGACCAGCAGCACCTTCAGGCGGCCGCTCCGAAATCTCGTCGCCATCGCCACAGCACTTCTCCTCGCCCTCGCGGCTACCGCGTGCGGTGGCAACGACACCACCTCGAAGTCCGAGTCGGGTGAGCTCAAGGTCGGCTGGCTGCCGTTCGCCGGGCTGGGGGGGTGGCAGCTCGCCCTCGACAAGGGCTACTTCGAGGACAGCGGGCTGAAGGTCAAGAAGGTCGAGCTCCGCACTCCGGCCGACGTCGTCCCGAACCTGCTCAACGGCACGATCGACTTCAGCGCCCTCAACCCGGGCAACCTCGCCCAGGCACTCGCACAAGGCCTCAAGTTGAAGATCATTGGGACGACCTACATGGTCAACAACGACATGTCGATCCTGTCCATGAAGGACAGCGGCATCACCAAGCCGAAAGACCTCGAGGGCAAGAAGGTTGGCCTCATCCAGCTGCAGAACAACAACCACGCGGCGCTGCTCAAGACCCTAGAGAACGACGGCGTCGACGTGAACTCGATCAAGTTCGTGCTCATCCCGGCGACCGAAATGCCAGCGGCCCTGCGCTCGGGCCAGATCGACGCCGGCCACGTGCTCTACCCGCTGGCGGCGACCATGGCAGGGGAGACCAACACCGTCATCGAGAACATGACAGAGCCCTACGGCGAGCAGCCAGTCCAGGCCTACAACATCGTCTCCGCGAAGTTCGCGGCCGAGAACCCCCAGCTCGTCGACAAACTGCGCTCGGTCCTGGCCCGCGGCAACCAGTTGGCGAGCAGCGACAAGGAAGCCCTGATTACCGCTATCGCCGAGATCACCGGCGCGCCAGAGGGACTCATCCGAACCTCCAAACTTCCTGCGTTCGGCACCGACCTGAAGATCGAGTCGTCCCAGCATGAGCTCGAGCTGATGACCAAGTACGGGTTCCTCAAGGACCCCGTCAAGCTCGCGGACTACGTCGATGAGTCGTGACCACCAGCCCAAGGGCCAACTCACGGGCCGCACCGTGCTCATGTCCGGCGGTAGCCGCGGCATCGGCCTGGCGATCGGGATCGCCGCCGCCCGGGAGGGCGCAAACGTCGCCCTCCTCGCGAAGACCGATACGCCCGACCCCCGCCTGACCGGAACCGTCCATTCGGCTGCCGAGCAGATCCGAGCAGCAGGCGGGAAGGCGCTGGCCATCGTGGGCGACGTCCGGGATGAAAGCTGCGTCGAACGAGCGGTGAGCGAGACTGTCGAGCAGTTCGGAGGAATCGATGTCTGCATCAACAACGCCTCCGCTCTCGCCATCGCTGGCACCGCTGACCTGCCGCTCAAACGCTTCGACCTGATGATGCAGATCCAACTGCGAGGCACCTACCTGTTCACCCGAGCGGCCTTGCCCTACCTCCTCGCGAGTGACAACCCGCACATCCTGTCGCTAGCACCCCCACTGAACTTCAACCCCGCATGGCTCGGCAGGCACCCCGCCTACACCATGGCGAAATACGGGATGACGATCCTCACCCTCGGATGGGCGACCGAGTACGCCCCCCAGGGCGTGGCGGCCAACTGCCTGTGGCCCGAGACGATCATCGCCACGGCGGCCGTCGAGAACCTCCTCGGTGGCCAGGCGGCGATGGCGCGTGCCCGTACACCAGACATCGTGGCTGACGCGGCTGTGGAGATCCTGCAGCGCCCTGCCAGCCATTGCACCGGCCGGACGCTGCTGGATGTCGAGGTGCTCAGGGACGCCGGCGTCACCGACTTCACGAAGTACGGGGCCGAACACGAGCTGGAACTCGACATCTTCGTCGACGGACCCCGTTGAAGCCGACCCGTTCGACAGAACTCGCCGAGGAAGATGACGAATGAGCCAAGTGCACGTCCAGCTCGACCAGCGCGAGCTCGCTGTCCCCCTCGACAGCCTTCTCGCCAACGCCAGCCGTCTCGGGGTGCCCGACGTGCTGCCGGGCGCCGCGCTACTCCGATGGGCTGCGGCATTGGCGCGGCGACCACGGACGACCGGCGGCCGGCTAGCGGACCTGGCCGCGGAACTCACCCGCGTTATCGCCGGCACCTCCACCATCTCCGCGTCCAGTCGCGACCGTCGCTTCTCCGATCCCGCCTGGACCGACAACGGCCTGCTGCGCCGTACCGTTCAGGCCTACCTGGCCGCAGCGGAGAAGGCGCTGCAACTGGTCGACGACGCCGAGCTCGAGGAGCGTGCTCAGAAGCGTGTGCGGCTCTTCGTCGAGAACCTCGTGGACGCACTCGCGCCATCCAACAACATGCTCTTGAACCCCGTGGCGCTCAAGGAAGTCGTCAACACCGGCGGCGCGAACCTCGGGCGGGGTCTGCGCAACCTCCTGCACGATCTGTCCAGCCGGCCGCGCGTCCCGAGCATGGTGGACAGTAGCCAGTTCGCGGTCGGCACCAACATCGGCGCCACCAAGGGATCGGTCGTCCTGCGGACGCCGGTTCTCGAGCTCATCCAGTACGCCCCGATCACCGAGCAGGTGCGGGAAGTGCCGTTGCTCATGGTCCCGCCGACGATCAACAAGTACTACGTGCTTGACCTCGCGCCGGGGCGCAGCTACGTGGAGTTCCTGCTCGGTCAAGGACAGCAGGTCTTCATGATCTCCTGGCGCAACCCCACGGCTCGACACGCCGACTGGAACCTCGACACCTACATCCACGGTGCCCTGGAGGCGATGGACGCCGCGCGAGAGATCGCCGGCATCGAACGCGTTGGACTCCACGGCACGTGCTCGGGAGGAATCGTCGCGTCTATGGCCGCGGCGCACCTGGCGGGAACCGGTCGCGGTGGGGAACTTGCCTCGCTGACCCTGGCGGTCACAGTCCTCGACCAGGCGGGTGCAGGGACCGCGCAGGCGCTGGTCGATCACAAGCGGGCTGCTGCAGCGGCGGCCCTCTCCAAGCGTGTGGGCTATCTCGACGGCGCGGTCCTTGCCGAGGTGTTCGCTTGGCTGCGGCCCAACGACCTGATTTGGAATTACTGGGTCAACAACTACCTGCTCGGGCAGAAGCCGCCGGCGTTCGACATCTTGTTCTGGAACTCTGACACGACCCGGATGCCGGCACAGCTGCACCGCGACTTCTTGGAGCTCTCCCTAGCCAACAAGCTGGTCACCGCCGGCGACGCGACCGCGCTCGGCGTCCCGGTCGACCTCAGCAAGATCACGGCGGACGCCTTCATCGTCGGCGGGCGCACCGACCACATCACCCCATGGCAGAACTGCTACCGATCTACTGCACTCCTCGGCGGCAAGACGGAGTTCGTGCTGTCCACCAGCGGGCACATTGCGGCGCTCGTCAACCCGCCGACGAATGCCAAAGCCAGCTTCCAGACCTCAGCCCACCAGCCGACCTCCCCCGCCGAGTTCGTCGCATCCGCCGAAACCCGGCCAGGCAGTTGGTGGCCCCACTACGCCCAGTGGCTCGCCGCCCGCTCTGGGAAGATGGGGCCGGCGCCCCCGACCCTGGGGACACCACGATTTCGCCCGCTGATCGACGCCCCTGGCAGCTACGTGCTCGACACATGAGCTCAGAGAACCTCGCCGCGATTCGTACGGTACGGATCCGAGGCGCACACGTCAGGGTCTCGGTCCGAGGCCTCACCAACGGCGAACCACTACTGCTCATCATGGGTATCGGCGCCAGCCTCGAACTGTGGCGAGACTTCGAAAGCCAGATGGTCTCGCGCGGATTCCGGGTCATCACCTTCGACCTGCCCGGTGCCGGGGCCACGCCGGCGGTCTTCCCTCCCAGAAGGATGCGAGGCCTGGCGCGCATCGCGGTCGGCGTCCTTGACGACCTCCAAATCGACCGTGCGCACGTCCTCGGCATCTCCTTCGGCGGGTTCGTCGCCCAAGAGTTCGCCAGACGCGCTCCGACGCGACTCCACCGGCTCGTCCTGGCGGCCACCGGCCCCGGAATAGGAGGCCCCCCTGGCAAGCCTTCGGCACTGGTGCACATGCTCACCCCGCTGCGGTACTGGTCGCCCTCTTACGCGAGCCGCGTCGCCAGCAACCTCTACGGCGGACGAGCACGGCTCGACCCGGCTCGCGAGGGTTCGCTGGTCGCCGGCTTCCAACGGCCGCCGTCATGGTGGGGCTACTTCGGGCAGCTGTGCGCCGTCGTCGGGTGGAGCAGTGTGCCTTGGCTACGCAAGCTGGAAGCGCGCACACTCGTGATTACGGGGGGTGACGACCCCATCGCTCGGCCAGTCAACGGCCGAATTCTCGCGTCACTCATCCCCCAAGCCCAGCTCCGAGTGATCGACGGAGCCGGCCACCTGTTCCTCCTCGACGAGAGCCACGCAGCGGCCGCACTCGTCGAGGACTTTCTGCGCGACGCGTGAGAACCCAGCCGTCACTCAGGACCCAGATCGAACGATCAGAGTTTCACGGTGGCGCTGGCGCGCTTCCACAACCTCCGGGGTGGACGGAGACTCACTCGTCAACCACGAGGCATGCCGCTTACGCGCCTCCTCCGCCACCAAGCGTGCTGGCAAAGCCTGCCCTGTCACCGGCTCGGGAGACATGCACCCCGATGGGTGCCCGTAGCTGCGGGATTCTTCAGAAAGTTGAAGCGGATTGATCGCCCGCGGGCACCGCGACAACTTAGGTGACTGAGACGGCCACACACCCGAGAGGAGCGAGCGACGCCGCGGCAACGGCGACAACCGAATACCGCGAGGCATTCCAAGTGACCGTTCCAAGGAGCCGCACCGAAATACGGACGAAGCCCCGGATACAAGGACCCGGGGCTACTCACGTGCGCGAGGGGGGAGTTGAACCCCCACGCCCTTTCGGGCACACGGACCTGAACCGTGCGCGTCTGCCTATTCCGCCACTCGCGCGTGAAGCGGGCTCAGGCTATCCCAGACCCGTCCGGCCTCCCAAACCGCCCCGCCACGGCGCGCGAACCGGCCGTGCGCGTCCCTATACGATCGGCGGGACGTCCGGATCAGCGCACGTGGAGCCGGCACCAGCATGCAGCACGAGCGAACAGCGGACCGAGAGCACACCCGAGCAGACCAAGAGCAGACCGAGACCGGACACGGCACGAGGAGGAGGCGGCGTGGGAGGCCTGCAGCGCTTCGAGCAGAAGCTCGAGCAGCTCATCTCCGGCGTCTTCGCGCGCACCTTCCGCAGTGCCGTGCAGCCCGTCGAGATCTCCGCCGCGCTGGCGCGCGAGGTCGACAACACGGCCCAGATCCTCAGCCGCGACCGGCGGATCGTGCCCAACGACTTCCACGTGGAGCTGTCCGCCCCCGACCTGGAACGCCTCGAGGGTCTCGGCCCGACGCTCCACCAGGAGCTGGTCGCGATGCTCAAGGAGCACGCCGCCGGCCAGTCCTACGTGTTCACCGGGCCGGTGACGATCAGCCTCGAGCAGGCCGACGACCTCACCACCGGGCGCTTCCGCGTCCGCAGCAAGGCGGTCGCCCGGGTCAGCCAGGCCGGTCCGGACCCGACCGAGACACAGGTACGCCGGGCCACGGCGATCGTCGAGATCAACGGTGAGCGGCTGCCGCTCTCGGCTCCCGGCGTGGTCGTCGGGCGCGGCAACGACGCCGACCTGCGGGTCAACGACCCCGGCGTCTCCCGCCGGCACGCGGAGTTCCGGGTCGCCGAGGACGCCAACGGGCCGCGGGTGAGCGTCCACGACCTCGGCTCCACCAACGGCGTGCTGGTCAACGGCCGCAAGGTCGAGGACGCCACCCTCACCGACGGCGCCGTGATCCGGATCGGCAACACCACCTTGACCTTCCACCAGAGGACCGACGCCTGATGTCCGAGCTCACGCTGGTGCTGATCCGGTTCGCCTACCTGGCGATCCTCTGGATCTTCGTGCTCTCGGCGATCTCCGTGATCCGCTCGGACATGTTCGGCGCGCGCGTCGCCCGCGAGGGCGGCCGACCCGAGCGCCGCGCGGCGAAGACGGCCGCCAAGACCCGCACGAAGCCGGCGAAGCCGCGGCGCGGCACCCCGACGGCGGTGGCGATCGTCGAGGGCGGTAACAAGGGTGAGGTGATCTCGCTCGACAAGGCGCCGCTGCTGATCGGCCGCGGCAACGACGCCGCGATCCGCCTCGACGACGACTACGTCTCCACCCGGCACGCCCGCATCGGCAGCTCCGGCGACCAGTGGTATGTCGAGGACCTCGGCTCCACCAACGGCACCTACGTGGGCAGCAGCCGGATCTCCCAGCCCACCGCGATCTCGCTGGGCACCCAGATCCGGATCGGCAAGTCCATCCTGGAGCTGCGCAAGTGACTTCCCAGACGAGCCCGGGGAGCGGCCCGGACAGCGGTGCCGACGCGACCACCGGCGCCGCGACCGGAGCCGCGCTGCACCTCGAGTTCGCCGCCCTGTCCGACGTCGGCCGCGTGCGCCGCGACAACCAGGACTCCGGGTACGCCGGCCCGAACCTGCTCGTGATCGCCGACGGGGTGGGCGGCGCGGCCCGCGGCGACATCGCCAGCAGCGCCGCGGTCGACGCGATCAAGAAGCTCGACGTACCTCCCGGGGACGACGCGCTCAGCGCGCTCTCGGCGACGATCCACCTCGCCCACGACCGGCTCGCCGAGATCGTCGAGGCGCACCCCGAGCTCGAGGGCACCAGCACCACCGTCACCGCCGCGGTCTTCGACGGCACCGAGCTGCAGGTCGGCCACGTCGGCGACAGCCGCGGCTACCTCCTCCACGGCGGCATCCTGCGCAGCCTCACCACCGACCACACCCTGGTCCAGAGCCTGGTCGACGAAGGCCGGATCACCGAGCAGGAGGCGCGGGTCCACCCGCACCGCAACCTGATCCTCAAGGCCGTCGACGGCGTGCACGAGCCCGACCCCGACCTGTTCTCCGTCCCGGTCGAGACCGGCGACCGCGTGCTGCTGTGCTCGGACGGGTGCTCGGGCGTGCTCGAGCCGGAGACGATGGCGCAGCTGCTCACCGGTGCGCCGCTCGACGAGGCGGCCGGTGCGCTCGTGCGCGCCGCGCTCGAGGCGGGCAGCTCCGACAACGTGACCGTGGTCCTCGCCGAGGTGTGCGACGGTGAGGCCGTCCCCGCACCCCCGGCCGTGGTCGGAGCGGCGGCCACGTTGCCGCACCGTCAGCTCACCAACGACGCGACCGGCAACCTCAACGAGACCGACCTGACCGGTCTCGAGGACGAGGAGCTCGGCGGCCTCGACCCGGAGGAGCTCCGCTACGCCCCACGGCCACCGCGCCGCTTCGGGTGGGCGCGACGGCTCGCGGTGCTCGCCGTGCTCGTGCTGCTCCTCGGGCTCGGCGCGGGAGCGTTGTACTCCTGGTCGCAGGGGCAGTACTACGTCTCCGACGACGGCGGCACCGTGGTGATCTTCAAGGGCGTCAAGGCCGAGCTGCCCGGCGTACGCACGCACCGGGTGGCCGAGCGGACGGGTCTCACCCTCGCCGAGCTCGAGTCCTACGACGCCGGCCGCGTGCGCAGCGGCATCAGCGCCGAGGGCCTCGGCGACGCGCGCCGGATCATCGCCGACCTCAAGGTGAGCTGCCCGACGCCCACCCCGACCCCCACGCCGACCCCCGCCCCGACCCCGGCCGCGACGGCCCCGGCAGGGAAGAAGAGCGCGGGCGCGACGACACCGCCGCCCAGCCCGACGACGGCGCCGACGACCCCGCCCAGCACGCCGGCGACGACCCCGAGCAGCAGCCCGAGCAACCTCCTCGCCGACCCCTGCGCGACCGCCACCCCGGCACCGACGGCGGGCGCCACCACGCCGGCGACCACACCGGCCCCCACGACGCCCGGAGCCACGCCGTGAGCTCGCCGCGCGCGTCCGTGCGCACCGGCCCCTCCTCGGCGGCCGGCCGCGACCCGCGCCCCGGCCCGCTGATGGAGTTCGTCCACCGCCGGCGCCGGGGCGCCGAGCTCTTCCTGCTCGTGCTCAGCCTGCTGGTCGGCCTCGGCGCGTACGCCGCCGTGGGCCTCGGCGTGGACGGCACCGTGCCGGCCGACATCATCGGCTACGGCACCTGGCTGGCCGTGCTCGTCGTCGCCGCCCACGTGACCATCCGGCTCCGCGCCGAGTACGCCGACCCGATCATCCTGCCGATCGTGTCGGCGCTGAACGGCCTCGGCCTGGCGATGATCTACCGGATCCACCTGGCCTCGCCCGACAAGTCCCCGGGCGCGCGCACCCAGCTGATGTGGATGACCATCGGGGTCGCCCTCTTCATCGCCGTGCTGGTGGGGCTCCGCGACCACCGCCGGCTGCAGGCGTTCACCTACACCGCGGGCTTCAGCGCGATCCTCCTGCTGCTGCTCCCGCTGGTCCCCGGCATCGGCCGCGAGGTGTACGGCGCCCGCATCTGGATCCACCTCGGCTCGATGAGCTTCCAGCCGGGCGAGGTCGCCAAGGTGCTGCTGGTGATCGCGTTCGGCGGCTACCTGGTGCTGCACCGCGACGCACTCGCGCTCGCGGGCCGCAGGGTCCTGTTCGTCGACCTGCCCCGCGGCCGCGACCTCGGCCCGATCCTGGCGATGTGGCTGCTCAGCCTCGCCATCCTGGTGTTCCAGAACGACCTGGGCTCCTCGCTGCTGTTCTTCGGCATCTTCCTGGTGATGCTCTACGTCGCCACCGAGCGACCGGGCTGGCTCGTCGTCGGCGGCGGTCTCTTCCTCCTCGGTGCCTACGCCAGCTACCTGTTCGTCGGGCACGTCACCGATCGCGTCGACGTGTGGCTGGACCCGTTCCACCAGGCCCGCGGCTACCAGATCGTGCAGGGCCTCTACGGCATGGGCTGGGGCGGCCTGACCGGTCGGGGCCTGGGCCAGGGCAGCCCGCAGCTGACGCCGTTCGGCTTCTCCGACTTCATCGCCGCCTCGATCGGCGAGGAGCTCGGCCTCACCGGTCTGATGGCGGTGGTGGTGCTCTACGGGATCCTCGTGGAGCGCGGCCTGCGGATCTCGCTGATCTGCCGCGACAACTTCGGCAAGCTGGTCGCGGCGGGCCTGGCGGTGGTGTTCGCGCTGCAGGTGTTCGTGGTCATCGGCGGGGTCACCAAGCTGATCCCGCTCACCGGCCTCACCACGCCGTTCCTCTCCTACGGCGGCTCCAGCCTGGTGGCGAACTGGGCCATCGTGGCGCTGCTGCTGCGCATCTCCGACCACGCCCGGCGGCCGCCGCCGGAGCTGCTCGCCGACCCGGAGGAGATGGACGCGACCCAGGTGGTGAGGCTGCGATGAATCGCCCCATCCGCAACCTGGCGATCGGCTGCATGGTGCTGTTCCTGGCGCTGCTGATCAACGTCACCTACCTGCAGTACTGGCAGTCGGACGCGCTCACCTCGCTGAGCAAGCACCCGGACAACCGGCGCGTGCTCGACGAGGCGTTCTCCCGTCCGCGCGGTGCGATCGTGGTGGGCGGCAAGGAGGTCGCCCAGAGCCAGAAGTCCGACGACCAGTACAAGTACCAGCGGGTCTACCCGCAGGGCCGGATGTACGCCCCGATCACCGGCTTCTTCTCCCGCGACTGGGGCGTCGGCGGCATCGAGGCGACCCAGAACTCCGTGCTCTCGGGCAACGACTCCAAGCTCTTCGTCAACCGGGTCGTCGACCTGTTCGGCAGCGGCGACCCGCAGGGCGGCAGCGTCAGCCTGACGATCAACCCCAAGGCGCAGAAGGCCGCGTACGACGGGCTGCGGGCCCTCGGCGACAACGTCCGCGGAGCGGTCGTGGCCCTCGAGCCGAGCACGGGCAAGGTCCTCGCGATGGTGTCCAGCCCGACGTACGACCCCAACCGGCTGGCCGGCCACGACTTCACCGCGGTGTCCCAGGCGCACAAGGCGCTGCTGGCCAACGCCCTCAACCCCCTGGACAACCGGGCGATCGAGACCGTGCTGCCGCCGGGCTCGACCTTCAAGCTCGTCACCGCGGCGGCGGCCCTGGAGAGCGGCAAGTACCAGCCCGACACGATGGTGCCGGGCGGAGCGAGCCTCAAGCTGCCGCAGAGCACGAGCGTGCTCCCCAACGAGAACGGTGGCAGCTGCGGGGGCGCCAAGATCACGCTCACCCGCGCGCTCCAGGTGTCGTGCAACGTCGCCTTCGGTTCGATCGGGCTCGACCTGGGTGCCGACGCCCTGCAGCAGCAGGCCGAGAAGTTCGGCTGGGGGCAGACCTGGTTCCACGACCTCGACGACTCGCTGACCCGGCAGGCCGCCGCCAAGTTCCCGCACCCGGACGCCCCGCAGACCGCGCTGTCGGCGATCGGGCAGTGGGAGGTGTCGGCCACGCCGCTGCAGATGGCGATGGTCGCCGCGGGCATCGCCAACAACGGCACCGTGATGAAGCCCTACCTGGTCGACGAGGTGCGCTCGCACGACCTCGAGGTGCTCGGCAAGACCGATCCGCAGCCGCTGACCGCCAATGCCGTCTCGGCCGCGACCGCCCGCAAGCTGACCGACATGATGGTCGCCGTCGTCGACAACGGCACCGCCGTCAACGCGCAGATCCCGGGCGTCAAGGTCGCCGGCAAGACCGGCACCGCGCAGAGCGAGGCCAATCGGCCGCCGTACGCCTGGTTCGTCTCCTTCGCCCCGGCCGACAGCCCGAAGATCGCGGTGGCCGTGCTCGTGCAGGACGCCGGCGTCGACCGCGACGCG
Organism: Nocardioides pocheonensis; assembly: GCF_003725535.1. Taxonomy (GTDB): domain Bacteria; phylum Actinomycetota; class Actinomycetes; order Propionibacteriales; family Nocardioidaceae; genus Marmoricola; species Marmoricola pocheonensis. The sequence goes on along the minus strand of NZ_RJSF01000044.1, from coordinate 288,723 downwards.
ATCTCCGGCAACGGACTGGCGGCACCGATCGCGAAGTCGGTCATGGAGGCGGTGCTGAACCCGTGACGAGCCGATGATGGGCACCGGCCAGCGCGCCGAGCGCTACACCCGCCGCCACCGGCTCGCGACCGGTGGCATGGGCGAGGTGTGGCTCGCGCACGACGAGGTGCTCCACCGCGACGTTGCGGTGAAGTACCTCAAGCACGAGTACGCCGACGACGAGGGGTTCCGCACCCGGTTCCTCCAGGAGGCCCGCAGCGCCGCCTCCCTGCAGCACCCGAACGTCGCCACCGTGTTCGACTTCGGCGCGGGCGACGTCGACGAGGACCACCCGCCGTTCCTGGTGATGGAGTACGTCGAGGGCCGCACCCTCTCCGACCTGCTGGCCGGAGGTCGGGCGCTGGACGCCGAGCAGGCGCGGCTGCTGGTCACCCAGGCCGCCGACGCCCTTGCCGCGGCGCACGCGATCGGGCTCGTGCACCGCGACGTCAAGCCCGGCAACTTCATGGTGACCCCGGACGGCGTCGTGAAGATCACCGACTTCGGCATCGCCCGCGCCGGCGACGGGATGGCACTGACCGAGACCGGCCAGCTCCTCGGCACGCCGTCGTACATCTCCCCGGAGCAGGCCGAGGGCCACACGGCGACTCCAGCCAGCGACGTCTACGGCCTGGGCGTGGTGCTGTTCGAGTGCCTGGCCGGCCACCGGCCCTTCCAGGCGGAGAGCCCGGTCGCGCTCGCGCTGGCACACATCCGCGAGCCGGTGCCCGAGCTGCCCGAGCACGTGCCCGCCGGTCTCGCCGAGGTCACGCGTCGGGCGATGGCCAAGCGCCCCGAGGAGCGCTACGCCGACGGCTCCGAGCTGGCCGCAGCGCTGCACGCCCTGGCCCCGGAGCAGACCATGCTGCTCACCGGACCCCTGCCCGCCGCGCCGCCGGTGGCGCCCGAGCCGGGCGGCTTCGGGACACTGGCCCGCCGCCGTGCGGCCCTGTGGGCCGCGCTCGCCGTGCTCGCGGTCGTGGCCATCGCCGTGGTGACCGCCCTCGCCTCGCGTGGCGGTGAGACCGACAACACACCGTCCGGGGGATCCTCCTCCCCCTCCGGGAACGTCTCATCGGCGGCACCTGCCGACGTCACCGTCGACCCGGCGGCGTACGTCGGGAAGCCGGTGGCCGACGTCCGGGCCGCTCTCGGGGCGCTCGGGCTGCACACCCGGGTCGTCACCGTCGCCAACCCGGGCGGGCACACCGTCGGCACCGTCGCGACACTCGCGCCGACCGGCAGCGTGAAGGCCGGCGCCACCATCCGCCTCGACGTCTGGGGTGCGGTCCAGAAGCCGCAGCCGGGCACGACCAAGCACCACGGGGGAGGGCCCGACAAGGGCCACGGGAAGGGCAAACACTGATGAGGAGACCTCTTCATGTCTGACGCGCCGACCGGCCGCAACACGGGGGAGAACCCCGGGCAGGTCCCTGGCCAGCCCCAGGGCCACCTTCACGGCCAGCAATCCGGCCAGCACCCGGGGCCGCCGCCGCACCGGGTCGGTGGCCGCTACGAGCTCGGCGAGCTGCTCGGCCGGGGCGGCATGGCCGAGGTCCGCAAGGGCACCGACGTGCGCCTCGGCCGCACCGTCGCGATCAAGCGGCTGCGCACCGACCTCGCCAGCGACGCCACCTTCCAGGCACGGTTCCGGCGCGAGGCGCAGTCGGCGGCCTCGCTCAACCACACCGCGATCGTCTCGGTCTACGACACCGGCGAGGAGCTCGCCTCCGACGGCAGCAACGTGTCGCAGCCCTACATCGTGATGGAGTACGTCGCCGGCCGCACGCTGCGCGACATCCTCCGCGAGGGCCGCAAGATCCTTCCCGAGCGGGCCCTCGAGATCACCTCGGGCGTGCTCTCTGCGCTCGACTACAGCCACCGGGCCGGGATCATCCACCGCGACATCAAGCCCGGCAACGTCATGCTCACCCCGGCCGGCGACGTGAAGGTGATGGACTTCGGCATCGCCCGTGCGGTCGCCGACGCGCAGAGCACGATGACTGCCACCGCGGCCGTGGTGGGGACCGCGCAGTACCTCTCGCCCGAGCAGGCCCGCGGTGAGCAGGTGGACTCGCGATCCGACGTGTACTCCACCGGCTGCCTGCTGTTCGAGCTGCTGACCGGCCGGCCCCCGTTCGTCGGCGACAGCCCGGTCTCCGTCGCCTACCAGCACGTGCGGGAGCAGCCACCGCGCCCGTCGTCCCTGGACGCCGACCTGCCGCCGGAGATCGACGCGATCGTGATGAAGGCGCTCGCGAAGCGGGTCGAGGACCGCTACCAGAGCGCTGCTGCGATGAAGGAGGACATCGACCGCTACCTGGCCGGGCGTCCCGTGCAGGCGCCTCCGGTCCCCGCCGAGGCGGCCACCGCCTTCATCCCCACCACGGCGCCGGTGCACGACACGGCGTCGACCGCCGTCGTCACGGGCGGTCACCGGGCCGACGAGCCGCCGGCGGAGAAGCGGCGTACCGCACCCCTGATCCTGCTCGGCCTGCTGCTCGCCGCCCTGGTCGCCCTCGCCGCGGTGCTCGGCCCCAAGCTGCTCGGCTCGTCGCCCAACCAGACGCCGGTGCCCACGGTGGTGGGCATGACCCAGGCGCAGGCCGAGGCCACCCTCACCGACGCCGGGCTGACCCCGCAGGCGACCTCCGAGGCGAGCGACACGATCGAGAAGGGCCGGGTGATCTCGCAGTCACCGGAGGCCAACGCCTCCGTCGACCCGGCGTCGACCGTGACGATCGTGGTGTCGACGGGCAAGCCGGACGTGCAGATCCCCGACGTGATCGGCGACAACAAGGACAGCGCCAAGGACCAGCTGACCGCGCTCGGGCTGCGGGTGCGGCTCAAGGGCGCGGACTCCGACGAGAACAAGGACGACGTGATCGCGGTGAACCCCGACGTGGGCACGCAGGTCTCGGCGAACTCCGTGGTGACGCTGACCTACTCCAACGGCCCGAAGGCGGTGCCGGACGTCGTGGGCAAGACCGAGGCCCAGGCGACCAAGCTGCTCGAGGACGCCGGGTTCAAGGTCGACTCGGTGCCCGACGGTGCCTCGACCCAGCCGAAGGGGACCGTGACGCGCCAGAGCCCGCAGGCGGGTACGCCGCAGAACTCCGGGTCGACGATCACGATCCTGGTCTCGACCTACGAGCCGCCCCCGCCGGTCAGCCCGACCCCGACCCTGCCGATCCCGACGCCGACCGCGACGCCCTGACAGTCCTCACCCGCCCGCGCGGCTGCGAGCCCGGCAGGCGGTGAGGCCTGCAGACGTGGCGTGCCCGCCGGCGACGACGATCGGAGCGGGCCACCCCGGCCGCGACGTCAGCCACGTCGTCGCCCGCTCCGGCACGATCCCGTCGCCGCGGGCGACCGCGACACACGTGGGCGGGCGGGACGCGTACGAACCCGCCATCGGCATCGTGTCCTGCTGCAGCGAGCAGATCCGCAGCAGCTCGCCCGGGAGCCCGTACCGGTGGGAGACTCCGGCGGCCGGCCAGGAGTCGACGGCACCGCAGGTGCCGTCCCAATAGGCCAGCAACGCGTGGGAGACCGAGTCCGTCCCGTAGCGACCCAGGAGCTGGTCGGAGAGCCGGCCGACGAGGGTGGCGCGATCACGGCCCGCGAACATGCGGTCGCGGGCGCCGGGAGCGAGATAGAGCGCCTCGAGCCGGGCTGCGTCCACGTCGAGCGGCACGACGTCGAGGCTGCGGCCAAGAGGCCGGATGCCCAGCACGTCCGGGTCGATCGCCGGTGGCCGGACGCCGGCCCGGAGCGCCAGGTAGCGGGCCGCCGTCATGCCGGTGGGGAACGGGCTGACCAGGACGCCACCCTTGAACATGTCCGCTGTCGCGCCCCACCGGACCGAACCGAACGAGAAGCCGTAGAACTCGGTGAGGTCGAGGTGCTCGCGCGCGGCGATGGCCCGGACGAGCGCCCGGTAGGTGTGCGGACCGAGGGTCCAGCGGTCGTCCCCCTCGAACAACCGGCACGTCCTGGCCACGGTGCGGAGCGTCGCATCGTCGGCCGGTTGCGGCCAGCGCAGCCGCAGGTCGGCGTACCACTGCGTGAGGGCGCTGTCGCAACCGGCGACCGGCGCGGCCGTTGTCCACGGCTCGTCGATCACCAGGACGTTGACGGCGCCGAGGTCGCGGACCAGGTCGCGCGGGTAAGCCGACCCGAGCGGCGCCACTCCCGGGCCGCCCACGTCGACCACGGCGGTCTTTCGCGTGGTGGTGGCTCTCGTCAGCGCGTACCGGAAGGTGCGATCCCCCAGCGTGATCGTGCGGCACAACGAGCGTGTGCGGGTCAGCGCGTCGCACGGATCGGCGCCGTGCGCGTCCGTGCCTGCCCGGCTCCGGCCCGAGCTGTCGCCTCCTTGGCAGCCGGTGAGGACGAGAGAACCGGCCAGCGCGAACGCGATGAGCGCTCGCGCCGGCCAGATCCTGCCGGTTCCCCGGCTCACCACCCCGGATCTGCGTAGATCACGCGGATGTCGTCGGACGTGCCCACGTCGCAGGCGGTCGAGTGATCGTTGAACCGCGCGTAGGAGTAGTCGCTGAGGATGGCGTTGTACCCGGGCTTCGTGTCGACGGCCATGCCGAGGTCGGCGCCCTCGACGGTCTGGTCCTTGCAGGTGCCGGCGCTCCACACCACCTTCATGGTGATCGAGGTCGGGTCGGGATCCGGTGACAACGAGCTGCAGTTCTGCAGCGGCAGGCTGCCTCCGAAGCCCAGCACGTCGATGCCGATCTCTCCGCCCGAGCAGCTCGGCTGGGACACCTTCGGCCAGTAGTTGCGCAGCTGGAGGAACGTGCTGCGATACCCGGACTTCGGGCGCGACCGCACGTCGACGACGTACGGCGCCTTGTCGTAGCCGGTGACCGACTTCCCGACAGCGGTCGCCCAGTGGCCGTAGTAGTACACGTCTCGGTCGGTCTTCGACTCGCGCACGCGGTAGCGCTCCCAGCCGGAGATCAGCTTGTAGCCGTCCACGGTCACCGACACCGTGCCACCGTCACGATCACCCCACTGACCAGTGACGCTGCCGAGGCCCGAGCTCCCGAGCCTGGCCAGCTTCTGGTCCGCGGCCGAGGGGTTGTTGGACCCGATCGCACCCAGCCCGGCCACGGGTTGGTCGGCGTCCGGGACGTCGGGCGCGGTCACGAGCACCTGGTCGAGATCGACCGAGTCCGACCACACGGTCGTGACGTCGCCCGTCGTGGCGCTGTTCACCTGCGCGGCGTCGTACAACATCCCGTTCGCCGCGCTGTCCTCGAGGAACTCCCGTTGGGCCTGCTTCTCGTGGGCGGTGTCCTTGCCGTCGCGCGCCGCCGCGCGGAGGGTCCGCGCGTCGACGCGTGCGGTCCGCTCCTCCACGCTGCGACCCTGGGCGCCTCGCTGGGCGGCGTGGGCAGCCGAGGGCCATGAGACCAGTGCGGCGATCAGCACTCCCGCCAATCCCACTGGAATCCCCCGAGCATGGTTCCTGGTTGTCATCTGCCGTATCCATACCTTTCCGTCAGCCCACGCGACACGTAGGTCTTCATCCAGCCGGGTCTCGGCGCCAGCGCCGCGCCCGTGAAGAAGTCGACGGCTCGGCGTGCCAGCGCGTCGGTGGTCCCGACCCCGAGCTTCGAGGACACCGCGTACGTCGTGACGAGCGCGCCGTCGGTGGCCGTGCGGAACACGCGCACACCGTCCTGCGGTCGACACGCATCCGCGGACGCCGTGGTGGTGCGGAGGGAGCAGACCGCGATCGTGAACCTCGGGTACTCGAAGGCGACGTGCTCGCCGCTGGCGGCTGGGTCGGCGTACGAGGTCGCCCGGACGAGCGCTCCTTCCGGCGGGGCGTCCACCGGCAGCGGCACGTCGCCGTAGTCGCGCACGTGTGGGGTGTTCAGCGCCACGACCCGGGGATCGACCTTGCCGACGTGGGTCGGGTGACCGCTGCCGGGGAGGACCCCGAACCTGGCGTAGCCGAAGGCCGCGAACGCAGCGACGGGAACGGCCACGACCAGCACCCGGCTGCGGACGCGCCGGGACACCTGCTCGCCACTGGTGGGGGTGCGCTGAGGACTACCCGAGACTTCCATGCTCCGACTCCCGCTCTCCTCGGGCGCCTCCGTCGGGCCGACCCGGTGAGCGCACTCTGCACGCTCGTGGCAATACGAGTCAACTCGGGCGCGCTTCATCAAGTGGAAATGCGCGAACGTGCAGGCAAACGCGCTGGTCAAGCCGGTGCTCCTCGACCGGTGGGCGCTCGTGGACCGGACCAGGCGGCGTCCGGGCCGACGGTCAGTCGTGGTCTCGACCTACGCGCCGCACCCGCCGGTCAGCCCGACGCCGACCCTGCCGATCCCGACGCCGACCGCGACGCCCTGACGGGAGGGTCAGCGCCCGTCCGCACGCGCGTCGCGCCCGTCAGCGCGCCCGTCACCGCGCGCGGCGCGGGCGAGGTCGCCGGCCTCCTCGCGGTTCGCGGCCGGCAGCTTGCCGAGCACGTTGCTGACGTGGTTGCGCACGGTCTTCTCGGAGAGGAAGAGCCGGCGCGCGATCGCGCGATTGCTCAGGCCGAGCCCCAACAGGTCCAGCACCTCCAGCTCACGCTCGGTGAGCTGCGGGAAGGTCGCCGAGCCGCCGCGTCCGCGCGGGGGGTCGACGAGCCTGGCCAGGACGTTGCCGGCGATGCCGCTGCCGAAGACCGCCTGACCACGTGAGACCGCCTCGAGCGCGCTCGCGATCTCGGCGCGGTCCGCGCCCTTCACCAGGTAGCCCCGCGCCCCTGCCCGCAGTGCGGCGAGCACGGAGTCGTCGCCCTCGAGCATGGTGAGGACGAGGACCTCCACCTGCGGTCGTTGCTCCCGAATCCGGCCGGTGGCCTCGATCCCGTTCACGCCGGGCATCGACAGGTCCATCAGGACGACGTCGGGTTCGAGCTCCACGGCCAGCCGCACGGCCTCCTCACCGTCGGACGCGACCCCGACGACCTCGGCCGTGCCGATCGCCTGGACCGCCGCGACGATGCCGTCGCGGTAGAGCGGGTGGTCGTCCGCCACGACGACCCGGGTCGGGGACGTCACGACCGCTCCCCAGAGACCGGCAGGAATGCACGGACGGTCGTGCCGACCCCCACGGCCGACTCGACGGTGCACGAGCCGCCGAGCTCCAGGGCCCGGGCCCGCATCGAGGAGAGCCCGAGCCCGTCGTCCCTCGTCGCAGTGCGCATCCCGCGGCCGTCGTCGTGCACCACCAGCTCCACGAGGCCCTCGGCGGCTCGCACCGAGACCGTGCAGTGCCGTGCCTCGCTGTGCCGCGCGGCGTTCGTCATCGCCTCACCGACGATGCGCAGGATCGCCACGTCCAGCGCGGCCGGCAGGTCGGGAAGCGGGCCGACCGCCACCTCGATCGGCATCCGCGGAGAGCTCAGTCGGTTCGCCTGCTCCCGGAGGGCGGCAGCGAGACCGAGGTCGTCGAGCATGGCCGGCCGGAGGTCGTCGACCAGCCGGCGGACCTGCGAGACCACGTCGCGCACCTGCGCGCGCAGCGTCTCTGCGAGCGCGCCGGCCGGCGTCTCCGGCCCGTCGGCGAGGTCGCGCACCGTCTCCAGCTGGAGCGCGATCGCCGCCAGCGCCGGCCCGAGGCCGTCGTGCAGGTCGCGGCGCAACCGCCGGCGCTCCTCCTCGCGGGCGAGCACGGTCCGCTCGTGCGCGCGGTGGAGATCGGCCGACAGCTCCAGGTTGTGCACCACCACGGCGACGTACCCGGCGAGCTCGCGCAGCGTGGCCTCGTCGCGGCGCGCCAGTGGCCGATCCGGCTCGCGCGACGCCGCGACCAGCTCACCGACCACGGAACCGCCGTGGCGCAGGGGGATCCGGGTCTCGGGACCACCCCCGCCGCCACGCGCACCCTGGTGGCCGGTGGCGGTCACGATCCGGGCGTGCGGGATCCGCAGCCCGGCGCCGACTTCCGTGGCCAGGTCGGCCAGGACCGCGTCGGGACCGGCGGCCACGGCCGGTCGGGCCGCCAGCCGTCGCAGCACCGCCGCCGGATCGCTGCGGTCGCCGAAGAGCCGGCGGTCGACGGCGCGCTGCATCCGCGCGTGCAACGGCGCCGCGCCCACCGCCACCACCGCGGTCGCCAGCAGCGGGGCACCGGTGGTGCGACCGAGCACACCGCCCAGCACGACGATCGCGACCACGTACGCCGCGACCACCGCCCCGGCGAGCACCCCGTAGACCACGGAGCGACGGACCACGACGTCGAGGTCCCAGAGCTGGTGCCGCGCGGCGGCCACACCCAGCGCGACGGGGTACGGCGTCAACGCCACCGCGACCACCAGCAGGAACCACGGGCGAGGCACGGCGAAACCGGCGATCATCAGCGCCAACGTGGCGGCCGCCCCGCAGAGCACGACGTCGAGCTGGCGGCGCTCGAGACCCACCGCGCGCCGGCGGCGCGTGACGAGCCCGGCCACGGCGAGCAGGACAGCGACCCCGAGCAGCGCGGGTGCCCACCCGAACCACTGCTGCACGGTGACGGACTCGAACGGGTTCCTCGACGTCGCCAGCTGGCCCGGGATGATGGTGTCCTCACCCGGCTCGGTCGTGTAGGGAGCGGTGGCGTTCAAGATCGTCGCGATCGCGATCGCCGCCAGCGAGAACCACAGCAACGGCCGCCACCGAGGCGAGGGCAGCCGACCGTCCGGGGCCAGCAGCAGCACCACCGTCGGCAGGCTGAAGTACGCGGGCAACCAGAGCACGGACGCGACCCACAGGGCCCCGGTGCCCCCCGGGACGCTTCCGGGCCGGCCGACCGTCGAGAGCCAGGCCCAGGCCCCGAAGCAGTCTGCGGTCACCAGCGCGAGAGCCACCACGCCGAGCAGCCAGCCGATCCGCGATCCGCGGTCCTGGCGGAGGAGCAGCACGGCCGGCGTACCGAACGCGAGTGCTGCCACCGGAGCGTGGATCCACCAGAACCAGCCGTCGGCATAGCCGGACGCGGCCGCCGGCAGGCCCAGCACGACCGCGACCTCCGCGGTCAGGACGACGGCAAGGGCAAGGCTCGGACCGTGACCGGACGTGTCCTCCCCGGTCGACCGCACCTGCGCCAGCGTCGCCACGCGCTCATCATCGCCCGAAGCATGTCCCGTCGTCCCGGGTCTGTTCGTCCTGACCGCGGTCAGGACGAGCTGCCTGATCCGGCGAGGACGGCAGGACCGCGAGCGTACGACGCGCCGGGAACACGCCCGGCCACCTCGAAAGGACCCATGCCATGACCGACACCGTGACCCCGTCGCTCCCGGGGCAGGAGACACCGGACCCACCGCGCAGGCGCCCGCCCTCGGCCACCGCCGCGGCGGTCCTGCAGCTGGCGCTCGGCACGTTGACCTCGACCGCGGGCACGTTCTTCTCGCTCGATGCCGGCGGCGGCTGGTACGCCGCGGCCGCGCTCTTCCCCGTCGCCCTCGTGCTCTGGTGGGTCGCGGGCATCGGCCTGCTGCGCGGCTCCCGGCGCGGGCACCGGCTCGGCGTCGCCATGCTGGTGGCGCTGTCCGCGTTCAACCTGATGAAGATCGTCGTGTTCGACGAGAGCGCCGGCTACGTCTTCATGTCGGCGACCCTGCTGATCGCGGCTCTCCAGCTGGCCGCACCCACGCGGGCCTGGAGCCGACGATGAGCGCGCCGAGCACGGCGCCACACGCCGTGGCGACTGCCGGCGGTCCGGAGCACGCAGGGGTACGCCGGGCCGGTGCTGCCGGCGTGGTCGCTGCGGCCGCGTGGATCGCGCTGGGCATGGACTCGACCGTGCGCGGCGGGGAGATGCACTACCGCGATGCGCTGGTGATGGTGCCGTGGGTGCTGACGATGGTGACCCTCGCCGGGGTGCACCTGGCGCAGCGCGACCGGCTCCGGCGCTGGGGCCACGTGGCCTTCGGCGTGCTCGGCCTCGCGATGGTCCTGGGCCTGCTCGGCGACCTCGGGACCGTGCTGGACATCGCGCCGTTGGCCACCCTGGGCTTTCCCCTGGGCGCGCTGCTCTGGCTGGTGGCCATGGTGCCCGCCGGAGTGGCGACGTACCGGGCAGGCGTCCTTCCCCGACGCGTGGGCGTGCTGATGGCGCTGCTGGAGCCGCTCTCCATCGCCACCGGGGTGGCGCTGTCGCCGATCGCCGGGCTGCACGACCGCGGCAACTACTCCGGGGGCCTCGAGAAGGGTCTGGTCGTGCTGATGATCGCCCTCGCGCTGCGCTCGGTCGCGGCCTACCGGGACGAGCGCCGACCGGCGCCGTGACGCACCGGTGCACCGTCCTGCTCGCCGGCCGACGGCCCGGCGACGGTCATCACGGCGATGGCGGTGGTGGCCGGCACGGCGAGCACGAGGCCGATCCCGCTGGCCAGCGTGCGCACGATCTCCTCGGCGATCGCCTCGGTGGAGAGCAGGTCCAGGATCGGCCGGTCGTAGAGCGAGAGCAGCAGCAGCACGGCGAGTGCGCTGCCGGCGTACGCGAACACGATGGTGTAGATCGTCGAGGCGATGTGGTCGCGCCCGATCCGCATCGCGCTGGTGAAGAGGTGGCCCCGGGACAGGTCCGGGCCGGCCTCGCGCAGCTCCCACACCGACGAGGCCTGCGTGATCGTGACGTCGTTGAGCACACCGAGACCGGCGACCACGAGCGCGCAGGTCAGGAGCCCCTGGAAGGACACGCTCCCGGCGAACGCGGAGAGCAGCGCGGTGTCCTCGCTGCCGGAGCCGGAGAGGTTCGACCCGTGCACGGCGACCAGCCCCACGGCCGCGGTGATGCCGATGCCGGCCAGGGTGCCCGCGAGCGCCGCACTGGTGCGCACCGACGGGCCGTGGGCCAGGTAGAGAACCACGAACATGATCGCGGCCGACCCGGCCAGGGAGACCGCGAGACCGTCGGAGCCGGACAGCAGCGCCGGCAGCATGAAGCGCACCAGCACGAACCCGCCGAACCCCAGGCTGACCAGCGCGAGCACGCCGCGCACGCGGGCGACGATCGCCACGACGAGCACGAAGAACGCACCCAGCAGCCACAGCGGCTTGAGCCGCACCACCTCGTCGAAGGTGTACGCCGCCTGACCCTGGCCGGGCACGCGCATCAGTCGCACCGTGTCGCCCTTGCCGACGCCGGACCGGGAGACCGCCGGCGGCACGCCGACGACCTGCGTCCGGCCGGACTCCGGCCCGGTCGTGAGCACGGCCTCCAGGTTGCCGCAGGTCGGGGCGCTCTCCGTGCTCGTGCGGCACGGGGCCTGGACCTTCTCGACCCGTGCCTTCTGGAACGTGACTCCAGGTGCGGTGAACTGCGCCTTGTCCTGGAGCTTGCTGACCGCGGCGGAGTTCGGCCAGAGCACCACGAGGCCGACGACCGTGGCGACGGCGCACAGCGCGAGGAGACCCAGCAGGACCGTCACCGGCCCGCGGGCGACGTCGACGTGCACGTGGTCGTCGCGGCGGACGTGCGAGTGCCCGTGTCCCACCCCGGATCAGCCCTGGCCCGAGGAGGACTCGACGCCGGGCTCGGCGTACTTGAGCGTGGTGCTGCCCTTGTACGCCGGCAGCTCCAGGTGGCCGCTCGCGAGCACGTCGTACCCGAGGCTGTAGCGCTGGACGAAGGTCTGGTAGGCGTCGATGTAGTCGCTGGCGTCGAGGCTGCTCTCGAGCTGTGCGGGGTCGCCGATCGCGGCGATCCGGTAGGGCGGTGAGTACGGCACTCCGTGCAGCACGACGGTGTTGCCCACGCACTTGATCCCGGTCGTCGAGACCACCCGCTGTCCCTGGATCGTCATCGCCTCCGCACCGCCGGACCAGAGCGCGTTCACGACCGCCTGGATGTCCTGCTGGTGCACCACCAGGAGGTCGACGCTCGCCGGGTCGTCCGCGCGGGCCTTGTCGATCTCGCTCTTCGGTGCGTCCGAGAGCACGACGGTCAGCCCCGGTCCGGTCACGGCGTCGAGACCCGCCGGACCGCGCAGCTGGTCGACCTGGCCCTGCAGCCGGGTCACGCTGGTGTCGTTGACCTGGCGACCGAGCTCGTCGACCTGCTTGTGCAGCGAGGCGAGCTTCCCCTGCAGCTCGTCGGACCGCTGCTTCTCCTGGCGCACCACGCCGTCGAGATCGGTGATGCTCGCCGCCCGCAGGTCCAGTCCCTTCGCGCTCAGGGCCGTCGTGGCGAACAAGGCGCCGGCGACCACGAAGGCCAGCGCGGCCGCGCCGTGCCAGACACGGGACGGCCGACCCCGCCCGCGGGTCGCCTCGTGGGTCACGTGTGTGCCTGCCTCTCGACACCCTGGTCGGCCGACGTCGGGCAAAACGCGTCGGCCCCTGCCCGGACCGGCCCGGGCGGTGACTACGCTAACCGACGACCCGAACCACAAGGAGCCCGCCGTGTCCAAGCCCGCTGCCCGCAAGCCCACCGTGACGGTGAGCGGCTACGAGACGTCGCTGCTGCGCTGCGCGATCGCCGTTCTCCTGGTGGTGGCCGGGATCGTCTGGATGACGGTGTACACCCACTGGGCGATGGATGCCGCGAACTACGTCAAGCTCCCGGGCATCAAGAAGCCGCACACCCCGCTGCCGTGGATGTCGGACCTGAAGAAGTGGAACTACGTGATCGGCTTCGGGCTGATCTTCGCCGGCCTGATCGCGGCCGCCCACCCGAAGACCCCGCTGGGCCGCGGCCGCGGCGTGGTCGTCGGCATGCTCGGCTGCTTCCTGATCGGCCTGATCTGGATCGTCACCTACTACTTCGTCGGCCAGGACGCCTCGGTGCACATCCCGGTGATGGACCAGCTCAACCAGATGAACCTGCTCGTCGGCGTGGGCTTCATGGCGGTCGGGTTCACCTACGCCACGAAGTGGGAGTGACGCTCCGCTAGGTGCGCCTGCGGCTCGGCTTTGCGCCTGCGGCTCGGCTTTGCGCCTGCGGCGCACGGTTTCTGGTGTCGGTGACCCTTGGGGTGGGCCGGTCCGCACGGCGCCCGCGAACGGGGGCGGGAGC
>NZ_RJSF01000044.1:148418-275556 GCF_003725535.1 Nocardioides pocheonensis | reverse complement strand
CCCCACCCCGCCTCGGAGGTCACGGTCCCCGGGTGGTGGAGTTTCTCTGGATGGGTCCACCACGACTCCTACTGATGGCCCGCCGGTGGGCCCATCGCTGTTCCATCCACCCCGGGTGGGCGGGGCTTTCCGGTGGGTGGCGGGCGGCTCCCAGGGTGGACGGGGACGGGTGCGCCCGCGAGCCGTGGATGGGCCTGGCCTCCGTGGAGCCGGTCCTCCCCGAGGAGCCTGCGACGAGGGCAGGACCGGCGCAACGGGTGGTTGGCTCGTGGGCGCACCCGGCCCCGGCCACCCCCACACCCGCCCGGCGACCACCCAGACCCGCCGACACGAAGCCCGCCGCAGGCGCCCCGCCGAAGACGACCTGGTTTCGAGGCTCGCCGGCGTGGTTCCTGAGCCTGCCGAAGGGCTCGCACCTCAACCACCCGGCAGGGCGGTGACCGTCGACTGCAGAAGTTCTCCCCAGGCTGGGGACAACCCTGTGGAGAACTACACCGGTGTGATTAGCCGCCGAGCGGTCAGGGGGTCGCGGTGACGGCGGTCTGGGCGCCGGGGTGGGCGGCTCGGGCTGCGACGATCGCGACCGAGAACAGTGCGAACGCGTTCAGGCCGTGGATCAGGCCGAGCCACGGGGCGTCCTCGCCGCCCATGCCGGCTCCGACCTGGATCAGGACGGAGACCACGACGACGGCGGCCCACTTGACCGCGCCGTCGACGCCGGCGAAGAAGGCGACCGCGAGGAGCGCCAGGGCCAGGACCGGCAGCACCATGGTCCCGACGATGCCGTGGATAGCGAACCCGGCGGCGCCCTGGAAGTCGGGGGACTTGTCCTCCCAGCCCTTGAGCGTGGCGTGGTCGAGGGTGCCACCCTTGTCCACCCAGTGCAGCAGGCCGAGCATCGCCCAGGTGATCGCCATCGCCTGGACGGCGACGCCGATCGCGATCAGGTCGGCGAGGATCCGGTAGGCCTTGCGCATGGTTGCTCCTTGGGGTGGGTGCTCGCTGGGATCAGGATGTGCGTTCCGGGCACGGCAGCGGGGCCGACGCGCCGCAGCGACCTACGAGAGGGCGGCGACGCGGACCGCGACGAGGACGAGGCAGGCCACGGCGAAGAGGCCCATCGCCGTCCACTGGAACACCGCTCGTCCTTGCCTCGGGGCGTAGACGACCAGGCCGGCCAGGAGGCCGCCACCGACGAGGCCGCCGAAGTGGCCCTGCCAGGAGATGTACGAGCCGGCCGTGACCGTGAAGACGACGTTCAGCCCGATCCAGAAGACCAGCTGCTGCACGTTGGCGCGGATCTTCAGCCCGACGACGAGGAGCGCGCCCATGAGGCCGAAGATCGCCCCGGATGCTCCCAGCGTCTGGGTGTGCTGGTTGGACAGCCACATCACCGCCGTGCTGGCGGCCAGGCCGGAGAGCAGGTAGATCGCCAGGAAGCGTGCGCGGCCCAGCACCATCTCGAGCTGGGGGCCGAGGAAGTACAGCGCCATCATGTTGAAGGCGATGTGCCAGACCGCGACGTGGCTGAACGCTGACGTGAGCAGCTGCCAGTACGCCCCGCCGGACACGCCCTCGACGGTGGTGGCCGACCCGTCGGGGTTGCCGAACAGGGTGGTCTGCGGCAGCAGCGCCAGCCGGTCGACCAGGCTGGAGCCCCCGCCGCCGGCCGCGCTGATCGAGACCCACACCGCGAGGTTGAGCACGACCAGCCCGATCGACGTCAGCGCCGGGTTGGCCGAGGGCGCGCCGCCGTACGGCGCCCGGCCGGACCGCGTGGTCCGGGCGCCCTCCTTCACGCAGTTCGGGCACTGGAACCCGACGGCTGCGGAGTTCATGCAGTCCGGGCAGATCGGCCGGTCACAGCGCTGGCACCGGATCCAGGTCTCGCGGTCCGGGTGCCGGTAGCAGACCGGGGGCGCGACGGGTTCGGTCATGGCAGGAGCGGAGGTCAGCCCCGGGTGATCTCGACCGACTCGATCACGACCGGGTCCACCGGACGGTCGCCCGGGCCCGTCTGCGTCGTGGCGATCGCGTCGACGACGTCGCGGCTCTCCTGGTCGGCGACCTCGCCGAAGATCGTGTGCTTGTTGTTCAGCCAGGTCGTCGGCTGCACCGTGATGAAGAACTGCGAGCCGTTGGTGCCCGGGCCGGCGTTGGCCATCGCGAGCAGGTACGGCTTGGTGAAGGCGAGCTCCGGGTGGAACTCGTCCTTGAAGGTGTAGCCCGGACCGCCGGTGCCGGTGCCGAGCGGGCAGCCGCCCTGGATCATGAAGCCGTCGATCACGCGGTGGAAGGTGAGGCCGTCGTAGAACCGGCCGGTCTTGCCGCCGTCGGCCTGGTAGTCCTTGGTGCCCTCGGCCAGGCCGACGAAGTTCTCGACGGTCGCAGGGGCGTGGTTCGGGAACAGGTCGATGACGATGTCGCCGCGGTTGGTGTGCAGCGTGGCCTTCAGGTCCGACATGAGGTGCCTTCCAGGGTCTCCCGCCGGAGGCGTCCGCGGCGGGCACAGGTGAGTGCGGGTGTTTTCGGGCCCGATCCTCCCATGACCGCCAAGGGTTCCCCCCTCAGGAGGTGCGGGGCATGATCGGTGGGGGGATGGGCACAAGGATTTTGCCCTCCGGAAACCCCCGCTGAGCGAGAGGACGCCATGCGTACCAAGACTCCGACGAAGAAGACCCTCACCGACCAGGCCAGCGATCTGGTCGAGCAGGTGACCCCGCACGTCGAAGCTGCGCGGGAGCGGATCGTCAACGACTACCTCCCGGTGGCGCAGACCGTCCTCGCCGAGGCCCGCGACGCCGCGATCGAGGTCGCCAAGGACGCTCGCCAGGCCGCCCAGGAGGCCGCGGCGAACGCCGAGAAGTCCACCCGCAAGAGCCGCAAGAAGGCCGCCAAGAAGGCCCGGTCGAAGGCCAAGGAGCTGGCGGCCGCTGCCGTCGCGACCCCGGCCGGCGCGGCCGTGGCCCAGAAGGTCCGGCCCGAGAAGCGCAAGGGCAAGAAGCGCTTCGTGTTCCTCCTGGCGCTCATCGGTGCCGGAGCGGTCGCGTTCAAGAAGCTCCGCGGCGGACAGGGTGCGGTCTCCACGTCGTACTCCTCGCCGCGGCCGACCGCGGTGCCCGACCCGGTGACGACGGCGCCCCCGGCCCCGCCGGAGATGCACTTCGAGCCGGACTCGGATCCCAACACCGACGCGATGACCGACGCCGGGCCCGGTGCCCGCGCGGAGGGTACGACGGACGCCGGCGGCGCGTTCCTCGACGAGATGGCCTCCGACGCCGCCGAGGAGCCGCACCCGGTGACCACACCGGACCAGCCGGCCGACATCGAGGACGTCACCTCGACCCGCAAGGGCTAACCGACCGACGTACGCCGCGTCGCACGCTTGCGCGGCAGGTCGACGGGTCGGTGCTCGGCCACCCACGCGTCGATCTGCCGCCACCGCTCGAAGAGCCACTCGATCCGGAACTCCCGGCCGTCCGGGATCTCGCTGCGCGGCACCCGCCACCAGCCCATCAGCAGCTGCTTGTCCATCGGCAGCTCGCGCCAGATGTTCGCCACCGTGTCCAGGTGGTCGAGGCCCGTGTGCGCGACCAGCAGCACGTCCGCCTCCGGAGCCGCGTCCAGGGCGGCGAGCACGCCGCCGGGCTGCGGTGCCAGCACGTGGTGCATGTCCTCGGCCTGGTCGGCCATGGTGTGCCGCCCGATCCGCCGCAGCCGGGCGATCGCGCGTCGCCGCCGGTTCGCGGTGAAGTTCCCGCCCTCCGGGAAGATCACGAATGCGTCGTTGTGGTCGAGGTTCCGGGCCAGGTCGCCGATCTCCGCGATCACGTCGTGGCCGCGGGCCGCCGAGACGAACCGGCTCGGCAGCCGGGTCAGCATCACCCCGAGTGCCGGGTCCCAGGCCAGCGTCGACTTCAGCACGATCCGCGGCTCGCGGTGGTACCAGTGCATCAGCGCGTACATGATCGAGAACGAGTCACCGACGCCCGCGTGCCGGCACAGCACCAGGAGCGGTTCGCCGGGCATCGCGTCAGGTGCCGGCCCGACCGTCTCGATCTTCAGGCGCAGCACCCGCCGGGCCTCGCGAAAGAAGACCACGAGGTAGGTCTGCATCAGGTCGTAGTGGATCCGCTCGAAGTACGGCCGCCGGACGAAGAGCCCGAAGCCCGACCCGATCCAGAGGCCGAACAGCTCGACCAGCAGGATCGACTCGAGGGTCAGGTGGAGGATCGCAAGCCACAGCAGGCGCACCGGGCGCAGCCAGCCCGGCACCAGGCCGGACATCGCGCCGGTCACCACCAGGGTCAGCGGCAGCGTGGTCCACATCAGCACGGTGAGGGCGACCACGAGCGGCGCGACCACCAGCCGTTGCAGGGCCCAGGTGAGCGCCGGGTGCATCAGAGCCCCGCGAGGTGCTCGACGCTGGCCCGGTACGCCGCCTCGACCCGCTCCGCGACCGCCGAGGTGTCCCGGTAGGAGCGGAACCGGTCGTCCGCGGCGCTGACCGCGGAGGGCAGCAGGTGCACCCGCACGCCGTCGGGCAGGTCGGCCATCTCGCGGTGGAACCGGTGTCGCCGGGCGATCTCGAACGAGACGCGGGCGACGTCCCACGGACGCCGGGGCGGTGACAGCGGGCGCTCGACCCGGCCGACCTGGAGCACGAACACCCGGTCGGCACCCAGTGCGACGGCCCGCCCGACCGGGATCGAGTTCACGATGCCGCCGTCGAGGTAGTGCTCGCCGTCCACCTCGGCCGGCGGGAGCAGCCCGGGCACGGCGGCGGACGCCATCACCGCGGGCACCACCGGGCCGGTCGTGAACCAGTGCTCGGCGGCCCGCTCGATGCTGGCGGCGCAGCACTGGAACTCCACGGCGAGGTCGGCGAAGGTGGTCTCGCCGAACTCCGCCACCAGCCGGTCGCGCAGGGGCTGCGGCGAGTGCAGGTGGGTGCCGGTGCGGACCGCCCGGCGCAGCTGCCGCCAGGTGCGGTCGGCGTACACCTCGTTGCTCTCCGCCACGTCGCCCCACAGCTCGAGCAGCCGCTCGACGCTGGTAGCCGACGGCTCGGCGGCGACGACCAGGCCGTTGAGGGCGCCGACCGAGGTCCCGAGGATCAGGTCGGGGGCGATCTCGTGCTCGAAGAGCGCGCGGAGCATGCCGACCTCGACCGCGCCGAGCAGGCCGCCACCGCCCAGCACGAATGCGGTGCGGCCCATGGCTCAGGCCCCTGTGTGTGCGGGGGTGCTCGAGACCTCGGGGAACTGCTCACGCACCCGGCGGATCGCCCGGAACTCCGCCCAGAAGCTGAGGAAGGGGATCGTGCCGCACAGCAGCGTGACGATCGTGAACAGGATCGGCCACCGGGCCCGCAGCGCGAGCATGAAGGCGACCAGCACGAACGCCATGTAGATGAACCCGTGCGCGGTGCCGAGGTAGAGGTTGATGTTCGAGCCGAGCTTCCAGCCGCCGCTGCCCTCGGGCAGCACGCTCGGCCAGATCGTGTGCACGTACTTCAGCGGTACGCCGACCACGACCAGCGTGATGATCGACAGGCCGACCACGGTGGCGAGCACCCGGTAGGCGTTGAGCAGCGGCTTCACGGCTCCGAAGGTACCGGCACGCCGGTCACGCGCCGCACCGGGAGGTCTCCGTCGACGCGCGACAGGTGTCGAGCACGTCGTGCGGGGAACTGCCAGTCCGTGCCCCGCTCCCGGTCGATCGTCGTGGCGCTGGCCCTCGCCGGCGCCGTCGTCGCGGCGTACCTGGTGCTGGTGCAGACCGACGTGGTCGCCCACGCGTGGGACCCGGTCTTCGGCCGAGGCTCGGACCGCGTGCTCCGCTCCTCGGTCTCCCGCTCACTGCCGTTCCCCGATGCCGCGCTCGGACTGGTCGCCTACCTGCTCGAGGCGGCGCTGGCGCTCACCGGCCGCGGCAACCGGTGGCAGCGCCGCCCGGTCCTCCCGCTCCTCTACGACGCGACCGCCCTCGGGCTGGGTGCGGCAGCCGTGCTGCTGGTCCTGCTCCAGGCCACGGTGGTCGGCCACTGGTGCCTGCTCTGCCTCTGCTCGGCCGCGCTCTCGCTGGCGATCGTGGCGGTGGGCCGGCTGCGCGAGGGCCGCGCCGCCGTACGCCGGGTGCGGGTGGCCCGGGGGTCGGGGCACTCGTGGCGCGCGGCCCTGACCGACCTCGGCCCGGCCTGACGCGGGGTCCTCAGCCGACCGGCAGGTCCATGTGGATCAGCTCCCAGTGGTGACCGTCCGGGTCGCGGAAGGACCAGCCGTACATCGGGCCGTCGGCGATCGGGTCCTGCGACGTCGACCCGCCGGACGCCAGCGCCCGCTGCACCAGGTCGTCGACCTCCGCGGGGCTGCCGGCGGACAGACCGATCACGACCTCGTCGGGAGTCGGCACCGGCTTCCCCGTGAAGGTGGTGAAGAAGTCCTCGACGAGCAGCATCACGAAGGCGTCGTCGTTCACCACCATCGCGGTGGCCCGGTCGTCGGTGAGCTGGGCGCTGAACGCGAAGCCGAGCCCGGTGAAGAACCTGACCGACCGGTCGAGGTCCTTCACCGGGAGGCTCACGAACACCTTGCGCGGCGGCCCGGTCAGGGGCCTGCTCACGCGACCGCCAGCTCGGGCTCGTCGTCGGCCGGTGCGTCGAGGTCGACCGCGGCCACCTCGGCCCGCGGGGTCCGGATCACCGTCAGCGCGACGCCGAGCGCGACCAGCACGAGCACCGTGCCGACCACGAACCCGCGCTGGTAGCCGCCGACGAGCGCCTCCTTGAGCGGGGCCCCGGCCGCGGCCAGCGACTCGGTGCGTGCCGTCGAGAGCGTGGCCAGCACGGCCAGCCCGAGCGCCGCGCCCACCTGGCAGGTGGTGTTCACGAGCCCCGACGCCAGGCCGGCGTCCTCCGGCCGCACCCCGGACATCGAGAGCATCATCAGTGCCGGGAAGCTGATCCCCACGCCGCCGCCCATGAGCAGCGCCGAAGGCAGGACGTCGACCAGGTAGCTGCCGTCGACCGGCACCCGGGCGAACAGCGCGAGGCCCAGGGCGATCATCGCCAGACCCGGGACCAGCACGGTCCGGGCGCCGAACCGCATCGCGAGCCGCTCGGTGTAGCGCACCGACAGGACGGCCATCACGATCGTGCAGGGCAGGTAGGCGAGCCCGGTCTGCAGCGCGTCGTACCCCTTGACCTGCTGGAGGTAGAGCACGCCGAGGAAGAACATCCCGAACATGCCGGCCACCGTGAGCGCCTGGATCAGGTTGGCACCGGTGACGTTGCGCGACGCGAAGATGCCCAGCGGCACGAGCGGCTGCCGGCAGGTCGCCTCACGGACGACGAAGGCGACGAGCAGCGCGACCGACGCTGCGGCGAAGCCGACCGTGCGGCCCGCACCCCAGCCGTACGTCGCGGCCGGCGACACGATCGTGTCGACCGCCAGCATCAGCGCAGAGGTGACGAGGACGGCACCGGGCACGTCGGCTCCCTCGGCCAGGCCGATCCCGCGGTCCCGCTCGACGTACCGGCGCGCGGCGATCGCCGTGCCGACCCCGATCGGCAGGTTGATGAAGAAGATCCAGTGCCAGCTCACCAGCTGGGTGATCACGCCGCCGGCGAGCAGGCCGATCGAGCCGCCGGCCGAGGCGACGAAGGAGAAGACGCCGATGGCGCGGGCCTGCTCGGACGGTGCGGGGAAGAGCGTCACGATCATGCCGAGGATCACCGCGGAGGTGAGGGCGCCGCCGCAGCCCTGGACGAAGCGGGCGGCGACGAGCACGGTCTGGTCCTGCGCCAGCCCGCAGGCGAGGCTGGACGCCGAGAACAGCACGAGCCCGGCGAGGAAGACGTCGCGCCGGCCGACGAGGTCGCCGAGCCGGCCGGAGAGCAGCAGCAGGCCGCCGAACGAGATCAGGTAGCCGTTCACGACCCAGGCGAGGCCGGACTGGCTGAAGCCGAGGTCGTCCTTGATCGCCGGCAGCGCGACGTTCACGACGGTGGCGTCGAGCACCATCATCAGCATCCCCACGCAGAGCACGACGAGCGCGGCCCACCGGGACCGCTCGGGGCCGCTGCGCACGGTCGTCGTGACGGGGTCGGTCGCGGGATCGGTCGCTGCGTCGGTCGCTGCGTCGATCGCTGGGCCGGTCGCGGGGCCGGTCGCGGCCGGAAAAGTGTCGGTCATGGCTGATCTCCTTGGCGGGAAGGGTCGGTCACCCATGCAGACAGGCAGTCGCGCCGAAACTCACCGTCCGACCACCGATGAGTTTCGGAGCCGGATCCGGTCTGAACGGGAAGGCGATACCTGAGTAGGTCGTCGGACGAGGCGAAGGAGTCGAGAATGTCCGTTGAGATGACTGACACGACCCACACCGATCGCGGCGGTGAGGGTGCGACGAGCGACGACTTCCCGACGCTCGCCGACCCGTACCGTCGGGAGCTCTTCGCGCACTGCTACCGCATGGTCGGCTCGGTCCACGACGCCGAGGACCTCGTCCAGGAGACCTACCTGCGCGCCTGGAAGGCCTACCACGGGTTCGAGGGGCGCTCGTCGCTGCGCACCTGGCTCTACCGGATCGCGACCAACGTCTGCCTGACCTCGCTCGAGGGCAGCGAGCGCCGCCCGCTCCCGACCGGCCTGGGCGCGCCCAGCATCGCTGCCGGCGACCCGCTGGTCACCGCCGACGAGGTGCTCTGGCTCGAGCCGGTGCCCGACTCGATGCTCGCCGACCCCGCGGAGCAGGCCGCCGCGCGCGACACGATCCGGCTCGCGTTCGTCGCGGCGCTGCAGCACCTGCCTCCCCGGCAGCGAGCCGTGCTGATCCTGCGCGACGTGCTGAAGTGGCAGGCCGCCGAGGTCGCCGAGGCGCTGGAGATCTCCACGGCCGCGGTCAACTCCGTCCTCCAGCGCGCACACGCCCATCTGGACAAGGCCCAGCTCAGCGCGGACACCGCGCCCGCCCCGGTCGCCGAGGAACACAAGGAGCTGCTGGAGCGCTACGTCACGGCGTTCTGGGAGAAGGACATCGACGGCATCGTGTCGCTGCTCAAGCAGGACGCGATCTGGGAGATGCCACCGTTCGTCGGGTGGTACGAAGGCGCCGAGAACATCGGCCGCCTGATCGACCTGCAGTGTCCGGGTGGGCCGCACGAGATGCCGATGGTCGCGACCAGCGCGAACGGCCAGCCGGCGTACGGGCTCTACATGCGGCAGCCCGACGGCCGGTTCACGCCGTACCACCTCCAGGTGCTCACGCTCACCGACGGCGCGGTCAGCCACGTCGGAGCGTTCTTCGACCCGACGCTGTTCGAGATCTTCGGGCTGCCGACCGAGCTCGACGCCGAGACGGCAGCGGCGCTGGTCGGGTCGGGCACGGAGGAGTCGCGATGAGCACCACCCGGTCCGCGCCCTCCCACGCACCGCTGCACCAGGCCCTCGAGCTGCTGGAGCGCTCGATCGGCTACACGCGCGTGCAGCTGCAGGTGGTCACGCCGGCGATGCTGTGCCGCCCGACGCCGTGCGCCCGCTGGTCGCTCGCGACACTGCTGGACCACATGGCCGACTCGCTGGACGCGCTGACCGACGCGGCCGACCTGCGCTCGGTGACCCTCGCGATGACGCCGGGTCCGGCGTTCTCCGCGGTCGGCGCGGTCGAGGCGCTGCGGGAGCGAGCGTGCGCGCTGCTCGGTGCCTGGTCGGCGGTCGCCAACGACGACGACGTCGCGATCGGCGACCGGGCACTCTCGTCCTCGCTGCTGGCCTGCGCCGGGGCGCTCGAGGTGGCCGTCCACGGCTGGGACGTCTCGCAGAGCACGGGTGCGCGCGAGCCGATCCCGGCCGCCCTCGCTCGCGACCTGCTCACCTGGGCCGACGTCCTGGTCACCGACGACGACCGGCCGGCGCGGTTCGACTACCCGCTCGACGGGCCGTCCGTGGGGCCGTCGTCCCGCCTGCTCCTGATGCTCGGCCGCGAGCCGTAGGTCAGCCACGGTCCTGCGCGTCGCGCCACTCGTCGGCCAGCAGGCCGTAGCTGAGCCCGTCCATCCACGTGCCCGAGCGGTGCAGCGACTCCTGGCGTGTGTGCGCCTCACGCCGCATCCCGAGCCGCTCCATCAGCCGCCAGGACGGCTCGTTCGCAGCGAAGCAGTGCGCGACCAGACGGCGGAACCCGAGCTCCTCGAACGACAGCCGGACCAGCTCGCGCACCGCCTCGGTCGCGAGACCCTGCCCCTGGACGGCGGGGTCGAGGCACCAGCCGATCTCGGCCTGCACGCCCTTGGCCTGGTCGGCCACCTCGACCTGCGACCACGGGTCCTCCGGCGCGAGCATCAGGTCGCCGATCACCTGCCCGTCGAGCTCGACCACCAGGGTCTTGCCCATCCGGTCCGGTGTGGCGATGAACTCGCAGAAGGGGCCGAAGTCCGCCGACTCGGCGCCCATCCAGCGGCCGACCGGCTCCTGCCTCCGGATCGCCCACATCGCCTTGAAGTCGTCGGGCGTCACCGGCCGGATCGTCAGCCGCTCCGTGTGCTTGGGCCAGGAGAGCGCCGCGATGTCGTCGAGGTCGGCCATGCGGTCGATCATCGGTGATCGGACCGGCGTCGCGCACGCGGTTATCGACGGTCCTGGTGGTTGAGGTGCGAGCGCCGGCGAGCCGGCCGCCCCGGGTGGTTGAGCCTGCCGAAACCACCCAGCCATCGCCTGACTCGCCAGGTTTCGAGGCGGTTGCTGCGCAACCGCACCTCAACCAACGGTGGTTGAGGTGCGAGCGCCGGCGAGCCGGCCGTCCCGGGTGGTTGAGCCTGCCGAAACCACGCAGCCACGGGTGGTTGAGGTGCGAGCGCCAGGGAGCCGGCCGTCCCGGGTGGTTGAGGTGCGAGCGCCAGCGAGCCTCGAAACCACGCCCAGTCATCGCCTGACTCGCCAGGTTTCGAG
Organism: Nocardioides pocheonensis; assembly: GCF_003725535.1. GTDB lineage: Bacteria > Actinomycetota > Actinomycetes > Propionibacteriales > Nocardioidaceae > Marmoricola > Marmoricola pocheonensis. Next base: position 264,610 of record NZ_RJSF01000044.1, on the reverse strand, counting down.
GCGGTTGCTGCGCAACCGCACCTCAACCAACGGTGGGTGAGGTGCGAGCGCCAGCGAGCCTCGAAACCACGCCCAGTCATCGGTGGTCGAGCCTGCCGAGACGGGCGCCGCGCGGGCCCGACTACGATGAGCCGACCAGGCCCGCGGAAGCCGGTGGGAATCCGGCACAGTGGCGCTACTGTGACGCCGCTTCGGCGGTGGAGTCAGACCCGAGGGCCTGGACCGTCTCCCCACGACCCGGGACGCACCATCCCGAAGGAGGAACCATGGCCGACGTCGCCGTCTCCCCGCTCCCCGTCTCCCCGCTCCCCGTCTCTCGGATCCCCGCCGCTGCGATCGAGACACGCCGGTGAACGACCACACCCTCACCCCGCCCTCCGCCTCCGCCCGTGCCGCCGCGGAGGAGCGCCTCGCGGGGCTGGCCACGCCCTCCGGCGCGCTCGGTCGCCTCGGCGAGCTCGGCGTCTGGCTCGCCGCTGTCCAGGGTCAGTGCCCGCCGGCACCACCGGCCCACGTGCGCGCGGTGATCTTCGCGGGCGACCACGGCGTCGCGGCGCACGGCGTCTCGGCGTACCCGTCGGCGGTGACGCCCGCGATGGTGCGCACGTTCCTGATCGGGCGCGCCGGCGTCTCCGCGCTGGCCGCGGCCCACGGCGTGCACGTGCGGGTGCTCGACCTGGCCGTGGACGACGACCTCGAGGGCGTCGATCCCGCGGTGCTGGCCGAGGTGCAGCGGTTCAAGGTACGCCGCTCCAGTGAGCCGATCCACCTCGCCGACGCGCTCACCACCGAGCAGGTCGAGCAGGCCCTCGCCGCGGGTGCGACCGTGGCGCGCGAGGAGATCGCTGCGGGCGCCGACCTGCTGATCAGCGGCGACATGGGGATCGGCAACACCACCCCTGCGACCGCACTGATCGCGGCGCTCCTCGGCCTGCCGGCGACCGACCTCACCGGGCGCGGCACCGGCATCGACGACACCGCGCTCGTGCTCAAGCAGCAGCTGGTCCAGGAGGCCGTCGACCGCGTCGGCGACCGCGGCCCGGTGGGCCTGCTCGCCGGGCTGGGCGGCGCCGACCTGGCTGCATCGGCCGGCTTCATGGCCGAAGCGGCGCGTCAGGGCGTGCCGGTGCTGCTCGACGGCGTGATCTCCGTGGCCTGCGGCCTGGTCGCCGACCGGCTCGCGCCGGGCGCGGCGGCGTGGTTCGCGGCGGGCCACCGGTCCACCGAGCCCGCCCAGGTCTTCGCGCTGGAGAAGCTCGGCCTGGTGCCGATGCTCGACCTGGGCATGCGCCTGGGTGAGGGCAGCGGCGCGGTCGCCGCGGTGCCGGTGGTGCGCTCCGCGGCCGCGGTGCTGCGCGACGTGGCGCTGCTCTCCGACCTCGGCATCTGAGCCGGTCCGGCTAGAGGCGCAGCACCCGTCCGGCCACGACCAGGTGGACCTCGTCGCAGGCCTCGGCGATCCGCTGGTTCACCGTGCCGAGCAGGTCGCGGAAGAGTCGTCCCGAGGCGTGCGCCGGCACCACGCCGAGGCCGACCTCGTTGGTGACCAGCACGACCTCCTCGGCCTCGCGCACCGCAGCGACCACGGCCGCGAGCCGACGGTCGAGCTCGGCGCGCCAGCCCGGCAGCGTGGCGGTCCAGCCGTCGAGCTCGTCGACGGTCGCGGTGAGCCAGGTCCCGAGGCAGTCGACGAGTGTCGGGGTCGCCGGATCGATCGCGCCGGCGAGGTCCGTGCTCTCCACGGTCTCCCAGTGCGCCGGCCGGCGCGCGCGATGCTCGGCCACCCGCGCGGCCCAGTCGAGGTCGTCGGCCGAGGGGATCGGTCCCGGGGCGACGTAGCGGACCTTCTCCCGGCCGTCGAGGAGCGCCTCGGCGTGCCGCGACTTGCCCGACCGCACACCGCCGGTGACCAGGATCCGCATGCCCGGAAGGCTAGACGAACCGGGCAGCGCCACCCCCACGCTCATCGCTGCGCTCCCGGAGGCAGCAGCGGCAGCCCGGCCGGAGCACCCGTGCGGGCCAGGTCGAGCAGGGCCCCCACGTCGAGGTGCTGCTCGACGAGGTCGGCGAGGAGGTCGAGCCGGGCCTCACGGCGCTCCGCGAACACCACGCCCGACGGGGTCCTCGTGCGCCCGGTCGTCCGGGCGACCTCGGCGAGGAACGCCTGCCGGAAGCCGTCGCTCTCCAGGCTGCCGTGCCACATGGTCGCGAACACCGCGTCGTCGCGGACGCCGCCGGGGAACGGCTCGCCCTGCTCGACCTCGAGGCGCCCGTGGTGGATCTCGTAGCCCTGGACCGGCTGCCCGAGCGCCGTACCGGTCGGCAGGCGGAGGACCTTCTCTGCGCCGAACACCGTGCGGGCCGCCACCAGCCCGAGGCCGTCGGCGACCGCTCCGGCGGGCCCTTCGACGCCGTCAGGGTCGGCGACCGTCCTGCCGAGCATCTGCGCGCCGCCGCAGATCCCCAGCACCGCCCGACCGCTCGCGACGTGGCGCTCGAGGGCGTCGTCGATCCCGCGCTCGCGCAGCCACCCGAGGTCGGCCAGCGTGGCCCGGGTGCCGGGCAGGACGACGAGGTCGGCGCCGGCCAGCTCGCGGGCCGACGCGGCGAAGCGCACGTCGACGTCCGGCTCGAGGCCGAGCGCGTCCACGTCGGTGAAGTTGCTGATCCGCGGCAGCCGGACCACGACGACCCGCAGGGCACCGTCGGCGGCAGCCCGGCGACCGTCGAGGTCGAGCGCGTCCTCGGAGTCCAGCCACAGGTCGGGGTGCCACGGCAGCACGCCGTACGTCGGCCGGCCGGTCAGCCTGGTCAGCTCCTCGAGTCCGGGGGCGAGCAGGGCTGGATCGCCTCGGAACTTGTTCACCACGAATCCCGCCAGCAGCGCCTGGTCCGCGGGCTCCAGCAGGGCGACCGTGCCGTACATCGACGCGAACAGGCCGCCGCGGTCGATGTCCCCGACCACGACGGTCGGCAGATCAGCGTGCCGCGCCAGCCCCAGGTTCACGTAGTCACCCGCGCGCAGGTTGATCTCGGTCGGACTGCCCGCGCCCTCGGCCACCACGACCTCGAACCGCCGGGCGAGGTCGTCGTACGCGTCGTGCGCCGCCTTCGCCAGGTGCGCGCGACCGGTCGTCCAGTCCGCGGAGGAGACCTGCCCGGCCGGCTGGCCCATCACGACGACGTGGCTGCTGCGGTCGCCGCCCGGCTTGAGCAGCACCGGGTTCATCGCCACCTCCGGCTCGACCCCGGCCGCCAGCGCCTGGACCCACTGCGCGCGCCCGATCTCGCCGCCGCCGGCGCACACCATCGAGTTGTTCGACATGTTCTGCGCCTTGTACGGCGCCACGTCCACCCCCCGTCGCCGGAAGGCACGGCACAGCCCGGTGGTGACGATGCTCTTGCCGGCGTCCGAGGTGGTGCCGGCGACGAGGAGGCCGCTCATGCGTCGGTCGGCTGCGGCACGTCGGCGGGGGCGTCCGCCGCGGCCCGGTCGTGCAACGAGTCGCGGCACCAGCGCAGCCAGATGAACACCGCGAAGGCCCCGAAGACCCACCACTCGATCGCGTAGAAGAGATTGCGCGCGGCGGTGAACATCGACACGTCCGGAACCGACTGCGGCGGCACGGGCACGAGACCCGAGGAGCCGTCGGCCGGCGTGACCGCCTTGGCCGCGACGTACCCGCTGTAGAGGTCGGCGTCCACGTGCTCGACCAGGCTCGCGATCCGCATCGTCGGGATCACGTCGTCGTGCGGGTCGTCGTCGAAGGGACCGCTGCCCTCGGTCGGCTGCAGCCAGCCGACGACCGAGGTGGCACCGGTCGGCACCGGCGCGTCCGGCGAGCGCGTCCAGCCCCGCACGACCGGCATCGCCGAGCGGGTGCCGTCGACCAGCGCCGCCGTCACCACCCAGTAGCCGCGCCGGCCGTGGACGTGCCGGTCGGCGACGTACACGTTGGCGCCGGTCCACTGCCCGGTGAACCGGACCGGCTGCCCCACCGAGCGACCGGGGAAGGGGCTGTCGCCGGTCATCAGCGTCCCGAGTGCGACCGGGGGCTTGCTGGTCAGGTCGCGCGCGGCGTCCGCGCGCCGGGTGTGCCACGCATCAAGCTGCCACAGGCCAAGCCCGACGGCGATCGCGACCGCGACCAGCATCGCGAGGTGCCCCGGCCAGAACTTCGGCCGGAGCAGCGGGGCGAGCACTCGACCAGCCTACGGGTGGCCTGCGATCCTCTGCGGATGACCTCCGCGATCCGGCACCTCAACTGCGCCACCATGTCTCCGCGCCTGTCGATGGGCGGCCGGTTCACCCCGGCCCGGCTGGTCGCGCACTGCCTCCTGGTCGAGGGCGACCAGGGCCTGACCCTGGTCGACACCGGCTTCGGCACCGCCGACCTGGCCGAGAAGCGGATGGGCAAGGCCTTCATCCGGGTCGCCGGACCGTCACTGGACCCTGCGGAAACGGCGGTGTCCCAGGTGCGGTCCGCGGGGTACGACGCCGGCGACGTCACCGACATCGTGCTGACCCACCTCGACCTCGACCACGCCGGCGGGCTCGGCGACTTCCCGGAGGCCCGGGTCCACGTCTTCGACGACGAGCTCGCCGCGGCCACCGCCCGGTCGACGCTCGCCGAGAAGAACCGCTACATCCCGGCCCAGTGGGCGCACGGTCCGCGCTGGATCGAGCACGCCGTCGCCGGCGAGAGCTGGCTCGGCTTCGAGGCGGTCAAGGTGCTCAGCGACGACGTGCTGCTGGTCCCGCTGCGCGGCCACACCCGCGGCCACTGCGGCGTCGCAGTACGCCGGCCCTCCGGCGGCTGGTTCCTCCACGCCGGCGACAGCTACTTCGCGCACGGGGAGAAGGAGACCCCGCCCACCTGCCCGCGCGGCCTGTCGGTCTTCCAGAGCGTCGTGCAGATGGACAAGGCGGCCCGGCACGCGAACGCCGCGCGGGTCCGCGCCCTGCACGCCGAGCACGGCCCCGACTCCGGAACGGACGAGGTGGTCACGGTCTTCTCCGCCCACGACGCCGTGGAGTTCGACGCTCTGGCCGACGTGACTGACTGATTGGGCTCGCTCCGCTCGCCCGTGCCCGCGGCGCCTCCAGGTCACGTCTTCCCTCCTGACGTGACCGCGCCGCGGGCCTTCCACCACTGCTGGTTGAGGCGCGGTTGCGCAGCAACCGCCTCGAAACCCCCGGCACCGACCACCGCGCCACGAGCCCCTCACCACTGCTGGTTGAGGCGCGGTTGCGCAGCAACCGCCTCGAAACCTCGGCCTCCGCTACATCCCGCCGTCGAACGCGAGCACGGCGCCGGTGATCATCCGCGCCTCCCGCGAGGCCAGGTAGACGATCGCCGAACCGATCTCCGCCGGCGCGATCGCCCGGCCGGGCAGCATCATCATCAGCCGGTCGGCGACGCGAGGGTCCAGGTCGGGCGGGAACATCTCGGCCACCTGCGACACGATCGGGGTGTCCACCGTGCCCGGGCAGATCGCGTTGACCCGGATCCGCTCCGGCGCCAGCTCCAGGGCCAGCGACCGGGTCAGCATGGTGAGCCCGCCCTTGGCGGCGGAGTACGCGGTCGTGTAGCCCTGCGGCTTGTTGCCGGCGACCGACGAGACGTTGACGATGTTGCCGCGACAGGCCCGCAGGTGCGGGAGCGCCGCCTGCATCATCAGGAACGGACCCTTGAGATCGACCGCGTGCACGCGGTCCCAGTCGGCCTCGGTGATCTGGTCGAAGCGGCCGAACTGCACCACGCCCGCCACGTTGGCCAGGACGTCGATCCGGCCGTGCTGCGCGCACACCTCGATCGCGGCGTCGACGGACGCCTTGTCGGCGACGTTGCACTCGACGTACGTGACCCCCTCGGGCACCGTCGCGGCGATGTCCAGCCCGAACACGACGTCTCCGGCGTCACGGAACAGCTCGGCGGTCGCGAAGCCGATGCCCGAGGCGGCACCGGTGATGACGACGACGCGCTGGTCGTCAGAGAGGTCGGCCATGGCCGGACGCTACCAGCGAAACTGGAATTCGTTCTAGGTCGTTCGCGACGTCGCCGGGGACCTCTTCCTCTACCTCGGCCGCTGGTCGCGGCGGAGAGTCGAGGCGAGTCAGGAAGGGGACCGATCATGAAGCGACTCGAAGGACGCGTGGCCCTCGTCACCGGCGCGGCCAGCGGCATCGGCGCCGCGACAGCACACCGGCTCGCGGCGGAGGGCGCCGCGGTCATGCTGACCGACATCCAGGACGAGGCCGGCGAGCTGGTCGCCAAGGACGTTGTCGACCACGGCGGGCGCGCCAGCTACCTGCACCACGACGTGAGCTCCCAGGACGAATGGCAGAGCGCCGTGGACCGCACCCTGGAGACCTACGGACGTCTCGACATCCTCGTCAACAACGCCGGCATGGGCGACCTGGCGACGATCGAGGACACCACGCTGGAGGACTGGCAGCGCACGATCGGGATCGACCAGACCGGGGTCTTCCTCGGGATGAAGACCGCGGCCGAGGCCCTGAAGACGTCCGGTCACGGCTCGGTGGTCAACATCAGCTCGATCTTCGGCACCAGCGGCGGGTTCGGCACGTCGCCGGCGTACCACGCGGCCAAGGGAGCGGTGCGCACGCTGACCAAGAACGTCGCGCTGCACTGGGCGCCCGAGGGCGTGCGCGTGAACTCGATCCACCCGGGCTTCATTGACACCCCGATCCTCGACCAGGCGAAGGGCACCGAGTTCGAGCAGGCCATGATCGCGCTGACCCCGCTCGCGCGCCTCGGGCGTCCCGAGGAGGTCGCCGCCGGTGTGGCCTACCTGGCCAGTGACGACGCGGCCTTCGTGACCGGGCTCGAGCTCTACATCGACGGCGGCTTCATGGCTCGCTGAGTCGGGGCGCGACCAGGACGGGCGGCGACACCCGGTGGTGCCGCCGCCCGTGCGCGTCCGGCGGGGCTGCGAGGATCGGCCCATGCCGAGCTCCGACCTCCCCACCTGGGCAGCCTCACTCGACCTGCGACCCCACCCGGAGGGCGGCTGGTACGCCGAGACCTACCGCAACCCGGCCCCGACAGGGACGACCGCCGGGGTCCGGTCCCTCGCGACCGCGATCCACTTCCTGCTGCTGCCCGGGGAGTCCTCCGCGTGGCACCGGGTCGCCTCGGACGAGCTGTGGTTCCACCACCGCGGTGGAGCTCTCCGGCTCTGGCTCGGCGGCGACGCCGATCGACCCGTCGAGGCGACCGAGCTGCTGCTCGGGCCCGACGTCGAGGCCGGCGAGCGTCCCCAGCTGCTCGTCCCGGCAGGGCACTGGCAGGCGGCCCGCCCGGTCGACGAGGCGGTCCTGGTGAGCTGCGTCGTCGTGCCCGGCTTCGACTTCGAGGACTTCACGCTCGACCGCGACGTGCCCCTGCCGGGCTGAGCACGGGAGCGGTGCGCGTGGAGCCCAGGGGACTCGAACCCCTCACCCCCTGCTTGCAAAGCCCGGACGAGGAGCACTGCCGCCACCAATTGCGCCTGGCGCCCGGCGAGATGGTGGAGCCTAGGGGACTCGAACCCCTAACCCCCTGCTTGCAAAGCAGGTGCGCTACCAATTGCGCCAAGGCCCCGTGCTGGTGGTTTCGAGGCTCGCTGGCGCTCGCTCCTCAACCACCGGAGGAGGGATCGTGCTGGTCAGGCCTTCTCGACCGGGTCGGTGGCCTGCTGCCACAGGTCCTGCTCGTGGCGGCTCGCGTCCATCTTCTTCTTGGCGAGCACGCCGGCGGCGATGCCCGCGGCCAGCAGCAGGAGCTTCTTCATTCCGACCTCCCAGGTGGATCGAGTGGGCCTAAGAGGACTTGAACCTCTGACCTCTTCCTTATCAGGGAAGCGCTCTAACCGTCTGAGCTATAGGCCCGCGTGATCGGCGGGAACCGCACGACCGAGAGGGAAGGCTACCCCATCGCCCGGAGCCGCAACAAAACGGATCCGGCCCGGGTCAGTTGTCCTCGGCGAAGGTCACTTCGATGCCGCCGAGCAGGCCCGCGGCGAGGTTGTAGAGGAACGCGCCGAGCGTGGCGATCGCGGTGATCAGGATGACGTCGGCGACGGCCACGATCATCGTGAAGCCGAGCACCCGGGTCGTGCCGAGGTACTTCTGGATCTCGAACGGCGAGCCGGAGCTGTCACCGATCGAGTCCTGCACGATGGAGTTCACCGAGTCCCACAGGCCCGCGGCGCCGAGCACGCCCCAGACGATGCCGACCGCGACCACCGTGACGATGCCGATCGCGATGGAGAGCATGAACGCGGTCTTCATCACCGACCAGGGCTCGACCTGGACCAGCCGCAGCCGTGCCTTGCGCACGGTGCCGCGGGTGGCGGCGCCGGAGGCCACGGGCCGCACGTGCTCGGGGGGAGCAGCCGGGCGGTCCTTGCGCCCGCGGTCGTCGTCGCGGATCAGGTCCTCGGGCGGCGGCGGGAGGACGACCTCGTCCCTGACCTTGCGATCAGTCATCAGTCCTCCTCGGGTGCAGACGTGGTGCCGTCCTCGATTGTTGCATCCGCGACCTCGTCGACCGAAACCTCGCCGGGCTCCTGCTCGACGACGTCGGCGGTCCCGTCCGCAGGTTCGCCGGCGTCCTCGGTCGCGTCCTCGGCGGCCTCCTCGGCGATCTTCTCCACGCTGCGCGCCACCACGGCGACGCTGTCGCCGTTCTTCGGGGTCACGAACTTCACGCCCATCGTCGAACGCCCGGTGGCCCGGAAGTCCGCGTTGATCGGCGAGCGGACCACCTGGCCGACCGAGGTGATCGAGAGGATCTCGTCACCCTCCTCGACGATGAACGCGCCGACCAGGTTGCCGCGCTCCTCGTTGGCCAGCGACATCGCCTTGATCCCGATGCCACCACGCGACTGCTTGCGGTACTCCGAGATCCGCGTGCGCTTGGCGAACCCGCCGTCGGTGATCGTGAAGACGTACTGGATCTTCGCGTCCGCGCCGTCCTCGTCCGCCTCCTCCTGCGCCACCTGCTCCGCGCGGATCACCGACATCGACAGCAGCGAGTCGCCGTCGCGGAACTTCATGCCCTGCACACCGGAGGTGGCCCGGCCCATCGGCCGCAGCTGGGAGTCGTCGGCGGTGAAGCGGATCGACTGGCCCTTGCGCGACACCAGCAGGATGTCGTCGTCGCTGTTGACCAGCTCGGCGCCGATCAGCTCGTCGTCCTCCTCGCGGAAGTTGATCGCGATCACGCCGGCCTGGCGCGGGCTGTTGTAGTCGGCCAGCCGGGTCTTCTTCACCAGGCCGTTGCGGGTCGCGAGCACCAGGTACGGCGCCTGCTCGTAGTCGCGGATCGCCAGCACCTGCGCGATGTTCTCGTCGGGCTGGAAGGACAGCAGCCCGGCGACGTGCCCACCCTTGGCGTCACGACCCGCCTCGGGCAGGTTGTAGGCCTTGGTGCGGTACACCCGCCCGGCGGTCGTGAAGAACAGCAGCCAGTGGTGGTTGGTCGTCGCGATGAAGTGCTCGACGACGTCGTCACCGCGCAGGGTGGCGCCCCGCACGCCCTTGCCGCCGCGCTTCTGGGTGCGGTACTGGTCGGCGCGCGTGCGCTTCGCGTAGCCGCCGCGCGTGATCGAGACGACCAGCTCCTCGTCGGGGATCAGGTCCTCCATCGAGAGGTCGCCGTCGGCCGCGATGATCTGGGTACGCCGCTCGTTGCCGTACTTGTCGACGATCTCGGCCAGCTCGTCGCCGATGATCTGCCGCTGCCGCTCCGGCCGGGCGAGGATGTCCTCGTAGTCGGCGATCTCGAGCTCGATCTCGGCCAACCGGTCGATGATCTTCTGCCGCTCGAGGGCGGCCAGCCGGCGCAGCTGCATGTCGAGGATCGCGTTCGCCTGGATCTCGTCGATCTCGAGCAGCTCGATCAGGCCCTGACGGGCGTCGTCGACCTCGGGCGAGCGCCGGATCAGCGCGATCACCTCGTCGAGCATGTCGAGCGCCTTGACCAGGCCACGGAAGACGTGGGCCTGGCGCTCGGCCTCGCCCAGGAGGTAGCGGGTGCGCCGCTGGATCACGTCGACCTGATGGGCGACCCAGTTGGTGATGAACTGGTCGATGGTCAGCGTGCGGGGCACGCCGTCGACGAGCGCGAGCATGTTCGCGCTGAAGTTGGTCTGCAGCTCGGTGTGCTTGAGCAGGTTGTTGAGCACGACCCGCGCGACCGCGTCGCGCTTGAGCACGACGACGAGCCGCTGGCCGGTGCGCCCCGAGGAGTCGTCGCGCACGTCGGCGATGCCCTGCACGCGACCGGAGTCGGCGAGCTCGGCGATCTTCAGCGCGAGGTTGTCGGGGTTGACCATGTAGGGCAGCTCGGTGATCGACAGGCAGGTGCGCCCGCGGGCATCCTCGTCGATCTCGATGACGGCCCGCTGGGTGACCGAGCCGCGGCCGGTGCGGTAGGCCTGCTCGATCCCCTGGTGGCCGACGATCAGGGCGCCGTTGGGGAAGTCGGGGCCCTTGATCCGCTCGACGAGCGCGTCCTGGAGCTCCTCGCGCGTGGCGTCCGGGTGCTCCAGCGCCCACTTCGCGCCGTCGGCGACCTCGCGCAGGTTGTGCGGCGGGATGTTGGTGGCCATGCCGACCGCGATGCCGGCCGAGCCGTTGACCAGCAGGTTCGGGTAGCGCGACGGAAGGACCGTCGGCTCCTGGGACCGGCCGTCGTAGTTCGGCTGGAAGTCGACGGTCTCCTTCTCGATGTCGCGGACCATCTCCAGCGCGAGCGGTGCCATCCGGCACTCGGTGTACCGCATCGCCGCGGCCGCGTCGTTGCCCGGCGAGCCGAAGTTGCCCTGTCCCTGGATCAGCGGCGCCCGCATCACCCACGGCTGCGCGAGCCGGACCAGGGTGTCGTAGATCGCGCTGTCGCCGTGCGGGTGGTACTGACCCATCACGTCACCGACGACGCGGGAGCACTTGGAGAACCCGCGGTCGGGACGGTAGCCGCCGTCGTACATCGCGTAGAGCACCCGGCGGTGCACCGGCTTGAGCCCGTCGCGTACGTCGGGCAGCGCCCGGCCGACGATGACCGCCATCGCGTAGTCGATGTAGGCGCGCTGCATCGAGGTCTGCAGCTCGATCGGCTCGATCCGGCCGCCGGGTCCGGGACCCTCGGGTCCGCCGGTCTGGTCGGTGGGAGTCTCAGTCATTCACATTTCCTGTCGGGTTCGACGGGTGGTTTCGAGGCTCGCAAGCTCGCACCTCGACCACCGGGAATCAGATGTCGAGGAAGCGGACGTCTTTGGCGTTGCGCTGGATGAAGGAGCGGCGCTGCTCGACGTCCTCACCCATGAGCGTCGAGAAGATCTCGTCGGCCTGCGCCGCGTCGTCGAGGGTCACCTGGAGCATCAGCCGCTGCTCGGGGTTCATCGTGGTCTCCCACAGCTCCTCGGCGTTCATCTCACCGAGACCCTTGTAGCGCTGGACCGGGTTCTCCTTGGGCAGCTTCTTGCCCGACTCCAGACCGTCGCGCATGAGCAGGTCCCGCTCGGCGTCGGAGTACACGAACTCGTGCTCGTGCGGCTTGTTCCAGCGCAGCCGGTACAGCGGCGGCTGGGCCATGTAGACGAAGCCGTTCTCGATCAACGGCTTCATGAACCGGAACAGCAGCGTCAGCAGCAGCGTGTTGATGTGGTGGCCGTCGACGTCGGCGTCGGCCATCAGCACGATCTTGTGGTAGCGCAGCTTGTCGAGATCGAACTCTTCGTGGATGCCGGTGCCGAGCGCGGAGATGATCGCCTGCACCTCGGCGTTGGCGAGCACCTTGTCGATCCGCGCCTTCTCGACGTTGAGGATCTTGCCGCGGATCGGCAGGATCGCCTGGATCCGCGGATCGCGGCCCTGCCGGGCGGACCCGCCCGCGGAGTCCCCCTCGACGATGAAGACCTCGCACTCCTCGGGGTTCGTCGACTGGCAGTCGCTGAGCTTGCCGGGCAGGCCGCCGCCACCCAGCAACCCCTTGCGGCTGCGGGCCAGGTCGCGGGCCTTGCGCGCGGCCATCCGGGCCGAGGCCGCGGCCTGGGCCTTGCGGATGATGTCCTTGCCCTCGGCGGGGTTCTGCTCCAGCCACGCACCGAGCTGGTCGTTGACGACGCGCTGGACGAAGCCCTTCGCCTCGGTGTTGCCGAGCTTGGTCTTGGTCTGGCCCTCGAACTGCGGCTCGCCCAGCTTGATCGAGATGATCGCGGTGAGGCCCTCGCGGATGTCGTCACCGGAGACCCGGTCCTCACGCTTCTTGATCAGGCCCCACTCCTCGCCCCAGTTGTTGACCAGGGAGGTCAGGGCGGCGCGGAAACCCTCTTCGTGGGTGCCGCCCTCGTGGGTGTTGATCGTGTTGGCGAAGGTGTGCACCGACTCGGTGTAGGAGGTGTTCCACTGCATCGCGAGCTCGAGGCTCATGTGGTTCTCGACGGCGTCGGGAGTCTCGGCCTCGAAGCTGATCACCGTCGGGTTGGCCTTGTCCTTGCGCCGGTTGAGGTACTCCACGTAGTCGACCAGGCCCCGGTCGAACTTGAACCGGCGCTCGAAGACGCCGTCGGCGCCCCGGTTCTCGTCCGGCTTCTCGGCCTCGCCGGCGTCCTCCTGCAGGGCGTCCTGCATCACCTCGGAGATCTCCTCGGCGACCGGTCGCTCGTCACGCACGACGATCTCGAGGCCCTTGTTCAGGAAGGCCATCTCGCGGATCCGCTGCACGATCGTCTCGAGGTTGTACTCGGTGGTCTCGAAGATGTCCTCCGAGGCCCAGTAGGTGATCGTGGTGCCGGTGCGCTCGCCGGGCTCCATCTCGCGGACGTCCTCGAGCTCGCCGTCGGGGACGCCGACGCTGAAGCTCTGCCGCCACAGGTGGCCGCGGTTCTTCACCTCGACGATCACCCGGCTCGACAGCGCGTTGACCACCGAGATGCCCACGCCGTGCAGGCCGCCGGACACCTTGTAGCCACCGCCGCCGAACTTGCCGCCGGCGTGCAGCAGGGTGAGCGCCATCGTCACCGCGGGGATGCCCTCGGTCGGGTGGATGTCGGTCGGGATGCCACGACCGTTGTCCTCGACCTTGATCGAGCCGTCGGCCTGCAGCGTGAGCACGATGCGGTCGCAGTAGCCGGCGAGGGCTTCGTCGACCGAGTTGTCGACGACCTCCCAGATCAGGTGGTGCAGGCCGCGCTCGCCGGTCGAGCCGATGTACATGCCGGGCCGCTTGCGGACCGCCTCGAGGCCCTCGAGGACCTGGATGGCGCTGGCGTCGTACTTGCCTTCTTCGACGGTCGAACCGTTGCTGGTTTCGTCGGCCACGTACGGCTTCCTCTTCACTTGATCAGGACCCGGGAAATGACACAGAAAGAGTCGCCGCTCGCGGTGTCTCCACAGCTCGGACGACCAGTCGTCAGTCTACCCGTCAGAGCCCGCAAATCACGGGTACCACCCGGGAACCGGGGGGATCTCGCCGGAAATTCGGCGTTCAGAGGCTCCAGAACGCCCCGTCAGCCCGGTTTCGGGGGTGCGGATGAGTCCCTGTACGTCGACCGGGCGCTCCGGACCTCACCGTCGCGGCGCGTGCGCCCGGTGGTGCGTGCTCAGCCGTAGGTGTCGCGCGGCCCGCGGCCCTTGACCCGGAACCGCCCGGAGGTCCACCGGGGGGTGTGCGGCCCGACCACGTCGATCACCTCGACCGTGCCGTCCCCGAGGTCCTGGTTGAGCCGGTGGATCAGGTTGCCGGCCAGCAGCTTCATCTGGGTCGCCCAGGCGGTCGAGTCCGTGCGCACGAGCAGGCGCCCGTCGGCGTAGGACTCCGGGGTGACGTGCGCGGCCACCTCGTCGCCGACCACCGAGGCCCACCGGGTGAACACGCCGTGCACCCGCAGCTCGGTCTCCCAGCCCTGGGCGTCGACGAGCCGCCCGAGGGTCGAGCCGAGGGTCTGCGGGTCGCGGTCGTCAGGATGGGCCGAGGACGAGACCGGGTCGGCGCGGCGGGTGTTACGGAGCCGCTTGCGCAGCGGACCGGTGCGACCGGCCAGCCCGCGGGCGATGCTGCGGGCGAGGTCGAGGCCTCGCTCGTCGTGCTCGAGCGCGGGATCGGCAGGCGGCTCGTCCTGACCCGGGTCGCCGGCCTCGTCCCCGGGCCGGTCAGTCATCGGCCACGACCTGGCCGTCGGCGACGGTGAACCGGCGCCCGCGCAGCTGCGGCGGCACGTCCTCGGGGACCGCCGCGGTGATCAGCACCTGCTCGGCGTCCGCGACGAGGTCGGCCAGCTGGGCCCGTCGGCCCGAGTCGAGCTCGGCGAACACGTCGTCGAGGATCAGGACGGGGTCGTCCCCGCCGGCGCGCAGCAGGTCGTAGGACGCGAGCCGCAGCGCGAGCGCGAACGACCAGCACTCGCCGTGGCTGGCGTAGCCCTTCACCGGCAGCTCGCCGAGGGTGAGCACCAGCTCGTCGCGGTGCGGCCCGACCAGGCTCAGCCCGCGATCGAGCTCGTCGCGCCTGCGCTCCTCGATCGCCCGGAGCAGCTGGGCCTCGAGGGTGAGGGGTTCGTCGGCATCGTCGGGGTCGACCTCGAACGACGGCCGGTAGGAGATCACCGCGTCGTCGCGGGACGCGCCCCGGGCCACGGCCTCGTATGCCTTGCCGACCAGGGGAGTGAGGTCCTCGACGAGCTGGCGACGACGGCGCATGATCTCGGCACCGAGCTCGGCGAGCCGCTGGTCCCACACCGCGAGCGTGGAGAGGGCCGACTCGGCGCTCGCTCCTCCGCGCCGGGCGACACCGGCGGTCTTCAGCAGCGAGTTGCGCTGCTTGAGCACCCGTTCGTAGTCGGCCCGCGTGCCGGCGTACCGGGGGGAGACCTGCACGAGCAGGTCGTCGGAGAACTTGCGTCGTTCGGCCGGGTCGCCCTTCACCAGGGCGAGGTCCTCGGGGGAGAACACGACCGTGCGCACCAGGCCGAGCAGCTCGCGGGCCTTCGGCAACGGCGACCGGTTGATCCGGGCGCGGTTCGACCGGCCGGGGTTGATCTCGATCTCGAGCACCGCGCGCCGCTCGTCCCGCACGACCGCCGCCCGGACGACTGCCTGGTCGGCGCCCTTGCGCACCAGCGGCGCGTCGGCGGAGACCCGGTGCGAGCCCAGCCGCGACAGGTAGTCGATCGCCTCGACGAGGTTGGTCTTGCCCTGCCCGTTGCGACCCACGAACGACGTGACGCCCGGCCCGATCTCGACCTCGACGGAGGGGTAGGAGCGGAAGTCGTGCAGCGACAGGTGGGCGACGTACAAGGACCTCGGGCCTAGCTCTCCGCCGGCTTGGGCTTGCCGCTCGCGCCGGACGCCTCGGCCTCGGGCGCCTGCTCGGGCTCCTTGTGCTTGCCTTCGACGTCGCCCCCGGCCGGGGCGGACGTGTGCAGGGCGTGACCGCCGAACTGGTTGCGCATGGCAGCGACCGCCTGCATGGCGGGGCTGTCGTCCTGGCGCGACACGAACCGGGCGTACAACGCCGCGGTGATCGCCGGGGTGGCGACCGCGTGCTCGATGCCGGCCTCGACGGTCCACCGGCCCTCGCCGGAGTCGTCGGCGTAGCCGCGGATGCCTTCGAGGCCCGGCTTGTCGTCGAGCGCGGCGACCAGCAGGTCGAGCAGCCAGGAGCGGATCACGGTGCCCTCGCGCCAGGACCGGAACACCTCGGTGACGTTCTCGACCATGTCGACCTTCTCGAGCAGCTCCCAGCCCTCGGCGTACGCCTGCATCAGTGCGTACTCGATGCCGTTGTGCACCATCTTCGAGAAGTGTCCGGCGCCGACCGACCCGGCGTGCACCCAGCCGAACTCGCCCTCGGGCTTGAGCGCGTCGAAGATCGGCTGGGCGAGCGCAACGTGCTCCTCGGCGCCACCGCTCATCAGGGCGTAGCCGTTCTCCAGGCCCCAGACGCCGCCGGAGACGCCGCAGTCGACGAACCCGATGCCCTTTTTCGAGAGCTGCTCGTGGTGGCGCAGGTCCTCGGTCCAGCGAGAGTTGCCGCCGTCGATGACCAGGTCGCCCTCGCTCAGGAGATCGCCGAGTGCGGTGATCGTCTCGTGCGTCGGGTCGCCGGCCGGAACCATCACCCACACGACCCTCGGACTCGTCAGCTTGGCGACCATGTCCTCCAACGAGGAGACGTCGGCGACGTCGGGGTTGCGGTCGTAGCCGATCACCTCGTGACCCGCGTTGCGGATCCGGGTGCGCATGTTGCCACCCATCTTCCCGAGCCCGACGAGTCCGATCTCCATGCGCAACCTTTCGCCAGTGGTGGTCAGGAAAGCAGGCGGCGCGGCATCAGCAGGTAGCGGAAGTCGGCGTCTGCTTCCCCGTCGAGGGAGTCCACACCCGAGAGTACGACGGGCTTCGAAGCCGTGGTGAAGGCCAGCTCGACGAACGGAGACTCGAGCGCCGTCAGTCCGTCGAGCAGGAACTGCGGGTTGAAACCCGTGGTCAGGTCGTCGCCGGTAACGCTCGCCTCGATCGACTCGCTGGCCATCGCCTCCTCGCCGGACCCGGCGTCGAGGGTGAGCACCGCGTCGGCGAACGACATCTGCACCGCCGTGTTGCGCTCGGCGACCAGGGACACGCGCTTCACCGCGTCGATGAGCACCGCTCGGTCGACGCGCGCCACGGTGAGGTGCTCGTTGGGGAACAGGGAGCGCACCTTCGGGAACTCGCCGTCCAGGAGTCGTGTCGTCGTACGCCGGATGCCGCCGCCGGCGGATCCCTCGAAGCCGATGATGCCCTCACCGGTGCCCGAGGACGACAGCGCGATCGAGATCTCCGAGCCGCCGGTCAGCGACTTGGCGGTGTCGGCGAGGACCTTGGCGGGCACGAGTGCGGCGGCGGACAGGTCGGGGACGGCGGGGTCCCACTCGAGCTCGCGCTGGGCGAGCCGGAACCGGTCCGTCGCGAGCATCGAGATCGTCGAGCCGTCCATCTCGAGGCGCACGCCGGTGAGCACCGGAAGCATGTCGTCGCGACCGGCGGCGGTGACCGCCTGGCCGACCGCATGGGCGAACAGCTCGCTCTTGACCTTGCCCCGCGACTCCGGCATGGACGGCAGGGTCGGATAGTCCTCGACCGGCATGGTCTGGAGGCTGAAGCGTGCCGAACCACACGTCAGCGTGACCTTCGCACCGTCCACCGCCATCTCGACCGGCTTGTTGGGCAGGCTGCGGCAGATGTCGGCGAGCAGCCGGCCCGAGACCAGGGCACGCCCCTCGGCCGAGACGTCGGCGTTGAGGGTCGCGCGCGCCGAGGTCTCGTAGTCGAAGGTGGACAGCTGCAGGCCGTCGGCGCCGTCGATGGACCCGGCCTCGATGAGGAGCCCGGCGAGCACCGGGGCACTGGGGCGCAGGGGAAGGGCGCGGGCCGTCCAGGCGACGGCATCGGCCAGGACGTCACGCTCGACGCGGAACTTCACGGGTGTTGCCTCCTGCTGGTGCGGTCGGATGTCCGGCCTGGTTCGGTGCGGAGTGAGTCGCGGGCCCTCGGAGGTGAGGGAAGAGCATCCTGCCACGCGAACACGGGCGGTGGCACCGAGACGGCGGTTGTCCCCAGCCGGGGGGAGGAGCGGTGGTGATGCGGCGAAGGATCCAATTGAAGATGTCGTCGTAGTAGTAGGGGCGGTGGATGCTGTGGAGAACTCATGAAAGCGCAGGTCACCGACGGTTTCTCCGTCCCCACGCCCTGTGGATCAGTGGTGCGTGAGCAGGTGCCGGGTGTGGTTCGACGCCGGTGATGTGCTTCGTGATGGCAATTCGTCCACAAGTACTCCCCGTGTGATTCCACGACATCGGGGCCGACGAGTCACAGGTTTTCAGGCCTGCTTGGCCTGCTGCTTGATCCTCATCGTGAGCTCGTTGACGGTCTTGTAGACGGTCTGGCGCTCGGCCAGGTCCTTGCGGATCCGCCGCTCGGCGTTCATCACGGTGGTGTGGTCGCGGCCGCCGAACTGCTGACCGATCTTCGGCAGCGAGAGGTCGGTCAGCTCGCGACAGAGGTACATCGCGATCTGTCGGGCGGTCACCAGGGCGCGGGTCCGGCTCGGGCCGCAGAGGTCCTCGATGCTGAAGGAGTGGTACGACGCGGTCTGGGCGATGATCAGGCCGGCGGTCACCTGCGGCTCGCCACCCTCCGGGATCAGGTCCTTGAGCACGATCTCCGCCAGGGTCAGGTCGACCTCCTGGTGGTTGATGCTGGCGAACGCGGTCACCCGGATGAGCGCACCCTCGAGCTCGCGGATGTTGGTCTGGATCCGGCTGGCGATGAACTCGAGCACGTCGGCCGGGGCGTGGAGCCGGTCGGCGGCCGCCTTCTTGCGCAGGATCGCGATCCGGGTCTCGAGGTCGGGCGGCTGCACGTCGGTGAGCAGGCCCCACTCGAACCGGTTGCGCAAGCGGTCCTCGAGCTGGGTCAGGCGCTTGGGCGGACGGTCGGAGCTGATCACGATCTGCTTGTTCGCGTTGTGCAGCGTGTTGAAGGTGTGGAAGAACTCCTCCTGCGTCTGCTGCTTGCCCTCGAGGAACTGGATGTCGTCGATGAGCAGGACGTCGACGTCGCGGTACCGGCGCTGGAGGGCGGCGGTGTTGGCGTCCTTGATCGCGTTGATCACGTCGTTGGTGAACGCCTCGGAGGAGACGTAGCGGATCTTCGCCCCGGTGTACAGGCTGCGCACGTAGTGCCCGATCGCGTGCAGCAGGTGGGTCTTGCCCAGCCCGGAGTCGCCGTAGACGAGGAGCGGGTTGTAGGCCTTGCCCGGTGCCTCGGCCACGGCGACCGCGGCCGCGTGGGCGAACCGGTTGGACGAGCCGATGACGAAGGTCTCGAAGGTGTAGCGGGGGTTCAGCGGGCTGTCCGGGATGCCGGTCGTCAGCGACGCCGCTCCCATCTGGATGTTTGTCGACAAATCGCTTTGTTGACGAGTCTCCATCGGGGCCTGCTGGTGGGGCTGGGTGACGAAGCCCGACATCCCGTGCCCGGCCATGCCCGGCCCTGTGGAGTCCGAGCGCGTCATCGCCTGGTCGGGGGCGGACGGCACGCCGGCCTCCGGTGAGCCCTCGGGCGGGGCCAGGGTCTCGTCGACGCTGACCGCGATCCGGATCGGCCGGTTGAGGCTGTCGCTGAGGGCGTCCTCGAGCCGCGTGCGGAGGCGACCCTCGAGCTGGGTGCGGGTGAACTCGTTGGGAACAGCGATCACCGCGGTCGACTCGGCGAGCATCACCGGCTTGCTCGAGGCCAGCCAGACCCGCTGGTTGGGAGCCAGGCTGTCCAGGATGGCGGGCCACAGGACATCGAGTTCTCGGCCGTTCGCTGCAGGTGGCTCCACGCGCGTCTCGCGCTCCCCTCGTTCGGACGCCGCCGCGGTCTGGCCCGCGTTTCACGTCGGTTGTCGACTTGTGCCGATCCACACCTTTGTCCACAGGGTGTGCAAGGCGCAAATGCTGGGGGAGTGAGCGCTCGTGAGACCCGAGTTCGGGGTGTGTCCGGTGCGGGGACGCTAACAACCGCAGCCCGGTCGAGCAACCGGTTCTCCACAGGTTTGATCGTTCACTCGGCGTGTCGCCGAGAATCGCTCGACGAGGGGTGCGAAGATCGTCGGTTCGATGCCCGCGCGACGTCCGGCGTGCTGTCCGACGCGTCGGCACGAGGTGGAGTCGGAGCAGGCCGGGCGGGTGACGCACGCCCGCCGAATTGACCCTGTGAGCGCCGGCCGCGTACCGTTCGTAGGTCGAAACCGGTTCGACCGGTGCCGCATGTCCACGACCGAGCTGCCTGCCGCCGCCTTGCGGCGGTCGAGGGGGTTCGCCGCGCGGGCAGGCGGTGCCAGTTGTTCTGCTGACTGGCGACGTCCTGCGTCGTGCGAGCCGGTGCGTGGACTGATCCCAACAACTCGTCGGAGATGAGCTCGTGAGCAAGCGTACGTACCAGCCGAACAACCGTCGTCGCCACAAGGTGCACGGTTTCCGCCTGCGGATGCGCACCCGCGCGGGTCGCGCGATCCTGTCCGCCCGTCGCCGCAAGGGCCGCAGCAGCCTCGCAGTCTGAGGCCTGGCCACGGGGTGCTGTCCGCGAGCCATCGCCTGAGCGCCGCCGGCGAGTTCCGGCAGGCGGTGCGGCAGGGCCGGCGTGCGGGAGGGCCCCTCGTGGTCGTGCACCTGGCGACCGGATATGTCGACAAAGCGACAAGTAGACCTGGTGACCCTGAGGCTCCCCGGGTGGGCTTCGTCGTGTCGAAGGCCGTGGGTCCGGCCGTGACCCGCAACCAGGTCAAGCGACGCCTGCGCCACCTCATGCGGGAGCGGGTGGGGCGCCTCGAGGACGGCGCGCTGCTGGTGGTGCGCGCGCAGCCGGCTGCGGCCGGAGCGTCGTACCGGGATCTTGCGGCAGAGCTCGATCGTTGTCTGGACCGAGTGGTCGGGTCATGAAGGCGGGCATCTGGTGAAGTACGTGCTCATCGGCCTGCTGAAGGCGTACCGGTTCGCGATCAGCCCGCTCTACGGGCAGGTCTGCCGCTACCACCCGTCGTGCTCGGCGTACGCCCTGGAGGCGGTCACGGTGCACGGCAGCATCAAGGGCAGCTGGCTGGCCGTCCGCCGACTCGGCCGGTGCCACCCGTGGGCCCGCGGTGGCTACGACCCGGTCCCGCCCAAGCGCGTCCCGATCGACACCTCCCAGCAGCCGCTGGGTCATGTGAACACGACTCAAGGAGTCTGAGTGGGTTTCCTCGGCGATATCGGCAGCTTCATCATGACGCCGCTGTACTACCTGGTGTCCGTCGTCCTGGTGGGGTGGCACAAGGTCTTCGGCGCGGTCTTCGGCGCGGAGTCTGGCATCTCGTGGGTGCTGTCGATCATCGGCCTGACCCTGGTCATCCGCGCGGCCCTGATCCCGCTGTTCGTCAAGCAGATCAAGTCGAGCCGGAACATGCAGCTGCTGCAGCCGAAGGTCAAGGAGCTGCAGAAGAAGTACGGCCACGACCGTGAGCGTCTGACCCAGGAGACGATGGCGCTCTACCGGGAGACCGGCACGAACCCGTTCTCCTCCTGCCTCCCCCTGATCGTGCAGATGCCGATCTTTCTCGCGCTGTTCCGTCTGCTCAGCAAGGCGGCGGGCGGCCACGGCCACGGCGTGCTGACCGACCACGACGCCAACCTCTTCGCGCACGCTCCGATCTTCGGGGGCACGATCTCCTCCAGCTTCACCAAGTCCTCCGGCGAGGTGTCGGTGCAGATCGTCGCGATCTGCCTGGTGATCGCGATGACCGCGACCACCTTCCTCACCCAGCGCCAGCTGATGAGCAAGAACATGCCCGCCGACGCGCTCAGCGGCCCGTACGCCCAGCAGCAGAAGATGCTGCTCTACGTGCTGCCGCTCGTGTTCGCCGTCGGCGGCATCGCCTTCCCGATCGGTGTCCTCCTGTACTGGACCACGTCGAACCTCTGGACCATGGGTCAGCAGTTCTACGTGATCCGCAACAACCCCGCGCCGAACACCGAGGCGTTCCGGGCCAAGGAGCGTCGTGACGCCGAGAAGGCGCGGCGGCACGGACACACCCCCGAGGCCGGCACGCCCGCCACCGAGACCCAGGACCCGTCCTCCGAGACGCCGAAACCGGCGCCCGGCGCAGCCAAGCGCCAGCAGCCGAAGAAGCAGTCGCGGAGCCAGCGCAGGACCGCCAAGCCGAAGCCGAAGCCCACGACCGAGCAGGGAGAGACTCCGTGACCGACAGCCCGGTGACCGAGAACCAGATCGACGACGCAGACCTGAACCAGGACGAGGAGACCCCCGAGGAGACCCCCGAGGCGGCGGACACCGACGTCGACGCCGACGCGGACACCGACACGGACGCCGACTCCGATGTCGACTCCGGGGCGGAGGAGGACGGCGCCGACGGCGGCTCGGCCCGCGGGAGCCGGGCCAAGCGGCTCGAGCAGGAGGGCGAGATCGCGGCGGACTACCTCGAGGAGCTCCTCGAGATCGCCGACCTCGACGGCGACCTGGACATGGACGTCGAGGGGGACCGCGCGACCGTCTCGATCGTGGGTGCCGACCTGCCCCAGCTCGTCGGGGAGAACGGTGAGGTGCTCGAGGCTCTCCAGGAGCTCACCCGGCTCGCGGTGTACCGGGAGACGGGTGAGCGGTCGCGGTTGATGCTCGACGTCTCGGGGCACCGGGCGACGCGCCGGGCGGCCCTGGAGGAGCAGGCCGCGGCGGTCGTGACCCAGGTGAAGGAGTCGGGCCAGCCGGTGTCGATGACGCCGATGTCGCCCTTCGAGCGCAAGGTCGTCCACGACGCCGTGGCCGCAGCCGGCCTGCAGTCGGAGTCCGAGGGCGTCGAGCCCCGCCGGTACGTCGTCGTGCTCCCCGCCTGACGCGGTGTCGACCCTCGGGGCGCCGACCGCCCTCCTGAGCGGGCGATGTTTCACGTGAAACACGACAGTCCGACGCAGACACCCCCCGCGCCCGAGCTGGCCCGGGGGGTGTTTTCCGATGCCCTACCGGTGGCCGAGCGGTTCGCGGCCCTGTTGGCCACGGAGGCCACGCTGCGCGGCCTGATCGGTCCGCGCGAAGTTCCGCGGCTGTGGGAGCGCCACCTGGTGAACTGCGCGCTGGTGACCGATCTCGTCCCGGAGAGCGCGTCGGTGTGCGACATCGGCTCCGGGGCCGGCCTCCCCGGGATCGTGATGGCGATCCGGCGGCCCGACCTGTCGGTCACGCTGGTCGAGCCGTTGCTGCGGCGGACCACCTTCCTGGACGAGGCCGTCGCGCGCCTGGGTCTGGGCAACGTCGAGGTGGTGCGCGCCCGGGCGGAGGCCGTGCACGGGACGAGGACGTTCGACGTCGTCACCTCGCGGGCCGTCGCCCCGATGGTTCGCCTCAGTGAGTGGTCGTTGCCGCTGGTGCGGACTGGCGGGCTGTTCCTGGCCATGAAAGGCTCCTCGGTACAGGCCGAGCTCGACGCGGCGATGTCCGCGATCAGGTCCGGGGGTGCCCGGCTGGACGAGGTCGTCGTTCTCGGGGACGACCTGATCGAGCCCCCCGTGCGGGTTGTCCGCGTCGTGAAGGAGTGAGTGTCGTGGCGGGTCACGAGTCGCTCGGCTGGCCGGACGGCCACCGCCTCCCAGAGTTATCCACCGGCCTGGGATGGCCGCCTGAGCGTGTGTATCCACAGATCACCTCTAGTTATCCACAGACCCATTCCCTGGTTTCACGTGAAACATCGTTCGAGGAGGCCCGCGTGCCCGAGCCCGAGATCGTGTCCCGAGAAGGGGCGGAGACGCCTCCGCCCGTGGTCGGAGCCTTCGGCACCGGCGAGCCGGCGCGGGTGCGGACGGCCGCCGAGCTCGAGGCCGACCTGCGGGACTTCGACGACCAGAGCACGCCCCTCGCTCGGGCGATCGAGGCCGAGCTGCGCGTGCGCCAGCGCCTCAGCTACAACGACCCGCTGCCCCGGCCGGCGCGCACCCGGGTGATGGTGGTGGCGAACCAGAAGGGCGGGGTCGGCAAGACCACGACGACCGTGAACCTGGCCGCCGCACTGGCCATGCACGGCCTGCGCGTCCTGGTCGTCGACCTCGACCCGCAGGGCAACGCCTCGACCGCGCTCGGGGTCGAGCACCACCGCGGCGTCGCCTCCTCCTACGACGTGCTCGTCGACGGGGCCACGATCGAGGAGGTGGTCCAGCAGCACCCGGACATCGAGAGCCTGTACGTCGTGCCGGCCACCATCGACCTGGCCGGCGCCGAGATCGAGCTGGTCAGCGTCGTCGCCCGGGAGAGCCGGCTGCGCAAGGCACTCGCGGCGTACAACCGAATCGGTGACGGTGAGGAGAACCGGCTCGACTACGTCTTCATCGACTGCCCGCCCTCGCTCGGTTTGCTCACCCTGAACGCGCTCGTCGCGGGGGTCGAGATGCTGATCCCGATCCAGGCGGAGTACTACGCCCTCGAGGGTCTCGGCCAGCTGGTGGAGACGATCGAGATGGTCAAGGCCCACCTGAACCACGAGCTGACGATCAGCACGATCCTGGTGACGATGTACGACGCGCGCACGAACCTGGCAGCCGGGGTCGCCGAGGAGGTGCGCTCGCACTTCCGCGACCAGGTCCTGCACACCACGATCCCGCGGTCGGTGCGGGTTTCCGAGGCCCCGAGCTACGGGCAGACCGTGATGACGTACGATCCGGGATCGCCAGGAGCGCTGAGCTACCTGGAGGCGGCACGGGAACTGGCAGTCAGGGGCACATGGGCATGACGGAGCGGCGACCCGAGAAGAGGCGGGGGCTCGGCCGGGGACTCGGCTCGCTGATCCCGACGCACGACGCCGACGCGGAGGACGGAAGCGCCGCACGCGCCGCCGCGGCGGTGGACTCCAACCTCGGCCTGGCCGCGGTCGACGGGGCCTACTTCGCCGAGCTGCCGGTCACGTCGATCGGACCCAACCCTCGCCAGCCGCGCCAGGTGTTCGACGAGGACGCCATGGCCGAGCTCGTGCACTCGGTCAAGGAGATCGGGCTGCTCCAGCCGGTCGTGGTCCGGCGTACCGAGGCGGCCGGTGGTGAGGACCGCTACGAGCTGATCATGGGGGAGCGGCGCTGGCGCGCTGTCACCGAGGCCGGCCTCGACACCATCCCGGCGATCGTGCGGGAGACCGGCGACGACGTCATGCTGCGCGACGCGCTGCTGGAGAACCTGCACCGGTCCCAGCTCAACCCCCTCGAGGAGGCTGCTGCCTACCAGCAGCTGCTCGACGACTTCGGCTGCACCCACGAGGAGCTGTCCACCCGGATCGGCCGCAGCCGCCCGCAGATCAGCAACACGCTCCGCCTGCTCAAGCTGTCCCCCGAGGTGCAGCGCCGGGTCGCGGCCGGGGTGCTCTCCGCCGGGCACGCGCGGGCCCTGCTCGGGGTGGCCGACCCGCAGGCGCAGGACCGGCTCGCCGCGCGGGTGGTGGCCGAGGGGATCTCCGTGCGCGGTCTGGAGGAGATCGTGGCGGTCGGCGTCGACAGCAGTGACGACGGCGAACCGGTGCGGTTCCGTGCCCGCAAGCCGACGGCGCCCGGGCTGGCCGACCTCAACGAGCGGCTCTCCGACCGGCTCGACACCCGCGTGAAGGTCACGCTCGGCAAGGCCAAGGGCAAGATCGCGATCGAGTTCGCCTCGCTCGCCGACCTGGAGCGGATCGTCGGGATCATCGATCCGCGCGACTCGCGTCCCGCACAGTCCTAGCGAGAAAGCACCAAGTCTCTTTGTCGATTTGTCGACAAAATGACAGGACGATAGAGCGCTTCCGGGCGCGCGCCGGGACAGAGGACGGCCGGACCTAGCGGCCGGACTTCTTCTTCCGCTGGGCGGCCTTGCGCTCGGCACGCCGGCGACGCTCCTCGGCGTACATCGCGGCCGCCTCGTCCGGCGTCGGCGCGGACCCGCCGTACCGGGCCGGAAGCCACCAGGATCCGGGCGGCTGCTCGTCGGCGGGGTAGGAGCGGATCAGCCGGTCGAGCATGCCCTCCATGCGGGCCTGGAGGTCCTTGGTGACCAGGTTCGGGTTGTCCTCCGGCGAGGGGTGCAGTGGTTCGCCCACCTCGATCGCCACGGTCTTGTGCCGGCCGAAGTCGCGCGGCTTGCCCTTGGTGAGGAAGCGCTGGGTGCCCCAGACCACGATCGGGATCAGCGGGACGCCGGCGTCGGCGGCGATCCGGGCGGCCCCGGTCTTCAGAGGCTGCAGCTCGAAGCTGCGCGAGATCGTGCCCTCGGGGAAGATCCCGACCAGCTCACCGGCGTCCAGGTAGCGCCGCGCCTCGTCCATGCCGCCCTGACCGTCGGCCCGGTCCAGGGCGATGTGGTGGAACGAGCGCATCACGGGGCCGCCGACCGGGTGGTCGAAGACCTCCTTCTTCGCGATGAAACGGGTCAGCCGGCCGCGCTGCGCCCCGGGATAGCCGGCGAGCACGTAGTCGACGAACGAGAGGTGGTTGACCGCGACCAGCGCGCCACCCTCGCGAGGGATGTGCTCCGTGCCGGTCATCTGGATCCGCACGTCCCCGACCTTGAACCAGGTCTTCGCCGCGGCGATCACGACGGGGTAGACGATGTCACGCATCGGTGTCCTCACGGTCGATCGGGCCCAGGCGGGCGTGTGCCGCGATGATCCCACGGTCGGCACCCCGGGCGGGTTCCCGGGAGGCGAATATCACCCGGGCACGGCGCGAGCCTCTGCGAGACTGGGACCATGCGACCCATCGTGCAGAGCCGAAAGCTGCAGAACGTGCGGTACGACGTGCGGGGACCGATCCTCACCGAGGCCCAGCGGCTCGAGGCCGAGGGCCACAAGATCCTCAAGCTCAACATCGGCAACCCCGCACCGTTCGGCTTCGAGGCACCCGAGGCGATCGTCGCGGACATGATCCACCACCTGCCCGAGGCCGAGGGCTACTCCGATTCCCGGGGCATCTACGAGGCCCGCACCGCGGTCGCGCAGTACTACCAGAGCCACGGACTCACCGACACGGTCGTCGACGACGTCTTCATCGGCAACGGGGTCTCGGAGATGATCAGCCTGGTCCTCCAGGCCTTCCTCGACGACGGCAACGAGGTCCTCGTGCCGGCTCCGGACTACCCGCTGTGGACCGGCGCGGTCACGCTGTCCGGCGGGACGGCCGTGCACTACCGGTGCGACGAGGAGAACGGCTGGAACCCCGACCTCGAGGACATCGAGTCCAAGATCACCCCGAACACCCAGGCGCTGGTGGTGATCAACCCGAACAACCCGACGGGCGCGGTCTACAGCGAGGACGTCGTCAAGGGCCTGGTCGACATCGCCCGGCGCCACGAACTGGTCCTCTTCAGCGACGAGATCTACGAGAAGATCCTGTTCGACGACGCGGTCCACCACCACACCGCGACGTACGCCGGCGACGACGTGCTGTGCCTGACCTTCAGCGGCCTGTCCAAGGCCTACCGGGTGTGTGGCTACCGCGCCGGCTGGGTGATGATCTCCGGGCCCAAGCACATGGCCACCGACTTCCTCGAGGGCCTCACCCTGCTGGCCAACATGCGGATGTGCTCGAACGTCCCCGGCCAGCACGCGATCCAGACCGCGCTCGGCGGCTACCAGTCGATCAACGAGTACATCCACCCGGGCGGGCGGTTCTACGAGCAGTCCAAGACCGCCTGGCGGCTGCTGAACAAGATCGAGGGTGTCTCCTGCGTCGAGCCGATGGGGGCGCTGTACTGCTTCCCCAAGCTGGACACCGAGATGTTCGGGATCGACGACGACCAGGACTTCGTCCTCGACCTGCTCCGGGCCAAGAAGATCCTGGTCACCCACGGCACCGGCTTCAACTGGTTCGAGCCCGACCACTTCCGGCTGGTGACCCTGCCGGACGTCGACACCCTCACCGAGGCGATCGGGCGGATCGCCGACTTCCTGGCCACGCTGCGCCGCTGAGCCCTGACCGCCCGGACCGTCGCGCGCCTACGATGGGTCCATGGGACGCCACGTCGAACGGCTGACGCTCGACAACCTCGCGCTGCTCCCCGGTCCGTGCCGGACCTGCACGTTCTGGGAGTTCGACCCGGTACGCCGCGAGCAGATCCGCGGGCACGAGGCCGAGGAGAAGGCCGCGTGGCTGTCCACGATGCTGCGCGAGTGGGGCTCGGTGGGCCGCGTCGTGCGGGTCGACGACCAGGTCGTCGGGCACATCACCTGGGCGCCCGCGGTGCACCTGCCCGGGAGCGCCGGGTTCGCCACCGCGCCGGTGAGCCCGGACGCCGTGCTGCTCTCCACCGCATACGTCGCCCCCGAGTTCCGCGGGCAGGGGCTCGGGCGGGTGCTGGTGCAGTCGATGGCCAAGGACCTGATCAAGCACGGCGGCATCGGGGCGGTCGAGGCCTTCGGGGCGGTGCGACCCCGCCCGGAGGAGCCGCACGAGGAGTGCGTCCTCCCGGTCGACTTCCTGCTGGCGGTGGGCTTCCGGACCCATCGCGCGCACGCGACGTACCCGCGGATGCGGATGGACCTGGGCACCACCCTCACCTGGCGCGAGGAGTTCGAGACCGCGCTGGAGCGCCTGCTGGGCGTCGTCGGGGCGAAGCGGCGGGTTCCGCGGCCGAGCGCGCCGACGGTGCCGCGCGCGAGTGGCCCGGTGCGCCGGATCAGTCGGCCGCGCGGATGGCGGAACGAAGCTCACTGAGCCGGAGCACGCCGGTGTGGGCGTCGGTCTCCGGCGTCAGGTAGAACCGCTGCACCGCCACGACCACGGCCTCGGCCAGGACGTCGCGGAACCCGGGGTCGGCGAGCCGGCGGGCGTCGCCGGGGTTGGAGAGGTAGCCGGCGTCGAGCTGGACCGCAGGCATGCGGGTGCGCCGCAGCAGCTCCCAGGCCTTCGCGTGGCAGCGCAGGTCGACCAGGTCGGTGCGGGCGACGATCTCGCGCTGCACCAGGCCGGCGAAGCGCTCGCCCGTCGAGGACCAGGTCTCGCCGTCGCCGGTGCCGAAGAAGTACGTCGCCACGCCGCACGCGTCGGGGTTGGCCGAGGCGTCGACCGCCACCGAGATGCACAGATCGGCGTTCGTGCGGTTGGCGAACGTGGCCCGCTCCAGCTCCTCGGCCTGGCCGCCGCCGCTGGGAGGTGTCGAGCGGTGCCGCCCGCTGCGCGAGGCGGTGAGGTAGGCCTGGACACCGGTCGCGACCAGGCGGCCCTCGATCCGCGCGGCGAGGTCGTGGACGACCTCTTCGGCCTGCTCGACGTACTGCGCCGGCAGCTGGTCGGTGCGGGCCGGGTCGATCACGACGATCTTGCCGCCCAGGTGCGGGCCCGCGGCGCGGATCCGCTCGCGGGCGCGCATGGCGTTCGGCGCGCCGCCGCGGACCATCGGCGCCAGCTGGGCCAGCGCCTTGAGGCTCGCCGGACCGCAGGTGCCGTCCGCGGGGATGCCGAAGTTGCGCTGGAAGTCCCTCAGGGCGGCCTCCGTCTGCGGGCCGAAGTAGCCGTCGACCCGGCCCACCTTGAAGCCGAGCTCGAGCAGCCGCCGCTGGAGCGCGAAGACGTCGTCGCCGGCCATCAGGTTGCCCGGCAGGTGGGTGAGGATCCGGTCACCGAGCGACCACCGCGCCTCGTCGAGCCGGCGGAAGGTCGCCGAGCCCACCACGCCGTCCACGTGGAGCCCACGCTGCTGCTGGAACGCGCGGACCGCGAGCTCGACCCGGTCGTCGAAGGACGACGGCGGATCGCCGTCGAGGAGGCCGAGCCGGGAGAGCAGCCCCACGATCTGGGTCACCGCCGGTCCCGCGTCGCCGCGGCGGAAGGTCGTGCTCGCGGTCGTGTTCAACCGGCCTCCCTGGGGCTTCCTGTCCTCGACGGCCTCCCGGGCGGGCCGTCGCTGTGCCTACTAAAACAGCAGGCGCGCCGGGAGCCAAGACGGGGTCCGAATCGGAGCCCGTGGTCCCCGGCGCGCCGGGAGCGTGCGTCGGCGGCGGTCAGCCGCCCGACCGGCTCAGGAGCCGATGATGTCGTCGAGCTCGCGCAGGAGCGCGGCCTTCGGCTTGGCGCCGACGATCTGCTTGACGACCTCGCCGTTGCGGTAGACGTTCAGCGTCGGGATGCCGGTCACGCGGTACGTCGCGGGGGTGACCGGGTTCTCGTCGACGTTCATCTTCACCAGGCGCAGCTTGTCGCCGTGCTCGGCCGCGATCTCGTCGAGGATCGGCGCGACCTGGCGGCACGGACCGCACCACTCGGCCCAGAAGTCGACGAGTACGGGCGTGTCGGACTTCAGGACCTCGGTCTCGAAGTCGGCGTCGGTGACGGCCTGAAGGTCGGCCATGGGTGCTCCTCGTGGTCACAGTGAGTGGTCGGTGTTACGGGTCATTGAACACGGTCGCCGGGACATTTCTTCCCTGTGCTGGATTGGCTCGCTGCGCTTCGCCGTGCCCGCGGCGCTCTCAGGTCGCGTCTTCCCTCGCTCGCTCCTCCGTCGCATCACTCGTCAGTCCAGACGCGACCGCGCCGTGGGCTCGCTTGGATTGGCTCGCTTCGCTTCGCAGTGCCCGCGGCGCTCTCAGGTCGCGTCTTCCCTCCTCGCTCGCTCCTCCGTCGCATCGCTCGTCAGTCCAGACGCGACCGCGCCGCCGGCTCGCCAGCGGCCCGGAGTCGGGCGGGTCGTCGTGACGGCCGACAGGATGAGGTACGAACTCCCCGCTCGACCGGGACGAACTCCCCACTCAACGGGGTCGGGCGCGCTTACTGGACGAGGGCGGCGGCGGACTTGGCGGTCGCGGTGGCGTGGTCGAGGGCGGCGAGGTAGCGCTCGGCGTCGAGGGCGGCGGCGCAGCCGGAACCCGCGGCGGTGATCGCCTGGCGGTAGGTGTGGTCGACGAGGTCGCCGCAGGCGAACACCCCGGGCAGGTTGGTGCGGGTGCTGCGGTCCTCGACCAGGACGTAGCCCTCGTCGTCGAGGTCGACCTGGCCGGTGAGCAGCTCCGAGCGCGGGTCGTGGCCGATCGCGATGAACAGGCCCGTCGCGGGCAGCTCACGGGTCTCGCCGGTGACGGTGTCGCGCAGGGTGAGCCCGGTCAGCTTGTCGTCACCGTGGATCGCGGCGACCTCGGAGTTCCAGGCGAACTCGATCTTCGGGTCGGCCAGGGCACGGTCCTGCATGATCTTCGAGGCACGCAGCTCGTCGCGGCGGTGGATGATCGTGACCTTCGAGCCGAAGCGGGACAGGAACGTCGCCTCCTCGAGCGCGGAGTCCCCGCCGCCGACCACGGCGATGTGCTGCTCGCGGAAGAAGAACCCGTCGCAGGTCGCGCACCAGCTGACGCCGTGGCCGGAGAGGCGGTCCTCGTCGGGGATGCCGAGCTTGCGGTAGCCCGAGCCCATCGCCAGGATCACCGCACGCGCGGTGAACGTGCCCTCGGCAGTCTTCACGACCTTCACGTCGCCCGACAGGTCGACCTCGGTGACGTCGTCGGTGACCAGCTCGGCCCCGAACCGCTCGGCCTGGGCGCGCATCTCGTCCATCAGGGCCGGGCCCTGGATGCCTTCACGGAAGCCGGGGAAGTTCTCGACCTCGGTGGTGTTCATCAGGGCGCCACCAGCGGTGACGGCGCCCTCGAAGACCAGCGGCGCCAGGCTCGCGCGGGCGGCGTACACCGCGGCGGTGTAGCCGGCCGGGCCGGAGCCGATGATGATCACGTTGCGGGGTTCGGTGCTGGTCATGCGGTGCCTGCTCTCGATGGACTCGTCTGCAGAACAGATCCTAGGCACCGGCGATTCCCGGAGCCGGGGTGGATCGCTGGGCGGCGATCAGCGGCCGATGACGGCGCTGCGGAGCAGCGTCGAGCCGTCGCACGACCAGGCCTCGACCCGCTGGCCGGTGGCGGTCGGCGACCGGAAGACCAGGGCCACGGGTGTGCCGTCGAGCGTTGCCTGCAGCGTGACTCCGTCCGGGGCCGAGGGTCCCGCGCACCCGGCCGCGCTGCGGACCTCGTCGGCCACCGTCGGCGGCGTCGCGGTGACCGGGGGCGCCTGGAGCGGGACGGAGGGGCCGGGGGCGGTGGTCGACGCCCCGGGCGCGACGTCGCTCGGGGTCTGCGCCGGCACGGGCGCCGACGGAGAGGCCGCAACGTAGCCCTTGGTGCTCCCGGATGCGGTGTCGAGCACCGCGACCTGACGCATCACCTGCGCGGCGTCCGCGGCGAAGGAAGCGCTGGTGAGCCGCGGAAGTGCGGAGCCGGCGAGGTCCTGTGCCGCCGCCCCGCTGCTGGAGCCGGTGGCGTTGGGCCTGGCCGCCGCCGCCCCGCCGCTGTCGGCGGCCGACTTGCTGGAGGCGGAGTCGGACGTGCTCGAGCCGTTGCCGCCGAGCTGGGCGACCGCGACGCCGCCGCCACCCAGCAGGATCACCGCGGCCGCAGCGGCGGAGAGGCGGGGACGCAGCCGGCGGCGCAGCGGCAGGACGGACGGGGAATCGGGGGAAGTCGCGGCCCCTGAGTCGGCCGGGGCGCTCGCGCGCTCGGCCCGCAGCCCGGCGAGGGTCTCCTCGAGGCGGGCAGCGACGTCGTCGGGGACCGGCGAGGTCGACCGGGCCTCAGCCAGCAGGTCGCGCACCCAGGTGTGACCGGGGTCGTCGAAGTCCTCGGCGTCCGGGGCTCCGAGGGGACCACCGAGGGCCGGCTCGACGCGGTCGGGCTCGTGCTGGTCAGTCACGCGAGGGCACCTCCTTGCTGGTCGTGGGGCCGGGCGTGGGGCCGGGCGTGGGGCCGGGCGTGGGGTCGGCCGTGGTGGGGGCCTGTCGATCGGACGCGGGTGGGGCCTGCGGGGTTCCGGTGATCCCGCTCTCACCGAGCATCGCGGCCAGCCGGGCACGCCCTCGGGAGCATCGGCTCTTCACGGTCCCGGTGGGGCAGTCGAGCATCCGGGCGACCTCCTCGACGGGATACCCCTCGACGTCCACGAGCACCACCGCTGCCTTCTGGTCCGGCGGGAGCCGGTCGAGCGCGGCCAGCACGGCGGTACGCCGGTCGCGCACCAGCGCCTGGCCCTCCGGGTCGCCGGCGGCGTCCGCGCCGGCGAGGACCGCGCCGCGGGCGGCGTACTCGTCGAGGTCGTCGGGGAGCGGCTGCGCGGCCCGCACCTTGTTGCGCCGCAGTCGGTCCAGCGAGGCGTTGACCACGATCCGGTGCAGCCAGGTGGTCACGAGTGCGTCGCCGCGGAAGTCGGCGGCTCGGCGGAACGCGGAGATCATCGCGTCCTGCAGGGCGTCCGCGGCGTCCTCGCGGTTGCCCGTGGTGCGCAGCGCGACCGCCCAGAGCCGGTCGCGGTGACGGGTGAACAGCACGCCGAAGGCGTCCGGGTCGCCCTCGCGGTGCGCCTCGAGCAGCTCGGGGTCGCTGAGCTCGTGGTGCGCGGCGGTCACGCGGGGCCCCGGCCTCTCGGCGTGCTCACGAGCGCACCGTGACCTCGGCGATCTCCCCGCGGAAGCCTCCGCCGGTCACCTGGGGCACCTTGGTCAGCCAGACGACCAGGAAGCGGGTGCGCTGCGCCGGGTCGACGCGCATGAGGGCGGTGGTGCCGTCCGCCGTGACCCCGGTGACCCGGCGGGTGTCGGAGAGCTCGGCAGGCGGGTCGTTGACGCCCGGCGCCGTGGCGTACAGCTCCAGGTCGGTCGGCGAGCCGACGAGCCGGACCTCGACCGACCCCACCTCCTGGTCCGACCCGAGGTCGAGCAGCAGGCCCACGCCGCTCTTCAGGCCGCCGAGGTGCGGGTCGTCCTTATAGGTCATCGTGCGCCAGCCGGTGTCGGGCTTGCCGTCGATCGCGAGCCGCACCTCGCCCGGATTCTCCGAGGGCGGGTCGCCCTCGGGGTCGAAGTCGTGGGCCGCGACGATGCGCACCGGGCTGCCGGTGGCGGTGGGGGTCGGCGGCGCGGAGGTGCTGGTCGACGACGGGGTGTCCTTGCCCCTGCCGAGGTGGAAGGCCACGAACATCGCGGCGAGCACGGCGATGCACACACCGACGATCGCGGCCAGCTGGAGCCAGGAGCGGCCCTCCTTGCCGGTGAAGGAACCGGTGTCGTCGGGGTCGTCGAAGGGCCAGTAGCGCGAGCCGGTGCCGGTCCCGGTGCCGCTGGTGTCGGTCAGGGCGGCCGGACTCGCCGAGCCGGGCGTGCTCGCGGCGGGGGGAGGCGGCGGCGGTGCGCCCGGGGGGATCCGGCGCTCGTGGTCGGCGAAGAGGGGGCGGGCGGGCAGGTCCGCGAGCGGCGGCGCCGGCGGGGCCGGCTCCCAGGCCTCCGGCTCGGCGTGCTCCACCCAGGTGGGCGGCGGGGCGGCCATGGTCGCCTCGGGGTCGGGGTCGGGGTCGGCGTCCTGCGCTGCCGTGTCGGCGGCGGAGTCCGGCTCGACCCGTGGTTGGTCCTCGGTGTCGGTCCCGATGCCCGGGTCGGTCCTGGCCTCGGTCCGGGTCGCGGTGTCGGTCGCGGGTGCGGGGTCAGCCGCGGGCGCGGCCGGGAGCCCGCCGGCGAGCCCCGCAGCGGGCCCTGCAGCCGGCCCGCCGGCGCGGAGCGACGCGGAGGCGCGCAGGTCGTGGGCGGTCGCGAGGTCGTCGGCAGGATCGACCGCGGGTTGCTCGGGGACCTCGGGGTCGGCGTACATGCTCGGCACGTCGACCGGTGCCGCGACCGCGGGGTCACCCACGTAGTCGCTCAGCGCGGCGGCGATCTCGTGAGCGGTCTCGATCGGCAGCGCGTGCTGCGCGGCCTCCTTGTGCAGCACGCGGTCGCAGATCGCGTCCAGGGTGCGCGGCACCCCGGCCCGCACCTGCCGGGGCCGCAGCGGCCGGCGACCGTCCCGCGGCGCGCGCGGGACGCGGGAGGGAGCCACGCCCGGCCACCGGCCGGTGAGCGCGGCGTACAGGATGCCGGCGAGGTCGATCACGTCGGCCTCGCGCGGGCCGAGGGTCCCGTACGCCGGGTGCGGTGGCGCGGCGCCCTCGAAGGCGGCGTTGACGACGAAGCCGATCACCTTGACCGAGCCGGACTCGGTGATCAGCACCGCCTCGGGGTTCAGCCGGCCGTGGTGGAGGCCCTGGGCGTGGGCGGTGGCGATCGCCTCGGCGACCTCGCGGGTCAGCCAGGCCGCGCGGGTGGGCGGCAGCGTGCTGCGCTCCAGCATCACGTCGAGGGAGACCCCCTCGCCCCACTCGTTGATCACCCACGTGAGCCCGTCGGCGTCGTCGCAGTCCAGGACGCGCAGGAAGTGCGGGTCGGTCACCCGTGCCGAGCGCCGCGCGGCCTCGAGCACCGCCGGGGCGCGGGTGTCCGTGCTCGCGAGGGCGTGCACGGCGACGCTGCGCGCGAGCACCGTGTCGGTCGCACGCCAGAAGCGTGCACCCTGGTGGTCGGAGAGCAGGTCCTCGAGCCGGTAGCGCCCGCCGAGGACGGTTCCGGGGCTGATCGAGCTGGGGGGCACGTTCCTCCTCGTCCGGTTCCACGGGTCCGGAATCATCGTAGGGCGGAGGGTCAGCCCCGTGCCGACGAACTCCCGCGGACCCGGCCGGTGAACGCCCGGGTCACCTCGCCGACCTCCTCGAGCCGCAGGACCCGGGCCAGGACGAGGTAGCTGACCAGGCCGACCAGGCCGATCACGCCCAGGTGGACCAGCACGGTGAGCTTGTCGGTCCCGCCGAGCAGGCGGTGGATCCCCTCGCGGGCGAGCCAGGCCAGCACCGCGGACAGGCCGGCCGCGACAACGATCCGGACACCGAACCGCACCAGGCGCGACCCGCCGAGCCCGCCGACCTGGGCCGAGAGCTGGCGGTAGGACAGCACCGAACCGACGGCGTAGGAGACCGCGTAGGCGATCACCAGGCGGGGAGCGGTCTGGATCGGGTCGATGTCGCGGGTGAGCAGCACGGCGGCCACGATGTTGGCCGCGGCGACCGCGCACTGGATGAAGAACACCCGCCGGGTCTGCTCGAGGGCGTAGAACCCGCGCAGCATCAGGTAGTGGGTGGTGAAGAAGAACAGCCCGATCGCGAAGAGCGAGAGCGAGGTCACGAACCGGCTGTAGGTCTCGGCGGAGGCCCCGTAGCCCCAGACCAGGCTGGACAGGTCGGCCGCGACGATCGGCAGCAGCGCCACCACCGGCAGCACCAGCGCGTACGTCGAGCGCACCGTGCCCGAGACGGCCTCCCCCAGCGCGCGCAGGTCGCCCTCCGCGGCGTACGCGGAGAGGCGGGGCAGCACCGCCGTGGCGAGCGAGACCGTGATGACCGCGTGCGGGACCATCGCCAGCAGGAAGGCGTTGGAGTAGACCGTGTAGCCGGTGCCGCGGCCGGCGTCGTGGCAGGCCACCGCGCCGTGGATCGTGCCGCTCGAGGCGATCCGGACCACGACCGTGTAGGCGATCTGGTTGACCACCACGAACAGCACCGTCCACAGGCCGAGGCGGAACGTGTGGCCCAGCCCGCTGCCGCGGAAGTCGAACCGGGGCCGGAAGGTGAAGCCGGCCCGGCGCAGGTAGGGCACGAGGATCGCGAACTGCGCGGCGATGCCCAGCGTGGAGCCGATCCCGAGCAGCGCCTCGGCGCCCGAGGAGTAGCCGCCGCAGAGCTGGCTCTCCTTGGCCGCACCGACGGTGAGCAGGTAGGTGACCAGCACCAGCACGGAGATCACGTTGTTCGCGATCGGCGCCCACATCATCGGTCCGAAGCGGCCGCGGGCGTTCAGCACCTGCCCGACCAGCACGAACATCCCGTAGAAGAAGACCTGGGGCAGGCAGTACCGCGCGAGGTCGATGATCGACTCCCGCTGGACCGCGAAGTCGGCGGTGAAGTACGCCCGGTCGAGCAGCACCCGCATCACGAGGGGTGCCGCCACGACCAGCAGCACGGTCACGGTGAGCAGGAACACCGCGGCCAGCGTGATCACGCGGTTCGTGTACGCCGCTCCGCCGTCGGGGTCCTTCCTCATCGCCCGGACCAGCTGCGGCACCAGCACCGCGTTGAACACGCCGCCCGCGAGCAGGATGTAGAGCATGTTCGGGATCGTGTTCGCGATCGTGAACACGTCGGCGTGGAGCCCGACCCCGAGGGCGGCGGCGAGCAGCGTCGAGCGCACGAACCCGCTCAGCCGGGAGACCACCGTGCCGGCGGCCATCACCGCGCTGGAGCCCATCACCGAGGGCTGGGCGGCGTGCCGGCCGCTCATCGCACGACCGTCCGGCCGGTTCGGGCGCTCACTGGCCGCGCCAACGGTGCT
This sequence comes from Nocardioides pocheonensis, assembly GCF_003725535.1. Lineage (GTDB taxonomy): Bacteria > Actinomycetota > Actinomycetes > Propionibacteriales > Nocardioidaceae > Marmoricola > Marmoricola pocheonensis. Next base: position 227,802 of record NZ_RJSF01000044.1, on the reverse strand, counting down.
CGCGGAGGCCACGGCGGATCCGGCGCAGGATCATCACGACGAGCAGCCCGCCGCCGCCGACCAGCAGGCCCCAGATCAGCTTCCCGACCTGGCTGGTGCGCAGGCTGAACGTCAGCGGGGTGCCCAGCTCGGCTCCGTCGACGGTGACCGGGGTCAGGGTGACGTCGTGGACGCCGATCGTCGACGCGCGGGCGTGCAGCCGCAGCACGGTGCGCTGCCCGGGCGCGAGCTCGAGCGGCTTCGGCACCTCGATCTTCACGTCCGGGCTGCTCGCCCGCGGCTTGATCCCCACGGTGATCGGCTGGGCGAGCTGGTTGACCAGGGTGACCGTCAGCGTGCCCGCGCCGCCGGAGAGCGTGACGAAGTCGGTGCCGATCACGGACACCTTGTCGAGCTGGGCCCGCATGGCGGCGTTGGTGGCGAGCACCTCCGAGCGGGCGCGCAGCTGGTCGCGGCGGGCGTTGAGGCTCACCGCTTCGAGGCCGATCCCGGTGAGCCCGTGCTTCACGTCGTTGGTGCTGCGGAGCAGCTGGCCCAGCACCGACGCGGTCGACACCACGGTGCGGGCCGCCGCGACGTTCGCCATGCCGACCTCGGCGCGGCGCTCGGAGGCCGGGTAGCCCAGGACCGCGTCGAACATCGGCGTGTTCTCCGGCGCCCGGTCGAGCGGCACCAGGTTGAGCCAGGAGAGGTTCATGCCGGCGAAGAAGTCGGACTCCTGCCAGGCCGGACCGGGGTCCCAGGTGGCCGGCAGCTCGACGACCATCGGGCCGGAGGTCCCCTCCCCGGCGCGCAGGGCGGCGTCGGACACGATCCGCTGGCGCTCGGCGAGCGCGTCCAGCGGCGCGGTGGGACCGGGGCCGCCGCTCCCGGCCTGCTCGTCGGCGAAGACGAGGTCCTGGTGCTCCGGGGTCCGCCAGTGGGTCCGGGTGCGGGGCGCCGCGTGGTCGGAGACGAGCACCATGGTGTCGGTCGGGATCGAGCCGAGCGCCGCGTCGTCCAGCCAGCCGCTCGGGGGAGCGACGGCCGGGACCGTGTCGATCCCGAGGCGCTTGAACGCGGCCGAGGACTCCTTGGCGGCGAGGCTGACCAGCTGAGGCCGGCGGCGGGCGAGCGCCGCGGTGTCCGGGTCGGCGTACCCGAGCCCGAGGACGCGCTGCCACTTGGCCGCGGTGTTCACCTGGGCGAGCCAGCGGGTGGCGTGCTGCCGGTCCAACGGGTCGAGCCGGTCGTCGGACCGGGACGGGCTGACCAGCCCGCTGGGGGTGTTCGCGGGTGACGGGGTCGGGGTCGCGGTGGAGCCCTCGGGCTCCTCACCGAGCGACAGGGCCGGGTTGTCCGAGGCGATCGAGCCGACGGCGTCGATCACCGCAGGGTCGACGAGCATCGTGGCGGGAAGCCCACCGGCCGTGTCGAGCAGGGCGGCGATCCGTTCGAGCCGGCCGTCGTCGCCCAGCAGCGTCGACCAGTCGGAGGTGTCCATCAGCTTGCCGACCCGGTCGCGGCGAACCCGCTCGCGCAGCGGTACGACGAGCGCGATCGAGGTCTGCACGCCGTCGGGCACGAGCGGGATGAACGTCCGGGCACGGCCGCCGACCTCCCGGCCCGCGGTGTGGTCGCCGAGGGCGTGGACGCCGATCCAGTACACGCCGGGGCGGTGACCGGCCAGCGGCAGGTCCTTGACCTTGAGGGAGATCCGGAACGACGCGGTCTGCCCGGGGACGAGGTCCCCGATCGTCGCGAACTGGCCGACCTCGGTCAGCCGCGTGCCGACCTCGATCGCTGGGTCGGAGGCGGCGGCGGCGGCGAGCTGGTCGCGGTCGGTCATCGGCGTACCGCTGAGGAACGGGTGCACGTTGATCGCCGACCAGATCTCCGTGGAGTCGTTGCGCACCGTGCCGGCGAGCACGATCCGGCCCTTGGTCGGGATCGTCGAGGGCGTGAGCCGGGTCAGGGTCACCGTGAGCGGCGAGGGCGCGGCGGCCTCCGCGGCTCCCGCGGGTCCGGACGTCAGCGGCAGCACCGTCGCTGCCACGAGGGCAGCGAGTACCGCTGCCACGGCCCGGGGGAGTGTCACACCCGCGATGCTAACGGCGCAGACCGGGCGCCGGTCCGCCGGCCGAGCCGCCCCGCGCCGCCGATAGAGTTACCTCTCGTGCCCGAACAGCCGGCGGTCGAGCCCGTGAACATGTCGCAGGCGCAGGCCCGCGCAGTCCAGGAGCTGACGCGGATCGCGCCGGTGATCGACGACCTCGGCGACCGCTTCGCCGCGGCCGGCGAGGAGATCGCGCTCGTCGGCGGACCGGTGCGCGACGCGATGCTCGGGCGGCTGCACAACGACCTGGACTTCACGACGTCGGCGCGGCCCGAGGTCACCGAGCGGCTGGTCAAGGGCTGGGCCGACGCGGTCTGGGACATCGGCCGGGACTACGGCACGATCGGCTGCCGTCGCGGCGAGTACCAGATCGAGATCACCACCTACCGCTCGGAGAAGTACGACCCCGCGAGCCGCAAGCCGTCGGTGGACTACGGCGACACCCTCGCCGGCGACCTCGGACGCCGCGACTTCACGGTGAACGCGATGGCCGTCGGCCTGCCCGGCAAGGTCTTCGAGGACCCGTACGGCGGGATCGTCGACCTCGCCCACCGGGTGCTCCGCACGCCCGGGCGGCCGGAGGACTCCTTCGGCGACGACCCGCTGCGGATGATGCGGGCCGCCCGCTTCGCCGCCCAGCTCGGCTTCACCGTCGCACCCGAGGTGCGCGAGGCGATGACCGAGATGGCCGAGCGGATCACGATCGTCTCGGCCGAGCGCGTCCGCGACGAGCTGGTCAAGCTGGTGTGCGCGCCCCTCCCGCGGGCCGGGCTCACGCTCCTGGTGGAGACCGGCCTGGCGGAGCACGTGCTCCCCGAGCTGCCCGCGCTGGCTCTCGAGCGCGACGAGCACCACCGGCACAAGGACGTCTACCAGCACACCTTGACGGTGCTCGAGCAGACCGTCGACCTGGAGGACCGGCTGCCGGAGGGCGGCCCGGACTTCACCGCACGTTTCGCGGCGCTGATGCACGACGTCGGCAAGCCGCGGACGCGGAAGTTCCAGCCGGACGGCACCGTCACGTTCCACCACCACGACGTCGTCGGCGCCAAGCTGACCCGCCGGCGGATGCAGGCGCTGCGCTTCTCCGGCGACGAGACCGCCGCGGTCACCAAGCTGGTCGAGCTGCACCTGCGGTTCCACGGCTACGGCGACGGCCAGTGGACCGACTCGGCGGTGCGTCGCTACGTGCGCGACGCCGGCGAGCTGCTCCCGTGGCTGCACGTGCTCACGCGTGCCGACTGCACGACCCGCAACCAGCGCAAGGCCGAGCGGCTCCGGCGCAGCTACGACGAGCTCGAGGAGCGGATCGCGCGGCTCTCGGAGCAGGAGGAGCTCGCGTCGATCCGGCCGGACCTCGACGGCAACCAGATCATGGAGATCCTCGGGATCCCGGCGGGGCCGCAGGTCGGCGCGGCGTACCGGTTCCTGCTGGAGCTGCGCCTGGACCGCGGACCGCTGTCCTACGACGCGGCACGCGAGGCGTTGCTGGCGTGGGCGGCCGAGCAGGCCTGACCCGGACGCTCAAGCCAGGGAGAGGAAGAGCTTCTCCATCTTGGCGACGTCGACGCCGTCGACCCCGTCGCCTGCCGCCAGGCACCGCTGCAGACCGGTGGCCACGATCGAGAACCCGGCCCGGTCGAGCGCCTTGGACACCGCGGCCAGCTGGGTGACGACGTCCTCGCACTCGCGGCCCTCCTCGAGCATCCGGAGCACGCCGGCCAGCTGGCCCTGGGCGCGCTTGATCCGGTTGATCGCCGAGGTCATCTCCTTGGGATCGAGCTCCATCACGGCCTCCTGGGGGTGACGTCGGCGGGCCGGGCGGCCCGGTCCGGGGTGGGGAGAGCCTCGCAGACCCGGCCGACCGTGTCGGCGTACGGGCGACCGGCCGGGACCGCGAGGGTGAAGGCAGTCATCAGGCGCCGCGCTCCTCGGCGAGGGCGGCCTCGACGTCGAGCTCGACGATCTGGCCGATGAGCTCCTCGAGCACCGGGCCCGGCAGCGCGCCGGGCTGGGAGAACACGAGGTGCCCCTTCTTGAAGGCCATCAGGGTCGGGATCGAGGTGATCTGGGCGGCGGCGGCGAGCGCCTGCTCCGCCTCGGTGTCGACCTTGCCGAACACGATGTCGGGGTGCTGCTCCGACGCGCGCTCGAAGACGGGGGCGAACTGGCGGCAGGGGCCGCACCACGCGGCCCAGAAGTCGACCAGCACGATGTCGTTGCCGGTCACGGTCTGCTCGAAGTTGTCGGCGCCCAGGTACGTGGTGGCCATGCAGAGGTCCTTTCCTCGTGACTGAAGATACCCCTAGGGGTGTCGTGGTCTCAACCGAGACGGCCCCTCGGTGTATTCCGGCTCCTCCTGACGGCGGAGCCACCAGGGGCCCCGGCCCCGTGACGACGGTCACAGCCACCGGTCGCATACCGCCGGTATGCTCCGCCGACTGCACCCACCCTCCCAGGGAGTCCCCCATGCCGCTCACCGACGTCGCACCCATCGAGGCCACGATCGAGATCGCCGCCCCGCCCGCCACCGTCTGGGCGCTGGTCTCCGACCTGCGCAACATGGCGCGCTGGAGCCCGCAGACCGCCAAGTCGTTCCCGCGCGGTGGCGCGGACGGCCTCGGCGCGCGGTTCCTCAACGTCAACCGCAAGGGCCTCCTGGTCTGGCCGACCCAGAGCAAGGTGGTGCGCTTCGAGGAGGGCACGGAGATCGCCTGGCGGGTGAAGGAGAACTTCACGATCTGGAGCCTCCGGCTCGAGCCGACCGCGGACGGCGGCACCCGGGTCGTGCAGACCCGTGAGGCGCCCGACGGCATCTCCGACGTGTCCGTCGGGCTCACCAAGGTGGCCTTCGGTGGGGTCCCGAAGTTCACCGAGACGCTGCAGGCCGACATGGTCCGCACGCTCACCCGGATCAAGGCCGACGCGGAGGCCCTGGCCCGGAACTGACCCGCGCCTGACCCGCCGCGGGGGCCGCACTAGCCTGCCGGAGTGAGCCACCTGCAGGCACGGTTCCCCGATCTGGACCTGGAGCAGGTCCGCCTGGGCACCGGCCCGACCCCCGTCACGCGGCTGCCACGGCTCGGCGTCCCGGGGATCGACGACGCCGAGGTGTGGGTCAAGGATGAGAGCCGGTACGGCGACGGGGCCTGGGGCGGCAACAAGGTCCGCAAGCTCGAGTGGATCATCCCCGAGGCACGTCGACGCCACGTCCGGACGCTCTTCACCGTCGGCGGCATCGGCACCCACTGGGGCCTGGCCTGCGCGCGCTACGGCGCCGACCACGGGCTGCGGACGGTGCTCGGCCTGGTCGACCAGCCGGTCGACGACCACGTCCGCGAGCAGCTCGCCCGCCTCGAGGCGTCCGGCGCCGACCTGCACCGGTTCGCGACCGCGCGCCGGCTCCGGATCGCCGCGCCCTGGCTGATGGTGCGCCACGCACGCGGTGGGCGGCTGCCGTGGTACCTCCCGGCCGGCGGCTCGAACGCCTTCGGCGCGCTCGGGTACGTCGAGGCGGCGCTCGAGCTCGCCGACCAGGTCCAGCGGGGTGAGCTCCCGGAGCCCGCCACGGTGGTCGTGCCGATCGGCTCGGGCGGGACCGCCGCGGGGCTCGTGCTCGGCCTGCGGCTGGCCGGCCTGCGCTCCCGGGTGCTCGGGGTCGTGGTCAACGATGCCTTCCCGCTCGACGCGCCCGTGATCGCGCGCCTCGCGACCCGCACCGCGGACCTGCTCGCCCGGCGCGGCGCGACCGGCCTCCCGGCGATCTCGGTCGACGACCTCACCACCCGGGCGGACTGGCTGGGCGAGACCTACGGCGACCCGACGCCGGCCTCCCGACGCATGGTCGAGGCGGGCACCCGCGTCGGCCTCCTGGTGGAGCCCGTGTACACCGGCAAGGCCCTCGCCGCGATCGCCGACCTGGCCGACCGGCTGCCGGGTCCGGTGCTCTGGCTGGCGACCCACGGCCCTCGCTGAGCGGATGGTCCGGCACGATCGGACGCCGTTCCACGCATGTGCCCGTCCGAACGTGCCGGACTATCCGTCCGTCAGGTCGCCCCAGCGGGTCAGAACCCAGTCGTCGGCGTCGACCACGAGCTCGGCGCAGTCGCAGTTGCCGAGGCGGTGGCCTTCGGTGAGCGACTCCGTCGCGTTGCGGGCGAGTGTCGGCAGCGAGATCGAGGCGGCGTTCTCGTGGCCGACCACGAGGACGGTCTCACCGCGGTGCAGGTCGGCGATCTCGGCGAGGGCGTCGGCGTACCGGGCGACGACGTCGTGCCCGTTCTCACCGCCGGGAAACGCGGCGGCGAGGTCGCCGCGGAACCAGCGATCCGTCACCGCGCGCACCGCGTCCCCGGAGAACGGCTGGCCGCCCAGCTCGCCGACGTCGACCTCGCGGAGGGACTTCCGGGTGGTCACCGCGACGCCGAGCCGCGACGCGACGATCTCTGCCGTCTGCACTGCCCGGGCGGCATCGGAGCACCAGACGTGGGCGACGCGGCGGTCCTGCAGCTGCGCCGCGAGGTCGGCGGCCTGCTGACGCCCGGTGCCGGTGAGCGTGCCGCCCTCGTCGGAGAACACGGTGTCGACGTACTCCGCGTCGCCGTGGCGAGCGACGACCAGCGTCGCGGGGCACATCAAAGAGCTCACGCCCGGCATCGTAGGCAGACACGACGCCGGGCGTGAGCGTGAACCGGATCAGGCGGCGGACGCCACCGGCTCGTTGTTGAGCACCCGGAAGGTGTACGCCGCGCCGGCGAGCACGACCGGGACGGCCGCGAGCAGGCCGACCAGGCAGAGGATCGCGCCGACGATCAGGCAGACCGCCGCGAGCAGGTAGAACAGGATCGTGTCGCCGATCCGCGAGGTCACCAGCGTGACGCTGGCCTTGATCGCGTCGACCCCGGAGAGCCCCTTGTCCACGACGTAGAACATCGCGAACACGGTCAGGAACGAGATCACGATCGCCGGCAGGTAGCACAGCAGCGTGCCGACGAAGCTGAGCACACCGAGGATGGCCGCGGTGCTGACCACGGCCGGCTTGGTCGCGTAGGCGATCACGTCGCCCGGGTTGACCTCGAGGCCGTCCACGACGTTCAGCGCGCACTTGATCAGCCCCGCGCCGAGGGCCGACGTGACGAACGTCGAGACACCGGAGCTCAGGGCGCCGACCAGCAGCGTCATGAAGAAGCCCGGCCCGCACTGGGTGTCGACCGACGTGCCGAACACCGTGCGCGTGCAGTCGTGCGTGCCGAGCAGGGCGGCGTTGAGCACGAAGTAGATGACGCCGCTGATCACGATGTTGAGGACCAGCACGATCAGCGCCGGCACGAGCAGCGTGCTCGGGCTCTGGGTGAACTTCGCCCACCCGTACTGGATCGCGGCGACCGGGCTGTACCCACCAGGGGCGGACGCGGGTGCGCCGTAAGGGGGCGGGGGCGGCGGGGGCATCGAGCCGGCACCGGGCGGCGGAGGCGGCGGAGGCGGTACGTCCCCGGCGGGCGGCGGAGGCGGCGGTGGCGGCACGTCCCCGCCGGACGGCGGAGGCGGCGGCGGTGTGGAACCCGGGTCGGGGTCCTGCGGCGGGGTGGTGTCATCGCTCATGGCTGACACCGTAGTGATCCGAGGAGGTGCGGCGCATCCAACTCGACGGTGCACGTGCTGGTTGAAATTGACCAGGACGTGACCGGGAACGACCGGACCCCGGGCCGTGAGGCCCGGGGTCCGGCTCCGAAATCAGCTGCTGACAGGCGTCGAACCTGAGCTCAGCGCTCGACCTCGCCCTTGATGAACGCCTCCACCGAGGCGCGGCCCTCGTCGTCGGGGCGCTGCACCGGCGGCGACTTCATCAGGTACGACGACGCGGCGAGCAGCGCGCCGCCGATGCCGCGGTCCTTGGCGATCTTCGCCGCACGGATGGCGTCGATGATGATGCCCGCGGAGTTCGGGGAGTCCCAGACCTCCAGCTTGTACTCGAGGTTCAGCGGGACGTCGCCGAACGCCCGGCCCTCGAGGCGGACGTAGGCCCACTTGCGGTCGTCGAGCCACGCGACGTAGTCGGACGGGCCGATGTGGACGTTGCGGTCGTGCACCTTGCCGGCCAGCGAGCCGGTGAGGTTCGAGGTCACCGACTGGGTCTTGGAGACCTTCTTGGACTCCAGGCGCTCACGCTCGAGCATGTTCTTGAAGTCCATGTTGCCGCCGACGTTGAGCTGGTAGGTGCGGTCCAGCGCCACGCCACGGTCCTCGAAGAGGCGTGCCATCACCCGGTGGGTGATCGTCGCGCCGACCTGGCTCTTGATGTCGTCGCCGATGATCGGCACGCCGGCGTCCTCGAACTTCTTCGCCCAGACCGGGTCGGAGGCGATGAAGACCGGCAGCGCGTTGACGAACGCAACGCCGGCGTCGATCGCGCACTGCGCGTAGAACTTGTCGGCGTCCTCGGAGCCGACCGGCAGGTAGGAGACGAGGACGTCGACCTCGGCGTCCTTGAGCGCCTGCACGACGTCGACGGGCTCCGCGTCGGACTCGTCGATGGTCTCGCGGTAGTACTTGCCGAGGCCGTCGAGGGTGTGACCGCGCTGGACGGTCACGCCGGTCGGCGCGACGTCGCAGATCTTGATCGTGTTGTTCTCCGAGCTGGTGATCGCCTCGGACAGGTCGAACCCGACCTTCTTGGCGTCGACGTCGAACGCGGCCACGAACTCGACGTCCGAGACGTGGTAGTCACCGAAGGTGACGTGCATCAGACCCGGGACGTTGCCCTGCGGGTCGGCGTCCTTGTAGTACTCCACGCCCTGGACGAGGGAGCTGGCGCAGTTGCCGACTCCCACGATCCCTACGCGAACCTTCGCCATCGGTTCTCCTCCTGCGTTGCTTGTTTCAACTGATTTCGGTGGTCTCGGCCGGTGGGGCCGTCGTTGCTGCCGCCGGCGTGGTCGCCGGGGTTGGTGCGGGGGTCGGAGCGGGAGCCGTCGACCCGGTTGCCGCAGGGCTGGTCCCTGTGGGGTCGGTCGCCCCGGCGAGCGGTGCCGTACGGCGCTTCGCCGCCGCACGAGGCTTGACCGGAGTCGTGCGCGAGCCGGTCCGGTCGGAGTTCGACCGCTCGGTCTCGATGAGGTCGGTCAGCCAGCGCACCTCGCGCTCGACCGACTCGATCGAGTGGCGGCGCAGCTCGCTCAGGTAGCGGTCGTCCTCGCCGTGCAGGGCGCGGGCGCGGTCGAGCCGCTCCTGGAGCCGCGAGCGGCGGCCCTCGAGGATCCGCAGCCGCACGGTGGCGTCGGTGCGGGAGAAGAACGCGAACCTCATGTTGAAGGTCTCGTCCTCCCAGGCGGCCGGCCCGGCCTCGGTGATCTCCGAGGTGAAGAACTCGATGCCGGCCGGCGTGATCTGGTAGACGATCCGCTGCCGGCGCGAGACGGCGTTCGAGGTGGTCACCTCGGTGATCCAGCCGGCGCGGAGCATCCGCTTGAGCGCCGGGTAGAGCGAGCCGTAGGACAGCAGGCGGGTCCAGCCGAGGAGCAGGTTGAGACGCTTGCGCAGCTCGTAACCGTGCAGAGGGGTCTCCTGGAGGAGACCGAGCACGGCGAGCTCCAGCGTCGCTCCCTTGCGTGGCACGGTGGTGGCTCCTTCCTGCGCCCGGACGCGTCCCTATCAACTCGTCGTATCACCGCAACATATCGCAGCGATATATCGACGTCGAATCCTTTGGGTCGCGTCCGGTGCCGCGAGCCCGCCACTCGTGCGACGCCGCGGCCGCATTCACCGGGCGGCGCGAGGGCTTCGTCACAGGAGCGGGGAATGGACTTCATGGCGGCACGCCGTACCCTCGTGATGTTCTGACCTCAGGTCGACCCCGACTTCCCCTGGAGCCAACCCACGTGAGTGCCAGCACGCCGAGGTCCGGCGCGAGCCGGTCCGACAACGGTCCCCGCAACGGCAACGGCGGGCGGTCCAGGGGGACGACGAGCCGCAAGGCCGCGAAGCCGAAGCTCACCGGCAAGGAGCGGGCCCGCAGGATCGCGAAGTACGGCCTGATCGCCGGGCTCGTCGGGGCGCTGGTGCTCTCGGCGATGTTCTACATCGCCTACCGCGCGACGGACATCCCGGACCCGAACCAGGCCTTCCAGGCGCAGACCACGAACGTCTACTACGCGGGCGGCAAGACGAAGATCGGCCGGTTCGCCACCCAGAACCGCGAGTCGATCCCGCTGGCCGACGTGCCGAAGGTGATGCAGGACGCCGCGGTCGCGGCCGAGGACCGGACGTTCTGGACCAACAAGGGCATCGATCCCAAGGGGATCATCCGGGCCGCGTTCTCCAACGCCAAGGGCGGAGCCACCCAGGGAGCCTCGACGATCACCCAGCAGTACGTGAAGATCCTGTACCTGAGCCAGGAACGCACGATCAGGCGGAAGATCAAGGAAGCGTTCCTGTCGCTGAAGATCCAGCAGCAGCAGTCGAAGTCGCAGATCCTCGAGGGCTACCTCAACACGATCTACTTCGGCCGCGGCGCCTACGGCATCCAGGCGGCCGCGAACGCCTACTTCGGCATCCCCGCCAAGCAGCTCGACGCCTCGCAGAGCGCGATGCTCGCGGCGATCCTGAACTCCCCGAACTACCTGAGCCCCGATCGCAGCGACGCCTCGCGGCAGGCCCTGCAGCAGCGCTACGACTACGTCGTCTCCGGCATGGAGAAGATGGGCAGCCTCTCGGCCTCCGACGCGGCGAAGATCGAGGGCAAGCTGCCCGACACCAAGAAGCAGGCGAGCAGCAACACCTACGCGGGCCAGAAGGGCTTCATGCTCAGCATGGTCAAGCAGGAGCTGCTCCGCCTCGGGTTCACCGACCAGGACATCGACGGTGGCGGCCTGAAGGTGACCACGACCTTCACGAAGAAGGCGATGGACGCGGCCCAGCAGGCGGTCCAGCAGGTCGCCCCGACCGGCGTGAAGGCCCTGCACGCCGCGGTCGCCTCGGTGGACGTGCAGACCGGCGGTGTCCTCGGCTTCTACTCCGGCCAGGACTACCTGAAGAGCCAGATCGACTGGGCGACCACGGCGCTGCCGCCCGGCTCGGCGTTCAAGCCGTTCGCGGTCGCTGCGGGGATCAAGGACGGCTTCAGCCTCAAGGACACCTTCGACGGCAACTCGCCCTACACCTTCCCCGACGGGTCGACGGTGGTGAACGAGGGCGAGGGCACCGGCACGGACTTCGGCGCGAAGGTCAGCCTGACCACGGCGACGGCCAAGTCGATCAACACCGCATTCGTCGACATGACCCAGTCCATGGACAACGGGCCGCAGAAGATCGCGGACATGGCCCAGAAGCTCGGCGTCCCGCCCTTGAAGCCCGAGGAGATCAACGCGCGCATCTCGCTCGGTGGTGCGCCGGTGAGTCCGCTGAACATGGCGAACGCGTACGCCGCCATCGCCGACGGGGGCCTGCACCACAGCACGTTCGTGGTGTCCAAGGTGGTCAAGGCGTCGACCGGCGAGGTGCTCTACACGGCCCCCCGGAAGACTGACCAGGTCCTGGACTCCGACGTCGCCGCGGACACCAGCTACGCGATGCAGCAGGTGGTCAAGACGGGCACCGGCCGCGCCGCGACGGCGCTCGGCCGGCCGGCGGCGGGCAAGACGGGCACCGCGACGAACGACGACAAGCGGGTCATCACCTCGTGGTTCGTCGGGTTCACACCGCAGGTGGCGACCGCGGTCACCTACTCCCACGGCACCGGCTACAAGCCGATCGACGAGGGCTACCTGCCCCGGGGCTACTTCGGCGCCACCTACCCGGCCGAGACCTGGACCGCGGCGATGAAGCTGCTCATGGACGGCGTGCCGGTCGAGGACTTCCCGCCGCCGGCGAACCTCGACGGCAAGGCGCCCTCGAGCGGCCACGACCCGTACACCCCGCCTCCGCCGAAGCCGAAGCCGACCAAGAAGACCTCGTCGGCGGCCCCGACGACCGCCGCGCCGCAGGAGCCGGTGGCCAACGGCGTGTGCGACCCGGCGTACGGCTATCCGCAGGACCCGGACTGCCCGCCGCCGTCGCCCAGCCCGACGCCCACACCGCCCTCGACGAGCCCGCCTCCGATCCTCGGCGGGGGCAAACCGTCGTCCAGCCCCTAGTCCCGCGGTGAGCGGCCATGGTGGAGCACCCGTGGTGAAGGGCCCGTGGTGAGCAGCCCGACCCGCGAGGACCCGGTCGCCGCCGCCCTGAGCGAGGTCGTCGGCGGGCCGGCGGGCGACCACGCCCGCCCGCACCGGTGGTGGACTCCGGTGCGGGTGCTGCTGGCGGTCTTCACGGTGGTCTTCGCCGTGGGCCTGGTGCAGAAGTACCCGTGCGGGGAGACCGACTGGTCGAGCGAGACCGTGCGCTACGGGAAGATGTGCTACTCCGACGTGCCGTACCTCTACACCGATCGAGGGTTCGCGGAGCGGCGCTGGCCCTACGACGGCTCGTTCGGCCGCTACCCGGTCATGGAGTACCCCGTCCTGATCTCCTACCTGGCGTGGGGTGCGTCGAAGATCACCGGGCTGATGCCCTCCGGGCCCTCGCAGGCGGTGCGCGAGGCGACCCCGGTCGCGAGGCTCTGGGGGTTGCCCGGGATGACCCGTGAGGTGAACACCTACTTCCTGGTCACCGCGGTGCTGCTGTTCGTCTGCGGCATCGGCGCGGTGCTGTTCCTCGCCGGCGCGAGCCCCGGTCGGCCGTGGGACGCCATGGCCTTCGCCCTCTCCCCGGTGCTGCTGCTGTCGAGCCTGGTCAACTGGGACCTGCTGGCGGTGCTGTTCACGGCCGGGGCCCTCTGGGCCTGGGCCCGCGGCCGCCCCGTGCTGGCCGGCGTGATGGTCGGCCTCGGGACCGCCGCGAAGCTCTACCCGATGTTCCTGCTCGGTGCCTTCCTCGTGGACGTGCTCTGGACGGGCCGGGGCGAGCGGTCGCGCCGCACGGACCTGTGGATGCGCGCCGTCGCGGGGGGTGTGGTCGCCTGGGTGGTGGTGAACCTCCCCGCGCTGCTCACCGGGGCGTCGGCGTGGAAGGTCTTCTGGTCGTTCAACTCCTCCCGGGGAGCCGATCTCGGGTCGCTCTGGCTGGTCCTCGACCAGCTCGGCGTGCACAGCAGCGCGCACCGGATCAACCTGGTCTCCGGGCTGCTGTTCGCGGTGGCGTGCGCCGCGATCCTCGTGCTCGGCCTCAGCGCCCCGCGCCGACCCCGCGTCGCGCAGGTGGCCTTCCTGGTCGTGGCGGCGTTCCTCCTCGTGAACAAGGTGTACTCGCCGCAGTACGTGCTCTGGCTGCTGCCGCTGGCCGTGCTGGCCCGGCCCCGCTGGCGGGACCTGCTGATCTGGCAGGCCTGCGAGGTCGCCTACTACGCGGCGGTCTGGCTCTACCTCGGTGGCTGGCTGGCGCCCTCGTCGGGCACCAACCCCACGGCGTACCAGCTCGCGATCGTGGTGCGCGTGCTCGGCGAGCTGTACCTGGTCGCGCTGGTCGTGCGCGACCTCTGGTACGGCGAGGTGCTGGACGTGGAGTCAGCTGATCTCGACGGCGTCGAAGGTGGTGGTCGTGAACCGCACCCGGACGTCGACCTCGTCGCCGACCGCGGGCACCTCGGCGCCTGAGGGCAGGAACAGCATCGAGGCCTGCATGTGCGGCGGCTCGGCGAAGTAGCGCGGCTTGCCGGCCACGGTGAACGGCGACCGCGCCAGGCCGAGGGCGTCCAGGCCGCCACGCGCCAGGGTGACCGCGCGCGCCCGGACGCTGCCCTCCCCGGTGGGCGCCTCGAGCCCGATGCCGTGCGCGGTGCCTCCCGAGACGACCAGCAGCGTGCCCGTGCGCGGGAGGACGCGCCCGCGGTAGCCGAACTGCTCGCCGCGCTCGACGGGGTGGGCGTCGAGGACCCGGGCCGTGACGCGCAGGGCGCCGCGGTCGCCGAGCCAGAGCTCGGTGCCGATCCGCGGGCGGAAGGTGAAGTCGGGGTACTGCGCGGCGAGAGCGGCGAGGTCGTCGGCGCGGAGGTGGGACACCCAGACGGTGGCGGCGCGCTCGTCCCGCTCGCCGAGCCCGGCCGCGACGACGTCGGTCATCAGCTCCTCGGCCTCCGCGAGATTGTCCCCGCGGTCGAGCGGCAGGTGGATCGAGACGCCTTCGAGCCGTACGCCGTGCGCCTCAGCGACGGCCTCTCGCAGCCCCCGGGCGGTGAGCCCGTGCCGCTTCATGGAGGTCAGCCGCTCGAGGACGACGCGCGGACGGCCGGGGGCGTCTGACAGCGCGGCGAGGTCGCCGAGCCGCCCGACGGTGTGGATCACCCGCGGGTCAGCGCTGTGCTCCGAGCCGCCGCCCGCCCACGGTCGCCAGGGGGCGAGCACGACGATGTCGCCGTCGAACCGGGTGGCCACGTCGTCGATCTCGGCGTACGTGCCGACCGCGAGGGTGTCGCCGCCGGGGCCGAGCCCGGCCAGCCACGCCGTACGGCGGGCCAAGCGTCCGTTGCCGAAGCCGTAACCGTTGCCCTTCACGACCGGCACCAGGCCCGGCCGCTCCTCGGCCACGTGCCGGAGGTGGGCGCGCCACCGGTCACCGTCGACGTGCAGCACCAGGCTCATCGGCTCACCCTCGCCTCGTGAGGTAGAGCTCGAAGGCCTTGTAGATCGCGCGGTTCAGCGGGAGGTCCCACTCGCCGGCGTACTCGACCGCCTCGCCGCCGGTGCCGACCTTGAACTGGATCAGGCCGACGTGGGAGTCGTCGGTGGTGAGCGTGTCGGTGATGCCGCGCAGGTCGTAGATCGCCGCGCCCGCGGCGATCGCGTCGCGGATCATCTGCCACTGCACCGCGTTGGAGCCGCGGACCTCGCGCTTCTCCGTGGACGAGGCGCCGTAGGAGTACCACGCGTGGGTGCCGACCCGGATCCAGATGGTCGAGGCGACCAGGTCGCCGTCGTGGTGGCCCAGGTAGAGCCGGATCTCGAGCGGCCCGTCCGGGCCTGTGGCGGAGAGCGCGTCGAACATGGTCCGGAAGTAGGCGAGCGGGCGCGGGGTGAAGTGGTCGCGCTCGGCGGTGTGCGCGTAGAGATCGTGGAACGCCGCGAGGTCGTCGGCGAAGCCGCTCGTGGCCGTCGTCGAGACGCTGACGGTCACCCCGGCCTTGGCCGCCTTCTTGATGTTGCGCCGCCAGAGCTGGTTCATCCCCGCGAGCACCTCGTCCTCGGTGCGGGGGCTGCCGTCGGCGTGGGTGAGCGGGATCCAGAAGTTGTACTGGGGCTGCCCGGCGGCGAACCCGCCGACGGCGTGCTGGGCACGCCAGCCGAGCTCGCGCAGCTGCGAGACCACCTTCGCGCCGGCCGGGCTGCGCTCGGTGGGCGGGAGCTCGGTGAGGCTGGTGACGGCGTCGTCGGCGATGCCGTCCTTGACCTGGGCCGCGCTCCAGCGCCGGGTGATCACCGGGGGACCGATCCGGATCCCGAAGGCGCCCTTGGCCTTGAGGTGGACGGCCATCGGCTCGAGCCAGGCGGCGAGGTCGTCGGTGTCCCAGTCGATCACCGGGCCCTCGGGCAGGTAGGCGAGGTAGCGGCGCACCTTGGGCAGCTGGCGGTAGAGGACCAGCGCGACCCCGACCAGCTCGCCGTCGGGCGAGCCGGGCAGCGACCAGCCGAGCGACTCCGCCTTCCACTCCTGCTTGACCTGCGCCCAGGGCGGCGTCTGCAGGAACGAGGCGGAGTCCTGCGCCCTCAGGAACGCCAGGTGCTCCTCGGAGGAGATCGTGCGTACGGCGAGGGGGGTCGTCACGTCGGCGAGCCTAACGGGGCCGGGTGCGCGGCCACCTGCCGGTGGTTGAGGTGCGGTTGCGCGGCAACCGCGTCGAAACCCGGTGAGGCGGCAGGGCCGGCCGGAGGTTTCGAGGTGGTTCCTGAGCCTGCCCGAAGGGCTCGCTGGCGCTCGCACCTCCACCACCGCCCTGCGCGGGTGCTCGCACCTCGACCAGCTGGTGGTTGAGTTGCGGTTGCGCAGCAACCGCCTCGAAACCCGGTGAGGCGGCAGGTCAGAGCCGCTCGCGCAGCCAGTCGAAGTCGGCCCGGTGCTCGTCGGGCCCGCCGGGGGTCTCGCAGATCACCGGGGCGCCGGCCGCGCGGACCACCCCGGCGAGCTGGTCGGGGTCGATCTCGCCGTTGCCGAAGCTGGTGTGCCGGTCGGCACCCGACCCGAACGCGTCGCGGCTGTCGTTGGCGTGCACCAGGTCGATCCGACCGGTGAGCGCACGGATCTGGTCGACCGCGTCGGTCAGGTCGATGCCGCTGGCCCAGGCGTGGCAGGTGTCCAGGCAGAACCCGACCGACTCGTGCCCCTCGGCCTGCGAGATCGCCTCCCAGACCCGGGCGATGCGGTCGAGGTGGCGGGTCATCGCGTTGTCGCCGCCGGCGGTGTTCTCGATCAGCACCGGGACCTTGAGGTCGGTCGCCTCGACCGCCTTGCGCCAGTTGTCGAAGCCCTTGTCCGGGTCGTCGTCCTTGTTCACGTGGCCGCCGTGGACGATCAGGCCCTTCGCGCCGATCTCGGCCGCGGCGTCGACGTGCTGCTGGAGCAGCTTGCGGCTGGGGATCCGGATCCGGTTGTTCGTGGTGGCGACGTTGACGATGTACGGCGCGTGCACGTAGAGGTCGACGCCCGCGGCCTCGGCATCGGCCTTGAGCCCGGCGGCGCCGCCGGCGTACCGGACCTCGGGGCCCTTGTAGCCCTGCGGGTCGCCGAGGAAGAACTGCACGAGCGTGGTGTCGCGCGCCTTCGCCTCGGCGATCGGGTCGTCCTGGGCGACGTGGGCTCCGATGCGGATCGTCGTGCTGCCTGGCGTCATGCGGCCAGCCTAGGAGCGGCGTACGACAACGAGCACCCGGGCCGGACGCCCGGCGACCCTGTGGAGGACGATTTCCCTGCGGGCCGGTGGCGTTGTTACCCTTGCCCGTCGCTCCCCGCTCGGGGAGCTCCTCCTGTCACGGAACGTCCGTGGCCGCTGAGTCCGAAGGAGGTAGGCAGTTTGCGTGCCTACGAACTGATGGTCATCCTCGACCCCGATCTCGAGGAGCGCACCGTCGCCCCGTCCCTCGACACGTACCTCAACGTCGTGCGCACCGATGGTGGCACCGTGGAGAACGTCGACATCTGGGGCCGTCGTCGCCTGGCCTACGAGATCAACAAGAACGCCGAGGGCATCTACGCCGTCGTGACGCTGCAGGCCGAGCCGGCCACCGTCAAGGAGCTCGACCGCCAGCTCACGCTGAACGAGTCGGTGCTTCGCACTAAGGTCATTCGTCCCGACGCTCGCTGACCCGGCGACGCGGCGTACGAGCAGGAGATCCAGGAGGATCAGCATGGCTGGCGAGACCGTCATCACCGTCATCGGCAACCTGACCGGCGACCCGGAGCTCCGGTTCACCCCGTCGGGTGCGGCCGTCGCGAACTTCACGATCGCGTCGACCCCGCGCAACTTCGACCGGCAGACCAACGAGTGGAAGGACGGCGACACGCTGTTCCTCAACTGCTCGATCTGGCGCCAGGCCGCGGAGAACGTCGCCGAGTCCCTGCAGAAGGGGATGCGCGTGGTCGCGCAGGGCCGCCTGAAGGCGCGCTCCTACGAGACCCGTGAGGGCGAGAAGCGCACGGTCATGGAGCTCGACGTCGAAGAGGTCGGACCGAGCCTGAAGTACGCCACGGCCAAGGTCACCCGCGTCACGCGCGGCAGTGGCGGCGGCGGTGGCTTCGGCGGCGGCGACGACCCGTGGGCCAGCCAGCCAGCCGCTCCCCAGGGTGGCGGCCAGGGCGGCGGTGCCCCGCAGGGCGGCGGCCAGGGCGCCTGGGGCGGCCAGCAAGGCGGCGGTGCCCCTCAGGGGGGCGGCGCTCCCCAGGGCGGCCAGGACCCGTGGGCGGTGCCCGGCGGCACCGAAGAGCCTCCGTTCTGACCACCTGATCCACCTGATCCACCAGCACACCAACCAAGCCACCATTCCGGCGTGAGCCGGGCTCACTGAAAGGGAGCACCACAATGGCCAAGGCAGTGATGCGCAAGCCCAAGAAGAAGGTTTGCCAGTTCTGCAAGGACAAGACGTCCTATGTCGACTACAAGGACACGAACCTGCTGCGCAAGTTCATCTCCGACCGCGGCAAGATCCGCGCGCGTCGGGTGACCGGCAACTGCGTGCAGCACCAGCGTGACGTCGCCACGGCGGTCAAGAACGCTCGTGAGGTCGCGCTCCTTCCGTACACGTCCACGGCTCGCTGAGAGAGGAGCAGGAGATGAAGCTGATCCTCACCCAGGAGGTCACCGGTCTCGGTGCGCCCGGCGACGTCGTCGAGGTCAAGGACGGGTACGGCCGCAACTACCTGGTCCCCCGCGGCCTGGCGATCGTCTGGACCCGCGGCGGCGAGAAGACCATCGAGTCGATCAAGAAGGCCCGTGACGCCCGCGCTGTGCGCGACGCCGACCACGCCGCCGAGATCAAGTCCAAGCTCGAGGGCTCGACGTTCCAGGTCAAGGTCCGCGCCGGCGAGGGCGGCCGCCTCTTCGGCGCCGTCACCACCGCCGACATCGCCTCGGCGATCGTCGACGGCGGCGCGGAGGTCGACAAGCGCACGATCGTGGTGGCCAACCCGATCAAGTCGCTCGGCGCCCACACCGTCAAGGTCAAGCTGCACGACGACGTCGAGGCGCAGGTCAGCCTCAACGTGGTGCCCGGCTGACGAATTCGCAACCCAGGTTGTGAAACCGCCGCTTCCCCCACGGAATCCTGTGCGGGAAGCGGCGGTTTCGTGCGTTCACCGGTCCTCGCGCGCCCGCGGGTGGATCTCCAAGGGTCCCGGGCCGCCGAGCCACTCCCGCCGGTGCACCCGGAACAGGTAGTAGATGAAGGCGACGTTGACCAGGCCGATGCCGAGCAGGGTCGGGTCGACCAGGGCGTCCACCCCGCCGCCGTACGCGATCGCGGGCAGCACGACCAGCGCCGCGAACCCCCAGGTGAGCACGCCGAACCGGCCGGCGACGAAGGTGTCCCGCGGCTCCTGCAGCTCCGCGGTGCGGCCGATCGTGCGGGCCAGGGCCAGGCTGAACACCGTCTGCGGGAGCGACAGGAACCACTGCAGCGACACGTCGATGCTGTCGTTGTACTCCGGGACCAGCAGGTGGTTCAGCTGCGGGAACCACAGCGGCACGCTGATCGCGAACGAGACCCAGGCGAGCCAGGTGAGCACGTCGACGTCGAGGTGGGGCCGCAGGCGACGTACGCCGGTGACCACCAGCAGCCACCCGACCGGGTCGGGCAGCGCGTCGTAGAAGGCCCACGCCGGGTGCGGGTGGTGGGGGAAGTTCGCCGGGAGGAACACGATCACCAGCCCCATCGCGATCCTCTGCAGCGGCGACATGGCGACAGCCTAGGGTCGGTCCGGAACGGTCCTTCGGGCCGTGCGCGAAAAAGATCATCGATCCACCGATGAGTCCGCGGTGCCTGTGACGTTCCACCTGTCGAACGGCCGCACCGAGCGGTCGTCGAGCAGAGGAGAGAACGAGATGGACTGGAAGCTCGAAGTGGTCATCGCGCCGGTCTCGGACGTCGAGCGGGCGCGGGAGTTCTACGTGGACAAGCTCGGGTTCCGGCTGGACACCGACTTCGCCCCCAACAAGAGCTTCCGGGTGATCCAGGTGACCCCGCCGGGTTCCGGGTGCTCGATCGTGTTCGGCACCGGCCTCGGGGGTGGCGTCGCGCCGGGTTCGCTCAAGGGTGCGCACCTCGTGGTCGAGGACATCGAGGAGGCGCTCGCGCTGCTGGAGGAGAAGGGCGTCCAGAACAGCGGCCCGGTGCACTTCCTGAACGGCGTGCAGACACCCGGACTCGAGCCGGACCGCGCGGACTACGGCACCTTCGTGTACTTCGACGACCCCGACGGCAACTCCTGGGCGATCCAGGAGATCAAGCAGCACCTGCGGTGACACCGTGACCTCGCTGGTGGAGGAGGACTTCGCGGCCGAGGCCGAGCGCTACCGCCGCGAGCTGCACGTGCACTGCTACCGCATGCTCGCGTCGTACGACGAGGCCGAGGACGCCGTGGGCGACACCTACCTGCGGGCCTGGCGCAGCCGGGAGGGCTTCGAGCCGCCGCACCTGCGCGCCTGGCTCTACCGGATCGCCACGAACGTGTGCATCGACCGGCAGCGCGCCCAGGCGCGCCGGCTCTCCGCGATGCGCTCGTACGCCGAGGTCAGCTGGCTGACGCCGTACCCCGACACCGTGCTCGACGAGCTGCCCGCCACCGAGGAGGGCCCGGACTCGGTGGCGGTGTCGCGGGAGACGATCGAGCTGGCGTTCCTGGCGGCGCTGCAGGTGCTGCCGCCGCGGCAGCGGGCCGCCCTGCTGGCCCGCGAGGTGCTCGGCATGACCGCGGCCGAGACCGCCGCGCTGATCGGGACGACCGTCCCCGCGGCGAACAGCGCGCTGCAGCGGGCGCGGGAGACGATGCGCCGACACCTGCCCTCGCACCGCACCGACTGGCAGGCCCGTCCGGCCAGCGCGGAGGAGAGCGAGCTGCTCGCGGCGTTCATCGACGCCCACGAGCGGTGCGACGCGGCGGCAGCGCTGGCGGTCGCGGCGACCGACCTGCGGGTGACCATGCCGCCGCTGCCGGTGTGCTTCGACGGCCGCGACGCGGTGGCGCCGCTCCTGGAGCGAGCGTTCGGCGAGGAGCGCGAGGGCGACTGGCGGCTGCTCCCGACCGCGCTGAACCGGATGCCGGCAGCGGCCAGCTACCTGCGCCGGCCCGGTGACTCGGCGTTCCGCGCCTTCAAGGTCGACGTGCTGCGGGTGGAGGACGGCGTGATCGCGGAGATCACGACGTTCGGGCCGCAGCCGTTCGGGCTGCTGGGGCTGCCGACGCTGCTGCCGGCGTGAGGATCACGCGCCGAGGCGCATCCAGCGGTCCGTCGCGGCGCGACCGAGCAGCACGGCTCCCCGGCCGCCCATGAACGCCAGCGCGAACGCCACCCAGAGCCAGGTGAGCGTGCCTCCGGCGGAGACCGCGAGCCAGGCCGCCGGGGCGAACACGACGAGCACGAGGAGACCGGCCCAGGCCAGGTAGCGGCCGTCCCCGGCCCCGATGAGGACGCCGTCGAGCACGAAGACGATCCCGGCCAGGGGCTGCGTGATCGCGGCGACGAGGAGCACCGGCACGAGCAGATCGCGCACCCCGGCGTCGTCGGTGAACAGGCCACCGAGCCAGGGAGCGGCTGCGGCCAGCGCAAGTCCCGTCACCACGCCGCTCAGGACGCCCCAGCGCAGCATCCGGGTGGTGATCGCGCGGGTGCGCTCCCGGTCGCCGGCGCCGAGGTGGCGGCCGGTGATCGCCTGCGCGGCGATCGCGATCGCGTCGAGCGCGAAGGCCAGGAAGGTCCACACGGTCATCGCGACCTGCATCGCGGCGAGGTCGGTCGGCCCGAGTGCCGTCGCGGCGTACGTCATCACCAGCAGGCTGGCCCGGAGCGTCAGCGTGCGCAGCAGGAGCGGGACGCCGGCGGACCCCGCGCCCCGGATGCCGGACAGCGAGGGCCGGAGCGGTGCCTCGTGGCGCCGGGCGGCGCGGACCACGACCACGAGGAGCGCGGCGGCGGAGGCGGACTGGGCGAGCACGGTGCCGAGGGCCGAGCCGGCGATGCCGAGGTCGAGGCCGTAGACCAGCCAGAGGTTGAGGCCGACGTTGGCCAGGTTGCCGGCGACCGCGACCACGAGCGGGGTGCGCGTGTCCTGGAGCCCGCGGAGGATCCCGGTGGTGGCGAGCGCCACGAGCAGCGGGACGGCGCCGACGAGCCCGATCCGCAGGTAGGTCTCGGCCTCGTGCGCGACCCCGCTGCCCGGCTTGAAGAGGCCGACCAGCACCGGGGTGAGCGGAATGCCCAGCGCCGTGGTCGCGACGCCGATCACGATCGCCAGCCAGATCCCGTGCAGGCCCTGGGTCAGCGCGGCCCGGAGGTCGCCCGCGCCGATCCGCCGCGCCACCGAGGCCGTGGTGCCGTAGGCGAGGAAGATGCACACGCTGATCAACGTCGACAGCACGGCGCCGGCGATGCCGAGGCCGGCCAGCTGGCGGGTGCCGAGGTGGCCGACGATCGCGGAGTCGGCGAGCAGGAAGAGCGGCTCGGCGACGAGCGCGAGGAACGCCGGTCCGGCCAGCCGGAGGATCTCGCGGTCCTCCTGGCGGATGCGGGCGGCCACGAGAGGCAGGCTAGGCCACCCGTACGACGGTGCGGCCGGACGTGACCAAATGGGCGTCGGGGTCGTTCCCCAGATGCCAGTATCCGGTCCGATCGGGACCGGATCGCCGAGACAGAGAGCAGAGCTCCGTGGCCTCTTCGACCGCACCCAGGTGGACCGTGCCCGACGGCGACCTCCTCGACCGGCTCGTCGAGCTCGCCGACACCGACCCCGGGCGGCTGCTCTACCTCGAGCTGCTCGACGGCGTGCACGAGTCCGCCCGGCTCACCGCCGGCGAGCTCCGCGACCAGGCCGCGGCCCTGGCCGGCACGCTCACCGCGCGTGGCCTGCGGCCCGGCGACGTGGCCCTGCTGATCGCGACCCCGCCGCTGGAGTTCCTGGTCGGCCTGTTCGGCTGCATGTGGGCGGGCGTCATCGCCGCCCCGGTCTCGTTCCCCCGGCGTCCCGAGCACGTGGAGTCGCGCCTGGAGCCGGTGCGCGCCAACGCCGGGGCGGTCGCCGTGGTGGCCGCGACGCCGCAGGGCCAGGCGGAGATCGACGTGCTCGACCTGCTCACCCAGGGCACGGTGCCGGTGATCGCCACCGGCGACCGCAGCGCCGCCGCGCAGCCCGCCCCGGTCGTGGAGCGTGAGGTCGCCTACCTGCAGTACACCTCGGGGTCCACCAGCGAGCCGCGCGGCGTGATCGTCACCCACGCCAACCTGGTCGCCAACCTCGAGGCGTGCCGCGAGCTGGTCGGCGTGGACGAGACGTCGGTGAACGTCTCCTGGTGCCCGCTGACCCACGACATGGGCCTGGTCATGGGGGCGCTGCCGTCGGCGTGGTTCGGCATGCTGTCGGTGCTGATGCCCCCCGGCGCGTTCATCCGCCGCCCGATGACGTGGATGCGGGCGATGTCGGCGTACGGCGGCACGCACGGGTACTCCCCGAACTTCGGCTACGACCTCCTGGTCGACCGGTCGACCGCCGAGGAGCGCGAGTCGCTCGACCTGTCGGGGGTCAAGGCGCTGATCAACGGCGCCGAGCCGGTCCGGCGGCTCACCCGCGACCGGTTCCTCGACGCGTTCGCGGTGGCCGGCGTCCGGCCGGAGGCGCACACCCCGGGCTACGGTCTCGCCGAGGCGACCGTGCTGGTGTCGGCGGCGGCCACGGACGACCCGGGTCGGGTGCTGTGGGTCGACGGGGAGGCGCTCGAGCAGCACCGGGTGGTCTTCCGCGACAAGGGCGATGCCGGCGCCCGCGAGCTGTGCGTCGACGGCCGGCCGTCCGCGCAGTACGACGTGCGCATCGTCGACCCGGCCACCGGCGTCGAGCTGCCGGCCGACGAGGTCGGCGAGCTCTGGCTGCGGGGTCCCAGCGTCAGTCCGGGCTACTGGCGTCGTGAGGAGGCGACCGGCGAGTACTTCGGCGGCCGCCTGGCCGGTGACGACGGCGGGCCCTTCCTGTGCACCGGCGACCTGGCCTTCCTCGACGGCGGCGAGATCGTGGTCTGCGGCCGCGCGAAGGACCTCATCGTGATCCGTGGGCGCAACCTCTACCCGCAGGACATCGAGGTGACCGCGGAGCTCTCGCACGAGGCGGTCCGGCTCGGCGGCAGCGCGGCGTTCGCGGTGGAGGACGAGTCCGGGGAGACCATGGAGACCCTGGTCCTGGTCGCCGAGGTCGACGGCGAGCCGGTCGAGGCGGAGGTCGTGGAGGCGATCAGCCGGGCGGTGCTGCGCGAGTACGAGCTGCGGGTCAGCGACGTGCTGCTGGTGCCGCCGTACACGGTGCCGAAGACCTCGAGCGGCAAGAAGCAGCGCGCCGCCAGCCGCCGGCTCTGGATGGCCAGCCGCGGCCACGACGTCCACCCGGTCGACTGAGCAGAGCCGCCGTCGGCTGACTGTTCGGAGGAGCGCGGCATAGTCCGTTCGGGCCATCCCGAAACAGCCCCTCCGTGCCTGTTGAAAACCCGCCGCATCTGTGGGTAACCGTCGGCGACGACCGATTTGTCGACATGGCAACAGGCGCGTCCCGAATGACGAAACGGTGAACGAAAACCTGCCCGGAAACTTTCCTCCACACCCGGTGGACCGACGAAACCGCAGGTCAGGGGCGTATTCACCCGAATCGGGCCGCGGCCGTCCACAGTGTCCCCAACAGCCTGTGCACACCTTTTGGCAGGTGTTCCACACGACCCACAGGGTTTTCCACAGGGGGGTGTGGACGGCGCGCTTTGCCGGGCGCCGCGCAGGACATAGCCTCGCGCAGTCCGGCCGGGTCGGGCGGCCGGCGGGGCGGGTCCTGCCGGGGTGATGTCGGGGCCCGCCGCTACGGTCGGAACGGCCGCACCGCACGGGAAGGGGAGTCGCCGCGATGAGCATGACGGAGTCCGCCGGGATCGGTCAGACCGAGGGCTTCGGCGACTACCGCGGCGACCCGGGTTTCGAGCACCACGGCTCCCAGGAGCAGTGGTCGGGCCGGATGCCGCCCCAGGACACCGACGCGGAGCAGAGCGTCCTCGGGTCGATGCTGATCTCGAAGGACGCGATCGCCGACGTGCTCGAGGTGACCCGCGCGCAGGACTTCTACCGTCCGGCGCACGAGACCATCTTCGACGCGATCACCGACCTGTACTCCCGGGGCGAGCCGGCCGACCCGGTGACCGTGTCCGCGGAGCTGCAGCGTCGCGGCGACCTGCAGCGGGTCGGGGGAGCGCCGTACCTCCACACGCTCTCGGCGAGCGTGCCGATCGCCGCGAACGCGGGCTACTACGCCGACATCGTGCGCGAGAAGGCGATCCTGCGCCGGCTGGTCGACGCCGGCACCAAGATCGCGCAGATGGGCTACTCCGGCGAGGGCCAGGTCGACGACACCGTCGACCGGGCGCAGGCGGAGATCTACGCGATCACCGAGAAGCGGGCCTCGGAGGACTACGCGCCGCTCAGCGAGATCATGGAGTCCACGCTCGACGAGATCGAGGCGATCTCCAACCGCGGCGCCGGCCTGGTCGGCGTACCCACCGGGTTCGCCGACCTCGACGAGCTGACCAACGGGCTCCATCCGGGCCAGATGGTGATCGTCGCCGGCCGCCCCGGCATGGGCAAGTCCACGCTCGGCCTGGACTTCTGCCGGGCCGCCTCGATCCACAACAACCTGACCAGCGTGATCTTCAGCCTGGAGATGTCCCGCTCGGAGATCACGATGCGGCTGCTCTCCGCGGAGGCGAAGGTGCCGCTGAACCACATCCGCAACGGGCCGATGAGCGACGACGACTGGTCGAAGCTGGCCCGCAAGATGGGCGAGGTCTCGAGCGCGCCGATGTTCATCGACGACAGCCCGAACATGACGATGATGGAGATCCGCGCGAAGGCCCGCCGGCTCAAGCAGCGCCACGACCTCAAGCTGATCGTGATCGACTACCTGCAGCTGATGACCTCGGGCAAGAAGGTCGAGTCCCGCCAGGTCGAGGTCTCGGAGTTCTCCCGGCAGATCAAGCTGCTCGCCAAGGAGCTCGAGGTGCCGATCGTGGCGCTGGCGCAGCTCAACCGTGGCTCCGAGCAGCGTGCGGACAAGAAGCCGATGGTCTCCGACCTGCGTGAGTCCGGCTCGCTGGAGCAGGACGCCGACATCGTCATGCTGGTGCACCGCGAGGACCAGTACGAGAAGGAGTCCGCCCGCCCGGGCGAGGCCGACATCATCGTCGGCAAGCACCGCAACGGCCCCACCCGCGACGTCACGGTCCTCTTCCAGGGCCACTACTCGCGGTTCGTGGACATGGCGCACTGACCTCTCACGGTGCGCCCCTCGGGTGCGTCGGCGCTCAGGCCGCCGGCGCAGCCTCGGGCTCGCGCGCCAGGTGTCGCTCGGCGGCGCGGGCGGCCGGGTGGATGCCGATCGCGGCCAGCAGCACGATCGCGGCGATGACCAGCCACCCCGGCGTGCCCCACTGCATCGCGAGGAACGTGTACGCCGCGGGCGCCCAGACCGTGCCCAGGGTGTAACCGAGCTGGGAGACGCCCTGGTACTCGCCGCGGCGGGCGGGGTCGGAGAGCTCGGCCTGCAGGCCCCAGTCACCGGCGGAGTTGAACAGCTCGGCCCCGGTCACGGTGACGTGGCCGAGCCAGACGAGCACGATGGTCACCCAGCCGACGGTGTCGTGGGTGACCAGCACGATGCCGCAGGACAGCACGAAGAAGAACGCGCCGCGGCGCTGCGCGCGCAGCGAGTCGGCAACGGTGACGACCCCGCGCGCGGCGACCACCTGCAGCAGCACCGCCATCACGGTGTTGGTGCCGAACAGCCAGGCGAGCAGCACCCGGGGCGCGTCGGTCTCCTCCACGAGCCACAGCGGGATCACCACGTTGAGCAGGACCTGGTGGGTGGCGAGCACGCCGTCGAAGACCGACATCAGCACGTAGCCGCGGTTGCGCAGCGCGCTGCCACGGTCATGCGCGTGAGCCGCGACCTCGAGCGGGGAGTCGTGCTCGACGTGGAGGGCGACGCCCGGCAGGCGGGAGACGAGGGCGGCGTTGAGGAGGAGCAGGGCAGCCGTGGCCAGGGGTACGGCGCGGACGGCGTCGTTGCTGTTGGTGGCCAGTGCGACGCCGGCGAGCAAAGCACCCAGGGTGTAGCCGACGTTGCGGGCGGCCCGGAAGTAGGCGTTGGAGGCGACCCGCTCCTCGCGGGGGAAGATGTCGAAACGGTAGGCGTTGCGCGCCGAGCGGCTGGCCGTCGAGACCAGCTCGAGGACCACCAGCATCGCGACGAACGTCGCCATGCTGCCGACCGTCCACCACACCAGGTAGAGCAGCGCCTCGACCAGGGAGGCGAGCGCCCACACCCGCTTGGCGCCGAACCGGTCGCTGAGCTTGCCCAGCGGTACGGCGAGGCAGAAGGTGACCACGCCGGCGATCGACAGCCCGAGGCCGACCTGGGCGGCGGAGAGGCCGACGATCTGGGTGAAGAACACCGCGCTGCCCGTGAGGAAGACCCCGTCGCCGAACGCCGAGAGCACGGACTGGACCGACAGGCGCCGGATCAGGGGGGTGGGGCCGGCGAGGCGCAGCAGCCGAGGCGGCAGGGACGGCGCCATCAGGTCAGGTCCAGGCCCTGGGTGCTCGACGCGGCCGGCGGCGCGGGCTCGGGCACGGCGTACTGGCCGGTGTCCTCCAGCGTCTCCGGCAGCGCGTCGTCGCCCGCGTCGCGATCGACCTGGTCGGCCGGGAAGTGGCGAACCGCGAAACGTTCGGCCAGGCGCACCGACGGGCCGATCGCGACGGTCGCGACCACGATGATCCCGGCGATCGCCAGCCAGCCCTGGTCGCCCCGGGACATCGCGAGGTAGGTGTAGAGCGCGGGCGCCCACATCGACCCGAGCGTGCGGCTGACGTCCTGGACGCCCTGGTACTCCCCGCGCCGGCGCGGGTCCATCAGCTCGGCCTGGAACGACCAGCTCGCTCCCGAGATGAACAGCTCCGCACCGGTGACCGTCACGTGGCCGAGCCACACCAGCAGCACCGTGACCAGGCCGACGGTCGAGTGGGTCACCATCGTGATCAGGCAGGACGCCACGAAGAACGCGGAGGAGATCCGCACGTAGCGGACGGCGTCGCGCAGGTCGCGGACCCCCTTGGAGGTGTACGCCGGCAGGAAGATGCACAGCACCGTGTTGGTGCCGAACAGCCAGGCGAGCAGCACGTGCGGAGCGTCGGTCGCCTCCACCAGCCAGAGCGGGATGACCACGTTGAGCAGCACCTGGTTGGTCCACAGCGTGCCGTTGAAGAAGGTGACCAGCATCCAGCCGGGGTTGCGCAGCGCACCGGGGCCGGGCGGCCGGACGCGCGCCTCGCCGCTCGCCACGCGCAGGTCGTGGGGTGCCTGCGGCAGCCGGGAGATCCACCAGGCGGTGAACGCCATCAGCACAGCCGCGAACCACGGCGTCCAGCGCACGACCGTGAGGTTGTCGAAGGCCAGCGCCACCCCGCCCAGGATCGCGCCGAAGGTGAAGCCGACGTTGAGCGCGGAGTACATGTAGGCCTGGGTGTCGATCCGCTCCTCGGTCGGCAGCGCGTCGAGCACGTAGGACTGGTAGCTGGAGTGGCCGGAGGAGGCCGCGAGCGCGAACAGCAGCCCGACCACCAGGTACTCACCGAAGCTCCCGACGAACGGCAGCGCCAGGAAGCAGGCCGCCCGCCCCCACGTCGCCAGCGACCAGACCCGCTTCGGCCCGAACCGGTCGACGAACCGGCCCGCCGGGTAGGCCATCAGGAACTCCGCCACCCCGGTGATGGTCAGCGCCAGGCCCACGCGGGCGGCGGACATCCCGACCACCTGGGTCAGGAACACCGCGCTGCCGGTGTTGAACGCACCCTCGCCGGTGGAGAACAGCATCGACTGGGTCGCGAGCCGGCGCGACATCGGCGTGGGTGGGATCAGGCGGCGGAAGAAGCCCCGCCGCGTGCCCGAGAGGGTGGTGGTCATCGCGGCCATTCTCGGCCGTGGCGGTCGTCACTGTCTGCCGGTTTTCCGCCGGTCGGCGCCTCCCGAGAACGGGCTTGACCTTGACGCAGCGTCAACCCTGCACGCTGGCGTCATGAGCAACCACACCACTGCGATCGAGGTCACCGGGTTGACCAAGTCGTACGCCGACCACGCCGTCCTGCGCGGCATCGACCTGACCGTGCCGACCGGGACCGTCTACGCGCTGCTCGGCCCCAACGGCGCCGGGAAGACCACGATGGTGCGCATCCTCTCGACGCTGACCGCCGCCGACGCGGGCGACGCCGCGGTCGCCGGCCACGACGTCCGCCGCGACGCCGACGGGGTCCGGCGCGCCATCGGCGTGACCGGCCAGTTCTCGGCGATCGACGAGCTGCTGACCGGTCGGGAGAACCTGCGCCTGATGGCCGACCTCGCCCACCTCGGCAAGCCGGAGGGGCGGGCGCGGGTCGACGAGCTGCTGGACCGCTTCGACCTGGTCGACGCGGCCGACCGTCGGGCCGCGACGTACTCGGGGGGCATGAAGCGCCGGCTGGACCTCGCGATGACGCTGGTCAGCCGGCCGCGGCTGATCTTCCTCGACGAGCCGACGACCGGGCTCGACCCGCGCAGCCGCCGCAGCGTGTGGGAGATGGTCCGAGAGCTGCTCGCCGACGGCGTGACGATCTTCCTCACCACGCAGTACCTCGAGGAGGCCGACCAGCTGGCCGACCGGGTCGGGCTCCTCGACGAGGGCCGCCTGGTCGCCGAGGGCACGCCCGCGGAGCTCAAGGCGCTCGCCGGTGGCGAGACCCTCGACGACGTGTTCCTCGCCCTCACCGGGCACCCCGCCACCCCCGCGTCCGACGACGCGACCGCCGACGACGAGCTGGAGGAGATCCGATGAGCACGACGACCCCCACGATCACGACCGCCCTGTCCGACGGGGTCCGTGACTCCGCCACGATGCTGGGCCGCAACCTGCGGCACATGGTGCGCTACCCGTCCCTGACCCTGATGCTGATCGGGCAGCCGATCCTGTTCCTGCTGCTGTTCGTGTACGTCTTCGGAGGCACCATGGGCGCCGGCCTGCCCGGCGGGTCGGGCGACGTGGGCGCCGGACAGGGACGGGCCGACTACCTGGCCTACATCGCGCCGGCGATCCTGATCATGACGGTCGCGTCGGTCGCGCTCAGCACGGCGATCTACATCGCCAAGGACGCCACCGAGGGGATCATCGACCGGTTCCGGACGATGCCGATCGCCAAGGCCTCGGTGCTCACCGGGCACGTGCTCGCCGCGCTGCTGCAGACCGCCGCCGCGGTGGTCGCCGTGCTGGCCGTCACCCTGCTGCTCGGCTACCGCCCCGGCGCCGGCGTGACCGGGTGGCTCGGAGCGGTCGGCGTGCTGCTGCTCTTGGCGATCGCGCTGACCTGGCTCTGCCTGGCCCTCGGCCTCGCTGCGGGCAGCGTGGAGACCGCGAGCAACAGCCCGATGTTCCTGATGATCATGCCGTTCATCTCCAGCGGGTTCGTCCCCACCGACTCGATGCCCTCCGGACTGGCCTGGATCGCGGAGAACCAGCCGTTCACGCCGGTCATCGACACGCTGCGCGCCTGCCTGGCGGGCACGTCGCCGGGCTCGGCCGGCTGGTGGGCGGCCGGGTGGTGCCTGCTGATCGCGGGCGCGTCGTACGCGTGGGCACGTCGCCTGTTCGCGGCGACTCGGGCAGGCTGAGGCCGTGCTGACGATCGGCCAGCTGGCGGCGTACGCCGGCGTCACGACCCGTGCCGTGCGGCACTACCACCAGATCGGGTTGCTGCCCGAGCCGGAGCGTGACGCCGCCGGCTACCGCAGCTACACCGGCCCCGACGTCGTCCGGCTGATCCGGATCAGGACCCTCGCCGAGGCGGGGGTGCCGCTCGCGCGGGTGCAGGAGCTCCTCGCGGCGGACGAGGAGGGGTTCACCCGGGCGGTGGCCGACATCGACCAGCGGCTGCGCGCCGAGATCCGCCAGCTCCAGGAGCACCGGCGCCGGATCGCCCGCCTCGCCGCGGGCGACAGCCTCGCCCTGCCTGAGTCGGTGACCGCCTACCTCGACCGGATGCGCGCGATGGGCGTCCACGAGCTGATGGTGCAGATGGAGCGGGACGCCTGGATCCTCATCGCCGCGCAGATGCCCGAGCGCATCGAGGAGTTCATGGTCGACAAGCAGGGCCAGCTCGACGACCCGCTGATGGTGCGGCTGTTCCGGCTGCTCGGCGACCTGATCAGCGGCGAGGACGAGAGCGAGGCCCGGCTCGAGGAGACCGCCGACCTCGTGGTCGAGATGGCCGAGCAGGCGGCCGCCCGGGGCGAGCTCGACCGGCAGGACGACGCCCTGCCGGACGGCTCCTTCGCCGACTTGCTGGACACCCTGGTGCTGACCGCCGGCCCGCGGATGGTGCGGCTGCGTGACCGGCTGCTGGAGCTGATGGTCGAGCGCGGGTGGAGCGGCCTGGTGAAGATGGAGCGGGTCGAGCGGCGCGCCCGAGCGGGCAGCGAGGCAGGCAGCTAGGCCGGTACCCCGACGCGCAGCTCGGCCGCTGCTGCCCGGCCCCGCAGCGGTCGGGTCACCTGCCGCACCACGCACGCCGGTGGCTCCGGCGCGCTCGGCACCACCGATCTCCGGTAGGCGCTGGGGGGCATGCCGACCAGCTCGGTGAAGCGGGTGCTGAACGTGCCGAGCGAGGAGCAGCCGACGGTGAAGCAGACGTCGGTGACCGACAGGTCGCCGCGGCGCAGCAGGGCCATGGCGCGCTCGATCCGGCGGGTCATCAGGTAGGAGTACGGCGACTCGCCGTACGCGAGGCGGAACTGGCGGCTCAGGTGCCCGGCGGAGACGTGGACGCCGCGCGCCAGTGCCTCGACGTCCAGCGGCTGGGCGTACTCGCGGTCGATCCGGTCGCGCACCCGGCGCAGCCGGGCCAGGTCGTCCAGGCGGTGGGCGTCGGCCAGGGCGCGGCCCCACGAGGGACGGCACATCAGGCGGCCCCGTCGGCGACCTCGTGGGCGGCCGGCTCCCAGGTGAACCCGTCCGGGTCGGCGAACGGCGCCGTCGTGCTCTCGGCACGGATCACCAGCCGGTGCGAGCCGGACCCGTCCGGCGCCACGCCGGCGTCCTTGGCGAGGGCGCGACGCCGGTAGAGCGCGAGCGTGGGCGTGCCCGGGGCGGCTTCGAACTCGACGTACCGGCTGCCGAAGCTCTTCCCGACGGCGAAGCCGTGGTCGAGGTGGAACCGCTTGGTCGCAGCCACGTCGGCCACTCCGAGGAGCAGCACCACCGACTCGATTCGGCCGGTGGCCGGACCGGTGTCCTTCCGGGCCGACGTCGCGACCTTCCAGATGGTCCCGTCGGGGGCCTGCACGACGCCGCCGTGCCCCCACAGCGACTTCGTGGCCGGCTTGAGCACGGTGGCACCGGCCGCGGCTGCGGCGTCGACGAGCCGGCGGACGTCGGCGGGCTGGGAGACCAGGAGCGAGAGCGTGAAGCCTCGGAACCCGGACGTGGGTGCCTTCGATGCGCGGAGGTCCAGGGAGCCACCGAGGTCGAAGGCGTCGGCGTAGAAGCGCTCGGCGGCGGCGAGGTCGTCGACCTCGAGGACCAGTGACGTGAGTGAGTTCATGGCAGCGACGCTACGGACGCCGCCGGGGCCGGTGCTTCTCGATTCCTGACCGGCTGTCCCGAAGGTCGCCACCGCGTCCGTCGCCGGTCCTACACTGAGACGTCAGGGCCTCCACCTCGTGGGGAGGCGGCGACCCTGGGCTGTCTCGCGGAGACGGCAAGGGGTGCGCGATGACGACGACCACGAAACCGGTGCGGGCGGGGCGCGGCGTGCTGCCCGCCGAGCTCACGAGCTTCGTCGGCCGCCGCCGCGAGCTGGCCGAGACCCGCCGGCTGCTGGCGCAGGGCCGGATGCTCACGCTCACCGGGTTCGGCGGGGTCGGGAAGACCCGGCTGGCGATGAAGGTCGCCACGGAGCTGCGGCGCACGTTCGCCGACGGCGTGTGGTTCGTCGACCTCACCTCGCTGCACGACCCCCAGCTGCTGCCGCACACGGTCGCGAACACCCTCGAGCTCCGCCAGGTCTCGGCGAACCCGGCGGCCGACCTGGCGACGTACCTGGAGGACCTCGAGCTGCTGCTGGTGCTGGACAACTGCGAGCACCTGAGCGACGCCTGCGCGATCCTCTCGAGCAAGCTGCTCGCGGCCGCTCCGGGGCTGACCATCCTGGCGACGAGCCGGCACGTGCTCGGCGTCGAGGGTGAGCAGATCCTGGCGGTGCCTCCGCTGTCGACACCCGACGAGGAGGTGCGCGCCGGCGACGCCAGCCACTACGAGGCGGTGCAGCTGTTCCTCGACCGCGCGTCGGCGGTGTCGCCCGACTTCGCGATCACCGACGCGAACCGGGCCGCGGTGGTCGAGCTGTGCCGACGGCTCGACGGCATCCCACTGGCGATCGAGCTGTCGGCGGTCTGGCTCCGGACCCTCTCCCCGGCCCAGATCCTCGACCGCCTCGCCGACCGGTTCCGGCTGCTGAGCAGCGGGCGACGGGCCGGCCCCGCACGCCAGCAGGCCCTGGACGCGACCGTCGGCTGGAGCTACGACCTGTGCTCCCCGGCGGAGCAGCTGATGTGGGCCCGCCTGTCGGTGTTCTCCGCCGGCTTCGACCTCGAGGGGGCCGAGCAGGTCTGCGACGGCGACGGGATCGCGCGCGACGAGGTGCTCAACGTGATCGCGAGCCTGGTCAACAAGTCGGTGGTGATCCGGCACCAGGCGACCGAGCACACCACCGCGTGGTACCAGATGCTCGAGACCGTGCGGCAGTACGGCTCCGCGCAGCTCGAAGGCCCCGAGGAGGTGCTGCGGCTGCGCAACCGGCACCGCGACCACTACCGGGCGCTGGCCGCCCGGTACGAGGCGGAGTCGTTCGGCCCGGAGCAGGGGGACTGGTTCATCCGGCTGCGCCGCGAGCACGGCAACCTGCGTGCCTCGCTGGACTTCTGCCTGGAGCACCCGGGCTCCGCGGCGTACGCCTTCGACATCGCCGCGCCGATCTGGAACTTCTGGTTCGCAGGGTTCCTGCGGGAGGGCTACCGGTTCCTGCTCCGTGCCCTCGAGCTGGCTCCGGCGCAGACGCACGCGCGGGCCCGCGCGCTCTGGGCGGCCAGCTACCTGGCCATGTTCGCCACGGAGTTCGACCGGGAGGCCGCCATGATCGCGGAGTGCGAAGAGATCGCCGCCGGCCTCGACGACCCGCTGCTCGACGCCCGGATCAAGGAGTGCCGCGGCCACGCCACCCTGTACCAGGGCGACCTGCCCGGCGCCGTCGCCCTGCTGGAGCAGGCGTGCGCCGAGTTCCGGGCGATCGGGGACGGGCTCGGCGAGTTCGACACACTGATCCTGCTCACCGCGGCGGCACTGTTCACGGAGGACCCGCGGATCGATGACTTCGCCCGGCAGGCCTACGAGCTCGCCGACCGCCACGGCGCGCTGTCCTCCAAGGCCTACGGCCTCTGGAGCCTGGGCGTTGCGCAGTGGCGCGGCGGCGACCTGCGGGCGGCGACCGCGTCGCTGCGCGAGTCGGTCCGGCTCTTCCTGCCGATGCAGGACCTGACCGGGATCAGCTTCGGCATCCAGGCACTGTCGTGGTGCGCGGCGTTCGCCTCACCCGACGTCGGGGCGGCCCGGTTGCTCGGCGCCTCCCAGGCGGCCTGGCGGACCAGCGGCGCGAAGGTGGACGAGACCAACGCCTACGGCATGTTCGACACCAGGGCCGAGGACGCCGTTCGCGAGGCGCTCGGCGAGGCGGCCTTCGACCAGGCCTTCGCGGAGGGGGCGTCGTACTCGTTCGACCAGGCGGTCGCGCTGGCCCTGGGTGAGGGTGGCGCGGCCGAGAAGGCCGAGGCGGCTGCCGCGCCACAGGCGTCCGCGACGGGAGCCGGAAGCCTGACCCGCAGGGAGCGCGAGGTCGCCATGCTGCTCGCCGAGGGGCTCTCGAACCGCGAGATCGCCGACCGTCTGGTGATCTCGCTGCGCACCGCCGAGACCCACGTCGACCACATCCTCGGCAAGCTCGGGCTCACGTCCCGCGCGCTGGTGGCGAGCTGGGTGGCCGAGCACCACGGCAGGTGACCCCGGACGGCTGACCACGGGTTCCTGACTACGGGCGTCCGACGTACGTAGGCCGAAACTACGTACTACCTCCGGTAGCCCTACTGATGCAGCGGGTGCCCACCGCGGGGCACCGTGGAGGCACACGCTGTCTCCCGACCCGAGGTGCTCAATGTCCGTCCAGCCGATCGCCACCCCCCGCTTCACCGCGGTGCCGGGCGGAGCGGGCGGACGCCAGACTCCTCGACGGTCGGCGAGCCGGACCGGGCGCCGCCTGGTCCTCCTTCGAGGAGACTCCATGTCCCACCGCCCGCGCCCGCTTCTCCTCGGGTACATCCGGGCCCACCTGGCCTCGACGCCTGCGGAGATCCGCCGCCTGGAGGTGCAGCTGGAGGACTTCGTGACGCGCGAGGAGTTCAGCCTCGGCACCGTCTTCGTCGACCGCGGCGAGGCCCCGGGCGCGTTCCACGCGCTGATCGAGGAGCTGGAGCGCGACGAGAACGTGCGCGGGCTCCTCATCCCCGACCTCCGCCACCTCACCGCGGACGAGCAGCTGATCCTGAGCAAGCACGAGCAGGGCGCCCGCACACCGGTGCTCGTCGTCAATTTCGCCCCCCTGGCCGGCGGACCCGGCGCAGCTACCCCTGGCTGCAGCGGGTCCGCCATCCTGGCCCGAAGGCTCACGCGCCGGCGGCGCGACGAGCCCTGAGGGACCAGGCCGAGGCGGACGTTCCTGGACCCGCCCCCAGGGACGTCCGCCTCTGGCCGTCGCCACCGGCCCGCTCCATGCTGAAGCCGGAGGTGAGGATGATGACCAGCGTGGTGCTCACGCCCGTCGAGCGGCTCTACCGGGCCCGGACGAGCCCCGAGCTCGTCGTGGTGCCCGCCCTGTCGTTCCTGTGCATCGACGGGCACGGTGACCCGAACACGAACCCCGCGTACGCCGACGCCCTCGGGGCGCTGTACGCGGTGTCCTTCACCGCGAAGTTCGCGATCAAGAAGGCAGGCGGCGAGGACTTCAGGGTCGCGCCGCTCGAGGGGCTGTGGTGGGCGGCTGATCCGGGCGCCTTCCTCGCCGGGCAGAAGTCGGACTGGGACTGGACCATGATGATCCGCCAGCCCGACAGCGTGACGCCCGAGACGGTCGAGCGGTGCGTGGACCAGGTCGCGACGAAGAAGTCGCTCACCGCGGCCCGGCAGCTGCGGCTCGAGGTCTTCGAGGAGGGCCCCGCGGCGCAGGTGCTCCACGTCGGCCCGTACGCCGCCGAGGGCCCCACGATCGCGACGCTGCACGACTTCATCCGCGACCACGGCTTCACGCTGCGGGGGAAGCACCACGAGATCTACCTCGGAGACCCGCGCCGGGCTGCGCCGGAGCGGCTGCGCACGATCATCCGCCAGCCGTACGCCGCCGGAGCAACCCGCTAGCGTCGGTCCCATGGACCGGCCCTCGCCGCGGGACACCTCGACCGGTGCGCTGTCGTTCGTCGACGAGCACCGCGTGCTCGTGCATGCCGACGCGGACGCGGTCTGGCAGGCGCTCGGCCGGTCGCTGCCGCACGGAGCGATCGCCCGCACCGGCGCCCGCCTGCTCGGCGCCGAGCCTGCCCGGGCGCACGGCGACCCGCTGGTCGCGGACTCGGCGGTGCCCGGTTTCGGCGTGCACGCGGCGCTGCCGGGCCGCGAGCTCGTGCTGGCCGGGCGGCACCGGTTCTCCGTCTACCGGCTGACGTTCAGCCTCGAGCCACGCGAGCGCGACGTCGTGCTGGTGGCCCGCACCGAGGCGCGCTTCCCCGGGCTGCGCGGCCGCGGCTACCGGGCGCTCGTGATCGGGTCGGGTGCGCACCGGCGGCTGACCCGCCGCTGGCTCCAGGGCGTCCGCGTCGACGCCCAGCGGGAGGGCCAGCGGGACGGCCGGCGCGAACCGGCGTAGCGGCGGGTCTCACGCGAGGTCGACCCGGTCGAGGCCCAGCCAGGCGGCGAGGTCCTCGATCTCGGCGTGGATCGCCCGCCGCACCGCCGCGCCGACGGGGACGTCCTCGTGCACGGCGTCGACCCGGAGCACCCCGGCCTTCGCGTCGGCGCGCGCGTCGACCTTGCCCACGAGCCGGTCGTGGTGCAGCACGGGCAGCGCGTAGTAGCCCCAGCGCCGCTTCGCCGCGGGCTTGTACATCTCCAGGGTGTAGTCGAAGTCGAAGAGCTCGAGCGCACGGGTGCGGTTGTGCACGAGCCGGTCGAACGGGGAGAGCAGGGCCGTGCGCCCGGCGAGCTCCTCGTCGACGGTCTCGAGGGCACCCGGGTCGACCCGCCATTCGCCCGGGACGCCCTCCACGACGGCGCGCTCGCCGACGTCTCCGACGATCGACGGCTCCACCGGGGTGGCGGTGCCGGTCGCCCGTGCGATGCCGAGGGACCGCAGCCGCCGCTCGTTCTTGACCCGCTCGGCGGCATCCACGGACGGCACCTCGACGCCGGGTGGGTAGACCCGGGCAGCGAGGTCCCAGACCCGCTCGCGACCGACCCTGCCGGAGACCGCGACCTCGCCGCGCATCATCAGGAACTCCAGCATCTGGGTGACGTTGCGCTGGTGGGTCCAGCCCGTGGAGGACCACGGGACCGCCGCGGTGTCGGGGATCTCGCGGGACGTGAGGGGCCCGGCCTCGCCGAGCCGGTCGAGCACGTCGTGCCGGAACCGGTCGTTGTCGGCGAGCCACCGGCGGGCCTTCTCCCACGGCGGCCAGTCGGCCGCCCCCGCGAGGTAGAGGCCGACGTCGGACATCGGCCGCACCAGGGCGTTGTGCTCGAAGAGCGTGCGGTCCACCTCCAGCGCGCCGCGCAGCTGCGCGGGCCGGTACGTCGACCCGAGCCGGCTCCAGGCGACCAGGTCGGCGCTGGGTGCGATCGCCGCGGTCGGGTCGAGCTGGAGCAGGGTGAGGTGCCGGACCGTCGCGACCAGGTCGGTCGGCCGCTCGGCCTCGAGCAGCTGCGCCCGCACCGCGATCCGGCGCGCCTGGGCCCGGGTCAGCCGGAGCACCTTCGATCCCGGTCCCGTCACAGGCCCGGACCCCTCACAGGCACAGGCAGAACGGGTGACCGGACGGGTCGGCGAACACCCGGAATTTCTCGTCGCCGGCCGGCAGCCGGGTCGCGCCGAGCTCGGTCGCCAGGGCCTCGGAGTCGTCGAGGTCGTCGACGAAGATGTCCAGGTGGGCCTGTTGCGGCCGGGCGGGGTCGGGCCAGGCCGGCGGTCGGTGGTCCTCGACCTGCTGGAACATGAGGCTGTGGCCGCCGCCGGCGACGAGCGCGCCCTCGGGTCCGTCGTAGGCCACCTCCATGCCGAGCAGGCCGGCATAGAACCGGGCGAGGCCGGAGGCGTCGGCCGTGTCGAACGTGGTGGCGTAGAGCTGCATGCCGGGGCCGACCCCCTCCTTCTCGCAGACGTCGAACGGGTGGCCGGCCGGGTCGGCCAGGGTGATCCAGCTGGCGCCCTCGGCCAGCCGGGTCGCACCCAGCCCGACGGCACGCTCCGCCGCGGCCTCCCGACCCTCGACGAGCAGGTCGAGGTGGGCCTGCTGCGGGTGGTCGGGGGACGGCCACTGCGGTGGCACGTGGTCGGGCGCGAGCTGGAAGGCCAGCTCCTGGCCGGCGTCGGTGTGGAGCGTGACCCAGTCGGGCTCGCGTCGGTCGACCTCCCAGCCGGTGAGCTCGGCGTAGAAGTCGGCGAGTGCGTCGATGTCGGGAGCGTCGAAGATGACGGCGCCGAGTCGTCCTGTCACAGTCATGGCGACATCCTGCATCCCGACACCGACAGCCCCAAGGACGCACGGAGGAGATCTCGTGAGCACACCTCAGCCGCGGAGTGGTCCTCAGCGCAAGGCCGACAGCCTCGACCTGCTGCGGCGCGACGCCATCGACGTGTGGGTGGCCACAGCGTCGGTCGAGGACGCGACGCCCTGGCCGCACCTCGTCCCGGTCAGCCTCGCCTGGCTGGACGACGACCGGGCAGCGATCGCGATCCAGGCGCGGTCGCGGACGGCCCGCGACCTGCGGGCGCAGCCGGCCGCACGCCTCGCCGTCGGCCCGACCCGCGACGTGGTGATGATCGAGGCGGTCGCCGAGGAGGAGCACGACGTCGCGGAGGCGCCGGACGACCTGGTCCGCCAGTACCTGCGCCAGGCCGACTGGGACCCGCGGGCCGCCTCGGGCTACGTGTTCTTCGTGCTCCGCCCGCGTCGGATCCAGGCGTGGCGCGAGGCCGACGAGATCCCCGGGCGCGCGCTCATGCGCGACGGGCGCTGGCTGGTCGACTGAGCGCCGGCGCCGTCCGGCTCATCCGACGAGCGAGGACCGCAGGATGTCGTCGCGCGCGACGTAGACGGTGAACGACCCGGTGTCGTCGCCGGGCACCGCGTCGGCGTACTGGAGCTGCAGCGGCTGCTTGGTGTCCGGGCGGAGCCAGGTCTCGTAGGCGTGGTCCGCCTGGCAGCCGCCCTCCCAGCGCAGCGCACCGTTGACCAGCACCCCGTGGGTGTCGACCGTCGGAGCGGCGTACGGGCTCGGGGTGTGCCGGCTGCCCTCGCCCCACACGCCCGTGCCGAAGATCGGCAGCGACGGGGTCAGCGGGCCACGGCCGGTCGGTGCCGCCGTGCCGTCGGGGGCCGTGGTGCAGTTCGCGTCGCCCTGGCCGGTGGGGTCGAACTGGGCCGTCCCGGTGACGACCAGCCGGTAGGTCACCCCGGCGCGGAGCTCGAAGGGCGACGTGGTCGTGGTGCCGTTCGCCGGCACGGTCAGCGCCGTCACCGCGGTCTCGTTGGCGTCCAGCTCGTCGGTGCCCGGGTGCAGCACCGGCTCGGAGGCGACGCCGCGCTCGCGGTACCACGAGGTCTGGGCCGCCGCCCCGGCGTACCCGAGCGAGATGTGCACGTGGTCGAGGTGCCGCAGCGTGCGCGAGCACTTCCGGCGCTTCTTGCAGCCGGCGTGGAGGTACGGGCGCGGCTTGAAGTCGTAGTACGACGACCAGATCGTGTCGTTGTAGATGATGTACATGATGCCCATCCGGCGCGCGAGGGCGTGGGCGTTGCCCTGGTCGTCGGTGGCCAGCGCCTTGGTGATGAAGTCGTACGCCGCCCGGCGGGTCCGCTTCTTCGCGACGTCGGCCTTCCAGTCGAAGGCGCGCCCGTCCTTGTGCTCGCTGCGGCCGCCGACGCTGCAGGCGCGCATCATCCCCAGCGACCCGGTCACCGGGTAGGTCTTCATCAGCCAGGCCGCCAGGGCGACGGTGCCCGGGCGGGGCGCCGTGGTGCAGGTGGTCTGGCCCTCGTAGGGCGCCGGCGCGTCGACGGTCGTCGAGATCCCGATCGCGCCCGCCCGCGGGGACAGCTGGACGGTCAGCCCCGCCACGAGCGCGAGCAGCAGCAGGCCGGCGAGCGTGACCGGGGCCCAGGTTGCGGGACGCAGCGCAGCGGCGCGGGCAGAGGCCGACGGGGAGCGGAGCAGGAGCTTCGACACGGGGAGCCGTCCAGACGAGCGGAGTCAGGTCGGCTCCATCATCGAACGAATCCGCCGGAAATAGTAGGAAATGTCCGAATTAACGGGAGGGCCGCACGCGCTCGGCATGCAGGGCCAGGCTCGCCTCGTCGGGCGTGGACAGGGTCAGCACCGCGTCGACCACCGGCTCGTGACGCTCGATGTCGGTCTCGATCCGGCGCAGCCGGACGGCGACCGCGGACTCCTGCTCGTCGCCGACGAGGTCGACGGCGGCCACGACGAAGAACCGCATCGGGCCGACGTACTCGATGTGCAGGTAGGTGACCCGGTCGATCTCGTCGTGCCCCAGCAGGAGGGCGAGGGTCTCGTCCCACAGTCCGGGTGGGACGGTCTGACCCACCAGGAAGTCGTGGTTGCGCACGATCAGCACGATCGCGACCGCCCCGAGCAGCAGCCCGACGGCCACCGAGCCGAGCGCGTCCCAGGCGGGGTCTCCGGTGGCCTGGTGCAGGCCGATGCCGAGCGCGGCCAGGACGAGCCCGGCCAGCGCGGCGAGGTCCTCGAGGAACACCGCGCGCAGCGTGGCGTCCGAGGTGGCCATCACGAACCGCAGCGGGCGCATCCCGAAGTGCCGTCCGCGCCCGCGGGCCTGGCGGGCGGCCTGGGTGAACGAGACGCTCTCGAAGACGAACGCGGCGCCGAGCACCACCCAGCTCACCGCGAAGTGGCCGCTCGCGTGCCCGTCGAGGAGCTCGGTGATGCCGTGCCACACCGACAGCGCGCTTCCCGCCACGAGCAGCCCCACGGCCGCGAACATCGTCCAGACATAGGTCTCCCGGCCGTGGCCGCGCGGGTGGCCGGGGTCGGCCGGGCGGCCGCCTCGGCGCTCGGCGAGCAGCAGGAACACCTCGTTGCCGGTGTCGGCCCACGAGTGGGCCGACTCGGCGACCATCGAGGCCGACCCGGTGAGCACCGCGGCCACCGTCTTGGCGGTCGCGACCAGCGCGTTCGCCGCCAGGGCGACGAGCACGGTGAGCAGGCCGGCCTCGGCGCTCCGCTCCGCGCCGGGAGCGGTGCCCTCGCCCTGCTCGGTCGGTTCGTTCACGGGCTCGCGGGTCGGACCGCGGGCACGGTCGAAGGGGGCCGGCTCACGCGCTGGGACGGAAGTGCGGCGTGTGCCAGGTCCGGCGCTCGTGCTTCTGCCAGCCCAGCGAGCTCGGGGCGTCCAGGTCGGCGCCTGCGTGCACGCCCACGCCGAGCCGGTCGACGAGCTCGCCACCCAGCCACCCGGTGACCCCGGCGATCGCGGCGCCGGCGAAGCCCAGGATCAGCGCGAGTGCGTTCGGATGCCACTGGTCCGCGGCGGCCCGGAGCAGCCAGCTCAGCGCGAAGAGCACCACGACCACGGCGTTGCCGGCTCCGTGCCACAGCCCGACCCGCTTGGCCCGCGTGCCGGTGGGGATCGCGAGCCAGTCGATGAGCCCGAACGTCGCGGCGACCAGGCCGCCGATCACCCCGGCGGCGATGGCGTACGCCGAGGCCACCGAGAAGTCGGCGTTGCCGGTGATCAGCCGGAGGATGTCGAAGACCACCGCCGTGGCCAGCAGCCCGAGCGGGAACACGATCAGCATCTGGTGGACCGGGTGGCCCAGTGCCTTGGCCTTGCTCTCCATGACGCAGTCCTTCCGTGCCTGCGGGCAGCCGGGGCGGCACCCGCTGACTCGCCGTACCCGCTCGGCGACCGCGA
This sequence comes from Nocardioides pocheonensis, assembly GCF_003725535.1. Taxonomy (GTDB): domain Bacteria; phylum Actinomycetota; class Actinomycetes; order Propionibacteriales; family Nocardioidaceae; genus Marmoricola; species Marmoricola pocheonensis. Next base: position 185,611 of record NZ_RJSF01000044.1, on the reverse strand, counting down.
TAACCGAGCAGCCGGGCGGCGCGCCCGGCTTCAGTGCCGCGCGGGTTCCCGCACCCTGTCTGCTGGTTCGGACGCGTCCCGGCGAAGAGGGGTCTTAGGTCCCTGTGACCCGTGCGTCCGCCGTGCGAACCTACGGAACCGTAGGTAGTGGTGGTGCACAGGAGGGCGGAGATCGTGGCGAATCCGAGGCCGGCAGCGGATCGGCTGCCCGCGGTGATCCAGGGAGGCATGGGCGTCGGAGTGTCCTCGTGGCAGCTGGCACGGTCGGTCTCCCGAGCCGGCGGGCTGGGCGTCGTGTCGGGCACGGCCCTGGACCTCGTCCTCGCCCGGCGTCTCCAGGACGGCGACCCGGACGGCCACGCCCGCCGGGCGCTCGCGGCCTTCCCCGACCGGGCCATGGCGGGCCGGGTGCTGGACCACTACTTCCAGCCGGAGGGGCGACCGCTCACCGCCGAGGGGACCCTGCGCCCGTACCGGCCGGTCCCGAAGCTCACGCTGCGCCAGACCCCCGAGCAGCAGGAGCTCGCCGTGGTGGGGAACTTCGTCGAGGTCTGGCTGGCACGCGAGGGCCACGACGGCAGGGTCGGCGTGAACTTCCTCGAGAAGGTGCAGATGGCCACGCCGGCCGCAGCCTTGGGGGCGATGCTGGCCGGTGTCGACGCGGTCCTCATGGGCGCGGGCGTGCCCCGCGAGATCCCCGGGCTGCTCACCGACCTCGCCGCGGGCCGTCCCGGTGGCGTGGGCGTCGACGTGCACGGCGCCGACCACCCGCACCGGGTCGAGGTGGACCCGCGCGCCCTGCTCGGGGACGCGCTGCCCACGCTGCGGCGCCCGAGCTTCCTGGCCATCGTCTCGGCCACGGTGCTCGCGGCCTACCTGGCCCGTGACGGGGCGACCCGCCCGGACGGCTTCGTCGTCGAGGGACCCCGGGCCGGCGGCCACAACGCCCCGCCCCGTGGGCGGATCGAGGTCGACGAGCACGGCGAGCCCGTCTACGGGCCGCGCGACGAGGTCGACCTGGAGAAGCTCGCCGCCCTGGGCCTGCCGTTCTGGCTGGCCGGCAGCCACGGCAGCCCGGCGCGACTCGCGGAGGCGCTGGCCGCCGGCGCCGCCGGCGTCCAGGTCGGCACCGCGTTCGCGCTGGCCGAGGAGTCCGGACTGACGCCGGCGCTGCGCGACGGCCTCCGCTCCCGCGCGGTCGCCGGGACCATCGAGGTGCACACGGACCTGCTGGCCTCCCCGACCGGCTTCCCGTTCAAGGTCGCCCGGCTGCCCGGCACGCTCGCCGACGCGCAGGTGTACGACGCGCGCCAGCGGCTCTGCGACCTGAGCTACCTGCGCACGCCGTACCGCACCGACGACGGCGGCCTCGGCTACCGCTGTCCCGGGGAACCGGTGCACATGTACGTCCGCAAGGGAGGCGACCCTGCCGACACGACGGGTCGCGCGTGCCTGTGCAACGCGCTCACCGCGGACGTCGGCCTCGCGCAGACCCGGCGCGACGGCTACACCGAGCCGGCCCTCGTGACCCTCGGCTCCGACCTGGCCGGGGTCCGGCAGCTGGCCGAGGCGCACCCGCGGGGCTGGTCGGGCGCCGACGTGGTCGCCTGGCTCACCGCCGGCTGAGACCTGGGGCGGCAGCACCCGACCGCGTCAGGATGGGCACGTGCTCGAGCGAGACCTGCGCCTGGACGACGGCCGGACGCTGCGCGTGCGCGACACGGGTGGGCGCGGTGCCCTGGCCGTGCTCTGGCAGCACGGCACCCCCAACATCGGCACGCCGCCCGCACCCTGGGCGGCCGCCTCGGAGCGCGTGGGCCTGCGCTGGATCGGCCACGACCGCCCCGGCTACGGCGGCTCGACGCCGCGCCCCGGCCGGGACGTCGCCTCGGTGGCCGCCGACGTCGCCGCGGTCGCCGACGCGCTCGGGCTCGACCGGTTCGCCGTCGCCGGCCACTCCGGCGGTGGCCCGCACGCCCTCGCCTGCGCGGCCCTGCTGACCGGCCGGGTGACGGCGACGATCTGCATCTCCGGACTCGCCCCGCGGGACGCCCGCGGCCTCGACTGGTACGCCGGCATGGGCCCCGCCGACGTCGCCTCGCTGCGGGCCGCCGAGGCCGGCCGGGACGCCCGGATCGCCCACGAGCAGGCCGGGTCGGGCCCGCCCGAGCCCGCCCCCGAGACCGAGCCGGTGGCGGCCGACCGCCGAGCCCTGGCCGGGCGGTGGCGCTGGCTGGAGACCGTGACCGGCCCCGAGGCCGGTGCGGGGCTCGAGGGACTGGTCGACGACGAGGTCGCCTTCGTGTCCCCGTGGGGGTTCGACCCCGCCGACATCGCGGCGCCGACCCTGCTGCTCCACGGTGCGGCCGACCCCGTCGTGCCCAGCGGGCACGCCCGGTGGCTGGCGGCGCACATCCCGGGCGCGGACCTGCGGATCCGGGCCGGTGACGGGCACGTCTCGGTCCTCGACGCGGCGGGCGACGCGTTGGGGTGGCTGCGCGAGCGGTGACCCGATCGGGGTCCTTGGCCCCTGCCCGCGCCGAGGGAGAACGTCGAGAATCGGTCAGGTACGGCAGGTCCCTGCCGATGTTGGTGTCACAAGGCACGTCGTCCCGGGAGCGTGGTGGGAGCCCGGCGCCGGAGCCGGTCTCCGCCCCGCTCCCTCAACGCGCCGAGCCGGACGGAGGCGACATGAGCGAGCCGCGCGCCGAGCGCGCTGTGACGCTGACGCGCGCCGTCGCCGACTGCGGTCGCAACAGTCGTCCGAGCGCCGCCCGGGTGCAGTTCCTGGTGCGTGGTGCCGGCGTCGCGGGAGTCCTCGTCTCCGCGACCGGGATCGTCGTGATCGCCGGCTGGGTCCTCGGGCTTCCGGCGCTGACCCGGATCGCGCCCGACCTGGTGACGATGAAGTTCACGACCGCGGTCTGTCTGACCGCCCTCGGCGCGGCGATCACCGCCTCCGCCGCCGCCCAGCTCAGCGGGAACCGCCGAGGCCTGCAGGTCGGCGCCGTGCTCGCCGGGCTGGTGCTCGCCGTGGCGCTGGTCACCGGGATCGAGCAGGTCTTCGGGCTCCAGCTGCCGACGGACAACCCCTTCGGGCTCGACCCCGGCGACCCCCTCTCCCCGGTGCCGGGCCGGATGGCCCAGATGACCGCGGTGAGCCTGATCGCGCTGTCCACCGCGGTGCTGCTCAGCGCCCGTCGGATGGTGCGCAGCGCGCAGAGCCTGGCGGTCCTGGCAGCGACGATCGGCATGACCGCGGTCGTCGGCTACACCTACGGCGTCCGCGGCCTGTACGGCGTCGGGCCGTTCAACACGATGGCCGTGCACACGGCGGTCGCGATGGTCGTGTCCGGTCTGGGCGTGCTCTTCCTGCGCCCCTGCAGCGGCTACGTCGCGGTCGTCGTCGGCAACACCGCGGGCGGCGTGATCATGCGCCAGGTGCTGCCCTGGGCGCTGCTCCTCCCGTACGCCGCGGGCGGCGTGATCGTGGCCGGCCTCCGCCACGGGCTCTACGACGGCCGGGTCGCCCTGGCCATCTTCGTGACCGTGGTGGCCAACGTCGGCGCCGCCCTGGTGTGGTTCCAGGGCGAGCACCTGCGCGACGTCGACCTGCGACGCGGCGGAGCCGAGGACGCGCTCCGGATGGCCCAGGAGGTGCTCGCCGACCGTGCCCGGATCGAGGCCGAGCTGGCGGCCAGCGTGCGGCGTACCCGGCAGATCCTCGCGACCGCTGCCGACGCCTACATCGCGATCGACACCGAGGGGCGGGTCACCGACTGGAACGACGCGGCCGCCGGGGTCTTCGGCTGGTCACGCAACGAGGCCGTCGGGGAGTTCCTGGAGAACCTGATCATCCCGCCGAGCCACGCCGCTGCGCACCAGGCCGGGCTCACCCGCTACCTGCGCACCGGGGAGGCGCCGATCCTGGGCCAGCAGCTCGAGCTCGAGGCCCTGAACCGCTCCGGCGCGCGGATCCCCGTGGAGCTGACCGTGTGGGCCGACCAGGAGGAGGGCGGCACGGGCTTCCACGCCTTCGTGCGCGACATCACCGCGCGCAAGCGCGCCGAGCAGAACCTGCGGCGGCTCAACGCCGACCTGGCGGAGTTCGCCGCGATCGCCGCGCACGACCTGCGCTCGCCGCTGACCACGATCCAGATGCAGTCCGATCTGGTCCTGGCCGAGCTGGAGACCTCCGACTGGGGGCCGGAGGAGACCCGGCACTGGATCCAGCGGATCGGCCAGACTGCCGACCGCGGGGTGCTGCTCATCGACGACCTGCTGTCCTACGTGAGCATCGGCCGGGAGGCGCACCCGCCCCGACCGGTCCACCTGGATGCACTGGCCCGTGACGTGGTGGACGCCCAGCTCGGCTCGGCGGGCCGCCCGGCGGCGTGCAGCGTCGCCCGCCTGCCCGTCGTGGCCGGCGACGAGGCCCAGCTCCGGCAGCTGGTCGCCAACCTGGTCGGCAACGCGATCAAGTACGTGCCCGCGGACCGCACCCCGGAGGTGGTGGTCGACGCGCTCGTCGAGGTGGCGGAGGACCGCTGCATCCTGCGCGTGAGCGACAACGGCGCCGGCTTCGCCGAGGACGAGCGCGAGCGGGTCTTCGAGATGTTCCAGCGCGGCAGCGGGACCGCCGGGGTGCCCGGGACCGGGATCGGGCTGGCGATCTGCCGCCGGGTCGCGGAGCGGCACGGCGGCCGGATCTGGATCGAGCCGTCCCCGTCCGGCGGCAGCCGGGTCTGCGTCGAGCTGCCGCCGTGGTCAGGTGCCCTGCCCGACGACGTGCCCGAGGTCGCCCGGTCGGACGCGCGACAAGACTGAAACGAATTCTGGTCTTCCGGCGTCCGGGCGGGCACACTGGTCCCATGCTGATCGACGTGCCGGACGGCAAGGACCCGATCACCTACGTCTGGGGCGAGCTGGTGCCGCACATCGGCCCGGCCGCCGCGCGGTTCTCCGGCGCGGTCTACGAGCACACGACCCTCGGGCTGCGCGAGTTCGAGGCGGCACGGCTGCGGATCGCGCAGTCCAACGGCTGCGTCTTCTGCCAGGACTGGCGCACCGAGCGCGACGGCGTCCGGGTCGAGGACGGGTTCGAGGACGCCGTGCGCGACTGGCGGACCAGCGACCTCACCGAGCGCGAGCGCCTGGCCGCGGAGTACGCCGAGCGGTACGCCGAGGACCACCACGGTCTCGAGCCCGGCGTCGACCCGGAGTTCTGGGAGCGGTTCTTCGCGGCGTACTCCCAGCGGGAGGTCGTCGAGCTCACCATGTGCCTGGGGTCGTGGCTGGCCTTCGGCCGGCTCAACCGGGTGCTCGGCCTCGACGTGGCGTGCGTGCTGCCCTCGCACCCGCAGAAGGCCGCGACCTGACCGGGTCCGAGCCCGACCTCGGGCCCGGACCTGTCCGGGCCGCACCGATGATTCAGTGGGCGGCCGCCTCGACGACCTCCTCGTGGACCTTCTCCTCCTCGAGGCGGGTCGGGTCGGGCACGACGACCACGGGCACGCGTGCATGCCGCACGCAGTACTCGCTGACCGAGCCCAGCAGGGCCCGCACCAGCACGCTCTTGCGCCCGCTGCCCACCACCAGGAGCGCCGCGTCGTGTGCCGCCTCGACCAGGGCGTGGCCGCCGTAGCTCTGCAGCACCACGCGCGAGATCACGGGCTGGGCGTCCATCGTCGCCAGCACCTCGCTCAGCGCCGCCTCCTGGCACGCCTCGGCCTTCTCGTGCTCCTCCTCGAAGCTGGTCGCCGTGGCGATGTCGCTGATCGCCGGCCCGAGCAGCCAGGTGGTCACCACCTCCACCGTCGAGCCACGGACCAACCCCTCGTTCAGCGCGAAGGCGAGAGCCGCCTTCGAGCCAGGGCTTCCGTCCACACCGACGACGATCGCCCGCTTGTCGACGGCACGCTCGTAGCGCTCGGTCATCTTCGCCCACCTCCTCGGGCTCCTCCGACGGGTGGCCCCCGTCCTGCTTCCAGCCTCTCCTCCCGGGCAGCCCGCAGATCAGGGCCGCAGGGCCGCGAGGTCAGGACCATCGACCCTGCTGAGCAGCAGGGGCGGAACGCATCCTTGAGTGAAACGGGCGGCGGTCCGGACGGAGATCGAGAGAGCGAGTGGGGGGACGAGAGCCATGGCCGAGCTGAGGGAGCTGAGCTACGCGGAGTGCCGCGCCCTCCTGGTGCGTCAGCGTGCCGGCCGGGTGGCCGTCGCGACGGCGGACGGCCCGCACATCATCCCGGTGAACTACTCCGTCGTCGACGAGAGCATCGTCTTCCGGACGACACCGTTCAGCGTGCTCGCGACGTACGGTCGCAACGCCAAGCTGGCCTTCGAGGTCGACCACTTCGAGGACGAGCACCGGCTGGGCTGGAGCGTGGTCGCGCGCGGCCGGGCCGACGTCGTCAGCGACCCCGAGGAGCTGAACCGGATCCGCAGGGTCTGCGCACCGCTGCCCTGGGCGGACGGCGCGCGCAACCTCTACTTCCGGCTCGACTGGAAGGAGCTCAGCGGACGCGCGCTGGGACGGGCACCGATGGGCGACCTGGTCGGCGGCCTGGCCGCCGTGGCGTCCGGCGACCACGTCGGGGCCCACGGCTCCGGCGCTGACGCCCGTGCCGAGCGACGGGGCGGTACCCAGCTGCGGGTCGCCCCCGAGGACCGCCAGGACTGAGACCGGTCCGGGCAGCGCCCGCTTGTTCGCATCGCGAGCCGGGAGCCGTCCGGTGCGGCACACTGGGCCCTGTGAGCGAGACCTTCGTCGACTCGTCCCCCGACGCAGAGGACCTGTCCGGCCCGGCACGAGCCCTCCTCGACGCGGTCGTCGCGATCTCCTCCGACCTCGACCTGCACAGCGTGCTCTCCCGGATCGTGGTCTCCGCCTGCCAGCTGACGGGGGCCCGGTACGGCGCCCTCGGCGTGATCGGTGCCGACGGCAACCTCGACGACTTCGTGACCCACGGGATCGATGCCGAGCTGCACCGCCAGATCGGTGACCTCCCCCGGGGCCGCGGGATCCTGCGGCTGCTCATCGACGAGCCCGAGCCGCTGCGGTTGCCCGACCTGCGCCGGCACCCCAAGTCCTACGGGTTCCCGGAGCACCACCCCCCGATGAGCAGCTTCCTCGGCGTACCGGTGCGGATCCGGGGCACCGTCTTCGGCAACCTCTACCTGACCGAGAAGGAGGGCGGCGGGCAGTTCACCACGCAGGACGAGACCCTGGTGCTCGCGCTGGCCAGTGCCGCCGGCTTCGTCATCGACAACGCGCGTGCGTACCTGCTCAGCGAGCGGCGCCGGCAGTGGCTCGAGGCGTCCGCGGAGCTGAACGAGTCGCTCCAGCCGCCGATCTCGATCGAGAGTGCGCTCGAGAAGTTCACGATCGCGACGCGCTCGCTCTCGGGCGCGGTGGCGGCCGCGGTCGTGCAGTTCCCCGAGTCGGGCGCCGTGATCGCCACCAGCGACGGACCCGCGGTCGGCAGGCTGCCCGCGCTGCTGCCCGAGATCGCCGCGCTGCTCGACCACCCGAACCGCGGTGACCGCAGCGACCGGATCGACTCGTTGCACGTCGGCGACCTGGAGGCCGTGGTCGTCCCGCTGCGTGCGCACTTCTCGCAGGCGAGTGCGCTGGTCGCGCTCTTCGAGGAGGGCCACCGGGTCACCGACGTCGAGGAGCGCGAGCTGCTCGGCTCGTTCGCCGACCAGGCCGCCCTCGCCCTCGACCGCGCGCAGGCGGTCGCCGACCGCGAGGAGCTGGCCGTGGTCTCCGACCGCGACCGGATCGCCCGCGACCTGCACGACCTGGTCATCCAGCGGCTGTTCGCGACGGGCCTCCAGCTGCAGGGCATGCGGGGGATCGTGGTCAACCCCGAAGTCGGCGAGCGCCTGGAGAAGGCGGTCGACGACCTCGACCAGACGATCCGCGACATCCGCACCACGATCTTCGAGCTGCAGCACCGGCAGGGCGGCTCGCCGCGGTCGCTGGTGCGCGCGCTGGTCAAGGAGTACGTCCCGGTGCTCGGGTTCACCCCGACCGTCCGGATCCTCGGACCCGTCGACACCGCGGTGTCCTCCACGCTGTCCGAGCAGCTGCTCGCCGTGCTGCGCGAGGCGCTGTCGAACATCGCCCGGCACGCGATCGCCGACCAGGCCGAGGTCGAGATCGCCGCGACGCCCGAGGAGCTGGTCCTCACCGTCACCGACAACGGCACCGGGCTGCCGACCGAGCGGAGCGAGAGTGGCCTGCGCAACGCGCGCCGCCGCGCCGCCGCGCACGGCGGCATCCTGGAGCTCAAGCCGGGCGTTCCCTCCGGCACGGTGTTCCGCTGGCGCGTGCCGGTCGGGTAGCCCGACGTACGACGAGAGGGCCCGACCACGCTGTCGCGGTCAGGCCCTCCCGGTGTGCGGACGTCGGTCCGGTGCGCTCGCGCGGGCTCAGGAGAGCACGCTCATGACGTCCTCGAAGATCGCGTCGAACACCGGCGTGCCGTAGTCGTCGGAGTGGTCGATCCCCCGCCCGTTCGTCGCGAGGTCCTCGCGCATCTTCGACGCGAGCTCCGCGATGTGCGTGTCGTTGAAGAACACGGTGAAGCCGGCCGGCACGCGTGCGTCGGCCTTGATGACCGGCATGGCGGCGTCGATCTGGGCCTGGGTCAGGCCCACGGCGGCGAGGAACTCCGGCACGGAGTACCAGACCCTCGACGTGGAGGCGCCGGTGTTGCCCTGCGCGGAGCGGCTGGCGTTGTAGCAGTCGTACGCCGACGCGGGGCCGGCCGCGGCGATGCCGAGGGCGAGCGGGACGGTGAGCGTGATCAGCGTGCGGGCGGTGCGGTTCATGACGGGGTTCCTCTCGGGTTTGCGGAGTGGTGGTCGACGACCACCGGTTGTCGTCGCCGACGTTTCCGCGCCCGTGTCCCGGCCGACCAGAGCCGGCTGTCCCGATCGTGTCCCGTTCGATGTCCCGCCCGATGTCCCGTTCGCTGGCCGGGACGCACGCCCGGCCGGTCGAGGGGAGGACCGCTCAGCCGCCCTGGCCCGGCGGGCGGTCGAGCAGCTTCGAGGCCAGCACCGCCGCCTGGGTGCGCCGCTCGAGACCGAGCTTGGCGAGGATGCTGGACACGTAGTTCTTGACCGTCTTCTCGGCGAGGAACATCTGCTCGCCGATCTGCCGGTTGGTGAGGCCCTCGGCGATCAGGCCGAGCAGCTTGCGCTCCTGGTCGGTGAGCTCGGCGAGCTCGGGCGCCACGCTCGGCCCCTTGCGCACCCGCTCGAGCACCTTCGCGGTGAGCGCGGGGTCGATCAGCGACTGGCCCGCGGCCACCCGGCGGATGCCGTCGACGAGGTCGCTGCCCCGGATCTCCTTGAGCACGTAGCCCGCGGCGCCGGCCATGATCGCGGCGAACAGAGCCTCGTCGTCGTCGTACGACGTGAGGATCAGCGCCTGGATCGAGTCGTCGACGCTGCGCACGCTGCGGCAGACCTCGATGCCGGAGCCGTCGGGCAGGCGGGCGTCCAGCACGGCCACGTGGGGCTTGCACGCGGGGATGCGGCTGGTCGCCTCGACCGCGGAGCCGGACTCACCCACGACCTCGATCCCGCCCGCGCTCTCCAGCAGTGCCTTCAGCCCCTGACGGACGACCTCGTGGTCGTCGAGGAGGTACACGCGGATCGGTCCGTCATCGCTCATGGGGGTCAGCCTAACGAGCGCCCCGCCCCGAGCTCCGCGATCAGGGCCGTGACGCGCTCCCTGATCTCGTCGCGCACGCGGCGCACGAGCTCGAGGTCGCCACCGGCCGGGTCGTCGAGCACCCAGTCCTCGTAGCGCTTGCCGGGGAAGATCGGGCACGCGTCACCGCACCCCATCGTGATCACGACGTCGGACTCGGCGACCGACTCGGTGGTGAGGATGCTCGGCACCTCGGCGGTGATGTCGATGCCCTCCTCGGCCATCGCCGCGACGGCCACCGGGTTGATCCGGTCGGCGGGTGCCGAGCCCGCCGACAGCACGCGCACCGCGTCACCGCCGAGCGCGCGCAGGTAGCCGGCGGCCATCTGCGAACGGCCCGCGTTGTGCACGCAGACGAACAGGACGGTGGGGAGGGCAGTCACGCGGTTCTCCTCGTGGGGTCGGGACGGCCGCCGTCATTGGGTGCGTCGGCGGGGTAGAAGTTGCGCCGGGCCCAGAGTGCGACGTACACGAGACCGACGAGCGCGGGCACCTCGATGAGCGGTCCGACGACACCGGCGAGCGCCTGCCCGGAGGTCACACCGAAGACGCCGATCGCCACCGCGATCGCGAGCTCGAAGTTGTTGCCGGCCGCGGTGAAGGCGAGGGTCGTGGCGCGGGGGTAGTCCATCCGCAGCCGGTGGCCGAGCGCGAAGGCGCCGACCCACATCAGCGCGAAGTACGCCAGCAGCGGGAGGGCGATTCGACCGACGTCGAGCGGGCGGCTCGTGATCGTGTCTCCCTGGAGGGCGAACAGCACGACCACGGTGAACAGCAACCCGTACAGCGCCAGCGGCCCCACTTTGGGGAGGAAGGCGGTCTCGTACCACGCGCGTCCCCGGGTGCGCTCGCCGAGGAGCCGGCTGAGGTAGCCGGCGGCGAGCGGGACGCCCAGGAACACGAGCACGCTGCGCGCGATCTCCCACATCGACACGTGCAGCGTCGAGGTGTCCAGGCCCAGCCATCCGGGGAGCACCTGGAGGTAGAACCAGCCGAGCGCCGCGAACGCCACGACCTGGAACACCGCGTTGAGCGCCACCAGGATCGCCGCCGCCTCCCGGTCTCCGCAGGCCAGGTCGTTCCAGATCAGCACCATCGCGATGCAGCGCGCGAGGCCGACGATGATCAGGCCGGTGCGGTACTCGGGCAGGTCCGGCAGCAGCAGCCACGCCAGTGCGAACATCAGCGCCGGCCCGATCACCCAGTTCAGCACGATCGAGGACACCAGCATGGTGCGGTCCGCGGTGACATGGCCCAGCTCGTCGTACCGGACCTTGGCCAGGACCGGGTACATCATCACCAGCAGGCCGAGCGCGATCGGCAGCGAGACCGAGCCGACCTCGACCTTCGAGAGGGCGTCGTCCAGGCCGCCGACGGTGCGCCCGAGGGTCAGCCCGGCGACCATCGCCACCCCGATCCAGACCGGCAGGAACCGGTCGAGCACGGACAGGCGACCGAGCACCTCGGCCTCGTGGTCGGTGGTGGCGGTCACCGGCCGACGCCGCCGAGCAGGCCCGCGACCCCGGCGAGCACGTCGGCCTTGATCCGGTAGTAGACCCAGGTGCCGCGCTTGCTGCGGTCCAGCAGGCCGGCCTCGTGCAGCACCTTGAGGTGGTGGCTGATCGTGGGCTGGGAGAGGTCGAAGGCATCGTTCAGGTCGCAGACACAGGCTTCGCCGTCGGCGTGTGCCGCGACCAGGGAGAGCAGGCGCAGCCGGACGGGATCGGCCAGCGCCTTCATCAGCGGTGCCAGCTGGCCGGCCTGCTCGGAGCTCAGCGGCTCGGCCATGAGCGGGGAGCAGCAGGCGACCGCATCGACGGGGGTGAGGGTCAGCGTTGACTTCGACACCCCTCAATATTGACATACGTCGATGTCCGTGGCAATCTCGACAACGGAAGACATAGACACCCATCGATATCTAGGAGTTCCGATGTCACGCATCCAGCTCGCCCTCAACGTCGACGACCTCGACACCTCCGTCGCCTTCTACCGCTCGCTGTTCGGCACCGAGCCGGCCAAGGTCCGCCCCGGCTACGCCAACTTCGCGATCGCCGAGCCGCCGCTGAAGCTCGTGCTGATCGAGAGCCCGGGCCAGGGCGGCACCCTCAACCACCTGGGCGTCGAGGTGGCCGACGTGGACACCGTCGACGCCGAGCAGACGCGGCTCGCCGCGTCCGGCCTGTCCTCGGTCGACGAGCGCGGCACCACCTGCTGCTACGCCAAGCAGGACAAGTTCTGGGTCGAGGGCGCCCCCAACGGCGAGCGCTGGGAGATCTACACGGTGCTCGCGGACAGCGAGACCTTCGGCCCCGCGGACGAGTCCGGTCCCGCGTGCTGCTCGGACCAGACGACCGAGCCGGCGGCCGAGGCCGCGGCTGAGCCGGCCTGCTGCTGACCAGCCCGTCCTGACCAGCCCGTCCCTGATCAGCCGGGGCGACGTCGTTCTAGGCTCGTGGTGGCGGCCGGACCGGCCGGCCGCCGCCACGGAGGCGACCATGACGACCCGACTGAACCCGTACGTGAGCTTCGGTGACAACGCCCGCGAGGCGATGACCTTCTACCAGCAGGTCCTCGGCGGCACGCTCGACCTGCACACCTTCGGGGAGTACGGCGCCGGCGACGAGCCGTTCGCCGACCTGGTCATGCACGCGGTCCTGGAGACCGAGGACGGCCTCACGCTGATGGGCTCCGACAGCCCTCCGGGGATGTCTCGCACGGTCGGCAACAACATCACGATCAGCCTGAGCGGTGACGACGACGACCTCCTGCGCAGCCGGTTCCACGGGCTCGCCGAGGGAGGCACGGTCGACGTGCCGCTGGACAAGCAGATGTGGGGCGACGTGTTCGGTCAGCTGACCGACCGCTTCGGGATCGGCTGGCTGGTGAACATCTCCGGTGCCTGAGCCGACGGAAGCGGTGCCGGCCGGCCCGCACGTCGACGTCGTGGTGGTGGGCGCGGGCCTGTCCGGCATCGGGGCGGCGTACCGGCTCGAGACCGAGTGCCCCGGCCGCACGTACGCCGTGCTCGAGGCGCGCGACGCGATCGGCGGCACCTGGGACCTCTTCCGCTACCCCGGCATCCGGTCGGACTCCGACTTCTTCACGCTCAGCTACCCCTTCCGCCCGTGGAGCGGGCGGGGGTCGATCGTCGAGGGCGAGCAGATCCGCCGGTACGTCGCGGACACGGCCCGCGAGCACGGCATCGACCGGCACATCCGGTTCCAGACGTCGGTGGTCGGGGCGGCCTGGTCGGGCGAGCGAGCCTGCTGGACGCTGACCCTGCAGAAGACCGCGGCCGACGGCAGCACCCGGGCATCCACGATGACCTGCTCGTTCCTCTACGCGTGCGCCGGCTACTACGACTACGACCGCGCCCACCAGCCCGACTTCCCCGGGCAGTCGGACTTCGCCGGCACCGTGGTGGTCCCGCAGTTCTGGCCCGACGACCTCGACGTCACCGGGCGCCGGGTCGTGATCATCGGCAGCGGTGCGACCGCGGTGACGCTCGCGCCGTCGCTGGCCGGCACCGCCGGTCACGTCACCGTGCTGCAGCGCAGCCCGTCCTGGATCGGCGCGGTCCCGGCCGAGGACGCCCTGGCCGACCGGATCCGCCGCGTCCTCCCCGCCGGTCTCGCGCATCGCGTGATCCGGGGCAAGAACATCGTGCGGCAGCAGGCGGTCTACGCGTTCTGCACCCGCTGGCCCGGCCTGGCCCGTCGGCTCCTGCTCGGCCTCACCGCGAAGGCGGTCGACCCGACCCTGGTGGAGACGCACTTCACCCCGGCGTACGACCCCTGGGAGCAGCGCTTCTGCGTGGCCCCGGACGGCGACTTCTTCCGCGCCATCCGGCGCGGCCGGGTGGAGATGGTCACCGACCACGTCGACCGGTTCGTGCCCGAAGGGATCCGGCTGGCGAGCGGGCGGGTGCTGGAGGCGGACGTGGTCGTGACGGCGACCGGCCTGCGGATGGTCCCCTTCGGCGGCATCCCGCTCACCGTGGACGGCGAGCCCGTGGACCTGCACGAGAGGTTCGTGTGGCAGGGAGCGATGCTCACCGGGGTCCCCAACTTCGCGGTCGCGGTCGGCTACGTCAACGCGTCCTGGACGTTGCGCGCGGACCTGACCTCCCGGCTGGTGTGCAAGGTGCTCGGCGAGATGGACCGTCGCGGCGCCGCGTCGGTGGTCCCGGTGCCGGACGGTCCGCTGCGACCGCAACCGCTGCTGCCGCTCTCGTCGGGCTACATCCGGCGCGCGCAGGAGCAGTTCCCCCAGCAGGGCGACCGCGGGCCGTGGCGCGTGCGGCAGAACTACCTGCTGGACGCCGCGCTGACGCTGCGCCGCGACCTCGGCCGGACGCTGCGCTTCGCGCCGGTACCCGGGAGCGCGTCGCCGGCGCGCGCGGTCAGCCCGGCAGCGCGCGCAACCGCTCGGGGTCGGTGAGGATGTCGATCGAGACGATCCGGCCCTCGACCACCGTGAAGGACGCGACCGAGTAGGTCGCGCCGTCGGCCGTGGCGGTGACCCCGGCGACGCCGTTGACGACGACCGGCCTCGCGGCCAGTGCCATCCGCTGGAACACGACCGCGCCGGAGGCGACCGCTGCCGCGCCGCGAACGACGCGCAGGCCCTCGGCCGACGCGTTGCGCAGCACGACGTCCGGGTCGAGCACGCGCAGCAGGGCCTCGAAGTCGCCCGCGCGCGCCGCCGCCTGGAACGCGTCCACCGCGACCCGCTGCCGCGCGAGGTCGGCGTCCGGTACGACGCGCGCCCCCTGCACCCGCCGCCGGGCCCGGCTCGCCAGCATCTTGGTCGCGTCGACCGAGCGCTCCACGATCGGCGCGATGTCGGCGAACGGCAGCACGAACAGGTCGTGCAGCACGAACGCGAGCCGCTCGGCGGGCGACAGCTCGTCGAGGACGACGAGCATCGCCAGCCCGATCGAGTCCGCGAGGAAGGCCTCGTGCTCCGGGTCACCGCCGTCGACTTCGCGCACGGCCGGGTCGGGGAACCGTGCCTCCAGCGGGTCTTCGCGCCTGGCCTCCCGGCTGCGCAGGTGGTCCAGGCAGATCCGTGAGACCACGGTGGTCAGCCAGGCGGTCAGGTTGTCGATCTCGGCGGCGTCGCTGCGGCTCAGCCGGAGCCAAGCCTCCTGGACGGCGTCGTCGGCCTCGCTGAACGAGCCGAGCATCCGGTAGGCCACCGCGCGGAGCCGTCCCCTGCGCGCCTCGAACTCCTCGGCCAGCGCTTCCTCTCGAAGTTCCCGCACCTGGTTACCTTTCGCCGTCGCGTCCCGTCACCCCTACGACGAACTCAACCTGACCGTCGTAACACGACCGGAGGAGACACCCATGTTGATCGCAGTAGCAGGCGCGACCGGCCGGCTCGGCAGCCACCTCGTCGAGGTGCTGGAGGAGCGGGGGCACGGCGTCGTACCGATCTCGCGGACGCACGGCCTCGACCTCACCACCGGGGTCGGGCTGGAGCGGGCGCTCAAGGGGGTCGACGGGATCATCGACGCGGCCACGTCGCCGACCCCTGACGAGGCCGAGGCCACCGCGTTCTTCACGACCGCGAGCCGCAACCTGCACGAGGCCGGCGAGCTGGCTGGCGTCGAGCGGATGCTCGTGGTGTCGATCGTCGGCATCGACGACTGGTCCGACGGCTACGGCAAGGCGAAGCTCGCGCACGAGCGAGCCGCGCTCGCCGGCCCGGTGCCGACCCGGATCCTGCGCGCCACGCAGTTCCACGAGTTCGTGGGGCAGCTGCTCGACTGGGCCACGGACGGCGAGGTCGGCTACGTGCCGGCGATGCGCACCCAGCTGGTCGCGGCGCGGAGCGTCGCGGAGGCGATGGTCAACCTGATCACGATGCCGGGCTGGTCGGCCCAGGACGGTCCGGCGCTGGAGATCGGCGGGCCGCGACCCGAGGAGTTCATCGACGCGGCGACGCTGCTCGCGGCGAAGCGCGGCCGGCCGACCAAGGTCGAGCTGGCCCCGCCCGAGCACGACCCGTACGCCGCGGCGGACCGCGACGCCCTCCTGCCCGGACCGGCCGCGATCCTGGCCGGCCCCACCTTCGCCAGCTGGCTGGAGACCGCGGAGGTCTGAGCCGCCGGACCGCGAGGAACGAGCGGACCGGCGACGCGAAGAGGTTGAGCAAGCCCGCGGGTGAGCTCGCGAACCCGCGACGGCGGGCCGAAACCTCAGCCTGCGGCGGGCTTCGTGGCACCGGGTCAGGGTGTTCGCCGGGCAGCTGATCGGGGGTGGCCGGTGCCGGGTGCGCCCACGAGCCGACCACCCGTTGCGCCGGTCCTGCCCTCGTCGCACGCTCCTCGGGGAGGACCGGCTGCACGGAGGCCAGGCCCATCCACGGCTCGCGGGCGCCCCCGTCCCCGTCCACCCGAGAGCCGCCCGCCCGGGCCGGGCATGATGCCTTCCATGAGCGACACCGCCGACAGCCCCGTCCTCGTCGTCCGCGACGACCACGTCCTGCTGGTCAGTCTCAACCGTCCCGAGGCACGCAACGCGGTGAACGGGCCGCTCACCCAGGCGCTCGGGACGGCGTTCGAGGAGGCCGAGCAGGACCCCGAGATCCGCGCGGTCGTGCTCACGGGCGCCGGGCAGGTGTCGTTCTGCGCCGGCGCGGACCTCAAGGCGATCGCCCGCGGGGAGAGCCTCAACCCGCCGGGCACGGAGGCCTGGGGGTTCGCCGGGGTGGTGAACCACCCGATCAGCAAGCCGGTGGTCGCCGCGGTCAACGGCACTGCCTTCGGCGGCGGCACCGAGCTGGTGCTCGCGGCGGATCTCGCGATCGCCGCCGAGACCGCCACCTTCGGCCTGCCCGAGGTACGCCGGGGGCTGATCGCCGCGGCCGGCGGGCTCGTCCGGCTGCCCGACCAGCTGCCGCGCAAGGTGGCGATGCGGATGATCCTGACCGGTGCGCCGATCGACGCCGCGACCGCGCTGCGGTGGGGGCTGGTCAACGACGTCGTGCCGGTCGACAGCCTGCTGGAGTCGGCGCTCGGGCTCGCGCACCAGATCGCGGCCAACGCCCCGCTGGCGGTGCAGGCCAGCAAGCGCGTCGCCCAGGGCATCCGCGACGGGTCGGTGCCGCGGGAGGCCGACGCCTGGGCGGCCAGCGACCGCGAGATCGTGGCGCTGATGTCCAGCGAGGACGCCCTCGAGGGGCCGTTGGCGTTCGCCGAGAAGCGCGACCCGGTCTGGAAAGGCCGCTAGGTCCGACCTCCCGAACGGTCAAGCAGGCGCCGGCGATCGGACCAGACCAGCTGGCTCGTCGTGGGGCGGTCCGGCCCGCTCACGCTCGTTCCGGCGCACAATCGACGCGCGGGGACGACGCCCAGGGTGCACGATTTTTCCGAATTGACCGTATCCGGGGCGGTGCTGCCTCGTTGACCTCGGTGTCCGACCCACCCGAAGGAGGCAGCCATGCAGCTCGTCGACGTGACCCTCACGCCGCTGCAGCGTCGTACCGGCGCGGTGTGGCTGCCCTGGCACCAGCTGGCCGCCCAGCAGCGTGGCCGCGGCGACCGGGTGCGGGTGCTCTCGCCCGGCGACGACGTGATGCTGCGGTTCGAGGACGGCTCGGTGCAGCGCGGCTGGGTGATGCGCAACGCCACCGCCGGCGACGAGGGCGCCTACGTGATCCTCTTCGGCCGTGCCGTCGGTCGTCGGGCGCCGGTCTCGCCGCAGCGCCGTCCCGAGCCCCGGGTCGAGGAGGTCGTGGTCGAGGACGTCCGGATCCAGGACGTCCGGGTGCGCGTGGTGCCGCCCCAGCGCGAGCGCCGTCGGGTGAACCTCTACCTCTGAGCCGGACCTGACCTTCGTCCTGCGTCACCGGGTTTCCCGGACGCCGCCGAAGCCGGCGTGATCCCCTTCGGGTGTGCCCGGACACCGCAAGCTCACCGCCGTCATCGGCGCGTTCGTGCTGCTCTGGGTGATCGGCCGGGCCGCCCAGCAGCACCCGACCGCGGGCTCCGCAGCGAACCCGAGCCCGACCGCCGCCGCGGAGTCCCCGGCGAGCCCGTCTGCCACCTCGCCGTCGGCCCACCCGTCACGCGCCGGTACGCCGACCGCGACCACGCGGCCGACCAGGGTGGCTCCCGGGACGGCGCTCGCGGTGCTGGCCACGCTGCCGGTCAAGGGCCGCGCGCCGATGACCGGCTACCGCCGCGAGGAGTTCGGCCAGGCCTGGCTCGACGCCGATCGCAACGGCTGCGACACCCGCAACGACATCCTGCGCCGTGACGTGCGATCCGCCGTGCTCGACCCCCGCACCCACGGCTGCGTGGTGCTCACGGGCGTGCTGCCCGACCCCTACCTCGGCCGGGACGTGCCGTTCCGGCGCGGCGCCGGCGACGAGGTCGACATCGACCACGTGGTCGCGCTCGGCAACGCCTGGGCCACCGGCGCGGCGCGGTTCGACATCCGCACGCGCGCGGCCCTGGCGAACGACCCGCTGGGCCTCCTCGCCGTCGACCTGCACACCAACCGGTCCAAGGGCGACGGCGACGCGGCCACCTGGCTGCCGCCGTACAAGCCGTTCCGGTGCGCGTACGTCGCCCGCCAGATCGCGGTGAAGGCGAAGTACGGCCTCTGGGTCACCCCGGCCGAGCGAGCGGCGATGTCTCGTGTGCTCGCTTCCTGCCCGGGCCGCCAGGTGCCGGCGGACGTCACGCACGCGCCGACCCGGGTCGACCAGAAGGTCGAGGAGCCGGCTCCGGCCGCGGCCGCGAGTCCGCGCGCGCTGGTCGGCGGCTCGACGTACTACGCCAACTGCGACGCCGTCCGCGCCGCCGGTGCCGCGCCGATCCACGTCGGCGATCCCGGCTACAGCCGCCGGCTCGACCGCGACGGCGACGGGGTCGGCTGCGAGTAGCGGCCCAGGACCAGGCCCAGGACCAGGCGCCGGATCAGGCGGCCGGGCGACGTCCCGTGACGAGCTCGACCGACAGCGTGCCGTAGCGGTTGCGCACCCACCGCAGGGCGTCGGTCGTGGTCGGGAAGGTGACCGCCCAGGGCGTCGGCACCGGCGCCATCGTGCCGACGGGGTGCACGGTCGGGGTGTAGCCGCCGGTGGGGTGCCGCTGCAGGGTGCAGACGAGGTGCCTGGTCGGCTGTGCGGCGTACGGCATGGGGTGCTCCGGTGGGTGGCGGGCTGGTCCGTACTGGACCTATCGGCCGGTGGCGCCGTGGTGTGAGCCTTCCGCGTCGATCGTGCGCAATCCGTGAGCGGCCCGGTGCCGAATCCCCTGAGGTGGTGGCCATCCCGGCCGCCCTCACTCAGGAGCCAAGGATGAAACTGTTCCGCAGCACACGAGCCCGGTTCGTCGCGGGAGTCGCCGCCCTCCTGGTCGCCGGCAGCGTCGGCGTCGCCGTCGCGGCGTCCAACCCGTCGAGCAACGCGATGAGCATGGGGCGCGGCGTCCCCGAGTTCGGCCTGACCCACGCCAACTTCAAGGGCGACACCGTCAACTTCCGCTACACCAAGGGCTTCTTCTGCGACACCGCGGTGTCCGCCCAGTCCTCCAGCGGCTGTGAGGTCGGCGCGAAGTTCGTCAACGCCCCCGCGAAGGACTTCGACCCCCTGTACGTCGTGGTGCCGCTCGGCTTCACGGTGAAGCAGATGCGCATGGAGTGCCCCGCGAAGCTGGTCTGCGTCGACCACCCGGGCACCCTGGACATGACCCGGATCGAGCCGGCCCTCAAGCCGCTCTACCCCAGCCTGACCGACGCGCAGCTCACGGACGCGCTGAAGAACTTCCAGACGCCCGGCCACAACCACTTCATCACGACCACCAACCAGGGTCGCGCCGAGTGGTGGGACGTGCGGGTCGTCGGTGTGACCGACAAGGCCGAGTACCACCGGATCCTGAAGAGCCAGTCGACGTCGTACCTGCTCAAGCAGGTCAAGGCCGGCAAGACCACGCCGGTCCTGCGGACCAACCTCTTCCTGTTCTTCTCCGTGCGCTGACCTGACGGAGGCGGGCCGTGCCGGCCCGCCTCCGCCACCCGGCCGAGACCCCCGAGGAGCACCACCATGACCGCCGTCGCCGCCGGCCCGCCCCCACGCACTCGTGCCCCCCACCTGCGGGGCGTCGGCTCGCGACCCCTGCGCACAGGAGACCGCGGGCTCGCGGTCGTCTGCCTCCTGGTCGGTGCCGGCGCACACGTCCCGCTGATCCCCGCGCACTGGCAGGAGGCCCGGTACGCCGGCGTCGCCTTCGTGATCTTCACCGTCGCCAGCCTCGCCCTGGCCGTCGTCGTGGCAGGGCACGACACCGTCGCGGTCTGGGCCGGCGTCGTGGTGCTCGAGGTGCTCGCGATCACCGCCTACGTCGTCACCCGCACCGTCGCCCTGCCACGCCTCGGCGACGACGTCGGCAGCTGGCTCGAGCCGCTGTCCTTCCCCGCGCTCGCCGCCGAGCTGATCGCGGTGGTGGTCGCGGTGTCGGTCCTGGTCCGCGCCCGGGCCATGGGTGAGACGACCGCGGCCTGAGCCGAGCAGGAGATTCCTCCGGCCGCGTTGTCGTGTCCCGCCGGTCGCGTTCGTGGAGAGGTCACAGACCGCACCACGACCCGGAAGGATCTCCACCATGGCCACCATCCGAGCCCACGAGTTCATCTCCCTCGACGGCGTCTTCGAGTCACCGTCCTGGACCGCCGAGTTCGGCTTCGACCCCGCGATGGGCGAGACCCTCGCCGCGGTCACCGGAGACTGCGACACGATCCTGCTCGGCCGCACGACGTACGAGATGTTCGCCCCGGCCTGGCGCGACCGCACCGTGGAGGACGACCCCGGGGCGCCGTTCTTCAACGACACCGAGAAGATCGTGGTGGGCGCCCAGCAGCCGAGCGAGGAGTGGGCCCACACCACCCGCTTCGGCGCGTACGACGCCGACCGGCTCCGTGAGCTCAAGGACTCGCGCGAGGGCTCGATCTACATCTCGGGCAGCGGCCGGCTCGTGCGCGGCCTGATCGCCGACGGCCTGCTCGACGAGCTGCACCTGTTCGTCTACCCCGTCGCGCTCGGTGCCGGCGAGCGCCTGTTCGCCGACCAGCGGACCAGGCTGACGCTGACGGCGACCGACGTCTACGACAACGGCGTCGTCCACCACTGCTTCCGCCCGGCCGACTGAGGGCCGCTACGCCAGGACGGACGCGAGGCCGAACCCGGCGAGCGCGGCGCCTACCCCGGCGACCAGGCTGATCACCACGTTGGCCGCCGCGAAGCCGCGGGCACGCTCCTCGAACAGGCGGAGCGTCTCGTAGCTGAACGTGCTGTAGGTGGTCAGCGCACCGCACAGCCCGGTGCCGACCGCGAGGCTCACCTGCGCCGGCACGTGACCGCCGAGCCCGACCAGGACGCCGAGCACGAGGGAGCCGACCACGTTGACCGTCAGCGTGCCCCAGGGCATCACCGAGTCGTGGCGCGCCTGCACGAACCGGTCAGTGAGGTAGCGGGCCGGCGCGCCGACGGCCGCGCCCAGACACACCCAGGCGAACGCCGCGGGGTCGCTCACGGCTGCTCGGCCGGCCGGAAGCGGTGCGCGACCACCGCGACGTCGTCGACGACGGCGAGTCCGTCGCCGAGCACCTCCTCGATCTCCGGGAGGAAGGCGTCGATCCGCTCGGGGGTGTCGATGATGACCACCACCACGGGCAGGTCCTCCGACAGCGAGAGCAGCCGCGAGGTGTGGACGCGGGGCGATCCTGCGCCGAAGCCCTCGATGCCGCGCACCGCGCTGGCGCCGGCGAGCCCGGCCCGGTGGGCCCGGTGCACGATCTCGGTGTAGAGCGGCTTGTGGTGCCAGGTGTCGTCCTCGCCGAGGAAGACGGTCAGCCGACGGGCGGTTCCGGTCAGTGTCATCGTGCTGCCTTTCGCTGGGCTCAACGGGACGCGGCGCGACGGGAGCGCGCTCGACGGGACAGGGCGGCCCGCGCGCGATGGCCGGCGCGGGCGGTGAACACGCCGAGGGCGACGGCCACCAGGGCCAGGGCCGGCGTGAGCAGGAGGTAGACCAGGGACAGCCCCGGCCGGCCGTGGGCCCAGAGGGTGCGGGTCTGCACGGCGTACGTCGAGAAGGTGGTGTAGCCGCCGAGCACACCGACGCCCAGGAACGGACGCAGCAGCGGGTGCGCCCGGCCGACCTCGACGACCTGCACCATCAGCATGCCGATCAGCAGGCACCCGGAGGCGTTCGTGACCAGCGTCGCCCAGGGCAGCGCCGTCGGGCCGGCGGGCCAGGTGAGCTCGAGGGCGTGGCGGGCGGACGCGCCGAGCATGCCGCCGAGCGCGACCACGGGCAGCACCCACCGGTGGGCGGTCCACTCGCGGCGCTGGCCCCGCACGTGCAGGTCGATGTCGGGGTCGACCGGGTCGGGCACGTGCGCCGGGTGGGAGTCTGCGCGGGAATCTGCGCGGGGATCGGACATGGTGCACCTACCTTCGCAACCGGACCTCACGAGGTAGGGACTGTTGGCAGCTGCGCTGCGGTTGTCGGCGAGCCCCACCGCCATCGCGGCCGAGTGTAGCGACACCGCGGCTCGGATCGGGCGCGGGTGGTTTCGAGGCTCGCAGGCTCGCACCTCAACCGCCGGATCGCTGGTTGAGGTGCGGTTGCGCAGCAACCGCCTCGAAACCCGGTGACCTCGATGCAGACCCGGCTCGGACCGGGCGTGGGTGGTTGCGAGGCTCGCCGGCTCGCACCTCAACCACCGCGGGATGGCTGGTTGAGGTGCGGTTGCGCAGCAACCGCCTCGAAACCCGGTGACCTGGCGCTCTCTGATGACCTAGCGCACCGACGACTCCGACGGCTCCGCCCCGGGAGCCACGCCACGCCGGATCCGCAGCGCGGGCACGAGTGCGGGCACGCGGGCGGCGTACGCGTCGTAGGCGCTGCCGAACGTGCGTCGCAGGTCGCGCTCCTCGAAGGCGATCCCGACGGCGACGTAGCCGGTGGACGCCGCCGCGAACAGCAGGTGTGACGCGCTCATCCGGGGCGTCGCCCAGAACGCCAGCAACAGCCCCGTCATCAGCGGGTGGCGCACCACCGCATGGAGCCCGCCGACCTGAAGGGCATCCTCGCCCGCGTCGCGGGGAGCTGCCCAGCCGGCCTGGCGCAGCCCGACGAGCTCGAGGTGGTCGACGGCGTACGTCGAGACGATCGCGAGCAGCCACCCTGCGGCGTACAGCGCCCAGAGCAGCACCCCGGCCGGGCCGCCGACGTGCCAGACCCGGCCGCCCCACGGCTCCCAGGACGCGAGCAGGAGGACGAGGCAGACGTCGGTGGCGAGCACGTACGTCGTGCGCCCCAGCGCCGCGGGGATGCGGCGGCCCAGCCAGGCCTTCACCGGCCGCCGGGCCATGACGGAGTGCTGCAGCGCGAACAGCAGCAGCAGGGCGAGGTCGACGACCACGGCTCGGGGTGCGGTCGTGCGGACCGGGCCGTCGATCGTCCTCGGGACGAGGACGCCGGCGAGGAACGCGATCGTCCAGGCCGTGATGGCGAGGAACCCGACCCAGGCGACGGCGGAGAGGGCGAGCTGTGTGGGGCGACGGGACATGGCTCCATCGTCGGCGTGCGCGGGCGGACCGCGCAGCCGTGGAACTACCGCACTTCGGGGTGGGTGGCGACGTGCCAGGCGGCGACCTGGGAGCGCGAGCGGAACCCCAGGCGCAGCCGGATCCGTTCGACGTGCGACTCGGCGGACCGCTCGGTGATGCCCAGCCGCTGGGCGATCTCGCGGTTGGTGAGGCCGTCGGCCACGAGCGCGGCGACCTCGGCCTGCCGGGGAGTGAGCCCGGTGGGCACGCCTCTCCTCAGCGTCGGCAGGCCGAGGAAGCCGCGGATCTGGGCCACCACGGACTCGGCGTCGCCGATGGCGGGCAGGTGTGAGCGGCCGTCGAGCTCGACCAGCTCCGCGGAGGGGATCGCGTCGGCGAGCACGCGGCTCTGCGCGAGTGGAGCGGCCCGGTCTCCCCGCCTGGCGAGCACGAGGGTTGGCGTCTGGATGCGCGGCAGCGTGGTTCGGACGTCGAGCGCGTAGGCGAGCCGGAGCAGCGCGACCGCGGTCTCGGCGGACGACGCTGCCCGCTGGTAGCGCGCGATCGCGGCCCGCGTGCCGGCATCGGCGTCGGGTGCGAAGACGTCGGTGAGCAGGTCGGAGCCCAGGCCCCAGTGGGTCGCGAGCAGGCCGAGGATGTGGCGTCGGCTGTCCTCGTCGCCGATCGCGGCGCCCTCGGCCCACCCGCCGTAGAGCACCAACCGGTCGACGGTCTCGGGCCGGTCGGCGGCCCACTGCGCCGCCACGGCCGCGCCCAGCGACCAGCCCAGCAGGTCGAAGCGGGTCATCCCGACCGCCTCGGTCACCGCGCCGATCGTGGCGAGCTCGAGGGCCAGGTCACGCGGTCCGTCGTACGGGTCGGAGAGGCCGCAGCCGGGCCGGTCGTAGCGCACGAGCGTCCGTCCGGACGCCAGCGCCTCGTGGAACCTCCGCTCCACCGGGATCGCCCAGCCGAGCTCGAGGTGGCTGAGCCAGCCGGGCGCCACGAGCAGGAACGGACCGCTGCCCGTCACGGCGTACGCGACGCGACCGCCGCCGGGCAGGTGCGCCGTCCCCAGGCGCTGCTCCGGTGCAGGCACGGCACCAGTCAACCCCACGGGGGCCCCGATCGTCGGTTGCCCGCGTCAGGCCTCGCGCGGCGGGGGCAGCACGCAGAAGTCGTTGCCCGACGGGTCGGTGTAGGACCGCCACGGGAGCTCGCCCCACTCCGGATGGTGCTCCCGTGCACCGCCGTGCTCGGCGATGGCCGCCTCGACCGTGTCGGCGTCCTCCCCTGCCTCGAGGCGCACGTCGAGGTGGATCCGGTTCTTGGCCGCGCTCTTCGGCGCCGACTGACGGCGCAGCTCGAGCACCGGGCCGCGCAGCGAGGGGTGCCGCAGGGTCGCGGTCGCGCCGCGCCCGGTGACGGTCCAGCCGGTCAGCCAGGCCCAGAACTCCGCGTCGCGCTCCGGGTCGGCGGAGTCGAGCGCCAGCGCCACGAGCGGCCCCGTGCCGTCGTACGCCGCGTCGTCTCCCCGGCCGAAGGGGTTCCCCTCGGGGTCGTCGAGCAGCTCCGCAGACTCCGGCTCCGCACCGGCGTCGCGGCGTCGCGCGCCCAGCCCGAGCAGCCGGTCCGCCTCGCCACCGCCGTCACCGAGCTCCAACCGGAGCCGGTGCGCAGCGGTGGCCGGGTCGGGCACCCGCTGGAAGCACAGGTCGAGCACGGGCCCGTCCCCGACGGTCAGCCGCGTCTCGTAGCCCTCCGGTTCGTCGGTGAGCGGCTCGCAGCCGAGCGCCTCCTCCCAGAACCGGCCGAGCCGCTGCGGCTCGCGTGCGTCGAAGACCACGTTCTCCAGGTACATGGCCCCACCGTAGGACCCCGGTGCCAGTCGTTTTCCGTCCCGCCGGGCCGCCCGTGACCTTCGCCCCTGACGCGGGGAGCGGGCGGGTGCTGTGCTGGTGCGGGGCGAGGAGCCGGGGGTGAGGAGCATGGACGGATCACGGCGTACGGCGTGGGTGGACCTCTACTGGCTCCCGGTCGGGGCCGGCGGCTGGTTCGTGCGGCGGAGCAGCCGCCTCTACGAGCTGTGGTCGGCGCGCCGTGAGCATCGCGCACCCGCCGATCTCTACCACTCCGGGCTGATGGTCGGCCTCGACGGCACGACGTACGCCGTCGAGATGGGCCCGGTCTGGAACGTGCCCGACACCGACCGCGGCGTGCTGGTCGAGGGGCCGGTCGGGTCGAGCCGGCTCGGCCGTCTGCGCGCGTTCCGCTACGAGCTGCGCTGCTGGCCGGGTGGGCGGATCCCGGACGTCGACGAGGCCGTCGACAGCCCGGTGCACCTGACCGACGACACCGCCACGGTCGCGGCCGTGCTCGACGCGCTGCGCCAGGTGCCGGCGCTGACCTGGGGCCGCGACGAGCTCGGCGCCGGGGACATGTGGAACTCCAACTCGGCCGTCTCCTGGGCCCTCGCCCGCACCGGCCACCGCATGGACGCGATCGCGCCCCCGCGCGGCGGCCGAGCTCCGGGATGGATTGCCGGCCTCGTCCTCGCCGACCGGCAGTCGCGCGCGCACACCCAGGCCCCTCGCGAGCCGGCCTGATCCAACGGTCGCGCTACCCGGCGGCGAGCGCGGCCATCGCGATCTGCATCCCGCGGTCGTCGTACGCCGGTTCGCGCATCTGGTTGGTCGCATAGGCGACGACCAGCCGCTGCGTCGGGTCGATCATCACCAGCGCGCCGCCCCAGCCGCCCCAGCCGTACGCGCCGCCGAGCCGGGCCCAGCCGAGCCCCCAGCTGACCGGCATGCCGAGCACCCGGTCGTCCCCGGAGGACTGCTCGGTCCAGGCGCGGTCACAGGTCTCGGGCGCGAGCAGCCGCACCGACCCGACGGTGCCGCCGCACGCCATCACCGACTGCACCAGTGCCACCGAGCGTGCGTTGCCGACGCCACCGGCGGCCGGGATCTCCGAGCGGCGCCAGGGCACGCTGTTGGCGTCGCGGACCGACATCGCGGTGCCTCTGCTCGGCGGGGCGTCCGGCGCCGACGAGCCGGCCGTGTAGTCCTCGCCCCGACCGGTCGGCGGGATGGTCGGCGCCACCCGGTCGTCGAGCTCGGCCGGGAGGCCGATCCAGAAGTCCGCACCAAGGGGCGCGGCGATCTCGGCCGCGAAGAAGTCGCCGACGGTGTGGCCGGTGATCCGGCGGACGAGCTCGCCGACCAGGAATCCCTGGGTGAGGGAGTGGTAGCCCACCGCCGTGCCGGGCTCCCACTGCGGAGCGGTGGCCGCGAGCCGGTCGGTCGCCGCGGTCCAGTCGTAGAGCTCCTCGACGGTGCCCTCCCAGTCGGGCAGGCCGGCCGTGTGCGCGAGCACGTGCCGGACCAGCACGCCCTGCTTGCCCGCCGCGAACTCCGGCCAGTACTCGGCCACCGGGGCGTCGGGGTCCAGCAGCCCGCGGTCCACCAGGACCAGTGCGCAGAGCGCCGCCATCGTCTTGGTGACCGAGAAGACGTTGACGAGCGTGTCCCGCTCCCACGCACGGGTGCGGCCCGGGTCGGCGAAGCCGCCCCAGACGTCGACCACCGGCTCGCCGCCGACGAACACGGCCGCCGACCCGCCGGCGTCGCCTCCCTCGAGTGACTCGGCCAGTGCCTGCGCCACTCCGGCGAACCGCTCGTCGTACACGCCCTGGAGCTCGGTCACGGCTTCATCCACCCAGAGGCCGGCCGCCGACGCAAGCGACTGCGCCGCTACTCCACCGGCTCGCCCAGCCGGTACCGGACGAACACCGGAACCGCCAGCGCAGCAGCGACGACGAGGACCACGACGAGCACGCCGCCACCGGCCGCGGTGGCCGCCGTGCCCGCGATCGCCGCGACCCCGCCGTGGGCGACGTCGGCGATGCGGGGGCCGCCGGCGACGACGACGATGAAGACGCCCTGGAGCCGGCCCCGCACGGAGTCCGACGCCGCGCTCTGGAGCATGCTCATCCGGAAGGCCGCGGACGCCATGTCGGCGGCACCGCCGATCACCAGCATCAGCACCGCCAGCGCCAGCATCAGGTGCGGGCCGGTGTCCGCGAGCGCGACGGCGAGGCCGAAGCCGACGATGGCCAGGCCCCAGACGACGATCGCGACGACGACCGCGACGCCCTGGCGCTGGACCCGGGAGACCCAGCCGGAGAAGACACCGCCGACGACCGCGCCGATCGGGATCGCCGCGAACAGCAGCGCGAACGCCAGACCGCCGCCGGCCGGCCCGCCGAAGTCGACGTGCGCGACCTCGGGGAAGAGTGCCCGGGGCATGCCGAAGATCATCGCGATCAGGTCGACCAGGAACGACATCAGCAGCACCGGGTGGCCACGCAGGTAGGACAGCCCGTCGACCACCGCGCGCAGGCCGGGCGTGCCGACCGGTCCCTCCATCGGCAGGCGGGGCAGGCGCAGCACCGCCCACAGGGTGGCGAAGAGGCTGAGGGTGTCGGCGAGGTACAGCCAGGAGAAGCCGACCAGCGGGATCAGCGCGCCGCCGACCATCGGCCCGGCGATCGCACCGGCCTGCATCACGGTCATGTTCAGCGAGTTCGCTGCCGGCAGCTGGGTGACCGGCAGCAGCCGGGGAAGCACGGCGCTGCGGGTCGGCTGGTTCACCGCGAAGAACGCCTGCTGCACCGAGAAGAGCCCGAGCAGCAGCCACACGCTGCCCACGTGCAGCGCGGCCTGGAGCCAGAACCCCGCGCTGGTCGCGATCAGCCCGGCGGTCGTGAACTGGAGGATCGTGCGTCGGTCCATCACGTCGGCGAGCGCCCCGCCCCAGAGCCCGAAGACGACCAGCGGCACCAGGCCGAACAGCCCGGTCAGGCCGACGTACGCCGAGGAGCCGGTGAGCGCGTAGATCTGCGCCGGCACCGCGACGACGGTCAGCTGGGCGCCGATGACCGTGACGATGTTCGCCGACCAGAGCCGGCGGAAGTAGGGGTTGCGCAGCGGGGTCGTGTCCGCCAACAGGCCCCGGATCTGCACCGGGGAAGGCTACGCCTCGCCCCCGACGGTGGTCCGGCCGGTGCCGCGACGAGTTGAACGTGGGTGCCCCGTCTGGTCGGATCGGCGCATGACCTCTCGGCCCCTGTCCTCCCGCCACCTCGTGCTGAGCCTGCTGCTGGTCGGCGGGCTGCTGCTCACGGGCTGCGGCTTCTTCGACAAGGGAGCCGATGCCCGCAAGGCCGCCGAGAAGCTCGCGACCGCGCTGCACAAGGGTGACGTGAGCGCGGTGAAGTTCACCTCCGCCGGCGCCGCGAAGAGCTACGCCGCGGTCGCCAAGACGCTCGACCACCCCGCGAAGGTCAGCGTCGACCAGGTCACCCGGTCCGGCGACAAGGCCGACGTCCGGCTGAACTGGAGCGTCGACCTCGGCGGCCAGACCTGGAAGCACCAGACCCACGCCCGCCTGCTCGACCAGGGCGGCGCCTGGCGGGTCGAGTGGAAACCGTCGATCCTCGAGAAGTCGCTCGCCGCTGGGGAGACCTTCCAGGTCGCGCGGGTCAAGGCCGAGCGCGGCAACATCCTCGGCCGCGACGACACCCCGCTGGTGATCCCGCGGGACGTGATCCGGTTCGGCATCGACCGCAGCCAGGTCGACCCCGCCGCCGCCCCCGACTCGGCGCGACGGCTCGCCACCCTCGTCGGGGTCAGCCCGGACCCGTACGTCGCAGCCGTCACCAAGGCCGGCCCGAAGGCCTTCGTGCAGGCGATCGCGATGCGTCGCGACGGCTCGACCAGCGACCTGCTCGGCAAGGTCGGCGCGATCCCCGGAGCGCGCGGCATCGCCGACCAGCTGCCGCTGGCGCCCACCAAGGCGTTCGCCGCCGCGATCCTCGGAACCGTCGGCCCGGCCACCAAGGAGCTGATCGACAAGAGCGACGGGCGGCTGCGCGCCGGCGACGACGCCGGCCTCTCCGGCCTCCAGCTCCGGTACGACGCGCAGCTCGGCGGGACGTCCGGGGTGAAGGTGTCCGCCGTACCTGCCACGGCGAAGGCCGGGGAGCAGGCCGGCGAGCCGCGCACGCTCTACGAGGTCGACCCGGTGCGCGGACAGGACCTGCACACCACCCTCGACCCGAGGCTGCAGCAGAAGGCCGACGACCTCCTCGCCGGCGTCGCCCCGGCCAGCGCCGTGGTGGCGATCCAGCCGTCGACCGGAGCGATCCTCGCCGCCGCCAGCGGCCCCGGCTCGAAGGGCTACAACTCCGCGACCTTCGGCCGCTACGCCCCCGGGTCGACGTTCAAGGTGGTCAGCGCACTCGCCCTGCTCCGGGCGGGGCTCACCCCGGCCTCGCCGGTCTCCTGCACGCCGACGCTCGTCGTCGACGGCAAGAAGTTCAAGAACTACTCCGACTACCCGGCCGACCGACTCGGCCGGATCAGCCTGCGCGACGCGCTCGCCAACTCGTGCAACACCGGCTTCATCTCCCAGCACACCAAGCTGCAGGGCAGCGACCTCGCCGACGCGGCCGCGGCCCTCGGCGTCGGCATCGACCACGACCTCGGCTTCCCGGCGTTCTTCGGCCAGGTGCCGCCGCCGGCCAGTGAGACCGAGGGCGCCGCCGACATGATCGGCCAGGGCAAGGTGCTCGCGTCGCCGATGGCGATGGCCGCCGTGGTGGCCAGCGTCGCCAAGGGCGAGACCGTCACGCCGAAGCTGGTCACCGGCACCGCCGAGCACGGCCTGGCCACGCCGAGCGCGAGCCCGAGCGGCAGCCCCGGCGCGAGCACGGGCTCCAGCCCCTCCGTAGCCCCGGCGCACCCGCTGACCGCTGCCGAGGCCGAGCAGCTTCGGGGCATGATGCGGGCCGTCGTGGCCGTGGGGTCGGGCACGCTGCTGCAACCGCTCCAGCCGCCGGCGGTGATCGCGAAGACCGGCACGGCGGAGTACGGCAGCCCCGGCCCCGGTGGCTCCCTGCCCACCCATGCCTGGATGATCGCCGCCCAGGGCGACCTCGCGGTCGCGGTGTTCGTCGACACCGGTGAGTCGGGCTCGCACACGGCAGGCCCCATCCTCAAGGCGTTCCTGCAGGCCGCGAAGGGCTGACCCCGACCCGGCGTCCGGGTCCGCCCCGGGGCTAGTTCGCCGCGGCCGTCGCCGGGGCGGTGGGGTCGGAGACCGACTTCGGGAAGCTCGCCGCGTCGATGGTGGCGTCGGTGATCACCACGGGGTGGTCGGTCATCCAGGCCACGAGGCCGCTGCGGTCCTCGTGGTAGTTGCTGAACTGCACGCCCTGGGAGCCGGCGATCCAGTCGATCCGGAAGCCGGGGATCGAGCAGCCGGAGCCGCCGAACGCGGTCGCGGCCGCGGCGACGAGGTCACCGGCCGGGGCGACCGAGCAGAACCACGGGCCCCGGTCGTTCATGTCGCCGGTCACGAAGATCGGGTAGCCGTCGTTCTTCAGCTGGCTGAACAGCCCGACCTCGAGGTCGGTCGCGGCTGCCCGCCAGCGGCCCTGCTTGCCGAACTCGGCGGTGTCGGCGGGGTTGTGGAAGTTGGTGAAGTACGCCGTGATCCCGGTCTGCTTGTTGCGCAGCAGCAGGATCGGCATGTTGCGCGGGTTGCCGCCGAAGTAGGGGATCGAGATCGTGTCGGCCTTGACCAGCTCCCAGGTGTCGAGCCGGTAGGCGATGGAGTTCTCGCCGTCGCCGCTGCGCAGCTCGTTGCCGGGGTAGAGCGCGTAGCGGCCGCCGGTCGCGTTCATGAACGCGCCGCGCTGGTCGCCCTGCATCTCCTGGAAGCCGATCAGGTCGATGTTGTTGTCCATGACGTACTGCCCGGCGCGGGCGGTCCGGGCCGACCCCGGGGCCTTCTGCTTGCGGCGCCCGCCCTTGTGGGTGTGCGAGCTGCCGAGTGCGTTGAAGGTCGCCATCCGGAACGTGAGCACCGGGGGCGCGGCGCGGCGAGGGTTCGGCCGGTCGACCAGCACCTGGCCGGCGACCGGGGTGGCCTCGGCGAGCTGCTCGGCGGCCGCAGCGGCCTGGCCGGGACCGTCGGTGGGGCCGGTGGCAGAACTGGGCGACGTACCGGTCGTCGGCGTCGCCGACGGGGACGCCGAGGAGGATCCGGAGGAGAACCGGGCGGCGGGCACCTTCGCGGCCGGGGCGGACGAGCCCGGCTTGCCGGCGGCCTCGGTGTGGTGGCCGGTCAGGGCGGGCACGACGTCGCCTCCCATGAGCACGAACGTCAGCAGCCACGCCGCAGCGACGCCGCCGATCAGTGCCAGCTTCCCAACCACCGCGTTACGATATCTGAACAATTCGCCCACGCAGAATTGAACGAGGAAACTGCCCGGAAGTCACCGCAGGTCCGCCGACCAGCGCTCCTCGATCCGGGCGTACTTCCAGATCGCGACGGAGACCGCCCAGGCCGCCACGAACAGCGCGACGATCCCGTAGCCGAGGTGCTCCATGTCGAGCCCCGCCAGCCAGGCGATCGGCCCGGAGTGCAGGCCGAGCCGCTCGCTGATCAGGCCGCCGAGCGTGGCCAGGCCGATGATCAGCGCCACCGCGACCGAGAGTGCGGTGACCGTGATGTTGTAGTACACCTTGCGCACCGGCCGCGAGAACGCCCAGCCGTAGGCGATGTTCATGAACGCCCCGTCGAGGGTGTCCAGCAGGGACATCCCGGCCGCGAACAGCACCGGCAGCGTGGTCACCGCCCACCACGGCAGCTCGGCGGCGACCGCCCCGCCGGCGATCACCAGCAGGCCGATCTCGGTGACCGTGTCGAAGCCGAGGCCGAAGAGGAAGCCGGTGGGGTACATGTGCCACGGCTTGCGCACGGCCTTGGTGACCGTGCCGAGGACCCGGTTGAGGAAGCCGCGGCTGTCGAGCCGGCGCTCGAGCTCGGCCTCGTCGAAGTGGCCGCGGCGCATGTGCCGGAAGACCCGGAGGATGCCGACCAGCGCGGCCAGGTTGACCAGCCCGATCGCGACCAGGAAGACGCCGCTGATCGAGGGGCCCCAGACGTCCGCGAACTGGTGGAGCGTGGAGTGCTGGTCCTGCACGCCGCTGGCGAGCGCCCGCACGCCGAGCGCGATGCCGAGGACCATCACGAACACCACCGAGCTGTGGCCGAGGCTGAACCAGAAGCCGACGCTCATCGGCCGCTGCCCGTCGCTCATCAGCTTGCGCGTGGTGTTGTCGATCGCGGCGATGTGGTCGGCGTCGAAGGCGTGCCGCATGCCGAGGGTGTACGCCGTGAGGCCCAGCCCGACGCCGAGCACGCGGCCCCCGACCTCGTAGCCACCGGGGGCGACCACGCCGAGCAGGAGGCCCCAGCCCACGGCGTGGAGCAGGGCGACGAAAGCGAGGCAGCGCCAGAGGGCGACGCGTTGCTCGCGCGTGACCCGGGTGCGGCCGGGGGCGGCCGACTGCTCACGCTGCTGGGTCACGCGATCGACCCTAGTTGGGCCGCGGCGCTAGTTGCAAACCATTCGCAACAAGCGTCCTCGGTGGGTGTGCCCGGAGACCTCCGGGCGCGGCCGCCCCGAGCGGCGGCCGCGATCCGGAGGTCAGGACACGCGGACCAGCGCGGGCCTCCTCTGGGTCAGCACCGTGCCGAGCCCGAGCAGGAGCAGGCCGAGCAGCGCCAGCCAGAGGAGGGCCCCCGAGAGACCCGTGCTCGGCAGCACCGTCGCTCCCGGGCCGGAGACGCCCTGCGACACGTTGGTCGCCGGGCCACCGGCCGGCCCGCTCACGACGCCACCGGTGGGCGGCGAGACGACACCCGTGCCCGGCGTACCGCCGGAGGTGCCGCCGCTGCTCGATCCGCTGGTCGAGGTGTCGGTGTTGCCCTGCCCGACCACGGTGACCTGGTTGCCGGAGGTGTCGACCGGCACCTGCACGTCGATCGGGGTCTGGTTGCCCGAGCCGATGCCGCCGGCCCCGGTCGTGGTCCCACCGGTGCTGCCGCCACCACCGGTGCTCGATCCACCGGTCGAGGTGAGGGTGTTGTCCTGCCCGATGACCGTGACCTGGTTGCCGGTCGCGGCGATCGGCGCCGCGACACCGATGCCGGTCTGGTTGCCCGACAGGATGGCGTTCTGCCCGGAGGTGGTCGGAGCCCCCGTCGAGCTACCGCGGCCGCCCGTGGTGGAGCCGCCGATCGACGTGAGCGTGTTGTCCTGGCCGATCACGGTCACCTGGTTGCCGGAGGCGTTGATCGGGGCCTGGACGCCGAGGGCGGTCTGGTTGCCCGAGCCGATGCCGGACTGCCCGGAGGTGGTCGGTGCACCCGCGCTACCGGCTCCCGAGGTGGGAGCCGTGGTCGAGCCGCCGAGCGAGCTCAGCGTGTTGTCCTGACCGATCACGGTCACCTGGTTGCCGGAGACGTTGATCGGCGCCTGGACGCCGACCGCGGTCTGGTTGCCCGACAGGATCCCGCCGAACCCGGTGGTCGTCGGCGAGCCGGCCGATGAGCCCGTGCCCGCCGTCCCACTGCCGCTCGACGTACCGGCGACGGACTGGGTGGTGTTGTGCTGCCCGATCACGGTCACCTGGTTGCCGGAGACGTTGACCGGCGCCTGGACGCCGACCCCGGTCTGGTTGCCCGAGCCGATGCCCGACTGCCCCGAGGTCGTCGGGTGACCCGGCGGTGTGCTGTGGGTCGTGCTCGCTCCCGTCGCGTGGGTGGTGTTGTCCTGCCCGACGACGGTCACCTGGTTGCCGGTCGCGTTCACCGGTGCGTGCACCGAGAGGCCGGTCTGGTTGCCGGACCCGATGCCGCCCTGGCCCGAGGTCGTCGGACTGCCGGACGAGCTGCCGGAGCCGCCGCCCGACGTGCTCGAGGACGCGCTGGTGGACGTGGTGTGGTTGCGCTGCCCGATCACGGTGATCTGGTTGCCGGACAGGTTGATCGGGGCCTGGACGTCGGCCCCGGTCTGGTTGCCGGACAGGATGCCGTTCTGTCCGGTGGTGGTGGGGCCACTGCCGTCGGCGGAAGCCGCCTCCGAGAGCCCGATGCCGAGGAGCACGATGCCCCCGGTGATTCCGACCGCGCACAACGCGCGGCGTAGCCATGCATTCATGAGTTCTCCTGGTGATTGAGGATTCGAGCGCCCGCGCCGGTGGCGCGGGGTCGTGCCGCCCGCACCGTCGGTGCGAGCGGGCGGACCTCAATCCGGAGAGCAGCCGGGCGGGTAGACCGGGTCGGGGCGGAGCGCGGCGCGGTCGAGGACACGACGGCGCCGCAGTGCGGTCGTGGGGAGGAGCAGGAGCCCGCCCAGGGCGGCCAGCGAGCCGGCGGGCGCGCTGCCGGTGCCGGGAAGGACCGGAGCGCTCGGGCCGGCCGGGACTCCCGGACGGTCGCTGCCGGGCGCCCGGGACGGGCCGGCTGAATGGTCGGCCGACGCGGTGTCGGCGACGGCGTACGACGCCGCCTGCTGGTGGTCGGCGGACGCGGCGGAGTGGACGTGCTGCAGGGCCCGAATCCCTTGCTGCACAGGCGTTTCGGCCACCGCGGTGGCCGTCGGAGCGGCCTGCGGGGTGACGACGCCGAGCGTCGGCTGGACGGCGGTCTGCACGGTCCGGACGGTGTGGTCGAGGGTGTCGGCGACCGCGGTCGTGGTCTTCGTCAGGCTCGGCTCGAGGGCCGTCGTCACGGTGCGGATCGTCGACCGCACCGGCTCCGGAGCAGTGCTCGTCGCCCGCGTGACCGAGTCGGTCAACCTGCGTGGCGCGCTACGGAGCGTGGTGGTCGCGGTGGTGGTCGTTCGAGTCATCACCGTCTGGGTCGTCTGCCCGAGCGGCTTGGGCTGGGCGTGGACGACCGGCCTGGGCAGCGAGTCGCCGGAGGAGGCGCTCGCCGCGTCCGCGGAGCCGCCGGAGAAGAGCAGCCACCACGCGAATGCGGCGCCCACCAGGAGCAGGGCACGCCGGGCATGCCGCAGCACCTGAGGTGCGGCAAGGGCTGCCGTGACGTGCTGCATGGGAGGGACTTCCGGTCGGGTGCACTTCCGGTCTCCTGCCCCATACCCCGCGCCGCCGGTCACCAAACGGGGCCGAAGGTCCCTGCGTGGCGGAGGTTCAGGCGGGCACGCGGTCCTCCGGACAGCCCGCGCCACCCTGCTCGTGGAGGGCGAGCAGGCGCAGCACGCCGGCGTGCCGGGCCTGCAACCGGCGCCACTGCTGGTCGAGGACCGCCTCGGGAAGGTGGGTGTCGAGCTGCGCGCGCCGGGCCTGACGCCAGCGGTGGCTCAGCGCGGAGGCGAGCGCGTCGCGGTCGCCGAAGATCGCGGCGTACTCGGCCGTCCAGGGGAATTCGTCGAGCGGAGTGCCGGCGGCCAGGGCGGCGTTCGCCCGGGTCTCGATCTCCTGCAGTGCCTGCCAGCGCCGGTGGGTCTCGGTCCAGGTCATCGTCGGGCCTCTCGTCCTCGCCCAGGTCGTGGGCGTCGTTCGTGCTCTCGAACCTACGGATCCGGACGGGTCGCGACATCGCGCCGCGGGACCCTTCGGTCTCCGACCCTGGTAGGAGTCCGCGCGCGACCGCGGGGGGATGCCGAGCCGGCTGCCGCTCCCTACGCTGGTGGGCATGTACGCCGCGCCGACCGACGGCCGGACCGACCGCTGGGCCGGAGCGCTGCGGGGGGCTCCGGCGCTGCTGCGCGCACGGATCGAGGCGAACATCGCGGCCCACGGCCTGGCCTACCCGTGGTGGGTGCCGCTGATCTCGACCCTCGGCCAGCTCACCTGCGTGGTGATCGCCCTCGTCCTGCGCGACGCCGTCTGGCCCGTTGACCTGCTGGTCCTGACCGGCGTGCTGGTGCTGTGGCCGAGCGTCTTCCAGCTGGTGATCGGGCGCCTCGTGCCGTGGTGGCTCGAGGCGGCGAGCGTCGTCGCGGCGACGGCCTGGCTGCTGTCCGACCCGGTCGCCGGCGCCTCCACGTCGACGCTCACCGTGGACACCGCGCCCGCACTGCTCGCCCTGCTCACCGCCGAGACGGTGGCCCGCGAGGGCGTCCGCCTCGGGCTGGTCGCCGGGCTCCTGTCCCTGGCGGCGATCACCGTGGCCGCCGAGGCCGGCAAGCTCAGTGGCGGCCCCGTGCACATGGTCGACGTGCTGCTCGGCTTCGTGATCGGCGGCATGCTGCGTGCCCAGATGCGCGCCCTCACGGCCGAGCGCGCCGCCCGCGCCGGGGAGCGCGAGCGGGCCACCCTCGCCGAGCGCGAGCGGATCGCCCGGGAGATCCACGACCTGGTCGCCCACTCGTTGAGCGTGACCCTGCTGCACATCACGGGCGCGCGGCACGCGCTGCGCGACGCCGACGAGCACGAGGGGGCGGGCTTCGACGTGGCCGAGGTCGACGCGGCCCTCGCC
Source organism: Nocardioides pocheonensis (assembly GCF_003725535.1). Taxonomy (GTDB): domain Bacteria; phylum Actinomycetota; class Actinomycetes; order Propionibacteriales; family Nocardioidaceae; genus Marmoricola; species Marmoricola pocheonensis. Next base: position 148,953 of record NZ_RJSF01000044.1, on the reverse strand, counting down.
GACGCCGAGAAGGTCGGCCGTCAGGCCATGGCCGACATCCGGCAGACCGTGAGCACCCTCACCGACGGGCCGTCGGCGACCCAGGCGCTGCCCGGCGCGGCCGACATCTGCGGACTGGTCGCACAGATGCAGCTGGCCGGCATGCCGGTCGAGTACGCCGAGGACGGCGACCCGGGCATGCTCGCGCACGGCACCGGTCTGGGCCTCTACCGGATCGCCCAGGAGTCGCTGGCGAACGTGGCCAAGCACGCGCCGCAGGCGACGGCGCGCGTGCGGTTCAGCGTCAGCCCGCGACGGGCCCGGCTCAGCGTGCGCAACCTGCTCCCCAGCCGCGCCGGGCACGCCGACGTGCCCATCGACGCCGGCGGCTCCGGCCTGGCCGGCATGCGCGCCCGGGCCGAGCAGCTCGGCGCGACCCTGGTGGCGGGGCCCGAGGGAGAGGACTGGGTGGTCGACGTCCGGCTCCCGCTCCACCAGCGCGACGGAGAGCTGTGGTGCGGGCGGAAGCTGCCGAGGTTGCTGCGGTGAGCGCGCC
>NZ_RJSF01000044.1:0-148318 GCF_003725535.1 Nocardioides pocheonensis | reverse complement strand
GCGGAGCTGGTGCGCGTCGTGCTCGTCGACGACCAGGAGCTGGTGCGGTCGGGGCTGCGCCGGATCCTGCGGCGGCGCGACGGCTTCGAGATCGTCGCGGAGTGCGCCGACGGGGTCGAGCTGCCGGCCGCGCTCGCGGCGCACCCGGTCGACGTCGTGCTCATGGACCTGCGGATGCGCGAGGTCGACGGGATCACCGCCACCCGCCGGCTCGCCCAGGACGAGGACGCGCCGCCGGTGCTGGTGCTGACCACCTTCGACGACGACGAGATGCTGTCGGGCGCACTGCGCGCGGGTGCGGCGGGGTTCCTGCTCAAGGACTCCTCCGCCGAGGACCTCATCCGCGCGGTCCGGGCGGTCGCGGCCGGCGACTCCTGGCTCGACCCGGCGGTCACGGGTCGGGTGCTGAGCAGCTACCGGACGAGCACGCCGGCGGGCCCGCCGGCCGGCGACGCGGCGTACGAGACGCTGACGGCGCGCGAGCAGGAGGTGCTGGTGGCGATGGCCGCAGGACGGTCGAACTCCGAGATCGCCCAGGACCTCTTCATCTCCGAGCTGACCGTGAAGTCGCACATCGGCCGGATCTTCACCAAGCTCGGCCTGCGCGACCGGCCGGCCGCGATCGTCTACGCCTACGATCACGGGCTGGTCCGTCCGGGGCAGGCGTAGCGCAGCCGGTCAGCTGATCGTCGAGGCCTTGGCGATCGCCAGCGCGCGGCGGGCGAGCGGCTCGGCGACGACCCGGTCGGCGGGCACGAGCCCGATCCGGGTACGCCGGTCCAGCAGGTCGGCGACGTCGGCGGCGCCCTCGTGGGTGACGCCGAAGACCAGCTCGGCGAGCGTGGCCGGGATGGTCGGGCTCACCGGCGCCAGCGCCTCGTTGCGGGTCAGGCCGTGCGCGAGCGCGTTGGCGACCACGAGCGGCGCCTCGGTGCCGAACCGGCGGACCAGGCGCGCCGGTGCGTCGACCGCCGCGAGCTCGGCGTGCGAGCCGGCGCCGAGCAGCGGGAGCTGGCGGGTGCGGCAGGGGCGGGCACGGAGGCCTGACACGGAGAGGGCCTTGTCGACGGCGTCCTCGGCCATCCGGCGGTAGGTGGTGAGCTTGCCGCCGACGACCGTCACCACGCCCTGCTCGGAGACCAGCACCGCGTGGCGCCGCGACAGGTCGGCGGTGGAGCCGTTGCTGTCGAGCAGCGGTCGCAGGCCGGCGTACGCCCCGACGACGTCGGCGCGGGTGAGCGGTTGCTCGAGCGCGCCGGCCATCACCGAGAGCAGGAAGTCGACGTCCTCCTCGGGCGGTTCGGGCACGTCGGGGACGGCGCCGCTGACGGGCTCGTCGGTGAGGCCGACGTAGAAGGTGCCGTCGGGCTGGGGCAGCGCGAAGACGAAGCGGTTGCTCGCGCCGGGCACGGGAGCCATCAGGGCGCACCGGACGCCCGGCAGTGCCTCGCGCCGCACGACGAGGTGGGTGCCGCGGCTCGGCTTGAGCGAGATGCCCTCGACCAGCTGGTCGGCCCAGACCCCGGTGGCGTTGATGACGGCGCGCGCCTCGATCCGGCGCTCCTCCCCGGTGAGCTCGTCACGCAGGACCGCACCGGTGCCGGTGACCGAGATCGCGCGCACGCGGGTGTGCACGTGGGCGCCGTACGACGTCGCCGTGCGGGCGATGTCGAGCACGAGGCGGGCGTCGTCCTCGAGCTGGCCGTCCCACGACAGGATCCCGCCGCGCACGTCGTGCCGGGCGACGGGAGCGAGCGTGCGGGTCTCGGTGGCGCTGATCCGGCGGGGTCGCGGAAGCGTCTCGCGCGCCGTGCCGGCCAGCCGGCGCAGCAGGTCGCCGGCGCCGACTCCGCGGCGAGCCAGCCAGGCCTGCGACGCGCTGATCTCGGCGGTGAGCGGCATCAGCATCGGCAGCGGGTGGACCAGGTGCGGTGCGGTGACCTCCATGAGGATGCCGCGCTCGACGGCGCTCTCGTGGGCGACGGCGACCTGGCCCTTCGCGAGGTAGCGCAGCCCGCCGTGGACGAGCTTCGAGCTCCATCGCGACGTGCCCCAGGCCACGTCGAAGGCGTCGACCGCGACCACGTCGAGACCGCGGGAGGCGGCGTCCAGGGCCACGCCGGCCCCGGTCACGCCGAGACCGATCACCAGCACGTCGGTGAGGGCCGGCATCCCGGCACTCCCGGGCGTGAGGGTGGCGTGGGCGTCGAGGCTGGGGAGGGTCACGGGCGCAGGTATCCCTCGAGCAGCGCGGCGAGCTCCGCGTCGAGCGCGGCCACGGACACCCCGGGCCGGGTCATGGTGCGTGCCGAGAGCGTGAACCCGTGGCAGGCGAGCACGATGCTGCGGGCGAGCAGCTGCGGGTCGCCGGCGCGCACGTGGCCGGACGCCTGGCCGGCCTCGACCTGGGCCACGACCGAGGCGAGCACCAGGCCCTGCGACCGCCCGGGCCGCTCGAGCAGGTAGGGCAGCAGCCGCTCCGGGTCGACCTCGACGATGCGTGCGAACAGCGGGTTGGCGCGGACCGCCTGCACGGTCCCGACCGCGCTGCGGACCAGGCGCTCCCGCGCGTCGGCGCCGGTGCTGTCGACGTGGACGAGGTCGCTCCACTCCCGGGTCATCAGGTCGGCGAGCAGCGTGCCCATGTCCGACCACCGGCGGTAGATCGTCATCCGGCTGACCCCGGCCCGGCGGGCCACGTCGGTGAGCGTCGTGCGGCTCCAGCCGACGTCGAGGATCGACTCCCGGGCAGCGTCGAGCGCCAGGTCCGCCGCGGAGCGCGGCTCGGCGCTGGTCTCGTCGCTGTTGTGACGAAGTGACGTCATGTGTCACACTGTAACACATGACGACTGCTGGCCCCACCTCCGAGATGCACTGGTCGCGCTGGGGAGACCCGGCCGAGGCCGGACCGCTGCCCGAGAGCGCCTTCGCCCTGGTCGACGCATTCCTCGGCACGAGCGAGACGCCGGCGGTCGCGCCGGAGGACGTGCGGCTGAGCGACCCGCTCGCCGACGAGCTGGTCGCGGAGCTGGCCGAGATCGTCGGGAGCGAGCACGTGCTCCTCGACCACGAGACCCGGCTGCACCGCACCCGCGGCAAGTCGACGCCAGACCTGCTCAAGCTGCGTCACGGCGACGGTCTCGACTCACCGGACGCGGTGGTCCGGCCGGGCACCCACGACGAGGTGGCGGCCGTGATCGCCTGGGGCGTGCGGCGCAACGTCGCCCTGGTGCCCTTCGGCGGCGGCACGTCGGTGGTCGGCGGGCTCGCCGCCCGGCGCGAGGGGTACGCCGGCGTGGTCTCGCTGGACCTGATCCGCTTCGACCGGCTGCTCGAGGTCGACCACGAGTCGATGACCGCGCTGCTCGAGCCGGGCCTGCGCGGGCCGCAGGCGGAGGCGCTGCTCGCCGCGGAGGGGCTGACCCTCGGGCACTTCCCGCAGTCCTTCGAGTACGCCACCATCGGGGGCTTCGCCGTGACCCGCTCGTCGGGCCAGTCGTCGGCCGGCTACGGGCGGTTCGACGCACTCGTCGTGGGCCTGCGGGTCGCGACGCCGCAGGGCACGCTCGAGCTCGGCACCGCGCCGGCCAACGCCGCCGGGCCGGACCTGCGCGAGCTCGTGATGGGCTCCGAGGGCGCCTTCGGCGTGGTGACCGCGGTGCGCGTGCGGGTGCGCCGGCTCCCGGACGTGAAGGTCTACGAGGCCTGGCGGTTCGGGTCGTTCGCCGAGGGCGCGACCGCGATGCGCACGCTCGCGCAGGCGGGCCTGCTGCCGACGGTGATCCGGCTCTCCGACGAGGCGGAGACCGCGATCAACCTGGCCCGCCCGGACGCCGTCGGGGGCGAGTCCTCCGGCGGCTGCCTGATGATCGCGGGCTACGAGGGCACGGCCGAGACGGTCGCGGCCCGGCGTACGGCGTGCACGGGGCTGCTCGCCGACCTCGGCGGCACGAACCTCGGCGAGGAAGCAGGCCAGGCCTGGGCGGAGGGCCGCTTCCACGGGCCCTACCTGCGCGACTCGCTGCTCGACGTCGGCGTGCTCGTGGAAACCCTCGAGACCGCGATGTTCTGGTCACGGCTCGAGGAGGTGTACGCCGCGGTGAAGCAGGCGCTGACCGGTGCCCTCGGCGAGTCGGCGATCGTGCTGTGCCACATCTCGCACGTCTACGAGACCGGGGCCTCGCTGTACTTCACCGTCGCCGCGCGCCAGGCCGACGACCCGGTCGCCCAGTGGCTGACCGCGAAGGCGGCCGCCTGCGACGCGATCGTCGCCCACGGCGCCTCGATCACCCACCACCACGCGGTCGGCCAGGACCACAAGCCCTGGCTCGCCCAGGAGATCGGCCCCGTCGGCGTGATGATCCTCCGCGCCGTCAAGGACCGCCTCGACCCCACCGGCATCCTCAACCCCGGCGTGCTCATCCCCTGACCCGTTGAGTTGGGAGTCCGTACTCGTTGAGTGGGGAGTTCGTTCGCGTTGAGTCGGGATGTGGTTCCCGGCCGCGAGAGCTGACGGGGAACGAACCCCCGATCGGTGAGGGACCAAGCCCCAACTCGACAAGGACGAACTCCCAACTCAACGAGCCTGGGACCAGACCAGGAGGAGTCCGGGGCGCTCGACGGTGAGGGTGCGGCCGCCCTCGTCGACGAGGCGCGCGGCGTCGCCCGGGACCAGCTCGCGGTCGCCGAGGGTGGCGGTGGCGGTGGCGGAGAAGACGTGGAGGCGGGGCGCGTCGGGCAGGGCCAGCTCCCCGGGCTCGGCGCGCGCCAGGTGGAGACGGGCGCCGCGGGTGCCGACGCCGAGCGGGCCGGCCGGGCCGACCACCTCGGTGAGCGTGGTGGGCAGGCCGACCTCCGCGACGGCGTACGACGACGGACCGCCCGACTCGTCGGGCCGCAGCCAGGTCTGCACGAAGCGGGTGCGGACGCCAGGCTCCGTCGTCTCCGCGTGGACGATGCCTGCGCCGGCGCTGGTGCGGGAGATCTCCCCGGGCCGCAGGACGCCGGTGCGTCCGTCGGAGTCGGTGTGCCGCAGCGCGCCCTCGAGCACCACCGTGACGATCTCGACGTCGGCATGCGGGTGGTCCGGGTAGCCGGTGCCGGCGGGCAGCAGCTCGTCGTTGTGGGCGACCAGCGCGCCGAACCCGACGTTGCCCGGGTCGTAGTGCGCGCCGAAGGAGAACGAGTGCCACGTCGTGCGGCCCTCGGACTCGGTCCGGAACCGCTCCGCGGCGCGCCGTACGTCGATGGTCACGAACCCGATCCTGACACTGCGTGCTGCACCGGCGTTTCGAGGCTCGCAGGCCCGCACCTCAACCACCGGCGAACCCGGCCCTCGGTGGAGCAGAATGCCGGGCATGGGAGAGGGAGAGACGGGGACGGACCGGCCGCGGCTGCCCGCGGGCTTCAGGTTCGGAACCAGCACGGCGTCGTACCAGATCGAGGGGGCCGCGGCCGAGGACGGCAAGGGCCCGAGCATCTGGGACACGTTCTGCGCCGAGCCCGGGCGGATCATCGACGCCAGCAGCGGGGCGGTGGCCTGCGACCACTACCACCGCTATCGCGAGGACGTCGCGCTGATGGCCCGGCTGGGGGCGCACGGCTACCGGTTCTCGATCGCCTGGCCGCGGATCCAGCCGACCGGCTCGGGCGCGCCGAACGCGGCCGGGCTCGAGTTCTACGACCGGCTGGTCGACGAGCTGCTCGCGCACGACATCGCGCCGATGGCGACGCTCTACCACTGGGACCTGCCGCAGGCGCTCGAGGACGCCGGCGGCTGGATGAGTCGCGACACCGCACACCGCTTCGCCGAGTACGCCGCGATCGTGGCCGAGCGGCTGGCCGACCGGGTCGCCCACTGGGTGCCGGTGAACGAGCCGAACGTCGTGTCGCTGCTCGGCTACGCGCTCGGCATGCACGCACCCGGCAAGACCCTGATGTTCGGGGCGCTGCCGGCCGCGCACCACCTGCTCCTCGGGCACGGACTGGCGACGCAGGCGCTCCGGGCCGCCGGGGCGCAGGCGGTCGGCACCGCGAACAACCACGCGCCGATGTGGCCGGCCTCGGACTCCGACGAGGACAAGGCCGCGGCTGACCTCTTCGACACCGTGTGGAACCGGATCTTCGCCGACCCGATGCTGCTCGGCCGCTACCCCGAGGGCTTCGGCGACCTGATGGGGGTTTCGGCAAGCTCAACCACCGGAGGCGGCTCAACCACCGGCGGCGGCTCAAGAACCGGAGGCGGCTCGACCACCCACGACGGGCTCGACGAGGACCTCGCCGTGATCGCGCAGCCGCTCGACTTCTACGGCGTCAACTACTACAACCCGATGTGCGTCGCGGCGCCCGCCGACCCGGCGAGTGAAATGCCGTTCGACCAGCGGGAGATCCCGGGCTACCCGAAGACCGACTTCGGCTGGCCCGTCGTACCGGACGGCCTGCGGGAGCTGCTCGTCCTGCTGAAGGAGCGCTACCCCGGCCTGCCGCCGGTGATGATCACCGAGAACGGCTGCTCCTACAACATGGGCCCCGACGAGCACGGGGTCGTCGACGACCAGCCGCGCATCGACTACCTCGACAGCCACCTGCGGGCGGTGGCGGCGGCGATCGAGCAGGGGGTCGACGTCCGCGGCTACTACTGCTGGTCGCTGATGGACAACTTCGAGTGGAGCGAGGGCTACACGCAGCGCTTCGGGTTGGTCCACGTCGACTACGAGACCCAGCGGCGTACGCCGAAGCGCTCGTTCGACTGGTACGGCGAGACGGTCCGGGCCAACCGGTGAGCGCGCGGTGACGACCACCGACGGCGGGATCGCCGCCCTCGAGGAGCCGACCCGCCCGGTCGCCGGCGTCTGGGTGGTCTGGCTCAGCCTGATCAGCATCGGCGTCTGGGCCGGCTTCTTCGGCCCGATCCAGGTGCTGCTCGCCCAGCAGGCCGAGCAGTTCTCCCCGCACCACAAGGAGGCCACGCTCGCGCTGGTCACCGGCATCGGGGCCGCGGTCTCCACGATCCTCAACCCGCTGTGCGGCGCGCTCTCCGACCGCACCGTCGCCCGGATGGGGCGGCGGCTTCCCTGGGTGATCGGCGGCCTCGCGGGCGCGATCGTCGCGATGGTGCTGCTGTCCGCGGCCAACTCGGTGCTCTGGATGGTGCTCGCCTGGGCGCTGGCGCAGGCCGCGCTCAACGCGATGCTCGCGGCGATCACCGCGACGGTCCCCGACCAGGTGCCGGCCGGCCAGCGCGGCACGGTGGGCGGCTGGCTGGCGATCGCCCAGACCGCCGGCGTGGTGGCAGGCTCGGGCATCGCCGCGGCCACCGGAAGCATCGCCGCCGGCTACCTCACCATCGCGGGCGTGCTCTTCGTGGTGAGCCTGCCCTACTGCTTCGACTCCCGGGACCTCGCGCTCCCGCCCAGCGCCCGGCGGCCGTTCAGCGCCCGGCAGTTCGTCGGCTCGCTGTGGGTCTCGCCGCGCGAGCACCCCGACTTCGCGTGGGCGTGGCTGACCCGCTTCCTGATGAACCTCGGCAACGCGCTGGTGATCCTCTACCTCCTCTACTACCTCAAGGACGCGATCGACCTGACCGACAAGGAGGCCGAGGACGGCGTCTTCGTCCTCACCGCCCTGTACGGCGTGATCACGATCCTCACCGCGATCGGCGGCGGCATCTGGTCGGACAAGATCGGCCGCCGCAAGCCGTTCGTGATCGGCTCCGGCCTGATCGCCGCCGTCGCGCTGCTGATCCTCGCCTTCGCCTCGACCTGGGCGATGGCGATCGCGGGTGCCGTGATCCTCGCGATCGGGTTCGGCACCTACACCGCGGTCGACTTCGCGATGATCACACAGGTGCTCCCCGCCGCCCTCGACCGGGCCAAGGACCTCGGCGTGATCAACATCGCCAACGCGCTGCCTCAGGTGCTCGCTCCGGGAGTCGCCGCGCTGGTGCTCTCGCTGAACCTCGGCTACTCGGGGCTCTACCTGGTCGCCGCGGCTGTGTCCGTGCTCGGCTCGGTGCTGGTGAACAAGATCCGCTCGCTCACCTGACCACGCCGTTTGGCCGGCGTCATGCCGGGTAATCGCGGACGGTGTTCGAGGGCTTCGAGACGTCGTACGTCGACACCGGTGACGCGACGATCCGGGTGCGCCACGGGGGTGAGGGTCCGCCGATCCTGCTGCTCCACGGGCACCCGCGCACGTCCGCGACCTGGCACCGGGTGGCGCCGCTGCTGGTCGAGCGCGGGATGGCCGTGGTGTGCCCGGACCTCCGTGGCTACGGCGGGTCGCGCGGCCCGGCGCCGACGGTCGACCACAGCGCGCACTCCAAGCGCGCGGTCGCCGGCGACCTGGCGCGGGTGATGGACCGGCTCGGTCACGAGCGGTTCGCACTGGCCGGGCACGACCGCGGCGGGCCCGTCGCGCTGCGTCTGACGCTCGACCACCCGGATCGGGTCGAGCGGGTGGCGTTCCTCGACTGCCTGCCGCTCGTCGAGCACCTGGACCGGATCACGGTGAAGTTCGCAACGGACTGGTGGCACTGGTTCTTCTTCGCCCAACCGGGGAAGCCGGAGCGGGTGATCACCGCGGACCCCGAGGCCTGGTACAAGGCCCACGAGGAGGGCAAGCGGGACCGCATGGGCCCGGGGAACCACGACGAGTGGCTCGAGGCGATCCGCGACCCGCGGGTGGTCCGGGCGATGCTCGAGGACTACCGGGCCGGCCTGACCGTCGACCGCGAGCACGAGGAGACCGATCGCGCCGCCGGGCGCCGGATCGGCTGTCCCGTGCTGGTGCAGTGGTCGCTGCGCGACGACCTGGAGGAGCAGCACGGCGACCCCGTCGCGATCTGGCGCAGCTGGGCCGACGACGTCCGTGGCCACCCGATCGACTGCGGGCACCACGTCGCCGAGGAGGCTCCGCACGAGCTCGCGGCCGTGCTGGCCGACTTCGCGGGTGCGCCGCGGCCCTGATCCGTCAGAGCGCCAGCTCCGGCTTGACCCGCTGCACGGTCCAGATCCGTTGCGCGCGGGCGGCCCGCGAGGTGGCGAGGAGGGCCACGGCGAGCCAGACGAGGAGCACGACCACGTCGCGCAGGACGAGGGTGGACAGGCCGCCGTACATCAGCTGGCGGAGGCCGTCGACGGCGTACCCCATCGGCAGCACGTGGTGCAGCCAGTGCAGCGGCTGCGGGATCGTCTGCCAGGGGAACGTCCCGCCCGCGGTCACCAGCTGGAGCACCATCAGCACCAGGCCCAGGAACTGCCCGGCCGCGCCGAGCCATGCGTTGAGCGCGTGCACGATCGCGACGAAGGTCGCCGACATCAGGATGAGGAAGAGCAGCGTGCCGGGGAGGTTCTCGGGCACGATCCGTACGGCGAGCCCGACCACCGCCAGCAGCGCGGCCATCTGCGCGACCCCGACGAGCGCCGGCGTGAGCCAGCCGCCGAGCGCGACCCGCAGCGGCGTCTGGTTGGCCGCCATCGCGCGCCGGGACAGCGGACGGACGAGCAGGAAGAGCACGTAGCCGCCGATCCAGGCCGCGAGCGACATGAAGAACGGAGCCAGCCCGGCGCCGTACGATCCGGCCTTGGCCTGGGACACGCCCCGGATGCCGACCGGGTCACCGATGGTGCGGGCGATGCGGGAGCGCTGGTTGTCGGTCACGTCGGGGATCGAGGCGACGCCGTCGGAGAGCTTCTGGGCCAGCGTGCCGCTGCCGGCGGCGAGCTGTCCGAGCCCGCTGTCGAGCTCCGCGGCACCGGCCTGCAGCCGGCCGGCGCCGGCGCTGACGTCGTCCGCACCGTGGCGGGCCTGACGGATGCCGCTGACCAGGGCGGGCGTGGCGTCGGCGAGCGTGCGGGCGCCTGCGGCCACCTGGCCGGCCCCGGTGGCGAGTGCGTCGAGCCGGGCCGAGCCGCGGGCGACGGCGGCGTCGGCGTCGTTCACCGGTGTGGCGAGCTGGTCGTAGACGTCGAGCAGCTGGTTCTGCTGGGCGTCGGTGAGGCCGAGTGCCGACATCCGGTTCTCGAGGTCGACGCGTCGGTCGTAGTAGGCGTTCTTCGCGGCGATCGAGAAGGCGCGCAGGTTGTCCCCGACCGCGGCCAGCTTCGCGTCGCCGTTCGCCACCGCCTGTGCTCCGTCGGCCAGCTGGGCGGTCTGGGCGGGCAACGAGGCCGTCCGCTGCTGCAGGGTCGCCAGCCCCGACGCCAGCTGGGTGCTCCCGGCGCGGAGCCGGGTCGCGCCCCGGTCGAGCTGCGCGGCGCCGGACGCGGCGGTGTCGAGGCCGTCCTTCAGGGTCTGCGCGCCGTCGGCGGCCTCCTGCAGCGAGCCACGGATCCGGCCGAAGCCCAGCAGGAACTGCTCGGCCGCGGCGCTGCCGACCCGGCTGGCGATCGCGTCGCGGACCCGGGCGGTGACGGTGTCCGCGATGGTCGTGGAGAGATAGGAGTTGGCGTCGTTCGTGGTCATCGTGAGCCGCGCCTGCTCCGGGTCGAAGCGCGCGGAGGAGGTGAGCGCGGCGGAGAAGTCGGCCGGGACGGTGAGCGCGAAGTCGTACCTCCCCTCCCGTACGCCGTCCCGCGCCCGGGCCGCCCCGACCTCGTGCCAGTCGAAGGAGCCCTGCTCGACCAGCTCGGCGGCCACCTCCTGGCCGGCGTTGATCTGCTTGCCTGCGGGGTCGGTCGAGCCGCGGTCGAGCACGACGAGCGCCGCCGGCACCTGGTCGAGGTTCTGGTAGGGATCGTGGTTGGCGTAGAGGTAGAGGCCGCCGTACAGGGTCGGCACGAGCACCAGCGCCAGCACCGCGATCCGGGCGAGCCGGCCGGCGGTGATCCGCTGCAGCTCGGTGAGCGCCATCCTGATCGAGGTCATCGGTCGTCCTCCGTCGTCCGGGGCTCGTCGTCGTCGGGCTCGGCCCCCGTGAATTCGGCCCCCGTGAACTCGGCGTTGCCGAACGGCACCGTGCGGATCCCGGGGTGGTCGCGCTCGACGTGCCGGGCGATTCCGGTCGACATGGTCGCGAGCACGCCGAAGCCGGCGTCGGCGAGTGCGATCGCGTCCTCCAGCCACGCCTCCGGATCGATGCCGTTGCGCTCGGGCAGCGCCAGCACGAGGAACTGCACGCCGGGCCGCAGCGACGCCAGCCGGGCCAGGGCGAGGGTGCGCAGCCCTGCGGGGAGGTCCTCGATCCGGTCGTCGCGGTGCGGGCGCAGGCCGTTCGTGGTGAGCCAGTGGTCGACCGGTCCGCGACCCGCGGGCCTGCCGGCCATCGCGAGCTCCTCGCCGACGACCGTGGTCAGCGCGCTGACGTCGTCGGGCTCGCTCACCCCGGGCACGTCGACCAGCGCGACCTGCCGCTGCCGCGTCGCGGCGGACGCGTCGCCGTCGACGTCGACCTCGCCCCGGGCCTCTGCCAGCCGTCCGCCCAGGGCCAGGGCGAACAGCGTGTGCCGGTGGCCGGGGTCGCCGTGCACGGCCACGATCTCGCCGGTGCTCACCGACGCCGTGGTCGGGGCGAGCAGCATCCGCCGGCCGTCGCTCACCCAGACGCCGGCCGCGTGCAGCGTGCTCATGCGGCGCTGGTCCCGAAGGGGAACGACGCGAGCTCGGTGTAGACGCCGTCCTCGAGGTGCAGCAAGGTCGCGATCCGCGCATGGGCCTGGATCGGCAGGGGCTCCACCACGGCGTCGTCGGGGATGGTCAGGTGCGGGATCACCAGGTCGAAGGCGCCCTCGTAGGGCGGGTACTCGGGAAACAGCTGGTGCAGGCCGTGGGTCAGCCGGCTGAACGCGCTGACCGGCTCGGGGGAGAGGTAGCGCATTCCGCTGGGGAAGGTGCAGATCTGGGTGAGCTCGTAGGCGAAGGGCATCTCGCCGGCGAAGAACTCCTCGAGCTCGGCCAGCTCGCCCGCGGTGGGAGCCGGCTGCTGGCCGAACGGCGCGAGGATCGTGATGTGTGCCCAGGGCACGATGTCGCGCGCCTCCGGGACCAGGACGACGACCCCGGTGATGGTCGGGAGGTACGACTGCGTCACGCCCGCAGCGTAGTGGCCGCGAGTACCTTCTCACCCATGAACGCGGGCCTCCCCGACACGCACGGCCACCACCACCATGCGGCCGGTCGGGCCGAGGACCGCCGGCGGCTCGTCCTGGTGCTGCTCGTCACCACCGGGGTGCTGCTGGTGGAAGCGGTGGGCGCGTGGGTGTCCGGGTCGCTCGCGCTGCTGGCGGACGCGGGCCACATGCTCACCGACGCGGCCGGCATCGTGGTCGCCCTGCTCGCCTCGCTGCTCGCGGCCCGGCCGGTCACGCCCCGGCGTACCTATGGCTTCCACCGGGCCGAGATCCTGGCCGCCCTCCTCAACGCGCTCGTGCTGATCGGCGTCTGCGCCTACCTGGCGTACGCCGGGACGAGGCGACTGGTCCACCCCGCCGACGTCGACGCCGGCCAGATGCTGTGGTTCGCCGGCGTCGGGCTCGCCGCGAACCTGGTGTCGCTGCTGCTGCTCACCTCGCGCAGGGACGCGTCGCTGAACATGAGGGGCGCGTGGCTCGAGGTGCTCGGCGACACCCTCGGATCGGTGCTCGCGATCGTCGCGGGCGTGCTCGTGCTGACCACGGGGTTCCTGCGGGCCGACTCGATCGCGTCCCTGTTGATCGCGGCGATGGTGCTGCCCCGCGCCTGGGCCCTGCTCGGTGAGGCCGGCGCCGTGCTCCTCGAGGCGGCGCCCCGCGGGGTGGACGTCGACGAGGTGCGCGACCACCTCCGGGAGGTGGGTGGCGTCGTGGACGTGCACGACCTGCACGCCTGGACCATCACCAGCGGCATGCCCGCGCTGTCCGCGCACGTGACCGTCACCGAGGCCACCCTCGGTGAGCGCGGCGTCGGGCCGATCCTCGACGACCTCACCGGCTGTGTGGCGCGCCACTTCGGGATCGACCACGCCACCTTCCAGGTGGAGCCGGAGTCGCACCGCGACCACGAGCACGACACCGAGCATCCCTGAGCACATTTCCCGCAGAACCGCCCTCACTGGTCTACATCGGGCAAAACCGCCCGTAACCCCTCTTCTTGGCGTGCGTTGAGTCACATGTCTCGGGACGACATTTCGGTCTCAAACGGAGATTTCGCCACAGAACGGGAGCAAACAGTGTTCAAGCAGATCAGCCGGATCGCCCTCGCGGTCCTCGTCACCCTCGCCGTGGGCGCCGGCCTGACCGCGACCGCCGGTGCGGCCGACGCGGCGCGGATCGCCTCGGCCACCTCCTCGTGTGCGAGCCAGCAGAGCGCGGTCGCCCAGGCGCAGCACAAGGTCGCCAAGGACAAGAAGCAGCTGAAGAAGGCCAAGCGGCACCACCACAAGGCCGCCGCGAAGAAGGCCCGCAAGCACCTCAAGCGCGACCGCCGCCACCTGGCTGCCGCCCGGAGCGCCTACAACGCCTGCATGAACCAGTCCTCCCCGAGCCCGAGCCCGAGCCCGGCCCCCGCGCCGACCCCGGCCCCCTCGAACCCCGTGACCGACCAGTGCAACGCGATGGCCGGCCAGCTGACCTCCCAGGACCCGACCGGCACCTTCGCCTCCGGCTCGGCCGCCTTCTGCGACCTGCTGGGCCAGCTCGCCGCGAGCAGCCCGAGCACCGACCCGGTGGCGCTGTGCAACCAGCTCGCCGCGCAGGACCCGACCGGCCAGTTCGGCCAGCTCTGCACCGTGCTCGGTGGCTCCAGCCTCCCCGGCCTGCCGACTCCCGGCACCAGCGGCGGGGTCATCGGCGGCACGCTGGAGGGCATCTGCGACCAGATCGCCGCCCAGGACCCGACGGGTCAGCTCCAGCAGCTGTGCACCGGACTCGGCTCGCTGCCGATCTGAGCAAGCTCCCTTCAGGACGCCCGGCACGCCACGCGTGCCGGGCGTTCGCCTTGCCCGACGACGTCCGGGCCGAAAGGGCGGGCGGGTCCGGACGCTGATCAGTCCAAGTAGCTGCGTGCGCCGGAGTACTCGGCGCGCAGCGGGGGCGCCGAGAACGACACGATCTGCACCGGCTGCCCCGTGCGCGGCGCGTGGATCATCAGCCCGTCACCGACGTACATCGAGACGTGGTGGACCAGGCCGTGAGCGGCGTAGAAGAGGAGGTCGCCGGGTTGGCGCGTGGTCACCACCCGGCCGTGCTGCGACTGGGGCAGGGCATCGCGCGGGGTCGTGATCCCGTGCACGCGGTGGGACAGCCAGGTCAGGCCGGAGCAGTCGAGGCCGAAGCCGGAGAGGCCGCCCCAGAGGTACTGCAGGCCGAGGAACGACTTCGCCGTGCGGACGACGCCCGCCCGGCTCGGCGCGATCGCAGGCTGGTTGCGGTCGTGGACGACGACGGCCGCGGTGGGCAGGCGACGCACGCTGCCGCGCGGCATCGTCACGCGCACGTAGCCGGGCACCTGCTCGACGACGGGAAGGTTCGTCCCGAAGCTGACCTCCACGACCCGGCGCGCGGCGCTGTCGTCGGTGCGGACCCAGGCCGTGCGCGAGGTGACGGTGGCGAGCTGGGCAGCCGCGCGCGGCGGTGTCGCGGTGATCTGCCGGCGGGGCACCCACCCGGGGTAGCCGCGCGGGTCCTTCTGGCTGGGCTGCGAGGGCACCACGACCTTCGCCCAGTGCGGGCGGAGCCGTACGACGACCACCCGGTCGCCCAGCAGCGCCTCGGTGTCGCTGCGCAGGTCGAGCGCACGCCGCTGCGACAGCGACATCGCCCCCAGCCAGGCGCGGAACCGCACCGGCGCCGCGAGCGCGGGCGCGTCGACCGGCCAGGGTGACCCCGGTGACTGCCAGAGCCGCGCGACCGACACGGAGACCCAGGCACTCCCGCCCGCGGTGAGCGCCGCCTGCCGAGCCGGCGGCGCGACCGCCGTCGCGGCGGGCGCGGACGGGGTCGTCCCGGAGCCGGCCGCGGTGTGCGTGGGGCTCGGGGCAGCCGAAGGCGCGCTGCCGCACGCGACCGCGACGGTCAGCAGCAACGCGGTCAGAGCGGCCCGGGCGGTGTGCCTGTTCATGGCGTCCTCGCTTCCTTGCGCCGCCGCAGCCGCGGCCAGCCCACCGACAGGTCGACGATCCCGGCGACGACCGTGGACAGAGCCAGGACGAGCACCAGCACGTGGTCCACGTTAAGCCAGACCAGGAACAGGAACGAGCTCAACAGCAGGTACAGGCTGCCGGCGGCGACGTACGCGAGTGGTCGCCGGCGCGGCGCCTCGGTGTGCGGCATCTGCTCGCCCCCGCTCGCCGTCCGGACACTCCTCGGTCCACGTATAGCCCCGCGACGGTGCGGGCCGGATGAGGCTTAGGTCCCGGCCAGACGATCCGTCGGCCGCTGACGCAGGAGCGGCAGCACTGGCACCGTGGAGGAATGAGGCACAGCGACGCAGCTGAGCGAGTCGTGCACGCCCTGGAGGACGAGGGCCTGCTCGCGTCCGGCACCGAGGAGCGCTCCCGAGCGATCGTGGAGCGCGCCCTGGCGGGGCCTGCTGCCGGAGACGGGGCGCCGGCGATGCCGAAGCTGGTCGAGGTGGTGGCCTACCTCGGCGCCGCGCTCGTGCTGGCGGCGGGCTTCCTGTTCCTGCTGCGCTCCTGGGACGACCTGGGCGACGTCGGGCAGGTGTCCTTCCTCGCGGCGGTGGCGGTGGTGCTCGGCGTCGGGGGCGTCGTCACGGCTCCTCGGGGTGAGCGGGTCGCGGCCGACGTACGGCGTCGGCTGGGTGGCACCCTGCTGACCGGATCCGCCGTGGCGGCCGGCTTCACGGTCGGTGTCGCGCTCGACGTGTTCACCGACCTGGGTGCCGATGGGATCTCCTGGCCGCTCGTCGCCGGCGGGCTCGTCACCTGCGCCGGCGCCGCCCTCGGGTACCGCGTCAGCTCGACGGCGGTCGGCCTGCTCGGCATGGTCGTCGGCGTCCTCGCCGCGGTCACCGAGATCGGCAGCTCGCTCGCGGACCAGCCGGCGCGGGAGTCGCTCGGGGTGGGCACCGGCATGTTCGCGGTGGCGGCCGTCTGGGTGTTCCTGACCGAGCACGGCGCCTTCGAGCAGGTGCGCGTCGCGCGAAGCCTGGGTGTGGTCACCGCCCTGTTCGGCGCGCAGGCCGCTGCGGTCGACGGGCTGCGCTGGGTCGGCTACCTGTACTTCGTGGTGGTGGTCGCGGTCGGCGTGTGGCTCTACCTCACCCGGCTCGACTGGCCCTATCTCGCCGCCGCCGTCATCGCGGTCACCCTCGTCGTGCCCGAGGCGGTCAGCGACTGGACCGAGGGCTCCCTCGGTGTCGTCGGCGGCGTCCTGGTCGCCGGCATCACCCTCCTCACCGCCTCCTTCGCCGGCTACCGCCTCCGCCACCGCGACACCACTTGACGTCGAGTTGGGGGTTCGTCCCCGTCGAGTAGGGGCTTCGTTCCCGTTGAGTAGGGGCTTCGTTCTGCCCGCGGATACGGAACCCCCTGGTCTACGGCACGAACCCGCGATTCAACGGTGCACAACTCCCCACTCGACGGGAACGAAATCCCCATTCGACGGGATGGGTCAGCCGGCGGCGGCGAGGCGGACGCCCTGCTCGATGGCGCGCTTGGCGTCGAGCTCGGCGGCCACGTCGGCGCCGCCGATGAGGGCGACCGTGCGGCCGAGGGCGACCAGCTCGTCGTACAGGTCGCGGACCGACTCCTGTCCGGCGCAGACCACGACGTGGTCCACGTCGAGCACCCGGGGCAGGCCGTCGACGGTGACGTGCAGCCCGGCGTCGTCGATGCGGTCGTACGTCGCACCGCTCACCTGCTCCACACCCGCCTGCTTGAGCACAGCCCGGTGCGCCCAGCCCGAGGTCTTGCCCAGCCCCTTGCCGATCATCGAGGTCTTGCGCTGCACGAGGGTGACCTCGCGGACGGGTTCGCGCGACTTCGGCGCCGTGAGCCCGCCGGGGTGGAGCGACGGGTCGCCGACGCCCCAGTGGGCCAGCCAGTCCTCGGTGGTCTCGGTGTCGTCGTGCGTGAGGAAGTGCGCGACGTCGACGCCGATGCCGCCGGCGCCGATCACCGCCACTCGGCGGCCCGCGACCACCTTCCCGTCGAGGAGGTCGGCGTAGGAGACCACCTTGGGGTGGGAGATCCCGGCGATGTCGGGCATGCGGGGCTCGACGCCGGTGGCGACGACGACCTCGTCGAAGCCCTCGAGGTCGACGGCGGTGGCCACCGTGCCGAGTCGGACGTCCACGCCGAGGACCTCGAGCCGGCGGCGGAAGTAGCGCAGCGCCTCGGCGAACTCCTCCTTGCCCGGGATCCGCATCGCCAGCCGGAACTGCCCGCCGAGCTCGTCGCGCTTCTCGAAGAGCGTGACGTGGTCGCCGCGCTCGGCGTACGAGACCGCGGCGCTGAGCCCGGCCGGCCCGCCGCCGACGACGGCGACCCGACGCGGTCGCATCACCGGCTGGAGCAGGATCTCGGTCTCCCGGCCCGCGCGCGGGTTCATCAGGCAGGAGGCCTTGCGGTTCTCGAAGGCGTGGTCGAGGCAGGCCTGGTTGCAGGCGATGCAGGTGATGATCTCGTCCTCGCGCTCAGCCGCGGCCTTGTTGACGAAGTCAGGGTCGGCCAGCAGCGGCCGCGCCATCGACACGAGGTCCGCGGTGCCGTCGGCGAGGAGCCGCTCGGCCAGCTCGGGGGTGTTGATCCGGTTGGAGGCACAGACCGGGACGCCGACCTCCTGCTTCAGCCGTGCGGTCGCCCAGCTCCACGCGCCGCGCGGCACCTGGGTGATGATCGTGGGCACCCGCGCCTCGTGCCAGCCGATGCCGGTGTTGATCACGGTGGCGCCGGCCTCCTCCAGGAGGTGCGCGAGCGTGACCACCTCGTCCCACGACTGCCCGCCCTCGACCAGGTCGAGCAGGGAGAGCCGGTAGACGATCGGGAAGCCGTCGCCCACGGTCTCTCGCGTGCGGCGCACGATCTCGACGGGGAAGCGCATCCGCTTCTCGGCGGTGCCGCCCCACGCGTCGGCGCGCTGGTTGGTGCGGGCGGCGAGGAACTGGTTGATCAGGTAGCCCTCGGACCCCATGATCTCGACGGCGTCGTACCCGGCCCGCTTGGCCAGCCCGGCCGCCCGCGCGAAGTCCGAGGCGGTGCGGTCGACGCCGCGCGTGGACAGCGCGCTCGCCTTGAAGGGGTTGATCGGCGCCTGCGTCGCCGAGGCGGAGACCGAGAACGGGTGGTACGCGTAGCGCCCGGCGTGCAGGATCTGCAGGGCGATCGCGCCACCCTCGTCGTGGACCGCGCCGGTGACCTGCTTGTGCCGCTCGGACTGCAGTCGGGTCGTCAGCTCGCTGGCGAACGGCTTGAGCCAGCCGCGCTTGTTCGGCGCGTAGCCGCCGGTGATGATCAGGCCGACCCCGCCGCGGGCCCGTGCCGCGAAGTACGCCGCCAGCTTCGGCACGTCCCAGAAGAAGTCCTCCAGGCCGGTGTGCATCGAGCCCATGACCGCGCGGTTGCGCAGGGTCAGGTCGCCGATCGTGATCGGCTCGAGGAGGTGGGGGTAGCGGGTCATGCGGTGTCCTTCGTCCGGTGGGCGTCGAGGTACTCGGTCAGCCAGGCGATCCAGAAGGTCTCCTGGAGGATGCCGCCGCGGAGCACCAGGTAGGTGTCGAGGTCGGCGCCGTCGAGCCGGTCGGGCTCGGGATAGTCACGGGCGGCGAGCGACTCGTAGTGCGCGAGCCTGGTGCGGTGGTCGGCGAGCAGCTCGGCGACGTCGGCGAGCAGGGCCGCGCGGTCGCCGTACGACGCCCCGCGCAGCTTCACCGCGATCTCGCTGCGGAAGGCGGGCCGCGGCGTGGTCGTGGCGATCCAGTCGGCCAGCGCGGTGCGGCCGGCGTCGGTCACGGAGTACTCGCGCTTCTCGGGCCGCCCGGACTGCTCGACGACACGGGCGGTGACCCAGCCGTCCTGCTCCATCCGACGCAGCACCCGGTAGATCTGCTGGTGCGTGGCGCTCCAGAAGAACCCGATCGACCGGTCGAAGCGTCGCGCCAGCTCCAGCCCGGCGGCCGGACGCTCGCTCAGCGAGACCAGGAGGGCGTGTTCGAGGGCCACGGGAGCACTGTGCCCTCCGCACCTGACCATGTGCAACTAGTTGCATAGGTGGTGCTCGTCACTTGGTAGATACCCCTAGGGGGTATATGATGCCGGCATGGACCACAGCGAGCACCACGCACCGCACACGACCGCCTCGAGCCGGGCGGCCTGGCAGACGGCGATCTCGGCGACCCTGCACTGCCTCACCGGCTGTGCGATCGGCGAGGTGCTCGGGATGGTGCTGGCCACCTGGTGGGGTTGGTCGAACCTGCCCAGCATCCTGCTCGCGATCGTGCTCGCCTTCTTCTTCGGCTACCTGCTCACCTTCACCTCGGTACGCCGGCACGGCCTCACCCCGGGTGCGGCGATCAAGGTCGCTCTCGCCGCGGACACCGTCTCGATCGCGGTGATGGAGCTGATCGACAACGCGTTCATCGTCGTCGTACCCGGTGCGATGGATGCCGGACTCGTCGACCTGCTGTTCTGGTCGAGCCTGGTCGCCTCGCTGGTGATCGCCTTCGCCGTCACCGTGCCCGTGAACCGCGCGATGATCGCCCGCGGTCGCGGGCACGCGGTGGTCCACTCGATGCACTGAGGGCGTCGCGCACGAGGGCGCGCGCTGACGACAGCATCACCTTCTTCGCCTCCGCGCGGCTGAGTCCGGCGACGTCGACGAGCCACACCAGCGACTCGATGCCGACGGCGCTGCGCACGGCGATCGCGAGGCGGTGGATCTCGGCGCGGGAGAGCTGGGCCTTCGCCGGCGCGAGCGCGTCCTCGAACCAGCCGATCGCGCGGCCCTGGCGCAGCGGGAGCTGGCTCGGAGTCGTCGTCGGCTCGAGCGAGAGCCGGAGCATCGTGCGCTGCTGGGGCTCGGCGTCAAGGGTGCTGTCGAGGAAGGTCCTGACGGCGGAGAGCAGGCGGACCTCGGGGTCGTCGCCGATACCGGTCGGCAACAAGGACACGAGATCGATCTCGGGGTGGGCTGCGACGAGCAGCTCCTCCTGGCTCCGGAAGTAGCGGTACGCGGTCGTCCGCGAGACGCCGGCGGCCAAGGCTGTCTCCTCCACCGTCGGGGCCGCCCCGCCCAGGGAGATCAGCTCGCGCGCCGCTGCGATCAGGTCGTTGCGGGTGCGCTGCTTCTGTCGGGTGCGGCCCGACTCCTCGTACGCCGTTGACACGACACTCACGGTACCGTAGTTTCGTCATGGGACTCCAGTCCCATAAACGAGCGGAGGCTCTCATGACCTTGGTGGCAACGGTGCGCAACAGCGGCGAGAGCGAGCAGCGCTGGTTCTACGGCGGTGGGCTGATGACTTGGCTGGCCACGCCGGAGGAGACCGGAGGCGACTTCTTCCTCTCCGAGTTCGTGGGCGAGAAGGGCAAGGTGACGCCGATGCACGTTCACCCGGCTGCGCACGAGACCTTCTACATCCTCGACGGCGAGATCCTCCTCGACATCGACGGCGAGAAGCACTCGCTGTCGACCGGCGGCGTCGCCGTCGTCCCGCGGGGAGTGCCGCATGCCTTCATGGTGACCTCGCCGACGATGCGGTCCCTGACCATCCAGACGCCGGGCACCGACGAGGCGTTCTACCGGATGGCCAGCGAGCCGGCTCTGCCCGGAAGCGAGCCAGTCCCCGTCGACTTCGACCGGATCCGGGAGGCCGCGCTGCGTACCGGTGCGATCGAGATCGTCGGGCCGCCGCCGTTCGAGCCCTGAGGCCGACCACCGGACGGTGCCCCGGACTGTGACAGTGGATCTGTCATGATCCGCGCATGAGCTACGCACTCGGTCAGGGCACGGGTCCGCTCGCGGGCATCAAGGTCGTCGAGATCGCCGGCATCGGCCCCGGGCCGCACGCGTGCATGCTGCTCGCCGACCTCGGCGCGGACGTGATCCGGATCGAGCGGCCGGGCGGGCAGATGCTGACCGGCGGGTCGCACGACCTGCTCAACCGCGGCCGGCCCAGCGTGGCCCTGGACCTGAAGAACCCCGAGGCCGTCGAGACCGTGCTCCGCCTGGTCGAGGACGCCGACGTGCTGGTCGAGGGCATGCGTCCCGGAGTCACCGAGCGGATCGGCATCGGTCCGGACGCGTGCCTGGCGCGCAACCCGCGGCTGGTCTACGGCCGGATGACCGGCTGGGGCCAGACCGGCCCGTGGGCGTCGGCGGCGGGCCACGACATGAACTACATCGCGATCACGGGCACGCTGTTCGGCCTGGGTCAGGTCAAGGAGAAGCCGCAGTTCCCGACGAACCTGGTCGGCGACTTCGGCGGCGGCTCGACGTACCTGGTGATCGGCGTGCTCGCCGCCCTCCTCGAGGCGCGGGTGAGTGGCCGGGGACAGGTCGTCGACGCGGCGATCGTCGACGGCACGGCCAGCCTCAACGCGATGGGGGCGGCCTTCCTGGCCAGCGGTACCTTCAAGGAGGAGCGGGCGGCCAACCTGCTCGACGGCGGCGCGCCGTACTACGACATCTACGAGACCGCCGACGGCAAGCACATGTCGGTCGGAGCATTGGAGCCGCAGTTCTACGAGGCGTTCGTGGACCTGCTCGGCATCCGTGACGCGGCGCCCGACCGCTACGACTTCGACCGGGCCGAGGAGCTGCGGGCGGTCATCGCCCAGCGGTTCAAGGAGAAGACCCAGGCGGAGTGGTCGGCGGTCTTCGACGGCACCGACGCCTGCGTCGCGCCGATCCTCCCGATGAGCGAGGCCGTGCACCACCCGCACATCGAGGGGCGAGGCACCTTCGTGGAGAAGGACGGCCTCGTCCAGCCGGCACCGGCCCCCCGGTTCTCCCGCACCGAGGCCACGCTCGGCCTCCCGCCGGCCCCGGCCGCCGGCGCCCACACCCGCGAGGCGCTGGCCGCGTGGGGCATCGAGGACGTCGAGAAGCTGATCGAGTCCGGCGCCGCGGTCCAGGCCTGAGGGGCGGATAGTCCGGCACGTTCGGCATGTGTTCCGGGCGGAATTCGATGCCGAACGTGCCGGACTATCCGCGCGTCCGCTTCACGCCAGCGCGATGGTCGCGTCCCGCACGAAGTCGGGGTCGGTGAGGCGGTCGCCGTACAGGTCGCGCAGCTGGCCCATCCGGTAGCGGACGGTCTGCGGGTGCACGAACAGGGCGGCGGCGATCTCGTCGCGGCGGCCGTGGTGGCGCAGCCAGGCCGCGAAGGTGTCCGCCAGCTTCTCGGCTGACGCCGGTCGCAGGTCGCCGAGCGGAGCGAGCGCACGCTCGCGCAGGTCGGCGAGGGCGTCGGCGTCGGCGGTGCGGACCAGCTCGGCGAGGTGGGTCTCGGTGTCGCCGAGCAGGCCGAGGCGCTGGGCACGCAGCGCCCGCAGGTACGACGCCCGCACGGCCGTCCACGGGCGTGCCGGTCCGACCACACCGTCGGCGTTGCGCAGCACGCGGAGCAGGGTCGAACGCCCGCGCACGGAGGCGACCGGCACCAGCAGCACGGTGAGCCCGCTGTCGATGTCGAGGACCGGCACGTCCTCGGAGAGCTGGAGCAGGCGCGGGTCGAGCCGTGCCTGCACCGAGCGGACCTTGTCCTCCGGGAGGATCACCGCGACCAGCAGGTCCGGGGGTGCCCAGTCCGCGCGCTCCGCCGCCCCGACCAGGTCGGCCTCCGGCGCACCCTCGAGGAGCCGGATCGCCAGGCGCTCGAGGCGACGCTGCCGGAGCCGGCCCGAGGTCGCCAGCTCGTCGGCGTGGCCGCTGACGCTGGCGTCGGAGAGCTCGTCGATGTAGGCGAAGACCAGCTCGGCGAACCGCGCCGTGATCGTCGCGGACAGACCGGCCGCGACGGCCACCTCGCTCATCTCCCGCCATGCGACGCGCGCCCCGACCCGGTAGGCGCGGGCGAGGGCATCCATGCTCCGCCCGCTCCGGGCCTCGCCGCGACCCAACGCGTACGCCGCCTCGAGCACCGTCTCGATCTGGTCGCCCGCGTCGATGCCCTCGCGGCGTGCGGCGAGGTCGAGGAAGCCCTCCAGCGCGACCTTCACGGCCACCTCGATGTTGCGGCCCATCTGGCCCCGGAACGGGTCGCTGTAGCTCGGCACCTCGTGGATGACGGCGGCGATCACCTGCTCGGCGACCGAGGTGATGTCGCGACGCATCGCGCCCACCACGGGTGCGGGCAGCCGCAGGGCCATCGTCTCGCGTTGTGGCATCGCCTCTCCTTTGTTCGCAGAGAACAAAAGTAGCCGATGGATTCACGTGGAGAGGTCATCTCTTTGACTCGACGGGCAGACAGACTGGACCCATGACCGACACGATCGCGCGGCCGACGGCGCTCCGGCACCCGCTGCGGGACCGCCTCGCCCAGATCGCCCAGGCGGCGACCACCCCGCTCGTCCCCGACGACTACCTCGACCTGTTCCACCCGCTGCGCCGCGGCGCCCAGCTGCGCGGGCGGGTCGTCGAGGTCGTGGCCGAGACCCGTGACGCCGCGACCCTGGTGATCCGTCCGGGTGCTGACTGGGCCGGGCACGTGCCCGGGCAGTACGTGCGCGTCGGCGTCGACGTCGACGGCGTCCGCCAGTGGCGGGCCTACTCCCTGACCCACGGGCCGCGCCGCGACGGGTTCATCTCGATCACCGTCAAGGCGGTGCCCGGCGGCACCGTGAGCCCCTTCCTGGTGCACCACACCCGACCGGGCACCCTCGTGCACCTCGAGCAGGCGAGCGGCGACTTCGTGCTCCCCACCGCGCCCGACGGCCCCGCTGCCGGCACGTTCCTCTTCGTCACCGCCGGCTCGGGCGTCACCCCGGTGATCGGGATGCTGCGCAACCTGTTCCCGTCGACCGACGAGGGCGTCGTCGTGCTGCCCCGCAGCCGCGACCTGGACATCGTGGTCGTGCACGTCGCACCCAGCGAGCCGGACTCGATCTTCCTGCGCGACCTGCAGGCCCTCGACCAGGCCGGGGCGGTCCGCCTCGTGGCCCGGTACGACGACCAGCACGGCGTGCTCGACGTGGCCGACCTCGCCGACCTGGTCCCCGACCTCGCCGAGCGCACCACCTACGCCTGCGGGCCCGGCGGCCTGCTCGAGGCGATCGAGCAGCACCACGCCGCGGCGGGCCTCCCGCTCCAGACCGAGCAGTTCCGGGCGACCACCGTGGTGGTCGGCGAGGGCGGCGAGGTGACCTTCGGCCGGACCGGCGCGGTCGTCGAGGCCGACGGCAGCACGCCGATCCTCGAGGCCGGCGAGGCCGCCGGTGTGCTGATGCCCTCGGGCTGCCGCATGGGCGTCTGCTACAGCTGCGTCACGCCCCTGCTCAGCGGCGCCGTGCGCGACCTGCGCAGCGGTGACCTCACCACCGCCGTCCCGGGGGAGACCGACCCCGGTGGAGTCCTCGTCCAGACCTGCATCAACGCGGCCGCCGGCCCGTGCACCTTCGACCGCTGACCTCGACCACCAACCCCGGAGGTTTCGAGGCTCGCCAGCTCGCACCTCGACCACCGGCGAAAGAGGAGACACCATGACCACGATCCAGAAGAAGTCCGACAACCCGATCGCCCACCTCACCGCGGAGGACATCGAGCAGCTCGGACGCGAGCTCGACGCGATCCGCGCCGAGGTGATCGAGTCGCGCGGTGCCGCCGACGCGGCGTACATCCGCACGATGATCAAGACCCAGCGCACCCTCGAGCTCGGCAGCCGGATCGTGCTGCTCGCCTCGGTGTTCCCGCCGGCCTGGCTGCTCGGCACGGCGGGCCTGAGCGTCGCGAAGATCCTCGAGAACATGGAGATCGGCCACAACGTCCTGCACGGCCAGTGGGACTGGATGCGCGACCCGAAGATCCACTCCACCACCTGGGAGTGGGACATGGCGACCCCGGCCAAGGACTGGCAGCACTCGCACAACGAGCTGCACCACACGTACACGAACGTGATCGGCAAGGACAACGACCTCGGCTACGGCATCTCGCGCGTCGACGAGGAGCAGCCCTGGCACCCGATGTACCTGGGCCAGCCGTTGTGGAGCTTCATCAACGCGGTCTTCTTCGAGTACGGCATCGCGGCGTACGACCTCGAGCTCGGCGCGACGATCAAGAAGAAGAAGCTCAAGGACCCCGAGTTCCAGCGCCGGCTCAAGGGCGTGCTCCGCAAGATCCGCAAGCAGGCCACCAAGGACTACGTCGTCCACCCGGCGCTCTCGATCCCGACCGGGTCGTTCCTGCCCACCCTGGCTGCGAACTTCACCGCGAACATCGTCCGCAACCTGTGGAGCAACTCGATCATCATGTGCGGCCACTTCCCCGAGGGAGTCGAGACCTTCGAGAAGCGCTCGATCGAGGGCGAGACCAAGGGCGAGTGGTACCTGCGCCAGATGCTCGGCGCGGCCAACATCTCCGGCGGCACGGCGATGCACATCGCCAGCGGCAACCTGAGCCACCAGATCGAGCACCACCTGTTCCCGGACCTCCCGAGCAACCGGTACGCCGAGGTGGCCCCCAAGGTCCGGGCCCTCTTCGAGAAGTACGGGCTGAACTACCACGCCGCGCCGTTCCCGAAGCAGCTCTACTCCGCGTGGCACAAGGTGGTCCGGCTCTCGCTGCCCAACGGCTGGCTCGAGCACACCACCGTCTCGAACCTCCCGCAGCAGCTGGTCAAGCTCTACAAGATGACCACGGGCGGGCCGAAGGTGCGCCGCGCGATCGTCGCCATGGACCGGCGCGCGGCGAACGACCGCCGCATCGCCGCCTGACCTCGGAGGCCGGCGCCGCGTCGCTCACGACCGGGCCAGAGTCCGAGTCGCGGGCCGGTCCGCCGGTGGGCCTACGTCGCGCCGGCCCCTTCGGCCGATTCGTCGCCCTCGCCGGCGGCCTCCTCGAGCGAGCGCACCTGCAGGGCGAAGACCTCCTTGCGCAACGCCCCGACGTCCGAGACCGGCTCGTCGAACACGACGACCAGGTCCTCGAGCCGGGCGGGGTTGGCGGTCGGCCGGAGGAACTCGACGCGGCCCGGCACGGCGAAGTCGACCGTGCCGAGCCGGAACTCCGCGACCACCTCCTGCGGGCCCATGAGGATCCGGTCAGCGGCCCCCGCGGCCACGGCGCACCGGACGCCGCCCTCGCTCACGTCGACGAGGCTCCCGTTCACCACGTGGCTCTGCTCGCCGCCGACCGTCCGGATCGCCACCGGGCCGGACGCCGCCGTGCGCTCGGACCGTCGGCGCTGCTGCGTGTACGCCGGTCCGGTCACCGCCAGCGACCACCGCGCCACCGGCCCGTCGCTGTGCACGGCGAGGATCCGCGTCGGCAGCACCATGACGACGCCGTCGGCGTCCGCCCAGGTGACGGTCACGTCGGCGCCGGTGCCGATCACCTCGTCGGCCGGGACGTCGCGGGGCTGTGCCACGACGAGCAGACCGTTTCCGAGGTCGCGGACGGTGCTGGGGTGCTCACGACCCTCGGGGTCGCGCAGGACGACCGGGTCGCCGAGATCGGGGTGCTGCTCCACGGGAAGAACCTACGGCACGCGCGTCGGCTCCCTCACCGCCCCGGGATGATGTGCAGCCACGGGCGGCTGAGCTCGAACTGTCGGCCGCTGATCTCGGTCGGCCGGATCTCGACCACGTCGTACTTCAGGGTCGGCACCCACGGGCGCAGCGGAACGTTCTCCGCGCGGTGCTCCTCGTCCTCGCCCAGGTGGCGCGCCACCCCCCGCAGCACGACGCTGCGGGCGTGGTGCTCGTCGAACTCGTCGATCTCGAAGGCCACGTCGGGGTTCATCTCCACGCCGAGCAGCTTGCTGCCCTCGGCCGTGCGGAAGAGCAGCGTGTCGTGGTCGACCGCGTAGTTGATCGGGGTCAGGTGCACCTCGCCGGCGAGGTGGAACGCGAGCCGTCCGAACTCGTTCGCGCGCAGCATGTCCCAGCACTCGTCGGTCGTCATCACGCCGATCGGCTCGTCTTCGCTCATCGGGGGGCACCTCCTGCCGTCGTACCTCGAGGTTAGGCGAACCGGCGGTCTCCGTGCGGAGTCCTTGGTCCCCCGTTGTCGGACCGTGTGGCCCGTCGGGAGCGATCGAGGGCCGCTGCCGGCCCGGCTGGGTGAGGTAGGCCACATCCCGCGCCCCATTGACCTTGACAGTACTGCTGTCACAATGGCGAGGGCGCTCCGCAGGGCCTTCCCCCTGCCTCGCGGCGCCTCGCTGCTCCACCTTCCACGCTTGATCTCCAGGCTCGTTCTCCGGGCTCCACCGAAAGAGTTGGGACTACTCATGGCACAACCTGAAGCGCTGGTGTACGACGCCATCCGCACCCCGCGGGGCAAGGGCAAGAAGGACGGGTCGCTGCACGGCACCAAGCCGGTCGACCTCGTCGTCGGGCTGCTGGACTCGATCCGCGAGCGCAACCCGAACCTCGATCCGAACCGGATCGACGACCTGGTCCTCGGCGTCGTCTCCCCGATCGGCGACCAGGGCGGTGACATCGCCAAGACGGCGGCGCTGGCGGCCGGCCTGCCCGACACGGTCGCGGGCGTGCAGCTCAACCGTTTCTGCGCCTCGGGTCTCGAGGCGGTCAACCAGGCAGCCGGCCGCGTCCGCGGCGGCTTCGAGGACCTCATCCTCGCCGGTGGCGTCGAGTCCATGTCCCGCGTGCCGATGGGCTCCGACGGCGGCGCCTGGGCGTCCGACCCCCACACCGCCTTCCAGACCTCGTTCGTGCCCCAGGGCATCGGCGCCGACCTGATCGCCACGATCGAGGGGTGGAGCCGTGAGGACGTCGACACCTACGCCGCCGAGTCCCAGGCCCGTGCCGCCAAGGCGCAGGCCAACGGCTACTTCGACGGGTCGGTCATCCCGGTGAAGGACCTCAACGGCCTCACCGTGCTCGACAAGGACGAGTTCATCAAGCCGGGCACCACGGTGGAGACCCTGGCCGGGCTCAAGCCGTCCTTCCAGATGCACGGCGACCTCGGCTTCGACGACGTGGCGCTGCAGAAGTACCACTGGATCGAGAAGATCAACCACGTCCACCACGCCGGCAACAGCTCCGGCATCGTCGACGGTGCGGCGCTGGTCGCGATCGGCAACGAGCAGGTCGGCACCGACCTCGGGCTCACGCCCCGGGCGCGGATCATCGCCACCGCGGTGTCCGGCTCCGACCCGACGATCATGCTCACCGGCCCCGCGCCTGCGGCCCGGAAGGCCCTGGCCAAGGCCGGGCTCGAGGTGGGCGACATCGACCTCTTCGAGATCAACGAGGCGTTCGCCGCCGTCGCGATGCGGTTCATGCGCGACATGGGCATCACCGACGAGATCACCAACGTCAACGGTGGCGCGATCGCCATGGGCCACCCGCTGGGCGCGACCGGCGCGATGATCCTCGGCACGCTCATCGACGAGCTCGAGCGGCGCGACCTGCGCCGCGGCCTCGCCACGCTCTGCGTCGGCGGCGGCATGGGCATCGCCACCATCGTCGAACGGATCTGACCGAGGAACGAGGTCGGATCCGTTCATCGGTGGTTGAGCAGCGTCCGCGGGTGAGGAACGAACCCGCGAAGAGCGTGCCGAAACCTGGTGACCGATCCGGCCAACGCAACCCAAGACTTCGAGAACGGAAAAACCCATGACTGAATCAGCAGTGCGCTACGAGAAGGACGCCGACGGGATCGTCGTCCTCACGCTGGACGACCCGACCGCCAGCGCCAACACGATGAACGAGCTCTACGGCCGTTCGATGGAGGAGGCGGTCGCCCGCCTGGAGTCCGAGAAGGACTCGATCACCGGAGTGGTGGTCACCTCCGCGAAGAAGACCTTCTTCGCCGGCGGCAACCTCGAGGACCTGCAGTCGGTCCGGGAGGACCAGGCGCAGGAGATCTTCGACAAGAGCCAGGCGATCAAGGCCCAGCTGCGGCGCATCGAGCGCCTCGGCGTACCCACCGTCGCCGCGATCAACGGCGCCGCCCTCGGTGGCGGCCTGGAGATCGCGCTCGCCTTCAACCACCGGATCGCCGCGGCGGGCCGCTACGAGATCGGCCTGCCCGAGGTCACCCTCGGCCTGCTGCCCGGCGGTGGCGGCGTGACGCGCACCGTGCGGCTGCTCGGCATCCAGTCGGCGCTGATGGACGTGCTGCTGCAGGGCCAGCGCTACAAGCCCGAGGCGGCCCAGGCCAAGGGCCTGGTGCACGAGGTCGTCGAGCCCGACCAGCTCCTCGCCGCGGCGAAGCAGTGGGTCCTGGACAACCAGGACAACGACGCCGCGAAGGCGCAGCCGTGGGACCAGCAGGGCTACAAGATGCCCGGCGGTACGCCGTCGCACCCGGCCCTCGCCGGCATGCTCCCCGCCTTCCCGGCGACGCTGCGCAAGCAGCTCAAGGGCGTCCGGATGCCTGCTCCCGAGGCGATCATGGCCGCCGCGGTCGAGGGCGCCCAGGTGGACTTCGAGAACGCCGGCACCATCGAGTCGCGCTACTTCGCCTCGCTGGTCACCGGCCAGACCGCGAAGAACATGATCCAGGCGTTCTTCTTCGACCTGCAGGCGATCAACTCCGGCTCGCTGCGGCCGCGGGGCGTGGAGAAGTTCCAGCCCAGCAAGGTGATCGTGCTCGGCGCCGGCATGATGGGCGCGGGCATCGCCTACGTCTGCGCGCGGGCCGGCCTGGAGGTCGTGCTCAAGGACGTCTCGATCGAGGCGGCCGAGCGCGGCAAGGCGTACTCGCAGAAGATCAACGACAAGGCGGTCTCCCGCGGCAAGCTCACCCAGGAGAAGTCCGACGAGCTGCTCAACCGGATCCTGCCGACCGACAACCCGGCCGACGCGAAGGGCTGCGACCTGGTCATCGAGGCGGTCTTCGAGGACCCGTCGCTCAAGCACCAGGTCTTCGCCGAGATCGCCGAGCACATCAACGCCGACGCGCTGCTGTGCTCGAACACCTCGACCCTGCCGATCACCGAGCTGGCTGCCGGCGTCGACCGGCCGGCCGACTTCATCGGCCTGCACTTCTTCTCGCCGGTCGACAAGATGCCGCTCGTGGAGATCATCCGCGGCGCGGAGACCACCGACGAGACCACGGCGAAGGCGATCGACATCGTCCAGCTGATCAAGAAGACGCCGATCGTGGTGAGCGACAGCCGTGGCTTCTTCACCTCGCGCGTGATCGGCACGCAGATCAACGAGGGCATCTCGATGCTCGCCGAGGGCGTGCACCCGATGAGCATCGAGCGGGCGACCACGATGGCCGGCTACCCGGTCGGTCCGCTCCAGATCAGCGACGAGCTGAACATGGAGCTGATGTACAAGATCCGCAAGGCCTCGAAGGACGCCGTCGAGCGCGAGGGCGGCACCTGGGTGGCCCACCCCTCGGAGCAGGTCATCGACACGA
Organism: Nocardioides pocheonensis; assembly: GCF_003725535.1. Lineage (GTDB taxonomy): Bacteria > Actinomycetota > Actinomycetes > Propionibacteriales > Nocardioidaceae > Marmoricola > Marmoricola pocheonensis. Next base: position 117,890 of record NZ_RJSF01000044.1, on the reverse strand, counting down.
TGATCGAGATCGGCCGCTCCAGCAAGCTCAAGGGCGCCGGCTTCTACTCCTACGACGAGAACGGCAACCGCGCCGGTCTCTGGGAGGGCCTGGCCGAGACGTTCCCGCCGGCCGAGGAGCAGATCCCGTTCGAGGACATCGCCGACCGACAGCTGGTCGTCGAGGCGATCGAGACGGTCAAGTGCTTCGACGAGGGTGTCCTGCACTCCGCCGCCGAGGCCAACATCGGCTCGATCTTCGGGATCGGCTTCCCGGCGATCACCGGCGGCGCGATCCAGTACATCAACGGCTTCGAGGGCAGGACGGGTCGCGGCCCGGCCGGGTTCGTGGCCCGGGCCCGCGAGCTCGCCGCGAAGTACGGCGAGCGCTTCGAGCCGCCGGCCAGCCTGGTCGCCGTGGCCGAGCAGGGCGGCACCTTCCCGGCCTGAGCAGTTCAGGGGTCTCGACCCGCCGTTCACCGGGCTCGCACGCTCGCCCGGTGAGGCTCGCTCGACCTCCTCGCGTCGCCCGGGCCACTCGTACCTCGTGGCCCGGGCGGCTCGGACATTTCAGACATTCTTCTGCGACGCCGGGGTCGGTCGGGGAGAATGCGGGGGTGGAGCGCGACCAGAGCCGACGCGAGCGGATCCGTGTGCGCGGACTGTGGGTGCGCTTCGGGTCCGTCGAGGCCGTCCGCGGCATCGACATCGTCGCGTACGCCGGCCGCGCGACCGCCCTGCTGGGCCGCAACGGAGCCGGCAAGTCGACCACCATGCGGGTGCTCGGTGGGGTCATCCCGCCGACCGCGGGCGAGGTGCTCGTCGACGGCGTCGAGGTGCGCTCCGACCCGCTCACCGTGAAGCGGGCCACCGGCTACTGCCCCGACGTCGGCGGGCTCGTCCCGCGGGCCACGCCCTGGGAGCACCTCCAGCTCGCCGCACGCCTGCGCCGGATGGAGGGCTGGGAGACGCGTGCCCAGGACCTGCTCGAGCGCTTCGAGCTCGGTGATGCCGCGCACCGCGTGACCGGCGGCTTCAGCCACGGCATGGGCCGGCGGCTCTCGGTCGTGCTCGCGGCGTTCCACCAGCCCGGGGTGCTCCTCCTCGACGAGCCGTTCGACGGTGTCGACCCGCTCGGGGTCGAGGCCACCCAGCAGGTGATCGACGACGCCAAGGCGCGCGGCGCGGCCGTGCTGGTCTCCACGCACCTGCGCGACCTGGCGATGGAGGCGTGCGAGGACGCCCTGGTCCTCCGGGGCGGGTCGACCGTCGCGTCGATGGACGCCGACGCCCTCGTGGGGGAGGCAGGGGCGCGTGCGTACCGAGCACTCCTGGACTGAGGTCGGCCGCGGCCTGGTCGACCTGCGCGCCCTGCTGGCGTTCCGGTCCGCCGGGCTCAACCGGCGATCGCGCAGGCGCCTGCGCATCGCCGGCGGCACGGTGCTGCTGCTGACCGTCGCCGCGATCGTCGTGCCGGCGTACCTGCGGGCGCCGCTCCACAGCCGTGACGCGGGCAAGTTCGTCGCGATCCTGCCGACCCTCTACCTCGGGTTCCTCGTGCTCGCCGTGCTCGCCGCGATCGCGTCGGGCGGGGGTCGCGAGGTGGTCCCCCGCGAGCAGGCCGTCGCGTTCCCGGTCTCCAGCGTCACCGAGCACTTCGGCGCGCTGCTCCTGGCACCGCTCAACATCGCGTGGCTGCTGCAGGCGTGGACGATCATCGCGCTCACCACGTACGTCGTCGGACCCACCGCGCTGGTCGCGGCCGCCGTGCCGCTGCTCGCCTGGATCGGGTTCGCGACCGCGCTCGGCCAGGCACTCGGCTGGGTCTTCGAGGGCATCCGGCGCGGACCGCACGGCATCCTGGTCGCCCGCCTCATCGCCGCCACCGCGATCGGAGCCGTGGTCGTCGTGGTGCTCGCGGACCAGCTCGTGCCGCTGCTGGACCGCAGCCCGACCGTGCAGGTCTACCTCGCCGCGGCGTACCCGAGCGGGCACCAGTGGACCGCCTGGGCGCAGGTCGTGGCGGTGCTGCTGGCGATGCTGGTCGGAGCCACCCTGCTCGGCCTGCTGCCCGCCCGCTGGGCCCTGCACCGGCCGCTGCGCGAGGAGCTCCGCCTGGAGTCCGGCCACATCGAGCCGCGGCCGAACCCGCGCTCCGACCTGCGCGCGATGGTGCGCATCGACCGGGCCTCGATCTGGCGCGCCGTGCCGCTGCGACGCGGCCTGATCGTGCTCGCGTTCATGCCCGGGCTGGTCGCCCTCGCCGGCCGGCTCGAGTGGGACATGGTGACGATCCTCCCCGGGCTGGTCGCGTCCGGTGGCGCCCTGCTCTTCGGCGTCAACACCTGGTGCCTGGACGGGCGGGGCGCCCTCTGGCGGGACAGCCTCCCCGTCTCGGCGGGCATCGCCTACTACGCCAAGGTGATCGTGCTCTTCGAGGTGCTGCTCGCGGCCGCCGGATTCACGATCATGCTCGCCGCCCTGCGTGCCGGTACGCCGACCGCTGCCGAGCTCTGCTCCGCCCTCGCCGCGGCGGTCGTCGTGGCGAGCCAGGTGGTGGCCACCTCGATGCGGTGGTCGGTCGAGCGGCCGTACGCGATGGACATGCGCAGCGCCCGGGCGACCCCGGCGCCGCCGGTGGTGATGGCCGGCTACAGCGCCCGCCTGGCCCTGAGGACGACGGTCGTCGGCCTGCTCTTCTCCGCGACCGCGCTCGCCGACAGCTGGACGATCCCGGCCCTGGTCGCCGTACCGCTGCTGTCTTGGTCGGCCGTGCGACTGGTGCGCACCGCGGCCCAGTGGGCCGTTCCCGAGGTGCGCGCCCGGGTCGTGTCGGTCGTCGCGACCTAGGCCCTACTTCTTCGACTGCGCCTTGCAGTCGGTCATGGCCTGCGTGCCCTGCTTGCCGATCGTGGCCGCCTCGCTCGACTGGGTCTGCGACGCGACCACCATCTTCTTGACCAGCGAGTCGGGGAGCTTGTCCTCCAGGCACTTCTGGAACTTCGCCGCGTCGATCGTGGGGTCGGTCTTCGCGGTCTCCTCGGCCAGCCGCTTCTGGTAGTTCACGCAGCCGAGCAGCGCGTCGGCGAACTTGCCGGAGGTGTCGGTGTCGAACGAGGGGCTGGCGGTCGTGTTGACCTGGAGCTTGTCGTCGAGGAGCTTGGCCGACTTGAGCTTCTTCACCCCGACGGTCGACACGAACCGGGTGGCGACGCACTTGGCCTCCGTGGTGGTGAGCGCCCCGGTGGTGGAGGACGTGAAGGCCTTCTCGAGGTTGGCGACCGCGACCTTGTCGTCCTTGGACAGCGACACCTTGTCCTTGTTGTCCGACTTGTTCGATCCGCACGCGGTGAGCGCGATCAGCAGCAGGACGCCGAGCGCAGCCGTCGAGGCCTTCTTCATGGGGTCTCCGATGTCGAGGAAGGAGCCCGGAGCCGCGCTGCCGGGCCCGCAGTGCCGGGCCAAGCCTGCCTTATACACCCATTTCGTGCAGCATCGGCGTCTCACTGTCGCCCCAGTGGTGAGTTTCTGTATCCCTGCGTAACCTCGCCCGGCCGCTCTCGTTGAGAAGGCATTCGGCACCCCTCTGGGTGTCGATCCGCCACTCATGTCGACGTCCTGGGAGCCGACCATGAAGAAGTTGTCGTCGATCGGCGCAGTTGCGTTCGCCGCGCTGATCGCCGCCATCGCGATGCTGGGATTCTCGAGTCCCGCACAGGCCTACCCCGACCTGCGGTTCGACCTCACGGTCAACCGGTCGGTGCTGTACGGCGGCGAGAGCTTTACCGCGACCGCCTCGTCCCAGGGCGCGACCTGCGCGTGGACCCTCGAGTGGAACGGCGTCGTCCGGCTGGGCGGATCGTCGACGGGCCAGGACTTCGTGACGGCGTACCAGGCGCCGAAGGTCACCAAGGTCACCAAGATCCCGCTGCACGGCACCTGCGCCTACAGCGCCCGCACCGCACCCGCGTCCAGCGCGCGGGCGGCGGCGACGTGGGAGCGCACGATCATGATCACGGTCCTGCCGCGCAGCACCGCCGTGTCGCCTCCGGTCGGCTCCGACCTGCCCAACACGGGCGGTCCGAACCTGCTCTTCCTGCTGGGCGGCATCGCCCTCCTCGTCTCCGGTGCCACGGCGGTCACGGTCGCCCGTCGCCGCGCCGAGGAGGCCGAGATCCAGGCCTCCGGCGCCTAGTCCGCCGCACGTGGGCAACCTGACGACGTCCGGGTTGTCGCGCCGCCGGATCGGATGGGGCATCGCCCTGCTGCTGCTGGTCGCGCTGGGCATGTTCGCCTGGCAGGCCGTGACCGCGTCCCGAGCGCTCCTCGACGCACGGACCAGCGGGGAGCTGGTCCAGCAGCGCGTGCGCGACGGCGACTTCGACGGCGCGAACCGGGCGCTCGCCGACCTGCGCCGGCACACGCACCGGGCGGCGGGCTCCACCGACGGGCCGTTGTGGGACCTGGGGCGGCACCTTCCGTGGCTGGGGCGTGACATCGGCGCGGTGCAGACGGTCTCCGCCGTGCTCGACACCGCGACCCGCGAGAACGCCCCGATCGCGCTGCAGCTGAGCGAGGCGGTCGACGCCGGCCGGTTCCGCCCCCAGGACCAGCGCATCGACCTCGCGGAGGTCGAACGCCTCACGCCCGCGGTCCGCCGGGCCGCCGACTCGATCGCCCGGGCCGCCCACCGGCTCGAGGGCACGCACGCCGACCGGTTGCTGTTCCCCTTCAACGACCTGGTCGGCGACCTGCAGACCCAGGTCGACCGGGCCCGGTCCGCCGCGACGGCGAGTGCCGACGCCTTCGAGCTGCTCCCCGACATGCTGGGCGCGGAGCAGCCGCGCACCTACCTGCTGATGATCCAGAACCCCGCCGAGCTGCGCGCCACCGGCGGCCTGCCGGGGTCGCTGGCCCTCCTCCATGCCGAGAACGGCAAGGTCACGATGGGCTGGCAGGGCTCGGCGTCCGACATCAACGGCTTCACCGCCCCCGTGGTCAAGCTCGCCCGCGACACCGAGCAGCAGTACGGCCCCACCCCGGCGGTCGACCTGCGTGACACCAACTTCACGCCGGACTTCCCCGAGGCCGCGCAGATCGCGAAGGCCATGGTCGAGCAGCGCCAGCACGTCACGCTCGACGGCGTGGTCTCGGTCGACCCGCTCGCCCTGGCGCAGATGATGCGCGGCACCGGCCCCGTCACGGTCAAGGACGGCGTCGTCCTCAACGCCGGCAACGTGGTGCCCGCGCTGCTCAACCAGACCTACCAGGTGCTCGACACCCAGGACGCGCAGAACACCTTCTTCGAGAACGCCGCCCGCAAGATCTTCGACTCGGTGATGGCCGGGCAGGGCAACCAGCAGCTCGCGATCCGCGGCCTCGCCACCGGCGCGAGCGAGCACCGCATCCAGGTGTGGTCGGCCCACGACGACGAGCAGGCGGTGCTGCAGGGCACCGCCGTCTCCGGCGCGCTGATCGCGAAGAGCGGGACCCCGCAGGTCGGGATGTACCTCAACGACAGCACCGCGGGGAAGATGGACTACTACCTGCAGTACCGCAGCACCGCAGCGGCGGTCGACTGCCGGCGCGGCGATGCGCAGGACATCCGCGCGACGATGGCGATCACGTCCACGATGCCGGCGGACTTCCAGAAGCTCTCGCCATGGATCCTGGGCACCGGACAGTTCGCGGCGCAGGGCACGATCGCGTTCAACCTCCGGATCTACGCGCCGTACGGCGGCGAGATCACCGGCATGACGGTCGACGGCCAGGGCCACTCGGTCACCGCCGACAAGCACAAGGGCCGCCAGGTCGCGCTGCTGCCGCTGTCGCTGAGCCCGGGCCAGAAGACCACGGTGACCGCCGACATCCGCACCGCGACGGGGGAGCCCGGGGACGGCGTCCTCAGCTTCACTCCGGGCATGGTGACGGCCCCCAACGGCGTCCGGATCGCCAGCGCCTGCCAGTGACACCGAGGGGCCGGACCGTGACCCTTCTCACCCGCTCCCAGGGGGTGCGTGCTCGGTAGTGTCGGCCCATGGACTTCTCACCGTCGCCCCGCGCTGCCGAGCTCACCGATCTGGTCGGCCGGTTCGTCCGCGAGGAGATCGAGCCGGTGCAGGCCGACTACCGGCGCGACGTCGAGGAGGCCCGGCTCAGCGGCACCTGGGCCGAGTCGCCGATCATGGCCGACCTGCGGGCGAAGGCCCGCGCCCAGGGGCTGTGGAACCTCTTCCTGCCCGCCGGGCACGACCAGCCCTGGGCCGAGCAGTTCGGCACGCACGGGGGCGCCGGCCTGACCAACAGCGACTACGCCCCGCTGGCCGAGCAGATGGGACGCGCCACCTTCCTGGCGCCGTACGTCTTCAACTGCAACGCGCCCGACACCGGCAACATGGAGGTGCTGCTGAAGTACGGCACCCCCGAGCAGCAGCAGGAGTGGCTGGTCCCCCTGCTCGACGGGCGGATCCGCTCCGGCTTCGCGATGACCGAGCCGGGGGTGGCCTCCTCCGACGCCACCAACATGGCGGCCACCGCCGTGGTCGACGGCGACGAGGTGGTGATCAACGGACGCAAGTGGTTCACCTCGGGGAGCGGTCACCCGGACTGCAAGATCCTGGTCTTCATGGGGCTCTCGGACCCCGACGCGGACCGGCACCACCGGCACACGATGGTGCTGGTCCCGGTCGACACCCCCGGGGTACGGATCGAGCGCCAGCTGCCCACGATGCACGTGTACGACGAGCCGGTCGGCCACGGCGAGATCGCCTTCACCGACGTACGCGTGCCGACGAGCAACATCCTCCTGGGCGAGGGCCGGGCGTTCGAGATCGCCCAGGGCCGGCTCGGTCCGGGGCGGGTGCACCACTGCATGCGGCTGATCGGGCAGGCCGAGGTCGCCCTCGAGCTGGCGATCAAGCGCGGCCTCGAGCGCACCGCGTTCGGGCGGCCGCTGGTCAAGCTCGGCGGCAACTCGGAGCGGATCGCCGACGCGCGCATCGCGATCGACCAGGCCCGGCTGCTCGTGCAGAACGCCGCGTGGAAGCTCGACCAGGGCGGCGCCCTCAACGCCCTGTCCGAGGTCAGCCAGATCAAGGTGATCGTGCCGAACGTCGCCCAGCAGGTGATCGACATGGCCATGCAGATGCACGGCGGTGGCGGCATGACCGACGACTTCCCGCTCGCGGCGATGTGGACCAACGCCCGCGCGCTGCGGCTGGCCGACGGTCCCGACGAGGTGCACCGCGGACTGGTCGCGCGGATCGAGATCGGCAAGCACCGGTGACCGACCGGGTCGACGAGGCCAACGCGCCCGTCGTCGCGGAAGGCGTCCGGGGCTCGCGCCCGTCGGGGCCCTCCCGCGCTCTGGTCACGGGCGGGTCCTCCGGCCTGGGCGCCGCCCTGTGCCGGGCACTCGTCGCCCGTGGGGACCAGGTCGTCAGCGCCGACGTGAACCTCCCCGCGGAGCCGATCGACGGTGTCGGCTACCTGACCCTCGACGTCCGCTCCGACCAGGACTGGTCGGACGCCGTCGCCTGGGTCGACCGGGAGTGGGGCGGTCTCGACGTGCTCTTCAACAACGCCGGTGTCGCCGGCGGTGGGCGGGTCGACGTGGCCGGCATCGAGGAGTGGGAGTGGATCACCGGGATCAACCTGTTCGGCGTGGTCCGGGGCACGAAGGCGTTCGTGCCGATGATGAAGCGACAGCGCTCCGGGCTGATCGTGAACACCGCGTCGCTGGCCGGGCTGGTGCACCCGGCCGGGATGGGCTCCTACAACGCGGTGAAGGCCGCGGTGGTCGCCTTCACCGAGACGCTCGGTCACGAGCTGGCCGAGTACGGCATCCGTGCGGCGGTGGTCTGTCCCTCCTACTTCCGCACCGGCCTGGTCGACGCGATGCAGGGCACTGACACCGCCGTCGGCGAGGTGATCGGAGCGCTGGTGGCGCACGCTCCGCTCGGACCGGACGAGATCGCCGCGGCGGTGCTCGAGGCGCTGGATCGCGGCGAGGAGCTGATCCTGCCGGACGAGGCCGCGCGCGCGGCGTACGAGCTCAAGGTGACCGACCGGGCGGCGTACGACGACCTGATGCGCAAGCAGGCCGCCCGCCTCAACGCGATGGGAGCGCGGTGATGGTTTCGGCAGGCTCTACCAGCGGCGGCGTCGCCGGCGCGCACGAGGTGCGCGAGGAGGACGCCTTCGACGTCGAGGCGGTCCGCGACTGGCTCGCGGCCCACGGCCACCCGCTCACCGGCGACGTGGTCGTCCGCCAGTTCGGCGGCGGCGCCTCGAACCTCACCTACTCGATGCGCACCGAGACCGACGACCTGATCCTGCGCCGGCCGCCGGCCGGCCAGAAGGCCAAGGGCGCCCACGACATGGCCCGGGAGTACCGCATCCAGGCGGGTCTCGCCGGCGTGTTCCCGCTGGTGCCGACGATGGTGGCGCTGTGCGAGGACGAGTCGGTGATCGGCTCGCAGTTCTACGTGATGCAGCGCATCGACGGGGTCATCCCCCGGCGCGACCTGCCGCCGGAGGTGCGGCTGAGCGAGGCGCAGACGCGCGAGCTCTGTACCAACGCCCTCGACGTGCTGATCGACCTGCACCGCGTCGACGTCGACGCGACCCCGCTGGCGTCGATGAACAAGGGCGCCGGCTACGTCCGCCGTCAGGTCGAGGGCTGGTCGACCCGCTTCCGCAACGCCGTCACCGACGACGCGCCCGACGGCGAGGCGGTGATGGCCTGGCTGGCCGAGCACCAGCCCGACGACGTCGGGAACTGCCTGATCCACAACGACTTCCGGTTCGACAACCTGGTGCTGGACCGTGACGACCCGACCCGTCCGGTCGGTGTCCTGGACTGGGAGATGGCGACCGTCGGCGACCCGCTGATGGACCTCGGCGGCACGCTGTCCTACTGGGTGCAGGCCGACGACGACGAGTTCTTCCTGCAGTTCCGCCGGCAGCCGACGACGCTGCCGGGCATGCTCACGCGCGCCGAGGTGGTCGACTACTACTGCACGGAGATGGGGTTCAGCATCACCCCCGAGCAGTGGCGGTTCTACGAGGTGTTCGGCCTGTTCCGGCTCGCGGTGATCGCCCAGCAGATCTACTACCGCTACTTCCACCAGCAGACCACCAACGAGTCCTACGCGATCTTCGGCCCGGCGGTGCAGTACCTCGAGCAGCGCTGCCGCTCGATCATCGAGTCGGCCTGATGGGGCAGGTGCTGCTGGTCCGGCACGGCCAGGCCTCGTGGGACGGCGCGGACTACGACGTGCTCTCCGACCGCGGGCACGAGCAGGCGCGCCTCCTCGGCGCCGCCCTGTCGGCGCGCGGCATCCGGCCCGACGTGGTGGTCAGCGGCGGCATGCGGCGGCACCGCGAGACCGTCGAGGGCCTCGTGGCCGGCGGCGGCTTCGGCGGGGTGGACGTCGAGCTCGACCGCGGCTGGGACGAGTACGACCACGTGTCGATGCTGGCGCAGGTGCCGGTCTCGTTCGCCGGCGAGAAGCCGTCCGCCGCGGAGTTCCAGGCCTGGATGGAGCAGGCGACCGACCGCTGGATCCGCGGCGAGCACGCCGAGGACTACCACGAGCCGTTCGCCGCGTTCACCGGCCGCGTGGAGGAGGCACTGCGAAACACCGTCGGCGGGGCGGGAGGCACCACGCTCGTGGTCACCTCAGGTGGTCCGATCTCGTGGACGACCGCAGCCCTGCTCGGCGGTGGCGCCGCGCTGTGGAGCCGGCTCAACGTGGTGTGCGTGAACAGCGGGGTGACCAAGCTCGTGACGGGTCGGCGGGGCGTGACCCTCGTGTCCTTCAACGAGCACACCCACCTCGAGGGCCGCGACCCCGAGCTGCTCACCTACCGCTGACCGTCGTGCGCGCGCCTTCGGGCTTGCGGGCGGCCGGCACCAGCAGCGCGGCCGGGACGAGCAGGATGCTGATCAGGAGCAGCGCGTGCAGGGCGCCGACCCGGTCGCCGATGAAGCCGAGCACCGGCGGTCCGGTGAGGAACGCCGTGTAGCCGATCGTCGAGACCACGCTCACCCGCGCCGGCGCGCGCACCGGGTCGTCGGCGGCCGCGCTCATGCCGACCGGGAACCCGAGGGACGCCCCGACTCCCCACAGCACGATGCCGGTGACGATCAGCGCTGCGTTGGCGCCGTACACGACGAGGAGGACGCCGACGGCGGCGAGCCCCATCGTGCCCCAGAGGGTCGCGGTGCGGCCGAACCGGTCGAGCAGCGAGGCGCCGAGGAACCGGCCGGTGGTCATCGCGCTCACGAAGACCGCGAAGCCGGCGACGCCCATCCAGGCCGCGACGCCGTGGCCGTCGACCAGCGCGATCGCCAGCCAGTCGTTGGCCGAGCCCTCGGTCAGCGCCAGTGCCAGCACCATCAGCCCGATCAGCAGGGTGCGCGGCTCGCGCCATGCGGCCAGGACCATGCCGCGCGGAGCGTGCTCGAGCTCCTCGACCTCGCGCGGCAGGAAGGCCCCCGTGGTGGCCTGCACGCTCACGAAGATCAGCACCGCGGCCACCGGCAGCACCGCGATCATCGGCACTTCGATGCGGGTCATCAGCGAGCCGAGGCCGGCGCCCACCACGCTGCCGAGACTGAACAGCGCGTGGAACCGCGGCATCATGTTGCGCTCCAACCGGTGCTCGACTCCCGCGCCCTCGACGTTCATGGACACGTCCCACAGGCCCATGCCGACGCCCCACACGAACAGCGAGACCGCGACGGCGGGAGCGCTGTCGAGCAGGACGGCCCCGACGGCGATGCCGGCCATGCCGATCGTGTCGACCGCGACCCCCGCGCGGACCGCCGTGGCCGCGCCCACGCGGGCGATGATCGCGCCCGCGCAGGTCAGGGCCAGGATCGACCCGATCGAGCCGGCCAGCAGCACCACGCCGAGCTCGCCGTTGGTGAGGTCGAGCCGGTGGCGGATCTCCGGCAGCCGTGACACCCAGGTGGCGAACGTGGCGCCGTTGAGGAAGAACGACAGTCCGACCGCGTTGCGTGCATCGACGAGCCGGCTCATGGGTCCAGTCGATCATGCCGTCGCGGGCCGGCGCGCGTGAGTATCGGCCGGGCCGCCGTGGAAGACTCCGTTGCATGGCGACTGAGCGGAAGACGATCCTGATCACCGGTGCCAGCAGCGGGCTCGGCGCCGAGATGGCGCGGCAGTTCGCGGCCCTGGGTCACGACCTCGCGCTGTGCGCGCGGCGTACCGAGCGGCTGGAGCAGCTGCGCGAGGAGATCCACCGGGACCACCCCCACGCCCGGGTCGAGATCAAGGACCTCGACGTGACCGACGACGGCCAGGTCTTCGAGGTGTTCCGCGCGTTCAAGGCCGACTTCGGCCGGATCGACCGGGTGATCATCAACGCCGGCCTGGGCAAGGGCGCGCCCCTGGGCACCGGTCGGTACGACGCCAACCGGCAGACCGCGATGACGAACTTCGTCGCGGCGCTGGCCCAGGCCGAGGCGGCGATGGAGATCTTCCGCGAGCAGAACGCCGGCCACCTGGTGATGATCAGCTCGATGTCGGCGATGCGCGGGATGCCCAAGACGCTGACGACGTACGCCGCCACCAAGGCCGGTGTGGCCCACCTCGCCGAGGGCCTGCGCACCGAGCTCCACGGCAAGCCGATCAAGGTCACCGTGCTCTACCCCGGCTACATCCGCTCGGAGATGAACGAGAAGGTCGAGCAGTCGACCCCGCTGATGGCGTCCACGGAGAAGGGCGTGCGCGCCATGGTCGACGCGATCGAGAAGGAGAAGGCCTCCGCGCACGTCCCGGCCCTCCCGTGGGCCCCGCTCTCCGTCGTGATGCGTCACGCCCCGATCCCGCTGCTCAAGAAGCTGATCTGAGCTCCGGAGGTTTCGAGGCTCGCAGGCTCGCACCTCAACCACCGGACAGCTGGTTGAGGTGCGGTGGCGCACCAACCGCCTCGAAACCTGGTGACTTTGACGCAGTCTCGGCTCAGACCGAGGGCGCTGGTGGTTGAGGTGCGGTTGCGCAGCAACCGCCTCGAAACCTGGTGAGCCGACGGCACAGGCCCGGACGAGGTCTCGAGGCGCGCACCTCAACCAGCCAGGAACTGGTCCACCAGCCCCGGTACGGCGGCGTCGGCGAGGGCGATCGCCATGCCCTCGGGCGCGTCGAGGACGTGGTAGACCTGCTTGCCCGCGGCGGTGGTCGCGCAGAGCGTGACCAGGCCGGCGCGGCGCTGGAAGAACGTCTGCCGGATGTTCCAGCCGATGATCCCGGTGCGCTGCAGCGCGTCGCGACGGCCCTGGAACGAGCCTGACCGCACGACGAGGTACCGCTCGGTGAGGGCGTGGCCGAGGCCGGCGTACCGGTCGGCGGCCAGCCACGTGCCGGCCACCGGCAGCACCAGGGCCACGAGTGCCGGCCACAGCGGCCACCCGGCGAGCAGCCAGAGGACGCCGAGGACGAGGGGCACGAGCCCGGAGGGCACGACCGCTCGGAGGTAGCGCCGCCGGCGGGCCGCGGGACCGTGCGGGACGAGCGGCACCGAGAGCGGTCCGGCCTCCCCGAGGGTGTGCTCGCCGACGGCGATCACGACGGTGCGCGGCGCTGGAGGCACCAACGAGGTACTGCCCTCGGCGCGCCGGCCCAGGCCGGAGACGACCGCGGTGAGCCGTCCGCCGCCGACCAGGCGGAGCCCGAGCGGCTCGTGGATCTCCAGACCGCGGAGGCGGTCGACGTCGATGCTGGTCTCACGCGTGGTGAGCAGCCCGCGGCGGACGTGGAAGGACCGCCCGGAGGGGTCGCGCGAGAGCGTGAAGCCCCAGTTGGCGAGGAGGTAGCCGCCGATCGCCAGGGTGGAGATCACCAGCAGGAAGGTCACCACGCCGGCCGGGATCGTGACCAGCAGCGGCAGGGCCCGCACCCGACCCCCGACGGACGAGGCGTTCGCCGCCCGGTCGATCACGTTGCCGAGCACCTGGCTCGACCCGCCGAGGGCCGCGAGCGCGATCACCAGGCCCGAGGTGGTCAGCGGCGCGAACCGCACCCAGGACGGGTCGAGCCGCATGATCACGGTCTCGGCCGGTGCGGGCCCGTCCGGTACGCGGGCCGCGTTGCCCGCGACCGCGTCGGGCACCGCGGGTGCCCGGTGCAGCAGGTCGGCGCGCAACCGGCGCCCCTCCGCGGTGCCGAGGGAGTCGAGCACCAGGCGGTTGTCGCCGTTGCGCGCCCCGCTGCCGGTGCCGATCTCGACCTTGGCCAGCCCGAGGAGCCGGTGGATCGGGGAGGCGGTCAGCTCGACGGTGCGCACCCGGTCGAGCGGAGCGGTGAGCACGCTCCGGCTCAGCAGGCCGCGCCGCAGCTCGATCTGGCTGCCGGTGATCCGGAACCGCGTGCTCGCGAAGCGCCAGAGCCCCAGCAGCACCGGCACCGCGACGCCGAGGTAGTGCCACGGGTCGCCCTCGCTGCTCCGGCCGAGAAAGAAGACGCCGATCACCAGCGGCAGGAAGCGGACCAGCTCGTTGACCGGGTGCACGAGCAGCATCCGCAGGTCGAGGTGGCGCCAGTCCGCGTCGCGAGCGAGCTCGGTCAGCTGGTCGGTGCGCTCGGTCACGTGGCGTCTCCCGGCTCCGCTTCCGTACGCCGGGTCAGCTCGTCGACCAGCCGCTCGGCGACGTCGCGGTCGAGGCCGTCGATCCGCAGCGGCCCGGCGGCGGAGGCGGTCGTGACGGTGACGTGGGCCAGGCCGAGCAGCCGGCTCACCACGCCCTGCTCGAGGTCGACCGTCTGCACCCGCGACATCGGCGCGATCCGGCGCTCGCGACTGAGCCATCCGCGCTGGGTGTAGACCGCGGTGTCGGTGCTCTCCCACCGGTGGACGCGGTAGCGGTACGCCGGCATCAGGGCGGCGTAGCCGAGAGCCACCACGGCGTACACGACCCAGCCCCACCAGGGCATCGAGAACAGCTCGAGCACGACGCTGGCGACGACGAGCCCGGCGGCGAGCACGATCCCGCGCACGAGGGCGGCGACCGCCCAGACGACGGGCGCCCGGGGCGAGACGCGGCCGGCTGGCTCGCGCAAGGTGACCGACTGCGACATGGTGCCCACCCTAGGAGAGTGCCGGTCGGGGCGGGTCACTCCAGCAGCAGCCGGATGACCTTCACCGCCTGGTCCACCTCGGGCTCGCTGCGCACCACGGTGTCGTTGTAGACGAAGCCCTCCATCGTCCGCACCGCCGCGTAGGCCAGCAGCTCGGTGTCCGCGCGCGGCGTGAAAGCGCCCCGCGCCGCCTCCTCGTCGACGAGCTGCCGCACCTTCGCGACGAGGCGGTCCTGGAAGGAGCCGTGCGAGGTGAGCAGGCGCAGGGCCACGTAGGTCTCGTTGCGCAGGAACTCCTGCAGCGCGCGGGACTCGACGATCGTCACGAGGTAGCGGCGCAGCGCCTCGACGAGGCGACTGGTGCCGCGGCGGCGGCTGGTCTCCGCCCAGATCCGGTCGATCGTCGCGTCGCTGAGCGACCAGATCACGTCCTGGAGGAGCTGCTCCCGGCCGCCGGTCCACCGGTAGAGGGTGTTGCGGGACACCTCGATCTCGGCGGCGAGCTCACGCATGTCGAGGCGGCGGCCCGCGAGGTAGGTGCGCGTCGCGGCGTCGTACGCGTCCGCGGGCGTGGGTCGGCGGGCCATGCGGCCACTCTAGCCCTTGTGAGGACACCCACAGGATGTGTCACTTGTAGGACACATTAAGAATATGTCACTCTCGACCCATGGATGCTGACGTCATCGTCGTGGGAGCCGGCCTGGCCGGGCTCGTGGCCACCGCGGAGCTTGCCGACGCGGGCAAGCACGTGCTGCTGCTGGACCAGGAGCCCGAGCAGAGCCTCGGCGGTCAGGCGTTCTGGTCGCTCGGAGGTCTGTTCCTGGTCGACTCCCCGGAGCAGCGGCGGATGGGCATCAAGGACTCCTACGACCTCGCGCTGCAGGACTGGATGGGCAGCGCCCAGTTCGACCGCGACTGCGACCACTGGCCGCGCAAGTGGGCCGAGGCGTACGTCGGGTTCGCCGCGGGCGAGAAGCGGCAGTGGCTGCACGACCAGGGCCTCCGGCTGTTCCCCGTGGTGGGCTGGGCCGAGCGCGGCGACGGCCGCGCGGGCGGGCACGGGAACTCCGTGCCGCGGTTCCACCTCACCTGGGGCACCGGCCCGGGAGTCGTGGCGCCGTTCGAGCGCCGAGTGCGTGAGGCGGCCGCCCGCGGGCTGGTCACCTTCGGCTTCCGGCACCGTGTCGACGACCTCGTGAAGACGGCGGGGGTCGTGACCGGCGTACGAGGCGCGGTGCTGGCGCCCGACGACATGGAGCGCGGGAAGGCGTCGAACCGAGACGAGGTCGCCGACTTCGAGTACGCCGCCCAGGCCGTGATCGTCACCTCCGGCGGGATCGGCGGCAACCACGACCAGGTCCGCAAGCAGTGGCCGGTCGAGCGGCTCGGCCGGCCCCCGAAGTTCATGGTGGCCGGCGTGCCCGCGCACGTGGACGGCCGGATGCAGTTCATCACCGAGGCCGCCGGCGGCGAGATCATCAACCCCGACCGGATGTGGCACTACACCGAGGGGCTGCGCAACTGGGACCCGATCTGGGACAACCATGGCATCCGGATCCTGCCCGGACCCTCGTCGCTGTGGCTCTCGGCCACCGGCGAGCGGTTCCCCGCGCCGTACCTCCCGGGCTTCGACACCCTCGGCACCCTCGGGGCGATCCTGCGCACCGGCTACGACTACTCGTGGTTCGTGCTGACCCAGAAGGTGATCGAGAAGGAGTTCGCCCTCTCCGGCTCCGAGCAGAACCCCGACCTCACCGGCAAGGACATCAAGCTGCTGCTCTCCCGGGTGCGACCCGGTGCGCCCGGACCCGTCGAGGCGTTCAAGCAGCACGGCGAGGACTTCGTGGTCGCCGACTCGGTCGAGGAGCTGGCCCAGGGCATGAACCGGGTTGCCGGCTCGTCCCTGATCGACGCCGACTCGCTGCGCACGGTGATCACCGAGCGCGACCGCCAGCTCGACAACAGCTTCTCGAAGGATGCGCAGATCACGTTCATCCGCGGCCACCGCAACTACCGCGGCGACAAGCTGATCCGGACCGCGTCGCCGCACAAGTTCCTGGACCAGAAGAACGGCCCGCTGATCGCGGTGCGGCTGAACATCCTCACCCGCAAGACCCTCGGCGGGCTGCACACCGACCTCGACGCCCGCGTGCTGCAGCCGGACGGCGAGCCGCTGCCGGGCGTGTACGCCGCGGGCGAGGTCGCCGGCTTCGGCGGGGGCGGCGTGCACGGTTACAACGCGCTCGAAGGCACCTTCCTCGGCGGCTGCCTCTTCTCGGGACGCGTGGCCGGTCGGGCGGCTGCGGCCGCGATCGGCTGAGGGGGCCGGCAGGAGAACGGGCACAACCCAGCTCACGCCGGGCGGCGGCGCCGGGAGGCGGGTTGCGCCCGTTCTCGCGCACGGGTGACGAGCAATCCCAGCTCTCTGCCGACGTAGTCGGGCTCGAACATCACGTCCTCCCACGCGAAACGCGTCACCCACCACCCGCGGACCACGAGACCGGTGTATCGCCGGCAGTCGCGGCGCAGCTGGGCCCGGCTGCCGTTGTGCCAGGTGTTCGAATCGGCCTCGGCGACAGCCCGCAGATCGGGGTCCACCAGATCAGGGCGGGCGAAGAACCCGGGTGCCGTGATTCGCAGCTGTGGCCGGAAGGCCAGACCGGGAACGTCGAGGGAGATCGCCCGCAGTACGGACTCGAAGGGGTTCGCCGCTGCGCCGTCGGCGCACCGGGCGACCTTCCGGCCGCGCTCGGCGCCGGGACCGGCGAGCCCCGCCGCCAGCAGTCCGAGGTGGGCAGCCGTCGCGTCGCCATGGCGCATCGCCGAGTCGGCCACGGCCAGGGCCTCGTCGAAGGGCAGGGTGCGCAGGCAGTCGACCAAGGTCCGGTCCCGGGTGGTCACTCCGTCGATCACCTCGTGGGCATCCAGCCGGGCCCAGTGGGGGTGGGCGACCTCTCGCGCGGCTGCCCGGAGGTTGCGGTTGCGCGGGATCGTGACGTGCGGCCGGGTGGGGATCGTCTTCACCTCCCAGCCCCAGTGCAGCGCTGCGCTGAGGTGGGACACGACGCCGCTCAGTGCGTGGGCGGCACGCTTCGCCTGGTCGGCCGCGGGTAGGGCGTAGCGTCCGCGCGCGTCCTTGACCACGTCGCCGGCCTGCATGCCCGCCTCGAGCCCTCGCCGCCCGGTGAGCGCTGCCAGCGCGCCGTACGTGGCGACGCCGCCGAGGCGGTGGAGGGCATCGACCGGGTGCATGGCTCCGATGCTGGCCGGGTGGGGTTCCGTTCGCATCCGGCCCTCCACAACCGGGCAGGAGAACGGGCACAAGCCCAGCTCACGCCGGGCGGCGGCGCCGGGAGGCGGGTTGTGCCCGTCGGTCTGCGACGCACTGCCGCCGCTACGCTGGCGCCCATGAGCGGACGTGTCGTGCACTTCGAGATCCCCTTCGACGACGGGGACCGGGCCCGCCAGTTCTACCGCGACGCCTTCGGCTGGGTGATCAACGAGATCCCCGAGATGCACTACTCCTTGGTGCAGACCGGGCCGATCACCGACGAGGGGTTCCCGGCCGAGGTCGGCTACATCGGCGGCGGGATGCTCAAGCGCGAGTCCCCGACCGATCGCCCGGTGATCACGATCGACGTCGATGACATCGACGCCGCGCTGGCGAAGATCGAGTCGCTGGGCGGCATGACCGTGCTCGGCCGCCAGGACGTCGGCGAGATGGGCTGGGCGGCGTACTTCAAGGACGTCGAGGGCAACCTGATGGGGCTCTGGCAGTCCCGTCAGGAGCGACCCGACTGATCAGCCGGCGCTGACCGTGCCGGTGAGCCGGCCCCACGCGGTGGCCTTGCGGGCGATCAGGGACACGAGGTCAGTGGGCGAGGCACCCGAGGCCGGCACGGTCTGGTTCGACGGCAACGCGTAGACCGTGAACCGGTAGTGGTGCTTCCCGGACGGCGGGCACGGAGCGGTCCAGCCGGGCCCACCTGAGGCCGGCAGCTGCTTCGCGGCACCCGGCAGCTGCGGTCCGTCGAGGACGCCGACGTCGACCGGGATGTCGACCACGATCCAGTGCACGTAGTCGCCGTCGGGGGCGTCCGGGTCGTCGACCACCACGGCCAGCGAGCCGGCGTCCTTCGGGGCGCCGGACCAGCGCACCTCCGGCGCCGTGCCGGCACCGCGGCAGGTGTACGTCGCCGGGATCGCGGCTCCGTCGGCGAACGCCGGGCTGGAGACGGTGATCGTGCGAGACGCCGCAGGATCGGAGGGCGCCGCCTGCTCGGCCTGGCCACCGCACCCCGCCAGCGCCGCGACGGCGGCGCACGCGACGAGCGGCCCCCGCATCACGACTCGGCGAGGAGCGAGTCCAGGAGCGGCCGCAGCCGGGGCAGGTCGTCGGTCAGCCCGAGCGGCTGGACCTGGTCCTCGATCATGGCCCGGAAGAGGACCGCCTGGTCGACGAGCCGGGCGTCGACGTGGCGGTAGACCTCGAGGGCGACAGTGCCGTAGAGGGTCACCCAGCCGCGCTGGAGCAGCCAGAAGAGCCCGCGCATGTCGTCGGGCAGACCCTTGGCCGCCGCGGGTCCGTCCGGGCTGCGCAGGATCTGGGCGAGGTGGGGATCGAGGTCGTCCAGGTCGGGGATCGGGAAGCGGTACTTGTCCCACACCTCCAGGATCAGTGCTGCGAAGGTCGTCCCGCACGACGCGGCGGGCTGGACCTCGTCGAGGCACTCCACGTCGACGTTGGTGAAGACCAGGCTGAACTCCTCGCGGTTCTCCAGCGCCCACCGCCGGAACTCCACGGTGGCGGCGATCAGGCGCGCGGCCGGGTCGTCGGCAGGTTGCCGGTCGGCGGCGGCGACGAGCCGGGCGCTCATGTCGGCGTCGATGGCCATCGCGACCATGCGGACGAGCTCCTCGTGGCTGGCCGCGTAGCGGTAGAGCGCGGGGGCGGTCATGCCCAGCTCGCGCGCCACCGAGCGCAGGCTCATCTCGCCGTGCTCGGTCACCAGCCGCCGGGCGCTCTGGACGATCCGCTGCAGCGTGTCGGCACGCTTCAGGTCGCGCTGGGTGGTGACGGTCATCGATCCTCCGGCCTCGAGCCGATTCTGGAAAAGGGGCTTGACGAATCATAGTTTACACCGTTTACAGTAAACGCTGTAAACGAACCCCAGGAGTCGTCATGCTGAAGCGCTGGAGCACCATCCTCGTCCACCGGGCACGTCTCGTCCTCGCCCTCGGCGTCGTCGCCACGATCGCCGCCGCGGCGTACGGCTTCGGCGTCTTCGGCTCGCTCGGCCAGGGCGGTTTCGACGACCCGCACACCGACGCCTCCAAGGAGCTCGCTCGCGAGCAGGCGGTCTTCGGCAACAAGAACGTCGACGTGGTCGCGATCTACCGCAGCCGGACGCTCACCGCGCAGGACCCGGCGTTCGAGCGCGAGGTGCGCCAGACCCTGGCGGGCATCCCGAAGGGCACCACCACCTCGGTGATCACCGCCTGGGACTCAGGTGACCCGGCGATGGTCAGCACCGACCAGCACGCCGTGCAGGTGGTGATCTCCCTGGCCGGTGACACCCAGGCCCAGGAGAGCGACAACAACGACCGGCTCGTGCCGGCGTTGAGGAAGACCTCGCTCCAGACCGACATCGCCGGTCGGTGGGCGGTCTACAAGGGCGTGAACGAGACGGTGAGCGCCGACCTGGCCCGCGCCGAGGCCTACTCCATGCCGATCGTGCTGATCCTGTCGCTGCTGATCTTCGGGAGCCTCGTCGCCGCCTCGATGCCGGTGATGGTCGGCGCGCTGTCGGTGATCGGCGGACTCGCGGTCGTCCGGCTGATCACCACGGTCACGGAGGTCTCGGTCTTCTCGATCAACGTGATCTCGCTGCTCGGCATGGGGCTCGCGATCGACTACGCGCTGTTCATGATCAGCCGCTACCGCGAGGAGCTGGCCAAGCTCCCGGCGGACGATCCCGCCGCTCCTCGCGCGGCGATCGCGGTCACGCTCCAGACCGCAGGACGCACGGTGCTCTTCTCGGGCCTCACCGTCGCCGCGGCGATGTCCGCGCTGCTGGTCTTCCCGCAGAACTTCCTGCGCAGCCTCGGGTACGGCGGCATCGCGGCCGTCCTCATCGGCGTCGTCACGGCGCTGACCGTCCTGCCTGCCGTGCTGCTCCTGCTCGGCCGCCGGATCGACGCCGGGCGGCTGCCGTGGCGCCGCCCCGGTGGACGTCCCGTGGGTGTCGACGACGAGCACGGGGCCTGGGCGCGGCTCGCCCACGGCGTGATGCGGCGCCCGGTCGTGGTGATGGTCGTGATCGTGGCCGGCCTGCTGCTGCTCGCCTCTCCCTTCCTCGGGGTCAAGTGGGGCTCGGTCGACTACCGGGTGCTGCCGCCGGACCAGCCGGCCCACGTCGCGTCGGTGAAGCTCAACCAGGAGTTCGGCGAGGAGCGGTCCACGGCGAACGTCCTGCTCGAGACCGGCGACCAGCAGGCCGTCGCGGCGTACGTCGCGAAGGTCAAGGCCCTGCCCGGCATCCTCGACGTGCGACCCGTCGAGACCAAGGACGGCGTGACCCTGCTGCGCGCCGCGTGGGCGGGCAACAGCCAGACCGAGGCCTCGCGCGCGGTCGTCCAGCGGATCCGCGACGTGCCCGGACCTCGCGGCGAGCACGTGCTCGTCGGGGGCCTGAGTGCCGACACCGTCGACCTGCTCGGCTCGATCAAGACGCACCTGCCGTGGATGGCCGGGATCATCGTCGCGGTGATGCTCGTCCTGCTCTTCGGGGCGTTCGGCTCGCTGGTGCTGCCGCTGAAGGCGGTGCTGATGAACGTGCTGTCGATCAGTGCGTCGTTCGGCGTGATCACCTGGATCTTCGCCGACGGCCACCTCCAGGGCCTGCTCGGCTACTCCTCGACCGGCTTCCTCGACGCCACCCAGCCGATCTTCATGCTGGCGATCCTGGTCGGCCTGTCGATGGACTACGAGGTCTTCCTGCTGAGCCGCGTCCGCGAGCAGTGGGACCGTCCCGACCACCCGGCGGCGACTGCCGCCGAGCGCAACACGGACGCCGTCGCCGTCGGCCTGCAGAAGACCGGCCGGATCATCACGTCCGCCGCGCTGCTGCTGGCCGTCGTGATCGGCGCCTTCTCCACCAGCGGCATCGTCTTCATGAAGATGATCGGCGTCGGCATGCTGGTCGCCCTGATCGTCGACGCGACCATCGTCCGGGCGCTGCTCGTCCCGGCGACGATGAAGCTGCTCGGCACCTGGAACTGGTGGGCACCGGCACCGCTGCGCCGCTTCTGGGAGCACTACGGCATCCGCGAGGTCGACCTGCCGCCGGCACCCGCGCCGGCGGCCGCCGACGCTCAGCCGACGGTCGGCAGGGTGAGCGTCTGACCGCCACCACCGGTGATCGTCACCGCGTTGGCCACCTGGCCGCCGCGGTAGTTCACCGAGCCGCCTGCCACCACGAGCCGGATCTGGTGACCGGCCGCGAACTGGTGCGCGATCGCCGGCATCCGCACCGTGAACGGGCGGGTCACGTCGGGGATCCGCACCGGGGCGGTGAGCTGGCGGATGTCGGTGACGGTGCCGTCGGGCGCCACGTCCTGGAGCCGCACGAAGAGCACCAGCATGCCGGCCGGACCGCCCGCCTGGCCGACGGACGCCACCGGGGCGTCCACCTTCAGGTTCAGGCGCGGTGACCCGACGACGTTGACCGGCTGGGCCAGCGTGGCCGTGTTCCAGGCCGCGAAGCTGCCCGGGGCGTCCTGCTCGGGCAGCGGCGCCGGCAGGAAGCCGCCGACCGCGTCGAGCGGGTTGATCGACGTCGGTGCACCGGCTGCCGGCGTCACGAACGACTGGCTGCCGGCCGCCAGCGGCGGCGAGGTGGCGAGGTCGCTGCTGCCCAGGTACCAGGTCCGGTCGGTGCCGACCGGGAACGCCTTCGCCTCGGCGTACGCCGGCGCGGCGTTGCCCGTGTAGGGCACCCAGTCGCGGAAGTAGGCGAACTCGGCCCCGGTGCTGACGTCGGCGCCCTTGAGGTAGCGGTCGAACCACGCGACCACGCGCGCGGTCTCGTACTGCGTCGACGGATCCGGGTCGGTGAGGCTGAGCTCGCCCGGGGCAGGCGTGCCGTGCGAGTGGCCCCACGAGTGCCAGATCATCTTCACCGGCGTGCCCTGGGCCTTCAGCGCCCGGTACGTCGCCACCGCCTCGTTGAGGTTGAAGAGCGTGTCGAACTCGCCCTGGGCGAGCAGCGTCGGGATCCGCACCTGCGGGAGGTACGTCGCCACCGACGCGTGGCGCAGGTGGGCGACGGTGGAGTCGTCGACGTAGCCCGCGCTGCCGGCGAACGCCAGGCCGGGGCAGACCCAGTCGGCGAAGTTGGGGCACCCGTAGAGCCGGTTCGGGTCGCCCTGCGCGCCCTGCATCCCGTCGGCGACACCCTCGCCGGAGAAGCCGGCCGCCCAGAACAGCTTCGCCGCGCCGGAGGTGCGGGAGCTGACGCCGGAGGTCTGGCTGGGCAGCTGGTCGGTGTTGTTCGGTCCCAGCGAGTAGCTGAGGTCGTTCCAGGTGATCATCGGCACGATCGTGTCGAGGCGGGCGTCGACCGCGGCGGTCGCGAACTGGATCTGGCCGCCGTACGAGCCGCCGATCATGCCCACGCGCGGGTCGTCCGAGCGGCGTACGCCGGCGTGGTCGCGCGCGTCGAGCTGCACGACGTCGAGCGCGGGCGCGGACTGCGTGTGCCCGGCGTCGAGGTAGGCCACCCCGGCGTCGCCACCGAGGTAGCCGACGAGGTCGCTCGCCGCCGCCCCGTCGAGGTCGGGGTCATCGAGGGTGATCTTGCAGCCGGAGCCGCCGAAGCCCAGGCCCGAGTAGGAGAGGACCACGTAGCCGTGGGACGCGAAGTAGCGGCCGAGCCCGGCCTGGTCGTCCTTCGAGCCGCCGAACCCGTTCGTGGTGAGGATCGCAGGCACGCGGCTCGCGCTGGTCGCGGCCGTCGGGGTGTACAGGTCGCCCACGATGTCGCACGGCCCCTCCGCGCCGGCGGTCACCGCGAAGTGCAGGGTCTGCACGGTGTAGGGCAGAGTGTCGGCGGTGCCGGCGGGCGCGGTCGCCAGCGCGAGGCCGCCCACGGACAGGGCGGACGCGGCCAGCAGGGTGAGGGCGGTCACAGGTCGTCGCATGGCCGGTCAACGAGTCGGCGAGAGCGCAGGTTACGAGCCGGTAACCAGAGGAATGATCTGCGCACCAGAGTGGTTGAACTGTCAACCAACAAGGGAGAAGTCCATGGAGTACGGCATCTTCACCGTCGGTGACGTCACGACCGACCCGACGACCGGGCGCACGCCCAGCGAGCACGAGCGGATCAAGGCGACCGTCCGGATCGCGCTGAAGGCCGAGGAGATCGGCCTGGACGTGTTCGCGACCGGCGAGCACCACAACCCGCCGTTCGCCGCCCCGGCCAACCCGCCGGTGCTGCTGGCCCACCTCGCGGCGAAGACCGAGCGGATCAAGCTCTCCACCTCCACCACCCTCATCACCACCAACGACCCGGTCCGGATCGCGCAGGACTACGCCTACCTGCAGCACCTGGCCGACGGCCGGATGGACCTCATGCTCGGACGCGGCAACACCGGCCCGGTCTACCCGTGGTTCGGCAAGGACATCCGCGAGGGCATCCCGCTGGCGATCGAGAACTACGCGCTGCTGCACCGGCTCTGGCGCGAGGAGGACGTCGACTGGCAGGGCAAGTTCCGCACCCCGCTGCAGGGCTTCACCTCGACGCCGCGACCGCTGGACGGCACGCCGCCCTTCGTGTGGCACGGCTCGATCCGCAGCCCCGAGATCGCCGAGCAGGCGGCGTACTACGGCGACGGGTTCTTCTCCAACCACATCTTCTGGCCGGCCGAGCACACCGCGCGGATGATCGCGCTCTACCGGGCCCGGTTCGAGCACTACGGCCACGGGAAGGCCGAGGACGCGATCGTCGGCCTGGGCGGGCAGGTCTACCTGGCACGCACCAGCCAGGACGCCGTCCGGGAGTTCCGCCCGTACTTCGACAACGCGCCCGTCTACGGGCACGGGCCGTCGCTCGAGGACTTCATGGCGCAGACACCGCTGACCGTCGGCTCCCCGCAGCAGGCGGTGGAGCGCACGCTCGGCTTCCGCGCGTACGCCGGCAGCTACGCCCGGCAGCTTTTCCTCGTCGACCACGCCGGCCTGCCCCTGGACGCGGTGCTGCGCCAGCTCGACCTGCTCGGCGAGGTGGTCGAGGAGCTGCGGAAGCACGACGCCGCCGAATTGGTTGAGCCTGCCGAGACCACCTCGGCTGCCGGAACCACCGAACGGAGCACCGCATGACCGCCACGATCGCCGTCGTCACCGCAGGTCTGAGCGACCCGTCGTCCACCCGCCTGCTCGCCGACCAGCTCGGCAAGGCCGCGGTCGAGGCGCTCGGGCAGCGCGGGGTCGACGCCACCCTCGAGGTCGTCGAGCTGCGTCCGTTGGCGCACGCCCTGACCGACCAGCTGCTCACCGGTTTCGCGACCGGCGACCTCGCCGCCGCCGAGGAGACGCTGGCGCGGGCGGACGCGGTGATCGCGGTGACGCCGGTGTTCAGCGCGTCGTACAGCGGACTGTTCAAGACGTTCTTCGATGTCCTCGAGCCGGGCGCCCTGGACGGCACTCCGGTGCTGGTCGCCGCCACCGCCGGCACCGCGCGCCACAGCCTGGTGCTCGAGCACGCGCTGCGGCCGCTGTTCAGCCACCTGCACGCGGTGGTCGTGCCGACCGGTGTGTTCGCCGCCAGCGAGGACTGGGGCGGCGCTGCCGGTACCTCACAGTCCGCGCCCGCGTCCGGTCTGGCGCGCCGGGTCACCCGCGCCGCCGGTGAGCTCGCCGCCCTGGTCGCCGAGCGGCCGCGTGGTGCGCGACCGGACCAGTTCGACCGGGACCTGGCCGCGATGGGCGACTTCGAGGAGCTCCTCAAGGGCTGAGTGCCCGGAGTGGCCCCCCGGCTTCCTACACTGCCGGGATGGATCCCCTCGACGAGCTGCGGCAGCTGATCGCCGAGCACGGCTGGGCCGTGCGGCACGTCGTGTCGGCCGACCCCGCGCAGTGCTTCAGCTACACCGTCGGGCTCACGGCCCACCTCCACCCGGAGGTCGTGATGACGGGGCTGCCGCACCAGGTGGCGCACGCGTTCCTCAACCTGGCCGGGCAGGTGGTCGTCCGCGAGCACGGGCACTTCGCTCCCGGCGAGGAGACCACCGCCCTGGCCGACGGCATGACCTTCCCCGTGATCGCGGTGTCGGACACCTCGGGCCTCACCGCAGTGGCCGAGCTGTACGGCGACGTCCGGGCCGTGCAGATCGTGTGGACCGACTCGCGCGGAAGCCTGCCCTGGGACGAGGACTACGCGAACCCGCCGGGGTCGCAGCCACTGCTCGGCACGCGCTGACCGGCCGACCGGCCGCCCGCGAGGGTCGCCCGGGCAGAATGAGGTCATGACCACCCCGCAGCAGCAGCCCCGTTCGATGTCGGCGCTCGCCCTGGAGTTCCCCCAGTCCCTGGCGATCTACGACAAGTACGAGGACGCCCAGAAGGCGGTCGACTTCCTCTCCGACCACGAGTTCCCGGTGCAGAACTGCATGATCGTGGGCACCGAGCTCAAGCAGGTCGAGCGGATCACCGGCCGGCTCACCCACGGTCGGGTCGCGGCGCTCGGTGCGCTCTCCGGCGTGTGGCTCGGTCTCTTCGTCGGCCTGATCTTCTCCTTCTTCGGCAAGGACTCCCAGGTGCTCGGGATGATCCTGTCGACCGCCCTGCTCGGTGCCGCCTTCGGTGCGGCCTGGGCGCTCGCCGGATTCATCGCCACGCGCGGCCGGCGCGACTTCTCCTCCGTCAGCGCCGTGGTCGCCACCCGCTACGAGGTGCTCGTCGAGCACAAGCACCTGGCCGCCGCGCAGGAGCTGCTGCGCCAGCTGCCCGGCGCGCTGCCGAACCCGTTCGCCTGAGCCCGGGTCGAGTGCCGAGGTGGCTGCCGCGGCGACCAGCTGAGCACTCGACTCGTCACGGGCTCGTCGCAAAGTCGAGCTGGACGCTGCTGCCGTGCCTCGTCACCGTGATGAAGCGGTCGTTCTCGCCGTCGTTCCAGGCCATCGGGCCACCGACGAAGTGCAGGTCCAGCGAGACCTCGAGCGTGAAGTGCTCGGACGATTCCCACGAGGAGACGTGGGCCGAGAGAACCTTCCCGTACGACAGTCGCTGCAGACCTGCCGCGGAGCGCGGCTGTGAGGCCGCGTCGAAGTAACGCCGGGCCGCGGCGAGCATGCCCTCGCGGCGCCACACGTCCAGGAACGTCTGGATCTGGTTCACCGCCCACCGGACGGCCCTCGGGTCGGCCTTCCCGGTGGAGTCCTGGCTGCCTTCGGTCGGTGATCCCGAGGCCGTCGGCTCGTCGGTGCCCGGCGCCGCCGTCCCGGTGGGCCTCGCGGCGCCGGCCGGCTCCGAGGGCTTCCTGCTGCCCTCGTCGCCGACGATCCGGGTGCCGCCCAGGATCACGGCGGCGACCGCAGCAGCGGTGGCGGCTGCCAGCCACCACGTCCGTGCGCCGCGTCGGCCGGGCCCGAGGCCGGCAGCGTCGGGTGCGGGCGACGGGGGCTCTGCGTCGCGCCAGCGGGCGGCGTACTCGCGCAGGCGCTGGTCCATCGGGTCCGCGTCAGACATGGTCGCCTTCTCCGAGCAGCTGGTGCAGGCGCGCCCGCGCCTGGCTCAGCGTCGCCTTGACCGTGCCCGGGGCACAGCCCATGACCGCGGCGATCGTGGCGACGTCGAGGTCCACGAAGTAATAGAGGTCGACCGCGGTCCGCTGCCGCGCACTGAGCGTGGCGATCGCTCGCTCGAGGTCGAGGTCGGCAGGCGTCAGGCGCGTATGCTGTCGGGGATCGTGCACCGACACGGCGGGGGGCCGCGACCGCCTCCGGCCTCGCCGGCCCTGGTCGGCGACGATCGCGAGGAGCCAGGGCAGCGGCGCTCCGCGCTCCGCCTGGTACGTCGCCCAGCGCCGCCACGCGCGCAGCAGGGCGTCCTGCACCAGGTCGTCGCGATCGGCGGCCGACACGAGGCGTGCGGCGAACCTCGTCATCGCGGGCAGGTGCGGCTCGACCCAGGCGGCGAAGTCGTGCGCCGAGTCGTCCGTGACCGCCACCCGTCCTCCGATCAGGGTCGCCTCCATACTCCCGTGTACGCGCGGCCAGTGGTCGTCGGTTTAGTCGAGTCGCGGCCGTGTGTCGCCGAGCCCGTGCGCCGGGAGCCTCACCAGCGGTTGCGGGCCTCCTCTGCCCAGCCGACCAGGCCGTCGAGGGAGACCCGCTCGCCGGCGTCGTCGATCCCCCAGCCGGTGAACTGCCCGAAGCACTGGTGGGTCTCCGAGGCGACGACCAGCAGGTTTGTCCGCGCGACACGTTCGTGGAACGGCGTGAAGGTCACGTCGAGCCGGTCGCCGTGGATCCGCCAGGGGCGCAGCCAGTCGGTGCGGTCGTAGTCCCACCGCACCTCGTCGTGCAGCTTGTGCAGCCGAGTCCCGAGCAGCAGGGCGTTCTCGGTGGAGCCGGTGTCCTCGGTCCACTTCCCGCCGAGCTGGAGGCCGCGGACCTCCCCGTCGACCGAACCGGACCCGGCCGCCCAGTTCCAGGTGAGGGAGTAGGGCCAGCGGCCGCGGCCGTGGTCGAGGACCGCCCAGCCGCTCGCGTCGTACGCCGTGCCCGCCACCGTGAGCGATCCGGTCAGCGGCCGGGCGACGTCCTTGACGGTGTACTGGAACAGCCGGTCGGACCACGGCACCACGACCCCGAGCGACTCGTGACCGACCGGTCGCGCGGCCAGCGCGTCCAGCTCGACGCCTGGCGCGGATGCGCGGAGCCGGGTGCCGCCGTCGACCTCGTCCAGCTCGATCCGCAGACCGCCGGCGGAGACGTGTGTGGAGCCGACCCCGGACCGTGGCGCAAGCTCGACGCCGCGGGCGAGCGGGACGGTCGCCTCGTGCACGGTCTCCACGCCGGTCGCCCGGTCGAGCACGTAGACCGCCTCGACCCCGGCGTAGTCGAGCGAGGAGACGGTCAGGCCGACCACGTGGCTGCCGGTGACCAGCCCCCAGTACTCCCAGCGCTTCGTCCGGCCCCAGCCCCGGAGGTTCGGCCGGTGCAACGGCGTACGGGTCCAGCCGACGGCGGCGCGGTTCAGCCGGCCGCGGGCGTCGCAGAGGTCGACGGGGCCGGTGATCTCGGGCAGCACGCCGCCAGCCTCCCACCGGGACGCGCGGTCGAGTGCTGAATCGGGTGCTGCGGCGACCACCTCGGCACTCGCCCCGCAGGTGTCGGGGCTCGCAACTAGGGTGACGGCGTGGTGTTCGAGGTGCACCGGGCCGATCGCTCGGACCTGCTCGCGGAGGGGTTGGCGCAGCTGTTGCGCGATCCCCTCCCCGACCCGTTCGCCCGTGAGCTGGTGATCGTCCCGGCGCGGGGGGTCGAGCGCTGGCTCTCCCAGCGGCTGTCGCACCGGCTCGGCCCCGCCGAGGGACGGAAGGACGGCGTCTGCGCGGGGGTCGACTTCCGCTCGCCGACCAGCCTGATCGCCGAGGTGCTGGGCACGCGCGACGCCGACCCCTGGGCGCCGGAGACGCTGATGTGGCCTCTGCTGCGGGTGGTCGACGCCGTGTCGGACGAGCCGTGGGCGCGGGTCCTCGCCGAGCACCTCGGTCACGGAGTGCCCGGCGAGGAGGGCGAGCTGCGACGCGGTCGGCGGCTCGCGGTGGCCCGCCGCCTGGCCGGCCTGTTCGCGGCGTACGCCGTGCAGCGGCCGGCCCTGCTGGCCGACTGGGAGGCCGGCGGCCGGGGCGACGGCGGAGAGTCCGGCGGCCGGGAGCTGCCCGACGACCTGGTCTGGCAGCCCGAGCTGTGGCGCCACGTCGTCGCCGAGGTGGGCGAGCCGAGCCCCGTGCAGCGGCAGGCCCGGGTCGTCGAGGAGCTGCGCGCGGGCACCGCGAGCGTCGACCTGCCGCCTCGCCTCAGCCTCTTCGGCCACACCCGGCTCAGCGCCGCGGAGGCCGAGCTGCTGGCCGCGCTGGGCACCCACCGCGACGTGCACCTGTGGTTCCCGCACCCCTCCGACGCGCTGTGGCAGCAGGTCCGCACGCAGCCGCCGACCGGCTGGCGGCGCGACGACCACAGCCACCTCCGCGTGACCCACCCGCTGCTCGCGACCATGGCCCGCGACGTCCGCGAGGGGGAGGCGACGCTGCTCGCGGTCGGCGCCGTCGACGAGGACGTCCGCCGGCTCGAGGGTCGGCCGGCGACCCTGCTCGGCCGGCTGCAGCGCGACCTGGCCGACGACGTCGAGCCCGGGGGAGCGGTCGGCGTCGACGACACCGTGCAGGTGCACGCCTGCCACGGGCCGGCCCGTCAGGTCGAGGTTCTGCGCGAGGTGGTGCTCGGCCTGCTCGCCGACGACCCCACCCTGGAGCCCCGCGACATCGTCGTGATGTGCCCCGACATCGAGGCCTACGCGCCGCTGATCAGCGGCGCCTTCGGGCTCGGCGAGGCGGTCAGCGGCTGCCACCCCGGCCACCAGCTCCGGGTGATGCTGGCCGACCGCTCGCCGACCCAGACCAACCCCCTCCTGGGCGTGCTGGCCCGGGTGCTCGACCTCGCCGACGGGCGCGCGGAGGCGACCCGGGTCCTCGACCTGCTCGCCACCGACCCGGTGCGCCGCCGGTTCGGGTTCAGCGACTCCGACCTGGAGAAGATGACCACCTGGGTCACCACCTCGGGCATCCGCTGGGCGTGGGACCAGGCCGGCCGCGGCCGGTTCGGGCTGGCCGACTTCCCGCAGAACACCTGGCGTTTCGGCCTCGACCGGGTGCTCGCGGGCGTGGCGCTCTCCGACGACTCCGGGCTCTGGATCGGCCCGACCCTGCCGCTCGACGACGTCTCCACCACCGACATCGGCCTGGCCGGCCGCGTCGCCGAGGCGGTCGACCGGCTGCAGGCCCTGACCGCGCAGCTCACCGGCGTCCACGACGTCGGCCGCTGGCTCGACCTGCTGCGCGAGGCGATGGAGCAGCTGGCCGACGTCCCCCGCGGCGAGGAGTGGCAGTTCGCCCAGGCGCACCGCGAGCTCGCCGCGCTCGGCCGCGACGCGACCACGGGCGCCCCGCTCGAGCTGCGGCTTCCCGACGTACGTGCGCTGCTGCACAAGCAGCTGGCCGGCCGGCCGACCCGGGCCAACTTCCGCACCGGCACCCTCACCGTCTGCACCATGACCCCGATGCGCGCGGTGCCGCACCGGGTGGTCTGCCTGCTCGGCCTCGACGACGGCGTGTTCCCGCGCGGCGGCTCGATCGACGGCGACGACGTGCTCGCCCGGCTGCCGCGGGTCGGCGAGCGCGACGTGCGCAGCGAGGACCGGCAGCTCTTCCTCGACGCGATCATGTCCGCCGGTGAGCGGCTGGTGATCACCTACACCGGGTTCAACGAGTCCACCGGCCAGCCGCGGCCGCCGTCGGTGCCGCTGCGCGAGCTCCTCGACGTCGTCACCCGCACGGCGGGCGCCGAGGTGGTCCGGCAGCACCGCTCCCAGGCGTTCCACCCCGACTACCTGCAGCCGGGCCGGATCCACCAGCACGCGCCGTTCTCCTTCGACCCGGCCGCCGCCTCCGCGGCGCGGGCCGCCGCCCGGCCCCGCTCGCGCACTGCCGTCCTGGCCGCCCTCGAGCCGTCGGCTCCGCCCGAGCCCGGCGACGTCGACCTGCGCGACCTGATCGACGTGCTCACCAACCCGGTCCGCGGGTTCCTCCGCCGCCGGCTGCAGATCGACCTGCCCCGCGACGAGGACAAGGTGAGCGACTCGATGCCGGTCGAGCTCGACGGGCTGGCCGGCTGGCAGGTGGGCGACCGACTCCTGCACGAGGTGCTCCGCGGCCGCACGCCGGCCGACGCGTGCCAGGCCGAGTGGCGCCGCGGCACCATGCCTCCCGGCCGGTACGGCTGGCGCCAGACCCACGCGCTCGCGGCGGCCACGACCCCGTTGGTGGAGCTGTTCGAGGCATCCACCCAGGGGGCGGCCCCGCAGGCCCGCGACCTGGCCGTCGACCTCGGCGGTGGCCGCCGGCTCACCGGCTCGGTCACCGGCCTCTACGACAACCGCCTGGTCCGGGTCGCCTACTCCCGGCTGCGGGCCAAGCAGCGGCTCGAGGCCTGGCTCTCGCTGGTCGCGCTGAGCGCCGCCCACCCCGGCCACTGGGTCGCCCGCTCGATCGGACGGGGCGAGGCCGACGCGCCCGCGCGGGCGACGTACGCCGCCGTCGACGAGCCGATGCCGATCCTCGCGGACCTGGTCGGGCTCTACGACCTGGCGATGAGCCGGGTGCTGCCGCTGTGCCCCGACACCGGTCGGCAGTACGCCCTCACCGCCGGCTCCACCCGTCCCCGCTGGATGGTCGAGCGCGACCTGAAGGACCAGTGGCGCAAGGAGAGCGCCTCGATCGACCTGGTCACCGCCTGGGGCCGTCGCCCGAGCTGGGACGACCTGGTCGCCGCACCGGCCACCGCCGGCGGCGAGCACCTCTTCGGCGAGCTCGCGGTGCGGCTCTGGCAGCCGGCGATCGCGCGGGAGCAGGAATGACGACCACGACCCCCAGCACGGGCACCAGCACGCCCGTCTTCGACATCACCGGCCCGCTGCCCGAGGTCGGCACGACCGTCCTGGAGGCCAGTGCCGGCACCGGCAAGACCTACGCCGTCGCGGCCCTGGCGACCCGGTTCGTCGCCGAGGCGGTCGCGCCCCTCGACGAGCTGCTGGTGATCACCTTCAGCCGCGCGGCCACCCAGGAGCTGCGCGACCGGGTGCGCGAGATGTTCGTCGACGCCGCGGCCGCGCTGGCCGACCCGGTCCTGCGCGAGAGCGACGAGCTGTTCGCGGCGCTGGCCAGCGACGCCGACGGCCGCCCGCTCGACGAGGCCACCCTCGCCACCCGGCGCCAGCGCCTGCTCGACGCGGTCGCCAACTACGACGCCGCGACGATCGCCACCACCCACGAGTTCTGCAACGCGGTGCTTCGGTCCCTCGGCGTCGCCGGCGACTCCGACTCGACCGAGACGCTGCGCGAGGACATCTCGGGCCTCTGCGACGAGGTCGTCGAGGACCACTACCTCGCCCGCTACGCCCAGCTCGAGACCGACCCGCCGATCCGCTTCCGGGCGGCCCGCAACGCGGCGCTCCGGGCGGTGGAGGCGCCGCACGCCGAGCTGCGACCGGCCGACGCGGCCGGCGGCTCCGAGCAGGAGGCCCTGGTCTCCTTCGCCGCCGGCGTGCGCGAGGAGCTCGAGCTGCGCAAGCGCAGAGCGGCCGTCTTCACCTACGACGACATGCTCTCCCGGCTCGCCCACGCGGTGGAGCCCGAGGGCTCTGCAGCGGCGCAGCGGATGCGGGCCCGGTGGAGCGTGGTGCTCGTCGACGAGTTCCAGGACACCGACCCGGTGCAGTGGGCGGTGCTCCGGCACGCCTTCGCCGACGAGGTCCGGATGGTGCTGATCGGCGACCCGAAGCAGGCGATCTACGCCTTCCGCGGCGGTGACACCCCGACGTACCTCCGGGCCGTCGCCGACGCCCCGCTCCAGACTCTTGGGGTCAACTGGCGCAGCGACGCCGCCGTGGTCGACGCGCTCCAGGTGCTCACCGGTGGGGCCGAGCTCGGCGACGAGCGCATCCGGGTGCACCCGGTCTCGCCCGCCCCGCACCTCGCCGGCTCCCGGCTGGCCGGCACCGTCGGCGGCGTCCGG
This sequence comes from Nocardioides pocheonensis, assembly GCF_003725535.1. Taxonomy (GTDB): domain Bacteria; phylum Actinomycetota; class Actinomycetes; order Propionibacteriales; family Nocardioidaceae; genus Marmoricola; species Marmoricola pocheonensis. The sequence continues at coordinate 84,952 of NZ_RJSF01000044.1, read as the reverse complement.
CTGCGCCAGGTACGCCGCGACGGGTTCCAGCTCACCAAGTCCGGCACGATCAACATCGGCAAGGTGCGTGACCACATCGCGGCCGACCTCGCCGCGGACATCGCCCGCCAGCTCCGCAGCGGCGCCACCCTCCACGGTCGTCCGCTCACCCCCGGCGACTTCGCCGTGCTGCTGCACTCGGTCAAGGAGGACGCCCCGCGGATCCAGGCCGAGCTCAGCCGGCTCGGCATCCCGTCGGTGTTCAACACCGCGGAGAGCGTGATGCTGAGCCCGGCCGCCACGCACTGGCTCCGGCTGCTCGAGGCGATGGAGAAGCCGCAGCTGCCCGGCCGGATCCGGGCGGCCGCACTCACGCCCTTCTTCGAGACCACCGCCGACGACCTGCTGACCGGCGGCGACGACCTCACCGACGACCTCGCCGAGCGGGTGCGCAGCTGGCTCGACCTGCTCCGCACCCGCGGCGTCGCGGCGATCCAGGGTGCGGCCGGCGCGTCCGGCCTCGCACAGCGCGTGCTCGCCCAGGAGGGTGGCGAGCGGCTGCTCACCGACCTCACCCACGTCGGTCAGCTGCTCCACCAGGCCGGCCAGGAGGAGAAGCTCGGGGTCACCGGGCTGCTCGGCTGGTTGCGCACCGCGATCGAGGAGGGCAACCGCAACGACTCCCGCCGCCGGCGGCTCGACGTCGACGACGAGGCCGTGCAATTCGTGACGATCCACGGCTCCAAGGGCCTGGAGTACCCCCTCGTCTACCTCCCCCAGCTCTTCGACCGCACGGTCAAGGACTGGCCGACCGTGCACGCCTACCACGAGGACGGCCGCCCCTGCCTCGACGTCGCCGACTCCGCCCGGGCGAAGGCGCTGGCCCGCGCCGAGGAGGCGCAGGAGGACCTCCGGCTCGCGTACGTCGCGATGACCCGCGCGTGCGCCCAGGTCACCCTCTGGTGGGCGCCGACGTGGAACGCCCCGAACGGCGCGCTGACCCGGCTGCTCTTCGGCCGCGGCCCCGGTGAGGCGCAGGTGCCCGACCGGGCCCACGTCGGCGAGGACGACGACGCCGTCGACGAGGTGCTGCAGCGCTGGGCGGCGGCGGGCGCCTTCGTGCTCGAGCGCACCGAGCCCGACGGCACCCCGGTCGAGCTGGACCACGTGGTCGGCGACCTCGCTGCCCGCCGGTTCGACCGGGAGCTCGACACGGCATGGCGCCGCACGTCGTACAGCGGGCTGATCCGTGCCGAGGAGCAGGTCGCACACGGGGCCGGCAGTGAGCCCGAGCAGGCCGCGACCGACGACGAGGACGACCCCGAGGACCTCGAGCCCGTCGAGCAGAGCGGGGCCGAGGTCGACCCGTCGCTGCTCTCGCCGATGAACGACCTGCCCGCCGGTGCCACCTTCGGGTCCCTCGTGCACGCCGTGCTCGAGCACGCGGACCCCCAGGCGTCCGACCTGCGTGCCGAGCTGCTCGCCCGGGTCGAGGAGGAGCGCCGCTGGTGGTCGGTCGCCGCGACGTCGGAGCAGCTGGCCGACGCGCTGCTGCCGATGCAGCACACGCCCCTGGGTCCGCTCGCAGACGACCTCACCCTGGCCGACATCGCGCGCGCCGACCGGCTCTGCGAGCTCGACTTCGAGTTCCCGATGGCCGACGGCGACGCGCCCGGCTCGGCGTCGCGCGGCCTCCCGCTCGCCGCGTTCGCGACCGCGCTGCGCCGCCACCTCCCCAAGGACGACCCGGTGCGGGCGTACGCCGACCGGCTCGAGTCACCCTCACTCGGCGCCCAGCTGCTCCGCGGCTACCTGAGCGGGTCGATCGACGTCGTCCTGCGCCTGCCCGGACGCGAGCACGACCGCTTCGTCGTCGTGGACTACAAGACCAACTCGCTCGGCGACCCGACCCGTCCGCTGACCGCGCTGGACTACACGCCGGACCTGGTCACCGACGCGATGCTGCACTCGCACTACCCGCTCCAGGCGCTGCTCTACTCCGTCGTCCTGCACCGCTACCTGCGCTGGCGGCTGCCGGACTACGACCCGCAGCGCCACCTCGGCGGGGTGCTGTACCTCTTCGTCCGCGGCATGGTGGGCCCGGCGACCCCGGTCGTCGACGGGGTGCCCTGCGGGGTGTTCTCCTGGCAGCCGCCGGTCGCCCTGGTCGAGGAGCTGTCGGCGATCCTCGACGGGAGGTCCGGCTCGTGACCACCGTCCCCGAGATCGAGCCGACCAGCCGACGCCTGGCCCTCCGGGCCACCGGCCTGCTGGCAGCGTTCAACCGGGCCGGAGTCCTCGAGGCGGCCGACGTGCACGTCGCGACCCGGCTCGGCGAGCTGGCCCAGGAGCACGACGAGGCCGTCCTGCTCGCGGTCGCGCTCGCGGTGCGGGCCGCCCGCGCCGGCGCGGTGTGCGTCGACCTCGACACCGTCGATGCGACTGTGACGGAGGCCGAGCCGGACCTCCTGGCCACGCTCGCCTGGCCCGAGCGCGCGACCTGGCGCGCAGGCGTGGAGGCCAGTGCGCTGACCCGACTCGGGGTGCTCCGCATCGACGGACGCTGGCTCTACCTGGACCGGCACTGGCGCGAGGAGAAGCAGGTCTGCGACGACCTGCTCCGCCGGCTCGGGCTGGACCGGACCGACCTCGAGCGCGGGCCGGCGATCGACGACGACCTGCTCGACGCCGGAGCCGACCGGTTGTTCCCGCCGACCTGGGACGAGCAGCGCGCGGCGGCGCTCGCCGCGGCCCGACGCTGGACCACCGTGCTCACGGGCGGCCCGGGCACCGGCAAGACCACCACGGTCGCTCGCCTGCTCGCGCTGGTCGCCGAGCAGCACGAGGCCCATCACGGGCAGCCCCCGCGGATCGCCCTCGCCGCGCCCACCGGCAAGGCGGCGACCCGCCTCCAGGAGTCGGTCGCCCGCGAGGCAGCCCAGCTCCCGGACCCCGGCGACCGGGCCAGGGTCACCGGGCTCACCGCCACCACCGTGCACCGGCTGCTCGGCTGGCGGCCCGACAGCAGCACTCGCTTCCGGCACCGCCGCGACAACCCGCTGCCCTACGACGTGGTCGTGGTCGACGAGGTCTCGATGGTCTCCCTGGTGCAGATGGCCCGTGTGCTCGAGGCGTTGCGCGACACCACCCGGCTGGTGCTGGTCGGCGACCCGGGCCAGCTCGCCTCGGTCGAGGCGGGCGCCGTGCTCGCCGACGTCGTCGCCGGCTTCGAGGGATCTCCACGCTCGCCGGTGGTCAGCCTGACCACCACGCACCGCACGCGAGCGGCCGACGGCTCCGCGGCCGTCGACCTCGACCGGCTCGCCGTCGACCTCCGCGCCGGTGACGACGACGCGGTCGTGGCGCGCCTGACCTCGGGCTCGAGCGCCGTCCGGCTGGTCGACCCGGCCGACGAGCCGGCCTTCGGCGGCGTGCTCGCGCAGGTCACCGACGCGGCGTACGCCGTGACGATGCGGGCCGAGCAGTTCGACGAGTCCGACTCCGCGGCCCTCGTGGACCTCCTCGACGACCACCGCCTGCTGTGCGCCCACCGCGAGGGGCCCTACGGCGTCGGCGGCTGGAACCGCCAGGTGCAGCGCCTGGTCGAGCAGCGCACCGGCCTGCAGCACTTCGACGAGTGGTACGCCGGCCGCCCGGTGCTCGTCACCGCGAACGACCCCGGACTCGGGCTCTCCAACGGCGACCTCGGCATCACGGTCCGCCTGCCCGACGGCCGGCTCCGGGTGCTGGTCCGGATCGGCGGCACCACGCGCCTCTTCGCCCCGACCCGGCTCAGCGGGGTCGAGACCGTCTACGCGATGACCGTGCACAAGAGCCAGGGCTCCGAGGCCCGTGCGGTCACGGTCGTGCTGCCGCCGGAGGACTCCCGGCTGCTCACGCGCGAGCTGTTCTACACGGCGGTGACCCGAGCCCGCGAGCAGGTCACCGTGGTCGGCACCGAGGCCGAGCTGCGGGCCGCGATGGGCCGCCGGGTGCAGCGGGCCTCCGGCCTGGCCGACCGGCTGCGCTGACCGGCGCTACTCCCGCGTCGAGACGGTCTTCGCGATCTCCTCCGGCATCGGCTCGTAGTGGGCGAAGCTGCGGGTGAAGGTGCCGGCGCCGTGCGACGCCGACCGCAGGTCGATCGCGTAGCGCACCAGCTCCCGCTGGGGCACGTGGGCCCGCACGCTGGTCCGGTCGTCGCCGACCTTGTCGGTGCCGAGCAGCCGGCCGCGCCGCGCGGAGAGGTCGCTCATCACCCCGCCGACCAGGTCGTCGGGCACGATCACCGAGACCTCGTCGTACGGCTCGAGCAGGGAGACGGAGGACGCGTCCGCTGCCTCGCGGAGGGCCAGCGCGCCGGCGCTCTGGAACGCCATGTCGGAGGAGTCGACGCTGTGCGCCTTGCCGTCGGTGAGGGTGACCCTGAGGTCGACGACCGGGAAGCCGGCGCGGACGCCCTTCTCCATCTGCGCACGGACGCCCTTCTCCACGCTCGGGATGAACTGGCGCGGCACGGCCCCGCCGACCACCTTGTCGACGAACTCGAAGCCGCTGCCCTCGGGGAGCGGCTCGACCTCGATGTCGCAGATCGCGTACTGCCCGTGGCCGCCGGACTGCTTGACGTGGCGGCCGTGCCCCTTCGAGGGCCCGGCGAAGCACTCGCGCAGCGGCACGATCACCTCGCGCTGCTCGACGGCGACGCCGTAGCGCTGCTGGAGCCGCTCGAGCGCGACCTCGGCGTGCGACTCGCCCAGCACCCAGACCACCAGCTGGCCGGTCTCGGCGTTGTGCTCGACGCGCAGGCTCGGGTCCTCGGCGGCCAGCCGGGACAGCGCCGAGGAGAGCTTGTCCTCGTCGGAGCGCGTGGCGGCCTCGATCGCGATCGGCAGCAGCGGCTCGGGCATGTCCCAGGGCCGCAGGACGAGCGGGTGGTCGACGCCGGAGAGGGTGTCGCCGGTCTCCGCCCGGGAGAGCCGGCCGATGGTGGCGATGTCGCCGGCCACCACGCGGGTCGCCGGCACGTTCTGGGCACCGAACGGGTGCGCCAGCACGCCGATCCGCTCGTCCTCGTCGTGGTCCTCGTGGCCCGCGTCGTCGCCGAAGAACGCGGAGAAGTGGCCGGAGACGTGCACCGGTACGTCGGGGCTGAGGCTGCCCGAGAACACCCGGACCAGGCTCACCCGGCCGACGTACGCGTCGCTCGAGGTCTTCACCACCTCGGCCACGAGCGGTCCGGACGGGTCGCAGCTGATCGGGTCGGCGGCCTTGCCGGCAGGGGTGAACACCTCGGGCGGGACGTGCTCGGGGGGCGAGGGGAACGCACGCACGAACAGGTCGAGGAGCTCCGGCAGCCCGACCCCGGTGGCCGCGCAGACCGGGATCACCGGGAAGAACCCGCCGCGGGCGACCGCGCGCTCGAGGTCGGCGACCAGCACCTCCTCGTCGATCGCCTCGCCGGCGAGGTAGCGGTCCATGAGGGTCTCGTCCTCGGACTCCTCGATCACGCCCTCGATCAGCTCGCCACGCCGCGGGTCGTCGGCGCCCTCGGTGATCAGGCCGACGAGGCGGTCCTCCTGCGCGAGGTAGACCGGCAGCACCTTGTCGCCGAACGCGCCCTGGGCCGCGAGGATCACGGCGGCGGCGTCCGCGCGGGCGTGGTCGAGCTTGCTGATCGCGACGGCGCGCGGCATGCCGACCGCGCTGCACTCCCGCCACAGCTGGCGGGTGCTGTCGTCGACGCCCTCGTTCGCGGCCAGCACGAACAGCGCGCAGTCCGCCGCCCTGAGGCCGGCTCGCAGCTCACCGACGAAGTCGGCGTAGCCGGGGGTGTCGATCAGGTTCACCTTCGTGCCGCGGTGCACCAGCGGTGCGACGGCGAGGGAGTTCGACCGCTGGTGGGCGCGCTCGGAGTCCTCGGTGTCGCACACGGTGGTGCCGTCGACGACCGAGCCGGCACGCGGGATCGCGCCGGACTGGGCGAGCAGGGCCTCGACGAGCGAGGTCTTTCCTGACTGTGTGGGCCCGACCAGGACGACGTTGCGGATCCGGTCGGGCCCGGTAGCCGCAAGGTCGTGGTCGGTGGCCTTCCGTGCGCTCTTGTCAGCCATGGGTCCAACCAACTCCGGTCGCGGGCCTCGCGCAAGACCTCCGGGACGACTGGAGGACCGACGACCCCCGGAGAGGGGCACTGTGGCCCCCGCCCCTGGGGTCAGGCCACCGGAGCCGGCCCGACGAGCGCGCCTCCGTGCGGCGGCAGCTCGAGGACGCCGTCGGTGAGGCGGGGGCGGGTCGGCGTCCCGAAGAGCAGGTCGGTCGCACCCTCCACGGGCACGCTCGCGGGACGGTCGCCGAAGTTCACGGCGAGGACGACGTCGTCGCGACGCAGGACGAACAGCCGGGCGTCCTCGTCGACGGTGCACGTCAGCGCGCCGAACGACGGGTCGGTGAGCGCGGGCAGCGAGCGGCGCAGCGCGAGCAGCTCCCGGTACGCCGCGAGCACGACCGCGTGGTCGCCCGACTCCGGCTCCGACCAGTCCAGCTTCGAGCGCTCGAAGGTCGCCGGGTCCTGCGGGTCGGGGACGACCGCGGGGACCCAGCCCATCCGCTCGAACTCCTTGAGCCGGCCCTCCGCCGTGGCGCGGCCCAGCTCGGGCTCCGGGTGGGAGGTGAAGAACTGGAACGGCGTGCTCGCGCCCCACTCCTCGCCCTGGAACAGCATCGGGGTGAACGGTCCGGCGATCGTGAGCAGGGCCGCGCACACCAGCTGGTCGGTGTCCAGGTGCCCCGGCGAGGGGTCGGAGAGCCGGTCGCCCCGCGCCCGGTTGCCGACCTGGTCGTGGTTCTGGTTGCAGACCACCAGCCGCCACGTGGGCATCGCCTCGGTGTCGACCGGCCGGCCGTGCGGGCGGTCGCGAAAGCTCGACCAGGTGCCGTCGTGGAAGAAGCCCCGCTCGCACACCTTCGCCAGGGACGACAGCGGCGCGAAGTCGGCGTAGTAGCCCTCGGTCTCGCCGGTGAGCGCGACGTGCACCGCGTGGTGGAAGTCGTCGCTCCACTGGGCGTCGAGGCCGTGGCCCCCGCCCTCGCGCGGCGTCACCAGGCGGGCGTCGTTGAGGTCCGACTCCGCGATCAGCGTCAGCGGCCGGCGCTGGTGGGCGGAGAGCGCGGCCACCTCGACCGCGAGCTCCTCGAGCAGGTGCATGGGCGAGGAGTCCTCGAGGGCGTGCACGGCGTCGAGCCGCAGCCCGTCGACGTGGAAGTCGCGGAGCCACATCAGCGCGCTGTCGAGGATGAAGCGGCGGACCTCCGCCGATCCCTGGCCGTCCAGGTTGACCAGCGAGCCCCAGGTGTTCGCGCCCTCGGTCTTGAGGTACGGACCGAACTCCGGCAGGTAGTTGCCGGAAGGGCCGAGGTGGTTGTGGACGACGTCCTGCACCACGGCGAGACCGACGGCGTGGGCGGCGTCGACGAAGCGCTGGTACGCCGCGGGGCCGCCGTACGCCTCGTGGACCGCGGACCACAGCACCCCGTCGTAGCCCCAGCCGTGCACGCCGTTGAAGGCGTTGACCGGCATCAGCTCGACCACGTCGACGCCGAGGTCGACGAGGTGCTCGAGGCGGGAGACCGCGCCGTACAAGGTGCCCTCTGGGGAGAACGTGCCCACGTGGAGCTCGTAGACCACCGAACCGCCCAGCTGGCGCCCGGTCCAGGACTGGTCGGTCCACCGGAAGGCGCCGGGGTCGAAGGTGCGCGAGCGGCCGTGCACCCCGTCCGGCTGCCGACGCGAGCGCGGGTCCGGACGCGGCTCGTCGCTGTCGTCGAGGAGGTAGCCGTAGTCCACCTCGCCCTCCGGCACCGGCCCGGCCGGTGTCCACCAGCCGTCGGCGCCCCGGGTCATCGGCACCACCTCGTCGCCGACGCTCAGCCGCACGCGTGAAGGTCGAGGCGCCCAGACGTCGAAGCGTCCGCGCGTGCCGCTCACGCGGCGTCCTCCTCGCGGACCAGCAGCGCCACCGGCAGCGATGCCAGCACCGTGGCCACCTGCACCTCACCCTCGAGGTCGTCGGTGCCGGGCCCGGCGAGGACGTCGCGCCACCGGCCGGCGGGGAGAGTGACCGAGGTGTCGCGCCACCCGCCGGCCTGCTCGAGCCCGACCGGCAGCCGCGTGGCCAGGGTGATCGCGCCACCCCGGTCGAAGCCGAGGAGGTGGCCGGCGGACGGTCCGGAGGCGCTCACGGGCGTGTAGCCGGTGAAGAGGTCGGGTCGGTCCCGACGGAGGCGCAACCCATTGCGCACCACCCACAGCTTGGCCGCCCCGGTGTCGTCCGGACCGTTGAGCGGGCCCGGTCCACCTGTCTCGTCGAGCACCTCGAGGAGGGAGCGACGCCGGTCGAAGTCGACCGGCCGGCGGTTGTCGGGGTCGACCAGGCTCAGCTCCCACAGCTCGCTGCCCTGGTAGACGTCGCAGACCCCGGGGGCGGTGAGGGCGACCAGCTTGGCCGCCAGCGCGTTGCTCCAGCCGGGTCGCACGACCCGGTCGAGCAGCCCGGCCAGGGTGGCCCGCACCTCGACGTCGTCGAACGCCGCGTCGACCGCCCCGTGCACCGCCGCCTCGTACGCCGGGTCGGGATCGGTCCAGGTCGTGTGCCGCCCCGCCTCGCGCATCGCCTTCTCGGCGTACGCGTGCAGCCGGTCACGCAGGTCGGTGGGCAGGTCGCCGAACGGGGAGGTCGGCCAGGCGCCGAGGACCGCCTGCCACAGCAGCGACCCGAAGGCCGGGTCCGGCAACGGTGCCCGCTCCAACAGCCGGTCGACCGCCTCGGCCCAGGCCTCCGGCAGCTCCGAGAGCACGGTGATCCGGGCGCGGACGTCCTCGCCGCGCTTGGTGTCGTGGGTGGTGAGGGTCGTCATCGCGTGCGGCCAGTGCTCCTGGCGGGTCGCCATCGCCGTGTGGAACTCGTCGGCGGAGACGGCGAACACGCTCGGGTCGCCACCGACCTCGTTGAGGCTGGTGAGCGCGGCGTAGCGGTAGAACGCGCAGTCCTCCACCCCCTTGGCCATCACCATGCCGCTGGTCTGCTGGAACCTCAGCGCCGCGGGCGCGCCGGGATCGGACAACACGGGGGCCAGCTCGTCGAGCACCGCAGCGAGGTCCGGGCGCCGGTCGCGCGCCCGCTCGAGGGCGCGGTCGAGCCACGGCCGGCCCTCGGGGAGGTAGGTGCGGTACACCTCGAAGCAGGCCAGCAGTTCCGCCACCGCCTCCTCGAGCCGGTGCACCTCGGTCGTGACGGAGTCCGGCAGCTCGCGCACGATCCGCCGGGTCTCCGAGCGCAGGATGCCGGTCGCGACCTCCAGCTTGCGGTCGTGCACCTCGCGCTCCCAGTCCAGGTCCTTCCCGCGCAGGCGGGTGTCGAGCCCGACCAGCGGTGCCTCTCCGGCCGGGTCGACGAGGACCCGGTCGATCGTCGCGAGCACGTCGTACCCGGTGGTGCCGGCGGTCGGCCAGCTCGACGGCAGCTCCTCACCCTCCGGTTCCTGAGCCTGCCGAAGGGCGAGGATCTTCTCCACCAGCACGTAGGCGCCGTCGGTGAGAGCGGAGAGGTCGTCGAGGTACTCGTGCGGGTCACGCAGGCCGTCGGGGTGGTCGACACGAAGCCCGTCGACGAGTCCGTCGACGAACCAGCGACCGATCTCCCGGTGGGTGGCGTCGAAGACGGCCGGGTCCTCGACCCGCACGCCGGCCAGGGTGTTCACCGAGAAGAACCGGCGGTAGTTCAGCTCGGAGTCGGCCCGCCGCCAGCTCACCAGCTCGTAGTGCTGGCGGCCGTGGACCGCGGTCGCGTCGCCCCCCTCCTCGGTGCCCGGGGACACCGGGAACCGCTGGCCGTGGTAGCTCAGCTCTCCGTCGACCAGCTCCAGGTTCCCGATCGGACCGTCGCCCACCGGCAGGTCGTCGTCGGCGAGCACCGGGATGCGCAGCCGGCCGCCACCGAAGTCCCAGTCGATGTCGAACGCGTCCGCGTGCTCGGAGTCGCGGCCGTGCTCGAGGACGTCCCACCACCAGGGATTGTGCGCCGGCGTCGCGACCCCGGCGTGGTTCGGCACGATGTCGACCAGCACGCCCATGCCCAGGCGGCGCGCCTCCGCCGAGAGCGCCTCCAGGCCGGCTGCGCCTCCGCGCGACTCGTCGACCCGGTCGAAGCGGACCACGTCGTACCCGTGGGTGCTGCCCGGCTCGGCCTCGAGCAGCGGCGACAGGTAGACCCAGTCGACGCCGAGGTCGTGGAGGTACGGCAGCCGGCGGGCGGCCTCGAACAGGTCGAAGTCCGCGGTGACCTGCAGGCGGTAGGTGCTCGCCGGCGTACGACGTTGCGAGGGTCCGCCGGTCACGCGGGTCCCTCCGTCGTCGGCGTCAGCGAGGCGGCGACGCTGCGGTCGACGTCCGGCTCCTCGACCTCGTGGTGCTCGCGCAGCACCACCGTCGAGCGCTTCTCCACGACCAGCGTGGCACCGGCCGCGTGCACGTCGTCCTCCTCGACCACGCCGCCCGTGTTGACCACGACGTTCCAGCCCGTGGCGTAGTCGGCGGCCGGGAGGCTCACCTCGATCCGGTCGCCCACGTTGAAGAACAGCAGGAAGTGGTCGTCGGTGATCCGCTGGCCGCGCTCGTCGCGGCCGGCGATGCCCTGGCCGTTGAGGTACATCCCGAGCGACGTCCCACCGGCGTCCCAGTCGCCCTCCTCCATCGGGCGGCCGTCGGGGTGCAGCCAGACGATGTCGTCGAGCCGCTCGCCGCTGCGCACCGCCTCTCCCGTGAAGAAACGCTTGCGCCGGAACGTCGGGTGCTGGCGACGCAGGCTGATCAGTGCGGAGGTGAACTCCGCCAGGGTGCGGTCGGCCTTGTCCCAGTGCACCCAGGTCAGCTCGCTGTCCTGCGCGTAGCCGTTGTTGTTGCCCTGCTGGGTCCGACCCAGCTCGTCGCCGTGCAGCAGCATCGGCACGCCCTGGCTGAGCAGCAGCGTGACCAGGAGGTTGCGCTGGTCGCGGGAGCGCAGGGCGTTCACCTCCGGGTCGTCGGTCGGGCCCTCGACCCCGTGGTTCCAGGAGCGGTTGTGGCTCTCGCCGTCGTTGTTGTCCTCGCCGTTGGCCTCGTTGTGCTTCTGCTCGTAGGAGACCAGGTCGCGCAGGGTGAAGCCGTCGTGGGCGGTGACGAAGTTGATGCTCGCGAAGGGGCGGCGCCCGGAGTTCTCGTAGAGGTCGGACGACCCGGCGAGCCGCGAGGCGAAGCCGCCGAGCGACGGCTCCCCGCGCCAGAAGTCGCGCACGGTGTCGCGGTAGGCGCCGTTCCACTCCGTCCACTGCGGCGGGAAGTTGCCGACCTGGTAGCCGCCCGGGCCGATGTCCCACGGCTCGGCGATCAGCTTGACCTGGCTGACCACCGGGTCCTGCTGCACGAGCTCGAAGAAGGTGGCCAGCCGGTCGACCTCGTAGAACTCCCGGGCCAGGGTCGCGGCCAGGTCGAAGCGGAAGCCGTCGACGTGCATCTCCGAGACCCAGTAGCGCAGCGAGTCCATGATCAGCTGGAGCGAGTGCGGGTGCCGCACGTTGAGGGAGTTTCCGGTGCCGGTGTAGTCCATGTAGTACTGCGGATCGTCCTCGACGAGCCGGTAGTACGCCGCGTTGTCGATGCCCTTGAAGCTCAGCGTCGGACCGAGATGGTTGCCCTCCGCGGTGTGGTTGTAGACGACGTCGAGGATCACCTCGATGCCGGCTGCGTGCAGGTCGCGCACCATGCCCTTGAACTCCTGCACCTGGGCGCCGACCGGGTGACCGGTGCGCGTCGACGCGGCGTACTCCTCGTGCGGCGCGAAGAAGCCGAGCGTGTTGTAGCCCCAGTAGTTGCGCAGGCCCTTGCTTATCAGCGCGTCGTCCTGGACGAACTGGTGGACCGGCATCAGCTCGACGGCCGTGATGCCGAGGGTCTTGAGGTGCTCGATGACGGCGGGGTGGGCGAGGCCGGCGTACGTGCCCCGCAGCTCCTTCGGTACGTCGGGGTGCAGCTCGGTGAGCCCCTTCACGTGGGCCTCGTAGATCACCGAGTCGGCGTACGGGATGTCGAGGCGGCGGTCACCGGCCCAGTCGAAGAACGGGTTGATCACGACGCTGTGCATCACGTGCGCGGCCGAGTCGTCGTCGTTGCGGACCTCGGGCTGGTCGAACTGGTAGCTGAACACCGCCGGGTCCCAGTCGATCTGCCCGGTGGTGGCGCGCGCGTAGGGGTCGAGGAGCAGCTTCGCCGGGTTGCAGCGCAGGCCGCGCTCGGGGTCCCACGGCCCGTGCACCCGGTAGCCGTAGCGCTGGCCGGGCTGCACCGTCGGGAGGTAGCCGTGCCAGACGTAGGCGTCGACCTCCTGGAGCTCCACGCACTCCTCGGTGCCGCCGTCCTCGTCGAACAGGCAGAGCTGGACGCGCTCGGCGACCTCGCTGAACAGCGCGAAGTTCGTGCCGGTGCCGTCGAAGGTGGCCCCGAGGGGATAGGGCTTGCCCGGCCAGGTCTCCACGGAGCTCCTCAGGGTGGTGTCGCGATGGTGTTGTAACGATCAAAGGGGAAGCGCTCCGTTACCCGCAACCGCGGCGGGGGATGCGTCCGGATCAGCGGCCGTTCGCGCTGAAGTGCTGCAGGTCCTTCAGCGAGTGCCAGTTGCCGCCCCAGCCCCAGCCGATCGCGGCGAACGCGCGGACCACCGGACCGCGGGGAACGATCATCCCGGGGCGTCGCCAGGAGCGGTCGCGGTAGGCGCCGGCCAGCTCGGGGAGCACCAGGTCGCCCTTCAGGTAGGGGTTCTGGAACGGGTTGACGTCCACGGCCAGCCCGTAGGCGTGCTCGCTGAACGTCGTCGTTCCCCGCGCCACCCGACAGTTGAACGCCGCCGTGTCGTTGCCGTCGCCGGTCGGAGGTGCGGTCTGCTCGGGCTTCGTGGGGATCCGCATCTCCTCGATCGGGAAGCGGGCGTCGTACAGGGCGTGGAAGACGAGGACGAGCCCGGTCGCCGCGGAGCGGTTCACCAGCAGCTCGCCGGTGTGCCGGGCGCCGTCGAAGCCCCGGAAGGTCAGCCGCACCCACGACAGCCGACGCGCCGGCACCGGACAGCCCGGCGCCCAGGTCGACCGCGCGATCACCGACGCCGGGGCGGGGGTGGTGATCCGCGAGGCGAACCCGGAGCCCGGCAGCTCCGGCAGCCGGTCGGGCAGGGTGAAGCGCCGGTCGCGCAGCTCGGGCGGGGTCGGCTGCACCTCGCCGAAGCCGTCGGCCGTGACCGGCAGCGGGCGCGTGCCCAGCCAGGGCGGGGGCTGGGTGCCGTCGGTGGTGGTGGGTGTCGCGGTCGGGGACGTGGGCGGGGTCGTCGCCGGGCCGGGCGTCGGACTGGTCGGGGTGCTCGTTGCCGGGCTGGTCGAGCCTGCCGAGACCCCGGACGACGGACCCGTGGGCGGTGCTGCCGCGGGCGAGCCACCGCAGCCGGCGAGCACAGCGGCGGCGGCCAGGGTCAGCACGATCCGGCGCACGTCTGGAGCCTAGGTCGCCCCGGTGGCACCCCGCCCGCGGGCCTACGATGAAGGCATGGAGCGAACCCTGTACGAAGCCGACCACGAGTCCTTCCGTCAGTCGGTCAAGGAGTTCCTCGACCGAGAGGTGCAGCCGCACCTCGAGGAGCACCTCGAGCAGAAGGCGATCCCGCGGGAGTTCTGGCTCGAGGCCGGCAAGCAGGGCTTCCTGGGCCTGGAGATCCCGGAGGAGTACGGCGGCTCGGAGGCGGGCGACTACCGCTTCAACGCGGTGCTCACCGAGGAGCTCTCGAAGGTCAACATGGCGCTGCCGAGCTGCGTCGGCATCCACGCCGACATCGTGGCGCCGTACCTGGTGCACCTGACCACGGCGGAGCAGAAGAAGCGCTGGCTCCCCGGCTTCTGCAGCGGCGAGATCCTCACCGCGATCGGCATGACCGAGCCGAGCGGCGGGTCCGACCTCGCCGCCCTCAAGACCACGGCCGTCCGCGACGGCAACGAGTGGGTGATCAACGGCTCGAAGACCTTCATCACCAACGGCTACTCCGCCGACCTGGTGCTGGTCGCGGCGCGCACCTCGCCCGAGAAGAAGGCCCGCGGCATCACGCTGTTCGCGGTCGAGACCGCGGCGGAGGGCTTCTCCAAGGGGCGCAAGCTCGACAAGGTCGGGCAGCCGGAGTCCGACACGGCCGAGCTCTTCCTGGAGAACGTCCGCGTCGGCGACGACGCCGTGGTCGGCGAGGTCGACAACGGCTTCATCCACATGATGCAGTGGCTGCCGCAGGAGCGGCTCGGCTCGGCGATCACGAACCTCGCGCACGCGCGCCAGATCCTCGACGAGACCGTCGCCTACTGCCACGACCGGTCGGCGTTCGGCCAGTCGATCGGGCAGTTCCAGCACAACAAGTTCCTGCTCGCCGAGCTGGTCACCCAGGTCGACGTCACCCAGGCCTTCGTCGACCAGTGCGTGCTCGCGCACATGAAGGGCGAGCTGACCCCGATCGACGCTGCCAAGGCCAAGTGGTGGACCTCGCAGGTGCAGAACGACATCCTCGACGCCTGCGTCCAGCTGCACGGCGGCTACGGCTACATGAACGAGTACCGCGTCGCTCGGGCCTGGCGCGACGCCCGCGTGACCAAGATCTGGGCCGGCTCCAACGAGATCATGAAGGAGCTCATCGGGCGCGACCTGGGGTTCTGACCGGCTGCCATGCGGATGTTCGTGGCGGCGGTCCCGCCGCCCGAGGTGCTCGAGGACCTCGAGGAGTTCCTGTCCGTACGCCGCGAGGCCGGCGGCTTCCGCTGGACCCTGCCCGAGCAGTGGCACGTCACGCTGGCCTTCCTCGCCGAGGTCCCGGATCGCACCTACGACGATCTCGTCGACCGGCTCGGTAGGGCCGCGCGCAAGCGTCGCCCCATGCGGGCCGCAGTCGTCGGTGGCGGCGCCTTCCCCAACGTGGGCAGGGCCCGCGTCCTGTGGGCCGGGGTCGAGCTGGACGCCGGGCAGCCGGAGGGGACCGAGGAGCTGCGCCGGCTGGCGACCGGCTGCCGCGCGGCAGCCTCGAAGGCCGGCATCGAGGTCGCCGGTGAACGCTTCAAGCCCCACCTCACCCTCGCCCGGATGTCCCGCCCGATCGAGGCGACCCGCTGGGTTCGCCTCCTCGACGCCTACCGAGGCCCCGACTTCGCGATCGACGAGATCGCCCTGATCGCCTCGCACCTCGGCGAAGGCCCGCGGAAGCGGCCGCGGTACGAGGTGCGGGAGCGGTTCGCGCTGGGTGGGTGAGGGAGTGGTTGAGCCTGCTCGCACGTGGTTGAGCTGCTCGCAGGTGGTTGAGCTGCTCGCAGGTGGTTGAGCTTGCCGAAACCATGCTCGTCGGGTGGCGGTCGGTGCCGGGGGGACGCGCGGCGACGAGGGCGGTACGGCGCGGGGCCGGGTCTGCTGTCGGCTGTGGGTCTGCGCCGCTGCTTGGCAGGGAAGCAACGACCGCTGGTTGAGCCTGCCGAAACCACTCTCTCGCGTGGCGGTTTTGTGCCGGGGGAACGGGCAGCGACGAAGGGGTACCGGCGCGTGGCTGGGTCCTGCTGTCGGTCGCGGGTCTGGTGCATCGGTGGTTGAGGTGCGAGCGCCAGCGAGCCTCGAAACCACCCCACGGCACTGCCCGGCCCCGACTGCGGAGCCGACCCAAGGTGGTTGAGCCTGCCGAAACCACCCGCACCGCACGGGCCAGGCGGTCGCGAAAGATTCTCGAGAAATCTTCCGAATTCCCTTACCAGCAAGGCGAATCCGGGCCGAAAGTGTCGGTGGTCACCCCTAGATTCGAACCATGAACCCGACCACCAACACCGACACCGCCACCACGGCTGGTGCTGTGCTCGGATCGATCCGTGAAGCCCGCGCCGAAGCGAACGCAGCCGAAGCCCGCGTCCTCGCCCACGCCCTGGAGTGGGCGCACCTCCACGTCGTCTCGGACCTCGACGACGCCGCGACGCTGGTCACCGGCACCGGTCGGGACACCGGGATCCCGATCGCCGGCCAAAGTGCACCCCTGGTCAGCGAGTTCGCGGTCTGGGAGCTCGCCGCCGCGTTGGGACTGTCCATCGAGTCGGGTCGGAACCTGGTCGCCCAAGCCCTCGAGCTGGCCCACCGACTCCCGAAGACCTGGGCACGCGTCCAAGCCGGAAACCTGGCGCCGTGGCGGGCCAAGCGGATCGCCGATGCCACCCTCCACCTCAACCAAGAAGCCGCAGCCTTCGTGGATGACCAGGTCTCGCCGTTCGCGCACAAGACCGGACCCACCCAGACCCAACGCCTCGTCGACCAAGCGATCGCGATCTTCATGCCCGAGCTGGCCGCCGAGCAACGCGACCGGTCGGCCGAGCAGCGGTACTTCACAATCGACCACGACCAGGTCTCCTTCGCCGGCACCAGCCGGGTCCACGGCGAGCTCGACCTCGCCGACGCGTTCGACCTCGACGACGCCGTCCGCCGCGGAGCCGAACAACTCGCGGTCCTCGGCAACGAGGAATCGCTCGACGTGCGGCGATCACTCGCGGTCGGGATGCTGGCGCGTGGACAGCAGGCGATCGAGTTCGAGCCGGCGGGGGTGGGTTCGGCAGGCTCAACCACCCAACTGAGCGGCTCAACCCTCCCGTTGGGCGCCTCAACCAGCCCGAGGGCCCGCGACGTCGTGCTGTACGTGCACCTCTCCGAAGCCGCACTGACCTCCGGCGACCCGCACGAACCCGCCTGGCTGGAGAACGCCGGCGGACACCTCGTCACTGCCGGGAAGGTCGCCGAATGGTGCGGGGTTTCGGCAGGCTCAACCACCGGAAACGGGACCACCAAGATCACCGTGCGGTCGGTCCTCGACCTCGCCGAGACCCTGCACTCGGCCGGCTACCAACCCAGCCCAACGCTGACCGAGCAGATCGAGCTCGCGATCGCACCTGCGTGTTCCCTGGTGCAACCGTCCCGCCCGAGGCTGCGACAAGGACCACATCATCCCCCGGGAGCACGGCGGACCGACATCCAGCGACAACCTCGCCGCCCTCTGCAGACGACACCACCGGTTGAAGACCCACGGCGGCTGGACCTACACGATGCTCACACCCGGCGAGTACCTCTGGCACAGCCCCCACGGACACACCTGGCTGCGCGACCGCACCGGCACCATCGATCTGACCGCCGACCCACCCGACCGGTAGCCACCCCGCCCCGGACCCGGCGCACGCGCCGGGCCAGTGGCATGCCCCGGTGGTGCAACGAGGCCCGAGGCGCAGTCAGACTCGCTCCAGGTCGCCCGTCTCCGCGGTCGGCATCCGCTCTGCCCTCGACGACGCGACCAGGCTGGTCACCGTCACGGTCGCCAGGATGCCCAGGATGACGGCGAGGGACGCCAGCGTCGGCACGGTCGGTACGCCGGGCCAGACGCCGTGCGCCCAGTGCAGCACCAGCTTCACGCCGATGAAGCCGAGGATCGCGGCGAGGCCGAAGCCGAGGTGCACGAGCTTCGCCAGGGCGCCCTCGAGCACGAAGTAGAGCGCTCGCAGCCCGAGGAGGGCGAAGGCGTTGGTGGCGAAGACCAGGTAGGGATCGCCGGTAATGCCGTACACCGCGGGCACGGAGTCGATCGCGAAGACGAGGTCGGTGCCGAGGATCGCGGCGACCACGACCGTCGTGACGCTCGCGCCCGGGAGGAGCTTGCGCACCAGGCGCACGCTGCGCAGGTCGTCCACGTCGACGCCGTGGTGGCCCGAGCGGGCGTCCCTGAGCACCTTGACCGCGGTGACCAGCAGCACGCCGCCGAAGAGCAGGAACGCCCACGACACCGAGGCGATCAGCTCCGCGCCGATCGCGATGAAGGCGCCCCGCATGATGAGCGCGCCGGCCACGCCGATCAACAGCACCCGTTGGCGTTGTGCCGTCGGCACGGCGAAGGACGACAGCAGGATGATGAACACGAAGAGGTTGTCGACCGACAGCGACTTCTCGACGAGGTAGCCGGTGTAGTACTCCACGCCGCGCTGCTGTCCCTGCGACGCCCAGATCCAGACGCCGAAGGCGAGCGGCAGCGCGAGGTAGAAGGCCGACCAGCCGAGCGCCTCGCGCAGCGAGACCTCGTGCGGTTTGCGGGTGATGAGGAAGTCCAGCACGAGCAGGACGAGGACGGCGCCGATCGTGATCAGCCAGACGGACAGGGACATGCTCAGCTCCTGGATCAGGTGGCTGAGGTCTCCTTCACCGGCGCGGCCGGCCCGGCCCGGGGCGGTCACGGGACCGCCGTACTGACCGGGCGCGGAGTGCGAAGTACTCCCCTCGCCGCACACGCTAGCGAGGCGCCCCAAGAACGTCAGCGCGCGGAGTAGCGCTCCAGTGCGACCTTTCGCTCGGCGTCGTGGTCGACGATGCGGGCGGGGTAGCCGTGGTCGTAGCCCTCCGAGTGGCGCCAGGGCTCGTGCGCCGCGGCGCCCTCGAGGTGCGCGAGCTCGGGCACCCAGCGCCGCACGTAGGAGCCGTCGGGGTCGAGCTTCTTCCCCTGGCCCACCGGGTTGAAGACCCGGAAGTACGGCGCGGCGTCCGTGCCGGTGCCGGCCACCCACTGCCAGCCGTGGTTGTTCGACGCCAGGTCGCCGTCGACCAGGTGGTCGAGGAAGTGCCGGGCGCCGGCCGGCCACCACGCGTGCAGGTCCTTGGTCAGGAAGCTCGCGGTGATCATCCGCACGCGGTTGTGCATCCAGCCCTCGTGCAGAAGCTGCCGCATCCCCGCGTCGACGAGGGGATACCCGGTGTGGCCGGTCCGCCAGGCGTCGAGGGCGTCGCCGGGGTCGTCGTACGGGATCGCGAGCGGGCGGAGGTCGCGCCAGGCCGACTCCGGCCGGTGCCACAGCACGTCGGCGTAGAACTCGCGCCAGGCGAGCTCGGTGACGAAGCGGTCGACGCCGTCGCCGCGCCGGTCCGCGAGGTCGGCCAGCAGCCGGCGCGGGTGCACCGCGCCGACCTTGAGGTACGGCGACATCCGCGACGTCAGGTCCTGCGCGGGCCGGTCGCGCCCCTCGGCGTAGTCGTCGAGTCCCGCGTCGAGGAAGGCGCGCCACCGAGCGCGGGCACCGTCCTCGCCGGCCGCCGGCATCGCCGGAGGAGCCAGCTTCAGAGCGGTGGTGAGGCGTTCGGTCGCGGCGCCGTCGTTGCGCATCCGGCGCCACTCGACCGACGCGGCCGGGAGCGGGTCGTCCCAGCCGTGCGCGCGCCAGGCCCGCGCGAACGGCGTGAACACCTGGTACGCCGTGCCCTGCCCCGTGCGCACGCTCCCCGGCGCGACGGCGTACGGCGTCCCGTCCGGCTGCCCGACCATCCCCCGCTCGGCGAGCGCCGCTGCCACCCGGGCGTCGCGCGCGCGGCCGCCCGGCGTGGTCTCGGCGGTCACGTGCACGGCCGACGCACCTGCGGCCGCGGCGACCTCGGGCACGACGACGGCGGGGTCGCCGAACCGCACGACCAGGGCGTTGCCGGTGGCGTCCTGCAGCGCACGGACCGACGCGGCGACCCATGCCCGACGAGCCGGCCCCGCGCCGTCCCACAGGCGCGGGTCGACGACGAACAGCCCGACCACCTCGCCCTCCGCCGCCGCGGCAGCGAGCGCCGGGTGGTCGGAGAGCCGGAGGTCGCGGCGGAACCACAGCACACGCGTCGTCACGCCTCGAACCTACGGGGGTCCTTCGACCGTTCCGCCGTGATGGGCGGGGTCCTAGGCTCGGGACATGAAGATCGCAGTCATCGGAAGTGGCGTCGTCGGTCGCACCCTGGCCACCGCGTTCCGCCGTCTCGGCCACGACGTCGTCGTCGGCACCCGCGACCCCGAGGTCACGGGCAAGCGCGAGGAGTGGGCCGGGCTCGACCTCTCCCTGAGCCCGCTCGCCGAGGCCGGCACCGGCGCCGAGGTGGTCGTGAACGCGACCACGGGAGCCGCCAGCCTCGACGCCCTCGCCCCCGTCGACCTCGACGGCAAGGTGCTCCTCGACGTGTCCAACCCGCTCGACTTCTCCCAGGGGTTCCCGCCGAGCATGACGGTCAAGGACACCGACAGCCTCGCCGAGCAGATCCAGCGCGCCCACCCGGAGGCACGGGTGGTGAAGGCACTGAACACGGTCACCGCAGCCGTGATGGTGCACCCCGACTCCCTGCCCGAGAACAGCACGATGTTCCTCGCCGGCGACGACCCACTTGCCCGGGAGACCGTGCGCGAGCTGCTCGCCGAGCTCGGCTGGGTGGACGTCGTGGAGTTCCCGGCGCTCGAGTCCGCGCGTGGCCTGGAGATGTGGCTGCCGCTGTGGGTGCGGCTGATGGGCGTGCTCGGCACCGCGGACTTCAACATCCGGCTCGTGCGGCACTGACACCCTCCGGACGGCGAAACTCCGACGAAATGCCGTCCGGTTAGGGTCGAGGCATGTCCTACCTGCTGCGCGTCGAGCTGCCCGACATCCCCGGATCGCTGGGGCGGCTGGCGAGCGCGATCGGCGCCGCGGGCGCCAACATCGACGCGATCGAGATCGTCGGTCGCGACGGCGCGCGACAGCTGGCGATCGACGACGTGTTCATCGCGCCCGACGCCGAGGTGATGCCCGACAGCATCGTCTCCGCGTGCAACTCGCTGGACGGCGTCAAGGTGCTCTGGATCTCCCGGTACGCCGCCGGCGGCAACCTCTTCCTCGACCTCGAGGCCGTCGAGTCGATGACCGAGGACCCTGTGAAGGCGATCGAGCGGCTGGTCGACTCGCTGCCGACCGTGTTCCGCGTCGACTGGGGGGTGCACCTGCGGCGCGACGGCGAGACCGCGAGCGTCGTGCACGGCACCCCGTCGGCGCCGACCGAGATCCCCGACAAGATCCTCTGGCCGGAGAACCTCGAGAAGGGTCAGCGGATCGACGTACCGGACGTCTGGTCGGACCTCGTCGTCGCGGGCTCGCCGCTCAACTCCGACGAGCTGGTCGTGGTCGGCCGACGGGGCGGGCCGGAGTTCCTCGACTCCGAGATCGCCCGCCTCGCCCACCTGATCGCGATGGCGGCCTCGCTGCACCGCAATGCTTGATCTCTGGGGGCCTTATCAGTCGGTCGGCTCGAGCAGGAACACCGGGATCTCCCGGTCGGTCTTCTCCTGGTACGACGCATAGGTCGGCCAGGTGTCGACGGCGAACTGCCACCACTCGGCCCGCTCGTCGCCCTCGAGCAGGCGCGCCCGGTAGGGCTTCGCCTCGGGCCCGTCCTGGAGGTCCACCTCGGGGTGGGCGAGGAAGTTGAAGTACCACTCCGGCTGGTCCGGCGCGCCGCCCTTGGAGGCGATCGCGACGTACTTGCCGTCACGCTCGACCCGCATCACCGGGTTCTTGCGGAGCTTGCCCGACTTGGCACCGATCGAGGTGATCACCACGATCGGGTAGCCGGTGTCGCGCAGCGTGTTGGCCTCGGCTCCGCCGCTCGCCTCGTACTTCGCGACCTGCTCGCGCACCCAGCCTGCCTTGCTGGGGGCGTACTCACCTTGAAGTGTCATACCGGTGGAATACCTCCGACCGGCCCGTGCATTCCCGCCGGAGTCACGCCGTGGCCGGCAGCACCTTGTCGAGCTCGCGGGCGATCGCGGACTTCGGCCGGGCGCCGGTGATCTGCGCGACCGGCTCGCCGCGGTCGAAGACCAGCAGCGTCGGCAGCCCGAGCACGCGGTAGCGGGCCGAGACCAGCGGGTTCTCGTCCTGGTTGATCTTCACGACCCGCAGCCGGCCGGCACGCTCCTCGGCCAGCTGCTCGACCACCGGCGCGACCTGGTGGCACGGGCCGCACCAGGGCGCCCAGAACTCCACGAGCACGGGCAGGTCGGAGGCGAGCACCTCGGTCTCGAACTGGTCGTCGGTGATGTCGCTGATCATCGGGTCTCCTCGGGGGTGTAGTTCTCGGCTTCGGCGAGGAGGCCGGCGAGCTGGCCACGCAGGTCCGCCAGCTCCTGCATCCGGGCGTCGATGTCGGCGATCCGGGCGCGGTACGCCGACAGCGAGGCCGGGCACACGTCGGCCCGGTCGTTCCCGGCGCGCAGGCACTCCACGAACGGATGGGTCTGCTCGGCGGTCAGGCCGAGCGACAGCAGCGCCCTGACCTCCCGGACGATCCGGACGTCCTCGTCGTCGTACGTGCGGTAGCCGTTGGTCGCGCGCTCCGGACTGAGCAGTCCGCGCGACTCGTAGTACCGCACCGCCTTGACGCTGACGCCGGCCCGCTCGGCCAGTGTCTTGATGTGCATCGTCCTGGATTGCACGCCGTGTCCTCCTCGTCGCCGACGCTAGACGTTGACCCGTGGGGCAAGGTCAAGGCCCTTGGTCGTTGAGCCTGCCGAAACGCCGATACATTCCCGCCATGAGCGCGATCGAGGGAGTCAGCGAGATCTTCGACCCGTCCGACTGGGACGCGGTGCCCGGCTTCGAGGGCCTGACCGACCTCACCTACCACCGGGCGAAGGCCCACGGCACGGTGCGGATCGCCTTCGACCGGCCCGACGTGCTCAACGCGTTCCGTCCCCACACCGTCGACGAGCTGCTGCGCGTCCTGGAGCACGCACGCACGTCCGCGGACGTCGGTTGCGTGCTGCTCACCGGCAACGGCCCCTCGGAGAAGAACGGCAAGTGGGCGTTCTGCACCGGCGGCGACCAGCGGATCCGCGGCAAGGCCGGCTACCAGTACGAGGTTTCGGCAGGCTCAACCACCCCGGCGGCGACCGGAGCCGAGACACCGAACCCGATCGACCAGGCCCGGCTGGGCCGGCTGCACATCCTGGAGTGCCAGCGGCTGATCCGGTTCATGCCGAAGGTCGTGATCTGCCTGGTCAACGGCTGGGCGGCCGGGGGCGGGCACTCGCTGCACGTGGTCTGCGACCTCACCCTGGCCAGCCGCGAGCACGCCCGGTTCAAGCAGACCGACGCCGACGTGGGCTCGTTCGACGGCGGCTTCGGCTCGGCGTACCTGGCGCGCCAGGTGGGCCAGAAGATCGCCCGCGAGATCTTCTTCCTCGGTCAGGAGTACTCCGCCGACGACGGCGTCCGCATGGGCACCGTCAACCGGGCGGTGCCGCACGCCGAGCTGGAGAAGGTCGGCCTCGAGTGGGGCCGGCTGGTCAACGGCAAGAGCCCCACCGCCCAGCGGATGCTGAAGTACTCCTTCAACCTCATCGACGACGGCCTGGTCGGCCAGCAGCTCTTCGCCGGCGAGACCACGCGCCTGGCCTACATGACCGACGAGGCCCAGGAGGGCCGCGACCAGTTCCTGGAGAAGCGCGACCCGGACTGGTCGCCGTACCCCTGGTACTACTGAGCTCGCCCTCCTGCGCCGGTCCCGGCCGCCGACGTGTGGCCTGGGGCCGTTGTGGGTAACGGAGCGGATCACGGCGCCTCGGGAGGAGTCGCCGCCCAGCCGGGGAGGGTGGGACGACATCATGGCGTCGCAGGCTGAGCTCGAGCGGCAGCTCGAGCGTCTGCGCGACGACTCCAGCCGGTACCAGGCAGCGAGCGAGGCGGCGCTCGCCGAGCTCGCGTGGGTGATCGACTACCTGAGCCGCAACCGGCGCGCCCACCTCGCTCGACAGCTGCGCCGCAACCGCGCGTCGATCCTGCGCGCCCTGGGGAGCGACGCACCTCGTTGAGGATCGAGCCGGCGAAGGTGCAGGGAGACAGGGAGGGAACAACGATGGCCACGGACCGACAGGTCGACATCCGCGCGGACGTCGTGCAGATGCTGCTCGAGATCGTCGCGAACGAGCAGTACCCGTCGACGACCATGCTGCGGATGATCGAGCAGCTCGCCACGCCCGAGGAGCGCGCTGTCTACGCGCGCATCCTGATGGACAACATCACGTCGAGCACCTACCCCAGCATCCCGATGATGCGCCGGCTCGTCGCGCTGGGCTGAGAACGTCAGCTGGTCCTGCAGGTCGCAGCCATGCCCAGGATGCGGTCGCGCACCGACGGGTCGTTGCGCCCGAATTGCGGGTCGGACAGCTGGGCGACCGAGTACGTGTGGATGAGCTGGTCGGAGATGCAGCGGGCGTACTGGTCGGGTGCGCCGGCTCGCAGGACCGTGATGCCGATGTTGGTGCGCGACACCGCCAGCGCGACTGCCTCCTCCGAGACCTGCTTGCCGACCGTGCCGCCCGTGCCGGGGTCGCAGGACTCGAAGAGCAGATCAGCCCCCTCGGCGTGCACCGATGCCGGCGTGCCGGGTACGGCGCCGATCCACTGCTGCAGCGCACCGAGCATCCGTGCCGTGTCGGCGTCGGTCTGCCCGCGGTAGTCCACGCGTGCGCAGGTTGCTCCGTCGTGCTCGTAGGCGACGTAGGAGTCGCCGCCCCAACCGTCGACGACCGTCAAGGCGTCGGTCAGGGGTAGCCGCTGGGCGAGCATGAGGTACCACATCACGGCGCCGAACTCGCCATGGTCGAACCGCTTGTCGGAGCCTCCGATCGCCGGCTCCGGCGGGGTCTGGGGGTCCTGGTCGGAGAGCAGCACGCGGAACGGGTCCAGCAACGACGCGTCGTGGGTCGGGGCGTCCCGCACGAGCCGGTCGACGGCGGCGTTGCCACCGTCCCCGTCCACGGCCTGCACGAGTGCCTCGCCCAAGGTGTACGGCGCCGTGAACAGGGTGACGATGACCTGCGGGACCTTCGCGTAGGAGTCGGCTGCCCTGCTCTCCTGCGCCTGCCTGCTCGTCGTGATCTTGTCGCGCTCACCGGGGGTGAGCGACGCGAGGTAGCTGTCCTCGGTGCGCTCGGCGTCGCCCTCGATGATCGCGTCGAGGACGGAGTACTCCCCGGTGCTCTGCTTGTCGTTCTTCTTCGCCAGCACCTCGAGCCGGTCCCCGACCGCGAAGTGCTGGTCCTGCAGGGCGTGCGTCAGCTCGTGGACGAGCGTCGGTCGGACGGCAGGGCTGAGGTGGTCGCCCCGGATCGTGACCCGCTTGTCGGCGAACGAGTAGTAGGCCAGGGTCCCGGACCCCGACACCTCGTTGCCCGCGGAGAACAGGTCCACCTTCCCGCTGAGCAGGCCGAATGCGCGGAACAGGCCGGCGGACCGGTCGAGGTCGCGCCGGTCGTCGGCACTGAGGTCGCTCTCGTCGGCCCGCACCGTCTTCTCGAACTCGGCGTCGGGCAGGAAGCGCACGGTCACCGGGTGGAAGAAGGTGAGGCCGCGCTCCTTCTCCACGATCTTCACGTACGGCGCGATCCGCGGATCCCACGTGGAGGGGTACCTGGCCCCGGCGGACGCGTCCTTGCCACCCGTGCCGTGCAGCAGCACCCAGACGACCAGTGCGACACCGACGACCATCACCACGACGCCCCCGAGCACCATCCACAGGGGAATCTCGAACTCGGGGCGGAGGGGTTGCGGCGCGTCGATCGTTGCCGGTGAGAGGCCCGGATCACTCATCCACGGAGGTTAACCGCGGCGTCGCCGGTCATGTGGCAAAACGCGTCACATCGGACCGCGGCCGCGGGCTCAGCCGTCGTGGCGCTCGCGGTTGGCGACGATGCGGGCGGCGTGGTCCTCGGCCCACACCCGGATGGCGTCGATCGGGGCGAGCAGGTCGCGGCCGAGGTCGGTGAGCTCGTACTCGACCCGGGGCGGGACCTCCGCGAAGACGGTGCGGGTGACCAGGCCGTCGCGCTCGAGGGCGCGCAGGGTCTGGGTGAGCACCTTGGGCGTGATGCCCTCGATCTTCGAGCGGAGCTGGGAGAACCGGAGCGCGCCGTCGGAGAGCGCGACCACGATCAGCACCGTCCACCGGTCGCCGATCCGGTCGAGCACGACGCGGGAGGCGCAGTCGCGGGCGAAGGCGTCGGGGGCGAGATCCATGGTTTCCACGGGGTATCTATAGCACGTTGAAGTACTCAGTATCCAATCGATACTGTCGCGGCGATCCCCCTGGACACCGATGAAGGAGAACCCCATGAAGATCGCCGTGTACGGCGCCACCGGCGCCATCGGCAGCGCCATCGTCGACGAGGCCCGCAGCCGCGGCCACGAGGTCACCGGCATCAGCCGCCGTGGCAGCGACACCCCCGGCGACCTGACCGGTGACGCGCTGGACGCGGACTTCGCCACCGCGGTCGCCGAGAAGCACGACGTGATCGTCTCCGCGATCGGCCCGAGCCGGGTCGAGGACGACGGCACCCGCTTCGTCGACAGCATCGCCAACCTGGTCGCCACCCTCGGCGACCGCCGCCTTCTCGTCGTCGGTGGGGCCGGCAGCCTCCAGGTCGACGGTGTGCGTCTCGTCGACTCCCCGGAGTTCCCGGACGCCTACAAGCCCGAGGCGCTCAAGGGTGCCGCGTCGCTGGCGCTGCTGCGCGAGGCCGGCGAGGACGTCGACTGGACCTACCTGTCGCCGGCCCCCGTGATCCTGCCGGGCGAGCGCACGGGCTCGTACAAGGTCGAGCTGGAGACGCCCGCCGGCGAGCAGGTCAGCATCCCGGACTACGCGGTCGCCCTGGTCGACGAGATCGAGCAGCCCCAGCACGTGCGGCAGCGGTTCACGGTCGCCAACTGAGGCTCGAGTGCTGGGGTGGTCGCTCCGGCGACCACCCCAGCACTCGACCGGCCCGGCGCGGACGTCACCGGTTCGTCACCGGGCAGCCGTTGCCGAGACCGGGGCGAGCCGGGACAGTCGTCGCATGAGCGACGACATCGACCTCGACTTCACCGGCCTCAAGGCCATGTTCATCAACGGCACGTTGAAGCGGAGCCCCGAGCCCAGCCACACCCAGGGGCTGGTCGACGCCAGCGCAGGGATCATGGCCAAGCACGGCGTCGAGGTGGAGATGATCCGCTTCGTCGACCACGACATCGCCACGGGGGTC
Source organism: Nocardioides pocheonensis (assembly GCF_003725535.1). GTDB lineage: Bacteria > Actinomycetota > Actinomycetes > Propionibacteriales > Nocardioidaceae > Marmoricola > Marmoricola pocheonensis. The sequence goes on along the minus strand of NZ_RJSF01000044.1, from coordinate 58,016 downwards.
TACCCGGACATGACCGAGCACGGCTGGGAGAGCGACGAGTGGCCCGAGATCTACCCGCGCGTGCTGGACGCGGACATCCTGGTGGTCGCCGGCCCGATCTGGCTCGGTGACAACTCCAGCCAGACCAAGAAGGTCATCGAGCGGCTGTACGCCCTGAGCGGGATGCTCAACGACAAGGGGCAGTACCTCTTCTACGGACGCGTGGCCGGGTGCCTGATCACCGGCAACGAGGACGGCATCAAGCACTGCGCGCAGAACGTGCTCTACAGCCTGCAGCACATCGGCTACACGATCCCGCCGAACGCCGACGCCGGGTGGATCGGCGAGGCGGGGCCCGGGCCGTCGTACCTCGACCCGGGGAGCGGTGGGCCGGAGAACGACTTCACCAACCGCAACACCACGTTCATGACCTGGAACCTGCTGCACCTGGCCCGGATGCTCAAGCAGGCCGGGGGCGTGCCGGGCTACGGCAACCAGCGCTCGGAGTGGAACGCGGGCGCCCGGTTCGACTTCGCGAACCCGGAGTACCGCTGACCGGCGGCCCGGGTCAGTGCCGGGGTCAGTGCGGCGTGAGGTAGGGCAGCTCGCTGTCGGTCCAGAACGTGTCCCAGCCGTCCCGGCGCAGCTTCTCCTGGTGCAGGTCCACGGCCAGGTGCTGGGCGAAGTCCTCGTCACGCAGGATCACGTAGGTGATCGCCCACACGAGGGCGGTGATGCCGAGGCCCACGGCGGCGCCGGCAGCCAGCGACGACCAGTCGCCCTGCCAGGTCCAGACGACCAGGGCGACGAGCCACGCGGCGTAGCCGAGGGCGACCAGCGGCTCCCTGATCCACTCCCGCAGCACGATGCGGGTGGCGCGACGGGCCCGGGCCCGCGCCAGGCAGCGCTCGCAGAGCAGGACGGTCTCGACGCCGCCGATCTGGTACCGGTCGGTCCACGGGGACAACGGGCTGCCGGGGTAGGCCGACGCGTGGTAGTACGACGTCTCACCGGCATGGTCGACCGGTTCGGTCCGGCCGTAGTGGAAGGCGTGCGGTGCACCCTCGGTCGTCATGCACTGCTCGCACGGTGCGTTGGTCATGGCCACCTCCCGGGGTCTGGTTCCCCTCACCTCCAGCGTGCGTCGGCACGACGGGGGCCGGTAGGTGCGAAGGTCCTCAGCCCCGGAACCAGCCCGTGTGGCCGGCCGGGACGGTCGTGCCCTGCACGGCGGGACCGCTGCCGAGCACCAGGTCGCCCCAGTCGTTCGGCACGGCGTACGGCGCGCCGTCGAAGACCGTCACGCACACCACGTCGCCGCGCCGGAACGCGAGCACGTCCGCGCGGCCGGCGTCCACCCAGGCCAGCGGGGTGCCCTGGTCGATCTGCCGGCGCGTGCGCAACGCCGCCCGGTAGAGGTGCAGCACCGACCCGGGGTCGCGCTCCTCGCGGCTCGCGGCGTAGTCGGCGAACCACTCCGGTTGCGGCAGCCACGGGGTGCCGGACGTGAATCCGAACGTCGGGCCGTCCTCCGTCCACGGCAGCGGGACGCGGCAACCGTCGCGCCCGAAGTCGGTGTGGCCGGTGCGCTCCCACATCGGGTCCTGACGGGCCTCGTCGGGGAGGTCCTGGACCTCGGGGAGCCCGAGCTCCTCGCCCTGGTAGAGGTAGACCGAGCCGGGGAGCGCGAGCAGGAACAGCAGCGCCGCGAGCGCCCGCTGGGTGCCGAGCTCGAGGTCGACCCGGCCCCTGATCCGGGTGAGCAGGGCGTTGGCGTCGGGGCTCGTGATCGGCTCCGGCTCGACGATGCCGTAGCGGGTCACGGCCCGGTGCACGTCGTGGTTGTTCAGCGTCCAGGTGGGCGCGCCGTGCTCGTCGGAGAGCACGGCGTACGCCGACTCGACGGAGTGCCGGAACGCCGCGGCCTCGAACGGCTCGCGGATCAGCCCGAAGTAGAAGACCTGGTGCAGCTCGTCGGCGCGGATGTACTCCGCGGAGTGCGCCGGCGACACCCACGCCTCGCCGACGAGGGTCAGGTCGCGGTCGTAACTGTCAGCGACGCGGCGCCAGCGGCGGAAGATGTCGTGGATGCCGGGCTGGTTCCAGGCGTGCCGGTTCAGCTCACCCGGTGCGACGTCCGGGAGGCCGCGCTCCTTGACCATGCCGTGGGCCACGTCGATGCGGAAGCCGTCGACGCCGCGCTCGAACCAGGTCGCGAGGACGTCGTCGAACATCGCCGGGACCGACGGGTCGTCCCAGTTGAAGTCCGGCTGGGTGGCGTCGAAGAGGTGGAGGTACCACTGGCCGTCCGGCACGCGCGCCCACGCCGGCCCGCCGAACATCGACCGCCAGTTGTTCGGCGGCTCGGAGCCGTCGGGACCGCGGCCGTCGGCGAAGATGAACCGGCGTCGTGCCGCCGAGCCGGGCTCGGCCGCGAGGGCCTCCTGGAACCACGGGTGCTGGTCGGAGCAGTGGTTCGGGACCAGGTCGAGGAGCACCTTCAGGCCACGGGCATGGGCCGCCTCGAGGAACCGCTCGAAGGCCGGCAGGCCGCCGTACACGGGGTCGATGGTGAGGTAGTCGGCGACGTCGTAGCCGCCGTCGCGCTGGGGGGAGGGGTAGCACGGGTTGAACCAGACGCCGTCGACCCCGAGCCCGGCGATGTGGTCGAGCCGCTCGAGGACGCCGTCGAGGTCGCCGATTCCGTCACCGTCGGTGTCGAGGAACGACTTGAGGTAGAGCTGGTAGACGACCGCCGAGCGCCACCACGGCGCTGCCTGCGCGTCGTCGCTCACGCGCGGGCCGCCGTGACCACGGCGGGGAGCACGCCCGGGAGCGCCTGCTCGACCTCGTCGAGCCGCAGCAGCTGGTGGGCCTGCCCGCCGATCATCACGCGCTCGGTCAGTCCGGCCTCGCGCAGGATCTTGAAGTGGTGGCTCGCCGTGGACTTGTTGATCCCGTCGTAGAGCTGGCCGCAGGCCATCGGTGCACCCGAGTCGGCGAGTCGGCGGACCATCTCCAGCCGCACCGGGTCGGCGAGCGCGGCCAGCACCTGCTGCAGCGGCGCCACCGGCTGGACGGCCGGCAGCACGGGACTGTCGGCGGCGTCCTCGAGGGTGTCCGTGGTCGTGCCCATCGCTCCTCCAGCGGCGTACGAGTCGGAAATAGGTTTGATGTTCGTCGAACTACCGCCTAGTGTCGGTGTTCGACGTACATCGAACTTAGCAGATCCGCTGGAGGACATCATGCGCACACCCACGCTTTCCCGCTCGCTGCCGGACACCGCTCCGCAGCAGGGTGCCGGCGGGCGTCGGCCGCTGATCGCGCCGTACCCGCTGCTGATCGCGCTGCTGGCGGTGGCGCTCGGTGTGTCCGGCGCGCCCGCGCCGCTGTACGGCGTCTACCAGCGGGAGTGGCACCTGGCTCCGATCACCACGACCCTGGTGTTCGCGGTCTACGCCTTCGCCGCCCTGGGCGCGGTGCTGGTCGCGGGTCAGGTGTCCGACCGGTATGGCCGCAAGCCGCTGCTGGTCGGGGCAGCGGTCGCGATGGTGGTCGGCCTCGTGGTCTTCATGACCGCCCAGGGCGTGGCGGCGCTCTTCGTCGCCCGTGCGCTCCACGGAGCCGCGGTGGGCGCCACGGTGGTGGCGGGCAGTGCCGCGTTGCTGGACCTGCGGCCGCACGACGGCGCCCGCACCGGTCACCTGACCGGGATCATCTTCAACGTCGGCATGGCCGTGACCATCCTCGGCGCGTCGCTGCTGGCGCAGTTCGGTCCCGACCCGCTCGTGACGCCGTACGCCGTCGTCGGCCTCGTGGTGCTCCTGCTGCTGCTCAACCTGCTGCTCATGGGCGAGACCCACCAGGTGCGGCCGAGCACGCGCATCCGGCTGGCCCGTCCGCGGGTGCCGCGCGCGATCCGCCACGACTTCCGCTTCGCCGTGCTCGGCGTGATGGCGTCGTGGTCCGTGCTCGGGGTCTACCTCTCGCTGTTCCCGGCCTTCGCCGGCCAGTCGACCGGCATCCACAGCCTGGTCTTCGGCGGCGCGGTCGTCGCCGCGATGGCCAGCGCGGCTGCGGTGAGCCAGGCGTTCGGGGCCCGCTTCGACCCTCGCCCGGCCGCGATCGCGGGCGACTTCGGCACCGCGGTCGCCCTGGTGGTCAGCGTGCTCGCGCTCGACAGCCACCGGGCGTGGCTGGTGGCAGCGGCGGCCGTGTTCATGGGGCTGTCGTTCGGTCTCTCCTTCGGCGGCTCGCTGCGCCACCTGGGCCGGGTGGTGCCGGCCGACCACCGCGGCGAGGTGATGTCGGCGTACTACGTGCTCGCCTACAGCGCGATGGCCGTGCCCACGATCCTCGCCGGCTGGGCCGCCACGCAGTGGAGCCTCGCGGCGATCTTCCCGTGGTTCACCGCCGCCGTCGCCCTCGCCTGCCTGACGGCCGGCGTGCTCGGGCTGGCCGCACGACGCCCCGAGCCGCTTCTCGCCTGATCCGGCGCCCGACCCGGCGCAGCGTCCTTGCGGCCGGGTCGAAGATGGGGGCGTGAAGGTCGTCGTGCTCACCGGCGCCGGCATCTCCGCCGAGAGCGGGCTGCCGACGTTCCGCGACTCCGCGGGCCTCTGGGAGGGCCACCGACCCGAGGAGGTGGCCACCCCGGAGGCCTTCGCCGCCGACCCCGACCGGGTGCTCCGGTTCTACGACCTGCGCCGGCAGACGCTCGCCCGGGTGGAGCCGAACGCCGCGCACCACGCGCTCGCCCGGCTCGAGGAAGCACTCGGGCCCGACCTGTTCCTGGTGACCCAGAACGTCGACGACCTCCACGAGCGGGCCGGTTCCCGGCAGGTCCACCACCTGCACGGGCGGCTGTCCTCGGCGTGGTGCCGGGCCTGCGACGCGCGGATGTCGTGGACCGGAACGCTCGCCGACCGACCCCCGTGCCCGGCCTGCGGGCGCCCGGAGCTGCGGCCCGACATCGTGTGGTTCGGCGAGGCGCCGTACGAGGTGGACGCGGTGCACGCCGCCCTGCACGAGTGCGACCTGTTCGCGGCGATCGGCACCTCGGGCACCGTCTACCCGGCGGCCGCCTACGTGCACTACGCCCTGGCCGTCGGGGCGCGCACCGTGGACCTGAACCTCCGGCCGTCCGTGCCCAGTGACTTCGACGAGAGCCGGGTTGGTCCTGCCTCCGACGTGGTGCCGGCCTGGGTCGACGAGCTGCTCGGCGGGCCGTCGACGGGGCACGTGCGGTGATCCGCGTGCTCGCCGGCGTCCTCTGTCTCGGGATGCTGGCCGTCGGCTGCGGCGGAGACCCGCCCCTGCCCAGCCGGCTGCGCGGGCGAGCCGTCGCCGCGATGGCAGAGCGCCAGCTCGAGGCGCAGAACTCCGGGCTCGCACGGGGCACGCTCTCCTGCCCGGACGTCGCGCTGAAGGTGGGCGCGTCGGTGCGCTGCCTGCGCACGACCGAGCTCAGCGAGGGCCGACTCGTGAAGATCGGCGGCACGGTGTCGGTCACGTCGCTCGCCTCGGGCGGACGGCTGCACGTGGCGATGGACCGGCAGGCGCAGGAGTTCGGGCTGCTCGGGGAGCGGCTCGCGGCCGGCGTACGGGAGTGGTACGCGAAGCGCTACGGCGCGGCGCCCACGGGGCTCGCCTGCCCCTACCTGCGGGGCGAGGTGGGCAACCGGGTCGTGTGCCACGGAGCGGGCCGGCGCGACGTCGAGGTGGTCGTCACCGCCGTCGACCCGGCGAGCTACCGGGCCGTGTACGTCATCCGGGCGCACCGTCCACGGCCCACTCCTTGAGGGTCCACGAGTCGAGCAGACCCTCGAGGAAGAACGGATCGGAAGCGACCATCCGTTCGGCGTCCCGGACGTCGTCGGCCCGGAACGTGATCAGTCCGCCCGAGCGGTCCCCGAATGGACCTCCGAGGTAGTCGGCGAGAGCCAGCGTGCGCCAATGCTCCGCATGCGCACGGGCGCTGGATCGAATGCGCGCCGTGTCGGCCCCCATCAGGTAGAAGTAGGCGAATCGAGCGGTCATCCCCGGTGACCGGCGTGAGCGGCGTGGCCCGAGGAGTACAGGTCGAGTCGGAAGAGCATCACGACCACCATTGCTACGCACGCCAGGCCGCACACGGCGGGGAACAGTGCCGCCTCGGAGACCAGGCCGACCCAGAAGCCGACGATGAGCACGATGCCGGCCGCGACCGACGACCCTGCCATCTCCAGGGTCGGACGCCAGTCCATGCGTCGGAACCGCATCCAGAGGACCATCGCGGCTCCGAGGATGCACGAGACGATGAACGCCGAGAGCGCCGGAGATCCGGTCCTGAGATCGGAGAATCCGAGGAGTGCCGCGGCTCCGAAGAACAGCGCGATCAGCAGGCCGCCGCCGAGGCACATCACGGCACACATCTCCATGAAGTGGACGCCGAAGTGTCCGATCGGCTTCGCGATCTTGTCGGGACCCGACCGGCCGTGCGTGGAACCGCTCTCTGACGACCGGGTGTGGTGCAGTACCTGCATGAGATCCTCCAGGGGGGTGACTCGCTGTTGCTCGGCACCTGTGGGTCGCGCTGGAGGTCGGTGATCTGGCCCTGCGTGAAGAGCAGGCCCGAGGGGCTCCTACCCGGTCCACGATCCGCGTGCTCCCCGGGCCCCAGAAGGGTCGAAAGACCCTCGGTTCGGGCCGAACGGCAGGGGCGCCGGAGTCGGCACTCTGGTAGTGGAGAGGTCAGGCCGCGTTAGCGCACCCTTACCTTCGTTGCCCCCCGCGTTGCGGACGTGATGGATTGGGCGCATGACCACGGACGCCGAGCTGCCTCCCGACACCGAGATCGGGCCGCACGAGCACGAGCCGCACGGTGGCGGCACGAATGCACTGCTCAACTGGCTGCGCGCCGCCGTGCTCGGCGCCAACGACGGCATCGTGTCCACCGCCGGCCTGGTCATGGGTGTCGCCGGTGCGACCACCGACCGGCAGGCGATCTTCGTCGCGGGCCTCGCCGGCGTGATCGCGGGTGCGTTGAGCATGGCCGCTGGGGAGTACGTCTCCGTGAGCTCGCAGAAGGACACCGAGAAGGCCCTCCTGGCCAAGGAGATGCGCGAGCTGGAGGAGGAGCCCGAGGAGGAGCTCGCGGAGCTCGCCGGGATCTACCGCGGCAAGGGGCTCTCCGAGGCCACGGCTCGACAGGTCGCCCTCGAGCTCACCGCGCACGACGCCCTTGCCGCGCACGCTGAGGCCGAGCTCGGGCTCGACGCCTACGAGCGCACCAAGCCCTCCCACGCCGCGCTCGCGTCGATGACGGCCTTCACGATCGGCGCCCTGCTCCCGCTGCTCACCATCACTCTGCTGCCGCAGAGCGTGCGGATCTGGGCCACGGTCGTCTCCGTCGTGCTGGCGCTCGCGCTGACCGGGTTCGCCTCGGCCCGCTTCACCAACGCGATCGTGAGCCGCGCGATGGTGCGGACCGTCGGCGGCGGCCTGCTCGCGATGGGCGTGACCTACGCGGTGGGCAGCCTGGTCGGCGCGAACATCTGAGCCCTACTTCGTCGACGGCGCCGCGGTTGCGACAGCGGCCCCGCCGACGGACGTGTACGGCTCGACCTGGTTGCCCGGTTCGCTGAAGTAGACGGGCAGCTCCGGTCCCCACCAGGGCTGCGTCACGACGGCCACGAGCTGCTCGGTCGTGAGCACCGGCTCGTCGCGGGTGACCTGCTCGTCTCGCTCGGTGACGTCGAGGCCGTTCGAGGCGGACGCGACCACGCGCACGCCGTCCGTCCGGAAGAGGTCGGCGACGCGGCGAATGCCCCGCCCGCCGTGGTAGTCCGAGCGGTCGTCGTAGGTGATCAGCTTCGAGCCGTCGGGAAGCGTCGACGGCACGCAGTGCTCCATGAAGGAACTGCACCGGCCGAGCGTCGCCGCGAGGTCACCACCTGGCTTCGCGGCACCCCCGCCGAAGTGCTGCACGTTGACGCCGACCTCGCCGGCGCTCTGGCTTCCGTCGGGTGTGTAGCGGAAGACGGCATACGTGTTCGGACCTTCTCCGTCACCCTGGCCGCGGAAGTCGGCGGCCGTCCCACCAGTCTCTTGACCGACGGCGTACAGCAGGGCCGCGGCGGTCGACCGCCCGGTGATCGGGCTGGTCGTGCCGGTGTCGAGCGAGGAGACGGTCGGCTTGTCCACGGTCAGCGGCTGCGGCGCACGGGTGCGGTGGTCGCCCGCGACGAGGCTGGGCGCGAGGACCGCGACGGCCACGGCCGCGGCCACGCCCACGGCGCCCAGGGCCTGGCGGCGACGGCGGATGCCCAGGCCGCGGCGTCGGGCATCGGCGACGAGCCGGTCGGTGTCCGGGTGCGCGGTGGCGACCGCGTCGGCCATGGCGGAGCGGAGCTGGGTCTCGAGCGTCATCGGTCTTCCTCCAGGACGGGCAGGAGCGTGCGGATCCGGGCCAGGGCCCGGGAGGTGCGCTGGCGACAGGCGGCGTCGCTGATGCCGAGCAGCCGGGCGGCCTCGGGTGAGCCGAGGTCCTCCCAGAAGCGCAGCACCAGCACCGCGCGGTCGTCCGGCGAGAGCCGGCGCAGTGCGGTGAGCAGGTCGAGCCGGACGGCGGGGTCCTCGGGCGGGCCGGACGCGTCGGGCACCACGTCGACCGGGCGCTCGGAGGAGCGCCGCAGCCGGCGGTGGGAGAGGAACGTCCGCACCAGCATCGTCCGCGCATAGGCGACGGGGTCGTGCGCCGAGGCCACCCGACGCCACGAGGCGAACACCTTGGCGTACGTCGCCTGGGTGAGGTCCTCGGCGAGGTGGTGCTCGCCGCAGAGCAGCACGGCCGTGCGGTGCAGTCCTCCCGCGGTGGCGTGCACGAACGCCTCGAACGACTCGATCGGTGCGGAGTCGGCCACCGGACCGCCCACCTCCAAGCTCGGGATGCTCACACCTGGATGACGCTTCGAGGCGTCGGTGACGTGACTGCTCTGGATCGTTCCATCGGTGAGACGGTCGTCTCAATCCCCGAATACCACGCGCGTCGTGCAATAAGTTGCACGACGTGAAGATCGCAGTTGTGAGGGAGACCCGTGAGGGTGAGGCCCGCGTCGCGATGGTCCCGGAGCTGGTCGGCAAGCTGACCGGGCTCGGGTACGACGTGCTGGTCGAGCCGGGCGCCGGGGCGCAGGCGGAGTTCGCCGACGAGGAGTACACCGAGGCCGGTGCGTCGATCTCGGACTCCGCGCTGTCGGAGGCCGACCTGGTCGTCGCGGTCCAGCCGCTCGACACGTCGAAGGTCGGCCGGCTGCGCGAGGGCGCGGCGGTGATCTCGTTCCTCCCGGTGAACTCCGAGCAGGACCTCGTCGTCCGGCTCCGCGACGCCGGCGTCACCTCGTTCGCGATGGAGCTGGTGCCGCGGATCTCCCGGGCCCAGTCGATGGACGCGCTGTCCTCGCAGGCGCTCGTGGCCGGCTACCGCTGCGCGATCGTCGCGGCCGGGCTGCTGCGCCGCTTCTTCCCCCTGAACATGACCGCCGCGGGCACGGTGCAGCCCGCGCAGGTCGTCGTCCTCGGAGCCGGCGTCGCCGGACTCCAGGCGATCGCGACGGCGAAGCGCCTCGGTGCCGTCGTCCAGGCGTACGACGTCCGCGCGGCCGCGGCCGAGGAGATCCGCTCGATGGGCGCCAAGGCGATCGACCTGAAGCTGGAGACCCTCGAGGGCGCCGGCGGCTACGCCCGCGAGATGACCGAGGAGCGGGCGCAGCGGCAGATGGAGGCGCTCGCGCCGTACATCGCCCAGGCCGACGCGCTGATCACCACAGCCGCGGTCCCCGGTCGCCGGGCGCCGCTGCTGGTGACCTCCGCGATGGTCGAGGCGATGAAGCCCGGGTCGGTGGTCGTCGACCTGGCCGCGGAGACCGGCGGCAACGTCGAGGGATCGGTGGCCGGCAAGGTCGTGAAGATCGGGCACGCGCAGGTCTGGGGTGGTGCGAACGTCGCGTCGCAGATGCCCGGCCCCGCGTCGCGGCTCTACGCGCAGAACGTCGTGAACCTGCTGACCCTGATGACTGCGGCCGGTGAGAAGCAGGAGGACGGCAGCGTCTCGCCGGGCAGCTTCGCGCCCGACTTCGACGACGAGATCGTCGCCGGCAGCGCGGTCACCCACGCGGGCCGGATCGTGCACGAGCCGACCCGCGAGGCGATCGAGGGACCGGCCCCGGAGCCGGCCGAGCAGCCGNNTGCCGCGGAGGTCGAGCCTGCCGCGGAGGTCGAGCCTGCCGAGACCCCCGCCGCCACGGCGACGCAGGTGCTCGAACCGGTCGACCCGGCCGAACCCCAGCTCGATCTGCCCTACGACCAGGAGGCCGACCAGTGAGCGACGGAGTGATCTGGCTGACGTTCTTCACGCTGAGCGTGTTCGTCGGCATCGAGGTGATCTCGAAGGTCTCCTCGACCCTGCACACCCCGCTGATGTCGGGCGCGAACGCGATCCACGGCATCATCCTGCTCGGCGCGATCATCGTCACCGGCACGACCACCAACACCGTGGCCGTCATCGTCGGGTTCATCGCCATCGTGCTGGCCAGCGTGAACATGGTCGGCGGGTTCGTGGTCACCGACCGGATGCTGCAGATGTTCACGCAGAAGAAGAAGCCGGCCCCGAAGGCCGACGCCGCGAAGGGTGAGGGCGCCTGATGCCGACCTGGGTCCAGCTCGTCTACCTGCTCTGCGGCGTCTGCTTCATCCTGGCGCTCAAGGGGCTATCCGGTCCGAAGACCGCCCGCAACGGGAACCTGCTCGGCGCCGCGGCCGCGGTCGTCGGGTGCATCCTGCCGTTCCTCTACATCGACCACCTCAAGAACGTCCCGCTGATCCTGCTGGCGATCGTGATCGGCACCGTCGGCGGCGTGTACGGCGCCCGCACGGTGCAGATGACCCAGATGCCGCAGATGGTGGCGCTGTTCAACGGCGTCGGCGGTGGCGCCGCGGCCCTGGTCGCGCTGCTGGAGCTGCACGAGATCCTCGGACTCGCCGATGCCGGTGTCGATCCGGCGAAGTTCGCCCTCGCGGCGACAGCGTTCACCGTGGCCGTGGGCTCGGTGTCGTTCGCGGGCTCGATCATCACGTTCGCGAAGCTGCAGGAGCTGATGACCGGGCGGCCGGTGATCTTCCCCGGCCTGCCGATCCTTTTCGGGGGCTCGCTGCTGGCCGCGGTCGTGCTGGCGGTCCTGCTGGTCAGCGACGTCGCCCTGTGGATCGCGATCGTGCTCGCCCTGGTCGGCCTGCTGATCGGCGTGCTGCTGGTGCTGCCGGTGGGCGGGGCCGACGTACCGATCGTGATCTCGCTGCTCAACGCGTTCACCGGCCTCACCGTGGCTGCCGGCGGCTACGTGCTGTCGAACACCCTGCTGCTGATCGCCGGCACGCTGGTCGGTGCCTCCGGTACCTTCCTCACCCTGCTGATGGCCCGCGGCATGGGCCGCTCGGTCACCAACGTGCTCTTCGGTGCGCTCAAGGGCGGCTCGACGCTCGGTGGCGGCGAGGCCTCCGACCGGCCGGTGAAGTCGTCGAGCCCCGAGGACGTCGCGATCATGCTCAACTACGCCGAGCGGGTGATCATCGTCCCGGGCTACGGCCTCGCCGTGGCCCAGGCACAGCACTCCCTGCGCGAGCTCGTCGACCTGCTCGGTGAGCGCGGCGTGGACGTCGACTACGCGATCCATCCGGTGGCCGGCCGCATGCCCGGTCACATGAACGTGCTGCTCGCGGAGGCCCAGGTGCCCTACGAGCAGCTCAAGGAGATGGACGACATCAACGGCGAGTTCAAGGACGCCGACGTGGCGCTGGTCGTGGGCGCGAACGACGTCGTGAACCCGGCCGCGAAGACCACGCCCGGCGCCCCGATCTACGGCATGCCGATCCTCAACGCCGACGAGGCCAAGCAGGTCGTGTTCATGAAGCGCTCGATGCGCCCCGGCTTCGCCGGCATCGAGAACGAGCTGCTCTTCGAGCCCAACACCACGCTGCTCTTCGGCGACGCGAAGGACACGATGGGCAAGCTGCTCAACGCGGTGAAGGCGCTGTAGCTCCCTCGGCGCCGCAGAGGCGTACCGTGGAAGCCATGGCACGCACCGACGACTTCCGGATCGCACCGGGCGACGGGTTGAGGTACTACGCGCCGGAGTCCGATCGTGACCGGCACGACCGTGAGGGCGGGTACGTCATCCTCATGCTGCTCGTCGTGCTGGTCCTGCTCGCGATGGCGACCGGCCAGGTCACCGTCTTCTCGTACTGATGCCCGACCGGCGCAACCGGCTCCCGGGTGGCACCCGCGCCGCCTCGCAGCGCGCCGTGCAGAAGGTGTTCGAGAACGAGCATGCGCTCGGCTGAGCCGACGGTCCTACTGCGCCAGCCCGTAGAGCCGGTCGCCGGCGTCGCCGAGGCCCGGCACGATGTACCCCTTCTCGTTCAGGCGCTCGTCGAGCGCGGCGGTCACGACGGTGATCGGGATGTCCAGGCCGGCGACGCCCTCCTCGAGGTTCTTCACGCCCTCCGGAGCCGCGAGCAGGCAGACCGCCGTGATGTGGTCGGCTCCCCGGCTGGTCAGGAAGCCCAGGGCCGACGCCAGGGTGCCGCCGGTCGCGAGCATCGGGTCGAGCACGTAGCACTGCCGCCCGGACAGGTCGTAGGGCAGCCGCTCGGCGTACGTCGAGGCCTCGAGCGTCTCCTCGTTGCGCACCATGCCCAGGAAGCCGACCTCGGCGGTCGGCATCAGCCGCATCATCCCTTCGAGCATGCCGAGCCCGGCCCGCAGGATCGGGACGACCAGCGGCCGCGGCCGGCTCAGCGAGACACCCTCGGCCTCGGCGACCGGCGTCTGCACGGTCGTGGTCTCGACCCGCACGTCGCGCGTCGCCTCGTAAGCCAGCAGGGTCACGAGCTCCTCGGTGAGCCGGCGGAACTCCGGCGACGCCGTGCGCTCGTCGCGCAGCGCGGTGAGCTTGTGGGACACGAGCGGGTGGTCGACGACGAGCAGACGCATGGGGACAGGCTAGGGCCTGGGGGCGATCTGCCGACCAGGGGCCGGAAGGCACTTGGTCGGGCGACGCGGGTCTGCCACCATCAAGCTGTGGCAGAGGGTGGTGCGTGGTGACGGACATGACCGACGCCGAGGTCAACGCGGTTGACTTCGCGGTCGTCGCCTACCGCGACGAGGGCGACTGGAACGTCGCCCGGCTGCCGAGTCGCGCGCTCGACGACGTCGACACGATCGCCCGCGAGCTGCGCCGCTACCCGGGCGAGAGCGGCGCGCTCGCGATGATCTCGGTCGACGAGGACTTCGTGATCCTGGTGCGCGTGCAGGGCTCGCTGGTCCGGGTGCTGCTGTCCGACGCGACCGCTGCGCCCGACTGGACCCTCGCCCGCTCGGCCGTGGTCCACCTCGGCGTGCACGTCGGCGTCGACGACGACCAGGCGCCTGCCGGGGACCTCGGGATCGTCGCGGACATGGGGGTCAGCGCCGCCGACATGGGTGCCCTGCTGGACGACTTCGACCTCTACCCCGAAGAGGTGCTCAGCGAGATCGCTCGCGGGATCGGGTTCGGCGAGAAGTTCGACGAGCTCGTCGACCTGGCCGACTGACGTGCCGCTGACACCCTGGACGGCGCCGATGCGTCGCGCCCTCGGCCTCGCCGCCACGGCCCCCGGCACCGGTGACGTGCCGATCGGGGCCGTCGTGCTCGACCCGGACGGCCAGGTCATCGGCGAGGGCGTCAACGTGCGCGAGCGGGACGGCGACCCGAGCGGCCACGCGGAGATGGTCGCCCTGCGAGCGGCGGCCGACCACCTGGGTCAGTGGCGACTGACCGGCTGCACCCTGGTGGTCACCCTCGAGCCCTGCACGATGTGTGCCGGCGCGGCCGTGCTGGCCAGGGTCGACCGCGTCGTGTTCGGCGCGTACGACGAGAAGGCCGGTGCGGTCGGCAGCCTCTGGGACGTCGTACGGGACCGGCGGCTGAACCACCGCCCCGAGGTCGTCGCCGGCGTCCTGGCCGAGGACTCCGCCGCCCTGCTCGACGCGTTCTTCGCCCAGCAGCGGCAGGCCGGGTCGGGATAGTCCGGCACGTTCGGACGGTTCGATCCGGACAATTCGGCGTCCGAACGTCACGGACTATCCCCCTATCCGTCCACCCGGCCCGGCGCGTACGCCGCCAGCACCCGCAGCGCGCAGAGGGTGATCCAGCGGTGCGGGGTGCCGGGCAGCGGGTTCGGCAGGTGGGTCTCGCCCGGGTAGGCGCGGTTGACCGGCCAGCGTCCGTCGGGAGCCCGCCGGCTGAGCAGCACGTCGATCGCGTCGGACATCCGGTCGTCGTACGTGACGCCGGCGTCGGCGAGCGAGTCGAGGCAGCGCAGCAGGTCGTAGTACCACCGCGTCGGGTGGTGCAGCCGCACGAACTCGGGCCGGATCACGGCGCCCGTGTGCTCGCTGCGGAAGAGCCGGTGCCGCAGCAGGAATTCCACGCTCGACTCACGGGCAGCCAGGAGCTCGTCGAGGCGGTAGCGGTGTCCGGCGCGCTCGTAGCCGGTGATCCCCTCGACCACGGACAGCGTCGTGTGCATCGACGAGTGCCGGACCGGCACGCGATTGGCGCGGCAGTTGAAGCCGCCGTCCGCCACCCTTCCGGCGAGCAGGAAGTCCACCAGGCTGGCGAGCTCGTCCTCCGGCGCGCCGAAGTACGTCGCGTAGTTCAGCGCCATGCCGTTCACGCACGCGTCGCTGCCGCGGACGGTCACGGTCGGGTCGAGCCCACCGTCCTCGCGCTTCTCCGTGCGCAGGATCCGGCGCACCGTCTCGCCGGCGACGGCGTTGGCGGGGTCGAGCCCGAGGTTGCGGAGCTCGAGGAGCGTGTAGTGGCTCGAGGTCCACTTCGGCCGGTAGAAGCCGCGGCCCCAGTGCCCGTCGGCATGGTGCGCGGCGAGCAGCGTGGCACCGTCACCCTCGGTGGCGATCCGCGCCTGCAGGGCGTCTCCGTCCCCCTGGAGCAGGTCGCGGGTCGCCTGGAACTGCACGGCCACGTCGCCGTCCAGCAGCCAGTCGAGAACGGCGGTCGCGGCCATGCCTCATGGTGACAGGGCTTCGGCCTCCGCGTCGGTGAACAACCGGGAGCGGATCAGGAAGCGTACGCCGTGCGGCGCCTCGAGCGAGAAGCCCGCGCCCCGGCCCGCGACCACGTCGATGGTGAGGTGGGTGTGCGACCAGTAGCCGAACTGCGCGAGGGACATCCACACCGGTACGGGCCGCTCCAGGCCGATGTCGAGGTCTCCGAGGTGGACGTCGGCGTCACCGGTGAGGAACTCCCCGTCGGGGTAGCACATCGGCGCACTGCCGTCGCAGCAGCCGCCGGACTGGTGGAACATCAGCGGGCCGTGCGCCTCGGTGAGGCGGCGGAGGAGCTCCGCCGCCTCACCGGTGACGTCGACCCGGCGTACGTCGTCGGTCATGTCGGCTCAGAAGAAGCCGAGCGCGTCCGGCGAGTAGGACACCAGCAGGTTCTTGGTCTGCTGGTAGTGCTCGAGCATCATCTTGTGGGTCTCGCGGCCGATCCCGGACTGCTTGTAGCCGCCGAAGGCCGCGTGCGCCGGGTAGGCGTGGTAGGAGTTCGTCCAGACCCGGCCGGCCTGGATCTCGCGGCCGACGCGGAAGGCCTGCGACCCGTCGCGCGACCACACGCCGGCGCCGAGGCCGTACAGGGTGTCGTTGGCGATCTTCACCGCGTCCGCCTCGTCGTGGAACGAGGTCAGCGAGACCACGGGGCCGAAGATCTCCTCCTGGAAGATCCGCATCGAGTTGTTGCCCTCGAAGACGGTCGGGGCCACGTAGTAGCCCTCGGCGAGGTCGCCGCCGAGCACGTTGCGCTCGCCGCCGGTGAGCAGCTTGGCACCCTCGTCCTTGCCGATCTGGATGTAGCTCAGGATCTTCTCGAGCTGGTCGTTGGACGCCTGGGCGCCGAGCATCGTGGCGTCGTCGAGGGGGTTGCCCTGGATGATCTTGCCGACCCGGTCGAGCACGTCGCCGACGAAGTCGGAGTAGATCGACTCCTGCACCAGTGCCCGCGACGGGCAGGTGCAGACCTCGCCCTGGTTCAGCGCGAACAGCGTGAAGCCCTCGAGGGCCTTGTCGTAGAAGGAGTCGCGCTCGGAGGCGACGCTGTCGAAGAAGATGTTCGGCGACTTGCCGCCCAGCTCCAGCGTCACCGGGATGATGTTCTGGCTGGCGTACTGCATGATCAGCCGGCCCGTCGTGGTCTCGCCGGTGAAGGCGACCTTCGCGACCCGGGGGCTCGAGGCCAGCGGCTTGCCGGCCTCGACACCGAAGCCGTTGACGATGTTCAGCACGCCGCCCGGCAGCAGGTCACCGATCAGCTCGACGACCTTGAGGATCGACCACGGCGTCTGCTCCGCCGGCTTGAGCACGACACAGTTACCGGCCGCGATCGCTGGGGCGAGCTTCCAGACCGCCATCAGGATCGGGAAGTTCCACGGGATGATCTGCCCGACCACGCCCAGCGGCTCGTGGAAGTGGTAGGCCATCGTGTCGTGGTCGATTTCGGCGATGCTGCCCTCCTGGGCACGCAGGGCGCCGGCGAAGTAGCGGAAGTGGTCCACGGCCAGCGGCAGGTCGGCGGCCTTGGTCTCGCGGATCGGCTTGCCGTTGTCCCAGGTCTCTGCGACCGCCAGCGCCTCGAGGTTCTCCTCGAGCCGGTCGGCGATCTTGAGCAGGATGTTCGACCGCTCCGTGGTCGAGGTGCGCGCCCAGGCGGGGAACGCGGCGTGGGCTGCGTCGAGCGCGGCCTCGATGTCGCCCTCGGTGCCGCGGGCGATCTCGGTGAAGGGCTTGCCGTTCACGGGCGAGATGTTCTCGAAGTACTCGCCCTTGACGGGCGGGACCCACTCGCCACCGATGAAGTGGTCGTAGCGGGACTTCACGCTCACGAGTGAGTCGGCGGAACCGGGGGGTGAGTAGAGGGCCATGTCGGTACTCCCAAGGGTCTGGTGTGATCGGGCTCACACCGTAGGAAGCGCGAGGTTGCATCGACGTTGCGGGCTGAATTGCCCTCGCTTCGCTCGGGCGTGCTGCGCCGCCCTCCAGGCTGTTGGCCCTCACTTCGCTCGGGCGTGCTGCGCCGCCTCCTGGGGTTCGTCTTCCCTCCTCACGCGGCTCGCTGGCGCTCGCCGACGTTCGTCAGTCCAGACGAACCCGGCGGCGCAGTGCTGTTGGCCCTCGCTTCGCTCGGGCGTGCTGCGCCGCCTCCTGGGGTTCGTCTTCCCTCCTCGCTGGCTCGCTGCGCTCGCTTTGCTCGTCAGTCCAGACGAACCCGGCGGCGCAGCGCTGGATTGCAGCGCTCAGGCGAGGTCGTGGTCGAGGCGGGCGAGCTGGCCGTCGACCAGGGCGAGCATGGGGGAGGAGGCGCCGAGTGCGTCGCGCTGGGCGAGCCACATGTCGTAGTCGTCGGCTCCCCAGCTCGAGCGGGTCCAGGTCGACATGAGGTCGGCCTGGCGGCTGCGACGGACCGCCTCGCGCAGGCTCATGTGCAGCTGCTCCCGCAGGCGTACGACGCCCGGGGCGGTCGAGCGCGGCAGGATCGGGCCGCGGTAACCGCGCATCGCCGTACGCAGGTCGCCGGCCGCGAGCTGGGCCTCGAGGGCCAGCCAGTCGCCGGTGATCGACCCGCAGAGCCGGTAGGGCCGCGAGGCCAGCACGTCGTCGCCGAGCAGGCTGCGCAGCCGGTTGAGCTCGGCCCGCAGCGTCGAGGAGGCGCCGTCGTCCTCGTAGACGAGCACCGCCAGCTCGTCGCCGGAGAGCCCGCGCGGGGCGGACGCCAGCAGCAGCAGGATCTCGCTGTGCCGGGGGGAGAGCCGGAGCTGGTGGTGACGGCCGCGGCCGTCGCTGATCGAGAGCAGCGAGTCGTTGCGGCCGAGCGACTCGATCACGAGGTGGAGCGAGCCGGGCGTGGTCTCCGCGGGCTCGTTGCGGGAGAGCTTCTCGCGGGCCAGCTCGGACTCGGCCATCCGCGCGGCGGCGCGCACCATCGCGAGCGTCTGCGGTACGGCGATGTCGTCGTTGCCGGTGATGTCGAGGACGCCCAGGAGGCTGGTCGACCCGGGGTCGTGGATCGGGGTGGCCGCACAGCTCCACTGCTGGACGGAGTGCCGGAAGTGCTCGGCCCGGCGTACCTGTGTCGGCTGGTCCAGGCGCAGGGCGAGGCCGGGGGCGTTCGTGCCGGCCAGGCGCTCGTCCCAGTTGCTGCCCTCGACGAACCCGATCTTCTCGGCGCGCCGCAGCGTCGCCGGAGTACCGCACACCCAGAGCAGCTGACCCTCGGCGTCGGAGACCGCCATGATCGCGTCGCAGTCTCGGGCCGCCTGGCCGAGCACGTCGTCGAGGAGGGGGAACACCCGGGCCAGCGGGTGGGCCGAGCGGTAGCCGTGCAGGGCGTCCTCGGACAGGGTGATCGGCGCCTCGACGTCCTCCGCGGACACGCCGGCAGCGGCGGACAGGTGCCAGGAGTCGGCCACCTCCGCGCGCATCGAGGCGTTGTCGCCACCGCGTGTCATGAAGTCAGTAGACAGGGTCATGGGGTTGCAAACCAGAGGTCGAAGGTCCGTTGACCGAGGGTCCTTGTGGCAACGTTGCAACCACGTTGCACGCGCCCTGAAGCCGGTGGCGTGGCCGATTTCTGCCCCGCGCGCCGCCTCCGGTACCCTCGTCGGCGGTGGCGTGTCCGAGCGGCCTAAGGAGCACGCCTCGAAAGCGTGTGTGGGTGCAAGCCCACCGTGGGTTCAAATCCCACCGCCACCGCCACGTGATGTCGCAGGACGTCGCCGAGGCCCGGACCGTCCACGGTCCGGGCCTCGCTCGTTCCCGGGCACGGGTCAGGGCTGGTGCGCGCGTCCAGGCTGCCGTTGGTGCCGACCGAAGGGTGGGGGGTCAGCCGTCGAGGCCCGACGTGCCGCTCGGGTCGGCGCTGTCGTCCACGCCGGTGACGTGCTCGCCGGTGTCGGTGTCGGTCCCGTTGCCACCGTCGACGGTGTCGTCACCGGACTGGCCGTCCAGGACGTCGTTCCCGTCGTCACCGGCGAGGTCGTCGTTGCCGTCGCCGCCGAGCAGGTGGTCGTCTCCCGTCCCGCCGACCAGGTCGTCGTCGCCGGTGCCGCCGACCAGGTCGTCGTCACCCGCCCCGCCGACCAGCGTGTCGTTGCCGCTGCGGCCCTGGAGGGTGTCGTTCCCGCCACCGCCGACGATCTTGTCCTGGCCCGTGGACCCGCAGACCAGGTCGGCGCCGCCCAGGGCCTTGACGACGTGCCCCGGGTCGCGGACCACGATCACGTCGCGGTGGGAGGTCCCGTAGACGACGTGCGGCGAGCCCGCCGTCACGACGCGCGTGGCGGACTGCCCGGCACACGTGGCGCCGGCCGCGGTCGCCGGCGCGAGGCCGCTGAGCGCTATCACGGTGCTGGAGGCGGCGGTGAGGCCGAGGATCAGGGTCGGTGCGCGCACGGGCGGGCCTTTCTTGGGCGGGGAAGGGTGATACCCGTGAGGGTATGTCGCAATTGTCGGCTTCGGCAACGGCGGCCGTCGCATGGGGACCTTGGTCCTGCGGCCCACCCCAACGGGCTAGCCCAGTCCGCGAGCTCACTCGGCACGCCGCCCACGGCGACATAACGTGGGGGCATGACACCGGTTTCGGCATCGACGGAGACGACGCAGGACGCTTCCGGCACCCCCCTGCCGGCCGACCTGGTGCCGGTGATCACGCGTCACCTCGAGGAGGTCGGGGAGTACCGCCTCGTGGTCGACCCCCGCCAGGCGCAGCAGCTGGTGGACCTGCGCTGGGCAGCGCTCGGTGCGGCGCGCGCGCTGGGCCGCAAGGTCCACGTCGTCACCAGCCGCGCGGTCGAGACGCGCGAGGCGCCGATCGCGGTCGTGGTCAGGTTCGACGAGCACAGCCGCCCTGCCATCCCCGAGCAGCGCCAGAGCTAGACGGTCGCGCTCAGCCCACGTGGGCGGTGCGGCGGCCGGAGCGCACGTCGGCGACGAGGTCCGCGCGGGACAGGTTCCAGGGTCCGCAGTCGCACGAGCCTGGGAGGAACGCTTCCGCCTGCGGGTCGTCGAGCAGCTCGGCGTACACCTGCCCGTGCGTCGACCCGTGGTGAGCCACGTCCGCCCGGTCCTTGCGGCCGTGGGCGTGCGGTCCCGTGACGCTGCGGAAGACCAGGCCGGCGGGCGGCGCGCTCGTGGCGCGGGTCGGAGGTCCTGATGCTCATCGTTCCTCCTCCTCGTCGGCGTACCCGCCGTCGTAGAGCAGGTCCTCGGCGTCGACCTCCCACGGCCGCGGATCCAGTACGCCGGCCCGCTGGGTGCGCAGGCTCAGATCCTCGACTTCGACAACCACCCCGTCTGCCTCGGACCACGCCTCGACGAGAGCCTCCGCCTCGGCCTCGCTCTCGCACAGCTCACGCTGCGCGACGATGCCGTCCCGCAGGGCGCGGACCTCGAGGGTCGGGGCGGCGTGGTCTGCCTGGGCCTCGGACATCTGCCTCACCTGACTTCGTCTCGCGGCTGGATCATCTCCACTCTGGAACGGCCGAGCGGCGTTCGACCAGAGACTTCCGGCCCCCTCTCCGGACGGGGTGGTCGGTGGGGGTCGTCGGTACTAGTACCAAGGTCCGATGGTCGACGGCCCGTTCCCGCGGGGACGCTGGGGGCACCCGATGAAAGGACTCCCGATGTTGAAGTACCTCCTCGCCAGCGCGGCCCTCGTGGTCGCGGGCGTGCCCGCAGCGATCGGGCTCACCAGCAACGCCTCCTTCAGCCGCGACGTACCGGTGCGCGTCCCTGACCAGGCACAGACCGCAGCAGCCACGCCGAACGACGACGGCACCGCCGACCGCGGCCGCCAGGCCGTCGAGGCCGGTGACGACCGAGGCGGGGACGCACCTCGCGCCGCGCGCACCGAGAGTGCCGACGACCGCGGCAGTGACGACCCGGCCGAGGCGAACGACGACGACGGAGGCGTGGTGCCGCGCGAGGACGAGACCGAGGCGGCCGACGACCGGGACGGTCACGACGGGTCCGGCACCAGTGGCGACTCGAGCACCGGCTCCGACGACGGCACCTCGGACCAGGGCCCCTCGGACAGCAGCGGCACCTCGGACGGAGGGGACGACGGCGGTCACGGCGACGACAGTGGCTCCTCGGGCAGCGGCTCCGACGACGGTTCCGGCCACAACTAGCCCGCCGCGCACGAGAATGACCGGGTGAACGACGTGCCCCCCGCCACGAGCGCCGACCCCCGCGGCGCCGTGGACCAACGCTCCGCCTCGGCATCGTCCGAGGCGGAGCGGTGGGTCGTCGTCTCGCAGGAGCGTGCCCGCGACCTGCCGGAGGTCCGCCGCCCGGAGCGGCTCGTGGCGGTCATCGCCGTCGGAGCCGTGCTCGTGCTGGCACTCTCCGTGCTGGTCGGCGTGGTCGCCGCACGCAAGCTGGCCGAGCGCCAGGCCGTCAACGACGCGGCGAACACCGCAGACCTGCTGGCCGAGGCCGTCGTGCAACCGGTGCTCACGGACGCGATCGCCAGCGGCGACCCGGCGGCGGTGGCGGCGGTCGGCAGCGCCCTCGCCGACTACCTGGAGAACTCCAGCCTGGTGCGCGTCAAGGTGTGGACCAAGGACGGTCGGATCGTCTACTCCGACGAGCCCCGCCTCCTCGGGCAGCGCTACCAGCTCAGCGAGGACGCCCAGGACGTCTTCGCCCATCCCGCGACCCGAGCGGAGGTCTCCGACCTGAACAAGCCGGAGAACCAGTACGAGCGCGGGCAGGGCCGGCTCCTCGAGGCCTACCGCCCGATCTGGACGCCGTCCGGCACGCCGCTGCTCTTCGAGACCTACGCGCCGTACACCGAGGTCGACGGGCGAGCCGGTCAGCTCTGGCGGGGGTTCGCCGGGGTGACGGTGAGCACCCTGCTGCTGTTCGCCGCGCTCCTGATCCCGCTGGTGTGGCAGCTGCTCACCGGTCTCCGGTCGGCCCAGCGGCAGCGTGAGGCGCTCCTCGAGCGGGCGATCGAGGCCTCCGACGACGAGCGCCGGCGGATCGCCGGCACCCTGCACGACGGCGTCGTCCAGGAGCTCGCGGCCACGTCCTTCGCCGTCACGGCGGCAGCCGGTCGAGCGCAGGCGTCGGGCGACCCCGACCTGGCTCGTGACCTGACCGCCTCCGCCGCCACGCTGCGCGACAGCATGGGTGGCCTGCGCACGCTGCTCGTGGACCTCTACCCGCCGACGCTGGAGACCGCCGGCATCCAGGCGGCGCTGCGGGACCTGGGTGGGCGGCTGCGGGCGCGAGGCATCGAGGTCACTCTCGACCTGCCCGAGACCGATCCGGGACTGGGCCCCGAGCTCGATCGGCTGGTGTTCCGGGTCGCCCACGAGTGCCTGGAGAACGTACGCCGGCACGCGTCGGCCACACGCGCCACGATTCGCATGACCCGGATGGACGATGCCGTCGTGCTCGAGGTGACCGACGACGGCGTCGGGTTCGACGTCGAGGCGGTGCTCGCCCACCCGCCCGTCGGGCATCTCGGAGTCAGGCTGCTGGCTGACGCCGCGAGCCGCTCGGGCGCCGAGCTGGCGGTCTCGTCGTCGCCGGGGCACGGGTGTCGATGGCGGCTGACGGTGCCGGCGCCATGACCGCCGACCGGATCGGCGTACTCATCGTCGACGACCATCCGCTGGTCCGCGCCGGGATCGCGGGGCTGCTCGGCTCCACCGACGACCTTCGCGTCGTCGGGGAGGCCGCCGACGGCGAGGGGGCCCTCGCACGCGTCGCCGACCTGGAGCCCGACGTCGTCCTCATGGACATCTCGATGCCGGGCATGGACGGCATCGAGGCGACCAGGCGGCTCCTGGCTCACGGCCACGGGGCGGCCGTGGTGATGCTCACCTCGTTCTCCGACCGGGCGCGCGTCGATGACGCGCTCGCCGCAGGTGCGGTCGGTTACCTCCTCAAGGACAGCGAGCCGGACCAGGTGCTCGCCGCGGTGCGATCGGCGGCGGCCGGCCACGCCCCGCTCGACGCGCGGGTCGCCCGCGCTCTTCTGCCGACCCGTGCGGACGAGCCCGGCGCTGCCCTGAGCGTTCGTGAGCGCGAGGTCCTCCGGCTGGTCGCCGACGGCCTCGCGAACAAGCAGATCGCCACCCGGCTGGGGATCGCGGAGCGCACCGTGAAGGTGCACCTGGGCAACGTGTTCCGGGCGATCGGCGTGAGCGACCGCACCAGCGCCGCGCTCTGGGCCCGCGACCACCTCCCGCACACCTCGTGACGCCGTCGCCGGACGCGGCGCCTACGGCTCGAGCGCCGGTCGGCCCGCCGTGCGGTAACGGCGGCTGAGGCTTCCGGCGTAGATGCGCCGGCGGAACCCGAGCAGCACGGCGATGACGGCCACCTCGAGGACGAGCAGCACGAGCAGGCCCGTGAAGGGGAGCGTGAACACCCCGACCAGAGCGGCGGCCGCGACCAGGGCGATGCTGCCGAGCACGAGGAGCCCGCGCCGCTTCTGGGCGCTCACGCAGGCGCGCTGGTGCCGAGCGAGGCGGTTGGACAGGACGACGGCCTCGCCCATCGTCCGGTGGGAGACGAGTGACGTCGCGCGCCGAGCGGCGACGGCGTCGACCCGGTCTCGGTGGGATCGCCAGAGCTGGTCGGCGTCGCCCTGGGCCAGGTCGACCTCGCGCCCGCCCTCGGGCGCGTTCAGCATCAGCTGCTCCTGCCGCAGATCGCCGCGGCGGTAGAGACGCCCGTGCGCGCGCGGCGGCACCGGCGTGTGGTCCCACTGCCGCAGCGTCTCCACCACGGAGCCGTCGTGGAGGGCGGTCCGGAGACGTACCTCCGGCATGCCCCACCACCAGCTCACGGTGACCAAGGCGGTCGCGTCGGGTGACCGCAGCACGACGGGCGGCACGCTCAGGTGGGCGCAGAACTCGTCCCGGCGGCTGCGGGGGTACAGCGCTGCGGCCCGCCAGATCTCACCGGGGACCGGCCGACCCAGCCGTCCCAGCCGGACGAAGCCGAGCGCCTCGAACGACGCCACGACGTCCGGGAACTCGACGGTGGCGCTCGCCGAGTCCGACGCGTCCACGAAGGCGTCGTGTCCAGGGGTCATCGTGGAATCGTAGGAGTCGCGCCGCCGGCGGAGCGCGATTCTCGCGGGCCGTCGCCGGACCCGGCATGATCGGCCCGTGACCGAGCGACCCTGGCTGACCCGCAACCTCAAGGTCGTCTCGGCGGTCTCGTTCATGCAGGACGCCGCCTCCGAGCTGCTCTACCCGCTGATGCCGATCCTGCTGACCACCGTCCTGGGTGCGCCGGCCGCCGTCGTCGGGGTGGTCGAGGGGATCGCCGAGGGCGTCGCCGCGATCACCAAGGTGCTGGCCGGGCGGTTCTCCGACCGGTTCCGCAAGAAGCCCCTGGTGGCCCTCGGCTACGGCCTCGCCGCCGTCGGCAAGGTCCTCGTGGCCGCGGCAGGCGTCTGGCAGGTCGTGCTCGCCGGCCGGGCGGTCGACCGGCTCGGCAAGGGCATCCGTGGAGCGCCGCGGGACGCGCTGCTCGTGCAGGACATCCCCGTGCCGGCCCGCGGCCGCGCCTTCGGGTTCCACCGCGCCGCCGACACGGCGGGCGCGGTGGTCGGACCGCTGATCGCGCTCGCCGGCTACGAGCTGCTCCACCACCACCTGCGCCCACTGCTGTGGGTCGCGGTCGTGCCGGCGGCGCTGAGCGTGCTGCTGGTCTTCCTGCTGCGCGAAGAGCGCACTGCCCCCGCGCGATCCGACCAGGCGGCCCGGCCGGCGCCCGCAGCCGCGCCGCTGGGCGCGGCGTACTGGCGGGTGGTCGCGGTGCTGGGCCTCTTCTCCCTGGTCAACTTCCCCGACGCGCTGCTCCTGCTGCGGCTGCACGAGATCGGGTTCGGGGTGGTCGCCGTGATCCTGGCGTACGTCGGCTACAACCTCGTCTACACCGCGCTGAGCTTCCCCGCCGGCGTGGTCGCCGACCGGCTCACGCCGCGCTCGGTCGTCGCGATCGGCCTGCTGGTCTTCGCGGTCGCCTACGTCGGGCTCGGGCTCACCGAGGACCACCTGGCCGCCTGGCTCCTCATCGGCGGCTACGGCGCCTACACCGGGCTCACCGATGGCGTCGGCAAGGCGTGGGTCTCCGGTCTCCTCCCGGCGGGCAGCCAGGGCACGGGTCAGGGCATCTTCCAGGGCGTCCTCGGCGGCGGCGTGCTCGTCGCCGGGCTCTGGGCCGGGCTCGCCTGGCAGGTCGGGGGCCAGGGTTCGGGCCACGTGCCGCTGATCGTGTCCGGCGCGGTGGCGGGAGCGATCGGGCTGGTGCTGCTGGTGGCGCCGCGGCGGGTCGCGCCGGTCGGCGTACCGGCCTAGCGCCGGACCGTCACCCGGGTCGCGACCCGGTCGACCTGGGACGCGTCGCCCCTCGACACCGCCGCCATCGTGACGGTGCGCGTGTCACCGACCGTCGCTCGTCGTGTGGGCGTCAGGGTCACCTTGAGCGCGAAGACCTCGCCGGGCCGCACGGTGGGCGTGACGTAGGTTCCGCCCACGACGGCGCGCGTGACGTCGACGCCGTCGACCAGGTAGTGCACCCGCAGCACCCGGTTGCTCGCCACGGCCGCCAACCTGAAGCTGTCGGCACGTTCGCCGTCGTTCTGGACCTTCCAGAACGCCGTCGCCGAGTCGTGGCGGCGTACTCGCTGCCGCACCGTCTGGTGCGTGGCCGGGCCGTAGACGTCCCCGCCGCGCCACCACGTCGCGCCACCCTTCCGGATCCGTGCATCGGGCTGGCGGGCGCTGCGGACGACGTAGTGCCGGACGACCGTCGTGACGTTGCCGTTCCCGTCCGCGGCCTGCACCTGCCAGGAGTGCGAGCCGGTGGCACTCGTGTCGATGCGGCCCCCGATGAGACCCGTCACCGTGCAGGACTGCAGGTTGGAACCGCCGCGGTCGGCGCACCGGTACGCCGGCGGGGTGACCGTGTCGCCGAGGACGTAGACCGCGCCGTCCTCGGTGCCCGGGCTGACCGTGGGGGCGATCCGGTCCGGCAGCGCCGTGATCAGCGCAGCGCGGTAGGTCATGTACTTCTGCAGGCCCGGCCCGGAGGGGGCAGGCGCCGTGAGCTCCCAGACGGTGTCGCCGGCGGTGTCGACCTCGCTGGCCATCGCGTGCAGGTCGGCGGCCCAGCCGATCAGGGTGTCGCCGTTCGGCATCCTCCTGGCGGAGCCGGCGAAGAAGGCGTACCGGCTCGTGTCCGAGGGGTAGGTCCACACGAGGGTCGCCGTGTCGGCCACCGTGTCCAGGGCGTACTCCGTGACCCGGGTGAAACCGCGGGGCACGGTCGGACCGGTCCGGTTCAGGGGGTCGACGCAGAGGTTGGGGGCTCCAAAGGCCGCCGAGGTCCCGTTGTCGAAGAGCAGGATGTGGCCGTTCGAGAGCTCGGTGGCCGCGTGCTGGGCGCACGGACCTCCCAGGCTGTCGTTCGGGAAGGTGAACGTGCTGTCGCGTCCGCCGAGCTTCCAGATCACGTCACCCGGGTGGAAGCCGTCGTGGTCCGTGGTCGCGATCCGGAACACCGCGCTCAGGTGTCGGAAGGACGCGATCAGGTCACCGTTCCCGACGCTCACCACCGAGTTGATGTGGGCGTAGTCGAAGTACGGCGTGGGGTCCTGGACCGTCGGGGCCGGGGGTGTCGAGGTGGTCTCGGCGGCGTAGGGACCCGAGGTCCACTGGAAGGTCACGGTGCCGTCCGGGTCCTGCTTCTGGATGGTCGCGTCGGTGAGGTGCGTGGTGGGGTCCTTCTCGTAGCCGACGAGCACCGTGCTGCCGTCGGCCAGGCGGAGGCCGTCGTGGGGGTCGGTGTTGGTCAGCGGTGCGGCCACGAACCGGCGCTGGGAGTCGGCGAGCTGGTCGTCGAGCGTGACGAGGTCCTCTCCCGTGTGGCCGGCTGCGGTCGTGGCGCGGAACACCGTGATCTCGCCGTTCGGCTGCTGCTTGAGGTCGTAGTCGGCCATGCCGGCCCGGACGGCGTAGACCGGCACCCCGTTGCGGTCGACGATCGCGTTGAACGACGGCTGGGAGACGCCGAAGTTGAAGGCGTTCGGCGTCAGCGCGATCAGCCCGGGCTGCACCTGGTCAGGCACGTTCACCGTGGCCGTGAGTGCCGGGAAGTCGGCCGGCAGGTACATCACCGAGTACGCCGTCCGGCCGCCGGCGTCCTCGAAGATCACCGACACCTCGTCCCCGGCGGCGAGCCCGCCCAGCGTGGTGGGTCCGGTCTCCGGGTGGCCGTCGACGAGGACCATGCCCGCGGGGTCGGAGGTGCTCGCCGAGACGGTCAGGGAGCCGGCGGTCGCAGCGGTGGTCGTGGCGGCGTACCGGGTGATCTGCGGGTCGAAGGCCGGATACATCGTCACCTCCGTGCCGCTGACGGTGAGCGACCGGGACGGTGCCGGTGATGCCACGGCGCCGGGCACGAACCGGCTCAGGCTGCCGAGCAACAGGACCACCAGCACCAGAGCCAGCCGACGCATGTTCCCTCCCCAGGGAAGCGGGCCGCCCCGCGGCCGCGCCTCTTCCAGCCTATGGCGCAGGTCACGTCGCCGAGGGGGGAACAGCCGAACCTCCTGCACGGCATGATGGCCCGATGACCTGGTTCGACTCTGCGGCCGACGCCGGCAAGCGGCTGGCCGACGCGGGCTACCTCGCCGACCAGGCGACCGCCACCACGACGTTCCTGGCCGGGGCGCTGGAGAAGCCGTTGCTGGTCGAGGGTCCGGCGGGCGTCGGCAAGACCGAGCTGGCCAAGGCGATCGCGCGGGCGACCGGCGCCGAGCTGGTGCGGCTGCAGTGCTACGAGGGCCTCGACGAGGCCCGCGCGCTGTACGAGTGGAACTACAAGAAGCAGCTGCTCTTCATCCAGGCTGCAGAGGTGACATCCAAGGAGTCGGAGGAGCGAGCGGAACCACAGCGGGACTGGGCCACGGACATTTTCACCGAGGAGTTCCTGCTCACCCGGCCGCTGCTGACCGCGATCCGGCGCGCCGAGCCGACCGTGCTGCTGATCGACGAGGTCGACAAGACCGACGTCGAGGTCGAGGGCCTGCTGCTCGAGGTGCTCAGCGACTTCCAGGTGACCATCCCCGAGCTGGGCACGATGGCCGCCGTACGCCGCCCGCTCGTGGTCCTCACCTCGAACGCGACCCGCGAGCTCTCCGAGGCCGTGCGCCGGCGCTGCCTCTACCTGCACATCGACTACCCCGACGCCGACCGCGAGCACGCGATCGTGACCTCGCAGGTGCCCGATATCGAGGACACGCTCGTCCGGCAGATCGTGGAGACGGTGGCCCGGCTCCGCGCGCTCGAGCTGCGCAAGTCGCCGTCGATCGCGGAGTCCGTGGACTGGGCGCGCACGCTGGTCTCCCTGGGCACCGGCACGCTCGACGCGGCAACGATCGACGCCACCCTGGGCGTGGTGCTCAAGCACAGCAGTGACCTCGACCGCGCGGTCCGCGAGCTCCGGTTGCGCCAGGGCTGAGCGATGAGCCTGCTGGACCGGCACCTCGCGTTCGTCGAGGCCCTGCGCTCGGCAGGCCTGCCGGTCTCCCTGTCCGAGGGGCTCGACGCGGTGCACGCGATCACGGGGCTCGGGCTCGCCGACCGCGAGACGCTGCGGGCGGCGTACGCCGCAACGCTGGTCAAGCGCCAGCCGCACCGCACCGGCTTCGACCAGGTCTTCGACCTGTACTTCCCTGCGCTGATCGGCGACGGCGCGTCCTCGGACCAGCTGGTCGATCCTGCCGAGACCGCTGCGGAGGACTCGGCAGGCTCAACCACCGACTCGGGCGACGGACCGCAGGAGCTGGCCGACTTCCGTGACGCGCTCGTCGACGCGCTCGGCATGGGCGACCCGGACGCGCTGGCGCGGCTGGCACGCGACGCGGTGCAGCGGTTCGGGCTGATCCGCGGCCGGGGGCCGGGGGAGCAGCGGTGGTCGTCGTACAACGTGATGAACCGGGTCTCGCCGGGCGAGCTGGTGGCGCGGGTGCTGCGCGGGATGGGCCTCGAGCCCGACCAGGACCCCGCGACCCGGCGGCTCGTGGACGCGCAGGTCCGGGCGTTCGAGGGTCTGGTCGAGGCCGAGGTGCGCCGCCGGGCCGCGGAGGTCCGCGGGCCCGAGCACGTCGCCCGCTACACGGTGCGCAAGAGCATCGACCAGCTCGACTTCACCGCGGCCCGCAAGAGCGACCTCGAGGAGATGCGCCGCGAGCTCGGTCCGCTCGCGCGCCGGCTGGCCACGCGGATGAACCGCCACAAGGCCGCCCGTCGCCGCGGACCGGTGGACTTCCGGCACACCGTGCGGGCGTCGATGTCGTCGGGCGGCGTACCGCTGGAGATCCACCACCGGCCCCGCCGCCCGAGCCGGTCCGACCTGGTCGTGCTCTGCGACGTCAGTGGGTCGGTCGCGAACTTCGCGAGCTTCACGCTCATGCTCGTGTTCGCGCTGCGTGAGCAGTTCGACCGCGTGCGCGCGTTCACGTTCGTCGACGAGATCCACGAGGTCACCGACCGGTTCCGCCCGGGCCTGGACCCGGTCGAGACGATGGCCGCGCTCGCCACGAGCGCGCAGCACGCGACCCTGTGGGGCCGCACGAACTACGGCCGAGCCTTCACGCGCTTCGCCGAGCAGCACCCCGACGCGCTGACCCCGAAGACCAACCTGCTCGTGCTCGGGGACGCGCGGTCGAACTACTCCGACCTCGCGCTGCCGGTGGTCGCCGGGCTGGTGAAGAGCGCCCGCCACGCCTGGTGGCTCAACCCGGAGGCCCCGCGCCACTGGGGCACCGGCGACTCCGCCGCCCACGAGTACGCCGCGCTGCTGCCGATGGTCGAGTGCCGCAACCTCACCCAGCTCGGGCAGTTCGTGCACGACCTGGCGTGACCCGGAGCCACGACGGTGTGCGCGTTTCCGGGACTCGGCCACGGCCGCCCGCCCACGCCGGGTAGAGTGGTCGACTCCCCATTTGTCGTTCTCCCGAAGGAACGCTTGAGTTGAACGAAGACGTCGCGGCGCGCGAGATCGCTCGCGAGCAGGAGTTCGTCGACACCGTCTACCGCCAGCTGGAGGAGTCCACGCGCTCCGCCCAGGAGCTGGCGGCGGAGGGCCGCGCCCGCGGCCAGCTCGGCCACGAGGGTGGTCTCGTCGAGCGCGACGCGATGGTCTACCAGGCGGCGCGCCGGATGGCCACGCTCGACGCCGCGCACGAAGGGCTGGTGTTCGGCCGGCTCGACATGCGCGCCGAGATCGACGAGGACCCCCGGTACGTCGGCCGGATCGGCCTGCGCGACGGCAACCGCGACGTGCTGCTGATCGACTGGCGCGCCCCTGCGGCCGCGGTGTTCTACCAGGCCACGCACGCCGACCCGCACGGCGTGATCCGGCGCCGCATCCTGCGCTGCTCGGGCGAGACCGTCGTCGGGGTCGAGGACGACCTGCTCGACAGCGAGGCCGAGACCGACCTCCCCGTGGTCGGCGAGGGCGCGCTCATGGCGCAGCTCTCCCGGGCCCGCGACCGGTCGATGCACTCGATCGTCGCGACCATCCAGGCCGAGCAGGACCGCGCGATCCGCGCCCCCAACAAGGGCGTCGTGCTGATCAGCGGCGGCCCCGGCACCGGCAAGACGGTGGTCGCGCTGCACCGCGCGGCCTTCCTGCTGTACGCCGACCGCCGCCGCTACGAGACCGGCGGGGTGCTCGTCGTCGGCCCGTCCGGGGTGTTCATGCGCTACATCGAGCGGGTGCTGCCGTCGCTCGGCGAGACGGCGGTCGCGCTGCGCTCCCTCGGTGACGTCGTCGACGGCCTGCGCGCGACCCGGCGCGACGACCCGCGCGTGGCCGAGGTCAAGGGGTCCGCGGTGATGGCCGAGCTGCTGCGTCGTACGGCGCGGCAGCACGTGCCCGGCAGCCCGCGGGAGTTCCGGATCTTCTACCGCGACGACGTGATCGTGCTCGGAACCCGCGACCTCGCGCAGGCGCGCCGGCAGCTGCTCTCGATGGGCCCGCGCAACCGGTCGACCACGAGGGTGGCGAGCACGCTGATCGACCTGATGTGGCGCCAGGTCCGCTCCGAGCGGGCCCGCGAGCGCACCAAGGAGGACTTCGCCGAGGAGATGCGCACCAACGACGCGTTCCTCGACTTCGCGTCGTCGTGGTGGCCGGTGCTCGACGCGGCCACCGTGCTCGGCTGGTTGCGTGACACCGACCTGCTCGCCCGGGTGGCCGACGGCGTGCTCGACGACGAGGCGGTCCGCCTCCTCGCGAAGTCGTGGGGCGAGGACCTGTCGGTCGACGACGTCCCGCTGGTCGACGAGCTGCGTTACCTGCTCGGCGACCCGCCGCTGGTCAACGACGCGGACGAGGACCCGCTCGACCTCGCGGACTCCTCGTTGCAGGAGCTGACCACCGCCGCCGATCGCGAGTACGCCGGGCACCGCGCCTGGTCGCCGCCGACCAACCGGATCGAGGACGACGGCTACGCGCACGTGCTGATCGACGAGGCCCAGGACCTCACCCCGATGCAGTGGCGCATGGTCGGCCGTCGCGGCCGCACCGCCACGTGGACGATCGTCGGCGACCCGGCCCAGTCGTCCTGGCCGGTTCCGGCGGAGTCCGAGCGCGCTCGCGCCCAGGCGCTCGGCGACAAGCCGGTGCACTCCTTCCACCTCTCGACGAACTACCGCAACTCCGCGGAGATCTACCGGTTCGCCGCGGCGTACGCCGAGCGCGTCGGCCTGGACGCCGACCTGCCCAACGCCGTGCGCTCCACCGGGGTCGAGCCGCGCGAGGTGGTCGACCCCGACCTCGAAGCCGCGACGCGTCGGGCTCTCGGCGAGCTGGTCGGTGCCCTGGAGGGCACGGTCGGCATCGTGGTGCCGGTCGCCCGCCGCGCCGAGGCGAACCGCTGGCTGGCGAGCTGGCCGGAGTTCGCCGAGCTCGCCCGGGGCGACGACGCCCGTGTCGTCGTGCTCACCGGCCTGGACACCAAGGGCCTGGAGTTCGACGGCATCCTCGTGGTCGAGCCCGCCGAGATCGAGGCGGAGTCGCCGGCCGGTCGCGCGACCCTGTACGTCGTCTACACGCGCGCGACCCAGCAGATGGTGACGGTGTCCGCACACAGCTGACCCGTTGACCCCGGGGTGGAGCCGGGTCGACAGTCGGCTCATGGGTATCGCCGTGCTCGGCCCGCTCCAGGTCGACGGCCACGCCAACGGGCTCAGCCCGAGGGACCGCATCGTTCTGTCGGCACTGGTCGTGCGCGTCGGCGAGCCCACGACGGCGGAGGCTCTGGCGGACGCGTTGTGGGGTGAGCTGCTCCCCGCGTCGTGGCCGAAGGTGGTCCAGGGGTGCATCGTGCGACTGCGCAAGCGTCTCGGCGTCGGTGCCATCGAGTCCGGGCCGTGGGGCTACCGGCTGGCGTTGAGTGATGACGAGCTCGACGTCCGGCTGTTCGAGCGCTTGGTGCGACGCGGAAGGGCGGCCCTCGAGGAGGACGACCCGGCGCGTGCGTCGTACCTGGTCACCGAGGCACGCGGTCTGTGGCGCGGGCGTGCTCTCGCAGACCTGGACGAGTGGGAGCCTGCGCGCGCGGAGATCGGGCGGCTCGAAGAGCTTCGCCTGGACGCCGAGGAGATCCTGGTCCAGGCGGAGACCGCGGCGGGCCACGCCCAGGACGTCGTGGACCGGGCTCGGGCGCTGGTTGCCCAGGCGCCCTACCGGGAGCGTCGATGGGCACTCCTCGCGACGGCGCTCTATCAGGCGGGGCGGCAGGAGGAGGCACTCGGTGCCGTGAAGCAGGCGCGCGAGATGCTCATCGACGAGCTCGGCCTCGATCCGGGGCCCGAGCTCGCCGAGCTCGAGCACAGGTTGCTGCGCCAGGACCCGTCGTTGCTGCCTCCGGCGCGGCGCGAGGTCAGCACGGAGTGCCCCTACCGAGGACTGCTGCCGTACGGGGCAGAGGACTCGGACTCCTTCTTCGGTCGAGAGGCCGATGAGGCCGCGTGCCTCAGACGCCTGCGGGACGCGGGTGTGCTGGCCGTCGTCGGACCCTCGGGCATCGGGAAGTCGTCGCTGGTGAGGGCGGGCGTGGTCGCTTCCCTCGTCCGCCGCGGGACGCGAGTCCTGGTGACGACACCGGGAGCGCATCCGCTGGACTCACTGGCCGGTCTGGCACCAGGTCGCCAGACGCTCGTGGTGGACCAGGCGGAGGAAGCGGTCACGATGTGCACGGATTCCGTCGAGAGGTCCGGCTACTTCGCCGTACTGGCGACGCACGTCAACGCCGGTGGTGGGCTCGTGCTGTCCCTGCGAGCTGACCACCTGGGCGACCTGGCGCCGTACGCGGACGTGGCGCGCGTTCTCGAGGACGGCCTCTACCTCCTCGGCCCGATGAGCGAGCAGGACCTGCGCAACGCCATCGAGGGGCCGGCCGGTCGCGCCGGGCTGAGGCTCGAGCCCGGACTCGTCGACCTTCTGGTGCGAGACGTGGAAGGTGAGCCGGCGGCGCTGCCGATGCTCTCGCACGTCCTCCGGGAGATCTGGCAGCGACGCGAGGGCGCGACCTTGACCGTCGACGGGTACCGGGCGACCGGAGGCATCCGGTACGCCGTCGCCCGGTCGGCCGAGGCGCTGTACGAGGCGCTGGACGAGCCCCAGCGCAACCGGCTCCGTCATCTCCTCCTCCGTCTGGTCGTTCCGAACGAGGGCGGCGACCCGGTGCGCGCGCGGGTCCCACGCGCGAAGCTCGCCGCCGACCACGACCACGCAGTCCTGGTGGAGCGCCTCGTCGATGCACGCCTGCTCAGCATCGACGGTGACACCGTCCAGGTCGCCCATGAGGCCCTGGTCAAGGTCTGGCCACGCTTACGGGACTGGCTCGAGGACGACGTCGAGGGCCAGCATCTCCTGCGTCACCTCGCTGTGGCCGCCGACGCGTGGGACGGCATGGGTCGACCGGACAGCGAGCTCTACCGGGGTGCGCGTCTGAGTCGCGTCCTCGAGTGGCGCGACCGCGCCACGCCGGACCTCGACCAGACCGAGGCGGAGTTCCTGGCCGCCTCAGCCGCGCTGTCAGAGTCCGAGCTCCGCGCTGCCGAGACCAGGTTTGCTCAGCAACGCAGGGTCAATCGCAGGCTCCGGAGCGCACTCGGAGGGGTCGGCGTCGTGCTGGTGCTTGCCCTGGTCGCCGGAGTCCTCGCCGCCCGCAGCGCCGAACAGGCACGGCACCAGCGCGACCGTGCCGAGGCCGCCGCCGGCCTCGCTGACGCTCGGCGTGCCGGGGCCCAGGCGCTCACGAACGAGGACGCCTCCACCTCGTTGCTGGTCGGACTGGCGGCCCTCCAGGTGGACCGGTCTGCCGAGGAGTGGGAGAACCTCGCCGCCACCCTGACCCGGCTGGGTCCGCTCAAGCGCATCCGCCCGACCGGAGACTCGGCGGTGTCACTCTCCGTGGGCGGGAGCGGGTCCGTCGTCGCCGTGAGCCTCCTGGTCAAGGGCGTGCGGCTCTACGACGCCGACACGCTGACTCCGTCGCCGTTCGCGGACGACACACCGGCCGCGGCGGTCGCGTTCTCGCCGGACGGACACCTGATGGCAGCCGCGGTCAACCCGGTCGACCGGGCCGGGATACCCCGGACTGCTCGACCGCCCGTCCGCCTCTACGACGTCGGGACGGGAACACTGTCCTCCCGACAGCTCGGCGGCTGGCCGCGTGGCGCCAACGTCGAGTACGCGCTGGCCTTCAGCCGCGACGGTCGCCGCATCGTGGCCGGCGTCAACCGGTACGTCGCGACCCGCCAGATCCCCGGGGCCGTGATGGTGTGGGACCTGGCCCACCCGTCGAAGCCGATCTTCAACGTGCCCGCGCCGCACCTGCCCCTTGCGGCGTTGAGCCCCGACGGGCGCGTGGTCTACACGGCGACGACCGGCGAGCCGTCGCTCCGGGCCTACGACGTCGAGACCCGGCGGTTGCTCGGCTCGACGGGCACTGACCTGATCGGCGAATCCCGCAAGGGAGCCATCGAGGTGAGTCCGGACGGATCCACCCTCGCCGTGGCGGCGGGTGGTCGGATCCTTCGCTTCGACGCTCACTCCCTCAGGCGCGAGCCCGACCTCGTCGCGCACACCGCCGAGGTCATGGACCTCGAGTACTCCCACGACGGATCGATGCTGTTGTCGACCTCCGCCGACCGGACCGCGATCGTGTGGGACACCCGCACCGGCACACCCGTCCACCGGCTTGCGGCGCACAACGACCAGATCTGGGGCGGGGGCTTCGGCCCTGACGACCACACGGTCTACACGGCGTCGGGTGACGGCACCCTGATGGCCTGGGACCTGACCGGTCACGGTGACCTGTTGTCCCACGACGCGCACAACGCACCGGCACGGCAGGTCGGAGTGTCCCTGGCGGCACCGGACGGGCACACGGTCGCGCGGCTCGCCCAGGACCGACTCTGGTTCGTCGACACGAGCAGCGGCCGCACCACCACGAGGTCGACGGTGCGTCGACCGGTGTCCGCCCACGCGTGGTCGCCGGACTCACGCTGGCTGCTCACCACGGAGCCGGGACCGGGAGAGCTGACGGTCTGGGACGCCCGCACCGGAACGATGACCGGCCGGCGGGAGTACGCGCGGGGTGGGGTCGCGACCTTCAGCTCCGACGGCGCCGCGGTCTACGTCGATGACGGCTACGGGCACCTCCAGACCCTGGACCGGCAGTCCCTCCGCGTGGTTCGCAGCATGAACGTCGGCGCCAGCGTGCGGGCCCTGGTGACGGATCCGGCCGACGGGTCCGTGCTGGCCCTGAGCGACACCGGGGCCGTGATGCGCGTCGACCCCCGACGGGGTGAGGAGATCGCCGAGTCGTCCCGCGACCTGTTGTCGAGCGATGCGCAGGTGGCCGCGTTCTCCCCCGATGGCGGGCTTCTTGCCGCCGCCCATCCCGACGGATCGGTAAGACTCCTGGACACCGACACGCTGACGTGGGTCGGAGAGCCGTCGCGGTCCGAGTGGGGATACAACGTCGTGTTCGCGCCGGACGGCAGCCAGTTCGCCTCCGTGCAGCCGGACCGGGTGCGCCTGTGGGACGGCCGGACCGGTGCCTACCAGGGAAGCATCCCGCTCCCGGACCTCCCCGCCACAGGCCTGTACTCGACCGGGCACCCCGGACCCGGTGCCACGATCGCCTACGTGGCCGACAGCACCCGGCTGCTGGTGGCGGCAGCAGACGGGCGAACCTGGTCGGTCGACACGCGCAGGCGCACCTGGGCGCGTCGCGCCTGCGACATCGCGGGTCGCAACCTCTCTCGCGCGGAGTGGACGCAGTTCTTCCCCAGACGTGCCTACGAGGTCGTGTGTCCGCAGTGGCCGCCCGCGGTGTGAGGGCGGCTGGCCGCGGCGTTTCCGGGGACGACCACGCCGCCCGGAAGGCTGCTACCTGACTCCGATCGCTCCGAGATCGGGATACCAGTTCGACGCGGCAGTGTTGACGTAGCCCGTGACGGCGGAGCCATGGAGCAGGTAGAAGACCGGGATGCCCAACGGGATGTAGGCAACGTCGTCGGCCAGCACCTGGTCGGCCTGCTGCAGCACCGTCGTCGCCGCGTCCAGGTCCGGAGCGTTCTGGGCTTCGTCGACGAGAGCCTCGAAGCGGGCGCTGCGGTATCGGCCGAGGTCATCACCGTTGGAGGTCTCGGTCAGGTTGGGGCGGCTGTCGAAGAGTGGCGGGGTCACCGTGATCGCCGAGGGCCAGTCGGGGCCCCACCCCGTCCACAGGATGTCCGCCTTCTGGCTGGGCTGCCCGACGATTCCGTAGTACTCCTTCTCGGTGCGGCCATCGAGGCCGACCTTGAAGCCCGCCTTCTCCCAGCCTTGCTTGAGGGCCTCAGCCTGCGCGTCGGCGATCGGACCGTTGCTGATGTAGCTGAACGTGATCGGGTACGGCGTCTGGACCCCCGCGCTCTCGAGCAGCTGCCTGGCTCTTGCCGGGTTGCCCGAGCCGCCCGGGAACAGGCCCTTCTGGTATCCCCTCATCGCCGGGTGGACGATGTCCGTCGCCTCCTTCTCGGCCTTGTCACCTCCACCGGCCTCGACCCACGCGGTGACGTCGACCGACGCCGCGAGCGCCTGACGCACCTTCAGAACGGTCAGGCGCCTGAAGTTGGGCACGAGGAACCAGGTGTACGGCGAGGTCACCGCCACGGCACGCTCGGCGACTTCGCCGGTGATCCGGCTGAAGTACGTCCGTGGGATCGACTCACCACTCACGGCGGCCCGGTCTCGACCACGATCGGCGATCAGCCGGTCGGTGATCTGCTCGGGGTTCTTCCCGATGTCGAAGACGATCCTGTTCGGCAGCGCTCGGCGGCTGCGGGTGGTGTCGGTCGAGGGGTCGTAGCTCGGGTTGCGTACCAGGGTGCCACCCTCCTCCTCGTCCCAGGTGCCCTCGAGCTCGTACGGACCGTTGGAGAAGATCTGGAAGTCCGACCTGCGGCCCCGGTCCTTGTCGGCCCGGTACGGGTCCATCATGTGCAGCGAGGCGACGGCCAGCGGGAAGTCCGCCCACGGCTTCTTGAAGTGGTAGGTGATCGTCCTCCCGTTGCAGGTGATCGCCCGGTCGAAGGCAGCCCTCCCCGTGGCGGAGCTGTGGTACGGGCCGGTGTAGATCGGCAGGCCGGTCCTCTCGTCGAGCGGGATGTCGAGGTAGGTCAGCAGGTACTGCGGGCCACCGGTGATCACGTCGGTGGCGAACACCCGCGAGGCGCCGTACTTGAAGTCCGCACAGGCGATCGGCCTTCCGTCCTGCCAGGTCACCCCGTCCCGGAGGGTGAACGTCCAGGTCCTGGCGCCCTGCGAGGACGTGCCCGTGTCGGTCGCCAGATCGGGGACGTACGTCGTCGCCGTCTCGACGTCCGCGGACACCGGGAAGGTCACCCAGCTCCGGTAGACGGTCCGGGCCAGGTTCGAGATGTCCCGACCGTTGTACAGCCGCTGCGGATCGAGGTGCTCGACGAGGGGGAAGTGGCTGTAGTAGACCAGCGTCCCCCCGGCGGCGGCGCCCGCGCTCGGTGGGTCACCTGGCTCCTCGTGCAGCTGGGCGCTGCGCGACTGATGGCGTTGGTCGTCGTTGGTCCGGCAGCCCGCGAGCACGATCGACGCGATCGCTGCGACGGCCGCCAGCACGTTCGTGGTGCGGGTGGCCATGTGACCTCCCTCCAGGTGTCGTCGACGGCGACGGCGCGACGTTCACCCGAGGGGCACCGACGCCCACACGACTCCGGTTATCGAGATCGTTCCACGAGGAGGGTGCGCTGGAAAGGACTGCGGTCCGCTGCGTGAAGCAGCGGACCCGCCTCGCCGGGCGGCGCCGGCTCCGAGCGCGCCGGCCAGCGGGGACGAGTCGATGCCGTCGGAGGTGCCGCCGACGTCGGTGGCCGGTGTGGTCGCCGACGGCCCGTACCGTTCCTCCATCGAGTCGAAGATCGTGTGGTGCTCCCCGCTCAACCCGGGAAGAAGCGGGTCAGGAGGCATCCGCTACCTGACCCCGATCGCTCCCAGGTCCGGGAACGAGCTGGACGCGGCGGTGTTGAGGTAGCCGGCGACACGGGAGCCGTGCAGCAGGTAGAGCACCGCGACGCCGAGCGGGATGTAGGCCACGTCGTCTGCCAGCACCTGGTCGGCCTGCTGGAGCACCTTGGTCTCCGAGTCCAGGTCCGCGGCCTGTTGCGCCGCGTCGACGAGAGTCTCGAACTCCACGCTCCGGTACGCGCCGAAGTCCTGACCGTTGGAGGTCGTGGTCAGGTTCGGACGGCTGTCGAACAGCGGAGCGACCACGGTGATCGCCGACGGCCAGTCCGCACCCCAGGAGTCCCAGATCACGTCGGCCTGCAGGCCGGGGTCCTCGATCAGGTCGGAGTACTCGTCGGGGGCTCGAGCGTCGAGAGTGACCGCGAAGCCACCCTTCTCCCACCCTCGTTCCATCGCGGCCGCCTGCTTGTCGCCGGCCGGAGTGCTCACGTACATGTAGGTGATCGGGTACGGCGTCTGCACGCCGGCACTCTCGAGCAGGCGCCTGGCCTTCTCGGGGTCGCCGGAACCGCCCGGGAACAGACGCGGGTGGTAACCCCTCACCGCCGGGTGGAGCAGGTCGGTTGCCTCCCGGACGACCTTGGTCCCCCCGGAGGCCTCCACGTACGCCGCGACGTCCAGCGAGGCCGCCAGGGCCCGTCGGACCCTGAGGTTGGTCAGCCGCCTGAAGTTCGGCACCAGGTGGTCCACGAACGGCGCTTCCACCGTCACCGCACGGTCGGCGACCGGGCCGGTGATCCGCCCGTAGTACGCCGGTGGGATCCGCGTGTCCGTCACGGCAGTCCTGGCCTCACCACGGTCGGCGATGAGCAGGTCGTTGATCTCCTCGGCGGTCTTGCTGAAGTCGAAGACGATCCGGTCGGGCCGCGCCTTGCGGATCTCCGTCGAGTCCGTCGACGGGTCGTAGTACCCGTTGCGGACGAAGGTGCCGCCCGTGTCGTTGTCCCACGAGCCTTCGAGCCGGTAGGGGCCGTTGGAGAAGATCTGGAAGTCCGACTTCCCGCGCCGGTCCTTGTCTCGACGGTAGGGGTCCATCATGTGCAGCGCGGCGACGGCCAGCGGGAAGTCCGCCCACGGCTTCTTGAAGTGGTAGGTGATCGTCTTCCCGTTGCAGGTGATCGCCCGGTCGAAGGCAGCCCTGCCCTCGGCGGAGCTGTGGTACGGCCCGGTGTAGATCGGCAGGCCGGTCTGCGGGTCGGTCGGGATGTCGAGGTAGGTCAGCAGGTAGTTCGGACCACCGGTGATCACGTCGGTCGCGAACACCCGTGAGGCGCCGTACTTGAAGTCCGCGCAGGTGATCGGCCTGCCGTCCTCCCAGGTCACGCCGTCCTTGACCGTGAACGTCCAGCTCCGGGCACCGTGCGAGGAGGTGCCGGTGTCGGTGGCCAGGTCGGGCACCGGCGTGGTCGAGATCGCGGGGTCAGCCGAGACCGGGAAGGTCACCAGGCTCCGGTAGACCAGGCGGCTCCAGGTGCTGAGGTCGCGACCCAGGTACGCGCGCTGCGGGTCCGTCCCGTCGACGACGCGGGCGCTGAAGTAGGTCAGTGTGCCGCCCCCGGTGGTCTTCTCGCGCCGAGGGTCACCCGAGAGGCTGTCCTTGCTCCGGCACCCGGAGAGCGCGATCGTGACCACCGCTACGAGGGCGAGTGTCCTTGTTGCGCGGGTGGCCATCGGCCCTCCTCCAGGTGTCGCCGCCCCGCGACGGTGCGACCGACTTCGGCCCTGAGGAGACCGGCGCGCAAGGCGACTCTGGTTACCCGAGATCGTCGCACGAAGCCGCGGGCCGGGACATCCCCGACGGGCCGGAAGAACCGCGGACCGGCTGGCGCGTGAGTGCGGGCCCGGTCCTGAGCAACCGGGCCCGCACTCGGGTGGATCACGCGGGTCGATCACGCGGGGCGTGCCTGACGCCGGTGGATCTGCGTCGCGCCGAGGGCACCCGCTCCGACGAGCGCCATGCCGCCGCCGAGGGCAGCACCCAGCGTGGACCAGTCGATTCCGTCCGAGGTGGAGCCGACGTCGGTCGTCGGCGTGGTGGGCGCCGGCCCGCCACGGCCGTCGAGCGAGTCGAAGATCTTGTGGTGCTCGCCGCTGCCGGGGACCGGGTCCGGGACCGGCGGCTGCATGGCGAGCGCGGGTGCGGCGAGCACGCACGAGGTGGCGATGCCGGCGACGCAGGCACCGGCGTACTTGGCAAGGTCAGCGGTGAAGGTGTTCATGATGACTCCCTGGTCGGGTGGTGCGGGTGGATGGAGGTGTGTTGCGTCTCCGTTGTGCGGCCCGGCGGTATCGGACCGGTGTCAACGGGCGTGGTCCGCGGGGGCGAGAGGTCGAGATGACCGAAAGGGGTGGATTCCGTCGCGTCTAGCGGCACCTCGACCGCCGGAGACGGCGGGCACAATCACCCCATGACCGAGCGCACCCGGATCCGCCGCCTGCCGGAGAAGTCGGTCGAGGACGTCGGCGTGCTGCACGCGATCCTCGACGCCGCCCGGGTCGCGCACGTCGGGCTCGTCGACGGGGGCACCCCGGTGGTGGTGCCGGTGGGGTGCGCGCGTGACGGCGACCGGCTGCTGCTGCACGGCTCGACCGGCAGTCGCCTGTTCCGGGGCCTCGCCGACGGTGCGGAGGTGTGCGTGACGGTCACCCTGCTCGACGGCATGGTGCTGGCCAGGTCGGCGTTCGAGTCCTCGATGCACTACCGCTGCGCGATGCTCTTCGGCACCGCGACCGAGGTGCCCCGCGAGGAGAAGGCCGCCGCCCTGCGGGCTATGTCCGAGGCCTGGCTGCCGGGTCGGTGGGACACCCTGCGACCGCCCACCGCGAAGGAGCTGGCCGCCACGACGGTGCTCGCGCTGCCGCTGGCCGAGTGGTCGGTGAAGGTCAGCGACGGGCCGCCGGAGGACCCGCCCGAGGATCTCGACGCGCCCGTGTGGGCGGGCGTCCTGCCCATCGTCACGGCGTACGGCGACGCGGTGCCGGCACCGGACCTGCGGGGTGACCCGAAACCCTGGACGCCGCGTTTCTCCTAGCCCCGTCGGGAGGTCCCGTCCGGGTCTTCGTGGGACGACTCCGGTCCCCTGGCCTCGAGACCTCCGGGGGTGGGCGGGGTCCGGGCTGCGGGCGTCTCGCCGGGTTTCGAGGCGGTTGCTGCGCAACCGCACCTCAACCACCGGTGGGTCGTCCAGCCGTCTCGCAGGGGCAAAACCGGCTCAGCCGCGATCCGGCCGCGATGTAGCGTGCGTCCATGTCCGAGCACCCGCTGTCCGCAACCGCCGCCCTCGAGCAGGTGACGGGACAGCAGGCCTGGGCGGTCGTCCGGCTGCGCGACAGCGACACGGTCACCCTGGTCGGCGGCCCGCTGGTGGCCGCGGACCGGCTCGTCGACATCCCGCTCCCCGAGGGCGTCCCGGAGCCGGGCCGGCGGTTCGACACCCTGGTCGCGGTGCCCTTCCGGCAGATCGCCGAGCGCGGGTTCGAGGTGCACGACGACGGCACGCCGCTGGCCGTCGTACGGGTGGAGACCGAGGTCGAGGTGCCCCTCGACGAGCTCGTCGCAGCCCTGCCGCAGGACACCGTGGAGTTCACCGACCGGGGCGGGTTCGAGACCTCCGACGAGGCGTACGCCGAGACGGTGGCGCGGATCATCGCCGACGAGATCGGCAACGGCGAGGGCGCGAACCTCGTCATCGGCCGGCACTACCGGGCCCAGCTCGCCGACTGGGGCCCGCAGACGGGCGCCGCGAAGGCCCTGAGCGTGCTGCGCCGCCTGCTCGAG
The DNA here is from genome assembly GCF_003725535.1 of Nocardioides pocheonensis. Lineage (GTDB taxonomy): Bacteria > Actinomycetota > Actinomycetes > Propionibacteriales > Nocardioidaceae > Marmoricola > Marmoricola pocheonensis. The sequence continues at coordinate 15,507 of NZ_RJSF01000044.1, read as the reverse complement.
AACGAGCGCGGCGCCTACTGGACCTACTGCTTCTGGACCGGTGACCGGTTCCTCATCGGGGCCTCGCCCGAGCGGCACGTCAGCGTGCACGCCGGCGAGGTCCGGATGAACCCGATCTCCGGCACGTTCCGGGTTTCGGCAGGCTCAACCAGCGGAGGCCGCTCGACCACCGGAGGCCGCTCGACCACCGGGGCTGGCGAGGTCGAGCGCACCGAGACCGCCGAGCAGCGCAAGGCCCGCCTGCTGCGGTTCCTGGCCGACGAGAAGGAGATCTACGAGCTCTTCATGGTCGTCGATGAAGAGCTGAAGATGATGTGCGACATCTGCCACGAGGGCGGCCAGGTGCTCGGGCCGTTCCTCAAGCCGATGACCCATCTCGTGCACACGGAGTACCTCCTCGCCGGACGCACCCGCCTCGACGTGCGCGAGGTCCTGCGGACCAGCATGTTCGCCGCCACCGTGACCGGGGCGCCGGTCGAGAACGCCTGCCGGCTGATCAAGCAGTACGAGACCGAGGGCCGGGGCTACTACGCCGGCGCCCTCGCGCTGCTCGGGCGCGACGAGACCGGCGCACCGACCGCCGACTCCCCGATCGTGATCCGCACCGCCGAGGTCTCTGCCGGCGGTGCCCTCAAGGTCACGGCCGGCGCCACGCTCGTGCGCGACTCCGACCCGGCCTCCGAGGTCGCCGAGACCGCCGCGAAGGCGGGCGGGATCCTCAGCGCGTTCGGGCTGGTGCCGCCGGCGTCCGGCACGCCCGCGGAGATCGCCGACCTCGCCCGCGACGAGGACGTGCTGATCGCGCTCAACTCCCGCAACCAGCGGCTCTCGAAGTTCTGGCTGACCGACCAGTCCGGGGCGGCCCCGGCCGCCGACCTGACCGGCCGGTCCGTGGCGATCCTCCACGGCGAGGACGACTTCGCGAACATGCTCTGCCACGTCTTCGCCGTGCTCGGCATGAAGCCGAGCGTCATCCGGCACGAGGACTTCGTGCCCGGCGCCTTCGACGCCTTCGACCTCGCCGTCGTCGGTCCGGGGCCCGGAGACCCGCGCGACGGGTCCAGCCCGAAGATCGCGCGGTTCCGGGCCGCCGTCGAGGGCCTGCTGGAGTCCGGCAAGCCGTTCCTCGCCGTGTGCCTCGGCCACCAGGTGCTCTGCGACCGGCTCGGCATCCCGCTCGCCTACAAGGACATCGTCTTCCAGGGCACGCAGTCGACCGTCTCGATCGGCGGGTCCCCGCAGCCGGTCGGCTTCTACAACACCTTCGTCGGGCGGGTGGGTCCACAGGACGCGTTGCCCGCGGGCGTCTCCGTGGAGACCGATCCCGCGACCGGCGACATCCACCTCGTCGCCGGCCCGCACTTCCGGGGCGTGCAGTTCCACGCGGAGTCGATCCTCACCGAGAACGGCGTGGACATCCTGCGCGACCTCCTGCTGCAGCTGCTCGCCCCTGCCGGCGGCTGAGCTTGCGCGACCCGCGGGTGCTCGTGGTCGACCACCACGACTCCTACACCTGGAACCTCGTGCACCTCGTCGCGGCGGTCACCAGCCGGCTCCCCGACGTGGTGGAGCACGACGAGGCGGGCGTGCTCGACGCGGCGCGCGACTACACGCACCTGGTCCTCTCGCCCGGTCCCGGCCACCCGGCGAACCCCGCGGACTTCGCGCTCGGCCCCGACGTCTTCCGGCTCGGGCTACCCGTGCTGGGCGTGTGCCTGGGCATGCAGGCCCTCGTCACGGCGTACGGCGGGACGGTGGAGCGGGTCGAGCCGGCCCACGGTGAGGTCGCCGAGGTGGTCCACGACGGCAGCGGGGTCTTCCGCGACCTGCCCAGCCCGGTCGCGATGGTGCGCTACCACTCGCTCGCGGCGACCGCGGTGCCCGACGACCTGCGCGTGACCGCGCTCGCCGGCCCGGTGGTGATGGGCGTGGCGCACCGTGCCCTGCCGCTGCACGGCGTGCAGTTCCATCCCGAGTCGGTGCTCTCCGAGCACGGCGAGCAGCTGGTGCGGAACTTCCTGGAGATCACGTGAGCGCGCTCGAGGACTTCCGCCGGATCGCCGAGTCGCACGACCGGTGCTTCTGGCTGGACGGCGGTGGCTCGCAGCCGTGGTCGGGCCGCCGCTCGATCATGGGCTGGCTCGACGAGGACGACCTGTCGCTGACCTACGACGCGACCCGGCGGGTGGTGGTCGAGCACCCGTCCGGTCGCGTCGTCGGCGACGACGTCTTCGCGGTCCTCCAGCAGCACCAGGACGGCGACCCGGACACGCACTGGGTCGGCTACCTCGGCTACGCGGCCCGGCCGGACCTGCCGGCCCGGTCGATGCCCGGCGTACCCGACGCGGTGTGGATGCGCACCCGCTCGGTGCAGCTCACCGAGGAGCCGGGTCGAGTGCTGAGACGGTCGCCCGGGCAGCCACCTGAGCACTCGACCCCACCCTGGTACGCCGACGCCTTCGCCGCGGTGCAGGAGCAGCTCCACGGCGGCAACTCCTACGAGGTGAACCTCACCTACCGCACCCAGGAGGCGTCGGGCAGCGACCCGGTCGACGTCTACGGCCGGATGCGCAGCACCAACCCGGCGCCGTACGCCGGCGCGCTGCGGCACGGGGACACCTGGCTGCTCTCGGCGTCGCCGGAGCGGTTCGCGACGATCGACCGCCACCGCCGGGTCGAGACCCGGCCGATCAAGGGCACCACCCCGCGTGGCGCCACCGCCGAGGAGGACGAGGACCTGCGCCGCCGGCTGGCGACCGAGCCCAGGTTCCGCGCCGAGAACCTGATGATCACCGACCTGCTGCGCAACGACCTCTCGATGGTCTGCGAGCCCGGCACGGTGGCGGTGCCGCACCTGATGGAGGTCGAGTCCTACGCCACCGTGCACCAGCTGGTCACGACCGTGACCGGGCAGCTGCGCGCCGACGTCGGCACCGTCGAGGCGCTGCGCGCGCTCTTCCCGGCCGGTTCGATGACCGGGGCGCCCAAGCTGCGCACGATGCAGGTCATCGACGCGGTCGAGGACTCGCCCCGCGGGGTGTACGCCGGTGCGTTCGGCTGGATCTCCGGCGACGGCCGGGCCGACCTCGGCGTCGTGATCCGCTCGCTGTTCCGTGCCGGCGGAGGAGCATGGACGCTCGGCACCGGCGGCGGCATCACCGTGCACTCCGACGTCGACGAGGAGTGGGCCGAGACGCTGTGGAAGGCAGACCGCGTGCGCGCTGCCCTCGACGAGGATCACCAGAAGCCGTAGATCGGCCCCACGAAGAAGAACGCGACCAGCCCGAGCGTGTTGTTGAACCCGTGCGCGAGGACGGCGGCCCACAGCGAGCGGAAGCGCAGCTTCAGGACGCTGAACAGGACGGCGTCGAGGGCCACGACGAGCACGCCGATCAGCCCCTGCTCGCTGTGCAGGATGCCGAACAGCAGCGACGTGAACGCGACCGCGACCACGGTGCCGGCCCGCCCGGGGCCCACCACCTCGGCGATCCGGACCTGCAGGTAGCCACGGAAGACGGTCTCCTCGCCGAGCGCGGCCAGCGTCCAGGTGGCCAGCAGGTACGCCGCCAGCAGGCCGAGACTCCCCTGCAGGTCGGCGAAGCCGCTGAGATCCTGCTTCGTCCCGGTGACGTGGTTGAGGACCGGCATGAACACGCCGAGCTGCAGCACCGACCAGACCATCATCACCACGAGCACCTGACCGGCCATCCGCCACGGGTGCGGCACCCGCCGGAAGCCCAGGCTCGCCGGGCCGGGGCGACGGACGACCAGGGACAGGGCAGCCAGGCCGAGGACCAGGACCGTCGGGATGAACAGGTCCAGCACCACGATGAGCGTCGCGACGACCACCTCGATCGCGGCGATCACCACCCAGACGCGACGATGCCGGTCCCTCGTGCCGTTGCGGGGCGCCACGTCGGGTGCAGGGGCGAGCTTCACGTCCGCTGTCCTCGGACGAGCAGCCACGCCGTGGCTGCCTGGACGATGCCGAGCACCCCGATGACAGCGGCGACGACCGGGGACGCGTCGAGGTCGCGCGCGGCGCTGACGACCATCAGCGTGAGGATGCCGAGGCTGATCGAGGCCATCGCGGTCAGCACGATCGGGGCGAGGCGCGCGCCCCAGGCGCTCCCGCGCCGCAGCAGTACGCCGGCCAGCGCGCTCGCGGGCAGGAAGAACGCCAGGTCGAGCACGTGGACGGGGTTGGTCAGCAGCCCGGTGTCCTGCAGCTCCTGCGAGCGCGTGCCGTCGACCATCGCCGGGAGGTCCTGGGCCACCCACATCAGCGCGAACAGGGCGGCGGTGCCGAGCAGCAGCAGCGACGCGAACCGGGTCAGGCGCGAGCCGCTCGGCCGCACCGGCGTGGAGGCCTCGCTGGTCAGGAAGCCGCCGAGGGCCCAGACGGACGCACCGAGCACGGCGACGTACACCAGGAACAGCGGGCCGAAGTGCACGGCGAAGGCGTAGATCGCATAGGCGTACGCCGCGTAGACGACCGTCCCGGCCCAGGCGAGCGCGGCCGGCCGGGAGCCTCGCGCCGCGGCGTACGCGAGGACGAGCAGGACGGGCAGCACGACGAGGTTCGCGATGTCCTGACCCACGGCCTGCGCCTGCCAGTTGGGCGTCTCGTCGGCGTAGACCCGGTCCACCAGGATGCCCGCGAGACTCGCGGCGATGCCCAGGAACCCGATCGGCACGGACAGCCGGAGCCACCACGGTGGCCGGATCGCGGGGGACGGCGGTGCGGGGGACCGCAGTGCGGGTCGGGGACGGTCGAGCGTGGTCATGGTGGAACCCCTTTCGTCCCCACGCTGCCGCGCCGCGCGCCGCGACGACAGGTGCGAGCGTCACGCACCTGCGGGACGAACGTCCGGTCTGCTCGGACCAGGAATCCCGGCCTAGGAATAGCGCGCGACGAAGCCCGCGAGGATCTTCGGCGGCTCGGTGACCACGGCGCCGCGCACCCGGTCGATGATCTCGTCCATGGTCTCCGGCGGGTAGTAGCCGTAGTGCTGGTAGATCCGGATCCGGGCCACGATGCCCTCCACGTCCAGCTCGGGGTGGAACTGCGTGGCGTAGAGGTTGGTGCGGACGCGGAACATCTGCACGCGACAGGTCGGCGAGGACGCCAGCAGCACGGCCCCGGGGGGCACGTCGCGGCAGGCCTCCTTGTGGCCCACGAACGCGTCGAACGTGTCCGGCAGGTCGGCGAGCACCGGGTCGGCCCGGCCGTCGGCGGTCAGCGTGACCGGTACGGCGCCGATCGGCTCGCCGTACGTCCGGTCGACGACCGCACCCTGGTGCACGCCGAGCGTGCCGACGCCGTAGCAGGCGCCGAGGAACGGGAAGTCCCGCGCCACCAGCTCGTCGAGGAGCCCGCGCAGCTCGGCCTCGACGCGACGCTGGGTGGGCGACTTGGCGTCCTCGGGGTCACTGGAGTCGAACGGTCCGCCCCCGAGCACCACGCCGGCGTACCGGTCGAGGTCGAGCGCGGGCATCGGTGCGGCCTCGAGGCGCACTCGGTGCAGCTGCGGTTCGTCGAGGCCGCCGGCACGGAGCATCGCGGCGTACTCGTCGTCGGCAGCCTGGTCCTCGGCGCGGGTGGCGATCAGCAGGAACGGCTTCACGGGAGACATCGTCCCGTGCGCGTGGACCGAGCGGGCAGTCGCGTCCGTTCCGGGGTGGATGCGACCGCCCGCCCGGCAGCCGGGGGCGGCTCAGGAGGCCGACGTGGTGGCGTCCGAGCCGAGCGTGGCCGTCGTCGTCTGCGTCTTGCCGTCGCGCAGGTAGGTCAGCGTGACCTGGTCACCCGGCCGGTGGCCCCGGATGGTCGCGACCAAGGACTCGGAGCCGTCGATCACGTCGTCGTCGACCTTGGTGATCACGTCGCCCTTCTGCAGCCCGGCCTTGTCCGCGGCACCGCCGCTGTCGACGGTCTGCAGCTGTGCGCCCTGGGTGAGGGTGTTGCCCTGCACGTCGGAGACGCTCACCGCGAGGCGCGCGTGGGTCGGCTTCTGCCCGTCGATGATCTGGTTCACGATCGGCAGCACCTCGTCGATCGGGATCGCGAAGCCCAGGCCGATCGACCCGCCGCTGTCCGTCGAGCCGTCCGCGGTGCGGATCGAGGAGTTCACCCCGACGACCCGGCCGCTCATGTCGACCAGCGGGCCGCCGGAGTTGCCGGGGTTGATCGCGGCGTCGGTCTGGATCGCCGGGTAGGTGGTGCTGAGGTCGGCCTGGCCCTGCTGTTGCTGCTGGCCGAAGCCGGGGAACTGCGGCGCCTGCTCCTCGGCGGTGGACACCGAGACCGGGCGGTTGAGCGCGGAGACGATGCCGGTGGTGACCGTGGAGTTCAGCCCGTACGGCGAGCCGATCGCGACCACGGACTGCCCGACCCGGAGGTCGGAGGACTTGCCGATCGTCGCCGGCGTGAGGCCGGAGACGCCCTCGGCCTTGATCACCGCCATGTCGGTCACCTTGTCGGTGCCGACGACGGTGGCCTTCGCGGTCCTGCCGTCGTTGAAGTTCACGGTGATCGAGCCGCCGTCGGCGGCCAGCGACACGACGTGGTTGTTGGTGAGGATCGTGCCGTCGTCCTTGAGCACGATGCCGGACCCGGAGCCCGAGCCCGACGAGCCGCTGACGTTGATCTTGACCACGGAGGGCAGCACGGTCGCGGCTACCTTCTCCACGGACCCGGTCGGAGTGACGGCGGCGTTGGACGCCTTGACGGGTCCCGACGCCGACGAGGTGACCGTCGAGTCGTCGCCCTTCACCGCGTCGTACGCCGCCGCCCCGCCGACCCCGGCCGCCCCTCCCACCAGGAGGGCTCCCGCCAGCACGGCCGCCGTGAATCCTCCGGGTCGACGCGCGGTTGCGGCCGCGGTCTCGGAGGCGGGCTGTTGGAACGGCGGCAGGGGGCGGGTGTGGCCGAAATCCGGCGCGGCCGGGGTCGGGGACTCGGCGGACCAGGATCCTGCTGCGGCCTCGCTCGCGGCGCCCTGCGACGAGGCGCCGTGCTCGAGACCTTCGGACTGTCCAGCCGGGGGATTCTGGGAGTCGTGTGCGGGGTTGTTCTGGTCCGTCATGTCACCGATCGTGCCGAGCGATCCTGAGAAGTCCTTGTGACGCCGCTACGACCGCGCCAAGACTTGGCCGGCCTTCACGCGCCGGCCCGTCGGCTCATTCCGGCGCCCCCTCGGGCGGCGACGGCTGACCGGGGACGGTCAGCCAGAACGCGGCGCCCGCACCACCAGGAGCGGAGCCCGCCCGGACGTCGCCGCCGTGCCGCTCGGCGATCGACCGCACGATCGAGAGCCCCAGCCCCGAGCCCGGCATGCCCCGCGACTCGGCCGAGCGGTAGAACCGCTCGAACACGTGCGGGAGGTCTTCGGGCGAGATGCCCGGCCCCTCGTCGGCGACCATCAGCGTGCCGTGCTCGAGCGTCACCGTGACGACCCCGCCCTCGGGGCTCCACTTGGCCGCGTTGTCGAGCAGGTTCGTGATCGCCCGCTCGAGCGCGTCGGCGTCGCCGGTGACCCACCAGGGTGAGGTCTTCACCGCGAACTCGACGTCGGCGCGGCGGCGTACCCGGGCGACCGCCTGGCCCAGCACGGCGGTGAGCTCGACCGGCTCCACGGTCCGCGACACCGGCTCGTCGCGCGCCAGCTCGACCAGGTCGCCGACGAGCGTGGTCATCTCGTTGATCTGGGCGCGGACGTCGCCGAGCAGCTCGGCCCGGCTCTCCGCGGAGAGGCCCGACGAGGCGTCGGCCTGGACGAGCAGGTCGAGGTTCGTGCGCAGGGACGTGAGCGGTGTGCGGAGCTCGTGCCCGGCGTCGGCGACCAGCTGGCGCTGCCGGTGCTGGGAGGCGGAGAGGGTGTGCAGCATGCCGTTGAACGACTGCGCCAGGCGCGCGAGCTCGTCGCTGCCCTCGACCGGGATCGGGTCGAGCCGCTGGGTGCGCGCGATGTCCTCGACCGCTTCGGTGAGGCGGCGGACCGGCCGCAGGCCGTTGCGGGCCACCGCCCATCCGGCCAGGCCGGCCGTGATCATGCCGGCGGCGCCGAAGAGCAGCATCACCAGGCCGAGCCGGTCGAGCATGCGGTCGGTGGACTCCATCGACTGGGCGAGCACGAGCGCCTGGCCGTCCCCCGCGGGCACGGCGACGACGCGCCAGCGCTCGCCCTGGTTGTAGACCGTGCGGGCCGATCCGTCGGAGTCGCCCTGAGCGACGGCGATCTCGCGGCTGCCGACGGCGATGGCGTTCTCGCCGGCCTTGTAGACCCGCACCGGGTCGGAGCTGGCGTCGACGTAGGTCATCCGGACCAGCGACCAGGAGGGCACGCTCTGCTGGGCGAGGGCGTTGAGCGTGTTGGTCTTCGCGGCGGCGTACGCGCGCCCGCGCAGCGACTCGTCCAGCGCCCCCACCGCCTGCGCGCGCACGGTCGCGTACGCCGCGAAGGCGACCGCCGACACCGCGAACCCCACCGCGAGGGTGCTCAGCAGCGTGACCCGGCTGGCCAGGGAGCGCCGGTAGTGCAGGCCGCCGCCCAGGCCGTTGACCAGCCCGCTCGCGGGCCGGGGCGTGGGCCCGAGAGCGGGCTCCGTGCCGGCGGGGGGCTCGAGCGGGTCGGTCACGGGTTCTCGCGCAGGACGTAGCCGACGCCGCGCACGGTGTGGAGCAGTCGCGGCTCGCCCTCGGCCTCGGTCTTCCGGCGCAGGTACCCGACGTACACCTCGAGGCTGTTCGCGGTGGTCGGGAAGTCGAAGCCCCAGACCTCCTCGAGGATGAACGACCGCTCCAGGACCCGGCGCGGGCGCCGCAGGAACAGCTCGAGCAGCGCGAACTCCGTGCGGGTCAGGACGATCGGGCGGTCGCCGCGGCGCACCTCGCGCGAGGCGAGGTCCATGGTCAGGTCGGCGAACTCGAGCCGCTCGTCGGGCGACGTGCCGGACTCCGGCGCGGCACGCCGCAGCAGCGCACGCAACCGGGCCAGCAGCTCGTCGAGCGCGAACGGCTTGGTCAGGTAGTCGTCCGCGCCGGCGTCGAGGCCCTCGACCCGGTCGCCGACCGCGTCGCGGGCGGTGAGCACGAGGATCGGCACCTGGTTGCCCACCGAGCGCAGCGCCCGGGTGGTCTCGATGCCGTCCAGGCGCGGCATCATCACGTCCATCACGATCGCGTCCGGGTTCGTGGCGCTGATCCCGGCCAGGGCGGCGGCGCCGTCCTCGGCCAGAGACACGTCGTAGCCGTTGAACTCCAGGGAGCGACGCAGGGACTCGCGCACCGCCCGATCGTCGTCGACGACCAGCACGTGCGGCTTGGTCTCGGGCTGCGCGTTCACGGCCCAAGCCTGCCACCCGCGGCTGAGCCTTTGCTGAGACCCCGGGGACTGTCGCCGGTCGAGGTGCGGTTGCGCAGCAACCGCCTCGAGACCCGTCAGGCCAGCTTGCCGGCGGCCTCCGTCGCCAGCTGCCCGTAGCGGCCGCCGAACAGCGCCGCGTGCACGAGCAGCGGGAAGAGCTGGTGCAGCGGCTGGCGCTCCTGCCACCCGTCGGCCAGCGGGTGGACCTCGTGGTACGCCGCCTGCACGCGGGCCAGCTGGGGCAGACCGAAGAGCGCGAGCATGGCCAGGTCGGTCTCCCGGTGGCCGCCGTGCGCCGCGGGGTCGACCAGCACCGCGTGGCGCTCGGCCGTCCAGACGATGTTGCCCGCCCAGAGGTCCCCGTGGAGCCGGGCCGGCGGCTCCGGCGGACCGGCCAGGTCGACGATCCGGCGGACCACCGACTCGACCGCCGCGACGCCCGGGGGCTCGATCCGGCCGCGGTCGGCGGCGAGCTTGAGGTAGGGCAGGATCCGTCGTACGGCGAAGAACTCCGGCCAGGTGTCCGCCGGCCGGTTCGGGAGCGGCAGGGTGCCGATGAAGCCGTCGTGCTCGGCGCCGAACGTCTCCGCCCCGCTGGCGTGGAGCGGAGCGAGCATCCGGCCCAGCGCCACAGCCCCCTCGGGCGAGGGCCGGGTCGGCTCGATCCAGGCGAGCACGATGCAGTCCTCGGTCACGCCGAGCACCTCGGCCACCTCGGCGACGCCCGGCTCGGCCAGCCAGCGCAGACCGCGCGCCTCGGCCTCGAAGAAGCCCTCCGGGGCGTGCGGTCGGGTCTTGATCAGCGCGGAGCGGCCGTCGCTGAGCCGGAGCCGGGTGGCCGTGCAGACGTCGCCGCCCGCGACCGGCGTCGTGGAGACGACGGCCGCTCCGAGCAGCTGCTCCGCACGATCCGCGAGGGTCCGCATCCGGGCCATGCGTCCATCCTTCCGGTACGCCGGGTCACCTGACCAGTCCGAGCTCCTCGACGAGGTGGTGCGCGGTCCGCTCGACGATGGCGAGGACCTCGTCGAACCCCTCGGGGCCGCCGTAGAAGGGATCCGGGACGTCGGGGACGTCCTCGGGCCGCGACGCGGAGACCTCCGGGTCGTAGCTCCGGAACAGCCGCACCCGGTCGTGCCGGTCGGCGGGCAGCTCGGCCAGCACGTCGGTGAGGTTCGCGTGGTCCATCACCAGGATCAGGTCGTGGTCGTGCCAGTCGGGCCCGAAGTGGCGCGCCCGGTGCCGGCTGGCGTCGTAGCCCGAGGCGGTGAGCACCGCGGCCGCGCGCGCGTCCATCGGCTCACCGACGTGCCACGTGCCGGTGCCGCAGCTGGTGACCTCGACCTCCCGGGACAGGCCGGACTCGGCGAGGAGGCCGTTGACCACCACGTCGGCGATCGGGGAGCGGCAGATGTTGCCGAGGCAGACCACGGCGACCCGGTACATCGCGCCGCTCAGGACGCGTCGGGCAGGAGCGCCTCGACGACCATCGAGGAGATCGAGATGACGATCGCGCCGAAGACCGCGGTCCAGAAGCCGTCCACGTGGAAGCCCAGGCCGAAGGTGTCGGCCACCTTGCTCGTGAGCAGCAGCATGAGTGCGTTGATCACGAGCAGCATGAGGCCGAGGGTCAGGATGATCAGCGGCAGCGACAACAGGCTCACGATCGGGCGCACCACCGCGGTGATCACCCCGAAGATCGCGCCGACGACGAGCAGCGTGCCGATCCTGCCGCCGGTCGTGTCCGCGGTGAGCGTGATCCCGTCGAAGAGCCACACCGCGACACCGAGCGCAGCCGCGTTGACCACCAGCCAGAGCAGGAGCTTCATGGCGGCGACTCTATAGATCAGGTCCCGGACCTTGGGGCGACGCTCAGCGCGCGTCGATCGACTCCACCAGGGACCTCTCCGCGCCGGCGAGGTGGGCCTCGAGCTCGGCCTCCGCCTCGTCGAGGTGACCGCGCTCGAGCAGCCGGAGCAGGTCGCCGTGGGAGTGCGCCTGCTCGCGCACGTTGCCCCGGGCGCGATCGAGGCCGGCGAGCGCGAGCCGGATCTCGGCGTACAGGGTCTCGGCGGCGGCGATCAGCCGCGGCGACTCGGTGAGGCCGGTCAGGGCGCGGTGGATCTGCAGGTGCGCGGCGGTGAGCTCCTGCGGCGTGGCGGGAGTCTGGGCGAGCTGGTGGAACTCGGTGAGCGCGGACCGCAGGGCGTCGCGGGCCTGCTCGGAGGCGTCGTTCCAGCGGCGTACGCCGGCGGTCTCGAGCACCGCCCGGGCCCGGCAGACGTCGCGGATCTCCTCGGACGAGACGGCGTGCACCACGGTGCCCTTGTTCGGCACGCGGTCGGCCAGGCCCTCGGCGACCAGGTGGCCGAGCGCCTCGCGCACGGTGCTCCGGGCGACGCCGAGGGAGTCGGCGAGGGCCACCTCGCGCAGCGGCGTGCCGGGGTCCAGCTCGCCCTCGAAGAGGGCCCGGCGCAGCTCGTCGGCGACCCGGTCCACCACGCTGACCGGCTCGACGTGCAGGTGGGCGAACGCGTCCTTGGCTGCCATCTCGCGTCGATTGTCCGACAAAGGTTGCGCGCGGAGCGGGTGAGGCCGCACAATCTGAGATTGTCCGACAATCAGGCAATCATCGGGACGGGATGCGTGGAGACGAAGAGCAGGGTGCGGGCCGGGGAGCTCGCCTGGGGCGGGGAGTACCTGATGGTCGAGCCGGAGCACTTCCGGGTCGACTACGCGATCAACCCGTACATGGACCCGCGCGACCAGCCGGACCCGGCGGCCACGCGTGACCAGTGGAGCGCGATCGCCGAGGCGATCGGTGCGGCCGGCGGGCGCGTCGAGGTCCTCGGGCAGCGGCCCGACGCCCCGGACATGGTCTATGCGATGAACCTCGGGCTGCCCTTCATGGGCGGTCCGACCGGACGCCTCGCCGTGCTCTCGCACATGCGGTTCCCCGAGCGGCGGATGGAGACGGAGTCCGCGCACGCGTGGTTCGCCGACCGGGGCTACACCCTCCACCGGTTCGGCAGCGACGGCGTCGGCGCCCACTTCGAGGCCGGCGACGCCTTCGCCTGGCGCGGCGAGCTCGTCGTCGGGTACGGCCCCCGCACCGAGCGGCTCGCGCTCAAGCACCTGGCCCACGAGCTCGACATCACCGTGCGCGGCGTACGGATCACGCACCCGGGGATGTACCACCTCGACCTGGCGTTCTGCCCGCTCGACGAGACCCGCGCGATGGTCTGCCCGGACGCGTTCGACGCCGCCTCCGCCCGCACCCTGCTCGGGCTCGTGCCCGACCCGCTGGTGCTCACCGAGGCCGAGGCGATGACCTTCTGCGCGAACTCCGTCGTGGTCGGCCGCACCGTGATCATGCCGGCCTGCCCCGACCGGGTCCGCGGTCAGCTGGAGGACTGGGGGTTCGAGGTCGTGATCGTCGGCGTCTCGGAGTTCCTCAAGGGCGGCGGCGCGATCCGCTGCCTCACCAACCCCCTCGACGTCACCCTGGGCCGCGACCTCCGGACTCGTTGAGTTGGGGGTTCGTCCCCGTTGAGTTGGGCCTTGGTGCCCGTCGAGTGGGGAGTTGGTTCCGTGCTGTCGTCGTACGCCGGGCACGAACCCCCGACTCGATCGGCACGAACTCCCCACCCGACGGGAACGAACACCCAACTCGACGGGCGGGTCAGGTGAAGGTCGGGGGCTCGACGGCGAGGTGGTCGCGGCGGGCGGACTGGGCGAGCACGATGCCGGCGACCACGGCCACGCAGCCGAGGATCGCGACCGGCCCCAGCGACTCGTGGAACCACGCCCAGCCGAGCGCGGAGACGCCGATCGGCTCGAGCAGGGCGATCACCGTGACGGTGGTGGCCTTGACGAACGAGAGCGCGAACAGCTCGGCGAAGAACGGCACCAGCGTGCCGAGCACGACCACCCAGCCGAGCACCAGCCAGAGCGGGACGGTGTGGGCGTCGAGTGCGCCGCGGAGCGAGACGTGGCGGGCGAGCGGGCCGGCGTCGAAGCCGGTGATCGGCGTGATCACGTTGAGCGCGATCGTCGCGACCCCGAAGGACCAGAGGATCACCCGCAGCGGGTCGAGCGAGCCGACGCCGGCCTCGCCGATGAGGAAGTAGCCGGCGAAGCAGATCGCCGCGGCCAGGCCGGCGAGCACGCCGACGCTGTCGAACTTCGCGCCCTTCCAGACCTCGGTGGCTGCGGCGAGACCGACGACGGCCAGGACCAGCCCGAGCCACAGGCGCGGACGGACCTGCTCGTGCTGGCCGAACCGCGCCCACAGCGCGACCAGGACCGGCGCCTGGTACTCGAGCAGCAGCGCCATCCCGACCGGGAGCCGGTCGATCGCGACGAAGTAGGTCCACTGCAACGCAGCGACCCCGACGAGACCGTGGGTCACGACGAGCAGCAGGAGCCTGCCCGGTGGCGGTCGCAGCGCGCTGCGCCGGAAGCAGGCGGCGACGGCGAGCAGCACGAGGAACGTGCACGTCACCCGGATCGTGGTGAGCATCGCCGGCTCCACGCCCGATCTCAGCGCAACGCGCGAGACGCCCGCGTTGACCGTGAAGCAGGTCGCGCCCAGGACCACGAGCCCCACGCCGACGGCCGGGCTCCGCGTGCTCACCGCCGACACTCTAGGACGTCCACGGAGAGGCCCGGACGCCCCGCCCTGCTGCGCGCCGCGCGGTTCGTCCCGCCCTCTCCTAGTGTTTGGACCGTGAGCACACCCACTCCCCGCCCGCGGGCCACCGTCGCCACCATCCCGGCGTACGTGCCCGGCAGGCCACCTGCCGCCCGCGAGGGCATGACCACCTACAAGCTGTCGTCGAACGAGAACCCCTTCCCGCCGCTGCCCGGCGTGGTGGAGGCGGTCGCCCGGGCCGCCGAGCAGATGAACCGCTACCCCGACATGGGCTGCGTCGCCCTGTACGACGCCCTGGCCACCCGCCTCGACGTCGCGCCCCAGCAGCTGGCCGCCGGCACGGGCAGCGTCGCGGTGCTCTACCACCTGCTCCAGGCCTACTGCGACCCCGGCGACGAGGTGGTGTTCGCCTGGCGGTCGTTCGAGGCCTACCCGATCGCCGCCTCGGTCGGCGGCGCGGTCGCGGTGCAGGTGCCGGTGACCGCCGACGGACGCCACGACCTGGACGCGATGGCGACGGCGGTCGGTGAGCGCACCAAGGTGGTGCTGCTCTGCACGCCGAACAACCCGACGGGCCCGGCGCTGACCCACGGCGAGGTGGCGGGCTTCCTCGACCGCGTTCCCGGCCACGTGCTGGTCGTCCTGGACGAGGCGTACCGGGAGTTCGTGCGGATGGACGATCCGCTCGACGCCCTGGCGCTGACGAGGCAGCGGCCGAACGTGGTGGTGATGCGCACGTTCGCGAAGGCCTACGGGCTCGCCGGCCTGCGGGTCGGCTACCTGGTCGGCTCCGTGGAGGTGGCGACCGCCGTACGAGCCTGCTCGCTGCCGTTCGGGGTCTCCTCGATCGCCCAGGCGGCCGCCGTCGCGAGCCTGGCCGCCGAGGACGAGCTGCTCGAGCGCGTGGAGAAGATCGTCGCCGAGCGCTCCCGCGTCACCGCCGCCCTGGCCGAGCAGGGCTGGCAGCTGCCCGAGGCGCAGGGCAACTTCGTCTGGTTCCCGGTCGGGGACCGTGCCCTCGAGCTCGCCGCGGCGGCCGAGGAGGCCGGGATCGTGGTCCGGCCGTTCGCCGGTGACGGGGTGCGCGTCAGCATCGGCGAGCCCGAGGCGAATGACCGCCTGGTCGAGGTTGCCGGCCGTTCGGTCAATTGACGTCGTCGACCTCCCGCGGAGGTTGGGGGAGCGCCCGTTTCGATCCTGCTGGTCAGGGTTTGCACGCCTTTGCTGGGCCACCGCCGAGGCGCCGCGGTCTAGCCCGCGCGGCCGGTTCACCGAACGGGCTATTGCTGCGCGCCGTGACGCAGTCCTTTGCTGACCGGAGCGAATCCCCTTGGGGGCAAGGGGAAACGCGTCCTGGCCAGCGGTCCGCTGGCCAGGACGGAAATCCGATTCGGGGCCCGGACCACAGGCTCATACCCGGTCCGGGCCCGGTCGCCGTCGCCGATGGGGGCACCACAGATGAAGAAGCACAAGTCCGTTGCGGGA
>NZ_RJSF01000043.1:119795-247418 GCF_003725535.1 Nocardioides pocheonensis | reverse complement strand
TCAGTTGGCCACCAGCGGGGACCGCAACCTGGCCATTGACACCGGGGTTGGCGCCCAGCCTGCGCCACAACCGAATTGCACGACCGGAGGTTGATACGCCTCTGGGGGTGCTGCATGGTCGATTCTCGATTCATCCGCCCTCGGGAACTCGACTATTCACGTGCCGTGCGAAGGCTCTACGATTCGCGCAATGCCGCGCCGGGCGGCGCAGACAAGTTTACCGGCCCTCCTGTCCATCAGGGCGCCGCTGGACGCCGTTCGTTCAGCGTTGCTCGGCTGCGGGGCCACTACCGAGGATCGGTGGTCCGTTGCACTCGTACTGGGCGGCGATCTGATCGTCTTGGCGTACGACAGGGCCGAGATGTGCACGACGATCGCAATCGGTGGATCCGACGTGGCGACGACCGCCCAGTGGGTCGCAGCCCAGCTCGACGAATGGGGCTGGGCTATCAGCGAGCTCCTGCCGCCGCTCAAGCCCAACACAGCGTGAATGCGTCCGCTCGTCCCTGGGCGACCGCATCGCCGGCGGACGCTGAGCCCTCACGTCAGTTGGTTCAAGATCCAGCGTCTTCGGTGGGCTCACACTCAGATCACCAGCGGAAGCGGGCATCTCACCGAGCCCGGTCAACCCAGTTTGTTGTGTGCCACCCGGCCGCGTGAGTCGGAGATGCTGAGATCGCACCTGCGCCCGTGACCCCGTTGTGCGCTCAGTTCTTCTTGTGAGCCTCGCGGTAGGCGGTGGCGAGGGAGGCCGGAAGTCGTCCGTGGTTGCTGACGTCATATCCGTTTGCCCGGGCCCAAGACCGGAGCTCGGAAGCGCTCACGTTCGCGGCCGTCGTCCTTGAGGCGCGGGCTGGTCGCTTCGCGGTCACCGCGACCGGTGCAGCTTTCACTGACCCGCTGCGCTTCGCATTGCGCGCCGAGCTTGCCTTCTTAGTGGGCGCCGACTCCGGCGCCGGGGTCGGTGTTTCGGTAGCAACCGTGAGGGTGACGTCGTACATGGCGCTAAGGACCCGGATCGCGCTTTCGAGCGATTCGCTGGAATCGATGGTCACCTTCATGATTTGTATCCTTCATTTCACTCGTCCCCCGCGTACTTGTCGTGGAACCGGCGACACGATACCCGCCCAACGACGGCCCACGCAGCGCTCGCGTTGAGCGCCGTCATCGAAGCAACACGCCGCGGCCTCACGGGCGTCCCTGCCAGCTCAAGCCGCAGCCCGTCGAGCCCGGCGTGGTGCGACCGGGTCGCGGGGGCAGTGCGGTCAGGCGGGCGAGCCGAATCGCGGTTGCGTCCGTCCAACGGTTTCATGCGGGGCAGACCCGCGCTGAGGTACGACCAAGCTCAGGGCGGGGCGGTCGATCTGCGCAAGTTGATCCGCCAGGAATCGCCGCACCCGGTCGCGAACCTGCTTCTCGATGTCGCGCAACCGGGCCAGTTCGGATTCCAGGACCGCCCGCTGCTCGGCCAGTTCTTGCACCTGGGCCTGAGCAAGCGTTCGGTTTTGTTCGAGCTCGGCGTGCTGCTGCGCCCGGGTCTGCTCGAGCTCGGTGCGTACTCTTTCGGCCTCGGCGTGGGCCTGGGCCCGGAGCTGGTCGGCTTCCGCGTTGGCCATCTCGATCGCTCTTTCGGCCTGTGCCCGGCTCGACTCTGCGAGCTGGTCGCCGTTGCTCTGCGCCGCAGCCACGATCGCGGTAGCCTCGGCCCTCGCCTCCCCGAGAAGCTCGTCTGCGTTGCGTGCCGCGATCTCGAGCAGTCGGGCGGCTGCGCTGGTGCGGTCGGCGCGGGTGGCTCCATGCTCATCTGTTGTCAACGTGACCCCCTCCAGGTTCGCATCACCGTATGAGCCGACCCGAAAGAACGCAACAGGCCGAAGCCGGCAACGCCGATCGGTGCCGAGGACGCGTCACATCCGGTAGATGGCGTCGGAGAAGGAACTGCCATCTTCCCGAAGCTGCCCTAAAACCCGGTGCGGGGGCGGCCGCGCACCTAACCCCTGAACGCGGTGCTCATCCGGAGGCCGCATGGAGTCAGGAGTCATGATGAGCATCCAGACCCAGTTGAGCTTGGTCGGCTTCATCGCTACCGCGCCCGAACTGCACTTCACAGAGGCAGGCAAGGAGTACGCCCGCGTCCGCGTCGGCGTCGAACACTGGCGCAAGGAGGTGGACGGGACTTTCACAAAGCTCGACCCAACCTTCCACGACATGGTCGCCTTCGAGAGCACTGCCCGGGAGACTTACGCGCGGTTCCAACCCGGTGACAGCTTCCTGGCCAGCGGCTACGTCCACGAGTACGAAGTCGAGAATCCAGGCGGCAGCGTCATCAAGGAGGAGTTCGTCGCCCGCAAGATCGGGCACAACGCGAACCGGACGAGGTACACGGTCCAACGGGGACGCCAAATCTCGGTCGATCCCGAGCTCGCTCCCGCTTCGCAGCCGCCAGCGGTCGGCCTCTGATTCGTCGACTGACGTGCAGGAGTACGAAGGTGAACCAGGTGACGACGGTGATCGACGACGAGGCGAGTTCTTCGATGAGCCGCCCGCGCCGATCAACTGGAACCTGCTGACCGCGGATGAGGCGGAAGTCGAGTGGCGCGACCTCGACAGGTGGGTTAAGTGGCTCAGGGTGAGCTTTGGGCTGCCCCCGGCCATCGTTCCGCCGTACTGGCATCGCCACGATGAGCTGGTGTGGGAGCTGTCCGCTCTCCACACGCATTGGCTCAGCGCCTACCACGAGACGGCCTCGCCCTCGGCGCCGATCGGTTGGCTACGCGATTTCGCTGACGCGCGGTTCCGGCTACGTGACTGGGTCGCCATCTGTGGAACCCGGCTCGACCGAGACCGCCCCACACGACAAACGACCTGGCCGGGTGAGCCGGCCGAAGCTTCCGGCGGTGAGGTCGAGATCCGCGACCGCGACCGCGACTTCGAGGAGTTCGTGCGCGACGACATCCTGCGACGGCGCCGTACTGAACATGTGGCGAACCAGGACTTTGTCGGCTGAGACGCCAAGGGCTCATATGCGCGCACCGGGCGCGACTATCCACAGAAGGCCAACGGCGCCATCGCACACGCAGCGGTCGTAGGACTGTCGAGCTCCAGGACCCACGAACGGAGGGCAGCATGCTTGATCCTCACGCGCTCGCGCTTGGGCAGGCGCGCACGTATGTCGCGTCGCTGGCGGACCTGGCAGGTTCCGTCGAGGCGTCGTCCGCGTACGAGCACGTGCTGATGGAGCTCGACCGTATTCATGGTGATGAATCGCCGGCCCTCTACGACGAGACTCTTCCCGGCGATCGGGCGGCCCTGCTTGCCGCTGCCTCGTCGCGCATTGAGGAACTTGAGCAATACGGCATCGATCCACTGAGCGTCGAGCTGGTCCTCGCCATGCTCGATGACGCACACACCGTGGACGGCGCGTGATGTACGGCGAGAACGGCGCCGCCATGCGTCGCGAGCTCGCCGCGCTTCTGCGGCAGCATCGGATTCAGCTCCGTTTGGGTGGCCCTTCCGAGCCAGACCGCGACGGTCAGGGACTGCAGATCCGGCAGTACCGGCAAAGCGTCCTGATCTGGTGCAATCAGGCGATGAAGGCAGCCTCGCCGCTCATCTTCCCCAACCTGCCGGCCAAACCAGCGAATCCGTTCCGCGCCGACCGACCCAGCGTGTCCGCTGCCGGAGAACTCGCGCGAGCGCTCGACAATGCGACGACGCAGTCATCCACTCCGCCCGCGTCGACCGAGCTGTTGACGACGCCGAGCGGCAACGAGGTTGTGGAGCACTGGCGCGAGGCGGCTCGTGCGGCCGCCCTGGCTGAACATGACACGGGCGGTGAGCTCGCGGCCCACATGGACGTGCCGCAGGCCCGGGCACTGGTAGGTGACGTTGCGGCAATCGCACAGGCGCTCGTCGTACTAGATCAGCGATACCGGAACACCCCAGACTGGGAGCATCTCCATCAAGGCGCCCGACTCGGCTGGGCAGCCTTGGCAGCCGCTCTCGACGTCAGCCTCGGTCAGCCCGACTACTCCATCGACACCAAGGGCTGGCGTCCGAGGACAAAGCCGATCCGCGGACACGCCAGGCCAGGGATCCTCGGCGTCCTCCAGGCCGAGCACAACCTGCTAGTCCGCCTGAAGTCGTTCCCGAATGCCGTGAACCTGCGCCTCGTCGTCGACTCGCAGCGGCTGCTGTCGAGCCGACTCGCTCCCTTCGCCGCCAGGGTCGATCAGCGACTGGCACAACGGTGGGAGTCGCGCGCTGCGACGTATTCGCTGATTCAGCAGCAGCTCCGCGACATCGGCGGACAACTCGGCAAGGGCGAGCTCGCCGCCGCTGAAGGAGCGAACGCGGTTAGCAGACTCGCGGCTCTCGCGCACGACACCATCATCGATCCTCGCGCTCTTAAAGGCTTCGAGGAGCTCTTCGACAAGCTCGACGAACGGATTGCCGATATCGTCGAAGACGGTGTTGCACGCGGTGCCTACCTGAGGCGATTGACCGTACCGCGCTTGGTCACCGGCACAGGTAGCCTCGTTCAACCCGTACGGGAGCGCTACATGCCCGTTACCCGCGCCTCCGACCTCGCGGTCCTCCAGACAGTTCACACCGAACTTCGACCGCGGCGCCGAATCCAGCACGCCATTCCCGATCCAACTCGGGCCGAACTGCACGCGGCGCTGATCCACCGCCCACTACCCAAGCGAACGAAACCCGACGTTCAGCAGATGTAGCGTGACAGCACCCCGCTCGCGCTTCCCTCCTGTCGCAGCGAGCGTGCACGAGCGATCCGGCAACCGTTAGCTCGCGATGAAGCTCGTCTGTGGGGTAACCGGCTCGCGGTGGCCGGTGAGCTGTGCTGGCACCTCGGCCTCGTCCGTGCGCCAGCCGAGGGCGGCCAGGGAGTCGGTGATGTCGTCAGTGGTGCCGGAGACGTAGCGGGCGAGGGTGAACTCCGCTGATTCGTGACCGGCGAGAGTCGCGACTCGCGATGGGGGCTGGTGGAGGTCTTCGAGCTGCCACGTCACGAAGGTGTGTCGAAGCGAGTGCCAGGTGAGGGCCCAGGTGCGTTGGCGCCGGGTCTTTCCTATGCCCCAAGGCTTCACCTCTTCGACGAAGGGCCAGCCAGCGTAAAGTGCCGCAGGCTCGAAGACGTCGCGATGGAAGTTGCTGCCGAGCAGCCAGGTTCCGCGTTCGGACGGGAAAAGGAGTCCCCGCGGGTTCGTGCCAGCAGCTTTCTCTCTCGCGATCTCGTCCAGGCGCTCGGCGATGGCGTCGGCCAGGGGGAAGCCGGTCGGTGTGATCTGTGGGTATGTGGTCCACCGGCGTTTGTTCCCCTTGGGCAGAGCGAGGTGCGGTCCGCCGATGGTCTCGAGCCGCCATTGGACGCGGATGCGGCCATCACTTGAGACGGTTGTGTCGTCCAGCACGGCGAGCTCGCCGCGGCGGACCCCTGAGTATGCGGCGAGCTCGACGGCGAGCGCTCGCCACCCCTTGGTGCCTCTTCGGCGGCGTCTCGCCATCGACTCGCGCAGCGCCCTCACCTCAGTGTGGGTGGGTCGCTTGCTGCGGGGAACGAAGTCGACTCTGCCATCGCTCTGGTCGGTGACCTTCACGATTCGCACGCCGTGCCACCAGACCGTGGCGAGGTCGATCACCTGGTTCTCCAGGAGGTAGTCGCCTTGGCGCAGCGCCCCGATCAGCGATCGGGCTGCGCGGCGGACGTTCCTCCCCTCGGACTCGGTCGGGGCGAGGTTCACTGCCTGTTGGACGTGAGAGCGCCGCAGATCCAGGTGGCGGGTGGTTCCGAACACCGGCCTGAAGTACCGCTCGGCGTAGTAGGTCATCGTCTTTGTGTGCGACTCGCCCCAAGAGCCCCGCGGCTTCGGGCGCTCCGGCGACAGCCAGTAGTCGATCCCCACCGACACGGGCTGCTCCGTTCTTGGCGTCGCGCCGGCGACGATGAGCTGCTCTCGCACGAGGGCCTTTGCCCAGCCCCGGTCGAAGTACCTGCCGACGGTGGTGCCCTCCTGCGGGTTGCCCCAGACGATCCGGTAATAGGGGACGGCCTGGGTCGGCGCGTAGAGCGCCACCAGGCCCAGCGGGGTGTCCCAGGACGTCTGGTCGTCGTCCGGGCGCGTGGGGTCTTCGTATCGGTCGTAGGGCTGCGGGCGTGGCACGGGGTCTCCTCCTTGGGTCGACGCTTCACGCATTGGATGTGGCGGCGCTGCTCGTCCGCCGCTGGCGTCTGGTCGTGCGCGCCTTGGGCACACCTGGCGGGCTTGCAAGCGCTGGGAGCGCTCCGCCGACTTCGGGTGCAGTGCGGCGCAGGTGCGCCTTCTTTTGGGTGCGCCTCGCGTCGATGTAGGCCAGCACCTCGTGGGCATACCAGCGGTAGCAGGAGCCCGAGATCACCAGCGGGTCCGGGAAGTCGGGGTCGCGAGTCCGGGCATATGCAGTGGTCCGCTGCACCCGGAATAGCGCTGCAATGTCGTGGATGGTGAGGAGGACGGGCAGTCCCTCCGACGGATTCGGTGCGGTGCTCATGTCGCTGAGGTGTGCGGACCGTGACGGAGCGTGCCAAGGCGCCGCGGACCCGATCGACGACCGAGGTGGGCGGCACTCGTATGTCAATCTTCTGTCAATTTGCCTCGGTAACCTGCGTTGTCGCAGGTCAGCGCCACATGTGCAGCCGCCTCCTAAGCGAAAGGTCGCCAGTTCGACTCTGGCCTGGGGCACTGCCGCGGCGCGACAGCCGCCCCGGTCGGACGGCTGCCGCGCACGCTCCCCGGCCGATCCCGATGCAGCGGGTCCGACGCATCGCACGCCGCCGAGCTGACCCGCGACCACACCGGACGAAGTCAGGGCCAAGGTCCTGAACTGCAGGGCACAACGACCGGCGTTGCGCGGGGATCGGCGTGGGTACCGTCGGCAGCGACGGCCGCTGTGGCTCATCGCACACGAGCCCCGACTTGCTGGCCGCGAAGACCGCGGTGTTTACTGATTAGGTAAGCCTAACCTGATCCTACGGAGTGCGTCGTGCTCGCCAACTACCTGATCGGTCTCCGCGAGGGACTCGAAGCGTCGCTGGTCGTGGTGATCCTGATCGCCTACCTGGTCAAGAGCGACCGCACGCAGCTGCTCCCCCGCATCTGGACCGGCATCGCCGCGGCCGTCGGGGTGTCGCTCGCCTTCGGTGCGCTGCTCACCTGGGGTCCGCGCAGCCTGACCTTCGAGGCCCAGGAGGCGATCGGGGGCACGTTGTCGATCATCGCGGTCGGCTTCGTGACCTGGATGGTCTTCTGGATGGCCCGTCACGCTCGCGGGCTCTCCGGCGAGCTGCGCGGCAAGATCGACCTCGCGGCCGAGGGCGGCCGCGCGAGCCTCGTCCTGGTCGCCGCGCTCGCCGTCGGGCGCGAGGGCCTCGAGACCGCGCTGTTCCTGTGGGCGGCCACGCAGGCCGCGACGAGCAGCGGAGCCTCCTCAGTCTCACCGCTGCTCGGAGCCCTGCTCGGGATCCTCACCGCGGTCGCGATGGGCTACGCCTTCTACAAGGGCGTGCTGCGGATCAACCTGTCGAAGTTCTTCACCTGGACCGGCGCCATCCTCATCGTGGTTGCGGCCGGCGTGCTGGCCTACGGCTTCCACGACCTCCAGGAGGCCGGCATCCTGCCCGGGCTGAACAGCCTCGCGTTCGACGTCAGCGGCACGATCGACCCGACGTCGTGGCTGGGCACCTTCCTCAAGGGCGTCTTCAACTTCTCCCCGGCGACCACCTGGCTCGAGCTCATCGCCTGGGTCCTGTACGTCGTGCCGACGCTGACCATCTTCCTGCGACGGGTCCGCACCCCGGCAGCGGCACCCGCGCCGGCCCCGGCACCCACGCCGGCCGCACCCCGCTGACGTTCGTCACCCTCGCTCGTCCCCACCTCCCCTGTCACCGACTCTCGTGGCCGGCCTTCGAACGTCGGCCGACGGCCGGTCACCCCTGGAAAGGTCCCCCGTGAAGATCCTCCCGACCGCGGCAGCCTGCGCTCTTCTGGCCGTCCCGCTCACCGCCTGCAGCCTCACCCAGTCCAACAAGAGCGACGGCGCCGAGGGCAGCGGCCCGATCACGGTCACCTCGTCGGCCACCGCGTGCGAGCTCTCCAGCACCAAGGCGGGCTCCGGGCGGGTGACGTTCCGGATCAAGAACACCGGCAGCAAGGTGACCGAGTTCTACCTGTACGCCGAGGACGGCAAGCGGATCGTCGGTGAGGTCGAGAACATCGGTCCCGGACTGACCCGCGACCTCGTCGTGAGCGTGGCGCCGGGCACCTACGTCACGGCCTGCAAGCCCGGCATGGAGGGCGACGGCATCCGCGGCAAGCTGACCGTCACGGACTCCGGCCGGAAGAGCTCGGTCGCCGACGTCGACCAGGAGACCCTCGAGCACGCCACCGAGTCCTACGCCGACTACGTCAAGCAGGAGGCGGACGCACTGCTGGAAGGCACCACGCAGTTCGTCGCGGCGTACCGGTCCGGCGACGACGCGAAGGCCCGCTCGCTGTACCCCACGGCGCGGCAGCACTGGGAGCGGATCGAGCCGGTGGCGGAGTCCTTCGGCGACCTCGACCCGAAGATGGACCTGCGCGAGGCCGACCTCGAGCAGGGCCAGAAGTGGACCGGCTGGCACCTGCTGGAGAAGGACCTCTGGCCGCCGGCGAAGGGCTACACCGCTCTCAACCGGGCGCAGCGGGCGACGTACGCCCAGGACCTGCTCGCCAACACCAAGACCCTGCACACCCGGGTCCAGACCCAGACCTACGACGTCACCCACCTCGGCAACGGCTCCAAGGAGCTGATGGACGAGGTCGCGACCGGCAAGATCACCGGCGAGGAGGAGATCTGGTCGCACACCGACCTGTGGGACTTCCAGGCCAACGTCGACGGCGCCAGGACCGCCTTCGAGCTGCTCGAGCCGATCCTCGCGGTCAAGGACCACGACCTCGAGGAGCAGATCGACGAGCGGTTCGACGACCTGCAGAAGCTGCTCGACCAGTACAGGTCGGGGGACGGCTTCGTCTCCTACGACACCGTGACACCCGAGCAGCGCAAGCAGCTGTCCGACGCGGTCAACGCGCTGGCCGAGCCGCTGTCGAAGATGACCGGCGCGGTCACGGCGTGACCACGGGGCCGCACGCCGAGTCGACCACCGCAGCGAGCGACCCGGGAGCGCTGTCGCGCCGCCGGCTGCTCGGTGTCGCGGGCGCCGGCGCACTGGCCGGCGCCGCCGGACTGGGCGGCTTCGGCGTGGCCCAGGCGCAGCAGGAGGACAACTCGCCGGATGCCGGGCTCGGCTACGCGTTCCACGGCGAGCACCAAGCGGGCATCGTCACCCCGGCCCAGGACCGGCTGCACTTCGCCTCGTTCGACGTCACCACCGACTCGCGCGACGCGCTGGTCGCCCTGCTGCGCGCGTGGACCGAGGCGGCCGCGGCGATGACCGCCGGCAAGGCGGTCGGCAGCGCGACCGCGACCAGCTACGACTCACCGCCCGGCGACACCGGCGAGGCGCTGGGCCTGCCGCCGGCCGGTCTGACCCTGACTTTCGGCTTCGGCCCGACCCTCTTCGAGAAGGACGGCGTCGACCGGTTCGGCCTGCGCGACCGCCGGCCCGCGGGGCTGCGCCGGCTCCCCCACTTCCCCGGCGACGACCTCGACCCTGCGCGCAGCGACGGCGACCTCTGCGTGCAGGCGTGTGCGAACGACCCCCAGGTCGCCGTGCACGCGATCCGCAACCTGGCCCGGATCGGCTTCGGCACCGTCGCCGTGCGGTGGGCCCAGCTCGGCTTCGGTCGCACCTCGTCGACCTCGCGCAGCCAGCAGACGCCGCGCAACCTGCTCGGCTTCAAGGACGGCACCGCGAACCTCAAGGCCGAGGAGACCGCCGACCTCGAGACGTTCGTCTGGGTCGGCCACGACGACGACCCGGCAGCGCGGTGGCTGGCCGGCGGGTCCTACCTGGTCGCCCGCCGGATCAACATGCACATCGAGACCTGGGACCGCACCTCGCTGCGGGAGCAGGAGGCGTTGGTCGGGCGCGACCGCGCCCACGGCGCCCCGCTGTCCGGCGGCACCGAGCACACCGAGCCGGACCTCGACCTGCAGGGCAGCGCCGGACCGCTGGTGCCCCTGAACTCCCACGTCCGGCTGGCCCACCCCACGCAGAACGACGGCACGCGGATGCTCCGGCGCGGCTACAACTTCACCGACGGCAGCGACAGCCTCGGCCGGCTGGACGCCGGTCTCTTCTTCGTCGCCTTCGTCCGCGACCCCGACCGGCACTACGTCCCGATGCAGAACCAGCTGTCCGCCAAGGACGGCCTGATGGAGTACCTCCAGCACACCGGATCCGGGCTCTGGGCGGTGCCGCCGGGCGTGCGGCCGGGCGAGTACGTCGGTCAGGCGCTGTTCGCGTAGGCGTGGGGTTTCGAGGCTCGCTTCGCTCGCACCTCAACCACCGGTGGTTGGGACGCGGCTACGCCGCGACGGTGCTGAACTTGATGCCGGCCTTCTGCAGCCGCTCGAGCAGGCTGTCGCCCATCGCCTGGGCGGTGGTGACCTGCCCGGCCGTCGCGGGGTTGTCGTCGAAGGCCAGGCACAGCGCGGACTCGGCCAGCATCTTGGCCGTCTCGGTGTAGCCGGGGTCGCCGCCCGACACGCGGGTGTGCACGGTGGCGCCCCCGGACTCGGCGACGAAGTCGACGCTGAAGTGCGACTTCGCCCGGCGTGCTTCAGAGGGCCCGTCACCGGGCTTGATCCGGTTCATCAGCGCCTTGCGCACGGGCGGCACCTGCGCGGCGAGACCCATCGAGACCGCGCCCACGGCTCCCCCGACGGTGTAGCGGAGGGTCTTGAGGCCGGCGTAGTGGGAGTAGCGGAAGTCGGGACCGTACGCCGGCAGCGCCGCGCCCGAGCGGGCCACGATGAACGGGTCGATCGTCGGCAGCGGCAGCAGCCAGTAGCCGAGCACGGAGTCACGGCCCGGCTTGCCGGCCACCGCACGCGAGCGCCGACCCTCGGGACGCGGCTCCTTGCCGCGCCGCGCGCTCATGGCGTCCTTCATCTGCTTCGCGCGGGAGAACGCCGTCATCGCCGAGTGGAAGGTGCCGCCCGAGAACGTCGCGTTGGAGCGCACCACCCCCCGCATCCTGATCGGCCGGCCCGCAGGGAGCTGCTTGACGGTGAAGTACGCACCGAGGTCGTGGGGGATCGAGTCGAAGCCGCAGGCGTGCACGATCCGGGCACCGGTCGCCACCGCGCGGTCGTGGTGCTCGAGGTACATCCGGTCGACGAACTCCGGCTCGCCGGTCAGGTCGACGTAGTCGGTGCCCGCCTCGGCGCAGGCGGCGACCAGCGGCTCGCCGTACAGCAGGTAGGGGCCCACCGTGGTGATCACGACCTTCGTGGCCTCGGCCACCGACCGCAGCGACGCCGGGTCACCGGCGTCGGCGTGCAGCAGGGGCAGGTCGGCGCACTCCGGGTTGACCTTCGCGAGCCGGGCCCGGACGTCCTCGAGCTTGGTCGCGTTGCGGCCCGCGAGCGCCCAGCGGCAGCCGGCGGGCGCGTGCTCGGCGAGGTAGGCAGCGGTGAGCTCGCCGGTGAAGCCGGTGGCTCCGAAGAGCACGATGTCGTAGTCACGGTCAGCCGGCACGGCGTACTCCTCGGGAGGTGGGGAACCGCTGGCAGCCTAGCGACGTCCGATCGGCATGCGTACCCGGTCCCGCCTCGCGCTCAGCGGGGGCTTCGTGTCGGCAGCCGTCGTCGGCGGCCTCTTCGTGGGCGGCCTCGCCGCCACCACCGCAACGCTGGTCCTCACCGACCCGCTGGCACCGCGGGCGAGCGCCGACTCGCTGTCCCGGTTCGACAGCTGCGCAGCGCTGCGGAACTGGTACGTCGAGCACGGGACCGCGGAGGTCGGCCCCTACGGGTGGAACGGCCCCGTGATGTACGCGATGGACGACGCCGTCCCGATGCCCAGCGGGGCCGGTCTGGCCGCGTCCTCGGCCGGACAGGGGCCGGAGGCAGCGATCAAGGGCTCGGACGCGCGCTCGAGCAGCGGCACCGGCACCAACACCCAGGAGGCCGACGTCGACGAGCCCGACCTGGTCAAGACCGACGGGCGTCGGGTGGTCCGGCTGGTCGACCAGCGGGTCCTGGTGGTCACCGACGTCACCGGACCCGAGCCCCGGGAGCTCGGCCGGATCTCCCTGCCGATCGACGTCTACGGCGGCGAGCTGCTGCTGGCCGGCGACCACGTGCTGGTCTCGCAGGCGGCCGGCGCGTGGGGCCGCCCGATGCCGATGGAGGGTGACCTCGTCGCTCCCGACCTCGCCGTCCCCCAGGAGGGCGTGCAGCGGACGATGATGCCCGCCGGCGGGACCCGGATCGTGGACGTCGACATCAGCGACCCCGCACACCCGCGGATCGCGCACGACGACACCTACAGCGGCCGGCAGGTCTCGATGCGCCTGTACGGCGACACGGTGCGCCTGGTCACGACGACCGGCCGGCCCGAGCTCCCGTGGGCCAGGCCCCGGAACGACCGCCCGGGCACGTCCTGGGAGCGCAACGCCACCCGGCACAACGAGGCGCTGGTGCGGGCGACCACGATCGACGACTGGCTGCCGACCGTGGTCGACAACATGGTCGCCGGTTCCCGCCCGGCGCCCCTGGTGAGCTGCACGGACGTCTACCACCCCCAGGACTGGTCCGGCAGCGACACCACCGCGGTCACGACGTACGACGTCGGCGACCCGGCGCACCGCACCGCGGTGGCGGTCACCGCCGACGGGCAGGTCGTCTACTCCTCCGCCGACCGGCTCTACGTCGCCTCGACCCGGGTCGACCCGCCCAGCCCTTGGCGGCGGATGCCCGGCCCCATGAACGGCTCCATGACCGGAGGCGCGATGCCGATCCGGGCGCAGGACGTGCGGACCCAGCTCCACGCGTTCGCGCTGGAGGGCACCACCACCCAGTACGTCGGGTCCGGACACGTCGACGGCTCCGTGCGGGACCGCTGGTCGCTGGACGAGCACGGCGGGCTGCTGCGGGTGGCATGGACGAAGGACGGCTCGCGGACGATCACCGACGCCAACGGGGAGACCCGGCAGGCGACCCGCAACGGGATCACGGTTCTCGCCGAGAAGGACGGTGCCCTGGTGCCCACCGGCACCGTGGACGACCTGGGGGTCGACGAGAACATCCAGTCGGTGCGCTGGTTCGACGACTTCGCCGTGCTGGTGACCTTCCGGCAGATGGACCCGCTCTACACGATCGACCTCACCGACCCCACCCATCCGCGCGAGATCGGGCAGCTGAAGATCCCGGGCTACTCGGGGTACCTGCACCCGCTGGGTGACGGCCTGCTGCTCGGACTCGGCGTCGACGCCACGGACCTGGGCCGGTCGCTGGGCGCCCAGTCGGCGGTCTTCGACATCCACGACCTCGCCGCTCCGCAGCGGCTGGCCCACCTCGGCTTCGGCGAGCAGTCCTACCTGCCCGCCCTGGACGACCCGAGGGCGTTCACCTGGCTGCCCGACCAGCGCACCGCGCTGACGACGGTGGAGGGCGGCAGCTCCGGCCTGCTCCGCCTGGTCGCGCTGCACGTCGGCGCCGGTGGCGCGCTCGACGCGCGCGACCTGGTCACCGACGCCGGCTGGTCGGCACGCACGCTGCCGCTCGCGGACGGCCGGGTCGCCCTGGTCGACGACCAGCACGGTGTGCGCCTGCTGAGCCTGGGCTGAGGAGTGCCGGACGGCCGCACGCGTGGTCCCCCGAAAGGCGAGCGGCACAGGATCGCCCGACGTACCGTCGGCGGCATGCTCGGAGCTGCGGCGGTGGTGGCCGTCTTCCTGTTCGCACTGTTCTGGCTCGCCCTCGGGGTCTTCCTGGGCGTGCGTCTGGGAGAGCGTCGCCTGCTGCGGCGCATGCGCGACCTTCCCTCGACCCCGGTCCCGGCGCACCTCGGCAACACCGTGGCCAGGTCAGCGGGCCGGACGAGCGCCGACCCCGGCCGGCCCTGAACGCGGCCCCGGGGACCCGCAGATTTCAGGAGGAGTCCGCCCGCGGCCCGTCGTACGCTCGGGACATGTGCCGCAACATCAGGACGCTCCACAACTTCGAGCCCCCGGCAACCAGCGACGAGGTGCAGGCCGCGGCGCTGCAGTACGTGCGCAAGGTGAGCGGGACGACCAAGCCGTCCCAGGCCAACCAGGCCGCCTTCGACCGGGCCGTCCAGGAGATCGCGCACGTCACCGCGCACCTGCTCGACGACCTGGTGAGTGCCGCGCCGCCGAAGAACCGCGAGGTGGAGGCGGCCAAGGCGCGCGCCCGGGCCGAGCTCAGGTACGGCTAGCCACTTCGGAACTGGGCTGAGGGGTCAGCCGTCGGAGGCGGTCACGAAGATGTGGTCGGCCGCCTCGGAGACGATCTCGGCGGTCTCGCCGCCGCTACCGAGCATCACGCCCTCGTCCGTGCCCACGACCGCGACCGACTCGCCCGGCTGGGCGCCGATGCGGCGCAGCACACCCATCAGCTCCTCGTCCTTCTGCATCTCCTCGGAGATCCGGCGCACGCGCACGCGCCGGGTCTCACGGCCGGCGACCTCGCTGAGCGGGACGACGCCGCTCATGAACGTCTCGCCGTCGCTGGCACCGAGCTCGGCCAGACCCGGGATCGGGTTGCCGTACGGCGACTCGGTGGGGTTGTCGAGCAGGTCGAGCAGGCGCCGCTCGACGCTCTCGCTGATCACGTGCTCCCAGCGGCAGGCCTCGGCGTGGACCAGCTCCCAGTCCAGGCCGATCACGTCGACCAGCAGCCGCTCGGCGAGCCGGTGCTTGCGCATCACCCGCGTGGCCAGGTGCATGCCCTGCTCGGTCAGCTGGAGGTGACGGTCCCCCTCGACGGTGACCAGGCCGTCGCGCTCCATCCGCGCCACGGTCTGGCTGACCGTCGGTCCGCTCTGGTGCAGCCGCTCTGCGATGCGGGCCCGGAGCGGGACGATGCCCTCCTCGACGAGTTCGTAGATCGTGCGGAGGTACATCTCGGTGGTGTCGATGAGGTCACTCACCGGACCATTGTGTCAGGCGCGCGCACGACCCGCGTGGGACGGGCACCGAGGGAGCGCAGCGGGCGAAAGGCTCCTCGGGCGACGCCGGGTGAGCGGTCCGCGAGCGGTTCAGCGGTCGAAGAGGAGGCGCTGCGCCGCGCGGCGCTGCATCGGGATCCGGTTGGCCGCGCCGGAGCGGGCCAGCATGTCGGCGATGTCGTGCACCGAGACCCGGCCGGACAGGCTCGGGGCGGTGCCGGCCACCTTCTCGGGGACCAGCTCGGCGGGCACGCGGCCACCGAGGATCAGCCGGTAGTGGGTGTCCTCGAGGGCGAAGTCGACGTCGGCCACGACCGCGGTGCGGTACTCGTCGCCGCCGGTGTGCAGGATGACCCGCTCGCCGTACTCGAGTCCGCGGCGCAGGCCGGAATCGGCGTGCGCGAGGACGAGCGAACGGCTGCGACGCGTGAACTCGCTGAGTTCGATGTCGATGAGCTCCACGATGACCCTCTCCCCTGCTCGCCCACCCCTCCGGTGAGTTGCATCCGGTCCAACGAGGTGGATACCGGTAGGTTACGCCCGGTTTGCGGAGTTGATCCTGCAGCGACCTGACCCGGTCTATACCGTTTGCCCGATTCATCGGAACATTTGGGCATTTCGGACGTAGGGGGTTGCCAGACACGGTAAAAATCGTGCGTGAGCACGCTGAGAGTCTTCCTCCTCGATGACCATGACATCGTGCGCAAGGGCGTGCGCGCACTCCTCGAGTCCGAGGGCGACATCGAGATCGTCGGCGAGGCGAGCACGATCGCCGACGCGCGCCGCCTGGTCCCCGAGCTGCTCCCCCGCGTGGTCGTCATGGACACCCAGCTGCCGGACGGCTCCGGCATCGACCTCTGCCGTGACCTGCGCAGGCTCTCGCCGGAGTCCCGGGCCATGGTGCTGACCTCGGACGACACCGAGGAGTCGATCGTCGCCGCGATGCACGCGGGGGCGGTGGGCTACGTGCTCAAGCAGGTCGAGGCCGGCTCGCTGCTCAGCGCGGTGCGCACGATCGCCAGCGGGCACTCCCTGATCGACCCGGTGCTGGCCCGTCGGATGATCAACTGGATGGAGCAGACCAGCGACTCGCCCGCCGAGCTGGCAGGGCTGACCGACCAGCAGCTGCGGATCCTGTCGCTGCTCGCCGAAGGTCTGACCAACAAGGAGATCGGCAGCCGGCTCTACCTGGCGGAGAAGACCGTCAAGAACCACGTGACCCGGATCCTCGCCAAGCTCGGGGTGCAGCGCCGCACCCAGGCCGCTCTGCTGGCCTCCCGCCTGCTCTAGCGCTGAGCAGACGCGCGTCAGCGCGCCTGCTCGATGGTGGTTCACTTCGGCAGGCTCAGTACGGCGTAGCAGCGACCGCGGCCGAGGGACGAGGCCGCGACGGAGCGTGCCGAAACCTGGTGAGGTGCGCGCTCAGCCGGCGTGGTTCCCGGGACGCGACCGCAGCGCGGCGCTCAGCGACTGCACGGCGTCCTCGCTCGGCGAGGCCGCCTCGCGGTTGACGGTCTCCAGCTGCTCGAGCAGCTCGGCGCGGTGCACCGCGACCGACCGCGGTGCGTCGATGCCGATCCGGATCACGTCGCCGCGCACTTCGAGCACGGTGATGGTCACGTCCTCACCGATCACGACACTCTCGCCGGCACGGCGACTGAGGACCAGCATGCAGTGAGGTTACGCCACCAGAGGCGCGGCGAGCGGGAGGGTCGGGTCGTCGAGGATGACCTGGCTCGCCCGCAGGGTCGCGGTGTTGACGACGACCGGTGCCATGAGGTTCGCCGTGGTGGTGTCCAGCGTGTCGCCCGCGTTGAGCACGAGCAGCACGATGACGTCCTCGGCGGAGTCGATCTGGAGGTCCTCGACCACGTCGTCGCCGACCTCGGGTGCGTAGTCGGGGAAGAACGGCACCGGAGGCATCACGAGGAAGCGGAGCGACGGGTCCTCCAGCGACCTGAGCTGGCAGAGCACACCCTCGTCGTCGAGCTGCACGAGCGCGAAGCGGCGCATGTCCGGGAATCCCGGAAGGGGATGGACGAGCTCGATCGACGGAATGTCAGGCACGGCCACGATCATCGCAGAAAGTCCAGCAGGCTCGGCTGCATCACACGCGCAGTCGCCCCGAGCGAGGCCTGGTACGCCACCTGCTGCATCTGCAGGTCGACGATGGTCTTCGGCAGGTCGGCGTTCTCGACCGACGACAGCGAGTTCTTCAGCCGGAGCTCGTCGTCGGAGGCGGACTGGATGGCGGACTGGATCCGGTTCTGCCGGCTGCCGACGTCGGCCTGGGTGGTCGTGATCTGGTCGCGGTCACCCTCGAGCGCGGAGATGCCGGCGCTGATCGCGGCCTGGTTGCCCGAGCGCAGCGCGGCGGACAGGGCCGTGAGGTGGTCGAAGACGGAGTTGCCTGCCGGCCCGAAGGCCGTGTTGCCGTCGACGTCGACGCGCACGGTCGTGCCCTCGCCGATGGTCCGGTTCACCGCGCCGGGCGTGCCGACGTACGTGCCGGTGGCGTCGTACGCCGCCGGGCCCGCCGTGATGCCGCCGAAGACGGGCCGGCCCAGGTAGCTGGTGTTGGCGGTGTTCACCAGGCCGTCGCGGATCTGGTCGACCTCGACGGCCAGCGCGTCGCGCGACGTCTGGCCGGACATGCCGTCGTTCGCGCCCTGGAGGGCCAGGTCGCGGGCGCGCAGCACCTGGTCGTTGGCGTTGGTCAGGGCGGAGTCGATCGTGCTCAGCCAGCCGTTGCCGTCCTCGGCGTTCCGGCCGTACTGCTGGGTGTCGGTGATCGAGGAGCGGATCCGCATCGCCGACGTCGTGTCCGTCGGAGAGTCGGACGGGCGGTTGAGCACCCGACCGGTCGACAGCTGCTCCTGGACCTTCGCCAGGCGGGCCAGGCTGGTCTGCATCGCAGCCACCGAGCCCTTGCTCATCATGCTCTGGGTCACGCGAGTGAGTGCCATCAGTGCACCAGTCCTGTCCGGTTGATGAGGGTGTCGAGCACCGAGTCGACCGTGGTCATCACGCGGGAAGCGGCCTCGTACGCGCGCTGCGAGGACATCATCGAGACCATCTCCTCGTCCAGGTTCACCCCGGAGAGCTGCTCGCGGGAGGCGTCCACCTGACCGGTCAGCACCTGCTGGTTGGCGGCCAGGCGCTTGACCGAGGCGACCTCGGTGCCGAAGCCGTTGATCAGCCGCTGGTAGGAGTCCTCGGCCCCGGTCGCGGTGGCGAGCGCGTTGGCGTTGCCCGCGTCGAGCACGCCCCCGGGCAGGGAGGAGGCCGCGACCTGCGACGAGGTCGTGAGCGCCACGGCGATCGTGCCTGCCGGGTCGGCGGGGTTGTAGCTGAAGAACGGCTGGCCGGGGTTGCCGGCGGCGTCGTACCCGGCCTGGTGCTGGGTGTTGATCTCGTCCGCCAGCTGCTGGGCGACCGCACCGAGCCCGACCGAGTACGCCGGGAGCGTGGTGGTCAGCAGGTCGGTGACCCCGCCGAGCTCGCCGGTCATCCCGGCAGGAACGGCGGTGGTGCCGCTGGCGTCGGTGATGGAGTAGGTGATCGGGTTGCCGTCGCTGGCGCCCGCGGGGGTGATGCCCGAGGCGATCTGCAGCGTGCCGGCACTGGCGCCGTTCACCAGGGAGACCCCGTTGAGGGTGACGTCGAAGCCGCCGTCGGGCCGCTGGGTGGTCTTCGAGCCGGTGAGCTCGGAGAGCCGCATCGCGAGCTGGTCGCGCTTGTCGAGGAGCACACCGGCGTCGTCGCCGTTCAGGCTGGCGATCGCGATGCTCCGGTTGGTGGCGGCCAGGTCGGAGGCCACCGTGTTGACCTCGGCGACGTCGGCGACCGCACGCACGCGCTGGTCCCCGGACTCCGCGTCGATGTTGCGGGACTGGATCCGCAGCGCG
The DNA here is from genome assembly GCF_003725535.1 of Nocardioides pocheonensis. Lineage (GTDB taxonomy): Bacteria > Actinomycetota > Actinomycetes > Propionibacteriales > Nocardioidaceae > Marmoricola > Marmoricola pocheonensis. Next base: position 228,377 of record NZ_RJSF01000043.1, on the reverse strand, counting down.
TCGGCCAGCGTCGCCGCCCGGCCGAGCACCTGGGAGCGTGCGGCGTCGCTGCCCGGGTTGTTGGCGAGGTCGTGCCACGCGGAGCGGAAGTCGGCGATCGCCGCGGCGACACCGTTGTCGCCGGGCTCGCCGATGCCGCTCTCGACCCGCTCGAGGACCGACTGGCGGACGTCGAGGTAGCTCTGGTTGCCGTGCTCACGACGGGCGCGCACGTCGAGCAGGGCGTCGGTCATGCGGTCGATCCCGGCCGCGGTGACCCCGTCTCCGCCGCCGTCGTACCGGGACCACATCGCGGGGCGTGTCGGCGCACCGACGGCCTGCCCGTTGACGCGGCGCCGGGCGTAGCCCTCGGTCCCGACGTTGGCGATGTTCCCGCTCGCCACGTCCATCGCCACGCGGTTGTAACGCAGCGCCGAGAGCGCAGTGTTCAGCGAGGAGAAGGAACCGGTCATCTCACAGGCTCCAGTCGACCATCGGACGACGGGCCTGCGACACGGCGACCGCCGAGCCGTCGGCGGCGTAGGACTCGGTGCCCTCACCGAGGGTCATCAGCGTCTCCCGGGCGGAGCGGTAGCCGGTCGTGATCAGCTCGCGGTTCGCGTCGGCCAGCGACGTGATCTCGTGGGTGATCGTGGTGAACGCCTCGTAGTGGTCCAGCAGCAGGCTCTGCCAGGGCTCGTCGGCCGCCTCGGCGAGTGCTCGCAGGCTCGGGTTCGGGCCCAGACCGAAGACGGCCGCGGCCTCCTCGGCGGCGACGGCACGCAGGATCTCGGTCTCCCGGATCGTCTCCAGCACGTTCTCCACCTCGCGCGCGGAGCGCGCGAGCCAGCGGGTGCGGCCGGCGGCAAGCACCAGCTGCTCCTCCTCGAGCTTGAACAGCAAGGTCTCGAGCAGCTCTCGTTCCCGCCACAGGATCTGTGACAGCTTCTCCATGATTGACCCTTCGTCGACGGCCTCCCGAGCGGAGTCCTGACCTTGTCCATCGGCAGGGCGAAGCGGTCTTGAAGGGTTTTCGCAACCGATTTCGCCCCCGTGTGATCCCAACGGGCCATGGCCGATCGGGCCCTTGGTCCCGACCTGCCGAACCGAGCGGTCAATCCTGTCGACAAGCCCTACCAAAACGGACATTTCTCCCCAAAGGTTACGCCCATGAGGGACACCGAGAGCCACGAGCTGGACAGCCTGATCACCAGCCACATCCCCGTCGTGAGCCACATCGTCCGGGAGACCATGGGCCGGGTCCCCAGCCATGTCAATCGCGACGACCTCACCTCGGCCGGTCTCGCCGCCCTCGTCCAGGCCAGCAAGTCCTTCGACGCCGAGCGCGGCGTCCCGTTCGCCCGGTACGCCGCCACCCGCGTGCGGGGCGCGATCCTCGACGAGCTCCGCGGCATCGACTGGGCCTCCCGCTCGGTCCGGCGGCGCGCCCGGGACCTCGACGCGACCCGCGCCCAGCTGTCCTCGATCCTCGGCCGGACCCCCAGCACCCAGGAGGTCGCGGACGCGGCCGGCATGACGCTCGCGGAGATCGCCCAGAACGACGAGGACATCGCCCGCGCCCAGGTGCTCTCCCTCCAGGGTGCGCAGGACGCCTCGCTCGACGACCTGCTCCCGGCCCACGGGCCCACGCCGGAGCAGATGGTGGAGCACCGCGAGCGGCTCACCTACCTGGTCGAGGCCGTCGCCGAGCTGCCCGACCGCCTGCGCATCGTCATCTCCGACTACTTCCTCGAAGAGCGCCCGATGGCGGAGATCGCCGCCGAGCTCGGAGTGACGGAGTCCCGCGTCTCCCAGATGCGGGCCGAGGCGCTCGTGCTGCTCCGCGACGCGCTCAACCACGAGCTCGACCCCGGCCAGCTCACGCCGCACGCCCGGCCGCAGGGTTCGGCCGCCCGTCGCCGCGACGCGTACTTCGCCGCCGTCGCCGCCCGTCACGCCGCGTCGGTACGCCGGCCGCTCGGCCTGTCGGCCCTCGACGAGACCGCCTGACCGGTCCCGGGGAAGCCGGCCAAAAAGCCGGGCGAAACCTCTCAAGCACGTTGTCGTACCGCCGATGAGTACGGCACGGAGCCCAAGGAAGGGCTCCAGCACGTGACTCACACATCCAGGAAGGAACCATCATGAGTCTTCGCATCAACCAGAACATCGACGCCCTGAACTCGTACCGCAACCTGTCGGTCACCCAGGGCCAGCTGTCGAAGTCGCTGGAGAAGCTGTCCAGCGGTTTCCGGATCAACCGGGCCGCGGACGACGCCGCCGGTCTGGCGATCTCCGAGGGCCTGCGCTCGCAGGTCGGTGGCCTCAAGGTCGCGGTTCGCAACGCGCAGGACGGTGTCTCCGTCGTGCAGACCGCTGAGGGCGCACTCACCGAGACGCACTCGATCCTGCAGCGCATGCGTGACCTGGCGGTCCAGGCCTCCAACGACGGCGCGCTGAGCAACACCGACAAGACGAAGGCCGACAAGGAGTACCAGGCCCTCGCCTCCGAGCTCGACGACATCGCCAACAAGACCAGCTTCAACGGCACCAAGCTGCTCGACGGAAGCTTCAGCAACAAGGACTTCCAGGTCGGTGCCAACGCCGGCGACACGCTCACCGTGTCGATCGGTGACATGAAGGCGGCCACGATCACCGGCGGCGTCGGCGACATCAAGACCGCTGCCAACGCCCAGACGGCTCTGGCCAACATCGACACCGCGATCGGAACGGTCTCGACCGAGCGTGCCGGTCTCGGTGCGGTGCAGAACCGCCTCGAGCACAAGATCAACAACCTCAACGTGGCCGTGGAGAACCTGTCGGCCTCCGAGAGCCGGATCCGTGACACCGACATGGCGTCGGAGATGGTGAACTTCACCCGCGCCAACATCCTGTCGCAGGCCGGTACCGCGATGCTCGCCCAGGCCAACCAGGGCCCGCAGGGCGTGCTGCAGCTGCTCCGCGGCTGATCGCTCACCGGCGACTAGTCACACAGCACACGGTCCGGGCGAGGGCAGAGTCCCAGACTCGCCCTCGCCCGGACCCTCTTTTCGTACCACCCAGGCTTCACGTACCACCCAGCAAGGAGAGAGGACCCAGGATGGCCGGCACCACCAGCGTGAGCGGACTGGTCAGCGGCCTCGACACGGCCACGATCATCTCCCAGCTGATGCAGGTCGAGGCGCAGAGCCAGACCCGGATCAAGACCCAGCTCGGCACGGCGCAGACCGACCTGAAGTCCCTGCAGGACCTGAACAGCAAGTTCGCGGCACTCACCAGCAGCGCGGGCGACCTGGCCGACCCGGGCGCGTGGAACCCGATCACGGTGACCAGCTCGAGCACCCTCGTCACCGCGACCGCCGGCACTGCGGCCGTCCCCGGCCCGCTGACCTTCACCGTCGGCCACACCGCCCGCGCCCACCAGCTGTCCTTCACCAGCACCGCCGCCCTCACCGCCACCGTCACCACCGGCTCGACCCACGTCACGCTCGACCGGCTCGACGGCACCACGATGGACCTGGACACCGGTGACGGCTCGCTCCAGGGCCTGGTGAACGCCCTGAACGGCTCCGGCACCGGCGTGAAGGCCAGCACCGTGCGCCTCGACGACGGCACCTACCGGCTCCAGGTCACGGCGTCGACGACCGGCGCGGCCTCGGACTTCACGCTCAAGAACCTCGACGGCTCCGACCTGCTCGGCGGCGCGGTGGTCACCGCCGGCCAGGACGCCGAGATCACGATCGGCACCGACGTCCTGCACTCCTCGACGAACACGTTCTCCGACGTGGCGAACGGGCTGACGATCAGCCTCGGGTCCACCGTGACGAGCGGCACCGTGGTGAACCTCGACGCGCAGCAGGACACCGCGGGCATGACCGCGAAGGTCAAGGGAATCGTCGACGCGATCAACGACGCACTCAGCAAGATCGACAGCCTCACGGCGTACGACGCGTCCACCAACACGTCGGGTCCCCTGGCGGGCGACAGCGGTGTGCGTGCCGTCCGCTCGGACCTGCTGAACACCGTGTACCCCACCGACGGCACCTCCCTGGCCAGCGTGGGCATCCAGCTCGACAAGTTCGGCAAGCTGACCTTCGACGAGGCGGCGTTCAAGACCGCGTACGCCGCCGACCCCGCCGGCGTGGCGGCGAAGTTCACCACCGGCGCCACCGACGGTTTCGCCGCGCGGGTCCAGGCCGCCGGCAAGCGCGCCAGCGACCCGTTCACCGGGACCATCACCACCTCCATCACGGGCCGCAACTCCGAGATCAAGCGGATGCAGGACAGCATCGCCGAGTGGGACACGCGTCTGGCGCTGCGGCAGGAGTCCTTGCAGCGCCAGTTCACCGCACTCGAAACCGCACTCAGCCAGATGAACAGCCAGTCCAGCTGGCTGTCCGGACAGCTCTCATCACTCAAGTCGGGAAGCTAAGGAAGGCACCCACATGATGAAGCCCAACGCCCGCGCCGCGTACCTCGACGCGTCGATCGCCACCGCCAGCCCCGCGCGGCTGCTGGTGATGCTGTTCGACCGCCTCGTGCTCGACGTACGGCGCGGTCTCGAGGCCCAGCGCGGCGGCGACGTGGAGGAGACGCACAAGCACCTCACCCACGCGCAGGACATCCTCCTCGAGCTGGCCAGCAGCCTGCGGCCCGAGGAGTTCAAGGGCGGCTACGAGCTCGCCGCGCTCTACAGCTTCCTGCACCGGCAGCTCGTGATGGCCAACATCCGCAAGGACGCCTCGATCACCGACGAGGTGCTCACCCTCGTGACCGACCTCTGCGAGACCTGGCGACAGGCGGCGCTGCAGTGCGCGACCGAGCAGAGCGCGTGAGCGCCGTGAACGAGAGCTGCGTCCGGGCGATCTGGGAGGCGGAGCTCGACCGGCTCGAGCTCGACGTCCTCCGCGTCGAGCGGGTCCTCAAGGGCCTGAGCGCCCTGCCCAACGAGCCCTGGACCCCGCCGTCGATCCCCGGCCAGATGCCCTCCGACCTGGTCGTGCGCGCCCAGGAGCTGCTCGACCGCCAGGACCGGGCGACCGAGCTGCTCCGCCACTCGCTCGCGGCCGCGCAGCGGCAGATCGCCTACGGGGACCGGGTGACCGAGGCCACCGGCCAGGCGCCGGCGGCACCGGTGTACCTCGACGTCGACGCCTGACCCCGACACTGACTCCGACGCGCCACCAATCCGCTCAGGATCGGCCGACCGTGACCGATCAGAACCACGTCAGGACCTCCCCACCGAGCGGCGGCTCCGTGCCGGGCACGGGGCGCCGCAAGGGGGTGGACCTCCGCTCCTCCACTGCCCTTAAGGAACGAACCATGAAGATCCTCGTCGCCGACGACAGCCGCGTCATGCGCCAGATCGTGATCCGCACGCTGCGCCAGGCGGGGTACGCCGGCCACGACATCGTCGAGGCCGAGAACGGCCGCCAGGCGCTCGACCTGGTGCACGCCGAGTCACCGGACCTGGTCCTCTCGGACTGGAACATGCCCGAGATGAACGGCATCGACCTGCTCGCGGCCCTGCGTTCGTCGGGCTCCGCCGTGCCGTTCGGGTTCGTCACCTCCGAGGGCTCGCCGGACATGCGCGCGCGGGCATCGGCCGGCGGCGCACTGTTCCTGATCGCCAAGCCGTTCACGCCCGAGGCCTTCGACGAGGCGCTCGCTCCCGTCCTGAAGGGCTGAGATGTCGCACCTCCCCGTCCCCAAGGAGATCCGCGACCTCCTCACCGACCTGCTCGACCGGGAGGTCACGCTCTCCCCGAGCGCCCCGCTGGCGCCGACCCCGAAGAACCCGTGCACGGTCGGCGTCTACGTCGACGACCGCCTGCAGGTCACCGCGATCGTCGCGTTCGACCTCCCACTCTCGGCCCGCGCCGGCGCCGCGATCGGCCTCGTCCCCGCCGCGGGCGCCGACGCCGCGATCGAGGAGGGCGTGCTCAACGACACCCTGCGCGAGAACGTCTACGAGGTGCTCAACATCGCCGCCTCCCTGTTCAACGTGGAGGGCGCCGACCATCTCCGCCTCTACGACGCGCACCACATCGGCGTACCGCTGCCGCCGGACGTGCTCGCCAAGGCGCTGACCCTGGGCCGCCGGGAGGACCTGGCCGTCGAGGTCGGCGGCTACGGCCCGGGTCGACTGTCGGTCGTGCTCGTCCGTTAGGACAGATCGTTGGGGCCGAACGTCCCGACCACCGCGTTTGCCTCAGGACGGCCCGCCTGAAGCCGAACAACTCATCGAGCACGGAACGCTCACCTGCTGCCGAAGGACCGGCGCCACCCTCTTGCTTCCCGGAGGCTCGCCTTGTCCTTCGCCGTGTCCGATGCGGTCAGCCAGGTCCTGGCGTCGGCCCTTGACGGCGTGTCCCTGCGTCAGCGGGTGATCGCCGACAACATCGCCAACGTCGACACCCCGGGGTTCCGCGCGTCCAGCGTCGACTTCGAGACGCAGCTGAAGGCCGCGATCAGCGACGGCAGCTTCGAGAACGGCGTCGACAGCATCCAGGCCACCACGTCGCCCACCGACACCCCCGTCGGGGCGAACGGCAACAACGTCGACCTCCGCAAGGAGACGATGGCCGCGGTCCAGAGCCAGTTCCAGTACCAGATCCTCACCCGCGCGGTGAACGACCGGTACAACCTCGTCAAGACCGCAGCAGGGCCGTTCTGATGGGCGCCTTCGACATGCTGAGGATCGCGAACACGAGCCTCGGCTTCCACCAGACCTGGCTCGACGCGCTGGCCAACAACATCGCGAACATCAACACCGCGCAGCCGACGAGCGGCAACGCCTTCCAGGCCCAGATGGTCATGGCGAAGGCCCGCCCGGACGGTGGCGTCGACGTCGGCGGCATCGCCTACTCCGACCCGCAGGGACGGGTCGTCAACGACCCGGAGAACGCGGTCGCCGACGCGCAGGGCAACGTGCGGATGCCCGAGATCGACCTCGCCAGCGAGATGAGCCAGCTGGTCATGGCCCAGCGCGGCTTCCAGGCCTCGGTGCAGGTCACCAAGGACGCACAGGACACCTACAGCTCCGCACTCCAGATCGGACGGGCATGAGTATCTCAGGGATCGCAGGCATCGGGGCCTCCGGCTTCACGCCGTACGTCGCTCCACAGGTCGGCACCACGGACACCACCAGTCTCTCGACGGGCACCAGCGACGTCACCGGCACCGGCAAGGCGTTCGGCAGCATGGTGCTCGACGGGCTCGACAAGCTGGAGCGGGTGCAGGACACCAGCGACCAGCTGGCGGTGAAGGCGGCGACCGGTGACCTCAACGCGATCCACGACTACACGATCGCGGCCACCGAGGCGAACGTCACGACGCAGCTGACCGTCGCGGTCCGCAACAAGGCCGTCGACGCGTTCAACGAGATCATGCGGATGCAGGTCTGATGCGCACGATGAAGGACGGGCTCTCCCGCACGCTCAGCCGCTACCAGCGCACGTTCGCCGGGTTCACGCCCGGGCAGAAGGCCGTGGCCGTCGTCGGCACGGTCGCGCTGCTGCTGGCCGGCTTCATGATCTTCCGCTGGGCGTCGACCCCGAGCTACGCCCCGCTCTACAGCAACCTCTCGTCGTCGGACGCCTCCGCGGTGATCGACAAGCTGGACAGCCAGGGCGTGCCGTACAAGCTCACCAACGGCGGCAACACCGTGATGGTGCCCAAGGACAAGGTCTACTCGACCCGGATCAGCCTCAGCGGCCAGGGCCTGCCCAGCAGCTCGGACAGCGGCTACTCGATCCTCGACAAGCAGAGCCTGTCGACCTCGCAGTTCCAGGAGCAGACCAACTTCAAGCGGGCGATGGAGGCCGAGCTCTCCCGCACCGTCGAGGCGCTCAACGGCGTGGACACCGCGGTCGTGCACCTGGCGCTCCCGGAGAAGCAGGTCTTCGCCGACAAGCAGGACCCGCCGACGGCGTCGGTGCTGGTCTCGACCAAGCCCGGCAGCGAGCTCAGCGCCGAGCAGGTCCAGGCGATCGTGAACCTGATCGCGTCCTCGGTCGACGGCCTCCAGCCGGACAAGGTGACCGTCGCCGACGCGGCCGGCCACGTGCTCTCCGCGACCGACGGCACCGCCGGCATCGCCAGCAGCCGCGACCAGCAGGTGCAGGACTACCAGAACCAGATGAGCACGCGGGTCCAGCAGATGCTCGACCGCGTCGTCGGGCCCGGCAACTCGAGCGTCGCCGTCACCGCGAACCTCGACTTCGACAAGTCGGTGACCGAGAAGAAGTCCTACACCTACAACAAGAACAACCCGCCGCTCTCGGAGAGCAAGAACATCGAGAAGTTCACCGGTCCCGGTGCGGGCAGTGGCCTGACCGGCGTCGTCGGCCCGGACGGGCAGATGGACTCCACCAGCGTGGCGGGCAGCGCGAACTCGCAGTACGAGAAGTCCTCGGACACCGTGGACAACGCCGTCGACACGACCGTCGAGCACCGGGAGACCGCTCCGGGCGGCGTCCGCAACCTGCACGTCGGCGTCGTCCTCGATGCCGCGGCCGCGCGGTCCATCGACCCGAACCAGATCCAGACGCTGATCGCCAGCGCGGTCGGCATCGACCCGACGCGCGGCGACACCGTGCAGGTCGACTCGCTGCCCTTCGACCGCTCTGCCGAGAAGGCCGCGAAGGCCGAGCTGGCCGCGGCGAAGCAGGCCGACGCGAGCGCCAAGCAGGCGACGCTGATCCGCAACAGCGGCCTGGCCGTGCTGATCCTGCTGATCGTCCTGCTCGCCTGGTTCAAGGGCCGCAAGCGGGCCAAGGAGCGCGCCGACGCGGCGTCGTACGTCGTCGAGCAGCTGCGCCTCGAGGCCCTCGAGCGGGCCGCGACGCAGACGCCCGTCGAGCCGTCCGCGGCGATGCTGGCGCTGGAGTCGATGGAGCACTCGCAGTCCGACGAGATCCGGGAGGAGCTGGCGTCGCTGGTCGAGCGCCAGCCCGAGGACGTCGCCGCCCTGCTCCGCGGATGGCTGGTGGAGCCCCGATGACGGCAACCATTGCCGGCCTGGGCGTCCGGAAGGCCGCGATCCTGCTCATCCAGATGGGCAAGGACCGTGCCTCCAGCGTGATGGGCCACCTGTCCGACGCCGAGGTCGAGGCGATCTCCGCCGAGATCGCCCGGCTCGAGTCGATCAGCGGCGCGGAGACCGAGCAGGTGCTCAGCGAGTTCCGCGACATGATGGTCGCGCGTGCCCACATCGCCCAGGGCGGCCTCGGGTTCGCCCAGAGCCTCCTCGAGCAGTCGCTGGGCGCCGACCGCGCCGCGGAGATCATCGAGCGGGTGAAGGCCGCTGCGGTGCAGATGCCCTTCCAGTTCCTGCACCGGGCCGACCCTGCCCAGCTGCGCTCCTTCATCGCCGACGAGCACCCGCAGGTGATCGCCCTGGTGCTGGCCCACATGACGCCCGACAAGGCCTCGCTCCTGCTCTCCGGCCTCCCGCCGACGCAGCAGGCCCAGGTCGCCCACCGGATCGCGGTGATGGACCGGACGTCGCCGGAGATCATCCGCGCGGTGGAGAGCACGCTCGAGCGCAAGCTGTCCTCGATGCTGCAGCCGGCCGAGATGTCCCGCGTCGGCGGCGTCGACCCCCTGGTCAACATCATCAACCGCTCCGACCGGTCGACCGAGCGCCAGATCGTCGACGGCCTCGAGGCCCTGGACGCCGCGCTCGCCGACGAGGTGAAGAGCCGGATGTTCATGTTCGAGGACATCGTCAGCCTCGACGACCGCTCGGTGCAGCTGGTGCTGCGGCAGGTCGAGGGCAACGAGCTGGCGCTGGCGCTCAAGGGCGTGCCGGACCCGGTGCGCGAGAAGATCACGAGCAACCTCTCCGCGCGGGCCGCCGAGAACCTGGTCGAGGAGGTCGAGCTGCTCGGTGCGGTCCGGCTGACCCAGGTCGAGGAGGCGCAGCAGTCGATCATCCGCACCATCCGCCAGCTCGAGGAGCAGGGCCAGATCATGGTCCGCCGAGGCAACGACGATGAGTTCGTCGTCTGAGGCCAGCGTCGTGCGAGCTCGCTCGCACGACGCGTCGGCCGAAGAGATTGAGGGCGCGTCCGGCCGAGGGACGAGGCCGGAACCGCGTGTCTCGAAATCCGAGCTCGCGACCACGGCGGCCGGACAGGTCGCCGTGGTCGCGTCCACCGAGAGCCTGACCCGGCTGGCGACCCCGGAGCTGCGGACCGGCGTCTGGACCCGCTTCGGGGACAGCGCGGTCCTCGGCGACGCGGTCACCGAGGAGACCCTCTCGGCCCTCGCCGAGAGCACCCGCACCGCCGCCCGGTCGCAGGGCTACGCCGTCGGCTGGGCCGCCGGCCAGCGTGCCGCGCGAGAGCGGGCCCGGATCGAGGCCGACGCCGCAGAGCAGGACCGGCTCGAGGCCGAGGAGGAGCGCGAGCGCGAGCACCGCGCCGCGGTGGCTGCCCTCGAGCTCGCCGCGGCACGCCTGCACGAGGCCGTCGACGGGATGGCCGCACACGTCGAGGAGCAGGCGACCACGCTGGCCTGGGACCTCACCCGTGAGCTGGTGGGGCACGAGCTGCGCAGCGCCACCGGCCCCGACGTCGTACGCCGGGCGCTGCAGCTGGCGCCGACCGAGCCGATCGCCAAGCTCCACCTGCACCCCGACCACGCGGCCGAGCTCACCGCGGCCGACCTCGCCGAGCTGGCCGACCACGGCATCAAGGTGGTCAACGACCCGGCGCTCGCCTGGGGCGACGCCCTCGCCGAGACCTCCGACCACGTGATCGACATGCGCTTCCGGACCGCGCTCGAGCGGGTGCGGGAGGTGCTCTCATGAGCGAGCGACCGATACAGCACAGCCACCCGTGGTCATGCGCGTCCGCACGCCTGCGCCAGACCTTCTCAGGGAGGCGCGCATGACCACGTTGACGCCCTACGTGCGGCACCGGGCGCTGCGCGCCGCCGCGCCGCTGCGGCTCGGACGCGTCGTGGAGCTCGTCGGCCTGCACCTGCTCGTCACCGGCCTCCCGGCCGCGGTCGGGGACCTCGTGGAGATCGAGGGACCGACGCCGGCGCTCGCCGAGGTCGCCGCGAGCGGACCTCGAGGCCTCGTCTGCCTTCCGCTGACCAGCACGTCCGGGCTCCAGGCCGGAGCGCTCGTGCGCCACACCGGTGGCCCGCTGCACATCCACGTCGGCGACGCCCTGCGCGGCCGGGTGCTCGACGGGCTGGGCCGACCCGTGGACGGCGGACCGTCGCTCGACCACCTGCCCGCGGTCCCGGTCGAGCACAGCGCCCCGCCGGCGCTGAGCCGCCCGCGGATCGACCACCAGCTCGGCCTCGGCGTGCGCGCCCTGGACGCGCTGGTGCCCTGCGGTCGCGGCCAGCGGATCGGCATCATGGCGGGCTCCGGCGTGGGCAAGTCGAGCCTGCTCTCGATGGTCGCCCGGGGCACGGACGCCGAGGTCTCGGTGATCGCGCTCGTCGGCGAGCGTGGACGCGAGGTGCGCGAGTTCCTCGACAACGACCTCGGGCCCGAGGGTCTCGCCCGCTCGGTGGTGGTCGTCGCGACGAGCGACGCGCCTCCGGTCGAGCGGCTGCGTGCGGCGTTCGTCGCCACCCGCATCGCCGAGTCCTTCCGCGACGCCGGCCGCCACGTGGTGCTGATGATGGACAGCCTCACCCGGGTCGCCATGGCGCAGCGCGAGATCGGGCTCTCCGCGGGCGAGCCGCCCGCGACCCGCGGCTACCCGCCGAGCGTCTTCGGGCTCCTGCCCCGGCTGCTCGAGCGCGCCGGCACCTCGGCGCACGGCAGCATCACCGGGCTCTACACGGTGCTGGTCGAGGGCGACGACCTCCAGGACCCGATCGGCGACACCGCGCGCTCGATCCTCGACGGGCACGTCGTGCTCTCACGTCGGCTCGCCACCTCGGGGCACTTCCCGAGCATCGACGTCCTCGAGTCGATCTCCCGGACGACGAGCGCGGTCACCGGCCCGGGTCAGCGCGCGGACGCGACCGCGCTGCGCCGGATGCTCGCCGCCCACCGCGACGTCCGCGAGCTGGTCGAGATCGGGGCCTACGTCTCCGGCGCCGACCACGACGCCGACCGGGCACTGGACCTGATGCCGGACATCGACGCGTTCCTGCGGCAGCCGATGGACGAGTCGACGCCGCTGGCCGAGACCTGGTCGCGCCTGCACGAGCTGGTGGCCGCATGAGCGCCCAGGACAACCGCAGCCAGGACGGCATGCGGGCGGTCGAGCGCGTGCGCGGCGTGCGCGAGCAGGACAGCCGGACCGGTCTCCAGCAGGCGCTCGCCGAGCAGCGGCTGCACGAGGCCCGTGTGGCCGAGCTCCGCGGACGCCTCGAGAGCGGGAGCTTCTTCGACTCGGGCTCGGCCGGTTCGTTCCTGGCGCTGCGGGCCTCGCTGGACGCGCTCAGCGCGGCGATCCGGTCCGCGGAGTTCGACGTCGCCGCGCACCGCACGGTCAGCGAGGCGGCGTACGCGCAGTGGGCGCTGGACCGGGCCCGGCTCGCGGCGGTGGAGGCACTGATCGAGCGGCGCGCCGAGGCCACGCGGGCCGAGGCCGCGCGCCGCGAGGCCCGCGAGCTCGACGAGATCGCCGTGCAGCGGTGGCAGCGCCGCGCGTCCGAGCGGGAGGGCGCATGAGCGTCACGGACGTGACCGCCCGGATCCAGCAGATCCAGGCGCAGCTGGCGCTGCTCAACCCGGCGGCCACCACCGGTACGACGGCGACCAGCGGCTCGGACTTCGCCGCCGCGCTCGACGCCACGTCGACGCCGACCGCGTCGGGCGGCACCGGCAGCGGGGACGGCCAGGCGGTCGTCGAGGACGCGAAGAAGTACCTCGGCCTCCCCTACATCTGGGGCGGCACCGACCCGACCAAGGGCCTGGACTGCTCCGGGCTGGTGCAGCGGGTCTACAAGGACCTCGGCTACGACCTGCCGCGGATCTCGGCCGACCAGGCGCGCTCAGGTCGTCCGGTCGCCAGCCTCGCCGACGCCCAGCCCGGCGACATCCTGGCCTGGGACAACTCGAGCCGGAACAACGGCGCCGACCACGTGGCGATCTACATCGGCGACGGCAAGATGATCGAGGCCGCGCGCCCGGGCACGAACATCCGGATCAGCGACGTCTACGGCAGCCCGATCATCCGGCGGATCCTCCCGGACGCCGGCACCGCGGCCACGGCGGGCACCACCGGCGCCACCGGCGCCACCGCCTCGGCGGGCACGGTCAACGGGTGGAACGCGATCACCGGGACCGCCTTCCGGACCACCGCCGGCGCCACGCCGTACGACGGCATGTTCGCAGCCGCGGCGCAGAAGTACGGCGTACCGGCGGCCCTCCTCTCCGCCGTCGCCAAGCAGGAGTCGGGCTACAACCCGTCGGCGGTGAGCCGGGCCGGCGCCCAGGGGCTGATGCAGCTGATGCCCGGCACCGCGAAGCACCTCGGCGTCAACCCGCTCGACCCGGCCCAGGCGATCGACGGTGCCGCCCGGATGCTGCGCGACCTGACCCACCGGTTCGGCAGCACCGAGCTCGCCCTGGCGGCGTACAACGCCGGCCCGGGAGCCGTCCTGAAGTACCAGGGCGTCCCGCCCTATCCCGAGACGCAGCGCTACGTGCGCAACGTCATGTCCCTCATGAAGGCGGCCGCATGACCATCACACCCACCGCCCCCGCACCCGCGGTCGTGCCGGCCGGCGCGGCCGAGCCGGGCGCGGCAGCCACCGTGCCCGGCGACTTCCTCGCCCTGGTCCAGCAGGCCCTCGCCGACGCGCTCGGGGGCGCGCCGGACAGCGCGTCCGCAGGCACCGGGACCCCGGGGGCCGCCACCGGTACGCCGGCCGCGACCGTCGTCGGCGCCACGCCGGCCCTGCCCGGAGCCACCGGGACGAGCGCCGGTGCGTCCGCCGGTCCGGACCCGGCCGACCCCACGGCAGGCACCGAGACGGACACCGGGAAGGACGCGGCCCTGGCCGCGGCCGCCGCCGGGCTGACGGCCGTGGTCGCTCCGATGCCTCAGGTGACGCCCACCGGCACCGGACCGTCCGACGGCTCGGCCCCCGGGGTCACCGCCGCCTCCACCGGGCAGGGTCTCCCCGCCACGGACGGCGTCGCGAAGGGCGCGGCCGGACACGGCACATCCAGCCACCACGCCTCGGACCCGGCCGGTGGCCCGGCCGCCGACGTGACGGCGACACCCGCGGCGCCCGCCGCCCCGACCGCCGCCGGCGACAGCGGCCAGAGCCTCGGCCAGCACGGGGACCCGGGTGGTCGTCCCCAGGGCGACGTACTGCTCGGCCTCGTGCCGACGACGGCGACTGCAGCGCCGGCAGCGGGAACCGCCCCCGCGACCGCGACCGCACCGGCCGCGCACGTCGGCGGACAGGTCTTCCCCGAGGTGACCAGCCTGGTCTCCCGCGGCAACGGCACCCACCGGATCACGCTCACCCTCAAGCCCGAGGCACTCGGCGAGGTGCGGGTCGTGATGACCGTGCGCGACGGCGCGGTGCACGTGCGCCTCGCGGCCGGGCACGAGGCGCAGCAGGCCCTGCTCGAGGGATCCACCGAGCTGAGCCGGCTGCTCGAGCGGGCCGGCGCGACCGAGACCCGCATCGCCGTGCGCGACCTCTCCGGAGCGACCGCACCCACCACCGGAACCAGCACCGGTTCCGACACCGGATCCGGCACCGGCCCCGACCTCGGTCAGGGCGCGGGCCTCGGTGCCGGGGACAACCGGTCCCAGGACCAGCACGCAGGGACGCGTGCGGAGCACGAAGCCACGGACGGCCGGCAGATCAGCAGCACCACCGGGGCGAGCGCGCCCCGGCCGGTCCAGTCGGTCACGCGCACCCCCTCGGGTGTCGACGTGACCATGTGAGGAGGGAACGATGTCGATCCCGGCCACCGAGTCCGTGACCCCCGGCATGTTCGGCACGACGACGGCTTCGTCGACGGCCGGCACGACGAAGACGTCTGCGGACAAGGACATGTTCCTGCAGCTCCTCGTCGCGCAGATGAAGTACCAGGACCCGATGAACCCGACCGACTCGAGCCAGTTCCTGTCCCAGTCGGCCCAGTTCACCGCGCTGGAGAAGATGCAGAACGTCGCCGACCAGACCTCGATGCTGCTCTCGGCCCAGATGGCGTTCGGCGCCAGCGGGCTGATCGGCAAGCAGGTCAGCTGGCTCGACTCCGACGGCGCCAGCAAGAGCGGGGTCGTCTCGAGCGTGACGTTCGGGGCCAAGGGACCCGAGCTCGACGTCAACGGGACCACCCTCCCGCTCGCCTCCGTCGTCTCCGTCACCGACAAGAACTCCACCACCAACCCGGCCGCCTGAGGCCACCGAACGGTTAGGACACACCATGCTTCGCTCACTCTTCGCCGGCATCAGCGGGCTCCGCGTCAACCAGACCATGCTCGACGTCACCGGCAACAACATCGCCAACGCGAACACGATCGGCTTCAAGTCCTCGTCGACGGTGTTCCAGGACACGCTGAGCCAGATGCTCACCGCAGCCTCCAGCGCGAACGCCACCCGGGGAGGCACGAACCCCATGCAGGTCGGGCTCGGCGTGCAGCTCGCGGCCACCAACACCAACTTCAACCAGGGTGCCGCCCAGACCACCGGGCGTCCCACGGACCTGATGATCCAGGGCGACGGCATGTTCGTCGTGCAGAAGGGCAACGAGCAGCTCTACACCCGGGCCGGCGCGTTCACCTTCGACAACAACGGCACGCTGGTCACCCCCACCGGCAACCGGGTCCAGGGCTACGCCCTCGACGCGGCGGGCCTGCCCACCGGCGGCCTGATCGACGTCACCCTCAACACGGGCGCGCTGACCCCGCCGGTGCCGGCCGGCGTCCAGCTGACGTCGTACAACATCGGTGCCGACGGCAAGCTGCGCGGCATCTTCGACGACGGCGTCCAGCGCGACATGGCCCAGCTCGCGCTGGCCAACTTCAACAACCCGATGGGCCTGGAGAAGGTCGGCGAGACGTCGTTCCGGCAGTCGGCCAACTCCGGCGTCGCCCAGCTCGGCGTCGCCGGCCAGGGCCGCCTGGGCACGCTCGTGGGCGGTGCGCTGGAGATGTCGAACGTGGACCTGTCCGCGGAGTTCACCAACCTGATCCTCGCCCAGCGCGGGTTCCAGGCGAGCTCGCGCGTGATCACGACGTCCGACCAGGTGCTCGAGGACCTGGTCAACATCAAGCGCTGACGCACGCTGTCGAGGCGTCGCAGGCGTGGGGTCATCCCCCGCCTGCGGCGCTTCGGCGCGTCCGGGCGTGACCGGACCGGAAGCACCTGCTCCCGGCGCTTCGCCCCAACCGCTCAAGTACGGCGACAGGCAGCCGATCTACCTCCTCGAAGGGCCATGGACGGCCCGGGTTCCAGGCACAAGGAAGGTGCGCACATGATCACGCTCACGCGGCTCTCGGGATCGGCGTTCGTGCTGAACTCCGACCTGATCGAGCGCATCGACTGCACGCCTGACACCGTGATCACCCTGATCGACGGCAAGAAGTACGTGGTCTCGGAGTCGCTGGAGACCATCGTCGACGCGGTCCGCGACTACCGCAGCCAGGTGGTCGCCTTCGGCTCCCAGATCGCCGAGGCACCGCCCCCGCCGCTGAGGAGCGCACGCGGCAACGAGCCCGAGCACGCGTCGTCCGAGCGCTCCAACCTCGTCCCGCTGGCTCGTCCCCACGGGGAGTGCTGATGGACCTCGCACCCGCAATCGGCATCGCCGGCGGCTTCGCGGTCGTCATCGCCGCCAACGTCCTCGAAGGCGGCAACCCCTCCAGCCTCATCCTCGGACCGCCGCTGCTGCTCGTCTTCGGCACCACGATCCTGGTCAGCATCGCCGGTGGCACCATGAGCGACGCGAAGAACATCGTCGGGTCGATGGTGCGCGCCTTCACGGGCAAGGTCGAGCCGGCCTCCGCGATGATCCCCGAGATCGTCACGCTCGCCGAGCGCGCCCGCCGCGAGGGCCTGCTCGCGCTGGAGGAGACCCTGACCACGATCGACGACCCCTTCCTGGTCAAGGGCGTCACGATGGCGATCGACGGCACCGACCCCGAGGAGCTGCGCGACATCCTCGAGGCCGAGGTGCACGCCAAGCGCGGCGAGGACCGCCAGGCCGCGAAGTTCTTCGCCGACGCCGGCGCCTACGCACCCACGATCGGCATCATCGGCACGGTCATGGGCCTGGTGCACGTGCTGGAGAACCTCACCACCCCCGACGAGCTCGGGCCGCTGATCGCCGGGGCGTTCGTCGCCACCCTGTGGGGCGTCACCTCGGCCAACGTGCTCTGGCTGCCGCTGAGCAGCCGGCTCAAGCGCCTCGGACAGCTCGAGTGCGACCGGATGGAGCTCGCGATCGAGGGAGTCGCGGCGATCCAGGCCGGTTCGAACCCGCGCATCATCGCCCAGAAGCTCACGTCGCTGCTCCCCTCGCGGGAGCGCGCCGAGGTCGAGGCGGCCTGATGTCACGCCGTCGCCGCTCCTCCGGGCACGAGGAGGAGCACGAGAACCACGAGCGCTGGCTGGTGACGTACGCCGACATGGTGACCCTGCTGATGGTGCTCTTCATCGTCATGTTCGCGATGAGCCAGGTGGACCAGAAGAAGTTCGACCAGCTCCGCGCCGGCCTCGCCGTCGGCTTCGGGCAGTCGCCCTCGATCAAGGAGGGATCGTCGTCGATCCTGGACCAGCAGGGCGAGAGCGCAGCCGAGGCGATCGCCCCGCAGCAGCTGTCCCTCGACCCCAAGAGCATGAAGACCTCGGCGACGTCGAAGGCGATCGCGGCGCACGAGGACGCCGTGCAGCAGGCCCGCCTGGCCGACGCGCGCTCCGAGGTCGACCGGCTCAAGGCGCTGCTCGAGCGGCTGAACCGGGCCCTCCGCGCGCACCACCTCCAGGACGACGTCCAGGCCTCGATCGACAACCGCGGCCTGGTGGTCAGCCTGGTCTCGCGGCACGTGGTGTTCGAGCCGAACCTCGCGACGCTCTCACCCCGGGGCCAGCTGGTCGTCGACACCCTGGCGCCGGTGCTGCGTGACATCCCCGACCCGCTCGAGATCGACGGCCACACCAACCAGGTGAAGGTCAAGCCGAAGTTCTACCCCACCGACTGGGAGCTCTCCGCGGCCCGCGCGGTGACCGTCCTGCGCCACCTCAACGAGGTCGACCGCGTGCCGGCCGACCGGATGACGGCGTCGGCGTTCGGCCACGAGAAGCCGCTCGTGGACCCGTCCAAGCCCGGATCCCAGCGGATCAACAAGCGCGTGGACATCGTGATCCTCTCGACACTGCCCAGTGAGACCAGAGCCCTGATCACCCAGGTGATGCAGGAGCAAGGAGCCGGAGGAGGGCTCTCATGACCGTGACCGCGATACCCCAGACACCCACCCAGGACGAGGCCGACGCCGCCGCCAAGGGCGGCCGCAGCAAGAAGAAGCTGATCGTGATCCTCGTCGCCGTGCTGGCGATCGGCGGCGGCGGCTACTGGTTCTTCCTCAAGCCCAGCCCGCCTCCGGGGCCGCCGAAGCCCGGGGACGTGGTCACGCTCGAGCCGATCCAGGTGAACCTCTCCGCGTCCCACTACCTGCGGGTGGGGATCGCCCTGCAGCTGGTCGCCGGCGCCGCGAAGGTGGACGGCAGCAAGGCGCTCGACGCGACCATCGAGGAGTTCAGCGGCCTCCCGATGGACGCGGTGAACGACCCGGCCAAGCGGGCGACGTACAAGAAGGCGCTGGAGGACAAGCTCGGCAAGAGCTACGACGGGGACGTGATGGGGGTGTACTTCACCGAATTCGTCACCCAGTAGTCCAGGTCGGCTCGCCCGCCGGAACCCGGCGGGCGAAACGTCCTTGGCCAGTTTCACTCAGGTCGGCGCCGACCGCGCCGATTCGACCCCCGTGAGTCTCCTTGGGTCAGCGTCCCCCGCGCGGTCGGGCTCGACGTCCTCGCGCGCCCGCAGGCGTGCGGGCACCGTCGCGCCGGTGCCCTACGACTTCCGGCGGCCGATCCAGCTCTCCCGGGAGCACTCGCGCATCCTCCAGCTCGGCTTCGACGGCTTCGCGCGCCAGTCGACCACCGTGTTCACGTCCTCGCTGCGCACCGTGTGCCAGGTCTCGCTGGCCTCCATCGAGCAGCGCAGCTACGCCGAGTACGTCGACTCGCTGGACGCCTCGACGTACCTCACCATGTTCTCGGCCGACCCGATGCCGGGCCTCGGCGTGCTCGAGATCCCGCTGGTGGCGACGATGGCCTGCGTCGACCACATGCTCGGCGGGCCCGGACACACCGACCAGCCCGAGCGCCCGCTGACCGAGATCGAGAGCGGCGTCATCGGCGGCCTCATCGAGCGGCTGCTCGGCGAGATGCGCTACTCCCTCGCCGCGATCGTGCCGCTCGAGCCCGCCGTGCGCGGCATCGAGTACAGCCCCCAGTTCGCGCAGGTCGCGGGCGCTGCCGACGTGATGGTGGTCTGCACCTTCGACCTGCGGATCGACGAGCGGCAGAACCAGCTGACGGTCTGCCTGCCCTTCAGCGGGCTGCTCCCCCACCTGACCTCCGCCGCCGCCCCGGCCCCGGCCTCCGAGCGCGAGCGCCTCAAGCGCGCGGAAGCCGCCCAGCAGCTGCAGACGCGGTTCCAGAGCGTCCCGCTGGACGTCGCCGTGCGCTTCCGCGCCACCCACCTCGCCCCCGACGCGCTCACGACCCTCGAGCCGGGTGCCGTCCTGCGCCTCAACCACCCCTCGTCCGCACCGCTCGACGTGACCGTGGACGACGTGACCTTTGCCCACGCCACCGCCGGCGCCCAGGGCCAGCGCCTCGCCGCCCTCATCGTGGGCACCCGTAAGGAGAACCGATGACCACCTCCCCGCTCGACCACCCGACCGGTGCGGACCTCGCGCTGGCCGCGGCCACCGCCGCCGCGGCCGTGCTGCCGTCGGTGGAGCCGCTCATGGCCGCCGGGGCGCAGCCGGGCAACGAGCACGTCACGGCCGCGTTCTCCGGAGCCGCGATCGCCGAGCTCGAGGGCGCCCGGACCGGCCGGATCGCCGTGCTCGTCGGCGAGGAGCTCACCGACGCGCTCGCCGCCAGCCCGCTCGAGGGGCTCGACCTCGCGGCCGCGACCCAGCCGGCCCTCGACGCCGTCGCCGCCACCCTCGGTGTCGCCGCCCGGGCCGCGCGCACGGTCGACCTCGACCTGGTGGTCTCCGACCTGGGCGCGGACTTCACCGTGGTGCCCCTGATCGGCGCCGGCATCGCCGCCTCCATCCTGATCCAGGACCACCTGCTCGACCAGCCGGTCGACGTCGCGGCCGCCCCGGTCGCCGCTCAGCCCGAGCCCACCGCGGCCCAGCAGCTCGCGGACACCGTCGTCGACGCGGCGCCGCCGGCGCCCGCACAGCCGGTCACCCAGCCGGTTGCCCAGCCCGTTGCCCAGCCCGTTGCCGAGCCCGTCGCCCAGCCCGTGGGCCAGCCGGTCGCCGCCGGCGGGTCGGTCACCCCGCTGCCCGCGACCCGCGGTATCGAGATGCTCCACGGCGTCGACATGGAGGTGACCGTCGAGCTCGGCCGCACCCGCATGACCGTGCGCGACCTGCTCGCCCTCACGCCCGGCGCCGTGCTCGAGCTCGACCGGGCGGCCGGCAGCCCGGCCGACCTGCTGGTCAACGGCCGCCTGATCGCGCGGGGCGAGGTCGTCGTCGTCGACGAGGACTTCGGCCTGCGGGTCACCGAGATCGTCGACGACGCCAGGGCGGTCTGACGCCCGATGCTCGAGCTCACCATCCGGCTGATCGTCTCCCTCGCGATCGTCGTCGGTCTCCTCCTCGTGCTCGCCCGGGTGGGCGCGCGCAAGTTCCGCGGCCAGGCCGGAGCGCTCGTCCGCGTGGTGCACCGGCAGCCGCTGAGCCGCACCTCGGCGGTCGCCGTGGTCACGGTGGGCTCGCGCGTCCTCGTCCTCGGCACCACCGAGCACCAGGTCAGCATCCTCACCGAGCTGGAGCCGGAGGAGCTGGACGGCGAGGCCGACCTCGCCCTCGCCACGGACCTGGTCGACCCCCTCGACGAGACCGACGAGATCGCGACGCTGGACACCCTCGGGGTCCGGCACGCGGTCCGGAACCAGCGTCCGATGATCGCCGACCCGCTGCAGCGGGGGCCGCTCGCCGGGTCGGTCCTGTCGGTGCAGACCTGGCGGCAGGCGTTCCACGTGGCCAGCCAGGCCGCCAACCGGGCCACCGGCCGGCGGGCCTCGTGACCCGGCGACTCGTGCAGGTCCTGGGCACGCTCGCCCTCGGCCTGGCCGCCGGCGTCGTGCTGGTGCTGGCGCCCGCCGGAGCAGCGTCCGCCGACCCCTCGGCCGTCACCGCGCGCACCGCCGCCGCCTCCTCCGGTACGCCGGTCACGGCGCCTCGCGTCGGGCCGGTCAGCGCGATCGACGTCCGGATGCCCGACGTACCGGGTCCCCACGGGCCGAACGGGCCCACGGGCACCGGCACGGGCACCGACACCTCGGTGACCGTCGACCTGGGCGGGCTCACGAACAAGCCGAGCACCTCGGTCACCGTGATCATCGCGCTGACCCTGCTCTCGCTGCTGCCGGCGATCCTGCTCACCTGCACGAGCTTCACCAAGATCCTCGTGGTCCTCGGCCTGACCCGCAACGCGCTCGGCCTGCAGCAGACGCCGCCGAACCAGGTGCTCGCCGGCCTCGCGCTGTTCCTGAGCCTGTTCATCATGTCCCCGGTGCTGAGCAGCATCAACGAAGCCGGCGTGCAGCCCTACCTGCACGGCACCAAGACCAGCGCGCAGGCCTACCAGGACGGCGTGAAGCCGCTGAAGGGCTTCATGCTCGAGCACACGAACAAGGACGAGCTCACCCTGCTGACCAGCGTGGCCAAGCGCGACCTGCCCAAGAACAAGGACGACGTCTCGATGGCGACGCTCGTGCCGGCGTTCGTGCTCAGCGAGCTCAAGCAGGCCTTCATCATCGGGTTCATCGTGTTCATCCCGTTCCTCGTGATCGACATCGTCGTCAGCGGGGCCCTGATGGCACTGGGCATGATGATGATGCCGCCCGTGATGGTGTCGCTGCCGTTCAAGCTCCTGCTGTTCGTGCTCGTCGACGGGTGGGGCCTGGTGATCCGGTCCGTCGTGGCCAGCTACGGAACCGGGTAGGGAACGGCGCCATGTCCGACACCACGATCATCTCCCTCGCCCTGCAGACCATGCTGGTCGCGCTGAAGCTCTCCGCGCCGATCCTGGTCACCTCGCTGGTCATCGGGTTCACGATCTCGCTGTTCCAGTCGATGACCCAGATCCAGGAGTTCACGCTGGCGTTCGTCCCCAAGGTCATCGGGGTCGGCATCGCGCTGCTCGTGTGCGGCAACTGGATGCTGCACACCCTCGTGGACTTCACCGTCAACCTGTTCGAGGGCATTCCCTCCCTGCTGGGCTGAAGGCACCCCTGTCGTGACCCTCACCCTGGCCGGCGAGCCGCTGATCGCCTACCTGCTCGCCTCGGTGCGCATCCTGGCGTGGTTCGCGATCGTGCCGCCGTTCTCCTCGCGGGCGGTGCCCTCGATGGCCAAGGTGGTGCTCTCCCTGGGCCTGGCCTTCGCGGTGTCGCCGACGCTCTCGGGCGACATCCCGGTCGGCTTCGCCGAGCTCGCGGTCAACGTCGTGACGCAGGTGCTGATCGGCGCGGGGATGGGGTTCATCACCTACCTGCTGTTCCAGGCGATCGCCACGGCCGGGAGCCTCATCGACCTGTTCGGCGGCTTCGCCCTCGCCCAGGGCTTCGACCCGCTCGGTCTCACGATGAACACGATCTTCGGCAAGTTCCACCAGATGCTCGCGACCATGCTGCTCTTCGCCAGCGGCGGGCACCTGCTGGTGATCGGGGGCCTGCTCAAGACCTTCCAGTTCCTGCCCCTGGGCAAGAGCCCGCACATCAGCGGGCCCACCGACATGCTGGTCACCGCGTTCGGGATGTTCTTCACCACGGCGGTGCAGATCGCCCTGCCGATGATCGCGGTGCTGTTCATCGCCGACCTCGGCCTGGCGCTCCTCACGAAGGTGGCGCCGCAGCTGAACGCGATCAACGTGATGTTCCCGGCGAAGATCGGCCTCACCCTCCTCCTGGTCGGGCTGTCGTTCCCGGTGCTTCCGGAGGCGATGAGTCGGCTCATCGACCTGGCCAACCAGGCCACCTCGACGATTGCGGGGGCACCGTGAGCGAGCGCAGCGAGCTCACCATCAGGCACAGTGCGGTGGGAGCCTCGCCCGCGCCCGCAGCGGAGCGAGGACGCGGATGAGTTCGGAGAAGACCGAGAAGCCCACCGCCCGGCGCCGCAAGGAGTCGCGCAAGGAGGGACAGGTCCCGCGCACCCAGGAGCTCGGCGGCTGGGCGTCCCTGCTCGTCGTCGGTGCCGCGGCGCCGACGCTGCTCTCCCGGGAGCTCGGGTCGCTGCAGCAGCTGATGGTGACCTGCCTGAGCCTCGGCGACCGGGCGACGCCCGAACGGGCCCTGGGCCTGCTCGGCCAGGGCGGCCAGCACATCATCTACGCGCTCGTGATCCTCGGCTGCTCGATCATGGTGATCGGGGTCGGCTCGGCGCTCGCCCAGGGCGGCCTGTACTTCGCCACCAAGTCGCTCAAGCCCAAGCTCAGCAAGCTCGACCCGATCAAGGGAGCCAAGCGGATCTTCGGGCCGCACGCCCTGTGGGAGGGCGCCAAGATGCTGCTGAAGAGCGCGTTCGTCGCGCTCCTCGTCTACGCCACGATCCGGTCGGTGATGCCGCTGATCGGCGGCCTGGTGCCGGTCGAGACCGTGCTCGACACCGTGCGCGGCCGGGCGCTCGGCCTGGTCCGCAACATCGCGTTCGTCGGGCTGGGCATGGCCGCGGCCGACTACGCCATGCAACGGCGCCGGGTCGGCAAGCAGACCCGGATGAGCAAGGAAGAGGTCAAGCAGGAGCACAAGCAGTCCGAGGGCGACCCGATGGTCAAGAGCGCGATCCGGTCGCGCCAGCTGGCCGCCGCACGCAACCGGATGATGGCCGACGTGCCGACCGCCGACGTGGTGCTGGTCAACCCCACGCACGTCGCGGTGGCCCTGCGCTACGAGCCGGCGCGCGGGGCACCCCGGGTGGTCGCACGCGGGGCCGGCGCGATCGCGGCCAAGATCCGCGAGCTCGCCACCGACGAGAAGGTCCCGCTCGTGCGCGACGTCCCCCTCGCGCGCGCGCTCTACCGCTCGACCAAGGTGGGGCAGGAGATCCCGCCCGAGCTGTTCGCCGCGGTCGCCCAGGTGCTCGCGTTCGTGATCAGCCGCCGGACCCAGGGCCAGCACGGCGGCGAGCACCACACCCCGCGTGGCCAGGGCGAGCTGCCGAGCGTCGTACCGGCCGGAAGACGGCGTTCGAAGCCCTCAGGTCCTCCGGCGATCGGCCGATAGGGACCTCGACGCCCAGGACGGCCGTCACCCCACGCCACGGACGGCGCGCCCCGCAACTCGACGGAGTCGAACCGCCCATGAAGCGTGCGACGCAGCTCGGCGTCCCGGTCGGCATCGTGTTCATCGTGGTGATGCTGGTCGTCCCGCTGCCCGCGATCCTGCTCGACCTGTTCATCGCCCTCAACATCACCGGCGCGCTGCTGATCCTGCTCACCGCGATGTTCATCCACCGGCCGCTGGACTTCGCCGCGTTCCCCGCGGTCATCCTGGTGATGACGCTCTTCCGGCTGGCCCTCAACGTCAGCGCCACCCGGCTCGTCCTCCTGCACGGGTACGCCGGCAAGGTGATCGACACCTTCGGGCACTTCGTCGTCGGCGGCTCGCTGCTGGTCGGGCTGATCGTGTTCGCGATCCTGCTGGTGATCCAGTTCGTGGTCATCACCAACGGTGCCGGCCGGGTCGCCGAGGTCGGCGCGCGGTTCACCCTGGACGCGATGCCCGGCAAGCAGATGGCGATCGACGCCGACCTGAACTCCGGGCTGATCGACGAGGAGGAGGCACGCCGCCGTCGGCGCGAGGTGCACGCCGAGGCGGACTTCTACGGGGCGATGGACGGTGCCTCGAAGTTCGTGAAGGGCGACGCGATCGCCGCGATCGTGATCACGCTGGTGAACCTGGTCGGCGGCTTCGGCGTCGGCGTCGCGCAGAAGCACATGCCCTTCGGCGACGCGGTGTCGACGTACAGCCTGCTGTCGATCGGTGACGGCCTCGTCTCCCAGATCCCCGCCCTGCTGCTCTCGGTCGCGACCGGCCTCATCGTGACGCGGTCCACCGGCGAGGAGGACATGGGCTCGGACATCCTGCGCCAGATGACCAGCAACCGGGTGCCGATGCGCGTGGCCGGCTTCGCCGCGCTGGCGCTGTGCCTGATCCCGGGCCTGCCCAAGATCCCGTTCATCATCGCCGGTGGCATCGTGCTGCTCGCCTCGACGCGGGTCGCCGACGAGGTCGAGCCGGAGCTGTCCGAGGCCGCTGCGCTGGCACTGCCGTCGCCGGACTCGCCGGAGATCCTCGCCGCTGAGATCCGCGTGGACCCACTCGGCCTCGAGCTGTCCGCGGACATCATCGACCTGGTCGACCCGAGCGCCGGGGGCGACCTGCTCGACCGGGTCAAGGCCCTGCGCCGCAAGGTGGCCTCCGACATCGGCATCGTGGTGCCGCCCGTGCGGACCCGCGACAACCTGGACCTGCCGCTGCGCACCTACGCGATCAAGCTGTTCGGCATCGAGGTCGCCCGCGGCGAGGCGCCCCCGGGCACGGTGCTCGCGATCGGCGACTTCCTCGGCTCGCTGCCCGGCCAGCCCACCCGGGAGCCGGTCTTCGGCCTCGAGGCGAAGTGGATCCCTGCCGAGCTGCGCAACCAGGCCGAGATGGGCGGGGCGACGGTCGTCGACCGTGCCTCCGTGATCACCACGCACCTCGCCGAGGTGGTCACCACGCACGCCGCGCGGCTCCTCGGCCGCGAGGACGTGCGGATGCTCACCGACGTCGTGAAGCGGACCCACCCTGTCGTCGTGGACGAGCTGACCCCGGCCGCACTGAGCCTCGGCGAGGTGCAGCGCGTCCTCCAGTCGCTGCTCGACGAGGGCGTCTCGGTGCGCGACCTGGTCCGGATCTACGAGGCGCTCTCGCTGCGGGCGGCCGTCACCAAGGACCTCGACTCGCTCGTCGACGCCGCTCGCCAGGCGCTCGGCCCGGCGATCGTCGCGCCGTACGTCGCCGACGGCGCGATCCACGTGATGAGCCTCGACCCGCAGCTCGAGCAGCGCATGCTCGAGGACCTGCGTCCGACCGAGCACGGCACCGTGATCGCCCTGGACCCCGAGCTCGGCCAGTCCGTGCTGCACCAGGTCTCCGGGCTGCTCACGTCCGCCGAGAACTCCGGCCACCACCCCGTGCTGGTCTGCTCACCGCAGATCCGCTCCGCCCTGCGGCGGCTGCTGCGGCCCTCGTTCCACCAGCTTCCGGTGCTGTCCTACCAGGAGCTCGTCGGCGCCGCGACGGTGCGGTCGGTCGGCGTGGTCTCCCCCGACCGAATGGCGGTGACTGCATGACACCTCTCCCGGGTGCCCTCCGATGAGCCCGCTGTCCGGGGGCGTGATCGGCGGCGCGACCATCGTCTCCTCGCCCGCGCTCTGGCTGGCGCTGGTCGACCGGACGCTGCCGCTGGACGTCGCGCTGACCCGCTACCTGGTCGCGCTGGTGCTGTGCTGGGCGGCCCTGAGCGTGGTCGCCACCTGGGCCCTGC
The DNA here is from genome assembly GCF_003725535.1 of Nocardioides pocheonensis. Lineage (GTDB taxonomy): Bacteria > Actinomycetota > Actinomycetes > Propionibacteriales > Nocardioidaceae > Marmoricola > Marmoricola pocheonensis. The sequence goes on along the minus strand of NZ_RJSF01000043.1, from coordinate 201,600 downwards.
CGGACCCAGCCGCCGTCAAGCGCGAGCCGGCGCAGGAGGCCACCGGCGAGGTACCCGAGGTCGGCGACCTCGAGGACGTCTGAGGCCGGTCAGCCGCCGACCGCGTAGCGAGCGGGAGCGGCGAACCCTGCCCCGCCCTCGGCGACCGCGACGATGCTGCACGGCTCGATGAGGATCGGGGCCGACCCGACCAGCTGCGAGCCCGGCGACTCGGCGGCGGTCGCCGTGAAGGCGGTCTCGAACGCGTCGCGCGCGGCCTCGTCGACGAAGACGTAGCACCCCTCGAACCACTCGCGCGGGCGCATCCGCCAGGTCTTGAAACGGAGCCCGGCCATGCCCGTGAACCGCGCGTGCGAGGTCCTCTCGACGTACGCGGCCAGGGCCTCCTCGGCGCCGTCGGGCGCGTCGGCGAGGGACCAGCGCACGGTGAGCCCGGGCATCGGGGTGGCGGTCATGTGCGAACTCCTTCCAGGGGCTGGGCCGAGCCCAGCCAGTGCAGCAGCAGGCGGGCTCCGAAGCCGGTCGGGCCCTTGGTCCACTCAAAGTTCTCCCGGACCGAGTCGCCCACCGAGGCGATGTCGAGGTGCGCCCACGGCAGGCCACCGGTGAAGTGCTGGAGGAAGAGGGCGGCCGAGATCGCCTGCGCCTGGCGCGGCGCGTTGTCGGCGTCGGCGACCTTCGACTCGAGCAGCGGTTCGTAGACCTCGGCCAGCGGCATCCGCCACATCCGCTCACCGGAGGACACCGCGGCCGCGTCGATCAGGGCGGCGACCGCGTCGTCGGTGGCGAAGTACCCACCGGTGCTCAGCCCGAGGGCCACCTTCATCGCGCCGGTCAGGGTGGCGACGTCGACGAGGAGGTCGGGGCGCAGCTTCGTCGCGGCGTACTGCAGCGCGTCGGCGAGCACGAGCCGGCCTTCGGCGTCGGTGTTGGTGACCTCGGTGGTGCGGCCGCCCCAGTGCCGGATCACGTCGCCGGGGCGGAGGGCGCTGCCGCCGATCGCGTTCTCGGCGATCGCCATCAGGCCGGTCACGCGGACCTGCGAGCCGACCGCGCCCAGCGCGCACAGGGTCGCGGCGACCACTCCGGCGCCGGTCATGTCGCGCTTCATGTTCACCATGCTCTCGCCGGGCTTGATCGAGAGCCCGCCGGTGTCGAACGTGATTCCCTTGCCGACCAGGACGACGTGCGGGACCCGCCTCGACCGGCGCGGGGTGTACTCCAGCTGGACCAGCCGGGGTGGGGTCGCGGAGGCCTGCCCGACCGCGACGATGCCACCGAAGCCCTCCTTGCGCAGCTGCTCGTCGTCCCAGACGCGGGTCTGGAGCCCGGCCGCCTCGCCCATCCGGACGATCTCGTCGGCGAGCCAGGCCGGCGACTTGATGTTCGACGGCACGGCCGCGAGCCGCCTGGCTTCCCAGCCGGCCCGCGCGATCGCCTCGGCGCGCTCGAGCACCGCGGCCTCGACGCGGGGCCCGGACGCCAGCAGGATGCGGGCGACCGCGGGGTCCGGTGAGCCGGGGCCGCCCGGCGTGCGCAGCGAGTAGGTGAAGGCGCCCAGCACGGCGCCGGCGACGAACGCGGTCAGGCCGTCCTCGTCCGCGACGGCCTGCACCGCCGAGGCCACGGCGTCGCAGCCCCGCGTGGCCCGCGCCAAGGATGCCCCGGCGCGACGCAGTGCCGTCGGCCCGGTGTCCCCGACGCCGACGACGTGGACGACGTACCCGGGCAGCGAGAGCGTGGTGAGGTCGCCCGCCCGTGCGCCGGGCCCCAGCGGCTCGAGCAGCTCGAGCAGGTCGAGGTCGAGGTCCTCGGCGAGCTCCGCGGCACCGGGACCGAGCTCGAGCTCGCCGTCGTCGTCGAGGAGCGCCAGAGCCAGCACCGGTACGCCGGTGCGCGACGGTGCCTCCTCGCTCTGGGAGAACGCCGGGGGCGAGAAGGCGGGCGGCATCGGCACGGAGCGACCTTACGCGAAGGCCCCGCCGACCGGATGCGGTGGCGGGGCCTTCGTGATGCCTGGGGGCGGCGTCAGCCGACCACGTCCTTGAGTGCGTCGCCGAGTGCGCCGGCTTCCTCCGCGTTGAGCTCGACCACCAGTCGACCACCGCCTTCGAGCGGGACCCGCATCACGATGCCGCGCCCCTCCTTGGTGACCTCGAGCGGCCCGTCGCCGGTCCGCGGCTTCATCGCCGCCATGCGCACACCTCTTCCTTTGCGAGAATCCGAGCGCCGCTTCAAGACGTATGACGCTGCCGAGGTCATTATTCCCCATGACCGCCGACGGCGGACAATCCGCGGAAAGTGCGCCCGGCGAGGCACGGCCGCTGCTACGGGCGTTCGTGGTAGTCCGCGGCCGCGGAGCGCCCGGGCCCGCACCGGTAGCCGTCGCCCGATCCGATCCGCCCGCGTGCGGCAGACTCGGGCTGTGCATGCCCGCTCCGCGCTGTTCGACCTGTACGGCGACCACCTCCTCGGCCGCGGCGGAAGCGCGCCCGTCGCGGCGCTGATCCGGCTGCTCGAGCCGCTCGGGATCCGGGCGGCCGCGGTGCGGACCGCCGTGTCCCGCATGGTCGCGCAGGGGTGGCTCGCACCCGTGGAGCTCGAGGTGGCCGGGACCTCGGTCCCGGGCTACGCGGTCACCGACCGGGCCCGCGTGCGGCTGGACCACGCCGGCGCCCGTATCTACCGCACCGATCACACCGACTGGGACGGCCGCTGGCACCTGCGCGTGCTGTCGCCGATCGCGGACCGGAGCCGACGCGAGCGGGTCCGCAGCCAGCTCCGCTTCCTGGGCCTCGCGCCGATCAGCGACAGCACCTGGGTCAGCCCGCACGCCTCCGAGGAGGTCGACCGGCTCCTCGCCGACGAGGGCATCTCGGCGGTGTGCCTCAGCAGCGCCGACGTCGGTCCGCTGCCGCGGCTGCTGGAGGCCTTCGACGTCACGGCGCTCGCCGAGAGCTACGAGGCGTGGCTGACCGTGGCGACCCGACTGGTCGGCAGGGCGGGTCCCGGGGCGGACCCGGTCACCGCGTTCGTCGTACGGTCCGAGCTGCTGCACAGCTGGCGCAAGTTCCTCTTCAGCGACCCGGGGCTGCCGCCCGCGTTGCTGCCCCCCGACTGGCCCGGTCGACGTGCTGCGGCATTCTTCGACGAGCACGCCGCCCGACTCCTCCCCGCAGCCACCCGGTTCATCGACCAGTGCCTGACCCCGACCGAAGCAGGAGCCCGCACATGACCGACCCGCAGCCCGTGACCTACGACCTCACCGAGGGCGTCGCGACGATCACCCTCAACCGGCCCGAGGCGATGAACAGCCTGGACATCGCCACCAAGGAGCTGCTCCGGGACACCGTGGTCGAGGCGGCCGAGGACGACGCCGTCCGCTGCGTGGTGCTCACCGGCACCGGCCGGGCCTTCTGCGTCGGCCAGGACCTCAAGGAGCACGTGCAGCTGCTCGAGAGCGGCGGCTCCGACCAGCTGTTCACGACGGTCGAGAAGCACTACAACCCGACCGTGACGGCGCTCGCGACCATGCCGAAGCCGGTGATCGCCGCGATCAACGGAGTGGCCGCCGGCGCCGGTGCGAGCCTGGCGTTCGCCTGCGACCTGCGCGTGGTGGCCGAGTCGGCAGGGTTCAACCTCGCCTTCCCCGGCGTCGCGCTCTCCTGCGACACCGGCGCGTCCTGGACCCTCCCTCGTCTGGTCGGCCGGGCCAAGGCGATCGAGCTGCTGTACTTCCCCAGCACGATCGACTCGGGCAAGGCCCTCGAGCTCGGGTTGGCCACGTCCGTCGTACCGGACGCCGACCTGGTCACCGAGGTCACCACCCTCGCCGCGACCCTCGCCTCCGGCCCCACCCTGTCCTACGCGTCCATGCGCCAGTCGGTGAACTTCTCCAGCACCCACGACCTCGTCGAGTCGCTCGACTTCGAGCGGGACAAGATGAACCTCACCGGCGCCTCCGAGGACCACCGCAACGCCGTCGCCGCCTTCCTCGCCAAGGAGAAGCCCACCTTCCACGGCCGTTGAGTGGGGCGTTTGTCCCCGGTCAGTGGGGAGTTCGTTCCGCGGAACGAGCACGAACACCCCACTCAAGGGGTACGAACCCCCAACTCAACGAGTGGCGCCGACGGAGCGGAGGAGGCCGCGGGGGCCGGTGCGGTACTTCTGCCGGAAGGTCAGGTGGTGGGCGTACTCGACGGTGATCGCGGCTCCGGGGAGGGTCTGGTTGAACCACTGGGTCATCGTGCCGTGGCAGCCGTTGTTGCAGTTGAACCGCTTCCGCGGGAGGCGGAGGTAGCGGCTCAGGCGGCGGCCGAGCGCGCGGGTCTTGGAGAACGACGTGTCCACACCGAACAGCGGCTGGTGGAAGCTCACGACGTACGCCGGCCGGATCTCCGCCAGGAAGGCCATCATCGCCTGGGTCTCCGGCTCCGAGGCGGGCCGCGGGCCGGAGTAGAAGCTGCCGCCCTGCCGGATCCAGTGCACCGGGAAGTTGCGGTTCAGGTCGACGCCGTGGGCGTTGCGGCGCGTGTGCCGGTGCACGCCGTCGGGGTTCATGAACGGCACCACCCAGACGTCGGCGCCCATGATCGTCCGGCCGTCGCGCAGGTTCTGCAGGATCCGCGACGGCTGGGCCTCGTCACCGTGCATCGCCCCGATGAACACCGCCTTCACCGGAGACGCCGGGTCGCCGAGGTGCCAGGCGCGGATCGGCCGGCCCAGGACGCTGTGCCCGATGACCCGCTCCTCGAGCACCGCGCCCGCCGACGACGACACCGTCGACGCCACGGCTGCGTGAGGGTGCAGGCCCTGCGCGTCGGCGGCGGGCGCGAGCCCGGCCGCTGGGACGAGCAGGATCGTCAGGACGAAGGACAGCACACCCGAGAGGCGGGGCATCAGGACAGTCTGCCCGCCACCAAGAGGTAGGTCCACACGATCGAGCCGACCAGCAGCCCCACGTGACCGAGCACCGACAGGCCGGGCCCCTCGCCCCACGAGTCGGCCGCGGGACCCGACGCGTGCCGTCCGCGCGCGGGCAGCCAGCGCATGAGGACAAGCAGGCCGGCCGCGTTGGTCACCCACCAGCAGGCGAGGCCGGCGTACCCGATCGCCGTGCTGACGTGGGCGAACAGGAAGGTGCCCCAGAGCCCGAGTGCGAGCACCCCGAAGACCGTGTGCACGTTCACCAGCTGGCGAGGGATGTCCAGCCGTCCGGCGGCCTCCTCCTCGCGGCTGGTCATCCGCACCCGGGTCAGCACGACGACCACGGCCGCGAGGGCAGTGAGCACGAAGGCGATGCGTTCGGGAGTCACGGGCTCAGTGTGCCCGAACCGGACTCCTGAGGGGGGGATGCGTCGAGCTGTGCCGCGAGCCTTTCGAGCAGCGCGTCGACCTCGCTGGCGCGGTAGCCGCGGACCGCCGTGGAGAACCGCACCGCCCTCAGGTCGTCGCCGGTCAGTGGCCGGTCGGTCGGTACGACGGCGTCGGGCCGGTCGTCGTACGCCGGTGCGAGCGGAGCGCCCTGACCGGAGGCGACGACCGCGACCCCGCCGATCGCGAGCACGATGAGGACGGCGAAGAACCACATCACGGCCGCACCATCTCCTCCCGGCTCACCGGGCGGCCGCCATGATCGCGACCGCCTCGTCCACGTCGTCGGTCAGCTGCAGCATGTCCACGTCGGTCTGGCTGATCTTGCCCTCGCCCAGGACCGTGCCGCGCAGCCAGTCGAGCAGACCCGTCCAGTAGTCGACGCCGACCAGCACGACCGGGAACGACGTGACCTTGCGCGTCTGCACCAGGGTCACCGCTTCGAACAGCTCGTCGAACGTGCCCATGCCGCCCGGCATCACCACGAAGCCCTGGGAGTACTTCACGAACATGGTCTTGCGGGCGAAGAAGTAGCGGAAGTTCACGCCGAGGTTGACGAAGTCGTTCACGCCCTCCTCGAAGGGCAGCTCGATGCCGAGCCCGACGCTGACGCCGCCGGCCTCGGCGGCACCCCGGTTGGCGGCCTCCATCGCACCCGGGCCGCCCCCGGTGATCACGGCGAAGCCCTCCCGCGCGAGCGCGGCGCCGAGCGCGACGCCCTGGGCGTAATAAGGATCGTCGCGCGGCGTCCGCGAGCTGCCGAACACCGCGATCGCCGGGCCGAGCTCGGCGAGCGCACCGAAGCCCTCGACGAACTCCGCCTGGATCCGCAGCACCCGCCACGGGTCGGTGTGCACCCAGTCGCTGGAGCCGCGCGAGTCGAGCAGCCGCTGGTCGGTGGTGGAGAGGTCCACCTGCTTGTCGCGCAGGAAGGTCGGCCCCTTGCGCTTGACCGGCCGGGCCAGGTCGTGGGCGACGTCGCCGGGCCGGTCGGGCGACTGCGCGTCGGGCCGGTCGCTCATGACGCCCCCAGCCAGGACCGCAGGGTCTGCTCGCAGCGGCGGAGGTGCTCGATCGGCACGTGCTCGTCCGCCTTGTGCGCGTACGACGGGTCACCCGGCCCGTAGTTCACCGCGGGCACGCCCAGGACGGTGAACCGGGCGACGTCGGTCCAGCCGAACTTCGGCTTCACCTCGCCTCCGACGGCCTCGACGAACGCCTTGGCCGCCGGCAGGTCGAGCCCGGGCCGCGCGCCCGGGGCGGAGTCGGTCACCGTGACGTCGTACCCGTCGAAGAAGTCGCGCACGAAGGCCAGCGCCTCCTCCTCGGTGCGATCGGGGGCGAACCGGTAGTTGACCGTGACGACGGCCTCGTCGGGGATCACGTTCGTGGCGACCCCGCCGCTGATCAGCACGGCGTTGAGGCCCTCGTGGTACTCGAGGCCGTCGACGACCGGCCGGCGCGCGTCGTACGCCTCGAGCCGGCGCAGCACCTCGCCCGCCCGGTGGATCGCGTTGACGCCCTTCCAGGACCGCGCGGAGTGCGCCCGCTCGCCGTGGGTGCGCACCTCGACCCGCAGGGTGCCCTGGCACCCGGCCTCGATCGCGGCGTCGGAGGGCTCCATCAGGATCGCGAAGTCCGCCTCGACCAGGTCGGGGCGCTCCTCGGCGATCCGGCGGAGACCGTTGTGCACGGCCTCGATCTCCTCGCAGTCGTAGAAGACATAGGTGATGTCACGGTTCGGGTCCCGCACGCCGGCCGCGAGCTTGAGGGCGACCGCGACGCCGCCCTTCATGTCGCAGGTGCCCAAGCCGTGCAGCATCGTGCCGTCGTTGCGCACGGGGAGGTTGTCGTTGAGGGGAACCGTGTCGATGTGCCCGGCGATCACGACGCGCTCGCCGCGGCCGAGGTCCGTGCGCGCCACGAGCGAGTTGCCCAGGCGGGTCACCTCGAGGTGGTCGCACGCCCGCAGGGCGGCCTCGATCGCGTCGGCGAGTGCCTGCTCGTTGCGGCTGACCGACTCGACGTCGACCACGGCCTCGGTCAGCGCGACGACGTCGGTGGAGAGATCCAGAACCATGCCCGTCATCTTGTCAGCACGGCGCGGCTGCGTGGTTTCGGCAGGCTCAACCACCCGGTGGTTGAGCCTGCCGAAACCCATCGACTACTGCTCGGGGAAGGGGAAGGCGCAGAACTCGTTGCCCTCGGGGTCGGCGAGCACGGTCCAGCGCGGCATCTCCCACAGCCGCGTGGCGCCGCGCGCCTCGAAGTCGGCGACGTCGCCGTACACGTCCCAGTGCATGCGGTTCTTGACCGTCTTCGGCTCCGGGACGGCACCGAAGACCCAGGCGTCGAAGGGCATGCCGGGCACGTCCTCCAGCCACCACCAGGTGGTGCCGTCCTTGTGCCGGAGCTCGACCCCGAACACGTCGGCCCACCAGCGCCCGATCGCCTCGGGGTCGGCGGCGTCGACGGCCAGCTCGTAGACCCGGTACGCCGGCATGCGCTCCGGCTCGCGCACGAAGCCGCACAGCACGTTGCCCTCCGGGTCGAGCATGACCGTCCACGGGTCGTCGTCGTCCTGCTCGGGGGCGACGGTCGCGCCGAGGGCCTCGAGGTCCTCGATCGAGGCCGTGTGCAGGTCGAGGTGCACGCGGTTCTTGACGGTCATCGGCTCGGGCACGCGGCAGATCGCGATGCCCATGCCCTCCTCGGAGCCGACGACGTCGCCCGGGTCGTCGGGACCGCTCCGCGTGTACTCGCAGCCGGTCGCCGCGGCCCAGAACCGGCCGACCGCCTCACCGTCGCCGTCGGTGTCGAGACAGAGCTCCTTGAACCGCGCTCCTCCGTTTCCCATGCGCCCATCGTGCCCGACCGGCACACTGGCGGGCATGTCGTCCTCGCCGACTCGGCGCCGAGTGCCGCTGCCCGAGATCAGCTCCCGTGCGTGGGAGCACCCCGCCGACCGCGGAGCGCTCGTGGCGCTGCGCAAGCTGCGCGGGTTCGACGCGGTGCTGAAGGCGATGTCCGGCCTGGTCAACGAGCGTGCGGTGCGCCTGGAGCTGCTCGGCTCGGCGATCCGCACGGACCACCGGCAGTTCCCCGCGATGAGCCGCCAGCTGGCCGAGGTGGCGGCCGTGCTCGACGCCCCGGAGGTGCCCGACCTCTTCGTCACGGCCGACCCGACGCTGAACGCCGTGACCATCGGCATGGACCGGCCGCTGATCGTGGTCAACTCCGCCCTCGTGGACCTCCTCGACGAGGAGGAGATGGCCTTCGTGCTGGCGCACGAGCTCGGCCACGCGCTCAGCGGCCACGCCGTCTACCAGACGCTGCTGCGCCGCCTTCTCCAGCTGACCGGTGTGCTGAACGCCGTCCCGCTCGGCGGACTCGGCATCCGCATGGTGGTGGCGGCGCTGCGGGAGTGGTCGCGCAAGTCCGAGCTGTCCGCGGACCGGGCCGGCCTGCTCGCGACGCAGGACCCGGCGGTGGCGTTCCGCGTGCACATGAAGCTCGCCAGCGGGGGCCACCTCGACGACCTCGACACGACGTCCTTCTTCGACCAGGGCCGCGAGTACGACGAGTCCGGCGACCTGCGCGACTCGGTGCTCAAGATGCTGCTGATCGAGAACCGGTCGCATCCGTTCGCCGTCGTACGTGCGGCCGAGCTGCGCCGCTGGGTCGACTCCGGCGAGTACACCGCGATCCTCTCCGGCACCTATCCCCGGCGCTCGGAGGACCCGGACGCCCCGCTCAGCGCCGCCGCCCAGGAGGCCGCGCAGAGCTACGCCGAGTCGTTCCGGCAGAGCCAGAACGCGCTCGGCAAGCTGGTCCACGACGTGGCCGGGCTGCTCGGGTCGGTGAAGGGATGGCTGGACGAGAACCTGCGCCGTCCGCGATCCGAGGACTGAGCCCGCCCGGTCCGGCACTCAGGCACGGTGGGTAGCCTGAGGTCCATGTCTGACTCCCCGACCGGTGCCCAGGACAGGGCGTGGGGCTTCGGTCTCGCGACCTTCGCAGACGACGGCTCGGTGCTCGACACCTGGTACCCCACCCCCACCCTGGGCGAGGCGCCCGGCGACGCGGTCGCGCCCGGTTCGCTGACCTCGCTCGAGGCGAAGGACCCCGCCCGCCGGGTGCACACCGAGGTCGTGCTGACCTCGGTCGAGCTCTCCGCTCCCCCGGCCGACGCTGCCGACGTCTACCTGCGCCTGCACCTGCTCAGCCACCGGCTGGTCGCGCCGCACCAGGTGAACCTGGACGGCATCTTCGGCCTGCTCAGCAACGTCGTGTGGACCAGCCGCGGGCCCTGCGCGGTCGCGGGCTTCGAGGAGGTCCGGGCGGCGCTCCGCGCCGACGGGCCGGTCGAGGTGTTCGGCATCGACAAGTTCCCGCGGATGACCGACTACGTCGTGCCGACCGGGGTCCGGATCGCCGACGCCGACCGGGTCCGGCTCGGCGCGCACCTCGCCGAGGGCACGACCGTGATGCACGAGGGGTTCGTCAACTACAACGCCGGCACGCTCGGTGCGTCGATGGTCGAGGGCCGGATCTCCGCGGGTGTCGTGGTCGGCGACGGCTCCGACGTCGGCGGTGGAGCGTCGATCATGGGCACGCTGTCCGGGGGTGGCAAGGAGGTCATCTCGGTCGGTCGGCGCTGCCTGCTCGGCGCGAACTCCGGCATCGGGATCTCCCTGGGCGACGACTGCGTCGTGGAGGCGGGCTGCTACGTCACCGCCGGCACGAAGGTCACCGTCCGCGACATCGACAACAAGCCGAAGGTGATCAAGGCCGCCGAGCTCTCCGGCGCGAACAACGTGCTGTTCCGGCGCAACTCCGTCACCGGCACCATCGAGGCCGTGCCGTGGCGCTCCGACGGCATCGCGCTCAACGCCGACCTGCATGCCAACTAGCGGGCGGTCTGGGCGCCGGCGGTCGGGGTTCGTGCTCTTCCTCGCCATCCTGGCGGTGGTCGCGGGCGTGACGATCGCGGTGTGGCGTGGCACCGGGCCGCTGCCCAACCCGCCGGGGTGCACCGCCGAGGTCGCGGGGCGCTCGGTCGACCTCGCGCCCGACCAGGCGCGCAACGCCGCGCTGATCGCGGCGATCGGGGTCCGCCGTGGGCTGCCGGCGCGGGCGGTGTCGATCGCCCTGGCCACGGCGTACCAGGAGAGCAAGATCCGCAACCTGGCGCACGGCGACCGGGACTCGATCGGCATCTTCCAGCAGCGGCCCTCGCAGGGCTGGGGCACCGCGGCGCAGATCAGCGACGAGTACTACACGATCAACAAGTTCTACGACGCGCTGGAGAAGATCCACGGCTACCAGACGATGCCGATCACCGTGGCCGCGCAGAAGGTGCAGCGGTCGGGCTACCCCGACGCGTACGCGGTGCACGCCCCCGACGCACGCGCGCTGGCGTCGGCGCTGACCGGCTACAGCCCCGCCGGAACCTTCACCTGCGTCGTCCGCCAGCCCTCCGGGCACGGCACCGCGGCCGCCGCCTCGTCCGCCCTGACCAAGGCGTACGGCGACCTCACCCTCGCCCGCACCGGTTCTCGGCAGGACCTGGCCGTCACCGTGGCCACCGGCCAGGACGGCAACCGGATCGGCTGGTCCGTCGCCGCGTTCCTGCTCGCCCACGCCTCCGACCTGAAGGTCACCGCGGTCTCCTACGACGGCAAGGTCTGGCGCACGGGCGACCACTCCGAGAAGGGCTGGGTGGCGTCCTCGGCGTCGCCGACCAAGGTCACCGTGTCCTTCGGCTGACGGGCCGCACGGCAGAGGCCCACGATCAGGCGCATCCCTTGGTGCCGGACCACCGGCGGCGGTCTACACCACCGGAGGCGAGGGCTGGCGCCCGTACCGGTCCGTCCGGATCATGGCGCCACAGGGGGAGGAGCCGCCATGCAGACCACGATGATCTACTCGATGGGGACCGCACTGGAACGAGCCCAGGCGAACGAGTTGTCCGTCGACATCCTGGTCAGCGGCACCTGGATCAGCGGGCAGGTCGTCGCCACCGACGGACACGGTGTCGTGATCGAGACCTCCGAGCAGGAGCACGCGGTCGCGCGGCTGGAGGCGATCAGCGCGGTCCGGGTGCACTCACCGGCCCCCTCGCGTCCGAGCGTTCCCATGCAGGCAGCGCCCCAGGTCTAACCGGCGAGGCGCTCCACCGCTGCCCCGACGCGCTCGTCGGTGGCCGTGAACGCGACCCGGACGTGCTCGCCCCCGGCGCGCCCGTAGAACGACCCGGGCGCCACCAGGATGCCGCGCTCGGCGAACCAGGACAGCGTGTCCAGGCAGGGCTCGTCTCGGGTGGCCCAGAGGTAGAGCGAGCCCTGGGAGTGGTCGATCCGGAAGCCGGCGCCCTCGAGGGCGTCCTTCAGCCACCGCCGGCGGCGGGCGTAGAGCGCCCGCTGCTCGTCGACATGGGTGTCGTCGCCGAGCGCCGCGATCATCGCGCGTTGCTGCGGGCCGGGCATCTGCAGCCCGAGGTTCTTGCGCACGGCGAGCAGCTCGCCGACCACGGCCGGGTCGCCGGCGACGAACGCGCAGCGGTAGCCGGCGAGGTTCGAGCGCTTCGACAGCGAGTGCACCGCCAGGATGCCGTCGTGGCTGCCGCCGCACACGTCGGGGTGGAGCACGGAGACGGCCGGGGCGTCGGCCTCCCAGGTGAGCTCGAGGTAGCACTCGTCGGAGATCAGCAGGACGTCCCGCTCGCGGCACCAGTCGACCACCTTGCGCAGGTGGTCGACGGGAAGCACCTTGCCGGTCGGGTTCGACGGGGAGTTCAGCCAGAGGATCCGCGGCCGCTCCGGGCCGATCGCGGTCAGCGAGTCCGCGGCCAGCACGCGCGCGCCGGCCAGCACCGCACCGACCTCGTACGTCGGGTAGGCCAGCAGCGGCTGCACGACCAGGTCGCCCGGGCCGACGCCGAGATGGGTCGGCAGCGAGGCGATCAGCTCCTTGGAGCCGATGACGGGCAGCACCGCGTCGAGGCCGAGCCCGGTCACGCCGAACCGGCGGCCCAGCCAGTCGATGCACGCCTGTCGCGTCTGCGGGAGCCCGATCGTCAGCGGGTAGCCCGGCGAGTCCGCCGCCTCGCGCAGCGCTTGCTGCACGAGGGCGGGCGTCGGGTCCACGGGCGTGCCGACCGAGAGGTCGACGATGCCGTCAGGGTGCGCTCGCGCGGTGTCGCCGTACGAGGTGATCTGGTCCCAGGGAAAGTCCGGGAGCCGGGAGGAGACGAGGTCTCGGAGGACCGGCGAGGTCACTCGTCGTGTTCTTGGGGCGGCAGCGCCGCGACCAGCGGGTGGTCCTTGTCGATGACACCCATCTTGGCGGCGCCGCCCGGGGAGCCCAGGTCGTCGAAGAAGTGCACGTTCGCGTCGTAGTACTCCTTCCACTCCGACGGGGTGTCGTCCTCGTAGTAGATCGCCTCGACCGGGCAGACCGGCTCGCACGCACCGCAGTCGACGCACTCATCCGGGTGGATGTAGAGCATCCGCTTGCCTTCGTAGATGCAGTCGACGGGGCACTCGTCGACGCAGGCGCGGTCCTTCAGGTCGACACAGGGCTGGGCGATGACGTAGGTCACCTGGATCCTCCTGGGGTACGAGTCCGGTGCGGACTTCGGCAAAGCCTAGTATCCCCGGAGTGACACAGGCAGACGGACCCGCGTTTCGACATCCGACCAGATCAGGGCTCGGCCCGCAGGTCGTCGGTCAGCGGGTCGTCGTACGCCGTGTGCTGCCCGGCAAGACCGGCCCCACGGGGGGGCCGGCGATGACCGACGTGCTCGGGATCTGCGAGTCGTGGGGCGACGGCGTCGTCGTGGTCCGTCGCGAGGACGGCACCGCGGTGGAGATCGCCACCGCCGACATCGTGTCCGGCAAGCCGGTCCCGCCCCGGCCGAGCGCCCGACTGCGCTTCTCGGTGCGCGAGTCGGAGGGGCACGCGGCACCGCTCTGGCCGGGCGTGGTCCGCGAGCCGCTGGGCGAGTGGGAGCTGCGCACCGAGCCGCAGCCGGCCGACCGGCTGCGCAAGCGGGCCAACTCGTGCCTGGCGATGGGTGACCCGGGGATGCCGCTGGACTCCGCCGCCGACGCGGTCGTGTCCTTCTACCGCGCGCACGGGCGCCCGCCGATGGTCCAGGTCGAGGCGGACTCCGACGACGAACGATGGTTCGAGAGCGCCGGCTGGCAGCCGGTGGCCGGCGGCGACGCGCTGTTCCTGGTCGGGTCGCTCTCCCGGGTCCGACGCCGGCTCGGCACCGTCGGACCGGCGGAGGCCGACGTCGAGGTCGACGTCGAGGGTCCTCGGGCGACGGCCGCGATCGCCGGCAGAGCGGTCGCGAAGGCCGCGGTGGACGGCGACTGGCTCGGCATCCACAGCCTGCACGTCGATCCGGCCGCCCGCCGCCAGGGGCTGGCGCGCGCGGTGACCGGCGCCCTCCTGGAGTGGGGCGCCGAGCAGGGCGCGCTGACGGTGTGGCTGCACGTGGAGACCGGCAACGCTCCGGCGATCGCGCTCTACGAGTCGATGGGGCTCGAGGTCCACCACGGCTGCCGGTACCTGGCCCCGGCCGGCTGAGGTCTCTGCAGGAGGTTCCTCAGCCTGCCGAAGGGCTCAACCACCCAGGGCTCCGTTGTCGGCCGACTGAGGTTTCGGCAGGAGGTTCCTGAGCCTGCCGAAGGGCTCAACCACCGGTGGTTGAGCCTGCCGAAACCACGCTCACAGCCCGGCGAACAGGTCCGTCTCGAGGCCGTCCTCGTTGAGCGGACCCCGCTCGCCCTTGGCGATCCGGTAGAACTCCAGGCCCCATGCGGTCTCGCCGACGTTGTTGGAGAGGGCGAAGAACGGGCCGTCGGTGGTGATCTGCGTGGCGTGGGCGGCGAGCGCGGCCATCTTCTGCTGGTGGTAGGCCGTCCCGTCGATCATCGCGGAGAGGTTCTCGTCGGCGGTGACGAACGGGGGCAGCGGGCCGTCGGGGTCCATGCCCTCGAACGTCGTCGTGTCGCCGGCGTCGCGCAGCAGCCGGAGCCCGGCCCGCAGGCGGCTCTCCGACATCGCACCCCAGTAGATCTTCGGGATGTCGTGGTGCTCCCCCAGGTCGCGCCGATACGACGGCACCGCAGCCAGCGACGCGGCGTACGTGGCGACCCGGTGGGCCTGGATGTGGTCGGGATGGCCGTAGCCACCGAACTCGTCGTAGGTGACCAGCACCTGCGGCCGCACCTCCCGGATCACGGCCACGAGGTCGTTCGCGGCCTCGGTGAGGTCGGCGTGCCAGAAGGCGTTCTCGTGGATGGTGTCGTCGGGGATCGCGTGGCCGTCCTCGTGCCACTTCATCCCGGAGTCGCGGTAGCGCTTGAAGCCGCCGAGGTAACGGTGGTCGGTGACCCCGAGCTCCTTCATCGCGTTGTCCAGCTCGATCTTGCGCTGGTCGGCGAGGGTGTCGTCCTTGTCCGCGGCCATGTGCTCCATCTCGGGCACGAGGATCTCGCCCATCTCGCCGCCCGTGCAGGTCACCAGGGTGACCCCGACGCCCTCCGCAACGTACTTCGCCATCGTCGCGCCCTGACCGATGCTCTCGTCGTCAGGATGCGCGTGCACGAGGAGCAGGTGCTTGTCCATGGGCACGACCCTAGTTCTCCGCGCCCAGCGTTTTTCGCAGCGCCTCGACGAACGGACGGTCGGCCGGCAGCCAGTCGACGTCGTCGAGCCGGTCGGCACGCAGCCAGCGGACCGCGTCGTGCTCGCCGTGACGCGGCACGGGCTCCCTGTCGGACAGGGCAGCGGTGGCCACGCGCAGGACCAGGCCGTCGCGGATCTGCACCTCGGGCTCGAGCCAGCCGGTCACGGTGATCCGGCACCCGAGCTCCTCGAGGATCTCGCGCTCGGCCCCCTCGGCCGGCGTCTCGCCCCGATCCACCTTGCCTCCGGGCAGCTCCCACCGACCCGCCGACTCCGCCGGGTAGGAACGCCGAGCGGCGAGGACGCGTCCGCCGTGGACGATCGCGACGCCGACGACCAGCTGCATGGGCGCAGCGTACGGAGTCCGCCACTAGGTTGCTGTTCGTGACCAGGCCGGCCAGCGTCCACCTGCGTCGTACCGAGAGGCACGTCGCCGCGATCGATGCGCTCGTCGACCGGCACGGCGAGCCCGTCGGCGTCGCCGGTGTGCTCGACCACCTCAACCGAAGTGCCGAGCGGACTCCGGTGCCCGGACTGGCCGTCGAGTGGGGATTCCGGTGGGACGACGAGGACGCCGCCTCCGAACGGTGGTGGCCGCAGGGGATCACGAACTCCGCCCACGTCCCGGGCATCGAGCAGCGGCTGCTGGTCATCAGCTGGTACGCCAAGGACGGCCGCGGCAGCCGGATCACCGTGGTCGATCTCGAAACGTTGCGCTACCGCCACGTCCTGCTGGTCGTGCCCGAGATCGAGTCCGGGGCGGCGCGGCTCCGGCCGCTCGCCGTGCATGCCGGGGGTCTGGTGTGGGCCGGCCCCTACCTGTACGTCGCGGGGACACGACGCGGCCTGTTCACCTGCCGGATGGAGGAGATCCTCGAGGTCGAGCCCGGTCGGGAGACCTCCGGCCACCGCTTCGTGCTCCCCGTCCGGTTCGGGTACGACGCCTCGGGCGACGGCGAACCGATGCGGTACTCCTTCCTGTCCCTGGACCGCAGCACGGAGGTGCCGCACCTGGTGGCCGGCGAGTACGCCCGCGGCGACATGACCCGGCGGATCGTGCGGTACCCGCTCGACCCCGGCACGTTCCACCTCGCAGCGGAGGAGGACGGTCTGTCGCGACCGGTCCTCCTCGACGACCGCGGGCTCGGCCACATGCAGGGCGCGGCGATCGTGCGCGGGACCTACTACGTGACCACCAGCCGCGGCCGCTGGAAGCTCGGCGCACTCCAGGTCGGCCACCCGGGCGCCTTCCACGCCCACCGACAGGCGCTCCCGGCCGGCCCGGAGGACCTGTGCTACCGGGAGGACGACGACCTGCTCTGGTCGCTGACCGAGTACCCGGGCCGGCGGTTCGTCTTCAGCGTGCGGCGCGGCGACCTCCGGCCGTGACTCAGGTCCGGGGCTGCAGGGCCAGCTGCCGCGACTGCGCCACCAGCGTGCCGGTGGAGTCCCACACGTCGCAGTCCTCCTCGAACAGGCCGCCCGCGACCGTGCGGGTGCAGTGCCGGACCACGGCCCAGCCCGGCGCCGGCTTGGCCCGCACGTGCGCGGTGAGCTCCAGGGTCGGTGCCCACCCCGGCATGCCGAGGTCGAAGGTGACCGGCGGCAGCGCGTCCACGACCATCAGCAGCGCGATCGGGTCCAGCGGCCGGTGGTCGGCGAGCTCGAACCAGCCCTGGATCACGCCGTTGCGGCTGGGCTTGCCCACCGCCCACATCGCCGTCGCCGGGTCGAGCCGCGTCCCGAAGCGGTCGAGCAGCGGCGCGACGACCTTGAACTCCGGCGGGGCGTCCGAGGACAGCAGGCACTCCTCGAGCGGCGGCAGCTCGGGCACGGGGAGGGCCAGGTGGAGCGCGGCCGCGGCGGCGTCGGTGGTCGCGTCGTGCGCGGCGTCGAGGTCGCCGTACGTCGCCAGCGTGCTGATCCGCGGCACCCGGACGCCGTCCACGTGCTGCACCAGCGTGGCCGCCACCGTCGAGAACCGGCCCCCCGCGCGCACCACCTCGGTCTCCACCGTCGCCGGCCCGGGTACCGAGGCACTCAGGTAGTGCGCGCTCACCGAGAACGGGTCCACGTGCCCGGACGCCGCCAGCCTCTCCCGCACCGCGTTGCCGATCACGGCGAGCAGGTAGCCGCCGTTGACGCCGCCGCCGACGACCCAGCCCGGGTCGAGCTCGGCGGCGTACCCGCCGTCGGGGTGGGCGGTCACGGCGATGCCGCGGTCGAACTCGTAGGTCGTCGGGCGTTCAGGCACGGCTCAGTCCTGTCAGGTACGGTCGCAGGGATTCTCGACGACTCTAGGGGGAGGGTTCGTGTCCCTTCGACGCCTCGTGGGCGCCATCCTTGTCATCCTGCTCACAGCCGCGACCACCGCCGCGTGCGGAGGCAGCGACCGGCCGAGTGCGGGCGCGAGCGCCGGTACGACGACCCCGAGCACCCCGAGCGCCACGGACACCTCCCAGCTCGGGCAGGACGAGCCCGCCGAGCCGAAGGACACCGCGCTCCAGCAGCCCAAGGCCGAGGCCACGATCAAGCCCCAGGCGACCCTCTCCGCGGTGCCGGGAGCCAGCGAGCTGCCGGCCCACGGCTTCCGCTCCGTGCAGGGTTTCCCCGTGCCCCCGGGCGTGAAGGTCAAGGACCCGGGCCCGCTCGACGACACCTGGCAGTTCGACATCCACGCCGCCGACCTCGACAGCGTGATCGCCTTCTACAAGCGGGTGCTGCCCCAGATGGGCTTCCGGGTGCGCCTCGGGGTCTCCTACGAGCTCGGCAACGAGCAGGTCTATTGGGACCTCGTCTTCGACGGCCGCATCTCCGGCACGATGGTCCGCGATCCGAGCAACGGCGTGGTGTTCGTGGTGGTCAACCCGCCGGGCCAGCCCGCGATCGCCGGGGAGAGCTGAGCCCGGCTGTCGCTGGTTGAGCTTGCCGAGACCACCGATGGTTTCGCCAAGTGGTTCCTGAGCCTGCCGAAGGGCTCAACCAGCTCACAGGGAATCGAGCACCGTGCAGCGTGTGCCGGTGTAGATCGTCGGCATGCACTGGTTGCAGTGGATGCAGGCCCCCTCGCTGGCCCGGCCGCCCTGCAGCCGGTGGACCAGGTCGGGCTCGCGGAGCAGGGCGCGGGCCATCGCGACGAACTCGAAGCCCTCCGCCATCGCGCGCTCCATCGTGGCGCGGGTGTTGATCCCGCCGAGCATGATCAGCGGCAGGTTCACCGCCATCCGGAAGGTCAGCGCCTTCTCGCGCAGGAACGCCTCCTCGAACGGGTACTCCTTGAAGAACCCCTTGCCCAGGGGGGTCTTCATCCCCCACCGCACCAGCGGAGGCATGTTCGCGGCGAACTCCTGGCGCGGGACGTCGCCGCGGAACAGGTACATCGGGTTCAGCAGCGAGCTGCCGGCGCTCAGCTCGAGCGCGTCCAGGTGGCCGTCGGCCTCGAGCATCTGGGCGAACTCCACGCTCTCCGGCATCGAGAACCCGGCCCGGGACCCCTCGGTCATGCCGACCTTGGCGGTGACTGCGACCGCGTCACCCACCTCCTCGCGTACGACGCGCGCCACCTGGCGGGCGAACCGCGCGCGGTTCTCCAGCGAGCCGCCCCAGCCGTCCTTGCGGCGGTTCTGCCCGGGAGCGAGGAACGAGCTGAGCAGGTAGCCGTGGGCCATGTGGATCTCGAGCACGTCGAAGCCGGCGTCGACCATGATCCGCGCGGCCCGCACGTAGTCGCGCGTGATCCGGGTGATGTCGGACTCGGTGGCGGATCGGATCATCTGCATGCTCAGCGGCGAGGGCATCCGGGACGCGGCGAGCGCGTGCACGCCGTTGGAGCGGCCGTTCGCGACCGGGCCCGCGTGACCCAGCTGCCCGGCGATCTTCGCCCCGGTCTCGTGCACGGCGTCGGCAAGGCGGGCGAGTCCGGCCGCCGAGCCGGCGTCGACCGTGATCACCTCCCGGTGGGTGCGCCCCTCCGGCGCGACCGCCAGGTAGGCGACCGTGGTGAGCCCGACCCCGCCCCGGCAGGGCGCGAGGTGGAAGTCGATCAGCTCGTCGGTCACCTGCCCGTGCGGCGTACGGCCCTCGAAGGTCGCTGCCTTGACCACCCGGTTGCGCAGCCGGACCGGACCGAGCTCGGCGGGCGCGAAGACGTCTGGAACCACCTTCAGAACTATAACGTGTTTCAGTTTCTCGCGATGCGCTGATCCGACAGCAGGGGTGACGCCGGTCCGTCTCCCTCGTCGGGACGTCAGGGCCTGTGACCCGGACCACGTTCGTGCTACCGTCGACTCCGCTATTTGCTCGCTTGACCAAATACCAGGAGAACGACGGCATGACGACCATCGACCAGCCGCTGCCCACGGTGGACCTCACCGACCCCGACCTGCTCAGCCAGGGCATGCCCCACGAGCAGTTCCGGGCGTTCCGCGAGACCTCTCCGATCCACTGGGTCGAGCAGGAGCAGGCGGCGCGCCACGGCATGGCCACCGAGGCGGGCAACGGCTACTACGCGCTCACCCGCCACGCCGACGTCGCGGCGGTGTCGAAGAACAGCAAGGTCTTCTCGAGCTGGGAGAACGGCGCGATCATCCGCTTCCCGGCGGGCATCGAGCGCGAGATGGTCGAGATGCAGCGCGTGATCATCATCAACCAGGACGCACCCGAGCACACGCACACCCGGCGGATCGTGTCGCGGGCCTTCACCCCCCGCGCGGTCGGCGGCCTCGACGAGGTCATGCACCAGCGTGCCGAGGACATCGTGCGCACGGCCCTCGAGAAGGGCGAGGTCGACTTCGTCACGGAGGTCGCCGCCGAGCTTCCGCTGCAGGTGATCGCCGACCTGCTCGGCGTGCCCCAGGAGGACCGCGGCAAGCTCTTCGAGTGGTCGAACCAGATGATGTCCGGCGAGGACCCCGAGTACGCCGGCCAGTCCGACGTCGCGTCCGCCGAGATCCTCGGCTACGCGATGGCGATGGCCGCGGACCGGCTCGCGCACCCGCGTGAGGACCTGGTCACCCAGCTCGTGCACGCCGACAAGGACGGTCGCGGCCTGACCGAGGACGAGTTCGGCTTCTTCGTGATCGCGCTGACCGTGGCCGGCAACGAGACCACGCGCAACGCGATGGCGCACGGCATGAACTCCTTCCTCGACCACCCCGACCAGTGGGAGCTGTTCAAGCGCGAGCGCCCGACCGCGACCATGGTCGACGAGGTGATCCGCTGGGCCACGCCCGTCAACGTGTTCCAGCGCACGGCCCTCGAGGACGTCGAGCTGAACGGCGTACGGGTGCGGAAGGGGCAGCGGGTGGCGCTGTTCTACGGCGCGGCGAACTTCGACCCCGAGGTGTTCGACGACCCCTACGCGTTCGACATCCGGCGCGACCCGAACCCCCACCTCTCCTTCGGCGGCCACGGCGCGCACTACTGCATCGGCGCGAACCTCGCCCGGATGGAGGTCGGGGCGATCTTCAACGCGCTCGCCGACATCGCGCCCCGGGTGACGCGTCTGGCCGAGGCCGACCGGCTGCGGCACAGCTGGATCAACGGGATCAAGCACCTCCGGGTCGGCCTCGACGCCTGACCCGGCCCGGCTCGTCTCAGCGGGCCTCGAGGCCGCCGGCGGTGAACACCGCCAGCTGCTCGACGTACGCCGGGTCGAGGCCGCTGGGCCCGATCGGGCGACCGTAGCCACCGAGGTCGGCCCCGGCCAGCGCGGTCAGCATCGAGAACATCGCGATGCCGGCCCGCTGGCTGACCACCGTGTCGCGCAGCCCGGGCACCGACGACGCCGCGCCCAGGAACAGCGCGGTCACGTCGACCTGGTCCACCAGCTCGCGCATCACGATCTCGTCCTCGTTGAGGGCGAGCGTGACCAGGATCTTCAGCCAGCGCACCGCGCGCACCGGCTCGCGGTCGAGCTCCTCGACGAACGGCACCAGCACGGCGTCGACGAGGTCGCGGGCGGTCAGGTCGGCCCGGTCCTGCAGCGCGACGATGCGCCGCCGCACGTCGTCGCCGACCGGGCGGCCGCGGCGGAGCACGACCGCCTCCAGCAGCGCCCGCTTCGACGGGAAGTGGTGGGTCAGCGCGGCCGGCGCCACCCCTGCAGCCCGCGCCACCGCACGCAGCGAGACCACCTCGACGCCGGCGGTGCCGAACAGCTCCTCGGCGGTGTCGAGCAGGGCCTCGCGGACGTCGACGTCGACCCGGGGGCCTCGTCGGCGGGGCGTGGCGCTCACCCGCTCACCCTAGGGCGTCAGGAGCATGGTGACCGTCAGTGTCGAGTCCTCGACCGCGGCGACCGAGTGGCGCAGCATCGCCGGGAGGTGCAGCAGGTCGCCGGGCCGCAGCTCGACCTCGCCGGCGTCGTGGGTCAGCCGGAGGTGCCCGGCCAGCGCCTGGATCAGCACGGGGTGGTGGGCCTGGTGCTCGTGCAGCTCCTGACCCGCGGCGAACTCGAAGGCGACCACGTGTGCCTCCGGAACCTTCAGCACGTGCTCTGCCCGGGGCTTGTCGTCGAACGGCTCGAGCTTGCCGATCAGGCCCGTGACGTACGTCGCGTCGCTCACGGGTGTGAATCTACGCGCGCTGGCTACCTTGCCTGCATGACGACAACCTCCCCGAAGACCGAGACGCCCGCGCGACCGGCGTTCCCCTCGCCCCAGTGGTGGGTCCGCGACCGCCACGGGAACCTCGCGGTCGCGCAGCCCCCCAACCCTGCGCTCGTCGTCTGGCTGCTCAGCGTGGTCGTCGGCTGGACCGGACTGCTCGACTCGCACCGCGAGCACGTCGTGACGACGATCGGGCAGGGCGCCCTGGTCGCCTGGTCGCTGGACGAGCTGCTCCGCGGCTCGTCGCCCGTGCGCCGCGTGCTCGGTGCCGTCGTGCTCGTGGGGATGCTGGTCCGGCTGCTCGGCTGAGCCGAAGCTCACACGCCGGAGCCGACCCGCAGCGTGCGCACCGCGGCGCTCATCTCGACCAGCTGGTCGAGCATCGTCTGCAGCTCGCCCTCGCGGCGGTCCAGCGGCCGGAACTCGCCGTCCTTCCAGTCCTCGAAGACCAGTAGGGACACCTGGGCACGCACGTCGGTGATCATCAGGTTCGCTGCGATCGTCCGCCACTGCTCGACAGCGCGGACACCGCCGTCCGCGCCGTACGAGACGAAGCCGATCGCCTTGTTCGCCCACTCCGGCCCGAGCACGTCGACGGCGTTCTTCAGGGCGGCGGGGACGCCGTGGTTGTACTCCGGCGTGACGAAGACGAAGCCGTCGTAGGAGTCGATCGCCTCGCTCCAGCGGCGGGTCTGGGGCACCTCGTACTCGCGGTCGGCCGCGGCAGGCACGGTCGGCTCGTCGAGCAGCGGCAGGTCGTAGTCCTCGAGCTCGAGCAGGTCGAACTCCACCCTGCCCGGCACGTCGTCGCGCTGCTGGGCCTGGTCGTTCACCCAGCGACCCACGGTCGTGCCCTTGCGTCCGGGACGGGTGCTTCCGACGATGATCGCGATCTTCATGATGACCCTGTTACCCGCATGCGGCGGCTCATGCGGGCGCTTCATCCCAGGTGGGTGAACGACGGCCACAGCTCGCGCCACGAACGTGCGGGCACGCACCACCGGAGCACCGTGCCGTTCTCGTCGTTGTCGACGTCCGACGGGCTGCTGATCCGGCCCAGCGTGCGCAGATCCGTGCAGCTGTCCGCGAGCAGTGCGGGATCCTCACCGATCACGAGGGCGGGTGTCTTGCCGGGCGGGTGGCCCCACGCGGCGTACCCGTTGTGGCCGCTGTACGCCGAGGGCAGCCCGAGCGGTCCGCCGTACCGGTCGATCGCCCCGGCCTGCCCGTAGTTCGACGTGACGATCGCGGTGCCCGGCGGGAGGCCGGCGTACGCGTCGGCGACCTGGCGGGTGAACCGGGGCCAGCCGATGGTCTCGCCGGCGTCGTAGTTCACGGCGATCACGGGGTCGACCGCCGAGACCGGCAGCAGCGGCAGCGTGAAGACCAGCGCCGGGGTGCTGAGCACGAGGACCGCGGCCACCACCCAGGGCCGGCCGACCCGGTCCAGGAACGGCTGGGCGCCGGCCGCGAACAGCAAGGGAAACAGCCCGGCCAGGTAGTAGGGCTTCCCGCCGGTCAGCACGAAGACGACCAGCAGCAGCACGAAGGCGACCGCGAAGCACCGCAGCACCCGGTCGCGACCCAGCCGCACCAGACCGAAGAGCCAGACCGGCACCAGCCACGGCCCGACCTCGAGCAGCAGCAGCGGGAGGAACGCGACCCGCGAGGCCGACGACCCGCTGTCGCCGCGCGCGATGCCCCGAGCGACGTCGAGCTGGGGCCAGCCGTGAGCGCCCTGCCAGACCAGGTAGGGCAGCCCGACGAGCAGCGCGAGCACCGCCGCGATCCACGGCCAGGGCGAGCGCAACAGCGTCCGCGGTCCGGCGACGAGCACCCCGGCCACGAACCCGGCGAGCAGGAAGCCGACCAGCACGTTGGCCTGCAGGGTGATCCCCGCGACCACGCCGGCGTACAGCCACAGCCGGGCGCCACCGCCCTGCAGGAGCCGGAGCAGGAGGTAGGTCAGCAGCGTCCAGCCGATCAGGTCGAACGTCGAGGTGCTCAGCAAGTGGCCCATGCCGAGCACGAACCCGCAGATCCCGGTGGTCACCGCAGCGAGGACCTGACCGGCCGGGGCAGCGCCGAGTCGGCGGGCCATCGCCCCCGACAGTGCGACCACGGTCGCGGCGATCAGCGTCGAGGGCAGCCGCAGCGTCATCGGCGAGTCGGGCAGGAGGAGCGACATCAGCCGTGCGGCGGCCGGGACGAGCGGGGGCTGGTCGGGGTAGCCCCAGGCGAGGTGGCGGCCCGCCTCCAGGAAGTACAGCTCGTCGCGGTGGTAGCCGTAGCGGCCGGAGGTGAGCAGCATCAGCAGGCCGCCCGTGGCCGCGACCACGAGCTCGGGCCGGGTGCGCACCAGGCCCTGCCACCGACCCGGCCGGGCCGGGCTCGACCCGCTCGGCGCGGAGTCGTCCGCAGACGTGTCGGTCACGGCGACGACGCGACGTTCGAGTGCCGGAACCACGTCTGGAAGTCAGGTCCGCCGAGGACGGCGTCGGGTCCGGGAAGCAGTGCGCCGCCGGCGAGGACCGCGCTCACCGGTGCGGGCTCGACGTGGAGCCCCGGGACGTCACGCGTCGCGAACGCAGCCGCCAGGTCGCAGAACCGCTCGACCCGTGGACCGGCGACCTCGACGACCGGCTCGTCGACCGTGCCGGTGGCCACGTCGAGCAGCGTGTCGACCACGACCTCGAGGGCAACCGGCTGGACCGGCATCTCGGCGACGCGGGACGTGTCCCCCTCGCGCAGCGCGAGGAGCAGCACCCTGGCCAGGTCGTGGAACTGCGCGGCCCGCACAATCCGTACGCCGGGCGCGTGCTCTCGCGTCGCCTGCTCGTGGGCCCACTTGGCGCGGTAGTGGTCCTCGGGTCCGCGACCGGCGGGCTCGCGCGGCGCCCGGCCGATGCGGTCGACGCCGATGATCGAGAGCAGCACCGTCCGGGACACCCCGGCCGAGCGGGCCGCCTCGCCCAGGTTCGTGGCGACCGCCGTGAAGAACGCGGCGGAGGCCTCCTCCTCACGCAGGGCCGTCCGGGTCACGTCGACGACGACGTCGGCCCCGGCCAGCAGCGCCGGGTCGACGGGCGCCGTCAGGTCGACCCCGGTGCTGCGCGCGAGGCGCACCACGTCGTGACCGGTACGGGCTGCCGCCTCCGCGAGGGGCGAGCCGACCTGGCCGGTGGCTCCGGCGATCGCGATCCTCATCCGCACCTCCTGGACCCGAGTGTCGAGGGGGTGGCGACGACGGGGCAAGGCGATAACGCCGGTCAGAGCGCGAGCGCCACCCGGGCGGCGTCCTCGGTCGCCTTGCGGATCAGGCCGAGGCCGCTGCAGTCGCCGATCGGGGCGATCTCGACTTCGGGCAGCCGAGCGACCAGCGCGTCGTGCAGGCGCAGGTCGGGCTGCAGGGTCCCCGCGAGCAGCACCGTGTCCGCCGGGAGGTGCCGCGAGGAGCCGCCCGCCGGACGGAACCACAGTCCGTCCGGGACGATCCGCTCGACCTCTGCCGTGACGTGCACGGTGACGCCGAGCCGGTCGAGCCGGTGCATGTGCTCGGTGCGTCGCTTCCATCCGACCTCGGGCGCGATCGTGTCGCCGTGCTCGAGGACGGACACCAGCCGCCCCCGGTCGGCGAGGAACTCGGCCAGCTCGACGGCGACCAGGTCACCGCCGACGACGGCGACGCGGCGACCGAGGGGCAGCCAGGCACGGCTGGCCGCGCGCACCACGCCGGGCCGCACCAGGTGCCGGCCCACGCCAGCGACCAGGCGGGCGCCCAGGCGCCGGCCGAGCGGTTGACCGGGATCGCTGCGACCGGCCAGCAGCTCGCGCAGGTCGACGCCGCGCTCCACGAGCGGGAGGTCGTCCCCGGGCAGGGACCGCACCTCGACCCGCCCGCCGGTCGCGACCACCACCGCGTCCGGCCGGTACGCCGCGACGTCGGCCGCCGTGACCTCGCACCCGAGCTCGACCCGCACCCCGCTCTGCTCGACCTCGGCGCGGAGGTGGTGGAGGAACGGCTCGTTCTCCGGGTGCACCACGGACGCCCACAGCAGCGCCCCGCCGAGCTGGTGTGCCCGCTCCAGCAGCACGACGTCGTGGCCGCGACCCGCTGCCACTCGCGCGGCCTCCATGCCGGCCGGCCCGCCGCCCACCACGACGACACGCTTGCGTCGGCGCGTCGGCCCGACCGCGAGCTCACGCTCCCTGCCGGTCAGCGGGTTGACCGCACAGTCGACGGAGAACCGATGCTCCAGGGCGTCGATGCAGTTCTCGCAGGAGATGCACCGGCGTACGCGACCTCCCGTCGCGAGCTTGACCCCGAGCGCGTCGTCGGCGAGCCAGGGCCGACCCATCGCGACGAAGTCCGCGCGGCCGTCCGCGAGCACCCGCTCGGCGAGGGCGGGGTCGTGCAGCCGGCCGACCGCGATCACCGGCACGTCGACGACCTCCTTGACCGCGGCGGCCGCACCGACGTTGAGCCCGTCGCCGTCGTCGGCCCCGTTGACCATCTGGGTGACCAGCCGGTCGATGACCCCGCCGCTGACGTGGAACGCGTCGACGCCCGCCTCGACGAGCATCGGCGCCACCTGCGCGGTCTCGTACATCGGTCGACCGCCGGCCACCCGCTCGAAGCCGGAGATCCGCAGCGTCACCGGGAAGTCCGGCCCGACCTCGGCACGGATCGCGGCCAGGGCCTCGAGCACGATCCGGTAGCGACCCGCGATCGTGTCGCCGCGGTAGGCGTCGGTGCGCCGGTTGCGCTGGGGGGCGAGGAAGGACCCGAGCATCATGTAGCCGTGCGCGGCGTGCAGCTCGATGCCGTCGTACCCGGCTTCGCAGGCGCGGTGGACGGCGGCCCGGTAGCGGTCCAGCACCTCGCCCAGCTGCGCGGTCGTGATCTCCTCCGACGGCCGTCCGGTCAGGTACGACGGGATCACCGACGGGCCCAGCGAGGTCGCTCCGTGCATCTCCGGACCCAGCCCGTCCGGGCCGGCGTGCACGATCTGCGGCTGGATCCTCGCTCCGTGCGCGTGGACCGCCTCGACCAGCGCCCGGTGCGCCGGCACCGCCGCGTCGGCGCCGAGGTGCAACCCGCCCGGCGTCTCGGGGTGCTCGTGGTCGACGCCGGTCGCGCCGACCGTGATCAGGCCCGCGCCTCCGCGCGCACGGGCCTCGAAGTAGGCGATCGTCCGCTCCGACGGCAGTCCCTCCGGAGTGCCGTACATGGTCTCCATCGGGGACATCACCAGCCGGTTGCGGATCTCCATCCGGCCGATCCGCCCCGGCCGGAGCAGGTGCTCGAAGGACGCCCTGCGCCCGGCCGGTGGAAGGGATGGGTCTGTGGGCACGGCTGAGGCTCGCACACGTGGCGCGAGGAGCTCAAGGCTTCTCATAGAGGGGTCGATGGGCTCGGCCGACAGGGAGGTGCCGGCCGAGCCCCGACCCCGGTCAGCTGCCGAACCAGGTGAGCGCCGACTGCACCAGAGCCGCCTTGTCGGCTGCCGAGCCGTACGCCTCCACCGGGAACGCCAGGAACATCACCTTGTAGCTGCCGTCGGCGACCGTCAGTGCGTCGGTCGCGCCGCCGTCGTCGGTGAAGGCCGACGTCGCCGGACCGGTCGGCGTGATCTGGTCCTCGAAGTTGGCACCCAGCACGGAGTGGTCGAGCGGAACCGCACCGATCGCACCCGTCACCGGGTTGCCGCTCACTCCGTGCACGTCGGCCGTGGCCTTGTCGTTCTGCGCCTCGGAGCCGTCCCAGCTGATGTGCAGGTAGTTCCGCACGAACGCCGTGGTGCCCGCTGCCTGGTCGAGGATGTCCTGGCCGGACATCATCAGGTGACCGCCACCGTCCAGGTACGCCGCCAGCTCGGTCTCGTAGGGGCCGAGCGGTGCCGGGTAGCTGTTACCGGTGAACCACACGATCGTCTGGTGAGCGGCGAGGTACGACTCCGGGACTGCCGGGTCGGCGGCGAGGTCCCAGTAGCTGTAGTCGACGCCGTCGGTGGTCAGCGCGGCCTGGTAGTACGGCGCCGAGTCGACCGGGTCGTTCGTGTCCTGGTCGACGAGCAGCGTGTCCTTCGCCACGGCGATGGTCCGCAGCGTCGCGGATCCGGTCACGGAGGAGTCGGACGTCGACGTCGCCGTGAACGAGGTGTCGTTCGTGGCGTTGTCGGCCGCGTCGGCCGGCACGTCGACCTTGACGCAGACGTCGACCGTGTCACCGGCGGCCACGCTCGGCGTCGTCGTGAGCGGCGTGGTGCACGAGCCGTCGTACACGGATGCGGGCCAGCTGCCCCCGGACGCCGACACCGCGTAGGTGTCCGTCTGGTAGCCGTCGTTGGTGATGTGCTCCGTGAACGTCGCGCTCTGACCGACCTTCGCGCCCTCGAGGCCCGACGTCGGCTCGATCGTGGCGGCGTGGGCCGGCGCGATCCGGGTCGTGTGCGGGCTGCCGGTCGCCGCGACGCCGTTCACGTCCTTGACGACGATCCCGTCGTTGGTGATCGCCGAGATCGAGCTCGAGAGGTTCGGGTCGATGCGCGCGCTGTAGGTCACCGAGACGCTGCCACCCGCCGGGACGGTGAGGTTGTCCCAGTGGACCGCCTTGCCGCCCAGGTAGCCGCCGGAGCCCGCGGACACGAACGAGGTGTGCGCCGGCACCGGATCGGTGATCGAGACACCCGCGTCATCGGCGTTGCCGATGTTCTTCACGGTGATCGTGTAGGCGATCGTGCTGCCCGGTCCGACGGGCTTGCCCGAGTCGGTCTTGGACACGACGAGCGCCCGCCGCGGCGTCGCGTTGGTGAGCGTGTAGCTCCCGCGACCGTGGGTGCCGGCCACGAGCACACCGTGGGTGGCGTCGTAGTCCAGCTGCCACACCGCGACGTTCGGCAGCCCTGAGCCGAGGGCGAACCACTTGCTCCCGCCGTTGGTCGAAAGGAAAGCGCCCACGTCGGTCGCGGCGTAGAGCGTGTGCGCGTCCGCCGGGTCGACGACGACCGAGTTGACCGGCGCGTCGGGCAGGTTGTTGGTGATGTTCGCCCAGTGCTGGCCACCGTCCGTGGTCGCGAAGAGGTGGCCGCTGTTGCCCGGCGTCGCAGCGCTGAAGCCGCCGTACGCGGCGTAGGCGATGCGCCAGTTCGAGCGGTCCACGGTGATCTGGTTCACCGGGCGGTCGGGCAGCGTGCCCACTCCGACGCGGGTCCAGCTCGGCGAGTCGGAGATCACGGCGTTGGGGCTGACCTGGATCCAGCCCTCGTCGGTCCCGGCGTACACCCCCTCACCGCCGTCGGCCACGCCGACCGCGGAGATGAGGCAGCCCCGGGCGCCGTTCGGCGCCGACCCCGAGCAGCCGCTCGTGAGGTCACCGCTGATCGGTGTCCACGTCACGTCCCCGGCGTTCGCCGCCTCCGCGTTGTCGGTGCGGTACATCCGGTAGGTGCCGAGGAACATCTGGTCGACGTCGCCGCGGTTCTGCACCCAGGGGATGTAGAACTCGGCACGGTCGTGCGTGTCGATGCCACCGTCGATCGGCTCGTTGCCGAAGAAGGTGTTGGTCTCGGACGGGCCGTACCGGTAGATCGAGGTGCCGGTGTAGGTGCCGAAGACGTAGGCAGGCACACCGGGGTTCACGGTGTTGGGCGTCGTCTGGTCGACGATCACCTGGCCGCCGTCACCGCTGGCCTGGTCGAACCACCGCTGGTTGGCGAGGGACTTTCGCAGCGTGCCGTTGTCCTGCGTGCCGCCCCAGAACTGACCGGCGATCTTCGGGACCGTCGCGATCGACGAGAACTGCGTGATGGCCAGGCCGGTCGAGTGGACGAGCGCGGCCGTGGCGGGGTTCACCGTGCCGTTGAGGTTCTGCCAGTCGGCCGTGGAGAGCGGCGAACCCGCGACGTTGCGCCCGCCGCCGGTGTGCGACTCCCACACGCCGCCGTCGTTGCCGATCGCGATGTGGGAGGTGTCGTTGGCCTGGAAGGCGAAGGCGTGGAAGTCGGGGTGCAGGTCGTACCCCAGGTTCTTCCAGGTGGCGCCGCCGTCGGTCGAGCGGTAGACGCCGCCGGACTGCGGGCTGTTGCTGTAGCCGTACGAGCCGAGCGCGTAGACGACGTTCGGGTTCGTCGGGTCGGGCTGCAGCGCGTTGTCGTAGAAGCACTGGGTGCCGCAGTAGTTGGCGATCGAGTTCGTGCCCGTACCGGTGCCCGTCTGGGCCCAGGACGCCCCGCCGTCGGTCGACTTGAACACGCGCGCGGTGTGGTAGGCGTCGGAGAGGTCGAACCAGTCGAAGCCGGCGTAGAGCGTCGCGGCGGCGTCGCCGGCCGGGTGCGAGATACCGAGCGAGAACCGCGTGCCGCCCTCGAGGAAGTTCCCGGCGGGCAGACCGGTCATCGCGGTCGCCCAGGTGTGGCCGCCGTCGGTGGACTTGTAGATCGCGTCGCCCCAGAACGAGGCGAACAGCACGTTCGGGTCCCGCGGGTCCATCACGAGGTCGGTCGCGCCGTGCAGCTGGTCGGTCGTCCCCTTGCGCAGCGTCCAGGTCGCGCCGCCGTCGGTCGACTCGTACACGCCGTACGGCTGGTCGGACGGCTTGGTCGTGCGGTGGTTGCCGCCGCGACCGCGCACGGTCGATGCGTACACGTGCTGGGGGTTGGTCGGGTCGACCACGATGTCGCTGACCGCCTGGCCGGTGAACAGCGTCGAGACGTGCGTCCAGGTCTGGCCGCCGTCGGTCGAGCGGTAGAAGCCGTCGCCGTAGTAGCTGTCGCCGGAGAGCGCTCCCTCACCGGAGCCCATGTAGACGATGTGGTCGTCGCTCGGCGCGAGGGCCAGCGCCCCGACGGCCTGGCTGTCGCTGGCGCTGGTGCGCGGCGTCCAGGTGGCCGACGTCGCGTTGTAGGTCCACACGCCACCCTGGGCGGCACCCAGGATGATCGTCCCGTCGTTGCGGATGACCAGCGCGCCGATGCGGCCGGACACCGCCTGGAAGGCGTTCGTGGTCCGCCCGTTCTGGACGATGGGGTTCGGCCCCTGCTGCGTCCAGGCTCCGCCGCGCGTCGCGCCTGCCGGCGCCGCCGTGGGCGTGTTGCGGGCCGCCTTCACCGCGTTGCCTCGCAGGGTCGCGGCCTGGGTGAGCGTGATCGGGTTGTCACCGGAGAGCAGCCGGCTCCAGTAGTAGGCGTCGCGGAGCTTGTCGATGCCCTCCTGGGACTCGTCGACGCCGTTGAACTCGTCGGCGATCTCCCCCTTGGGGGTGAGCAGCACCGGGGTGTCGTCGGCCGTGGGCGAGCTGTGCGCCGGCACGGCGACCGCCGCGAGGAACGCGCCCGCCATCGCGAGGACGGTCGTCGGGACGAGCAGGCGAAGTCGAGACGGAACGGTCATGGGTGCCCCCGAGAACGATGGACCGCTGATGCGGGTCGATCAGCCAAGCGGCACTCTCCGCGCATTCTGCGCGAATCTCAAGCATTTGACGGACGAAATTTCGCGGGACCCTCTTTCCGCCCCGATCCGTCCTCGCCGATCGCAGCGAGCCGACGGTTCTGGTAGAGAGCACCCGACACTGTTCTCGGTCGCACCTCAGGAGGCTGCGTGGACTTCGCCATCGCCGGCGCGTTCCTGCCCACCGACGAGCTGGTTCCGATCGCGCGGGCCGCCGACGAGCTCGGGTACGCCGGCTTCGCGATCGCCGACCACGTGGTCGACCTCGAGACGATCGCCACGCCGTACCCGTACGAGGCCGACGGCAGCCGGCGCTGGGACCACGCGACCGAGTGGCCCGACCCGTGGGTCCTGGTCGGCGCCCTGTCCGCGGTCACGACCCGGCTCACCTTCTTCACCTCGATCTACGTCGCCGCCCTGCGGAGCCCCTACCAGGTGGCCAAGTCGGTGGGCACCGCCGCGGTGCTCTCCGGCGGCCGCGTGCGGCTCGGCGTCGGCGTCGGCTGGTGTCGCGAGGAGTTCGACCTGCTCGGCCAGGACTTCGCGACCCGCGGTCGGCGCACGGACGAGGCGCTGGAGCTGGTCGACCGGCTCTGGAGCGACGACTGGGTCGAGTCCGGCGGGCCGCTCTACCCGACCCCGCGGCTCACGATGCGGCCGCGGCCGGAGCAGCGCGTGCCGATCCTGGTGGGCGGCATGTCCGAGGTGGCGCTGCGCCGCGCAGCCAGGCACGACGGCTGGATCGGCGACGTGTGCTCGACCGAGGACGCGATCGGCTTCGCGAAGCGCCTGCGCGAGCTGCGCGCCGAGCTCGGCCGCGAGGGCGACCCGGCCGTCGTCGTCGCCCTGAACGACGCGCTCACCCGGGGCGACTTCGCCCGTGCCGAGGCAGGGGGGATCACCGACGTGATGACCATGCCGTGGCTGTACTACCACGGCTTCCAGGCGACGCTGGAGCAGAAGATCGACGGGATGCGCCGGTTCGCCGACGACGTGCTCGACCGCTGACCCGGACCGACGATCAAGCCTCGCGCTTGCCCGGGCAGTCGGGGTTCGGGCAGAACGCGACCTGGGCCATCTCACCGGGGTTGAGCTCCGCGCGCGGCTCGTTGGTCTCGTCGAAGTCGATCGTGGCGGTCTGCATCTCCGTGCCGCAGATCGGGCAGGTCTCCGGCACCTCGGCGGTCACGTCCTGGTCGCTCATGCCGAGCACGCTACCCCCGCGGGCAGCGGGGTCCTTGGACCCTTGAGGCCGCCCTTCGGTCGACCGATCATGAGGGTGGGACCAGGAGGTGGACCATGACGATCACCGGGCACATCCACCCCCCGCTGATCGATCACGCGCGCAATCCCGTCGGCGTGCTCAGCGCCGTCCTGGGCGGCATCGGGCTGGCCGCACTGGCGTGGGCGTGGCTGCTGACCACGAGCATCGACCCTCCTCAGTGGGTGCGGGCGCCGGGCCTGCTCCTGCTGCCGGTCGGCGTCCTGGGGTCGCTCTCCTCCGGCGTGGTGGGGCTGCTGAGCAGGCCCCGCTTCTGGGCCGCGGTCGGGCTCGCGCTCGGCCTGTCGACCCTCGTCGGACTGCTCGTCGTGCAGGTGCGGTACGGCTGAATCGGCCGGCTGAACCGACCGGCTCCCATCGCGCGCGTCCGGTGCAGGACGACCGGCTGCGCGGCCGGTGACCTTGTCCCCTGTGCCCTGGTCGACGGCGGGACGAGCCTGAAGACATGACCGACACCCAGGTACCTCTGCGCGCCCGCACCGATCTCGTCGCCTGGTTCAGCGACCTGTCCAAGGCCGATGTGCCCCGGGTCGGCGGCAAGGGCGCGAATCTCGGTGAGCTGACGCGGGCCGGGCTGCCGGTGCCGCCCGGGTTCGTGGTGTCCGCACAGGCCTACCTCGAGGCGATGGACCACGGCGGCGTACGGCGTGCGCTGCTCGACGAGGTCGCCGCGGCCGACACCGACGCACCTGCGGCGCTCGACGCCGCGGCTCGGCGGATCCGGTCGCTGGTGCACTCGGCCGGAGTGCCCGACGAGCTGCGCGCCGCCGTGGAGACGGCGTACGCCGCGCTCGGCGACGACCCGCACGTCGCGGTCCGCTCGTCCGCGACCGCCGAGGACACCGGGTCGACCTCCTTCGCCGGCATGAACGCGACCTACACCAACGTGCGCGGCGCCGAGGAGCTCCTCGCGCGGATCGTGGACTGCTGGGCGTCGCTGTGGAGCCCTCGGGTGATCGCCTACCGCGCCAGCCAGCGGCTGGCCGACGAGCCGGCGATCGCCGTCGTCGTGCAGCAGATGGTCGAGTCCGAGGCGTCCGGAGTGATGTTCACCGCCGACCCGGCCACCGGCGACCGCGAGACGCTGGTGATCGAGGCGGCGTACGGGCTGGGCGAGGTCGTCGTGGGCGGCCAGGTCGAGCCCGACTCCTACGTCGTCGCGAAGCGCGGCGGTCCCGACGACGGGCCTCGCGTCGTGCACGTGCGGATCGGCAGCAAGGCCGAGCAGATCCTGCGCGGCCCCGACGGTCGCGACCTCCGCGTCGCCGTGCCGGCCGAGGCGAGGGCCCGTCGGGTGCTCGACGACGCCCACCTGCTGGAGCTCGCCCGGATGGCACTCCGGATCGAGCAGCACTACGGCGTGCCGCAGGACGTGGAGTTCGCCCGCCGTGGCGAGGAGCTGTGGATCGTGCAGTCGCGCCCGATCACCACCCTCGACGAGACGGGCGTGACGGGCACCGCGCAGGGCGAGGAGCCCGCGGGCACCGTGCTGGTGAGCGGCCTCGCCGCCGCTCCCGGGCTGGTCAGCGGGCCCGTCCGGATCCTGCGCAGCACCGACGAGGGCGACCGCCTCCAGGACGGTGACGTGCTGGTGGCCACGATGACCAGCCCCGACTGGGTGCCGACGATGCGGCGCGCGGCCGCGCTGGTCACCGACGGCGGCGGGGTCACCTGCCACGCCGCCATCGTCGGACGCGAGCTGCACCTGCCGACCGTGGTCGCCACCCGCACCGCGACCACCGTGCTCCGCGACGGCGAGATCGTCACCGTCGACGGGGCCAAGGGCGTGGTGCTGGCCGGAGCTGTCGCCACTCCTCCGGCCGGCACCCACGACGTCGCCACGAACGCTCCGGCGGCAGCGGCGGCTGCCCCACCGGCGGCGGTCGTGGCGGCCGAATCGACCGGGACGCTGCTCTACGTGAACCTGGCGATCGCCGACCACGCCGAGGAGGTGGCCGCACAGCCGGTCGACGGCGTCGGCCTGCTCCGGGCGGAGTTCATGATCACCGACGCACTCAAGGGCGAGCACCCCAAGCACCTGCTGGCGCAGGGACGGCGCGAGGAGTTCGTCGACCGGATGGCCGCCTCGGTGCTGCGGATCACGCAGGCATTCGCGCCGCGGCCGGTGATCTACCGGGCCGTGGACTTCCGCACCAACGAGTTCCGGGGCCTCACCGGCGGCGAGGAGTTCGAGCCGCACGAGGAGAACCCGATGATCGGCTACCGCGGGTGCTACCGCTACATCCGCGACCCCGAGATCTTCGCGCTCGACCTCGACGTGCTCGCCCGGGTGCGCGAGCAGACCCCGAACCTGCACCTGATGATCCCGTTCGTCCGCACCCGCTGGGAGCTCGAGGCCTGCCTCGAGGCCGTCGACCACCACCCGCTCGGCAGCCATCGCGGTCTGCACCGCTGGGTGATGGCCGAGGTGCCGTCGGTCGTCTACCGGATTCCCGAGTACGCCGCACTCGGCATCGACGGCGTCTCGATCGGCTCGAACGACCTCACCCAGCTCATGCTCGGCGTCGACCGCGACTCCGAGATCTGCGCGGAGCTGTTCGACGAGTCCGACGAGGCCGTGCTCGACGCGATCGGCCGGATCATCCGGGGCGCGCGTGACGCCGGGATGACCTCGTCGCTGTGCGGCCAGGCGCCCTCGAACCGGCCGGAGTTCGCCGAGTTCCTCGTGCGTCAGGGGATCACGTCGGTGTCGGTCAACCCGGACGCCGCCGACCAGGCGCGCCGGGTGATCGCCCGCGCGGAGCGCCGGATGCTGCTCGAGCACACCCGGGCGCTGCACGGGCTCAGGTGACGGGTCCGTCCCAGGACCAGCGTGGGAAGGGGAGTCCGGCCGGCACATCCGCAGCCGATCCCGGGAAGCGCGCCATCTCGGCGACGGCGTCGCGGAACCAGGCGACGAGTGCCGGCCGGACTCGTTCCGTGACGTCCGCGTCGTCCAGGGCCTGCACGAACAGCTCGACCGCCCGCTCGTCGAGGTCAGCGTGCTCCCCGTTGCCCGCGTGCATCCGGAGCACCGTCGAGTGGTCCGCGATCAGAGACGAGTAGTCGGGTGGCCCGCCGAGCGCCTCGCCCCAGTACGCCGCCAGCCGCTCGACGTGGTCGGGATGGAGGTCGGTGTGGATGAACGGGTGACTGGCAAGGGGATCGTCGAGGCAGCGGCGGTGCCAGGCACCGGCCAGCGCCACCAGGACGTCCCGGCCCCCGGCCGCGTCGTACAGGCTCTCGTCCACGGGCCCATGCTCCAGCAGCGGCGGGCTCAGCGGTAGAGCTGCTCGAACAGGTCGACGTACTGCATCAGGTGGCGATCGCCGAGGTAGTGGTTGCGCACCCGCTCGCGGGCGTTCTCGCCGAGCTTGGCCGCCAGCGCCACGTCGCCCAGGAGCCGGTCGAGTGCAGCACCGAAGGAGTCGAGGTCGGTCGGGTCGTCGAGGAGCAGGCCGCTCTCACCGTCGATGATCTGGTCCTGGATGCCGCCGACCCGCGAGGCGATCACCGGCTTGCCCTTCCACATCGGCTCGGTGACGGTGAGCCCGAAGCCCTCGATCAGGCTCTTCTGCACCACCACGGTGGCGTAGCGCTGCAGCGCATTGACCAGGTAGGCGTTCTCGTCGCCGTCGTCCATCGGCAGGCTGCACAGGTGGATCCGACGACGTGACTCCTCGGGCAGCTGCAGCCGGAGCTCCTTGCACTCCTCGAAGACCTCCGCGCCCTCCGGGTCGTCGGTCACGCCGGCGGTCTCCGGCCCGACCAGCATCAGCTGGACGTCGTCGGGCAGGTGCGGCAGGTGGTCGGCGAAGCCGGCGAGCACCCCCGCCATGTCCTTGAGCCGGTCCCACCGGCTCACCTGCAGCACGACCCTGGCATGGCCCGGCACCGGGTGGCCGCCCTCGATCAGCCCGGCGTGCGGGCGCACCAGCCCGGTGGACCCGTCGCGGCGGGTGAACAGGAAGCGGCCGTGCCGCTCGGTGGTCACGGTCAGACCGGCGTGGCGGAGCACCGCCTCGACGTCGCCGGGCGGGATGTCACCGTTCTTCGCGGTGAAGGGGTCGAGCGACGGCGGGATCACCCAGACCTTGTTCTGGTCGACCCAGGCCGGCACGTAGGCCCCGCGCGAGAAGATCACCGCCTCCGCCTGCTCGACGTACGGGCGCAGGAACGCCCAGCCGACGTCGGTGAGGTCCGTCGGGGTGTCGCGGCCGATGTGCGAGCGCCAGACGACGTGCGCACCGGCGGCCTGCACGCCCGGGACCAGGCCGGCGGTCTGGGGGTCGTGGAGCAGCACCACGTCGTCGGGGCGTACGAACCGCAGCAGCTGCTTGAGGTTCTTCGCCAGCACGCCCTCGTACGTCGCCCGCTCCTCCTCACCCAGCGGACCGCCGTCGCCCGGCGAGCCGTGCAGCACGTTGTGGATCCGCTTGGTCAGGCCGAAGAAGGTCGGCGTGCCGTCGAGCACCAGCCACCGGGCGTCGACGCCTGCGCCCCGGCTGTAGGCGAGCAGCGCCTGGAGCATCTCGGCCACTCCCCCGCCGGTCGCGGTCGCGTTGACGCTCCAGACCGTCCGGCCCTCGAGCAGGTCGCGCGCCCGGGCGGCGTACTCGGACAGTCGCTCGATCCGCTCCGGCTCCAGCAGGGCCGCGAGCCGGTCGAGCGGGACGGCATCGATCTCCACCTCACGCATGCTCCGAGACTGCCAGCCCGACGCCGGTGCCGGAAGGGACGAGCGACCCGGAGGCCTGGGACCCTCAGCGCAGGTCGCGCCGCATGACGACCCGCGGGAACCCGCCCGCGACCGAGGTCGTGTCGGCTGCCTTGACGAAGCCCGCGGCCTCGAAGAGCCCGCGCGTGCCGACGAAGGCCATGGTCAGGTCGACCTTCTCGCCCCGGTTGTCGACCGGGTAGCCCTCGACCGCGGGCGCGCCCTGCTCGCGTGCGTAGTCGACCACCCCGGCCAGCAGTGAGTGCGCCACGCCACGGCCGCGGTGCCCCGGCCGCACGCGGACGCACCAGGCCGACCACACCGGCAGGTCGTCCACGTGCGGGATCTTGCGCGAGCGGGCGAACGGGAGCTCCGACCGCGGCGCCACGGCCGCCCAGCCCACGACCTCGTCACCGTCGTAGGCCAGGACTCCGGGCGCGACGGGGCGAGCACAGAGCTCGCGGACGTAGTCCCCGCGGGCCGGCCCCGAGAGTGACCGGTTCGTGCGCGCGTCGAGCCGGTGGCTGAGGCACCAGCACACGGTGGACGTCGGGTTCTTCGGGCCGATCATCGTGGTCACGTCGTCGAAGCGGTCCAGCGTGGCCGCGCGCACGACGAGCTCGTCGCTCACAGGTCCACCTCCAGGCGCACCGTCACCTCGTCACCCACGGCGAGGCCCTCCGCCTGCCGGACCGCGTCACGCAGCGGCACGACGTAGGCACCGTCCTTGGGGAACAGCGACGTGGTCCAGTGCGTGTCGCCGATCACCGCGGAGACCGGGATCATCCCCCAGCCGTAGCTGACCGCCGGCGCCACCTCCTCGAGCACGCCGCACTCCTCGGCCGGCACCGTGACGAAGTGGTACGGCGACGGGCCGCGCCAGTGCCAGACGTCGCCGCTGAACTCGAGGTCCATGACGGGAGCATAGGAGCCGGGGCCGACAGCCCCAGCGAATGCCGCCCGCTCGCGCCGGGTACCGCTCCTCAGGGGGAGACACGGAGGCGGACCATGAGCGAGACCTGGAATTACCGCGACACCACCTGGTCGGAGGGCGACGTCGTCGGCTACGACGTGCACGCGGTCGACGGCTCGATCGGCACGGTGGCCGAGGCGACCAGCGAGACCGACCGGGCCCACATCGTCGTGGACACCGGCTTCTGGATCTTCGGCAAGAAGCGGCTGATCCCCGCGGGTGCGGTGATCAAGGTCGACCACGACGCGCGGACGGTGATGGTGAGCCTGTCCAAGGACCAGGTCAAGGCGGCCCCGGACTTCGACCAGGACCTCGACGACACGGCGCGCGAGCAGCACTCCGAGCACTACGGCCCGTTCGCCCCGGACTGAGGCCCGCGATGCGCAGCGAGACGGTCGCCGGGTCGATCGCGACGGTGGTCGGCGCGCTCGGCGCCCTCGTCCTGGGCGTGGTGACCGGACGGGTCGCGTCGTCGTACCTGGACGACCAGCCGTGGGTGGGGATGCTCTACCTCGTCGGGGCGATCCTCCTGGTGATCGTCGGGCTCGACCTGTGGAGCCCGGCGCGCCGGCGGGGGATGTGGTCGCTGGGCGCGCTCGCCTGCCTCGGCGTCACCGCGGTCTTCCTCGTGAGCACGGCGGCGGGCCTGCCCGACGGGTCCGAGAGCCAGCCGTGGTGGGACGCCTGGGTCGGTGTCGGGCTGCTCGCCCTGGCGGTGTACGTCGTCGCGATGACGGCGTGGCTGGCCTCGGCGCGTGCAGCCGCGAGTGGAGCGCGCTGGCACGGACAGGTCGCCGGCCTCCACCGCTGAGCGAGAGCGCTCCCCCTCAGAACCTGTCGGTCCCGCGGATCCGGCGCGGGCGACCGTCGGGGTCGAAGAGCAGCCGGTACGCCGGCCCGGCCCACGCCCGCACCGCCCGTCGCGGCGCCGTCAACACGTGCGCGCGGATCCGGCTGCCCGGGGCGCCCACCCGCTGCTCCCAGAGGCTCGTCGCCTGGTCGAGATCGCGGAGCCGGGGGTCGTCCTGCGGGAGCCCGAGGTGCTCGGCCCACAGGCTGGTGCGCAGGGCGACGGGCAGCTCGCCCTCCGGGTCGACCACCGCGCAGGTGACCTCCGAGTCATGGGTCCACGACCGCACGTTGAGGTTGTCCGAGCCGCAGGTCATCCAGGTGTCGTCGACGATGCAGATCTTCGCGTGCACGTAGATCGGCGTGCCGGCGGTGTTCTCGATGTCGTACATCGCGAACCGCCCGGCACCGGCCTCGTGGAGCACGTCGCGCGCCTCGTGCTGGGCCAACCGCATCGGCGTGCCGCTGACCGCGCTGTCCTCCTCGGGGAACCGGGGCACCACCGCGATCACCTGCAGGCCGGGCTCGCGCCGGAGCGCATCGGCCAGGGCCCCGGCCACGAGGCCGGACCAGAAGTACTGGTCCTCGACGTAGACCAGGCGCTTGGCGCGCGCGAAGGCCCGCTCGTAGGCCCGGGCGATCGAGCGCTCGCCCTCGGGCGCGAACGGGAACGCCGGCCGCTTGGCGGGATAGGTCCGGAGCACCTGCACGAGGTGCGGCCCGGCGTCCGGGGGTGGGTCCCAGCGCTCCGGCAGGGGCTCCGGGTGCCGGGGCATCCGCGCGGCCCGCTGCATGAGGGCCCGGTAGGGATTGCGGTGGTCAAGCGGCGTCGGGTCGTCCCAGCGCTCGGAGAACACGTCGAGCACGTGGCTCACCGCGGGTCCGCGGATCTCCAGCGAGGCGTCGTGCCACGGCGGCCGGGGGCCGTACCGCTCGTCCAGCGGCGCAGGCTGGGGATCACCCCGGTGCTCCGCGTCGTCGCGCCGGCCGTGGCACAGGTCGATCCCGCCGACGAAGGCGACGTCCTCGTCGGGCCGGCCCCGGTGGCGGACGACGAGCAGCTTCTGGTGGTGGGAGCCGCCGCGGCGTACCCGCTCGTCGAACAGCGCCTCGCCGCCGGCCTCGTTGACCACCTCCCCGAGGTGGCGGTTCTCCTGGGCGTTGAACCGGGCCTTGTCGCTGTGCGAGCGCCACAGCAGGCCGCGCACGTCGACCCCGCGGTGCGCCGCGTCGCGCAGCAGCTCGCCGATCGTCGGGCCGCCGTCGGCGAGGCGCTCGTCCGCGTCGCCACGCCAGTCCGTGAACACGATCCGGTCGCCGGCACGCGTGCCGCCCACGACCTCCACCAGGCGAGCGAAGTAGCTCGCGCCGTGGACGAGCGGACGCACCAGGTTGCCCGACGTCCACGGTCGCTCGTCCTCGGGGAGGAACCAGTCGCTCACCTTCCAAGGCTGGCACGGTGGTCAATGGCCCGCCGTCGCACCGGCTGCTCCCCTACTGTCGGAGCGTGGTGGCGCGACGGCTCATCGGAGGCTCCGGGCCGACCGTCGGTGCTCTCGTGGTGGTCGCGGCGTGGACGGCGTGGTGGGCGAGCCGTGCGTGGTCGGTGTCGGGCCTGTCCTGGCACTTCTTCGCCGACGGTGGTCGATGGCTGACCGGTCCGCACGCCCTGCACGTGTACGCCGACCATCCGGAGCTGCAGACCGGGCCGCTGTCGCTCCTGGTCGCGGCGTGCCTGCGGGTGCTGCCGTCCGGGGCCGCGGAGAAGACCGCGCTGGTCGCGATGACCGCGGCCGGCCCCCTGCTGCTGGCGGCACTCGTGCCCCTCCTGCCGACAGCCCGCCGCACCGTCCGCGTCCTCCTTGCCGGCCTCGTGCTCGCGCCCGCCTGGACCGTGCTCTCGGTGCGCTGGGGCCACCTCGACGACGTGCTCGCCCTCATCGCGGTCGTCGCAGCGGTCCACGCCCTGTGCGCCGGTCGCCCCGTCCTCGCCGGGCTCGCCGTCGCCGCCGCGATCGCCTGCAAGCCGTGGGCACTCGGGACCGTCGGCCTGCTGCTCTCCCTCCCCGCCTCGGCCTGGGCAGGGTCCGTGGCCACGGCGGTGCTCGGCACCAGTGCCGCCTGGCTGCCGTTCGTGCTGGCCGACTCCGCGACCCTGACGGCGCTGCGCCCGAACGTGGCGCTGGTGCCGTCGTCCGGGCTGCACGCGCTCGGCGTGCGGGGCACGGTGGTCCCGGGCTGGGGCCGCACCGCCCAGCTGCTCGGGTCCACGGTGACCGCGGCCGTCGCGGGACTCACCGGCCGCTGGCCCGGCGTCCTGCTCGTGACCGTGGCCGTGCGCCTCGCGCTCGACCCGCAGGACAACGCCTACTACGTCGGGAGCGCCGCCCTCGCCGCGGTGCTCTTCGACCTCCTCGGCACGACCTGGACGGTCCCGTGGACGACCCTCGTCACCGTGGTCGTGCTGTGGCAGCCGTTCGTGACCGACTACGCGCACCGGATGACGACCACGCACGGCCTGACGCACTGGTGGTTCGCCCACCCGGGCGCCGTCGGCGCCACGCACGTCGGCTGGTCGGTCGCGGCGGTCACGCTGGTGCTGCTGGTGCCGGGGGTCGGCCGGGCGCGCGAGTCCGTGTAGGACGACCCGCCGCGGGCTCGGCCGCGCCCAGGTGCGTCAGCCTTCCTCGGCCCGCTTCCGACGGAGCCGGGCGATGACGTCGTCCACCTCGCTCTGGGCGCTGTCGGCCTCGGGCTCGCTCGGGCGCTCCTGCAACGCCTCCTCGGGCGGCCGGTGCCGCGGCGGCTCGGCGAACTCCGCGAAGTCGTCCTGGGCCACGGGCGGCGTCGCGTCCTCGCCCTCGGCCGACCGGTGCGTGTCCCCGCTCACGTCGCCGATCCTACGACGCCGGCAGCCCCGCGGCGCGGACGTCGACGTCCGCGGTCGACCTCAGCCGCGCGGCTCCATCGTCTTCACCGTCGCCTGGGTCATCAGCCGGGCCATCCGGTTGCGGCCCATCGGGAAGAAGCCGCGCGAGCCCAGCCGCAGCTTGCGATCGGCCATCCGGATCGGCCCGCGACCCAGGTGGGCGAGCCCGTCGGCGACGACGTCCTCGACCCGGGCGGCGCCGGGTGGCCGCTCGTCGGGCGAGCCGGCGAGGCCGAGCTGGTGGCGCATGCGCCGCAGGGCCGGGGTGTCGGTCTCACCGAGGACGAGACCCAGCACGTCGACGCCGTGCGGCTCGAGCTCGGCCCACAGGCCCTCGGCGAAGACCATGTCGAACGCCTTGGTCGCGGCGTACGTCGCCAGCTTCGGTGCACCCGCGAACCCGCTGCCCGAGCCGAAGATCACGATGCCGCCGCGGCCACGCGCGACCATCGGCGCACCGAAGGAGTGGCACAGCTCGACGAGGACCGTGCAGTTGCGCCGGATCAGGGCCTGTGCGGTGCCGACCGGCTTGTCCAGGAGAGCTGCGTAGTCGGCGTCGGCGCCCGCGCAGTACACCAGCAGGCCGATCTCCAGGTCGGCGAGCGCGGACGTCACCGACGCGGTCGCGTCGGGCCCGGCGAGGTCGACCGCCAGCGTGCGCGTCTCGACGCCGGACGTCGCGCGGATCCGTGCTGCGACCTCGTCCAGCGCCTGCTGGCGTCGCGCGAGCAGCACCACGTTGAGCCCGCGCGCGGCGAGCGCCTCCGCGAACGCCGCACCCACGCCCTCGCTGGCACCGGCGACGAGCGCCCAGGGACCGTACTTCTCGACGAACTCCACGCTCACCCTCGAACTCAGACGTTGAAGCGGAACTCGACGACGTCGCCGTCGGCCATCACGTAGTCCTTGCCCTCCATGCGCACCTTGCCGGCCGCCTTGGCGGCCGCCATCGAGCCGGCCTCGACGAGGTCGTCGAAGGAGACCACCTCGGCCTTGATGAAGCCCTTCTGGAAGTCGGTGTGGATCACACCGGCAGCCTCCGGGGCCGTGGCGCCCTTGCGGATCGTCCAGGCCCGGGCCTCCTTGGGCCCGGCAGTCAGGTAGGTCTGCAGGCCGAGGGTGTCGAAGCCGACGCGCGCGAGCACGTCGAGACCGGGCTCGTCGACTCCCATCTCGTGCAGCATCTCGCGGGCCTCGTCGTCGTCGCCCAGCTCGACCAGCTCGGCCTCGAACTTGGCGTCGAGGAAGATCGCCTCGTGCGGCGCGACCAGCTCGCTCATCCGCTTCTTGAGGTCGTCGTCGCCGAGCTCGTCGGCGTCGCAGTTGAAGACGT
Organism: Nocardioides pocheonensis; assembly: GCF_003725535.1. Taxonomy (GTDB): domain Bacteria; phylum Actinomycetota; class Actinomycetes; order Propionibacteriales; family Nocardioidaceae; genus Marmoricola; species Marmoricola pocheonensis. The sequence goes on along the minus strand of NZ_RJSF01000043.1, from coordinate 158,387 downwards.
AGATGTAGGGCTTCGCGGTCAGCAGCATCAGCTCGCGGATCAGGTCGCGGTCGATCTTCGTGGCGATGACCGGCGTGCCGGACTCGAGCGCGGCGAGGGCCTCGCGCGCGGCCTCGAGGTTGTGCACGAGGTCCTTGTTGCCCCGGGCCTCCTTCTCCAGCCGGGGGATCGCCTTCTCGACCGTCTGCAGGTCGGCGAGGATCAGCTCGGTCTGGATGATGGAGATGTCCGACGCGGGGTCGACCTTGCCCTCCACGTGGGTCACGTCCTCGTCGCGGAAGACGCGCGTCACCTGGCAGATCGCCGCGGACTCGCGGATGTGGCTGAGGAACTTGTTGCCCAGGCCCTCCCCCTTCGACGCACCCGCCACGATGCCGGCGATGTCCACGAACTCCACCGTCGCCGGCAGCTCGCGGGCCGAGCCGAAGATCTCCGCGAGGACGTGCAGGCGCGGGTCCGGTACGCCGACCACGCCGACGTTCGGCTCGATGGTGGCGAAGGGGTAGTTCGCCGCGAGGACGTTGTTCTTGGTGAGGGCGTTGAAGAGCGTGGACTTGCCCGCGTTGGGAAGTCCGACGATGCCGATCGTGAGGGCCACCCGCGGAGCCTAGCGAGCGCCCGACGAGCTTGCTCGTCGAGGCCGAGTCGGCGACGTCGGGTCGACGAGCGGAGCGAGGAGCACGGAGGGGCACTCTACGGGCGCAAATGCACTCGGCATGAACGAGTGGCAGCGGTAGCGTCGCGGCATGGCTGCGATGAGCATGAACAAGGTGATCCACGGTGCGGTCCGCCGCGACCTCCAACGCTTCCTGGACGCGCTGGCCGCCTTCCGCGACGGCGACCACGCCCGGGCCGCCCAGCTGGGCACGGCCTGGGACAACTTCGACGCCCAGCTGACCGAGCACCACGAGGGCGAGCACGAAATCGCGTGGCCGGCGATGGCGTCGATCGGGGTCAGCCAGGACCTGCTCGCGACGTTCGACGAGGAGCACGACCGGATGGCGCAGGCACTGGCCGCCACGCGGTCCGCCATGGCGACCTTCAGGGGCACCGCCACCGCGGCCGACGCCGCTGCGGCTCGCGCGGCGATGACCGAGCTCCGGACCGTGGCCGTCGCCCATCTCGACCACGAGGAGCAGGAGACCGAGGCGGTCTACCTCGCCCACGCCGACGGCCCGGAGATGAAGGCGATGGGCAAGCAGTTCGCGAAGGTGTCGCCGGCCAAGGGCGGCCGGTTCTTCGCGTGGGTGAGCGACGGCGCGAGCCCCGAGGAGATGGCGGCGCTCACCGCGTCGGTGCCGAAGCCGGTGCTGGCGATCATCGGCGGACTCTTCGGTCGTGGCTACCGCCGCGACGTGGCCTCGGTCTGGCGGTCCTGACCGCGCACGTCGGCACTCGCGTGACGACCGAGTCCGCACGAACGACTCACGAGCCTGTGCCCTCGTCGCTCACGCCTCGGCGTGCCGGATCGTGACGCGGTTGCGGCCCTCGGCCTTCGACCAGTAGAGCGCCGCGTCGGCCGCACCGACCACCTCGGCCGGCACCGGCGGCAGGGGCGGCACCAGCCCGATCCCGAAGGACGCGGTGACCGGCCCGACGGATCCCCGGGAGGCGAAGTGCTCCTCGACCCGCGAGCGCAGCCGCTCCGCGAGCCCGTGGACGTCGTCCGGCCCGGTCTCGCGGACGAGCACCGCGAACTCCTCACCGCCGTACCGGTAGACGGTGTCGGTCGTGCGGACCTCTCGGGAGACGACCTCGGCGAGCTGCTGGAGCACCTCGTCGCCGCGCGTGTGGCCGTAGGTGTCGTTGAGCCGCTTGAAGTGGTCGAGGTCGAACATGATCAGGGCGAAGGGCCGGCCGTAGCGGGCGGCACGCTCGCACTCGAGCGCGAGGTCGTGGTCGAGCAGCCTGCGGTTCGCCAGGCCGGTCAGGCCGTCGGTGTGCGCGAGCTCCGCGGTGTAGGTGTGCAGGCTGGCTGCCTCGATCGCCGCGGCGGCGTGGCTGGCGAGGGTCTCGAGGACGTCCAGGCTGCCGGGCGAGAGCAGCCTGGGAGTGGTGCTGGAGACCTCGATCGCGCCCGCGATGCGTGCACCGACGATCAGCGGCACCGCCAGCATGCGCAGCGTGTGCCCGAGGTTGATCTCGACGGTCGGCTCGCCGAGCTCGTGGGTGGTCGCGGTGCGGCCGTAGCGGACTGCCTGCCCGACCACGCCGACACCCAGCTCCGCCTTCAGGTTCTCCTCCGGTACGCCGTGCCCGGTCGTGGAGTCGTAGACCCCCGAGAGGGTGCGGCCGCTCTCGTCGTCGGTGAGCCAGATGATCACCCGCGGGAAGCCGCTGACCGTCGAGGCCGCCGAGGCAACCGCCTCGAGCACGTAGCCGAGGTTCAGGCTGCCCGAGATCTCGCGGGACATGGCGAGGATCGTGCGCAGCTGGTCTGCCTGGGCCTCGATCCGCTCCTGGGCGGCGAGCTCCTGGTAGAGCGACTCCGAGAGCGCGTCCCGCATCCGGTTGATGCCCTCGCCGATCCGCTGGAACTCTGCCGGGCCGGAGGGCTCGACCTGGACGCCGAGGTCCATGCGCGCGATCGCGTCGGTGGCCGAGATGATGCCGAGGACCGGCGCGACCACGGCGTCCTTCAGCCGGCGACGCTGCCGGTTCGCCATCACGATGATGAACGCCGCGAGCACCACCGTCGTGACCAGCCCCGAGGCGAGCAGCCGGTCCTGCTGGAAGTACAGGTCGTCACGACGAGCCTGCAGCCGATCGTTGAGCACGGACTCTGCCCGGCGATAGGCCTGGAACAGGTCGTCCCCGCGCGCGTAGAACACCTCGGCCGCCTGGATGTCGCTCGGCACGTTCCCGGCGAGGACCGTGCGCACCCACTCCGACTCCCAGGCCTGCGCCGCGACCCGCATCTTCAGCAGCAGGGGCGCCAGCGTGCGATCGGCCCCGAGGTAGCCGTCGAGCCTCGCGTTCTGCGCCTCGACCGCGGTCATGCCCTGCTGGTAGGTGTCGAGCAGCCGCTGGTCGCGCACCAGCAGGTAGCCCCGCAGCCCGGACGCCTCGTCGAGCATCGCCGCGTGCGCGAGCGCCAGGGCGCTGGCGGCCGACCGGTACCTGCTCTGCTCCGGCCTGATCGCGGCCACCAGATAGACGAAGATGGTCGTGAGCGCGACCGCCGCCACGGCGATCATCACGATGACGTCGCGGAAGACCCGGTCCACGCCCTCGGCGATGCTCAGCACGCCCGAGCCGCGGTCCGACTTCCGAAACGGCATGCGGACAGTGTTTCCGAAACCAGGGTCGGGTCGGGGCGAAACGTCCGAAGAATCCCACCCCTCGGAGCGAAGGAGTGGCGACGGACTCAGTCGCCGGCGCGGTCTCCCGAGAGCAGCTCGCCGCGGTGCCGCCACGACCAGCGCAGCAACGTCACGGAGAAGACCAGCGTCAGCGCGACGATCACGGCCTCGAACGCCCCGCCTCCCCCCTTGGTGAAGATGCCGTGCTCCACGTCGTACAGGAAGTCCATGCCGAACAGGTAGAGACCGGCACTGCCCGCGCAGACCAGCCACAGCAACGCGCTCGGACGACGGGCCCGCAGGGTCACCAGGGCGAGCACGCACGCGACCCCGAGCCACAGGTCGGCCAGCGGGAAGGCGTTCTCGAAGTCGTAGTACGCCTTCCTGTGCTCGCTCGCGATCCAGTCACGGTTGCTGAACCAGATCGTCCAGTACGCCGCGTCGAGCAGGATCGCGACGACCAGCATGATCTCGATCAGCCGCCTCATGGCGACGATGAAACCACCCCGGCGGTCAGATGACGCGGCGACCGGTCCGCATCCGCCAGCGGACCTCCGCCATGGCGACGCGGGCGGGTAGCGCGCGGATCCGTCTCGGGACCCGCGGGTAGACCACCCGCACGACACGCCAGAAGCGGTCGTAGCGGCGCTGGTCGCGCGCACTCCACGGCAGGGCGAGCACCTCGCGGGCGGCCGGGCTGAGGTTGCCCCGGGTGACCAGACTGATCAACGGCGTGATCGGCTTGACGAACCACTTCGCATCCTTGGTCGAGAGCAGCGCGCGGGCATACCGCTGGATCTGCGGGTCGGAGCGGAACTCGCCCTGCATGCGCTCCCAGTACGCCTCGAACTCCGCGCGCGTCGGCGGCCACATCTCCGGCTTCACCTGGAGCGCGGTGCCGTAGACCCAGCCCTCCCGGTAGAGGTGCTCGAGCGTCGCCGCGTCCAGCGGACCGGCGATCTTCTCCCACATCTCGCGGGCCACCTCGGCCAGCGTCGCGGCGACCCAGAGCTGGAGGTCGGGGTCGAACGCGCTGTAGCCCTCGCCGCGCACGGGCCCGTGCGCCCGGTTGACCATGCGCGCGACCGTCGCGCGCTCCTCGTCGGTGCCCAGGCCCATCACGTAGACGTAGGTCAGCGTGGTGCGCAGCCGGTCGACGGGCCTCTGCATCGTGGTCGAGTGCTCGGCCACGCCCTTGCCGACGCCCCAGACCGCGAGCTGGTACATCACCGCCGACCCGGAGCCGAGCATCAGCCCGACCTCGTGCAGCAGGTCGGCCAGCGTCACGGCGGGTCGCCACGCCGGGTCCTGCTCGGGCGCCGGTACGGCGGGACTCGCGGTCATGTGCAACAATGAAACACGATTTGTTGCATTGTCGCAAGGAGGGACGCGTGGCCACCGACGTCGCGATCCTCGAGGCCGCCCTCGAGCAGTTCGCCCTGACGGGCATCCGGCGCACCAGCACCGACGACGTCGCCCGGCGGGCCGGGGTCAACCGCGCGACCCTCTACCGCCGGTTCGGCAGTCGCGAGCAGCTGCTCGCCGCGGCGTACCTGCACGAGGCGGGACGCGTGCTCGAGGAGCTGACCCGGCGTGTGCCCGACGTACCGGAGGACGCGGACTCCGGAGCGGACTTCGACCCGGCCGCGAACGTCGTGACGATGTTCACCGAGGCGGTCGCCCTGATGCGCAGCCACCCGCTGCTCGAGCGGATGCGGCAGATCGACGGCGACCTCATCGCCCAGGGCATGACCGTCGGCGCCGGCGACGTGCTGGGCTTCGCCGCCGACACCCTGGCGCACCGGATCCGCGAGCTCCACCGGTGGCGGGGCACCGAGCCCCCGGCCGACCCGCGCGACCTCGGGCACACCGTGGCCCGCCTGATCCACTCGCTGGTGCTGACCCCGGACGGCGGCCCGGACCTGGACACCCCGGCGGCCGCGCGCCGGTACGCCGCCGCGGTCGTCGTCCCCCTGGTGCTCGGGCACGTGTCCTAGTCTCGCCGGGTGCGCATCGCCACCTGGAACGTCAACTCCCTCCGCTCCCGGATCGACCGGGTCGAGGCACTCCTGGAGCGCCACGACCTCGACGTGCTCCTGCTGCAGGAGACCAAGGCACGCGAGGACCAGCTGCCCCTGATGGGCCTGCAGTCGCTCGGCTACGACGTCGCTGCCGCCGGTTTCGACCAGTGGAACGGCGTCGCGATCATCAGCCGGGTCGGCCTCGCCGACGTGAGCGTCGGCTTCGACGGCATGCCCGGGTGGGGCGACTCCATGACCGCCGAGGCCCGTGCCGTCGGAGCGACGTGCGGGGACATCCGGGTGTGGTCGCTCTACGTCCCCAACGGCCGCAAGCCCGACGACCCCCACTACGTCTACAAGCTCGACTGGCTCGACCGGCTCCACGACGCGGCCACGGCGTGGCTCGGCACGCCGACCGTGCTCGGCGGCGACTGGAACCTCGCGCCCACCGACGACGACGTCTTCGACATCACGCGCTTCGCCCACTCCACCCACGTCACGCCGGCCGAGCGGGCGGCGTACCGCCGGTTCCTCGACGCCGGCTGGACCGACCTCGTCGAGCCGCACGTGAAAGGCGCCGACGGCTTCACCTACTGGGACTACTACCGCCAGCGGTTCGAGCGCAATCGCGGCATGCGCATCGACCTGGTGCTCGGCTCGCCGGCCGTCGCCGACCGCGTCACCGGCGCCCGCGTCGACCGCGAGGAGCGCGGCGGCTCCGACGGCCACGGCAACGGAGCCTCGGATCACGCCCCGGTGATCGTCGACCTCGCCGACTGACCGGCGGCCGGGTCGGCCGCGCGGCGCCGGGCGGCCAGCGTCCACGGCAGCGTGAGGACCAACGCCCAGCCCGTCGCGATGATGGCCGCGGCTGCCACGAGGTACCAGGGCCAGGGCCCGAGCAGGTCCAGCAGCGACGCCGAGGACGGCTTGCGGTTGAGGTAGCCGTAGTCGGTGTCGAGCACCTCGTTGAGCGGGAACGCGACCAGGGCCCACACCAGGGTGGCCACCAGCGTGGCGCGGTAGAGCGACCAGGTGGGGCGGAAGCCCAGGCCCCAGGTCAGGTACGCCGCCGCCCACACCACCAGGAAGTGCAGCGTCCAGAAGCCGAAGTAGCGCGGGCTCGGGAAGGTCTGACCGAGCGACGGGGTGACGATCGCCTGGATCGAGAGGGTGAGGGCGACGTAGTAGGTGAACGCCGCGGCTCGCGGGCTCTTCGTCCAGAGTGCGACGACCGCCGTGAATTCCGCGAGGTCGCACAGCTCCAGCGGCAACGACGTGCCGAGGCGGAAGCCGCCGGGCTCGACCGTGTAGTAGACGAGCATGGTCACCGCCGCCAGCGCGAGCACGACGGCGTAGCCGCGGCGGATCGGCCGCTCCCGCGGCGTGCCGCGGTGCGAGCGGCCCCGGACGATCACGACGACGAGCCCGATCAGGAAGATCCCGATCAGCAACCAGTGCTGTCCGGTGAAGGCCTGGAACTTCTCCGAGGCCAGGGGCGCGGTCACCCTCCCATCGTGCTCCTCCGGCCCGGCCCGGCGTACCGGAACCGGCCACTGCAGGGCTGCCCGCCCGCGCGTGGCGCCACGGGATCTGTCGGAGGGTGCTGGCAGCGTTCGGGGCATGGACATCCTGCTTCCCCTGCTGACCCTGGTGATCGGGGTGCTCCTGGGCGTCCTGGGCTCGGTCCTGGTCGGCGGCCGCGGCGGTGCGACCGACCTCGACCGCGCCCAGGACACCGCGGTCATCCGCGACGGGCTCGACCGCCTGCACGACCGGATGCGTGACCTCGAGCACCAGCGGGTGTCCTGGCAGAGCACGCTGCACCAGCAGGTCGACGAGGTCCGGCACTCCACCGACACCCTGCGCCGCGAGACCACCGCGCTGGCGAGCGCGCTGCGCAAGCCGCAGGTCCGGGGCCAGTGGGGAGAGATGCACCTGCGCCGGAGCGTCGAGCTGGCCGGCATGGTCGACCACTGCGACTTCTCCGAGCAGGTCCACCTCGCCGGCCCCGACGGTGTGCAGCGGCCCGACGTCGTGGTGCACCTCGCCGGCGGCAAGAGCGTGGTCGTCGACGCGAAGGTGCCGCTGGCGGCCTACCTGGACGCGCTGGCCACCGACGACCCGGACGAGCAGCGCGCGCACCTCGCGCACCACGGCCGCCAGGTACGTGCGCACATCGACCAGCTGTCCGCGAAGTCCTACTGGCGCGCCCTGGACCAGTCGCCGGAGTTCGTGGTGCTGTTCCTGCCCGCCGAGTCGTTCCTGTCCGCCGCGCTCGAGGCCGAGCCGACGCTGCTCGAGCACGCCGCCGGTCGCAACGTCGTGCTGGCCACCCCCACCACGCTGATCGCGCTGCTGCGCACGATCGCCTACGGCTGGACGACCGAGGCACTCGCCGAGCGCACCCGGGAGATCCACGAGCTGGGCCGCGACCTCTACTCCCGCCTGGGCACGGTCGGCCGGCACCTCGACAAGCTGGGCCGCTCGCTGAAGGGCACGATCGACGCCTACAACAGCACGGTCGGCTCCCTGGAGAGCCGGGTCTTCGTCACCGCCCGGCACTTCGCCGACGTGGCCGACTTCGACGAGCGCATCGAGGCACCCCGGCCCGTCGAGGACTCCCCGCGGCCGCTCACGGCGGCCGAGCTGCTCGACGCGGTCGCCGAGGAGCGTCCCGAGCTCCCCGATCCCGCGCCGACACCGTCCGGCGTGGCTCCCCTGAGGCAGCGACGTGCCGACCTACCGTGAAGAGGTGAGCGCACCCACGCTGTGGGAGGAGGGCCGCTGGTCCGGACGCCGGGTCACGCGGTTCTCGACGCTCGTCTCCGCGCTCCTGGTCGCGGCCGACCTGGTCGTCACCGGTCGGCTCGAGCGGATCTTCGACAGCGGCTTCATCGTGCTCTGCGTGGGCATGGCCCTGGCCATCCGACCCCAGGACTTCTTCCGGGTGGGCGTGCTGCCGCCGATGCTGCTGCTCGGCATCTGCGTGCTGCTCGGGCTCGGTCACCGCGCGGCCATCGCCTCGTCCGGCGACGGCTTCGTCCAGTCGGTGATCTCCGGCCTGGCGCGTCACTCCGGTCCCCTGCTGGCCGGCTACGCCCTCGCGCTCGTGGTCCTGGCGATCCGGTCACGCGTGCTGCGACGGCATGGCACCGGCGCGGCCCTCGGCGACGACGCCGTCACCGACCTGCCGGTCGGTCGGGCTCACTCGAACCGCGACGCGTCGCCGGCGCCGTACCGGGCGATCTCGGCGACCCCCGAGGTGAAGTCGACCACGGTGGACGGCAGCGAGCCGGCCTCGCCCTCGATGACCGCGTCGAGCAGCTGATCCAGCTCGTCCTTGACCAGCCAGCCCTCCGTGAGCGGCTCGGTCTGGCCCGGCAGGAGCAACGTCGTCGAGATCAGCGGCTCCCCCAGCGCCTCGAGAAGCGCGTGCGCCAGCACGTGGTCGGGGATGCGCACGCCGACCGTCCGCTTCTTCGGGTGCATCAGCCGGCGCGGCACCTCCGAGGTGGCCGGCAGGATGAACGTGTACGGCCCGGGCGTGGCGGCCTTCACCATCCGGAAGACCGCGTTGTCGATGTGCACCAGCGGACCCATCTGTGCGAAGTCGTGGCACAGAAGCGTGAAGTGGTGCTTGTCGTCGAGCTGGCGCACCGCCCGCATCCGGTCGAGCCCGGCCCGGTTGCCCAGCTGGATGCCGAGCGCGTAGCCCGAGTCGGTCGGGTAGGCGATCAGGCCGTCGTCGCGCAGCAGCGAGACGACCTGCTCGATCAGCCGCGGCTGCGGGTTGACCGGATGGATGTCGAGATAGCGGGCCACGGGGTCGGTCGCCTACGCCTGCGACTTCTCCCGGGCGCGCAGGTCGCGACGGAGCTCGGGCGGCAGGGCGAAGATCAGCGACTCTTCCGCCGTGTGCACGGCCTGCGCCGCGGGGTAGCCGTGGTCGGCGAGGAACGTGAGCACGCCCTGGACGAGGTCCTCGGGCACGGAGGCACCGGACGTGACGCTCACCTTGTCGACGCCGTCGAGCCACGCGAGGTCGATCTCGGAGGCGTCGTCCACGCGGTACGCCGCCTTGGCACCCGACTCGAGCGCGACCTCGGCGAGCCGGACGCTGTTGGAGGAGTTGGCCGAGCCGACCACGATCACCAGGTCGGCGTCCTTGCTGATCTCCTTGATCGCCAGCTGCCGGTTCTGGGTCGCGTAGCAGATGTCGTCGCTGGGCGGGTCCAGCAGCTGCGGGAAGCGCTGGCGGATGGCGTCGACGATCGTCATGGTCTCGTCGACCGACAGCGTCGTCTGCGAGAGCCACGCGACCTTCGCCGGGTCGCGCACGACCACGTGGGCGACGTCCTCGGGGGTCTGCACCAGCTGGATGTGCTCGGGAGCCTCGCCGGCGGTGCCCTCGACCTCCTCGTGGCCCTCGTGGCCGATCAGCAGGATGTCGTAGTCCTCGCCCGCGAACCGCTTCGCCTCGTGGTGCACCTTGGTCACGAGGGGGCAGGTGGCGTCGATCGTCTTGAGGCCGCGCGCCTCGGCCTCCGCGTGCACCGTCGGCGACACCCCGTGGGCGGAGAACACCACCGTGGCGCCCTCGGGGACCTCGCCGAGCTCCTCGACGAAGACCGCGCCGCGCGACTCCAGGTTGGCCACGACGTGCTTGTTGTGCACGATCTGCTTGCGCACGTAGACCGGCGCGCCGTACAGGTCGAGTGCCTTCTCCACGGTGATCACGGCCCGGTCGACGCCGGCGCAGTAGCCGCGGGGAGCGGCCAGCAGCACGGCGCGGTCGGCCTCGTCGGGCGAGAAGACGGCCGGGTTGCCCAGGTCGGTGGTCATGGGCCCATCCTACGGATCGGCGAACGCGCGCCGTGCCGCGCGCAGCCGCTCGACTGACGGAGCCACGGCGTAGGGTCTCGCACGTGGCAGCCGGCACCCGCATGGAGACCTCTCCCGAGCAGCCCGTGCCGGTCCGCCAGGTGGTCGGGATGATCGCCGGCTGGGTCGACCGCCTCGGCGCCATCTGGGTCGAGGGCCAGGTGATCGGACTGAACCGCCCGGCCGGTTCCGGCACCGACTTCATCCGGCTGCGCGACAAGCTCGCCGAGGTGTCGGTCGACCTGACCGCCCCGCGGGCGGTGGTGGACGCGCTGCCGAGCCCGCTGGTCAACGGCGCCCAGATCGTGGCCTACGCCAAGCCGACCGTCTACCCCGGCCGCGGCTCGCTGTCCCTGCAGGTGCGCGAGATCCGGCTGGTCGGCGAGGGCGAGCTGCTCGCCCGTCTCGAGCGCCGGCGCCAGCTGCTGGCCGCCGAGGGCCTGTTCGCGCTCGAGCTGAAGCGGCCGCTGCCGTTCCTGCCGCGGCAGGTGGGTCTGGTCACCGCACAGGCGTCCGCTGCCGAGAAGGACGTGCTGGAGAACGCCCGGCGGCGCTGGCCGGGCGTCGCCTTCGCGGTCGAGTACGCCGCGATGCAGGGCCCGAACTCCGCGGCCCAGGTCATCGACGCCCTCCGCAAGCTCGACGCCGACCCGACCGTCGACGTGATCGTGATCGCGCGCGGCGGCGGCTCGGTGGAGGACCTCCTGCCGTTCTCCGACGAGGGCCTGGTGCGCGCGGTCCACGCCGCGACCACGCCCGTGGTCTCGGCGATCGGCCACGAGCCGGACACTCCCCTGCTCGACCTGGTCGCCGACCTGCGCGCGTCCACGCCCACCGATGCCGCGCGTCGGGTGGTCCCGGACGTGGCCGAGGAGGCCCAGCGGGTGCTCCAGACGCGGGAGAGGATGCGCCGCTGGATGCACCAGCGGATCGCTCAGGAGCAGCACCAGCTGGACGCCCTGCGCAGCCGGCCCAGCCTGGCCGACCCCCGCAGCGGGCTCGCCGGTCGGGTCGAGGAGGTCATGGCGCTGCGGGCGCGCAGCCGGCGCGTCCTCGGCCATGTGCTCGACCGCGCCGAGGACGACCTCGTGCACCAGGTCGCCCGCGTCCGCGCGCTGTCGCCGCTGGCCACGCTGCGCCGCGGCTACGCGGTGCTCTCCGACGGCGAGGGTCGGCTGTTCAGCAGCGTCGAGGACGTCACGGCAGGACAACGGGTGACGATCCGCGTCGCCGACGGCCGGATCTCGGCGGCCGTCGAAGGCGTCGAACCGATCCCCCTGCCCACCGTGGGCAGCCCCGAGGACGACACCGCAGAGGAGGACGAGGAGTCCGATGACTGATCCCGAGAACGCCCCGGAGCCCAGCTACGAGGAGGCCCGGGACCAGCTGATCGAGGTGGTCCGCACGCTCGAGCAGGGCGGCACCAGCCTCGCCGAGTCGCTGGCCCTGTGGGAGCGCGGCGAGGAGCTGGCCCGGATCTGCCAGGCCGCGCTCGACGGCGCCCGGGAACGGCTCGACGCCGCGCTCGAGGAGAAGGGCTGACCTCAGCGTGCCGGGGTCACCGTGCCCGCGGTGAGCGAGCCGGTGAACCGCGCGACCGTCGCGGCATCGGCCGAGCCGCCGACCAGCACCGACTCGTAGGGCCGGCCCGCTGCCTCGACCGAGCGCACCAGGGCGTGGTCGCCACCGGCGTCGGACCAGCTCTGCCAGGTCTGCCCGCCGACCTCGACGTCCTTGCCGCGCACGGCTGCCTCGTCGACGTACTGGGTGACCAGGTCCTTGGTGGAGGAGAGCGACTCCTCGATCCCGACGTACTTCCCCCGGTCGGTCAGCAGGCCGAGGTGCCACTGCGGCTCGTTGCCACCGGCGTAGTGGACCGAGGTGGCGCGCCAGCCCGCGGGCAGCTTCTCGGGGGCGAACGTCGCGAGCCGCTGCTCGGTGCGGCCGGCGTTCACCCACGCCGACCAGTCGACGGTCGGGACCGGCGTCGCCTTCTTGTCCGAGGTGAGCGCGCGGAACCCGACCCAGGCCAGCACGAGGAGCAGCAGGAAGATGAGCGCGCCCGACATCGCGCCGAAGGTGCGCGGCGGTCGGGGTCCGGGTCGCTCGGTCTGGCTCACGCGCACATCCTGCCAACCACCGCGCAGTGGGGCGCACCGAGCCCCGGCTAGCCTCTCCCGGTGCTCCATGCTCTCGGCGACGGCATCCCCGTGGTGGCGCTCGTCGCGCTGCTCGCGGCGGCGTACCTGCACCCCCGAGGACGGGTCGAGGCGCTCCTCGCCCTCGGGTGCAGCGCGGTCGTGCTGGCCACCGGCACGCTCGACGCCACCGAGGTGCGCCGCGAGCTCGAGCGGCTGCTGCCCGTGGTGCTCTTCCTGATGGCGATCCTGGTCGTCGCCGAGTGCTGCCGGGGAGCCGGCCTCTTCGGCGCGGTCGGCACCCGGCTGGCACGAGCCGGCAGCCACCAGCGGATCTTCGCGCTCGCGTTCGTGGTGGCCACCGCGACCACGGTCGTGCTCAGCCTCGATGCCACGGTCGTGCTGCTCACGCCCGTGGTGCTGGCCAGTGCGGCAGCGACGCACGTGACGGCCCGTCCGCTGCAGCTGGTCTGCGTCCGGCTGGCCAACAGCGCCTCGCTGCTGCTCCCGGTCTCGAACCTCACCAACCTGCTCGCGATGCCGCGGCTCGACGTCGGCTTCGGCCGCTTCGCGCTGCTGATGGCACCGGTGTGGGTGCTCACCCTCCTGATCGAGTACGCCGCGCACCGGCTCTGGTTCCGCGACGACCTCCGCCAGGCCTCTTCCGGCCGGGACGCGCCGAGCCCGCTGCCCCTGCCGACGGTGCCGCTCGTCGTCGTCGCGGCGATGCTGGCCGGGTTCGCCGCGGGCTCGCTGGTCGGAGTGGACCCGGCCTGGGTCGCCGGCGGCGCCGCGGCCGTCCTCGCGGTGCGCGCCCGGCGCCACCGCGAGGTGTCCTGGGGTCGACTCGCGCGGAGCACTCACGCGTCCTTCGCACTGTTCGTCCTGGCGCTCGGGCTCGTGGTGGCGACCCTCGGCCGCGGTCCGCTCGGCGACCTTCTGGGGGCGGTCCTGCCGGACAGCACCGGGCTGCTCGCGCTGCTCGGGACCGCGCTGGTCGGCGCCGTGCTCGCGAACCTGGTGAACAACCTGCCCGCGACGCTGCTGATCGTGCCGCTGGTCGCACCGCTCGGCACGACGCCCGCCCTGGCGGCGCTGATCGGCGTGAACCTCGGCTCCTCGATGACCTGGTCCGGGTCGCTGGCCAACCTCCTCTGGCGACGCTCCGTCGGTCACCACGGCGGCACGGTGAGCAGCCGGGACTTCCACGCGGTCGCGCTCCTCGCGACCCCGGTCGCGGTCGTCGCAGGCGTGACGATCCTGGATCTCTGGGCACGCCTGGTCTGACCGCACGAGCGGAACCGCGGAGCCCTATCGTCCGCAGATGCGGCAGACTGTCACCGTGACGACGTACCGAATTGCGGAGGCGGCCGAGCTGCTCGGCGTCAGCGACGACACCCTGCGCCGGTGGATCGACCAAGGCCGGGTCGCGACCGTGCAGGAAGGCGGGCGGAGCGCGGTCCGCGGTGCCGACCTGGCGACGCTGGCGGAGGCGCTGGTCGACGAGCCCGACCGCGAGGGCCTGCGGGCGTCCTCGGTCAGCGCTCGCAACCGGCTGCCCGGCATCGTGGTCGCGGTCAAGCGCGACACCGTGATGGCCCAGGTCGAGATGGTGTGCGGACCGCACCGGATCGTCTCGCTGCTCTCCGCCGACGCCGTCGACGAGCTCGGCCTCGCCCGCGGCGAGCGGGCGATCGCCTCGATCAAGTCCACCAACGTGGTGCTGGAGCGCCCGTGAGGACCACGAGGACGCTGTCCGCCCTCGCGCTGGCCACGGTCCTGGCCGTCACGGCGACCGGGTGCGGCTCGGACGACTCGGGGTCGAAGCAGACCCTCACCGTGTTCGCCGCCTCCTCGCTGACCAGGACGTTCACCGAGCTCGGCAGGCAGTTCGAGGCCGAGCACCACGGCGTCACCGTGCGGCTCGGCTTCGGTGGGTCCTCCGACCTGGTCGAGCAGATCCGGTCCGGGGCACCGGCCGACGTGTTCGCCTCGGCCGACACGAAGAACATGGACAAGCTCGGCGACGCGGCAACCGACCCGAGGAGCTTCGCGTCCAACACGCTCGAGATCGCGGTCCCGCCCGGCAACCCCGCCGGGATCACGGACCTGCAGGACCTCACGAAGCCCGGCGTCAAGCTGGTCGTCTGCGCGCCCGAGGTCCCCTGCGGCACGGCGACCCAGAGCGTCGCCCGGTCCGCGAGCCTCACCCTGAAGCCGGTCAGCGAGGAGCAGTCGGTCACCGACGTCCTGGGCAAGGTCGCCAGCGGCGAGGCCGACGCCGGCGTCGTCTACGTCACCGACGTGAAGGGCGCGGGGAGCAAGGTCGAGGGCATCACCTTCCCGGAGGCTGCGGGCGCCGTGAACGTCTACCCCATCGCCGCGCTGCGCGATGCGAAGCAGAGCCGTCTCGCGCAGGAGTTCGTGGACCTGGTGCTCGGCCGGGACGGCCAGCAGGTGCTCGCCGACGCGGGGTTCGGCAAGCCGTGAGACCACCGGGCGTCGGGCTGCCGCGCTGGCTGTACCTGCCGGCGGGGCTCGGCGCCGTCTTCGTGCTGCTGCCCCTGGCCGCGATGGTCTCGCGCGTCGACGGGACCCACCTCGTCGCCCTGATCACGTCGCCGTCCTCCCGCGAGGCGCTGTGGCTGAGCCTGCGCACCAGCGCCGCGAGCACGCTCGTGTGCGTGGTCCTCGGCGTGCCGATGGCGGTGGTGCTGGCCCGCACCGACTTCCGCGGGCAGGCCGCCGCACGATCGCTCGTGCTCCTCCCGCTGGTCGTCCCGCCGGTGGTGAGCGGGATCGCCCTGCTCTACACCTTCGGGCGGCGCGGCCTGCTCGGGCACGCGCTGCACGTCGTCGGCGTCGAGGTCGCGTTCACGTCGGTCGCAGTCGTGATGGCGCAGACCTTCGTCGCGCTGCCCTTCCTGGTGATCTCTCTCGAGGGCGCGCTGCGCACCGCCGGACAGCGCTACGAGGTCGCCGCCGCGACGCTCGGCGCCTCTCCGAGCACGGTCTTCCGGCGGGTCACCCTGCCGTTGGTGCTGCCGGGCCTGGTCAGCGGTGCCGTGCTGGCCTTCGCCCGGTCCCTGGGCGAGTTCGGCGCGACGATCACCTTCGCCGGCTCGCTCGCGGGCACCACGCGCACCCTGCCGATCCAGATCTACCTCGAGCGGTTCGACGACCCGGACGCAGCCGTCGCCCTCTCCCTGCTGCTCGTCGTCGTCGCCGTGCTGGTGATCGCCCCGGCGAGCCGCGCGACCGTCCGCCACCGCCGAGGGACCCGATGACCACCCTCGAGTATTACGCCACCGTCGGCGCTCGCGACGTGAGCGTCCGGCTCACCGTGGGGCCGGGCGAGACGGTGGCCCTGCTCGGCCCGAACGGCGCCGGCAAGTCGACGGTCCTCGGCGTGATCGCCGGACTCCTGGCTCCCACGGCCGGACAGGTGACGCTCGGTGGTCGCACCCTGGTCTCCGCCACGGGCCCGGTGGTCGCGCCCCACCGCCGCGACGTCGCCCTGCTCGCACAGGACCCGCTCCTCTTCCCGCACCTCACCGCGCTGGAGAACGTCGCGTTCGGGCCCAGGGCACGCGGCGTACGCCGCCCGCAGGCCCGGGCGACCGCCCGGCTGTGGCTCGACCGCGTGGGCGTCGCAGACCTCGGCGACCGCCGGCCGCACCAGCTCAGCGGCGGCCAGGCCCAGCGCGTCGCCGTCGCACGCGCCCTCGCGGCCGATCCGGCCCTGCTCCTGCTCGACGAGCCGATGGCCGCGCTCGACGTGGCGGTCGCGCCCTCGGTCCGCCAGCTGCTGCGCGAGGTGCTGGTCGACCGCTCCGTCCTGCTCGTCACCCACGAACCCCTCGACGCGCTGCTCCTCGCCGACCGGGTCGTCGTGGTCGACGGCGGCCGCGTCGTCGAGGACGGCCCGACCACCGAGGTGCTCACGCGCCCCCGCAGCGTCTTCGCCGCCCGGATCGCGGGTCTCAACCTGGTCGCCGGCACGTGGGACGGCTCCGGGGTCGCGGCAGCGCCCCTGGTCGTGCGCGGGATGACCGGCGATCCGGCCCCTGCCCGCGCCGAGGAGGCGGTCGCCGTCTTCGCCCCGAACGCGGTGTCCGTCTTCCGCGATACGCCGACCGGCAGCCCGCGCAACGCCTTCTCCGCCGTGGTCACCGACCTCGAGCCCTTGGGCGACCGGGTGCGCGTGCGCACGGAGGCCTCCGGGCACCGGCTCGCGGCAGACGTGACTCCGGCGGCGGTCGCCGACCTGGGCCTCGGCCCGGGCGCGACGGTCCAGCTCATGGTCAAGGCGACCGAGGTGACCATCTACGCCGCGAGCCGCCCCACGGCGTTCTCGGCCCGATAGCATCGGGCCATGGCCGACGCACCCCTCCCCGACGAGCTCGCCGTGGCCCCGTCGTCACCTGACCGCAACCTCGCCCTGGAGCTGGTCCGGGTCACCGAGGCCGCCGCGATGGCTGCGGGTCGCTGGGTGGGCCGGGGCGACAAGAACGGCGCCGACGGCGTCGCGGTCAACGCGATGCGCACGCTGATCTCGACCGTGAGCATGAACGGCGTCGTCGTGATCGGCGAGGGCGAGAAGGACAACGCCCCGATGCTCTACAACGGCGAGCGCGTCGGCAGCGGCGAGGGTCCGGAGTGCGACGTCGCCGTCGACCCGATCGACGGCACCACCCTGACCGCCAAGGGCATGGCGAACGCCGTCTCGGTGCTCGCGGTGTCACCGCGCGGCTCGATGTACGACCCGTCCGCGGTGTTCTACATGGAGAAGCTGGTCACCGGTTCCGAGGCCGCCGACGTCGTCGACATCCGCTACCCGGTGGCGGAGAACATCCACCAGGTCGCCAAGGCGAAGGGCAGCGCACCGGAGGACGTCACGGTCGTGCTCCTCGACCGGCCGCGCCACGCAGGCCTCGCCCAGGAGATCCGTGAGGCCGGCGCCCGCATCAAGTTCATCACCGACGGTGACGTCGCGGGCGCGATCATGGCGGCGCGGGCCGACACCGGCATCGACCTGCTGCTCGGCATCGGCGGCACGCCCGAGGGCATCATCGCGGCCTGCGCGATGAAGTGCATGGACGGCGTGATCCAGGGCCGGCTCTGGCCGCAGGACGACGCCGAGCGCGAGCGCGCGGTCGACGCCGGCCACGACCTCGACCGGGTGCTCTACACCGACGACCTGGTCTCGGGCGACGACTGCTTCTTCGTGGCCACCGGCATCACCGACGGCGAGCTGATGAAGGGCGTGCGCTACCGCGCCGGTGGCGCGTCGACGCACTCGCTGGTGATGCGCAGCCGCAGTGGCACGATCCGGCAGATCATCAGCGAGCACAAGCTCAGCAAGCTGAAGGCGTACGCCGACGTCGACTTCGGCCGCTGAACGGCCGGGCGCGACCGAGATGATCGTCGTCGTCGGGGAGTCGCTGGTCGACGTCGTGGCGGACCCGGGCCACCCCGAGCACGCGCGTGAGACCGTCGGCGGCTCGCCGCTGAACGTCGCGACCACCCTGGCCGGCCTGGACGTGCCGACGCTGCTGATCACCGAGGTCGGCCACGACGAGCGCGGCTCCCGCATCGTCGAGCAGATCGAGAACAGCGGTGCCGAGCTGATCGCCGCTCCGTCGGTGACCGGCCGGACCGCCACGGCCACCGTGCTGCTCGACGGCGGCGAGGCGTCGTACGACTTCGACATCGGCTGGTCACTGCCCCACCAGGAGCTGCCGCACTGCGACGCCCTGCACGTCGGCTCCCTCGGCACCGTGCTCGAGCCGGGTCGGGACAGCGTGCTCGACCTGGTCGAGCAGGCCTGGGCGCGCGACGTCTTCGTCAGCTACGACCCGAACGTCCGCGCACCGCTCGTGGCCGACCCGGTGCAGGCGTGGCGCGACCTGGAGTCCCTCGCCGGGCGGGCCCACCTGGTCAAGCTCAGCGACCAGGACGTCGAGGTGCTTCACCCCGGGGCCGACCCCGAGGACATCGCCCGGTCGCTGCTGCAGGGCGAGCGCACCGAGATCGTGCTGCTCACGAGGGGCGGCGAGGGCGCCGTCGGCTTCGTGGGCGACCTGGTCGTGCGGGTCCCCGCGGCCCGGGTCGAGGTCGTCGACACCGTCGGGGCGGGCGACGCGTTCATGGCGGCCACCCTGGCCGTGCTGTACGAGGGGTCCGCGTTCGGCGGCTACGGCGCGGGCGTGCCGACCGACGAGGTCCGGCTCGAGCAGATGCTGCAGGCGGCGGTCGAGGTCGCCGGGATCACCTGTTCACGGCGGGGCGCAGCGGCGCCGACGCGTCCGGAGCTGCGGCCCGACTGGCCCGCATGACCTGGTGCCGGTCGAGGGCGTCGCGCACGACGTCGAAGACCACCGGGTCGAACGCCATGCCGACGTGGCTGGTCGGCACCTCGACGGCCTCCGCGGCCGGGTCGATGCACGCCCGCCAGTCGACGATGCCGTCGCGCCGGGAGTAGATGGCGGTGAAGGCGACGTCGGGATCGAGCGGCGCCTGCATCTCCTCGAAGCTGGTGCGCGCGCACTCGCCGCCCACGCAGTCGTCGCTCATCAGGCCGCCGAAGCCCGCGCGGGCGAGCCGGGTCAACATCTCGGCGTCCCAGGCGAGGACGCCGTGCACGGCGCCGGGCGCCATGATCGGGCTGCCCATGGACACGATGCCGGCGACCAGGTCCGGGCGGCGGGCGGCCAGGCCGCGGGCGAGCATGCCGCCCAGGCTGTGCCCGACGATGCTCACCTTGCGACCGCGGCGGATCGCGATCGCCTCGAGGCGTCGCTCGAGCCGGTCGGCGGCCTCGCGCGTGCAGCCGGCGTTGACCTGGATCTGCGCACGGTAGGTGCGGTAGCCGGCGCCGCGCAGCATCGAGGACATCGCGCGCAGGGTCGGGTCACCGGCCATGAACCCCGGGATCAGCATCACCGGCTCGTGGGCGTGACGCCGGCCGGCGTCGGCGTACGCGCCTGACTTGCGCGACTTCCGGTCGGCCCGGGCCCGGCGCAGGTAGCGCGCGAGCTCCACGGCCGCGCTGCTCTCCCGCGAGAGGGCGCGCAGGCCCTGCGGACCGAGGTAGCCCTCGGGTCTCAGGAAGTCGCCCATCGGTGAGTTCATGTCCTCGAAAGTAAAGGATTCAACGTCAATTGCGCCGCAATTCGACGTTATCCGCGGCCCGCGCGCCGCTTCGGCGCGGCCCGTACACTCCTCTCGCAGCCCTTCATTACTGCCCGGTACCCCGAGGAGAGCCCCCCGATGCCACCACGCATCCGCACCCGTCGCCGGTCCTCCGGTCCCGCCGGGACACCCGAGGCCATCCAGGAGGTCGCGCAGTCGGCCGAGCTCTCGGCGCCGGTGAGCCCCGGTGTCGAGCTGTGCTACCAGACCTTCGGCAACGCGGACGACGAGCCGCTGCTGCTCGTGATGGGCCTCGGCGGTCCGATGACGTGGTGGGACCCCTCCTTCTGCCGGATGCTCGCCGAGGCCGGGTTCTTCGTGATCCGCTACGACAACCGCGACACCGGCAGGTCCAGCCGCGGGACCGGCCGCGTCACCCGAGGCATGTTGGTCCAGGCCTTCCTCGGCCGGCCGGTGCGGCCGCCGTACACCCTGGCCGACCTGGCCCGCGACGGCTTCGGGCTGCTCGACCACCTCGGCATCGAGTCGGCCCACGTGGTCGGGGTGTCGATGGGCGGAATGATCGCCCAGACGATGGCGATCCAGGACCAGTCCCGCGTGCGCAGCCTGGTCTCGATCATGTCGACCACCGGTCGCCGCACGGTCGGCTGGCTGGACCCGCGGCTGCTGCCGATGATGCTCGGCCGGCGCGGCAGCACCCTGGAGGAGTACGTCGAGGCCTCGGTCAAGGGCGCCGCCGCGATCGGCTCGCCGGCCTACCTCGAGCCCGAGGACGCCGCCCGGGCGCGGGCGCGGGAGACCTGGGACCGCGGCCTGAACCCCGCCGGCGTGATGCGCCACATGATGGCGGTCCTGACCCAGCCGAGCCGTGCCCGCGCCCTGCGCTCGCTGCGCATCCCGGCGACGGTCATCCACGGCATGCAGGACCGGATGGTCCACGTCTCGGGCGGTCGCTCGACCGCCCAGGCGATCCACGGTGCCGAGCTGCTGCTGATCCCGGGCATGGGCCACGACCTCCCGCCGGCGCTGTTCGAGACCTTCCGCGACGCCATCCGGCGCACCGCCGACCGCGCCTGACCTCTGGTCGAAACCCTCAGTGCCGGTAGCGCCAGCCGGGCGTCTTGTCCTCGCCGGGCATCCGCTTGCGGACCACGCTGACGCCGCCCATGATCGCCACGCCCTTGACGTGCACCACGGGTGAGTCGGCGGTCAGCTGCACCCCGGGGTCCGACCGAGGGCCCGAGTAGCCACCCATGATGCCGACGCCGTGGACCACGACGTGGGTCGTGCGGTTCACCACGACGTTGGCCCCACCCATGAAGGTGTTGATCGTCAAGGTGACCTCCGGCGCGGAGAAGCGCGCCTCGCGCAGGTCGAGATCGGCGCCACCCCAGAAGCAGAACACCGAGAACTGCTCCGGCACGGTCCAGATGCCGCGGCGCTCGACGCCACCCATGATCGCCACGGCTCGCTCCGCGGAGACGCCCGGCACCACCGCAGCCTGGGACGCGACTGCCGAGGCCAGGTCGTGGGTGATCGGCACGAGCTCGGCGTAGGTCTTCGCGGCGAACGTCGCCTCGAGGCGCTCGTCGAGCTCGGTGAGGTCGATCCGCCCGTCGCCGGCTGCCTCACGCAGGATCTCGGCGACCTTGTTGCGGTCGGCGTCCGAGACGCGCATCCGCAACGGGTCCAGCTCGCTCATGGTGGCCAGCCTAGGCCGCGACCGCCACGCGGTCAGCGCTCGACGTAGACCGACCCCCCGAGCTCGAGGAACTCGGCCGCCTTCTGCCTCATCCCTGCTTCCGCGTCGACCCCGGAACCGAAGCGGTCACGGACGTCCTGGGAGATCCGCATCGAGCAGAACTTCGGACCGCACATCGAGCAGAAGTGGGCGGTCTTCGCGCTCTCGGCGGGCAGGGTCTCGTCGTGGAAGGACTCCGCGGTCTGCGGGTCGAGCGCGAGGGCGAACTGGTCGCGCCAGCGGAACTCGAAGCGGGCCCTGCTGAGCGCGTCGTCCCAGGCTCGGGCACCGGGATGGCCCTTGGCGACGTCCGCGGCGTGCGCGGCCAGCTTGTAGGTGACCACACCGGTGCGGACGTCGTCGCGGTTCGGCAGGCCGAGGTGCTCCTTGGGCGTGACGTAGCAGAGCATCGCCGTGCCGTGCATGGCGATCGTGGCAGCGCCGATCGCGCTGGTGATGTGGTCGTAACCGGGCGCGATGTCGGTGGCGAGCGGCCCGAGCGTGTAGAACGGCGCGCCGTGGCACCAGTCCTGCTGGAGCACGACGTTCTCCTCCACCAGGTTCAGGGGCACGTGGCCGGGGCCCTCGACCATCACCTGGACGTCGTGCTCCCAGGCCCGGGTCGTCAGCTCGGCGAGCGTGCGCAGCTCGGCGAGCTGGGCGGCGTCGTTGGCGTCGGCGACCGAGCCGGGACGCAGGCCGTCGCCGAGGCTGAACGCGACGTCGTACCGGGCGAAGATCTCGCAGAGCTCGTCGAAGTGGGTGTGGAGGAAGTTCTCCTCGTGGTGGGCCAGGCACCACCCGGCCATGATCGAACCGCCACGCGAGACGATGCCGGTGACCCGGTCGGCGGTGAGCGGCACGTGGCGCAGCAGCACGCCGGCGTGGATCGTCATGTAGTCGACGCCCTGCTCGCACTGCTCGATGACGGTGTCCCGGAACACCTGCCAGGTGAGCCGGTCGGCCTGGCCGTCGACCTTCTCCAGTGCCTGGTAGATCGGGACGGTGCCGATCGGCACCGGGGAGTTGCGCAGGATCCACTCGCGGGTGGTGTGGATGTCGTCGCCGGTGGAGAGGTCCATCACCGTGTCCGCTCCCCAGGTCACCGCCCACGTGAGCTTGTCGACCTCCTCGGCGATGCTGCTGGTCACCGCGCTGTTGCCGATGTTCGCGTTGACCTTCACGAGGAAGCGGCGGCCGATGATCATCGGCTCGGACTCCGGGTGGTTCACGTTGGCCGGGATGATCGCGCGGCCGGCGGCCACCTCGCTGCGGACCAGCTCGACGTCGCAGCCCTCGCGAACGGCGACGTACTCCATCTCCGGCGTCACGATCCCGGCGCGGGCGTAGTGCAGCTGCGTGACCCGCCGACTTCCGACGGCTCGCCGCGGGCGGGCCTGGGCGCCGGGCCACTCCTCACGGGCCGCCCCACGGCGCACGGCCGCGCGGCCGTTGTCGAGCAGGTCGGTATCGCGACCGTCGTACGGCTCGGTGTCGGCGCGTTCCTCGATCCAGGCGGCGCGGAGCCGCGGCAGCCCGGCCTCCGGAGCAGACCCGGGCCCCTCCGTGCAGTAGCGGTCGAAGGTCTCGCCGTTGGTGAGCGCGACCCGCGTGACCGGCACCCGGACGTCGGGGCGCGGTCCTTCGACGAGGACGCGGGTGTGGGCTTCGTGGACGGTCATGGCTCTCCTGGTGGTCGACGATCGGGGTGGGGCGAACAGGTGTGGCCGCTCAGGTGTGGGCGATCGGGCCTCGGCCGCGGCCGAGGCCCCAGTGCCGGCTCAGCTGCAGCTGGGCAGCGGTGTACGTCGCGGCCCGGCGGACGGCGACGGTCAGGGGGACGCGATGGGCGAGGTGCACGGTGAGCGCCGCGCTGAAGGTGCAGCCGGTGCCGTGGTCGCTCGTCGTCTCCACGGCGGCGTGGCGCAGGGCGACGGGCTCCTCCCCGGGCTCGGCGACCCAGTCGGTGCAGGTACCGGACGAGACGCCTCCGGTGAGCACCACCGCGGGTCCCAGGCGGGACAGCATCGAGGCGAGGCGCTCCGCCGGCTGGTTCGCGCCGAGGAGAGCGCGGGCTTCGTCGAGGTTCGGGGTGACGACGCTGGCGAAGGGGAGCAGCTGCTCGACGTAGGCGCGGGCGACCTGCTCGTCACCGAGCACGGCTCCGCAGGTCGCGACGAGCACGGGGTCGACCACCAGTGGGATCCCTCGGCCACCGAGCCGCTCGGCCACCAGCGTGACGACCTCGGCGCTGCCGAGCATGCCGGTCTTCACGCCGGCGACCGGCAGGTCGTCGAGCACCGCGTCGAGCTGCGCGGCCACCATCGTCGCCGGCAGGGCATGGACGGCATGGACGGCGGCCGTGTCCTGGGCCGTGACGGCCGTGACCACGCAGGCGCCGTGGGCGCCGAGGTCGGCGATCGTGGTCAGGTCGGCGGCGAGCCCGGCCGCGCCTCCGGAGTCGGTGCCGGCCACCGCGAGCACGACCGGTGGCGGGGCCAACCGGCTCACGCGCCGACCTCCCTCAGCAGCGCACGCACGACCAATGCGGGATCGGCGGCGCGCATGACGCAGCCCATCACCGCGACACCGTGCGCGCCGGCGGCGCGGGCGTCCGCGGCGTTGCCGGGATCGATCCCGCCCAGCGCGAGGACCGGTACGCCGTGGTGGCCGGCGTAGTCGACCCGGGCGACCGGAGGTCCGTAGTCCGGCTTGCTCGCCGTGGCGGCGAACGGGGACAGCGTCGCGTAGGCCGCCCCCTCCGCCGCCGCGCGCCGAACCTCGCCCAGGTCGTGGCAGGACCGGCCGAACCACCCGGACGGCGGCTGCGCCTGATCGGCGGACAGGTGCAGTCCGGCAGCAGCCTCGGCCGGGAGCCGCGAGGACAGCACCGTCAGGCCGTCGACGGCGGCCAGAGCGGTGACCAGGCGCTCGCGGCGCGGGGGTGGCACGTCGTGCTCGCGGACGACGACGTGGGTCAGACCGGCGCCGGCACAGGCGCGCACGGCGTCGATCAGTCCTCGACCCGCGGGGAGCTGGGACCGGTCTGTGAGGAGCAGCAGGCGCGGGATGTTCATCCGATCCGCCCCGTCGTCGGGCTCGACGCGCGCGCCGTCGTGCGCCGCGGGATCCGACCGCCCGCGCGTGCCGCTGCCCCTGCCTCGACCCCGAGCCGGAGAGCGCGGGCCATCGTCACCGGGTCGTCGGCCCGCGTGATCGCCGTGGCGGCGAGCACCGCCGAGCAGCCGAGCTCCATCGCCAGGGCGGCGTCGCTCGCCGTGCCGACGCCGGCGTCGAGCACGACGGGCACCGAGACCGCCGCGACGACCGCCTCGATCGCGTGCGGGTTGAGCACGCCCAGCCCCGACCCGATCGGCGAGCCGAGCGGCATCACGGCCGCGCAGCCGACGTCCTCGAGCCGCCGGGCCAGCACCGGGTCGTCGGTGGTGTAGGGCAGCACCACGAAGCCGTCGCGCACCAGCGTCTCCGCCGCATCGACGAGCTCGAGTGCGTCGGGCATCAGGCTGGCCTCGTCGCCGATGACCTCCAGCTTCACCCAGGTCGTCTCCAGGGCCTCGCGCGCCAGGCGCGCGGTCAGCACGGCCTCGCGGGCACTGGTGCACCCGGCGGTGTTCGGGAGCAGCGGTACGCCGGTGCGGCGCAGCACGTCGAGCAGGCCCCCCTCCTGGGCGGCGGACGTGCGGCGTACCGACACGGTGACGAGACCCGGGCGGGCGGCCACGAGCACGGGATCGAGCAGCGCCAGGCTGGGCAGTCCGCCCGTGCCCAGGAACAGCGCGGAGCCGAGCTCGCGGCCGGCGATCGTGACGCTCATCCGCCCTGCACCGCCGTGACGATCTCGACCACGGAGCCCTCCGGCAGCGACCGGTACGGCCAGCCCGACCGGGGCACCACCTCGCCCCCGACCGCGACGGCGACGCCGTGCGGCTCCCGGACGCCGAGGTGACGTTCCAGGAGGTCGGCGACGCTGGCTGCGCCCGGGGCGTCGGCTCCGTTGAGGACGATCGTCATCGAAGGGCCCCTGCCCTGGTCAGCCGACGGGGGTCGAGCCCAGGCTCGATGCGGCCGGTCTCGACGTGGTCGGCGATGAGCTGGGCGGTGAGGGGTGCGAGCAGCACACCGTGCCGGAAGTGGCCGGCCGCGAGCACCACCCCGTCGACGCCCGACGGACCGACGAGGGGCAGGTTGTCGGCGGTGGCGGGCCGGTCGCGCGCGATCACCTCGGTGACCTCCGCCCGGTCGAGCCCCGGCACGAGCTCGCGGGCGGCGCGGAGCAGCCGGAGCACGCCGCCGACCGTCGGGACCGGCTCGGCGTCGTGCTCCTCCGACGTCGCGCCGATCACGACCTCGCCCGAGGGTCGCGGGACGACGTACACCGGCTCGCCGTGCACCCAGCCGCGCACCGTCCGCGCCGGCACCGAGCCGCCTCGGGCGCGGACGATCTCGCCCCGCACTCCGCGCACCAGCGAGGTGAACGGAGCCGGCAGGACCGACCCGGTCGCGACCACCACGAGGTCGGCACTCCCCGGATCGTCGGGGACCACCGGCACGCGAGCGAGCAGTGCGGCGAGCACGGCCCTCGGGTCGACGCTCGGGTCGTCGCGGAGGAGGACGCCGCCGATGACGGTGCGACCGAGCTCCGGTTCCTCGTCGCGCAGGGCCCGCCGGTCGAGGACCGCGACCTCGCGCCCGTGCTTCTCCAGCAGCGCACGCTGCCGCTCGACCTGCTGCAGGTCACCGTGGTCGGCGCCGACCAGCAGCGTGCCGGTCGTCTGCAGGGGCACGCCGAGGCGGGCTGCGGCCTCGGGCCACAGGTCGAGGCTGCGGAGCCCGAGCGCGAGCAGCGCCTCCTCGCCGTGCCACACCTCGGCGGACGGGGCGAGCATCCCGGCCGCGGCGTACGACGCTCCGGACGCCGGGCGGGGGTCGACGACGGTGACCTCGTGCCCGCGCAGAATCAGCTCGTCGGCGCAGAAGAGGCCGATGATGCCGGCGCCGAGGACCGCGACCCGCATCAGGCGACCGCTTCGAGGAGCTCCTTCGCCGCCACCACGGGATCGGGTTGTCGCCAGATCGCGCCGATCACGGCCACGCCGTGGGCGCCCGCCTCGCGGGCGGCGCGCGCGGTGGCGGGCTCGATGCCGCCGATCGCGACCAGGGGCAGGACGCCGGCGGCCGCGGTCACGGCCTCGAGTCCCAGGGGCGCCGGCAGACCGGCCTTGCTCGAGGTCGCGAACACCGGCCCGAAGCCGGCGTAGTCCGCGCCGTCGCGGGCCGCGGCCTCGGCCTGGTTCCGGTCGCGGCAGGTGGCGCCCACGAGGAGCGCGGGCGCCAGCCGCCGGGCCGCCGCGACCGGCAGGTCGTCGCGCCCGAGGTGCACGCCGTCGGCGCCTGCCGCCATGGCCACGTCGAGCCGGTCGTTGACCACGACGGTGGCACCGTGCATCCGGACGGCGCCGACCACGGCCCGGGTGAGGCCCAGCAGGTCGGCGTCGGTGAGCCCCTTGGCTCGGACCTGGAAGCCGGGCACACCGGTGGCGGCAAGCTCGGCGAGCACGCTCGGGTCGGCGCCCGCGTCGACCAGGCAGAAGAGGTTCGGCAACACGGCAGCTCCTCGCTTCCTTCGCCGGCATGACCCGGATCAGGTTCGACGGTCGGAGCGGCTCCAGCTCCTTCTCAGCCCGCTGCCGCGGGCTCCCGTGGTGGATGCCCGGACGCTAGCACAGCCGAAAGGGCGGGCTCGGGGCCCTCGTGTCGTCGTACGGTCGGTGCCGTGAAGCGCTGGTCCGCCGTCGTCGCCCTCGCCCTGACGGCCAGTCTCCTCGCTGCCTGCAGCTCTGCCGGCGACGTCGAGCGCCCGACGACCCTCCGCCCGGCCTGGCGCGCCATCACGCTCCCGGTCCCGCCCGGACCGGCGGGCCGGGTCGCGGTCCGGGACGCAGCCGTGTGCGACGGCACCTGGTACGTCGTCGGGGCCGTGCTCGGACCTGACGGCGCGAGCCGTCCCGCGGCCTGGCAGAGCGACGACCTCCGGACGTGGGAGCCGGTCGCGCTGGCACCGTCGGCGTACTACGCCCGCCGGGCGATCCTCGGCTCGGTGGCCTGTCGCGACGGCCACGTGGCCGCCCTCGGCGCCCGCTCCGGAGGCGCGCACGGCAACCCGCGCACCACGAGCTGGTACCTGCGGGCCGACGGCACCCTCGTCGACGCGCGGGCGCCCTTCGAGCTGTTCGGCGGTCCCGCGGCCGTGAGCGTACGCCGGGTCGCGGCCGGGCCCGCCGGCTGGCTGATCGTCGGCAACCGGCTCACCGGCGGCGCGGTGTGGACATCCTCGGATGCGACGTCCTTCCGGATCCTCGAGCACGACCCGGCCCTCAGCAGCGACGCCGGTCACCGCACCAGCGTGCTCGACCAGGTCGCCGACGGCACCGGGTGGACGGTCGTCGGCCGGGCGGAGACGCCGGACCGAGCCGCCCCCGCTCCCCTCGCCTGGACCTCGCCCGACGGCACCCGCTGGACCCGGCAGGAGGTTCCCGCGACGACGGGCGGCTTCGCCGATCTCGAGCGCGTCGTCACCGACCGGGCCGGCCTGGTGGCGGCGGGCATCCGCGACCGCCACTTCGGCCTCTGGCGGCGGACGGATGGAGTCTGGCGGGCTGCGGGGTCCTTCGGCCGGCTCGCCACGGGAGGCGGCGAGCCTCCCTTCGTCAGCGGTCTCGTCGCGCGCGACGGCACCCTCCTGGCAACCGTCAGCGACGGCGACCGCTACCGCGCGTGGACGGGCACGGCCGACGGTGGCTGGCAGCCGCTGGCGCTGCCGGTCACCCCGCGCAGCACCGGCGACACCCAGGTCACCGTCGCCGCCGACGACGACGCGGTGCTGCTGCTGACCGACGACGGCAGCACCGGCCGGGTGTGGGCGTCGGCCTGGAGCGCCGTCTCCCCTGGCTGATCGCAGCGGCGGTCAGTGGCCCTGCGTTCAGTGGCAGCGCGTTCAGTGGCAGCGCGACACGACGTACGCGGTGATCTTCTGGCTGTCCTTCGACAGCTTCGGTCCGAGCGCGGCGAGAGCTGCCGCGTCGTCCTGCGACGGGTGTGACATCACGTTCTGGGCCTTGCGGAACGCGTCGCTCATCTCGACGAGCGCGGCCTTCACGTCCGACGGAGCGCCCTTCTCGAGCCCGGCGAGCTCGCCGAGCAGGTCGTCCACGGCCTGCGTCCCGGAGCTGCCGCCGGCCGGGTTGTAGAGCTCCGACTGGGCGTCGGTGATCTTCTTCGCGGTGTCGGCGTACTGCTTGCAGTCGACCGTCATCCGGGTCATGCCGGAGGACGGCTTGTCGTCGGATGACGAGCATCCCGCCACGGGAATGAGCAGGAATGCGGCGAAAACGGCCGCAGTCCTGGGAAGGGTTCGCATGAGGTGCCCTCCAGCGGGTGCGAGCTGGTCTACGTTGACGGGCATGCGCAGGGAGGTGCCCGCGGTCGTCACCGTACTCGGTCTTGCGGTGGCCGGGTGCGGATTCAGCTCGGTCGACCCGCACAGCTCGGTGTCGGTGTCCGGACGTGCCCTGGACGCGTCCGGCAAGCCCCTCGCCCATGCCCACGTGGTGCTGGTCAGGCAGGCCGACATCGGGCAGGTGATCTTCGGCAGCGTGCTCGCGGTCGGCACGCTCTCGACGATCTGCTTCGCCCCCGACCCGCCGGCGATCTGCGAGAAGGCGCGCACGGCGACCACCGATGCCGACGGCCGCTACCGCTTCGAGCTGAAGGGCTCCGACACCCAGGGCTCGCTCGGCACGAAGGCCACGATGAACGTGGTCTTCTCCGGGCGCTCCTCGCAGACGAGCACGACGGTCAGCTTCACCACCGAGGACACCAGCGTGACCGTGCCCGACGCCCGGCTGTGGAACCTCGGCGCCCGGATCTCGGCTCAGCCCGGCCGGGTCCGGCTCTCCTGGCGGCCGCTGCCGGCCCCGGCGGGCAAGGGCACCGGCTACTCGGTGCAGCTCTCCGACGTCCGCAGCGGAGCCGCGCTCTGGACCCAGCCGGCGTCGGGCAGCCGCGCGGACGTCGATCCGCGTCTCCTCGAGGACGTGCACGGCGCGGCGGCGGTCAGCGCCGGCACCGACCTCCCCGGTGGCAGCGGCGCCGGCAAGGTGCGCGCCAGCTACCTCTCGCCGCGGCTGCCGGTCCCCGGGCGCGCCGTCGCCCCTCCCTCGCGCGGCCGCCCCTGCGCTCCCGTCATCGGCGCTGCCGGGACGGTCGGCGCCTTCGGGGCGTGCGCCGAGACCGACGGCGACCTGAGCCGGCCGGCAGGGCTCAGCGGCGGCGGGACGGTCTCCGGCGCCGCCGTGGACCTGGGGTCCCCGCGCGCTCTGAGCCTGGTGGTGGTCCGCGGCTTCAGCGGCCAGTTCCTGGTCGAGACCTCACGCGACGGCACGACCTGGCAGAGCCTGGCCACCGGCTTCGGTTCGGCGTACGCCGTGGAGCCGCCGGGCCGGACGACCGCCCGCTACCTGCGTGTGCGGTCGCCGACCGGTCTCGACGAGAGCCTCAGCACCGAGATCTCCGTCTGGTGAGGCGGCGACGCCGGTGAGGCGGCGACGCCGCGGACCCCACGTCCGCGGCGCCGCCGCTGGTCTCCCAGGACCGCGCGGGAAGGCCTAGATCCTGCTGTGGCAGCCCAGGTCTCCGCCGATGTCGTGGCCGTACGGCGAGGTGAAGTACATGACGATGTCGAGCACGAAGTCCGGCAGGCTGAAGCCCAGCAGGTTCGGGTTCGGCATGATCAGCCAGGCCGACGGGTTGTCGTCCGCCGGCGGCTGGCCGAGCGTGAACGACGATCCGTTGGTGTCGCCGTACGCGAACGGCCGGATGTTCACGTCGAACCCGCAGTAGCCGAGCCCGACGTCGATCACCGGGATCGTGAACAGCGTCTGCATCGTGTTGCTCGCCAGCCGGAAGTGGTCGATCACGTTGTGCAGCGGGATGACCGTCGTCGGCACGTCGAAGAGGTTGAACGACGCGTCGCCGAACGGTGTGCCGATCGAGAAGTCCAGGGTGTCCTGGAGCGTGATCGTGGTGTCCGTGTCCAGACCGAAGGTGAAGGTGTCGTAGTCACCCTTGAGTCCGGTCGTGAGCCCCAGGTCCAGCTGGAGGTAGCCGGCGTTCTCGAAGCCCAGCGTGAGCTGGTGGATCTTGATGTCGGCATCGAGGTGGCCGGTGTTCTTGAACGGTCCGGCCTCGAAGTCCAGACCCGTGCCGAAGTCGACCTTGCCCGCTCCCTGGATCAGGAACTTCGCGGTCTTCGGCGCCGAGTTGATCTTCAGCGTGGTGCCGTCGAGCTGGCCGGTGACCGTGCTGCCCATGTCGGCGACCTCGAGGGACACCGCTGCGTCGGCGCTGACCGGCGTGGCGATCTCGGCCGTCGCGGCGGCCTGGATGTCCAGACCCGGCTGGCTCGCGGTGAACGTGAAGTCCGGCGTCGCGACGTCCTTGCCGTCGCCCGAGGCGGTGGCCCGGCCGATGGTCAGGTTGACCGCGCTCGGCACGTCACCGAGGTGCACCGACGCCGCGAAGTTCAGCTCGCCGACCTTCTTGTAGGAGGCGGTGATGCCGCTGATCCCGTGGTTCATCGCGACCCCGACGGTCTTCTGGTCGGCACCGAAGCTGGTGTTGACCGAGATCGACTTCGGGATCTCGCTGATCTCGAGCTTGGCGTCGTCGGTGTTGCCGTACGTCGCCTCGGCCGTCAACGCACCGAGGTCCTGGTTGGCCGTGTAGTTGAGGCTCATCGTGTGGTTGCCCGCCCCGTCGGTGGCGCTCACGAACGGTCCGAACGTGAAGTTCACCGGGCTGGCCGTCGGCACCACCTGCTGGGCCTGCAGCGTGAGCGGCTGCGCGGCCAGCGTGGTGAGCGCGACGTCGATGTGCAGGGTGTTGTTGGTCGGGTGGTAGCCGGTGACCTGGTACGTCCCTGCCGGGGTGTTGAGGTCGAGCCCCGTCGGCAGGCCGGTCAGGTACACGTTGGCGCCGTACGCCTTGCCGCCACCGCCGGTCGCATCGCGTGCGGCGACGCCGTGGACCATCGGCACGGCCGGCAGCGCGGAGATCGCCGCCGGCGTGCCGGCCTTCACCGAGAGGGTCAGGTCCGGGTTGGTGTCGCCGGTGTAGGTGATCCGACCGCTGTCGCTCTTCAGCGAGATGTGGGACGGCAGGTTGTCGAACTGGCCGGAGGCGAGCAGCTTCGTGCCGGGCAGCGTGACGTTGCCGTTGAAGGCGAACGCCCCGTGGGTGCCCATGTCGAGGTTCGCCTGGAACCCGCCGCCGGTGGCGTTCGTGATCTTTCCGAACGACGCCTTGGTCAGGTTGCTGATCGCCAGGCTGGCGTCCAGGTCGCCGGGCGCGTCACCGGCCGTCTGGTCGAAGAACGCGCTCAGGTGGTCACCGCCCAGGACGTGGTAGGCGCCGTGGTTGGTGACGCGGGCCGTGATCGACCCGATGCCCGGGGAGGGCGCCTGGAACAGCACGTTGCCGTCCGCCCAGGAGGCGTCCCAGTGCGTCGGGATCGAGTTGATGCCCAGGCTCGCGTCGAAGGCGCGTGTCCCGCCGACGGTGGAGGGCGTCAGGTGCGCGATCGCCGAGAAGCCGCCCGCAGCCGCCGAGGAGTCCCACTGCAGCTTGGCGTTGCCGCCGTCGAACAGCACCGACACCTTCTTCGGGATGCTGGTGACGTCGACGGCGAGGTGGTCGCCGTTGGCGCGGTCGACGGTGGTGTAGATCTCGTTGATCGACGAGCTGGCGTCGTAGGTCACGACCTTGTCGACCTGGTCGATCCTGACGTCGGCCGGCACCTTGTCGATGAACCCGGTCAGGCTCACCGACGGCGTGGTGACGTAGGCCCGGAACAGCCGCGGCGCCGTGTTGCGCACCTCGGCGTGCAGCTCCTGGTTCGCGGTGTCGACGCTGAGCAGCTGCAGGCCGCTGTAGAGCAGCTCCGCGTGCGTGCGGTCCACCGTGTTGGTGTCCAGGTAGGCGTGGTCGTCGGTCGTCGGCGCACTGGCGAACGTGCCGTCGGTGCCGTACTGGAAGAAGATCTGGCCCAGGTACGACGAGCCGGACAGGTCAGGAGCGGCCGCGCGCGCGTCGAAGACGATCGGGTTGATCCCGCCGATCTTCATGTACTTCGGCAGATCGCTGATCTTCGCGTGCATCACCAGCCCACCGGGCTTCTCGGTGTAGTTCGCCTCGATCGAGCCGAGCCGCGAGTCGGCGTCGTACGTGATCGTCGGGACGGCACCGCTCGTGTTGAAGGTCAGACCGATGCTCTTCGGGAGGTCGGTCAGCTTCACGTCGCCGGACATCAGGGTGTCGCGGTCCGTGAACGTCGCCGTGAGCAGCGGGATCACGCTCGAGGCCAGGTAGGTGGCCTTGCCGTTGTCCGGGTCGAAGGTCACCTGCATCGACGAGGGCAGCGCGCCGACGTGTGCCGTCGCCAGCACGTTGGGTCCCGTGCCCGGGTCGTCGATGTCGGCGATCGCGTCGAAGGTCTGGCCACCTGGGCTCAGCCCGAGGCCCACGTCGGTCTTCTGGTGCCCGTCGAAGTGGGCAGAGGTGAACCCGCTCAGCCGGAAGTCCACGCCGAGCTGCTCGCCGCGCTTGTAGACGGTGGCGTGGTCCAGGCCGGGCATCGGCAGGATCGAGCCGTTGTTCCGGGTCAGGGTCGCCTCGATGAGGTCGATACCGGTGTTCGACGTGAAGTCGTAGGCACCCGTCGCCTTGGTCGAGGTGAACTGCATCTGCGTCGGGATGCCGGTCGCCTTGGCGACCAGGTTGGTCTCCACGCCGGCCTCGTCCTTGTCGTACATGCCGAGCTCGACATCCGCGAGCTTGTCGTCGGCGGTGTACCCGACCTTCTGGTCGGCGGCGGTCGTGAGGTTGGTGACGTGGATCGACTTCGGCACCTGGTGCGCCTTCGCCGTGACCTGCTGCTGCAGGTTGTTGTCCACGAGCGTCCGGGTCGAGAAGTCGACCTCGGGGATCTTGGCGGATGCGGTGTACTTCACGTCCTGGGCGCCCTGGAGGTCGACGTGGACGTTGGTGGGCACGCCGTGGACCTCGTAGGCACTCTGGGTGAAGGACCCGGGGTGGCTCACGTCGCCGGTGGCGGTGTCGCTGGCGCGGACGAGGTCGATGGGGGCGCTCGCGGAGTAGTCGATGCTCTGGTTCTCACCCTGGTGGACCAGGTCGAGCGTGACCGACGTCGGCAGCTTGTCGACGGTCGCGGTGAAACGGCGGCTGCTCTGCGGCGAGGTCGTCGTGGTCCGCTGGTCGATCGTCGCGTCGACCCGCGTCGGCGTCGAGGACGCGACCGTGAAGACGTCCTCGTCCTTCGACGAGGCGTGCGTCAGGTGGCCGCTCACCGAGAAGGTGTTCGGGAACGGGCTCATCTGCACCGAGCCCGTCACCGGGTCGGCCTCGGTCGGCAGCACGCCGGCCGAGCCGCCGACCAGCGACTTCACCGCGAAGGTGAGCGCCTCGGTCGAGCCCGGGTCGTTGCTCTGGACGTCCGCGGACACGGAGATGTCGCCGGTGAGGGCGGCCACCGCGTTGTTGAGCTTGAAGGCGGTCTGGGTGTTCCTGGCCAGGGTCGAGGCGCGGCCGTCGTACCCGAACTCGATCCGCTTCTTGACGAAGGGCGTGTCGTAGACCGCGAAGACGTGCGCCGGCAGCGGGCCGGAGTTCGGGTAGAGCCGCTGCACGAGGAAGTTCGCGCCGACGTCACCCTTGATCAGGTTGACGGTCGGGAAAAGCGTGCCGGTCACGTCGGGCAGGTTGTCGCCGGTGACGTCGGCCGGGATCGGGACGCCGACGGGCAGGGACACGCTGCAGGCCAGCGGCATCGTCGGGGACTCCGCGCAGATCCGGTAGAAGGCGGAGGCCAGCACGTTGACGACCGGCAAGGTGAACAGCTTCTGCTGGATGTTCGCGACCACCTGGAGCAGCTCGTTGATCGCCTTGAGCACCAGCTGCACGAGCGGGATGCCGACGAGGTCGTCGAGCACCGTGATCCCGGTCAGGTTCGGGTTCGGCGTGAGCGCCGGAGCGGCCGGGCTCGAGGTGGTCGGCGTGATCGCCGGCTGACCGGCCAGCTGCTGCAGCTGCGGGGACGCGGAGCCGCCGGCGTCCTTGCTGACCGAGGTGGTGGGCGCACTGACGCCGGCCTTCGGCTGGTCGGCGGACGTGACGCTGGGCTGGGACACCAGGTGGCTGGTCATGTCCTTGAGCTCGCCGGCGGTCTGGTCCTTCTTCACCGGCAGGGTGTCGCCGCTGTCCTGCGGGGGCGCGGTGAGGTCGTGACGGAGCTTCTGGATCTCGGCCTTGCCGAAGATCATCACGTTGATGCCGCTGAGGTACTGGTTGTACTTCGCCGCGCCGGGCGTCTCGCCGGTCTGCGTCAGCATGTCGTCGACCAGGCAGGAGACCAGCCAGATCTGCACGTCGGCGCTCATGGCGTGGAAGCCCTCGGCCTGGATGTCGGCAGGCACGGAGGAGGCGTCGAGATAGCTCTGCATCCACGCCTTGTCGGCGATCCGCGCCGACCAGAGCCCGACGAACCGGTCGCGGTTCTCCGGGGTCGCGTCCGGCGAGGCGGGCGGGGAGTCGCACGCGGCCAGCCTCGGCGTCGCGGTCACCTCAGCGGCGGGCGACGGGGCCGCGACCGCTGACGCGGGATTCATGAACGCCGCGATGAAGACGCTTGCCACGGCCACGAGAGCAACCAGGAACCTGGAACGCATGGAAATGCACCTGCCCCACACAGACGGAATATTGACGGCTGATGTCGTCGTCGCTAAGGGAGGGTCGGCTCCGACATCGCCCGCCACTATCGATCCGGCATTTCCGGTACCGCAAGACGTGCCCCGCGTGTCCGATCGCAGCGGTCTAGATGTTTCGGGAGTGACAGGACGGTCGATATTTCCCGGCCAAAGGCGGACATTCTCCACGGCAATTCCGGCGTTCTCACAGAAAGCACACAGCCCAGTTCCGCCGAAATGACTCCGGGTTTGTATCCCGGTGCTTTACTTCCGCCTCCTTGCTCGCCCGTCGCGTCCGGACCCGTCCACGCGGCCACCCACCGTCGAAGTCGCGGCCGGCGGCGGAATACCCTCCCCTCGTGAGCACCGCACCTGCTTCCGGGCCCGACTTCCGCTACGCCGACCTGCTGCCGACCGGCCCCGACGAGACGCCGTACCGGCTGGTCAGCACCGAGGGCGTGTCGACGTTCGAGGCGGACGGACGCACGTTCCTGAAGGTGGAGCCGGAGGCGATCCGCAGGCTCACCGCCGAGGCGATGCACGACATCGCGCACTACCTGCGGCCGGCGCACCTGCGCCAGCTGCGGCGGATCATCGACGACCCCGAGGCCAGCGGCAACGACCGGTTCGTCGCGCTCGACCTGCTCAAGAACGTCAACATCTCCGCCGGCGGCGTGCTGCCGATGTGCCAGGACACCGGCACCGCGATCGTGATGGGCAAGAAGTCGGAGGGCGTGCTCACCGGTGCCGACGACGGTGAGTCGATCAGCCAGGGCGTGTACGACGCCTACACGAAGCTCAACCTGCGCTACTCCCAGCTCGCGCCGCTGACCATGTGGGAGGAGAAGAACACCGGGACCAACCTGCCGGCGCAGATCGAGATCTACTCGACGCCGCAGGTTTCGGCAGGCTCAACCACCAGCGCGAAGCCCGAGTACAAGTTCCTCTTCATGGCCAAGGGCGGCGGGTCGGCCAACAAGTCCTTCCTGTTCCAGGAGACCAAGGCGGTCCTGAACCCCACCCGGATGCTGGAGTTCCTCGACGAGAAGATCCGCTCGCTCGGCACGGCCGCCTGCCCGCCGTACCACCTCGCGATCGTGATCGGCGGCACCAGCGCGGAGTTCGCACTGAAGACCGCGAAGTACGCCAGCGCGCACTACCTCGACAACCTGCCGACCGAGGGGTCGATGAGCGCCCACGGCTTCCGTGACCTGGAGCTGGAGGAGGAGGTCTTCAAGCTGACCCAGTCCTTCGGCATCGGCGCGCAGTTCGGCGGCAAGTACTTCTGCCACGACGTGCGCGTCGTGCGGCTGCCTCGTCACGGCGCCTCCTGCCCCGTGGCGATCGCGGTCTCCTGCTCGGCCGACCGGCAGGCGCTGGGCAAGATCACGCCGGAGGGTGTCTTCCTGGAGCAGCTCGAGACCGATCCCGCGAAGTACCTCCCCGACACCACTGAGGAGCACCTCATCCAGGGTGGCGAGGTCGTGCCGATCGACCTCAACCGGCCGATGGCCGAGATCCTCGCCGAGCTGTCGAAGCACCCCGTGAAGACGCGGCTCTCGCTCACCGGGCCGCTGGTCGTGGCACGCGACATCGCGCACGCCAAGATCAAGGAGCGGCTCGACGCGGGCGAGGAGATGCCGGCGTACCTGAAGGACCACCCGGTCTACTACGCCGGCCCGGCCAAGACTCCCGAGGGCTACGCCTCCGGCTCGTTCGGCCCGACGACGGCCGGCCGGATGGACTCCTACGTCGACCAGTTCCAGGCCGCGGGCGGCTCGATGGTGATGCTGGCCAAGGGCAACCGCTCGAAGGTCGTCACCGAGGCCTGCCAGAAGTACGGCGGCTTCTACCTCGGCTCGATCGGCGGCCCGGCCGCCCGGCTGGCCCAGGACTGCATCAAGTCGGTCGACGTGCTGGAGTACGCCGAGCTCGGGATGGAGGCGGTCTGGAAGATCGAGGTCCAGGACTTCCCCGCCTTCATCGTCGTCGACGACAAGGGCAACGACTTCTTCACCGACCCCTCCGGCGCGGTCACCGTGCCCCTGAGCACGCTGGCGGCCAGCGGGATCCGGGTGCGGTCGAAGGAGAAGTGAGCGGGGGCCTGCTCTCGACGGGGCCTGCTCGCGGGTGATGGAGCTTGGTCTCAGGTGGTTGAGCTTGCACTTCGGTGGTTGAGCTTGCACTTCGGTGGTTGAGCTTGCCGAAACCACGCTCTCGGGTGGCGGTCTGTGTCGGGGAACGGGCGGCGACGACGGGGTACGGCGTTGGGCCGGGCCTCGCTGTCGGCGGCAGCTCTGTGGGTCGGCGGTTGAGGTGCGAGCGCCCGCGAGCCTCGAAACCACGCTCGTCAGGCAGGGACCCAGCCACCGCTGGTTGAGCCTGCCGAAACCACTCTCGGCGGTTCCGGTCTGTGCCGGGGGAACGGGCAGCGACGAGGCGGTACGGCGTCGGGCCCGGCCTCGCCCTCGGCCGCGGGTCTGGTGCATTGGTGGTTGAGGTGCGAGCGCTAGCGAGCCTCGACACCACGCTCGGCAGGTAGCGGTCTGTGCCGGGGGGACGGGCAGCGACGACGGGGTCCGGCGCGTGGCTGGGTCCTGCTGTCGGACGCGGGTCTGCGGTGCCTCGGTGGTTGAGGTGCGAGCGCCAGCGAGCCTCGAAACCACCCCGGGGCAGAGACCCCACCACAGACGGCTGAGCCCAGCCCGAGGTGGTTGAGCCTGCCGAAACCACCCGACCCGAGGGCGGCGGCGGGCCGCGAAAGATTCTCGAGAAATCTTCCGAATTCCCCTACTAGCAAGGCGAATCCGGGCCGAAAGTGTCGGTGGTCACCCCTAGATTCGAACCATGAACCCGACCACCAGCACCCACGCCGCCACCGCGGCTGGTGCTGTGCTCGGGTCGATCCGGCAGGCCCGGGCCGAAGCGAACGCAGCCGAAGCCCGCGTCCTCGCCACCGTTCTCGAGTGGGCGCACCTCCATGTGGTCGACGACCTCGACGACGCAGCCACGCTGGTCACCGGCACCGGTCGGGACACCGGCATCCCGATCGCCGGCGAAGGTGCACCGCTGGTCAGCGAGTTCGCGGTCTGGGAGCTCGCCGCCGCCCTGGGACTGTCCATCGAATCCGGTCGGAACCTGGTCGCCCAAGCCCTCGAGCTGGCGCACCGGTTGCCGAAGACGTGGGCACGGGTCCAGGCCGGATCGTTGGCGCCGTGGCGGGCCAAGCGGATCGCCGACGCGACCCTCCACTTGAACCAGGAGGCCGCTGGGTTCGTGGACGCCCAAGTGGCACCGTTCGCGCACAAGACCGGACCCACCCAGACCCAACGCCTGGTCGACCAAGCCATCGCGTTGTTCATGCCCGAGCTGGCCGCCGAGCAACGCGACCGGTCAGCGGAGCAGCGGTACTTCGCCATCGACCACGACCAGGTCTCCTTCGCCGGCACCTCCAGGGTCCACGGCGAGCTCGACCTGGCTGATGCGATCGACCTCGACGACGCCGTCCGGCGA
>NZ_RJSF01000043.1:119316-119510 GCF_003725535.1 Nocardioides pocheonensis | reverse complement strand
AGAGTCCGGACCCGGTGGTTTCGGCAGGCTCAACCACCCAGGCCCCGGGCTCCACCAATCGCCGTGGAGGCTCAACCACCCAGAGCTCGCGCGAGGTGGTGCTCTACGTGCACCTCTCCGACGCCGCACTGACCTCCGGCGACCGGCTCGCACCCGCGTGGGTCGAGAACGCCGACGGACACCTCGTCACTGCT
>NZ_RJSF01000043.1:118832-119044 GCF_003725535.1 Nocardioides pocheonensis | reverse complement strand
ACCGAGCAGATCGAGCTCAGGGACCGCACCTGCGTGTTCCCCTGGTGCAACCGCCCCGCACGCGGCTGCGACAAGGACCACGTCGTGCCCTGGGAGCACGGCGGTCCCACGTCGAGTGACAACCTCGCCGCACTGTGTCGACGCCACCACCGGTTGAAGACCCACGGCGGCTGGACCTACACGAGGGTCGAGCCCGGCACCTACCTCTGGCG
>NZ_RJSF01000043.1:35753-118729 GCF_003725535.1 Nocardioides pocheonensis | reverse complement strand
ACACACCTGGCTGCGCGACCGCACCGGCACCACCGACCTGACCGCCGACCCACCCGACCAGTAGCCACCCCGCCCCGCACCCGGCGCACGCGCCGGGCTGCTGGCATGCCCGCACGCGAAGTCGTGCGCCGTCAGCCGGCGCGGGTGCCGAGGTCAGCCAGGTATCGCCCGACCGCGACGGCCGCGGCCCGGCCGGCCCGGTTCGCGCCGATGGTGCTCGCCGAGGGGCCGTAGCCGACCAGCTGCACGCGCGGGTCGGCGACCGCGGTGGTGCCGTCGAGCTGGATGCCACCGTGCGGGCTGCGCAGGTGGAGAGGCGCAAGGTGGCCGACCGCGGGCCGGAATCCGGTGGCCCACAGGATCGCGTCGACAGGCTCGAAAGCTGGGCCCGTCGTTGCGTCGGCCCAGCGGACGCCGTGCGGTTCGATGCGCTCGAACATCGGGCGGCGGTGGTAGGCACCGAGGGCCTCGGCCGGGCGCTCCTGCTCCCGGAGGGCGAGGCCGGTCACGCTCACCACGCTGCGGGGCGGCAGTCCGCGGCGTACGCGGTCCTCGACCAGCGCCACCGCGGCGTGGCCCGCCTCGCGGTCGAACCCTCCGGTCCGCCACACCGGCGGCCGGCGGGTCACCCAGAGGGTGTCGGTGACCAGGGCCAGCTCGCCGAGGAACTGCACCGCGGACGCGCCGCCGCCGACCACGAGCACGCGGCAGCCGCGGAAGTGCGCAGCGCCCGGGTAGTCGACCGTGTGCAGCTGCTCGCCCAGGAACGTCTCCATGCCCGGGTAGCGCGGCACGAACGGCCGCGTCCAGGTCCCCGTCGCGTTGACCAGCGTGCGTGTCGTCCAGGTCCGGTCGCCGGCCGTCACCTCGAGCAGGTCCCCTTCGCTGGTGACGTGGTCGACGCGCACGGGACGGATCACCGGAAGGTCGTGCTCGCGCTCGTACGCCGCGAAGTACCGCGCCACCGCCACGTTGGCGCGCTCCTCGCTCCGCTGGGGAGCGGGCGCGTCAGGGAGCGCGGCGACGCCGTGCACGTCCGCCATGGTCAAGGAGTCCCAGCGGTGCTGCCAGGCCCCACCCGGTCGAGGATCGGCGTCGAGCACCACGTGCCGCAGGCCCCGCCGCTTCAGGTGGTACGACGACGACAGGCCGGCCTGGCCCCCGCCGATCACCACCGAGTCGAGCACGTCCACGCAGTCCACAACACGCGAAGCCGGCTCGATATGCCGGCGTCATCGCCCGGTTCAGTCCGAGGGCGGCAGCCCGTCGTCCGAGCGCTCGTCCGGGAGGTCGGTGTGGTCCGAACCGGTGCGCGCGTCGGGACCGGTCTCCTCGCCCTCGTCGGGCGCACCACTCTCACTCTGCGGGTACGCCGCCACCTGGTCGCCGTCGGAGAGAGGGGTGTCTGTGCTCTCGGGGTCGAGCCGGACGACCTCGGAGACCTGGCCCTCGTCGTGCTCGTGGGGATCGCTCATGGTGCGGCGGTACCCGCAGCACAGGAACCCACGCCGAAGCGCCGGGAGAGCCGGCTCAGCGAGCTGTTCGACTGAGCCAGGCTCTCCCGGCGCCGCTCGTCAGCGCAGGACCCTCACCCTGACGGTGCCCGACGTACCGTCCAGGTAGTTGTCGTCGCCGCGGTAGACCGCCAGCACGCGGTAGGACCGCTTCAGCGTGCTCTTCCACTTCAGCACGGCGACGCCGTTGACCATGGTGCCGTCCGCCAGCACCCGGCCGTTGGGCCGGATGATGCTCACCGGCCCGGTGGCCGCGATGCCGGCCACCGTCGACACCTGCACCGTCGCGCGGATGCGCTTGCCCACGTGGACCGTGGTGCGGTTGAGCTGCAGGCCCACGGCCGGAATCGTCTTCGCCACCCGCAGGTTCACGTCGGCGGAGACACCGGCACCGTGCGTGCTGTCGCCGGCGTACTCCGCGTGGATCGGGAACGTGCCGGCCGTGTTCAGCGCGAAGGTGAGCGACGCCGTGCCGTTGACCACGGTCCCGGACGCGAGCGTCGTCGCGCCTTGCTTGAGCACGACCGCACCCGTCGCCGGCCCACCGCTCCCGGCCGGGACGGTCACGGTCGCCGTCACCTGCTCGGCCCGCTGCGCCTGGCTGGGCACCAGGCTGAGACCCACCGTGGCCACCGTGTTGAGGTTGACCACCTGGGTCTTGGTGCCCAGCGCGTTGTGGAAGTGCACCACCATCGCGCCCAGTCCCCCGTCGGCCTGGTACGCCGCGGTGTCGCGACGCAGGTTGACCACCGAGGCCGGGGCGTCCGGGAAGAGCACCGGGCTGCTGGTGCCGTTGTAGCTCCCGGCCAGCGTGACGCCCGGGTGGAGGACGTCGAAGGTCAGCATCTGCGGGTCGCCGACGGCGTCGACCGGGTCGCTCTGGTACGGGCTGAACGAGTAGACGGCGTACTTGATCCGCGACTGGTTCGACGTCACCCCCGGGATCGCCCCGATCGCGACCGGCATCACCATCGTGTCGCTGTCGAACAGCGCCGTGTCGGTGTCGCCGAGCGAGGCGTTGATCGGCTCGATGTCGAGGATGTCGCCGGTCGTGAGGTCGACCAGCTCGCTGACCATCACGTCGCTGTCCGCGGTCGGGAAGCGCGTGTTGAAGGCAACCGCGTCCGGGTTTCCGTCCCCGTCACCGTCGATGTAGATGTCGAACTCCTGCGCCGAAGCGGCCGTGCGCCAGCGACCCTGCGTGTTGATCGCGAAGTACGCCATGCCGCCGTCGGTCAGCGGGTTGTCGCCGTTGGCCGTGAGCTGCGGCGCGTCGGAGGTGACGCCGACCCGCGCAAGATCCGCGGAGCGCTCGTCGGGGAAGTTGACGCAACCGCTGGTGACCAGGCCGCCGCAGTCGGGCGCCGGTCCACTCGTGGCCTGGAGCTCGAAGCCGGCGACGGTCGACTGGATCGTCGTCGCCCCGCTGCCCTGGTCGACCGGGTGGCCGGTCAGGGGCAGCCGCGCCTGCTGCATGGTGCCCGCAGGCAGCGTCAGCGTGGCGGGCTGGGTCATCGTCGAGGCCGGGCGCGGCGCGGCGTACACCGGCACGCGCAGGCTCGGCAGGCCGGCCGAGGTCAGCTCGACGATGCCGCTGGCGTCGGCCTGGAACTGCCGGGGCAGCCCACCCGGGGCCGGGTCCACGGTCGGGTCGATCGTCTTGGTCATCGCCGCCGGGTCGAGGTGCAGGGTGAGCGTGACGTCGCGGGTCTCGCCACCGGGCACCGTCACCGAGCTCGGCGAGACCGAGTACGTCGCGCCCGGCACCGTCGTGCGGGCGGTGTAGGCGACGTCGTAGGTCTTCGACCCACCGGTGGTGTTCTGCACCTGGATCGTCTTCTGCAGCGTGGTCGGCGCACTCACGGCCTGCGGGCCGAACGACGCGCTCACCGCGCCGCCGTCACCGACGACGTACGCGAGCACGTCGTTGTCCAGCGACTGGTCGACCTGGATCCGGCCGGCACCGACCCGCTGCGGCGCGTACCTGGCGCCGGCGTGGTTCTGACCGGTGAACACGTCCTGGCCGGCGGTGTTCATGATGTCGGCCTTGACCAGCTTCGGCGCCCAGCCGGGGTGTGCGGTCCGCACCAGGGCGGCGGTGCCGGCGACCATCGGGGTGGCCATCGAGGTGCCGCTCTCGTTGATGCCCTCCTTGCCGGTGCCGCTGCCGGTGGAGAACACGGTGCCGCCGACGGCGGTGACGTCGGGCTTCACGTTGCCGGCGTCGCCGATGCCCCGCGAGGAGAACGAGGCGAGCGTGTCGTCGCGGCCGCTCAGCAGCTGCTGGAACCCGTTGCTGACGGTGCCGGAGATGGTCACCGTCTGGTTCGCGACGAGGCGGGCCCGGATCGCGTCCGCGCCGGACTTCGCGACGAGCACACCCGGGATGACGTCGCTGCCGGTGATGCCACCCGCGAACGACTCCGAGTCGTCACCGAAGATGAAGCCCGTCGCGCCCGCGTCGGCCAGGTTGCCGCTGCGCT
Source organism: Nocardioides pocheonensis (assembly GCF_003725535.1). GTDB lineage: Bacteria > Actinomycetota > Actinomycetes > Propionibacteriales > Nocardioidaceae > Marmoricola > Marmoricola pocheonensis. Next base: position 114,732 of record NZ_RJSF01000043.1, on the reverse strand, counting down.
TGACCGACCCGCAGCGACGGCTCACGTCGTCGTCGGTCCACTCCACGAACGCGATGTGCCCGTTGACGGCAGCCGCGTCGGCCGTGTCGAGCGGGTCACACCCGTCGAGGTTCGTCGACTGCTGCACCCGGACGACGTCGCCCGAGAGGTCAGGGTCGGTCGCCCAGTCGTAGGCGATCGAGTGCTCGGAGGCGTACTCGCCGGCGATGCCGGCCGGCGCGGAGACCACGAGCGAGTCCAGCTGCGCGTAGTTGTCCTCGCTGGCGGCGACGGTCAGGGCGCTGGGCGCGTTGCCGGGCGAGCCGCCGACGTCGTACAGGTCACCGGCGTTGCCGGACGCGACCACCATGGTCATCAGCGAGGCCGCCGCCTCGGTGACGACCGAGTCGCCGTCCTGCGGCGAGCCGTAGTCGGAGCCGAGCGACATGTTCACCACGTCGACGTGGTCGGTGGTGATGCCGTCCTGGTTCGGGTCGGCGGCCCGGTCGATCGCGGCGGCGACCAGGTCGGTCGAGCCCGCACAGCCGAAGACGCGGAGCGCGTAGAGCTTCGCATCGGGCGCCATGCCGGGCCCGATCCGCATCGTGTCGAAGGGCGTGCTCTCGTTGTAGGCGCCGGCGTACGTCGAGCCGTCGGCGTTCTCGCCGTAGCCCGCCACCGTGCCGGCGACGTGCGAGCCGTGGCCGTCGCAGTCGAGCGGGTAGAGGTCCGGGGTCGGGACCGGGTTGTAGCCCGGGTCGGTCGGATCGCCGTTGTAGTCGTCCCCGGCGAGGTCGTAGCCCCCGACCACCTTCGCGCTGGGGAAGTCGGGGCTCGCGCCCGCGGCGGCCTTGGCGGTCGCGTAGGCGCTGACGGTGCCCGCGCCACCGAAGTTCGCGTGGGTGTAGTCGATGCCCGTGTCGATGATCGCGACCGTGCTGTCGGCGCCGAGGTTGCTGTGCGCCTGCCAGGCGGTCGGCGCGCCCTGCAGGGGCACCGCGTAGGCGTTCGACGGGGACTTCGGAGCGATCGGGTACACCGCGCTCACGCCCGCGAGGCGTGTGAGCGCCCGGTAGTTCTTCACGTCCGTGACCACCGAGACCCCCGCCAGCACCGCGTGCGTGCGGTAGAGGACGGCCGACTTCGCGGGCAGCGCGGCGATCACCCGGTTCTGGGCGGTCCTCACGGTGGCGAGCTGGTCCTTGGCCGCGGACGCGGCGGCGGCCTTCCCCTTGCTCAGCGCGCCGTGGTACGCCGCGGCGGTGCTCGGCGGCGACAGCTTCAGGAGGAACGCGTAGCGCCCGCTCTTCGGCACACCGGCCGGGAGCGTGTCACCGGGCTCACCGGGGGTCGCCTTCGCGCCGAGCGCGCGCGGCCGGGTGCCGGCTGCCTTCGCCGACAGGTGCTTGCTGGCGACTTTGACGCCCGGGGTGCCGTGCGGGTCGTCGGCACTCGCGGTGGGGGCGAGTGCGGCGAGGCCGGCGGCGACCATCGCGCCCGAGGCGACCACGGCGACGATCCGAGCGGGGCGGCGTTTGTGACTCATGCTCATCCTCTGCGACGAGGAGTGCCCGAGTGCAACGATGCCGCTGCCAGGATGCCGATCGCACCCCACTCCACCTCGTCGGCATGCACCCAACCACAGGATTTCCCGAAACGCATGCAACTCGCAGGTCGGTCGAGCGATTCGCCCCGATTGCCGCGGAGGTTCGCCCGTTCGGTGGATCTCGCCGGGACCCTGGACCCCACTCGGGCCGCCCTGCTCAATACCGTGGGCCCATGGACCACGTCGAGATCGCGCGCGCCCAGTCGCCCCGGGGCGAGGTCGTCCTGCGGGAGCGGCGTGACGAGAACGCGCCCACGATCCTCGAGCTGCGGGTCAACGGCGTGTTCGTGATGGACACCCTCGAGACCACCACGGAGCGTGCGCTGGCCCAGGCGTCCCTCGACCTGGTCGAGCGGCCGGCGCGGGTGCTCGTGGGTGGCCTCGGCCTGGGTTTCACCATGCACGAGGTGCTCGCCGACCCGCGCGTGGAGTCCTGCACGGTCGTGGAGATCGAGCAGGCCGTGGTCGACTGGATGCGCGACGGCACCATCGCCCACGGGCCGAAGGTGCTCGCCGACGAGCGCGTCTCGGTGGTCGTCGCCGACGTCGCCGTCGCCCTCGCGGAGGCCGGCGAGGCGGCGTACGACCTGGTGCTGCTCGACGTCGACAACGGCCCCGACTACCTGGTCCACGACGCCAACGAGGCGCTCTACAAGGAGCCGTTCCTGGCCGCCGCGCACCGCGCCACCGCGGGGGTGCTGGCGATCTGGTCGGCCGCGGAGGCTCCCCAGCTCGAGGCGGCGATGACGGCGGTGTTCGGCAACGCCCGCGCCACGGCGTACGACGTCCGGCTCGGCCCATCACCAGCACAGCGCGACGAGCAGTACTGGCTGTACTGGTCCCGCAAGTAGGGTCGAACCCATGGACGCCGACGTTCAGTTCCGGATCGAGCACGACTCCATGGGCGACGTACGGGTGCCCGCCGAGGCGCTGTGGCGGGCGCAGACCCAGCGTGCGATCGAGAACTTCCCGATCTCCGGCACCACCCTCGAGTCGCGCCACATCCACGCTCTCGCCGCGGTGAAGGCGGCAGCAGCCGGCGTGAACGCCGAGCTCGGCGTGATCACCACCGCGCAGGCAAACGCCATCCGCGACGCCGCGGCGGTGGTGATGTCGGGCGACCACGACGACCAGTTCCCGCTCGACGTGTTCCAGACCGGCTCCGGCACGAGCTCGAACATGAACATGAACGAGGTGCTCGCCACCCTCGCCTCGCGGGCCGGCGTCGACGTGCACCCCAACGACCACGTCAACGCGAGCCAGTCGAGCAACGACACCTTCCCCACGTCGATCCACGTCGCGGCCGCGACGGCCGTCGTGGAGGACCTCGTGCCCGCGCTCGAGACGCTCGCGGACTCCCTGCAACGCAAGGCCGGGGAGTTCAAGACCCTGGTGAAGTCCGGCCGAACCCACCTGATGGACGCCACACCCGTCACGCTCGGTCAGGAGTTCGGCGGCTACGCGGCGACCGTGCGGCTGGCCGTCGAGCGCCTCGATGCGGTGCTCCCCCGCGTGCGCGAGCTGCCGCTCGGAGGCACCGCGGTCGGCACCGGCATCAACACCCCGGCCGGCTTCGCCGAGAAGGTGATCGCGGAGCTCGGCAGGCTCACCGGCCAGCAGTTCACCGAGGCCCGCGACCACTTCGAGGCCCAGGGCACGCGCGACTCGCTGGTCGAGCTCAGCGGCGTGCTCAAGACGATCGCCGTCGGGCTCACCAAGATCTGCAACGACCTCCGCTGGATGTCCTCGGGCCCGACGACCGGCCTTGCCGAGATCCACCTGCCCGACCTGCAGCCGGGGTCGAGCATCATGCCCGGCAAGGTCAACCCGGTCCTCCCCGAGGCCACGCTCATGGTCTGCGCCCAGGTGATCGGCAACGACGCCACCGTGACGACGGCCGGCGCGAGCGGCAGCTTCGAGCTGAACGTGATGATGCCGGTGATGGCCCGCGCGCTCCTCGAATCGGTCCGCCTCCTCTCCACCTCGAGCCGCCTGCTGGCCACCCGGTGCGTCGACGGGATCACTCCCGACGCCGAGAGGATGCGCCGGTACGCCGAGTCCTCCCCCTCGGTGGTGACCCCGCTGAACAAGTACCTCGGCTACGAGGAGGCCGCCAAGGTCGCCAAGGAGTCCCTCAAGGCAGGCCGCACGATCCGCGAGCAGGTGCTCGCGATGGGGTACGTCGACCGCGGCGTGCTCACCCTCGAGCAGCTCGACGCGGCGCTCGACGTCGAAGGGATGACGCACCCGTGACCACTGAGTCCGATCAGAAGCAGAAGACGATCGTGATCACCGGTGCCAGCGACGGCATCGGGCTCGAGGCAGCCAGCCAGCTGGCCGCCCAGGGGCATCACCTGGTGATGGTCGGGCGCACGCCCGCGAAGCTCACCGCCGCCGTGAAGCGGATCCACGCGGAGTCCCCGGGCACGCAGGTCGAGTCGTTCCTCTGCGACAACACGTCGCTGGCGGACGTGCGCGGGCTCGCCCACGACCTGCTGGCGGCGTACCCGCGCATCGACGTGCTGGTGAACAACGCCGGCACGGTCTTCGACAAGCGCACCGTCACCGGCGACGGGATCGAGGCGACCTTCCAGGTCAACCACCTCGCCGGCTTCCTGCTCACCGAGCTGCTCCTCGACCGCCTGGTCGCCAGCGCCCCGGCGCGGATCGTGACCACGTCGTCAATCGGGCACTTCAACGGCACGATGGACTTCGACGACCTCGGCTTCGAGCACGGCTACCAGATCATGCGGGCCTACGGCCGCTCCAAGCTGGCCAACGTGCTGCACACCCGCCAGCTCGCCCGCCGCCTGGAGGGCACCGGAGTCACGGTGAACTGCCTGCACCCGGGGGCGGTGGCGACGAACATCTGGAGCGGCGCTCCGTGGTTCGCGCGGCCCGTGCTCGCGGTGGCCAAGCGGCTGATGATGGTCAGCCCGGCCACCGGCGGCGAGCGGCTCGCGTACCTCGCCACCAGCCCCGAGGTGGAGGGCCGCAGCGGCGGCTACTACGAGCAGGACCGGCTCAAGGACCCCTCGGACGTCGCTCGGGACGACGCGGTCGCCGAGCGGCTGGACCGCGTGAGCAGGGACCTGGTCGGGCTGGGCGCCACCGCTGGTTAGGGTGGTCACGATGAACGCCTCCGAGGACTACTGCGAGCTCTGCGATCTGCCGAGGTCCCAGTGCATCCACGGACGGCCTCCGACGCCCCCGGCCCCGGCGGTCAAGCCGGTCAAGGCCGCCAAGGCGTCGACCGCACCGAGGAAGCGCACGACCACCGCCTCGCGGACCCCGGGGGCGCCGGCCAAGCCCGTCGTACGCCGGTGGACGCCTCCCGAGGAGTTCAAGCCGCTCATCCTCTCCGTGCTCGAGGAGGCGGGCGGTGAGCTCGAGGCGGACGAGGTCTTCCTCGAGCTGGAGATCCTCATGGAGGACCGATTCCGCGCCGGGGACAACGAGACGACGCCCGAGGGTGAGCTGCGCTGGCGGTACGCCGCCCGACGGGCTCGCATCGCGCTCATCGAGGAGGGCCTGATCGCGAAGGCCCGACCGGGCGTGTGGCAGCTCGCGACCCCGCGGCGCGACCGGAGCTGAAGCCGCCCGGTCGGTCGGTCAGTCGCGCCCGAACACGTACGGCGTCGTGCCGCCCACCACCGAGAGCCCGAGCCGTTCGAGGATCGGGCGGCTGTCGTCCGAGGCGTCCACCTGGAGGATCCGGTGGCCGAGCTCGACGGCGACCTGGGCGCGACGAGCGACCAGCGCCCGGTAGATCCCGCGTCCCCGGTACGCCGGCCGCGTGCTGCCGCCCCACAGGCCCGCCACGGTCGTGCCCGCGAACGGCGTCAGCCAGGCGGCGCTGACCACGAGGTCGCCGTCCTCCACGAGCAGGACCACCGTCGGAGGCTCGGCGGCCAGGCGCAGCTCGAGGTCGTCGGCGAGCCAGGACCAGTCCTCGCCCCAGACCTCGCTCTGGAGCGCCGCGATCCGCTCGAGGTCCGCCCGCGTGGTCGCCTCGCGCAGCCCGAGCCCCGCCGGCACGACCGGCTCGACGGCGAGCCCCGCGGCCTCACCCAGCACCAGCGCCTCGTGGGGCTCAGCAGCAGCGCCACGCTCGAGGAGCCGCGGGCGTAGCCCGGGAGGATCGTGGTCGAAGGTCTTCCACTCGAACCACCGCCCGTGCTCGGCGAAGAATGCGGTCGTGCGGTCGACCAGCTCCGCCAGCTCGGCGTCGGAGAGGTCGGGCGCAGGCTGCGTGAGCATCACGAAACCGGCCCGGCCCGTCAGGCAGCGCGTGAGCGGACCGTCCTGCTCGCCGGACCAGCCCGGCGGCATCCGGTGCGGGAAGGAGCCGCGCACCTCGGCGTCGTACACCGCGAGGAGGGCGTCGGGGGTCATGCGCGACCGACCGGCGGGTGACTCAGTACCAGCCGTGGGCCTGTTTGAACGACCAGGCGGAGCAGGCGGAGCCGTAGCGCTGGGCGATGTAGTTCAGCCCCCAGCGGATCTGGGTCTCGGCGTTGTTCTGCCAGTCGGGACCGGCCGAGGACATCTTCGAGCCGGGCAGCGCCTGCGGGATGCCGTACGCCGAGGAGTACGGGTTGTCGGCGTGCACGTTCCAGTGCGACTCGTGCTCCCAGATGTTGTCGACGCAGCTGAACTGCGCGGTGCTCAGGCCGTAGAGCGGCATGAGCGCCTTCGCCAGGGTCTTCGGGTCGGCCTGGGTGAGGTCCTCGGACTTGGTCACCGCGACACCGGTGCTGTCGGAGAGGGCCGCGGCCTTCAGCGAGTCAGCCTGCTGGCGCCGGTCGGAGCTGGAGCGCGACGCCGACTGCTCGCGCTCGGCGAGGTCCGCGGCACTGATCTGACCCTTGCCGGCGGCCAGCTTGACCGCGGCACCGTCCGCGCCGGACCCCCCCTTGGCGGAGAGGCCGGCCGTGACGGAGAGACCGGTCGCGACGACGGCGACGCCGGAGTAGTACACGGCGTTGCGGGCGCCCGTGCGGACACGCCTGGGGGGTGCGCTCCGGTGCTTCGGGGCGTACTTCTCGGGCAAGACAGAGACTCTCGGGTTGACGACAGGGGACCGTCATGCGGCGCTCGGGCGCCAAGGAAGAGGCACCACCATGACCCACAAATCGGACACGCGCAAGTTGACAGCGCAATTATGTGGACCGGTGCGCGCGGCGCGTGAGCACGTTCACATGATCACGTGCTCGAGCATCTCCGTCACCAGGGCCGCGATCGGGGACCGCTCCGAGCGCGTCAGCGTGACGTGCGCGAACAGCGGGTGACCCTTGAGTCGCTCGACCACGGCGACCACACCGTCGTGGCGCCCGACCCGCAGGTTGTCGCGCTGCGCGACGTCGTGGGTGAGCACCACCTTGGAGTTCGCGCCCATCCGGGACAGCACGGTGAGGAGCACGTTGCGCTCGAGCGACTGGGCCTCGTCGACGATCACGAAGGCGTCGTGCAGGGAGCGGCCGCGGATGTGCGTCAGCGGGAGCACCTCGAGCATGCCGCGGTCGAGGATCTCGTCGATCACGTCCGTGCTGGTCACCGCGCCGAGGGTGTCGAACACGGCCTGGCCCCAGGGCGACATCTTCTCCGACTCGCTGCCGGGCAGGTAGCCGAGCTCCTGCCCACCCACCGCGAACAGCGGCCGGAACACGACCACCTTCTTGTGCTGGCGGCGCTCCATGACCGTCTCGAGCCCGGCGCACAGCGCCAGCGCGGACTTGCCGGTGCCGGCGCGACCACCGAGGGACACGATGCCGATGTCGGGATCGAGCAGGAGGTCGAGGGCGACCCGCTGCTCCGCCGAGCGGCCGTGGATGCCGAACGCCTCCCGGTCGCCGCGCACGAGGTGCACGCGCTTGTCCGGTCCGACCCGCCCGAGCGCGCTGCCGCGCTCCGACATCAGCACCAGGCCGGTGTGGCAGGGCAGCTCGCGCGCGTCGGCGAGGTCGATCACGCCGTCGTCGTAGAGCTCGTCCAGGTCGTCGGCGAGTACGTCGAGCTCCTGCATGCCGTTGTAGCCCGGGTCGGAGTCGTGGACCTGCTCGCCGTGGTACTCCTCGGCGTCGAGGCCGACCGCGGACGCCTTGATCCGCAGCGGAAGGTCCTTGGACACCAGGGTGACCAGATGACCGTCGTTGGCCAGGTTGCGGGCCACCGCGAGGATGCGGGTGTCGTTGTCGCCGAGACGGAAGCCCGACGGGAGCGACTCGGGGTCGGTGTGGTTCAGCTCCACACGGATCGTGCCGCCGAGCTCGCCCACGGAGACCGGCTGGTCCAGGCGGCCGTTGGAGACCCGCAGCTCGTCGAGCATCCGCAGCGCGCTGCGCGCGAAGTACCCGAGCTCGGGATGGTGCCGCTTGCCCTCGAGCTCGGTGATCACCACCACGGGGAGCACCACCTCGTGCTCGGCGAACCGCTTCATCGCGCCCGGGTCGGCGAGCAGCACGGAGGTGTCCAGAACGAAGGTCCGGCGACCAGCGGGTCCGGCAGGTGCAGCGTTCGCGCGCTTGGCTGTGGCCACGGGGGTTCCCCTCACCAGACCGGCAGCACGCACTCGGCGCCCCGGTCCTCAGCTAGTGCCTGGACCAGGACGAGCAGCACGGGTCTGAGTGCCGACCCGCACTGATGCAGTGGCCGTGATCTCTCACGAACTTCGCCTCCTGGGGTGGCCACGACCGCGCGACCACTACCGGGAAGGTACCCACTGGGCCCGGACCCAACCCGTCGACACGCCCGACCTCGTGATGACGTTCGTGTGAACGGCCAGCCCCCCGACCAGCCCCTGGTGAGCGCCTCCGAGAGCGGCTCAGGAGCCGAAGCGGCGCTCGCGCTGCGCGTAGGCGCGTACGGCGCGCAGGAAGTCCACCCGGCGGAAGTCGGGCCAGTAGGCCTCGCAGAAGTAGAACTCGCTCTGCGCGCTCTGCCAGAGCAGGAAGCCGCCGAGACGCTGCTCCCCGCTGGTGCGGATCACCAGGTCGGGATCGGGCTGGCCCTTCGTGTAGAGGTGCTCGGCGATGTGCTCGACGTCGACCACCTCCGCGAGCTCCTCGAGGGTGCGGCCCTGCGCGGCCTGCTCCACCAGCAGCGAGCGCACGGCGTCGGCGATCTCGCGCCGGCCGCCGTACCCGACGGCGATGTTGACCAGCAGCCCGTCGACGTCCCGGGTCGACTCGGCGGCCGCCTTGAGCCGCTCGGCGATCTCGGCGGGGAGCAGGTCGAGCGAGCCGACCGGGTGCAGGCGCCAGCGCTGCTGCTCGGCCAGGGTCTCGACCGCGTCGCCGATGATGCCCAGCAGCGGCTCGAGCTCGGCGCGAGGCCGGTTCAGGTTGTCGGTGGAGAGCAGCCACAGCGTGACCACCTCGACGCCGATCTCCTCGCACCAGCCGAGCAGCGGCTCGATGTTGGCGGCACCTGCGCGGTGACCCTGCGCCGTGTCGGCGCCGACGGCGCGCGCCCAGCGGCGGTTGCCGTCGAGCATCACCCCGACGTGCTTGGGCAGCCGGTCGGCCGGGAGCCGGCGCACGACCCGGGCCTCGTACGCCGGGTAGAGCACCCTGCGCACTGCTTGCTTCCAGTCGGCCACCGGGTCAGGTTACCGCCGCCCGCTGTGGCCGATGGGATTCGTCACCCATCGGCGCGGAGCAACCTACGGGGCCGTAACCTTCAGGGTATGGACCAGCACGTGCCCCTCACCGAGAAGGCTGCGCACGTCTCCCACGAGGCCGCCGAGGCGGTGCGGGAGAAGATGGACCTGGTCAAGCCGAAGCTGCGCGGATGGCTGCACGCGGCGACCTCTCCCCTCGCCCTGGCGGCGGGGATCGTGCTGATCGTGCTGTCCCCCACGCTGGCGACCAAGGTCGGATCGGCGATGTTCGCGGGCACCGCGCTGCTGCTCTTCACGACCAGCGGGATCTACCACCGCGGCAACTGGTCGCGCCGCACGTGGGAGGTGCTCCGGCGCCTCGACCACGCCAACATCTTCCTGCTGATCGCCGGGTCCTACACGCCGTTCACGATCATCCTGCTGCACGGCGCGGCTCAGACGGGCCTCCTCGTGCTGGTCTGGTCGGGCGCGATCCTCGGCGTGGTCTTCAGGGTCCTCTGGATCGACGCACCCCGCTGGCTGTACGTCCCGATCTACGTGGCGCTCGGATGGGCGGCGATCTTCTACGCCCACGACTTCTCCTCCGGCGGCAAGGACGTGATCATCCTGATCGCGGTCGGCGGCGGTCTCTACACCCTCGGCGGGCTGGTCTACGGGCTGAAGAAGCCGGACCCGTTCCCCACGTGGTTCGGCTTCCACGAGATCTTCCACGTGTTCACGATCGCGGCGTTCGTGTGCCACTACGTCGCAGCGTCGATCGCGACGTACCGCCTGCGATGATGCCGAGGTGAGCGCTCGCGTCACCTGCCCCGTCCTCTCCACGAGGATCACGACGGCCGAGGCCGCCGCGGAGCTGATCCGCCACGGCGACAACGTCGGCATGAGCGGGTTCACCGGGGCGGGCTACCCGAAGGCGGTGCCCGCCGCCCTGGCCGCGAGGATGCACGCGGCCCACGCCCACGGCAGCGAGTTCCGGATCGGGCTCTGGACGGGCGCCTCGACGGCACCCGACGCCGACGGCATCCTCGCCGAGGCGCACGGCATCGCCCGCCGGATGCCCTACAACTCCGACCCGGTGCTGCGCCGTGAGATCAACTCCGGCGAGGTCGAGTACGTCGACGCGCACCTGAGCCACTCCGCCCCGCAGATGTGGTTCGGCTTCTTCGGTCACCTCGACGTCGCCGTGGTCGAGGTGGTCGCGGCGCTCCCGGACGGGCTGCTCGTCCCGAGCACGTCGGTGGGCAACAACAAGACCTGGCTCGACCAGGCCGACAAGGTGATCCTCGAGGTGAACCACTGGCAGCCGCGCGAGCTCGAGGGCTTCCACGACGTCTACTACAAGGCCGCGCTCCCCCCGCACCGGCTGCCGATCCCGCTCACCGATCCGACCGCGCGGATCGGCGACCCCTACCTGCGGGTCGACCCCCGGAAGGTCGTGGCGGTGGTGGAGACGCGGGCACCCGACCGCAACACGGTCTTCACGGAGCCCGACGACACGTCCCAGGCGATCGCGAGCCACCTGGTCCACTTCCTCCAGCAGGAGGTAGCGGCCGGCCGGATGCCCGCCGACCTCCTGCCGCTGCAGTCGGGCGTGGGCAACGTGGCCAACGCCGTGCTCGCCGGCCTCGACGCCAGTCCGTTCACGAACCTGGTGGCGTTCACCGAGGTGATCCAGGACGGCATGCTCGATCTGCTCGACACGGGAACTCTGCGGTTCGCCTCGGCCACGTCGTTCGGGCTGTCCAGCGAGGGCGTCTCGCGCTTCATGGAGAACATCGACCACTACAAGGGCCGGGTGCTGCTCCGCAGCGAGGAGATCTCGAACCACCCCGAGCTGGTCCGCCGGCTCGGGGTGATCGCGATGAACGGGATGATCGAGGCCGACATCTACGGCAACGTGAACTCCACGCACGTCATGGGGAGCGCGGTCATGAACGGCATCGGCGGCAGCGGCGACTTCGCCCGGAACGCCTTCCTGAACTTCTTCATGTCGCCCTCCACCGCGAAGGGTGGCGCGATCTCGGCGATCGTGCCGATGGCCAGCCACGTCGACCACACCGAGCACGACGTGCACGTGCTGGTCACCGAGCAGGGCCTGGCCGACCTGCGGGGGCTCTCCCCGCGGGCTCGGGCGACCCGCATCATCGAGCGGTGCGCGCACCCGGAGTACCGCGACGCGCTCACCGACTACGTCGAGCGCGCCGACCGGGCCCGCCCGACCGCACGGCACACCCCGCACCTGCTCGACGAGGCATTGAGCTGGCACCAGCGCTACCTCGACACCGGACACATGTGACCTAGGTGTGACGCCGTGCGGCGAGGCGGCACGGTGCCGACCTCCCGTCGACCTACGCTGCGAGCGTGAGCCCCCGTGACGAGGTCTCCACGACCTCGGACCTCCCGAGCACGTCGCGTGGGCCGGTCGAGCGCTGGAGCATGCGGGCCGGGCTGCTCCTGCTGGCGCTGGTCGTGGCCGCGGGCGCCGTCGGCCTCCTCGGTCCGCGCAAGGGCGAGACGAGCGCAACGGGCGGCGGTCGGCTGCTCGAGGTGCAGTTCCCGTCGATCACCCGGGCCGGCGAGCCGGCACCGCTGCACATCCGGGTCACCTCGGCCGACGGCTTCGACGGGCCGATCAGGATCGCACTCTGCGACGACCTCTTCGACGACCTCGACTTCCAGAACTGGTACCCGAACCCGTCCGGAGAGACGGGAGACGCCACCGGCCTCGTCTACGAGTTCGACCCGCCCGACGGCCACGTGTTCGAGACCAGCCTGGACGCACGGTCCGCCCCCGGCGCCTTCGGGGAGATCCGCGGCTGCACGGTCTCGGTCCTGGAGAAGGGTGCCGAGGTCGTGTCGGCGTCCTTCAGGACCTGGAGGCTGCCCTGATGGACGTCGTGATCCGCTCCGCGGTGGTCTTCCTGCTGCTCTGGATGGTGATCCGGGTCAGCGGCAAGCGTGAGGTCGGCCAGCTGTCCGCGTTCGACATGATCCTGCTGGTCACCGTCGGCGACCTCGTCAGCCAGGGCGTCGTGCAGGAGGACTACTCCCTCACCGCCGCCGTCGTGGCGGTCGCGACCTTCGCCCTCGCCGGGGTCGTGCTCGCCCGGCTCGGCTTCTGGCTGCCCGGGCTGCGCCCGACGCTGGCCGGCGTGCCCCGCGTGGTGGTCCGCGACGGCGAACCCGTGCTGGACGTGCTCGAGGGCGAGCGGATCACGATGGACGACGTGTTCGAGGCCTGCCGCAAGCAAGGCATCCGGAGCCTGCACGACGTCGAGCTGTGCGTGCTCGAGGTGGACGGCACGTTCTCGTTCTTCACCACCGGACCCGACGACGACCGCGAGGGCGGCCGGGACGACCACGAGGTGAAGTAGGCCGACCTCACGCGAGGAGGCTGACGAACACCACCAGCGCGGCCGCGGTCACGACGGCGAGGAGCACGAGCACGAGCGTGGGGGCGCGCGCGGTGAGCCACTCGAGCAGGCGGTAGAACCCGGTGAGCGCCACCAGCGCGACGGTGACGTGCAGCAGCACCGCGAGCGTCACGCCGACCACGGCCCCGGCGATCCGGAACGGGCCCCACAGCAGGGCGAGGAGCAGCGGGATCACGACCGCACCGGCGAGCCCGCCGGCCAGCTCGGCGTACCAGGGCCGGTCGCCCATCCAGGGCAGCCCGGGCACCCCGGTCACGTGCAGGTCGAAGAGGTCGAGGGTCGCGCAGAACCCGAGCACCGCGACGACGAGCACGGTGAGCGCCGCGGTCGCCCGGTAGCGCCACGCAACCGCCTTCGACCAGCCGGTGCCGGCACCGCTGAGCATCGTCGCCGTCGCCACCGCCGACCAGACCAGCCAGCGCCGGATCAGCGCCGTGCCGGCGTCAGCCATGGCGTCGCGCAGCACGCGGTCGGCCTCGGCCCGGAGCACCACGTGGCCCTCGGTGGAGACATAGGTGACGTCCTCGGGCGGGTGGATCAGCCCGTCGTGGAGCAACGTGGCCGGCAGGTGCTGGCCGGTCTTCGGCACGAGCCAGGTGAACAGCGCGGGCACCGACGTCAGGTCGCTGCGGAACGTGCGGGTCACTCGGGGCACCAGCAGCTCGCCGAGGTGCCGGTCGCGGTAGGCGATCCTCCGCTCCAGCGCGAACTGCTCCCGGCCCTCGTCGGCCACCCGGAGCAGCACGATCTTCGGGTCGGAGCCCGGATCGGGCGGGACCGCTGCCTGCGGAGGGTCGGCCTGCGGGTCGGCGTCGAGGCCACCGTCGTAGAACCGCCGGGCCTCCTGGGTGACCGGGTCCATCGACAGCCTCATGGCCGCAGCTCCTCCGGGTCGGTGACGGGTCGCTCGCAGACCAGGTTGCGGCACACGTACGCCGCGGCGCGACCGTCGACGAGCCCGCGCCCCTCGAGCAGCGGGATGCCGCTCCTCCCCGGCGGCACCACCAGCACCACCGAGCCGAGCGACCGGCGGGCACGCGCCGCCAGCTCGGCGCCGACCGGGTCGCCGGGCTCGGTGACCACGACGACCTCCTTCGGTCCGTCGAGCGCGGCCGCCGCTGCGGCGAGCGACCAGCCGGCGAAACGGGGCGCGCGCTCGGCGAGCAGCCGCACGGAGGCGAGGGCGGTCTCGGCGGCGTCGCGGTGGCGGCCCGAGCCGGTCAGCGCGGCGTACCGGACGAGGGCGGCCGTGGTCGCCGACTGACCCGACGGACTGGCGTTGTCCGACGGGTCGCGCGGGCGCGTGATCAGCACCTCCGCGTCGGCGGCGGTGTCGTGGAAGCCGCCGTCGGGGGCGGCGAACTGCTCGAGGGCCACGTCCAGGAGGAGGCCGGCGCGCTCGACCCAGATACCGTCACCGGTCGCCTCGGCGAGCGCGACGAAGCCGTCGGCCACGCAGCCGTAGTCCTCGAGCACGCCCGCATGGGCACCCACGACACCGTCGCGGGAGACCCGCCGCAACCGGACTCCCCCGCCGCTGGTTGAGGTGCGAGCGCCGGCGAGCCTCGAACCCTCCGGACCACCGACGACGTGCAGGTCCCAGAGCAGCTCACCCGCGCGGACGGCCGCGTCGGTGAAGCGCTCCGCGCCGAGCAGGCCACCGGCCCGGGCGAGCGCGGCGACGGCGAGGCCGTTCCACGCGGCGACCACCTTGTCGTCGCGGGCCGGACGCACCCGCGACGCCCGGGCCTCGGCGAGCGCGGCGCGCACCCGGGCCCATCGCTCGGGGTCGTCCGGGTCGGCGCGGAGCTGGAGCACGGAGGTGCCGTGCTCGAAGGTCCCCGCGTCGGTCACCGCGAGGAGGTCCGCGGCCCACCGGCCGTCGTCCTCACCGAGGACCTCGACCAGCTGGGCCGGCGTCCAGACGTAGTAGGTGCCCTCGGCCCCCTCGGAGTCGGCGTCCAGCGCGGAGGCGAACCCACCCTCCGCGGTGCCCAGCTCGCGCAGCAGGAAGTCCCCGGTCTCGACCGCGACCCGGCGCGCGAGCGGCTCGTCGGCGACCGCCCACCACGACGTGTAGGCGCCCAGCAGGAGCGCGTTGTCGTAGAGCATCTTCTCGAAGTGCGGCACGACCCAGCGCGCGTCGACGGAGTAGCGCGCGAAGCCGCCACCGAGCTGGTCGTGGATGCCCCCGCGCGCCATCGTCTCGAGCGTGGCTGCGGCCATGTCCAGTGCACCGGTGATTGAGGTGCGAGCGCCAGCGAGCCTCGAAACCTCCGGTGACATCCGCAGCAGGAACTCCAGCAGCATCGACGGCGGGAACTTCGGCGCGCCCCCGAAGCCGGCGTTGACCGGGTCGAACTCACGGGCCAGCTTGTCCACGGCCGCGTCGAGCAGGGCCCGGTCGATCGGCGCGGCCCCGGCGAGGGCGTCGGACGACGCGAGGTGCGCCGCGATGTTCGCGGCCGTGCTGTCGACGTCGCCGCGGCGCTCCTGCCAGGCCTCGGTGATCGCGGCCAGCAGCTGGCGGAAGCTCGGCTGCCCGTGCCGCGGCTGGTCGGGGAAGTAGGTGCCGGCGAAGAACGGCCGGCCCTCGTGGTCGAGCACGCAGGTCATCGGCCAGCCGCCGTGCCCGGTGGTCGCGACCGTCGCCTGCATGTAGACCGCGTCGACGTCGGGGCGCTCCTCGCGGTCGACCTTGATGCTCACGAAGTGCTCGTTCATGTACGCCGCAGTCGCGTCGTCCTCGAAGGACTCGTGGGCCATGACGTGGCACCAGTGGCACGCGGCGTACCCCACGGAGAGCAGCACGGGCACGCCGCGGCGGCGCGCCTCCGCGAACGCCTCGGGTCCCCACTCCCACCAGTCGACCGGATTTTGAGCGTGCTGGAGCAGGTATGGGCTCGTCGCCGAGGCGAGTCGGTTGGCCATCAGGCGCTGCTCCGATCCAGTGATGCTTGTATCAATCCGGTCTCGATGATACAAACAGTTGATCCGAATTCTCTCGTAGCTCCTCGTCGCCCAGCGTAGGAGGTCGGTCGCGATGGCAGCAGCGCGTAGGAAATCGACCCTGCTGGCGCAGGGCAAGGAGCGCCGCCTCGACGGCACCGGCTGGCCCTGGCGCGTCCGTCTCTACGCGCCTCCCCCCGGTGGCACCAGCTACCAGATCAAGTTCAAGGCGCCGGCCGGCGAGGGCGAGGCCTGGAAGCCGGTTCTACGACGGGCCAACACCGAAGCCGAGGCGCGGAAGATCTTCGCCCAGGCGGAAGAAGCGCTCGACCACGAGCAGGCAGTTCCGGCCAGCGCGAAGGTGCGAGCGACCCGCACCATCGAAGCGCTCGCGGCGGAGTACATCGCCGACAGCAAGCGCCGGGCCAAGGCGCCCCGCACGATCCAGGGTCGCGAGTCCCGCGTGAATGCGCACGTCCTGCCAGCCATCGGCCACGTGCCAGTCGCGAAGTGGCGCGTCGAGCACAGCCAGCAGGTGATCGATCGAGCCTCCAAGACGGTGCATTCCGCCCGAGGGCGCGAGGACGTGCGCGGCGTCCTGGCGGCGATGCGCAAGCTGGCGTGGCGCCTGGAGTGGCTGGACCGCCGGTTCGATCCGCTAGACGGTTTGGAGATCGGTCGCTCGGCGGTCTTCCAGGGTGCGACGACGCAGTACGTCGACCCGCGCCTGCGCCCCGAGACCCGGCAGGTGAAGGCGATGGCAGCCGCGGCCGACAAGCTGTGCGGTCCGGATGGAACCGAGCCGCTGCTCACCCGCCTCCCGCTCTTCGGTACCAAGATCCGCGTCGCCGGCTTCGGCGGGCTCCGGCTCGGCGAGCAGAACGGCCTCCGCGCGATCGATGTCTTCTTCGATCGCGGGTACGTTCAGGTCAACGGCAGTTGGATCACGCCGCGCCACTCGTCGGGCTTCCGCGGTCCGGTGAAGAATCAAGTCATCCACGAGGTCCCCCTCCCCCGCTCGGTCATGCAGGACGAGCTGCTCCCGCGGGTCAAGGAGCTCCTCGGCCTCCCCGCCAATGCATCGCTGCAACACGTGGGGAACGCCCAGGAGGACGAACGCCAGCACCGCGCCCAGCTCGCCGCGCGCGGGCCCGGCAAGACCATGGCGTGGTGGAACTACCCCATCCCGCCCGAGGACGAGCAGTGGATCTTCATCGACACCGTCACGGGTCTGCCCGTGAAGCCCGAGCTCCACAACGAGCGCTGGCACCGCATCCGGCAGTGGGTCGATGAGAACGACCCCGACAACGCCTGGCCCAAGACGATCGTCTACCGCAACCTTCGCCACCACGCCGCGACCAAGTGGTTCCACGAGGAGCTTGGCGAGCCGTGGGAGGTCGTCGCCCAGTACCTCGGTGACAAGCTCACCACAGTGCTGAACCACTACGTCCGCGCCGGCGAGGACGCCCTCCGCGACTCGGTCGCGAAGTTGGAAGACAGGTAGAGTCGCGGCCCCGAGAGCTTCCTGGACGCGTTCGAGGCGCCCTCACCAAGACGGTGGAGGGCGCCTCAACCGGCCCAACGGTCAGGCGGCGTCGGGCCCCGCGGGAGCGTCGAGCTCGGCGAACTTGGCCTTCATCGTCTCGTTGCCGCGCGTCAGCTTCTTGACGGTGAGGGCGGTCGCCTTGTCGTTGGCGAGGCGGAGGTTGTTGCCCGAGCCGAGCAACCCCTCCTTGACCTTCTGGAGGCGTTCGATGGCCTTGTCGATGTCGTCGATGGCGGTATCGAACTTGCGCTTCGCGAGGTCGTAGTTGCGGCCGAACGCCGACTTGAAGTCCTCGAGTTCGACCTCGAAGTTCGTGATGTCGATGTTCTGCTTCTTGATCTGCTCGAGCTCGGCCTTCACCACGATGGTCTCCTGCGCGGCACCACGGAGGAGGGCGATGATGGCGAGGAAGAACTGCGGTCGAACAACGAACATCTTCGGGTACATGTGCGAGACGTCGGTGATACCCGTGTAGAGCTCGGAATCCTCTTCGAGCATCGACACGAGTACGGCGTACTCGCACCGCTTCTCGCGGCGGTCCCTGTCGAGCTTGGCGAGGAAGTCGGTGTTCTTCTTCTTCGTCGACGACGTGTCCGCCTCGTTCTTCATGTCGAACATGATCGAGATGTACTCGACGCCGTCTTCATTGAAGTCGCGGAAGATGTAGTCGCCCTTCGAGCCCGTGGAGGCGTCGTTGTCCTTGCCAAAGTCGGCATTAGGGAACGCCATCGCGCGGACACGGTTGAACTCGGTCTCGCAGTGCTGTTCGAGGGACTCACCCAGCAGCTTCACGGACTGCTTCGCCTTGAAGTCGCGGTACTGCTCGACTTGCTCCTGCAGGAGCGCGATCTCCTTCGAGTGCGACTCCTTGAGCGCAGCCTCGGTCACCTTCTGCTCGGCCTGCTGAAGAGCGAGCTTGCTCTCAGCGTCACCGAGCTTCTCCGTCACGACCGAAACTGCCTGCGTGACAGCGAGCTGCTGGCTGGTGTCGGCGATCGCGAGTTCACTCTTGAGACGCTGGATCTCCGCGTCCTTCACGGCGGCGGCCCTCTGTGCTTCCTCAGCGGCCTTCGCCACGGCGAGCGCCTCAGCCGTGCTGGCGCCTTCGATTTCGTTCTTCAGACGCTGAATCTCGGCGTCCTTCTGCGCGGCAGCCTGCTGTGCCTTCTGGGCGACCTTCGCCTCGGCAAGCTCGATCTCGGCCTTCTTGGCCTTCTCGGCCTCGGCGAGCCGCGCGTGGAGCTCCTTCTCGAACTCCGCCGTGCGCACCTGCTCCACGAGGCTGGCGTATTCCGCCTCGTCGATGGTGAACACGGTCCCGCAGTGCGGGCACTTGATCTCGTTCAAGGGCTACCTCCTTCCTGTGTCAGCTATGTCAATCCGGCCTGACCAGGAGGATGTAAACCGTCAGAAGTCGAATTCCTCGTCGTTTGCCGCGAAGATCTCGGCCTGCTCGATGACGAGTTCGATCGCCTCGAGTTCGGCATCGGGCGGGTAGTCATAGCGGATGAGGATGCGACGAACAGCAGAGCGCATCTTGGCACGCACGCTCTCCTTGACGTCCCAGTCGATGGTCCAGTTGTCGCGGATCGTGCGCACGAGGTCGCGCGCGATGGCCTTGAGTGTCTCGTCGCCGAGTTCCATGACGGCGGACTCGTTCTGGGCGACGGCGTCGTAGAAGGCGATCTCGTCCTCGCGGAGGCCGAGGGCAGCGTGACGCTGCATCTCATCACGCATCTGCTTGGCCAAGGTGATGAGCTCGGCAATGATCTCCGCTGATGTGAGAGATCGGTTGTTGTACCGGTTGATCGCCTCGTCGAGCATCTCGGAGAACACCCGGGTCTGCACAACGTTGCTACGCTTGATCGTCTTGATCCGGTCGTCGAGTAGGCGACGGAGCAGCCCGATCTGGAGGTTCGGCTTGTCCTTGTCCACGAGGCCGTCTAGGAACTCGTCCGACAAGATCGACAGCTCCGGGGTTTCAACGCCGGCGAGCTTGTAGATGTCGATGACCTGATCGCCGGACACTGCCTCGTTGACCAGCTGGCCAATGGCCGTGTCGACGTCGACTGCCCCAGCGCCGGATCGTCCGGAGTCTGGGTTGAGCACCTTCAGGATCGCAGCGCGGACGTCGACGAAGAGTCGGACGTCGTCGCGAATAGCATCCGCCTCATCTCGCGCACCGCACAGAGCGAAGGTCTTGGCGAGGGCGAGCACCTGGTCGTTGTAGCGCTTCGTTCGGTCCGGGTCAGCCATGACGAAGTCGAGCACCTTCGCGTACTGCGCCAACCGCTCTGCAGCAGGCAGATCGGGCGAGGCGTCGAAAGAGACCCCATGGAGCAGGCCTGTGACGATGTCGTGCTTCTCCAGCATGACGGCGACCATCTCGTCGATCGGCACGCCGGCCTGGTCGCGGTCCGACGGTGAGTAGACAGCGAGGGCCTCTTGAAGACTCGCGTAGACACCGATGAGGTCGACGATGAGCCCTCCAGGCTTGTCGCGGAAGGTCCGATTGACGCGGGCGATCGCCTGCATGAGCCCGGCGCCCTGCATCGTCTTGTCGACGTACATCGTGTGCATCGCGGGAGCGTCGAAGCCCGTCAGCCACATGTCGCGGACGATCACGAGTTCCAGCTCGTCATCCGGGTTCTTGGCTCGGAGCTGGATCTCCTTGCGGGTGGCCTTGTCGTGCAGGTGGGGCTGGTACTCCTGCGGGTCGGACGCCGACCCAGTCATGACGACCTTGATCTTGCCGGTGCGGTGGTCATCGCTGTGCCAGTCGGGACGGAGAGCGACGATCTTCTCGTAGAGTTTCAGCGCGATGCGGCGGCTCATCGCGACGATCATGCCCTTGCCGACGAGGGCTTCGCGTCGACTCTCCCAGTGCTCGACGACGTCGCGGGCGACCAGGTCGAGGCGCTCATCCGCACCGACGATCGCTTCGAGCCGGGCCCAGCGCGACTTGGCTGCGGATGCAGCAGTCTCCTCGACCTGCTCGGTGATCTCGTCGGCGAGCTCGTCGAGGTCCCCCCGGACTGATTCGCTCAGGCCTACCTTCACGAGTCGGGGTTCATAGAAGATCTTGACCGTCGCCCCGTCCTCGACCGCCCGGGTGAGGTCGTAGATGTCGATGTACTCGCCGAACACCGCTCGGGTGGACTTGTCAGTCGACTCGATGGGCGTGCCAGTGAAGCCGAGGCAGGTCGCACCGGGCAACGAGTCGCGCATGTGCTTGGCCAGGCCCGCCTTGAGGCGCCCCGCGGAGTCGAGCGTTTCGCCGAAGCCGTACTGCGATCGGTGCGCCTCGTCGGCGACGACGACGACGTTGCGCCGGTTGGTGAGCACGGGGTTCGTATCGCCGCGTTCTTCAGGTGCGAACTTGTGCAGCGTGGTGAAAACGATGCCGCCGGATGCCCGCTGGAGCAGCTCGCGCAGATGCGTGCGGCTCTCGGCCTGAACGGGCTTCTCGGGAAGGATCGTCGCGGGCGAGAACGTCTCGCCGAACAGCTGGTCATCGAGGTCGTTGCGGTCGGTGATGAAGACGAGAGTCGGGTTTTCCATGCGGGGGTCACGCATGATCTTGGCGGCGTAGAACACCATCTCGAAGCTCTTGCCGGAACCCTGGGTGTGCCAGACGACGCCGCCGCGCTTGTCGCCGTCCGGGCTTGCTGCCTTCACTGTTGACTCGACGGCGGTGTTGACAGCCCAGTACTGGTGGTACTTCGCGATGCGCTTGATCAGCGAGCGCATCGGCTGTCCCGTGGCTTTGTCGGTGATGGTCTCATCGCTGAACACGATGAAGTTGCGCAAGATGTCGAGGAACCGCTTGGGTTCGAAGACACCGCGGATGAGCACTTCGAGAGCGGGACGGTCAGTGATGACGTCGCGACCCTCGATGGTCTTCCATGGCGCATAGTGCTCGAACGCACCGGTGAATGAACTCATTGCGGCGCCGGCGACACCGTCGGAGATGACGGTGACCGCGTTGAAGTCGAAAAGTGGCGCGATGTCGTGGCGGTAGGTCTGGATCTGGTTCCAGGCACCGCGCATGTCCGCGTTCTCGTCGGCGGGGTTCTTCAACTCGAAGAGGGCGAGCGGGAGGCCGTTGACGAAGACAACTACGTCGACGCGCCGCTTCTTTCCGTCCTTCGTGACCGTGAACTGGTTGGCCGTCAACCAGTCGTTCATCTCCGGGGCATCGAAGTTGATGAGCTTCACGCGGGTCGTACGCGTCTGGCCGTCTGCACCGCGGTGCTCGACTGGTACGCCGCCAACCAGGAACTGGTGGATCCGATAGTTCTCGTCGATCGCGTTCTGCGACTCGGGACGGAGCAGCCGCTTGATCGCCTGGTCGATCACGGCATTGTCGATGCCCCGGTTGAGCCCACGCACCGTCGGCAGTAGCCGGTCGATGAGCACGACGTCAGCGAACGAGTCGCGCAACTGAGGGCCGTCGCCGCCAGGGGAGATGTTCGGGCCATGCACAGTCTGATAGCCGAGGTCGGCGAGCCACTCCAATGCGGCTTGCTCGACGACTGATTCATTGAATTTGCTCACGGCGCTACTTCGACCTCCGCATCGTCGACCCACCGGGCGAGGACGCTCAGCGCGGCCAAGTACTCCAGGCCGGTCTGCTCGTCGATGTCCTTGGGATCCTCGTGATTGAACGGGTTGCGAATGCCGGCGTAGATGCCCTCCGCTAGCGCCCAAGCGCCGCGTTGCACCGACTTGTAGGTGACGCTGCCGTCAGGCGTCCTCCGTCGCAGCCGTGCCCTTCCGGGGGTGGCGACGTCGAGACTGAACGCCTGCTTAAACAAGTCGGTCTCGCTGACATCACGACGTCCGAGCTTGTTTTGCGTCTCCGCGTTGAGCTTCTTGGCCGCGTCCTCAACGGCGGAGCGGTAGTGGCCCGACTGCCAGAGTGAACGTGCGCCGTCCCACACCCAAGGGTGCAGTCGCGCTGCAGATATCAACGGTGCATCGTCGCCCAGCTTCTCACGCAACTCGTCCTGACGCTTGAGAGCAGCAATGCCCCGGCTCACACAGTGACGAAGATGCCCCCACGAATCGTAGGCACGGAGCTTCTGTGGCCGCTGGTCGTCCCAATCCCGCCACCCGGGAACGACTCTGTCGAGAATCTGCTCGGCGACGTGCGCATGCTCCGCGACCACCTCGTCAGGCTCCCGCTGGTACATCCCGTCGTCACCGGACGCGTGCACGAACGCCTCGAGCTCATGGATCGCCCAAGCGGAGTCGATCGTGCTCATGCAGCCGCCTTCGATATGCGGACGCGGCCGGAGAGAAGCTCGGGCAGGAGCGCGTCACGGAGCTTCGCCAATGCCACGTTCTCATGCTCGAGAGAGTCAAGGCGCGCGAGAAGTGGCCGGACGAGGGCGGCATATTGGGACTGAGCATCGCTTGTCACGACCGGAGCCACGTAGGCAGGGATGGCATCGCTCGCGAGGTGGAGCACAGTGGTGCCAGTCGTTCGGCTCCGGCAGTGCTGACGGAATCGCTCGTCGGTGAGGACTCCAAGCAAGTACTCGTTTGCGATCCCGCCAGATGGCCGGACGATCGCGAGATCAAGCGATGCCACGAGCACGTCAGCCGAGGGGGCGGCGGGCACGCGGACAGCACGCCCCACGACCTCGGCGCCTTGTGTGAGGTCAGTTTGGGCGACGACGAGCTCTCCGGGCGCGATGACCTGCTTGGGCTTGTACTGGCCCGTGTATGGCTTCAGACCGTCCGGCTTGTAGCCGCCTGTACGGTCAAACGACTTGAGCGTCACGAGTGAGGTTCTGGACTCTTGCAGATGGGCGCTCTTGTAGGAGACGCCCTTCGTGATCGTCGCGAGTTCCCCAAGGGGCTGATAGGTCGGAGTAACGCGTGCCAGCAGGCTCTGGAAGTGAAGCGATACCAGACCGTCGAGCAGGAGCGCGCTGCGGCCGTTCGACTGGATCTTGAGGTCGAGGGCGTCGAGCGTGGCCGCGATTGCCCGTTGCTCCTCGAGGGGCGGCACTGGGAAGTACTGTGCACCGAAGGCCTCGCGCGTCAGCGAAGGATTCGATGTGCCGTGCTTCAGATGGTTCAGACCGACGTAGTTCACTAAGTAGTACGCGAACTTGAGGTCGATGTCGGCGCTGGGAACCAGCGAGTACGCAGTATCAATGACCCAATAGTCCTCGTCGGTCCAGTGCACTCCAAGGTGACCGGCTCCCTTGCGCCCGACGATCACCCCGGGCCCTGCGAACAACGGAGTGTCGTGAGTCCCTGTTTGGCCATTCGTGCCAAACACCGGCACTCGCCCGGGCCGGCGACTCGACGCAACGAGAGCCTTCCCGTAGCGAAGCTCGAAGAGGTCACTGGACCGTTGGAGTGGCCAGCTCACGCGCGACCTGCCACCGAGTCCGCGGGCGACGTCGCCACCGGTGAGCGTCCTAGTCGACATGGATACCTTCAAGCCGCGCGCGGACCGATACTTCAAGCTCGCGCCCTCGGTCGAACTCGGCATACAGCTCAGCGGTGAGGCGCGCGATCTTCTCGCCGATGGGCTCGTCGTCGGCCTCGGCGTCCTCGGTTCCGACGTAGCGCCCAGGCGTGAGAACAAAGCCGTGCGCTTCGATATCGGCCAGCGTTGCCACTTTCGCAAACCCCGGCACATCCTCGAAGGCGCCGTCATGGTTTCGCCACGCGTGGTATGCGCCTGCGATCTGCTGGATGTCGTCGTCGCTCAGCTCACGGATACGACGGTTGACCATCGTGCCGAGCTTCCTGGCGTCGATGAAGAGCACCTCACCCTTGCGAGGGCGGTGCTGCGCGTTGCCGCCGCGATCCCTGCTGACAAACCAGAGGCTCACCGGGATACCGGTGTTGAAGAACAGTCTGTCGGGCATCGCCACGATGCAGTCGACCAGGTCGGCCTCGACAAGCCTGCGGCGGATGTCGCCCTCGCCGCCGTTCTTCGAGCTGAGAGATCCATTTGCGAGGACGAACCCCGCAGTGCCTCGAGGCGACAGGTGGTGAATGAAGTGCTGGACCCAGGCGAAGTTGGCGTTACCAGCCGGCGGGGTGCCGTACTTCCATCGTGGATCGTCGGCAAGCTTCGCGTTCCACCAGTCGCTCACGTTGAACGGTGGGTTCGCGAGCACGAAGTCGGCGCGGAGATCCGGGTGGAGGTCCTGGGTGAAGGAGTCGGCGGACTTGTCACCGAGGTCGGCGTCGATCCCGCGGAGAGCGAGGTTCATCTTCGCGAGTTTCCAGGTGGTCGACGTGAACTCCTGGCCGTAGACGGAGATGTCGTTGCGCTTCCCGCCGTGGGCCGTCACGAACTCGGCCGACTGCACGAACATGCCGCCCGAGCCGCACGCCGGGTCGTACACGCGGCCGTGGTACGGCTCGAGCATCTCGACGAGCGTCTTAACGACGGACCGAGGCGTGTAGAACGCGCCGGCATCCTTGCCGGTCTCCTTACCCGCAAACTGGCCGAGGAAGTACTCGTAGACCCGTCCGAGCACGTCGTCCGAGCCGTGGTCGTCAGTCTCGGTGAAGCCGATCGACCCGATGATGTCGACGAGTTGCCCCAGACGGCCCTTGTCGAGGTCCTCGCGACCGTAGTTGCGCGGGAGGACGCCACGGAGCTTCGGGTTCTCACGTTCGATGAGATCCATCGCGTTGTCGATGGACTCGCCGATCTCAGGCTGCTTGGCAGACTTCTGGATGATGCCCCACCGGGCGGCGGCCGGGACCCAGAACACTGAGTGGCTGGTGTACTCGTCGCGGTCCTCGACAAGGCGTTCGATCTGCTCCGGCTTGAGACCCTCGGCTGCGAGTTCGGTTTCGATCTCCGTGCGACGACCCTCAAAGCGGTCGGAGATGTATTTTAGGAAGACGAGGCCGAGCACAACGTGCTTGTACTCGCTCGGCTCCTGGTTGCCGCGCAGGGCGTCGGCGGCGTCCCACAGTTTCTGCTCCAGCGTCTTGGTTTGAACCTTGCGTGCTGCCCGTGCCATGCGGCGCCTCCCTTCTAGCTTCTTGTCGTGGTATTGCGGCGGCTCACGAAGCTCAATCTGGCCTGACGGTGACCATGTCAATGGGTGCCGGCTAGTTGCTGGGCGTGGCCCTCTCGCGACGCTTCTTTACCGCGGCCGAGAGGATCGCGTGTTCTTCTTCCGTGGCCTGGTCGAAAAAGTTCTCAGGCCACTCGTCGATACCGCCGAACTCGTTCGTCTGCACGAGTTCGTAAGTGGTCGCACCCCGGACACGCTTGGCGAAGTAGATGCCGATCGTGTCCTGCAGGGTGTCGTTGGGGTCTTCGGCGACATGGCGACGCAGGCGGGAGATGAGGTACTCGCTATGAGTCTCAACAATTAGGTGTCTCCCGCTTTGCGCGATAGCAAGCAGGAAGTCGGTGAGGCGCTGCTGCACCCGCGGGTTGAGGTGGAGTTCAGGCTGCTCGATCAGCAGGAGTGAGCCGATCGGGGCCTGAAGGCACATGACAATCACCGGCAGCAACTGGCTAACGCCAGTGCCGACGCTGGTCAGGTCCAAATCCCCTTCCACGTCACTCTGTCGCAGTTGCATCTGGATGCCGAAACGACCCTGGTCGGAGACCGAGAAGCTCTCGCCGATATCAAGATACGCGGCCCAGCGGTTGACGGCGGTGACGAGCTGGATCGGCCTGCGTGGGTTCCTAATCGTGCCGTCCGTTTGCGGGGTCGGCACGCTCACCTTCCGGTTACCGTGGCGCTGCAGCACAGAAGCCGTGAACTCGCCCCTAGAACCGACGTAGGTGTCGTCGCCCTCGGGTGAGTCCGGGTACGCCGCCCGCGGCTCATCGCGAAGCGGGCCCAGATAGCGGATGCCGCCGGCGAGGTACGAGGACGCGATGTTCGATGCGCGGCCTAGGTCGTCGAGGCGATGCGGATACGCAACCTCGCCTTCGACACCGCCCTCGGCCAATCTCGCTACGACAGCGTCGCCAAAACTCTCGGACGATGCGATGTTGAGGTCGATCTTCGTGCGTGTCTCTGGTGCCTTCGAGCCGAGTTCGAGGCGCACGGCGTCGGCATATTCGACGTCGGCGTCGACTACTGCGGCGTGTACGTTGAGGAGGTTTCGACTGACCTCCTCGACCGCGTTGACCTCAGTCAGCAGGTCAGGCTCGGTCACTTCACGCTCCCGAATGGACCTGCGCAGGAGGTTGTCCCGCCATGTCTCAAAGAGAACCTGTCCCCGTGGCCGCATGACCGAAGCGTCAACTGGGAATCCGCCTTCAACGAGGATGTCGACCACTTCAAGCAAGTTGCCGATCGCGTCCGCAAACTGTCCCGAAAAGTAGTGCGGAATGGATTGAACGTCGTCGTCGTCATCGAGTGGGACGACTTCCTCTGCGTCGTCGTCGGCGATCGCCAGGACCCAAGCCCTCTCCAGGCGCGGGGCGTTGCGGGGCAAGGTCTCAGGGTCGTGGGGCTTCAGGTCGACGTTAAGTCGCTCAATCTTCGCGATGCCCTTCTGCTGGGACGACTCGCCGAGCTTGACCTCCCATGACAGGGTCGCGAGCACAGGGGCTGCCTGTGCCGGGGCCAGAGCCCGCCCGTCTCGGTTCATCCCTCGCGGTGCCTGGATCTCAAAGTCTGCTCCGATTATCAGGGGCTCATCGTCGTTGCCGGGGCCCCGGTACTTCACTTCGGCGACGGTGCCGAGTCGCACTCCCCGGCCATTCAGCGGGTAGAGGTAGCCAGTCGTGCCGGTTGCCTGACTCGCTGCTCGAATGCTCTGGAGGAGCGTGCTTTTGCCAGCGCTGTTCGCGCCGACGACGACCGTCAGCGGCCGAAGCTCGACTTCGGCGTTCCGGACCGACTTGAAATTCTGCAGCCGCCAACGCCGAAGGATTATGCCGCGGCGCGAGAGCGGTATGCGGCGCTCCATCAATGGGTTACTCATGCGAAGACCTCTCGGAACTCTGTGGCGCTGACGGCCGCGGAAACAAGGCTCAGTTGGAGGAGGCGTCCGTCACGAGTGCGGACAGGTCGCGCCTCGATCGGGCCTTGGATGTCAGTCGACCGACCCAGAAGTAACAGGCTCGAGTGGCCGGAGGCTGCGGTCAACTCCACCTGGAACGACTGGCACTGTTCGAGAGTCGAGTTCGCCGGTTCAGCCAAGGGCGGCACATCTGTCGTGTCCGCAAGCTTCCATAGGAGCCGAAGCGAGTTGTAGAGGCCGACCTCGCGGTATGCGGCGACGAGTTCGTCGTCCAAGGCGATGTCCACGAGCCACCCCGGGACTCGTGCATCACCGCGCTTTACGGCTTCGATGACCTCAATGACAAATACCTCGAAAGCTGCGATCTCGGCCTCGCTGGACGGTGCGCGCAGCGCGTTCGGATCGATCGACGCAACCCGCTCACCGTCGATGAGTTCGCGAGTGCAGTCCGCAGTCAGGGCCTGGAGCCGCTTTAGCTCCTGGAGCTTGAATCCCCAGCGGGGGTCACTGCGGTCGACGACTGGTGGCCCGGCGATCGTCCGATCGATCGCTCCCCCCTCGCGCAGGGCCGAAACGGCCTCCAGAACCTGCGAGTCGACACGGCCAACACGCCGATCGAGTTGCACTACCCACGCGTAGCCGAAGACGTCGGACTCCGCGAGGAGGTCGTACCCGCGGCCAATTTCTTCCCCAGAGAGGACAAGGTCCGTGCTGGAGCCGAGTTCAATATCAGGGCTTAGAAGGGTCACGGCAAGGGACTGCGTCCCTTCTTCGAAGTGGGTGACGAGAACCAGCGCAGACGGCGTATCACGGTCCATCGCCACCGCCCGGTAGATACCACCGATCTCGATGTCGGTCATCGTGCACCTCCTCCTGCCCTAGCGATAACGAGTGACTGAAGCCGCGCGAACACATACCCAACGACGGCTTCACTCTGCTCGGTGAGTTCATCGCGAACCTTCGCAAAGGCAGACTCCTTGTACTTCGCAGCCGTCGGTCGGCTGACACCGAGGCGGCGTGCGATGTCGCCGTCAGAGTCGCCGATCCACTTGCCCGCGAGCAGTGTCGCTTCCTCGAGCGTCAGCGTGGCGAGGAGTCTTTGAGTGATTTCATTTGCCATGGTCAGGTTGCCTGGGTCAAGTTCGCCGGACCGGATTTCGGTCCCGGCGTCATCAGACACAACCTCCGCTGTTGCGAAGACTGTCAACGACTCTTCGAGAATTCTCCGAAGTTCTGGTTCGTCGACCTCGCCAACGGCACCGCAGATGAGCATCAGAGCGTCCGAGAGTGTCTCCGTCGTCCAGATCGCACTGGCCCGCTCCATCCCGTTGCCGGGGAGCCGGGGCAGCGCCGCGAGCGATGAGGTGAGTCGTCGGGAAGCTGGCGCGGGGTCCGACATCGGGCCATCGATACGCCAGGAGCGCGGTCTACTCTTAACTTGGTCAAACGGCGGCGAACCGAGGCGCTCGACCGCGCGATCGAAGAGGTTGTCGATGGCTGTCCGCTGTCGGCGATCTATCAGGGTCATTCTCACCTGACGGTAGATGAGGGCGCGCGCGTGGCCAAAGTCGTTCGCCACGTCGCAGATGTACTGGGCCTGACCCTTCACCATCATGCGCTCAACGACGTCCTGAACGAGGTCGTCGATTGCGTCGGCGTTCCACGCCGTGGTGCGCGCATAGACCGAGGGACTGTATCTGCGGGCGACGCGAGGAGCGGCCGTCCGAATCTCGTCGAGCCAGAGAGGACCGATCACATCGCTCTCATGCTCCTGGATCAGAGCATGAAGGTTGCCGGCGCTCACATCACCCAGGTCGTCCCCAATGTCGAGCTCGACGAGTGGGCAACTGTCGATCATTTCGTCTGCCATCGCGCCCGCTTCACTGCGTCGATGGTGAGCTGGTCGCTTTCGCTGCAAAGGCGGTGGGGCTCGTCGAGGGCGTCCTTCGGGACCGGCAGCGGACGTGACACGACGATGCTGCCGACGTCTCGCAACCAGCATTTCGGCCATTCCTGGCGATGGTCATGTCCCGGGTTGTTGACCTCGACGCGATCGAGGTTCGAGGTGCGCGCGAAGACGTACGCGATGGCACCGGAGTCGGGCCAGTGCCGGAGGATGATCGGCCGCTTCGCGGTGGGCTTCTGCGGCGCGAACCCGACGATCGATTCCGTCTGCTCGAACCATGCCTCGCCCGCGGGCGGCCCCATGTTGAGCAGCCCGGCCAGATCTGACAGATCGAAACCCACCGACATCCTCCGCTGCCGAAGCGGAGCTCGGCTTCTGCGTTCCCGTAACTGGAGGCAGCCTACCGATGCCGGCAGTAGGCTGAGCCGATTCGAGGATTGTCCAGACGCGTCACCGGCCGCCAATCCTCTGCTCGATGCAGTAGAGAAAGTCTGAACGAGGCGGACATGGGCTCCCTGCGTCGCCTTCTGGAACGACTGCAGGCGCTGGCCCCCCTCCGTCGTTGGCGGCGCGGGGAGCGACGAAGGAGCGGACCGCGTCGCCCCACTTTCTGATTGACCCACAGAACAGAAGCTCCGCAACCGTCACGGAGCTCTGGCCAGGAAGTCTTGGGCCACATCGGCCTTGCTTGGTTGCCATCGGTGCATCGACACACCAACAACACCCGGTCCGGATGGACGGTGCCGCTTGCGTTCGGCTCGATGTCGACCCGTCGTTCCGCGTCAGGTGGAGCCACATGCGTCCGGGCGTCGACATCACCTTGGTTCCCGGCAGAGGTCTTGGCGATCTGGGGCGTCCTGCCCGGGTCCCGAACCTCGGTGCATCCATCCCGAGCTCCGAAATGCGTCCATGGCGTGCCCGGAGCACCGCTTGTCCACAGACTCGGCCGCCTCGCTCTGGTGTTGGCCTCATCTCGGGGTGTGCTGGTCGCGCGGCCGGAACCGGCCGTGACATCCAAGAGAAAGCAGAGTGCGATGAAGCTCAACATCGATGTAAGGGGCGTGCAGTTCTTCTGCACGCGCGAGGGGCAGGCAAGGACCGACCGGGACACCGGCGTCCCGCGAATCGACAGGGAGACCGGCCAGCCCCTGTGGCAGCTGCAGGTAGCAGCCCTGGACGCGACCGGTGGCGAGGTCCTCGCCATCACCGTCGTCGGCGAGCCGTCGGTGAACGTCGGCCAGCCGGTGACGGTCGAGGGCCTGGTGGCGATCCCCTGGACCCAGGGCGACCGGTCCGGCGTGGCCTATCGGGCTGCCTCGATCCGGCCATCCGGGACGCCGATCACCACAGCCAGCTCCGTCGAGCGACCGACCTCGGGCGGAAAGGCGGCCTGATCGGGCTCCGTCGGCTCGGTCGCGCGTGAGCACCGTTTGCGCGCGATCGGGCCGGCGCCCCCGATGCCGGGAGAGGTGAGTTGTCATGGTGCGAAGCGAGCCACGTTACAACTTCGTGCGGCCATCGGATGTCTTCGAACAGGTCGTCTTCTCGCTCATCGGCGACGCAATGCGACTGCCACGGACAGTGTTCCGATGGGCTGTGTCGTTCCCGGCGCTGAGCCTCCCGATCCTCGGCTGCGGCGCCGTGGCGCACCAATGGGGTGCGTCGACCGCAACCGCGGCCATCGTGCTGACCGTGCTGTTGGCCATCGCCTGGAGACTTGCGTGGCCGGGTAGCTTCCGGCGTTGTGTGAGCGGGAGGATCCTGGTCCGGTGGCGTGGCTGGTCCCGCTATGAGCGGCACTGGCCCCAAATCTGTGCGCTGCACGGTCTGGCGAACACGCTGGACCAAGACGTTCTGGTGCCGCAGCTGAAACGCATAGTGATCGGCACTGGGGTCGACGTACTGACTGTCCGGATGCTCCCCGGCCAATCGACCACCGACTGGCAGAAGCAGGCTGAAGCCCTGGCACACGCTCTCGGCGCACAGGTGGTGCGCGTGCGCTCGCCGCGGCCCGGGTGGGTCGAGCTCGAGGCCCAGTAGGCAGACCCGCTCGCCTCCGTTATGCCGCTCCCCCTGCCTGTCGATGAGCCAGACCTGGTCGCGGTGAACATCGGCGTACGAGAGAACGGCTTCCCTTGGCTGACCCGCGTGGCCGGGCGGCATCTGCTGGTGGCCGGAGCAACCGGATCCGGCAAGGGCGGAGTGACCTGGTCGATCCTGGCCGCGATCGGGCCGGCGATCCACGACGGTCTCGTGCAGGTGTGGGTCATCGACCCCAAGGGCGGGATGGAGTTCGGAGCTGGCCACGACCTGTTCTCCCGATTCGCGTACGACACCGGTGAAGCGACGCTCACGCTTCTCCGAGATGCCGCGGCGATCCTGGTCGATCGGGCGGAGCGACTTCGCGGTGTTTCCCGCCAGCACGTCCCAAGCACGGCTGATCCGCTGCTCCTCGTGGTCGTTGACGAGATCGCCTCGCTCACGGCGTACATCACCGATCGGAAGATCAAGGCCGAGGTCGAGCAACTGCTCGGGCTCCTGCTCACCCAAGGCCGTGCCGTAGGCGTCTCGGTCCTCGCGTGCGTCCAGGACCCGTCAAAGGATGTCCTCGCCTTGCGACAGCTCTTCCCCACGCGGATCGCGCTGCGGCTCACCGAGGCCACGCAGGCGGCAATGGTGCTTGGTCAGGCAGCCCGCGACCACGGCGCCCTGTGCGAGCAGATCCCGGATTCGTTGCCTGGAGTCGCGTACGTCGCCGAGGACGGCAGCGCCGAGGTCACTCGCGTCCGCGCCTTCTACGTGACAGATGACGACATCACCCGGATCTCGACTGCCTACCGACCACCCGTCTCCGGCCTGGGCGGCTTAGGAGGTAGTTGTCATGGATCCGACCACTGATGTGATCGCGCAGATCGTCTCGCGAGCGTCATCCCCCGGATACGAAGATTGGTGGGCCAAGGTCGGCCACGCCGGCTACTGCTCCTCCCCCGTCGAACTCCGCGGCCGTGATGGGCAGGGGCGTTCCGTGAAGATCCTGACCCGGTGCAAGAACAGGCGCGCCTCGGTCTGCCCTTCCTGCTCCGCGCTCTACTCCGGCGACACCTGGCAGCTGGTCCATCAGGGGATCAGTCCGCTGGACTCGGAGCTGCTCGACGGCCGGCCGATGGTGTTCGCCACCCTGACCGCTCCCGGCTTCGGAGCGGTGCACACCGCAGCTCTCAATGGCGGACGGTGTCGCCCGGGCACACCTGATCGGTGTCGACACGGAGTCCCGATCCGGTGCCGGTCTGTGCACGAATCGGACGACGTCCGACTCGGTGAGCCGCTCTGCCCCGAGTGCTACGACTACCTCCGGCACGTGCTCTTCACCTGGCACGCGCCCCAGCTGTGGCACCGCTTCACCGTCAGACTGCGGCGTCTAGTCAGGCAGCGTGATCGCACCGCGCGGGTGTCGTACGTGAAAGTTGTCGAGCTCCAGCGCCGCGGCGTACCCCACTTCCACGCTGTGATCCGTCTCGACGACGCGGCCATGCCCTCGGCCGCTCTGGTGGCACTCGTGCATGAGGCCGCCGCGTCTGTGCGGCTGACCGTTCCCAGTTTCGGCGGCGAACTGGTGGCTCTGCGCTTCGGCACCCAGACCGACGTGCAGCCGTTGTTGATCACCGTGGGCGAGGGCGACGATCGCCGGGTGGCGAGCTACCTTGCCAAGTACGTCACCAAGTCAGTGTCCGACTTCGGTCTCAGCCCTCGCCGGATCTCACCCCGGGCGGTCGCGGCTCTCGACTTGCGGCCGCACGTCCGCGAGATCCTCTGGACTGTCCTCACGCTTGCGGAGTCCCCCGGTCCGTCTGAGATGGCGCGGTGGCTGCACACCCTCGGCTATCGGGGACACATCACCACCAAAACCCGTGCCTACTCGACCACGATGGGCGCCCTCCGGGCTCACCGCGCGGAATGGAGATCGGCCCAGGCCGGCGCGGACGACGATGGTGCCGGCGCCAACCGCGGGATCAACGAGTGGCGGTTCATCAAGGTCGGCCACCGCAACGAGGGCGAGCGCCTTCTTGCCAAGACGGCCGACGCCCGAACAAGGGCATCTCGCCTGGCGGCCCGCGAGGAGTCGGCTTGTGGCGGCAGTGAGTGCGAGAGGGAGGGATGACGATGATGACGATCAGCGAGCCCTCCCCAGACGTCGACCCGCGGCACGTGTTCCTCGACGCCACCGCAGTGATGGCCCGCTACGGCTGGGGCAAGACGAAGGGCTATCAGAACCTCAAGGACCGCGACCTCGTCCCTCCGCCTGTCATGGTCCGTCCTGACCGCTGGCGCCTTGACCAATTGTTGTCGTGGGAGGAACGACGCATCGCCCTGGCCGAGGCAGCCACAACGACTTTGGTCGAATCGAGGCGCGGGCCCGCGCTCGTCGACGCGCTGCCCTCGCCCAAGCGCGTCCCTCGCAGATCCGCGTGATCAGTCGCGGTTGGCGCGGTGGCACCTGACTCACCGTCAGCCCTAGCGTCCCAACCATGACTCAACGCGCGGCCGTTCTATATGCACGCATCTCGGTTTCGACAGAGGAGTCGGTATCGGTACAACGCCAGATTGCCTCGGCCCGGAAATATGCCTCTGCCCGCGGATGGCGGGTGGTGGGCGAGTTCATTGACGACGGCGTTTCAGCGACTCACAACAAGCCAGAGCATCGTCCGGGGTGGCGGAGCTTGCTGGGCTCACCGGTGCCGTTTGACGCGGTGGTCGTCTGGAAGGTCGACCGGCTCGCGCGGCGCGTGATTGATTTTCTGCACGCAGACGAGACGTTGCAGGCGCGTGGTGCCGCGATCGTGTGCGTCGAGCAGAGCATCGATATGACTACCGGGGAGGGCCGCGCCTTCGCGCAGATGCTCGCAGTGTTCGGCGAGATGGAGGCGTCCGCCATCTCGTCGAGAATCACCGCGGCGCGTGCGCACCTCATCTCGCAGGGACGGATCCCCGGCGGACTGCAGCCGTACGGGTGGCGGTCGGTTCCCAACCCAGATGGTCCGGGGTATGTGCGCGGTCAGGACCCGGAGCGCATCGAATGGGTGCGGGGGATGGCAGAGCGGGTCCTGCGGGGAGACACGGTCTACTCGATCCAGACATGGCTTAACACTGTTGGCGCACCAGCGCCTCGGGGTCGCCAGCCAGGGCGAAGTTGGGGCTACTCCAGCGTGGACATCCTGATGAGGAATCCGGTGCTGGCGGGGATGTTCCCCGTCAACTCCCGCAACGCCCGCGGCCGCGAGGGCCCACAGGTAAGGCGCGGCGAGGACGGACATCCCATCGTCGCAGCCGATGGGATCGTCACCGTCGAGCAATATCGGACCATCCTGCACGCCCTTACCCACAAGGCGCATCACTCCGCGGGGAGCAAGAAGAGCCGGAGGACGACATCGCCCCTGCTGGCCTTGCTCGTGACTTGTCGCACCTGCGAGCGCCTGATGTACCGATGTCGTAACGTTGGCAAGCCGTCCCTGTTCTGTCGCCACTGCGGGCAAATGGTGACCATGCTGCCCCTCGCCGACTACGTTGTACGACGCCTGGTAAACGAGCGTGGCTCGCAACGCATGTATCGCCGAACCCTGGATGTGCCCAACGACCCCGGAGCCGCACGGAAGCTCGCCGACATCGACCATGCCCTCAGGGCAACAGCCCTCGCCCTCACCGAGGACCGCACCGAGGCAGACACCCGCAGCCTCAGCGAGGAAGTCGCCCGGCTCAAACGGGCTCGGCTCGCGGCCAGAAAGCAGGCAGGCGCCGAAGCGGTCGAGAGGATGGTTTACGTGGGCACGGTCCAGCAGGTGTGGAACTTGTGCGTCGATGACGACCAGCGACACGAGGTCCTAGCCGGGCAGATAGCAACCCTGATGGTCTCCAAAGCCGTCGCCGATGGTCAGTTCCACTCGAGCCGCGTCGAGCTGACTTGGAGCGCCAATCGGAAACCGGTCGTCCCCGAGGCGATCTCGGTCGGTCCGATTCACCGCCGCATGCGCGAGCTCCATCCCTGGATTTCCCTCAGGGAAGCCTCGAGACTCGCTGGCAGTAGCGAGTCGGTCATCAAGGGCGGCATCAAGCGCGGACAAATCACTCAGCGGAAGGTCCATCGGGCACACCCGTCCCTGGAGCGCGCGTCGGTTATCGCGTTCCTACGCGATCGCAGGCCCATCGACTGTTAGCCACAACAGCCGACGCGCGGCCGTCCGCACATCCCGACAAGCAGCCCGCGAAGAACTCGCCTGCCGACCTGATGAAGGCCTGGGGTTGTGACGATGAGCGCTATCACCGAGACTCGCTCCTGGCCTCGATCCGCGGCACGTCTTCCTCGACGCCCGCGACGTAATGGCGCGCTACGGCTGGGCAAGAGCAAGGGCTACCGAAGCACGGGCATGCAGGCTCGGCCGTTGTTCCACGGGTGTACCGAACCGCTTGACGAGCGCTACCGACAGGGCGCATCCTCTCCTTGGTACACCGCAGGAACAACGAGGAGCATCCGTGAGTGCGAGCAGCGAGAAGTTCTACACAGCCACGAAGAGCCGAAACCAGGGACGCGAAGCCTGGTCGGTCATCTTCCGGCATCCCGCGCGCCTGGACGTTGGCACGGGCAAGACCGGACGTCGGGTTCGTCGTGGGCTGGGCACGAGCGACGAGCGTGAGGCTGAGCGC
Source organism: Nocardioides pocheonensis (assembly GCF_003725535.1). Classification (GTDB taxonomy): domain Bacteria; phylum Actinomycetota; class Actinomycetes; order Propionibacteriales; family Nocardioidaceae; genus Marmoricola; species Marmoricola pocheonensis. The sequence continues at coordinate 79,014 of NZ_RJSF01000043.1, read as the reverse complement.
CTGATTGAACAGCTCAACGAGATTCTGCGCAACCCGGAGTTGTGGGAGCCGAGTGCCCGCAGCTCGCTCAACGGCCGATATGACGCGCGTGTTGTCGAGATCTTCTACGACGGCCTAGAAGCCACCCAGCTCGACTTCGAAAAGGTACGGGAAGAGCGCATCCCCCTTCCGACGAGAGATGACGGCTACCGCACGGTTCTTCTCCTCGGGACCACCGGTGCCGGCAAGACCACCCTCGTTCGCCAGATGCTCGGTACCGACCCCAGAACGGAGCGCTTTCCGTCAACGTCGACTGCGAAAACGACGGTGGCAGATACCGAGTTGATTACGACGGAGGACGCTGTCTTTCGCGCCGTCGTCACCTTTGCTCCTCGAGACGAGATCATCGACTATCTCGCCGAGAACGTTTCACGCGCCGCACTCTCGGCTCGTCAGGGAAAGCCCGACGCCAAGATCGCCCTTGATCTTCTCGACCACCAGGACCAGCGATTCCGCTTCAGCTACGTACTAGGGCGAGGTAGCACCGCTGACGCGGGCGGCGACGAAGACCTGGTCGATGACGACGACCTTCCCGACAACGAGTTCGATGACGCTGGCGAAGTCATTGACGGCGACCTTGACCCTGAGGAGTACGGCCACGTCGACATGGGCGCGACCGAACGCGTGCTGCAGCAATGCGTCGTTGCAGTCAAGGAGATGGTTGCCCGTTACGCCGAGGAGATCGCAGCTGGCGTTGTCGTCGGACAAGACGACGAACGTGTCCTCGACGAACTGATCGAGGACGCGCTGGACACCGACCTGCGGCAGTCCGAGGAGTTCCACCAGATCGTTGACGCCCTTATCGACGAAGTCGAGAAGCGATTCGCAACGCTGGAGGTCGGAGAGTTCCGGCGGAACCGGCAGGGCTGGCCGGTGTCCTGGTGGTGGGAGTCTCACGATCGGGCCACCTTCATGAAGGTCGTGACCCGCTTCTCCAGCAACTACGCCCCACTCTTCGGGCGCCTGCTCACTCCGCTCGTGAACGGACTGCGGGTGAGCGGCCCGTTCCAGCCCAAGTGGGCCGACCAACCAGTGCGACTTGTCTTCGTGGACGGGGAGGGGCTGGGCCACACTGCCAAATCCGTGAGTTCGCTCTCCACCCACGTCCAGGAGCAACTGCATCGGCTCGATGCCGTGATGCTCGTGGACAACGCCACGCAGCCGATGCAAGCTGCTCCCGTCGCCGCGCTCAAGCAGCTTGTCGTGTCCGGGATCGTGAGCAAACTCCACGTCGTGTTCACGCACTTCGACCACGTGAAGGGCGACAACCTGCCGACCTTTTCGTTGCGGGAGGAGCACGTCTTGGCGTCGGTCGACAACGTCCTCAAGGCGATCGGCGAAGAGTTGACTCCGGCTGCGGAGCGCGTGCTACATCGTCGGATCGAGAAGTCGCGGTTCTTCGTAGGAGGCATCCACGAGAAGCTCGACCCATCCAAGCGAAAGCTCGACGCACGCACCGTTCGCCAGATGCAGGAGTTGCTCGACCTCCTTGCGCATCCCGAGCGCGCTGCCGATACCGGCGACAGCCGGCCGGTGTTCGACCGGATGAACCTCTCGCTGGCAGTCACCGAAGCGGCCAAGACGTTCCATCACCGATGGCTAGGCGTGCTGGGGCTGCAGCCCAACCCCGATGCCCCGAAGGAGCACTGGACCCGGATCAAGGCGATGAGCCGTCGCCTGGCCGAGGGCTGGTACCAAGAGGGGTACGACAACCTGATGCCAGTCGCCGACCTGAGCTTCCAACTTCAGATCCAGATCTACCTCATGCTGCAGCGGCCAGTGCGCTGGACCGGCGGTGAAGCTCCGAGTGATGCAGAGCAGGAAGCAACATTGGACGCGTTGGCGAACGCGGTCACACAGAAGCTCATCGAGGTCTCGCGTCGTCAGATCAAGGAGGACGCGCAGCTGACGTGGCAGCGGGCGTACGCGCAGCGCGGTGTCGGGTCAACGTTCGATCGCGCGCGGATCATCTCGCACGACATCTACGACCGCGGTGCTCCGATTCCCACGGCCGTTGCCTCGCCGGACCAGAACAAGTTCCTCAGGTCAGTCGCCGAAGCCATAGATGAGGTCGCCAACGAGTTCGGCGCCGAACTGGAGTAGCCCACCTTGCCCATTGCCCGACGATCCATACCGTCGGGCACGCCGCGGGACTCCGTCGATGCCTTCTTCGAACTTTGATGACCTTGGCTCAAGGCGCCCGCTTGGCAGTCTTCTTGGTTGCTCGGCGGGCGGGACCAGCGGGTGCCACGTCGCCGTCCGAGTGGTTGCCGGTTCCGAGGATCTGGGCGGCGTACGCAAGCCATGCCTGCGCGTCCGCTCCGTTGAGGTCGTCGGTCCACATCAGCACACCATGGGGACCTCCCCCGTCATCCGCGGGGAGGACTCCGTTGTCGGCGTACCAGGCCTTCTTCAACTCCCACTTGCGGGCGTAGTCGGGCAGGTCAAGCATGCCGGCGTGCTCCCAGTAGACGGTCCTCCCGTCAGGAGCCGCGATCGTGAAGTCCGGCAGCACTTCGCGCCCGTCGCTGCCGACCAAAGGCTGCTCGTAGTGCCAGCGTCCGGGGACCAGCTGGTCGAGGAGGCTGGCGATGATCACCTCGTTCTTGCTGGCCATGGGTGTTCCGTTGGCGGCCACATGAAGGAGCTTGCGGTCGAAACGCCTTGCCTTTCCGCGAATCTCCAGGGCGAACGGCTGAGGTGCGACGAACAGGTCAGTGAGCCGGCGCGCGGTCTCGGAACGCCATGGGGCTGCGAGATCGCGCAGCTCCTCCAGGGTGCCCTCGTGGAGGACGATGACCTTGTCCTTCTGCCGAGTAAGGGCGGTGTACATGAGCTCGCGTGAAACGTTTGCCCGCGCCGGCAAGACGAGGAATGTAATCCCGAACTCCGAGCCTTGCGACTTGTGGACCGTGACGGCCCAGGCCAGTTCGAGCATGACGTTCTGGTCACCGTCAGTTGGCCAATAGCTGTAGCGGAAGCCTGGCTGGGAAGAGAACTCCACGTTGAGCTTTAGGCCCTTCTTGCGGGCCTTGGCGACGGGTACCGGTCGCCCGATGGCGACGCCGATCTCCCCGTTGGCGACGTAGTTGAGCGCTCCATCCTTCGGCCACGCCTGGAGGCGACGGTTGATGGTCTGCATGACCTTGTCGCCTCGTGCGATGAGCTCCGGTCCGATGGGGCCGGGCAGATTAGCCTTTCTTGTCGTCTTCTGGGCCCAAGCGGTGTCGTCGGCGCGATATTTACGCTTCATGTGTCGGTTCAGCTCGACGGTGCCGAAGGCGCGGGATCGCGTTGGGGAGAGGATCTGCCATTGCTCGGCGCGCGCGCCAGCTCCTGGCTCCCAGTTGATCCACTGGCCATTCAGCTCGGCGCCGTAGGACTCCGCGAACCGCCGGATCGCCTCTTCGCCCTCAGTCAGCCCGAGCACGTCTTGGAGCGTTTCCGTGAGCGCCTGGATCGGAGTTCGGTCTCCCCAGCGCTCGTAGCGAACCGTCGGCTGGTCGGGCGTCTCGTCAAGCAGGCGCCAGATGCTGTCGTCGGCCGCGCCGCGCGTGTTGTCGCCAAACCATGCAGCGAGCTGAAGGTCCAGCCGCTCTCCTTGGGCGCCGTCGGGTAGCTGTCGCCGTGGAACCTGAAGCTCGACGTACCCGGGCGCGACCCGCACCCAACTGGAGAACACGTCCGGCCGTAGCTTGTTGACCAGGTCGACAAAGGGACGCCCTGCACCGATAGGTGGGAGCTGACGTGGATCACCTACGAGGATGAGTCGGTCGACGCCAGTGAATGCGTCGAGTGTGGCGGCGAGCATCTCCTCAGTAAGCATCGACGCTTCGTCGATGACGACGAGGCTGTAGCTCCGACGTGCGGCCGACTCGTCGAGGACGAAATAGCGGCCGGTCTCGCCGTCGTAACGCTTGCTCGGCGTGAGATAGCTGGCCAGCGTCTTTGCCGGGAAGCCGACTTTAGTCTCCAGCTGCACGCGTGCCTTGCCTGTAGGGGCCAGGAGTAGCACTCCCCCAGCCGCGACGCCGGGATGGTCCACGAGGGCCTTCAGCAGCGTCGTCTTGCCCGTTCCTGCAGGCCCGATGAGGACCGAGAGCGGGGCATCGTGCAGGGCGGAAAGCCCGGCGGCCTTCTCGGTGCGGGCTCGCTCTTCAAGTGCGTCCGTCTCGGTGCTCGTGTTGACCAGCTGGTTGCGGTCGAGGGCCTCGTCCAGGACCTGACGTGCATTAGTGATGGCGCCGTGTGCGGGGCGGGCCTCCTGCTCGGCGATCCGCGTTCGGATGACCTCCGCGGTCTCTTCGAGTCGAGCCAGCTTGTAACCGTGGCTGCCGTCAGCAAGGTCGGCTGCGTGCAGTGGCGACCAGTCGGCGTCCGGGTTGGCGAGGGAATCGTGGTCTAGGTCCAGGCCGGTAAGAATGAGGCTTGTCAGATTCGGCGGCTGGCTGAGCGGCATGGCGTTGGCGAAGTCGAGGACCTCGCCGACCGGAAGCACCGTGTCACCCTGGCCGGCCTGCTGCTCGAGGACGTCGGCGATGAGTGCCTCGATGCGTCGGCGGTCTTGAAATCCCTCGAGTGCCACCTCCTCCGGGATGGCGGGCGCCCATGTGACGTGGCTGGGCGGGAACAGGGCCCGGTCGACGGTCGTGAACGGTATGTGCAGCGGGCTGCCATAGGTGCAGGTAGCGGCGTAGTACGGGTTGTCGAGCAGCTCGGCAGGGTCCATCGGAAGGTCGGTTTCGCCAGTAGCAAGCATCTCGACCTGTTCGCGGGAGATGTCCAGGGCCGACACGAGCCGCAGGACCGCCCGCAATTCCTGGGGAGCCTTGTTCCAAACCCGGACTGGAACGCCGGCCAGGTGCGGCTTCACGGACTCCGGGAGTGTGTGCGGGTCGGCGAAGCCTGCGTCAAGCAGGTCCCACGGGTGTCGGTGTCCAGAAGCGTCGACGACGGCCCGGGCTGCGACGTACGGGTGCTGGACGCCGATCTGTGCCAGGACGCCGGGAAGCCCGGGAACCGGTCCGCGCAACTGCCACAATCGTTCGGTCTGAGCGGTGAGCCAATCGAGCGCGCTGTCGGGCACATCGAGGCCGAGCTCTCGCATGCCTTGGGCCGCGCGTTCGAGAGTGCCGAGGGCTTCGATCGCGGCGTCGTCGCTGAGGTGCTCGGTCACATAGGAGAACTCGTTGAGCCGACCCTCTGGCGCCCAGGCGAGAGCTGCATCGATGTCGGCTCCGGCGTCGAGGAGCGGGATCAGTTGTTGGTACGGCAGCAGGATGCCGTCGTTCATGGCGGGGCGAAGGCTGTGCTCGACCACCGTCTCCCACATCGATGAGGAGAACGGCGGGTTGTCTGACTCCTCCCACATGGGTGGCATCGTCACGCCGATGACCCGTGCGGCACCGACCAGGAGACGGTCAGTGCGCTGCTCCTGAAGTGGGGAGTGCTTGAGATAGACGAACACCAGCGAGTGGCCCACCTCGACCGGTTCGAAGAATGCGTCCAGCACGGCACGCTGGTTTTCGCCGTCCATGACCCAGGCGGCGCCGTCGTAACCGAGGGACTGGTCGACGTGGTCCTCGGCCTCGGGGTTGAACCTGGGCACCCGGTCGTGACCGATCTCGTCGTTGAGTGACTGCCTGTTGAGCCAGCGGAACGGCACGGCCTCGAACGCGTAGCCGGGCAGATGCACCTTCGTCGGGTGGATCTTGTTCTTTAGCGCCGAGTTCCAGGCATACGGGTGGGTCTTGACGACCGTGTAACCGAGCGGCGACATGAACGTCGCGCGCTCGCTCAAGCAGGGCAGACGGTCGTGTTCCAGGACGTCGATCCCCATGCCTGCGTGCGCAGCCTCGTACTCGTCGTCGCGCTTCGGCCCGATGTTGGCCAGGAGGGTGCACGAGGAGTTGCCGAGCGGGTCGTCACACACAAACTGGTCCCAGGGACGGTCACGCCACGGGACGCGCATCGACAGATGCTGGACACCACTCACGAGCCCAACCTAACGAACAGGGCCGACCGTTCAGGCGGTTCTGACTCATGAGCGAGCGTTCCGCCGCGATAGACCGCTGACGACTCTCGAGAGCGGTGAGCCACGCGCCGCCCGCCTGCGGATCCATGGCTGTCGTAACCCCGACGGCGCCAGCGAGATCACCCAGGAGGTCACGTCGGCAGATCGGCAGGGGCGAAGGCATCACCCGATCTTCGAGCAGCACTTGACAAGGGTGTTATGTTTCTCGACTTTGCAAATTTCGGTCAGCACACCGTTTGGCCTACGACCTAAGGAGATAAGCATGGCGAGGGGATCCCGGTCATCGGGCGGTCGCAGCACCGCCTCGTACCGAGGTTCCTCGCGCAGTTCCGCGTCCTCATCATCGACGCGATCCTCTAACTCACGGATGTGGTCTCAGCCTGCGACGGCCAAGCAGATCGCCGCCCTGAAGGCGAGTGGCAACTTCGACGGCAAGTACTACAGCAAGGGCCGGGCCGGGCAGACGATCGGCCAATCAGTCCGAAGCACCAATGACACCCGAATCGTGGCCGGCGGCTCGGGGACCATCCAGTTCCACCACCTCATCGACGAAGCACTTGAACGCCTGACCGCGCAGCGAATGTCTGCGCACACCGCCTCGACCACCGAGGCCATTTCGGCCACCACGTCGTGCGTGGCCGAAGACCCAAACATCGTCCTTGAGGAAGGAACCACCATGTCCCAGCTCACCGTGCACCGCTCTCCCGCGGTCGCCACCATCACCTCGGTCGTGGCTACGCCCGTCGCCTCGGTCGGTGCGACTCCTTTCGCGTACGTCCCGGAGCTCGTCACCACCCTGCTCCAACCCCTCGTTGAGTCGACCGATCCTGCGCAGATCCGTGCGCTCGAGAAGGCACTGATCATCGCGAAGGGGACGCTGGCGAAGTCGCTGACCCGCGCACGCAACGAGCTGATCGGGATCCTCCGCGGCGCACCGTCCGGCGTGATCGCTTCTCCCGAGGCTCGCGCTGACGAGATCTTGTGGAGCGCCTGCTCGGCCGACCTGGAGCAGGAGCTCATCGTCGCCACCCGCACCCGTCGCGGACGTACGCATCCGTCGAAGGTGATCGACGAGATGCTGGCCCAGGTTCGGCACCGCGTCGAGCTCGCGATGATCGAGGCGAGCGACATGGTCGAGGTCGCCAAGATCCAGGCCGCCCTGCCTCCGACACCGACCCTGGGGTACGAACCGTGTTGGGGCGAGATCACCGGCGTCAAGCCTTTCGGCGCCTTCATCCTGCTGCCCTCTGGAGAGCCGGGCCTGCTCCACGTCTCGGAGATGCACCCGCTCAACAACGGTCGCCGCGTCGAGGACGCAACGCGCGTCGTCAACGTCGGTCAGTCGGTCTACGTCAAGGTGACTGGCAAGAACGAGAAGGGCCAGCTGAACTTTGCCCTGGTGAGCGAGGCCTGATCATGCTCACGTTGCTGCTCCAATCGATTCTCGCCGATGTCATGACGAACAGCGTGGCTCCTGTCGTCAGTCGCGCAGTTCTCAAGGTCGTGCCGTCCGCCCCACCTGCCGCTGTGCACGAGACAGTTGAGCGTCTCTTCCGCCCCGCGGCGTGGAACTTCTCCGAGGGAGGTCAGAAGGCCTGGCACGCCGCACTGTCCGCCCCTGCGAACGAGGATGGCCGATGAGCAGCGCGCCCGACCTCGTCTCGCTCTCGCTCACTCTGACGGTCGGCATCGTTTGGGCGGTTCTCATGCTGCTGACCGTCCGGAAGGTCCTTGCTCTGCGACGCCGCTCACTCCAGGGCCGGAGCCACGTGGCCGCCCAGGTCACTCACCTGCTCGAGGAGCAATGCTCCCGAATGCGCCACCTCGTCGCCGTCATTGGAAGAGACGACCTTCACTCCGCGCTCGTTCAGGCCGAGGCGGATCGAGATCGGGTGACCTTTTCGCCGGAGGCGCAGGCCGACATGGCCCACCACAACATCACTGCCGAGCACGTCGAGGCCGTGATCGCGTACCCGTCCAAGCGGCGGCGCCGCCCAAAGGACTTCGCCAACGAACTGTCCCGGGACATCGGCAGTCGCACGCTCCTCGCCGTGGTCGCAGACCCGACTCCCGGTTTCGGCCCGCCGTACGTCAAGAGCGTGGCCTGGCAGGAACCGCCGCGCCTCGGCCGCCTGACCCAGGCCGTCGCGCGTTCGCTCCGATTCCACCGCAGCCGATCGATCGGCTGAATAGCATTCGCACAACCCAAAGGAGCACTCCATGTCCGACTCGACCCGCACCCCCGGGGACGAGCGCCCGATCTCGCCCGACTGGGTCGGTCTCGACCGCGAGGCTATGAAGACCCGGCAGGAGGAGACCGTACGTCGCATGCGCGAGGCCGGCGAACGCTGGCGCGAGGAGCAGAAGCGCAGCGAGGAGCAGCTCCAGGCCTTCCTCGATCGACATGCCGATGACTCGCGTCCTGCGGAGGGCAAGACCCAGCCGCGAGAGGCGAAGCAGCGCCCTCGCCCGCAGCCACTCATAGAGCGTCTCCACGTGGAGAACTTGAAGTCACTCGCAGGCCGTCACGAGATCCCGCTCGCGCCACTCACCTTGGTCTACGGACCAAACTCCGCCGGCAAGTCGACGGCGCTCAAGGCACTGCAACTGTTCATGCATGCCGTCGACACCGGCAGGTCCGACGCCCTGAATCTATGGCGTCGAGCGTTTCCAGACGTTCGCCCTGACAGCGTGGTCACCTGGGAGCGCCAGGCTGAGGACACCCCGTTCTCCCAGACGAGGACGCTCGTGCTCGGCGTCGATTACCGCCTCCCGCGCTCTGGCGACCTCGCCCGGGCCGAGCTTGGATTCCAAAGCTCCGACATCGGTCCATGGCAGTCGTCGACCATCGGCCTGGCCGGCGGCCCAGACCAGGCCCGCAAGGAGTTCTTCCTGAACTTCGAGGACGCCGACCCGATTGATCGTGGCGACTTCGGCAGCATCGGACCCCGGTGGGAGGTAAGTGAATGGTCCGGCGGTGAGCGCTCAGAGCCGATGAAGCGGGACGTCGACCACCTGCTGTTCGGGGATGCCGACGTCCACCTCCAGCGAACTCTGTTCCGACTGGCCGGTCAGCTCACCCACTTCGGCCCCCATCGGGGCAACCCTGCGGAGAAGTACTCCCCGGTTGACCTCGACGACATCGCCGGCCCCGATCACTGGGGGATCGCCGGCGCGCCACGTTGGGGCGTCGCAGGGTTCGAGGGACACGAGGTCCTCAACCAACTCCTGGAACAGCTGGAGATCCCCCACTCGTTCGAGCCAACCTTCACGTCCGACCAGGGCGGAGTCCGTGTATCCGACTGGATCCTGGCCGACCGACGCTCCGGAGCGCCCGTTCCGCTGTCCGAGGTCGGGTACGGCGTCAGCCAGCTGCTGCCCGTGATCGACGCATGCGCGCATGCGACCCAGCGCGTGATCTCGATCGAAGAGCCTGAGCTTCACCTTCACCCTCGCCTTCAGGCGAGGTTGGCGAACCTGTTTGCCTTCTCGGTCCTGCGGCGTGGGAATCAGGTGATCGTGGAGACCCACTCCGAGAGCCTGCTTCTCCGCGTGCGTCGTCTCGTCCGGAGCGGAAAGCTGCTCCCGGACGAGGTCGCCGTCCTGTACATCGACAACACGCCGGAGGTTGGCGTGAGCGTTCGTCGCCTTCGCCTTGGCGAGCAAGGCGAGCTGCTCGATCCGTGGCCAACTGGGTTCTTCGACGACAGCCTCGCCGACGTGCTTGGCGGTTGGGAGTGATCGGCCGATTCGCCATCGACGCGGATGCACTAACTCTGCCCAACGGTGGCAGCCTTGGGGCAAGACTTGAACACAAGCGCCTCGCGGAATGTGTCCTCGAATTTGGCCTGCTCGGAGTGCTTGGACCCAACGACGCAAAGGCCCTTTTTGGCGCCATGGAACGCCTGGCGGACCAACTCGGTTACGACTTCTGGCGCCCACTCATGCGGGCCATCGACAGTTCCGGGCCCGGGGTGTTTCGAGCACGCCCGCCACATGACATGTCGGTGCATGACTACGCGTTGGCCGGTGACCTTGAGCAGCTCCAGGCAGTTGTCGACCTCCTTGTACTCGGTTCGAGCGACCGCGCACCTGGCGTCCCGCCGACGGTTGCACGAGCCCTGTATGACGACCACGGATACGCCTCGTTCACCAACGGACTGGAAGTCGCGCTCTCGAGCGCCGTCGACCAGTCAGAAACGGTGCACCGCCTGAAGGCCCTACACCGCGAGACGATTATCCCCGCCGGCACGCTTCGCACCGCGGTCTGGGACACCTACTTTCGCCCATTGGCTCGAGTGTCGACGGAAGTGAATATCTTCGACCGCTTCCTGTTCTCCGGCTTGGTCAAGACGAGCAAGTTCAATGGCAACGCCAGCCTCCTCACTTGGCTGCTCGATTCCCTCGACCGGGATCTACCGCGGAACGCCACGGTCAATCTCTTCGCGCGTAGCGGCAACCGAGTTGCAGACGAAAACCATGACAAGACCGCGCAGCCGTACTCCGTCGGCGACATCTCGGACGCGGTGAAGAAGTCGCGTCGTTGGAGGCGGAACGGCCGACTCCACCTCTACGTCGACGACGCACTGGACCACGACCGCCACGTCCGCTTCAGTTGCGGTCACGCGATCATGCCTCAAGGCGGCTTCGACAAGTTGCGATTCAGGGAAGGCGCGCTACTCAAGCCATTCAGTTACGCCTACGTGCCGCCCGGCGACGGTCTCAACCGACGAGCCGACGAGGAGGCAAAGGCCCGGAGTCGCGGCATCCACTACGTGCACCGTTCGAAAGATGAGGGGTTCGTCAGGCAAGCGTAGGTCGTGGCGCGCCGGCGCCGGTACGCCCCAATGCCCCACGCGCACGATCGAACCGAGGACAATGACGACGTGCGGCGCCAGACGGAGATTGAAGTGGAAGTCCCCGACCTGGGCCGCGCGCGTGCATCGATCAGTGTCACGGCGCTAAAGCGGTTCTGGCGCTGCGAACTTGCGTACTGGTTCGCCTACGTCGCGCAGCGAGGTCAGCCCGTGTCGGCCGGAGAGTGGTCACTCGGCGCGATCGTGCACGGCACCCTCCAGCGCCTCTTCAACCTGCCGCCCGAGCGCAGATCGTTCGAGTCTCTTCTTGAGCTGGCTTTGGCCGAGTGGCGTGTCGACCATCCCACCGAATACTTCGACCACCTATATCTCGCTCGATCGAAGGCAGCCGGGATCTTCCGCGTGGTCGACGTTCAGCAGGTGCAGGTTGTCGGCACCGAAGTGGCCGTTGCCCAGACCTTCGGTCGCTTCGAACTCAAGGGGCGCATCGACCTCCTCTACCGCGACCACAACGGCACCAACGTTGTGGCCGACTACAAGACTCGATTGCGATGGCCCAAGAGCCCGCTGCAAGACCCGATGCTGACCATGCTGACCTACGACACCCTGCTAAGCGCCCGATACAGCAGCCCCGACGTCGCGACCGTTCTCGAGCTCCTCGGTCTGGACCCACCGGTTGCGGAACGCTCTAACTCCATCATGGCCGAGGACCGGGCGCGCCACCGTAGCGAGATCGCTCGCCACCTTGATCGACTCGCCGCAGCAGACGGCACCGACATCTGGAGCGGCCGCGTCCGCCCATCATGCGATTCCTGCGCGTTCCACGACCACTGTCCCGCGGTTTTGGAGGCGCGGAGGCCCAAGGGGTCTGCTTCCCGCGTGGCCCTGCGTGCCGAGGACCTGCCTCCACCGCGCAGGTCGGACCAATGATCGAGTGATACGAACTCTTGATACGAATTCGCCCGGAAGCGGCGTCCGACACCGTCCTCGATCGGACTCACACGGCCTGATTCGGCCTCGGATCGAGCGTGGATCGGCATCACGAGCCGCGACCTAAGCACAATCCCGGCCACGTGGCACCAGTGGCAGGCGGCGTACCCGACGCTGAGCAGCACCGGCACGTCGCGCCGCCGCGCCTCCTCGAAGGCGTCGGGTCCCCACTCCCACCAGTCGACGGGGTTGTCCTGGTGCTGCAGGAGGTACGGCGATGTCGCACTGGCTAGCCGGTTGGCCACGAAGTCCCTCGTCCCATCACTGGTCGGACCGCGACCGTCGCCGGCCAGGGCCTCTGTGCATTCGGGTCGCGCGTTCGCGCCGGGTCGTTGCGGCGGCCGGACAGACGGATCGCCACCTGTTGCGCTCGCCGTCGACCGCCGGACCTTCCGCGGTAGGACCGATTACACCACTCCGCCGAACCCGCCTTCCTCACCACTCGGGAGGGTCAGCGCGACGCCAACGCCCGGTCGAGGCTCGACGGGGACAGCACGTCGTTCAGCACCAGCTGGGCGCACCCCACGACGCCGGCCTGGGCGCCGTAGGTGCTCGGCAGGATCTCCAGGTCCCGCGACGCCACCTCGGTCGCGTCGGCGTACAGCGTCTCCCGTAGCCCGGCGACGAAGGTGTCGTACGCCGGGGCCATGTCGCCTCCGATGACGACGGCGCGCGGGTTCAGGACGTTCACGACGGCCGCGAGCACCTCGCCCACACGGCGGCCGCTGTCGCGGATGCGTGCCCGTGCGTCGGCGTCGCCGTGGGCGGCCTGCTCGACGAGCTCGCGCAGGTGCGAGACCGGACGGCCGGCCGCAGCGACGTCCTGCACGAGAGCCCAGCCCCCGGCCACCGCCTCCAGGCACCCGGTCTCCCCGCAGCGGCACGGCCGACCTCGCGCCGCAGGGCTCTTGGAGTGACCGAGCTCGCCGGCCGCGCCTCGCGCGCCGCGGAGGAGACGACCCTCGGAGATGATGCCGCAGCTGATCCCGGTCGATGCCTTGACCACGACGAGGTCGCGATGGGTCTGCAGATGTCCCCGGGTCTCCGAGAGCGCGAGAACCCTGGCGTCGTTGTCGACACGGATCGCCACGTCGCCGAGCGATTCCAGGTACGGCGCCAGCTCGACCCCGTCCCAGCCGCGCATGATCGGCGAGGACATGCTCATCCCGCGGTCGGTGTCGACGGTCCCCGGGATGCTCAGCCCGACGCCGCGCACTGTCTTCGGCTCGAGGCCCGCGTCGCCGAGAAGCTTCATGAAGCCGTCGAGCAGCCGGGGCATCAGGTCGTCGGGGACCGCGCCGTCGGCATGGTCGAACTCCGCGGTCGCGAGCACCTCGCCCTCGAGGTCGCACAGACCGAACTGGGTGCGGCTACGGCCGAGCGCACCGGCCAGCACCACGCCGGCCCGCGCGTTGAACCGAAGCTGCGTCGGGGGCCGGCCGCCCGTGGACGGAGCGTCCTCGCCCTCCACGACGAGGCCCGATCCGAGCAGGGCAGCGAGCCTGGCGGTCACCGCGGTCCGCGACAGACCGGTCACCCGGGCGACCTCGCTCCTCGTCGAGACCTCGCCTCGACGGATGAGCGCGAGCACGTCACCGGCGGTGGGAACCGGTGCGGCGGAGCGTCCGGACATGGCTGCATTGAAGCACAGAAGACTGGCCAGTAACGTACCGAATGGACACACTTTGGTCTTGTGGAGTTACAAAAGTCTGCTTAGGCTCTGGAGCCATGACCACGACCCCCGCGCTCGCCGACAGCGACTTCGTCATCTTCGGCGGCACCGGCGACCTGGCGCTGCGCAAGCTGCTCCCGGCCCTGTACCTGCGCGACCGCGACGGCCAGCTCCCGGCCGGCACTCGCATCGTCGCCGTCTCCCGCGCGGGCCTCGACGACGCCGGCTATCGCGACAAGGTGCGCGGCTCTCTCCCGGCGTACGTGGGCGAGAGCGAGCCGCGAGAGCTCGATCGCTTCGTCAGCCGGCTGAGCCACGTCAGCCTCGACGTCGACGACGCGGCCGCGTGGATCGAGCTGGCCGACCGGCTGTCCGTCGACGCCAACCCGGTCCGTGTGTTCTACCTCGCCGTGGGGCCGGCGCTGTTCGGGCCGATCTGTCGTCACCTCGACGAGCACGGACTCGTGGACGCGGAGAGCCGCGTGGTGCTGGAGAAGCCGATCGGCCACGACCTCGCGTCCGCGGAAGCGATCAACGACGCGGTCGGGGCGGTCTTCGACGAGTCCAGGATCTTCCGGATCGACCACTACCTCGGCAAGGAGAGCGTGCAGAACCTGCTGGTCACGCGGTTCGCGAACACGATCTTCGAGCCGCTCTGGAACGCTCACGCGATCGACCACGTGCAGATCACGGTGTCGGAGTCGCTCGGCGTGGGGTCGCGAGGCGGCTACTACGACGCCGCGGGTGCCCTGCGCGACATGGTCCAGAACCACTTGCTGCAGCTGCTGTGCCTGGTCGCGATGGAGCCGCCGACGTACGTCGGGCGGGAGACCGTCCGGGACGAGAAGCTCAAGGTGCTCCAGGCCCTGCGTCCGATGACGGCCGACGAGATCACCAGCAGCGCGGTGGTCGGGCAGTACACCGCCGGTCTCGCCGAGGGCACGGCTGTCCCGTCGTACCTCGAGGACCTCGAGACCGAGTCCAGCCGGACCGAGACCTTCGTCGCGCTGAAGGCGGAGGTGTGCAACTGGCGCTGGGCCGGCGTGCCGTTCTACCTCCGCACCGGCAAGCGCATGAAGCGGCAGTACTCCGAGATCGTGATCGCCTTCAAGCAGGTGCCGCACCCGATGTTCCCGGGCAGCGACGGAGAGCAGGAGCCGAACCGGCTGGTGATGCACCTGCAACCCGACGAGAGCATCAGGTTGCACCTGGTGGCGAAGGAGCCCGGTCCCGGCGGCATCAGGCTCCGCCCGGCGTCGCTCGACCTCAACTTCACGCAGGCCTTCGGCGCGAAGTCACCCGACGCCTACGAGCGGCTCCTGATGGACGTCATCCGGGGCAACCCGACCCTGTTCATGCGCCGCGACGAGGTCGAGGCCGCGTGGCGCTGGATCGAGCCGATCGTGGCGCACATGGCTTCGGGGAAGTCCCCGCGGCCCTACCCGGCCGGCACGGACGGTCCGCCTGCCGCTGACACCCTGATCGAGCGCGACGGACGCGCCTGGCACGAGAGCAGCAGCCGATGAACCAGCTCCACCCCGTCGTCGCGGCAGTGACGCAGAAGATCGCCGAGCGCAGCACCGAGACCAGGACGGACTACCTCGCACGCATCCGGTCCGCTGCCGACCGAGGCCCGGCGCGCGGCCGGCTCGCCTGCGCCAACCTCGCGCACGGGTTCGCCGCCTCGCCTGCTCCCGACAAGGCCGCCCTGCGTCAGCTGGTGAAGCCCAACGTCGCGATCGTGTCGGCCTACAACGACATGCTCTCGGCCCATGCTCCGTTCGAGTCCTACCCCGCCACCCTGAAGCAGGCGGTGATCCGTGCCGGGGGCATCGCGCAGTTCGCCGGCGGCGTACCGGCGATGTGCGACGGGATCACGCAGGGCCGGGACGGCATGCAGTTGTCGCTGTTCAGCCGTGACGTGATCGCGATGTCGACCGCGATCGCTCTCTCGCACGACATGTTCGACGGCGCCCTGATGCTCGGAGTCTGCGACAAGATCGTCCCCGGGCTGCTCATCGGCGCCCTCTCGTTCGGGCACCTGTCCACGATCTTCGTCCCCGCCGGGCCGATGACGTCCGGCATGCCGAACAACGAGAAGGCGCAGGTGCGCCAGCTGTACGCCGAGGGCAAGGTCGACCGGGCGGCGCTGCTCGAGGCCGAAGCCGCGTCGTACCACTCGAGTGGCACCTGCACCTTCTACGGCACCGCCAACAGCAACCAGCTGCTCATGGAGGTGCTCGGCCTGCACCTCCCCGGGGCGAGCTTCGTGAACCCCGGTACGGCGATGCGCGACGCGCTCACCCGCGCCGCCGGCCGCCGGGTCACCGAGCTCGCGATGGCGGAGGACCGGATGCCGATCGGCGAGATCGTCGACGAGAAGGCGATCGTGAACGCCTGCGTCGCCCTGCTCGCCACGGGCGGATCCACGAACCACACCCTCCACCTCGTGGCCATCGCCCGAGCCGCCGGCGTCATCCTGACCTGGGACGACCTGTCGGAGCTCTCGAGCGTCGTCCCCCAGCTCGCTCGGATCTACCCGAACGGCGTCGCCGACGTGAACCACTTCCATGCAGCCGGCGGTCTCGCCTTCACCGTGCACACGCTGCTCGAGCACGGCCTGCTCCACGAGGACGTGAACACCGTGGCCGGTCACGGACTGCGCCGCTACACGACCGAGCCCCGCCTCAGCGGCGGGGAGCTGGCCTGGGAGGAAGGGCCACGGCAGAGCACCGACACCGACGTGCTGCGTGGAGCCGACGACCCGTTCGCCCTCGACGGCGGCCTTCGCGTCGTCGACGGGAACCTGGGACGGGCCGTGGTGAAGGTCTCGGCGGTCAAGCCCGACCAACGCGTGGTCACCGCACCGGCGCGCGTCTTCGAGGACCAGCACGACCTGCTCGCCGCATTCGACGCCGGAGCGCTCGACGGTGACGTCGTCGCCGTGGTCCGGCACCAGGGACCGGCCGCCAACGGGATGCCGGAGCTGCACAAGCTGACCCCGGTGCTCGGCGTGCTCCAGGACCGGGGCCACCGGGTGGCCATCGTCACCGACGGGCGCATGTCCGGGGCTTCCGGGAAGGTGCTCGCGGCGATCCACGTCACGCCGGAGGCCGCCGTCGGCGGACCGCTCTCGCGCGTGCGCGACGGCGACCTGGTCACCGTCGACGCCGAGTCCGGCGAGCTGCACCTGCACATCGACGACCTCGCTGATCGCGACGCCAGCACGCACAAGGAGCGCTTCGTCGGCACGGGCCGGGAGCTGTTCGCGAGCATGCGACGCACGGTCAGCCCTGCGGACCTCGGCGCCTCTGTGTTCGGAGACCACTCATGAGCATCCTGGATCTCTCGCCGGTGGTTCCGGTCGTCGTGATCGACGACGTCGAGGTCGCGGTACCGCTCGCGCGCGCGTTGGTCGACGGCGGCATCCCGGTCATCGAGCTGACCCTCCGTACGCCGGTCGCGCTCGCTGCGATCGACCGGATCGCTGCCGAGGTGCCCGACATCGTGGTCGGCGCCGGGACGGTGGTCGACCCCGACCAGGCAAAGGCCGCGGAAGCGGCCGGCGCGCAGTTCCTGGTCTCACCCGGCAGCACGCCGGCGGTCCTCGATGCGATGGCCGACACCGGCCTCCCGCTCCTGCCGGGATGCGCGACGATCTCGGAGGCCATGGCGCTGCGCGAGCGCGGGCTCACCGAGCTCAAGTTCTTCCCGGCACGAGCCTCGGGAGGCGCTGCGTTCCTCGCCTCGGTGCACGGACCGCTGCCCGACCTCAGGTTCTGCCCGACGGGTGGGATCTCTGCCGAGAGCGCGCCGGACTACCTGGTCCTGCCCAACGTCGGCTGCGTCGGAGGCACGTGGCTCACCCCGTCGGACGCCGTCCGGGCACGCGACTGGCAACGGATCACCGGGCTCGCCGCCTCCGCACGCCACCTCGGGGACGGCCGATGATCGTGGGCCTGCGGACGAGCGTGTACTAACGAGACGCCGCCGGAGGAATGGCGCCGGACTCACGCAGGACCAGCGTCGTCGCCACCTCCACGTGCTGCGAGGGTGCGGATCCCTGCTGCATCCGGGCGAACAGCAGGTCGGCAGCACGGGCACCCAGGGCCTCCAGGTCCTGGGCGATGACCGTGACCGCCGGCTCCAGGAGGTCGGCCATCGGGAAGTCGTCGAAGCCGATCAGAGCCACGGCGCGCTGCAGCCCTCGCTGCCGTAGGGCGCGTACGACACCGACGGTCAGGTCGTTGCGGGCGGCGAAGATCGCCGTCGGCGGTTCCGCGCTGTCGAGCAGCTCGAGGGTTGCCTGCGTCGCCTCCAGCGAGGAGCGCAGGTTGGCGACCACCATCCGCTCGTCGGGCTCGAGACCCGCTGCGGCCATCCCCTTGAGGTAGCCGCGACGCCGTTCGCGGGCGGTCCAGATCTGCTCGCTGTCAGAGAGGCACGCGATGCGGCGGTGCCCGAGCGCCGCCAGCTCGGCCACTGCCTGCTGGGCGGCGCCGGCGTTGTCGACGACGACGGTGTCCACGTCCACACCACGTGCAGGTCGGTCGACGGCCACGACGGCGAGCCCGGCGCGGATGTCGGAGAACAGGTAGCTCTGGTCGTCACCGGTCGGCATCAGGACGAGGCCGTCCACGCGTCGCGAGACCATCGCGCCGGCCATCAGCGCCTCGCGTTCCTGGAGATCGTCGAGGCTGGACGACAGCACCGCGACGCCTGCCGGACGCGCGCGGTCCTCGATCGCGCGCAGCAGGGTGGCCGAGAACGGGTTGCGCAGGTCGTGGAGCAGTACGCCGATGCTCCCGGTCCGATGCCCGCGACGCAGGTTGCTGGCCGCGAGGTTGTGCCGGTAGTCGAGCTGCGCGACGGCGCTCTGGACCCGCTGGATCAGCTCCTCGGAGACGCCTGGCTCACCGTTGACCACCCGGGACACCGTCTTCAGGCTGACTCCCGACAGCGCCGCCACGTCCTTCATCGTCGCCCGCATCCGCATCAGGAGTACCCCCGTCCGAAGGCTCAGACAACGTTGTCCGGCAGAACGTACCAGATGAGTCTCAAGGGGTTGACAGAGCCAGGGCGTTGTGACGTACTTCTCAATGACAACGTTGTCTTGTTAGGCGACAGTCCGCCGGTGGACCGGCGGAGAGACAACCCCCGAGAAGGTAGGAATCATGGCGTCTTCCACCCGCCCACACACCGTGCTCCGACGCGCGGTCGCGCTGACCGCGGTCCTGGCCGCGTTGTGCTTCACGGCCGCGTGCGGCAGCAGCGACAAGTCCGGCTCCGGCAGCGGCAAGGTCTCCGTCTCGCTGATCACCAAGGACTCCATCAACCCCTTCTTCGTCGCCATGCAGAAGGGCGCCAAGGAGGCCGCGGCGAAGAACGGCGTCGACCTGAGCGTCGGCGCCGGCAAGCAGGACGGTGACGAGCAGGGTCAGATCACGCTGATCGAGAACGCCATCGCGAAGGGCCAGGACGGCATCCTGATCACACCCAACGGACCCGGGGTCAACTCGGCGATCAAGAAGGCCCGTGACGCCGGTCTCTTCGTCATCGCGCTCGACACGCCCCCCGACCCGGCGGACACGGTCGACATCACCTTCGCCACCGACAACTTCAAGGCGGGCGAGCTGATCGGCAAGTGGGCTGCCGCCCACATGGCCGGCAAGCCCGCCGTGATCGCCATGCTGGACCTGTTCAACGACAAGGTCGTGTCGGTCGACTACAACCGTGACCAGGGCTTCCTGTCCGGCATGGGCATCGACGTGAAGGACAAGACCAAGAACGGCGACGAAGCCCCGACCGGCAGCTACAGCGGCGGCACCTACAAGATCGTCTGCAACGAGCCCACCAACGGCGCCCAGCCCGACGGCAAGACGGCGATGGAGCGCTGCCTCGCGAAGAACCCCGACATCAACCTCGTCTACTCGATCAACGAGCCGGCGGGCATCGGTGCCAGCGAGGCGCTCAAGGCGGTCGGCAAGACGGCCACGATTGTGTCCGTCGACGGCGGCTGCCTGGGCGTGAGCATGGTCAAGTCGGGAGTGATCGCGGCGACCGCGCAGCAGTACCCGGTGAAGATGGCCCAGCTCGGCGTGGAGGCGATCGCGAAGATCGCGAAGGGTGGCGCCAAGCCGCAGACCTCGCCTGGTCTGGACTTCTTCGACACCGGCGAGGCCCTGGTCACGGACAACCCGGCCCAGGGTGTCCCGAGCATCACCAGCGACGCCGGCAGCAAGATCTGCTGGGGCACGGTCGGCTGATCTCGCGGCACGACGCTCACCGGGTCGGTCTCCCACCTGCGACACTCGCAGAAGGGGACGGCCGACCCGGCGAGCCCGGCCGGCGCGCCTGTTGCCCGGCCCATGCTCAGCAACCACTCATGCCACTCCCACCAAGGAGGTCGTGGTGACCACTGCCACGCATCAGCCCGCGACTGCCGCGGACACGTTCGCTGCTCGCCGGCAGTCACCGGTCCAACGCGTCCAGCAGGTCCTGCACGCGTACCCCACGATCAGCCCCGTCCTCGTGCTCATCGCCGCGTCGGTCGTCTTCACGATCGTCAACTCGCGGTTCGCCGATCCCCAGTCACTCTCGCTCGTCTTCCAGCAGGTCGCGGTCGTCGCGGCGCTGGCGATCGGCCAGACCCTGATCATCCTCACCGCGGGCATCGACCTGTCCGTCGGCGCGATCGCCATCCTCTCGATGATGATCATGGCCAAGCTGTCGATGGACCACGGGATGCCCGGGATCCCGGCGATCATCGTCGGCATCGCGGTGGGCACGCTCGCGGGGCTGGTCAACGGCCTGCTGGTGACCCGGATCAAGCTGCCACCGTTCATCGTCACCCTCGGCACCTTGAGCGTGTTCACGGCGCTCGGCCTGCTCTACTCCAAGGGACAGAGCGTCGAGGCAGCGAGCATGCCGGCCGTCGTCAACTGGACCGGCACGACCTTCGCGGTCGGCCAGTTCCGGATCACCGTGGGCGTCGTACTCGTCCTCGTCCTGTACGCCATCACCGCGTTCGCCCTGAGCCAGACCGGCTGGGGCAAGCACGTGTACGCCGTGGGTGACGACGCCGAGGCAGCGCGACTGGTCGGCATCAGGGTCAACCGCGTCCTTCTCTCGGTCTACACCGTGGCCGGACTCATCTACGGGATCACCGCGTGGATCCTCATCGGGCGGGCTGGCTCGGCCAGCCCCAACGCGCTGACCGATGCCAACCTGGAGAGCATCACGGCCGTCGTCATCGGCGGCACGAGCCTCTTCGGTGGGCGCGGCCTCGTCGTCGGCTCCCTCCTGGGCGCCGTCATCGTCGGCGTCTTCCGCAGCGGACTCTCCCTCGCCGGGGTCGACGACCAGTACCGCGTGCTGGCCATCGGCGTCCTGGTGATCGCCGCTGTCGCGGTGGACCAGTGGATCAGGAAGGTAAGGGCATGACTCAGCTCGCACACGGAAGCGCCCCCGCTCCGGTCCCTCCGGCGGACACCCGGCAGCCGGTCCTCGAAGCCCGATCGCTGGTGAAGACCTTCGGACGTGTCGTCGGCCTGGACGGCGTCGACCTGCAGCTGTTCCCGGGCGAGGTGCTCGCGATCATCGGCGACAACGGAGCCGGCAAGTCGACCCTGATCAAGTGCCTCACCGGGGCCTACACCCCCGATGCCGGAGAGATGCTGCTGGACGGTCAGCCGGTGCACTTCAAGCGGCCTCAGGATGCACGCGACGCCGGGATCGAGACGGTCTACCAGACCCTCGCGGTCGCCCCGGCCCTGGACATCACCAGCAACCTCTACCTCGGTCGGGAGTTCCGCCGCAAGGGTCCCCTCGGGTCGGTGCTGCGGATGCTCGACAAGAAGGCGATGCGGGACAACGCCGGCACCTCGATGTCCGACCTCGGGATCGGCACGATCCAGAACATGTCCCAGGCGGTGGAGACCCTCTCGGGTGGTCAGCGTCAGGCGGTCGCCGTGGCACGGTCGGCGATGTTCGCCACCAAGCTGGTGATCCTCGACGAGCCCACCGCGGCGCTCGGCGTCAAGGAGACCGGGCAGGTCCTGAAGATGATCGAGGAGGTCAAGAACCGCGGACTGCCCGTGATCCTGATCAGCCACAACATGCCCAACGTGTTCGAGGTGGCGGACCGGATCCACATCCAGCGACTCGGCGCCTCGGCGGGAGTCATCACACCGCAGTCGCACACGATGTCCGAGGCGGTGGCGATCATGACCGGCGCCACCACCCTGGCCGAGACGCCCGGCCGCGCGGGATGACGGAGGTGTCCTCATGACTGTTGTCGTCGGCTACCTCCCGACCCCGGACGGCCTCGCCGCCCTGAGCCACGCGATCGAGGAGGTCGGTCGGACGGGCGAGAAGCTCGTCGTCGTCAACACAGGTGAGCTCGGGAACTACGCAGGCCCGAGCTTCGCGACCCCCCAGGATCTCGACGCGATCGACACCCAGCTGACTGAGGCTGGGATCGACCACCTGGTGCTCCAGCCGACCAACGGCCTGTCCGCGGCCGACGAGATCCTCCTTGCCGCCTCGGCGCACGACGCGAGCCGGATCGTCATCGGCATCCGCCGGCGCTCGCCGGTCGGCAAGCTGTTCACCGGAAGCACGGCGCAACAGGTGCTCCTCGAGGCCGACTGCCCGGTCCTCGCGGTCAAGCCGCAGCGCTGACCGGCCCGTGCCGGCGACCTGACCTCGTTTCCACGACTTGAGAGCGTGCTGCGCCCATGACCGACCCTCCCCGCCTGATCCTGGTCGTCGGCGAGTCCCTCGTCGACGTCGTGAAGAGGAGTGACGGCTCGATCGAGGAGCACCCGGGCGGCAGCCCGGCCAACGTGGCGGTCGCGCTCGCCCGGCTGGGGGCAACCGTCGAGCTCGGCACGGCGTACTCCGGCGACCGGCTGGGCCGGCTGCTGGACAAGCATTTCGAGCTGGCCGGCGTCGGCTTCGCCGGCGACCCGCACGTGCTGGGCCACACCTCCTCGGCGGTGGCGACGATCGACGAGGCGGGCGCGGCGACGTACCTCTTCGACATCGGCGGCCAGCTGACGCCGCCGCTCCCGTCCGAGGAACCGGTGCTCGTGCACACAGGCTCGCTCGCTGCGGTGCTCGAGCCGGGGTGCCTCGTCGTGGCCGAGACGGTCGCTCGGCTGGCCGCGACGGCGACGATCAGCTACGACGTCAACGCACGACCAGCGGCCACCGGAGTCACCGCGGAGCTGGTGCGACAGGTCGAGTCGCTCGCGGCGGCCAGTGACGTCGTCAAGGCCTCCGACGAGGACCTGGTCGCGCTCTACCCGGGTCGAGAGGCCGCGAGCTCCGCACGACACCTGCTCGACCTGGGCGCCGGTGCTGTGGTCGAGACCCGCGGCGCCGGCGGGGCCGCCTGCTACACCCCCGGCGGTCGGATCGAGTGCGTCGCCGAGCCGGTGACCGTGGCGGACACCATCGGTGCCGGCGATTCCTTCTGCGCGGCGATGCTGGACGGACTTCGCCTGCGCGGACTGCTCGGCGCGGAGAACCGTGAGGCGCTGCGTTCCTTGCCTCTGGACGCGTGGAGAGAGGTCCTGGCGCGTGCGACGCGGGCGGCCGCGATCACCGTCTCGCGCCAGGGCGCCAACCCGCCGACCCGGGTCGAGCTCGACGGTCTCGACCCGAAGTCCTGACCGCGCCGCCCTTGTCGGAAGCCCGTCACGCTCACCAGCTGCTCAGGAGGAGCGGTCCGCGGGCGTGCCAGGTCCACGACGCCAGTGGGGGTGGGCCGGGGCGGGCCCACCCCCACTGGGTGTCATGGATGCAGACGCGCTCTCATCGAACGGTCAGGTGCACCCGCAGCGAGCGGTACGGACCGTTCGCGGTCTGCACCTTCGCCACCATCGTGACGCGCGTGCCGGGGCGGTAGTGACCGGCCAGGCGCACCGAGAGACGACCGTTCGCGTCGAGGTTCGTGGCCAGGAGCTGCTTGGCCCCCGACCTCAGCACGCGGTACACGGTCACGGGCGCGCCCGCGGCCACGGGCGACGTCGAGACGACGACGCGCACCCGGTGGTGCCGGGCCTGGCGGAGGCCCAGGCCCACCGCGGTGTCGTCATCGAGGATCGTCCCCACACCCGTGCCGTCGGCGACGGTGGCGCCGACCGGCGTGGTCAGGCTGACGTGCATGGTCTCCGAAGCCTCATGCACCCGGTCAGACACGACCGGGACACTGACGGTTCCGGTGGTCGAGCCGGCCGGGATGGTCAGGGTCCCCGACGTCGCCCGGTAGTCGTCGCCGGCCTTCGCCGAGTCGTTGCCGGTGGCGTAGTGCGCGGTGACCGCGCGGACGACGGGCCGGCTCAGGGTCACGGGGAACGTCAGCGTGGCTCCGCTGTTGCCCTCGGCGACCGAGGCGTCACCGATGGTGAGGGTCGGGGCGGTCGGCTCGAGGTCGAAGCGCTTGCTCGTGGCCGTGTGACCGGTGGCCGCGTCGACCTTCCCGATCGTGATGTCGTCGAGGTAGTACGAGCCGTTCATCTGGCTCGCACCGCCACCGCCGACGAGGAACGCGACCCCGCCCTGCGGCTGGTTCGGGAAGCCCGCGTCACCGTTGACGACGATCTTCGCGTCCGGGTGCGCGACCACGTAGTCCGACAGGGTGATCGCGCCGGCAACGCCGGTGTCGCTGTCCACGTTCCACAGCCCGCCGGCGGCCGACCAGGTCTGCCACGTGGCCTGCTGCACCGCACCGTTGTTCGCCGGGTAGAAGTACAGCGTGTTGTCCATCGTGCCGTCGCCGTCGTTGTCGACGCTGAGCCTCAGGTACGCCGGCTGCTGCGGCGTCACGTTGCCGGCGTTCCCGCGAGCGAAGGTGCTGAACGTGAGCGTGCGCAGGTCGCGGACGAAGGTGTCGTCGTACTGGGTGGTGCGGAACAGCTCGACCCGGTCGGGATTCTCCGTCGAAAGGAGCGTGAACCGCAGGCTGCCCTCGCCGAGCGGAGGCACGCCGGGGCCGTCGACCAGCGCCTGGTCCGAGGTGAGGTAGTCGACGTTGTCGTAGGCCTGGTGCTTCCAGCCCTGGTCGTGGGCCGGGTCGACGGTGAGGTCGGTGGTACCCCCGTTGACCTCCGAACCACCGCCGAAGTCGTAGAGGGTGTCCTGCCCGGCGTTGCCGACGACCACGCGGTCGACGAAGTACTCGCCGTTGGTCTGCGGGTCGGTGGGGCCGCCGAGGGCACCGCCGGCGATCAGCGCGAGCGCGCCCGCGTCGTGGGTCTGGTCGAACGGCGCGTTGACCAGCACGGCGTTCGGGTGGGCGTTCGCGTAGTCCGCGAGGGTCGTGGTCGCACCGCCGTCGCCGTCGATGTTGAGGGTGCCGTTGGCGACGTCCCAGCTCTGCCACTGGCCGTTGACCACGGTGCCGTTGTTGGCGGGGAAGAAGAACAGGCTGGCGTCGATGCTGTCGGTGCCGTCCGTGCCGTCGTTGTCCACGCTCAGGCGCAGGTAAGCGGCCTGCCGGTCCGCACCGCCCGCGAGGGTGGTGCGCGCCAGCTCGGAGTACTCCAGCCGGGTCAGGTCGCCGACGGCCACGCCGTCGTAGGCGTCGGTCCGGTACAGCTCCGTCTGGGCCGAGGACTCACCGATGGTGATCCGGTGGCTGCTGGTCCCGTACGGCGCGCGCTGCGGACCCGTCACGTCGGCCTGCTGCGGCGTCAGGTAGCCGCCGGTGTTGAAGTTCTCGTACGCCTGGGTGTACCACGCCGAAGAACCGACGACGGTCGAGTTCTGCTGGGGGTCGGCGGCGAACGCGCCACCGAGACCCAGCCCGGACAGGACCAGGCTGCCGGCGGCGAGCACGCCGACGCGACGACCAAGAGGTGTGTGCATGTGAGCTCCATCGAGATTGCGTGCGTCGGACAGTGATGTCGAGGCGCGCAGGAGCGACGCATGCAGAAGTCCCCCACGGCGCCGACTCCGAGAGAGGTGTCCTCCACCTGTCGGCGACGAGGCGGACGTTACCTGCTCCGGTGATTAAACGCGGACTTTTCCATGAAAATTGGCGAGTCGGTCACGGCGCTGCGACGACGTCGTCCTCCTCGAGCGCTGTCCACAGCTCCTCCGGCACCGGTGACTCCGCGCGGCCGACGAGCTCGTGCACCTCCGCCGGTGTCCGCAGGCCGACGACGACGCTCGTCACCGCCGGGTGCCGACGCGCGAACGCGACCGCGGCCGTCGGGAGGTCGACACCGAGCTCCTCGCAGACGCGCGCGATCCGCAGCGCGCGGTCGAGCACCTCCGGCGCGGCCGGACGGTAGGAGTACGGCGCGTCCGCAGCGGGCCGAGGACGGGCCAGCAGGCCGGAGTTGAAGATGCCTGCGTTGACGATGCCGACCCCTCGCTCGCGAGCGAGCGGGAAGAGGTCGTCGGCGGCCGTCTGGTCCAGCAGGGTGTACCGGCCGGCCACCATGGCGACGTCCAGGTCGGTCTCGCGCACGAACCGCGCCAGCGCCGGTGCGTGGTTCATCCCCACCCCGTAGCCGCGGATCACCCCCTCGGACCGCAGCTGCGACAGCGTGGGCGCGGCCTCCTCGAGCGCCTCGCGGACATGGTCGTCCGGGTCGTGGACCAGGACGAGGTCGATGCGGTCGAGGCCGAGACGCTCGAGGCTCGCCTCGATCGAGCGCAGCACGCCGTCACGGCTGAAGTCCCAGACCCGGCGGTGCGTCGCCGGGACGACGAAGCCCTCGGGGTCCTGCCCGCCCTCTTCCTCCGTGGGCTCCAGCCACCGGCCCACCTTGGTCGAGACCACGACGTCGTCGCGGCGCTGCTCGCGGAGCGCCTCCCCGAGTCGTCGCTCCGAGAGCCCGAGTCCGTAGTGCGGTGCGGTGTCGAAGTACCGGATGCCCGCGTCCCAGGCTGCCCGCACCGCTCCCGCGGCGGTGTCGTCGTCGACGGCGTCGTACAGGTTGCCGATCGGGGCCCCGCCGAACCCCAGCTCGGTGAGCGTGAGTCCGCACGGCAGCGGGCGCGAGGCGATCACTGCGGCGGCTCGGAGTCGAGCCGCCTGCCCGCCCGGTCCGGACGGATGTGCGGACCGGCCCGGAGCGGCGCGTCGTCCCGGACCTCGACGGCGGAGATCGCCGCCTCGTCGACCGTGACACCCAGGCCCGGGGCGTCCCCGAGCACGAAGCGTCCGTCCTCCACGTCGAGGTCGAGCGCGAGGCCCACCGGCGGCGCCAGGTCCTGGAGCTCGCTGACCATGTGGTTGGGCACGGCCGTGGCCGCGTGGAGCAGGCCGATGGGGGTCGTCCCGATCGGGCTGACCGGCAGGTCGTGGGCGTGCGCCAGCGCCGCCACCCGCAGGAAGTGGGTGACCCCCCAGCCGGCCGCGGTCTGGACGACGTCCAGCGCCCTCGCCGCCAGCAGCGGCCGGAACTGCTCGAGACCCGTGAGGTTCTCCCCGCCGGCGACCGACGCGCGCACCCCACGACCGACCGCGACCATCCCGTCCGCGTCCCATCGGCGCACCGGCTCCTCGACCCAGATCAGGTCGAGGCTCTGCTCGAGCCGCGCGACGTACCGGACCGCCTGCTTGGGCGCCCACGCCTCGTTGGCGTCGAGCATGAGGCCGGGTCGTGAGCCGGGCAGGACCTCGGCCAGCACGTCGCGGACGAGCTGCAGCCGGGCGCGGTCCTCGTCGACGTCCAGCCCGCCCTTGAGCTTCGCGACCCGCAGCCCGCGCTCGGCATAGGTGCGGTACGCCGAGGCGAGCTGCTCGTGCGACAACGCGATGTCCAGCCCCGACGCGTAGGCGGGGACGGCCCGGTCGAGACCGCCGAGGAGGCGCCACAACGGCTGACCGGCCAGCTGCGCCTTGATGTCCCACAGCGCCGTGTCGAGGGCACCGATCGTGCCGAAGACCGCCCCGGCGTGGCCCGCCTTGAAGACGTGGCGCAGCATCCGGTCGTACAGCGCCGTCGTCGCGCGCGGGTCCTCACCCTCGATCGCCGGGAACACCGTCGCGAGGCCCTCGTGGGATCCGAGGCCGACGCCCGTGACCCCCTCGTCGGTGTCGACGAGGACCAGGGGCACGGGGATGCGGCCGTCCTCGAAGACACCATTGGCGTCGCCGACGGGCCGGCCCCACTCGTGGACGGTCGTGAGCATGCGGTAGCCGGTGATCCTCATTCCTTCACCCCGCCGCCGACCAGCCCGCGCACCAGGGAGCGCTGGGAGAGCATGAACACGATCGCGACCGGGACCACGGCGACCAGCGTCGCGAGCGCGAGCTCGGGCCGGAAGATGCCGACCTGCTGACCACCGCCGCCGACTGCTGGGTTGAACGACGGCGTGGAGGACAGCAACGTCGAGAGCCCGACCTGGATCGGGTACTGCTTGGAGTCGCCGAGCACGGTGTAGGGCAGGAAGAAGTTGTTCCAGTCCGACACGAAGCTGAAGAACAGCACGAGCGCGACGACCGGCTTCGCCAGCGGGAGTGCGACGCGGCGGAAGGTGCCCCACTCGCCGCAGCCGTCGACGCGAGCGGCGTCGAGCAGCTCACGGGGAAGGGCGGTCGAGTAGTAGATGTAGGCGAGGTTCACCCCGAACGGGAAGAACGCGAACGGCAGGATCACCGACAGCACGCTCCCGATCAGGTGGAGCGCATTGAGCTCCAGGAAGATCGGGAGCACGAGCGCAGCCGCGGGCATCATCATCACGACCAGGGTCAGGGTGAGCACGAGCCGGCGACCCGGGAAGCTCCCGAGGGCCAGGCAGTAGCCCGCCGGGATCGCCGTCACGAGCACGATCGCGGTGGCGGTCACGGCGTACAGCAGCGAGTTGCCGATCCAGGTCAGGTAGATGTGGTCGCTGAACGCGTAGAGGTGCTTCCACGCGAGCGCGACGTGGTGGATGCTGCCGAACGTGAACGGTCCGCGGGAGACCAGCTCGTGGTCACTCTTGGTCGGCGCGAGCACGAGCCACAGGAGCGGGCCCACGAAGAAGACTCCGAACGCCGCGAGCACCGCGACCCGTGCGCCGCGCAGCAGGAGGGCCATCAGCTCTCCACCTTGAACAGGCCGGTGCGGGAGATGATCACGACGGCGCCCAGGAGGCCGATCGCCAGCAGGTCGACGGAGATCGCCGCGGCGGAGTTGAAGTCGGCGTACCGGAACGCGAGCTGGTAGGCCAGCTGGTTCGACGACCAGGTGTCCGGGACCATGCCGAGGCTGGCCTGGTTCACCAGCTGCGGCTCGACGAACAGCTGCGTCCCGGTCGCGAAGGACAGGATCACCATGTAGGCGATCCACTTGCGGATCAGCGGGAGCTTGATCCGCAGCGCGAGCGTCAACGGACCGGCGCCGTCGATGCGCGCGGCGTCCTCGAGCTCCTGCGGGATCGTGTTCAGGGCGCCGTACATGACCACGACCCAGCCACCGGCCCCGGTCCAGAACGCGATCATCGCGAAGATCAGCGGCAGCTTGCCGGGCGCGATCGACTCCACGAACAGGTGGGCGCCGAGGACGTGGTGGACGAAGAACGAGCCCGGGCTCACCGAGGGATCGAGCATGAACAGCCAGACGAGGACGGAGGCGGCGCCGGCCAGCGCCCCCGGGATGTAGTAGAGGAACCGGTACGCCGCCGAGCTCCGGCTCGCTCGACCGTGCAGCAGCAGCGCGAGGGTGACGACGAAGACGATGAGCAGGCTGAGCCACACGCTGGTGAACACCAGGACGTGCCCCAGCGCCGACATGAACCGGTAGTCGCCGGCGCTGTGGGTGAAGTTCCGGAAGCCGGCCCAGCCGCCACCGTCGGTGGTGAAGGCGAGCTTGACGGCGTACAGCACCGGCAGGATGCCGAAGGCGACGAGGACGATCAGGTAGGGGACGACGAAGGCGAAGCCCCGCCACCCGTGCAGGCCGCGGGAGCGCGCGACCCGCACGGGTGTGGAGCCGGTCGGCTCAGTTCCCGACAACTGAGTACCCGGCCGCCTTGGCCGCGTCGCCGAGAGCGCTGCCAAGGGTTGGGAGCAGCGAGCTCAGCGAGTCCCCCGCGACCATCTTGGTGACGACCTTGTCCGACCAGACCGGCTGGTCCGGGTAGGTCACCAGGTTCCATCCGGCCCAGACCTGGTCGGCAGCCGTCTTGAGCGCCGGCGTCGGGTCCGCCGCGAAGTACGGGTTCGACGCCAGCGCCTGGAGCCACTTCTCGGCCAGCGGCGCGTACGCCGGGTAGCCGGGCCGGGCGTCCTTGCCCGTCGGGTTGAAGACGGTCGTCACCCAGGTGACGAAGTCCGCCGCGGCGGCGGAGTTCTTGCTGTGCTTGGAGATGATCCACGGACCACCGCCGACCTGGCCGGTCGTGACGGGCGACTCGCTCCCCCACTGCAGCGGGTTCGCCGCGGTCATCTCGCCGGCCGGCACGTGCAGCGCCTGGTCGAAGACCGCCTGCGCGTACCAGGACGGCCCCGGCATCAGCAGCACCTTGTCCTGGGCGCCGCCGTACTTCTTGGCGAAGTCCGGGGTGAACACGCTCAGCGGCGGCAGCGTGCCGTTCTTGATGAGCGGGTCGAACAAGGCGGCTGCGCGCGTGCAGTGGTCGTCGGTCGGGTCGATCTTGACCTTGTCGCCCTCGAGCTGCTGGAGCGGGCACTGGTTGCCCCACAGGTAGATCCAGTGGCTGAACGAGTCCCCGATGTTCCCGACGATGTAGCCGGGGTGCTCCTTGGCCACCTTCTCGCCCAGGGCCGCCCAGTCCTGCCAGGTGGTCGGGACCGTGTAGCCGAAGGCCTCCATCTGCTTTTTGTTCACCCACAGCACGACCTGGGCGAGGTTGTCCTGGAGGCAGACCTGCTTGCCGCCGACCGTGCACTGGGCGGTGGACGTCTGCGGCCACTGGCTGCGGACGTTCTCGGGGATCAGCTTCTCCAGGGGCGCCGCGAAGTCGAAGGGCGCCTTCGCCATCCAGACCGGGTCGTTGGCCTGCTCGCTGAAGATCACGTCGGGCCAGCCCTTCCCGGACCGGTTCCACAGCTGGATCTTCGTCTGCAGCGTGGTCGCGCCGTTGCCGTCGCCGTCGAAGGTCACGACGTGGACCTTCTTGTCCGGGTGGGCCTTCGCGTAGGCCTGCGCCGCGGGCAGCCGCGCCGCGTCGACCCAGACGGTGATGCCGTCCTTGGCCGAACCGCTTCCGGAGGAGCCGCCGCAGGCACTCACGAAGGCCAGCGCCGTCACTACGACGGCGGGCCAGAGACGTCGCTGTTTCATCGCTCTCACTCCCAGACAGGGGCCGTGGCTCGGACAGCACGACCATCGAGGTTTCCGGAAACATAAGTTGTATGACGTGTGATGTCAATCGTCAGTCGGGTACGATGAGCCGACAGCGGGGCCAGGACAGCGGGCAGCCGGCGACGACGGAGGACCAGGATGACCAGTGCAGGACCGGTTGCGGGGGGCGCCGAGGGGCTCCCGGACTGGGCTCGGCGACCCGCGAACCTCGCGAACGCGCTCGCGGGCGAGCTCGTCCAGCGCATCGTCCGCGGCGACTACCCGCCGGGGACCGCGATGCCGTCCGAGCCGGCGCTGTGCGAGAGCTACTCGGTCAGCCGGACCGTGGTCCGCGAAGCGGTCAAGATGCTCCAGGAGAAAGGTCTGGTCCAGGTACGCCGTGGCTCCGGGACCGTCGTGAACCCCGACGCAACCTGGAACATGCTCGACGAGCTGGTGCTCACCGCGACCGTCGCGGAGGACAACGGGCTCGAGGTCCTCGACGACCTCGTCGTCACGCGACGCATCCTCGAGTCCGACATGGCCCATGTCGCGGCACGTCTGGCCGAGGCCGAGGTGGTCGCGCAGCTGGAGGAGCTCGTCGACGCCATGGACACGCTGGTGAACGACCCCACGGCGTACGCGGTCAAGGACCGCGCGTTCCACGACACGATCATGCGCGCGTCCGGCAACCGCATCGCGCGGGCCGTGGTGAGGGCCCTGGAGAGCCAGGTCGTGAACACCGCCCGCTACGTCGGCGAGATCCGGCCCGACCTGTGCGTGGCGTCGAACCGCGGCCACCGCAACGTCTACCTCCGGATCGCGGACCACGACCCGGAAGGCGCCGCCCAGGCGATGTTCACGCACATCACCGAGGCCTGGGTCGTGCGGCGAGGCGGTCCCGGGGAGCCCGACCGGCTCCAGCGCTGACGTCCGCCGCTGCTCATCGGACCGTCTTGAGCCAGTTCTCGACACCGGCCACATGGGTGACCATCGCCGCGTGTGCCACGTCGGGCTCGTGCACGGCCAGGGCGTCGAGGATCGCCTGGTGCTCGCGCACCGTGCGCTCGTGAGCGCCCGCCTGGGTGTGCCCGCGCCAGATCCGGGCGCGGTTCGTCGGCCCTGAGAGGCCCTCGATCAGCGACGCGAGCACCGAGTTGCCCGAGGCGCCCGCGACGAGCCGGTGGAAGGTGATGTCGAGCTCGAGCAGCTGCTCGGGAGTGGACTCCGGGGTCGATGCGTCGATCACCTCCTGCATCGCCGCGACCTCGTCGGGCTCGACCCGCACGGCCGCCATGGCGGCCGCCTCCGGCTCCAGGATCCGGCGCACCCGGAGGAACTCGAGCACGCTGTCGTCGCGGTGGAAGTCCACGACGAAGGTCAGCGCGTCGAGGAGCAGGTTGGGGTCCAGGCTGGTGACGTAGGTGCCGTCGCCCTGCCGCACGTCGAGGATGTTGATCAGCGTCAGCGCACGGACCGCCTCGCGCAGGGAGTTCCGCGACAGCCCCAGCTCATCGGCGAGGTCGCTCTCGCGGGGCAGCTTGTCGCCGGGCTTGAGCGCCCCGCTCACGATCATCTCCTTGATCCGGAGGATCGCCTCGTCGGTGAGTGCCACGCGTTCAACCCCCTTCCTGGGTGGGTAGACCGTAGATCCTCCGGGCGTTCCCGCTCAGGACCTCGGCCCGCCCGTCGGCACCCCATCTCGCGCAGGCGGCGACCACGAGGTCGTGCCACGCCCGATAGTCCACCACCGGCCTCGACACCGGCCAGTCGCTGCCGAACAGGCACCGGTCCGGCCCGAAGGTCTCGAGTGCGTGCTCCAGGTACGGGAGCAGCACCCGCGACGTCCGGGCGGGCGGGTTGGCCTCGGAGGCGAGGCCGGACAGCTTGCACGCCACGTGCGGGAGCTCGGCGAGGCGGACGAGGTCGTCCGTCCACGGTCCGAGGTCACCGCCCGTGACCGGCGGCTTCCCGAGGTGGTCGAGCACGAAGGTGACCTCCGGGCACATCTCGACGAGTCGGGTGACCTCCCCCAGCTGGTGCGCACGGATGCACAGGTCGAGGCTCAGCCCGAAGTCCGGGAGGAGGCGGACGGCCTCCACGAACTCCGGGCAGAGCGCGAAGCCGGCCGGCTCGTCCTGCACCAGCCGGCGGACGCCGACGACGAGCGGGTCGGCGGCGTACGTCGCGAGCACGGCTCGGCACGCACTCCCCGTCTCGAGGGGAGCGTGGGCGACGATGCCCAGCACAGGCGTCCCTCCCTCGACCAGGCTGCGCACCCAGGCGACCTCGTCCGCGGCCTGCTCCGCGCGACAGTCGGCCTGGACGAACACGAGCCCCTCGAGGGCGACGCCACCGGTGTCGAGGTCGTCGGGGACGAAGCGTCTGCTCAGGTCGGGCTCACCGGCGAGCCAGGGGTAGTCGAGGCGACCGGGGTCCCAGAAGTGGACATGGCTGTCGATGGTCCCGGGCACGTGCATCGGCGCTCCTTGGCGACGGGGAGCGAGGGAGGGACACCACGGTGGCAGAGTGGCGTCCCTCCCTCACGATGTTCACTTGAACTGGTCGACGTTGTCCTTGGTCACCATCTCGGTACCGGTGTCGATCTTCGCGTCGACCGTCTTGCCCATGGCCGCGTCGAAGGCCGTCTTGGCGCCCAGGGTGCCCATCTTGTCGGGGAACTGGGCGACCGACGCCGACTCGGTGCCGCCCTTGATCGCGGTCAGCTCGTCGGGCGAGGCGTCGAACCCGACCACGAGGAGCTTGCCCTCCTTGCCCGCCGACTTGATCGCCTGGAGCGCTCCGGTGATCGGCGGACCGCAGGCGCCGTACACCGCGGTGATGTCCGGGTGCGCGGTGAGGATGTCCTGCGCCGCGTTGAGGCCCTTGGTCTGGTCGCAGTCCGTCGGCGACTTGGCGACGACCGTGGCGGCGTCCCCGAGGGCCTCGACCATGCCGTCGACGCGCGCCTGCAGCGACGGGTTGCCCAGCACGCCCTGCAGGATCGCGATCTTGCCGCCTGCGGTCATGTTCTGCGCGAGCCACTGCCCGGCGAGCTTGCCGCCGGCGAGGTTGTCGGTCGCGACCACGGCGGACTTGCCCGACCAGTCGGGAATGTCGTTGTCGACGAGCACGACCTTGATCCCCTTGTCGACCGCCTGCTGCAGCGCGTCCTTCACGTTGGGGCTGGTCGGCGTGATGGCGATGGCCTTCACGCCCTGGCTGACCATCGACTGGATCGCGGCGATCTCGCCCTCGTCGTCGGTGCCGCTGGAGCCTTGCGCGAACACGACCTCGGCGCCCGGCTCGGACTTGTCCCACGCCTTGGCGGCGTCGACCATCGTGTCGTAGAAGTCGACGGGGAACTTCGTGATGAAGCCGATCTTGACGACCTTGCTTCCGCTGGAGGTCGAGCCGGTCTTGTTCGAGTCGCCGTTCGAGCAGCCTGCCACCAGCAGGGCCGCCGACAGCAATGCCGTGGCGAGTAGTCGCCGCTGTCTGTTCATCGGTGCTCCTAGGTCGGAGAGGTACGTGTCGGGGGCGCGCCACGCCAACCCGAGGTCACGCGACGGCTGAGGGACGGACGGTTGGGATCAGTCGTCACCTCCGACGATGAGGGAGACGATGCGCGCGCGGTTCTCGGGCCGAGGGATCTCCTCGCCCACCGCGCGACCGCGCCTCATCACGACCGCCCGGTCGGCGATCTCGATGACGTGGTCCATCGCGTGCGAGATCACGATCACCGCACAGCCGTGGTCGCGCAGGCGCATGATCAGGTCGAGCACCTGCCGCGACTCGCGCACTCCGAGCGCGGCCGTGGGTTCGTCGAGGATGACCACCTTCGAGGCGAACGCACTCGACCGCGCGACCGCGATCGCCTGGCGCTGGCCGCCGGACATCATGCCCACGGTCGCCGACCGTGCAGGCAGGCTCACCTGGAGCCGGTCGACGATCTCCGCAGCGGACCGCGCCATGTCGGCTCGCCTCATCCAGCGCAGGCCGCGGGGCATCCACGACGGGCCGGCGAGCTCGCGGCCCGCGTAGAAGTTGCCCGTGGGGTCGAGGTTGTCGAAGAGCGCGAGGTCCTGGTAGACGGTCTCGATGCCGGCGGCGCGGGCGACGGCCGGACTCGTCATCGCGACCTCCTGCCCGTCGACCTCGATCGAGCCGGCGTCGAGCCGGTGGACCCCGCTGATGCACTTGATCAGCGTGGACTTGCCCGCGCCGTTGTCGCCGAGCAGCGCGAGCACCTCGCCGTGCTGGACCTCGAGGTCGACGCGGTCGAGGGCGACGACCGCTCCGAAGGTCTTGCTCGCACCCCGGACGGCCAGGCCGGGCACCGCTGCCGCGCTCACGCGCCGGCCGCCTTCAACGCGCGGAAGCGTTCCTCCAGCCGGCCCCGGACGACGTCGGACTCGACCGCGAGCACGATCACGACGCCGATCACGATCAGCTGTCGCGACGCCTCGATGTTGAGCAGGTTCATCCCGTTGCGGATGACGCCGATCATCAGGGCGCCGACGAGGGCGTGCCCGACGTGACCGCGACCGCCCAGGAAGCTGGCACCCCCGATCACCACCGCGGCGATCGAGTCGAGCTCGGCCAGCTGCCCGAAGGTCGGTGACCCCGCGTTGAGCCGGCCCGCGGTGACCACGGCGGCAATGCCGGCGAGCAGGCCGCTGCACACGTACACCGACACCAGCACCCAGGACCGCGGGATGCCGAGGCGCCGGGCGCCCTCGGGGTTGCCGCCGACCGCGTAGATCCAGCGGCCCCAGACCACCCGGGTGAGGAAGAGCGTGACGACGATCGCGACGAAGGCCACCAGGAAGCTGGAGTACGGCAGCCAGCCGATCGAGCCGCCCCCGACGGTGTCGACGACGTGGGGCATGCCCGAGATGGGCTGGCCGTGGGACAGGCTGAGCGCCAGACCACGCGCGATGCTCAGCGTGGCCAGCGTGATGATGAACGGGTGCGGCAGTCGGCCGAACACGTAGACGAGCCCGTTCACCGCGCCGACGGCCGCGCCGGCGAGCAGCATCACGCAGATGGTGAGGACCCCACCGCCTCGCGACTCGAAGACGAGCGCCCCCACCACGGCTGCGAGCGCGAGCGTCGAGCCCACGGAGAGGTCGATGCCGCGCGTGAGGATCACGAGCAGCTGTCCGACCGCCAGGATCGCGATGACCGCGGACTGGGCGAGCACGTTGCCGAGGTTCTGCGTGGTCGCGAAGTAGGGCGACGAGGCGGAGAGCACCAGCACGAGCACAGCGAGGATCAGCACCGGGCCCAGGCGCAGGAGGACGAGGGCTGCCTGCACGGCGTACAGGCGGCCGGGCGGGACCGCAGGCGCCGGCTCGGTGTCGTGGTGGACCCGCGTCGGGTCCGCCTGCTCTGAACGCTCGGGTCCTGCGGGGTCGTCGATCTCCATGGGCTCCACACCGCTGAGTCGGGGTTGCACCGTGCGGCCTCCTCGGATCGCAACACTCGCAGGCTGTCGTGCGTCCGGACTCTAAACCCGAAGACATCCTATGTCTAGGCCCAATCTTCGCGAGCCCAGCGGAGCGACGAGCGCATAGACGCGAGATTGGTCCAGCGATCGTGCATTGACATCGGATGAATCCTGCTCGTAGGCTCGCCGCGGCGAGGAGCCGTGGACCAACCGGAAGGCCGAGACGATGGCGCGATTCGTGGCGATGCGGCCCCGGGACATCCGGTTCCCCACGTCACGCTCGCTGGACGGCTCGGACGCGATGAACCCCGAGCCGGACTACTCCGCGGCGTACGTCGTCGTGGCGACCGACGCCGACGACGGGCTGGAGGGCCACGCGTTCGTCTTCACGACCGGTCGGGGCAACGACATCGAGGTCGCCGCGATCCGCGCGCTCGAGCCGTGGTTGCTCGGACGCGAGGTCGAGGAGGTGCTCGGCGACCTCGGCTCGTTCGCCCGCGAGCTGACCGGGGATCCCCAGCTGCGCTGGCTCGGCCCGGAGAAGGGCGTGATCCACATGGCGTGCGGCGCGGTGATCAACGCGCTGTGGGACCTGCGGGCCAAGCGCGAGGGCAAGCCGCTGTGGAAGCTGCTCTCCGACCTGACCCCGGAGGAGCTGGTCGGCCTCGTCGACTTCACCTACCTCACCGACGTGCTCTCACCGGCGGAGGCGACCGCCCTGCTGCGCCAGGCCGAGCCCGGCCGGGCCGAGCGCGAGGCGCTGCTGCGGCGGGACGGCTACCCGGCGTACACGACGACACCGGGCTGGCTCGGGTACGACGACGAGAAGCTCGCGCGCCTGGCCGCGGAGGCCGTGCACGACGGCTACCGGCTGATCAAGCTCAAGGTCGGCGCCGCCCTGGAGGACGACGTGCGCCGGCTCTCCGTCGCGCGCGCGGCCGTGGGGTCCGAGATCGAGATCGCCGTCGACGCCAACCAGCGGTGGGACGTGCCGGACGCGATCACCTGGCTCGGGAAGCTCGCGGAGTTCCGCCCCTACTGGATCGAGGAGCCGACCAGCACCGACGACGTCCTCGGTCACGCCCGGGTCCGCGAGGCGGTCGCGCCACTGCGGGTCGCGACCGGTGAGCACGTGCACAACCGGGTGATGTTCAAGCAGCTCCTGCAGGCCGGCGCGGTCGACGTGGTCCAGATCGACGCCTGCCGCGTGGGCGGGGTCGGCGAGAACATCGCGATCCTGCTGCTCGCGGCGAAGTTCGGCGTCCCGGTCTGCCCGCACGCCGGTGGCGTCGGGCTGTGCGAGCTGGTCCGGCACCTGTCGATGTTCGACTACGTCGCCGTGAGCGGCTCGCAGGACGGCCGGTTCATCGAGTACGTCGACCACCTCCACGAGCACTTCGTGGACCCCGCGGTCGTCGAGGCCGGCCGGTACGTCGTACCGACGATGCCGGGCTTCAGCGGCGAGATGCTGGCGGCGAGCCTGGACGAGCACGAGTACCCGGGTGGCCCGGCATGGAGGACCTGATGCTGGCCGCCCGCTACGTCGGCGACCGCGGCATCGAGGTGGCCACGGTCGAGGCCGCGCCGCCGGGGCCGGGCGAGGTCCAGGTCGCCGTCGCCTACACCGGCATCTGCGGCACCGACCTGCACATCCGGCACGGCGACATGGACGCCCGGGTCGACCTCCCCGCCGTCGTCGGGCACGAGATGTCCGGTCGGGTGGTGGCGTGCGGGCCGGACGTGCACGACTGGCACCCCGGCGACGCGGTCACGGTGATGCCGCTGCGGTGGTGCGGGTCCTGCTCGGCCTGCACGTCCGGCCACCAGCACATCTGCGAGCGGCTCGACTTCATGGGGATCGACTCCCCGGGGTCGATGCAGCAGCTCTGGACGGTGCCGAGCGACGTCCTCGTCCACCTGCCGCCCGCGCTCGAGCTCGCGCACGGCGCGCTGGTCGAGCCGACCGCGGTCGCGGTCCACGACGTGCGCCGCGCCGATCTCCGGCCCGGCGAGCGCGTCGTGGTCGTGGGCGGCGGACCGGTCGGCATCCTCATCGCGAGCGTGGCCGCGGCCGACGGGGCCGACGTGGTCGTCCTCGAGGTCAACGGCTACCGGAGGTCGGTCGCGGAGGGTCTCGGGCTGGCGACGCTCGACCCGACCGACGGTGACGTCGGCGACCGCCTGCGCGGCTGGTCGCAGGGCGGTCCGGTCGGAGCCTCCTTCGAGGTCTCCGGCACCCAGCCCGGCATGGAGGTGGCGCTCGCGTGCCTCGGCCCACGGGGCCGGATGGTGCAGGTCGGGATCCATGCCCAGCCGCGCACGGTCGACCTGCACCAGGTCTTCTGGCGGGAGCTCTCGATCCTCGGCGCCCGGGTCTACGAGCGCTCCGACTTCGAGCGCGCCGTCGCTCTGCTCGCCGCCGGTCACGTCGCGGCCGATGCCCTGATCTCCCGCGTCCAACCGCTCGAGTCCGCCGCCGCGGCGTTCGACGAGCTCGCCGCGGGCGGTGAGGTCATGAAGATCCTCGTCCGGTGCGGGGACGTCTCGTGAGCGGCCTCTTCGACCTGACCGGGTCGCTCGCCGTCGTGACCGGCGCGAGCCGCGGCATCGGGCTCGGCATGGCCGTCGCGCTCGCGGGGGCGGGCGCGGACGTCGTCGGCGTGAGCGCCTCGCTCGGCGACGGAGGCAGCGAGGTCGAGGACGCCGTACGCCGGTGCGGCCGCACGTTCACCGGCATCGGTGCCGACCTCGCCGACCCGGAGGCGGTCGACGCCCTCGCGGCGCGGCTGGTCGCGCTCGACCGCCCCGTCGACATCCTGGTCAACAACGCGGGCACGATCGCGCGGGCTCCGGCGGCCGAGCACTCCGACGCCGACTGGCAGCGCGTTCTCCAGGTCGACCTCACCAGCCCGTTCGTCCTGGCGCGTGAGGTCGGCCGCACGATGCTCGAGCGACGGAGGGGCAAGATCATCTTCACCGCCTCGTTGCTGAGCTTCCAGGGCGGGATCACCGTGCCGGGCTACACGGCAGCCAAGAGCGGTATCGCCGGTCTCACGCGCGCGCTCGCCAACGAGTGGGCGCCGCACGGCGTGAACGTGAACGCGATCGCACCGGGCTACATCGCGACCGACAACACCGCTGCCCTCAGGGCGGACGCCGAACGCAACCGCGCGATCGTCGAGCGGATCCCGGCCGGCCGCTGGGGGTCGCCCGACGACCTGCACGGTGCCGTGGTGTTCCTGGCGAGCCGGGCGTCGGACTACGTGCACGGCACGGTCCTCGCGGTCGACGGCGGGTGGCTCGGCCGATGATCGACCTCGCCGCGGAGCTCGGCGGTCCCGGTCTCGTGCCGGTCGTCGTGATCGACTCGGCGGCGCGCGCGGCTCCGCTCGCCGACGCCCTCCGGTCCGGCGGCCTCCTCACCGTCGAGGTGACCCTGCGGACCGGCGCCGCCCTCGAGGCCCTGCGCGTGATCGCGGAGGATCCCACGATCCTCGCCGGCGCGGGGACGGTCCTGCGGGCCGACCAGGTCAAGGCCGCGGTCGCGGCCGGGGCGCGGTACCTCGTTTCTCCGGGCTTCAGCCCGACGGTCGTCAAGGAGTGCGAGGCTCAGGGCGTGCCGTGCATCCCGGGAGTCGCCACCGCGACGGAGGTCCAGACGGCGCTCGAGCACGGCATCGAGATCGTGAAGCTCTTCCCGGCTGCAGCGATCGGCGGTCCGGGCGTCGTCCGGGCGCTGTCGGCGCCGTTCCCGCAGGTGCGGTTCGTCCCCACCGGGGGCATCACGGCCGCTTCGCTACCGGACTACGTCGAGGTCCCCTCGGTGCTCGCCGTCGGTGGCAGCTGGATGGTCGCGCCCGACCTCCTCGCCGCCGGTGACTTCGAGCGGATCACCCAGCTCACCAGCGAGGCCGTGGCCACGGTCCGGCGCACGAGGGAGGCTCACGAACGATGACGGTGCTGCCGGTCCGCCCCGCGTCGGAGTGCGCGTTCGACGCGGTCGCGCTGGGCGAGGTGATGCTGCGCCTCGACCCGGGCGAGGGCCGCGTCCGCACGGCGCGACGCTTCGACGTCCGCGAGGGCGGCGGCGAGTACAACGTCGCCCGTGGCCTGCGTCGCTGCTTCGGCCTGCGCACCGCCGTCGTCACCGCGCTCGCCGACAACGACGTGGGCCGGCTCGTCGAGGACCTGGTGCTCACCGGCGGCGTCGACACCTCCTGGATCAGGTGGGTGCCGTACGACGGGATCGGCCGCACGGTCCGCAACGGCCTCAACTTCACCGAGCGCGGCTTCGGCGTACGCGGTGCGCTCGGCATCTCCGACCGCGGGCACACCGCGACCTCGCAGCTGCGGCCGGGCGACATCGACTGGGACCGGCTCTTCGGCGACCTCGGCGTCCGCTGGTTCCACACCGGCGGCATCTTCGCCGGGCTCTCGGAGTCGACGGGCGACGTCGTCGTGGAGGCAGCAGAGGCGGCGCGACGTCACGGGACCGTGGTGTCCTACGACCTCAACTACCGGCCGAGCCTGTGGGCGGGCGTCGGCGGGCCCGACCGGGCGCGGGAGGTCAACCGCGAGGTGGTGCGCCTCGTCGACGTCCTGATCGGCAACGAGGAGGACTTCACGGCTGCGCTCGGCTACCCGGTGGACGACGCCGGCGTCGACCTCGACGAGCTGGACGTGGACGCGTTCGGTCGCATGATCACCACCGTCGTCTCCGACCTCCCTCACCTCGCCGTGGTCGCCACGACGCTGCGCACGGTGCGTTCCGCGAGCACCAACGACTGGGGTGCTCTCGCGTGGTCGGCGCCCACCGGGATCGTCCGCGCCACCCAGCGCGACGGACTCGACGTCCTCGACCGCGTGGGCGGGGGCGACAGCTTCGCCTCGGGTCTCGCCTACGGCCTGCTCACGGGTCTCGACCTCGCCACCGCGGTCGAGTACGGCGCGGCGCACGGCGCCCTCGCGATGACGACGCCCGGCGACGTGTCGATGGCGTCGCTCGCCGAGGTGGAGGCGCTCGTGCGCGGCGGCGGTGCCCGGGTGCAGCGATGAGGCTGGCACGCCTGGGACCTGCCGGTGAGGAGACGCCGGTCGTCGTGACCGCCGACGGGGTCCGCAGCATCGCAGCCGTCAGCGCCGACATCGACGGACCGTTCCTCGCCTCCGGCGGAGTCCACCGGGTCGCCGAGGCCCTGGCGGCCGGCGACCTGCCGCTCGTGCCGGACGCGGACGGCATGCGCGTCGGAGCCCCGATCGCGCGACCGGGGGCGATCGTCG
Source organism: Nocardioides pocheonensis (assembly GCF_003725535.1). GTDB lineage: Bacteria > Actinomycetota > Actinomycetes > Propionibacteriales > Nocardioidaceae > Marmoricola > Marmoricola pocheonensis. The sequence continues at coordinate 37,478 of NZ_RJSF01000043.1, read as the reverse complement.
GCATCGGCATGAACTACGCCGCCCACGCGGCCGAGTCGGGCTCCGCTCCACCGGAGGTCCCTGTCATGTTCCTCAAGGCGCCGAACACCGTGACCGGTCCCGCCGACCCGCTCGTGCTGCCGCGTGGCGGTCGCAAGACCGACTACGAGGTCGAGCTCGGGGTGGTCATCGGCCGGACGGCGTCGTACCTCGACTCACCGGCGGCCGCGCTCGCCTGCATCGGTGGCTACGTGCTGGCCGACGACCTCTCCGAGCGCGCGTTCCAGCTCGAGCTGTCGGCCGGCCAGTGGAGCAAGGGGAAGTGCGCCCCCGGGTTCACGCCGCTCGGGCCGTGGCTGGTCACGCCGGACGAGGTGGACGCCCAGCACCTGGGGCTGCGGTCGTTCGTCAACGGCGAGCCGCGCCAGGACTCCAGCACCGCCGACCAGCTGTTCGACGTCGCGCAGCTGGTCCACCACCTGAGCCAGTTCATGACCCTGGACCCGGGCGACCTGGTCCTCACCGGAACGCCCGAGGGGGTGGCGTTGTCGGGGCGGTTCCCCTACCTCGAGCCGGGGGACGTGGTCGAGGTCGAGATCGACGGACTCGGCCGGCAGCGGCAGGAGTGCCTGGCCTGGGAGGCTGCGTCGTGACGTCGGCTCCGGCCGGCGAGTACGACGGGCTCGTCGCGATCGTGACCGGAGGGGCGTCCGGCATCGGTGCCGCGATCGCGCAGGAGCTGCACGACCGGGGCGCGACCGTCGCCGTCCTCGACCTCGACCCGGCCGGGGCGCCCGACGGCACGCACGGGTTCGCGGTCGACGTCACCGACGACGCCGCCGTACGACGTGCGGTCGACCAGGTCGTCGCCGACCACGGCCGGCTCGACGTCGTGGTCAACAACGCCGGCATCGGGGCCACGGGGACCGTCGAGGACAACTCCGACGACCAGTGGCGGGCCGTCCTCGAGGTGAACGTCCTCGGCGTCGTACGGGTCAGCCGCGCCGCGCTGCCGTACCTGCGGCGCTCCCCCGCGGCCGCGATCGTCAACGTGGGGTCGATCGCCGCGTCCGCCGGGCTCCCGAACCGGGCGCTCTACTCGGCGTCCAAGGGAGCGGTGCAGGCGCTGACGCTGGCGATGGCGGCCGACCACGTGCGCGACGGGGTGCGCGTCAACGGCGTCAACCCCGGCACCGTCGACACGCCCTTCGTCGAACGCCTCCTCGCGAGTGCCGACGAGCCCGACGTGGAGCGCGTGCGGCTCGAGGCGCGGCAGCCGCACCAGCGGCTCGTCACGCCGCAGGAGGTCGCGGGCGCGGTCGCCTACTTGGCCGGCCCCGCGGCCGCGTCGACGGTCGGCGCGGTGCTGGCGGTCGATGGCGGCATGGCCGGCCTCCGACCGCACCCGCAGATCACCAGGCGCTGACGGCAGGCGGTCGGTGGGGGCAAAGTCCGGGAGCCCCCACCGGCCGCCAGCCGGCTCAGGAGTCCAGTCGCCTCGACCTCGTCAGGGCGACCAGGGCGGCTCCGGCGAGGAGCGCCAGCGCCGCGAGAGCGGCCTCACCCACGAGGCCGGTGGGCGCACCCGTCTCGGGCAGCACCGAGGCGACCGGGCTCAGCGACGGCGGGCTCACCGCAGCCTGCGCGGGCACCGCCGCCGTGACCAGCGGAGCCGACACGGTCGGCGTCGACGGAACGCACGGCACCAGCACGGTCGGGACGCACTCCGGCGGCGACGGGACACAA
>NZ_RJSF01000043.1:31885-35713 GCF_003725535.1 Nocardioides pocheonensis | reverse complement strand
GCACGCACGGCACGCAGGGCACCGTCGCGGTCGGCACGCACTCGGGCTGCGGCGTCACCGCGCAGCCGGTGTGGGCCGGGTTGCTGCGGGCGATGCCGTGGTTGGTGTCGCACTCGTAGCCGGCGTTGGCGTCCGAGGCGTTCGGCATCTGACCCTTCGGGTTCTTGTTGTCGGCCTTGCCCACGCACCCGGCGCAGGGCTTGCCGACAGCCTGGCCGCCGCCGTTGCCGTTCGCCGAGGCGGAGCCGTCACGCGTGGAGCAGTACGGCCCTCCCGGGCACTGGCCGTTGGCACCGCCGGTGTTGGCGTCCGCGTTGCTGATCGGCTGCGGCTGGGTCAGGTCACCGGTGCCGGGACTGTGGTCGGCTGCCGCGGAGTGGTCTGCTGCCGCGGAATGGTCTGCTGCCGCGGAATGATCCACTCCGGCGGCCGACCCGGCGCCGGCGGCCGACGCCGGTGTCTCGGTTGGCGCTGCCTGGGCATGGTCGCCGGCCTGTGCCGCAGCCGGGTCGGCCGGTGGGTCTGCCTGGGCGGTGCCGGCGAAGCCGATCAGGACCGCGACCCAGACGAGGACTGCGAGGGGCGACAGCAGTCGCCCGTACTGGTGCTTGCCGAAGGACATGACATCTCCTCGGCCCCCCGGACTAAGGCCCACTACTAGTTCGTCGACACTCCCGAACGTGCCCTGTTGTGTGCCGCGACCAGCGGGTGAGCTGTCAGGCTCCTCGTTGGTCGCTGACCCGGATGTGGTACCCCGGTCAGGGCAACGCAATCGGAAAACGCCGCGATATGGGCAGCGCGCCTCACCTGCCGCTGGAGACCTTGTCGCCCCAGGCAGCGCGCGCGCCGGAGTCGCCGACGCGGTACACCTGCACGCCGGCAGCGACCGAGGCCACGACGGCCAGCACGGCCACCCACGTGACTGCGCGAGCAGCCGTCGCGGAGGCGCCCGGCGCCACGTGCTGGGCAGTGCCCTCGGACAGGGCGGCGAGCCGCGTGGCGCGGCGGTCGAGGTACATCAGCGCGAACCCGAACAGCAGCATCGGCAGCGCGAACCAGATCAGCTGGTCACCCAGCTCGGCGTGGTCGCCCGGATTCCCGACGCGCTTCTCGAGGTCCTCGCCGCTCGAGGTCGCGACCGGGATGAGGACAGTGGCAGCGGCCGTCACGGCCACGGCGAGCCAGCCGTAGTGGTGCCGCCAGCCGGGACGGACCGCCATCGCGATCGTGCCCAGGATGCCCAGCGGAAGCAGCACGACGACCGCGTGGACCACGAGGGGGTGAAGCGGGAGCCCGTTGATGACATCGAACATGATGGCCTCCTCGGCTCGGGGCCTGCCCGCGCGGGCAAGGCCCGGACGGGGGCGCATGACACCCCCACCAATTCGAACCTAATCAGTCTCGCAACCGGTCACCACGTGCGAAGGTCACCACCTGCGGCCCGAAGGACCCGTGCGGTCAGCCGGCTCGCTCGATCGAGAAGGCGACGAGGAACCCCAGGGTCGCGATGAGGCCGGCGTACAGGTGCGTGCGCTCGAAGGCCTCCGGGATCATCGTGTCCGCCACCATCGCGAGGATCGCGCCGGCCGCGACGGCCGTGATCACTGCGATCGCCTGGGGGGACGCGCCCTCGAGCAGCAGGGCGCCGAGCAGTCCGGCCAGACCGCTGGCCACGGCGATGCCCGTCCACACGCCGAAGACGTACCCGGCGCTCCGACCATGGCGCTTCATGCCCGCCGAGCTGGAGAGACCCTCGGGGATGTTGGAGATGAAGATCGCGGCCAGCACCGGTACGCCGACCCCGCCTCCGCCGAGGAGGGACAGACCGAGCACGACGGACTCCGGAATCCCGTCCAGCAGGGCACCGATGGCGATCGCCGTGCCGCTTCCGGGCTGGTCCGCCTCCGACGGCTGCTCCTCGCCGGACCTCTTGCGGTGGCGAGCTCCGCGACGAGCGAGGGCCACGTTCAGCAGCACGTAGACGACCGCGCCCCCCAGGAACCCGACAGCGGTTGCGACCAGACCGCCGGTCTTCTCGGCGTCGTCGACGAGGTCGAAGGACAGCGCCGAGATGAGCACGCCCGACCCGAAGGCCATCACCGACGCGGTGACGGCGCGGGGCACGTCGAGGAACCAGGCGAACAGTGCCCCCACCACGAGAGCCGATCCGGCGATCAGTCCCCAGGCGCCCGCCTGGAGCCAGACCGGCACGTCGCGCTGCTAGGAGGCGTGGTGCTCGTCGCCGAACACCCCGCGCTCGGCGTTGGCGCGGGCCTTGCGCAGGTGCTTGGTCAGGCTGAACCCGAGGAAGGTCACGGCGGCGGCGAGCAGCACGAACAGCACGAAGTACACCCAGCCGGCGCCGATCTCGTCCTCGGAGGGGACCTTGTCGGCGAGCGGGACTAGCGCGGTGAGGGCAACGGCCATGGTGCTCATGGAGCCCATTGTCTCAGGGTTGCCAGACTTCGGGGGTGCCGGGGCAGTGGGCCGGCACCGGCGCAGCCGACTGCGGGTCGACGATGCAGTCCTCCAGCGCGGGAAGACCCCCGGCCAGGGCCGGCACCGGCCGGCTCTCGACCGGCCGGGCGGCGACCACGGAGCCCGTCGGCGCCACCCAGGCGACGACTTCGACCGGGTTGCCGTCCGACGCCTGGCACCAGGTCGTGACCTCCTGCAGGCCGCAGCGGCGGCAGACCGCCCGGTGCTGCGCCTCGCCGGAGGGCGCCGGCCCCCACTGGTGCCGATCGTGGTTCCGGTCGTGGTGTCGCTCGTGACGTCGCTTCGCGTTCTCCATGTCCTGCCACCCTCTCCCCGCGTTCCCCCTACCCGGCCTGCGGGGCTCGCATGCAGCAGACGCACACGCGGGTGACCGGCGGGGCCGACGGGATGGATGGGGCTCAGGAGTCGGAGGGAACCAGGGCCCGGATGCCGGCGAACAGGTCGTCCTCGGGGAGCTCGGTGGGCACCGTGCTCTTCACGAGCTCGAAGTCCTCGGTCGGCCAGACGCTCTGCTGGACCTCGAGCGGCACGTGGAACCACGGGCCGTCGGGGTCGATCTGCGTGGCGTGCGCGATGAGGGCCCGGTCGCGCACCGGGAAGTACTCGGCGCAGGGCACCCGGGTGGTGATCCGGGCGTCGTGGGCGGGGTCGGGTTTCCACTCCTTCAGCCGCTCGGCGTACGGCGACTCGAGCCCGCGCCGCAGCATCTCGTCGTGGATCGCCTGCGTCTTGGGCCGGTTGAAGCCGTGCTGGTAGTACACCTTCAGCACCTGCCAGGGCTCACCGGCGTCGGGGTAGCGGGTCGGATCGGCCGCGGCCTCGTAGGCGTACATCGACACCTCGTGGCAGCGGATGTGGTCGGGGTGGGGGTAGCCACCGTTCTCGTCGTACGTCGTCAGCACGTGCGGGCGGAAGGACCGGATCAGCCGGACCAGCGGCTCGGCCGCCTCCTCCAGCGGCACGAGCGCGAAGCAACCCTCGGGCAGCGGCGGCAGCGGATCGCCCTCCGGCCAGCCGGAGTCGACGAAGCCCAGCCAGTCCTGGGTGATGCCCAGGATCTCGCGAGCCCGGTCCATCTCCTGGCGCCGGATCTCGGTGATGTTGGCGAGCACGTCGGGCCGGTCCATCTTCGGGTTCAGCACCGATCCGCGCTCGCCGCCGGTGCAGGTCACCACGTGCACGTCGATGCCCTCGGCGACGTACTTCGCCGTGGTCGCTGCGCCCTTGCTGGACTCGTCGTCGGGGTGGGCGTGCACGTGCATGAGGCGAAGGCGGGACTGCCCGGGGTCAGACATGCCGACCATCCTAGGATCGGGCCCGTGAGCGACC
>NZ_RJSF01000043.1:21813-31793 GCF_003725535.1 Nocardioides pocheonensis | reverse complement strand
GGGCCACCGCGCAGGACCACACGATCGTCGGCGAGCTCAACCTCAGCGCCGCCGACCTGCGCGCGAAGCAGGGGCAGTGGATCTCGGTGCGGACCGAGCGCCGCGCGACGACGGCGACCGTCGTACGCTGCGACGATTGAGCCGCCGACCGACCCGCTTGGTAGGCTTGCTCCTTCTCTCCACCGCACGGTCGAGCGATCCCGTGCGGGCCACGACCGCCTGAGAGGTCGCCGGGGAGACCACCGCAGACATGACCGACCGCCACCAGCGACACAGGAGTGACCACCCATGACCCAGGCTGACGAGCGCACCACCGTCTGGCTGACCCAGGCCAAGTACGACGCGCTGCAGGCTGAGCTCGAGGAGCTCCGCGGGCCCGGGCGGGCCGCCGTCGTCCAGAAGGTCAGCGACGCCCGCGACGAGGGCGACCTCAAGGAGAACGGCGGCTACCACGCCGCCCGCGAGGAGCTCGGCAAGCTCGACGGCCGCATCGCCCAGCTCGAGGACATGCTCAAGCGCGCCCAGGTGGGCGAGACCCCTGCCGACGACGGCATCGTCGAGCCCGGCATGGTGGTCACCTACCGCTTCGTCGGCGACGACGAGGAGGAGCGGTTCCTGCTCGGCGCCCGAGAGATGAAGGGCGACGACGACGACCTCGAGGTCTACTCCCCGCAGTCGCCACTGGGCGAGGCGATCAACGGCAAGCAGAAGGGCGACACCGTCGAGTACGTCGCCCCGAACGGCAAGACCCTCAAGGTCGAGATCGTCGAGGCGCGTCCCTACGAGGGCTGACTGACCCGGTAGCCGTCGTCGCGGAGCCGCGACAGCACTGCCTCGGCGTGCTCGGGGCCGCGGGTCTCGACCTGCACGTGCACCTCGACCTCGTCGATGCTGAGCGCCATCGAGGTGCGCTGGTGCACCACCTCGAGCACGTTCGCCCCCTCGCGCGCGAGGTCGCTGAGCAGCCGGGCGAGGCCGCCGGGGCGGTCCGGGATCCGCACCCGGATGTTCAGGTAGCGCCCCGCGGACGCCATGCCGTGCCGGATCACCTTGCCCAGCAGGAGCGGGTCGATGTTGCCGCCGGACAGCACCGCGACCGCCGGGGTCGGGAACCGGTCGGGATGGTCGCGGATCGCCGCCACCGCGACGGCGCCGGCCGGCTCGACGACCATCTTGGCGCGCTCCAGGAGCAGCACGAGCGCCTGTGAGATCGACTCCTCCGAGACCGTGATCATGTCGTCGACGTGGTCCACGATCTCCGCGAACGGGATCGCGCCGGGGCAGCCGACCGCGATGCCGTCGGCCATCGTGCTCATCGACTCCAGCGCCACCGGTGCGCCGGCCTCCAGCGAGCCCGGGTACGCCGCGGCGCCCTCGGCCTGCACGCCGATCACCTTGATGTCGGGCCGGTGGGACTTGATCGCGAGCGCGATGCCGGCGATCAGCCCGCCGCCCCCCGTCGGCACGATCACGCTGGCCGCCTGCGGTGCCTGCTCCAGGATCTCGAGCCCGCAGGTGGCCTGCCCGGCGACGATGTCGGCGTGGTCGAACGGGTGGATCAGCACGGCGCCGGTCTCCTCGGCGTACGCGATCGCGCGCTTGAGCGCCTCGTCGAGGATCGCGCCGTGGAAGATCACCTCGGCGCCGTAGCCGCGGGTGGCGTTGAGCTTGGGGATCGGCGCTCCCTCGGGCATGAACACCGTGGCCTTGATGCCGAGCATCTGGGCGGCCAGCGCGACCCCCTGGGCGTGGTTGCCGGCCGAGGCGGCGACCACGCCGCGCGCGCGCTCCTCCTCCGACAGGTGGGACATCCGCACGTAGGCGCCGCGGATCTTGAACGAGCCGGTGCGCTGGAGGTTCTCGCACTTGAGCAGCACCGGGCCGCCCACCGCCGAGGAGAGCCACCGCGACTCCTCCATCGCCGTCCTGATCGCGACGCCCTTCAGCAGCTCGGCGGCCGCCTCGACGTCGGCCATGGACACCGCACCCATCACTGCTCCTCCCGGTCCGCGGCCTGGCTCTCGGCAGCGAGCACCGGGTCGGCGGCGACGTCGTCCGCGGCCGCCTCCTCACCCGACTCGCCCACCTCGGTGTAGACGGCGAGGTGCTGCACCACGGCGTTCAGGGCGGCCGCGAGCGGCACCGCCACGAGCGCCCCGACGATGCCCGCCACGATCGCCCCCATCGCGATCGCGAGGATCACGCCCAGCGGGTGCACCGAGACGAACCGCCCCATCAGGAAGGGCTGGAGCACGTGCGCCTCGATCTGCTGGACGATCACGACACCGCCGAGCATGAGCAGCGCCACGATCGGCCCCTGCGCGACCAGGGCGACCAGCACGGCCACGGTGCCGGAGAGGAACGCCCCGACCAGCGGCACGAAGGCGCCCAGGAACACCAGCACGCCGATCGCGCTGACCAGCGGCACGTTCAGGATGAACGCGGCGACCATGATGCCGATCGCGTCGGTGCCCGCGACCAGCACCGTGGCGCGCACGAACTGGGTCAGCGAGTGCCAGGCGACCCGCCCGGAGGAGTCGGCCCGGGACCGTGCGGCGCGGGGGAAGATCCGCACCACCCAGGCCCAGATCAGGTGGCCGTCGGCGAGGAAGAAGTACGTCGAGAACAGGATGATGAAGAACCCGGCGAGGATGTGGCTGAGCGCGGTGCCGAGCTCGGTGGCGTGGGTGCCGAGGTCCTTGCCCTGCTTCTGGATCCAGTCCTGCGCGTTGCCGATCCACGTGTTGATCTGCGAGTGGCTCGCGTGCAGCGGACCGGTCTGGAGCCAGTGCTCGATCTCACCGAGGCCGCCGGAGACCTTCTCGGAGAGCTGGTCGATGCTGGAGGCGACCTGCTGGCCCACGAAGGTGAGCAGCAGCGCGACGATGGCGATGCCCCCGACCACGACGAGCAGCGCCGCCAGCTTGCGCGGCACGTAGAACCGCTCCAGCAGGCCGACCACGGGCGCGGTGAGGGCGGCGATGAACAGCGCGATCACGACCGGGAACACCACGACCACGAAGAACTTCAGCGTCCACAGCACCATCAGCAGCGCGACGACGATGACGATGAACCGCCACGCCCACGCCGCGGCCAGGTCGTAGGCCCAGGGAACCTGGGCGCGGGAGAAGTTCGACGGGCCGGTCTCGATCACCGGCTCCTCGCGGCGACGCGCCTCGCGCACCTGCTCCCACTGGTGCGCCAGCTGCTGGAGCACGCGCTGCCGCAACCGCTCCTCGGCCTCCTGCTCCGCGTCGTGGACGGCGTCGTCCGCGGCGACCTCGGCCTCCTCGCGCGCCTGCCGGTCGCGCCTCTCCCGCTTCATCGCCACCTCGACAGGCTATTGCAGAGCAGGTGCTCGGCCTGTGCACGCGCCGCGTCGCCGTCGAGGGCGAGGAGTCCGGCGGCGGCCAGCACGTAGTCGCGGTCGACCACGATCCGGGGATCCTCGGGGAGCTGCCAGCCCTCCGGGTCCCGGCCGGTCGCGGCCGCGAGGATGCGCCGGGCCCGCGCCGGGTCGGCTGCCCGCAGCACTCCCCCCGAGCCGACGAGGAGCTCGACGGCCCGCAGGTCCTTGCCGGTGCGCTCGACGACCCTGCCCTCCGGCGAGAGGACCACGCGCGAGCGGCCGACGTGGCGCCGCACGGCGAGCAGGCCCGCGGCGGTCGCGAGTGCCTCGTCGCCGGCGCGCTCGTCCTCGTCCTCGGGCAGGTACGCCGGGTCGGCGGCCCGGCGTACGGCGTCGGCGGGGAGGGCGAGCCCGGCCTCGGCGGCCGCCTCGGCGGTGGTCGCGGCGCTCCAGCGCATGCCGAGGTCCCCCTCGACGGTCCGCGTGACCGGCGTCGTCGCGACCACCTCGCGCGAGAGGCCCGCCTCCTCCGGGTCGAGGACCACCACCGAGTGCACGTCGGTGGTGGCACCGCCGATGTCCACGACCACCACGCCGCCACCGGGCACGCTGGTGTCGAGCTGCGCGGCCAGGAGCTCCACCCCGGTCAGCACCACGTCGGGGGTGGCCCCCCGCACCATCGACGCGAAGGTCTGGCCGGCGCGCGTGGTCCGGGCACTCAGGTGCTTGCCGCCGATCACGTGGCTGAGGAACACCTCGCGGATCGCCCGGCGGGCCGACTCGGGGGCGAGCACGCCGATGCGCGGCACGACGTTGTCGGCGACCACGTGCGAGACGTCGGCGAGCAGGCCGACGACCGTCTCCTGCGCGTCGCGGTTCGCCGCGACCACCACCGGGCCGCGCCAACCGCTGGCCGCGACCTCGGCCGCGGCGGCCACCACGGACTCGCGGTCGCCGCCGTCGGTGCCGCCGGTGAGCAGCAGGACGTCGGGCCGGGTCTCGGCGAACGCCGCGGCGAGCTCACCGGAGGCGCGGTCGGACCCGAGCACGACGACGACCTTGCCGCCGCTCGAGAGCGCGACGCGGCGGCCGGCCTCCGCGGTGACCAGCGCCTCGTTGCCGAGCACCGCCACCCGCAGGCCACCGCCGGCCGACGAGCAGGCCAGCGTGCGCGCGTCCGCGGCGCCGGGGTGCTCCTGCTCGAGCGCGGCCAGGCACGCGTCGTACCCGTCGAGGACGTCTCCCCCGGTCGGCCCGGGCAGGGTGGTGCGGTGCTGGGTGGTCGCCAGCAGCTCTCCGGCACCGGTGTCGACGAGGGCTGCCTTGGTGAACGTCGACCCGAAGTCGACGCAGACGACCCAGTCGCTGCTCGGGGCGGTCATCCGGCCGTGACGACGACGTACGCCACCGCGACCACCAGGCAGAGGACGAGGCCCAGCGTGATCAGGACCGGGGTCTGCCCCGCAGGCAGCGGCCGACCCTCTCGGATCGCCGATTCCGCCGCGCGGTAGCGCTGGTAGCCGCCGACCGCCGCGACCCCGCCGCTGAGCAGGAGGATCGCCGCCAGGGTGAGCGCGAACGCCTCGCGGTCGAGGAAGTGCACGACCGCGACCGCAGCGGCGATCAGGCCGATCGCCGTGCGCTGGTAGGCAAGCAGCGTCCGCTCGTTGGCGAGGCTGAACCTCACGTCGGGCTCGGGCACCGGAGCGTCCCTCAGCCGATGCTTCGCTCGAGGTCGGCGAGCAGGTCGTCGACCGTCTCGATGCCGACGCTGAGCCGGATCAGGTCGGGCGGCACCTCGAGATCGGTGCCGGCGACGCTGGCGTGGGTCATCCGCCCGGGGTGCTCGATCAGCGACTCGACACCGCCGAGCGACTCGCCCAGCGTGAAGACCTCGGCCCGGCCGCAGACGGCGAGGGCCTGCTCCTCGCCGCCGCGCACGCGGAAGGACACGATCCCGCCGTACCTCTTCATCTGCCGCGAGGCGACGGCGTGACCCGGGTGCGTCTCCAGGCCCGGGTAGATCACCTCGGCCACCTGCGGGTGGGCGACGAGGAACTCGACCACCTTCTCGGCGTTGTCGCAGTGCCGGTCCATCCGCACGCCGAGGGTCTTGAGCCCGCGGAGCACGAGCCAGGCGTCGAACGGCCCGGCGACCGCACCCATGGCGTTCTGGTGGAAGCCGATCCGCTCGGCGAGGTCGAGGTCGCGCACCACGAGGGCACCGCCGACGACGTCGGAGTGCCCGCCGCAGTACTTGGTGGTCGAGTGCACGACGACGTCCGCACCGAGGGCCAGCGGCTGCTGCAGGTACGGCGAGGCGAACGTGTTGTCGACGACGAGGAGGGCGCCGGCGTCGTGGGCGACCGCGGCGAGCGCCTCGATGTCGCCGATGTTGAGCAGGGGGTTCGTCGGCGTCTCGACCCAGACCAGCTTGGTCTGCCCGGGCCGGATCGCGGCGCGCACCGCGTCGACGTCGGAGACCGCCGCGGGGCTGTGCTCCAGGCCCCAGGGCCGGGCGACCTTGTCGATGAGGCGGAAGGTGCCGCCGTACGCGTCGTCGGGGATGACCAGGTGGTCGCCGGGACTCATCAGGGAGCGCAGCAGCGTGTCCTCCGCCGCGAGCCCGGAGGCGAACGCGAACCCCCTCTCGCCCTCCTCGAGCGCCGCGAGGTTGCCCTCGAGGGCGGTGCGGGTGGGGTTCGCGGAGCGGCTGTACTCGTAGCCGCCACGCAGCCCGCCGACGCCGTCCTGCTTGTAGGTGCTGGTCGCGTAGATCGGTGGGATCACCGCTCCGGTGGCCTCGTCCGGCTCGTAGCCCGCGTGGATCGCACGCGTCTCGAACCCGGACTTCTGTCGGTGCTCTGCTTTCGGTGATCGATCCTGTCGAGATCCCTGGGTCACGGTCGCGAGCCTAGACCGCGGCGGGGCGTAGCCGGACCCCGTGGGGGTCGTTGGTCAGCACATGCAGCTGCGCTCGCTCCCGGGTCGCGCCCTCCGCGCCGCGGCGCTCGGTCTCACCGCCACGTTGGTGCTCTCCCTCGCCGGCCCGCCGGCGCAGGCGGACGACACCGATCCGCTCGCCCAGCTGCTCAGCCCGGCGATCGAGGACCCGCTGATCGCCCTGCTCGCTGCGCTGCCCACGCCGTACCGGCCCTACGTCGGCCCGATCTGCGCGAACGGCGACCCGCAGTGCATCGTCGACGTGATCACCGAGATGCAGGATCGTCTCGCCCCGCTCGCGGCGAGCTGCAGCCACCACGCGATCTTCTCCCTCGCCTACCTGCGGGTCACGCAGAACGTGAAGGCCGCGGCGGACAGCGGTTACTTCCACGACCGCGCCTGGCTCACCCAGGTCGACGCGGTGTTCGCGCAGAAGTACTTCGACACGATGGACGCCTGGTTCGCGGGTCGCACCACGACCGTGCCGCCCGCGTGGCGGATCGCCCTCCGCGCCGCCGACGACCGGACGATGTCCGGACTCGGTGACTTCATGCTGAACATGAACGCCCACATCAACAACGACTTCCCCTACGTGCTGGAGAAGGTGGGCCTGACGGCGGCCGACGGCACCAGCCACAAGCCCGACCACAACGCCTACAACGACCGCCTCGACTCGCTCTACCACCCGGTCTTCGACGAGGAGGCGGCCCGCTTCGACCCGATGTTCAACCGGTACGACCTCGGTCCGGTCGACGACCTCGTGGTCAGCACGATCATGCGCGGGTGGCGCGAGATGGTCTGGCGGCACGCCGAGGCCCTCGCCGCCACGCGTGGCAACCCGGTGCTGCGCCAGGTGGTCGAGCAGGACATCGCCGAGTACGCCGCGACGCAGGCCCGGATGATCAAGCTGGTGCCGATCTTCCTCGCCGCCTCGTCGCCGAACCGCGACGCGTGGTGCGCCACGCACCACGGCTGAGGCAGCTCAGCCGCCGAGGGCGCCGAGCGCGGCGGCGAGGTCGTCGTCGACCTGCACCTGGGGCTGGCCGTCCACGAACTGCGTCACCTGGCGCCAGCGACCCTCGACGACCCAGAACACGTGGGGGCTCAGCGGGCCCGGCGCCTCGTTGAAGCCCTGCATCGCGAAGTTGAAGAGGTTGTTCAGCGCGAGCACGCCGTCCTGCGTGCCGTCGAGCACCCGGAACGCCACCTGGTGGCGGAACGGCACCACCAGCAGCATCCCCCGGGACGCCTCGGCCCCCGGAGCGAACCGGCGTACCAGATCGTCGGGCAGCAGCGCCGTGCTGGCCGTGAAGAACGACTCTCCGAGCACCACGTCGAAGGCGCCCGCACCGTCGGGAGGCGCGATCCGCGCGTGCTCCAGCTCGTCGGAGATCAGCAGCGCACGGACGTTGGCGCGACCGGTGTCACGCCAGCGCTCGTAGCCGCCGCGCGCGCTCCAGAACTCCTCCTGCGGCGTGCTGACGGTCTCCGGAAGGTCGACCGAGAGCACCGCGGTCAGGCCGTCGCCGTACCGGTCGGCCGACGGGTGCCACGTCAGGTCCGGGAGTGATGCCGACTCCACCAGCCGGAAGTAGACGGCTCGTCGGAGCTCGTCCTCGCTCATCGTCTCCACGTCGCCCGTCCTGCCGAGCCGGCTCACGTGCGCCCGGACGATCGACGCCCACTCCGCCTCGGGCACGTCGTTGCAGGCCGCCGCGACGTTCCAGAGCCCGTACTTGGCACCCTGGTCGTCCTCGACATGGCCCGGGTGCACGACCACCTCGACCCCGGTCTCGGCGAAGGCGGCGCGCACCAGGGCGCGCAGGCGGCGAGCCTGCTCCGTGGTCAACGGCAGGTCGGGATCCGGCGTGGGCTCGGGACCGGAGCGCTTGAAGAACGGCATTGACGGACGGTACGCCGTGTCGGCGCCTGCAGGCATGCCGACGGCCCGGCGCGTGCGCCGGGTGCGGGGCGGGGTCCCTATTGCCTCGGTGGCTCGACCGGCGGCGGGCTCAGGTCCGTGGTGCCGGTGGCGTCGCGCAGCCAGGAGTGTCCGCGGGGGCTGTGCCACACGTAGGTGCCGGGCTCGACCATCGTGTAGGTCCAGCCGCCGTGGGTCTTCAGCCGGTGGTGGCGGCGACACAGCGGCGCGAGATTCAGCGTCGAGGTCTGAGCAGGCGGACCGCTCTCCCGATAGGGGTCGACGTGGTCGAGGTCGCAGGACCGCGCGGGCCGCTGGCACCACGGGAACACACAGGTGCGGTCGCGGAGGCGGACGTGCTCGGCGATCCGGTCGGGCACTGCGTGGGCGTCGGTGGAGTGGGTCTGGTGCAGGTCGATGACCGGCCTCACGATCACCTTGGTGGTCGGGCCGTGGATGGTGGTCGGGCCGTCGATGATGGTCGGGCCGTCGATGATGGTCGGGCCGGCGATGGTGGTTGAGCCTGCCGAAACCCCACACCACTGCGCGACCTGCCCGGCGGTGACCAGCTGCCCACCGGCGTTCTCCAGCCAGGCTGGGGCGTTGCGGTCACCGGCGCGGAGGGCTTCTTCGGAGAGGTGCACGTACAGCACCACGTCTCGCCGCCGCTGGGTGGTCGAGCCTGAGCCCTGGGTGGTCGAGCCTGCCGGAACCACCTCACCCGAAGCGTCGAACTCCAACGCCTGCTGCCCTCGTGCCAGCATCCCGACCGCCAGCGATCGACGTACGTCCAGCGACTGGTCGTTGCCGAGCGCCTTGAGCTGCTCGGCACCAAGCCGAACCGCGTCCTCCAGGTCCAGCGCATCAGCGAGGTCGAGCTCGCCGTGGACGCGGGACGTGCCGGCGAACGAGACCTGGTCGTGGTCGATGGTGAAGTGCCGTTGCTCCGCTGCCCGCTCGCGTTGCTCGGCGGCGTGGGCCGGCATGTGGCGCGCGATCGCCGTCTCCACCAGCCGCTGGGTCTGCGCAGGGCCGGTCTTGTGGGCGAACGGCGCCACCTGGACGTCGACGAACGCGACCGCCTCCAGGGACAGGATCAGGGTCTGCTCGGCGATCCGGCGGGCCCGCCACGGCGCCAACGACCCGGCCTGCACCCTGGCCCACACCCGAGGCAGTCGGTGGGCGAGCTCCAGCGCCTGGGCCATCAGCATCCGGCCGGACTCGGCCGACATCCCGAGGGCGGAGGCGAACTCCAGCACGGCGAACTCGCTCACCAGGGGTGCGCCCTCACCGGCGATGGGAATCCCGGTGTCCTGACCCCGACCCGCCCACCAGGTGGCTGCGTCGTCGAGATCGCCGACCTCGTGCAATCGAGCCCACTCCACGGCGGAGGCCAGCAACTCGGCCTCAGCGGCGTTCGCTGCAGCCCGAGCCCGACGCGCGACCGCCAGCACCGCGGTGGCGTCGAGGTCGGTGGTGGGTCCCGAGATCATGGTCTGAATCTAGGGGTGACCACCGACACTTTCGGGCCCAGAACCCCTTGCTGGTAAGGGATTCCGAAGAATTCTCGAGGATCTTGGTGGTTGGTTTCGGCAGGCTCAACCAGCCGGGGACCGGCGGCCGACCCGCGGACCCGGCCCGCAGCACACGCCTTCGTCGCCGCGGTCCCCCCGGCACTGCCAGAGGTTTCGAGGCTCGCTGGCGCTCGCACCTCAACCAGCCAGGAAGCCGGCGGACGACACCAGGACCCCGCCCGCGCCACACCCC
>NZ_RJSF01000043.1:0-21643 GCF_003725535.1 Nocardioides pocheonensis | reverse complement strand
CCGGCGGACAACAGCGGGACCCGGCCCGCAGCACACGCCTTCGTCGCCGCCCGTCCCCCCGGCACGGACCACAGGTTTCGAGGCTCGCAAGCTCACACCTCAACCACCCGGAGACCGGCGGACGACAGCGGGACCCGGCCCGCGCCACACCGGTCGTCACCGCCCGTCCCCCCGACACCGTTGGGAGGTTTCGAGGCTCGCAAGCTCACACCTCAACCACCCGGGGACCGGCGGCCGACCCGCGGACCCGGCCCGCGCCACACCCCGTCGTCGCCGCCCGTCCCCCCCGGCACAGCCACAGGTTTCGAGGCTCGCAAGCTCGCACCTCACGATCCGGGCACCTCACCCGAGCTCGTACTCCAGCTCCATCCGGTGGGTGCCGTCCTCGTCGACGCGGATGCTGCCGCCACCCCGCACTCCGACGAGCTCACCCGTGCCGCTGCCCGGCACGATCACCACCAGCTCTTCCAGACGGTCGGGGCCGCCGTCGGTGGTCGCGGTGTGGGCGATGTTCAGCGTGCCGCTGCGGCCGTCGAGGGTGCCGGAGAACGACTCCATCGCGACGTACGTGCCGATGCCGCGCTCCTGGTCGAACGCGCTCGTGAACAGCGTCTCCGCGCGGCCCTCGAGGCCTCCGCGGAACTCCTTGACCATGCGCGCCACCCCGACCGGCGTGCCGGTCGCGGTCTCGGGCGGCGCCAGGCTGGTCGGCTCGAACGTGGTCACGGTGAAGGTCGAGGTCGTCAGCATGCTGCGACCCTAGGGCCGGGCGCCGACGTCACCGGCTCGTAAGGCCCCGGACTGGGGGAACAGCGTCGGCTGAGGCACTGTTGAGTCAAGTGCCCGATCCCACGGGGAAGCCGTCTCCGGGGAGATCGTGGCAGCGAGGAGCACTGATGCTGTTCAACAAGTTCAAGACCCAGGTCGTCGACACCGAGCACGCCCTGCCGGGCCGTCCGACGCGCCCGTTCGGCCTCGCCGAGCGCCACCGCGCGCTCGACGCCCCGCTGGTCACCGACGAGGTGCCCGAGGGCTACGAGGTGGCGCTCTTCGGGCTGGGTTGCTTCTGGGGTGCCGAGGAGGTCTTCTGGCAGGTCCCGGGCGTGTGGTCGACGTCGGTCGGGTACGCCGGCGGCACGACCCCGAACCCGACGTACGAGGAGGTCTGCTCCGGCCTGACCGGTCACACCGAGGCCGTGCGCGTGGTCTACGACCCCGCCAAGGTCTCGTACGCCGACCTGGTCGCCGCGTTCTACGAGGTGCACGACCCCACCCAGGGGATGCGCCAGGGCAACGACGTCGGCACGCAGTACCGCTCCGCGATCTACACCACCAGCCCAGAGCAGGAGCAGGTCGCGCGGGAGATCACCGAGCGCTACCAGCCCGAGCTCACCAAGCGCGGCTACGACCGGATCACCACCGAGATCAAGCCCGCGCCGGAGTACTACTACGCCGAGGACTACCACCAGCAGTACCTGCTGAAGAACCCGCACGGCTACCGCTGTCACTCCGCGACGGGCATCAAGGTCCCCCGCTGAGCAAGTCGAGTGCTGAAGTGGTCGCTGTGGCGGCCACTTCAGCACTCGCAGGGGTGTCGTATTCCGCTTCCGCCGTTCGTGGTGAAGGTGGAGGGTGGCGATGAGCGCTGCCCCGACCGAGGAGGACACATGCCGCAGTACCTCGTCTACTTCAACCAGCAGTGGGTCGGCGACCACACCGAGGAGTGGTTCCGCGGGCGGGGGGACCTCGCCCGGGCGGTCGTCCGCGAGATGGAGGCTGCCGGCGTGCTCGTGTGCACCGGCGGCCTCGAGGAGGAGACCGAGCAGGCGTTCAGCGCGGACCCCACCAGCGGGACGGTGCTGTTCTCCGACGGTCCGTACGCCGAGACGAAGGAGTACCTGGGCGGGCTCGCCGTGATCGACGTGGCCGACGAGGACCAGGCCAGGGTGTGGGCCGGCAAGATCGCGGAGGCGTGCGGCTGGCCCCAGGAGGTGCGCCGGTTCAAGCCGTTCGACCCCGAAGCGGGCTGAGCAGCCGCTAGCGCGACTCCACGGCCAGCCGGGCTCCGAGCACGGCGAAGGACGCCGCGAAGGCCTTCCGGATCCGGTCGACGAGGCGCGGGCGCGAGAGCACGCGGTCGCGCAGGAGGGCTGCCGTGGCGCCGTACCCGGCGAAGACCGCGAAGGTCATCAGCATGAAGACCGCGCTGAGCGCGAGCATCCGCGCCGTCGCGCCGGGCGAGCCTGCCGGCACGAACTGCGGCAGGAACGCGAAGAAGAAGATGGTCAGCTTCGGGTTCAGCAGGTTCACCGTGACCCCGGAGAGGATCACCGAGCGCCGGGACCCCGCACGCGGCACGTCCTCGACCCGCAGGGCGCCGGTGTCGCGCCAGGTGCTCCACGCCATCCAGAGCAGGTAGGCGACACCGGCGTACTTGACGGCCTCGAAGGCCACCCCGCTCGCGTGCAGCAGGGCAGCGAGCCCGGTGATCGCCGCGACCAGGTGCGGCACGGTGCCCAGCGTGCAGGCGAACGCGGCGAGGATCGACGCCCGCGTGCCGCGAGCGAGTCCGGCGGCGATCGTGAACAGCGCACCGGTCCCGGGCGTCGCCACGATCACCAGCGCGGTGACCAGGAAGCCGGTGCTCATGCTCGCGATGCTTCCAGCCCTCCCCGGACGTGGGCAATCGGTTTGGCGCGCCCGGCAGGTACGTTGGAGGCAGGGCTCGGAGAGGAGCGGCCATGTCACGCATGTCGGCGGTCTTCGGACTGATCGCGCTGGCCATCGTTCTCGCGCTGATCGGGCTCGCGATCACGGCCGTGAAGTGGCTGCTGATCGTGGCCGTGGCGCTCTTCCTGCTCGGCGTGCTGCGCGCCGTCGTGAGCTCGCGGGACCGAAGGGACCGCACCGACCGCTGAGGCCGGTCAGTCGCCGGGCTCTGTCGCCTGCTCGGGCGCGTCCTCGGCCGCGTGACGCGCGAGGACGATCGAGCCCCCGAGCGTGAGCACGAAGCCGAGCAGCGCGATCGGACCGGCGCCGGGACGGACCCGGTCGCCGAGCCAGAGCAGGCCGATCGCGGCCGGCACGACGGTCTCGGCGGTGAACGTCACGGCAGCAACGGTGGTCACCGAGCCGCGCTGGAGCGCGAGCCCGTACGCCGACATCGCGATCAGCGAGAACGCCACCAGTGCCCACGGCACCGGGTCGAGCACCAGCCGCCACAGCGTCGTGGGAACCTCGACCACCCGAGCCGCGATGCCGACCCCGCCGAAGCCGAGCCCTGCCGTCGCGGCGAGGACCGCGGCCCCCGTCGGGCCCGGCCGCCGCAGCGCCACGGCCCCCAGCACCCCGACCGGCAGCACCGACCCGAGCAGCACCCAGGGCCCCGTGCCGGTCAGCGGGGCAGCCCGACCGGGGTGCGCGCTCACCGCCAGCGCGACCAGCCCGAGGCCGACGCCGACCTGGGCCAGGATCTCCCGACGGCTCAGGCGGGCGCCGAGGAGCAGCACCGCGAGGCCCGCGGTGATCGCCACGCTCGAGGCGACGGCGGACTCGACCACGAACAGCGGCAGCGTCCGCAGCGCGACGAGCGAGGCGACGAACCCGAGGCCGTCGAGCACCAGCCCGTACGCGTACAGCCGACCCGCCCAGACCCGCGCCCACAGCCCCTCGACCTCAGCGGCACCGGCCCGGCGTACGCCGATCGCCTGGACGATCGTCCCGCAGCCGTACAACGCGGCGGCGGCGAACGCGCTGAGCAGGCCGACGACCATGGCAGCCGGTCAGCGCTCCGTGCGGTCCGACTGCTCCAGGCGCTCCAGGCGCTCGTCGATCTGCACCAACCGGGCCAGGATGTCCGCGAGCGTGGCGCCGGCGCGCTCCTCCTCGGCCTCGATCTCCCGCACCTCACGGAGCACGTCGAGCTCGGAGAAGAACCAGGTCACGACGGTCGCGGTGATCACGCCGACGAGGGCCACGCCGATGACCATCAGGCCCCCGGCGACCCAGCGGCCGGCGATCGTGGTCGGGTGGTGGTCGCCGTAGCCGACCGTGGTGATCGTCTCCATCGCCCACCACAGCGCGTCGCCGTAGCTGCGGATGTTGCTGCCCACGTGGTCGCGCTCGATCAGCCAGAGCAGGTAGGAGGAGACCATCACGATCAGCGAGGTCACCACCGTCACCGCGACCACGACCCGCAGGTGGAACCCGCGCAGCGCCCACATCGTCCCCGACGTGCCGTTCGCCTTCGCCACCCCAGACCGTCCTCTCGTCAGGCACATCATGCCGGTCGGGTGGCACCCGGATGTCACAGTTCCGCGACCGGCGGTGTCTGGAGGGTGAAGGGGTTCCGGAGGAGCCCGAGGACACGCTGACGAGGAGACAGTCATGACCACGACGTACGCCACGACCGAGGAGCGTCGCAGCGCCGTACGAGTGCCGCTGGAGGAGCCGCGGACGCTGTTCGACAGGACGGTCGCCTGGTACTGCCGGCGCCAGTTCGGCGAGGTGCTGGACAACGCCCTCGCGCTGATGCACCACCGCAAGGTGCTCAAGGCGCTGTTCGCGTTCGAGAAGAAGGTCACCACCTGGGACCGCCTCGACCCCGACCTGAAGGTGCTCGCCCAGGCCGCGAGCGCCGCGATGATCGGCTGCAGCTGGTGCATGGACTTCGGTTACTACGCCGCCCACAGCGCCGGTCTCGACACCACCAAGCTCAGCGAGGTGCCCCGCTGGCGCGACTCGCAGGCGTTCACTCCTCAGGAGCGTCGGGTCCTGGAGTACGCCGAGGCGATGACCGCCACGCCGCCCGAGGTCACCGACGAGATGGCCGAGGCGCTCCGGGCCGATCTCGGCAACGATGGCTTCGTGGAGCTGACCGTGATGGTGGCCGTCGAGAACGAGCGGTCGCGGACGAACAGCGCCCTCGGCCTGACCAGCCAGGGCTTCAAGGACCACTGCGAGATCTCCGGTGGTTGATCCTGCCGAGACCCCGGTGCCCGAGCCGGACCCGTTCCTGGAGCACCGCTGCCTGCTCTTCACGGTGGCCTACGAGATGCTTGGCAGCACGGCCGACGCCGAGGACGTCCTCCAGGAGTCCTGGCTGCGGTGGGCAGCCCGCAACGAGGACGGCGACCAGGACGAGGTGCGCGACCCGCGTGCGTACCTCGTCCGGGTCGTCACCCGGCAGTCGCTGAACCGGCTCCGCACGCTCCAGCGCCAGCGCGAGACCTACGTCGGACCCTGGCTCCCGGAGCCGCTGGTCACCGGCCCGGACGTGCTCGAGGACGTCGAGCTCGCCGAGTCGGTGTCGTTCGCGATGCTGCTCGTGCTCGAGACGCTCAGCCCGCTCGAGCGGGCGGCCTTCGTGCTCCGCGAGGTCTTCGGCTTCGAGTACGCCGAGATCGCCGACGCGACCGACCGCTCGCCGGCTGCCGTGCGCCAGCTCGTCGCCCGGGCCCGCAACCACGTCCAGGCGCGTCGGCCCCGGTTCGAGCGACCCGCCGAGATCGAGGAGATCACCACCCGGTTCTTCACGGCCGCGGGCACCGGCGACATCCAGCAGCTGCTCGACCTGATGGCGCCCGACGTGGTGCTGCTCAGCGACGGCGGAGGGAAGAAGCGGGCGGCCCTCCGGCCGCTGCACGGTCCCGACAAGGTGGCCCGCTGGCTGCTCGGGGTGGCGGTCAAGACACCCCTCACCGACGTGCGGTGGGTCGTGGCGAACGGCAACCTCTCCGTCCTCCTGTACACCGAGGACGGGCTCGACTCCGTCGGCACGCTCTACGCGGTGGACGGCAAGATCACCGAGATCTACCTGGTCCGCAACCCCGACAAGCTCCGGGACCTCGACGTCCCCCGGCAGATCTCGGCGAGGTAGTCCTCTAGCCTCGCCGTGTGCTGACCCGCTGGGGGCGTGACCTCGACCCCGACCGCCCGCTCCCGGAGTACCCCCGACCCCAGCTGGTGCGGCCGGACGCGACCTGGCGGAACCTCAACGGCCGTTGGGAGCACGCGTTCGCCGGCGAGGCCCGGCCGCCCACCTGGGACGGCGAGATCGTGGTGCCGTTCTCGCCCGAGACCGTCCTCTCCGGGGTGGGCCGTCAGCTCCAGCCGGACGAGTGGCTCTGGTACCGCCGGCCCTTCTCCCCACCGGCGTATCCGGCAGGAGGCCGGGTGCTGCTGCACTTCGGCGCCGTGGACCAGAGCTGCACGGTCTGGGTCGACGGCACCGAGGTCGGCCGTCACACCGGCGGCTACCTGCCCTTCACCCTCGACGTCACCGACGCGTTGTCCCCGACCGACGGGGCGCACCTGCTCGAGGTGCGCGTCCGCGACCTGTCCGAGACCGGACTGCACGCCCGCGGGAAGCAACGGCTGGACCGCGGCACGATCTGGTACACCGCGCAGTCGGGCATCTGGCAGACGGTCTGGGTCGAGGTGGTGCCGCAGCAGCACGTCGCGTCGCTGCGGATCACGCCGCACCTCGAGCAGGGGGTGCTGGAGGTGGTGGTTTCTGCCGGCTCGCCGACGGTGGTTTCGGCAGGCTCAACCACCCGCCCGATGGTTGAGCCTGCCGAAACCACCGTCGTCGTGCGCGAGGCCGGTCGCGTGGTCGCCGAGGAGTCCGGCACCGCCGGTACGCCGATCCGGCTGACCGTCCCGGACCCACGCCCGTGGTCGCCGGAGGACCCGTTCCTCTACGACCTCGAGGTGACCCTCGGGGGCGGCGAGCACGCCGACCGGGTCACGTCGTACGCGGCGATGCGCAGCCTCGGGATCGGCGTCGACGCGGCCGGCCGGCGCCGCTTCCTGCTCAACGGCGAGCCCGTTCTCCACGTCGGCGTGCTGGACCAGGGCTACTGGCCCGACGGGCTGCTCACCGCCCCCAGCGACGCGGCGATGGTCCACGACATCACCACGATGAAGTCGCTGGGCTTCACCGTGCTGCGCAAGCACGTGAAGGTCGAGCCGCTGCGCTGGTACCACCACTGCGACCGGCTGGGCGTGCTGGTCTGGCAGGACATGGTCAACGGCGGCGGCCGCTACCGGCACCTGGTCGCGAACCTCCCGGCCACGCGTCCGATCAGGATCTCCGACCGCCACCACCGGCTCTACTTCCGCGGCGACGCCGACGCCCGCGCCGAGTTCCGCGCCGAGGTGCGGCGCACCGTGGAGCTGCTGCGCAACTCCCCCTCGGTGGTCCTGTGGGTTCCGTTCAACGAGGCCTGGGGCCAGTTCGACGCCAACGCCGTCGCCGACGAGGTCAAGACCCTCGACCCGACCCGCCCGGTCAACCACGTCAGCGGCTGGATCGACCAGGGCGGCGGCGACGTGCGGAGCTTCCACAGCTATCTCCGGCCCTTCCGGCTGCCGGGCCGGCTCCGCCGGCGGCGCGAGCGTCGGGTCTACGCGCTCGGCGAGTACGGCGGCTACAGCCTCAAGGTGCCGGACCACGACTGGAGCACCCGGGAGTTCGGCTACCGGCACTTCGACAGCGCCGAGGAGCTCGCCGCGGGCTTCGTGGCCCTGCACCGCGAGCAGGTCGAGCCGGCCGTGGCGTCCGGCCTGGCGGCGACCGTCTACACCCAGCTCAGCGACGTCGAGGACGAGCTCAACGGGCTGCTCACCTGGGACCGCGAGGTGCTCAAGATCCCCGCCGACGTGGTGCGGGCGACGCTCGCCCGCCTGCGGGACTGCTGACGGCTGCGGATCAGGGGCCGCTCAGCGGCGCGTCGACCCAGCGCCGGCCCCGCCGGTAGAGCTCGGCGTGGCCCTCGGTGAGCTCCGCGACGATCTCCTCCGCGATCGGCACGGCGATCAGCGGCACCGCGATCGAGAGCGTCGCCACGTCGGTGTACTCCGTGGACAGCACCTTGGTGCCGCGGGAGCGCAGCTCGTGCTCGAGCCTGCCCGCCGCGGCCAGGTCGACGGTCACCTCGCAGAGCTCCTGCTCGACGCGCTGCACCACGGTCGCGAGGTCGAGGGCGGCGCGGACCGCGTCGGCGTACGCCCGGCTGAGGCCGCCGGTGCCGAGCAGCGTGCCGCCGAACCACCGGGTGACCACGGCGACGACGTCGCTCAGCTCCCGGCCGCGAAGCACCTCCAGCATCGGGGCCCCGCCGGTGCCCGGGGGCTCGCCGTCGTCGCTGGACCGCTCGATGGCGCGGTCGGGCCCCAGGACGAACGCCGAGCAGTGGTGGCGGGCGTCCCAGTGGGCCCGTCGGGCCTGCTCGATCACGCCTCGCGCGGACAGCTCGTCGTCGACGCGCTCGAGCTCGCAGAGGAAGCGCGAACGGCTGACGACGATCTCGGCGGACGCCTGCCCGGCGATCGTGAGGTAGGCCATCGGATCCTCGCACTAGTCCGGGCGGTGGCGGGGTACCCCTCCCAGGATCACCCCGCCACCTGATCCGTCGTGCGCGACACCCGAAGGCACGCGCTGCACCCGAACGGATCCCGGTCGCATCCATGTGGGGTACGGACTCCGCGACCGGTGAGGACACCTTAAAGCATGCTGCGGGTCCGCACTAACGAAAGGCTGCGATGAAGGTCAGGAGGTCCGCACGGGTCAGGACGCCGACCGGCCGGCCGTCCTCCTGGACCAGCAGCGCGTCCGCGGTCTCGAGGGCCTTGATCGCCTCCTCGACGCCTTCGGAGGCCCCGATCGTCGGCAGCGGCTGCTCCATGTGGGCCTCGACCTGGTCGGCCAGCTTGGCCTTGCCGGCGAAGAGCTCGTCGAGCAGCGCGCGCTCGGAGACCGACCCGGCGACCTCGGCGGCCATGATCGGCGGCTCCGCGCGCACCACGGGCATCTGGGAGACGCCGTACTCCTTGAGGATGCCGATCGCCTCGGCGACGGTCTCGCTGGGGTGGGTGTGCACCAGGTCGGGAAGGCCCCCGGTCTTGGCGCGCAGCACCTCGCCGACGGTCTGCTCGTCCTTGGCCTGCAGGAAGCCGTAGCGGGCGAGCCACTCGTCGTTGAACACCTTGGTGAGGTAGCCGCGGCCCGAGTCGGGCAGCAGCACGACGACGACGGCGTCGTCGGTGCCCTGCTCGGCGAGCTCACGGGCGACCTGCGCCGCCGCGAAGGCGGCCATGCCGGAGGACCCACCGACGAGGAGTCCCTCCTCGCGGGCCAGACGGCGGGTCATCGCGAAGGAGTCGGCGTCGGACACCTCGATCACCCGGTCGGCGACCGACCGGTCGTAGGTCTCGGGCCAGAAGTCCTCGCCGACGCCCTCGACCAGGTAGGGGCGCCCGGTGCCGCCGGAGTACACCGAGCCGGCCGGGTCCGCCCCGATCACCTGGACGGCCGGGTTCTGCTCCTTGAGGTAGCGGCCGACGCCGCTGATCGTGCCGCCCGTGCCCATGCCGCAGACGAAGTGCGTGATCCGGCCCTCCGTCTGGCGCCAGATCTCGGGCCCGGTGTCCTCGTAGTGCGACCGCGGGTTGTTCGGGTTGGAGTACTGGTCGGGCTTCCACGCACCCGGCTCGGACGAGAGCCGGTCGGAGACGCTGTAGTAGCTGTCCGGGTGCTCCGGCGGCACGGCGGTCGGGCAGACGACCACCTCCGCGCCGTACGCCTTGAGCACGTTGCGCTTGTCCTCGCTGACCTTGTCGGGGCAGACGAACACGCACCGGTAGCCCCGCTGCTGGGCGACCAGCGCAAGGCCCACGCCCGTGTTGCCCGAGGTCGGCTCGACGATCGTGCCCCCGGGCTGGAGGGCGCCGGACGCCTCGGCGGCGTCGATCATGCGACGCGCGATCCGGTCCTTCACCGAGCCACCCGGGTTGAGGTACTCGATCTTCGCGAGGACCAACGGTCCCGGTGCTCCGGACGGTCGGTCGAGGGCCCGCTCGAGCCGGACCAGCGGGGTGTTGCCGATCAGGTCGAGGACGGAGTCTGCGTAGTCCATGGGGTCAACATATCGCGGCCGAAATGAGTCTTACACCGTTGTGATTTGCAAGCACCGACACGCCACTCCAGTCACTTTTTTTCACACGGGCCCCACTTTTCTTCGGAATTGGGTCATACTTCCCTGCGTGACGATCTCGAAGCGCATGGCCGGTGCGATGACCGGCATCCTGGCCAGCACCCTGCTGACGGTGCCCCTCCTCGCCACCCCCGCCCACGCCCAGACGCTCGCCGAGGACCGGCCGTCGGTGGCGCCCAACGTCTTCTTCCCGGCCGTCGCGCGCCGCGCGCACGACCTGAAGACGCCCGGCAAGCGCCCCGGCACGACCATCAAGGCCGGCTGCGGCACGAAGGTCGTCGCCGCCCACCCGGGTACGGCGTACGTGACCAACTCGCCGAAGAGCGGGCCCAACCTCGTCACCGTCGTGACCAGCGCCGGGCGCACCACGACCTACTACGGGTTCATGAAGAGCACCTCGGTCACCAACGGCCAGATCGTGCAGGCCGGCCAGGAGATCGGCCGGGTCGGCCGCGCCGGCTCCGCCGCCCCGAGCTTCTGCTCGCTGTACTTCGCGGTGAAGAACAACTTCGGCAAGGACGCGAACCCGACGCGCTGGCTGGCCCGCCTCGTCGGCAAGCCGCTGAACACGACCAGCCTGTTCGGCAACTGGGGCTTCGTGGTGGCCAGCATGAACACGCTCGGCGCCAGCCACACCCGCTACGGCGGCGGCTACCCGACGTACGACGTGCGCACGCCCGGCCAGATCAACCTGCTCAACAGCTACGCGGTCGACGTCGTCGGTCTCCAGGAGTTCCAGCGCGTGCAGCGCGACCAGTTCATGGCGGTCTCGGCGGGCACCTTCGGGATCTACCCGGACGACACCACGCTGAACAACCCGCTGGACCCGTTCATGGTCGACAACTACGCCCCGACCGAGAACTCCATCATCTGGCGCAACAGCACGATGGAGCTGGTCAGCACCGACTACATCCGGGTGCCCTACTTCGAGGGCTGGCGGAACATGCCGGTCGTCCTCCTGCGTGACCGGGCGACCGGGCGCACGGCGTACTTCATCAACGTGCACAACCCCGCCTCCGGGGTGGGCTACGGCGACCAGGCGATGCACCGGGCCCAGGCGATCGCGATCGAGCGCCAGAAGATCATCGACCTGCGCGCGACCGGTCGACCGGTGTTCCTCACCGGTGACTTCAACGACCGGGCTCCGGCGTTCTGCGGGATCACCTCGCAGATGCTGGCGATCAGCCCGGACAGCATCCCCTCGATGAGCTGCGCGATGCCGAAGAGCAACGGCATCGACTGGGTCTTCGCTGCGGGCGGTGCACGGTTCACCCGCTACGCGCGGGACTGGAAGCCGAAGAACATGAAGCTGACCGACCACCCGATCGTCTGGACGCGCGTGCACCTGTCGGAGTAACCGGATGCGCCCTCCGCTGCGGTCCGTAGGATTGCAGCGTGGGGAAAGCAGCAGCTGCACGGAGACTGGCTTCCGCCGCCGCGTTCGGGGGTGGAGGCCTCTCCGTGCTCGGGGCGCTGTCGTACGGGGTGCTGCGGGTCGAGGCGAAGATCGCCCGCAAGGCGATCGGCCGGATCGACGCCCCGGTTCCTGACGCGACCGGATGGTACGGCCGTGGCCGACCCGGCCCGGCGATCAAGATCGCCCTGCTCGGCGACTCCAGCGCCGCGGGCTACGGGGTCGACAAGGTCGAGGACACGCCGGGCGCCCTGCTGGGATCCGGGGTCGCCGCGGGCGCCGACCGGCGCGTGCACCTGCGCGAGTTCTGCGTCTCGGGCGCGAAGTCGATCCAGCTCGCCGAGCAGGTCGACGCGGCGCTGCCGACCGAGCCCGACGTCGCCGTGATCCTGATCGGCGCCAACGACGTCACCAACCAGACGTTGCCGTCGGAGTCGGTCCGCTACCTCAGCGAGGTGGTGCGCCGGCTGCACGAGGCCGACGTCGCCGTGGTGGTCGGCACCTGCCCCGACCTCGGCACGGTGCGCCCGATCCCCCAGCCGCTGCGCCGGGTCGCCCGCACCTGGTCACGGCGGCTCGCGGCCGCCCAGGCGATCGCGGTCGTCGAGGCCGGTGGTCGTGCGGTGTCGCTCGGCTCGATCCTCGGGCCCGAGTTCGACGCCTCCCCCTCCCTGCTCTTCGGACCCGACCGGTTCCACCCCTCGGCCGCCGGCTACGCCGCGCTGGCCGGCGTGCTGGTGCCCTCCGTGATGGCCGCGCTCGGGTTCACCCCGGAGGACGAGGAGGTCCCGGAGGCCCGGCGCGGCGAGGGGATCCTGTCGATCGGCCGGGCCGCCGTCCAGGCCGCCGAGCACCCGGGCACCGAGCTCGACGCGACAGTGGTCGACGGATCCGCACGCGGCATCGGTGGCCGCTGGGTCACGCTGATGCGGCGTCGTCGTCCGGCCCCCGTGGACGCCGAAGCGCCCGAGCCGGAGGAAGAATCCTCCGAGTCGGGCGCCGGGTCGACGGAGACCGGCGGACCGGTCAGCGTCGGGTGAAGATCGCCAGGATCCGCAGCAGCTCGATGTAGATCCACACGATGGTGACGGTCAGGCCGAAGGCGGCCCGCCACGACTCGCGCTCGGGGAGACCGGCGGCGACACCGCGCTCGACGAAGTCGAAGTCGAGGATCAGCATGAGCACACCCAGGCCGAGGCCGAGGACGCTCGACAGCAGACCCATCGGGCCGAAGCCGTTGAAGCCGAAGCTGTTGCCGAAGAAGCCGAGAAGCATGTCGAGCAGCGACACGGCGACGAATCCGAACATCGCGGCGATCACCCAGGTGCGGAACTTGGCGCCGACCTGGATGTCGAAGAACTTGTACGCCGCCAGCGTGCCCGCGACGGCAGCGACGGTGCCGAGCACGGCGCCGGTCACGACGCCGGGGCCGAACGAGAGCTGGAAGACCTTGCTCATCGCGCCGATGAAGACACCCTCGAGGGCGGCGTAGGCGACCACGAGGGCCGGGCTGGTCGCGCGCTTGAACGAGTTGACCATCGCGAGGATGAAGCCACCGAAGGCGCCGATCATGCTCAGCGTGTAGAGGGTCTGGGCCTTGCCGGGGTCGATCGAGAGTCCGTCGCTGGCGACCACGTCGCCGGTGCCGATCCACGTCACGGCGGCGGCGAGGACCAGAACACCGAGGGTGATCCCGGTCTTCTGGACCACCGTGTCGACGGTCATCCGGCCGGTGCCGGCACCGGTGTGCGTCGCGGGGACACCCACGCCGAAGTCGGCGTAGGCGGTGCCACCCTTGCCGTTGAAGCCCTCCGAGCGGGCGAAGACGGGGTTGTTGCTCTGCATGGTTGCTCCTGTCGTCGGCTCGAGCCTATCGAGTCGTCACCCGTTCAACGTGTTGCGCCGGGCCCGGTGTTCCCGGGGACAGTCCTCACGCGCGCGGCGTGATGGTGACCTGGATCTCCTCGGCGGTGTCGGCGTGGAGGTCGACGTACGAGCCGTGCACCGCGACGCCCCCCGCGGAGGCGGTCACGTCGAAGCCGTGCGGCGAGGTCAGCGGGCTGACGAAGATCCTCGTCGGGGCGTCGATCGACGGGTCGGAGCGGTAGCTCATCGTGAACTGCCCGGTGTCCGCGTCGTACCGATAGCCGAGCAGCGTCCCGGCCGTGGCCTGCGGGTAGGTGCGGACCAGCCGGCGCAGCTTGGCCGTCTTCACGGTGCTCAGGTCGGCGTCGTCGGTGAAGAGGCCCTGCGCGCTGTCGGCGGTGGTGGGGTCGTCCCAGTGCTTGTAGGCCCAGTACATCCAGCTCATCGCGTGGGCGTCGGCGGACTCGGCGTCGATGCCGATCGCGTTCACGTCGTCCGTGGCTCCCCACTCGCTCATCAACGGGGCGGCGTGCATCGTGTCGGCCTGGGCGATCGCCGTCTGCTCGCGGTTCTCGGTGAAGCTGCGGCAGTTGTCGGTGTTGAACAACGGCAGGCCCGTGCTCTGGAGGAAGACCCAGGTGCAGTAGTTGTGCCAGGAGTAGCCGAGGTTCTGCTCGTCGCCGGGCGGGGCGGTGAAGAAGGTCGGGGTCTGCACGCCGCTGGAGAGCTGCTGCGGCTCCCACCACACGATGCCGTTCGGGTCGACCTGGCGCACCGCCTGGAGGCCCTTGGTCATCGCCGGCTGCAGCTCCTGGCTGTAGGTCTGCGGGCAGCCGGTGGTCATGCACGTGCTCCACTCGTTGCCGGCCCACGGCTCGTTCATCAGGTCGTAGCCCATCGAGTAGGGCTGGTCGCGGTAGTGCTGGGCGACGAGCTTCCAGTACGTCGCCCAGGCGTCCTGCAGGCCTCCCTGGTTCGCCCAGAAGTTGTCGAAGACGGTGGAGACCTCGGGAGTCCAGTAGCCCTCCGGGAACGGCACCGGGGCGTAGGGCAGCAGCGCGTAGGGCAGCGGCCGCTTCGCCGCCCAGGCCGGGACGCCCTCGCCGCCGTACGTCTCGTTCCACATGTCCTGGTGCTGGTCGAACTGCATCCAGATCCCCCGGCCGGCGAGCAGGTTCACCACGCGGTCCCACTTCGCGAAGTACGCCGGGTCGGCGACGCCGGGCTGGGTGGGCGTGACGCCGGCCCAGAGCATGCCGACCCGGGCTCCGTTGAACCCGTAGCGCTGCAGCCAGTCGGCGTCGGCGGCGGTGAACCCGGCCGGCGTGTCCGGCGGCGCGTAGGGCGGTCGCTTCCAGACCAGGTTCAGCCCGTGCACGATCACCGTGCGGCCGTACTGGTCGACGAGGTGACCGCCCTCGCGGTGCAGCCTGGGGACCTGAGGGCCGGTGCCCGCGGCAGCCGAGTGCCCGGCGGGTGCGACCACGAGCGGGACGAGCAGTCCGAGCAGGACCGCGACGGCCCGCCTCACGAGTTCAGCCTCATGGTTACTGGAACGAGTTCCAGTTCCTCGGGTTACCCCCGGGTCCCGTCGCCGGCGACGCGATGCCGCATGATCGTCCGGTGACCGACCACGCCTTCGACACCTCCCCCGACCCCGACGAGCCCTTCGTCGACCCGGCCGCGTCGGTGGTCCCGGGGCCGCAGCCGATCGGCTACGACGAGTTCGGGATGCGGTTCATGAACCTCGTGCTGCACCGCGACCGGGTGATGGAGTCGGTCAACCGGGTGCTCGGCGAGACCTTCCAGCTCGGGCCGATCGGGGCGGGCCCGGGGCGCAAGGTCGCCAAGGTGGTCGCCAGCGGCACCTTCGGCACGGCGTACGGCGACGCGCTGGCCGACGTGGTCGGCTACCAGGTGAACCTGCCGATCGACGTGACCTTCCACCTCGACCTGGGCGTCGACGTGCTCCGGTTCGACGCGGCGGTGCTGCTGCCGCTGCGGCTGACGATGGAGCTCGTCGAGCCCCTGACGATCCTGTGGCACATCGCCCCGCCGCTGCCCGGCGAGGTGTCGATCGACGTGCAGTCGGACAACCGGCGGGCCGCGGTGCTGCAGAAGCTCACCGGGCTGGACGGCGAGCTGCGCCGGTTCATCGTGCGCTTCGTGGAGCGGGAGCTGGAGAAGCCGCACGTGCGCAAGGCGATGCGGATCGACCTGGTGACCCTCATCGACAACGCCTGGGAGCACATCGCGACCCAGATCATGCCGAACGGCCCGGAGGACCGGGCCTGATCCTGCGCCGGATCGAGCCTCCCTGAGCGTACGGTCGTCCCGTGATCAAGTACCTGGGCTCCAAGCGGAGCCTGGTGCCCGTGCTCGGGGACATCGCCGAGCGGGTCGGCGCCCGGACGGCCGTCGACCTGTTCACCGGCACGACCCGGGTCGCGCAGGAGTTCAAGCGCCGCGGGCTCCTGGTCACCGCCGCCGACGTCGCGACGTACAGCCAGGTGCTGAGCGACTGCTACATCGCCACCGACGGCACGGCGGTGGACCCCCAGGAGCTGGACAACGAGCTGAAGCGGCTCGCCGCGCTCCCCGGCCGGCCGGGCTGGTTCACCCGGACCTACTGCGAGGAGGCGCGGTTCTTCCAGCCGAAGAACGGCGCCCGCGTCGACGCGATCCGCGACGTGCTCGAGACCGAGCACCGCGGCACCCCGCTGTTCCCGGTCCTGCTGACCAGCCTGATGCTGGCGGCCGACCGGGTCGACTCCACCACGGGCCTGCAGATGGCCTACCTCAAGGAGTGGGCGCCGCGCTCCCACC
This sequence comes from Nocardioides pocheonensis, assembly GCF_003725535.1. Classification (GTDB taxonomy): domain Bacteria; phylum Actinomycetota; class Actinomycetes; order Propionibacteriales; family Nocardioidaceae; genus Marmoricola; species Marmoricola pocheonensis. Next base: position 5,542 of record NZ_RJSF01000043.1, on the reverse strand, counting down.
AGGACCTCGAGCTGCGCGCTCCCGACCTGCTCCCCGGGCCCGGCTCGACGCTGGCCGGCGACGCCACCGAGACCGTCGACGCGCTGCCGCGGGCGGACCTGATCTACCTGGACCCGCCGTACAACCAGCACCGGTACTTCACGAACTACCACATCTGGGAGACGCTCGTCCGCTGGGACCGGCCGGAGGTGTACGGCGTCGCGCGCAAGCGGGTGGACGCCCGGGACGCCTCGACCAAGAGCGTGTTCAACAACAAGCGGCTGATGCCGGCCGCCCTCACGGACCTGCTGCGCCGGGTGCGTGCGGAGGTGGTGGTGGTCTCGTACAACGACGAGTCGTGGGTGACGCCCGAGCAGATCACCCAGGCGCTGCGCGAGGGCGGGCACGAGGACGTGCAGGTGCTGGCCTTCGACAGCAAGCGGTACGTCGGCGCGCAGATCGGCATCTTCAACCCCTCCGGCCGCAAGGTCGGCCAGGTCTCGCGACTGCGCAACACCGAGTACGTCTTCGTGGCCGGTCCGGCCGAGAAGGTCCGGGCGGCCGTCCTGACACCGACACCATGACCGACAAGGACACCTCCGACCACGCGGTGCTCGCCCACGAGCTCGAGCACCTGCGGGCCACGCTGCACCGGCTCGATCCCCACGTCCGCGACGACCTCCCCGACGCGGTGCACCAGATGCGCATCACCTGTCGCCGGCTGCGGTCGGCGCTCCGGACGTTCCGCAAGAGCCTCGATCGCGGGGCGACGGATCCGGTGCGCGACGACCTGAAGTGGCTCGGCGGCGCCCTCGGCCGGGCTCGAGACCTCGAGGTCCTGCGCGCGAGGATCGACCGGTTGCTCCTCGCGCAGTCCCCCGAGCTGCTCCGTGGGCACCCCGGCCCGTGGATCGACCGGCGCATCGACGCAGCCCGCCGGACCGCGCACGCTGACGTGCTCGAGGCGATGGCGTCGCCCCGGTACGTCGCGCTGCTCGTGACGCTCGACGGGTGGCAGAAACGCCCACCGTGGGCGGGTCGCCCCGACCGGCCCGCGCGCAAGCGGATGGGTCGGGCGCTCGACCGCGCATGGTCCGACATGGAACGAGCCGCCACGGCGGCGGCCGCGAACGACGCCGTCGACCGCATCGCCCGGCTCCACGCGGCACGCAAGGCCGCCAAGCGCACCCGCTACGCCGCCGAGATGCTCGAGCCCGTCCTCGGGCAGACGGCAGGCGCCCGCGCCGCTGCCGCCGAGGAGATCCAGGACATCCTCGGCGACCACCGCGACACCGTGGCCGCGATCGTGCACCTGCGGGAGCTGTCCGACATCGCTCACGCCGAGGGCCGGCAGACCTTCACCTTCGGAGTCCTCTGTGCCCGCCTCGAGGCCGACGCGGCCGATCGTGAGGCTGCCTTCGAACAAGCATGGGGTCGGATCAGCGCGTAGGGATCGCTCCTGCGGGGTACATGCGCGCCACCACCATTGACTCCGGGAGGAACCGCATGGACTCGAACGTCGTCGACCTGATCATGAACGACCACCGCGAGCTGGAGCGGATCTTCGACCAGCTCATGAACCAGCCCGACAAGCGACCGTCGCTGGTGCCGGTGATGATCGCGCTGCTCACCGCGCACAGCCGGGCCGAGGAGGCCGAGGTCTACCCGGCGGCGTCCGACGCGGGCGGTGAGGACGACGTGGAGCACAGCCAGAAGGAGCACCTAGAGGCCGACCAGCTCGCCGCGAAGGTGGCCGAGACCGACTTCGACTCGCCCGACTTCCCCGAGGCCCTGCAGAAGCTGATCGACGCGGTGAAGCACCACGTCGAGGAGGAGGAGACCTCCGTGCTGCCCGGGATGCGCGAGCACCTCGACGCCGCGCGTCTCGACGAGCTCGGTCAGGCGTTCCTGCGCAGCCGGGCCGACCACCTCGGCGACATGCCGGAGGACATCACCAAGGCCGAGCTCGAGCAGCAGGCCGCCAACGTCGGGCTCTCCGGCGCGTCCGGGATGTCGAAGGGCGAGCTCAAGTCCACGCTCGAGGACCAGGCCGAGGAGTGAGCGGCTAGCGCCGGTCCTCGAGCCTGCGCATGGCGCCGGCGACGAAGATGCCGGCGGCCCCGGCCTCCTCCTCGAGACCCCGCACGACGCCAGCCCGGTCGGCGTCGCTGCGGTTCTGGCTCAGCTTGGCCTTCGCCTCGACCCGCTCGACGGCCAGCTCGATGCCGACGATCGCGCGCAGCTGCTTGCGGACGTAGTCCGCGGGCGCGTCCTCGACCGCCCACGGGTCGGCCCGGCCGTGCTCGTGCAGGTGGGTGAGACGGCCGACGAGGTCGCGCAGCCAGTCCTCGTCGTGGTGCGTCGTGACCGTGCCGGTCAGGTGCACGGCGGAGTAGTTCCAGGTCGGCACCACCCGGCCGTGCTCGTGCTTGGTGGCGTACCACGCCGGGGAGACGTAGGCCTGCGGGCCGGCCACGATCGCCAGGGCCGGCGTACCGGGCTCGATCGCCTGCCAGTGCGCGTTGGCGCGGGCCAGGTGCATGAGCAGGCGGTCGTCCTCGCGCACGAACGGCAGCAGCGTCGCGACCGGGTAGCCGTCCGGTCCGACGGTCACCAGCTCGGCCGTGCCGACGGCGTCGAGGAACGACGCGACGTCCTCGGCGTCCATCCGGTTGAAATGGGGCAGGTACACAGCCGAACGGTGCCACAGCACCGCCGGGGCGCGCTGCCGGTTATCCCAACGGCACCGGCACCCGGCCCAGACCGAGCCGCGCGGCCTGCTCCCAGAGCTCCTCGCGGACCTGCGGGTGCGCCGCGTGGTCGATGATGTTGGCCGCCTGGTGGCGCTGGTCGAGGCCGAAGACCTCGGCGACCCCCTGCTCGGTGACGACGGCGGTCATCTGGAACGACGTCACCGGCTCCTCGATCAGCGGCACGATCGTCGAGACGTCGGCGCGCGGGTGCCAGGACCGGAGCGCGATCAGCGCCTGACCGCCGGAGCTGTGCAGGGCGCCGACGATGAAGTCGGTCTGGCCGCCGAAGCCCGAGTAGATCTTCGCGTGCACGCGCGACGCGTTGGCCTGGCCGAACAGGTCCACCTGGAGCGCGGTGTTGACCGACACCATCGCTGGGTTGCGGGAGATCAGCGCGGGGTCGTTCGACGTCTCGGTGCGGATCATCCGCACGCGGGGGTTGGCGTCGACCCAGTCGAGGAGCTCCTCGGAGCCGAACAGGAACGACGCCCGCACCGGGGTGTCCCTGTCGAGGGCGCCGGCCTGCTCGAGCACCAGCGCGCTGTCGGAGAACATCTCCGTCCAGATCTTCAGGCCGCGACGACCGGAGAGGCCGCACAGGGTCGCGTCCGGCACCGCCCCGATGCCGGCCTGCAGGGTGGCGCCGTCGCGCACGCGGGCCGCCACGAGCGCGCCGATCTTGCCCGACACCTCGTCGATCCGCGGCGCCGGTGCCGTCGGCATGGCGCCGTCGGCCTCGATCATCAGGTCGATCTGGTCCACGTCGATCTCCGAGTCGCCGAGCGTCCACGGCATCCGGTCGTTGACCTGGGCGATCACCTTCGCGCCGCGGGCCCGGGCCGCCTCGACCGCCGCCGGGAGGATGTTCACCTCGACACCCAGGGAGACACGACCGCCGCGGGGGCGGGTCGTGTGCAGGACGACGAGGTCCGGCGCCATCGTCGTACGGAACAGGCTCGGGACCAGGGACAGCCGGCAGGGTACGTAGCTCAGCCGCGGGCTGTGCCGCATGCCGACGCCGACGAACGGCGTCTCGTAGACCACGCCTTCGCGGTCCGGCAGGCCGGCCGGTGCGTTGAGCACCCAGAGCCGGTACTCGTCGAGCGCCTGGTCCACCAGGCCCAGGACGTGGAAGGGGACGGCGTGGTTGCCGCTGATCACCACGCGGGGGTCGGCGGGCAGGCTGCGGAGAAGGTCGGTCAGGTTCACACCCTGATCCCAGCAGGACGAGGGTCCCGGCACCACGTGCGTAGGTCCCGACCCTGGTGGCCCTTCGGCCGTGCCCCGGGTGGGGGTCGAACCCACACTGTGCGGTTTTTAAGACCGCTTCCTCTGCCGATTGGGATACCGGGGCGCAGCGACGACCCTAGGTCATCGGTGCCGGGAGGACCGGCCACACGGACTACAGACGGCGCACCGAGCCGGCTCTACCGTGAACTCATGACGAGACCCACGCAGCTCGCGGCGCTGCTGCTGCTCGTCGTCCTCCTGGCGGGGTGCCAGCTGAAGAAGAGCAGCTCGGACTGCACGTCCGATCCCGGCCTGGTCGGAGGCGGGACGTCGGTCTGCACCAAGCCGCCGCCGACGCAGTTCAACCAGCTCGGACAGTGAGCCGCGGGGCCGTCAGAGGTAGGTCTTCCGCGGGTGGATCGCGTGCGCACCCGCGGCGCGGTCGAGGAAGAGCAGCCCGTCGCAGTGGTCGATCTCGTGCTGGAGGGCGCGGGCCTCGAACGCGTCGGTCTCGATCGTCACCTCGGCGCCGGTGCCGGGCTCCTGACCGCGTACGACGACCCGCGTCGCCCGCTTCACGTCACCGGTGAGGTCCGGGACGCTCATGCAGCCCTCCCGCGCCTTCTCGTTGCGCGACGCGCTGACGACCTCGGCGTTGCACAGCACGAAGGTGCCGTGCTGCGTCCGCGCCTTCGGGTGCCCGGAGACGTCGACGCAGAAGACCTTCACCCCGACTCCGACCTGCGGGGCGGCGAGGCCGACGCAGCCCGGCGAGACACGCATCGTGGCGACCAGGTCGGCCGCCAGCTGCACGACCTCGGGGCTGGTCGGGTCGACCCTCTCCCCCGGTCGGGCCAGCACGGCAGCCGGAGCCCGGACCACCTCGAGCACCCGCCCCTCCACGTCGGGTCGACTCACAGGTCGTCGCTGTCCAGCGGGGAGAGCGTCGCCGTCACCCCGAGCCCGTCGGCGGTCCGTCGCAGTGACTCGGCGAGGGCCTCGTCGTCGGTGCCCGCCGGCAGGTCGACCTCCGCGGTGAGCACGTACAGGTCACCGACCAGCCGCGTGCTCAGGTCGGTGATGTTGCCCCCGACCGCCGCGACCACGCTCGTGACGCTGGAGACGATGCCCGCGCGGTCGGCGCCGTGGACGCTGAGCACGTACGACGCCGTCCGGGACGGCATCGGCTCCGGCGGAACCTCCCGCACCGCGACCGACAGGGTGCCGTCCATGGTCAGCCCGGCGAGCGACTCCTCGACCGTCGCGGCGTCCGCCTCGCCCTGCGTGATCAGGGTCATCGCGAAGTGGCCGCGCAGCAACGTCATCGTCGAGTCCTCGAGGTTGAGCCCGAGGTCGGCGAGCGCCCCGGTCGTCTCGGCGATGATCCCGGGGCGGTCGTGGCCCAGCACGGTGATGGCGAGCAGCGGCATGGGAGGAGTGTCGCACCGCGGCGGGGTTCGGGGGTGGGTGCTGGTGGTGGCGGGCAGCGACGACGGCGGTGCGGCGCGGGCCCGGGTTCTGCTGTCGGCTCACTGTCGGCGGTGCCTTGGTGGTTGAGGTGCGAGCGCCAGCGAGCCTCG
>NZ_RJSF01000041.1:31018-59912 GCF_003725535.1 Nocardioides pocheonensis | reverse complement strand
AACATCACCGCGGTGGCGCGGGCGGCGACCGACACCACCTCTGGTGCGGGCAACACCGCCCAGGCTGCCGACGAGCTGGCCCGGATGGCTGCCGAGATGCAAGAGCTCGTCGGCCAGTTCACCTACTGACATCCCACATCGACCTCGACAGAACGGCTGACCCCATGTCCCGCATCTCCGTCCTCGTGGTGGACGACTCCGTCGTCGTCCGCCGCCTGGTCACCGACGTGCTCGCGGGCGAGGCCGACATCGACGTGGTGGGCACCGCCCCGAACGGACGGATCGCCCTGGCCAAGATCCCGCAGCTCAACCCCGACCTCGTGACGCTGGACATCGAGATGCCGATCATGGACGGGCTGGAGACGCTGAAGGAGCTGCGGGCGGCGTACCCGCGGCTGCCCGTGATCATGTTCAGCACGCTGACCGAGCGTGGCGCGACGGCCAGCCTCGACGCCCTGGAGCTCGGCGCCCAGGACTACGTCACCAAACCGGCCAACGTCGGCAGCGTCCAGGCCTCGATGCAGGCGGTCCGCGAGCAGCTGGCGCCGAAGATCCGGTCCCTGTGCCTGCGCCGGGACACCTCGACGACGAACCGCTCAACCCCGGCCACGGGCGCCCCCGCGCCGGTGCGGCTGCGGCCCCAGCCGGCCGCGCCTCCCGTCGTACGCCGGGCCGCGACTCCCCAGCGCCACGTCCCGCCCGACGTGGTCGTGATCGGCGTGTCCACGGGCGGTCCGGACGCGCTCGCGACCGTGCTCGCCGCCCTCCCTGGCTCGCTGCGGGTGCCGGTGGTCGTGGTCCAGCACATGCCGAAGACGTTCACCCGGCTGCTCGCCGAGCGCCTGGACAAGAAGTCGCCGTTGAGCGTCGCCGAGGCGATCGACGGCGAGCCGGTCGTGCCCGGTCGCGTGCTGCTCGCCCCCGGGGACTTCCACCTGCGGCTGCGGCGCACCCGCGAGGGCGTGGTCACCGTGCTCGACCAGGGCACGCCCGAGAACTTCTGCCGGCCCGCCGTCGACGTGCTGTTCCGCTCGGCCGTCACCGCGTACGCCGGCCGCTGCCTCGGCGTGGTCCTCACGGGCATGGGCCACGACGGCACCCGCGGCGCCCAGGCGATCGTGGACGCCGGGGGAGAGGTCATCGCGCAGGACGAGGAGTCGTCGGTCGTGTGGGGCATGCCCGGGGCGGTTGCCGCAGCCGGGCTCGCGTCTGAATTCCTGCCACTCTCGGGGGTCGCCGCAGCGGTGACCAGNNNTGCCGCAGCCGGGCTCGCGTCTGAATTCCTGCCACTCTCGGTGGTCGCCGTATCATTAAAAAAACGAGTCGAGAGCAAGGCGAGCGAGGTACCGGCGTGACCATCACCGAAGCAGACTTCGAGTTCATCAGCTCGGTCGTGAGGGCCGAGTCGGCGATCGTGCTCGAGCGCGGCAAGGAGTACCTGGTCGAGTCCCGGTTGCTGCCGGTCGCCAAGGAGTCCGGACACCCGACGATCGCCGACCTGATCAAGCAGCTGCGGCGCTCGCCCATGGGCCCCCTGCGCGGCCAGGTGATCGAGGCGATGACCACGAACGAGACCTCGTTCTTCCGTGACGTGCACCCGTTCCACGCCCTGTCCGACACGGTGCTCCCCGAGCTGATCCGCGCCCGCGCCGCCGAGCGGTCGCTGAACATCTGGTCGGCGGCCTCGAGCAGCGGTCAGGAGGCCTACAGCATCGCGATGCTGGTGAGCGACGCGCTCGTCGGACAGCCCGGCTGGCGGGTCCGGCTGCTCGCGACGGACATCTCCCAGCAGATGCTGGACCGCACCACGAGCGGCCTGTACAGCCAGCTCGAGGTGAACCGCGGCCTGCCCGCGCAGCGGCTGGTCAAGCACTTCACGCGCCAGGGCACCCACTGGCAGGTCAACGAGGACCTGCGCCGGATGGTCGAGTGCCGACTGCTCAACCTGGACGCTGCCTGGCCGATGATGCCCTCGATGGACGTGATCTTCCTGCGCAACGTCCTCATCTACTTCGACATCCCGACCAAGCAACGCATCCTCGCCCGCGTCCGCAGCCTGCTGCGGCCGGACGGCTACCTGTTCCTCGGAGGAGCGGAGACCACGCTCAACCTCGACGCGGGCTTCGAACGCGTCCAGATCGGCAACGCACCGGCGTACCGGCTGCGAAGTGAAGGGAAGACCGCATGACACTCACCCAGGACCTGCTCGCCCAGGTCGTCGACGACGTGCTGGAGACGTTCGTCGGCGGACTGGCGGACGAGCCGCAGCCCGACGACACCGTGCTGCCGGTGACGGCCTTCGTCCAGATCACCGGGGGGTGGACGGGTGCGGTGCTGTTCTCGTGCTCCGCCGAGCTCGCCTCGACGGTCACGGCGGCGATGCTCGCCCTGCCGGTCGAGGAGCTCACCCAGGACGACATCTCCGACGCCGTCGGCGAGATGGCCAACATGGTCGGTGGCAGCGTGAAGTCGCTGATGCTCGAGCCGGCCGACCTCTCGCTCCCGACGGTGATCTTCGGTGCCAGCGGCGCGTCCGTGCCGGGCACCGAGCTGCTGCACCGGGTGGACCGCACCTGTGCGGGTCAGCCGCTGCGGGTCACCGTGCTGGCGGCCGACCCGTCGCACGCCGGCAGCTCCGGGCACGTCGCCCGCGCGCTGGCCGGCCGCTGACCGGGCCGACTCAGCGGAACAGCACCTCGGCGCACCCGTCGCACTCGTAGCGGCGGACCTCGAGGGCATCGTCGTACTCGACGGCACGCAGCTGCCAGGTGTGCTCGTGCGGCGCGACCAGCTGCAGCCTCGGCGTGGCTTCAGGCTCGGGGGCCTCGATCGGAGGTGCGGGCAGAGCAGTCCACGGACTCACACTCACTGGCCACCTCTTTCGCCCGGGCGCGCGGTGGTCCGCGGCGCAGGACACAAGTGCCCAGATCGGGCGGATCCCAAACCCGCGGAACGGCACCGGTTCGGTGCGGACCGTCGAGGCTGCGGTGCGCGCAGCAGCGCCGTCCCGGATGCTGGGGGTAACACCGGGACGGCGCCATGACGCTCGACCGCAGGCTTGGGGGCGCGGTGAGCGCGACCTGATCCTCGCGAAACAGGCGGGCGGCCGTCTGTAGCCCGATGTCGCCACCGCTGGTCGCCCGAACGGTGGAGACAATCCGGACACCCCGGGCGCACACCCAGCCGGCTCAGCCGGTCGCCCCGAACTGCTCGACCCGGATGGCGTCGGCGGGCACGCCCACCTCGCCGAGCAGGCGCACGGCGTACGACGCGAAGCCCACCGATCCGCAGACGTAGGCCCGCTCGACCCCGGCCACGAGCGGCTCCATCTCGGACGGGTACGGCGGTGCCGCGACCCGCTCGCCGAGGTTCTCCCGCGTCAGGGCAACCAAGGCACCCGAGGCGAGCAGCTCGTCGGCGTACGGGAGCTCCGGCCGCGTGCGGCCCACGGCGCAGACCCGGAGCCGGTCGGTCGCGCCGACCCGGCGGGCGTAGCGCAGCATCGAGACGACCGGCACGACCCCGGTGCCGCCGGTCAGGCACACCGCGCGCACGTCGCCGGTCCAGGTGAACCAGCCGCCGATCGGCCCGCGCAGCTCGAAGGCGTCGCCGACCCGCGCCTCGTCGTGGAGGTGACCGGATACCTCGCCGCCCGGCAGGCACTCCACCATCAGCTCGAGGAGGGGATCGGCGGGGTCGGAGGCGATCGAGTAGGACCGCTGCGCGGTGTAGCCGTCCTCGGCCCGCAGCCGGAGCACGCAGTGCTGCCCGGGGGTGTAGGTGAAGGACTCCTCCAGCTCGAGCCGGAGCCGCACCAGGCGGTCCCCGATCCGCTCGACCTCCGCGGCGCGCGCCGTGGTCCAGGGAGCGACGGTCGCGTCCGCCGGCGCGCTCACGGGTCGCCCTGGTAGCGCTGCTCGAGCCACGGGTCGCCGCGGTCGTGGTAGCCGTTCTGCTCCCAGAACCCGGGCTGGTCCTCGGCGAGCAGCTCGAGCCGGCTGATCCACTTGGCCGACTTCCAGAAGTACAGGTGCGGCACCAGCAGCCTGACCGGGCCGCCGTGCTCCACGGGGAGCGGACGGCCGTCGTACTCCCAGGCGAGCCAGGCCTTGCCCCCGGTGACGTCGGCGAGCGGCAGGTTCGTGGAGTAGCCGGTGCTCGAGTGCGCGAGCACGTACGCCGCGTCGGCCGTGGGCCGGGCGATCGCGAGCAGCTCGTCGACGCTCACCCCGCCGAAGGTGGTGTCGAGCTTCGACCACGACGTGACGCAGTGGATGTCACCGAAGTACGTCGACCCGGGCAGGGCGTGCGCCTGCCGCCACGTCCACGTGTGCGGTCGCTCGACGAGGCCGTCGACGGTGATCGTCCACTCGTCGGGCGCGATGTCCGGGGTGGCCTCCGCGGTCAGCGTCGGCCAGTCGGTGCCGGTGTCGTACTGACCGGGTGGGAGGCGCTCGGGTCGCTCCGGGCGGCGCTTGCCGGTGAAGCCGCGCGTGACAGGCATGCGCACACGGTAGAGCGCCCGGGGTAATGCGTGATGCCCACCCGGGGTAAGGGGGCGGCCATGAGCGGACGAGTCGAGACCGGACGGATCACCACGGACATACCCGCACGGCTGGACCGGCTCAGGTGGAGCCGGTGGCACTGGACCGTGCTGATCGGGCTCGGCACGGTCTGGATCCTCGACGGCCTCGAGGTCACGATCGTGGGCTCGATGTCCGACGCGCTCAAGCCGGACCGCACCGGTCTCGGCATGAGCGCGTTCGACATCGGTCTCGCCGGGGCCGTCTACGTCGCGGGCGCCTGCCTCGGCGCCCTCGTCTTCGGGCAGCTCACCGACCGCTTCGGTCGGAAGCGGCTGTTCATGATCACGCTGGGCGTCTACCTCGTCGGCACCGTGCTGACCGCGTTCTCGATGAACCCGATGTGGTACTTCGCCTGCCGGTTCATCACCGGCACCGGCATCGGCGGCGAGTACGCCGCGATCAACTCGGCGATCGACGAGCTGATCCCCGCGCGCTACCGCGGACGCGTCGACATCGCGATCAACGGGTCGTTCTGGGTGGGCGCGGCCGGTGGGTCGCTGCTCACGGTGCTGCTGCTCGACAAGTCGGTGATCCCCGCCGAGCTCGGCTGGCGCCTGGCGTTCGGGCTCGGGGCGCTGCTCGCGGTCGGCGTGCTGTTCGTGCGCCGCGCCGTGCCCGAGAGCCCGCGGTGGCTGTTCATCCACGGCCGTGAGCAGGAGGCCGAGCGGATCGTCAGCGAGATCGAGGAGACCGTCCGGCGCGAGACCGGCCAGGAGCTCGGCACGGTGTCCGGCACGATCACGGTGCGCCAGCGCAAGGCGATCGGGATCGGGCTGATCGCGCGCACCGTCTTCACGATGTACCCGCGCCGCACGATCCTGTGCTTCTCGCTGTTCGTCGGACAGGCATTCCTCTACAACGCCTTCTTCTTCACCTACGGCGACACCTTGACCACGTTCCTCGACGTGGGCCAGACGGGCTGGTACCTCGCGGTCTTCGCCGCGAGCAACTTCCTCGGCGCGCTGCTGCTCAGCCCGCTGTTCGACCGGGTCGGCCGCGTCCGGATGATCTCGGGCACGTACGTCGTGTCCGGGCTGCTGCTCGCCGGCACCGGCCTCGTCCTCGGCAGTGTCTCCGCGGTGTCGCTGACCGTGATGGGCTCGATCATCTTTTTCTTCGCCTCTGCCGGTGCCAGCGCGGCGTACCTGACCGCCAGCGAGGTGTTCCCGATGGAGACGCGGGCCCTCTGCATCGCGTTCTTCTACGCGATCGGCACGGCCGTCGGCGGCATCACGGGCCCGTTGCTGTTCGGCTCGCTGATCGACCACGCGTCGGCCCACCACGACATCTCGGCGATCGCGATCGGCTACTTCATCGGTGCCGCGCTCATGGTCGGCGGCGGCGTGGTCGAGGCCGTGCTCGGTGTCCACGCGGAGGGCAGGTCGCTCGAGGACATCGCCCGGCCCCTCACCGCCGAGGACGAGGACAGCGACACCGTCGACACGGGTCGCGCCGGCGCGCCCGCGCTGGGGACGGCCTGACAGGAGGGAATGCCATGCCGATGCCCCCACCGAAGCCCACGACCGAGGGTCCGAACGACCGCCAGGTCGCCCGGGAGATGCAGCAGCTCGTCCGCGCCCTTCGCGACCAGGGACCGCTCGTCCCGGAGATGCTCGCGGTCGCGGTCGGCGCGCCGTACTGGGAGGACGGGCGCTTCGAGCGAGCGCTGGCCTTCTGCCTCGCCGACGGCCTGCTGGTGAGCCGGCCGGACGGGCGGCTCGCAGCGAGCTGACCGAGCGCCGGGCTTGCGCCCGCTGCCGCTGGGTACTCCTCGTCCAGGAGGCATCCATGCGAATCGGTTCTGTGCTCGTCGTGCTCTGGCTGCTGATCGGCGTCCTGGCGGCGTACCAACGCGACTACTTCTCCGGCAAGGACACCAACTGCGCGAAGACCAGCACGGTCGTCGTCACGGTGATCGCGGGCCCGCTGAACTACGTCGGCCTCAACCCCAAGGTGAAGCACTGCAAGGTCCCGCAGCCCTCGAAGTGAGTCTGAGCAGAGCGGCGCTCAGTGCCGCCGGGCGGTGACGGCCCGCGCTGCCTCGCTCACGTGCGTCACGACCTGACCCAGTCGGTCGACGCACACGACGGTGACCCGCAGGCGAGATCCTCCCTGACCGCTGCCCGACTGCTGGACGTCCACGCGGGTGCGCACGCCGAGTCGGCGTCCAGCCAGGAGGGACGCCCAGTGGAGGTCGACGATTCTCTGGTTCGGAGTCGCCGCCACCTCGGCGACGAACTCACCGCGCTCGCGGAGATCGCTCGCGATCTTCGTGATGAGAACTTCGTGCGGATCGTCGGACGGTTCGACAGTCATGGAGACCCCCGGTCTTTCTCCGGCAGCGACCCCGCGCCCTCGATGTTCCCCACGGGACTTACGTGACCACGGTAAACCCGCGTGACTGATGAGGGAAGGAAATCGCCCACCACGCTCCGGGCTCGTGCCGATGTCTCGCAGGTACATGGCACGAGGCCGGTTCCCTGTCGGGAACCAGCCTCGGAGATGTGCCTTCGCTGGTGGGCGATACTGGGTTTGAACCAGTTTCCAGATTCTGTAGCGATACTGGGTCTGACCTGCGGTCTAGGCTCAAAAATCGCGCTTGTGAGTGCACAGTATCGCGTGTCAGAGGTGGACACAACCAGACACGCAGATACACTCGATCTGGCACGTACGTGGCACGAGAGGCGGATCGAGTGGCGAACAGGAAGGGCACCAAGGCTCGGTTCGGGAGCATTCGACTGCTCCCATCTGGCCGCTATCAAGCCCGCTACGTCGGCCCGGATGGGCTCACTCACAAGGCTCACACGACGTTCGACACCAAGGGCGACGCTGAGACCTGGCTCGCCACGATCCGGGCTGACATCGTCCGGGACGCGTGGAGCCCGTACGGCTCGACCCGCGGCAAGTCCCGAGCGCTGACGTTCGGCACCTACTCAGACAAGTGGCTCGCCGGCCGTCGGCTCGAGGCCCGCACCCGCGCCCACTACCGGGCGCTGCTCGACCAGCACATCCTCCCGACCTTCGCCGCGGTGCCGCTCAAGCACATCACCCCGGATCTCGTCCGCGACTGGTACGCCACGACCGGACTCTCGACGCCGACGACACGAGCGCACGCGTACGGGCTCCTGCGCACGATCCTGGGACAGGCCGAGCGCGACGACGTCATCACGAAGAACCCGTGCCACATCCGCGGTGCAGGCAACACCAAGCGTGTGAAGAAGATCGAGCCCGCCACCCTCGCCGAGCTCGAGACGATCGTGACCGCCCTCCCGGAGCGCTATCGCGTGATGGCGCTGCTCGCGTCGTGGTGCGGTCTCCGGTTCGGTGAGCTGGCCGAGCTGCGCCGCGGAGACGTGAACACCAAGGCGGGCGTGATCCATGTCCGGCGAGGCATGGTGCGGGCGGCGGGGGAGACGATCGTGAAGAAGCCCAAGAGCGACGCCGGCATCCGCGACGTCGCCATCCCGCCGCACCTCCTGCCGATGGTCCGCGAGCACATGCTCAAGCACGCCGAGCCCGGCAAGGACGGCCTCCTGTTCCCAGCGCGCGGGGGAGGACACCTCGCGCCCTCGAGCCTGTACCGCGTCTTCTATTCGGCACGAGAGGCGGCGGGGCGTCCGGACCTCCGATGGCATGACCTCAGGCACACGGGCGCCGTGCTCGCCGCCCAGACCGGCGCGACGCTGGCCGAGCTGATGGGCAGGCTTGGGCACTCGACGCCAGGCGCTGCGCTGCGTTATCAGCATGCCGCCCAAGGCAGGGACATGGAGATCGCGAAGGCTCTGTCGGATCTGGTCACACAGCGGGCTGATCTCCAAGAGACCTGAACTCCTGAAGTCTCAGATTATGGACAACTTTTTTCAGGGCGTTCGGGAGTTGGCTGGGGTCGGTTGGGGTCAGTTGGGGTTGCGTTCGCGCGTCCTCAGCCTCGCAATATCGACGTGAACCAGGCGCTGGACCGGCAACGCGGGTGGTGCGGCTGAAAGAATAGGGACATGTCCCCTCACTAGCGGATTAACGCACTACCAGTGAGAGAAAGACCGCACGGACCCCCGGCGCCCAGTCGCCAAACAGAACGCCGAGGGTCCGCAGACACTCCTGATAGGAGAGCACACCCATGGTGGCACAAGCCCTGCCGAACACCCGCCGCCGTCTTGGAAAGATCTCAGACGGCGCAGCAATTCTCGACTGTGACCCCAAGACGGTCCGCCGCTACATCGCACAAGGTCTGCTGACGGGCTATCGCGTCGGACCCCGGAACCTTCGGGTGGACCTCGACGAAGTTGACGCGCTAGCGCGGCCTATCCCGACCGCCACCGCGAGCTGAAGTGACCGCGCACGACGGGGCAGCCTTCACCGCCTGCCCGTGCGGCTGCACGCCAGATACGCGAGACGAGTGCCTCACGAACCTGCCTGTTCCCCAGATCAAGGGCTGCGGCGGGTGTGAGTCGCTCGACTCAACGGAGATCGCATACTGCGCGAGCCGCGGGTATTACTGCGGCCCGGACTCTTGCGCGCTCAAGTCGATGCTCGGCGGTGTCGCATGAGTTGGCGTGTGACCTTCGATCACGGCTCCGCGTTCGTTGAAGGCCCGAAGACTGAAGCTCGACGCCGACTGGCGGCATGCGGGGACACTTCGCCGATCTGGACCGCGCGCCGCAACGCGTGGGCCACGTCGACAGAGGCGGCCAGCAGGCTCCTCGACCAGCTCGAGGCCCGCAACGCTCCTACTGTCGTGGAGGACAGCGCGCAGAGCGGACTGACGTTCAGCGAGGCCCAGGCCGCGAACCACCTCCCGGATGCGGGTCTGTGGTGAGCCGCGATATCCGGCAGCGGATCTTCAAGGGCGTCATGGGCAGTCGCGAACTCACGCCGGCCCAACAGATGTTCATGATGGCCGTTCTTACCCTGCGCTCCGAGCGTATTGACGGCACGGTCCGATTCGGCAGCAAGGCGATGGGACCAGACGGCAAGTTCACCTTGCACCTGGACTACCTCGCTCGGGCACTCAACACGAGCCCTGACAACGTGAAATACCTCCGTCGCGGATGCCAGTCGAAGGGCTATCTCAGCGAGGTTCACAGGGGGACCCACGGGCGACCGAGCTGCTATCAGGCCCTAGTCGTAAGGGGTAAGGAATCCTACGGGGTTACGTTCAGGGAAATCCTCACCCCTTACGTGCGGGCAATGACCCTCACAAGGGGGGAGAAAACTCCACCCCTTACCTATAAGACGCCAGACCAAGGCGACCACGCGCCCAACTGGCGCGTCCCAACCCCCGCAGTGGTTGAGAACAAAGCGCATCGACAGGGGACCTCGTCTTCGTCGCCGCTTCCTGCCCCGGCTCACGTCTGTGAGTGGCACGAGCACACGGGATGTCCCGCTGACTGCGCCAACTTCCCCGACGACGAACGGACTGCATCATGAGCACGAACGTGATTGATCTGACCGCGAGACTGCAGCAGTCGCCGGCCCCGTGTGGGTGTACGCGGCACATGTTCGAAGCTGTGATGGAACGCGCCCAATCGCAACTCGGGGGGTCGCTACTGGTGAGCCGAGACGTGCTCGAGGGCGTGATCGCTGACATCGGCGTGACGCTCGAGGCCGTCCTCACTCCGAGCCAGGGGATGCGCCCATGAATGTCGACTCAATCGCTTGGGTTCCGTGCGCGGAACTCGGATGCACCAACGGCCTAGTCGTCGACGCCAGACACGTCCGCAACTTCGAAGGCCGCGACTGGACATGTGCCGAACACGAGGAGCAGCGATGACCGACGAAGAGTTCGACCGTCTGCGCTTCCTCGTCTGGCACGACACGGTTCGACGCATCGGTCACCGCGGCGGCCTCATGTCCTGGCAACTCGACGTCGTACGACGCGACCTGCTGCCCGGGGGCATCTTCCCAGCCGGCTCGATCCCTGCCGACCTCGAGCCCGACCGGATCAAGCTGCTCGACGAAGTTTGTGCAGGACTCGCAGCGATGGTCGGAGGCCCCGCGCCCGACTTCCCGCCCGAGGAGCCGACCCAATGATCGAACCTGTTTCTGAGGTGCACACCGCGCTGACCAGCCAGTCGAAACATTTCTCTCTCCGCGCGTGGACGTTCGACTCGGCCGACCCTGATCTAGCTGGTTCTGAGTGGGCGCTCTCGCTGACCAGCCAGTACGCGGCCCACACGCACGTGGAAAAAACGGTGTGTGTGCGTTGTCGACTGGCTGGTCAACCGGGCGTGGTTCTCAGAACTGGAAGCGATCTCCGATGAGTCGGATGATGCATCCGGGGCTCGCGAAGGAGTTGGAGAGTCTGACCGAGGCTGAGCGCCGTCTGATCGTGCGCTTGTCCTCGGAAGGCGACTTCTCCCCGTTGATAGGGAGGCTGCTGCGTGGTTGGACGTGTCAGATCCTGAGTGACCAGTGGCAGGAGGCCGCGACCCTTGCTGGTCTCGAGGCTGACCGCCGCGCCGAGCTCGACGAGGTCGACCTCCGCGTGAACGGTGAGCCTCCTCCCGTGACGGGTAAGCCTGCGACCTTCGACCCCCGAAACTGGGGCGTGGATTGTAGAGTAAGCGACCCAAAGAAGTCAATCTAGTGATATACTGAAGTCTCCTTCGTTTGGGCCGTCTTCGGCCCGGATCCCGCAAGGCCTCGACTGATCAGCTAGTCCAGTGATCAGCCGCCTCCTTGCCCCATCCGGGTTGAAGGCGCTCCAAGCAACCAGGTCCCGCGACCTCGGCCGATCTGTCTGATCGCCGCCACTCGCGCCATCTGAGAAACCCATTTCTCTGGCGCGGGCCCTCTTATCTCGCGGGTGCCGTGCCCTTTCTCAGAGGGGCATCCCCAATGTCTTCTTCAGTTCTCGAAAACCTGCGCTCCAACAAGGCTGCGCTCAAGTCCGAGATGCACTCGATGCTCGAGCGTGCCGAGCGCGAAAAGCGCGACCTCACCTCAGCCGAGGACAAGGTCTTTAACGCGAAGCTCGAGCAGCTCGAACGAATCGCCGCCCGCATCGACGACATCTCCGAGCAGATGGTCATGGAGGCTCGCGCTGCGGCCCATCACGTCGAGACCGGCACCGCGAAGCGTGAGCGGTCCGGCTGGTCTGTGACCGGCGAGCCCGAGGTCTACCGCGACCCGCACAAGGATCCGACTTCGCCGTCGTTCTTCCTCGACATGCGCAACGCCAAGCTTGGCGACTGGGCTGCCGCGGATCGTCTGAACCGCAACGAGCAGGCTCGCGGGCTTGAGTCTCGTGCGGGTGACATGACCACCGTGGCGGGCGCTGGTGGCCAGTTCGCGCCGCCGGCCTGGCTGGTCGACCAGTTCGTCGCTCTGGCTCGTCCGGGGCGCGTAGCGGCCAACCTCGCAACGCACGACGCCCTCCCAAGCGGCGTGTCCTCGCTGAATCTGCCGAAGGTGGCGAGCGGGGCGGCAGTAGGCGTACAGGCCACCCAGAACTCCGCTTTGGTGGACACCGCGATGACGACTACGTCGGTGTCCTCAGGCGTGACCACCATCGGCGGTAGGCAGATCGTGAGCCTGCAACTTCTCCAGCAGAGCGGGATTCCGTTCGACCGGGTGATCCTTGGTGATCTGGCGGCTGACTACGCCAAGCAGCTCGACACGCAGTTCCTCTACGGGTCGGGCGCTTCTGGGCAGCTTCGGGGACTCGTTGGGGTCGCGACCAATACGGCTTACACGACCGCATCGCCCGCGCTGACGTCGGCGACGGCCGCGAACAGCTTCTACAACAAGGTGATCGCCGCGTCGGCGGGGATCGCAACCACGCGATATCTGGCGGCCAACGCGGTCGTCATGCACCCGAACCGCTGGGCGTGGTGTCTCGAGGCACTCGACGGGCAGGTCCGCCCGATCATCGCTGCGGACGGCAACTCGATGAACTCGGCTGCGGTCAGCACTGAGGTTGCGGCGGAGGGCAGCGTCGGCACGATCGCCAAGCTGCCGGTGTACCTCGACGCAAATATCAGCCTGACGGCCAACAGCGCGACGAACCAGGATGAGGTGTACGTCCTTCGTCGGGAGGACGTGTACCTGTGGGAGTCCGAGCTTCGGCTCGAGTCTTTCGAGCAGCCGTACGCGGATAACGCGTCTGTGTTGTTCCGTGCGCTGGCGTTCGCTGCTGCGATTCCTGACAGGTACTCCGCGAGCGTGGCGAGCATCCGCGGGACCGGCCTAGTGGCTCCGGTTCTGTAACAGACCGGTCCCGCCCGCGCGGTGCTTGGCGGTGTGGCGCGGGCGGGACCTTCAACTCGCGAAGGAATCACAATGACCGGTCTGCCTACTGTTCAGGTCCTTTTGGACGACGGGACGGGCACGTTTCCGTTTGATATCACCAGCAAGGTGCTGATCGCCGACGGTTGGAGATTCAGCCGTGGCCGTCAGGATTGGCAGGGTGGTGTGACGTCGGGTGATCTGTCTCTGACGTTGAACAATGCTGATGGTCGTTTCACGCCGGGCTCGACGATCCTGGCGACCCCGTCGCCGATCAAGGTTGATCAGCGGATCCGGATCAAGGAGACGGTGAACGCTACGACGTTCACGCGGTTTACCGGGTATGTGAAGTCGTGGCCGGTGGCGTGGCCGGCGACGGTGTCGTCGTGGTCGACGGTGCGGCTTGTGGCGACGGATGCGCAGGCACGGGCTGAGCGGCAAGTGTTGAAGTCCGTGGTCGATGAGGAGTTCGGGATCGACACGCCGATCGCCTACTACCCGGTCGACGACGCCGCCGGGACGGTCTTGGCGACCGACCGCTCGGGCAATCAGCACGACCCCTTGGCGCTTTCCGGAAGCGGTGTCCTTGGAGACACGAGCAGGGGGCTCACATCTGCGATGCTCCACTCCACCGGCGTGCTGCAGGCCTCCTATGGGGCGGCGGGCGTCCCTGCAGTCGGCGTCTGCTTCGCATTCTCGGCTAGTCCGGTCACGGCAACCGTGACCATTGGCGCGTTTGGGTCCTCCGCGACGGACTTCATCGGCACTGGATTCGGCATTTTCCAGATCAGCTCCTCGGGCAACCTCTACAACCTGGTCTTCTACATCGCTGGCAACGGCGCTAACGGCATCGCCTCCTCGACAACCGTGGCTGACGGCAATCTGCACGTTGCCGAGGTTCAGTACAGCGGGGGCACATGGACGCTGTACCTCGACGGGTCCGCGGTCGGCTCGCTCGCTGGCAGCGCACCGTCCCCAGTCGCGCTGTTGAGGTTCGTCGGGGACACGTTCAACACCAACGCGACCGTCGCGCAGGTGGCGCTCTTCTCGACCGCTACCGGATCTGCGCGAGCCGCCTCGCGCGCAAAGGCGATCTTGACGGGCTTCGCGGGCGAGTCAGGGGTCGCCCGCATCACTCGCCTGGCGGGCTACGCCAACCTGCCCGTCGGCACTCTGGACGCGTCCCTCACCAACGTCGCCGCCGCGGAAACCGCCGGCCGCTCGCCGTGGGATGCCCTTCAGCAGGCCGCCAACGCCGAGGTCGGCGTGGTCTACTTCGACGGCTCCGGGAACCTCACGTTCCACAACAGGAACCGCCCTGCGGCCAAGACTGCGCCGGACCTGACCCTGTCGGCCGCCTACATCACGCCCGACGTGCAGCCGGTGACCGATGACCAGCAGATGGTCAACTACGTGGAGGGAACCGCGGCGGGAACTGGCACCACCCAAGTGGTTCGGAACACTGCGTCCGAAGCGTCGCACGGCCGATACCCGACGTCTGTGGAGTACCTGGTGCAAACGGACCAGGAGGTGACCGACCGCATCAACTGGATCGTGGGCAACTTCGCCGAGCCGACCACGCGCTACGGGACGCTGACCATCAACCTGTATGCGATGACTGCGCCGCAAGCTGCCGCAGTTCTCTCTGCGATCGAGATCGACTGTTGGCTTCAGGTCACTTCCATGCCGAGTCAGAACACCGGCGGGACAACCGCGGACGTGGTGGTCGAGGGCTACGCCGAGGAAGTCACGGCGTCCTCATGGAAGCTGACGTGCAACGTCGTCTCCAAGTCGCTCACAGACTGCCTCATCCTCGGCGACCCCGTCCGCGGCCTGCTCGACGCCGGCAACCGTCTTTACATCTGACGAACGACCCCGCGGCAGGTTGGGCCGCGGGGTCGCTATCACTATCTCGGGTATGCAGTTGTGGCGGGACCATTCCCGCGCGACTCAGCGCCTAAACGTAGCGAGTTCCATTCTCTAGAGATTCGCACGCTGGGCGTCGCGGCCGAGAAGAAAGACGTTCTTCTGCTGCGCCCCGTAGCGACGCGCCGTGAGGATCACCAGCGGACCGACCCTCAAGTAGCCGCGGCCGGCGATGTAGCCGGGCCAGTCGAGCAGGCGGCGGATCATGCCATCGCCTCTCCGTGCGCGGCCTTCCTCAGGTCCGTGACGTTGATGCCGGCCCCGAGAGCCATCGCCGCCCTATCGACGTCGGCAACCGTCGCCGCTTGAAGGTCGATGCCAAGATCCCCGGCGACCTTCTCGGCCGTAGAACCAGTGACCTTCGCCAGTCGGTCCAGGGTTCTGAGCGCGTCCGGGTGCGCCGGAGTGACCTCGTCGCACGTCGCGATGATCTTGGCCGCATACTCGCGCGCAGCCTCGATCGTGAAGTAGTCGCCACCTGTCCCGAGGGCTCGCCCACGGCGGACGAGGGACAAGCGGAGATCGCCTGTGCCCACACGGAAGGCGTGGACAGTGCTGACGCCGTGCGGGTCCGCCTCGGGCACTCGCACGATCGCGTGCCGCTCGCTCTGACAAGCGACCGCGCCGGCCTCGTGATCGGTGCGGCACCAGATCGGGCACGGCCTGATTTCGGGGGTATCTGACATTGCGGTAGTGCACTCTTGCGACATGAGGTGATGCCTTCCTGTTTGGGTGTTACCTCAAGGCCCGTTCTGGTCCTCAACCGACCAGGGCGGGCCGCTTTCATTGCATCCTCCGTCCGACCGCCGACAGACGCGGGCGAAACGGAGAAACTCAGGAGTCCGCGCTCACTGTCGGCGGCGCTCGCAGTGTCCGTGCCGGCGGTCGTACTGGGCGTCCCAGTACTTGACGCACACGAGCTTCCCGACGCGGATCCTCCAGTAGCTCTGACCCCACTCGCCGGTGTGTCCAATGACGTCTCGGTAGCAATTGACCGAGGTCCGCGTCTTGCACGGCTTGAACACGAATCCGGAGTAGGCCGACGGATCCTGCGTGGCCATCGCGTCTGAGGCGGGGTCGCAGCAACTGTCCGCCATAGCAGCGAGCGGCGACGCGACCAGGGCGACTGCGACGGCCAGGACAAGAGTGGCGATGCGATTGCGCATGGTGCGGATCTCCTCAAGTGAGTGACCGCGCGCCTCTGCGCCTATCTGGCACAGGAATGGCACGAGGCCGGTTCCATTTCTGGAAACCGGCCTCTGACCTGCTGTGATGCTGGTGGGCGATACTGGGTTTGAACCAGTGACCTCTTCCGTGTCAAGGAAGCGCGCTACCGCTGCGCCAATCGCCCGAGGCCATGCTTTGAGTTGTGTTACGAGGTGGGTACGGGATTTGAACCCGTGTAGACGGATTTGCAGTCCGTTGCCTCGCCTCTCGGCCAACCCACCGCGGAGGTTCGGCCCCCGAGGGGTCAGTACCGTCTCCGAGCGGACGACGAGGCTCGAACTCGCGACCTCAACCTTGGCAAGGTTGCGCTCTACCAACTGAGCTACGTCCGCTTGCGCCTACCGGTGACCGGCGGTGCGAAGAGAACCATAGCCGATGCCTACGCAAGGTCCAATTCGGGCCTGCCATGGGCGCGTTGCGCCTCTCCGCGCCTTAGGCTCGCGGGATGCGCGTGTGGTTCAACGGCTCACTTCTCGACGATCCGCGGGACTCGGTGCTCCGCGTCGACGACCACGGCATCACCGTCGGGGACGGGGTGTTCGAGACGATGAAGGTCCTCGACGGGCGGCCGTTCGCGCTGACCCGCCACCTCGAACGACTGGCGGCCTCGGCGGCCGGTCTGGGACTCCCGGCGCCTGATCCCGAGCACGTGCGCAGCGGCGTGGAGGCCGTCCTCGACGGGACCGCACTGCCGCTCGGCCGGCTGCGGATCACCTACACGGCCGGCCCGGCACCGCTGGGCTCCGGCCGCGGCGACGGCCCGGCGAGCCTGATCGTCGTGGCCGACCCGATGGAGCCCGCGCCGGAGTCGACCGCGATCCTGCGGGTGCCGTGGGTGCGCAACGAGCGCGGGGCGCTCGTCGGTCTCAAGACAACGTCGTACGCCGAGAACGTCGTCGCGCTCGCCAGGGCCAGGGAGAGCGGCGCGAGCGAGGCGATCTTCGCCAACACGGTCGGGAACCTGTGCGAGGGCACCGGTTCGAACATCGGCTACGTGATCGGCGGAGAGGCGCGGACGCCGTCGCTGGCGTCGGGCTGCCTGGCCGGGGTGACCCGGGCGCTGCTGCTGGAGTGGTGCGACGTGGTCGAGGTGGACGAGCCGATCGGTGTCCTGGACGAGGCGGAGGAGGTGTTCCTGGTGTCCACGACGCGCGACGTGCAGCCGGTGCATCGCCTCGACGACCGAGGGCTCGAGACTCCGGGGCCGGTCACCAGCAAGCTGCAGGAGACCTGGGCGGCACGCGCGGCGGAGTCGATCGACCCGTAGGCGTCGCGTCGGACGACGCGGGCCGCGGGCTCAGGCGCTGAGCAGCTGGGCGATCTCGGCGTCGAGGTCGACCAGGCCGCCCTCGGCGCCCTGGGGCACCATCGCGACCATCTGGTGGATGAACGCGGACAGCTCACGCGAGCCGACCTGCACGAGCACCTCACCGCTGGGCGACGACAGCTCGAGGATCACCACGGCGGCACCCTGCGTGTTCAGGCACGGCCACACGTGGACGTCGCCGTCGCCGGTGGGCTCGTAGAAGCCCTCGATCAGCAGGTCGCGTGCGAAGGTCCAGCGCACGGGAGCCGGCTCGTCGGCGAAGAGGATGCTCACGGCGAACGGGTCCGCCGGGTCGTACTCGAATTCTGCGGTCAGGGGCGTCGACAACCCCTCCGTGTCGACGAACTCCATCCGCATCTGCTCGGTGATTGCCTGAGCGGTGATCTGCTCCTGCATTGTCTGCCTCCCCAACTGGCCGCGTCTGATGGAGAAAGCCCTCCCGCCAACTCCCAGCGCGACAACATGAGTGTGCGTCCTTCTGCAGGTTCCGCAAGTCGCAACGTCCGATTTACCCCGGTTTCGGGGGCGATGGTCTAGTGATTCTGCGCCAGTGGTCTAGTTAGAGGCCTCAGTGGACTAGACCGGATTCAAGGGCATTTGGAGGTCTGTGCTGTGCCCGGATCGGGGATCGTTTGGCAGGCTGGACGCGTGCCGCCCATGCCGACCGACGGTCCCCTCGACGCCCCGGACGACGCCCCGGAGGGTGCCTCGGACGCTACCCCGGACGGGGCTTCGTCGTGGTGGCAGCGGGTGCACGGACGCCTGCACCGCAACCGGGCGATGTCGGCGACGACCAAGCTGGTGGTGACCCTGGTCGGCACGGCGGTGCTCACCGCGGGCCTGATCATGATGGTCACGCCGGGACCCGGGCTCGTCGGCATCGCCGCCGGCCTCGCCATCCTCGCGACCGAGTGGGACTGGGCCGATCGCTGGCTGACCAGGGCCCGCCGCAAGCTCCGCGAGGCGACCGCGGCGGCCGAGGCCATGGATCCGCGGGTGCGACGACGCAGGATCCTCCTCGCGCTCGGCGTCGTCGTGCTCCTCCTCGCCCTCGTGGCCGGGTACGTCGCGATCGCCGACTGGCCCGACTGGTCGATCTCGCTGTGGGACCGCGCGCAGTCCTTCCTCGGCTTCCTGCCGGACCTCCCGGGCATGTGACGGGCCGCAGGGCGGAAGTCAAAGGGCCGATGTGAAAGGCCGGACGCGATGGGCTAACCTGTCCCGCGCACGGGCGATTGGCGCAGTGGTAGCGCGCTTCGTTCACACCGAAGAGGTCACTGGTTCGAACCCAGTATCGCCCACAACAAAAGCCGCAGGTCAGAAGCGGTTTTCTACCTCCAGTCCATCCTGAGTGGGCCCATTGGGGGACCCGTTCAGGGGACAGGTCAGGGGACATCTGAGAGCCCCTTGCAGCGGCCGTTGTGATGCACATGTCTCATCACACGGAAGGCACAACAATGACAAAGGCACCAAGATCATCAGAGGCCGGGCGCGTCATCCCTCTGCGCGAGGCCCCGCAACGGGGCATGTCCGCTCCCCGCATCCGCACGAAGCCAGACATGGGCAGCATCGAAGAGCGCTACGGCGGGCGGAGCTTCCGCGCTACCTGGCGCGCGAACGGACGCCGCGAGAATCGATCGTTCACGACGTACGAGGAAGCACGGGACTTCCTCAACGCGATGGCGATCAACATTCGCCAGGGCGGTGTCCCGATCGCGGTCAGTAAGTCACGCACGCGGTTCGAGGACTTCGCTCGGCACTGGCTCGCGTGCGAGACCAAGGATCGCTCGAAGAAGGAGAGCATCCTCAAGAACCACCTCGTGCCGGCCTTTGGCCGCAAGCCGATCGGGCAGATCACGCGGCGCGAGGTCCAGGACTGGATCAACCGGGTTCAGCGTGATGCGGCGGTGGAGTGCGAGGTCTGCGATGCGTTGCAGACCGAGCTCGGCGACGACGACGCGCGGTGCCGACGGCACAAGGGCAGGAAGCCGCCGAGCCCCCGGTCGATCAAGGACCACTACGTGATGTTGAGTCAGGTCATGCGCGCTGCTGAGCGCGAGGGCTACCTGTTGAACGGTTGCCCTGTCGGCAAGGGTCTGCACACCTTCCCCGACGTCGACAAGCGGATGGTGATCCTCAACGACTATCAGGCCGACCATCTGCTCGAGGTCGCTGCGGAGCAGTTTCCGGCCGAGTTGGCGATGGTGCACCTGGACTCGCACACCGGCCTTCGCTTGGGCGAGCTGGTGGCCCTAAGCCGGGAGCAGTACGACGGCTCGTCCCTGCTGATCGACCGGGCGTTCAAGCGCTCGGGGATTGTCGGCAAGACCAAGACCGGACGAGTCCGCTGCGTGACGCTGGATGACTGCTGCAAGCGGGTGCTGAATGAGCATCTGGCTGGCTTGGATCCCGAGCAGCGCTTGATCTTTCCCGCGGTCGGGGGCGGGATGCTGATCCCGACCAACTGGCGCAAGAGGGTCTGGTACCCGCTGGTCGAGGCAGCGGGTCTCGGGCACATGGGTCTGCACATCCACGATCTGCGGCACACTCACTGCTCGAATCTGCTGGCAGCCGGCTGGGAGGTGACCGCGGTGGCCGAGCGGCTCGGGCATGCCTCGACCAAGATGACTCTCGACGTCTACGCCCATCCACTGGCTGGCCGTCAGGCCGCACTCCTTGCGGAGAAGGGCTTGCGGCCGCAGGCGCCTGGGCTCTAGGAGATTGAGCGTTGGCTTGATCAAACAGGCCAGAGGTGGAACCGGTCACGAACCGGTGGCGTACGGGTCGGGGTCGAACTAAGCCGATTCTTAGTCAAAGAGTTCGCGCCAGCGGTCGAGATAGGCCGTCCGCGCGGCCAGATCGGCTTCGACCGCGCGCCCGTACCGCTCCATGTAGGCAGCGTCGATGACGTGCGGAGCGTCTTCCAGCGCACGGAGCGCTTGTGCGGCCGTGTCCGATGCCTCCCGCAATCGGTCGAGCTCGTCAAGTTCAGCCGGCTTCACGACTTCGAGCACGTCGATCTCGACCCGACGCGTCGCCCTGATGACTTCCTGCTGCATCGCCTGCAGTTCGTGGAGTGCCGAGCGCCTGTGTTGCGCAGCCTCGTCGCTCAGAGCAAGGACCGCTTCACCCGACGGGTGGAACTCGGACACCGCGCTAGGCGGGTCGATCCGCCACTCCAAGACCACGTCGCCGGGCTTCGCGCGCCTGACCTGAGCCGGGGTCAACGTGACCGCCACACCCTCAGGACCGCTGAGCCATGTGTCGCCCGCTCGCGCCAAGACCGGGTGAGGCACGCGGTGTCGGTCGATGTTGGCCAGTCGGTGCAGCCGCGCGAGGGGGTGCTTGTCGGCACTCGGGACGACGGGTACGCCGAGCGCCCTCGCCTCCTCGTCCCAGAACCACGGCTGCAGTCTGCGGAAGACCTCTTGGTGGGCCGGATCGACCTTCGGCAGTTTGCCCTCCGCCTCCTCGTCCCATTTCGCGGGATCGGTGGTAATCGGACAGTAGATCCGACTCTGCTGCTTCGACGTAAGCGGACCGGCTTGCTCGCAGGTGGCCCAAGCGACTGAGTCCAGCGCAGACCGCAGGTTGTGAAGGACGTCGCCGATGATCGCGCCAAGTGACAACGGGGGCTCCGCGTCGGCCTGAAGGGTCACCCGGATCGTGCCCGCGGTGGGATCGCGGTCGAAGCGAAAGCCCACATTCGCGACACGGACGTATTCGGCGCAGTCCTCGGCGAAGCGCCGCAGGTGCTCGTCGGCCTGGCGCTGCTTCACCCTCCACGGGTATTCCGGCATCACCGGGGTTCGTCCGGAGAGTCGCCGGAAGCCGTTCCCAGGTCGGCCGCTCGCTCTTGTTGCACCTGCCCCACGAGCCATGCGGCAACCGTGGCAGTCACCGCCCCGAGGAGGGCGATGCCCACCACCATGAGGCCCACGGCAACGAACCGGCCAGTCGTCGTAACCGGGTAGCGGTCGCCGTACCCGACTGTCGTGACGGTGGTGGCTGCCCACCACATTGCGTCACCAAGGCTGGTTATGTTCGCCCCCTTGGCGTCCTGCTCGGCGTCCAGCACCGCGAGCGCACCGAGCCCCCAGGCCATCAACGCCGCACCGATGACGTACGCGCTGACCCGGCCGACGAGCGAGTTCGCCGCTGACCTGTTCAGTATCCGCGCGAACGCGAGCAGCCTCAGCAGGCGGAGCGGTCGAAGGACCGGCAGAGCGATCAGCCCAACGTCATACCAGTGGGCTTTGGCGTAGTCCGAGCGTCGGTCAGCAAGAACGAGCCGAACGACGAAGTCGATCGCGAACGCGGCGTACACGGTCCACGAGAAGGCGTTGAGGAACGACCTGACCTGTGCGTCCAGAGATCGATCGACGACCGGCCACGCGTAGGCCACGAGGAAGGCCAGGGCGAGGAGGATCATCGGCACCTCCGAATGACGCTCCCACCGCGCCACCTTCGTACCCCATGGATGCGTGCCCGAGACCCCCGTATTCACCAAGCCAGTGTGGCGGCAACTGGACGGCCGCGGGCGAAGTCGTCTCGATTCGACAAGCTTGAGGGGACGCGATCAGGGGACACGATCAGGGAACATCGGAACTGCATTAGGCTGCAATGAACACCACAGACTGGGGCAATACCCTCCATCAAGAAGCACTACAAACCACTACGAACCAGCACAGAAACAGTATTCACACCGAAGAGGTCACTGGTTCGAACCCAGTATCGCCCACCGTGCCGGGGCCGTTCTCCTGAGGGAGGGCGGCCTCTTGTTTTGATCCGCTGGGTAGCGCGGCAGTGCCGGTCGCACCGAAGAGGTCACTGGTTCGAACCCAGTATCGCCCACTCGTGTTTCCGCAGGTCAGAGGAACTTTTCCTCCTGGATCCGCTCCTTTCGTGCAACATACGTGCAACAAGGGCGCGCTCAGGAGCGGGCCATCACGGACCGGTCGGACAGCCCCTGGCACTGAGGTCCCTGACCCTGAGGCCGTGCCCTTGTGCGGCGGTCAGCTCTGTTGCCGGGCGCGCCCGAGGACATGAGGTCCCCCAGCTGTCTGCCTCCGGGGGGCGCGTGAACGGCGGTACGCACGAGGCGTGGCCTTCGAGCGAATCACGACCGACCCGGACGTGATGGGTGGGGTGACGGCGGCAGAGATCGTGGACGACCTGCCTGACCCGACTGTTGAGGATGTCGCCGAGGCGTTGCGCGAGTTCCCGCTCAGCCACATCGCATGAGGCTGCTTCTCGACAACAACCTCTCGCCCAGGCTCGTTGAGACAGTCGCCCTGGGTGCTGAGTCAGTGCCTCATGAACTGTTTCTTCGTGGCCTGAGTGACATCAGGCAAGATCTTCAGGGCTCGAATCGTGAGCGTCTGACCGTAGATGTCGGTCACCTTGATCCTCTTTCCGCAGCCATGGCCCTGGGGGGAGAGGAAGTAGTTGTACTCGGTGCGCTGGAGGCGCCTCCACGTGCCGTTGTCATTGACCGACAACCGGGCGACCGGATTCCGGTGGTCGATCACCTGAATCCCGCACCACCATTGGCTCGACCCGACCTTGTACCGAAGCGAGATGCCGGCGGCGGCCTTCTTGCGGCTCAGGAGCTTCCAGGTGATGGGAGTCTCGCCCGCGTGACGATCGTCGAGCTTGTCAAAGGCCAAGGGGTTCAGGTCGAGCTGGTGCAAGCGGCACGATCCCGGGCACAGATTGGTGATCCGGACGATGATCGACTTGCCGTTGTTGACCCCCGTGACCTTGACATAGTCGCCACAAGCGTTCGCCGTGTCGTAGTCGTAGGTGTTCATGGCCGCGGTCATGACCTCGGTGCCGGCATCGTACGAACAAGCCCCCGCGGCACCGTTCGCGTCATAGAAAGTCGCGATACCGGTGTACTGCTTCCCCGGCTTGATCCTACGCGCCAGGGGGGCGTTGTCGGCCGTCATCGCATGCACCGCAACGGCTGCCGCTCGGGCTCGCGAGCTCGCGGCCGATGAGGCGCCGGGCCCGAGCGCCACCGCGCCGCCGCCGACCGCGAGCAGCGCAGCGGTGACCGCTGCGATCCTCCGTTGCACGTTCGTGACCATGAAGAGCCCGATTTCCTTCCGATGTTCGACAGCCGCCTCACCTTGGCAGACCCCTGGACCCCATGACAAAGGCGCCCTGGACTTCGCCGCCTTCACGGATCCACACCCGGGCAGAACGGGGGCCCGGCGCGCACTCACCTGGATACCCGTCGCGGTTCCCCTGCGCCCCGAGCCATCGGCTGTTCGCTCGTGCACTGCGTGTTGGCTCAGACTCGAGACACCCTGCCGGGCAGAACCACGGCGCTCGGGGCGGCCTCAGACGTCGCCGAGCTCTTGAAGGTCGAACTCACCCGGCCCTACGACGAAGTGCCGGCTGGTCGCTTTCCCGTAGTGCGCCTAGGGCGACAACTCCGATTCCGGCAGTCTGCGGGGTGGGCGATCGCGTGGGCGGTGACGGCCTCTAGGACGGCGCCGGCAGAGCGCCACGGCCCAGGAGAGGTCACCGGTTCGAACCCAGTGTCGCCCACCGTGCCGGGGCCGTTCTCCTGAGGGAGAGCGGCCTTCTGCTTGGCAGGTACGGTCAGTGACTCAGCAACACCTGGGTGTCGCGCGTCTCGCCCCTGGTCGGAATGCTGGTCGTCGGCCGCCGGTTGCGACGGTCATGACCACCATCGGATTCATCGGGGCCGGGCACATCGGGAGCACGCTGGCGCGACTGGCGGTCCACGCGGGACACGCCGTCGTGGTCAGCAACAGCAGAGGCCCGGAGACGCTCGTCGACCTCGTGGCCGAGCTGGGTGACGGCGCACGCGCGGGCACTCCGCAGGAGGCCGCGGCCGAGGGCGAGATCGTCGTCGTGACGATCCCGCTGAAGAGCTACCGAGAGGTGCCGGTCGAGCCACTGCGGGGCAAGGTAGTGATCGACACGAACAACTACTACCCCCAGCGCGACGGGCACATCGCCGAGCTCGACGACGAGTCGACGACGGTCTCGGAGCTGTTGCAGGCACACCTCCCGGAGTCGCACGTCGTCAAGGCGTTCAACAACATCAACTTCAAGATGCTCCACGACCTCGCGCGACCTCACGGCGATCCGGAGCGGAGCGTGCTCGCCATCGCGGGCGACGACGCGGGGGCCAAGAAGGTCGTGGCGTCGTTCGTGGACGACATCGGGTACGACGCCCACGACGTCGGTCCGCTCGCGGAGGGCTGGCGCTATCAGCGCGACGAACCGGCGTACGCCGACCTCTACAGCGCCGACCCCCCGGGCACGTGGCCGCCGCAGAGCTCGCGGCGGGTCGATGAGGCGTTCCTGGTCGAGCAGCTGTCCCGGGCGGTTCGCTACCGCGACATGTGACCCGGGCAGGCCGTTCTCCCGAGCGAGGGCGGCCTCTTGCTTCGGCCGGCTGCTGAAGGCTGGCGCTCAGGTTGGCGGCGTACGGTCGAGGTCAAGGCCTCCCCGCACCTGGTGGCGTCCACCTCACAGTCGGGATCGCCCATGACCGTCCACTCGTCCGCACTCCTGTCCGCCCCCGCGGTCGAACCCTCGGCGCCGCCGACCGTCTCCAGTGGCTACGGCGACCTCGCTCGCGAGGTCCGCCGGCTCGGGCTGATGGAAGGTCGTCGCCCGTACTACGCGGTCGTGGCCACGGTTCTCCTGCTGGCCGGCGCCGCGATCGTGGCCGCCATGCTGGTGTGGTCGCACTCGTGGGCGCTGCTCGGGCTCGCGCCGGTTCTCGCCGTCGTGGCCACCCAGCTGGGCTTCCTCGGACACGACCTCGCGCACCGTCAGGTCACGCGCGGCATGCAGGCCGGCAAGGCCCTGGGTCTCGTCTGCGCCGACCTCCTCGGCGGCATGAGCTACGGCTGGTGGGTCGCCAAGCACAACGCCCACCATGCCCATCCCAACGACCTGGTGACCGACCCGGACGTCCACGCCGGAGCGCTGGTCTTCGACGCCGCGCAGGCGGACGTACGCACCGGGCTCCCGGCCTGGGTCACCCGCCACCAGGCGGGACTCTTCGTCCCGATGCTGCTGGGCGAGGCGCTCAACCTGCACGTCTCGAGCGTGCGGCAGATGTTCCGGCCCGGAGTGAAGGGCCGCGGCACGGAGTCGGTGCTGATGGCCGCCCACCTGGTCGCGTACGTCGCGCTCCTGGCCACCACGCTGACCTGGCCGCAGGCGCTCGCGTTCGTCGCCGTGCACAAGGGCCTGCAGGGGATCTACCTGGGCCTGTCCTTCGCCCCGGGGCACAAGGGCATGCCTGTCCTGGACGGCGAGCAGGCGGCCGACCCGCTGCTGCGACAGGTGCTGACATCCCGCAACATCTCCGGCGGTCGCTTCCTCGACCTAGCCCTGGGCGGCCTGAACTACCAGATCGAGCACCACCTGTTCCCGAGCATGCCGCGGCCGAACCTGCGCCACGCGCGACTTGTCGTGCGCGACTTCTGCGCCTCGCGCGGAGTCACCTACACCGAGATGTCGGTGTTCGACTCGTACGCCGCGGGGATGCGGCACCTGTACGACGTCGGAGCCGGACTGCGCGGGCGGTCGCGCCGCTGACGGCGGCGAAACCCCTGCCGCGCCCGGGCCGCCCCGTCGATACCATCGGCGGGACAGCCCGACCGACCGAGGAGCACCCTTGCCCGACGTACCAGTCAACGTGACCAGCCCGTCCGGCACGGCCGAGCAACGGGTGAGCGCGGGCACCAGGGCGTGGGAGCTGTTCAAGGACGATCCGGACGTCATCGCTGTCCGCGTGGACGGGCAGCTGCGCGACCTCTCCCACGAGCTCACCGAGGGCAGCGAGGTCGAGGGCGTCGCCATCGACAGCGACGACGGGCGTGCGATCCTGCGCCACTCCACTGCACACGTGCTCGCCCAGGCGGTGCAGGACGTGTTCCCGGACGCGAAGCTGGGCATCGGGCCGCCCGTGGAGAACGGCTTCTACTACGACTTCGACGTGGAGACGCCGTTCGTCCCCGAGGACCTCGAGAAGCTCGAGACCCGGATGCGCAAGATCATCAAGGACAACCAGAAGTTCTCCCGCCGGGCCGTCTCCGACGACGAGGCCCGTGAGGAGCTCGCCGACGAGCCGTACAAGCTCGAGCTGATCGGGCTCAAGGGGGTTTCGGCAGGCTCAACCACCGAGCTGTCCGCGGTCGAGGGGGCGAGCGCCGAGGTCGGCAGCGGCGAGCTCACCATCTACGACAACCTCGACCGCAACGGTGACGTCGCCTGGAAGGACCTCTGCCGAGGTCCGCACCTCCCGACGACCAGGCGGATCCCCGCGTTCAAGCTGATGCGCACGGCGGCGGCGTACTGGCGCGGCGACGAGAAGAACAAGCAGCTCCAGCGCATCTACGGCACCGCGTGGGAGTCCAAGGAGGCGCTGGCCGAGCACCTGCACCGCCTCGAGGAGGCCGAGCGGCGCGACCACCGCAAGCTCGGGCGCGACCTGGACCTCTTCAGCTTCCCCGACGAGATCGGCTCCGGCCTCGCCGTCTTCCACCCGAAGGGTGGGGTGATCAAGCGGGTGATGGAGGACTACGTCCGACAGCGGCACATCGAGGAAGGCTTCCAGTACGTCGGGACGCCGCACATCACCAAGGAGGGCCTGTTCCACACCTCCGGTCACCTGCCGTACTTCGCCGACACGATGTTCCCGCCGATGGAGATGGAAGGCGCGAACTACTACCTCAAGGCGATGAACTGCCCGATGCACAACCTGATCTTCAGGTCGCGCGGGCGGTCCTACCGTGAGCTGCCGCTGCGGCTCTTCGAGTTCGGCACGGTCTACCGCTTCGAGAAGTCCGGCGTCGTGCACGGCCTCACGCGCGTGCGCGGCCTGACCCAGGACGACTCGCACTCCTACTGCACGCCGGAGCAGGCGCCGGACGAGATCAGGCACCTGCTCGGCTTCGTGCTGTCGCTGCTCAAGGACTTCGGGCTGGAGGACTTCTACCTCGAGCTGTCCACGCGCGACGACACCAAGGACAAGTTCATGGGCTCCGACGAGCAGTGGGAGACCGCGACGAAGATCCTCGAGGAGGCGGCCACGGCGACCGGCCTCGAGCTGGTGCCCGACCCGGGCGGCGCCGCCTTCTACGGGCCGAAGATCTCCGTGCAGTGCCGCGACGCGATCGGGCGCACCTGGCAGATGTCGACGATCCAGTACGACTTCAACCAGCCCGCCGGCTTCGAGCTGGAGTACCAGGCGACCGACGGCACCCGCCGGCAGCCGGTGATGATCCACTCGGCGAAGTTCGGCTCGCTGGAGCGGTTCTTCGGCGTGCTGGTCGAGCACTACGCCGGAGCGTTCCCGCCCTGGCTGGCGCCGGTCCAGGTCGAGGCGATCCCGATCGCCGAGCGGCACAACGACTACCTGGTCGAGGTGGCCGCGAAGATGCGGGCGCAGGGCCTGCGGGTCGAGGTCGACGACTCCGACGAGCGGATGCAGAAGAAGATCCGCAACGCGCAGCTGCAGAAGGTTCCGTTCATGATGATCGCCGGCGACGACGACGTGGAGGCCGGCGCGGTCTCCTTCCGCTACCGCGACGGCCGCCAGGACAACGGCGTGCCCGTCGACGAGGCGATCGCGCGGGTCGCGCAGGCGGTGGCCGACCGGGTCCAGGTCTGATGGGGGCGTCCGGTCCGGACGAGGTCCTCCGCCAGGACGGCATCGGCGTGACCGACGAGCTCGACCGGCTGTGGACGCCGTACCGGATGGCCTACATCCGGGGCGAGAGCAAGCCCTCGGACGACTCGGTCGCGGAGTGCCCGTTCTGCCGGATCGGCGCCGGCTCCGATGACGAGGCGGTCCTGGTCGTGCACCGGGGCTCCACGGCGTACGTCGTGCTGAACCTGTACCCCTACGCCCCGGGCCACCTCATGGTCTGCCCCTACCGGCACGTCGCGGACTACACCGATCTCGACGAGGCGGAGACCGACGAGGTCGCCCGGCTCACCCAGACCGCGATGCGCACCCTCAGGTCGGTCAGCCAGGCACAGGGCTTCAACATCGGGATGAACCAGGGTGCCGTCGCCGGCGCCGGCATCGCTGCCCACCTGCACCAGCACGTCGTGCCGCGCTGGTCGGGCGACCAGAACTTCATGCCGATCATCGGCCGGACCAAGACCTTGCCGCAGCTGCTGACGGAGACCCGGGCGCTGGTGGCGGCGGCCTGGGGTTCCGCGGGCTGAGGGCGGCGGCTCGCTCAGGTACAGGTGGTTGAGCCTGCCGAAACCCTTCTCGGCGCGTGGCGGTAGGTGCCGGCGAAACGGCAGCGACGACGGGTGCGGCGTGGGGCTCGGTCTCGCTGTGGGGCGCGGGGTTCCTGGTGGTTGAGGTGCGAGCGCCAGCGAGCCTCGAAACCACCCGGGGCAGGGACCCAGCCACCGCTGGTTGAGCCTGCCGAAACCACTCTCGTCGGC
Source organism: Nocardioides pocheonensis (assembly GCF_003725535.1). GTDB lineage: Bacteria > Actinomycetota > Actinomycetes > Propionibacteriales > Nocardioidaceae > Marmoricola > Marmoricola pocheonensis. Next base: position 31,154 of record NZ_RJSF01000041.1, on the reverse strand, counting down.
TGACAGTCTGTGCCAGGGGGACGGGCGGCGACGACGGGAGCGGCGTCGGGCCGGGTCTCGCTGTCGGCCGCGGGTCTGCGCACATTGGTGGTTGAGGTGCGAGCGCCAGCAAGCCTCGAAACCACCCACAGCACGA
>NZ_RJSF01000041.1:30371-30898 GCF_003725535.1 Nocardioides pocheonensis | reverse complement strand
CGCCGAGCCAACCCCCAGGTGGTTGAGCCTGCCGAAACCACGCGCACCGACTACGGAGTTGGGGGCGCGAAAGATTCTCGAGAAATCTTCCGAATTCCCTTACCAGCAAGGGGATCCGGGCCGAAAGTGTCGGTGGTCGCCCCTAGATTCGAACCATGAACCCGACCACCAGCACCGACCGCGGCACCACCGTCGCGACTTCGGTGTTGGCGGCTGCGCGTGGGTTCCGTCGAGCCGCGAACGCCGCCGAAGCTGGGCTGCTTGCGACGGCACTGGAGTGGGCGCACCTCCATGTGGTCGACGACCTCGACGACGCGGCGACGCTGGTGACCGGCACCGGTCGGGACACCGGGATCCCGATCGCCGGCGAAGGTGCGCCGCTGGTCAGCGAGTTCGCGGTCTGGGAGCTCGCCGCCGCGTTGGGGCTGTCCATTGAGTCGGGTCGGAACCTGGTCGCCCGGGCCCTCGAGCTGGCCCACCGACTCCCCAAGACCTGGGCACGCGTCCAGGCCGGGTCGTTGGCGCCC
>NZ_RJSF01000041.1:29947-30213 GCF_003725535.1 Nocardioides pocheonensis | reverse complement strand
CCTTCGCCGGCACCTCCAGGGTCCACGGCGAGCTCGACCTCTCCGATGCCATCGACCTCGAAGACGCCGTCCGGCGCGGAGCCGAACAACTCGCGGTCCTCGGGAACGAGGAGTCCCTCGACGTTCGCCGGTCGTTGGCGGTCGGGATGCTGGCGCGGGGACAGCAGGCGATCGAGTTCGAGGCCGGCGTGGTTTCGGCAGGCTCAACCTCCCAACTGAGCGGCTCAACCACCCGACGTGCAGGCTCGACCAGCCCGAAGGTCCGG
>NZ_RJSF01000041.1:0-29786 GCF_003725535.1 Nocardioides pocheonensis | reverse complement strand
ATCGAGCTCCGGGACCGCACCTGCGTGTTCCCCTGGTGCCAACGTCCCGCACGCTCCTGCGACAAGGGCCACATCATCCCCTGGGAGCACGGCGGTCCCACGTCCAGCGACAACCTCGCCGCACTGTGTCGACGACATCACCGCTTGAAGACCCACGGCGGCTGGACCTACACGATGCTCACCCCCGGCGAGTACCTCTGGCGCAGCCCGCACGGCTACGCCTGGCTGCGCGACCGCAGCGGCACCACCGACCTGAGCACAGATCCACCCGACCGGTAGCCGCCCCGCACCGCACCCGGCGCACGCGCCGGGCCAGCGGCATGCCCCGAGCTTCCTTGGTGGTGAACCACCCCGGCTGCCCGTAGGGTCCTGAGCCGTGACCGACCTGGCCGACGACGCAGCCCTGGCCGCCGACGTCGTCCGCGAGGCCGGACTCCTCGCGCAGGAGCTTCGCGAGGCGGGTCTCAGGGTGCACACCAAGACGAACGTCTCCGACGTGGTGACCGCCGCCGACCACGCTGCCGAGCGCCTGGTCCTGGACCACCTGGCGACCTGGCGTCCGGACGACGGCGTGCTGGGGGAGGAGGGCGCGGAACGACCGTCGGCGTCCGGTCGTACGTGGGTGATCGACCCGGTCGACGGCACCTACAACTTCGTGCACGGCTTCGGCTGGTGGTGCTCGGCGATCGCCCTGGTCGTCGACGGCGACCCGGTGCTCGGCGCGGTGTACCACCCCCACGACGACGTCCTGTACGTCGGTGGCCCCGACCTGCCCACCACGCGCAACGGCGAGCCGGTCGGGCCGCTCGCCGACGTCGAGCTGGCTCTCGCCTGCGCGACCACCTACCTGCACCCGCCGTTCTTCGACGGCGAGGTCGGGGAGGCCTTCGCCCGGGCGGTCGGGGGAGCGGCGACGCTGCGCATGCTCGGCTCGGCCAGCCTGGACCTCGCGGCCGTCGCCCAGGGACAGGTCGGGGTGTTCGTGCAGCACTCGGTCGCCCCGTGGGACTGGTACCCGAGCTCGGCGCTGGTCCGGGGAGCCGGTGGTACGGCTCGCCGGATCACCGCCGCGGGGGTCGAGTGGTCGGTCGCGGGCGCGCCGACGGCCGTTGCCGAGGTCTGTGCCGCGCTCACCGAGGTGCGTGCCTGAGGCGGTCCATCCCCTCGGAGAAGAACGCGGCGATCTCGTCGGCAGAGTCGGGCAGCGGACGGGCAGCGCCGAACGGCTGGGTCCAGAAGGCGTCGACGGCCGGCGGCTGCCAGGGACCCACGTACATGTACGGCACGGCGATCGCTCCGTCGCCGGGGGAGACCCCGAGGTTGACGCGCCGGTCCTCGAGGGTCACGCCCAGGTCGAAGTGCTCGGGCCAGAGGGTCGGCTCCTGGTCGGGGGCGAACGCGCGCAGCGCCTGGTCCCCGAGTGCGTAGGCATGCGCGATGCGCTCCGCCGAAGCCTGGTCGCCGTGGAGGACGTCGTCGGGCCCGATGCCCGATCCGTCGTGGTAGACGGCGGACAACCCGACCGGACGGATCCCGAGCTCGTCGCCGATGTCACGCGCCGTCCGCCCGTCGATCGCGACGCTGCGGTCGTCGGCGATCACGGAGGCGCCGACCACGCGGATGTCCGGCGCGCAGGTCGTCCCGAATCCCCGCGGTTGGGGGCGCAGCCTGATCGTCCCGTGCGCCGCGTGCTGCGGGCCTGCCAGCAGCAGCTCCGCGACGCCGTGAAGTGAGCGGCGGGTGATGGTCAACGAGTTGTCCGCGTCCATGTCGGCGACCGTATCCGCGCGGGCCGGATCAGGGGGAGCAGTCGCCCTTACGGTCTGATGACAGGCCCCGATCGGCTATCGACGCCGACGGCGACGTGCTGCGACGGTGACTCGCATGGAGAACCCATCGATGGACGGCTGGCACCGTGTCGACGCCCCGGAGGTGCCGGAGGAGGGCCGGGTCGGCAGCGTGGTCCTGGACGGACGCCCTGTCGCCCTGACCCGTTGTGGCGGCCGGCTCGGAGCGCTGGAGAACCGCTGCCCCCACCAGGGTGGCCCCGTCGGTGAGGGGTCGATCGAGAACGGCTGGCTCCGCTGCCCCTGGCACGGTTACGACTACGACCCCCTGACGGGGCGTCCGCCCGAGGGTTTCACCGACGCGGTCACGGCGTACGACGTCGAGGAGCGCAACGACGGTGTGTACGTCCGACTGCCCGTGCGCGAGCCGGTCGTCCGGACGGTCGCGGACGTCGTCGTCGAGACCCTGGTGATGCACGGTGTCGACACCGTCTTCGGCATGGTCGGTCACTCGAACCTCGGTCTGGCCGAGGCGATGCGGAAGGCCGAGGAGCGCGGGCAGCTGCGCTACATCGGGATCCGGCACGAGGGCGCAGCCGCCTTCGCCGCCAGCGCGTACGGCAAGCTCACCGGCCGACCGGCCGCCTGCTTCGCGATCGCCGGGCCCGGGTCGACGAACCTGATCACCGGCCTGTACGACGCGAAGCTCGACGGCTCACCGGTCATCGCGCTCTCCGGCCAGGTGCCGTCGGCCGTGCTCGGGCGAGGAGCCTTCCAGGACGTCGACCTCCAGGCGGTCTTCCGCGACGTCTCGGTCTGGAACGCGACCGTGGCCGCGGGCAGCGACCACGGCGAGCTGACTGCGCTCGCGGTCAAGCACGCCCTCGACGCGCGGGGCGTGGCTCACCTGGTGTTCCCCGACGAGGTGCAGGTCCTGCCGAGCGACCAGGGGCCGGCCCTGCCGATCGGCCGTTCGGCCGCACGGTGCACCCGGCCCGACGAGCAGGTTCTCGCGGACACCGCGCGGACCATCCGCGCAGCGCGCCGGCCCGTGGTGATCGCCGGCGCCGGGGCGCGCGACGCATACCGGGAGGTGCTGGCGTTCGCCGAAGCGCTGAACGCACCGGTGCTGACGACCTTCCGGGCGAAGGGGCTGGTGCCGGACACGCACCCGCTCGGTTCCGGCGTCCTCGGTCGAAGTGGCACGCCCGTGGCGAGCTGGCTGATGAACGAGGCGGACCTCCTGGTCGTGGTCGGCGCCAGCTTCTCCAACCACACCGGCATCGCGTCGTACAAGGAGATCGTGCAGATCGACGACGAGCCCTCCGCGATCGGCCGCTTCCACGCCGTCACCCACCCGGTGCTCGCCGACGCGGCGCTGGCGCTGACCGCGCTGACCGAGGCCGTCGCCGGTGCGACGCCCGTCGACCAGCGGCCGGACGTCGCCGCCCGCTGGGCGCTGTGGCGGGCGGAGAAGGACCGCCGCGTCGCCGACGACCGGGGCCGAGGAGTCTCGGCGGCTGCCGTGTTCGCGGCACTGTCCGAAGCCCTGCCCGGCGACGCGGTGGTGACCGTCGACGTCGGCAACCACGCGTACTCGCTGGGCCGTTACCTCGAGTCCCACGGTCAGCCGGTGCTGATGTCGGGCTACCTCGGTTCGATCGGCTTCGGCTATCCCGCCGCGCTCGGCGCGTGGGCCGCCGACCCGACCCGTCCTGTCGTGGCCGTCACCGGTGACGGTGGGTTCGGGCAGTACGCCATGGAGATCACCACGGCGGTCAAGCACGCCATCCCGATCAAGCACGTGCTGCTCGACAACCACGGGCTGGGGAAGATCGCCAAGGAGCAGGTCGCCGGCGACTTCCCGGTGTGGCACACGTCGCTCCACAACCCGGACTGGGCCGCGTACGCCGATCTCTGTGGCGCGACCGGGATCAAGGTCACCTCGCGCGACCAGCTGCCCGACGCGATGACCCGGATGTTCACGACTCCGGGCCCGGTGCTGCTGCACGTCGAGCAGGACGCGGCGCTGCTCTGATGCCCGACGTGCAGTTCACGAACCTGCTCGGGGTGCTCGGCATCGCCCTCGTCGCGCCGCTGGCGCTGGGTTTCCTGCCGCGCGTCCGCGTGCCTGCGGTCGTCCTGGAGATCCTGCTCGGCGTGCTCGCAGGACCCTCGGTGCTCGGTTGGCTCCGTGCCGACCTGGCGGTGCAGGTCGTCGCCCTCGTCGGGTTGGCGATGCTGCTGTTCCTCGCCGGGCTCGAGATCGACCTCGCCGGTCTGAGGGGCCGCGTGCTCGGGGTCGCGGTCGCGGGGTACGCGATCTCGCTCGGCCTCGGGATCGGAGCCGGTGCGCTGCTCCACTCCGCCGGCTGGGTCGACGACCCGCTGCTCCTCGCGGTCACCGTGTCCGCCACCTCGCTCGGACTGGTCGTGCCGGTCCTGAAGGACGCCTGCGCGGCCGAGGGCCGGCTCGGTCAGGCGGTCATCGCGGCGTCCTCGGTCGCCGACTTCGCCGCGGTGCTGCTGCTGTCCCTCCTCTTCTCCGGCCAGGACACGGGCACGGGTGCGAAGATCGCGCTGCTGGCCGCGTTCGTGGTGCTGGTGGTGTCGGTCGCCGCCGTGGTCCGCTGGTCCGGCCGCTCGATGCGCCTCGGCGACGTCCTGGTCCGGCTGCAGGACACGACCGCCGAGATCCGCGTCCGGGGCGCCATGCTGATCCTGCTCGCCTTCGTCGTGCTCGCCGAGAAGCTCGGCCTGGAGAGCATCCTCGGCGCCTTCATGGCGGGAGCCGTCGTCGGGCTGCTGGACCGTGGGTCCACGACCCACCCCGGGTTCCGGATGAAGCTCGACGCGGTGGGCTTCGGGTTCCTGATCCCGGTGTTCTTCGTCTCCAGCGGCCTCCGACTCGACGTGGCGGGTCTGGTGGACAGCCCGCAGGCCCTGGCGCGCGTCCCCGTGTTCGTCCTCGTGCTGCTCGTGGCTCGAGGAGCGCCGGCCTTCCTCTCGGTGGCGGCGTTCGGGCCGCGCCGCACGGTGGCCGCGGCACTCCTGCAAGCGACCTCGTTGCCGTTCATCGTGACCGCGACGCAGATCGGGGTGGTGACCGGGCGGCTGGACGGCGTGACCGCAGCGGGCCTGGTCTGCGCCGGCCTCGTGACCGTGCTGCTCTTCCCGGTGACGGCCACGACCCTCGGCCTCGAGGACACCGCCGGGGTTCGGCCGCGGCAGAGCGAGGCCGAACCGGTAGCCTGACCGCGCCATGCTCGAGAGATTCCGCCAGTTCTGGACCAACGTCTGGGCACCCCTGGGCAACCTGCTGCTCCGGATGGGGGTCAGCCCCAACACCGTGACCTTCGTGGGCACGCTCGGCGTCTCGGCCGGCGCGGTGATCTTCTTCCCGCAGGGCCTGCTCCTGGTCGGCGTGTTGGTGATCACGGCCTTCGTGTTCAGCGACATGATCGACGGCTACATGGCCCGTACGTCGGGCCAGGTCTCGAAGTTCGGAGCCTTCTGGGACTCCACGCTCGACCGGATCGGCGACGCGGCGATCTTCGGGGGGCTGGCGATGTACTACGTCGGCCCGGGGGACAATCACTGGTTCGCCGCGCTGGCGATCTACTGCCTGAGCATGGGCTCGGTGACGTCGTACGCGCGCGCACGCGCCGAGTCGCTCGGCATGCAGGCCAAGGTCGGGATCGCCGAGCGGGCCGACCGGCTCGTCGCGATCCTGGTCGTGACGGGTGCCGCCGACCTCGTCAACCGACTGGGTGTCGGCAAGGACGCCCTCTGGGCGATCCCGGTGACGCTGGGCGTCCTCGCGGTCGCGAGCACGGTCACCGTCATCCAGCGCGTGCTCGTGGTGCGCGACCAGGCCCGCGCGCTGGCAGCCGAGGGCGACACCGGCGTCTGACCGTGTCCGGCGCGCGCGTCCGCGCGGGGAATCCGGTGGCAGGGAGGACCCTCCCGGGACGTAGGCTGGTGCCATGGCACGTGACCTCAACCAGACCTCCGAGAACTCCACCCACGACGACGAGATCACCGGCACCTCGCGCGTGAAGCGCGGCATGGCCGAGATGCTCAAGGGCGGCGTGATCATGGACGTGGTCACGTCCGACCAGGCGAAGATCGCCGAGGACGCCGGCGCGGTCGCGGTGATGGCGCTCGAGCGGGTGCCGGCCGACATCCGGGCCCAAGGCGGTGTCAGCCGGATGAGCGACCCGGACATGATCGACGGCATCATCGAGGCGGTCTCGATCCCGGTGATGGCCAAGGCGCGCATCGGCCACTTCGCCGAGGCCCAGGTGCTGCAGAGCCTCGGGGTGGACTACATCGACGAGTCCGAGGTGCTCACGCCCGCCGACTACGAGAACCACATCGACAAGTGGGCCTTCACGGTGCCCTTCGTGTGCGGTGCCACCAACCTGGGTGAGGCGCTGCGCCGGATCACCGAGGGCGCGGCGATGATCCGCTCCAAGGGCGAGGCCGGCACCGGTGACGTGTCCAACGCGGTCACCCACATGCGCACGATCCGCAAGGAGATCCGGCGGCTCGGCGCGCTGAGCGAGGACGAGCTGTACGTCGCGGCGAAGGAGCTGCAGGCGCCGTACGACCTCGTCGTCGAGGTGGCCCGCAAGGGCAAGCTGCCGGTCGTGCTCTTCACCGCCGGGGGAATCGCCACCCCGGCCGACGCCGCGATGATGATGCAGCTCGGCGCGGAGGGTGTGTTCGTCGGCTCGGGCATCTTCAAGTCCGGCAACCCCGCCCAGCGGGCCGAGGCGATCGTGAAGGCGACCACCTTCCACGACGACCCCGACGTCGTCGCCAAGGTCTCGCGCGGTCTCGGTGAGGCCATGGTCGGCATCAACGTCGAGGACATCCCGCAGCCCCACCGGTTGGCCGAGCGCGGCTGGTGACCCGCCGCTGATGGCCCACCCCGACGCGACCCGCGCCTGGGTGGCCGACGTGGTGCGCTCCGGGCTGCAACCGCGGTCCGAGCTGCGTGACCACGTGGTGGCGGCGATCGCCGCGGACCACCCGGAGCTGCCGGCCGACGCGACGGCCGACGCCTGGATCGCCGCCGCCGAGGCCGCCTGGCGCGAGGACGCCGCGACCTGGCCAGCGGTCACCGACCACGACCGGCTCGAGCGGGCATTCGCCCTGCTGGAGGAGAAGGACGTCGTCGTGCTCCAGGGTGTGGCCGACCACTGGGTCGCGCGCGACGAGCTCGCCCGGCGTGTGCCGAGGCCTGCCGGGATCGCGTGGTTCACCCCGACCGACGTGTGGCACGCGATCGACGCCGGCATGCTCGAGGTCAACCTCTGGCACGGCACCACCGCCAACGTGGCGCCCGGCGACGCGTTGCTGGACGACGCGCTCGCGGCCTTCGCGGCCGCCGGTCTCGACGCCCACTTCGACGAGGGCCGGATCGAGGTCGCAGCGCGCTGGCAGCGCCGACCGGACGAGCCCGCGTAGTCCAAACGGGCCATATTCCGGACAATTCCACGTATTCGGGCATTTCGGGCCGACAGTGTAGGGAGCCGGGTCCACCTTGGACCTCGCTCGGGCGGCACGCGTGGAGCAGGTCCTTCATGAGCGAGCCCAGCACCGAGAACGAGACCCCCGACGAGCGTCGGCGCCGCGCCGGCCTGCTCTGGGCGTGCGGGGTCGTCGCGGCGGCGATCATGGTCCTGGCCGTCAACGGCACGCTGTCGAGCTGGTCGGCGGCGATCCTCACCAACGACAGCAACACCGCGGAGTCCACGACCTCCGTCGTCCTCGAGGAGAGCGGCCCGGACAGTGCCGGCAACCCGACCACGTGCACCACGTCCGGCACCGCGGCGAACACGGCCACCTGCTCGACGATCAACAAGTACGGCGACGGCGGCGTGGCGGCGACCGGCCTCACCGCCCTGTCGCCCGGCGACAGCATCAGCACGATCGTGACGCTGACGAACACCGGATCGGGCGACGCGAGCACGTTCACGCTCACGCCGGGTGCCTGCAGCTCGGTCTACAACAGCGGGTCGCAGAGCGGCAACACGCCCGCGGTGGGCGACGACCTGTGCACCCAGCTGAAGGTGGCGGTGAGCTGCACGGGCTCCACGCTGACGGTGGCCGCGACCCCGCTGACGACCCTGGCCGCGAACGGGCCGTACACGCTCACCACCGGTCTGGCGAGCGGCGCGAGCGCCACCTGCACGTTCACGGTGAGCCTCCCGGCCGCCACACCGGCCAACTACTCCGGTCAGACCGTCACTCAGGGGTTGACATGGGAGATCGGCATCTGACCGCCACCGGACCCAGTGAGCGCAACCCCCGCCGACGCGGGGGGCACCGCACTCGTACCGGCCCGGGGCGCCACACCGCGACGGACGCCGCGACGACGCAGTCGCCCGGACGACGTCGCGCGCGCCGGCGTACGCCGACTCCCGGGACGTTGCTGTGGCTCGCGTCCGGCGCCGCGGCCCTGCTGCTGAGCCTCGGGGTCAGCGGGACGCTCTCGGACTGGACGAGCGCCGTGCTCGGCAACTCGACCAACTCCGCGGCCACGGCCACCGCGGTGGTCCTGCAGGAGACCGGCCCGGCCTCGCAGGGCACTCCCGTCTGCCGGTCGAGCGACGGGGCGCAGAGCACGGTCAACAGCTACACCTGCACGACCGTCAACAAGTACGGCGGGACCGCGTCGCCCCTGTCGCCGGGGAACAGCCGGACCGTCGACGTCACGTTCAAGAACATCGGCGGCGCGAACGCCACGTCGTTCCAGCTCGCGCCGGGCAGCTGCACGCAGAGCCCCACGGCCGGCAGCGGCACACCCGCCGCGGCCAACGTCTGCACGAACGGCGACCTCACCGTCGCGGTGAGCTGCTCGCCCGGCACGACGTACGCCGGCGGCAGCGCCTGGGCCGACCTGGTCTACGCCGCGGCCGCCCCGCCGGGGGCCACGAAGACGCACACCGCGACCGCCGGCGACCTCGACGTCGGGGCGTCGTGGACCTGCCGGTTCACCGTCGCTCTCGCGGCCGGCGCCGGGATCGCCGACCAGGGTGTGACGGTCACCCAGCCGCTCACCTGGACCCTGTCCCAGTAGCCATGGCCCGGCACCGGCGAGGTCGGCACCGTCCGGTCCGGACGGTGCTCCTGGCTGCGCTGAGCACGCTCGCCCTGCTCGCCCTGGGCACTGCCGGCACGCGCTCGGCGTGGACCGCCGCCCAGGTCACCAACGCGAGCGACGACGCGCTCGTCAGCCAGATGGCGCTGACCCACTCCTACAACTCGACCACCTGCGCGACGACGGCACGCAGCACGACGGCCACGTGCCCGTCCACGCTGGGCACGGTCGCGTCACCCACGACGACCCGGACCGATGCGATCACGAACAACGGCACCGTCGCGGTGACCCAGTCGGTCACCGGAGCCTCCTGTGCGCCCGTCCGTTTCGCCAATGGGACCTCGGCCTCGGACCCGATGCTCCCGCGGAACTCCGTCGGCTTCCAGCAGGCCGACACCTGGGGGTCCACGTCGGCGGCCTCGTTCTCCGGCAGCGGGTACGCGACGGACCTGTACGGGACCACCAGCGTGGGCTTCCTCGGCCTGCTGCCCACGAACTTCAGCATGGGCGTCTGGTTCCGGACCGCGGACAGCCTCGGTGGCGGGCTGCTGTCGCTGAGCGCGAGCCTGTCCAACGGCGCGGGCGGGGCGAACCCGATGCTGTGGATCGACCAGTCCGGCAACGTCAAGGCCTACGTCGCAACCACGCTGGGCACGCAGATCGCCAGCTCCGGCACGAACTACGCCGACGGAAACTGGCACTTCGCCGTCGTCGTCGTGTCCACCGTCTTCCTCCTCACCTCGGTGACGCTCTACGTCGACGGCGCCAGCAAGGCCAGCGCCGGCGGGCTGACGATCGCGTCGGCGACCAGCGGCTACTGGCACCTGGGCTGGGCGAACTTCGGGCTGATCACCCCGCCGACGTCGGCGTACTTCCACGGGTCGCTGTCCGGTGCGTTCGTCATCCAGAGCGCGATCAGCGGCGCGAACGTGACCACCCTGAACGGGTCGGCGTCGGCCGCGGCGTACCAGGCGTCGCTCGGCGGGATGTCGCCCGCGTCGACCTGGATGCTGGGCGACAACGGCTACACCACGATCGCGGGCACCAGCCTGCCCGCCGGCAACCTCTACGACCCCTGCTCGAAGGTGAACGTCGCGCTCGCGTTCACCAACCCCGCCGCCTCGATCGCGGCCCAGTCGCTGACGAGCTTCGCGAACGGAAGCGCCACCACGATCGCCGCTCCGGCCGTCGGCGGCACCCAGTCGCTGACGATCACCACGTCTGCCGGCACCGGCTACAACGCCGACCTGGCCGGTCTCCACCTCTACGTCCCGATCTCGTTCGGGTACGCCGTCTCCGGTGCCCCCGCGTGGGTGCAGACCCTCAGCTGGGCGAACGACCCGACGGAGGTGTTCTGGTCATGACCGACCGTGCGCGCTCCACGGAACGCTGGATCCACGTCGGCACGTGGGTCCTGCTCGGGCTGCTGGTCGGCTTCGTCGCCTTCTGCGGGGTCTGGCGGCTGCAGGGAGGCCGCTGGGAGCGGGTGGAGACACCGTCGATGGGCACGGTCGCCCCGGTCGGCACGCTGTTGTGGGTCAAGCCCGTCGACTTCGCGAGCCTGCGCCCCGGCGACTTCATCACCTTCCGACCGCCGGGCTCGCACGGAGGGACCTACAGCCACCGCGTGCTGGCCGTCGACCCGGACGGGCGGATCACCACGAAGGGCGTGCTCAGTCCTCCCGACCCGTGGCACCTCGGGCCCGAGGACGTGGTCGGCTCCGTGCGGATGCGCTGGCGCGGAGTGGGCTGGCTGGTGGCGGCCGCCCCGGTGCTGCTCGTCGGGGGCCTCTTCGCGCTGCTCGTGGTCCGGCTCGGCCGCCCGGCCTGGAGGGCCGCCGGGTTGCTCGTCGTCGTCTCGCTCACGCTGAGCGCGGCGATCGCGTGGTACCGCCCGCTCGTGAACGCCGAGCAGCTCGCGTTCGTGCCGAGCGCGGGCGGGGGAGCGGACGCGACGTACGTCGGCACCGGGCTGCTCCCGATCCGGCTCACGGCCCACGACGGTGCCAGCGTGGTGATGTCGGCCGGGAAGGTGGGCACGGTGCACGTGACCCGCGCCGACGAGGCCGGGAGGCTGCGGGTCACCCTGTCTCCTGCGGTGCCGTGGTGGTGGTGGCCCCTCCTCGTCGGTGCGTGCTTCGTCCCGGCGGCCGTGTCGACGCGACCGACGCCGGACGCCGGCCGACGCAACGGCCGAGGGCGCAACGCCTCGCGGCGCGACGGCCCGCGAGCCGGCCGGTGGGTGCCCGCGGCCGGACACGTCCTGGTCGGGGCCAAGCACCTCCGCTCCGGTGACGGCGGGCTCGGCAAGGGCGACCACACCGCACCGGCCTGAGACCGGGTCACCCTCGGCTGCTGGGACAATGGTGGGGTGACCACTCCCACCATCGGCGTGTTCGCCCTCCAGGGCGACGTCCGCGAGCACCTGCGCGTGCTGACCGACCTCGGCGTCACGGCCGTGCCGGTGCGCCGCCCGGCCGAGCTGGAGGCGTGCGACGGCCTGGTCATCCCCGGCGGCGAGAGCACCACGATGTTCAAGCTCGCCCGGGCGTTCGACCTCTTCGAGCCGCTGCAGAAGCGGATCCGGGGCGGCATGCCGACGTTCGGCACCTGTGCCGGGATGATCATGCTCGCCGACCGGGTCGTGGACGGCACCGCCGACCAGGAGACCCTGGGCGGCCTGGACATCACCGTCCGGCGCAACGCCTTCGGTCGCCAGGTCGACTCCTTCGAGGGCCGCCTCGACTTCGCGGGGCTCGACGAGCCGGTGCACGCGGTCTTCATCAGGGCTCCCTGGGTCGAGCAGGTCGGGCCGGGGGTCGAGGTCCTCGCCCGCGTCGGGGCCGGCGAGGCCGCCGGTAGGATCGTCGCGGTCCGCCAGGGCCACCTGATGGCGACGTCCTTCCACCCCGAGGTGGATGGCGACGGGCGCATCCACCGGGTCTTCGTCGACCTGGTGGTTTCGGCAGGCTCAACCACCGGCTGAGGAAGGAACCCATGTCCGGCCACTCCAAGTGGGCGACCACGAAGCACAAGAAGGCCGTCATCGATGCCAAGCGCGGCAAGATGTTCGCCAAGCTGATCAAGAACATCGAGGTCGCCGCCCGCATGGGCGGTGGCGACCCGGCCGGCAACCCGACGCTGTACGACGCGATCCAGAAGGCCAAGAAGTCCTCGGTCCCCAACGACAACATCGACCGCGCGGTCAAGCGCGGCTCGGGCGCCGAGGCCGGCGGCGCGGCGTACGACACGATCATGTACGAGGGCTACGGCCCGAGCGGCGTCGCGATGCTGATCGAGTGCCTCACCGACAACCGCAACCGGGCGGCCATGGAGGTACGCACCGCGATGAGCCGCAACGGCGGCAACCTCGCCGACCCGGGCTCGGTCGCCTACCTCTTCAACCGCAAGGGCGTGGTGATCGTCCCGCAGCAGCAGGACGGCAAGAGCGTGACCGAGGACGACGTGCTCGAGGCGGCCCTGGACGCCGGCGCCGAGGAGGTCAACGACCTCGGCGACTCCTTCGAGGTGATCAGCGAGGCGACCGATCTCGTCACCGTGCGCTCGGCGCTGCAGGAGGCGGGCCTGGACTACGACTCCGCGGAGGCGTCGTTCGTGCCGTCCATGCAGGTGGAGCTGGCCGACGAGAAGTCGGCGGGAGCCGTGCTCCGCCTCGTCGACGCGCTGGAGGACCTCGACGACGTGCAGAACGTCTTCGCGAACTTCGACGTGCCCGACGAGATCATGGAGGCCCTGGAGGCCTGACCCGTCGGTGGTTGAGGTGCGAGCGCCAGCGAGCCTCGAAAACCCCGGCCCTACAGCCAGTGGTTGTCGTGGCGCAGGTAGAACGCCACCTTCTCCTCGTCCGTCATGTCCTTGGTGCCGCCGGCGAACAGGGTCTCGAAGTACTCCTCCCGGGGCGCGCCCGGTGTGAAGAGCAGCAGCATCGAGGCTTCCTCGCCGGACTCGTTGCGGAACCCGTGCACCCCACCGGGCGGCACGTGGACGAAGTCGCCCGCTCCGGTCTCGACCCAGCGGGTGCCGTCGTGGATGAGCACGGTGCCGGACAGCACGTAGAACGACTCGGAGATGGTCCGGTGGAAGTGCGGGTCGGGTCCGCTGACGTGCGGCCCGAAGTTCCACCGGTAGAGGCCGAAGGCGCCCGACGTCGAGGCGCTCGTGGCCAGGTAGTCGACGGTGTTGCCCGGGGGCGAGCCGAGGTCGGGTGCCGCGGCGTTCGGCCGGTACGTCGCGCTGACCTCGCCGGGTCCGTCGTAGACCGGGTCCGGGTACGTGTGCGGGAACGACATGTGCCGCATGCTGCCATCTCGGCTCGCCGTCCTCGGACGATTTTGCGGCGCGTCGGTACGCCGGACCGCGAGCCGGGCGGGATAGCGTCGTACGAACATATGTTCGTCTGACGATTGGTGGCTCATGCGCGTGCTCGGCGTCGACCCTGGGCTCACCCGTTGCGGGGTGGGCGTGGTCGAGGGGAGCATCGGCCGGCCGCTCACGATGGTCGACGTCGGGGTCGTGCGCACCGGCACCGACCTGCCGATCGAGCAGCGGCTGCTGGAGATCGCCCGCGGGCTCGACGCGTGGATCGAGGCCACGGCGCCCGACGCGATCGCGGTGGAGCGGGTGTTCTCCCAGACCAACGTCCGCACCGTGATGGGCACCGCCCAGGTCAGCGGGCTGGCCCTCGTCGCCGCCGCGTCCCGTGGCATCCCGGTCGCGATGCACACCCCGAGCGAGGTGAAGGCGGCGGTCACGGGCAGCGGTCGTGCCGACAAGGCGCAGGTGGGCGCGATGGTGACCCGGCTGCTGCGGCTCACGGAGGCGCCGAAGCCGGCCGACGCGGCCGATGCCCTCGCCCTCGCCATCTGCCACCTCTGGAGGGGCGCGGCGACGAACCGGATCCAGGCGGCCGTGGCCGCCCGAGCGACAGGAGCAGGTCGATGATCGCGTTCGTGCGTGGCACGGTGGCCGCGCTGGGCCTCACCTCCGCGGTGATCGAGGTGGGCGGCGTGGGCCTCGAGGTGCAGTGCACCCCGAACACGCTGGCCGACCTGCGCCGTGGCAGCGAGGCGACCCTCCCGACCAGCATGGTGGTCCGCGAGGACTCCCTCACGCTGTTCGGCTTCGCCGACGACGACGAGAAGCAGATGTTCGAGCTCGTCCAGACCGCGAGCGGCGTCGGCCCGAAGCTCGCGCAGGCGATGCTCGCGGTGCACTCGCCGGAGGCGATCCGGCGGGCCGTGGCCGGCGACGACGTCAAGACGCTCACGTCGGTCCCCGGCATCGGGCAGAAGGGCGCGCAGCGGATCATCCTCGAGCTCCGCGACCGGATCGGCTCGCCCGGGTCCACGGTGGAGCCCGCCGCCGGCCCGGCTGCCGTCGCCGGTTGGCAGGCGCAGGTGCACGGCGGCCTGGTCGGGCTGGGCTGGTCGGGCAAGGAGGCCGACAAGGCCGTCGCCGCGGTTGCGCCCGAAGCCGACGCCATGGAGGCGCCTGACGTCGCCCGGCTGCTGCGCCTCGCCCTCCAGACCCTGAGCAAGGCGTGACGATGACTCCCGACGACCACCCGCAGAGCGCAGCCCTCGACGACGCCGAGGCCGCCTACCTCGAGCGCCGCGCGGAGTCGCTGACCGAGCTCGGCGCCGACCCGGACGAGCGCGCCGTCGAGGCGGCGCTGCGACCCCGGTCGCTCGACGAGGTGATCGGTCAGCACCGGGTGCGTGAGCAGCTGTCGCTGGTGCTGGAGGCCGCCCGGTCCCGCGAGCGCACCCCCGACCACGTGCTGCTGTCGGGCCCACCGGGGCTGGGCAAGACCACGCTGGCGATGATCATCGCCGCCGAGATGTCGCGTCCGCTGCGGCTCACCAGTGGCCCGGCGATCACGCACGCCGGCGACCTGGCCGCGATCCTCTCCGGCCTCAACGAGGGCGACGTGCTCTTCGTCGACGAGATCCACCGGATGTCGCGCCCCGCCGAGGAGATGCTCTACCTCGCGATGGAGGACTTCCGGGTCGACGTGATCATCGGCAAGGGGCCGGGCGCGACCGCGATCCCGCTGGAGATCCCGCCCTTCACGCTGGTCGGGGCAACGACGCGGGCCGGGCTGCTTCCGGGGCCGTTGCGCGACCGGTTCGGCTTCACCGCTCACCTGGAGTTCTACGAGCCGGCCGAGCTCGACGAGATCGTCCGTCGCTCGGCCGGCCTGCTCGGCGTACCGGCCGACCCGGAGGGCACCGCCGAGATCGCCTCCCGGTCCCGCGGCACACCGCGGATCGCGAACCGCCTGCTGCGCCGGGTGCGCGACTACGCCCAGGTGCGCAGCGACGGCGTGGTCACCCGCGACATCGCGCACCGTGCCCTCGACCTGTTCGAGGTGGACCACTCGGGTCTCGACCGGCTCGACCGCGCGGTGCTCGACGTACTGTGTCGCCGGTTCGGGGGCGGACCGGTCGGCGTGAGCACGCTGGCGGTCGCCGTGGGGGAGGAGCGCGAGACCGTCGAGGAGGTCGCCGAGCCGTTCCTGGTGCGGGTCGGCATGCTCGCGCGCACCCCGCGGGGTCGCGTCGCCACCCCGGGCGCGTGGACGCACCTCGGTCTCTCCGCTCCGGCCGGCGCACCCTTCGCCGTGGACGAGACCCTGTTCGAGGCCGACTGACGCTGCCCGCCCGCCGGCGCAGCCCGGGGCGAGATCGACGTCCCGTCCGTCTCAGGACCCGTCGGCCGTTACACTCACCGGCGGTGGCGTGCGCGCCCGCTCTGTGGCGTGCACCACCGTCCTGACCACACACCCCGTACCCGAGTCGAGAGTCCTCCACGTGCCTGCCGAGCTCCAGCTGCTGGTGATCGTGATCGCCCTGTTCGGTTTCTGGGCGATCGTGATGCGGCCGGCCCGAGTGCAGCAGCGGCGCGTGGCCCAGCTCCAGGAGGAGCTCGCGGTCGGCGACGAGGTGATCATCTCGGCCGGCATCTTCGGCACCGTGGTGTCGATCGACGACGACCGGGTGCAGCTGGAGATAGCACCGGGCACCGTGGTCACTGCGGCCCGCCAGGTGGTCATCCGCAGGGCGCCGGAGGTGCCCGAGGCCCAGGACGCAGCACCCCAGGACGCAGGGCCCGACGACGGGCCCCACGACAGCACGACCGAAGAGGACTGAGGAGAAGCAGGACCGTGGCCAAGAAAACGTCCCGACCGGGACGCACCTTGTTGGTGTTCTTCATCTCCGTGGCAGTGCTCTACGGGCTCGCCGCGCTCGGCGGCACCTGGAAGCCGCGTCTCGGGCTCGACCTGGAGGGCGGCACCCGGATCACGTTGACCGCGATCTCCAGCGTCAACCCGACCAAGCTCGAGGAGGCGCGGCAGATCATCGAGTCGCGCGCCAACGGCAGCGGCGTGACCGAGTCCGACGTGACCACGCAGGGCAACAAGAACATCGTCGTGGAGATCCCCGGCAAGAACAGCAAGAACCTCGTCGACTCGGTCAAGCGCACCGCCCAGCTGCGCTTCCGGCTGGTCTACGGGCAGCCGCTGTCCGGCCTCCCGGCGGCCCCGACGCCCTCGGCCTCGCCGAGCGGCAGCCCCTCCGGCACGCCCAGTCCGAGCGCGACCGCGACCCCGAAGGCGGGTCAGGCCTCGCCCACGGCCACTCCGAAGCCGCGCGTGGCGCCGCACTTCGCGGACGCGTCGCCGACCCCGAGCCCGACGGCGACGCCGTCCGCGA
Source organism: Nocardioides pocheonensis (assembly GCF_003725535.1). GTDB lineage: Bacteria > Actinomycetota > Actinomycetes > Propionibacteriales > Nocardioidaceae > Marmoricola > Marmoricola pocheonensis. Next base: position 13,152 of record NZ_RJSF01000041.1, on the reverse strand, counting down.
CGCCGCTGACGACACCGTCGGCGACCCCGACCGCTCCCGTGACGACCAGCAAGGGCGCCTCGATCGACGACCCGCTGGCCTGGGTGCAGGACCCCGGCGACGAGTGGCTGGCGAAGTACCAGGCCTACGTGTGCCCGGCGAAGGGCAAGGACGCCGCCCCGATCGCCGACGACCCGAGCAAGCCGCTGATCACCTGCGACGACTCCGGTGGGAAGTACCTGCTCTCGAAGGCCGTCATCGAGGGCACCTCGCTGAAGTCGGCGTCCGCGGGCATCCCGCAACAGTCCACGTCGTGGGCGGTCCTGCTCAAGCTCAAGGGCGGCGCCGTCAAGACCTTCGCCGACATCAGCCGCAAGCTCTACGCCAACGGCGGCCTGTTCGCGATCGTGCTGGACGGCAAGGTGCTCTCCAGCCCGGGCTTCACCTCCCCGATCCTGGACGGCAACGCCCAGATCACCGGCTCGTTCACGGAGTCCTCGGCCACCTCGCTGGCCAACTCCTTGAAGTACGGCGCCCTGCCGGTGCGGTTCGAGGACCCGCCGACCGTCGAGATCATCGGGCCCTCCCTGGCGGGCAGCCAGCTCTCGGCCGGCATCTACGCCGGCATCTTCGGCCTGCTGATCGTGATGATCTACTGCCTGCTCTACTACCGCGGGCTCGGCACCGTGGTGATCGCGTCCCTGCTGATCGCGGCCGTGGTCACCTACGCGACCGTGCTCGTGCTGGCCAAGGCAGCCGGCTTCACGCTGACCCTCCCGGGCATCGCCGGTCTGATCGTCGCGGTCGGCATCACGGCGGACTCCTTCATCGTCTACTTCGAGCGGATCCGTGACGAGATGCGGGCGGGCAAGTCGATGCGCGTCGCCGTCGAGGCCGGCTGGCTCCGGGCGCGGATGACCTGCCTGGCGGCGGACGCCGTCTCGTTCCTCGCGGCCGTGGTGCTCTACATCTTCGCGATCGGGGTCGTGCGCGGCTTCGCGTTCGCCCTGGGCATCAGCACGCTGATCGACGTGATCGTGTTCTTCTTCTTCACCAAGCCGATGGTCACCCTGCTGGCCCGGCGTACGTTCTTCAACTCCGGCAACCGGCTCTCGGGTCTCTCCCGTGAGACGCTCGGTGTCGACGTCCAGCGCGGTGGCACGACCCGCCTCGCGGGAGGGCAGGCCTGATGGGCAAGTTCAGCAGGATGGGTCATGCCCTCTACGAGGGCCACGTCTCGATCGACTTCGTCGGGCGCCGTCGGATCTGGTACGCCATCTCCGGCCTGATCGTGCTCGTCGCGGCGAGCGGCCTCTTCTTCAAGGGCCTGAACCTCGGCATCGAGTTCGAGGGCGGCGTGGAGTACACCGTCTCCCTGCCCAAGTCCGAGGTGACCCAGGCCAACGTCGACAAGATCAGCAAGGCGATCGCGGCCACCGGGATCCCCGAGGCGAAGTCGCCGATCGTGAACACCTCGGGCGACAAGGCGATCCGGGCCCAGACCGAGTCGATGCCCAACGACGACACCGACACGGTCATCGCGGCCATCGCGAAGTCGGTCGGCGTGGACGCCCAGAGCAAGATCTCCACCCAGGAGGTCGGTGCGAGCTGGGGCTCCCAGGTGCGCGACCGCGCGATCACCGGCCTGATCGTCTTCCTGATCCTCGTGGTGCTGTTCATCTGGGCGTACTTCCGCGAGTGGAAGATGTCGGTCGGCGCGATGGTCGCGCTCGCCCACGACCTGATCATCACGGTCGGGGTCTACGCCCTGTCGGGGTTCGAGGTCACGCCGGCGACCGTCACGGGCGTGCTCACCATCCTCGGCTTCTCGCTCTACGACACCGTCGTGGTCTTCGACAAGGTGCGCGAGAACACCAAGAACATGCAGCAGAGCCGCAAGACGTACGCCGAGCTGGCGAACCTCGCGATCAACCAGACGCTGGTCCGGTCGATCAACACCTCGATCGTGGCCCTGCTACCGGTCGCGGCGCTGCTCTACGTCGGCATCTTCCAGCTCGGCTCGGGCGCGCTGAAGGACCTCTCCCTCGCCTTGTTCGTCGGCATGGCGGCCGGCGCGTACTCCTCGATCTTCATCGCCACGCCGCTGGTCGCCCAGCTGAAGTCGCGCGAGAAGGCGATCAGCGAGCAGGACGCCCGTGCGCGGGCCCGCGCGCGCCGTGACGCGGACCGCTACGCCAACGTGCCTGCGTTCACCGAGGACATGCCCGTGGGCGAGCCGCCCGCCGGCTTCGCGGTCGACCCCGACGCGCCGGACGCGCCGGCCGAGGCGCGCGGACCGTTCCGGGCGCCGACCGGCGGGTCCCAGGCGACCGGGTCCGGCCGGGTCGTCCCGACCCCGAAGTCACCGGTGCGCGAGTCCGGATCGGCCAAGCGCAACCAGCCGACCCGCCAGCCACGCTCGAAGCGAGGCAAGTGACGGTGGCCGGCGACGCCTCGCCCGAGCTCGCGGCGACGATCGACAGCCTGATCCGCGACGTGCCCGACTTCCCCAAGCCGGGTGTGGTCTTCAAGGACATCTCGCTGCTGCTCGACGACCATGCGGCCTTCACCGCGGTGGTCCAGGCGCTCGCCGACGCAGGCCGCGACGACAGCGGCGCGACGGTGGTCGACAAGGTCGTCGGCATGGAGGCTCGCGGCTTCATCCTGGCGGCACCGGTCGCCCTGGCCCTCGGCGTGGGCTTCGTGCCGGTGCGCAAGCCCGGCAAGCTCCCGCGGGCGACGTACGCGGTCTCCTACGCGCTGGAGTACGGCGAGGAGACGCTCGAGATGCACGCCGACGCCCTCGCCCCCGGCGAGCGGGTGCTGCTGGTCGACGACGTCCTGGCGACCGGGGGCACGGCGGCCGCGACCGCCGAGCTGGTCACGAAGGGCGGCGGCACCGCGCACGCGCTGTCGGTGCTGCTCGAGCTGTCGTTCCTCGACGGGCGCGCCGCCCTCGACGGCCTGCCCCTGACGGCGCTGCGCACCATCTGACTCCTTCGGGCCGGCGGTCGCAGGCGCGGCCCTAGACTCTGTTCATGGCGGACGAACCGGTGACCACGCGGCCGGTTCCGGCTGCGCCCGCGACCCCGCCCTCGACTCCCGCCTCGCCCACGGGCTCGACTCCTGCGACGGGGCCTGCGGCACCCGTGCCGCCGGTCGGTCCGAGCGGCGGCCGCGGCATGCGCGCCCGGCTCGCCCGGATCGGTACCAGCAAGCAGGGCGGCAACCCCGAGCTGGAGCCGCTGTTCCGTGCCGTCCGCGCCAACCACCCGAAGGCCGACCTGGCGCTGCTCGAGCGGGCCTACAACACCGCTGACCGGATGCACCGCGGCCAGATGCGCAAGAGCGGCGACCCGTACATCACCCACCCGCTCGCGGTCACCACCATCCTCGCCGACATCGGCATGACCGAGCCGACCCTCGTGGCGGCCCTCCTGCACGACACGGTCGAGGACACGCCGTACACGCTGGACCAGCTGCGCACCGACTTCGGCGACGAGGTCGCGCTGCTGGTCGACGGCGTGACCAAGCTGGACAAGGTCAAGTACGGCGACTCCGCGCAGTCCGACACGATCCGCAAGATGATCGTGGCGATGAGCCGCGACATCCGCGTGCTCGTGATCAAGCTGGCCGACCGGCTCCACAACATGCGCACGCTGCGCTACGTCAAGGCCGAGACGCAGGAGCGCAAGTCGCGCGAGACCCTCGAGATCTTCGCCCCGCTGGCCCACCGCCTGGGCATGAACACGATCAAGTGGGAGCTGGAGGACCTGGCCTTCGCGACCCTCCACCCGAAGATCTACGACGAGATCGTCCGGATGGTCGCCGAGCGAGCCCCGTCGCGCGACCAGTTCATGCGGCAGGTGATCTCCGTCGTGGAGACCGACCTGAAGGCCTCGAAGATCAAGGCCCGCGTCACCGGACGCCCCAAGCACTACTACTCGATCTACCAGAAGATGATCCACGGCGGTCGCGACTTCACCGACATCTACGACCTCGTCGGGATCAGGATCCTGGTCGAGAACGACGCCGACTGCTACGCCGTCCTCGGCGTGCTGCACAACCGCTGGAACCCGATCCCGGGCCGGTTCAAGGACTTCGTGGCGATGCCGAAGTTCAACATGTACCAGTCCCTGCACACGACCGTGATCGGCCCGCAGGGCAAGCCGGTCGAGATGCAGATCCGTACCTTCGGCATGCACCGTCGCGCCGAGTACGGCGTGGCCGCGCACTGGAAGTACAAGGAAGACGTCCACGAGGGACGCGACACCGACAAGTCGCTGCAGGAGTCGGCGCAGAGCGACATGCCCTGGGTCCGGCAGCTGCTCGACTGGCAGAACGAGGTGGAGGACCCCGGAGAGTTCCTGGAGTCGTTGCGCTTCGAGATCAACGCCGCCGAGGTCTACGTCTTCACGCCGAGGGGCGACGTGATGGGCCTGCCCACCGGCTCCACGCCGGTCGACTTCGCCTACGCGATCCACACCGAGGTCGGGCACCACACGATCGGGGCCCGGGTCAACGGCCGACTCGTGCCGCTGGAGTCCCAGCTCGAGCACGGAGACGTGGTGGAGGTCTTCACCTCCAAGTCGCCCAACGCGGGTCCGAGCCGCGACTGGCTCACGTTCGTGAAGTCACCGCGCGCTCGCAGCAAGATCCGGCACTGGTTCACCAAGGAGCGCCGCGAGGAAGCGATCGAGCACGGCAAGGACCAGATCGCCCGCCTGATGCGCAAGGAGGGCGTGTCCCTCAAGCGCGTGATGACCCACGAGTCGCTCACGCAGGTCGCCCACGAGATGCGGCTCGCCGACGTCTCCGCCCTGTACGCCGCCGTCGGCGAGGGCAACCTCGGCGCGCAGACGGTCGTCCGCAAGGTGATCGAGCTGTACGGCGGCGCCGAGGGTGCGGCCGAGGACCTCGCCGAGGCGGTCACGATCACCCGGCCGCGGCGGGCGACGAAGGCGCCCGGCGACTCCGGCGTGATCGTGATGGGTGCCTCGGACGTGCTGGTGAAGCTCGCGAAGTGCTGCACGCCGGTGCCCGGCGACGAGATCCTCGGGTTCGTCACCCGCGGGTCCGGGGTCTCCGTGCACCGCCGCGACTGCACCAACGCGCGGTCGCTGCTGAGCCAGCCCGAGCGGCTCGTCGACGTCGAGTGGGCGCCCACCGCCCAGTCGACGTTCCTCGTGCAGATCATGGTCGAGGCCCTCGACCGGGCGCGGTTGCTCTCCGACATCACCATGGTGCTGTCCGACCAGCACGTGAACATCCTGTCCGCGTCCCTGAACACCAGCCGCGACCGGGTCGCGAAGAGCAAGTTCACCTTCGAGATGGGCGACCCCAAGCACCTCGGCGCGATCCTCAAGGCGGTGCGCAGCATCGACGGGGTGTTCGACGCCTACCGGGTCACCCACTGAGCAGCCGAAGGCGCGCAGGTGGGTGACCCGGTAGGGAGCCGAGAGGGCTGAAAGGCTGGGGGAGCGAAGCGGAGGAAGCGTTTCTGCCCGCTCGGCGATCCCGGCACAGAGCCGAACCCAACATCGGAAGTGCCCGTTGGAGGTGTTCTGCCGCAGCACAAGTGCCCGCTCGGCGTACGTCGACGCAGCAGCAGTGCCCTCTCGGCGTCAGCCGAACTCAGCGGCGGTGCGCTCGGCCATCTCGAGGAAGGACCGGCGCGAGGCGAGGTCGCTCTCCAGGTCCCTCACCTTCTTGTCGTTGCCGGCGGCGCGGGCCTTGTCCAGGTCGCGCTCGAGCTTGGTGATCGCGTCACGCAGCTTGGTGACCATGTCGTCGGCCCGAGCGGACTTCTCGGGGTCGCTCTTGCGCCACTCGTCCTCCTCGAGGCTGCGGATCTCCTGCTCGACGCGCCGGATCCGCGCCTCGAGGGGCTTGATCTGGTCGCGGGGGACCTTGCCGGCGGCATCCCAGCGCTCGGCGATGTCGCGGAAGGCGCGCTTGGCCGCGGCGAGGTCGGTCACGGGCAGAAGTGCCTCGGCCTCGACGAGCAGGGCCTGCTTCAGCTCGGCGTTCGCGGCGAACTCGCGGTCGATCTCGGCGTTCGCGGCGTCACGGGCCGCGAAGAAGACATCCTGCGCACCGCGGAACCGCTTCCAGAGGGCGTCGTCGACGTCCTTCGGGGCGGGACCGGCCGCCTTCCAGTCCTGCATCATCGACCGGAAGCGGGACGCCGTCGGACCCCAGTCGGTCGACTCCGCGAGCTCCTCGGCCTCCTTGGCCAGCCGCTCCTTCACGACGCGGGCGCTGTCGCGCTTCTCCGACATCTCGGCGAAGTGCACCTTGCGCGCCCGCGTGTACGTCGTGCGCGCGCTCGAGAACCGGTGCCAGAGCTCGTCGTCGACCGACTTCTCCAGGCGGGGGAGCTGCTTCCAGTCGGCGAGGAGCTCGCGCAACCGGTTCGCACCGTTGCGCCAGTCCCGTCCCGCCGCGATCTTCTCGGCCTCCGCCACGATGGCCGCCTTGCGCTCGCGGGACTCCTCGATTCGGCGCGCCTTGTCCTCGCGGCGCTTCTCGCGCTGCAGGCCGACGACCGGCTTGAGCGCATCGAGGCGCGCGACGAGCGCCGTGATGTCACCGACCGCGTGCGGCTCGACGAGCTGGCCGGAGACCCGGTTGATCGACTCGGTGGCCTCGTCGGGAGACATCGCCCCGCCCCGGATGCGCTGCTCGAGCAGCTGGACCTCGAAGGCGAGCGCGTCGTAGCGCTTGGTGAAGAAGGCGAGCGCCTCCTCGGGCGTCCCTTCGGGGTACTGACCGACGACGTGCTCCTGGTCGCCGACGCGGACGTAGACGGTGCCGTCCTCGTCGACGCGTCCGAACTCGCTCGGCTCGGTCAGCCCGGTGCGCCTGCTGCCCTCGTTGCTCTCGCCCTGCGCGGTCACGTGGTGCCCCTCTGTCGGTGATCGCTGTCCGTGCACGGCGCCTGTCCTGCACCGCTGCGGCTTCATCGTACGCATGCGAGCCTGCGTCACCGGGGACAGTAGGCTGGGCCCGATCGTCGTCACCCGTTCGCCGCCCGACCGCTCGCAGGAGAGACACCCAGTGCTGATCGCAGGTTTCCCCGCGGGCCCGTGGGGCACCAACTGCTACGTCGTGGCCACGGGTCCCGGCTCGGAGTGCGTCGTGATCGACCCGGGCAAGGACGCCGCCCAGGGGGTCGACCAGGTCGTCCGTGAGCAGCGCCTCAAGCCGGTTGCGGTCCTGGTCACCCACGGGCACGTCGACCACATGTGGTGCGTCGCCCCCGTGGCCGGCACGTACGACGCGACGGCCTACGTGCACCCGGCCGACCGGCACCTTCTCGCCGACCCCATGGCCGGCATGTCGCGTGAGACCGCCGCGATGATGCTCGGCGGGAAGTTCCAGTTCGCCGAGCCCGACCGGGTCGAGGAGCTCACCGACCTGCAGACCGTGGAGCTGGCCGGCCTCGCCTTCACCGTCGACCACGCTCCCGGGCACACGCCGGGATCGATCACGTTCCGCTCGCCGTACGCGCAGGCCGAGGTCTCCGAGGTGATGTTCTCCGGCGACCTGCTCTTCGCGGGCTCCATCGGCCGCACGGACCTGCCCGGCGGCGACCACCAGGCCATGCTCCGGTCCCTGCGCGACAAGGTGCTCACGCTGCCCGACGACGTCGTCGTCCTCCCCGGCCACGGTGAGCAGACCTCGATCGGCCGCGAGCGGGCGACCAACCCCTTCCTGCTGGACCTCCAGGACGACCGCTCCGTCGGCCACGTGACGCGAGGGCTGTGACATGGCCCGTCCCACCCCGCTGAGCGGGTTCCCCGAGCTGCTGCCCGCCGCCCGCGTCGTCGAGCGGCAGGTGATCGACTCCCTGTCCCGGACCTTCGAGCTCCACGGTTTCGCCAACATCGAGACCCGTGCGGTCGAGCCGCTCGACCGCCTCGCCAAGGGCGCCGAGATCGACAAGGAGATCTACGCGCTGCGCCGCGTGCAGGCCGGGGAGGGCGAAGGCGACTCGGGGCTCGCCCTGCACTTCGACCTGACCGTGCCGTTCGCGCGCTACGTGCTGGAGAACGCAGGGAAGCTCGACTTCCCCTTCCGCCGCTACCAGATCCAGCCGGCCTGGCGCGGCGAGCGCCCGCAGGAGGGGCGCTACCGCCAGTTCACGCAGGCCGACGTCGACATCGTCGGCCAGGACGAGCTGCCGTTCCACCACGACGTCGAGGTGATGCGGGTCATGGTCGACGCCCTCGACGCGTTGCCCGTGCCGCCGCTCAGCTTCCAGTTCAACAACCGCAAGCTGATCCAGGGCTTCTACCGGGGCCTCGGTCTGCCCGACCTCACCGCGGCCATCCGCACGATCGACAAGCTGGACAAGCTTCCGGCCGACACGGTCGCGGAGCTGCTCGTCTCCGACGCCGGAGCGACGGCCGAGCAGGCCGCGCGGTGCCTCGAGCTCGCCACGATCCGCGTGCCCGACACCTCCTTCGTCGAGCAGGTGAGGGCTCTGGGCGTCGAGGACGACCTGCTCGACGAGGGCCTCGCGGAGCTGGCTGCCGTGGTCGAGGGCTGCTCCGCGGGCACGCGCCGGCACGTCACCGTCGAGGCCAACCTGCGGATCGCGCGCGGGCTGGACTACTACACCGGCACCGTCGTGGAGATCTTCATGGCCGGCTACGAGCGGCTGAAGTCCGTCGGCGGCGGCGGCCGGTACGACGCCCTCGCCTCCGACGGCCGCGCGACGTACCCCGGTGTCGGCGTCTCGTTCGGCGTGTCCCGGTCCCTGATCCCGCTGCTGGCCGACGGCGTGCTCTCGGCCAGCCGGTCGGTGCCCAGTGCCGTGCTGGTGGCGCTCGTCGACGAGGAGGGCCGCCGGGCGAGCAACGCGCTCGCCGATCAGCTGCGCGCCAACGGCGTCCCCTGCGAGGTCGCCGCGTCGCCGCAGAAGTTCGGCAAGCAGATCCGGTACGCCGAGCGCCGCGGCATCCCGTACGTTCTCTTCCCGGGGCCCGACGGGGCCGCCGAGGTCAAGGACATCCGCAGCGGTGAGCAGACCGCGGTGGACCCGGCGACCTGGACCCCACCCGCCCCCGACCTGAAACCCACGATCAAGGAGCAGCTCTCGTGATCCGCACCCACGACGCCGGCGCCCTGCGCGCCGAGCACGTCGGCCAGACCGTCACCCTCGCCGGCTGGGTGGCGCGTCGCCGCGATCACGGGGGAGTGGCCTTCATCGACCTGCGCGAGGCCAGCGGCGTGGTCCAGGTCGTGATCCGCGACGAGGCGGTCGCCGGCAACCTCCGCAACGAGTACTGCCTCAAGATCGTCGGCGAGGTGTCCCTGCGCCCCGAGGGCAACGCCAACCCGAACCTGCCGTCCGGCGAGATCGAGGTGATCGCCACCGACGTCCACGTGCTGAGCGAGTCGGCCCCGCTCCCGTTCCCGGTCGACGAGCACGTGGAGGTGGGGGAGGAGGTGCGGCTCAAGCACCGCTACCTCGACCTGCGGCGCACCGGCCCGAACTCCGCGCTGCGGCTGCGCAGCAAGGTCAACAAGGCGGCCCGCGACGTGCTCGCCGCCCACGACTTCGTCGAGGTGGAGACCCCCACCCTCACGCGGTCGACCCCCGAGGGCGCCCGCGACTTCCTGGTGCCGGCGCGCCTCAAGCCGGGCAGCTGGTACGCACTCCCGCAGAGCCCGCAGCTGTTCAAGCAGCTGCTGATGGTCGCCGGCATGGAGCGCTACTACCAGATCGCGCGCTGCTACCGCGACGAGGACTTCCGCGCCGATCGGCAGCCCGAGTTCACCCAGCTCGACATCGAGATGAGCTTCGTCGAGCAGGACGACGTGATCGCCCTGACCGAGGAGATCCTGGTCGCGCTGTGGAAGCTCGTCGGGTACGACGTGCCGACCCCGCTCCCGCGGCTGACCTACGCCGAGTCGATGGCTCGGTACGGCTCCGACAAGCCCGACCTGCGGATGGGGCAGGAGCTCGTCGAGTGCACCGAGTTCTTCAAGGACACCACCTTCCGGGTCTTCCAGGCGCCGTACGTGGGCGCGGTGGTCATGCCGGGCGGTGCGAGCCAACCGCGCAAGCAGCTCGACGCCTGGCAGGAGTGGGCCAAGCAGCGCGGTGCCCGAGGCCTCGCCTACGTGCTCGTCGGCGAGGACGGCGAGCTCGGTGGCCCGGTGGCCAAGAACCTCACCGATGCCGAGCGGGCCGGGTTGGCCGAGCACGTCGGCGCGGTCCCCGGTGACTGCATCTTCTTCGGGGCCGGCGACGTCAAGTCGAGCCGCGCGCTCCTCGGTGCTGCTCGTGTCGAGATCGGCCGGCGCTGCGGTCTGATCGACGAGGACGCCTGGAGCTTCCTGTGGGTGGTCGACGCGCCGCTGTTCGAGCCGTCGTCAGACGCGACCGCGTCCGGTGACGTCGCGCTCGGCTACAGCGCCTGGACCGCGGTCCACCACGCGTTCACCAGCCCCAAGGACCTCGACCACTTCGACCAGGACCCCGGCGGCTCGCTCGCGTGGGCCTACGACATCGTCTGCAACGGAAACGAGATCGGCGGCGGCTCGATCCGGATCCACCGCGAGGACATCCAGAAGCGGGTCTTCGCGGTCATGGGCATCAGCGAGGAGGAGGCCGACGAGAAGTTCGGCTTCCTGCTCGAGGCGTTCAAGTACGGCGCACCGCCGCACGGCGGCATCGCGCTCGGCTGGGACCGGATCTGCGCGCTGCTGGCTCACACCGAGTCGATCCGCGACGTGATCGCCTTCCCGAAGAGCGGAGGCGGCTACGACCCGCTCACCGCCGCGCCCGCTCCGATCACCGCCGAGCAGCGCAAGGAAGCCGGAGTGGACGCGCGTCCGGCGGAGGATCTCCCGTCGAACGCGTGACCCACCGGCAAATTCTGCCCTGCGGGTCGTGACGGGATCGTTACTCCACGGTGATCCTTCGTGATGCCCGCATCACATAGAGTCGCCGACGGCACGGGTTGCGACGACCTCGCGAACCGCCGCCCAAGACCGAGACCGATCCGTCGACGAGGTGAAGATGTCCCTGCCTGAGTCCCAGCTCGAGCGGCTCGAGAGCACCGTCAACCTCGACGTGGAAGACCCCGAGCGGGTCCTCGGCAAGTCTCCGACCCAGCTGGCCCTCGGGCGGTTCCGGCGCGACAAGCTGTCGATGCTCTCGTTCTTCGTGGTGTCGACGTACGTGGTCGGCGGGATCATGGCCCCGGTGCTGGTCAAGGTCGGCGTGATCGACCCGCTGAAGCTGAACCAGGACCTCCTCGACCCCGCGCTCGGCAGCATCCCGAAGGCCAAGTGGGGCGGGATCAGCTGGGCACACCCCCTCGGCATCGTGCCGGGCACCGGCACCGACCTGCTGTCGCGGCTCTGGTACGGCATCACCTTCTCGCTCTCGATCGCGCTCGCCGCGAGCCTGGTGGCGATCATCATCGGCACCGTGCTCGGCATCATCGGCGGATTCACCGGCGGCCTCGTCGACTCGGTGGTCGGGCGCCTGGTCGACCTGACGCTGTCCTTCCCGCAGACGCTGATGCTGCTGGCGCTGTCCGCCACCGGCGTCGCGCTCGCGGCCAAGTACCTGCCCGGCAACGGCTCCGACCCGCTGCCCAACGGCTTCTACGAGGTGCTCGTGCTGGGCCTGTTCGGGTGGCCCCCGATCTGCCGCCTCATCCGCGGCCAGGTGCTGTCGATCCGCGAGCGCGAGTTCATCGACGCCGCTCGCCTGCTCGGAGCGTCGAAGATGCGCCTGTACTTCCGGGAGATCCTTCCCAACCTGTGGGCTCCCGTGCTGGTGTCGTTCACGCTCACCATGCCGGCGTACATCTCCGCCGAGGCCGCACTGAGCTTCCTCGGCGTCGGCATCCACCCGCCGACCCCGACGCTGGGAAACATCCTGGTCGACTCGATCAACTTCTCGGTCGCCGACTTCGCGTACTTCTTCTTCCCGGCGCTCCTGATCGCGATCATCGTGGTCAGCTTCAACCTGCTCGGCGACGGTCTGCGCGACGCGCTGGACCCGAAGGCAGATCGATGACCCAAGACTTCGGCAACACCGCGTTGCCGGATGTGCCGCCTGACTCGGCGCGACACACAATGGAGGAGAGGTAATGGCTAGCTATCGAAAGAAGGTGCTCGCAGTTGCGGCTGCGGCGTCTATGTCGATCGCGCTCGCCGCGTGCGGTGGGGGCGGCAGCAGCAACGACAAGGGCAACACGGGGGCCAGCGCCGGAGGCGGCAAGGGCGGCACCCTGACCTACTACATCTTCGCTGCTCTCGAGCACACCGATCCTCAGCGGACCTACGTCGGTCGCGACATCACCAACTGGAGCCGGACGGTCTACCGCAGCCTGGTGACCTTCCCGATCTCCGCGGACGAGAAGGTCTCGACCACGCCGGTCGCCGACCTCGCGACCGACACCGGTCAGTCCTCCGACGGCGCCAAGACGTGGAAGTTCACGGTCAAGGACGGCGTGAAGTGGGAGGACGGCAAGCCGATCACGTGTGAGGACTTCAAGTACGGCGCCTCGCGCGTGTTCGCGACCGACATCATCACCGGCGGCCCGAACTACATCCTGACCTACCTCGACATCCCCGAGGGCAAGGACGGCCTGCCGATCTACACCGGCCCCTACCAGAGCTCGCCGGAGGGCAAGGCCGCCTTCGACAAGGCGATCACCTGCGAGGGCAACACGATCACCTACCACTTCAAGAAGCCGTGGGCGGACTTCCCGCTGGCGATCGCGTCGCTGCACATGATGGACCCGTACCGCCAGGACAAGGACCAGGGCGACAAGTCCAACTACCAGATCTTCTCCAACGGGCCGTACAAGCTCGAGGGCACCTGGGACAAGCAGAAGGGCGGCACGCTGGTTCGGAACCCGAACTACGACGCGTCGACCGACTCGGCCGACATCCGCAAGGCGCTGCCGGACAAGATCGTCTTCGACATCGGCAAGACCGCCGAGCAGGTCACCGACCAGCTGATCGCGGACAGCGGTCAGGACAAGTTCGCCGTGACCGAGCGCCGGATCCCGTCGTCGTACTACAGCCAGATCACCGGTGACGTGGCCAAGCGCTCCGTGACCGTGACCTCGCCGTACACCGACTACCTGGTGCCGAACTTCAAGCGCATGACGAACCTCCAGGTCCGCCAGGCGCTGG
>NZ_RJSF01000040.1:843506-999069 GCF_003725535.1 Nocardioides pocheonensis | reverse complement strand
CCAGACGGACCCGGCGCGCCGGCCTTGTGGTCGGCTGCGCTCGCATCGCTCGTCAGTCCAGACGGACCCGGCGCGCCGGCGGTTGCCGCTCTCGAAACCACTACTCCCCCTCGAGGATCTCGGTGGCCGGGTTGTAGTAGCCCGAGGCCTTGCGGGCCACCCCGTCCAGGCCGCGGCCGGCGTCGGCCGGGCGCTTCATCAGGCCGAAGGTGCCGTCGGCGATCGCGTCGAGGAGGCCGCGCTCGTGGTCGAGGATCTGCTCGAGCAGGTCGATGGTCTCGCGCAGCACCTGCTCGGCCCGCTGGTGGATGAACCCACCGGGCGCGGGCCGGAAGTCCTCGTGCAGGTTGCCGGCGGCGTTCATCACGTAGCGGACGTTCTGCAGGGCCAGGTCGCGGTCGGAGAGCCACGGGGTGACCACGGCCTCCGTCATCATGCCGACCAGCAGGATCCCCTGGCCGGTGAGCGCCCCGACCAGGTTGAAGAAACCGTCGAGCAGGTAGCCACGGAAGACGTCACCGGTCATGTGCCGGGTCGGGGGCATCCACTTGAGCGGCGCGTCGGGGAAGAGCTCGCGGGCCAGCATGGCGTGGGCCAGCTCGAGCCGGAACGAGTCCGGGATCTCGGGGTCGATCTCGAAGGCGTGGCCGAGGCCGAGCTGCCAGTCCTCGAGCCCCGCCTCCTTGGCGAAGTACTCGTTGAGCAGCTGGCTCGTGGTGACCGTGTGCGCGGCCTCCACGGCGTCGTCGGTGGTGAGGTAGTTGTCCTCACCGGTGTTGATGATGATGCCGGCGCGGGCGTGGATCTGGCGGCTGAAGCGCTGGTCGACGAACGTGCGCACCGGGTTGATGTCGCGGAAGAGGATCCCGTACATCGAGTCGTTCAGCATCATGTCGAGCCGCTCGAGGCCCGCGAGCGTCGCGATCTCCGGCATGCACAGTCCGGACGCGTAGTTGGTGAGCCGGACGTAGCGACCGAGCTCGCGGCTGGTCTCGTCCAGCGCAGCGCGCATCAGCCGGAAGTTCTCCTGCGTCGCGTACGTGCCGGCGAAGCCCTCGCGGGTGGCGCCCTCGGGCACGTAGTCGAGCAGGGACTGACCCGTCGACCGGATCACCGCGATCACGTCCGCGCCCTCACGGGCGGCGGCCTGGGCCTGCGGGATGTCCTCGTGGATGTCGCCCGTGGCCACGATCAGGTAGATCCACGGCTTGCTGGGCGCGTCGCCGATCCGCGCGACGAGGCGCTCGCGTTCCTTGCGGCGCGCGTCGATCCGGCGTACGCCGGCCCCGACCTGCTTGCGGGCCGCGGCCCGGGCCCGGACCGCGTCGCGTCCCTCGGGCAGCCGGAAGACGACCGAGCCTGCCGCCGCCTTCTGGGCGAGCGTGAGCAGGTCCTCGCCCTCTCCCCTGACCAGGGCATCCCACACCGGCAGCGCGACGCCGTGCTCGAGCCCCACGTCCGCGCGCACGACGTCGAGCAGCCGGTTGACCCACGGCGTGCCCTCGGAGTCGGCGCCGGCGAGTCCGGCCAGCCGCAGCGTGGCGCGCTCGACGGAGACGGTGGTGTGCTGCCGGGCGAGCTTCACGATCGGTCGCCCGACCTTGCGGGCCAGGCTGCGGGCATGACGGACGTCGGCCGCGGCCAGGCCGAGCTTGTTGTGCGCCGAGCGCGGCATCACAGCCTCCGCTCGAACAGGCCGCGGACACCGGCGTTGCCCCGGACGAGCTCCAGCGCGTAGTCCGCGTGGCCCGGGACGTAGCCGTTGCCGATCAGCATCTGCACGTCGGCAGCCAGGCCCTCGGCGCCGAGAGCCGCAGCGCTGAAGGAGGTCGCCATCGAGAAGAACACGACGGTCCCGCGGGCGGCGGTCGCGAGGATCGCCCCCGGCTCGCACCCGGGCACGTCGACGCACACCACCGTGACGTCCGCGGGCCCGCCGGCCGCCCGGACGGCGTCGTGCAGCGCCAGCGGGTCCCGGGCGTCGGCGACCACGACCTCGTCGGCGAGGCCGGCGTCGCGGAGCAGCGCGGCCTCGGCCTCGTGGGGCACCACTCCGATCGTGCGTGCGGCACCGGCCCTCCGGGCGGCAGCGAGGCTGAGCGCCCCGGACTTGCCGGCGCCGCCGATCACGGCCACGACCGGCTGGGCGTACCCGTCGACCACCCGCCGGGTCAGGGCCGGTGCGCCGCACACGTCCATGACCGCCAGGCCGAGCTCGGCCGGAAGGTCGGCCGGGAGCGGCGCGGCGATGCTGCGCCCGAAGAGGATCGCGTAGCCGTCGGCGGGCACCTGCTCGGAGCCGCCGTCCCAGCTCTGGAGGCCGTCCTCGATCACCAGGGGCGTGAGCGTGAGGGAGACCAGCGTCGCGACGCGGTCGCCGACCCGGAGGCCCAGCGGGGAGGCCGGGCCGACCTCCTCCACGGTGCCGATCAGCATGCCGCCCGAGCCGGTCACCGGGTTGTGCATCTTGCCGCGCTCGCGGACGATCGCGAGCACCTCGGCGCGCACGGCAGCACCGTCGCCGTGGTGCTTCTCGGCCAGCTGGCGGTACGACGCGGCGTCCAGGTTGAGCCGCTCGACCCGGACCCGCACCTCGTCGGGCCAGAGGTCGGCCCGCGTGTCCAGCCGCTCGGCGGTCTGCGGCAGCGCTCCGGCCGGGGCGAGCACCCGGTGGGAGCCCACAGGATCAGCGGCGGTCTGCACGGACGTCACGGGTATTCCTTCCACAAAAGCACCTCTCTGACAGGAAATCGTTTCGTGTCAAGGTGGCATTGCCGAACGGCTTCTCCTACTCTGGCACCAGAGCCGCGGGTCACACAACCGAGACGCGCACGCGACGTACGCCGCCGACCGCGGCCAGGAGGACCAGATGAGCATCGAGACGTCGATCGGCCTCGCGCTGTCGGATCCGGGGGCCTCGGAGGCCTATGCCCAGTCCCACGCGCAGCCGTACCCCTACCGGCGCACCGAGCTGGTCGAGCCCGACTGGCGTCGTTTCCCGGGGTGGCGCGACGTCACCGAGGCGGACTGGGCCAGCGCCCAGTGGCAGCGGGCGCACTGCGTGAAGAACGTCAAGCAGCTGCGCGAGCTGCTCGGCGACCTCGTGGACGACCGCTTCTACGCCGACCTCGAGCGCGACCAGGCCGAGCGGGCGACCATGTCGATGCTGGTGCCGCCGCAGATGCTGAACACCATGGTGCCGACCGCGCCCGCCGGCGGCGCCGGCTCCCTGACCGAGGCGCTGTACGCCGACCCGGTGCGCCGCTACATGCTGCCGGTCTTCTCCGACCGACGCACCGACTGGCCCTCGCACCCGCACGCGACCCGCGACTCCCTGCACGAGCACGACATGTGGGCCGCGGAGGGCCTCACCCACCGCTACCCCACCAAGGTCCTCGCCGAGCTGCTGCCGACCTGCCCGCAGTACTGCGGGCACTGCACCCGGATGGACCTCGTCGGCAACTCGACGCCCCAGGTCGAGAAGCTCAAGTTCGAGCTGAAGCCGGTCGACCGGCTGGACGCCATGCTCGACTACCTGCGCCGCACGCCGCAGGTGCGCGACGTGGTCGTCTCCGGAGGCGACGTCGCCAACATGCCGATCGCGCGGCTCGAGGACTTCCTGACCAAGCTGCTGGAGATCGAGAACATCCGCGACATCCGGCTGGCCACCAAGGCCCTGATGGGGCTGCCGCAGCACTGGCTGCAGGACGACGTCCGCGCCGGCGTCGGACGGGTCGCCCGCCTCGCGCGCTCGCGCGGGGTGTCGCTGGCCATCCACACGCACGTCAACCACGCCAACTCGGTCACCCCGATGGTCGCGAAGGCAACGGCCGCGATGTTCGAGGAGGGTGTCCGCGACGTGCGCAACCAGGGCGTGATCCTCAACGGCGTCAACGCCGACCCGCACGCGCTGCTCGACCTGTGCTTCCGGCTCCTCGACGGCGCGCAGATCATGCCCTACTACTTCTACATGTGCGACCTGATCCCCTACTCCGAGCACTGGCGGATCTCGGTGCGTGACGCGCAGCGGCTGCAGCACCACATCATGGGCTACCTGCCCGGCTTCGCGACGCCGCGGATCGTCTGCGACGTGCCCTTCGTCGGCAAGCGGTGGGTGCACCAGGTCGCGTCGTACGACACCGAGCGTGGCATCTCGTACTGGACGAAGAACTACCGCACCTCGATCGAGGCCGAAGACCCGGACGCGCTGAGCCGGCTCTACGAGTACTACGACCCGATCCACACCCTGCCCGAGGAAGGTCAGGCGTGGTGGCGCGAGCACGGCGCACTCGACGAGTCCGCCCTCAAGGCGGCCGAGATGGCCGAGGCGTCCCGGCGTACGGCGGCCCTGCAGGCGCACTGATCCGCTTGCGCGCGGCGACCGTGGCCGCGCACCACGCCGTGCGCTGACCGCGGGCCGACCCCTCAGGCGTGCAGGTCGGTGAGGGTCTCGACCAGGCGCGCGATCGGGCTGGAGAGCCCCCACTTCGCGGCCAGCGCCTGGAGCGCCTCGGGGTCGACGGGCGTCCGCGGCAGGCGCAGGTCGGGGTCGTCCAGGTCGAGGTCGCGGGCCACCGCGACGACGGTGGGTGCGACCTCGAGGTACTCCGCAGCGTCGAGCAGCTTGCGACGCGGGCCCGGCGCGAGGTCGGCCTCCGGGTCCAGCGCCGCCTCGCGCAGCGCGGCCACCGAGCCGAACCGACCGAGCAGCGTCGCGGCGGTCTTCTCCCCGACGCCGGCCACTCCGGGCAGGCCGTCGGACGTGTCGCCGCGCAGGGTCGCGAAGTCGGCGTACTGGTGGGCCTCGACGCCGTACTTGTCGCGCACCACCTGCTCGGTCACGCGCTCGTGCCGCCCCACGCCGCGCGCGGTGTAGAGCACCCGCACGCCGGCGGCGTCGTCGACGAGCTGGAAGAGGTCACGGTCGCCCGTCACGATCTCCACCGGCATGCCCGCACCGGTCGCGAGCGTGCCGATCACGTCGTCGGCCTCGTAGCCGTCGGCGCCGACGATCGCGATGCCGAAGGCGTCGAGCACGTCGACGATCACCGGGATCTGCGCCTCGAGCGGATCGGGGACGACCTCGACGTCCGGGCCGCCGGGCACGACGTACTCGACCCGGTGCGCCTTGTAGCTCGGGATCAGGTCGACCCGCCACTGCGGCCGCCAGTCGTTGTCCCAGCAGCAGGCGAGGTGGGTGGGGCGGTACTCCTCGGCCAGACGGCTGATGAAGTCCAGCAGGCCGCGCACCGCGTTGACCGGCGTGCCGTCGGGCGCCGTGATCGAGTCGGGGACGCCGTAGTACGCACGGAAGTACAGCGACGCGGTGTCGAGGAGCATCAGGCGGTCCGGGGTCACGGCGCAAGGCTAGTGCGCCGCTCCCCCGGACCCGGGTCACGCGCCGTCGGGCGTCAGTGGCTGAGGTACGTCGCCGCCATGTCGAGGTCGCCGTGCCCGTCGACCATGGCGCGCTCGAAGTGCCGGCGGGCGGCCTCGATGATCGCGAGGTCCACACCGGCCGCACGTCCGGCCTCCTGGATCAGGCGGGCGTCCTTGGCCGCACCCCAGAGCGGGAACTGCGGGTCGAGGTCGCCGCTGAGCATCGCGGCCCCCTTGAGCTGGACGTAGGGAGCATCCATCGCCCCGCCCTTGACCACGTCGAGGAACGACTGCGGGTCCAGGCCGAGCGCCCTGGCGAGCGTGAGCGCCTCGGCGACACCCTCGACGACCGTCAGCACCCACGAGTTGGCGACCAGCTTCAGGCGCGAGCCCTGGCCGGCAGCACCGAGCCACAGCGTGCGGGCGCCGATCGCGTCCAGCACCGGCTGCACGGTCTCGCGCGCGTCGGCGGGCCCGGAGGCGAGGACCGTCAGCTGCCCGGCCTCTGCGGGCCCCTTGGTGCCCAGCACGGGCGCGTCGACGTACACCAGGCCCAGTTCGGCGGCCAGGGCCGCCAGGCGCTCACACCCCTCGACACCGACCGTGGACTGCTGCAGCCACACCGTGCCGCGCGCCGGCTCGGCCTCGCGCACGACCTCCTCCACGACGTGCGCGTCGGAGAGGATCGTGACCACGACGTCTGCGCCCTTCGCGGCCTCCGCCGGGCTCTGCGCGACGTCGGCGCCCAGGTCCGCGGCCTTCTCCGGGCTCCGGTTCCAGACGGTCAGCGGGATGCCGGCCGCGACGATGTTGCGGGCCATCCCGCGACCCATGATCCCGGTGCCGAGCAGAGCGACGTGTGGTGTGTTCATGGCGACCACCCTGCCGCATGGTTCGATGGGATTCAAACCGAGTGCTTCGGGTCTCTCCTCGGGCGGCAGGTCGTCGACGGGCGGCCCTGCGGAACACTGGCTGCATGGACGTTCGCCTGGCCGGCCGACAGGACGTGGAAGACCTCGCCCACCTGCTCTGGCTGCACGCCGCACCCGAGGAGCGGGCCCGCCAGACCGTCGCGGCCTTCGCGGTCGACCTGGCCGCGTGGTGGAGCGAGCACGGCGACTCGCACCATGCCTTCGTCGCCGTGGACGGCGGCTCCGAGGTGGTCGGCATGGCGTGGCTGGCACTCCTGCCACGCGTGCCGAGGCCGGGCGCGCCAGACCGTCGCTTCGGGGACGTCCAGAGCGTCTTCGTGGTGCCGGAGCACCGCGGGAGGGGCCTCGGCTCCACGCTCGTGGAGACCGCGGCGGAGCACGCGGTGCGTCTCGGTGCGGCGCGGGTGACGGTGCACTCGAGCCGCCAGGCCGTGCCCCTCTACGAGAGACTCGGCTTCGCCTCTTCTCAACGGCTCCTGCAGCGACCAGCCGAGTAGCCGGCGGTCGCGGACCGGCTCCGAGTCCCAGGGGTGAGCGTCCGGCCCCTGAATGCTCTCTGCGGCTGGGCGCCGTGGCACTAGGCTCAGCGCCGTGGAGAAGATCGACCGACAGATCCTGAGCCTGCTGGCCGGCGACGGACGGATGTCGTACACGGATCTCGGGAAGGCCACCGGCCTGTCCACCTCCGCGGTGCACCAGCGGGTCAAGCGCCTCGAGGAACGTGGCCTGATCACGGGGTACGGCGCGTCCATCGACCACGCCAAGGCCGGCCGTCCCCTGACCGCGTTCATCTCGATCACCCCGATCGACGCTGCCGCCGCCGACGACTACCCGGAGCGTCTCGCCCCGATCGAGGAGATCGAGAGCTGCTGGTCGGTCGCCGGCGAGGAGTCCTACATCCTGAAGGTCCGGGTCGCGGTGCCGGCCGACCTGGAGGAGCTGCTGTCGCGGATCCGGGCTGCGGCGAACGTCTCGACGCGGACCACGATCGTGCTGTCCACGCCGTACGAGCACCGGCCGATGCCCTGAGCCGACGCGGCAGCAGCACTCAGTCGGTCACCGACGAGTAGGCCACCACGCCCCGGCGGAGGCGGTTCACGGCCTCACGGGCGGTCTCGCGCAGCGGTCCACCCGCGACGTCACCGACCTGGCCGGCGAGGTCGAGGAGCTGCTTCATCCAGCGGACGAAGTCTCCGGCGGCGAGGTCGGTCTCCTCGAGCAGGTCGTCGAGGTCGTCGCCCTCGGCCCACCGGTACGCCGCCCAGCAGAACCCGAGGTCCGGCTCGCGCAGCTGCTCGAGCCGGTGCTCCTTCTCGAGCGCGTCCAGGTCGGCCCACAGCGAGGTCATCGCGCCGAGCACGTCCCGGACCCGGCCCCCGGGGATCCGCGGTGCCGCGGCATCGTCGGCGCGCCGGGTCTCGAAGACCAGGGCGGAGAGCACGCACGCGAGCTGGCTGGCGTCGAGGTCGTCCCACAGCCCGACCCGCAGCGACTCGGCGGTCACCAGGTCCATCTCGTTGTAGATCCGCATGAGCGCGCGCCCGCGCGAGGTGACGGTGTCCCCGTCGAGGTACTCCAGGGTGTCGAGGACCTCGCAGACCCGGTCGAACTGTCGGGCGATGGTGTTCGTGCGCTGCTCGATCCGGCGCCGCAGCGTGCGTGCGTCGCGGTCGAGCTTGAACCAGCGCTCGGCCCAGCGGGCGTGGTCCTCGCGGTCAGGGCACCGGTGGCAGGGGTGGTCGCGCAGCTCGCGACGCAGCTGCTCGATCCGGTCGGAGCCGGACGGCTCGGGCGTGCCGGCCCCGCGGGCGCCCCGCGTCGGGGGCGGCGTCAGGCCGTGCGTGCGCTCGCGCAGGGTGGACGCCAGGTCGCGCCGGGACTGCGGGTTGCGTCCGTTGAAGGTCTTCGGGATCCGGATCCGCGTGATCGAGGCGACCGGGGTCGGGAAGTCCACCAGGCTGAGCCGCCGGGCCTGGCGGTCGGCGGTCAGGACGTAGGGCCGCGGGCCGTCGCGGTCGGCCTTGCCGCCGGGGTCGATCACCACCGCCATCCCGGAGAACCGGCCGGCCGGCACCTCGATCACGTCACCGGGCCGGAGCTGCTCGAGCGAGGTGATCACCTCGGCCCGTCGGTCGACGCGCCGCGCCTTCGCGAGCGCGGTCTCGGTGTCGCTCAGCGTGCGGCGCAGCGCGGCGTACTCCATGAAGTCGCCCAGGTGGCAGGCCGCGGCCTCGGCGTACCCCTGGAGGGCGTCCTCGCTCTTGCGGAGCTGCCGCGCGAGGCCGACGACCGCCTTGTCGGCCTGGAACTGCGCGAACGACGACTCCAGCAGCTCGCGCGCACGTTCGCGGCCGAACTCGTGGACCAGGTTCACCGCCATGTTGTACGTCGGCCGGAAGGACGACTTGAGCGGGTAGGTCCGGGTCGAGGCGAGGCCGGCGACCGACTTCGGGTCGAGCCCGGGCTGCCAGAGCACCACGCCGTGGCCCTCGACGTCGATGCCTCGACGACCCGCCCGGCCGGTCAGCTGGGTGTACTCCCCCGGCGTGATGTCGGCGTGGGTCTCGCCGTTCCACTTGGTGAGCTTCTCGATCACCACCGACCGGGCCGGCATGTTGATGCCGAGCGCCAGCGTCTCGGTGGCGAAGACGACGCGGCACAGGCCCCGCAGGAAGAGCTCCTCCACGCACTCCTTGAAGGTGGGCAGCATCCCGGCGTGGTGCGCGGCGATGCCGCGGGTGAGCCCGTCGAGGAACTCGTGGTAGCCGAGGACCTGCAGGTCCTCGTCCGGGAGGTTGGAGCAGCGCTCCTGGACGAAGGCGAAGATCTCGTCGCGCTCGGCGGGCGTGGTCAGCCGCAGGTTGGCGTTCAGGCACTGCTGGACCGCGGCGTCGCAGCCGACGCGGCTGAAGATGAAGACGATCGCCGGCAGCAGCCCGGCAGCGTCCAGCTGCTCGACGACGTCGGCACGGCTGGGGATCCAGACCCGACGGCCGTTGCCGACCTGGCGGTGCTTGGAGGTCGACCGGGCGTTGCGGTCACGGGGCGAGCGCCGGTCGCGCATCCGGCTGCTGGCGAAGTCGTCGCGGGCGACCCGCAGCAGCTGCGGGTTGACCTTCGCCTCCTGCGGCGCAGCCGGGTCGTCGGCGAACAGGTCGTACATCCGGCGCCCGACCAGCACGTGCTGGTAGAGCGGCACGGGCCGGCGCTCCTCCACGATCGTCACGGTCTCCCCGCGGACGGTCCCGAGCCACTCGCCGAACTCCTCGGCGTTGCTCACCGTGGCCGAGAGGGACACCACCGCGACCGACTCGGGCAGGTGGATGATCACCTCCTCCCAGACCGCGCCGCGGGAGCGGTCGGCGAGGTAGTGGACCTCGTCCATCACGACGAAGCCGAGACCGGAGAGGGTGCGCGACCCGGCGTACAGCATGTTGCGGAGGACCTCGGTGGTCATCACCACGACCGGCGCCTCGCCGTTGATCGTGTTGTCCCCGGTGAGCAGGCCGACCTGCTCCGCGCCGTGGCGGGCCACGAGGTCGTTGAACTTCTGGTTGGAGAGTGCCTTGATCGGCGTGGTGTAGAAGCACTTGCGACCCGTGGTGAGCGCCAGGTGCACGGCGAACTCGCCCACCAGCGTCTTGCCGGACCCGGTCGGTGCCGCCACCAGGACGGAGTGACCGTCCTCGAGCTGCTCGCACGCCCGGACCTGGAAGTCGTCGAGCGGGAAGTCGTAGTGGGAGGTGAACTCCGCGAGGGCAGGGTGGCGACGGCTCCGCTGGAAGCGGGCGTACTGGTCGGCCGGCCCGGTACCGGAGGAGGCGTTCACGGCACCAGCACGCGCAGCGCCTGCGGGACGACCTCGACGGTCAGCGGCAGCGCCCCGATCCGCTCCCCGTCCGCGTAGGCGACGACTCCCGGCGCTGCGATGGTCACGGTGCGGGCCGGGTAGTGGCGGTACTCCGGGTGCAGCACGTGGGTGCCCTTGAACAGCTTCGGGTAGGTCCGCACCAGGGAGGTCTTGCTCATCGGCCGGATCACCACCACGTCGAGCAGCCCGTCGTCGAGCAGGGCGCCCTCGGTGATCCGCAGGCCGCCACCGAAGGACGGACCGTTGCCCACCGCGACCATCATCGCCTCGAACCGCTGCTCGTCGCCGTCGATCTCGAGGACGTACGGGATCGGCCGGAACGTGCGCAGCTCGGCGATCGTCGCCAGGTTGTAGCGCATCTGACCGCGTGGCCAGGTCATCTGGTTGGCGCGCTCGTTGACCTTCGCGTCGAAGCCTGCCGCCAGCACCGTGACGTAGTACCGCGTGCCCACGCGCGCCAGGTCGATCGTGCGCTCCTTGCCCCCGATCAGCACGTCGGTCGCGGCGTGCGCGCTCTTGCGAGGCAGGTCCAGGTAGCGGGCCACGTCGTTGCCGGTGCCGGCCGGGACGAGCCCCAGGCGCGTCTGTGATCCGGCCAGCGCCTGCACCGCGAGGTGCACCATGCCGTCACCACCGACGACGGCGAGCGTCTCGACGCCGTCCTCGACGCACCCGCGGGCGAGGTCCAGGGCCTCGTCGGCGTCCCGACCGGTGAGCTCGCGCACGCTGAACCCGGCGTGGCGCAGCCGCGGGGCCACCTCGCCGGCGACCCGGGCGCCCTTCCCCTTCCCCGAGGTCGGGTTGGTGAGGAGGGCGATCTGCTCGGGCACGTCGCGAGCATATTGCCCCGGCGGGCGAATCCGGCTACCGGACGTTGCGCGCCGCCGAGCACGCGACGGCGCCGTGACAGTCGCGGAGGTCGACCAGCTCGCCGTGGAGCCGGGCGAGCCGTTGCGGAGCGACCCGGTCGGCGATGTTGTCCAGCTCGAGCGGATCACGCCGGAGGTCGTAGAGCTCGACCGCCCCGTCGGCGTACTCGACGTAGGTGTACCGCGTGGTCCGCAGCGCCGTGTACGACGGGGGGTTGGCTCCGCGTGGACCGGGGTAGTCGGGATCGTTGACGTCGGTGTCCGGCCCGTGGTGCTCGACGAGGGCCGCGTTGTTCCAGCCGGGCACCGGCCCATGGAGCAGGTCGACGACGCTGACGCCGTCCATCAGCGGACTCGGCCGCAGGCCGGCGAGCTCCTCGAAGGTGGGCGCGAGGTCGATGTTCTGCACGGCGTCGGCGTTGCTGGCGCCCGCGCGGACGCCCGGACCGGTCACGACGAGCGGGACCAGGATGTCGGTGTCGAACGCGGTCATCTTGCCTGCCTGGAGGCGGTACTCGCCCAGGTGGTAGCCGTTGTCGGAGCTGAAGACTACGACCGTGTCGTCGGCCGCGCCGGTCGCCGCGAGAGCACGCTCGATGCCGCCGAGGAGCCGGTCGATGGACAGGACGTCCTGCGCCCGGCGACGGTACCGGCGGTCGATGTCGCGGATCTCCGTGGAGGTGAGCGGCGGTCGGCCCGCGAGCCACGGGGGCGGGTTGCTCGGCAGCGCGTTGAACGCCACCGTCCTCGGTGCCTGCAGTCCCGGGAAGGCCGCGGCGTCGCGAGGGGCCGGGACCGACGGTGTGTGCGGCGTGAAGGTGGCCACCTCGAGGAGGAACGGGTGGCCGGAGCTCGCGGCCGAGGTGATGAAGCCGCTCGCGCGGTGCCGCAGCACCGTGGTCAGGTAATCACCGGGATCGTGCCCGTAGAACGTCGAGATGCCGTCGTGCGACAGGTGGTAGTCGTACTCCGAGTAGCCGTAGCCGACCCCGTCCCACTCGTCCCATCCGGGTGGCGTCGGGCTGGCGCGACGCGACGGGCTGCCCGGCTGGTAGCCGTTGAGGTACTTGCCCAGGAACGCGGTGCGGTAGCCCGCGTCGTGCAGCGCCGTGGCGAAGGTCGCCTGCTCCTCACCGCGAGCGTGGAAGACGCCGTAGCCACCCCACGGCGGGCTGTTGGTGAAGACCCGGGTGTCATGCGGGTAGTTGCCGCTGAAGATCGAGGACCGCGACGGGCAGCACTGGGAGTCGGTGACGGTGTAGTTCGTGAAGGTCGTGCCGTGCCGCTCCATGGCGAGCACGTGCGGCATGTGCCGGACCAGGTCGGCGGTCAGGTCGTCGGTGAGCACGAAGACGATGTTGGGCCGGTGGGTCTCCTGGGCCGCAGCGGTGGGCGGCGGCTGCTCGGGTGCGCCCGAGACGCCGCAGCCGCTCGCTGCCACGAGGAGCCACGCCAGCATCGGGACGACCGCGCGCACGCGCCGGGGTGACCGCGGCTTCGACGGGCCGCCGCCGGTCGCGGGTTTCTTCATCGTTCGGTCTCCATCGTCTCCAGAGCGCCATCGATCGGGCGGACCGGCCAGAGGCCAACGACCCGAGGAGGCAGGACTACAGGGGTGAGAGCTCGTCGTCGGCGAGTCCGTCCTCGGCCGTGCGCGCGCGGCGGCGGTCGACGAGCCGCGCAATCATCTCGGAGAGCAGGAACAGCAGCGACATCGGTACGGCGAGCATCGTCATCGAGAACGGGTCGGTCGACGGTGTGGCGACGGCGGCGAACACGAACGTGCCGACGATGATCCAGGCCCGGTGCTGCCCGAGCGTCTTGCCGGAGACCACGCCGGCGAGGCTGAGCAGGACGACGAAGAGCGGGATCTCGAAGGACAGGCCGAAGATCAGCAGGGTGCGGAGGATGAACGTGTAGAAGTGGTCGAAGTCGTTCAGGTTCCGGAAGCCGCCGGGGGTGTTCATCGAGATGAGGAACTGCAGGCCCTTCGGCATGATGTAGTACCCGACGGCCACGCCGGCGAAGAACAGCGGCCCGGCGACCGCGACGAACACCCGGGTCCACTTGCGCTCGTGCGCGTGCAGGCCGGGGAGGATGAACGCCCAGATCTGGTACAGCCAGTAGGGGCTGCTGACCACCACCCCCGCAGTGGTGCACAGCTTGAGCTGGAGCATCAGACCGGACGCGATCCCCGACAGCACGATCTCGGAGTTGACCCGCTTCTTGCCGCCGAGAAGCTGGACGGCGTGGTTGTACGGCCCGACGATCAGGTCGATCAGCTGGTGGTAGAAGAAGAACGCCGCGATCGTCGTGACGAGGAGGACGAGCAGAGACCTGAGCAGCCGTCCCCGGAGCTCTCGGAAGTGGTCGCCGAGCGACATCCGGCCCTCGTCACCGACCGGGTGCTCGGGCTTGATCCGGAAGAGCTGGACGACCCCGGCGAGGGACATCGACCCCTGTCCGCGACTAGTCGGCGCTGTCGGGCTTGCGCTCGGCCGGCGGCACCTCGTGGGCGGCGACCGGGCCGGGCGCTGCCTCACCCGGGGGGATGGCGCGAGGTGCAGCGGGCGGTGCGGTCGTCTCGTCGTCGTCGTCGACCAGGCCCTTGGTCTCGGCCTTGAAGATGCGCAGCGCACGCCCGGAGCCCCGGGCGAGCTCGGGAAGCTTCTTGGCGCCGAAGAGCAGCACGACGACCGCGAGGATCAAGATGATCTCGGGTGCTCCGATTTGCCTGAACACTGTGCTCCCCATTCGTCCGGGTTCTCACCGCCGGCCCTCGCCGACCCAGCCATGCTACGCGGTGGCGGTGTGCAGGCGTTGCGCATCCGCCGCGATGGTCGCCACACGGGCGCGCAGGTCGACCGGCTCGAGCACGGTCAGCCCGTGCCCGAACCGGAGGGCCAGGCGCAGCAGCCAGCGCTCGTCGCTCACCGCGAGGGTGACCTCCAGCCCGCCGTCCGCCGTGTCCTGGGTGGTGAGGACGGGGTAGTACTCGGCGAACCAGCGCATCTCCGGGCTCAGCAGCACCCGGGCCCGCAGGTCGGCGGGACCGGGCTCGAACAGCCCCGCCGAGAGGTCCCGCGGCTCGAGGTCGTGGGCGACCCGCGGTGCGTCCAGCACCTCGAGGCCGGTGATCCGGTCGACGCGGAAGAGCCGGCGGTCCTCGGCCAGGTGGCACCAGGCATCCAGGTAGGCCCTGCCGTCGGCCACGGTCACCGCGATCGGGTCGACGACCCGCTGGGTGGTCTCGTCCCGCGTCGGCACGTAGTACTCGAGCCGGACCTGCCGGTTGCGGGAGATCGCGTCGTCCAGGGCCGCCCGGGCGCCCTCGACCGCCGGCCGCAGGCGCGGGAGGTGCACGTCCACCAACGGGGTCGAGCCCGCGGCGGCGGCCTCCTCCAGCTTGGCGAGCGTGCGCTCGACCACGTCGCGCGAGCCTGCGGGGCTGGCGTCGAGGAGCGCGTGCAGCGCGACGATCAGCGCGGACGCCTCGTTGCTGCCCAGCCGGAGGGGGCGGGCCAGGAACTCGGCGTTGTCGACCCGGACGAGGCCGTCGGGGTCGTCCTCGAGCGCCTCCACGTTGATGTCGATCAGGTCGCCGGGCCCGTAGCCGGGCAGCCCGCACATGAACAGCACGCGCAGGTCCTTGAGCATCTGCGCCGGCGTGACCCCGAAGTCGGCCGCCACCTCCTGGAGCGGCACCTCGCCCCGGGTCTGCAGGTAGGGCGCGAGCGCGAGGAGCCGGGTCACCTGCTCCTTGGATCCACCGCTCACGCAGGCACCCCGCTCAGCTGGCTGAGCCGCTCGACCACGAGGTCGCGCAGCTCGGTCGGGTCGATCGCCACGACGTCGCCGAGGTGGGCCAGGACGTCCTCCGCGAGCTCGTCGACCGCGTAGGTGGTGAGGGTGAGACGGTCCCACTCGGTGCGCTCGTCGGGCCCGTCGACCGACTCCGCGACCTCCGAGGCGAGCCGCCGGAGCAGCGCCGCCCTGCCCTTGCGGGCCAGCACGGTCGCGGTGGTCGGCGTACGGCGGGGCTCGAGGCTGGCCGTCAGAGCGCGGACGTCGGTGCCCTCGGGGACCTCGAAGGACCCGGGTCGCCCGTCCGGGAGCACCTCGCCCACGATCCGGCTGAGCCGGAACATCCGGGGCTTCCCGCGGTCGCGGTCGTGGCCGACGACGTACCAGCGATCGCGCGAGGTCACGACGCCCCAGGGCTCGAGGTGGCGCTCGACGACCTCCGAGGCGCCCGCGCGGCGGTAGCCGAAGCGCACCGGGGTGCGGCTGATCGTCATCTCCCACATGTCGTTGAACGCCGGCTCGTCGGCGACCACGCGCGGTTGCAGGGCGTCGATCGCCTCCCGGTCGACGTCGTGGCCCGCGGCGCGGAGCTTCACCAGGGCCGCGGACGTCGCCGAGGCCAGCCCGGCGTGCTGCCACACGCGCGCGGCCAGGCCGAGCACGGCGGCCTCGTCGGGCGTGAAGTCGATGTCCGGCAGCTCGAAGGCGTCCCGGGCGATGCGATAGCCCTGCTCGTCCTCGAAGAACTTGTCGACGTGACCGAGCTCGATCGGGATGCCGAGCGCGCGCAGCTCTTCCTTGTCGCGCTCGAACATCTTCTCGAAGGCCTCGTCGTTGGTCTTGTCGTAGCCCTCGATCACCTCGCGGATGCGGTCCTTGGTCACGTAGGTGCGCGAGACGAGCAGCATGATCACGAGGTTGAGCAGGCGCTCGGACTTCCAGGCCGTCACGGGTCGAGTCTCACATGCCCTCGATCAGGCGCTCCACGCGTTCGTCGTGGGAGCGGAACGGGTCCTTGCACAGCACGGTGCGCTGGGCCTGGTCGTTGAGCTTCAGGTGCACCCAGTCGACGGTGAAGTCGCGGCGGCGCTCCTGCGCCCGCTTGATGAAGTTGCCCCGGAGCCGCGCACGGGTGGTCTGCGGCGGGATCGACTTGGCCTGGAAGATGGCGAGATCGTTGGTGACCCGGGCCACGGCGCCGCGCTTCTCGAGCAGGTAGTAGAGGCCCCGGTCGCGGTGGATGTCGTGGTAGGCCAGGTCGAGCTGGGCGATCCTGGGATGGCCCAGGGACAGGTCGTGCTGGGCGCGGTAGCGCTCGATCAGCTTCCACTTGATCACCCAGTCGATCTCGCGCTCGACCAGGGAGAAGTCCTCGGACTCGACTGCCTTCAGGCCTCGCTCCCACAGGTCGAGCGAGCGGTCGATGATCGGGGTGCGCAGCCCGCGCCGGTCGACGAAGTCGCGGACCCGGCCGAGGTACTCACCCTGGATGTCGAGCACGCTGGCCTCGCGGCCGTTGGCCAGTCGCACCTTGCGACGACCGGTGAGGTCGTGCGCGATCTCGCGGATGGCCCGGATGGGGTTCTCCATCGTGAGGTCGCGCATCACCACGCCCTCCTCGATCATCTGGAGGACGAGGTCGCAGGTGGCCACCTTGAGCATCGTGGTGGTCTCGCTCATGTTCGAGTCGCCGACGATCACGTGCAGGCGGCGGAACCGCTCCGCGTCGGCGTGCGGCTCGTCGCGGGTGTTGATGATCGGCCGCGACCGCGTGGTGGCGCTCGACACGCCCTCCCAGATGTGCTCCGCCCGCTGGCTCAGGGAGTACGACGCACCGCGCGGCGTCTGGATCACCTTGCCGGCCCCGCAGATCACCTGGCGGGTGACCAGGAACGGGATGAGCACGTCGGCGAGCTTGCTGAACTCGCCGTTGCGGCTGACCAGGTAGTTCTCGTGGCAGCCGTAGGAGTTGCCCGCGGAGTCGGTGTTGTTCTTGAACAGGTAGACGTCCCCGGAGATGCCTTCGTCGTGGAGCCGGCGCTCCGCGTCGATCAGCAGGCCCTCGAGGATCCGCTCCCCCGCCTTGTCGTGGGTGACCAGGTCGACGATGTCGTCGCACTCCGGGGTGGCGTACTCCGGGTGGCTGCCGACGTCGAGGTAGAGCCGGGCGCCGTTGCGCAGGAACACGTTGCTGCTGCGGCCCCAGCTGACCACCTTGCGGAACAGGTAGCGGGCGACCTCGTCCGGCGAGAGACGGCGCTGCCCCTTGAAGGTGCACGTGACGCCGTACTCGTTCTCGATCCCGAAGATCCGCCGGTCCACGGACCCACCCTATGACCCGGCGAGAATCCCGGAGAGCGAATCGCTGTCGAGTCGGCGGAACTTCCGCTGCTGCGGGCGCGTGCGGTCCAGCCACGCCACCTCCAGCTCGGTGACCGGAATGGTCCGGTCGCCGCTCTCGGAGTGACCGAGCGCCTGGACTGCGAGCCTGATCGCCTCGTCCCGAGTGAGCTCGGGCCGGTAGTGCTCCTTGAGGTACGTCGCGACCGACTCGGCGTCGCCGCCCATTGCGGCGAACCCGTGCTCGTCGGCCACCTGGCCGTCGTAGGTCAGCCGGTAGATCTGGTCCTCCTCGGACGTGTCACCGACCTCCGCCACGAAGATCTCCACCTCGTAGGGCTTCTCGCCGCCCGAGGAGAAGATCGTGCCGAGGGTCTGCGCGTAGGCGTTGGCCAGGCCGCGCCCCGTGACGTCCCGGCGGTCGTAGGAGTAGCCGCGCAGGTCCGCCAGGCGGACGCCGGCGATCCGCAGGTTCTCGAACTCGTTGTAGCGACCGACGGCGGCGAAGGCGATCCGGTCGTAGATCTCGCTGACCTTGTGCAGCGCCTGGGAGGCGTTCTCGGAGACGAACAGCACCCCGTCGGCGTACTGGACGACGACCACGGAGCGTCCGCGCGCGATCCCCTTGCGCGCGAAGTCCGCCCGGTCCTTCATCAGCTGTTCGGGGCTGACGTAGAACGGCATAGACATCTTGGGTGGGCCCTTTCTAGTTCAGGGCCGCGTGCGGGCCGTCGGGACGCTGCATCCGGCCGCCGATGACCCGGTCGGCGATCTCCGCGACGTCGGACTCGGTCATCCGCCGATGTCCGTCGGCGGTGATCACGCTGACCACGGGGAAGATCCTGCGGGTCAGGTCGGGGCCGCCGGTGGCG
Source organism: Nocardioides pocheonensis (assembly GCF_003725535.1). GTDB lineage: Bacteria > Actinomycetota > Actinomycetes > Propionibacteriales > Nocardioidaceae > Marmoricola > Marmoricola pocheonensis. Next base: position 981,002 of record NZ_RJSF01000040.1, on the reverse strand, counting down.
GAGTCGTCGTCGGCGGCGTCGTACAGCGCCTGGATGACCACGGTCACGCAGTCGAGCTCGGAGAGGTCCTCGCGGTAGAGCTTCTTCAGCGCCCCCTTGGCGAACATCGAGCCGGAGCCCACCGAGTGGAACGCGGTCTCCTCGTAGCGTCCGCCGGTGACGTCGTAGCTGAAGATCCGGCCCTGGTCGGCGGTGAGGTCGTAGCCCGCGAAGAGCGGGACGACCGCGAGGCCCTGCATCGCCAGGCCGAGGTTGCCCCGGATCAGCGCCGAGAGCCGGTTGGCCTTGCCGTCCATGGACAGCGTGGAGCCCTCGATCTTCTCGTAGTGCTCGAGCTCGGTCTGGAACAGCCGGACCATCTCCACGGCCAGCCCGGCGGTGCCGGCGATCCCGACCGCGGAGTACTCGTCGGCGGGGAAGACCTTCTCGATGTCGCGCTGGGCGATGATGTTGCCCATGGTCGCCCGGCGGTCGCCGGCCATGACCACGCCTCCCGGGAAGGTCGCCGCCACGATCGTGGTGGCGTGCGGGGCGAGCTCGGCGGCAGTGCCCTGCGGCAGGGTGCGGCGGGCAGGCAGGAGCTCCGGTGAGACGGCACCCAGGAAGTCGCTGAACGACGAGGTGCCGGGCGTCAGGAAGACGTCGGGCAGGCGGGCGTCACCGGACGAGCCGCGAGCCTGGCTCACTGTCCACCCTTCTGGATGAACGACTTGACGAAGTCCTCGGCGTTGGTCTCCAGGACGTCGTCGATCTCGTCCAGGATCGCGTCGATGTCCTCGTCGAGCTGCTCCTTGCGCTCGGTCACGGCGTCGGTGGACGCGGTGGCCTCCTCGACCTGCTCCTCGGACTCAGAGGACTTCCGCGGCTGCTTGTGCTCTTGCGCCATCAGCCTCTCCTTCCACTCCCCCAAAGACTTGGGATACCCCGACCCTATCGAGTCAGCGCAGAGAACAAGGCCAGAGCCGTGTCACTCGAGTCGATCAATTCGCCGACGTGCGCCTTGGTGCCCCGGCGGGGGTCGATCGTGGGCACCCGCTGGAGCGAGTCGTGGCCCGGCAGGTCGAAGATCACCGAGTCCCAGGAGGCCGCGGCGATGCTGTCGGGGTACTTGTCCAGGCAGCGCCCGCGGAAGTACGCCCGGGTGTCCTCCGGGGGCTCGTGCATCGCGGCCGTGATGGTCGTCTCGTCGAGGAGTCGCTCCATCCGGCCGAGACGGACGAGCCGGTGGTAGAGGCCCTTCTCGGGACGGAGGTCGGCGTACTGCAGGTCGATCAGGTGGAGCTTGGCGTCGTCCCAGTCGAGCCCGTCGCGGTCGCGGTAGGACTGCAGCAGCTTGAGCTTGGCGACCCAGTCGAGCTCCTGGGCACACTCCATCGGGTCGCGCTCGAGCCGGTTGAGCACGGACTCCCACCGGGCCATGACCTGGAGGGTCTGGTCGTCGGCGTCGTCGCCGTACTTCTGGTCGACGTACTTCTTGGCCAGGTTGAAGTACTCCCACTGCAGCTCGACGGCCGTGAGGGTCTGGCCGTCGGGGCGCTCCAGCAGGTGGGTGAGCGTCGGGTCGTGGGACACCGCCCGCAGCGACGCGACCGCACGCGTCACGGTGAGGTCGCTCTGGATGAACCGGTCCTCGATCATGTCGAGCACCAGGGCCGTCGTGCCGACCTTGAGGAACGTCGAGACCTCCGAGAGGTTGGCGTCGCCGATGATCACGTGCAGGCGGCGGTACTTCTCGGGGTCGGCGTGGGGCTCGTCGCGGGTGTTGATGATCGGCCGCTTCAGGGTCGTCTCGAGCCCGACCTCGACCTCGAAGTAGTCGGCACGCTGCGAGACCTGGAAGCCGTGCTCGCGACCGTCCTGGCCGATGCCGACGCGGCCCGCGCCGCAGACCACCTGGCGGGACACGAAGAACGGCGTCAGGTGGCGGACGATCTCGCCGAACGGCGTCGACCGCTTCATCAGGTAGTTCTCGTGCGCGCCGTACGACGCGCCCTTGTTGTCGGTGTTGTTCTTGTAGAGCACGATGTCCGGCTCTCCGGACACCGAGGCGAACCGGCAGGCGTCCAGGGCGACCTGCTCCCCCGCCTTGTCCCACCGCACCACGTCGAGGGGGTTGGTGCACTCGGGCGTGGAGTACTCGGGGTGGGCGTGGTCGACGTACAAGCGGGCGCCGTTGGTGAGGATCACGTTGGCCAGGCCCATGTCCTCGTCGGTCAGCTGGCTGGCGTCGGCCACGTCGCGGCTCATGTCGAAGCCGCGGGCGTCCCGCAGCGGCGACTCCTCCTCGAAGTCCCAGCGAGCCCGCCGGACGTGGAGGGCCGCGCTGGCGTAGGCGTTGACCAGCCGGGTGCTCGCCACCATGGGGTTCGCGTGGGGCTGACCCTGCACGGAGATACCGAACTCCGTCTCGGTGCCCATGATCCGCCGAACGCTCATGTGGTGAGCGTACGGCGGCTGGCAACGGCGCGTTCCGGCGCGGCCCGGATCCACCCGATGTGCTCAGATCCGCGTGTTATCGTCCTTGCGCTTTCGGGAGGGAACCGCGACCGTTCCAAGGGGGACTCAACTTTGCTGCGCACGCACAAGACTCGGCCTGTCGGCGGAGCGCTTGTCCTCGTCCTGACCCTGGTCGCCTCGCTCTGCGCCGGCGGGCTCGTCACGGCTGCCCAGGCCGACGACTCCACGACCCCCGCGGCGACGACCACGGCCTCGGGTGACCCGACGCCGCAGCACGCCTCGCTGCTGGGCTCCACGGGCACCGAGGCCAGGCAGGGGCTCGGTGCGCAGCTGGTCACGGCGCTCGGAGGGCCCGCGGTCGGCCCGGACGCGACCTGGGTGATCAAGCGCGGTCTCACCGAGTCGACGAACGTCGCGGTGAACGACTCCTGCGGAGGCGGTCCGACCCCCGCACCGTGCACCTACTCCTCGGCGACGCTGCCGGCCGGGTGGGGTGGCGGGATCGACGGCAACGGCGTCCTCACCGTCTGGGTGCCCGGTCGCACCGTGCCCGGCGCCTACACGATCACCTACAACGTCAGCGACCCGAGCGGGCCTCCGACCCCGGTCCAGGCGCAGCTGACCGTGGCCGTGACCCAGGACGACTACAACCCGCCGGCCGGCATGATCTTCAGCCACCCGTACCGCAAGGGCTTCCGCACCCTGATCCGCAACCACGTCCTGCGCACGATCAACAGCGTGCCGTCGGGCGCCTCGATCCAGGTCGCCTCCTGGTCGTTCGCGAGCAGGGACTACCGCCTCGCGCTCAAGTCGGCCATGTCTCGCGGGGTCAAGGTCCAGATCGTGCTCTCGCAGCGCAACACCCGGCGGAACTCCGACTACAAGCTCCTCGCCCGCATCTTCGGCACGTCCGTCACGCCGGACGGCTCCTGGGTCCGTCGCTGCTCGCTGTCCTGCCGCGGCACCAGCGGCACGATGCACTCGAAGATCTTCCTGTTCAGCCAGGCCTACCGCACGCCGTACGTCGACATCAGCGGCTCCGCCAACCTCACCGACTTCGCCGTGACCAACCAGTGGAACCAGATGAACACGGTGACCGGCGACCAGGCGGTGTACGCCGAGGCGGTCCGGATCTTCAACGAGATGGCCGCGGACCGCCCGGCGCCGTACGTCGAGACCCACTACCCGAACCTGTGGACCTACTACTACCCGCGGGGCAGGGCCACGCCGGCGAACGACTTCATGCTCCAGGCGCTCGCGCCGGTCCGCTGCACGGGCGCGGTCAACGCCGGCAAGGGCGGGCGGACGATCATCAAGATCGCGATGTACGCCTGGTACCAGGCGCGTGGTCAGTGGCTGGCCAAGCGCGTCCGGCAGCTGTGGAACCAGGGCTGCCAGGTCCAGATCGTGTTCGCGATCTCCAGCAACCCGGTGAAGACGATCCTCTACTCGCCGTCGGGTCGTGGACGCATCCCGATGCGACAGATCCTGCTGACCAACAAGAAGCACGTCCCGATCTACTACCTGCACGACAAGTGGGTCTCGATCACCGGCAACTACGGTGGCGTGCCGAACAACTCCGTCTCGTTCCAGGGGTCGTTCAACTTCTCCGACCTCGGGTTCGCCTCCGACGAGCAGTTCCAGATGATCCGCGGCCGCGACGCCTACAACCGGTTCTCCCGGGACTTCACGCTGCTGTGGACCGACCGGCAGGCTCGGGCCCCCTCGCCGATCAGCAAGATCCCGACGATCGAGGGTCGCTACAGCCAGAACGACCTTCGCCTCGGCACCGGCGTCTACCGGTACATGGAGGCCGACTGATGCACCCCGGCTCTGCGCCCGTCCGGCGGGCGCACGCGACGCGTGCGCTCGTGGCGGTCGTGCTGCTCGCTCTCGCCGTGACGCTGGTCGCGGCGCAGCCCTCGGGTGCCGCGCGGTCCCACGCGGTGACCTCGACGACGGAGGCGACGGCCGGCGGGGCCGCGAGGCCCGCGCTGCTGCCCCTGCGCGCGCCCGAGCACTACACCCCTCCCCAGGGCGCGAAGTTCAACCACTGGAACATCGCCCGCTACCGCAACGTGATTCGGCGGCACATGCTGCACACGATCAACTCGGTCCCGCGTGGCGCCACGATCCGCTGGATGGTCTTCTCCTTCGGCGACTGGGCCATCGAGAGGGCGCTCGTGCGGGCCCGCAACCGGGGGGTCAGCGTGCAGGTCCTCGGCAACTACAAGAACCGCCAGACCTGGGCGCCGTGGCGCAAGTTCCAGGCGACGCTGGGCACGGCGACCACGAAGAAGGGCCGCGACCCCGAGACCCTCAGCTGGGCGCGCCAGTGCAGGTTCTCCTGCCGCGGCTGGGGCGGCAACCTGCACATGAAGCTGTACCTGTTCAGCCAGGTGGCCAACGTGCCCACGGTGACGATGTACGGGTCCTGGAACCCCACCTGGGTGGCCAACCAGCGCCAGTGGAACCACCTGGATACCCGCTGGGACCCGGACACATACAACCACTGGCTGGGCGTCTTCGCCCAGGCCAAGCGGGATCGCCCGGTGGGCTACGCGCACTGGGAGTCCGGCGGCATGGAGAACTTCGCGTTCCCCAAGCCCGGCACCCACGCCGACACCGACCCGATCTACGCCGAGCTCGGCAAGATCTCGTGCGTGAGCCCTCCGGACGCCACGGGCGCCACGCACGCCACGGTGGTCCGGATCGGGATGTACGTCTTCGGGGGCGGCCGCGGCACCTGGATGGCCCACCGGATCCGCTCGCTGTGGAACCAGGGCTGCGACGTCGCCATCGTCTACGGCTTCACCAGTCCCCGTGCCCTCTCCATCCTGTACTCCCCCTCCGGGCGCGGCCGCATCCCGATGAAGCAGTGCATGAAGATCGAGAACGGCATCCCCTACCGCTACCTGCACGACAAGTACGTCGCGGTGAGTGGCGTGTACGACGGCGTACCGGGCTCCAACGTCGTCTGGGCCGGCTCGACGAACTTCTCGATGCTCGGGTTCTCCGCCGACGACCTGACGGTGCGGACCATGGACGCCGGCAACACCCAGCAGTACTTCCAGGACTTCAAGATCACCTGGAACGGTCCGAACGCCCACAAGCCGCACGCCGGGCTGGCCAACCCCGAGGCCCGCACCGCCGGCGGCAAGCTGTCGCAGCAGCTGCGCGCGCCACTGGGACAGGGCTACTACTCGGCTCTCGAGGCCGACTGACCCACACCCCGGCTGGTTGAGCCTGCCGAAACCACCGTGACGGCTCGACGCACCGGGTTTCGAGGCGGTTGCTGCCGCAACCGCACCTCAACCAGCAACGGTTCGCCAGCCGAAGCCAGGCCGCACCACGGCTGGTTGAGCCTGCCGAAACCACCCGTCGCCCCCCGCCGGAGCTGCAGGTCAGGACGGAGACGCATGAGGTTTCGGCCCGCCGTTGCGGGTTCGCAAGCTCACCCGCAGGCTCGCTCAACCTCTTCGGGTCGAGACCTCGCTCGTTCCTCGCGAGGTCTCGCCTCAGAGGTACTGGCCCGTGTTGGACACCGTGTCGATCGAGCGGCCCGGCTCGGTGCCCTGCTTGCCCGTGATGAGCGTGCGGATGAAGACGATCCGCTCGCCCTTCTTGCCGGAGATGCGAGCCCAGTCGTCGGGGTTCGTGGTGTTCGGGAGGTCCTCGTTCTCCTTGAACTCGTCCACGCAGGCCTGCAGCAGGTGCTGGACGCGCAGGCCCTTCTGGTCGTTGTCGAGGAGGTCCTTGATCGCCATCTTCTTCGCACGGTCCACGATGTTCTGGATCATCGCCCCGGAGTTGAAGTCCTTGAAGTACAGGACCTCCTTGTCACCGTTGGCGTAGGTCACCTCGAGGAAGCGGTTCTCCTCGGACTCGGTGTACATCCGCTCGACGGTCGCGGTGATCATCCCGGCCACCGTGGCGTTCCGGTCGCCGCCGAACTCGGCGACGTCCACGGCGTGCAGCGGCAGGTCGGGGGTGAGGTACTTGGAGAAGATGTCACGGGCGGACTCGGCATCGGGGCGCTCGATCTTGATCTTCACGTCCAGCCGGCCCGGTCGCAGGATCGCCGGGTCGATCATGTCCTCTCGGTTGGAGGCGCCGATCACCAGGACGTTCTCGAGGAGCTCGACGCCGTCGATCTCGCTGAGCAGCTGCGGGACGATGGTGTTCTCGACGTCGGAGGAGACACCCGAGCCGCGGGTGCGGAACAGGGAGTCCATCTCGTCGAAGAACACGATGACGGGGGTGCCCTCGCTGGCCTTCTCCCGGGCGCGCTGGAACACCAGCCGGATGTGGCGCTCGGTCTCCCCGACGTACTTGTTGAGCAGCTCGGGGCCCTTGATGTTCAGGAAGTAGCTCTTGCCCTCCTGACCCGTCTTCGCCGCGACCTTCTTCGCCAGCGAGTTGGCGACGGCCTTGGCGATCAGGGTCTTGCCGCAGCCCGGAGGGCCGTAGAGGAGCACACCCTTGGGCGGCTTCAGCTTGTGCTCCTTGAACAGGTCCGGGTGCAGGTACGGCAGCTCGACCGCGTCGCGGATCTGGTCGATCTGGTTGCCCAGGCCGCCGATGGCGGCGTAGTCGATGTCCGGGACCTCCTCGAGGACGAGCTCCTCGACCTCCGACTTGGGCACCTTCTCGTAGACGTAGCCGGACCGGCCGTCGAGCAGCAGCGAGTCGCCGGCGCGCAGCTTCGCCGCACGCAACGGCTCCGCGAGGCGGACGACGCGTTCCTCGTCGGCGTTCGCGATGATCAGGGCGCGCTCGCCGTCGGCGAGCAGCTCCTTGAACATGACCACCTCGCCGATCTCCTCGAACTCCAGCGCCGCGACGACGTTGAGCGCCTCGTTGAGCATGACCTCCTGGCCACGCGTCAGCGAGTCCAGGTCGACGTTGGGGCTCACGGTGACCCGCAGCTTGCGGCCGCCGGTGAACACGTCGACGGAGTCGTCGTCGTTGCGGGCGAGGAAGGTGCCGAAGCCGGTCGGCGGCTGCGCGAGCCGGTCGACCTCCTCCTTGAGGGTCGTGATCTGGTCACGTGCCTCGCGCAAGGTCGCCGCGAGGCGCTCGTTCTGGGCGGTGACGGCGGCCAGCGAGCGCTGCGTGTCGATCAGGCGCTGCTCGATCTGGTCGGATCCGACCGGGCCCTCGGCGAGTCGGCGTCGCAGCTCGCCCACCTCGGCCTCGAGGAACGCGACCTGGCTCATCAGCTGCGCGGTGTCCTGTCCTTCAGCGCCGGCGCCTGTCATCGGACCTCACCTCCACGGGGTCGAACGTCTGTTTCGACCCTACCTGCGTAGATCACCGGATGCTCAAGAGATACATCACGTGTTGGTCACTGTCTGATCGGCGACTTTTTCCCGAACCTGATGCTTGTCCCTCGCCGGGCGGGGTAAGGGTCCGGACAAGTCTGAGTAAACACCTGTGCACCGAATCGCTCGAGGAGTCCCGCCGATGAGCACGACCGTTCCGTGGCACCGTGTCCGCGAACTGGGCAGCAAGCTGACCACGCCGCTCCACCCGGACGACTACCTGCGCCTGGTGAACCCCTTGTGGACCGCCCGTGAGCTCCGCGGCAGGGTCGAGAAGGTCGTCCCCGAGACCGACGACGCGGCGACACTCGTGATCCGGCCGGGCTGGGGGTGGCAGTACCGCCACCGCCCCGGCCAGTACGTCGGCATCGGCGTCCAGGTCGACGGGAAGTTCCAGTGGCGCTCCTACTCGGTGAGCTCACCGCCGGAGCGCTCCGGGCGGACGATCGCGATCACGGTCCGTGCGATGCCGGAGGGGTTGCTGTCCGCCCACCTGGTGCAGGGGCTGGCCCCCGGCACCATCGTCCGGCTCGCGCTGCCCGAGGGCGACTTCGTGCTCCCCGACCCGCCGCCGCCCCGGATGCTGTTCCTCGTCGGAGGCAGCGGGATCACCCCGGTGATGGCGATGCTGCGCACGCTCGACCGGCGCGCCGGGGAGAACGGGAGGGCGATGCCGGACGTCGTCCTGCACTACTCCTCCCCGACCCCTGACCGGATGATCTTCCGCGACGAGCTGCACGCGATGGCCGAGCGCCACGACGGCCTCGCGCTGCACGAGCTGCACACCGATCTCGACGGCATGCTCGACCTCGCCGACCTCGACCGGATCTGCCCCGACTGGCGCGAGCGCGAGACCTGGGCGTGCGGGCCCGGACCGATGCTCGACGCCGTGGAGGCGCACTACGAGGAGGCCGGCCTCGCCGACCAGCTTCACCTCGAGCGGTTCTCGCTGGACCTGCGCGGTGAGGGCGGCGAGGGCGGCACGATCACCTTCCGCAACTCCGGCAAGTCGATCGAGGCCGACGGCGCCACCACGATCCTGGAGGCGGGCGAGCAGGCGGGCGTGGGCATGCCGTTCGGCTGCCGCATGGGGATCTGCCACACCTGCACGCTGCGGCTGGTCGACGGCACGATCCGCGACCTCCGCAACGGCGACGAGTTCGGCCAGCCGAACGAACCCGTGCAGACCTGCATCACCGCCGCCGTCGGTGACTGCACCTTCGACATCTAGCCCCACCCAGCCAGGCCCGAACACCCCCAGCACATCCCGGCCGACCGTTCCCGACCACGAGGAGACCATCGATGGCCATCGCAGACGTCAAGGAGTACACCCACCTCACCGAGGAGGAGGTCGAGCAGATCGGACGCGAGCTCGACGCGATCCGGACCGAGATCGAGGAGTCACGCGGAGCCGCCGACGCGGCGTACATCAACCGGCTGATCAGGATCCAGCGCGGCCTCGCCGCTGCCGGCCGGGTCACCCTCGCCGTCGGCACCCAGTCGAAGAAGACCCGGAAGCCCGCGTGGGTGGCCGGCGCCGCCCTCCTCGGACTGGCCAAGATCCTCGAGAACATGGAGATCGGGCACAACGTCATGCACGGCCAGTGGGACTGGATGAACGACCCCGAGATCCACTCCAGCAACTGGGAGTGGGACACCGCGCAGCCCGCCGAGCAGTGGAAGCACAGCCACAACTACGTGCACCACCAGTTCACCAACGTGCTCGGCTACGACAACGACATCGGCTACGGCATCCTGCGGATGGCGCGCGAGCAGAAGTGGCACCCCGCGAACATCGGCCAGCCGGTGTACAACGCGATGCTGGCGACGCTCTTCCAGTGGGGCGTGGCCCTGCACGACCTGGACATCGAGCGGATCCGCAAGCGCGAGAAGGACCCCAAGGAGATGAAGCGGCAGCTGCGCCAGATCCTGCGCAAGGGCCGCAACCAGATCCTCAAGGACTACGTGGTCTACCCGGCGCTGTCGGGTCGCAACTGGAAGGCGACGATCACGGCGAACGCCACCGCGAACCTCGCCCGCAACCTCTGGTCCTACGTGATCATCTTCTGCGGCCACTTCCCCGACGGCGCGATGCACTTCACCGAGGAGGAGCTCGAGGACGAGACGCGGTCCGAGTGGTACCTGCGCCAGATCCTCGGCGCGGCGAACTTCGAGGGCGGGCCGCTGCTGCACATCCTCAGCGGCAATCTCGGGTTCCAGATCGAGCACCACCTCTACCCCGACCTCCCGAGCAACCGGTACGCCGAGATCGCGGTCAAGGTCCGCGCTCTCTGCGACAAGTACGACATCCCCTACACGGTCGGCCCGCTGCACCGGCAGTACGGCCAGGCGCTGCGGACGATCATCAAGCTGTCGCTGCCGAACCACATGACCTCCAGCGACGACCCCGCGCCCCCGCAGCGGTCCGACACGGCGAACGAGCCGTCGCTCGACCGGCGGCGCAAGTCCGACGAGGAGCGGCCCCCGCGGCGCGTGGAGCTCGGCGCCTGGACCCGCAGCGCCGGTGAGCGGAGCCACGACTGATGGACCCCGCGCCGCTGCCTTTCGGTGAGCGCGACCCGGACCCTGAGCTCGGGGTCCCGGTCCCGTTCGCCTGCACCACGTCGTACGCCGAAGCGGCGCGGGCCGCGCCGTCGATCCGGCAGCTGGACCACCGCCGGGTGACCCAGTGCGCCCTGAGCCGGGTGTGCGGGGTGTGCGGGTCACCGCTGGGCCGTCCGATCGCGTTCGTCGGCAGCCCCGCCGAGGCGGACCGGAACGCCTTCCACTTCCCGCCGTGCCACCTGGAGTGCGCCCAGGCGCTGCTCGACGCGGTCGCGCCTGTGGACGTCGCTGTGCTGGGTCAGCCGGAGACCGTCGACGCGTGGGTGCTGACCACGACCGCGGCGTTCGAGTACGTCCGGCCGAGCCTCGAGGACGCCGACCGGCGGCCGACCTTCGAGCCGTACGAGGTGCTCACCTCGACCCGGTGAGGCTCAGCGCTCCGGGTCGGGGTCGGCCACGTCGGCCGGCCGGGGACCGCTGTAGTCCTCTCCGTAGGCACCCGGGGCCGGTCGCCGCTTCTTCCGCGGCGCGGCGTTGCCCGGCGCCATCCGCCGCGACGTCACCAGGAAGCCCGTGTGCCCGTTCATCCGGTGGCTCGGCCGGACGGCGAGGCCCTCGACGTGCCACTCGCGCACGAGCGTCTCCCAGGGGTGCGGCTCGGTGAACTCGCCGTGGGCGCGCAGTGTCTCCACGGTGCGCGCCAGCTGGGTGGTGGTGGCGACGTAGGCCACGACCACACCGCCCGGTGCGAGCGCGTCGGCCACGACGTCGATGCACTCCCAGGGAGCCAGCATGTCCAGCACCACCCGGTCGACCGTGCCCGGGTTCTCCCCGTCCGGGAGCGCCTCGACGAGGTCGCCGACGGTGAGCTGCCAGGCGGGGTGGTCACCACCGAAGAACTGGGTGACGTTGCGTCGCGCGACGTCGGCGAACTCCTCGCGCCGCTCGTACGACGACACGCGGCCCGTCGGACCGACCGCCCGCAGCAAGGAGCACGTGAGCGCGCCGGACCCGACGCCCGCCTCGACCACGCGGGCTCCGGGGAAGATGTCGGCCATCGCCACGATCTGGGCGGCGTCCTTGGGGTAGACGACCGCCGCGCCGCGCGGCATCGAGACCACGAACTCGCTGAGCAGCGGGCGGAAGACGAGGTACTCGCCGCCGGAGGTGGACGTCACGGTGAAGCCCTCGTCCCGGCCGATCAGGTCGTCGTGCTGGATCGCGCCACGGTTGGTGTGGAACGCGGCGCCGGCCACCAGGCAGAGGTTGTGGCGCCGGCCCTTCGCGTCGACGAGGCGCACCCACTCGCCGGCGACGAGCGGTCCGCGGCGCACGCCGGAGTAGTCGCCGCTCATCGGCGCGCACCGGCCTCGAACGCGGCATCGACGTCGGCGGTCGAGAGCAGGCCGTAGACGGCGCCGTCGGGCTCGACCAGGACGTACTCCGACGCGGGCGTGTGCCCGAGGGCGCGGACGAGGTCCTCCCCCGCGATCTCCGCCGGGAGCACGAGTCCCTCCGAGAGGGTGCGCGCGATCGCGGACGCGGGCATCCAGGGTCGCCGGTCCTCCGGCGTCGCCAGCAGGGCCGCCTCGCTGACGATGCCGACCAACGCGCCGTCGGGGGCGTGCAGAACGATCCCTCCAGCCTGGGCGTCCTGGGCGCGGCGTACGGCCTCGCTCACGGGCGTCTCCTCCGGTACGACGACCACGCGCCGGGCCAGCGGTCGCGCCTTCAGCGACGGCAGCCGGCGACGGATGCGCGCGCTGATCATCGAGCTCGTCGCGCCGGACCAGAGGAAGCCGGCCACGATCGCCGCGAGCACGAAGTCGAACAGCTGCGGCCGGACGTCGAACACGACCTGCGCGACCACGGGCCACAGCAGCGCGGCCACCGCCACGACACGACCGGTCCAGGCAGCCACCATCGTGCCGCGGTGCATGTTGCCCGCCAGGCGCCACACGACCGCGCGCAGCACGCGCCCGCCGTCGAGGGGCAGCCCGGGCACCAAGTTCAGGATGCCGACGACCAGGTTCGCGTAGGCGAGGCCCTCGACGGCCATCCGGGTGAGCCCGTCGGGCACCACCTGGAGCGCCGCCACGGCGGCGAGACCGACCGCCAGCGAGGTCAGCGGCCCCACGACGGCGATCTTGAACTCCTGGCCCGGCGTGCCCGCCTCGCCCTCGATCTCGGTCATCCCGCCGAGGAAGTGCAGGCTGATCGAGCGCACGGGCAGGCCGAAGTGCTTGGCGACCAGGGCGTGGGACATCTCGTGGAGGAGCACCGAGAGGTAGAGCAGCACCGCGAAGGCGAGCCCGGCGACGTACTTCAGCACTCCCAGGCCCGGCTCCACCTGCTCGACCTGCGGAGCCAGCATCACGGCGATGAGGAGCGCGATCAGCAGCCACGAGGCCCGCACGTAGACGTCGATGCCCCCGATCGAGCCGATCCGGTAGCTGCCCGGCGGACGGCTGGGAGGGGAAGAGTCGTCGTGGGCCACGGAGAAACGCTAGCGCGAGGCTCCGCTGTCGGTGCGCACGCCTAGGGTCGTGGCATGGCGGAGACAGCACCCGACGTGCCCGCGGGCCTCGTGCGGGCCTCGTGGGCCGGGACGGCCACCGTGGTCGACGGTGTCGAGGTGGTCGGTGCGCTGTCGCCCAGCCGTGCCGGTGACTTCAAGGACTGTGCCCTGAAGTTCCGGTTCCGGACGATCGACCGGCTCCCCGAGCTGCCCTCCCCTGCCGCGGTGCGCGGCACGGTCGTCCACCAGGTGCTCGAGGACCTGTTCGACCTGCCCGCGGCGGAGCGCACGCCGGAGCAGGCCGAGCAGATGGTTCCCGCCGCCTGGGCCCGGGTGCTCGAGCTGGAGCCCCGCGTCGGCGGGCTCTTCGACGACGAGGCCGTGCCCGGGTCCGGTGACGGACCGGAGGCCGCCTGGCTCGACTCCTGCCGGTCGGTCCTGCGCCGCTACTTCGAGGTGGAGGATCCCCGTCGGCTGGAACCGGCAGAGCGCGAGCTGTACGTCGAGACGCTGCTCGACTCGCGGCTGCTCCTGCGTGGCGTCATCGACCGGCTCGACGTCGCCGCCGACGGCGCCGTGCGCGTCGTCGACTACAAGACCGCCAGCTCACCGGCTCCCGGTCACGAGGGCCGCGCCCTCTTCCAGATGCGCTTCTACGCGCTGGTGATCTGGCGCAGTCGCGGGCTCCTCCCGGCGATGCTCCGGCTGGTCTACCTCGGCGACGGCACCACGGTCAGCTACCGGCCCGACGAGGACGACCTCCGCGCGCTGGAGCGCCAGCTCGAGGCCCTCTGGCACGCGATCGCGCTCGCCCACGAGACCGGCGAGTGGTTGCCCCGGCGGTCCCCGGGGTGCTCCTGGTGCGACTTCCGCGCGTTCTGCCCGGAGTTCGGCGGCACTCCCCCGCCGCTGCCGACGCCCGCCGACGCGTCAGACCAGTCGGCCGGCGGAGACCTGCTCGACGAGCTGGCCGAGGTCGTCGGGCTCGAGCCCGACCAGTGAGTCGCGGAAGACGCGGCGGTCGCCCTCGAGCACCGGCACGTGGTTCGGGACCACCAGCACGGCGCACCCGGCCGCCTCGGCCGACTTGGCCCCGGTGTTGGAGTCCTCGATCGCCACGCAGGCCGCGGTCTCGACCCCGAGGAGCGCCGCTGCCGTGAGGTAGGGCTCCGGGTGCGGCTTGCCCACCGTGACCGCATCCCCGGTCACGACGGCCGCGAACGAGCCCGGGGGCAGCGCCGCGAGCACCGGCGCGACGAAGCGCTCGTAGGACATCGTCACGAGGGCGCACGGCACCCCGGCGGTCCGTAGCCTCTCGAGCAGCTCGACGGCGCCGGGGCGCCACGGGACGCGCTCCTGGATCCGCTCGATGACGCCGTCGAGGAGCTTCTCGACGATCTGCTCGGGCGGCAGGTCGACCCCGCCGTGGTCGCGGATGTACGCCCCGGAGACGAGCAGGTCGTTGCCGACCAGGTTGAGCGCGTGCTCCTGGCTCCAGGTGCCGCCGTGCTCGGCCACGAGGGCGTACTCCACGTCGATCCAGTACGGCTCGGTGTCGACGAGGGTGCCGTCCATGTCCCAGAGCACCGCGGCGGGTGGCTGGGCGGCTCGCTCAGTCCTCAGGGTTGTAGCCCAGGTTCGGGGACAGCCAGCGCTCGGCCTCCTTCAGGGTCCAGCCCTTGCGTCGCGCGTAGTCGGCCACCTGGTCCTGGCCCAGCCGACCCACCACGAAGTACTGCGACTGCGGGTGGGAGAAGTACCAGCCGCTCACGGCAGCACCGGGCCACATGGCCATCGAGTCGGTGAGCTCGATGCCGGTGGTCTCCTGGACGTCCAGGAGCTCCCACAGGGTGCGCTTCTCGGTGTGCTCGGGGCAGGCCGGGTAGCCCGGCGCCGGCCGGATGCCGACGTACCGCTCCCCGATCAGGGACGCGTTGTCCAGCTCCTCGTCGGCGGCGTACCCCCAGAACTCCTTGCGGACCCGCTCGTGCATGCGCTCGGCGAACGCCTCGGCGAGCCGGTCGGCCAGTGATTCGAGCAGGATCGCGCTGTAGTCGTCGAGATCGGCCTTGAACTCGGTGATCTTGTCCTGGCTGCCGAGCCCGGCCGTGACCGCGAAGGCGCCGACGAAGTCCTCCAGCCCGGTCTCCTTCGGTGCCACGAAGTCGCCGAGCGAGCGGTTCGGGATGCCCTCGCGGTGCTCGCCCTGCTGGCGGAGGTTGCGCAGCGTGACCCGGACCTGCGAGCGGGACTCGTCGCTGTAGACCTCGATGTCGTCGCCGACCGCGTTGGCCGGGAACAGCCCGATCACGCCGTTCGCGGTCAGCCACTTCTCCTTGATCAGCCGGTCGAGCATGTCCTGGGCGTCGTCGTACAGCTTGCGGGCGGCCTCGCCGGACGTCGGGTTGTTGAGGATGTCGGGGAACTTGCCCTTCATCTCCCAGGCGTTGAAGAACGGCTGCCAGTCGATGTACTCGCGCAGCTCGGCGACGTCGTAGTCGGAGAACACCCGGACCCCGGGCTGCTTGGGGGCCGGCGGGACGTAGCCGTCCCACTCGATCGGGGTGCGGTTCTCCCGGGCCTTGGTCAGCGTCAGCAGCGGCCGATCGTGCTTGGCGGCGTGGCGCTCGCGCAGCGCGGCGTAGTCCTCGTCGGTCGCGGCCAGCAGCGCCGGACGCTGCTCGTCGGAGAGCAGGGCGGCCGCGACGGGCACCGACCGGGAGGCGTCCTTGACCCAGATCACCGGGCCCGAGCGGCGGGGCGCGACCTTGACTGCCGTGTGCGCGCGCGAGGTGGTCGCGCCGCCGATCAGCAGCGGGATCTGCAGGCCTTGCCGCTCCATCTCGACCGCGAAGTTGACCATTTCGTCGAGGGACGGCGTGATCAGGCCGGAGAGGCCGATGATGTCGGCGTCGACCTCCTTGGCCTTGTCGAGGATCTTCTGCGCCGGCACCATCACGCCCAGGTCGATCACGTCGTAGTTGTTGCACTGGAGCACGACGCCGACGATGTTCTTGCCGATGTCGTGCACGTCGCCCTTGACCGTGGCCATCACGATCGTGCCGTTCCTGGTCTCGGCGTCGCCGGGCTGCTTCTCGGCCTCGATGAACGGCAGCAGGTACGCAACGGCCTTCTTCATCACGCGCGCGGACTTCACGACCTGCGGGAGGAACATCTTCCCGGAGCCGAACAGGTCGCCGACGACGTTCATGCCGTCCATCAGCGGGCCCTCGATCACCTCGATCGGCCGGCCGCCGGCCGCGGAGATCTCGGCGCGCAGCTCCTCGGTGTCGTCCTCGACCCAGCTGTCGAGACCCTTGACCAGCGCGTGGGTGATCCGCTCGCGCACGGGCAGGCCGCGCCACTCGTCGACGGCGGCGGGGTCCTTCTCCTGGCCGGCGGTGTTGTAGCGCTCGGCGATCTCGAGGAGCCGCTCCGCGGCGTCGGGTCGGCGGTTGAGGACGACGTCCTCGATCCGGTCGCGCAGCTCGGGCTCGATCTCGTCGTACACGACGAGGGCACCGGCGTTGACGATGCCCATGTCGAGCCCGGCCTCGATGGCGTGGAACAGGAACACCGCGTGGATCGCCTCGCGCACCGGGTTGTTGCCGCGGAAGGAGAACGAGACGTTCGAGATCCCGCCCGAGATCAGCGCACCGGGCAGGTTCGCCTTGATCCAGCGGCAGGCCTCGATGAAGTCGATGCCGTACGTCGCGTGCTCCTCGATGCCCGTGGCCAGCGCGAAGCAGTTCGGGTCGAAGATGATGTCCTCGGCCGGGAAGCCGACGTCCTCGGTGAGGATCCGGTAGGCGCGCCCGCAGATCTCCTTGCGTCGCTCGAGGTTGTCGGCCTGGCCGTCCTCGTCGAAGGCCATCACGACCACGGCCGCGCCGTACTTGCGGCACAGGCGCGCCTCGCGCACGAACTTCTCCTCGCCCTCCTTGAGCGAGATGGAGTTCACGATGGGCTTGCCCTGGACGTTCTTCAGGCCGGCCTCGATCACCTCGAACTTCGAGGAGTCGACCATCACGGGCACCCGGCTGATGTCGGGCTCGCTCGCGACCAGCTTGAGGAAGCGGTCCATCGCGGCGACGCCGTCGATCATGCCCTCGTCCATGTTGACGTCGATCACCTGCGCGCCGTTCTCCACCTGCTGCGCGGCGACGGACAGGGCGGTGTCGTAGTCGCCGGCCTTGATCAGGTTGCGGAAGCGGGCGGAGCCGGTGATGTTGGTGCGCTCGCCGACGTTGACGAAGAGGGAGTCGGGGGTGATGTTCAGCGGCTCGAGGCCGGACAGCCTCATCGCCGGGGCGATCTCGGGAACCGGTCGCGGTTCGACGCCGTCGACGATCCGAGCGATCGCGGCGATGTGGTCGGGGGTGGTGCCGCAGCAGCCACCGACGATGTTCACCAGGCCGGCGCCGGTGAACTCCTGGAGCACGGCGGCCATCTGGTCGGCGGTCTCGTCGTACTCGCCGAACGCGTTGGGCAGCCCGGCGTTCGGGTAGCACGAGACGAAAGCGTCGGCGATCCGCGAGAGCTCCGCGAGGTAGGGACGGATCTCGGCGGCCCCGAGCGCGCAGTTCAGCCCGATCGCGAGCGGGCGCGCGTGGCGCATGGAGTTCCAGAACGCCTCGGTGACCTGCCCGGACAGGGTGCGGCCGGAGGCGTCGGTGATCGTGCCGGAGATGATCACCGGCCAGCGGCGGCCCCGCTCCTCGAACAGGGTCTCGAGGGCGAAGATCGCGGCCTTGGCGTTCAGCGTGTCGAAGATGGTCTCGATGAGGAGCAGGTCGGCACCACCGTCGACCAGGCCGTTGGCCTGCTCCAGGTACGCCGTGACCAGCTGGTCGTAGGACACGTTGCGCGCGGCCGGGTCGTTGACGTCCGGCGAGATCGATGCGGTCCGGTTGGTCGGGCCGAGTGCGCCGGCGACGTACCGGGGATGGTCGGGCGTGGCTACGGCGTCGGCGGCCGCCCGCGCCAGTCGGGCGCCCTCGAAGTTCAGCTCGTAGGCCAGCTCCTCCATGCCGAAGTCGGCCTGCGCGATCGTGGTGGCCGAGAAGGTGTTGGTCTCGACGATGTCCGCTCCGGCCCGGAGGTACTCCTCGTGGATCGAGCGGATCATGTCGGGCTGGGTGAGCACGAGCAGGTCGCTGTTGCCCTTGACGTCGCTGGGCCAGTCACGGAACCGCTCGCCGCGGTACTCCGTCTCGCCCGGCGCGTGGCGCTGGATCATCGTGCCCATGGCACCGTCGATCACCAGGATGCGCCTGCGCAGCAGCTCGGTCAGCTCTGCGGTGGCGTCCGGTCGCACCAGGGACTCGGTTGCGCTCACGCCTGCTCCTTCCGTTTCGGAAGGCGTCCTTGGGATCTCGCCGAGCGTGGCGGGCCGCGCGGACCCGTTGCAACGCCTCTCGGCCCGCCAAGTCTAGGGGGTGGACCCGCACGCGGCCGGGTTGTTTCGCCCAGAGGACACCAGGTGGTACCGGCCCGGGCCTAGGCTTGCTGCCGTGATCGAGATCGAGGAGGTGCACCCGCTCACGCGGCCGGTGCTGATCTGCGCCTTCGAGGGGTGGAACGACGCGGCCGGCGCGGCGACCGGGGTGATCGACCACCTCATCGACGTGTGGGGTGCGCAGCTGATCGCCGCGGTCGATCCTGACGACTTCTACGACTTCCAGGTGAACCGGCCGATGGTCGCCACGACCGACGAGGGGATGCGCCGGATCACCTGGCCGTCGACCCAGCTGTTCGTCGCCCGGCCGCCCGGGTCGCACCGCGACGTGGTGCTGCTGCGCGGGATCGAGCCGAACATGCGCTGGCGGCAGTTCTGCGCGGAGCTGCTGGCCGCGGCCGACGAGCTCGAGGTGGAGCTCGTGGTCACCCTCGGGGCCCTGCTCGCCGAGACACCCCACACCCGTCCGATCCCGGTGACCGGCACCGCCACCGAGCTCGACCTCGACGACCGGCTCAAGCTCGAGCCGTCGACCTACGAGGGGCCGACCGGGATCGTCGGCGTGCTCCAGGACGCCTGCTCCCGCGTGGACCTGCCGGCGGTGTCGTTCTGGGCGGCCGTCCCGCACTACCTGCCGCAGCCCCCGTGCCCCAAGGGCACCCTCGCGCTGCTCACCCAGGTCGAGGACGTCCTCGAGCTCTCCGTGCCGCTCGGCGACCTGCCCGAGGAGACCCGCGCGTGGGAGCGAGGCGTGGCCGAGCTCGCCGAGGAGGACGAGGACGTCGCGGAGTACGTCCGCAGCCTCGAGGAGTCCAAGGACACCGCCGAGCTGCCCGAGGCGAGCGGCGAGGCGATCGCGCGGGAGTTCGAGCGCTACCTCAAGCGTCGGGAGAACCCGGGCGACACCGGCGGCGCGGGCTGACGCCTCTGACGCGGGTCCGCGTCAGAGCTGGAGACCCAGCGCCGCGTCGGCCAGCGCCCGTACGACGTCGCCGGCTCCCTGCTCGGTCGCGTCGCCTGCCTCGGTCGCGGTGGCCCAGGTGTTCAGGGTGATCAGGGCACCGGGCGCGTCCAGGTCGGTGGCGAGCGCGGTCAGCACGGACTCCACGACCGGCGCGGTGGGCGCCCCGGCCTCCCGGGCCACGGCTGCGCGCAGCCGCTCCAGCAAGGTCTGCGCCTGCTCGAGCCCGGCCGGCTCCCACTCCCAGTCGCTGCGGTAGTGGTGTGCCAGCAGGGCCAGCCGGATCGCCATCGGATCGACGCCCTGCTGCCGCAGTCGCGAGACCAGCTCGAGGTTGCCCTTGGACTTCGACATCTTCTCGCCGTCCAGGCCGACCATGCCGGCGTGCGCGTAGGCGCGGGCGAACCGGTGAGCGGGGTCGACGACCTGGGCCTCGGCGGCGCTCATCTCGTGGTGCGGGAAGACCAGGTCGCTGCCACCGCCCTGGACCTCGAAGCCCGCACCGAGGTGCTCGCGCGCGATCGCCGAGCACTCGATGTGCCAGCCCGGCCGGCCGCGGCCCAGGCTGGTGGCCCAGGCCGGGTCGTCAGGACGCTCGGCCTGCCAGAGCAGGCAGTCGAGCGGGTCCTTCTTGCCGGGGCGGTCCGGGTCGCCCCCACGCTCCGCGAACACCTCGAGCATCCGGTCGCGCGACCAGCCGGAGACCGTGCCGAACGTCGGGTCGGCGGTCACGGAGAAGTAGAGGTCGGAGCCGTCCTCGGCGGTGCTCGTGGGCACCTCGTAGACCGCCCCGCTCTCCTTGAGCCGCTCGATCATGTCGACGACCAGCGGGATCGACTCGACCGCGCCGACGTACTCGTCGGGCGGGAGCACGCGCAGCGCCTCCATGTCCGTGCGGAAGAGCTCGGTCTCGCGCTCGGCCAGCTCGGTCCAGTCCTCGCCGGTCTCGACAGCGCGCTCCAGCAGCGGGTCGTCGACATCGGTGACGTTCTGCACGTAGCGGACGGCGTGCCCGGCACTGCGCCAGGCGCGGTTGAGCAGGTCGAAGGCGACGTACGTGGCGGCGTGCCCCATGTGCGTCGCGTCGTACGGCGTGATGCCGCAGACGTACATCCGTGCCGTGCCGTCCGCCGGCACCAGCTCCACGAGCTCGCCGGTGGAGGAGTCGTGGACCCGCACCTGCGGGCCGCGCACCGGCACGGTGGGGACGTCGGGAGCAGGCCAGGCGCGCATGCGAGAGAGACTAGCCAACCGCCGCAGCGCGACTCGCGCTGACATCGGTCGACAGCGCCCGATCAGAAGGCCGGCCAGGGGATCGACGGCCAGCCGGGCGACGGCTCGGGGAACCTGCAGGCCCGAAGCAGGCGATCCAGCCGACGGCGCGTGGCGGCGATCTCGTTGCGGGTGAGGAGGCCGGAGAGCCGCTCGCCGAGGTCGGTCGCGAGCAGTTGCGCCAGCGCGGCCAGGTCGGCAGCGTCGGCGTCGTCGAGAGGTTCCCCGTGGAATCCCCAGAGGACCGTGCGGAGCTTGTCGTCGACGTGGAAGCACACGCCGTGGTCCACGCCGTACCGGTGCCCGTCGCGCATCGCCAGGACGTGGCCGCCCTTGCGGTCGGTGTTGTTGACGACGACGTCGAACAGCGCCATCCGGCGCAGGGCCACGGTGTCCTCGTGCACGAGCATCACCGGGCGCTCGTCCTGGTCGAACGCGTCGAGCACGTGCAGCAGACCGGCCGGGACCGGCCCGTCGGGCAGGAGATCGACCGGCGCCTGCTCCGGGTCGGGCTCGCACCAGAGCTGCACCATGCCAGGGCCGGCGCTGCCCTCGCGCAGGACGGTCGGCGGGACGACGTCCCAGCCGAGCGCCTCGGAGACCAGCCAGGCGGCGTACTCGCGGGCAGCGAGGGTTCCGTCCGCGAAGTCCCACAGCGGCCGCTCCCCCGCGACCGGCTTGTACACCGCACGGACACCGGCGTCCTCCGGGCCGAGCCGGCACAGGAAGGTGGTGTTCGAGGCCGGCATGATCCGGCCCAGCACGGTGAGCTCGCCGTTCATCAGCAGGTCGTCGGGACCGACGTTCGCCTCGGCGCTCATGTCGGGTGGCGCCGGAAGCCGTTGGCACGCGGGCAGAGATGGCCGGCCGGGTCCACGGGGCCGCCGCAGAACTGGCACGCCGGGCGGCCCGCCGAGACCACGGACGCCGCACGGGTCGCGAACACCCGCGCCTGGACGGGCGTGAGCCGGACGACGAACAGCTCCTCCGGCTCCGGCTCGTCGATCGGCAGGTCGACGAGGTCCTCCTCGTCGGCCTCGATCGGCACGTCGACCTCGACGACTGGGAACACCTCGATCACCACGCGCTCGTCCTCGGCGTCCCACGAGAGCGTGATCGTGCCGGCCCGGAACTCCTCGGCGATCGGCTGCTCCAGCGGCGCGTTGTCGACCTGCTCGACGGGTGTGATCGCCGGGATCAGGCTCGCCACGCCGCCTGCCGACATCAGCTCGTCGAGCAGCTCGTCGATGCGCTCCCCCAGGATCGCCACCTGCTGCTTCTCGAGCGCCACACTCGTCACCCGGAGGCCCTCGCGCGCTTGCAGGAAGAACGTGCGGTGACCGGGCTCGCCCACGGTCCCCGCGACGAACCGCTCAGGCGGGTCGAACCGGTGCACGACAGGTGGCATGGATCGAGCCTACGGGCTGGAGGTGAGCGGCTGGAGGGTCACGGGCTGGGAACCGTGGGGCCCGCACCGCCGCCGAGCTTCTCCTCGGGCAGCTCCTGCTGCCGGGCGAGATGGGCGAGCGAGCCGTCCGTGGTGTTCATCGCCAGGACGTAGGACCGGTGCGGCGTGTAGCGGACGACCGAGAGGCTCGCGGGATCCACGACGATGCGCTGGAAGGCGTCGAGGTGGACGCCCAACGCGTCCGCCAGGACCGACTTGATCACGTCGCCGTGCGCGACGGCGAGCCACACCGCGTCGTCGCCGGAGGCCTCCGTCACGCGCGCGTCCCAGGCCCGCACGGCCCGGATCGCCCGCGCCGACATCTCGGCCATCGCCTCGCCCCCGGGGAACCGCACTCCCGCCGGGTGTGCCTGGACGACCTTCCACAGGTCCTCCTTGACCAGCTCCTTCATCGGCCGCCCGGTCCAGTCGCCGTAGTCGCACTCGGTCAGGCCGCGCTCGACGCGTGCCCGCACCCCGCTGCCGCGCAGCAGGATCGACGCAGTGTCCTTGCAGCGCTCGAGCGGGCTGGTGACCCCCGCGGCCAGCGGCAGGCCCGCGAGCCGGCGGGCGGCGTCCTCGGCCTGGCGCACCCCGACGTCGTCGAGCCTGACGCCCGCAGAACGGCCGGCGAGCACACCCTGCACGTTCGCGGCGGTGCGGCCGTGCCGCGCAAGGATCACCGTTGCCACGCGGGGAGCCTATCGAGCGCCCGACGAGCATGCCCGTCGTGCCCGAGTGCCTGGTCGAGGCCCGAGTGCGCATGCTCGTCGAGGGCGCGTGGGCGACGTCGCGTCGACGAGCGAAGCGAGGAACATGGAGGCGAGCCTACGCAGGCGCGCCCGCCGACCCGCCTACGCTGGCCGGGTGATCGTCGACAACGCGCTCTACCGCAGTGGCGTCCGGGTCGACTGCGGCACGGAGACCGCCGACCTGGCCGGCGTACGCGCCCTGGCGATCGGTGCCGAGGACTTCGTCTGGATCGGGCTCCACGAGCCCACGCCCGACGAGCTGGCGGCGGTCGCCGACCTCTACGACCTGCACCCGCTCGCGGTCGAGGACGCGTTGTCGGCCCACCAGCGGCCCAAGCTCGAGCGGTACGACGACTCGCTGTTCATGGCACTCAAGACCCTCTGGTACGTCGACGCCGATGACGCCGTCGAGACCGGTGAGATCAACATGTTCGTCGGCCCGAAGTTCGTGGTGACCGTCCGCCACGGCGAGGGTGGCGGCCTCCACCAGGCCCGCCTCCAGCTCGAGGGCATGCAGAAGCTGCTCGCGCACGGACCGTCCGCCGTCGTGTACGCCGTGTGCGACCAGGTGGTCGACCGCTACGAGGAGGTCGCGGCCTCCCTCGTCGAGGACGTCGACGAGGTCGAGTCCTCGGTCTTCGCCCCCGAGCGGACCCGCGACGCCGAGCGGATCTACGTGCTCAAGCGCGAGCTTGCGGAGATGCGCCGCGCGGTGCTGCCTCTCCGCGATCCGGTGCACCGCTTCGCCACCGGCGCAGAACGGCGGATCGACTCCGAGGCGGCGCCGTACTTCCGCGACGTCGCCGACCACCTCTCACGGGTCGCCGAGACCATCGACGAGCTCGAGACCCTGCTCACCGCGGTCTTCGAGGCGCACCTGGCCCAGATCACGGTCCAGCAGAACGACGACATGCGGAAGATCTCGGCGGCCGTCGGCCTGGTCGCGGCGCCGACGCTCATCGCGGGCGTGTACGGCATGAACTTCCAGCACATGCCCGAGCTCGGGTGGATCCTCGGCTACCCGATGTCGCTGCTGATGATGGCCGGCAGCTCGCTGGCGATCTGGATCGTCGCCCGCCGCGCCGGCTGGTTGTGATCCGAGCCGACCGGGACGCGAGGTACGAGCGACCCGGTCGACGCGAGGAGGTCGAGCGAGCCTCGCTCGCGCGAGCGTGCGAGCGCGGGTGAGCTAGCGAACCCGCGACCGCGGGCCGAAACCTGATCCGGACGGGCGAACTGCGTGTCGGACCCCGACCCTCAGGTCGCGGTGATCGCCCCGCCCGCGAGCAGCCCGAGGACCACGAGTCCCAGCACCACGCGGTAGGGCACGAACCAGGCGATCGAGTGGTGCGCGACGAAGCGCAGCAGCCATGCCACGGCGGCGTACGCGACGACGAAGCTGACCGCGGTGCCGACCAGGGTCTGTCCCGCGCCGATGCCCGAACCGGAGACGTCCTTGAGCTCGTAGAGCCCGGCCGCGGTGAGCGCCGGGATCGACAGGAAGAAGCTGAGTCGGGTCGCGGTCACGCGGTCCAGGCCGCGGAAGAGACCGGCCGAGATGGTGGCGCCCGAGCGGGACACGCCCGGGACGAGCGCCATGCACTGCAGGGCGCCGACGACCAGCGCGTCGGTCATGGTGAGGTCGCGCTCCGTCCGGTCCTGACGGGCGCCCCGCTCGGCGAACCACATGACCGCGCTCCACGCGACGAGGCTGCCGCCGACCCACCACAGCGACCGCAGCGGACCCGTCACGACGTCCTTGCCGAGGAAGCCGATGATCCCGATCGGGATCGAGCCGACGATGATGTACCAGCCGAAGCGGTGGTCGAAGGTGCCGCGGTACTCCGGCTTCACCAGGCCCCGCAGCCAGGCGACGGCGATCCGCCCGATGTCGGACCTGAAGTAGAGCAGCACCGCGAGGATCGCGCCCATCTGGATCACCGCCGTGTACGCCGTGATCGCGGGGTCGTCGACCTTGAGGCCGAGGATCTTCTCGGTGATCGTGAGGTGCCCGGTGCTCGAGACCGGAAGGAACTCGGTGAGCCCCTCGACGATGCCGAGGATGACGGCCTGCAGGTAGTCCACGGGCGGTGAGCCTACGGTGCCCACCTGACGCGCGCCTGACGGCCACGCCGCCGCGCGTCGGCCTCGCGTCCGGAGACCGGCGAGCCGACGTGGCCCTGTGCGTGCGGCTGGCTAACCTTTCCGCCATGCAGCAACGCCACGTCGGCCGCACCGGGCTGAAGGTCTCGCGCCTGGGTCTCGGCACCATGACGTGGGGCCGGGACACCGACGAGCACGAGGCACGCGACCAGCTGGTCGCGTTCGTCGAGGCCGGCGGCACGCTCGTGGACACCGCGGCCGGCTACGGCAACGGCGACTCCGAGCGCGTCATCGGCCAGCTGCTCGGTGACGTCGTGCCCCGGGACGAGGTGGTGCTGGCGACCAAGGCCGGGATCAGCCGGGTGCGGGGCGAGCGCGAGACCAACGGGTCACGCGGCTTCCTGCTGCGGTCGTTGGACGCCTCGCTCAGGCGCCTGCAGGTCGACCACGTGGATCTCTGGCAGGTCCACACGTGGGTCGACGACACCCCGCTCGAGGAGACCCTCGGAGCGCTGGACCACGCGGTCACGACGGGGCGGGCGGCGTACGTCGGCATCTCGAACTACAACGGCTGGCAGTCCGCGCAGGCCGCCACCTGGCAGGCCGCGGTGCCCGGCCGGGCCGTGATCGCCTCGAACCAGGTCGAGTACTCCCTGCTCAGCCGCGGGGTGGAGGCCGAGACGATCCCGGCCGCCCTCGCGCTCGGCATGGGTGTGCTGCCGTGGTCGCCGCTCGGGCGCGGCGTGCTGACCGGCAAGTACCGCACCGGCACTCCGGCCGACTCCCGGGCCGCCTCGGCCCATTTCGCGTCGTTCGTGGGCCGCCACCTGACCGAGCGCTCGCACCGCATCGTCGAGGCCGTGGTGCGTGCCGGCGAGGGCCTGGAGTGGAGTCCGCTGGAGGTGGCGCTGGCGTGGGTGCGCGACCGCCCCGGTGTCACCGCCCCGATCGTCGGCGCGCGCACCGCCGAGCAGCTGAAGGCGGCCCTGACCGTCGAGGAGTGCGAGCTGCCCGCCGAGATCGTGACCGCGCTGGACGACGTGTCGCAACCCGAGCCTTGGGGAACGGAGGTGTCATGAGCACGACGAAGGATCGACGCACCCGGGGGCGGGCCCTGAGACCCGGCGTCGAGTACGAGTTCGACAAGCTCGTGATCCCCCGCGACGAGTCGCGCAACGTCGTCACCCGGCTGCTGGTCGACCGCGCCGAGCACGGCGGCTGGGAGCTGGACCGGGTCCGGATCGGCGCCGACGGCACCCGACGCGTCGTCCTGCGCCGGAAGATCATCCGCCAGCCGAGGCTGAGCTTCTACCTGACCTGATCCGCCCTAGAGGAGCCCGAGGAAGCGGTCGAACACCCGGGCGCCGAACTCCAGCGAGTCCACCGGAACCCGCTCGTCCACGCCGTGGAAGAGCGCGGTGAAGTCGAGGTCCTCGGGCAGCCGCAGCGGCGTGAAGCCGAAGCAGCGCATGCCGAGGTCCTCCCAGTACTTCGCGTCGGTCCCGCCGCTCATCAGGTACGGCGCGACCACGGCGTCCGGGTCCTCCGCGAGGATCGCTGCCGTCATCGCGTCGGGCACCTCTCCGTCGTACGACGTCTCGATCGCGGACAGGTGCACGTCGCGGGTGATCTCCACGTCGGGCCCGGCGAGCGTCGCCAGCGTGGCCCAGAACTCGTCCTCGTAGCCGGGCAGGAAACGACCGTCCACGCGCGCGGTCGCCGTGCCGGGCACGACGTTCACCTTGTAGCCGGCGTCGAGCATGGTCGGGTTCGCCGTGTTGCGGATCACCGCACCGAGCATCCGTGCCGCGCTGCCGAACTCCTCGACGAGCGCCTCGGCGTTGTCGGGGGTCGCCTCCGTGCCGGCGAGCTCGGCGACAGCGGCGAGCAGGACCTTCATCGTCGGGGTCAGCCGGACCGGCCAGGCGTGCTGACCGATCCGCGCGACGGCTGCCGCCAGCGCGGTGACGGCATTGTCCGGGTGCCGCATCGACCCGTGGCCGGCATTGCCCCGTGCGGTCAGGCGCACCCACGCCATGCCCTTCTCGGCAGCCTCGACCAGGTACACGCGGCGCCCGCGGACGGTCGTGCTGAAGCCCCCCACCTCGCCGACGGCGATCGTGCAGTCCTCGAGCAGGCCCCGGTGGTGACGGACCAGGTGCCCGGCACCCTTCGCGCCGCCGGCCTCCTCGTCGGCGGTGAAGCACAGGACCAGCGGCCGCGACGGCACCACGCCTGCCCGGGCGCGGGCTCGCACGCTGGAGAGCAGCATCGCGTCGAAGTCCTTCATGTCGACGGCTCCGCGGCCCCAGACCAGCCCGTCGCGGACCTCTCCGGAGAACGGGTGCACGGCCCAGTCGTCCGCGGCAGCGGGCACGACGTCCAGGTGACCGTGGAGCAGCACCGGCTCGCCGACGTCACCGCCCCAGCGGGCGACCAGGGAGGTGCGGCCGGGCTCGGACTCGAAGATCTCGCTCTCGATGCCGACCTCGTCGAGCAGCTGGGCCACGTGCTCCGCGGCCTTGCGCTCGCCCGGTCCGGGCTCGTCGCCGTAGTTGGAGGTGTCGATCCCGATCAGGTCGCTGCAGATCCCGACGACCTCGGCGGCAGGGTCGTAGCCGGGGCTGGGTGCACTCATGCGTCCCATCCTGCCCCAGCCGGCCGAGGAGCCCGAGGCAGGCGCCGAAGGGCCGACCGATCGCCGGAGGGGGACGACGGAGCGGGAGGAGGCGTCTGCTCAGGCGCGCCGGCGCGCGCCGAGGTCGTTGCCGACCTCGTGCGGTGCGCCCCAGGTCACCACGCCCGAGCCGGTGCGGAGCCCGAGCTGGAGCGTCTCGGGGATGTGCCGGCTCGCCGTCGCCTCCCACGCGTGCCGGCGGCCCCACACCTCCTCGGTCACCTGGATCTCCAGCACCGCGGTGCCCTCGGCGGCGCGCGCGATCTTGTCCTCGCACCACGCCCGCGCCGACTGCGCGTCGGGCCAGCGTCGCTCGTAGGTGACCTTCTCGGTGCCGTTCCCGGCCTCGACGAGCAGGATCAGCCGCCCGACGGCCGAACGGGTGTGCCCGCCCGGCGCGCGTTGCGCCTGTGTCGTCTCGGTCATGTTTCGAGCGTACGACCAGCGCTCCTCCCCGGCGGGTCGCCGCG
The DNA here is from genome assembly GCF_003725535.1 of Nocardioides pocheonensis. GTDB lineage: Bacteria > Actinomycetota > Actinomycetes > Propionibacteriales > Nocardioidaceae > Marmoricola > Marmoricola pocheonensis. The sequence goes on along the minus strand of NZ_RJSF01000040.1, from coordinate 952,998 downwards.
CACTTGGGCCTCCAGCGGTCTAGCCAGGGAGCCAGGGCCGCGTCACGAGGGACGGACCGGTCCCCGGATTCGGTCCGGGGGTCCGGCTTTGCTAGGGTTACGGCGCTCGTCCGGGTGGCGGAATAGGCAGACGCGCTAGCTTGAGGTGCTAGTGCCCGTATAGGGCGTGGGGGTTCAAGTCCCCCCTCGGACACAGAGTGAAGGCCCCGGTCTCCGGGGCCTTCTCGCATTCTCCGGCGCTGTGCCTGCGGACGCTCACGGGCGGCGCGTCCGACGGCTACCAGAGGAACGGGACGAGCCGCGCGCGACCGGCGGCGAAGGCGCGGTAGCGGTCTCCGAGCGCGGCGCTCAGCGCGCGCTCCTCGGTCCGGATCCGGTAGGCCAGGGCTGCCAGCAGGATGACGACGCACGCGGTCGCGCCGAGCCAGTTCCCCACCATGACCCCGCCACCGGCGAACACCAGCAGCAGACCGGTGTAGCTCGGGTGGCGCAGCAGTCGGTACGGACCGTGGTCGACCACCGGCTGGTCCTTGCTGGTCCTCAGCACAGTGGTGAAGTACCGGCCCAGCGTCAGGACGGACCACCAGCGGAGCAGCAGACCCGACCAGCCGACGAGGGCGCCGGCGGCGAAGGCCCACGCGCCACCCGCGACGGTCGCTCCCGGCGCCAGGGCGCGACCCAGCGGCACGGCCAGGATCGCAGCGAGGAACACCACCCGGAACACCAGCTCCGCCGCCACGTCGGAGCGGGCCGCGCCACGCCGACCCCGGACCGCCAGCGCCAGCTCCCCCACGGCGAAGGCCGCCGCACTGGCCTCGAGCACCCGGCGGGCTGCAGCCGAGTGCTGCACGTAGGAGAGGAGAAGCACACCCAGCATCATCGGTCACGACGGGCGTGCCGGGCGCCGAGCACGCGCGTCAGGGCAGAGGAGCGCTCGCCTCGTCGACCGCCGGAGCACCGCCGAGCTCGACGACGACCTCCACGCGAGGTGTCTCCCCCGGCGTCTCGGTCGTCGGGCCGAGCCGGCGCAGCATCGCCAACGACGCTTCGTTGTCGGCCGCGACGGTCGTGATGATCCTGGTGACGCCCGCGGGTCGACGGCGAAGCAGCTCGTCGATGAGCGCCGTGGCGACCCCGCGCCCCTGCCACTCGTCCAGGACCGTGACCGCCAGGTCGGCCGCGTCGGGCTGGTGCGGGTAGCGGATGATCCGGCCGACACCTGCCGGTACGCCGACCCCCTCCTCGTCGAGGACCACCAGCGCGAGCGCCACGTGGTTAACCCCGTCGACCTCGTCGACCAGGTGGTCGAGCAGGGCCGGCGTGAGGTGCGGAACACCCGTGAGGAAGCGGTGGTAGCGGGTCTCCTCCGAGAGCTGTTCGTACCCGGTGCGCAGCGCCTCACGGTCGCTCGGGAGGAGCTCCCAGATCAACGCGTGGGTCCCGTCGCGCAACCGAGCTTCCGCGATCATCCGGCCACCTCCTGCGCCCAACGCTAGGGGACCCCGACGCGGAGTCGTCCACGGCCTCCCCCTCGCGGACCTGCCGGCGACGACCAGGACAGGGACGCGTCGATATCCGGTTCCGGAGGGGGCCTCCGCTGGACTAGCCTCGGGAGCAGCACTCCGGCCGGGAGGGCCGGGATCCCGTTCTGCGACGGAGGGACCTGCATGGCCACCACACCCGCGCCGGCGCCGGCCACGGACTACCCGGACCACATCGACGGCGCCGTCCTCAAGATCGCCGGCGTCGTCGTCCTCGGCGCGATCATGTCGATCCTCGACATCACCGTCGTCAACGTGGCACTGCCGACCTTCCAGGCGGAGTTCGGGTCCACCGGCCACGAGATCGCCTACTCCCACGTGGCCTGGACGGTCACGGCGTACACGCTCTCCCTGGCGACCGTGATCCCGCTGACCGGTTGGGCGGCCGACCGCTTCGGCACGAAGCGGCTCTACATGGGCGCGATCACCCTGTTCACCGCTGGCTCGGCGCTGTGTGCCACGGCCTGGGACATCAACGTGCTGATCGGCTTCCGGGTGCTCCAGGGGCTCGGCGGCGGCATGCTGATGCCGCTCGGGATGACGATCATGACCCGGGCGGCCGGCCCCCATCGGATGGGCCGCCTGATGGCGATCCTCGGCGTCCCGATGCTGCTGGGGCCGATCATGGGCCCGATCATCGGTGGCTGGCTGATCGAGACCGCCAGCTGGCACTGGATCTTCCTGATCAACGTGCCGCTGGGGCTGGCGGCGCTGGTGTACACCTACAACGTGCTCGACAAGGACTCCCCCGAGCCGTCGGAGTCCTTCGACTTCCTCGGGATGGCGCTGATGTCACCCGGGCTGGCGCTGTTCCTGTTCGGGGTGTCCTCGCTCCCCCAGGAGCACGGGGACATCTCCGCCCCTCGCGTCTGGGTCTCGATGGTGATCGGCGTCGTCCTCATGGCGAGCTTCGTCTGGCACTCGTTCCGGCCCGAGCACCCGCTCCTCGACCTGCGCCTGTTCCGCAACCGCAACCTCACCGTCGCGATCATCACGATGTTCATGTTCGCGGCTGCCTTCTTCGGCGGGCTCCTGCTCGTCCCGACGTACTTCCAGCAGATCCGCGGCGAGTCGACGCTCCACGCAGGGCTGCTCGTGGCGCCCCAGGGGCTCGGCGCCATGGTGACCATGCCGATCGCGGGCCGTCTGGTCGACAAGATGCCGATCGGGCGGATCACACCGTTCGGCCTCATCCTCATCGTGATCGGCATGTTCGGCCTCACCCAGGTCGACGAGTCGACGCCGTACAGCCACATCATCCCCATGCTGTTCGTGATGGGGCTCGGCATGGGCGCCACGATGATGCCGCTGTTCACCTCGGCGCTGAAGACGCTCACCGCCCACGAGGTCGCCCGCGGCTCCACGCTGCTCAACATCACCCAGCAGGTGTCCAGCTCGGTGGGTGTCGCGCTCATGTCGGTGCTGCTCACCAACCACCTGAACAACTCGCCGGTGATCCCGGGCACCGACAAGGCGCCCGGGGTCGACGGCGGGATCACGGAGACCGGCGCGGCGATCCTGTCGAACACGCGTCCGCAGGTCTTCGCCCAGCTCCACCTCGACCCCGCCGCGGTCGCCCGCGGTCTCACCGACGCGGCGACCTCGTTCGCGCAGACCTACTGGGTGGCGTGGTCGCTGGTGCTGCTCACCCTGGTGCCGGCGCTGTTCCTGCCGCGCCGGCGCGAGGCCGATCACTACCTCGACGACGAGGGCGTGCCCCCGGTCGTGGTGTCCTGACCGAGCGGAACGGCCCGCTCGAGGGCCCGGCGTGAGGCAGGGTCAGCTCGCCATGAAAAGGATCTCGTCGCGCTCGTAGCTGCGACCGGGGTGCTCGGCCGCGAGGTGGGCCTGCACCAGCCGCACGAGCTCGTCCTCGTCGGGCGCGGTGATGTACTCCCCGCAGGGGCAGTTCAGCCGGGTCTTCATGCACACAGGCTAGACGGGATCAGGCCTCGGCGCTCTGGGCGTCAGCCTCGTCGGCGGGAGGGGCAGCGAGCCGGTTCTCCGCGTCGCTCCGGGCCGTGGTCGCGCGGGGCACCGACGCCATCGGCAGCTCACGGGTCTCCACCAGGCGGTCGGCGACCGTGCGGAGCTTGACGTTGTTGTCCTGGGAGTACCGCAGCAGCACGGCGAACGCCTGGTCGGCGGTGAGGTCGAAGCGTTCCATGAGGATGCCCTGGGCCTGACCGATCCGCTTGCGCGCGTCGACGGCCAGCCAGAGGTTCTCGATCTTGCGCGCGTTGCCGAGCGCCACCGCGGCGTGCCGGGCCAGGATGTGGGCCACCGCCTGGTCGTCGATGTCGAACGCGTCCGGCTTGCGGGAGTAGGCGTTGAGGGTGCCCATGGTCTCGTCGTCGGTGTACATCCGCACGCTGAGCAGGCTGCGGATCCCGGCGTCGTACACGCGTGCGCCCCAGTTGGGCCACCGGCTCTCCACCCGGGTGTCGCTGACGATCACGCTCAGCCGGTTCTCCAGCACGGAGACGTCCGGGCCCTCCCCCAGCTCCATCTGCACGGCGTCGAGCTTGGCGACGATGGGATCGGTGGCCGCCGCGGTCTCGATGAGGTTGCGGCCGTGCACGAAGATCACGCCGGCGAAGTCGCAGCCGATCGCCTTGAGGGTGAACTCGAGGACCTTCTCCACGGTCTCCTCGACCGTGACGTCGTGGAGCGCCAGCGCCAGCTCGGCGAACTCCTCCGCGTAGCGATCACGCTCAGTCCCCACTGAAGGGTCTCCTCCCCATTCTCTGCCATGACCTCGGGGCTGCTTCCCGAGGGAACCGACCGCGTCGACGGCGTGCGTCGCCATCGTGCCTCATTCTAGGACTCCCACGGATGTTTTCGAGTCCGATGGGTATCGCGAGTCCATGAGCCAGGCGCAGCGAGACCTCCCGCGGGCTTGGGCAGAAGCGGACATGGCCCATGTGCTCGGCGTGCTCCGGCATTCCGGGCCCCGCCTCCTCACCGACCTGATGGACGACGAAGAGTTCGACGGCTGGTCGTCCCAGCGGCTCGAGGACGCGGTCGTCTCCGCATGGTCCAGGAACGTCATCTCGATCACCCCCGGCGACCTCGTCGTCGCCCTCTGATCCCAGCGGCAGATCCGTCCTGCCGTCCACGCCGGACCGGCCGGGCGAAACATCTCTGCACTTCGCCCATGGGAGGGCCGCCGGACCACCTGGTCCGGCGGCCCTCCTTGTCAGGCGCCTGCCGCCCGCCTTGGCAGGCGGCCGGGTCAGCTTGCCTGCGCGATCTCGGGCATCTCTCCGACCTCGTCGCGGAGCGTGTTGAAGATCCGCGACAGGATCCGGGAGACCTGCATCTGGGTGACGCCGATCTCCTCCCCGACCTCGCGCTGCGTCAGCCCGTCGACGAAACGGAGCTTGAGCACCGTGCGGTCGCGGTCCTCGAGCCGCGAGAGCAGCGGGCGCAGGACGACCCGAGCCTCGCAGCTGGCGAAGTCCGGATCCTCCGAGCCCAGGACGGACCCGAGCGTGCGACCGCCCGGATCAGCATCGCCCTCGCCACCGACCGGACGGTCGAGGGAGGCTGGCGTGTAGCAGCCGTCCGCGGACAGCGCCTCGATCACCGTCTCCTCGTCCAGGTCGAGCGTGGCAGCGAGCTCGCTCACGCGGGGCTCCCGGCCGAGCTCCTGGAGGAGGTCGGACCGGGTCTGGTTGATCGCCTGCTGCGCCTCCTGGATCCGACGCGGCGGGCGAACCGTCCACCCGCTGTCCCGGAACTGCTTGCGGAGCGCGCCGAGGATGCTGGGCACCGCGTAGGAGAGGAAGTCGTGACCGTACTCCGGCCGGAACGACTCCACGACCCGCACCAGGGCGAGTCGGGCCTCCTGCATCAGGTCCTCGATCGGCAGACCCCGCGCGGAGTAGCGCTGGGCGAGAGAATCGGCCACCGGGAGGTTGATCGTCACGATCTCCTCCGCCAGCTGGCGGCGTTCTTGCGGATCTTCGGAGGCGCTTCGCGCTTCGAACAGATCCTTCGTGCGGGTCGAGCGCGTGCGATCGTCGATGTCCTCGGGATCGAGGACGGACGTGGTGTTCATCGAGAGCATCGTGATGCTCCTGTCGAACCGGGGTCAGAGCGGCCTAGCTTTGTGACCAGTGACCCATCACCCTCAGTTCTACCACGGATGAAGCCGGTTAAACGCCTCAGAGCGGCTGAATCGGACAGCGAGCGCATGGCGCGAACGCTGTTCGGGTATCCGCAGCGGGTGAAGGACGGCGGCTCCGAGGTTCACCCCGACTCCGACGACGACCTCCGGGGCGCGGAGATCGACAAGGTGCTCGACCGGAACTGGAACGAGCTGCTCCAGGAGCTGCGGGTCGCCGAGACCGGCACCCAGATCCTCACCGGCTTCCTGCTGACGTTGCCGTTCACCAACCGGTTCGCCACCCTCAGCCACGGCCAGGAGCGGCTCTACCTGGCGGTCCTCATCGGCTCGGTCGTGGCGACCGGTCTGAACGTGGCGCCGGTGGCCTACCACCGGATCCTCTTCCGACGGCGCAAGCGGCGCTGGCTCGTGTCGGCGGCGAACCTCGCGGCCCGGGCGGCCCTGGTGATGCTCGCCCTCGACAGCGCCGGCGTGGTGCTGCTGGTGTTCGACGTGGTCGTGGACCGTACGGCGGCCCTGGTCGCCGGTGGGGCAGTGCTGGCGTTCCTGCTCTTCCTGTGGGGGGTGGTGCCGCTGGTCGAGCGGGCATCCCACGAAGAGGGCGGTCACGCCGCCGAGGCGCGGCGCAGCCCCGGCAGCACCTCGGCGCCGTAGAAGCCGATCATCTCGGCGTAGTGCGGGCCCATGTTGCCGACGTAGATCTCGTCGAAGCCGGTCTCCAGGAACGGCTCGAAGGCGGACCGATGGGTCTCGGCGTCCGGTCCGCCGGGAACGGCGTCGGCGATCATCTCCCGGGTGACCAGCCGGCTCGCCTGCTCGAAGTGGCGCGGGCTCGGCAGCACCTGCGCGAGCTCGCCCGGCAGGGCGCTGTTGGGCCAGAGCCGGTGCGCCTGCTCCACCCCCTCCTCCTTCGTGGGCGCCCAGGCCACCTTGAACCCGGCGGTGACGGGCTTGTCGCCACTCTCCGTGCGGAAGAGGTCGGGCAGCTCGCGATCGGGGGCCGTGGTGATGTAGCCGTCCGCGACCCGTGCCGCCAGGCGCGTCGCCTCCGGACCGAAGCCGGAGACGTAGATCTCGGGCGCCTGCTCGGGGCGGGTGTAGATCCTGGCCTGCTCGGCGGTGAAGTGGGCGCCGTGGTGGTCGACGAAGTCGCCCTGCCACAGCTCGCGGATCAGGCCCACGGCCTCCTCCAGCATCGCCAGCCGTACGCCGGCCACCGGCCACGGGTCGCCCAGGACGTGCTCGTTCAACGCCTCGCCGCTGCCCAGGCCGAGCCGGAACCGGCCCTCGAGCTGGACCGCTGCCGTGGCCGCGGCCTGGGCGACGATCACCGGGCTGATCCGCATCGTCGGGCAGGTCACCGCCGTCGTGACCGGCAGCCGGCACACCTGCGAGATCGCCCCGATCAGCGACCAGACGAAGGGCGCCTGGCCCTGCTCGTCGTTCCACGGGTGGAAGTGGTCGCTGATCCAGAGGGCCTCGAAGCCGGCCTCCTCGGCCAGCCGGGCCTGCTCGACGATCTCCTGCGGGGTGTACTCCTCGGTGGAGAGGAAGTAGCCGAAGGTCGGTGCGCCTCCCTCTGTGCGGCTCAACGGCCCACCGCCCTCTCGAGCTGGGCCTTGTTCATCTTCGACCGGCCCTTGACGCCCTTGCGCCGGGCCTCCTGGTAGAGCTGGTCGTAGGTCCGGCCGCCCTCGCCCTGGTGCGAGCGGAGTCCGCCGCGGCGACCGGAGGAGATGTCCTCGGTCGACGTCCGGCTGCTCTCACGTGCCTCGCCGTGCCGGGCCCGCTCCTTGTTGACCGTGCGAGCGGCGATCTCCTCGGCCTCGTCCTCGGAGTGCCCGCGGTCCTCCAGGCCGGACTTGATGTGGTCGTACTGGCGCTCGCGCTTCTTGCTCCATGCTCGCTGTGGCATCACGACCTCCTCGCGTCGTCGGTGGCCGTCGGCTGACGGCGTCGCGGCAGGAGTACCCGGCCGCCCGGCCCGCCATGCCGTCGAGCGGCGGCAGGCCGACGCCCGCGAACGGCATGAGCGTCGTCCGGGACGGGTACCGCGCCAAGGTCCCCCTGCCGCGCGCAGGACACGCCTGTACCGAACCCGAGGAGCACGATGAGCACCTCCGCCACCCTCCCGCTCTGGGAGGACGCACCCCGACCCGCGTTCCCGGACCCCTTGCCGGCCACCGGTCACGTCGACACGCTCGTGATCGGGGGCGGCCTGACCGGTCTGACGACCGCGGTGCTGCTGGCGCGGGCCGGCGTCGGGGTGTCGCTGCTCGAGGCGCGCAGCATCGGGTCGGGCACCACCGGCTCGAGCACGGCGAAGGTCAGCCTCGTCCAGGGCACGAAGCTCTCCCGCATCGGCGCCCGGCAGCCGCTGCGGGTGGTGCGCGCGTACATCGAGGCCAACCGCGAGGGGCAGGCGTGGCTGCGTGAGTTCTGCGACGACCACGCCGTTCCCTACGCCCTCCGGCCGGCAGGGACGTACGCCGCGACGCCGTCCGAGGTCTCCGCCGTCCAGGAGGAGCACGACGCGCTCGCCGCGGTCGGCCTCCCCGTGCGCTGGGCCGACTCCCTCGACGTGCCGTTCGAGGTGCACGGGGCCGTCGTGCTCGAGGACCAGGTCCAGCTGGACCCCATGGACGTGCTGCACGCCCTCGCCGACCAGCTCCGCTCGCACGGCGGCACCGTGCACGAGGGCCACCGGGTGCGGTCGGTGAAGCACAGCGACGCGGAGATCGTCGTCCAGCTTGCGGGCGGCAGCACCGTCACCGCCGACCGCCTGGTGATCGCGACCGGCGCGCCGACCCTCAGCGGCTGGCTGTGGGCGGCGAAGATCACCGCGAGCCGGTCGTACCTGATCGCGCTCGAGGGCGCGCAGACCGTGCCGGGCATGTTCCTCTCGGCCGGCCAGCCGGTGCGCTCGGTGCGGACCACGGCGCCTCGATCGGCTCCGGAGCAGCTGCTCGTCGGCGGGTCGGGGCACCACGTCGGCCGGACCCGCTCCGAGGCCGCGCAGCTCGACGACCTGCGGCGCTGGGCCGCCGAGCACTTCCCCGGGTCGGTGGAGACGCACGCGTGGTCGGCGCAGGACTACGGCACCCCGGACGAGCTCCCGATGTTCGGCCCGGTGCCCGGGACCTCCGGGCGGATCCACCTGGCCAGCGGCTACGACAAGTGGGGCATGACCAACGCCGTGGCGGCCGCGCGTGCGATCTCGTCCGACCTCCTGGGCAAGCCGGCGAGCTGGTCGGAAGAGCTGGAGGAACGCTCGATGAACGTGCGGACCATCGCCGGCCTCGCCCGACAGGGGCTGTTCGCCGGGGCGGCCCAGGCGAAGGCGCTGTTCGAGGCGGAGGCCAGGTCGCTGCCCGAGGACGTGCCGGAGGGCACGGGAGCCGTGGGCCGGTCAGGCCTGCGGCCCGCCGGCGTCAGCCACGTCGGCGGTGCCGCCTGCTCGGTGTCCGCCGTGTGCACGCACCTGGGCGGGGTGCTGCGGTGGAACGACCAGGAGCGCAGCTGGGACTGCCCGCTCCACGGCTCCCGCTTCGACCCGGAGGGCGAGGTGATCGAGGGCCCGGCCACGCGGCCGCTGGCGAAGGTGGAGCGGGGGGCTCACCAACCGGCGGGCAGCGGCCTGCCTTCGGCGTAGCCGGCGGCGGACTGGACCCCGATCACGGCACGGTCGGAGAACTCCCCGAGGTCGTGGGCGCCGGCGTACGTGCAGGCGGAGCGGACGCCCGAGCAGATCTCGTCGACGAGGTCCTCCACCCCGGGGCGGGCCGGGTCGAGGAACATCCGGGACGACGAGATGCCCTCCTCGTAGAGGCCCTTGCGGGCGCGTTCGAAGGCGTCGTCGGTCGCGGTCCGGCTCGCCACGGCCCGCGCGGAGGCCATCCCGAAGCTCTCCTTGTAGGCACGGCCGTCGGCGCTGCGCTGGAGGTCACCGGGCGACTCGTAGGTGCCGGCGAACCACGAGCCGATCATCACCTGCGAGGCTCCCGCGGCGAGCGCGAGGGCGACGTCGCGCGGGTGGCGCACTCCCCCGTCGGCCCAGACGTGCTTACCGTGCTCGGCCGCGGCCTCGGCGCACTCCACGACGGCGCTGAACTGCGGCCGGCCGACACCGGTCATCATCCGGGTGGTGCACATCGCCCCGGGACCGACGCCGACCTTCACGATGTCGGCTCCCGCCTCGACGAGGTCGTGGACGCCGTCCGCAGCCACGACGTTGCCCGCCACCACCGGGATCGACGGGTCGACGCTGCGCACCGCCTTCAGCGCCTCCACCATCCGCTCCTGGTGGCCGTGGGCGGTGTCGACCACCAGGGTGTCCACCCCGCTCTCCACCATGCGCTCGACCTTGGCGGCCACGTCGCCGTTCACGCCGATCGCGGCGGCGACCCGCAGGGCGCCGTGTGCGTCGAGGGCCGGCGCGTAGATCGTCGAGCGCAGTGCTCCGATGCGGGTGAGCAGGCCGACCAGCTCGCCCGCCGCGTCGACGACCGGGGCGAGCCGGTGGCGCGAGGCCGACAGCACGTCGAACGCCGCGCGAGCGTCCACGTCGTCGCTCAGCGTGACCATCTCCGTCGTCATCACCTGGCCGACCTGCGTGAACCGGTCGACGCCGAGGCAGTCCGCCTCGGTGATGATCCCGACCGGCGCGCCGCCGTCGACGACCACCGCGGCAAGGTGGGCTCGCTTCGGCAGCAGGGCGAGCGCGTCGCTGACGGTCTCGTGCGGGGTGAGGGTGATCGGGGTCTCGAAGACCGGGTGGCGGCCCTTCACCCACGCGACCACCTCGGCCACGATGTCGAGCGGGATGTCCTGCGGCAGCACAGCCAGGCCTCCGCGCCGGGCCATCGTCTCGGCCATCCGGCGCCCGGAGACCGCAGTCATGTTGGCGACCACGAGCGGGACGGTCGTGCCGGTGCCGTCCTGGCTGGAGAGGTCGACGTCGTACCGGGACGCGACGGCGGACCGTCGCGGCACCATGAAGACGTCGTCGTAGGTCAGGTCGTGGACCGGTCGACGGTCGCTGAGGAAACGCACCGACCGAATCTACTCCGGCGCGCCCTCCCCGGCAGGCACCGGGCATGATGCTCCCCGTGGATCACGTCATCGCCAGCGCCCCCGGCCGGGTGAACCTCATCGGGGAGCACCTCGACTACAACGGCGGCCTGTGCCTGCCGATCGGCCTCCCCCAGCGCACCACGGCCAGGATCGCGCGTGCCGACGGGGGCGTGACCGTGCGCAGCGGCGACCTCGAGTGGACCGGTGGGGTCGGCGAGCGGCCGGCCGGGTGGGCGGCGTACGTCGTCGGCGTGCTCGAGGTGCTCGGCGTCCGTGAGCCGCTCACCGTGGAGATCTCCTCCGACGTGCCCGTCGGTGCCGGCCTGTCGAGCTCGGCCGCGCTCGAGTGCAGCGTGGCCACCGCGATCGACGCCCTGCTGGGGCTCGGGTGCACCCGGGAGGATCTCACCACCGCCTGCATCCGCGCCGAGACCGAGTACGTCGGGGCTCCGACCGGCGGCCTGGACCAGACGGCGTCGATGTTCGCCCGGGCCGGGCACGCGATCCTCCTCGACTTCGCGGACGGCTCGTCGACGCAGGTCGGGTTCGACCCCGCGTCCGCCGGGCTCACCCTGCTCGCGGTCGACACCCGGGTGGCCCACGAGCACGTGGACGGCGGCTACAGCGCCCGTCGGGCCGACTGCGAGCTGGCGGCGCGGACGCTCGGGGTCGACCTCCTCAGCCAGGTGCACGACGCAGCGTCCGCCCTGACCGCCCTGACCGACGAGCGGGTACGCCGGCGCGCCCGGCACGTGTTCTCCGAGCAGCAGCGCGTCGCGGAGTTCGTCCGAGCGCTCGACCTGGGCGACTGGGCCGAGGCCGGCGCCCTGATGACGTCCTCGCACGAGTCGCTCCGTGACGACTTCGAGGTGTCCTGCGCCGAGCTCGACGCCGTGGTCGAGGCCGCGCTGGCCGCCGGGGCGATCGGAGCCCGGATGACCGGCGGCGGCTTCGGCGGCTCGGCGATCGCGCTCGTCGACACGGAACGCGTCGCCGAGGTCCGCCGGGCGATCGACGAGGCGTTCGCCGCCCGTGGCTGGGGCGCGCCCGCACACATCGACGCGCAGCCGTCGGAGGGCGCGCGCGTGGACGCGCCCTCCGCTCAGTAGGTCACTTCAGCTCGGCGCTGCTGAGCCCGAGGATCCGGCGGGCGACGATCAGCTGCTGGATCTGCTGCGTGCCCTCGAAGATGTCGAGGATCTTGGAGTCCCGGCCCCACTTCTCGAGGAGCTCGGCCTCGGAGTAGCCGAGCGTGCCGCAGAGCTCGACGCAGCGCAGCGTGACGTCGGTGCCCATCCGGCCCGCCTTCGCCTTCGCCATGGATGCCTCCATGGAGTTGGGCTTGCGGTTGTCGGCCATCCAGGCCGACTGCAGCGTCAGCAGGTACGCCGCCTCCCAGTCGGCCTCGAGCTGGAGGAACGTCGCGGCCGCGGCCGACTGGCTCAGGGCCGGCCGGTCGTAGTCGATGGCGATCCCGGCCTGCTCGAGGATGTCGCGGGTCAGGTCGAGCGACGCCCGGGCGCAGCCGACCGCCATCGCAGCCACCAGCGGGCGGGTGTTGTCGAAGGTCGCCATCGCGCCGGCGAAGCCCTGCTTGGTGTCGATCTCCGGCGAGCCGAGCAGGTTCGCCGCCGGCACCCGGCAGTCGGTGAACGTGATCACCGCGGTGTCGGACGCACGGATCCCGAGCTTGTGCTCGAGCCGCTCGACGTTCATGCCGGGCGTGCCCTTCTGCACGACGAAGGACTTGATCGCGGCGCGGCCCATCGACTTGTCGAGCGTGGCCCACACGACCACGCTGTCGGCGCGCTCGCCGGAGGTGACGAAGATCTTCTCGCCGTTGAGGACGTACTCGTCGCCGTCCTTGCGGGCGGTCGTGGAGAGGTTGGCCGAGTCCGAGCCGATGCCGGGCTCGGTGATCGCCATGGCGGCCCAGGTGCCCTTGAACCGCTCCAGCTGCTCGTCGTTGGCCACCGAGGCGATCGCGGAGTTGCCGAGGCCCTGGCGGGGCATCGAGAGCAGCAGGCCGACGTCGCCCCAGCACATCTCCATGATCGAGAGCACCGACGCGAGGTTGGCGCCGTTCTTGTTGCCTGCCTTCTCCTCGGCGCTCTCGTCACGGCGTACGCCGGCCGCACCGGCACCGCCGGACGCCCCGGACTCGGAGAGCCCGTCGATCATCGCGGCGAGCATGTCGAGCTCCTTGGGGTACTCGTGCTCGGCCGCGTCGTACTTGCGGGAGATCGGTCGCAGCATGTTCATCGCGACCTGGTGCGCCTGGTCGACGAGCGGGCGGACCTTCTTGGGGGTTTCGAGATTGATCATCGTCTTGTCTCCTGTCTTTGGACTTCCGGGGCTTCGAGGCTCGCTGGCGCTCGCACCTCAACCAGCGGAAGTCAGACCAGGACCGCTCCTTCCATCAGGCCGATCGCACGCAGGTCGCGGTACCACCGCTCCACCGGGTGCTCCTTGACGTAGCCGTGGCCGCCCAGCAGCTGGACGCCGTCCAGGCCGATCTGCATGCCCTTCTCGGCGCAGAGCCGGCGGGCCAGCGCGATCTCGCGCGAGGCGTCCTTGCCCTGCGCCACCCGGCTCGCGGCCTTGTAGGTGAGCAGGCGCATGCCCTGCAGCTCGATCGCGATGTTGGCGACCATGAACGCCACCGACTGGCGGTGCGCGATCGGCTCGCCGAACGCCTGCCGCTCCTTGACGTACGGCGTGACGTAGTCGAGCACCGCCTGCCCGGTGCCGACCGCGAGCGCGCACCAGGCGAGGCGGGAGTTCTGGACCACCTCGCGGTGGACCGCGGCGTCGCCGAGCAGCGCGATCGGCTCGACCTCGACGTCCTCGAGCAGCAGCCGGGTCAGGCCGGCGGCACGCACACCCATCGACGGGTCGGACTCGATCGTGACGCCCGAGGTCTTCGACTCGACGAGGAAGAGCTGCGGCGCACCGTCGAGCTCGGCACCGACGACGAACAGCTCGGCCTCGGCGCCGCGCGCCACGCCGGACTTCACGCCGTTGAGGACGAACCCGTCGCCCTTGCGAGTGGCCTTCGCCGCCGGGGCCAGCGGGTCGAAGAGCGCGGTCGGCTCCGCGAGCACGAGCGCCGCGGCCGGCACCTCGTCGCCGGCGAACGCGGGCAGGTACGTCGACTGCTGCTCGTCGGTGCCGTACAGCGAGAGCGCGGTCGCGACGGCGCCCGAGGAGAGGGCCGCCACGGCCAGACCGAGGTCGCCGTGGGCGAGCGCCTCGTGCACGAGCACGCCGCCGACCGCAGACCGCTCGGTGGCGATGCCACCGAGGTCCTCGGCCACACCGAGGATCGGCAGCCCGATCTCCAGAGAGGCCTTGAGCAGGTCGTCGGGGGCGGTGCAGGTCTCGTTGGCCTCGGCCGCGGCCGGGCGCACGACCTCGGCGGCGAACTCCTTCACGACGTCGACGAGCATCTGCTCGTCCTCGGTCGGGGTGAGGTCGAACAGGCCCTTGCCGGCGGCGGAGGGCACCCTCTTGCCGGCACCGGCCTTGCCGGCGCGGGCGAACGCGCGCCCGGCGGCGCCGGCGGTGCGGAAGCCCGCGCTGGTGACCCGGAAGACGGTCTGCTCGCTGCTCCTGCGGATGCCGAGCCGGTCGATCAGGTCGCTCTGCGCGAACCGGTTCAGCGCCGCGACGGCGAGGCCGATCGGGTCGCGCTTCTCGTTCTCACTGAGTCCGTGCCTGCCTCCGGCGGACAGCACGCTCTTCACGGGTTGGAAAGCCATGCCGCAACTGTAACTCCGAGTTACACATACCGCTACAGGTTCGCGGAGTGGCGCCGGTCACTCGGGTCCCTGCCCGCCCCGGGGCGCGCCTCCGGCATGATCGGAGCCATGGCCGAGTCGACCGCACCCGTCCTGCCCGAGGGGGGCACCGTCCGACCGATGACCCGATGGGGCGATCCAGTCATGCACCGCCCCGCGCGTCCCGTGACCGAGTTCGGCGACGCCCTGCGTGACCTGGCCGCCGACATGGTCGCGACCATGTACGCCGCCGAGGGGGTCGGCCTCGCCGCCTGCCAGATCGGCGTCGACCTGGCCGTCTTCGTCTTCGACTGCCCCGACGAGTCCGGCACGTCGTACCGGGGCGTGGTGTGCAACCCGGTCCTGGACCTGCCCGAGGGCAAGGACCGTCAGCTCGACGACACCGAGGAGGGCTGTCTCTCCTATCCCGGCGCCTTCGTGCCGTGCGCCCGTCCCGACCGGGCGCGCGTGACCGGCCAGGGACTCGACGGCGAGCCGGTGGAGTTCGCGGGCACGGGGCTGCTGGCCCGCTGCCTGCAGCACGAGACCGACCACCTGCACGGCACGGTCTTCGGCGACCGGCTCTCTGACCGGATGCGGAAGAAGCTGCGCAAGCAGATGGAGGCCGCGGCCGAGGAGTACCCGGAGACCTGGCCGGCCTGATCCCCACAACCCGGTGGTCCCACAGGAAAAGCACCGTTCCCGGGACCGAACCGGTGCGTTTCGTGTGGGACTACCCGGCTGGTCCGCTGCGACACTCTGCCCATGCCGGCCGAGACCATGTCCCGCAGCAGGCGCGTCGCGGCCGCGGTGGTCGCCGCGCTGGCCGCGGTCTTCTGGGGGTTCTTCTGGTTCGGGCTGATCGACCTGCTGGTCGTGGTCGTCCAGGACGAGGAGTTCCACCAGGACTACCTGCTGGAGTCGGGTTGGGGGCTGCTCTACCTCGTCCTCTTCGCCGTCCCCCTCGTGCTGCTGGCTTTCCGTCCGGGGCGCTCGGTGGCACTGGCGCAGCTCGCGGTCGTGACGATGGCGGTCCTGGCCGGAGCTGCCTGGGCCGGCGCCCTGCCGCAGCTGTGGAACGGCCTCGGGCTCGCGCTCACTGTGGGCCTCCTCGCGGCGCTGGGCCGTTGGCGTGGGCTGCGACCGCGGCGTCCGGACGTGGTCCTGGCGGCCCTGGCCGCGGTCGCCCTCCCCGCCGCGATCGCGTACGCCGAGCCGCTGGCCCGCAACGCCACGGTGACCGAGGACATCACCAACGGCGTCTCCCACTGGCCGATGCAGGCCTCGCTGGCGCTCGCAGTCCTCGGCCTCGCCGGGCTCGCCGCCGTCACCCGGGGCCGGCTCCCGGCGTGGACGGCCGCGTTCACCGCCGTCTGGCTCGGCGTCGAGTCGATCGTCTACCCCGACCTCCACGGCAGCCTCGGGACCGTCGGCGGCGCACTCGCGGCGCTGTGGGGCGTGCTGGTCGTCGTCGGCGTGGAGCTGGCCCGTCGGCGGGAACCGGCCCAACCCGGTTAGTCCCACACGTTCGGCACCGGTTCGGGCCGGATCACGGTGCTTTTCGTGTGGGACTAACCGCCGGGAGCCGTTCCTGACCGCCGGGCAGCGACGTAGCAGGCCACCGCGGCGGCCGCGGCGACGTTGAGCGAGTCGATGCCGGCCGCCATCGGGATGATCGCGCGGCGGTCGGCTGACTCCTCCCAGCGCGGCGACAGGCCGTGGCCCTCGGAGCCGAGCACGAGCGCCAGGCGGTCGACGCCGGCGACCGCGTCCTCGATCGCGGTCGCGTCGGGAGCGAGGGTGAGCGCAACCGTGGTGAAGCCCGCTCGGGACAGGGCCGGGAGCGCGTCGTACCAGTCCGGCAGACGAGTCCACGGGGTCGTGAAGACCGCGCCCATGCCGACCTTGATCGAGCGCCGGTAGAGCGGATCGGCGCAGCGCGGCGCCACGAGAACCGCGTCGAAGCCGAGGGCCGCGCCGCAGCGGAAGATCGCGCCGACGTTGGTGTGGTCGACGACGTCCTCCAGGACGAGCACCGATCGCGCGCCGGCGACCACCTCCTCGACGCTCGGGAGCGGGCGACGGTGCAGCGAGGCGAGCGCGCCACGGTGGACGTGGAAGCCGGTGACTTCCTCCGCGAGCGCCTCCGGTACGACGTACACGGGGGCGCCCGAGCCGGACAGGACGTCGTCGAGGCCCTCCAGCCACCGCGGCGCCATCAGGAACGACCGCGGCTCGAAGCCCGCCTCGACGGCGCGGCGCACCACCTTCTCGCCCTCGGCGATGAACAGGCCGTGCTCCGCCTCGAGATGCTGGCGCAGCTGCACGTCACGCAGGTCGCGGTAGTCGGCCAGGCGGGGGTCGTCGGCCGCGTCGATCTCGATCAGGCGCGGTTTCGAGGCTGGCACGCTCGCACCTCAACCTCCGAGGCTCGGGTAGGCCTCGGGATGCGCGATCCGGACCACCTCGCCGACGACGATGATCGCCGGCGCGGTCACCGCGTGGCGGGCCAGGTCGTCGGCGAGCGCGCCGAGCGTGCTGAGCACGGTGCGCTGGGTCGGCATGGTGCCGTCGCAGACGACCGCGACGGGCGTGTCCTCGTCGCGACCGCGGACCAGGAGGGCCTTGGCGATCGCCGGAGCGTTCTCGACGGCCATCATCAGCACGAGGGTGCCGCGCAGGCGGGCGACGCCGTCCCAGTCGACGAGCGACTCGGCGTGCTCCGGGGGCAGGTGGCCCGAGATCACCGTGAACTCGTGGGTGACCCCGCGGTGGGTCACCGGGATGCCGGCGATCGCCGGGACGGCGAGCGGGCTGCTGACCCCGGGGATCACCGTGACCGGTACGCCGGCCTCGCGGCAGGCGAGGATCTCCTCGTAGCCGCGGCCGAACACGAAGTTGTCGCCGCCCTTGAACCGTGCGACCCGCTTGCCGGCGAGGGCACGCTCGACGATCACCCGGTTGATCTCGTCCTGCTGGGCCGAGCGGCCGCGGGGCAGCTTGGCGACGTCGATCAGCTCGGTGTCCGCGCTGAGGTCACCGAGCAGCTCGCGCGGGGCGAGCCGGTCGGCGACGACCACGTCCGCGTCCATCAGCGCCTTGCGGCCGGCCACGGTGATCAGGTCGGGGTCCCCCGGTCCGCCGCCGATCAGCACGACCCCGGCAGGACGCGGACCGGTCGCTCCCTCGAGCTCACCGGAGTGCAGCCCGTCGAGGATCCGGTCGCGCAGGGCGGCCGTCCGTCGCGGGTCGCGGGACTCGCGCTGGTCGCCGAGCACGGCGACGGTCACCTCGCCGTGCCGCCCGACCGCCGGGGTCCACGCGCTTCCCCGGTTCGCGTCGTCGGAGCGCACGCAGAACGTGTGGCGCGCTTCGGCCGCCGCGCTCACCGCGTCGTTGACGGCACTGTCGTCGGTCGCGGCGATGACGTACCAGGCCCCGTCGAGGTCGGTGTCCGCGAAACCGCGACGCAGCCAGGTCACCTCGCCCGCGTCCGCGAGCCCCTCGAGCGCGGGGGTGACGTGCGGCGAGACGACGTGCACGTCGGCCCCGGCGGCGATCAGGCCGGGAACCCGCCGCTGAGCGACCTGGCCGCCGCCGACCACCACGACCCTGCGCCCCTCGAGGCGGAGTCCTGACGGGTACGTCGGGCCGGGTCGACCGGGCGGTGTCGCGCTCACCGGTCCATTGTGGTGGCGCCGTGTGTCGGGGGCATGACGTGGGTTCACCCACCGGACTAGGTTGACGCCATGAGCATCGAACGCCCGGTTTCCCCCGATCCCTACCCGCTGCTCCCGACGGTGCCGTCCTTCACGGTCACCAGCGCGGACGTGACCGACGGCCAGCCGCTCAAGGACGACCAGGTGGCCGCCCTGGGCAACACCTCCCCCCAGCTGTCGTGGAGCGACGTGCCGGAGGGCACCAAGAGCTTCACCGTCACCTGCTTCGACCCCGACGCCCCCACGCCCTCCGGCTTCTGGCACTGGGTGCTCGTCGACCTGCCCGCCGACGTGACCTCGCTCGACACCGGCGCCGGCGCGGAGGGCGCGACCCTGCCCGGCAAGGCGTTCATGTGCCGCAACGACGGCGGATCGAAGGCGTTCATGGGTGCCGCTCCGCCCCAGGGAGACCAGGTGCACCGCTACTTCTTCGTCGTGCACGCGGTGAAGGAGGAGACCCTGGGCGTCGACTCCGACGCGTCGCCGGCCGTGGTGAGCTTCAACCTGGCCTTCAAGACGCTCGGTCGCGCGATCATCCATGGCACCTACCAGCACTGAGGAGACGTCCTCGCGGGAGGACCGTCCGGACGTCCTGGGGGCGCCGTACGTCGCGAGGACCCTGCGGCTGGCCGCCGACGACGAGGGTGAGTGCGTCGCCACGCTCGTGCACCGTCCGGCGGACCGTCCGACCGGGCGGGCCGTGCTGCACGTGCACGGCTTCGCGGACTACTTCTTCCAGGTGGCTGCGGCCGACTTCTGGTGCGAGCGCGGCTACGACTTCTACGCGCTCGACCTGCGCAAGTACGGCCGCTCGCTGCTCGCGCACCAGACGCCGAACTTCGTGACCGACCTGTCCGCCTACTACGAGGAGCTCGACCTCGCCCTCGAGGTGGTGTCGCGGGAGCACGAGCACGTCGTGCTCTCCGCGCACTCCACGGGCGGTCTGACCGTGCCGCTGTGGGCCTCGGACCGCGGCCTGGAGGTCGCGGGGATGGTGCTGAACTCCCCGTGGCTGGACATGCACGGCGACGCGATCACCCGCTACCTCGCGATGCCGGTGCTGCACCGGGTCGGCGCTCGGCGGTCGCGCCTGATGGTGCCGCGCAAGGTCAGCGGGATCTATGCCCGCAGCCTTCACCACGAGCACGAGGGCGAGTGGGAGTTCGACCTCGCCTGGAAGCCGCTGGAGTCGTGGCCCGTGTACGCCGGCTGGATCCGGGCCATCCGCACCGGGCAGGCACGCGTTGCGGCGGGCATCGACGTACGGGCGCCGGTGCTCGTGCTGGCCTCGACCCGGTCCGGGCACCCGTCGTCCATCGAGGACCCGGACGTCTCGAGCACCGACATCGTGCTCGACGTGGAGCAGATCCGGCGCCGGTCGACGCTGCTCGGCCGCCACGTCACGCTCGCGCAGGTCGAGGGCGCGATCCACGACGTGACCCTGTCGCGGCCCGAGGTTCGCAAGGTGGTCTTCGACGAGATCGCCCGGTTCCTCACGGCGTACGTCGAGGGTTAGAACACGTTCCTGGCCCGAGCCGCTAACGTCTCGGCCATGAACCCTGTGACCGGACTCGCCCTCGGCCGAATCGTGATCGGCGCCACCGCCCTCGCCTCCCCCGACGTCGCCGCGAAGCTCTTCCGCCTCGACGCCGCGCGCAACCCGCAGCTGCCCTACATGAGCCGCCTGTTCGGCTCCCGCGAGATCGCGCTCGGCGCCGTGACGCTGGTGTCGAAGGGTGCGGCCCGCCGCAAGCTGGTCGCCCTCGGCATGGCGGTCGACGGCGCCGACGCGTTCGCCGGCTACGACGCCATGAGGTCGGGCTCCGTCAACCAGTCGGTCGGCGTCGGCCTCACCGTGCCCGCCGTGGGTGCGGTCCTCGCCGGGGCGATCGGGCTCGTCACGGGGCGCTGAGACTCGCCGTTCCTCAACGCACCACGAACGCCACCAGCGCGACGACACCGACCACGACGATCACACCGCGGAGCAGCGTCGCGGAGAGCCGGCGTCCCACCGAGGCGCCGATCAGACCGCCGATGATCGCGCCCGCCCCGACCAGGACCGCGGCCAGCCAGTCGACGTGGGTCACGAGGATGAACACGACGGCGGCCACGGCGTTGACCAGCGCCGCGAGCACGTTCTTGACCGCGTTGTGGCGCTGCACGTGGTCGTCGACGCCGATGCCGAAGACCGCCATCAGCAGCACGCCCTGTGCGGCGCCGAAGTAGCCGCCGTACACACCGGTCCCGAACACCGCCGGCCACACCCACCACGCGCCGCGCTCGGGCAGCCCGCCACGCTCCTCGTGGTGGGCTGCCACCGCGCGCTGGATCCGGGGACCGAGCACGACCAGCAGCACCCCGAGCCCGATCAGCACAGGCACCACGGCCTCGAACGCCGCCGACGGCAGCCGGAGCAGCAGCACCGCACCGAGGATGCCGCCGAGCGTCGTGGCCGGCATCAGCCAGCGCAGGCGGTGCCCCTGGCCCTGCAGCTCGCGCCGGTAGCCCCAGGCCCCGGTGAGCGAGCCGGGGACCAGGCCCACGGAGTTCGAGACGTTCGCGGTGACGGGCGGCAGCCCGACGGCGACGAGGATCGGGAACGACACCAGCGTGCCGGACCCGACGATCGTGTTGATCGTCCCGGCCCACACCCCGCCCAGGAGGACGAGAACGGCCTCCCAGAACGAGGAGATCATCCGGCGCTGGGCGGTCCCGCCGCGGGCGGTGCTGCGTCGGGTGCGTCGCTGCTCGGCGCATCGGCGGTCGGAGTGCTGATCGGCCCGCCCGCCGCGGAGGCCTCCGCAGCGGCGATCGCGTCCTTGACGTCCTGGTGTGCCTTCGACAGCGACGGGTCGCTGCCGCCGACCTCCACCCGCTCCATGGAGCCCATGTCGACCCTGGTGCGCGGGCCGCCGGTGTGCTTCGGGATCCCGGACACCTCGTGGACCGCCGACCCCAGGCCCTCGAGCGCCTTGGTGATCTCGGACGGCACCACCCACACCTTGTTGGCGTCGCCCTCGGCGATCTTCGGCATCATCTGGAGGTACTGGTAGGCCAGCAGTGCCTGGTCCGGCTGCCCGTCGTGGATCGCCTGGAACACCGTCTGGATCGCCTGCCCCTCGCCCTGGGCCCGGAGGATCGCCGACTCGCGGTCGGCCTGGGCGCGCAGGATCACGGCCTCGCGGTTGCCCTCGGCGTTGAGGATGGCTGCTTGCTTGTTGCCCTCGGCGGTCAGGATCGCCGACTGGCGCTGGCCCTCGGCGGTCAGGATGGCGGCCCGCTTGTCGCGGTCGGCGCGCATCTGCTTCTCCATCGAGTCCTTGATCGACGGCGGCGGGTCGATCCCCTTGATCTCGACGCGTCCGACGCGCACGCCCCAGCGACCGGTGGCCTCGTCGAGCACGCTGGAGAGTCCTCGGTTGATGTCCTCACGCGAGGTCAGCGTCTGCTCGAGGTCCATGCCGCCGACGATGTTGCGCAGCGTGGTCATGGTGAGCTGCTCGATGGCCTGGATGTAGTTGGCGATCTCGTACGTCGCAGCGACCGGGTCGGTCACCTGGAAGTAGATGACCGTGTCGATCGAGACCACGAGGTTGTCCTCGGTGATCACCGGCTGCGGCGGGAACGAGACCACCTGCTCGCGCATGTCGATCACGTACCGCACGCGGTCGACGAACGGGGTCACGATGTTCAGCCCCGGCTGCAGGGTGGCACGGTACTTCCCGAAGCGCTCGACGATGCCGGCCCGCGCCTGCGGCACGATCCGGATGGTCCGGGCGAGCACCAGGGTCGCGAAGAGCACGAGCACCACGAAGAACGCGAACACGAACGGCATGCGGTTTCCTCTGATCGGGAGCCCGGGTGGGCTCGATGGGTGGTCGGTGGTCGCCCCTGGGCTCAGGCTTCCAGCTGATGGGTGCGCAGGACATAGGCGGTGGCGCCCTTGATCGACACCACGTCGACCGTCGTACCGGCTTCGATCTGGTCGTCCTCGTCGTAGGGCTTCGCGGACCAGACCTCTCCGCCGATCTTCACGCGGCCGGGCGCGGCGTGCGACATCGGCTCGAGGACGTAGCCCCGCTGACCGATGAGGGCATCGGCGCCGGTGCGCAGCGTGGGGCCCGCGTGGAGGCGGTGCACCATGCCCGGCCGGATCACGGCGAGCAGTCCGACGGCCGTGGCGAGCGCGAGCACGATCTGCACGCCGACCGGTACGCCGAACAGCGCCACGACCATGCCGACCAGCGCACCGCCGGCGAGCATGATCAGGATCAGGTCGGTGCTGAGCAGCTCCAGGACCCCGAGGGCGACGGCGATCATCAGCCAGGTCTCCCAGAGGTGATCGCGGAACCAGTCCATGGAACGACCCTATCCAAGCCGCCCAGTGGCCGGAGCGGTTCGGCACACGGCCTCAGCCGACGTGGCGACGGGTGCGGCGGCGGGCGGCGTACCGGCCGTCCTCGTAGGTGAGCATCAGGCTCATGCCGAACGTCAGGGTGAGGTTCTGCGCCGTCATCACCTCGGCCATCGGGCCCTGCGCCATGACCCGTCCCTCGCGGAGCATCAGGGCGTGGGTGAACCCGGGCGGGATCTCCTCGACGTGGTGGGAGACCAGGACGATCGCGGGCGAAAGTGCGTCGTTGGCCAGGACGGTCATCGTCGACACGAGGTCCTCGCGACCGCCGAGGTCGAGACCCGCGGCCGGCTCGTCGAGGATGAGCAGCTCGGGGTCGGTCATCAGCGAGCGCGCGATCTGCACCCGCTTGCGTTCGCCCTCGCTGAGGGTGCCGAAGGTGCGGTCGAGCAGCTTGCCGGCGCCGACCTCGACGAGCAGCGCCCGGGCGCGGTCGTGGTCCAGCTCGTCGTAGTGCTCGCGCCAGCGCCCCACCACGCCGTACGACGCGGACACGACCACGTCACGCACGAGCTCGTCACGCGGGATCCGCTCGGCCACCGCGGCACTGGTGTAGCCGATCCGGGGCCGCAGGTCGAAGACGTCGACGGTTCCGAGCACCTCGCCCAGGATGCCGGCGACGCCGCTGGTCGGGTGGATCTGCGCCGAGCACAGCTGGACCAGGGTGGTCTTGCCGGCACCGTTGGGGCCGAGGATCACCCAGCGCTCGTCCTCCTGGACCGTCCAGCTGACCTGGTCCAGCAACGTCGCCTGACCTCGCCGCACGGTGACATCGGCAAGTTCGAGAACGGTGCTCATGGATCCCTCGGTGCATGGCGGCTGCGGGCAAGGTGTCGGGCGACGGACGGCCGCCCGGGCGGTTCCGTGACAACCTAGCGTGACTACCCTCGACGCGTGTCCCTTCCCCGGAGCGCCGCGCTCGCGCTGTGGCTGAACGCGTGCCTGCGGGGCTCCGTCGGACCCGACGACTTCGCCGAGGCGGTCCGCGGCAGCGACCCGCAGCACCTCGTGGTCGACTGGCCGCATCCCGGCGACGCGACGACGCTCGTCGAGCTGCCTGCGGCCGTCCTGCGGGCCTCCGGCACGAGGGCGGCGCTCGCCCTGCCCGTCGCCGGCGACCTGCTCGGGTTGCGCGGGCCGAGTGCGTTCAACGCGCTCGCCCTCGAGGCCGGCGAGGCCGTCGCGCTGGCCGGTACCGGGCGCGGGCTCGTGCCCACGCTCGACGCTCGCACCGTGCTCTGGCAGTCGGCGGCGGCGGAGCCCGCTCCTCCGCCGGACCCCTCGGAGGAGGGCCGCCAGCTGCGCCAGGCCCTGGTCACGACCACGGCCGAGCTCACCCGCCTCGACGTCGCCTCCTGGCAGCCGGAGATCCCCGACCTGCTGATGAACGTGCGCCACCGCCCGCCGCTGACCCTCCCGCCGGGCGTCCCCCCACGGGCGGCGGAGGACCTCGACCGGGCGGTGCTCTGCCTGCAGATCGCCGAGCTGGCGCTGGACGACGACGGGGGTGCCGCGTCGGCGTACGAGATCGCGGAGCGGCGGCGCTGTCTCACCGATCTGGACCGCGCGGCCCGCCGGGCGATCGTGGCCGTCTGCTCCGATAGCCTCACTGCGTCATGACCGAGCGCAGCGATCCGACGCCTCAGCACCGCGCCCCGGAGGGCACGTCCCGGCCCAAGACGGTGCTGATCACGCTGACCGGCAAGGACCGGCCCGGCGTGACCTCCACGGTCTTCAGCACCCTCGCCGGCTTCAACGTCGAGGTCCTCGACATCGAGCAGATCGTGCTGCGGCGGCGTCTCGTCCTGGGTCTGCTGGTCAGCGAGCCCCGCGACTGGAAGGCGCTGCGCGACGCGGTCCAGCAGGTGGCCGCCGGGCTCGACATGAGCGTCGAGGTCGAGAAGGGCGCCGGCGACAACCGCTCACGTCCCGAGGGACGCAGCCACGTGACCGTGCTCGGGTCCCCGCTGCGCTCGAGCGCGGTGGCCGCCATCGCCGGACGGATCGCGGACACGGGCGCCAACATCGACCGGATCGAGCGGATGGCGCGCTACCCCGTCACCGCGATCGACCTGCACGTCTCCGGGGCAGCACCCGAGCGGCTGCGCGCGATCCTCTCGGCCGAGGCGGCACTCCAGGGCGTCGACGTCGCGGTGCAGTCCGCCGACCTGCTCCGTCGCGGGATGCGGCTGATCGTCATGGACGTCGACTCCACGCTGATCCAGGGCGAGGTGATCGAGATGCTCGCCGCGCACGCCGGGTGCGAGGCCGAGGTCGCCCGGGTCACCGAGGCGGCGATGCGCGGTGAGCTCGACTTCGCCGAGAGCCTGCGCGAGCGGGTGGCGCTGCTCGAGGGCGTCGACGCGTCCTGCCTGGACCAGGTGTACGACGACCTGGTGCTCTCCCCCGGCGCCCGCACCACGGTGCGCACCCTCAAGCGGCTCGGCTACCGGTTCGCGATCGTCTCCGGCGGCTTCAGCCAGATCACCGACCGGCTGGCGGCCGACCTCGGCATCGACTTCTCGGCCGCCAACGAGCTGGAGATCGTCGACGGCAAGCTCACCGGTCGGGTCGTCGGCGAGGTCGTCGACCGGGCCGGCAAGGCGCGCGCCCTGCGGCGGTTCGCCGCCGAGGCCGGCGTACCGGAGGCGGCGACGATCGCGATCGGCGACGGCGCCAACGACCTGGACATGCTCAGCGCCGCGGGTCTCGGGATCGCCTTCAACGCCAAGCCGGTGGTGCAGCAGGCGGCACACACCGCGGTGAACGTGCCCTACCTGGACACCGTCATGTACCTGCTCGGGATCAGCCGCGAGGAGATCGAGGCCGCGGACGCCGCCGCCGGGATCGTCACGCCCGCGCCGCCGCTCGACTGACTCAGTCGCGGGCCGAGCCGCTGCGTCCGATGTGGACCAGGGCGATCCGTGCCGCCGCCACTTCCAGGTCGGCCCAGTCGCCGGCGACCTCCAGGACGGCCACGGCAGAGGTCGGGAAGCCCGCGCCGATCTGCGCGAAGGCAGTCGGCTCCGCGCGCCCGTCGTCGAGGAGGTGCACCAGGTGCGCCATCGTCGGGTTGTGCCCCACGACCATCACGGTCGCGGCCGAGGGCGGCGCGCTGCGGAGCACCTCGAGCGCGGAGTCGGGGCCGGCGGAGTAGAGCCCGGCGTCCAGCTCGGGCTCGAGGTCGAGCGCCGCCCCGGAGCTGAAGGACATCCAGGTCTCGTGGGCCCGGGCGGCGGTCGAGACGAAGGCGTGGTCGGGGAGCACTCCCTGCGCACGCGCCCACTGGCCGGCCTCTGCGGCATCCTGGCGGCCACGCTCGACGAGCCGGCGA
Organism: Nocardioides pocheonensis; assembly: GCF_003725535.1. Classification (GTDB taxonomy): domain Bacteria; phylum Actinomycetota; class Actinomycetes; order Propionibacteriales; family Nocardioidaceae; genus Marmoricola; species Marmoricola pocheonensis. The sequence continues at coordinate 927,006 of NZ_RJSF01000040.1, read as the reverse complement.
GCGTGGTCCGACGCAGCGACCGGCTCGGCCTTGGCGTGGCGCATCACCATCAGCCGGCGTACGTCCTCCCTCACAGTGGCAACTCTGGCAGGGCGTCGAAGCCGTTGTCATGGCACCGACGGGTGATCTGCGTCAACCGGACGGCTGAGTCGTCGATCGCAGGCCGTACCACGAGACGATCCCGCCGGCGGCCAGCAGCGCGGCGCAGACGAGCAGCCCGGACCGGAAGCCGTCGGTGAGCACGCTCGGCCGACGGTAGTCCTCGCCGCTCAGGCCGACCAGGGCAGGGATCGCCGCCACGGCGAGCAGCGAACCGGCGCGGGCGACCGCGTTGTTGATCCCGCTCGCGACGCCGGCGTGCCGGTCCGGAGCAGCGTCGAGGACGGCCGCGGTGAGGGGCGAGACCAGCATCGTCAGCCCGACGGCGAACACCACCATGCCCGGCAGCACGTGGACGACGTACGACGCGTGCGGGCCGATGAAGGCCAGCGGCACCGCCCCGGCCGCGCCGACGAGCGGTCCGACGGTCATCGGCAGTCGCGGGCCCGTGCGCGCGGCGACCACGGCCGCCCGGGAGGAGAACAGGAGCATCACCACGGTCGTCGGCAGCGTCGCCAGACCGGCCTCGAGCGGGCTGTAGCCGGAGGTGACCTGCAGCTGCAGGACGAGCAGGAAGATCATCACCCCGAGGGCGCCGTACACCAGGAACGTCATCAGGTTGGCGGCGGAGAAGACGCGCGAGGCGAACAGCTCCACCGGCGCCATCGCACCGGGTCGTCGCTCGAGCACGACGAACGCTGCGACGAGACCGGCGACCACGACCGCCGCGGCGACCACCACCGGCGCCGACCAGTCCCGCCAGAACGTGAGCGCGGCCGTGAGGGAGGCGAGGGCCGCCGCCCCGACCACGGCGCCGAGCACGTCGAACCTGCCGGCTTCCTCGTCGTCGCGCGACTCGGGCACCTGGCGGCCGAGCACCAGCACCAAGAGGCAGAGCGGCACGTTGATCGCGAAGATCCAGCGCCAGCCCCCGTGCTCGAGCAGGAACCCGCCGACCAGCGGCCCGACCGCGAACGCGACCCCGGACAGGCCGGCCCAGGTGCCGATCGCGGCCGGCCGGTCCTCGCGGCGGAACCCGGACTCGATGATCGCCAGGGAGCCCGGTGTGAGCAGGGCCGCGGCCACGCCCTGGAGCACCCGACCCGCGATCAGCTGGCTCGGCGACTGGGCGAAGGCGCACAGTGCACTGGTGACCCCGAAGGCCGCCACGCCGATCAGGTAGACCTTGCGCCGTCCCAGGCGGTCTCCCAGCGAGCCGCCCACGAGGATCAGGGAGGCCAGCGCCAGCAGGTAGCCGTTGAGCACCCACTGGAGGTCGGCGAGCGAGGCGTCGAGGTCGGTGCCGATCGTGCGGGCCGCGATGTTGACCACGCTGCCGTCCAGGCCGGCGATGCCCGACCCGAGGATCACGGTCGCGAGCGTCAGCCGACCCCGTCGGGACCGGAGCACGAGGAGGTCGTCCGGGTCCGTCACCGCTGCAACCTACCGACCACGCTCATGGCCCGACCAGCGGAATACGTCAGCCGGCGAGCTCAGGCACCCATCGCGTGGTAGCCGCCGTCGACGTGCACGATCTCGCCGGTCGTGGCCGGGAAGAAGTCCGAGAGCAGCGCCACGACCGCCTTGGCGGTCGGCTCCTGGTCGTTCTCGTCCCAGCCGAGCGGTGACCGCGCCGACCAGTTCTCCTCGATGGCCTCGAAGCCGTCGATCGCCTTCGCCGCGAGGGTCTTCAGGGGCCCGGCGCTGACCAGGTTGACCCGCACGCCCTGCGGGCCGAGGTCGCGGGCCAGGTAGCGCGAGCACGACTCGAGGGCCGCCTTCGCCACGCCCATCCAGTCGTACGCCGGCCACGCGACCGTGGCGTCGAAGGTCAGCCCGACGACCGAGCCACCCGACGGCATCAGCGGGAGGCAGGCCTTGCTCAGCGAGGCGAGGGAGTACGCCGAGACCTGCACGGCCTGGGCGACGTCGGGCCAGGGCCCCGTCATGAACTTGCCCCCGAGCAGCGTCTCCGGGTTGCCGTAGGCGATCGAGTGCACCACCCCGTCGAGGCCGTCGACGTGCTCGCGCACCTGGTCGGGCAGCTGCGCCAGGTGCTCGTCGTCGGTGACGTCCAGCTCGAGCACGGGCGGCTGCTGCGGCAGCCGGGCGGCGATCCGGCGCGTGATGCCCAGCGCCCGGCCGAAGTTCGAGATCAGCACGGTGGCGCCCTGCTCCTGGGCCACCTTCGCCACCGCGAAGCCGATCGAGCTGTCCATGGTCACGCCGGTGACCAGGATCCGCTTGCCGTCGAGAATTCCCATGTCAGTGCCCCATTCCGAGTCCGCCGTCGACCGGGATGACCGCCCCGGTGACGTAGCCGGCATCGTCCGAGGCCAGCCAGGTCACCGCGTTGGCGATCTCCGCGGTGGTGCCCATCCTGCCGAGCGGGATCTGGTCGCGGTACGCCGCCTGCTGCTCCTCGGGCAGGACCGCGGTCATGTCGGTCTCGATGAAGCCCGGAGCGACCACGTTCGCGGTGATCGAGCGGCTGCCGAGCTCCCGGGCGATCGAGCGGGCCATGCCCACCAGCCCCGACTTCGAGGCTGCGTAGTTGACCTGACCCGGCGACCCGAGCAGCCCGACCACGCTGGAGACGAACACGATCCGGCCGCGCCGCAGCCTGAGCATGCCCTTCGCCGCCCGCTTGGCCACCCGGAAGGAGCCGGTGAGGTTCGTGTCGATCACCTGCGACCAGTCGTCGTCGGTCATCCGCAGCAGCAGGGTGTCACGGGTGATTCCGGCGTTCGCGACCAGCACCTCGACCGGGCCCTGGTGCTCCTCGACCGCCGCGAACGCCGCGTCGACGGACGCGCTGTCGGTGATCTCGCAGGGCACCGCGAAGGCACCCTCGGGCGCGTCGCCGTTGCGGCTGGTCACGGCGACCTTGTCGCCCTGGGCGACGAACGCCTCCGCGATGGCGCGCCCGATGCCGCGGTTCCCGCCCGTGACGAGGACTGATCTGCTCATGGGCCGACCCTAGCGATCCGCTGTCGGCTACCTCCAAACGGTGCTCGACGCGCGCACGCAACGCACAAGCAATCGACGATCCCGTTGTCGAGGTCCGACAAAGTGAGGGGTCAGTCGTCCTCGAGGCGGAAACCGACCTTGATGCCGACCTGGAAGTGCTCGACCGCGCCGTCCTTGACCTGGCCGCGGACCTGGGTCACCTCGAACCAGTCGATGTGGCGCAGGGTCCTGGCCGCGCGCTCGATGCCGTTGCGGACGGCCTGGTCGATGCCCTCCGGGGAGGTTCCGACGATCTCGGTGACGCGATAGGTGCGATTCGACATGGGCCAAGGATGCCACGCGTGGCCGCTCGCCGAACCCGACGTAGGATCGACAGATGGCCGTGGCACATCGGAAGCGCGATCCGGAGGTCGTCCGGATCACCAGCGCGCCCGAGAGCCCGGACGTCGAGCGCGGCAGCCGCGAGCGGCGCTACATCATCTCGATGGCGATCCGCACCGCGTGCTTCGTCGCCGCGGTCGCGGTCGGCCCCGGCTGGCTGCGCTGGGTGCTCGTCGCGGCGGCGTTCGTGCTGCCCTACGTCGCGGTCGTGATGGCGAACAGCGCCAGCCCGCGCGTCGAGGGCACCGACCCCTTCCTGCCGGGCTTCGCACACCCCGAGCTGGGCGAGGGATCCGCGCCCGCCGAACGCGAAGAGCCGCCATCGGCCGGTGAACGTGGGACAATCTGATCGCGACCGGCATGCCGACCCCCGGGCTGCCGGTTCAGGTGCCGGGCGATTCACCCCCAAGGTCGTCCGGCACCGCCCATGTCCGGACGCTGGAGGCCTGAGGTGACCGCGATCTGCTCGGCGAAGGGCTGCACGGCCCCGGCGACCTGGGACCTGCTCTGGAACAACCCCAAGCTGCACACGCCCGACCGCCGCAAGATCTGGCTCGCCTGCGACCAGCACAAGGAGTCGCTCGGCGACTTCCTCGGCGCCCGCAGCTTCCTGCGCGAGGTCGTCCCGCACACGGACTGAGCCCCGCCGACAGGGCACTGCTGCTTCGTGTCCGTACGCCGAGCGGGCACTGCTGCTGCGCGGGGGTACGGCGACAGGGCACTGCTGCTGCGCGGGGGTACGGCGACAGGGCACTAATGCTGCGGATCGGTAGGCCGAGCGGGCACACCCGCTGGCCACGACGTGCAGCAGCGCTGCCCGCTCGCCGTACCTACACGAAGCAGCGCTGCCCGCTCGGCGTACCTCCAGAAAGCCGCGCTGCCCGCTCGCCGTGCGCCGGTCAGCCGCCGATCGCGGACATCGGGCGGGTCGGCTGCAGGAAGCTCGGGTCGTCGATGCCGTGGCCGGGGAGCTTCCCGGCCATCGCGGCGACCCAGCGGCGGGCGATCTCGTCGTCGTCCGCCCCGTTGCGCAGCGGGGTGCGCAGGTCGGACTCCTCGCGGGCGAAGAGGCAGTTGCGGACCTGACCGTCCGCGGTGAGCCGCACCCGGTCGCAGTCGCCGCAGAACGGCCGGGTCACCGAGGCGATCACGCCGACCGTGAACGGGCCGCCGTCGACCAGGAACTCCTCGGCCGGCTGGCTCCCCCGCGGCCGGCGCGCCTCGGTGAGCACGAACTCGCGCTGGAGCGACTCCAGGATCTCGTCGGCGGTCACCATCGTGCTGCGCATCCAGCCGTGCTGGGGGTCGAGCGGCATCTGCTCGATGAAGCGCAGGTGGTAGCCGTGGTCGAGGCACCAGCGGAGCAGCTCGGGAGCCTGGTCGTCGTTGATGCCGCGCAGCAGCACGGCGTTGACCTTCACGGGCTCCAGCCCGGCTGCCCGAGCGGCCTCCAAACCGGTGATGACGTCGTCGAACCGGTCGCGCAGGGTGATCCGGGCGAAGTCCTCGCGGCGGACGGTGTCCAGGCTCACGTTGACCCGGTCCAGCCCCGCGTCGCGCAGCGCGCCGGCGACCCGGCCGAGGCCGAGGGCGTTCGTGGTCAGCGAGGTCTCCGGGGTCGGCCGCAGCTGCTTGGTGCGGCGTACGACGTCCACGAGGCCCTTGCGCAGCAGCGGCTCGCCGCCGGTGAAGCGCACCGCGGTGATGCCGAGGCGCTCGACGCCGATCCGGATCAGCCGGACCACCTCGTCGTCGGTGAGCACGTCCTCGTTCGGCAGCCAGTCCAGGCCCTCCGCGGGCATGCAGTAGGTGCAGCGCAGGTTGCACCGGTCGATCAGCGAGACGCGCAGGTCGGTGGCGACGCGACCGTGCCGGTCGGCCAGAGGCTGCACGCGCTGCTTGCTCACCCTGCACAGCCTACGTTGCACCCGCGCGCGTACCCTCGCCGCGTGATCCTCGCTTCGCTCGTCAACGCATCTCGGCCACTCGACCTCGAGCAAGCTCGGGCGCTCGATAACCTCGACGCGTGAGGTTCCTGCTCAGCCGTCGGTGGCTGCTGTTCGCGCTCACGGTCGCGGCTCTGGCGTGGCTCGCGAGCCAGCTGGGCGACTGGCAGTTCCACCGCCTCGACGAGCGCAGGGCCGAGAACCGCCTGGTCGCGCACAACCTGGCCGAGCCGCCGGTGCCGATCGACGAGCTGATGAAGGTCGGCGCGGCCCCGTCTGGCCGGCACGAGTGGCGCGAGGTGGTCGCGCACGGCACCTGGGACGACGCCCACACGATCGTGGTGAAGTACCAGACCCGCGACGCCGGGCCCGGGGTCGACGTGGTGACGCCCCTGCGCACCGACCAGGGCGCCGTGCTCGTCGACCGCGGGTGGATGGCGAGCGAGAACAACGGCGGGACGCGGCCCAAGCTCCCCGCCGCCCAGGCCGGAGACGTGACCGTGCTCGGCTGGGTGCGGGTCGACGGCACCGGCAGCTCCACGCAGGTGCACGACCTCGCCACCCGGGCGATCTCCAGCCGCGCGGCGGCACGGGTGCTGCCCTACCCGCTGTACGGCGGATTCCTGGACCTGCACAGCGAGAGCCCGGCGCCGGCCACGCGCCTCGGTGCGACGGAGATGCCCGACGACAAGAGCGAGGGGCCGCACTTCTTCTACGGCCTGCAGTGGTGGTTCTTCGGGGTGCTGGCGGTCGTCGGCTTCGGCTACCTCGCGTACGACGAGTGGCAGCGAGCCCGCGAGGAGCGGGAGACCCGGGACGGTTCGGGGGACGGTCCCGACGACGACGCCGAACCGGACGAGGAACCGGACGAGGATCCCTCAGAGGGCGCGCAGCATGCCGCCGTCGACGGGCAGCATCACGCCGCTCACGAATGACGACGCGGGGCTGAGCAGGAACACGGCGGCGGCCGCGAACTCCTCCGGCTCGCCGTAGCGACCCAGGGGGATGGTCTCGATCGCCCGGGCCCGCGCGCCGGCAGGGTCGCCGGTGGAGGCGTCCAGCTCGGCGACGCGCTCGGTGCCGATCCTGCCGGGCAGCAGGCCGTTGACCCGGATGCCGCGGGGACCGAGCTCGTCGGCCATCGTCTTCGCGGCCATGGCCAGTCCCGGCCGGAGGCCGTTGGACACGGCCAGGTTGGCGAGTGGCGCGCGCACGGAGCTGGACAGCACGAACGCGATCGAGCCGCCGGGCCCCTCGGGCACCGGCTGGATCGTCTCGGCGACGGCGCGGGCGACCCGGAGTGCGCCGACGAACACCGACTCGAACGACGACGTCCAGACCTCGTCGGGCGTGTCCATCACGGTGCCGGTGGGCGGACCCCCGACGGAGATCAGGGCGCCGTCGACCCGGCCCCAGCGGTGCAGGGCGGCCGCGACGACCGCGTCGCCGACGTCGGGGTCGGCGTTGTCGGCGAGCACGCCGAGAGCACCCTCGCCGAGGGCGGCGACGGCGTCGTCGAGGCGTCCGCGGTCGCGGCCCGAGACGACCACGTGCGCCCCGCACGCGACCAGCAGCTCCGCGGTGGCACGGCCGAGACCTCGGGTGCCGCCGGTGAGGACGTAGACCTTGCCGTCGAGCTGCCAGTGGTCGCGTGTGCTGTCCATGGGCCCCAACCTAAGCCGATCAGAGCGCCTCGAGCGCGGGTCCGGGGCCGGTGTCGGCGTGCACCGGCTTGAACTGCGTCGCGTAGAGGTCGGCGTAGGTGCCGCCCTCGGCGAGCAGCTGCTCGTGGGTGCCGCGCTGCACGATCCGGCCGTCCTCGACCACGAGGATCTGGTCGGCGTTGCGCACCGTGGACAGCCGGTGGGCGATCACGAGCGAGGTGCGGCCCTCCAGCGCGGTGTCGAGCGCCCGCTGGACGGCGTACTCGGACTCCGAGTCGAGGTGGGCGGTGGCCTCGTCCAGCACGACGATTCGGGGCGCCTTCAGGAGCAGCCGGGCGATCGCCAGCCGCTGCCGCTCACCGCCGGAGAGGCGGTAGCCACGGTCGCCGACGACCGTGTCGAGCCCGTCGGGCATGCCGTGGACGAGCGCGGCGATCTGCGCCGACTCCAGTGCCGCCCAGATGTCCTCGTCGGACGCCTCCGGACGTGCGTAGCGGAGGTTCTCGCGGATGGTGTCGTGGAACATGTGCGCGTCCTGCGTGACGTAGCCGACGGCGTCCTCGAGGGACTGCAGGGTCACGTCGCGCACGTCCCAGAGCTGGGCGTCGTCGCCCACGCGGACCGTGCCGGAGGTCGCGTCGTAGAGCCGGGCGACGAGGTGGGTGATCGTGGTCTTGCCGGCGCCGGACGGCCCGACGAGCGCGACCATCTGACCGGGCTCGGCGACGAACGAGATGTCGTGGAGCACCTCTCCGTGGTCGCGGCTCTCGAGCCGCGCGACCGTCTCCAGGCTGGCCAGCGAGACGTCCTCGGCGCGGGGGTAGGTGAACGCGACGTGGTCGAACTCGAGGCGCGCGGAGTGCGGGTCGAGAGCGACCGCGTCAGGGCGCTCCTGGATCGTCGAGGGCAGGTCGAGCACCTCGAAGACCCGGTCGAAGCTCACCAGTGCGGTCATCACGTCGACGCGGACGTTGGACAGGCCCTGCAGCGGCCCGAGCAGCCGGAGCAGCAGGGTCGCGAGCGCCGTCAGCGTGCCGATCGTGAGCGTGGAGCTGATCACGAGGTGCCCGCCGATCCCCCAGACCAGCGCGGTGGCGAGCGCCGGGATCAGCATCATGGTCGCGGCGAAGATGCGGGTCACGAGCGCGATCCGGACCCCGAGGTCACGCACGACACCGGCCTTGTCGGCGTACCGCGCGTCCTCGTCGTCGCGCCGGCCGAAGAGCTTCAGCAGCAGGGCACCGCCGACGTTGAAGCGCTCGGTCATCATGTTGCCGAGGTCGGCGTTGCCGTTCATCTGCGCCCGCGTCAGGCCGCTGATCTGGCCGCCGACCCAGCGGGACGCGAGCAGCAGGAGCGGGAAGAGCGCGAGGCAGGCCAGGGTGATCTGCCAGGACAGGACCACCATCGCGACCCCGACGACCACCACGGAGATCGTGTTCGACACCGTGCTGGACAGGGTCGACGTGAACGCGCGCTGGGCGCCGATCACGTCGTTGTTGAGGCGGGAGACCAGCGCACCGGTCTGGGTGCGGGTGAAGAAGGCCAGCGACATCCGCTGCACGTGGCCGAAGACCTTCGTGCGCAGGTCGAAGATGAGGTTCTCGCCGATGCGCGAGGACAGGTAGCCACTGCCGACCCCGAGGGCCGCGTCGAGCAACGACACACCCACCATGCCGAACGCCAGGAGCGTGACGAGGCCACCGTCGCCCTTCCTGATGCCGTCGTCGAGGAGGGCCTTCACCAGGAGCGGGTTGACCACCACGAGCGCGGCGTCGACCACCACGAACCCGATGAACGCGGTGAGGAGGCGGCTGTGCGGGCGGGCGAACCCGAAGACGCGGCGCATCGTGCGCCGGGTCAGCTTCTGGTCGACCACGGACCGGTCGGTGCGCAGCGACCGCATCGCCGCGCCCATGGGGTGCATCGTGCTCATCGGCGCCCCCTCTCCCTTCCGTGGTCAGTGCTCAAGCGACCAGCTCCCTGAACCGGCGCAGCTGCGCCTCGCGCTCGAGCCTCCGCTGGTCGTCCAGGTCGTGCTCGGCGGCGCCACGCAGCAGCGCCTTGGTCTCGCGGACAGCCCCTGCGGCGTTGGCCAGGACCGCCTGGACCAGGTCTGCAGTTGTCGCGTCGAGCTCGGAGACCGGTACGACGGCCGTCGCCAGCCCGAGCTCGCGCGCCTCGTCCGCCTGGACGGTGCGTGCCGTGGCGCAGATCTCCAACGCCCGCGAGTAGCCAACAAGCTCGACGAGTGGTTTTGTTCCCGTCAGGTCGGGGACCAGGCCGAGGGCCGGCTCCTTCATGCAGAACTTCACGTCGTCGGCGACCACCCGCAGGTCGCACGCGAGCGCGAGCTGGAAGCCCGCGCCGATCGCGTGGCCCTGGACCTGGGCGACCGAGACGAAGCGCGGGTCGCGCAGCCAGGTGAAGCCGTGCTGGTAGCCGTCGATCGCGTCGAGCACGGCCTCGTCGCTGCCGTGCATCAGCGCGGCCACGGACTCCTCCCCCGGCAGGCCGTCGGGCGACAACAGACCGATGTCCAGCCCCGCGGAGAACGAGGCGCCGGCGCCCTTCAGCACGACCACGCGGATCTCGTCGGGCAGGTGCTCCCCGATCTGCGCGAGGGCGTGCCACATCGACGGCGTCTGCGAGTTGCGACGCTCGGGGGAGCTCAGCGTGATGGTCGCGACCGCGCCGTCGAGGGTGAGGGCGAGGCGGGCGTGCTCGAGTGCCGCCGCGTCGGGAAGTCCGGTCATGGCCTGAGGCTATCTCCGGGGGCCGACGTCGTTCCGGCAACCTGGACCACCGACGGACTCGACGACCGGCTGGCTCGGGCGGCGTGGCGTCAGGCCAGGCTGACGAGGTCGGCGTACCCCTCGTTCCAGAGGTCCTCGACGCCGTCGGGCAGGATCAGCACGCGGTCGGGCTCGAGCGCGAGCACGGCGCCCTCGTCGTGGGTGACCAGGACGATCGCCCCGGTGTAGGAGCGGATCGCGCCGAGCACCTCCTCGCGCGACGCGGGGTCGAGGTTGTTCGTCGGCTCGTCCAGCAGCAGCACGTTGGCCGAGGACACCACCAGGATCGCCAGCGCGAGCCGGGTCTTCTCGCCACCGGAGAGCACGCCGGCCGGCTTGTTGGCGTCGTCGCCGCTGAAGAGGAAGGACCCGAGGACCGAGCGGGCCTCCGAGTCGGTCAGCTGCGGCGCCGACGTACGCATGTTCTCCAGGACGGTGCGGGAGACGTCGAGGGTCTCGTGCTCCTGCGCGTAGTAGCCGAGCTTGAGCCCGTGACCCGGTACGACGCTGCCGGTGTCGGGCCGGTCGATGCCCGCGAGGATCCGCAGCATGGTGGTCTTGCCCGCGCCGTTGAGGCCGAGGATGACGACCCGGCTGCCCTTGTCGATCGCGAGGTCGACGTCGGTGAACACCTCGAGGGAGCCGTAGGACTTCGAGAGCTCCTCGGCCATGAGGGGCGTCTTGCCGCACGGAGCCGGCTCGGGGAACTTGATCCGGGCCACCTTGTCGGCCGCACGCTCGCCCTCGAGGCCGCCGAGCATCTTCTCGGCGCGCTTGATCATCGACTGCGCAGCCTTCGCCTTGGTGGCCTTGGCACGCATCTTGTTCGCCTGGGTGAGCAGCGCCTCGGCGGTCTTCTCGGCGTTCGCGCGCTCGCGCCGGCGACGGTGCTCGTCGTTCTCGCGCTGCTGCAGGTAGTTCTTCCAGGTCATGTTGTAGACGTCGACCTCGGCGCGGTTGGCGTCGAGGTGCAGCACCTTGTTGACGCAGGCCTCGAGCAGCTCGACGTCGTGGCTGATCACGACCAGCCCGCCGCTGAAGGTGCGCAGGAACTCGCGCAGCCAGACGACGGAGTCTGCGTCGAGGTGGTTGGTCGGCTCGTCGAGCAGGAGGATGTCGGCCCCGGAGAAGATGATCCGCGCCAGCTCGACGCGTCGTCTCTGGCCCCCGGACAGGGTCTTCAGCGGCTGGGCGAGGAGCCGGTCGTCGATCCCGAGGCCCGACGCGATCTGCGCGGCCTCGGCCTCGGCGGCGTACCCGCCCGCCGCGTGCAGCGCCGCGTCCGCCGACTCGTAGCGCCGCATCCCCCGGTCCCGTACGGCGGGGTCCTCGGAGGCCATCTCCTTCTCCGCGACGCGCAGCCGCTGGACCGCCTCGTCCAGGCCGCGTGCCGAGAGGATCCGGTCGCGGGCCAGCACCTCGGGATCGCCGGTGCGGGGGTCCTGCGGCAGGTAGCCCAGCGAGCCGGAGTTAGTGACGCTGCCCGAGGCGGGCAGACCCTCCCCGGCCAGGATCCGGGTCAGCGTGGTCTTGCCGGCGCCGTTGCGTCCCACCAGCCCGACCTTGTCGCCCTTGGCGACCCGGAACGACACGTCCTGCATCAGCAGACGGGCGCCGGCACGGACTTCGAGGCGGGAGGCGGTGATCACGGAGCGATTAGTGTACGAGGCGCTGGGCACCTGAGTGCACCGAGGGGAAGGTGGCGGCATGCGGTTCAATCCGAGGGCGCGGATCGACGAGAGCCAGATCGAGAACCGTGGCGGGGGCGGCGGCTTCGGCGGCGGACTGGGCAGCGGTGGCATGCGGCTGCCGATCCCGTCGGGCGGCGGGGGCCGGATCGGCCTCGGCACGGTCGTCGTGATCCTCCTGTACGTCGTGATCTCCGCCCTGTCCGGCAACAACCCGGTGCCCGGAGCGGGCGGGAGCAGCGACCAGGGCTCGACCGCGACGAGCAACTGCCGCACCGGCGCCGACGCGAACAAGTCCCAGGACTGCGCGATCGACCTGATCACCAACTCGGTGCAGGCCTACTGGAGCACGGCGTACCAGGAGCAGAGCGGTCAGGCCTACCAGCAGATCCGCACCGTGAAGTACTCCGGCCAGACCTCGTCGGGCTGCGGTACGGCGAGCTCGGCGATGGGGCCCTTCTACTGCCCCAACGACAAGCGGGTGTACATCGACAAGAGCTTCATGGACGACATGCTCAAGGGCCAGCTCGGCGCCAAGGGCGGCCCGTTCGCGCTCGCCTACGTGATCGCCCACGAGTACGGCCACCACATCGAGGACCAGCTCGGCCTGCTCGCCAGGATGCGCACGCAGCAGGGGCCGAAGAGCGACTCGGTGCGGATCGAGCTGATGGCCGACTGCCTCGGCGGCGCGTGGGCCAAGAACGCACAGACCACGAAGGACGCCCAGGGCACCCAGATCATCGAGGACCTCACCCAGGACGACATCGCCCGGGCGATCGACGCGGCCCAGGCGGTCGGGGACGACCGCATCCAGAAGGAGTCCTCCGGCCGCGTGAATCCTGAGTCGTGGACCCACGGGTCATCGGCGGAGCGGGTGCACTGGTTCAATGTGGGCCTGAAGGACGGCACGATCGACGCGTGCAACACCTTCGCGCCCGGGGCCCTCTGAGCAACCAGGGGCCCTCGACACCTGAGGAGACCCATGTCCGCCACCGCTGAGGAACAGCACGGAACCACGCCCCCGGCCAGCGACATCCTGGCGATCGCCCGGGAGCAGGTGCTCGAGCGGGGAGTGCCGCTGGACGAGGCCCAGATCCTCCAGGTGCTGCGCACCGGTGACGACCTGCTTCCCGAGCTGCTGGAGCTGGCGCACGAGGTGCGGATGAAGTGGTGCGGCCCCGAGGTCGAGGTCGAGGGGATCGTCTCGATCAAGACCGGCGGTTGCCCGGAGGACTGCCACTTCTGCTCCCAGTCGGGCCAGTTCACCTCCCCGGTCCGCTCGGTGTGGCTGAACATCCCCGAGCTGGTCAAGGCGGCCGAGCAGACCGCGGCGACCGGAGCCACCGAGTTCTGCATCGTCGCGGCGGTCCGCGGGCCGGACGAGCGGCTGATGAGCCAGATGCGTGACGGCGTACGGGCGATCAAGGAGTCGGTGCCGGGCATCGAGGTCGCCGCGTCGATCGGGATGCTGACGCAGGAGCAGGTCGACGACCTGGTCGACATGGGCATCCACCGCTACAACCACAACCTCGAGGCGGCCCGCTCCTACTTCCCGCAGGTGGTGTCGACGCACTCCTGGGAGGAGCGCTGGGACACCTGCCTGATGGTGCGCGAGTCCGGCATGGAGCTGTGCTGCGGGTGCCTGGTCGGCATGGGCGAGACCGTCGAGCAGCGGGCCGAGCTGGCCGCGCAGCTGGGCGAGCTGCAGCCCGACGAGGTGCCGCTGAACTTCCTGAACCCGCGCCCGGGCACGCCCTTCGGAGACCTTCCCCTGATGGAGAGCTCGGAGGCGCTGCGCACGATCGCGGCGTTCCGGCTGGCGCTCCCCCGCACGATCCTGCGGTACGCCGGGGGCCGCGAGCTGACCCTCGGCGACCTGGGCACTCGCGAGGGCCTGCTCGGCGGCATCAACGCGGTGATCGTCGGCAACTACCTGACCACGCTGGGCCGCGACCCGCAGGAGGACCTCGACCTGCTCGCCGACCTGAAGATGCCGATCAAGGCGCTCAGCAGCAGCCTGTGAGCACGATGTCCGAGGCACAGGTCTACTGCGGGCACTGTGGTGAGGCGCTGGACGCTTCCGGCCACGACGCCTGCCGCGAGCGGCTCCGGATGGAGCCGCCGCGGTTCTGCGTGCACTGCCGGCGGCGGATGCAGGTCCAGGTGACTCCGACCTCCTGGACCGCGCGGTGCGTGGAGCACGGCGAGCTGTCGTCCCCATGAGTCCGGAGGTTTCGAGGCTCGCTGCGCTCGCACCTCAACCACCTGAGGCGCGAGACCTGCTCGCCTTCGACCGCGAGCACCTGTGGCACCCGTACTCCTCGATGACGGCTCCCGGCGCCGTCCGGCAGGTCGAGTCGGCGTCCGGCGTACGGCTGCGGATGCGGGTGGACGGCGAGCCGGTCGAGGTCGTGGACGCGATGTCGTCGTGGTGGTGCGCGATCCACGGGTACGCCGTGCCGGAGCTGGACGCCGCGGCGGTCGAGCAGCTGGGGCGGATGAGCCACGTGATGTTCGGCGGCCTGACGCACGAGCCGGCGGTCCGGTTGGGTCGCCAGCTGGTCGACCTCGCGCCCGGTCCCGCGGCGGGTGAGCCCGGCGCCCTCGAGAAGGTGTTCTTCGCCGACTCCGGGTCGGTGTCGGTCGAGGTCGCGATGAAGATGGCGTGGCAGGCCCACGCGGCCGGCGGGCTCACGCGTACGAAGTTCTTCACGATCCGCGGCGGCTACCACGGCGACACCTTCTCGCCGATGAGCGTCACCGACCCCGAGGGCGGCATGCACGCGATGTACGCCGGCTTCCTCCCCCGCCACGTCTTCGCCGACAGGCCGCCGGCCGCCGGCGAGCCGCTGGACGCGTGGACCACCGCCACCACGGCGCTGTTCGAGGAGCACGCGGACGAGATCGCCGCGGTGATCGTCGAGCCGGTGCTGCAGGGCGCCGGCGGCATGCACGTCTACGGCCCGGAGGCGGTTCGGCACCTCGCCGCCCTGGCCCGTGCGCACGGTGCGCTGGTGATCTTCGACGAGATCGCCACCGGGCTGTGGCGCACCGGGGCGCCCTGGGCGGCCGACCACGCGGGCGTCACGCCGGACATCCTCTGCACGGGCAAGGCCCTCACCGGCGGCTACCTGACGCTCGCGGCGGTGCTCACCACCGCCGAGGTCGCCGCCCGCGTCGATGCGAGCCCCGCGGGCGCGATGATGCACGGGCCCACGTTCATGGCCAACCCCCTGGCCTGCGCGATCGCCTCGGCGAACCTCGACCTGCTCGCGTCGTACGACGTCGCCGGCACGATCGAGCGGCTGAGCGCCGGGCTCAGGACGGGGCTCGCCCCGGCCGCAGGCTTCCGGTCGGTCGCCGACGTCCGGGTGCTCGGCGCGGTGGGCGTGATCGAGCTGCAGGACGCGGTGGACGTCGCCCGCGTCACCGCCGCCGCGCTCGACCGCGGCGTGTGGGTGCGGCCGTTCCGCAACCTCGTCTACACGATGCCGCCCTACGTGACGTCCGACGACGACCTGGACACGATCACCCGCGCCCTGGTCGGCGCGGTCGAGGAGGTGCACGGAGCATGAGCCGGTTCACCGACTGGCTGGCCGAGCGGGCCGCCGCCCGCGAGGAGGCCGGCCTCACCCGGCGGCTCTTCGCCAGCGACACCGCCGGGCCGATGATCGACCTCGCCGGGAACGACTACCTCGGGCTGTCGAGGCACCCGCGCGTGGTCGCCGGTGCGGTCGCGGCGGCCGAGCGGTACGGCGCCGGCGCGGGTGCCTCGCGCCTGGTGACCGGCACGCTG
This sequence comes from Nocardioides pocheonensis, assembly GCF_003725535.1. Classification (GTDB taxonomy): domain Bacteria; phylum Actinomycetota; class Actinomycetes; order Propionibacteriales; family Nocardioidaceae; genus Marmoricola; species Marmoricola pocheonensis. The sequence goes on along the minus strand of NZ_RJSF01000040.1, from coordinate 911,667 downwards.
ACCGTCCACGAGCGCCTGGAGCGCGACCTCGCCGCGTTCACCGGCTTCCCCACGGCCCTCGTGCTGTCCACCGGCTACCACGCCAACCTCGCCGCGGTGTCGGCGCTGGCCGACGCGGAGACCCTGATCGTCTCCGACGCGCACGTGCACGCCTCGATGATCGACGCGTGCCGGCTCTCCCGCGGCCAGGTCGCCGTGGCACCCCACAACGACGTCGCGGCCGTGGAGCGGTTCCTGGCCGCCCGGACCCAGCCGCGCGCGATCGTGCTGGTGGAGACGATCTACTCGGTGCTCGGCGACGCCGCCCCGGTCGAGGAGCTCGCGGCGGTCTGCGCCCGCCACGACGCGGTGCTGGTCGCCGACGAGGCGCACGCGCTCGGCGTGTGCGGCAGCGGAGGTCGCGGCCTGCTCCACGAGGCCGGCCTCTCCGGCCAGGACCACGTGGTGGCCACGCTCACCTTGAGCAAGTCGCTCGGCGCGCAGGGTGGCGCGGTGCTCGCCACGGCGGCCGTCCGCGACCACCTCGTGAACACCGCGCGCCCGTTCATCTACGACACCGGTCTGGCTCCCGCGGCCGCCGGCGCGGCGTCGGTCGCGCTCAGGGTCGTGCGCGAGGAGCCCGAGCGGGTCGAGCGCGTGCGCGCCGTGGCCCGGGCCCTCGCCAAGGGCGGCGGGGTCCCCGAGGCCGACGGTGCCGTGCTCGCCGTCGCGATGCCAGGTCCCCGCGAGGCCGTCGCCGCGGTCGCCGCCGCGGCCGAGCAGGGCGTGCGGATCGGCTGCTTCCGGCCGCCCTCCACGCCCGACGGCATCTCCCGCCTGAGGCTCACCGCGCACGCCCACCTGGGCGACGAGGAGCTCGAGCACGCCGTGCGCGTGCTCGAGGGCCTCGTGGGATGAGGCCCGTCCTCTTCGTCACCGGCACCGACACCGGGGTCGGCAAGACGGTCGCCACCGCGGCACTGGCCGTGGCGCGGCGTACCGCGGGCGGATCGCCGTACGTCGTGAAGCCGGCGCAGACCGGGGTCTCCCCCGACGAGCCCGGCGACCTCGACGAGGTGCGCCGGCTCGCCGGCGACCTGCCCGGCCACGAGGGCGTCCGGCTGCGCGAGCCGCTCGCGCCCGACACCGCCGCCCGGCTCGAGGGCGTGACGCTCCCCGGTCTGGCCGAGCAGCGCGACGCCGTGCTCGCCGCCGCCGAGGAGCACGACGTGATCGTCGAGGGCGCCGGCGGCGTGCTGGTCTGCGTGGGCGAGCACTGGAACCTGCTCGACCTCGCCGAGACCGTCGTCTACCACCGGGCGCCCGTCGGCTTCGTGGTGGTCGCCCGCGCCGGCCTCGGCACCCTCAACCACGCGGCCCTCACGGTGTGGGCGATCCAGCAGCGCGGGCTGCACGTGCACGGCGTCGTGATCGGCTCCTGGCCGGAGAAGCCGGACCTCGCCGCCGAGCAGAACCGCTTCGACCTCCCGACGATGACCGGGGTCCCCGTCATCGGACGCATCCCGGAGGGTGCCGGAGCGTTCTCGGCGGAGGAGTTCGCGGCCGGCGTACCGGGCTGGCTGCTGCTCCCCTCCGACTAGCGCAGCCAGGGGCTGGGTCGCCGGCAGCACCGGCGGTTCTGGCAGAGTTCCGGCCATGGCGACGACCTCGGCGAGCCCCGTGCTGATCCGCTCCGACAAGCTGCTCCTCGGCGGTGCGGCCGCGCTCTGTGTCCTCTCCGGGGTCGCGCACTACGGCAGCTGGACAGCGGTCCTGGCCTTCGTGGTCTCGGCCGCTGCGGTCGCGGTGCTGGCGAGCGTGGTCGGCCTGAGCGTCGAGCAGCTCGGTGACCGGTTCGGGCCCGGCGCCACCGGCGTGCTGCAGTCGGCGCTGGGCAACCTGCCCGAGCTGTTCATCTGCATCTTCGCCCTGAAGGCCGGGTTGGTCGACGTGGTGCGGGCGGCGCTGGTGGGCTCGATCCTCGCCAACCTGCTGCTCGTGCTGGGCCTGGCCTTCCTCGTCGGCGGGCTGCGCAACGGCACCCAGCAGCTCGGCTCGGAGCGGGCGCGGACCATCGTGGTGCTGATGCTGCTGTCGGTGACGGCGATGGCGATCCCGTCGATCGCCCACGAGGTGCACAGCCCGGCCGGCGCGCACGAGGTCCCGTTCTCGGTGATCGTCTCGGTGGTGCTGCTCGTGCTCTTCGGGCTCTCGCTCCCGTTCTCGCTGCGTCGGGAGCCGGGTGGCGCGACCGACTTCGAGGGCGAACCGCCACGCTGGCCGGTCGCGCTGGCGATCGGGATGCTGGCACTGGCCGGCGTGCTCGCCGCCTTCGTGTCGGACTGGTTCGTCTCCGCACTCGAGCCCGCGATGTCGTCGCTGAACATCTCCCAGGCCTTCGCCGGCCTGGTGATCGTCGCGATCGCCGGCAACGCGGTGGAGAACGTGGTCGGCGTGCAGCTCGCCGCCCGCGGACAGTCGGAGTACGCGTTCTCGGTGATCCTGAACAGCCCGCTGCAGATCGCCCTGGTCCTGGCTCCGGTGCTCGTCCTGGTCAGCCAGGTCTTCGGGCTGGCCTCCCTCACGCTGGTGTTCGGGCCGATGCTCGTCGTCGCGCTGGTCCTCTCCATCCTGCTGGCCGCACTGATCGCGATCGACGGAGAGTCCACCTGGCTGGAGGGCGCCACCCTCATCGCCCTGTACGCCGTGATCGCCACGTCGTTCTGGTGGGGCTGAGCCGCGCCGCCGGTCGAGAACCGCAGGAGCCCTGAGCGCGGGCGCGAAAGTGCGGACCGTGTGCCCGCCGGGTTCAGGGCTTTCGCCCCCGGCCGATGAGGCAACCCTCGGCTTACGTTGGGCTCATGGAGCACGTCATCGAGATCTCCGGCCTGGTCAAGACCTTCGGTTCGGTGCGCGCCCTCGACGGCCTGGACCTCGAGGTGCACCCCGGCGAGGTGCACGGCTTCCTGGGACCCAACGGAGCCGGCAAGTCCACGACGATCCGGATCCTGCTCGGCCTGCTGCGCGCCGACGGCGGCCATGTCGCGCTGCTCGACGGCGACCCCTGGCGGGACGCGGCCGCGCTGCACCGCCGGCTCGCGTACGTGCCGGGCGAGGTGAACCTCTGGCCGGGCCTCACGGGCGGCGAGGTGATCGACCTGCTCGGCCGCCTCCGCGGCGGCCTGGACGAGCGGAAGCGGGCCGACCTGCTCGAACGGTTCCAGCTGGACCCGACCAAGAAGGGGCGCGCGTACTCGAAGGGCAACCGTCAGAAGGTCGCGCTCGTGGCCGCGCTGAGCGCCGACGTCGAGCTGTTGCTGCTCGACGAGCCGACCGCCGGCCTCGACCCGATCATGGAGTCGCAGTTCCAGCAGTGCATCGACGACTTCCGCGACGGCGGCGGGACCGTGCTGCTCTCCAGTCACATCCTCGCCGAGGTCGAACGGCTCTGCGACCGGGTCAGCATCCTGCGCGAGGGCAGGGTCGTCGAGTGCGGCACGCTCGCGGAGCTGCGCCACCTGACCCGTACGTCGATCCACGCCGAGCTGGCCACGACCGCCGCCGACCTCGCCACCCACGAGGGGATCCATGACTTCGTCGCCGAGGGGCACCGGGTCGACTTCGACGTCGACACCGAGCTGCTCGGTGACGTCCTCGCACACCTCGGCACCTTCGGCATCCGCAGCCTGACCAGCCAGCCGCCCACGCTCGAGGAGCTCTTCCTGCGCCACTACGGCGACGAGGTGGTGGCCGAGCCGCAGCCTGCGGGAGCGACGTCGTGACGGCGACCGGCACCTTCCTGCGCGCGTTCCTGAGACGGGACCGGTGGCTGGTGCTCTGGTTCCTGCTCGGAACCCCGACGCTCTACTGGACCCAGGCCTACAGCGTCGACGGCATCTACCGGAGCCAGGCCGAGTTCGACCGGGCCGCTGCGGCGATGGGCGACAACGCCGCGTTCGTGGCGATGGCCGGCCCCGCGCGGGCGCTGAACACGACCGGTGGGCAGGTGGCCTGGCAGGCCTCGGCGTTCGGCGCGATCGTCGTCGGGCTGATGGCGATGTTCATCGTGGGCCGGCACACCCGCTCGGAGGAGGAGACCGGTCGCGAGGAGCTGCTCAGGTCGGGGGTCGTCGCGCGCACCGCGCCGATGACCGCCGCGCTCCTGGCCGCCACCGTCGCGAGCGCCGTCGTCGCGGCCGGCGTGACCGGCTCGCTGCTCCTCTACGGGCTGCCCGCCGCCGGCAGCTGGGTGCTCGGCGTCGGCGTGCTGGGCTGCGGCGTCGCGTTCGGCGGCGTGGCGCTGCTGGCCGCGCAGGTGACCACCACCGCCCGGGCGACGTACGGGCTCACGGGCGCGGTGATCGGGGTGTCCTACGGGCTGCGCGCGATCGGCGACGTCAGTGGCGGCGGGCTCTCCTGGCTCTCGCCCATCGGCTGGTACCAGGCGATGCACGCCTACTCGGGCGAGCGCTGGTGGCCCGTGGTCCTGCTCGTCGTGCTCGGCGCGCTGACCACGGCGGCGGCGTACCTGGTCTTCGAGCGGCGCGACCTGGGTGCGGGGATCTGGGCGACGCGCGTGGGCCCGGACCGGGCCTCGCCGCGGCTGCTCAGCGGACTGGGCCTCGCCTGGCGGATGCAGCGCTCCTCGGTGTTCTGGTGGTCGGTCGGGATGCTCGTGGGTGGGTACGCCTACGGGGCCATGGGCGACGACGTCACGACGATGATGGGCGACTCGCAGTTCAGCAAGGACATCTTCGCCGCCGGTGGCGGCGCCGACCTGCTGGACTCCTTCTACGCGGTCGCCACCCTGATGCTCGTGCTCATCGCCGCGGGGTTCACCGTCTCCTCCGCACTGCGCCCGCACAGCGAGGAGCAGGCCGGCCGGGTCGAGGCGCTCCTCGCCACCGGGCTGAGCCGCGCGCGCTGGTACGCCGGGCAGGCGCTCGTCACCGTCGCCGGCAGCGTCGTCGTGCTGCTCGCCGCGGGCCTGGGCATCGGCGTCGGCTACGCAGCGGTGACCGGGGACTGGTCGGCCGTGCAGCGCCTCACCGGCGCCACCTTCTCGCAGCTCGCCGGCCTGCTCGTCCTCGGCGCCCTCGCCCGGCTCCTGCACGCGGTCGCGCCGCGCTGGGCGCCGCTGGCCTGGCTCGGGGTCCTCTACTGCTGGGTGATCCTGATGTTCGGCGAGCTCCTCGAGTTCCCGCAGTGGGTGATCGACGTGTCCCCGTTCAGCCACCTGGCGGCCGTGCCCGCCGTCGACATGCGCTGGACGCCGTTCCTGACGGTGCTCGCCCTCGCCGCGGCGATGAGCACGGCCGGGCTGCTCGCGTTCCGCCATCGCGACGTGCACTGAGCCGGCCTCAGGCCAGCAGCGCCTCCACCTGCGGCAGCTGGCGCTGGAGCGCGCGGAGGTAGGGCGCGACGGCCGGGTGGTTGAACTTCCCGTGCAGGGCGCCCTCCCCCGGGGCCACCCGCGACAGCGCCCACTCTGCGCGGCTGATCGCGGAGTAGATGCAGATCACGGTCGCCGCGAGCCGGACCCGCTCGGGCTCGACGTCGTCGCGCACGGCCCGGACCCCGTCGAGGAAGGCCTGGACGAGCACGTCGAAGTCCTCGCGCGTCGACAGCGCGTAGTAGCCGACGTCGGTCCCGACCGGACCGATGCCGAAGCCCTGCCAGTCCACCGCGACCACGTCCTCGCCCCTGCTCGCCGGGAAGTTCGCCGGCACGGCGTCTCCGTGGACCCGGCCGGCGGGCACGGCGGCGTACTCGGCGAGCCAGTGGCTGCGGCGCCTCCAGAGGTGGTCCGCGACGTCGGCGAGCTGGGTCCGGGCGAGGGTCGGCCAGCCGCCGCGTTCCTCGGCCATCGCGAGCCGGTCGACCAGCGTCCGGCGCGCGGCCCACGGGACCTCGGCGTACGGCGCCGCGGCGAACCGGCCGAGGGCGTGCGCCACCTGCAGCGCGGGCGGCGGCTCGGCCAGGACCTCCACCGACCACAGCGTCAGTCCCTCGTCGTCCTCGTCGACCCGGAGGTACGCCGGCGGGACGAGCCCGGGACCGTCGACCACCGTCGCCGAGAGCGCGACCTCCGCCTCGCGACGCCAGTAGCCCGCGTGCGTCGGGTCCGACAGCACCGCGGGGTCGTCGGCCGCGGGTCGGCGGAGCCGCTTGATCACGACGGTCGCACCGGCGTGCTCGGTCCGCCACAGGCCCACGGTGGACGCGCCGCCGCCCGGACGCAGCGGCGTCCAGCCGGGTTCGGGCTGCCACATGGCGCCTCCGGTCGTCGTCGGGGGCGGGTCGTGTCGATCCTGACAGAGCGAAGCGGGCCGGAGGGCGACCGACACTAGAGGTGCAGCGCCGGACCGGACTAGACGGTTCCGGGAAATTTCGCGTGGCGCGACGTACGTGACTCGTCGGCCCGTGCTCTTCCCAGCAGAGTGTGGCTCACTCTCTCGGGCGGCTCAGCATGCCCGTTCACATCGAGGAGCAAGTATGAAGAAATTCGGCAGGGCAGGTTCGACCTTCGGCACCGTCGTCGCTGCGGCGGTCGTCATCGCGGTCGCGAGCACCGGCGGCGCCGTCGCGGGTGGCCTCATCACCAGCAAGCAGATCAAGAACAACACCATCAAGAGCATCGACGTCCGGGACGGCAACCTGACCGGCACGGACATCGCCGACGGCTCGGTCAAGGGAGCGGACGTCGGTGACGGGTCGCTCGCCACGGCTGATCTCGCGGACGGCGCCGTCACGAACGGCAAGCTCGCGAGTAGCAGCGTCAACGCGGCCAAGCTCGCGAACGGCGCGGTCACGGCTTCGAAGCTCGGCACGGTCGTCACGCGCACGAACTCGACCAGCATCGGCAACGGCGCCGGCGGATTCGCGCAGGTTTCCTGCTTGGCCGGCGAGACGGCGATCGGCGGAGGTGCCACCACCTCGGGCGTCGGGATCGCGGCCGGCTGGACCATGATCCGGTCCAGCAAGCTCACCAACGGGTGGGACGCAGCCGCCTGGAACACGACCGGAAGCAGCGGAAGCCTCATCGTCGAGGTCTACTGCCTCCAGTGACGTCTTGATGCGGTGGGGGCTGGCCCGGGCCTGTCCCCACCGCGTCGGCTGTCAGGCGTTCTCGACCGTGATCCGCACCGAGGACGCCGCCACCACCGCGTCCTCCAGCACCGACCGCCGCGGGTCCGGCACCGGCAGGAACTCGCCGACCACGTGCGCCGCCACCGTACGCAGCCGGCGGTCCTCGAGCACCTCGCCGACCGCCGTGTGGTCGCCGCCGACCACGAGGATCGCGACGTCCGCGACGATCCGGGCCGCGTGGTCCGCCGCCGCCTCGTACGCCGCCCGCGCCTGGTTGTCCCGGCGCCGGGCGAACCGCTGCTGGCTCTGACCGCCGGCCTTCGTGCGCCCCTGCACGTGCCGCTGGCCGACCTTGGACTCGACGATCGTCTCCCCGGTCAGCCGCGCGACGGCGAACCCGCCCTTGCGGACCAGCAGGACCCCCCAGTCCTCCGGGGGCACACACGTGTGGACCAGCGCTCCGGTCTCGGCCCCGTCCACGCGCCGGTCGAAGGGCGCCTGCGCCGAGAACCACGACCCGTCGGCCGCGTCGCCGTGGAGCCGTCCGTCACGCACCTCCAGCGTCGTGGCTCCGTGCCGGTCCTCGAAGTTCGCCACCCAGCGCTCGATCCGCGCGGCGGGCACCAGCACGTCCACGCACCCATGCTGTCAGCAACGCCGCCGCCAGTGAGAACGGGCGTCGGTTGCGACCCCAGAGCTGTCGGCAGAGCGTGTCGCGAGCTCTGCGGTGGCAAAGCGGTGAGTCAACCCGTCGCGGTGGCGATGGCGCCGAGCAGCGTCGCATGAGTCGCCGCGTCGGCCACGGCGATCAGGCCGTTCCCGGCCGACTCCACGGGCTCTCCGGCGAGGTCGGTCACGACGCAACCGGCGGCGCGGCAGAGCGCGATCCCGGCGGCGAAGTGCACGCTGTCGCGCACGTCGCCGGCGATGACGTACGCCGCCCGGCGACCGCTTGCGACCCAGGCGAGGGCCAGACTGGTCGAGGAGACCCGCAGTCCGAACGAGTCCGTGAACTCCGGCGCGGAGACCACCTGCGCTGCCCACACCGGGTGTCCGTCGAAGTCGACGTCGACCAGCCGCGAGCTGGCATCAGGTGTGAGGGGCGTGTCGATCGTGGTGCGGCCCCAGGCCGTGTCGCCGTCGGTCCAGCAGACCTCGGCCGCGAACGGGTCCGCGATGGCGGCGGCCGTCACCCCGCCACCCTCGCGGAGGGCCACGTTGACCGCGACCAGCGGGGTGCGCGCGGCGAAGTTCAGGGTGCCGCAGAGCGGGTCGACGAGCCAGGTCCGGGCCGCGTCAGCAGCCCCGTGCAGGCCACCTTCCTCGCCGAGGAAGGCGTCGCCGGGGAACGCCTCGGCGATCGCGTCGCGGACGGCTCGTTCGGCCTCGAGGTCGGCCTCCGTGGCGAAGTCGCGTTCGGACTTGGCGAGGCGGGTCAGCGGACCGCCGTACCGGCGACGCAGCGCCTCGGCTCCGGCCAGGGCAGCCGAGATCGCCACCTCGGCGTCGGACGTGGGGCTCGAAGGTCTCGACCCGCCGTTCGCGGTTCGCGAGCTCACCGCGAGGCTCGCTCGACCTCTTCGCGTCGAGCGTGAGCTCGTTCCTCGCTCACGCTCGGCTCAGACGTTGAAGCCGAGCGCCCTCAACTGCTCGCGACCGTCGTCAGTGATCTTGTCCGGGCCCCACGGCGGCATCCAGACCCAGTTGATCGTGACGTCGTTGACCAGGCCCTCGAGCGCGGAGTTGGTCTGGTCCTCGATGACGTCGGTCAACGGGCACGCGGCCGAGGTCAGGGTCATGTCGAGGACGACGTTCGACGACGCGTCGGTGTGCACGTCGTAGACCAGGCCGAGGTCGACGACGTTGATGCCGAGCTCCGGGTCGACGACGTCCTTCATCGCCTCGAGGATGTCGTCCTGCGTGGCGGTCGCGGTGCCGCCGCCGGCGGGCACGTCGGGCAGGTCGCTGTGGTCGGGGGTCACGTCAGGCATCGAGTGCTCCTTGGTGGGTGTCGGCGGGTTCGACCGCCGCGTTCGTGGCTTGCAGGGCGGCGTCCTTGAACGCCATCCAGGAGAGCAGGGCGCACTTGATCCGTGCGGGGAACTTCGCGACGCCGGCGAAGGCGATCCCGTCCTCGAGCACGTCCTCGTCGGGCTCCACCTGGCCCTTGCCCTGCATCAGCTCCAGGAAGGCGTCCTGGGTGCCGAGTGCGTCGGCGAGCGGCTTGCCGATCACGAGGTCGGTCATCACGGACGCCGCGGCCTGGCTGATCGAGCAACCCTCCGCGTCGTACGAGACGTCCTCGACGCGGTCACCGTCGAGGTGCACGCGCAGGGTGACCTCGTCACCGCAGGTCGGGTTGACGTGGTGCACCTCGGCCTCGAACGGCTCCCGCAGCCCCGCGTGGTGGGGGTTGCGGTAGTGGTCGAGGATGATCTCCTGGTACAGGGCGTCGAGGTCCATGGCGGTGTAACGTCACCCGACCTTGAAGTAGTTCTTGGTGTGCTCGAGGCCGTCGATCAGCGCGTCGATCTCGGCCGGCGTCGTGTAGAGGTACGACGAGGCGCGGGTCGAGCTCTGCACGCCGTACCGCTTGTGCGCCGGCTTCGCGCAGTGGTGCCCCGCGCGTACGGCGATGCCCCGGCTGTCGAGCAGCTGGGCCACGTCGTGCGGGTGCACGCCGTCGAGCTCGAAGGCGACCGCGCCGCCTCGGGCGGTGGGATCGGTCGGGCCGAGCACCTTCACTCCGGAGACCGAAGCGAGCCCGTCGAGGAGGTAGCCCGTGATCGCCTGCTCGTGGGCGTGGATCCGTTCCAGGCCGATGTGGCTGATGTAGTCGAGCGCGGCGCCCAGCCCGATCGCCTCGACGATCGGCGGGGTGCCCGCCTCGAACTTGTGCGGGATCGGCGCCCAGGTCGACTTCGCCATGCTGACGGTGGCGATCATCTCGCCGCCCCCGAGGAACGGCGGCAGCTGGTCGAGCAGCTCCGTGCGGCCCCAGAGCACGCCGATGCCGGTCGGCCCGGTCACCTTGTGGCCGGTGAAGGCGAGGAAGTCGGCGCCGACCGCCTGCACGTCCACGGGCAGCTGCGGTGCGGCCTGGGAGGCGTCGAGGACGACCACCGCGCCCACCTCGTGGGCCCGGCGCGCGATCTCGGCGACCGGGTTGATCGTGCCGAGCATGTTGGAGACCCAGGTCAGCGCGACCACCTTGGTCTGCGGGGTGAGCAGCTCGTCGATGTTCGAGAGGTCCAGCTGCCCGTCGTCGGTCAGGCCGAACCAGCGCAGCTCGGCACCGCTGCGCTCCGTGGCCAGCTGCCACGGGACGATGTTCGAGTGGTGCTCCATCTCGGTGATCACCACGCGGTCACCCGCCGTGAGCGGGAACGTGCGGGCGACCAGGTTGAGCGCCTCGGACGCGTTCTTGGTGAAGATCACCTCGTCGCGCGACGGCGCGTTGAGGAACGCCGCCACCTTGTCGCGCGCACCCTCGAAGGCGGCGGTCGACTCCGCCCCCAGCTGGTGCATGGCGCGGGCGATGTTCGCGTTGTGGTGCTCGAGGTGGTCGACCATCGCGTCGATCACCACCTGCGGCTTCTGGGAGGTGTTCGCGCTGTCGAGGTACACCAGCGGCTGCCCGCCCGCGAGCGTGCGCTCGAGGATCGGGAAGTCCTTGCGGATGACCTCCAGGTCGGTCAGCAGACCGTCCGGAACGGCGCGGGTCATGATCAGACCGCCGCGCTCACGAAGCGGTCGTACCCGTTGGCCTCCAGCTCCTCGGCGAGCTCGGGGCCGCCCTCCTCGACCATCCGGCCGTCGACGAAGACGTGCACGAAGTCGGGGGTGATGTAGCGCAGGATCCGGGTGTAGTGCGTGATCAGCAGCACGCCCTTGTCGCCGTTCTCCTTGAAGCGGTTCACGCCCTCCGAGACGATCTTCAGCGCGTCGATGTCCAGGCCGGAGTCGGTCTCGTCGAGCACCGCGACCTTCGGGTCGAGCAGCTCGAGCTGCACGATCTCGTGGCGCTTCTTCTCACCACCGGAGAAGCCCTCGTTGACGTTGCGGGTGGCGAAGGCGGTGTCCATCTTGACCCGGTCCATCGCGGTGTTGACGTCCTTGACCCACGTGCGCAGCTTCGGCGCCTCGCCGTCGATCGCGGTCTTCGCGGTGCGCAGGAAGTTCGACACCGACACGCCCGGCACCTCGACGGGGTACTGCATGGCGAGGAACAGCCCGGCCCGCGCGCGCTCGTCGACGGTCATCGCGAGCACGTCGGCGCCGTCGAGGGTCACCGAACCCGACGTGACCTCGTACTTCGGGTGCCCGGCGATGGAGTACGCGAGGGTCGACTTGCCCGAGCCGTTCGGACCCATGATCGCGTGCGTCTCGCCGTCCCGGATGGTCAGGTTGACGCCCTTGAGGATCTCCTTGGGGCCGTCCTCGGTCTGCACCTGGACGTGCAGGTCCTTGATCTCCAGCGTTGCCATGTCAGTCTCTCCTTCAGCCCGCGCGCAGCGGGGAGTCGATGTCTACGAGTACGTCGGCGCCGTCGAGGCGCACCGGGAAGATGGGGACGGGCTCGGTGGCCGGCGGGCCGGTCGGCTTGCCGGTGCGAAGGTCGAACCGCGACCCGTGCATCCAGCACTCGATCTCGCAGCCCTCCACCTCGCCCTCGGACAGCGCGACGGCAGCGTGGCTGCACTCGTCCTCGATGGCGTAGAAGTCGTCGCCGCTGCGGACGATCGCCACGTCGAGGCCGTCGACCTCGACGCGGATCGCCTGCCCGTCGGCGACCTCGCTGGCCGCGCAGGCTCGTTCCCAGCCCATCAGGCAGGACCCTCCCTGAGGACGTTCTTGGCCAGCTCGGCCTCGACCGTCGCGGTCAGCTGCTCCTCCAGCGACGGCACGCCGACCTTGCGGATCAGGTCGTTGAAGAAGCCGTGCACCACGAGCCGGCGGGCCTCGTGCTCCTCGATGCCGCGCGAGCGCAGGTAGAACAGCTGCTCGTCGTCGAAGCGCCCGGTGGCCGAGGCGTGCCCGGCACCCTCGATCTCGCCGGTCTCGATCTCGAGGTTGGGCACCGAGTCGGCCTGGCAGCCGTCGGTGAGCACGAGGTTGCGGTTCTCCTCGTAGGTCTCGATGCCCTCGGCGACCTTGCGGATCAGCACGTTGCCGATCCAGACCGTGTGGGCACCCTCGCCCTGGAGCGCACCCTTGTAGCTCACGTGGCTGCGCGTGCGGGGCGCGTTGTGGTCGACGAAGAGCCGGTGCTCGATGTGCTGGCCCTCGTCGGCGAAGTACAGGCCGAGCATCTCGACCTCGCCACCCGGACCGGCGTACTCGGCCGTGGTGTCGTGGCGCACGAGGTCGCCGCCGAAGCTCACGTCGATGTGCCGGAAGGTCGCGTCGCGCCCGACCTTCGCGTGGCGGTGGCCGACGTGGACGGCGTCGTCGTCCCAGTCGTCGATGGACACCACGGTGAGGTGGGCGCCGTCGCCGACGACGTACTCGACGTTGTCGGCCAGCGTGCCCGAGCCCACGAACCGGAGCACCAGGGTCGCCTTGCTGTGCGCGCCCGCGCTCACGACCAGGTGGCTGGCCGTGGCGCTCTCGCTGTCCTTGCCGGTCAGCGTGACGACCACGGGCTCCTCCGGAGCAGCCTCGGCGGGGATCGTCACCGCCCAGGCACGGGTCGCCTCGGCCCACACGCGCGCCGCGATCCGGTCGCTCGGCACGAAGCCGCTGGACCCGCGCAGCGGGCTGTCCGGGGCGATCAGCTCGATGCTCACACCGGCGGGAGCATCTGCCTCCGCGCCGACGCCGTCGCCGTCGAGCGGGGCGTCGTCGTGCAGGCCACGCAGGCGCTTGAGCGGCGTGAACCGCCAGATCTCCTCACGACCGGTCGGCACGGCGTGATCGGCGACGTCGAACGACCGGTGCGGGTGCAGGTGGGAGTCGACGTCCTCCACCTCGAGGGCATGGGACAAGGTCTCAGCCGTCACCCCACGGCTCCTTCCATCTGCAGCTCGATGAGGCGGTTCAGCTCGAGGGCGTACTCCATCGGGAGCTCCTTGGCGATCGGCTCGACGAACCCGCGCACGATCATCGCCATCGCCTCGTCCTCGGCCATGCCCCTCGACATCAGGTAGAAGAGCTGGTCCTCGGAGACCTTGGAGACGCTCGCCTCGTGGCCCATCGACACGTCGTCCTCGCGGATGTCGACGTACGGGTAGGTGTCGGAGCGGCTGATCTGGTCGACCAGCAGCGCGTCGCAGAGCACGTTGCTCTTCGACCCGTGGGCGCCCTCGTTGATCTGGATCAGCCCGCGGTACGACGTGCGACCACCGCCGCGCGCCACCGACTTCGACAGGATGCTGGACGAGGTGTGCGGCGCGGCGTGCACCATCTTCGCGCCTGCGTCCTGGTGCTGGCCCTCGCCCGCGAACGCGATCGACAGCGTCTCGCCCTTCGCGTGCTCACCCATCAGGTAGATCGCGGGGTACTTCATGGTCACCTTGGAGCCGATGTTGCCGTCGACCCACTCCATCGTGGCGCCGGCCTCGCAGGTCGCCCGCTTGGTCACCAGGTTGTAGACGTTGTTCGACCAGTTCTGGATCGTCGTGTAGCGGCACCGGCCGCCCTTCTTCACGATGATCTCGACGACCGCGGAGTGCAGCGAGTCGCTGGAGTAGATCGGCGCCGTGCAGCCCTCGACGTAGTGCACGTAGGCGTCCTCGTCGACGATGATCAGGGTGCGCTCGAACTGGCCCATGTTCTCGGTGTTGATCCGGAAGTAGGCCTGCAGCGGGATGTCCACGTGGACGCCCTTGGGCACGTAGATGAACGAGCCACCCGACCAGACGCTGGTGTTCAGCGCGGCGAACTTGTTGTCGCCCACCGGGATCACCGTGCCGAAGTACTCCTTGAAGATGTCCTCGTGCTCGCGCAGCGCGGTGTCGGTGTCGACGAAGATCACGCCCTGCTGCTCGAGGTCCTCGCGGATCGAGTGGTAGACGACCTCGGACTCGTACTGGGCCGCGACGCCGGAGACCAGGCGCTGCTTCTCGGCCTCGGGGATGCCGAGCTTGTCGTAGGTGTTCTTGATGTCGGCCGGGAGGTCGTCCCAGGTCGCCGCCTGCTTCTCGCTGGAGCGGACGAAGTACTTGATGTTCTCGAAGTCGATGCCGGAGAGGTCGGAGCCCCAGGTCGGCATCGGCTTGCGGTGGAAGAGCTTGAGGCCCTTCAGGCGCAGGTCGAGCATCCACTGCGGCTCGCTCTTCTTGGCGGAGATGTCGCGCACGACCTCCTCGTTGAGGCCGCGGCGCGCCGCGGCGCCGGCCACGTCCGAATCGGCCCAGCCGAACTCGTAGCGCCCGATGCCCTTCAGCTCCGGGTTCAGCTCCTCGATGGAGGTCATGTCGAGACCGTCCTCTCCTTGGGGGTGGTCGAGCGTCCGGCGGCCGAGCCGACCGGATGGGGGATGCAGGTGGTGCACACGCCGTCGCCGTGGGCGATCGTGGCGAGACGCTGCACGTGGCTGCCGAGGACGCGACTGATCGCCTCGGTCTCGGCCTCGCACAGCTGGGGGAACTCGTGGGCGACGTGGGAGACCGGGCAGTGCTGCTGGCACAGCTGCTCCCCCGCGCTCTGCTGGTTGACCAGCGGCAGGTGTCGTGCGGTGGCCGCGTAGCCCTCGCGCGTGAAGATCCTTGCGAGCGCCTCGGCCGGCGACAGGTGCGGGTCGTCGGCGAGCACGTCGGCGAACTGCGCCTCGATGAACGCCACCCGCCGCTCCGCGAAAGCCTTCACCGCCTCCTCGCCACCGGTCTCGGCGAGGAACCGGAGCGCCTGGACGGCGAGGTCGTCGTACTGCTGGTCGAAGTATGTGTGGCCACTCTCGGTCAACGCGAACACCTTCGCCGGCCTTCCGCGACCGCGGACCTTGGTCGAGCGGGGCTCGCGCGCCTCGACGGCACCCTCGGCCAGGAGGTGGTCCAGGTGCCGGCGTACGGCGGCGGGCGTCAGGTCGAGCCGCTCACCCAGCGCTGCGGCGGTCGACGGGCCGTTCTCCAGGATCGACCGGACCACCCGCTCGCGGGTGGGCGCGTCGCCGGCGTCGGGGCGGGGCGCCGTGACGGCGCCCAGCCCTGCTTCGCCGAGCCTGGGGTGGATTTCCACAACACCAGTGTGCCGTTAATGCTCCGGGGCTTTCAAATAAGGCTGCCCTAACCACCCGCACCGGGGTATCTGCCCGGGCCGGCGGACCTCCTGACGGGCGTCACGGTCCGCACGTCCTGACCGTCGCCGTCTCGCCAGGAGGAAGACCATGCGTCCCCTGTTCGCCGACACCATCGCGACCGCCCGGGCCGACGAGCTGCCGGACTGGCCGCAGGCTCCGGCCGCGCCCGCTCCCGCCTCGCCGACAGGTCCGGCGACGGGGCCGGCCGTGCCGACGCAGCGGCGTCCCGCCGACCGCGTCCGCGCGCCGCACACGTTCGAGGCCCAGCGCCTCCGCCGCACCGCGGGCTGACCCGCGGGGCACGGGCGCCGGCGCGGACTCCCTCCCGTTCGCCGGCGCCCGTGCCGCACGATCTCCCGTCCAACATTTGAGCGAAATGTCCGAAACGGGACCAAAGTCGCGGTTCTGATGGTTCACTCGTTCCACCACGGAGCCCTTGCCGTGGTCTCCGAGGAGGACCGGATGTCGCTGCGTGCCGTTCTGCACTCTCGCGTCCTGCTCCTGGTCTGCCTCGCCGTCACGATCGCGGTGCCGGTGTTCACCATGCCGCACCTGCAGCGGGTCAGCCTCTGGCCGATCGTCCTGGGCCTGGTGCCGTGGGTCGTCGGGAAGTACCTGCTCTGCCCGCTCCGGTGGCGCACGCTCACGCCGGCCGGCGAGGACGGGCGCCGCGGACACCGCTGGTTCCTGCGCGCGTACGCCGAGTCGGAGCTGCTCGGCCTGGTCACCCCCGGGCACATCGGGGCCGACGTCTGGCGGGTCCACCGGCTCACCCACGACGGACTCGCCCGGGGTGACGCCTTGATGAGCGTCGGGGCCGACCGGCTCGTCGGAGCCGTCGGCCTGGCCGTCTTCGTCGCGTTCGCCGCGACCACGCTCCCGGCCCGGATGCTCGTCGCCGCCGCCGCGCTCGGTCTCCTGCTCGTGGTGGCCGCCCTCGTCGTGCACCGCGTCCGGCCCGACCTGCTCCCCCGCGGCCCTCTACCCCGGCCCCGGGCGCTGCTGATCGGGCTCGTCCTCTCCGCCGGCTACCAGCTGACCATCGCGGGCCTGCTGCTGGGCACGATCGCGGCCACCGGCCACATGCTCTCGCCGCTCGCGCTGCTCGGCGCGTTCGGGGCGAGCCAGCTGGCGGCCGCCGTACCGGGTCCGAACGGCGCGAGCCCTCGCGACGGTGCGCTGGTGCTGGCCCTGGTCGCGCTCGGCCTTCCCTGGATCGCGGCGACCGCCGCGGTGGCGCTCAAGGCCGTGCTGGCCTGGCTGCCGGCGCTCGCACTCGGCGGGGTCAGCCTCCTGATCCGCCGTCGCCAGCTGCGCCTGGCCCAGGCCACCGCCTGACCCGGTCCGACGGAGGGCACTCCTCGGGACCTTCGCCTCACCACGCGCCCGCACGCAGGACGCAGGATGGAGGCATGGTGCTCGCGATCGCCCACCGCGCCGGCAACTCCCTGGCCGGCATGCACGCCGCCAACGAGCTCGGCGTCGACGTGATCGAGTGCGACGTGCACACCTACCGCGGCCGCCTGGAGGTCCGGCACCTGAGGACCGCGGGACCGTTGCCCTTCCTCTGGGACAAGGGCGAGCTCGTGTCCGCGTCGGCACCCCGGCTGGGCCTGCAGGAGCTGCTCGAGGCCGACCAGCACGGCACCCTCTTCATGCTCGACGTCAAGGGCCCGTGGACGTGGGCCGGGCGCAACGTCGCCCGGATGCTGCACGACGGCGGCCACCACCGCCCCGTGCTGGCGTGCGGGCGGTGGTGGCCCTCGATCGACGCGATGGCGCACCTGCCGTACGTGCGGCCGGTGCTGTCGGCGCGCAACCGCCTCGAGATGGCCCGCCTCCGCCGCCGGCTGTCCCGCGGCCCGCGGCCCTATGGCGTGTCCGTCCACTGCAGCCTGCTCGACCGCGACGTGGTGCGCTGGCTGCACGAGCACGTCAGCGTGGTGATGACGTGGCCGGTGAACGACCTCGACGTGCTGGACCACGTGCTCGACCTCGGCGTGACCGGGGTGATCAGCGACGAGGACCACGTGCTGGCCGTGGTCAAGACCAGGGCCGAGTGAGGGGGTTGACGAGCGGTGATGACGGGATGAGCACCGGCGCAGGACCTCTCAGCGTCGTCTCAGCGGGCGCCTTCTAGAATCCGCTGGTGCCGACCATCCCCGCCGTCGAGGTCTCCGGCCTCGTGATGAGGTACGGCGACAAGGTGGCCGTCGACGGCCTGGACCTCGCGGTCGCCGAGCACACCATCACCGCGGTCCTGGGCCCCAACGGCGCGGGGAAGACCACGACGCTCGAGACCTGCGAGGGCTACCGCCGCCCCCAGCAGGGCGCCGTGCGGGTGCTCGGGCTGGACCCGACGGCCGACCAGCGCGCGCTCCTGCCGCGGATCGGCGTGATGCTCCAGGGCTCCGGGGCCTGGTCCGGCGTCCGCGCGATGGAGATGCTGCGCCACATCGCGCGGCTCCACGCCCATCCGCTCGACGTCGACCTGCTCGCCGACCGCCTCGGCCTGCACGACTGCGGGCGCACGCCGTACCGGCGCCTCTCGGGGGGCCAGCAGCAGCGCCTCGGCCTGGCGACGGCCGTGGTCGGCCGCCCGGAGGTGGTCTTCGTCGACGAGCCCACGGCCGGCATGGACCCGCTCGCCCGACGCACCACCTGGGAGCTGCTCGAGGAGCTCCGCGCCGACGGCGTGACCGTGGTGCTCACGACCCACTACATGGACGAGGCCGAGCGCCTGGCCGACCAGATCCACATCATCGACCAGGGCCGGATGATCGCCTCCGGCACGCCCGCCGACCTGACCCGCGGCGGCACGGCGACGATCCGGCTGGTGGTGACCAAGCCGTTCCCGCCCGGCGCGCCGGCGTCGCTGCAGGAGGCGCTCGGACCGCAGGTGAGCGTCACCCCGATCAGCGACGTGAGCCTGCTCATCGCCGGACCGGCCGACAGCACGACCCTCGCGACGGTGGCCGGCTGGTGCGAGCTGCAGGGCGTCCTGCCCGAGTCCCTGAACCTCGGCCAGCGCAACCTCGAGGACGTCTTCCTCGAGCTCACCGGAAAGGACCTGCCCCGTGACTGAGGTGCGGGCCGAGGGCCGCGGCACGTTCGCACCCAGGCCCGGCGCGGCGCCGCTGACCCGGCAGGTGCTCGCCCAGGCGTCGATGGAGGCACGGCTCATGGTCCGCAACGGCGAGCAGCTGCTGCTGGCCGTCGTGATCCCGGTGCTCGTGCTGGTCGGCGGCGTCGCCGGCGCGCACCGGATCGGCATCCACTTCCACGAGCGGGCGGTCGACGCCCTCACCCCCGGCGTCCTGGCCCTCGCGGTGATGTCGACCGCGTTCACCTCGCTGGCGATCGCCACCGGCTTCGAGCGTCGCTACGGCGTGATCAAGCGCCTCGGCGCGTCCCCGCTCCCCCGCTCCGGGCTGCTCATGGGCAAGATCGGCGGCCTCCTGGTCGTGGAGCTGATGCAGGTCGTCGTCATCAGTGGCGTCGGCCTGGTGCTGGGCTGGCGACCGCACACGTCGGTGGTCGCGATCGCGGGTGCCTTCCTGGCCCTGCTGGTGGGCACCTTCGCCTTCGCGTCGCTGGGACTCTTCCTGGCCGGTGCGCTGCGGGCCGAGGCGACGCTCGCGGCCGCGAACCTCGTCTACCTGCTGCTGATGGCCGGCGGTGCCGTCGTGCTCCCGGCCGACGCGTACGGCGGCGCCGGGCACGCGCTGGGCTGGCTGCCGTCGGGCGCGCTGGGCGAGGCGATGCGCACCGCGCTCACGCACGGCAACCTGGCCGTCGGCGACCTGCTCGTGCTCGCTGCCTGGGGCGCGCTGGGCACCGT
Organism: Nocardioides pocheonensis; assembly: GCF_003725535.1. Classification (GTDB taxonomy): domain Bacteria; phylum Actinomycetota; class Actinomycetes; order Propionibacteriales; family Nocardioidaceae; genus Marmoricola; species Marmoricola pocheonensis. The sequence continues at coordinate 892,519 of NZ_RJSF01000040.1, read as the reverse complement.
GCTCACCGCCAAGACCTTCACCTGGGAGTGACCCCTTGACCGTCCTGCCGCGTCTCGACGCGTACCTGCGCCCGCTCGCCTGGGCGACCCTCGTCGCCAACTGCGTACTGGTGGTCACGGGCGGGGCCGTCCGGCTCACCTCCTCGGGGCTCGGCTGCCCCACCTGGCCGCGGTGCCACGGCGGCGACTTCACGCCCCGGCACGCGTGGTCGGTGCACTCGGCGATCGAGTTCGGCAACCGCACGCTCACGTTCGTCCTGGTCGCGATCGCGGTCGCCACGCTGGTCGCGGCCTGGCAGTCCGGGCGTCGCGACCTCCGGATGATCGCGCTGGCGATCGCCCTGGGCATCCCGGCCCAGGCGGTGATCGGCGGGATCACCGTGAAGACCGACCTCAACCCGTGGGTCGTCTCGCTGCACCTGGTCGCCTCGCTGCTGATCATCGCGCTCTCGGTGCTGTTCCTCCGCCGGCTCGACGGACCGATGCCGGCGTACGCCGGTGGCCCGCTGGCGCTGCTCGCCTCGCTGAACTCCGCCGTCGGCTGGGTCGTGCTCTACCTCGGCACCGCGGTCACCGGTTCGGGACCCCACGCGGGCGACGCCAAGGCGCCCCGCAACGGGCTCGACCCGCTGCAGATCTCGCAGGTCCACGCGGACCTGGTGTTCCTGTTCGTCGGCCTCACGGTCGCGATGGTCCTGCTGCTGCCCGCGACCGGCCCCTCCGCCGAGCCCGCGCGTGCCGCGCGGGTGCTGCTCGGGCTCCAGGTGGCGCAGGGGGTGCTCGGGTTCGTGCAGTACTTCACCGGGCTCCCGGTCGTGCTCGTGGGCCTGCACATGCTGGGTGCGGCCCTGGTCACCGCCGCGATGACCTGGCTGCTGCTCGCAGTCCGCGAGCGACCGGCGACCCGGACGGCCGCCGCCTGAGGTTCAGAGCGCCTTCTCGCCCCACCAGCTCGCGGCCGGGTTGGCGTTGAAGTTCCCGATCGGTGTGTACCCCTCGGCCTCGTAGAACGCCATCGCGTGCTGCTGTCGCGGACCGGTGTCCATCCGGGCGACCGCGAATCCGAGCGCCCGGGCGGCGTCCTCGAGCGCGTGCAACAGCTGCCGAGCCACCCCCTGCCGGCGGGCAGCCGGCACGACGTACATCCGCTTGAGCTCGCACGCGCCGTCGGGCAACCGCTTGACGCCGCCGCAGCACACCGGAGCCTCGTCGCGGTAGCCGACCAGGAAGGCCCCGTGCGGCGGGCCGAGGTCGCGCGGCCCCGCGGTCGGCATCCCCGGCGCCTCGAGGTCGAGGCCGTCGTACAGGGCGTCCATCTCGGCGGCGAACGCCGCGAGCAGCAGCGCTCCGTCGCCCTCGTCGACGCGACCCGGACGGAAGACGACGGACATCAACGGGTGAGCAGCGGATCCAGCGCGACGGCGACGAACAGCAGCGAGAGGTACATGTTCGACCAGTGGAAGAGCCGCATCGGCTTGATCCGGCTGAGCTCGTCGCTGCGTCGGGCGCGCAGCCACATCAGGTGCGCCTCGACGAGGAACGCGCCGCCGAGCACGACGGCAGCGACCGGGTAGACCGGACCGGTGTCGGCCACCGGCCACAGGGCCAGCGACATCGCCACCATCGCCCAGGAGTAGGCGACGATCTGGCGCGCGACCGCCTCGCCGGAGCGGCGTACGGGCAGCATCGGCACGTCCACCGCGGCGTAGTCCTCGCGGTAGCGCATCGCCAGCGCCCAGGTGTGCGGCGGCGTCCAGAGGAACACCACCAGGAACAGCACGACCGGCGGCCAGGCGAGCGAGTCGGTGACGGCCGTCCAGCCGATCAGGGCCGGGAAGCAGCCGGCGAGGCCGCCCCACACGATGTTCTGCGTCGTGCGACGCTTGAGCACCATCGTGTAGACGAACAGGTAGAACGCCGAGGCCGCGAGCGCGAGGCCCGAGGACAGCCAGTTCACGAAGAAGCCGAGCACGAGGGTCGAGATCACGGCGAGCGCGATGCCGAACACGAAGGCCGCGCGGGGCGAGACCATGTGGCGGGGCAGGGCCCGGCGGCGCGTGCGACGCATCTGCTCGTCGATGTCGCGGTCGTAGACGCAGTTCAGCGCGTTGGCGCTGCCTGCGGAGAGCGTGCCGCCGACGACCGTGGCGACCACGAGCCCGAGGGCGGGCACGCCGCGCTGGGCGTAGAACATGACCGGGACGGTGGTCAGCAGGAGCAGCTCGATCACGCGAGGCTTCATCAGGCCGACGTACGCGGCGACGACGTCCTTCAGGGTCGCCCAGCCGCCGAGGTGTGCCGGGTCCACGGACGTGGTGCTCACCTGGGAGTCGACCGCGGTCACGCAGGGCCTCGATTCGGGTCGGCGGGGGCGCGCATGGCGAGGGCGCAGCAGTGGTACTGGCTCGCTGAGTCTAACGGTCCCTGAGTAGGCTCGTGGGCGGTGACCACAGGGTCACCTCTGAGCCACCTGTCCCCGTACGACCCGCGCTCGTCCGACCCCGTCCCGAGAGGACCGCCTTGAGCAAGACCCGCACCCCGTTGGAGTGGACCGAACTCGACCAGCGGGCGGTGGACACCGCACGCTGCCTGGCGATGGACGCGGTCCAGAAGGTCGGCAACGGCCACCCGGGGACGGCGATGAGCCTGGCCCCCGCGGCGTACCTGCTCTTCCAGAAGCGGATGCGGCACAACCCGGCCGATCCCGCGTGGCCTGGCCGCGACCGGTTCGTGCTCTCCTGCGGGCACTCCTCGATCACGCTCTACACCGAGCTCTACCTGGGTGGGTTCGGTCTCGAGATCGAGGACCTCAAGGCGCTGCGCACCTGGGGCAGCAAGACGCCCGGCCACCCGGAGCACGGGCACACCGCCGGCGTCGAGACGACCACCGGCCCGCTCGGGCAGGGCGTCGGCAACGCCGTCGGCATGGCGATGGCCGCGCGCCGCGAGCGCGGACTGTTCGACCCTGAGGCTGCGGAGGGCGAGAGCCCGTTCGACCACCACGTCTACGCGATCTGCTCCGACGGTGACCTCGAGGAGGGCGTGAGCGCGGAGGCCTCGAGCATCGCCGGCCACCAGCAGCTCGGCAACCTCACCCTGATCTACGACGACAACCGGATCAGCATCGAGGGCGACACCCGGATCGCGTTCACCGAGGACGTCGGGAAGCGCTACGAGGCCTACGGCTGGCACGTCCAGGTGGTCGACTGGACCCACAACGGCGACCGCACCGACGGGAAGAACTACCACGAGGACGTGCCCGCGCTGTGGGCCGCGCTCGAGGCGGCCGAGGACGTCACCGACCGGCCCAGCCTGATCATCCTGCGCACGATCATCGCCTGGCCCTCGCCGCAGGCGCAGAACACCGGAGCCGCCCACGGCTCGGCGCTCGGCGCCGACGAGGTCGCCGCGACCAAGAAGGTGCTCGGCTTCGACCCCGACCGGACCTTCGAGGTCTCCGACGAGGTGATCAGCCACACCCGCGCCCTCGTCGACCGCGGCAAGGTCCTCCAGGCGGCGTGGGAGGAGGAGTTCGAGGCGTGGGCCCAGGCCAACCCGGACCGCGCGAACCTCTTCACCCGGATGTCCACGCGCACGCTCCCCGCGGGCTGGACCGATGCGCTCCCGTCCTTCCCGGCCGACGAGAAGGGGATGGCGACCCGCAAGGCGTCCGGCTCCGTGCTCAAGGCGATCGCTCCCGTGCTGCCGGAGCTGTGGGGCGGCTCGGCCGACCTCGCGGAGTCCAACAACACCACGCCGGAGGGTGAGCCCAGCTTCACCCCCGAGGAGTTCCAGACCTCGTCGTGGAGCGGCAACAAGTACGGCCGTGTGCTGCACTTCGGCATCCGCGAGCACGGCATGGGCTCGATCATGAACGGCATCACGCTGCACGGCGGCACCCGCGTGTACGGCGGCACCTTCCTGGTGTTCTCGGACTACATGCGCCCGGCCGTGCGGCTCGCGGCCCTGATGGGGCTGCCGACCATCTACGTGTGGACCCACGACTCGATCGGCCTCGGCGAGGACGGCCCGACCCACCAGCCGGTCGAGCACCTCGCGGCCCTGCGGGCGATCCCGGGGCTGGACGTCGTACGTCCGGCCGACGCCAACGAGACCGTCGCTGCGTGGCACGCGATCCTCGAGCAGACCGACCGTCCCGCCGCGCTCGCCCTCACCCGGCAGAACGTCCCCACGTTCGCCCGCGGCGAGGACGCCGGTGAGCAGTGGGGTGGCGCCGAGGGCGTGGCCCGCGGTGCCTACGTGCTGGTCGATTCCGACGGTCTCCCCGACGTCGTGCTGATCGGCACCGGCTCCGAGGTCCAGCTCGCCGTCGCCGCGCGGGAGCAGCTCGCCGCCAAGGGGATCAGGGCGCGCGTGGTCTCCATGCCCTGCCGCGAGTGGTTCGACCGGCAGGACCAGGCCTACCGCGACACCGTGATCCCGCCCAACGTCCGCGCTCGGGTGAGCGTCGAGGCCGGGGTGGCCCAGGGCTGGCGCGAGGTGGTCGGCGACGCCGGCCGGATGGTCTCGCTGGAGCACTTCGGCGCGTCCGCGGACTACGACACGATCTACCGCCAGTTCCACATCACCGCCGAGGCCGTCACCCTGGCCGCGGAGGAGAGCCTGCGGGCGCTGGAGGCAACCACCCGCTAGGACCGCACCGCTCAGCGCGACCCGCCTGACCGGCCGAGCGCACGCAACCGAAGGAGTCTTCATGTCCGAACGTCTGAAGAAGCTGTCCGAGGCCGGTGTGTCGATCTGGCTCGACGACCTGTCCCGCGAGCGGATCGAGACCGGCAACCTCGCCGACCTCGTCAAGAACTCGTCCGTGGTGGGCATCACGTCCAACCCGACGATCTTCGCCGGCGCCCTCGCCGACGGTGAGCGGTACGACGAGCAGGTGCGCCGGCTCGCGGCCGACGGCGCTGACGTCGAGCGCACCGTGTTCGAGCTGACCACCACCGACGTGCGCGACGCGTGCGACATCATGCGCCCGGTCTGGGAGGCCACCGGCGGCGTCGACGGCCGGGTCTCGATCGAGGTCACCCCCGACGTCGCCCACGACACCGAGGCCACGGTCGCGCAGGCCAGCGAGCTCTGGGCGGCGGTCGACCGTCCCAACGCCTACATCAAGATCCCGGGCACCCCGGAGGGGCTGCCCGCGATCACCGAGACCCTCGCTGCCGGCATCGACGTGAACGTCACGCTGATCTTCGGCCTCGACCAGTACCAGGGCGTGATGGAGGCCTTCGTCGCCGGCATCGAGAAGGCCCGTGACAACGGGCACGACATCTCGAAGCTGCACTCGGTCGCGTCGTTCTTCGTCTCGCGGGTCGACACCGAGATCGACAAGCGGCTGGAAGCGGCCGGGGCAGACAAGTCCTTGTTCGGCCGCGCAGGCGTCGCGAACGCGCGCCTGGCCTACAAGGCGTTCGAGGAGTTCTTCGCGTCCGACCGCTGGGCCGCTCTCGAGGCCGCCGGCGCCCGCCGGCAACGTCCGCTGTGGGCGTCCACCGGCGTGAAGAACCCCGACTACGACGACACCATGTACGTCGTCCGCCTCGTCGTCGACGACACCGTCAACACGATGCCGGAGAAGACCCTCGAGGCGGTCGCCGACCACGGCGAGATCGCCGGCGACCAGGTCCGCCCGAACTACGCCGACGCGCAGGCCACCATGGACGAGCTGGCGGCGGCGGGCATCGACTACGACGACGTGATCGCAGTGCTGATCCGCGAGGGCGTCGAGAAGTTCGTGAAGTCCTGGCAGGAGCTGGGCGAGACGGTCCGCGGGAGCCTGGAGCAGGCCAAGGCATGACCTCGGCGGCCTCCAGCGACCCGGTGGACGCCACCAGCACGGCGGCGTGGGCGCGGCTGACGGAGCGCGCAGACGGCTTCGAGCCCGACCTCCGGGGCTGGTTCGCAGCAGACCCCGGCCGCGCCGAGCGGCTCACCTTCGACGCGGCCGACCTCCACGTCGACCTGTCCAAGGGGCTGGTCGACGACGAGATCCTCGCCACCCTGGTGGGGCTCGCCGACGAGGTCGGCCTGGAGGCCCGGCGCGAGGCGATGTTCCGCGGCGAGCGGATCAACGTGACCGAGGGCCGCCCGGTCCTCCACACCGCGCTGAGGCTGCCCGAGGACGCCGTCCTCGAGGTCGACGGGCACGACGTGGTCGCCGACGTGCACGAGGTGCTGCGCCGGGTCTACGCGTTCGCCGATCAGGTGCGGTCCGGCGCGTGGACCGGCGTCACCGGAGATCGGATCCGGACCGTCGTCAACATCGGCATCGGCGGCTCCGACCTCGGCCCCGTGATGGCCTACGAGGCGCTGAGGCCGTACGTCGCTGCCGACCTCGAGTGCCGCTTCATCAGCAACATCGACCCGACCGACTGCGCCACCACCCTGGCCGACCTCGATCCGGCCACGACGCTGTTCATCGTGTCCAGCAAGACCTTCGGGACCCTCGAGACCCTCACCAACGCCCGCCTGTGCCGCGCCTGGCTGCTCGACGGACTTGCCGATGCCGACCGGTCGGCCGCGGTCGCGAAGCACTTCGTGGCGGTGTCGACCGCGCTGGACAAGGTGGCCGACTTCGGGATCGACCCGGCCAACGCGTTCGGGTTCTGGGACTGGGTCGGCGGTCGCTACTCGGTCGACTCCGCGATCGGCACGTCGTTGGTGGTGGCGATCGGGCCGGAGCGGTTCGCCGAGTTCCTCGCCGGCATGCACGCGATGGACGAGCACTTCCGGACCACGCCGACCGAGAGCAACGTGCCCGTGCTGATGGGCCTCCTGAACGTCTGGTACACCGACTTCCTGGATGCGCAGACCCACGCGGTGCTCCCCTACGCGCAGCTGCTGCACCGGTTCCCGGCGTACCTGCAGCAGCTGACCATGGAGTCCAACGGCAAGGGCGTGCGCTGGGACGGCAGCCCGGTCACCACCGACACCGGCGAGGTCTTCTGGGGTGAGCCCGGCACGAACGGGCAGCACGCGTTCTACCAGCTGATCCACCAGGGCACCCGGTTGATCCCGGCGGACTTCATCGCGTTCGCCAACCCGGCGTACCCGCTGCAGGACAGCCACGACGGGGAGAGCACGGACGTCCACGAGCTGTTCCTGGCGAACTTCTTCGCGCAGACGCGTGCCCTCGCGTTCGGGAAGACCGCGGAGGAGGTCCGTGCGGAGGGCACGGCGGAGGCCGTGGTGCCGGCCCGGGTGTTCACCGGCAACCGGCCGACCGCCTCGATCATGGCGCCGGCCCTGACCCCGGGGGTGCTGGGCCAGCTGATCGCGCTGTACGAGCACATCACCTTCACCCAGGGCGTCGTGTGGGGCATCGACAGCTTCGACCAGTGGGGAGTCGAGCTGGGCAAGCAGCTCGCGCTCGAGATCGCCCCCGCCGTCGCGGGCGACACCCGTGCGGCGGAGCACCAGGACCCGTCCACGCGTTCGCTGATCGACTACTACCGGAGGCACCGCCGATGACCGGGCACGTCAACCCGCTGCGCGATCCCGAGGACCGCCGCCTTCCGCGCATCGCCGGGCCGTGCGGCATGGTGCTGTTCGGCGTGACCGGCGACCTGTCCCGCAAGAAGATCATGCCGGCGATCTACGACCTGGCGAACCGTGGCCTGCTGCCCCCCGGCTTCAGCCTGGTCGGCTTCGCCCGGCGCGACTGGGAGGACCAGGACTTCGCCCAGATCGTGCACGACTCGGTGCGCGACCACGCGCGCACGGAGTTCCGGGAGGAGGTCTGGAAGCAGCTCGCCGAGGGCTTCCGGTTCGTCCCCGGCGACTTCAACGACGACCACGCCTTCGACCAGCTGCGGCGGACGATCGAGGAGCTCGACGAGGTGCGCGGCACCGGCGGGAACCACGCCTTCTACCTCGCCATCCCGCCGTCGTTCTTCGGCGACGTCGCCGACCAGCTCAAGGAGCACGGTCTCGCCCAGCCGAAGGAGGGCTCCTGGCGGCGGGTCGTGGTGGAGAAGCCGTTCGGCCACGACCTCGAGTCGGCGCGGCACCTCAACCACATCCTCGACGAGGTCTTCCCGTCCGGGTCGATCTTCCGGATCGACCACTACCTCGGCAAGGAGACGGTCCAGAACATCCTGGCGATGCGGTTCGCCAACAACCTCTTCGAGCCGATCTGGAACGGCAACTACGTCGACCACGTGCAGATCACCATGGCCGAGGACGTCGGCATCGGCGGGCGCGCGGGCTACTACGACGGCGTCGGCGCGGCCCGCGACGTCATCCAGAACCACCTGATGCAGCTGCTGGCGCTCGTGGCCATGGAGGAGCCGGTCTCGTTCGACGCCGAGAGCCTGCGCGCCGAGAAGCTCAAGGTGCTCTCCTCGGTGGTGCTGCCCGACCGGCTCGACCTGAGCACGGCGCGCGGGCAGTACACCGCCGGCTGGGCCGGCGGGCAGAAGGTCCTCGGCTTCTGCGAGGAGGACGGCATCTCGAAGCGCTCGAAGACCGAGACGTACGCTGCTGTGCGGTTGAACGTCGAGACGCGGCGCTGGGCCGGCGTACCGTTCTACCTCCGCACCGGCAAGCGGCTCGGCCGTCGGGTCACCGAGGTGGCCGTGGTGTTCAAGCGGGCGCCGCACCTGCCCTTCAACGCCACCGCGACCGAGGAGCTCACCCCGAACACCCTGGTGATCCGGGTGCAGCCCGACGAGGGCATGACCATCCGGTTCGGCGCCAAGGTCCCCGGCACCGCGATGGAGATCCGCGATGTGAACATGGACTTCGCCTACGGCGGGTCGTTCACCGAGTCCTCCCCCGAGGCCTACGAGCGCCTGATCCTCGACGTGCTGCTCGGCGACCCGCCACTGTTCCCGCGCCACGAGGAGGTCGAGCTGTCCTGGAAGATCCTCGACCCCGTCCTCGCGTACTGGGCGAGCAAGGGAACGCCCGACCCGTACGGCCCCGGCACCTGGGGCCCGAAGTCGGCCGACGAGATGCTCGCCCGCGACGGCCGCACCTGGCGCAGGCCCTGATGAGGAGACGGTTGCCGTGATCGAGCTGACCCAGACCAATTCCTCGGAGATCGCCTCCGAGTTCGTCCGCGCCCGGATCCGCGCGGGCAGCCCGGCGATGGGCATGGTGATGACGCTGATCATCGTCGTCGACGAGAGCGGCGCCCACGACGCGATGGAGGCCGCCCGGAAGGCGTCCCGCGAGCACCCCGCCCGCGTGCTCGGCGTGATCCCGCGCGACGCACGCGGCGAGGCGGCGATCAACGCCCAGGTGGGCATCGGCGAGTCGTGGAGCGGTGAGACGGCGCTGATCCGGCTCAAGGGCGAGGTGGTCAAGCACGCCGAGTCGGTCGTGCTGCCGCTCCTCCTGCCCGACTCCCCCGTGGCGATCTGGTGGCCGGAGAACCCTCCCGACGACCCGGCCGCCGATCCTCTGGGCGCACTGGCGCAGCGGCGGATCACCGACGCGGCCGCGGTCACCCGCGGGAAGAGCAAGGCCATGCACACGCTGTGCGCGAACTACGCGAAGGGCAACACCGACCTCGCCTGGACACGGATCACCCCATGGCGCGCCCTCCTGGCCGCGGCGCTCGACCAGCAGCCGCTGAAGGTGCGGAGCGCCTCGGTGACCGCCGAGCGGATCAGCCCCAGTGCCGACCTGCTGCGCGCCTGGCTCAGCGACCGGCTGCACGTGCAGGTCGAGCGCGAGAACAGCCGCGGACCCGGCATCACCGAGGTCGTCCTGGACACCAAGGAGGGCCCGATCCGGATCAGCCGCCCGGACGGCAAGCTGGCGACGTTCAGCTCGCCCGGACGACCCGACCGGCCCGTCGCGCTGAAGCGCCGCGAGCTGCCCGACCTGCTCGCCGAGGAGCTGCGCCGCCTCGACGAGGACGACATCTACCGCGACACCACCCGCCGGCTGATGAAGCTCAACGGAGAGGCGTGACCGTGCCCCTGGAGCTCAGGGTCCTCGCCGAACCCGCACAGGTGGCGGCGGCCGCCGCGGAGCGCTTCCTGCAGCGCATGGCGGCGGCGCAGGGCCGCGGCGAGGAGCCGCACGTCGCGCTGACCGGCGGCACGATCGCGCACGCCCTGCACCAGCAGATCGCGCTGCAGGCGCCGGCGTACGACGTCGACTGGAGCCGCGTGGTGTTCTGGTGGGGCGACGAGCGCTACGTCACCCCGGACAGCTCGGAGCGCAACGCGCTGGACGCCCGTCAGGTCTTCCTCGACGTCGTCGGTGCCACCCAGGTGCACGAGATGCCGTCCACGGCCGGCGCGCCCGACGTCCAGGCTGCCGCGACGGCGTACGGCGACCTGATGCGCTCCTCGGGCGGAGGCGAGTTCGACCTGGTGATGCTCGGCCTCGGGCCCGACGGGCACGTGGCGTCGCTGTTCCCCGGGTTCCCCCAGCTCGACGTCGACGACACCATCGCGGTCCCGGTGACCGGCTCGCCGAAGCCGCCGCCGGAGCGGGTCAGCCTGACCTTCCCGGCCCTGAACCGCACCCGGGCGGTGTGGTTCCTGGTGACCGGTGACGGCAAGGCCGACGCCGTCCACCGGGCCCTGGCCGACGAGGGTGACGTGCACGAGACGCCCGCGCGCGGCATCAAGCCGGCGCCGCTCAGCGGAGCCGGCGAGACGGTCTGGTTCCTCGACGCGCCCGCAGCCAACCAGCTCTGAAGCCGCCGAGCGGGCGGTGCGGCTGCGCTCGAGTACGCCGAGCGGGCGATGCGGCTGCGCTCGAGTACGCCGAGCGGGCAGTGCGGCTGCGCTCGAGCACGCCGAGCGGGCAGTGCGACTCAGGGCACCCAGAAGCTGACCGAGCGCCTGGCTGCCGTGAACCCGACCCTCAGCCGGCGGGTGATGTCCGTCGTCCGGCCGTACACGTCGTCCTTGCCGAAGGCGGCGACCGTCCAGTGTCGTTCCCGGCTGATCCATTCCCGACGCTCCAGGTCGTGCGCGCGATCTGCCTCCTTGCTGTGGAACTCCTCGCCGTCGTACTCCGCCGCGTACCTCACCTCGGGTGCCGGTACGTCGAGCCGGTAGATCTCGCGCCCGTCGTCGTCACGGATCGCGAACTGCGGCTCCGGTGGAGGCAGCCCGGCGTCGTACCAGTGCAACCGCAGCGCCGACTCGCCCGGTGACTCGGCTCGGCCGTCGCCGAGCGGCGCGATCCACCGCAGCTGGCGGACCCCGCGGTGACCTCGGAACCGCTCGATCTGCTCCAGGAGATGATCCTGATCGACGCCGAGTCGCAGGACGCCATCGATGGCGGCCAACGCATCGAAGCGCCACAAGCGCCGCCCGAGGTCGAGCCCGGTCCTCATCGGGGTGGTGACGATCAGGCCGTGCAGGCTCATGACGTCAGAGTCGCGCAGCTGGCGTCGGCGACCGTCGACGCCTGCCCGGCGTACCCGGCTGTCGACTCTCTCGCACACGCTGATCGGCGGCGCTTCGAGGTGTGCGCCCCGTTCCAGCACCGGAGCTCCGTGGAGCCAGGCCGCGGTGCGGTCGGTGATCACGGCACACTCAGGTACGACGAGACCGAGGGCTCGCGCGCGGAACAGCACCGAACCGGGCGCCTGAGCTGCCGCGTAGACGCCCATCAGCACGCGGCGAAGAAGCCCCTCGCGCACCAATGTCCTGAGGTGGTTCTTGCTCACGCCGGCGTCATCCGCCATCGCCGCCGTGAACGGCGCGTCGAGGGGCAACGGAAACGTGCTTCCCAGCAGCTGCGCGTCGCCCATCCACTCCGAGGCTCTCATCGCCTCAGGATCGAGGACACCGTCCCGCTCGCGCGGACGTCCTCCACAGGCAGCAGCGCTGCCCGCTCGCCGTACAGCTAGCCAGCCGCCCTGCCCTGTCAGCGCACAGCAACGAAGCAGCAGTGCCCGCTCGGCGTCGTTGTGCGCAGCAGCAGTGCCCGCTCGGCGGTCAGAAGATGACTTCGCCGTTCTTGCGGCGGGTGCGCAGCGTCTGCAGGGCCTCTTCGAGGATGTCCTTCGCCTCGGCGTCCGAGCGACGCTCCTTCACGTAGGCGAGGTGGGTCTTGTACGGCTCGATCTTCACCGGCGGGGGCGGGTTGTCCGAGTCGAGGCTGGCCGGCAGGCCGCACCGGGGGCAGTCCCAGGAGTCCGGGACCTGCGCCTCGACGGCGAACGCGATCAGCGTGCGGTGCTCGCGGGAGCAGAAGTACGTGACGTTCTGACGAGGCGCGGCCTCACCGCGCTCGGCCTCGCCCATGGGCCCTGCACCCACACGGCTGCCACGAATGGCGTTTCCTCCGCCGGCCACCAGGTCTCCTTCTCAGTCCGCGCGAGTGCGCTTCGGGGGGTCAGTTGCTGGTCTTGAGCAGGAGCCCGAGACCGATCACGCACGCGAACCAGACCAGGCCGATGCCGATCGTGATCCGGTCGAGGTTCCGCTCGGCGACGGACGAGCCACCGAGGCCGCTCGAAACTCCGCCCCCGAACATGTCGGACAGGCCGCCCCCACGGCCCTTGTGCAGCAGCACGAGCAGGATCATCAGCAGGCTGCTGATGACGAGCAGGATCTCGAAAACGGTGATCACGCCGGGAATCCTAACTGACGCAGTGCTGAATGAGGCACTGGGCCGTCAGAGCACAGGCATGTCGTAGAACCGGCAGATCCCGCCGAACTCGTCCGCCTGGAGGCTGGCACCGCCGACGAGGGCGCCGTCGACGTCGGCCTTCTGCATGATGCCCGCGACGTTGCTCGCCTTGACCGACCCGCCGTACAGCACGCGTACGCCGTCCGCGGCGTCGGCACCGTGGACCTCGCCGATCCGCGCACGGATCGCCGCGCAGACCTCCTGCGCGTCCTCGGGGGTCGCGACCTCGCCGGTGCCGATCGCCCACACCGGTTCGTAGGCGATCACCAAGCCGGCGACCTGCTCGGCGGTGAACTCGGCGAGCGAGCCGTCGAGCTGCGCGAGCGTGTGCTCGACGTGCCGGCCCTCCTTGCGGATCTCGAGGCCCTCGCCGACGCACACGATCGGCGTCATGCCCGCGGCAAGCGCCTTGTGCGCCTTCGCGTTCACCAGCGCGTCGTCCTCGTGGTGGTACTCGCGGCGCTCCGAGTGGCCGACCACCACGTAGCTGCAGCCGAGCTTGGCCAGCATCGACGCGGCGATCTCGCCGGTGTAGGCGCCACCGTCGTGCTCGGACACGTCCTGGGCGCCGTACCGGATCTGGAGCCGGTCGCCGTCGACGAGCGTCTGCACCGAGCGCAGGTCGGTGAACGGCGGCACGACGACCACCTCGACCTTGCCGAAGTCGTGCTTCTTGTCGGCCAGCGTGAGCGCCAGCTTCTGCACGAGGTGCACGGCCTCGAGATGGTTCAAGTTGCTCTTCCAGTTGCCGGCCATCAGGGGCACGCGCGAGTTCTTCGCCATTCAGGGTCTGCTTTCAGGTCGAGGTGGTGTCGACAGGATCGACCACCCGGCGGGTGTTTCAGGCGTCGAGGACGTCGATGCCCGGGAGGGTCTTGCCCTCGAGGTACTCCAGGCTCGCGCCGCCCCCGGTGGAGATGTGGCCGAACGCGTCGTCGGCGAAACCGAGTCGGCGCACCGCCGCTGCGGAGTCACCACCGCCGACGACCGAGAGCCCGTCGACCTCGGTCAGCGCCTGGGCGACCGCCCGCGTGCCCTCGGCGAAGGCCGGGAACTCGAACACGCCCATGGGGCCGTTCCAGAAGACGGTGCGCGCACCGCGGATCGCCTCCGCGAACGCAGCGCCTGAGTCGGGACCGATGTCGAGGCCCATCATGTCGTCCGGAATCGCGTCGGCGGGGACCACCTTCGGCTCCGAATCCGCCTTGAACTCGGCGGCCACCACGATGTCGGTCGGAAGCACGATGTCGACGCCGGAGTCCTCCGCGCGGCGGAGGTACTCGCGACAGATGTCGACCTGGTCGTCCTCGAGGAGGCTCGACCCGACGCCGTGACCGAGCGCCTTGAGGAAGGTGAAGACCATCCCGCCGCCGATCAGCAGCCGGTCGGCCTTGCCGAGCAGGTTGTCGATCACCGCGAGCTTGTCGGACACCTTGGAGCCGCCGAGGACGACGACGTACGGCCGCTCGGGCGACTCGGTCAGCCGGCGCAGCACGTCGATCTCCCGGGCCACCAGCCCGCCCATCGCGTGCGGGAGGCGCTGCGCGACGTCGTACACGGACGCCTGCTTGCGGTGCACGACCCCGAAGCCGTCGCTGACGAACGCGTCACCGAGGGCGGCGAGCTGGTCGGCGAACGCACCACGCTCGGCGTCGTCCTTGCTGGTCTCGCCGGCGTTGAACCGCACGTTCTCCAGCAGGGTGACCTGCCCGTCCTCGAGTCCGGCCACGGCGGCCCGGGCCGACTCCCCCACCGTGTCGGGGGCGAAGACGACCGTGGTGCCGAGCAGCTCGCCGAGGCGGACCGCCACCGGCTTCAGGGAGTACGCCGGGTCGGGCGCTCCCTTCGGCCGGCCGAGGTGCGCCATCACGACCACGCGCGCGCCCTGGTCGAGCAGCTGCCGGATCGTGGGCAGGCTGGCGCGGATGCGTCCGTCGTCGGTGATCTGCTCACCGTCCAGCGGCACGTTCAGGTCCGAGCGGACCAGCACCCGCTTGCCTCGAAGATCGCCCAGACCGCTCAGATCAGATGCAGCGATCCCCGCCATCTCAGAGCGTGGAACCGACGTGGAGGATCAGGTCGGCGAGGCGGTTGGAGTAGCCCCACTCGTTGTCGTACCAGCCGAGCACCTTGACCTGGTTGCCGATGACCTTGGTCAGCGGCGCGTCGAAGATGCACGACGCCGGGTCGGTGACGATGTCGGTCGACACCAGCGGGTCGGTGGAGTACTTGAGGTACCGGCCGTCGGCGCGACGCTCGATCGCGGCGTTGACCTCCTCGACGGTGGTCTCCCGGGCGGCCTCGAAGGTCAGGTCGGTCGCAGAGCCGGTCGGCACCGGGACGCGCATGGCGTAGCCGTCCAGCTTGCCCTTCAGCTCCGGCAGCACCAGGCCGATCGCCTTCGCTGCACCGGTCGAGGTCGGCACCATGTTGAGCGCCGCGGCCCGGGCCCGACGCGGGTCCTTGTGGATGTTGTCCTGCAGGTTCTGGTCGGCGGTGTAGGCGTGGATCGTGGTCATCAGGCCCTTCACGATGCCGAACTCCTCGTGGAGCGCCTTCGCCATCGGCGCCAGGCAGTTCGTCGTGCAGGACGCGTTCGAGATCACCGTGTGGGCGGCCGGGTCGTAGAGCTCGTGGTTCACACCCATCACGACCGTGATGTCCTCGTTCGAGGCCGGAGCGGAGATGATCACCTTCTTCGCGCCCGCGTCGACGTGGGCCCGCGCCTTGGTGGCGTCGGTGAAGAAGCCGGTGGACTCCACCACGACGTCCACACCGAGGTCGGCCCACTTCAGCGCCGACGGGTCACGCTCGGCAGAGACCGCGATGTCCTGGTCACCGACCCGCAGCGAGGACTCGGTCGCGGTGACGTCGGCGTCGAGCCGGCCCAGGATCGAGTCGAACTTCAGCAGGTTCGCCAGCGCCTTCGGGTCGGTGAGGTCGTTCACGCCGACGATCTCGATGTCGGCACCCGAGGCGCGAACGGCCCGGAAGAAGTTGCGCCCGATGCGGCCGAAGCCATTGATTCCCACGCGGACAGTCACTGCGATCCACTCCTGAATTTGATCGTTAACACAAGTCGGTCACTCGACCCTATCGCGGACGTGCGCCAGCGCGAACGGGCTGTCCGGCCTACGTGCGAGTAACAGTCGAAGGTCCCGCGGACCGGGGTCTCAAGCCTCCTCGGCGAGCATCTCCGGGGTCAGGGACGCCTCCGTGTCGGGGATGCCGAGCTCCTCCGCACGCTTGTCGGCCATGGCGAGCAGCCGCCGGATCCGACCGGCGATCGCATCCTTGGTGAGCACGGGTTCGTGCAGCTGACCGAGCTCCTCGAGCGAGGCCTGCTTGTGCTCGAGCCGGAGCCGGCCGGCGAGCTGGAGGTGGTCGGGAATGTCGTCGCCGAGGATCTCCAGGGCGCGCTCGACCCGGGCCCCGGCGGCCACCGCCGCACGCGCCGACCGGCGCAGGTTGGCGTCGTCGAAGTTCGCGAGCCGGTTGGCGGTCGCCCGGACCTCGCGGCGCATCCGCCGCTCCTCCCAGGCGAGCAGGGACTCGTGGGCGCCCAGGCGGGTGAGCAGCTGACCGATCGCGTCGCCGTCACGGATCACCACCCGGTCGACGCCGCGGACCTCGCGCGCCTTGGCCGAGATGCCGAGCCGGCGGGCCGACCCGACCAGGGCGAGCGCGGCCTCGGGCCCCGGGCAGGTCACCTCGAGCGAGCTGGAGCGCCCCGGCTCGGTCAGGGACCCGTGGGCGAGGAAGGCACCGCGCCAGGCCGCGACCGCGTCGCACCCCGAGCCCGAGACCACCTGCGGCGGGAGGCCGCGCACCGGCCGGTTGCGCTGGTCGATGAGGCCGGTCTGGCGCGCCAGCGACTCACCGTCGCGCGCGACCCGGACGATGTAGTGGGTGCCGCGGCGCAGGCCGTTGCTCTTGAGCATGACCACCTCGGAGTCGTGGCCGAAGACCTCGGCGATGTCCTTGCGGAGACGGCGCGCCGCGGCCCCGGTGTCCAGCTCGGCCTCGACGACGATGCCGCCGTTGACCAGGTGGAGCGAGTCGGCGAAGCGCAGCATCGACGAAACCTCGGACTTTCGGCAGCAGGTCTTCGTCACCGCTGTGTTGGCCAGTTCCGCCTTCACCTGCGCCGTCATCGCCATGCGCGCCACCTTAGTTCGCCCTGGTGACGCGCGCATACGCTCGGGCAAGTTTCTCGGGATCGTGCTGCCCTGGTACGCCGTCGAGCGCGACGTCGGCGAGGACCAGGCGCGCCCCGAGCTCGCGAGTCATGGTCTCGAGCGAGGCGGCGTCCGGCACCGACGCGGGGTCGGCGAGCACGGTGTGGATCCGCAGGTCGGGCGCGGTGCGGTGCAGGACGGCGAGGTGGTCGTCGGGGGTGTACCCCTCGGTCTCGCCGGGCTGGGCCTCCAGGTTGAGCGTCACGACGACGTTCCCCGGGGTCGTGGCAAGGGCCGCGCGGAGGTCGGGGACCAGCAGGTGCGGGATCACCGAGGAGTACCACGAGCCCGGCCCGAGCACGACCCAGTCGGCCTCGCCGATGGCGCGGGTCGCCTCGGGGCAGGCCTTCGGGTCGGCGGGCTCCAGGCTCACCTCGAGGACCTCCCCGGGCGTGGTGGCGACCGCGACCTGGCCCTGGACCGTGCTGACCTCGTCGGGGGCGTCCGGGCTCACGCCGCGGACCCTGGCCATGATGTCGAGCGGGGTGACCGCCATCGGCAGCACGCGTCCCCGGGCTCCGAGCAGGCTGCCCACCCAGTCGAGGCCGACCACGTGGTCGCCGAGCAGCTGCCAGAGCGCCACGATCAGCAGGTTGCCGACGGAGTGCCCGTCCATCTCACCGTCGGACTCGAAGCGGTGCTGCAGCACGCGGGCCCAGGTCTGGCCCCACCGGTCGTCGCCGCACAACGCGGCGAGCGCCATGCGCAGGTCGCCCGGTGGAAGGACGCCGAACTCCTCGCGGAGCCGGCCCGAGGAGCCGCCGTTGTCGGCCACGGTGACGACCGCGGTGAGGTCGGGGGTGAGCCGGCGCAGCGCGGCCAGCGAGGCGGCCAGGCCGTGGCCGCCGCCGAGGGCCACCACCGCCGGCTCGGAGGTCCAGGTCACGAGGTCACCGTCCCGTCATGCGCGGTCATTCCCGGCCGAGATCGCGGTGGGTGGCCTGCGCGTCGAGACCGAGCGTCCGCAGCCTCGCGGCGATCTCCTCGGCCATCGCGACGCTGCGGTGCTTGCCGCCGGTGCAGCCGATCGCGATCGTCATGAACCGCTTGCCCTCGCGCAGGTAGCCCTCCCCCACGGTCTGCACCACGGGGACGTAGCGCTCCAGGAAGGTCTGGGTGTCCTCGCGGTCGAGGACGTACTTGGCGACGTCGTCGTCGCGCCCGGTGAAGTCGCGCAGCTCGGGGACCCAGTACGGGTTGGGCAGGAACCGCATGTCGGCGAGGAGGTCGGCGTCGACCGGCACGCCGTACTTGAACCCGAAGCTCACCACCGTGACCTTGAGCGCCGTCGTGCCGGGGTCGCCGAACGCCTGCGCGACCTTGTCCTTGAGCTGGTGGACGTTGAGCGGGGTGGTGTCGATGACGACGTCGGCGTCACCGCGCAGCTGGGTCATCACGCTGCGCTCGCGATCGATGCCCTCGATCAGCCGGCCGCCCGCCTGCAGCGGGTGCGGCCGCCGGGCCGCCTCCTGCCGGCGGACGAGGATGTCGTCGTCGGCCTCGAGGAACAGCATGGAGGTACGCCGGGTCGGCAGGTGCTGCGCCAACTGCTCGCGCAACGAGTGGAAGGACGTGCCGCCGCGGACGTCGACGACCACGGCGATCGGCTGGTCGCGGCCCTTCTGCTCGTCGACGAGCCGGACCACCTCGGTGACCAGCTCGGGCGGCAGGTTGTCGACGACGAAGTAGCCGAGGTCCTCGAGCTCCTTGGCCGCGGTGCTCCGGCCCGCTCCCGTCATGCCGGTGACCACGACGAGCTCGCCGAGCTGGTCGCTGGACCCGACCGCAGGGAACTCGCCGGTGTCCTCGACCCCGGGACCCAACTGTGCGGCCATGTCAGCCTTCCTCGATCTCTCCGGTGGCGGTGTTGACGCTGACAGTCTTGCGGGCGGCCCCGTCCGGTGCGACCGCTTCGGCGATCGCGGTGGCGGTGGCGGGTCCGATGCCCGGCACCTGGGCGATCTCGTCGACCGTCGCGGCCCGGAGCTTCTTCAGCGACCCGAAGTGCTTGATCAGGGTCTTGCGGCGGACCTCGCCCAGGCCGGGGACGTCGTCGAGCAGGCTCTCCACCATCGACTTCGACCGTCGCGAGCGGTGGTGCGTGATCGCGAAGCGGTGCGCCTCGTCGCGGATCCGCTGGAGCAGGTAGAGGCCCTCGCTGGTGCGCGGGAGGATCACCGGATCGGCCTCGCCCGGCACCCAGACCTCCTCGAGCCGCTTTGCCAGGCCGCAGACCGGGATGTCGTCGATGCCGAGCTCGTCGAGGGCACGCTGGGCCGCCGCGACCTGCGGTGGACCGCCGTCGACGACCACCAGGCCCGGGGTGTAGGCGAACTTGCGCGGCTTGCCGGTCTCGGGGTCGACCAGCAGCGGACCCGACTGGGCGTCCACCTCGCCACCCCAGCGCTCACCCTCGCCCAGGTCACCGCCCGGCACGGCGCCGTGCTCGATGCGCTCGTCCAGGAGCCGCCGGAACCGGCGCGTGATCACCTCGTGCATGGACGCGACGTCGTTCTGCCCCTCCACGCTGCGGATCACGAACCTGCGGTACTCGCTCTTGCGCGCCAGACCGTCCTCGAACACCACCATCGAGGCGACCACCTCGGTGCCCTGCAGGTTGGAGATGTCGTAGCACTCGATCCGCAGCGGGGCCGACGGAAGGTCCAGCGCGCGCTGGATCTCCTCGAGCGCCTGGTTGCGCGCGGTGAGGTCGCTGGCCCGGCGGGTCTTGTGCAGCGCGAGGGACTGCCCGGCGTTCTGCGCCACGGTCTTCTGCAGCTGCCGCTTGTCACCGCGGAGCGGCACCCGGATCTGGACGCGGCTCCCCCGGGTCTCGCTGAGCAGCTGCTCGAAGGTCGCGGTGTCCTCGGGCAGGGCGGGCACGAGGATCTCGCGCGGGATCGCGTCGCCCTCCTCGCCGGCGTACAGCTGGAGGAGGAACTCGCCGACCAGTCCGCCGGTGTCCAGGTCCTCCACGCGGTCGGCGACCCACCCGCGCTGGCCCCGGATGCGGCCCGACCGGACGTGGAAGATCTGCACGGCGACCTCGAGGGGGTCCTCCGCCAGGGCGATCACGTCGGCGTCGGTGCCGTCGCCGAAGACGACCGCCTGCTTCTCCAGCGCCTTGTTGAGCGCACCGAGGTCGTCACGCAGCCGGGCGGCGCGTTCGTACTCCTGGGCCTGGGACGCGGCGTACATCTCGCGCTCGACCCGGCGGACGAAGGCGTCGGTGCGGCCGCCGAGGAAGTCGCAGAAGTCCTCGGCGATGCGGCGGTGCTCCTCGGCGTCGATCCGGCCCACGCAGGGCGCCGCGCACTTGTCGATGTAGCCGAGCAGGCACGGCCGCCCGATCTGCGAGGACCGCTTGAACACGCCGTTGCTGCACGAGCGCATCGGGAACACCCGGAGCAGCAGGTCGACGGTCTCGCGGATCGCCCACGCGTGGGAGTAGGGCCCGAAGTACTTCACGCCCTTCTTCTTCGCCCCGCGCCCGACCATCACGCGGGGGAACTCCTCGTTGAGGGTGACCGCCAGCCACGGGTAGGACTTGTCGTCGCGGTACTTCACGTTGAAGCGCGGGTCGAACTCCTTGATCCAGGAGTACTCCAGCTGGAGCGCCTCGACCTCGGTGGCGACCACCGTCCACTCGACGCTGGCGGCCGTGGTCACCATCGTCGCCGTGCGCGGGTGCAGGTTGGCGATGTCCTGGAAGTACGACGACAGCCGGGCGCGGAGGTTCTTCGCCTTGCCGACGTAGACGACGCGGCCGTCCTTGTCGCGGAAGCGGTAGACCCCGGGCCGGGTGGGGATCGACCCCTGCCTCGGCTTGTACGTCGACGGATCTGCCACGTGGCAACCCTACGGGCGGGCGGCGACAGGCCCGACAGGCCTCACGTGACGGTCAGGGTGTCCCCGGTGACCTTCACGGTCTTCTCGGGCAGCGGCCTCTGCGCGAGACCGCCCTTGACCGAGCCGTCCACGATCGAGAACTGGCTGCCGTGGCACGGGCAGTCGATGGTGCCGCCGGCGACCCGGTTCACCGGGCAGCCCTGGTGGGTGCAGATCGCCGAGAACGCCTTGAACTGGCCGGCCGTGGGCTGGGTGACGACGATGTTCTGCGCAGGGAAGATCTTGCCGCCGCCGACCGGGATCTCCGAGGTCTTGATCCCGCCGCCGCCTCCTCCGCCCGAGGCCGGCGTACCCGCGGCGGTCGGCGAGGTGCCGGTGGACGGCACCGTTCCGGTGGAGTCGCTGCCGCTGCTGCCGCAGGCCGCGACCAGCGGGAGGGCGACACCGGCGGCGGCCAGGCCGGTGAGGAGGTTCCTGCGGCTTGCTTCGGCCTCGGTCACGAGGAGCACCTTTCGTCGGGAGTCGAGGTCACCACGCGTCGCGGCAACGGTCGACGCGAGCGTAGGCAGTGATTCTTGGAACTGTCTGAGACCACGGACGACGTGCGCTGAAGGTTCAGCCGAGCAGCGGCTTGAGGAACTCGCCGGTGAAGCTCTCCGGCACCGCCGCGACGTCCTCGGGGGTGCCCTCGGCGACGACGGTGCCGCCGCGGTTGCCGCCCGCGGGACCCATGTCGACGATCCAGTCCGCGGTCTTGATCACGTCGAGGTTGTGCTCGATCACCAGCACGGTGTTGCCCTGGTCGACCAGGCGTCCGAGGACCAGCAGCAGCTTGCGGATGTCCTCGAAGTGCAGACCGGTGGTCGGCTCGTCGAGCACGTAGACCGTGCGGCCGGTGGAGCGCTTCTGCAGTTCCGAGGCGAGCTTCACCCGCTGGGCCTCACCGCCGGACAGGGTGGTGGCGGGCTGACCGAGCCGGACGTAGCCGAGACCCACCTCGACGAGAGTCTTGAGGTGTCGCGAGATCGCCGGGATCGCGGCGAAGAAGTCGACGGCCTCCTCGATCGGCATGTCGAGCACGTCGGCGATGGTCTTGCCCTTGTAGTGCACCTCGAGCGTCTCGCGGTTGTACCGCGCCCCGTGGCATACCTCGCACGGCACGTAGACGTCCGGCAGGAAGTTCATCTCGATCTTGATCGTGCCGTCACCGGCGCAGGCCTCGCAGCGGCCGCCCTTGACGTTGAAGGAGAACCGGCCCTGCAGATAGCCGCGCATCTTCGCCTCGGGGGTCGAGGCGAAGAGCTTGCGGACGTGGTCGAAGACCCCGGTGTACGTCGCCGGGTTGCTCCGGGGCGTGCGGCCGATCGGGGACTGGTCGACGTGGATCACCTTGTCGACGTGCTCAACCCCGGTGATGCGGGTGTGCCGGCCCGGCACCGTGCGGGCGTTGTAGATCTGCTTGGCCAGCGCCGTGTAGAGGATGTCGTTGACCAGCGTGGACTTGCCCGAGCCGGACACGCCCGTGACCGCGACGAACAGGCCGAGCGGGAACGCGACGTCGATGTCCTTGAGGTTGTTCTCCTTCGCACCCTTCACGACGAGCTCGCGGCCCTTCGTGCGCGGCCGGCGTACGTCGGGCAGCGGGATCGACTTGCGGCCGGAGAGGTACATGCCGGTCTCGGAGTCGCGGTGCTTGAGCAGCTGCTTGACCGTGCCCGAGTGCACCACCTGGCCACCGTGCTCGCCGGCGCCCGGGCCGATGTCGACCACCCAGTCGGCGGTGCGGATGGTGTCCTCGTCGTGCTCCACCACGATCAGCGTGTTGCCGAGGTCCTTGAGCCGGACCAGCGTCTCGATCAACCGGTGGTTGTCGCGCTGGTGGAGCCCGATGCTGGGCTCGTCGAGGACGTAGAGCACACCGACCAGGCCGGCGCCGATCTGCGTGGCCAGCCGGATCCGCTGGGCCTCGCCGCCGGAGAGCGTCGCGGAGGCCCGGTCGAGCGACAGGTAGTCGAGCCCGACGTCCAGCAGGAACCGCAGCCGCTCCTGGATCTCCTTGAGCACGCGCTCGCCGATCTGCCGCTCGCGCGCAGAGAGCTCGAGGTCGTTGAGGAACTCGGCCGCCTCGTTGATCGGCAGCGCGCAGACCTCGGCGATGTTGCGTCCACCCACGGTGACCGCCATCGACACGGGCTTGAGCCGGCTGCCGCCGCAGGCCGGGCACGGGACCTCGCGCATGAAGCCCTCGAACCGCTCCCGGCTGGTGTCGGACTCCGCCTCGCGGTGCCGGCGCTCGATGTAGGGCCGGACGCCCTCGAAGTTCGTGTAGTAGGACCGCTCGCGGCCGTAGCGGTTGGTGTGCCGCACGTGCACCTTGGTCGCGTGGCCCTCGAGGATCGCGGTCTGCGCCTTCTTCGAGAGCTTCGCCCACGGGGTGTTCAGGTCGAAACCGAGCTCGTCGCCGAGGGCACCCAGCAGCCGGGTGAAGTAGTCGGCGACGTGGGCACCCGACCACGGGCCGATCACGCCCTCGCCCAGCGTGGCCTGCGGGTCGGAGACGACCAGGTCGGGGTCCACCTCCATGCGGGTGCCGAGGCCGTGGCAGTCGGGGCACGCGCCGAACGGTGAGTTGAACGAGAACGACCGCGGCTCGAGCTCGTCGGTCTCGATGTCGTGCTCGTTGGGGCAGGCCATCCGCTCGGAGAACTTCAGCTCGCGGTGCGGGTCCTTCGGGTCTGCGTCGACGAGGTCGAAGATCACCAGCCCGGACGCCAGGCT
This sequence comes from Nocardioides pocheonensis, assembly GCF_003725535.1. Taxonomy (GTDB): domain Bacteria; phylum Actinomycetota; class Actinomycetes; order Propionibacteriales; family Nocardioidaceae; genus Marmoricola; species Marmoricola pocheonensis. The sequence goes on along the minus strand of NZ_RJSF01000040.1, from coordinate 869,024 downwards.
CAGCGCGGTCTCGACGGAGTCGGTCAGCCGTCGCTTCGAGGTCGGCTTGGCCGAGAGCCGGTCGACGACCACCTCGATCGTGTGCTTCTTCTGCTTGTCGAGCTTGGGCGGCTCCGCGAGCGGGTGCGTCTCGCCGTTGACCCGGGCCCGGCTGAAGCCCTGGGACTGGAGGCTGCGGAACAGCTCGACGTACTCCCCCTTGCGCCCGCGGATCACCGGCGCCAGCACCTGGAAGCGGGTGCCCTCGGGCAGCTGCATCACGCGGTCGACGATCTGCTGCGGGGTCTGGCGCTCGATCGGGGCCCCGCACTCGGGGCAGTGCGGCCGGCCCGCGCGCGCGTAGAGCAGACGGAGGTAGTCGTAGACCTCGGTGATCGTGCCGACCGTGGAGCGAGGGTTCTTCGACGTGGACTTCTGGTCGATCGACACCGCCGGGCTGAGGCCCTCGATGAAGTCGACGTCGGGCTTGTCCATCTGGCCGAGGAACTGGCGCGCGTACGCCGACAGCGACTCGACGTACCGGCGCTGGCCCTCGGCGAAGATCGTGTCGAACGCCAGCGAGGACTTGCCGGAACCGGACAGGCCGGTGAAGACGATGAGGGAGTCCCGGGGCAGGTCGAGGGAGACGTCCTTGAGGTTGTGCTCCCGCGCGCCGCGGATGACGATCTGTTCGGTCACTGCTTCCCTTGCTGTCCGGGCCGTCCCCCGACCTCGTCGTTGCCTACCTGTCGCATTCCCTGAGCCGTTGCCGCACGGTCCGGGCGTCCCGTTCCGGCGATGAGTCGAACACATGTTCGCACATCGCCGTGGCGGTTTCGAGCATCCCTGACCCCGCGGGGCGGGACCTCGGGAGACGCCGTACCCGACACCGCGTCACCTTCTCACGCACCTCCGACACAATCCGATCGGGACCGGGTCGGGCCCAGACGGCAGACTGGTTGCATGACCTCGGACCCGACCCCGCACCCGGATCTCACCGCCGCGCTCGACGCACTGCACCAGTCGGAGCAACACCTGCTCCGCACCGTCGATTCCCTGTCGCCCGACGCCTGGGGCGAACCGTCCGTGCTTCCGGGCTGGAGCCGCGCCCACGTGGCCGCCCACCTGGCGCTGAACGCCGAGGGCCTGGCGGGCGCGGTGAACGGCCTGGCACACGACGTGGAGGTGCCCGTCTACGAGTCCGGCGAGAAGCGGGACGCCGACATCGAGGAGCTCAGCCAGGCCGGGCCCGCCGAGATCCGGGAGCGGCTCTTCGGCGCCGGCCAGGCGCTGCGGGACGCGCTGTCGACGCTCGACGCGGCGCACTGGGGCGGGAGCATCGCCCGGGTCCCCGACGGTCCGCAGTGGTCCGTGGTCGAGGTCCCGGCGACCCGGCGGCGCGAGGTGGAGATCCACCACGCCGACCTCGACGCCGGCTACTCCCACCGCGACTGGCCGGGCGACTTCGCCGTCGAGCTGCTCGACCTCGCCACCGAGGACCACGCGGCGTCCCCCGACTCCCCCGTCTTCACGATCCGTGCGACCGACACGATCCGCACGTGGAGCGTCGGCGCGGAGCAGCCGGTCGTCGAGGGCACCGCAGCGGACCTGGGCTGGTGGCTGGTCGGCCGCGGACGGGGCGAGGGCCTGGCCTGCGACTCCGGACTCCCTAGGCTGGGCCCATGGCGACGTACACCGGCCCCTACACGGGCTCCGTGACCCCGGGGTCGACCCCCGACATCCGCGAGCTCAGCAAGCTGATCATCACGAAGGTCGCGGTCGACCCCCAGATGTCCAACAACTGCTACGTGCTGCGCTGCCGGGCCACCGACGAGCAGGTGCTCATCGACGCCGCCGACGACGGCCCGACGCTCCTGAAGCTGCTCGGCGAGGCGGGCGCCTCCAAGGTGATCACCACGCACCAGCACTGGGACCACCACCGCGCGCTGCGCGAGATCGCGGAGGCGACCGGTGCGGTGGTCGTGGCGGGAGAGCCGGACGCCGACGCGATCACCGAGCAGACCGGCGTGCCGGTGGACGACCGCGTGCGGGACGGCGACATCGTCGAGATCGGCGAGGTCCGGCTCGAGGTGATCCACCTCGTCGGCCACACCCCGGGCTCGATCGCGCTGCTGTACGACGACCCCGACGGCACTCCCCACCTCTTCACCGGCGACTCGCTCTTCCCGGGCGGCGTCGGCAACACGTTCGGCGACGCGGCCGCCTTCCGGTCGCTGCTGCACGACGTGCGCACGAAGCTCTTCGACCGCCTCCCCGACGAGACCTGGTTCTACCCCGGTCACGGCGACGACTCGACGCTCGGCGCAGAGCGGCCGCACCTGGCGGAGTGGGAGGAGCGCGGCTGGTAGCCGCACCGGGTCGAGCGGTCCAGGCCCTGGCCCGGCCCCTGCGCGAGCGGTCGGGCCGGCACCGTGGCGCGCGTTGCACGCATTGCCGACGAGCGTGGGCGTTTCGTACCGAACCGTCCGATCCGACTACGTTTGTCCGTTCTGCCCCGACCGCCGGCGACCGCACCTAGCGTTCCCAGCACTCGGGTACGGCGCTTCCTACGACAGGCCCTCTACCTACCTCCCATCAATGAAGGGCCTTGCCTTGATACGTCCTGTCCCGCTGCGCCTCGGCTTGAGCGCATGCCTCGTCCTCGTTCCCCTGGTGATGGGTGCGGCTCCGGCCAACGCCGTCGTCTCCTCGAACACCGCTCCCGACTGCTCGTACACCGCGCAGAACGACTTTCCCGCCGATGCGATCGAGGTGGGCGGGAACCAGAGCCCCAGCGCCCTCGACTTCGTCTGGTCGTGCAACGACGCCGAGGGCGATGCTCTGACCATCACCGCCACGACGGACGGCGCTCACGGCACGACCGTGGTCATGCCCGCCGACACGGACCATCCCGACGGATACCTGCAGTACACCCCCGTCGAAGGTTTCCACGGCCGGGACGAGCTCCAGGCCACCGTGAGCGACGGCAGCCTGACGGCGCCGGCCACGATCTACGTGCACGTGGTCCGGCCCACTGACTTCGTCGACTGCGGACCCACCACGGTGTCTGCCTGGAAGTGGCTCGGAGACGCGTACGACTACACCTACCTCCCCTGCTACACCAGCGCACCGGACAGCACCGTCACCTACGCGATCGACTCGGTCACGCCGAACACCGAGGCCGGCAACGTGCTCCTGCACGACGTCGACCCCGGCGACGGCTCCGGCACCCCGATCCCGACGATCACCTTCAGCGACCAGGTCGACGCGTCGCAGGTGACGGTCCAGGTGACCGGGACCGACGGCACCGGCGCCTCCGACACGTTCTCGATCGTGCTGGACAACCGCCACGACCCCGTCTGCACCACCGCGGCCGACGCCAACGGATACGTGAACCTCGAGCAGCGCTCCAGCAACCACGGCGCGTTGACCCAGGATCTCGGGTGCAGCGATCCCGACGGAACTCCCCTCACCTACAGCGCCCCCACCTACTACCCGCCGAACTCCGGGGACACCGCGCCCGGGACGCTGAGCGTCAGCAGCACCGGCGTCGTCACCTTCGTACCGACCGACCCGAACTGGACCGGTTGGGCGTACTTCACCGGGGGCGAGGTCACGGACGGCAACGAGGGCTGGCACGGCCTGGACATCCTCGTCCAGCGCTACCAGCAGGCGGACCTGTCGGCGTCCTTCACCGTCACGCCGGCCTCGGTGACGATCGGCTCGTCGTACACGGCCACCATGCACGTGGCCAACGCCGGCCCGGACGCCGTCTCGGGCGCCTACTTCGACATCGGTCTTCCCACCGGTTCGGTGATCGGCGCGCTCCCGAGCGGCTGCACTGCCGCGAACGGCTATCCGTACGTCGGGTGCTCCTACACCACGATCGCATCGGGCACGAGCTTCGACGTCTCGATCCCGATCACGGCCGGTCCGGGCTCGACAGCGGGTGTGAACCAGATCGGCACCCAGTTCGCGGCGGCCAACCTGCGCAACACCAATCCGGCCGGCGGCGTGGCCTCGGCCACCGTGACGCTCGGATCCGGGACTGCCGTGGTGCCCGGGAACCAGGTCGTCCGCGGATCGGCAGCGGGCACGACCATCACCACCGGCGCGGGCAACGACGGCGTCGACGCTGGGCCGGGCAACGACCTGCTCCTGCTGGGTGCGGGCGACGACTGCGGCCAGGGCGGCGCCGGCAACGACACCGCTCACGGTCAGGACGGCAACGACGCGCTGTACGGCGATGCCGGACCCTGCGTGACCGGCAAGGCATCGACGAGCCGGATGACGGCCGCGGTCTCGGGCAACGACCGCATCTTCGGGGATGCCGGCAACGACCGGCTCTTCGGTGGCCCCGGCGCTGACTTCCTCAAGGGTGGCTCCGGCAAGGACACGTACGTCGGCGGCCCCGGGAACGACATCATCCGGGCCCGTGACCACGTCCGCGGCGAGCGGATCAACTGCGGCGCCGGGCGGGACACCGTCTACGCCGACAAGGGCGACGTCGTGGCCCGGAACTGCGAGAGGGTCCACCGCGGCTGACCCCCCGCGGTGTGATCCAGTCACGCCCCCGCTCCACCGGCCCCGTCCCGTGATCAGCACGATCACGGGACGGGGCCGCGGGCGTTCGTGGGGTCGCCAGCGAGTCGTCGAGCACGTGATCTCCGCCTCGTCCGTGCGCTGACACGAGGTCCGAAGCCGTGCGGAAGCGGCTAGTTTGGGCCGAGCACTCACCCCCCGAAAGGGTCTGCATGGCGACCACGATCGACCGCGAGGCCTGGCCGGCTGCCGCGGTGGGCTCGGCCCCCGCGCTCCTGGCGGCCGCGCTCGGCCGTCGACGGGCGGCTGCCGCGCTGCTGGCGCTCCCCGTCGGCATCGTGGCCTTCTTCCGCGACCCCGACCGCCGGATCGATGCGACCCCGGTCGACGAGGACACCGTGGTGGCACCCGCGGACGGCAAGGTCATGCACGCCGGTCCCGGCCAGCCCGGTGTCGCGCCGCCTGCGACGGCGCAGGGCGAGTGGCAGCAGGTGAGCATCTTCCTCTCGGTCTTCGACGTGCACATCAACCGCGCGCCGTACGGCGGCCGGATCACGGACGTGACCTACCGGCCGGGCAAGTGGCTGGCGGCGTACAAGTTCGAGAGCGCGACCGAGAACGAGCGCAGCGACATCACCGTCGAGCGAGAGGTGGGAGGGCGCACCCGCGTCGTCGTGTTCCGCCAGATCGTCGGCGCCGTCGCGCGGCGCGTCGTGACCCGGGTCCGGCCCGGTGACGACGTGGCCACCGGTGAGCGGATCGGGCTGATGAAGTTCGGCTCGCGGATGGACGTGTTCGTCCCCCCCGACGTCGAGCTCACCGTCGCGCGCGGTGACCGGACCGTTGCCGGCGAGACCGTGCTCGGTCGCTGGCGGGCGCCCCGGGAGACCGACGGTGCCTGACGAGGCGCTGCCGACCCACGCAGCGGCCCGCCGCCGACGGCGCCGGATCCTCCGCCGGCGCCGGTTCCGGATCGCGTCGCACTCGGGCGCCGAGGTCGTCTCCCTGCGCCAGCTGCCGAACAAGGAGAAGCTGCGGGTCACCGCGCCGAGCATGTTCACGGCCGCGAACATGGCCTGCGGGTTCTCAGCGGTCCCCCTGGCCTTCAACGACCACAGCCACTGGGCCGCCGCGCTGATGACCCTGGCGATCGTGATGGACATCTGCGACGGCGCGGTCGCGCGCATGATCGGTGCCACGTCGCCGTTCGGGGTCCAGCTGGACTCCCTGGCCGACCTCATCTCCTTCGGGCTCGCGCCGGCCGTGCTGGTCTACACCCGGGTGCTGCCCGAGTGGCCGGTGGTCGCGTGGGTCGCGGCGTACCTGTGGCTCGCCTGCGCGGCCTTCCGGCTGGCCCGCTTCAACTTCACGATCGACCCGACCGCGGACAAGCGCTACTTCGTGGGGATGCCCAGCCCCGGTGCCGCGGCCGTCGTGATCGCCACCGTGATCGCCCTGGACCGGCCCGAGCTGGCCGTCGGTCCACGGATCCTGCTCCCGGCGTGCATCAGCGTCGTCCCGGCGCTCCTGATGGTGAGCACGATCCGGTTCCGGTCGTTCCGCGACCTGGTCACGCCCCGCACGCGCCAGGCGCGGGTGACGACCGCGCTGGTGGCCGTCGCGTTCGTGGCCGGCCTCGCCGTCGCGCCCGCGGCGACGATGCTGGTCGTGGCCTACTCCTACGTGCTGACCGCTCCGCTCGGCGTGCTCACCGGACCGGCGCGGGCGAGGATCTTCGGACCGCAGTCGGTCGCCCCGCCCCGCCGTCGCCAGCAGTCGGTGTTCCTGCCGATCACCGGCGACGACACCGTCGACGACGAGGACGCTCAGCCGTTGTAGCTGATCCGGATCCGGTCGGTCACCGGCTTCGCCTGGCAGACCAGGCGGATCCCGTCGGCGAGGTCGTCCTGGTCGAGCACCTCGTTGTGCTGGAGCCGGACATCGCCCTCGAGCATCACGCACGCGCACGCGCTGCACTGGCCCTCGCGGCAGCTGAACGGCGCGTCCACGCCCTTCTCCTCGAGGTACTCCAGCAGCACCTTGTCGCCCTGCCAGTCGTCGAAGGAGTACTGCTCGCCGTCCAGCTCGACCTCGACCGCGATCGGACCGGTGACGGCCGGCTCGCTCGCATCGTCGGTGTCTTCGTGGTCGTCGGCCTCCTTGAGCTCCTTCTGTGCGGCCAGCACCTCCTCGACGTCACCGAAGGGGTTGCCCCCGAGCGAGACGAACTTCTCCTGGTGGCGCCGGTCGCGCGGGAAGCCCAGCTCCTTGAGCGCGTCGGTGGTCGCCTTCATGAACGGCCCCGGGCCGCACACGAAGGCGGTGTAGGAGGAGAAGTACGTCGCGAAGGTGGCCAGCTTCTGCTGCGAGGGGAGCCCCTGGACGGACACGAGCCAGTGCACGACCGTGAAGCGGTCGGCGTACTCCTCGGCGAGCTCGCGGAGCTGAGCCGCGAAGATCACCGACGACTCGTTCTCGTTGGCGTAGAACAGCACCACCTTGCCGGTGCCCTTCTCGAGCGCCGTGCGGGCGATCGACATCACCGGGGTGATCCCGGAGCCGGCCGCGAACAGGAGGAAGTCGGCGTCGACGTCCTTCGGGGTGAAGATCCCGCTCGGGGGCAGGACGCGCAGGGTGTCCCCCGGCTTGAGGTTCTGCACGAGCCAGTTGGACGCGTAGCCGTCGACCGTGCGCTTGACCGTGATCTGGTGACGGCCGCTGTGCGGGGCACTGGACAGCGAGTAGCAGCGTGCCGCGAGGCCGGTCTGCTCGCTCGGCACGGCCACGGTCAGGAACTGCCCGGGCGTGTAGGCGAACGTCTCCTGGAGCTCCGAGGGCACCTCGAAGACGATCGACCGGGCGTCCTCCGTCTCCTCGATCACGTCCGCGACGCGAAGCTGGTAGGACTCAGTTGTCATGCTCAGTAACCATCCTCGGCGCCGACCTCCAGCTCGCCCTCGGTGACCGCCCGGTCGATGGAGGCCATCAGCCGGGGGCAGGACTCGTAGACCGGCCGACCGCCGGGCTGCCCGGACAGTCTGGCGAACTCGGTGCAGTGCCCCAGTGCCTCGTCCGACCACTGGACCGCGGTGTGGTGCTCGCTGTTCTTCTTGACCTTCACCTTGGCCAGGCAGTCCAGGCAGGCGATCTCGCGCAGTCGCCCGTCGAGGTACAGCTTCTGGTCCTCGATGGTCTCCTGGCGGGTCGGGGTGAAGGCGCCCATCACGCGTCCGCGGTCGCCGCGGCCTCCGCGTCCGCCGTGCTTCCTTCCTCCGCGCGCCGGCGGAGGTTCTCGGCCACCTCGGCCTGCCAGTACTCGTTGGCCTTGGTCGTGTCGACCTCGAACTCGAACCGGTCGACCATCTCCGGCTTGATCTCGGCCTGGTCGACGTAGAACTGCTCGTACCAGCGACGCAGCTGGTAGACCGGGCCGTCCTCCTCGCACAGCAGCGGGTTCTGCACGGGCGCCTTGTTCTCCCAGATCGCGACGTCCTGGAGGAACCCGGTGCCGAAGGACTCCGTGTAGCGCTCGGCGATGTAGTTCACGGTCTTCTCGTCGAGGCCCTCGGGCTTCTTCACCGCGATGCCGTACTGCAGCGTGAACGAGCTCTGGCTGGTGGGGAGGTGGCAGTTGATGAGGATGACCTCGGTGACGTAGCCCTTGTAGTCCACCTCGAGCCAGTTGATCATGTACGCCGGTCCGTAGTACGTGGCCACCGACTTCAGCGTGGAGTTCTCGTCCCCGTACCCGCCGGAGCCCATGTCCGGGCGCCCCTTCGACGACATGTACTGCGTCGCGGTGTGTCCCTCGAAGACGTTGCGGAAGCTGGTCGGGAACGCGAAGTGCACGTAGTAGAAGTGCGCCATGTCCGCGACGTTGTCGATCAGCTCGCGGCAGTGCGAGCCGTTGATCTCCTTGGTGTGCCAGGACCAGGGGGTGTAGGCGTCGGTGAGCACGTCCGGGATCTCGGGCGGCAGGATGTCGAGGTCGGCCGCGGAGCCCTCGGGGTCGTGCCAGATGAACAGCTGGCCGTTGCGCTCGGCGGTCTCGAACCGGACCGTGCGCGCGCGCATCGGGACGCGGCGCGCATAGGGGATCTCCTTGCACTTGCCGTCGCCGCCCCAGCGCCAGTCGTGGAACGGGCAGGCGATCTGGTCGCCCTTGACCTCACCCTGGGTCAGGTCGCCGCCCATGTGCCGGCAGTAGCCGTCGAGCGCGTTGAGCTTGCCCTCGCTGTCGGCCCAGACCACGAGCTTGCGCTCGAAGGCCTCCACCCGGTGCGGCTTTCCGTCGCGGAAGGTGTCCGCGAGCCCGAGGCAGTGCCATCCGCGGGCGTACCGGGCCGGCGGAAGACCGTGGTCCAGGGCCCGGGCTTCGGTGGTGGCGGTGCTCATCGGTGCCTCCCAAGGCTGTGACTGAAAACGAGAACAGGTTATAGTTTTGCGAGGGACAAATCCAGCCCCGCCGCCCGTCACGGGCCCCAGACCTGCGTGAGGATGACTTCATGAGGATCGCACTGAACGACGAGCAGGAGCGGCTCCGCGCCGAGCTGCGCAGCTACTTCGCGGAGCTCGTCACCCCGGAGATCCGGGCCGGGCTGTCCCAGGCCACGGGTGCCCACTTCCATGAGGATGGCGGGGAGTTCGGGGACGCCAGCGTCTACAAGTCGGTGATCCGCCAGATCGGCCAGGACGGCTGGCTCGGCATCGGCTGGCCCGAGGAGTACGGCGGTCAGAACCGCTCGATGATGGAGCAGCTGATCTTCACCGACGAGGCCGCGATCGCCGGCGTGCCGATCCCCTACCTCACGCTCAACACGGTCGGCCCCACGATCATGCGGTTCGGCACCGACGCGCAGAAGGAGGAGATCCTCCCGAAGATCCTCCAGGGCGAGATGCACTTCTCGATCGGCTACTCCGAGCCCGGGTCCGGCACCGATCTCGCCAGCCTCCAGACCCGCGCGGTGCTGGAGGGCGACGAGTGGGTGATCAACGGCCAGAAGATGTGGACCTCGCTGATCCAGTACGCCGACTACGTCTGGCTCGCCTGCCGCACCGATCCCGACCTCCCCCGGCACAAGGGCCTCTCGATGATCCTGGTGCCGACCAGCGCCGAGGGCTTCTCCTACACGCCGGTGCACACCGTCGCCGGTGTCAGCACCAGCGCGACGTACTACGACAACGTGCGCGTGCCGAAGGAGAACCTCGTCGGCGACCTCAACGGCGGCTGGGCCCTGATGACCAACCAGCTCAACCACGAGCGGGTCGCGCTGACCTCGGCCGCCCCGCTCGAGCACTCCCTGCACCTGGTGCAGGAATGGGCCCAGCAGACCAAGAACGCCGACGGCAGCCGCGTCATCGACGCCGAGTGGGTCCAGGTCCTGCTCGGCCGCGCGCACGCCCGGGCCGAGATGCTGAAGCTGCTGAACTGGAAGCTGGCCTCCGCGACCGAGGACCTCTCCCCCGCGCACGCGTCGGCGACCAAGGTCTACGGCTCGGAGCTGGCCACCGAGGTCTACCGGTCGCTGATGGAGATCGTCGGTCCCGAGGCCGTGGTGGCCGCCGACTCGCCCGGCGCCGTGCTGCGCGGGCGGCTGGAGCGGTTCTACCGGTCGTCCCTGGTGATGACCTTCGGCGGCGGCACCAACGAGATCCAGCGAGACATCATCGGCTACGTCGGCCTCGGCCTGCCCGCCGCGAAGCGCTGACCCGACCACCCACCGGTGGTTGAGCCTGCCGAAACCACCTCGATCGAGGAAGAACCCCATGGACTTCAGCTTGAGCGAGACCCAGACCGACGCCGCCGCGCTCGCCGCGATGGTGTTCAAGAACGAGTGCACGCCCGACCGGCTCAAGGCCGCCGTCGGCCCCGACGGCCGGTTCGACGCCGACCTGTGGGCCCGGCTCGGTGACGCCGGCCTGCTCGGGCTCTGCCTGCCCGAGAGCCTCGCCGGCTCCGGGCTGGGCCTGATGGAGCTGTGCAGCGTGCTCGTCGAGGCCGGCCGCTACGTCGCACCGGTGCCGCTGGCCAGCCACCTCCCCACCGCGATGGCGATCGCGAAGTTCGGCGACGCCGCGGCCAAGGGGATGTGGCTCGAGGGCGCCAGCAGCGGCCACGCCATCCTCACCACGGCTGTCGCCGAGGAGCGGGAGCACCTGCCCGCCCACCCCACGACGCAGGCGGACTTCGACGGCCAGCAATGGCTGCTCACCGGCGTGAAGACCGTCGTGCCGGCCGGCACGCTGGCCGAGCTGTTCGTCGTACCGGCGCAGACGGCGGACGGCGTCACCGCCTTCCTGGTCCACCCCGACGACGCGGGTGTGACGGTCACGCCGCAGCGGGTCAGCGACGGCGACGTGACGGCGCGCCTCGAGCTCGACCGCGCGGCCGTGCCGGCCGGTCGTGTCCTGGGCGGGATCGGCGCCGGCACCGAGGTGGTCGACTGGCTCCAGCAGAGGCTCACCGTCGCGGCCTGCGCGATGCAGCTCGGCATCGTGAAGGGTGCCCTCGACCTCACCGCGCAGTACGCCCGGACCCGTGAGCAGTTCGGCCGCGCGATCGGCACGTTCCAGGCGGTCTCCCAGCGGCTCGCGGACGGCTACATCGACGTCCTCGGTGCCGAGCTCACCCTGTGGCAGGCCGCCTGGCGGCTCGAGGAGGGGCTGCCCGCGGAGAAGGAGATCGCGACCGCCAAGCTGTGGGCCGCCGACGCCGGGCACCGGATCGCGCACACCACGGTGCACGTGCACGGTGGCGTCGGCATCGACCTCGACGGGGAGGCGCACCGGTACTTCACCGAGGCCAAGCTGTACGAGTTCGTGCTCGGCGGGACGACCGACCAGGCGCGCAAGGTGGGCCGGCTGCTCGCGGCCGAGCCCGTCTGACCGCTGCCGATGGTCGACGCGCCCGCAACGCTCCGGGACCTGCTGCTCGCGCGTGCCGACGACGACGCACCGGCGCTGCTGGCCGGTGACCGGCGCTGGTCGTGGCGGGAGTACGTCGCCACCGCCGCCGCCCGGGCGGCCGCGCTCGCCGACCTGCTGGACCCGGCAAGGCCACCCCACGTCGGCGTCCTGCTGGACAACACGCCGGAGATGGCCTTCCAGCTCGCCGCGGCCGGGCTCGGCGCGCACGTCGTGGTCGGGCTCAACACCACGCGCCGCGGCGCCGGCCTGCTGGCCGACATCCGGAAGGCCGACGCGCAGGTGGTCGTGGTCGAGCCCGCCCACGCCGGCCTGCTGGACGGGCTGGACCTGGCCGGGGTGCGAGTGGTCGACGCCGCGTGGTTTCGGCAGGCTCGACCACCGGTGGTTGAGCCTGCCGAAACCACAGGTCCGCCACTCCCACACGCCGAGCCCACCCCGGACAGCCTGTTCATGCTGATCTTCACCAGCGGCACCAGCGGCGAGCCGAAGGCCGTCCGGATCACAGACGAGAAGGTCTCCCATCCCGGCCGGTACCTCACCGAGCGGCTCGGGCTCACGCGCGACGACGTGCACTACGTCGCGATGCCGCTGTTCCACTCCAACGCCGTGATGGCCGGGTGGGCCCCCGCGCTGGTCACCGGCGCGACGATCGCGCTCGCGGAGCGGTTCAGCGCCTCGGGCTTCCTCCCGGACGTGCGCCGGTACGCCGCGACGTACGCGAACTACGTGGGCAAGCCGCTCGCCTACGTCCTGGCCACGCCCGAGCAGCCCGACGACGCGGACAACCCGCTGCGCATCGTCTTCGGCAACGAGGCCGGCGAGCGCGACACGATCGAGTTCGCGCGCCGCTTCGGGTGCGTGGTGATCGACGGCTTCGGCTCGACCGAGAACGCCGTCGTGGTCAGCCGGGTCGAGGGCACCCCGCCCGGCTCGCTCGGGCAGCCGTTCCCCGGCGTCGCGGTGCTCGACCCGGAGACCGGAGCCGAGTGCCCGCGCGCCGAGATCGACGCACAGGGGCGTGTGACGAACCTGGACGACTGCGTCGGCGAGCTGGTGAACACGCAGGGCACCGGGCAGTTCGCCGGCTACTACAACGACGAGGCCGCGACCGCCGAGCGGATGCGCGGTGGCATGTACTGGAGCGGCGACCTGGCCTACCGCGACGCCGAGGGCTGGGTGTACTACGCCGGCCGCACCGCCGACTGGCTCCGGGTCGACGGCGAGAACCTCGCGGCCGCGCCGATCGAGCGGATCCTGCTGCGGCACCCGTCGGTCAGCGAGGCGGCCGTGTACGCCGTGCCCGACCCGCACGCCGGGGACCAGCTGGTCGCCGCCCTGGTGACGACCGGGACGATCACGCCGGAGGAGTGGGAGGCGTTCCTCGCGGCGCAGGCCGACCTCGGCACCAAGGCCTGGCCGCGGTTCGTGCGCATCCTGGACGCACTCCCCCGCACGGCCACCAACAAGGTGCTCAAGCGCGAGCTGCAGGCGACCGGGATCGACGCCGGCCCCGACACGACCACCTGGGAGCGGGAGGAGCGCGGCACGGCGTACGGGCATCTGCAAGCATCGGCGCCATGACCCAGATCCCGGCCGGCTGGTACCCCGACCCCGCGCAGACCCATCCCGCGCGCCAGCGCTACTGGGACGGCACCGGCTGGACCGAGCACACCCACGACCCTGCGCCGCCGGCTCCGGCCGTCCCTCCGGCCGTCCCTCCGGCCCCGTCGCCTGCAGCGGCGCCGCCGCCCTACCCGTCGTACGCGGCGTACGCACCCGCACCGCCGCTGTACATCGCTCCGCTCGCGACGACTCCCGACGGCGTGCCGCTGGCCGGCTGGTGGTGGCGCGTCCTCGCGCGCGTGCTCGACGGCTTCATCATGGTCCCGCTCTACGCCCTGGCGGTCGTCCCGGTGATCGCCTCGCAGTGGGACTCGCTGCGACAGTGGGCGGACGACGTCAACTACGCGGCGGACCACGGCCTTCCGGCGCCGCCCACCCCGGACGTCTTCAATGTCACCAGCGGCCCGGGGATCGCACTCTGGCTGTCGGTGCTCGGCATCGCGGTCCTCTACGAGATCGTCTTCCTGCTCTGGAAGCAGGCGACGCCCGGCAAGCTGCTCGTCGGCCTGCGGGTCCGCCGGCGCGAGTCGCCCGACCTGCCGGCGGGGGCGATCTTCGCGCGCGTCGGGATCGTGCTGCTCGGCCAGCTCTGCGGGGTGTTCACGCTGCTCGACGACCTGTGGCCGCTCTGGGACGACAAGAAGCAGGCCCTCCACGACAAGGTCGCGCGCACGAACGTGGTCCGGTTTCGGCAGGCTCAACCACCGGGGGGTGGGCCCGGCCCGTCGGGGGTCGGCCCTGCCGACTCCCAGGCGGCTATCGAAGCAGCCGTTCCACCCCGTTGGTGAGGCGCACGACGTAGAACCCGGAGTTCGAGTCGGTGTACCAGACCGAGTCGTGCGCCGGGTCCCAGGCCGGCTGCGACATCGCGTAGGCGCCGCTGCCGAGGAAGGTCGGCTTTGTCGGCCTCACGACCGGCTGGTTGAAGTACGCGACCTCGCGCGGGTGCCGCACGTCGCGGATGTCGAACAGCCGAAGCCCGGACAGGATCATCGAGCACCCGGCGATCTTCGGGTTGTCGCGGGTGGGCACGCCGCAGTAGTGGGCGGCGTACCCCTGTGCCGGGAACGCGGCGCCCGGGTCCTTCATCTGCTCGCCCGCGTGCACGTCGGGCTGGTGCACGGCGAGCCGGACGTCGGAGACGATCACCGGGTGGCGCGGGTCGTCGACGTCGATGATCCGGGCGGCACCGACCGGCGAGTGCTTCAGGTCGGTGACCGCCTTCGCCGTGAACAGGTCGACGAACTCGTCGACCTCGAAGAGGTACTGGTGGCCGGCCCGCGTGAAGGGCTCGGCAACCTGCGGGATCGAGACGCCGTGCCAGGTGAGCGTCGAGAGCGTCGGGACCTTCGGGTGCGGGACGCGGTCCTGGATCTGGCTCACGTCGATGATCCGGAGCCCGCCGCCGGTGATGCCGGTCGGCCCCGGCGTGCCGAGGTTCGCGGCGTACAGCGTGCGGCCGTCGTCGGAGAGCCGCATGCCGTGGTACTGCACGCCCAGGCGCTGGAACAGCGTCCGCGGGTGCCGCGGGTCGGACAGGTCGATCGCCGCGAACCCGGCGGCCGTGCCCGAGGCGTAGAAGGTGCGCCCGTCCGGGGCGAACCCGCTCTCGTGGCCGAACAGCGCCGACCACGTCGTCGACAGCCGCCGTGGGTGCCGGCAGTCGGTCTTGACGTCGTACACGTCGAGGATGCCGGGCAGGGTGGCTGCGGTGCCCATCTCCGCGACCAGCAGGCCGCGCGGCTGGTTCACCAGCAGCGACTCGTGCGGGGTGAGCATCGCCGGCGTCGTCAGGTTCGCGGTACGCCGCGGATGGGCCGGGTCGCTCATGTCCAGGACGACCACGCCCTGCCCGTCACCCGACAGCAGGTTGGCCACCACGTCGCGCCCGATCAGCAGCGTGGAGTCGTAGAACGCACAGGTGTCGCCCTGCGCGTCGGTGTAGCGCAGCGTCTTGAAGCCGCCCGAGCTGCCCTGGTGCGCGACCTCCGCAGTGTTGCACCGGTAGCCCTGGGCGGCTCGGCCGGACAGGTAGTCGGCCTTCGGCACGCGCCCCTGGATCGAGGTCTCGGGGAGTGACCCGGGTCCGCAGCGGGCGGTGGGGACCGACGGCGCCGTCGCGGGACCCGCGGCACCGACGCTCCCGGTCGTGGCCCAGCCGGCGCCGAGGACGAGGAGGAGAGCGAGGACGACGAGCAGACGACGGGCAGCCTGCCGCGACGGTGCCTGGGAGGGGACGACCATGGCGTGACCGTACTCACGCCGGGGTTTTCCTGCTACCGGCGGTTTCAGCAAATGGGCGTCATCACCGGAACCCTCGGAAGACGCCGTCCGGATCCGCGTTGTCGGCGAACTCGAAGAAGTCCATGTTGGCGATCGAGAGGTTCGCCACGATCGCCTCGACCTCGCGCGGGACCGCCCGGAAGGTGCGACCGACCTGCTCGTTGAACTCGTTCAGGTCGACGAAGAGCACCGTCTGGTCGCGCATGGTGCGTGCGTCGGCGACCGCCAGCTCGCCGAGGTAGTCCTGGCGAGGAAGGCGCACCAGCTGCTCCGGGGTGAGGTCGGCCAGCTCGGGGGACTCGACGGGCTGGAGGTTCGCTCCCAGGCGCTCGAAGGCGTCACCGGGATACACGGCTGTCACCGCGGCCACCGCCCGCTGCCAGGCGGCGTCGTCGGAGTAGTCCGTGCGCACGAGCAACAGGCCGAGGTCAGGCGCCTTCGGCAGGAGCATGCGGCGAGCGTACGACCTTCGAGATTCCGAGGTTCGGGGCGGGGCGTGGGCTACTCGGTGGCGAGCCGCAGCCCGAACCCGACCAGCACGGCCGCGGTCGCCGCGTCCAGGCGCCGTCGGATCGCCGGGGTGTTCATCCAGGCCGTGACGCGGCCGGCGAGCCCGAGCAGGAGCACCCAGTACAGCGCGGTCAGCAGGATGAAGATCCCGCCGAAGAGCAGCGTCGTCCAGAGCACCGAGGCACCCTGGGGCACGAACCCGGGCAGGAAGGTCACGAAGAACACGCCGACCTTGGGGTTGAGCAGGTTCGTCAGGACCCCGGCCCGGAAGCCGGTGCCCAGGATCCCGCGCCGGGCCGACTCCGGCTGGGCCACCCGGCCGCGCGACCGCCATGCCTGGACCCCGAGGAGGACCAGGTAGCAGGCGCCGACGATCCTCAGCACGGCGTACCCGACCTCGCTGGCCTCGAGCATCGCGGCGAGGCCGAACGCCGCCGCGGCCACCCACACGGACAGGCCGCACAGGTTGCCCAGCGCGGTGAGGGTCCCCTGCCGTCGGCCGCCCTTGAGGATGCTGCGCACCACCACCAACGTGTCCGGCCCCGGAAGCAGGACGATCAGCGTCGCGGCGCCGACGAAGGCAAGGAAGGTGAGCAGCACCGCACCAGCCTAGGCGGCGGCAGCTGGTTTCGGCAGGCTCAACCACCACCCAGGTGGTTGAGCCTGCCGAAACCACGAGGAGCCCAGCTACCCCCGGATCTTCTCCAGGCGCGCGACGGTTTCCTCGTACTCCGAGACCAGCTCGGCCATGATCTGCTCGACCGGCCGGACCTCGTTGGTGCGCCCGACGATCTGGCCCGCGGGCATCGAGATGGTGTCCGGGTCGTCGCCACTGTTCATCCGGTTGTGCGCGTCGGCGACGAGGAGGTTCTGCAGCGGCATCGGCAGGGGGGTAGGAGCGTCCTCGGCCTCCCAGGCATCGGTCCACTTCGTCTTGAGCAGTCGGGCCGGCTTGCCGGTGTAGACCCGCGTACGCACGGTGTCGCCCGAGCCGGCGCGCAGGAGCGCGTCGCGGATGCCCGTGCCCTGGGAGAGGTCGTACTCCGCCGCAGTGAGCCAGATCGAGCCGGTCCACACGCCCTGCGCGCCCAGCGCCAGCGAGGCGGCGACCTGACGGCCGCAGCCGATGCCGCCGGCACCGAGCACCGGCACGTCCGGTCCGACGGCGTCCACGATCTCGGGAGTCAGCACCATGCTGGCGATCTCACCGGTGTGGCCGCCGGCCTCGTAGCCCTGGGCGACGATGATGTCGACGCCGTTGGCGACGTGGGAGGCCGCGTGCTTGGCGGCGCCGGCCAGGGCGGCGACGAGGACGCCGGCGTCGTGCGCCTGCTCGATCACGTCGACCGGCGGAGAGCCGAGCGCGTTCGCGATCAGGACGGGCCGGTGGTTCAGCGCGACATCGACGTGCGACCGCGCCACCGAGTGCAGCCAGCCGAGCACGCCCTCGCGACCCTCACCCTCCGGCAGCGGGGGTACGCCGAGCTTCTGCAGCGTCCGCTCCACGAAGGAGATGTGCTCCTCGGGGATCATCGCCTTCAGGTCGACGGCCTTGCCCTCGGTGGGGATCTTCATCGGCATCACGACGTCCACGCCGTACGGCTTGCCGTCGGTGTTGTCGTCGAGCCAGCTGAGGGTCTCCTCCAGCTCTTCGGTGTCGTTGAAGCGGACGCAGCCGAGCACGCCGAGGCCACCAGCCCGGGACACCGCGGCCGCGACCTTCTCCGACGGGGTGAACGCGAAGATCGGGTACTCGATCCCGAGCCGTTCGCAGATGTCGGTGCGCATCAGGCGGGCGCCCCTTCCTCGATCGATGCGGACTGTGCCCGCGCCGCCAGCAGCAGCTCCTTGGCCTTGGGGTACTGCGCCTTGCCGGTGGCGTTGCGCGGGATCTCGGGCACCAGGGTCAGCGCGCGCGGGAGCTTGTAGCCGGACAGGAACTCGCGGAGGTACTCGCGCAGCTCGTCGAGCTCGATGGTCGCCCCCTCGCGCGGCTGGATCACGGCAGCGACGGCCTGGCCGTACTTCTCGTCGGGGATGCCGACCACCAGCACGTCGTAGACGGCCGGGTGGCGCTTGATCGCCATCTCGACCTCCTCGGGGTAGACCTTCTCGCCACCGGTGTTCACGCAGTTGGAGCCGCGGCCGAGCAGCGTCACCCGGCCCTCCTCCTCGATCCGGGCGAAGTCACCGGGCACGGAGTAGCGCTTGCCCTCGATCTCGATGAACGTCGCCGCCGACTTCTCCGGGTCCTTGTAGTAGCCCACGGGCACGGAGCCGCCGCGGGCGAGCCGGCCGACCTTGCCGACGTTGGTGGCCAGGTCGAGCACGTTGTTCCGCTCGTCGAGGATCACGCTGTTCGGGCCGAGGCCGACGACCGGGCCGTCGCTGGAGATGTGGGTCTTGTCCTGCATCCCCATGCCCTGGAAGCCGGTCTCCGAGGCGCCGACCGAGTCGGTGTAGACGGGGTTCGGAAGGGCCGCGATCCAGCGCTCCTTCACCTCCGGGGAGAAGATCGCCGCGCTGCTGGAGACCGCGAACAGGCTGGCTCCGCTGTACGGCGACCCGGTGGCCGCCTTGCGCTCGAACTCCTCGATCAGCGGCCGCGCCATGGCGTCGCCGGTCATGAAGATCAGCATCACGCCGTTCTCGTCGATGATCTCCCAGGTGCGCCTCGGGTCGAACTTCGGCTCGAGGATCGTCAGGTGCCCGGCGAACAGGTGCATCAGCAGGCCGGCCTGGGCACCGCCGTGCATCAGCGGGCTCAGCGGGAAGGTGACCATGCGGCCGTGCTGCTTGGCCTGCTCGGACTGGTCGTACTCGGAGAGCTGCTCGCCGGTGTAGAAGTCGATGCCGCCGCCGAGCGTGCGCCAGAAGTCCTCGTGGCGCCACATCACGCCCTTGGGGAAGCCGGTCGTGCCGCCCGTGTAGATGATGTGCAGGTCGTCGCCGCTGCGCTCGGGGAAGTCACGTGCGTCGGACTGGTCGGCGATCGCGTCGGCGTACAGGACCCCGCCGAAGGCGGAGATGTCCGACTGGTCGTCGGGCTCGATGACGTCGGGGATCACCACGATCGTGTGCAGCTGGGGGTGGTTCGGCGCCGTCTTTGCCACCAGCGGTGCGTAGGTGCGCTCGACGATCAGGGCGACGACGTCGGCGTTGTCGAACAGGTAGTTCAGCTCGCCCTCGACGTACCGGTAGTTCACGTTGATGTTGACCGCACGGATCTTCACGACGGCCAGCACGGCGACGACGTGCTCGATGCTGTTCTTGGAGTACACCGCGACGTGGTCGCCCGGCTTCACGCCCTGCGCCTGCAGGTAGTGCGCGAGACGGTTCGACTCCGCCTCCAACTCGGCGAAGGTCACGGTGCGGTCTCCCACCTTCACGGCGGGCTTGTCGGGGGCCGCGTCGACGGCGTGCTCGAACAGGTCGGCGATGTTCAGGGCCATGCGCCCGAGACTAGAACACGTTCTTGTTTTTGGCTAGCATCGCCCCCATGACGGACACCGCTGCGCCCGAGACCGCCGCCCCGCACTGCCTCGTCGAGCAGGACGGCCACAAGCTCGTCGTGACCATGAACCGGCCCGAAGCGCGCAACGCGCTGTCCGGAGAGATGCTCGCGATCATGGAGCAGGCCTGGGAGCGGGCCGACAGCGATCCCGAGATCCGGGTGGTCATCCTGACCGGGGCCGGCGGCTACTTCTGTGCCGGGGCCGACCTCAAGTCCATGAACCAGAAGCCGCCCTCGGAGTCGTTCGAGTCCGGCGCGTACGACCCGACGGTGATCAAGTCGCTGCTCAAGGGCTACCGGCTCAAGAAGCCGCTCATCGCCGCCGTCGAGGGCCCGGCGATCGCGGGGGGCACCGAGATCCTCACCGCCACCGACATCCGGATCGCCGGGGAGTCCGCGAAGTTCGGCATCTCCGAGGCCCGCTGGAGCCTCTACCCGCTCGGCGGCTCGGTCGTGCGCCTCCCCCGCCAGATCCCGCAGACGGTGGCGATGGACCTGCTGCTCACCGGCCGGCACATCAAGGCCCCCGAGGCCAAGGAGCTGGGACTGATCGGCCACGTCGTCCCCGACGGCGAGGCGCTGGCCAAGGCCCACGAGATCGCCGACCTGATCTGCGCGAACGGCCCGCTCGCGGTCCAGGCGATCCTCAAGACCGTGCGCGACTCCGAGGGCAAGCACGAGAACGAGTGCTGGGCCGAGGACGCCAAGGTCGGCGCCGCGGTGTTCGCCTCGAACGACGCCAAGGAGGGCCCGCGCGCCTTCGCCGAGAAGCGCACGCCGAACTTCACCGGCAGCTGAGAGCAGGTTTCGGCAGGCTCAACCACCGGTGGTTGAGCCTGCCGAAACCCTCCTCACTACGGTGGCGGCATGGACACCGAGACGCGCCCCTACCGCACCGGCGACCGGGAGGCGGTCCTCGACCTGACTCGTGACGCCGCGGCGTACGTCGCGGACAAGGGCGACGGGCTGCTCCACGTGTTCGTGCCGCACGCGACCGCCGGCATCGCGATCATCGAGACCGGCGCCGGGAGCGACGACGACCTGCTCTCCGCTCTCGCCGACCTGTTGCCGGCCGACGACCGGTGGCGGCACCGCCACGGCAGCCGCGGGCACGGGCGCTCGCACGTGATGCCGGCCCTCGTCCCGCCGTACGCGACCGTGCCGGTCGTGGGCGGACGACTCCTCCTCGGGACGTGGCAGAGCATCTGCCTGGTCGACCTCAACGTCGACAACAGCGAGCGTGAGGTGCGGTTCTCGTTCCTCGCCGGGTGACCCGAACGGGCTAGTGCACCCGGGACCGGGCCGACCTACGGTGATTCGAGGGGGGCGCGGACAAGGGGGTCATGTCTCGTGACGAACGCAACGACGCAGCTGCTGGAGCGCGAGGTCTTCCTCGACGCGCTGGCCGAGTACGCCGCGGACGCCGCCTCGGGACACGGTCGCCTGGTGGTCGTCGCCGGAGAGGCCGGCATCGGGAAGACGTCCCTGGTCGACTCCTTCCGCGCACAGCGTCCCGAGCTGCGCTGGCTCTGGGGTGCCTGCGACGGCGGGTTCACGCCGCGACCGCTCGGCCCGCTGCACGACATGGCCTTCGACGTCGGCGGCCGGCTCCGCGAGCTGTGCGTGGCAGGGAACGATCGCAACGAGCTCTTCGCGGCCTTCCTGGAGGTCCTGGAGGCAGGCAGTGACGGGAACCACCCGGTGGGTGTCGTCGTCGAGGACCTGCACTGGGCCGACGAGGCCACGCTCGACTGGCTCTGCCACCTCTCCCGCCGTCTTTCCGGGATGCCGGCACTGGTGCTGCTCACCCATCGCGACGACGAACCCGGTGAGGACCATCTGCTCACCGACGTGATGGGACGACTCGCGGCGCACTCCTCGACGCGCAGGATCTCCCTTCCGCGCCTCTCCCCCGGCGGCGTCGCGGAGCTCGCCGACGGGCACGACGCGGCTCACATCCACGCCCTGACCGGAGGCAACCCGTTCTACGTCGGAGAGCTGCTGGCCCTCGGGGCCGACGAGGTGCCGCCGTCGGTCGCCGACGTCGTCCGGGCACGCCTGCAGCGCCACTCTCCCGCGGGCCAGCGCATCCTCGCCGCGGCCGCGGTGATCGGACGGCCGGCACCGGCCGCGCTGCTCGCCGCCGTGAGCGGAGTCGCCGCGGCCGCCGTGGACGAGTGCGTCTCCTCGGGCACCCTCGTGCCGGTGGGGCACGACTTCGGGTTCCGGCACGAGCTGACTCGGCGTGCGGTCGAGGAAGCCGTCCCGCACGTGCAGGCCGAGGAGCTCCACCGGATCGCGCTGCTCGCGCTCGAGCAGGCCGACGCCGACGCCGCCGAGCTCACCCACCACGCGCTGGGCGCGGGTGACGTCGACGCCATCCTGCGTCACGCCCCGCGCGCAGGACGAGCGGCGGCGCAGGCGAGTGCCCACCGCGAGGCGATCGTCCAGTTCCGCCGGGCACTCGAGCATGCCGACCGGATGTCACCGCAGGAACGGGCCGATCTCGAGGAGGCGGCGGCCGAGTCGCTGTCGACCCGTGACCAGTGGAAGGAGGCGGAGCCGCACTGGCAGCGCGCCATCGAGATCCGCCGCACCCTCCATGAGCCCGCCGACCTCGCCCGGTGCCTGCGGCGCTACGGAGTCTGCCTCTGGCGCTTGTGCCGGACGGCCGACTTCCGGGCGGCGCACGACGAGGCCTTCGAGCTCATGCGCGACGCGGACGACAGCGCCGAGCGCGCCCTCGCGTTCTACAACCGCGCCACCGACGAGATCACTCCGCTCGCCGAGCGCCGACTCGCCCTCGACGAGTGCACGCGGATCTCCAAGGACCTCGGCGACGAAGCGCTCGTCGGACGCAGCTGCATGGCCCAGGCGTTCGTCGAGGCGGACCGCGGCATCATCGACTTCGACGCGCTCGAGGAGGCCCTCGAGCACGGGCTGCGCAGCGGGGACACCCTGCTCGCGGCGGCGGCGTACACGAACCTCTACGAGACCTCGATCGACATGCTCCGGTTCGCCGCGGCGGAACGGTACGACGAGTCGCTCTCCTACTGTCTCGAGCACGAGCAGCACACCTACAGCCTGTGCCTGAGGGGGTCGCGCGTCACGGAGCTGTTGCGTCGCGGCGCCAACGAGCAGGCTGTGGCGCTCGCCCAGGAGACCCTGGAGGAGCCCACGTCTCCGGTGAACCGGATGCACATCATGCTCGGGCTCGCGCGGGCCGCCTACCGCCTCGGACGACCCGAGGCGCGCGCGTGGCTCGAGGAGACGTGGGAGCTCGGTGTGGGCAACGACCAGACCTTCTGGCTGGTCCACATCGCCACCTGTGCTGCCGAAGGTTCGTGGCTCACCGGAGACCCCACGCTCGTGGATGAACGGGTCCTCGACGCCTACCGTCGGGGGTTCACCGACGACCCGTGGGCCCACGGTGAGCTGATGGCGTGGCTCGGACGGCTCGGTCACGACGTCGACCTCGGTCGCGAGCTGGTGCCTCCCTGCTCGCTCGAGGTCGAGGGTCGGTACGCCGAGGCGGCCGACGCCTGGCACGCGCTGGGCTGCCCGTTCGAGGAGGCCGTCGCGCTGACCTGGACCGGCGATCCCGAAGCGATGAAGCGGGCGCTGGACCTCTTCACCCGCCTCGGTGCGGCACCGGCCGCCCGGAACCTCCGCACGCTGCTGCAGGAGCAGGGCATCCACGTCCCGACCCAACGCGGCCCACGGGCCACCACCGCCGCGCACCCCGCAGGCCTGACCGCCCGCGAGGCCGAGGTGCTCGACCTCCTGCGCGAGGGCCTCACCAACGCCGAGATCGCCAAGCGCCTGTACCTCTCCCCGCGCACCGTCGACCACCACGTCTCCTCCATCCTGGGCAAGCTGGGAGTCGACAACCGGGCTGAGGCAGCCCGAGCCGGCGCGGCCAGGACAGGAACGTGAGCGGCATCCCGCCGCCGGCCACCGAACCGGAGCTGCTCGAGCGAGCACCGTTCCTGGACGCGCTGACCGACTACGCCGCCGACGCAGCCCAGGGCCACGGCCGGTTCGTCCTCGTCGCCGGCGAGGCCGGGATCGGCAAGACCTCCCTCGTCGACGCGTTCCGGGCGAGCCGCCCGGACATCGCCTGGCTCTGGGGTGCCTGCGACGGTGGTTTCACGCCGCGTCCCCTGGGGCCGCTCCACGACATCGCGGCGGCCGTCGGTGGACGGCTGCGCGACCTGTGCGCGCCGGAGACCGACCGGAACGAGCTCTTCGCCGCGTTCGTCGAGCTGCTCGGCCAGGGTGTCGACGGTCGGCGCATCGGCGTGGTCGTCGAGGACCTGCACTGGGCCGACGAGGCCACCCTGGACTGGCTCAACCACGTCTCCCGGCGGCTCGCCGGGCTGCCTGCCCTGGTGCTGGTGACCGCGCGCGACGACGAACCCGGCGACGACGGCCTGCTCGCCGACGTGATGGGCCGCCTCGCCGCCCATTCGTCCACCCGCCGGATCGCGCTGCCGCACCTGTCGGCCTCAGCGGTCGCGCGGCTCGCGGACGGCCACGACGCGGACGACCTGCACGCACTGACCGGGGGCAACCCCTTCTACGTCGGCGAAGTGGTCGCCCTCGGTGGGCGCGAGGTGCCTCCGTCGGTCTCCGACATCGTCCGGGCCCGCGTACGCCGGCACTCACCGGAGGCCCAGCGCATCCTGGCGGCTGCGGCGGTGCTCGGCCGGCCGGCTCCCGCCTCGTTGCTCGCCGCGGTCAGCGGCGTTGCCGCCATCGCCGTTGACGAGTGCATCAGCTCCGGCACGCTCGTCCCGGCCGGTCCTGACTTCGCCTTCCGGCACGAGCTGACTCGACGAGCCGTCGAGGACGCCCTCCCCCGCGTGCACGCCGCCGAGCTGCACCGGATCGCGCTCCTCGTCCTCGAGCGCGAAGGTGCCGACGCCGCCGAGCTCACCCATCACGCCGTCGCCGCCGGGGACACGGCGGCCGTGCTCCGTCACGCGCCCCGAGCCGGTCGAGCCGCCGCCGAAGCCAGCGCCCACCGCGAGGCGATCGTCCAGTTCCGCCGTGCGCTCACGCACACCGGGCAGATGGCGACCGCCGAGCAAGCCGACCTCGAGGAGGCGCTTGCGGAGTCGCTCCTGGTCCGCAACCAGAGTGGCGAGGCGGAGGGGCACTGGCGCCGGACGATCGAGCTCCGGCGGGGGCTCGGCGACGCGGTCGCCCTGAGTCGGTGCCTGCGCCGCTACGGCATGTGCCTGTCGCGGCTGTGCCGCAACGAGGAGAGCCGGGCTGCCGAGGAAGAGGCCTACGAGCTCATGCGCGTGGCCGACGACAGCGCGGAACGCGCGATCGTCTTCTGGGTCCGAGGCGTGTCCGACCACATCCCGGTGGAGGACCGGCGCGCAGCGATCGAGGAGTGCGCCCGGATCGGCAAGGACCTCGGCGACGACGCGCTCGTCGGCAAGGCACTCCTGGCCGGTGTCTTCGCCGAGAGCGATTCGGGCGTGATCGACTTCAGCGCACTCGAGGAGGCCCTCGCTCACGGGAAGCGCTCCGGCGAGCCATGGCTGACGGCTTGCGCGTACGCGAACATCTACGACGCGAAGGTCGACCAGCTGCGGTTCGACCTCTTCCCAGACGTCTACGAGGAGGGCCTCGCCTACTGCCTCGACCACGAGCAGCACACGTACGCCCTCTTCCTGCGCGGGTCACGTGTGAAGGAGCTGGTGCGGCGCGGCGCCAACGACGGGGCCATCGACCTCGCGCTCGAGTGCTTCGCCGAGAACATCGCCCCGCTCAACAAGATGCAGGTGATGGTCGGGCTCGTGCGCGCGGGGTTCCGCGTGGGCCGACCCGAGGCACGCGCGTGGCTGGACGAGCTGTGGGCTCTGGGCCGGGCGAACAACCAAGCGTACTGGCTCGTGTCGGTGGCGGCCGCCGCCGCCGAAGCCGCCTGGCTGCTCGGAGATCAGAGCGTGCTGACCGAGCAGGTGGACGAGCTCTATCGGCGCGGCCTGGACGACCATCCGTCCTTGGCCACGGGCGTGGGGACCTGGGCGCTGGGCGACCTGACCGGCTGGTTCATCCGGCTCGGTCGCCCGGTGGATCGCGAACATCCGCTGCCGGCGCCGTACTCGCTCGAGGTCGAGGGC
>NZ_RJSF01000040.1:841066-843372 GCF_003725535.1 Nocardioides pocheonensis | reverse complement strand
GGGAGTCGACAACCGGGCCGAGGCAGCCCGAGCCGGCGCGGATCTGAGCCCACAAGAGACGGGGGCGAGATAGTGCCGGCGGCGGACCGGACGTCGAGCGCCGACAGTCGACCGACCGCGTTGCTCGAACGAGAACCGTTCCTCGACGCGCTGGAACGGTATGCCGCGGACGCCGCATCCGGCACCGGGCGCCTGGTGGTGATCACCGGCGAGGCAGGGATCGGCAAGACCTCCCTGGTGGAATCCTTCCGCGAGGCGCATCCCGACATGCACTGGCTGTGGGGTGCGTGTGACGGCGGGTTCACTCCCCGCGCCCTCGGCCCGTTGCACGACATCGCCAGCTCGGAGGGTGGCCGGCTGCGTGACCTCTTCGCGTCGGGCGCTGACCGCAACGACCTGTTCGCGGCCTTCCTCGAGATCCTAGCCGACGGTCGGCGGCCCACGGGCGTGGTGATCGAGGACCTGCACTGGGCCGACGAGGCCACGCTGGACTGGCTCGTCTACATCGCGCGCCGTGTGGGGCGCGCGCACGCCCTGGTGATCACGACCTACCGCGACGCCGAGCCGGGCTCGGACGGTGAGCTCGCGCGCGTGATCGGCAAGGTCCTCGGGCACGGCTCCACCCGCCGGATGGCACTCCCGCCCCTCGGCCTCGACGCGGTGCGCAGCCTCAGCGGCGAGCGCGACGCCACCGAGGTGCTCTCGCTCACTGGCGGCAACCCGTTCCTGGTGACGGAGCTGCTCGCGAACACCTCGGACGTCGTGCCGCCGTCGGTCGCCGACGTCGTCCGCAGCCGGGTCCTCGATCACTCCACACCGGCCCGGCGCATGCTCGCCGCCGCAGCGATCCTCGGTCGACCGGCCTCGGCGAGCCTCGTGGCTGCGGTTGCGGGAGTGGCGCCGGCGGTGCTCGACAAGTGCACGGCCTCAGGCACCCTCGTCGCCGCCGCGGACGGCTCCTACACGTTCCGTCATGAGCTGACCCGGCGTGCCGTCGAGCACGGCGTACCTCTCGTGGAGGCCAGGGAGCTGCACCGGATCGCCCTGCTCGCCCTCGAACGCGACGGCGCGGATCCGGCCGAGCTCGCGCACCACGCCGTGGCGTGCGACGACGCGGACGCCGTCCTCCGGCACGCTCGGCGCGCCGGCCGCGCTGCAGCCGAAGCAGGCTCACATCGTGAGGCGATCGTCCAGTTCCGCCGGGCACTCAAGTACGCCGACCGGCTCGACCCGCTCGACCACGCCGAATTCCTGGAGGCGCTCGCCGAGTCGCTCTCCGCGCGGGACCAGTGGGCCGAGGCCGCAGAGCCGTGGCACGAGGCGGTCACGCTGCGGAGGACCTTCGACGACCCGGAAGCGTTGAGCCACTGCCTGCGCCGGTACGAGATGTGCCTGGGGCGCCTCTGCCGCTCGGAGGAGCGCCGAGCTGTCGAGGAAGAGGTCTACGAGCTCATGCGCGAAGCCGACGACAGCGTGGAACGCGCGTGGGCCTTCTACGTCCGGAGCTGGGCGGACTACGTGTCGGCGGAGGACCGGCGCGCAGCGAGCGACGAGTGCACCCGGATCAGCAAGGACCTGGGCGACGACGCGCTGGTCGGGCGCGCACTCATCGGCAAGGCGAGCCTCGACTTCGCGTCGGGCGTGGTCCCCTTCGACGACCTCGAGGCCGCGATCGAGCTCGGTCTGCGCTCGAAAGACCACAGTCTGACGGCCTGCTCCTACGCGAACCTCTATGCGTGCACGATCGACACGCTGCGGCTGGACGAGTTCGGCGACCGGTACGACGAGGCGCTCGCCCACGCGCTCGATCACGAGGAGCAGACCTGGAGCGTGTACCTCCGCGGGTCGAAGGTGGCCGAGCTGCTCCGCCGGGGCCAGAACACCCAGGCGATCGAGCTGGCGCTGCAGACCATGAACGAGACCATCTCGCCGCTCAACAGGATGGTCCTGGGCATCGGTCTGGCCCGCGCGGGCTTCCGGCTCGGACGGACTGCGGCTCGGGAGTGGCTGGAGGCCACGTGGCAGCTCGGTGAGGACAAGGACGAGACCTACTGGCTCGTCCAGGTCGCCACGGCCGCCGTCGAGGGCGCCTGGCTCACGGGCGACTCCACTCTCGTCACACCCGAGGTGCACGAGGTCTACCGGCGCGGTCTCACCGACAATCCGTGGCTGCACGGCGAGCTGAGCGCCTGGCTCGCGCGTCTGGGCCATCGGGTAGACCCGGACCGGACGGTGCCGGCGCCGTACTCGCTCGAGCTCGCCGGTCGGTACGCCGAGGCAGCAGCCGCCTGGCGTGAGATCGGCTG
>NZ_RJSF01000040.1:649476-840917 GCF_003725535.1 Nocardioides pocheonensis | reverse complement strand
GGGAGTCGACAACCGGGCCGAGGCAGCCCGAGCCGGCGCGGCCAGGACAGGAACGTGAGCGGCATCCAGCCGCCGGCCACCGAACCGGAGCTCCTCGAGCGAGGACCGTTCCTGGACGCGCTGACCGACTACGCCACCGACGCAGCCCAGGGCCACGGCCGGTTGGTCCTCGTCGCCGGCGAGGCCGGAATCGGGAAGACCGCCCTCGTGGACGCCTTCCGTGCCTCGCGGCCGGACATCGCCTGGCTCTGGGGTGCCTCCGACGGCGGCTTCACCCCGCGGCCGCTCGGCCCGTTGCACGAGATCGCCGCGCGGTCGGGAGGCCGGCTCCGCGAGCTCTTCGCCGCGGGGGCGAACCGCAACGAGCTGTTCGGAGAATTCCTGTCGCTCCTCGCGTCCCGGGCCTCCGTGACCGGAGTGGTCGTCGAGGACGTGCACTGGGCGGACGAGGCCACGCTGGACTGGCTGATGTTCCTGTCCCGCCGGCTCGGCGGGGTGCCCGCCCTCGTCCTGGTGACCCTGCGCAACGACGAGCCGGCACCGGACAGCATCCTGCCGACGCTGCTCGGCCAGCTCGCCGGCCACGGTTCGACGCGCCGGATCTCGCTGCCACCCCTCACCGCGGAAGCGGTACGCCGGCTCGCGGGTCAGGGCGCCCGGGAGACCGAGCGGGTGCACGCCATGACCGGCGGCAACCCGTTCTTCGTCACCGAGGTGCTGCGCTTCGCCCCGGCCGACGTGCCACCGTCGGTGGCCGACCTGGTCCGGATGCGCGTCCAGCAGCACGGCGCCGACGCCCGGCGGATCCTGGCCGCCGCTGCCGTCCTCGGCCGGCCGGCCCCGGCGCCGGTGATCGCGTCGGTCGCGGGCGTGCCGGCGTCGGCGCTCGACGAGTGCCACCGCAGCGGCGTGCTCGTCGCCGACGGCCTCGCCTTCCGGTTCCGCCACGAGCTCACGCGCCTGGCGGTCGAGGAGTCCGTGCCGGCGTACGAGGCGACCGAGCTGCACCGGGCGGCGCTCGCCGTGCTCGAGCGCGAGGGCGGCGACCACGGCTCGCTCGCCCACCACGCCGAGCGCGGCGGGGACGGCGCCGCGCTGCTGCGTCATGCCCTGGCGGCGGCGGCCGAGGCGGCCGCGGTCGGATCCAACCGCGAGGCGGTCGGGCACTACCGGAGCGCCCTTCCCCTGCTGGGCGGCCTGACTCCCGAGGAGCGGGCCGCGGCGCACGACGGGCTCGCCGAGGCGCTCTCGCTGCGCGACCACTGGGCCGAGGCCGCCGAGCACTGGGCCGAGTCGGTGGCGATCCGCCGGGAGCTCGGAGACGTCGAGGCCCTCAGCCGCGCGCTGCGCCGCTACGGCAACTGCATGTGGCGCCTCTGCCGCGGCGAGGAGCACGGCCGCGCCATGGCCGAGTCCTACGCGCTCATGGTCGACCGACCGGCCTCGGCGGAGAAGGCGCTGGCGCTCTACCACTTCGCGAGCACGAGGACCCTCGAGGAGGCCGTCCCCTTGTTCGCCGAGGCCCGACGGATCGGCGAGACCAGCGGCGACGAGACCGTCCTTCCGCGCGTGCTCATGGGCGACGCGTTCCGGGACCTGCAGCACGGCGTCCTGGACTACGCGTTGCTCCGCCGATCGCTCGAGCTGGGCCTCCGCGTCGGTGACGACACCCTCTGCGCGGAGAACTACGTCAACACCTACGTGAACGCGGTCGGGAGCTTCCGGTCCGCGGAGTTCGAGTGGGCGTGGACCGAGGGCATGGAGTTCTGCCGCGACCACGACATGAGGACGCACTCCGTGTGCCTCCGGGGCAGCCGGGTCGACGCCCTCATGCGCGAGGGCCGTCTCGCCGCTGCCGCCGACCTCGCCCGCAGCACCCTGGCCGAGCCGATCTCCGAGGTCAACGAGCTGCACCTGGCGATCCCGGCCGCCCGGGTGCTCCTGCGCCTGGGCGAGCCCGAGGGCCGGGCGCTCCTGGACCGCATCTGGACGCTGGCCGACGGCCTGGGCAACGCCGAGTGGTCGGTGCACGCAGCAGTCACGGCGGCCGAGGCGGCCTGGCTGGCACAGGACCTCTCCCTGGTCGACCGGCACGTCCTCGCGGCGTACGACGCGCACGCCGGCACGGACCCATGGCTGCACGGCGAGCTCGCCGCCTGGTTGCGCCGGCTCGAGCGGTTGCCGGCCGATGACCACGCACACGCACCGGCGCCGTACGCCCTGGAGATCCGGGGGGACCACGCAGCCGCCGCCGACGCCTGGCACGAGCTGGGCTGCCCGTTCGAGGAGGCCGTCGCGCTGACCTGGACCGGCGAGCCCGAGTCCATGACGCGCGCCCTCGAGGTGTTCGCCGGTCTCGGCGCGGCGCCCGCCGTTCGCAACCTGCGGACGCTGCTCCGTCAGCGGGGCATCCACGTCCCCGCCCAGCGCGGTCCGCGGCCGACGACCGCGGCGCACCCGGCCGGCCTCACGGCCCGCGAGGCGGAGGTGCTCGGAGTCCTCCGCGAGGGCTTGACCAATGCCGAGATCGCCCAGCGCCTCTTCCTCTCCCAGCGCACCGTCGACCACCACGTCTCGTCGATCCTCGCCAAGTTGGGTGTATCAAGCCGTACCGAGGCCGCAGAGCTGGCTGCGCGTCTCTGAAACCTGGGTGTCCCCACGCCAACATGGGCAGCCCTTCACGGATCTGGGGAAAACCCCTTCGCTCCTAGCGTCGAAGCACCACCTCGACCAAGGAGCACACCATGGAATTCACCTCAGACACCACGTCGACCAGCACCTCCACCAGCACCTCGACCGGCGCCCCGAGCACGACCCGGGCGATCGGCCGGTGGGCCCTTCCCGCGGCGCTCTTCCTCGCCCTGACCACCGTGGGCTCCGCCCACGGGACGCAGGCACCGGCGGACCACGCTGCCGAGTTCGACCCCGGCTCGGTCTGCTCGAGCGTCGCCGGCCCGAGGATCACCGACGACACCCGGGTGTCGCAGCTGGTGATCAGCGCGCACGCCGCGAGCATCCACGCCTCGCGGTGAACGTTCCGGGGTGGTAGCGGTTCCCGGCTCGGCGGGAACCGCTCCCGGCCCCAACCTGGGCAGGCGGCCGGCCCAATCTGGGCATCCGTCACCGATCCCGCCGTCCCCGGCGGTCCCTAGCGTCGAAGCACCACCTCAACCAAAGGAGCAACACATGCCTCTCTTCATGGACATCCACCACATGGACGGCGGCGTCGGCATCGACGACGTGGCCAAGGCCCACCAGGCCGACCTCGCGACCCAGGGCGACCACGACGTCCAGTACCTCCGCTACTGGGTCGACGAGAAGGCCGGCAAGATCTTCTGCCTCGTCGACGCACCCGACGCGGAGACCGCGAACACCGTGCACCGGGATGCCCACGGTCTGGTCGCCGACGAGATCTACCAGGTCCAGGAAGGCGTCTGACGATGCGTCGCGCAGGTGTCCGCGTGACGGTCTCCGCGGCAGCAGCGGCCGGAGTCCTCGCGGCGGGGTACGCCGGGAGCGCCCAGGCGCACACCGACGGGCTCGACGACGTGCGGGCGTCGACCGCCGCCTTCCACGCGACCTCGCAGGCCGAGGCCGCGGGGTACGGCGACCCGGGCCTGCCGTGCTTCGACAGCCCCAGCACCAACCAGGGCATGGGCTTCCACCTGGTCAACGGCGACCTGCTCAACGACGGCGGGCAGCTGAGCCGGACCCATCCCGAGGCGCTGGTCTACGAGATGCACGACGGGACCCTGAAGCTGGTCGCGGTCGAGTACATCGTCAAGATGTCCGACGCGGCGACCGCTCCGCACTTCCTCGGACAACAGATGGTCCCGAACCCGTCGCTCGGGCTGTGGACGCTGCACGCCTGGATCTGGCGGAAGAACCCGCAGAGCCTGTTCGCGTCGTACAACGCGAACGTCCCGCTCTGCCCCCGCTGAACCGGGGGACGTCGGCCGTGGTGCCCCCGAGGGCACCACGGCCGACCTGCGTCCGGAGGACGGTCAGCCGATCGAGCGGCCCTGACCCTCCCAGTACCGGGCGCGGAGCGCCTTCTTGTCCGGCTTGCCCAGCGCGGTCAGCGGCAATGCGTCGGTGGCGATCACCTGCTTGGGCGCCTGCACGGAGCCCTTGCGCTCCTTGACCATGTCCTGGATCTCGGCGACCACCTCGTCGGTGAGATCGTGGCCCTCGCGCAGCACCACGATCGCGGTGACCGCCTCGCCGAACTTCTCGTGCGGCGTGCCGATCACACCCACCTGCGCGACCGCCGGGTGCTCCGCGACGACGTCCTCGACCTCGCGCGGGAACACGTTGAATCCGCCGGTGACGATCATGTCCTTGGTGCGGTCGACGATGTACCAGAAGCCGTCCTCGTCCTCGCGGGCCACGTCACCGGTGTGCATCCAGCCGTCGCGGAAGGTCTCCGCGGTCTGCTCGGGCAGCTGCCAGTAACCGCCGGAGAGCAGCGGGCCCGCGACGCAGATCTCCCCCGGCTCACCCTGAGGCACCGGGTTGCCGTCCTCGCCGAGGAGCGCCGTGCGCACCAGGGCGGCGGGGCGACCGCACGAGGTCAGCCGTGACTCGATCGGCCTGCCCTCGGCGTCGACGTGGTCGCCCTTCGGGAAGTACGAGATCACCATCGGCGCCTCGGACTGTCCGTAGTACTGGGCGAAGATCGGGCCGAACCGCTCGATCGCCTCCTTGAGCCGGACCGGGTTGATCGCCGAAGCGCCGTAGTACACGGTCTCGAGCGAGGACAGGTCGCGGGTGCGCGAGTCAGGGTGGTCCAGCAGCGCGTAGAGCATCGTCGGCACCAGCATCAGGGAGTTGATCTTCTTCTCCTCGATGGTGGCCAGGACCTCGGCAGGGTCGAACCGCGCGGAGACGAACAGCGTGCCGCCCTTGATCACGACCGGGACGAAGAAGGCGGCGCCCGCGTGCGAGAGCGGCGTGCACATGAGGAAGCGCGGCGACTCCGGCCACTCCCACTCGGCCAGCTGGACGCTGGTCATCGTGTTCATCGTCTGGGTCAGGCCGACGACGCCCTTCGGCTTGCCGGTCGTGCCGCCGGTGTAGGTGATCGACACGATGTGGTCGGGCGGGAGCAGCTTCGCCTCCAGCCGCTGCGGCTCGAACCCCGCGGCGACCTCGGTCAGGTCGGCGGTGGTGCGGCCGCCGTCGGCGGCGGCCTTCGCGACCTCCTCGGGCACCGGCCCGATGGTGAGCACCTGGGTCAGGCCGGGGCACTTCCGGAGCAGCTCGATCGCGCGCTCGGCGAAGTACGGGTCGACGATCAACGTCGTGATGTCGGCGTCGTTGATGACGTACGCGTGGTCGTCGGCGGACCCGAGCGGGTGCAGCGACGTACGCCGGTAGCCCTGCGTCTGACCCGCGCCGAGGATGAAGAGGACCTCCGGCCGGTTGAGCGCGAGCAGCGCGCCGCCGGTGCCGCTGCCGGCGCCGAGCGACTCGAAGGCCTGGACGTAGGTGCTGATCCGCTCGGCGACCTGCTGCCCCGTGAGCGTCACGTCCCCCAGGTGGATGATCGGCCGGTCCCGGTGCCGCTTCAGGGCGGCGACCATCAGGTGGCCGTTGTGCGTACCCGTGCGCAGGTTGTCCTCAGAGCCAGTCATGCCGGCCAGACTAGAACGTGTTCTAGGTCTGGGGCAACGGGAACGGGCGGGACGACCGCCACGACACCTGTCGGGAGACAGCCCTAGCCTGCTCGGCATGGTGTTCTTCCAGCTGACCATCGACGCCAACGACCCGGCCCGGCTGGCCCGGTTCTGGGGCCGGGCCCTCGGCTACGTGCACGTGCCGCCCACCGAGCCGGACACCACGTGGTGGGCGCACTACCGCGGCCGCGCGGACGACGACGGCACGTTCTACGACCGCCTCTTCGACCCCGAGGGGCTGCGCCCGCCGCTGTGGTTCCAGGAGGTGCCCGAGACCAAGGCCGGCAAGAACCGGCTCCACCTCGACCTCTACGCAACCGCCCGCGACGACGCGCTGCCGTACGCCGAGCGGGTCCGCCTCGTGGAGGCCAAGGTCGACGAGCTCGTCGCACTCGGCGCGCGCGTGCAGCGCCGGGCCAGCCAGGACGACCCCGAGGACGCCTTCCACTTCGTGGTCATGCAGGACCCCGAGGGCAACGAGTTCTGCGTGGCGTGAGGCCGGTTCGGCCCCGACGGGCTGTCGGTGCGCCGATCTAGTCTCGTCGTGAAGCGACCCCACCGACGAGGAGGCTCCTCATGACCACCCTGTCCGACCGACCGAACCGCGCGCTCCTGGTGGTCGACGTGCAGAACGGCGTCGTCGACGGCTCGTTCAACCGCGACGAGGTCGTGGCCAACATCGACCAGCTCGTCACGCGTGCCCGCGAGGCCGGCGCCCCGGTCGTGTGGGTGCAGCACTCGTCCGACGAGCTCGTCCCCGACACCGACGCCTGGCGACTCGTGCCCGAGCTGGATCCCGCCGACGCGGAGCCGGTCGTGCACAAGCGCCACGGGGACGCGTTCGAGGCGACCGACCTCGAGGACGTCCTGCGCGACCGGGCCGTCGGCCAGCTCGTGGTCACCGGCGCGCAGACCGACGCGTGCATCCGGGCGACCCTGCACGGCGCCTTCGTGCGCGGCTACGACACCACGCTGGTCAGCGACGCGCACACCACCGAGGACCTCACCCAGTGGGGCGCTCCGGCCCCGGAGCAGGTGGTCTCCCACGCCAACCTCTACTGGACGTTCCAGACCGGGCCGGGCCGGGAGGCAGCCGTCGTGCCCACCGAGGCGGTCACGTTCGGCTGAGGTCGTCGCGACCCGTCAGGCGAGCACCTCGGCGATCCGCCGGATGTCGTCGGGCGAGCCGAGGCTGAGCAGCAGGGTGGTCACGCCGGTGGCCTCCCACTCCGCGGCCCGCTCCCTGACGTAGCCGGCGTCGCCGATGATGTGCATGTCGTCGACGAGCTCGTCCGGGATCAGCGACGTGGCCTTGTCCTTCTCCCCCGACAGGTACAGCCGCTGGACCTCGTCGGCGAGGTCGCCGTAGCCCATCCGCTCGAACACCTGCTTGTGGAAATTCTGCTCCTTGGCACCCATGCCGCCCATGTAGAGCGACACGTAGGGCTTCATCGCGTCGATGACCGCCTGCTTCGCCGGCCCGTTGTCCTCGGTGATCTGCAGGTGGCAGGTGGCCGCGATCTCGAAGTCCGCCCGGGTCCGCTGGGCGCCGGGTCGGGCGAAGCCCTCGTCCAGCCACGGCTGGTACATGCCCGCTGACCGCGGCGTGTAGAAGATCGGGATCCACCCGTCGGCGATCTCGGCGGTCTGGGCGACGTTCTTCGGCCCCTCGGCCCCCAGCCAGATCGGGATGTCGGCCCGCAGCGGGTGCACGATCGGCTTCAGCGGCTTGCCGAGCCCCACCGAGCCGGGACCCGCGTAGGGCAGCGGGTAGTGCGGGCCGTCGTTGGTGACGGGCGCTTCGCGGGCGAGCACCTTGCGGATGATCTCCACGACCTCGCGGGTGCGCGCCAGCGGCTTGGCGAAGGGCTGGCCGTACCAGCCCTCGACTACCTGGGGCCCGGAGACGCCCATGCCGAGCACGACCCTGCCCCCGGAGAGGTGGTCGAGCGTGAGCGCGTGCATCGCGATGCTGGTCGGCGTACGACCCGACATCTGCACGATCGAGGTGCCCAGGCGCACGCGCGAGGTCTCGCGCCCCCACCACGCCAGCGGGGTGAAGGCGTCGGAGCCCCAGGCCTCCGCGGTGAAGATCGCGTCGAAACCTGCGTCCTCGGCGGCGGCGACCAGCTCGCCCACGCCCTGCGGGGGCTGCGCCCCCCAGTAGCCCAGTTGCAGTCCCAGCTTCACGGCACTCCTCCATCGGTCGTCGAGCAGCGCGACCCTACCGGTTCCTTGCCTCCAGAACTAGAACGTGTTTCACTTCGGTGCCATGGCCCCCAGTGAATCGCGCGTGCTCAGTGCACCGATGAAGGTCGAGTTCGACTACACCCGCTCGCTCGGCCCCGTGCTCTCCCGGTTCATGTCCGCGCTCGCCCAGCAGCAGGTGCTCGGCGGCGTGCTCGCCGACGGCCGCGTCGTCGTGCCGCCGCCGGAGTTCGACCCGGTGACGCACGCCGCGGTGACCGAACTGGTTCCCGTGTCGTCCGCCGGAGTGGTGCAGACCTGGACGTGGGTGACGGAGCCGGTGAAGGACCAGCCGCTCGACCGGCCGTTCGCGTTCGCGCACGTGCTGCTCGACGGTTCCGACGCGCCGATCCTGCACGCCGTCTCGGTCGACTCCCCCGCGGCGATGAGCACCGGCATGCGCGTCAAGGTGCGCTGGGCGGACGAGCCGACGGGCACGATCCGCGACATCGCCTGGTTCGAGCCGGTCGGCGACGAGGAACCCGCGCCGTCCGCGTCGGTGGAGACCACGGGCGAGCCCGAGATCACGGGGATCATCAGCCCGGTCAACCTGGAGTACATGTACGCCGCGTCACCCGAGGAGTCGAAGTTCTTCCGCGGTCTCGCCGAGGGCCGGATCCTTGGCCAGCGCTGCCCGAAGTGCCAGAAGGTCTACGTGCCGCCGCGCGGCGCCTGCCCGGTCGACGGCGTCCCGACCGCCGAGGAGATCGAGCTGCCCGACCGCGGGACGGTCACGACGTTCTGCATCGTCAACGTGCCGTTCCAGGGCCAGAAGATCCCGATCCCCTACGTCTCGGCGTACGTGCTGCTCGACGGCGCGGACATCGCGTTCCTGCACCTGATCCTCGAGTGCGACGCCGCCGACGTGCGCATGGGCATGCGGGTCGAGGCGGTCTGGAAGCCCCGCGAGGAGTGGACCACCGACCTCAACAACATCAAGTACTTCCGCCCGACCGGTGAGCCGGACGCGGAGTACGAGACCTACAAGCAGCACCTCTGAGCCCTTCGACAGGCTCAGGAACCGGAGAAGAGATATGAGAGACGTTGCAGTCGTTGCCTTCAGCCAGCGGCAGATGAAGGAGATGGACGGATCCCCCACCTGCGTGGAGCTGCTCGTGCCGATCTTCGGCGAGCTCTACGAGCAGACCGGCTGGACCAAGAAGGACATCGACTTCTGGTGCTCCGGGTCCAGCGACTACCTGGCCGGGCGGTCGTTCTCGTTCGTCTCCGCCGTGGACGCGATCGGCGCGCTGCCGCCGGTGATGGAGTCGCACGTCGAGATGGACGCCGCCTGGGCGCTCTACGAG
This sequence comes from Nocardioides pocheonensis, assembly GCF_003725535.1. GTDB lineage: Bacteria > Actinomycetota > Actinomycetes > Propionibacteriales > Nocardioidaceae > Marmoricola > Marmoricola pocheonensis. Next base: position 831,685 of record NZ_RJSF01000040.1, on the reverse strand, counting down.
GCCTGGGTCAAGATCCAGACCGGCGAGATCGACACGGCCGCCGTCTACGGGTTCGGGAAGGCCTCCGCCGGCGTGCTGCGCCGGACCCTGTCCCTCCAGCTCGACCCCTACACGGTCCAGCCGCTGTGGCCCGACACCGTCTCCCTCAACGGCTTGCAGGCCCGCGAGGGCCTGGAGAAGGGCCTGTGGGACGAGAAGGCGACCGCGGAGGTGGTGGCGCGGTCGATGACCGACGCGGCGGCGAACGAGTGGGCGATCCGCAAGGGCGCGACCTCCGTCGACGACGTGCTGGCCCAGCCGATGTACGCCGACCCGCTGCGCCGCTGGGACATCGCGCCGGTCTCCGACGGGGCCGCGGCCATCGTGATCGCCGCCGGCGACAAGGCCTACGAGGCCCGGGAGACGCCCGCCTGGATCACCGGGTTCGAGCACCGGATCGAGCCGATCGCGCTGAACGCCCGCGACCTGACCACCTCGACGAGCACCGCCCTCGCCGGCCGCGCCGCCGGCACCGCCGGGGTCGACCTCGCCGAGCTGCACGCACCGTTCAGCCACCAGGAGATCATCCTGCGCGAGGCGCTCGGCCTGGCCAGCGACGTGACCGTGAACCCGTCGGGCGGCGCGCTGACCGCGAACCCGATGTTCACCGCGGGCCTCAACCGGATCGGCGAGGCGTCCCGCAGGATCTGGGCCGGAGAGTCCGAGAAGGCCCTGGCCCACAGCACGTCCGGCCCGGTGCTGCAGCAGAACCTGGTCTGCACGCTGGCTTCGAAGAAGGGGAGCAACTGAGATGGCGAAGGTTCCCGCAGCGGTCATCGGCGTCGGCCAGACCAAGTACCAGGCCGCCCGCAAGGACGTCTCGATCGCCGGCCTCCTCCGCGAGGCGGTCGACCGGGCCCTGGCCGACGCCCAGCTGACCTTCGCCGACATCGACGCGGTCGTCGTCGGCAAGGCGCCCGACCTGTTCGAGGGCGTGATGATGCCCGAGCTCTACCTCGCCGACGCGCTCGGCGCCGCCGGCAAGCCGCTGCTGCGCGTGCACACCGCGGGTTCGGTCGGCGGCTCGACCGCCATCGTGGCGGCGTCCCTGGTGCAGGCGGGCGTGCACGAGCGCGTCCTGACGGTCGCGTTCGAGAAGCAGTCGGAGTCCAACGCGATGTGGGCGCTGTCGGTGCCGGTGCCGTTCATCATGCCGGTGCACGCCGGTGCGGGCGGCTACTTCGCGCCGCACGTGCGCTCCTACATCCGGCGCTCCGGCGCACCGACGAACATCGGCGCGATCGTCGCGGCCAAGGACCGCCAGAACGCGCTCAAGAACCCCTACGCCCACCTGCGCAACGAGAACACCACGGTCGAGTCCGTGCTCGCCTCGACGATGCTCTGGGATCCGATCCGGTACGACGAGACCTGCCCGTCCTCCGACGGCGCCTGCGCGATGGTGATCGCCTCGGAGAGTGCGGTCGGGACCTCCGGCGTCACGAACCCGGCGTGGATCCACGGCACCCAGATGCGTTCCGAGCCGACGACCGCCGCCGAGCGCGACCAGGTGAACCCGCAGGCCGGTCGCGAGGCGGCTGCCGCGCTCTGGAAGCAGGCCGGGATCACCAGCCCGATCGACGAGATCGACTGCGCCGAGATCTACGTGCCGTTCTCGTGGTTCGAGCCGATGTGGCTGGAGAACCTCGGCTTCGCGGCCGAGGGCGAGGGCTGGAAGCTCACCGAGGCCGGCGAGACCGCGCTGGGTGGACGCATCCCGGTGAACATGAGCGGGGGCGTGCTGTCCTCGAACCCGATCGGCGCCAGCGGGATGATCCGCTTCGCCGAGGCGTCCCTGCAGGTCATGGGCGAGGCGGGCGAGCACCAGGTCGACGGTGCCCGCAAGGCACTCGGCCACGCCTACGGAGGTGGCTCGCAGTTCTTCGCGATGTGGGTGGTCGGGGCCGACAAGCCCTCGAACTAGCACTGCGGACGCCCCCTGGCGCGTGTAGCGTCCGCCGTGGGTCAGGACGGTCGTCGTGCCAAGGGGGGCGCTCATGGAGCTGGAGATCGGGCACAGCACCGAGGGTGAGTACGACATCCTCGCGCCGCAGGGAGAGATCGACCTGGCGTCGTACACGACCCTGCGCAACCGGATCGGCGACCTGATCTCGCAAGGCCGGGCGAACCTCGTGGTCGACCTCTCGGGCACGGAGTTCCTCGACTCGACCGCCCTCGGCGCTCTCATCGGCGGCCGCCGCAAGGCGTACGCCGCCGGCGGCTCGTTCGCGATCATCTGCGACAGCCCCGTGCTGCTCAGGCTCTTCACGATCACCAAGCTCGACCTGGTCTTCACGGTGCATCCGTCGCACGACCAGTGGCGCGCGTCGGTCGGGCTCTGACCTAGCATCGCGACCATGGGAACGGACGAGCGGTCCTCGCTGCGCCTGGAGCTGGCCGAGTTCCTGAGCTCCCACCTCGCCGGTGACGGGTCCCACGACCTCTTCGAGCTCGCCTCCGCCGATCCGCAGATGTTCTTCGCCGAGCTGCTCTCCCGGCACCGGTCCGGCGAGCTGGTGCTGCCGGCGCACCTGCTCAAGGCGATCACCCGCGACTTCGAGCGCCGCGACCCGGAGCCCGGCTGAAGCCCGACCGAGGTCCGACCGAGACCTCCGGCCGGTTCGAGCACCGGCCGCCCGCGGCGGCGTGGCCTACGATCGGCGGATGCACCCGGTGGAGGCGTTCAACGTCACGGACCGCGGCCGGCCCGACGGACAGGTGATGGTGTTCGCCCACGGTTTCGGCTGCGACCAGAACATGTGGCGCCACGTCGCGCCCCAGTTCGAGGACCGCTACCGGGTCGTCCTGTTCGACTTCGTGGGTGCGGGCGGGGCGCGCGCTCCCTACGACCCCGACCGGTACGCCTCGCTGGACGGCTATGCCGACGACGTGGTCCGCATCTGCCGCGCGCTGGGCCTGCGCGACGTGGTCTTCGTCGGGCACTCGGTCTCCGCGATGATCGGTGCGCTCGCCGAGGTCGCCGCGCCCGACCTCTTCGACGCCCTCGTCATGATCGGGCCCTCGCCCCGGTACCTCGACGACGCCGGGTACCACGGTGGCTTCGAGCCCGCCGACATCGACAACCTGCTCGACTCCCTCGCGGGCAACTACCTCGGCTGGTCCGCGTCGATGGCCCCGGCCATCATGGGGAACCCCGATCGTCCCGAGCTCGGCGAGGAGCTGCGGGCGAGCTTCTGCACGGTCGACCCCGCGATCGCCGAGGGCTTCGCGCGAGCGACGTTCCTCGCCGACAACCGGGCCGACCTGCCCGCCGTGTCGGCCCGCTGCCTCGTGCTGCAGAGCCGCGAGGACATCATCGCGTCGCCCGAGGTCGGCCGCTACGTCGCCGACCACCTCGCCGACGCCAGCCTGGTCGTGCTCGACGCCACCGGGCACTGCCCCCACCTCAGCGCGCCCGGCGAGGTCGTCGACGCCATGAACGACTTCCTCAAGGTGAGGGCCTGACATCACCGGCCACGACCAGGCCAGGGCGGCGTTCGAGAAGGCGCTGCTCGTCGACGACCCCGAGGCTCTCTACGAGCGTGCACCCTGCGGCTACCTGAGCATCGACGCCGCCGGGCTCGTCGTGAAGGCCAACGCCACGTTCCTGACCTGGACCGGTCACGAGTCCCGGGACGTCGTCGGGCAGGTTCGGTTCATCGACCTGCTCGCGGCCGGGTCGAAGCTCTTCCACGAGACGCACTTCCGGCCGCTGCTCCTCCTCGACGGCCAGGTCAGCGAGGTCGCGCTGGAGCTGCTGCGCCACGACGGCAGCCGCCTTCCGGTCCTCGTCAACGCGGTCCTGGACCGGGCTGAGGACGGGGCGCCCGGCATCACCCGGGTCGCCGTCTTCGACGCCACCGAACGGCGCAGGTACGAGCGTGAGCTGCTCGCCGCCAAGAAGCGCGCCGAGGACGCCGAGAAGCGCATGACCCTGCTGGCACGGACCCTGCAGGAGACGTTGATGCCGCCGCGGAACCCGTGGATCGACGGTCTCGACATCGCGACGGCGTACCGGCCAGCGGGCACGGGCGACGAGATCGGCGGGGACTTCTATGACGTGTTCGCCGTCTCCGCCAGCGACTGGGTCGTCACGATCGGCGACGTGGCCGGCAAGGGCGTCGAGGCCGCAGCCGTCGCCACGCTGGTGCGGCACACGATCCGCGCCCTGGCGATCTCCGAGACCAGCCCCGCCACCATCCTGAGCCAGCTCAACCAGGTCGTCCTGGACCACCCGAGCGAGCGCTTCTGCACCGCCGCGGTCCTCCGGTTGCGCCGGATCGGGGACTGGTGGGACGTCGCGATGGCGGCCGGCGGCCACCCGCCGGCGATCGTGCTCGACACCGACAAGGTCCCCCGCGTCGTCGGGGAGCCGGGCCACCTCGTCGGTGCGTTCCCGTCCGTCGCCTACGAGGACATCCGGTTCGAGCTGCGACCGGGGACGACCGTCCTCCTGTACACCGACGGCGTCACCGACGGCCGTCGGGGCTCGGAGCTCTACGGCGAGGAACGCCTCATGCGGCTGCTCCACGAGAGCGTCGACACCGCCGAGCCGCTCATCGGCCGCGTGCTCGACGACGTCCTCGCCTTCCAGGGGCAGGAGCCCCGCGACGACATCGCGCTGGTGGCGCTCCAGGTCCCGCCCCTACCGGACTGAGCGGCCTCTCTGCCCACACCGGTCCGGGTCCTGGCGTCGGCCCGTCTAGGCTCGGCGCGTGATCGAGCTCTTCAACGCCGCCGAGATCGGGAGGCTGCGCACGGCCGGGCAGTTCGTGGCCCAGGTGCTCGAGGCCCTCCGCGACGCCGCCGACGTCGGGGTCAACCTGCTCGAGATGGACGCGCTCGCGGCCCGGATGATCGCCGAGCGCGGTGCGGAGTCGTGCTACGTCGACTACCACCCGTCGTTCGGCGCGATGCCGTTCGGCAAGGTGCTCTGCACGTCGGTCAACGACGCCGTGCTCCACGGGCTCCCGCACGACTACCGCCTGCAGGACGGCGACCTGCTCAGCCTCGACTTCGCCTGCTCCGTCGAAGGCTGGGTGGCGGACTCGGCGACCAGCCTCGTCGTGGGCACCCCGCGACCGGAGGACCTCGAGCTGATCGCGACCACCGAGCGCGCGCTCGCGGCCGCGATCGAGCAGGCGCAGCCGGGCCATCGGCTCGGCGACATCAGCCACGCCATCGGCAGCGTCGCGCGCGAGGCCGGCCTCGGGATCAACCTGCAGTTCGGCGGGCACGGCGTCGGCCGGACGATGCACGGCGACCCGCACGTGCCCAACGACGGCCGCGCGGGTCGCGGCCTGCCGCTGCAGCCGGGCCTCGTCATCGCGATCGAGCCGTGGTTCCTGCTCGGCACCGACGAGATCTACACCGACCCCGACGGATGGACCCTGCGCAGCGCGGACGGCTCGCGCGGTGCGCACAGCGAGCACACCGTCGCGATCACCGAGGACGGCCCGGAGGTGCTCACGGCGCGGACCTGACCATCCTCTTGACCGGTGTGATTACATGATTACATCGTTACAGGAGGTGGCGCGATGAGCGCGACGGAGCAGGAGCAGATCGCCGGCTGGATCCACGGCCGGCTGCCGGACGACTGGTTCACCGAGCCGGCGGACGTGAGCGTCGACCGCGACGAGATCGTCGTGATCGGGCGGATCGCCGTACCGGACGGGGCCGAGGGATCCACCGACGAGGCTCGCGAGGCCGCAGTCGGCCGGATCACCCGGTTCCGCGAGGAGACCCGGGACCAACGGATCCGGATCGCGCGCGAGGCCGAGCGGCGGTTCGAGCGCAAGGTGTCGTGGGGTGCTGCGTGCGGCGAGACCCGGGCGCTGTTCACCAACGTGGCGGCGCCGGTGATGACCCGGCTGCGCCAGCGCGAGCGGCGCGTGCTCGACACGCTCGTGGAGGCCGGGGTGGCCCGGAGCCGGGCCGACGCGCTGGGTTGGTGCGTCCGGCTGGTCGGCGAGCACGCGGACGAGTGGCTCGCCCAGCTGCGCGAGGCGATGACCAGCGTGCAGCGTCTGCGCGAGGAGGGCCCGGGCCTCTGAGCCGAGCGGGCACTCCCGCTGCCCAGAAGCACGCCGAGCGGGCGCTCGCACTGGAAGCAGCACTGCCCGCTCGGCGCCATTCCAGCCAGATCGAGTGCCCTCTCGGCGAAGGTCGGACCGCTCCTACAGTGGGACGCATGACCAGCACGACGACCCCCCGCACCCGGCCGGGCCGGCAGCGCCGGGGGCCCGGCTGGGTCCCGAACCAGCACGGCGCCTGGGCGATGCTCGCCTCTCCCCTGCTCGTGGGCGCGCTCGCGGGAGGCGTCGCCTGGGTCCAGCTGCCCCTCGCCGCGTTCTGGTTCGCGGGCTACTTCGCGTTCTTCGCGACCTCGCTCTGGCTGAAGTCCCGGCGACGGGCGAAGTGGTTCCCGCCCGTCCGCGCCTACACCGTGCTCAGCGTCGCGCTCGGCGTCGTCGTGGTGTTCATGCAGCCGGGACTCACTCGCTGGGCGCCGTTGTTCGTGGTCCCGTTGGCGATCGGCCTGTACGCCGCCGCCCACCGTCAGGACCGGGCGCTGGTGTCCGGGCTCGCGACCACTGCCGGATCGGCGCTGATGACCGTGGTCGCGTACGACGCGGGCCCGGGCACCGACCTCACGCGGGCCTGGGAGCTCGCCCTGGTGCAGTTCCTCTACTTCGCCGGCACCGTGTTCTACGTCAAGACCGTGATCCGCGAGCGCGACAACGTCGCGTTCCGCTGGCTCAGCGGGATCTTCCACGCGTTCGCCCTGATCGTGCTCGCGGTGGTGTTCGGGCTGGTCGAGAACTCCGGCACCGCCTGGGCGTTGCTTCTCGTCTTCGCCGCCCTGCTCGCGCGCGCGATCCTGGTGCCGCCGCACCGGCCGACGCCGAAGCAGGTCGGAATTGCCGAGGTCGCCGCGACCGTGGCGGTCGCGGCGACCTCGCTGCTGGCGTGAGGCGGTCACGGTCGGTCGCTTCGCTCCCCCGTGGCTGCGCCTACGCGTGATCGGCGCTGCGCGCCTCAACGCTCGCTCGCTCGGCACGAGATCGAGCAAGCTCGACTCGGCCTCGCTCACTTACGGTCGGTCGCTTCGCTCCCCCGTGGCTGCGCCTACGCGTACTTGACCGGGAGCTCCTTGATGCCGTTGATCCAGGCGTGGCGCAGCCGGCGGGGCTCGCCGGTCTTGACGATGTTCGGCATCCGGTCGGCGATCACGTTGAAGATCACCTCGACCTCGAGGCGAGCGAGGTTCGCACCGATGCAGTAGTGCGCGCCGTGCCCACCGAAGGCCAGGTGCGGGTTCGGGTCGCGGAGGATGTCGAACTTGTCGGGGTTCTCGAAGACCTGCTCGTCGTGGTTGCCGCTCGCGTAGTAGAGCCCGACGCGGTCGCCCTTCTTGATCGGCTGGCCGCCGATCTCGACGTCGTTCAGCGCGGTGCGCTGGAAGACGGTGACCGGGGTCGCCCAGCGGATCACCTCGTCGACCATCGTCGAGGGGCGCTCACGCTTCCACAGCTCCCACTGGTCGGGGTTCTCGAAGAAGGCGTTCATGCCGTGGGTGATCGCGTTGCGCGTGGTCTCGTTGCCGGCCACGGCCAGCAGGATCACGAAGTAGCCGAACTCGTCGTCCCCGAGCTTGTGGCCGTCGACGTCGGCGGTCACCAGCTTGCTGATGATGTCGTCCTTGGGGTCCTTCGCGCGCTCCTCGGCGAGCGCCATCGCGTACCCCAGGATCTCGGCGGCCGCGACGTCGGGCTGCGCGTCGTACTCCGGGTCGTCGTACGCGAGCATCTGGTTGGACCAGTCGAACAGCTTGCGCCGGTCCTCCATCGGTACGCCGAGCAGGTCGGCGATCGCCTGGAGCGGCAGCTCGGCGGCCACCTCGAACACGAAGTCGCCCTCACCCTTGGCGAGCGCGTCGTCGACGATCTTGTTCGCCCGCTCGACCAGCACCTCGTGCAGGGCGCCGATCGCGCGCGGGGTGAAGCCGCGGCTGATGATCTGGCGGGTCTTGGTGTGGTCCGGCGGGTCCTGGTTGACCAGCATGACGCTCTGCAGCTCGACCTGCTCGCGGGTCATGTCGGCGGCGAAGCGGATGATCACGCCGTTCTCGTTGGCCGAGAAGTCCTTGCTGTTCTTCGACACCGCGGCGATGTCGGCGTGCTTGCTGATCGCCCAGAAGCCCGTGTCGTTGAAGCCGGCGCGCGCCTCCGGCGCCTGCTCGACCCAGTACACCGGGGCGGTCTTCCGGAGCTCGAGGAACTCCTGGAGCGGGATCCTCTCCTCGCACAGACTCGGGTCCGTCGGGTCGAAGTTGGCGGGCAGGGTGGGCGCTGCGGTCACGAGTGTCCTCCACGATTTCTGTAACACGTTCTAGTGAGGATCGTTACATACTCTCCGTATGTTCGGAAGTCCCCACCGCGGATTGGGACCGGTTTTCTGGGTGCGGTCGCCCACCGCCCGAGACGGGCTGGCGCAGAACCAGAACGTGTTCTACTTTTGAAACGAGCCGCACCCGTCACTCAGGAGGAACCCATGGGCAACCCGGTCATCGTCGAAGCCGTCCGTACGGCGCAGGGGAAGCGCCGCGGCTGGCTCGCCGGCGTCCACCCCGCCGTCCTCCTCGGTGCGGCGCAGGTCGAGGTGCTCAAGCGCTCGGGCATCGATCCGAACCTGGTCGACCAGGTGATCGGGGGCTGCGTCACGCAGGCCGGCGAGCAGTCCAACAACATGGTCCGCCGCGCGTGGATGCACGCCGGACTGCCCAACCACACGGCCTCCACCGTCATCGACGCGCAGTGCTCCTCTGCCCAGCAGTCGACCCACCTCGTCAACGCGATGATCAAGGCCGACGCGATCGCGGTCGGGATCGCCTGCGGCATCGAGTCGATGTCCCGGATCCCGCTGGGCGGCAACGTCCCGAAGGGTCTCGGCGACCCGCGACCCGACGACTGGAGCATCGACCTGCCCAACCAGTTCGAGGGCGCCGACCGGATCGTCAAGGACCGCGGTTTCAGCCGCGGCGAGGTCGACCGGTTCGGCCTCTGGTCACAGCAGAAGGCGCGCGTGGCGGTCGACGAGGGCCGCTTCGACCGGGAGATCTTCGCCGTCGAGGCCCCCGTGCTCGACGACGAGGGCAACCCGACCGGGGAGACCCGGGTGGTGAGCACCGACCAGGGCCTGCGCGACACCACCCTCGAGGCGCTGGCGGCGCTCGCGCCCGTGCTCGAGGGCGGCACGCACACGGCCGGGACGTCCTCGCAGATCTCCGACGGCGCGTCCGCGCTGCTGCTGATGGACTCCGACCTCGCCGCCTCGCTCGGCCTGAAGCCGCGGGCACGGATCGTGTCGTCCTGCCTGGTCGGCGCCGACCCCTACTACCACCTCGACGGTCCGGTGCAGGCCACCGAGAAGCTGCTCGCGGACACCGGCATGAGCATCTCGGACATCGACATCTGCGAGGTCAACGAGGCCTTCGCCGGCGTGGTGATGTCGTGGGCCAAGGTGCACCAGGTGCCCGAGGAGAAGATCAACGTCAACGGCGGCGCCATCGCGATCGGCCACCCGGTGGGGTCCACCGGCACCCGGCTGCTCACGACGGCGCTGCACGAGCTCGAGCGTCGCGACGCCACCACGGCCCTGATCTCGATGTGCGCCGGTGGCGCCCAGGCGTCCGGCACGATCATCGAACGCATCTGATCCCGCCGTACGACGCGAAGCGGCGCCACTCCTGCGAAGAGTGACGCCGCTTCGTCGTTCGTCCCGCTGCCGTCAGGCGGGCTGGAGTGCCGGAGACGCAGCCCCGACGGTCGGCACCGGCGGAGTGACCACGAGGTCCTCCTCGTCGAGCATCGTGGCCTCGTCGAACGGCTCGTGGCCCGCCAGCACCCGGTCGAGCCGGGCCCGGTCCAGGCTTCCGGTCCAGTGGCCGACGAGCACCGTCGCAACAGCGTTGCCGGCGAAGTTGGTGACGGCGCGCGCCTCGGACATGAACCGGTCGATCCCGACGATGAGGCCGACACCGTCGACCATGGCCGGCCGGTGCGAGGCCAGCCCGCCTGCCAGCGTGGCCATCCCGGCACCGGTCACGCCGGCGGCACCCTTCGAGGCGATGATCATGAACAGCAGCAGCGAGATCTGCTCGCCGACCGACAGCGGAGTGCCCATCGCGTTGGCGATGAACAGCGAGGCCATGGTCAGGTAGATCGCGGTGCCGTCGAGGTTGAAGGAGTACCCGGTCGGCACCACGACGCCCACGGTCGGCTTGTCGACGCCGGCGTGCTCCATCTTGGCGATCAACCGGGGCAGGGCCGACTCCGAGGACGAGGTCGACACGATCAGCAGGAACTCACGGGCGAGGTAGCGCAGCAGCGAGAACAGGTTGACGCCGGTGGCCAGCTTCAGGATCGCGCCGAGCAGCACGAACACGAACAGGGCGCAGGTGACGTAGAAGCCGACCATGAGGACCGCCAGGCTCTTCAGTGCGTCGACACCGGTCTCCCCGACGACCGCGGCCATCGCGCCGAAGGCGCCCACGGGCGCAGCCCACATGATCATCGCGAGGACGCGGAACACGACCCGCTGGGCGTGGCCGACGCCGCGCAGGACCGGCTCGCCGGCCTTGCCCATCGACTGCAGCGCGAAGCCGACGAGGAGCGCCACGACGAGCGTCTGGAGGACCTGGCCCGACGTCAGCGAGGACAGCAGCGAGACCGGCACGATCCCGAGCAGGAACTCGCTCGTGGACCCGCCGGCGCCAGCCGCCTGCGCGTGACCCGCGCTCGCGACCGCCTTGGTCAGGTGCAGACCGGAGCCCGGGTGGAGGATGTTGCCGACCACGAGGCCGATCGCGAGCGCGGCGGTGGACATCACGAGGAAGTAGCCGAGGGCCAGGCCGCCGACCTTGCCGACCCGCGCTGCGGTGCGCACCGAACCGACACCGAGCACGATCGTGCAGAAGATGACCGGCTGGATCATCATCTTGATGAGCCCGACGAAGGCGGTGCCGACCGGCTTGAGCTGGACGGCGAAGTCCGGGGCCGCGAGGCCGGTGACGATGCCGAGGCCGACGGCGACGATGACGGCCAGGTACAGGTAGTGGGTCCGGTCGCGGCGCGGCGTCGCTGCCTTCCGTCCGGACGTCTCAGCTGTCGTGGTCATGGTTCCTCCAAGGGGGGATCCGGGAGCTTCCCGGTCCGCCCACTCTCGGTCGCCGTGTGATCGCCGTCACTGTTGTGTTCGTTGAGTTCACCGCCGTCACGCTCGAGGGCGGCCCAGAACCGGCGCGGAGCCGGTGCGGCACAATGCGTCCATGCGGAGGTCAGCCCCCGGGCGCGAGAGCTCCGTGGCGCGCCAGGTGCTGGTGCTGCAGGTGCTGATGGTGCTCGTCGTGGTCGTCGTGGCGGTCGGACTCGCGACGTACAACGCCCGGCGCGACAGCCGGGACCACGCCCGCGACCAGGCGGTGGCGGTCGCGGAGTCGGTGGCCGACTCACCGGTCGTCCGGACCACCCTCGCCGGCGGCGGCCCGTGCGACGTCCTCCAGCCGTACGCCGAAGCGGTGCGCCAGGACACCCACGTGGACTTCGTCGTCGTGATGCGGCTCGACCGCACCCGCTGCACGCACCCGAACCCGAAGGAGATCGGGGGCCACTTCATCGGTGACCTCGGGAGCGCACCCCGGGGCGGGATCTTCACCCAGGAGTACACCGGCACGCTCGGTCCCTCGGAGCGCGCCGTGGTCCCGGTGCGAGCCTCCGAGACCGACCGCACCGTGGTGGCGATGGTCTCGGTCGGGATCAAGCTCGACCAGATCGACTCGCGGCTCCGCCGCAGCCTCGCGGGTATCGGGCTCGCCGCGCTGGCCGTGCTCGCCCTGGGGGTCGGCGGCGCCGGGCTGATCAACCGGCGGTTGCGCCGACAGACCCACGGCATGGGCGAGCGCGAGATCACCCGGATGTACGAGTACTACCGGGCCGTCCTCCACGCCGTCCGGGAGGGCCTGCTGCTGCTCGACTCCGAGGGCCGCGTGCAGCTGGCCAACGACGAGGCCCGGCGGCTGCTGTCCCTGCCCGACGACGTGCTCGGGCGGCCGGTCACGGACCTGGGCCTGCCGCCCGGGCTGGTCGCCGCGGTCACGGGCGACACGGCGGAGGCCGACGACATCTACGTGACCGGGGACCACGTCCTCGTGGTGAGCTCCTCCCCCGCATTCTGGGGCGGCAAGGACGTCGGCGCGGTGGTCACCCTCAGGGACCGCACCGAGCTGATCGACGTCACCGGTGAGCTCGACGTGGTGCGGGGGCTGTCCGAGTCGCTGCGCTCGCAGAACCACGAGGCCGCGAACCGGCTGCACACGGTGGTCTCCCTGATCGAGATGGGCCGTCCCGAGGACGCCGTCGCGTTCGCCACCGAGGAACTCCACGTCGCCCAGCAGCTCACCGACCAGGTCGTCGGTGCCGTGGAGGAGCCCGTGCTCGCGGCGCTGCTGCTCGGCAAGACCGCCCAGGCGGCCGAGCGCGGCATCGACCTGTCCGTCCACGGCGAGCTCCGCGCCGGCCGCCTGCCCGTGGAGCCGCGCGACCTGGTCACGGTCGTCGGCAACCTGCTCGACAACGCGATGGACGCCGTCGCCGGCCTCGAGGACCGCCGGGTCGAGGTACGCCTCTCCGGCGACGACCACCTCGTCACCGTCGTGGTCGGCGACAGCGGGCCAGGGATCCCGCCGGACGACGCCGAGCACGTGCTCGAGCGCGGCTGGACCACGAAGACCTCGGGGTCGGGCATCGGCCTCGCCCTCGTGGGCCAGGTGGCGCGCAGGTCGGGTGGCACCGTCGACGTGGGGACGTCCCCGCTCGGAGGCGCGCGCTTCACGGTGACCCTCGGCTCCGAGGCGCTCGCGCCCGAGCGGCCGGCCGCGGTCCGAGGCACCCCGTGACCGTCCGCGTCCTCGTCGTGGAGGACGAGCAGCTCGCCGCGGAGGCCCACGCGACGTACACGAACCGCGTCGAGGGCTTCGAGGTCGCCGGGGTCGCCCGGTCGGCCGGAGATGCCGCTCGCGCACTGGCCGCCGACCCGACGATCGACCTCGTCCTGCTCGACATGCATCTCCCGGACGGGCACGGGCTCGGACTGCTGCAGAAGCTGCGCGCGGCCGGTCACCTGTGCGACGTGATCGCGGTGACGTCGGCCCGCGACGCCGAGGTGGTGCGGCATGCCGTCGCCCAGGGCGTGGTGCTCTACCTGCTCAAGCCGTTCTCGTTCGCGACGTTCCGCGCCAAGCTCGAGCAGTACGCCGAGTACCGCGCGCGCCTGGCCGCAAGCGCGACGGAGGTCGTCCAGGCCGACGTCGACCAGCTGATCGGCACGCTCCGCACGCGCGGGTCCTCGGCTCCCCTCCCCAAGGGGATGAGCGCGGAGTCCCTGCACCAGGTCACCGACGCGCTCCGCGCCGCAGCCGCCGGCCTGTCTGCCACGGAGGTCGCCGCGGTGATCGGGGCCTCGCGGGTCACCGCCCGGCGCTACCTCGAGCACCTGGCCGACGAGGGCCTCGCCGACCGGGCGCAGCGCTACGGCGGCAGCGGACGTCCCGAGGTGGAGTACCGCTGGCGCCGTTGAGCAGGCTCAGCTGAGCTCGAGGCCGGGATACAGCGGGTGCTTGTCGAGCAGCTCGGCGGACTGCGCCTTGACCCGGTCGGCGACCCCGTCGGCGAGCGTGTACGTCGCCTTCGACGGCGCACCCGCCTTCGTGCTGTTCGGGGTGGTGTTGGAGAGCACCTCGACGATCAGCTCGGCGACCTTGTCGAACTCGTCACGCCCGAAGCCCCGGGTGGTCAGCGCCGGCGTACCGAGGCGGACACCGGAGGTGTACCAGGCGCCGTTGGGGTCCTGCGGCACGGAGTTGCGGTTGGTGACCACGCCGGCGTCGAGCAGGGCCGACTCGGCCTGCCGGCCGGTGAGGCCGAACGAGGTCACGTCGAGCAGCACGATGTGGTTGTCGGTGCCGCCGGTGACGAGCTTGCCGCCGCGTGTCAGGAAGCCCTCGGCCAGCGCCTTGGCGTTGTCGGCGATGTCCTGCGCGTAGACCTGGAAGGACGGCTGCCGCGCCTCGGCCAGGGCGACCGCCTTCGCGGCCATCACGTGCGAGAGCGGGCCGCCGAGGACCATCGGGCAGCCGCGGTCGACGTCGGCGGCGAACTCCTCCTGGGCCAGCACCAGCCCGCCACGGGGACCGCGCAGCGACTTGTGCGTGGTCGTGGTGGTGATGTGGGCGAACGGCACGGGGTTCTCGTCGCCGGTGAAGACCTTGCCGGCGACCAGACCGGCGAAGTGCGCCATGTCGACCATCAGCGTGGCGCCCACCTCGTCGGCGATCTCGCGCATCTTCGCGAAGTTCACGCGGCGCGGGTACGCCGAGTAGCCGGCCACGAGGATCGCCGGCTTGAACTCACGCGCCTTGGCAGCGACCAGGTCGTAGTCGAGCAGTCCGGTCTCGGGGTCGGTGCCGTACTGCTGCTGGTGGAACATCTTGCCGCTGATGTTCGGCCGGAAGCCGTGGGTGAGGTGGCCGCCCGCGTCCAGCGACATGCCGAGCAGGCGTTGGTTGCCGAACTCGTGGCGCAGCGTCTCCCAGTCGGCCTCGGAGAGCTCGTTGACGTTCTTCGCCCCGAGCCGCTCCAGGGTCGGCGTCTCGACCCGGTGGGCCAGGATCGACCAGAACGCCACCAGGTTGGCGTCGATACCGGAGTGCGGCTGGGCATAGGCGTACGGCGCCCCGAACAGCTCGCGCGCGTGCTCGGCGGCGAGCGACTCGACCGTGTCGACGTTCTGGCAGCCGGCGTAGAAGCGGTGGCCGACCGTGCCCTCGGCGTACTTGTCGGAGAACCATGTGCCCATGGTCAGCAGCACCGCCGGCGAGGCGTAGTTCTCGGAGGCGATCAGCTTGAGCGAGGCCCGCTGGTCGGCGAGCTCCTTGCGTGTGGCCTCCGCCACACGCGGCTCGACGGAGGCGATCACCTCGAGCGCCGCGTCGTACGCGGTGGAGGCGGTCTTGGCGAGGGTTTCCGCGCCTGACGCGGGGGGATTCGCGGGGTTCACGTCGCTCATGCGCCCAGCCTAGAGCCGGGCCTGCGCCGTGTCCGGGCCACCTCACCGTGTACCAAATCGCGGACGGCCGTCTCATGACATGAGATTCCGGTTTGTGGAAGCGGTGTCCGGAACCTGAGACTTGTCCGCATGATCAGCGCTGCCACCTCGACCTGGCTCGTGACGCGTCGTCACGTGGACCTCGGTCGTACGCGCAGCATGATCTGTTGGCCCCGCTGAACGCCCGCCCGTTCACCTCGCGCGCAGCGTCGCACGCGACCCCTTCAGCGAAGGACCACCCCACCCATGCCTGATCTGCGCTTCCAGTCCGAGCCCCCGCGTCACACCGACGTGCCCCGTCCGCGGCGGGCCGAGGGCCAGTGGTCGTTCGGCTACACCGAGCCGCTCAACAAGAACGAGCAGTCCAAGAAGGACGACGACCCGCTCCACGTCCGCGACCGGATCGTGCACATCTACTCCAAGCGCGGGTTCGACTCGATCGACCCGGCCGACCTGCGTGGCCGGTTCCGCTGGATGGGCCTCTACACCCAGCGCAAGCCGGGCATCGACGGCGGCAAGACCGCCGTGCTCGAGGAGGAGGAGCTCGACGACCGCTTCTTCATGATGCGGGTCCGCTCCGACGGCGCGCTCCTCGGCGCCCCCCAGCTGCACGCCCTGGGCAGCATCTCGACCGACTTCGCCCGCGGCACCGCGGACATCTCCGACCGGGAGAACATCCAGTACCACTGGATCGAGATCGAGAACGTCCCGGAGATCTGGGAGCGGCTCGACGCGGTCGGAATGACCTCGCTGGAGGCCTGCGGCGACAGCCCGCGCCCGTTCCTCGGCTCCCCCGTGGCCGGAGTCGCGGCGGACGAGATCATCGACGCCACGCCGGCCCTGCAGGAGATCAAGCGCCGCTACATCGGCGACCCGGCGTTCTCGAACCTCCCCCGCAAGTTCAAGACCTCGGCCAGCGGACACCCGAGCCACGACGCGGTCCCGGGTATCAACGACGTGTCGTTCGTCGGCACCGTGCACCCCGAGCACGGCCCCGGCTTCGACCTCTGGGTGGGCGGCGGCCTGTCGGTGAACCCGCGCTTCGCCGAGAAGCTCGGCGTCTGGATCCCGCTCGACGAGGTGCCCGACGCGTGGGCCGGTGTCGCCGGCATCTTCCGTGACTACGGCTACCGCCGGCTCCGCTCGAAGGCGCGGCTGAAGTTCCTGGTCGCCGACTGGGGCGTCGCGAAGTTCCGCGAGGTCCTCGAGAACGAGTACCTCGGCAAGAAGCTCGTCGACTGCCCCTCCCCCGAGCCGACCCTGCGCGGCGCCGACCACGTCGGCGTCCACCCGCAGAAGGACGGGAAGTTCTACATCGGGGCCGCCCCCGTCGTGGGTCGCGTCAACGGTGAGATCCTCACCGGCCTCGGTGACCTGGTCGAGCGGTACGGCGCGGCCGGCGTACGGCTCACCGCGCACCAGAAGCTCGTCGTGATCGGCGTGGCCGAGGCCGACGTCGAGGCCGTCGTCGCCGGTCTCGGCGAGCTCGGTCTCGAGACCGAGCCCTCCAACTGGCGCCGGCTCACGATGGCCTGCACCGGCATCGAGTTCTGCAAGCTCGCGATCGTGGACACCAAGGACCGCGCCCGCTCGCTCGTCGCGGAGCTCGAGGAGCGCATCCCGGACCTCGACACCCCGATCACCATCAACGTCAACGGCTGCCCGAACGCCTGTGCCCGCACCCAGGTCGCCGACTTCGGCCTGAAGGGCCAGCTCGTCCTCGACGACCACGGCAACCAGGTCGAGGGCTTCCAGGTGCACCTCGGGGGCTCGATCGGCTTCGAGGGCGAGGTCGCCGACAACTTCGGCCGCAAGCTGCGCGCCCACAAGGTCACCAGCGTCGCGCTGGGCGACTACGTGACCACCGTGGTCCGCAACTACCTCGTCGACCGCAGCAGCAGCGCCGAGACGTTCGCGCAGTGGGTGGCGCGCGCCGAAGAGGTCCTTCTCTACGGCGACAAGCAGCTGGACCCCGCATGACCGCCCCCAACACCCTCGCCGCGCGGGCCCGCCGGGGCTCGCTCACCGAGGGGCGCAGCACCGAGGAGCTCAAGGAGATCGTGCTGCACGTCGGGGCCGAGCTCGAGCTCGCGCCGGCCGAGGACATCATCGAGTGGGCGGTGGCCACGTTCGGCGCCCGGTTCTGCGTGACCTCGTCGATGGGCGACGCGGTGCTGTCCCACCTCGCCTCCACCGTCGCGCCCGGCGTCGACGTGGTCTTCCTCGACACCGGCTACCACTTCGCCGAGACGATCGGCACCCGCGACGCCGTCGCCGCGACCCTGCCGGTGAACCTGCTCACGATCACGCCGGTGCAGACCGTGGCCGAGCAGGACGCCGAGCACGGCCCGGAGCTCTACAAGCGCGACCCCGACCTGTGCTGCGCGCTGCGCAAGGTCGCGCCCCTCAAGGACGCTCTCGCCGAGTACGACGCGTGGGCGACCGGCCTGCGACGGGCGGAGACGCATAACCGCGTGATCGCACCGGTCGTTGGGTGGGACGAGAAGAAGCAGAAGGTGAAGGTCTCGCCGCTCGCCCGCTGGAGCGACGAGGAGGTCGAGCGCTACATCGTGGAGAACGGCGTCCTCGTCAACCCTCTGGTGTACGACGGCTACCCCTCGATCGGCTGCTGGCCCTGCACCCAGCGGGTCGCGCCAGGCGAGGACCCCCGCAGCGGACGATGGGCGGGAACCAACAAGACCGAGTGCGGCATCAACCAGTAACCAGGAACAGACACAGCTCCGACCACAGCGACACACACCCATCGCAAGCGACAACGGCGTCAGCGCGATCGAAGAGAAGGGAGGCCGGTCCATGACCGCCCCAGCCCTCATCGCCCTTGCCCACGGCAGCCGCGATCCCCGATCGAAGGCGACCATCGAGGCGCTCGTCGCCGAGACCCGCCAGATGCGTCCGGACCTCCGGATCGAGGTCGCCTTCCTCGACCACGTCCGGCCCTCCTTCGAGACCGCGGTCAACAAGCTGGTCCGCGCGCGGTTCGAGGAGATCGTGGTCGTGCCGCTGCTGCTCAGCGAGGCCTTCCACGCCCGGGTCGACGTGCCCGACGCGATCGCGCAGGCCACCGCGCGGCACCCCGGCCTCCAGATCCGCGCCACCAAGGTGCTCGGGCTCGAGCACTCCTTCCTCGAGGTGCTCGACAAGCGGCTCCGGGAGGCGCTCCGCGCTGCCCGCGTGCGCGAGCTGGACGCCCTCGTGCTCGCCGCAGCCGGCTCCTCCGACCCGCTGGCCAACCAGGCGGTCGGCCGCCTCGCCCGCGTCTGGGGCGCCCACCACCGGCTCCCGGTGACCGCGGCGTTCGCCTCCGCGACGCCGCCCGCCACCGGCGAGGCCGTGCGGGCGTTCCGCGCCGAGGGCCGTCGGCACGTCGCGGTCGCCTCGATGTTCCTCGCCCCGGGCTTCCTGCCCGACCGGGCCGCGGAGCTCGCGCTCGAGGCCGGTGCGGTCGCCGTCTCCGAGCCGCTCGGCGCCGACCCCGAGGTCGCCCGCACGATCCTGGCCCGCTACGCCGTCGGAGCCGTCGAGCTCGTCCCGGTCTGACGCGAGCGGGCACTCCAGCTGGTTCCAAGGACGCCGAGCGGGCACTCCTGCTGGGAGCAAGGGCGCCGAGCGGGCACTCCCGCTGCGACCTAGGACGCCGAGCGGGCACTCCCGCTGGATCCAAGGACACCGATCGGGCACTCGCGCTCACCGCACCCCGCGCCAGTAGCGCTGCCCGCTGACCGGACGCCACGCCAGCAGCGCTGCCCGCTCACCGCATCCCAGGCCAGCATCAGTGCCCGCTCGCGGCGTACCAACCCAGCTTCAGCGCCCGCTCGCGGCGTACCAACCCAGCTTCAGTGCCCGCTCGCGGCGGTCACTTGGTCGCGAGCGTGAGCGCGAAGTCGCCGGGGTCGTCGGTCCAGACCCGAGTGACGCCCAGGCCGGCCGCCTCGAGCTCGGCGGCGACGGTGCTGACCCGGAACTTGGTGGAGATCTCGACGCGGATCTCCTCGCCGCTGGCCAGGTCGAGGACCAGGTCGGCGCCCGGGATCGACACCCGCTGCGGCATCTCCGAGCGCAGCCGCAGGTCCATCCGCTCCATGTGGGCGTCCCAGAACGGGATGTAGGAGAACCCGTCCAGGTCGAAGTCGGCGTCGAGCTCACGGTTGAGCACGCGGAGGGCGTTGAGCACGAACTGCTCGGTGACCCCGGCCTCGTCGTCGTACGCCGCGATGAGGCGGTCGGCGCTCTTCACCAGGTCGGTGCCGAGCAGCACCGAGTCGCCCGGCTCGAGCACGTCGGCAAGCGCCCCCAGGAAGGCGCGGCGCTCCTCGAGGTAGAGGTTGCCGATCGTGCCGCCGAGGAAGGCGACCATGCGGCGGCCTCCGCGAGGGAGCTCGGCCAGGTGCAGGGTGAAGTCGCCGACGACCGCCTCCACCGCGAGGCCGGGGTAGCGCTCGGCGAGCTGGAGGGCGGCGTCGCGCAGCGTGCCTTCCGAGACGTCGACGGGCGTGAACCGGGTGAGCTGGCCCGAGCCGGTGAAGGCGTCGAGCAGGAGCCTGGTCTTCTCGCTCGTGCCGCTGCCGAGCTCGACCAGCGTGGTCGCGTGGCTGGCAGCGGCGATCTCGTCCGCGTGGGCCTCGAGGATCGAGCGCTCGGCCGCGAACGGGTAGTACTCCGGCAGCCGGGTGATCTCGTCGAAGAGACCGGACCCGACGTCGTCGTAGAGCCACTTCGGCGGGAGCGTGCGCGGGTGCGAGGCCAGTCCGCGCCGCACGTCGTCGACCAGGCTGCCGCTCGCCCAGTCGGGGTCGAGCAGCACGGAGACCACCGGCTCCCGGACGCCGTCGGCGCTCCTGCGCGCCTCGTGGGCGCTCACGCGCTCGCCCCGGTCGTCGGTGCGCCGCCGTCGGCGAGCCGCACCCCGGACATCGCCCAGCGGGCACCCGGCGGGAAGAAGTTGCGGTAGCTGGCGCGGGCGTGGCCCGGCGGGGTGAGGGCGCAGCCGCCGCGCAGCACCATCTGGTTGGACATGAACTTGCCGTTGTACTCCCCGATCGCCCCGGCGGCGGGGTGGAACCCCGGGTAGGGCAGGTAGGAGGAGCTGGTCCACTCCCAGCAGTCGCCGTACGCCTGCCGGATCCGCGCATCACCCGCACCCGTCGCCGACGCGGCCGTCGGGTGGAAGGTCTCGGTGTTCGCGAGGTTGCCGGTGACGTCATCACCCTGGCCGTCGGAGCGTACGGCGTGCTCCCACTCGGCCTCGGTCGGCAGTCGCTTGCCGGCCCAGCTCGCGAACGCGTCGGCCTCGTAGTGGCTCACGTGGGTGACCGGCAGCGACGGGTCGACCGGCCAGGTGCCGTGCAGCGTGTGCTCGAACCACACCCCGTCGACCTCGGTCCAGTAGAACGGCGCCCGCCAATCCTCGGCGTTGATCCTGGCCCAGCCGTCGGAGAGCCACAGCTCGTGGCGCCGGTAGCCGCCGTCGGCCATGAACTCCAGCCAGTCGCCGTTGGTGACCAGCCGGTCGGCCAGGCGGTAGGGCTCGAGCCAGACCTGGTGGCGCGGCAGCTCGTTGTCGAAGCTGAAGCCGTCGCCGTCGTGGCCGATCTCGACGAGCCCGCCCTCGACGTCGACCCAGCCCAGCGGCCCGGGGTCGGGGTCGCCGGCGGCGCGCGCCGGACGGTCGACGTAGGCCGGCTGGAGGGGGTTCAGCGAGAGCACGTGCTTGATGTCCATCAGCAGCAGCTCCTGGTGCTGCTGCTCGTGGTGGAACCCGAGCTCGATGGTCGGCGTGACCTTCTCCAGCGTGCCGCCGTCGAGCGACCCGATCAGGTCACGCATCCGCTCGTCGACGTTGCCGCGGTAGACGCCCACGTCGTGGGCCCCGGGGCGGCTGATCACGCCGCGCTGCGGACGCGAGAAGCGCGGGCCGACCGCCTCGTAGTAGCTGTTGAAGAGGAACCAGTACGTGTCCTGGAACGGTGCGAAGCCCTGCTCGTGGTCGGCGAGCACGAAGGTCTCGAAGAACCAGGTCACGTGGGCGCGGTGCCACTTGGTCGGCGAGACGTCCGGCATGGACTGGACGGTCTGGTCCTCGGGCGAGAGGGGGGCGGCGAGGGTCTCGGTGTGCGACCGGACCTCGGCGTAGCGATCGACGAGCGTTTCTGCGTCCCAGACGGGTGTGGCCCCGGATGTGGTCGTCATGGACACCGAGCCTAGGCACGTGCGCCGACAGTTCCGAGGGCTGCGCCCGACCGGTCAGCAAATGTTCACATTCGTCGATGCGGCACGATGAGCCCCGTGATCGACCTGTCCGCGGCGCGCGCCGAGACACCGGGCTGCCTCGACCGTGTCTTCCTCGACAGCGCCGGCTCCTCGCTGCCGACCACCCGGGTGCTCGAGACGGTCGTCGGCCACCTGCGGCGCGAGGCGGAGGTCGGCGGCTACCGCGCGGCCGCGGAGCGCGAGGCCGAGCTCGCCGCGGTGCCGGAGTCCGTGGGTCGGCTGCTCGGGTGCGACCCCGACCTGGTCGCGCTCACCGACAGCGCCACCCGCGCCTGGGACCTCTTCGTCACCGCACTCCCCTGGTCGGCGGGCGACCGGGTCCTGGTCTGCGGCACGGAGTACGCCAGCAACGCGATCGCGCTGCTGCAGCGGGCCCGCCTGGACGGCTGCGTCGTCGAGATCGTCCCCAACGACGACCGTGGCCTCGTCGACCTGGCTGCGCTCGAGGCGGTGCTCGACGAGCGTGTGCGCCTGGTCTCGCTGGTGCACGTGCCGACCAACTCCGGCCAGGTGGCCCCGGTGCGCGAGGTCGTGGAGCTCGCGCACCGGGCGGGTGCGCTGGTGCTCCTGGACGCCTGCCAGTCGGTCGGCCAGCTGGCGGTGGACGTCGAGGAGCTCGGGGTCGACGCGCTCTCCGCGACGGGTCGCAAGTGGCTGCGCGCACCTCGCGGCACCGGCTTCCTCCACGTCCGGCGCGAGGTGCTGGAGGCTCTCGAGCCGGCGAGCGCGGACCTGCGCGGCGCCAGCTGGACCGGCAGCCACGACTACGAGCTGGCGCCGGGAGCCCGCCGCTTCGAGCTCTGGGAGTACGACGTCGCGGCCCGGCTCGGGCTCAAGGTCGCCGTCGACCAGCTGCTCGACCTCGGTGTCGCCGACGTCGAGGCAGCCGTGCGCTCGCGGGCCGACGACCTGCGTCGAGGCCTCGACGACCTCGAGCGGGTGACCGTGCGCGACGTCGGTCCCGACCTCTCCGGGATCGTGTCGTTCACCGTCGACGGTCTCCGCGCCGAGGAGGTGCGCGACCGGCTCGCCGACCAGCGGGTCACGGTCACGGTCAGCGGCGCGGCCTCGACTCGGCTCGACATGGCCGAGCGCGGCCTGGAGGCCGTCGTACGCGCCTCGCCGCACTACTTCGTCAGCCCCGGCGACGTCCAGCGGGCGGTCGAGGCGGTCGCCGGGCTCGCTTGAGTCAGGACCGGTCGAGGATCCGGTCGACGACCCCGGCGGCCACCGCGTGGTAGCCCGGACGCGCGACCGCGTAGATCTCACGCGCGCGGGCCCGTCCCGCGTCGGTCTCGACGAGCGCCGTGTAGAGCGGCCGGAGGAACTTGATCCGCCCCTGGCGCCGCAGGAAGTCGGCGAGGGCGCGGTCGGCCCGCAGGGAGTCGAAGACGTGACCCGACTCCACGGCGTACCGGAGCCAGGTGAAGAGGATCTCGGAGTTCCGGCTCTCGCTGAGCCCGAAGGTCTCGTCGAGGTCGGCGAGCAGGCCGGCGCCCGGGTCGTCGGGCAGCGCGCGCAGCAGGTGGATCCACTCGTGCGGGCTCCAGCCGGAGACGTCGACCTCGGCCGCCACTCGCCCCGCCACGAGCGCCTCGACCGCCCGGTCGACGTCCGCGAACGCCTCCGAGTGCCACACCGGTGCGTTGTCCGGGAGCCCCGGTCCGTGCAGCCACGCCTCCAGCTGCACCTGCTCGGGCGTCACGCCGGCCGGATCGAGGAGCTCCGCGCGCAGGTGGCCGACGAAGGTCGGCGTGTCCATCGACCGGAACGCGTAGCGGTCGAAGTACGCCGTCAGGAACGCGTCCAGCCGCTCCCGCCCGACGACCTGCTCGAGCATCGAGAGGAAGAGCGAGCCCTTGTGGTACGCCACAGGGCCGGCCGCGTCGTCCGCGTCGCGGCCCGCGAGGTCCTGCTCCAGCCAGGTGTCGCGAGGGTCCAGCCGCGGCAGCGCGGAGAGCAGCTCCTGGCGGTACAGCTGGAGGATCATCGTCGCGAACCGCTCGCCGTACACGTCCTCGACGATGCGGGTCTCGAGGTACTCGGTGAACCCCTCGTTGAGCCACAGGTCGTTCCAGGTCGCGTTCGTGACCAGGTTGCCCGACCAGGAGTGCGCCAGCTCGTGGGCAACGACCGACACCAGGGAGCGGTCGCCGGCAAGGAGGGTCGGGGTCAGGAAGGTGAGCCGGGGGTTCTCCATGCCGCCGAAGGGGAAGCTCGCCGGCGCGACCAGAAGGTCGTAGCGGTCCCACCGGTAGCCGCCGAAGCGGCGCTGCACGGCGTCGATCATCTGCTCGGTGTCGGCGAACTCCCAGGCCGCGGCGTCGACGACGTCCGGCTCGGCGTACACCCCGCTGCGCGGACCGGTGCTGCGGAACTCCAGGTCGCCGACCGCGAGCGCCATCAGGTACGACGGCACCCGCTGCGGCATCGAGAACCGGTGGACGCCGTCGCCGTTGCGCGCGGTCGGGTTGCCGGCACTCATCAGGGCCAGCAGCTGCGGCGGCACCCGGACGGTCGCGTCGTAGCTGAAGCGGACCGCCGGGCTGTCCTGGAGCGGCACCCAGCTGCGCGCGAGGATCGCCTGCGACTGGGTGAACAGGAACGGGTGCCCCGAGCTGGTCTGCTCCGCCTCGAGCCACTGCAGCGCGCGCGCCTCGGGGTGGGTGCGGTAGTGCACGACCACGGAGTCTGCGTCGCCGATCCGGACGCGGAGCGGGCTGCCGAGGAGCGGGTCGTGCTCGCCGAGCTCGTACGCCGCGCGGCTGCCGTCTCCCAATGTGACGTCGCCGACCTCGAGCTGCCAGGTGTCGAGCACCAGCTCGGACGCGTCGGGCGCGTGGCGGTCGAGGTCGAGCCGCACCGAGCCGGCGAGGCTCCGGGACTCGAAGTCCACCTCGAGGTCGAGGCTCAGGTGGCGCACCGCGACCTCCCGTGCGCGGGAGTACGAGTGCGGGTCGTCGGGGAGGAGCGGCTCCTCGGCTTGACCCACCGGCTGCGTCCCGGTCACCGGACCAGCACGTCGAGCAGGCGCCCGAGCTCGGCCGAGGGATCGTCGGTGAGACCGCCGTGCACCGGACCCGGCTGGACGACGGTCGAGCGCGGTGCCTTCAGGAAGCCGAACCGCGTGCCGAGGTCACCGGTCGCCGGATCGCCCAGCGACGCATCGCCCCGGCAGACGCCTTCGACGAACGCCAGCGCGTGCCGGACCGCCGCAAGGTCGATCGCCGGCGACAGCGTGCGCAGCCGCTCCTCGTCGACGTGGCAGTCGGCCCCGAGGAAGTCGGCGGCCTGGCAGTACGCCACCACCCCGACGTTGACGAACTCCTCGCGGTCCACGCGCGGCACGCACCGCAGCACGACGTACTGGTAGGGAAGACGCTCGCCCATGCTCACGCCACCCGTCGCGTCGGGAGCCACGAGCGCGAGCCGTCGAGGCGGGCACGGAGGAACGCGCGGTACGCCACCCGCAGGTCGTCCGGGGAGAGGTCGGCCGGCGCCTGGGGGCCGACCAGCCAGTCGTCCGGCACCAGCCCCGTCACCCGCTCGAGCAGCTCGTCGGTGACGCTCGCGGCGAGGTCGTCGGCGACGAGGGGCACGGCGTCGAGGTGGCCGCGCAGCACGTGGTCGTCGGCCGACCACGGCTGCTCGGCGAAGCGGGCCGGGTCGGTCAGCCCGGAGGACCAGGCATGGTGGAAGTACAGGGCGGCGCCGTGGTCGATCGCCCAGACGTCGCCGTGCCAGACCAGCAGGTTGGGGTTGCGCCAGCTGCGGTCGACGTTCGCGACGAACGCGTCCAGCCAGAGGATCCGTCCGGCCGTCTCCGGGTCGATCTCGACCGACGGGTCGAACCCGAACGAGCCCGGCAGGAAGTCGACGCCGAGGTTCAGACCGAGGCTGGCCCGGAGCAGGTCCTGCACCTCCTCGTCGGCCTCGTAGCGCGCGATCCCCTCGGCGAGCTCCACCGTCACCAGGTCGGGCGTGCGGATGCCGAGGGCGCGGGCCAGCTCGCCGACGATGACCTCCGCGACGAGCACGCCGAGACCCTGTCCGGCGCCGCGGAACTTGCAGACGTAGGTGCCCAGGTCGTCGGCCTCGACCAGTCCGGGCAGCGAGCCGCCCTCGCGCAGCGGCGCGACGAACCGGGTGGCGGTGACGGTCGGGAGCCCGCTCATGCGGACCCGAGCCGGGCCCGCTGCTCGGCCACGTCGTAGTCCGGCGTCGGCCACTGCAGGTCCAGCGCACGCAGGTGCTCGAGCAGCAGCTGGGCGATCGCCCAGTTGCGGTACCACTTGCGGTCGCTCGGTACGACGTACCAGGGTGCGTTCTCCGGGTTGCACCGCTCCAGGGCGGTCTCGTACGCCGCCTGGTACTCCGCCCAGTGCCCGCGCTCGTCGACGTCGCCGGGCTTGAACTTCCACTGCTTCGTCGGGTCGTCGAGGCGCGCGAGGAACCGCTTGCGCTGCTCGTCGGCCGAGACGTGCAACATGCACTTGACCAGCGTCGTGCCGGTGTCGGTGAGCTTGCGCTCGAAGACGTTGATCGCGGTGTAGCGCCGCTCGATCTCGTCGGGCTCCGCCAGCCCGTGCACCTTCACCACGAGGACGTCCTCGTAGTGCGACCTGTCGAAGATCCCGATCTCTCCCGGCGCGGGGAGCGCGCGCTCGATGCGCCACAGGAAGTCGTGCGCCAGCTCCTCCTCGGTCGGCTTCTTGAACGACTTCAGCGCCAGCCCGGAGACGTCCAGCAGGCCTGCTGTGTGGCTGAGGATGCCGCCCTTGCCGGAGGTGTCCATGCCCTGGAGCACCAGCAGCAGCCGCTGACGAGACGCGCCGGTGTAGGCCTGCGCGAACAGGCGCTCCTGCAGCTCGGCCAGCTCTGCGCCGAGCGCGGCGAGGGCCTTCTTCCCCTCGGCCTTCCCGTCCTCGAACCCGGGCTTGCCGTTCGTGTCGATCGCCGACAGGTCGACGGGACCGGGCGGCAGCCTCAGCAGCTGGCCGATGCTCGACCCCAAGGGTCCCTCGCTGCGCTTGCTCATGCCCCGACTCTAGTGAGACGCAGGCGTCGGGGCCCGTCAGTAGGCTCCGCTCCATGGACCTCCCCGTGATGCCGCCCGTCCAGCCGATGCTCGCGAAGTCGGTCAAGGGCATCCCGGACCCGGCGAAGTTCGACGGCGGGCTGAGCTTCGAGCCGAAGTGGGACGGCTTCCGCTGCATCCTCTTCCGCGACGGCGACGAGGTCGAGCTGACCTCGCGCAACACCAAACCGCTGACCCGCTACTTCCCCGAGGTGGTGGCCGCGGCGAAGGAGCAGCTGCCCGAGCGCTGCGTGCTGGACGGCGAGCTGTTCGTCGCGCTGGGCACGCGACTGGAGTTCGAGACGCTCCAGGAGCGGATCCACCCGGCCGCGTCGCGGATCAACCTGCTCGCCGAGCAGACCCCGGCCAGCTTCGTCGCCTTCGACGCGCTCGCGCTCGGCGACGACGACCTCACCGCGCGACCGTTCTCCGAGCGCCGGGCCCGGCTCGAGGAGGCGCTCGGGCACCTGACCCTGGACGGCATCCCCGGGCGCATGCACCTCACCCGGACCACGCTCGACCCCGCCGAGGCCGAGGAGTGGTTCGACCAGTTCGAGGGCGCGGGACTGGACGGCGTGGTGGCCAAGCCGATGACCGCGCCGTACCAGCAGAACGCGCGCACGATGCTCAAGATCAAGCACGCGCGCACCGCCGACGTCGTCCTGGCCGGCTACCGGCTGCACAAGAACTCCACGCCCGAGCGGCCGCTGCTCGGCTCGATGCTGCTCGGTCTGTACGACGGCGGGAAGCTCCAGCACGTGGGGGTCGCCGCGTCGTTCACCGAGAGCCGGCGCGCCGAGCTGCTCGAGGAGCTCCGTCCGCTCGAGTGCGACCTCTCGGACCACCCCTGGGGCGAGTGGGCCGAGTGGGCGATCGCCAACCCCGACCGCGTGCCCGGCACCCAGAGCCGGTGGAGCCAGGGCAAGGACCTCTCGTTCACCCCGCTGCGTCCGGAGCGCGTGCTCGAGGTCGGCTACGAGCACATGGAGGGCCGGCGCTTCCGGCACACGGCGCAGTTCAAGCGGTGGCGTCCCGACCGCGACCCGGAGTCGTGCGGATACGAGCAGCTCGAGGAGCCGGTGAGCTACGACCTCACTAGAGTGTTGGACGTGGACTCCGACCGTGAGCAGGAGCTGTGATGAGTGACTATGACGTGGTCCTGCTCGTGGAGCAGACCCTGAGCGCCCAGGACGCCGCACAGGTGCGGGGGCTCCACGAGTCGATCGAGGAGCCGGTGACCTACCACGTGCTCGTCCCGGTGGAGGACAGCGCGACCCAGATCGAGACCGGCATGGGAGCACTCGCCGGCGGTGAGGTGCTCGCCACCCCGACGATGTTCCTCGAGCCCGAGGACGCCGACGAGATCCGGCGCGAGGTGCTCGACGACGCGCGGAGCGCCGTGCGCGACTCGGTGGCCGCGCTCGCGAAGGTCGGCGGCAAGGCCGTCGGCGACGTCGTGAGCGTCGACCCGATCCAGGCGCTGGCCAAGAAGGTCGCCGAGGTCGACGCGCGCGAGGCGATCATCCTGACCCGGCCCCACGTGGTGAGCGAGTTCTTCCACCTCGACTGGACCTCCCGGGCCCGGCGCAAGCTCGGCGTGCCGGTGCTGCACCTGCTCGAGCACGAGACCTTCGACGAGCAGGCGGGCGAGGGCGAGGGGATCAGCGGCTTCTGACGGCCGGTGCGGGCGTCAGGCGCTGCGGGCGGCCTGCAGCGGCACCGGGTGCGCACGCCACTCGGGCCGGTAGTCCGGGTGGTCGGCCCACTCCAGGGCTACGGCGCGCAGCGTGTGGCAGGGCGGGTACGCCGACCCGGCACTCGCGCACGGGCACGGCGTCGCGTCCCGGCCGCTGACCCGGTGGCTCTCGACGAGAAGCCGGCGCGCGGTGCACAGGGCGAGCACGCGCTGAGGGCTCCACGAGCCGGACCCGGCCCAGGCGGCAGGTCCCTCCCCCGGCCCCCTCCGGGGCGCGCAGCGCGCGACCATGAGGCCGGCCAGGAAGGCGTCCTCGTCGACGCGCGCGAGGATGAACGCACCGATCGTGACCACGCGCACCGTCCGAGGCTGCTGACCGGTCGGTCCCACTACCTCCGGTCCTCGGAAGGATCGTATTCACAAACCGGACAATTTCGCCGGAAATCGGGAAATCCGGCCTGCCGGATCCCGAACGGCCGGGGTCACTCCCCCGTCGGACCGCCGGCGATCTCCACCGCGACGTCGAGATGGCCGACGTGCCGGGCGTACTCCTGGAGCACGTGGAAGCAGATCCACCCGAGCGGAGCGGCCGGACGCGGGTAGGACGGCGCCGGCGTACCCATCTCCGCGAACCCGTGCGACGCCAGCACTTCGTCGGTGCGAGCACCGCCCTCGCGCAGCAGGGTGGCGACCAGGTCGAGAGTGACCTCGTCGCGGACGTGCCAGCGGTCGTCGCTCCGGTCTCCCCACGGCTCCTCGACCTCGTCCCCGAGGAAGTGCCAGCTCAGCCAGCGTCGCTCCATGTAGGCGAGGTGCTGGAGCAGCTCCAGCGGGGTCCAGCCGCTCGGCAGCCGCGACGTGCGCTGCTCGGCCTCGGGCAACGACGCCACCTTCGCGATCGCGGTCTCCCGGTAGAAGCGCAGGTACGCCGGGAACAACGCGACCGGGTCACCCGTCGTCGCCGCCGGCTCCTCGCGGTCGCCCCTGCTCGCCTCGCTCATCGCTGCTCACTCCTCACTCGTGATCCCGTCCAGGTAGACCCAGCGTCCGGCGCGCCGGGTGAAGCGGCTGCGCTCGTGCAGCACCCCGCCGGCGTACGACGCCCGGAACTCCACCACTCCATGGTCGTCGCCCGGGCCGCCGTCGACCGTCTCCACGATCTCCAGGCCCGTCCAGTCGAGCCGGGGCAGCTGGTCGAGCTCGTCGGGACGCGTGGCCGGGTGCCAGCTGCGGAACACGTGGTCGACGTCGCCGAGCGCGTAGGCGGTGTAGCGGGAGCGCATCAGCTCCTCGGCCGTGTCGGCGGGGCGCTCGTTGCGGACGACCGGACCACAGCACTCGTCGTAGGCGAGCCCCGACCCGCAGGGACACCCGACCGGACCCACGGCCGTCACGGCGCGATCCTGTTGCCGTCCTCGTCCCAGTGCTCGGCCACCTTCTTCGACGGCTGCACGCGCGGCGGCTCGCCGGGCATCTTCGGGTAGTCGGGCGGGTAGTTCAGCTCGACCGCACCCTGCTCCTCGAACAGTCCGAGCAGCGGCTCCAGGGAGCAGGCCCGGTCGTCGATCGTGGCCCACGGGTCGCCGTCGGCGATCCGGTCGGGCACGGTGAACAGGTTGTACTCCCGCGGGTCGGTGACGCCGGCCAGCTCCTCCCATGTCATCGGTGTCGAGACCGGGGCGCCGGGTATCGGCCGCAGCGAGTACGCCGAGGCAATGGTGCGGTCGCGGGAGTTCTGGTTGAAGTCGACGAAGATGCGGCTCCCCCGCTCCTCCTTCCACCAGGCGGTGGTGACGCCGGGGTCGCGCCGCTCGAGCTCGCGGCCGAAGCCGATCGCCGCGTGGCGCACGTCCACGAAGTCCCAGCGCGGCTCGATCCGCACGTAGATGTGCACACCGCGGTTGCCCGACGTCTTCGGGAAGCCGACCAGACCGAGGTCCTCGAGGAGCTCACGGGCGACGCCCGCCACCCGGACCGCGTCGGCGAAGTCGGTGCCCGGCTGCGGGTCGAGGTCGATCCGCAGCTCGTCGGGCCGGTCGACGTCGGTGCGGCGTACCGGCCACGGGTGGAACGTGAGCGTGCCCATCTGCGCGCACCAGACCGGGACCGCCGGCTCGGTGGGGCAGATCTCGTCGGCGGTGCGGCCGGAGGGGAACGTCACCTCGACGGACTCGAGGTAGTCGGGCGCACCCTTCGGGACCCGCTTCTGGTAGAACGCGTCGGCCTTCTCCCCTGGCCTGCCCGTGGCCAGCTTGATGCCCGGCAGCACACCGGCGGGCCAGCGCTCCAGCGCCGTGGGCCGGTCGCGCAGCGCCCGCATCAGCCCGTCGCCGACGGACGCGAAGTACTCGGCCACCATCAGCTTCGTGACCTCGGGGGTGCGCTCGGTCGCGGGGTAGATCACCCGGTCGGGGCTCGACACCCGGACGGCGCGGCCGCCGGCGACGACCTCGGCGGCAGGAGCGGTCTTGGCCATGCGGACCAACCTAGGACACCGACCACCGGCCGACGTCACTCATTTGTCATCGCCGGCGCTGGGGTGGGCTGCTCGGCCCGACTACCGTTGCCGGCATGTCCTACGCCGTGGAGAAGACCGACGCCGAGTGGCGCGAGCAGCTGAGCCCCGAGGAGTACGCCGTCCTCCGCAAGGCCGGCACCGAGCGCCCGTTCACCGGGGAGTACACCGACACCAAGACCACCGGCGTCTACCGCTGCCGTGCCTGCAACGCCGAGCTCTTCCGCTCGGACACGAAGTTCGACTCGCACTGCGGGTGGCCGTCGTTCTACGCGCCGCTCGCCGAGGACCGGGTCCAGTACCTCGAGGACCGGTCGTTCGGCAGCGTGCGCACCGAGGTGCGCTGCGCGAACTGCGGCTCGCACCTCGGCCACGTGTTCGAGGGCGAGGGCTACGGTACGCCGACCGACCAGCGCTACTGCATCAACTCGATCAGCCTGACCCTGGAGCCCGCCGAGGGCTGAGCCGGTCTCGGCAGGCTCGACCACCGGAGTGCAGGCTCGACCACCGGAGTGCAGGCTCGACCACGGGTGGTTGAGCCTGCCGAAACCCCTCAGGGCAGCGCGTCGATCAGCTCGGTCGGGCTGACCTTGCGGCCGGTGTAGAACGGGATCTCCACGCGGACGTGGCGCCGGGCCCCGGAGGCGCGCAGGTCGCGCATCAGGTCGACGATCCGGTCGAGGTCGTCGGCCTCGAAGGCGAGGATCCACTCGTAGTCGCCGAGGGCGAACGCGGGCACGGTGTTCGCCCGCACGTCGGGGTAGCCCCGGCCCATCTGGCCGTGCTCGACCAGGAGCGCGCGGCGCTCCTCGTCGGGGAGGAGGTACCACTCGTACGAGCGGACGAACGGGTAGACGCAGAGGTACCGGCGCACCTCCTCGTCGGCCATGAACGCCGGCACGTGGCTCTTGTTGAACTCCGCCGGGCGGTGCAGCGCCATCTGCGACCAGACCGGGTCGAGCCGGCGGCCGAAGCGCGTGCGACGGAGCCGGTGGTAGAGCTCCTGGAGCTGGTCGGAGGACGCGGCGTGCGACCAGACCATGAGGTCGGCGTCGGCGCGCAGGCCGGAGACGTCGTAGACACCGCGGACCACGACGTCGTCCGCGTCGAGCTCCTTGAAGAGCGTCTCGACCTCGGCCGCCTCGGTCTCCCGGTCGGCGTCGCCCAGCGGGTCGCGCAGCTTGAAGACCGACCACATCGCGTAGCGAATGGTCTCGTTGATCTCCCGGGCCGACTTCCCGGCCGGCTTCCCGCTCGTCGTCATGACGCCATTGTCCCAGCGGCCGTCAGCGCTCGGGCGCCGGGGCGGCCAGCGCGGCCAGGACCTCGTCGGCCGCCCGTCGGCCCGAGGCGATGCAGGCCGGGATGCCGACCCCGTCGTACGCCGCGCCGCACACCGCGAGGCCCGGCTGCCGGGCGACGTCGGCCCGGATCGCAGCGACGCGCTGCAGGTGCCCGACGGCGTACTGCGGCAGGCCCCCGCCCCAGCGCTGCACGTGCGCGTCGACCGGCCGCACCGAGAGCCCGATCGCATCGGCGAGGTCGTGCAGCGCCACCTCGACCAGCTCCTCGTCGGGGCGCTGCAGCTGGTGCTCCTCGCGGTGGCGACCGAGCGAGCAGCGCATGAGCAGCAGCTCCCCGCCGCCCGCGTCGCGCACCCAGTCCCACTTGGCGAAGGAGAACGTCGCGGCCTTCACCGCCCGCTTGTCGACGGGAGGAACGAGGAACCCGGAGCCGGCGACCTCGGGGAAGTCGCGCAGCCGAAAGGCGAGCGTGACCACCGCGACGGAGGCGTACTCGATGCGGGCGAGCTCCAGCGCGGCCGCCGGGGCGACGTCGCTGAGCAGGCGAGCGGCCGGCGGCGCGGGCACCGCGAGCACCACCGCGTCGGCCTGGACCAGCCGCGGCTCGCGGGTGGACCCGACCACCAGGGTCCAGCCGCCCTCGGAGCGGCGGGCCAGGTCGCGCACCGTCGCGTCGGTCTCGACCCGCGTGCCCGACGACGTGACGACCGCGGCGGGCAGCCGCCCGACTCCGCCGGTGATGCCGGCGAAGATCGGGGTGTCGCTGGCCGGGCCGCTCATCGCGCGGGCCGCGGCCTTGGTGAGGGAGCGGTCCCGGTCGAGCAGCGCGACCACCTGGGGCACCGCAGCACGCGCCGAGATCTCCCGGGCGTGGCCGGCGTAGACGCCGCCGAGCAGCGGCTCCACGAGCCGGTCGACGACCTCCTTGCCGAACCGCTCCTCGACCAGTCCGCCGATGCTCGCGTCGCGGCCGTCGAGCGACGAGGCGGGCAGCACGGCGTCCATCGCGGCGCGCGCGAGGCCGGCCTTCGAGATCACCTTGCTGTCGGCCAGTCCCTTGAGGTCGGTGGGGATGCCCATCAGCGTGCGCGGCATCGGCAGCAGCTCGCCGCGCGACCAGAGGTTGGCCGCGGTCGTCGCGGGGTGGACGATCGCGTCACCCAGCCCGGAGGCCTGGGTGAGCTCGACCGCCTCGGGCCGGCGGTTCAGCATCGCCTCGGCACCGACGTCGACGACCACGCCGCCGACCTCGCCGAGCCGCAGCTTGCCGCCGATGTCGGGAGACGACTCGAGGAGCACGACGTCGACGTCGGGCCGCTCGGCGCGCACACGGGCAGCCGCGGCCAGCCCGGCGATCCCGCCGCCCACGACGGCGACGGTCGGCCGTTCGGTCTTCTCCACGTGCCCACTGTCCCAAACCTGCCGGGCCGCCGGGGAACCGGCCCCCGCACGTCCACGTCCAAGCGCCATGGAGCTCCGACACCGCCTCGCGCTCGCCCTGCTGACCCTGCCGCTCGCCGCGGCGCTGACCGCCTGCGGTGGCGGCGCCGGCTCCGACCAGAAGACCTCCGGGAGCTCCGGGTCGACCGCGTCCGACGTCGGTGGCTCGTCCGACGCGGCGCGGACCCCGCAGGACGCCCGGGCAGCCGACGGCGTGGCGGCCAAGCCGGCCGTCGACCGTGCACTCCAGCGCGCGGTGATCGCGAACGGCAACGTGCGGCTCAGCACGGAGGACCTCGCCGGCGTCCGTCAGGACGCGATCAACCTGGTCACCGGTCTCGGCGGTCACCTGGCTGACGAGCACTCTCTCTCCGACACCCGCGGCCGGCTCGAGCGGGTCGACCTCACCGTCCGGGTGCCCGCCGACTCCTTCGAGCGTGCTCTCGACGGCCTGGCCGCGCTCGGCACGGTCCGGCACCGTCAGCAGACGGTCGAGGACGTGACCACGCAGGTGATCGACATCAACGCCCGGGTCAAGGCGCAGAGCGACAGCGTCGACAGCATCGAGCGCCTGCTCGCCCGCGCGAACACCATTGCCGAGATCATGTCGGTCGAGCGGGAGCTCAGCACCCGGCAGGCCGAGCTGGACTCCCTCGTGCAGCAGCAGAAGTACCTCGCCGACCAGACCTCCCTGTCCTCGATCCAGGTCACCCTGACCCGCCCGCCCCGGCACCACGAAAGTGCACCGGCGCCCGGCTTCCTCGGCGGCCTGGAGGGCGGTTGGCACGCGTTGGGACAGACCCTGGTCGTGATCGGTACGGCGATCGGAGCGGTGCTGCCCTTCGCCGTGGTCGTGGCGCTGCTCGGCGGTCCCGTCGTGTGGCTGACCCGCCGTCGTCGGCTCGTGGCGGCTCCCCCGCCGGCGCCGGCGCCGGAGCCCTAGCGGCCCCGGTCCGGACCACCCCGGACGATCAGCGGCTGCTGACCTCGTGCACGTGGTCGGTCAGCCGCTTGAGCTGGTCGGGATCGGTGGAGGGGATCACGCCGTGGCCGAGGTTGAAGATGTGGCCCGGCGCCGCCCGACCGGCCGCGAGCACCTGGTCGGCCCGCTCGAGCATCACCTCGGTCGGGGCGAAGACCAGGGTCGGGTCGAGGTTGCCCTGGACGCAGCGACCCCCGACCCGGCGTACGCCCTCGGCGAGCGGGACGCGCCAGTCGACGCCGACCACCTCGGCACCCGCGGCGCCCATGAGGTCGAGGATCTCCCCGGTGCCGACGCCGAAGTGGATGCGGGGCACGCCGTGCCGGCCGACCGCCTCCAGCACCTGGCGGGAGAACGGGAGCACGTGCTGCTCGTAGTCGGCACGAGTCAGCGCCCCGGCCCACGAGTCGAAGAGCTGCACGGCGCTGGCGCCGGCCTCGACCTGGACACCGAGGTACGCCGCCGAGATGCCGGCGATCTTGGAGAGGAGGGCGTTCCAGACGCCCGGGGCGCCGAACATCAGCGCCTTCGTGCGGGCATGGTCCTTCGACGGCCCGCCCTCGACGAGGTACGACGCCACGGTGAACGGCGCGCCGGCGAAGCCGATCAGCGGGGTAGCACCGAGCTCGGCGACGAGGAGCCGCACCGACTCGGTGATGTAGGGGACGTGCTCGGGCGTGAGGTCGGGGATCGCGGCGACGTCGTCGAGCGTCCGGACGGGCCGCGCGACCACCGGGCCCACGCCGGGCACGATGTCGAGGTCGACGCCGATCGCCTTCAGCGGGAGCACGATGTCGGAGAAGAAGATCGCGGCGTCCACGGCGTACCGGCGGACCGGCTGGAGCGTGATCTCGGTGACCAGGTCGGGCCGCATGCAGGAGTCGAGCATGCTCACGCCCTCGCGGATCGCGAGGTACTCCGGCAGCGACCGCCCGGCCTGCCGCATGAACCAGACGGGCGTGTGCGGGACGGGCTCGCCGCGGGCCGCGCGCAGGAACGCCGAGGCGGCCAGCGGGGTGCTCGGCGGGGCCACCTGTCCCCCGGCGAGAGGTGGTGACTGGGCCGCGTCCGACATGGGTCGATCTTCGCAGGTCGGGCGGCGAGTCGGGGACGCGGGACCCCCCGATCCGCCTAATCTGAGGCCATGCCTGCACCCCGGGAACGCCACCGCGAGCCTCCGCCGATGCCGGCCGAGTTCGTGCGCGCCGTGGAGCAGCTCCGGTCCGCGCGGTTCCGCCCCGAGGTGCTCACCGAGGAGATGCCCGCGCCCCAGCGGATCGCGCCGTACGCCTCGGCGCTGTCCGCGGACGTGACGTCCGACGGAGTCGACATCGGCACGGGCCGGATCGTGGTGCTGCACGACCCCGCCGGCAACGACGCCTGGGAGGGCACCTTCCGCTGCGTCGCCTACGCCCGCGCCGACATCGACCCCGAGCTGGTCACCGACCCGCTGCTCGCGGAGGTCGGGTGGACCTGGCTCACCGAGGCACTCGAGGCCCACGGCGCCACCTATGCCGCGCCCTCCGGCACGGTCACCACGGTCGCCTCCGAGAGCTTCGGAGGCATGGCGACCGAGCCCGGCACGGCCCAGATCGAGATCCGCGCCTCGTGGACGCCGGTCGGCGAGCTGACCCCGCACGTCGAAGCCTGGGGTGAGCTGCTCTGCACGGCCGCGGGGCTTCCGCCGGTGCCCGAGGGTGTCGTCACCATGCCGAGCCGACGGGGACAGCGCGGCACAGACTGATGACCACGGACACACCTTCGCCCACCGGCGAAGAGCCCCCCGACGAGACCGCGCCCCTGCTCACGCTGCGTGACGGGCTCCCCGAGATCACCGACACGCCCGAGGGCCTCGCCGCCGTCGTCGCGCGGGTCGCGGCCGGCACCGGGCCGATCGGCCTGGACGCCGAGCGAGCCTCCGGCTACCGGTACTCCGCGCGGGCCTACCTCGTGCAGCTGCGGCGGGAGGGGGCCGGCACCGCCCTGATCGACCCGGTCGCGTTCCCCGACCTCACCTCCCTCAACGAGGCGATCGGCGACGCCGAGTGGATCCTGCACGCGGCCAGCCAGGACCTACCCTGCCTGCGCGAGGTCGGGCTCCGTCCGGCCGCCCTGTTCGACACCGAGCTGGCCGCGCGCCTGCTCGGCTACCCGCGCGTCGGGCTGGCCACGCTGGTCGAGTCGATCGTCGGCAAGTCGATGCGCAAGGAGCACTCCGCCGCCGACTGGTCGCAGCGACCGCTCCCGACACCCTGGCTCGAGTACGCCGCCCTCGACGTCGAGGTGCTCCTCGAGCTGCGCGAGGTGCTCGGCCGTGAGCTGGAGGAGACCGGCAAGGCCGAGTGGGCGCGCCAGGAGTTCGAGCACCTGATCAGCTTCGAGCCGTCCCCCCGGCTCGACCCGTGGCGGCGCACCTCGGGCATCCACAAGGCGAAGGGCCGCCGTGCCCTCGCCGCGGTCCGCGAGCTCTGGACCGTGCGCGACGAGCTGGCCGAGGAGCTCGACACGACCCCGGGCCGCCTGATCCCCGACGCCGCCGTGATCGCCGCGGCCAACGCCCTGCCCACCAACGGCAAGCTCTTGATGAGCACCCCCGGCTTCCACGGGCGGGGCGCCCGGCGCTACCTGGACACCTGGGTGGAGGCGCTCAAGCGCGCTCGTGCGCTCCCGGATGCCGAGCTGCCCCCGCTGGCGAACCGGTCCGACGGGCCACCGCAGGTGCGGTCGTGGGCCGACCGCGATCCTGTGGCCGCGGCCCGGCTCAACGCCGCCCGCACGGCCGTCACCGCCCTCTCCGAGGAGCGCAACGTCCCGATCGAGAACCTGCTCACGCCCGACTACATGCGCCGGGTGCTCTGGAGCCCGCCGAAGGTGGCCGAGGCGCAGCTCGAGGAGGCCGTGGGCGCCGAGCTGCTCCGGCTCGGAGCGCGGCAGTGGCAGGTCGACCTGATGGCTCCGCTCATCGCGGAGGCGATCCGGCATCCGGCCGAGCCCGCCGCGCCGGAGGAGCAGGTCGAGGCAGCCGCGCCGGACGATCGGCCCGAGGCGGACTGACGTCGGTCAGCCCGCGGGCGAGGGCGGGCTGGAGGACGGGCTGGAGGACGGGGCGCCCGGCGACGGGGACGCGGTGGGCACCGGTGTGAACAGCGGCGCCGACGCGGCGTCGATGGCCTTGAGCCGGTCCTCGAGCGGGTCGATCACCGGGTCGTAGAAGAGCCCGCTCAGCAGGTTCGCGGTGCTGGTGGCCACGGAGTCCCACGTGACCACGTGCGGCTCCGCGTGGATCGCGCGGATCGTCGAGGTGAACACCGAGGCGCTGGCCGGCATCTCGTCGGTCTGGAGGAAGGCCTCGGAGTTCTCCACGTCCAGGTTGGTCGGTACGACGTATCCGGTGCCGGCGAGCAGGGCCATCGCGTCGTCGGACACGGCGTAGGCGAGGAAGTCGGCGGTCTTCTCCGGGTGCTCCGACGCGCTCGACAGGCACAGCCCGGAGCTCTCCCCGCTGGTGGCGCGGGTGCCGACCTTGGGCAGCGGCATCACGTCGAAGCGCAGGTTCACCTGCGACCGCAGCTCGGGAGTCAGGTTGCGGTAGCCCAGCATCATCGCGAGCGACCCGCTCTTGAACCGCTGCAGCGCCGAGCGGCGGGCCAGCTGGGCCTGGTTGAAGGTGATGTGGGGGTCCCGGACCACCTCGAGCAGCTTCTCCAGACCGGACGCGCTGGCGGTGTCGGACAGCGTCAGCGTGGTCGGCTTCTCGAGGTCGTCGACGACCTGACCACCGGCGGACCAGACGAACGGGGCCACCTGGTCGAGGTCCGGCGCGACGTACACCCCGCGGATGCCGCCCCGCGTCGCCTGCCGCGCAGCAGCCGCGAACTCGTCGACGTTCCAGCCGCTGTCGGCGGTGATCGGGCGCTGCCCCGGGCCGGTGAGCCCGGCCAGGCTGATCAGGTCGGTGTTGTAGTAGACGACCAGCGGCGAGACGTCGACCGGCATGCACTGCAGCGCGTTGTCGGAGCTGAACGCCTGGAGGGCGTCCCGCTGGAAGCCGTCACCGAAGTCGACGTGCCGCGCGCCGAGCAGCTCGTCGAGCCGGCGTACCGCCTTCGCCTGCACGAGCGACGGCACCTGGTCGAGGCTGGTCAGGAACGCGTCCGGGGGGTCGCCGGCCGCCTGCTCCTTCGCCAGCGCTTCCTCGGCCTGCTGCGCGGAGTCGTAGGGGCGGACGTTCACGACGGTGTCGGGGTGCTCGGCGGAGAAGTCCGCCGCGATCTTGGTGTACGCCGTGATCACCTGCGGCGGGCCGTACACCGCGAAGGTCAGCAGCGTGGGTCCGGTGGGGGTCGCGGTCGTGGTGGTCACGGCCTTCGGCTCCGCGCCCGACGACGAGCAGGCGGCAGTGACGACCAGAGCCGC
Organism: Nocardioides pocheonensis; assembly: GCF_003725535.1. Taxonomy (GTDB): domain Bacteria; phylum Actinomycetota; class Actinomycetes; order Propionibacteriales; family Nocardioidaceae; genus Marmoricola; species Marmoricola pocheonensis. The sequence continues at coordinate 792,769 of NZ_RJSF01000040.1, read as the reverse complement.
GAGGACCACCAGGGACCCGAGCACGGACTTCCTGATCCGGCGACTGCCGAGCACTGCACCCCTCCTCACTGCACCTGCGGTCTCCCTGGCGAAGGCGTCGTGCCCGGCCGGCACACCGACATGCTCGTGGGCCGGGCGTTCGCCCAGGGCACCGTCACGATAGCGGGACACGCCGCCCCGACCGGTGCCCGGCGATGTGATGCTCGTCCCCCTACCGTGGCTCCATGCGTCTGCACCGCCCGTCCCGCACCCTCGCCGCCCTGTGCCTGCTCCCCGCGCTGGCGGTGGTGGCCGGGTGCGGCGGCACCCCGGACGCACCCGCGTCACCGGACACGGTCGGCTCCACCTCGCCTGCGGAGTCCCCGACCTCGCCGGCGACGCCGCCGAGCAGCACGCCGCCGGCGTCCCCGACCGCGGTCCCGCTGGCGGACCGGCTGCTCGCGACCGACCAGGTCCCGGCGCTCAACGCGCAGAGGCCGTGGCAGGACGGCGAGACCGGGCCGGCGACCACAGACCCGTTCGGGGTCTGCGCGAAGGCAGACCTGGCGAGCATCGGCGCGACCGACGTCGTGACGAGGACCTTCTTCCCGGCCGACGACAGCGACGACCTCGCGGCCGAGCAGGTCGCGGAGTTCCCCGACGCCAGGACGGCAGCCACCGCGTGGACCGTGCTCAAGGCCTGGCACGACCGCTGCAGCGGCGCGATGGACACCGCCGCGCGGCTCCAGGTCGGCCCGCTCACGACCGCACCGGTCCCGACCGGCTCGGCCCGGTGGTACATCGTGTCCTGGACGCCTGCCGGCGAGGAGACCGGGCGGTTCGAGACGTTCGGCACGGTGCTCGACGGCACCCGCATCGCCGTGCTCCGGATGGCCCACAGCGGGCCGGATCATCGCTATCCGCCCGGCAAGGACCCGATGGTCGGCATGGTCGTCGCCGCGGCCGGCAGGCTGTCCGGCACCTCGGGCTGAGGACACGTCTTTCGCCGGCACCTCGAAGCGCGCCACAGCAGGACACGCCGCCTATCGTGGTCGGATGAGCGAGCGTCAGCATCACCGCCCGGCGATGCCCGGGTCGGCCAGCTTCGAGGCGATCGAGACGACCGACCACGGCGCCGACCCCGCGCTCCTCGCCGAGGCGGCCGACCGTGCCGCCACAGCCCTCGTCCGCGGCGCGCGTGACCAGGCCGACGAGGCGCTGGTCTCCCGCGTGGTCCACCTCGCCGACACCGAGGGCCTCGAGACCCTCGCGGAACTGTGGGCGGGCGCACCCGCCGATTCGCTGGCCGGGGTCCTCTGGCGGCTCTACGTGCTGCGCAGCTGGGTGTACGCCGACCCGGGCACGGCCGCCCGCGAGTTCGACCGCGGCCGGGCGCTGGCTCCCGTCGCCGAGGCGATCTCCGGGGTCGAGGAGCCACCGGGTCCCCCCGAGGTGCAGGCGCTCGTCGACGCGGTGCTGGGCGGCGTGGTCGTGGGCGACTTCGCCGACACGGTCTTCCGGGCGGCTGCCTTCGCGCGCGTGGCCGCGGCCGGACGCGCCCTGGCCGAGGCCGACGGCGACTCGTCGTACCACTCCGACCTGGCCGCCGCCCGGCTGTTGACCCTCGCCGACCAGCTGGAACGCGCGGGCCACCTGGAGCTCGAAGGCAAGCTGTGACGGGTTGTGTGGAGATCCACCGCTGCTCACCGGCCAGCGGTTAGACTCTCCGAGTGCGCCGGACCGCGGCAGCCCCGGGTCCCAAAATCAGCCGCTTCGAGCGGCCACGCGCCGTGAGGCGCTCCCGGTCCGGTGCACACCAACTCTGACCGCACCAACGTGGCGAGTTGGGTACCGTCCTCGCACGATGGCATTTGGTCTCCCCCGGTTGCGCCGCCTGTTCAACCCGAGCACCCCGCGGCTCAGGTTGCACTACGCCCCGCGTCGCAACGGCCGGCCCGACCCGGGTGAGGTGGTCTGGGCGTGGGTGCCGTTCGAGGACGACCCGACTCAGGGCAAGGACCGCCCGGTGCTGGTGATCGCCTGCAACCGCACGACGGTGATCGCCCTTCCGCTGACTTCCAAGGACCACGACCACAACAGCGACTACGAGGCTCGTGTCGGCCGGTTCTGGATGGACATCGGCACGGGAGACTGGGATGCCCAGCGACGGCAGAGCGAGGTCCGGCTGAACCGCGCACTGGTCCTCGACGTCAAGGTCGTGCGCCGCGAAGGCGGTGCCCTGCCGAAGCCCATCTTCGACGCGGTGGTCGAAGCCGCGACCCCGTACCTACCCACGCCTCAGAGCTGAGCCACCAGCTTGCGCAGGCGCGTGTCGGAGACGGGGGCGGCCGTCCCCAGCTGCTGGGCCCACAGCGAGACCCGGTACTCCTCGATCATCCAGCGCAACCGCTCCAGCCCGGCTCCGGGCGGCCGGCCCGGCGGGAGGGCGGACATCCGCTGGTCCCAGGCCTGCTGGAACTCGGTCACCCGGCCGAGCAGCTCCAGGTCGCGGGCCGGCGACGCGTCGAGCTGACGCCGCCGCTCGCGGAGGGCGGCCAGGTAGCGCGGGTAGCTGCGCAGCGCCACCACGCCGGCGTCGGCGACGAAGCCACGGCCCACGAGCCGACCGAGGTGCTGGCGCATGTCGTTCATCGACGGCAGCACGGCGAGGTCGACCCGGCCGTGCAGCAGCCGGTCGACCTCGCGCCAGTCGGCCAGCACGCGAGACGTCTGCTGCAGCACTGCCGCCGCCCGCTCCGGGAGCTCGCGCCGCGCCTGCTGCAGCAGGGCGTCGAAGGCTCCCTCGTCCCAGACGGGTCCGGCGAGCTCCACCAGCTCGCCGAGTGCGGCGAGCACGCAGTCGTCGACCAGCTCCTTCACCGAGGCGTACGGCGAGCCCGCGAGGCCGAGCTTCGCGGCGTTGTCGAGCCCCGACAGCAGGTCGGGGGCGGTGGTGCCGAGCTGCAGCAGCCGGCGTACGCCGCGCCGGTGGTGGGCATCCTGCTCCTCGGCCGTGGCGTGCACCTGCAGGCCGACCGTGGTGCCCTCGTCGACCAGCCCGGGGAATCCGACCACCTCGTGGCCGGCCCGGACCTGCCGGAAGGACGGCTCGATCGTCCCGAAGGTCCACGCCGTCTGGCCGGTCCGGGCGACCCCGGAGTCCGCGGCCGCCGACGCCACGGCCTCCTCGAAGGCCGGGCGCAACGGTGCCTTCAGCGCGTCGAGGTCCTTGCCCTCCGCCACGACGGCGCCCGTCTCGTCGACGACGCGGAAGGTGGGCCGCAGGTGGTCGGGCACCTTCGACCAGTCCCAGGTGTCCTCGGGCACGTGCACGCCCGTGGTCGCACGCAGGTGCCGGGCCAGCGCGTCCGTGATGCTCTCCTCCCCCGGCGGCACCGCGGCCAGGAACGCCCGGGCGACGTTCGGCGCCGGCACGAAGCTCACCCGCAGCCGCTTCGGCAGCGAGCGCAGCAGGGCCACCACCAGCTCCTCGCGCAGTCCCGGGACGTGCCAGGTGAACGACGCTCCGTCGAGGTGGTTCAGGGTGGCGAGCGGTACGTCGACCCGCACGCCGTCCTCCACCTCACCCGGCGCGAACTGGTAGTGCAGCGGCAGCGCGAGCGCGTCCTCGTGCCACGCGTCGGGGAAGTCCTCGGGCCGCACCTCGGCGGCACGGTCGCTGAGCAGCATCTGCGGGTCGAAGGTCAACAGGTCGGGACGGTCGCGGCGGGCCTGCTTCCACCAGGCGTCGAAGTGGGCACCGGAGACGACCTCGGGAGGGACCACCGAGTCGTAGAAGTCGAAGAGGGTCTGCTCGTCGACGACCAGGTCGCGCCGGCGGGCGCGGTGCTCGAGCTCCTCGGCCTCCTCCAGCAGCTGCCGGTTGGTGGCCAGGAACCGGTGTCGGGCGTGCCACTCGCCCTGCACGAGCGCGTGCCGGAGGAACAGCTCACGGGCGAGCTCGGGATCGTGCTTGCCGTAGTTGACGAGGCGGTCGGCGACCAGCGGCACGCCGTACAGGGTCACGCGCTCGCGGGCCATCACTGCCGCTCGTTTCTGCGACCAGTGCGGCTCCGACCAGGTGCGCTTGACCAGGTGCTCGCCGGCCCGCTCGGCCCAGAGCGGGTCGATCGCGGCGCACTGGCGGCCCCACAGCCGCGAGGTCTCGACCAGCTCGGCGGCCATCACGAACTCCGGCTGCTTCCGGAACAGTCCGGAGCCGGGGAAGATCGAGAACCGTGTGCCGCGGGCGCCCAGGTAGTCGCGCCTCTCCGCGTCCCGCAGACCGATGTGCGAGAGCAGCCCGGTGAGCAGCGCCTGGTGGACCGCGTCCTCGTCGAGGCTGCCCTCGCCCGTCGAGCCGATGCCGCCCTTGGGGACGGTCAGGCCGACCTCCTTGCAGACCTGGCGCAGCTGGCGCTCGAAGTCCTGCCACTCGCGCACCCGCAGGTAGTTCAGGTGCTCGTCGCGGCACATCCGCCGGAACGCGCTGGACCCGAGCTTCTCCTGGTGCTCGCGGAGGTGGCGCCAGAGGTTGAGCCAGGCCAGGAAGTCCGAGCGCTGGTCGCGGAACCGCGCGTGCATCTGGTCGGCACGCGCCTGCTGCTCCACCGGACGCTCGCGCGGGTCCTGGATCGAGAGCGCCGCGGCGATCACGAGCACCTCGCGCAGGCAGCCGAGCCGGTCGGCGGCGAGCAGCATCCGTCCCAGCTGCGGGTCGATCGGCAGCCGGGCGAGCGTGCGGCCGACGCCCGTGAGCCGGGTCCGCCCGCCGCGCCCTTCCTTCGTGGTCACGCCTTGGGTGGTCGGGCCGGCCAGCGCGCCGAGCTCCTCGAGGAGGAGTACGCCGGACCGGACGTTGCGCGCGTCGGGAGGGTCGACGAACGGGAACCGTGCGATGTCACCGAGGCCGAGCGCGGTCATCTGCAGGATCACGCTGGCCAGGGTGGTGCGCAGGATCTCGGGGTCGGTGAACTCCGGCCGCGCGAGGTAGTCGTCCTCGGAGTAGAGGCGGATCGCGATCCCGGCCTCGACCCGGCCGCAGCGTCCGGACCGCTGGTTCGCCGAGGCCTGGCTGATCGGCTCGATCGGGAGCCGCTGGACCTTCGTGCGGACGGAGTAGCGGCTGATCCGCGCTACACCGGTGTCGATCACCGCGGAGATCCCGGGCACGGTGAGCGAGGTCTCCGCGACGTTGGTCGCGAGCACGACCCGCCTGCGCGTGTGGCGCTCGAACACCCGGTGCTGCTCGGCGGCCGAGAGCCGGGAGTAGAGCGGCACGATGTCGAACCCGCGCGGACCTTCGGCCCGCCTCTTCAGCGCGTCCGCCGTGTCCCTGATCTCCCGCTCGCCGGGGAGGAAGACCAGGACGTCGCCGGGCGTCTCCGCTCGCAGCTCGTCGACCGCCGCGACGATCGCCTCGGTCTGGTCGCGGACGAGCACCTCCCCCTCCTCGTCGCTGTCCGGGACCTGCACCAGCGGGCGGTAGCGGATCTCCACGGGATAGGTGCGCCCGGAGACCTCGATGATCGGCGCCGGGGTGCCGTCGGAACCCGCGAAGTGCCGGGCGAACTTCTCGGGGTCGATGGTCGCGGAGGTGATGATCAGCTTGAGGTCGGGCCGGCGCGGCAGCAGCTGCTTGAGGTAGCCGAGCAGGAAGTCGATGTTCAGGCTGCGCTCGTGCGCCTCGTCGATGATGATCGTGTCGTAGCGCTTCAGCTGCTTGTCGCGCTGCAGCTCGGCCAGCAGGATGCCGTCGGTCATCACCTTGACCCGGCTGGACCTCGAGGTCCGGTCGGTGAACCGCACCTGGTAGCCCACGACGTCGCCGAGCTCGGTGCCGAGCTCCTCGGCGATGCGCTCGGCGACGCTGCGCGCGGCGATCCGGCGCGGCTGGGTGTGCCCGATCATGGCGTCCTGCCCGCGACCCAGCGCCAGGCAGATCTTCGGCAGCTGCGTGGTCTTGCCGGACCCGGTCTCGCCGGCGACGATCACGACCTGGTGGTCACGGATCGCCTCGGCGATGTCCTCGCGGCGAGCCGAGACCGGGAGCTCGGCGGGGAACTTGATGTGCACGACCCGGCCAGTCTGACGAACGCCGACAAGCGCGCGCCACCCGGCCGGGTGCCAGGTCGCGGGAAGGGTGCCGGGTCAGGCGCGGGACCGGGGGCTGCCCGCGCCCGTCCGGTCAGCCGGTGGGGCTCGACGACGGCGGCGCCGGGGACGGGCTCGTCCCGCCGTACGGCGTCAGCGGGCCGCCCTGCGGGGGACCGTCGTTCCACCGCCAACCAGGACCGCCGTCGCCTCCGAACCCGCGGCCGTGCTTGCGCCAGCCGGGAGGCATCCCCATGCCGGGACCCCCCGGGCCCATCTGGTAGCGATCGTTGTCCTCGTGTCCGGCCGCCGCACCGATGACGCCACCGGCGACGCCGCCGATCACCAGCGAGGCCGCGGCCACGGCCAGCATCGCCCGGAAGGTCCAGGCCCGGTCGCGCCAGCGGGTCTTCAGGACGGGTGCCGGGGCAGACGCGGCGGGCTCGGTGACAGCCGTCCGGTCGACGGCGGTCTCGTCGCCGGGCGTCGGGCCGGGAGGCGGGCCCGGCTCGGGCGGCACCGTGGGGTCAGGGCTTCCCGAGACGCTGTCGTCGTCTGCCATGCCTCCAGCGTGCACCCGGAACCTGTCACCGCGCTGTGAAGTCGCCACGAAATCCCCCGACCGGCCCTCACAGGCTTTTCACAGCGAACCCATGGTCAGCCCATCACCGTGTGCACGAGGCTGGGGCACATGGCAGCACACGCACCTGGTCGAGGCCCCGAGATGACCCGCCCCGACGGCACCCCGCTCAGGGTGCTGGTCGTCGACGACGAGCCCAACATCGCCGAGCTCCTCAGGATGGCCCTGCGCTACGAGGGGTGGGACGTCGAGGTGGCGCTGACCGGGAGCCAGGCGGTCAGCACGGCCCGCAAGCTCGGACCGGACTCCGTGGTGCTGGACATGATGCTGCCCGACTTCGACGGCATGGAGGTGCTCCGCCGGCTGCGCACCGAGCAGCCGGACGTACCGGTGCTGTTCCTGACCGCCCGCGACGCCGTCGAGGACCGGGTCGCCGGCCTGACCGCCGGCGGGGACGACTACGTGACCAAGCCGTTCTCCCTGGAGGAGGTCGTCGCCCGGCTCCGCGCGCTGATGCGCCGCGCCGGCGCACAGCAGACCGCCGAGCACTCGATCCTCACCGTCGGTGACCTCGTGCTCGACGAGGACAGCCACGAGGTCTCGCGCGACGGCGTGCCGGTCAACCTGACCGCCACCGAGTTCGAGCTGCTCCGCTACCTGATGCGCAACCCGAAGCGGGTGCTGTCCAAGGCGCAGATCCTCGACCGGGTCTGGAACTACGACTTCGGCGGCCAGGCGAACGTGGTCGAGCTCTACATCTCCTACCTGCGCAAGAAGATCGACGCCGGCCGGGAGCCGATGATCCACACCATGCGCGGGGCGGGCTACGTGCTCAAGCCGGTCGAAGCGATGGCTCCGTGAACCTTCGGCCCGAGCGCCTCCTCCCTCGCACCCTCACCGCGCGGCTGGTGGTCACCGCGGTCGCGCTGGTGGCGCTGGTGGGCATCCTCGTCGCGGCGAGCGCGACCATCGCGATGCGGAGCTACCTCACCGACCAGCTGGACGGGAGGGTTCGCGACGCGCTCGAACGGGCCGACCGCACCGCCCGGGGGATCCCCGACGGTCCGGGTGACGGCGCGGACCGCTCCCTGGGACAGATCCCCGGAACGCTCAGCGTGATCATCCCGGCCGACTCGTCGGTCGCCCCTGTCGGCGGGGTCCTCACCGAGCGGCTGGGCGTCACCTCCCTGCCCACATCCACGATCACGACGCTCCGCGCCCTCGACGGCGGGGTGGACGGGCAGACGGTCAAGATCTCCGGAACGAGCTACCGCGCCATGCTCCGCGAGGACAGCGCCGGTACCAAGCTCGTCGTCGGTCTGCCCACCTCGGACGTCGACCGCACCATCAACAGCATGCTGACCTGGTTCGCGCTGCTCACCCTGCTCGGGGTCGGCATCGCCGGTGCTGCGGGCACGCTCCTGGTCCGCCGGCAGATGCGCCCGCTGTACGCCGTGGCCGAGACCGCCCGCGCGGTCTCGACGCAGGAGCTCTCCACCGGCGAGACGGCGATCGAGACCCGCGTGCCGCAAGAGCTCACCGACGAGCAGTCCGAGGTCGGCAAGGTCGGCTTCGCGCTGAACACCCTGCTCGACCACATCGACGAAGCCTTGGCCGCCCGGCACCGCAGCGAGCAGCAGGTGCGCCAGTTCGTCGCCGACGCCTCGCACGAGCTGCGCACCCCGCTGGCCACGATCCACGGGTACGCCGAGCTGTCCCGCCGCCAGCTCTCGGGAGACACGGCCGACGACGCAGCGGCCCTCCTGCTGGCCCTCAACAAGGTCGAGACCGAGGCGGACCGGATGGGCGACCTGGTGGCCGACCTGCTGCTCCTGGCTCGTCTCGACTCCGGGCGGCCGCTGGCGCGCGCCGAGGTCGACCTGACCCGGCTGCTGCTCGAGGCCGTCGCCGACGCCCGCGTCGTCGCACCCGACCACAAGTGGCAGCTCTCCCTGCCCGACGAGCCGGTGACCGTCGTCGGTGACGACGCCCGCCTCCATCAGGTGATCACCAACCTGCTCAACAACGCCCGCAGCCACACCCCGACCGGCACGACGGTCACGGTCGGCGCCGCGGCGTACGACGACCACGTGACCGTCACGGTCCACGACGACGGCCCCGGTCTCCCGCCCGACCTCGTCGGCGAGGCCTTCGACCGCTTCACCCGCGGCGACTCCAGCCGCACCCGCGCGTCCGGCGGCGCCGGCCTCGGTCTGTCGCTGGTGAGCGCCATCGCGGAGGCCCACGGCGGCTCGGCCGCGGTGACCTCGACGCCGGGCGACACGACCTTCACGGTCACGTTGCCGCGCCGCTGAGCCGCGCAGAATTCACTACTTGGGTAGCGAATTCGCCGCTTCTCACACCGGATTCCGTGTGGGAAGCGGCCAATTCGCAACCCGGGTTGCGAATTCGCCCGAGCCTCACAGACGCCGCACAGACGTGCCACACGGTCCCCGCAGCGGCCCCCGACATCGTCGAGACATGGACCTGACCCAGACCTCGACACCCCGCCCCCTCGCCTTCCTCGGCGCCCGCGCGAGCACCGTGCGACGCGGCCGGCGTACCGCCGCACCACCGGGACAACAGGCCGACGGCCGAGGCGTCGGGGCCGACCTCGGCCGCCCCGCGTGGGCACGTCCGGCGCTCGTCGGGCTGCTGGTGGCGACCGGCCTCCTCTACCTCTGGGGCCTCGGCCAGTCCGGCTGGGGGAACTCCTTCTACTCCGCCGCCGTGCAGGCCGGCTCGGAGTCGTGGAAGGCGTTCTTCTTCGGCAGCTCCGACGCCGCCAATGCGATCACCGTCGACAAGACACCGCTGGCGCTCTGGCCGATGGAGCTCTCCGTGCGGATCTTCGGGCTCTCCAGCTGGAGCATCCTCGTGCCGCAGGCGCTCGAGGGCGTGGCCACCGTCTACCTGCTCCACCGGATCGTGCGGCGCAGCACCGGCTCCGACGCCGCCGGCCTCCTCGCGGGAGCCGCCATGGCGCTGACCCCGGTGGCCGTGCTGATGTTCCGGTTCAACAACCCCGACGCGATGCTCGTGCTGCTCCTCGTGGCGGCCAGCGGCGCCACCCTGCGCGCCGTGGATCAGAGCGGGCTCGAGAAGGGCCATCCCCTGCGGTGGCTGCTGCTCGCGGGCGCCTTCGTGGGCCTGGCGTTCCTCGCCAAGATGCTGCAGGCGTTCCTGGTGCTCCCCGCCCTGGGCCTGACCTACCTCCTCTTCGCGCGGGCCTCGTTCGGCAAGCGGGTCCTGCACCTGGTCGGCGCGTTCGGCGCGATGGTCCTCGCCGGCGGCTGGTGGGTCGCGATCGTCGAGCTGTGGCCGGCCGGCAGCCGCCCCTACATCGGCGGCTCGCAGAACAACTCGATCCTGGAGCTGACGCTCGGCTACAACGGCCTCGGCAGGCTGAGCGGTGACGAGACCGGCTCCGTCGGCGGCATGGGCGGCCAGGCCGGCCGCTGGGGCGCCACCGGCATCGGCCGGCTGTTCAACTCCGAGATCGGCGGCCAGGTCGCCTGGCTGGTCCCCGCGGCCCTGGTCCTCGGCGGCGCAGCGTTGTGGTTCGGCCGCTCCGACCGACGCATCCGGGCAGCGACCACCCTCTGGGGCGTGACGCTCCTGGTCACCGGCCTCACCTTCAGCTTCATGGCCGGGATCTTCCACGCCTACTACACCGTTGCCCTCGCGCCGCCGATCGCCGCCCTGGTCGGCATCGGTGCCTGGCTGCTCTGGCGTCGACGAGACGACGTCGTCGCCCGCGCCGGCCTGGCGGCCGCCCTCGTGGCCACGGTCCTCCTCGCGTTCGTGGTCCTCGGTCGCACGCCCGACTACCTGCCCTGGCTGCGGTACGCCGTGCTCGTCGCCGGCCTGATGGGCGCGGCCCTGCTCGTCGGGCTGGCCTGGTTGCCACGACGGCTCGTCGGCGTCGCCGCGGCGGCGGCCCTGGCCTCGGCGGTCGCCGCCCCCGCGGCGTACTCGCTGAGCACGGCCGGGACCGCGCACACCGGCTCGATCCCCACGGCCGGCCCGGCGTCCGCCGGACGGATGGGCATGCCGGGCGGCGGGCCGGGTGGCCGGTTCGGCGGCATGCCTCCCGGCCAGATGGGCGGGGCCCCACCGGCGATGCCCGGCACGACCGGAACCGCCCAGGGCACCCAGGGCACCCAGGGAATGCCCCAGGGCATGGGTGGCGGCGCCGCCGGCGGCCTGCTCAACGGCAGCACCCCGAGCAGCGAGCTCACCGCCCTCCTGAAGGCCGACGCCGGCTCCTACACCTGGGTGGCCGCCGCGGTCGGGTCGAACACCGCCTCCGGCTACCAGCTCGCAACGCAGGACCCGGTGATGGCGATCGGCGGGTTCAACGGCTCCGACCCGAGCCCGACCCTCGCCCAGTTCCAGGCCTACGTCGGCGCGGGCAAGATCCACTACTTCATCGCCGGCGGTGGCATGGGTGGTCCTGGCGGATCGGGCAGCAGCACCAGCTCGGCGATCACCGCGTGGGTCGAGGCGAACTTCACAGCGCAGACCGTCGGTGGCGTCACGCTCTACGACCTCTCCGGAGGTGCGGCATGAGCGCCGTCGCCGACCCCACCCCGCTGCCCGAGCCGTCGGGCGCCCGGGCAGCCGCGGCCACGGGGATCGCCCCGCCGGTCATCGACGTGGTGATCCCGGTGCACAACGAGGAGGCCCAGCTCGCCGCCTCGGTACGCCGGGTGCTGGACGCCCTCGACCGGCTCCCGTGGACCTACCGGGTGACGATCGCGGACAACGCGTCGACCGACCAGACCTCGGTGATCGCCCGCCGGCTCAGCCACGAGCACCCCGAGGTCCGCGTCGAGCACCTCGCCGAGAAGGGCCGCGGACGCGCGCTCAAGCAGGCGTGGGGCCGGTCGGGCAGCGACGTGCTGGTCTACATGGACGTCGACCTCTCCACCGACCTCGACGCCCTGCTGCCGCTGGTGGCTCCGCTGATCAGCGGGCACTCCGACCTCGCGATCGGGTCGCGCCTGGCCGGCTCGTCGCGGGTGCAGCGCGGGCTGAAGCGGGAGCTCATCTCGCGCAGCTACAACCTCATCCTGCGCCGGACGCTGCGGGTCGGCTTCAGCGACGCCCAGTGCGGCTTCAAGGCGATCCGGCGCGACGCCGCACGCGAGCTGCTGCCCCTGGTGCACGACCAGCAGTGGTTCTTCGACACCGAGCTGCTCACGGTGGCCGAGCGCGCCGGCCTCCGGATCCACGAGGTGCCGGTCGACTGGGTCGACGACCCCGACAGCCGGGTCGACATCGTCCGCACGGCCCTGGACGACCTGCGCGGCGTCGTGCGCCTCGGCGCGAGCCTCGCCCGAGGCCGGCTGCCGCTGCGCGAGGTCGGCGAGCGCCTCGGCCGGGTCTCGGCCGAGGCCGGCACCGGCCGCCTCGGCCTCCAGGTCGCGATGTTCCTCGTGGTCGGCGTGCTCTCCACGATCGCGTACGCCGCGCTCTACCTCGGCCTGCGCCAGGTCACCGGCGCGATGGAGGCCAACCTGCTGGCGCTCCTGTTGACGGCCGTGGCGAACACCGCGGCCAACCGCCGGTGGAGCTTCGGCGTCCAGGGCCCCGAGGGCCGCCTGCGCCACCAGCTCCAGGGCTTGGCGGTCTTCGCGCTCGGCCTCGGCTTCACCAGCGCGGTGCTGTGGGCGATGCCGCGGACCCACCCCACGCTGGAGGTGGTCGCCCTGACCGGCGCCAACCTGCTCGTCACCGTGCTGCGGTTCGTGGCGATGAAGGCGTGGATCTTCGTCCGTCCGAGCCGCGACACTGCGAGGCACGAGCAAGGTCGCGACGCGAGGAGGTAGAGCGAGCCTGGGTGCTCGTCCTGAGGTGCGAGCGCAGCGAGCCTCGAAGGGAGGTCGCGAACCCGCAAGGGCGGGTCGAAACCCGAGCCGCGACGTTGCGAGGGGCGGGTCGAAACCCGCTGCGGTCAGCGGGTGACGATCGCCGGCAGCACGAGCGCGAGCCGCTGGAGGAGCTCGTCGCGCGACAGGCCGGCGGGGTCCTCGACCCAGGCGACCACGACGTTCTCGACCAACGCCGCCCACCCGTCGACCAGCAGGCGGGTGGCGGCGGAGTCGACCACGCCGAGCTCCGCGAGCTGCTCGGCCCCCGCGATCTCGAAGATCCGGTCGGTCAGCGCCCGCCGTGCCTGCTGGTAGATCGCGCGCAGCTCCTCGTTGCCCCCGGCGGCCGCGCGGATCAGCGAGACGTAGCCGGTGTAGTTCTCCTTGACGTAGTCGACGTACGCGCCCAGGGAGACCGCGAGCTGCTCGAGCGGGTCCTCGATGCCGCGGGGCGCCGTGATCGCGTAGATGTCCTCGACCGCACGGCGCACGACCGCCGCGTGGAACTCCTGCTTGTTGCCGAAGTAGTGGTACAGCAGCCCCCGCGAGATGCCGGCCTCCTCGGCGAGCAGCTCGATCGAGACCTCGTCGAGGGTCCGGGTGGCGAGCAGCCGCGTGCCGAGATCGAGCAGCTGCTCGCGGCGGCTCTCCGGGGACATCCGCACCCGGCCGGTCGACGGCGTGGTCATGTGCGCCAGATTACTGAATTGCCGTCAACAACGCTATTGACGTCTGTTCAACAGCGGCTAGGGTTCTGCCCATGGCCACGACGACCTCCGCCGGCGAGCGCGCCGCGCAGACCCCCTCCCTCCCCGACCGGGTCCGGATCTTCGTCCTCGGTGCCGGCTTCGCCGGGCTCGGGGCCGCGATCAAGCTCGACGAGGCCGGGGAGCGCGACTTCCTGGTCGTCGACAAGGGTGACAGCGTCGGCGGCACCTGGCGCGACAACACCTATCCGGGCGCGGCGTGCGACGTGCCGAGCCAGCTGTACTCCTTCTCCTTCGCCCCCAACACCGAGTGGTCCCGGTCGTTCTCGCCGCAGCCGGAGATCCACGCCTACCTCCAGCGGGTTGCCGAGGAGTCCGGCGTGCTCGACCGGTTCCGGTTCGGCGTCACGGTCGAGGACGCGAGCTGGGACGAGCAGGACCGGGTCTGGCAGGTGACGACCAGCGCCGGCACGGTGACCGCCGACGTCCTGATCAGCGGCTCGGGCGGGCTCTCCGAGCCGAAGCTGCCGGAGATCAAGGGCATCGAGGAGTTCACCGGCGAGATCTTCCACTCCGCGCGCTGGAACCACGACTACGACCTCACCGGCAAGCGGGTCGCGGTGATCGGCACCGGCGCCTCGGCGATCCAGATCGTGCCCGAGATCGCGCCGAAGGTCGCTCACCTCGACGTCTACCAGCGGACCGCGCCGTGGGTCATCCCCCGCAACGACCGCACCTACACCCGGCTGGAGCGGCTGGCGTTCCGCCACCTGCCGTTCGTGCAGAAGGCCTACCGCAGGGCGATCTACTGGGGTCGCGAGGCCTACGTGCCGGGCTTCACGCTCCAGCCGAAGCTCGCCGCACCGGCACGGGCCATGGGCCTGGCGAACATCGCCAAGGGCATCTCCGACCCCGCGCTGCGCGAGGCGGTCACGCCGCACTACCAGATCGGGTGCAAGCGGATCCTGATCTCGAACACGTACTACCCCGCCCTCGACCGCGACAACGTGGACCTGGTCACCGACGGCATCGTCGAGGTCACGCCCACCGGCGTCGTGACCGCGGACGGCACGGAGCGCGAGATCGACTGCCTGATCGTGGCCACCGGCTTCTACACGACCGACCAGCCGATCGCCCACCACGTCAAGGGTCGCGACGGCCGGACCCTTGCCGACGTGTGGGCCGAGCACGGCATGGCGTCGTACAAGGGCACCACGACGGCGGGCTTCCCGAACCTCTTCCAGATCGTCGGCGCCAACACCGGGCTCGGCCACTCGAGCATGGTGTTCATCATCGAGAGCCAGATCGCCTACATCCTCTCGGCGCTCGAGCAGATGAAGCAGCGCGACATCGTCGCGGTGGAGCCCACCCCGCAGGCGCAGGCAGCCTGGAACGCCGATCTGCAGCGGCGGATGCGGCGTACGGTCTGGAGCACCGGAGGCTGCGCCAGCTGGTACCTCGACGAGCACGGCCGCAACACCACGCTGTGGCCGCGCTCGACGTTCGCCTTCCGCGCGCTGCTGCGCCGCTTCGACCTCGAGAAGTACGTCGTGACGACCGCGTCCGACGCCCCCGCCACCAAGGAGCAGATCGCGTCATGAGCGCAGCGTCGAAGAAGTCCCTGGACGACAAGGTCGTCGTGATCACCGGCGCCGGCTCGGGCATGGGCCGGGAGATGGCGATCCTCGCCGCCACGCGCGGCGCCGTGGTCGCGATCTCCGACTGGAACCCCGAGGGTCTCGCCGAGACCGTCGACCTGGTCAAGGCGGCCGGCGTGCGCGAGCTGCGCAGCGACGTGCTCGACGTCTCCGACCGCGCCGCGATGGCCGCTTACGCGACCGCGGTCGCCGAGCAGTTCGGCCGGGTCAACATGATCGTGAACAACGCCGGGGTGACGGTGACCGGCGACTTCGAGGACATGGAGTACACCGACTTCGACTGGATCGTCGGCGTGAACTTCCTCGGTGTCGTGAACGGCACCAAGGAGTTCCTGCCCCACCTGATCGCGTCGGGCGACGGTGCGGTGGTCAACATCTCCTCGCTCTTCGGGCTGATCTCGATGCCGGGCCAGACGGCGTACAACGCGACCAAGTACGCCGTCCGCGGCTTCACCGAGGCGCTCCGCGAGGAGATGCTGATCAACGGACACCCGGTGACGGTCACCTGCATCCACCCGGGTGGCATCAAGACCGGCATCGCCCGCAACGGCCGGAAGACCAAGGGCCAGGACGCCACCGCGATCGACCGGCTCTTCGACGAGAAGCTGGCCCGGATGCCCGCGGACAAGGCAGCGCGCATCATCCTCGACGCCGCCGCCGCCGGGAAGGCCCGCCAGCTGGTCGGCATGGACGCCCACCTGATCCACCACTTCGCCAAGTTCACCGGCTCGCGCTACCAGGACGTCGTGGCGCGCATCGCCGGACGGGTGATCCCGCACAAGTCCGTCTGAGGGTTTCGGCAGGCTCAACCACCCCCGTGGTTGGGCTCGACCACCCCGTGGTTGGGCTCAACCACCCCGTGGTTGGCCTCGACCACCCGGATGGTTGAGCCTGCCGAAACCACCAGAGCCCGACGCCGCCCAGGTGGCGCAGGGTCCGGGCTCGTCTGCGGGTCCGGTTCGATCCGGGATTCGCCCGACCGGCTGATCGTTCGCGCCTACGATCGGCCGATGACGGATCCCGGGACGCCTGTCACCTACCGCTACGTCTCCGACGGTCAGATGCCGACTGTCCTGGACCGGGACACCATGGCGCGGGTCAACCGTCCACTCGCCTGGAGTGCGACGGCGTTTGTCGGCTTCGGACTCGGGTCCACCCTTCTCCTCGGCGCCAACCGTGCATCACTGCCGTACCACCCGGGCGAAGTCGTGCTGCTCTCCCTCCTCTCGGGAGTGGTCATGGCATTGGTGACGGTCATCGCCGGCCTGGTCGGCATGATCATCGGCCGAGCCGTGAGCCGCGCCCGCATGCGACGCCTTTTCCCCACCGGATCGGTCACGGAAGTTCGGCTCGAACAGGACGCCTTGGTGCTCACCCGTCCGGCCAGCACACGGACGGTTCCCTACGACCGCGTCCGTCGGGTGCGTCGGTACGAGCACACGCGCTGGGTCGTCGTACGGGCACGACCGTTCGTCGAGGTGCTGCCGGCGAGCCTGTTGCCGGACCAGGCGGTCGAGACCCTGGAGGCACGCGCGGCCGGCGCCAGGCCACCCGCCTGGTCCCCGGCGCCGACCGGACCCGTGCGGGACCTGGTCGTCCCCGAGGGGTGGGCAGCACACGTCGCCGCCGTGAGCGTCCGGGCCACGCTCCGCTCGCCACGGTTCTGGGCGCGGCTGGGTCTGGCCTTGCTGGTCGCGGGCGTGGCAGCGCACGCCGCCGGGCCCCTGTGGCTCGCGGTGGGTCCCGCACTCGCCCTGATCGCCGTGACGGTCGCCTACCTGCGCACGCGCGAGGCCATGGCACGCGCGACGCCGAGCGGATCGGTCGCGAGCATCGAGACGCTCGACGACCGGCTCGTCTCGCGGACCGCGCGCTGGACCCGGGACATCCGGTTCGACGAGGTCCGCGCCGTGGACGTCCACGGCGACGTCGTCTTCCTCGCGATGACCTCTGCTCCTCGGCGGCTGGCGCTGGCGCGGGCGCTCCTGCCGGACGCGATCCTCGAGCGGCTCCGCTCGGGTGGGACGTCTCCGGAGGTGCACCGATGAGGGCCCCCTCCTGCGTCCGTATCGTTGCGGCGTGACCGACCGGCGCACCGTGCGCGTGCTGACCCGCAAGTGGCCCGACCTTCCGCACTGGGAGTTCGACGCGGTGCGGCTCGGGGTCGACGGGCACGGGCACTGGGTCGGCGTACCGGCCGGCACGTGGCTCTCCCGGCCCGAGCGCGGCTTCCATGCCTGGTGCGACCACGTCGTGCTGGTTCCCCACGACGCCTGGTGGGTGGCGACGATGTACGGCGACGACGCCGACCGGCCGGTCGACGTCTACGTGGACATCAGCACACCGTCGACGTGGTCGGAGGCGGACGCGTCCGTGCGCACGGTCGACCTCGACCTGGACGTGATCCGCGATCCCGACGGACGAGTGTGGGTCGACGACGAGGACGAGTTCGCCGAGCACCAGCACTCGCTCGGCTACCCCGCCGACGTGATCGCCGCGGCCGAGGCGAGCTGTGCGCAGGTGCTCCAGGCGGTCACCGACCTGACCGGACCGTTCGCCGGCGTGCACCTCGACTGGATAGCGCGGCTCAGGTCGGGTCGGCCGACGGCACGCGACCGGTGACGCAGTAGACCGGACCGGCGGGCGGCCGCATCACCGTCCAGCCCTCGTGGACCCGATCGACCTGCGCGCCGAGCCGTTCGTGCCGGCGCACCTCCGCCGCGCGGTCGTCGGCCGACAGGTCGAGATGGGCCCGCACCGGGCCGTCCGGCTCGTCGAGCCGCTGCAGCAGGATGTTCAGCGGCTGACGGGCCGGCCGCCGCAGCCTCCGGAACTCCGGCCGGCCACCCTGGACCAGCTCCCAGCCGGTCGCCGACGCCCAGAACGCGCACTCGTCGTCCCAGAGCGCCGGCGGGATGTCGATGCACACCTGGTCGACCTGCGAGCGGTTGCCGTCCTCCCAGGTGGTCGGCGCGGGCCGCTCGGACTCCGTGCCGGACACGAGGCAGTACGCAAGGCCGCCGGGCGACCGGCGTACCTCGAACACCTGGTCCGGGGCATGCAGGTCGAGGTGCACGCCCGCCGGCCCGGACTCGACGCTCTGCACGCGCAGGAAGGCGTCGCCCGCCGCGGGAAGCAGCGTCGCGAACTCCTCGCGCTCGCCGCGGTACGCCGACAGCGAGTAGCCGGTCACCGCCTGCCAGAACGCGACGGCCGCGTCGAACTCGTCGGCCGGGAGGTCGAGGAACGCCGTGAGCCACGTCGGCGGGTGCATTCCACGAGCCTAGTGACCCGCGGCTCCGTCCTCCGGCGCGACGAGCCCGCACCGGTACGCGAGCACGGTCAGCTGCACCCGGTCGCGCAGGTCGAGCTTGGTCAGCAGCCGCGAGACGTACGTCTTGACGGTCGCCTCGCTCAGGAACAGCTCGCCCGCGATCTCCCCGTTGGAGCGGCCCTGCGCGACCAGGCGCAGCACGTCGACCTCGCGGTCCGTCGCCGCGGCCAGCGGGTCGGGCCGGGAGCCCGGCAGCGGCCGGGCGACGTACCGGTCGAGCAACCGACGCGTCAGGGCGGGGGCCAGGAGGGCATCGCCTCGCGCGACGACGCCGACCGCGTGCACGAGGTCGGCGGGCGAGATGTCCTTGAGCAGGAACCCGCTGGCGCCGGCCCGCACCGCCTCGTAGACGTACTCGTCGAGGTCGAACGTCGTCAGCGCGACGACCCGCGTCTCCGGTCGTCGGGCGACGATCTGGCGGGTCGCCTCGATGCCGTCCATCCGCGGCATCCGCACGTCCATGAGCACCACGTCGGGGGCGAGGTCGTGGGCGAGACGCACGGCCTCCACGCCGTCGGCTGCCTCGGCCACGACCTCCAGTCCGCTGCGCTCGAGGATCATCCGGAACCCGGCGCGCACCAGCTCCTGGTCGTCGACCACGAGCACACGGAGGCTCACCGGCGGTTCACCGTCCGCTCGTCGGGGACAGCGGCAGGGTCGCCCGCACGGCGAAGCCTCCCGAGGGCATCGGCCCGGCGACCAGCTCCCCGCCGTACAGATCGGCTCGCTCGCGCATGCCGATCAGCCCGTGCCCTGAGCCACTGGTGTCGTCGGCTCCCCCGGGGCCGTCGTCCACGACCTCGACGCTGACCGCGTCGGGGCCGTAGTGCAGGCAGACCTCGCAGCGACTGGCGCGCGCATGACGACGCACGTTGGTGAGGGCCTCCTGGACGATCCGGTAGAGCGCAAGGTCCACCCCCGCGGGCAGCTCGCCGGCTTCGCCGCTCACCTTCAGGCGGGTCGGCGTCCCTTCGGCGGTGGTGCGCTCGACGAGCGCCGGCAGCGCCGCCAGGCGTGGCTGCGGGGCGAGCGGAGCGTCGTCCGTCACCCGGAGCACCGAGACGAGGCGACGCATCTCCGCGAGCGCGTCGTTCCCGGTCGAGCGGATGCTCGCCAGCGTGCTCCGCACGTAGTCCGCGTCGTCGGCAGCGGCCTCGGCAGCACCGGCCTGCACGACCATCGAGCTGACCGAGTGCGCCACGATGTCGTGGAGCTCTCGGGCGATCCGGGCGCGCTCGTCGACCACCGCTCGCATCGCCAGCTCGGCCGCTCCCACCTCGGCGTCGATCGCCCTCCTCATCGATGCGTGCGCCCGCCGCTCCAGCGTCCGCAGGCCGAAACCCGCGCTCCACACCAGCGCGGTCACGGTCCAGTGGAAGGTGATCTCCCCCGGGTCCTGCATGAGGCTGACGAACAGGTCCAGCCCCAGCAGGGACGCGGCGGCGACGGCGGCGGCGTACAGCGGCGTGCGCCCGCGACCGAACCGTGCCGCCATGAACACCGCGATCTCCAGCGGCACCATCGCCCCGTAGAAGAGCAGGTACGTCGGGGACAGGAGACCGACCAGCCCCCACACCACGGGGAAGCCGAGCACCGCGAGCAGGGGCTCGCGCCGGCTCCAGAGCAGGGCGACCGCCACGAGGACGACACCCACGGTCGCCGCGATCCCCGAGCCGGACCCCTGCCGCGAGCTGAACGGGACCCAGACCTCACCGGTCCCGAGCACGACGACGCCGCCTGCCAGCACCATCTCGGTGCGGGTCGGCCGGGTACGGAGTGCTGCCCTGTCGAGCACACCCGCACCCTAGATCGCCGGGTGACGATCCCGCAGTCATCGGAAGTTGACACCTTCGACCACCTCGGGCCGATGCCGCGAGGCGGTGCCGCGCGGTCCTCTGGAGCCGGCCCGGACGTGCCGGGTCTCGACCACAGGAGGACCTCGATGTACCCCGACACCCGTGCCCGTCTGCTCGCCGCCCGCTCCTCACTGGTCCTCGGACCGGTCCTGGCCGGCGTCTCGGTGATCCTGCAGCCCGACCTCGGCGGCTCGCCGCGCGACCAGCTCGCCGCGCTCGCCGACTCGCCCCTGGCGGCGGTGTCCGCGGCCGCCTTCCTCGTCAGCCAGCTGCCGATCCTGGTCTCCGTGCTCGCGATCGGGCGGCTCCTCCTGCCTCGTGCGCCGCGGCTCTCGGCATGGGGCACGGCCCTCGGTGTCCTGGGCTGCTTCGGCCACACGGTCTTCGGAGGAACGTCGCTCGTGTACGTCGCGATGGCGAACGACGAGGCCCACCGCGACGTGTACGCGGACCTGATGACCACGATCCAGGGCTCGCCGGTGATGCTCTTCTCCGTCGTCGGGCTGGCCGGCACGGTGCTGGGCCTGCTGCTCCTCGGCATCGGCCTCTTCCGGACCCGCACCGGCCCGGTGTGGGTCGGCCCCGCCGTGTGGGCGTTCCTGGTGGTCGAGTTCGTCGGGTCGTCGATCAGCGGGTACGCGTCGTACCTCTCGGTGCTGCTGCTCGCGGCCGCGTTCTGGGCGCTCGCCGCGGAGCTGGGCCGGACCCCGACCACCCGCGACCTCGCCGACCGGTCGCACGCATCCGTGCCGGCATAGCGGCACTCGATGGCCACACGACGCGTCCCCCGTGTGGAACGATCGCCGTGTGGCCATCGACTTCCCCGACTCGCCCGCGCCGACGCTCGGGGTGGAATGGGAGTTCGCCCTCGTCGACAAGGTCAGCCGCGACCTTGTCAACGCGGCCTCGGAGCTGTTCGACCTGGTGAAGGCCCGACACGGCGCCGAGCCGCGCCTGCACAAGGAGCTGCTCCGCAACACCGTCGAGCTCACCACCGGGATCTGCACGACCGTCGACGACGCGATGAGTGAGCTCGCCGAGATGATCGCCAAGGTGCGGCCGCTCGCCGACGAGCTCGGTGTCGACCTGTACAGCGCCGGCACGCACCCCTTCGCCGCCTGGTCGCACCAGCTGCTCACCGAGGGCCACCGCTACGAGGAGCTGATCGCCCGCACCCAGTGGTGGGGTCGGCAGATGCTGATCTGGGGCGTGCACGTCCACGTCGGCGTACGCCGGGACCAGGTGATCCCGATCGTCAGCGCGCTGCTGAACTGGTACCCGCACCTCCAGGCGCTGTCGGCCTCGTCCCCGATCTGGGCGGGCACGGACACCGGCTACGCGAGCAACCGGGCGATGATGTTCCAGCAGCTGCCGACCGCGGGCCTGCCGTTCCAGTTCGACACGTGGGCGGAGTTCGAGCACTACGCCGACGACCTGCTGAAGACCGGCGTGATCGAGGTGATCGACGAGATCCGCTGGGACGTCCGGCCGGCGCCCCGCACCGGCACCGTCGAGGTGCGCATCTGCGACGGTGTGCCGACGCTGTGGGAGCTGCGCGCGCTGGTGGCGCTGACCCACTGCCTGGTCGTCGACCTGGCCGACCGGCTCGACCGCGGCGAGACGCTCCCGACGATGCCGCCGTGGCACGTGCAGGAGAACAAGTGGCGGGCGGCCCGCTACGGACTCGACGCCTGGATCATCCTCGACGCCGACTCCAACGAGCGACTGCTGCTCGACGACCTCGAGGACCTGCTCGACCGGCTGCAGCCGGTGGCCGAGCGGCTGCGCTGCGTCGACGACCTCGCGCTGGTCCGGGAGATCCCGCGCCGCGGCGCGTCGTACCAGCGGCAGCGGTCGGTCGCCGAGGCCAACGCCGGCGACCTGGTCGCAGTCGTGGACTCCGTCGTCCGGGAGCTCTGAGCGACGGCGGCTCGAAACCCGAGGCGGACGGCGGCTCGAGAGCCCGCCCGTCCTCAGGAGGTCGCCAGCGGCGGGATCTGATCGGTCGCGGCGAGCGGGTCGAGCCCGGTCACCGCGAGCAGGTCGGCGAGGATCGAGCGCATCTGGGCCAGCACCACCTCCGCCGAGAGCACCGGAGTGCGCGGCAGCTCGCTGGAGGCGTGCGCGAGGGCGGACAGCCGGTCGCGAGCGCCGCTGGCCATCCGGTCGGCCTTCAGCTCCTCCGCGATGCCGTCGGTGACGTCGGACAGGTCACGGAGGAACCCGGCGTACTCGCGCGGAATCGGCTCGTCGCGGTAGTTCGCGACCGCGACCCGACGGGCCAGCACGCGGGTGTTGCGCAGCGCGAAGTCCAGCGGCTCGACGAGGTCGGTGAGCCGGCGCAGGCCGCCGCGGTGGCTCCGCCGGAAGGGTGACGACGCCACCACCGAGAGCCCTTCGTCGGCGGCCGCGCGCAGCTCGGCGACCAGGCCGTCGGTGGTCCGGGCGTCGGCGAGCGTTCGCATCGCCCGGTCGACGTCGCCGTCCTCGATGCTCTCCGCGCTCGCCCGCAGCAGCGCCGAGATCCGCCGGACGACCACCGCGGCCTGCTCCCGCGGACGGCGCAGCGGCGCGGCCGGTACGACGGCCGCGGCGAGCAGTGCCACCCCGCCGCCGATCACCGCGTCCGACCACCGCAGGAACGCCTGCCCGGGGTCGGGAAGCAACGTGCTCACGACGATGCTCTGCACCGCCGCCTGGGTCACGAAGATCGCGCCTGCGTCGAGGAGGAGCGCCGAGGTCATCGCGAGACCGACGATGACAGCGACCTGCCACCCTCCCGAGCCGACCAGCTGGGTGAAGAGATCACCGAGGAAGACCCCGATCGCGACCCCGAGGGTCACCTCGGCGACCCGGCGCAGCCGCTGACCGTAGCTGGTGCCGAGGCTCACCACCGCCGCGATCGGGGCGAAGAACGGCGTGCGGTGCCCGAACACGTCTGCCGCGATGAACCACGCGGCGCCGGCCGCCACGGCACACTGACCCACCTGCCAGGACTTCGAGCGCAGCCGGGCCAGGCGAGCCCGCACGGAGGTCCGGCCCCGCGCGACGACCAGGTCGACGTACGGGCCGGGATGCGGCCTACTTGGGAAGCGTCGATCCACGCCCGTGCAACATCGTGATCATCTTGCCCAGCTGCTGCTCGGCCTTCTCGGTCCGCTTGAACGTGGTGAGGGCGAGCAGTGGCTTCATCCGCTGGCGCGCGATCGCGTGGGCGTAGGTGAACTCCTTGAGTCCGTCGGGACCGTGGATCCGGCCGAACCCGGAGTCCCCGATGCCCCCGAACGGGAGCGAGGGCACGCCGGCGAACGTGATCACGCCGTTGATCGAGGTCATCCCGACCCGGAGCCGCTCGGCGATCTTCATGCCCCGGGACTTCGAGAACACTGCGGACCCGAGCGCGTAGCGCGAGTCGTTCGTCAGCGCGACCGCCTCGTCCATGTCCTTGACCTTGGCGACCGTCATGGTGGGACCGAAGGTCTCCTCGGTCCAGGCGGAGGAGTCCTGGGGCACGTCGACGAGGATCGTCGGCTGGACGAACCGCTCGCCCACCGCCTCAGGCCCGCCGACGAGCGCCCGACCGCCCTTCGTGATCGCGTCGTCGATGTGCCGGCGGATGATGTCGAGCTGGCCGGGCATCGTGATCGGGCCGATCTTCGCCTGCGGGTCGTCGGTCGCGTCGATCTCCTGGGCCGCAGCCACGACCTTGGACAGGAACTCGTCGTACACCCGCTCGTGCACGTAGACCCGCTCGACGCCCGCGCAGGTCTGGCCGGCGTTGGCACACGCGCCCCACAGGGCACCGTCGACGGCCGCGTCGAGGTCGGCGTCCTCGTCGACGATCAGCGCGTCCTTGCCGCCGGCCTCGATCAGCACCGGGGTCAGCGACTCCGCGGCAGCAGCCATCACCTTCTTGCCGGTGCCGGTCGACCCGGTGAAGGCGATCTTGTCGACCCCGGCCCGGCACAGCGCCGCGCCGGTGTCGCCGAGCCCCGTGACCACCTGGAGGACGGGCTGGTCGATCACCTCGTGGAACGTGTCCGCGAGCCAGACGCCCACGCCCGGGGTGTACTCGCTGGGCTTGAACACCACGGCGTTGCCCGCGGCGAGGGCGTAGGCGATCGAGCCCATCGGCGTGAACACCGGGTAGTTCCACGGGCCGATCACACCGATGACACCGAGCGGGCGGTACTCGACGGTGGCCTTCTGGTTCGCCATCACGAGTCCGCTCGGCACCTTGTGCCGCTTGAGCACCTTGCCGGCGTGCTTGGCCGCCCAGGCGAGGTGGTCGATCGCCAGTGCGCACTCGAGCATCGCGTCGCCGTGCGGCTTGCCGGTCTCCTGGTGCATCACGTCGGCCAGCTGCGCGATCCGGCGCGTGACCACGCCCTTCCACGTGGTCAACCGGTCCTCGCGCTCGTCGAACGAGAGAGAGCCCCACCACGCCGATGCCTCACGCGCACGGGCGACGGCTGCGCGCACGTCGGCCTCACCGTGCACCGGGTAGGTGCCCGCGACGTCGCCGGTGCGCGGGTTGAGGGAGTCGAAGGTCGCCGGGCGGGCGACGGCACCCTGGTCGGGGGCGTTGTCGGTGAGGGTCATGAGCTCTTCCTGATCTCGTCGGCCGCCTTCTCGGCGATCATGATGGTCGGTGCGTTGGTGTTCCCCCGGGGAACGACAGGCATGACGGACGCGTCGACGACGCGCAGGCCGGTGACTCCGCGCACGGCGAGCGACGGGTCGACCACGGCGTCCTCCCCGGTCCCCATCGCGCAGGTGGCGACCGGGTGGAAGAGGGTCTGCGCGCGGCGACGCACGTGCTCGAGCAGGTCGTCGTCGGTCGGCTCCGCCGGCAGCTCCCACGGCCGGTCGAGGAAGCGCGCGAGCGGACCCTGCCGGCAGGTGTCCCAGGTGCGGCGCATGCCGGCCAGCATCGCGTCCAGGTCGACCTGGTCGTCGAAGTACGCCGGGTCGATCGCCGGGTGGATGGCCGGGTCGGCGGACCGCAGCCGCAGGGACCCCCTGCTCGCGACCGAGACCAGCGTGACGCCCGCGGTGAACATCCGCGACGTCGGCTCGTGGAAGCCGTTGTCGTAGAAGCCCGACGGCGCGACGTGGATCTGGACGTCCGGGGCGGACAGCCCCTCGCGCGACCGGAAGAACGCCCCGCCCTCGCCGACGTTCGAGGTCAGCGGCCCGCTCCCCCGCGCCATCCAGCGCAGCAGGCCGCGGACGTTGTTGAAGTCGGCCAGGTCGGTGGTGCCGGTCGTGTGCCAGATCATCGGCACGACGGGATGGTCCTGCAGGTTGGCTCCGACGCCGGGCAGGTCGACGCGGACGTCGATCGCGTGCTCACGCAGGTGCGTGGCCGGGCCGATCCCCGAGAGCATCAGGAGCTGCGGGCTGTTGATCGCACCACCGCAGAGCAGCACCTCACGCCGCGCCGAGACCGTGTGCTCGCGGCCGCCCTGGCGGAAGGTCACCCCGGTGGCCCGGTCGCCGTCCAGCTCGATCCGCGTCGCCAGCGCGAACGTCGTGATCGTCAGGTTCTCCCGTGCCTGCGCCGGCCGCAGGTACGCCTCGTACGTCGACCACCGTCGACCCTTGCGGCACGTGACCTGGTAGAGGCCGGCACCCTCCTGCTCGACGCCGTTGAAGTCGTCGTTGCGCTTGACGCCGTCGCTGACCGCGCTCTCGACGTACGCCGTGGTCAGCTCGTGGGTCCAGCGCCGGTCCTCGACCCAGAGCGGGCCGTCCTGACCGTGCAGCGGAGCCCCGAAGCGGGTGTTGTGCTCGGCCCTGACGAAGAACGGCAGCACGTCGTCGAAGCCCCAGCCGGTCGCGCCGTACTGGTCGCGCCAGGTGTCGTAGTCGGCGCGGTTGCCGCGGATGTAGATCATCGCGTTCATCGCCGAGCAGCCGCCGAGCGCCTTCATCCGCGGCCAGTAGGCCCGCCGGCCGTGGAGCTGCTTCTGCCCGGTCGTGGAGTAGTTCCAGTCCCACTTGGTCTTGAACAGGGACGCGAAGGCCGCCGGGATGTTGACCTCGTCGGCGTCGGAGTCACCGCCCGCCTCGAGCAGCAGCACGGTGACGCCGGGATCCTCGGTGAGACGCGCCGCGAGGACCGCGCCGGCGCTGCCGGACCCCACCACCACGTAGTCGTACGTCGCCTCCGTCACACTGCGCAACCTACTCCGCGGCGACGAGCCGCGGCAGGGCAGACCGCGGGTTCGGACAGCGTGTCCGGACGGCGGGTTCGGACACCGACTTCCCAACTCCTCGGTCCAGACGCGAGGATCGGCCAATGCCCGCGATCATCGACCCCACCTCCCTCGGCTTCCTCCTCGCGGAGACGCGCAGCCAGCCGATGCACGTCGCCGGGCTGCAGCTGTTCGAGAAGCCCGACGACGCCGGCGACGACTTCGCCCGACGCCTCTTCGAGTCCGCCCTGGCCGTCGAGGAGATCGCGCCGCTGTTCAAGAAGCGGCCCACGCTGTCGGTCGGCAGCCTCGGTCAGTGGGTCTGGGCCGAGGACAAGCAGTTCGACATCGAGCACCACGTCCGCCACAACGCTCTCCCCCAGCCCGGACGCGTCCGCGAGCTGCTCGAGCTGGTCAGCCGGCTGCACGGCACCCGCCTCGCCCGCGAGCGCCCGTTGTGGGAGGCGCACATCATCGAGGGGCTGTCCGACGGCCGCGTGGCGATGTACACCAAGATGCACCACGCGCTGGTCGACGGCATCTCGGCGATGCGCCTGATGCAGAGCGTGCTCACCACCGACCCCGACAAGCGCGACATGCCGCTGCCGTTCGACGCCCGGGCGCTGAAGCGCACCGCGAAGGCACGTGAGGAGGCGGAGCACAGCCTGGCCGAGGTGCCGATGAGCGCCCTGCGCACGGCGATGGGCCTCACGGCGGAGGCGGCCGGCCTGCCCGCGGCGTTCATCAAGACGCTCACGAAGGGCATCCGCAACGAGACCTCGGCCCTGTCGCTGCACGCGCCGAAGACGATGTTCAACGTCAACATCACCGGGTCGCGCCGGTTTGCCGCCCAGGACTGGCCCCTCGACCGGATCCGCGCGATCTCGAAGGCCAGCGGCACCACCCTCAACGACGTGGTGCTGGCGATGTGCAGCGGTGCCGTGCGGTCCTACCTCCAGGAGCTCGGCCGGCTGCCGAGCTCGTCGCTCGTCTCGATGGTCCCGGTCGGGCTCAAGTCGCGCGGGGCGGACTCGATGTCAGGCGGCGGCGGCAACGCGGTCGGCTCCGTGATGGTCCGCCTGGGCACCGACCTGGCCGACCCGGCCGACCGGCTCAGCTCGATCCACGGGTCGATGAAGGCCGGCAAGGAAGCACTCGGCTCGATGACGCCGAACCAGATCATCGCGATGAGCGCGCTCGGCATGGCTCCGTCGATCGTGATCCCGATGCTGCGGCTCAACGGCATCGTCCGGCCGCCGTTCAACCTGATCATCTCCAACGTGCCCGGGCCGCGGTCGACGCAGTACCTCAACGGCGCCCGGCTCACCGGCACCTACCCGGTCTCGGTGCCGATGCAGGGCATGGCCCTGAACATCACCTGCAACAGCTACGCCGACGACATGTGCTTCGGCCTGACCGGGTGCCGCCGGTCGGTGCCGCACCTGCAGCGGCTGCTGACCTTCCTCGACGAGGAGCTGGACCTGCTGGAGAGTGCGACCGGGGTCGCGTGAGCGGCGAATTCGCTACTGAAGTTGTGAATTCGCCCCGGGTCAGGCCGCGGACGCGACCACGGCGCCGGCCCGCGCGGGCACGCGCTCGACGGCCGTCTCGGCCGCGACGCGCTGCTCCTCGATCGCGACCGTGTCGCTGACCTCGCGCAGCACCTCGGACAACGGCACCTCGAGCGCCTCGCACAGCGAGAACAGCAGCTCGGAGGAGGCTTCCTTCTGGCCGCGCTCGATCTCGGAGATGTAGCCCAGGCTGATCCGGGCCTCGGAGGAGAGCTCCCGCAGGGTCATGCCGCGACGCATCCGCTCACCGCGGAGCACGTCGCCGAGCTGGCGGCGAAAAAGCACCATCTGCGTCTCCTCTTCCGTCTGCTACCGCAACGCTACCCGTACCCCGGTTCTTCCCGGTGACTTCCCCTCCGAGATGTGGTCGTGTTCCCATCGGCCGAGCCGGTCGCGAGCTGAGGCCGACGGGCCCACGGGACCCGAGCGGGCCCGGCGGCGCGCGCTACGGAGTCAGGTACCGCCCTCGGCGGTGCTCCAGCGGGCGGCGCTCCTCGACCACGACCACCTGCTCCGTCGTCGTCGTGACCAGCAACGACCAGCCGACCTCGACCGCCGACTCCACGGCCACGAGCGCGTGGGTCCGCCCCTCGAGGAGCGGCCCGTGGTCGGTCTCCTGCCAGGTGCCGCCCACGAAGGGACCGCCGGGTGCGGGAGCCACCCCACCGAAGGCGTCCGCCAGGTCGCGGTCGTCCCACTCGAGCAGCTGGACGACTCCGAGGCCGGTGCGGAGCAGCTCCTCGGTGAGCGTCGCATCCGGGTCGAGCAGCCCGAGCAGGCGACCGGGCGAGCCGTTGGCGACCATGACCGACGCGACCGTCAGGCCGGCCCGAGCGGCGCCGGCGCCCGTGGTCCACAGCGAGACCGCCCCTCCGAGCCGGCCGCGGAAGCGGCGTACGGGGTCGGGTTCGGTGGCGAACGGGTTCGACGAGTGGATCGTCATGCGGGGAGCGCGGCAGCCGCGGGGCTACGAGGCCTTGGTCTCGGGGCTGGCGTCGGCGTCCGCGCCGGCTGCCGCCTCCACGACCCCCTCGGCCTGCGCCGCGGTCGCACGCTGCGCAGCGCGGGCGGCGGCCTCCACCCGCTTGGCCTCCTCCTTGGCACGGCTGGCGTACATGTCGACGTACTCCTGCCCGGAGAGCTTCATGATCTCGTACATGATCTCGTCGGTCACCGAGCGGAGGATGTACCGGTCGTTGTCGAGGCCCTCGTAGCGCTCGAAGTCCAGCGGCTTGCCGAAGCGCACGACGGGCCGGGTGAACGACCCGAACTTCTTGCCCGGGGGCGCCACCACGTCGGTGCCCACGACCGCGACCGGGATCACCGGCACCCCGGTCTCCAGAGCCAGCCGCGCGACGCCTGTCTTCCCGCGGTAGAGCCGCCCGTCGTGGGAGCGGGTGCCCTCGGGGTAGATGCCGAAGAGCTCACCGTCGGCCAGGACCCGCTTCGCGGCGGTCAGCGCTCCTTCGGCCGCGGACGCGCCGGAGCGGTCGATCGGGACCTGGCCGGACCCCGAGAAGAACATCCGCTGGAACCAGCCCTTGATGCCCGGCGTGTTGAAGTACTCCGCCTTCGCCACGAAGGTGACCCGCCGCGGGAGCGTGAGCGGCATGAACAGCCAGTCGGCGTAGGAGAGGTGGTTGCTGGCGAGGATCGCCGGTCCCTCCGAGGGGACGTTCTCGGCGCCTTCGACCTGGGGACGGAACACCAGGCGCAGCAGCGGACCGAGTGCGATCCACTTCAGGAACCAGTAGAACAACCCAGACCTCCTCCGTCCCCCGCACCCTAGCCCCTCTGGGGTGCCCGTGAAACGATGAGGACATCCTGCCCAGTCCGTGGGCGACCGGCCCGGCGGAGCCCCGCCGGCTGACCTGAAACGAGGGATCCCGGTGGCACTGGCACCCCACGCCGAGCCGTTCCAGAGCGATGGCACACCGGACGGCTCCGGCAGGCGGGTCGGCGTGCTGCTCAGTCACGGTTTCACCGGTTCACCGGCGTCGATGGTGCCCTGGGGCCGCTACCTCGCCGAGCAGGGGTACGCCGTGTCCGTGCCGCTGCTGCCCGGCCACGGCACCCGGTGGCAGGACATGCTGCCCACGACCTTCGGCCACTACTACGAGGCGATCGAGCGCGAGTTCGAGGCCCTCAGGGCGCGCTGCGACGTCGTGGTCGTGGGCGGCCTCTCGATGGGCGGCTGCCTGGCGATCTGGCTGGCCGCGAAGCACCCGCGCGACGTGGCCGGCCTCGTCCTGGTGAACCCCGCCGTCGCCAGCACGAACAAGCAGCTGCTCGCCCTGCCGGCGCTCAAGTACGTCGTGAAGTCGATGCCCGGGATCGCCAACGACATCAAGAAGCCGGGGGTCTCCGAGCACGGCTACGACCGCACACCGCTGCGTGCGCTGCACTCGATGATCGTCACCTGGAAGGAGGTCCGCGAGGACCTGCCCAAGGTCACGGCCCCCCTGCTCCTCTTCCGATCCGCCGAGGACCACGTGGTCGACCCGTCGTCGGCGCGGATCATCCTGGGCAGCGTCTCGTCGCGTGACGTGACCGAGCGGGTGCTCGAGAACAGCTACCACGTGGCCACGCTGGACAACGACGCACCGCAGATCTTCGAGGAGTCGGCCGAGTTCGTCCGGAGGGTCACCGCACCTTGACGGGCGAGGCGGGCGGCAGCGGCAACGAGGGGTTCACCGGCGGCAGCGGCGACGAGGCGGCCCGCCGGGCGCGCGAGGACGCGGTCTGGCAGTCGATCGTCGACCACTACGGCGACCGTCCCGACGTACCGGCCGCGGACCCGACGCCCGAACCCGCCGCGGACGCGTCGACCGAGCCGCCCGTGAGCCATGAGCTCGCCGCGGAGCTGGGACCGCGGTCGTGGACGCCCGCCGAGGACGAGGAGGGGTTCGTCCCGCCTCCGCCGCCCCCGGTGCCGAGGCCGCACGGGTTGAGGCTGGTGGCCTGGCTCGGGCTCTTCGGCGTGCCGACGGTGGTGCTGGTCTGCATCGTGCTCCACGTCTCGCTACCGTCACCCCTGGGGTTCCTCGCGCTCCTCTGGTTCGTCGGCGGCTTCGGCTACCTGGTCGCGACGATGGGCGGCCCGAAGGACCCCGACGGCGGCTGGGACGACGGCGCCGTCGTGTGACCTGCCGCGCTCACCGGCGGCGACCGAGCACGACCGAGAAGGAGCGAGTGTGCGCACCGAGACCGTGGAGATCACGGGTCACCTGATGGACTCCGGCATCCTGTCGCGGGTGCTCGACGACATCCGTGAGTACGACGGCGACTACGTCATCGACCGGTTCGACGTCGGGCACGACGCAGGCGACATCTCCCGCGCCGTGATCAGCGTGTCGGCGGAGGACGACGAGGCGCTCCAGCGCCTGCTGATGCGGCTGCAGACCCGAGGGGTGAACCAGGTCGACCCCGGCGAGGCGGAGGTGTCGGTCTGCGAGCAGGACGGCGTCTTCCCCGACGGCTTCTACTCCAGCACGAACCTCGAGACCGAGGTGCGCCTGAACGGCTCCTGGGTCCTGGTCGACAACCCCGAGATGGACTGCGGTCTCGTCGTGGACGACAGCGGCGCGACGGCCCGCGTCCACACCCTCCCGATGGCCGACGTGAAGGCGGGCATGAAGGTCGTGTCGGGCGCCTCCGGCATCAAGGTCCGGGTGCCGATCAGCACGCGCGAGGAGGGCGGCTTCGGGTTCATGGAGTCGATCGTCTCCAGCGAGAAGCCGCAGGCCGTGCTGGTCCGCCAGGTGGCCGACGGCATGCGGCAGGCCAAGGAGGCCGGCAAGAAGGTGCTCTGGGTCGGCGGCCCGGGCGTCGTGCACACCGGCGCCGCGCCGGCGATGGTCGAGCTCGTGAAGGCCGGGTACGTCGACGTGCTGTTCGCCGGCAACGCGCTGGCGACCCACGACATCGAGGCCGCGCTCTACGGCACCTCGCTCGGCGTCGACCTCGCCATGGGCCAAGGAGTCGAGCACGGCCACGAGCACCACATCCGCGCGATCAACACCATCCGCAAGGCCGGTTCGATCAAGGCGGCGGTCGACCAGGGCGTGCTGACGGGCGGGATCATGCACGCGCTGGTGACCCAGGGCAAGCGGTTCGTGCTCGTCGGCTCCGTCCGGGACGACGGTCCGCTGCCGGACGTGCACACCGACGTGATCGAGGGCCAGCGGGCCATGCGGGCCGAGCTGGCGGACGTCGGCTACTGCGTGATGGTCGCGACGATGCTGCACTCCGTGGCCACCGGCAACATCCTGCCGGCGTCCATCCCGCTCGTCTGCGTGGACATCAACCCGGCCACGGTCACGAAGCTGGCCGACCGCGGGTCGTCCCAGGCCCGCGGCATCGTGACCGACGTCGGCCTGTTCCTCGAGCAGCTGGCCGTCGAGCTGGTGCCGGACCACCGCCGCCGCTAGCCGGCGAGCAGGTCCGCACCGTCAGGCGTCGTCCCAGTCGGTGTCGTCGAGGTCGATCTTCTCGACCGGGCCCTTCTTGTCGGCCGGCACCTGCGTGGCCAGCACTCCGGCCGCGGCGTGCATGAGCGAGCTCGCCGCGACGGCGAGGTGGGCCTTCACCTCCGGGCTCGTCGTACGGACCAGGTGGATCACCTGGCACACCGGGCAGTAGCGGCAGTCCTCGGAGCCGGTCGCGACGTGCTCGTTGATCGAGTGCATCGCCTCCGACACGGCCGAGGCGGCGCCGGCGGCGGTGCCGACGTGCTCGACACCCTGGTCACGCGCCCAGGTCGAGAGCGCGGCGAAGAGCTTGGCCGCCTCCTCCCCGACGCTGCCGACCGGTTCGTCGCTGCCGGCCCGGGGACCCGTGGGTCCGGGTCCTCCGGAGGGCTGGTCGGTGTCGTCGCTCACGGAGACTCCTCCTGGTCGGCACCCGCAGAGGTTGCGGGCGCGAGGTCCTGGTCGATGCGGAACTTCACCTGGAGCGAGCCCGAGCCCACCCGGGCACCGGTCACGGTGTGACGCGCGAGTGCGGCTGGGAGGGCCAGCAGGCGGCGGTACGACCCGACCGTGACGACCAGCTCGTCGCCGTGCCGGGCCAGGTCGACGTCCTTCTTCTCCGCGAACGGGAGCGCGATCCGCAGCAGGGCCCCGCCGTCGATGCGGGTGATCGTCATGGGTCCGTCACCGGTAGGCGTCGCGAGCGGGTCGTCGCCGGTGTACGCCGCCTCGGCGAACGACGCGAGCGCCTCGGTGCCCACGGGCTCTCCGGGCTGGTACGAGGACATCCAGATCGGCAGGTCGACGAAGGACTGGCGGACCTCCGCCAGCACCGACCGCTGGGCGGAGACCCAGGCATCGCGCCACTCGTCGGCCCCGTCGCTGGGGAACACCCGGTTCGCGATCACCCCGTCGACGCGGTAGCCGTAGAGCGAGAGGGTCGTCAGCGATCGCCGGGCCTCGGCGACGACGACCGTCTCCGGCGTGAGCACCAGGCGCACGCTCGCGTCCTTGTCGGTGAGGATGCGCTGCACCTCGTCCAGGTCCTGGTGGAGCCGCTCGACCGCCTCGAAGACCGAGTCCTCGGGCATCGGCACCCCGGCCGCCCGCGACAGCATCGGGCGCAGCGCCCTCACCACCCGCCGCTGCACGCCGAACATCCGTGCCATGTACCAGTTCAGGGCCTCGGGCAGCGCGAGCAACCGGAGCGTCTCGGCGGTCGGTGCGCAGTCGACGACGATCACGTCCCAGCGCCCGGAGAGCGCGTGGGTCCGCAGCTCGAGCAGGGCGAGCACCTCCTCGGCGCCCGGGATCACCGTCAGCTCCTCGGCGGTGATCGGATCGACCCCGGCCGCGTCGAGCACCGACATCAGGTAGCCCTGGATGTCTCCCCACGACCGCTCGAACCGGCGCTGGGCGTCCACCTGGTGCACCCACAGGTTCTCCGCGACCGCGGTCGGCTCCGGGCCGATCGACTCTCCGAAGGCGTCGGCCAGCGAGTGGGCCGCGTCGGTCGAGAGGACCAGCGTGCGCTGGCCGCGCCGAGCCGCGAGCGCCGCCGTACCGGCGGCGGAGGTGGACTTGCCGACCCCGCCCTTGCCCGTGAACAGGATGATCCGCGGAGCACTGGTCAACGGGTCACCCGATCGACTCGACGCGCTTCTTCAGCCCTTTCAGCGCGGTGTCGATGATCACCTTCTCGGCCTTGCGACGCAGCATGCCGATCATCGGGATCGCCAGGTCGACGGCGAGCCGGTAGGTGACGTGGGTGCCGGAGCCGGACGCGGTCAGCTCGTAGGTGCCGTCCATCCCCCGCATCAGCTTGCCCTCGACGAGGTGCCAGTGCAGGGTGTGCGGCCCGGCGTAGTCGTAGGCGAGCGTGTAGGCGTCCTTCACCCCTGCATCGAGGTCGAAGTGCACCTGCTCGGCCCGCCCCTCGGCGTCGCGGCGGACCACCTCCACGTGCTTCATGCCCTGGACCCACGCGGGGTAGTCCTCGAAGTCGACGATGACGGCCATCACCTGTTCGGGCGCGGCATCGATCTCGATGCTCGAGGTGGTCTGTTCGGGCATGGCGACGAGGCTATCGGATCGGTTCGGGGCACGAGTACGGTGCAGGTGGCGACGGACCTCACACGGGTCGACGCCGTCCAGCCCCGTCGAGCCCCGTCGAGCACCCGTCGAGCCAGACGTGACAAGGAGCAGCGTGCGCGAGTACTCCACCGCCTTGCAGGTCCCGGTGGCGACCACCGGCAATCTCACCGACGACGTCGTGCGCAACGCGACCGAGGACCCCGAGCGCGTCGCGTTCTCACGGCGCACCACCGAGGGCTGGCGCGACGTCACCGCGCGGCAGTTCCTCGACGAGGTTCGCTCGGTGGCGAAGGGTCTCGTGGCGGCCGGCATCGAGGCGGGCGACCGCGTGGCCCTGCTCTCCCGCACCCGGTACGAGTGGACGCTGTTCGACTACGCGATCTGGTTCGCCGGCGCCGTGACCGTGCCGATCTACGAGACCTCCAGCGCCGAGCAGATCGAGTGGATCCTCGAGGACTCCGGAGCGCGCGCCGTCGTCGCGGAGACCCCGGAGCACACGGCGCGGCTCAAGGAGGTGCGCGACCGGGTCGACGACCTGCACCACGTGTGGTCCATCGAGGACAACGCGGTCGCCGTGCTCACCACGCTCGGCCACGAGATCGGCGACGACGTCATCGAGGAGCGCCGTACGACGGCGGGACCGGACTCCCTCGCGACCCTGATCTACACCTCGGGCACCACCGGTCATCCCAAGGGCTGCATGCTCACCCACGGCAACTTCATGTTCGAGCTGACCGTCGCGGTCGCGGAGCTGCACCGGCTCTTCGACGCCGAGGGGGCCTCCACGCTGCTCTTCCTGCCGCTCGCGCACGTGTTCGCCCGCATCATCCAGATCGGCTGCGTGCGGGCCCGCGTCAAGATGGGCCACTCCGCGGACATCAAGCACCTGCTCGACGACCTGGCGGTCTTCAAGCCGACGTTCATCCTCGCCGTCCCGCGCGTGTTCGAGAAGGTCTTCAACACCGCGTCCCAGCGTGCGGCGGCCGACGGCCGGGGCCGGATCTTCAACCGGGCCGCCGACGTCGCGATCGCCTGGTCACGCGGCATCGAGACCGGCCGCACGAGCCTCGCGGTCCGGGCCCAGCACGCCCTGTTCGACCGGCTCGTCTACAGCAGGCTGCGCGAGGCGCTCGGAGGCAACTGCGAGCACGCCGTCTCGGGCGGTGCTCCCCTCGGCGACCGCCTGGGCCACTTCTACCGCGGCATCGGCGTCAACGTCCTCGAGGGCTACGGACTGACCGAGACGACGGCGGCGCTGACCGCGAACCTCCCCGACGCGCAGAAGGTCGGCACCGTCGGGCGCCCGCTCCAGGGCACCAGCGTCCGCGTCGCCGACGACGGGGAGCTGCTGTTCAAGGGCGGCCAGGTCTTCGAGGGCTACTGGCACAACGACCGCGCCACCGCGGAGGCGAAGGACGACGACGGCTGGTTCCACACGGGCGACGTCGGCGAGATCGACGACGAGGGCTTCGTCAGGATCACCGGTCGGAAGAAGGAGATCATCGTGACCGCCGGCGGCAAGAACGTCGCTCCGGCGGTGCTCGAGGACCGCCTCCGCGGCCACCTCCTCGTCGACCAGTGCGTCGTCGTCGGCGACGGTCGCCCCTTCATCGGCGTCCTGATCACCCTGGACCGCGAGACGGTGCCGACATGGGCCGAGCAGCACGGCAAGCCCACCGACCTGGCCAAGCTGCTCGACGACGTCGACCTGTACGCCGAGATCGAGGCCGCCGTCGAGGAGGCCAACAAGGCCGTCTCGAAGGCCGAGTCGATCCGGAAGTTCCGGATCCTGCCCGACGAGTGGACCGAGGAGGGGGGTCAGCTGACCCCCAGCCTGAAGCTCCGCCGGGCCGTGGTGATGCGTGACCACGTCGACGAGGTCGAGGCGCTCTACTCCCGTTAGAACGCCCGGAAACGCCCGAAATTGGTAGGGACTTAGGGCCCAACCTAGTCATTTCGGGCTATCCCGGACTCCCGGATGGGTCATGTACGGCCGGTCCGTGTGCATGGCGTGTGGACATCGGGCAGAGTTTCTCGTGCACCGGCACCGGAGGGGGTGTCGGCCGAGATCATTAGCGGTGCTCGCGTGCGCGACTCCTGGAGGGCACCTCGCCCTCGGGGGCCGACGGGAGAGCGCCGCCGACGAAGGAGCATCGCTCATGGATCGCCGGAGAGTACTGCTGGTCGTTGCCGCCATCATCGCCGCCCTGGGCACGCTGCTGGTCTTCCTCTACGTACGGGGCGCGGACAACCGCGCCAACGAGAAGTACCACGCCGTGCAGGTGCTGAAGGCGGTCAAGCAGATCAACATCGGCGAGACCGTCGCGGCGGCGCAGGCCGCGGGCAAGATCGAGGAGAGCACCGTCGGCCAGGGTGAGCGGCTGCCGGACGCCCTGGACTCGCTGGACGCGATCAGCGGCCAGATCGCTCAGACGAACATCTACCCGGGCGAGCAGATCATCGCCAGCAAGTTCGGCACCACGACCGCCTCGTCGAACACCCTCACGATCCCCAAGGGCGACATCGCCGTCTCCATCAACCTGACCGACACGGCGCGCGTCGCCGGGTTCGTCAACCCGGGTGACAAGGTCGCGATCTTCATGAACTCCGGCGGCGGCGCAGGCCTCGGGTCGTTCACGCGCCTGCTCCTGACCGACGTCGAGGTGATCGCGGTCGGTACGACGACGGTGGTCTCCACCACGACGACCGACCCGACCGGAGCGCAGACGACCGAGCAGCTTCCCCGTACGCTGTTCACGTTGGGCGTGACCCAGGCGCAAGCGGAGAAGATCCTCTTCGCCAGTGGAAGTGGAGAGCTGGCCTTCGGCCTGCTCAACCAGGACTCGAAGGTCGCGCCTGACCCCGGCGCGAACGCAGACAACCTGTTCAAGTGACCCTCCCGGCGCCCTCCCGAAAGGTCCCCACATGCCAGTCCTCGTCGAGAACGACGCCGCCTGGGCCAACGCCCTCGCCGCCGGCCTGCCCTCGGGCACGCAGGTGGTCGCGAGCATTGACCAGCTGGACAACTGGCTCGCCAAGAAGGAGGACGAGTACGCCGTCGTCCTCGGCCCGAACACCGACCTGAACCAGGCGGTCGAGCTCGCCGAGCGGCTGCGCTACGACCACCCCACGACCGGCATCGTGCTCCTGCGGCACGAGCTGTCTGCCGGCGTCTTCCAGATCGCGATGAGCGCCGGGATCCCGGCGGTGGTCGCTGCCAACGACGTCGACGGCATGGCCGCGGCCGTCGAGCGCAGCAAGATCACCTGGGAGGCGATCCGGGGACCGGCCGACTCCAGCGGCGAGCGCAGCGGCAAGGTGATCACGGTCTTCTCTCCCAAGGGCGGCGTCGGGAAGACCACCGTGGCGGTCAATCTCGCGGTGGCCCTGAGCGGCACGGGGGCGGCCCGGGTCTGCCTGGTCGACCTGGACCTCGCCTTCGGCGACGTCGCGATCACGCTGCAGCTCATCCCGGAGCACACGATCGCCGAGGCGGTCGACGCCGAGGAGCACCTCGACTTCGGCTTCCTGGAGACACTCCTCACCCGGCACGAGAACTGCTCGATCCTCGCGGCGCCGACGCACCCTGAGGGCAAGGACCGGATCTCCCCGGCCCTCGTCCGCCGCGTGCTGCGCGTGCTGCGACGGCACTTCGACTACATCATCGTGGACACGTCCCCTGCGTTCGACGACCAGGTGCTGCACGCGTTCGACGAGACCGACGAGTGCATCCTGGTCGCCACGCTGGACGTGCCGACCGTGAAGAACATGAAGGTGGCGATCGAGACGCTCGACGGTCTCGATCTCGTCTCGGGTCACCGTCACCTGCTGCTCAACCGGGCCGACGACGAGGTGGGCCTCTCGCCCGCGAACGTCGAGACCCTGCTCAAGATGCCCGTGGCCACTGCGTTGCCGACCGCGCTGGCGGTGGCGAATGCGACCAACCACGGGCGTCCGATCGTCCTGAGCCGCCCGGACCACCCGGTCAGCAAGGCGCTGATCCGGCTGGCGATGACTCTCGGGAGCGACAGCAAGGACGGGAAGAAGTCCGGTAAGGCCGAGGGGACGCCGATCGATTCCGAGCACAAGCGCCGGGTCTTCGGTCGACGAAGGAAGTGACTGGGGTGGGACATGAGCGATTTCTCTGATCGGCTCGCCGAGCTGATGCGCGGCGCCGCCGGCGCCACCGAGCAAGGAAGCCCGGCCGAGCCGGCCGACGCGCGGGCGGCGCAGCCGCCCGCCGCACCAGCGCCGCCTCCTGCTCCCGCTGCACCACCGCCGCCGCCCGCCGCAACCGCGACGGCGCCGCCGCCCCCCGCGAGCGGCAGCCACCGCGAGGCGGTGGCAACGACGCCTCCCCCGGCTCCGCACGTGCGCGTCGAGGCGCCCGTGATCCAGAAGCGAGGACCGAGCAAGGGCCGCTTCGACGACCTCAAGGAGAACGTCCACGAGGAGCTGCTCATCCAGCTCGGGCCGAAGCTGTACGACGCGAACCTGAGCCCCACGGAGCTCGAGTCGATGGTGCGGCAGGCACTCGCGGACGTGATGGCGGCCAGCGACCGGCCCCTGACCAGCACGGACCGGCAGCGGATCACCCAGGAGATCGCGGACGACATCCTCGGGTACGGCCCGATCGAGCCCTACCTCCGCGACGACAGCGTCTCCGAGGTCATGGTCAACGGGCCCTTCGACATCTGGCTCGAGCGCAAGGGTCGCCTCACCCGGGTCGAGGCGAAGTTCAACGACGAGGCGCACCTGCGCCGCACCATCGACAAGATCGTGTCGCGGATCGGTCGACGGATCGACGAGTCCTCGCCGATGGTCGACGCCCGTCTCCCCGACGGCAGCCGTGTCAACGCGGTCGTCCCGCCGCTGGCGATCGACGGCAGCTCGCTGACGATCCGTAAGTTCTCGCGCGACCCGTTGACGGCGGAGGACCTCATCGACTTCGGCACGTTGTCGCGCAAGACCGCCGACTTCCTCGACGCGTGCGTGCGAGGACGGCTGAACATCATCGTCTCCGGCGGTACC
The DNA here is from genome assembly GCF_003725535.1 of Nocardioides pocheonensis. GTDB lineage: Bacteria > Actinomycetota > Actinomycetes > Propionibacteriales > Nocardioidaceae > Marmoricola > Marmoricola pocheonensis. The sequence goes on along the minus strand of NZ_RJSF01000040.1, from coordinate 753,321 downwards.
GGTGCCGGAAAGACGACCACGCTCAACGTGCTGTCCTCGTTCATCCCCAGCGACGAGCGGATCGTCACCGTCGAGGACGCGGCCGAGCTCCAGCTCAAGCAGGAGCACGTGGTCCGCCTGGAGTCGCGGCCCGCGAACATCGAGGGCAAGGGTGCGGTCACGATCCGTGACCTGGTCAGGAACTGCCTCCGCATGCGACCCGACCGCATCGTCGTCGGCGAGGTCCGTGACGCGTCCGCGCTCGACATGCTGCAGGCGATGAACACCGGCCACGACGGCTCGATCACCACCGTCCACTCCAACGGTCCCCGGGACACGCTCTCCCGCATCGAGACCATGGTGATGATGGCCGGCATGGACCTCCCGATGCGGGCGATCCGCGAGCAGGTCGCCTCCGCGGTCGACCTGATCGTGCACCAGGCCCGGTTGAAGGACGGCACGCGCCGGATCACGCACGTGACCGAGGTCGAGCGCATGGAGGGTGACGTGATCACGCTCCAGGACGTGTTCCTGTTCGACCAGCAGGCAGGGTTCGACTCCGAGGGCCGCAGCCTCGGTTCGCTCAAGGCCACCGGTCTGCGCCCGAAGTTCCTCGAGAAGATGGCGTTCGCGAACGTCGTCGTCGACCCGCGCGTCTTCGTTCCGGAGACGATGTGAGCACGGGCCTGCGCCGGCTGGCCGTCCTCTGCCTGGTTGCGTTCGGCCTCCTCAGCGTGCTCGTCGGACCGGCCCAGGCGGCCGACGACGCCAGCATCGACCACGCCGAGCACAGCAACGGACAGCTCAAGCTGCTCGTCTCCGTGCCCGGTGACGCCGTCGTGGACCTCGGGTCCGTCTCGGTGACGATCGACGGCAAGAAGGTCGACGCCACTGCCGAGAACGCGTCGAGCAACAGCGACATCCAACGCACGACGGTGCTCGCGATCGACACGAGCGACAGCATGAACGGCGCGCGCATCGACGCCGCCAAGGCGGCCGCGTCGACCTACCTCGACACGGTGCCGGCGAACGTCGCGGTCGGTCTGGTCACGTTCGACAACGACGTCGTCGTGCGACAGCCACCGACCCTGGACCACAACGCCGTCCGGACCGTTCTCGGCGGCCTGACGCTCAAGCACAACACGGCTCTGTACCAGGGCGTGCAGGCGGCCATCACCGCCACCGGGACCGCCGGACAACGGCAGGTCCTCGTCCTCTCCGACGGCAAGGACAACACCAAGGCGCCGCTGCAGCCCGTGATCGACGCGATCAAGGCAGCGAAGATCAAGGTCGACGTCGTCGCGCTCGACCAGGGTGCCGCCGCACCTCAGCCGCTCGCCGACATGGCGAGCGCGAGCGGGGGTCAGGTGATCTCGGCGAACTCCGACGCCCTCGCAGCCGCGTTCAACAGCGAGGCCGCCGCACTGGTTCGGCAGATCCTCGTGACCGCCACCGTCCCGAAGACGCAGCGTGCCACCGAAGGGACCGTGGCGGTGAGCCTGGACTCCGGGGACGCCACGCACACCGCGTCCGCCTTCATCGAGGTGGCCTCCAAGCAGGATCTCTCCGGCGACCCGTTCGCCGCCAAGCCGGCGGCGTCGTCGAACCTGCAGATCCCGCAAGCCGCCATGTACGGCGCCCTCGCCGCGATCGCGGTGGGCGTGATCGGGCTCGTTGCGGCGCTCGCCGGCGGAGGCAAGGCCGACGACCGTCCGACCATTGACCAGCAGCTCCAGCTGTACAGCGCGAGCGAGGAGGGGGCACGGGTCTCCCGAGCCAAGATCAAGCAGCAGTCGTCGGTATCGATCACCGACCAGGCGAAGCAAGCGGCGGAGAAGGCACTGGCGTCCAACGCAGGCATCGAGGCCCGGATCGCCGGCCGCCTCGAGGGTGCGGGGATGGCGCTGAAGTCCTCCGAGTGGCTCCTGCTGCACCTCGGGATCGCCTTCGCCGCAGGCATCTTCGGACTCCTGCTCAGCGGCGGCAGCCCGATCGCAGCGGTGCTGTTCCTGCTGTTCGGGCTGATCGGTCCGTGGGTGTTCCTCGGGCTCAAGCGGTCGCGTCGCCTGAAGGCGTTCGACTCGAGCCTCCCCGACACCCTGCAGCTGATGTCGGGCAGCCTCTCCGCCGGCCTCTCGCTCGCGCAGTCGCTGGACACGATCGTGCGCGAGGGCCAGGAGCCGATGACCTCGGAGTTCAAGCGCGTGATCGTGGAGAGCCGGCTCGGCGTCGGCCTCGAGGACGCCCTGGAGGGCGTGGCCGCCCGGATGCAGAGCGTCGACTTCAAGTGGGTGGTCATGGCGATCCGGATCCAGCGCGAGGTCGGCGGAAACCTCGCCGAGCTGCTCAACAACGTCGCCGGGACGCTTCGCGAGCGTGAGTTCCTGCGCCGACACGTGCGGGCGCTGTCGGCCGAGGGCCGGCTGTCCGCCTGGATCCTCGGCGGGCTCCCCCCAGCGTTCCTGGCCTACCTGACGCTGACCAAGCCCGACTACGTCCACCCGATGTACACCACGCCGGTCGGCTGGGTGATGCTGAGCGGGATGGCGGTCCTGCTCACCATCGGGATCTTCTGGATGGTCAAGGTCGCGAAGGTGGAGGTGTGAGATGACCGCCGCAATCATGTTCGCCGGCATCGGACTGATCTTCCTCGCCCTGGTCACGTTGATCGCGGCCCTCGCCCTCTCCCCGCGCGGTGACGTCGGGGTGAACCGCTCGATGGCCGTCCTCGAGGCGCTCACGTCCGCTCCGAAGGAGATGAAGCAGGAGCTGGACGCGCCGTTCAACGAACGCGTGCTGCTGCCGCTGCTGGCGCGCGCGCAGGGCATGGGCCGCCGGCTCACCCCTGCCGACGCGAACGAGCGGATCCACGAGAAGCTCGAGCTCGCCGGAAACCCGCCGGGGTGGACGGCAGACCGGGTCAGCGCCGGCAAGGTGGTCGGCTTCTTCGGCGCGCTCGTGATCTCCCTGACCCTGTCGATCCTGATGGGCCTGACGTTCCTTCCGACCCTGGCCTTCGTGATGGCGGCCTCTGTCGCGGGCTACATGGCGCCGAACATGTACCTCTACCAGAAGGCGTACGACCGCTCCGGCAAGATGCAGCGCGCCCTGCCGGACGCGATCGACCTCCTCACGATCTCGGTGGAGTCCGGCCTCGGCTTCGATGCCGCGGTCGCGCAGGTGGCCCGGAACACCGAGGGCCCCCTGGCCGAGGAGTTCGCCCGCATGCTGCAGGAGATGCAGATCGGCCGTGGCCGGTCCGAGGCGCTGCGATCGATGGCCGACCGGACCAAGCTGCCCGACCTGCGCAGCTTCGTGAGCGCGATGGTCCAGGCGGATGCGTTCGGCATCCCGGTCGGGCAGGTGCTGAGGGTGCAGTCCTCCGAGATCCGGGTGAAGAAGCGTCAGTGGGCCGAGGAGATGGCCCAGAAGGTCCCGGTGAAGATCCTGGTGCCGCTGATCTTCTGCATCCTGCCGACGCTCTTCATCGCGGTGCTCGGACCTGCGGGCATCACGATCATGGACAACTTCACCGGAAGGATCCGGTGACGGACGTACGTCGGGTCGGGGTTGCGGCACGCGTCTTCACACTGGCGGTGATCGCCGCCACCGCGTTCGTCGGGAACGTCGGCACGAACGGCGTCTGGTACGTCCTGGGCATCGCGGCCTTCGCCGAGGCGATCTCGCTGTCCGAGGTGCTTGCAGAGCACCCGCTGGCGATCATCGAGGGCGTCCTCACCGCCGCGGCCGCCGTGGCCAGCTTCCCCGCCAACGAGGCAGCGCTGCCGTACCTCGCGACACCTGCGCTGATCGCCGGTGTCGCCGGCGGGTTCCGCTGGGTCGCCGGAGTGCTGGTCGCCGAGGGCCTCGTGATCAGCGGCGTCTCCTGGCTCCTGATCGGCAACTACGACGCCGCCCTGGCAGCGGGAGCCGTCACCTGGCTCACGACGGGCCTCGGCCTCGGCCTCCTCGGCACGTTCACGCGCCACAGCATCACGCGGTCCGGCACCGACAACACCTACCGGAGCGCCCTGGAGCTGATCAAGCAGCTGCACGCCCTCTCCGGTCGTCTCACCTCGGGCCTCGACCCGGTGGACCTGGCCGACCAGGTGCTCTCGATCGTCGGGGAGGAGATCGTGGTCCGCCAGGCGGTGGTGGCCGTGCGGAGCGGTTCCGGTGACTTCACTCCCCTGCGCTACTCCAACGGCGCGATCCCGTTCCCGATCGAGGGCGCCCAGGAGCTGATGTACCGCTGCTGGCAGACGCGGAAGCCCGTGTTGGGGACGTCTCGGATCGCCCTCCCCCTGAACACCGAGACCGAGCGCGTCGCGGTGGTCCTGGTCGAATGTGCGACGCCGCCCGACAAGAAGGCCGTGGACCGCACGATGGCACGGCTCGACCCCCATGCCGTGCGGCTCAACGCAGCGTTGCTGTTCACGAGCGTCCGCGAGTCGGCCACGAGCGAGGAGCGGCAACGGATCGCCCGCGAGGTCCACGACGGCGTCGCCCAGGACGTCGCGTCGCTCGGCTACCTGATCGACAACATCTCGGTGACCGCGACCGATCCCCAGCAGGTCGAGGACGTCGCCCGGCTGCGCAAGGAGGTCTCCCGCGTGGTTGCGGAGCTGCGCAACTCGGTCTTCGACCTGCGCAACGAGGTCGGTGCCACCCAGGGAGTCGGGCAGAGCCTGGCCTCCTTCGCTCGACACGTCGGCTCGCACTCCAACCTCACCGTCCACGTCACCCTCGACGAGTCCACGGTCCGGCTCCGGCCGCGGGTGGAGGCCGAGCTGCTCCGGATCGCTCAAGAGGCGATCAACAACGCCCGCCGGCACTCCGGCGGCCACAACCTCTGGGTGGACTGCCGGGTGCACCCGCCCCGCGCCGAGATCAGCGTGCTCGACGACGGCGAGGGGCTGGGCGTCCCGCGCGACGACTCCCACGGCATGAAGATCATGCGCGAGCGCGCCGACCGGATCGGAGCCGACCTGATCGTGCAGTCGCCCGCACAGAACGGGCGCGGGACCCGCGTCACCATCCGGATCGACTGACCGATCCCCCATGGGGACCGACCCACCGACCGGACCGACCGACGCCACGCCAAAAGCCCACGTCCGGCATTTCCACCCGTTACCCTGCTGGGCAGGAAAGAGGAGCAGATGACCACCTCCGTCGTACTGGTCGATGACCACGAGCTGATCCGCAACGGCCTGGCCGGCGCGTTCACGCGTGACGCCGACTTCACCGTCGTCGGACAGGCAGGCACGGTCGCCGACGGCCTGGCCGTGGCCGGCTCGGTCCAGCCCGATGTCATCGTCATCGACCTGCAGCTTCCCGACGGCTCCGGGCTCGACCTGGTCAGGTCCGTGCGCAAGGAACGCAAGGACGTGGGCCTGGTCGTGCTCACCATGTACGCCGGGGACGAGCAGATCTTCGCGGCGATGGACGCGGGCGCGTCGGCCTTCGTGGGCAAGGACGCGCCGAGCACCGAGGTGGTCGCCGCCGCGCGCCATGCGGCCGTGTCGCCGTTGAGCTTCACGTGCGCGGGACTCCCCGAGGCGATGATGCGGCGGATGTCGTCGAGCAACCCGCGACTGTCCGACCGGGAGCGGCAGGTGCTCGACCTCCTCGCCGAGGGCCTGGGCGTCGCCGCCATCGCCGGCAAGCTCTACATCAGCGAGTCCACCGCCAAGACGCACATCGCGAAGGTCTACGAGAAGCTGGGCGCCGCCAACCGGGCTCAGGCACTGGTCTCGGCGATGCGGATGGGTCTGATCGACGCCAGCGCGCCGCCGCACTGAGCCGGACCACGGCGGATAGCCTGAATTGACTAGACGAGTCGGACTGCTCGGCCGATATCCGGGAATCCGGCACAAATAGGACACTGGTCAGGTCGGCAGAGGTCGGCGCCACACCACACGTAGTGTTCCCTAGGGGAAGGAACCCCAATGCTCGCGTTCTTCCAGAAGATCACCCGCCGTGACGAGGACGGCGCCTCCGCCGTCGAGTACGGCCTCCTCGTGGCCGGCATCGCGGCCCTCATCGTCGCCGTCGTGTTCCTGTTCGGCGGTCTGATCAAGAACGTGTTCTCGAACACGTGCGACAAGATCAAGAACTCGGCCAGCATCACCGCCAGCTGCTCCTGACGCCGTCGTCGGCCCGGCCGTGCTCGCCAGCCGCCGGGCCGACGCATTCACGTTGAAGGGGGCCACATGAACCGGCACCTCACCAGCGAAGACGGCGCATCGGCCGTCGAGTACGGCCTGCTGATCACCGGTATCGCCGGTCTCATCGTGGCCATGGTGTTCGTGTTCGGTGGCTTCGTCGGGGGCGTCTTCAGCGACAGCTGCACCAAGGTGCGGAACCAGGTCGCCGCGGGCAACGCCTGCAGCTGATCGGCTCACCTCGCTATAGTCCGTTCGGGCCATGCGCGACGAGCCGTTCGGCGGATGTCCCGTTTGTCCGATTCTGCGATTCTGTGAAATACGCCGACGACCGTCGCGCTCCACACCGTCTCTTGGGGGAGACCACACATGATCGAATTCATTCGCTCCATCCAGGCCCGTCGCCACGAGGACGGCGCGTCCGCCGTCGAGTACGGCCTCCTGGTCGCCGGCATCGCCGCGCTCATCGTGGCCGTCGTGTTCCTGTTCGGTGGCCTGATCAAGAACGTGTTCTCGAACACCTGCGACAAGATCAGCAACTCGGCGAGCATCACCGCTTCCTGCTCCTGATCTCGCGGCACGCACATCACCGGGATGCCGGGCGTGGTCTCCACGCCCGGCATCGCCGCGTTCAGCGCACCGCCTCGGCCATCCCGATCCGCTGGAGCGTCGTCGGGTGTGACCCGAACCAGAACTGGCTCCACGCCGGCGGGGTCGGGTCGGAGAGCGAGCGCAGCGCGAGCTGCTTCTGCATCGCGATGAACGTGTCCGGATCTCGGGTGGCCTGCAGCGCCGAGCGGTCCGCTCGGGCCTCGATCGCCCGGCTGATCGTGTTCTGCACCGGGCTGGCCAGCAACGAGCCCACGACGGCCAGCGCGAGCAGCAGCGGCACGACCCCCGGATCACCCAGCCCGTCGACCTCCGCGCGCTCGAGCAGCCGGCGCCGGGTCAGGACCAGGCCGAGCAGCCCCACGCCGAAGGCCGAACCCAGCGCACCCAGCACGGTGCCGACGAGCACGTCGTCGTGCTTTGCGTGGCCCAGCTCGTGCGCGACGATCATCTCGGTCTCCTTCTGGGGCAGGCCCGTGAGCAGCGTGTCGTAGACGACGACCCTCCGGGTGCTGCCGAAGCCCGAGACGTAGGCGTTGAGGGTCGTCGTACGCCGGGACGCGTCCGCCACCAGCACGTCGTCGATGTGCACGTGCTCCTTCGCTGCGAGGGCGAACACGTCGGAGCGGAGCGGCCCCGCCTTCATCGGCGTGAAGCTGTTGAACAGTGGCTCGACCAGCACCGGGTAGACGAACGACCCGATCATCGTGAGCGCCGCCGCCGCGACGGCCCCCCACAGCGGCCAGGACCGCGGCAGCATCCGCGCGAGAGCGACCACCACGAGAATCGCGACAGTGGTGAACGCCCAGGTGACCCCGAGGCCGATCGCCCGGTCCGAGAGCCAGCTCCCCCACGCCTGGTGGCTCAGTCCCTCGGAGAGCTCCACGCGCTGGGCGCTCCAGGCCAGGGGCAGGGAGGTCAGGGCGGCGAGAGCGCTCAGCGCGAGACAGCCGAGGACGACCTGCAACCACCACCGTCCGGGGAGCCGGCGCACCAGGGAGCTGCCGAGACGCGTGAACCCGAGGAGGCCCGCGACCAGCACGCTGACCAGGACGTTGCCCCACGCGGCGTGGCGCAGCAGCCCGCTCACGTGGTCGCCCCGGGCGATCTGGGCAGCGGTGAAGAAGTCGCCCGGCGCGACGGCCCGGACGTGTCCTCCGGGCAGCCAGTGCCAGGGAACGAGCAGGGCCGCCGCGATCACGAAGGCCAGGCCGGCGAGCACGGTGACGGCCAGGGCGAGGCGCCCGCTGGGCCCCGGCTGGACGGTCATGGCGTCAGCCTGCCACGCCGTCCGCAAGGCGACGCAGGTCAGCCCGCCAGCTCCGCACGAACGCGTCCTCGGTGGTGCCGAGGACGGTGCGGAAGGCCACCTCGACCCGGGCTCCGTCATCCACCGCACGGTAGAAGGCGACCAGCTTGTCCTCGCCGTACTGGCTCGCGACGAAGCGAGCGGCCAGCCAGGCCTCCTCGTACGTCGCCCCCAGGCCGTTCGCGGTCGGGTCGAGCTCGTTCGAGGTGGGAAGGTGGTCGGGCGGCCCGTCCTTGCGGATGCGCGCCAGGATCTGGCTCGCCGCCGTGTCGACCGGGATCCCGGCGTGGTCGAGCGCGACGTAGTCGGCGAACCCCTCGAGCAGCCAGGTGGGCATGCTGGCGAAGGTGGCGTCCGTAGCGACGTGGGTGGTCTCGTGGCTGACCACCACCTGCGCTCCGCGGGGACCCAGGCCGTCGAACACCCTCGGGTTGAGGAACACGTGCACCGGCGATCCGGCAGCGAGCGAGCCGTCGACGGTCGTGGTCACCGCGGCGATGTTGGCGTACTGCTCCTTGGGCGCAGCGAGGGCCGCGTCGAGCTCGTCCTCGCTGCCCGGGACCTCGAGGACCAGCCGCCCGTTCCAGCGCGGCAGGACCTGGCCGACGTCGACCAGCGCCTGCCTGGCCAGCGCGAGGTAGTGCGCGGCGTCCTGGCGCGCCGCGGCGATCACCAGGGCGCGCCCGACGTGCTCGGTTCGCACCGGCCCGGCGACCCACAGCGGCGTGCGGTCCTCTCCCCCGCCGACGCCGGCGATCAGGTCACGGCCTCCCGACCTGACGAAGACGAACCTGGTCTCCAGGCGGGTGGCCTGCGCGTCCCACCCGGCGAGGCGGTAGGCGAGCTCGGCCGTGCCTGCCCACGCCTGCGGCCCGTACTGGTCCCGGTCGGAGGCACTGAGCACGCTCTGGTCGTCGACGAACCGGAGCCCGAGCTCGTCGAGACCGAGGAGCTTGACGTTCGCGACCATCGCCTCGATCGCCGGGCGCGCCTGCGGCGTCGCCAGCGCGTCGGCGGCCGCCGTGTCGGCGCGGCCGAGTGCCTGGACGAGGTCACTGAGCGTGCGCTGCGCGGACTCCGCGCGACCAGCTGTGGAGGCGCCGGTCGGCCTCGGCGGCACGAGCGTCTCGTCGCCCCCGCAGCCGGACAGCACGACGGACAGGGCGAGCAGGACCCCGCCGACGGCGGCCCTCCGGCTTTCTCGACGACCGCGCGCTCCCACGGTGGTCGAGCCTAGTCGAGGCGGCGCAACGCTCGGCGGCGCCGACCTCTCGCGGACGGCGACCGGACTCGACGGGTGCGAAGGATCAGCCGGGGCGGACGGCGCCGGAGTACGGCATCGAGTGCAACGGCGAGACCCGCACGCCCGCGCCCGGGTTGAGCGCGTTCACGATCAGGCCGTTGCCGATGTACATGCCGACGTGGCTGACCGGGCTGTAGTAGAACACCAGGTCGCCCGGCTGGAGCTCGCTCTCCGACACGCGCGTTCCGGATCCCTGCTGCGCGCTGGAGGAGTGCGGGAGGCCCACGCCGGCAGCACCCCAGGCGCGCATGGTCAGGCCGGAGCAGTCGTAGGCGTTCGGACCGGCTGCGCCGTAGACGTAGGCCTTGCCGACCTGCGCCATCGCGAACCTGACCGCGGCGGCGGCCCGCCCCGAGGCGTCGACGTTCGGGACGTCACCGGTCCAGCCGCCGGAGAGGATCTGCGCCCGGGCCTTGGCCTCCAGGTCGTCGAGGACCGACTTGGCCTTGGCGGCCTTCTCGTCGAGGTCCTTCTTCTGCGCGGCCATCGTGTCCTGCAGCGTCTGCAGCCGCTTCGCCTCGTCCTGCACGGCGGCCTTGCGGAGGTTCAGCCGGTCGAGCTCGTTGCTGAACTCCTTCATGACCTGGCCGCGCTGGCTGTTGTACGCCGAGACGGCGTTGAGGTTGTCGAGGAACGCGTCCGGGTTGCTGGAGAGGACGACCTGCGACGTCGTGGACAGGGCGTCGCCCTGGTACTGGTCGACCACCATCGTGGCGACCTGCTGGCGCATCGCGGCGACGACCTTCTCCTGGCGGGCGAGGTCGGCGTTCAGCGCGGTGAGCTTGGTCTGGGTGGTCTGGAGCTTGACCTGGGCGTCGTTGTACCGCTCCGAAGCCTGCTCGGCCAGGTGCTCGTACTTCGCGAACTGTTTCTTCGCGGTCTCGAGGTCGGGCTTCGCCGTGGCGGCGGGCACGGCCACGCTCAGGCCGATCCCCACCAGGGCAAGGATGAGGGCAATCAGGGTCGCTGCGACAGCGCCAATGCGCTTCCGGCCGTTCGGCACGAGCGGACGGTCTCCTCTTTGTCTGACGCCTACCAGGTGAGCTGACGGATTCGGGCGCAAAGATCGCCCTACCAGCACGTCTCGGTCAGATCGGTGACCTCAACGCGCCGGATTCACCCCAAGGAACGTGGTTCCCCGGCTCCGGTTTCGTGCCTCCCCGCGACGCACGACTCCAGACTCGGCGCGACCCTCGAGCCGCCCAGGTCGGCGGCTGGTGCAAGGGTCTGAGGCAGAACGATAAACGAACGGTAACGACGCGCCAAACCGGGGCTCGCCGCATTCCGTTGTGGACTTGATCACTTGGGCCCCAGCGGACCCACTGGTCACTCCGGTGGCGCGATCGCTCACGCGGACTCGACGTCGGGCCCTGACACGGGCGTGACCATCCGCAGTGGTGGCACCAGCCCCGATCCCGCCAGAACCTCGAGCGCCTGCTGCTCCTCGGCGTCGAAGCTGAGCTCGGGCGGGGGACCCAGCAGGACGGTGACCACGCAGTCGTGGCAGGCCAGCCCACGCACCAGGCAGGTGTCGCAGTCGATGCGCACACTCATCGCTTCACTCTCCTTCGCGCCCTCGGTGGTGGGCTCAGGACCAACCTGACAGGCACCACCGACAAGACGCGGTCGGGCCGACAGGAAAGGTGGTTGAGCCTGCCGAAACCCAGTTCAGCGGAGCAGCCGCACCAGAGCCCTCGATCCGACCGCGCGCACACCGGGTCTCCGCAGGACGTCCCGGACGATCTCCCGGTCGCTCGTGACGACCGCGATCGGCCGGCCGGGTGGCTCGGCCTCGACGAGGTCCCTGATCACGTCGTCGGCCAGCACCCCGACCGGGCTGAACAACACGCGTACGCCGCGCGGTTGCTTGACCAGCGGGCGGGTCTCGGCGTTGGCACCGTCGAAGACGACCGTGATCTCGGCGCCCGAGCGTGCCGCGAGCGGACCGAGACCTGCGAGGAGCCGGTTGCGCTGGACCTCGAGGCTGACGTCGTCCCACTCCGCCCGGGTCACGTTGTAGCCGTCGACCACGAGGTGGAGCAGTGGCAGTGCGAGCAGCTCGCGGACGAGGGCCGGATCGTCGGCGGACAGGGATGCCGTGCCGGACGACTCCCGCGTCCCGCTCTCGGCGAGGTGGGCCTCGACGCGGTCGGCCGGCGAGCCGCTGACCACGGGGAGCGCGAGCTCCTGCCGCAGCCCCTGGCCGGCCTGCAGCAGCGTGTCCAGCAACAGCCGCGCGCGCAGCGTGCCCTCCTCGCGCCCGGCGCGGACGGTTCGCTGGGCCCGAGCGAGGTCGGCCTCGACCGCCACCACCTGTGCCTTGAGCCGACGACCCTCGCTCTCGGCCGAGGCGAGCTCGGCCTCGAGGCGCGTGATCCGGTCCAGCGACTCCGCGGTCAGGCGGTCGAGCTCTGCCTGCGTGCTCCGCGCGCGGCTCCGCGACTCCCCCAGCTTGCGACGCAGCTCGGTGATCTCCGCCTTGGCGGCCGCCAGGTCCTCCTTCGCCGCTCTCCTGAGGGAAGCCTGCTCGTTCGTGGCAGCCTCGAGCCGACGACGCAGCGACTCGACCTCCGTCGACGCGCGATCCTGATCCGCCGCGGCGCCCGCCTGCTCCGTCACGGAGTCGGCGGCCGAAACCCTGGCCACGAGGCCCTCCCAGCCGTCCGGCCGCAGCAGGAACGCGAGCGCCGCGGTGTCCACGGACGTGACTCCTTCGGCGAGCTGGTCGGCCACCGCGACCTGGCGCGCGCGGGCCTGGACGGCCACGCGTTGCCGGAAGGCCTCGTCCGCCACCAGCTGGTCGAGGATCTGCTCGCCGGCGATCCGCGCGCGCCGCTGCGGGGTGAAGGCTGCGGCACGCTTCAGCGGCCCCGGGACCTGCTCGGCCGGGAGCGAGCCGAGTGCATCCGCGGCGTAGGCGATCACCCGCGCGCGGATCCGCTCGGGAAGCGCGGCGGGCGCTTCAGTCATGCGCCCGGGGAGCCGTCGACGTCGGCGCCGGCTCGGTCGACCAGCTCGATCGCGTCTGCCCGTCCGCACCAGCGGCACGTCACCGACTCGAGCACCTCGTCGAGCACCCGGGTGTCCTCGACGACGTGCTCCCCGGCGAGGTCGAAGTGCCAGTACTCCGTCGTACGCCGGCTCCGCGCCACGTCGAACCGGGTCAGGTTGCCGCAGCCCCCACACCGCCAGCGCTGGTGGGCACCGGGAAGCGCAACCGCCACGATCTCTCCTCGACTCGTCCCGCTGCGGTCCCGCAGCGACAACCAGAGCCTATTGCGCGCGTCGAGCACGATTCTGTCGGCGCGGGTTCCTAACGTCAGAGACATGAGCACTGCGCCGCCGGCCGTCCGATCGGCCCCGGCCGTGGTCGCCCCGTCGGAGCGGGCCTCCCGCTGGTCGAGCCAGATGAGCTTCGACGAGCTCGGCCGACCGTTGCGCGACCTGACCTTCTGCGTGGTCGACCTCGAGACGACCGGCGCCGCCGTGTCCCAAGGATCGATGATCACCGAGATCGGGGCGGTCAAGGTGCGCGGCGGCGAGGTGCTCGGCGAGTTCCAGACGCTGGTCAACCCGCACGCCGAGATCCCCCCGTTCATCGCGGTCCTGACCGGCATCACCAACTCGATGGTGGCGAGCGCTCCCGCGATCGACGAGGCGCTTCCCTCGTTCCTCGAGTTCGCCCGCGGATCCGTGCTGGTCGCGCACAACGCCCCGTTCGACGTGGGCTTCCTTCAGCACTTCGCGAGGGAGCTCGGTCACCCGTGGCCGGGCTTCGAGGTGGTCGACACCGCGCGGCTCGCCCGGCGCGTGGTGACGCGCGACGACGCGCCGAACTGCAAGCTGAGCTCGCTCGCCGTCGCGTTCGGATCCTCGACCACGCCCAACCACCGGGCGCTGGCCGACGCCCGGGCGACGGTCGACGTGCTGCACGGGCTCTTCGAGCGGCTCGGCAGCCTGGGGGTGCACACGCTCGAGGAGCTGCAGACCTTCACCTCCCGCGTCAGCTCGGCGCAACGACGCAAGCGTCACCTCGCGGAGCACCTCCCCCACGCCCCCGGCGTCTACCTCTTCCGCGACGAGCGCGACCGCGTGCTCTACATCGGCACCTCCCGCGACCTGCGCTCCCGGGTGCGTTCCTACTTCACCGCCTCGGAGTCCCGGTCCCGCATGGGCGAGATGGTCGGACTGGCGACCCGGGTCCAGGGCATCGAGTGCGCCACGCCGCTCGAGGCGGAGGTCCGCGAGCTCCGGTTGATCGCCCAGCACAAGCCGCGCTACAACCGGCGCAGCCGCTTCCCGGAGAAGGTGCACTGGCTCAAGCTCACCCAGGAGCCGTGGCCGCGGCTCTCGCTGGTGCGCCGGGTGATCGACGACGACGCGGACTACCTCGGGCCGTTCTCGTCGCGCAAGCGCGCGGAGAAGTCCCTGGCTGCCCTCCACGAGGCCTTCCCCGTGCGCCAGTGCAGCGGGCGCCTCCCTCTGGCGCCGTCGCGGAGCGCCTGCGTCCTCGCCGAGATGGACCGCTGCCTGGCTCCGTGCGACGGCAGCGTCGACCTCGACACCTACGCGCTGATGGTCGCCGACCTCCGTGACAACCTCCTGCGCCGGGCCGACCAGGTCGTCGAGGCGATCACCCGACGGATGAACGCCCTGGCCGCGGAGCAGCGCTTCGAGGACGCCGGCGTCCACCGCGACCGGCTCGCCGCCTTCGTGCGAGCCGCCTCTCGCACCCAGCGGCTCAGCGCGCTGACTCGCTGCCCTGAGCTGGTCGCGGCGCGACGCGAGGACGACGGACGGTGGGCCGTGCACGTCGTACGCCACGGGCGGCTGGCGGGCGCCGGCGTGATCCCTTCCGACGCGCATGCTCGGGAGTACGTCGAACAGCTGCGTCTCACCTCCGAAGCGGTCTCCCCCGGCCTCGGTCCGACCCCGGCTGCCACCGCCGAGGAGACCGAGAAGATCCTGCGCTGGCTGGAGAGTCCCGGCATCCGCCTGGTGCACGTGGAGGGCGAGTGGACCTGCCCGGTGCGCAGCGCGTCGCGCCACCTCGCCGCGCATGACGCGGTCGAGCAGTCGCGGCTCAGCCTGGTGCCGTTCGACGAGCGCCGCTCCCTGCCCACCGTGCACCAACCTGCGCGCTGAGTCCCAGGCGGCGCCGCTTCCGGCCCCCAGCCGCGATCTTCGCAAACCGGTCACGCGCACCTCGTCGTTCTCCTACGCTTTCGACACGGCCCGGGAGGTGGACATTTCGTGGACGACGTGTGCGTGATCGTGCCCGCGTTCAATGAACGGGCGACCGTCGGTGCCACCGTCGCGTCACTGCGTTCGGAGTTCTCCCACGTCGTGTGCGTGGACGACGGCTCGGTCGACGGCACCGGCGACCTGGCTCGGGCCGCCGGTGCGACCGTGCTGCGCCACGTCGTGAACGAGGGTCAGGGCGCAGCGCTGCAGACCGGCTTCGAGTACGTCCTGCGCAGGACTGCCTACGCGTACGTCGTGACCTTCGACGCGGACGGCCAGCACCACGTCGCTGACGCGGTCCGCATGGTCCGACGCGCCCGCGAGACCGGTGCCGACGTCGTGCTGGCCTCCCGGTTCCGCGGCTCGACCGAGAACATGCCCTGGAGTCGAGGTGCGCTGCTGCGCGCCGGCGTCCTCTTCACGCGACTGACCGCGGGGCTCGACGTCACCGACACGCACAACGGCCTTCGGGTCCTGAGCCGCACGGCGCTGACCCGGATCCGGCTCCAGCTCCCCGGCATGGCCTACGCCAGCGAGCTGCTGAACGCCATCCGTCCGAACGACCTGGCCTACGTCGAGGAGCCGGTCACCGTCTCCTACACCGACTACTCGCGCGGCAAGGGGCAGCGCAACAGCAACTCGCTGAACATCCTGTACGACCTCCTCCTGGGCAAGATCCGCGCCACGCGATGATCATCAAGATCCTGCTCATCCTGGGCGCGCTGGGCTTCGGCGTGCTGATCCTGCGCGACAGCATGCCGAGTCACCACCAGCTGCTCCGGCGAGCGATCGGGCTCGTCGTCGTGTTCCTCGGCATCCTCGCCGTGCTCTTCCCCGACTCGACCAACACCGTCGCCCACGCGGTCGGGGTGAGTCGCGGCGCCGACCTGCTCTTCTACACGTCGGTGATGGTGTTCCTCTACAACGCAGTCTCGGCGAGCCAACGGATGCACCGGCTGGAGCAGCAGATCGCCGTCCTGACCCGCGAGCTGGCCATCACCAGGGCCGAGGATCCGGACCCGACGGATGTCGAGCGGCCGGAGCACCCACGATCGTGACGTCACGTCAGGGGAGTCGCCGGGTCTTCGTCCACGTCTTGGTCGGCATCCTGATGGTCCAGGCGGCCTGGATCCTCGCGCTGCCCGCCTTCCGGGGGATCGACGAGTTCGACCACGTGTTCAAGGCCGCCGCCGTCGCCCGGGGCGAGTGGACCTCGTCGGGTCAGGCACCGCAGGGACGCGGAGGGCTCGTGCGCATCCCGGGCGACCTCGTGTCGGCGGCCTCCGCCGTCTGCCGCAGCTACACGTACACGAAGCCGGACGACTGTGTTCCGGTGCGCAGGTTCCCGGGCGGTGACGTCGAGATCGCGTCCGCGGCCAGCGCGTACAACCCGGCCTACTACGCGGTCGTCGGCACCCTGACCCGCCCGTTCCACGGTGCACAGGCCGACTACGCGATGCGGGCGGTCACCGCCCTGGCCTGCGCCTGGCTGCTCGCCTGGGCGGCGACCATCGTGGTGCGCTGGAGCCGGTCGCGCTGGCCGTTGGTCGTCTTCATGCTCGGGCTGACACCGGTCCTCCTGTACAGCACCGCGATCGCGAGCCCCAACGGCCTCGCCTACTCCGGGGCGGCCCTGCTGTGGGTCTCGCTGCTGTCGGTCGTGCGCCGCAAGGCAGCAACCGCCCTCGAGGCCGTGGGGGCCGGCACCGGCGCCGTGGCGTTGATGACGACACACGGCACCGGGCCGATGCTCGCATTCCTGGCGCTGGCACTGGTCCTCCTCCTGCAACCGTCCAGGACCTGGCGGATCCTCGTGGTGAGTCGGTGGAAGGTCTGGCTCCCCGTGGCGACGACGGTGCTCCTGGTGGCATTGGGATGCGTCGCATGG
The DNA here is from genome assembly GCF_003725535.1 of Nocardioides pocheonensis. GTDB lineage: Bacteria > Actinomycetota > Actinomycetes > Propionibacteriales > Nocardioidaceae > Marmoricola > Marmoricola pocheonensis. The sequence goes on along the minus strand of NZ_RJSF01000040.1, from coordinate 736,825 downwards.
ATCGGCTACGCACACCCCGGAGCGATCGGCGAACCCGCGGACAGTCCGCTCACCGTGACCGACCTGTTGACCTTCGAGGTGCTCTGGCTGCTGGAAGCCGTGGCCGTGTTCCCGACGGTCACCGAGTTCCCGCATCCGGTGGTGTACGCGCTCTGGGGCGTTCCCCTCCTTGCGATGCTCGTCCAGGTGCTGCGCACGGCACGAGGGAGGGTGCTCGTGACCGCCGTCGGCCTGCTGGTGCTCCTGGTGACCATCCCTGCGGCGTTCACGCTCGCCACGTACGCCGACACCGGACTTGCCTGGCAGGGCCGTTACTCCTTGCCGCTCTGGCTCGGGCTGAGCAGCGTGGCCGCCCTGCTCGCGGTCTCACGGCGCGAGGCGGCCCCCACCTGGGTACCGCTCGTCTACGGCATGGCCGCGACGGCGGTCGCGGTCAGCGTGATCCAGGTGGGCTTCCGTGAGGCGCACGGCGAGCTACCGTCGGCCGTCGCCGCGCGGCTCCCGGGCGGCCTGGTCCTCGTGGGCGTCCTCGCCGCCGTCGGGACCCTGCTGCCCCTCGCCCTCCCGCGTCGGCTCCTGGGCGAGGGCTCGTCGGGGCCGGCCCACGACCGGGTCGCCACTCAGGGCTCGGAACTCGGGGACACGCAGCTTCCCGGGCACACCGAACGAATCGGCGACCCGACGCTGGACGCGCGGTAGGTTGCTCGCGTGATCACCGCCATCGTCTTCGTGAAGGCTGACGTCGCGCGCATCCCCGAGGTCGCCGAGGCGATCGCGGCGCTCGACGGCGTCAGCGAGGTGTACTCGGTGACCGGCCAGATCGACCTGATCGCGATGGTGCGGGTGCGTGACCACGACGCGGTCGCGGCCGTCATCGCGGACAAGCTCAACAAGGTCCCCGGTGTGCTCGAGACGGAGACCCACATCGCCTTCCGGGCGTACTCCCGCCACGACCTGGAGACTGCGTTCTCCCTGGGTCTGGACTAGGTGCCACTCCGGTCGCCGATGCGTGCCGCGGGTGGTGGCCTCGAGCGGGTCGACGGCGGGAGTGACCGCGTGAGCGTCGAGGCGGGCCCTCCCGACCCCGGCCGGAACGGGAGCCGCCGGGTGGCTGCCTGGGCGGCGGCCGGCCTGTTCGGCCTCCAGCTCGCCTGGTTGCTGGTGATGCCACCCGCGACCGGCATCGACGAGTTCGACCACGTGTACCGGGCCAGCTCCGTCGCGATCGGCCACTGGCGACCCGGGACCTACGAGCTCTCGCCGACGCTCGCCCGGGGCGCGATGCTGCCCGTGCGTGCCGACATCGTCGAGGCGGCAGGGCCCGCGTGCGCGAGGCTGCCCTACACCAAGCCGTTCAACTGTCGCCCCTACAAGGACCTCGGTGACGGCGTCGTCGAGGTCGCCACAGGGGTCGACTACTACAACCCGCTGTACTACGGAGTGGTCGGCGCGCTCGCCCGACCGTTCTCGGGAAGCGCGGCGATCGACGTGATGCGGTTGGTCTCGATCGTCGAGTGCGCCGCGATGTTCGGTCTTGCGGTGTTCCTCACGACGCTCTGGGCGCGCAGCCGCTGGCCCCTGCTCCTGCTGCTCGCCGCCTGTCTCCCGACCACGGTGTACTCAGCCAGCATCGCCACGCCCAACGGCGTGCAGATGGTCAGCGGCATCCTCGTCTGGGCAGCTGCCCTGGCGATGCTCAGGGTCGGACCGAACGGACGGCGCCCGGCGTACGTCGGACTCATGGTCGGCGTGGCCGTCATGGCCAACACCCACACGCTCGGGCTCTTCTGGCTCGCCCTGATCGCGCTCACGCTGATGGTGTACGCCGGGCCGGTGCGAGTCCTGTGGCTCGCCCGCCCCAGGAGTCGACCCGAGGTGGCCGCGCTCGGCGTCGCTCTCGCCGCCGTCGCGTTCCAGCTGTGGTGGATGGCCTACGCACAGCCCAACACCTCACGCCCCGAGGGTGGACTGCCCGGCAACCCGTGGGGTCAGATCGCCCAAGGTGTGATCGCGTGGCCGCTCCAGGCGGTCGCGGCGTTCCCGTACCGCAACGAGTCCGCGCCGGCCGCTGTCTACGGCGTCGCGCTGGTCGCCATGATCGCCCTGGCGGTGTTCACCGCACGGGCTCTGCGAGGCGCGGGCCGGGACTCCCTCGCCATGGCCGTCGTCCTCGTGCTGTCGGCGGCGGTGCCGGTCGCGATCACCTACTCGGGCTTCCACCGGTACGGGATGTCGTGGCAGGGCCGCTACGGCATGCCGTACTCGGCGGGGGTCTTCGCGCTCGCCGGGCTCGCACTCGAGGACCGCGGCCCAGCGCTTCGAGGCGCCTTCCTGTGGCTCGGGCTGGTCGGGTGGGGCGCAGCTGAGACTCTCGGCATCACCGGCGTCCTGGCGAAGCAGATCAAGGACCACGAGCTGGTCTCGGCGACGCACTGGTGGGCACCTCCGACGGTGCTCGTGGTGGCGCTCGGCGCGCTCGCGACGGCCTCGTGGTCACGCTCCGTGCAGCTCGTGGAGGGCGGCTCACCTCCCGCGGCAGACGAGGCGAACCCGAGGGGCGATGCCGTGCCCAGAGCGCGATGACGACGCGGGGCACTGCGGGAGGGCGCATCGCCGTGGCGACGGCCGTGGCCGGCACCGCGGCCACGGTGACCTGGTCGGCCCTCGCCGTGCTCGTCTCCGGCCGCGGCCTCGGTGCCGGGAACGAAGGCTTCTACCTGCTCGCCTACGGGCGGTGGCACGAGGACCGGCGCACGTTCACCGGCGCGCAGTACCTCTACGGGCCCCTCTTCGACCTGCTCGGTCACGACATCGGTGGGTTGAGGCTCCTCCGGCTCACCTCGATCCTCGTCGTGCATCTCGTCCTCGGCATCGCCTTCGCCCGATGGCTGCGCGCGCACCGTCCGTGGGCACCTCGCGGCTCGTCGTGGGAGTACGCCGTCGCCAGCCTGGTCACCGCCAGCGGGGCGATCCTCTACGGGTGGCTGCCCCGGACTCCGGGCTACAACGACGTGACCGTGCTCGGCAGCGAGCTGCTGGTCGCACTCATGCTGGTGTCCCTGCGAGCGGCCGACCGTGATCGAGACGTGCCACTCCTGGTCGGAGCAGCGATCGGGTTCGTGGCCGGCGCCATGGTGCTCGCCAAGCCACCGTCCGCCGTGTCGCTGGTCGTCATCCTGATCGCGTCGGCGTTCACGCTGCACCTCGCAGGCGCCCGCCCCCTGCGGTTGGCCCTGCCGATGGTCGCGGGTGTGGTCATGTTCGCCCTGGCGGTCCAGGTCCTCGTCGATCCCTGGAGCCAGATCCTCCCACCGCTGCGACAGCAGATCTCGATCGTCTCGGGCAGCACGCACTCACCTCTCGAGGTGGTCACCTGGTACGCCGAGTCCTCCCTCGAGGTTCTCGCAGCGGCGCTCGTCCTCTGCGCGCCGACCGCGATCGCGGTCGTGATCGCCCGGTTCCTCCCCACGACATTGCCGGGACGGCATGCGACCGTGGGCGTCGTCGGCGTGGCGGCCTCCGCCGCACTGCTCGCGAGCGTCGGCGGCTTCCGATCCGGCGCGGGCAACGTTCTCGCGTTCGCGTCGGGGATCGCCGCGTGCGTGCTCCTCGTGCTGACGAGCTCGGCGGTGCGGAGGCTGCGCAAGCCGGTTCGGGTCTCGTCGTACGCGATGGTCCTCGTCCTGCTCGGCATCGTCCCGCTCCTCCAGGGGGTCGGCACCAACAACGCGCTGTATGCCACGGCGGTGAACGGTGCCGGCCTGTGGATCGCGCTGACGATCGCCCTGGTCACGGCCCGCCCCTGGCGCGCGACGACGGCGTCCGTGATCGCACTCGGGGCCACCACGTTGGGCGTGACGATCTCCGTGGTCGTCGGCGTCGACGGTCTGGTGCACGAGGCTGGCGGAGCCGGTCTCCTGACGGGAGCGTGGGCACACGTGGACGGGTCGTCCGAGCTGGCGTCGATCGCCCTGCCGGCCTCCGAGGCGGACACCTACTCCCGCATGAGGAGCGACCTGGGGATCACACCCGGCAGTCACCGGCCGATGCTCGCGTTCGGCGAGCTCGCCCAGTACGTGCTGATCCTCGGAGGCCGTCCGATCGGTGAGGCGTGGTACTCCAGCTACGACGACGGCCTGAACGCCGCCGACCTGCGCGCCGCCTGCCGGCACGGCAACCCCTGGGGCGACCAGCAGCCGCTGGTCGTGGCGAACCGCGACCCGAGCGCCACCGAGCTCGCGGCGTGGCGCGTCTGCGGCGTGGACTTCTCCACCGAGTACCGGGACGTCACCCCTCCCGCTGCGCCCGACGGGGTGCGCGTGCTCCGCTGGGCCGGCGACACGGCGGTCCGTCCGGACGCCGCCGGATCACCGTGACGGCCGATTCCGGGCGATAGCCTCCCCCCATGCCCTGGCTCCAGCTCACCGGATGGATCGGCTCCGTGCTGCTGATCTACTCGGTGATGCAGGCACGGGTGCTCCGGTTCCGCGTGCTCAACCTGGCCGCCTCGGCGATCCTGGCCGGGTTCAACGCCGCACTCGAGATCTGGCCGATGGTGGCGATGAACGTCGCGCTGTGCGCGATCAACCTGTGGCACATCCGCAACCTCGTCACGACGCGTCACGACGCCGCCACCTACGAGGTCCTCGAGGTCGGCCCGCAGGACGAGTACCTCCGGCACGTGCTGCGCGTGCACGAGGCCGACATCCTCAGGTTCCAGCCGGACTTCACCTGGGACGGAGCGTCCGAGGGCGCAGCTGCCTTCCTCGTGCAGCGCGGTGACGAGACCGTCGGCGTCGTCCTGGTGCACGACGTGGGCGGCGGCGTCGCGCACGTCGTGCTCGACTACGTGACGCAGCGGTTCCGCGACTTCTCCCCCGGCGAGTTCGTCTGGCGCCACAGCACCGCGCTCAAGGACCACGGCTTCACCCGGGTGCGGACACCCGAGCACATGATCGCCCCGTACTACGCGCGGCTCGGATTCCAGCCGCTCGAGAACGGGGCCTTCGAGCTTGAGCTCTGACGTCATCGCGAGCCCCACGGCCGGGACCGAGGGAAGCCCGAGGGCCCTGGGTTTCGACCGCTTCGCGACCGCGATCCTGTACGTCGTCACGTTCGCCCTCGGAGCGGTCTCCAGCGCACAGATCGACCTGTGGTGGCTGCTGCGGGCCGGCCAGGACATCTGGCACACCCATCACGTCTCCCTGGTGGAGCGGTACTCCCACACCGCCGCCGGCCGGTACTGGTCGAACCACGAGTGGCTGTGGGAGGCGATCGCCTACCTGCTGCACCGTGCGGGCGGCATGCCCCTGCTGTCGGCCTGGACCGGTGCCGTGGTCGCCACGACGGCCTGGGTCATGCGCCGGAACTCCCGTGCGCTCGGCTACGTCGTGCCGATCGTGCTGGGGATCGCGCTCCCCCTCATGAGCGTCTCGTGGACGATCCGGCCCCAGGTGACGAGCATGCTGCTCTTCGCCGTGACCATGCTGCTGCTCGCGCGGGAGCGCTACGCGTGGATCCCGGCCCTCTTCCTGGTCTGGGCCAACCTGCACGCCCAGGTGGTGATGGGCGGCGCTCTGCTGGGCGTCGCCACGCTCGCCTCCCTCGTCGACCTGGCCCGCACCCGATCGGCCGACGCTGCCCGCCGCGCGCGGCACCTCGCCCTCACGACCGCGGTGAGCGCTGCCGCCACCCTCGTCAACCCGCTGGGCCCGCGTCTGTGGACCTACGTGCTGGACGCGAACGGTCGTCCGGGGCAGGACCGGATCGCCGAGTGGGCCACCGCGTTCTCGTCCCCGGTGGGAGCCGCCATCTTCTGGCCGCTCGTGGTCGTGACGATCGTCCTCGCCGTACGCCGTCGTGCCCGGCTCCGCACCTGGGCGGACCGCGTCCCGGCGCTGGCGGCGCTGGTGATGGCGCCGCTCGCGATGACCGCGATCCGCAACATCCCGTTCTTCGTCGTCGCGGTCGTGCCGCTGTGGATGACCCTCCTGGAGTTCCACACCCGCCACCCGGTCGGCACCGTACGCCGATGGCGCGAGGCGCTCGTCGCCGTCGCCCTGCTCGCCGCCGTCGGCGTGGGCACCGTCTGGGCCGCCCAGCCTCCGAAGCTGGCGTGGCACCCGGTGTCGAGCGGGCTGGCGTCCGCGCTGCGCGGCTGCCCCGGGCCGTTGTACAACGACTACGACCAGGGCGCCGCCCTGATCTGGTTCGTCCCGGACGTCAAGGTGTTCGTGGACAACCGGCAGGACCCCTACCCCGCCTCCGTGATCGACGCCTCCATGGGCCTGGCACCCTCGGACTACCGGCGCACGTTCGACCGGTTCGGCATCAGGTGCGCCCTCCTCCACCGGCGGTCCGCGCTGGCCGCTGCGGTGCTCCGCGACGGGTGGACGCCGACCTACGAGGACGGGACGTCGGTCGTCCTCGTGCCGCCCGCGACGCCGCGGGCCACCAGCGCGACCGAGTAGAGCGGGCGGTTCTGGACCTCGACGTACACCCGGCCGAGGTAGCTGCCGATGATCCCCATCATCACCAGCTGGATGCCGCCCAGCAGGAACATGCCCACGCCGAGGAACGCCCACCCGGGCACCGCCTTGTCCGGCGTGAACACCTTCACGGCGAACGCGTAGCCGGCGCCGACCAGGCTGAGGAACGAGATCGCCATCCCGAGCCGGGTGATCATCTGCAGCGGGATCGTGGAGAAGCCGAGGATGCCGTCGGCTGCGAACTTCACCATCCGGCGCAACGGGTAGCCGGTGCTGCCGGCGAACCGGGGGTCGCGGTCGAAGAGGACCGCCTCCTGGCGGAAGCCCACGCTGGCCACGATGCCCCGCAGGAACCGGTTGTGCTCCCGGAACCGGGCGACCTCGTCGACCACGCGACGGTCCATGAGCCGGAAGTCGCCGACGTTCCTCGGGATCTCCGACGACGCGAGACGTTCGAGCAGCCAGTAGAAGCCGAAGGCCGTCACACGCTTGAACCACCCGTCCTGGCGGGTCCGTCGCTGCGCGTAGACCACGTCGGCGCCACCCTCCCAGGCTGCGACGAGCGCAAGGCTCACCCGGGGCGGGTCCTGCAGGTCCACGTCCATCACGACCACGGCATCCGCGTCCGGGACGGAGTCCAGACCCGCCGTGACCGCCATCTGGTGCCCGAAGTTGCGCGACAGGGCGATGACCGAGACGCGGTCGTCGGCCGTGCGGAGCCGCAGCAGCGTGGCGAGAGAGTCGTCGCGGCTGCCGTCGTCGACGTAGACGAACTCGAAGTCGAGGTCGGCACGCTCAGCCGTGCACGTCAGCAGCTCCTCGTGGAACCGCTCCAGGCTCGCAGCCTCGTTGAACACCGGGAGCACGTACGCGACCCGGCGACGGGAGCCACCGGTCTGCGACATGACCTCACCCTAGGACCGCACAGTCGCGGTTCGGGCGATTTGCGACGAGTCGCGTCAGCCCGCGGCTGCGGCGACCCAGCGCTCCAACGTCGCCTGCGCCGCCCCGGAGTCCACGGCCGCTTCGGCGCGCCGGATGCCGTCAATGAGGCGGTCCTCCACGGAGCCGTCCTCTGCCGCGTGCACGGCCAGCGCCGCACCGGCGTTGAGCAGCACCGCGTCGCGCACGGGTCCGCGGTCGCCGGCGAGCAGCCGGAGCACGACCTCCGCGTTGTACGCCGCGTCCTGACCGCGCAGGCCCTCGGCCGTGCCGACCGGCACCCCGAGCCGAGCCGGGTCGACGGTCTCCTCGACGACCTGCCCCTCGTGGACCAGCCAGAGCCGTGAGGTCGTGGTGGTGGTGAGCTCGTCCAGGCCGTCGTCGCCCCGGAACACCCAGGCGTCGACCCCGCGGCGCGCGAACACACCCGCCATCACCGGTGCCATCCGCGCGTCGGCGCAGCCGATCGCCTGCGCGGCGGGCTTGGCCGGGTTGGCGATCGGGCCGAGGAAGTTGAAGGTGGTGCCGATGCCGAGCTCGCTGCGCGCGACCGCCGCGTGGCGCAGTGCGGGGTGGAAGGCCGCGGCGAAGCAGAAGGTGATGCCGGCCTGCCGCGCCACCCGGCCCACGTCCTCGGCGGTCAGGTCGAGCCGGATGCCCAGCTGCTCGAGCACGTCGGCGCTGCCGGCCTTGCTGGAGGCGGACCGGTTGCCGTGCTTGACCACGGTGACGCCCGCCCCGGCGGCCACGATCGCCGCCATCGTCGAGATGTTCACCGAGAAGGACCGGTCGCCGCCGGTGCCGACGACATCGAGGGTGCGGCCCTCCACCGTCAGCGGGGTGGCGTGCTCGTACATCGCGTCGACCAGGCCCTGCATCTCCTCGACGGTCTCGCCCTTGGACCTCAGCGCCACGGCGAACCCGGCGATCTGCACGGGAGTCGCGGCGCCGGCCAGGATCTCGCCCATCGCCCAGGCGGTCTGCTCGGCGGTCAGGTCACGGCGCTGGACGAGCCCGGAGAGCACGTCCGGCCAGGTCTGGCCGCCCGACGGCGCGCTCACGCCTCGGCGGAGACCTGAGCAGGCACCCTCGAGCGCAGCAGCCGTACGACGGCCTCGGCCAGCTCGATCGGGTCCAGCGGGTGCGAGACGGCGGCGTCCGCCCGCGACCAGGTCGCGAGCCAGTTGTCCTGCGGCCGGCCGGTCAGGACGAGTGCCGGCGGCGCCTGGTAGATCTCGTCCTTCATCTGCCGGGCGACACCCATGCCCCCGGCAGGGGTCGCCTCGCCGTCCAGGATCGCCAGGTCGATCTGCCCCGCGTCGAGCTGCTGCCAGACCACGGGCTCGGTGGCGACCTCGACGTACTCCAGCTCCGGCAGGTCCGGGTGGATCCTCTTGCCCAGGCTCAGGATCACCTGCTGACGGACGTCGGAGTTGTCGCTGTAGACCAGCACGCGCAGCTTCGGGTTGGCAGTCACGGGTGTGATCCTACTCATCGTCGTGCTGCGTCCGGCGGGTGGTTTCGAGGCTCGCCGGCGCTCGCTCCTCGACCGCCGGAGCGGTGCCCGACGCGGCCTGCCGCTCCAGGCGGTCCAGCCGCCGGTCCTCGCGGCGCGCCTCCTGCATCGAGGCCCGCACCCACTGCACGAAGAGCACCACGAACAGCATCAGCCCGACGAGGTCGCCCGATGCCCACAGCAGGCCTCCGGCGACGCGCTGGTCCGCGGCCGGATCGGGCAGCCAGGCCAGGGTGCGGTGCAGGTGCGGGTACCAGTCACCGCCGATCAGCTTGGACTGACCCATGATCGTGACGCCCAGGAAGGCGTGGAACGGCAGGCTCAGGAAGATCACGAGCAACCGGAACGGGTGGCTCAGCCGGCCCGGCAACGGGTCGATCCCCAGGAGCGGCCAGAAGAACAGCGACCCGACGAGCACCAGGTGCACGTGCATCATCTCGTGCTGGTACGTCGAGTGCAGGGTCACGTCGTACCAGTGCGTGAAGTACAGCGCCCACGGACTGGCGACGTAGAGCGCCAGGGTCAGCGGCGCGAACGTGAGCACCCTGGCCACCCGGGAGTGCAGCACGGCGAGCAGCCACGCCCGCGGGCGGCGCGGGAGCGTGCGCAGCGCGAGGGTGACGGGAGCCCCGAGCGCGAGGAACAGCGGGACCACCATCGACAGGATCATGTGCTGGATCATGTGGGCGCTCAGCAGCGTCGTGTCGTACGCCGCCAGCCCCGACTGCGTCGCGACGTAGAACGATCCGACCCCGCCCACCACGAAGGCAACCGTCCGGCCGGCCGGCCACTGGTCCCCGCGACTCCTCAGCGTCCAGACCCCGAGCAGGTACAGCCCGGCGACCCACACGGTGCCGACGAAGAGGTACGGGTCCAGGCCCCACTCGGTGAACACCCTCGAGGCCCCGAACGCGGGGAGCGGGGCGGCGTCGAGAGCGGTGATCGGCACCCGGTCAGGGTAGAAGGGGGACCGGACGGCCGGACCGGCGGCTCTCCCCCGCAGCAGGCCGGGCGCGGGTCGGGCAGGGGCCGTGTGCGGGCGGGGCGCGGGGCGCGCTCCACCGCGTCCGGCTTGACCCGAGTGTGATGATCGAAACACCGTGCCCAAAACCGGGGGTCGAGGTGGCGGGGCCCCGGAGTATCGACATAATGGCGGCGTGGCGACAGCAACTGCGATTCCGGCATCCCGTCTGCACGGGCATCACGACCGTCCCAGCATGGTCAGCGTAGGCACGATCATCTGGCTCTCGAGCGAGCTGATGTTCTTCGCGACGCTGTTCGCCAGCTACTTCACCATCCGGGCCGTGAGCCCCGAGCTGTGGTCACAGTCGACCGCCCACCTGAACGTCCCGTTCGCGTCGGTGAACACCACGATCCTGGTGCTGTCGTCGTTCACCTGCCAGATGGGCGTGTTCAAGGCCGAGGCCGGCCGCGTCGGCCGGATCGGCGGCGTCCTGGACGTCCGCGGCTGGGGCCTGCGCGAGTGGTTCGTGCTCACCTACGTGATGGGCGCGATCTTCATCGGCGGCCAGGCCTTCGAGTACGCCAACCTCGTCCACGAGGGGATCACGATCCCGCACTCGGCGTACGGGACGATGTTCTACCTCACCACCGGCTTCCACGGCCTGCACGTCACCGGCGGCCTGATCGCCTTCCTCTTCGTGCTCGGCCGCACCTTCGTGGCGCGCCGCTTCACCCACGAGCAGGCCGTGACCGCCATCGTCGTGTCCTACTACTGGCACTTCGTCGACGTGGTCTGGATCGGCCTGTTCGCGACCATCTACCTCATCAAGTAGCCCGGACCCGTTAGGACTGTTGTGCGACTGATCACGCGCAAGATCTCAGCTCGGCTCTCCACGAGGCGGCGCAGCCGGTACGCCGCCCCCGCCGTGCTGGTGGCCGCCCTGCTCGCCGCGGGAGGGCTCTACGTGGCGCTGTCACCCGCAGACGCCACGAACAAGGCCGACGACGCCAGCATGATCGCGAAGGGCCGCTCCCTGTTCCAGGTCGGCTGCTCCTCCTGCCACGGCCAGAACGCCGAGGGCATCGTCACCAAGCGCGGCAAGCAGTACGGCCCGTCGCTGGTCGGCGTCGGGGCCGCCGCCGTCGACTTCCAGGTCGGCACCGGCCGGATGCCGATGGCCCAGCCGGGCGTGCAGGCTGCGCGCAAGAAGCCGGTCTACAACCAGGACGAGATCGACGCGCTCGGTGCCTACGTCCAGTCCCTCGGCCCCGGCCCGGCGGTCCCCGACATCACCCAGAGCGACATCGACAACGCCGACGTGGTCAAGGGCGGCCAGTTCTTCCGCACCAACTGCACCGCGTGCCACAACTTCGCCGGCAGCGGCGGCGCGCTCCCGGGCGGCAAGCACGCCCCGAGCCTGCGCGGCGTCTCCGCCAAGCACCTCTACGAGGCGATGCTGACCGGTCCGCAGCAGATGCCGGTGTTCTCCGACGGGGTGCTCTCGCCGCAGGACAAGAAGGACATCATCGCCTACCTGAAGAAGAACGAGGCGACCCCGAGCTACGGCGGGTTCACGCTGGGCTCGATCGGTCCGGTCTCCGAGGGCCTGTTCGCCTGGATCGTCGGCATCGGCAGCCTGGTCGGCATCGGCATCTGGCTCACCTCGTCCAGCACCCGTTCCACGAAGAAGAAGGGTGACGCCGCGTGAGCGACCACCACGACCTCGTCGTTCCCGAGGCGACCGAGGAGCCGATCGCCAACCCGGGCCTTCCCGAGCACCTCCCCCGCCCCACCGACGTGGACCCGGTGGCGGAGAAGCGGGCCGAGCGCCAGGTGGCGACCCTGTTCGGCCTCTCGGCGCTCTTCGCGATCCTCACCTGCGTCGCGTACTTCGCGGTCGGCAAGTACGACGCCTTCCTGGGCCTGGGAGCCTCCAACGTCGCGCTCGGCAGTGGCCTCGGCCTCGCCCTGCTCAGCATCGGCGCCGGCCTGATCCAGTGGTCGCGCAAGCTGATGAGCGACCACGAGATCGTCGAGATGCGTCACCCGGCGAGCTCCTCCGAGGAGGAGCGCAGCGAGGCGGTCGCGGCGTTCGAGCAGGGCCTCGAGGACTCCGGCATCGCCCGTCGTCCGCTGATCCGCAACTCGCTGCTCGGCGCGATGGGTGCGCTCGGGCTGCCCGCGATCGTGTTCCTGCGCGACCTCGGCCCGCTTCCCGGAGACAAGCTCCAGCACACCGTCTGGAAGAAGGGCATGCGCGTCGTCCAGGACGTCGACGGCGCCCGGATCCGGCCCTCGGACATGCAGATCGGCCAGCTCGTCAACGCCGAGCCCGAGGTCTTCTTCGAGACCAACTCCGAGGGCGAGCCGGTGATCGAAGGCACCGAGCTGCTCCAGGAGAAGGCGAAGGCCGCCGTGATCCTGGTCCGGATGCACCCCGACGACATCAAGCCCTGGAAGGGCCGCGAGAACTGGGGTGTCGACGGCATCCTCTGCTTCTCGAAGATCTGCACGCACGTCGGCTGTCCGATCTCCCTGTGGGAGCAGCAGACGCACCACCTGCTCTGCCCCTGCCACCAGTCGACCTTCGACCTCGCGGACAACGGCAAGGTGATCTTCGGCCCGGCAGGTCGTCACCTGCCGCAGCTGCCGCTGGCCGTCGACGACCAGGGCTACCTGGTCGCCACCAGCGACTTCACCGAGCCGGTCGGCCCGAGCTACTGGGAACGTGGGTGAACCCGATGAGCACCTCAATCACCACCAACGGCACCAAGTCCGCCACCGTCGCCAAGGGCAACAAGGCAGGCGACGCGGCCACCTGGGCGGACGAGCGGCTCGGCCTCGCCAAGGCCAACAAGCTGATGTCGCTGCGCAAGGTCTTCCCGGACCACTGGTCGTTCATGCTCGGCGAGATCGCCCTGTGGAGCTTCGTCATCCTGCTCCTCACCGGCGTCTTCCTGACGCTGTGGTTCAAGCCGAGCATGGGCGAGGTCAGCTACCAGGGCTCCTACGACCAGCTCCGCGGCATCCAGATGTCCGAGGCCTACGCCTCGACGCTGCACATCAGCTTCGACGTCCGCGCCGGGCTCCTGATGCGCCAGATGCACCACTGGGCGGCGATGCTGTTCATCGCGGCGATGCTCGTGCACATGATGCGCACCTTCCTCACCGGGGCGTTCCGCAAGCCGCGTGAGCTGAACTGGGTCATCGGCGGCCTGCTGCTCCTCCTCGGCATCCTCGAGGGGTTCGCCGGTTACTCCCTGCCCGACGACCTGCTGTCCGGCACGGGCCTGCGGATCGCGGACGGCCTGGTCAAGGCGACGCCGGTGCTCGGCTCGTACATGTCGTTCTTCATGTTCGGTGGCGAGTTCCCCGGCGACGTGATCATCCCGCGGCTCTACATCGCGCACGTGCTGCTGATCCCGGGACTGTTGCTGGCGCTGATCGGCGCGCACATGCTGCTGCTCGTCTACCACAAGCACACCCAGTGGCCCGGCCCCGGCCGCACCGAGAACAACGTGGTCGGCGAGCCGCTGATGCCGATCTACATGGCCAAGGCCGGCGGGTTCTTCTTCATGGTGTTCGGCGTCGTCGCCCTCATGGGCGGCCTGATGACGATCAACCCCGTGTGGCGCTTCGGCCCGTACAACCCGGCCGAGGTGACCGCGGGCTCCCAGCCCGACTGGTACATGGGAATCGCCGAGGGCCTGCTGCGGATCATGCCCGGCTGGGAGACCCACATCTTCGGGATCACGATGAGCTGGAACATCTTCCTGCCCGGCCAGATCGGCCCGATCGCGCTCTTCGCGATCGTGCTCGCCTACCCGTTCCTGGAGCAGTGGATCACCGGCGACAAGAGCGAGCACCACCTGCTCCAGCGCCCGCGCAACGCACCGACGCGCACGGCGTTCCTGGCCGCGATGATCACGCTGTACGGCCTCCTCTGGGCGGCCGGTGGCAACGACATCCTGGCGACGCAGTTCCACGTCAGCCTGAACGCGATCACGTACTTCATGCGGGGTGCGATCTTCGTGGTCCCGGTGATCGCCTTCATCCTCGCGAAGCGGTGGTGCATCTCGCTGCAGCGCCACGACAACGACAAGCTGCTGCACGGCTACGAGACCGGAATCATCATGCGGTCCCCGGAGGGTGGCTACTCCGAGCGGCACCTGCCGATCGCCGACGCCCGGGCCTACAAGCTCACGGCCCGCGAGCGTGACGAGGTCTACCAGGGCGTGAACGGCACCGATGCGAACGGCGTCGACGCGCCCAACGCTCGGGTCGACGGGTTGCGGGCCCGCCTCTCCAGGGCGTGGTTCGCCACGAACGTGCAGAAGCCGACGGTCGCGGAGCTGGAGGAGGGTCACCACCACGCGGAGGCCGAGCTCGAGTACGAGCACGCCGCGGGGCTCGACCACCAGGCCGACGGTCACCAGTACGACGGTCGCCACGACGTCGCCGGCGACGACCTGACGCACAAGCACTGAACCATCCGTGACGGAGGGCCCGAGGATCACTCCTCGGGCCCTCCGTCATCTTCGGGGCGGAATCTCCGGCCCGGATGCAACCGGATCCGTCGCCCGGGCGTATCCCCCGCGACAGACCACCACGAGGACGGGGGACGTCCATGGACGAGGCGGAGTTCGACGACTTCTACACCTCCTCCTTCGCCCGCATCACCGGACAGCTCTACGCGATGATCGGCGACCGGGACGAGGCGCAGGAGTGCGTGCAGGAGGCGTTCGTCCGCGCCTGGGCGCACCGTCGTCGGCTGTCCCGCGCCGAGTTCCCGGAGGCCTGGGTCCGCACCACCGCCTACCGGCTCGCCGTGAGCCGCTGGCGGCGCCGCAAGCTGGCCGGCCGTCCCGCCGACCGGGCCCTCTCCCCGCCGGTCCGCACCGAGGCGGCCGACGAGAACCGGGTCGCCCTGGTCGCCGCCCTGCGGCGGTTGCCGGAGTCGCAGCGGCACGCGCTCGTCCTGCACCACCTGTGTGATCTCCCGGTCCACGCAGTCGCTCGGGAGACCGGCGTACCCGAGGGGACCGTCAAGGCCCGCCTGTCGCGCGGCCGCGCAGCCCTGGCTGCCCTGCTCGCATCGAACGACGCACCCGACCCGGGAGCCCAGCATGCCTGACCAGACGCCCGACCCGATCCGTCAGCTCGAGCGCTTCACGACCGACGACCTCGTGTCCGCGCCCCTCCACCCGGCGCAGGTGCGCCGCCTGGGCGACCGCCGTCGCACCCGGCGCCACGCTGCCCTCGTCGCAGCCTCCGTGGTCGCCGTGCTCGCCGCGGTCACCCCGGTCGCCCTCCTCGGCCGTCCGAAGGCCGGCGAGGCACCGGCCCCGGCGGTGACCACCTCGGCACGTCCCTCCCCTGCTCCGAGCCCGCCGACGGTGATCACCTACCCCGGCCCCGGTCTCCAGGTGACCAACGCGGCGGACGCCCACAAGCTGACCGGCACCTCGGCAGCGTTCCGGTCCTTCATCGCGGGCCAGGCCGTGAAGGCGGCCACCGACGGGACGTCGTGCCCGGACGCCGCCCACGGGATCACGGTCCAGAAGTACAGCGCGGCCGGCTACGCCCTCGGCGCGGTCAACGCGTGCGGCGGCTACGTCGCGCTGTGGGTCGAGACCGGCGGCACCTGGCAGGAGGGCATGGGCACCCAGGACGTCTGGAACTGCACCACGCTCGACTACCTCGCGGTGCCCCGGGACTTCGCCGGCGACTGCGCGGCCGAGGCGGGCAGCTTCGGCCCGAACGGCACCGGAACCCTGCAGCTCGGCATGAGCAAGGCTGAAGTGGTCGCCGCCGGGGAACGCGTCGGGTCCGTCTACGCCGGCACGGCATGCGCCGCGATGTCCGGGCCTCGTCCGTCCGCGGCCTCCAACGGCATCGACGGCCTCGTGCACCGTACTTTCGGCCTCGTCCAGATCAACGCCCACCCGGACGACATCACCCCGGAGCGGATCTCGCTCGGCTCGACGTACGCCGAGGCCAAGGCCGCCTATCCGGCCCTCCACCGCGAAGGCGACAGCTGGGTCGTGCCGCTGCGTGGTCACGCCCAGTACCGGATGGAGTTCAGCGGCCTCGGCCCTCAGGACACGGTGACCCTGCTGATCCTCGACTCCACCAAGGCGGCGTGCTGGTGAGCCCGATCTCACCAACTGGTCAGACCACTTGACCACCTGACCGGAGTCGCCCGACAGTGGCTCCATGGTCCTCAAGCCGATCACCCGCCGTCTCGTGCCCGACGACGTCTTCGACCAGCTGCTCGGCGAGGTGGTGGACGGTTCGCTCGGTCCGGGCGACCCCCTCCCGAGCGAGCGCCGCCTGGCCGAGCTGCTCGGGGTGTCCCGTCCGGCCGTGCGCGAGGCCCTCCAGCGGATGTCGGCGACCCGGCTCGTCGAGGTCCGGCACGGTGGGACGACCACCGTGCGCGACTTCCAGCAGTACGCCGGCCTCGACCTGCTCCCCCGCCTGCTCGTGCGCAACGGCGAGCTGGATCCCGACGTGGCCCGCAGCGTGGTCGAGGCCCGCTATGCGATCGCCCCGGGAATGGTCCGGCTCGCGACCCAGCGCGCCGCACGGGCCCGCCAGCCGGTCGTGGAGGCCCTGCACGCGGCCGTCGAGGCCCTCGCCGCGGCAGACAGCCCGCTCGAGCGACAACGGGCGGCGCTGGCCTACTGGGACAAGCTGGTCGACCTGGCCGACTCGCTGGTGTTCCGGCTCCTCTTCAACAACCTCCGCCAGGCCTACGAGCCGGCGATGGAGGCGCTGGCGCCGCTGCTCGAGGGCGAGGTCAGCAACCTGGACGGCTACCGCGCCGTCGTCCGTGCCGTGCTGGCCGGCGACGCCGACGCGGCCGCCGCCGCGGCCGACGAGCTGCTCCGCCCGGCCACCGAGGCGATCGTGACGTTCCTGGAGGACTTCGAGGACACCGACGAAGGAGACGACCGATGACGAAGGCCAGCCCCGAGATCGAAGCGCTCGCACAGCAGCGTCTGGCCAGCGACGAGTCCGCCATCACAGGCTCCCGGCGGACGAAGATGTCCCTCGGCCAGGCCTGGGCGGCGTTCTGGCGGCACCCGTCGCCGTGGATGATCCTGGCGACGGTCCTCGGCGCAGCAGTCGCCCGCGGGTTCGTGCACCGGTTCTCGTGGACCGAGCTGATCGTGCCCGTGCTCTTCGTCGCGTTCTTCCCGGTGACCGAGTGGGTCGTCCACGTGGTCGTGCTGCACTGGAGGCCGGTCAGGCTCGGCCCGGTCAGGATCGACCCGCTGGTCTCCCGCAAGCACCGAGCCCACCACGCCGATCCGCGGGACATCCCGCTGGTGTTCATCCCGTGGCAGGTCCTGATCTGGCTCCTCGTCGGCACCGTCGCGATCGGCCTCCTCGCGTTTCCCGACCGCGCCGCCGGGTTCACCTTCATGATCGGGATCGCGCTCGTGGGCTTCGGTTACGAGTGGGCCCACTACCTGATCCACAGCGACTACCGGCCCAAGGGCCGCCTGTACAAGGCCGTCTGGCGCAACCACCGGCTGCACCACTACAAGAACGAGCACTACTGGTTCACCGTGACGACGACGGCGACGGCCGACCGGCTGTTCGGCACCTACCCGGACCCGGCCACGGTCAAGACGTCAGCAACCGCGAAGAACCTCCACGGCGCCCGCTGAGCCGGCGTACCGGCCCGGCGCAGGTGGGAACCTCGGGCCGGGCTCGGGTCAGCTCAGGGCCGAGCCGGCGGCGTACTGGTCGAACGGCAGGTTCCAGTCACCGATGCCGTTGGTGAGCGTCATCGGCTTGTCGGTGCCGGAGTACTCGACGACGTCGCCGATGAGGGTCTGGCCGTAGAGCCACGCGGCGTTCGCGGTGCTCATGCCGGTGCACCCGTGACTGACGTTGGCGTGCCCCTGGGACCCGACCGACCATGGCGCCGCGTGCAGGAACTCACCGGAGTAGGTGATCCGCATGGCGTACTCGACACCGGCGATGTTGTAGCCGTCCGGGCCGTTGGGGTCGATGCCGACCGTCTCGGAGTTCATCCGCTTCTTGCGGTACTTCTCGACGATCACCTTGACCCCGGAGCGGGTGGTGTACTTCGGCTGCTGGCCGGTCGTGATCGGGATCGTCCGGACCAGCTTGCCGTCCTGGAACACGCGCATCTGGTCGGTCTTCGTGTTGACCTTGCTGATCATCGACCGGCCGATGGTGAAGCTGCTGGTGCGGCTCTTCTGCCCGAAGATGCCGTTGCCGGCCGGGATCGAGTCGATGTCCGCGTTGACCGTCACCTTGGTGCCCGGCTGCCAGTAGTTCTGGGGCCGCCAGTGCACCTCCGTGTCGGAGACCCAGTGGAACGCCCCCGGCTGTGCCGGGACGCTCGTGACGTGCAGGTGCTTCTCGATCGAGGCCTTGTTCTCGATCGGCACGTCGAATCGGATGATCGCGGGCATGCCCACACCGACGGTCGCGCCCGGCAGCGGGAAGAAGCTGGGGAACGTCTGCTGGTCCATGCTGAGGTTCTGGGTGCTGAACTTCGAGCGGTAGACGGTCTGGTGGCCGTCCTGGTCGACCGCGACGCCGCGCACCCGGTAGGTCTCCCCCGGCTGGAGCCGACCGCTGCTCTGCCAGCTCAGCTTGTCGCCGGCGAGGGCGCCCTGCAGCTCACCCGACGTGCCGGCCACCGACACCGTCTGGAAGGTCCCGCCGTCGACGTTGAGCCGCAGCGACCGGTTGACCTTCACGTCGGTGGCGTCGGCCGGGATGCTCGCGGTGATCTTCGCGTCGGACTGCGAGGCCGACGGCGAGCCCGACGGATCGGACTTCGACCCGGTCAGCGCCTTCGGGGAATCGGAGCATGCCGACACGACCGACATGAGAAGGACCGCCGCAGCAGCGGCAGCCCAGGTACGTCGCGACCGCATGGAACTCCTCGAAGAGGTCAGACCGATGGACGTTTCCAGCGTAACAACCGTGCGGGGCCCCCCTTGCACGTCGCCGGGTGGGAAGCATCACGCCCGGCCCCTCGCGGGACCGGGCGCGTAGAACGGACAAATCGCTCAGCGAGCGCCGTCCGCCGCCTCAGTGGGCGTGCTCGCCCCGGTAGTACTCGAACACCCAGCCCGTGAGCGCGACCACGCCCAGACCGGCGCCGATGATGACCAGCCACCAGCCGATCACGACACCGAGCACGACGAGCGAGAAGGTCAGCGCGCACCACAGCGGCCACCAGCTGTACGGCGGGAAGAACCCGAGCTCGCCGGCTCCGTCGGCGATCTCGGCGTCCTTGCGGTCCTCCGGCCGCGGCTCCATGCGGCTGGCGTGGAAGCCGAGGTAGAAGGTCACCAGCGTCGCCAGCAGCGTGGTCATCACGAGCGCGGACGTGCCCGTCGGGTCGCCGGTGATGAACCAGTAGGACGGCGTGACCAGCAGGAAGAACGCCGTGCAGATGCCGAAGATCCAGGCTTCCGACTTCACTTCAGGACCTCTCCTTCGCCGCGGGACCCGGTGCTCGACTCGGCCAGGTCGTCGGAGTACTCGATCGCCGCGATCTCCGGGTGGTGGAGGTCGAAGGCCGGCGACTCCGAGCGGATCCGCGGGATCGACACGAAGTTGTGCCGCGGCGGCGGGCAGCTCGTCGCCCACTCCAGCGACCGGCCCCAGCCCCACGGGTCGTCCACGGTGACCTTCGGCGAGCGCATGGTCTTGTAGACGTTGTAGAGGAACGGCAGCGTCGAGGAGGCGAGCAGGAACGCGCCCACCGTCGAGATCTGGTTCAGCGTGGTGAAGCCGTCACCGGCGCTGTAGTCGGCGTACCGGCGCGGCATGCCCTCGACACCGAGCCAGTGCTGGACCAGGAAGGTCGTGTGGAAGCCGACGAAGAGGATCCAGAAGTGGATCTTGCCGAGCCGCTCGTCGAGCATCTTCCCGGTCATCTTCGGCCACCAGAAGTAGAAGCCGGCGAACATCGCGAACACCACCGTGCCGAACACCACGTAGTGGAAGTGCGCGACCACGAAGTAGGAGTCGGAGAGGTGGAAGTCCAGGGGCGGCGAGGCCAGGATGATGCCGGTCAGGCCACCGAAGAGGAAGGTCACCAGGAAGCCGACCGACCACAGCATCGGGGTGTCCAGGGACACCGACCCGCCCCACATCGTGCCGATCCAGTTGAAGAACTTCACGCCGGTCGGGACCGCGATGAGGAACGTCATGCCGGAGAAGAACGGCAGGTTGACCGCACCGGTGACGAACATGTGGTGGGCCCACACGGCGACCGACAGGATCGCGATGCCGAGCGTCGCCGCGACCAGGCCGACGTAGCCGAAGATCGGCTTGCGGCTGAACACCGGCAGGATCTCGGTCACGATCCCGAAGAACGGCAAGGCGATGATGTACACCTCTGGATGGCCGAAGAACCAGAAGAGGTGCTGCCACAGCAGTGGCCCGCCGTGGGAGGCGTCGAAGACGTGCGCGCCGAGCAGGCGGTCGGCCTCGAGCTCGAGCAGCAGGGCGCCGAAGACCGGGAAGACCATCAGCACGAGCAGGCTGGTGATCATGGTGTTCCAGACGAAGATCGGCATCCGGAACATCGTCATGCCGGGCGCGCGCATGCAGATGATCGTGGTGATGAAGTTGACCGCACCGAGGATCGTGCCCAGGCCGGCCATGTAGAGGCCCATGATGCCCAGGTCGGCACCGATGCCCGGCGAGCGGACGGCGTCGGACAGCGGCGCGTACATGAACCAGCCGAAGTCGGCCGCGCCACCCGGCGTGAGGAAGCCGGCCGCGGCCATCAGGCCGCCGAAGAGGTAGAGCCAGTAGCTGAACATGTTCAGCCGCGGGAACGCGACGTCCGGCGCGCCGATCTGCAGCGGCATGATCGCGTTGCCGAACCCGAAGAACAGCGGGGTCGCGAACAGCAGCAGCATGATCAGGCCGTGCATCGTGAACAGCTGGTTGTAGACCTCGTCGTTCACGATCTGCTGGCCCGGGAACGCCAGCTCCGAGCGGATCAGCAGCGCCAGGATGCCGCCGATGATGAAGAACCCGAACGAGGTGACCAGGTACATCCGGCCGATCAGCTTGTGATCGGTCGTGGTGAGGATGCGGACGACCTGCTGCCCGAGGGTCGGGGTCGCGACGACCCGGGGGGCGTCGGAGACGGCGGTCATTCGGAGGCTCCGTTCTGCTCGAGGCCGGCTTCCTTGTTCACGTCACTGTCGCCCAGGGCGGGACCGGTGTTGCCGGCCTTCTCGAGGGCGGACAGGTGCGCGTCGTACGCCGCCTGGTCGACGACCTTGACCTTGAACAGCATCCGCGAGTGGTAGACGCCGCAGAGCTCGGCGCAGCGACCCTCGAAGGTACCCAGGCGGGTCGGGGTGAACGTGTAGTGGTTGTCGCGGCCGGGGAAGACGTCCATCTTGAAGAGGAAGGACGGGACCCAGAAGGAGTGGATCACGTCGGGCGAGTACAGGTGGACCTCGACGCTCTTGTCCTTGACCAGCCACAGGGTGGGCGGGTTCGCCGGCGTGCCGCTGTCGTAGACGACGGGTCCGCCGACCTCGCGGCCCTTGAAGTGGTCGTAGCCGGCGTCGTAGTTGTAGTTGAACGTCCACGACCACTGCTGCCCGACCGCCGTGATGGTCTGGTCGGGGTTCTTGACGTCGCGGATGAACTTGTCCTGCTCCTGCACGGTGAAGAAGAAGAAGACGATCACCATCATGATCGGCGCGACCGTGTAGAAGATCTCGATCGGCAGGTTGTACCGGGTCTGCACGGGGATCTCGTCCTCGCTGCGCCGGCGGAACCGGAACACGGCGTACAGGATCAGGCCCCAGGTCACCACGCCGACCGCCATCGCGGCGATCCAGGCGCCCTGCCAGAGGTGCAGCATGCCCGGACCCTCGGCGCTCGCCGGGTCGGGCATGGCGATCCGCTTCCACTCGTCGGTGGTGCCCACGGAGCAACCACTGAGCATCAAGGCGGCCGAACCAGCAACGGCGCCGAGGGCGACGCTCCGAGCACGCTTGGGGAGTTGCAGACCCACGAACGAGCCCTCTCTCTTGACCGGACAACTGCTGTGAACAGACACCGCGCACCCTACTACTGCGTACCGGCCGCCGGTGCTCGAGGGCACGGTGATGGAACGTGTGGTTCGCGCCACTCCGACAGGGCCCCCGGACGCGGCTAGGTTTCCTGTGTGAGCACCCCGCCGGGCACCTACCTGGACACCGCGTCGAGCGAGCCGCTGCACCCGGCCGCCCGGGCCGTCCTCGACCAGGCGCTCGAGCGCGGGTACGCCGACCCGCGCCGCTTGCACGGCGACGCACGCAGCGCCCGACTGCTCCTCGACAACGCCCGGGAGGCCACGGCGCAGGCGCTGGGCGTGCGCCCCGACGAGGTCAGCTTCACGCCGAGCGGCACCCACGCCGTGCACCTCGGCGTGCTGGGCCTGGTCGCCGGCCAGGCCCGCCAGGGCGACCGGCTGGTGGCGAGCGCGGTCGAGCACTCGGCCGTGATGCACGCGGGCCAGTGGCACGCCGCCCGCGGAGGGACCTTCGAGACGGTCCCGGTCGACGAGGTCGGCCGGGTCCGCCTCGACGCGCTCGACGCAGCCACCCCGACCGTGCTGTGCCTCCAGTCGGCGAACCACGAGGTGGGCACGCTCCAGCCGGTCTCCGACGTGGCCGCGACCTCCGGAGCACCGCTGTTCATGGACGCCTGCGGCTCCGCGGGCCGGCTCCCGCTGCCCGACGGCTGGGCGGCGGCGGCCGCCTCGGCCCACAAGTGGGGTGGCCCCGCCGGAGTCGGCGTGCTGCTGGTGCGCAAGGGAGTCCGCTGGCGCAACCCGTTCCCGGGCGACGACCGGGTGGACGAGCGGACCACGGGCATGGAGAACGTGCCGGCCGCCCTCGCCGCGGCGGCTGCCCTGCAGGCGGTGGTGGCGGACCGTGACGAGGTCAACGCACGCCAGGCAGCCCTGGTCGACCGGCTGCGCGCCGGTCTCGCCCGCATCCCCGACACCCAGGTGGTCGGCGACCCGGCGGACCGGCTCCCCCACCTGCTCACGTGCTCGTTCCTCTACGTCGACGGCGAGGCGATCGTCAGTGAGCTGGACCGCCGGGGCTTCGCGGTGGCCAGCGGCTCGGCGTGCACGGCGAGCACGCTCGAGCCCAGCCACGTGCTCGCCGCGATGGGCGCCCTCACGCACGGGAACCTGCGGATCTCGCTGGCCCGGGAGACCCCAGCGGCGGAGGTCGACCGGCTCCTGGAGGTCCTGCCCGAGATCGTGCGCCGGATCCGCGAGGACGCGGGGCTGTGAACGCCGACCTGGAGCTGGACTGCCGCGGGATGATCTGCCCGCGGCCGGTGATCGAGCTCGCCCGCCACGTCGAGGACGTCCCGCCCGGCGGCGTGGTGGCGGTGGTGGCGGACGACGCGGCCGCGGCGTACGACGTCCCGGCCTGGTGCCGGATGCGCGGCCACGAGTACGTCGGGTCCGACCACGCCGAGGACGGCGTGGCCCGCTACCTGGTGCGGCGTACGGCTCCACCCGGTCGTTGAGGCGCAGTCGCGCAGCGACTGCATCGAAACGCCTCGCCCGGTTTCGACGCGCTGGCCCCTCAGCCCAGGTACTTGCCGATCTCCAGCGCCGCGTCGGAGCCGTAGGAGTCGTGGACCCGGCTCAGGAACTGGTCGGGGGTGAAGGTGTACTCCTGGGTGCCCACGGTCTCCACGACGTACGCCGCGAGCGTGCAGCCGACCTGCGCGGCCCGCTCGTGGGAGAGCCCCCAGTCGACCCCGGCGAGGAACCCCGCGCGGAAGGCGTCGCCGACCCCGGTCGGCTCGACGGCGTGCACGTCCTTGGCGGCGTGCACCTCGATCGTCTGCTGGTCACGACCGACGATCCGGACGCCGTCCTTGCCGAGCGTGATCACCTGCGTGCCGACCCGGTCGAGGATGTCCTCGGCGCTCCAGCCGGTCTTGGACTGGATCAGGTGGGACTCGTACTCGTTGCTGAACAGCAGCGTCGCGCCCTCGATCAGCTGCCGGATCAGGTCGCCCTCGCCGAAGGCGAGCTGCTGGCTCGGGTCGGCGATGAACGCGTAGCCGCGCTGGCGGCACTCGTCGGTGTGCCGCAGCATCCCCTCGGGGTCGTCGGCGCCGATCAGCACGTAGTCGGGCTCACCGACCCGGGCCACGATCGGCGCCAGCTCGATCAACCGGGCCTCGCTCATCGCGCCGGGGTAGAACGACGCGAACTGGGCCATGGTGGTGTCGGTCGTGCAGACGAAGCGGGCGGTGTGCTTGCTGTCGGAGATGTGCACCGAGTCGCAGTCGACCCCGTGGCGCTCGAGCCAGGACCGGTAGTCCGCGAAGTCCTCGCCGGCGGCTCCGACGAGCGTGGGCCGCAGGCCGAGCTGGCCGAGGCCGAAGCAGATGTTCGGCGCGACGCCGCCGCGCCGGATCTCGAGGTCCTCGACGAGGAAGCTGACCGAGAGCTTGTCGAGCTGCTCGACGACCAGCGAGTCCTCGAACTTGCCCT
Organism: Nocardioides pocheonensis; assembly: GCF_003725535.1. Lineage (GTDB taxonomy): Bacteria > Actinomycetota > Actinomycetes > Propionibacteriales > Nocardioidaceae > Marmoricola > Marmoricola pocheonensis. Next base: position 712,367 of record NZ_RJSF01000040.1, on the reverse strand, counting down.
GGAAGGTCATCAGGTGGTCGGTGGCGATGGAGCCGGCGATCAGGAGCGACATGGTTCCTCGAGGGTGCGGGAGCGGGGGCCTGGATGGGCGTACCCAGACCCGCCGGAGCCTACCGTCCGGTACACGTAGGAGTACCCGGCAGTAGGCAATATCGTCGAGCCATGACCTACGAGCGGCTCGCGTACGAGGACCCTGACACCGCGGTGAAGATGCACCTCGACTGCACCGCCTGCGCCTCCGAGATGAGCCTGCCTCGGCCGCTCATCTCCCCCGAGGCCCTCGACTCCGTCCCCTCGATCGAGTACGACGACTTCCCGCGGGAGATCCGGAAGCCCGAGATCACCGTGACCGACGCCACCGCTCACCTCGCGGCACGCCTCCACCTCCACCTCGACTGACCTCGTCGGCCGAGGCCCACGACGCACGGAAGGGCGGTTCCCCGGTGTTCCGGGGAACCGCCCTTCTGCGTTGTCCGTCGGTGCCCGACCGCTCAGTGGAAGCTGTCGCCGCAGGCGCAGGAGCCGGTGGCGTTCGGGTTGTCGATCGTGAAGCCCTGCTTCTCGATGCTGTCGACGAAGTCGATGGTCGCGCCGTTGAGGTAGGGAACGCTCATCCGGTCGACGACCACGGAGACGCCGTCGAAGTCGGCGACGACGTCGCCGTCGAGGTTCCGCTCGTCGAAGAACAGCTGGTAGCGCAGGCCGGAGCAGCCACCGGGCTGCACGGCGATGCGGAGCTGGAGGTCGTCGCGGCCCTCCTGCTCGAGGAGGCTCTTGACCTTGGCGGCCGCCGCGTCGCTGACGTTGATGCTGTCGGTGCGGTGGGTCGTGGTCGTCTCGACCTGCTCGGTCATCTGGAACTCCCGGGTTCTCTCTCGGTGGCCCTCGCGGGCCTCGTCACAGGCTCAATGGTCGCACATCGCCGGTTATTCCCCGGCATTGTCCGTGTCATCTGCCCCACGTCCGGGCCACGCGCTCGGCCAGCTCGGAGAGCGCGGCCGCGGGCTCGGCGAAGGCCCGCTCCTCCCCCACCCGGTCGACGACGGAGTACGCCGCCTCGATCCCGAGCGCCCGCATCTCCCGGGCGCCGACCAGGACCTGCCCGGCCAGTGCGATGCACGGCACCAGGAGTCCCGCGGCGATCTGCGCGACGCCGTACGGGACCTTGCCGGAGCGCGAGGAGAAGTCGAAGGCACCCTCGCCGGTGATCACGAGGTCGGCGCCGCGGAGGGTCTCGGGGAGGTGCACCGCCTCGGCGACCACCTCGACACCGGGCCGCCGGGTGGCGCCGAGGAGCAGCAGCGCGTACCCGATGCCCCCACCGGCGCCCGCGCCCTTGGCGGTCGCGGCCTTGCGGTCGACCAGCTCGGCGAAGTGCTGCAGCCGGCCGTCGGCGACGAGCAGCTGCTCCTCGCTGAGCCCCTTCTGGGGCCCGAAGGTCTTGGTCGCGCCGGTGAGGCCGAGCAGCGGGTTGTCGACGTCGGACGCGAGCACGAGCTCGACGGGTGACGTCAGCCGGCAGGCCGGCTCGAGGTCGACCGAGCGGAGGTCCGCGAGGGCGTCGGGCCCCCGGTCGAGCGCGCCGCCGTCGGCGGTGGCCCCGAGGGCGGCGAGCAGGCCGCCGCCCCCGTCGTTGGTCCCGGTGCCGCCGGCTCCGACGACGACGCGGGTCGCGCCGTCCTCGATCGCGGCCCGGATCATCTCGCCGAGGCCTCGGCTGGTCCCGACCATCGGGCGACGCTGCTCGGGCGGGGTGAGGTGCAGACCGATCGCCTGGGCGCTCTCGACGTACGCCGTGTCGCCGACCCGGAGGATCGCGGCCGGGACCGGAACGCCGTACGGGTCGGAGACGGTGACCGCCACGAGCGTCCCGCCCAGGGCAGCGTGGAGCACGTCGACGAAGCCCGGCCCCCCGTCGGACATCGCGACCCGGGTGATCTCCGCGTCCGGCACCCGACGCAGCCAGCCGGTGGCGATCGCCTCCGCCGCCTCGACCGCGCTCAACGTGCCGGCGAACTTGTCCGGGGCGACCACCACGCGCATGCACGGATGCTCCCACGCGGGAAGCACCGGAAATCCCCGGGGATCCGGCGCCTTCCCTGTGGGACCATCCGCCCGTGGACGCGCTGATCCGGCCGATGACGGGCGACGACGTGCCCGAGGCCGAGCGGCTCTCCGACGAGGCGTTCACGCCCCTGGCCGAGCCGGGCATGTCGACGAACCGGTCGCCGGAGGCCCAGGCGATGTGGCGGGTCAGGGCCGATCACCTCCTCGCGACGGACCCGGCGGGCTGCTGGGTCGCGGAGCGGGACGGCACCATGCTCGGCTTCGCGACGTCGTTCCGGCGGGACCTGACCTGGTTCCTGGCGACGTACGCCGTCCGCCCGGACCTGCAGGGCGCGGGCCTGGGCCGGGCGCTGCTGGAGGCCGCCCTCACCCACGCCCGCGGGTGCCTGCGCGGGATGCTCTCCGCCAGCCGTGACCCGAGGGCGTTCCGGCGCTACCGCCACGCCGGCTTCACCCTGCACCCGCAGATGGTGCTGCACGGCCGCGTCGACCGCTCGACGCTGCCGGTGGTCGACGAGCACCTGAGGGAAGGGACCGAGACCGACTTCGACCTGCTCGACTCGCTCGACCGCCAGCGCCGCGACGCCGCGCACGGCGCGGACCATGCCGTGCTGCTCGCCCAGAACAGGCTGGTGGTCGTCGATCGGGCGAGCGGGTCGGGCTACGCCTACATCGCCGGGGACGGCAAGCCGGCGGTGATCTGCGCGTCGAGCCGGCGCGTGGCCGCGAGCCTGCTCTGGGAGGCCGTCGCCTCCGCGCCCGAGGAGCTGGTCGTTCCGCACGTGACCGCCGCGAACGAATGGGCGATCGACGTCGGCCTGGCGGCCGGGCTGTCGGTGGACACCTCCGGCTACCTCGCCGTACGCGGGATGAAGCCGCCCGCGCCGTACGTCCACCACGGGGCCCTGCTGTGAGCTCGCCGCCGGAATGCACGTCCGGACCCCGGTGTTCTCCCCCTGCCCGGGGGTTTCGCCCAGCCGATCCCGTGGCGATGGGAGGATGACCGCCATGACGACCGTTGACCTGCCGCTGCTGCCCCTGGGGCGTGGTACCGACCTGTCCGCCGAGCGCGGGGTCGAGTGCCCGGGTGACCTGCCGGCGGCCTCGGACCCGGACCTGGTGGCCCGCGCGGCCGCCGCGAAGGCGAAGCTCGGTGAGCGGGTCTTCGTGCTCGGGCACCACTACCAGCGCGACGAGGTCATCCAGTTCGCCGACGTCACCGGCGACTCCTTCAAGCTCGCGCGCGAGGCCGCCGCTCGGCCCGACGCGGAGTTCATCGTCTTCTGCGGCGTGCACTTCATGGCGGAGTCCGCTGACATCCTCACCGCCCCCAGCCAGAAGGTGGTCCTGCCGGACCTCGCAGCCGGCTGCTCCATGGCCGACATGGCCCGGCTGGCCCAGGTCGAGGACGCCTGGGACGCGCTGACCGACGCCGGGATCGCCGACCAGGTGGTGCCGATCACCTACATGAACTCCTCGGCCGACATCAAGGCGTTCTGCGGCCGCCACGACGGCGCCGTGTGCACCTCCTCCAACGCCCAGGTCGCCCTGGAGTGGGCGTTCGCGCAGAAGGGTGAGGACGCCAAGGTCCTGTTCCTCCCCGACCAGCACCTGGGCCGCAACACCGCGGTGCTCGAGCTCGGCCTCGAGCTCGCCGACTGCGTGGTCTGGAACCCGCTCAAGCCCAACGGCGGTCTGACCGCCGAGCAGCTGCGCGACGCGAAGATGATCCTCTGGAAGGGCCACTGCTCGGTGCACGGCCGGTTCTCCGCCGAGGTCGTCGACCAGCTCCGGGCCACGATCCCCGGGGTGAACATCCTGGTCCACCCCGAGTGCGCCCACGAGGTCGTGCTCCGCGCTGACCTGGTCGGGTCGACCGAGTTCATCATCAACACCATCGAGGCCGCCGAACCGGGCACGAGCTGGGCGATCGGCACCGAGCTCAACCTGGTCAAGCGACTGGCCAAGGACCACCCCGACAAGCAGATCATGTTCCTCGACAAGACCGTCTGCTACTGCTCGACGATGAACAGGATCGACCTGCCCCACCTGGTGTGGGCGCTGGAGTCCCTGGTCGACGGCACCGTCGTCAACCAGATCCAGGTCGACGCCGAGACCGAGCACTGGGCCAAGGTCGCCCTCCAGCGGATGCTCGACCTGCCCGGCAAGACGGCCCGCGACTGAGGGGACTGGTCCACACATCGCCGGGGGTCGGTGGTCACGGCCCGGACCGAGGTGCAAGGGTGGTGCCAACCGACCGCGGAGGAACACCCCATGCGCACCCGCAGCCTTGCCGCCCTGTCCACGATCGTGATGACCGCCGCCCTACTCGCCGGCTGCGGCAGCGGCGGTGGCGGCTCCAGCACCGACACGTACTGCAAGGAGCTCAAGCAGGCGAAGTCCGACTTCGCCTCCCTCGGCTCGGGCACGCCCGACTTCAGCAAGTTCGACGCGGTGATCGCCACCTTCCACAAGCTGGCCGGCGACTCCCCGTCCGCGGTCCACTCGGACTGGAAGACCCTGGACACGGGCCTGACCACGCTCCAGAAGGACCTCAAGGACGCCGGCATCTCGATGAAGGACCTCGGGCCGATCAGTCAGGGACAGCTTCCTCCCGGCATGACCCAGAACGACCTCGCCGCCCTCGCCCCGAAGCTGCAGGCGGCCTTCGCCAAGCTGGACGACCCCAAGTTCAAGAGCGCCTCGGACAAGATCGAGAAGCACGCCAAGTCCACCTGCCACGTCAACCTGAGCACCAGCTGACCGACGCACCGGCGCGGCCCTCGTCATGATCGGGGACGCGCCGGGTACCTCCTCCCGACGAGCGGAAGGAGGACCATGACCCCGTCGTACGTCGAGGCCGGCAAGGACTTCCGGCGCGACATGAAGTACCTGTCCGACCGGATCACGCGGACCAGCAGCGAGTGGCCCGTCGAGCCCGGGCGCTACCGGCTGGTCGCCGCGCGCGCCTGTCCGTGGGCGAATCGGGCGATCATCGTGCGTCAGCTGCTCGGACTCGAGGACGCCCTCTCGATGGGCCTGTGCGGACCGGTGCACGACGAGGACTCCTGGACCTTCGACCTCGATCCGGGCGGCGTCGACCCCGTGCTCGGCTACAAGCGGCTCCAGGAGGCCTACCTGGCCCGCGACCCGGACTACGCGCGCGGCATCACGGTCCCGGCGATCGTGGACATCCCGACGGGCGCCGTTGTCACCAACGACTTCCCCTGGATCACCCACGACCTGTTCTTCGAGTGGCGGGAGTTCCACCGGCCCGACGCACCCGACCTCTGGCCGGCCGACCAGCGTGAGGAGATGCAGGAGGTGATGGACCGGGTCTTCACCGAGGTGAACAACGGTGTCTACCGCTGCGGGTTCGCCGGCTCCCAGCGCGCCTACGACAAGGCCTACGACCGCCTCTTCGCCGCGCTCGACTGGCTCGAGGAACGGCTCGCGCACCGGCGCTACCTGATGGGCGACGCGATCACCGAGGCCGACATCCGGCTGTTCACCACGCTGGCCCGCTTCGACGCCGTCTACCACGGGCACTTCAAGTGCAACCGCACCAAGCTGTCCGAGATGCCGGTGCTCGGTGCCTACGCGCGCGACCTGTTCCAGACCCCCGCGTTCGGCGAGAACATCGACTTCGACCAGATCAAGCGGCACTACTACCTGGTCCACGAGGACATCAACCCGTCGGGCGTCGTACCGAAGGGGCCGCTCGAGTCGTGGTGGTCCGAGCCGCACGGGCGCGAGAGCGTGTGAGCCTGCCCCTGGCTACAGGCCGGGGGCGCCCCAGAGCGGCATCCACCGGGCCAGGTCGGGCTCGATCCTGAGGTCGCTGCCGAGCAGGTCGCGCACCTGCCGCTCGAACAGCGAGTCGCGGGTCTGCGGGCCGCTGGGCGCGAACGGGTAGAACGTGCCGCGCTTGTAGAGGTAGACGAGCCCGAGGCGCCGCCCCGAGCCGTCCGCGAAACCGACGACCGAGCAGAGCAGGCCGGAAGCGAACCCCTGGGCCTCCAGCTCGGTGTTCACCGCGTGCAGGTCGGTGACCAGGCCGGAGACGTCGTCCGCGCTCCCCCGGACGACGAACCAGGTGAAGCCGAAGCTGTCCACGCTCCGCTCGACCTGGGGCTTGCCGGTGCCCTCGACCAGCATCTCGGCGACGTCCTGGACCGAGCCGGAGGCCGCGCCCTCCGCGGCCCGGAAGCACACCGATCCGACGCCGGTGGGTCTCACGTCGAGCGCCGTCTGGAGGGTGATCGCCGCGCCCGGCACCGCGAACAGGTGGTCCAGGTCGGGCCGCTTCGGGCGCTGCTGACCGCGCAGGACGTCCCAGAGGCCCACGGGTCAGAGACCCGGGCCGGAGGTGCCCAGCGAGCCGCCGTCCAGCGGTCCGCCGTCGAGCGGCCGGCCGAGCTCGGTCGCGATCCGGGCCAGCTGGTCGAGGCGCTGCTCGAGCGACGGGTGGGTCGAGGTGAGGGTCTGCAGCGAGAGCCCGCGGACGGCCGGTGCGATGAAGAAGGCGTTCATCGGCTGCGCGGCCCTGAGGTCGCGCTGCGGGGTGGCGGCGATCTCGCCGGTGATCTTCTGCAGCGCCGAGGCCAGGGCGGCGGGCTTCTGGGTCAGGTAGGCGCCGGAGCGGTCGGCGCACAGCTCGCGGTAGCGCGACAGCAGCCGGGTGAGCAGGAAGCTGAGCGCGTAGACGACCAGGCTGATCAGGATCACCGCCAGGAACCCGACGGCGCCGCCCGCGTCCTTGCCCCGCCTCGCGAGGCCGAACCCGCCGAACTGCCAGCTACGGGCGAGGAAGCCGGCGATGATGCCCGCCGAGGACGCGATCGTCATCACCAGGACGTCCCGGTGCGCCACGTGCGACAGCTCGTGCGCCAGCACCGCCTCGAGCTCCTCGGGGGTGAGCAGCCCACGGATGCCGGTGGTCACGCAGACCACCGCCCGATCCGGCGACCGACCGGTCGCGAAGGCGTTCGCGAGCTCGACGTCGGAGACCGCGACCCGCGGCTTCGGCATGTCGGCCATCGCGCAGAGCCGGTCGATGATCCCGTGCAGCTCGGGGTCCTCCTCCGGGCTGACCTCGCGGGCCCGCATGCCGCGCAGGGCGACCTTGTCCGAGAAGTACCACTGGCCCCAGGCGACGCCCAGACCGATCAGGCCGATCAGGAGGGCCAGCCCCGCAGACTGCACGAAGTACATGAGCCCGACGACCAGGGCCACGAAGAGCGCCCCGAGCACGAACATGACCGTGGTCATCCGCACCGTCAGGCCGGTGTCCTGGACGAACCGCGTGCGCGCCACCAGAGGCCTCCGGTCAGCCCGGGATCAGTCCGTCGTCGGCCAGCATCTCGCGCACCTCTTCGAGCGTGGCGTCGGCGGGCGGGAGGATCAGGTCGGAGTCCTCGAGCGCGTCGTCGGGCAGCGGCGCTCCGACGTCGCGTACGCCGTCGAGCAGCTCCGCGAGCCGGGCCGCGAACGACTCCTCGTTGCCGGCGTCGATCTCCGCCTCCACGGCGGCGTCCAGCTCGTTGAGCCGGTCGAGCTCGGCGTCGGCCACCTCGAACTGGCCCTCACCGAGGATGCGCACGATCATGACTGGCCCTCCTTCTCGGTCTCCGGGACCTGCTGGGCGGCCGGCTGGTCGTCCGTGGAGCCTGCGCTCTCGACCGCGGGCGTCGCCGGGGCGGCGTCGAGGGCCGGGGCGCCGGTCGCACCCTTGAGGGCGGCCAGCTCGGCCTCGACGTCGGACTGCGAGCTCATCGCCTCGAGCTCGCGGGTGATGTCGTCCCCGGCGCTGAGCGCGGACGCGTCGTCCAGCGCACCCGACGAGATCAGCTCGTCGATCGCGCCGGCGCGGGCCTGCATCTGCTGGGTCTTGTCCTCGGCCCGCTGGATCGCCATCCCGACGTCGCCCATCTCCTCGGAGATGCCGGAGAAGGCTTCGTTGATCCGCGTCTGCGCCTCGGCGGCGGTGTAGGTCGCCTTGATCGTCTCCTTGCGGGTGCGGAACGCCTCGACCTTGGCCTGGAGCCGCTGCGAGGCGAGCGTGAGCTTCTGCTCCTCGCCCTGGAGCTGCGCGTGCTGGACGGTGAGCTCGTTGATCTGCCCCTGCAGGCCGGACTTGCGGGTCAGCGCCTCGCGGGCGAGGTCCTCGCGGCCCATGCCCAGCGCCTTCTGGGCCTGGTCGGTGAGCTTGGCCGACTGCGACTGGAGCTGGTTCATCTGCAGCTCGACCCGCTTGCGGCTGGTGGCGACGTCGGCGACGCCACGGCGCACCTTGGCGAGCATCTCGACCTGGCGCTGGTAGCTGTAGTCCAGCGTCTCGCGGGGGTCCTCGGCACGGTCGAGGGCCTTGTTGGCCTTGGCCCGGAAGATCGTGCTGATGCGCTTCATCATGCTCATGAGGTCTCTCGCCCCTTCTGGCTCAGCGGGTCGACCGCCCGACGGGACGGCCTGTCCTCAACCTACCCAACGCACGGTCGGCCGACGAGTGCGTCACGGGTAGTCTGACCGTCCCGATCCGTCGTACTCCGACCCTGCTTGATGAGGCCCCGTTGTTCCGTCGTACCGAGAAGCCCGCCGCGTCGGCTCCGTCCACCACGGACGGCGCCCCGACCGGCAAGGGACGCCCCACCCCCACGCGCAAGGAGGCCGAGGCGGCCCGACGCGAGCGCGCCCGCGCGGGCATGGACAAGAAGGCCGCGCAGAAGATGCTGCGCGAGAAGCGTGCGGAGACGAACCGCCGGATGCGCGAGGGGATGCGGACCGGCGAGGAGAAGTACCTGCCGGCGCGCGACCAGGGTCCCGTACGGCGGGCCGTGCGCGACTGGGTCGACGCCCGCGTGTCCGTCGCGGAGTTCCTGCTGCCGCTGCTCCTGCTGATCCTGGTGCTGCAGGCCACCGGCTCCAAGCAGCTGGTCCAGCTGAGCTCGCAGCTGTGGGCCGTGACGATCCTGCTGCTGCTCGTCGACACGGTGTGGATCCGGTTCCGGCTGCAGCGCACGCTGCGCGAGCGGTTCCCCGACGAGAGCCTCAAGGGCACCACGTTCTACGCATTGACCCGGATGCTCCAGCTGCGGTTCATGCGGCTGCCGAAGCCGAACGTCAAGGTCGGCGGCCGGCCGCGCTGATCCGCGTGCCGGCGTTCAGCCGGCGGAGAGCGGCATCGGCCCGTAGACCTCGCGGTCGCCCTCGAAGAGGGTGACCGCGGCGACGCCGTTGTCGGCGAGGTCGGGCCAGAACTCCCCCACCCACGACTCCGCGTCGCCACGGGTCGGGAACTCCTGGCGACCCTCGGTGGGCTCGACGACCGCGCCGTCGGCGTCGAGCAGCTGCCACCACCAGGGCACCGACGGCGACATCGACGGGAACCCCGAAGGGTCCGGTGCGTGGGTCATCACGACGCCTCCTCGCGGACACCGGGCTGGACGAACGGTGGCTTGGTCACGACGAAGACCTCCTCGCGGCCGCGGACGTCGACGCTGACCTCGGCGCCCTCCTCGACCTGGGCGTTGATCAGCGCCAGCGCGACGCCCTTCTTCAGGGTCGGCGAGAACGTGCCGGACGTGATCTCCCCGATCGGCAGGTCGCGGGCGAGCCGCACGCTCATGTGGGGGCGCGGGATGCCGCGCCCGGTGGCGACCAGGCCACGGAGGGTCACGACCGGCCCCCGCTCCCGCTCCGCCTCGAGCGCCGCCTTGCCCCAGAACGCGTCCTTCTTCCACCCGATCGCCCAGCCGAGGCGGGCCTGCACGGGCGTGATCTCGAGGCTGATGTCCTGGCCGTGCAGCGGGTAGCCCATCTCCGTGCGGAGGGTGTCCCGGGCGCCGAGGCCGCACGGCAGCACGTCGTACGCCGCCCCGGCCTCCAGCAGACGGTCCCAGAGCTCGCCGGCGACGTCGTTCGGCGCGATCAGCTCGTAGCCCCGCTCGCCGGTGTAGCCGGTGCGGCAGACCACGACGTCCTCCCCGCCGAAGGGCGCCTCGGCGAACGACATGTAGTCGTGCCCCGTCGGCAGCCCGAGCGCGTCGAGCACCTCGTCCGACCGGGTGCCCTGCACGGCCAGCACGACGTGGCTCTCGTGGTGGTCGGTGATCTCGATGCCGTCGGGCGCCGCGGCCTGGAGCCGGCGGAGCACCTCGTCGGTGTTCGCGGCGTTCGGCACGAGCAGCAGGTGGTCGTCGTCCTTGAGGTAGACGATCAGGTCGTCGACCACGCCTCCGGTGGCGTCGTCGCAGCAGAGGGTGTACTGCGCCTGGCCCTTGCCGATCCGGCCGAGGTCGTTGGTCAGGCAGGAGTTGACGAACTCCAGCGCCCCGTCGCCGCGCACGACCAGCTTGCCGAGGTGGCTCACGTCGAAGATGCCGACGCTGGTGCGCACGGCGGTGTGCTCCTTGACCACTCCGGAGTACTCCAGCGGCATCTCCCACCCGCCGAACTCCGAGAACTTCGCGCCGAGAGCGACGTGCCGGTCGTGGAGCGCAGAGTGCTTGAGGGCCATGGCCCGAAAGTTACCGCAGCACGCGCCTCCCCTCCGGCGGCCCCTCCTGTGGGCGCAGCGCTCCGGCGACCGTCTCCTAGGATCGTCGCCGTGACGACGTACACGCTGCGCAAGGGCACGCCCGAGAAGACCCGCACCGATCTCGTCGTCATCGGCGTCGCCACCAGCGCGTCGGGCGCGCTCGTGGCCGCTCCCGGTGCCGAGGCCGTGGCGTCTGCCTACGGCCGCAAGTTCGAGCCGCTGCTGGCCTCGATGGGCTTCCGGGGCGGGCTCGGCGAGGTGCTCACCGTGCCGACCGGGGGCACGCTCAACGCCGCGCACCTGCTGGCGGTGGGCCTCGGGCCCAAGGCGCAGCTCAGCACCGAGAAGGTACGCCGGGCCGCCGGCGTCGCGGCCCGCAACCTGGGCAACAGCGCGTCGGTCGCGCTCGCCCTCCCCGCGATCGACGCGGAGCACGTCCGCGCGGTCGCCGACGGCTTCCGGTCCGGGCTCTACCGCTTCGACCGGTACAAGTCCGGCAGGTCCCGCGGCTCCGGACGCGTCGCCGAGGTCGTCCTGCTCAGCGACGTCGCGCGCCAGGCCGATGCCGGCGCCGCCCTCGAGGCGTCCCGGATCGTCGGCGAGCAGGTCGCCCGTGCGCGGGACTGGGTGAACACCCCCGCCAACGACCTGCTCCCGACGGAGTTCGCGGCGCAGCTCGAGGCAGCGACCTCCGGCACGCGGGTCGCGTTCGAGGTGCTCGACGCCGACGCCCTCGAGCGCCTGGGGTGCGGCGGCATCCTCGGCGTCGGCCGGGGCTCGGCGAGCCCGCCCTGCCTGGTCAAGCTGACCTGGCGGCCCGAGGAGCCGACGGGCTCGGTCGCCCTGGTCGGCAAGGGCATCACCTACGACTCCGGCGGCCTGACGATCAAGCCGGGTTCGACCATGCACACCCAGAAGAAGGACATGGCCGGGGCGGCTGCGGCCGCCGCGGCCGTGCTGGCGCTCGAGGCCCTGGACGTCCCGATCGCGGTGACGGCGTACCTGCCGCTGGCGGAGAACATGATCAGCGGCTCCTCGATGCGCCCGGGCGACGTGCTCACCACGCTGTCCGGCAGGACCGTGGAGGTGCTGAACACCGATGCCGAGGGTCGGCTCGTGCTCGCCGACGCGCTGACGATGGCGGTGCGTGACGAGCCGGACGTCGTGGTCAACGTGGCGACCCTGACCGGCCCGTGCGTGGTCGCCCTCGGCGAGCGGATCGCCGGCCTCTTCGGTGACGACGAGACCGTGGCCGAGCTCGAGGCGGCGGCCGCGACGACGGGTGAGCTGTTCTGGCACCTGCCTATCCCCGACGAGCAGCGCACGACGGTGCGCACCGAGAGCCGGATCGCCGACCTGCTCCAGCACGACTGGGTGCGCTGGGGCTCGGCCCTGTACGCCGCCGCCTTCCTCGAGCAGTTCGTCGACGGGCGGCCCTGGGCGCACCTCGACATCGCCGGGCCGGCGTACAACAGCGGCGGGGCCTGGGGCCACGTGCCCAGCGGGGGCACGGGGTTCTCGATCACGACCCTCGTCGAGCTGGTGCAGCGCCGGGCCGCGAGCTAGCCGAGCGGCGGGCTGTCAGCCGGTCAAGCGTCCGGGGACGTCGGACGCGGCGGTGCCGGGGAGCTGAACGGGTTCGGCGCCTTCTCGCCCTGCTTCTGGCGCCGGTTGTACTCGCGCATCCGCTGCGGGATGCCGACGACCGCGGCGTCGTACGACGGGACGCCGAGCCGGTTCGCGAAGTCGTGGGCCCACTTCACCGAGGGCACACGGCGCCGGGTCCACTCGCCGTCGTGCGCGACCAGCAGCAGCGTCACCTCGCTGACGGTGGTGCGGGGCTCGACGAAACCCTCGACGCCACGACGCGTCGACACGAACGCGCGCAGGTGCGCGGCGTCGGCGCCCTCGGCGGCGCGGACGGTCGCTCCGGTCGGACCGCCGCGGCTCAGACCCGTCCGCCGCCGGAAGATGTTTCGCAGACCCATGGGTGCAATTGTGCTGCATGACCCTCGGCCCGGGGTGAACTGACCGGTAGCGAACCGGTGTGTCGACCGTGACCGCAGAAGTGCAAGGATGACCCGAGTCGGCCGAGAAGGCGACGTCCGGACGAGCGGAGGGGCAGTGGCAGACGCCAGCCAGTACGACGTGGTGATCCTCGGGGCAGGGTCGGGTGGCTACGCGTGTGCGCTGCGGGCAGCCCAGCTGGGACTGACCGTCGCGCTCGTCGAGAAGAGCAAGGTCGGCGGCACCTGCCTGCACGTGGGCTGCATCCCGACCAAGGCGCTGCTGCACGCGGCCGAGGTCGCCGACAGCGCCCGCGAGTCCGAGCAGTTCGGGGTGCGGGCCACCTTCGACGGCGTGGACATGGCCGGCGTCAACGCCTACAAGGACGGCGTGGTCAGCCGGCTGTTCAAGGGCCTGACCGGACTGATCAAGGGTCGCGGCATCACCGTCGTGGAGGGCGAGGGCCGCCTGGTCGCGCCCGACGCGGTCGAGGTGGACGGCACCCGGTACGTCGGTCGGCACGTCGTGCTCGCCAGCGGGTCGTACGCCCGGTCCCTGCCCGGCCTCGAGGTGGACGGCGAGCGCGTGCTGACCTCCGAGCACGCGTTGACGCTGGACCGCGTGCCGGCCTCGGTCGTGGTGCTCGGGGGCGGGGTGATCGGCTGCGAGTTCGCCAGCGTGTGGCGCTCGTTCGGCGCCGAGGTGACGATCGTCGAGGCGCTCCCCCGGCTGGTCGCCGGCGAGGACGAGGACTCCTCCAAGCAGCTCGAGCGCGCCTTCCGCAAGCGGAAGATCAAGGCACTGACCGGCACGCCGTTCAAGGCGGTCGAGCGCACCGACGCCGGCGTGCGCGTGCACGTCGAGAACGGCGAGCCGATCGAGGCCGAGATCCTGCTCGTCGCCGTCGGGCGGGGGCCGGCCACGCAGGGCCTCGGCTACGAGGAGCAGGGCATCGCGATGGACCGCGGCTTCGTGCTCGCCGACGAGCGCTGCCGCACCAACGTGCCGAACGTCTTCGCGGTCGGCGACATCGTGCCCGGGCTCCAGCTCGCGCACCGCGGCTTCGCGCAGGGCATCTTCGTGGCCGAGGAGATCGCCGGCCTCGGTCCTGCGGTCATCCGGGACGCGGGCATCCCGCGCGTCACCTACAGCGACCCCGAGATCGCCTCGGTCGGACTGACCGAGGCCCAGGCCCGGGAGCAGGTCGGCGACGACGCGGTCGAGACGCTCGTCTACGACCTCGGCGGCAACGGCAAGAGCCAGATCCTGAAGACCCAGGGCAGCGTCAAGCTGGTCCGCCAGAAGGACGGGCCGGTCCTCGGCGTACACCTCGTCGGCGCGCGCGTCGGCGAGCTGATCGGCGAGGCCCAGCTCATCTACAACTGGGAGGCGTTCCCCGAGGACGTCGCTCCTCTCGTCCACGCACACCCCACCCAGAACGAAGCACTCGGCGAGGCACACCTGGCTCTCGCCGGCAAGCCACTGCACGCACACTCCTGACACCGAAGGAAGCACATGTCGACTCCCGTCACCCTTCCCGCACTCGGCGAATCGGTCACCGAGGGCACCGTCACCCGATGGCTGAAGCAGGTCGGCGACACGGTCGCGGTCGACGAGCCGCTGCTCGAGGTCTCCACCGACAAGGTCGACACGGAGATCCCGTCGCCGGTGGCCGGCGTGCTGCTGGAGATCAACGCCGACGAGGACGCCACCGTCGAGGTCGGGGCCCAGCTGTGCGTGATCGGCGACGAGGGCGAGGGCGGCGGATCGGCGCAGGCCCAGGAGGCGCCCGCCGAGCAGCAGCAGGGCCAGGAGCAGCAGGCGCAGGAGCCCGCCCAGGAGCCTCAGCCCGAGGAGCCCGCGCAGGAGGCACCGGCCCAGGAGCAGCCTGCGGAGCCCGAGCAGCCCGCGGCCCAGGAGCAGCCCGCGGCCCAGTCCGACGGCCAGTCCGGGGGCCAGCAGTCCGGGGGCGGCACGTCGGTCACGCTCCCGGCGCTGGGCGAGTCGGTGACCGAGGGCACCGTGACCCGGTGGCTGAAGTCCGTCGGTGACGACGTCGCCGTCGACGAGCCGCTGCTCGAGGTCTCCACCGACAAGGTCGACACCGAGATCCCGTCGCCGGTGGCCGGCACCCTGCTGGAGATCAAGGTCAACGAGGACGAGACCGTCGAGGTCGGGGCCGAGCTGGCCGTGATCGGCGCGGCCGGATCGGCACCGGCCGCCGCGCCGGCCGAGTCCGCGCCCGCCCAGGAGTCGGCCCAGGAGTCCGCACAGGAGGAGGCTCCGGCCGAGGAGATCCCGGCCGAGGACACCACCGCGCAGACCCAGCAGCCGCAGCAGCCCGAGCAGCCCGCGGTGGCCGAGTCCCCCGCGCCCGCCCAGCAGGAGCAGGCACCGCAGGAGCAGGCCCAGGAGGCGGCTCCGGAGCCTCCGGCACAGGAGGCGCCCGCCCAACAGGCACCGGCTCAGCAGGCACCGGCGCAGGAGGCACCCGCCGCCTCGCAGGACAACGGCGGCTACGTCACCCCGCTGGTCCGGAAGATGGCCACCGAGCACGGCGTCGACCTCGCCTCGGTGCATGGCACCGGCGTGGGCGGGCGGATCCGCAAGCAGGACGTGCTCGCGGCGGCCGAGGCCAAGAAGGCGCCTGCCGCCGAGTCGGCCGCTCCGGCTGCCGCACCGGCGGCGTCGGCACCGGCAGCGGCCGCCACCCCGAGCCCGCTCCGCGGACGCACCGAGCCGCTGAGCCGGCTGCGCAAGGTGATCGCCACCCGGATGGTCGAGTCGCTCCAGACGTCCGCGCAGCTGACCCAGGTCATGGAGGTCGACATGACCCGCGTGGCCCGGCTGCGCGAGGCCGCCAAGGCGGACTTCCAGGCGCGGGAGGGCGTGAAGCTCACCTACCTGCCGTTCTTCGCGAAGGCTGCGATCGACGCGCTCAAGCAGCACCCGAAGCTGAACGCGAACATCGACACCGAGGCGGGCGAGGTCACCTACTTCGACCGCGAGAACGTCGCCTTCGCGGTCGACACCGACCGCGGCCTGCTGACCCCGGTCGTGAAGGACGCCGGCGACCTCTCCATCGCCGGGCTGGCGAAGAAGATCGCCGACCTCGCCGAGCGCACCCGCACGAACAAGATCACGCCCGACGACCTGACCGGCGGGACCTTCACGATCACGAACCTGGGCACGTTCGGCGCGCTGTTCGACACGCCGATCATCAACCAGCCGCAGGTCGCGATCCTCGGACCGGGTGCGGTCGTGAAGCGGCCGGTCGTGATCGACGACCCGGACCTCGGCGAGACCATCGCGGTGCGCTACATGGTCAACCTCGCGCTGACCTACGACCACCGGCTCGTCGACGGCGCCGACGCCGGACGCTTCCTGTCCGACGTGAAGGCGCGCCTCGAGGCCGCGCAGTTCGAGGTCTGAGGTGGGGGCCCTGCTCGATGTGGGCCCCGACCAGCTGTGGGTCGAGGACACCGGCGGTGACGGTGCACCGCTGGTCCTCCTCCACCCGGGCATCAGCGACGCGACGATCTGGGACCGGCTCCTGCCGTCGCTGACCGACCATCGCGTGATCCGCTACGACCGACCGGGCTACGGGCGAGCGCCCCGGCCGAAGGCGCCGCTGCGTCCGGTCGACCACCTGCTCGGCCTGCTCGACGTCCTGGCACTCGATCGCGTGCACCTCATCGGCAACAGCAACGGCGGTGGCACCTCGCTGGCGCTGGCGACGACCCATCCGGACAGGGTCGCGTCACTGACGCTGCTCTGCACCGCCGTACCGGGCTACCCCTGGCCCGAGGACGCCGGCGACCCGGAGATCGAGGCGGAGTACGAGCGCCTCACCGAGGAGCGCGACATCGACGGCCTCACCGACCTCTACCTGCGGGTCTTCGCGGCCAGCGGGACGGACGACTACCTGCGCGCGCAGGTGCGCGCGACCACGAAGCTGGAGCTCTCCGGCGAGGACGTCACCGAGCCGAACCCGGTGGTCTGGGAGGCGGTCGGCGACATCGCCGCGCCGACGTCGATCGTCGTCGGCGACCGGGACGACCCCGACACCGTGCACGCCGACCTGGCGCTGGCGGAGGCGATGCCCGGCTCAGAGCTCGTCAGGCTCGACGTCGACCACCTGCCGCAGTACCGCGACCCGGCCGCGGTCGCCGACGTCGTCCTCAGGACCGTCGCCCGCGCCTGACGCCGAGCGGGCACTGGCGCTGCGCGGAAGCACGCCGAGCGGGCACTCCGGCTGCGCCGAGGTTCGCCGAGCGGGCACTCCGGCTGCGCCGAGGTACGCCGAGCGGGCACTCCGGCTGCGCGGAGGTACGCCGAGCGGGTAGTCACGTCTGTGCCGCAATCGCCGACCGGGCAGTTCTGCCGAGCCGAGGCGCCTTCGGCCCGGAGCGGCACAACGGCCCGCTCGGCTCCATGATCAACCTGCGCCGGGGCTACGCCCGGTCACCGGTCTCGACCCGGCCGTTCGCCTGCGCTCGCGAGCTCGCGCGGGCGAGGCTCGCTCGACCTCTTCGCGTCGGCGCTGCGCTCGTTCCTCGCGCAGCGCCGGCTCAGAGGTTGATCATGTGTCCCGCGATGCCCTCGATGGCCTCCTTGAGTGCCTCGGAGAGCGTCGGGTGGGCGAAGACGTTGCGCGCGACCTCGTCGGCGGTGAGGTCCCACTTCTGGGCGAGGGTGAGCACCGGGAGGAGCTCGGTGACCTCGGGCCCGATCAGGTGGGCGCCGAGGATCTCGTTGTACTTCGCGTCGGCGACGACCTTGACGAAGCCGACCCCCTCGGCCATGCCGCGCGCCTTGCCGTTCGCGGAGAACGGGAAGGACGCGGTCTTCACGTCGTACCCGCGCTCCTTCGCCTGCTCCTCGGAGTAGCCGAAGGAGGCGATCTGCGGCTGGCAGAAAGTCGCCCGGGGGACGAAGTCGAACTCGACCGGCATGGTCTCGGCCCCGGCGATCGTCTCGGCCGCCACGACGCCCATGGCCTCCGCGACGTGGGCGAGCATCAGCTTGCCGGTGACGTCACCGATGGCGAAGACGCCGTCGACGTTGGTGCGTCCGTAGTCGTCGACCTCGATCGCGCCGCGATCGGTGGTCGCGACACCGGTGCTCTCCAGGCCGTAGCCCTCCAGGCGCGGGGCGAACCCGAACGCGGCCAGGAACTTGTCCGCCTCGAGGACCTGCTCGTCCCCTCCGCCGGCGGGGGCGACGGTGACGCGGACGCCCGAGCCGGTGTCCTCGACGCCCTTGACCGCGGTCGAGGTGAGCACGTTGACGCCGAGCTTCTTGTACTGGCGGAGCAGCTCCTTGGAGACCTCGGCGTCCTCGGTCGGCACCATCCGGTCGAGGAACTCGACGATGGTGACGTCGACGCCGAAGTTCTTCATCACGTAGGCGAACTCGACGCCGATCGCGCCCGACCCGCCGATGACGATGGAGCCCGGCAGGGTGTTGTCGAGGATCTGCTCCTCGTAGGTCACGACGTTCTCGGACAGCTGTACGCCGGGCACGAGCCGCACCGTCGCGCCGGTCGCGATGATCACGTGGTCGGCGGTGACGGTGCGCGTCGCGCCGTCGTCACCCTTGACCTCGATCGTCTTGGCGCCGGTGAAGGTGCCCCAGCCGTCGATCTCCTCGATCTTGTTCTTCTTCATCAGGTAGTGCACGCCCTTGGCGCTGGCCTCGGCGACCTGGCGGCTGCGCGCGTGCGTCGCGCCGAACTCCATGGTGGCGTCGCCGGAGATGCCGAACGTCTTCTTCTCGTGCGTGATGATGTGCGCGATCTCCGCGTTGCGCAGCAGCGCCTTGGAGGGGATGCAGCCGACGTTCAGGCACACCCCGCCCCAGTACTTGCGCTCGATGACCGCGGCCTTCAGGCCGAGCTGCGAGGCGCGGATGGCGGCGACGTAGCCACCGGGGCCCGCACCGAGGACGACAACATCGAAATCGCTCACGCCCGAAGGCTACCGAGGGTTTCGGCAGGCTCAACCACCGGTGCTCGGGCCTCGGCCCGAGCGCGGAGGTTTCGGCAGGTGGTTCCTGAGCCTGCCGAAGGGCTCAACCACCTTCGTTCGGGCAGGCTGTGACCCCGGGCGCGCTCCCAGCGCCGTGGCAGGGTGTGGACATGCGCTTCCTCGTCGCCGGTGCCTCCGGCTTCCTCGGCAGCCGGCTCCGGGCCAGCCTGCTCGCGGGCGGGCACGACGTCACGGCTCTCGTACGACGCGCGCCCGGACCCGGACAGGCCCAGTGGGACCCGTACTCCGGCGACCTGGACCCCGCGCTGGTCGAGCAGGCCGACGTCGTGGTCAACCTGGCCGGGTCCCCCACGCTCGGCAACCCGCACTCGCGCCGCTGGGCCGAGGCGCTGCGCTCCAGCCGCGTCACCACCACCCGGGTGCTGGCCGAGGCGATCGCGGCGAGCTCGCGGCGGCCGGCGTTCCTGGCCGGCAACGGCATCTCCTTCTACGGCGACCACGGCGCCGAGCCCGTCACGGAGAGCATCGACACCCGGGGCGACGCGTTCCTCACCGCGGTCACGATCGCCTGGCAGGCGGCCGCACAGCCGGCCGTCGACGCCGGCGCCCGCGTCTGCATCCTGCGCACCGCGCCGGTGATGGACCGCGCGAGCGCGCCGTTGCGCCAGCAGCTGCTGCAGTTCAAGGCCGGCCTCGGCGGCCGGCTCGGCGACGGCCGGCAGTACCTGCCGATGATCTCCCTGCGTGACTGGCTGGGCGCGGTCACGTTCGTGGCCGAGCACGACGACATCGCCGGTCCGGTGAACCTCTGCTGCCCGCAGGCCCCGACGAACGCCGAGTTCACCACCGAGCTGGCCCGCCTCGTCCACCGCCCGGCGGTGCTGCGCGTGCCGGCGGCCGTCCTGCGACCGGCCGCGGGGCGGATGGCACCGGAGCTGCTCGGCTCGGTCCGGGCCGTCCCGCAGGTCCTGATCGACGCCGGCTTCCGGTTCGCCGACCCGACCGTCGCGGGAGTGCTCGCCTCAGCGACCGCTCGAGGCTGACACCCGCGCCACGAGCCAGCCCTGGCCGGGGCCTGATCGCCGCAGCACCAGCAGGTGCGTCGAGGCGACGTCGGCAGGAAGGCGCCGCTCTGCGGTCGGGTCGCCGACGCCCACCGCGACGGCAGCGGCGAGCCGGTCGGTCACCTGCAGCTCGAGCAGGCGGGGCCGGGCGGTGACCACGCGCGCACGCAGCACCTGCATCCGCATGTCCCGCACCACCAGGCCGCGCGCGACGTAGCGGCGCAGCATCGCGACGTCGGCCGCCCCGGCCCGCGACTGCGGCGTGTAGAGGCGGGCCAGCGCGTCGGGGTCGCCGGCGGCCCAGGCGGCGGCCCGGCGTACGTCCCAGTCGTGGAGCACGGCGAGCACGCCGTCGGAGCCGACCGACGCGTGCACCGGCGCCGGGGCCGCGGGCTGCACGGCCCGCGGCACCGAGGTCGGAGCGTGGGCCAGCGTGACCACGCCGACGAGGCCCACGGTGAGCCCGGCGGTCAGCACGAGCAGGGCTCTAGGGATCCGGACGGCCATCGCACCAGCCTGGCCGAGGACGGTCCTCGCGCGCGGCCGCGATCCACAGGGGTACTACCCTCGAACGCGTGAACCGGCTCGCACACCGTCGTCTGGGGCTCGTGGACTACCGCAGCGCCTGGGACCTCCAGCGCGCGATCCACTCCGAGGTCGCCGACGGCGGCGCCGAGACCGTGCTGCTGCTGGAGCACCCGCCGGTGTTCACCTGCGGCAAGCGCACCGACCCGCACGAGCGTCCTGTCGACCCGGGAGGTGCCGAGGTCCTCGACGTCGACCGCGGCGGCAAGATCACCTTCCACGGCCCCGGCCAGCTGGTCGGCTACCCGATCGTGCGGCTGCCCGACCACGTCCGCGTCGTCGACTACGTACGCCGGGTCGAGGAGGCGCTGATCGGCGTGTGCGCCGACCTCGGCATCGCGGCCGCGCGCGTGCCGGGGCGCAGCGGGGTGTGGCTGCAGGCGGAGCCCGGCACCGCGACGACGCCCGCACGGCCCGAGCGGAAGGTCGCGGCGCTCGGCATCCGGGTCAGCCGCGGGGTCACCATGCACGGGTTCGCACTCAACTGCGACGTCGACCTGGGCTGGTACGACCGGTTCGTGCCCTGCGGGATCGCCGACGCCGGTATCACGTCGCTGAGCGCGGAGCTCGGCCGGGACGTCACCGTCGCCGAGGTGGCCCCGCTGGTGGAGGCCCACCTGGACCGGATGCTCGCGTGGACGCCGTACGACGCCACGCCGGACTACGAGCCGCGACCGGAGCCGGGCCGTCTGCGTGTTCCCGTGCTCAATCCGCTGGCCTGAACCCGATCTACGCCATGCTGGACGCCTGACTCGGAAAGGGGCAGCCGGGATCGATGAGTGACCTCGTCGTGCAGACCCACGGCCTGCGCAAGGTCTTCCGCGACCTCGGGCGCAAGGTGGCCGCCGTCGACGGGCTCGACCTCGCGGTCGAGCGCGGGAGCGTGCACGGGTTCCTCGGCCCGAACGGCTCGGGCAAGACCACCACGATCAGGATGCTGCTCGGGCTGGCGACGCCCGACTCCGGCGAGATCCGCCTCTTCGGCGAACCGCTCGCGGGGCGGGTCCCGGAGGCGCTGAGCCGGGTGGGCGCCGTCGTCGAGTACCCCCACTTCACCCCCGACCTCTCCGGCCGCCGCAACCTCCAGCTGCTGGCCCGCTCGGCCGGCCTGCCGAAGTCGCGCGCCGACGAGGTCCTCGAGCAGGTCGGTCTCGCCGGCAGTGCACGCAGCCGCTTCCGGCGGTACTCCTTCGGGATGCGCCAGCGACTCGGCCTGGCCGCAGCGCTGCTCAAGGAGCCCGACCTCCTGATCCTCGACGAGCCGATGAACGGCCTCGATCCCGCCGGCATCACCGACATGCGCGACCTGATCCGCGGTCTCGCCGCGTCCGGGGTCACCGTGCTGCTCAGCTCCCACGTCCTCGCCGAGGTGCAGCAGGTGTGCTCCTCGGTCTCGATCATCGGCGACGGCCGCCTGCTCGCCTCGGGCAAGGTCCAGGACCTCCTCGGGGAGAGCACGGCGCACACGCGCGTCGGCGTACCCGACCCGCAGCAGGCGACCATGGTGCTCACCGCCGCCGGGTACGCCGTGGCGCGCGACGGCGACGACCTGCTGGTCCAGGGCCACGACCACCCCGGCGAGATCACCCGCGCCCTGGCGGCCCACGACCTCTACGTCACCGAGCTCAGCGCCGTCCGGCCCGACCTCGAGACGTTCTTCCTCGTGCTCACCGGCCACCGGCCGCGGCCCGAGTCCGGGCCGCTCGACGGGCCTGCCCAGCACCCGGACGGGACCGCGCCGAAGAGCACCCCGAAGACCCCGGCCGACAGCCCGACCGACAGCCCGACCGGGCGCCCGGTCGACGCGGCCGAGCCCGCAGCGGAGGACCCGGCATGATCGCCCAGCTCCGGGTCGAGCTGGCCCGCTACCGCGGACGGCGGATCATCGCGCTGCTGCTCCTCCTCGCCGCGCTGCTGGCCGCGCTCGTGGCGGCGAAATCGGCCTGGGACACGCGCCCGATCACCGCCCAGGAGGTGGCGACGGCCAAGAAGGACGCCGCGCTGGCGGCGCAGCGCTCGGACATCAAGGCCGACCTCGACAACTGTCTGACCGACCCCAAGGCCTACCTCGGCACCAACGCGACCGCCCAGGACTGCCGCGACAACCTGACCGCCGGTCCCCGGAGCTTCCTGCCCCGCGAGCCGCTCGACCTGCATGGCACCCTCAAGGGCAACGGCCTCGGCGTCGCGCTCGCGGTCGCGGGCCTGCTCGTGATCGCGGCCTCCACGTTCGCGGGCGCGGACTGGTCGTCCGGCTCGCTGGTGACCCAGCTGCTGTTCGAGCCCCGACGCGGCCGGCTGTGGGCGGCGAAGGGCCTGGCCGTCACGCTCGCCAGCGGCCTCGTCGCGCTCGTGACCATCGGCGGCTTCTGGCTCGCGATGTACCTCGTCGCCGTCGATCGCGACGTCCCGCACGGGTCCGGGATCATGTCCGACGTCGGGTGGCACCTGCTGCGCGCGGTGCTGTTCTCGATGGGTGCCGCCCTCGGGGCCTTCGCGCTCACGATGCTGTTCCGGCACTCGGTGGCGACCCTGGCCCTGCTCTTCGTGCTCAGCGTAGGCGGCGAGCTCCTCACCTACCTGCTCCCGGTCGACAACGTCGGCCGCTGGACCCTCGGCAACAACGTCTACGGCTGGCTCGAGACCCGCATGGAGTTCTTCGACCCCACGGCCCACTGCGCCCGCCTCGGGGACTGCGACCGGCTCGCGCACATCGGCCACCTCGAGGGCGGGGTCTACCTGCTCGGGCTCCTCCTGCTCACCGTGGCGGTCTCCGTGCTGGTGTTCCGCCGCCGCGACGTCGCGGCGGGCTGACCCCTCTGCCGGCCCGGCCGGATTCGGGCCGCGTCACCGGTCCCGCGTAGGCTGGCGGGCGTGACAGATCTGCAGCCAGCCCCCGAGGGCCGCAAGCTCCTGCGCCTGGAGGTCCGCAACGCGGAGACCCCGATCGAGCGCAAGCCGGAGTGGATCAAGACCCGGGCCAAGATGGGGCCGCAGTACCGCGAGCTCCAGCAGCTGGTGAAGTCCGAGGGGCTGCACACGGTCTGCCAGGAGGCCGGCTGCCCGAACATCTTCGAGTGCTGGGAGGACCGCGAGGCCACGTTCCTCATCGGCGGCGACCAGTGCACCCGGCGCTGCGACTTCTGCCAGATCGACACCGGCAAGCCCGAGCCGCTCGACCGCGACGAGCCCCGGCGCGTCGCCGAGTCCGTGCAGACGATGGGCCTGCGCTACGCCACCATCACCGGCGTCGCCCGCGACGACCTGCCCGACGGCGGTGCCTGGCTGTACGCCGAGACGGTGCGCGCGATCCACGAGCTCAACCCCGACACCGGCGTGGAGAACCTCATCCCCGACTTCAACGGCGACCCCGACCTCCTCCGCGAGGTCTTCGAGTCCCGCCCCGAGGTGCTGGCCCACAACGTCGAGACGGTCCCGCGGATCTTCAAGAGGATCCGGCCCGCCTTCCGCTACGACCGCTCGCTCGACGTGCTCACCCAGGCCCGGGCGTTCGGCCTGGTCACCAAGTCGAACCTCATCCTCGGCATGGGCGAGACCCGCGACGAGGTCAGCCAGGCGCTGCGCGACCTGCACGACGCCGGCACCGAGCTCGTCACGATCACCCAGTACCTGCGCCCCTCGGTGCGCCACCACCCGGTGGAGCGCTGGGTCAAGCCCGAGGAGTTCGTCGAGCTGGCCGCCGAGGCCGAGGAGATCGGCTTCGCCGGCGTGCTCAGCGGGCCGCTGGTGAGGTCGTCGTACCGTGCCGGGCGGCTGTACCGCCAGGCCGTCGAAGCCCGCACCGGGCAGGCCGTCGTCAACGGCTAGGCTCCTCGGGTCGGGACGCGCCGCCGCGCTCCCCCGGATCAACTCCAGACCAGACAAGGCAGTACCCATGGCGAAGAAGGACCCCTCGAAGCCCGGACGGATCAGCCAGATCCTCCAGAGCTACCAGATGACCAAGAAGGCCGACCCGCGGATCGGCCTGATCCTGCTCGGCACGCTCGTGCTGGTCGGCGCGGCCGGGTTCGCGCTGGTCTACCTCCTGCTCGGTGGCTCGCTGGTCTTCCCGATCGTCTTCGGCGTGCTGCTCGGCACGCTCGCAGTGATGATCGTCTTCGGCCGGCGCGCCCAGGCGGCTGCGCTGGCCCAGATCGAAGGCAAGCCCGGCGCCGCCGCAGCCGCGCTCGGGCTGCTGCGCCGCGGCTGGCAGACCGACCCGGCGATCGGCTTCACCAAGCAGCAGGACGTCGTGCACCGGCTGGTCGGGCCTCCGGGCATCGTGCTGATCGGCGAGGGCAACCCCAACCGGCTCAAGGCGCTGATGGCCTCCGAGCGCCGCAAGCACGAGCGCGTGGTCGCCGAGACCACGATCACCGAGCTGGTCGTCGGCGACGGTCCCGACGAGGTGCCCCTGCGCAAGCTCGTACGCCGGGTCAGCAGGCTGCCCCGCACGCTGAAGCCGGCCCAGATGACCGACGTGCTCGCGCGGCTCAAGGCCCTGGACGCGAACCGCTCGAACATCCCGCTGCCCAAGGGCCCGATGCCCACCTCGATGAAGGGCGCCCGGCAGAACATGCGGGGCCGCTAGGCCCAGACCTACACGCCCAGGTCTCGCGCGAGCGCGGCGGCCTCACCGCGGTTGGTGACGCCGAGCTTGGCCAGGATGTTGGAGACGTGCACGCTGGCGGTCTTCTCGGAGATGAACAGCGCCTCGCCGATCTCGCGGTTCGTGCGCCCCTGGGCGAGCAGCCCGAGCACCTCGGTCTCCCGTGCGGTGAGGCCCGCCAGCCCGCGCTGCACCGGGGCGCCGGGCACCTTGACGCGGTGCCGGCGGGCCACCGTGTCCAGGTCGTCCAGCAGCGTCGCCGCGCCCAGGTCTGACGCGCACCGGTGGGCGGCGGCCAGCTCGGCCGCGAGGTCACCGGAACCCGCGTGACCCAGCGCGTCGACGAGCCGGACCCGGCAGTAGGCGGCCTGCTCGGCGTAGCCCCGCTCGTCCATCGCGTCGCGCGCGAGCCGCCAGAGCTCGGGGTCGTGCCGGCCGGCGACGCGGGCGACCTCGGCGTCCACGAGGGCGAGCCAGCCGTCGAGGTTGGCGGCCAGCACGTCGTTGGCCCCGACCCGCTCCTCGGCGAGGAGCGACCGGATGCGGGCCAGCGCCTCGCGGGCGTCCTCGGAGCCGGCCTCGGCGGCCGCGGCCGCCACCCGCGCGACCAGCACGAGGCCCGGGTAGGTGTTCGCGTCCCCGATGAACGGCTCGAGGATGTCCAGCGCGTCGCCGACCTCCGGTCGACCGACACCGAGGGAGATGAGCATCCGCAGACCGACCTGCGGGCCGATCGCCTGCGGGTCGCGGATCATCGGGGCGAGCTGGCGGGCCAGGGCGAGGTGCTCCTCGGCCTCGGCGTACCGGCCCTCGATCACGTCGATCCAGGCGCTGCTGGTGTGGAAGTACTGGCCGTTGATGCCGTTGGTCCAGCCGGTGCGCACCTGGAGCAGCACCGACTCGGCGCCGCGGAGCCGCCCGGCGCGCAGGTGGACGTCGACGAGCTCCATGCGCAGCCAGTCGGTCATGCCGCCGCGCACGCGGTGGCGCTCGGCGTAGTCCAGGCCCTCGCGGGCGGTGCGCTCCGCCAGGGGCACGTCGTTGCCGGGCGTCCGGAGCGTCGAGGTCATGTTGATGTAGCCGCGCACGGCGTCGCCGCCGGCGCCGGCGGCGTCCGCGATCGCGACCGCGTCGCGCAGCAGCTCCAGGCCCTCCTCGAGGTGGCCGAGCGCACCCAGGGAGGTGCCGAGGGAGTTCTGCGCCCGGCTGAGCTCCACCTGGGCGCCCAGCTCGCGGGCGATCTCGACGCCGCGGCGTCCGGGCTCGACCGACTCCTCGAACCTGCCGAGGAGCATCAGCAGGCGGCTGCGCCAGGCCAGCGCCTCGGCGGCCTCGCGCGTGCGGTCGTCGCCGAGCATCTCCGTCGCCTTGTCGGAGGCGGCGACGGCGTCGTCGCCCCGGCCGTTCATCCAGTAGCTCTCGCTCAGCTCGGACCAGAGGCCGCCGACCACCACGCGGTCCGCCACCGGGTCGAGCGTGCCGATCGCCCGCTTGAGGTGGCCGACGCCGGCGGACGGGTCGCCGCCGTGGCGCGAGCAGTGGGACGCCGCGCGCAGCAGCTCCCACACCGCCGGCGCCTCCTGGGCGGCCTCCGGTGAGATCCGGTCACGCAGCTCGGCGGCGCCCTCCAGGTGGGTCTGGGCCTCGCTGAACGCGAACAGCGCGTGCGCCCGCCGCCCCGCGCGGACCAGGGAGCGGAACGCCAGGTCGAGGTCGTGCGCCGCGAGCGCGTGGTGGGCCAGCTCGCTGTCGACGGAGTCGGCTCCCCCGGCCCCGAGCGCCGGCTCCTCGAGCAGCGCGTCGGCGAAGGCCCGGTGCAGCCGGCTGCGCTCGCCGGGGAGCAGCTGCTCGTGCACGGCCTCCTGGAGGAGGGCGTGGCGGAAGCGGAAGCCGTCACCGTCGGGGACGAGCGCCTGGCCGTCGATGGCGGCGCGGAGGCCGGCGTCCAGCTCGTCGAGCCCGAGCGTGGCCACGACCTCGAGCAGTCGGTGGTCGACGCGTCGTCCCGCGGCAGCGGCGATGCGCAGCACCTCCTTGGCGGCGTCGGGGAGGCCGTCGATGCGGGCGGAGAGAATGTCGCGGAGGGTCAGCGGAACGCGCTCGTCGTCGCAGGCGGCGAAGAGCTCCTCGGCGAAGAACGGGTTGCCCTCCGACCGGTCGGCGACCTGGCTCACGATCTCGGGCGGCACCGGGCGGCCGTGGATCGCGGTCAGCAGCTCGGCCACCTCCTGGTCGGTGAGCGGCTGGAGCTCGACCCGCTCGACGTGCGCGAGCCGGCCCAGCTCGGCGAGCACGGGGCGCAGCGGGTGGGAGCGGCGCATCTCGTCGGAGCGGTACGTCGCGACCAGCAGCACACGCGAGCCGACGAGGTTGCGGGCCAGCCAGGTCACGAGGTCGAGCGTCGAGCGGTCGGCCCAGTGCAGGTCCTCGATCGCGACGACGACCGGGCCGTCCTGGGAGAGCCGCTCGAGCACCGCCCGGAACGACTCGAACATGCTGAGCTGGCCGGACCACTGCGGGTCGGACGCGCCCTGGGGCCGGCCGGGGAGGAAGCCGGCCAGCTCGGGGCCGGCCAGGTCGGCCGCACGGTCGTCGCCGAGGTCGCGGGCGAGCTGGCGGAGGATGCCGGCGACCGGGGCGAGCGGCATGACTGCCTCACCGAGCTCGAGGCAGCCGCCCTGGAGCCGGACGGCGCCGTCCGCGCGGTCGAGGAACTCGCCGACCAGCCGGGTCTTGCCGACCCCGGCCTCGCCGCCGACGACCACGAGGCGGCCGTCGCCCTGCCGGGCCAGGTCGAAGCCTGCGGCCAGGGCACGCAGCGGCTCCTCACGACCGACCATCACGCCGGCGGACACGCGCTGGGACATGTCGCCGAGTATGTCAGCGGCCACCCCCGGCGACGGGCTGGTCGCGGGGGTGGCCGCTGGGGTGGTTGCGGGACTGGTGGCCGGGCTGGTCGCCGGTGCGGGCACGGTGGGCGGCACGCGCTCAGCGGGCCGCGGCGTACCCGAACTGGGTCGGCCAGAGCTCGCTGCCGTTGCTCGCGCCGCGGTTGGCGAGCCGCTCGTTGCGCTGGGCGGTGCGCTCGGCGCGCCGGGCCTCGCGCTGTCCGCGCCGCAGCTCGCGGCGCACCCGGCCGGCCTCGGCCGCGGTGATGAGCTCGGCGACGTGCTGGCGGGCGATCGTCTGGGTGATGTAGCTGGTCATGGGGTGCTCCTCGAGCCGATCCGGGTGTTCTGCTGACACCCTTGAATCTGTCTCTAAGGCCACCCCCCGCACATGGGGACGACGCCTCGTTCCGGCGGCTCAGGAGACCTCAGATCGACCTGAGTCGCCCTCAGGAACGCCTAAGGCCGGGCTCCGGACCCTTAGGAACGCTCAGATCAGGCTTAGGAGAGGACCTGGGAGGCCGGCGGAGCGGCAATGTCGACCGGTTTGCCCCAGTTGGTGACCACCATGTCGATGTGCTGCTTCGCGACCGTCATGTCGATCCGTCGCATCAGGTGGTCGTGGTCGACGTACAGGTCGTAGGTCACGGTCTCGGGCAGGTCGGCGCTCGCGCTCGAGCCGAGCGTCTGGGCGATCGAGGAGGAGTCGACGGTGACGTGGTACTGGTCGACCTTGTCGCCGTCGACCGTCGAGCTGCCGGCGTACACGACCTTCTGGACCGCGCCCCTCATCGCGCTGATCGAGGACTCGGGCCCGAAGCTGGACATGCCGGACAGGAGGCTGCCCATGGCGGGGTCGCTGGAGTCGATCTTGCGGAACTTCCCGCCGGCCGCCTGCTGGAGGTAGAGCACCTTGTCGACCATGATCACCACCGCCTTGGTCGGGCCCATGTCCATGGACATCTTCATGTCGGTGTGGTCGCCGGCGTAGCGCACGTCGGCCTCGGCACCGACCGAGGAGCCGAACTTCATGGTCATGTGCGCGGTCTTCTTGTCGCGCATCGCGGCCAGCATGGTCGGGACCAGGTTGTCCTTGGTCAGCCGCTCCCCCGGCGCCGCCGCGCCGACGGTCGCGTCGGCCGAGGAGGGGTCGGGGGTCGCCGAGGCGCTCGGGGACGTGCTCGCCGACGCGCTGGAGGAGGCGCTCGCGTGCTTGGTCCCGGCGTCGTCCTTCTTGTCCCCCGAGCCGCACCCGGCGAGCGCCGCGAGGAGCAGGGCTCCGCTCGCGGCCAGGGCCAGGGAACGGGAGCGGTGGGTGAGCATGGGACCTCCGTGGGGAGCCGGATCGGTGATGTGTGGCAAGCGTAGAAGACGGTGCCACGGCGTACGCCGGGTCAGCGCACCTCGTAGGCGCCGGACGCGGTCCACAGGTCGTGCAGCCCCCGGCCGTCCTCGCGGAAGACCAGGGGCGGGATCACCAGGCAGACCAGCAGCTGGCGCTGGAGGGCGCGCAGCAGGCTGAGCGGGCGGCCGTCGACGCGGTGGACCCGGATCCGTAGGAGCATCTGGCCGAACGAGGCGCCGCTCAGCGCCACCCCGACGGCCGACTCGACGAGGAAGGTGAGCGTGGTCAGCGTGGCGAAGGCCGGGTGCTGGACGTCGCGCAGGATGAAGAACGCGAACCCGTAGCAGGCCAGCCAGTCGACGAACAGGGCCGCGATGCGGCGCGACCACGAGGCGGGCACGAGAGCGGGCGGGTTCGACATCGTGGGGCGACCTTATCGACGTCCGCAGAGTGGGCCGTGTTACATGCCCGAAACAAACCGGATACGGTCGATTAATCGGCTCGACGTACGTTGCCTCCGGTGCGATGCATCGTCGCGTCGTACATCCTCACCACCCTTGATCCAGGTCGCCCTGACGCGACCAAGGAGGACGAATGTTCCAGAACAGCGACGAGCTTCTGAAGTACATCAAGGACGAGGGCGTCGAGATGGTCGACGTCCGTTTCTGCGATCTCCCCGGTGTGATGCAGCACTTCACCGTGCCGGTCTCGTCCTTCGACCAGTCGGTCTTCGACGACGGTCTGGCCTTCGACGGCTCCTCGATCCGCGGCTTCCAGGCCATCCACGAGTCCGACATGTCGCTGTTCCCGGACCCGACCACCGCCTACATCGACCCCTTCCGCACCGCGAAGACGCTGGTCGTGAACTTCTTCATCCACGACCCGATCACCGGTGAGGCCTACTCGCGGGACCCGCGCAACATCGCCCGCAAGGCGATGGCCTACCTCGCGAGCACCGGCATCGGTGACACGGCGTACTTCGCCCCCGAGGCGGAGTTCTACGTGTTCGACTCGGTGCGCTTCGAGACCAAGGTCAACGAGGGCTTCTACCACATCGACTCCGAGGCCGGCGCCTGGAACACCGGCTCGAGCGAGAACAACCGCGGCTACAAGGTCCGCTACAAGGGTGGGTACTTCCCGGTCGCGCCGTACGACCACTTCGGTGAGCTGCGCGACGAGATGGTCCTCGAGATGGAGAAGGCCGGGCTGCACGTCGAGCGCGCCCACCACGAGGTCGGCACCGCCGGCCAGGCCGAGATCAACTACCGATTCGCCGAGCTGCTGCAGGCCGCCGACGACGTCATGAAGTTCAAGTACCTGGTCAAGAACGTCGCCTGGCGCAACGGCAAGACCGCGACCTTCATGCCGAAGCCGATCTTCGGCGACAACGGCTCGGGCATGCACTGCCACCAGTCGATCTGGAACAACGGCGAGCCGCTGTTCTACGACGAGACCGGGTACGCCGGCCTCTCCGACACCGCGCGCTACTACATCGGCGGCATCCTCAAGCACGCGCCGTCGCTGCTGGCGTTCACCAACCCGACGGTGAACTCCTACCACCGCCTGGTGCCGGGCTTCGAGGCCCCGATCAGCCTGGTCTACAGCCAGCGCAACCGGTCGGCCTGCGTGCGCATCCCGATCACCGGTGCGAACCCGAAGGCCAAGCGCATCGAGTTCCGCTGCCCCGACCCGTCGGCCAACCCGTACCTGGCGTTCTCCGCGCTGCTGCTGGCCGGCATCGACGGCATCAAGAACAAGATCGAGCCGGCCGCCCCGGTCGACAAGGACATCTACGAGCTGCCGCCGGCCGAGATGGCCGAGATCGCCCAGGTGCCCACCTCGCTGGGCTCGGTGCTCGACAACCTCGAGCGCGACCACGACTTCCTGACGGTCGGCAACGTCTTCACGCCCGACCTGATCGAGACCTGGATCGACTACAAGCGCACCAACGAGATCCTGCCCGTGCAGCTGCGCCCGCACCCGCACGAGTTCGAGCTCTACTACGACATCTGAGCCGAAGGGGCGCCACCACCCCTGACCTGCGAAGACGCAGAACCCCCGTCGAGCGTTCCCCCCGGGACGCCCGGGCGGGGGTTCTCGCGTTCCGGTCATCCATGCCAGAGGCGCGCTGACGGGGCCGTGTGTGCGAGTGCGGCCGTTGCAGGACCCGGGACCGGCCCCGGTCATGAGTACTGACCTGCAGGTCCCGATCTGGGACATCGACCACGTCGCGGCGGCTTTCTTCCCTCGAGGGCGACACCGCGGCCATGGGTCACCTGCGCGGCTTCTGCGCGGAAACGCAGCTCCTGCTCATGGCCTGGGGGCCCGGCGCCTGACCTTGACGTCATCCATGCAGACGACCGTCACAGTCAACGGCTTGTGGGTGATGCCCCGAGACTCGAGGTACTGGGCGGCCATCAGCTCGCCTTCCACGCTGGCAGCCTCGTCGGCTTCCGCGGCCGAGTCCTCCGCGACCTCGAGGAGGTACCGCAGGGTGAAACGTGTCAGCGTGGGCGCGTAGGTGAACGTTCCCTCGGGCGTGAAGGCCGCAAGGAACAGGTCATGCGCGCCCTGCTCCTCTCGAAGCTGCCCTCTGACGGCCGGCGTCAGGCGGGCGAACTGACCAGTCGCCTGCACCCGGTAGGTCCTCGTCGTCATGGTGCGGTCCTCCTCCTGTGGGCCGCCCGCGCGGGCGGGATGGATTCACGTTATGCCGGCCGGCTTCGCATCGAGGTCGACGGTGCGGGCGCCGTCCCGGGAGCAGGAGCGGGTCCCACATGCCTGCGCCCAGTGGTGCGAGCTCGAGGGGGTGTGATGGGACCCAGGTGCGTTGCTCCTGGGCCGCCTCGGAGGGATCGGGCGCGCCAGGCTAGGTGGCGGACGCCTTGATCTGCTCGCGCAGCCAGTCCCGAAGCACGGTGTTCATCCGAATGCCGAGCTCGACCTGCGGAGCGAACGCTTCCGGTTCGGGCGCGTTCTGCATCCCGGCTTGGACTTCTCCGAGGGCGGCCAGCTCTAGTTCGACGTGCGCGAGGTCGCGCTCGTAGGTCGCCTGCCTGTCGTCCGGGTCCAGCAGGGGGGTGAGGAAGAGGCGGAGGCCACTCTCGCTGCGCTGGGACCGGTCAGGCTCAACCTCCACCAGCCAGCGTCGCAGCTCGGCGCGTCCAGCGGCCGTGACCGCGTAGGTCTTGCTGCGGCGCGCTCCAAGCCCGACCACCTCGACCAGCGCCGCAGCCTCGAGCTTGGCGAGCTCGGGATAGATCTGACTGTGTCGGGCGTGCCACGAGGACCGAAGAGATCGGTCGAACGTCTGGGTCAGCTCGTAGCCGGTGGAGGGACGGCGGGCGAGCAGGCCGAGCACCGCATAGCGCAAAGACATGCGCACACTCTATCTGAGACATGTACGTCTTGACATGTCATTTTCGACATATATTCTAGTGTCATGTGGTTGTGCCGCACTGCCCCATCGCGGCGCCGGTTCAGCACCGACCCTGACCACGCGACGAGAGGGACATGTCATGGCGCCTCAAGGAGACGTTCACCAGAACGCCACGCACAGCGGGACCATCAGGATCGAGCACGAGACGTTCGGAGATCCGTCCCACCCCGCCGTCCTGCTGGTGATGGGCTTCGGCACGCAACTGATCGGCTGGGACGCCGACTTCTGCCGCATGCTCGCGGCCCGCGGCCGCTACGTGATCCGCTACGACAACCGCGACTGCGGCCTGTCCACGAAGCTGGACGAGCACCCGGTCCACCTCGGCGACTTCATCACCGCCGTGACGTCCGGCGAGTTCGACCAGGCCCTCGCGATGGCGCCGTACTCGCTGCTAGACATGGCTCGTGACGGCGTAGACCTCCTGACGAAGCTCGGCATCGCGCGGGCTCACGTGGTCGGATCCTCGATGGGCGGGATGATCGCCCAGAAGATGGCGATCGAGTTCCCCGACCGGGTGCTGTCATTGACGTCGATGATGTCGTCGACCGGTGAGCAGGAGTATGGGCAATCCACGCCCGAGGCGCAGCAGGTGCTGTTCTCACCACGACCGGCAGACCGGGACGGATACATGGCCGCAGCAGAACGCGAGCTGGTGTGGGCCTCGCGTCGTTACGGTGACGCGGCACAGCTGCGCGCGCTGGCGGCGGCCAGCCACGACCGCGCGTACTACCCGGCCGGCGTACCCCGGCAACTGGCTGCGATGATCCTCGACGGCTCCCGCGCTGACGCACTCAAGGCCCTCAACGTCCCGACCCTGGTCATCCACGGCCTCGATGACACCCTCATCGACCCCAGCGGCGGACGGCGCACCGCCGAGCTGGTGCCCGGCGCCCGGCTGCTCCTCGTCGAGGACATGGGGCACGACCGACCGGCGGCGTTGTGGCCCCACTTGATCGACGCGATCGCCGAGCACACCGACATCCGCTGACCGCGCGACACGAGGCGTTCAACCATTCACCACCACCCTCGAGAAGCCCACGACAACGACCCTCGATGTGCAGAGGCAGCTTGGTCGTTCTGACGGCCGGCACCGGCAGTGCCTCCGACTGGTCGACGAAGAAGATGGGAGTCTTCGCTGATTGGCGGCGACGACTGCCGCGGGTCCAGTCCGTACGCCAGAGCCTCTCGTGACGCCTGCTCGCCGCCCGAGCACGTCGCAGGACAGCCGGATTGACTAGACGATTTCCCGGGAATGGGAACGTTGCTGGTAATCCTCAGGACGTGCGAGCACAGTCGGTGGTGCCAGCGGCCCCGACCCTGCCGCTTCCCGGGAAGTCCTCGCTTGGTCGAGGCAGCGCCTCGCGTTGAGCAGCTCGCCCCCCGCGAGCCGAATGCACGCCTGCGCCTCTGTCAGGGAGTTGCTCTCATGTTGGTTCGCCTTTCCGACCTCTGCTACCGCCACCGCCGCTGGGTCCTGGGTCTCTGGGTCGTCGCCCTGCTCGGATCTGTCGCCCTCGCCGGGGCCTTCGGCGGTGCAGCGAAGCAGGACTACCTGCAACATGGATCTGAGTCGAAAGCTGCGGCGGACGCGCTGGGAGGCAGCTTTCCCGTGAGGTCGGGCGACACGCTCCAGGTGGTCGTCCACTCCGACGGTGGCATCTCCGCTCCCGGCGTACGAGCACGTGCCGAGAAGGTCTACGCCGATCTCGCCGGCGCGGACCACGTGGTCGGCGTCCTCAGCCCCTACACACCGCAAGGGGCCGGACAGGTCTCGGCCGACGGTACGACGGCCTACGCCCAGGTGGCTCTCGACAGGACACACTCGGAATTCACCGTCCAGGAAGCCAAGGACCTGGTCCTCCCGGTGCTGGCCGCCGGCGACAGGTCGCTGCAGATCGAGGTCGGCGGCGACGTCGCCAAGCTGTCGCAGAGCGCACCGCTGGGAACCGAGGGAATCGGCTTGCTCGCAGCAGCGATCATCCTTCTGCTCGTCTTCGGCTCGGCGGTGGCCATGGGACTTCCTTTGATCACCGCACTCTTCGGTCTCGGGAGTGCGCTCATGCTGGGCCAGCTCCTGATGCGCGTCGTCGACGTGCCCGACTGGGCACCCCCGACCGCCGCGATGGTCGGCCTGGGCGTGGGCATCGACTACGCGCTGCTGATCGTCACCCGCTTCCGCGGCGGTCTGGCCGAGGGCCTGGAGCCGCGAATCGCATCGCTCAACGCGATCGCCACTGCCGGTCGCTCCGTCGTCGTCGCGGGGTCGGTCGTGATCATCTCGATACTCGGGATCATGCTGGTCGGCCAGCGAGCCCTCAACGGATTCGCGTTCACGGTGTCCTTGGCCGTCCTGATCACGATGGCTGCCGCCCTCACGCTGCTGCCGGCGATGCTCGGCTTCGCGGGCCGCAACATCGAGCGGCTGCACGTCCCGCGCATGGGCAAGCGCGCGACGGAGTACGGCAGTTCCCGCTGGTACCGCTGGAGCCGCTTCATCCAACGCCGTGCTCTGGTCGCCGCCGGCGGAAGCCTCGTCGTCCTGCTCGCCCTGGCGGCGCCGTTCCTCGGTATCCGATTCGGCTTCCCGGATGCTCAGAACGACCCGGCCGGCTACACGACGCATCGCGCCTTCGGCTTGCTGGCCGCGGGCTTCGGACCAGGGTTCTCTGCGCCCTTGCTCGTCACCGTGCAGGGTGGTTCCGGTGATGACCTCGTCGGTGCCGCGAGTGTGTTGAGGGACCGCCTGGCAGAGGTGGAGGGCGTCACGCAGGTCTCGCCCGTGTCGTTCAACGAGCGGGGCGACACCGGCGTCATCGACCTGGTCGCCTCCACGGCGCCCCAGGCCCAGGTCACCGAGAACCTGGTGGACACCCTCAGGGACACCGCTGTCCCCCGAGCCATCGCGGGCACGAACCTCAGGGTGCACGTGGGCGGAGCAACCGCGGTCAACCTCGACATCACTCGGGGTGTCGCCGATCGGATGCCGCTCTTCCTCGCCGGCATACTCCTCGCAGCGTTCCTGCTCCTGATGCTGGTCTTCCGGTCCGTCGTGGTCCCGCTGAAGGCAGTGATCATGAACCTCCTCGCCAGCGCGGCCGCCTTCGGCATCCTCACCCTTGCGGTCAGCGGCGGACGCATCGGTGACCTCGTCGGCATCCCGGAGCGCACCCCGGTCCCGATCCTCATTCCGATCGGCATCTTCGCGATCCTCTTCGGCCTGTCCATGGACTACGAGGTCTTCCTGATCTCGCGGATCAAGGAGGAGTACGACAAGACGGGAGACAACGCAGTAGCGGTGGCCGATGGGCTCGCGAAGTCGGCCCGGGTGATCACTGCCGGGGCAGCGGTCATGGTCACCGTCTTCCTCTCCTTCGTCCTCGGCCAGGACGTGTTCGGGAAGATGTTCGGCATCGGCCTGGCCGCTGCCGTTCTGGTGGACGCCACCATCGTCAGGATGGTGCTCGTGCCGGCCACCATGGAGCTCCTCGGTGACCGCAACTGGTGGCTACCAGGCTGGCTCGACGGTCTCCTCCCCCAGGTCCGGGCAGAGGGGCACGACCTCAGCACCGACGAGCTGGACTCCCTGTATCACGTGGATCTGGAACCGGTGCCGGTGGCTACACCGTGATGGCGACCTTGCCCTGGATCTCACCTCGCTCGAGTCGCCGTACGGCTTCAGCGGCGTCCTCGAGCGGATAGGTGTCATCCAGCCTCGGCGTGACCTTCCCGGCCTCGATCAGCTCGGTGAGCCGGTCATAGTCCTCCGCCGACTCCCGCGTCGGGAGCAGGACGAGGCGCTGGCGCAGGAACGGTGAGACGAGGACGCCACGCACCTGCCTGCCCATGCCCAGCAGGCTCCCGGCGTTCTCACCTCCGACGAACACGGCCGTGCCCCGGGGCGTGAGGGCCCGGCGGAGGCGGGTCAGGGACGGGTTGCCGGCGATGTCGAGGATGAGGTCGTACCGGCGTGAGCCGTCGGCGAAGTCCTGCTGGGTGTAGTCGATGACGTGGTCCGCCCCGAGGGACCGGACGAAGTCGCGCTTGGACGTGCTGGACGCTCCGGTCACCTCGGCACCGATCGCCTTCGCTATCTGCACCGCATAGCTCCCGACGCCGCCGGACGCCCCGAGCACCAGGACGGACTGGAGGGCCTCGAGGTGGCCGACGTGCTCGACCGCTCGCAACGCGGTGCCCGCGGAGACGGGCACGACGGCGGCTTCGGCGAAGGAGAGGTTCGCCGGCTTGTGCGCGAGCTTGCGCTCCTTGCCCACCGCGAACTCAGCGAAGGAGCCCGGAGCGACGCCGTAGACCTCGTCGCCGACCGCGAAGCGCGTGACGGACGAGCCGACCGCAGCGACGGTCCCCGCCACGTCACGCCCGGGCACCGGCTGCTTGGGCCGACGCAGTCCGACCGCCAGCCGCATCGCATAGGGCTTCCCGGTCAGGAGGTGCTCGGTACCGCGGTCGAGGCCCGCCGCGTGCACCTTCACGAGGACCTCGTCGGATGCGATCGAGGGCACGGGGATCTTCGCGAGATCCAGCACGTCCGCGTCGCCGTACCGGCTCTGGGTGATGGCGCGCATCGTGTTCGAGCTTGGAGCATTCATGGTGGTTTCCGTTCTGTCGAAGTGGAGTGGTGGTGTGTCGCTGTGGTGGCAGGCGCGTGCGGAGTCAGGAGAGCGCGAAGTCGACGGCTGCGGCTGCGTGGAGGCGGGTCGTCGGGAAGCACGGCACCGGGGAGTCGGCGGGGCCGACGAGGAGCTCGATCTCGGTGCAGCCGAGGATGACGCCCTGGGCGCCGCGATCGACGAGGTTCGCGATGACCGTCCGGTACGCCGTTCGGGATTCGTCCCGGAGGACACCGCGCACGAGCTCGCCGTAGATCACGTCGTTGACCAGCCGGCGTTCTTCGGCGTCAGGGGCCATCACCTCGATGCCGTGCGCCGCCATGCGTTCTGCGTAGAAGGGCTCCTCCATGGTGAACCTGGTGCCCAGCAACGCGACCGTGGTCAGGCCCGCGGCGCTGATGGCCTCCGCGGTGACGTCGACGACGTGCACGAGCGGCACCGAGATCGCCGCCGTGATCGCGTCGGCAACCTTGTGCATCGTGTTGGTGCACAGCACGATGCACTCGGCCCCGGCCCCTTCGAGCGCGGAGGCTTCTCGAGCGAGCAGCGTGCCGGCCTCGTCCCACGCGGCGCGGCCTTGCATCTCCTCGATCACCGCGAAGTCGACCGAGCTCATCACCAGGGGCGCGGAGTGGAAGCCGCCCGCGCGGTCACGGACGCCCTCGTTGATGAGCCGGTAGTAGAGAGCCGAGCTCTCCCAGCTCATCCCTCCGAGCAGGCCGATCGTCTTCATGGCGGTCACGCTACGACGGGGCGAGCTCAGCGGGACCCGTGCCGGCCGGCGGTCCTGGTGCACGTGCGCGCCTGACGAGCCTGTCGGGCCGAGCTGCGCAGATCAGCCTGGCGCTGGTCGGCGACGGCGTAGGTGAGGTAGTTCATCGGATGCTCCTTGGGGTTTG
Organism: Nocardioides pocheonensis; assembly: GCF_003725535.1. Lineage (GTDB taxonomy): Bacteria > Actinomycetota > Actinomycetes > Propionibacteriales > Nocardioidaceae > Marmoricola > Marmoricola pocheonensis. The sequence continues at coordinate 674,310 of NZ_RJSF01000040.1, read as the reverse complement.
GGTCTGGTGACTCGAGAGTCCTGCGGATGGAAGCTGGGTCTCGCCGGCGACATCACCGGGTTGTGCCCGTTGTGTCCCCTCAGAACCAGCCGCCGGTGGAACGACCGGTCGAGGAGGGCTCGGCGTACTTCTGGGCGAGCGCGAAGCCGTCGAAGGTCGACGGGTGGCCGCTGAAGTTCCCGGCGTAGTAGCCCTGGTGCGGGTTCCGCGGGCTGCTCGTGTAGGTGCCGCGCTCTTCTTCGATGAATCGGGTTGCAGCCATCGGGATCACTCCTGAAGTCGTGGGGTTGATGAGTTCCACGCTCCTCGGAAGTCGCCGGCGTCGAACCGGCGGAATCACCGGGTTGTTCACCGGGTGTCGCCGGGGAACGCTGGGTTCCGCTGCGCTCACGGCCGGCTCCGGCTGATCGTGGTGCCGAGCACGGCGGTCACGAGCGCGACCGCTGCGGCAGCCGTGAACGCGGCGGTGAACCCGCCGGCGGCGAGCACCTCGGCGCCGTGCCCCCCGGTGGCCAGGCCGATCGCGGTGAAGCCGGCGGTGCCGAGCGCCGCGCCGATCTGGGTGGCCGAGCCGGCGAGGCCGGAGGCAAGGCCCGAGTGCGTCTCGGGGACCGCGCCGGCGATGACCATCGTCGTCGGGGTGAAGCTGAGCGCGACGCCGACCGCGACGAGGAACAGCGCGGGGAGCACCGCGACGGCGTACCCGCCGCCGAAGGGTGCGTACGCGAGCCACAGGTGACCGCCGGCGAGGATCACCAGGCCCAGGACGAGGGCGCGACGCGGTCCCAGAGCGCGCAGGACCCTCGGCAGCAGGACGAGGGAGACGGCGAATCCGGTGAGCGAGGTGGGCACCATCGCCATCCCGGCCTGCTGCGGAGCCATGTGCAGGGCCTGCTGGAGGTAGAGCGCGACCAGGACGAACGTGGACGCACGCGCGGCTCCGCCGAAGAGGGCGAGACCGACGCCCGTGCTCAGGATCCGTGACCGGAACATCTCCAGCGGCACCAGCGGGTCGGCGGCGCGGCGCTCGGCAGCGAGGAAGAGCACGAACAGCGCCACCGCCGCGCCCAGGCTCACGAGCACCGCCGGCGAGGTCAGGTGACCCTCGCCGACACCCAGCGCACCGTGGACGAGCGCGACGACCGCACCAGTGATCGCCAGCGCCCCACGTCCGTCCAGCCGGCGCCGTGCACCGCGCACGCCCTCGTCGAGCACGTGGCGGGCGAGGACCAGGGCCGCGACCGAGATCGGGACGGTGACGAAGAAGACCGAGGACCAGCCCAGGTAGCCGGACAGCAGCCCGCCGGCCAGCACGCCGGTTGCTCCCCCGACTGCGGAGGCCGCACCCCAGACGCTCATCGCGCGAGCACGGGCTTCACCGGGGAACGTCAGCAGCAGCAGGGACATGGCGGCCGGGCTGAGGGCGGCGGCGCCGGCGCCCTGGACGATCCGGCCCGCGACGAGGAACCCGGCGGTCGGGGCACACCCGGCGACGAGAGTGCCGAGGGTGAAGAGCGCCGAGCCACCGACGAACATGCGACGGCGGCCGACCACGTCGGCCAGGCGTCCGAACACCAGCAGCAGGCCTCCGAACGTGAGGATGTAGGCGTTGACCACCCACGTCGCGTCGGTCGGGCTGAGCGCGAGGTCGGCCTGGATCGACGGCAGCGCCACGTTGACGATCGAGGTGTCCAGCATCACCACGAGCTGCGCGGAGGCGAGCAGCCCGAGGGCCAGCCGGCGTCGGCGGCGCTCACGCGTGGTCGTGCCCGCGTTCTCGTGGGGGGCGACCGGCGTGTGCGCCGCGGCGGTCATCGTGGTCATGTCGGGTCTCCTGGAGTCAGGCGGGTTCGTGAGGGCTTGAGCGTGCGTCCGTGGCCGAGGTGGTCGGCTCGGCGAAATCGCCAGGTTTGCCGCTGGACAGTCCAGGGCGGTCGTACATGGGTCGGCCGGGGAGCCGAGCAGCGCTCGACCCCCCGGCCGGGGGTGCGTCAGTGCATCCGTGCGTGCTGGACGTCGTGGCTGTGCTGCCGCGGAACGGCCAGCGCGACGAATCCGGCGAGCGCGACCATGGCGATCGCGACCACGGTGAAGACCGTCGGGAATCCGTCGACCAGACCCGCGCGCGTGGTCAGGTCACCGGCGATGGCAGCCAGGGTCGCGACGCCGAGAGCGGCGCCGACCTCGTGGCCGGTCATCATGACGCCGGAGGCCAGGCCCGAGTGCTCTGCCGGGATCCCGGACATCGCCGCCACCGAGATCGCCACGAACATCGGGCCGACGCCCAGACCGATCAGCACGAACCCGGGCAGCACGTCGCTGACGTAACCGGGGTGGGCGTCCATCCCGGCGAGCAGCATCGAACCGGCGGCGACCACGAACAATCCGACGACCATCATCGCCTTGGGCGTCACCTTGCCGAGCAGGTGGGACGCGACGGCTGCGCCGAGCGTGATGGACCCCGCGAGCGGCAGGAACTGCAGGCCCGTCTTGATGGCGGAGCTGCCCAGCACTGACTGCAGGAACAGCGAGTTCAGGAAGATCGCACCGACGACGACGCCGGTGATGACCGCCATGACGGTCGAGGCCGAGACGAGGGACCGGACCCGCCAGGTTGCGGGCGGCACCAGCGGAGCCGGGACCCGCCGCTCGATGACGGCAAAGGCAACCAGCAGGACGGCGGAAGCGGCGAAGGCGACCAGCGTGTGTGCGGACGTCCAGCCGTGGGTCCGGGTGCCCTCGACGGCGTAGACCAGCGCGAGCAGACCGGACACGAGAGTCGCCGCTCCGGGCACGTCCATCCCCCGCACGCCACCGGTCCGCTGGCCCCGGTTCACCAGGTGCAGGCTCAGGAGGGCAGCGGCCAGGCCGATCGGCACGTTGATGATGAAGATCGCGCGCCAGCCGAAGGCCGAGGTGAGGATCCCGCCGAACAGGACGCCGATCGCGATGCCCATGCTGCCGATCGTTCCCCAGATGGCGAGCGCGGTGGCCCGCTGCCGGCCGGCGTACGTCGACATGATGATCGACAGCGCGGCCGGGGTGAGCAGTGCCGCCCCGCCGCCCTGGGCGCCGCGCGAGAGGATCATCACGGTCGCCGACGAGGCGGTCGCGCTGACCACGGATGCCGCGGTGAACAGGCCGAGACCGGTGAGGAACATCGTGCGCCGGTCGAGGAGATCCGCGAGTCGACCACCGAAGAGCAGCAGCCCGCCGCTGAGGAGGACGTAGGCGCTGACCGTCCACTGGTAGTCGCTGCTGGCGAAGTGGAGGCCCTTGCCGATGCTGGGCAGCGCGACGTTCACCACGCTGATGTCCAGGATGACCATCAGCTGCGCCATCAGCATCACGCCGAGTGTGGTCCAGGGGCGGCGGACCTCGTCCGCGTGATCGTCGTGCGCGGCCATCGTGGCCGTGCCGTGTCCGTGTCCGTGTCCGTGTCCGTGTCCGTGTGACATGTCGTTCTCCTCGTGAGTGAGTACGGGTGGCCGGTTGGCCATGTCCTGACCTTCGTCTCGAACCGGTGGTGGTCGCGCCGGTGGAATCACCGGGTTTGCTGCCTGCGGTCCGCCGTCGACGGTCCTGCCGGTCAGGGGACGAGCGCGAAACCCGCCCGCCCGATCGCCGCCGCGATGTCGGCGCGGTCGACCGGTCCGGCGGCGCGGACGGTGACGGCACCACCGGCGAGGTCGACGGTCACCGAATCGACGCCGTCGACGCCGGTGATCTGCTCGAGCAAAAGCCGCTGGCTCGCGATGCCGGTCAGCCCCCGCACCGCGAAGGTGGTCGAGCCGATGAACGTGCGGGGCGTGCCGGGCAGCATGGGCTTCTCCTGGAGTTCGATCGGGTCGCTGCCACGGTCTCGCGGCAGGGGTCCGCTCGCGCCGGTGGTTTCGCCGGTATCCCTTACGCACACGCGGGCCCGGAGTAGCGTCTGGCGAGTGCTGGCCGGGAGGGACTCCGAACGCGCGAAGATTGCCGAGCTGCTCGACGCCGCCCGCGTCGGCAAGGGCGGCGCACTCGTGGTGCACGGGGTCGCCGGCGCGGGGAAGTCGACCCTGCTCACCGACGCCACCGAGTCCGCCCAGGACATGCGGGTGCTGCGAACCTCGGGAGTGGAGTCTGAGTCACCCCTGGCGTTCGCCGCACTCCAGCGCCTGCTCTGGCCCCTGACCTCGCGCCTCGACAGCCTTCCCCCACCGCAGCGCGACGCCCTGGGCGCCGCTCTGGGTGCGGCTCCCGGCGAAGGTGAGCGCTTCCTGGCCTACCTGGGCACGCTGACCCTGCTGGCCGAGGCGGCCGAGGAGTCGCCCGTCCTGGTCATCGTCGACGATGCCCACTGGCTCGACGACGCCTCGGCGGCGGCTCTGTTGTTCACGGCCCGACGGCTGCAGGACGAGCGGGTCGCGCTGGTCTTCGCCGCGCGTGACGGCGACGCCCGCCAGTTCGACGCGCCGGACGTGCCCACTCTCGCCGTCGGTGGGGTCGCCGGGGCCGATGCTGCCGCGATCCTGGGGACCCGACTCGACCAGGACGTCCATCAGGCCGTGGTCGAGCAGCTGGTGACGGCGACCGGAGGGAACCCACTCGCGCTGGTCGAGCTCGCGGGCCAGCTCACCTCCGACCAGCTCTCCGGAAGAGCACCCTTGCCGGACCCGCTTCCACTCACCGGTGGGGTCGAGCGCGCGTTCCTGGACCGCTACCGGCGGCTCTCGGACCCGGCGCAGCGTCTCCTGCTGGTCGCTGCCACCGACGACACCGCGCGACTGACCGTGGTCAGCGATGCGGCAAGGCTCCTCGGCGCCGACGAGGCCGCCCTCGACGAGGTGGAGCGAGCCGGACTGATCCGGACCGACAACGATGTCGTCAGCCTCTACCACCCCCTCGTCCGCTCCGCGATCTACAGCGCAGCCACCACCGCGCAACGGCGCGCGGCGCACCGCGCGCTCGCCGATGCGCTCTCCGGTGACCCTGACCGGCGCGCCTGGCACCTGGCCGCGGCCGCCGACAGGCCCGACGAGGACGTCGTGGCCGCCCTCGACGGCGTCGCCGAGCGGGCCGCCGCCCGCGGAGGACACGAGGCGGCGTCCGCGGCGTGGGCGCGTGCGGCCGAGCTCACCGTGGGCGGTGAGGACCGGGGACGACGCCTGTTCTCGGCAGCGGCCTCGGCGTGGCTCGGCGCCCATCCGGCGCGGGCGGCGGCGCTGGCGCAGTCTGCTGCCGACGAGGTGACTGATCCGGTCCTGCGGGCACGCCTTCTGACGCTGCAGGGCCAGATCGAGTGGAACACCCGGTCGCTCGACGACGGCTACGACTTCATCGTGCAAGCCGTCCAGAGTGCGGCCGGTGCCGATCCGGCGATGGCACAGCAGCTGGCGATGCTGGCGGCAGCACTGGCCGGCTTCGGCGCCCGTTCGCCCCGCCAGGTGGACCTGGCCGCACTGGTGCCAGAGCCGGAGCCGGACGCGCCAGTGCGCACCCGCGCCGCCGCTGCGCTGCTGCGCGGCTTCACCGCGACCGCGCGCCAGGACTGGAGCGAGGCGGCCGAACGCTTCCGGGCTGCGTTCACCCTCCTGGACGCCGAACCGCTCGACGACCACGTGCTGCAGCCGAACCTAGGCGTCGCCGCCTTCCTCATCGACGACGACGAACGAGGGTTGCGGCTCCACGAGCAGCAGCTGACCGCGGCCCGGCGTACGGGAGCACTCACGATGGTCGAGCACGCCCTCACACGTGGAGCCCAGTTCCAGATCGCGACCGGTGCCTGGGCACAGGCGGCGAACGCCGCCACCGAAGCTCTACCGCTGACCGCGAGCACCGGACATCCCGGCCTCACCGCACTCCCGCTCGCCGAGCTCGCCCTGGTGGCAGCGCTGCGCGGCGACGAGTCCGCTGAGGAGCACCTCGCGTCGGTCTCAGCGATCCGGGAGCGACACGCGGTCGGCATCGCAGAACCCCTCGTCGACGACTTCGCCCACTGGGCCCGCGGTCTCCGCGAGTCCACCCAGCCCGCGCGGGCCTTGCACCACCTGGAGCAGATCCGCTCACCGTGGATACGGCGCATGGCTGCCATCGATCGCATCGAGACGGCGGCTCGTGCCGACCGACGCGACCTCGCCCTCGACTGGGTCGGCGAGCTGGAGGAGTTCGCTGCCGCCTCCGGGGTCCACGCGGCGACCGCGGCCCTCGCCCATGGTCGCGCGGTGCTCGCCGAGGGCGACGACGCCGAAGAGCACTTCCGCGCTGCCCTGGAGTCGCACGCCGGGTCGCTGCGCCGACCCGATCGGGCCCGGACGGAGCTCGCGTACGGCGAGCACCTCCGCCGCGCCCGCCGCAGGGTCGACGCGCGGGCCCACCTGCGCACGGCGCTGACGCTGTTCGAGGAGCTCGGCGCGCGCTCGTGGGTCGAGCGGGCGACCCAGGAGCTGCGGGCATCCGGCGAGACGGCCCGGAAGCGGGACGTGTCCACCGCGACCGACCTGACCGCGCAGGAGCGCAACGTCACCGCCCTGGTCCGCCAGGGCCTGTCCACGCGTGACGTCGCCGCGCAGCTGTTCGTCAGCCCGCGCACGGTCGACTTCCACCTGCGGAACGTCTTCAGCAAGCTGGGCGTCACCTCCCGCAGCGAGCTCGCAGCGCTGGCCCTCGACCTCTGAGGACGTCCTGGCTCGGCTCCACCCGGTGAGAACCCGGCAGTTTGGCCGGCGCGACCAAGGTTGTCGCAGAGCCACGCTCGTCAGCAGTGCACCACCCCCACTGCGAGAGCGAGAGCGCCATGAGCACCGACACCCGCACAGCTGCCCACGACAGCGACACCGAGAAGAGCCCCGGTACGCCGAGGCCGGCGGCCCGCCGCACGCGCCGCGTCATCGCCGCGACGCTCTTCGGTGGCGCCGCTGGAGCGGCCGCCCTGTCGCTCGGCGTGTTCGCCGGCGCGACCGAGGCCACCATCACCGGGTCGATCCTGCTGGCGTTCGGCGCCGCCTGGGGCGCGATGGCCGGACTGTCGAGGAAGGCGGCCGAGCCGATGCGGTGGGCATCGGTGCCTGCAGTGGCGATGTCCGCGGTGGGACTCGGTCTGCTCGCGTTCCAGCCCGGGGACTCGACGCTGACCGCCCTGAGCTGGGTCTGGCCCGCGCTGATGCTCGCACTGGTGGTCTGGATGTCCAGGCAGATCCGGCGGTCGACAAGAGCCGGCCGCTGGCTCCTGACACCGGTGGTCGCCGTCCTCGCACTCGCATCCCTCGGCACGACGTACGAGAACGTCGCCGCGTCCCGTGACAACCACAGCCACCCCGCCCCCGGTCGGCTGTTCGAGGTCAACGGGCACCGCCTGCACCTCGACTGCCGCGGCCAGGGCGGCCCGACCGTGGTGCTGTTCAACGGCCTCGGTGAGGTCTCCGCGTCGTGGGCCCGCATCGCGTCCTCCCTCACCTCCACCGTCCGTGTCTGCGCCTACGACCGGGCCGGCCAGGGCTGGAGCGGCGACGTGTCGCACCCGCAGGACGGGGTCGCGGCAGCCAAGGACCTCCACGCGCTCCTGGCCGCGGCCGACGAGCACGGTCCGTTCGTCCTCGCCGGACACTCCATCGGCGGCCCGTTCGCGATGACCTACGCCGCCCGCTACCCGACCCAGGTCGCCGGCATGGTGCTGCTGGACAGCTCGAGCCCCGAGCAGTTCACCCGCATGCCCGCCTACCCCGGCCAGTACGCCGTCATCCGCCGGGTCTACGCGCTCATGCCGACCTTGTACCGCTTCGGCCTGGGACGCGTGGGCGCGGCTGCCGTGCCCTCGCACCTGCCCGCGCAGGCTGCCGACCAGGTCCGCGCCGTGACCTCGAGCGCCCACGGAGCCCGAAACATGCGCGACGACGCATCGATGCTCCACCAGGTGTTCGGCCAGGCCCAGGCGCTGACCACCCTCGACGGCCGCCCGCTCGCCGTCGTGACGGCATCGGGATCTCTGGACGACACGGTCGGCTGGGCGGCGGCGCAGGACGTGCTGGCAGCCCTGTCCGACGACCACCTCCACACGGTCGTGCAGTCCTCGCACACGGGCCTCCTCGAGGACCGGGCGCCGGCGGCCGAGTCTGTGAAGGCGATCAGCTGGGTCGTCGACGCCGTCCGGGCACGGTGATCGCGGCGGGCCTCACCGGAGGCGCTGCCACTCGTCGGCCAGGATCGCGTAAGCGACCGTGTCGAGCCAGCGGCCGCTCCGGTGCAGGGACTCGGCGACGGCGTGGACCTCTCGGCGCGTGCCGAGCCGTTCCATCAGGCGCCACGAGGTCTCGTTGTCGAGGAAGCAGTTGGCTACGACGCGGCGTACGCCGAGCTGCCCGAAGCAGGCATCGAGCAGGGCGCGCACGGCTTCGGTCGCGTAGCCGTGCCCGGTGAACGCCGGGTCGAGGACCCAGCCCAGCTCGGCCTGCGCACCCCGGGCCTGGTCCGCGACCTCGGCCTGGGACCAGGCGTCCTCGACCCCCAGCATGAAGTCGCCGATCAGCTGCCCGTCGAGCTCGACGACGACCGTCGCCGCCAGCCGCTCGGGGTCGACGAACTTCACCTCATACGCAGCGAGATCCTCGGGGATCTCGGTGAGCCACTCCCCCACCGACGGGAGCCGGCGGTACGCCCAGGTCGGCTCGGCGTCCCTGGCCTCACCGAGCCGGAGCGTGAGTCGTGCGGTGCGCAGCGGCCAGGCGACCCGTGCGAGCGGGTGGGCGGTCGGACTGCTGTCGGGTTCAACCGGCGTCGTGTTCATGGACTGCTCCGATCCGAGTCGGCCGGGTACGGCGCGACGAGGGCGTGACAGAGACGAGGGTGGCGCCGAGGTCGCGCACCTTGGCGAGCAGGGCGTGCAGCGCCGGCTGGTCCTGCACCGTGCACCGCACCGTCGTGGTGCCGTCTCCATGGTGGGTCATGAGGACGGCGTCGAACCAGTCCGACCAGTGCTCGTCGAGATGACCCTGCACCCGGATGTCGTAGCTGGTGATGCGCTCGCTCACGCCGGCACCCGCTCCCGCACCGCAGCCGCCGTACGCCGGGGCCGCTGCGTGGCGCCGCGACGGATCGCCCACTCGGCGACGGCCAGGTTGAGGATCCAGGCCGCCGCCTTCTCGAGGTCGCCCGCGACGACGTGCTCGCCGAAGATCGCCTGGCCGAAGCCCTCGGTGAAGATCTGGGTGCCGGCGCCGAGGCCGAGGGCGTAGGCGCGGATCATCCAGGCGCGGTGGGCGGCGATGTCGCGGCGGCGGATCGCCGTGAACCCGAGGACCAGGCAGGTTGCCATCGCGGGTGCGACCACGAGCCTGAAGAAGAACAGGATCCGGCCGCTGCCGGGCTGCGGGTCGTAGAACAGGGTCAGCCACAGGGCGGAGGCGACGACGAGCAGGCCCGCGACGACCAGGACGCGCCCGGCCCGTCGGTGCCAGCTCGACGGCCGCCGGCGGAACCGGCGTACGAACTGGAGCGCTCCGACGAACGCGAAGACGGCCGAGCCGACGATGTGCACCAGCAGTGCCACCGGGAACACGTTGAACCGCGGGTCCGCGGGGAAGAGCTCAGGCCCGCCGGCGAGCTGCACGAGCCGCAGGACTCCGGCGGTCAGCGGGATCGCGCTGAGCAGGATCAGCCCGACGGCCAGGCGCCAGCCGGACCGAGCGCCCGGCCGCTGACGGGCCGGGCGCTCGGTGAGTGGTGAGGTGGTCATCACGCGACTGCCGGCTCGGCGGCGCGGGCAGGCCGCACCACGTCGGTCCGGGTCTGGCTCTGGCGCCACATCGAGTAGCCGAGACCGATGAGGGCGACACCGGTCGGCACCGCGAAGGGCCGGCTGAACGACTCAGGGAGGAAAGCCAGGGCGAGCGCGGACACCGTGCCGTAGGCGAAGAGCGCTGCGGCCCAGCGGGCGACGACGCGGGCGCGGTACATCGCGATGCCGAACAGCAGACCACCGACGGCGTAGCCCAGGCCCATGAGCATGAACAGCTCCTTGACGTGCCCGAGGTCGCTGGTTGCGCTGGCACCCATGGCCGCGTCCAGGAAGTGCTGGACGTAGACCGGGTTCGACTCGGCCAGCTTCGGGAGGATGACCGCGACGATGGTCTCGACGGCGAACATCGCGAGGTAGCCGGTCATCAGCAGCGCGTAGCCGGCGCGACCGAGGACACCGAACCGGCGGTGGTGGCGGATGAAGATGCCGGTGAAGCCGGCCATCGCCAGGATGCCCATCGCGATCTTCGCGACCTCGCGGACGAAGACGTCGGTGGTGACGATGTGGGCGAGGTCCGCCGGGGGGTGGTTGATCTGGACGCCGACGAAGATGGCACCGGCAGCGGCGGCGCATGCCCCGGTGGCTGCGGTGAGGCGGTTGCGGGTGAGGTTCATGTCTGGTTCCTGTCCTGGCGGTGCCGGGCTGGTGTCCGGCGATGTCTGGGACGTTAGGAACAGACGTGGTGAGGCCACATCACCACATGATGTGATTCGCGGCTCCGGACCGTACGGGTCAGAGCAGTCCGCGCTCGGTTGCCCGGCTCACCGCGGCCCGGCGGGTGTTCACGTCGAGCTTGGTGAAGATGTGCTTGGTGTGCGTGCGGAGCGTGTTGAGCGACACGTACAGCTGCCGGGAGATCTCGGGGCCGGTCAGGTCGGTGGCGAGCAGGCGGAGCACGTCGAGCTCACGGTCGCTCAGGGCCTCGTCCGGGCGCTGGTCGAGGCGCGCGGTCGCGGTCGGCGCCTTGGCAGAGGCCAGGACCTGCTCGGCGTGCCGTCGTACGTCGGCCGGCGCACCGCGAAGGAGGCTCGTGAGCAGGTCGACCATGGCCGGGCCTTCGTCGAGGAACAGGCGCCGGTAGCCCGCCGGTACGCCGATCGCGAGCGCGGTGGACAGGTCCTCGGCCGCCGCACTCGGGTCACCTGCGGCGTGACGGGCCAGCGCGAGCACCACGTGTGCCTCGATCAGGCTGCCCCCGCGCCCGGACGCCCGAGCCGCGTCGAGGATCGGCTCGACCAGGGCGATCGCGTCGGCCGGGCTGCCCTCGGCGACGAGGACGCGGGCCAGGGTGAGCCGGTCGTACTCCTCGAGGTAGGTCGGCTCGACGTCGGGCTCGACCTCGTGCTGCCGGGCCCAGGCACGGGCGTCGACCACGTTGTCCTGGGCGAGTCGGACCCGGGCACGAGCTGCCGCAATGGGCCGCACCTCGGGGAAGAACCCGGGTCGGAACAGGGGCTCGGCCTCGTCGAGCATCGCGACCGCGCCGTCGAGGTCACCGCGAGCCCGCAGGAGCCCGGCCATGGTCGTGTACCAGCGGTGCCGGTTCTCGGGCAGCGCGCCCAGGTCGCCCAGCTCACGGGCGACGTCGAGGTGCCGGGCAGCGGCCTCCAGGTCGCCGAGCTCACGCAGCACGTCGGCAAGACCGACGTGCACGTCCCCCGCCGTAGGCAGGGCGGGGCCGCTGCGGCGCTCCGCCGTGGCCAGCGCTTCCTCGAAGATCCGGCGTGCCTCCAGCGGGCGTCCGCGAGCGAGCCACATGCTTCCCAGCACCACGGTCGACCCCAGCGCGTCGGCGACCAGACCGGCCGCACGCAAGCTCACGACCGCGTCCGTGAAGGTGTCGACCGCGGTCTCCAGGTCGCCGGCAGCCCAGGCGGCGAGGCCGAGGAAGCCTGCTCCCGCACCGCGGGAGAAGTGGTCCTCGGGGCCGGCCAGGTCGTAGGCCCGTTGCGCGTGCGCGATGGTGCCGGCGACGTCGCCCCGGGCCTGCGCGACCGAGGCCCGGTAGACGGCGATCATCGCGGGAAGGGCGCGCACCTCCTGGGCGTGCGCCTCGACCACGTCCGGTGGAGCGGGGGTGGAGAGGTCGGTGGGCCCCGGCCGCGCTTCGAGACCCTCCTGGGCCACGTCGAGCCAGGCTTCGATCCCGCCGAAGTCACCGGCGGCCAGTCGGCTCCAGGCTGTCGCGGTCGCGAGGAGCGGCCGGCGGCGTACGACGTCGTCGGGCACCGCGGCCAGCCACTCCAGGATGGTGGCGTCCTGCCTGCCCTTCCGAAGCCCGGCGAGGGCGAGCTCGACCAGGTCGGCGGTGAGCTCGTGGTCCTCGCCGGCGATCGCGTGCGGGACAGCGTCCGGGAACATGCCGCGCTCAGCCAGCCACCGGCCGGCCGTGGTGTGCAGCCCCCGAAGGCGATCGGGGTGACGGGCGAGGAGCCGAGCGCGCAACGCGTCGGCGAACAGGTGGTGGTAGCGGTACCAGCGGCGGGCGTCGTCCAACGGGATCACGAAGACGTTGTCCCGGTCGAGGGAGTCCAGGATCTCGGGGGCGTCGGGCATGCCGGTGACGGCTGCACAGAGGGAGCCGTTGAGCTCACGCAGCACCGACGTGGCCAGCAGGAACTCCCGCACCCGGTCCGGTTGACGGTCGAGGACCTCCTCCACGAGGTAGTCGAGCACGAAGCGGTGGCTGCCGGCGAAGTCGTCGACGAACGCCGCAGGGTTCTCCCGGCCGCGCAAGGACAGCGCCGCCAGCTGCAGACCGGCAGCCCACCCCTCGGTGCGCTCGTCGAGCGTGTCGACCTCCTCCCGTGCGAGCGCGAGTCCCATCACGTCGTTGAGCAGGTCGGCCGCCTCCTCGGCGGTGAACCGCAGGTCGGCAGCTCGTAGCTCGACCAGGCCGCCCTTGCTGCGCAGGCGCGCCAACGGCAGCGGCGGGTCGGAGCGGGTGGTCATCGCGATCCGGACATGGCCGGGGAGATGGTCGAGCAGGAACGCGAGCACCTCGTGGACGGCCGGCGCGGTGATCTCGTGGTAGTCGTCGAGAGCCAGCACGGTCGCATCGGCGAACATGTCGAGGTCGTTGACCAGGCTGGTCAGCACGGTCTCGACCGGCACCTCGGCAGCGGTCTCGACCACGCTGCCCACGTCGACACCGAGCTCGGGGTTGGTGGTCTGGAACGCTGCGATCACGTGGGTCAGGAACCGCCGTACGTCGTTGTCGCCGCTGTCGAGGGAGACCCAGGCGACGCGCAGGCCGGCCGCCGCCGGGGATGCGAACCACTGGCTGAGGACGGTGGTCTTGCCGAATCCCGCCGGCGCCGAGACCAGCACGAGGCGCGTGGTGTCGCTCTCCGCGACCTCGAGCCGGTCCTGCAGCCGCGGGCGGGCAACCGAGTCGGCGCGGGGCTCCGGCACGTGGACCTTGGTCGCCAGAACCGGCATGGTCAGGAGGATAGGCCCCCGGACTGCAAGGGCGCCGAGCACCGCACCACCACCCGCGACCACCCAAAGGCTCGGACGTTCGTACAGCGTCCCGCGTCACTTCGCCCAGAATGACGCGGACCAAACACACGAGGCCCCGTCCACCAACGGTGGACGGGGCCCCGCTCTGGGGCCGACCATCTGGGGCCGGCCGACACCTCCTGCTAGCCCACCGACGGCAGGCGTGCCCGCCGCGGTGGCTCGACGGAGACCGACGATTCGATCCGGCCACTTGCGCCGCCGAGGTCGAGCGCGACGTACCAGTGGTCAGTGTGCGGGACGTTGCTGCGCAGTGGAGACCGCAGCGCTTCACCGCCGTAGAAGCTGGCCCGCCTGCCGGCCACGTACGCCCTGTAGTTCGTCGCGGTCATCAGGAGAACGTTTGCACGGTTCTTCAGGGTGACCACCACTGTCGCGCCGGCCTGGACCTGGCCCAGGTCGTACTTCACGTGCTCCACGCCGATCACCCCTTCGGCGGGAAGGGATCCCCACCGTAGGAGTCGCGGTCGCGGATCTTGTTGTCGCGGCCGTGGATGTAGAGCTCTGTCTGCTCCCGACGGGCGGTGGCGCGACCGGCGTCGGTCGCGTCGGCCTGGGTCGGGTGGACCGACGACGCCCGCTGTGCTCCGTCGCGGATGACGTTCCACTGGCCGTCGTCACGGGGCGTGATGTGCACGCCCTTCCTCTTTTCACTCATTAGGTTTCTCCTTGGGTAACCCATCTGGGTACAGGTGCCTTCTGGCACCCGGCGACCAGGGCTGGTCGCAGATCGAGGGTGACATCGGGGTCCGACACGTCGCCGGACCCCGATGACACCGGCGGACTACCGCGTCAGCGCGCGGAGGCCTGACAGGGACGGGGCGATGAAGTAGCCGCCTCCGACGGTGGTGACCCAGCGGGCGAAGTTGACCTGGCCGTGGCCGGGGACGTTGAACGGCCCGTCGGGGGTGTCCTGGCTGATGATCGGGTCCTTGCCGTCGCCGGGCTTCTGGAAGTCTTCCCGGTTGGCCCAGTGGGACTGGACGAACTCGAAGGTGCGAGCGATAGACGCCTGGTAGTTGACGAACAGCAGGCCGCGGTCCTGGTTGTCGGGCACCGTCTGGCCGTAGACGGGCTCACCAGGAGTGAACTCGGGGCCGTAGGTGATGCCTCGCCGGACCATCCGGTGCTTGTCGGAGGTGTCCCCGTCGGGCAGGACGTCCTTGCGGGGGTTCATCTTGCGGATGTGGGAGCCGCGCGGGACGTTGTTGCCGTCTGGGTCATCGGTGAAGTCGAACGCGTTGATGTGCTGGGCGTTCAGAACCTCCGGGGCCACGACGGACGGGTCGTTGAGCGCCGGGTCGATGTGGGCCGGGCAACCGGGGAGGCGCTCCATCGGCGCGCCACTGGGCCATCGACCGACGGTCTTGGCAGCGAGCTGCTCCGTGGTCAGGCCGACGGTGGGCGCGGCGTTCGCCATGGAGGTGTTGAACCCGCCGACGTCCTGGCGCAGCTTGCGGAGCACCACGAAGCTGCCGTTGCGGGTCCAGTCCGGCAGCGGCTGGGCCGGCGCCGGCACGGGGGTCGGGTTGTACGGCGTCGGGGCGACGGGCGGAGTGGTGACGGGCTGGCCGCTGATGTTCCCCTCGGAGTCGCGGTAGCCGATGAACACGTCTCCGGGCGGTATGGTCCCGCCCTTACCGGACTTCGTGAACTTCTCGATGGCCGGCTGAGAGACGCCGTCCTTGAACCCGAAGTGCTCGTGCCCGCCGAACGGGGCGGGGCGGGCGTCACCGTCCTGGCGGCCGACGATAGTGACGCTGTGGCGGGCCAGCATCTCCTCGACCTTGGTGCGGCGAGCGTCGAGGTCGGCCAAGTTGTCGCCGGCGAGGACGATGACCGCGTGCGGCTCAGCGCCTCCGGTGAACGGGGCCTGCCAGGTGGCCGGGTCGGAGGTCCCCACGTCGCCGATCAGGGCGTTGCGGGCGCCCATGCCAGCGGCGAACTCATCGGGGAACGCCTCCAGGCCGGGGGCGCCGATGAACGTCAGGCCCGGGCGGGAGATCCAGAAGTTGACCCAGGTGGACTGCAGTGCGTCGGGGTCGCCCTGGTGGCGGCGGTTCTCGCTGAACGCCTCGTTGAAGCGGCGAACCTCAAGGCCGTTCGCGAGCGTCGGCTCGAGCTCGGTGATGAACGCCTTGCCGGTGGCGGCGTCGGCGAAGTTGATGAAGAGGAAGCGCTCGTGGTCCTTGAAGAAGCCGATGGCGCCACCCTGGATGTCGCGCAGCTCGGCCGTGACCTTGATGTCGGGGGTGTTCTGAGGGGTGCTCTTCTCGGTCATGGGTGTTGCCTCCTTGGTTTCCCAGCCCGCCTGGAGGGCTCAGGCGGTGTGTCGCTGCTGGGCCGACCAGGCCCGGGCAACGTGCTCACCAGGTACAGACGAGCCAACTCTGAGAGCGTTTTGGTGGCGCGTGGTCGGGGCGGTTGGACGCGCCGATGAGCTCCAGGTTCAAGGCAAGTGATCGCGTGTCGGGAAGACTGTTCGCGGCTGTGGCCTTCAGCGCGGGTCCGGTGGCGAACGGGATGGTGAGGTCAGGCCGATGTCCAGCGGTGACGAGGAGGATGAGCTAACGCTCGTCGTTCGCCTCGTCTGGCAGGTTGTCCGTAAGTCGCCGTTTCCGCCGCCGGGGGATCACAACAGCTGGACCGAGGCCGCCGTCATCGATCAGGCCGTCGATCTGTATCTCCACAAGGGCGCGGCGATCGTCGCCGACGCTAAGGCGGCCGCGGGGGGCGACCAGGGGCACCTGGAGCGACGCCTTCTCAAGACCATCCGCAACTACATGATCGACGTCGCCAAGAGCACCCCCGTCGGGCTCATGCGGAATCGGCTCGCCACGATGCTGCTGCGCCACCCTGACTTCGTCCGCCTCGATGACGCCGTCAACGCGCTCGATGGTTGGGCACCCGCGGGATCCCCCGGCGCAGGGGGTGAGCTGTGGCAAGGCGACGAAGATGCCCTGCACGAGGCCGCGGCTAGCACCCCGGTTCCTTCCGGAGTTAAGTTCAACAAGTCCGGCCCTCCGCCCCCGCTTACCAAGCAGGCACTCCTCGACGTCATCGCTGCCGTCTTCGCCGCCGCCGGCGACTGCTACCTCCCCGACCAGACCCTCGCCCGGGTCATCGCACGCCGCTTCGACGAGTTCCTCGACGCGGACAACCGCGACGTCTCCGACACCACCAGCCCGGCCGACCCCGCAGACATCGCCGAGTACGGGCCTGCAGACCCCACCACCGAGGACCAGATCGACCAGATCGCAGCAGCAGATGCCGCAGACTGGCTCTGGGTCGAGTTCTCGCTCGAGGAGCGAACGATCTACCCGTTCCTGAACATCCCCGAGACCACAGAAGCCCGCATCGCATCTGTCGTCCTCATCCTCGGCTGCGGCGAAGGTGAAGCCGAAGCAATCCTTCAGGCAATGTTCGCCAAGATCCGCGAACACGCACCCACCCCCGAGTTCGCACGTCACCTCCTGGACGAACTCACTGCCATCTACAACCGCGAGCACCCCGACGGACCGCCAGGCGGAACCCCATGACCCCAACAACCACGCCGACGGTCGTCACAACATTCACCACACCAATGACGCGCCCGGCTCCGAGCAGTACTCGTATTCATAGTCGTGGTCGAGATAACTCGTCAGTTCACATTGAGAGGCGCGAAACGCTGCCGCCAAAGACCCGCGACCAGATCGAAGCACCCGGCCATCACCACCTTTACATGGGTGCCCTGTCGCTGCGCCCATGGTCGGGTTCAACGATGATGAACGTGGGAAGGAGGTAACTATGGGCGACGAACAGCACACCCCGAACGGCGGTGACCACTTCAACTTCGCAACGGCAGCCGACTCTGTCCGCGCACGCCTACTCGCCGCCCGGGCCATGGACGCGCCCATGTTCCCTGATGAAGCCGCAGAACTGCCCGAACCTGCGCCCGACCAGATCTGGCGAGCACGGTGGGAGATGACTGCACTCGCCGTCATTATCATCACCAATCCAGACGACGACCACGTTCGAGTCGCAGCAGTCACCTTCGACCCCGACCTCGCCGACTCCACGGCAACGGTGACCCCAGCGTCCGGAACGACCATCGGGACACCTGCGGTCCTCTGGCTCGACGCCGCACACACCATTCCCCTCGCGACACTCGACGCACATCTGGGGAATATCCGGACGCCGTCACCGGAGCGGACACTCGTCCCGGACGAGCTCCTTCACTACCAATCCTCTCCGACCAAACGGACCAATGACGGTGTCATGCGCGCAAGCGTCATCGACGACCTCAAGGCCCTCACCTTCGCGACCTGGGTTCCCGAAACGGGTGGCAACATCACTCAGCTACTCGCAAACGTGAAGAACAACCAGGTGTCAGAAGCGCTCGACCTATCGCCGGCCGACGCACTGCAAATCAAACGCGGACAACGTCCCCTTCAACCCGACGAGGCGACCAAGCTCGCACCCCTCACCGGGCATTCGGCCGAAGAACTCGTCGCAGCCGCCTCAAAGCTCCCACCCGCCGTCATCCACCTTTTCAACACCCCGGCCGTTCGCGCCCGCATCACCAAGTACGCGAACGCAACCGGAGCAGACGAAACAACCACCCGACGCGAATGCGCCTACGGAGCCTACGCAGCAGCCGCCCGCGCCACAGGACGAACCGACGACAACGGACTCGACCAGTGGCGTCAACGCATCAACCAATACCTCGACACGCACCTACCCCAGGCCGAGTAATGGCCACCCCCATGCCATGGGACCTCATCAACCGCTTGGTCCCCATCGCGCTCGACGCACTCCACGAGCTCATCGACGACGGCACCCTCGACCGCCACGGGCTCGAAACCGACCCACTGACGGAGCTGGGGAACTGGGACGACGTCATCGTGCGCCGGCTCCAACCAGCCATCAACGTTCAACCGTCAGCAACCCTCGGCAAAGAGTGCAGTGTCGCCGGCACCTACTACGACCCCACCAACACCGTGCGCGCCATCATCGCCGTAGCCGAATCCGGCAACCCCCGCCGAGACGCGTTCACAGCCCTTCACGAACTCGGCCACCACATCCAACGCACCACCCCCGAGATCGCCGACGAACTCGCTGACCTCCCGCTCGACCTCACCTTCGCCGTCGAAGACCGCATCTGCGAACGGTTCTCCGCAGCCCTCCTCATCCCCGCCGAGACGGCAACGTCCACCCTCGGAACTGGAACGCCCACCGCCGGCGACATCGTCACTCTCGCTCAACGCACCTCCGCATCCCGACAAGCAATCTGCGTCCGCGCAAGTGAAAACCTCACCGTCCCGGGCATGGTCGTCCTCCTCGACGACGAAGACGTCGTCCAGATCGCCCCCGCCCACGGAGTCCCACCCCCGCGCCGAGGCTCCAACCAGTCGGCCTGCGAAATCGTGAAGAAGGCCCGCCGACGCCTATCCGAGGGCAGCCACAACTTCCGCATCACCGACGACGACACAACCTTCGAGTACCGCGACGGCATCAGAAGCTCATCCATGTACGCCCAGGCCGCCGACATCGGCAACGGCTACCTGGTCATCGTCGCCGTTACCGAGAAGCCTCCCTGGGCAGACACCTTCACTCTCCCCAAGTACGACACCGGCCCGCGCGCCTCGGGCCGCGAGTGCCCCAACGCCGAGTGCGGCGAACCCATCCAGCCATGGACCCCCATCCACGAGCTCTGCGGCAAACCTCAGTGCCAGGTCTGCAACACGTGCGGCTGTACGGCGAGCCATGTCAAGGAACGCATCTGCGAAGGCTGCAACCTCATGCAGCCCAACCACCTCTACGAGGACGACGACGCCACCCATTGCGTCGACTGCGCCTAGCGACTCAGTCTCAGTTCAGAGCCCGCGTCATTTCGCCGCCTGCCGGCGCAGGTTCTGCAGACATGACTTGATGGTCGCGACATAGCAAAGCGCAGACCGGGCCTGGTGCACTAGGTCGCACCAGCCGCGGAGAGTTCTCCCCCAATCTCTTGAAGGCGGCTGAATACGTCCGCAACGAAGAGGCTGAAGTCCCGAGCCAGACCGGCCAACGAAACGTTGTAGAACTTCAGTCTCCCCGCGAGCTTGTTCCGTGTGAATGCAAGAGCAGCGACACACGGTTCGTCTGCGCCGAAGACGTTCAGGTCGGACTGTACGAACGAATGCTTGTGCGCGTTCGTCACCTCGTTCAGCGTGGTCAAGAGCGCTTGATGCGCGTCGATTAGCGGCCAGCTGAGTTCGAGCGCAGAGTAGATCGAATCAACCTTCATGACCGCGGGATATTCGCCGAGCTCGAGCCGAGCGGTTAAGAACCACAGGAGCGCGACCATCTCGTCGGCTGCGCGGCGCAGCATGAAGACCGCTTCCTCGCTCGCGAAGTAGTGCCGTGTGCCATGGTCCATCATCGGCGGCACGTTCATCGTGACGAACTGGTGCCAATGCTCATAGCTCTCCTCCAACCGGAGGTTCGCGTGGCCGATCCGTTGACCAATCTTCATGAGTTTGAGCGACATGTTCCCGTACGGCGTGTTGGCGGGTAGCCAGAAGTAGTCCTGGGCCATCGTGACCGCACCAAATGGATCGCCGTTCGGCTTCAGCACCAGACCGCTCACGGCTCCAACACTATTCATGCCGGTGCTCAGTTGCGGTCGCATCCGGCGCCAAGGATGCTGCCAGCCTATGGAGCGTCGTTCTGATCGAAGCCCGCACCGGTCGTCCTACGTCACTTCGTCACCAGCGTGTCATGGCCACCTGGCTGGCCGGACACATGGTCCGGACTGTCCCGAGGAGTGGTCGATGATCACAGCTCACGAGCGCCCGACCCAACAATGACCAGGTGGATACGATCGCGGTCATCGTTGCCGCCTTGGTAGGTGTCGCGGGAATAGCGATCGGCGCGATAATCACCAGCAGCAAACTCTTCGAGAAGCGCATCAGGAAGCGAGTCGCTACGCTCACGGCGATCGGTGGTCTTGCAGGCGCGGTTGTTGTACTGATCGTCGGTGCGTTTGCATCTTCGAGCAGCAACGAGGCAGGTTCCGAAGCGGGCCCTCCGGGTGGGGAGAACGGGGGTCCAACCAGCTCACCCTGGTCAGGGCCGACCTATGAGGAGATTGCCGGAAGCCATCGAGGCAGTCCTGTCTTCTCCAATCCCGGCGGTGACGCTGTGCCGAAGGGCATACCGGACAGCATCCCTTTCGGGACGCGCGTGCCGGTCGGGTGTGTCGCCGACAATCAGTCGGCGATGGCCAGCGTGACGGCGTTCTACCTCATCGTCGGAGGTACGTGGGACGGGTTGTTTGCCGTGAGTGACACCTTTGCCAACGGTGACACGTTGGGAGACCCGAATGGGACCACTCGGGTCGACCCGAGAGTCCCGGCTTGCCCAAACTGAAAGAGATGAGCCGCCGTGCCTAGACGCGCACAGATTGGCGGTGTCGGAACCTGCGTCATATCGCCGCCTGTGCCCGCTGGTGATTCCGCACGGGCGCAACGTCGGTCGCTCTGGACGTGGGCGGTAGCCCCGGCAGGGCCGTCCCGGATCCGCCGTGGGGTCGATGGGGTCCGTGTGGCCGTAGTTGACAGATGTGTCGGCGCGGGATGATCGTCAGGTTTACCTGCTTCGGCGTGACCCGCCGACGCGGCAACACAGTCGGGTTGCACCCCTCGACCTCGGGAGTTCGACATGGCGATCAGAGATTTCATCCTGGCTCGGGTCCAAGAGGAAGAGTTGATGGCACAGCGTGCGCTGGAAGCCGGCGACCTCGCCGACTCCTGGGCCTCCGGTCCGGAGGCGAGCCGCTATGACATCTGGAGCCCATGGCGAGTGGAAGCGGGTTGCATCGCGACCCGCCTACTGGTCAACGCGCACCGCAACGTGGGGCCGCTCTTCCACCGGGTCCCTGGCAGGGAGCCGGAACTCCTGGCATCGACCTGCCAGACCTGTCGCGACGACGAAGGGAACCCGGCAGTCTGGCCCTGCTACACCCTGCGTGTGGTGGCCACCGAGTGGTCGCACCATCGGGACTACCGGCCCGAGTGGCGCCCGGGGAAGCTGCTCAGGCGAAAGCCTTCCCCAGAGAATCGGTGACCTCCGCGCGTTCGCGACCCCTTGTGCAGCGGCTTCACGCGTGTTGCCCGGTGAACTAGACCAGTTCGCATTCAAACTAGACCAGTTGCGGTTTCTGGGTCATGGGTGGACCCGACGACCGTTTCCTCCCCGACCGGCCCACAGCGGGCCCCAATACTCGGGGGCAACACATGAACGGCGACCTCACCACCACCACAACTGCGGTCCAGATCGCGCAGAGCGAGAGCGACGTCGTCGTTGTCCTGCCGGCGGAGTTCCACTACGACCCGGCCGACCCGTTGGCTGTGTCCATGCTGGTCGCGTCGATCGTCGGGCCGGTGCGCTGGACCTTCGCCCGCGAGCTGATCCTCAATGGGCAGTTCGAGCCCACGGGCGATGGCGACGTCCACGTCTGGCCGTGCCTGGACAACACTGGCGCTGCCGTGGTGATCGTCGAGCTGCAGTCGGTTGCCGGTGTCACGCTCCTGCAGTTCCCCTCCCGGGCCGTCCACGAGTTCGTCTCCGCCTCCCTCGCCAGCGTCCCCGAAGGCGCCGAGCTGCTCGACATCGACGGCTGGCTCACGCAGGTCTTCCCGACGATCGGCGCCGTCACGAACTGACATCCTCCTTGCTGCCTCGGTCCCCCTCGGGACGCCCAGGACGAGCAGTGAAGAGGTAGTCCCGCAAAGTAGGAGAGGACTCGTGTGTGTCGGCACTGCACGCTTCCCTCGGAATCCGCCGAACACCAGGATGTGCGCGCGCCCGGTTGAACAGAGCCAGGTGCGCCTGGCCGCGAACGTTCAAAGACGTCAGGGTGCAGGGCGAGAACCACCCAGAACATCGCTTCTGACTGTCGCCTGATCGTGTGCAGCACCGACGGCAACGGCATCAGGCCATCGTGATCAGAAGCCCTGCAGGTGCAAGGTTCAGGTCGCCAGCCCGCGCCGCAGGACCGGACTGGCCATCACTTCGAGAATCTCGGTGGCGGTGACGCGACGTCCAATGGGCATTCGAAGCGTTGCGCCGCTTGGTGGCCGGTCAGCGTCTACAGTTGCAGCGGCACTAGCCGGACGGAAAGCGAACTGCGAGCCCTCTCGGGAGAGGACCTTGACCACGGCTTTCGAGCGGGCCACTCGTCGCGGCGACCTGGCAATTCGGACCCTCGTCATCGCCTACACCGGCGCGGGTGGGATCTTCGCAATGGTTGCCACCGCGGCGGGTCTGGGCGGGGCATGGGCGGCCAACTATGCCGCGGGCGGCTCGCACACCGCGGCACCCCACCTGTTCTACCTGCCGATCGTCTTGGCCGCCGTTCGCTTCAAATGGCCGGTCGTGCTGGCCACGGCGGTGACGGCGGGGCTGCTCGCCGGGCCCGCGCTTCCCGCCGAGGTGTCCGCAGGCGTCCAGCAGGCCCCCCAGGTCTGGCTGCTGCGGCTGGTGATGTTCGTCGTCATCGGAGCCGTCCTCGCCTTCCTGATCCGGGGACGACCCGAACCGCTCCGCTCGACCATGCAGGACTCACTGACCTCGATCCGCCTGTTACAGGCGCTCCAGCGCAGCCAGATCGAAGTCCACTACCAACCGCTCTACCAGCTCCGGGACCAGCAGATCATCGGCCTCGAAGCCCTCGCACGCTGGGAAAAGTCGCGACGAGGCGGCCTGTCCCCTGACGAGTTCATTCCCCCGGCCGAGCGCACCGGGGCCATCAGAGCCCTGGACCAGCACGTTCTCCGAACCGCCACCGCACAGGCACAGCGCTGGCGCACCGGGCTCGACCGGCCGCTACGGCTCTCGGTGAACGTCTCCGCGACCTGCTTTAAAGAAGGCAACCTCATCCACGACGTCGCCGCGGCTCTTGACCATTCAGGCCTGCCAACACATGCCCTCGAGCTCGAACTCACCGAATCCGCGCTCATCGACAACATCGGCGACGCCGTCGAACAGATCCACCAGCTGCGCTCACTCGGCGTGCGAATCGCGATCGACGACTTCGGCGCGGGCCACGCCTCCCTGGGCTACCTCAACCGCTTCGAAGTCGACACCATCAAGCTCGACCGCAGCCTTCTGCTGCGAGCCACCACCAACAACCGCGCACACGACGTCCTGGCAGGCGTCACACGGCTACTCATCGACCTCGACGTAGAAATCGTCGCCGAAGGAATCGAAACCGAAGACCAGGCAATGCTCCTCCGCGAGCTCGGCGTCCACATCGGTCAAGGCTTCCATCTCGGCCGGCCCCTACCCGCCCTCGCGACTGCACGCCTGCTCGAGAACCTCGCCATCGACTTGCCCTAGCTTACGTGCCGCGCAGCTCCCGACCTGTAGACACAAGCCACGCGGGACCTTGATCGCTGTTGTGGGGATGCGGGTCCCTCGGATATCCCCCTCAAACGTCGGCTCGCCGAGTGCAACTTTCCGCCGCCTATGTCTTCAAGAGCCCGTGACGCGGCCCACCGTGAATCCCGGATCTTCGTACGGGCTGGGTCCAGCTCGCCCGGTACGTCGCGAGCTGCTGTTGACGGTGCCCGTGCCTCGTGGCGGCTCACTCGACAGAGATCCCGACGCGAACGGGACACGGGTCTCATGACAGTGGGACAGCCCTGGCGGCACCGTCGTTCCGTCAGCTCAATCGTCCAAGGAGTGGTCATGGCACAGACAGTGGTGGAACGGGATCGGATCGGCGGGAACGGCGGCCGCGCACGTGCGGCCCGCGTAGGCGTGGTGGCAGGTGTCCTCGCGATGGCGTTGGTCGTCTACGGCACCTACGGTGACTCGCAGGCGCCGGACTCCCAGAAGTCGGGGATGCCGTTCGTCCTGGTGATGGCGGCGTTGACGACGATCGTGACCTTCGGAGTGCTGGCCCCGCGAGCCCTCCGTGCGGTCGGTGCGGGTACGGCGGGCGGCCGCCACTGGGCGGTGGGCCTGGCCGCGGCTTCCGTGCTGGGACTGGCCGTCTTCTGGAGCGGCCTACCGCTGATCGTGGGGGGCGCCGCAGCGCTGGTCGGCCGCGCGGGATCGGAGAGCGCACAGCACTCCCGGGCATTCTCCGCGGCTCGCATCCTCGGGTTGTTCGCGGCGGGTGCGTCGATCCTCGTCACGGTTGCCGGCAATCTCCTGCACTGAGCGGGAGTTCCCCAATCCGCGGGACTGGAGCCGTCGCGGCGGCGACACTGTGGGCGACGGCATGCAGGAGATGACCGGTGGCACAGAGACAACGTGACATGCAACGAGTCGGCCGGACGGCGGCGGCGTCAGCCGTCGCCGTCACGGCCGCCTCATGGCTGCTCGCCGTCGTGCTCGGCGCCGCCGGGGGGCATCTCGGCGACGCGCTGATGGGCCTGAGCGCCGTCGCGTTCGCGGTGGTCGGGGCGCTGGTCGTGTGGCAGCGGCCAGGAAATGCGATCGGCCCGCTCTTCTGCGCGGGCGCGGTGTCGTTGACGATCCTGGGGGTCGGTGGCCTCTACGCCCGGTACGCC
>NZ_RJSF01000040.1:647422-649426 GCF_003725535.1 Nocardioides pocheonensis | reverse complement strand
GGTGTTTCCCGATGGTCGGCCCTTGTCCCGACGATGGCGGCCCACCCTCTGGGCCGGCTGGGCGTTCATCGTGCTGGCGACCCTCGGCAACGCGCTGACGCCCCAGCGGCTCGAGTCGGTGCCGGGTCGAGACAACCCCTACGCCATGACCGCGCTGGACGGTCTCTGGGCGGCAATGATCGCCATCAGTGCCCCGCTGGGTCTGCTGGCGCTGTGCGCCGGCCTGGTCACGCTGGGGCTGCGTTGGCGTCGATCCGGCGGAGACGAGCGACAGCAGCTCAAGTGGTTCCTTGCCGGCGTCTCGCTGTTCCCTGTGCCGTTGCTGCTGCACGACGCGCTGCCGGTGGTCAGCGACGTGTTGATCTCGGTCGCCCTCCTGGTGATGCCCGTGCTTCTGGGTGTCGCCGTGCTCCGGTACCGGCTCTACGACCTGGATCTGGTCGTCCGGCGCGCCGCGGCGTACGCCGTCGTCAGCGCCTTGGTCGCCGGCATCTACCTGGCCATCGTCGCGGTGGTCGAGGCCGCGGTCGGTGGGCACGCCACGCAGGCGGAGCACGTCGCGGCGGCCGTCGCTGCAGCCGCGGCGTTCCAGCCCTTGCGCGCGCTGGTCCAGAGAACGGTCGACGAGGTGTTCTACGGCGACCGGCTGCGACCCTACGAAGCAATGAACCGGATCGGCCGGCAGCTCGAGCACGCGATGCTGCCCGACACCGTCCTTCCCGGCGTCGTCACGGCGGTGACCGACGCCCTGCGGCTCCCCTACGCCGCGGTCGAGCTGCTCGACGAGACCGGCTGGTCGATGGCGGCCGAGCACGGACGGCCGGCGGGGACGGTCGAGGAGTTCCCGATGACCTACCAGGCCGAACGGGTCGGCCGACTCCTCGTGTCGCCGCGCGCGCCCGGCCAGCCACTGCACATGTCGGATCGCCGCCTCCTGGTCGACCTGGCGCGGCAAGTCGGCGTCGCAGCGCACGCGGTCCGGGCCAGCCTCGCTCTGCAGCGCTCGCGAGTCGCGCTGGTCAGCGCCCGGGAGGAAGAACGGCGACGCCTGCGCCGGGACCTGCACGACGGGCTCGGCCCCACCCTCGCGGGAGTCACCCTCGGCCTGCATGCCGCGCGCAGCCAGGTCGTCTCGGCGCCCGATGAAGCCGAGCACCTCCTCGAGACCCTGGAGACCCAGGTCGAGCAGGCCGTCGCGGACGTACGCCGCGTCGTGTACGGGCTGCGACCGCCGGCACTGGACGAGTTCGGTCTGGTGCGCGCACTCCAGCTCCATGCGTCGCAGCTGGAGGCAACCGCCCCGTCGCTCACGATCACCCTCTGCCTTCCTCATCAGGAACTGGGCCAGCTTCCCGCCGCGGTCGAGGTCGCTGCCTACCGGATCGCCTGCGAGGCCCTCACCAATGTCGTCAGGCACGCAGGCGCGACCGCATGCAGTGTCAGGGTGCACCTCGACGGCGCGCTCGAGCTCGAGGTGGCCGACAACGGTCGGGGGCTGCCGCCCGACCAACCCGCCGGGGTCGGCATGCTGGGAATGCGGGAGCGGGCGGAGGAGCTCGGCGGCCGGCTCGAGATCAGCTCAGACCAACGTGGAACCGTCGTCCACGCACGCCTACCGGTGCCCGAGGTGAGATGACAGATCGAGTCCAGGTCCTCGTCGCCGATGACCACCCCGTCTTCCGCAGCGGTCTGCGTGCGCTCCTTGCCACCGATCCGGCCGTCGTCGTCGTGGGCGAGGCGGCCACCGGCACCGAAGCAGTCGCCGCGACCGCCCGCGAACACCCCGACGTCGTCCTGATGGACCTGAACATGCCCGAGCTCGACGGAGTTGCGGCGACGGCACAGATCCTGCAGTCGAATCCTCAGGTCGCGATCGTGGTCCTGACGATGTTCGACGACGACGACTCAGTCTT
Source organism: Nocardioides pocheonensis (assembly GCF_003725535.1). Classification (GTDB taxonomy): domain Bacteria; phylum Actinomycetota; class Actinomycetes; order Propionibacteriales; family Nocardioidaceae; genus Marmoricola; species Marmoricola pocheonensis. Next base: position 647,513 of record NZ_RJSF01000040.1, on the reverse strand, counting down.
CGCAGCGATGCGCGCCGGCGCCCGGGGCTACCTGCTCAAGGGAACCAACCAGGCGGACATCCTGCACGCGGTCCACGCGGTCGCGACGGGC
>NZ_RJSF01000040.1:427406-647322 GCF_003725535.1 Nocardioides pocheonensis | reverse complement strand
CCGGCAGTCGCTCAGCGAGTCCTCGACTTCTTCGCCCACGGCGCTGCGCGGAGCGCGGAGACCTTCCCGCAGCTCAGCGACCGCGAACGCGAGGTCCTCGACCTCCTGGCTCACGGCGACTCCAACAGCAGGATCGCGACACGGCTGACGATCTCGGAGAAGACCGTCCGCAACCACGTCTCGAACATCTTCGCGAAACTGGCCGTCGCCGACCGGTCGCAGGCCATCGTCCGTGCGCGCGAGGCCGGGCTCGGCGTGCATCCGCCGTACGAGCGGTAGCTCTGGATCTCGGAACGATGTGTCCTGTTATTCGAACGTCAAGGCGCGTCTTTCCGCCGCCTTCGCGCGCTCCGCGGCATACCACAGCGACTCAGGTGAGAATGTGTGCATGCGCGACCACCGAGGCAACTGGGCCACATGGACGTTCATTTGGGATCAGGCAGTCCAACGACAGGCTGACCGCATCTTCGGCGCCGAGTTCGAAGATGCGCAAGTCGACGTGATGCTGTTCGCCGATGCACTGCGCAACGTCTTGCGGGGTGCCGAGCGCGTGCTCGGCAAAGGCAACACGGCGGTTCAGGTGTTTAAGGCGGACGTGCCCGACATCGAGCACGTCCGAAACATCTACGAGCACTTCGATGCCTACGTCGAGGGCATAGGCAATCGCCAACAGGATGGATCGATGGGACCGGATGACTGGAGGCCAGTCCACTCCAAAGTCGGTGATGACTTCTACATCGTGAACTTCGGCGCGTATCGCCTAGATGTCGGTCCGGCGAGAGATGCCTCCGCACGTCTCGTCGTTGCGACACTCGACGCGGCAGGCGAGCACTAGCCCGTTACGAGCGTCACTCCGCCGCGTTTCGGTGCGCTGCGTGTCAGCACGGATCGGCGAACTGGATCCGTGGCGCATTCAACGGTTGGCCTGCTCAGCTAGCACCGTGCGCATGAGCTTCTCCAAGCCTTCCTCCGCGCGCTGCAGGCTCCGCCCGTCCGGATCGACGTAGGTCACGGTCACCGTGACCGTTGGATCAGCGGGCCCGCGAGACGGCCCGACGTGCACTCTCGTACGGCCACCGAGGACACGCCCCGCTTGGTGAGCGGCCCACTGGAGGTCGACGAAGTGCTGCGCCGGCGAAGGATCGATTTCGGCGACGTACTGACCGTCGATCCACAATTTCGCGGCGATCTCGATAACCCGATCCCACTGAGGATCTGTCGATGTCGCTGACGTCATAGGCACCCCCGAGAATGGGTCATCCCTCAAGGACAGAGTCCCCGAAAACGGAATGCCCGAAACGTATACCGAGAGTCGAGGCCGGCGTACGTGCGCTGCGCGAGGAGGCATGACCGAGGACAGGACCCACTGCACGGCTGAGGTGACGGTCGTGGCTCGGGCACCGCCTGCGGGTACCGAGGGCGACAGATGAGACACGTACCTGCGTCATAGCCGCGGGTGGCGCGCGCCCGCTTATAGCCGTTGAGCGAACACTCCGTTCGACAGGCGTTCAGTCTCATTGGGATCCAGCGAATCGGCCAAAGATTCGTGGCACGGCGCGTATCGTGACCGGGGAGAGGGTCATACCTGAGAGGCCGCGATGTATGACCGCGAGCTCTTCCTCCAAACGCTGGCGAGTTCAACGTTGCAGCAGCTCGTCACGCCGTTCGACGCGCAGACGTCGCTCGACGAACTGGCCCTTCGGGTCACTGACGTGCTCGGGCTCAGCGGCAGCGCAGTGAGCCTTGTTCACGGCGACAGGCTGGTCCTTCAGACCGCGCACGACAGCGGGATCGCCTCGGTGGGGCGCGCTCAAGAGCAGAGCCAGTCAGGCCCCTGCGTCATGGCTTGGCGCAGCGGCGACGTGGTCACCGTCGCGGAGTTGGCTGAGGAGCGGAGCCGTTGGCCGGTCTACTGCGAGACGGCCGCCAAGGTAGGTATCACAGCCGTGGCGTCGGTCCCGATGAAGCTGGGTGCGGAGGCCATTGGGGTCCTCGGCCTGTACTCACGAGAGTCGCGGGACTGGCCCGATGAGGACCTGGCCGCCGCCTCGATGATGGCCGAGCTGACCACTGCTTTCCTGGTCCACGACGCGCACGTCCGCGAGCAGGTCGAACACATCGAGCAGCTTCAGCGGGCCTTGACCAGCCGAGTCTCCATCGAGCAGGGCAAGGGCTTTCTAGCAGGCAGCCGCGGTATCAGCATCGACGAGGCCTTCGAAACGTTGCGGCGCTATGCCCGGAGTCACCACACGACGCTCGCAGAAACAGCCGAGGCGGTCGTCCGCGGCCTTCTCGAACCGTAGGCTGCGGCACAGGTCGACCAGAGGTCGGCCGAGCCGGCCCCGTGGCGACGTGTCAGGGCTGCCGGGGCGACGCTTGTGACGCCATGGACCTTGCTACGACGTTGCGTGCGCCGATATGGGTCGGCCCACCACCCACCTGCTGGAGTGGACCGGTCTCGATCCTCATCCGGCTGAAGTCCGCACGAACATCGTGTCGAGCCGTTGCCCGGACCGCGATCCGCTTGGTCTCGAAGGTGCGTCACTCCGCCGCCTGTAGACGCGCTCCCATGCAGAGTCCCGGCGCCCCTCACGCTGCGCCGGTCCATCATCACGACGTGCTGACCAGGTTGGCTGACGCGTTGCCTATGACCTAGGAGGCTGGGAAGCCTGCGCTGGCGACGGCCGCTTCAGGAGGGCAGGGTCGACGGTGCGCAGGGTGTCGGGCTTGAAGCCGTTCGTTACTGCCCACAACACTGCTTGTGGGCGTCGTGTGACCCCGATCTTGCGGTAGGCGGAGCGGATGTAGGACTTCACCGTGTTGATGGTGACGAAGGCACGATCAGCGATCTCTTGATTGCTCAATCCTTGGGTGATCAACGCCAGCACTTCCGCCTCACGCGGAGAGAGCCCCTGGGCACGGCCAGGCCAGTCGCCCACCCCACCGACGCTCGTCTCGTTGTCACCGGTGATGACGACGACCTCGCCGCGCATGACCCGCTCAAGGGCGGCGACGATCTCGGGTCCGGTGAGCACCTTTGAAAGGTAACCACTGGCACCACCGGCCAACGCTTGGCTGATCATCTCCGGCTCAAGATTCCAACTGTAGATGACCACCTTCGCGCCGCTGTCGCGGACGAAGTCCTCCAGATCGATGCCGACACCTTGCACCTGACCGAACGTGTCATAAAGGACGATGTCGACGTCTGAGATGACAGCCGTCATCGCCCCGGTCTCCACCACGTCGATCCGCTCGGCCGCCAGGAACGAGGCGACTCCTGCAACGACTAGGGGATAGTCATCGACGATGGCCAGCCGCAGCGGGTTATTCACCTCCGCCATGCTTAGACACTCTAGCCCGCGGCGTACGCCCGGGAACTTGGCCTGTGCCGCGCTGTGACGTTGCCGCTGCCTGCGCGGCACGGGCGTGACCGCTGGTCGGCCCACTCTGGCAACAACAGGGGAGGCTGGAAGGTTGAGCGGGGATCTACTGTCCGGTCGCCCCGGCAACGATGCGCCCAGCGGTCTCGCGCACCTTGGCATTGGCTTCGCCCGACGCTCGGACCAGCAGGTCGATGGCGGCGTCTTCAGTGATGCCGTGCCTTGCCATGAGGATGTCGACCGCCTCGGCGATGGCTCCGATGGGACCTACGGTTTCCAGGTTCTGATCGCTGATGGCGGACATGCGTGGCCTTGGACTCCGGGTTTGATGGCACGCTCGGGGCTCGGGGGAACTCCTCGCCACGGGGGATGAGCGAGGAGTTCTCCCGCCAGGTCTCGGGGCTCGCGCCTCCAGACCTAGAAGCAGGCTGCACTTCACCTGACGAGGAGCGCTACACCCCTGCGGGTGGGGCACGCGGTAAGCCCACGAATCCGCTCATGCTGCGATCCGCGCAACCTGAACGCGCGTCACTCCGCCGCGTACAGGCGCACTCATGTCGATGAGCGGTACTCCGGATCTACGCTGCTGCCGTGACCGAGACTCTCGCGGAAGAGATGCGCTTACACATGGCCGAGCCGTTCCCCGACTCCGTCGAGAAGGGTCTGGAGTACGGAGAAGTGGACGCCGTCATGATCGGTGCCGACCTCTACGGCTGGGCGACCAGGGTCGGCTCGCTCTCCGGCCTGGACAGGTCTCGCTTGTCACAGGCCGCAGACGAGCTCCGGCGCTCTATCGGAGCATTCCCACCAGACGCTCAGCCGTACTACGAGCGAATCCTGCGAATCGCCGACCTCGCACTCACGCGCTAACCAGGCGTCTGCTCACGCCGTGACCGAACGCGCGCCGCGCGCGCGTCTTACCGCCGCGGGTGGGACCCACGGAACGATCGATGAGCTGACGATTCAATGCGGGCCGCTACATACAGCGCACACACTCTCGTGCCGGCGCGTCGCTGGAAGACGTCGATGTCCTCAAGCTCGAGCCGACAACCGACGTGACTCAGCAGAGCCGACGCACGTCGGCGGCGTCACTCCGGTGAGCCGAGGTGCACGTCAGCTCGCCTGACAACGACTGAACCGGGACCTCGGAACGTACGTCGAGAGGAGTAGGGGCGAGGCGTGAACGCGTCGCCGGGCCGCCGGAGGTGCCGTGATGGGGACAGCCGACGTCCTCCCGCGCAACCGCGGTCACCACCCGGGACTGGACGGCATCCGCGGCACGGCGATCCTCCTGGTCCTCGGCCAGCACGCCCCGACGAGGCCGCTGATCGATGGCTACGTCGGCGTGACCGTGTTCTTCTGTCTCTCGGGGTATCTCGTCACGACGATGCTGGTGCGCGAGCTCCAGGCCGGCACCATCGAGGTGCGGGCGTTCTTTCGTCGACGCGCGGCGCGCCTCTTCCCGGGCCTGCTCGCCGTCGTCGCCGCGACGATCGTGGTGCTCCTGATCGGGCGACCGGACCTGGGCGTCGCACAAGTTCTGGCACCCGCCGCTGCCTCGGTCACCTACACCACGAGCCTCTTCGACTGGACCGACCAGGCCTTCGCCACCAAGGACTACTTCAACTACACGTGGTCGCTCTCGATCGAGGAGCAGTTCTACCTGCTGTGGCCGTTCGTCCTGCTGTGGGCCTACCGTCGCAGTCCTCGGGCATGTGCCGCGCTCGTCGCCTTGTTCATCGGCGTCACGCTCGCCCTCGACCTTTACCTCGGCCTGAGCCGAAGCGTGAAGTACGACCAGCACGAGTACTTCGGGAGCGACACCAACGCGCTGCCGGTCCTGGTCGGCTCCTTGCTCGGGATCGTGGTCCTCAACGGCTGGCTGTCGCGCACGGTACGGCGCCTTGCGCCCGGCGCCCTCCTGGCCGTCCCCCTGCTGCCCGTGCTGGCCCACCGCAACGACACCTACCACCCTTCCCTGGTCATCGTCGCCGGCACGGGACTGGCGCTGGTCACCTTGATCGGGGTGGTGACGCAACCGCGAGCGGCGGCCGGGTGGCTGTTGTCGACGGCCCCCATGCGGTGGCTGGGCGAACGGTCGTACTCGATCTACCTGTGGAACGTCCTGGCCCGGATCGCGGCGCTCCACCTTCTCGGCCACACGGTGGCCGGCGATGTCGTCTGGATCGCCATGTTCGTCGTCCTCGCTGAGATGAGCTTCCGCTTCGTCGAGCGCCCCCTCCGCGCGAAGCTGGCGCCGCGGTCGGACGTGTCCGCCCCGGCTCCCTGCCCGGCGCCGGACGAGCCAACACCCTCCGAGCTGGGCTCGCGCGTCGGGTCGGGAAGGGCGTCGCTCTAACCTTTCAGCACGCCAGCGTTCCCGGCACCCCGTGTCACATCGCTGCGACAGCTTCGCGTCGCCCGCGGACGTGGGCGAGCCGGGGCTCCTCGAGAGGCAGACCCCGATAGCGTCCGGGGATGCCGAGTCGTCGCCCACCCAGCGCTCGTCGGCGCCGCGCGTCGCCGCGCCGGAGCGGGACGCGACAGCGGCCGTTGCCGGCCGCGGGGCCGGGCGAGCGGCTGTGGGTGCTCGACGTCCCCTACGGGACGCAGGTCGACGGCGCCACCTGGCACGCGGCCGTCAAGGCCCACCTGTTCGTCGGGCGCGCTCTGCCCGCGCACCTCGCGCCCTACGCCCCGGGGCCGTACACGCTCGGTCGGTTCATCGAGAACGCCCTCAACCCCGGCAGTCCGACGCCCAGCCCCGAGCCGACCGACGCGCTCGAGCCCCGGCGGACCCAGTTCGAAGCGGCCGATGCGATCGCGGCGCGCGCCGCGGCGGGCGGACGGTTGTTCCTGCTGGCCGACGAGCCCGGCGTCGGCAAGACGATCGCCGCGGTCCTCGGGGCGACGGCGGTGGGCGACCTCCGCGGCGCGCGACGGGTGCTCGTCGTGGCCGACCGGCCCGCCGCGATCACGATCGGCCACTGGTGCCGCACGATCACGGCCCTGGGCGACGGGGGTCTGGAATGGGTCGTGATCACCTGGGACCGGCTGGAGAAGGTCAAGGGCCACACCTGGGACGTGATCATCGCGGACGAGGCCCACGCGCTGCGACGTACGACGACGAAGCGGTGGAAGCACTGGGAGCGGATCTCCGGGCACGGGCGGCCACACGACCAGGCACCGTTCGTGATCGCCACGACCGCCACGCCCGGACACACGCCCCTGGAGCTGGCGTACCTCGCTCCGGCGTACGCGCAAGTCCTCGACGAGCCGATGCAGGCGTGGACATCGGCGGCGCAACCAGCGGCCGCGTTCACCACCGCCCTGGCACGCCACGGCGTCGGGGTGGAGCAGGGGCGCTACGGCGCGACCTGGACCACCGACGCGGCGCGACGCACCGCGGACCTCAAGCTGGTACGCGGTTGGCTCGCCGACGAGCGTCCCCCGGCGATGCTGCACCGCGCCGCGCCCTGGGGGCCGGTGCCGATCTCCGGCATGCCCGTGGCACTCACGCCGGCGGAGCGGACCGCGTACGAGGCCGAGTGGGGCGAGTTCTGTCGTGAGATGGACATCGCGCGACGTGGCCGCAGCGTCGCGAAGGGTCGGGCCGCGCTGCTGCGTTTCCGGCAGAAGGCCGGGCTGATCCGGGTCGACTCGACGGTCGAGTGGATCGCCCAGCAGGTCCAGGCCGAGCGGCAGGTGGCGTGCTCGGTCGAGTTCGTCGCGACTGCCGCCGACCCGATCGCCGATCGACTGCGTGACAGCGGCATCGAGGTCGCCTCGATCTACGGCCGCGACCGGTTCGACCCCGAGGCCGAGCGGCTCCGGTTCCAGACCGGTCAGGCGAAGGTCTGCGTGTTCACCGCGGTCGCCTCGATCAGCCTGCACGCCGGCGAGACCCTCGCCGACGGCCGCCGGGCCAGCACCGAGCCGCGCGTCGGCGTCTTCCACCAGGCCCGCTTCTCCGGAATTGCCGGCCGGCAGGTGACCGGCCGCACCCACCGCGACCACCAGGTCTCGCCGTGGCACATCGCATACGCCGAGGGCACGGTCGAGGAGCAGGTCGGCAGGGTGATGGTGGAGCGGATCGCCGCAGCCTCCGACACGGTGGGAAGTGACACCACCGGCCTCGCCGACCTCGCCCAGCTCCTCGGAGCCGACTGGCTGCCGCCCACGACCCTGACCGAGGACGGCACCTGACCGGGCCGGCTCGCGCGAGGGACATCAACGGTGTGGAGACAACCTGCAGCGGGAGGCCCTTCTCTCCGCCGCCAGATGGTCACATCGGTGAACAGACCATCAGCCGATGAGCATCCGGCGGGAACGCGCCGGGACGTCGGGCGGTCCTCTCCCTCGGTATCGTCGGCAGCATGGCGATCGTGCATGCGGCGGCAACGATTCGTCCGACCAAGCGCGAGCTGCTCGAGGCGGTGCTCGGTGGGTCGGTCGAGGTGCTCGGGTCGTACCGGTTCGACGACCCCGCGGGCGAAGTGGGGGTCGAGGGCTTCGTCGCACGACGCGGAGAGCAGATCCAGCACGTCGTGTTCACCTATCGCGGCGCTCCACTCGAGAGTGACGAAGCACGCCTGATGAGCACCATGCAGCACTCCGAGCTGGGGCAACGTTGGCTGTACGACGGGACCACCGACCCCGTCGCGCTCGGCTGCTTCCGTCGCGCGCTCCTGGATGAGCAGCACCAGGCCGTCCTCGAGATGTGGGAAGAAGGTCGTCTGGTCGGGACCAGGGAATCGTCCGTGCAGCTGAACGCGACGCCAGGGGCATCGATCGAAGGCGAGGCCGTGCACATCGCCCGTGACCTGGCCCACGGCGGCGCAGCTCGTGGCCCTGCACTCGTGGCGACCTGGGCTGGTGGCGAGGCTGTCGTCGCCTCGCTCGGCGATTGACCCTCACCAGGGCGGGAGACTCTCAAACGAGCGTGTGAAGTCAGGTCAGATCAGCTGGCAGCTGAGCGGCTGGCTCCCAGGCACACGTGCGTCTTTCCGCCTAAGAGCGCTGGTGCCGCGGCGTCGAAAACAACGAGCTCGCGGCATCCAAGCACAGCTCGTCCGACCCTGACCGGTTCCACCTGCCGGTCCGCCCTGGTCCCCGGGCAACGGGCTGGTCAGGATGTGTGCGTGCTTGGACTCGAGATGGTGGTCGTGCTCGGCGTCGCCCTGGTCGCGTGCGGTGCGCTCGCGCGGCGCTACCCGATCGCGCCGGCGATCTCGCTCGTGGTGGTCGGGGTGCTGGTCGGGTTCGTGCCGCACCTGCGGCAGGCCCAGCTGCCGCCGGAGGCGGTGCTGCTGCTGTTCCTGCCGGCGCTGCTCTACTGGGAGAGCCTGACCACCTCGCTCCGGGAGATCCGCAACAACCTCCGCGTCGTGGTGCTGACCAGCACCGTGCTGGTGGTCGCGACCGCCGGCGCGGTCGCCGCCGCTGCGCACGGGCTCGGGCTCGCGTGGGGGCCCGCCTGGGTGCTCGGGGCGGCGCTGGCGCCCACCGACGCGACGGCGGTAGGCGTGCTGGCCCGCGACCTGCCGCGGCGTACGGTCACCGTGCTCCGCGCGGAGAGCCTGATCAACGACGGCACGGCGCTGGTCCTCTACGGGTTGGCCGTGGGCGTGACGGTCGGCGAGGAGCACCTCACCGGCTGGCACGTGACCTGGCTGTTGGTCCTCGCGTACGGCGGAGGCGTGCTGGCCGGAGCCCTGATCGGACTGATCAGCTGGCGAGTGCGCCGCCGGATGGACGACCCGATGCTCGAGAGCATCGCGATGGTGGTGACGCCGTTCGCCGCGTTCCTGCTGGCCGACCTCGCCCATGCCTCCGGCGTGCTGGCCGTCGTGGTCTGCGGGCTGTTCATCAGCCAGGTGACCCCGCGGATCACCAATGCGGTGACGCGGCAGATCGTGATCCCGTTCTGGGCGCTGTCCACCACGATCCTCAGCAGCGCGCTGTTCGTCCTGGTCGGGCTGTCGGCCCAGGCGGCGTACCGCGGGCTCGACAGCGCCTCGATCGCGCGCGCAGGCGTCGACGTCCTCGCGATCACGGGCGTGGTGGTCGCCGTGCGGTGGCTGTGGCTCTTCACCACGCCGTACCTCATCCGGCTCCTCGATCGCCGTCCGGCGCAGCGGTTGCGCCGGGTGCCGGCGCGGCAGCGCACGGTGAGCGCGATGGCCGGGTTCCGCGGCGCTGTCTCGCTGGCCGCCGTGCTGGCCGTCCCCCACACGCTGAACTCGGGCGCGCCGTTCCCGAACCGCGACCTGATCGTGCTGATCACGTGCGGCGTGATCGTGCTGACCCTCCTCCAGGCGCTGCTGCTGCCGTCGGTCGTGCGGTTCGCGCGGCTGCCGGTCGACACCTCCGTCGACGAGGAGTTCCGCTTCGCCGACCAGTACACCCTCGACGCGGCCATCGACGCTCTGGACACCACCGCCCAGGAGCTCGGCTCCGGTCCGAAGGTGGTCGACCGCGTGCGCCACGAGCTGGGCAAGCAGCGCATGCTGGTGACGGCCGAGGGCGACGGCGACCCCGTGGTCCAGCACGACGACCAGTACACGAGCCTGTCCCTCGCGCTCATCGGCCTTCGGCGCGAGGCGCTCCTCGAGCTCCGCGACGAGCAGCGCATCGACGACATCGTGCTGCGCCAGGTGCAGGCTCGCCTCGACATCGAGGAGGTGCGGCTGCTGCGGGCGAGCCCCCTCGAGTGAGGCGAGCTCTTGCGGGACCGCGCCCTCAGGCCTGGTGCACGACCTCGCCGTCGACCCACGTGCTGACGACCTGCGCTGCACCGATCGAGTCGGGGGCGAGGAAGGGGTCGCGGTCCAGCACCACCAGGTCGGCCACGGCGCCCGGAGCGATCGTGCCGGCGTCGTCGCGGTGGTTCACCCACGACGACCCGCTGGTGTAGGCGGCGAAGGCCGCCTCGATCGGGAGGGCCTGCTCGGGCAGGAACGGCTCCATGCCGCCCCGTGCGAGGCCGCCGTGGTCGACGCGGTGCACGGCGACGTGGATCGCCTCCAGCGGGTTGGGCGTGCTGACCGGCCAGTCGCTCCCCGCGACCAGCCGCGCGCCGCTGCGGAGGAGATCGGCGAAGGGATACTGCCGACCCGCCCGCTCGGCGCCGAGGAACGGGATCGTCAGCTCGGTCATCTGCTCGTCGAGGCAGGCCCAGAGCGCCTGCAGGTTGGCGGCGACCCCGAGGGCGTGGAACCGCGGGATGTCGTCGGGCTCGATCAGCTGGAGGTGCGCGATGTGGTGCCGCCGCGCCGGGTCGGTGCCCTCGAAGGCGTCCAGCGCCTCGTGCACCCCACGGTCGCCGATGCCGTGGACGTGCACCTGGAAGCCGAGCCGGTCCAGCGCCGCGATGTACGCCGGCAGCTGCGCGGGGTCGACGAACGAGATGCCGGCGTTGTCGGTGTGGTGGCCGCACCGGTCGAGGTACGGCTCGGCGAGGCCGGCGGTGCCGTTCTCGATGATCCCGTCCTGCATGATCTTGACCGCGGTGGCCGAGAACCGCCCGTGGGACAGGGCGGAACGGCGCTCCACGAGGTCGGCGACCTGCTCGGCGCCGCGGTCGCGGTCCCACCAGAGGGCGCCGACGACGGTCCCGGAGATCAGGCCCTCCTGCGCGGCCCGGAGGTAGGTCGGGCCGTTGTCCTGCATCCCGGCGTACGCGCCGACGATGGCGTCCTGCCACGCGGTGACGCCGAAGGAGTGCAGGTAGGACTGCCCCTCGAGGAAGCCGGCCAGCATCGCGTCGTCGTCGACCACGGGCAGCACCTCGTCGACCCACCGCATCGCGCCCTCGTGCAGCATCCCGGTGGGGTTGCCGGCCTCGTCGCGCTCGAACCGGCCGTCCGGCGGGTCGGGCGTGCCGGCGTGGATGCCGGCGACCTCCAGGGCGCGGGTGTTGACCCACATGCCGTGGTGGTCGCGGTTCACCAGGGCGACGGGTCGGTCGGGTACGACGGCGTCGAGCGCCCGTGCGCTCGGCACGCCCCCGGGAAACGCTGCCATCGCCCAGCCGCCGCCGCGGATCCACGCGGTGTCGGGGTGGCTCGCGGCGTAGGAGCCGACGTGCGCCAGGTACGCCGCCTCGTCCACCGGTACGCCGCTGAGGTCGCATGCGAGTCGCTCGAGGCCGCCCTGGATCGCGTGGACGTGCGCGTCGACGAACCCGGGCGCGAGCAACCCTCCCCCGACGTCGACGACGGTCGCGCCGCTCGGCGTACCGCTCGCGCCGACCGTGACGATCCGGCCACCCTCGACGACGACGTCACCGACGTCGCCGCGGTAGCGGTGGCCGTCGAAGACGTGCGCGTTCTGGAAGACGGTGACGCTCACGCCACTCCCCTCGCTCGATGACAGACAGGTCTCCTCCCGAGGCCCGCAGGACGATCATGGCCGACGGCTCCGGTCCGCGAGGTCGGGGGTCCGAACCGGTCGGCGCTGGCTCCAGGGGACGCGGATGTTCTCCGAAGTGCTGGGTAAGGGCTCCGGTTGGAGACCGCCCGCGTCTCGGGACAGCGAGGGTAGACATGGCCACCACGACCGCTCCGGAAGAAGCCGCCGAGTCGGCACCGGACCTGAGGCGACACGTCGGCATCGTCGGCCTCCTCTTCGCCAGCGTCGGATCGATCATCGGCTCGGGCTGGTTGTTCGGCGCACTCAACGCCGCGAAGGAGGCCGGGCCCGCCGCGATCATCTCGTGGGCGCTCGGCGGCGTGCTGATCCTGCTGATCGCGCTGACGTACGCCGAGCTGGGCACGATGTTCCCGCTCTCCGGCGGCGTGGTGCGCTTCCCGCACATGGCGTTCGGCCACCTCGCCAGCTTCACCGCGGGCTGGATCACCTGGGTGGCCGTCGCAACCACGGCGCCGATCGAGGTCGAGGCCGCGCTGCAGTACGGCACGAAGTACGCGCCGTTCACCAACGAGCACACCGTCAACGGCGAGACCGTGCACACGCTGACCGCCCTGGGTTACGCGTCCGCGGTCGTGCTGATGGCGGTGTTCGTGGCGGTCAACTACTACGGCGTGCGCTGGTTCGCCCGGATCAACAACGTGCTGGTCTGGTGGAAGCTGTTCATCATCCTGCTGGTCGTCGGGGCCTTCTTCGTCACCGCCTTCCACGGCAGCAACTTCAGCTCCCACGGCTTCGCACCCACCGGTGTGCACGGCATCTTCACCGCGGTCGCCACCAGCGGGATCGTGTTCTCCTACCTCGGCTTCCGGCAGGGCATCGAGCTCGCCGGCGAGACCGACAACCCCCGGCGCAACGTGCCGATCGCGGTGATCGGCTCGGTGCTGCTGACCGGGCTGATCTACGTGCTGCTCCAGGTCGCGTTCATCGGCTCGCTGAACCCCGCGACGCTCGCGCACTCGGGCAGCTGGGGCAAGCTCTCCTTCGCCAACGACTTCGGGCCTCTGGCCGCCCTGGCCACCGGGCTCGGCCTCGGCTGGCTCGCGGTGATGCTCTACATCGACGCGATCGTCTCCCCCGGCGACACCGGCCTGATCTACACGACGATCACCTCGCGGATCTCCTTCGCGATGGCCCGCAACGGCAACGCGCCGCGGGTGCTCGAGCGCACCACGGGCAACGGCGTGCCGATGGTCGGGCTGGGCCTGGCCTTCGTGATCGGGCTGGTGGCCTTCCTGCCGTTCCCCAGCTGGCAGCAGCTGGTCGGCTTCATCACCTCGGCGACAGTGCTGTCGTTCGCCTCCGGCCCCCTCGTGCACGCGTCGCTGCGGACCCAGGTGCCCCACCACGACCGGCCCTTCCGGCTGCCGGGCGGCCACACCATCCCGCTGCTCGCGTTCTGGGGCTCGAACCTGATCGTCTACTGGTCCGGCTGGACGACCGTGTGGAAGCTGATGGTCGCCGTGCTGCTCGGCTTCGTGCTGCTCGCCGCCTTCGCGATGTCGGGGCAGATGAAGGGCGAGCGGCTCGACGTACGTTCCGGCGCGTGGGTGTTCCCCTGGCTGATCGGGTTGACCGCGATCTCCTACCTCGGCAACTACCCGGAGCCGGCGGCCGGCAACCTGGAGAAGCTCAACTTCGGGCTCAGCGCGGGTCTCCTGCTGCTGCTCTCGCTCGGGGTGTACGCGATGTCCTACGCCTTCCGGCTCACGCCCGAGCAGGCGCAGGCCTACATCGACGACAGCGTCCACGAGGCGCGGGTCGAGGACGCGGAGCTCGCGGGCCACGGCTGAGTAGGCCGGCTGGGCCGGTCACGCCGCCTCGCTCTGGACGAGAACGTGTTCTAGTTGAGAGAGTGGCGCCGTGACCCAGCTCGCCGACACCCCGCAGAGTTCCTCGACCCGGCCGATCACGATCGCCGACATCGTCGAGGCGATGGCCGACGTCGTCCCCGACCGGCCGGCCGTGGTCACGATGGACCGCGAGTACACCTTCGCCGAGGTCGACGAGCGCTCGACGCGGCTGACCCACCACCTGCTCTCGCTCGGCGTCCGCCCGGGCGACCACGTCGCGGTGCACTCGGCGAACCGGATCGAGTGGGTCGACGCGTTCTACGGCTGCCTGAAGGCCAGGGCGGTGCCGATCAACATCAACTACAAGTACCTCCACGACGAGCTGGCCTACCTCTACGACAACGCCGACTGCGTGGCCGCGATCGTGGCTCCCGAGCACGTCGACGCCGTACGCGCGCTCGACCTGCCCACGCTCGAGCACGTGCTGGTCCTCGGCGAGGAGTACGACGCAGCGCTGGCCGCGGCGTCCACCGAACGGCTCGCCGGACGCTCCGCCGACGACCACTACGTGCTGTACACCGGGGGCACCACGGGCAACCCGAAGGGCGTCGTCTGGCGCAACGAGGACATCATCCGGGCTGCCCTCAACGCGAGCCGGTTCGGTGCGCCGTTCGACTCGGTCGAGCAGCTGGCTGCCGAGGCGGCCGCCAACCAGAACCCGATGGTCCTGCTCGCCTGCGGCCCGATGATGCACGGCGGCAGCCAGTGGATCCTCGGCAACGGGCACGTCGCCGGCTACACCGTGGCGCTCTACACCGAGCCGAGCTTCGACGCGACGAAGGTGCTCGACCTCGTGCAGAAGGCGGGGGTCCACTCGCTGACCTTCCTCGGTGACGCGATGGGGCGGCCCGTGGCCGAGGCGATCCTGGCCGAGCCGGACCGCTGGGACCTCTCGACCCTCGCGGCGGTCTCGAACGGCGCCGCTCCCCTGTCCGAGGGCGTGCGCGACGAGATCCGCAGGGCGCTGCCCGGCCGCTTCATCCTCGACTCGTACGGCTCCTCGGAGTCCGGCACCACCGGCTCCCGGATCGACGACGGCTCCGAGGGTCCCTCGGGCGCCCCGAAGTTCGGCGTCGGCGCCGACGTGGAGGTGTTCGACACCCAGATGCGGCCCTGCCCTCCGGGGGTCGACGGCATGCTCGGCCGCACCGGCGCGATCCCGCTGGGCTACTACAAGGACCCGGTCAAGACCGCCGCCACCTTCAAGGAGGTCGACGGGGTGCGCTGGTCGATCCCCGGCGACTTCGCACGGCGTGAGGAGGACGGCTCGGTGACCGTCCTCGGCCGCGGGTCGGTGTGCATCAACACCGGCGGCGAGAAGGTGCACCCCGAGGAGGTCGAGGCGGTGCTGCTGCGGCACGACGACGTCTTCGACGCGGTCGTCGTCGGCACCCCGCACGAGCGCTGGGGCCAGCAGGTGACGGCGCTGGTCCAGCTCCGCGCCGGGGCGACCACGAGCGAGGAGGACCTGCGCCAGCACGCGCGCTCGCTGATCTCCAATTACAAGGTGCCCAAGCAGGTGCTGTTCGTCTCGCAGGTGCCCCGCACCCCGGTCAGCAAGGTCGACTACCCGGCGAGCGCCGCGCTCGCGCAGCAGCTGCTCGCCTGAGCGACCGGACCCTGCTCAGAAGTCGGTGAGGTCGGCGTAGATCGCGGCGTGGTCGGACGCCTCCTGCTGCTTGGCGGTCAGCGTCGGGAAGATGTCCCACGGGTCCTTGGTGCGCGCCCCGCGCCACACGCCCTTGCGGAAGACGCCGCCGCCCACCACCCGGCCGAAGAGCGGACCCGACATCAGGATGTAGTCGATCTTCTCCTTCTCGTTGCCCGACCCGTAGGTGCCGCGACGGTGGTTCCAGTCGAACGCCGGGTGTGCACTGACGTCGCTCAGGCCCGGCACGTCCAGGAGCGGTGCGAGCGCGGAGCTGGACGGGTCGTCGTTGAGGTCGCCCATGATCGCCACGTGGTCGATCCCCTCGGCGCGCACGGACGCGTAGATCTCCGCGACGCGCGCAGCCTGCCGGTGCCGTCGCTTCGCGCCCACCGGGTCGCCGGGCGAGGCGTAGCCCTTGGACTTGAAGTGGTTCGCCATCACCACCAGGCGCGTGCCGAGCGGGGTGTCGACGTGGTACTCGCAGCAGTCGCGGGAGAACACCACCCCCTGAGCGTCCTGGTCGAAGATGTGGGTGCGGATCTGCACCAGCCGGTACGCCGTCCGCGCCAGGAACCCCACGTCGATGCCGCGGGTGTCGTTGCCCTCGACGAGCATCACCTGCTCGTACGGCGTGCCGCCCACCGCCGGCAGCATCGCGTCGTTGAACATCTGCAGGCCGGGCCGGTCGTCGGCCTCCACGACGGTCGCGACGTCGGCGTCCAGCTCGTTGAGCACGCGCGCAGTGTTCTCGGTCGCGACCTCGTCGACCGCGACGGTCTTGAGCTCGATCCAGCCCACCCAGTCCGCCCGGCCCTTCGCGACCAGGACCACCGGGCCGGTGCGCGGGCGGCGTACCAGCTGGCCCCGGACCTTGCGGAGCACGGCGTACGGGCCGTCGTCGGAGCGCAGCAGACCCAGCACGTCGAGCTGGGCGAGGATGTCGGCCTCGACGCCGGCATAGCTCGACCGCTCGAACAGCTCGGAGACGCGGGCGTGCGCAGCGAGCACCTGCCGCCGGGTCGCGGCGTCACCCTGGGTCTCGTCCATCGCCTTGGGGCGCGCGAACAGGTTCTCGACGTTGAACGACGCCAGCCGCACGGCCGCCTCCCCGGGCGGCCCGGGTCGGGCGCCGAGCCCGCCCGACGCCATCAAACCAGTGCGCCACGACCGACCACAACGGTTGCGCCGCCACAGATCGAGGCCCTTCGGCCCGGGTGCAAACCGCTGCCGATCGGCGAGGATGGCAGCGATGTCCACCGTCCGCCCTGACGAGCTGGTGCTGCAGATCGTGCGCGATCTGGAGACCGAGCACGAGTTCGTCCTGCGCGTGCCGGCGCGCCCGTTGCAAGGGGTGATCGACGTCAAGTGGGCGATCAAGACGGCCGCCCAGGTGCTCGGCCGGCCGGTGGAGGCGTTCGAGCGTCGGGCCGACGGGCACGTGATCCTGGTCGCGTCGCTCACCTGAGCCGGTCGGGTCAGGGCTGCGTGCCGCCCGGCTCCGGGTCGTCCTCGGGAGCCTCGCGGTCCAGCGCCTCCCGGGCCAGCGTGCGCCCGAGGTCGATCAGCTCGGCGGCACGGTGGAAGTCCAGGGTGCGGCAGGCGTCCTTGGGCACCGTGATCAGCAGGTCGGGAGGGTGGGCGGCCAGGGAGTAGCGGGTCAGCGCGCTCTGGGCTGCGTCGAGGGACAGGCTGACCACGTCGCGCATGCTGACGGACGGGAGCACGTCGGCCGCGCCGTCGGCGGTCGCTGGGTCGGCGGTCGCGACGAGCTCCGCCGCGACGTCCGCCTCGGGCACGTCCGGCGCGGTACGGCGTACCGGGAGGCGCTGGGCCACCGCCTCGACGGCGTCGGAGCTGAGGATGCCGGCTGCGTTGCTGCGGAACCGCTCCCACCACTCGGCGACGGGCCGGCGCTCGGCGCTCTCGCGCGTCGGGGCGTACGGCTGCCGGCCGCGCGGTCCCTGCAGCGAGACCGCCACGACGAGGTCGGCCCGCGCGGTCGCGGTGGCCGCCACGGGCACGGGGTTGAGCACTCCCCCGTCGACCAGGATCCGGCCGTTGACCGCGGTCGGCGCGATCACCCCGGGGATCCCGATCGAGGCACGGATCGCCCGGTCGAGCGGGCCTTCGTCGAGCCACACCTCCCGCCCGGCGAGCAGGTCGACGGCGACGGCCGTGTAGCGGATCGGCAGGCTCTCGATCCGCCGGTCGCCGACCAGCTCGGCCATGCTCCCGAGCACCCGGTCGGCGCGGATCACGCCGCCCGAGGCCAGGGCCGGGTCCATCTGCCGGAGCACCGAGCGCTGCGAGAGGCCCAGCACCCACTCGGTGTAGGAGGCCAGCTCCCCGGCCGCGAAGACACCGCCGACGAGCGCGCCCATCGACGAGCCGGCCACCGCGACGATCTCGTGCCCGCGCTCCTGGAGCTCGTTGATCACTCCGATGTGGGCGTAGCCGCGAGCTCCGCCGCTTCCGAGGGCGAGTGCGACGCGCAACGACATCTCCTTCACGGCGGCCTGCCCACGAGCCTACGGCGCGCCGCATCCTGGCGCGTCGTACGCCGGTGGCCGTCCCCGTCCACAGGCCGAGGACGCGAGCACAGGCGGCTGTGCCAAGATCGCTGCCGTGACCGAGGACGCGAGTCCTCCCGCCGTGCGCCCCGGCGGGAGCGCGACAGGCCGCGGACAGTGGGGCGAGTTCTGGAGCACGCCAGGCCCACTGCGCGCCTACCTGCTGGCCTGCGGCGTGGCCGCGCTCGTGCTCCCCTTCCTGCTCTCCGGAGTCGGTCCGGTCCGTCCCGCGCACACGGCGTGGTCGACCGTGCTCCTGCTCGTGCTCGTGTCGGCGCTGAACGTCGAGTTCGGGCGCGTGCTCGCCGGTGGGCTCGCGCGCAGCAACCAGCCCCACAAGGCCCTGTCGGCGTGGGCGTTCGCCGCCGCGCTGCTGGTGACCACCCCGTGGCTGCTCGTGGTCGTGCCGGCCACCTACCTGCACGCGCGCCTGCGCGGGCTCCGGGTGCCGCTGTGGAAGTGGGTCGGCTCCGGAGCGTTCCTGGCGCTGGCCGGCGTCGCCGCGGCCGTGGTGCGCCACCTGGTCAGCCCCCACGAGTCGAACTGGATGGCCGGCAACGGCGGCAGGGGCCTGCTCACCATGGTGGCCGCGGCGTTGACGTTCCTCGTCGTCGAGAGCCTGCTGTTCGTCGGTCCCGCCCTGCTCAACCACGCCGAGGACGAGTCGTGGCTGCGGAGCACGCTCGCGAGCACGTCGTACTACGCGACCGAGGGCGGCGTGCTGCTCATCGGTGGCCTGCTCTCCGCGGTGTGGACCGGCGGCGGATGGTTCGTCCTGCTGTTCGTGCCGATCTACGCGCTGGTCCAGCGCGCGGCGCTCCACGAGCCGCTGCGCGAGCGCGCCGAGGCGGCGGCCGAGCTGGCGTCGAAGAACGAGCAGCTCGAACGGGCCAACCAGTTCAAGGCCGACCTCATGGGCATGCTCGGCCACGAGATCGCGAACCCGCTGACCGCGATCGTCGGTCACGCCCAGATCGGGAGCGAGGTCCTGCAGGACGGCGGAGACCCCACCGTGGTCCGCTCCTCCCTCGAGGTGGTCGAGCGGAACGCGTCGCAGATCAAGACGGTGCTCCTCGAGGTGCTCGCGATGGTGAGCAGCGAGGGCGGCACCCTGACCGCGCGGCGCGAGCACTGCCCGATCGCGCCGCGCCTCGCGGAGGCGGCCGCGACCCAGCCGGCCGGCCACCGGCCGGTGGTCGACGTCGAGCCGGACCTGGTGGCGTGGGTCCAGCCCGGACACCTGGACCAGATCCTCGCGAACCTGCTCAGCAACGCGGAGAAGTACGCCGGAGGCGCCACCGAGCTCCGGGGATGGCGGGCACCGACCGGTGAGGTGCTCGTCTCGGTGACCGACGCCGGCGGCGGCATCGCCCCGGCCTTCCGCGACAGCCTGTTCCAGCGGTTCAGCCGTGACACCGTGACGGCCGGGACCGTGACCGGCACCGGACTCGGCCTGTTCATCAGCCGCGAGCTCGCCCGCGCCAACGGCGGCGACCTGCACCACGAGGACGTCCGGCCGCACGGATCGCGGTTCGTGCTGACCCTGGCACCTCCCGAGGCCTGATCCGCTTCGAGCCAATTGCCCGGTTGAGGACCAAGACCCCTATCGGACGCACGGGGGATGTGCGGCGAGCATTTCGGGCGTACCGTCACATTCGGGCCGCACGTAGGGGAAAACGCGCGGCTCGTCGCTCCGCACAGCGCCTCGGCGCTACCGCCCAGGGGGGTCGGGCGGAGCAACTGGTGAGGGAGGGCAGTCGGCATCGTGCGCCGCTCGTGCGGTCGAGCGCGCGGACGACGTCGCCGGCTCGACGGGGATCGCCGAGACGGCGGGCAGGGAGCGGATCATGGCCGACGAGCCGAGACGGACCGACCCGGACGCGGACCTGGAGGCAGCGCGGGTCGAGGAGGGCGGCCCGGCCGCGCGACGCACGCCCTCGAGCCGACTTCCGGCGATCGCGATCGCGCTCGCGACCTTCGCCGCCGGCGGAGCGCTCGGCCTGGTGGCGAGGAACGTCCTGGACCGTCAGGAGCACACGCTCCTCAAGGAGCGCACCAACGAGGTCAGCACGATCCTGAGCACCGCGATCAACGACGCGCGGACGAACCTGCGGGGAGCCGGGGCCGCCGGGGCGGCCGACGGCGCGTCTCCGCTGTTCACCACCCTGACCAATCTCTCGGTCGTCCAGGGATCGCAGGTCGTGGTCGCGCGTGACCAGAACGGCTCGTTCCTGACGGTGGCCGCCGCCGGGACCGGCGTACCGGCACTGGGCGCGCCGCTGCCCACGGACCTCGCCGAGGTCGCGCAACGGGCCCTGGGCGCGAAGGACATGATCTCCGGCATCGTCGGCAGCGGGAGCAACCGGCGCGTCGTGCTCGCCCTCACCACGCCGAACGACCCGCAGGCCGTGGCCTACATCAGCAGCAAGCTGCCCGGCCGGACCGCGGCTCCCACGACCGCGAGCTCGCCGTACCGCGAGCTCAACGTCGCCCTCTACACCGGCGCCCAGGCCAGCTCCGGCGCGCTCGTCCTCGCCTCCGGCGACGTCCCCCGCGCGGGCGGCGGCACGGTCACACGTCTGCTCGACGTGGGCGCCGAGAAGTGGCTGCTCGCCGTCTCCACCCGGGATCCCCTGGTGGGACCACTGGCCACCGCGTTCCCCTGGCTCGTCCTCGGCACCGGCGCCGCGCTCGCGGTCGTGCTCGGCCTGCTCACCGAGGTGCTGATCCGCCGCCGTGCCTACGCGCTGCGGCTGGTCGACGAGCGCACCAGGTCGCTGCAGGAGGCGAGGATCGCCGCGGAGAAGGCGAACCGCGCCAAGAGCGAGTTCCTCTCCCGGATGAGCCACGAGCTGAGGACGCCGCTGAACGCCGTGCTCGGGTTCGGGCAGCTGCTCGAGATGGACGGACTCACGCCAGACCAGGCCGAGAACGTCAGCCAGATCACCAAGGGCGGGGCGCACCTGCTCGACCTGATCAACGAGATCCTCGACATCAGCCAGATCGAGTCCGGGCACATGTCGCTCAGCCCGGAGGCGGTGCTGGTCGGCGACGTCGTGGGGGCCGCGGTGTCGCTGCTGCGACCGCTGGCCGAAGAGCGGGGGGTGCACCTCATCGGCGGCGTCGACCACGGCTGCGGGCACTTCATCTTCGCGGACCGCCAGCGGCTCAAGCAGATCCTGCTGAACCTGATCGGCAACGGCATCAAGTACAACCGCCAGGGCGGCTCGGTCTCGATCAGCTGCTTCCAGCCGGTGCGCGGCACGCTCCGGATCCAGGTCACCGACACCGGACCGGGCATCGCGGCGGACCAGTTCCACCTGCTGTTCGCGCCCTTCGAGCGGCTCGGCGCGGAGCAGACGTCCGTGCCCGGCACCGGTGTCGGGCTCGCACTCTCGCGCGGCCTCGCCGAAGCGATGGGCGGGAAGCTCGACGTCGAGAGCACCCCGGGACGCGGGAGCACCTTCTGGGCGGAGTTCCCGATCGTCGAGAGCCCGACGAAGATCTACGAGGAGGCGACCCAGCGTGCCGCACGGCCCGACGAGGGTGGACCGCTCACCGTGCTCCACATCGAGGACAACCTCGCCAACGTCGAGCTCGTCGAGCGCGTCCTCGCCCAGCGGCCCGACGTCACCGTCGTGCCGGCGATGCAGGGGCGGATGGGCGTCGACCTGGCGAAGCGGCACCACCCCGTCCTGATCCTGCTGGACCTCAACCTCGTGGACCTGCCCGGCGCGGAGGTCCTGCAGATCCTGCGCGACGACCCCGTGACCGCCGACATCCCGGTCGCGATCGTGAGCGCCGACGCGATGCCCCGCCAGGTGCAGCGGCTGCTCAGCAGCGGCGCGATCGCCTACCTGACCAAGCCGATCGACATCCACCGCCTGCTCGAGATCGTCGACGACGCCGTTGCCCAGGCCACGAGGCCCGGCGACTCCGTGGCCGCCCAGGGGCCCCTGACCGTTGTGGACCCCGATGCAGCTGGCTGACTCCGCGATGCTCGAGCCGTTCGCCTGGTCGCCCGTGCTCATCGTCGACGACGACCAGGCCAGTGCACTGCTCGCGCTCAAGCTGCTGCTCCGGTCGGGCCTGCGCTCCGTCGACACGATCAACGACGCTCGCCTGGTGGTCGACTGGGTCGAGGAGCACGACCCGGACCTGGTCCTCCTCGACCTGCACATGCCCTTCCTCGACGGGTACGCCGTGCTCGCCGCCCTGCGCGAGCGGGCCTCCTCCACCGAGCTGCCGGTGATCGTGCTCACCGCCGACGACACCATGGGGGCCTCCACGCGGGCGCTCGAGCTCGGCGCGAACGACTTCCTGCTCAAGCCGCTCCAGCCGGTCGAGCTCAACCACCGCGTCCGCAACCTCCTGGACATGCGGGCGGCCCACCGCAGCCTGCAACGTCGGCAGCGCTGGCTGGAGGAGGCCGAGCGGTTCTCCCGGGAGCTGTTCTCGGGCGAGGTCGAGCGGCCGGTGATGACGATGGCCACCCGGGCGATGGCGCTGGCCGACGCCGACCACGTGCTCGTGATGCAGCCGGCCGAGCAGGGCCACCAGGACGGCGTACCGACCCCGTTCCACTGCGTGGGTGCCTCGCAGAGCGGGCCGACCGAGGACCTGACCATCGACCTCGACGAGCGCCTGTGCGCGCAGCTCGCCGGCCACGCGACCCCAGTGCTGATCGAGGACGCGAAGGAGGACCCGGGCGTGTCGGTCAGCGCCGGGGAGTCCGTCGACATCGGCCCGATGATGCTGCTGCCGATCCGGATGGCCGACACGACGCGCGCGGCGGTGGCCCTGCTCCGGGAGCGCGGGCGCGAGCCCTACGGTCCCAGCGACCTGGAGACCGCGCACCAGTTCGTCACCCGGGCGGCGATCGCCCTGGAACTGGTGGACCGCAGGACCGAGCAGAAGCGCTACCTGGACTTCTTCGAGATCCTGGTCTCGCAGGTCGCCGAGTACGCCATCCTCCGGCTCGACGTCGACGGCACGATCGCCTCGTGGAACGTCGGAGCCGAGCGGGTGCTGGGCTACCGGGCCGAGGACGCGATCGGCCGGCACTTCTCGCTGCTGCACCCCGAGGAGGACCTGCGCGACGGCACCCTGGACCGGCTGCTCGACCGCGCGCGCGGCACGGGCCGCGCCCAGCACCAGGGCTGGGGGGTGCGCAGCGACGGCACCCGGTTCTGGGGCGAGGTGTCGGTCAACGCGCTGCGCGACCACCACGGCGCGCTGATCGGCTACGCCAAGCTGACCCGCGACCTGACCGAGTCCAAGCGGCTCGAGCTCGCGCGCGAGTCGTTCTTCGCCGCCCTCTCGCACGACCTGCGCACACCGCTGAACTCGATCCAGGGCTTCGTCGAGCTGATCCCGATCGTCGACGACGAGCGCCGCGGCGAGTACATCAACCGCGTGCACAGCAACGTCGGCCGGCTCACCGTCCTGATCGACAACCTCCTCGACCACGCTCGGGTGCGCGCCGGCGCCCTGCCGATCAACCCCCAGGTGCTCTACGCCCCGGGCGTCGCCGCCGCGTGCGTCCGGGACCTCGCTCCGCTGCTCAGCGGCCACGAGGTGATGGTCGGCCGCTCCGAGCTGACGGTGTACGCCGACCAGCAGATCCTCGGCCGGGTCCTGGCCAACCTGCTGGTCAACGCCACCCGCTACTCACCGGACGGGAGTCCCATCGAGATCAGGTTCGAGCAGTACGCCGACAGCGGCCGGATCATCGTCTCCGACCACGGCCGCGGGATCGCCCCCGAGGACCTCGAGACGATCTTCGACGAGTTCGAGCGCGGGACCCTGGCCGAGGCCGACGGCGGCACCGGACTGGGCCTCTCGAGCGTGCGCCAGCTGGTCGCCCTGCAGCGCGGCGACGTCTGGATCGACAGCGAGCTGGGCGTCGGAACCACGGTCACCGTCGAGCTGCCGCTGGGCCCGCCGAGCGACAAGGCGTCCGACGTACCTGCGTCCGAGGCGGTCCAGGAGGACGGGCCCCAGGCCTGACCGATGTCGGGGGCACCGGGGTCCTAAGACCCTGTGCCGGCCGGGCGCCCGTCTCGGAGATTGGGTGCCATGGCCACCTATCCGTACGCCGACCGCTTCCCCGTCCACCGGGCGCTGCCGGACGCCGGTCGCGCGCGCGGCGAGGTGCTCGCCGAGCTGCACACGATGGCCCGCGAGGAGGACGCCGTCTGGGAGAGCGGCAAGTGCTCCGGGACGATGTACTCCGGCGACCACGACCACTACCGGTTCCTCAACGAGGCCTTCGGGCTGTTCGCGCACACGAACGCGCTGCAGCGCGACATGTGCCCGAGCGCCACGAAGTTCGAGGGCGAGATCATCGCGATGGTCCTCGACCTGATGCACGCCGACGCGGTCGACGACGGGACCCCGGCGGGCATGGTCACCAGCGGCGGCACCGGGAGCATCCTCCACGCGATGCTCGGCTACCGCGACCACGCGGCGCAGCACCGGGGCATCACCCGGCCCAATCTCGTCCGGCCCGAGACCGCGCACGCCGCGTTCGACAAGGCCTGCCACCTCTTCGGGATCGAGATGCGCACCGTGCCCGTCGTCCCCGAGACGACCCTGGCCGACGTCGCCGCCACGGAGGCGCAGATCGACGAGAACACGATCGCGATCGTCGGCTCGGCCGGGAACTACGGCTACGGGACGATCGACCCGATCGCCGAGCTCGGCGAGGTGGCCCGGTCCCACGGCGTCGGCCTGCACGTCGACGCCTGCCTGGGCGGGTTCATCCTGCCGTTCGGCGAGGAGCTCGGCTACGACATCCCCCGCTTCGACTTCCGGGTGCCCGGGGTCACGAGCATCTCGGCCGACACGCACAAGTACGGCTACGCGTTCAAGGGCAGCTCGACCGTCGTCTTCCGCGACAAGGCCTTCCGCAACGCGCAGTACTTCCACCACGTCGGATGGAGCGGTGGCAAGTACATGTCCCCCGGCATGGAGGGCTCGCGCTCGGGCGGGCTGCTGGCGGCGACCTGGGCCGCGATGGTCGAGCTCGGCCGCGACGGCTACCGCGAGCACGCCCGGGCGATCTTCGCCACCGCCGACGCGATGAAGGCCGTGGTGCTCGAGCACCCGGAGCTCCGCCTCCTGGGGGCTCCGACCTTCTGCTTCAGCTTCACCTCCGACGAGTTCGACATCTACCACGTGGCCGACCACATGGCCGCGAGCGGCTGGCGGTTCAACGGGCAGCAGTACCCGAACGCGATCCACATGGCGGTCACGGGACCGCAGACCCAGCCGGGCGTGGTCGAGCAGTTCAGCGCGGACCTGGCCGCCGCCGTCGAGCACGCGCGCAAGCAGCAGGCGGCCGGCGAACCGGCGTACCTGAGCGCGATCTACGGCGGGGTCGCCGGCGGGCTCACGACCGACGTCGAGGACTTCGTGATCGCGATGATGAGCGAGATGCTCGACGCCCAGCAGTCGATCCCGCCCCCGGGCGGGTGACGCCTCGTGATGCGCCGGCTGGTGCTGGCCGTCGACCTCGGCACCGGTGGTCCGAAGGTCGGGCTGGTGACGCCGACCGGCTGCATCCTGTGGTCGGAGCACCTGCCCGTGCGGACCGTCCGTGGCCCGGGCGGCGCCGCGACCCAGGACGCCGACGAGTGGTGGCGACTCGTGGTCGAGGCGACCCGGCGGGCCGTCGGTGAGACCGGGTGCCGGCCCGAGGAGGTGGTCGCGGTCTGCGTGACCGGCCAGTGGGCCAGCACGGTGCCGGTCGACGCGAGCGGCCACCCGGTCGGCGAGTGCGTGATGTGGATGGACACCCGTGGCGGGCCGCACGCGCGTCGGGTGGTCGGCGGTCACGTCCAGGGGTTCCGGGGTCGCGCGCTCGCGACCTGGATCCGGCACACCGGCGGGGTGCCGTCGACGTCGGGCGACGACCCCCTCGGCCACATCCTCCACCTCGAGCGGGACCGGCCGGAGATCGCGATCCGGACCCGCTGGTACCTCGAGCCGGTCGACTACCTCTCGATGCGGTTCACCGGTGTGGCCGCGGCGTCCCACATGTCGATGACCGCCGCCTGGCTGACCGACAACCGCCGGCTCGACCTCCTCCAGTACGACGCGAAGCTGCTCGCGCTCGCCGGGCTGGACCCGACCCGGCTGCCGCCGCTGGTCCCGTCCGGGTCGGTGATCGGCCCGGTCCTCCCGGCCGTCGCGGCCGGGCTCGGCATCTCCCCGGCCGCGCAGGTGGTGACCGGCATGCCGGACCTGCACGGGGCCGCGATCGGCTCGGGCTGCGTGCTCCCCCACGAGACCCATGTGTCGATCGGCACGACGTCGTGGGTCAGCTGCCCGCTGCCGACGAAGAAGACCGACGTCGTCCGCCAGCTCGCGACCGTGCCCGGGCTCGGCGAGCCTGCCGGGGGCGGCTACCTGCTCGGCAACAACCAGGAGAGCGCGGGCCGCTGCCTGGAGTGGTTCCGCGACGTCGTCGCCGTCGGGCTCGAGGGCGAGCGGCCGTCGTACCCGGAGATCACGGCGCTGGCGGCGACCTCACCACCCGGAGCCGGCGGCGTCATCTTCACGCCCTGGATCGGGGGCGAGCGCAGCCCGGTCGACGACCGGTCGGCGCGCGGCGGCTTCCACAACGTCTCCGTGACGACCACCCACGCCGACCTCGCCCGCGCCGTGCTCGAGGGCGTCGGCCACAACCTGCGCTGGTTGCTCGAGGCGGCCGACCACTTCACCGGGCGCCGGCTCGGGCCCGTGCGGATGATCGGCGGCGGCGCCCAGTCCGACCTGTGGTGCCAGATCGTCGCCGACATCGCCGACCGGCCGGTCGAGCGCGTCGCCGATCCCCTGCTGGCCGGGCTGCGCGGTGCGGCGCTCAACGCGGGCCTCGCCCTCGGAGACGTCTCCCGGGGCGAGGTGCGCGGCCTGGTGCCGGTCGACCGGGTCTTCCCGCCCGACCCGGTCGTCCGCGGCGTCTACGACCGGGCGTTCCACGAGTTCCCCCGGCTCTACCGGGCCCAGCGCGGCATGTTCCGGCGGCTCAACCGCCCCGGAACCCCGGCCTGAGACCGACCGCCCCGTAACCCTTCGGACCGACCTGCCCAAATTGCGGTCTCCGGTACCAATTTCGTGCTGAATCGTTGAAGATGGGGTAACGGTCCGACATGACCGATATGAGGGATAATGCCCCTGTATCTGCCCAGCCGGACCAGCAACCCGACGAACAGCCCGACCAGCAGCCCGACCAGCAACCCGACCAGGACGCCGAACCGCCCGGGAGCGGCATCGACGGCCCCGTTCACTCGGACGAGCCAGCGGAAGGACCTGAATGAACTTCACCGAACCGGTTGCGAGCCGCCCAGGCGACCGCCACAGTGTGCGCGTGACGCGATGGCTGTGGTCGGCGAGCCTCCTCGGCCTCGTGGCGATCTTCCTGATCCCGGCCGCCCCCGTGCAGGCGAGCTCGGAGAACGGCGCCGCAGTCACGCGGTCCACGACCGGCGCCCTCACCGCGGAGTACTTCGCGAGCCGCCTGTTCGCGCGCACGAACTACCGCCGGGTCGCCCGCGGCTGCCGCCCCCTGCGGCTGGACCCCGCGCTGGTCCTGGCCGCCCAGCGGCACAGCGACCTGATGTCCTACACGGCCGACCTCTCGCACCGTCTGGCCGGCGAGGGCGACCTGGTCGCGCGCGACGTCGCCGCGGGCTACACCCACTGGCGGATCCTCGCCGAGAACCTCGCCTGGGGCCAGGCCACGCCGCGGGCGGTCTTCCATGACTGGGTGCAGAGCCCCGAGCACCGCGCCAACCTGGACAACTGCCGGCTGCGCGACGTGGGCTTCGGCGTGGCCTTCAGCGGTGGACGGCCCTGGGTCACCGCCGACTTCGGACGCCACCTCTGAGGGTCCTGCATTCTCATTGAGTGCACTATGATTCTGTCCTGACCGCCCGACCGGGCGGCGCGACAGGAGACCTCATGCGTCACGGCATCGTGCTGTTCACCAGCGACCGAGGGATCACCCCGGCCCGGGCGGCGAAGGCCGCCGAGGACGCCGGCTTCGACACGATCTACGTGCCCGAGCACACCCACATCCCGGTCAAGCGCGACGCCGCCCACCCCGGCACGGGTGACGAGACCCTGCCCGACGACCGCTACCTGCGCACGCTCGACCCGTGGGTCTCGCTCGCCACGGCGGCCGCGGTCACCGAGCGGATCCGGCTCTCCACCGCCGTCGCGCTGCCGGTCGAGTCCGACCCGATCACGCTGGCCAAGACGATCGCGACGCTCGACCACCTGTCAGGCGGCCGGGTGACGATCGGCGCCGGGTTCGGGTGGAACACCGACGAGCTCAGCGACCACGGGGTCCCGGCCGGCAAGCGGCGTACGGTCCTGCGCGAGTACGTCGAGGCGATGCGGACGCTGTGGACGCAGGATGAAGCCGCCTACGACGGGGAGTTCGTGAGCTTCGGCGCCTCCTGGGCCTGGCCGAAGCCGGTCCAGGCCCACATCCCGCTGCTCGTCGGCGCGGGAGCCGGCCCGAAGACCTTCGCCTGGATCGCGGCGAACGCCGACGGGTGGATGACCACGCCGATCGAGACCGACATCGCTGCCAAGGCGGCGGCGCTGCACGAGGCCTGGCAGGCGGCCGGCCGTGCCGGCGCCCCGGAGATCGCGGTGCTGGTCGCGATGCGGCCGTCGCCCGACGACCTCGCCGCCTGGGAGGCCGCGGGCGCGACCGAGGTGATCTGGGGCCTGCCGGACAAGAGCGCCGAGGAGGTCGAGGCGTTCATCGCCCGCCACGGTGCCCGCCTCGGGCTGAGCTGACCGACCGACATGACCCTGAGCGCCAAGGGCACCCGGCTCAACAAGCGGGGCCTGGAGACCCGGGAGCACCTGCTGCGCTCCGCGCTGCGCTCGCTGGCCGAGGGCGGCCCCGACGCGGTCAGCGCCAGCTCGGTCGCCCGTGAGGCCGGCGCGACCTGGGGCACCGTCCAGCACCAGTTCGGCGACGTCGACGGGCTCTGGGCGGCCGTGCTCGAGTACGTCCTCGCCGACCGTGACGCGATGACGCCCCGGCTGCCCGGCTCCCCCGACCTCGGCGCCCGCGTCGACGCGATCCTCGACCTGTTGTGGAGCGCGATGGACCGGCCCGCCTCCCGGGCGATCCACCACCTCCGGCTCGCCCTCCCCCGGCAGCGCGACGAGCTGGAGGCGGCGTACCCGCGCACCGCGGCCGCGATCGCGCACTGGGACGCGGCCTGGACCGAGACCGTCGAGCGCGCCTTCGACGGCCTCGACGTCGACCCGGTCAAGCTCGCGCGCGTCCGCAGCCTGCTGCCCGGCGCGATGCGCGGCCTGCACAGCGAGCAGTTCCTCAGCACCTACACCGACTCCGACGAGGCGCGTGCCGGCCTGGCCGGCGCCCTGGTCGCCTACCTCTCCTGACCTGCAGTCCTCACCCGAAGGGATCGTCCATGCCCGAAGCCCAGGTCTTCGACGTCGTCGTCGTCGGCTCCGGAGGCGGAGCGATGACCGCCGCGCACCTGGCCCAGAAGCGCGGGCTCCGCACCGTGGTGGTCGAGAAGACCGACAAGCTCGGCGGTACGTCGGCGTACTCCGGCGGCGCCTGCTGGCTGCCCGGCTCCGACGTGCAGCAGCGCGCCGGCATCGCCGACTCCACCGAGTCCGCCCGCACCTACCTCGGGGCGATCCTCGACCACCCCGACCGGGACAAGATCGAGGCGTTCCTCCTCCAGGCTCCTCGCGTGGTGGCCGCGCTCGAGGAGGACCCCGCGCTGGTCTTCGAGTGGCTGCCGTTCCCCGAGTACTTCGACGCGCCGGGCCGGGTCAGCTGGGGCCGCTCGATCCAGCCCACCAACGTGCGGCGCGACGAGCTGCCCGCCGAGGTGGCGGGGCTCGTGCGGCCTCCGGTCGAGCGCGACCGCGCGGGCGAGGGTGGCCGCAACACGCTCAGCGGCGGGCAGGCCCTGATCGCCCGCCTGCTCTGGGCCTTCGTGCGCGACGGTGGCACGGTCCTGACCTCGCACTGCGTGGACGGGCTGCTGCGGGAGGGCGAACGCGTGGTCGGCGTACGTGCCCGGACTGGCGACGGCGTGGTCGAGGTGCACGCCCTCCGCGGTGTGGTGATCGCCGCCGGCGGCTTCGAGCGCAACCAGGCCTGGCGGTCCGAGCACGGCGTACCGGGAGACGCGGCCTGGTCGATGGCTCCGGCCGGCACCAACGCCGGTGAGCCGATCGCGGCCGCCGTGGAGGCCGGCGCCGCGACCGACCTGCTCGACCAGGGCTGGTTCTGCCCGGGCCTCGAGCAGCCCGACGGCGGCGGCTCCTTCACCCTCGGCTTCCGCAGCGGGGTCATGGTCGACCACGAGGGGCGCCGGTACGCCAACGAGTGCCTGCCCTACGACCGGTTCGGGCGCGCGATGGCCGCCGCTCCGGGACGGATCCCGTCGTGGTTCGTCTTCGACTCCCGCGAGGGCGGTCGGCTGCCCGCGATCGCCATGCCGGAGGGCGACCCGGCCGAGCACCTCGCGGCCGGAACGTGGGTCCGGGGCGACTCCCTGCAGGAGCTGGCCGACCGGCTCGACCTCCCCGCCCTGCCCGAAACCGTCGAGCGCTTCAACGGCTTCGCCGAGAAGGGCCTGGACGAGGACTTCGGACGCGGGTCGGACGAGTACGACACCTTCTTCGCCGGCGGCGACGGGCCCGACAAGGCCCTGGTGCCCGTGGACCAACCGCCGTTCTACGCCGCCCGCTTCGTCCTCTCCGACCTCGGCACCAAGGGCGGGCTGGTCACCGACGCCCACGCGAGGGTGCTGCGGTCCGACGGGAGCGCGATCCCCGGGCTCTACGCGACCGGCAACTCCTCGGCGTCCGTGGTGGGCGCGGTCTACCCGGGGCCGGGCGTCCCCCTCGGCACGGCGATGGTCTTCGCCTCGCTCGCGGCCGAGGACCTCGCCGGGTCGTGACGGTCGGGCGGTCGCACCTACCGGGCCAGCAGGACCAGTGAGCCGAGCGGCACCAGCCAGCTGACGAAGCTGCCGACCAGGAAGTACTCGGTCAGGTGGTGGATGCGGACCTGGTCCTGCTTGGACTGCAGCTCGGGGAACCGCAGCAGGCCCTTGGCCGCGATCACGATGCTGGCCGCGGTCAGGTGGCCCGCGAGGCCGAGCCCGAGGATGAAGACCCGCTCCATCGGACCGAGGAGC
This sequence comes from Nocardioides pocheonensis, assembly GCF_003725535.1. Classification (GTDB taxonomy): domain Bacteria; phylum Actinomycetota; class Actinomycetes; order Propionibacteriales; family Nocardioidaceae; genus Marmoricola; species Marmoricola pocheonensis. The sequence continues at coordinate 616,221 of NZ_RJSF01000040.1, read as the reverse complement.
CGACCGCCCTTGAGCCGGGTCTCGGGGTCGTCGATCCCGCCCAGCCGCGTGGGGTTCACCGTGCCGGTGGCGGCCAGCACCAGCCGGACCAGCACGTTGCCGGTCGACAGCTGCACCAGGAACGCACCGCACAGCAGCAGCGCGCGATCGGCGTCGAGCCCGCGCAGCACCGGGAGCGGGTCCTTCGAGAGCCAGTCCTGCAGGACTCCACCCGCCGGACTCGCTGCCGGCGCGACCAGCACGGCCAGCACGAAGGCCGCCCCGATCAGCAGCAGCGGCACGGACGCGCGGTTGCGACCGAAGCCCTGGCGCACGGTGTAGCCCCAGCCGAGCACGATCGCGGCGATCACCACGAGAGCCAGCACGTCACGCAGCCCGGTCAGCCCGCAGGTGACGCCGACCAGGACGGCCACCGCGGCACCGACGCACTCCGGCACGATCCGCACGGGGCGCACGGAGTGACCGAGGTCGGCCACGGCGATCCCGATCATGAGGACCGCGATCCAGCTCATGAGACTCTCCCGAGGTTGAGGTCGGCCGCGACCAGGGCCGACAGTCCGTCTGCACGCACCCGCTGCGAGACCGCCGACGGCGTGATCCCGAGGGTGTCGGCCAGCTCGCGCTGCGTGTGCCCCTCCAGCAGACCACGCAGGATCGACAACGAGCGCTCGCCGAGCGCGCCCACCGCCTCGTCGCGCAGGACCAGCGCGGCCTCGACCAGGTCCTGGTCGGGTCCGGCGGTGTCGGCAGCGATGCGGAAGACCGTACGCCGGTAGCGGCTGCCGGCGTGCTCCTGGGCGCGCTGCACCTCGTGGATCGCGTCGCGCGCCACCCACCAGCCCGGGCCGTCCTCGACCCGCGGATCCTCCTGCAGGACGCTCACCTCGCCCCACCCCAGGCCGTGACGCACGTCGTGCTCCGGCAGCAGACCGAGCCGGAGCCGCAGCGACGCCTGCAGCGCCTGGCCCACCGTCGCGAACGCGCCCTGGAACTCGTCGCCGACCGTGATCCGTAGCGGGGTGGTCGGCGAGCAGCGGTCGTTGATCGTGTCGAGCAGCCCGGTCAGCCGCTCATGGAGGGCGGGACGGTCACCGGCCCGCCGGGACGCCACGACGTCCCCGATCACCGTGGCCGTCAGCATGGGACTTCATCCCTCATGGAATGAAGCATACAGCGAAAGTTCTACTGATATGAAGCACATCGCTTATCTGTCGGCCCAGAACACCCGGTCGACGACGGCGCGTGCCCGCCGGGCCGTGCGCTGGTAGTCGTTGACCATCGCCGCGGTCTGGCCCGGCCCGTAGCCGAGGATGCGCGCCACCGCTGCCCGCTCCCGGGGGTCGGTGGGGAGCTGGTCGGAGGGACGTCCGCGCACCAGGACGGTGGCGTTCCGGGCCCGGCTGGCCAGCTTCCACGCCGCCTCGAGGGCCTCGGCGTCGGGTTCGTCGAGCAACCCGTGGGCGACGGCAGCAGTGAGCGCCTCGATCGTCTTGGTCGTGCGCAGGGCGGGCACCGCGCCGGCGTACTGGAGCTGGAGGACCTGCACGGTCCACTCGACGTCGGACAGACCACCGCGGCCGAGCTTGAAGTGGGTGGCGGGGTCGGCGCCGCGCGGCAGGCGCTCGTCGTCGACCCGGGCCTTGATCCGTCTGATCTCGACCAGGTCGTCGGCGCCCAGCCCGGCCTCGGGGAACCGCAGCGGGTCGATCAGCGCCGTGAACCGGGCGAGGAGCGCGCGGTCACCGGCCACGGGCTCGGCGCGCAGCAGCGCCTGGGCCTCCCAGACCGCCGACCACTTCGCGTAGTAGGCGGCGAACGAGTCCAGAGTGCGGGCCAGCGGCCCCTGCTTGCCCTCCGGCCGGAGGTCGGCGTCCACCTCGAGCGGCGGGTCGGTCGCCGGCAGCGCCAGCAGCCGGCGCAGCTCGAGCACCACGGCCTGGGCCGCGCTCGCCGCCGCCTGGGGCTCCGCACCGGCGTTCGGCTCGTGCACGAACATCACGTCGGCGTCGCTCCCGTAGCCCATCTCGTAGCCGCCGTACCGGCCCATCGCGATCACGCCGATGCGCGTGGGCAGCGCCACTCCGCGCTCGCGCTCGACCGCCTGGGTGGCGACCGCGAGGGCCGCCTCGAGCGTGGCATCGGTCAGGTCGGTCAGGGCGTAGCCGACCTCGGCGACCCCGAACGGCACGCACAGGTCGGCCGCGCTGATCCGCAGCAGCTCGCGCCGGCGGATCGCCCGGATGCTGTGGATCGCGGCGACCGCGTCGTCGCGCCGGGCCGCGTTGGCCAGCATCTCGGTCTGGATCGCGTAGCGCCCCAGCGGACGCAGGCCGCCGCCCTCGCCGCCGAGGATCTTCACGCCCTCCGGCTCCCGCTCGAGCAGGTCGGTGGCGTACCGGCTGGTGGCCAGCACCTGCGCCAGCCGCTGGGCGGTCTGGCCCTCGTCGCGGAGCAGCTTGAGGTACCACGGCGAGCTCCCGAGCGCGTCGGAGATCCTGCGGAAGCCGAACAGGCCGGCGTCGGGGTCCGGGGCGTCGGCGAACCACTCCAGCAGCACCGGCAGCAGCGTGCGCTGGATGGCCGCCGTCCGGGACACCCCGGACGTGAGCGCCTCGAGATGGCGCAGCGCGGCCACCGGGTCGGCGTACCCGAGCGCGGCCAGCCGCTGGGTCGCGGCCTCGGGCGTCAGCCGCGCCTCCTCGCCGGGGATGCGCGCGACCGCGGCCAGCAGGGGGCGGTAGAAGAGCTTCTCGTGCAGGCGGCGGGCCTCGCGGCGGTGGTGGTGCCACTCCTTCACGAGCTCGGCGACCGGTGACCGGCGGTGCCCCATCGAGCGACCGAGGCGGCGCAGGGCGGCCTCGTCCTCGGGCACGACGTGCGTGCGCCGGAGCTGGTGGAGCTGGATCCGGTGCTCGAAGGTGCGCAGGAACGTGTACGCGTCGTGCAGCGACCGGCCGTCCTCCCGGCCGACGTAGCCGCCCTCGGTCAGGCGCCACAGGGCGCTCAGGGTGGCCGGCGGACGCACGGCCTCGTCGGTGCGCCCGTGCACCAGCTGCATCAGCTGCACGGCGAACTCGACGTCGCGCAGCCCGCCGGAGCCGAGCTTGAGCTGCCGGTCGGCCTCGTGCGCGGGGATGTGCTCGAGCACGCGGCGTCGCATCGCCTGCACGTCCTCGACGAACCCCTCCCGCTCGGCGGCGTGCCAGACCATCGGGCCGATGGTCTCGGCGTACTGCCGACCCAGGGCGAGGTCGCCCGCCACGGGGCGGGCCTTCAGCAGGGCCTGGAACTCCCAGGTCTTCGCCCAGCGCTCGTAGTAGCCGCGGTGGCTGGCCAGCGTGCGCACCAGCGGTCCGGCCTTGCCCTCGGGGCGCAGCGCGGCGTCGACCGGCCAGATCGTGCCCTCCGCGGTCTGGTCCGAGCACACCTGCATGAGGGTCGAGGCGAGCTGCGTGCCGATGCGGAGGGCGGCCTGCTCGTCCTCGCCGGCCGCCGGCTCGGCCACGAAGATCACGTCGACGTCGCTGACGTAGTTCAACTCGTGGCCCCCGCACTTGCCCATCGCGATCACTGCGAGCCGGCAGCGGGACGCGTCCGGGCCGACTCGCGCACGGGCGACCGCCAGGGCGGCGTCCAGGGTGCCGGCCGCGAGGTCGGACAGCTCGGCGGCGACGTCCTCGACGGCGACGTGGTGGGCCAGGTCGCGGCTGGCCAGGCGCAGCAGCACTCGGCGGTACTCCACCCGGAGCGCGTCCACGGCCGCCTCGTGGGGCAGCGCCGCCACCGGCTCGGCAGCCCCCGGATCGGCGCCCACGGCGGCGACCAGGCCGGCGCGCACGGCGTACGCCGCCGGACGGGTGGAGCCGAGGGTCGGGTCGGTCAGCTCGCGCCAGTGCTCCGGATGCCGCTCCAGGTGCTCCCCGAGCGCGCTGCTGAGCCCGAGCACGCTGAGCAGCCGCATCGCGGTGCCCTCGTCCTCGACCAGGGCACCGATCAACGCGTCACCGTCGTCCGCCGACGCCCGCACCCGCAGCAGGGCGGCGAGCGCCAGGTCGGGGTCGGCCGTCCGCGCCAGCAGCGCGACCAGTGGTCCCGCCGCCGGCCCGAGGGAGCGGAGGTGCTCCGCGGCGCGGTCACCGTCCTGGAAGCCGGCGCGGAGCAGGTTGCCCGCCGACAGCAGCGACTCGTCACGGGCCATGCGTACGTCGACCCGGCCGGCCTAGATGACCGGCAGCATCTGGTCGCGCTCGAACGCCGAGACCTGGCCCCGGTAGTCCTCCCACTCCTGGCGCTTGTTGCGCAGGAAGAAGTCGTAGACGTGCTCGCCGAGGGTCTCGGCGAGGAGCTCGGAGCGCTCGGCGACGACGATCGCGTCGTGCAGGTTCTTCGGCAGCTGCTGCAGGCCGAGCGCCTGGCGCTCACCGTCGGTCAGCGACCAGACGTCGTCCTCGGCCTCGCGGGGCAGGTCGTACTGCTCGGCCAGGCCCTTCATGCCGGCCGCGAGCACGACCGCGAAGGCCAGGTAGGGGTTGCAGGCCGCGTCGACGGAGCGGAGCTCGATGCGCGTGGACTGCCCCTTGTTGGGCTTGTACATCGGCACGCGGACCATGGCCGAGCGGTTGTTGTGCCCCCAGCAGATGTACGACGGCGCCTCTCCCCCGCCGATCAGCCGCTTGTAGGAGTTCACCCACTGGTTGGTCACGCAGGTGATCTCGGCGGCGTGGTGCAGGATCCCGGCGATGAAGTGCCGCGCGGTCTTGGACAGCTGGTACTCCGCGCCCGCCTCGAAGAACGCGTTGCGGTCGCCCTCGAAGAGCGACACGTGCGTGTGCATGCCGGAGCCGGGCTGCTCGGTGAACGGCTTGGGCATGAAGCTGGCCCAGACGCCCTGACCCAGCGCCACCTCACGGACGACGGTGCGGAAGGTCATGATGTTGTCGGCGGTCGACAGCGCGTCGGCGTACCGGAGGTCGATCTCCTGCTGGCCCGGACCGCCCTCGTGGTGGCTGAACTCCACCGAGATGCCCATCGACTCGAGCATCGTGATGGCCTCGCGACGGAAGTCGGAGCCGGCGCTCTGCGCGGTGTGGTCGAAGTAGCCGCTCTGGTCGACCGGCACCGGCGGCTGGCCCGGCTCCGGCTGGCCCTTGAACAGGTAGAACTCGATCTCCGGGTGCGTGTAGAACGTGAAGCCCTGCTCGGCGGCCGACTGCAGCGTGCGCTTGAGCACGAACCGCGGGTCGGCGTACGACGGAGACCCGTCGGGCATCGCGATGTCGCAGAACATCCGCGCCGTGGCGGGCCCGTCGCCGCGCCACGGGAGGATCTGGAAGGTCGACGGGTCAGGGCGGGCGAGCATGTCGGCCTCGGTCACCCGGGCGAACCCCTCGATCGCCGAGCCGTCGAAGCCGATGCCCTCGGCGAAGGCACCCTCGAGCTCGGCCGGCGCGATCGCCACCGACTTCAGGTAGCCCAGCACGTCGGTGAACCACAGCCGCACGAAGCGGACGTCACGCTCCTCGAGTGCCCGGAGCACGAAGTCTTCCTGCTTTCCCATGGGGGCAACGATAGGGGCTCGGCATCGCGCGCGTGCCGCGTGTCCGGGCGGGTTGCCCACGGGGAGGGTCCCGCCCGGTCGGGCCCCTCCTCCGCGGACTCTCGACGGTCGCTCAGGCGTCGCCGCGGATCCGGTGGTTGCCCAGGAACAGCTCCCCGGGGTCGACCGAGCGCTTGACCGCCTGCAGCCGCTGCCATCCCTCGGCACCGAAGGCGGTGCGCGGGTCCACCGGACGCTCCGCCAGGTTGAGGAACGGCCGCTCCGAGCTCCACGGCTCCAGCCTCTCGAGCACCCGGTCGATCGCCTCGTCCCCGGCCGCGGCGATCTCCGGCGTCGGCGCCATCGCGATGAACAGCGCGAGGTGGCTGCCGGGGAGGCTGTTCAAGGCCCCTCCGTCGGCAGCCGGCCGACCCAGCGCTCCCCCGAGCTGGCGCAGCTCGGCGATGAAGACGGTCGTCGACGCGTCCGGACCGACGCTCGCCAGGAACGCCTCGACCGCCGCGTCGTCGAGGTGCTCGAGCACGATGCCGGCACCGACGGCGGGCGTCGGGTTCTCCGGGTCCATGTGCAGCCTGGTCAGGGAGGCCGCCGGCACCCGAGCGAAGGTGTCGAGCTCGGGGTCGAGGTCCCGGAACGGCGCCAGCACCTCGGCGGCGTCCTCGTCCGGCAGCAGCGCCACTCCGTCGAGGACGACCAGGCTGCGTCCGCGGAGGAAGTCCGGCAGCTCGGGGATCGGGGGGAACCGCATGATCCGGAAGGAGGTGGTGACCTCCTCCGGAGCCGTGCGGGACCACGCCGCGAACACGGGGAGGACCTCCGGGGCACGGCTGATGTCCCAGAGCATCATCCCGGCGTGCACGTCCTCGATCGGCAGCAGCCCGATCTCGATGGTCGTGACGATCCCGAAGTTGCCCCCGCCGCCGCGCAGCGCCCAGAACAGCTCCGGGTTGGTGCTCGCGTCGGCGCGCACGACCTCGCCGTCCGCCCCCACCAGCTCGATGCCGACCACCCCGTTCGTGGCCAGGCCGTGCTTGCGGGCGTACCAGCCGAGGCCGCCGCCCAGGGTGTAGCCGACCACGCCCACGTCGGGGGCCGACCCGTGCAGCGCGGTCAGGCCGTGGGGCGCCGCGACGTCGATCACGTCCTCCCAGCTGGCCCCGGCCTCGACACGCGCGACCTGGTTGTAGGGGTCGACGTAGACCCCGCGCAGGTGTCCCGTGCGGACGAGCACGACGTCGTCGAGACGGTGGGCGGCGAGGATCCCGGCCGCGTGTCCGGTGCTCTGCGCGGTCACCCGCAGCCCCAGGGCAGCGGCGACGCGGACGAGCAGGCTGATCTCCTCGACGGTGGTCGGCTCGGCGACGGCGGCGGGGAGCTGGGAGACGGCGACGTTCCACGGCCGGCGGCCGGCGTCGTACGCCTCGTCCCCCGGCAGGTGCACGAAGTCTCCGCAGAGCCCCCGCAGCCGCTCGGCCCGTACGTCGGCTTGCTGGCTGGCGTGCGGCCCGGCCGGCGTCGTGCGCCGTGCTGCGATCTCGGTCATGGTGTTCCTCCAGTCGGTCTCAGGTGTGGCACCAGCCTGTGAGCGCGGCGCGGCACGGACCATCCCCCGGAGTCGGGGACTTCCCGACACACCCACGTGGGCCAGGAAAGACCCCACAAATGTGGGATGTCCCCGGGAGTCCCAGTGACCCCAGACTCCTCTCATGGCCCTTGACCTGACGGCGAAGCGTGTCCAGCGCGACGTGGACGTCGTCGCCCGCGCCGGACTCGACCTCGACGAGTTCGTGTCCGAGGCGCTCGACTCGATCGCGCGCGCCGTGCCGCACGTCGCGTCCTGCTTCGCGACCGTGGACCCGAGCACGTTGCTGCTCACGGGGACCCTGAAGGGCGGCGCCCTCTACCGCGACGACACCCACGACCACGAGTGGGGACTCCTGGAGTACGGCAACGTCGAGACCACCGCCTTCATGGAGCTCGCCCACCGCGCCGTGCCCGCCGTGGCGACCGTGGCCGCCTCCCCGGGGTCGCCGCGGCTCAACGAGTTCATGCGCCCCAACTTCGGCTTCGGCGACGAGCTCCGGCTGGTGCTGCGCGACCGTGGCCAGTGCTGGGGCGGGCTGGCGATCTTCCGCGAGGAGGGCGAGGCGCGCTTCGACGAGCACGACGTGGAGCTGCTCGCGTCGCTCTCGGAGTCGATGTCGGTCGGCGTGCGCAGCGGCATCCTCAGCCGGCTGCGCTCCACCGCTCCGTCGCTGCCGCCCGTCGGGCCGGCCGTGGTCATCATCGGCGCCGACGACCGCGTGCTGCAGGTGAGTGCCGGCGCCGAGCAGCGCCTCAACGAGCTGCTCACCGACATGAACGACGGTGACCCCGGCGGCATCATCGCCAGCCTGGTCGGCGCTGCCCGGCGCTTCGCGAGCGGCGCCGCCGTGCGGCCGCCCCGCTCCCGGGTCCGGGCGCGCAGCGGAATGTGGCTGGTGCTGCACGCGACACCGCTGAGCCCGCGTGACGGGCGCGGCGGCGACGTGGTGGTCACGATCGACGAGGCGCGGCCGCCGGAGATCGTGCCGCTCGTGGTGGCCGCCTTCGACCTCACCCAGCGCGAGCGGGACGTCACCGAGCGCGTGCTCCAGGGCATGGACACCAAGGAGATCGCCGCGTCGATGCACCTCTCGGCGTACACCGTGCAGGACCACCTGAAGTCGGTGTTCGCCAAGACCGACGTGCGGAGCCGGCGCGAGCTGGTCGCCCGGATCTACTTCGACCAGTACGTCCCCCGCATGGGCACCGACGTCGGGCCGTCGGGCTGGTTCGTGGCCGGATCGGCCGAGCCTCCCGCCTGAGCCCCGACCACGGGCCCGGGCCTACGCCTGCGAGGTGACCCGGACCCGCTGGGCGAAGGCCGTGGCGACCGGCTGCCACGCACGCGCAAGCTCGGGCACGGCCGACCGCATGTCGGCCAGAGCCGCGTCGAGGACGGCGGGCCCGATCTCCTCGCGCTCGTCGGCCGCCCACCGCGCGACCACGGCGTCGTCGACCTCGGGGTGCGGTTGGACTCCCCAGACCGCGGGCGCGAGCCGCGCCGCCTGCACGGTGCCGTCGGGGGCGAGCGCGAGGGTCGTCGCACCCGTCGGCAGGTCGGCGACGACGTCGTTGTTCCAGTGGATCACCCGACCGGGACGGGCAGCCAGGACGGGGTCGTCCGACGCGGCGTCGGTCCAGCCCATCGGGAGCACGCCGAGCTGCCGGCCGTGCGGGTTGACCTCGACCGCGCCACCGAGCGCGACCGCGGCCAGCTGGTGTCCCAGGCAGACCCCGAGGGTGGGGACGCCCCGGTCGGCGGCGATCCGGACGAGCTCCTTGGCCGCGGTCAGCCAGGGGTGCGCGGTGTCGTCGTACGCGCCCATCGAGCCGCCGAGCACCAGGAGCGCGTCGTGCTCGTCGAGCCCGGACGGGAGCGGCTCACCGGCGTACGGGTGGCGTACGTCGAGCGCGCACCCGGCGGCGTCGAGCCAGAGACCGAGGAGGGCAGGGGGGCAGTCGGCCTGGTGCTGGACGACCAGCACCCGTGGGTCAGTGGCCACCCGGGACCCGCTCGAGGTCGGCCAGCCAGGCTGCGGCGCTCGCGTCGGAGGGCATCCGCCAGTCTCCGCGCGGGGACAACGACCCACCCGCGGAGACCTTCGGGCCGTTCGGGATCGCCGACCGCTTGAACTGGTTGGCGAAGAACCGGGTCACGAACACCTCGAGCCAGTGCCTGATCGCCGGCAGGTCGTAGGAGACCCGGCGCTGCTCGGGGAAGCCGGGCGGCCACTCCCCCGCGTCCGGGTCGGCCCAGGCGTGGTGCGCGAGGAAGGCGACCTTGCTCGGCCGGAAGCCGAACCGCAGCACCTGGTAGAGCGTGAAGTCGTGCAGCGAGTAGGGGCCGATGGTGTCCTCGGTGCTCTGCGGCTTGTCGTCCTTGGACGGCACCAGCTCGGGGCTGATCTCCTGCTCGACGATCTCGGTGAGCACGTGGTCGACGTCCGCGTCGAACTCGTCGGTGCTCACCACCCAGCGGATCAGGTGCTGGATCAGGGTCTTGGGCACACCGGAGTTCACCGTGTAGTGCGACATCTGGTCGCCGACGCCGTACGTGCACCAGCCGAGCGCCAGCTCGCTGAGGTCGCCGGTGCCGAGCACGATGCCGCCGCGCTGGTTGGCCAGCCGGAAGAGGTAGTCGGTGCGCAAGCCGGCCTGGACGTTCTCGAACGTGACGTCGTAGACCTCCTCCCCGCGTGCGAACGGGTGACCCATCTCCTCGAGCATCTGCCGGGCGGCCGGGCGGATGTCCAGCTCCTCGAAGGTGACGCCGAGCGACTTCGCCAGCCGGTGGGCGTTGCCCTTGGTGTAGTCGCTGGTCGCGAAGCCCGGCATGGTGAAGCCGAGGATGTCGCTGCGCGGCCGGCCCAGGCGGTCCATGGCCTTCGCCGCGACGATCAGGGCGTGCGTCGAGTCGAGCCCGCCGGACACGCCGATCACGACCTTGGGCTGATGACCCGAGCGGCCGATCGCGCGCAGCCGCTGCTCCAGGCCGGACACCTGGATGTTGTAGGCCTCGTAGCAGTCGAGGGCCAGCCGCTCGGGGTCGTCGGGCACGAACGGGAACCGGTCGACCTTGCGCCGCAGCCCGATGTCGTCGTTCGGCGGAGCGAGCACGAAGGGAACAGCGCGTAGGCCACCCTCCGCTCCCGTGGCGCGCGCGTTGTCGTCGAAGGTGCCCTGGCGCAGCCGCTCCTGGCGGATCCGGTCCAGGTCGACGTCGACCGTCGTCCGCCTCGGGCCGGCCGGGAAGCGCTCGGTCTCGCCGAGCAGGTCGCCGCACTCGTAGACCATCGTCTGGCCGTCCCAGGAGAGGTCGGTGCTCGACTCACCCTCGCCCGCGGCCGCGTAGACGTACGCCGCGAGGCACCGCGCGCTCGCCGAGCGGACCAGCAGCCGGCGGTCCTCGGCGCGCGCGACCGTGATCGGGCTGCCGGAGAGGTTCGCCAGCACCGTGGCGCCGGCCAGGGCCGCGTTCGCGCTGGGTGGGACCGGCACCCACATGTCCTCGCAGACCTCGACGTGCAGCGCCAGCCCCGGCAGGTCGCTCGCCGTGAAGAGCAGGTCGTTGCCAAACGGCACGTCCTCGCCGAGGAGGGTGATCTCGCCGGCGTACCGGTCGGCGCCGGCGGCGAACCATCGGGCCTCGTAGAACTCCCGGTAGGTCGGCAGGTAGGACTTCGGGGCGACGCCGAGCACGGCACCGCCGTGGATCACCACGGCGCAGTTGAAGACCCGGTTGCCGTTGCGCAGCGGAGCACCGACGACGAGCACCGGTCGCAGGTCCGCGCTCGCCTCGACGATGGTCGCGATCGCCTCGTGGACGGCGTCGAGCAGCACGTCCTGGAGGAACAGGTCGTCGGCCGAGTAGCCGCTCAGGCAGAGCTCCGGGAAGACCGCGACCGCGACCCCGTCGTCGTGGCAGGCCCGGGCCTCGGCGAGGACGGCGGCAGCGTTGGCGGGCGGGTCGGCGAGGGCGACCGGGACGGTGCAGGCGGCCACCCGTGCGAATCCGTGGGCGTAGATCGAGGCGAAGTCCACCTCGCCAGTCTGGCCGATGCGTCCCACAGGTGTCGAAGGCGCGGGCCCGGGGAGGAGCTCCCCGGGCCCGCGCGACGACCTGCTGCAGTCCGGGCTAGCGGACCTTGCCGCCCCGCTTCGCGACCGAGACGGTCGGCGCGTAACCCGGCCGGACCTCGGTGATGCGCACGCTGATGTGCTTGCCCCGGTCGGCCCGGACCAGCTTGTAGCGCGCCCGCTTCGCGGCGAGCCCCTTGATCGGCACGCCGTTGCGCAGCCACTGGAACCGCACCGACGTGGCCGTCGGCGACGCGGGGGCCGGCAGCGCGCTGAGCACCTTGCCGACCTTGAGGACGCCGAGCATCCGCGGCACGTCGGTCAGCGTGAGCACCCCGGCCGCGACCGGGTTGGACGGGTCGCTGGTGCGCTGCGCCGGCGGGTAGCCGTCCTTGGTGGCGGTGACCCGCAGCGAGATCCGGGCCCCGAGGTCCACCGGGGCGAGCACGTACGTCGCACCGGTCGCACCGGCGACGGGCACCCCGTTGCGCAGCCACTGCAGGGACGTCGTCGGCGCGCCGGTCGGGGTGTACCAGCTGCCGGCGTACGCCGAGAGCTGCTCGCCGACGCGGGCGAGACCGGTGATCCCCGGCGGCGCGGTGTTCGCGATCGCCGTGCTCTGGCTGGTCCCGGTCACGGGAGCGGTCAGGTTCGAGGTCGCCGTCGCCGAGCCGTACCCGGGCTTCGTCGCGGTGACCGTGACCGAGAGCCGCTTGCCGACGTCGCCCGCGACCGGGACGTAGGACGCGTGGGTGGCGCCGGCGATGTCGGCGCCGCCCGCCTTCCACTGGTAGGCCAGCGTGGCGTCCGCGGGGTTCCAGGTGCCCGGGTTCGCCGTGACCTGGGTGCCGACGACCGGAGCCGTGGTCGGGACGGTCGGTGCCGCGGTGTTCGCGATGTCCGGCGTGCCGTAGACCAGCGGGTTCGGCAGAGCGACGTCGGTCCCAGGAGCGGTCGAGAGCGCGACGATGCCCGTGCCCGACTCGGACAGGTCGCCGTCCGCGCGGGTGTAGTACTCCGTCGTGGCGCACGCGTTGCCGGTGCCGTACGGGTCGCCCACGAGGACGCCGTACTTGCCGGTCGTGAGGCCCCCGACGACGAATTTGCCGCTTGCGTCGGTGGTGGCGGAGCGGGAGGCCCAGTGGTCCACCGTGTTGAACGCCGCGACCTCGCAGTCCGCGATCGGGTCGCCGTTGCCGTCGACCAGCGTGCCGCTGATCGTGCCGCCCGTGTGCAGGGTGGCGTCGATGCCGGTGGCGTGCTCCGCGGCCGCGAGCGTCACCAGGTTCGCCGAGCCGGCGCCGGCGGACTCGGGGTGGCCGTCGTAGTACTGCGCCTCGACGGTCGCGGTGTAGTCCTCGTGGGCGAACTCGACTCGGTAGTCACCTGCCGGCAGGCCGGTGACGGTGTAGGTGTAGGCGTGGCTGCCCGGTGCGGTCTCGTCGGCCGGGTCGAGCACGGTCCAGCCCGCGAAGTCGCCCGTCGCGGGGTCGATCACGTCGACGTCCGCGTCGTCGGTGTTCAGGTCCGCGGTCGCCGGCAGCGTGACGGTGCCGCTGATCGACCCGGCGTCCGCGAGCTGCGCGTCGATCGCCGACGTCACGTGGGAGGAGGTCACGGTCACCGGCGTCGCGTCGGCCAGGTGCTGCACGTGGTCCCAGTACTGCGTGACGTGGTCGCCGGACGGGTCGTCGAAGACCACGGTGTAGTCGGCCGGGTCCAGCGGGTAGACGTAGTGGCCCGTGCCGTCGGTCGCGGTCGCACCGGACGGCGAGATCCCACCTCCGCTGGTGTTGCGCAGGAAGTAGACGTAGACGCCCGACAGCGGGTTGCCGCCTGAGTCGGTCACCGTGCCGGTGACGCTGCCCTGGACGACAACGGCCGACGCGGGGAGGGAGGGGGCCAGGACGAGGGGCACGGCGACCAGGAGCGCCGCGAGGAGAGGAAGGAGGCGTCGCGGGACGGCGAGCAGTGTCATCGACCGACTTTCGTGGTGGCGGAGAGCGCCGAGTGCGACGAACGGGACCGGTCACCCGGCCCCGTTCACTCTCCGTGTCGAACCCCGTAACGAACGGCTGTCGATCTCGGTCACGGTGGTCTGGACAGGTGGGCGGGACCGGCGGCACTAACCTCGTGACGTGGACGCCTTCGCGACGCCGCCCGAGCCGCCGTACACGGCGGTGATCTTCACCAGCACGCGCACCGACGGCGACCACGGGTACGCCGCGATGGCCGCCCGGATGGAGGAGCTGGCCCGGGAGCAGCCGGGCTACCTCGGCTTCGAGTCGGTGCGCGAGGGTGCCTCCGGCATCACGGTCTCCTACTGGGTCGACGACGCCGCCGCGGCCGCGTGGAAGCAGGTGCACGAGCACCTCGTCGCGCAGGAGCGCGGACGCACGACCTGGTACGCCGACTACCGGGTCCAGGTCGCCACGGTCACCCGCAGCTACGGGCCCGCGCCGCGGAGCGTGACCAGCGACACAGGTGAATTGCCCCCGGCCGACGATTAGCGTTGAGGTCGGTCCGGGGACTCCGTCAGGGAGCCCTTGGGCAGGCTCAGGAACCACCTCGAGAGCGAACCCAAGGAGCTCGACGATGAGCGAAGAGACTGCCCCCTACGGCAGCGGTCCGGCGAAGGCGGAGGCGGGGACCCCGCCGGTCAAGCGGATCCGCACCCACCACCTCCGCGAGATGAAGGAGCGCGGCGAGAAGTTCGCCATGCTCACGGCGTACGACATGTACACCGCCGCGACCTTCGACGAGGCCGGCATCGAGGTGCTGCTCGTCGGCGACAGCGCCTCGAACAACGTGCTGGGCAACGAGACGTCGCTGCCGGTCACCGTCGACGAGCTGCTGCCGCTGACCCGTGCCGTGACCCGGTCGACCCGGCGAGCGCTGGTCGTCGGCGACCTGCCCTTCGGGTCCTACCAGCGCTCCCCCGAGCAGGCCTACGACACGGCCGTGCGGTTCATGAAGGAGGCCGGCGCACACTGCGTGAAGCTCGAGGGCGGCCGGGAGATGGCCGGGCAGATCGAGCTGCTGACCCGCGGCGGCGTGCCGGTGATGGCACACATCGGGTTCACCCCGCAGAGCGAGCACGCGCTCGGCGGCTACCGGGTGCAGGGGCGCGGCGACACGGCACAGCGGATCCTCGACGACGCCAAGGCGGTCGAGGCGGCCGGAGCGTTCGCCGTGGTGATGGAGATGGTCCCCGGCGACGTGGCCGGCCAGGTGACCCGCGAGCTGTCCATCCCGACCATCGGGATCGGGGCCGGCAACCAGTGCGACGGTCAGGTCCTCGTCTGGCAGGACGCCTTCGGCCTGCGCACCGGGCGGATGGCGCGGTTCGTCAAGCAGTACGCCGACGTGCACGGGGTGCTCCTCGACGCCGCCCGCGCCTACGCCGACGACGTCAGGGCCGGCACCTTCCCGGGACCCGAGCACACGTTCTGATGGGCAGCGAGCACGACCACCACCACGACCACGACAGCCTCAGCGAGCAGGACGTCGCGGACCTGTTCAGCCAGCAGACCTGGGACGCCCGGTACGCCGAGTCCGACCGGATCTGGAGCGGACGACCCAACCCACGCCTGGTCGAGCACGTGACCGGCGTGCCGCCCGGGACGGCGCTGGACGTCGGAGCCGGCGAGGGCGCCGACGCGGTCTGGCTCGCCCAGCAGGGTTGGCAGGTCACCGCGCTCGACGTCTCCGAGGTCGCGCTCGAGCGCACGGCGACCCACGCCCGGGAGGCCGGCGTCGGCGACCGGGTGCGGGTGCTGCACCACGACGTGCTCGGCGACGAGCCGCTGCCCGGCGGCTTCGACCTGGTGTCCGCGCAGTTCCTGCACCCTCCGGTCGACCGGCGGGCGCAGGTGATCGGCCGCCTCGGCGCCGCCGTCCGTCCCGGCGGTCTCCTGCTCGTCGTCGGGCACCATCCCGACGACGTGGCCAGCGGGCTGCGTCGCGGCCACGGCCACGCGGAGCTGCTGTTCACCCCCGATCAGGTCGTCGCGGCGCTGCCGGAGACCGAGTGGGACGTCCGTGTCGCCGGCGCCCCCACCCGGACCGCCGACGGACCCGAGGGTCCGGTCACGGCGACGGACTCGGTCGTGCTGGCGGCCCGACGCTGACTCACGCCCCTCCGACCCGGGCCTTCTCCCCGGGCCTTCTCCCCGGGGCGGGCCCGTCGTAGCGTGAGGCCCATGTGGCGCTTCTCGGTGGTCCTCCTGCTCAGCTCGGCGCTGGCGATGCCCGCGACCGCGACGGCCCAGCCGTCACCGGACGCGGCCGGATCTTCCTCCGCACTCAGCCACAGGTGGTTGAGCCTGCCGAAACCATCCCCGGCTCGATCGAGCGCCTTCCCCGACCTCTCCGTTCGGCGCCAGGTGAGCGGCCTGGAGACACCGTGGGACGTCCAGCAGCTCCCGCACGGACGCCTGCTCATCACCGAGCGCGACACCGGCCGGCTGATCCTGTGGCGGCACGGCCGCAAGCGGGTCCTGCACTTCCCGTCCAGCCGGGTCTGGGCGAGCAGCGAGACCGGGCTGATGTCGCTCGCCGTCGACCCGGCGTTCCGCAGCAACCGCCGCGTCTACACCTGCCAGGGTGCGTTCACGCCGACCGGCCACGACGTGAGGATCGAGGCCTGGCGGATGAACCGGCACTGGACCGGCGTACGCCGGATCAAGGTGCTGCTGCGCGGCCTCCCGGCCACCAGCGGACGGCACGGCGGCTGCCGGCTGCTGATCGCTCGCAACGGCGCCCTGGTCGTCGGCACCGGTGACGCCGCCACCGGCACCAACCCGGAGAACCTCGGCTCGCTCGGCGGCAAGGTGCTGCGGCTGAACCGGTTCACCGGCAAGGCGTGGGCCGACAACCCCTTCGCCCACGCCTCCTCGGTCCCCAGGCGCTACGTGCTGAACTACGGCCACCGCAACGTGCAGGGCCTCGCCCAGCGCGCCGACGGCACGATCTGGTCGGTCGAGCACGGGCCCGACCGTGACGACGAGATCAACGTGGTGGTGCGTGGCGGTGACTACGGCTGGAACCCCGTCCCCGGCTACAACGAGTCGGTGCCGATGACCGACGACGCGCTGCCCGGCACGCAGATCCACGCCGCCTGGAGCTCCGGCTTCCCGACGCTGGCGACCTCGGGCGCCGCCTGGGTCAGCGGCTCGCAGTGGGGCGAGTACGACGGCACCCTGGCGGTGGCCGCGCTCAAGGCCAGCCGGCTGATGTTCTTCCGCTTCGACGCCGCGGGACACTTCGTCTCGATGCAGACACCGGACGTCCTCACCCACTTCGGGCGGCTGCGCTCGGTGACGCGAGCCCGCAACGGCGACCTCCTCGTCACGACCTCGAACGGCACCGGCGACTCGGTCCTGCGCGTCTCCCCACGCTGACCGGTCGGACGCAGCAGCGCTCAGCGGGCCAGCAGCACGACCACGAGCCACGCGGCCAGCGACAGCAGGCCGACCACGACGACGCGACGCGGGCGCGGCATGAACCAGCGACAGCCGAGCCCGAAGAGCACCAGCCACACCAGCACGAGGACGACGGTTCCCCACGCGCCGTACAGCGACGCCCCGGCGAAGATCAGGAACGGCGCGCAGACGAGCAGCACCATGCCGACGAACGCAGGCCGGTAGACGCGGATGTCCTTGATCCGACCGCCCTGCTCGGGGGGGTCTGTCACGCCGCTCCCACGCTCAGTCGTCGTTCCAGTTCGGGTCGTTGTCCCATTCCTGGTTGCGCTCCTCGACCTTCTCCAGCGCCCGCGCGGCCTCGGCCTCGGTCGGGTAGGGCCCGAGCCGGTCGGCGTAGTCGCATCCCTCGGGGCCTTCCACCGCGTGGTGGTTGAGGCAGTACCAGAAGGTGCTCATGCTCCCCACTCCCTTCGGTTCCTCCCTTCGCCCGAAACTACACTCACCGGGTGACCCCCGTCGTTCCCGGCACGATCTCTCCCCGTCGTCCCGTCCCCGACCACATCCCGCGGCCCGAGTACGTCGGCCGACCCGCGCCCGAGCGCTTCACCGGCTCGGAGGTGAAGGACGCCGACACGATCGAGCGGATGCGGATCGCCGGACGCATCGCAGCCCAGGCGCTGCAGGAGGTCGGCAAGCACGTGGCGCCCGGGGTGACCCACGACGAGCTCGACCGGATCGGCCACGAGTTCCTGCTCGACCACGACGCCTACCCCTCGACGCTCGGCTACCGCGGCTTCCCGAAGTCGCTGTGCACCAGTGCGAACGAGGTGATCTGCCACGGCATCCCGGACAGCCGGGTCGTCGAGGACGGCGACATCGTGAACATCGACATCACGGCGTTCATCGGGGGCGTGCACGGCGACACCAACGCGACCTTCATGACCCCCGGGGTCAGCGAGGAGGTGCGCGACCTCGTCGAGCGCACCGAGGAGGCCCTCCGTCGGGCGATCAACGCGGTCCGGCCGGGCCGGCAGATCAACGTGATCGGCCGGGTCATCGAGGCGTACGCGCGACGGTTCGGGTACGGCGTCGTCCGCGAGTTCACCGGCCACGGCATCGGCACGTCGTTCCACTCGGGCCTGATCATCGCGCACTTCGACGACCCGGCGTACGACACCGTGATGGAGCCGGGGATGACCTTCACCATCGAGCCGATGCTCAACCTGGGCACCCACGAGTGGGAGATGTGGGACGACGACTGGACGGTCGTCACCCGCGACCGGCGGGCGTCGGCCCAGTTCGAGCACACGCTGCTCGTCACGGACAGCGGCGCGGAGATCCTGACGCTGCCATGATCGGTGCATGATCCGCTCTGCCGCGCTCCTGACCGCCCTCGCCGTCGCCGTGGGTGGCCCGGCCGTCGCCCTCGCCGCGCCGCACCCGGCGGCGTCCGGCCCTGCTGGTCCTACGGCTGACCGTGCGGCGTCGGTGGCCCCGATCGCGGGCACGACCTGCCGGCCCTTCCCGGCCGACAACTACTGGAACACCGACATCCGCTCTTTGCCGGTCGACCCGCGCAGTGCCGCGTGGCTCGCGCACATGTCGACCGGGCGGAACCTGCACCCCGACTTCGGGCCGTCGTACGGCGACGGACCCAACTACGGGATCCCGATCACCGTGGTCGGCCGGCTCCACCCCAAGGTGCGCGTCCGGTTCGACTACTCCTCGGAGAGCGATCACGTCCGCTACCCGTTCGGCCGGGACACCCGGATCGAGGGCGGCCGCAACTCCGCGGGCGACAAGCACGCGATCGTGGTGCGGAAGGGCCGCTGCCGGCTGTACGAGACCTGGAACACCCGGGTCCGCAACGGTCACTGGCGCGCCGGCTCGGGAGCGACCTGGTCCCTCGGCAGCAACGCGCTGCGCCCCGACGGCTGGACCTCGGCCGACGCGGCGGGCCTCCCGATCCTGCCCGGGCTGCTGCGCTGGAGCGAGGTGAAGGCGGGCTGGGTCGGGCACGCCATCCGGTTCACGACCGACGTCACCAGCCGGCACCACCTCTGGCCGGCCCGTCACGACGCCGGGTCGACCGACAGCTGG
Source organism: Nocardioides pocheonensis (assembly GCF_003725535.1). Lineage (GTDB taxonomy): Bacteria > Actinomycetota > Actinomycetes > Propionibacteriales > Nocardioidaceae > Marmoricola > Marmoricola pocheonensis. Next base: position 597,477 of record NZ_RJSF01000040.1, on the reverse strand, counting down.
GCCTACCCGCCGATGGGCGCGCGGTTCCGGATGAAGGGGTCCTTCGACGCCAGCGGGTTCAGCGCCCGCGCCCGGACGGTCATCACGGCGATGAAGGACTACGGGCTCGTCCTGGCCGACAACGGCTCGCCCTGGTTCTTCCAGGGAGAGCAGAACAAGTACTGGCCGCCGGCACTCGTCGAGGAGCTCAAGCGGATCCCGGCGTCCGCGTTCGAGGCTGTCGACACCTCCTCGATGGGCTGAGAGCGCGAGCCGGCCCCGGCGCAACGGGCACACTGGCGCCATGACCGACCACGACCTGAAGGCGCTGGCGCGTGAGGTGCTCGCCGGCAACCAGTTCATGGTGCTCGGCACGGTCGACCCCTCGGGCCGGCCCCGCGTCTCGCCGGTGTGGTTCACGCTGGTCGACCACCACGCCTACTGGCTCTCCTCGCCGGACGCGCACCACTCCCGCAACCTCGAGCAGCGCCCGGACGTGAGCATGGTCGTGTTCGACCCGTGCGCGGGCCCGGGCACCGGGTGGGCGGTGTACCTCGAGGCGACCGCCGCCCGGGTGCCCGTCGACGAGCTCGAGGAGGCCTGCGCGACGGCGTTCCGCGACGTCGAGGAACCGCTGGCGTGGACGCCGGAGCGGCTCGCGAGCGAACCCTTCGTGCTCTACCGCGCTCGGGTCACCCGCACCGAGGTGCACGTGCGCGGAAGCGACTTCGGCGACGGCACCGGGTCGGACCAGCGGGTGCCGGTCGACCTCTGACGCCTCAGAGGCCGGCGTGCAGCCGCTCGACGCGCAGGACGGCCAGCTCGTGCTCCGGGTCGCCGGACATCGCGGCCGCCAGGCGCAGGTGCGGCAGCGCCTCGGCGTACCGGGACTGGCGCTCGAGGCTCCGGCCCAGCGCGAAGCGCACCCAGTCGTCGTCGGGGCGCTCCTCGACCAGGCGGGTCAGCTCGGACTCGGCCCGCTCGAGCTGCACGCGGATCAGGAAGGCCCACGCGCGCAGGATCCGCAGGCCGGTGTTGTCCGGCTCGGCCTCCAGGCCGGGCTCGATGACCTCCAGCGCCTCGCTCGCGGCGCGACGGGTCAGCAGGTCGTAGGCCACCCGGTACGCCGACCCGAGGTCGCGCTGGCCCGGGAACACGACGGCCGGAGCCTGCAGCTCGAACTCGTCCACGCTGATCTCCTCCACGCCCGCTCAACACCACAGCGTGGCGGGCCATTCCGGCCGGATCAAGCGTCGTCCTCCCGAGCGACCACCGTGGCCTGCTCGTCGCGGACGATGTGCTCGACACCGCGCTCGGCCGCCTGGGCACGCCCCTCGGCGATCGCCGCGTCACGCTCGCGGTGCGGGGACCCCAGCTCCGCGCCGTCGGCCCAGTTCCGCCAGGCACCGTCCTCGTAGTACGTCTCCACCTCGCCGGTCACCACGTCCTCCTCCGCGTCGGGTCACGTCCCCCGTACCCGACGCGGGCCCGGACCAGTACCGGCGCCGCGGCTCACTCAGGCGTCGACCAGCTCGGCGACGACCACCAGCCCCCCGGACGGCTCGTCGGGTCGAGAGGTCTCGACCCGGACCGGCCGCCCGAGGAGCTGGCCAGCCTGGCGGGCCGCCCAGCCGGCGTCCACCAGGGCCTGGAGGTTCCCCGTCTCCAGGCGTGTCTCGTAGCGTCCTTCGGCCAGGAGAACGCGAGCGATCTCCTGGACCTGTGCATCAGTTGCCTTGCCCCCCATGCCTCAATAATCCCGTTTTGTCACATTCCTGCACATCGGATGAACGGCCCGAGTCACGCGCAGGCAGGGGCCATGCGGATCTGACCGAACGGCTGAGTCCGCACGATGGGATTCGCGAGCGCGGGTAGTCCCTCACGTTCGGCACCGGATCGGCCGGGAAACGGTGCCGAACGTGAGGGACTACCCGGCGGGAGCCAGGTGCAAGCCCGGGTGCGGATGGGCTGGCTCATAGGCCGGGTTCTGTTCGCCACGCCGCCTCACGACGACGTGGTTGGCGACCATCCATCTCGGAGTGCCGTTGCCGACACCCTCGTGCGACCTACCCGCGAGCTCGGGCGGGCCGCCCTCGAACGCTCGCTGTCTGGTCTTGCTCCAGGTGGGGTTTGCCGAGCCACGACGGTCGCCCGTCGCGCTGGTGGTCTCTTGCACCACCGTTTCACCCTTACCACCGCCCGGAGGCGGTGGCGGTCTGTTCTCTGTGGCACTGTCCCGCGAGTCACCTCGGGTGGCTGTTGGCCACCACCCTGCCCTGTGGAGCCCGGACCTTCCTCGAGGAGTCGCCTCCCCGCGGTCGCCCGGCCAGCCCATCCGCAGGCCCCAGCGTAGCCGTCCCGGCGCTCGTTCGCCGCGAGCCCGAAACACGGGCGAAACCGCGGCTGCCTAACCTCCGCATCGTGAAGCAGCTGTTCGGTGCCTACGACGCGCGCGGACCGGCGTACGACGAGATGTTCGCCGGCGACCTGCCCCGCGAGCCGTACGCGCGCCTGCTCGACATCCTGACCCAGCTCAGCCAGGCCGAGGTCTCAGCCCGCGTCGAGAGCCTGCAGAGCGGTTACCTCGACCAGGGTGTGACCTTCGACGTCGGCGGCGAGGAGCGGGCGTTCCCGATCGACATCCTCCCGCGCATCATCGAGCAGGAGCAGTGGGCCGCGATCGACCGCGGGGTCCAGCAGCGGGTCCGGGCGCTCGAGCGGTTCCTCGCCGACGTGTACGGAGCGGGCGAGGTGTTCACCGACGGCGTCGTCCCGCGCCGGGTCGTGACCACGTCGAGCCACTACTCGCGCGCCAGCTTCGGCGTGGAGGCGCCGAACGGGGTGCGCGTGCACGTGGCCGGCATCGACCTGGTCCGCGGTGCGGACGGCCGGTTCCGCGTGCTCGAGGACAACGTCCGCACGCCGTCGGGCGTCTCCTACGTGATGACCAACCGGCGGGCGATCTCGACCGCGCTGCCCGAGGCATTCACCGAGCACCGGGTGCGACCGGTCACCGCCTATCCCCAGCGCCTGCTCGCCGCACTCCGGGCGGCGGCGCCGGCCGGTGTGGACGATCCCAACGTCGTCGTGCTCACACCCGGAGCGTTCAACGGCGCCTACTTCGAGCACGCGTTGCTCGCCCGCACGATGGGGGTCGAGCTCGTCGAGGGCCGCGACCTCGAGTGCCGCCGCGGCCGGGTGATGATGCGCACGACGAGCGGCCTCGTCCCGGTGCACGTGATCTACCGGCGCGTCGACGACGAGTTCCTGGACCCGGTGCACTTCCGCGCGGACTCCCTGCTCGGCTGCCCGGGCCTGGTCAACGCGGCCCGCGCGGGCAACGTCACGATCGCGAACGCGATCGGCAACGGCGTCGCGGACGACAAGCTCGTCTACACCTACGTGCCCGACCTGATCCGCTACTACCTCTCCGAGGAGCCGGTGCTGGGGAACGTCGACACCTGGCGGCTCGGGGAGGCCGAGCACCGCGAGGAGGTGATGGACCGGCTCGCCGAGCTGGTCCTGAAACCGGTCGACGGCAGCGGTGGCAAGGGCATCGTGATCGGCCCCTCGGCGAGCCCGCGCGAACTCGAGGAGCTGCGTGGCCGGGTCCTCCTCGATCCCCGCTCGTGGATCGCGCAGCCGGTCGTCCAGCTGTCCACCGTGCCGACGTACCTCGACGGCGCGATCGCCCCGCGACACGTCGACCTGCGCCCGTTCGCGGTCAACGACCGGAGCCGGGTGTGGGTGCTCCCCGGTGGCCTCACCCGGGTCGCGCTGGCAGAAGGCGAGCTCATCGTGAACTCCTCGCGCGGCGGCGGGTCCAAGGACACCTGGGTCCTCGCGGGTCCGGGTGCGGCGCCACGGCGGCGCGAGCCGACGGCCAGCGGACCGCGGGAGATCGCGCCGCTGGACGGCGGACCCGCGGCGGACCCCCGGGCGCGTCAGGCCGAGCAGCAGCAGCAGGCCCGGGACCAGCAGAGGGACGTGCACCCGTGCTGAGCCGGATCGCCGAGTCGCTGTTCTGGATCGGCCGGTACGTCGAGCGGGCGGAGGACACCGCCCGGATCCTCGAGGTCCAGACCCAGCTCATGGTCGAGGACCCTGCGGTCGACGTCGCCGCGACCTGCGACAGCGTGCTGGCGATCATGGGCGTGCCCGTCACGGCCGGTGAGACCGTCGGCATGCCGGAGCTGCTCCAGCGGCTCGCCTTCGACCCCGCCTCGCCCGCCTCGATCCATGCGACGCTCCGGGCCGCGCGCGAGGTCGCCCGGCGCGCACGCGAGACGCTGTCGACCTCGATGTGGGAGGCGGTGAACACGACCTGGCGGGCCCTGCCGAGCGGCCGCTTCGACGCGATGGCGCCGCCGACGGCCTTCGCCTGGGTGCGCGGGCGGGCCGCGCTCATCAACGGCACGGCCGACGCCACGATGCCGCGCGACGAGGGCTGGCAGTTCCTCATGCTCGGCCGGTCCATCGAGCGCGCCGACATGACCGCCCGCCTGGTCGCCGCGGCGTCGCTGTCCACCTCGTCGGCCTGGACGACGTCCCTGCACGCGTGCGGCGGCTACGAGTCCTTCCTGCGCACCTACCGCGGCCTCGAGACCGACCGCGTGGCCGCGGAGTTCCTGGTGCTCGACCGGCTGTTCCCGCGCTCGGTGGTCTTCGCGCTGAGCAGGGCCGAGCAGTGCCTGCAGAACCTGGAGGAGTCGGGACAGCGCGCAGGCTTCCACAACGAGGCGCAGCGGCTGCTGGGCCGTGCCCGCACCGAGCTCGAGTACCGGTCCCTGGCGGACGTGCTCACGGACCTGCCGCACGAGATGGAACGTCTCCAGCGCACCTGCGCGCAGGCGACCGACGCGGTGACGCGGCGCTACTTCGCCGGTGCGGTCGCCGCGACCTGGCGCGGAGAGCGAGGGTGACGATGCAGCTGAAGATCCTGCACACGACCGGGTTCGCGTACGACGGTGGCGCGACGGCGTCGTACAACGAGGCGCGCCTGACGCCGCAGACGGTGGGCAGCCAGCTCGTCGTGCACACCCGCCTGGACGTGCACCCGACACCGTGGACGTGGACCTACCGCGACTACTGGGGCAGCCAGGTGACGGCGTTCGAGGTGCTCGACCCGCACGACGAGCTCACCGTGACCTCGACCACCACCGTGCACACGCAGCACCGCGCCGCCACCGCGGACCGGCTCTCCTGGCAGGAGATCCGCCAGGGTCGCGTCGCCGACCAGTTCACGGAGTACCTCGAGGTCAGCGACCGGGTGCGAGCGCCGGACGACCTCGCCGCCAGGTACGCCGACCTCGCGCACTCCAGCCCCACCCCGCACGACGCCGCCACGGCGATCTGCTCGCTGGTCCACGACGAGGTCGACTACGTGGTCGGGTCCACGCACGTGTCCGGCCACGCGGCGGACTCGTGGGACGCCCGCGCGGGCGTGTGCCAGGACATGGCCCACCTGGTCATCGGCGGGCTCCGGCAGGTCGGCGTGCCCGCGCGGTACGTCTCGGGCTACCTGCATCCCCGGCAGGACCCCGTCGTGGGCGAGACGGTGAGCGGCGAGTCGCACGCCTGGGTCGAGTGGTGGGACGGCGACTGGCACGGGTACGACCCGACCAACGACGCCGAGCCCGGCGACCGCCACGTGGTCGTCGCGACCGGACGGGACTACGGCGACGTCCGGCCGCTGTCGGGCATCTTCACGGGCGCAGGCACCTCGTCGATGTTCGTCGACGTCCAGGTCACGCGGCTCGGGTGATCGCCACCCGGGTCGACCCTCAGAGCCGGAACCGCACCTGCCGCGTCGCCGGGTCGGCCTCGGCCAGGACCAGCTGCACGTCCTCACCGACCGGCAGCGGCTCCTCCCCCGCGACCTTGGCCTCGACGGCGGGGTCACGCACGACCACCTCACCCTGCCGCGGGTCGTCCCTCTCGGCGGCCACGACGACTCCCTCGAACCGCTCGCCGGTGCGCCCCTGCAGGGTGGCGGCCTCGACGAGGTCGATCACGGCGTTCTCGTAGGCGTTGGCCAGCCGGTTCGAGCGCTGCATCGTCTCGGGAAGGGCGTGCAGCCCCTCGCGCACCCAGGCCGGGACGTCGGTCCCGGCGCACAGGTGCACGCACACCTCGAGGCCGTAGCGATCGACCAGGCGACGCAGCGGTGCGGTCACGTGGGCGTACTCGGACGCGAGGGCGGCGTGCTCGGGCTGAGCCGGGAGCTCACCGTCGAAGGCGGCGTACCCGGCCCCGCGCAGCAGCGTGGTGCACGCGACCGCCATCGCGGCGTGGCTCGGCTTCGCCGGGTCGAGGCTGCGGATGAAGTCGGGGTAGGTCTGCTCGGCCGGCCAGTCGATACCGAGCGCCCGGGCGGTCCGGTGCAGGCGGGTGACCGCCTCGGGTGGGGGCGGTGGCAGCGTGCGGAGCACGCCGATCCGGCCGTAGACCATCATCGACGCGGCCGCGAACCCGGTCAGCAGCGAGATCTGGGCGTTCCAGCTCTCCACGTCCAGCAGCCGGCGGAACTCCAGCCGCCACGGCACGGCGCTGCAGTCCACCACCTGCTCGGGCATCGGGAGGTTCACCCCGCCGCGCTCCGCCTCCTGGTGGATCCGCAGCCGTCCGACCTCCTCGAGCAGTTCGAGGACGGGCCCGCCCTCGCCGCGGTCGAGGAGCTCCTGGGCGCCGACGTAGTCGAGCTGCCGGCGCGAGCGCACGCGGGCACGCTCGACCCGGGCCTCGGTCTGCGCACCCCCGGCGTCGAGCGCGATCGTCCAGAGGTACGCCGGGCGCACCTGGTCGGGCAGCAGGGACGCCGCGCCCTCGGACAGCTCGCGAGGGTGCAGCGGAACCCTCGAGTCTGCCCCGTAGAGCGACTCGCCCCGCCGGTGCGCCTCGATGTCGAGCAGCCCGCCGGGCTCGATGAACGCGGTCAGGTCGGCGATCGCGTAGTGGACGACGTACCCGTCGCCGTCGCGCTCGAGGTGCAGCGCCTGGTCGAGGTCGCGCGAGCCGAGGGGGTCGAGCGTCACGAACGGGATGTCGGTCCGATCGAGGTCGGGCAGCCGCGGACGCCCGGCCGCCTCCTTCGCGGCCGCGACGACGTCGAGCGGGAAGTCGGGCTCGATCTCGAGCTCTCCCTGGATCGCGGCGATCCGTTCGTGCAGCTCTCCGACACCGTTGCGGACCCGCAAGACCCGGTGGCTCATGTGTCTCCTCGGCAGCTGTCGGGGCGCGCACTGACGAGGTCCACCCTATGCAGCCGGCGGTCAGGGCCGTCCCTAGGCTGTCCCGGTGCTGATCCTGCTGCCGCCGTCCGAGGGCAAGGCCGCTCCGACGCGAGGCAAGCGGCTCGGCCTCGGATCCCTGGACTTCCCCGGCCTGACCGACGCCCGCGAGACCGTGCTCTCCGCGCTCGTCGAGCTGTGCGACGTCACGGCCGAGGAGGACGTCGCCGCCGCCGGACGGGTGCTCGGGCTGGGGCCCACGCAGCTCGACCAGGTACGCCGCAACGCCGGGCTGCTCACCGCCCCGACGGCCCGCGCGGACCGGATCTACACCGGCGTGCTGTACGACGCCCTCGGCCTCGCCTCGCTCGACCCGGCCGCACGCCGCCGGGCGACCCGGTGGCTGGTGATCATGTCGTCGCTGTTCGGGGCCGTCCGGCCCAGCGACCCGATCAGCTCCTACCGCCTCTCCGGCGACACCAGCCTGCCCGGGATCGGCACGGTCAGCACGTTCTGGCGCCGCCACCTCGACACGACTCTCGCCGACGCCGCCGGCGGCGGCCTGGTCGTCGACCTGCGCTCGTCGACCTACGCGAGCTTCTGGAAGCCACCGGCCGAGCTCGCGCCACGGGTGGCGACCGTCCGCGTGCTCCACGAGGTGGACGGCCGCCGGTCGGTCGTCAGCCACTTCAACAAGGCCACCAAGGGCCGGATCGTGCGCGCCCTCCTCGCCGACGGCGGCGTGCCCCGGACGCCGATGGACCTGGCCGACCACCTCGGCGCACTGGGGTGGACGGTCGAGCCGCAGCAGCCGGGACGCGGCGGGCAGCAGCTCGACGTGGTGGTTACCGAGGTCTGAGCCGCGACCTGCGAGGCACGAGCAGGGTCGCGACGCGAAGAGGTCGAGCGAGCCGCGGGTGAGCTCGCGAACCCGCGACGGCGGGCCGAGACCTAGGAGAACGGCGCGTCGGTCGGACGGGCGTTGTAGAGCCGCAGGTTGGCCATGTTCTCCTCGCCGTTGGGGCCACGGCCGGCGAAGTAGGAGATCACGGTCACCGACGCGGGCGAGAGCTCCATCCGGAACAGGGCCTCGAGCGGCGCGCCGAGCGCGTCGGCGACGAGCGTCTTGATCGGCGTGACGTGGCTGACCACGAGCACCGTCCTCCCGGCGTACGACTCGACGATCCGGTTGCGGCCGAGCAGCACGCGGTCGGCGACGGTGCGGAAGGACTCGCCGCCGCCCGGGGCGTACTCGAGGTCACCGAGCCAGGCCGACAGCTCGTCGGGGAACTTCTCCTGGATGTCGGCGAAGGTCAGGCCGTCCCAGCTGCCGAACTCCATCTCGGCGATGGCCTCCTCGAGCTCCACCGGGTGACCGAGGATCTCGCCGAGGATCTCGGCCGACTCGTGCGTGCGCCGCACCGGTGACGCGACGAGCGCGTCGATCTGGTCGCGCATCGGCGAGAGCCACTCCCCGGTGGCCCGCACCTGCGCCCGGCCCTCCTCGTTGAGCGGAGGGTTGGCGCTCGAGAGGCCGCCGGAGAAGACCTTGCGGGTGGTGTGGTCGGTGACGCCGTGCCGGACGAGGATCAGCGTGGTCGGCGGGTCGCTCGGGGGGTGCCAGCCGCGACGCGGCTTCTCCTCCGGCTCGGCGGCTTCCTCGACCGCCGGCTCGTCCCCTGCGCGCGCGGCGGGCTCGGTGACCGAGGCCGACCCGATCGGGCCGGTCGCGTCACGCAGCCCGTCGAGCGCCTCGTTCGCCAGCCGGTCGGCGTGGGCGTTCTCGGCCCGCGGCACCCAGGTGAACGTGGTGCCGGTCGGCGCCAGGCGACCGGCCTCGACGGCGAGCGGGCGCATCGAGGGGTGCTTGACCTTCCAGGTGCCCGACATCTGCTCGACGACGAGCTTGGAGTCCATCCGGACCTCGATCGAGGCGTTCGGGGCGTGCTCGGCCGCGAGGAGCAGGCCGGCGATCAGGCCGCGGTACTCCGCGACGTTGTTCGTGGCGACGCCGATCGCCTCCCCGATCTCGGCGATCACCTCGCCGGTGCGGGCGTCCTTGAGCACCGCGCCGTACGCCGACGGTCCCGGGTTGCCCCGCGACCCACCGTCGGCCTCGACGATGACGTGCTCGATGTCGGCAGGCTTCACAGGCCCGATTCGCCGGTGCGCACCAGGATCCGGCTGCACTCCTCGCAGCGGATGACCTCGTCGGTCGGCGCCGCCGCGATCGTGGCCAGGTCGGACGGGTTGAGCGTGAGCCGGCAGCCGCTGCACTCACGTCGCCGCAGCGCCGCGGCCCCGACGCCGCCCTTCTGCAGCCGCAGCTTCTCGTAGAGGGCGAGCAGGTCGGCCGGGATGCCGGAGGCCGTCGTCTTGCGCTCGGCAGCCACGGACGCCAGCTGCTCGTCGAGCTCGCCGGCCTTGTGCGCGCGCGTGTGGCCGAGGGCCTCGATGTCACGGTCGATCTTCGCCAGCTCGGCCGTGCGCTGGTCGAGGGCCGCCTGGGCGCCCTCGAGACGCTCCATCACGTCGATCTCGACGTCCTCGAGGTCGGAGATCCGCCGCTGCAGCGACTCCAGCTCGCCCAGCATCCGCTGCAGCGCCTTCGGGTCGGAGATCGAGCCCGCGTCGATCATCCCCTGGTCGCGCACGCGGCGCGCCTTGACCTGCTCGACGTCGGCGTCGGCGCGCTTCTGCTCGGAGGTGAGGTCGTCGACCTCGACCCGGAGGTCGCGGACCTCGCCGTCGAGCTCGGCGCGGCGGGTGGTCAGCTCGGCGAGCGCCGCCGCCTCCGGGATCGTGGAGAGCTGGTGGTTCAGGGCGTCGAGCCGGGAGTCGAGCTCCTGCACGTCGAGCAGCTTCAACTGGGCGAACGGGTCGGCTTTCAGCGGGTGCTCCTCGGCATTCAGACCCGGAAGGTCCAGGGGTCGGTGTTGGTCGTGCTCACGTGCACCGCCACCGTATCGCCCAGCTCCTCGGCCAGCCGACGGCGGAGGACCGGCAACCAGGTCCACTCCGCCGCCCAGTGGGCGACGTCGACCAGCGCGGGCGCGTCGGGTTGCTCGCGCAGCTCGGAGGCGGGGTGGTGCCGCAGATCGGAGGTGACGTACACGTCGGCCCCTTCCCGGCGGGCGCGGTCGAGCAGGAAGTCTCCGGAGCCACCGCAGAGCGCGACTCTCTCCACGGTCGAGTCGGGGTCGCCGGCGACCCGCACGCCGTGAGCCGTCTCGGGGAGCACGCGCGCCACGTGTGCGGCGAAGTCGCGCAGCGACATCGGCTCGGAGAGTCGTCCGATCCGGCCCGAGCCCCGCGTCGTGTCGTCGAGCGAGGCCAGCGGGACCACGTCGTACGCCGGCTCCTCGTACGGGTGCGCGTCGAGCAGCGCCGCCACCACTCGGCCGCGCAGCCGACGGTCCAGGATCGACTCGATCCGGACCTCCTCCACGGTCTCGAGGTCGCCGACCGCGCCCACAGCCGGGTTCGCGCCGGGCAGCGCGCGGAACCGGCCCTCACCAGAGGTCGTGAACGTGCACGAGTCGTAGTCCCCGAGCGCCCCGGCACCGGCCTGGGTGATTGCGTCCCGCACGCGCTCGGCGTCGGTCACCGGCACGAACACCACCAGCTTGTCGCGCGCCTCGAGCGGGTCGGCGTCGAGCGGCAGCACGTCGACCAGGCCGAGGGTCAGCGCCATCGACTCGCTGACTCCCCCGGCCGGCGCGTCGGCGTTGGTGTGCGCGGCGAGCAGGCCGCAGCCGTTGCTGACCAGCCGGTGCACGACCCGACCCTTCGGCGTCGTGGCCGCGACGCTGCTCGTGCCGCGCAGGAACAGCGGGTGGTGCGTGATCACCAGGTCGGCGTCCTGCGCCACCGCCTCGTCGGCGACCGCCAGCACCGGATCGACCGCCAGCAGGATGGTGCGCACGTCGGCATCGGGGTCGCCGCAGACCAGGCCCACGCGGTCCCACTCCTCGGCCCGGTGCGGCGGATACCACCCCTCGACGAGGGCGACGACCTCACTCAGCGCGGGCATGCGCAGAGGCTACCGAGGATTCCGGGTGGCTGAGGCGCGCGAGCCCTTCGGCAGTCTCAGGAACCATGCCAGCGAGCCTCGGAACCGCCGGGGCTCAGTTGACCTGCCGGTCGCGCCCCTCCCAGTACGGCGCGCGCAGCTTGAACTTCTGCAGCTTGCCGGTCGCGGTGCGGGCGAGCACCTCGCGGAACTCCACCGACGTCGGTGCCTTGTAGCCGGCGACCTTCGACTTGCAGTAGGCGATCAGCTCCGCCTCGGTGAGCTCGGAGCCCTCGGCCTTCACGACGAGCGCCTTGATCGTCTCCCCCCACTTCTCGTCCGGTACGCCGATCACGGCGACCTCCGCGACGTCGGGATGGGAGAAGATCACGTCCTCGACCTCGATCGAGCTGACGTTCTCGCCGCCGGTGATGATCACGTCCTTCTTGCGGTCCTGGATGGTCAGGTAGCCGTCGTCGCCGATCACGCCGCCGTCGCCGGTGTGGAACCAGCCGTCGCCGAGCGCGGCCTCGGTCTCCTCCGGCTGCTCCCAGTAGCCCTCGAGCACGACGTTCGAGCGGGCCAGCACCTCGCCCGACTCCGAGGTCTTCAACGTGACCCCGATCGCCGGGGTGCCGGCGCGCACCAGCTTGCCCGCCCGCTCCTCGGCGGGCAGGTCGTCCCACTCCGATCGCGTGCGGTTGACGGTGAGCAGCGGCGAGGTCTCGGTCAGGCCGTAGATCTGGATGAACTCCCAGCCGAGCTCCTCCTGCACTCGCACGATCGTCTTGGTCGGCGGCGGCGCGCCCGCCACGATGATCCGCACCCGGTCGCGTCCGGGGATCTCGCCGTCCCAGGTGGCCGCGGCGTCGAGCACCGCGTTGACGACGGCCGGCGCGGCGCACATGACGGTCACGCCGTGCTTCTCGACGCGGCGCAGGATCTCGGCGCCGTCGACCTTGCGCAGCACCACCTGCGGCACGCCCATGCCGGTCATGGCGAACGGCATGCCCCACCCGTTGGCGTGGAACATCGGCAGCGTGTGCAGGTAGACGTCGCGATCGGTCACCCCGGCGTGCAGCGCGAACGTCACCGCGTTGGTCCAGATGTTCCGGTGCGTGATCTGCACGCCCTTGGGGCGCGCGGTCGTGCCGGAGGTGTAGTTGATCGTCGCGGTCGCGTTCTCGTCGTGCTCCCACGGCTTGGGCTCGACGCCGTGGAGGAACATCCGGTCGTCGTGCCCGATCCGGAACCGGTGCTCGCACTCGACGCCGGCCAGGTGCTCGTCGATCTCCGGGTCGACGTACAGGACCCGCGCACCGCTGTGCTTGACGATGTAGGCGACCTCCTCGGCGGAGAGCCGGAAGTTGATCGGCACCAGCACCCGCCCGTAGCCGCAGACCCCGAAGAACGCTGTCATCAGACGGGCGCTGTTGTGCGAGACGAACGCGACCCGCTCGCCGACGCCGATGCCGATGTGGTCCAGGTACGCCGCCATCGCGGCCGCCTTCTCGCCGAGCTCCCCGTAGGTCAGGTCACCCAGCGACGGAGCCGGCTGCTCCGGCTCGTCGACCACGCCGATCCGCTCGCGGTAGACCGCCAGGGCACGGTCCAGGAAGTCGGTGGCACTCAAGGGAACGATCACGGTGGTGTCCTCCGTCACACGGTTGTTCGTGGCCAATCTAGCCACGCTCCTGCCCCGCGAGAACGCGTCGTCGGCGAACCGTCGGATCCGTGCGGTGAACGGTCGCTCACCTTTTCGGGTAAGGGGGGTCGTGCCACGACTCCGGCGGGTCTCTCCCCGCGAACCAGGATGGACCCGCCGTCGCGCAGGTCGAGGGTTCGTCTACCTCGACGAGAACGGCAACCGACTCCCCGAGGAGGACGTCGCGCGCGTCAAGGCGCTCGCGATCCCCCCGGCCTGGACCGACGTGTGGATCTGCACCCGGCCCAACGGCCACCTGCAGGCGCTCGGCGTCGACGCCGCCGGCCGACGGCAGTACCTCTACCACCCCGAGTGGCGGGTGCGGCAGGACGAGCTCAAGTTCGCCCGCGTCACCCGGGCCGCACGCCGCCTGCCGGCGATGCGGGCCGCCGTCCTGGAGGACCTGGCCGAGGAGGCGATGACCCGCAACAAGGCCTGCGCGGTCGCGGTGCGCCTGATCGACCAGGGCGCCTTCCGGATCGGCAGCGACGCCTACGCCAACGGCGAGTCCTTCGGCCTGACCACGCTGGAGCGGCGCCACGTGCGCCGGGCGGGCACCACGCTGGTCTTCGAGTTCACCGGGAAGTCCGGGATCGAGCACCGCATCGAGGTCGAGGACGAGCCCAGCCGCGAGGCGATCGAGACGATGCGCCGACGTCGGGGCGGCAGTGACCGGTTGCTCGCGTTCCGCGAGAAGGGGCGCTGGGTGGACCTCGACGCCGGCTCGGTGAACGACTACCTGCGCGAGCGCACCGGTGAGGACCTCACCGCCAAGGACTTCCGCACCTGGCACGCGACCGTCCTCGCGGCGACCGTCCTCGCGGAGAGCCACGAGCCCGGGGCGACCAAGGCGTCACGCAAGCGTGCGGTCAAGGCGACGATGGACGAGGTGGCCGAGTTCCTGGGCAACACCCCGGCGATCGCGAAGGCGTCGTACGTCGACCCGCGGGTGGTCGACCTCTACGAGGACGGAGTGACGATCGCTGCCGCCGTACGCCGGGCACCACGGAACCCCGAGAAGCGGCAGGCCGCCCTCGAGCGCGCCGTCCGGCGGCTGCTGGCCGACTGATCGGGCCGGCGGGCCAGCCCGGGCCGGTCAGCCCAGACGGGCCGCCTGCTGCTCGAGCCACCGGCGGGTCGGGATGTCGGTGGTCAGCGAGATCGCCTTGGCGTACGCCGCCCGAGCCCCCTCGTGCTCGCCGGCCTCGGCGAGCAGCGCCGCGCGCGTCGCCCAGGCCGGCTGGAACCGTGCCAGCGCCGGGTCGTCGATCGCGTCGAGCAGCTCCAGCCCGGCCGCGGGGCCGTCGGCACGCGCCACCGCGGCCGCGAGCGCGACCCGGGCACCCAGGGTGGGCGCCACCACCACGAGCGCCTCGTGGAGCGTCCGCAGTGCCGCGGAGTCGAGCACGCCGGTCCGGGCACGCGCGCAGTGGGCGGCCTGGATCGCCGCCTCGATCTCGAACCGCCCAAGGGGCGCGCCGTCGCGCCGGCACTCGGCCGCGCGCCGGAGGTGGCCCTCCCCCTCGGTGATCAGCGCGCTGCTCCACGCGGCGGCGTCCTGCTCGTCGAGGGGCACGTAGACCTCTGCGGACCGGGTCGGGGTGCGGGCCAGGGACAACGTGATCAGCGCGGCCAGCCCCCAGGCCTCGGGCTCGTCGACGAGCATCTCCGCGAGCGTGACGGCGAGGTAGTGCGCCTCGGCGGCCATCGACTCCCGCACCGTCGGCGCGGCCGAGCCCTGCCAGTCGATCGCGAAGCAGCCGTACACCGCCTCGAGCACCGGCTCGAGGCGGGCAGGCAGCACGGACCGGTCCGGGACGACGAACGGAATGCCGGCGTCCTTGATCCGGCGCTTGGCGCGCACCAGTCGCTGCGCCATCGTCGCGGACGGCAACGCGAACGCACGCGCGATCTCGGCAGCCTCGAACCCGAGCACCGCCTGGAGCATCAGCGGCGTGCGGATCGCCGGGTCCAGCGCCGGGTGGGCGCAGGCGAACAACAGCTCCAGCCGCCGGTCGGGGATCCGGTCGGGGTCGGTGTCCTCGAGCGGGGCCGGGAGGGTCCGTCCGCTGCCGTCCGCGTCCGGCAGCGGGACCGACGTACGCCGCGCCGCCGAGCCCAGGACGTCGCTCTGCCGGTGCCGAGCCACGGTCAGCAGCCAGCCCTCCGGGCTGTCCGGGACGCCCGCCTCGGGCCACGTGCGCAGGGCGCGCTCGAAGGCGTCGGCGAGGGCGTCCTCGGCGAGCGCGATGTCCCGCGTGCTCGCGGCGAGCACCGCGACCAGCCGCCCGTAGGAGGCACGGGCCGCTCGTTCCGCGGCGGCACGTGCCTCCTCACCAACGGCTGGGGCCACGGCGGGTCAGCCCTCGACCCACTGCCCGTCGACGACGTGCGTGGCCGTCGGCCGCACCTCGACCGTGCCCCACTGGACGGAGGGCGCCTTCTCGGCCCAGGCCAGCGCCGCGTCGAGGTCGGGTACGTCGATCACGAACGTGCCGCCGAGCTGCTCCTTGGTGCTCGCGAACGGGCCGTCCTGGACCTGCAGGGTGCCGCTCGCCGCGGTGACGGTGGTGGTCAGCGACGACGGCTGGAGCACCTCGCCGGCGATCAGGACGCCGGCTGCGTGCAGCGCCGCGGCGTACGACCGGAACGCCTCCTGGCCGGCCGCCATGCCCTCCTCGCCGAGCTCGTCGAGGGACATCTCCGGGTAGTGCAGAAGCAGGGTGTAGCGCATCGTTCCTCCTCGAAGGGCAGTGTCGCAGGGCACGCGCGCCCCGGCAGGGACGGAACGAACGAGCCGGCCGTCGATCGACAGCTCACTCAGTGGCGCGAGACGCGCCGCTCCACCGCAGGACCCCAGGCGGAGGTCATCGTCCGCCGGCTGGCCTGCAGGTCGACGCGGTACGTGCCCGGCGGCAGCGCCTTCGTCCGCAGGTGGGTGTTCCACCGGGACCAGGGCGTCACGCGGGTGCGCCCGGTGCGCACGTTGGTCCACCGCATCCGCATCTCCCGGGCGCGGTAGCGGTGCTTGGTGGCGTGCCAGTCGATCACCAGCGTCCGGCCCACGCGGCGCACGTTCGCCTTCACCGGCGGCGACCAGGGCACGAACGGCTGGACGATCTCCGGCTGCGCCGGGACGATGCCGAGCCCCGCGAGCTGCTCGGCGACCCGCTGCGCGATCAGGGTCTCCCCGGTCGGCGTCGGGTGCGTGTGGTCGTAGGTGTCGCGCTGGAGGTCGAACTCCGGCGAGTCCAGGTCGGCCACGACCACCGGCGACTCCGGGGTGCTCAGCTCGACGGCGAGCTGGTTGAGCGCCTCGTTCGACGCGTCGTGGTCGGCGGCGTGGGCACTGGTGACCTCGCCCAGCACCAGCTTGACGTCCGGGCGCACGGCCCGCGCCTGGGCGACGTACGACCGCCACCGGTCCATCAGCTGCTCCCGCGTCACGCCGAGGCGCAGGTCGTTGGTGCCGTAGAGCGCCACCAGCACGTCCGGCCGGTACGCCTCCATGTCGCCGGTGATGTTGCCCAGCTGCGCGCCGAGCGTGGTGCCGCCCTTGGCGTCGTGGTCGGTGTCCCACCCGGTGGCGAGGTAGGTGTTGCTCCCGCCGTACGGCTCGGTGTGCGGCCCGACGAAGTCGAACGGGACCTGCAGCCGGGTGAGCTCCTGGTAGAGCCGGTAGCGCCAGGTGTAGTCGCCGTCGAAGCCCTGGGTGATGGAGTCGCCGGCCAGCATGATCCGGACCCCGGTGGTCTCGGCGTGCGCGGTCGACCCGACCGGACCGAGCGTCCCGGCCGCCGTCGCGAGGACGAGCAGCATCGTCCCGAGCACCTTGCGCATCCCCCGTGACCCTCCGAATTGTGGCGATTTCGTGGCGGGAGCACTTCATCACGTTTCGAGACCCGCGTCCGGGGTTTCACGCAACCGTGGGCAGGTTCACCCCTCGGCGCGCACGACCGTCACCGGCAGGTGGAAGTGCTCGAGCCGGTGCTGGAGGTCCTGGTGCAGCGCGGTCGCGAGGTGGTGAGCCGGCACCGCCAGCATGATCTCGTCGACGGGCTCGCTGAAGATCGTCTCCTCGACGGCGTCCATCGGGTCGTGCCGCACCGATACCGAGCCGATCACCGGCGCGCCTGCCGCCTCGCTCAGGTCGGGCAGCGCCTGCAGCATCACCTGCTCCGCCTGGCTCGCCTTGTCGTGCCGCTCGGGGTGCAGCAGGTGCACCTCGGCACGCGCGGGGTTCAGCACGACGAGCCGGAACTGGACGTCACCACGCTCGGCGCGCTGCCGGATCGCGTCCTTGAGCTCCTGCGTGGGCTCCGCGTGGTCGGTGACCACGAGGATCCGGCGGGTGAGCTCGGCGGTCATGACGCGTCCCGCGCGCCGACGCCCGAGGCAACGGCCTCCGCGGTGGTCGGCTGGACCGCCTCCGTGCGGTCCCTGCCCGTGATCGACAGGTAGACCACGACGGCGAGGATCGTGCCGAGGAAGATCACGCTGGTGCCCAGCGTCCCGAGGCCGAGGCCTCCGTCGCGGTGCGGAGAGCCGAGGTAGTCACCGATGTTGGCGCCGAGCGGGCGGGTGAGGATGTAGGCGAGCCAGAACGACAGCACCGGGCCTGCGCCGAGCTTCCACGAAGTGAACACCGCCAGGATGAGGCCGAGGGGCAGCAGCACCGAGACACCCGGCGACCAGCCGGTCAGGTCGAGCGTCCAGTCCCCGACCGCGGTACCGAGGGCGAAGGTCACGAGCACGGTCAGCCAGTAGAAGCTCTCGCGCGGCGTGGTGACGATGGTGTGGATCGACAGCGTCCGCTCACGGGCGTACCAGACACCGAAGACCACGGCCAGGAGGATCGCAAAGCCGGTCGAGCTGATCCAGAGCGGTACGTCGTGCCCGTCGGTCATGTTGTCGGTCAGCAGCGTCCCGACGACGCTGATCAGGACCACCGAGAGCCAGTACACCCCGGGGACGTAGCGGTCGAGCCGGAACTGCGCGACCAGCGCGATCACGAGGGCGGCGGAGAAGACCAGCGTGGTGTTCGTCAGGCCGAAGCCGAGGGTCTCGTTGATGTAGTCGGCGAAGCTCTCTCCGACGGTCGTGCACAGGATCTTGATGATCCAGAAGTAGACGGTCACCTCGGGGACCTTGTTCAGCATGGTGCGGGCAGGGCTGGGCAGATGCTCAGTCGTCATGGGCGCGGACGCTACTTAGGCTCACCTGACTCGCCCCTGACTCGCCCCTGACTCGCCCCTGACTCGACCGCCCGGGCGCCTCCCGGCGCCGGCGAGGAGGCGGGCGGCGACGGCTCGGCACATCAATCACGGTGGTGCTCACGTCGGTCGCCCAGCGCGTGGAGACCGCCCAGCCTGGCTTCACGCGACGGGACGGTCGGGTGCGGCGGCCGTCAGGCGCACGTGGCGGTCGGCTTCCGACGATCCGGCCGGTCCGTGTGCTGGTGTGCGGCGCCGTTGACGGCGAAGCGCGCGCGGGCCTGCCATCGGGAGGTCGACCATGACCTTCGTGCCTCGGCCGGGGGCGGAGACGACCGAGATCGCACCGCCGTGGCTCCGCACGATCGAGGACGCGATGCTCAGTCCCAGCCCGGTGCCCTGGATCGCGCGGTCCGTGGCTGTCGTGGAGCGGAAGAATCGTGTGAAGAGCTCGGCCTGCTCATCGTCAGGTATGCCGATGCCGTCGTCGCTCACCGTGAGCCTGGCCTGAGAACCTTCGACGGCCAAGGCGCACTCGACGGTGCCGCCGTCCTCGGTGAACTTCAAGGCGTTGCTCACCAGGTTGCACACGACCTGTTCGAGCTGGCTCGCGTCGCCCTGCACGAGGATCGACGTCGGCGGCAGGTGGAAGCGAGTCGTCAGATGGCGCTGATCGATCGAGGGCTGCAGGGTTCGGCGGGCAGCTGTGATCACGTCCCTGAGGTCGACGCGGGAGGAACCGGCCTGCATCTTCCCCGCATCGAGGGTGGACGCAGCCAGCAAGTTGTCGACAAGGGTCAGCAGGCGATCGCCGTTGCGGCCGATCGTGTCGGCCCACGTCCGTTGCTGGGCGGTGAGCGGACCGGCCTGCTCCTCCTTGAGGAGCTCCACGAACCCCATGATGCTGGTGAGAGGGGTACGGAGCTCATGGCTCACGGTGGCGACGAGGTCGTCCTTGATCCGGTCGAGCTCGCGGAGCCGTTCGGAGGCCTTTGCTTCCTTGGCCAGCCTCGAGACCAGCAGGTCCGCCCGCTGCTTGAGCGCGCGCTCCCCCCGCTGGCGCACGGAGTCGTCCCTCATGATCGCCGAGAATCCGCCCATCGACCCGTCCGGGCGGTAGACCGGCGAGAGGGTGAGCGCGACGTCGAGCGGACTGCCGTCCTTGTGCCTTCGGACTGTCTCCAGGCTCTCGATGCGCTGTCCCAGCGCGACCCTGCGCACGTTGGCCGCGATCTCCTCCGCGATGGCTTCGCTCGGGGCCAGGATCCGGACGTGCTGACCGATGACCTCGCTGGCGGCGTAGCCGAACAACCTCTCTGCCCCGCCGTTCCAGCTCACGATCGCCCCGTCCAGAGCCGCACCGATGATCGCGTCGCTGCTCGACTCGACGATCGCGGACAGGTGGCGCGCGGCTTGCTCGGCCCGCTTGCGCTCGGTGATGTCGCTGGAGATGCCGATGATGGCTCGCAGGGTGCCGTCATCACCGAGAACGGGCGTGTCCGTCACGTGGACCGGGAACGCTCGACCGTCCCGATGTCGTACGACGAACTCCCCCTCCCAGGTGCGGCCCGCGGCGAGCTCGGCGAAGATCAGCGTGGCTTCCTCGAGGGACTGGGGCGCCGGGGTGAGCTCGACGATGGACCGCCCGATCGCCTCCTGCGCCGGCCATCCGTACAGCCGCTCGGCGGCGCTGTTCCAGTAGATGACCAGCCCGCCGACGTCCGTGGCGATCACGGCTTGGCCGACCGAATCGAGGAGCAGAGCCTGGAAGCGAACGGTGTCGAAATCCGATGGGTCGGCGCTGACCATCGATGTTCCTCTTCTGAGCCATCGCAGGGATCGCGCCGGGCTGTCAGCATAGCCCTTCGGGGCGAAATATCACAAAGGCCCCAAAACGGCAAATGCGGTCCGAGTGCGCAGTGCTGCGCCTCGCGTTCGCGGCCTCCGTGCGTCAGGGTGCGAGCGTGTCCCGACCGGTGAACGCCCTCACTGACCCGAGATGCCCGACCCTGTTCAGTGACGATCTCAAGATCCCGTCCCGGTGCCAGTCCTCAGCGGGAGGCCCTCGACCGGCGAGCCCTCGTGCCACGGCGTCGGCGGTCCAGCGGACACCTCGGGGATGCCGCCCGCACGTGCGACCGAGTGCCACGCGAAGTGGGCGCAGAGGGGATCGAACCCCCGACATCTTCCTTGTAAGGGAAGCGCTCTACCGCTGAGCTATACGCCCGAGCCGCCGGACACCGGTCCTGCGGGCACCGGTCCTGCGGGCACCGCACAGAGTAAGGGAGCGTTCGGGGCGCCGACGAATCCGTCCGCCGGACGAGGCGGAAACGGACGGGCAGAACTGGCCCGGAAAAAGCCGCGACCGCCGGTGTCTCGGGTCACCAGCGGTCGCAACAGGGAAATAGTGACAGCCAATCGCCTCGGAGTCACGCACTGGAACGGCGATCCGGCCAAAATGAC
This sequence comes from Nocardioides pocheonensis, assembly GCF_003725535.1. GTDB lineage: Bacteria > Actinomycetota > Actinomycetes > Propionibacteriales > Nocardioidaceae > Marmoricola > Marmoricola pocheonensis. The sequence continues at coordinate 576,876 of NZ_RJSF01000040.1, read as the reverse complement.
CCGATCGGGCTACCCGGCCTGCTTCAGCCGGGTGGCCTGCAGATCGAGGTCGCGCGCCTCGCCCCGCTCGCTGTGCAGCACCCACTGCACGACGCCGTCCTTGTCGACCACGAACGACGAGCGCGAGGCGCAACCCTCGGACTCGTCGAGCACCCCGTACGCCGAGGCGACGGCACCGTGCGGCCAGAAGTCGGCGAGCAGCGGGAAGAAGATCCCGTCGCGGTCGGCGAAGGCCCGCTGGGTGTACATCGGGTCGCACGAGATGCCGAGCAGCGTGGTGTCGTCGGTCTCGAAGTCACCGAGCCGGTCGCGGAAGCCGGTCAGCTCGCCGGTGCAGACACCGCTGAACGCGTAGGGGTAGAACACCAGCAGCACGGCCTTCGAGCCGGCGAAGGACGACAGCGTGACGTCCTGCCCGTGCTGGTCGCGCAGCGTGAAGTCCGGAGCCCGGTCACCGACGTCCAGCGTCACCGTCCCACCTCTTCCTGCAGCATGAAGGTCAGGCCTCGATCTCGTGCAGCTCGCGCTTGAGGACCTTGCCGGTGGCGTTGCGCGGCAGCTCGTCGAGGAACACGAAGTCGCGCGGCACCTTGTAGCGGGCCAAGTTGCTCTTCACGTGCTCGCGCAGCTCGTCCTCGCTGACCTTCTTGCCGTCGGCGAGGACCACGAACGCCCGCAACCGCTTGCCGAACTCGTCGTCGTCGACCCCGATCGCGGCGACCTCGACGACCCCGTCGTGGCGGGCGAGGCAGTCCTCGACCTCCTTCGGGAAGACGTTCTCACCGCCCGAGACGATCATCTCGTCGTCACGGCCCTCGACGAACAGGTGGCCGTCCTCGTCGAAGCGGCCCACGTCACCGGAGCTCATCAGCCCGTCGATGACCTCCTTGTGACCGCCTCCGGTGTAGCCCTCGAACAGCATCGAGTTGCCGACGAAGATCCGGCCGGTCTCGCCGGTCGGCACCTCGTTGCCGTCGAGGTCGTAGATCCGGACGATGGTGTTCACCGGCGGCTTGCCGGCCGTGCCCGGCGCCGCCCTCATGTCCCTGGGCTGCGCGACGCTGGCCCAGGCCACCTCGGTCGAGCCGTAGATGTTGTAGAGCGTGTCGCCGAACTGGTCCATCCACTCGGTCGCGAGGTTGCCGGGCATCGCCGAGCCGGAGGCCGCGACGACCTTGACCCGCGAGAGGTCGTAGGAGTCCAGCGTCTCCTTGGGCAGCCGGAGGATGCGCTGCAGCATCACCGGGATCACCACGAACGAGTCGCACTTCTTCTCGGTGAGCACCTTGAGGGCGTTCTCGGGGTCGAACTTGCGCGTGAGCACCACCGTCGAGCCGAGCAGCATGGCCAGACTCAGGTGGGCGAAGCCCCAGGTGTGGAACAGCGGCGCGGCGACGTGCGAGCGCCAGCCGCTGCGCAGCGGAATCCGCTCGAGCAGCGCGACCGCGGCCTCGAAGTTGCCGCTGCCTCGCGGAGCGCCCTTCGGCGTACCGGTGGTGCCGGAGGTGAGGATCACGACCTTGCCCTCGCGGCTCGGCGGCGTACGCCGCTCGCGCGACCCGCTCGCGATCAGCTGCTCGACGGTCTCGCGGTCGGCGCGCGCGGTGACCGGGGAGTCGGTCCACGCGAGCAGGCGCGGCGTGGAGAGACCGGCGCGGTCGACCAGGTCGTCGAACTCCTCGTCGTGGATCACGAACTTCGCGTCCTCGCGCTCGCAGACTTCTCCGAGCTGGGGTGCCGCGAAGGCGGTGTTGAGCAGCAGCACGTTGGCGCCGAGCTTGGAGATCGCCAGAGCCGCGTCGAGGAAGCCCCGGTGGTTGCGGGCGAGCAGCGCCACGTTGTCGCCCTCGCGCACGCCGCGGTGGGCGAGCTCGTCGGCGAGGGCGTTGCTGCGCTCGTCGATCTCGCGGAAGGTCAGCTCACCGAGCTCGTCGACGATGCCGACCCGGTCGGGGAACCGGATCGCGACCGCGGTGAAGCCGCCGGCCACGCCCATGCCCCAGGTGCGCAGGGACTTCACGAGGCCGACCAGGGTCACCGGCCCGAACGGCTGGATCACCCCCGCCTGCGTGAGGACGCGAGCCGCGATCGCCTTGCTCCTGGCCTGCGCCGCGACCTTCTCCGCGAGTGTGCCCGTCATGCGTCGATGCCTCCTTGGCGGTGAGTTGAGCACACCGTACTGCCCGCTCGCGGACGTGGGTGAGCGTCTCGGTCCGCGGGGCTCCGTACCCGAAACCGGGCGGTTGACCTCGGGGTCAGCGCGCCTTCGGGGCGACCAGCTTGGTGGCGGTCCAGTCGGCGCTGACCGGGATCGTCGTGGTGTTCGACAGCCCGGCGATCGGGGCGGCCTCCGCGATGTCGGAGGCGGGCACGGCACCAGGGCGCCCGACCTTGGGCGTGAACAGCCACACCGCCCCACCGGCGGCGAGGTCGGACAGCGCGTCCATGAGGTCGTCGGCGAGATCGCCGTCGCCGTCGCGCCACCACAGCACCACGGTGTCCACGACGTCCCCGTAGTCGCCGTCCACGAGATCCGCGTCGATCACGTCCTCGATCGCGACGCGCACGGCGTCATCGACGTCCTCGTCCCACCCGAGCTCCTGCACGACCATGCCGGGCTTCAAGCCCAGCCGGTCCCCCACCATCTGGTCGGGGCCCCCTGCGGACGGGCTCACGTCGATGCCTCTTTTCCTCGTGCGTCGGGCTTCCCGTGCGGAAGCGGTGGAGCAAGTTCAGCGGACTCCGGCATCACAGCGCAAGCCCGCACCGCGTACGGCGGGTCCGCGAGGGCGTCTCGGCGGGCCGTTCAGGTACTCGTCGGTAGATTTGTCGGCTGGTTGGAACGTGCCAAGATGCAGGGGTGGCTGACACAGCGAACACGGACCCCGAGGTACGAGCCAACCCCGCGACCCCTCCGGTGATCCACGAAGGGCTGCCCACCCAGCTGCCCGACATCGACCCTGACGAGACCAACGACTGGATCGACTCCTTCGACGCCCTGGTCCAGGACCGCGGCCGGGAGCGCGCACGCTACGTGATGCTGCGCCTCCTCGAGCGGGCCCGGCAGCGTCAGGTCGGCGTACCGGCACTGCGGAGCACCGACTACATCAACACGATCCCGCCCGAGCGCGAGCCGTGGTTCCCCGGCGACGAGGAGATCGAGCGCCGGATCCGCGCGTTCATCCGCTGGAACGCCGCGGTGATGGTGAGCGACGCCAACCGCAAGGGCCTGGAGGTCGGCGGGCACATCGCCACCTACCAGTCCAGCGCGAGCCTCTACGAGGTCGGGTTCAACCACTTCTTCCGCGGCCACGACCACCCCGGCGGCGGCGACCAGATCTACATCCAGGGACACGGCTCGCCGGGCATCTACGCGCGCGCGTTCCTGGAGGGACGGCTCAACGAGCAGCAGCTGCTGAACTTCCGCCAGGAGGTCCAGCACGGCGTGGGCAAGGGCCTCTCGTCCTACCCGCACCCCCGCCTGATGCCGGACTTCTGGGAGTTCCCGACCGTCTCGATGGGCCTCACCGGCATCAACTCGATCTACCAGGCACGGTTCAACCGCTACCTGCACAACCGCGGCATCAAGGACACGAGCCAGCAGCACGTGTGGGCGTTCCTCGGCGACGGCGAGATGGGCGAGCCGGAGTCGCTCGGCGCGATCAGCGTCGCGGCCCGCGAGGAGCTCGACAACCTGACCTGGGTGATCAACTGCAACCTGCAGCAGCTCGACGGCCCGGTGCGCGGCAACGGCAAGATCATCCAGGAGCTGGAGTCGGTCTTCCGCGGTGCCGGCTGGAACGTCGTCAAGGTGATCTGGGGCCGGGAGTGGGACGAGCTGCTCGCCCGCGACGTCGACGGCGTGCTCGTCAACAAGATGAACAGCACGCCCGACGGCGCGTTCCAGACGTTCTCCGTCGAGGACGGCGCGTACAACCGCGAGCACTTCTTCGGTCCCGACCCGCGCCTGCGCAAGATGGTCGAGCACATGAGTGACCGGCAGATCGAGAAGCTGCCGCGCGGCGGCCACGACTACCGCAAGGTGTACGCCGCCTTCGACGCCGCCACCAAGCACGTCGGCCAGCCGACGGTGATCCTCGCCCACACCATCAAGGGCTGGACGATCGACGCCCTCGAGGGCAAGAACGCCACCCACCAGATGAAGAAGCTGACCAAGGCCGACCTCAAGAAGTTCCGCGACCGCCTACGTCTTCCGATGAGCGACCGCGACATCGACGAGTCCTACGACACGTCGGGCACCGCACCGTTCTTCCACCCCGGCATGGAGTCGGAGGAGATCGAGTACATGCTCGAGCGCCGCCGCCAGCTCGGCGGCTCGATGCCCCGGCGGGTCGTGCGGGCCAAGCCGCTGAAGGTCCCCGGCGACGAGGTGTACGCCGACCTCAAGCAGGGCTCGGGCAACAACAAGATCGCCACCACGATGGCGCTGGTCCGGCTGCTCAAGGACTGGATGAAGGATCCCGAGATCGGTAAGCGGATCGTGCCGATCGCACCGGACGAGTACCGCACCTTCGGCATGGACGCGATGTTCCCGACGGCGAAGGTCTACAACCCGGGCGGCCAGCAGTACGAGTCGGTCGACCGCAAGCTGCTGCTGAAGTGGCGCGAGTCCGCCGACGGCCAGATGCTCCACGAGGGCATCTCCGAGGCGGGTGCGATGGCGTCCGCGACGGCGGCCGGGTCGGCGTACGCCACGCACGGCGAGGCGATGATCCCGTTCTACATCTTCTACTCGATGTTCGGGTTCCAGCGCACGGGCGACTCGATCTGGGCGATGGCCGACCAGCTCGCCCGAGGCTTCCTCATCGGGGCCACGGCCGGCCGCACGACGCTGACCGGCGAGGGCCTGCAGCACGCCGACGGCCACTCCCCGCTGCTCGCGGCCACCAACCCGGCCGTCGTGCACTACGACCCGGCGCACGCCCACGAGATCGCGCACATCATGCAGAGCGGGCTCAAGCGGATGTACACCGTCACGCCGGAGCACCCGATGGGCGAGGACGTCATCTTCTACCTCACCGTCTACAACGAGCCGGTCGTCCAGCCGGCCGAGCCCGAGGGCCTCGACGTGGACGGGCTGCTCAAGGGGGTCTACCACTTCGCCGACGGACCCGACCTCGGGCCGGACGCACCCAAGGTGCAGCTCCTCGCCTCGGGCGTGGGCTTCCCCTGGATCCTGGACGCGCAGCGGCTGCTCGCCCAGGACTGGGGCGTCAGCGCGGACCTCTGGTCGGTCACGTCGTGGAACGAGCTGGCCCGCGAGGCGGTCGAGGCCGAGCGCTGGTCGCTGCTGCACCCCGACGAGCACGCCCGGGTGCCGTTCGTGACCACCCAGCTCGGCGGCGGGCACGGCCCGTTCGTGGCGGTCTCCGACTTCATGCGGGCGGTGCCGCTGCAGATCGCCCGATGGGTCCCCGGCGACTTCCACGCGCTCGGCACGGACGGCTTCGGCTTCGCCGACACCCGTCCGGCGGCGCGCAGGTTCTTCAACGTCGACGCGGAGTCCGTGGTGGTCCAGGCGTTGCAGGCGCTCGCGCAGCAGGGCTCGGTGAAGGCGGAGACGGTGTCGGAGGCGTTCGCGAAGTACCGCATCGACGACCCCACCGCCGTCTCGGGCATCGCCCAGGAGGGCGGGGACGCCTGACCGGACCGGTGATCGAGGTGCGAGCCGGGCGGGGCGCGAGCCGCCGGTCAGCTCTGCTGCGGCTGGACGCCGGCCTGGCTGAAGTCGCCGGCCCAGTAGCCGCGGTGACGCCTGACCGGGGCGAGGTACACGCCGGACTCGATCTCGATGTCGATCGTCGCTGCCATGGTGCTCACCTCCGTCGCTGTCTGCGCTGATGTCCGGGTAGACCCTCGTCCCGTCGGGGATTCATCGGGTCCGCTCGTCAATTCGACGAACGACACGGACGCCGTACGACAGCGGCGGCGAAAAAAGAAGGTGCGAGCTCAGGCGCCGGCGCGCTTGGTGCTGATCGGGGTCACCGGGGCCAGCTCGGTGCGCTCGCTGAGCGGCGTCGCCGGGCCGTTGCGCAGCAGCTGACGCCAGCGGCCGCGGTGGTAGGACGCCGGCTGGGTCGAGCGGATGAAGTCGTTGACGATCTTCACGAACCGCTCCGGGTGGTCCTTGTGCGGGAAGTGACCCGAGTTGCCGAGCACCTCGACGACCGCGCCGGGCGCCACGGCCGAGGCGGTCTTCGCGTGGCTGACCGGGATCACCCGGTCGTCGCTCCCCCACACGATCAGCATCGGCATCGCCTGGGTGAGGTAGGCACGGTCGACCATCGTGACCAGCTGCCCGCGGGTGTCGACCACGGCGCGCACGACGTGGGAGATCGCCTTGCGAGAGCGCGGGTCGCGGAAGGACTCGTAGATGCCGGCGACCTCGTCGAGGTCGTGGGTCAGGGTGAGCCCGGTGCGCGCCAGGGCGTGCAGGCCGGCCTTGCCCGCGTGCCGGATGCCCGGGAGCGTCAGCAGGGCCATCACCTGGTTGAAGCCCGGGAGCGACACCGCGCGGATGAGGGGGGTCACCTCGGGTCCGAGGCCGCCCGGCGCGACCAGGATGATCCGCTCGGTGCGCTCGGGGAACTGGTAGCCGAACTGCATGGCGACCCCGCCACCGAGGCTGTGGCCGACCACCGTCGCCTTGTCGATGTTGAGCACCGTGAGCAGGTCGCGCATCCCATTCGCGTAGCCGCCGACCGAGTAGTCCGCGCGCGGCTTGTCGCTGGCCCCGTGGCCGAGCAGGTCCGGCGCGATCACGGTGTACTTCTTCGCGAGCTGCCGGATGACCGGGTCCCACGTCCGGTGGTCGCAGCCGAGGCCGTGGAGCAGGAGCAGCGCCGGTCCGGTGCCCATCTTCACGAAGGCACGCCGGTGGCCGTGGATCGTGACCTTCTGGACCTCGATCGGCTCGGTCAAGGCGACTCCTGTCGTCGTCCCCGGCGGGCCCGGAGTAGCTGCAGTCAACCAGACCGACACCCGGAATTTCCTGCACCGCAAGGGAAAAGTCCCGACCTGTGGGCAGATCTCGCGTCGTGCTGTGACGGGAGGGGCTGGTGGGATCAGCGCCCCGCGGTGCGATGCTGGACCTGTGAAGCGGCGGCGCGTGGACAAGTTCCGGATCGTGACGTTCGTGCAGCGGCGGCTGGTCAACCCGGTCGTGCGAGCCCTGCTCGAGCGCGGCGTCGGTGTGCCCGGCTACGCCCTGCTCGAGACCGTCGGGCGGCGGACCGGCCAGGCCCGACGCACGCCGGTCGGCGACGGACTGGAGGGCTCGACCTTCTGGATCGTCTCGGAGCACGGCCGCCGGTCGGCGTACGTGCGCAACATCGAGGCGAACCCGCGCGTCCGTGTCCGGGTCCGCGGTCGCTGGCGCAGCGGCACGGCGCACCTCCTGCCCGACGACGACCCGCGCGAGCGGCAGCGCCTGCTCAGCCGTCGGCTGGCCGCCCGGATCAACGCCGCCTCGGTACGCCGTCTCGGGACGGACCTGCTCACGGTGCGAATCGACCTCGACGACTGAGCAATTCCCACAACGGACGCCCTAGAGTCGTTCCGTGTCCATCCCCGCATCCCCCGCCTCCCCCGCGTCGCGTCCACGCACGCGGGCGCAGATCGCGCAGCGGCTGACCCGGGCCAGCGGAGCCCTGAGCTCGGCGGCCCTGAGCCGTATGGAGAAGGACATGCCCTGGGTGGTCCAGCTGCCCGCCGAGGACCGCTCGTGGATCGGGCTGATCCTGCAGGCGGGCATCAAGTCGTTCATCGACTGGTTCCGCCACGGAGAGGGCGCCGCACCGATCACCGCCGAGGTGTTCGGCGCGGCACCGCGTGCTCTCGCCGGGGACATCAGCCTGGAGCAGACCGTCGCGATGGTCCGGCTCTCGATCGTCGTCGTGGACGAGAACCTCGACGAGGTGCTCGGCCAGGCCGATGCCGACGCCGTACGACCTGCTCTGAACAAGTACGCCCGCGAGATCGCCTTCGCCACCGCCGAGGTCTACGCGCGGGCTGCCGAGCAGCGCGGGGCCTGGGACGCACGGCTGGAGGCGCTCGTCGTCGACTCGCTGCTCCGGGGCGAGGGCGACGACACCATCTCGTCGAGGGCGAGCGCCCTGGGATGGGACGGCTCCGGCCACGTGGTGGTGATGGCCGGTGGGCTCGGCGAGGGCTCGGCCCTCGAGCACGTCCGCCGGATCGCCCACGACCGCAAGCTGGACTGCCTGTGCGCCGTGCAGGGCGATCGCCTGGTCGTGGTCCTCGGCGGCGTCGACCGCACCGGGCAACCCGCGCAGCGCGTGGCGGACGCGTTCGCCGACGGAGCCGTGGTGATCGGGCCGGTGGTCGACTCGCTCACCGACGCGAGGATCTCCGCGGACGCCGCGCTCTCGGCCCTCAAGGTCGCCCACGGCTGGGTGGACGCACCCCGACCCGTGCACGCCGACGACCTCCTGCCCGAGCGGGCACTCGCCGGTGACGCGACCGCCCGCCAGGCCCTGGTCGAGCAGGTGCACCGCCCGCTGATCGCCGCCGGAGCCACGGTGCTCGAGACCCTGGAGACCTACCTCGCCCAGGGGGCGTCGATCGAGGCGACCGCCCGCGCCCTGTTCGTGCACCCGAACACGGTCCGCTACCGGCTCAAGCACGTGGTCGAGGCGACCGGGCTGAGCCCTGCCAACGCCCGGGACTCCTACGTGCTCCGGCTGGCGCTGACCGTCGGTCGTCTGACCGAGCGCGGTTTGTAGGGTTCCTACAAAATCCGGTGACCTGATTTCGTGCATTGCGGAGTCCGCACCGCCGGCCCTCGTCCGCGAGAGTGGAGTGGTGCTGATCATCGTCGCTCCCGGACAGGGAGCCCAGACTCCCGGTTTCCTCGCCCCGTGGCTCGAGGACCCGACGTTTGCCGAGCGACTCCACTGGATGTCGGTCGTCGCGGGCATCGACCTGGCCCACTACGGCACCGAGGCGGATGCCGAGACGATCCGCGACACCGCGATCGCCCAGCCGCTGCTGGTCGCGTCCGCCATGGTCTCGGCGCTCTCGCTCTTCCCGCATCCCGCCGACGCGTTCGGCAAGATCGGCGCCGTGGCCGGGCACAGCGTCGGCGAGCTCGCGGCCGCCGCCGGTGCCCGCGCGATCAGCGGTGAGCAGGCGATGGTGCTGGTCCGCGAGCGCGGGAAGGCGATGGCCCAGGCCGCGGCGGCGACCCCGACCGGCATGACGGCCGTGCTGGGCGGCGACGCCGAGGAGGTCCAGGCCGCCCTCGCGAAGCACGGGCTCACGGCGGCGAACGTCAACGCCACCGGCCAGATCGTCGCGGCGGGCACGCTGGAGCAGCTCGAGGCCCTGGCGGCCGAGCCGCCGGCCAAGGCCCGGCTGATGCCGTTGTCCGTCGCCGGGGCGTTCCACACCGAGCACATGGCGCCCGCGGTCGGCGTGCTGGCCGAGCTCGCCAAGGCGGTCTCGACCCACGACCCGCGCACCCCGCTGATCTCCAACCGCGACGGCAAGATCGTGCACGACGGTCGCGACGTCGTACGCCGCATCGTCACGCAGGTCGCGAACCCGGTGCGCTGGGACCTCTGCATGGAGACCATGCGCGACCTGGGCGTCACCGGGATCCTCGAGATGCCTCCCGCGGGCACGCTCACCGGCATCGCCAAGCGGGCCCTGCCCGGTGTCGAGACCTTCGCGCTGAAGACCCCCGACCAGCTCGACGCGGCTCGGGACTTCGTCGACAAGCACGGCACCCAGTCGGCGCTCGACGTCAACCCCACCTGGCGCTTGCTCGTCTCGCCGTCCAAGGGCACGTTCGCCCGTGCGGCCGGGGACGAGGGCGACTCGCTGGCACCGGCGAGCACGATCGGAACCGTGCGCTCGACCCGCGACGAGACCGCAGTCTACGCACCCCACGGCGGCACGATCGTCGAGTGGCTGGTCGAGGACGGCGACCTGGTCTCCCCCGGGCAGCCCCTGGTCCGTCTGCACCCCGAGGGCGTCTCGGCATGAGCGAGGCCACCTCCGATCTCGGCCAGGGCTCCACCCTGCGACACAGCGCCGTGCTCGGCCTCGGCCTGCACCGCGCGAGCCGGGTGGTGCCGAATGCAGAGATCGTGGACGCGATCGACTCCAGCGACGAGTGGATCCAGCAGCGCTCCGGCATCATCGAGCGGCGCTGGGCGACGCCGGAGGAGACGGTGCAGGCGATGTCGGTGAGCGCCGCGCGCGAAGCGCTCGAGGACGCCGGCGTCCTTCCGGGCCAGGTCGACTGCGTGATCGTCGCGACCGTGTCGCACATGATGCAGACGCCGGCGGTCGCCGCGGCCGTGGCCCACGAGCTCGGCAGCAACGCTGCGGCGTTCGACATCTCGGCGGCGTGCGCCGGGTTCTGCCACGGGCTCGCGCTGGCCTCCGACCTGGTGCGCGCAGGCTCCGCCACCCACGTGCTCGTCATCGGGGTCGAGCGGCTCTCCGACATCACCGACCCCCACGACCGGGGCACGGCGTTCATCTTCGCCGACGGGGCCGGCGCCGCCGTCGTGGGTCCCTCGGACCAGCCCGGCATCGGTCCGGTGGTGTGGGGCAGCGACGGCGAGCAGTACGACCTGATCCGGCAGAAGGAGGACTGGCGCGAGGTGGTCGCGGCCGGCTCCACGTCGATGCCGCACCTGGTGATGCAGGGCAACGCGGTGTTCCGCTGGGCGGCGTACACGATGGCGAAGATCGCCGAGGAGACGCTCGCCCGCACCGGCATCTCGGTCGACGAGCTCGACGTCTTCGTCCCCCACCAGGCCAACATGCGGATCATCGACGCGATGGCGCGCTCGATGAAGCTCCCCGAGCACGTCACCGTCGCTCGTGACATCGCCCACCAGGGCAACGCCTCCGCGGCGTCCATCCCGCTCGCCCTGCGCCAGCTGGTCCTCGACGGTGAGGCCCGGTCCGGCGACAAGGCGTTGCTGATCGCCTTCGGCGCAGGGCTCTCCTACGCCGCCCAGGTGATCCGCGTCCCCTGAACGACCACTCGCCCACCCGCCCGCAAGCAGCCGACCCCCGGCACCCAACGAGAGGAACCAGCCACATGGCCAGCACCGAAGAGATCCGCGCCGAGCTCGCCGAGATCGTGAACGAGGTCACCGGCATCCCCGCCGAAGACGTCCAGCTCGACAAGTCGTTCACCGACGACCTCGACGTGGACTCGCTGTCGATGGTGGAGGTCGTGGTCGCCGCCGAGGAGAAGTTCTCCGTGCGGATCCCCGACGATGCCGTGAAGGACCTCAAGACCGTCGGCGACGCCGTGTCGTACATCGAGAAGGCCCAGGCTGCCGCCTGAGCTTCCCCTCTGGGAGGAACTGCACGATGAGCCGTAGAAGAGTCGTTGTGACCGGGCTGGGGCTGACCAGCCCCGTCGGTGGAGACGTCGCCAGCTCGTGGGAGGCCCTGCTCGCCGGCAAGTCCGGCGTGCGGCACCTCACCGCGGACTGGGCGCAGGACCTGCCGGTGCAGATCGCCGCCACCGCGGCGGTCGAGCCGACCGACGTGCTCGACCGGGTCAAGGCCCGGCGGCTCGACCGGTCGGCCCAGTTCGCCATGGTCGCTGCCATGGAGGCCTGGGCCGATTCAGGCCTCGCCGACGGCGGGGTCGACCCCGAACGGCTCGGCGTCGCGATGGCGTCCGGCATCGGCGGCGTCACGACGCTGCTGGCCAACTACGACGCGCTCAAGGAGAAGGGTCCGCGCCGGGTGTCTCCGCTCGCGGTCCCGATGCTGATGCCGAACGCTCCGGCCGCGAACGTCGGCCTGTACGTCGGCGCGAAGGCGGCCGTCAACACCCCGGTCTCCGCGTGCGCCTCCGGCAACGAGGGCATCGCGCTGGGCACCGACCAGATCCGGCTCGGCCGTGCCGACGTCGTCCTGGCCGGCGGCACCGAGGCCGCGATCCACCCGCTGCCGATCGCGGCGTTCGCGAACATGATGGCGCTGTCCAAGACCGGCAGCGGCGAGAGCGACGCCGACCCGACGACCGTGTCCCGGCCGTGGGACGTGGCTCGTGACGGCTTCGTGCTCGGCGAGGGCGCGGGCGTGCTGGTGCTCGAGGAGCTCGAGCACGCAAGGGCGCGCGGCGCGACGATCTACGCCGAGGTGCTGGGCACCGGCATCACCGCCGACTCCCACGACATCGCCCAGCCCGACCCGGAGGGTCGCGGCGGCTCGCGAGCGATCCTCCGCACGCTCGAGGACGCCGGCATCTCCCCCGGCGACATCGCGCACGTCAACGCCCACGCGACCTCCACGCCGCAGGGCGACATCGCCGAGGGGCTGATGATCCACGCGACGCTCGGCAAGTACGCCGACGAGGTGGTCGTCACGAGCACCAAGTCGATGACCGGGCACCTGCTCGGCGGCGCCGGAGCGCTCGAGTCGATCGCCACCGTGCTCGCGATCCGCCACCGCGTGGCGCCGCCCACGATCAACCTCGACAACCTCGACCCGGCGGTCGAGCTCGACATCCCGACCACGGCACGCGACCTGCGCGCCGGCGACATCGCGGCGCTGAACAACTCGTTCGGGTTCGGCGGCGCCAACGTCGCGGTCGCCTTCGGGAGCATCTGAGATGACCCAGGCACCCGAGAAGCCGGTCGCGACCACCGCCAAGCCCCCGCGTGAGGAGGACCCTCGCCACCCGCTGCAGCGGCTGGCCGCGCTGTTCGACGACGGGCAGTTCGAGGCGATCTCCCCGGTCGACGACTCCGGCATGCTCGCGGCGATCGGGCGCACCCACGGCAAGACCGTGGTCGCCTTCTGCTCCGACCCGACGGTCATGGGCGGCGCGATGGGCCACGACGGCTGCAAGGTGGTCGTCCAGGCCTACCAGCGCGCGCTCACCGACCGGGTGCCGATCATCGGACTCTGGCACTCCGGGGGCGCCCGGCTGGCCGAGGGCGTGCTCTCGCTGCACGCCGTGGGGCTGATCTTCCACGCGATGACCAAGGCGTCCGGGGTGATCCCGCAGATCTCCGTCGTCCTCGGCGCGGCGGCCGGCGGCGCGGCGTACGGGCCGGCCCTGACCGACGTGGTGATCCTCGGCCCCGAGGGCCGGATCTTCGTGACCGGGCCCGACGTGGTCCGCTCGGTGACCGGCGAGGACGTCGACATGCTGCGGCTGGGCGGCCCGGAGCCGCACGGCCGGCGCTCCGGTGTCGTCCACGTGCTCACCGACTCCGAGGCGGAGGCCCTCGAGCGGGCGCGCACGATCGCGCACCTGCTGGGCTCCCAGGGCACGCTCGACGTCGATGCGGTCCAGGACATCGACCTCGGCGGCCTGCTGCCCGAGTCCACCAAGCGCGCGTACGACGTGCACCCGCTGGTCGAGCACGTCCTCGACGAGGGCACCGCCGTCGAGCTGCACGCCCGGTGGGCCCCGAACATCGTCACCGCCCTGGGTCGCTTCGGCGGCCGCACCACCGGCGTGGTCGCGAACAACCCCCTGCGCCTCGGCGGCTGCCTGGACTCGCTCTCGGCGGAGAAGGCCTCCCGCTTCGTGCGCATGTGTGACGCCTTCGGCATCCCGCTGATCGTGCTCGTCGACGTGCCCGGCTACCTGCCGGGCGTCGGCCAGGAGTGGGACGGCGTCGTGCGTCGCGGCGCGAAGCTGCTGCACGCCTTCGGCGAGTGCGTGGTGCCGCGGGTGACCGTGGTGACGCGCAAGACCTACGGCGGTGCCTACATCGCGATGAACGCCCGCTCCCTCGGTGCGACCCGCGTGTTCGCGTGGCCGGGTGCCGAGGTCGCGGTGATGGGCGCCGTCGCGGCGGTGCGCATCCTCCACCGGCGCAAGCTCGCCGAGGTCGCGCCCGAGATCCGGGCGCAGGTCGAGGCCGAGCTCGCCGAGGAGCACGCCCGGCTCGCCGGAGGGATCGACAAGGCGATCGAGATCGGCGTCGTCGACGAGGTCGTGCAGCCCGCTGCGACCCGCTCGGCGATCGCCCGCGCGATCGCCGACTCCGGCCTCGTCGCCCGCGGCGCGCACGGCAACATCCCGCTCTGACCCGTGCCCTCGTGAGCAGTGTTCCGGCGCCCTGAGGGGCGCCGGAACCGCCCCCGCCCTCCCCGCTGCGGAGGGCCGCATTCGGCCCGCGTCCAGGTGGACTAGACCGGAGCGTGGAACGCGGCCCGATCGCGCGTGACCTGAACCCTGGGGTCTCGTTGGCGGATGCAGAGGCCTTCTGCACTCGGCGCTGGCCATTCGAGGGAGATCGACGTGAAGTCCAAGCTCAGGATTCTCGCGGTGGGGGTCGTTTCCGCGCTGGCCGCATCCATGGCCGCCGTCCCCGCACACGCCGCGGCCCCCGACTACGCCTACGGGGGCACCGCCGGCGGCACCCAGATCACGGCGGTGGGCACCACCATCAGCTCGAGCGCGACGGCCCAGTCGGCCCTGTTCGGCTTCCAGCCCGGCCAGTCGACCAACAAGATCGCCTCCGTGTACGTCGGTGGCCTGGCCCAGGTCGGCGCCGTGACCACCGACGTGACCGCGACGAGCCAGGGCAACGGGTTCCAGGTCGTCTCGCACGCCCGCACGGCCAACGTCTCCCTCCTCGGCGGTGCCATCAAGGTCCAGGCCGTGGACACCACGAGCACCGCTGCCGCCGACGACTCCGCTCCGGCCACCGCGGGCACCACGACGAAGTTCCTCGGGCTGACCATCGGCGGCAAGACCTACCCCGTGGACGTCGGGCCCAACACCGGCGTGACCATCCCGGGCGTGGCGAGCGTGACCATCAACGCCCAGCACACCGCGGTCAACGGCCAGACCGCCGTCACCACGGGTGCCGGCCTCATCGTGACCCTGCTCGCGCCGCGAGGCGGAGCGGCCGCCGGCGCGGTGATCATGCTGAACCCGGTGTTCGCCGACGTGCAGCCGGCCCACCCCGACAACCCCGACGCTCCGAGCCTCGGTGGCCTCGCGTACACCGCCTACGTCCAGGCGCACGCCGGCACGCAGGTCAAGGCCGAGACCGGCCGGCTTGCCTCGGTGGCCCAGCCGCTCGCCGGCACGGGTGGCCAGACGCTGAACAACCACCTCGCCAACGCCTACGTCGCGGGGGTGCTGAACCTCGGCGTGATGGACTCCTACGTCACCGGCGTCACGACCGCCAGCTACGCGAAGTCCGAGCTCCTGACCCGGACCGCGCGGTTGAGCCTGTTCGGCGGCCTGATCCAGGCCGGCGCGATCGGGTCGACGTCGAAGGTGGAGATGGTCGGCGACCAGTTCACCGAGACCGGCGCCTTCCAGTTCGTGAACCTGAAGATCGCGGGCAAGACGATCCCCGTCGACGTGGGGCCGAACACCTCGATCCACATCGCGAACCTCGGCACGGTGACGATCAACGAGCAGAAGTCGGTCGCGATCGACGGCTTCGTGCACGGCTTCCAGGTGATCGGTCTGCACATCACGCTGGACACCGCGCGGGCCGGGCTCCCGATCGGTGCCGAGATCCAGGTGGCCACCAGCCAGGCGCTGATCTGGCGCTGAGGCAGAGCAGGTCCCAAGACAACAGGGTCACCGCCTTCTGGCGGTGACCCTGTTGCTCTTGCGGGTGTTTCCTGCGTGATGGTGCGGTCGGCGATCCGATCCCTGATGGGGGGCGGGGGGCGGGGATCAGACCACCTGGTGCAGCCATCGGACCGGTGCGCCGTCGCCGGCGTACCGGAAGGTCTCGAGCTCGTCGTCCCACGGCTTGCCGAGGAGCTTGTCGATCTCCAGCTCGAGCGTGGTGTCCCCGAGCGCGGCCTTGATCACGGCGGCCTTGAGCCGGTCCTCCGGGATCATCAGGTCGCCGTGCAGGCCGGTGACGGCGTGGAACACGCCCAGGTCGGGGGTGTAGGAGTAGCGGGCGCCCTCGGTCGAGGGGGTCGCCTCCTCGGTGATCTCGAAGCGGAGCTGGTTCCAGCCGCGCAGGGCCGAGGCCACCGCGGCAGCCGTGCCGGAGTCGCCGGCCCAGGAGTACTCGGCCCGGTAGGTGCCGGCCTGGGCGGCTTGCGGGGTCCACTCGAGGTTCACGGCAACGCCGAGCACGCCGCCCACGGCCCACTCGACGTGCGGGCACAGCGCGGACGGCGCCGAGTGGATGTACAGGACTCCACGGGTCGCATTGCGGGTCACTTCGGCCTCCTTGCTCCGGCGTTGAGCTACGCCTTCCCCAGCGGGCTCGCAGAGCAGGTGGTGCCATGTGACAGGTGTGCACTTGTGTTCACATTGTGGCCCATGGCGCGCACGGAAGCCAGCGGAACACGATTTTCGGGTGGTTCAGCGCTTGCGGGTCGCGGCCTTCCGCGGTGAGCGGGCGGCGGCCTTGCGCGGGCCGAGGTCCATCAGCTCCTCGAGGACCTCGGTGGCCACCCCCATGCCGCCGAGGTGGGACTCGCCGTGGATCGTCTCGAACCGGCAGTCCGGCAGCCGCGAGGCCAGGTGCACGCCGTGGGCGTGCGGGATGATGTGGTCGCTGTCCCCGTGCCACCAGCGCACCGGCACCGTGACGTCGGCGGCGTCGAAGCCCCACGGTCGCGTGAACAGGATGATGTCGGCCAGCGGAGCCCCGACGTGGAACCGCGCGCCGTTGAGGAGGTCGTCGAGGAACATCGCCCGGAACTCCGGCCGGGCGAGCAGCTCCTTGTCACCACGCGGCTGCAGCGCGGCGTAGGTGTCGATCGCGGGGCCGGCGAGCGGGCGGATCAGCCGGATCGCCCCGGCGAGCACGTAGCCGAGCGGGATCCGGGTCAGGGACAGCACCGGGGCGGCGTACGGTGCGAGCTCGACGAGGCCACCGCGGATCGCGTCGGGACCCTTCGTCGGGGCGACTCCCCCGAGGACGCCGACCCCGTGCACCCGATCCGGGAGCGCCGCTCCCGCAGCGAGCGCGTAGGGGCCTCCGCCGGAGAGCCCGATCACCCGCATGGTGTCCACCGCGAGGGCGTCGGCCAGCAGCTCGAGGTCGCCGACCCAGTCCAGGACGTTCGCGTAGAGGTGGGGCGTCGAGGTGCCGATGCCCGGACGGTCGATGCCGATGATCCGCAGGTCGTGCTCGGCGGCGTACGCGCGTGCCTCGACCGGGATCTGACGCCGCCCACCGGGTGTGCCGTGCATCCAGATGATCGCCGCTCCGCGGGGCGCGCCGAACTCGGCGAAGGACAGCCTGCGGCCGTCGCGCACGGCGACGGACCCTTCCAGGCGCGGGCGCTCGATCTCTGCCATGGGAGCCATTGTCCCGCGTGCGGGCGCGAAGTGGAACGTGTTCCAGATCTCGTGCGCGGCCGCTCAGGCGGAGACCGAGCGCACCGCGGCGAGATCGATGATGTTGTCGGGGTTGCGCACGGCCCCGTGCAGCATGCCGTCGGCGCTGATCGGGGGTCCGTCGACGATCGTGGCGACCAGGCAGGTGATGTTGTCGCGGCCGCCCCGCCCCAGCGCCGCGGCGACCAGCGCGCTCACCGCGTCGTCGTCCGGGCGGTCGGCGAGCGTCTCGGCGATCACGGCCTCGTCGACCAGGTCGGTCAGGCCGTCGCTGGCGATCACGACCCGGTCACCGGGCCGCAGGTACAGCTCCAGGATGTCCGGGCCGCCCTTCTCCGAGCCGTTCACGGTGCGGAGCACGACGTTGCGCCACGGGTGGTGCGCGGCCTCCAGCTCGTCCAGTCGCCCCTCGTCGAGCAGCTCCTGGACGTAGGTGTGGTCGCGGGTCACGCGCGTCAGCTCGCCGTCGCGGTAGACGTAGCCGCGGGAGTCCCCGAGGTGGGCAAGGGCGAACCGCGAGCCGTCGGTGACGAGCGCGGTGAGCGTGGTGGCCATGCCGGTGCGGGCCCGGTCGGCGAGCACCCCCGCGTGCACCTGGGCCTGGGCCAGCTCCACCGCGTCGCGCAGGATCGCGGCCGGATCGTCGCCGGCGCGCACCAGCGCGGTGGCCGAGACGGCGTACGCCGTGGTGGCCGAGGCGACCTCGCCGGCTGCTCCCCCGCCGACGCCGTCGGCGACCAGCATGCACGTGGGACCGATGAACCCGGAGTCCTCGTTGTCGGGGCGCACGAGACCGACGTGACTCTCACCCGCGCCGGAGATGCGAAGCATGTCCCCTCCTCACCACGAGAACGCGTTCTGAGCCTCTCACGGTTCCCCGGTGCACCCAAGCACCACGAGGAGGCCCGACCCGCAACAATGGGCGACATGGAATGGCTGCTGCTCGGGATCTCCATCGTGCTGATGGTGGTGTGCGGCGTGTTCGGCGCGGCGGAGTACTCCTTC
Source organism: Nocardioides pocheonensis (assembly GCF_003725535.1). Classification (GTDB taxonomy): domain Bacteria; phylum Actinomycetota; class Actinomycetes; order Propionibacteriales; family Nocardioidaceae; genus Marmoricola; species Marmoricola pocheonensis. The sequence continues at coordinate 558,557 of NZ_RJSF01000040.1, read as the reverse complement.
GTCGCGGTCGACCGGGCGGCGGTCGAGCGGGCCGCGGCCTCCGGGGACCGGGCCGCGATCGGGGTCCGCAAGGCGCTGCGCAGCCTCTCCACCCAGCTCTCCGGGGCGCAGGTCGGGGTGACGATCACCAACCTCGTGATCGGCTTCCTGGCCGAGCCCGCGATCGCCGAGCTGCTGCGCGGCCCCCTCGATGCTGCCGGCCTGCCGCGCGGTGCCGTCACGGGAGTCGCCGTCGGGCTCGCCCTGGTGCTCGCGACCGTGGCGACGATGCTGATCGGGGAGCTGATCCCCAAGAAGGTCGGGATCGCGGTCCCGCTGGAGGCGGCGAAGGCGACTCAAGGCGTGATGCGGTTGTTCACGACCGTCGTGAAGCCGGCGATCAGGGTGCTCAACGGGTCGGCCAACGCGATCGTCCGGGCCGTGGGCGTGGAGCCGCAGGAGGAGCTGCGGTCCGCGCGGTCGTCCGACGAGCTGGCCTCGCTGGCCAGCCGCTCGGCGTCCGAGGGCACGCTCGACGAGGAGACCGCGGCGCTGGTCCAGCGCTCCGTGGCCTTCGGGCCCCGCACGGCAGGCGAGATCATGACGCCGCGGATGCGGATGGCGGTGGTCGACGCCAACGACCCGGTGAGCGAGGTCATCGAGCTGTCGTCGACGACCGGGTTCTCGAAGTTCCCCGTGACCAAGGGCAGCACCGACAACATCGTCGGCTCGGTCCACGTGAAGCAGGCGGTCGCCGTGCCGCGGGCGGACCGGTCGTCGACCCAGGTGCGTGAGGTCATGGTGCCGGCGACGGTGGTTCCCGAGTCCCTGCGCCTCGACCCGCTGCTCTCACTGCTGCGCGGCGAGGGCTTCCAGATGGCGATCGTGTCCGACGAGTACGGCGGCACGGCCGGGGTGGTCACCCTCGAGGACGTCGTCGAGGAGATCGTCGGTGACATCGCCGACGAGCACGACCGCAGCGCCGCCCGCCTGCGCCGGCGCCCCGACGGGTCCTGGATCGTCTCCGGCCTGCTGCGTCCCGACGAGGTGCTCGACGCGACCGGCTTGGCGCTGCCCGAGCACGAGGACTACGACACCGTCGCCGGGCTGCTCGTCCAGCACCTCGGCCGGATCCCCCGGGCCGGCGACGCCGTGGACGTGCCGCTGCCTCCGGTCATCCCGGACGACGACGACGAGGAGCCGGTCCTCGAGCACGCGCACCTGCGCGTCGTACGGATGGACGGGCTGCGGGTCGACCGGATCGCGATCCAGCTGCGCCCCGGCCCGCCCCCGGATCCGCAGGACACGAGCGGCGGTCCGGAGTGAGCACGGGTTGGGCGCTCGCCCTGTCGGTGGTGCTCCTGATGGGCAACGCGTTCTTCGTCGGCGCGGAGTTCGCCCTGGTCTCGGCACGACGCACCAAGGTCGAGCCCCGGGCGCGCGCCGGTTCACGCATGGCGAAGACGACGCTGCGCGCCATGGAGGACCTCACCTCGATCATCGCAGCCGCCCAGTTCGGGATCACGGTGTGCTCCCTGGGCCTGGGCGCGGTGGCCGAGCCGGCCTTCGCCGCACTGCTCGAGCCGGCCTTCCGCGACCTGAACCTGTCGGACGCGTGGCTGCACCCGGTCGCGTTCACCCTCGGGATGTCGGTGGTCGTCTACCTGCACGTCGTGCTCGGAGAGATGGTGCCGAAGAACCTCGCCCTCGCCGGACCCGAGCGCGCGGCCGTGGTCTTCGGCCCGCCCATGGTGGCGATGGTGGCCTTCCTGAAGCCGGTGGTCCGCGGGCTGAACGCGGTCGCCGACGTCGGGGTGCGTCTGCTCCGGATCGAGCCGCGCAGCGACGTCAGCTCGACCTTCACCCACGAGGAGGTCGAGGCCCTCGTCGACGAGTCGCACGCGGAAGGGCTGCTCGAGGAGAGCGAGTACGAGCGGCTCTCCGGCGCGCTCGACTTCACCTCGCGCACCGTGACCGACGTGCTGCTCCCCCGCGACTCGCTGCAGACCGTGACGCGCAGCGCCCGGACGACGGAGGTCGAGGCGATCTGCGCGGAGACCGGGTTCTCACGGTTCCCGGTGGTCGGCGACGACGGCGGGCTGATCGGCTACCTGCACATCAAGGACGTGCTCGAACCCGACCCGCACGGTCGGGCCCAGGTGATCGACCCGACCTGGATCCGGCCGTTCGCCGACGTGCACGCCACCGACACCCTGGTCCAGACCCTGCAACGGCTGCAGTCCCGTGGCGCGCACATGGCCCGGGTCCTCGACGACACCGATCGGGTGCTCGGGGTCGCCACGCTCGAGGACGTGATCGAGGAGCTGGTCGGCGAGATCCGCGACGCAGCCCACCACTGACCGTGGCGGGGGTCGTGGACCGTCAGGCAGCGGAGACGGGCACCGGCTCCACGTGGCCGTCAGGCGCGAGGTAGAGCCCGTCGTCGAAGAGGATCACGCCGTTGCACAGCCGGCACCATCCCTGCTCGGAGTGGTCGGCCACGGTGTGCGCGTGGCAACAGTCGATCGAGCTGGCGTCCGGGCAAGCCGGGGAGTGGTTACACGCCATTGTGTCCTCCCGGGGTCAAGGGCTGAGGTGCTTCTGTCGTCCATGAAACCTCGCTGAAGAGGTTTCATGACGCAGATCGGACATACTGGTTGAAACCTTAGCCATTCTGTGACCTTGAGCACAGGAAGTGGACGACCGTGCCGCGCCTCGAGCGCTAGCGTCCGCGCATGACCTCCGAGGAACACTCTGCCACCGGCTCGGCCCTCGACGAGCCGGCCGCCACCGCGGGTGCGCTCCCGGCTCGGCACCGAGTCGTCCAGTGGGCCACCGGCGGAGTCGGGCGAGCCGCGATCCAGGCCGTGCGCGACCATCCCGAGCTCGACCTGGTGGCGTGCTGGGTGCACTCCTCCGACAAGGTCGGCGTCGACGCCGGGGTGATCGCGGGCATCGAGGCGCTCGGCGTACCGGCGACCGACGACGTCGAGGCGATCCTCGCCCTGGACGCCGACTGCGTCGTCTACGCCCCGCTGCTGCCCGACCCGGCGGAGGTCGCGCGCCTGCTCCGATCGGGAAAGAACGTGGTCACCCCGGTCGGCTGGTTCCACCGCTCGCCCGGCGACGAGGCCCTCGAGGAGGCGGCGCGGGAGGGCGGCAGCACCTTGCACGGCACGGGCATCGACCCGGGCGGCATCAGCGACGTCTTCCCGCTGATGCTCTCGGCGATGTCGTCGGCGACGACGTTCGTGCGGGCCGAGGAGTTCTCCGACATCCGCAGCTACAACGCGCCGGACGTGGTCCGCCAGATCATGTGCTTCGGCGGCACTCCCGAGGCCGCGATGGAAGGACCGATGCTGGGGCTGCTCACCGGCGGGTTCGCCCAGTCGATCCGGCTGATCCTCGACGGCATGGGGTTCGACCCGAGCGCCGAGATCCGCACCTCCCAGCAGGTCGCGGTGGCCACGGAGCCGATCGACTCACCGGCCGGGGTCATCGAGCCCGGGCAGGTCGCCGGCCAGCGGTTCTGCTGGGAGGCGGTGATCGACGACCAGCCGGTGGTGCGGGTGGCGGTCAACTGGCTGATGGGCACCGAGCACCTCGACCCGGCCTGGACGCTGGGTGCGGCCGGCGAGCGCTACGAGATCGAGGTCCAGGGCGACCCGGACCTCTTCGTCACGCTCAAGGGCATGCAGCCCGAGACTCCCGAAGCCGGCTGGGAGCGCAACCCGGGTGTGGTCGCGACGGCCAACCACTGCGTCAACTCGATCCCGTACGTCGTGCGCGCCTACCCCGGGATCCGCACCTACCTCGACCTGCCGGTGATCGCCGGGCGCGCGCACCCGCGCTTCGCCCGACGATCCTGACTCCGACGCTCCCGACCCCGGACATGGCTTTCGCCGGGACGGCCCCCCACGACCATCCCGGCGAAGACCGGTGTGCTGCGAATCAGGCGGTGATCGGCGTGCCGACCTTGGCGGCTGCCACGGCGGCCGACTCGCGGGCCCGCTTGGCGTGCGCCAGCCCGAACAGACCCAGGATCAGCATGAGCCCGGCTCCCAGGAAGGAGGCGATGGCGGCGTAACCGGCGATCGCACCGAGCTTGCCGAAGGCGTAGGCGGTCAGCAGCTCGCCCCGCAGGGTGTTGCCCATGAACAGGGTCTGCCGGAGGCCGGCCAGCTTCTGGCCCTCAGGCGAGGCCTTCTGCGCGTCGGTCATCTGGATGTACTGGCCGCTGACCTCTTCGTAGGTCTTGCCGCCACCGGCCGCGTTCATGTGGACCAGGATGTAGTGGTCGGAGAACGCCTTGGCCTGCGCACCCGTGGTCATCTTCTGGCCGGCGTACTGGTCCAGCGCAGCGTGCTGGGCCTTGGTCTCGAGCTGTGCCTTGGCCGGCATCGTGATGTCCTGCATCGCGAGCTGGTCGTGCACCTGGTTCCCCGCGAAGGAGCTGGCCCAGGTGAGCAGACCGCCCGCAACGAGGAGGACGACCGCGAGGAGCAGGCCGGTCCAGGAGATCAACTTGTCGAGTGTTGCGCGCATTGTCTGCGCCCCCTTCTGATCTTGGCGGGTGTCCGTTTCCCCGCGTTGCAGCCAGCACACCAGCAGAAGGGGGGTCCACCCATGAGGCAAAGGGCCTGTGACCAACGGCCCTACGGCTTCAACTTTCAAGGACCTTTGCGGGCGCTGTACGGGACCTCTCAGCGTCGCGCGGCCCGGGCCGCGAAGGCCTGCACGCTCGCCAGGTCGTAGGACCCGTGGTCGGTTCCGACCCCCTGCGCCACCTGCGCAGCGGTGGCACAGCCGAGCTCGGCCGCCTCGGGAGCCCCCATCCCGAGCGAGATGCCGCGCAGGAACCCCGCGGAGAAGGCGTCCCCGCAGCCGGTGGTGTCGACGACGTCCACGACGTACGCCGGCACCTCGGTCGCTCCCCCGGCATCGACGACCAGCGCCCCGCGAGCGCCCTGGGTGACGGCGACGCAGCCGGCGCCCGCCTCGAGGAGCCGGTGGGCCCCGTCGGCGAGGGACTTCTGGCCCGTGAAGCCCAGGACCTGCTCGTCGTTGGGGAGCAGGAAGTCCGTGTGCGGCAGGCAGTCGGCGATCCACGCGAGCAGGTCGGGGTCACCCGGGGCCAGCACGTCGACGGACGTGGTGCAGCCGAGATCGTGCGCGGCCGCCAGGAGCTCGGCCGCCGCCGGGCCGCCCAGGAACTCCGGTCCGCCGAGGTGCACCTGCCCCAGCCCGGGCACCGAGGCCAGGTCGACGTCGTCGGCCGTGAAGGCGCCGTTCGCGCCGATGCAGTGCCAGGCCGGACGGTCGCCGTTGGGCCGCACCGGCAGCACGCTCGCCGAGGTCTGCACCTCGGGCCTGCGGACCAGCCTGCTCGTGTCCACGCCCTCACGCGCGAGGAGCGCGAGCAACGTGTCGCCGATCGGGTCGACCCCGACGGCTCCGATGCTGTGCACCTGCGCACCGAGGCGGCTCAGGACGATGCCGGTGCCACCCGCGGTGCCGGCGGGAGACATCCGGATGGCGTCGACCAGAGCGCCGTCGGAGCCCGCCGGGATCTGCTCGACCCCGAGGACGTGGGTGTCGAGCACGTGCACGCCGACGACGGCGACGGTCCGGGACGGGCTCATGGCTGATCCTCCTCGCGTGGGGCGGTCTCGGGAGCGGTCGGTGCGGCGCCGTCGCGAGGCGGGCGCGCGCCGTCCGGGCCGGCGGGCCGGCGTACTCCCTCGCGACCGGCGGGGGTCGCGTACTGCCGGAGGTAGGCCGTGACCATCGCGATCCCCTCTCTGATCAGGAACTCGTCGCCCCGACGATCGGTCTCGTAGGCCAGCTGGAAGACCCGGTCACCGATCTCGACCGCGAGCTCGGCGGCCGCGGGCGGCAGGTCCGGCCGGGCCAGGCCGGCGCCGATCGCGAGCTCACGCAGCTCGGCCGCGGTGCGCCGGTTGTGGCGTCGGCCGTAGTCGTGCACCGCGGGGTTGGTGCGGCCCCGCAGCCAGATCTCCATGAAGTCGGCGCGGCGGGCGTAGACCTTGGTGTACGCGCGCATCGTCGTGGCGACGATCGACTCGATCGAGAGCACCTCGAGCTCGGCGAGGTCGGTGCGCACCTGCTCGTCCATCTCCGCGGTGTCGCGCTCCACCAGCGCCAGCAGGATTGCGTCACGGTCGGCGAAGTACTGGTAGAGCGAGGCGACCGGGATGCCCGCCGCCACCGCGATCGAGCGCGTGGTCAGCGCTTCGACGCCGCTGGTCACGACGATCCGCGACGCGGCCTCCAGCACCTTCTCGACGCGCTCGCGCGAGCGGACCTGCGCGGGGCGGCGCCGGCGTCCGGGAACGGCGGGCGAGGGGGTGACACCGGACATGGCGGGACCGTATCATCCGGACCTGAATCTGACACATGTTCATCTTTGAGGAGACGCCATGCCGCTGCCGCTCGACCGACGCACGCTCCTGAAGGGCGCCGCGCTCTCCGGGCTGGGCGCCCTCGCCGTCGGCGCCTTCGAGGACACCGCCACCGCGGCCACGCTGCAAGGCTCGCTGCCCGCCACGGTCGACGTGGTGGTCGTCGGCGGCGGACTGTCCGGCCTGGTCGCCGCACGGCAGGTGGCTCGCGCCGGTCGCTCCGTCCTCGTGGTCGAGGCGCGGGACCGGGTCGGCGGCAGGCTGCTCAACCACCAGCTCGCCTCCGGCGCGGTCGTGGAGGCCGGAGGGGCGTTCGTCGGGCCGACGCAGGACCACATCCTCGCCCTGGCCGCGGAGCTCGGGGTCGCGACCTTCCCGGAGTACGCGCAGGGCAAGAACGTCTACATCTCCCACCTGCTCGGCCGGGCGGTGCGCCAGACCTACACCGGCACGGTGCCGCCGGACCCGACCGTCCTGCTCGACGCGGCCCTGCTGCTGCAGGAGCTGGACGGCTACGCGGCCCAGATCGACGTCGCCGCCCCCTGGTCGCACCCCAAGGCGGCGACCTGGGACTCGATGACGCTCGCCCAGTACATCCGCACGCACACGGTGAACTCCGCCGGCATCGAGAACCTCATCGGGTGCTGGACGCAGCCCGGGTTCGGGGCCGACCCGGACCAGCTCTCGCTGCTGTTCGTCCTCCACTACCTGGCCTGCTCGGGCGACGAGGCCAACCCCGGCACGTTCGAGCGGAACTCCGGCACCGTCGGCGGCGCCCAGGAGCGGCGCTTCGTGGGCGGGTCGCAGCTGGTCCCCCTCCGGCTGGCCGAGGAGCTCGGCGACCGGGTCGCCCTCGCGGCCGCGGCGTACCGGATCGAGCAGAGCGACACGGGCGCGGTGGTGCGCACCGAGCGCGGGTCGGTGCGCTGTGACCGGGTGATCGTCGCTGCGCCGCCTCCGCTCGTGCTCGGCATCGACTGGTACCCCCAGCTGCCGGTCCGCCGGCACGCCCTCCTGTCCCAGATGCCGATGGGCCAGCTGATGAAGTGCGACGCGGTCTACGAGCGCCCGTTCTGGCGCGACGCGGGGTTGAGCGGTTCGGCCCTGAGCGACCGCGGGGCGACGCGGACGGTCTTCGACAACTCCCCCGCCGACGGGAGCCCCGGCGTGCTGCTCGCGTTCGTCGGAGGGGCGACCCTGCGCACGTACGACGCGATGTCCGCCGACGACCGCCGCCGGAACGTGCTCGCCGGGTTCGCGGAGATGTTCGGCGCGCAGGCACTGGACCCGATCGAGTACACCGAGCACGACTGGACCACCGAGCGCTGGACCGGCGGCGGCCCGGTGCCGATCATGGGGCCGGGCACCCTGTCCACCTTCGGCTCGGCGATCCGCGAGCCGTTCCACCGGGTGCACTGGGCCGGCACGGAGACCTCGACGTACTGGACCGGCTACATGGATGGCGCGGTCCGCGCCGGCGAGCGGGCGGCGGGTGAGATCCTGTCTCGCGCCTGACCGATTTATGCCGATTTGGTGATAGTTCTTCCTTTTTGCCGCGCCATGCCGCACCATTACGGCCTAGGGACGCGCTCGCGTCCCGCCGTTCAGCAAGCAGGTCAGCCATGCGCCAACAGCCGATCGGCCCGGACAACCCGGGCCTCAGTCGTTTCCTCGCCGCACGCTTCCTGCTGATCGTGGTGCTCGGGTTCTACGTCGGCGGGGGCGCCATCGCGGTCCTGTACTACGGGTACGGGATCAACCCGCTCAAGTGACCTGACCTCGTGGCAGGCGCTCAGTGGCGCCACTCCCGCCGGTCGGGAGGCGCCGAACCCGCCGGCCGCAGGTAGGCGACCGGGCGCCACCCCTGCCGGACCATCGAGGCGTGACCGACGCCCGTGCTGTAGGTCTCGACGGTCACCACCCACGCCTCCCACCCGGAGGACGTCTGCCGCCAGTCCAGCACCAGACCCGGCAGCGGCGGCCGCGGGCCGTCGAGGTCCAGCTTGACCCAGACGTGGAAGACCCGGGCCGGAGCGTCGGGAGCCTGGTGGAAGGACTGCACGAGGGCAGGATAGAACACCTGTTCGAGTACGGTGAACGGGCAGCGGGTCGATCACTTCGGCGGCAGCGAGCGTGCGAACGCCAGGCCCACGTCGACCCAGTGGCGCAGCGCGCCGTCGTCGTCGACGACCTCCTGCCCCACCCGCAGCCAGCCGTCCATCTCGCGACCGCGCATCTCCATGCGCGACACCCCGGGACGCTGGACGAGCTCGTCCGACTCGGCGGGGTCGCAGCGCAGCAGCAGCCCGCCCTGACCGCTCGCTGCGACCGCCATGTTGCCGCGCACCAGGAAGGCCAGGCCGCCGAACATGCGCTTCTCGCTGAGGCCCGGCTCGCCCTCGACGGCCTCGCGGATGCGGTCAGCCAGCTCCTCGTCGTACGCCATCGGGCCAGTATGGAACGGCGCACCGACAGATCCAGGGGTGTGCCCCGCCTCACCTGTCCCTGCCGCATGGCGGGACCCGCGGGCGGGTAGTGAAATCACAGACCCGGGGCCGGCTGCAGACGGCTCTCACGGGGGTTGAGGTCCGCCGCGTCCAGCCAGAGGCGCGGCGGACCGCTCGTGCTCAGGCCTCCGGGGCGCCGGTCTCCCCGACCAGCTCCTCGGCGACCACGCGCAGCTTGACGTTGCGCGCCTGCGAGACGCGGGCGAGGAAGGCGAACGCACGTTCCTCGCTGAGCCCGTAGCGCTCCATGGCGATGCCGACGGCCCGTCCGATGAGCTGTCGGGTCTTCATGGCCTGCTGGAGGTTCTGGATCTCGCGGGCGTAGTCGAGGGCCATCGCCGACTGGTGCGCGAACAGCTGGCCGACCACACTGAGGTCGGTGAAGCTGCCGACGTCTCGTGAGTACAGGTTGAGCGCGCCCTGAGCGGCCTCGTTCGGGGTGTCGAAGAGGCGGATGCCCGCCTGCGCCCGGATGCCGGCCTCGACCGCCACGGCCGCGTACCGCGGGAACCGCTCGTCGGCCGCGAGGTGCGGCGACACGACGTACGCCGCGTCGGTCGCGGCCTCGTAGCACGGCCCTTCCCGGAACTCGTACTGCGCCGCATCGAGACCGAGCAGCATCGGGTCGGAGGGCGCAGCGGTGGAGAGGTGGCCGTCGGCGTGCCGCACCGTGATGCTCGCGTAGTGCACCCCGGGCAGCACCTCGACCGCCGCGGCCGTGATCCGGTCCAGCGTGTGGTCGAGGTCTCCGGGAGTCAGGGACTCCGAGAGCCGCCTGAGCACCTCGAGGGCGTGTTGGTCGCTCATCCCCTGCCGGTACCCACCTTGGCGCCGATCAGCACCTCTGCGAACGCGTGCCACTCGTCACGGGAACCGTTGTCGGCGCGGGCCAGGGCGCTGACGGTGTGGGCCTCGTATCCCGAGGGCGGCAGCTCCTCGGCGATCCGGCGCGCGACCTGCACGGCCTCCTCCTCGCTCGAGAAGTGGCTGACCGAGCTCGCGCGCAACAGCACGGTGCCCCCCGGCTGCTTGGCGACGTCCCAGTAGTGGATGACGCCTTCGCATGCGGCGACCGCGTGCAGCACGTCGATCATCAACCGGCTCGCGCGCCGCGTCCCGCGGCGTGGCTCTTCGGGCACGCCAAGGCCCCTCTTGACCGAAGTCTGCGAGCCCCTGCTTGACCCGCGCACATGCTAGCCGGGCCGCTCCAGCGACCCACGGCGACCTACCGCCTGCTGGGCGGGATCGCGGGGCCGAGGCCTCCTCAGCACCAGGCCAGCCCGGAGAAACGCGAGGCACCATGTCGATCGGGGTCGAGGTCGATCGTTCCTCTGCCTGACGGATCCGGATCGAGGACAGGTGGTGGCACGGATGAGAGATCCTCGTGTGCTGGTGGACGGCAGAGGTCTGGTCGAGTCGCCCCGGTGGCACCTCGGCCGGTGGTACGTCTCCGACTGGTCGGCCGGCGAGGTGCTCGCGGTCACGCCGGACGGCGAGGTCGAGGTGGCCGCTCGCGTCGACTCGTTGCCGTTGTGCACCGCGTGGCACCCCGAAGGGCGGATGCTGATCGTGTCCTCGCGGGAGGGCAAGGTGCTCGCGCTGGAGCGCGACGGCTCGTTGACGACGTACGCCGACCTCGGCAAGCCCGGCTGGAACGACGTCGTGGTGGACGGGCGTGGCAACTGCTACGTCAACGGGGCGGGGTTCGACCCGATGTCCGGCGAGGAGTTCCGTCCCGGCGGGATCGTGCTCGTCCGCCCGACGGGAGCGGTGGTCGAGGTCGCCGCTGACGTCGCCTTTCCCAACGGCATGGCTGTGACACCCGACAACGGCACGCTGATCGTCGCCGACTCCTACCGGCACGAGCTCGTCGCGTTCGACATCGGCGCGGACGGCGTCCTGTCCGCGCGCCGTACCTGGGCCGACCTCGGCGACGGGACGCCGGACGGGATCTGCATCGACGCCGAGGGTGCCGTCTGGTACGCCGACGTCCCCCACCGCGTCTGTGCCCGGGTCGCCGAGGGTGGCGCCGTCCTGGAGAGGGTCGAGGTCGACCGGGGCGCGTTCGCATGTGCTCTCGGCGGACCCGACGGTCGCACGTTGTGCGTGGTGACCGCCGAGTGGCGGGGCATGTCCGAGCTGGTCGGTCCCGGGAGCGGTCAGGTGCTCACCGTCGACGTCGACGTGCCGGGAGCCGGCTGGCCGTGAGCCACCGAGCATGCCGGCCCTGCTCAGCGCTCAGGCGAGCATCCTGGCCACGTGGGCGATGAGCTCGACCACGGCGCGACCGTCGCGGCCGTCAGTGTCCAGGTCGGGGTTGTAGACGGACACGCGAGCATCCGGACCCGGGCTGAGAACGGCATGTCCTCTGTCTCGTTGGGTATCGACCCAGGCACGGCGGACTCCCGGGGCCGCCGTAGGGGGTTGCGGCGTGCGTCGTTTCACGGGCCGAGGCAAGGACCCACAGCAGGAACTGGTGATCGAGATCGCCTCGAAGCTCTGGTACGACGGCGACGCTCTGTACGTGATCCACCCGACCAGGCACCAGCAACTCGTCGATCTCCAGTGGGCGGCGCACCGAGCCGGAAGCCTGCTCGGCGTCCGCGTCGAGGTGCAGGTCACCCCGATGGGAAGGGCCGATCCGAGGGCCACGGTGTCCATCACGTTCGAAGACCCCGACGGTCGCGTACGCGAGGGGGCCGAAGAGGGCCTGGAAGAGCTTCTCCGCGAAACCCGGGACCAGCAGCACTAGATCCGATCAGTCGCCGGTACGGGCGCTGTTCGTCGCCTATGCGAGGTGCGCACGTCGAGCCCGCCAGTGGGCGGGCGCCTCACCGCGCTCGCGCTTGAAAGCTCGGCTGAACGCCTCCTCCGACCGGTACCCGACGCGCCGGGCGACGTCGTAGACCGTGAGGTCGGTGCTGCCGAGCAGGTCCTCGGCCAGGTGCATGCGCCACCCGGTGAGATAGCGGATCGGAGACTGGTGCAGTACCTGGCGGAACCGGTCGTCAAGCACCGAGCGCGACACCGCGGTACGCCGGGCGAGCTCGGTGACGGTCCAGGGATGCTCGGGTGCTCCGTGGATGACCGACAGCGCAGGTGCCAGCACCGGGTCGCGAAGAGCCGCGAGCCAGCCGCGGTCGCTCGACGGCGCCGTGGACAGGTGCGCACGGAGCACCTCCATGAGGACAAGCTCGGGCAGCCGGGTGGAGAGCACCGTGGGGCTCCGGTTCGACGGGGCAGCCGCCTCCACGGCGTAGGCGACACTCGCCCGCACCCAGCTCGCGGCAGGTCCGTCGGGCAGGCGGACCACGAAGACAGGAGGGAGAGCCTTCATCGCCGGATCGAAGAGGGGGTGCTCGGAGTGCAGGTAACCGCACACGACGTCGGTACGCTCGCCGCCGCCGCCTTGACGCACCACCGGGATGTCGTCCCACGGCGGAGGCTGCGGCAGGTCCAGCAACGTGGGCGCATCGACAGGCGTGCGGCCACCCAGCACGTAGCGGTCGCCGTACGGCATCACGATCACGTCGCCCTCCGACGCCCAGTGCCGGACGCCGTCGTCGACCGCCACCCAGCACGAGCCGGCCGCGACGATGTGGAAGAGGATCATCCGATCGGCATGCGGCGTGAGGGCTGCGGCGAACGCCAACGGAGCCGATTCGAAGGCGAACTCGTCGGTGAACTCGGCCCGGAAGAAGATGGCACCCTCGAGGCGGAGCTGCTCGAGGGTGGAGTCGAGTGCGGTCGTCGGCAGACTCTCGGTCAGGTCGTCCACGCGCTCACCCATCGCAGGTTCGGTGTCCCTGCTAGCCGAAGCGGTTGCCCGGTCATGGGCCGTCCGAGAGTTCGTCAGCAGACTCGGTGGAACCACTATTCCACCGAATGAAGGACTGACATGACTGCATTTCCGCCCCTCAACCACGTCGCTCTGACCGTGCGCGACCTGACCGTGAGCGGCCCGTGGTACGGCGCGCTGTTCGGTGCCGAACCAGCGATCGACGAGGACACCGACCCCGACCTGCACCACACCGTGTGGGTCGTCGGCACCGGCACCCTGATCGGCCTGCACCAGCACGGCACTGCCGCCCCGGCCGAGGCCTTCAGCGAGTTCCGCGTCGGCCTCGACCACGTCGCGTTCGGCGTCGCGGACCGCAGCGAGCTCGAGAAGTGGGCTGCACGCCTCGACGAGCTCGGCATCGAGCACGGCGCCGTGAAAGACGCCTCTTACGGGTCCGGGGTGTCGTTCCGTGATCCCGACGGCATCGCCCTCGAGTTCTTCGCGCCGCCCGCATGATCCGTCCCGTCAAGACCACAGGAGCACCAGTGAAGCACCTCAGGAAGATCATGGCCGCCGGCCTGCTGGCCCTAACCCTCGCCGCCGCGACGATCGGCGGGGTCGCGGTCGCGAGCGGCGTACCGAGCGGCCAGCGGGTCCTCGGCCAGAGCGTGGTCGAGCCGGTGTACGACGCCGACAACGCCGGGGCGATCGGGTTCATCAGCACCCCGCAGCACGCCGGGCTGCACAGCGACGCCGAGGCGCAGGCGCCGCTGTACCTGCCGGTCTACCCGACCGGCTCGACCGTCGGTCAGCTCATCTGCCCGCACACGCCGGTGGACACCTGCCCCGACCACGGGCCCGGTATCGCCGGAGTCGCCCAAGCCATGGAGCCTGGCGTCTACGGAGCCGGGGTCATCGGGCACGACCACGTGGCGCAGCTGCGCGGGGCAGGCTTCCACGTCGCGCTCGAGCCCATCGTCGTGCTGTTCACGTCCAGGGCCGCCGCCGACGAGCACCTGACCACGCGGGCAGCGATCGATGCAGCCATCACCCGAGGGGACGCGATCGCGGTGCCGCTCGAGGCCGCGGCGCTCCACGGAGAGCAGGTGAGTCACCGGGTCTGGAACCTGGCGAACCCGGTGCAGTGACGCAGGCGCGGCCCGCCGAGCCGAGGGCGGGCCGCGCAGCCACTCCGTCAGGCAGGCAGCGCCAGGTTGCGCCGTCGCAGCACCAGTAGCCCGGCCACGGCGAGGCCCAGGGCGATCGCGCTCAGGGCCAGTACCGGTCCGGCCGTGACGTCCACGGCGGGCGCCTGCGGGCTGTGGGTGAACGGCGACAGGTCCTGGACGACCTGCGGCAGCTTCAGGCTCGGTCCGAACATGGGACCCGCGACGAACATGAAGAGCATCAGCGCCCAGCTGACCGGGACCGACCAGCGTGGCAGCACACAGCCGACGGCCACCACGGCGGCGCCGACCACCAGGACTCCGGGTATCTGCACCAGGCCTGCCCACACGAGGTCGACGACCTGTCGGCCGGTACCGCCGAGCACCTGTCCGGTGGTCAGGCCCATGCTGACCGCGAACAGCACCATGAGGGCCACCGCTCCGAGGACGGCATTGACCACGTGGCCCCACAGCCAGCCCGCCCGGGTGACCCCGGAGGCCAGCACGGACTCCAGCGTGCCGCCGGTCTCGTCGACCCGCATCCGCAGCAGCACCTGGACCACGTAGATGGCCACGAACATGCCGGCCATCTGGATGATCGAGACCTGGTAGGCGTCGACGACCTGGTCGGTGCCGCCCGTCTGCGTCCACCAGTCCTTGGCGTGGCCGGTGAGACCCTGGATCTGCTCGGTGAGGTTGCCGAAGATCAGGCCGAACATCGTCAGGACCGTGGCCCAGCCGAGGAACGCGCCGCGCTGGAGCCGCCAGGTCAGCCCGACCGGGCTGAGCAGGGTACGAGCAGCGGCGGGGTGGCCGCGACGCTCGGGCCACAGGCCGCGGCCGACGTCGCGACGGGACTCGAGCAGGACGGCAACGATCAGCATGACCACGAGGGCGAGGACCGCGAGGAGCAAGGGGGCCCAGTGGGCGCCCCCGAACGGTCGGGTCTGCTGACCCCAGCCGATCGGCGAGAGCCACGCCGGCCAATCGCTGGTCACCCGCATACCGGTCCTGTCCACGGTGCCCGCCATGTTGCCGATTCCGGAGAGCAGGAAGGCGATGGCGAGGGCGCCAGCGGCCATGCCGGAGGCGCCCCGGGTGGTCGAGGACAGCTGGCAGGTGACAGCGGCGACGCCGACCCAGACCAGACCGACCGCGGCCACCGAGGCGCCGGCCAGGAACGCTCCCTCGACGGGCTGTCCGGCGACCAGGATCGCGACACCGAGGACCCCGGCGAGGACGAGGTCGGCGGCCACGGCGACCAGGACGCCTGCGGTGAGGCCGGCGTACCGGCCGACCACGGTGGAGTCGAGCATCTCGGCGCGGCCGAGCTCCTCGTTCTGACGCGTGTGCCGGATGATGGCGAAGGTGCTCATCAGCGCGGCGAGCACGGCCAGGGTCACGAACTCTCGGTGCAGCATGTACCCGCCCGCGGAGGGGCCGGAGGTCAGCCCGAGCAGGCGCATGCCGGTGTTGGTCGCCACCATTCGGGTCTCCCGCACGAGGTCCTCGTGCAGGGCCAGGCTGGTGGTGAACATCGCTGTGGTCGCCGCGACGAACAGCCCGAGCCCGACGCACCACGCGCCGAGGGTGTACCGGTCTCGGCGTGCGGCGAGGCGGGTGAGACGCACGGTGCCTGCGAAGTCGGCTCTGGTGAGGATGCGCATCGCGATCACACCGCCTGGAGGGTCGCCGACCGGTCGAGCTGGTCACCGTAGTGGCGCAGGAACAGCTCCTCCAGAGTCGGGGGCGTGCTGACGAGGCTCTGGACGTCGTACCGGACCAGTGTCTCGAGCACCGTGTTCAGGTCGCCCGGGTCGACGCTGAACCGGGCCTTGTTCTCCTCGACGGCCAGGTCGTGCACCGCGGCGAGAGCCGCCAGGTCTTCGGGCGGTCGGGTCGTCTCGACCTCCACGGTGGTGCGGGTGAGGTGCCGCAGCTCGGCGAAGGTCCCGGTCTCGGCGGCGCGCCCGTTGCGGATGATCGTGACCCGGTCGCACAGGGCCTCGACCTCGGAGAGGATGTGGCTCGACAGCAGCACCGTGCGCCCGCGGTCGCGCGCCGCCCGCACGACGTCCTGGAACACCGTCTCCATCAGGGGGTCCAGACCCGAGGTCGGCTCGTCCAGAAGGTAGAGCTCGACGTCCGAGGCGAACGCCGCCACCAGCGCGACCTTCTGCCGGTTCCCCTTGGAGTAGGACCGGATCTGCTTGGTGGGGTCGAGCTCGAACTGCTCGAGGAGCGCCGTACGGCGTGCGGGCACCAGGCCGCCACGCAGGTCAGCCAGCAGGTCGATCACCTCGCCCCCGGTGAGGTTCGGCCACAGGTTCACCTCGCCCGGAACATAGGCCAGCCGACGGTGCAGGGCCGCAGTGTCGCGCCAGGGGTTGCCGCCGAGGAGGGTCACCCCGCCGCCGGAGGGGTGCAGCATCCCGAGCAGGATGCGCATCGTCGTCGTCTTCCCGGCTCCGTTCGGGCCGAGGAAGCCGTGGACCTCCCCGGTGAGGACCTTGAGGTCGAGGCCGTCCAGCGCCCTCGTGGAACCGAAGTCCTTGACCAGGCCGCGAGCAGCGATCGCGGAGGTGCGATCGGTCGTGTCGACGTTCGGGCCACTGCTCATCTCTTCACCTCTTCCTCACCTGCCGCAGACGTTGCACACCGGTCGAGTGATCCGTTGGTACGCGAATGCGGCAACACCCAGCCCCAGCCCCCAGGTCAGGTAGGCCGGCACGGCGAGCCAGAAGAACCACAACGGATACCCGTCGAAGCCCTGGTCCCAGGTGCCGGTCAGGGTCTGGCCGGCCAGCTTCACGATCGAGATCCCGAAGTAGGCGGTCATGCCCACACCCAGGCTTGCCGCGGGAGCCAGCACCCACCAGCGCGCCACGCGTCGACCTGCCAGGACCGGCAGCCACCCGGGGAACACACGACCCCAGCGACAGACCAGCGCCAGTGGCAACACCGTCCCGGCCAGGAGGAATCCCACCTCGAACATCAGCGCCGGAGCACCGCCCTCCAGCAGCTCGCTGCCGAACCCCACGGCGAGCTGCGCCAGCAGCCGCACCACGCAGCCGGCAACCGCGGCCCACACCGCCACCCACGCCCAGCGCGGCGGCCGCGTCAGGCGGACCGTTCCCGGAGTGCTGCCGCACACGAGGCAGGCGTCGTGCCAATGACGCTGGTAGGACAGCACGTTCGTGCCGACCAGCGCAGCGCCGGAGAGGCACGCCACGCGGCTGGCAAACGCAGCCAGGGACACCTTCACGCCGACACCGGGCAAGAGCAGGCCAACGACGTCCAGCAGCACCACCCCGCTCGCCACCGCCAGGGCGATTGCCACCGCCCAGGCCGCCAGGGCAAGCGCGAGCGACCACCCGGAGCGCTCGAGCGCAACCACGACCACTGCCGCGGCGGCACACAGCCCGACCGCCCACCAGCCGGTGAACCCGATGAGGTCGCTGTCGACCGGGGGCGGGGACGGGGCACCCGTCAGGGCCCAGACGGCACGCAACGATCCGTAGCACAAGGCCCAGGCAAGAGCAGCGGGGAGCGCCCACCGCCTCCAGCCCGGCAACCTCATCTGCCCCAGCAGCAATCGCTCGGGCACCAACCTGTCGGGCACGACCTGCGTCATCACGCTCACCCGCATCCGTCGACGAGGCCACTGTCCCTCGTGCCGGCACCTTGTCCCAGAGTCGAAGGGCACCAGATCGCATGCCGACGGGCACCGCACGCAGGAAGCGGTCCGCCCCGTTCCGGCGCCTGGGACCGTCGGGGCGGCGCCGGCGCGAACTAGGATCGACGGATGACGCACCGGGATGTCCCGGACGGCCTCGACGCCGAGACGAGCCGGCGGATCCTGCGGACGTTCCTCGTGGTGCGCATCGTCCGCGGCACTGTCCTGCTGCTCTTCCTCGTGGTCGGGATGGTGGGGGTAGAGGCGAGGGGCTGGCCGACCGGTGTGGCCGCCGTCATCGCGCTCGCGATGGTGGTGCAGGTAGGTGCCGTCGTGGTCTGGTGCGCGCGGTATGCACGCTCGGGCGAGCACTCCGGCCCCGGTGCGGGACCGTCGCCGTCAGCGTGACTCTGCGTTCCTCAGCACCGACTGGAACTGTCGCCCGAGGACGCGCGCTCCGACGATCGGGATCAACGCTCCGACGAGCTTGCCGCGCCACGACTTGGGTGTGCGGGTCAGCGTCACGTGCACGTCGGTCCCTCCGTCGGTCGGCGTGAGCTGATAACGCCAGCCGCTGCCCGGCCCCCACAGGTTCGAGTCGACGGTGTCGATCGAGACGGTGGCCGCGACGGAGTCCCAGGTGTATCGCTCTCGCTCCCAGCCCATCGCGGTGCCTTCGGTGACGTCGGCCCAGTCGGTGCCCAGCTCGTGCACCGTGAAGTGCGCCTCGTCGACGTTCGGCCAGTGCTTGGCTCGGTCGGGCCCGAAGTCGGTCAGCAGACCCAACACGTCGGCCTGGGACATGCTCGTGTGGACCGTGAACCTTGTTGTCGGCATCGTGCGTCCTTCGTGTCGGTGGGCTGAGTCTCCACCTTCTCGAGGTGATGATCCACCTGCGCTGGTAGGGCGGGTGGTGCTCGAGCCCCCGACCCAAGGATCATGAGGCCGATCCGAGCGGACGGAGACGACCCCCACCAGACGGAATCCGCCTAGAAACAAGGGCATTCCGTCTGGTGGGGGTCGTCGTTTTCGAGTGGTTCTCAGTCCGCGTGCGGACTGATTGCGGACTCCTCCCACCTCTCCCCCGTCCCCGACAGCCAGCTCGACCAGGGCGCCGGTCGACGGGTCAAGGCTCGAGCTTGCTCGATCGCGTAGCGACGCGAATGCGGCCTTGACGCGTCGGTCGGCGGCCGGACAATCGGGTCGTCGGGGACGGGCTCGCTCATGCCCACGTCTCCTTCCGATGCGGCGAGGACGGCGCGCCAGCGCCGCCCGCAGCCGCTCCGCCGGCGGAGCCGGCGGAGCTGGCGGAGCTGGCGGCTTGACGAAGTGGAGGAACTCGTCACGAGCCAGGATCCGGTCTGGGAAAGCGCGCCTCGGCGGCACGACGGCACACCATCGAGATGGCTTGGGAGATCGCGTCCTTCGGACGGCGAATACCTGTGTGTCCCGTGCTCGAGGCGAGTCGCCCACGGGCGGGAGTCGATCCGCGACCGGAGACCTTGTGGCGCGCGCCCGTAAATGGCTGAGGCGTCGCCCTCGCGACGACAGCTCGCTCCGACCTACGCGCCGGCTGCGTTCGCCTCAGAGCAGGAGGCCCACCTACCGTTTCGGCCTCCCGGTGCTGCGCCGAGGCCGGCCACCGTCGCGTCGACCGGCCTCGGCTGGAACCTGTGCTGTTGAAGCGCGTCAGGGAGTGGGGCCTTCGGCCCGCCCGCGCCGACCCATGCCACGAGCTCGGCGATCGTTTGGCGCGTCACGACTCGCCCGAACCAGTACGGCCCTGGTGAGACCACGACGACGTTGGAGCGGTCGCAGGCAAGCAGGCAGCTGGTCACGCTCACCTCGGCCAGACCGCGGGTTCCTTCGACGAGGTCGTTCAGCAGAGCATCGTGGTCGACATCGGGATGCTTCTCGGGTGTGCCACAACAGCAGTCGTGACACACCCGGATCCGCACCGTCACGCGGTCAGCTGCGGAACTCGCTGAGGCCGCAGGGTGCGGGCGTCCACGAGGAGTCCGAAGACCACGCCGACGACGAGCCACATCATCGAGAGCTGGGCGAGCGAGGCCAGCCGGAAGTCCCAGAGCAGCCCGGCCGGTACGTCGGCGGGCACAGCGTCGGGTGAGTCTGGGAGCAGCAACAGGGCGCCACCAGCCCAGATGACTCCGACGACGATGTCGAGCGCCTGGCGCACCGGGTCGGTGGCCCGTCGGCGCAGACGACGGTCGACCGCACTCACTGCCCCGACGCCGAGCAGGCCGACCAGCAGCGTCAGCACGTAGATCAGCGTGCGCTCGTTGACGGTCTCGTGGTCCCCTACGCCCGGCGGGTTGGCCGGGATGTGCAGGGCGGGCAGGAGCGTGAGCACGGCGAAGCCGGTGACCGCGAGGACCAGCGCACGGCCGAGGTCCGTCGTACCGGGGATGCGATCGCGCAACCGGACGAAGACCACGGTGAACACGACGCCGAAGATCACGCCGACGACGATCGCGGTGACGCCGCCGGCCCCGAACTGGGCAGTGCGCGTCACCAACGGCACCTCATGCTCGTGGTGGCGGGCGGCGCGGGCGTCCTCGACGAGCAGGGCGCGGCGGATGACAGGTTCGACGACGAGCCACTCCACCAGGGCAGCGGAGAATCCCCCGGCAGCCCCGGCAGCGGCCCCTCGCCTCAAGAAGGCGGGGAAGGTCATCGGCTCAGTGGCAGGGCACGCCGAGCGCGTGACGGGCGTCGTGGGTGAGCTCGTGCAGGTACATCGCCTTGTCGGCGCTGAGCAGTGCGCCGTTCTCCTGGGTGAGCAGGTACAGCACGAACACCGCGACGGCGGCGAGTGCCCAGGCCCAGGCGGGCACGTGCGTGACGGGGGTGGTGGCGGATGCCGGGGAGATGTCGGCCATGAGATGACCCTTCCTTCCATGCCTCGTGGACAGATCGCGTCATAGCCGGTCTCCTGGCTTCCGGATCGACACCCGTCTCCCGTCTTCCCGGCACCTTGCGGTGCCAGTGACATGGGTGGGAGGGGGCTCCCCGGTCACAGTGGCGAGGACCACGCCGGAATTTCACCGGCTTCCCGTGCACTACGACGTGGGCACACCCTTGCACATTCCGGCACCAGGGTGGCGGCAGGGGCCGGAGTGTCCCAGGGTGCGAGAGACAGGCGATGGACCGAGGCGTTCGACGGAACCTCGGTGCCGAGCAGGCTCGCGATCACGTCGCCGTGCGTGACGAGTACGACGACCCCGATCTGATCGCCGAGCTGCCGCGGCAGGCCTTCCACCCGCTCGCGCACGTCGCAGACCGACTCACCGCCGGCGAGGCGTTCGTGGGGCGCGAGGGTGTGCGCCTGTGCTTCGGCGGCACATCGGGAGCGGCCCTGCCACGCGTCCCAGTGGCGCTCGCGGAGCAGCGGCGTCGGCTCCGGGGTGATCCCCACGGTGATGCCGAGGACGGCCGCCGTCTGGGTCGCGCGCCGCAGTCCGAGGTCAGGATCCGGGTCACCTCGAGCGGCCCGAGGGTGGCGGCCAGCGCCCGGGCCTGGGCACGGCCGCGCCGGGTCAGGCGCGGGTGGGCGGTCTGGCCCTGGACCCGGCGGGAGCGGTTCCAGGTGGACTCGCCGTGCCGGACGAGCAGCAGCCCGCCCTCGGTACCGTCACGGAGACGTGCGACCGATGGTGCGGCGTACCTGCAGGGCGCTGAGCAACAAGCCCGAGGCCAAGGCTGCGCCGACGCCTTCCCCAGCGCGCAGTCGCACGTCGAGCAGCGGCTCGAGGCCGAGGTGCTCGAGCACGCGTTCGTGCGCGCGCTCCCGGCTGCGCTGGCCACCGACGAGGTAGGCCGCCGCACCTGGCTCCAGCCGGACCGCGACGAGGCCGGCGACGGAGGTGGCCAGGCCGTCGAGGACGGTGACCGCTCGCGCCTCCGCAGCGCCCAGCACGGCTCCCGCCAGCACGCAGAACTCCGGACCGCCCAGGGCCGCGAGCGCCTGCTCGGGGGTGAGTGGTCCCGAGCCGACACGGGCGAGCGCCTGCGCGACCACCGCGGTCTTGCGTTGCACCATGGCCGTGTCGGCGCCGGCGCCGAGGCCGACCGCTTCGTCGGGCGACAGCCCGAGAAGCCCCGCTGCAAGGGCCGCAGCGACCGTGGTGTTGCCGATGCCGACCTCGCCGAGTGCCAGCAGTACGTGCTCGGCCGCTGCCTCGGCACCGAGTGCGCGGCCCCACGCCAGCAGCCTGGCGACCTCCTCGGCAGGGAGGGGGTCGGTGTGCGCCAGGTCACCGGTGGCGGAGCCCGCGTCGACAGCCGCGAACGTCAGGCCGGCCGCACGCGCGGCAGCGGCGCCCGCGGACTGGCCGACGTCGGAGGCGGCGAGCACGTCGTCGGTGACGCTGGGTCCGTAGGCGGAGACGCCGTGAGCCACGACCGGATGCCGCCCGGCGACGAGCAGCAGTGTCCCGGCGAGAGCGCGGTCCGAACGAGCCGCCGCCGCGGCCTCGACCCGGTCGACGTACCGGTCGAGGATGCCGAGCGACCCCGGTGTGGTGAGCAGCGCATCGGCCCGGTCGCGGGCGCCGACGACCTCCCGGCTGTCGGGCGCGCGCAGGTGCGAGACCGGGGCCGCGGTGTCCTCGCTCCACCGCTCTCGGAGCACGACCTCGCCCACCGGCTGGCGACGGGACCAGCCGGCCCGTTCCAGGCCAGGCTCGGGCGGCCGCTCGTCGGGCCAGCCGAGGCAGAGCCAGCCGAGCGTGACCACGCCGTCGGGGACACCGACGAGCGCCTCGAGCTCGAGCGGGTCGAACAAGGTCACCCAGCCGACGCCGAGTCCCTCGGCGCGGGCGGCCAGCCAGAGGTTCTCGATCGCGCAGGCACACGACCACAGGTCCGCGTCGGGGAACGTCGCCCGCCCGAGCACTCCCTCCGCGGAGGTACGTCGGTCGCAGGTCACGACGATCCCCAGCGGTGCCTCCCGGATGCCCTCCAGCTGGAGGTCGAGCAGCCGCCGGGCCGCGTCCGGCTCGAGCTGGGCCGCCTGGCGGAGGCGCTGCTCGTCGGCCATCCGGGCGGCGCGCTCGCGGGTGCCGGGATCGGCGACGACGATGAATCGCCACGGCTGGCTGTGGCCCACCGACGGAGCGACGTGGGCCGCGGTGAGCACCCGGTCGAGGACGTCGTCCGGCACCGCGTCCGGCCGGTAGCGGCGGATGTCGCGCCGCTCCCGGAGCACGTCGTAGAACGCCTGCCGCTCGGCCTCGGGGAACGCCCACGCCCGGACCTCGGCAGCGCGCTCGGCCGCCGACGTCCGATCGCCGATCAGCGGGACAGGCCGGTTCCAGGTCATGAGCCCGGAGTGTAGGAGTCCTCGACGTTCGTCGTCCGCGCCGGCTTGGTAGCCTGCGCACGCCAGCAGTGGGAACCCGGTGAGAGTCCGGGACTGACGCGCAGCGGTATGGGACCTGTCCCGAGTCCGAAGACCTGCTGGCCCTTGCGGCAACCGCCGTCGGGTCACCCGCGGGCTTCGCGCACGAGCCCCAGACCTCGAAGGAACCTCGCGTGGCTCCTCTCCGCACCCGCCCGACGCGGACCCGACGCGACCGCTGCCCCGGCGTCCTCCGCCCGTGGCCGGCCGCGGACGGCGGCCTGGTCCGGGTGCGTCTCGTCGGTGGACGGATCTCGTCGACCTCGCTCGTCGCACTGAGCGGGGTGGCTGAGGAGTACGGCGACGGGGACCTGCACCTGACCGCGCGGGCCAACCTGCAGCTGCGCGCCCTTCCGCTCGACAGCGGCTCCCTGTCGACGACGGTCGTGGCTGCGATCGAGAACACCGGGCTGCTGCCCTCGCGTCCTCACGACCTCGCGCGCAACGTGCTGGTGTCGCCGCTGACCGGGATCGCGGGCGGGCGTGCCGACCTGCGGCTGGTGGCCGCGTCCCTGGACGCCGCACTCCTGGCCGACCCCGGTCTCGGGGACCTGCCCGGCCGGTTCCTGTTCGCTCTCGACGACGGCCGCGGCGACCTCCTGACCCGTGAGCAGGATCTCGGCCTGGTCGCGCTCGACGGACGGTCTGCGCAGCTCAGAATCGGTGCGGCCTTCGGACCGGTGGTCTCGCTGGACGATTCGTCCCAGGCGCTCGCGTCCCTCGCCCGTGAGTTCCTCGCCGCGCGGGGAACCGGCGCGGGAGCACCGTGGCACGTGGCCGAGCTGGCCACTCCCCTGGGTCGGCAGGTCGCACCCGACCCGCGCCTGCCTGAGCCGGGGCCGCCGCTGGGCTTCGGATCCCATCCTGGCGCCGAGCACGTCGCCGTACCCGAGGGAGTGCTCACACCAGCCCTCGTCACCGAGCTCGCCGGTAGCGAGACCGAGCTCGTGATCACGCCCTGGCGCGGAGTCGTGGTGCCGACATGAACGCGCCCCCGACCCGGCGCTATCCCTACGAGGCCGACGGTCCGGCGATCTACCGCGACTCGTTCGCGACCATCCGCCGCGAGACCGACCTCACCTCTTTGCCCGCCGACGCCGAACGGGTCGTGGTCCGCATGGTGCACGGCACCGGGCAGATCGACCTGGCCCGCGACCTCGTCGTTCATCCCGGGCTCGTCAAGGCTGCCCGCACCGCCCTCCAGAGCGGAGCCCCTGTCCTCGTCGACGCACACATGGTCGCCTCGGGCGTCACACGAGCCCGGCTGCCCCGGGACAACGACGTGGTCTGCACCCTCCGCGACCCGCGTGCCGTCGTGCTCGCCCGCGACTGGGCCACCACCCGCTCCGCGGCCGCGGTGTCCCTGTGGGAGCCGATGCTCGAAGGGGCCGTGGTCGCCATCGGCAACGCACCGACCGCGTTGTTCCACCTCCTCGAGATGCTCCTCGACGGTGCCCCGCGGCCGGCGGCGATCATCGGCTGTCCAGTCGGTTTCATCGGGGCCGCTGAGTCCAAGGAGGCACTCGCGGCGCTGGCCGACGACCACGGTCTGGACATCCCGTTCCTGACCGTCCGTGGACGGCGCGGCGGCTCAGCGATGACCGCCTCGGCCCTCAACGCCCTCGCCCAGGAGGAAGAGTGACCGGACACCTCTACGGGGTCGGACTCGGCCCCGGCGACCCGGAGCTGATCACGCGCAAGGCGGCCCGGCTGATCGAGTCGGCCGACGTGATCGCCTTCCACGCCGGCGTGGGCAAGGAGTCCAACGCCCGCCGGATCGCCGCCTCCCTGATCCCGGACAGCGCGGTCGAGGAGGAGTTGCGCTACCCGATCACCACGGGCAGCACCGACCACCCGGGCGGGTACGCCGGTCTGATCACCGAGTTCTACGAAGAGTGCGCGTCGCGTCTGGCAACGCACCTGGAGGCGGGCCGCGACGTCGTGGTTCTCGCCGAGGGCGACCCGCTGTTCTACGGATCGTTCATGTACCTGCACGACCGACTCTCCGACCGGTTCCCCACCGAGGTGGTGCCCGGCGTACCGGCGTTCGCTGCGGCGACGGCCGTCCTTGCCGCGCCCCTGGTGCGGCAGACCGACGTCCTCACCGTGCTTCCCGGCACCCTGACCGTGCCCGAACTGACCCGGCGCCTGGCCGACACCGACGGGGCGATCATCATGAAGCTCGGCCGCCGCTTCCCCGGGGTCGTCGAGGCGCTCCGCCAGGCGGGTCGGCTGGAGCACGCGATGTACGTCGAGCGCGCCTCGATGCCTGCCGAGCGGTGGCTGCCCGTGGCTGACGTGGACCCGACCTCGGTGCCCTACTTCTCGCTGGTCGTCGTGCCCGGGGACTCGGTCCAGGACGAGCCCACCGGCCGCCGGGCACCGGTGCCGACGCCGCGCCCGACCGGCCGGCCCGGCGAGCTGCTCGTCGTCGGGCTCGGGCCCGGCCCGGACCGTTGGCTCACCCCCGAGGTCGCGGCCGCACTGGCAGAGGTCGACCACGTCGTCGGATATGCGCCGTACGTCGACCGGGTGCCCCAGCGCGCCGGCCTCACCCGCCACGCCTCGGGCAACACCGTCGAGGTCGACCGAGCACGGCACGCCCTCGAGCTGGCCCGTGCCGGCGAGCGTGTCGCCGTCGTGTCGGGTGGTGACGCCGGGGTGTTCGGCATGGCGGCCGCCGTCTTCGAGGCAGCCGCCGAGTACGCCGATGTGCCGGTCCGGGTGCTGCCCGGGGTCAGTGCCGTCCAGGCCGTCGCTGCGCGGGCGGGAGCGCCGATCGGCGGTGACTTCGCGGTGGTCAGCCTGTCCGACCGGCTCAAGCCGTGGCCGGTGGTGGAGCAGCGCCTGCGCGCGATCGCCGAGGCCGACCTGGTGCTGGCGATCTACAACCCGGCGTCGCGCACCCGGACCGAACAGGTCGTGCGGGCGCAGAAGCTGCTCCTCGAGATCCTGCCGGCCGACCGCGTGGTGGTTGTCGGCAGGGACGTCGGCCGGGCCGAGGAGTCGCTGGTCGCGACCACGCTCGCCGATCTCGACGCGGGCTCGATCGACATGAAGTGCCTGCTGATCGTCGGCTCGTCCCACACCCGGGTGACCGAAGCGGGCCGGGTGTGGACCGCGCGATTCGTCAGCCCTTGAGGGTGCGGTTGCGGGTCGGGTCGTAGAGGTAGGACTCGCCTCCGGCGCCGGGGTCCAGTGCGCGCCCGACGAGGATGATCGCGGCCTGGCGCAGCTCGGCCGCCTCGACCTGGTCGGCGATCTCGGCAACAGTGCCCCGAAGCACGAGCTGCTCTGGCTGGGAGGCCCGGTGGACGACGACGACCGGGCAGTCCGCGCCGTACTCGGTTTCCAGCTCAGCCATCACCTCACGGGTGCGAGTGATGGCGAGATGCAGCGCCAGGGTGGCGTGGGTTGCCGCGAAGCCGGCCAGTGCCTCGGTCGCCGGCATCGCCGTGGAGCGGGCCCGGACGCGGGTCAGGACGACGGACTGGGACACCAGGGGGACGGTGAGCTCGCGCCCGACGATCGCCGCCGCAGCCGCGTACGCCGGCACGCCGGGCGTGACGTCCCAGTCGATCCCGAGCTCGTCGAGGCGCCGGGTCTGCTCGGCCACGGCGGAGTACAGCGAGGGGTCTCCCGAGGTCAGTCGCACCACGTCGTGCCCGGCGCCGTGCGCGGTCGCGAGCTCGTCGACGATCTGGTCGAGGTCGAGGTGCTGGGTGTCGACGATCCGGGCGCTCTGATGGCAGTGGCCGAGCACCTCGGTGTCGAGGTAGGTGCCCGGGTAGAGCACCACGTCCGCGGCGGAGAGCATCGCCGCGGCGCGCAGGGTGATCAGGTCGGCCGCGCCCGGTCCGGCGCCGACGAAGTGGACGGTCATGGCTGTTCCTTCGTCATGGCCCACTGGATCACGGCACGGGCCGGGGTCCAGCCGGTGAAGGAGCCGAGAGGGGCGGCTGACTCGACCGCGATCCTGGTCAGCTCGCCGCCGTGGTCGGCGTACGCCCTTGCCAGGAGCGACTCGGTCTCGAGCGTCACGCCGTGCACGACGAGCCGTCCGCCCGACCGCAGCGCGGCGAGGCAGAGCCCGAGAAGGCCCGGCGTCGTGGCCCCGCCGCCGACGAAGACCGCGTCCGGGGCGGGCAGGTCGGTGAGCGCCTCTGGGGCGCGTCCCTCGACCACGTCGAGCCCCGGCACACCGAGCGTCACCGCGTTGCGGGTGATCCGGGCTGCGCGGGTCGCGTCGGCTTCGATCGCCACGGCACGGCAGGTCGGGTGGGCACGCATCCACTCGATGCCGACCGAGCCGGCTCCGGCGCCGATGTCCCAGAGCAGCTGCCCCGGCTGCGGGGCGAGCCGGGCGAGGGCCGAGGCGCGCAGGTCGCGCCTGGTCAGCTGGCCGTCGTGCTCGTACGCCGAGTCCGGCAGCCCCGCGGTCCACGAGCCGACCACGGGACCCGACAGGTCGAGGGCGAGCACGTGCAGCCGCGACACGGTGGCGCTCCAGGTGCCGGCCGTCCCCTCGACCCGGGTCTCCTCGGGGGAGCCGAGGTCGCCCAGCACCGTCATCCGGCTCTCGGAGTATCCGCGAGCCGTCAGGAGCCGGGCGACCCGCGCCGGCGTCGACTCGTCCGAGGAGAGCACCAGCAGCCGTCGCTCGGGGGCGAGCTCGCGGACGAGCAGCTCCGCGTCGCGGCCGACCAGCGTGAGCACGTCACTGGACTCGGCCGCCCACCCCATCCGGGCACGCGCGAGAGCGACCGAGGAGATCGCCGGGACCACGTCGACCGCGTCGGCGCCGAGCAACTCGACGAGCGTCGTACCGACTCCCGAGAGCAGCGGGTCGCCGGAGGCCAGCGCCACCACCGGGACATCGCCATGCCGGTCGAGGAGGTCCGCCACGCCGGCGCGCAGCGGCGACGGCCAACGCTCACGACGCTGGCCCGCGACCGGCGGCACCATGCCGAGGTGCCGGCGGCCGCCGAGGAGCACGGGCGCACCCTCGACGATCGTGCGGACCGCCTCGGGCAGGCCGTTCCAGCCGTCGGCGCCGATGCCGACGACCGTGATCCTCGGACGGCCGCTGCTGGTCATGGGCGCAGACGCTATCGTGACCCGCGACAGGCACGAGGTGCCCCGAGGTCCGGCTCGCACAGCGGACCGACGGGAGAATCTGGGAAGCCGGTGAAAGTCCGGCACAGGCCCGCTGCGGTAACCAGGACGCATGATCCTGGAAGTCCGAAGACCGGCCTCGCGCCAACGTATTCGCTGGCTGACGAGCGGGAGCCTCACATGCCGAAGCACTTCCCCTTCAGTGCCGTCGTCGGGTCCGACGCGGGGTTGGACTCGAACCCCATGGCGCTGGCCCTGATCCTCACGACGATCTCCCCCGAGGTCGGCGGCGTGCTGGTGCGGGGCGAGAAGGGCACCGCGAAGTCCACCATCGTCCGCGCGCTGGCGGCCGTGCTGCCGCCGATCGAGGTGATCGCCGGCGACCGGTTCTCCAGCGATCCCCGCGACCCCGCCCCGCTGTCACCCGACGGTCCCTTCGCCGCCGACGCGGCGAGCGAGACACGACCTGTGCGGCTGGTCGAGCTGCCGGTCGGCGCCACCGAGGACCGGGTGCTGGGGTCGCTGCACCTGGAGCGCGCGCTGTCCGAAGGTCGCACCGAGTACGAGCCCGGCCTGCTGGCCCGCGCCCACCGCGGCATCCTGTACGTCGACGAGGTGAACCTGCTGCACGACCACCTGGTCGACGTACTCCTCGACGCGGCCGCGATGGGCCGATCGACCGTCGAGCGCGACGGCGTCTCCGTCGAGCACGCCGCCCGCTTCGTCATGGTCGGCACGATGAACCCCGAGGAGGGCGAGCTGCGCCCGCAGCTGCTCGACCGGTTCGGCCTGACCGTCGAGGTGGCCGCGCCGCGGGACCCGGCCCTGCGGGTCGAGGTGGTCCGGCGTCGGATGGCCTTCGACGCGGATCCGGACGCCTTCGTGGCGTCGTACGCCGAGGACGAGCGCGCACTGACCGACCGGATCCTGGCGGCACAGAAGCTCGTCGACCAGGTCGAGCTCTCCGACGTCGCGCTGCTCCGGATCGCCGAGATCTGTGCCGCGCTCGAGGTCGACGGGATGCGCGCCGACATCGTCATGGCCCGGACCGCCGTCGCCCATGCCGCCTGGCACGAGCGGTCCGAGGTGACCACCGACGACATCCGCGCAGCGGCCAGGCTGGCGCTGCCCCACCGGCGCCGCCGCAACCCGTTCGACGCGCCGGGCCTCGACGACGACCTGCTCGCCGAGATCCTCGGCGACGACGAGCCGGACCCCGATCCCGATCCGGGCCCGGGCGGGGGATCGGACAGCCCCGGCGAGTCCGCCCACGGCGATCGTTCCGAGGCCGACGCGACCGAGGTCGATCCGGCCGCGGGCCAGTCCGCGCAGTCTGCGGGGCGATCGGCCCCGGGCACTCCGGCGACCCCGGGAGCGACGTACCGGACCCGACTGCTCGCGGTGTCGGGCGTCGGTGCCGGAGAGGCCGGCCGGCGCAGCCGTGCGCTCACCGCGAGCGGTCGCCGCGTCGGCGCCGCGCGCCCGGTCGACCGGTTCGGCGCGCCGCACCTCACCGAGACGCTACGTGCCGCGGCGCCGCACCAGCGCGGTCGCGGTCGCGAATCCGGGCCGATCCGCTTCCGGGGTGAGGACCTCCGGGTCGCCGTCCGCGAGGGTCGGGAGTCCAACCTCGTCCTCTTCTGCGTCGACGCGTCCGGCTCGATGGCGGCGCGCACGCGGATGGAGCAGGTGAAGACCGCCGTGCTGTCGCTGCTGCTCGACGCCTACCAGCGCCGCGACAAGGTCGGCCTGGTGACGTTCCGCGGCACCGGTGCCGAGCTCGCGCTGCCTCCGACCGGCTCGGTCGACGTCGCCGCGAGACGCTTGCGAGACCTGCCTGCGGGCGGCCGCACGCCGCTCGCGGAAGGACTCCTCGAAGTCACCCGCGTGCTCGACCTCGAGCGCATCCGCGACCCGCGCCGACGCCCGCTGCTGGTGCTGGTCACCGACGGGCGCGCCACCGCGGGACCGGACGCCGTTGCGCGGTCGCGCCGGGCAGCGGCTCTGCTCGCCGCGCGCGGCGTCACCACGGTGCTCGTCGACTGCGAGACCGGTGCCCTGCGTCTCGGCTTGGCCCGCCACCTGGCCGACGACCTCGCCGCGGAGTACCTCCCGCTCGCCGAGGTCAGCGCCGACGCGCTGACCGGGACCGTCCAGCGATCGATCCGACAAGGAGCAGCCTGATGCCCCAGGGCCAGCCACTCACCGTTCCCGACGACGGCCTGACCACGCGGGAGCGTCGCAACCGGCCACTGCTGATGGTGCACACCGGCGACGGGAAGGGAAAGTCCACCGCCGCCTTCGGACTCGCGATCCGGGCGTGGAACCAGGGCTGGAACATCGGTGTCTTCCAGTTCGTGAAGTCCGCCAAGTGGCGGATCGGCGAGCAGACCGTGCTCGAGCGCCTCGGCCGCCTGCACGACGAGACCGGCGAGGGCGGTCCCGTCGAGTGGCACAAGATGGGCGCCGGCTGGTCGTGGTCGCGCAAGGCGGGCGGCGAGGAGGACCACGCCGCCGAGGCTGCGGAGGGCTGGGCCGAGGTGAAGCGCCGGCTGGCCGACGAGACCCATGACCTCCTGGTGCTCGACGAGTTCACCTACCCGATGCAGTGGGGCTGGGTCGACGTCGACGACGTCGTGGAGACCCTGGCGAACCGGCCCGGCCGTCAGTACGTCGTGGTCACCGGCCGCCGTGCCGACCCTCGCCTGGTCGAGGTGTCCGACCTGGTCACCGAGATGACCAAGCTCAAGCATCCGATGGACGCCGGGCAGAAGGGCCAGCGGGGCATTGAGTGGTGAGACCGGTCCGTCCGTGACCGCACTCCCCCGCCTCGTGATCGCCGCGCCCTCGTCGGGACAGGGCAAGACCACGATCGCGACCGGCCTGATGGCCGCGTTGCGCCGTACCGGCCTCGAGGTCAGCGGGCACAAGGTCGGCCCGGACTACATAGACCCGGGCTACCACGCGCTCGCCACCGGGCGACCGGGGCGCAACCTCGACCCGCACCTCGTCGGCGAGGAGCGCGTCGCTCCGCTGCTGCTGCACGGAGCCCGCGGCGCCGACGTTGCCGTCATCGAGGGCGTGATGGGCCTCTTCGACGGGCGCATCGGCGGCAACGGCTTTGCGTCCACCGCGCACGTGGCGACGCTCACGTCGAGTCCCGTGGTCCTCGTGGTCGACATCGCGATGGCCTCGCGGTCCGTCGGCGCCGTGGTCCACGGCATGACCACCTTCGACCCGTCGGTCGAGATCGCCGGCGTCATCCTGAACAAGGCCGGCTCCGCCCGTCACGCCGCCGAGGCGGCCGGCGCGATCGACCTGCCGGTGCTCGGCGTGATCGACCGGGACACCTCGTTCGCGACGCCGTCGCGGCACCTCGGGCTGGTCCCCGCGGCCGAGCGCGACCGCGCCGGTGCCGACCTGGACCGACTGGCCGACCGGATCGCCGAGCTGGTCGACCTCGAGCAGCTGCTCCGGATCGCGACGTCCGCGCCGGCGATCGACGTCGAGCCATGGGACCCGGCGCACCAGGTCAGCGCGCCCAGCGAACGGCGACCGGTCGTCGCCATGGCCGGCGGCCGCGCCTTCACCTTCCGGTACGCCGAGACCGAGGAGCTGCTCCGCGCCGCCGGGTGCGACGTGGTCACCTTCGACCCGCTGACCGACACGCGGCTGCCCGAGGACACCGCCGGGATCTACCTCGGGGGCGGCTTCCCGGAGGTGCACGCCCACGAGCTCACTGCCAACACGTCGCTTCGCGCGGACCTCGCCGCGGCGCTGTCCGCGGGCACACCGACGGTGGCCGAGTGCGCCGGACTGCTCTACCTCGCCGAGCAGGTCGACGGCCACCCAATGGTCGGCGCGCTGCCGGCCACCGCGGCCATGACCGAGCGGCTCACACTGCGCTACCCCGTCGCCATCGCCGCGTCCGACTCGCTGCTGACCCGGAAGGACGAAGAGGTCACCGGCCACGAGTTCCACCGGACCGCGACGGCGCCCGAGGCCGGACCCACACCGGCCTGGTTGATCGACGGCGTCCCCTCCGGGTTCGCCTCGGCGACGCTGCACGCGTCGTACCTGCACACGCACTGGGTCGGCCACCCCTGGCTGGCGCAGCGCTTCGCCGACGCCGTGCACGCCACCGCGTCCAGAGCCGAGACCCTGCGACACCACGGCGACACGGAGGCGACCGCGGGCCTGCTCGACTTCGCCGTGAACGTGTACGCCGGCCCGCCGCCGGCCTGGCTCGACGAGGCCCTCCGTGGAAGCCTCGAGGACGTCGGCCGCTACCCGGACGCACGACCCGCAGCCGAGGCGATCGGGCGCCGGCACGGGCGATCCGCCGCCGAGGTGCTCCCCACCGCCGGTGCGGCGGAAGCGTTCTCTCTGGTCGCCCGCCTGCGTGACTGGCAGTGCCCCGTCGTGGTGCACCCGCAGTTCACCGAGCCGCACACCGCGCTGCTCCAGGCCGGTCGTCGCGTGCTCGAGGTGCGCTGCCCTGCGGACACCGGCTTCGCGCTCGACCCCGATGCGGTCCCCGAGCAGGCCGACCTGGTCGTGGTCGGCAACCCCACGAACCCGACCGGCGTCCTGCACCCGGCCGCCGCCCTCAAGGAGCTGCTCCGCCCGGGCCGCCTGGTGGTCGTCGACGAGGCATTCATGGACGCCGTCGCCGGGGAGTCCGAGTCGCTGGTCGAGCACGCCGAGCCCGGGCTCGTCGTGGTGCGCAGCCTCACCAAGCACTGGGGGATCCCCGGCGTCCGCGCCGGCTACCTGCTGGCCGACGCCGACGTCGTCGCGGGCCTGCGCGCGCTGCAGCCTCCCTGGTCGGTGAGCACGGCGGCGGTCGCCGCGATGGTCGCCTGTGCGGATCCGTCGGCAGCGACCGAGGCCCAGCGCCGCACCAGCGAGATCGGCGACCGGCGCCGCATCCTCGAGGCCGGTTTGCGAAAGCTCGCCATCACGCACATTCCGTCCTCGACGGCGTTCGTGCTGGCCCGGGTGGGCGCGGGAGTGCACGCCCGGTTGCGCGACCACGGCATCGCCGTACGCCGTGCCGACACGTTCCCCGGTCTCGACGAATCCTGGGTGCGGATCGCCGTCCGCGACGAGACCACGACGACCCGGCTCCTCGAGGCCCTGACCGCCGATGCGTGACCTCCGGCGGCCGGCGTGCTGAGCCGCGCGCTGGGCCTGGGCCTCGGCTGCGCGGCCGACCGACTGCTCGCCGACCCCGCCCGCTTCCACCCGGTTGCGGGGTTCGGCCGGCTGGCCGGGACCCTCGAGCACCGAACGTACGCCGACGATCGCAGCGCCGGCGCCCTTCACGTCACTGTGCTCGTCGGTACAACCGCGTTGGCCGGAGCGGCGATCGAGCGCGCCACCCGCAAGCGGCCGGTGCCGCACGCCCTGGCGACGGCGATCGCGACCTGGGCCGTGCTCGGCGGCACCTCCCTGGACCGCGAAGCGGCCGCTGTCGACCGGCTGCTGGCCGACGACCGGCTTCCGGACGCACGGGTGCGGCTGACCCATCTCGTCGGTCGCGACACCCGCCGCCTCGACGAGGGCGAGGTCGCCCGCGCGGTGATCGAGTCGGTCGCCGAGAACACCTCGGACGCGGTGGTCGCGCCACTGGTACTCGGGGCGGTGGGCGGCATCCCGGCGCTGCTGGGGTACCGCGCGGTCAACACGCTCGACGCGATGGTCGGCCACCGCGACGAGCGCTACGAGCGGTTCGGCTGGGCGGCGGCTCGTCTCGACGACCTGGTCAACCTGCCGGGCTCGCGCGTCGCGGCGCTGCTGGCGGCCGCCCTTGCGCCCGTGGTCGGCGGAGATCCGCACGAGGCGTTGCTCGCGTGGCGTCGGGACGCCGCCGGGCATCCGAGCCCGAACGCCGGGCCCGTCGAGGCAGCGTTCGCCGGTGCCCTGGCGGTTCGGCTCGGCGGCGAGAACACCTACTCAGGCCGCGTCGAGGACCGGCACGTGCTCGGATGCGGGCGGCCTGCGGCGCGTCACGACATCTCGCGAGCTCGCACCCTGGCACGCGCCGTCGAGGCCGGAGCCACGGCGATCGCAGTCCTCATCGCTCTGCGCCCCCGGCGCCGAGGAGCGCCCGGACCCAGTCCAGGGCGGCCGTGACGTCGGGCACTGTCGGGATGCCGCCGTCGGGCTGGTCACGACGCACCACGACCACCGGAATGTCGAGAGCCGCGGCTGCCGCCATCTTGGGCCACGTGTAGTCACCGCCTGAGTCCTTCGTGACGAGCACGTCGACCTCGTGCGCGCGCAGCAGTGACAGCTCGTCCTCCAGCCGGTAGGGGCCTCTCGATCGCAGCACGGTCCACGTCGCCGGCAGCTCGACGCCCGGGGCGTCGACGACCCTGACGAGCGTGTGTCGGTGGGCCAGGGGACCCACGAAGGAGCTGAGCGCCTGCCGCCCGACGGTGAGGAATGGTCGCCTCCCGAGCACAGCCGACGCGGTGGCTGCCTCGTCGTGCCCGGGGACCCAGTGCCACAGCTCCGCACCCGGTGCCGCGGACCAGCCAGGCCGCTCCAGCCGCAGCAGCGGCACGCCGGCCGCCGCGCACGCTGCGACGGCGTTGGCACTCATGCCGGTCGCGAACGGATGGGTCGCGTCGACGACTGCGACATGCCCTTCGGTGGCCAGGTGTGCGACGAGACCGGCGACTCCGCCGAACCCACCGATGCGCACGTCCCCGACCGGCAACCGGGGGCCAGCCACCCGGCCGGCAAGCGAAGAGAGCACCGGGACCCCGGTCTCCACGAGTACGGCGGCCAGCGCCCGAGCCTCCGACGTGCCGCCGAGCAGCAGGACGCTCATCGCGGGGTCCGCCGCAGCAGGAAGAGGTCCATCATCCAGCCGTCGGCGGAGCGGGCCCGCTCCCGTGCGGTGCCGATCTCGTCGGCCACGTCGCCGACCCGACCGCTGACGAGCTGTTCGCCGGGGGCTCCCAGGTTCGCGCCCCACCAGATCTGCCACTCCTCGAGTCCGGTCAGATCGACGTCGCGGTTGAGCATCGCGAGCACATTGTCGTGTCCGGCGGCGATCGCCTCGCCGAGCCGTCTCCCGGTCGTCAGGTGCACGGGCTCGCCGATCCCGTGCAGCACGACCCGGTGGCGGGCGGCGAGCAGCTGGGGCGCGGAGATGCCCGGCACCACGTCGTAGGCGACGTCGTCGAGCGCGTCGAGCAGCCGCAGCGTCGAGTCGTAGAGCGACGGGTCGCCCCAGACCAGCATCCCGACCACTCCGGGTCGCTCGTCGATTGCCGACCGGAGAGCGGCGACCCGAGCCGCGTGCCAGGTGCGCACGGCGGCCGGGTAGTCCTCCGGATCGACCCGGTCGCGCGGCGGGTCGGGGACGTGGACGAGCGGCGGATCGCCGTACTGGCGGCACACCTCGGCCCGGATCGCCAGCAGCGGGTCGTCCTCGCCCTTCCCGAACGCCAGCACCCGGTCGAGCGAGCGCAGGGCCTCAGCTGCCTCGGCGGTGACGTGCTGCGGGCCCATCCCGATGCCGACGACGCGGACCCGCCTCACCGGTCCTCCAGGTCGCCCTCGAGCTCCAGGTAGACCTGCTGCATCGCCGCCACCACCTCGGGGTCGGGCTCGGCCCAGAGACCCCGGTCGGCCGCCTCGTGCAGCCGCTCGACGATGCCCCGCAGGGCCCACGGGTTCGACCGGCGCATGAAGGCCTGGTTGGTCTCGTCGAGGACGTACTCGCGAGCGAGGGTCTCGTACATCCAGTCGTGCACCACGCCGGTGGTGGCGTCGAAGCCGAAGAGGTAGTCGACGGTCGCCGCAAGCTCGAAGGCGCCCTTGTAGCCGTGCCGCTGCATCGCACCGATCCAGCGCGGATTGGCCACCCGGGCACGGAAGACGCGGTTGGTCTCCTCCTGCAGGGTCCGCGTGCGTACGGCGTCGGGCGACGTGGAGTCACCGACGTACGCGCGGGGGTCCGTCCCGGTCAGGGCACGCACGGTCGCGACCATGCCGCCGTGGTACTGGAAGTAGTCGTCGGAGTCCGCGATGTCGTGTTCGCGGGTGTCGACGTTCTTCGCGGCCACCTTGATGCGCCGGTAGCTGGCGCGCATGTCGTCAGCCGCCGGGGCGCCGTCGAGACCACGGCCGTAGGCGAAGCCACCCCATGCGGTGTAGACCTCGGCGAGGTCGTTGTCGTCACGCCAGCTGCCGGACTCGACCAGCTGGAGGATGCCCGCGCCGTACGACCCCGGCTTCGAGCCGAAGATCCGCGTGGTGGCCCGGCGCTCGTCGCCGTGCTCGGCCAGGTCGGCACGTGCGTGCGCGCGCACGAAGTTCTGGTCGTCCGGCTCATCGAGGCCGGCCACCAGCCGCACCGCGTCGTCGAGCATGGCGACCACGTGGGGGAAGGCGTCGCGGAAGAAGCCCGAGATCCGCACGGTGACGTCGATCCGTGGCCGGCCGAGCTCGTCGAGCGGGATCACGGTCAGCTCCCTGACCCGCCGGGAAGCCTCGTCCCACTCCGGGCGCACGCCGAGCAGCGCGAGCACCTCCGCCACGTCGTCGCCCGAGGTGCGCATCGCCGAGGTGCCCCACACCGACAGACCTACCGAGGACGGGTAGTCGCCGGTGTCGTCGAGGTAGCGCCGGATCAGCGACTCGGCCATCGCCTGGCCGGTCTGCCAGGCCAGTCGCGACGGCACCGCGCGCGGATCGACGGTGTAGAAGTTCCGGCCGGTCGGGAGCACGTTGACCAGGCCCCGCAGGGGCGAGCCCGAGGGTCCCGCGGGGACGAAGCCGCCGCCCAGGGCGTGCAGCAACGCGTCCAGCTCGTCGGTGGTTCGGCCAAGCCGCGGCACCACCTGGGTCGCCGCGAACGCCAGCACCCGGCATACCTCCGGGTCGTCGTGCAGGTCTCCGGCCGCGGCGGGGTCCCAGTCGAGCGCCTCCATCCGCTCGACGAGCTCGCGGGCCTGGCGCTCGATCTCGTCCACGGCGGTGGTCGGCTCAGCTCCTTCCTTGAGACCGAGGGCCGCGCGCAGACCGGGAACCGACGCGGACTCACCGCCCCACACCTGGGCCGCGCGGAGGATGGCGAGCACCAGGTTGACCCGGGCCTCGCCGGCCGGCGGCTGGCCCAGCACGTGCAGGCCGTCGCGGATCTGGGCGTCCTTGATCTCGCACAGCCAGCCGTCGACGTGCAGCAGGAAGTCGTCGAACTCCTCGTCGCCGGGACGCTCATCGAGCCCGAGGTCGCGATGCATCTCCGCGGCGTGCATGAGCGTCCAGATCTCGCCACGGACGGCCGGCAGCTTGGCAGGGTCCATCGAGGCGATCTGGGCGTGCTCGTCCAGGAGCTGCTCGAGCCGGGCGATGTCGCCGTACGTCTCGGCCCGGGCCATCGGCGGGACCAGGTGGTCGACGATGGTCGCGTGCGCGCGGCGCTTGGCCTGCGCGCCTTCCCCCGGATCGTTGACGAGGAAGGGGTAGATCAGCGGCAGGCTGCCGATCGCGGCGTCGGTGGCACAGCCTGCGGACAGCGCTGCGTTCTTGCCGGGCAGCCACTCCAGGGAGCCGTGCTTGCCGAGGTGGACGACCGCGTGCGCACCGAAGCCCCCACCCTCGACGGGGCTCTCCAGCCACCGGTACGCCGCCAGGTAGTGGTGCGACGGCGCGAGATCGGGGTCGTGGTAGATCGCGACCGGGTTCTCCCCGAAGCCGCGCGGCGGCTGGATGAGCAAGACGATGTTGCCGGCCCGAAGGGTGGCGAGCACGATCTCACGCCGGCCGTTGACGAAGAGGGACCCCGGCGCCGGACCCCACGCCGCGACGACCTGGTCCATCAGCCTGGCCGGCAGCTCAGCCGTCCAGCGCCGGTAGTCCTCGGCGGCGATCCGGACGTGGCTGCCGTCGAGCTGAGCCGAGGTGAGCCACTCCTCGTCCTGTCCGCCAGCAGCGATCAGTGCATGGATCAAGGTGTCGCCGGCGATCGTGTCATCGGGCTCGTCCAGACCCGGGATGTCCCCCGGGGCGCCGAGGTCGTAGCCCTCGGCGCGCATCCGCCGCAGCAGCCTGATCGCCGAGACCGGAGTGTCCAGCCCGACCGCGTTGCCGACCCGCGCGTGCTTGGTCGGGTAGGCGCTCAGCACCAGGGCGACCTTGCGCTGCGCAGGCGGCAGCGCCCTCAGCCGGGCGTGGTTGACGGCGATCGCGGCAACCCGGGCACAGCGCTCGGGGTCGGCGACGTAGCGCGGCAGCCCGTCTTCGTCGATCTCCTTGAAGGAGAACGGCACCGTGATGATGCGCCCGTCGAACTCGGGGATCGCGATCTGGCTGGCGGAGTCCAGCGGAGTCACACCGTCGTCCGACGCGGCCCACTCGTCGCGGCTGCTGGTCAGGCACAGCCCCTGGAGGATCGGGATGTCCAGGGCCGCCATCCGGGCGATGTCCCAGGACTCGTCGTCCCCGCCGGCCGAGGCAGAGGCGGGCACGCTCCCCCCGGCTGCGAGGACGGTCACGACCAGTGCGTCAAGGGTGCCGAGCTCGGCATACAGGTCGTCGGGCGCGGCTCGCAGTGACGAGCTGAAGATCGGTACGCCGACAGCCAGACCGGTGGCGTCGACGGCATCGGCGAGTGCGTGCGCGAACGCGTTGTTCCCGCTCGCCTGGTGGGCCCGGTAGAACAGCACCCCGACCCGAAGCTTGTCCGGGTCGGCGTCCGGCCGACCGAGGACACCCCAGGCCGGGATCTCGGCCGGCGGCTCAAATCCTTCGCCGGTGAGCAGCACGGTGTCGGACAGAAAAGCGTGCAGCTGAGCGAGGTTCGCAGGCCCGCCCTCGGCGAGGTAGCGATGGGCCTCGGCGGCCACGCCCATCGGCACGGTGGACAGCTCCATCAGCTCGGCGCTGGGCTGTTGTTCACCGCCGAGCATCACGACCGGCATCCGCGACCCGCGGATCCGCGCGAACCCCTCGCAGAGGTCGTAGGGCGACCCGAGGATGCGGCCGATCACGAGGTCTGCACCGTCGATGGTCTCGGCCATCGACTGGTGCCCTGGTCGCGACGGGTTCGCCCAGACGTAGTCGGCGCCGGAGGCCCGGGCGGAGAGCAGATCGGTATCGGATGTCGACAGGAGCGCGATGCGCACGGGTCCTCCTCGGGGTTCTCGCCCCTCGTGGTCGGGATTCCCGTGCCCAGTGTCTGGCTGCGCCGACTCTCGTGGACGTCGGCGTCACAGTGGCGGAACCGCCCCGGACTCGCACCGGGTTCCTGGTCACACGGGAACTGTGCGCCCAGCCTAGGCGACCCAGGCGCGCCGACCCGGACGACCCCCGCACCGCTGGCGGGTCATGCCGACCTGAAAGACGCGGGCGCTCGTCGGTGTCGTGTCCAGGCCTTGATGGTGTGTGAGAGTTGTGATTGACCCGATTCGGATGGGCCTTTGCCGAGCTGGGAGAGAAGGTTTGCGCATGTGTGAGGGAGCCAGCGGGACAGGGTTGGATGTGGCACTCGTTGCGCCTCGACCGGCTCTGGGTGATGCGATCGACCCGATCGGGTTGGAACCCGTCGACGAGGTGATCGTGACCACCCTGGTCGACAACGTGTACGACGCGCTGTTGCAGGGCGATGAGCGGACCACCCGCGTGTCCTTCGGCGCAGGTCACGCCGAGGCACCTCAGTTTGAGGGCGGTGAGACGGTGGTTGGTCTTCGGGCCGAGCACGGTTTCTCGGCGCTGGTGACCGTGCGACGTGACGCGTCCACGACGTCGCTGCTGTTCGACGCCGGCCTGTCGCCCGACGCGATGATGGTCAATGCCGACCGTCTGGGGATCGACCTGCGCGGGGTTCAAGGTGTGGTCCTCAGTCACGGTCACTTCGATCACGTCGGTGGGCTCGCGGGGCTGGCGACGAGGTGCGCTGGTCGGTCGATGCCCATGGTGGTGCACCCGATGGCGTGGACCCGTCGCCGATTGGCCGTTCCTGGTGCGGACCCCCTGGAGATGCCGACGCTCAGCCGGCGAGCGTTGGAGGCCGAAGGCTTTGCGCTCGTGGAGAGGCGCCAACCGTCGCTGTTGGTTGACGACTGTGTCTTGATCACTGGTGAGGTCGACCGGACCACGGAGTTCGAGCGAGGCATGCCGGCAGCGCACGAGGCATGGACCGGGACCGCGTGGCGCCATGATCCCGACGTGGTGGACGACCAGGCACTGGTGGTCCACGTGCGTGGTCGCGGGCTGGTGGTCCTTACCGGCTGCGGTCATGCCGGAGCCGTCAACATCGTGCGACATGCCCAGCGGCTTACCGGAGTCTCTGATGTGGCGGCGCTGGTCGGAGGCCTGCATCTGAGCGGCCTCGCCTTTGAGCCCGTGATCGCACCAACGATCGAAGCGCTGACCGCGATGGCACCCAGCCTGGTCGTACCCGGACACTGCACCGGCTGGCGCGCGCAGCACGCGCTCGCTGCCGCCCTCCCGAACGCCTGGACCGCCGGCAGTTCCGGATCGTCCCACCGGGTCGACGCGGCCTGACCGAAGCGTGCCCGGTCAGCACCGAAGTCGCCGTACCCTCGCGGACGTCCCTGTCAGTAGCCGCCCGTAGCCGTCCAACCGTTCTTACTGATGTACCAGCCTGCCGAGGTCAGCATGACGGCGATCAGCAATGCGAACAGCAGGTCACCGGCCACCGGCCGGAACCAGCCCGGGCCCGCGTCAGAACGTGACGCTGCCTGCGAATGCACACATTGCCTGAGTGTGTTGCCGGGCGCTCGTCGCGTTCGCGCTCGTGACCCAGACAGGCGCGTTCTAGCCCTCGAGCAGGCGCTTCGCCTCGTCGAGCGCTGCGGCTTCCTGGGCCATGTTCTTCTCAACCATTGTGCCCATGAACGCTTTCTTGATCCCGGTCAGGGGCGCAGTGATCGAGAAGTCGACCGTGGTGCCGGTGTCGGCCCGCGTGAAGGTGAAGTCAACGCGGGGACGCAAGGGGCCGGTGGTCACCTGGAACCCGAGGGCTCTGTCCAGCTGGTAGGCGACGACGTCCATGTCGGCCTTCACAGCAGCACCGAAAGGCCCGGCTGCGATCTTCTGGTGGACGTGCGCACCCTGGCGCATCTCGCCCTCGAGCGAGATCTCCTTCACGCCGTGACCGCGCCACTTCGGGTCGTTGCTCACGTCGGCGAAGAACGCAAAGACCTCTGCGATTGGCCGATCGATCGTGATGCTGCGCTGCACAGTGGGCATGGGTGCAACGTATCGCGTCGACCAGACACATCGTTCGACGCCAGCCTGGGAGACTGCGCGCTCACAACTCAGCTGTCGAAGTGGGTGACGCGAGACACCAGGCGGTCTTGGCGCACGTCCGCCATGGCCCGCGCGGACAAGCGGCCGTATGACGCTCATCGGAGCCGACGGGGTCGCGGCGGAGCCGGCCGCTTCGGTCGCACCCGCTGGTGGCACGCTGGCCGGTGCTGCCTTACCCGATTTGAAGCAGCCGTGTCAGCCATGAGGCCAAGACCTGGGCGGCACTGGACCTGAGGCCTTTGGACTCTGGCTGCCCGACCACGTCACGGCGAGATTAGGAATATGACGACGCCGTCAGGCACCCGTCTCGGAGTGTGGGGGTGGCCTGGCACTCGCCTCGGCCGACGGGCGGTCACGCTTGCAGGTCTGAGCCTCACGGGCATTGTTCTGCTCGTGCTCGGTTTTGCGCTCGACATCGTCGAGCCAGCGGACAGTTACTCCGACAGCTGGGCACAAACGGTGTGGGGCGTGGGCATCTGGGCGTGCGCGGTCGGGGCCTTCGTCACGGGACTCATTGCGATCGTTCGGCACCGGGAGCGTGCCCGTTTGGTGGCAGTGTCCACGGCTGTCGGCGTCCTTCCCCTGGTCCTCTTGCTCTCGGAGATCGCGCTGGGCAAGTTCTGACCCAACTTCACTCTGTCTTGAGAGGAGTCTGCAATGACCACGACGAACACGAGCG
Source organism: Nocardioides pocheonensis (assembly GCF_003725535.1). Classification (GTDB taxonomy): domain Bacteria; phylum Actinomycetota; class Actinomycetes; order Propionibacteriales; family Nocardioidaceae; genus Marmoricola; species Marmoricola pocheonensis. The sequence goes on along the minus strand of NZ_RJSF01000040.1, from coordinate 516,517 downwards.
CCGGGACGGGCTCCGAGCGGTCTCCAGTCGGGCTTGCCGGCACGGCACGCACCACCGGACTTCTGTACCTGGGACTGGCGGTCACCGGAGCCCTCGGGTACCAGCTCGTTCGCGGTCAGCTCTACGTCGCCGACGACCCGGAGAGCACACTGTCGAACCGGGTCGACCACACGTCGATGACGCGTCTGGGCATCGTGCTCGAGCTGGGCATCGTGCTGACGCAGGCGCTGGCGGCCGTGTGGTTCTACCGCTTGTTCCGCGGCATCGACATGTTCGCCGCGGGTCTCATCGCCGTCTTCGGGATGGTCAACGCGGTGGCAATCCTGGGGAGCGCCGCGCTACTCGCCACAGCTCTCGACGTGTCGGGTGACAAGTCGTTGGCCGTCTCAGGCGGCACCGCAGCGACCGTGCAACTTCTGTACGTCATCAGCGGCCACCTCTGGGGAGTCGGGGGCCTGTTCTTCGGCCTCTGGCTGATCCCGATGGGCTGGCTCGCGCTCCAGTCACGATGGCTGCCGCGGACGCTGGGCCAGCTGCTCATGCTCGGCGGAGCCGGCTACGTCCTGAGCACGTTCGTCAGCTACATATTCGCGAACGCAGATCTCGTTGCCGGATTGCTGATCGTCCCCGCGACCGTCGGCGAGCTCTGGATCGTCGGATACCTGATCCTCTTCGGGCTCCGCGACGGCGCCCGTTCGGATGCGGGCAGCACGCGGATCGCCGCTGGCTAGTGACACCGACTGCCTGCTCCCGACGTCCCCTCGCCGGGCTTCTAGATGAACAACTCAGATTGAGAGGAGGCGTGTGGGCCATGTCGTCCACGACGTTGCATTCACCACACATCCAGATCGACTCTCGGACCGGCACGCGTTTGCGTGAGCACAGGGCAGTGGCCACGACAGCGGGGATCCTGTACATCATCGGGACGGCGTCCGGGGTCCTCAGCAAGGCCATCACCTACTTCCCGGTGCACAACGCGGACGACCCGCTCGCGTATGCCGCGAAGCACCCTGACGCCGTCGCGACAGGGGCGCTCCTGGTGCTTGTCATGGGCCTCTCGCTCGCATTGGTGCCCGCGGTGCTCTTCCCCATGTTGCGCCGCCTGGACGGAGTGCTGGCTACGGGCTACCTGATCATCCGGGGTGCGGTCGAGGCGACCACCTACGTCATCGTCGCCACCGCATGGCTGCTGCTCGTGCCCCTGGCCGAAACCATGTCGGCCGGACCGGGCACGGCCTCGCCAGCAGGAGTGCGCCTGGGCACCCTGGTGATCGATTCGGATGGCGCCAGCGCCATCATGTCGCTGGTGTTCTGCTTTGGCGGCGCCCTGTTCTACGTCCTGCTGTACCGGTCGCGGATCGTCCCTCGCTGGATCGCGTCATGGGGTCTCATCGGGGTCCCGCTCTACGCGGCCGCCTACCTGCTCGCGATGTACGGAGTGGTCGGGATCAACTCCGCCGAGGTGAACCTGCTCAGCCTGCCGCTGGCCGTTCAGGAGATGGTGCTGGCGGTCTGGATGATCGCGCGCGGCTTCCGTCCGGCGGCCGTCTCGAATCCCTCCGAGATCTAGATAGGCCGAGCAGTCAACGCATGGGGACCTGCGCCTCTACCGACCCACAGAACCACCGTGGAGGCTTGAGCTGGAGGCGGAATCCTCCGTGTCCCGGCGTCGGGTCCCGCAGAGCCGAACAGCCTTTGGGAGGCGCGAATGTCCGCGACTACCGACTATCAGGACTCCTGGGTCAGCCCGCGGATCAAGATCGCCGCACTGTGGGCATCCATGCTGTTCATCTTCGTGTACGTGGACTTGTTCAGCTTGTACCGATCCGACATTCGTGCCGACATCGAGGCCGGCAAGATGTTCGCTTTCACCATCGGACAAGGGTTCTTGCTGGGCGTGACCATCTACATCATGGTTCCCAGTCTGATGGTGTTCCTCAGCCTTGTCCTGCCAGCGAGGGTCGCCCGGATGGCGAACGTTGTCCTGGCCGCCCTCTACGCAGTCACGATCGCGGGGGGCGCCATCGGTGAGTCGAACTACTACTACATTCTCGGCAGCCTCGTTGAGGCCGCTCTGCTGGCAGGAGTCGTCTACTACGCGTGGACCTGGCCGAAGGCCACCGACACTGCTTCCGCCGCATCGGACCGCTACCGCCCCGGCACACCAGTGCACCCTGCTCCGGTTCTACGCCGGTAGCCGGACCACGTCGAACCTGGCGTGGCGGCCCACGACCGGTCGCCTACGTTGCGCGACTCGTGGAGTGGGTCGGGCCCAGGGTCTGCGCATCTAGGCGTGACCCGACCTGTCCACCTTCTCTGCGACCTTGGGCTGCGCCTGGGACTCGGCGGCCGCCAGCAGGCTGCGCAGGCGTCGCAGGCCGCGGTGGCGAGCGACGCGTACCGCAGGCGCACTGATGCCCAGCGCCCGCGCGGTGGTCGCGATGTCGAGCCCGACGACGTCCACGCACGCGATCGTCTCGGCCTCCCGCTGAGGCAGCGTCGCCAGCAGGCGCACGGCGAGGTCACGCCCATCGACTTCGCCGAAGCGGTCCTCGGCGACCCCCCACAACGCGATGGTGTCATCCTCCAACGGGTACGGCGAGGTTCCGCGGCGGCTCTCTCGGCGGCCGCTGTTGCGCGAGAGGTTGCGGGCGATCCCGAAGAGCCAGCCGGTGAACTCGTGACGCCCACCAGTGAACGAGGAAACCTTCCGGGCGGCGACCAGCCAGGCCTCGGCGGCGATGTCGTCGGCGTCCGCTGAGCCCGGGGTGGTTCTCAACCAGAGAAGCAGGCGACCGGCGTTCGCCTCGTACAGCTCTCGCCAGGCGGACGGGTCACCGGCGCCGGCTCGCGCGACGATGTCGTCCGCCTCCGAGCCGGTCATCTGAACCTCCTGCGGTTCTGCTGCTGCCCTCTCGACGGACTCCGCGCCACCGTCCTCCCGTTCTACGGATCCGACCACATGGTGGTTCAGACGACGACGGCGACCTGCGTGGATGCAGGTCGCCGTCGTCTTGGGCGTCTCAGCCGTCGCCACCGTCGGACCCGGAGGAACCGCCGTCGCCCGAGTCGCCGGAGTCGCCGGAGCTGTCGTGCGAGCTGTCGCCGGAGTGATCACTGGTGCCTGTGTCTCCGGAGCCAGTGCTCTGGTCCTCGGACTGGTCTCCGCTCTGGTCGCCGCTCTGGTCCTCACCCTGGTCGTCGGCGTTCTCGCCCTGGTCGTCGCCGCTCTGGTCGTCCGCCGACTCACTCACGTCGTCGCCGGGTTCCTGGGACTTGGTGTCCTCCGGAGTCGGCGCGATGGTCGGTGTCGGCTCGTCGGTCTCGGGTGTCTCCGAGGGTTCGTCCTGGGGAGTCACGACGTTTGCTGGGGTCGGCGGCTTCGGGTCCTCACTGGTGATCTTGCCGGCGGCGTACGCTCCGCCGACGCCGAGCAGGACCACCGCTGCGGCGCCTGCGGCTACTCGTACGCCAATCCTGGTCGTGCGCACTGCTGTACCTCCTCGCGTCGGGGGACCGGATGCGGCCGCCAGATCGGCGAGCACACCGAAGAATGCGTCCTCGACGGGTGCCGCCGGTGGTTCGCTGCGCAGCAGCGCCGCGAGCTCATGGCGTGATCGACGACGTCCCATACCCAGTACATGTCACGGAACCGCCGCCGCGTTACGCCGCCGACGCAGAATGTTCGGCCGCGCGCGTGACTGACTCCACGGCAACCGGTGACCAGCCGTCTGCGCATGCTTGGTCGCTGACCCGCAGATCCAACGTGCGTCCGAGTCGCGCCGGTCTGACGCGGGTCGCGCAGTCGACCCACGACCACGCCCGCGCCGTGCGGTATCGAGATCCCGCGCTTCGGCGCGGGTGAGTGTGGCCGGGTCGACGCGAGCGCGGACCCGGCTCAGTGACTCATCCGACCGGCGTACCGCGCCAGTAGGTGGTCGCAGGAACGACCGAGCAGTTGAATGCGAACCCGAGGTTGATCTTGATGGCATAACCGGCATCGACCGCGTCCTGGATCTGCTGGTCGGTGGTGAGGTGGGTGATCGCATCGGCTTCCACCGCTGCGGGTGTCCACAGCACCTCGACGACGTACCAGGCGATGTTGAAGTCCGGCGCTCCGGGCGGGTCGGCGATGTGGTCGTGGCCCGGCACGGCGCTCGGGTCAGTGCCGTAGACCGAAGGCATCGCGCCGGTGGCAACACCCGCGACAATTCCGTCGTGGTCCGGGCAGTTGCCGGGCACGCCCATGCAGTTCAGGGTCCCGGAGTATCCCGGCGGGTACTCCACCAGGTACAGCGGCGACTGTGCATGGCTGTTGGAAACCGACGGGAACGGCGCACCCGTCGGTGTGAGCAGATACATCAACCCGCCAGTGTCGGCGTTGTACGCCGGCTCGACCGCGGCGTGACCGTGACCCAGCATCCGCTCGCCGCTCGGCAGGCTTCCCGACGTCGCCGGGGCAGCGACACCCACCCCGACCACCAGAACGTACGCCGCGGTTGTGCCAAGCAGCTTCATGACTCGTCTCATGTGAGCCCCCTTCGTCAGGGCGGCCCCAGCTCTCGGGCCCGAGGCACCATGCGAGTGAGCAGGTGTGGTCGCCGATCAATGAGTGATACCAAGCAACGTATGGCCCTCGCGGCATGCCGCCTATCACCCGTAGGTGCTACCAGCGATGGGCAGCATGGGCCACCCGGACGAAACCTCGACGAAGAAGAGGGGCCGCTACCCCCGCGATGCCGGAACGCGCGCGGCAGCCTCTGGAGCCCCTTGATGCGCGCCTTCCCCACGGGTCACAAATGGAGCATGATGGTTGTTCCTCCCAATCCGCCTGCGTGAGCGAATCAAGCTCTGGCCGGCGGAACACAACTCGGGTCACGGGGGTGACGCGATGCATAGACAGACCGATGACGATCCGCAGTGGGACCTGGTCCTCGAGATCGCCTCGAAGCTCTGGTACTACGGCGAGCACCTGTTCGTCGTCAACCCGAGCCCGCACCAACAGCTCGTCGACGTCCACTGGGCCGCGCTCCAGGCCGGGCGGTTGCTGGGTGTGCGAGCCAAGGTCACGGTCAGCGAGCCGTTCAGCAAGACCGATCCCCGGGTCACGGTGACCATCACCTTTGAGGATCCGACCGGGCGCGTCAGGTCGCGAGCCAAGGAAGGGTTCGAACGACTGCTCCACGAGGTTCGCCAGCAGTCCAAGCCGTGACCAGCACAACCGATCACGCTGGGCTGGGTTAGTGCGCTGACCGCGCCGGCCGGTGACGTCGCGTGTCGCGGCGGTCGAGGGTTGCTTCGTTGCAGTGCGCGTCCGGGCCGACCGCACCGGATCAGGATCACGCTCGATTCCGAGGACCGGCGACACACCTGGGTCACGGTCCACCACGAGCTGTCGTACGCCGGCGACGCCGTCAGACTCGGCCCTGTCGCGCCGGTCTCGGGCGACGGGCGCGGCGTGCACCTGACGGTGACCGATTGAGGTGTCAGTTCGTGGCGGTGTCGGCGCTGGTGAGCAGTTGCCCGATCCATGCGTCGATGTCGTGGTGCTCGGTGCCTTCGGGCACGGTGGCCAGTGAGGCCGAGACGAAGTTGTGGACAGCGCGTGAGGGGAACTGGAGCATCGTGCAGCCGTCGGGTGAGTCGAGCTCGACGATGACCACCGCGGTACCGGCGGTGTCGAGGCAGGGCCAGACGTGGACGTCGCCGTCACCGGTCGGCTCGAACTGCCCGTGCAGGATCAGGTCGCGCGCGAAGGTCCACCGCACTGGACCGGAGATCGACTCGATCACCATGCTCACCGCCAACGGGTCGGCCGGGTCGTAGTGGAACTCGGCACTGAACGCGAGGTCGACTTCGGTCTCGGCCCCGGTGATCTGGACCGCGGTCATGGTGGTGGTGTGCTCGCCGTTCATGTGTTGCCCCCGGATGTCCGGGCCCGTGGTGGGCCGTTCGGGAAGGAAACGGCGGTCGGCAGCCGTCCTGACACGGAACGAGCAACTGGTCTAGTAACAATGCCAACTGGTCTAGTTCACCCCTCGCGGTTCGTCGCCGCACCAGGTGCAGGCGAAAGGTCGAGGTCCGGCAGGAAGGAGTCCTGCGCCTTGTCTCATCTGGTGCAGGCCCAGCCCCTCCATCTCCGCGAGGGACCGTCGGGGCGCAGGCGGGGTGCTTCGGCTGCATCGTCCCCCCGGAGCCATGAAGGCAGAACGGCCCCGCGTCGGCACATCCCCCATCTCCGCATGAGCGGACGTGCGCTTGGAAGGTGGCAAGGCGCATCCCTGTCGCGGCGCGGGTATCGGCATGAAGCACTCACGCGATGCTGCCCGACTTCAGATACGCGTTCGATACGACCCGAGACCGCCGCGGCAGCATTGTGCGACCAGCGGCGGCGGTGTAGACCGAGCAGCGGGGACCGACCTAGAGATTCGGCAGGACCGCCATGGACATCGAGTCAGTCATCGAGCAGTACCACTCGTCGATGGACGCTTTCGCCGGGGGCGATCCGGCGCCTGTCAAAGCACTGTACGCACGGAGCGACGACGTGCTGCTCGCGAATCCGTTTGGCGGCTCCTCGCGCGGCTGGGATGCAGTGTCGAAGGCGCTGGACTTCGCGTCATCGAACTTCCGCGATGGCACACCCGTCGAGACCGAGGAGGTCACGCGCTACACCGGTGCGGATCTCGTCACCCTTTTCGAACTCGAGCACTGGCAGGTCAAGGTGGCCGGCCGTACCGAGGTGTTGCCATTTCACCTGCGCGTGACGACCACGTTTCGTCGCGAGAGCGATGGGTGGAGAGTAGTCAGTCGGCATGCCGACCCCCTGACGACACCGCATCCCGACGGTCCTCTTCGTCCCACGAACTGAGCCACGGATCTTGGCCGCGTTCTCGACGCGCAGTTACGAATAGAACCGTCCGCTCACGGTCGAGACCATGCGCCGGCAAGCGAAGGAAAGACGCATCTCTGCGCCTGCGCCACATTCTGCGTCGAAGATCGACGCGGATGTGTGCGCGCCATGGCCACGAGCTGGGACACCTTCGACCCCGAGCGACGACACCGCGAGCCGTCGCGGGCCGGTACTGGACAGAAAGACTCCGGTCTTCTGCAGACCCTGGTCATGCGTAGCCAGAAGGATCCGACGGAGGTGTTCGTCGTTGTCGTGTTCGAGAGCGAGGAGAAGGCTCGCGCCCGCGAGCAGGATCCCAGGCGCCAGGAACCGCTTCAGCGCATCCGCGCAGCGATGGGGGATGTGTTGAGCGGGCCGCCTGAGTTCTTCGACTGCAACGTTCTCCTCGACGCGTAGCCGAACAGAGGCGCGAGCTGGTCCGGTCGCCTCGCCACGAGTGCGTCCGGCCCGCGGTGGAAGACGCACATCAACGGCGGCACGGAGGCAGACCATCCGCCAACGTCATGAACGCTCGCCGGGACGACGTGCTGACTGCTCACCGCTCGCCGCTCGCCGCTCGCCGGGCCAGGTGGACACCTGCGTGCCAGGTCCCACGGCCGACGCGAGACCCGTCAGCACCGTGTGCCTCAGGTGTGCCGCGGCGCAAACCCCGCTGACGGTCGCTCGGCCGGCGCGGTATCTGACGCACTCCCGCGCCCTCCTCGTAGAGATATCCACCCATCGCGCGCCACGTCACGCACTGCTCGGAGGAGGCTCGCATGAACGAGCTGTTTCGCTTCCTGATGCTTCGCCCGGCCGACCTGCCCTCTCCCGATGCGGTGCAGGTCCTGGCGCCGCGGAAGATCGACACCGGCTCCACCAAGGCCGTCGCCCGGCGTCAGGCGGTCGAGCTGCTCCGCGCCGGTCCCGACGTGGTCCGCGTCGAGGATCTCGCGCACGCCGAGGTAGCCCTCGCCGTACGCGCCGCCCTCACCGAGGCGCCGCAGCCGCTCGCTGATGTGCGCACGCTCGTCGGGACCTTCGAGAACGGCTCGCTCGACGACCTGGTCGGCAAGGCCGACTTCAAGGCCGACGAGCAGCACCTCGCCGACACTCTGGTCGCGACGAAGCTGGTTTCCGACTCCGCTGACACCGATGCCCGCGGCCTGGCTGCCGCCGCCCAGGGGTACGACGCGATCCGACGTGCCGCCGAAGGCGCCGACCCGGTGGCGCTGCGGCCCCTGCAGATGCCGGACTTCGGCACGGACGCCAGGGACCCTGACAAAGGCACCGACTTCCCCAGCCGCCGCCTCGTCGAGGGGGCCGACCAGCCGTCGGCTCCGGCACCGCAGCCGCCCGAGGACGACCCGCGCCGGCAGCTGGTCACCCGCATCGACGCGGCGATCGAGGCGCTCGGGGCCGTCCGTGCCGAGGACTTCCACACGGCGCCCACCGGTGACCGGACGGACAGCCAGTCCGTGGCCCGGCTGGCCGGACGGGTGGCCGACCTGGAGCACCAGCTCGGCGAGCAACCGAGGACGCAGACGCCCAGCGGTGCGAGCCAGGTCGGTACGCCGTGGCGGCTGGCCTCCGAGCGGGTCGGCCAGCTGCCCGGCGCCGTACGGCAGACCCTCGAACACCTGAACATCGACGTCGGCACCACGGCGCTGCCCGAGGTGATGCTGTCCCTGCACACCGCCCGCACCGAGGCGATGATGTCGGTCGACAAGGCCGCCGTCTTCAAGGACGACCTCGTCGTCAAGCTCGGCGGCGTGTTCGCCCCGAGCGGTCCGGCCGGCGACTATGTCGGCAGTCCCGCCAGCGGCATGCCCACCGGGCACGGCAGCATCCACCCCGTCGGCGTCGGCGACCTGCTGATGGTCAAGGAGCACGTGCTCCGCTACGAGGGTGGCGAGCTCGCGCACGTCGAGAACGTGCTCAAGTCCGAGCACCTGGAGCGTCGCACCCGTCACCTCGAGCGCACCGAGACCACCGTGCTCACCGAGTCCGAGACGACGAAGGAGGAGGAGCGAGACACCCAGTCGACCGACCGCTTCTCGCTGCGGCGCGAGACCAGCAACACCGTCAAGCAGGACACCCAGTTCAAGGCCGGCGTGTCCGTGGATGCGAAGTACGGCCCGTTCGTGGAGGTGAAGGCCAATGCCGACTTCGCCACCAACAGCTCGAGCGAGTCGTCCACCAAGCAGGCTGCCGAGTTCAGCAAGGATGTCGTCGCCCGCTCGGTGAGCAAGGTGGTCGAGCGCGTCCTCGAGCGGCGTACGACGACCACGCTGAGCGAGTTCGAGGAGAAGTACAGCCATGGCTTCGACAACACCAAGGGCGCGGTCAACATCAGCGGCGTCTACCAGTGGGTCGACAAGGTCGTGCAGGCGCAGGTGTACAACTACGGCAAGCGGATGCTCTTCGACGTCACCCTGCCCGAGCCGGCGACCGCGTTCATCGTCGCCCAGGGGACGAGCAAGCAGGAGGGCCAGCAACTGGTCAAGCCGGCGCCGTTCACCCTGACCGCCGACCAGATCACCGAGTCCAACTACACGTTCTGGGCCGCCAAGTACGACGTGACCGGCGTCGAGGCGCCGCCCCCTCCCTACAAGACGGTCACCAAGTCCTTCGACGGCGTACAGCCGGAGGACCCGCACGAGTCGTCGAAGTCGGAGGAGCTGGCGATCGACGAGGGGTTCCAGGCGAAGTACGCGTTGATCCAGTGCGGCTACTGGTACTACGACGGCGCCTACTGGCCGATGATGATCGGGTCGAACTTCGTGGACATGATGGGCCCGCAGGGCTACGCGGACATGAGCGGCGAGGTCGGGTCGGTGGCGTTCTCCTACATGACCCACGGAATCCGCGACTTCGCGGCGACGGTCGAGGTGTTCTGCGAGCGCACCGCGCGGGCGGTCAAGGCCTGGCAGCTCAAGGCGCACGACGCGATCACCCAGGGCTACCAGGCGAAGCTGCAGGACTACGAGAACAAGCTCGCCGAGGCGGCGGCCGCCACCGGGGTCACGATCAGCGGGCGCAACCCGATGTGGAACCAGCGGATCACCACCACCGAGCTGCGCAAGCAGTGCCTGACGATGCTCACCGCCCAGCAGTTCGAGGCGTTCGGTGCGCTCGAGGTCTCAGCGCAGGGCTACCCGCAACCGAACCTCGCCCGTGCCGACGCGCAGATGCCCTACGTCAGGTTCTTCGAGCAGGCCTTCGAGTGGGAGCACCTCGTCTACTTCTTCTACCCGTACTTCTGGGGCTGGAAGCCGGCGTGGCAGCACCGGATGCTGCTCGACGACGTCGACCCCGGCTTCGCGGACTTTCTGCGGGCGGGTGCCGGGCGGGTGGTCTTCCCCGTCCGACCGGGCTTCGAGGCGGCGGTGGTGCACTACCTCGAGACAGGGGAGATCTGGAACGGGGGACCGCCGCCGGACATCAGCCAGTCGACGTACGTGCCGATCGTCAAGGAGATCCAGGAGGCGCAGGGTGCACCCGGCGACGAGGTCGCCCAGGGCGAACCCTGGCTGGTCCGGCTGCCGACCACGCTGGTCAAGCTGCGTGCCGACGACGCCCTCCCCGAGTGGCACAAGGTCGGGGAGGACTGGCAGCCGGCGAACTGACGCCGGCTGCCGAGGGAAGGGGCATCCCATGAAGCAGATCCTGCTGGTGGCCGGCGTCGACTTCGAGTTCCACGGGGTCGACTTCCGGTCACTGGCCGACAATCGACGCGCGCTCCTGGAGCGGAAGAACACCAAGCACGACGACCTGCGGTTCATCACCATGGACGTGCGCTCGGGCCAGGTCGAGGTCCGCGACATCACCTTCCCCAGTGGCAAGCGCACCGAGACCGTCGCGTCCACGACACCGTTCACGCCGGTCACCCAGGCGAGCTACGGCACCAACGCGGCAGGACAGGTGCGCTTGAAGCCAGCGCTGTACACGGTCATGTCGATCACCGACGTCTACGCTCGCGTGCGCGACATCGGCAGCAAGGACCCGGGGACGCTGGTCGAGCTCAGCTTCTTCAGTCATGGCTGGATGGGCGGGCCGATCCTGGCGAACAGCAACGACGACCGGCTCATGACGCTCATGATCCCGAACCCATTCGGACCCGCGACGCCGATGACTGTGGCGGTGACCGGCAACGCACGCGACCCGGACGACAAGGACGCGCGTGGCCACCTCGACTTCGTCGCCCCCACCATGGACCCGCCGGCGCTCAAGCTGTTCAAGGACGCGTTCGCCTCTGACGGCTACGCCTGGCTCTGGGGATGCGCCTTCCCGAAGGTCATCCATCACGCCCTCTGGGCCATGGAGCAGTCGAAGGACTACAAGAGCTCCGGGCTCGGACAGGACGTCGTCGTGCACATGCCGGCCGTGACCGCCGACGACGTCGCGTACCTCGAGCAGATACTGGCGCCGAAGCTCGGCACCTTTCCGTCCCGCAGCTCGTTGGCGGTGCAGTTCAAGTACCTTCGTTGGGCCTTCTTCGTCGCGAACCAGATGTCCTACGCCTACGTGTTCACCGTGATGACCGGCATCGAGGTGCGCGCCGCCGCCCTCGGCACGTACGCCGAGTACGACACCGCCGGGGACAAGCTCATGAACGTGTACTCGGGCTTCACCGCCCACTTCAACTTCTACAAGAACTACCTCGGCATGAAGTTCGACCCCGAGGGCAGGCGGTACGCCGTCTACACTTCCGCCCTCACCTGCCCTGTCCCGTGAGGCTTCCGATGTCCGAGTGGACGCGCATCGCTGGGGCGTCGGTCATGTTCGCGGCGAAATGAAGCAGGTCGTTGACGCGCAACGCGTCAGCTCTGCACCTTGGCCCGATAACGGAGCGGCGCCGCCTCGAGCTGGACGGTTCCCTTGACATGGTTCTGACCGAGATCGAGCCAGCCGCTGTGGCGTTGGCGGCCGATACCGTGCGGTCATGGAGGACTTGGTGAAACCTGTTTGGGCGCTGACTGGTACCGCCCTCATGTTCGGTGCCATCGTCGTCATCGCCGCCAACCCGGATTGGGAGCGCATCAACTGGGGAGACGCGCCCACCTGGTTCGCTGGTGTAGTCGCGGTCGTGGCGCTCTACTACGCCAGCAAAGCCGCTAGCCACGCTATCGGCATCCTGAGGCTTGAGCAGGCCCGCGAGAACCGGGCGCTCCAGGCTCAGGATGAGCGGCAAGCCGCGGCGGAACGTGCTGAGCAGGCCGACAGAGTCGCGGCCTGGAACAATGGCGACTTCACGGTCATAAACGGCAGCAACCTCCCGATCTGGGACGTCGAACTGACTGCCCACGACCCAGAGGTCCCGAATGCAAACTGTGCGGGAGAACGTTCGGCTGATTCCTCCGGGGCATCACCAGTACGCATTCCCGAACTACGAGCCGGGTGTCGTTGGCATGGACGAACGTGGCCTGCCCGTCCACGACGATTCATGGACGCAATTGCAGGTCGACATCCGATTCCGAGACGCTGCCGGCAGGATTTGGATGCGCGACCGCTATGGGAGCTTGCATCTCGTAGGCCGAGCAGCGTTCGTCACGCCTGGCGGAATCACGGGGACGGCGTCCCTGAACCTGAACGCCAGAATGGCGGGTGCCGACGATCCTCCGCGCCTCTGACCTCGAGACTCAATGCCGGGTTACCTCTACCCCGGGCACGCCTCGTAGCCGGACGCAAGCCGGGCGAAGTGACGCTTCCTCGAACAGCTATCGCGAGAAGATTGGCCCTGTTGGCAGATCCGCAGCAGATCGCGCTTTCGCGGCAGCAGTCCACGCCGGGACACGTCGCAGACCTCGCCGTTCTTGGTAGGGCGGGTGGGGCTCGAACCCACGACCCAAGGATCATGAGGCCGATCCGAGCGGACGGAGACGAACGTCGACGGACGGAATCCGCCTAGAAACAAGGGCATTCCGTCTGGTGGGCGTCGTCGTTTTCGAGTGGTTCTCAGTCCGCGTGCGGACTGATTGCGGACTCCTCCCACCTCTCCCCCGTCCCCGACAGCCAGCCCGACCAGGGCGTCGGTCGGCGGCCGGACAATCGGGTCGTCGGGGACGGGCTCGCTCATGCCCACGTCTCCTTCCGATGCGGCGAGGACGGCGCGCCAGCGCCGCCCGCAGCCGCTCCGCCGGCGGAGCCGGAGGATTGACGCAGTACAGACATTCATCGCCGCACCGAGACCTGGGCGGGCGTCGGAAGGCTGCCGGGGCGTCGCCTGCCGCCTCGGACGGCCTACCTGAGGCAAGCGTCAGCACGTATCCTCGGTGCACGTCTCGGGCCGCTGACGGAGGGCTGATGGACATTCGCGCGCTGCGCTACGTGGTGACTCTCGCCGAGGAGCTGCACTTCGGCAGGGCGGCCGGCCGGCATTTCATCTCCGCCCAGCCTTTTGGTCAGCAGGTGCAGCGCCTCGAGCGCGAGCTGGGAGTGCGGCTGTTCGAGCGGACCAGCCGCCGGGTGAGCCTGACCCCGGCCGGTGCGCGTTTCGTCGACCGGGCGCGGATGATCCTGGCCGAGCTCGACCAGTTGCGCCAGATCGCCGTCGAGGAGGATCGACGAGCGGTCGGCTCCCTGCGCGTCGGCGTCCTGGGGTTCGGCATCGGCGACCGCTGGGAGGCACTGCGCTGTGCGGTGGACGTGCAGCAACAGGACCTCCCGCTGGAGTACCGCGACCTGGACCTGGTCGACCAGTACGACGCCTTGCGGCGAGGTGACGTCGACGTGGCCATCGTGCAGTTCGTCGGCGACCTCGACGGGCTCGACCTTCAACCTGTCCTGGCGTCGCCGCGGGTTGCGGTCCTGCCGGCGTCGAGCGCGCTCAGCGAGGCGTCGTACCTCACCGTGGGCGACCTGGACGGTGTGCCGTGGCTCGACGTCGCCACGCGCGAGCCGATGCTGCGCTCGTGGATGGGCCCCGCGGCGGATGCGGACGCGCTGAGCGTGCGCCACCCCGCCGGCATTCCGACCGCGGTGGCGACAACCGGTCGGGTGTCGTTGCACGCTGCGGCTGCCGCCCAGTACTACCCGCGTCCTGATGTGCGGTTCGTGCCGGTAGAAGGGCCTCCGGTCCGGGTGGCACTCGCGACGCGCACGGGGGACGATCGCCCGACCGTGGCCGCGTTCCGGCGTGCGGCGGCGGTCGTCCGGGCTGCCGACGCGGTCTGGCCGCTCGCGGACACAGCCTGACCGTCGCTGGTCATCATTCCCGGTGCGCAGACCCGGGATCGCAACATTCTTGGCTGATGATCTCTCCGCGTGACCCTGTTGGACTGCGGGTGACGGTCCTCACATGGGGGCCGTGCACAGGCATCGATTCGGAGCAGGTGGTCGGTCATGGCGACTCAGCGAACTCTCGTCCGCGGCGGACACGTTGTCTCGATGGACCCGGACATCGGAGAGCTGCCGCACGGCGACGTGCTCATCGAGGACGGCGTGATCGTGGCGGTGGCGCCGTCGCTCGGTGAGGTCGACGCGGAAGTGATCGACGCGAGCGGGCACATCGTGGCGCCCGGGTTGATCGACACCCACCGGCACACCTGGCAAACCCAGATGCGAGCGCTGTGCGCCGACTGGACGTTGACTGATTACCTGTTCGGCGTGCGGTTCTCGGTTTCGCCGGCGTACGCGCCGGAGGACGTGCACCTGGGCAACCTGCTGGGGGCAGTGGACGCGCTGGAGTCCGGGGTCACGACGATCCTGGACTTCTCTCACTGCAACAACACCCCGGAGCACGCCGACGCTGCCGTGACCGGACTCCTGGACGCCGGGATCCGGGCGGTGTTCGGCTACGGATTCTTCGAGTCCAGCCCGATGGCACCGCCGCACTTCGCCGAGCACAGCGCGCGTCTGAAGGACTTTGAGCGCGTCGCCGACGAGTACTTCTCCTCGCCATCCGGGCTCGTGACACTCGGCGTTGCCCTGACCGAAGTCGGCGTCATCCCCTTGTCGGCCACCGCCGCCGAGGTCGCGGTGGCGCGGGAGCGCTCGGCAATCCAGGTCACCCACACCGGCTGCGTGTGGGGACTCCCGAACGGCATCCACGAGCTGGACGCCGCAGGCTTGATCGGCCCGGACCAGGTGCACGTGCACTGCAACACCCTCACCGAGGACGAGTGGCAGATCCTGGCTCGTCGCGGCGCGAAGGTGTCGATCTCGGTGGAGACCGAGCTCAATATGGGCATGGGCCGGCCGGCGTTCGCCGCCTGCGAGCGGCACGGCATCGCCCCGACCCTGTCGTGCGACATCATCTCGCTCAACACAGGTGATCTCTTTGCCCAGCTGCGCCAGGGCCTCGGCTTCAAGCGCTGGGCCGACGCGGAGGCGATCAACCTCTCCGGTGGCGACCCCGAGCGGGTCTCCACCACTGCGCTCGAGGCACTGCGCTGGTCGACGGTCAACGCCGCCGACGCGATCGGTCTGGGTGACCGGATCGGAAGTCTCACCCCGGGCAAGCAGGCCGACCTGATCGTCGTGGGTGGACCGGGTACGTCGCAGCACCCGGTGGTCGACGCCGCCGGCACCTTGATCTTCCAGACCACGACCTCCGACGTGCGGACCGTGCTGGTGGCGGGGCGCATGGTCAAGCGCGACGGCGCGATGGCCGGCGTTGATCTGCCCGCCTTGCTCGGCAGGGCGGACGCCTCGGCAGCCGACGTCCTCGCCCGGGTTCGGGCAGCGGTGCCGGTGCTCCCGCCCGTGCCGCCCGGCGGGTTCCGGGTGATCCGTGACATGGCGTCGGCCAACCTGACCGCATGATCCTCGGTCCGCAGGCCACTCCCACTCCCCCCGGGCCCGGGTCCGGGACGCTGGACGAGGTGTGCCCGGGAGTGCACGCCTGGGTCCAGCCCGACGGCTCGTGGTGGGTGAACAACGCCGGTGCGGTCGCAGGCGGCGACAGCGTGCTCGTCGTGGACACCTGTGCCACCGAAGCGCGCACCCGCAGGTTCCTCGATGCCGTCCACACCTCCACGGGAGGGCTGCCCGTGCGGTTCGCGGTCAACACCCACCAGCACGGCGACCACGCGTACGGCAACAGTCTGCTGCCGGCCTCGACGGTGCTCTTCGGTCATCCGAACATGCGCGAGGGACTTCGGATGGACCCCGTGATCGAAGGGTGTCCGCCACTGTGGGATCCCGTTCCCGACTGGGGCGGGGTGACCAGGCGGTTGCCGCACGTCACCGTCGAGTCAGCCCTGACCCTCCACCTCGGTGACCGACGCATCGACCTGCTGCACCCGGGCACCCCCGCGCACACAACCGGCGACCTGGTCGCCTGGCTCCCTGAGGAACGGGTCCTGTTCTCCGGCGACCTCGTGTTCGCCGGGCTCACGCCCCTGGTGTTCATGGGGTCGGTGACCGGAGCGCTCTCTGCCTTCGACTGGTTGGCGTCGTTCGCGGCCGAAGCGCTCGTCCCCGGCCACGGACCGGTCCTCAGGGGGCCGGCGATCGACGAGGTTCTCGAGCAGCACCGGCGGTACTACCGGTTCCTGATCCACACCGCGGAGGACGGGCGGTCCCGCGGATGGTCGGCGTTGGAGGCGGCCCGCCAAGCGGACCTGGGCGAGTTCGCCGGCTGGGCGGACGCGGAGCGCATCGTGCTGAATCTGCACCGCCTGTACGCCGACCACGAGGGCCGCGAGCTGGACATCCCGGCCGCGTTCGGCGACGCCATCGCCTGGCTCGGCCGACCGATGCACACGTGGGTGTGAGGGAGAGCAGATGAGGTTCGTGACGTACGCCGACGTGGACGGGGACCGGGTCGGGGTCCTCGCTGACTCCCTGGTGCACGCGCTGCCAGTCGGCTGCACGCTGCGCGGCCTCCTCGAGACGGACTCACTCCGTGAAGCCGGGGAGCACGCGCTCGCACAGCCCGAGTCGGTGCAGCCGCTTGCCGACGTACGGTTGCGCGCGCCGATCCCCGACCCGCCCACGGTGCGGGACTTCATGACCTTCGAGCAGCACGTGCAGGGGGTCGCTCTCCTCGCCGGGGACGGCGCCACCGTGCCGTCCCGTTGGTACGAGGCGCCGGCGTTCTACTTCACCAACCCCTACGCGATCATCGGACCGCACGAAGACGTACCCGTCCCGCCGGGCAGTCGGCTGTTCGACCTCGAGCTCGAGGTGGCGGCGGTGATCGGTCGCGCCGGGCGCGACATCGACCCGGCCGACGCCGACAACCACATCGCGGGCTACACAATCCTCGTGGACTGGTCGGCCCGGGACCTCCAGTTCGCCGAGATGGAGGTCCGGCTCGGCCCCACGAAGGGTAAGGACTCGGCCACCACGCTGGGACCCGTGTTCGTCACGCCCGACGAGCTGGAACCGTGGCGCAGAGACGCGGCCTATGACCTCGCGATGACCGTCGACATCAACGGCCGCCGCCTCGGTGAGGACCGGTGGTCCTCGATGGCGTTCTCGTACGCCGACATGGTCGCGTACGCCTCCCGGGGGACCGAGGTCCGCCCCGGCGACATCCTCGGTTCCGGCACCTGTGGCGGCGGATGCCTTGCCGAGCTCTGGGGCCGCCACGGGTTCGAGGCCCACCCCCCGTTGGCGCCGGGCGACCTCGTCACCGTGACCGTCGAGCAACTCGGGACCTTGACGGCGCGCATCGTCGAGGGCGTCGAGGCGCGCCCCATCCCGCCGGCACGGCGCCGGCTGTGACCCGTGTGATCGTCGCTGGGGTCTGCGGCAGCGCGTGCGGACTGTGTGCGGACTCGGGCCGGAGAATCGGACATCCTTCCGATCGACTTCGGGGACGCACGTGGCCTCTGACCTGCGATATTGCCTTGGTAGGGCGGGTGGGGCTCGAACCCACGACCCAAGGATTATGAGTCCTCTGCTCTGACCGACTGAGCTACCGCCCTGCAACGGCGAGGGTAGCCGTTGCAGGGCGGTCGCGGGTCAGCGGTTGGCGTTGATGAAGGCGGCGGCCGCCCCGTAGATCTTGTAGAGCGCGAGGGTGCCGGCGTAGCTGGTGCTGCAGCGGTCGTCGAACAGCCGGGTGGCCTGGTCACGCGTCAGCACCGAGCCGTAGCCGACCCGGGTGTTGCCGTCGACCGACCCGCCGACCCAGTGCTGGATCCGGTCGGCGAGGCCGGCCCGGGCGGTGGCGTCGGCCTGCCGCCACCAGCTGCAGGTGTAGGTGCTCAGCGGCAGGTTGCCGGTGGGCGCGGCCACGGCCGGGTCGGGCATCAGCGTCTGGAGCGCCGAGGCCACCCAGCTGGTGATGCCGAGGTCGCCCAGGAACGGCGTGCACGTGCGCGAGCCGGTCGCCGTCGTGCAGAGGTCGGCGAAGGACTGCTCCTGGGCTGTCAGGCCGGTGAGGGTCGCGATCGTCCCGAGCAGTCCTCCCCCGGTGCCCGGCTGGGGCGGCGTGGTGGTCCAGCTGCAGAGCGTCGAGTTCCCGTTCGGGTAGCCGGAGATGTCGAAGCCGGCCAGGCACGCGGCCAGCTCCGCCTCGTTGGGCAGGTCACCCGTCCCGATGCTGGTCGACGGGTCGGCGCCGTTGTTGCACGAGGGCAGCAGGAGCGGCGAGGACGTGACCGTCTTCCCGGGCGCGGCGGTGTTGCGGTACCAGCAGTTGCCGGTGTTGCCGGGGAACGAGTCCCACCAGAAGTCCGTGCCGTTCGGCTTCACGGCACCGGTCGGCGAGACGCCCATGACGTTGTCGTGCATCTGGTTGCGGTACGACGTCGAGATCTTGGTCGGGTCGCAGCCGGTCATCGGGACCCCGATGAGGGGTCCGCACACGGTCGCGTCCGGTACGGCGAACAGCATCATGCCGCGACGCCAGTTGTCGTAGAAGTGGTTGCCCTGGACGACGTTGTCGTTGCCGCCCGCGAACCAGAGCCCGGTGCCGACCGGAGCGCCGATGAACGGCTCGACGTCGGATCCCGCCTGGAACGGGTTGAAGTTGTTCGAGTAGAAGTTGTTGTCCGCGATCACGTTGCCGCCCTGCGGGAAGCCAGGGTGTCCGGCCGCCGTGAACACGTCGGTCGTGAACCCGAGGGCGTTGCCGTAGAAGTTGTTGTGGTCGATCAGCGTGCCGTGGCTGTCCGTGCCGGAGAACCCACCGGTGTTGTGGTGGATGTCGCAGTTGCGGATCTCCTGGCTGTACCGCGGCGCGTCCGGGTAGTACGCCTTGTCCGCCGCGAGGCTGGTGGGCGCCCCGGAGCCGGGGTAGATGCCGGAGTCGCCGTTGCCCGCCGCCTCGCAGTTCTGCATGAGGCCGTGGTCCTCGACGAACGTGAGCACGCCGTACCCGCCGGCGTAGAACGTCTTGAAGCGGTCCAGGAGGTAGCCGTCGGTCTCGAGCATGTAGATGTCGTGCTCGCGGGCGTGCCGCACGGTGAGGTTGCGCAGCACGAACCCGTCCGCGCGGTCGACGAAGATGCCGACGTCCTTGGCGTTGCCGACCGCCGAGGGACCGCCGTTCCCGGCCGCCGCCGAGCCGGCCTCGACCACGACGTCGTCGGCGCTGACGCCGGAGCCCTCGAGCTGGAGGTTGCAGCGGATGCAGGCGCCGGCGTTCGGGATCCCGTGCCGGTCCGGGAGCGGCGGGACGGGGTCGGTGCCCGGACCGACGCCCCGGCCGATCACGGCGACGAGGTTGGCGTCGTTGGGGCAGTGCACCTGGTACGCGTGCGTCAGTGCGCCGGGGTCACCCGAGTCCGAGGTCGTCGTGTACTGCGCACAGGCCGGGTCGTGGGTCGGCTGCGACCGCGCGGTCGGCTCCGTGTAGACCCCCGGCATGACCACGACGCGGTCGTCGTTCCCCGACGCCGTCACCGCGGGCTGGATCTCGTGGTAGGCACACCGGCCGAAGAGCCGCTGGTTCAGCTTGAGCAGGGCGTCGCCGTCGGCGCTGGTGAACGTGCGGTGGTCGGTCGGCCGGACGTCGTACCCGTTGAGGACGGCCGCGCTGATCGCCTTCTTCACGCGGTCCAGCGAATCGGCCTGGCACACCACGCGCGTGGTGCCCGGCTGCGTCGGGTCGAGCGCCGAGGCGAGGGACCGTGCCGTGGGCAACGCTCCCCCGGCGCACGGCGAGACCGAGCAGTCCGCGCTCGGGTCGGGCCAGTACGACGGGCGCTCGACGTGCGCCTGGGCGACCTGCGGGGCCACCAGGACGCCCGCAACCGCAAGGAGAAGGACCAGGATGGCTCGCCGCATGTGGAGTCCTGTCGGGTCGGCGCCCCGCCGGCAGCGGAGCAGTCTCATCGTGAGGTCAACGACTCTTGGCGACGGGCGTTACGACGGCAGAGGGATCTTGCCAGCACGTGACACCGGGTCTAGAAAGAATGAGTGCCCGGACTCGGGCGCACGAGTGCGACGGCGCGCCACAAGTGCTCCGTCACGATCCAGCATGGAGACACCATGAAGCGTTCTCTGGCACTACTTGCTGCGGTCGCCCTCTCCGTCCCGGCCGCGATCGCGGCCGCTCCCAGCCAGGCGGCGAGTGCGAAGACCTACGACATCACGACGCTGGCCGGCAAGGTCGCGTCCCTGCGTGGCACCGCCGGGCTGCAGGTCCGGTTCTCCTCGTTCCTCGAGGAGGAGGCCCAGGACACCAGCGCCGCGCCCGCCGCTCCGATCACGCCGACGTTCGTGCCCGGCAGCCCGCTGGACGGCAACACCGTCCTCGCGCCCGACGTGACCGTCAACCAGGACACCGCGGCCGCCCCGCAGAACGAGACCGCGATCGCGGTCGATCCGGGCAACCCGCAGCGGATCGTGGCCGGCGCCAACGACTACGTGACCCGCACCTGGCCCTGCACCGTCTCCGGTACGCCGTGCAGCGCCCTGGGCGACGCCTACTCGGGGACCTACTTCTCCAACGACGGCGGTCAGACCTGGTGCTGCACGGCGACCGACCCGTCGCACCTCGGCACGCTGATCCCCGGCGTCGAGCACCTCACCGGCGGACCGTACGACGCGGGCGGCGACCCGGCCGTCGCCTGGGACACCCAGGGACACGTCTTCTACGCCGGCCTCGGGTTCAACCGGACCTCCGCGCCCAACGCCGTGACCGTCAGCCGCGGCACGTTCACCGGTGGCCAGCTGAGCTGGTCGGCGCCGACGTTCATCAACGCGACCAACTCGCCCTCGACGATCAACGACAAGGAGTGGATCGCGGTCGACCGGACCAGCGGTCCCTACCGTGACCGGATCTACGTGAGCTGGACGCGGTTCCTGTTCAATGCCCACAACGGCGCCTACACCCAGTCGCCGATCTTCTTCGCGTCCTCGAGCGACGGCGGCGCCACGTTCACCGCTCCGAAGGCGATCTCCGGCAACGTGCTCTACGGCCAGGGCTCTCGCCCCGTGGTGGGACCGGACGGCTCGCTCTACGTGTTCTGGGAGGGGTCGACCCGGCTGGCGTCGCTGAACTCGACCTACGTGGTGAAGTCCACCGACGGCGGTGCCACGTGGGGCAAGCCGGTCGCCATCGCCGCGGTGCACGACAGCGAGGAGCTGACCGACGCGGCCTTCCGCGACAACAGCTACCCGGCTGCCGCAGCCGCGCCCAACGGCGACCTCTACGCCACGTGGACCTCCGACATCGAGCCGAACGGCTCCACGGCGGTCTACAGCACGTCGACCGACGGTGGAACGCACTGGACCGACCCGGCCCCGGTGTTCGCCGCCGCCACCCGGACCCCGATCGGCTACCCGGTGGCCCAGCCCTCGGGCGGCACCCTGAACGCCCCCGACCCGGCAGGACCGGTCGAGGACATCTTCCCGGCGGTGGCCGTGGGCCCGACCGGGCACGTGTACCTCTCGGCGTACCGGGGCGACGTGGTGTCGCCGTGGCAGACGTGCGCGTCCGGGCCACCGCCGCCGGTCGGCCGGATCACGTGCGACACGCTCGGTGACTACATCCACAACACCCGGCTCGACTACGTGGTCACCGACCTGACCACGACCCAGACGGTGAGCACGCACCCGATCAACACCCGCAACGGGTTCGGCGGCGCGTTCTTCGGCGACTACACCGACCTCTCCGTCGGGACCGACGGCCGCTTCCACGCGTTCTGGACCGACAGCAACAACAAGCAGACCGTGGTGTGGTTCTACGGCGCGGAGTTCACCCCGACGCCGATCAACCAGGAGGACGTGGTCACCGTCGCCGGCGCCTTCTGAGCCTGCGTCGGACCCGTCCTGAGCCAGGGCCGGGCCCCGGTCAACCGACCGGGGCCCGGCTCGGGGTCGGAGCCCGTCGCGTCAGAGCCCGCCGACGAACGGCAGCACCGGCACGCACCGCAGCGCACGCGGGTGGGCCGGGTCGAGCGCGTTGAGCACCAGCACGCTGGCGTTCGGGTCGGCCGCGATCTCGAAGTGGTCGGTGAGGTCCAGCGGGCACCGGTCCTGCAGGACGATGTTGGTCATGCCGGGCTCGATGCCGCTGGTGTACGGGACCACGAGCTCGTCGTGGGTGGTCACGATGTTGACGTAGTGGATGCCCGGCACGGCCACTCCCCCGGCGCGCATCTTCGCGATGAACGGCGAGCTGGTCGACATCTCGCCGCACGCCTCGCACCCGGGCACCGGCGCGTCCATGACGGCGTCGCCGAAGGCCAGGGCCAGGAGCGGCTTGATGTCACCGAGACCGGTGCCGTGCCAGAGCGGGGCCAGGGAGATGTAGCTGCCGATCTTGTCGGCTCCGCCGAGGAACTTCGCGTAGTAGTCGGGCATCAGCGTGCCCTGGGAGTGGCCGACCAGGTCGACCTTGTCGGCACCGGTCGCGGCCAGCACCCGGTCGATGAACGAGCCCAGCTCGGCAGCACTGCCCGGGATGCTGGTGAGGCCCCCGAGGGCATTGAACGGGTACGCCGTACGGGGCAGGACTCCGTAGGTGAGCGCGAAGACGCAGTAGCCGTTGTTCTTCAGCAGCGGGCCGTAGGTCTGCCAGTTGGTGCTGCGGTTGCCGCCGGTGCCGTGCACGAGGACCACCGGACGGGGGTGCGCCGCGGTCGGCCGGCAGCTCCAGTCGTTGGTCCCCGGGGCGTCCGCGTCGGGCGCGCCGCCCAGCAGTGCCGACGGGATGAACTGGTACGGGACCGGCAGCGGGTCGGCCGCGCGGGCCGGTGACCCGGCGAGGACGGCGGCAAGGCAGGCGACGAGAACGGCGAAACGGCGCACGGGATCCTCCTGGGTGGGCGTCGCCTGCTCAACGAGCCCGCCGCGGAAAGATCACGCGGCTACGGGGCGCGGTGCTTGTGCCGCGGCTTCTTGCCGCCCGCGGCCGGGCCGGCACCGCGGTCGCCGCGCGAGTACGACGACGGCCGCTCCGCCCAGCGGCCACGCGAGAACCGGTCGGGCTTGAGGGCGATCAGCACCCCGGAGATCCGGGTGTCCTCGAGCTTGCGGAGCGTGTCGGCGGACAGGTCGGCCGGGAGCTCGACGATCGAGAACGCCGGCTTGATGTCGATCTTCCCGAAGTCCTCGCGCGACAGGCCGCCCTCGTTGGCGAGCGCACCGACGATCTGCCGCGGCTCGACGCGGTGGCGCTTGCCCACCTCGATCCGGTACGACGCCATCGGCTTGCCGCTGCCGCGACGCTCCTTCGTGCGCTCCTGGTGGGGCGAGCGGGCCGGCTCCGGCACGTCCTCGAGGAACAGCGGCTCGCCGTCCTGGGCGAGCACCGCGACCGCCGCGGCGATGTCGAGCGCCGGCACGTCGTGCTCGGCCTCGTAGGCGGCCACCAGGTCGCGGAACACGCTCAGCTGCGGGTCGCCGAGCGCCTGCCCGATCGCCTCGGTGAACTTCGAGACCCGGAAGGCGTTGACGTCCTCGACGGTCGGCAGCCGCATCTCCTGCAGCGTGGTCCGGTTGGTCTTCTCGATCGCCCGGAGCAGGTGGTTCTCGCGCGGGGTGACGAACGAGATCGCCACACCCGGTCGGCCGGCGCGCCCGGTGCGGCCGATCCGGTGCACGTAGGACTCGGTGTCGGTGGGGATGTCGTGGTTGACCACGTGGCTGATCCGCGGGACGTCGAGGCCGCGCGCAGCGACGTCGGTGGCGACGAGGATGTCGAGCTTGCCCTTGCGCAGCTGCTCGATCGTGCGCTCGCGCTGCACCTGGGCGACGTCTCCGTTGATCGCCGCGGCGGAGAAGCCGCGTGCGCGGAGCCGCTCGGCGAGCTCCTCCGTGGCGTTCTTCGTGCGGACGAACACGATCATCCCGTCGAAGTTCTCGACCTCCAGGATGCGGGTGAGGGCGTCGAGCTTCTGCGGGTGCGCGACCTTGAGGTAGCGCTGCTCGACGTTCGCGGCGGTCGTCGAGGTCGAGCGCACCTTGATCTCGGTCGCGTTCGGTGCGTGCTGCTTGACGATCCGGCGGATCTGCGGCGGCATCGTCGCCGAGAACAGCGCGACCTGCTTGGACTCCGGAGTGCCCGACAGGATCTGCTCGACATCCTCGGCGAAGCCCATGTTGAGCATCTCGTCGGCCTCGTCGAGCACGACGAAGCGCAGCTCGCTGAGGTCCAGGGTGCCCTTCTCGAGGTGGTCCATCACCCGCCCGGGCGTGCCGACGACGACGTGGACCCCGCGGCGGAGGGCGGAGAGCTGGACGCCGTACCCCTGACCGCCGTACACGGGCAGGACGTGCAGGCCCTTGACGTGCGCGGCGTACCGCTCGAAGGCCTCGGCGACCTGGAGCGCCAGCTCACGGGTCGGGGCGAGCACGAGCGCCTGCGGGGTCTTCTGGCTGAGGTCGATCCGCGAGAGGATCGGCGCCGCGAACGCCAGCGTCTTCCCGGTGCCGGTCTGGGCCAGTCCGACCACGTGCTGCCCGGTGAGGAGCGGCGGGATCGCCTCCGCCTGGATCGGCGAGGGGGTTTCGTAGCCCACGTCCTTGAGTGCCTTGAGCACCTTGGGATCCAGACCGAGGTCGTCGAAGGAGGCGGCGTCGGGTGTCTCGGTCACCGGCCAAGGGTAGTCGCGACCCTTGCTCGCGGCCTATTCGACGAGCGCGGATCAGAGTCGTGCGAGCACCTCCGGCGGCGGCTCCGCGACCCGCGCCAGCCAGTACGGCGCCGCCATCCCCCACTCGGCGAGCTCGTCGGACGTCATCGATGTCATCACCCGCCACCAGGCCTCGTGCCGCGCCAGGGCCGCGAGCCGGAGCGCGTGCGGGAGCGCCCGCCAGAGCCGGCTCTCGTCGGCGACCTCGCGCCACGCCTCCACCCAGGCGCGCACCACCGCGCCACGCGTCCTGGGCTGGTCGGCGAGCTGGCCGAGCGGCACGAGCAGCACACCCATCGGCTCTGCGAGCACGGCGTCGGCGAGGTCGAAGAACCGCAACGGCGCGCCCGCTGCGACGAACGAGTTGCCGTCGTGCAGGTCGTTGTGGTTCAGCGTCATTGGGAGGCCGAGGTCGACGACGGCGGCCGCGGCTTCCGCGAGCACGGGCTCCGCGCTCCGGAGCGAGGTCCACCGAGGAGTGTCGAGGTGGCGCGGGTCGGACGGGTGGAGCGCGTGCAGCTCGTCGGCGCGGGCGAGGGTGTCGGCCACGAACCGCTCCGGCGGCACCCTCGTCACGCCGACGGCGGCGAGCTCGTCGGCGCGCGGCGCCAGGTCCCGCTGCAGCCCGGCCCACTCCCCGACGACCTGTTGCCAGGCCTCGCGGTCGCCCGGCCCGCGGTCGAGGTCGCGGAGCACCGGTCCGCCGTCGGGGAGGAGGAACGTGCCGTCCTCCCGCACCGCGAGCGGCTCGAGCACGCGGTCCGGCACGAGCTCGTGGAGGAGGCGGGTCAGCGCACCTTCGAATGCCTGCGTCGGACAGTTCTGCTTGGCCCAGTAGACCCGGTCGCCCGCCTCGGCCCGCCACACCGTCGACCAGGGCCGCAGCTTCACCCGCGTCATCCGGGCCGGGCCGACCTGGTCCTCGACCCATGCGTGCAGCTCCGCGGCGTACTCGTCGGTGCCCCAGTACGGCGTGGTCGGCGCGACTTCCATGGAGCGCACTCTGCTGCGTCGGCAATGTCGTCGCCAGTGGATATCGCGCGCGCCTACGCTGTCGCCCATGGACGCACCTGAGCTTTTCGAGCCGCTCGACGAGACCTGGGAGCGGGCGCTCTGCATCGTCGCCCACCCCGACGACATGGAGTTCGGCGCCGCCGCGGCGGTGGCCCGCTGGACCGGTCAGGGCAAGTGGGTCGGCTACACGATGGTCACCAGCGGCGAGGCCGGCATCGACGGCATGGCACCCGACGAGTGCCGCGTCGTCCGCGAGAAGGAGCAGGTCGAGTCGGCCCGCATCGTCGGCGTCGACGCCGTCGACTTCCTCGGCCAGCCCGACGGGATCCTCGAGTACGGCGTCCCGATGCGCCGCCTGCTCGCCGCGGAGGTGCGCCGGCACCGCCCGGACGTGGTGATCACCGGCAACCACCGCGACACGTGGGGCGGGTCGAACCTCAACCAGGCCGACCACATCGCCGTCGGCAAGGCCGTGCTCGACGCGGTGCGCGACGCGGGCAACCGGTGGATCTTCCCCGAGCAGATCACCGACGACGGCCTCGAGCCGTGGGGCGGCGTCAAGCAGGTCTGGGTGTTCGGCTCGCCGATGGCCACGCACGCCGTGGACACCACCGACACGTTCGACCAGGGCGTGGAGTCACTGAAGGCGCACGCGGCGTACATCGACGGCCTGGGCTGGGAGAACTGGGACCCCCGGGAGTTCCTCGAGGGGATGGCGCGTGCCACGGGTCAGCGCCTCGGCGTCGCGTTCGCCGCGCCGTTCGAGGTGGTCCCGATGGGCTGGGGCGACTAGCGGCTCGTCAGTCCTCGGCCAGGAGGTCGGCGACGTCGGTGGCCATCGTCGGCGCCGGGTCCAGGAGGGCCCGCGACAGCGGCTTGACCTCCTCGTCCGGCTCGTCACCGTCGCCGTACACGGTCCGTGCGAGGCCCAGGGCGAGCCCGGCGATCTCGTGGTCGGCCAGCCCGAGGCGGACCGCGACTGCGCGCGCGTTGGGGGGCCGGTCCGCGGGGTTCTTGGCCAGCAGGTCGGTGACCACCATCGCCAGCGGCTCGGGGACGAAGTCGGGCAGCGGCGGCGGCGCCTCGTGCACGTGCATCAGGGCGGTCGCGATCGGCGTACCGCCGTCGAACGGACGCTTGCCGGTGATCAGCTCGTGCGCGACCACGCCGAGGGCGTAGAGGTCACTGGCGCCCGACGCGGACTCCCCCAGCGCCTGCTCGGGGCTCAGGTAGTGCGGCGTGCCGAGCAGCTCGCCGATCCGGGTGTGCCCCGCGGCGCCGATCGCGCGCGCGATCCCGAAGTCGGTCAGCTTCACCAGCCCGTCGCTGCGGAGCAGGATGTTGCCGGGCTTGACGTCGCGGTGCACGACCCGCTGGTCGTGGGCGACGCCGAGCGCGAGCGCCGCCTGCCCGATGATCGAGCCGACCCGGTCGGGTTCGACGGGTCCGTCCTCGCGGACGACCTCGCTCAGCGTCCGGCCCTCGACCCGCTCCATCACGAGGTAGGCCAGACCGTCGTGCTCGCCGTAGTCGAAGACCGTCGCGATGTTCGTGTGCAGCAAGGCCGCCGCGTGCAGCGCCTCGTCACGGAAGCGGAGCCGGAAGATCTCCTCGTGCTCGGTGTCGGGGCGCATCACCTTGACCGCCACCTGGCGCTGCAGGGTCTCGTCGAGCGCTTCCCAGACGTCGGCCATGCCCCCCGACGCGATCCGGCCCTCGAGGACGTACCGCTCGCCGAGGACGAAACCGGTCTTCAAGCGCCTCATCGATCCCTCACCGCACCACGACCTGTCCTCGACGGGCGCCGGACGACACCCGTGACCTGGAGTGTGTGGCTCGCCCCCAGCGCGAAACCTGACCCCGCCTGCGCTGGTACGCGTACCCGCAGTCCGACGAGCACATGCGCGAGGGCGCACGACCCTGGTGCGCGATATACCCCATGGGGGTACACTCGTGCGGGTGCTGACGTCCACGGTTCGGAGGGCATGGCGATGACGGACATTCTCGGGTCGGTCGGAGACGCGCTCCGGATGGCGGGCGCGATGGGGTGGGAGATCCTCTGGCCGCTGGTGCTCGGGTTCTTCCTGTCGGGCGTCGTGCAGGCCGTCGTACGTCGCGAGCAGGTGACCCGCTTCCTCGCAGGCGACTCGCCGCGGTCCCTCGCCTGGGCCACCGGCCTCGGCGCCGCCTCGTCGTCGTGCTCCTACGCGGCCGTCGCGCTCGCACGGTCGCTGTTCCGCAAGGGAGCGTCGTTCAGCGCGGCCATGGCCTTCGAGATCGCCTCCACGAACCTCGTGGTCGAGCTGGGCATCATCCTGGCCCTGCTGATGGGGTGGCAGTTCACGCTGGCCGAATTCCTCGGCGGCCCGATCATGATCGTGGTCGTCGCGCTGCTGTTCCGGCTGTGGATGCGCGGACGCATCCTCGAAGCGGCGCGAGAGCAGGCCGACCGTGGCCTGGCCGGCTCGATGGAGGGTCACGCCGCGATGGACATGTCGGTCAGCGGCGGCGGCACGCTGTGGCAGCGGCTGTGGTCGCGCGACGGGTTCACCTCGATCTCGCACTACTACGTGATGGACTGGGCATCGGTGCTGCGCGACATCGTGCTCGGCCTGCTCATCGCGGGCGCGTTCGCGGCGTGGGTCCCGACCAGCTGGCTGCAGACGTTCTTCCTGCAGAGCGACCCCACTGCCGCCAAGCTGTGGGGACCGCTGATCGGCCCGCTCGTGGCCGCCGTGAGCTTCGTGTGCTCGATCGGCAACGTGCCGCTGGCGGCGGTGCTGTGGAACGGCGGGATCAGCTTCGGCGGAGTGATCAGCTTCATCTTCGCGGACCTGATCATCGTGCCGATCATCCTGATCTACCGGAAGTACTACGGGACGAAGGCTGCGCTGCGGATCACCGGCATCTTCTACCTCGCCATGGTCGTCGCCGGCTACGTGATCGAGATCCTGTTCGGCGCGCTCGGCCTGATGCCCGACGAGCGCAGCGCGACCGTGGTCGAGGCGTCGTTCTCGTGGAACTACACCACCTGGCTGAACCTCGGCTTCCTCGTCCTCACCGCCGTGCTCGTGGTGCGGTTCGTGCGCACCGGTGGACTCCCGATGCTGCGCATGATGGGCGGCCCTGCCGAGTCCGCGGGCTCCTCCACCCACCACCACGAGGGTCACGATCACTGATCGGCGCGAGGCCGGTCGACCAACGAGAGGACAGATCCGTGCCGATCATGTCGACAGCCGAGCAGGTGTTCTGCCGCAGCGCACCGTGGCGAGCCTTCGCCTCTGGCGTGGTGCTGCCCTGGGCGCTGGACGGCACGCCGCTGAGGGGTGACGTACTGGAGCTGGGTTCCGGGAGCGGCGCCATGGCGGAGGGCATGATGCGCACGCATCCGGGGATCCGGCTGACGGCCACCGACCTCGACGCTGCCATGGTCCGCGCGGCCGGCGCCCGGCTGTCCGGACTGCCCGACGTCACAGTCGAGCAGGCCGACGTCACGGCTCTCCCCTTCGGCGACAGCGCCTTCGACGTCGTCACCAGCCATCTGATGCTCCACCACGTGATCGCGTGGCCCGCTGCGCTCGCCGAGGCCGCCCGGGTGCTGCGTCCGGGCGGTGTCCTCGTCGGGTACGACTTCACCGACACCCGGTTCGCGCGGCTGATCCACTGGGCGGACCGGTCGCCGCACCGGATCCTCGCCGTCGACGAGCTGTGGCACGGGCTCGAGGCGGTCGGTTTCGAGGACGTGTCCGTGCGCACGTCGTACCGGGACCACGTGATGCGCTTCCATGCCCGCCGGCCCTGACACGGCCGACGTGGTCGGCGCTGCAGGTTGTTGACAACCACATACCCTACCGGGGTACTGTTGGGATCCCCATTCATGCCAGACGAGGAGACCGATCCATGAGCAACACCGCCACCTACACCGTCGCCGGGATGACCTGCAACGGGTGCGTCAACAAGGTCACCAACGCCGTGACGGATGTCGCCGGCGTCGAGGACGTGGACGTCGACGTGTCCACGGGAACCCTCGAAGTCGTCGGGAGCGCCGACGACGCCGCGATCCGTGCCGCTGTCGCCCAGGTCGGCTACTCGATCGTCGACGAGGCATGAGCGACGCTCCACCACCGCCCCCGTCGCGCCCGGTCACCGTCAAGGCCGTCCGCAACGGACCTCTCCAGGTCAAGGGGACCTTCAGGCTGCTCGACCCCGACGGTCAGGAGTACGACCTGGAGGGACAGCGCATCCTGCTGCTGTGCCGGTGCGGACGGTCGGCGAACCAGCCCTTCTGCGACTCCAGCCACACGCGGAACGGATTCGCGACCGCCGACCAGCCTGCCTGCGCCGACGAGGAGCTCCTCGACGGCGATGCGGACGAGGGCGCTGCATGACTCTGCGAGCGCTGGCGAGGCAGGCGACCAGCCTCCTCGCCGGCGCTTGCGCCTGCGCCGGCAGGCGGTGGAGCGTGAGCGTCACCCGCGACCTCGGCACGGCATCCTTCCGCGCAGAGCTGAGGTCCTAGGAGGGTGCCGAAGGATCCGGCCGTCGCGAGCGCTGTCCCGTGCGTGCGATGGCAAGGCCGAGGCGGGAAGGCGCGGCAGCGCCGCGTTGACCGACGAGAACGCAGCCAGCGTGCGTGCGGGGCTGCGCGCAGCAGGCAGGATTCTTCAGCAGTCTCCTAGGACCGCACCAGCCGGGCGATGGCGTCCGAGGCCTCCTTGAGCTTGATCTCGGCCTCGCGCCCTCCGGTCGCGGCCGCGTCCACCACGCAGTGGCCCAGGTGCTCGTCGAGCAGGCCGAGGCCGACCGATTGCAGCGCCTTGGTGATCGCCGAGATCTGCGTGAGGATGTCGATGCAGTACTTCTCCTCCTCGACCATCCGCTGCAGCCCTCGCGCCTGCCCCTCGATGCGCTTGAGGCGCCGGAGGTAGTCGTCCTTGCGGTGGATGTAGCCGTGCTGGTGGTGAACGGTCTCGGACATGTCGTGTCTCCCGGGCGTCGAGCCTGCTGATCTGCGGTCAGTGTACCCCATACGGGTATTCATTGTTGTTCTTCGACAGGTTGATCAAAGTACCCTCCCGGGGTATATTCATGGAAAGCGATCCGTGAAAGGAAGGCCTACCGATGAGCGTTGAGCAGACCTACACCGTGACGGGGATGACGTGCGGCCACTGCGTCGCGTCGGTGACCGAGGAGGTCCAGGAGGTGCCGGGCGTTGAGGGCGTCGACGTCGTCCTCGAGACCGGACAGGTCACCGTCACCAGCACGGAGCCGCTCGACGAGGCTGCCGTCCGGGCCGCGGTCGAGGAAGCCGGGTACCAGCTCGCATGAACGTTGCCACCAAGCTGCTCGGGTTCGTGGGCCTCCTGGCGGTGGCGTTCGCCGGCGCACTCGGCGTCGGCCATGTCGTCGGTCCGCTGGAGACGACCACCGCGAGCCATGCGGACATGTCCGGCGGCGGCGAAGGCATGGCGATGGGCGCCGAGGCGTCGTTCCCGAAGGGCTTGCAGGTCTCCCAGGACGGCTACACCTTCCGGCTCGCGGCCACGTCCGCACCGGCCGGCTCCGGTGTACCACTCAGCTTCACGATCGAGGGTCCCGACGGCTCCCCCGTCAGCGCGTACGACCTCGAGCACGACAAGGAGCTCCACCTCATCGCCGTACGTCGCGACTTCAGCGGCTTCCAGCACGTCCACCCGGTCAGGGACGCGGACGGCACCTGGACCACCGACCTCGACCTGACGCCGGGCGCGTGGCGTCTGTTCGCCGACTTCAAGGCCACCGGGGCCGACGCACTCACGCTGGGCACCGATCTCTCGGTGGCCGGCAGCTACCAGCCCGCGCCGCCGGCGACGACCGACGTGAGGACCGCCACCGTCGACGGCTACACCGTGACGCTGTCCGGCGATCTCACCGCAGGCCGCGACGCGAAGCTCACCCTCCGGGTGTCCCGCGACGGCAAGCCGGTCACCGACCTCGAGCCCTACCTGGCGGCCTACGGTCACCTGGTCGCGCTCCGCGACGGCGACCTCGCCTACCTGCACGTCCACCCCGAGGGCACCCCGGGCGACGGGAAGACCGCCTCCGGGCCTGACGTGACGTTCTTCGCCGACGTGCCGAGCGGCGGGCGCTACCACCTCTACCTCGACTTCAAGCACCAGGGCGTCGTCCGGACCGCGGCCTTCACGGTCACCGCAGCAGGCACCGGCACCTCCGCGAAGACCCCGGCCGGCGACGGCCACGTCAACCACTGACCCACGCAGGACAGGAGAACACCATGGCTTCCGCGACCGGATCACCGGGCGTCACCACCCAGGAGGTGGAGCTGGAGATCAGCGGGATGACCTGTGCCTCCTGCGCGAACCGGATCGAGCGCAAGCTGAACAAGCTCGACGGGGTCACGGCGACGGTCAACTACGCCACCGAGAAGGCGAAGGTCACGTTCGCCGACGGCGTCGAGCCCGGCGACCTGATCCACACCGTCGAGCAGGCCGGGTACGGCGCCGCACTCCCCCGGCCGGCCCACGCAGAGGGCCACGACGAGGACGACACGGACGCGCATGATCCGGTGCGCCCGCTGCGGCAGCGCCTGCTCGGATCGGCGGCGCTGTCGGTCCCGGTCATCGCGTTCGCGATGGTGCCGGCCCTCCAGTTCACCTACTGGCAGTGGCTCTCGCTGACGCTGGCAGCACCGGTCGTGGTGTGGGGCGCCTGGCCGTTCCACCGGGCCGCGTGGACGAACCTGCGGCACGGCACCTCGACCATGGACACCCTGGTGTCGCTCGGCACGCTGGCAGCTCTGGGCTGGTCGGTGTACGCCCTGTTCTGGGGCACCGCCGGCACTCCGGGGATGAAGCACGCGTTCGAGCTCACCGTGGCCCGCACCGACGGCGCCGGGAACATCTACCTCGAGGCCGCCGCGGGCGTCACCACGTTCATCCTCGCCGGCCGCTACTTCGAGGCCCGCTCCAAGCGGCGGGCGGGCGCGGCCCTGCGAGCCTTGCTCGAGCTGGGCGCCAAGGACGTGGCTGTGCTGCGGAGCAGTCCCGACGGGCAGGTCGAGGTGCGGATCCCCACCGACCAGCTCGCGGTCGGCGACGCGTTCGTCGTACGCCCGGGCGAGAAGATCGCCACGGACGGTGTCGTCGAGGAGGGCAGCTCGGCCGTCGACGCCTCGATGCTCACCGGGGAGTCGGTGCCGGTCGAGGTGGGCGTCGGTGACGCGGTCGTCGGAGCCACCGTCAATGCCGGTGGTCGGCTCGTGGTGCGCGCCACCAGGGTGGGTTCGGACACCCAGCTGGCGCAGATGGCCCGGCTGGTCGAGGACGCGCAGAACGGGAAGGCGCAGGTCCAGCGGCTCGCCGACCGGATCTCGGGCGTGTTCGTCCCGATCGTGATCGGCCTCGCCGCAGCGACCCTGGGCTTCTGGGTCGGCGCCGGCCAGGACCTGTCCGCCGCCTTCACCGCGGCGGTCGCGGTCCTGATCATCGCGTGCCCCTGCGCGCTCGGCCTGGCGACGCCGACGGCGCTGATGGTGGGTACCGGCCGCGGCGCACAGCTCGGCATCCTCATCAAGGGACCTGAGGTGCTCGAGTCGACGCGACGGGTCGACACGATCGTGCTCGACAAGACCGGCACCGTCACCACCGGTCACATGACACTCCTGGACGTCGTGGCCGGCGAGGGTGAGGACGTGGACCAG
Source organism: Nocardioides pocheonensis (assembly GCF_003725535.1). Taxonomy (GTDB): domain Bacteria; phylum Actinomycetota; class Actinomycetes; order Propionibacteriales; family Nocardioidaceae; genus Marmoricola; species Marmoricola pocheonensis. Next base: position 482,934 of record NZ_RJSF01000040.1, on the reverse strand, counting down.
GTCCTCCGGCTGGCCGGAGCGCTCGAGCACGCCTCGGAACACCCGATCGCCCGGGCCGTGGCGGACGCGGCCCGGAGCCGGGTCGGGGCCCTTCCGCCGGTCGAGGACTTCGTGAACGTCGAGGGACTCGGGGTGCAGGGGGTCGTCGTGGCGGCCGATCGCAGCCACGCGGTCCTCGTGGGCCGGCCGCGCCTCCTCGAGGAGTGGTCGCAGCCGTTGGGCCCGGATCTCGAGGCCGCCTTCGCAGCCGCCCAGTCCGACGGAGCCACCGCGATCGCGGTCGGCTGGGACGGACGGGCGCGTGCTGTCCTCGTCGTCGCCGACGCGGTCAAGCCGACGTCGGCCGAGGCGATCGCCCAGCTGCGCAGCCTCGGCCTGCTGCCGGTGCTGCTGACCGGGGACAACGAGCCCACGGCGCACGCCGTCGCGCGGCAGGTAGGCATCGAGGTCTCCCCCGAAACCGTCATCGCGAACGTGCTCCCGGCCGACAAGGTCGACGTGGTCAAGCGCCTGCAGGCTGCTGGTCGCGTCGTCGCGATGGTCGGCGACGGGGTCAACGACGCGGCCGCGTTGGCGCAGGCCGACCTCGGGCTCTCGATGGGCACCGGCACCGATGTCGCGATCGAGGCCAGCGACCTCACCCTCGTCCGCGGGGATCTCCGGGTGGCGGCGGACGCGATCCGGCTGTCCCGGCGTACGCTCCGGACGATCAAGGGCAACCTCTTCTGGGCGTTCGCCTACAACGTCGCCGCGCTGCCGCTGGCGGCTGCCGGACTGCTCAACCCGATGCTCGCCGGCGCCGCGATGGCCTTCTCGTCGGTCTTCGTGGTCACCAACAGCCTGCGGCTGCGGCGGTTCCAGCCGTTGACCGGCCCGGCCTCGGCGGAGCTGCCGGCGCCGTCGCACGACGCGCCCGCGCTGGCAGGGGTCTGATCGGCCTCAGGACGCGACCGGCGCGACGACGTCCGCCGCGTCGTGGCGGTCTCCGTCGTCGGGCCACAGGCGAGCTGCGAGCGCGCGCAGGACCCGGTCGGCGTTGACCGACACGAGGGCGACGGACGTGGTGTCGCGGACCAGCGCCACCACCGCCGAGCCGGACCTCAGGGAACCCCAGACGACGCTGCCCCGGTTCGCCAGCTGGGGGAAGCCGACGCCGCGGACGCGCGCACCGTGGATCCGGGTTCCGAACTCCGGCATCGCGGTCACCGGTCGCGCGCGGTCGGGACCGGCCAGGAGGTTCTCGACCGCCCGGGCGGCCTGATGGGCTTCCTCAAGTTCGTTCCCGCGAACCTGCGACAGGGAGAGACGGGCTCTCGCCAGGGACGCCGACGCTCCGGTGGTGCTGCACGCCGCCGCCACCACGCGCGACATCGCCGAAGCGGTCGTGCTCCTCCCACCAACCCCGACATCACCGGAACCGTCGTCGAAACAGACGGAGACGCACGACGGACCACCTGACATTCACCGGCCCGAACTCCGCGTTCAGGTGCGTTCGAGGTTGTCGTCGTGGGCGGCCGAGGCCCTGGGCCGACCGAGCATGGCGCGACCGGCTTCCAGCCGCGCGACAGGCACGCGGAACGGCGAGCAGGAGACGTAGTCGAGCCCCGTGCTGTGGAAGAAGTGGATCGACTCCGGGTCACCACCGTGCTCGCCGCAGACACCGACCTTCAGGTCGGGACGGGTGCTGCGCCCTTCTCTCGTCGCGATGTCGACCAGCCGGCCGACCCCGCTCGCATCGAGGGTCTCGAACGGGGAGACCGTGAAGACGCCCTTGTCGAGGTACGCCGCGAAGAACCCCGCCTCGACGTCGTCGCGCGAGAACCCCCACGTCGTCTGAGTGAGGTCGTTGGTGCCGAACGAGAAGAACTCGGCCGCCTCAGCGACCCGGAACGCGGTCAGCGCAGCTCGAGGCAGCTCGACCATCGTGCCGATCGGTATCGCCAGGTCCACGCATTCCGAAGCGGCAACCTCGGCCACGATCGAGTCGGCCTCGTCGCGGACCAGATGCAGCTCCATCACGGAGCCGACCAGCGGTACGAGGATCTCGGGCCGGGGGTTGCCGCCCGCCTTCCTCAGTTGCGCCGTGGCCTGGGCGATCGCACGCACCTGGAGGGCGAAGAGCCCCGGGACGGTCAGCCCCAGGCGAACACCGCGCAGCCCGAGCATCGGGTTGGACTCATGCAGGCGCTCCACCGCCGCGAGCAGGCGAACGTCATTCGGATCGACCTCGCCACGCTCCCTCGCCACCGCCGCCTTGACCATGAGCTCAGCACGATCGGGAAGGAACTCGTGGAGCGGCGGGTCGAGCAAGCGGATCGTCGTCGGCAGGCCGTCCATCGCGGTCAGCAGGTCCACGAAGTCCTGGATCTGTGGCGCCACCAGCTCGGCCAGGGCAGCCTCGCGCTCCTCGGCATCTGCAGCCAGGACCACCCGTTCGATGAGGGGGCGCCGCTCGCCGAGGAACATGTGTTCGGTGCGGCAGAGCCCGACCCCCTCTGCCCCCATGCGGCGTGCCCGGTCGGCGTCGGCACCCGTGTCGGCGTTGGCGCGCACCCGCATGCGCCTGACCCTGTCGGCGTGAGCGAGCAGACGGTCGACGGCCCTGATCACCTCGGCAGTGCTTTCGTCCACGCCGGCCAGGGCGACCTCGAGGCCGTGCTCGAGGTAGCACACCACCGGGGAGGGTACGACCGGCAGCTCACCCAGGAAGACCTCGCCGGTCGAGCCGTCGAGGGAGAGGGTGTCCCCCTCGTGGAGGGTCCTCCCCCCTGCGACGGCAACGCGGCGGGCCGCGTCGACCGTGACGGATTCGGCTCCGCAGACCGCGGTCTTGCCCATGCCGCGTGCGACGACGGCGGCGTGCGACGTCTTGCCGCCGCGGCTGGTGAGGATGCCGGTCGCGGCGATCATCCCTTCGAGATCCTCGGGGTTCGTCTCCTTGCGGACCAGGATCACTCGCTCTCCACGCGCGTGCCACGCGACGGCCGTCGCCGGGTCGAAGACGATCCTGCCGACGGCCGCGCCCGGTGAGGCGGCCATGCCCCTGGTCCACAGATTGCGTTCGGCCCCAGCATCGAACTGCGGGAACATCAGCTGCGCCAGCTGCGCGCCGGCGACCCGCTCGAGCGCCTCGTCCATGGTGATCAGGCCCTCGTCGACGAGCTGGACGGCGATCCGGAACGCCGCCGCGGCGGTGCGCTTGCCCACCCGCGTCTGGAGCACCCACAGCTTGCCGCGCTCGACCGTGAACTCGATGTCACACAGATCTCGGTAGTGCGTCTCCAGGCGACGCATGATCAGCGTCAACTCGGCGTACGAGTCGGGATCGAGCCTGGCGAGGTCATCCAGCGGGAGCGTGTTTCGAATCCCGGAGACGACGTCCTCGCCCTGGGCGTTCGCAAGGTAGTCGCCGTACACGCCCTTCTTCCCTGTCGCAGGGTCCCGGGTGAAGCAGACGCCCGTGCCCGAGGTCGGGCCGAGGTTGCCGAAGACCATCGCGCAGACGTTCACCGCCGTGCCCAGGTCGTGCGGGATGCGCTCACGTCGGCGGTAGAGCCTGGCTCGGTGGGTGTTCCACGAGTCGAAGACCGAACGCGTTGCCAGGTCGAGCTGGCGACGTGGCTCCTGGGGAAACTCCTCGCCCGTGTGAACCAGGACGATCTGCTTGAACTCGGCGACGAGCGCCTGCAGGTCCCTGGCCTCCAGCTCGATGTCGGAGTCGACCCCCTTCCGCAGCTTGGCCGCCTCCAGGGCTGACCCGAACGCCTCACCGTCGACGCCGAGAACGGTCTTGCCGAACATCTGGATCAGGCGTCGATAGGAGTCCCACGCGAACCGCTCGTCACCCGAAGCATCGGCCAGCCCCAGCACCGAACGGTCGTTGAGCCCGACGTTGAGGACCGTCTCCATCATTCCGGGCATGGAGTGCTTCGCTCCCGAGCGGACACTCACCAGGAGTGGGTCGGTCGCGTCACCCAACCGACGCCCGACCTCGTCCTCGAGACGGCGCAGCGCGGTGGTGACCTGCACGGTCAGCAGGTCCGGCTCGCGGCCCTGCTCGAGGTAGAACCGGCACGCCTCGGTCGTGATCGTGAACCCCGGCGGCACCGGCAGGCCCAGCCGGGTCATCTCGGCAAGGTTCGCACCCTTGCCACCGAGCAGGTCCTTCTGGTCCTTGTCACCCTCGCAGAAGGCGAAGACCAGCCTGGTCGTGGACGTCTTCATGCGGGATCCCTCTCCCAGATCAGGCGCCGGCTCCCGACAGCATCGCCAGCACGAGCTTGCGAACGTCGTCAGCTCCCGCCATGGTCAGTGCCTCGCGGGCCAGCGCGGCGCAGCGTGCGACGTCGAGCTCCCTGACTGCCGCCTTGACCCTGGGTACGGCGGACGGCGAGACGCTCAACTCCCGCACACCCAGCCCGACCAGCACCGGAATGGCCAGCTCGTCGGACGCGGCCTCGCCACAGACAGCAACGTCGATCCGACCGCGGGCCGCCCGGCACACGTGGTCGATCAGCTGGAGCACACCCGGGTCGAGGGCGTCGAAGAGGGCCGTCACGGCGCCGTTTCCCCGCTCGGCGGCGAGGGTGTACTGCGTCAGGTCGTTGGTGCCGATGCTGACGAAGTCGACGTACGGCAGGAACGCCTCGATCTTGAGCGCCGCAGACGGGACCTCGATCATCGTGCCGATGTGCAGCGCCTCCGGGAGGCCTGCAGGTCCGGCCGCTTCCAGGAGCACCTGCCGTGCCTCGACCATCTCGCCGGGTGTGGACACCATCGGGATCATCACGCTCGTCGGGAACTCTCGCGCGGTACGACAGATCGCCGCCATCTGGTCCCGGAGGAGGTCGCGGTGCTCGAGGCTGAGCCGGATCCCGCGCTGGCCGAGGAACGGGTTCGCCTCACGCGGCATCGGCAGGTACGACAGCGGCTTGTCACCCCCCACGTCGAGGGTCCGCAGGGTGATCCGCCGGCCGGCCATGGTCTCGGCGATCGCGACGTACTCGTCGTGCTGTTCCTCGACACCGGGCGCGGAGCTTCGATCGAGGAAGAGGAACTCGGTGCGAACCAGCCCGGCACCGTCCGCACCGGCCGCGACGGCGGCACGGGCGTCGGCGACGGACCCGAGGTTGGCGGCCACGACGACGGACGTGCCGTCGAGCGAGGTCGCAGGCTCGCCGGCAAGCGCGAGCTGTCGCGCTCGCTGCTCGCCGGCGTCGGCCGAGCGGCGTTCGTACTCCGCGAGCAGGTGGGAGTCCGGGTCGACGTGCAGCTCACCCGTGCTGCCATCGAGCAGCACTGTGCTTCCTTCGGCGATGCTCAGCACCTCTGGACCGGCCGCGACCACCACGGGGATGTCCCGGGCCCGGGCCAGGATCGCCGCGTGGGAGGTCGGACTGCCGAAGGCGAGGACGACACCGGTCACCAGCGAAAGGTCGAGCCCGGCGGTCTCCGCAGGAGTCAGGTCGCCGGCCACCAGGACTCCACTCGACGTCATCTGCCTGGCTGGCTCTCCGGTCAGCGCCCGGAGGACCTGGTCGCCGACCGCGTGGACATCGACGGCACGCTCCCTCAGGTAGGGGTCGGGCAGGCTCGCCCACTCGCGCTCGACGTCAGCCAGGCATCCGGCCCACGCGGAGACGGCGCTGATCCCGGAGCTGGTCCGGGCCTTGACGTCCGCAAGCATCTCGGCGTCGCTGAGCAGGGACAGGTGCGCATCGAAGATGCTGGCCTGCTCCGTGCCGACTTCGCGTGCCGTCACGACGCGGACGTGCTCGATGTCGCGGCGTACGGCGGCCACCGCCTCCACGATGCGCCGCCATTCCGCGGCCGGCTCGCCCCGTGGTCCCTGGTCGAGGTCGACGGGTACGGCGCTGAGCCGGCGGACCGGGCCGATCGCAATCCCGGGCGACGCAGGGAGCGGGCCGCCGACCGAACGGGCCGGCCCCGTCGCCACCGGTTCGGCGGCCTCCTCGGCGGTCTCGTCGAACCGACGCGCCGCGAGGGTGAGGAGGTGCTCGACCGCCTCCTGGGCCTGCGGCCCCGAGGCGCGGACCTCGACCTCGTGGCCACGCAGGGCCGCCAGCGTCGCGACCCGGCTCAGGCTGCCCGCCGAAACCGCCGGCCCGCCGGTGGTGAGGTTGCGCAGCTGGACCGACGCGTCGAGCCCGCGGACCTCGCTGACGAGCCGGGCAGCCGGACGCGCGTGCAGCCCGTGGGGGTTCTGCACGGAGAAGACTCCGACGATCTCCTCTGCGTCGACCGTGCCCGCCTCTGCCTGGCCGCCTTCCAGCGGCGGGGACAGGTGGCCCGACTTGCCCATGAGTGCGTCCCGGGCCTCGGCAGCGACCTCTGCTCGACTCGCACCACCCGCCGCCGCGACGGCCGCGACGATCAGCCCTTCGACGAGGGGTGCCGGCGAGAGGGTCACCCGATCGCGGATGGAGGGATCCTGCAGCAGATCGAGGGCCAGCTCGGTGCTGAGCACCGCACTGCCGAGATCCATGAGCACGACGACGCCCTCGGGGCCGTCCGCTCGCTCGATGGCTTCCATGATCGCGACCGCGTCGGTGCCGAACGTCGTGTCGTCGAGACCCGCGGCCACCTCGATCCTCAGCGCACGCCCGTGCAGCATCTCGGAGGCCAGGGCCACTGCGGAGCGGGCCAGCATCCTGCTGTGGGAGACGACCACCAGGCCGACGCCCCGTCCGTCACCGGGTCTCGGCGAGTCTCCCGAAAGGCTCTCTGTCATGGCCACTGCACTCCACTCGCTGGTCCGTTACGTCAGATGGAGGGTTCAGAAGGGCGCTTCGGTCGCTGCTTCGAGCAGGAGAGCGACGGTCGTCGCGCCGGGGTCCTGGTGGCCGACACTGCGCTCGCCGAGGTAGCTCGCCCGGCCCTTGCGCGCCAGCATCGGTGTCGTTGCGTCCCGTCCGGCCGCGGCCGCGTCCCGGGCCTGCTTGAGGCCGGCGGCCAGGTCCGTCCCTGCGGCGAGCGCCTCGTCGAGTGCCTCGACGGCCGGTGCGAGCGCGTCGTACATGGTCTTGTCCCCGGGTCCGGCCTTGCCGCGGTCCACCACTCCGCCGAGTCCGGCACGCAGGGCCGCAGCGACCTCGAGCGGCGCAGCGTTGGCGTCGTCGCCGAGCGTGCTGCCGATCCGCAGGAAGAGGGTCCCGAACAACGGTCCACTGGCACCCCCGACCGTCGAGACCAGCGTCATGCCCACCTTGGAGAAGAGTGCCCCGCACGTCTCCGGCGGACTTGCGTCGAGCGCGGCCACGGCGGCCCTCATGCCCCGGTCCATGTTCGACCCGTGGTCGGCATCGCCGATGGCAGCGTCGAGCTCGGTCAGGTAGTCACGGTTCTCAGCGACCAGGTGGGCAAACCTGCGCACCCACTGCTCGAGGACCGCCGTGGTCACGTTCTCGTCCATCTCTCAGATGCCCCATCTCAGTGCTGAAGTGTTGACGGGAGCGTCCCAGAGGGAGAGCAGCTCGTCATCGGACTTGAGCAGGGTGACCGACGCGCCGGCCATGTCGAGCGAGGTGATGTAGGAGCCGACGAGCGAACGCGCAACCGGCACACCGTGCCCGGCGAGGATCCGCGCGACCTCGTTGAACATCACGTAGAGCTCGATCAGCGGCGTACCGCCGAGCCCGTTGACGAAGGCAATCACCGGATCGCCAGGCTTGAACGTCAGGTCCGCGAGGATGGGCTCGACCAGCATGGCGGCGATCTCACTCGCAGGCGCGAGCGGCAGCCGCTCCCGGCCGGGCTCACCGTGAATACCGACGCCCAGCTCCATCTCGCCCTCACCGAGCTCGAAGGTGGGCTTTCCCGCGGCCGGCACGGTGCAGGACGTCAGCGCGACGCCCATGCTTCGACCGTTGGCGTTGACCTTGCGCGCGACCTCGGCAACCTGGTCGAGATCACGGCCCTGCTCGGCCGCCGCCCCGGCGATCTTCTCGAGCAGAACGGTCACGCCGACACCGCGGCGACCCGCGGTCCAGGTGCTGTCCTGGACGGCGACGTCGTCGTCGGTGACCACCGAGACGACCCTGGCACCGGTCTCTGCAGCCGCCAGCTCCGCCGCCATCTCGAAGTTCATGACGTCGCCGGTGTAGTTCTTCACCACGTGCAGGACGCCGGCGCCGCCGTCGACCAGCTTGGTGGCCGCCAGCATCTGCTCCGGCACCGGTGAGGTGAACACCTCGCCCGCACAGGCGGCGTCGAGCATGCCGAGGCCGACGAAGCCGCCGTGGAGCGGCTCGTGGCCAGATCCACCGCCCGAGATGAGCCCGACCTTGCCCTGCTTGGGGGCGTCTCCGCGGTAGATGACCTTGTGCTGGTGGTCGACCTGCAGCTCCGGATGGGCCGCTTCGATTCCCCGCAGCGCCTCGACCACGACATCATTGGGATCGTTGATCAGCTTCTTCATGACATTCCCTTTCGGATCCGAATCGTGCGGGTCGGGTCAGACCCGGCTGGCTTGGGGCTCGGCCACCTGCACGGGGTCGGGATCACCGAGGTCCACGGCGATACCTGCAGTGTGGCGATCTGCGGGCGTCCGCGTAAGCACGCCGTACAGCAAGGCTGCGACGACGCCGGCGAGAAGCTCGGCGGCCAGGTACACCGGCAGCTGGTTCCATTTCACGTCGCCGCCCGCGAACTGCTGGACGAGCATCGGGCCGAACGTGCGCGCCGGGTTGATCGAGGCACCGGTCGTGGGTGCGACCGGAATGATGGCGGCGAAGACGACCAGACCGATGGCGACACCGGCGAAGCCGGCAACAGCCTTGCGGTGGATGACCCCGAAGATCGTGAACACCAGGATGAACGTGCCGACGAACTCGGCGGTGAAGGCCTGCAGCACGCTGACGTGGTCCTCGTTGTAGGCGGCGACGCCGAGACCGACGTCGCTGGCCTTGTGTCCGAGGACCCCGATGATGGCGACCGCGCCGACGACGGCGCCGACGACCTGTGCGCCGATGTAGCTCGGCACCTGACGCCACGGGAACTTGCCGGACGCGGCAAGGCCCAGGGTGACGGCCGGGTTGATGTGGTTACCGCCGATGTGCCCGAGGGCGTAGACGGTGGCGATCACGACGGTGCCGAACGCGAACGAGATCATGCCGAGGTCAGCCATCGTGAACGGCGCGTCGCCGTTCACGATCAGTGTGGCGGGGACCGAGCCCACCCCGATGAACACCAAGAAGGCGGTTCCGATGGCTTCCGCACCCAGGCGCTGGAAGAGAGTGGTGTCGTCAAGCATGCCCGTGCCCCTCACTAGTTGTTTCGAATGTGGTTCGACAATGTCGAACGTTTGTGGGACCGTACACCTGTGATTCACTAGTGCGCAAGACTTTTCGTGAAATCAGTCACACCAGAGGGGAATCCAGTGATCCAATCGGTCGACCGAGCCATTCGCGTCCTGACCGCACTCCAGGGCACCCGTCGGATGAGCCTGTCCGAGCTGGCTGCGCGCCTCGAGCTCGCACCGTCGACGGCCCACGGCATCGTGCGCAGCCTCGTCGAGCACGGCATGGTCGTCCAGGAGCGCGGATCAAGCCGCTACCAGCTCGGTCCCGCCGTCCTGCGACTGGGCAACGTCTACCTGGACACGCTCGAGCTCAGGTCCAAGGCGATCCCCTGGGCCGAGGATCTCGCCCGGCGTACCGGGCTCGCCGTACGGACCGGAGTCCTCCTCATCGACGACGTCGTGATCATCCACCACGAGCCGCGCCCGGACGGTAGCCGGCAGATGCCGGAGGTCGGCATCGTCATCCCCGTCCACGCCAGTGCGCTCGGCAAGGCGATGCTCGCATTCATGCCGGAGGACGAGAAGCGCGTGCTCACCTCGGGAGAGCTGCGCAGCATGACGGGTGAGACCATCAGCTCGCCGGAGAACCTGCGCGATCAGCTGGACCAGGTCCGCGCGAGCGGCATCGCGGCGGAACGGGACGAGGCCGTGATCGGCGAGAGCTCACTGGCCAGCCCGGTGTTCGACTCCTACAGCGAAGCCGTGGGCGCGATCGGTGTCGTGCTCCCGTCCGGTGGCGAGCTCGACGGCCAGATCAGCGACCTGGTTCGCGAGACGGCACGGGCGGTCTCTCGCGAGCTCGGAGCGCCTTCGTGGCCGCCACGACGGCCCGGGCAATAGCTTCGAGCGTGCCCTCCGACGCGCATCGACGTTCGGCCAGGATCGCAGGACCGTGGGCCGTCACGTGGAACCTTCGCAGGCGGCCCGGACCGGAAACGAAGGAACCCCGTCTGACCTGTCTCGCAGGTCAGACGGGGCTCCGGTGGCTCCCCCGGTTGGACTCGAACCAACAACCCTCCGGTTAACAGCCGAATGCTCTGCCAGTTGAGCTACAGGGGATCGCGCCCGCAAAGGTTAGCAACTGTCCCGGGCTCTTGCTAAATCGGTACGGCGGTGTCGCGAGCGGCTGTTCGAGCGGCTCGCGGGCTACTCCCCCACGTCGGCCCGCGCCTGCTCCAGCAGGGCCGCCGCGACCGCCGCGACCTCGGGATCGTCGGGGTCGATGCCGTCGTCGTACTCGTGCATCCAGGCGATCGGACCACCCACCGGAGACCGCCGGCCGATCACCTTCAGCCCGCGCTTGCCGTTGACCAGGCGACCCCGCTGGAGCACGACGCTCGCGGTCACGCGCTCGCGGATCAGCTGGAGCAGCCCGCCGGGCTCCGAGTCCGGCATCGTGAAGGAGTACGCCGGCCGCGCCTGGCCGTAGTGGCCGACCTCGCTGACCCGCAGGCGCGACGTCTCGCGGTCCCAGTCGGCGCCCTCGACGCGCTCCCAGGGGACGTGCCGGGCCTGGTCGGCGCCGAGCACCACCAGGGCTGCACGGGTGCCGACGACCCACGTGCCGTCGACGGCCCGGGCGAACGCCAGCGGGCGGCCGTCGACCCGGGCCGCGACCTCGGCCGGCAGGGACGGACGACGGAGCCTCACCGCGGCGTCACTCGGCTCTCGCTCACTCGCTCGCGAGCGCGAGCTCGCGGAGGTTGCGGCGGTGCTGCTCGAGCGCGACCAGCTCGCCGAACATGCGGTTGTACTCCGCCGCCTCGTCGACCGGGTTGGTGCGCTGGAGCCGGGACTTGAGGTCGGCGATCCGGCGCAGCGCGGTCAGCTCGCGGAGCCGGTGCACGTGCTGGGCGGCGTACGCCGGCGTGGGCTCCTTGGAGGTGTGCACCGCCTCGACGGCGAGCGCGGTGAGCAGACCCTTGAGCCGCTCGTCGCCGGTCGCGGCCTGGAGCCGGGCGGCCCACTGGGAGTCGGCGCTGTCGACCCCGCCGGCGGCCGCCACGACCGACCACACCGCGCGGTACGCCGGGTGGGTGAAGTCGGCCTCGTCGACCTCGCCGAGCAGGGCGGCGATGACCGCCGGGTGCTGGATCACCAGCTTGAGGGTCTCGCGCTCGAGCACGAACCGGGGGTCGCGGGCGTCGGGCAGGTCGGGGCTCGGCCGCTGCTGCACCGGCGTCGCCGCCGCGGTCGACGCCGCCGTCGCCGCAGCCCGGCCGGCGGCGCGGCGGACCTCGCGCTGGACGTCGTTCGGGTCGATGCCGAGCATGCCGGCCAGCTCACGCGCGAACGCGTCGACCTTGGAGCGGTCGCGGATCGCGGTCACCAGCCGGGCGGCGTCGCGCATCGCGTCGATGCGGCCGTCGGCGCGGTCGAGGTCGTAGCGGGAGACGACGTTGCCGAGCACGAAGCGGTAGAGGGGCACGCGCCGGGCCACCAGCTCGCGCACCGCGGCGTCGCCCTGCTGGAGCCGCAGGTCGCACGGGTCGAGGCCGGACGGCTCGACCGCGACGTAGGTCTGGCCGGCGAAGGCCTGGTCGCCCTCGAAGGCCCGCAGGGCCGCCTTCTGGCCGGCCTCGTCGCCGTCGAAGGTGAAGATCACCTCGCCGCGGAACTCGTCGTGGTCCTGCAGCAGCCGCCGGATCACGCGGCTGTGGTCCTCGCCGAAGGCCGTGCCGCAGGTCGCGACCGCGGTCTTGACCCCGGAGAGGTGGCAGGCCATCACGTCTGTGTAGCCCTCGACGATCACGGCCTGGCTGGCCCGGGCGATCTCGCGGCGGGCGAGGTCGATGCCGTAGAGCACCTGGCTCTTCTTGTAGATCGGCGTCTCGGGCGTGTTGAGGTACTTCGCCTCGATCCGGTCGTCGTCGAAGATCCGGCGCGCGCCGAACCCGATCACGTCGCCGCTGCTGTCGCGGATCGGCCACATCAGCCGGCCGCGGAACCGGTCGTAGAGCCCGCGGTTGTTGTCGCCGGCGAGGCCGCTGGTGACGAGTTCGTCGTCGCGGAACCCGTGCTGGCGCAGGTGCTTGACCAGGTCGTCGCCGCCGCGCGGGGAGAACCCGACCCCGAACGTCGCCGCGGCGTCCTGGTCGAAGCCGCGCTGGTCGAGGAACTGGCGCGCCACCATGGCGTCGGGCGTCGCCAGCTGGTCGGCGTACCACTGCGCCGCGAGCTTGTGCGCCTCGACGAGCCGCGGCCGCTGGGGACCGCCGCTCGCCCGCTGCGGGCCGCCGTCGACGTACCGCAGCTGCACACCGGTCTTCTCCGCGAGCCGCTCGACAGTCTCGGTGAAGCCCAGACCGTCGATCTCCATCACGAACTTGATGACGTCACCGCCGGCCCCGCAGCCGAAGCAATGGTACATACCGCGCGAAGGGGTCACATTGAACGAAGGGGACCGCTCGTCATGGAACGGACACAGGCCCTTGAGGTTGCCGCCGCCCGCGCTCTTCAGCGTCACGTACGCCGAGATCACGTCGTCGATGCGCGCCTTCTCGCGAACCTCCGCGATGTCCTCTTCCCTGATCCGGCCCGCCACGACGGTGAGTCTACGGCCGCCCGCCGACGGCGAAGCACGAGTGCGCGCATCGGCCGACGCGGCTGCCGAACGTGTCGAACCGGTCGCTTCGGGTAGTGGAGTCCCATGGCACAACAAGCACACCAGGGAACGCGTCCGGTCGCCGCCGAGGAGCCGACCATCGGCGCGCTGGTGCACGACCTGGCCCAGGAGATCCCCCAGCTGGTCCGCTCGGAGATCAGGCTCGCCCAGGCCGAGGTGGCCGAGAAGGGGCGTGCCGTCGGCACCGGGCTGGGCATGTTCAGCGCCGCCGGGCTGCTGGCGTTCTTCGCGCTGGGCACCCTCGTGGCCGCGGCCGTCCTCGGGCTCGCGGAGGCGCTGCCCGGCTGGGCGTCCGCCCTGGTCGTGGCGGCGGTGCTCCTCGCCGGGGCCGGAGTCGCGGCGCTCACCGGGCGCAAGAAGGTGACCGAGGGCCAGCCGCTGAAGCCGGAGCGGGCCGTGGCCGGTGTCCAGAAGGACGTCGCAGCCGTGAAGGAGGCCGCCCGATGACCGACCTCAGCCAGCACAACGGGCACGCGACCCGCGACCCGGCGCAGATCGAGCGCGACATCGCCCGGCAGCGCGAGCAGCTGGCCGCGACCGTCGACGCGCTGAGCCACAAGCTCGACGTCAAGCACCGGGCGGAGGACGCCTTGCACCAGAAGGCCGCCCGACTGCGGGACACTGTGACCACTGACAGCGGGAAACCGCGTCCCGATCTGCTCGCCGTCGGCGCCGCCGTGGTGGCCGGGGTCGCGATCCTGGTCTGGTGGCGGGCCCGTTCCTGAGAACCACCCGGCGGCCGCCCCGGCCGGCCGGTCCGACGATCGGTCCCAGGACCGACCCAGGGAGGAACCATGAAGAAGCTGTTGGCACTGACCATCTTCGCAGCCGGCTACGTGCTCGGCGCCAAGGCCGGTCGTCAGCGCTACGAGCAGATCCGCCGGATCACGATGCGGGTCAAGAGCGACCCGCGCGTGCAGAGTGCGGCCCACCAGGCCGCCGAGATGGCACGGGAGCAGGCGCCGGTCGTGAAGGACAAGTTCGAGCAGGGCGCCCACAAGGTGAAGGACAAGCTGTCCCACGACGAGCCGGGCACCACGACCGACACGACCTACGGTTCGTCGTACCAGAGCACCGGGATCCGCTGACCCTCAGTACTCGCCCGTGACCTGGTTCGCCAGGGTCTCGCCGCGCGCGTAGCGCTCCAGCTGCTCGCGCACGACGCGGTACGCGCGGGGCCACATCGCGCTGCTGGCGCCGCCCACATGCGGCGTCAGCAGCAGGTTGGGCGCCGACCACAACGGATGGTCGGGCGGCAGCGGTTCCGGCTCGGTCACGTCGAGGGCCGCACTGATCCGGCCGTCGTGCAGCGCGGTCGCCAGGGCGTCGTGGTCGACGACGCTCCCCCGCGCCATGTTGACCAGCAGGGCACCAGACTTCATCCGGCCCAGGAAGTCCTCGTCGACGAGGTGCCGGGTCTCTGCGGTGCCCGGGACGATCAGCACGACGACGTCCGCGTCCGGGAGCAGCGACGGGAGCTCCGCGATCGCGTGCACTCCCGGGCGCGCCCGGCGCGCGACCCGCACCACCTCCGCCTCGAAGGGCAGGATGCGCGCCTCGATCGCGGCGCCGATCTGGCCGTGGCCGACGATCAGCACGCGTTTGTCGGCGAGCGACTCGCGGCGCTCCGGCTCCCAGCGCGAGCGGTCCTGCGCACGCACGAACGCCGGGATGCCCCGGAGACTGGCGAGCACGAGCGTGAGCGCGAGCTCGGCGGTCGAGGTGTCGTGGATCCCGCGGCCGTTGCAGAGCACCACGCCGTCCGGCACCGCGCCGCGGATGTGGTCGACCCCGGCCGTGAGGGTCTGCACCACCTTCAGACGCGGCAGGTGGGTGAACAGGTCGGGGTCGACCGGCCCCATCTGGTACGCCGGCACGTAGACCTCGACCTCCGCGGCGCTGGGCGGCAGCGGCTCCCCCGGCTCCGGACGGACCACCTCGTAGCGCAGGCCGGCAGGCGGCTCGACGAGGTGCTCGGGCGAGAACGGCAGCCACACCAGCGGCTCGGTCACGCCGGCACCCGCCCGGTCAGTCGAGCGTGCCACGCCACCGCGCTCGCGTCGGTCAGGGACGCCACCTGGTCGACCAGCACGCGGGTCCGGCCGGCGTCGTCGGACGCGGTCGCGAGGTCCGCCCGGAAGGTCGGGTCGAGGGCCACGCCGTCGGAGACCACCAGGGCTTCGAACAGCTCGGCGAGGAGGGTCCGCTGGCGCTCCATCGCCGCCGTGCGCTCCGGAGCGCGCATGACGTAGTGGGCCGCGATGCCCTTGAGCACCGCGATCTCGTGGACGGTCTCGTCGGGCACGACGAGGTCGGCGTCGTGCCGGACGAGGGGCGCCTCACCGAAGCGTTCCCGGGTAGCCGTGTGCACGTGACCGCAGAAGACCCCGATGAGGTCGCTGGTCAGGTTCTTCAGCGTGGCCAGCCCGGCACGGCTGCCGTCGTACGGGGTCGTCGGCCAGGTCCCGATCGCGCGCAGCCGCTCGAGCGCCTCGACCAGGGCGGACTCCTCGATCGACGGGAGGTACCAGTCGCGCACGGTCTCCCAGACCGCCGAGAGCTCGTCCGGGCTGTCCAGCACCACGAGGTCGATCCGGCCGCTGACGATGCCGTCCTCCAGGTCGTGCACCGAGTAGGCGACGTCGTCGGCGAAGTCCATCACCTGCGCCTCGAGGCAGCGGCGCTCACCCTCCACCCCCTCGCGCACCCAGCGGAAGGCCGCCAGGTCGTCGTCGTACACGCCGAACTTGCCGGAGCGCGCACCGTGGCCGACGAGCCGCGGCCACGGGTACTTCGTGCAGGCGTCGAGCGTCGCGCGGGTGAGGTTGAGGCCGATCGAGCGACCCGCCGCGTCGGCGGACTTCGCCTCCAGCCGCGTGAGGATGCGGAACGTCTGGGCGTTGCCCTCGAAGCCTCCGCAGTCTGCAGCGAGGCCGTCGAGCACGGACTCGCCGTTGTGCCCGAACGGCGGGTGGCCGAGGTCGTGGGCCAGCGCCGCCGTCTCCGCGAGATCGGGATGGCAGCCGAGCGGGTGGGCGATGTCCCGGGCGACCTGCGCGACCTCCAGGCTGTGGGTGAGCCGGTTGCGGACGAAGTCGTCGGCCTGCGGCCCGAGCACCTGGGTCTTGGCCGCCAACCGGCGCAGCGACGCGGAGTGCACCACCCGCGCCCGATCGCGCTCGAACGCCGTCCGCACCGGGGCCGGCACGCGCTTGGCGGGCTCCTCGACGAGCCGGGCCCGCGCCGCCTCGTCGTACAGCTGCTCCCAGTCGGCCACGGGGCGAGGCTACTGCGGAGCCGATCGGGCGGGTCTAGCATCCGGGGAACGAACCTCGGGGGTGGGACTTGCTCAAGGCGATCTGGTACCGGCCGGCCCAGGCCTGCGTGATCGCTCTGCTCTCCGGTCTCGTGACCGCGTGCGCCGTGATGACCCCGCTCTACCAGCGGGCCCTCGACCAGGCGTCGACCCGGGTCGAGCTCGACCACGCCTCGCAGGGCGCCACCCAGCTCCAGCTCACCTCGACCGGGATCCTCCCGAGCTACTACACCGGCCCGGGGAACGCCATCCCGGCGCTCACCGCCGGGCAGCTCGCGGCGCTGGTGCCACCCTCGGTGCGTCGGTCGTTCGAGGCACCGATCGACTCCCTGTCGGTCGACCTGACCATGCCCGCCGGTGCCTCCCAACCCTCCAACGGCCCGCTCGCCTGGCGGGAAGGGAGCTGCCCCCACCTCGACCTCGCCTCCGGCCGCTGCCCGGCCGCTGCCGACGAGATCACGGTGAGCACCGCGGACGCGCGCAACTTCGGCCTCTCCGTCGGCACGCGCGTCTCGGTCGTGGGGTCGCTGCCGCGCGACGTCCTCGACCGGCGCTCCCCGGTCGTGACACTGACGGTGGCCGGCGTCTACCGTGCTCCGTCGAGCGGAGGCGCGGCCGCTCGGTACTGGGCCGGCTGGAACCTCGCCGGCTACTCCGGCACCAACCCCGACCGGTCCGTCGTGCTCCACGACACCTGGCTCACCTCGCACGCGACGTTCGAACCGTCGACCCGCTGGCGCAACTCGACCACGCGGATCGACCTGCCGGTCGATCGCGCCCACACCCACGTCGACGACCTGCTGCGGCTGGGTCCTGCGCTGAGCGCCTTCCTGAAGGAGCAGCAGCGTCGTCCGGTGACCAGCGCGATCGTCCTGGGGCGCTCCGGCCTCCCGGACATCGCCGACACGGTGCGGGCCTCGCGGCACCAGTCCCGGGTGACCATCCCGGCCCTCATGGTTCCGCTCGGCCTGCTCGGTCTGGTGGTGCTCTGGATGGCCCTCGGCGCGGCTGTCGAGCAGCGCCGGCCCGAGGTGGCCCTCGCGCGGCTGCGTGGCCAAGGCGTGCGGGGCGCCCGGGCACACCTCCTGCGCGAGCTGGTCCCGATCGTCCTCGCCGGGGTGCCGGTCGGCGTCGCGGCGGCGTACGCGCTCGCCTGGTCGGCCCGTCGGGCGCTGCTGCCCGACGGCGTGCCGATCGAGCTGCGCCCTCCCGTGTGGATCGCCGTGGCCCTCGCGATCCTCGCGGTCGTGTCGGCCGCGGTCCTGGTCAGCGCGGGGATCAGTCGCGAGCCGATCGCCGCCCTGCTCCGCCGGGTGCCGGTACGCCGCACCGGCTGGGGCCTCGGCACGCTCGACGCCGTCGTCGTGACCGTGGCCGCCTCGATCCTCGGGGCCTTCGTGACGGGCCGGCTCACCGGCCCGGTGGCCCTGTCCGCGCCGGCGGTGCTGGCGCTGGCGGTCGGCCTCGTCCTGGCCCGCCTGCTCGTACCGGTCGCCACCCGGCTCGGTCGCCGACTGCTCGGCCGTGGCCGCGCGGTCCCCGGCGTGGCTCTCCTCCAGCTGGCCCGGCGCCCCGGGTCACGCGCCACCGTCGCCCTCCTCACGGTCTCGGCCGCGATCCTGGTGTTCACCGCCGACGTCGTCGCGGTGGGAGACCGCAACCGTGGGCTGGCGGCCGCCCAGGAGGTCGGTGCGCCGATGGTCGCCACGGTGGCGGGAGGCACCGTCCGGGCGGCGCGGGCTGCCGTCGCCTCGGCCCACCGACCCGGCACGGACGCGACGGTCGTGGTGCTCCAGCACCCGCTCAGCGACCAGGACCAGAGCAGCCTGTACGTCGATCGCAAGGCCTTCCTGCGGGTCGCGACGTTCCCCGATCGCGGCGCGGCGCGTCGTGCGCTCGGCCGGCTCGACGGCACCACGATCGCGCCGATCCGCGTGGTGGGCACCAGGCTCAGCGTCGACGTCGCGACCGACGGCTTCTACGAGGGCTCGCGGCGCGAGGTCCGGCTGGCAGCCCAGCTGCTCGGTCATGACGGGACACCGGTCTCCGTCCCGCTGGGAGCGCTCGCCTCCGGCACGTCGGCGGCGACCACGCGGGAGGCGTCCGTCGACTGTGCCGACGGCTGCGTGCTCACCGGGTGGCAGCTCCTCACCGACCCCGGCAACTCCGGAAGCGGGCGCGTCACGCTCGGATCGGCGCGCACCGACGCAGGGCCGATCGACCTCGGCGCCCGCGGCGACTGGACGCCGTCGCGGACCGAGGGCGCACGCATCGATGCGCTCGACGCAGGACCCGGCTCGCTCACCCTCTTCGTGACCAACGCAGGGTCGAGCACCCTGGTGCTCGCCCACCGCTGGCTGCCCGCACGGCTGCCGACCGTGGTCAGCGGCACGCTGCCCCCCGGCAGTGACGGCTCGCGCTTCGACGGCGTCGGCCTCGACGGAGTCGAGCGCCCGATGGCGGCCGTGACCCGGCTCCCCTGGCTGCCGGCCGCCACGGCCAACGCCACGCTGGCGGATCTCGACCTCACGTTGCGCTCCGGGATGGCGCTCGGTGACGAGGCCGAGCTGCAGGTCTGGTTCGACGACGAGGACAGCAAGGCGCTGAGTGCGGTGCGCACCGCCCTCGAGGGAGCCGGGATGCGCGTGACGAAGGTCAGCCGGCTCTCCGCCGCACGCGAGCGGCTCGACGACTCCGCCGCGACCTGGAGCATGCAGCTCGGGGTGCTGGTCGCGATCGCCTGCGTCCTCGTCGCGGCCCTGGGCCTCGCGATCGCGGGCGCCGCCTCGTGGCGCTCCCGGGCGCGCGACCTGGCGATCCTGAGGCTGAACGGCCTCACCGACCGCGCGCTGCGGGGCATCTCGCTCGGCGAGCAGATCCCCGTCGTCCTCGTGTCCGTCCTGACCGGCACCGCGGCCGGGCTCGTCGCGGCGCAGTACGCGCTCCCCACGCTCCCGATCCTGCCGACGAAGCCCGTGGTCGACCTCGTCGACCTCGCCCCGTCATGGGCTGCCCTGGTGCTCGTCGCGGTCGTCACCGCGCTCGCACTGGGGACGGTCGGCGTCGTCGTGGCGGGCCTGATCGCCCGGCGGGCCACGCTCGAGCACGTGGGCGGTGCCGCATGACCGGGACCGCCGTCAGCACCCGGCGCCTCGTGCACATCTACCGCACCGAGGGGCACGACGTCGCGGCGCTCGCCGGCGTGGACCTCAGCGTGGCCGCCGGCGAGTTCATCGGCCTCCTCGGGCCGTCGGGGTCGGGCAAGTCGACCCTGCTGAGCCTCATGGGCGGGCTGTTCCGACCGAGCGCCGGTCACATCCGGGTCGGCGAGCTCGAGCTCTCCGCCGCCACCGCCCGCGAGCTGGACCGGCTCCGCGCACGCACGGTGTCCCTGATGCTCCAGGGGTCCCAGCGCAACCTGCTCCCCTACTGCTCCCCCCGGGAGAACGTCGGCTTCGCGCAGGCGGCCGCCCGCCGCGTGGATCCTTCCGGCGTGCGCGACCCGGACGAGGTGCTGGCCTCCGTCGGGCTGGCGTCGCGAGCCGACACCGACCTGCGCTCGCTGAGCCCGGGAGAGCTGCAGCTGGCCGCCCTCGCGGTCGCCCTGGCACCGAGCCCCGGTGTGCTCCTCGCCGACGAGCCCACCGGCGAGCTCGACCACCGGGCGCGCGACCGCGTGCTCGAGACGCTCGGCGAGATCAACGCGCACTGGGGCACCACGATCGTCCTGGTCACCCACGACGCCGAGGTCGCGACGTCGCTGCCGCGCACGGTCACCATCCGCGACGGCCGGATCGGCGGCGAAGGCCGCAGTGGCGAGGAGTACTCCGTGGTCAGCGCCGACGGGTTCCTGCCGCTGCCGGCGCACGCCCTGGTCGACCTGCCGCCGGGCACCCTCGTGCGGTTCCATCCCGTCGACGGCACCTACCACCTGCTCGTCGAGGACGAGCCGGAGGCAGCGGCCGGGCCAGGAGGCACGCCATGAGCGGCGGACGTCCGACCGTCTGGCTCGAAGCGTCCGGCCTGGAGGTCCGGTACGGCGACCGCGTCGCTCTGCACCCTCTCGACCTGGTCGTGCCCGGCGGCACCTTGCTCGCGGTGACCGGCTCGTCGGGATCGGGGAAGTCCTCGCTGCTGTGGGCCCTGTCGGGCGGTCTCCGGCCGTCCGCGGGCACGGTCGGCGTCGACGGCTCCGTGATCGAGTCCCGCGAGCAGGCCCTGCGCGCAGGGGTCGTGCTCCTGCCCCAGGCCGGTGGCCTCGTGTCCACCCTCACGGCGGAGGAGAACGGACTGGTCGGCGTGCTGGCCACCGGGGTCGAACCGGCCGAGGCCGGGGCGCGGGTGGTCGATGCGCTGGCCGCGGTCGGCCTCGACGAGGAGCGTCGCCACCTCGCGGAGGAGCTCTCGGGCGGCCAGCAGCAGCGGGCGGCGATCGCCGTGCTGCTCGCGTCACGCGCGCGGGTGCTCCTGCTCGACGAGCCCACGAGCGAGCTCGACGCGGCCAACCGGCAGCGCGTGCTCGCCGCGCTCCGCGCGGAGGCGGACGCGGGCTGCGTCGTCGTGGTCGCGACCCATGACCCCGAGGCTGCCGAGCCGGCGGACGCGGAGCTGGTCCTGAACGAGGGCCGGGCGTCCTGGGCCCGGCCGCTGGCTGCCGGGCGACCGGCCTAGAGGCTCCGGCTCACGAAGGTCTCGGCCCGCGGCTCACAGAGGTTTCGGCCCGGCGTCGCGGTTTCCCTTCGAGGCTCGCTGCGCTCGCACCTCAGGACGAGCGCACACGCACCCGCGGCCTCGCTCAACCTGTTCGCGTCGGACCCCTGCTCCTTCACTTCGGCAAGCTCAGTACGACGCGTCGCAGGGCTCCGGCTCACAACCAGCCGTTGCCGTCCGCGATCCGCACCGCCTCGGCGCGGTTGCCGGCGCCGGTCTTCCCGATCGCGCTGGAGAGGTGGTTGCGGACGGTGCCCTCGGAGAGGAACAGCCTCCCGGCGATCGTCGCCACCGAGGAGCCGTCGCGCGCGGCCTGGAGCACCTCGGTCTCCCGGGCGGTCAGGGGCGACTCCCCGGCGACCAGGCTGTCGGTGGCGAGGGCCGGGTCCACGACCCGCAGGCCCGCGTGCACGCGGCGTACGGCGTCGGCCAGCTCGGCGGCCGGTGTGTCCTTGACGACGAAGCCGGATGCCCCGGCCTGCAGCGCCCGGCGCAGGAACCCCGGCCGGCCGAAGGTGGTCACGATGAGGACTCGCACGTCCGGGAACTCCTGGCGCACGGCGGCAGCCGCGCTGATCCCGTCCAGGCCCGGCATCTCGACGTCGAGCAGGGCCACGTCCGGGCGGTGCTCGCGCACCGCGTCGAGGACCTCGTCGCCGGAGCCGACCTCGGCGACCACCTCGAGGTCGGGCTCCAGGGCCAGCAGCGCGGCGAGGGCGCCGCGCACGAGGGCCTGGTCGTCGGCGAGCAGCAGCCGGATCACGGCACCACGACCTTCAGCGAGAACCCCGGCTCACGCGCGGTCGTGACCACGGTCGCGCCCACGGCGGCAGCGCGCTCGCGCAGGCCGCGCAGGCCGTTCCCGCCGACCGCTGCCGACTCGTCCGGCCCGTGGCCGTCGTCGGCGACCTCCGCGCTGGTCGGCGTCAGGGTGACCGTGCACGTCCGCGCCCGGCTGTGCCGAACCACGTTGGTGACCCCTTCCCGGATCGTCCAGGCGAACAGCTCGCGCACCGAGGACGGCACGTCGTCGGTCGAGTTGGGCAGGTGGGCCTCGATCTCGGCCGCCTCGAGCGCCACCCGGGCGCGGGCGAGCTCACCGGGCAGGGTGAGCTCGCGGTACCCCTCGACCGCGCGGCGGACGTCGGCGAGCGCGTCGCGCGAGAGCCGCTCGAGGTCGGTCACCTCGGCACGCGCGCGCTCCGGGTCGACGTCGAACAGCTTCTGCGCGAGCTCCGCCTTCACGGTGATCACCGTCAGCGAGTGACCGAGGATGTCGTGCAGGTCGCGGGCGAACCGGTTCCGCTCGTCCTCCAGGGCGAGCCGGGCGTTCTCCTCGCGCACGGCGAGCACCTCGATGTTGCGGTTGATCGCCTGGGAGATGCCCCAGATCGCGAGCGCGGCGACCAGGGTGCCGAAGAGGATGCCGGTGTCCTTGGTCCAGCCGTCGACCAGGATGGTCGCGCCGTACGTCGTCCCGGCGACGACCATGACCACCGGCCAGGCGAGCAGTGCCGGCAGGGAGATCATCGTGATCACCGCGACGTAGACCGCGGTCGCGGTCCCGGGCTGGCCGACGGCTGCGCACACGACCACCCCGAGCGCGATCTCGACCGCGACCACGCTCAGCCCGAGCGAGCGGTTCGGCGAGACCCGGAACGGCGTGCCCTCGGGCCGGTTCCAGCGCAGCATCATGAACGCGCCCGCGTAGACCAGCGCGAACAGCAACGTGCCGACCACGCCGACCCACCCTGCGAGGCTGTCGCGCTTCTCCCAGGCCGCCTCGAGCGGGTTGAGCAGGTAGAACAGCCAGACCAGGGCGAAGACCCACCCCCACCGACGCGGACCCGCGGGCTTCGCGTCGACGGGTGTGGCGCTCACGTTCCTCACCGTACTTTCCCGGTCAGACCCGGGCGGTGTCCTTGCTCATCCGCCACGCGGCGCCGGCCACGAACAGGGCGAACCAGCCGATCGCGTTGACCAGGGCGTACCACGGCAGCTCGTGGGTCAGCGGCGAGCGCGCGACCTCGGAGACGCCGTACATCGGGGTCCAGTACGCGATGTGGCGGACCGCGTCGGAGTACTGGTCCAGCGGGATGAAGACTCCGCCCAGGAAGGACAGCAGGGCCAGGCCGGGACCGAGGATCTGCATGGCGTTCTCACCGGGCACGACGTAGCCGACGAAGACCCCGAGGGCCGCGAACGTCAGGGTGCAGAACAGCGTGACGACGGCGCTCAGCACCCACACATGGGTCGGCATCTCGGCCTTGCCCTGGAGCTTGCCGGTCGCGTTGACCGCCAGGATGGCGAGGCCGCCCATGACCAGGGCGACCAGCGCCTTGATCAGGATGTAGACGACCGGGTTCAGCGGGGTCAGGCGCAGCTGGCGCGACCAGCCGAGCGAACGCTCGAGGGCGACCATGGAGCCGCAGGCCGCGGCGGTCAGAGCGGCGCCGTACAGGCCCATCGAGACCAGGATGTACGCCGCCACGTTGCCCGAGCCGGCCGGGTCCTGCCAGCCCTTCTGGCCGCCGAAGCTGAGCAGCAGCGCCGCCGGCAGGATCAGCGTGAAGATGATCGTGCGCCGGTTGCGCAGCATCCGCTTGAGCTCGATGCCGAGCACGGTGAGGTTGAAGCCACCCAGCGGCGGTACCCGACGGGCGTGCGGGTCGAAGGTGGTCTGCAGGGTGGTCATCGGATCTCGCTCTCGTCGTGTCCGGTCAGGCTCAGGAATGCCTCCTCGATCCCCTTCGCGGCGATCTCGACGTCGCGGGCCGGGGTCTGGGTCAGCAGGTAGCGCGCGACCGCGTCGCTGTCCTTGGCGTGCACGATCACGCTGTCGCCGCGGACCTCGACGTGGTCGACCCCGCCGAGCGCCGCGAGCGCGGCCGTGTCGGCGTCGGGCAGGGTGGCGCGCACGGTGCGGCCGCTGGCGAGGGCCTTGATCTCGGCGCCGGTGCCGTCGGCGACGATCCGGCCCTGGCTGATCAGCACGATCCGGTCGGCGTACTGGTCGGCCTCCTCGAGGTAGTGCGTGGCGAACAGCACGGTGCGGCCCTTGGCGGCGTCCTCGCGGATCGTCGACCAGAACGTACGCCGACCCTCGACGTCCATGCCGGTCGTCGGCTCGTCGAGGAGGAGGAGCGCGGGGTCGGAGAGCAGCGCCATCGCGAAGCGGAGCCGCTGCTGCTCACCCCCCGAGCACTTGGCGACCTTGCGGTCGGCGATGCCGGAGATGCCCGCGTCGGCGAGCACCTCGTCGATCGACCGGGTGTGCGCGAAGAGGCTCCCGGTGTAGGCCACGGTCTCGCGCACGGTGATGTCCTTCAGCAGGCCGCCGGTCTGCATCACCGCGGACACCAGGCCACGGGCGATCGCGTGCCGGGGAGCCAGGCCGAGGACCTCGACCTCACCAGCGGTGGGCTGCGTGAGGCCGAGGATCATGTCGATGGTCGTGGTCTTCCCGGCGCCGTTCGGGCCGAGGAAGGCGACGATCTCGCCGGGGGCGATGGTCAGGTCGACGCCACGCACCGCGTGCACGTGGCCGAAGTCCTTGCTGACCCCGGTCAGGCTCACCGCAGGTTCGCTGCCGGTGAAGCCCCGAGCCGAGGTCTCGGTCATGGAAGAGGTCATGGCCACAGCCTGCCGGTTCGGGGGCGCGGGCGCCTCGCCCGGTCGTCACGACCCGGGCATGACATTTGTCAGGGACCATCGGCCCGCTCATCGCGGCACTTGGTCCGTGGCCGCGCCCCCGCCCGGTCCCCGAGGATCGGGGTGCAACCTCATCACGGGGGTGACCGATGAGCAGGACGACCGCGGCAGCGGTGCATGCGGTCGCGGCCGTCCTCGTCGCGGCGGGCGTCCTCACGGCCGGGCCGGCGTACGCCGCGGGCCCGGGACCGGGCGACCACACGCACCCCTCGCCCTCACCCGCCGCTCCGGCGCCACCCGCGTTGGAGGGACACGACCACGGCGACCCGGGACACAGCGCCCACGGATCTGGCGGCGCCGGATCACTGTCGGTGCCCGCGACGAGCGTCGCCGAGGGCACCCGACTGGTCGTGCTCGGCAGCTTCGGGGCCGTCAACGCCGCCGCGGTCGGCACGGCGTGGGTGCTGCGCAGGCGAGGCGGCGGGCGCCGTCGTGCGAGGCCGGCCCGGTGACCGCGACCTCGGCGAGGCCCGCCCGCGACCTGCTGTCCCACCGGGGGATCGCGGCCTTCGTGCGCAGCCGCTGGTACCCCACCGTGTTCCAGGTGCCGGTCGCGGCGGTCTTCGGGCTCGTCGCCTACGAGCTGCTCCTCGGCCCGTCCGGCGCGCACGACAACGCGGGCACGGCCCTGATGTGGGTGCTGTGGTGGCCGCTGGTGCCCCTCACGTTCCTGCTGCTCGGGCGCTTCTGGTGCGCCGTGTGCCCGTTCGCGACCCTGAGCGACCTGGTCCAGAAGGCCGTAGGCCTGAACCGACCCGTGCCGCGGTTCCTCAAGGTCTACGGCATCTGGGTGATCGACGCGGCGTTCCTCGCGATCACCTGGGCCGACCACGTCTGGGGCGTCGTCGGTTCCCCTTGGGGCTCGGGGGTGCTGCTGCTCCTGCTCACCACGGCGGTGGTCGTCAGTGGGGCGTTCTTCCAGAGGCGCACGTTCTGCCGGTACCTGTGCTTCCTCGGGGGGCTCAGCGGCAACTACTCCCGCGCGGGGATGCTGCAGCTGCGCGCCGACCCGGACGTCTGCGCCACGTGCACCGCGCGGGCCGCCTGCTACAACGGCACCGCGACCACTCCGCCGTGCCCCCTGTTCAGCTTCCCCAGGCAGCTCGACAGCATGGCCAACTGCAACCTCTGCGCCAGCTGCGTGAAGTCGTGCCCGAACGACGCCATCACGATCACGGTGCGGCCTCCGGCCCGCGAGCTCTGGCTCGTCGGGCGCGCGCGGCTCGAGGAGTCGTTCCTGGCGATGGCGATCATGGGCATCGTGCTGATCCAGAACGTCACGATGCTGAGCGTCTGGCAGGACGCCCTGGACTGGATCGAGCGGACGACCGGGATCACGAGCTACCCGGTGATCTTCACCGCGGCGTTCCTGGTCGCGGTCTCGCTTCCGGTGCTGCTGCTGACCGTGGCCGCATGGGTCGCCGCGCCGGAGAGCCGCGAGTCGGTGCGGCAGAACTTCGCTCGCTTCGGCTACGCGCTCATCCCGCTCGACGTGGCGGCACACGTCGCCCACAACCTCTTCCACCTGCTCGCGGAAGGCAAGGCCGTCGTGTTCACCCTGGGCGGCCTGATCGGGTCGCCGGCCGGCGGGTCGACGGCTGTCGTCGGTCAGGCGACGATCAGCGTGCTGCAGTACGCACTGCTCGCGGCCGGACTCGGCTTGTCGGTGCTCACCGGGCACCGGATCTCGGTGAACCGGCACGGAGCAGGGAGCATCGCCCGCAGCGTCGCCGCGCCGACGCTCGTGCTCGTGCTCGCGTTCGGTGCGCTCAACGCCGTGCTGTTCGCGCTGCCGATGGCCCACCGGATGTGATCGCTCCCTGGGTGCGAGGATCGGCGCCATGACCTCGTCTGCGCCGGCCTCCCCCTTGGGCCTCTTCGACATCGACGACCTGATCGACCCCGAGGACCGCGCCATCCGCGACACCGTGCGCCGCTACGTCGACGACCGGCTGCGGCCCGAGATCGCGGGCTGGTACGAGGCCGGCACCGTGCCCGCGCGGGAGCTGTCCGCCGAGCTCGGCCGGCTCGGGGTGCTCGGCATGCACCTCGAGGGCTACGGCTGCGCGGGCACGTCCGCGACGGCGTACGGGCTGGCCTGCATGGAGCTGGAGGCAGGCGACTCCGGGCTGCGGTCGCTGGTCTCGGTGCAGGGATCGCTGGCGATGTTCGCGATCTGGCGGTACGGCAGCGAGGAGCAGAAGCAGGAATGGCTCCCGCGGATGGCCCGAGGGGAAGCTCTGGGGTGCTTCGGCCTCACCGAGCCCGACTTCGGCTCCGACCCGGGCGGGATGCGCACCCGGGCCCGTCAGGAGCCGTCCGGCGACTGGGTGCTCAACGGCACGAAGATGTGGATCACGAACGGCTCGGTCGCCGACGTCGCCGTGGTCTGGGCACGGGCCGACGACGACACGGACCGCGGGACCGTGCGCGGGTTCGTGGTGCCGACCGACACGCCGGGGTTCACGGCGCCGGAGATCAAGCGCAAGCTCTCGCTGCGCGCGTCGGTGACCAGCGAGCTCGTGCTGGAGGACGTGCGGCTGCCTGCCTCGGCGGTGCTGCCCGAGGCGCGCGGGCTGTCGGGCCCGCTGTCCTGCCTGACCGAGGCCCGGTTCGGGATCGTGTTCGGTTCGCTGGGCGCGGCGCGCGACTGCCTGGAGTCGACGCTCGCCTACGCCCGGGAGCGGCAGATCTTCGACAAGCCACTGGCCGCGTTCCAGCTGTCGCAGGCGAAGCTCGCCGACATGACGCTCGAGCTGGGCAAGGGCATGCTGCTCGCCCTGCACCTCGCCGGGCTCAAGGAGGCGGGCACGCTGCGCAACGAGCAGGTCAGCCTCGGCAAGCTCAACAACACCCGGGAGGCGATCGCGATCGCGCGACAGTGCCGCACCCTGCTCGGTGCCGCCGGCATCACGCTCGAGTACCCCGCACTCCGGCACGCGAACAACCTCGAGTCGGTGCTGACCTACGAGGGCACCTCCGAGGTGCACCAGCTCGTGATCGGCCAGGCGCTCACCGGGGAGTCGGCGTTCCGCTGACGGCGCTCGTCGGCGGCGACGCGAGGTCCTGCGCGAACCAGACGACGGCGCCGTCGCCGTCGATCTCGTAGGCCCAGCGGCTCGTCAGGGCCTCGACCAGCTGGAGCCCGCGGCCGTGCACCTGCAGCGGGTCGGCGATCGACGTCACGTGAGCCGCACCTGCCGAGCCGCTGTCGCGCACGGACACGGTGAGCACGTCGTCGTGCAGCTCCGCCCGCACGATGCACCCGCCCTGCGCATGGATCACCGCGTTGGTGACCAGCTCCGACAGGCACACCACCGACGCCTCGACCACGTCGTCGTCGACACCCCACCCCGAGAGAGTCTCCTCGAGGAACCTCCGCGCCGGGGCCACCGAGGAGCGGTCTCCGGCGACCTCGTGCACCGCGACGAGAGCGCCTTCCGGCGGCACCGGTCCCGCGAACGCCGGCGGACGCTCGTGCGGACGCCGGGCCTCGCGGAGACTGGCCGCGAGGTCGCGACCCTGCTGCACCAGACCGGCTGCGGGCTCGTCGTCGAGCACCTGCGTGCTGTCGAAGTAGAGGACGTAGCCGCCCACGACGTCGCGTCCGGTGGCGATCGGCACCGCGGCCACCGCCTGGTGCTCCTCGGACTGCCTCGCAGCGAACTCGGGGTAGCGCGCGGCGAGCTCGACGACCGAGCCGACCACGGGCAGCCCGGTGCGGACTGCCGTGTTCAGCGGTACGTCGTCGTACGCGTCCACGTGGCACCAGGCGACGTCGGCCGCCGGGTCGCGGTCACTGGCGGTGAACCGCAGCCGCCGACCACCGCCCTCGAGCAGGGCGAGTCCGACGCGGCGGACGTGAGGCAGGGCCGCCAGGCGCGCCATTGCGCTCTCGGCCCAGGCGACGACGCTTGCCGCGGGGCCCGCCGCCTCCCTCGCAGCCTGGTCCACGGGGCACAGCCTAGATTCCGCGGCGCCGCCGGGCGAGGCTCAGAAGCCGAGCTTCCGCAGCTGCCGCGGGTCGCGCTGCCAGTCCTTGGCGATCTTCACGTGCAGGTCGAGGTAGACCGGCGTGCCGAGGATGGCCTCGATCTGCTTCCTCGCCGCGGTGCCGACCTCCCGCAGCCGCGCTCCCCGGTGACCGATCACGATCCCCTTCTGGGAGTCGCGCTCGACGTACAGGCTGGCGTGGATCACCAGCAGCGGCTTGTCCGCCGGGCGGTCGGGCTTGAGCGCCATCTCCTCGACCACGACCGCGATCGAGTGCGGCAGCTCGTCGCGCACGCCCTCCAGCGCAGCCTCGCGGATCAGCTCCGCGGCGATGTTCTCCTCAGGCGCGTCACTGAGCTCGCCGTCGGGGTAGAGCTGCGGCCCCTCGGGGAGCCGGCCCACGAACAGGTCGGCGAGCAGGCCCACCTGGTCACCCGACTTCGCGGAGACGGGAACGATCTCCGCGAACTCCACGCCGAGGTCGTCGGCGAGGGCCTGGATCGCCAGCAGGTGCGCCGCGAGCTGCTCGGGCGTCACCAGGTCGGTCTTGGTCGCCACCGCGAACTTCACCGTGCGACGCACCTTCGCCAGCTCGGTGAGGATGAACCGGTCGCCGGGACCCGGTTTCTCGTCGGCCGGGAAGCACACCGCGACGATGTCGACCTCGGCCCACGTGGTGCGGACGAGGTCGTTGAGCCGTTCACCGAGCAGGGTGCGCGGACGGTGCAGCCCGGGCGTGTCGACCAGCACCAGCTGGGCGTCGTCGCGGTTGACGATGCCGCGCACGACGGTGCGCGTGGTCTGCGGCTTCGAGGAGGTGATCACGACCTTCGAGCCGACCATCGCGTTGGTCAGCGTTGACTTGCCTGCGTTGGGACGCCCCACGAAGCAGGCGAACCCGCTGCGGAACGTGTCGGGGTGCTCAGCCACGCGACCCACCCCCGCGAGCGGCGTCGTAGTCGTCCCAGATCTGCTCGTCGGTCTTGCCCGCCGCACGACCCGCCTCGTAGATCGGACGGGGGTCGACGGCCCGGGACTGGCGGCCCCGCGTGCCGCTCCAGTAGCCCATCACGTCGTACGCCGAGGACGGCATGCCGAGGTCGTGGCGCAGGTGACGCCGGATCGCCCGCATCTGCGCGGACTCCCCCGCCATCCAGAAGTACCCGGGGCCCTCGGGCCACTCCAGGCCCGCGACCAGCTCGGCCAGCGCGCTCTCCCCCGGTGCCGGCGGCGGCAGCCAGGTGACGGGCACGCCCACGTAGTCGTCCAGGGGCCCGTCGGGGGTCTCGACGTACGCGGTGACCGGCAGGTCGGTCGACTCGCTGATCCGCGCGACGGCCGGCAGCGCGGTCAGGTCGCCGACCAGCACGACCCAGGACGAGCCGTCCGGAAGCTCGAAGGAGCCCTTCGGGGCCGAGACGCCGACGACGTCACCGACGCACTCGCCCTGGGCCCACTCGGTCACCAAGCCGTGCTCGTGGACGACGACGTCGAGCACGAGCTCACCAGGTGACCACGACCGCACCGTGTAGTAGCGCGTCTGGAACTGGCCCGGCACGGTGAGCGCGACCCACTCGTCCGGGACGCCGGTGCTGGCGAAGCCGTCGAGGCCGGTGAGCACCAGCCGCACCAGGTGGGCGCTGAGCACCTCACGACGCGCGACCGTGGCCTCGAAGGCGCGGGCGTCGGGGCGGGCGTTCACCCGGCAAGGCTAACGGGACACCCTGCCGTCCCCCGCGCCGCGTCGGCTCAGGGGTAGTAGCTCTTCACCTTCAGCCGGCCGTCGGGCTTCACGCCCAGCCGCGCGACGTAGAGCCGCCGCTGGCCGCAGGTGCCCGGCGCGAACGAGCAGGGGTCCCCGGTCTGCGCGTAGCCCACGGCCCCGGCGCTCCAGGCGTGGTAGCCGAGCCTCAGCTTGCCCCGGGTGTCGACGAACGGAGAGGGGCCGCCCGGGCCGGCGATGCCGCCGGCGGTGTGCAGCAGCGGCTTCTTGCGCGGGCGGTGGCAGTCGCCCTTCCAGGTCTTGCAGATCAGGTAGCCGACGGCGTAGGCCGTGCTGGCGTAGGAGTTCGCCGAGTAGAAGAGGTAGTAGCGGTTCTGGTAGCGGATCATCGCGGGGTTCTCGATGATCGTGCCCTCCCAGTCCTGGGCCACCCTGGCCAGGAACGACGGCTTGCGGCCCGGGAGGACCCCGGTGGCCGCACGGTCCATCGGCTGGGTGAACAGCTTCGCCGGGAAGTAGTCCCGCTTCCAGACCAGCCACGGCCGGCCGTTCGGCGCGATGAAGATCTGGGGGTCGATCGCACCCTTGGTCGGGCAGACGGTCGGCGACGTGGTGCTGTCGACGAACGGTCCGGTCGGCGTGGTCGCGTGCGCGAGCGAGATGCACATGCGCTGACCCGGGACGCCTGCGGCCTGCACGGCGTACGCCAGGACGAAGTCGTGCTTGGCGATCCGGGCGACCGCCGGGGCCCAGGGTCCGTGCGCCGGGCGGAGCCGGCCGTCGTCGGGCTGGGTCGTGGAGTACGCCGCCCAGGCCGCCGGCTTCGGGAGCACGTCACCGAGCGGGGCGTCGGGCGTCTCCGGCCGCAGGACCCAGGTGCGCAGGTCGGTCGACGTGACCATCGGGACGTTCAGGCCGGTCTTGACGCTGTCGCCGCTGGTGGTCGAGTACGCGTAGTACCTGGCGCCCACGCGCAGGACCGACGGGTCCGGGAAGTCACCGCTGTAGGGCTGGCCGGCGACGAGCGGGTCCTGCCCGGTCGGGGAGGGTCGGAGCGGCCGGGCCTGGGCAGGCTGCAGCACCATCAGACCGGCGGCCAGCAGGCCGAGCAGGCAGAACAGGGAGAGGATGATCCGAGAGCGACGCACCTGGTCATCCTGCCTCGAATCACCGGGATTCGCAGAATCCTCCGCGATCCCGGCGGGTCGCCCGCCCCCCTCAGGAGAGCCAGGTCGGGCGCAGCGGCATCCCGCTGGAGCCGTCGGGCGTGGTCTTCGTCGCCAGCACCTGGTGGAGCTGGATCTCGTTGAGCGCGAAGCCCATCCGAGACCCGGCCATGTAGAGCCCCCACACCCGCGCCGTGCCCAGACCGACCTCCGCGACGCACTCGTCCCAGTGCTCGACGAGGTTGCGGTTCCAGCCGGCCAGGGTCTTGGCGTAGTGCATCCGGAGGTTCTCCTCGTGGTGCACCTCCATGCCGGCGTCCTGGATCTCGGTGATGATCCGGCCGGACCCGGTGAGCTCGCCGTCGGGGAAGACGTAGCGGTCGATGAACGCCCCCGTCTGGGCCTTCTTGTTGTGCGACCGGGTGATGCAGTGGTTGAGCAGCCGACCCTCCGGGCGCAGCTTCGACTTCAGGAAGCCGAAGTACGACGGGTAGTTGGCCACGCCGATGTGCTCGGTCAGGCCGATCGAGCTGACCGCGTCGAAGCCCGTCTCGGTCACGTCGCGGTAGTCGAGGTGGCGCACCTCGGCACGGTCGTCGAGGCCCTCCTCCTTGATCTTCTGCTGGGCCCAGGCGGCCTGCTCCGCCGACAGCGTGACGCCGAGCGCGGTGACGCCGTAGTGCTTGACGGCGTGCCGGACCATGCCGCCCCACCCGCAGCCCACGTCGAGCAACCGCTGGCCGGGCTGGAGGTCGAGCTTGCGGCAGACCAGGTCGTACTTGGCGTACTGCGCCTCCTCGAGGGTGGCCTCCTCGGTCGGGAAGACCGCGCAGGTGTAGGTCATCGAGGGACCGAGGACCATCTCGTAGAAGCGGTTGGACACGTCGTAGTGGTGGTGGATCACCTCGGCGTCGCGCTCCGGGGAGTGCAGGAAGCCCTCCATGATCCGGCGCCACCGAGGCAGGTGCTCCTCGGGCGGCACCGGCGGCGGCTTGAGGTTGGACACCCCGAGCGCGCGCACGAGACCGAGGGCCTCGCCGGGCTTCGGCATCCGGAACTTGAGGCCCTTCGCACCGCCCTTGATCGCCATCAGCGCGTCGTAGGGGTCACCCGGGTGCGAGCCGATCACCTCGAGGTCGCCGGACACGTAGGCGCGCGACAGGCCGAGGTCGCCGGGCGCGGAGAGGATGTAGTTCAGGCCCCGCTCGTTGAGCAGGTTGAGCCCGTACGGCGCGTCCTCGGGACCCGCGCTGCTGCCGTCGTACGCCGTGAACCGGAACGGGATGTCCCCGAGCAGCAGCTCGGTGAACGCATCGGCGATGGAGGTCGTGGAGGAGAGGAGCGTCATCGTCGGGTAACCGCCTTGTCGTAGAGGCTGATGAACCGGTCATCAGGGTCGTAGCGCTGCTTGACCGCAGCCAGGTTGGCGCCGTCGTAGAGCCGGTCGAACGTCTCCCGGTCGTAGAAGGAGTCGGAGTAGAGGGACTTGTGGCCGTCGAGCTCGTGCACCTTGGCCTCGATCGCCCGGTTGCGCGGCGCCTGCGGGGCGTCGGCGCCGACGTGCACCGTGCCCCAGAAGCCCACGTTGACGTAGGTCTGCCCGGGCTCCAACGGATAGGAAGTCCATGGGTGGGAACCACCTGCTACGTCCGTGGTTGCGTCACTGCCGCGCGCGAGAAGCCTGAGTGGGCACAGCCAGACCGGACGCATGCCGACCGCGGCGTCGAACCAGTCGAGGAACTCGCCGAGCCGCTCGACCGGCACCTCGACGTCCTGGATGACCCGCTCGCGCTGCGGGCGGCCGGCACGCCGGTCGAGCCGGTCGGCGATGCCGAACCGACGGTCCAGGCCGAGCAGCTTCATGTAGACGTCCGAGCGCCGCCAGCGCCGCGGCCACAGCCGGCGGACACGAGGGTCCTGGGCACCGAACGCGCCGGAGCACCAGAACCAGTCGGTGTCCCAGCGCCACAGGTAGTCGTGGACGGTCAGGAGGTCGGTGGAGCGCTGCTGGATCGAGCGGTAGAAGATCTGCTGGCCCGTGTAGTCCGACGTCTTCGGTGGTTGAGGTGCGAGCTCGCCCGCCCTTCGAGACGGTCGCTGCGCGACCTCCTCAGGAACCACCTCGAAACCTCCGTCGTCGGTCCAGGTCGCCAGCGTCAGGTAGTACTCCCCCGGCCCGAACGCGACGCCGTCCAGGCCGTCGACCCGGACGCCGTCCCACTCCCGACTCTCGGTGATCTCCGCGATCGCGGCGGACAGCTTGTCGGCCTCGTGGAAGCGCACGTGCCGCAGCGCGGCGTACGCCGGGACCGGCTCGAGCCGGATCCGCAACCGGGTGGCGTAGCCGAGCGAGCCGTAGGAGTTGGGGAAGGTGCGGAACAGGTCGGCGTGCTCGTTGTCCTCGGTCGCGGTGACGACCTCGCCGCTGCCGGTGAAGATGTCCATCTCCAGGACCGACTCGTGGGGCAGTCCGTTGCGGAACGACGTCGACTCGATGCCGAGCCCGGTGACGGCGCCACCCAGCGTGATCGTCTTCAGCTGCGGCACGACGTACGGGATCAGGCCGTGGCGCAGGGTCTCCTCGACCAGGTGCTCGTAGGTGCACATGCCCTGCACGTCGGCGGTGCGCCCGGCGGGGTCGATGCCGATCACTCCGTCGAGGCCGGAGACGTCGAGGCCCGGACCGCTCGTGGCAGCGCGCGCCCGGAAGAGGTTCGACGTCTTCTTGGCCAGCCGGACGGTGTCCGCCGGGGCGATCGCGGCGTAGGACCTGCGCAGCTGCTCCACTGCGGCTTCGTGCCGCGTCCTCCCGATCAAAGCCACCGGAGCAATTTAGCGCCGCGACCGGGGGTCACGTCGAGTGACTATCGCCGATCGTGCCGTTCGGACCCCCGTGGTGCACCGGTACGCCGGCTCCGGCGAACTCCCGCAACGGCACCAGCTCGCTCTCCAGGAAAGCTCCCTCGTTGAGCACGACGGCCGCCTCGGCGCCCCGGGCACCGCTGGCCACGGCCATCGCGATGCACACGCCGAGCGCGGAGACCTTCAGCGACGGCAGGTCGACCGTGGCGGCGGCGTAGGTGCGCCCGTCGAGGTCGCGCAGCGCGGCACCCTCGGCCGCGCCCGTGCGCACCCTCGTCGCGCGCGCCAGCACCACCAGCTTCTCGTCCTCGGCTTCCACGGCCGCGATCCTACTGACCGGCAGGCCGAACAAGGTCCGCGCCGTCAGGCCTTCGCGGGGGACGGGGTCTCGGTCGGCTCGGGCTCGGGCTTGCGCACCTCGACCGGGCTGATCAGCACCGTGCCGATCCGGTTGCGACGCCCCTTGGCCTCCTCGGCCCGGAACAGCAGGCCGCCGACCTCGACCGTCGACCCCGGGATCGGCACGCGGCCGAGGTGCTTGGCCATCAGGCCGCCGACGGAGTCGACCTCGTCGTCGTCGATCTCGACCCCGACGAGCTCCTCGAGGTCGTCGACCGGGTAGCGCGAGGAGACCCGGGTGGAGCCGTCGGGCAGCCGCTCGAGCGTGACCTCCTCGCGGTCGAACTCGTCGGTGATCTCGCCGACGATCTCCTCCAGGATGTCCTCGATGGTGACGAGGCCCGCGGTGCCGCCGTACTCGTCGACGACCACGGCCAGGTGCTTGCGTGACTGCTGCATCTCGCGGAGCAGGTCGTCGGCCGGCTTGGTGTCGGGCACGTGGAGCACGGGACGCATCACCGACTCGACGTGCTCGGTGGTCTCGGCGTCCTTGCGGTCGAAGACCCGGCGGGCGACGTCCTTGAGGTAGGCGAAGCCGATGATGTCGTCGAGGTCCTCCCCGATCACGGGCACGCGGGAGAAGCCGGACCGCAGGAACAGCGACATCGCCTGCCGCAGCGTCTTCTGCCGCTCGATGTAGACGACGTCGGTGCGCGGCACCATCACCTCGCGGACGATCGTGTCACCGAGCTCGAAGACCGAGTGGATCATCGCCCGCTCGTCGGACTCGATCAGCTGGCTCGCCTCGGCCAGGTCGACCATCTCGCGCAGCTCGGCCTCCGACGCGAACGGCCCCTCACTGAAGCCCTTGCCCGGGGTGAGGGCGTTGCCGACCAGGATCAGCAGCTGCGGGATCGGACCGAGCACGCGGGTGAGCGCGATCACCAGACCCGCGGACCCGAGGGCGATGCGTTCCGCGTGCTGGCGACCGAGCGTGCGCGGGCCCACGCCGATCACCACGAACGACACGACGAGCATGACCGCGACCGAGACCAGGACGACGACGAAGCGGCCGGCGCCCAGGACGTGCTGGATCATCAGGGTCGCCAACACCACCGCGCTGGTCTCGGAGAGCAGGCGCAGGAACAGCGCCGTGTTGAGGTAGCGCGGGGCGTCCTCGAGGATCCGGAGCACGCGACGTGCGCCGCTGCGGCCCTCGTCCTCGAGCTCCTCGGCGCGGGCGCGCGAGAAGCCTCCGAGCGCCGCCTCCGAGGCGCTGAGCAGCCCGGCGACCAGCACCAGACCGATCACGATCAGGAGCAGGCCCGGACTGTCCGCCCTCATCTCGGGGCCGCCCCCTCGGGAGCTGGGCCGCCGCTCAGCACGGCCTGCCACTCGGCCAGGAGGCGAGCCTGCAGGCCGAACATCTCCTGGTGCTCCTCGGGCTCGGCATGGTCGTAGCCGAGCAGGTGCAGGATCCCGTGGACGGTGAGCAGGTCGAGCTCGGCGACGGCCGTGTGACCGGCCTGGCCGTTGGCGACGGCCTCCTCGGCCTGACGCACGGCGACGGCCGGGCACAGCACGAGGTCACCGAGCACGCCCTCCTCGGGCTCCTCGTTCACCTGACCCGGGCGCAGCTCGTCCATCGGGAAGGCCAGCACGTCGGTCGGCCCCTCCTTGTCCATCCACTTCGCGTTCAGCTCGGCGATGGTGTCCTCGTCGACGGCCGTGATGCACAGCTCGGCCTGCGGGTGGACCCGCATCCGGTCCAGCACGAACGCCGCGAGCCGCTGGGTGCGGCTCACGTCGAGCAGGTCGAGCCCGGACTCGTTGAGCACCTCGATCGTCATGACGCCGGTCGATTCGCTCGCACGCTCGTGCTCATTCCGGACTGCCCGACCGCATCGTGCGGCGGTGCTCCGCGCGGGCGTCGAACTCGTCGTACGCCGCGACGATCTTGCCGACCAGCTTGTGGCGGACCACGTCGTGGGCGGTCAGCCGGTTGAAGGAGACGTCCTCGATTCCGTCGAGGATGCCCTCGACGATCCGCAGCCCGGACTTGATGCCCGACGGGAGGTCGACCTGGGTCACGTCACCGGTGACCACGATCTTCGACCCGAACCCGAGCCGGGTGAGGAACATCTTCATCTGCTCCGGAGAGGTGTTCTGCGCCTCGTCGAGGATGATGAACGCGTCGTTCAGGGTGCGTCCGCGCATGTACGCCAGCGGAGCGACCTCGATCGTGCCCGCGGTGAGCAGCTTGGGGATCGACTCGGGGTCGAGCATGTCGTGCAGGGCGTCGTAGAGCGGCCGCAGGTAGGGGTCGATCTTCTCGCTGAGCGTGCCGGGCAGGAAGCCGAGCCGCTCCCCTGCCTCGACGGCAGGACGCGTCAGGATGATCCGGTTGACCTTCTTGGCCTGCAGCGCCTGCACGGCCTTGGCCATCGCGAGGTAGGTCTTGCCGGTGCCGGCCGGGCCGATGCCGAACACGATCGTGTGGCGGTCGATCGCGTCGACGTAGCGCTTCTGGTTCAGCGTCTTGGGGCGGATCGTGCGGCCGCGGTTGGAGAGGATGTTCAGCGAGAGCACGTCGGCCGGGCGCTCGGTGGACTCGGCGCGCAGCATCGTGATCACCCGCTCGACCGTCTCGGGCGTGAGGCCCTGGCCGGTGCGCACGATCGCGACCAGCTCGTCGATCATCCGCTCGGCGAGCGCGACCTCGCCCGGATCGCCGGTCAGCGTGATCTCGTTGCCCCGCACGTGGATGTCGGAGACGAGGGCCTTCTCGATGAGGGCGAGGTGCTCGTCACCGGGGCCGAGCAGGGCCACCATGTTCACGCTCGTCGGGACCACGACGGTGTGGAGCGTGCCCGGTCCGCGGGACTCTGCTGAGCGTTCGGTGCTCGCCTTGCTGGTGTCAGTCATCCGTGCCCTTCGCGGGCGGCCTCTCGGTGGGGAGCAGTGCCTCTCCATGTTACGGGAGTGGCTCGCGCGGGGCACCCGAGTTGGTGGCCGCGCGGCGTACGGGCCGTGCGACGAGGTTCAGGGGCGCGTGACCAGGAGGATGCCGAGGCACATCTCGTCGGTGGTGCCCTCGCCCCACAGCACGTAGCGGTCGGGCTGGCCGTGGAACGCGGGGAGCCGGTCGCGCAGGTCCTGGCTGTGCGTGCAGGTCACCTTGACCGTGTCGCCCCGCTGCAGGTGGATCGGCGGCGTCGGGCGGCTGCCCTGGTTGTCGAAGTCCCACACCGGGATGTCCAGGATGGTCCGGGCCTTCGGGGTGCCCGGGTCGACCTCGATCCGGATCTGCCGGCCGAGCAGGTGCATGTGGCCCGCGACGCCGCGGATCGTCTCCGGAGCGGTGATCTCGCGCGTGCAGGACTGCACCGGCCCGGGCGGAGCGCCCCCGCACAGGAGGTGGAGCCCGTCGGCGATCGAGCCGGGCCCGTCGCCGAACCGCGCCTTGACGTCGGCGAGGGCGTTCGCGCGATCGCAGAGCGGCCCACTCTTCCCGGGGCGGCACGGCAGCTCGACGGGTGCCGGGAGCAGCTGGGTCTCGAGGGCCTGCGTGGCGGGGTCGGTGCTGAGCCGGAGCTCGGCGGCGCTGGTGTCCGGCGCCGCGCCCTCCAGCAGGTTGTAGTGCACCTGCATGATGATCCGCGAGCCCGCGGGCATCGTCTCACCGAGGCCCTTGCCGTAGATCCGCTCGGAGCCGCCCGGGGCCCAGGCCCCGAGCCAGGGCGCGTCGTCGAGGCTCCCCTGCGAGCTCAGACCGGAGGTGCCGAAGCAGGTCCAGCCCTCGCCCGGTGTCTCGGCGTCCTTGCTCTCCGCCTCCTTGACGAGATCGGGCGGCACCCGGAAGAGGATCACGTGGTGCACCACGGTGGGGTTGCCCGGACGCACGTTGAAGCCGGTGATGAAGGAGTCCTGCGTCATCTTCGGGTCGAGCAGGAAGCACCGGTAGTCGTCGGTGCCGACGCCGGTCGGCGCGGACGGCGTGTAGGGCTTGGGCATGGCGACGGTGACCCGGCGCTCCCCCGCACGCAGCGGCTTGTCCGCCACGGGTGCGGTCGTCGCCGTGCTGGAGGCCGGACTCGAGGTCGGGCTCGGACTCGCGGAGCGGGCCGCGCCACCTGACGGGCTGTCGGGGGTGCTGCCGCAGGCGGCGACCAGGGCGAGCGCACCCACCGCCAGGACCGCGGCCGCAGGACGCCTCATCCGGGAGGCCAGCCCATCTTCCGTCCGCCCAGCACGTGCATGTGCACGTGGAAGACGGTCTGGTGCGCATCGGCTCCCGTGTTGAAGACCAGCCGGTAGCCGCCGTCCAGGCCGTCCTGCTCGGCGATCTCGCGAGCGGTGGCGAAGAGATGGGCCGCGGTGTCCGGCTCGCCGTCCGCCAGGGCCGCGGCGTTCGGGTAATGACTGCGGGGCACGACGAGGACGTGGGTCGGCGCCTGCGGCTCGAGGTCGCGGAAGGCGACGGTCGTGTCGGTCTCGTGCACGACGGTCGCGGGGATCTCACCCGCGACGATCTTGCAGAACAGGCAGTCGGGGTCCGCGGTCATGGACCGAGGATAGGTCGCCCCCGGCGGATCGGTGTCCCCGGCGTGTAAACCGGCGGAGCGGGCTGCGCGTCCCAGTAGCGTGAACACGACCATGCTCACGACGGTGGAGGAGGCGGCCATCACAGGCCACGACGCCGACGCCGCCCTCGAGGAGCTGTACGCCGGGCACTACACCGCGCTGGTCAGGCTCGCCGTCCTGCTGCTGCGCGACCAGGGCCTGGCCGAGGACGTCGTGCAGGACTCGTTCGTCGCCGTGCACGCGCGCTGGGACCGGATCGACGGGGCCAAGGCGCCGGCGTACCTGCGCCAGACGGTCGTGAACCGGTCGCGCAGCGCGCTGCGCCGCCGGGCCGTGGCCACCCGGCACCAGCCGGAGCCCGTGCCCGCCGCCGCGGGCGCCGACGAGACGGTGCTGCGCACGGAGCGCCGCACGGCGGTGCTCGACGCGCTCGCGGCGCTGCCCGCGCGGCAGCGCGAGGTGCTGGCCCTGCGCTACTACCTCGACCTCTCGGAGGCCGAGATCGCCGGCACGCTCGGCATCAGCCGGGGCGCGGTGAAGAGTCACGCGTCCCGAGGCGCCGCCGCGCTGCGTGCGGCGCTGCCGCGCGAGGAGGAGGACTGATGAGCCAGCCCGACGACGAGCTCAGCCGCGTCCTGCACGACGCCGTGGCCGACGTGCGCCCGCGCGGAAGCTACGACGACATCCGCTCCCGAACCGACAAGGTGGTCCCCATGAAGAGCCGCTGGATCCTGCCCACGCTCGCCGTCGCCGCGGTGATGGCGGTGGTCGTCGCCGGGGCCTTCTGGCTGACCAGCGACGACACGACTCCGAGCCCCTCCGGTACGCCGACCCAGGGCACCTCGAGCCCACAGCCGACCGATGGGGCCACGGGTGGCGCCACGAGCCGACGCGCCGTGCCCGTGTACTTCGTGGGCGACTCATCCCACGGACCGAAGCTCTACCGGGAGTTCCAGGCCAAGGACACGTGCGACACCGACGCGTGCCTGCTCAAGGCGGCCACCGTCACCGCGCTCTCCGGGACTCCCCAGGACGCCGACTACACGGCGCCCTGGCCGGACGGAACCGGCCTGCGCAACGTCGCCTACGACGGTGATGCGCTGACCATCGACCTCGTCGGCGACCTCCACGACCGGCCCGCCGGCATGAGCCAGGCCGACGCGGAGCTGGCCGTGCAGCAGCTGATCTACTCCGCCCAGGCGGGTCTCGGGAAGGGACGGGTGCCGGTGCAGCTGCTGCTGGACGGCAAGCACAGCGACACCGTCCTCGGCGTACCGGCGTCCGAGCCGCTGGCGGCGGGCAACCCCGACGACGTCGAGGCGCTGGTGCAGGTCGATGCGCCCGCCGAGGGCTCGACCGTGTCCAGCCCGTTCACCGTGACCGGCCGCGCCGCGACGTTCGAGGCCAACGTCGTCTGGGAGCTCAAGCAGGGCGACACGGTCGCGAAGAAGGGATTCACCACAGCGCAGGAGTGCTGCACGCTCTCGCCGTACTCCTTCCAGGTGACGGCGCCTCCCGGCACCTACACGCTGGTCGTCCACGACACCGACGAGTCGGGCCAGAACCTCCCCGTCGACCAGGACACCAAGCAGATCACGGTGCAGTGAGGCGCTTCGTCAGCGGTCGCGCCGGGGCTCGACGACCTGGCCGGGGTCGAGCTCCCGCTCGACCAGCGAGCCGGCCACGGCGCTGAGCTTGAGGCGGTGCCTGCGGGCGAAGTCGCGGATCGCGTCGAAGGCGACACCCATGTCCACGCCGCCGTACTCGGCGATCACTCCCTTGGCCTGCTCCACCGAGATACGGGTGTTCAGGGCTGCCTGGAGCTGCTCGGCCAGCACCGAGGCCCGCGTGAACTTGCGTTGCTGGAGGATCGCGATCGTCGCGACGTCGGCCAGCGCCTGCGCCAGCCGCCGGTCGAACTCGGTGAGCGGGTCGCCGGAGGCGTAGAGGTTCAGCGCGCCGATCCGCTCGTCCCGGAGCCGCAGGGGCACGGCGTACACCGCGGTGAAGCCCGCGGCGAGCACGGCCCGGCCGAACGCCGGCCATCGGCGCACGATCTCCTCGGCGTCGGTGACGTGGACGGGCTCGCCGGTGCGCATCGCGTCGATGCACGGGCCGGCGTGGCTCTGGAGCTGGACCAGCTCGACGACGCGCGAGGCCTCGTCCGAGCTGGCCACGGCCTCGAGGGTCCGGTTGACGCTGGACAGGAGGATCGCAGCCGCATCCACGTCGAGCAGGTTGACCGAGTCCGAGACCAGCCGGTCGAACAGCTCGACGACGTCGAAGTCGTCCACCAGCGTGTCGGCGAGAGCCACGAAGCTCTCCGCGACCCGCACCGCCCGTCTGCTGGCGCCGCCGACCTGGCCGCCGTCCAGTCCCCCGTCAGGGTCAGCCATGGGCTTCCTCCGTCCTTGCGAACCGGCGGCGCCCGGCAATGACGTCCGCCGCCAGTTCTGTGACCCGAGTGTCTTCTGCGAAGGCGGTCGCCCGGAGCATGACGAGCGCGTCGTGGATCGACGTACCCGCTTGGACCATGACCATGCCCGCTGCCTGGTGAACCTTCATCCGGAAGGTGCCGCCGACCTTTCGGCCCGAGCGCGGGTCGACGAGGGCCAGGCCGATCAGCTCGGTGAGGTCCTCGGCGACCCGGTGCTGCTCGCTGCCCAGCCGGATCGGCTGTCGTGAGTACAGCCCTACCGCCCCGAACGTGACCCCGCCGAGCACGATCGGGTAGGCGAACATCGCGCGCACTCCCGCAACCACCGCCTCGGTGGCGAAGAGCGGCCACCGGTGCGTGGCGATCGGGCTGCGCAGGTCGTCGACGGCGGTCGACAGGCTCGAGGCGACCGCGTCGAACGTCGGCCCCTCCCCCAGGGTCAGCTCGAGCTGTGTGAGCCGGTCGGCGACGTCATCGGTGGCATGGAGGAGCTCGATCCCCGTGTCGGAGCTCCGGTAGCTCACGGCCGCCGCGTCCACGCCGATGCGGGCCAGCGCGACGCGGCAGAAGTCACGAACGGCATCCAGACCGTCGTGCTTCGCCACCTGCATCGTCCGGTCGTCCGACATCCGACGCGTTCCTCCGTCCCCCTGGACACCGCGGCGGCCGAGTACGCCGCGACTGGCCGCACTCTACTGGCTGAGCAGCAGGATCTGCCGGGCATTGGGACTCTGGACGGAGCGCCGCCGCGGGGTTATTTTGCGGACAGCGCCACGTCACGCGACGCGGCGACGGCCCGGACCCCGCCGATCACGAGATGCGCTCCGAAGGGGTCGGCATGGGAATGATTCCGGTCGGGTGGGCCTCCCACCCCACCGCCCTACCGTGGTCCACGCCGTGCCCGTACCCGTTCGGTTCCCGCTCAGCCATCACTCGGGCCCCGGCGACACCCGCCGTGGCCCGGCGACTCGCGACGCGGGACGTCGCAGCCGGTGCGCCGGGGACCTCGGCTGCCGCGACGGTGCGACGGGTCGGAGCCGGGGGACCGCCACGCCGGCGGCTGCTCCGATGCGCCACGGCCCGGCGGGAGGGCATGTGCCCTCCCGCCGGGCTCACCCTGGCGTGAGTACGCCGGCCACCGAGCGGTCAGCTCCAGCGGGGCGTGCGTGACAGCAGGGCGGCGACGGCGGCGACACCTGCCGTGGACGTGCGCAGCACCGACGAGCCGAGGCGCACCACCTCGGCGGAGGTGAATGCAGCCAGCTCCGCCTCGTCGAGCCCACCCTCGGGACCGACCACCACGACGACCGACTCGACTCCCTCCAGCGACAGTGCCGCGAGCGGCAGAGCGGCGTCCTCGTGCAGCACGACCGCGAGGTCGGCATCGGCGAGCAGCCCGGCGACCGCGTCCGTGTCGGCCATCTCGGTGACCTCCGGCAGCCAGCCGCGCCGAGCCTGCTTCGCCGCGGCGCGGGCGGCCGCGCGCCACTTGGCGAGTGACTTCGTCGCGCGCTCACCGCGCCACACGGCGACCGACCTGGCCGCGGCCCACGGCACGATCCGGTCGACGTCGATCTCGGTGAGCATCTCGACCGCCAGCTCGCCGCGGTCTCCCTTGGGGATCGCCTGCACGACCGTGACGTGCGGCAGGGCGCGGTCGGTGTGCTCGACGGAGTCGACCCGGAGGCTCAGGCTGGCCCTGGCCGCCTCGACGACCGTGCACGTGGCCGAGACGCCGGCACCGTCGGTCAGCACGACCTGCTCGCCCGCCCGGATCCGCATGACGGTGGCGGCATGCCGTCCCTCGTCGCCGTCGAGCACCACGGGGGCGCCGACGGACGCACCGGTCACGGCGTCGGAGAGGAAGACCGGTAGGCTCACCGTGGGTTGAACGCGTCGCGGATCCGGCCGAACATCCCCTTGTTCTGCGTCGGCTGGATGCGGCCGTCCGGAGACTCCTCGCGGCGGATCGCGGCCAGCTCGCGCAGCAGCTGCTCCTGCTGCTCGTCCAGCTTCGTCGGGGTCTCGACGTCGATCGTGGCCACGATGTCGCCCCGGGCGCCGCTGCGGAGCCCGGGCACGCCACGGCCACGAAGGACCTTCTCGGTGCCCGACTGCGTGCCCGGGCTGATCTCGAGGACCACCGAGCGCTCGAGCTCGATGTCCTCGGTGTCCAGGTCCGCCTCGAGCAGCGGCAGCTCGATCGTGGTGCCCAGCGCGGCGGCGGTCATCGGGACGGAGACGTGGCAGCGCAGGTCGACACCGTCGCGCTGGAAGATCCGGTGCGGAGCGACGTGCACCTCGACGTACAGGTCTCCCGGCTGGCCGCCGCCCGGCCCGACCTCACCCTCGCCGCTGAGCTGGACGCGGGTGCCGGTGTCGACGCCCGGCGGGATCTTCACGGTGATCGCACGACGCGACCGCACCCGCCCGTCGCCGGCGCACTCCCGGCACGGGTCGGGGATGATCTCGCCGTACCCGCGGCAGGCAGCGCACGGCCGCAACGTGCGGATCTCGCCGAGGAACGAGCGCTGCACGTGCTGGACCTCGCCGCGACCGTGGCAGGTCTCGCAGACCACCGGGCGCGAGCCCTCGGCGGCCCCGGAGCCCCGGCAGGTCGAGCAGAGGACGGCGGTGTCGACCTTGAGCTCGCGGGTCGCCCCGAACGCCGCCTCGGCCAGCTCCAGGTCGATCCGCACCAGGGCGTCCTGGCCCCGACGCTGCCGGGGACGCGGACCGCGTCCGCCCGCCTGTTGCCCACCGAAGAAGGCGTCCATGATGTCGGTGAACGAGAAGCCGGCGCCCT
Organism: Nocardioides pocheonensis; assembly: GCF_003725535.1. GTDB lineage: Bacteria > Actinomycetota > Actinomycetes > Propionibacteriales > Nocardioidaceae > Marmoricola > Marmoricola pocheonensis. Next base: position 438,343 of record NZ_RJSF01000040.1, on the reverse strand, counting down.
GGCCGAAGCCGCCCCCGCCGAACGGGTCTCCGCCGAGGTCGTAGACGCGGCGCTTCTCCGGGTCGGACAGGACCTCGTAGGCGTGCGAGACCTCCTTGAACCGCTCGGCCGCGCCGGGGTCGGAGTTCACGTCGGGGTGGTACTGCCGCGCCAGCCGGCGGTACGCCTTCTTGATCGTCTCGGCGTCCGCATCGCGTTCGACGCCGAGCGCGGCATAGGGGTCCTGGCTCACAGGTCAGATCATCCTTCGTCGAGGATCGTCGAGACATAGCGCGCGACGGCGCGGACGGCCGCCATCGAGCCGGGGTAGTCCATGCGGGTCGGGCCGACGATACCCAGCGAGGCGAGTGCCTCGTCCGAGGAGCCGTAGCCGGTCACGACCACGGAGGTCGACGCGAGCTCGTCGATCGGCCCCTCGTGACCGATCCGCACGGTCACCTCGCTCGGCGAGGTGGCCTCGCCCAGCAGCTTGAGCAGCACGACGTGCTCCTCGAGCGCCTCGAGCATCGGCTTGATCGACTGGTCGAAGCTCTCGCCGAAGCGCGCGAGGTTGGCCGTGCCGCCGACCACGACACGCTCGTCGGAGCGGTGGTCGGAGATGGCCTCGACCAGCGCGGCGACCACGATGGAGTACGTCGACCGGTTGTCGGGAGCGACGTCGTCGGGGAGGTCACCGAGAGCCGCCGCCGCGTCGGAGATGCGGGCGCCCGCGGCAGTCTTGTTCACCCGGGAGCGCAGGTCACCGATCAGGTCGTCGGTCAGCTCGACGGGCACCTCGATCACCCGCTGCTCGACACGGCCGGTCGAGAGGATCAGCACCGCGAGGAGCCGCGACGTGCTCAGCGCCACCAGCTCGACGTGGCGCACCGTGGAGCGCGCCAGGGTCGGGTACTGCACGATCGCCACCTGCTGGGTCAGCTGCGCAAGCAGCCGGACGCTGCGCTGGACCACGTCGTCGAGGTCGTGCGCGCCCTCGAGGAAGGTCGCGATCGCACGCTTCTCGGCGGCCGACATCGGCTTGAGGCTGGTCAGCCGGTCGACGAAGAACCGGTAGCCCTTGTCGGTGGGGATGCGGCCCGCGCTCGTGTGCGGCTGGGCGATCAGGCCCTCGTCCTCGAGCCAGGCCATGTCGTTGCGCACCGTCGCCGGGGAGACTCCCAGCCGGTGCCGCTCCACGAGGGTCTTGCTGCCCACCGGCTCCTGGGTGGCGACATAGTCCTCGACGATCGCCCGCAGCACGGCGAGCTTCCGATCCTCGATCACGTCGTCTCCTCTCCGGTCGGCTCGCGCATGGATTGGCACTCCCGCGCGTCGAGTGCCAAGTCTACAAGGCAGCGCCCGTGCCCGCCCGCCGCCGCGGCGGGCTCTCTAGGGTGGATCCCATGACGGGGTTTCTCGAGGTCGCCGACCGGGTGTGGGTCGCTCGCTACGCGTGGTTCGACGTGAACGTGAGCGTGGTCGAGGGACCGGCGGGGCTCGTCGTGGTCGACACCAACGCGTCGGAAAGGGCGGCGCACGAGGTGCTCGCCGACCTCCGCAGGCTCTCCGGCGCTCCCCTGGTGGCCGCGGTGAACACCCACGTGCACTTCGACCACACCTTCGGCAACGGCGTGTTCGCGGCCGAGGGCGCCGAGATCGTCGCCCACGAAGCGGCGGCCGAGGCGCTGCCCGAGCACGCCGCCGAGATCCGGGGCCAGGCCGCCGCCGAGCTCGACGACGACCCGCGGTACGCCGAGCTGGTCGACACCCACCCCCTGGTGCCGAGCCGGACGTTCTCCTCCGCCCTCACGCTCGACCTGGGCGACCGGCTCGTCGAGCTGATCCACCCCGGCAAGGGCCACACCGGTGGCGACCTGGTCGTCCGCGTGCCGGACGCCGACGTCGTCCTCGCCGGCGACCTGGTCGAGGAGTCCGCGCTGCGCGGCGGCGCGCCGGGCTACGGCGACGACTCGTGGCCGATGGAGTGGCCGACGACCCTCGACCTGGCCCTCAACCTGGTCGGGCCGGACACCGTGGTCGTGCCCGGCCACGGCGCGCCCGTGGGGCGCGATTTCGTCCAGGAGCAGCGCGCCGCTCTCGGCGTGGTCGCCGAGACGATCCGCGACCTGGCCGGGCGGGGCGTCCCGCTCGACCAGGCGCTCGAGGCGGCGGAGTGGCCCTACCCGCGCGAGCAGCTCCGGCACGCCGTACGCCGCGGCTACGAGCACCTTCCCAGGGCGCAGAAGCGACTGCCGCTGATCTGAGTCAGGTGCGGTGCCACGACCGGCGGCGCCGGCGACCGAGCACGAACATGCACCCGACGAACGCCAGCAGCACGAACGGCACGTGGGTGAGCACCGTGAGCACGATGAGCACGAAGAGCACGGGCAGGAACGGCACGCCGAACCAGCGGCGTCGTCCCCACGGGCCGAACGGGCCGACGAAGGGGCCGGCGTACGGACCGGCGTACGGGCGCCGGCTGCGGTGCAGCGGCTCGAGGTCGGCGAAGACCGGAGCCAGGTCGGCCCCGGTCTTCGCCGACCACACCGCGTCGCTGCGCTCGTCGAACTCGTCCTTGTCGAGGCGGCCGGCTGCGTAGTGCTCGCTCAGCCGGTCGATCGCCGCGTCGCGGTCGGCGTCGCTGAGCCGCAGGTCATGTGCGGGCACGAGGTCACTCCTCGCCCGTGTCGCCGTCGTCGGCGTCGGCATCCGGGCCCTCGGCGAGCAGCCCGTAGAGCCGGCGCCGGGTCTCGGCGAGGATCTGCACGGCCTTCTGGCGCTGGTCGGGGCTGCCCGTCGAGGCGACCTGGATGATCGCGCCGACGGTCTGGCCGATCACCTGGCGCAGGTCGGATGCCTCTTCCGGCCCCTCGTCGTCGAAGGGCTGCCAGACGGCGGCGAGCTCCTCGGCGTGGTCGCGCACGTGGGCCTGGCCGGCCTCGGTGAGCTGGAGGGTCTTGCGCCCGGTGGGAGCGTCCTCGACGAGGCCCTCGTCCTGCAGCTGCGCGACGGTCGGGTAGACCGAGCCGGGGCTCGGCTTCCACGCGCCGTTGCTGCGCTCGGCGATCAGCTGGATCACCTGGTAGCCGTTGATCGGCTCCGCGGCGCTGCCGAGCACGTCGAGGATCGCCGACCGGACGTCGCCACGGCGGACGCGAGCACGGCCACGACCGCCCCGGCCACCGCCGGGTCCGGCCCACTGCGGGCCGAACATCTGCGCGACCCACGGCGGCGGGCCCATCGGGCCGCCCCAGCCGGGGCCGCCCCACCCTCCGCCGGGGTGCCGGCCGTGGCCACGGCCACGACCGTGCTGCCTGCGGACCGCCTCGAACTCGGCGGTCCAGGGATTGTCGGTTCGGTTGTACATGTCGATCTCCTTCTGGTCGATGATCGAGGCGGCGGCTCCGATAGTGCGCCGAACTTCTCGATACGTTGACGATATATCGCGAACGTCCGGGAGTCAAGAGATGTTCCGGGTGCCTCCGGGGCCGCGCCGGCAGGCTCGGCCGCCCCACGGCGGGCCTCCCCCGCCACCGCCGATCCCGCTCGTACGGTGACCCGGTGACCACCGACCGCTACGGCTCCGACGTCCTCTCCTCCGACTGGCGCGCGCCTCGCAACGGTCGCGCCGCCGAGGCGGCGGCCGAGCCCGGGCTGGTCGTCGAAGAGGTTCAGACCGACTTCTGCGGCGAGATCGTGAAGGTCGAGCGCGACCTGGGCGTCGTCACGCTCGAGGACCGCCACCACCAGCGCCGGACGTTCCCGCTCGGCCCCGGCTTCCTGCTGGAGGGACGCCCGGTGATCCTGGTCGCGCCGAGCCGCACGGGGCCGGCCGCGCCCACACGCACGGCGTCAGGATCGGTCGCGGTCCCGGGCGCGAAGGCGCGGGTCGCGCGGGCCAGCCGGATCTTCGTCGAGGGCCGGCACGACGCCGAGCTGGTCGAGAAGGTCTGGGGCGCCGACCTCCGTCTCGAGGGCGTGGTGGTGGAGTACCTCGAGGGTGTCGACGACCTGGCCGAGCACCTGCGCGACTTCGGTCCGGGGCCCGAGCGGCGGGTCGGTGTGCTCGTCGACCACCTGGTGCCCGGCTCCAAGGAGAGCCGGATCGCCCAGTCCGTGGCGAAGTCACCGGTCGGGAGGCACGTGCTGATCGTCGGCCACCCGTTCGTCGACATCTGGGCCGCGGTCAAGCCGCAGCGCATCGGCAAGGACGCCTGGCCCACGATCCCGCGCCACCTCGAGTGGAAGAAGGGCGTCTGCCAGAGCTTCGGCTGGCCGCACCGCGACCAGGCCGACATCGCCCGCGCCTGGCAGCACATCCTCTCCAGGGTCGGCTCGTACGCCGACCTCGAGCCGGCCCTCCTCGGCCGGGTCGAGGAGCTGATCGACTTCGTGACGGCCGGCCAGGACGGTTAGTCCCACAGGAAAGGCACCGGTTCTCGCCTCCGAGTGGTGCTTTCCGGGTGGGACCATCCGCTCAGTCGAGCAGTCGGCGGACCACGGCGTCGGCGAGCAGCCGGCCGCGGAGGGTGAGGACCAGGCGGTCGTCGTCGACCACGGCCAGGTCGTCGGCGACCACGTCGTCGACCCGGTCGCGGGTGCCGATCGCGTCCAGGACCTCCAGCGGCAGGCCGTCGCGGAGCCGCACCTCCAGGAGCACCCGCTCGACGAGGCCGGTCTCGGGATCGAGCTCCTCGCGAGCAAGGGCCGGCGAGACCCCGGCGGCCAGCCGCTCGGCGTACGCGGTGGGGTGCTTGACGTTCCACCACCGGACTCCCCCGACGTGCGCGTGGGCGCCGGGCCCGACCCCGAGCCAGTTCTGCGAGGTCCAGTAGAGCTCGTTGTGCCGGCACCGCGACTCCGGGGCACGGGACCAGTTCGACACCTCGTACCAGCCCAGGCCGTGCGCCTCGAGCACCTCGTCGGCGAGCAGGTACTTGTCGGCGAGGTCGTCCTCGTCCGGCATCGGCAGCACGCCGGACCGCACCTGCCGGGCCAGCGCGGTGCCGTCCTCGACGATCAGCGAGTACGCCGAGACGTGGTCCGGCTCGCAGGTCAGCGCTGCGTCGAGCGAGCGACGCCAGTCGTCCAGCGTCTCCCCCGGCGTGCCGTAGATCAGGTCGAGGCTGACCTGCTCGAAACCCGCGTCGCGCGCCCACTGCACGGCCTGCGGGACGCGTTCGGGATCGTGCGTGCGGTCGAGCACGGCGAGCACCGAGGGCACCGCCGACTGCATGCCGAACGAGATCCGCGTGAACCCGCCCTCGCGCAGCTCGGCGAGCCCGTCGGGCGTCACACTGTCCGGGTTCGCCTCCGTGGTGACCTCGGCACCAGGCGCGAGCCCGAACCGGTCGGCGATCCCGGCGAGCAGGCCGACCAGGTCACGCGCCGGGAGCACCGTCGGCGTGCCGCCACCGACGAACACCGTCGCCACCGGGGGCGCCCCGACCAGCACCTTGTGGAGCAGGTCGAGCTCGCGGGTCGCCGTGTCGGCGTACGAGGCCTGCGAGGCACCTCCGCCGAGCTCGGTCGCGGTGTAGGTGTTGAAGTCGCAGTAGCCGCAGCGCACGCGGCAGAACGGCACGTGCACGTAGACGCCCAGCGCACGCTCGCGCAGCGACGCGAGCGCACCGGCCGGCAGCGACCCGTCCGCGGGCGCCGGCTCACCGTCGGGCAGGGTCGAGGGCACCACCAGAACCTACGACCCCGGCGAAGCAGCCTCAGGCATACATGGCGTCGATCGTGTGCTTGTGATTGTCCTCGACGACGTTGCGCTTGACCTTCATCGACGGGGTCAGCTCGCCGGACTCGACGGTGAGGTCGTGGTCGAGGAGGCGGAACTTCTTGATCGTCTCCCAGCGGTTCAGCTCGAGGTTCAGCTGGTCGACGTACTCCTGCACCATCGCCACGACCTCGTCGGTGGCGACGAGGTCGGCGTACGACTTTCCGCTCAGGCCGTGCTCGTTCGCCCACTCCATCAGCGCGTCGGGGTCGAGGGTCACCAGCGCGACGCAGTAGTTCCGCTCGTCGCCGAAGACCATGAACTGGCTGGCGTAGGGGCACAGCGCCTTGAACTTCGCCTCGATCGCGGGCGGCGCGATGTACTTGCCACCCGAGGTCTTGAAGAGCTCCTTGATCCGGCCGGTGATGGTGAGGAAGCCCTCGGCGTCGAGGGCGCCCTTGTCACCCGTGCGCAGCCAGCCGTCCTCGGTCAGCGCGCCGGCGGTCTCCTCGGGCAGGTTGTGGTAGCCGTCCATCACGCCGGGGCCCTTGATCTGGATCTCGTCGCCCTCGCCCAGCCGGACCTGGCTGCCCGGGAAGACCTCGCCGACCGTGCCCAGCCGGTAGTGCTCGGGGTGGTTCACGAACGAGCCGGCCGAGGTCTCCGTCAGCCCGTAGCCCTCGAGGATCAGGATGCCGGCGGCGTGGAACCACTCCGCGATGTCCTGGTTGAGGGCTGCGGCGCCGGAGATGAAGAAGCGCACCCGGCCGCCGAAGCGGTCGCGGATCTTCGCGAACACCAGCCGGTCGAAGAGCGCGTGCTGCAGCGACAGCGGGAGCGGGACGGACTTGCCCTCACGCTTGAGCCGGTCGACCTCGAGACCCACCTTGAACGCCTGGTTGAAGATCTTCTCCTTGAGCCCGCCCTCGGCCGCCTGCATCGTGACGATGCGCGCGTGCGCCTTCTCGAAGATGCGGGGCGCGGCACCCATGAACGTCGGCTTCACGACGGCGAGGTTGTCGATGATCTTCTCGACCCGCCCGTCCACGGCGGTGGCGAAGCCACAGGCGAGCTGGGTGGAGAGCAGCACCTTGCCGAAGGAGTGTGCCATCGGGAGCCAGAGGAACTGGAGGTCGTCCTCGCTCAGGATGTTCTGGGCCTGGATCGCGGCGCCCTCGTAGGTCCACGACGAGTGGCGGAGCCGGACCCCCTTCGGGCGACCGGTGGTGCCCGAGGTGTAGATCAGCGTGGCCAGCTGGTCGGGCTCGATCGCCTCGACGGCCTTGCGCACGGCCTTCGGGTCCTGCGCGAGCAGCTCCTCGCCCAGCTTGGCGAGCTCCTCGAGGTCGATGATCCAGTCCTCGTTCGACGAGCCGTCGAAGACGACCACCTTGGTGAGGTGGGGCAGCTCGGTGCGGTGCTCGCGCAGCTTCTGGACCTGGACGTCGTCCTCGGCGAAGACGATCCGGCACTCCGAGTCGGCCAGGATGTAGGCGACGTCGGAGCTCATCGTCGAGGGGTAGACGGTCGTGGTCGCGCCGCCGGCGCACATCACGGCCAGGTCGGCCAGGATCCACTCGACGCGTGTGCCGGACGCGATGCCGACGCGCTGCTCGGACTCGAGCCCGAGCGCCAGCAGGCCGGCAGCGAGCTTCTCCACCCGGTCGCCGGTCTGCTTCCAGGTCAGCGACGCCCACGGCCGGCCGTCGGCGACCGGGTAGCGGAAGGCCTCGTGCGACGAGGACTTCGCGACCCTCTCCAGGAACATGGCCGCCATGTTGGGCGATCGCTGGTCGATGAAGGTGGTGTCTCGGACGACGGGGGACATGGCGCGCTCGCTTCTCGTCGATTACTCAGGGGTAAGTCGAACGTAACCTAGATCACCACGCGGCAGATGGGCCACAAGACCCAGATCTCAGGACGGATCGGATCTCGCCACGGCGGCCTCGGCCCGCTCCCGCACCCAGCCCTTGAGGCCGTCGACCGCGAGCAGCCGCGGGAGGAGACGCGGCTCGACCAGCAGCGCGCGGAACATGGTCGCCACCGTCACGTCGTGGTCGGGCCGCTCGAGCACGACGATCGGGTCACCGGCGGCCACGCTGCCCTCCTCGAGCACCCGGAAGTAGGGCCCGGGGCGGCCGGCGAGTGCGAACCGGCGTACCCAGGCGGTGTTGTCGTGCCCGGTGTGGCCCATCCAGCCCTTGAACGTCAGGCACGGGGTGCGCACGTGGGCGATCTGCAGCACCGCGGTGCCCACCCGCCAGGTCTCCCCCACCAGCGCGGCGTTCAGGTCGATCCCCTCGGTGGTGAGCTGCTCGGCGAAGTGACCCGGCGGCAGGGTGGCGCCGAGCTCGGTCTCCCACCAGCGGTAGTCCTCGACGGAGTAGGCGTAGACGCGCATGAACGCGTCACCGTGATTCACGGTGTCGCCGCAGCCGTTGCCCTCGACGCCGTACGTCGTGATCCGGACCCGGCCGTCGACGGGGCGCTTCTCGATCCCGGTCATCGGCAGCGAGGTGGTCTCGAAGCCGACCAGCCTGGGGAGACCGACGTTCACGGAGACCACGGTGGGCACGGCTCCGATCCTCACACCGATCACGCGTCCGGGGAAATCACCGACACGTGTCGTATTGGGCTTCGGTCCTTCGTGGTGATCACGACAAGATGGGCGCGAGCCCCCGAGCGGAGGAGCAACCGATGACGCACTACCTGATGGCCGTGATCCACGACTGGGACCACCCGGACCTGTCCGAGGAGGAGCAGCAGGAGTCCTTCCGGCTCACCGACGCGTTCAACACCGAGCTGCAGGGCAGCGGCCACTGGGTCTTCGCCGGCGGCCTCACGCACCCCTCCGACGCGACGGTCGTCGACGGCCGCAAGGGTGCCTCGATCGTCACCGACGGCCCGTACGTCGAGGTCAAGGAGCAGCTCGGCGGGTTCTGGGTGATCGAGGCCGCCGACCTCGACGAGGCCCTCGACATCGCGCGTCGGGCGTCGGCCGCGTGCATGCACCCGGTCGAGATCCGGCCGTTCCAGGGCGTCGTGGGCTGAGTGCCGAGCTCGCCCGAGGATCCCGTCGAGCGAGGCGCCACGGTCACGGAGAGCATCTCCGAGGAGATCACCGCGATCGTGCGTGCCGAGCACGGCCGTGTCGTCGCCAGCCTGATTCGCCGTCTGGGCGACATCGACCTGGCGGAGGACGCCGTCGCCGACGCCCTGGTCACCGCGCTCGAGCGCTGGCCGGCCGACGGCATCCCGCCGAACCCCGGCGCGTGGCTCACCACGACCGCGGGGAACAAGGCGATCGACCGGATCCGACGCGAGAAGAAGCGCGACGCCAAGTACGCCGAGGCCGCCATGCTCGAGGACCACACCCCTCATGAACCGACCGGACCGGTCGAGGACGACCGGCTGCGCCTGATCTTCACCTGCTGCCACCCTGCGCTGGCGCTCGAGAACCGCGTGGCCCTCACCCTGCGCCTGCTCGGCGGCCTCACGGTCCCCGAGATCGCGCGGGCCTTCCTCGTGCCGGAGACCACGATGGCCCAGCGGATCACCCGGTCGAAGCAGAAGATCCGCGACGCGAACATCCCCTACCGGGTGCCGAGCGCGGAGGACCTCCCCACTCGCCTGAGCGCCGTGCTGGCCGTGCTGTACCTGGTCTTCAACGAGGGCTACCTGGCCAGCGAGGGCGAGGGCCTGCGCGTCGACCTGTCGTCGGAGGCGATCCGCCTCACCCGGCAGCTCGCGACCCTGGTCGACGAGCCCGAGGTCGACGGCCTGCTCGGGCTGATGCTGCTCACCGAGGCACGCCGGCCGGCGCGGATCGCCGACGGCAGGCTGGTCACGCTCGACGAGCAGGACCGCACGCTGTGGGACTCCGCCCTGGTCGACGAGGGGCACCGGCTGGTGCGCCAGTGCCTCGCGACCAACCGGCCCGGCCCCTACCAGCTGCAGGCGGCGATCAACGCGGTCCACACCGATGCCCTCGACGCCTCGATGATCGACTGGTCCCAGATCGTGCAGCTCTACGACCAGCTGCTCGCCGTGCAACCCAACCCGATCGTCGAGCTCAACCGGGCCGTCGCGGTCGCCGAGCTCGACGGCCCCGAGGTGGGGCTGAGCATCGTCGACCGGCTCGACCTGGCGTCGTACCACCCGTGGCACGTCGCCCGCGCCGAGCTGCTCCGACGGCTCGGCCGGTACGACGAGTCCCGGGCCGCCTACGACCGCGCGCTCGAGCTCACCGCGAACGAGGCCGAGCGTGCCCACCTGGTCGGTCGGCGGGACAGCCTCTGATCGCTACGCTGGCGAACGTGCTGACCAACCGCTCCGCACCACCCGTGACGGTGACGCCCGTGCTGCCGTATCCCGACGTCCGGGCCGCGGTCGCGTGGCTAGGCGACGCGTTCGGCTTCGAGGAGCGGGTCCGCGTCGGCGAGGCCCATCGCGCCCAGCTGCGCGTGGGGGACGACGCCGCCGTCATCGTCGCGGAGGCCGGCGGCGAGAAGCAGCCGCCGACGGCGGGCAGCGTGCCCCACATCCTCAAGGTGCGCGTGCCGGACGTCGACGCCGCCTTCGCGAAGGCGTGCGCCGGCGGAGCGACCGTGGTCGAGGAGCTCACCACGTGGGAGTACGGCGAGCGCTCCGGTGTCGTGCGCGATCCCGCCGGCCACCACTGGGAGCTCACGCAGACGATCCGCGACGTGGAGCCCGAGGAGTGGGGCGGTGTCACCGTTGCCCCCTGGTGACGCCGAGCCACCCGGCTCGGACAACTCCGGGGGGGCGATCGCGGCGGCGGACGAGCTCGGACTCCGGTACGACGTCACCCGGCACGGCCCGGTCCGCTCGCTGGAGGAGGCCGCCGCCGCGCGCGGGATCGAGCCGCGCCAGGTCGTCAAGACGATGGTGGTGCGGGTCTCGGAGGGCGACCACCGCTTCGTGCTCGTTCCCGGCGACCGCGAGATCGCCTGGCCCAAGCTGCGCGCCCTGCTCGGCGTCAACCGACTCTCGATGCCCTCGGCCGACGCGGCGTACGACGTCACCGGCTTCGTGCGCGGCACGATCACCCCGCTCGGCAGCCGCACTCCCCTGCCGGTGATCGCCGACGCGTCACTGGAGGGCACGATCTCGATCGGCGGCGGCGCGCACGGCGTGGCGCTCACGGTCGACGCAGCCGAGCTCGTCGCCGCCCTCGACGCGACGGTCGCGGACGTGACGGAGATCGGCTGAGGGT
>NZ_RJSF01000040.1:427192-427277 GCF_003725535.1 Nocardioides pocheonensis | reverse complement strand
GGAGGTCACGGTCCCCGGGTGGTGGAGAAACGGGATGGGTCCACCAGGGGACGTCGAGCCGGACCACCATCGGGCCCAATGGTTC
>NZ_RJSF01000040.1:403976-427053 GCF_003725535.1 Nocardioides pocheonensis | reverse complement strand
CCCAGACCCGCCGACACGAAGCCCGCCGCAGGCGCGAGGTTTCGAGGCTCGCTGGCGCTCGCACCTCAACCACCCGATGGGTGACACGAAGCCCGCCGCAGGCGAACCGTCAGTCCTGGACCGCCTTCGCGATCGTCACGCAGAGGGTCAGCCACTGGTCATCGGACATCCCGCGCTCGGGCGGGGGGTCGAAGATCTGTTCGGCGGCCAGGTTCAGCATCCGCACGATCACCCAGTCGCGGGCGCGCTGCTCGTCGAAGCCGGCGGCGTCGACGAGCGTGTGGAAGCGCCGCCGGATGCCGTCACGGACGCTCTCGGGCCTGCTGGGTGCGGCGAGCTCGGCGTACCGGTTCCACAGCATCGGGGCGATCTCGTAGTGCGGGTCGCCGTTCACGGGCTTCGGGTCGATCGCCAGCCAGTCGCCGGCCTCGTCCAGGAGGACGTTCTCGTAGTGCAGGTCGGTGTGGATCAGCGTGCCCGTCGTCGCCGGGTCGGTCGCGAAGTCACGGCACAGGGAGACCGCCTGCTCGACCAGCCGTCGCGGCAACGGCGCGCTGCGCGGGAGGGAGGTCATCGCGTCCGCCGACCGCGCGACGACGTCCGTGAGGAGGCGAAGCTGGTTGAAGGCTGGGATGTGCAGCAACCCGTAGAGCTCCGCGACCGCGGTGCAGGCCTCCACGTCCCAGGCCTCGCCGAGGCTCACGTCACGCAGCGCCTCGAGCAGCATCGCCCGGCGGCGCGGGTCGGCCCGCAGCAGCGGTACGGCGCCACGGCCGGCCCAGTGGCTGAGCGCCAGGTGCTCGTGCTCGGTCTCGACCTCCGGGAAGGAGACCTTGAGCATGGCGCGCTTGCCACCGGCAGTGACGACCGGCACCACGAGCGCGCAGTAGCCGTGCATCATCCAGCCGTCGGGGCGCAGCTCCCACTCGGCGTACAGGTCGCGCACCAGCGCCGGGAGCGCGTCGACCCAGTCGGCCCAGGCCGGTCCGCGGTCGGACATGCTCAACACGCCGTCCGGCAGCCGCATGCGGCCTACTTCTTGCCCTTCTCCGAAGGCGCGGTGGTGGAGAGCGCGGCGATGAAGGCCTCCTGGGGCACCTCGACGCGGCCGACCATCTTCATCCGCTTCTTGCCTTCCTTCTGCTTCTCCAGCAGCTTGCGCTTGCGGGTGATGTCGCCGCCGTAGCACTTGGCGAGCACGTCCTTGCGCATCGCACGGATCGTCTCCCGGGCGATCACGCGGGCGCCGATCGCGGCCTGGATCGGCACCTCGAACTGCTGGCGCGGGATCAGCTCGCGCAGCTTGCCCGCGAGCATCACGCCGTACGCGTACGCCGCGTCGCGGTGCACGATCGCGCTGAACGCGTCGACCGGCTCTCCCTGGAGCAGGATGTCGACCTTGACCAGGTCGGCGGGCTGGTCGCCGACCGGCTCGTAGTCGAGCGAGGCGTAGCCCTTGGTGCGGGACTTCAGCTGGTCGAAGAAGTCGTAGACGATCTCGGCCAGCGGGAGGGTGTAGCGCATCTCGACGCGGTCCTCGGAGAGGTAGTCCATGCCCTGCAGCTGACCGCGCTTGGACTGGCAGAGCTCCATGATCGCGCCGATGTAGTCGCTGGGGCTGAGGATCGTCGCCTTCACGACCGGTTCGCGAACCTCGGCGATCTTGCCGTCGGGGTACTCGCTGGGGTTGGTGACGGTGTGCTCCTTGCCGTCCTCCATCACGACCTTGTAGACCACGTTGGGCGCGGTGCTGATCAGGTCGAGGTTGAACTCGCGCTCGAGCCGCTCGCGGACGATCTCCATGTGCAGCAGGCCGAGGAAGCCGCACCGGAACCCGAACCCGAGCGCTCCCGACGTCTCCGGCTCGTAGGCCAGCGCCGCGTCGTTGAGCTGCAGCCGCTCGAGGGCGTCGCGCAGCGTCGGGTAGTCGTCGCCGTCGATCGGGTAGAGCCCGGCGAACACCATCGGGTTGGGGTGCTTGTAGCCGCCGAGCGCCTGGGTCGCCCCGTGGTGCTGGCTGGTGACGGTGTCACCGACGCGGGACTGGCGGACGTCCTTCACGCCGGTGATCAGGTAGCCGACCTCGCCGACGCCGAGGTCGCCTGCCTTGATCGGCTCCGGGCTGATCACGCCGACCTCGAGCATCTCGTGGACCACGCCGGTCGACATCATCTTGATCCGGTCGCGGTGGGAGAGCTTGCCGTCGACGACCCGGACGTAGGTGACCACGCCGCGGTAGGTGTCGTAGACCGAGTCGAAGATCAGGGCCCGAGGCGGCGCGTCGGCGTCGCCGACGGGCGCGGGGGTGTGGGCGACGATGTGGTCGAGCAGCTCGCGTACGCCGACTCCGGTCTTCGCGCTGACCTGCAGCACGTCGCCCGGGTCGCAGCCGATGATCCCGGCCAGCTCGGCGGCGTACTTCTCCGGGTTGGCCGAGGGCAGGTCGATCTTGTTGAGCACCGGGATGATCTGGAGGTCGGCGCCGAGCGCGAGGTAGAGGTTCGCCAGGGTCTGGGCCTCGATGCCCTGCGCGGCGTCGACGAGCAGCACCGCGGCCTCGCACGCCTCCAGGGACCGCGACACCTCGTAGGTGAAGTCGACGTGGCCCGGGGTGTCGATCATGTTGAGGATGTAGGTGCCGGGCTCGGCGCCGGCGACGTTGTCGGCCTCGACCGTCCACGGCATCCGCACGGCCTGGCTCTTGATCGTGATGCCGCGCTCGCGCTCGATGTCCATCCGGTCGAGGTACTGGGCGCGGGCGTTGCGCTCCTCGACGACGCCGGTCAGCTGGAGCATCCGGTCGGCCAGCGTCGACTTCCCGTGGTCGATGTGGGCGATGATGCAGAAGTTGCGGATGATCGCAGGGTCGGTCTTGCCCGGCTGGGGCGCGCTGGACAGGGACACGCAGACTCTCTTCAGGCTCACTTCGGTGCGGCTTCGGGCGAACCGTCATTCTCCCATGCCCGCGGGCATGGTCGAGTCAGGTGCGCAGCCAGGCCAGGACCGCGAGCACTCGGCGGTGCTCGTCGGCCGTGGGGTGCAGGTCGAGCTTGGTCATGATCCGGGCGATGTGGCTCTCCACGGTGCGCAGGTCGATCACCAGGTCCGCGGCGATCGCCGCGTTGCTGCGGCCCTGCGCCATCAGCTCGAGCACCTCGCGCTCGCGCCCACTCAAACGGTCGAGCTGGTCGACGAGACCGCTGTTGCCCATCAGGTGGGAGACCACGGCCGGGTCCAGGACCGTGCCCCCCGCGAGGATGGTCTGCATCGCCTGCACCAGGACGTCCACGTCGACCACCCGGTCCTTGAGCAGGTAGCCGAAGCGTTGCGGGTGGGCGCGGGCGAGGTCCACGACGTACCGGCTCTCCAGGGACTGCGACAGCAGCAGGATCCCGAGGTCGGGGTACTCCTCGCGGAGCTCCACCGCGGCCTTCGCCCCCTCGTGGGTGTACGACGGGGGCATCCGGATGTCTATCACGGCCAGGTCGGGTGCGTGCTCCGCGACGGCGGCGACCAGCTGTTCGGCGTCACTCACCGCTGCCACCACCTCGGTGCCCGTCTCGGCGAGAAGGCGCGCGAGGCCGTCGCGGAGCAGCCCGGAGTCGTCCGCGATCACGACACGCACGGAAGCTCCGCCCGGATGGTCGTGCCCGAGCCTGCACCGGAGACGATCTCGAGCGTCCCGCCGGCGGCCTCGACGCGGTCGCGCATGCCCCGAAGGCCGGGACCGTCCGGGTTCGCGCCGCCCCGCCCGTCGTCGCACACGGCGATCCCCAGGGCCAGGTCCTGCGTGGCCACGCCCACGCGGACCCTGGTCGCGTGGGAGTGCTTCTGGGCGTTGACCAGGGCCTCGCCGATCACCAGCCAGGCCGTGAACTCCACAGCGGGGTCGAGCCTGCCCACCTGGACGTCCAGCTCGAGACGGAGCGGGGAGTGCCGGGCGAGGTCGTCCAGCGCGGCCGGCAGACCGCCGTCGGTGAGCGCCGCCGGGTGCAGCCCGTTGGCCAGCTCGCGGAGCTCGCGGACGGCGGACTGCGCCGCGGTCGCGCCGGCGGCGAGCGCGGAGCGCATCCGCTCGGTGTCGCCGCTCAAGTCGGCCGACCTCAGCTCGAATGCCATTGCCAGCAGCCGCTGCTGGGCGCCGTCGTGCAGGTCGCGCTCGATCCGCCTGCGCTCGTCGCGCTGCGCGTCGGCCAGACGACGACGCGAGCGCTCGACGTCGTCCAGCCGACGGGCGAGCTCCGCACGGAGGCCGGCGTTGTCGAGCTCGGCCGCGGCCAGCCGGGCCACGGCTCGCACGACCTCGACGTCGGTGCGTCCAGCGTCGAAGCCGACCCTCGCCACGATACGTCCGTGGCGCTCGACGTCGTGCCAGGCAGCCATGCCCGGCGCCGGAAGTCCGGCGCCGCCGACCCACGTCCCCGGCTCTGGTCCCGGGTACGCCACCGTCACCGCCGGGTCCTCCAGCGCGCGCCGGAACAAGGCCTCGAGGTCGCGCCCGGCCCGCTGGTCGGCCAGCTCGGCCCCGACCAGTCGGACGGCCTCGTAGCGCCGTCGGTTGAACCGACGGTCGATGAGGTCCTGGATCGCGCGGTGGGCGGGCGCGGCGATCGCCGCCGCGGCCAGGGCGCCCAGGGTCGCCGCGATCGCCGGCGAGGTCGACCAGCGCTGGGCCCCGCGGGCGGCGAACCACACGACCAGGGCGTACGTGCCGATCAGCAGCAGGCTCAGCACGACGTAGGTCGTGGTCCGCGCGAGGACCCGCTCGACGTCGTACAGGTGGTAGCGGGTGATCGAGAGTCCTGCAGCGACCGGGACCAGGACGACGAATCCACCGGTGGCCAGCACGGTGCCGGCCTGGCTCTCCGCGTGCGCGGCCACGAATGCTCCGACCACGAACACCGGCAGCGGAACCACCACGAGGGCGAGCCAGAGCAGCTGCCGACGTTCCTCACCACGAGCACGCCGCCACCGGAGCAGGAGCGAGAGACCGGCGCCGACGAGCCCAGCGGCGACGACCAGCACCAACCCGTACTCGATCCAGGCAGCCGCCGGCTGGATCGCGGGCACCGCCCACGGGTTCTCGACGTCCTGGAACGGCCTTTCGAACGGGTCGGTCTTGAACAGGGACAGCACGAAGGCCACGACACCCGCGGCGGTCACCACCCGGGCCAGGTTTCGCCATCGAGGTGAGAGGAACGTCCCCGTGGGGGTGAGGAGGAGGACCAGGGCGACCAGGACGAACCAAGGGATCCAGGTGGCGTCGTTGACCGCGGCCACCACACCGGTCGCCGGCAGGGAGCCGGGGTGGACGATGCTTCCCCACTCGATCCACGCCTCGAGGGGCCCGGACACGAGGATCGTCGCGCTCAGCGCGAGAAACAGCCATCCGACCGGGTGCCAGGGCTGGCTGCGCGTGATGGCGACGCCGACCAGTGCCGCCGAGGCGATGCCGAGGATCAGGACCCAGGTGTCCGGGCCGAAGCTGGCCAGGTCGGCGCGCCCGGCCCGGACCAGGAGCCGGTCGGACACCAGCCCGACGCTCAGCAGTGCGACCTCGATCGTGACGACCGAGGTGGCGACCCAGCGTGCGCGGCGCGCGTCCACTCCCGCAGCGTGCCACGGCTGCAGGCCCCACGTATCCGTGATGGCACGGCAACCCGTGGGGTGCGGGCACCGCCTCGGAGTTCCGCGCCCGCTCCGATGTTCCCGACCCCGGGTCGGACGAGGCTGACGACATGACCATCACCAGTGCACCTCCCCGACCCACTGCCGTCGACGGCCCGTCCGCGGGCCGCCGCACCATGGTGACGCTCGCCGTCATCTACCTCGGACTCTTCGCCGTGCTCATGGCGACCGGTGCCGACCGTGAACCCGACGCGAACCCCGCGAAGCTGATCGCTGACTACGGCGTCAGCCGCACCGGCGCCCAGCTGATGACCTACACCGCCGTTGTCACCGGCGTCGTCCTGGTGTTCTTCGGCGCCGCGCTGCGTTCGGTGCTCGTCTCCCGCGGGCGCCGGTGGACGACCGACATCGTGATGCTCGGCTTCGCGCTGATGGCGATCACGCTCGTGACCTGGGCGGTCACTGCGCTCGCGCTGTACCACGCCGTGGACATCGGTGACACGAAGGTCGTGCAGGCGATCAACGTCCTCGACACCACCAACTTCCCGTTCGCGATGCTGGGCATGGCGTGCACGCTCCTCGCGGTCGGCGTCACCGCGCTGCGTGAGCAGGCGCTGCCGACCTGGCTGTGCTGGGTCTCGATCGTGCTCGGCGCGATGTCACCGCTCGGGCCGCTCGCGTTCGCGCCGTTCTTCCTGTTCGCGGTCTGGACCGTCGTCGTCGCGGCGACGATCCGCCTTCCCGAAGCCGCCTGATTTCGTCGCGTCGACCCCGCTCGGGGCAGCCGGGGGCTGCCCTACGCTTCGATCCATGAAGCGGATGAGTGGGGTCGACGCGGCGTTCTGGTACGGCGAGACGCCGGCCTGGCACATGCACATCGGAGCGGTCGCGATCCACGAGACCGCGGACGCCCCCGACTTCAGCTTCGAGGCGGTCCGCAAGATCGTGATCGAGCGGCTCCCGCAGATGCCCCAGCTGCGCTGGAAGGTCGTCGAAGCACCGCTGGGCATGGACCGGCCGTGGTTCGTCGAGGACGAGAACCTCGACCCGGACTTCCACATCCGCCGGATCGGCGTACCGCAGCCGGGGACGCGCAAGGAGCTCGACGAGCTGGTCAGCAGGCTGATGTCCTACAAGCTCGACCGGTCCCGCCCGCTGTGGGAGCTGTGGGTGATCGAGGGGCTGCAGAAGGGCCGGGTCGCGACGCTGACCAAGATGCACCACTCGATCGTCGACGGCGTCTCCGGCGCGGGGCTCGGGGAGATCCTGCTCGACGTGACGCCGGAGCCGCGGCCGCCGTCGGAGGAGGTCGTCCACGGCATCGGCAGCAGCGGTCCACACCCGGTGAAGGCGCTCGCCGAGGCGTGGGTCAACGTCGCCGTACGCACTCCCGTGCGGGTCGCGGGGATCGTGAGCCAGACGATGCGCCAGCAGCTGGCCGTGCGTGGCCTCGACAACAAGCCACCGCGGTTCTTCAGCGCGCCGGCCACCCGCTTCAACGCGACCCTGAGCCCGCACCGTCGGATCACCGGCGTACGGATCGAGCTCGACCGGGTCAAGGCGCTCAAGGACGCGTACGGCGTGAAGCTCAACGACGTCGTCCTCGCCCTCGTGTCCGGCGCGCTGCGCCACTACTTCGCCGAGCGCGAGGGCATCCCGAGCAAGCCGCTGATCGCGCAGATCCCCGTCTCGACCCGTACCGGCGACACCGCCGGGCACGTCGGCAACCAGGTGAGCTCGATGACGGTCAGCCTGGCCACCGACGTCGAGGACGCCGCCGAGCGGATCAAGGCCATCTACGAGAGCTCGCAGGGCGCCAAGGAGATGGCGAAGGCGCTGAGCGCGCGCCAGATCATGCAGCTGCCCGACATCACTCCCCCGGGCCTGCTCCAGATCGCGTCCCGCGCCTACACGATGAGCGGGCTGTCGAACAGCCTCGCGCCGATCAACCTCGTCGTCTCGAACGTCCCGGGCCCGAGCTTCCCGCTCTACATGGCGACCGCCCCGCTGCGCTCGCTGCTCCCGATCGGCCCGCTGGTCCTCGACGTCGCCCTGAACATCACCGTCTTCAGCTACCTCGACTCGATCGACTTCGGGTTCGTCAGCACCCCCGAGGTCGCCCCCGACCTCGACCAGCTCGCCGACGCGGTGCGCGACGCGCTGGTCGAGCTGGAGGAGGCTGCGGGGATCCAGGCGGCCGGCTGACCGTGGCGATCGAGCCACACCCAACCGACCCGCCGCCTGATCCGTCTGGTGGCTGGAGAGAACCCCGGACGTGAGGCTTCAGGTGTTCGACAGCTTTCGGCACGAGGACAGGGACGGCCCCTTCGTGGAGTACGTCGCCGCCCGCCGCGCCGTGCTGTACCGAACGGCGTACCTCATCTGCGGCGACGCCCATCGCGCCGATGACCTCGTGCAGGTCGCGCTGGCCAAGGCGTACGTCGCATGGCCGCGACTGGCGAGGGTCGGCAACGTGGATGCCTACGTGCGCCGCATCCTGGTGAACGCACACGTGGACGAGACGCGCCGCGGCTGGCGTCGGGAGCGGCCCGGGCTGCCCGAGATCGACGAGCCGGCGCCCGTCCCGAGGGGCGAGGACAACGAGGAGCTGTGGGCGGCGCTTCGGGCGCTCGCGCCCGGCCAGCGCCGCGCGGTCGTCCTGCGCCACTACTGGGGCCTCTCCGTCGAGGAGACCGCGGCCGACCTGGGCGTCAGCCCCGGCACGGTCAAGAGCCAGACCTCCGACGCGCTCGCTCGCCTGCGCCGCGCGCTGTCCGAGGCCGGAACAGGAGCAGACCATGATCGAGCTCGATGAGCGCATGCAGCGGCTGGCCGAGAGCATCGAGCTCCCGCCCACCACACCCGAGGACGACCTGGCCCGGGGACGAGCCCGTCGCCGACACCGCAACCTCGGCGCGCTCGGAGCCGGCCTGACCACGGCCGTCGTGATCGGGACCTGCGTCGTGCTGCTGTCCGCGGGCAGCGGCAACCGCGGCGCCGGTCCGGACATCGCGGGGCAGCCGTCGGCGACCGCGGGGTCCGAGGACGACGCTGCGCGGAGCAGGGCTGCGGCGGAGGCTGCGCTGCGAGACGAACACGCCCGGGCCGCGGCGCAGGCTCAGCTGGAGGCCGAGCAGCACCACCTCATGGGAGTCGCTGACAGCCGGATCACCCAGCTGCTCGACGATTACCGGGACATCCTGCGCGAGGACCTCGACCCGGGCGGCACCCGCATCCAGACCGACCCGATCACGAACCGGCAGGGCGCCGACCAGACCTTGGGCACGAAGCTCGACTGGAACCACGGGGGGCTGCTGCAGGTCGCCGTCGGACGCACGCTGGACGAGGTGCAGTTCTTCTGCGACGGAGCCTGCACCCACCGATCGGTGCCCGGCGCGACAGACGCCCTGGTGCTGAGGTCGGGCACCGCGATCTCCGTGGCGGTGTTCCAGGAGGACGGCGACGTCGTCGCTCTGACCGCGGACACGTCGTTCGGCAACAACGGCACCTCGACCCAGAGCCTGGGCCTGAGCGTGGACGAGCTGCTCGCGGCTGCGGCCGACCCGCGGCTCCAGGCACCGGTCGCCGGGTCCGGCAGCAGTCCTTCTCCGCCCGGGCCCTGACCCGTCGAAAGGCCATCGGAAAACCCGGACACCGACGTGCTGCCCTCCCTACCCTGACGCACAGTCGCCGTCACCAGGAGGAAGCCATGTCCCGGTCCCGTGCTCTCTGCGTCGGAGTCGCGACGCTTCCTTTGCTCCTCGCCGTCACCGCGTGCGGCGGTGGTGGCAACTCGAACGCAAGCGGGAACAGTGGTGGCACCAGCAGCGCCTCGCCCTCGACGTACACCACGCCCACGCCGCTCCCCACGCCGAGCGCCACCGACACCGCTGCTGCCGCCACCGGCGCCGGCGCCGACGTCCAGCTCCACGTGACCGGCGCCAAGACCCTCGACGTCTCGGGTCACGGCGCCGCCGCCTTCTGCGCCTACTACTTCCCGGCCAACCAGACCGGCGTCAGCATCCAGGCGACGTCGTCGGACTTCCCGGGCACGGGCACCTGGAGCATGCACATCCAGGGCAACGACGCGAACACGGTCGGCCTGCTGCTCGCGATCGACGATGCGCAGTTCTCGGGCAACAACGGGGACGACCCCGCATCCATGCAACAGGGCGGAACGATCACGGTCAGCGACGACGTGAAGAACGCCCAGTTCGACATGCAGCTGGTCAACATCGTGAACCATGGCCAGACCATCAAGGTGACCGGCAGCGTCAGCTGCAGCTGAGCGGTGCGGCCCCGACCCGACTCAGGATGTGCCGCCGGGTGCCGCGGAGTGGTCCGTCGGCACCCAGAACCGCAGCTTGCCGCCGCGGGCGTCCTCGAAGACACCGCCGTTGCGCTCGATGACGAGGCGGGACGCGACGTTGTCGTCGTCGCACGTCAGGAGCGCCCGGTCGATGCCGAGGTCGCGGGCGATCGGCAGCGCCGCGGCCAGCATGGCGGTCGCGTGACCCTCGCGGCGGCGGGAGGCGCGCACGTCGTACCCGATGTGGCCGCCGACCTCACGGAGCCACTCGTTGAGCTCGTGCCGGATCGACATCCGGCCGACGTAGCCCTGGTCGTCGACCCACCAGAGGTTCGTGCACAGCACCCAGTCGGGGTCGTCGACGTGGTCGCGCTCCCCGACCCGCTGGGCGACGTACGCCGCGAAACCCGCGTCGGTCTCCCAGCGCCCCGTCCAGTCCTCCAGGTCGCGACCGATCCCGGAACCGTCACCGGTGCGTCCCTCCGCCGCGAACTCGGCCATGGCGGCGAGGAAGGAGTCCTTGAGGGTGACGTCGGGGACGACGAGCGCGGCCATGCGCCCGAGTGTGTCGGTCACCGTCGATCCGCGCATCCGGCTTTCGCCATCCCCGCGGTCTGTTTGAATCGGGCTGATGAGCGTCTTCACCACGCCGGTCGGCCCGGAAGCGATCGACCAGGTCCCGCACGGGCACACGGCCTTCCGCCTCGACTGGGGCTTCCTGCCCCGCGACGTCCGCGCACTCGTCGAGGACCGGCTCGGCGGCCCGGTCGTGTCGGCGGCGTCGCAGGACAGCGGCTTCACACCGGGTTTCGCGTCCGTGCTGACCACCGCGGCGGGGAATCAGGGGTTCGTGAAGGCCGCGAGCAAGGCTGCGCAGAGCGAGATCGCGGCGTCGTACGCCGAGGAGGCCCGCAATCTGTCCCTGCTCGGTGGCGGGATCCCGACACCTCGCCTCGAGTGGGTTCACGAGGACGACGCGTGGGTGGTGCTCGGCTTCGAGGCGGTCGCCGCTCGGCAGCCGCGTCGGCCGTGGACCGTCGAGGACCTGGAGCGGGCCCTGGACCTGGCCGAGGCGATCGCAGCAGCGACCGAGTCGATACCCGACGGTCTCGACCTGAAGCCGATCGTCGAGGACCTCCCGCAGATCGTGACCGGGTGGGACAGCGTGCCGACCGAGTGGCCCCACCACACCGAGGCCGCAGCACTGGCAGCCGGCATGGCCGACCTGCCGCACGCCGACCGGTTCGCGCACAGCGACCTCCGCGACGACAACATCCTCTTCGCCGTCGACGGGCGCACGCTGGCGTGTGACTGGAACTGGCCCGCCCTCGCCCCGGCCTGGCTCGACCTCGTCGTCCTTCTGGTCTCGGCGCACGGCGACGGCCTCGACGTCGAACCGCTCCTGGCTCGCCGCGACCTCACCCGCGACGTCGACCCGGAGCACGTCGACACCTGGCTGGCCGCGCTCTGCGGCTTCATGCTCAGCAGCCGGGCCCGACCGGTGCCCTCGACCTCGCCGTACCTGCGGACGCACGCGAGCTGGTACGCCGAGGCCGCCTGGTCGTGGCTGGCGCGGCGGCGGGGCTGGGGCTGAACGAGTCGTTTGGGGTTGCGCCTGCGGCGGGCTTCGTGTCTCCGGGTCTGGGTGGGTGTCGGCCGGATGTGGGGTGGCCGGTGCCGGGTGCAGGGTGCCTGCGGCGCTTGTGCGGCTGCGCCGCACGGGGGTCCGTGGTTGCGGGTGCGGGTGCGTGTCCCGGTGACCCCCTCGCTCGCTGGGGAGTGCGCGTCGCCCCGACTTCTGTGCCGCTGCCGCCGGGTTTGGTCTTGGGGCGCCGCGCGATCCCTTGACGCGAGCCTTCGGGCGCCCGCGGGCCCCGCCCCCGCCTCGGAGGTCACGGTCCCCGGGTGGTGGAGAAACGGGATGGGTCACCAGGGGTCGTCGAGCCGGCCCGCCATCGGGCCCGATGGGTTTTCCATCTCCCCCCGGGTTGGCGGGGCTTCCCGGTGGGTGGCGGGCGGCTCCCGTAGGTGGACGGGGACGGGTGCGCCCGCGAGCCGTGGATGGGCCTGGCCTCCGTGGAGCCGGTCCTCCCCGAGGAGCCTGCGACGAGGGCAGGACCGGCGCAACGGGTGGTTGGCTCGTGGGCGCACCCGGCACCGGCCACCCCACACCGCCCGCCACACACCCAGACCCGCAGACACGAAGCCCGCCGCAGGCGACAGCGCCGCAGGCGCAACCGCCGCCGATTTGGGCGGCGCGTCCGCGCGCTGATATCGTGTCCGCTTGTGTCTGGGCCACCGGCCCGCACCCCTCAGACTCCGATTCCCGCACGACGAAACGAAGAGACAGGCGAGCCCCCGTGGCAAACATCAAGTCCCAGATCAAGCGCAACCGGCAGAACGAAGCCGCCCACGAGCGCAACAAGGCCGTGAAGTCGGCTCTGAAGACCTCCGTGCGCAAGTTCCGCGA
The DNA here is from genome assembly GCF_003725535.1 of Nocardioides pocheonensis. Classification (GTDB taxonomy): domain Bacteria; phylum Actinomycetota; class Actinomycetes; order Propionibacteriales; family Nocardioidaceae; genus Marmoricola; species Marmoricola pocheonensis. The sequence continues at coordinate 414,646 of NZ_RJSF01000040.1, read as the reverse complement.
GGCCGCTGCCGCCGGCGACGCCGACCAGGCCAAGACCCTCGCCGCGACCGCCGGCAAGGCGCTCGACAAGGCTGCCTCCAAGGGTGTCATCCACAAGAACCAGGCCGCGAACCGCAAGTCCGCGATCCAGAAGAAGGCCTCGTCGCTCTGACGCAGGCCTGACCGCCGAAGAGGCGCCGCCCCACCGGGGCCGGCGCCTTTTTCGCGTCGTGAGCCCTCGCGGCCCCGGATCAGACCCGGTTCAGACCCGCTGGGGACGGGCCCGGACGACGCCGAGCACCATCTTCTCCAGCGCGTACGACGCGTCGTGCGCCTTGCCCTTGATCTCCGCGTCGGCGGCGGCCACGACCCGGATCGCACGGGCGATGCCGTCCTCGTCCCACCCGCGCGCCTGGTCACGCAGGATGTCCAGCTTCCAGCTCGGCACCCCGACCTCGCGCATGAGGTCGGCGTTGCGCATGCCGCGGGGCGCGGACTTGAACTTCGCGAGACCTCGGAGGCCGCCGGCCACGGCGCTGGTGACCAGGACCGGGGCGATGCCGCCGTCCAGCGCCCAGCGCAGCTCCTCGAGCGCCTTCGCCGTGCGCCCGAAGATGGCGTGGTCGGCCACCGCGAACGACTTCGCCTCGGCGCGACCGCCGAAGTAGGTCTTGACCATGTCGATCGTCACCGGTCGGCCCTCGAAGTCACCGGCCAGCTGGCTGGCCGCGGCGGACAGCGACCGGAGGTCCTGGCCGACCGCCTGCACCAGGAAGGCGGCCGCGTCGGCGTCGATCTTCACCTTGTGGCCACGCAGCTCGTTGGCGACGAAGTTGGGGTACTCCCGCGCGGTCAGCGCGGCGGTCTTCACCTCGGTCACCGCGGCCGACTTGCGCAGCTTGGCGAGCACGCCGCTCCCCTTCGCGCCGCCGCTGTGCACGAGCACGAGGGCGACCTGGTCGGCGGGCGCGCCGGCGTACTCGAGCAGGCCGGGGGCCGACTCGTCGGGGAGGTCCTCGAGCCGTCGCACCACCACGCAGCGGGTCGAGGAGAACAGCGACGGCGCGGCCAGCTCCCCCAGCGTGGCCATGGTCAGCTGGTCGGCGACGGTCTCGCTCATCTCGGCCTCGGGGTCGGCCCTGCGACAGGCGGCGCGCACCTGCTGGACCGTGCGCTCGGCGAGGAACTCCTCGGGCCCGGTGACCAGGGTGACCCTGCCGAGCACCTGGGCGGGGTCCGGAGCAGCCATGGCGGCAGCCTCTCACGGCGTCCCGACATCACGGGACGTGCCCCGTGCCGCTCGTTCTGCCGCCCGGCACGGGCCGTACACGCGGCATCCGGCTGGCCGACCGGAGCCGTCCCTCCTCGTCGACGACCACCGCCACGTCGCCGTCGAGATCGGTACGCCGCACCTGCATGCGGGCGTCGCGCAGCAGCTGCAGCGTCGACGGAGCCGGGTGGCCGTAGTCGTTGTCGACGCCGACCGAGATCACCGCGAGCCGTGCGCCCAGCCCCTCGACGAGGTCGGCGTCCTGCTTGCTGCTGCCGTGGTGGGCGACCTTGAGCACGTCGGCCCGCAGCCCGGTGGTGGTCCGGCGCAGGTCGGCCTGGGAAGGCCGCTCCTCGTCGCCCATCAGCAGCAGGCGCACGCCGCGGACGTCCACGAGCATCACGACGCTCGCGTCGTTCGGCGGCGAGTCGGAGTCCGGGTACTCCGTACGGACCGGGCCGAGCACCTGCCACCGGAGCGGCCCGATCGTCGTGGTCTCGCCGTACGTCACCGCGCGCACCGGTACGCCGGCCCGGCGCGCGATCGACTCGACCAGCCGGGAGCCGCCCGCGGGGTCGGCCACCGGCGACGTCTCGATCTGCCCGACGCGGCGCCCGGACAGGACGCCGGCAAGACCGTCGACGTGGTCGGCGTGGAAGTGCGTGATCACCACGATCGGCACGACGCGGACGCCCAGCCTGTCCAGGCAGAGGTCCATCAGGTGCGGGTCCGGACCGGTGTCGACGACCACCGCGCTGTGCCCACCGAGGTTGAGCACCAGGCCGTCGCCCTGCCCGATGTCGCACGCGACCAGCACCCAGCCGCGCGGCGGCCAGCCCGGTGTGGGCAGCGGGACGAGCGTGGCGACCACGAGGACCCCGCAGAAGCCGACCACGAGGCCGCGCCGCGCGAGCACGTCGGCCAGCACGAGAGCCGCGGCGCCGCACAGCAGCGTGAGCAGGGCCACCGACGCCCAGTCCGCCGTCCACCCGATCGCGGCGACCGGCAGGGCCGCGCTGGTCCGGGCCACCGCGATGATCCAGGCCGCGGACCAACCCGCCGGTGCGGCCACCACCTGCCCCAGAGGAGCCCAGGCCACGGCGAGCACGCCACCGACGAGCCCCAGCACGGTCGCCGGGCCGACCGCCCACGCCACCGCGAGGTTGGCGCCCACGGCGACGAGGCTGACCTGGCCGGAGATCGCGGCGACCAGGGGCGTGCACGCGAGCTGGGCGGCCAGCGGGACGGCGACCGCCTCCGCTGCCCACCGCGGCAGCCAGTGGCCCAGCGCGTCACGCCACGGCGGCGCGAGGACGAGGATGCCGGCGGTGGCACAGACGGAGAGCGCGAAGCCGGCGGAGCGCGCCAGCCACGGATCGACCAGGAGCAGGACGAGGACGGCCACCCCCAGGGCACGCGCGCCCCGTTCCCTGCCGCGCGGGCCCAGCCCGAGCAGGGCGACCGAGCCCATGACCGCCGCGCGCAGGACGCTCGGCTCGGTGCGGGCGAGCAGCACGAAGCCGACGACCCCGATGACGCCCACCGCCACGAGTCCGTAGGCCCGGACGCCGCACCAGCGCGCCATCACCAGCAGGAACCCCACGATCAGGGTGAGGTTCGTCCCGCTGACCGCGAGCAGGTGGGTCAGTCCGGCGGTCCGGAAGTCCGCGGCCAGGTCGTCGGCCAGACCGCCGTCGTCGCCGTCGACGAGCGCCGGCACCAGCGCGCGGGGGCCCGGGGGCTGAGGCGCGACGGCCCGCCTGATGCCTGCGCGCACGTGGTCGACGGCGGCGAGGAGGGGGCCGGGGCTGGCGACGACCGTCGGCGGCCCGCGAGCGATCAGCACCGCGGCCAGCTCCGGCCCCGTCGAGCGGTCCAGCCGTCCGGAGACCCGGAGCCGGGTGCCGAGCCGCAGATCGGCCCATCGCGGGTCGGCGATCACCACCACCGGCGTCCGAAGGCGCACGCGTCGTCCGCGCGCCGTCAGGTCCTCCAGCACCGCGCGGAAGTGGACGAAGCGCGTCCGTCCGCGTCCCAGGACCGGGTCGGAGCGCACCACGAGCGTGCCCTGCACGGCCGCCCGATCGGCGGCGAGATCCCGCACCGGTGTGACCCCCACCGACTCCACGTGCAGCAGCGCGGAGGCGGCGACCGCGGCGCCGGCCACCAGCCAGCCGACCTGGGTCCGCACCGGCAGCCGACGTTGTCGTCGAGCGAGGACGGCCAGCAGACCCAGCCCGAGCAGCCCGCCGCACAGCCAGTGCGGCAGCCCGAGCACGAGCAGCGCCGCCGCCCAGGCGACGAGACCCAGCGCGGGCGTCCGGAGGTCGGCCCTCATCGGCCCGGTCAGAGGGTGAGCCGCGGAGCCATGTCGGCCAGGGTCTTCTCGCCGATGCCGTCGACCTCGAGCAGCTCGTCGATCGCTGTGAACGATCCGTGCGCGGTGCGCCAGTCCAGGATCTTCTGAGCCGTCACCGGACCGACGCCGGGCAGCCCGTCCAGCTGCTCGAGCGTCGCGGTGTTCAGGTTGACCAGCGCGCCGTCCGCGGGTGACGCTCCCGGCGCGGAGGAGGCCGAGGCGGCCACGCCCGGCGCCGCCGCGACGCCCACCAGGATCTGCTCGCCGTCGACGAGCACGCGGGCCAGGTTCAACGACGTGAGGTCGACCCCGGGCCGGGCCCCACCGGCCTGTCGGATCGCGTCCACGACGCGGGAGCCGGCCGGAAGCGTCGCCACGCCGGGACGACGCACCTTGCCGGCCACGTCGACCACCACCGAGCCACCCGCCGGGCCGGCGCCGGAGGCCGTCGGGTCGGCCCCCGGCGCGCCCGCCGGGCTCGGGAGCGCGACCGGCGCGGACTGCCCGCTCGACCCGCGCGACCGGCCGGACAGCGAACCGGCGGATGAGGTCGCCGCAGACGTGTGCGCCTGCGGCACCGCGGTCACCGTCGGTCGGGCGCGGATCGTCGCGTACGCCGTCACCGCGAGCGCGACCGCCGCGACCACGGCCAGGACCGCGACGTGGCCCGTGCCGAGGGAGACCCGCCCCCTCAGGGTTGCCGGAAGTCGGTCCTGCAACCAGGCCACGCCGCGGCCGCTCCACGACGCAGGACGGCGCCGGGAGTGCCGCCCCGGTTCGCCGACCAGGGCGGGCTGCACCGGCCAGGGTTCGGCTCCCCCTGCGCCGGCGTCGTCGTCTGCGTGCCACACCTCGGGCCGATCCGCGTCGTCGTCGCGCCGCGGTGTGAAGCCGGCGCCGGCCAGCTCGGCGCCGAGCAGGGCGAGGCGTCGGCGGGCTGCTTCGGCGACCTCGTCGGGTGGCTGCTTGCGCATGGCGGGACGCTACGAAGGGCCGGGGGGCCGGTGAGACCGGAGCCCGGACGCCTGTGCAGAACCCTTCCGGCGGCGCAGGTGTGGACGATCAGCGGCGCGCGACGCACACCGCGACCATGCCCGGGCCCACATGGGCTCCCAGCACGGCGCCGATCTCCCCGAGGGTCACCGGCCGGCCCTCGAGCCCGGCCGACAGTCGCTCGGTCAGCCGCTCGGCCAGGGTGCCGGCCCGGTCGAGGCTGGCCAGGTGGGCGACCGCCACGTCGACGGGCGCGCTGCCGGCGGCCTCGACCGCGAGCTCCTCCAGGCGGTTCAGTGCCTTGCCGGCGGTGCGCACCCGTTCGAAGGGCGCCACCCGACCGTCCTCGATCCGCAGGATCGGCTTCACCGCCAGGGCCGAGCCGATCAGCGCCGAGGCCGCGCCCATGCGCCCGCCGCGACGCAGGTACTCCAGCGTGTCGACGTAGAACAGCGACGTGGCGGTGCTCGCCCGCTTGCGCGCGGCCGAGGCCACCGCGGAGGCATCCCCGCCCGCGTCGCGCACGTCGGCGGCAGCGAGCACAGCGAATCCGGTCCCCATCCCCACCTGGCGGCTGTCGACCGCGTGCACCGGCACCGGTGCCCGCCGAGCGGCGAGCTGGGCCGACTCGAACGTTCCGCTCAGCTCGCCCGACAGGTGGATCGAGACGATCTCGGTCGCACCGCCCTTCGCCAGCCGCTCGTAGACCTCGAGCATCTGGTCGGGGTTCGGCCGGGACGTGCTCACCGGCGTCCAGGCCCGGAGCGCCTCGGCCAGCATCTCCGGCGTCACACCACCGTCGGTGCCCTCGTCGTACGACGTCGCCCCGATCACGACCTGGAGCGGGACCACCGTGATGTCGCGTTCCGTGGTCAGCTCCGCCGGCAGGGAGGCCGTGGAGTCCGTGACGAGCGCGACCGGCATGCGCCGAAGCCTAGTGGTTTCGGCAGGCTCGACCAGCACGGGCACAAGGCTCGACCGGCCGGGCGCCCGAAGGTCAGACGACGATGTTGACCAGCTTCGGCGCGCGCACGATGACCTTGCGCACGGTGGCGCCGTCCAGGGCGCGCTGGACCGCGTCGTCGGCCAGGGCGGCGGCCTCCAGGTCGGCCTCGGAGATGTCCGGGGACACCTCGAGACGGGCGCGCACCTTGCCCTTCACCTGGACCACGGCGGTCACGGAGTCCTCGACCAGCAGGGTCTCGTCGACGACCGGCCACGTGGTCCGGGCGACGCTGGGCTCGTGGCCCAGCCGGTCCCACATCTCCTCCGCCGTGTACGGCGCGACCAGGGACAGCAGGACGGCCACGGCCTCGGCCGCCTCGCGGACCGCCGGGTCGGCGGGACCGCAGCCGCTGTCGATCGCCTTGCGGGTGGCGTTGACCAGCTCCATGACGCGGGCGACCATCACGTTGAACCGCTTGGACTCGACCAGCTCCGCGGCGTCGTGCACGGTGCGGTGGGTCACCCGGCGCAGCGCCACGTCACCCTTCTCGGCCGAGACCCCGGGCGTCGAGGTGACGTCACCGCTCAGCCGCCAGGCGCGCTGCAGGAACCGCAGCGAACCGGCCGGCGAGACGTCGGCCCAGTCGATGTTGTCCTCCGGCGGGCCGGCGAAGACCAGGGTCAGCCGGACCGCGTCGACGCCGAACTCCTCGAGCTGGGCGCCCAGGTTGACGCCGTTGCCCAGCGACTTGCTCATCTTCTTGCCCTGGTTGATCACCACGCCCTGGTTGAGCTGCGCGGCGAACGGCTCGCGGAAGTCCAGCAGACCCATGTCGGCCAGCACCTTGGTGAAGAACCGGGCGTACAGCAGGTGCAGCACGGCGTGCTCGACACCGCCGACGTAGATGTCGCACGGCATCCACGCGTTCACCTGCTCGGGGTCGAACGCCTGGGTGTCGTCGTGGGGCGAGCAGTAGCGCAGGAAGTACCACGAGCTGTCCACGAAGGTGTCCATGGTGTCGGAGTCACGCTTCGCCGGACCGCCGCACTGCGGGCAGTCGACGTTGACCCAGTCCTCCGCGGCTGCGAGCGGGGAGACGCCCTTCGGCTTCAGGTCCGCGCCGCGCAGCTCGGGCAGCTCGACCGGCAGCTGGTCCTCGGGGACCGCGACCTCGCCGCAGGTCTCGCAGTGGATCACCGGGATCGGGCAGCCCCAGTAGCGCTGCCGGCTCAGCAGCCAGTCGCGCAGCCGGAAGTTCACCGCGCCGCTCCCCCGGCCCTCGGACTCCAGCCGCTCGATGATCGTGCGGATGCCGGCGACCTTGTCGGTCAGGCCGTCCAGCGGCCCGGAGTTCACGTACACCCCGTCGCCGGTGGTCGCCTGGTAGGTCTCCTCCGGGTTGGGCTCACCGGTGTCGACGACGCGACGCACGGGCAGACCCATCGCCTTCGCGAAGTCCAGGTCGCGCTGGTCGTGCGCCGGAACCGCCATGATCGCGCCGGTGCCGTAGTCGGCCAGCACGTAGTCGCTGGCCCAGACCGCGATCTCCTCGCCGTTGACCGGGTTGATCGCCGTGACGCCCAGGTCGACTCCGGTCTTCGGCCGGTCGGTGGACAGCCGGTCGATGTCGGAGGCCTTGCGGGTCTCGGCCAGGTAGGCCTCGTACGCCGGCCGCTGCGCCTCGGTGACCAGCTCGGCGGCCAACGGGGCGTCGGCCGCGACGACCATGAACGTCGCGCCGTACAGGGTGTCCGGCCGGGTCGTGTAGACCTCGAGGTCGCGGTCGCCCGACTCCGTGCGCACCGTGAAGGTGACGTGGGCGCCTTCCGACCGGCCGATCCAGTTGCGCTGCGCGGTCACGACGCGGTCGGGCCAGGTCGGCGCCAGGGCGTCCAGGTCGTCGAGCAGCTCCTGGGCGTACTCGGTGATCTTGAAGTACCACTGGTTCAGCTCGCGCTTGGTGACCTCGGCGCCGCAGCGCTCGCAGCGGCCGTCGACGACCTGCTCGTTGGCCAGCACGGTCTGGTCGTTCGGGCACCAGTTGACCGGGCTGTCCTTGCGGTAGGCCAGGCCGCGCTCGCGGAACTTCAGGAACAGCCACTGGGTCCAGCGGTAGTACTCGGGGTCGGAGGTGTGCAGCCGACGCGACCAGTCGAAGGCCACGGCGTACCGCTTGAACGACGCGGCCTGCGTCTCGATGTTCGCGTAGGTGTACGTCGCGGGGTGCTCGTTGTTGCGGATCGCGGCGTTCTCGGCCGGCAGGCCGAAGGAGTCCCAGCCCATCGGGTTGAGCACCTCGTAGCCGCGCAGCCACCAGTAGCGCGCGATCACGTCGTGCAGGGCGGTGACCTCGGCGTGGCCCATGTGCAGGTCGCCGCTGGGGTAGGGGAACATCGTGAGCGCGTAGCGCTTCTCGCGCGGGCTGGCGTCGTCGGCGCGGAAGGGGTCCAGACGCTCCCACACCGGCAGCCACTTGGCCTCGACCGCGTGCACGTCGTAGCCGACCTGCTCGTCGCGGTCCTGGTCTCGCTCGCTCATCCTTGCCACTCCTGAAGTCCTCCGAGGTCGGTCCGTCCCAGCCCACAAAAAAGCCCCTCGTGCAGGAGGGGCGGCCGCATCGACGTGTCGTCTCGACGCGGCTAGGGAAGGAGCTGGGTGGACCTCACGGGCAACATGCTACTCGTTCCGCTCGGCACCCACGGACGCCCGGTAGTCTCGTCTGCCTGCTGGGGTGGAGAGGACACGACGGATGAGGTACCGGGCATGAGCTGGTTGGTCACGGGCGGGGCGGGCTACATCGGGTCGCACGTCGTGCGGGCCTTCGAGGAGGCCGGTCTCGAGGCCGTCGTGGTCGACGACCTGTCCAGCGGCCACCGGGAGTTCGTCGGTCCCGAGACGCCGTTCGTCGAGGGCACGATCCTCGACACCGACCTGCTCGCGCGCGCCTGCAAGGAGCACGCGGTCGAGGGCGTCGTCCACCTCGCCGGGTTCAAGTACGCCGGGGTGTCGGTGCAGCGGCCGCTGCACACCTACAACCAGAACGTCACCGGCACGGTGAGCCTGCTCGACGCGATGGCGCAGGCCGGCGTCGAGCACATGGTGTTCTCCTCGAGCGCGGCCACGTTCGGCACGCCCGACGTCGACGTGGTCACCGAGACGACGCCCGGCCGCCCGGAGTCGCCGTACGGCGAGAGCAAGCTGGTCGGCGAGTGGCTGATCCGTGACCAGGCAGTCGCGACCGGGTTGCGGCACACGTCGCTGCGCTACTTCAACGTGGTCGGCTCGGGCAGCGACGACCTGTACGACACCAGCCCGCACAACCTGTTCCCGCTGATCTTCGAGGCCCTGATCGAGGGCCGCACACCACGGATCAACGGCGACGACTACGACACGCCCGACGGCACCTGCGTGCGTGACTACGTCCACGTCAGCGACCTCGCCGACGCCCACCTGGTCGCCGCACGCCGGCTGGCCGCGGGCGACGCGCTCGAGCCGGTCTACAACCTCGGCAGCGGTGACGGGGTGTCGGTGCGGCAGATCATGGACGCCGTGCGCGACGTCACCGGCATCGACTTCACCCCCGAGATCGGCCCCCGCCGGCCCGGCGACCCGGCCCGCATCGTCGCCAGCGGCGAGCTCGCGGCCCGCGACCTCGGCTGGGCCATGCGCCACGACCTGCGCGACATGGTGGCCTCGGCCTGGCGCGCCCGCCAGCACGCGGCAGGAGCCTGACCGTGCTCGCGCTGCGGCCCAGCTGCGAGTGCTGCGACCGCGACCTGCCGCCCGACTCCCCCGACGCGATGATCTGCACCTACGAGTGCACGTTCTGCGCCGACTGCGTCGCGGGCTGCCTCGACGGTCGCTGCCCCAACTGCGGCGGCAACTTCGCCCCGCGGCCGGTCCGGCCGCCGGCGATGCTCGCGAAGGACCCGGCGAGCACGGACCGCGTGTTCCAGCCGGGACTGCACCGCGCCTGACGCGTCGGCGTCGCCACCCGGCATGATCTCCCCCATGACGATCAACGAGCTCTTCCGCCTCGACGGCAAGGTGGCCGTGGTCACCGGTGCCTCCTCCGGACTCGGCGTCGCGTTCGCCCAGGCCCTGGCCGAGGCCGGCGCCGACGTCGCCCTGGGTGCCCGCCGCCTCGACCGGCTCCACGACACCGCGGCCCTGGTCAAGGAGGCCGGTCGCACGCCGCTGAGCGTCCAGACCGACGTCACCGACCCGGAGTCCTGCCAGGCGCTCGTCGACGCGGCGATGCTGGAGTTCGGCCGGGTCGACATCCTGGTCAACAACGCCGGCATCGGCACCGCCGTACCGGCGACGCGTGAGGAGCCGCAGCAGTTCCGCGACGTCATCGAGGTCAACCTCAACGGCTGCTACTGGATGGCCCAGGCCTGCGGCCGCGTGATGCAGCCGGGCAGCTCGATCATCAACATCTCCTCGGTGCTCGGCCTCACCACCGCCGGGCTCCCGCAGGCCGCGTACGCCGCGTCGAAGGCCGGCCTCATCGGTCTCACCCGCGACCTCGCCCAGCAGTGGACGGGCCGCAAGGGCATCCGGGTCAACGCGGTGGCGCCCGGGTTCTTCGAGTCCGAGATGACCGACCAGTACCCACCCGGCTACCTCGAGTCGCAGATGCACCGCAACCCGATGGGCCGCAAGGGTGACCCGCGCGAGCTGGCCGCGACCGTGGTGTTCCTCGCCTCCGAGGCCGGCGGCTACATCACCGGGCAGACGCTCGCGGTCGACGGCGGGATGACGATCACCTGAGGACCGGTGGTCCGTGCTCCTCCTGTGGTTGAGGTGCGAGCGCCAGCGAGCCTCGAAACCAGGGCCTTGCCCGGGCCCGCTGGTCGAGCTTGCCGAGACCTCTCTCGGCGGGTCGCGGCCTGTGCCGGGGGAACGGGCAGCGACGACGCGGTACGGCGTGGGGCCTTGTCTTGTCGTCGGGTGCGGTTGTGCGGTGCCTCGGTGGTTGAGGTGCGAGCGCCGGCGAGCCTCGAAACCACGCTGTTCGGCAGAGACGCAACCACCGGTGGTTGAGCTTGCCGAAACCGCTCTTGTCGGGCCGCGGTCTCTGCCGGGGGAACGAGCAGCGACGACGGGTACGGCGTGGGGCG
>NZ_RJSF01000040.1:266369-403597 GCF_003725535.1 Nocardioides pocheonensis | reverse complement strand
GCAGCGACGACGCGGTACGGCGTCGGGCCGGGTCTCGCTCTCGGCCGCCGGTCTGCGGTTGCTTCGGTGGTTGAGGTGCGAGCGCCAGCGAGCCTCGAAACCACCCGCCGGCTTCCGGTCTGTGCCGGGGGAACCGGCAGCGACGACGCGGTACGGCGCGGGCCGGGTCTCGCCCTCGGCCGCCGGTCTGCGGTTGCTTCGGTGGTTGAGGTGCGAGCGCCAGCGAGCCTCGAAACCACCCGCCGGCTTCCGGTCTGTGCCGGGGGAACCGGCAGCGACGACGCGGTACGGCGCGGGCCGGGTCTCGCCCTCGGCCGCCGGTCTGCGGTTGCTTCGGGGGTTGAGGTGCGAGCGCCAGCGAGCCTCGAAACCAACCCGACGGGCATGGACCCAGCCACCGACCGCCGAGCCAACCCCAGGTGGTTGAGCCTGCCGAAACCATCCGCACCGCACGGCCGCGGTGGGCCACGAAAGATTCTCGAGAAATCTTCCGAATTCCCTTACCAGCAAGGGGAATTCGGGCCCGAAAGTGTCGGTGGTCACCCCTAGATTCGAACCATGAACCCGACCACCAGCACCGACCGCGACACCGCGGTGCTGGACGCTGCGCGTGAGTTCCGTCGAGCCGCGAACGCCGCCGAAGCTGGACTCCTTGCGACGGCACTGGAGTGGACGCACCTGCATCTGGTCGACGACCTCGACGACGCGGCGACGTTGATCACCGGGACCGGGCGGGACACCGGGATCCCGATCGCCGGCGAAGGCGCACCCCTGGTCAGTGAGTTCGCGGTCTGGGAGCTCGCCGCCGCACTCGGGTTGTCGATTGAGTCCGGTCGGAACCTGGTCGCCCAGGCCCTCGAGCTGGCCCACCGGCTCCCCAAGCCCTGGGCACGCGTCCAAGCCGGAAACCTCGCGCCGTGGCGGGCCAAGCGGATCGCTGACGCCACCCTCCACCTCAACCCCGAGGCCGCAGCGTCGTCGACACCCAGGTCGCGCCGTTCGCGCACAAGACCGGGCCCACCCAGACCCAACGGCTGGTCGACCAAGCGATCGCGTTGTTCATGCCCGAACTGGCAGCCGAGCAACGCGACCGATCGGCCGAGCAGCGGTACTTCACCATCGACCACGACCAGGTCTCCTTCGCCGGCACCAGCCGCGTCCACGGCGAGCTCGACCTCGCTGATGCGATCGACCTCGACGACGCCGTCCGGCGGGGTGCCGAACAACTCGCCGCGCTGGGCAACGAGGAGTCGCTCGACGTGCGCCGGTCGCTGGCGGTCGGGATGCTGGCGCGGGGTGAGCAGGCGCTGGAGTTCGAGAGTCAGAACCCGGTGGTTTCGGCAGGCTCAACCACCCAACTGATCGGCTCAACCACCCGACGTGCAGGCTCAACCACCCAGAACGCCCGCGACGTCGTGCTCTACGTGCACCTCTCCGAGGACGCCCTCCGCACGAGCGACCGCAACGCTCCCGCCTGGGTGGAGAACGCCGGCGGACACCTCGTCACGGCTGGGCAGGTCGCCGAATGGTGCGGGGTTTCGGCAGGCTCAACCACCGGGACCACGAAGATCACCGTCAGACCCGTCCTCGACCTCGCCGCAACCCTGCAGTCGACCGGCTACCAACCCAGCCCCACACTCACCGAGCAGGTCGAGCTGCGCGACCGCACCTGCGTGTTCCCCTGGTGCCAACGTCCCGCACGCTCCTGCGACAGGGACCACATCGTCCCCTGGGAGTCCGGCGGCCCGACGTCGAGCGACAACCTCGCCGCTCTGTGCAGACGCCACCACAGGCTGAAGACCCACAGCGGCTGGACCTACACGATGCTCACCCCCGGCGAGTACCTCTGGCGCAGCCCCCACGGCCATGCCTGGCTGCGCGACCGCACCGGCACCACCGACCTCAACCAAGACACGGTCGAGCCGCCCGAGCGATAGCTGCACCGCCCCGCACCCGGCGCACGCGCCGGGCCAGCGGCATGCCCGCGTCAGCTCCAGCTGACCTCGACCACCCGGTCGGTGAAGTCGGGAGCCTCGCCGCCCAGCAGCCAGGCCTGGCTCCCACGCACGACGACGGGGGCGTCGGCCACCGGCTGGGGCAGGTGGCCGGCTCGAGTCCAGCGGCCGGTCACGGTGTCGAACCACCAGATCGCTCCGGTCGTGCGGTGCACGGCGGTGCGCCCGCCGAGGACCAGCAGCCGGCGCCCGACCGGGACGACGGCCTCGTGGCCGAGTGGACCGGGGAGTCGACCGGCCGAGCGCACCTGGCCGCTGGCCACGTCGATGCGGTAGACCTCCGTGAGCTCGCGCCCGCCGACCTCGCCGCCGAGCACCCACACGGTCCCGCCGATCCGGGCAGCGCCGGCGTACCGGACTCCGGAGGGAAGGTGGCCGATCACGGTGAAGTGGGTGCCGTCGGTGGTCCGCAGGATGCTCGTGGGAGTGCTCGACCCGTCGTACCCGCCGACGACCAGCAGCGCGTCGCCGAGATCGACCACGGACAGGTCCGAGCGCGTGCCACCCGGGAGTTTGCCGACGGACTGCCATGCCGCGGCACCGCCACGCTGGACTGTCGCGAGCTCGGTGGCGCCGCCGCCCCCGAAGAGGTACGGCGTACCGCTCAGCACTCCCCCGGCCGAGTCGTGCGCCGGCTGCGCGAGGTGACCCGCAGGTCGGGCGCCACCGCCGGTGAGGTCGAGGGCCAGCACCTGGTCGGTCGAGTGGTCGCCCGGCATCAGCCCGCCGGCCAGGAGGGCGCGACCGCCGAGGTCCAGGGCGACCGAGCGGCTCACCGGGGCGGGGAGCCGCCAGGGGGCGAGGACCGCCCGCACCGACGTCGGGGAAGCGACAGCCGGGGAAGGCGCCGTCGTCGTCGATGCGGGCGGAGACTCGGCCGTCCGTGGCTCCGGACCGGGTGGCCTGGAGGAGGAGGGAGAGGAGGCGCAGCCCGAGGCGAGGGTGAGCGCGGCGAGGACGGCCGCCACACCTCGTCCGAGGGCCGCCGGGCTCACCGGAGGTTCCCGGTGTGACCCAGGGAGTACCGACCGGGCTGCGGCCAGACGCACAGGCCGTGCGGGCTCCCCGGGACCTGGATCCGCGCCCGCAGCTTCCCGGTCGCCGTGTCGAACGCGTACACCTCGTGGTCGTAGCGGCCGGCGAGCCACAGGGTCTTGCCGTCGGCGGAGACGCCGCCCATGTCGGGGCTGCCGCCACCCGGGATCACCCAGGTGTCGACGATCTTGTGGGTGCGGAACGACACCACGCTGACCCTGCCGGCACCGCGGTCGGACACGTAGAGGAACCGCGAGTCGCGGCTCGGGTAGAGGCCATGGGGGTGCGAGGGCATGGCGAGCACACCGACCTGCTTGAACGACGCCGCGCTGACCCGGCGGAGCTGGTCGGTGCCCATGTCGGCGACGTAGAAGGTGCGACCGTCCGGGGACAGGCGCACGTCCTGGGGCATGCTCATCGAGCCGAACTTCAGCACTCCGAGGACCTTGTGGCTCAGCGTGGCGACCTTGACGAGCTCACCGGAGAACTCGCACGTCACCACCATGAAGCGCCCGTTCGCGGAGAAGTCGGCGTGGTTCGGCCCGGAGCAGCCCGGGGCGGTGACCTCCTTGATCGGCTTGAAGCTCTTCGGCCTCGAGAACTGGATGATGTCGTGCTGCTCGACCATCACCACCGCCTGCTTGCCGTCCGGGGTGAAGTAGAGGTTGTAGGGACGCGGCACCGAGATCGACCGCACCCTGCGGGCGGTCCGAGGGTCCAGCTGGACGAGCTCGTTGGAGACGCTCGAGTTCGTGTACAGCCGAGTGAGGTCGTACGACGGAGTCACGTGCTGGGACAGGTCGCCGACCTCGATCTGCCCGACCACCTTGTACGTCGTGGGGTCGATCAGCGTGACCGTGTGGCCGGTCGGCGAGGAGTCCGGCACGTAGATCATCGGCCGGTCGCCGGCCACGGCCGGTGAGAGCTCACCGGGCCGGTCGGCGCCGTAGACGTCCTGGCCGACCACCGGCGGCATCCCCGGAAGCGGGTGGGCGAACGGCCCCTTGGGGACCTCGGCGGCAGGGTGCGCGGCGGAGGTCGAACCCGGGGACGGCGCCGACGAGGGCGGCGTCGCCGATCGCGCCGCCGGCGGGCCCGACGAGCACCCCGCCAGCGCGACGGTGGCGAGGGCGAGTGCGGACACGCACGCCGCACCGACGCCCCGGCGGGCGGATCGGGTCATGGGCGAACGGTGCTCGAAACTCGCTGACACCCGGCTGAACGGCCCTGGCCGCGGCAGGCAGCGTGCGCTCAGGTCCAGGCCCACAACGCCAGGGACACGAGCGCGAGCGCAGGGAACAGTCCTTGCACCAGCGCTCCACGGGCCTTGCCGGGGTCGGACCCGACCAGCACCAGCGCCGCGGCGAGCATGGAGCCCACCCCGGCCACGACGAGCGCGACACTCGCGTGCCGGTCCGACGACACCATCGCGATCCCGGCCGCGGTGACGGCGGCGAGGAACAGGTTGTAGAAGCCCTGGTTGAAGGCCCAGGGCCGCATCACGGCGGCGTCCTCGGCACCGATCCCGAACGCCTTGCGCCCTGCGGTCGGGAACGCGAGCGACTCCAGCCAGAAGATGTAGACGTGGACCAGGGCGGCGAGGCCGGCCAGGACCAGCGCGACGGTCAGCATGGCCGGGAGCCTACGCCCGCAGGGTGGCTCCCGGGGTGGCGCCGAGCCAGCGGCGGTGCGCGTGGATGAAGCTGGCCGCCTCGGCGTAGCCCAGGCGCTCGGCCACCTCGGCGACCGACAGGCCCCCGGTGGCCAGCAGCCGGGCGGAGAGCGAGGCACGCACCTCGTCGAGCAAGGCCTGGAAGCCGGCGCCCTCCGCGGCGAGCCGGCGGCGCAGGGTGCGCTCGCTGACGCCGAGCGCGTCGGCCACTCCTCCCGCACCGGGGTCGAACCGGAGCCGTTGGGCGAGCAGGATCCGCACCTGCTGGGCGAGGGGGCTCGCGTCGCGACGCCGCTCCGCAAGATCTGCGCAGAGCTCGGCCGCGAGGGCCTGGGCAGCCGGGTTCGCTCGGGGCAGCTCGGCGTCCAGGTACGACGCCGGGAGCGTCACGCGCGCCCGCGGCCCGTCGTACGCGGTGGGGAGCGAGCCGAGGAAGAGCTCGCGGAGCACGGCCTCCACCGCGGCCAGGTCCCGGGCCACCAGGAAGTCCCGGACGTCGGCGGGCAGCGTGTCGGCCCAGGTCTCGATCACGACGGTGTCGCCCTCGACCCGCGCGTGCGGGATCGAGAAGGTGAAGGTCAGGTCCATGAACCGGAGCGCGAAGTTCATCGCATCGAGCAGCGTGCGGCTCGAGACCAGCGCGTAGCCGGCGATGCCGAAGGTCTCCACCCGGTAGCGCCGCCCGAGGACGACGCCGGAGCGGGCCGGTCCGGACCCGTGGCGCAGGAGGTTGCGGACCACCCTCAGCTCCTGCTCCGCGGTCGCCTCGAGGTCGTCCCGGGCGAGGTCCGCCACCCGGAGCCCGGTGCCCGCGAGCACGGTCCGGGGCGCGAGCCCGTGGGCGCCGGCGTGCTCGACGAGGACCGCGATGCCGCGCACGTGGCGCGGGAAGTCCCAGTCGCGGACGGCCGGCTCGAGGAGCTGCACCCCGGAAGACTAGGCCGGAATTGTCAATCGGTCGTGCCGTCCCGCTCTGTTGGCACGCGTCCGTGGTGCCTACCCTTCCGATCATGGACACGCGGACCTCGCCCCGGATCGTCGTCATCGGCGCCGGCTTCGGCGGACTCGGCACGGCGATCGAGCTGGTGCGGCACGGCTTCGAGGACGTGACCGTCCTGGAGAAGGCCGAGGACGTCGGCGGTGTCTGGCGCGACAACACCTACCCCAACGCCGCGTGCGACGTGCCGTCGTCGCTCTACTCGTGGTCGTTCGCGCAGAACCCCGACTGGCACCGCCGGTACGCCGGGCACGCCGAGATCCTCGCCTACATCCGACGGGTGGCCGCCGAGCTGGGCGTCCTCGACCGGGTGCGCACCGGCGTGGAGGTCACCGGCGCGGCGTACGACGAGGACACCGCGACGTGGCGGGTGGAGACGGCGACCGGCGAGACCCTGACCGCCGACTTCCTGGTCGCCGCCGTCGGGCAGCTCTCGCGGCCGGTGATCCCCGACCTCCCGGGTCGGGACAGCTTCGCCGGGCCCGCGTTCCACTCCGCCCGCTGGGACCACTCCGTCGACCTCACCGGCAAGCGCGTCGCCGTCATCGGCACCGGGGCGAGCGCGATCCAGTTCGTGCCCGGCATCCAGCCGACCGCCGGCCACGTGACGGTGTTCCAGCGCTCTGCGCCGTACGTCGTGCCGAAGCCGGACATCGGCTACAGCCGGGCCCGCCGCGCGCTCTACGCGCGGGTGCCGGGCACGCAGGCCTTCGGCCGCAACCTGACCTGGGTCCTGTCGGAGCAGCTGAACAAGTCGCTGACCGGCACCGCGCCGATGAAGAAGCTCATGGAGGCCGGGTGGCACGCGCTGCTGCGCGCCCAGGTGCGCGACCCGGAGCTGCGGGCCAAGCTCAAGCCGGACTACCCGATCGGCTGCAAGCGGCTGCTGTTCTCCAACGACTGGTACCCGACGCTGGTCAAGCCCAACGTGGACGTGGTCACCCACGGCGTCGTCGAGGTGCTGCCCGACGGCGTCCGCAGCGCGGACGGCACCGTGCACCCGGCCGACGTGATCATCTGGGGCACGGGCTTCGCGGCGACGGAGTTCCTGGCGCCGATGAAGGTCCAGGGCGCGGGCGGCACGTCGCTCGACGACGCCTGGGCGGACGGCGCCCGTGCCTACTTCGGCATCTGCGTCCCCGGCTTCCCGAACCTCGGCCTGGTCTACGGCCCGAACACCAACCTCGGCGGCAGCTCGATCATCAACATGATGGAGTCCCAGTCCGGCTTCATCCGGCAGCTCGTCGAGCGGGTCCGCGACGGTGGCAGCGTCGCCGTGAGGCCGGAGGCGGAAGAGAGCTTCGACGCGGAGATCCAGCAGCGGCTGCGCGACAGCGTCTGGGGCGGCTGCGCCAGCTGGTACCGCGACGACCACGGCCGGGTCACCACGAACTGGCCCGGCACGGTGGCCGAGTACAAGCAGCGCACCGCGCGGGTCGACCCGGCGGACTTCGAGGTCACACCGCGCTGAGGCTGCGCTCCCGGGCCAGCACCCGCGTGCGGGCGATCAGGAACAGGGGGAACGCGACGCTCGCCGCGACCAGGAACACCAGCGCGACGTAGACCCACCAAGCAGGCACGCGGAGCCGCCGCCCCTCGACGACCATGAAGACCGCGGCGACGAGCGCGACGACACCGAGGTCGATGCCGACGAAGCCGACGACGGGGTTGGCAGTGAGCCGGTCGACCATCGCCCCCAGGTCGTTCCGGTCGGAGCGCAGGAAGGCGACCAGCGTCCACTGCGTGCCCACCAGCGCGACGGCGGCGAAGGCCGCGTACGCCGCGCAGAGGGCCTTGTCGGTGCGTGTCATGCCGCGATCGTAGGGGTCAGGCAGGCGCGGGCAGCTGCACCCGGAAGCGACACCCCGGCGCGTGGTTGACCACGCTCACGGTGCCGTGGTGGGCCTCGACGATGCCCCTCACGATCGCCAGGCCGAGGCCGGCGCCACTGCCGAAGACGCCGGTCACGTCCGGCGTACGGGCCTGGCTGCCCTGCCAGGCGACGTCGAACGCCCGGGCCATGTCCTCCTCGGACAGGCCCCCGCAGCCGTCGGTCACGCTCAACTCGACGCCGTCCGGGCCGGATCGCCCGACCACCTCGACCAGGCCGTCCGACGGGGTGTGCCGGATCGCGTTCATCACGAGGTTTCCGACGACCCGGGAGAGCTCCGCGGAGTCGGCCACGACCTCGAGACCCTCCTCGACCCCACCACCCAGGCGCACGCCGCGTGCCCGCGCCACGGGATCGGCGCTGGCGATCGCCTCGCTGACCAGGTCGCCGAGCATGACCGGCTCGAGGGACAGCCGCAGGTTGCCGGCGTGGATCCGCGAGAGCTCGAAGAGGTCGTCGACCATCCGGACCATCCGGTCGACCTCGGAGCGGATCTGCCGGTGGTAGCGCGACGGGTCCTCGGCGATGCCGTCCTCGAGGGCCTCGGTCATCGCGCGCAGGCCGGCCAGCGGCGTGCGGAGGTCGTGGGAGACCCAGGCGACCAGCTCCCGCCGGGAGTCCTCCAGCCTCGCCTCGCGCTGGCGCGACTCCTGGAGCCGGCGGCTCGTGCGGGCGAGCTCCTCGGAGATCGCCTGCAGCTCCTGGGGCCCGTGCCGGCCGGCCGTGAACTCGCCGCTCTCACCGAACCGTCGGGCCTCGTCCTGGAGCTCGTGCGACCACCGCGAGAGCGCGGTGCCGACCGCCGCACCGGCGAGCAGGGCGACCACCCCCGCCACGACCGAGACCCAGAGCAGCACGTGGAAGTCGTGACCGGAGAGGAACATCGCGTTCGCAGTGCCCACCATGCCGGCCAGCACCACGGCCACCGCCACGACGGCGACGGCACCGCTGAGCCAGCGCACCGAGCGCCGGCGCGACAGGTAGAGCACGAGCAGACCGACGACGGCTGTCGCGGCGGACCAGCCGGCCGCGATCAGGACGATGTCGACCTGGTCCTGGGTCACGCCGCGGGCTCCCAGCGGTAGCCGACGCCCCACACCGTCACCAGGCGGCTCGGCCGCTTCGGGTCGCGCTCGACCTTCTCGCGCAGCCGGCGGACGTGCACGGTGACCGTGGACTGGTCGCCGAACGACCAGCCCCAGACGTGCTGCAGCAGCTCGTCGCGCGAGTACGCCGTGCCGGGATTCGAGACCAGGAAGCGGAGCAGGTCGAACTCCCGGGAGGTGAGCGCCAGCGGCCGGCCGTCCAGGCAGGCCTCGTGACGCCCGGAGTCCACGACCAGGTCGCCGTCGGTCACGGACCCGACCTCCGGCTTCGCCTTCTCCCCCACCCGTCGCAGCAACGCCTCCACGCGGAGCACGAGCTCGCGCGGGCTGAACGGCTTCGTGACGTAGTCGTCGGCGCCGGACTCCAGGCCGACCACGCGGTCGACCTCCGCTCCGAGCGCGGTGAGCATGATGATCGGCACGTCGCCGGCCGCCCGCAGGCGACGGCAGACCTCGAGCCCGTCGATGCCCGGCATCATCAGGTCGAGCACGACCAGGTCGGCAGGATCGGACCGCATCGCGCGGAGCGCGTCGGCGCCGTCGGCCGCCTCCACCACCGTGTGGCCCGCGGCGCGGAGGTAGGACACGACCACCTCGCGGACGGTCACGTCGTCGTCGACGACCAGCACTCGCGCCATGGTCACCTCGCCTCGTCCTGGAGCTCGACGGTCATGTCACGAGGTTAGGGCTCGCCGCGGCCTCCGCGGACCCGCAATGCTTACGGGCCCGTGACGCCGGTGGCTCAGCCGGTGCGCCCACCGGGGACCTCGTAGGTGAGGTCGAGCCCGTCCGCCCAGGTCGCGCAGGTGCACCCGGCAGGATCGGGCAGCTCACCGATGAGCGCCGCGAGCAGGACCTTGAGCCGCTCGACGTTGCGGGCGAACATCGCGAAGACCTCTTCCTGGCCCACGCCCTCACCGGACTCCACCCCGGCGTCCATGTCGGTCACCAGCGCAATGCTCAGGTAGCACATCTGCAGCTCGCGGGCGAGGACCGCTTCGGGGTGCCCGGTCATGTTGATCAGCGACCAGCCCTGCGCCGCGTAGTGCTGCGACTCCGCACGCGTGGAGAAGCGCGGCCCCTGGACCACCACCATGGTGCCGCCCGTCTTGATCCCTGGCTGCCTGCCGGCCGTCTCGGCGAGCCGGCCACAGTACGGGTCGGCGAACGGCACGTGCACCGCCCCGGACTCCACGTAGCTCTGCGCCCGGCCCGTGGTGCGGTCCACCAGCTGGTCGGGCACGACCACGTCGCCCGGCGCGACGTCGGGCCGCAGCCCGCCGACCGCGCACGGCGCCAGCACCTGGCGGACGCCGAGCGAGCGCAGCGCCCAGAGGTTCGCGCGGTAGTTGACCAGGTGCGGCGGGAAGGCGTGGCGCTCGCCGTGGCGCGGCAGGAACGCCACCCGGCGCCCGGACACCTCGCCGAGCGTCACGGGCGCGGACGGCTCGCCGTACGGCGTCTCGACGGGCACGCTGCGAGCGTCGTCGAGGAACGAGTAGAAGCCACTCCCGCCGATCACGGCGACGTCCGCTGAGGTCACGGGGACACTCTGGCAGGTGCGGACAGCGGCCACAGGACGTCCTCGGCGAACCGCCGGACGCCGTCGAGCTTCTGCTCCAGGCTCGCCTCCAGACCGTGGTAGTACGCCCACGGCATCGTCCAGACGTCGGTGACGCCGGCTTCCTCGGCAGCCACGAACTGCTCGGGGAGGAACGCGTCGGTGAGCGCGGTGATCACCCGGAACTCCCCCGTCGCGCCGATCTGCTCGCGCAGCTCGGCGAGCCGGCGGGCGTGCCGACCCGCCTCCTCGGTCGTGTAGAGGTCGCCGATCCAGCCGTCGTGCCGGGCGGCCCGGGCGAGCGCCACCTCCGACAGCCCGCCCACGTAGATCGGGACGCGCGCGGTCGGCGTCGGCTCCATGGTCAGCCGGGGTGTCGGGTGGTGGACGCCGTCGAACTCGGTCCAGCCCGGTTGCCACAGCCGGCGGAGCAGCTCGAGCGCCTCGTCGGTGCGCCGCCCCCGGGTGCCGAAGTCCTGCCCCATCAGCGCGAACTCCTCGCGGCACCACCCGACCCCGACGCCGAGCGCGACCCGGTCACCGGAGAGCACGGCTGCGGTGCCGACGGCCTTCGCGACCAGGTAGGGACTGCGCAGCGCCGGCACGTAGACCGAGGTGAAGAACCGGATCCGCTCGGTCACCTGGGCCAGCGCGCCGACGAGCACCCAGGGATCCGGCCACTCGGTGGCGTGGTCCCACCGCCGCTGCCCGTCCGGCGTGTAGGGGTACGGCGTCTCCAGCGTGGCCAGGTCCACGACATGGTCGGGCACGGCCAGGGCGTCGTACCCGCAGGCGTCGGCCTCCCGCGCGATCGCGACGAGCTGGTCGACGGGCTGGAAGGCGAGGCTGATCGCGAAGCGCATGGGCCCAGACTAGAACGAATTCTAGGCTTGGCCGATCACCAGGTGCCGCGCCACCGGCGGCCCGGGCAGGTGCTCGGTGCGTACCTCGGCCAGTCCGGCCGCCGCCATCGCCTCGGCGAGCGCGTCGACCGGACGCAGCCGGAAGCCGTACGCCGTCACCGGCATCCGGGCCATCTCCTCGGGGTCGGACACACCGACGACGAGCCGGCCGCCCGGGCGCAGCACCCGAGCGAGCTCCCGGAACGCGGCCTCGAGGTCCTCCACGAAGTACACGGTGTTGACGGTGATCGCGGCGTCGAGGACGTCCTCGACGAGCGGCAGCTCGGTCATCGAGCCCACCGCCAGGGTCAGCGTGCCTGCCGCGCACTGCTCGCGAAAGGCGCGCCGGGCCTGGTCGACCATCGTGGTCGAGACGTCGATCCCGTGGACGCTCCCGGTGGGTCCGACCCGGTCCAGCAGCAGGCCCAGCCCGACGCCGCCACCGAAGCCGATGTCCGCCGCGGTCTGTCCGGGGCCGACACCGGTCGCGGCGATCGCGGCCTCGACGAGCGTGCGGTTGCCCTTGTTGAGCGCGCGCCCGACCAGCCGGCCGCGCCACCCGCTGGGGTGCCCCAGCTGGCGGGCTCCTGCGGCCAGGAAGCGCTGACGAAGGCTCATGCGCCGACTATGGCAGACCCCCTCCCTCCGAACCCGCCGCAGCTCGTCCCGGGCCGGTCGGGAGAGTCTGCGGCAGGTGCAGACCAGAACGGATTCTGCCCGGCGTGCGCGGCGTCGCCGCCGTACAGTGGGCCGCGGAGGTCGGGCAGCGCGCGCTGTCCGGGCGGCGGGAGGGACCATGGCCGTGCGCAGCACATGAACGCGTCGCGCGCGCTCGCGCCCTACGTCCCCCGGCTGGTCGTGGAGTGGCTCGGCACCGACCCGGAGGCCCACCATCGTCGGATCGCGGGCAGCCTGGCGTTCGTCGACATCTCCGGCTTCACCGCGCTGACGGAGCGACTGGCCCGGAAGGGGCACGTCGGCGCCGAGGAGATGAGCGACGCGCTCGACGCGACGTTCTCGCACCTGCTCGGCGTGGCCGACCGGTTCGACGCCGACCTGGTCAAGTGGGGCGGCGACGCGGTGCTGCTGCTGTTCTCGGGCGAGGGCCATGCCGCACGTGCCTGCGCCGCGGCGTACGGGATGCGGGCACGCCTGCGCGAGGTCGGGCAGCTGCGGACGTCGGCCGGCAACATCCGGCTGCGGATGTCGGTCGGCATCCACAGCGGCGAGTTCGACTTCTTCCTGGTCGGTGATCCCCACCTGCACCGGGAGCTGCTCGTGACCGGGCCGGCGGCGAGCGAGACCGCCCGGCTCGAGGGGGTCGCCCAGGCCGGACAGGTGGTGGTGAGCGCGACGACTGCCGCGCAGATCGGCGATGCGGCCTTGGGCGATCGCGTGGACCCGCAGGGGTGGCTGCTCCGGCGTGCGCCTGCCGTCGCGGAGGAGCCGGCCCGCGACCGCCCGGAGGTCGATCCGGGCGTCGACGTGTCCCAGGTGCTGTCGGTGGCGATCCGGGAGCACCTCCTCGCCGGCCCCGGGACGCCGGAGCACCGCACCATCGCGGTGGGCTTCGTGCAGTTCGCCGGCACCGACGCGCTGCTCGCCGAGGAGGGGCCTGAGGCGACGGCCACCGCGCTGGACGACTGCATGAGGAACGTCTCGCAGGCCGCTGCGGCGCACGGCGTGACCTTCTTCGAGACCGACATCAACGCCGACGGCGGCAAGATCATGCTGACCGCGGGTGCGCCACGGACGGCCGGGCACGATGCCGACCGGCTGCTCCGGACCGCGCGCCAGATCCTCGACCACGCCGGCCGGCTGCCGCTGCGGATCGGCGTGAACACCGGCCATGTCTTCTCCGGTGACTTCGGCCCGCCCTTCCGGCGGACCTACTCGGTCAAGGGCGACGCGATCAACCTCGCTGCGCGGATCATGGGCAAGGCATCGCCCGGCGAGCTGCTGGCCACCCGCCCGGCGTACGAGCACTCCGAGACGCGGTTCGAGACCACCGACGTCGGCCCGTTCACGCTCAAGGGCAAGGCCCGCCCGGTGGCCGCCGTCTCGGTGGGAGCCGTCCTCGGCGGCCGCGAGCGCCGGACAGGTCAGGAGAACGTCCTGGTCGGCCGTGAGGAGGAGATGGCCCTGCTCCGCCGGGCCCTGGAGGACGCCCGCAGCAGCGGCCGCGGTGGCGTCGTCCAGCTGCTCGGCGAGCCCGGGATCGGCAAGTCCCGGCTGATGCAGGAGCTCGCCGGGTCCGCCGACGACACCCGGGTCCAGCGGATCGTCTGCGACGAGTACCAGTCAGCCACGCCGTACGCCGCGTTCAGCATGCTGCTCCGCGACCTGCTCGGCCTCACCGACGACAGCTCCCCCGAGGCGGCCGCCCTCGTGCTCACTGCGCTCGTGGAGGAGGTCGCACCCCAGCTCACGGAGTGGGCCCCGCTCCTCGGCGACGTCCTCGACGTCGACGTGCCCGAGACGACCGCGACCGCCGAGCTCGACGACGAGTTCCGCAAGGCCCGCCTCGAGTCGACGGTGCTCGGCCTCCTCCGCGCGCTGCTGACCGGGCCCACGCTGGTCACCGTCGACGACGCCCAGCACATGGACCCGGCCTCGGCCGACCTGCTGAGCGGGCTCGCCGCGGAGGCCGGCCGTCAGCCCTGGCTGCTCGTGGTGAGCCGGCGTGACCAGCCGCTGGGCTGGATCCCGCGCGACGACCTGGACTCCCTCGAGCTGCGGGTCAGCCCGCTCGGCGCCGACGACGCGATGCGGCTGGCGCTGTCCGCGGCCGGTGGCCAGACGCTCCCCCGCCCGACCCTCGCAGCGCTGGCGCAGAAGGCCGGTGGCAACCCGCTCTTCCTGGAGTCGCTGGTCAGCCAGACCGGCCCGACCGGCGCCCTCGAGGCACTCCCCGAGTCGATCGAGGAGGTGGTGGCCGCCCAGATCGACCAGCTCTCCCCCATGCAGCGCAGCGTGCTGCGGCACGCGGCCGTCCTCGGCAGCCAGTTCGCGGCCGGCGAGCTCGCCGCGCTGCTGCCCGATCTGGCCACCTCGCTCGACGAGCAGCTGCGCGACGGGCTGGCGGACTTCCTGGTGCCCGCCGAGCGAGGCAGCGAGCTGCGGTTCCGGCACGGCCTGATCCGTGAGGTCGCCTACCAGGGCCTGGCCTACCAGGCCCGACGGCGGATGCACGACCAGGTCGGACTGGCGATGGAGCGCACCCACGCCGCCACCCGCCCGGAGCTGCTGTCCTTCCACTTCCTGCACGCCGGCCGCTACGACCGCGCGTTCCGCTACGCCCGCACGGCGGGCGACCAGGCCCGCCGGATGTACGCCAACACCGAGGCCACCGAGCTGTTCTCCCGCGCCGTCGAGGCGTCCCGGCGGCTGCCCCGCGACGCGGTCGTCCACCGCGAGGTCGGCCAGGTCCTCGAGGCGCTCGGCGACTGCTGGTTCGTGATCGGGCACACGGACGCCGCGGCCGACGCCTACCGGCAGGCCCACCGGTACCTCCGCGACGACGTGTTCGAGTCGGCGCGGATCGTCACGAAGCTGGCGACGGTCGACCAGCGGCTCCGCAAGTTCCCTCAGGCGATGCGACGGCTCCGCCGCGAGCTCCGGACGTTCGACGGGCGCCGGGGCGCCGGGAGCCACCGCGCGCGGTCGGCGCTGCAGCGGCGCTACGCGATCAGCAAGATCAACCAGGGCCGCGTGGAGGATGCGATCGCCTGGGGCACGGCGGCGGTCGAGGAGGCGAAGCGGTCGGGCGACCCGGCCACCCTCGCGCCGGCGTACACGACCCTGCACGGGATCTACCTGGCATCGGGACGCGACAGCTACCGCACGCTGGGCACGCTGGCGCTGCAGGCGTACGTCGAGATCGACGACCTCGCCGGTCAGGCGCAGTGCACGAACAACCTCGCGGTCGAGGCGCTCGAGGACAACCGGTGGGTGGAGGCAGCGACGATGTTCCGCAGCGCCGCCGACCTCTACCGCCGGCTCGGCGACACCGACAACGAGGGGGTCGCGCTCTGCAACCACGCCGAGGTGCTGGTCGACCAGGGCCGGTACGACGAGGCCGGCCCGTTGCTCGACGACGCGCTCGCGACCGCCCGCTCGGTGTCCGACGACGAGCTGGTCGCACTGGTGCTCCGGCAGCAGGGAAGGGCACGGTCACGGGCCTCGGACCCGGAGGCCGGGCTGGTCCTGCTCGACGAGGCTCGTGCGCTGTTCGAGAAGATCGACGCTCCCGACGAGGCCGCGCACACGGGCCTGGCGATCGCCGAGGCGATGCTGCTGGGCGGTCAGGTCGCGGCGGCCGTGGACTGCGCCGACGAGCTGCTCGCCGCCGGGTCGGTGGAGCACCTCGAGGCGGACCTCCGGGCCCTCCGCGGCCTCGCGCTGCTCCGACTCGGTCACGTCGAGGATGCGATCGAGGAGTTCGGGCGCGGCGTGGAGGCCGGACGGTCCGCGGACCGCACCCACGCCTACGCGCTGAGCTGTCTGGGCCTGGCGCGCGCCGGGGTCGAGGACGCCGCCCAGTGGCACGACCGAGGCGCCACCGCCCTGCGCCAGCTCGGCGTGGTGGCGCTGCCGTTGCTCGACGCGGAAGGCGACCTGGCTACCAGATGATCTTGGCGTCCTTCGCGAAGAGCACGTAGAGCAGCACGTCTCCGGCACCGTCGCGGGTGCTCTGCACGTAGTCGGTGCAGAACCCGAGGTCCACGTCGTCGACGACGCCCTTGGCGGCGCACGGTGGCGACGGGAAGACGTCGTGGGTGCCGCTCTTCTCGACACTCACCGTGTAGGTCTTGATGCCCTTGCCGGGGCACAGCGACTTGTCGCACTTGGCCACGAACACGACCGGGTTGGTCGGGCCCACGCTCGGGTCGAGGTTCGCGAGCCACTGGAGCACGGAGCCCGCCGTGAGGTTGCACCCGGTGGCCCCGGCGCAGAGGCCCTGGGTGAGCAGCAGGCCGCTGGTCGCGCTCGACGAGCTCGGCAGCCGGAGGTCGCCGCAGGTCTGGTCGGTCGGGCTCGGGTCGCAGGGCACGCCCGCGCCACCACCGCCGCCGATGCCGGTGAGGGTCGAGGATCCGGGCGCCGACACGAAGGTCTTGAGCACGTCGACCGTGGCGGTGCCGGGTGCGGTGCCCGGCGACTTCGCGGTGAGCTTCAACCCCACGTTGTTCGCGGCGTGCGGGATCCCGGCAGCCGCCACGACGCTGCCGGACTGCTGACCGCCGGGGAGGCTGGCCGAGCCCAGGACCAGTCCCTTGTCGGGCCCGCTGGTCACCGTGAGCGTGACGAGGGTCGAGCCGCCGTTCGACAGCGGGGCGTCGGTGGTGAAGTCGACGGTGAAGGCCACGCTCTTGACCACGAGCTGAGCACCGCCCGGGTCGCTGGGGCCGGGGATGCTGGGCGAGTACACCTTCGCCACCGTGATCGTCGCGGTCACCGGCGCGCTCGCCGAGGCGAGCGACAGGTTGCCCAGGACGACGGCCGGTACGGCGAGCAGCAGGGCCGCCCAGCCCAGGGCGGTGCGACGACGGCGTACGGCTGCGATGACGTGGTGCGACATGGCGCTCCTCCTCGGAGGCCCGCCGGCGACGCAAGGGGCCCCATCCCTCCTGGCGAGTCTGCTCGCACCACGGACCCGCAACAATGACCAGAAGGGACTGTCCGATCTCGTGCGGTTTCGGGCGCTATGCCGCCCGTTCCTGGCCGATGTGACTAGACACCGGCGACTTCTGGCACGTTCAGAGCGCGATCCGCCGGGACACGATCGCGTCGGCCGCCATGCGAGCCTCCGACTGCCCGGTCACGGCGTCGAGGAAGTCCTCGCGCTCCAGCACCTGCAGGACCGTGTCGGTGTCCGCCGTCACCGTCGCCGTCCGCGGCACGTCACGCAGCAGGCCGATCTCGCCGAAGAAGTCCCCCGGGCCCTCGTGCCGGATGAGCACGTCGCCGTGACTGACCGACACACCGCCGGACTCGACCACGAAGAACCGGTCCGACTCCTGTCCCTCGCGGACGATCACCGACCCGGCCGGCACCTCGAACCGGACCAGCTTGCGGGCCAGGTTCTCGATCGTGGCCGGGGTCAGCGGCTCGAACATCGGGACCGCGTTGAGCAGCGGCACCCCGGCCGGGACGGCGAGGTCGCGGTCCAGCCGCAAGGCACGCGGCAGCCAGGGCAGCACGAGGACGGCGATCACCGCACCGAGCACGCCGAGACCGCGACCCAGCCCGAAGACCTTGATCAGCAGCGGCATCACCAGCGACCCGAGGGCCATCGTCGCGATGCAGGCGCCCTCGACCGTGCCGAAGACGCGGCCCAGCACCGCGTCGGGCGTGATCCGCTGGAGGATCGTCGCGAAGTTGACGTCGACCAGGGGGTTGCCGAACCCCATGAGCACGATCGCGGCGAACACCGTCGCGGGATGCGGCCAGGCCCAGAGCGCGAGCAGCGGGATCGACCAGAGGATCACTCCCACCGAGAGGTCGAGCGCGAGCCTGCGACGGGCCGCGCGGGCGATCGCCACGAACCCGCCGATGATCGCGCCGACACCGAAGGCGGAGTCGATGTAGCCGACGCCCTTGGGTCCCGTCTGGAGGATCTCCACCGCGAGCACGACCCCGAACACCGCGGAGGCTCCGGCGACCACCGTCTGCGCGCACAGCAGGCTCCCGACCATGAGGATGTCGCGGTCGGAGGTCACCGCCCGGAAGCCGGCCGCGGTCTCGCGCAACACGCCGGCCGGGGGCTTCTGCTCCTCGGCGTCGTCCTCGGTGCGGCTCGCCTCCTCGGCGACCGAGCCGGGCCGCGCGTGGATGCCCGTGACCAGCAGGGCCGACCAGAGGAACGTGGCGGCGTTCAGCATGAAGACGGTGGGCACGTCGGTGAGGGTCAGCAGGAAGGCGCCGATGGCGGGACCGATGAAGAACGACAGGCTCTCCAGGGTGCTCGACGCGCCGTTCGCCGCAGTGAGCTCCTCGGTCGAGTCCGCGAGCGACGGCATCCATGCGTTCTGGGCCGGGCGGAACGCGGCGGCCGACACCGAGGCGATGCCCGCGAGCACGAAGACCGGCCAGGCGGGCGTGCCGACGTACAGGCACGCGGCGGCAGCCGACACCAGGACGAACCGCAGCAGGTCGCAGCCGATCATCACCAGGCGCCGGGGCATCCGGTCGGCGAGTGTCGCGAAGAACGGCGAGGCAACGGCCATCAGGGCCAGCCGCACGGTGAAGTAGAAGCCGACCGCCTTGGCGCCGCCCACGCCGTACGCGAAGACGGCGACGGCCGTGGCGTAGGCCCAGTCCCCGATCAGCGATCCCAGGAGGGCCAGCTGCATCCGGCGCAGCGCAGGGTTGCGGAACACCGCGCCCAGCGGACGGATCGACTGGGCGATGGCGGAGCGGGCCCCGTCGATCACTCCCGCAGTCTGCGGGGCGGCGGTCTGGGTCATGGCTGGCCGGCGTCCTGGAGGTCCGGTGACGACGCGGGCCGCGCCGCCGTCTCCTCGCTCAGGTCGGGTGCGGAGAAGAGGTCGCCGCCGGTGGCCTCCAGCAGTGCGCGTGCGGCCATCCGGCCGGCCTCGACCATCCGGTCGAGCTGGTGGAACTCCATCATCCCCACTCCCAACGACGGTGGTGTGATCACGTAGGCGCCGCGTTCGCGGGCCCGCTGCGCCGTGCCCTGGCCGCCGATCGTCATCAGGCGCAACAGGGTCTCGCCGAGGCCCGGCATCCGCGGCCCGCCTCGCGACGGGGCCCGGTCCCCCGAGCCGATGTTCACCGCGACCAGCGGGCCCTCGTCGCGCTCGAGCAGGGTGCCGACCGGGAGGTTGTCGAGGACGCACCCGTCGATCAGCAGCCGGTCCTGGACCCGCAGCGGCGGCGTGAGGATCGGCAGACGCGCGGACGCCGCCGTCGCCTCCCAGAGCAGCCCGCTCCGGTGCACGACGAGGTCGCGTGCCGACAGGTCGACCGAGACGCACCGGAACTGCCGGGGAAGTGCCTCGATCAGGGTGTCCGAGCCGAGGTAGTGGCGCAGGAACTCCGGGGTCCGTCGTCCCTTCGTGAGCGCCCGCGTCGGGAACGTGTAGTCGCCGATCGGGTTGCCCCGGACGAACGCGTCGTGGTGCACCTGCTCGAGCGTCGCACCGTCGACGCCCAGGGCGTGGACCGCCGCGACCACCGATCCGAGGCTCGTCCCGGCGATGCGGTGCACCTCGATGCCCGCCTCCTCGAGCTCGCGGATCACGCCGATGTGGGCCATCGCGCGTGCCCCTCCCCCGGCCAGCACGAGGCCGAGCGAGCGGCCGGCGAGGGCGGCGACCAGCCCGCCCATCTCGTACGCCGGTGCGCGGGTCGTCACGATCTGCCACGGCCGCAGGACCTCGGCCCAGGCTGCGAGCTCGGCGGCACCTGGCTCGCCGACCAGGACGAGATCGGCCTGCGCGGGCCCGTCCCAGGTGGTCGGCGCGGGTCGTCCGGCCTCGGCGACGACCACCACGCGGTCGCTCTGGCGCAGGCAGGAGCGCCGCCAGTCGTCGTCGCCGCCGTCCGCGACCAGCACGACCCGCTCGTGCACCTGCTCCGCGGCGGCGAGCTCGTGCGCGGTGAGACCGTGGGAGACGAGCACGTCGCAGTGCCGGGCCAGCCGGTCGGCGAGGGCGTGGCCGACGGGACCCACCGGGTCGCCGTACCGCACGCCGACCACGCCGATCACGCGCGCCGGTCCGCCACCGGTCGGCTCCGGCGGCCGGGCCGTCGCCAGCGTCTGGGCGAGCGCGGTGGCCACCGCGAGGGCCGCGGTCGAGGACGCCTCGAGCGTGCCCAGAAACTGGGTCCGCGACAGCGAGAGCAGCACGGAGTCGCGCCGCGCCCGCACTCCCGCGGTCCGGCGCCCGCCGGTCAGCAGGGCGAGCTCGCCGAGCTCGGCCCCGGGTCCGAGCTCGCGCACCGCGACCTCGTCGACGACGACCTCGAGGCGCCCGGACTGGACGAGGTACATCGCGTCCGCCTCGTCACCCCGCCGGAACAGCACCTCGCCCGCGGCCAGGTGCACGCGCGTCCCGTGCGCCTCGATCTCGGCACGGACGGGCGCAGGGAGCCGGTCGAAGAAGGTCTCGCCGACCGCGTGACGCGCGGGCAGGAGGGTCTCGGCGACAGCCTCCTCCCCCGCCCGCTGGGTCGGGACGTGCACGTCGATCTGCCGCGGGCGCTCCTCCTCGGAGGTCTGCCCGCCGGCGCGGTCGCGCAGCAGGATCGCACCGACCGCCGTCACCGCGAAGCACGCGGCGCAGAAGATCCACCCGTGGCGCAGCACGTCGACCGTGTTGGCAGGCGTCGGCGTCCCGATGACCACGACGAGGATCGCGATGCCCAGGGCACCGCCGAGCTGGCGGGCGCTGGAGACGACGGCGGAGGCGGTGGCGAACCGGCCGCCGGGCACGGCCGCGAGCGCCGCGCTGCCCAGGATCGGCAGGGTCGCACCGACACCGAGGCCGCTGAGGACCTGACCGGGGAGCCACTGGGTCAGGAACGCGGGGCTCGGATCGACGACGCGGGCGTACCAGAGGTAGGCGCACGCCCAGACGAGCGCGCCCGGGATCACGACGTATCGGTAGCCGATCTTCTGCGCGACGTCCCCGAGCACACCGGCCACCACGGCGGCCACGAGCGCACCGGGCACCAGAGCGAGACCGGCCTTGAAGATCGGGTAGCCCCAGACGTACTGCAGCCACAGGATGTTCGTGAGCAGGTAGGCGTAGAAACCCATGCCGGCGACGACCGTGAGCACGTTGCCGACCGAGAACGACCGGATCCCCAGCAGGGCGGGGTCGAGCAGAGGCTGCGGGTGCACCCGGGAGCTCATCAGGAACCCCGCGAGCAGCACGGCACCGGCGACGAAGCCGACCACGACCCGCACGCTGGTCCAGCCCCAGTCGTTGCCCTGGACGATCGCCAGCGTGACGGCGGTCAGGCATGCGGCGAGCAGGGCCGCGCCCCGTACGTCGGGCAGCCGGCGTCGTCCCGGCGCGCGGCTCTCCACGAGCGTGCGCCGGATGCCGAGGATCGCCAGGATGCCGATGGGCAGGTTCACCAGGAAGGCCAGCCGCCAGCCGCCGAGCTCGACCAGCGCGCCGCCGATCGGCGGACCGAGGCCCGCTGCCAGGGCTGCGGAGGCGCCCCACAGGCCGACGGCGTGGCTGCGCCGGTCCTCCGGGAAGGCCTCCACGACGACGGCGAGCGAGGCCGGCACGAGCAGGGCCGCCCCGATCGCCTGGACCACCCGGAAGGCGACCAGCAGGTCCAGCGACCCGGCGGCGGCGCAGGCCACCGACGACAGCGTGAACACGACCGTGCCGATCGCGAACATCCGCCGCCGGCCGAGCAGATCGGTCAGCCGGCCGCAGACGATCAGGAACGAGGCGAACACGATGTTGTAGGCGTTCAGCACCCAGGACAGGTCGCTGACCGAGCTGTGGGAGAACGACTCCCTGATGTCGGGGAACGCGACGTTGACCACGGTCGCGTCGAGGAACGCCAGGAACGCCCCGAAGGCCGCCACGGCGAGCACGCGGCCCGGTGGCGTGCGGCCCAGACGCACCTCCAGGGCCTGTGCGGCACTCATCGAAGCATCACGCGGGCTCCCCTCCCCGAACTCATGCTGGGTGACGAACGACTGCGGGCACATGACCCGTCCGGGCTACCGGCCCCGCGCATCCGGAACCGGGAATCCGGACAAGCTGGATCAAACGACCCGGCGGGGTGTGCCCGGATCGTTCAGCAGGTGGCGGAACACGCGTCGCTCACCGTGAGCGTCACGGAGTTCCTTCGTCCTCCGGGTCCTCGTCGTCGTCGGTCCCGGAGCTCGACCGGTCGCGCTCGCCCGCAGCCGCCTCGATCTGGGCGATGGCCAGGTTGAGGGTGACCAGCGCCCTTGCCCGGGACACCGTCGCGCGGTCGACCGCCGGTGCCAGGAGCAGCGCCCGCGCTCCCCGCAGTGGCCCGACCTCGCCGTCCACGTGGGCGACGATCGAGCGCGCGGCCCTCGCCGGCGACCAGCGCGGGTCGAGGACCTCCTGGATCACGCGGAGGAGAACCCCCTGCGCCGAGCGTGGCGTGACCCGGCGCACGACGCGCCGGACGGCGTGCGTCGTGGAGGCCGAGCGGGCACTCGCCGGCGGGAGACCTCGGCGCGGCAGCGGGTGTGACCGTCGATCGTCCATCCCGAACCTCCCGGCGCCTGCAACGCCTCGCCGACCGCCAGGGTCGGGGACGTGCTGACCACCTTCCACGTTAGGCGTCCGGCTGCTGCGGCGTACAGGCCGAGCGTCCCACCGCGGCGGGTTCGCTGCGCAGGGTCGGTCGAGTGCTCCGACGGCTGCCAGGGCGACCACCTCTGCACTCGCCCCATACGCAGCCGGTTCAGGAAAACGAAAAAGCCGCCCGAAGGCGGCCTCCACGTGTGGAGCTGAGGGGATGCGAAAACCCCTGACCCCTTGCATGCCATGCCCAGAACGAGCACCGCCGGTACCAGCTGCGCCCGGCGCCCCACACGCAGCCGGTTCGGGAAACGAAAAAGCCGCCCGAAGGCGGCCTCCACGTGTGGAGCTGAGGGGATTCGAACCCCTGACCCCTTGCATGCCATGCAAGTGCGCTACCAGCTGCGCCACAGCCCCGCTGCCGTTGCGGTCTCCCGCCGGGCAACTCGCCGAATATTAGCCAACCGGGGCGTCGGATGCGAAATCGGGCCCGTGCACGGCGGGGTGCGCGGTCTCGTTGTACGACGCCAGCCGGATGCCGCGCCCGTGCGCATCGTCCTCCAGGACCGACCAGCCGCAGTTGTCGAGCCCGCGGAGCGTGCCGAGAAGGGTGTCGGGCCAGCCGAGGAAGGCGAGCAGCGAGACCTTGAGGCAAGCGCCGTGCGCCACCACCACGGTGGTCTCCCCCGCGGGCGTGGACTCCCAGATCTCCTGCAACGCCGGCACCATCCGCGCCACGACGTCCGCGACGGTCTCCGCACCGGGGACGTGCCCGGTGATGTGGCCCTCACGCCACGACGCGTAGGCCTCGGGGAACGTGTCGGCGAACTCGGCGGTGGTCAGGCCGGCGCGCTCGCCCGCGTCGAACTCCCGCAGCCGCCGGTCCGAGCGGACGTCCAGGCCGGTGGCGGACGCGAGCACGGTCGCGGTCTGCTGCGCGCGGGTGAGATCGCTGCTCCACAGTGCCGTGGGCGCCATCGCCGCGACGTACGGCGCCAGCGCTTCCGCCTGGGCCAGGCCGGTCTCGTCGAGGCCGACGTCGGTGTGCCCCTGGGCGCGGCCTTCGAGGTTCCAGGCGGTCTGGCCGTGCCGGACCAGGACCAGTCGGGTCACCGGTCGTCGCGGGGCTCGGCCGAGGGAGCGGCCGCTGAGCCGTGCTCGACGAGCTGGAGGTCGATCTCGGGGCAGTCGCGCCACAGCCGCTCGAGCGCGTAGAACGCGCGCTCCTCGGTGTGCTGCACGTGCACGACGATGTCGGCGTAGTCGATCAGGACCCACCGACCGTCGCGCTCGCCCTCCCGGCGTACGGGCTT
Organism: Nocardioides pocheonensis; assembly: GCF_003725535.1. GTDB lineage: Bacteria > Actinomycetota > Actinomycetes > Propionibacteriales > Nocardioidaceae > Marmoricola > Marmoricola pocheonensis. Next base: position 379,829 of record NZ_RJSF01000040.1, on the reverse strand, counting down.
GGCACCCAGCTCGCGGAGCTTGTCCTCGATCTCGTCCACGACGGCGCGCACCTGGCGGTCGTTGGCCGCCGAGCAGAGCAGGAACGCGTCGGTGATCACCAGCTGCTCGGAGACGTCGAACGCGAGGAGGTCGGTGGCGAGCTTGTCCGAGGCGGCTGCGGCAGCGGCCCGGACCAGCTCGAGGGCACGGGGCGTGGCCGTCATGGGCGCCTTCCGGTCATGGTCGGGGATTCTTGGTAGAGCCGGTGCTTGGCGATGTACTGCACGACGCCGTCGGGCACGAGGTACCAGACCGGCTCACCGCGTCCGGTGCGCGCACGGCAGTCGGTGGAGGAGATGGTCAGCGCGGGGATCTCCACGATCGTGACCCGCTCGGGCGGGATCCCGTCGAGCATCGCCTGGTCCATGTCGTATCCCGGGCGCGTGCACCCGACGAAGTGCGCCAGGGCGAACAGCTCGGCGGCGTCGCGCCACGTGAAGATCTCGGCCAGGGCGTCAGCGCCGGTGATGAAGTACAGGTCCGCGTCGGGCATGCCGGCGGCCAGGTCACGCAGCGTGTCGATCGTGTACGTCGGGCCGGGCCGGTCGACGTCGACGCGCGAGACCGTGAACCGGGGGTTCGACGCCGTCGCGATCACGGTCATGAGGTACCGGTGCTCGGCCGAGGTGACCTCGCGGGCCGACTTCTGCCACGGCTGGCCGGTGGGGACGAACACCACCTCGTCGAGGTCGAACCACGCCTGCACCTCGCTGGCCGCCACGAGGTGGCCGTGGTGGATCGGGTCGAAGGTGCCGCCCATCACGCCCACGCGCCGACGGCCTCGCCCCGGCTCGACCGGGGCCGAGCCGTCGACCTCGGGCGTCGTGCTCAGGAGTGCTCGCGTCCCTGGCCGAAGGCAAGCAGGGCGCCCATGAGGACCAGGAGCACCAGCAGGATGCCGCCACCGATGTAGTACGGGGCCCAGTACGTGCCGGACTCGGCGACGTCGGCGCCTCCGGAGACCAGCGGAACGAGCAGGTTCGTCATGGCCGGTACCTTACCGGCCCGTACGCCGCGCCCCGGCACCCGGTCAGTGGCCGAACAGGATCCCGACACCGGCCAGCACCAGCCAGAACCGGATGGTCCGGCCGAGGAAGACCGTCCCGAGGAAGATCGCGAAGTTCATCCGCAGGGTGCCCGCGAGCACCGCGATCACCGCCAACGGTGGGAAGCCGGTCACGGCCGAGGTGAACGAGATCGCGCCGGCGAACACCGGGCGCCCGACGATCCGCTCGTGCCAGCGCGCGTAGGACAGCTGCCACTTCTCGGTCTCCATCTTCTGCCGGATCCAGCGGATCCGCAGCGACTGGGTGCCGGCGAAGTACCAGAACACCTTGCCCGCGGTCTGCCCGGCGGCCCCGACGGCAGCCAGCTGCCAGTCGGAGAGGTGGTGCGCCTTGATCGCGACCGCGGCCAGGTAGGCCTCGACATTGAGGATCGGGAGCAGTGCGGATGCCACCGAGAACAGGAAGGTCCCGAGGATCAGCTTCACGCCGTCGTGCCCTGCACCGGTGCGGTCGGCGCGTCGGTCGACCGCTCCTGGCCCGTGGCCTGCGGGATCGGCATGCCGATCCGGGCGACCATGATCAGCGAGACGATCTTGAACACCAGCAGCGCGCTCGCGACGATCGCCCCGACCCAGGCCAGGTGGGTCACGAGCAGGAACACCGCGAACAGCGCGGAGTTCACCGCCTTCGCCGGGTGCGTCCAGTTCATCCGGTAGATCGTCTTGTCGACGACGAAGAAGTAATTGGGGCTGCGGATCCGCCAGGCGAGGAACGCCGTCGACAGGAAGCAGTCGATCACCATGAACTCGGCGAGGTAGATCAGCACCGGCGCGGTGAACTCCGGGTGCAGCCACGCCAGGCCCAGGTAGAACGTCGCCGAGCACAGCCGGTCGCTCATGATGTCCAGGACGGCGCCGATGCGTGTCTCGTGGTGGAGCCGGCGGGCGACCTGGCCGTCGAGCGAGTCGCCGGCCCAGTAGACCACCAGGCCCACCACCAGCAGCTTGAGCGCCGGGCTCCAGAACCCTCCGGTGCGGTCCGCGTGCATGGCGAAGCCCATGACGGTGATCGCTGCCGCGGTGCGGATGAACGTGATGATCGTCGCCGGCGTCGCGAACCGCTCCTTCGCGGGGTCGGCCCAGACGTCCAGGTCGCCCGGGTCCATCGGACCCGTTCCCCTCACCTTCAACGCACGTGCCCCTCGCCGGTGACGACGTACTTGGTGGACGTCATCTCGGGGAGCCCGAGGGGTCCGCGAGCGTGCAGCTTCTGGGTGGAGATCCCGATCTCGGCGCCGAAGCCGAACTCGCCGCCGTCGGTGAAGCGGGTGGAGGCGTTGATCATCACCGCGGCCGAGTCGACGGCCGCGGCGAACCGCCGGGCGGCGGACTGGGAGCCGGTGACGATCGCCTCGGTGTGGCCCGAGGAGTGCCGCCTGATGTGGTCGACGGCTGCGTCCAGGCCGGGTACGACGGCCGCGGAGATCTCCAGGGCGAGGTACTCGGTGTCCCAGTCCTCGTCCGTCGCGGCGACCACCCCGTCGAAGGCGGTGAACGCCTGGTCGCCGTGGATGGTCACGCCGGCGTCCTGGAGCGCGGCGACCACCCGGGGCAGGAACTCCTCGGCGACCGCCTCGTGCACGAGGAGCGACTCCGCCGCGTTGCAGACCGAGGTGCGCTGGGTCTTGGAGTTGAGGACGATGTCGAGCGCCATGTCGAGGTCGGCCGCCGCGTCGACGTACACGTGGCAGTTGCCGACGCCGGTCTCGATCACCGGCACGGTCGACTCCTCGACGACCGAGCGGATCAGACCCGCACCGCCGCGCGGGATGAGCAGGTCGACCAGGCCCCGGGCGCGCATGAGGGCCTTGGCGGCGTCGTGTCCCTCGCCCGGGGCGAGCTGGATGCAGTCCTCGGGGAGGCCTGCCGAGGCGAGCGCCTGACGCAGCAGCCCCACGACCGCAGCGTTGGAGCGTCTGGCGCTGGAGGATCCCCGGAGGAGCACCGCGTTGCCGCTCTTCAGGCAGATCCCGGCGGCATCGGCGGTGACGTTGGGTCGCGCCTCGTAGATCACGCCGACCACGCCGAACGGCACGCGGACCTGGCGCAGCTCCAGGCCGTTGGCGAGGGTCGAGCCCCGGAGCACCTCGCCGACCGGGTCGGGCAGCCCGGCGACCTCCCGGAGCCCCTGGGCCATGCCGGCCACGCGGCCGCTGTCCAGGCGCAGGCGGTCGATCAGGTGGGCCGGGGTGCCGGCGTCCTCGGCGGCCGCGACGTCCTCGGCGTTGGCCGCGAGGACCTCGTCGGTCCGGTCGAGCAGCTCCTGGGCCATCGCCTCGAGGGCGGCGTCCTTGGTCGACCGGGTCGCGAGCGCGAGCACGGCCGCAGCCTCGCGGGCGCGCGCGGCGGCCTCGGCGATCTGGTCGGACATGGTGCTGAGCCTATCCGGGACAGGACGGGGTCGAACCGCCGGATGGGGTCGGTCGGTGGGGTCGAGGTTTCGGCCCGCCGTCGCGGGTTCGCGAGCTCACCCGCGGGCTCGCTCAACCTCTTCGCGTCGCAATCCTGCTCGTACCTCGCGGGCTTGCGGCTCAGAGGCGGAACGGCACCGACGTCGGCTTGTGGTGGCCCACCGGGCGTCCGCCACCACGGCGGGCGCGCAGCGACTTCTCGACGACCTCCAGGCCGACGACCTCCCAGGAGGGCAGTCCGGCAGGCTCGCGGTACTCGGTCCACACGCGCAGCGCCAGCGAGGCGACGTCGAGCATCGAGTCACCCTCGTCCCAGAACTGCAGCTCCGCGCTCGCTCCGGTGAACGACACCGAGTCGATGAACGGGCGCTGCTCGCTCAGGCGCGCCAGCGCCGACCGGACGAGCAGCGGCTCGACCGGATCTCCCGCCACGGTGACCGTCACGTGCCACAGGCGCCCCGCAGGGTCCACCACCACACGCCCTCCTCAGCCGCCGACCCCCAACGGCACCAGTGTGTCTGACCCTGGGGCCGCCGTGCAGTCGAATCCGCCAACTCGCGAGCGGCCCGCTCAGCGGTCCAGGAGGGTGAGGTCGTCGCGGTGGACCACCTCGCGCTCGTACGACGCGCCCAGCTCGCGGGCCAGCTCCCGGGTCGAGCGGCCGAGCAGTGCGGGCAGCTCGGCGGCGTCGTAGTTGACCAGGCCGCGGGCGACCGCGCGCCCGTCAGGGTCCAGCAGGTCGACGGGATCGCCCGCCGCGAAGGACCCGGTGACCGCGGTGATGCCCGCCGGAAGCAGCGAGGCACGGCGCTCGGTGACGGCGCGGACGGCACCGGCGTCGAGCCTGATCGTCCCCTTGCCCTCGGTCGCGTGGGCGAGCCAGAGCAGCCGGGTCGGGCGGCGGCGACCCGTCGGGTGGAACAGCGTGCCGACGGTCCGGCCGGCGAGCGCGTCCGCGACCTGGCCGGCGGCGGTGAGCACGACCGGGATGCCGGCACCGGTCGCGATCCGGGCGGCCTCGAGCTTGGTCTGCATGCCGCCGGTGCCCACCCCGGCGCTCCCGGCGCTGCCGAGGGTCACGCCGTCGAGGTCGGGCTCGCCGTGCACGTCGGCGATCATCCGGCTGCCCGGGCTGCTCGGCGGGCCGTCGTACAGGCCGTCGACGTCGGAGAGGAGCACGAGCAGCTCGGCGTGCACCAGGTGGGCCACGAGTGCGGCGAGGCGGTCGTTGTCACCGAAGCGGATCTCGGTCGTCGCGACGGTGTCGTTCTCGTTCACGACCGGCACCACACCCATGCCGAGCAACGTGACGAAGGTGCGCTGCGCGTTGCGGTAGTGCCCGCGGCGCGTGACGTCGTCCAGGGTGAGGAGGACCTGGCCGGTGACCAGCCCGTGCCGGGCGAACTCCTCGGTGTAGCGGTGGACCAGGATCCCCTGGCCCACGGACGCAGCCGCCTGCTGGCGGGCCAGGTCGCGCGGCCGGCGGCGCAGCTGCAGCGGCGCCAGCCCGGCGGCGATCGCGCCGGAGGACACGAGCACGATCTCCGTGCCGCGGCCGTGCACGGCCGCCAGGGTGTCGACCAGGGCCCGGACCCGCTCCGGGTCGATGCCGCCGGCAGCGGTCGTCAGCGACGACGACCCCACCTTCACGACGACGCGCGTGGCCGCGGCGACGGCGGACCGTGTCACCGCTCGCCCTCCGCGTCCTCGTCCCCGCGGTCCAGGCGGCGGGCCACGTCGGCCCGCGTCTCGGTCTCGGCACGCTCCGGCATCGCCTCGGCGATCGCTTTCCGGCGGTCCGCGGCCGGCCGCGACTCGGTGAACCGCTGGTCCTCCCCGCGCCGGCCGAGCATCTCCGCGCCGCCCGCGTCCAGGCCGGGCTTGAAGTCGAAGACCACCGCGTTGTCCGGATCGCCGATGAGGACCGGATCCCCTTCGACGGCACCGAGCTCGAGCAGCTTGGCCTCGACACCGAGCCGGTTGAGCCGGTCGGCGAGGAACCCGACGGCCTCGTCGTTGCTGAAGTCGGTCTGCCGGATCCAACGCTCGGGCTTCTCGCCCCGCACGCGCCAGCCCTCGCCCGTCTCGCGGACGGTGAACTCCTCGGAGGAGTGCCGCGACTTCGGGCGCAGCACGATCCGCTCGGCCTTGGCGACGACCCGCTCGCGGCGGGCGGCGGCCACCACCTGGGCCATCGCGAAGGACAGCTCGCGCAGGCCTTCGTGAGTGACCGCGCTGACCGCGATCACCGGCCAGCCCCGAGTGGCGACCTCCTCGCGGACCATCTCGGCCATCTCGCGGCCGTCGGGGAGGTCGACCTTGTTGAGCGCGACCAGGCGGGGCCGGTCCTCGAGACCGCCGTACCGGGCGAGCTCGCGCTCGATCACGTCGAGGTCCTCGAGCGGGTTGCGGCCGGGCTCCATGGTCGCGAGGTCGACGACGTGCACGAGCGCCGCGCACCGCTCGATGTGGCGCAGGAAGTCGTGGCCCAGGCCGCGGCCCTCGCTGGCACCCTCGATCAGCCCCGGTACGTCGGCGACGGTGAACGTCGTGTCGCCCGCCTGCACCACGCCGAGGTTGGGCACCAGCGTGGTGAAGGGGTAGTCGGCGATCTTCGGCCGCGCCCGGCTGACCGCGGCGATCAGGCTGGACTTGCCGGCGCTCGGGAAGCCCACGAGGCCGACGTCGGCGACCACCTTGAGCTCGAGGCTGATCGTGCGTTCCTCGCCCGGTTCGCCGAGCAGCGCGAAGCCCGGGGCCTTGCGCTTGGCCGACGCCAGCGCAGCGTTGCCGAGGCCTCCGCGGCCGCCCTCGGCGATGACCAGCTCGGTGCCGGCCCCGACCAGGTCGGCGATGAGCTCGCCGGACTCGTCGGTGACGACGGTGCCGTCCGGCACCGGCAGCACGACGTCCTCGCCGTGGCCGCCGTTGCGGTGCCCGCCGGCGCCGTGGCCGCCGTGGCCGGCCTTGCGCTTGGCGTTGTGGTGGTAGTCGATCAGCGTGGTCACGTCAGGATCGACGCGCAGGATCACCGATCCCCCGGGGCCGCCGTTGCCGCCGTCGGGGCCGCCCAGCGGCTTGAACTTCTCGCGGTGGACCGAGGCGACGCCGTTGCCGCCCCGCCCGGCGGCGACGTGGAGCACCACGCGGTCGACGAAGGTCGGTACTGCCATCGGGTGCTCCTTTCTGTGCGTGTGGTTTCGGCAGGCTCAACCACCTGTGTGGTCGAGCCTCGAAACCACGAAGGGCGCCCCTGGAACTCAGGGACGCCCAACGTCGAGTCGGTGTGTGGTGCTAGCGCCCGGTCACTCCGCCGGGGACGGGACGATGTTCACCACGCGGCGACCACGTCGGCTGCCGAACTCCACGTTGCCCGCGACCAGCGCGAACAGGGTGTCGTCGCCGCCACGGCCGACGCCGGTGCCGGGGTGGAAGTGCGTGCCGCGCTGCCGGACGATGATCTCGCCGGCGTTGACCAGCTGACCGCCGTAGCGCTTCACGCCGAGACGCTGGGCGTTCGAGTCGCGGCCGTTCTTGGTGGACGCCGCGCCCTTCTTGTGTGCCATGAGTTCAGTCCTGTTCGGTCGAGCCTGTCGAGACTCAGAGCTTGATGTCGGTGACCTTGACCTGGGTGTACTTCTGCCGGTGACCCTGGCGCTTCTTGTAGCCGGTCTTGTTCTTGTACTTCTGGATGATGATCTTGGGGCCCTTGGTGGCGCCGAGCACCTCGACGGTCACGGCCGCCTTGTCCAGGCCGGTCGAGGTGACCTTCTCACCGTCGACGACCATCACCACGGGCAGGCTCAGGGACGCGCCAGCGACCTCGTCGGTCCTGTCGATCTCGATGACGTCGCCGACAGCAACCTTCTGCTGCTTGCTGCCACTGCGCACGATCGCGTACACGTCCGCTTCACACTCCTCGTCGATGAAACTCAGGGTCCGGCGGCACACGTCTCCCGCCGGTCGGCGGGGGTGGTCCACACAGAGAGGGCGTGCACGAGCACGCCGAGGATCAACTTTACGTGGTGGCCGGGTGCGCGGTCAAAACGGCTCCGCGGGAGTCCGGCGCCGCGGGGGGCCGCCGTACCCGCAGGATAGTTCACGAATGTGAAGTAATCTGCCGGTCATGTCCTCCCGCTCGGTCTCCCCCGGCCCGCCGACGCCTCCCGGCAACGAGGCGCCGCTGTCGCGCTTCGACCGCGACCACCCGCACTACCGCTGGATCGCGCTGTCGAACACCACGCTCGGCATGCTCATGGCCACGATCAACTCCTCGATCGTGATCATCTCGCTGCCGGCGATCTTCCGCGGGATCCACCTGGACCCGCTCGAGCCGGGGAACGTCAGCTACCTGCTCTGGATCATCATGGGCTTCCTGGTGGTCTCGGCGGTCCTCGTCGTCACCCTGGGCCGGCTCGGCGACATCTACGGCCGGGTCAAGATGTACAACCTCGGCTTCGCGGTCTTCTCCGCCTTCTCGATCCTGCTCTCGGTCGACCCCTTCACCGGCGGCCAGGGTGCGATGTGGCTGATCGTGATGCGGGTCGGCCAGGGCATCGGCGGGGCGATGCTGTTCGCGAACTCCACGGCGATCCTCACCGACGCCTTCCCCGCCGCGCAGCGCGGCATGGCGCTGGGCATCAACCAGGTCTCCGCGATCGCCGGCTCGTTCCTGGGCCTGATCATCGGCGGCGTGCTCAGCGAGTGGCACTGGCGCGCGGTGTTCTGGGTGAGCGTGCCGATCGGCGTGGTCGCGACCGTCTGGGGCTACCGCTCCCTCGTCGAGCTCGGCGAGCGCCGGCACGCCCGGCTGGACATCCCGGGGAACGTCACCTTCGCCGTCGGGCTCACCGCGCTGCTGGTCGCGATCACCTACGGCATCCAGCCGTACGGCGACCACTCGACCGGATGGTTCAACCCGTGGGTCCTCGCGGGGTTGATCGGGGGAACCGTCCTGCTCGTCGCCTTCGCGCTGATCGAGGCGCGCGTGGAGCATCCGATGGTGCCGATCGGCCTGTTCCGGATCCGCCCGTTCACGATGGCCAACCTCGCCGGCCTGATGGCGGCGATCGGTCGCGGTGGGCTGCAGTTCATGCTGATCATCTGGCTCCAGGGCATCTGGCTACCGCTCCACGGCTACAGCTACGAGTCGACGCCGCTGTGGGCCGGCATCTACCTGCTCCCCCTGACCGTCGGCTTCCTCGTGGCCGGGCCGGTCTCCGGATGGCTGTCCGACCACTTCGGCGCCCGCCTGTTCGCCACCGGTGGCTCGCTGCTGGTGGCCGTCACCTTCGTGCTGCTGCTGGTGATCCCGATCGACTTCGCCTACCCCTGGTTCGCGCTGGTGATCTTCCTGAACGGGATCGGGTCCGGCCTGTTCAGCGCCCCGAACACCACGGCGGTGATGAACTCCGTGCCGGCGCACGAGCGGGGAGCGGCCTCCGGCATCCGCGGCACGATCTTCAACTCCGGCACGTCGCTGTCGATCGGGGTGTTCTTCTCGCTGATGGTCGTGGCGCTCGCGAACGTGCTGCCCCGGACGCTCACCGACGGGCTGACCAGCCAGGGGGTCCCGCACGACGTGGCCGCACGCATCGGCGGCCTCCCGCCGGTGGGATCGCTGTTCGCGTCGTTCCTCGGCTACAACCCGATCGCCTCGCTGCTCGGACCCACCGGTGCCCTCGACTCGCTGCCGAGCGAGCACGTGCGGACGCTGACCGGCAAGACCTTCTTCCCCCACCTGATGACCGACCCGTTCCACCACGGGCTGGTCGTGGTCTTCCTGGCCGCCGCCGCGATGATGCTGGTCGCCGCCGCGGCCTCCTGGGCGGCCGGGGCGAAGTACGTCCACGACGACCGGCCCGGCGAGGCCCTGGGACGGGAGTGAGTCGATGACGACCCCTCCTCCGGACGACGTCGGCGGCGACACCATCCGGCTCTACCGAGCGCTGGTCCGGATCACGCGCTCGATCCGGCGCGACGCGCGCGAGATCCCGATCGGGCACGGAGCGCTGAGCGCACTCGCCACCCTGGTCACCGACGGGCCGCAGCGGGCCGGCACCCTCGCCGAGACCGAGGGCGTGAGCGCTCCGGCGATGACCCGCCTGCTGAAGTTCCTCGAGGACCAGGCGTACGTCGCGCGGCGCGCGGACCCCGACGACGGCCGGGCGACCCTGCTGGCGGCCACGCAGGCCGGCGAGGACCTGGTCCGGTCAGGGCGGGCCGCGCGGCTACGCGGGCTCGAGGACCGCCTCGCGGCGCTTCCGGACGACCAGCTCGAGCTGCTGCTGGCCGCGCTCCCTGCCCTCGAAGCCCTCGCCGACGACGCCTGACGATCAGCGCTTGCGCGAGCCCTTCTTCTTGACGGGCACGTGCACCAGCGGGTGGCCGTTGTCCGCCTCGTCGAGCTCGAGGGCCGCGTCGGCGGCCACGCCGTCGACCAGGTCCTGGACCTCCGGGGCCGCGCCGTTCTGCGCGGATGCGTCGACCGACGCCGCCTCCCGGTCGTCGTCGCCCGCGGCGGGCGTGGTCGCGTCGGCCTGGGCCTCGGCTGCCTCCGCGTCGGGCTCCTGGACCTCCGCGCTCGCGGCAGGCGGCCCGGCGGGCCGCCCCGCGCGACGACGGCGCGTGCTGGTCACGACGATCGGTCCCGGAGCGGCCTCCGCGGCGTCGCCCGGCCCGGGCTCGGGGGCCGTCACGCCCGCCCAGGTGATCTCCAGCGGGGGCTCCGAGGCCTCGTCGGGCGCCTCCCCGACCAGGGCTGCCTCCACCGGGTCACCGGTGAGCTCGCGCTCGTTGCCCTCGTCCGTGCCCTGCTCGACCTCGACCGGCACCGTCTCCTGCTCGACCTCGGCGGACCGGGCGGCGCCCTCCGCCGGGGGCTTCGACCCGGCCAGGGCCATCGGCGACGGCTTCACCGGCTCGACCGGCGCGGAGGTGGTCTCACCGGAACGACCGCGCGTGCGTCCGCCCCGGCCTCGGCGCCCACGAGCCTCGTCGGCCGCCGGCGCACTGCCGCCGCGACCGGCCGGCTCGACCGGCTGCTCGTGCACGATCAGGCCGCGGCCCTTGCAGTGCTCGCACTCCTCGCTGAACGCCTCGAGCAGACCGGTGCCGATCCGCTTGCGGGTCATCTGCACCAGGCCGAGCGAGGTCACCTCGGCGACCTGGTGGCGGGTGCGGTCACGGCCCAGGCACTCGACCAGGCGGCGGAGCACCAGGTCGCGGTTGGACTCCAGGACCATGTCGATGAAGTCGATGACGATGATGCCGCCGATGTCACGGAGCCGCAGCTGCCGGACGATCTCCTCGGCGGCCTCCAGGTTGTTCTTGGTGACCGTCTCCTCGAGGTTGCCGCCCGAGCCGGTGAACTTCCCGGTGTTGACGTCCACGACGGTCATCGCCTCGGTGCGGTCGATGACCAGTGACCCGCCCGACGGCAGCCAGACCTTGCGGTCGACCCCCTTGGCGATCTGCTCGTCGATCCGGTACGCCGCGAAGATGTCCCGGCCGTCCTTGGACTCGTAGCGCTCGAGGCGCTCCTTGAGGTCGGGAGCGACGTGCTCGACGTAGCCCTCCACGAGGTCCCAGGCGTCGTCGCCCTCGACGACCAGCCGGCTGAAGTCCTCGGTGAAGAGGTCGCGGACGACCTTGAGCGTGAGGTCCGGCTCGCCGTACAGGAGCTCGGGGCCCTTGCCCGCCTCGACCCGCTTCTCGATCTCGGCCCAGCGGGCGGTCAGCCGCTCGACGTCGTGGGTCAGCTCGTCCTCGCTGGCGCCCTCGGCGGCCGTGCGGACGATGACGCCGGCGGTGTCGGGGACGATCTCCTTGAGCAGCGTCTTGAGCCGGTTGCGCTCGGTGTCGGGGAGCTTGCGGGAGATCCCGCTCGTGGTGCCGTCGGGCACGTAGACGAGGAACCGGCCGGGCAGGCTGATCTGGCCGGTCAGCCGGGCGCCCTTGTGGCCGACCGGGTCCTTGGTGACCTGCACCAGGATGGTCTGGCCCGACTTGAGCACGGACTCGATCTTGCGGGGCTGGCCCTCCTTGTGACCGAGCGCCGACCAGTTCACCTCACCGGCGTACAGCACCGCGTTGCGACCCTTGCCGATGTCGACGAACGCCGCCTCCATCGAGGGCAGGACGTTCTGGACGCGTCCGAGGTAGATGTTGCCGATCAGGGAGGTCTGCGACTCCCGGGCCACGTAGTGCTCCACGAGCACCTTGTCCTCGAGCACGCCGATCTGGGTGAGCTCGCCGCGCTGGCGGATCACCATGACCCGCTCGACCGACTCCCGCCGCGCGAGGAACTCCGCCTCGCTGACGATCGGGGCGCGGCGACGGCCGGCCTCGCGGCCCTCACGGCGGCGCTGCTTCTTCGCCTCCAGCCGGGTGGAGCCGGCGACACCGGTGATCTCGTCCTCGGGGTTGCGCGGCTTGCGGACCCGCGTACGCCGACGACGGGTGCCGCCCTCCTCGCCGCCCTCGTCGTCGCTGTCCTCCCGCTCGTCCGGGACGGAGCCGCTCGGGGTCTCGTCGGCACCCTCGGCGCCGTCGTCCCCGGCACCACGACGACGTCGACGCCCACCACGCCGCCGCCGGCGACGGGGGCCGCCCTCGCCGTTCTCGCTGTCGTCCGCTTCGCCCTCGGCCTGGCCGTCGACCTGGCCCTCGACCTGGGCCGCGTCGCTCGCCTGGTCGGGCTCCTCCGCGACCTCGTCGCCGGACCGGGCCTTCGTGGTCTTCTTCGCCGCCTTCTTGGCGGTCTTCTTCGCCGCCTTCTTGGCAGTCTTCTTCGCGGCGCCGTCCTGCTCCTGGCCCTCGGTCTCGCCCGGGGTCCCGTCAGCGACCGGTGCGGCCTCGGCCGCATCCTCGGCGGGGGCGCTCGCGGCGGTCGCCTTGGCGGCCCGCTTGCGGGTCGGGGTGGCCTCGGGCGCCTGGAAGAGGACCGCCGGCGCGGCGGCGGCCTTCCGCGACCGCTTGGCGGTCTTCCGGGGGGCCTCGGCGGCCTCAGGAGCCTCGGCGGCCCCAGGGGCCTCACTGGCCGGCTCCGCACCGGCCTGCGGGACCTCGGTGCCTGCCTCGGGCGCGGCGGCCTTCTTCGCGGTCTTCTTGGCCGGGGCCTTCTTGGTGGTCTTCTTCGCCGCCTTCTTGGCGGCCTTCTTCACCGGGGCGTCGGCGCCCTCGGCGGCCGGCGGAGCGGCACCGGCGTCGCCGCCGGCGGGAGTCTCAGGGGTTTCGGGGCCGGTGGTGTCGTCAGCGTCGAGCACGATCGCTCTCCTCGTGCACGGGGCCTGCGCATCGCTGGCGACCGTGCGGGTCGGCCGCGGGGATCTGGTGAGCCTCGCGACAAAAGCCTTCAGTCGGCGACGACACCCTCCGTGTGCGTACGTCGGGTGGAGCGGTCCCTCGTCACTGACCGCGGTCGCAGTGCCTCTTCCGGGCTACCGACCCCTGCGCGCTGTCACCACGCATTCAGCCGGCCGCGTCGCGGTCCGGTGACAACGGATCACCCACCGTGCCGGTTCGTGGATCGAGAGGACCCTGTGCCAGCCTCTGCGCGAGCGCAGCCGGGCCGGTACTGGTCCCCGCAACTTCACGGAGCGCGGCGAGAACGTCGTCGGGTCTCACGGACGGTGTTCCATGTCGCAAGACCACTTGGAGTATCGCACACGTTTGTCCGGTGTTCGCCGACTCGCCGGTCGCCCGCGCCTCCAGCGCCACGATCGCGGCCCGGGCGTCGAAGGTCCGCAACCCCTTCTTGGTCATCCGCTCGACGGGCACCTCGTCGGTCGCCAGCAGCGTGTCGACCGCGGTGCGGAGCGTGTCGGCGTCGACCCCGGTGAGCGTGATCTCCCAGACCGATGCCTCCAGCCGGTCGGCCAGGGAGCCGCCCGCGCTCTCGACGACCTCGACCAGGTCCAGGCCGTCGGGCAGGGAGTCGTCCAGCTCGCGGCGCACGATCTCCGGGTCACGTCGCTCGGCCAGGCCGATCTCGAGGTACTCCGCCTCGCTGGCGGCTCCGGTCGGGCTCGCCCCGGCGTACGAGATGCGCGGGTGGGGGCTGAACCCCGAGGAGTACGCCATCGGCACCTGCGCCCGGAACAACGCACGCTCGAAGGCCCGGCTGAAGTCCCGGTGGCTGGTGAACCTGAGCCGCCCCCGCTTGGCGTAGCGGATCCGCAGCCGCTGGACCGGCGGAGCCTGCTGCTCGGGCTGGCTGCGGGGAGGTGGCACGCACGGAACCCTATCCGGGCGGGACGGTGGACTCTCTCGTTGCCGAGAGGTCCCGGCCGCCAACGGCTAACTTGGGCGCCATGGAGGGTGAACGAGTGTCCGGCTCCGGGCCGCGGATCTCGTTCGCGATCCCGTACTTCAGCGGGCTCGGTCACCTGCGCGAGGCGATCGAGAGCGTGCTGCGCCAGGAGTGGGACGACTGGGAGCTCGTGGTCGTCGACGACCACGGGCCGGAACCTGCCGAGGACCTGGTCGCGTCGTTCAACGACGCCCGGATCTCCTACGTGCGCAACGAGCGCAACCTCGGCCTGGGCGGCAACTGGAACCGCTGCCTCGAGCTGACCCGGGCCCCGCTGGTGACGATCCTGCACGCCGACGACCGCCTGCTCCCGGAGTACGCCGGTGCCGTGCTCGCAGCCGCCGACGCGCACCCTGAGGTCGCGGCGGTCTTCACCGACGTCTTCACGATCGACGCCCACGGCGTGCGCAGGCGGACGATCACCGACCACGTCAAGAGCCGGCTCCCCCGCCCCTCCGGGGACCACGTCGTGGAGGGGGACGAGGGCCTGGCGCACCTCTTGTTCGGCAACTACATCATCTGCCCGACGATGTGCCTCCGACGCGCGCTCGTCGGGCACGCGCCGTTCAGCACCACCCTGCGCTTCGTCCCCGACTGGGAGCTGACCACCCGGCTCCTCCTGCAGGGAGGGTCCCTCTACGCCCTGCGCCGGCCCCTGCTGGAGTACCGGCGCCACGCCGGCACCGAGACGAGCCGGATGACGTCGGACGCGTCCCGGTTCGCCGAGGAGATCGGGTTGATGCGGCAGCGGGCGGCCGAGTGCGCCCAGCACGGTCTCGCCCGCTCGGCCCGTACGGCGCGCCGCCGGACCACCGTCCGGGGCCACCTGCTGCTCCGGGCGACCCTCGACGGGGCGCGCGGGAGGCGGGTCTCGGCCCGGGAGGAGTGGCGGGCTTTCTGGTCAGACCTTCGTGACCACGGCGACCGGCTCCGGGTGGATCACCCGGATCCGCAGGAGTGACAGGAAGAGCCCGGCCATGACGGTCTGCGAGCCGAGGATGAGGCCGAGCATCGCCGGTGCCGCCGCTCGCACGCTGTCCCGCGCCTTGAGGGCGCCGAAGCCCTGGCCGCGCCAGTCGATCAGGGACGCCACGGTCCACCCGACCCCGACCAGGAAGATGACGAAGCCGATCCCGATGAGCTTCTCCAGGTTCAGCCGCTCCTGGAACCGGTGGAACCTGGCCCCGGCCGGCAGAAAGCCCTCGTGCGCGGCGTACACCTTGGAGAGCACGGCGAAGATCGCGGCCTGGTAGCCGACGACGGTCGCCGCCACCCCGTAGAGCATCGCGCCGACGTCCAGGCCGTGCCCGCCCACGACGATCGGCCCCCTGATCAGGGCGGACGTCATCACGAGGCCGAGCAGCGCCAGGAAGACGCCCGGGTAGAGGAACAGCCAGCGGGGGCTGTAGAGCAGCAGGAACCTCAGGTGGCGCCAGCCGTCGCGGAAGCTGCGGAGGTGCGGGCGCCTCTCGCGACCGTCGCGACGCAGCCTCGCCGGCACCTCGCGCACGTCGAGCTCGGCCAGGCACGCCTTCACCACCATCTCGCTGGCGAACTCCATGCCCGAGGTCCGCAGGTCGAGGGCGCTGATCGAGTCGCGTCGGAACGCCCGCAGGCCGCAGTGGAAGTCCCGGACCGGCGCCTCGAAGAACAGCCGGCCGACGAACGACAGGATCGGGTTGCCGACGTACCGGTGCAGCGGTGGCATCGCACCCGGGTCGATCCCTCCGCGGAACCGGTTCCCCATCACCAGGTCCGCCCCGGACCTGAGCTCGTCGAGGAACGGGCCCAGCGCCTCGAAGTCGTAGCTGTCGTCGGCGTCGCCCATGGCCACGTAGGTCCCCCGGGACGCCGCGATGCCACCGGCCAGTGCGGCGCCGTACCCGCGCTCCTCCACGACGACCACGCGCGCGCCTTCGGCCCGGGCGATGTCCTGGGAGCCGTCCGTGCTGCCGTTGTCCGCGACCACGATCTCCCCGGAGACACCGGAACGGTCCAGGAAGGCGCGGGCGTGGCGGATGCAGGTCGCCAGCGTCACGCTCTCGTTGAGGCAGGGCATCAGGATCGACAGCTCGACGTCAGCGCCCGGATCGGCTCCTTCGACGAGGGCGGACACGACCCCAGCGTAATCCGCGCGAGGGTTATCGTGGCGGCTCCTGGCGACGCCCGCGCGTCCGGACGGGGAGGTGAGCGGGGTGACCGAGACACCCGGACCACGGCCGGACGGCCGCGACACCGCCGGCAGCGAGTACGCCGAGCGCCTGCGGACCCGCGGCGATGCGCGCTGGAAGCGGCTGCTCGACGTGCAGCGCCCCTACCGGTGGAACCTGCGGCGCCTCGAGCTCGGCCGCGTGCTCGACATCGGGTGCGGGGTGGGCCGCAACCTCCACGGCCTGGCCCCGGGCAGTGTCGGCGTGGACCACAACGAGGTGGCCGTGGCGATGGCCCGCGACGCCGGGCTGTCGGCGTACACGACCGAGGAGTTCGACGGCTCGGACCTCGACCGGCCCGGCGCCTTCGACGCGATCCTGCTGGCGCACGTGCTCGAGCACGTGTCGGCCGAGGTCGCCGACGAGATCCTGGATCGGTACCTGCCCTGCGTCCGCGACGGCGGCCGTGTGGTGCTGATCACACCGCAGGAGGTCGGGTACCGCAGCGACCCCACGCACGTCCGGTTCGTCGATCTCGAGACGATGCGCAGCCACGTCGTACGCCTGGGGCTGACCGTCGAGCGGGCCTACTCCTTCCCCTTCCCGCGGCCCGTGGGCAAGGTGTTCACGTACAACGAGTTCGTCCTGGTGGCGTCCAAACCCGCCTCTGCCTGAACCGTCGAGCCGCTCTGCCGTCCCGCGGTGTGACCTTCGCCTCGTGGACGCCTCTGGGGCTCGCACGATTCGGCCGGGCGTCCCGCCTTCCCTACACTGCGAGCCATGTCTGAGCCCTCCACGCCCGCGCGCGCGACCTCGCTGGCGCCGGGTCCGAGCGTCGACACGACGGGTCTCCGCGTGGCCGCGATCGTCCCCTGCCACAACGAGGAGCTCGCGGTCGGCAAGGTCGTGCGCGACCTGGTCGACGCCGTGCCGGGGATCGACGTCTACGTCTACGACAACAACTCGACCGACAAGACCGCCGAGGTCGCCCGTGATGCGGGCGCGATCGTCAGGTACGAGCACGCCAAGGGCAAGGGCAACGTCGTCCGGCGCGCCTTCGCCGACGTCGACGCCGACGTCTACCTCATGATCGACGGTGACGACACGTACGACGCCTCGGCGGCCCCCCGCCTGATCTCCACCCTGCTCGAGGGCCCCTACGACCACGTGCTGGGCGTCCGTCGCGAGGTGACCGAGACGGCGTACCGGCCGGGTCACGCGACCGGCAACCGGATGTTCAACGCGCTGGTCAGCGGCATCTTCGGCGTCGAGGTCAGCGACATGCTCAGCGGCTACCGCGCCTTCAGCCACCGGTTCGTCAAGTCGTTCCCCGCGGTGTCGCGGGAGTTCGAGACCGAGACCGAGCTGACGGTGCACGCCGCGACCCTGCGCGTCCCGCAGACCGAGGTCGAGGTCGACTTCACCGACCGTCCCGAGGGCGCGGAGAGCAAGCTGCGCACCTACCACGACGGTTTCAAGATCCTCCGTCTCGTCCTGCACCTCGCCCGGGTCGAGCGCCCGGTGCTGTTCCACACCGCGGTGGCCGCAGTGCTGATGCTCGTGGGCCTCGTGGTCGGCCTGCCCGCCGTCCTGGACTACCTGCGCACGGGGCTGGTGCCGCGGTTCCCCAGCGCGATCCTGGCCGCCAGCATCGAGCTGCTCTCCTTCATGACCTTCTTCCTCGGCCTCACCCTGAGCGCGCTGAAGCGGGTGAAGGACGAGAACATGCGCCTGGTCTACCTCTCGATGCGCCCCCCGGCCACGGTGGCGGCCCCGGTGGAGGGCGGCACACCCGCGCAGAGCACGCGGTGAGCGACCGCCTAGGGTCTCCTCGCGTGAATCCTGAACGCGAGCCTCGCCCGCTGTCGTCGACCGTGTGGTCGTCCTGGGTCGCGGGCGTCGGGGCGCTCGTCTGGTTCGTGACCTTCGCCGCGCTCCTGGCGGGCTCGCAGTTCTACACCGACGACCTGCTCTACCTCCAGCAGGGTGCGCGCGACCACCTCACGCTCGGCTGGCTCCAGGTGAACAGCTACGGGCACTTCGCGCCGGTCTTCCGGCTGATCTATGCCGTCGTCGCGCGGCTCGGCGGCGTGAACTGGGCCCTGGCAGCCGCAGTCCTCGCCACGCTCGTGCTGCTGCTCTACGTCGCCCTCGCGTGGTTCACCACGCAGCTCCTCGGGCGGCGACCCGCGGCCATCGTGGTCGCCGTCGCGGGCGTGACCTGCATCCCCGCCCTCAGGACGACGCTCTGGATGGCGTCCGGCGTCCAGGTCATCGGCGGCGCACTCTGCATGACGTTCTGCATCGCCGGGTTCGTCGCCTACGTCCGGTCGCAGCGCGTCGCTGCCCTGGCGATCTCGGTGCTCAGCCTCGTCGTGGGCCTGGTCTGGCAGGAGCGCCCGATCCTCACGATCGGCTACCTGGTGCTGATCCGGTACCTCTTCTTCCCTCCCGACTGGGCCCTGGGCCGTCGGCGCACCATCGTGAGAGACGCCCTGATGTGGGCGCCGTACCTCGTCGTGATCGCCGGGTACCTCGCCTACCGGCTCTTCGTCTTCGACGCGTCGCCTGCGCCGGGGACCCTGCGGTCGGCCTGGTCCCTGCTCACGAGCGGCTTCGTCCGCAGCTACCTCCCGAGCCTGGTCGGGATCCGCCTGGACCAGAACTCCGGCTGGTTCGAACCCGCATCCATCCTCGGCGCGCTCGTCCTCCTCGGCGCCTTCGCCGCACTGGCCCTCACCCGCCGTGGCGTCTGGCGTTGCGTGGTCTTCCTGCTGGCGACGTACGTCGCCAACGTCGCCGTGCAGGCTGCCGGGCGGCTCGGAGCGCACGGGGCCGATCCGATCGGCTACTCGCGGGACCTGCAGTACTTCGTCGACCCGTACCTCGCGACCATCTTCGCCCTGTGCCTGGGCGCCGTGCTCCCGCGACGCGAGCCGGGCGCGCTCGGCCGGCTGGTCCCGGGAGTGGCCGTCCTGACCGCCGCGGTCCTCGCGGTCGTGACCACGGTGTCGTGGACCGTCGTGGTCCGGAACAACGCCCAGACGGGAGCGCACAGCTACCTCAACCGGGCGATCTCCGAGCTCGACGCGACCGGGCCGGTCGACCTGGTCAGCCTGAAGGTGCCGGCCAGCGTCGCGTTCTCCTTCGTGGACCCCTTCACCGACCAGGTCCAGTTCCTGACCATCGACAAGGACCTCGCGCAGAAGATCGACCCGACCTCACCGCGAAAGGTGGTCCTGGCGGCGGACGGGAGCGTCATGCCCGTGCACCCGGCCACGCTCGCTCGCAGCACCGACCTGGGTGCCGCGCGCCCGGTGCCGGGCCGGAAGGCGACGCTCACGCGGACGGCCAGTGGGCTCTGCATGAGCGGCGGCGCATCCTCGGCGATCAAGGTCCCGCTGCCGGCCACGGCGCCCTTGCCCGGCGTCGGAGCCTTCCAGCTCGCCTACAGCAGCCCCCACGGCGCGGAGATCCGTGTCGGCACCTACACCGACTCCGGGCGGAGCATGAACCAGTGGTGGTCCACGCTGCCGGGAGGCACCGACCGGACCTTCCTCGGCCGGCTCGACGGTGAACCCGGGCAGGGTCTGCTGATCGTCGCGGTCAAGCCCGTCCAGGACCTCTGCATCCGCAGCGCGTGGGTGGGCATGCTCGCGGTCGACACGCCGGACGGCTGTCGGGTGGTCGACCACGTCGGCGCCTACACCGCCGAGCCGGCGGACTGCTCGAAGGGCTGGCCCGCACAGTAGGCGGTGCCGAACGACGCCCGCTCCATTGCTTAGACTCGCGAGGTTGCCCGATCAGCTGCCGACCCCATGAGGCCGAATGACCCTGACGACGCCCGGCGTACGCCGACGGCTGCCTCCGCCGGCCGAGCAGCGGTCGGACGGGCTCCGGTTCGACATCCAGGCACTCAGGGCCGTGGCGGTCGGGGCCGTGCTGGTCTTCCACTTCTGGCCCCATCTCCTCCGCGGCGGGTTCGTCGGCGTGGACGTGTTCTTCGTGATCTCGGGATTCCTGATCACCTCGCACATGCTCAAGCACCCTCCGGCCCGGGCAGGTGACTTCGCGGCGTTCTGGGCGAGGCGGGTGCTGCGGCTGATCCCCGCGGTCGGGGTCGTGCTGCTCCCCACCCTCCTGCTGGTCGTCCTGTACGTACCCACCGCCCAGTGGCACGAGCTCGCCCGCGAGGCGGCGACCTCGATGCTCTACGTGCAGAACTGGCAGCTGATCACGCAGGCCACCGACTACCTCGACGCCCACCACGCGCCGTCACCGTTCCAGCACTTCTGGTCCCTGTCGGTGGAGGAGCAGTACTACATCGCCTGGCCGTTCGTCGTCGCCGGGCTGACCTGGGCCGTCCGCCGGCTCGGGCGGAAGCGCCTCGTGGCGGCCGGGTTCCTCCTCGTGCTCGCGGTGTCCTTCGGCCTGTCCGTGACGCAGACCAGCTCGTCGCCGGCCCATGCCTACTTCTCGACCTGGACCCGCATGTGGGAGCTGGCGATCGGGAGCCTCCTCGCTGCGGTGTACCCCGGGCTCAGCCAGTCGCTCACGGCGCGGTTCCGGCAGATCCTCTGGTGGTGCGGTGCCCTCGGGATCGCCCTCTCCTGCGTCGTGATCACGTCCTCGACCCCCTTCCCGGGATACGCCGCCGCCCTGCCGACGGTGTCCACGGCCCTGGTGATCCTCGCCGGCGACCCCCGCGGGCTCGGCGCGGTACGACGGTTCACCCACGCGGCGCCCGTGCAGCTCGTGGGCGACATCTCCTACGCGCTCTACCTATGGCACTGGCCGCTGATCGTGATCGCGCCGTACGCGCTCGGACGGGACCTGGGGTTCCTGGACACGCTGGTCGTCCTGGCCTGCGCCCTCACCGCCGCGTGGGCCAGCACCCGGTTCGTCGAGGCACCGGTCCGCTCGTCCTCGTTCCTCCGTGGCCGGTCCCGGAGGGCACTGCTCGCCGGCCTGGCGATCAGCACCACCGTCGTGCTGGCCGCCACGGCGCTGTCGCTGTACGTGAGCGGCCAGGTCCGGGCGGACGCGGCGAGGGTCCGCACCGCCCTGACGTCGGATCGGCCCTGCTTCGGAGCGGGTGCGATGGACCCGAAGCACCACTGCCCCGACCCTCACGGGGACCAGCTCTTCACCTCCCCCGCGTTCGCCAAGGCCGACTTCACCGAAGGCATCGACAAGTGCCTGAACTGGCCGCCGTACAAGTACCCGGCGATCTCCTGCGCCCGCGGGGACACGACCCGTCCCTCCGGGAAGATCGCCCTCTTCGGGAACTCCCACGCGGGTCAGTGGACCGAGGCGATCAGCCGCATCGCGGAGGCACACCAGTGGCGCCTGGACACCTACATCGTCGGCGCGTGCTTCTCCTCGATCAAGCCGCAGAGCGCTGACTGCACCAAGATCACGAGCGAGGTGATCGACAGGATCCGCAACGGCGGCTACCGCCTGGTCGTGTTCGCCACGTTCGACGGGCACAACTCCGGCCCGGACCTCTACCGCAGCACCATCGACGCGTTCACCGCCGCCGGGGCGCACGTCCTCGTCATCCGCGACACCCCCGCGCCCTGGGACGAGAACAACCCGCCCGCCGACTGCGTGAGCCGGCACCTGCACCGCGTGGCGGCGTGCGACGGCAAGGCGTCGGTCTGGATCCGGCCCGACCCGCTGCACCTGGCGGCGAGCACGCTCGCGCGCACCGACCGGCGCGTGACGACCGTGGACCTGAACCGCTTCCTGTGCGTGGACGGCCGGTGCCCGTCGGTCATCGGCGGCGTGATCGTGTTCTCCGACTTCAACCACCTGTCGAAGACCTTCTCGACGACGCTCGCGCCCTACCTGGAGCCCGCGGTCATCAAGGGGATGCGGAAGGGGTCCTGAGCCTTCAGGACTTCCGGGTCAGGACCAGGTTGACCTGACCCGCGGGCCCGGCCGAGTCGCAGATCGACACGATCTCGCGGGGCGTCTTCGTGGCGAGGTCGCGCTCGACCTGCACCCGCACCTCCAGGCCGGCTGCCTGGTGGCTGCGGAGCACCTCGACCGGGTCCAGACCACGCTCGCGCAGGGCGGACGGCCAGAACTCCGCGACGATCACGACCTGCGGCGTCCGCGCGATCATCCCGGCCATCCCCGCGATCACCTCGGCCTCGAACCCCTGGACGTCGATCTTGACCAGGTCGAACCGGGCATGCGGGAGGACGTCGTCGAGCGGAGCGGCGGGCGAGAGCATCGAGCCGGAGCTCCCGGCGGACGTCCTGGTGTCCCCCAGGTTGTGCTCGGCGGTGGTGAGGGCCAAGATGCGCTCCCCGTCGGAGAGTGCGAGGGCGTGGGGGGTGATGTCCGCGCGGGAGTTCCAGGCGTTGAGGGCGAGCACTCTGCTGGTCAGCGGATGCGGCTCGAAGGCGTGGATCTCGGCCCCCGGGCACCGCGCGCCGACCAGCAGGGAGAAGTAGCCGACGTTCGCTCCGACGTCGAGGAACCGCAGGCCCGGACGGAAGAACTGCCCGAGGAGCTCGGCCTCCTCGGGCTCCCAGGTTCCGTGCTTCTCCAGGTAGGGCCGCATGACGTCGTCGGACTTCGGCATCCAGAGCACACCCGCGTCGGTGGGGATGGACACCAGCTCCTCGCCCAGGTAGGGCGTCGGGGGCTCGTGCTTGAGGCCGGAGGTGAATCGGACGGGGATGCGTGGCAGGGCCTTCATGCGAGGGCTCGCTCCTTCGTGGGTTGCGGCTGCGGCTGTCGGAGCCGCTGGGTGATCCGTCTCCCCCACTCCATGCCGGGTCGCTCGACGGTCGCGTAGCTGACGCTCGCGAAGACGAGCGTGAGCACGAGCACGAGGGGAAGACGCCAGGCGTACCCACCCGTGGCGGGCAGGTGGCGCAGCGGACCGCGCTCGTAGACGGCGAGGATCAGGGGGAAGTGCCACAGGTAGATGCTGTAGCTGCGCTCCCCGAGCCATGTCGAGACCGAGCGCAGCGGTGACGGGGAGAACTCCCCTGGATAGGCCGCCATGATGAGGGCCGGCACCATGAGGAGCATCACGACGAAGTCGTAGCCGACGAAGAACAGGCCGTTGCGGAAGTTCGAGCCCCGCTCGACCCAGTGCAGCAGCAGGGCGCTCGGGATCGCCATGAGGATGAACAGCGAGGTGCTCATCCGCGGGAACCAGCGGTAGACCCGCGCGCAGTGCCCACGCACGACCAGCCAGCGGGCACCGATGCCCAGGGCGAAGATCGCCAGGGCGCCGATGAACTGGCGGGCGATGAACAGGCTCTCCACCCCGGTGTCCACGGCGGCACCGTGGAAGTAGAACTCCCGCAGGCCGTCACCGGCGAACGCCACCAGGCCGCGCCAGGCCAGACCGGTGAGGGCGATCAACGCCAGGCTCAGCCACGGCGCGCGCTTCACCGCGAGGGCCAGCAGCGGCAGGAACGCGTAGAGCATCATCTCGATCGTCAGGGTCCAGAGCGCCCCGTTGACGTTGAGCGAGCTCGCGGTGCTCGGGAAGAGCGCGTGCGTGAAGGTGAACGACGCGGCCACCTGCTTGGCACCCGTCTGGCTGAACACCAGGTGCGGCCCCGCGAAGAAGAGGAAGAGGATCGCGACGTTGACGTAGTACGCCGGGGCGATCCGGAAGATGCGCCTGATCCAGTACACCCGCAGGTCGGCGGGTCGCTCGTTCCAGAAGGTCTCGGCCAGGAGGAAGCCACTGAGCATGAAGAAGAGGTTCACGCCCCAGTTGCCGAAGCCCTCCATCAGGAACGAGCCCGGGAACCGCGGTTCGCGGGACAGGGTCCACATGTGGTGGGAAACAACCGTGAGGGCAGCGATGCCGCGCAGCGCCTCGATGCCGGGCAGCCACGCCTTCTGGGTGCCCGGGTGACGGTGCTCAGACACGGGCGGGGTAGTTGCCGTGACGCTCGGCCCGGTCCGGGAACGCGTCGGAGAGCGCGCTGGCGAGGCGGCCCCGGTCGAAGATGTTCACGGCGACGGCATCCTGGCCACCGAAGTACTCCTTGAGACCCTCCGCGACCCGGAACGGGTCGACGTCCTTGAGGTGGGTGAACCCGCGGTACCGGAGGAGGACGGTCTCGTCCAGGCCCTCGGCCCCGACGACGCAGCGGACGACGTCGTCACCGACGGTGCTCGGCGGTCGCCAGCCCACGTCGATGGAGTACCCGAACTGCTCACCGGCTCGCCGGATGATCGCGTCGATGCCGTAGAGGTGGGCCTCGTCGAGGATCCCGGAGGACGCGAAGGCGCGCACCTGGGAGCGGAACATCGGGTAGCGCAGGTCGATGATCCGCTCGTTCTCCGGAACCGACGTGTGCTCGTGGCTGACCAGCCCGGCCTCGAGGTTGGAGCCCCGGCCGGAGTGGTAGACGAACGTGCCGGGCGCGAGCGCGATCCGGTAGCCCGCAGCCAGGCTCCGCAGGCTCCAGTCGGTCTCCTCGCAGTACCCGCGCCCGAAGACGGGGTCCATGACACCGACGTCGCGGACGACCGCGGTGGGGATCAGCACGCAGAAGGAGATGCCGGCGGGGATGTCCATGACCGCGTCCCCGTAGTGGCCCTGGAGCGAGTCGCTGACGAAGTCCACGACGTCCTGGTCGGCGAGCAGGGTGTCGGGGTCGTCGTTGGGCAGGGAGTAGAGCGAGACGTTGTTGGACCATGCCGTCACGGACCCCACGCCGTCCGCGCGCGCAGCCCGGACGAGCTGGTTGACCACGTTGCGCGGGTAGAGGACGTCACTGTTGGAGATGATCACGTGGTCGTAGCCCTGCTCGACCGCGGCCAGCATCCCCAGCGACACGTTGCGAGGGATGCCCAGGTTGCGAGGAGTGCGGTAGTAGCCGATCCCGCGCTTGGCGCACATCGCGGCGAGCCGACCGCTGAACCCGGGCGCCGGGCTGGCGTCGTCGAGCACGAGGACGTCGACGCCGGCCTCGGTCTCGTCGATGCGCTTCGCAGAGTCCAGGGTGCGCTCGATGAACGCCTCACCGTTGTAGGCGGTGATCGCGAGGAGGACGCGCGGCTTCGCCATCGTCACCCGCCCAGCCGGGCCCGGGCGCTGCGAGCGATGCGCGACGCGACCTCAGCGGACCGGAAGGCACGGGAGCCCTTGATCGCCTTGAGCTCGGTGGTCAGCTGACGATTGCGCAGCTGAGCCTTCTGCAGGGCCGTCGTCGTCTTGACGAGCTCCTTGTTCATCGCGGTCAGGCGCCTGGTCAGGTCGATGACGCGCGCGTTCGCCACCTCGAAGTCCAGGAGGCTCTGGCTCAGCGAGAGCTGGTCGAGGTCGACGGTGTTGGTCACCTCGGCCGGCTCGGAGGCTTCGGACTTGGGCATGTCACTCCTTGGTGCGCGCAGTTCGGTCGGCCGCCTTGCGGGGGGCCTGCTTGTCGGACTTGGCGGGCTTCGCCGGCAGAACTCGGGGCGGCTCGGCGATCAGCCGACGGTACGCCGCCACCAGGCCCTCCGCCGTCGCCTCCCAGGTGTACCGGGTGCCTGCCTTGAGGGTGGCCTCGACCTGGTCGCGGCTCCTCTGCGGGTCGCCCAGCAGCTCCTCGCAGACCGCCGCGAGCGCCGCAGGGTCCCAGGACTCCGCAGCGTAGGGCACGTCGGGGAGCACCTCGGCGAGGGGGCCGAACCGGGCGAAGACGGTGGGCGTGCCGAAGCGGGCCGCCTCGAACGGAACCAGGCCGAAGCCCTCCGCGGCCGTCGGGTAGAGGCAGATCTCCGCGTGCCGGAGCAGCCAGTTGCGCTCCTCCGAGGTGACGTCGGGGATCGTGATGACCTCCTCGGCACCGAACGACTCGACGGCCTCGATCACCCTGCTCGAGCCCTCCGGCACGGCCACGCCGGCGAGCACGAGACCCAGGTCGGGCCGCTGCTCACGCAGGATCCGCAGCGTGCGGATCGCCAGGTCGCGGTTCTTGTGCGAGTAGTTCGCTCCGAGGACGACCAGGAAGGGACGGGCGGCCCAGCCGCGTTCGTGCAGCTCGGCGGGGAACTCGTCCTCCTCGAGACCGGTCAGGTGGTCGGTGCCGTTCTCGATGACGAACAGCCGCTCCTCGACGACCGGGAGCCGCTCCTGGTGCAGGCTCTCGGCGACGTCGTGCGAGATCACGACGACACCGTCGGACATCGACACACCGGCCAGGATGTTGTCGCGGTAGGCCAGCCACTCGGCGGGCACGTAGTAGGCGCCGATGTCGTAGGCGATCAGGTCCTGGATGGTCAGCACGATCCGGTCGGCCACCCCGCGCCAGTTGCGCCACGGCAGCCGGCTGGGCTGGAACGGCCGGTGCAGGACGTCGGCCTTCGGCGAGCCGGGCGGGAACCTCAGCGCCTCGACACGCAGCACCTCGACCTTCGGCCGGACCAGCACCTTCTCGGCGTACCGGGGAATGGGGCCGGCGAGCGCCACGCCCACCCAGCGCACGTCGTCGCGCTGGGCGAGAGCGTCGATCAACGCCAGGGTCTGCACCTGGGTGCCGTTCTCGACCGGCCCGAGGCACGAGGCGTCGATCATCACCCGGAGCCCCTGCGCCTTGGCCCGCGCCGTGGCGAGGGCGAGACCGAGGGGGGAGTTCGGGTCCTGCGCCTGCTCGAGGTGGAGCCGGGGGAAGAAGCCGTGGAGCTCACGAAGCCGCCGCCGCACCGGCTGCAGCGTGAGCGGCGCGGGGCCCCAGTGCTCGTCCTCCCACGGGCGGTTCACGTACGTCGCAGGGTCCAGCATCGAGCGCATCCCGCGCCTCGCGGCGCGCAGCAGCATCTCGACGACGGCGACCTCGGGGTCGCCGGCGAACTCCTCGTCCGGCCCACCGGTGACGACCACGCAGTCGCGCGAGATCAAGGTGGCCGGGCCGGCGACGGCGTGGATCGGCACCGGCCGCAGGTCGGGGTCCGTCGTGCGCAGCCGTCGCGTGAGGCTGGTCTCGTCGTGACCCTCCACCGCGAACTTGTTGGGCCGGTTGCGGTTCGGGAAGCTCAGGTGCCCGGCCGAGTTGCACAGGAACGACACC
This sequence comes from Nocardioides pocheonensis, assembly GCF_003725535.1. GTDB lineage: Bacteria > Actinomycetota > Actinomycetes > Propionibacteriales > Nocardioidaceae > Marmoricola > Marmoricola pocheonensis. The sequence continues at coordinate 352,811 of NZ_RJSF01000040.1, read as the reverse complement.
GAGGCGACGCGCAGGTCCGCCGACATGATCGCGCGGGACGTGCCGAACCCGTCGAGCGGAGCGATCGTCGGCGCGGTGACGACCAGGATCGGCCGGTCAGCCCCGGCAGCAACGTCGCGGAGCGACTCCCGGAACGTCCGCGGGTGGACGACCCGGACGGCCGCATGGGCGGGCAGCTCGTCGTCCGGACGGCTGCTGTCGGTCGCGACCACCACCTCGGAGACGTCCGGGAGCGCCAGCAGCCGGGTGATGGTGGGCAGCCACCTGGTCAGCCGCCCCCGGGCCCAGACGAGCGCGATGACGGAGTCGACCACTCCGGTCTCGTCAGCCAAGGAACCCACCCCGCTCGAGCCACTCCGACAGCGTGGAGCTGCCGGCGGCGAACGTCCACTGCGGCTCCCACTTGAGCTCGTCGCGTGTCCGGGTGATGTCGGCGACCGCGTACCGGACGTCACCGTCGCGGAACTTGCCCGAGACGACCGGGTCGGGAGCGCCGTACATGCCGGCGATGGTGCGCGCCGCGTCGAGGATCGTCGTGACGACGCCGGTGCCCACGTCGAGGACGCGCAGGTCCTCGGCGCTCGGCGGCCGGGCGATGCAGGCGGCCAGGGCGCTCACGACGTCGTCGATGTAGACGAAGTCGCGCCCGATGTCGCCGTCCTCGTAGACGTCGAGGGTCTGTCCACGCGACGCCAGCCGGTGGAAGAGGGTCACGATGCCGGTGTACGGGTTGTGCGGGGACTGGCCCGGGCCGTAGACGTTCTGCAGCCGGAGCACCGAGAGCGGGATCGAGAAGGCGCTCGCCCAGTTGCGCAGGATCAGCTCCTGGGCGAGCTTCGTGGAGCCGTAGACGCTCGACGGCGACGGCTGCGTGTGGGCGGCGTCCATCGGGATCGGCGTGGCGGGCACGCCCGACGCGTCGCGGTGGTCCCACTCGGCGCGCTCCAGCTGCGTGTGCGACCGGGGCGGCGGGTTGAACACCTGGCCGTCGGGGGTGCGCCAGGATCCTTCCCCGTAGACGGCTCGGCTGGACGTGACGACCACGTGCTCGGGCATCGCCTCGTGCCGGACGAAGGCGTCGAGCATCCTCGAGGTGCCCACGACGTTGGTCATGGTGTGCCGGGTGGACTCGGTCAGCGACTGGGCCGTGCCCGTCTCAGCGGCGAGGACCACGACGATCCGCGGCTCGACCTCCTCGAGCAGGCGGTCCCACGTGTCGGCGCTCGCGACGTCGGCCTGCACGAGCTCGATCGCCTCGGGAAGGGCCTCGGGGCGGGCGCGTCCCGGGTGGACCTGCTCGATCAGGTCGTCGACAGCGATCGTGCGGAGCCCCTGCTGGAGCAGCTCCCCGCTCAACGCGGTGCCGATGAAGCCCGCGCCTCCGGTCACGAGCACGACAGGTTCGCGTGCAGAAGTGTTCGCCATCCCCATCCAAACTAGTCAGCCCGCTCCGGAGCGGCCGCGCGCAGCGCACGACCGGCAGGCACCTCGTGGGTCGATTTCTCCGCAGCACTCTACCTGTGCGGAGGCGGTGGTCGATCCGCGCCCGGCGTCGCGCGCGTCGCCCGCGCCCGGCCCGCGCGGCGTTGTAGGGTCGCCGCGGTTGCACCCGACCCGTGACCGACCAGGAGACCGACGGGAGCGCGGCATGAGCACCCCCGACCCTGACGTGAAGGGTCACGAGCCGGTCAAGGGTCGCCCAGGTGCCGCGGTTCGCGTGCTGGTCGTCCTGCTGGTCTGCGTGGCTGGGGTCGTCGGCTGGCGTGCCGTGGCCGAAGGCCTGGCGCCCCCGGTCGAGATCGTCGGCTATCCCTCCTTCGCCGGCTTCGACTTCCACCGCCAGTTCCTCGTCTACCGCCTGGTCGTCTGGGTCCTCCCGCTCTGCCTCGTCCTGGTCGTCGCGCTGCTCCGCCGCCGCTTCAGCTCGCCGTCGGACACTTCGGGCGACCACCTCGACCCCTGGCCCACGGGCCCCGTCGGGTCTGCGGCCCCCGTGGGCGCTCGGGAGGGGCGTGTGACCACAGCTGCGCAGGTCGTCCTGAGCAGCGCACTCGTCGCTCTCGCAGTGAGCACCGTCTCCGCCTCACCGGGCGGCCACGTCGACCTGGGGGGCTCCCTCGCCGCCGTCGCGTACGCCGGCTCGGTGGTCGCCCTGGGCGCGCTCGTGGCTCGCCGTGCGGCCCAGGACCTGCCCGCGGCCGTGGCCACGGTGAACGGGCTCGTGTCAGGACTCCTCGCTCCGGTCGCGGTCTGGCTGTTCGCGCACGGGAGCGCGGTCGAGGTCGACCGGGCCGGTCGCGACCACTGGCGCTGGCTCCCCTGGTGGTGCCCACTCGTCGTGGTCGGCCTGCTCTGCCTCCACCTCGCCCGGACACACCGGCGGGGCGGTTCGCTCGCACGGCTCGGGAGCCGGGCGGCGACAACGCTGGTCGTGCCCGCCGTCCTGTTCCTGCTGGTCGCGAGGATGCCCGGCCAGGTCGTGCGCATCGAGGGCTTCGACGACATGCAGGGCGTGACCGGGGCCGACCTCCTGGGCCACGGCTTCTTCCCGTGGCGCGACTTCATCTTCATCCACGGCGTCTTCGAGGACGCGCTGAGGAGTGTCGTCGGGTTCCACCTCTTCGAGCACAGCCTCTGGGGCTCGCAGGCTGCGTCCGGCGTCGTCTGGATCCCGCTCGGCTGGATCGGTCTCTACGCCCTCGGCGCGTGGTCCGCACGCGGACGGGCGTTCGCGGCGGTGCCCGCCCTTGTGCTGGCGGTCACGGCCGCACAGCACCTCGCGTTCCCGGACCGGTGGCTCGGCGCGGCGTACGTGTTCGTGATCCTCGGACAGGCGATCCGCACGCGCTCCCCCGCCTGGACGGTGGCACTGACCTTTGGCCTGTTCGTCGAGGCGGTCCTCGTCCCCGAGGCGGTGTACCAGGTGGTCGCCTGCGCCGTGGCTCTCCTGGCCGCCGACGTCGTCCAGCGGACGCCTGGCGACTCAGTCGTCTCCGGGCTGCGCCGGACGGTGACGTTCGGCGTGACGGGCGCGGCCTTGTCGGCGGTGTGGCTGCTCTACCTGGCGACCCAGCACGCGGCGTCCGACTTCGTCGGCTACTACCGGCTCTTCGGCCCCGGGCACGCGGAGTCGGGCACCCTGCCCGTCGGCCCGTACGTCTCGACCGCGTGGTACCTGACCTTCTGCGCCACGACGGCGCTCGTCGTGGTCACCTTCGCCGTCCTCGGACGCGCCCTCCTCGAGCGCCGGCCCACCGACGAGATCACCTGGCTGCTGCTGGCGACCGCACTGTTCGCCGGCCTGTACGGCGAGAAGGCGGTCGGACGCTTCGACGACCCGCACGTGCAGCAGTCGGTCACCGCCGCACTCCCCCTCGTGTTCGTCTGGCTCGCCGTGGGCTTCGGCCGCCTCGAGAGCCGGTGGCGCTCCGGCACGCTGGCCGGGCCCAGGCTCACGAGCAGTCTGCCGCTCCCCACGCTCGCCACCGCCTTCCTCCTGGTGGCCGTCCCCGTGACCGCCTCCGCGGCCTGGGACGCCCCCGGCAGAGCGGTCGCGACCGCATCGGGCCTGCGCACGCCCGGCATCGGCTACCACGCCGCCCAGGCGATGGCGCCGGACACCCTCTCGGACCTCGGGGCCGTCGTACGGAGCCTGGGCGGGGACGGTCCGGTCTTCGACTTCAGCAACAGCCCCGGCATCGTCCATTTCCTGCTCCACACGGCCCCGGCGACGCGGTACTTCCACGTGAGCATGGCGATCGCCCCGGACGCGCAGCGCGACCTGGTCCGCCGGCTCGAGGTGGCCCGTCCCCGCGTCGTGGTCTTCGACAGCGACCTCTTCGGGCTGGCGACCTGGGACGGCGTCAGCAACCAGGTGCGCCACTACCTCGTCTCGGACTTCGTGCTCTCCGGCTGGACGCCGGTGGTCCGGAGCCACGGCATGCTCTTCCTGCTGCGCAACGACCTGGTGCGCTCCCGCCCCGCCCTGCCGGCCCTCGCCGAGCCCCCGGAGACGACCGACCTGGACCGCTCGACCTGCGACTGGGGCCTCGCCGCGGCCTACCTGCCGTCCGCGGGTTCGGGCACGCCGGTCACGCTGGGCGTCGGTCGGCCCAGCTCCGTACGCCGGCTCGTGGTCTCCGGCTGGGCGTACGACCCCACGACCGACGCCGGTGTCCGGACGATCGTCGTCCGCGTCGGCGGGACCACGGTCGCGACCCTGGCCGCGCACGAGCCCCGACCGCGGCTCGCGGCCACGATCGGGATCGCCGGCGCTGCGCAGGCCGGCTTCGACGCGGACGTGGTGATCCCGGCGGCCGGAGACGTCCAGGTCGTCGCGATCGGCGCCAGCGGCTCGACCCCGCTCGCCGTGGCCGACGGCGAGGACGACGCTCCCGCGACCCGTCGGCCGGGGTCGGCGCCCCTGGGCCGGCTGGACTCGCTGCAGACGTCGACGGGCACGCTGTCGCCGGTCGAGGTCCCTGCGGGGCTGCGGCTCTCCGACTACCACCTCGCCACGCTGTCCTCGGGTGGGCACGCGATGGGAGCCAGCACGCTCACCCTGGTGGACGGCGGGCCCGCCGGCTCAGCCGGTCACGTGATCAGGGCCCGCACCCTTCCGGATCTCCGGGCACTCCGGGTGCGCGTCGGGAGCTGTCTCGCGTGGCGCGGGGTCGAGGCCGATCGGCTCAACCTGCTCCAGGAGGGTGGCTCACCGGTCGACCGGATCGTGCTCTCGGGGGTCTCCTGACGGGTTCCGGGGCTCGGCGTCCTGGGCGCGCAGCAGGTCGGAGAGCTCGCTGTGGCCCGACGGCGACCCGATCTCGTAGAACCGCTCGGTCACCGGGTAGCCGGCCAGCCGGCCGCCGGCCGCGAGGGCCGTGCAGATCGGCGCGAGGTCGGCGACCTCGTCGGGTCCGACGTGGGCCTCGATCACCGCTCGGGTGTAGACCGACAGGCCGTAGTCGATCCAGCGCATGTCCGCGGGCACCGGGTCGAGCCCCTTCTCGTAGCGCAGCACCCGTCCGTCGCGGTAGACGACGTTGCTGCCGTCCCACCGGCCCTCGTTCTCGAAGACGGTCATCAGTGCTGGGAGCCCGGACGCCTCGCTCGCGCGGAACACGTCACCGGGGTCGACCTGCAGCCACGAGTCGCCGTAGAGGACGAGGAAGCTGTCGTCCAGCACGCCCTCGTCGGCGGCGAGGCGCAGCGCTCCCGCGGTGCCCCTGAGCTGGTCGCCCTCGTCGACGTACCGGACCGAGAGGCCCCACGCGCCACCGTCACCCACGAAGTCACGGATCTGCTCGCCGAGGTAGCCGATGCAGTAGACGACCGAGTCGATGCCCGAGCGAACCAGCCACCTGAGCTGCCAGTCCGCGAACGGCCGGCCCGCCACCGGGAGCAGGGTCTTCGGGACGGACTCCGCGACCGGCCACATCCTGGTGCCGAGGCCCCCGGCGAGGATGACGCACTGCATGGCTCTCCTACTCCCGGACGAGCACGGTGCTGCCGCCCTGGTCCACCCCGAAGCGGAGCTCCGCCATGCCCTCCTCGCGCATCGCCGCCCGGAGCCTCCGGGTGTCCGCGGCGTAGAACATGAGGAAGCCACCGGCACCCGCGCCGACCAGCTTGCCGCCGAGGGCGCCGTGGTCGCGACCGACGCGGTAGAGGTGGTCGATCCGGTCGTTCGACATCGACGTCGAGCGCTTCTTCTTGTTCAGCCAGTGCTCGTGCATGAGGTCCGCGAAGACGTCGGTCCGGTCAGCCTCCAGGGCGGCGAGCTGACGCAGGCCGAGGTCCTTGACGAAGTGCAGGTTGTCGATCATCTCGGCGTCCCCGTCCTTCGACTTGCGGTCCTGCTCGGCGAGCACCTCGTCGGCAGCGCGCGAGTAGCCGGTGAAGAACATCAGGAGGTGCTGCTCGAGGTCGGCGACCGTGTCGGCCGAGAGCCGAGCCGGCTCGACCCCGACGGTCCCGTCGGGGTTGAAGTCGAACCGCGTGATCCCGCCGAAGGAGGCGACGTACTGGTCCTGCTTGCCGACCCGACGGCCGAGCCGGTCGATCTCGATCTCGCACGCCTCGCTCGCCAGGTCGGCCGCGCTGACGTGGTTGCGCTGGACGGCGTGGACGGCCTTGAGGAGACCGACCGTGAACGACCCCGACGAGCCCAGGCCGGTGCCGGCCGGGATGTCCGCGGTGCTGACGATCTCCACCGACGGTCCGATGTCGTGGATCGACAGGACCTCGCGCACGATGGGGTGCTCGATCTGCGCCACCTTGTCCACGCGCTCGAGCTGGGAGTACTTGAGGAAGTAGTCGTCGGTGAACGTGCGGTTGACCGAGATGTAGATGTGCTTGTTGATCGCGGCCGACACGACCATGCCGCCGTGCTCCTGGTAGTACGACGGCAGGTCGGTGCCACCACCACCCAGGGTGATCCTCAGCGGGGTCCTCGTGATCAGCATCAGCGGACCAGGGGGACGTGGGCGACCGCGGCGAGCTGCCAGCCGAACCGGCTGTCGTCGCGGTTGTGGGGGAACGTACGCCGGAAGAACGCGGTGACCGCCTTCTCCAGCCCCGAGCTCTCGTCGGCCGGGCCGCGACGAGCCATGTCCTCGACCAGCTTCTCGCCGCGTGCGACCACCGCCAGCTTGTAGAGGTTGAAGAACGGGAAGCCGGTCCGCAGCACGCGGTCGACGTCGAGACCGGCGTCGGTGAGCACCTCGTGGAGCGCTGCGGCGGTGAAGTGACGGAAGTGGCCGATGTGCCGGTCGAACGCGGACCGCGGACCGCCCGGGACCGTGACGACCACCTTCGCTCCTGGCGCGAGCAGCGAGAGGGCGTTGCGCATGAGGGTGGTCGGGTCCTCGACGTGCTCGAGCACCTCCGAGCACACCGCATGGGTGGCTGGGAGCTGGTCAGCGGCCAGCGTCACCGGCTCGAGCAGGTTGCGCTCGAAGAACCTGGCCCCCACCCCGGCTCGCTCGGCCGACTGCTGCGCTCGACGGACGCCCTCACCGCTGTACTCCACGCCGAACACGGTGACGTCGGGATTCTCCGCCTGGTAGTCCACGGCGAACTGGCCCTGGCCACTGCCGATGTCCAGCAGGACGGATCCCTTCGGGAGGGGTCCCAGCAGCTTGAGGATCATCGCGTGGCGGTAGTCGTTGGCGGGGTTGCCCTTGGCAGCCTCGCCGTACCTGTCCCAGTGGTCGTCCCAGTCGTCCTGGTCGGTGCCGTCGGGATTGAGGCGCGCCTCGCTCACAGGACGAATCCCGCCGCACGCGCGTCGTCGTGGAACATCTGCACGGTCTCGAGCGAGAACTGGTCGAGGTCCTTGCCGAGCCCGTCGAGCTTCGCCAGCAGGTCGTGGGTGACCGTGATGATGTGCACGCCGGTCTCCTGCGCCTGGACCACGTTGAGGACCTCTCGCGGGCTGGCCCAGAGCAGCTCGAGCCCCGGATCGTGGGCGAGCGCCTCGAGCGACTCCTTCATGATCGGAATCGGGTCCCGACCGGTGTCGGCGATCCTGCCGGCGAACACCGACACGATGTGACCCGGTCCGCCGGACGACGCGGCGGCGACCTCCTCGACCTGGGCGACGGTCATCAGCGCCGTGACGTTCAGGTGCACCCCGTCAGCCGAGAGCTCGCGGATCACGGGCGCCGACGAGGTGCCCTTGGTGTCGGTCACCGGGATCTTGACGTAGACGTTCGGACCCCACCCGGCGATCAGCCGGGCCTGCCGGACCATCTCGTCCGGCTCGTCGGCGAAGACCTCGAACGAGATCGGGTGCTCGGTGATCGTGTCGAGGACCTTGTGGGCGAACGCCTCGTAGTCCGTGATGCCGGCCTTGCGCATCAAGGTCGGATTCGTCGTGAAGCCCGAGATCCGAGGGTCGTCAACAAGAGCGATCAGGCTCTCGAGGTCCGCGCCGTCGGCGAAAATCTTCACTGTCTCAGCTCCTGTTCAGGTGCGCCTGCTGCTCTGGCTCGTCAGCGAGGTCGTCGGTCCCCGTGACCCGGAGGATGTGGTGCACTGCTTGCTCCAGACTGCCAAAGGTCGCGTCTGCCGGCGATGTGAGCGGCTCACCATGTCCCCAGTCGATGTGCACCGAGGAGATCCCGGCGCGGCGGGCCGCCTCGATGTCCCTCCAGCGGTCCCCGACCAGCACACTACGCCGCAGGTCGATCCCCATCCGCTCCGCCGCGTCCAGAATCATGCCCGGGCGCGGCTTCCGGCACGTGCAGTCGTCGGCGTCGTCGTGCGCGCACACCACGATCTCGTCGACCGGCAGCCAGTCGCGGAGCAGGACGTGCATCGCGTCGAGGTCCTCTCGGGCGAGCGAGCCGCGGGCGACGTCGGGCTGGTTCGTGACGACGACGAGCGCCAGCCCGGCGCCGTGGAGCGAGGCGCACGCCGCTGCCGCACCCTCGATCAGGCGGAGGTCCGAGGCCCGGCGCGCCGGCAGGGGCACACCGTCGGTCACGGTCGACTCGACCAGTACTCCGTCCCGGTCGAGGAACACCGCGGGCCGACCGGCCATCAGCCGAACCGCCCCGCCCGCTCGTCGTCGGCCATCGACGTCATCGAGTCACGCAGCGCCTCGACTCCCGACCGCCGGTTCACCCACCCGAGACCGCGGATCTTGTCGGTGTTGATCCGCACGATCGGCACGTCGCCCTTCCAGCCTCGAGCACCTCCGGTGTACTCGAAGACCGTCTCCCCGGCCGCGATCCCGACCACCTGCGTCGCCAGCTCGGCGATCTCGGTGACCGTCACGTAGTCGCCCGTCGCCACGTTGAACGCGTCGAACGGGGTTTCGGCCAGCGAGCCGGCCAGGAGCACCGCGTCGACGATGTCCTCGACGTGGATGTAGGACTTGCTCTGCCGGCCGTCGCCGAGGATCCGCAGTCGCGTGGGGTCGGCGATGAGACGCCGCACGAAGTCGTAGCCGACGCCATGGGTCTGGTGGGAGCCGACCACGTTGCCGAAGCGGAACGCACGGACCGTCAGGTCGAACATCGCGGCGTACGACGCGAGCAGCGCCTCACCGGCGAGCTTGCTCGCACCGTAGGTCGACGTGGGCACCATCGGCCCGTGGTCCTCACGCGCCTCGATCTCGCCGAGATCGCCGTACACGCCGCTCCCCGAGGCGTAGAGGACCCGGCCGACCCCGGCCTTCCGCACCGCCTCGGCGACGTGGTGGGTCAGCCGGGTGCCCTGGTCGAAGTCGATCGCCGGATTCGTCACCGCCGCGGCGATGTCCGGGTTCGAGGCGAGGTGGATGACGGTGTCGTGTCCGTCGACAGCCCGGGTGAGCGCGTCGAGGTTGCCGACGTCGTCCCGCACGACGCCGAGCCGGGGGTCGTCCTTCACCTCGGCGAGGTGCCACTCGCGGCCGGACGAGAAGTTGTCGAAAACGGTGACGCGACGGGTCGACTCGTCCCCGAGCAGCCGCGCGACGAAGTGGCTGCCGATGAAACCGGCTCCCCCGACGACGCAGACGCGCTCGATCGGCGCAGCCGTCACGTGAGCGACTCCCAGCGGGTAGCCGCTCGTGACAGCGCCGGGTGCGTGACGAGGAGGTGCCAGATCACCGCGGCGAGGCCCTCGGTGTGGGGCGTCACGTGGTTCGGGAACAGCGGCGGCACGACCACGGCGGCGTCGGCCAGCTGAGCAGTGGTGCCCCCGTCACGACCGACGATCCCGTAGATCGACGCACCCCGCTCCTTCGCGAGCTCGAGCGCCGCCACGATGTTCGTCGAGACCTTCGCCTCGGCGTTGCCGCCGCCGACGGAGAACACGAGGACCGCGTCCTTGGAGCCGATCCGCGAGCCCTTGAGCCACGCGGAGAACGTGGTGTCCCAACCCTCGTCGTTCGCGCGCGCCGTGAGCTCGGAGACGTTGTCCGTGGGCGTGTAGGACTCGAGGGCGCAGATCTTGCGGAAGTCGTTCACCGCGTGGCTGGCGTGCCCGGCGGACCCACCGACTCCCAGGATGAAGAGTCGGCCCTCCCGCTCCCGCACGTCGGCCAATCCGAGGGCGACCGCCTCGATCGTGTCCGTGTCGAGCGCGTCGATGACGGCGACGCTCTCCCTGAGGAAGTCCTTGCTGAAGCTCATGCTCTCCCCGCTTCGTCCTTGGTGGCGACCGCGAAGGTGTTCAACCCGAACTTGTGCCGAAAGCAACGGATCGCATGTGGCTGGAATCCGGCCCGAACCATGAGCGGCCACAGATCCCGGGGATCGTAGTACATCTTGTGGTCGTCCATCTCCTCGGCCGGGGAGAGCCCCAGGCGGAAGGCGGAGAACTCCAGAGCGCGCTTGCCCCGCCAGGACGGCACGTTGATCGCGCACACGCCACCGGGTCGCAGGACACGGTGCATCTGGGCGATGGTCCGGTCCGGCTCCCACAGGTGCTCGACCACCGACATGCACAGCACGACGTCGAGCGAGGAGTCGGCGATCTCGTCCATCGCGTCGGGAAGCAGACCCTCGATGACTCGCGTCCCCTCGTACTGACGCAGGTCGGGCGCGAGCGAGACGTCGATCAGCGTTGCCGAGCCGACCTCGGACATCACCCGGCGCATGAACGTCGCGTCGTACCCGCAGCCGACGTCGGCGACGTCCTTGCCCTTGACCGATCCCACGACCTTCTCGATCTGGCGCTTGGACAGCCAGACGCCGAACCGGTCGACCACGGTCACCTTGCCGGACTCACCGAACGCGCTGGTCCGGTTCGCGGAGTCACTCATCGCTGGCCGCCGGACCGTACCGGACCCCCGTGGCGTGGAGGAGCAGGGTGAACGAGAAGGTCGAGAAGCCGACGATCATGAGGAAGAGCCCGAGCACCCCGAGATGGTTGATCGTCGCCGACGCGGCCGGGAGCGTCCGGCCGTCGGTGAAGAACCGGACGACGAGGGCCGCGAACAGGCCGAGCCCGAGGGTGAAGATCGCCATCGCCGTGAGCACGGCCCGCGTGTAGGAGAACAGGCGCCGCCATCGTTCGCGGTGGTTGCCGCCGTAGTCCAGGAAGACGTGCGCCAGGCAGCCCAGGTAGAAGCTGTGCAGCCCGATCGTGCCCAGGACCACGCCGACGAGCATCGTGAGGAGGCTGAAGGTGATGGACCCGACCGTGATGTCGCCGAACGACAGCGGCAGCACCATCAGGAGCCCGAGGACGAACGCGAGGATCCCCGGTTTGAAGAGGAAGAACTCCGCGCCGTTCACGAACATCGCGCGCAGGTTGATCCAGGCGGCCGCGAACGGGGAGAACCATCCCGAGCGCTTGTGGTGCGACAGCCGGCCCTCCCGGTCCTTGAGGAAGGTGACCGGGACCTCCCTGGTCACCAGCCCCATGCGGACGGACTTGAGCACCATCTCGGAGGCGTACTCCCAGGACTGCGACGTGATGCCCATCCGCACCAGTGCGTCGCGGGTGATGCCGCGCATGCCGCAGTGGATGTCGCTGAACTTGCTGCCGTAGACGCGGTTCAGGATCCAGGTCGTCACGGGGGTGCCGAAGTACTGGTGGAGCCAGGGCATCGCTCCTGGCTCGATCGAGCCCTTCCAGCGGGAGCCCATGGCGTACTCCGTGCCGGACCGCATGGTCTCGACGAAGGGCGCGAGCCGGCGGAAGTCGTAGGTGCAGTCGGCGTCCCCCATCACGACGTACTTTCCGCGCACGAACGGGATCGCGTCGATGTAGGCCCGGCCGAGCCCGCGACGCGGCGTGTGGAGCACGCGAGCGCCCCCTGACACCGCGATCGTGGGGGTGTCGTCCTCGGAGCTGTCGACGATGAGGATCTCCCCCGTCGTCCCAGCGTCCCGAAGCCCTTCGTGGCACCAGGAGACGAACTCGGCGATCGTGATCGCCTCGTTGACCGCGGGCACGAGGATGGTCACCTCGGGCTCCGGCACGTCGTCGGGTGGCACGAGGAGGAACACCTCCGGATCGCCCTCGGAGCGACGGACGGAGACGCCCTCGAGGGCCGCGGCCCCCGCAAGCTCCGCCGGCAGGTTCTGGACGGCCGTCACGAGGTGGCGGGGGTGGTTCGAGGAAGCATGTCGGCCACGCTACCAATCCAGGACCCGGCGGTCCGCCCCTGCTAGGGTCGCGACCTCCGGTAATCCGGGACTGGTGGAAAGCAGCTGGCCGCACGGGAGGCTCGATGACCCAGCCCGACCTGGCCGATCAGGCCGATCAGGCCGCGGTCGCGGAAGGCGAGCCGTCCGGCGAGGTGCCGCGCCGAGCATGGCGGTCGCTGTGGATCGCCGGCGGCGTCGCCGTGTGGATCGGCCTCTACCTCGCCCAGGTGCTGGGGTCACAGTTCTTCGCCGACGACTTCCTCTACCTGCAGCTCGCTCGCCAGGGGCACATCGACCTGGGCTGGTTCGCGGTCAACAACTACGGACACTTCGCGCCGGTGACCAGGCTCGCCTACCTCCTGCTGGAGAGGTACGGAGACCTGGACTACCGGCTCGCGGCCGTCGTCCCGGCCACGCTGGGGACGCTGGTGTTCCTGGCGCTCGCCTGGACCGGTCAGTCGCTCCTGGGACGTAGCCGGACGGTGCTGGTGCTCGCCGTCGTGGGAGCCACGTCGGTGCCACTGCTCCGGGTCGTGCTGTGGTGGGGCGCTTCGGTCCACGTCCTCGGCGCCGCCGCCTGCATGACGATCTGCATCGCCGGCTTCGTCGCCCACTGCCGCAGCGGAGGTCGGCTGGCCCTGCTCGTGTCGTTGGCCGGACTGACGACCGGCCTGCTGGTCCAGGAACGCCCGCTGATCACCGTGGGCTACCTCGTGCTGATCCGCTACCTGTTCGGCGTCGGCGACCTGCCCGAGGAACGGTGGTCGCGGGCATGGTTCCGGCGGGAGGCCGTGCTGTGGGCGCCGTTCGCCCTCGTCACCCTGGCCTACCTCGTCTACCGGTTGTTCGTCTTCGACTCCGCACCACAGCCGGGGTCGTTGCACCAGGCGGTCCTCTTCATGGCGAGCGGCACGCTGCGGAGCTACCTGCCGTCGCTCGTCGGGGTCCGCTCCGCGCCCGATGCCGGCTGGGTGGAGGTGCCGACGGTCCTGGGTGCCCTGCTGCTGCTGGCCGTGGGCGCGTTCATCGCAGCACGTCGGCACGGGGTCTGGAAGTGCGCCTTCTTCCTCGCCGCGACGTACGTCGTCAACCTTGGTCTGCTCGCGGCGGGCCGACTCGGCGTCGCGGACGCGATCTGGCAGTCGCGCGACCTGCAGTACTTCGTGGACGTCCACCTCGCCACGGTCCTCGCGATCCTGCTCGGACTGGGGGCGCTGCCGCCGCGCGAGACTCCCGCCGGCGACCGGCGCCGGCTGATGGACCAGGTGCTCGGTGTTGCGGTCGTCGCGGTCCTGCTGACGACCGCGGTCCAGTGGCACTCCGTGATCACGAACAACCAGGAGACTCCCGCCCACGGGTACATCGGTCGTGCGCGCAGCGAGCTGGCGCAGCGCACCGATGACTACGACCTGCTGCGGTTCATGGTCCCCCGAGACGTCGCCCCCGACTTCCTGGACCCCTACACGGACCAGCCAGGGATCTTCTCGCTCGTTCCCTCTGTCCGGCAGCACCTCTCTCCCACGTCCCCGACGAAGATCGTGGTCCTCGACTCCGGACACGTGCGGACCGCGCACCCGGTCGGCCTCGCCCAGGTCGCTGGCGGCTCGAAGGCGATCGCGCTCGGTGCCGGCAGTCGCGCCACGCTGCGCTCCGTGGGTGGCGCCTCGTGCGTCAACGGACGCCGGGCCTCGATCGTGACCGCCAAGCTGCCCCGGACGCTCACGTCCGACGCCCTGTTCCTGCTGGTCCGGTACTCGACCTCCACTCCCGTGCGCATGCGGGCCTCCGCGGTCAGCGCTGCCGGTACCTCGTTCAACAACGCCCTGACGACGCTGCCGGCAGGAACGCACGTCGCCGTGGTCGATCGCCTGGACGGGCACGAGGTCTCGACCGTCGCGCTCACGTTGTCGTCGCGCGCCCGCGACCTCTGCATCGACACCGTCTGGGTCGGCAACGTCGCCGCCGACGACGGTCACGGCTGCCGGGTCCTCGACCGGACGGCGAAGGAGACCGGCGTACCGGCGGACTGCTCCACGCCCTGGCTCCGCTGAGGAGGCCCCGAACACCCCGAGGGACGTTGCGTCGGGTCAGCCGGGCTTCACGGCGATGATCGAGAATCCCTCGATCGCCAGCTTCGACACCGGGACGTCCTGGAGCTGCGGCGGCACGTGGATCGCCGATCCGCTCAGGCGGACCATCCCGAGGTGGAAGCCGACAGCGCGGAGCGCGGCCTGGATGTCGTCCACGGTCAGCCGGTTGCACGACTGGTACAGGTCGAACATCCCCGAGGCCAGCGGACCGGATCCGAGCCGCTCGTCGAGGTGGGCCCGGATCTCCTCAGGCGACTTGGTCAGGTGGACGAAGGTCTCGTCGAAGAACGGCCACAGGTGCGAGCCGTGCTCGGAGAACCAGAGCGGCCAGACCTGGAGGAAGAAGACGCCACCGGGACGCAGCACGCGCAGCACCTCGGCGAGGAGTGGCCGCGGGTGCGTGACGTGCTCGAACACCGACCACGCGGTCGCGAGGTCGAAGGACTCGTCGGGGGCCGGGACCGTGTCGGGCTCCGACCGGACGAACCGGAGAGCCTCCTCCGGGCCGACCGGCTCGACCCCGTGCCGCTCGGCCTCGGTGTCGAGGAAGTCACGGTCGACGTCGACGATGTCGATGCCCATCACACTGCGCAGGTCACCGTTGCGCAGCAGCCCGAGGCTGATGATGCCGTCACCGCAGCCGACGTCGAGGAGGTCCTTGCCGGAGGTGCTCACGCCGCTGCCGTGGAGCGTGTCGAACGCGTCCTTCACTGCACCGTGGAAGTGCTCGTCCCACCAGTTCGGCTGCGTGGCGAACCACCGGGCGGCGGACTCGTTGTTGCCGGCGAAAGCGCGTTCGTTGGGCGACTGCATCCGGGCAGTCTGCCATCCACGCAGACCGCCACCGACGGGTGCTCGGGGCTCATCCGGCTGCTCGCGCAAGCGGCGACTGGTAGATCGACTTGACCACGTCGCCGCCGAGCCATTCCGTGAGCGATTCGGCCTCCGCGTCGAGGGCGCGCATCGCCGTGGCGTCCAGCGGCTCGGCGGGTACGACGACCACGGAACCGTCCTCGCGCTGGGTCCAGCCGCCCACGATCCGGCCGTCCCACCACGCGGTGGGGCCACCGTTGCCGTTCGCGTCGAAGAGCCGCTCCGCGTGGTCGCCGAGGTAGAAGGCACGCTCCTTCCACCCCATCGTGGTCGGGTCGAGGGCCGGGAGGAGGGCGGCCCACGGGTCGACGGGTTCCTCGTCGTCCAGGTCGTCGGGAAGGACCCAGCCGGTGCCTTGGGCGAGCCGGACCTCGACCGCCTCGACCTCGGCGAGCGCCCGCCGGACGGCGCTCTTCGTGGCACCGAGCCACCAGGTGAGGTCGGTCTCGGTACCGGGTCCGAACGTTCGCAGCCAGGACGTGACGAGGGCGGCGTAGCCCGCCGCCTCGGTGAGCGGCGGACCGACGTCGACCCAGTCGGTCGCGACCGTCCAGCGTGGTCGTGAGGTCTTCCAGCCGCCGTCGTTGTCTCCCCGCACGATCGACCCGGAGGCCGCCAGCGTGGTGAGCACGCGAGGAGCGATCGGGAACTCGCCGCCGTAGGTCTTGCCGGGCGAGACGACGATGCGCGCCTCGAGCGCCGGCAGGGCCGCCCGCAGCTCGGTCGTGGTCATCGGCCCCTGCTCGTGGAGAGCAGCCAGGACGGCCGCCGTCGTCTCCTCCACCCAGCGGGGCCCGTCACGCGTGATGCCGGCCTTCTCGACGTCGCCCGCGAGCCGCTTGCGCTGCTGCACGGCCACCCGCGCCGCCGCGCTCCCCCAGACCGCGGGGAGGAGCTCCCTCGGGAACGCGAAGACCGTACGTCGCATCGCGAGCTGCTTGACCACGCTGCGGTCCTCGTAGAGCGCCTGGTCGATCTCGGCGACGCTCGCCCGGCACCGCGCGAAGGCCGCCAGGTGGACCGACGCCGGCTCCGTGGCGTGCAGGCACGTCATCGCCCGAGTGGCCTCGACCACCGATCCGGCCGGGGCGGCGAGCCGGTGGCGCCGTGCGAGCCGGGTGCGTCGCTGGTCGTCCGGGATCAGCAGCATGCGCCCATCCAAGCGCACGGCTCCGACCTTCCGCTCTCGTCGTCGATCGCGGCGCGCGGTTCCCGGAGCCCGGGTCAGGCAGCGCCTGCGCACCCGTCGACGACGTCACCGGCGGGCAACCGGATCGTGACCGTGGTGCCGGCGCCGGGCGTGGAGACGACCGAGATCGTGCCGCCGTGCTCCTCGACGATCTGCTTGACGATCACCAGGCCGAGCCCGGTGCCCTGTATCGCCAGGCGGGTCGCCACCGAGGACCTGAAGAACCGGGTGAAGAGCCGGTCCTGCTCGTCCTCGGGGATGCCCACCCCTGTGTCGGAGACGGCGAACAGCACATCCTCGCCCTCCCGTCGGGCCGCCAGGGTCACTGTTCCGCCGGGCGGCGTGAACTTGACCGCGTTGGTGAGCAGGTTGAGGAGGGCCCGGTCGAGCTGCTCGGCGTCCACGACGACGGAGCCGGTGCCGGGACGGGAGTCGAGCACCAACGCCACCGACTTGGCGGAGGCGACCGGGGCCACCTGTCCGCGCACGCCGTCCACGAGGGCCGACACCGAGGTGGGCGCGCGATGCAGGCTCAGCGCGTTGGTCTCCATGTGGCTCAGCGTCAGGAGGTCGTCGATCAGGGAGAGCAGCCGCGCGCTGTTGCGCCCGATGACCTCCACGCCGGCTGCCTGTGCGTCGGTGAGGTCGCCGAGGTCGCCGTCGCTGAGCAGCTCGACCTCGCCGATGATGCTGGTGAGGGGGGTGCGCAGCTCGTGGGACACCGTCGCCACGAACTCGGTCCTGATCCGATCGAGCTTCTCGAGCTCGTTGACCTGGCGCTTGAGGCCGACCTCGAGCGCCTTGCGCTCGGTGACGTCACGCGCGGTCACGATGATGCCGTGCACGCTCGGGTTCGCGAGCAGATCGGTGCTGACGGCCTCCACGTCCGTGACCCGGCCGTCACCCCGACGCATCCGCCACTCCGCGCGAGCGCCCTTCCCCGGACGGTTCGACAACCGCGAGAAGAGCCGCGTCACCGCCGCGTGGTCCGACGGCTCCACGAGCGCGGTCAACGGGGTTCCCACCACGTCGTCCGGGCGGTGCCCGAGCACGCGCGCCACCGACGGCGTCACGTACCGGATCACCAGCTCGCCGTCGAGCACCATGATCACGTCCGATGAGTTCTGGACGAGCGCGCCCACCCGGGCCTCGCTGCGCTGCCGGCTCAGCCCGTCACTGAGCGCGGCGCTCTCCAGGGCGAGGGCGACCTGCGCCCCGAGGGTCCTCAGGCCGTCCATCACGTCCGTCGGGACCGGCGTCCGACTGGTCACGACCAGGCGGCCGTAGAGAGACGCCTGCGTGTGAAGCGGGATGACGACCGTGCCCGCAGACGGCACGGTGACGTCGTCCGCGGGCACGCGATCGGCGCTGATCTCGACGGTGATCTCGACGCCCGCCGGTCCCTGGAACAGGTCCCGTGCGCCGGCCACCGCGGCCCGCCGGATGTGCTCGCGGTCGGGTGCGGCTGCGAGCGCCATCGCCGCGCGCCGGAGCGCGGTCTCACGTCGTTCGGCGCGCTGGTGGCGTCCCACCGCCTCGCGCAGGCTGGCCACGAGCCCGAGCATGCGCACCAGGACCAGGGCGAACAGCACCGCGGAGGCCCCCGCCGCCACGGCTACGTCGAACCCGTCGATCGGCCAGAGCTGGTCCGCGACCAGCGTGGCAGGCGCGATCAACGTCGCGGCCGCCAGCAGCAGGATCCGTCTCCCGCTCAGGGAGGCGCCGGTCGCGGGCGCCCGCGCCGACAGCTGGGTCATGGAGGGGTGGAGCGCCGCCGCGCCCCACAGCACGTACGCGCCCATCCAGCCGAGGTCGAGCCAGCTGCCCATCGTGTAGCTGCCGTTCAGCTCGATGGCGCCGTAGACGACGTCGGTGACGACGAGCAGCAGGATGCTCGCCGTGAGCAGCTGGAACGACCGCGGACGGGAGCCGCTGCCCATGACCAGCCGCGCGGCGACCGCGAGGAGCAGCACGTCCATCGCCGGGTAGGCCATCGAGACCAGCCGCGACAGCACGCTGTCACCGAGGTGCCGGGTGTACGGCTCGATGAGGTAGATCCAGGACAGCAGGCCCAGGCCCACCGTGATGATCAGGGCGTCGAGGAGGCTCGCCGAATCCCTGCCCGGCGTACGGGTCCGGATCAGGAGGACGAGGCCGGCCGCCTGCAGCGGGTAGTACCCGATGTACAGCGCATCTGCCGCTGACGGGAACGACAGGTCGTAGGTGTAGTAGAAGAAGTCGCCCGAGACGAACAACAGCTGGGCGACGATGAACAGCACCCAGGGAACGACGGGGCGGGGTCGGTAGCGGACGACGCCGACAGCGATCGCCACCGTCGCCGAGAGCCCGGTCAACTCGAACAGCCAGTTGCTCCCGGCGACCGGGGACCGGAGATAGCAGACGAGCGCGAGCCCACCGCAGAGCAGGTAGACCAGGGACAGCCGGGCGCCGACGACGGACGCCGCCGCTCCCGCCCGGGTACGCCGGGACCACCGCCCTCCCGCGGTGTAGATGCCGAGACCTTCTGGAACGCCGACGTTCTCGCGCATCATCACTGGCCCCCACTGTCAGCTGTGCACTCTCCTGCTCCCGAGCGTGGCCGCCGGGACGGTCCAGGAGTCAGTGGCCAAGGTCACATCACCCGGGTCCAAGGTCCCGGTCGCGACCGGCTGTCGCAGCGCGATGTCAGGTCGGTTTGCGGTCGGTGGTTGGATCGTCCGGTGCACGCAGGTGACCAGGAGACCCGGTTCCAGCGTGTGCTCGTCGTCGTCGGCATCGCCACGCTCGCCTTCAACCTGCGGCCCGCCGCGGTCAGCGTCGGCCCGGTCCTCGACGAGGTGCGGGGCGGTCTGGGCCTCAACGGCACCGAGACCGGCCTGCTGACCAGCCTCCCGGTGCTGTCTTTCGCGGTCTTCGGGGCGCTGGCACCGCGGTTCGCGCGGCGGATCGGGATGCACCGGGCGACCCTGGTCGCGCTGCTCGCCCTCGTCGCCGGCCTCTGGCTGCGCTCCCGGATGGACGCCGGCGTGCCGTTCCTGCTGCTCTCGTTCGTCTCGCTGTCGGGCATGGCGGTCGCGAACGTGCTTCTCCCCTCGCTGGTGAAGCTGCACTTCCCCGACCGGGTGGGCCTGCTGACGTCGGTGTACTCGACGTTCCTGGCCCTGGGCCTGACCTCGGCGTCGATCCTGACCGTGCCGATCGCCGAGCACGGCTCCGGAGCGGGTCTGGACTGGCGGCTCGGCCTGGTCGTCTGGGCGGGCACGGCCGTGGTGGCGGTGCTCCCCTGGCTCGCGCTCGTCCGCCACGACCAGCGTCAGGAGGTGCAGCCGCAGCGCCACGGACTGGCCGACGTGGCCCGGACCCGCATCGGCTGGGTGATGGCGGTGTTCTTCGGGCTGCAGTCCCTGCAGGCGTACGTGATCTTCGGCTGGGTGGCCAAGGTCTACCGCGACGCGGGGTTCAGCGCCTCGACCGCGGGCCTGCTGCTCGGCGTCGCCACCGGCATCAGCATCCCGCTGTCGTTCGTGATCCCGTCCCTGACGGCCCGGCTCGCCGACCCCCGTGTGCTGCTCACCGCCATCATGGGGTGCTACCCCGTGGGCTACCTCGGGCTGCTGATCGCCCCGGTCGGCGGCGCGTGGGTGTGGGCCGTGGCCCTCGGCATCGGAACGACGACGTTCCCGTTCATCCTCACCCTGATCGGCCTGCGTGCCCGTACGCCGGCCGGCACGGCGGCCCTGTCCGGGTTCACCCAGTCGGTCGGGTACCTGATCTCCGTGATCGGACCCTTCGGCGTCGGGGTGCTCCACGACGCGACCCGCGGGTGGACCGTGCCGCTGTGGGCGCTGCTCGCCGTGTGCGTGCCGCAGTACCTCGTCGGACTGGCTGCCTCGCGTCCCGCCTACCTGGAGGACCAGCTCACGGCGAGACCAGCGACCGAGAAGACCGCCTGACGCGGTCTCAGGTCTGGAACTGGGTCACCAGCTCCCGCAGCTCGGTCGCCGTCTCGGTCAGCCGGAACGTCGCCTGGTCGGCACTGGCCAGTCCGCTCGTGGTCTGCTGGGTCGAGCTGGCGACGCCCTCGATGGTGTCGGCCATCAAGCGGGAGCCGTTGGCGATCTCGGTGATGCTGCGGCCCATCTCGAGGGTGACCGAGCTCTGCTCCTCGACCGCGGAGGCGATCGTGGTCTGCAGCTCGTCGATCCGGTTGATCACCTCGCTGATCCGGACGATGGCCTCCTGGGCGGCCCCCGTGTCCTGCTGGATCGTCTCGATCTTCTGCGCGATGTCGCCGGTCGCCCGGGCGGTCTCCTGCGCCAGGTCCTTGACCTCGTTGGCGACCACGGCGAACCCGCGGCCCGCCTCCCCGGCCCGGGCGGCCTCGATCGTCGCGTTGAGGGCCAGCAGGTTGGTCTGCTCGGCGATCGCGGTGATCACGTTGAGCACGGCCCCGATGTCCGCCGAGCTCTCGGTGAGCCGGCCCACGGTGCTGCCGGTGGCGTCGGCCGCGGACACCGCCTCGGCGGCGACGGTCGCCGCCTCCGCGGCGCTCACCGCGATCTCCCGGATCGACGCCGACATCTGCTCGGTGCTGGCCGCGACCGTGTCGACGTTCTGGGAGACCTGGGTGGCGACGACGCTCGCCGACTCGGCCTGGCTGGACGTCTGCTGTGCCGTGGTCTGCAGCTGGCTGCTGACGGCGGAGACCTCGGTGCTCGAGGAGGCGATGCCGTCGGCGGTGTGGACCAGGGCCTGCACGATCTCGCGCATCCGCTCGATCGCGCGGTTCAGCGCGACGCCCATCGTGCCGAGCTCGTCGCGCGAGTCGACGTCGGCGGTCGTGGTCAGGTCGCCGGCGGCCAGCGCCTCGAGCGACGTACCCATCCTCCGCATCGCCCGCGTCGTGGCGAGGTAGAAACCGACGGCGAGGTAGGCGGCGATCAGCACGGAGACCAGCAGGCCCAGCTCGACGCGGTGCGCGTTCGCCTGGAACCCGCCGATCCGTACGCCGATCAGCTGGTCGTTCTGCGGCTCGTAGGCCCGCGCGAGCGCAGCGGTCGTCCTGAAGGCCGTCTCCGCGGTCGCCTGCTGCACCGCAGCGAGGTCGTTGGAGCTGACCGCAGCGTTGATCTGGTCGACGAGGGCCGCCAGCGCGTCGTGGGCGGCCTTCGCCTTGCCCTGGACGTCCTGCGCGAGCGTCGTGCTGTGGGTCTGGGCCAGCATGGTCTTCAGCCCGGCGTCGACGGCATCGCCGGTGCTGGCGAGGACGCCGCCGGCGACCGCGAGCTGGATCCGGGTCGCGTCCCGCTGCGCGGCGGTGCCGGTCTTCGCCAGCAGCACCCGGTCGTAGGCCTGGGCACCGGTGTCGAGCAGCACGGGGAGCCGGAAGACCAGCGCGTCCATCAGGTAGTAGGTGTCCAGGTCGGGGTCGAGGGTCAGGTTCGACTTGTCCGACACGTGCACGATCAGCCCCTGCAGGGCGGCGGTCGCCTTGTTGTAGGCGTCGAACGCCGCCTGCGGCCCCTGGGCGGCCCCGGCGGCGGTGAGCGCGCTCTTCGCGGCCGTCCAGGCAGCTGCGGTCTCGAGCTCCGCGCCGTACGTCGCCTGCACCTTCTCCACCCGGTCGACCGCCGCTCCCACGCCGGCGGTGGCCGGGTCCTGGCCGCTCACCGCGAGCCGGCGCGCGGAGACCGTGCGTGCCGTGAGGTCGCTCAACGGCGCCAGGTAGGCCAGCCCGTCGCGCTCCTTGGCGCTGAAGCTGACCTGCGTGCTCTGGATGTCGACGTACCCCTTGGTGACCAGGGCCAGGGGCACCAGCAGCAGCGCGGGCACGAGCACGATCTTGTACGCGTAACGCAACCGGCCCATCAGCCGCACGGCCGGGAGGAACAGCTTGGTCATCGGGACATACCTCTCATCAGGACCCGAGACACTGTCCTGAAGATCGGCACGGTCGCCATTGGGTTGAGGGGCCGAAAGACCTTGAATACAAGGGCATTCGACTCAGGTGAGCCTTGCCTCAGCGGCGTCGACCGGTACCCGTCAGGGTGCGCTGCTCCCGCGCTTCGCTTCCTCGTCCTCACGCCACGCCGCCGCAAGGGCGCCGGCGTTCCACAGGACTCCCGCTCCGACGGCAGCGACCGTGAACAGCCCGACCTGTCCCAACCAACCGGGCGTCCATGCAGCGTCGAGGATCGCGGAGAGCAGCAGCCAACAGAGCGCCGCTGACCTGCCCAGGCGGGATCGGTTGGCCACGTCGGCCACCCTAAGGGGACGACGCCTCGCCGTGGGACGCCCTGCCTTCTGGTCGCCCGGACCACCACACCGCAGGACGTCCGGGTCGTGTCGCCCGCCGTCAGCGCTTCGTCAGACCACGTTGAGCGGGAGCAACTTCTGCCCCGTCGGCCCGATCTGGATGTCGGTGCCCATCTCCGGGCAGACGCCGCAGTCGTAGCAGGGGGTCCAGCGGCAGTCCTCGACGTCGACCGAGTCGGGGTCGAGGGCGTCCTCCCAGTCCTCCCAGAGCCAGTCCTTGTCGAGACCGGAGTCGAGGTGGTCCCAGGGCAGGATCTCGTCGTACGTGCGCTCGCGGGTGGTGTACCAGTCGACGTCGACGCCCGTGCCGGCCAGCGCCGACTCCGCGGCCGTCATCCAGCGCTCGTAGGAGAAGTGCTCGCTCCAGCCGTCGAACCGCCCGCCGTCGCGCCAGACCTGCTCGATGACCCGGCCGACCCGGCGGTCGCCACGGGAGAGCAGTCCCTCGACGATCCCGGGCTTGCCGTCGTGGTACCGGAAGCCGATCGCCCGGCCGTACCGCTTGTCGGTGCGGACCTCCTCGCGCAGCTTGCGCAGCCGCTCGTCGGTCGTCTCGTGGTCGAGCTGGGCGGCCCACTGGAACGGCGTGTGCGGCTTGGGCACGAACCCGCCGATCGACACCGTGCAGCGGATGTCGTTGTGGCCGGAGACCTCACGACCCTTCGCGATCACCTTCTTCGCGAGGTCGGCGATCTCGAGGACGTCCTCGTCGGTCTCCGTCGGCAGGCCGCACATGAAGTAGAGCTTCACCTGCCGCCACCCGTGGGAGTACGCCGCGGCCACCGTGCGGATGAGGTCCTCCTCGGTGACCATCTTGTTGATCACCTTGCGCATCCGCTCCGACCCGCCCTCGGGCGCGAACGTCAGCCCCGAACGGCGACCGTTGCGGGAGAACTCGTTGGCCAGCGTGATGTTGAACGCGTCCACGCGCGTGCTCGGCAGCGAGAGGGAGACGTTGGTGCCGTCGTACCGGTCGGCCAGGCCGGTGGCCAGGTCACCGATCTCGGTGTGGTCGGCGCTCGACAGCGACAGCAGGCCGACCTCGTCGAAGCCCGAGCGCCGGATGCCGTTCTCGACCATGTCGCCGATCGTGGTGATCGAGCGCTCCCGGACCGGGCGCGTGATCATGCCGGCCTGGCAGAACCGGCAACCGCGTGTGCAGCCGCGGAAGATCTCCACCGAGAACCGCTCGTGGACGGTCTCGGCGAGCGGCACCAGCGGGCTGCGCGGGTAGGGCCACGCGTCGAGGTCCATCAGCGTGTGCTTGCGGACGCGAGCCGGGACGCCCGGCACGTTCGGCCGTACGCCGGTCAGGGACCCGTCGGCCGCGTAGCCCACGTCGTAGAACTTCGGCACGTAGACGTTGCCGGAGACCGCGAGCCGCCGCAGGAGCTCGTCGCGAGCGCTCGGCATGTCCGCGCTGGGTCGCCCGTCGGCCTTCCACTCCCGCACGACCTCGCTGATCGCGAGCACGACCTCCTCGCCGTCGCCGAGCACGGCCGCGTCGACGAAGTCGGCGATCGGCTCGGGGTTGAACGCCGAGTGGCCGCCCGCGACCACGACCGGGTCGTCGTCGGTGCGGTCGACGGCGTGCAGGGCGATGCCCGCGAGGTCGAGCGCGGTGAGCATGTTGGTGTAGCCGAGCTCGGTGGCGAAGGAGATGCCGAGCAGGTCGAACGCGCGCACGGGGCGGTGGCTGTCGACGGTGAACTGCGGGATGCCCTCGCGCCGCATGACCTCCTCGAGGTCGGGCCAGACGGCGTAGGTGCGCTCCGCGAGCACGTCGTCGCGCTCGTTGAGCACCTCGTAGAGAATCTGGACGCCCTGGTTGGGCAGGCCCACCTCGTACGCGTCGGGGTACATCAGCGCCCAGCGGACGGTGCGCTCGTCGTCGCCCCACGGCTTCTGCACGGAGTTGAGCTCGCCCCCGACGTACTGGATCGGCTTCTGCACGGTCGGCAGGTGGGGCTCAAGTCGGGCGAACAGCGACTCGGGCACGGCGAAACCTCTCGAAGGACGGCGGGGGACGACCTCCTAGGGTACGCGCCAGCTCGGGTCGCGGCCGAACCCCGCGATCAGGTCGTCCTGCGGGTCGTCGTGCGTGCCGGCGCGCGGGCCGATCGCACCCACGCTGCGGTAGAGCTCCTCGCGGTCGGCGAACCAGCTCGCCACGCCGGCCACGACGTCGGGATCCAGGCGGGGAGGCCCGCCGATCGCAGCGGCGAGGTCCCACCCGTGGACGAGGTGGTCGGCGGCCAGCTGTGCGACGTACTCCTCGAGCCGTTCCTCACCGTAGGACAGCTGGACGGTGCCACCCGCCGGGAGCCGCTCGGCGACGGCGCTCGCGGCGTCGTCCGCGGCACGGAGCGCGACACCGCCCGGGTCGTCCCCGAGCAGGTCACCGTCGAACCGGTCGCCGACCTCCTCGATCGTGCTGCCGTCCAGCAACGGCACGGTCCAGAGGTCCTCGCCGGTGACGTGGTTGACCAGGCCGCGCACGGTCCAGTCGCTGCACGGCGTGGGCAGGTCCCACTGGTCGGCGCCGACCCGGCGGACCTGCTCGTTCCAGCTCTCCACCGTCCGGCGGTACAACGTGTCCAGCTCCACCTCAGAGCACCCCACTCTCCAGCGTCGTGCGCGCCTGGGCCACCCACCAGTCCAGGTCGTCGCGTTCCCGGGCCCGGGTCGCCGGGTCCGGATGCTCCGCCGCGTCCAGCGCCTTGTTCCACCCCAGCCAGACGAGGCCGAGCAGGAGGGCCAACCGCATCGCGGTCTCGTCGTACGCCGGCCCGGCAGCGGCACGGTAGGCCGCGATCGTGTCCTCCCGGCTCAGCGCGACGACCGACGAGCAGCCCGCGATGAAGCGAGCGACGTCCATCGCGCCGGGCGCCAGGACCGGCATCGCCCAGTCGAGCAGGACCAGGTCGTCGCCGTCGAAGCCCATGTTGACCGTGGCCAGGTCGCCGTGGACCAGCGTCACCGGACCCGCAGCCACCAGGCCCGCGGCATAGGGCGCGACGTCGGCGAGCACGCCGAAGACCGCGCCGGCGACGTCGTTCGGGACGAGGTCGGCGAACAGGGTCCAGCCGCGCCGGACCAGGTCCGGGAGCGGGCTGTCCGCGCCGGCGACCGCGCCGATCCGGTGCGGTGCGAACTGGTCCAGCACCGGCCCGAGCGGAGCGACCGCGCGCGGCGGGTCCGCGAGGAAGGTCCGGTGGAGCGCCGCGACCCGGCCCATCACCCAGCGCGTCTGCTCCGCGGTCAGGCGGTCGTCCCAGCTGAGCACGCGGTCACCGAGGTCGCGCATCACGATCACGGTGGTGTCGTCCTCGCACCAGCCGTCGAGGACCGCGTGGGTGACGCCCGCGGGAAGCCGGTCGAGCGCTCCCTCGCGCCACAGCAGGTACTCCCGGGCCGGGCCGCCACCCAGGAGGGCGTGCAGCAGGTCCGACTCGGCCGTGACGCGCTTGACGACGTACGACGCCCCGTCGGCGGTGCGGACGCGCTCGAGTCCGGCCCCCGACTTCCCGACGTGACCAGTCAGGGGGACGCGTGCGACGACTTCGCCCAGTCCGGCCAGCTCGGCCATGGGCTCGATGCTGTCACCGCGGGCGGCGACCCGCCATGGCCCGGTCAGGGGATTGCCCTAACGAGCGAGCACCCGCGCCGCCGGCAGCCGGCTGCTCGGGGAGATCGCCGAGCGGCGCTGGATGTTCAGCAGCAGCCCGACGCCGATCAGCGAGGCGAACATCGAGGACCCGCCGTACGACACGAGCGGGAGGGGTACGCCGGTCACCGGCATGATCCCCAGGCACATCCCGATGTTCTGGAAGGTCTGGAAGCCGAACCAGCAGGCGATGCCGGCCGCCGCGAGCCGGCCGAAGAGGTCCTCGGCCCGCGTCGCGATCAGCAGCGCACGCCAGAGCAGCAGCGCGAAGAGCGCGATCAGCACGCCCGCCCCGACCAGGCCGAGCTCCTCCCCGGCGACCGTGAAGACGAAGTCGGTGTGCTGCTCGGGCACGAAGCCCGACTTCGTCTGCGAGCCGGCGAAGAGGCCCTGGCCGAAGACCCCGCCGTTGCCGATCGCGATCCGGGCCTGGGTGGTGTTGTAGCCGGCGCCGCGGGGGTCGAGGTCGGGGTTGGTGAACGCCATGAACCGGTTGACCTGGTAGGCCTTGAGGATCCCGAAGGAGACCACGACCGCCGCGCCGAGGACCCCGGCCGCAGCCATGCCCGCCAGCCAGCGCCGGGGTGCGCCGGAGACCGCGAGGACCCCGAAGACCGTGGCCGACAGCACCAGCATCGTGCCGAGGTCGGGCTGCAGCAGGATCAGCAGCGCCGGCAGCCCCGCGATCGCCAGCATCAGCACGACCTCGACCGTGCCGACCTGGCGGCGCCGGGAGCCCTCCACCCGCTCGGCCGCGAGCAGCGCCATGCCGACGACCACGGCGAGCTTGGCGAACTCGGCCGGCTGCAGCGACATCCCGCCGACGATCAGCCACGACTGCGAGCCGTTGATCGTCGAGCCCATGACGAGGACCAGGAGCAGGCCGACGACGGACCCGGCGTACACCAGCGGCGCGAGGATGCGCACCCACCGGTGGTCGGTGACCACGACGGCCGCCGCGAGCGCGAGGCCGATCACGATGTTGGCCAGGTGCTTGCGCAGGTACGCCGTGTCGTGCCCGTGGGTCAGGGCGTGGTTCGCGGAGGTCGAGGACCAGACCAGCAACGTGCCGATCACGAGGATCGCGCCGGTCGCCAGGATCAGCGCCCAGTCGGTGCGCGGCGGGTTGAGCGCCTGGAGCCGCGCGCGGGTCTGCGGGACGAGCGTCATCGCGACCCTCCCGTCGCGGGCGGCAGGATCGAGCCGTCGGAGGCGAACGTCGGCAGGCGCCGCGGCGGCGTGACGCCCGGGATGATCGACTTCGCCGGGTCGACGTTCTCGCCGTCGATGCCGTAGAGCGCCTCCCAGATCTTGCGCACCGCCGGGCCCGACGTACCGGAGCCGGTGCCGGCCTGGCTGACCATCATCACCACGACGTAGTCCTTCGTGTAGGTGGCCACCCAGGACGTGCTCTGCTTGCCGTAGACCTCGGCCGAGCCGGTCTTGCCGCGGATCTTGACCTTGTCCAGCGGGAAGCCGCCGAACTTCCAGGCCAGCGTGCCCTCGCGAGGCGTGCCCTGCAGGGCGGTGTCGACGTAGCGGAGCGCGGACCTCTTCGACTTCACCCGGCCCTGCACCACCGGGTCGATCCGTCGGACCACGTGGCCGCTGGGGTCGACGATCGCCTTCGCGACGCGCGGGGCGTACAGGGTGCCTCCGTTGGAGAGGGCGGCGTACGCGCGCGCGAGCTGGAGCGGGGTGACCATCGTGTCGCCCTGGCCGATCGCGAAGTTCACCGCGTCGCCGACGTGGTACTGGTTGCCCTCGAGGCAGAACTCGTGGGCGAAGACGTGCAGGAAGTCGCGCTTGCCGCTGGTGTTCTTGCGGTCGACCTTGCAGTAGTAGCCCTTCATGGCGTTCCAGTAGGCGAGCTTCCACTGCCGGTCGGCGATCCGGCCCGTCGCCTCGCCCGGGATGTCGATGCCGGTGCGCTGCCCGAACCCGAAGTCCTTGGCCTCGCTGACCAGGGGGTCCTTGGCGTGCACGTCGCTCGGGTCGGAGCCGAAGCGGTTCCAGAAGCTGAGTCCGACCCGGTAGAAGAACGTGTCGCAGCTGATCTCCAGCGCCCGCGCGAAGTCGATCATCCCGTAGG
Source organism: Nocardioides pocheonensis (assembly GCF_003725535.1). Taxonomy (GTDB): domain Bacteria; phylum Actinomycetota; class Actinomycetes; order Propionibacteriales; family Nocardioidaceae; genus Marmoricola; species Marmoricola pocheonensis. The sequence goes on along the minus strand of NZ_RJSF01000040.1, from coordinate 324,496 downwards.
AGGCCGACTCGTAGTTCTTGAACAGCCGGTTGCCGACCTGCACGCCGCTGGAGCAGTCGAGGCGGCTGTCCGGGCCGAAGCCGTGGTTGAACGCCCCGACGGTCATGATCGGCTTCCACGTGGAGCCGGGCGCGAACTGTCCCTGCGTGGCCCGGAAGAGCAGCGGGTCGCCCGCCTTCTTCGAGTAGAGGGCCTTCAGCTGCTTCTGGGTGATCCCGTCGACCCACACCGAGGGGTCGTACGTCGGCTGGCTCGCCATCGCGACGACGCTGCCGTCCTTCGCGTCGAGCACCACCACCGCACCGCTGTCGGCGACGTAGTTCTTGTGCGTGACCTTGTCGTAGGTCTTGCGCGCGGTAGCGATCGCGTCGTGCAGCTGCTGCTCGACGACGCCCTGCACCTTCGCGTCGAGCGAGGTCACCAGGGTGTCCCCGGGCGTCGCCTCTGCCTGCCCCGAGTCGCCGAGCACCCGGCCCATCGAGTCGACCGCGACCTTCTCGTAGCCGGGCACGCCGCGCAGCCACTGGTCGTAGGACTTCTCCAGCCCGGCGCGGCCGACGAGCGAGGCACCGTTCAGGGACCGGTCGTCGGACTTCTCGGCCTCGGAGAGCTCGTCGGCCGTGATCGGGCTCAGGTAGCCGAGCACGCCCGCGGCGTTGATGCCGAACGGTGCCGGGTACGCCCGGACGCTCTCCCGCTGGGCGACCACACCGGGGTACTCCTCCCCCTGCTCCGAGATCTGCACCGCCGTGGCCTGCGGCACGTCGCGCGCGACCGGCACCGGCTGGAAGGGCGAGCCGTTCCAGCAGGTGCCCGCGACCGCGCTGGGGTCACCACAGAGGCGCGTGCGGGCGAGCACGTCGTCGTAGGGCTGGTGGACGGCCGCCGCGACCTTGCGCAGCAGCGCCTCGGCCTGGGCGTCGGGCAGGTTGCCGAGGACGGTCCGGTCGACGCTGACCACCCAGCTGGCCCGGTCGGTCACCAGCGGCCGGCCCATGGCGTCGACGATCAGGCCGCGCGCCGGCTGGACCACGATCTCGCGCACGGACTGCTCGGCCGCCTTCGCCTGGTACTCCTCGCCGGTGAAGACCTGGAGGTACCAGAGCCGGGCGAAGAGCGTGACGAACAGCGTCACGAAGAGCACCTGCAGGACGAAGAGCCGGAGCCGGCTCTTCTGCTGCGAGGGGCGGATCAGCACCGCGGCCATCAGCGCAGGACCCGCACGCTCTCGTGGAAGGCGCGCTCACTGCTCGCCCGCAGCGAGCCGAGCACCCAGAGGAAGACCGGCACGAGGAGCGGTGCGAGGAGCAGGTCCCAGAGCACGCTGGTCACGATGATCCGCAGCATCTGGTCGACCGGGAGTCCCCCGTCGTGGAGCAGCACGCCGGAGAACGCGTAGAGCGAGGTGCCGACGAACGACCCCGCGCCCACGACCAGGACCGCGGTGAACGTCGAGGACCTGGCGTCCTGGCGCACGCGGCCGGCGAGGTAGCCGACCACCACCAGAGCCAGGGCCCAGCGACCCGCCACGTGGTCGGCGGGCGGAGCGAGGTCGAGCAGGAGCCCGGCACCGAAGCCGAGGAGCGCGGCGAACTGCGGCCCGCGGTCGATCGCGGCGACCACGACCAGCACCAGGGCGAGGTTCGGCACGACGCCGTCGATCGCGACGTACGGGAAGAGCACGACCTGGGCGACCACGGCCAGGCAGACCATCGCGGTCAGGGCCCCGGCGCGGAGGGCGGTCACTTCGGCGCTCCCGCCGTGAGCACGGGACGGTCACCCTGCGTGCCCTTCGGTACGACGACCCCGACCACGTCGAGCGCCGTGAAGTCCACGAACGGCTTGATCACCGCCTGCCGGGAGCTCTGCCGGGGCGAGGACACGACCGACTCGACGCGGCCGATCGGGATGCCGGCGACGTACGGCACGCCGTCCTTCGAGCCCCAGGTCACGACCACGTCGTCCTTCGACGGAACCACGGAGTCGTCGACGAGATCGAGCGCGAGGCGGCCGGTGTCGGCGGCGGACCCTCGGCCGCGGAGGAAGCCGATCTCGAGGTCGGTGCCGAGCCGGCCCCCCACGACGGAGTCCGTGTCGATGATCAGCAGCACGGTGGCCGTGGTGCGGGTCGCGCTCACGACGCGGCCGACCAGCCCGTCGTTGTTGAGCACCGTCATGTCCTTGCGCACCCCCGACGACGTGCCGGCGTCGATCGTGACCGTGCGCGAGAACGACTGCATGGGCCCGATCGCCACGACGCGCGCGGCGACCAGCGAGTAGCCGGTGTCGGCGACCGTCCTGGTGAGCCCGTCGAGCTCGGCGAGCCGGGTGCGGTCCAGGGGCAGGGTCGCGACCTGCTGGCGCAGCCGGGCGTTGTCGGCCTCGAGCCGGGTGATGTCCTTGCGGAGGCCGTGGTTGGTGCGCAGCGCGTCGCCGACGTCGGTGAACGGCCGGAACGCGGTGGCGGTCGCCGACTCCGCCGGGCCGATCACGTTGCCGACCGCGGCGCGCACCGGGTCGAGCGGCGACCCGGATCCGGCCCGGGCGTCCAGCGTGATGATCGTGAGGCAGGCCAGCACCAGCAGCGCAAGCACCCGGCGGGCACGCTGCTCGGGCGTGGGCGCCTCGGGACCGCGACCTGAGAGCTTCGGGCGCATCACGCGCCCCGGCGGTGCGTCTCCGACACCAGGACCTGCTGGAGCGCCTCGAACTCCTCCACGCACTTGCCCGACCCGATCACCACCGAGCTCAGCGGGTCGTGGGCGACGTGGACCGGCATGCCGGTCTCGTGCCGCAGGCGCTCGTCGAGACCGCGCAGCAGCGCTCCCCCGCCGGTGAGCACGATGCCGCGGTCCATGATGTCGCCGGCGAGCTCGGGCGGGGTCTGGTCGAGCGTGGCGCGCACCGCGTCGATGATCGCGTGCAGCTGCTCCTCGATGGCCTTGCGGATCTCCGCGCTGGAGACCGTGACGGTGCGCGGCAGGCCGGAGACCATGTCGCGGCCGCGGATCTCCGCGCTCGGCTCCTGGGCCAGCGGGTACGCCGAGCCGAGGGTCATCTTGACCTCCTCGGCGGTGCCGTCGCCGAGCATGAGCGAGTGCTCCTTCTTCATCCAGGCGATGATCGCCTGGTCGAGCTCGTCGCCGGCGGTGCGCACCGACAGCGTGGTCACCAGCCCACCGAGGGAGATCACCGCGACCTCCGTGGTGCCGCCGCCAATGTCCACGACCATGTTGCCGGTCGCCTCGTGCACGGGCAGGCCGGCGCCGATGGCGGCGGCCATCGGCTCCTCGATGATGTAGACCCGACGAGCGCCGGCCTGGTAGCCGGCCTCCTTGACCGCGCGCTGCTCGACCGGCGTCACGCCGCTCGGCACGCAGATCACCAGGCGCGGCTTGGCGAAGTACCGCCGCCGGTGCACCTGGGCGATGAAGTGGCGCAGCATCTGCTCGGTGGCGTCGAAGTCGGCGATCACCCCGTCGCGCAGCGGCCGGATGGCGGTGATGCCCTCCGGCGTACGGCCGATCATCCGCTTCGCCTCCGACCCGACGGCGAGGATCTCCCGGGTCTGGGTGTTCATGGCGACGACGGACGGCTCGTCCAGCAGCACGCCGCGACCCCGCACGTAGACCAGGGTGTTGGCCGTGCCGAGGTCGACCGCCATGTCGCGGCCGATGAAACTGTTGGCCATCTGCTCGCCTCGCAGGAACGTCGTCGGGGAAGAGGTACGACGCCCCGGAAAGACGACCCCGGAGAAGACGACGGCCGACGCGCCCTACCCGAGGACGAGCCTAGGAGCGGAACCGCTCGATCCCGTGGACGACACGCCCCACTGGCCCCATCTGCCTCAGCAGCGTCGGCGGGCTACAGCCCCGGGAACCAGATCCCGATCTCGCGCGCCGCCGACTCCGCCGAGTCCGAGCCGTGCACGAGGTTCTCCCGGTTGGAGAGCGAGAAGTCGCCGCGGATCGTGCCCGGCGCCGCCTTCCGTCCGTCGGTGGCGCCGTTCAGGGCGCGGACCACCTCGACGGCCTCGTCGCCCTCGAGCACGACCGCGACCAGCGGACCGCTGGTGACGAAGTCGCGCAACGGCGGGTAGAAGTCCTTGGCCACGTGCTCGGCATAGTGCTGGTCCGCGAGGCCGGCGTCGATCGTGCGCAGCTCCATCGCCGCGATCGAGAGCCCCTTGGCCTCGAACCGGCTGAGGATGCTGCCGACCAGGCCGCGACGGACAGCGTCGGGCTTGAGCAGGACGAGGGTGCGCTGGGTCATGGCTAGACCCTAGGGGCCGACGGGGTGTCTCGGGCCTCCGGGGTTATCGTGGCTGGAGGGTGGGATCTCGGGACCATTGAGAGGGCGTGATGAGGCACCTCGGCGACGATCGGGCCGACGTGCGCCTGGACGTGCCCCCCGGGTGGCTGGAGGTCGACCCCGGAGCCGCGGTGGGGTATGCCGGCGGACGGCTGCTCCAGCTGATCACGGCCAGCCCCTGGGACGACGCCGACGGGGTGAGGCCGACCATGTCGGTCGCCCTGGCCGAGCGGGCCTCCGACCACGTGGCGGCCCGGGTGCTCGACGAGGCCACGGCGTCCCTCGAGGAGCTGCACCTCGTGTCCGTCGACCCCTGGACCCGGCCGGGGCGTGCATCCGGGGCCACCTCGCCGGCCACCTCCATGGGCAGCCGCCTGGTCTTCGCCCACGTCGACGGCGAGGCGGTGGTCACCACGATCGTCTGGATCGCGCCCCTCGACGGCGCCGACCTCGTCGTCGCCGCGCACGTCGAGAGCATCCAGCTCCACCGCCACGAGCAGGCGCTCCTGGAGGCCCTCACGGGCCTCGAGCTCCCCGAGCGGCCGGTGGACGCGGCCGACGCCCCGCCGACCGCGCCCGACCTGCTCCGGGCGGCGCCCACGGCCCCGTGGCAGCCGGCGGACGCGGCCCGGGGTGCCGTCCTCGGCAGCCCTGACGCGCGCATCCTCGTCGAAGCCTCGGTGGCGGCCACCAGCCTGAAGCTCGACGCCACCCTCGTCCGCGACCGGGCCACCGTCACCGCCACGTCCTCACCGCGTACGCCGCGCGCCGGCCCGGAGACCGCCGAGCGACCCGACACCCTCGAGCACGCCGAGACCACCTTCCGCGTGCCGGCGAGGAGGCTGGCGCTGACCATCGCGCAGTGGCTCGGCCTGGGCCCGGCGCGCACGCCCTCGTCGGACCCGGTCACCGTGCCGATCAGCCTCGTCATGAACCGGCTGGTCGACCCTTCGGTACCGCCCCCGGAAGGTGCCGACGTCACGACCTGGGAGCAGCCCTGGTTCCTCTGGACGCTCCGCTCGTCGGCGACCGACTCCGGGCTCGTCATGGTCGACACCGGGGACACCGGCCAGTGCGCGGTCATGGAGACCGCGGACGAGCACACGACCCGGTTCGCGCCGCTGTCGAGCTACAACGTCTGGTTGACCCTGAACTGGCTGATCAGCGAGTCACTGACCCACCGCTGAGCGGTCCCGGTCGATCGTCCGGCCGAGCCGGACGGCGGTCACCCACAGCGCCAGGAAGATCACCCCGAGGGCGAACATCGCGGTGACCTCGAAGCCGAGCAGGATCGCGGCAGCCTGGATCGCCCAGCCGAGGTGGTACCCCCAGGGGCGCCGGAGCAGCCCGGCCGTGAGCAGGCAGGCCACCGTGAGCCCCAGGCCGATCCACAACGCCCGGGCCGTGTCGACCGACTCCACAGAGATCAGGACCGGGGTCGACAGGCCGACGACCACGGCCTCCAGCAGCAGGATCGCCGAGCAGAGCCTGCGCTGCATCAGACGCCGTCTCCGCGGTGGCGCAGCACGTGGCGCGCCTCGCCGACGGTGATCACCGAGCCGGTGACCAGCACGCCGCCGGAGCCGAGGCTCTCGCCGAACACGCCGCCCGCCTCCGCGAGGGTGGTGGCCTGGTCGATCGCCTCGACCAGAGACCGGGTCTCGCTGACCCGGTCCTGGCCGAAGATGCCGCGGGCGACCTCCGCCAGCGCAGCCGCCGGGAGCGCCCGCTCGGTGGAGTTCTGGGTGCAGACGATGTGCGCGAACACCGGCTCGAGGGTGGCGAGCAGGCCCTCGTAGTCCTTGTCCGCCATCACGCCGACGACACCGATCAGCGGGCTGAACACGAACGAGTCCTCGAGCGCGTCCACCAGGGCGGCGGCGCCGTGCGGGTTGTGGGCCGCGTCCAGCACGATCGTGGGCGACCGGCGGATCACCTCGAGCCGGCCCGGCGAGGTCACCTCGGCGAACGCGTCCTTGACGACGTCCTCGGCCAGCGGCTCGTCGCCGCCCAGGAATGCCTCGACGGCCGCCAGGGCGAGGGCCGCGTTCTGGCCCTGGTGGGCCCCGTAGAGCGGAAGGAACACCTCGTCGTACGTGCCCCGGAGGCCCTGCAGGGACAGCATCTGGCCGCCGACTGCGGGCACCCGGCTGCGCACGCCGAACTCGAGACCCTCGCGCGCCACGGTCGCGCCGACCTCCGCGGCGCGCGCCACGATCTGCGCCGCCACCTCGGGCAGCTGCACGGCGGTGATCACGGTCGACCCCGGCTTGATGATCCCGACCTTCTCCGCGGCGATCTTGCCGACCGTGTCGCCGAGGTACTTCTCGTGGTCCATCGCGATCGGCGTGAGCACCGCGACCTGTGCGTCGGCGACGTTGGTCGCGTCCCACGCCCCACCCATGCCGACCTCGACGACCGCGACGTCGACCGGGGCGTCCGCGAAGGCGGCGTACGCCATCCCGACCACGGTCTCGAAGAACGACAGCGGGTGGTCGTGCTCGGCGTCGACGAGGTGGGTGTACGGCGCGACGTCGTTGAACGCCCGCACGAACTCCTCGTCGCTCATCGGCTCGCCGTCGATCACGATCCGCTCGGTCATCGACTCCAGGTGCGGGCTGGTGAACCGCCCGGTGCGGAGCCCGACGGCGCGGATCAGGGTCTCGATCATCCGCGCCGTCGACGTCTTGCCGTTGGTGCCGGTCAGGTGGATGACCGGGTACGCGCGCTGCGGCTCGCCGAGCAGCTCGGTGAACGCCTCGATCCGCTCCAGGGTCGGGTCGAGCCGCGACTCGGGCCAGCGGGAGAGCAGGGCGTCCTCGACCTCGGCGTAGGTCTCGGCCGGGCGGGCGTCGGGCGGCATCTCGGACATTGGACGGAGTCTACGGATCGGCGGGCCCGGCCTCGGCGCTGCCCGTCGACACCTCGAAACCTAGAACGTGTTCCACTAGGGTGGGCGGGTGAGCCTCCGCGCCCGCTTCGACGCCCTCGCCGCCGCCCCCGGGCCCGCGCCCGCCGACCTCGACGCGCTCTGGTCGGACCTCGCACCGGTCCGGGTCGAGGAGATGCTCGGCAGCTGGCACGGCGGCGACTTCGACACCGGCCATCCCGCGAGCGCGCTGCTCGGGAAGATCGGCTGGCACGGCAAGCGGTTCGACTCGCCGCTCGAGGCGCACCCGCTGATCTGCCGGGGACAGGACGGCGTTCTCTACGCGAACACCGCGGCCGCCGGGGGTGGCAGCGCCTCGCTGTGGGACGTCCGGTTCCGCGGCGAGGTCACCGCGACGTTGGTCTACGACGCGATGGCGGTGCTCGACCACTTCAAGGCCGTCGACGGGCAGACGGTGATGGGCATCATGAACGGCAAGCTCGAGCCGGTGTTCGGGACGGCTGACCCCTACTACTTCTGGCTGGAGCGTGAGGCATGAGGACAACCGTCGCCGTCGTCAACGAGCAGGGTGGCTCCTTCTCCGTCGAGGAGGTCGACCTGGAGGGGCCCCGGGCCGACGAGGTGCTGGTGCGGATCGTGGCCACCGGCCTGTGCCACACCGACATCACGATGAAGGGGTTCCTGCCCCCGGAGATGTTCCCCAACGTGTTCGGCCACGAGGGCGCCGGCGTCGTGGAGGAGGTGGGCGCGGACGTCACCGGCATCGAGGTCGGCGACCACGTGGTGCTGAGCTTCCGCTCCTGCCGCACCTGCGCGTCCTGCACGAGGGGCCACGTCGGCTACTGCGAGTCCTCGCTGCTGATCAACTACATGGGCATGCGCATGGACGGGTCGACCACCTACACCCGCGACGGCGCACCGGTGTTCGGGTCGTTCTTCGGCCAGTCCAGCCTCTCCCGGCACGCGATCGCGTACGCCGACAACTGCGTCGTGGTCGACCGGTCACTCGACCTGACCCGGCTCGCGCCCTACGGCTGCGGGTTCCAGACCGGCGCGGGCACGGTGCTCAACGTGCTCCAGCCGACGAGCGCGGACAGCCTGGTCGTCTACGGCGTCGGCGCGGTGGGCCTGGCGGCGCTGGCCGCGGCGCAGCACGCCGGGGTCGGCACGCTCGTCGCCGTCGACCCGCTGGCGAGCCGGCGCGAGATCGCCGGCCGGTACGGCGCGACCGGGCTCGACCCGACCGAGGCGACCCCGGTCCTCGACCGGGTCCGCGAGCTGACCGGCGGTGGCGCGTCGTACGCGATCGACACGACGGCGATCCCGGCGGTCGTGAAGCAGGCCCAGCAGTCGCTCGCGCCGCGGGGCACGCTGGTCGCCCTCGGCCTCGGCGCCGAGGAGTACCCCATCGACGCGATCGACCTGCTCCAGAACGGCAAGGTCGTGCGGTCCTCGGTCGAGGGCGACGCCGACCCGCAGGAGATGGTGCCGCGGCTGATCGCGATGAACGCGGCCGGGCAGTTCGACGTCGACGACCTGGTCACCACCTACCCGTTCACCGAGATCAACACCGCGGTCGAGGAGGTCCTGGCCGGCAAGGTGGTCAAGCCCGTCCTGGTCTGGTGAGGTTTCGGAACCGGTGGTCGAGCCGGTCGAAACCCCGGTGGTCGAGCCTGCCGAAACCCCGGTGGTCGAGCCTGCCGAAACCCGCCGGTGCGCCGTGGGCAACTGGTGAGTAACCTCGCGGCATGAGGCTGCGACTCACCGAGGAGGAGGCCGCGTTCCGCGAGGAGATGCGGGCCTTCTTCACCACCGAGATCCCCCAGCACGTCCGGGACACCGTGGCCACCGGCCACCACGTCGGCAAGGACGACTACGTCGAGACCATGCGGGTCATGAACGCCGCCGGGCTCGCCGTACCGAACTGGCCCGTGGAGTGGGGCGGCCGGGACTGGACTCCCCTGCAGCGGCACATCTGGCACGAGGAGATGCAGCTGGCCTGCGTGCCACCGCCGCTGGCGTTCAACGCGAACATGGTCGGTCCGGTGATCGCGAACTTCGGCTCCCAGGAGCAGAAGGAGCGGTTCCTGCCGCCGACGGCCAACCTGGACATCTGGTGGGCGCAGGGGTTCTCGGAGCCGAACGCCGGCTCCGACCTCGCCTCGTTGACCACGCGGGCCGTCCGCGACGGCGACGACTGGATCGTCAACGGCCAGAAGACCTGGACGACGCTCGGCCAGCACGCCGACTGGATCTTCTGCCTGGCCCGCACCGACCCGGAGGCCGAGCGCAAGCAGCAGGGCATCTCGTTCCTCCTCTTCCCGATGGACTCCCCCGGCGTCACGCTGCGCCCGATCGAGCTGATCGACGGCAGCTTCGAGGTCAACGAGGTGTTCTTCGACGACGTGCGCGTCCCTGGCGATCTGCTCGTCGGCGAGGTCAACCAGGGCTGGAGCTACGCCAAGTTCCTGCTCGGCAACGAGCGCGTCGGCGTCGCCCCGGTCGGGGCCACGAAGCGGGCGCTGGCCCGGCTGAAGGAGATCGCGCAGGAGTCCGGCGCGCTCGACGACGAGCTGACCGCGGCGCGGTTCGTCGAGCTGGAGAACGAGCTGCTCGCCCTGGAGCTCACCGCGCTCCGGGTCGTCGCGCACTCCTCCGACGGCAAGCCCCACCCCGCCTCGTCGGTCCTGAAGCTCAAGGGCACCGAGCTGCAGCAGGCGGTCTCCGAGCTGGCCGTCGACCTCGCCGGGCCGCTCTCGCTGGCCAGTGGCTCGGACACGGTGCCGGAGTGGGCGGCGCTGAGCGCACCGACGTACCTGAACCTGCGCAAGGCCTCGATCTACGGCGGCTCGAACGAGATCCAGCGCCAGATCATCGCCGGCACCATCCTCGGACTGTAGGGAGAAGGACATGGACTTCACGCTGGACGAGGAGCAGGAGGCCCTGCGCGACGCGGTCCGCGGGCTGCTCAAGGGCTACGACCCTGCGGTCGACGCCGAGCGCCGCCGGCACGTGACCGGGGAGGATCCCGGGTTCGACGAGGGGCTCTGGGGCCGGCTCGCGGAGATGGGCGTGCTCGGCCTGCCGTTCGCCGAGGCCGACGGCGGGATGGACGCCGGGCCGGTCGAGGTCGCGGTGGTCTGCGAGGAGATCGGACGCGTCCTGGCGCCCGAGCCGTACGTCGCGTCGGTGGTCCTGGCCGGCGGCCTGGTCGCCGCGCTGGGCAGCGACGAGCAACGTGCCGAGCTGCTCGGAGGTCTGGCGTCGGGCGAGCGCCTCCTCGCGTACGCCGAGGGCGAGGTCGCCGAGCCGGTCGTGCAGGGCGCCCGCGCGGACACGATCGTCTGGAACGTCGGCGGCGAGGTGCTCGTCGGCCCGCGCCCCGACGGCGTCACGGCGTACCGCACGCACGACGGCGGCCGTGCGGCCCGTCTCGAGCTCGACCGCGGCGCGGTGACGCCGCTCGGAGCCGGCGGCGACGCGACCGACGTCGTCGCGCTGGTGAAGGCGCAGGCCCAGATCGCGGCCTGCCACGAGGCGCTCGGGGCGATGGACACCGCGCTGCGGATGACCACGGCGTACCTGACCACGCGCAAGCAGTTCGGCGTGACCCTGAACCGCTTCCAGGCGCTCACCTTCCGGGCCGCGGACCTCTACACCGCCCTCGAGCTCACGCGGAGCATCGTCACGTGGGCAACCCTGGTCGCCGCCGAGAGCGACGACCCCGTCGCGGTGCGCCACGCCGCGGCGCGGGCCAAGCTGCAGACCGCGCGCGCCGGGCGCCTGATCGGGCAGGAGGCGATCCAGCTGCACGGCGGCATCGGGATGACCGCGGAGTACGCCGTGGGCCACTACGCCTCGCGCCTGACCGCCCTGAACCACTGGCTCGGCGACGCCCGCGAGCAGGTCGCCCTGCTCTCGGCCGGCCTGACCGACCACACCGTGCTCGACCCGCTCGACGCCTGAGCGAAGGACGTCGAGCGGGCACTGAAGCTGCTCCCGGGTACGCCGAGCGGGCACTGAAGCTGCTCCCGGGTACGCCGAGCGGGCACTCCTACTGCGCGGAAGTACGCCGAACGGGCCATCGAGCTGCTCCCCTGCAAGCAGCCGCGTCGCCCGCTCACCACACTCTCGCGCAGCCGCACCACCCGCTCGCCGAGACGACTACGCCAGCACCAGGTTCGCCCGCTCGACCACGGGCCGGTCGCCGTCACGGACCACCAGCCACCAGCGCGGGACGTCCCCGCCGACCGCCTCCGGATCGGCGACGAGCCGGGCCGTCACGCTGGCCACGACGGTCGACTCCACCGGGCTCGCGGCGAGCAGCGCACCGGCCGCGTCGAGGAACGCCTCGGGGTCGTCGAGGAACTCCAGGTCGACGGTCATGTGCCGGAGGTTAGCCACCGGGGTCCATGCGGAGAACGCGTTTTCGCCGCCGCAGCGGCCGCCCGTAACATTTCGGCCATGACCGAGACCCAGCGCCCTTCGGGCCAGTCCTTGTCCACGGCGACCGCAGCACGCGCGGTCGTCGTACCGGACAAGCCGGCGCTGGAGGGCCTGGAGGCCACCTGGGCCGAGCGCTGGAAGGCGGAGGAGACCTACGCGTTCGACCGCAGCCAGCCGCGGGAGAACGTGTACTCCATCGACACTCCCCCGCCGACGGTGTCGGGGAGCCTGCACGTCGGGCACGTCTTCTCCTACACGCACACCGACCTGATCGCCCGCTACCAGCGGATGACCGGCAAGTCGGTGTTCTACCCGATGGGCTGGGACGACAACGGCCTGCCCACCGAGCGCCGGGTGCAGAACTACTTCGGCGTCCGCTGCGACCCCTCGCTGCCCTACGACGCCGACTTCACCCCGCCGGAGAAGCCGGACCCGAAGCGGCAGGTGCCGATCAGCCGGCGCAACTTCGTCGAGCTCTGCGAGCGCCTCGTCGAGCAGGACGAGCAGGTCTTCGAGTCGCTGTGGCGCACCCTCGGCCTGTCCGTCGACTGGTCGCAGACCTACACCACGATCGGCCGGGACGCGCAGACCGTGTCCCAGCGGGCCTTCCTGCGCAACTTCGCCCGCGGCGAGGCCTATCTGCAGGAGTCGCCCACGCTGTGGGACGTCACCTACCAGACCGCGGTGGCGCAGGCCGAGCTCGAGGCCCGCGAGTACGCCGGGGCCTACCACCGCGTCGCCTTCCACGGGGCCGACGGTCCGATCTACATAGAGACGACCCGTCCCGAGCTGATCCCGGCGGTCGTGGCGCTGATCGCCCATCCGGACGACGAGCGCTACCAGGCGCTGTTCGGCACCACGGTGACCTCGCCGGTCTTCGGCGTGGAGATCCCGGTCCTGGCCCACGAGGCCGCCGAGCCCGACAAGGGTGCCGGCATCGCGATGTGCTGCACCTTCGGCGACCTGACCGACGTGCAGTGGTGGCGCGAGCTGCAGCTGCCGGTGCGCACCGTGATCGGTCGCGACGGCCGGCTGCACCGCGAGACGCCGGAGTGGCTGGCGCACGAGCCGGCCGCCTCGGCGTACGCCGACCTGGCCGGCAAGACCACGTTCAGCGCCCGCGAGGCGATGGTCGAGAAGCTCCGCGCGAGCGGCGACCTCGACGGCGAGCCGAAGCCGACCCAGCGGATGACCAACTTCTACGAGCGGGGCGAGAAGCCGCTCGAGATCGTCTCCACGCGGCAGTGGTACATCCGCAACGGCGGCCGCGACACCGACCTGCGCAAGGAGCTGATCGAGCGCGGGTCGGAGATCGACTGGACCCCGGAGTACATGCAGCACCGCTACACCAACTGGGTCGACGGGCTCAACGGTGACTGGCTGATCTCGCGCCAGCGGTTCTTCGGCATCCCCTTCCCGGTCTGGTACCCGCTCGACGACGAGGGCGAGCCCGACTACGAGCACCCCCTCCTCCCGACCGAGGCAGAGCTGCCGATCGACCCCTCGTCCCAGGCGCCGTCCGGGTACGACGAGTCGCAGCGCGGCAAGCCCGGTGGTTTCATCGGCGACCCCGACGTGATGGACACCTGGGCGACGTCCTCACTCACCCCGCAGATCGCCACCGGCTGGGAGCGCGACCAGGACCTGTTCGAGCGGACGTTCCCGATGGACCTGCGACCGCAGGCGCACGACATCATCCGCACCTGGCTGTTCGCGACGGTGGTCCGCGCCCACCACGAGAACGGCGTCGTGCCCTGGTCGCACGCCGCGATCTCCGGGTTCGTCGTCGACCCCGACCGCAAGAAGATGTCGAAGTCCAAGGGCAACGTCGTCGTGCCGAACGAGATCCTCGAGAAGTTCGGCGCCGACGCGGTCCGCTGGCGTGCGGCGATGTCCCGGCCCGGCCTGGACTCACCGTTCGACGAGACCCAGATGAAGGTCGGTCGCCGGCTGGCGATGAAGGTGCTCAACGCCTCCCGCTTCGTCCTCGACGGCGTCGGCGCCACCCGCCCGGACCCGCAGGCGATCACGGAGCCGGTCGACCGCGCCCTGGTCACCCGCCTCCTCGGCGTCGTCGACGAGGCGACCCAGGCCTTCGACGCCTACGACTACACCACCGCCCTGGAGCGGATCGAGAAGTCGTTCTGGGAGTTCTGCGACGACTACCTCGAGCTGGTCAAGGAGCGCGCGTACGACGAGCAGGGCGGACCGGCCACCGAGTCGGCCAAGGCGACGCTCGCGGTCGCGCTGCACGTCCAGCTCCGGCTCCTCGCACCGTTCCTGCCGTACGTGACCGAGGAGGTCTGGTCGTGGTGGCAGGAGGGATCGGTGCACCACGCCGCCTGGCCGACGGCCGGTGAGCTCGCGGCGGCCGAGGCCGGTGACGGCGCGATCCTGGAGGCCGTGGCAGCCGCCCTGGCCGGCATCCGCGGCGCCAAGTCGCAGGCGAAGGTGTCGATGCGTGCCGAGGTCGCGCGGGCCGAGGTCGTCGGGCCGGCCGCCCTGGTCGCCGCCGCCGAGGCGGCCGCGGACGACCTCCGCAAGGTCGGCAAGATCACGGGCGAGCTGGTCTTCACGGCGCAGCCCGACGCCACCGAGCTGACCGTCGTCGCCGAGCTCGCCGAGGAGTAGCCGGCCGGGCCCCGCCGGCGCGCGGCCCCGAGCAGGCTGCCCGAGCAGCTGCCCGTGGCTCAGTGCCCGGCGGAGTTCCCCGGCCCGCCGGACCCCTGTCCCGGCGTGCCCTGGTGTCCCTTGCCCGGCGAGGTGCTGGTCGGGCTGGTCGTCGCCGTGGCCGTGACGGTGGTCGACCCGGTGCCGGACCCGTGGTGGTGCCTCCGGTCCGGCCGTGGCGCCGGCGAGGTGGTTGCGGACGCCGACGCTGTCGTCAGCGGCGTGCCGGCGCTGCTCGAGGCGGACTTCTTCTTCCGTGCCGTCGGGGCGGAGACGGAGGCATGGTCCGCCGACGCCGACGCCGACGCCGATGCCGAGGCCGAGGCGGCCTCCCGGGCGGCGTACTCGACCGCGGCGGCGGAGAGCGCGCCCACGCGCGACGCGCCGGTGGACTGGGCGCCGGGGACCGAACGCAGCTGACCACCGAGGACGAGCTCGGGCGACCCGCTGCGGCTCACCGGGGAGGGTGACCCCGCGCGCACCGTCACCGCGGAGCCGCCGTCGCGCAGGCCGAGGCCGGTGATCAACGCGGCCACGGCCGCGAGCACCCAGAACGCCAGCATCGGCCGCGCGTGGTTCGCGTTCACAGTTGACTCTCTCCCGAGTTGCAGAGCCTGGACGCGCCGGCTCGTGGGCGTTCTCCCTCGTCCACCTCACAGGCTAGGGGCCTCGTGAACGCGTGCACATGACCCGATCGGGCCATGCAGCGGAGAGATCAACCAGCGATCGAGGCCGCTGGCGCGTACGTCGCCTCTGCGCGCCCGTCACCAGGTTTCGGCACGCTCGGTCGCGACCTCGTGCCTCGGTCGCGCTCGCTGCTCACCACCATCGATCCGATCCGCTGACGCGGCTCGGATCAGGCGGACTTCTTCTTCTTCGCCTCGGGCTCGCGCGGGATCAGCGTCGGGTTGACGTTGTCGGAGACGACCTCACCGGTGACGACGACCTTCGCGACGTCCTCGCGGGACGGCACGTCGTACATCACGTTGAGGAGGACCTCCTCGATGATCGCCCGCAGGCCGCGGGCGCCCGTGCCCCGCTCCATCGCCTTCTCGGCGATCGCGGCGATCGCGTCGTCGGTGAACTCCAGCTCGACGCCGTCGAGCTCGAACAGCTTCTGGTACTGCTTGATCAGCGCGTTGCGGGGCTCGGTGAGGATCTGGGTCAGCGCCTCGCGGTCGAGCTTGTTCACGTGGGCGATCAGCGGCAGCCGGCCGATGAACTCGGGGATCAACCCGAACTTGACGAGGTCCTCGGGACGCACCTGGGCGAACATCTCGTCCGCCTCGGCCTCCTTGGTCAGCCGCATCTCCGCGGTGAAGCCGAGCGTCTTCTTCCCGACCCGCTGCTCGACGATGTGCTCGAGCCCGGCGAACGCGCCGCCCACGACGAACAGGATGTTGGTCGTGTCGATCTGGATGAACTCCTGGTGCGGGTGCTTCCGCCCGCCCTGCGGGGGCACCGACGCGGTCGTGCCCTCGAGGATCTTCAGCAGCGCCTGCTGCACGCCCTCGCCGGAGACGTCGCGGGTGATCGAGGGGTTCTCGGCCTTGCGGGCCACCTTGTCGATCTCGTCGATGTAGATGATCCCGGTCTCGGCCTTCTTCACGTCGTAGTCGGCCGCCTGGATCAGCTTGAGCAGGATGTTCTCGACGTCCTCGCCGACGTAGCCGGCCTCGGTGAGCGCGGTCGCGTCGGCGATCGCGAACGGGACGTTGAGCATCCGGGCGAGGGTCTGGGCCAGGTAGGTCTTCCCGCAGCCGGTCGGGCCGATCACCAGGATGTTGGACTTGGCCACCTCGACGGCGTCGTCCTTGTTGCTCTTGGCGGCCGCGCTGGAGACGCCGGCCTGGACACGCTTGTAGTGGTTGTAGACCGCAACCGCGAGGGACTTCTTCGCGGTCTCCTGGCCGATCACGTAGGAGTTCAGAAACTCGAAGATCTCCCGCGGCTTCGGCAGCTCCTCGAGGCCGACCTCAGCGGTCTCGCTGAGCTCCTCCTCGATGATCTCGTTGCACAGGTCGATGCACTCGTCGCAGATGTACACGCCGGGGCCGGCGATCAGCTTCTTGACCTGCTTCTGGCTCTTTCCGCAGAACGAGCACTTGAGCAGGTCTCCACCGTCACCTATGCGTGCCACGGGCGACGTCTCCCCTCATCCGTGCCGACCGGACGTCGGCGTCAGTTCACTGCACCATCAGGACCCGCAGGCCACTGCGCTGGCGTCGTGCGCTCCTCCGACCGTACCCCGTTCGGGCGCGGTTTGGGGCCGGACACGACACAAACGCGGCACGCCCTCAGACGAGGGCCGCGGCCTTCCGGGACTCCAGGATCGAGTCGATCAGGCCGTAGTCGACCGCTCCCTGAGCGGTCAGGATCTTGTCGCGCTCGATGTCGAGGCTGACCTCCTCCTGCGTCTTCCCGGAGTGCTCGGCGATCATCACCTCGAGCAGCTCACGCATCCGCAGGATCTCGTTGGCCTGGATCTCGATGTCCGAGGACTGGCCGTAGGTGCCCTCGGTGTACGGCTGGTGGATCAGGATCCGGCTGTTCGGCAGCGCCATCCGCTTCCCCGGCGTGCCGGCCGCCAGCAGGATCGCCGCCGCCGAGGCCGCCTGGCCCAGGCACACGGTCTGCACGTCCGGCTGGATGAACCGCATGGTGTCGTAGATCGCGGTCATCGCCGTGAACGAGCCACCCGGGCTGTTGATGTAGATGCTGATGTCCCGGTCGGGGTCCATCGACTCGAGGCACAGCAGCTGGGCCATGACCGCGTTGGCGATGTCGTCGCTGATCGGGGTGCCGAGGAAGATGATCCGGTCCTCGAAGAGCTTGGCGTACGGGTCGATGCGCCGGAAGCCGTACGACGTCCGCTCTTCCCACTGGGGGATGTAGTAGTTCATGTCTCAGTCCTTGTTCCGGGCCGGACGGCCCTCGTCGGCGGCCTGGAGGGCGCTGGTGATCACGTGGTCGATGAAGCCGTACTCCTTGGCCTCCGGTGCGGTGAACCAGCGGTCGCGATCGGCGTCGCGCTCGACCTGGTCGAGCTCCTGCCCGGTGTGCTGCGCGATCAGCTCGAACAGCACCTGCTTGATGTGCAGCGACTGCTGCGCCTGGATCTTGATGTCGGAGGCCGAGCCGCCCATGCCGCCCGAGGGCTGGTGCATCATGATCCGGGCGTGCGGGAGGGCGTAGCGCTTGCCCTTCGCGCCGGCGCAGAGCAGGAACTGGCCCATCGAGGCCGCCAGGCCCATGCCGACGGTGGCGACGTCGTTGGGGATGTAGTTCATCGTGTCGTAGATCGCCATGCCCGAGTCGACCGAGCCGCCGGGGCTGTTGATGTGGAGGAAGATGTCCGCCTCAGGGTCCTCCGCGGAGAGCAGCAGGAGCTGCGCGCAGATCGCGTTGGCGTTCTGGTCGCGGACCTCGGAGCCGAGGAAGATGATCCGCTCACGGAGCAGCCGCTGGTAGATGTGGTCGTCGAGGCCGTTCATGCCGGCCCCGCCGTTCATCTGGGGGCCCGTCGCGGAGGGCGCTGTCGTCAGGGAGATCTGGTTCACGCACCTGACCCTAGACGTACCCGCCCGCAAATCCACGGGCAAAGGGTCGATGTTCGCCCACAGCGGATTCGGTACTGGACCACCCGATCCGGCTCAGCGCTCGAGCGCCGCCTTGAGCCGGGCGAGCGTCTGCGCCATGCCCTGCTCGAGCTCGTCGGCGTGGCCGTCCGAGCCGCCGAGGAAGAGCGGGGCGAAGACGCGGCTCACGAGCGTGATCCGCTTCGGAACCGGCCGACGGTGCACCACCCGGGTGCCGACGCCCTCCGGGCTCAGCTCGTAGATCCAGCGGGCGCCGCTGGACCGGGTGTCCCAGGCGAGCGTGCGCTCCGGCTCCAGGGCGGCCACCACGCTGCGGGTCGGCCACACGACCGCCTTGCGACGGTTGACGCCGACGTACTGCTGGCCGAGCCGGAGCCCACCGGACCGCAGCGGGACCATCCGGAGCAGCTCGGGGCTCCACTCGGGCATCCGGCGCAGGTCCGCGAGCGCGGCCCACACGGTCGCCGGCGGCGCGGCGATCGTGGTCTCGGCCCGCAGCTCGCGCGCTGCCGCCGCGCTCATGCCGGCCTCCCCGAGGACGTGCGGGCACTCGCGTGGGCCAGCCACCCGCGGAGGGCCTCGTAGACCGCGTCGTGGTTGAGCAGGTCGAAGTGGTCGGCGGACGGCACGTGGAGGACGTCCGCGCCGGGGAAGATCTCCTCGCCGGTGGGCAGCAGGCCGGCCGCGGACCGGAACGGCACGAGGAGGTCGCCGACGGTCGAGGCCAGCGGGTGCCGGGACGAGCGGGTGAGCGTCGCCGCGACCAGGTGGTAGCGCGCGTGCGGCACGTGCGCGACCTCGTCGGCCGGCCCGTCGTGCAGGTCCAGGACCCCCGCGGAGCGTTGCTCGAACACGCGCGCGAACGGGGTCAGCTCGGGCACCTTGTTGGCCAGCCGCACGCCGCGCGCGATGCTCCTCTCCACCGGAGAGCCCAGGTGGGGCGCGCCGAGCAGCACCACGTCGGTGACGTGCTCGGTCCAGTCGCGGTCGGCCGCCGTGCTGACCGCGCAGGCGCTGCGGACGATCAGCCCGCCCATCGAGTGGCCGACCAGCGCGATCCGGCGCACCTCGGTCGGCCAGGCCTCGACGAGTCGGGTGAGCAGGGAGCTCAGGGCCACCCCGGACTCAGCGATCGGCAGGCCGGTGTTCGCCCGCACGTAGACCGGGGACCAACCCTCGTCGGCCGCGAGCCGGGCGCCGTACGACGGGTGCGTGCGGCCGTCCGCCGGGCGGGGCCGGCTGCGCCGGTCCCAGTAGTGCTCGGTCTCGCACAGCCCGTGCACGAAGACCACGAGCGCGTCCGAGGCCTCGGGGAAGGCCGCGGCCAGCGAGCCCGGGTCGAGGGGCACGTCGCGCCCCCGGTGCCGCACACCCGCCTCGATGGCGAGCAGCGACCCCTCGGCGACGAGCCGGTCGCCGATCAGGCCGTTGACCGCCGAGACCACGAAGCGGCCGCGCGGGGAGTCCTCGATCGGGCCGCCGAGACCGAGGCGGTCCGCGGCCCGCAGGCCCCGGGTCGCCGCCTTCAGGCCGAGCCCGACCCCGCCGTACACGACGCGCGAGATGCCGTCGTGGGCCCGGTGGCTGATCGTGGGGCCGCCGGCGACGCGGTCCAGCACGCCGTGCACGCGGCCGGCCACCGAGCCGTGGATGTCGCGAGCGGCCGAGAGCACCAGGCTCTCCGCGTGCTCCGTGGCGAGCGCGGCGGCCTCGAGCACCCCCGCGCGGTCACGGCGGCTCCGGGGGCTCGGACGCGTGGTCTGCGACATGGCCGGAAGTCAACGCAGCCGCGGATCGAGTGTCAACGACCCACGGCTGCGTGCTGCATCACAATCAGTGAACAATCGTCCACTGAGGCGGTCACTCCCCGGCGGAGTCCTTCTCGGAGCCCTCGTCGGCGGCCTCGGCCGCGTCGTCCGCCTGCGCCTCGGGCTCGCCGATGGTGCCGTCGGGACGGAGGTTCTTCAGCTCCACGTGGTTGCCGGAGGCGTCGGTGACGGTGGCACCCTCCACGATCATCGCCAGGGCCTTGCCGCGCACGACCTCCGAGACCATCTCCGGGATGTGGTTGTGCTCGACCATGTGCTTCACGAAGTCGTCGGGGTTCTGCCCGGACTGCTGGGCCCGCCGCATCAGGTGCTGGGAGAGCTCGGCCTGGTCGACGCCGATCTGCTCCTTCTTGGCGACCTCGTCGAGCAGGAACTGGGCGGCCATCGCATCGCGGACGCGCTTCTCGAGGTCCGCCTCGAACTCGTCGACGGTCTGCTTCTCGTTGTCGAGGTACTGCTCCATGGTCAGCCCGGCGTACATGAGCTGCTGCTCGATCTCCTGGCGGCGACCCGCGATCTCGGCGCCCACGGTCGCCTCGGGGAGCGGGATCTCGGCGCTGTCGAGCAGCTTCTCGAGGACCGCGTCACGGGCGGCGGCAGCCTGCTCGAGGCGCTTGCCGCGCTCGAGGCGGGTGCGGACGTCCTCGCGCAGCTCCTCGGCCGTGTCGAACTCCGAGGCGGTCTGGGCGAAGTCGTCGTCGAACTCGGGCAGCTCCTGCTCCTTGACCGAGGAGACCTTGACCAGCACGTCGACGTCCTCGCCGGCGGCCTCGCCGCCGAGCAGCTGGCTCTGGAAGGTCTTCTCCTCGCCGACGCTCAGCCCGGTCAGGGCCTCGTCGACGCCGTCGATCAGCTGGCCCGACCCGACCTTGTAGGAGTAGCCGTTGACCTCGCCGCCCTCGACGGTCTCGCCGCCCTTGCTCGCGACCAGGTCGATGGTGACCACGTCGCCGTCCTGGACGGGGCGCTCGACGTCCTTGAGCGTCGCGAACCGCTCGCGGAGGTTCTGCACCTGCTCCTCGACCTCGTCGTCGGTCACGACGATGTCGTCGACCTGGATGGTCAGGTCGTCGTACGCCGGCACGTCGATGGTGGGCCGCACGTCGACCTCGGCGGTGAACTCCAGGGTGGAGTTGTCCTCGAACCGGGTGATGTCGATCTCGGGCTGGGCCAGCGGCTGGAGGTCGTTCTCCTCGAGCGCCTGCACGTACAGCTTCGGGAGCGCCTCGTTGATCGCCTCGTCGAGCACCACCCCGCGGCCGACCTGGCGGTCGATGACCGGGGGCGGCACCTTGCCCTTGCGGAAGCCGGGGATGTTCACCTGCTTGGCGATGCGCTGGTACGCCGCGTCCAGGCTCGGCTTGAGCTCGGCGAACTCCACCTCGACGGTGAGCTTGGCGCGGGTGGGGTTCAGCGTCTCGACGGCGCTCTTCACAGGGGTTCTCCTTGGTGCGATGGTCTCGGTGCGGTCGGGGCGACAGACCGTCTTCTCCACGGGCGCGCCACACCGACAGGTCAGCCTACTTCAGCCCTCGTGACCGGCCGAAATCACGGTCGGCGGCCGGTCAGGGCCGGACCGGGTGATCGACCAGGCGGCGGACCAGTGCCAGCGCCTCGGGGCCGGAGAGCCCGAGCGCCCGCGTCCTGGTCAGGTAGTCCGCGGCGGCCTCCTTGGCACGCCGCTCGACGAGGTCGCCGGTGACGAAGCTCCCGGCCCTCCCCCGCGTCTCGATGACCCCCGAGTGCTCCAGCTCGCGGTAGGCGCGGGCGACGGTGTTCGCCGCCAGGCCGAGCTCGTCGGCGAGCGCGCGCACGGTGGGCAGCCGGTCTCCCGGCTGCAGCTCGCCACGCTCGACCTGGTCGGCGACCTGCCGGCGGATCTGCTCGTACGGCGGCTCGCTCGCCGTGGCGTCCAGGGAGATCACGCGAGCACCGTACCCAGCGCCGGGGACCGGGAGGGTGCCGGAACTCTCGGCGTCACGGCGGTGCACGGGGTCGGGGCGACAGGACTCGAACCTGCGATCTCCTGCTCCCAAAGCAGGCGCGCTAGCCACTACGCTACGCCCCGGTCGCGGCCCGGCGAGACGCCGCCGGGACCAGCCCGGTGAGTCTAGAGGACGCGCGGGCGGCCGCCCGAATCGTGTGGCCGCTGCTCGCTGTGGCACCATGGTGCGCGGCCTCGGCGGGGTGCTCCGGCACCGGCTCGGGGCCACGCGGATGTAGCTCAATGGTAGAGCCCCAGTCTTCCAAACTGGCTACGCGGGTTCGATTCCCGTCATCCGCTCCGCAACGCCGGATAGTCCGGCACGATCCGACGCAGATCTGCCCGATTCCAGCGTCCGAACGTGCCGGACTATCCGCTTTCCGGGCAGGCTCCGGGCTCAGTGCGGGAGCGCGTCGAAGGCGCGGTAGACCATCCACGCGGGCCAGAACACGGCCTGGACCAGCGAGAATGCGTGCTCCCAGAAGCCGTCGGCCTGCTGCCAGAACCAGACCAGCGCACCGAAGATGCCCAGCCCGTAGAGTGCGCCGCCGCCCGCGGCCGCGCCGGTGTTGTTCGCCATGCCTCCAGCCTCCTCCGCGGGCGGGTCGCGGCGCACGGGCCGAACGGCCCGGGTCAGCGGGGCAGCAGGACCCGCTGCCGGTGGACGAGCACCAGGGCGGCGTCGTCGTTGCTGGTCGACAGGTCCGAGATCAGCTTCTGGGCCGCCCGCCCGAAACCGGTCGGGAAGAGCAGCTGGGCGCGCCCGGCGAGCTTGTCGATGCCGCTCCCGATGTCGCGGCTCACCGTCTCGACGATGCCGTCGGTGTACATCAACAGGCCGTCGTCGGGCAGCAGCCGGCCGCGGACCACCTCGAAGGTGGCGTCCTCCATGAGACCGAGGATCGGTCCGTCGGAGTCGAGCACCGACCACCGGCCCGACCCTGCGTGGAGCCAGATCGCCGGCGGGTGACCCGCCTTGCGCAGCTCGAAGTCGCCGGAGCGGAGGTCGAGGTGCAGGTGGATCGCCGTCGCGAAGCCCTCGTCCCAGTCCTGGCGCAGCAGGTATTCGTTGGCGTCGACGAGGAACCGGTCCGGGGTCACCGCGGACGCGAGGCCGGCGAACGCGCCGGAGAGCAGCAGGGACCGGGTGCCGGCCTCGATGCCCTTGCCCGACACGTCGACCACGATCAGCTCGAGCGTGGAGCCGTCCGTGGCCCGGCTGGCGACGATGAAGTCCCCGCCGAACGACGTGCCGCCCGCCGACCGGGTGGCCGAGTCGACGTACCACTCGAGGGGAAGGTCGGGGATCACGCCCTGCTTGGAGATCCGGTCGCGCAGGTCGACGAACATCGACTCCCCACGCGGCCCGGACACCCCCAGGCGGCTGCGCCGGAACGACGTGACGATGACCAGCAGCGCGATCACGAACGTGACCACCACACGCATCACCGTGCGCGAGCTGATCGACGGCTGCACCGCGAGCAGGACCACGACCCCGACCAGTGCGTAGATGACGAACCACGGCAGGGTGCGGGGCCCGAGCCACAGGCTGGCCAGGAAGATCGGCAGCAGGATCGTGGTCTGGGGCACGAGGTCGACCTCGACGACGCCGCCGACGACGATCACGAGGGTCAGCAGGACCAGGAAGATCAGCGCGGGCCGGTCGGACTCCACGACCTGCCGACGGACGCGCATCCTCCAGTCACGGAAGCGGTCGCGCGGTCGGGACACGACGCGGTCGAAGCTGGTCACGGCTGAACCTCGGGTCGACGGGACGCGGAACGGGGCTCCGCACGGCAGACGTGGCACACGCAAGCAGGGCAACCGACGTGGTGACGCATCGGACGGTCAGCCTACGGCCCGCGAGCGGAAGACGGGCTGGCACCGCGCGCACCAGAACAGATTGCGGCCGACCAAGGTGTCGGTGCGGACGCGCGACCCGCACACCAGGCAGTCCTGCCCGTGGCGGCGGTAGACGTAGACCTCCCCGCCGTGGTCGTCCCTGCGGGGCGGCCGCCCCATCGCCTCGGGGGTGTGCTCGGGGCGGACCGTGTCGATCCGCCCGGTGCGGACGCCGTACTCCATCAGCTCCACCAGGTCGGCCCACAGCGCGAGGAACTGGGCACGGCGCAGGGTCTTTCCGGGCCGCAGCGGGTGGATCCGGTGCCGGAAGAGGATCTCCGCGCGGTAGACGTTGCCGACGCCGGCGACGACCGCCTGGTCCATGAGCAGGTCGCCGATCGGCCGGTGACTGCGCGAGATCCGGCCCCAGGCCCGCAGCGGGTCCGCGTCGGCGCGCAGGGGGTCGGCCCCGAGACCGGCGACGACCAGGTCGCGACGCTCCGGACCGACCAGGTCGCACTGGGTGGCACCGCGCAGGTCGGCGTACGCCATGTCGTTCTGCAGCCGGAGCCGGACCTGGCCGACCGGGGCGGGTGCCGGCCCCGCGGCGACGTCGAACTTGCCGATCAGTCCGAGGTGGACGTGGATGAAGCGTTCGCCGGCGAGCTGGACGAAGAGGTGCTTGCCGGCCGACTCGGCGCCCAGGCACAGCGACCCGTCGACCTGCGCGGCGTCAGCGGCGAAGCGGCCCTGCGGGCTGCTCACGCGCACGGGACGGCCGCCGAACGCAGCGGTCAGCTCACGCGCGAGCCGCAGCAGGGTGTGCCCTTCAGGCATCCGGCCCCAGGCCCTTGGCCGAGTCCGGCAGCGGCGGCAGCTCGCCGGTCTGCTCGTACGCCGACATCATCCCGATCCGGCGGGAGTGCCGCTCCTCGCCGCTGAACGGCGTCCGGATGAACACGTCGACGAAGTGGGTCATGTCCTCGACCGAGTGCATCCGCCCGCCGACCGAGATCACGTTCGCGTCGTTGTGCTCCCGGGCGAGCACGGCGATGTCGGCGTTCCACACCAGCGCCGCGCGGACGCCCTTGACCTTGTTGGCGGCGATCTGCTCGCCGTTGCCGGAGCCACCGATCACCACGCCGAGGCTGCCCGGGTCGGCGGCGACGCTTTCGGCCGCCCGCAGGCAGAACACCGGGTAGTCGTCGACCGCGTCGTAGACGAAGGGGCCGTGGTCGACCGGCTCGTGGCCGTTGTCCCGGAGCCAGGCGAGGAGGTGCTCCTTCAGCTCGAGGCCGGCATGGTCGGATCCCAGGTGCACGCGCATGGGGAGCAGGTTATCGGCGGCCCGACGCGGGGCGCAGACCAGTGGCGCCCTCGGTCGCTCGCCGGCGGCCGGGCGTCAACGGCCGTGCTGGCGGAGGAAGCCGGCGACCTGGGCGACGCAGGCCCGGGCGGCGTCGAACACGCCCACGTGGCGCCAGAAGCCGTGCACCTGCCCGAGGTAGCGCGTGCCCACGACCTCGACCCCGGCCTCGGCCAGGAGCCGCACCAGCTCCTCGCCCTCGTCGCGCAGCGGGTCGTGCTCCGCGGTCACCACGAGGGTCGGCGGCAGCGCGCCGAGCCGGTCGCTGAGCAGCGGCGCGACGTCGGGGTCGGTGCGGTCGGCCGGGTCGGCGTACTGGTCCCAGTACCAGGCGGCCTCGCCGGCGTCGAACCCGTCGGCCGCGGTGCGGTAGGAGTCGAAGCGCGCCTCCGGGTCGAGGAAGGGGTAGAGCAGGACCACGCTCGCGAAGCGGCCGGGGTTGCGCAGGGCGGCGACGAGCGCGAGGTTGCCGCCCGCGCTGTCGCCGTGGACGTGGGTGGGCAGGTCGAGGCCGAGGCCGGACGACTCCCGCCCGAGCCAGCCGAGGACGGTGTCCACGTCGTCCGGCGCGGCCGGGAAGCGGTGCTCGGGCGCGCGGCGGTAGCCGACGCTCAGCACCGCGGCGCCGGCGCTGTTCGCCAGCCGGCGGGCCGCGGCGTCGTGCGTGTCGAGGTCGTGGAAGACGAACCCTCCGCCGTGGAGGTGCAGGACGAGCGCGTCGGCCCCGGCGGGCCGGTAGAGGCGGCACGGCACCCCGTCGGCGTCCACCTCGGTGACCTCGTCGACCGGGTCGCGCGGCTCGGGCGCGGCCGCGGCGCGCTCGTCGGCGCGGGCCCGCTCGAGGTCGAAGCCGGGGTCGTGGACGTGCACCTCCTCGGCGTACGCCGCGACGGTGGGCCGGGCCTGGGGGTGGAGCGCCATTCCCGCCGCCTCAACGCGCCATGAGGGCGTCGAGGCCGACCGCCATCGCCGCGGCCAGGCGGAAGTCGAGGCGGGGATCGGGCACGGTGACGGAGTACCGGTCACGCACCGAGAACTGTCGCTCGACGCTCATGACCGGCTGGCCCGACGCGTCGACGAAGTCGAAGTGGAAGGCGAACGGGAAGTCGACGACCCGCCGGGCGATCGCGACGACGACGTTGCGCTCCTGCCCGGTCGCCTCGATGCCGGGGCCGCTGAGGTGGAAGGTCGAGCGGAGGAGGCTCCTGCCGAAGTCCTTGCGGAAGAACCCGATCTGGTTGCCGAACTCGTCGTGGACGTCGTAGCCCGACGCGAGGTCGATGGTCTTGCGGGCCTTGAACGAGAAGACCGGGTGGGTGCGCTCCTCGTCGGAGTAGAAGGTGACCTGCTCCTTGAACGCGAGCCGCTTCTGCTGGGCCAGGGCCATCAGCTGGCCCGGCTTGCCGTCGGCTCCGGCGGCCCTGATCTCGTAGCGGTTGACCATCATCGTGAGCCGCTGGCTGACGAAGAAGGAGGACAGGTGCATCGGCGCGTTCACGGGCACAGCCTAGGGAGCCGCCCTAGGTTTCGTGCCATGGCGATCCTCGGCTGGACGGTGCTGCTCCTGGTGTTCCTCGACGAGCTGCTCGCGATCGCGGCAGCGGCGGTCTGGGGCGCCCACGTGGCGAATGTCTGGCTGGCGATCGCCGCGGGCCTGCTCACCGTCGTGGTCTGGTTCCTCTTCGCCTCGCCCAAGGCACGCTTCGGCGGTCCCGTCGTCCGGCCGGTCACGAAGGTGCTGGTCTTCACGCTGACCTCCGCCGGCCTGTGGGCGAGCGGCCACCACGCGCTCGCGATCGCCTTCTTCGTGTTCTCGGTCGTGATCAACGCGCTGGCCCAGCTGCCCTCGGTGCGCGTGCTCATCCAGGACTGAGCGATGCCCGGGCATGGACCACGTGCCCGCCACCGCCCGGAGTGTCGGCCGGCAGGTCGAGGAGACGCTCCATGATCTCGGCACGGCCGAGGTCCTCGACCTGGTCGAACCCTGCGCGTCGGAGGATCCCGGCCATGTCCTCGGGTGACCAGCTCCCGGTCAGGGGCTCGCCGAGGGCGGCGACCCGACGTTCGAACGCGGCGCGGGTGGCCCGGTCGCGCCGCGACAGACCGGCCGTCGGAGCCGCGTAGTCGAGGACCACCTCGGCCCCGGGCAGGCCGCCGATCCGGCCGAGCGTCGTCTCGACGGCCTCCCGCGAGAGGTAGGGGACGACCCCCAGCCACAGGAAGTACGCCGGTCGGCCGGCCTCGAACCCGGCCGCGACCAGACGCTCCCGGAAGTCCTCACGCTCGAAGTCGCAGCCCACGAACGCCGTGCCCTCCGGCACGGGGATGCCGGCCTCACCGAGGCGCTCGGCCTTCCATGCGCCGGTGGCCGGGAAGTCGACCTCGAAGACGACCACCCCGGCGTACGGGTTGCGGTAGGCGAACGTGTCGAGCCCGGCACCGAGCACCACGACCTGCCGGGTGCCGCGCTCGACGGCGGCGGCGAGACGGTCCTCCGCGAAACGGTGCCGCACGGCGATGAACTGCCGCAGCCACGGTCGGTCCGCCTCCCGGGCACGCGCGAGCACGGTCTCGCGGTCGGCGCCGAGGATCCTCCAGGCCAGCGGGTCGCGGAAGATCCGTCCGCCCTCGAGTTCCTGGTGGACCGCGCGGTGCGCCGCCGCGCCGTACGCGGTCCGGCTCGGTTCCCCCGGCCGCACCTTACGCCTCCAGGCGGGCGAGCTCCTCGTCGACGACCGACGGGTCGAGCTTGGTGAAGACCGGGACCGGCTTGCCCACCGCGGTGCCCGGCTTGACCGGCTGCCGACCCCAGCCGGCCGCGCCGGAGTACTCACCGGTGATCACCGGGTACGGCGCGCCGCCGTCGAGGTCCTCGACCTCCTCGATGCGCGGCATCGGCTGCACGTCGCCGGTGCCTCCGAAGACCTCGTCCACGGCGTTCGCGGAGAAGGGCAGGAACGGCGAGAGCACGAGGTTGAGGTCGGCTACGCACTGAGCCATCACGTGCAGCACCGTGCCGAGACGCTCGCGTGCCTCGTTGCCCTTGAGCTTCCACGGCTCGGAGTCGGACACGTACTTGTTCACCTCGCCGACGACGCGCATCGCCTCGCCGATCGCGGCCTTCTGGCGGTGCCGCGCGATCAGGTCACCGACCGTGCCGAACGCCGCCTCGGCGGTCGCGAGCACCGCCTCGTCCTCGGCGGTGAGCTCGCCGGCCGGTGGGATCTCCCCGAAGTTCTTGTGGATCAGGGTCGCCGTGCGGTTCACCAGGTTGCCCCAGCCGGCGACCAGCTCGTCGTTCGTGCGGCGCACGAACTCGGCCCAGGTGAAGTCGCTGTCCTGGTTCTCCGGGCCGGCGGCCGCCACGAAGTAGCGGAAGGCGTCGGGCTGGTAGCGCGAGAGCAGGTCGCGCACGTAGATCACGACCTTCTTCGACGAGGAGAACTTCCGGCCCTCCATCGTGAGGAACTCCGAGCTGACCACCTCGGTCGGCAGGTTGAGCTGCCCGAGCTCGTGGGTGGTGCCGCCCTTGCTGCCCCGGCCGTCGTACGCGAGCAGCTCGGCCGGCCAGATCTGGCTGTGGAAGGTGATGTTGTCCTTGCCCATGAAGTAGTAGGACAGCGCCTCGGGGTCGTTCCACCAGTCGCGCCAGCGCTCGGGCTCCCCCAGGCGCCGGGCCCACTCGATCGACGCCGAGAGGTAGCCGATCACCGCGTCGAACCAGACGTAGAGCTTCTTCGTCGGGTTCTCGCGCCAGCCGTCGAGCGGGATCGTGATGCCCCAGTCGATGTCGCGGGTGATCGACCGCGGCCGGATCTCCTTCAGGATGTTCTGGCTGAACCGGATCACGTTCGGCCGCCACGTGCCGGAGGCCTCCCGCTCGTCGAGCCAGGCCGACAGGGCGTCGGCCAGCGCCGGCAGGTCCAGGAAGAAGTGCTGGGTCTCGATGAACTCCGGGACCTCGCCGTTGATCCTCGACCGGGGGTTGATCAGGTCGGCCGGGTCGAGCTGGTTGCCGCAGTTGTCGCACTGGTCGCCGCGCGCGCCGTCGTACCCGCAGATCGGGCAGGTGCCCTCGATGTAGCGGTCCGGCAGGGTGCGGCCCGTGGACGGCGAGATCGCGCCGTACGTCGTCTGCTCGACGAAGTAGCCGTTCTCGTAGACCCCCCGGAACATCTCCTGGACCACGGCGTGGTGGTTGCGCGTGGTCGTGCGGGTGTAGAGGTCGTAGGAGATGCCCAGGCTGACCAGGTCCTCGGCGATCAGCCGGTGGTTCTGGTCGGCCAGCTGCTGCGGGGTCATGCCCGCCTCGTCGGCGGCGATGAGGATCGGGGTGCCGTGCTCGTCGGAGCCGGACACCATGAGCACGTCGTGGCCGGCCATCCGCATGTACCGGCTGAACACGTCGGACGGCACGCCGAAGCCGGCCACGTGGCCGATGTGGCGCGGGCCGTTGGCGTAGGGCCAGGCGACGGCGCTGAGCACTCTCGACCGGGGCAGACGTGTCATGGGCCGATCCTATTCAGCAGATGGACGCCGCTCGGCGGGCCGTCCGGGTTAGCCTCGACGCACCAACTTCCTCGGGGGGACTTCCATGGCGCGTGGGGTGCGACGGCTGCGAACGACGGCCGTGGTCGGGGTCGTGCTCGCAGTGGCGTGCACGCTGGTGGCGGTCGCCGGGCCGGCCGGGGCGGCACACCGTCCGGCACCGCGCTCGCTGCGCACCACGTCGGCGGACCAGAGCTCGCTCTCGGTGCGATGGCACTGGGTGCGCAAGGCCCCGGGCTACCGCGTGCGCTGGAGCCTGCATCGCTCGATGGCCGGGTCACGCCGGCTCGCCACCCGGCAGCACCACGCGCAGATCACCGGGCTCGCGGCGAACACCCGCTACTTCGTGCAGGTGGCCGTCGCCGCCCGCGGCGGGCGCGGCCGGCTGCTCAGCTCCTGGAGCCACCGGCTGGTACGACGTACCCCGCCCGTGCCCTGCCCGACCGTCGGCGACCTCGGCGACCCGACGCCGGCCGTCGCCACCGGCAAGAGCACCGACCTGCGGGTCGCGAGCTTCAACATCCGCACGATGAACCTCGACTCGCCCGACCACCCCGAGCAGCGCTGGCGCGCCCGCGCCGGCCGGGTGGCCTCGCTCCTGCTCGGTGCCGCCACGACGCGCAGCGCCGCCGCCGTGCCGCCGGACGTGATCGCGCTGCAGGAGGCGAACCAGTCCTACGCGAAGTTCGCCACCCTCTGCACCAACCAGATGATCGACCTCCGCAACCGGCTCAACGCGAGCGGACGGCACTACGAGGCCACCAGCCTCGCGCCGTCGGCGTCGGTCGGCACGCGCATCCTGTTCGACACCGCGCGGCTGCGGCTGGAGACCTCGGGATCGATTCTCCTCGCCTCCCCGAGCACCACCCACCCCCACCTGGCCTGGGCGATCTTCCAGGACCGGGAGGGAGGCCAGCGGTTCTTCTTCGGCAGCGTCCACCTGGTGCCGCCCGAGAAGCCCGACAGCAACACCGTCCGGAGTGCCGAGTGGGACCAGCTGATCGCGCACCTCTCCGACCCGAGCCTCACCCAGGGCCTCCCGGTCGTGCTGGCCGGCGACTTCAACTCACCGCGCGGCGGCGCACGCGGGGCCAACCTCGCCGCGCAGATCCACCTGCCCCAGATGGTCACGGCGGGGTTCGGCGACACGCTCATCGGCAAGGACCAGGACCCCTCCGACCCGAACCTCCTCGTCAGCACCGCCCGCGCCCTGACGACCGCGAACGCACAGTGCGCGAGCTTCAACGGCTTCCGGGTGCTCCAGACCTGCGACGACCAGACCGACCCCGCCACCGAGAAGATCGCCCAGGACATCGACTACGTCTTCGCCACCAATGCGTTGGTGGTGAAGAGCTGGGAGCTCGTGCTCGACCTCGACCCGCTGAAGAACTGGCTCGGCACGATCCCGTCGGACCACAA
Organism: Nocardioides pocheonensis; assembly: GCF_003725535.1. Lineage (GTDB taxonomy): Bacteria > Actinomycetota > Actinomycetes > Propionibacteriales > Nocardioidaceae > Marmoricola > Marmoricola pocheonensis. The sequence continues at coordinate 293,592 of NZ_RJSF01000040.1, read as the reverse complement.
CCTGGTCCGCACGACGATCACGCTGCCCCCGGTGTGACCGGCTGAGTCCGGTCGGCCGGAGAGGGTCGTCGGTCACCGATCCGGGGGCCTGAGGTCCTGCATCTTGCTCCGCGGGCTCCGCCAGCCGCTCGGGTGGAGAAGGATGGCGGCATGGACTCCGTGCTCGCGCGGCTCGCGGACGAGCCGGTCCTGCTGCTGACCTGCCTGCTCGCGCTGGGTGCGTCGCTCGGCCGGATCCGCCTGCTCGGCGTACCGATCGGCCCGGCGGCCGTACTCTTCGGAGCGATCGGGGTCTCGTCGCTCGGCACGGCGCGGGACCACCCGCTCCAGCTGCCGGAAGCCGTGGGCACGCTGGGCCTGGTGATGTTCGCCTACACGGTCGGCGTGATCAGCGGGCCGACCTTCTTCGGGTCGCTGCGCACCGGGTGGCGGCTGATGGCCGCCGTCGCCCTTGTCGTCGCCGCTGCCGCAGGGGTCGCCTACGCGGTCGGCGAGGCGCTCGGCCTGACGCCACCTGTGATCGCGGGCTCTTTCGCCGGCGCGCTCACCAACACCCCGGCGCTGGCCGCCGCCAGCGAGCGGGCCGCCGACCCGGGCGGTCCCACGATCGGCTACTCGATCACCTACCTGTGGGGCGTCGTCGGCATGATGCTCGCGGTCGCCTGGGCCTTGCGACACGACTCCGAGGAGGCCGTGGACGAGCCGCTCGTGCACCAGACCATCCGCGTCGACCGCGAGGCACCGGTGACCGTCCGGGAGCTCACCGAGCGGTACGGCGGCGACGTCGCCTTCACCCGCCTCAAGCACCAGCACGCGGCCAGCCACACCCAGCTCGCCGGCGAGGACGAGGTGCTCGCGCAGCGCGACCTGGTGACCGCGGTCGGGCCGAGGGGGCTGGTCGAGCAGGTCACGGCGGAGCTCGGACACCGGTCGTCGCACAACATCGTCGAGGACCGCCACGACCTGGACTACCGCAGGATCACCCTGTCGAACGCCACCCTCGCCGGACGCACCGTGCACGAGCTCGGGCTCGACCGGTACGGCGCGACCGCCAGCCGGGTCCGTCGGGGCGACGTCGACCTGGTGGCGCACCCGGGGTTCGTCGTGCAGATGGGCGACCGCCTGCGGGTGATCTGCCCGGAGTCGACGATGGCGACGGTCGGCACCTACCTCGGCGACTCCGAGCGGGGCATCTCCGACATCAACCCCACCGGACTGGCGCTGGGCATGATGCTCGGCGTGCTCGTGGGCATGGTCCCCGTCCCGCTCCCGGGCGGCGGGTTCTCGCTGGGCGCCGCGGCCGGCACGCTGCTGGTCGGGCTGCTCTTCGGCCACCTCGGGCGGATCGGCCCCGTGGTGACCTCGATGTCCCACGGGGCGGCCAGCTCGCTCTCGACGTTCGGGATGATCACGTTCCTCGCCTATGCCGGGACGGTGGCCGGCAGCCGGTTCGCGGACGCCGTCACCTCGCAGCTGGGCTGGAAGGTGGCCGTCCTCGGCTTCGTGGTCACGACGGTGGCCGCGGTCGCGCTCTCCGTCGCTGCCAGGCTGGCGCGGAGCCGGCCTCGGCAGACCGCAGGCGTTCTCGGAGGGGCGCAGACCCAGCCCGCCGTGCTCGCCTACGCGAACGAGCGCACCGGCGCCGACCTGCGGGTCGGCATCGGGTATGCGCTGGTCTACCCGGCGGCGATGATCACGAAGATCGTGCTGGCCCAGATCCTCGCCGGGTTGAGCTGAACGGGTTCAGCTGAAATCGAGCTCGCCGGTGCGCGTGCGCTTGAGCTCGAAGAAGTCGGGGTATGCGGCCAGCGCCACGGCCCCGTCCCACAGCTGCCCGGCGACCTCGCCGCGGGGGATGCTGCTCAGCACCGGACCGAAGAACGCGGAGCCGTTGATCGAGATCGTCGGCGTGCCGACGTCGTCGCCCACCTGGTCCATGCCCTCGTGGTGCGAGCGCGCCACCGCGTCGTCGTACGCCGGATCGTCCATCGCCTCGACCAGATGCTCCTCGAGCCCGACCTCGGCCAGGGCCGCGGCGATCATCTCCCGGTCCACCGGCTGCTTCTCCAGATGGATCCGGGTGCCCAGGGCCGTGTACAGCGGGAGCAGCACCTCGTCGCCGTGGCGCTGGGCCGCCGCGATCAGGACCCGGACGGGACCCCAGGCCGGCTCGAGGAGGGCCCGGTAGCTCTCGGGGATGTCCTTGTCGCGGTTCAGGTAGGCGAGGCTCATCACGTGCCAGCGCACCTCGACGTCACGCACCTGCTCCACCTCGAGCATCCAGCGCGAGGTGATCCAGGCGAACGGGCACATCGGGTCGAACCAGAAGTCGGCGACGCCGGACGTGGTGCCGGAGATGGACGCAGCAGCAGGGCCCGAGATCGTGGTCATACCACTTTCAACAAACCCCCGCCGGGGCCCATTCCCGGACCGGTCAGTGGATCCGGAGCGTCTTGGTGACCGTCCGGCCGTCGACCTTGGCGGAGCCCTGGTAGGTCACCGTCACGGTCCGGCGGCCCGAGAAGAGCCACTGGGGCGAGAACGTCACGGTGCCGTGGCTCAGCGCCTGCGTCCGGCGCACTCCGTGCGCGTTCACGAGCGTGACCTCACCGTTCACGGTGGCGAGCCCGGCCGCCTCCACACGGATCGTCACGGCGCGGTGCTGACGCGACGTGACGTACAGGCGGGCGAACGCCCGCACCGTCCCGGGCAGGGCCAGCGTGCGGACCACGGAGTTGTACCCGGGCTTGGAGTAGCGGATCTTCAGGCTGAGCCGCGTGCCCAGGTCGTCGGCCGTCGGCACGTAGCGAGCGTCGTGGGCGCCCTTGATCTTCACGCCGTTGCGCATCCACCGGTACGCCGTGGTGACCCCCGCCGGCCCGACGACGCCGGGCGTGACGGTGAGCGCTTGCCCCACGTGCGGGTCGCCCGCGAGCGCCGGCTCCTGACCCATCGACAGGTTCTCCGGGCCGACCGGGTCCGTCGGGGCCGAGCCGGTGACGCCGTCGGTGTAGCCGGCCCGCTTGCCCGTGACGACGGCGGCGATCCGGTGGTCGAGCTGGTCGGGGCCGAGGGAGAGCGTCGTACCCGTGGCGCCGGGGATCGGGGCACCGTCGGCGAACCACTGGATCGCCGACGAGGTCGCCGCCGGGGTGAAGGCCCCGCCGCTCACCGTGAGCACGCCGCCGACCTTCGGCACACCGCTGATCGTCGGCGCGGACGCCACCGCCATCGTCCCCGGCGCGGTCGGCGCGGTCTGCGCCGAGCTGCTGGCACCGGTGACGTAGCCCGGCTTGGCCGCGGTGACCTGGACCGACAGCACGGCCGAGACCTGGCCGGCGCCGGGCGTGTACGTCGTCCCGGTCGCTCCCGGGACCGCGACGCCGTTGGCGTACCACTGGTAGCCGTAGGAGGCGCCCGGGTGGTTCCAGGTGCCGCTGGTGACGCTGATCGGGGTGTCGACCTTCGGGGTGCCCACGATCGTCGGCGGCGCGGTGGCACCCATCGCCTCGTCGTTGAGGTGGATGAACCCGGTCGGCCAGCCGCCCCCGGCGCGCACGATCTTGCGCCAGTCGAACGTGCCGCCGTAGTGGTCCTCGGAGATCACGATCGTGTTGGCGTCGATGATCTGCTCGACGTAGGCGACGTGGTTCGTGCTCCACCAGGCGACCGAGCCGACCATCGGCGTCTGGTTGGTCACCGTGCCGAAGACGACGCCCCAGTTGCGGGCGTCGCCGCTCCCGCTCCACGGGCGGGTCGCGGACATGCCGCGACTGACCATCCGGTACGCGACGTAGTTGGTGCAGTTGTGGCCGGCGTACATCCGCCACCACATCTTCGTGTAGTTCGCGTTGTAGCCGTAGTTCGGGTAGCCGGCGCGTGCGCACGGGCTGAACTTCTGGCAGAGGAGCGTCGAGCTCGCGTCGACGCGCGGCACGCCGACGAGCACCGAGGCGAGCGCCGCGGCAAGGGCCACGACGAACGCAGACAAGGGCAGGCGGCGGACGATCACACCGGCACGTTAGAGCAACTTTCGTCACTCTGACTAGCATTCGCACCATAAATGTCAACGCGACACGCCGTTACAACCGTGTAATTTTCTCGGTGTCATTCGCGCTCGTTCCACCGTCCGACAAGCGTCGCACGCGGCGTGAGGACCGGGGCGGTTTATCCGTTAACGGAAGGCGTGGAGTCGGGTGGCATGATCCTCCGCATGCCAGGAACCAACCTCACTCGCGAAGAGGCGCAGACCCGCGCCCGGTTGCTCGACGTCGACTCGTACACCATCGAGCTCGACCTCACGACCAGCGAGAAGACCTTCGCCTCCACCACCACGATCGCGTTCCGCGCGAGCCAGCCGGGGGCGAGCACGTTCGCCGACCTGGTCGGCGCCACCGTGCACGAGATCACGCTCAACGGGGTCGCGCTCGACCCCGCCACGGCGTACGCCGACCACCGGATCCAGCTCGACGACCTCCTGGCCGACAACGTGCTGGTCGTGCGCGCCGACTGCACCTACAGCCACAGCGGCGAAGGTCTGCACCGCTTCGTCGACCCCGCCGACGACCGTGTCTACATGTACAGCCAGTTCGAGGTGCCCGACGCCCGCCGCGTCTACACGACGTTCGAGCAGCCCGACCTCAAGAGCGTCTTCACGTTCAAGGTGACCGCTCCCGAGGACTGGAAGGTGGTCTCCAACGCGCCCACCCCCACGCCGGAGCCGATCGGCGACGGCAAGGCGCGGTGGATCTTCCCGCCGACCAAGAAGATGTCGACGTACGTCACCGCGCTCGTCGCCGGTGAGTACCACGAGGTCCAGGACGTCTACGAGGGCAAGCACGGCACCATCCCGCTCGGCCACTACTGCCGCCAGTCGCTGGTCCAGTTCCTCGACCGCGACGAGCTGGTCAAGATGACCCGGCAGGGCTTCGCGTTCTTCGAGGACGCCTTCGCCTACCCCTACCCGTTCGAGAAGTACGACCAGCTCTACGTGCCGGAGTACAACATGGGCGCGATGGAGAACGCCGGCTGCGTCACGCTGCGCGACGAGTACCTCCCCCGCAGCCGACAGCCGCGGTCGTTCTACGAGTTCCGCTGCAGCGTGATCCTCCACGAGATGGCGCACATGTGGTTCGGCGACCTGGTCACGATGAAATGGTGGGACGACCTCTGGCTCAACGAGTCGTTCGCCGAGTGGGCCTGCTACCACGCGGCCGTCGAGGCCACCGAGTTCACCGAGTCGTGGACCGGCTTCACCAACGCGCGCAAGCAGACCGGCTACCGCCAGGACCAGATGCCGAGCACGCACCCGATCGCCGCGGACAACTACGACCTGCAGGCCGTCGAGGTCAACTTCGACATGATCACCTACGCCAAGGGCGCAGCCGTGCTCAAGCAGCTGGTCGCCTGGGTGGGCCTCGAGCCCTTCCTGGCGGGGCTGCGCCAGTACTTCCAGGACTTCGCGTACTCGAACTCCGAGTTCACCGACCTGCTGCTCGCGCTGGAGAAGGCGTCCGGACGCGAGCTCCAGGGGTGGGCCCAGGAGTGGCTGCAGACGGCCGGCGTGAACACCCTGACGCCCGAGTTCGAGCTGGACGCGGACGGCAACTTCACGTCGTTCACCGTCGTCCAGACGGCCGACCCGGAGTGGCCCACGATCCGGCGCCACCGGATCGGCATCGGCCTGTACGACGAGCAGGCCGACGAGGACATGCGCGGTCACCTGCTGCGCACGTCCTCGATCGAGATCGACGTCACCGGCGAGCGGACCGAGGTGCCCGAGCTGGTCGGCACCCGTCAGCCCGAGCTGCTGCTGCTCAACGACGCCGACCTGGCCTACGCCAAGATCCGGCTCGACGAGCGCTCGCTCAAGGTGGCGATCAACGACCTCTCGCGGATCGACGACTCCCTCACCCGCGCCCTCGTGTGGGGTGCCGCCTGGGACATGACCCGCGACGCGGAGATGAGCGCGACCGACTTCGTCCACCTCGTGCTGGCGAACATCGGGCAGGAGACCGACGCGTGGGGCATCAGCCGGATCCCCGTGTACGCCGCCCAGGCGGTCAACTCGCTGTCCTCCCCCGCCCACCGGCCGGCGCTCCAGGAGCAGTGGCAGCGCGGATTGCGGCAGCTGCTCGAGGACGCGGAGCCGGGCAGCGACCAGCAGCTCACGTTCATGCGGTCCTACGCGTCCGCCGCCGTGACCGAGGAGGCGATCGCCGACCTCGAGGGCCTGCTCGACGGCACGCTGACGTTCGAGGGCCTGGCGATGGACCAGGACCTGCGCTGGGCGCTGATCAGCGGCCTCGCGCGGCTCGGGCGCGCCGGTGACCGGATCGACGTCGAGCTCGCCGCCGACAACACGATCTCCGGCAAGGAGCACGCGGCGGCCGCCCGTGCGGCCCAGCCCACCGCCGAGGCCAAGGCAGAGGCCTGGGAGACGGCGTTCGTGCGCGCGGACACTCCCAACGAGACGCAGCGGTCGATCGTGCTCGCGTTCCAGGTGCACGACCAGCAGGCCGTGCTCGCGCCGTACGTCGACAAGTACCTGGAGGCCGCCGAGACGCTCTGGGAGCACCTGGGCACCCACCGGGCGTCGGTGGCGCTGAACTTCGGGTTCCCGCGGCCGCTCGCCTCGCCGGAGCTGCTCGACCGGGTGGACGCCTGGCTCGCGCAGACCACGGCGAACCCCGCAGCCGTGCGCTACGTCAAGGAGGGCCGCGCCGACGTGGCTCGCTACCTCGCGGCGCAGGCCAGGGACGCCGAGCGGGCAGTCACGGCCTGACCCGGCGCGCGGGCGGCGTGGTCAGCGAGGTGATCAGGGAGCAGCGTGGAGCGTCTGCGGCTTGCGGGCCGCCTCCGCGAGCTGCGCGAGGCCGCGCTTGATGCCACCGACCAGGTCGCCCTGGGCGAACGCGGACTCCATCGCGACGGCGGCCAGGCGGACGGCGTCGTCGGGGAGGTCGCGGCGGACCACGGAGCCGGTGACGATCTCCAGCAGCCGCGCCGCCGGGTCGACCATGATCAGGACGCTGCGCGCGGGCGCCACGAGCGAGGCGTGCAGGCGCTGGGCGAACGGCCCGGCCTCACCCTCGGCCGCGCCGACGTACACGGAGAACTCGTAACGGCTGACCGTCTCGGCCGCGCGGATCGCGCGGTCGATCTCGTAGCGCTGGTCGGAGGAGAAACCCTCACCATTGACCACTGGTGCCACCTCGACCCGACTCGGCGCTCTCCACCTGCTGCGGCGACAGCTCCTCGGCGGCCTCCACGCCCTTGCGCGGCCCGCCGAACCACTCGGCCTCCGCGCGCCAGGACTGGCCCGGCTCGTAGCCACGGTCGCGGATCATCGACGGCAGGGTCGCCAGCAGGCTGATCACCAGGGCCAGACCGACCGGGATCAGCACGAGGACCAGCAGGAAGTCCAGGCCCGACACGTGCGGGTCCTGCTGCCACGCCGCCGGGGTGTCCGCGGACGCGAGGGCCGGAAGCGCGACCACGACGACAGCCGCGGTCGACAGCACCAGGGCGGCGCGGCGCAGGAGCATGCGGGACGGAGCCTCGTGGTTCTTCACAGGGGAAAGGATAGCCATCCCTGTTCGGCCCCAGCACACCAGCGCTGGTCACGTCCATCACACGAAACGGCAGTCCGGCGCGGCCGGTTTGGATGGCTCCGGCGACCCCCGTAGCCTCCGGGGCATGGCTGTCCCGATGAGTCTCCTCGAGATGCCCGACACCTGCCGCAACGGCACGGACCAGAGCTGGAGCTGTGCGGCGGTCTACGACTGGACCCACAACGAGAGCCTGGCGCACGCCGCCGCCTGGTTCATCGGCAAGCCGCTCGCGATCATCTGGCTCGTGGTGCTCGCGCTCGGGTCGCGGTGGCTGCTCTACAAGCTGATCGACCGACTCGTGAGACGCGCCCAGACCGGCGTGCTGCCGAACGCTCTGGTCCGCGGGCCGTTCGCCGAGCCCGAGGGCGAGGTGGTCACCCACCGCAGGGTGCAGCGCGCCCAGACCATCGGCACGCTGCTGAAGAGCATCGTCTCCGGGGTCATCTTCGCGGTCGTGGTGATCATGGCGATCGCCGAGCTCGGTTACGACATCGCCCCGCTCATCGCCAGCGCGGGCATCCTCGGCGTAGCCCTGGGCTTCGGCGCCCAGAGCCTCGTGAAGGACTTCCTCTCGGGGATCTTCATGATCTTCGAGGACCAGTACGGCGTCGGGGACAGCGTCAACCTCGGCGACGTGTCCGGCACGGTCGAAGCGGTGAGCCTGAGGGTGACGCGGCTCAGGGACGTCGACGGCACGGTCTGGTACGTGCGCAACGGCGAGATCCTGCGGGTCGGCAACCAGAGCCAGAACTGGTCGCGGTCGGTGCTCGACATCGCCGTCGGCTACAAGGAGGACATCACCAAGGTCCGCCGGATCCTCAAGGAGGTCGCCCACGACCTCTGGGAGGACCCGGAGTACCGCGACAAGATCATCGAGGAGCCGGAGGTCTGGGGCGTCCAGTCCCTCGGCCCCGACTCCGTCGTCGTGCGGGTCACCCTGAAGACGATGCCGCAGCAGCAGTGGACGGTGTCCCGCGAGATGCGTGAGCGGGTGAAACTGCGGTTCGACGAGGAGGGCATCCAGATGCCGCAGCCCTACTGGCGGGACCACCAGCCTCCGCGCTGACCCGGGCTCGCGGATCGGGCCGCGCGACAACTTGGGCCTTCGTACTCATCCGCCACAGCCGTCCGGCCCTCGATCATGGCTGACATGAGCAAGCTCGTGGACCCGCACATCTGCCCCGACTGCCGGGCGTCCCTCGACCCCACCGGCACCTGCACGAGGTGCGGGCTGCGCCTGGTGGGGCCGGCCGCCGCCGAGCTCTGGCAGCGGATGCAGCAGGCGGACCGGCTGATCGAGCAGCTGCGCGCCGCACCCGCGACCGCCGCGCCGACCGCCGGCCCGGTAGTGGGCGCGGTCGTGGGCGCACCGCCGGTGGGCCCGATGCCTCGTGCCGCGACAGGTGACCGGACCGCTCCGCACCGGAGCCTGCCCAGCGTCTCGGTGCCGGTCGTGCTGCTCTCGCTGGGCGCCCTGTGCCTGCTGGTCGCGGCGGTCGTCTTCGTCGCCGTCGCCTGGAGCTCGCTCGGCCTCACCGCGAAGACGACGATCCTGCTCGCCGTCACGGCGCTGTTCGGCGCGGGAGCGGTGGCGGTCACGCGTCGGGACCTGCGGTTCGCCGCGGAGACGCTGTGGCTGGTCGTCAGCGGGCTGGTCGCGATCGACCTCGGCTCGGCGTACGGCGCCGATCTGCTGGGGCTGGGCCGGCTGAGCGACCGTGACGCGGTCGCCCTGGTCGGAGCGACCCTCCTCGGCCTCGCCGTGGGCGCCGGGGCCTGGGCCACCACGACCGTGCTGCGCCGGGTCCACGGCCTGGTCGTCGTGGCCGCGATCGGGATCGCCCTCCTGGCCGGTGCCGAGGCGTGGACCTCGGACCACAACCCGACCGCCGTCGCCCTCTCGGTGCCCCTCCTCGCGGCGCTGGCCCTCGCGATCGACCGCCTCACCGACGGTCACCTGCGATCGACCGCCGGTGTGGTCGGAGCATCGGTGCTGGTCTCCTGGCTGGTGCTGGTCGGGAACGGCGCGGACCGGATGCCCACGACCAGCGTGCGCGCGTGGTGGCTCGATCTCGACGGCTGGCCGCTGCTGGCGGCTGCGCTCCTCGCGGCGCTGCCGGCCGCGCTCCCCCTGGCTGTCCCTCGCACCCGATCGGTGCTGCCCGAGTGGGTCCGCATGGTCGCGGCCGGCGGGTCCCTCGTCACGCTCGCGATGTTCGGGGTCGGCCCCGGGTCCGGCGCCACCGCCGACCTGCTGACCTGGGCGGCGGTGAGCGTCCTCCTCGCCGCCGTCTGCGCCACTGCGCCTCGCGTGTGGGCGTGGCCGGCCGCCGCCCTGACCGTGCTGGCGCTCGTGGGCTGGTCGGCGTGGGCGCTCGGCCGCCCGCTCGCGGTGATCACCCGCCTGCCCGGGACCGCGACCGACGAGGGCGCTCACCTGGGGATCACCCTGCCGGCGCCGACCGGCGGACCTGCGCCCTGGACGGCGGTCGTGGTCGCCCTGGTCGTGGGCGCCGCCGCGGCCGCGCTGCTGCGGCACCTGAGGCCGGCCGCCGCCCGTGAGGCCGCCGGCCGTGCCTGGATCGCCCTGGGCCCGGGGGTGCTCGCACTCGGCGCGACGACGTGGCTGCTCGAGTCGCGTCCGACGTTGCTCACCGCCGTTCTGGTGTGGGGGGCGACGCTCGCCGTCACGGCCGCGATGGCGACGACCGTGCGCCACCACGATGCTCCCCTCGCCGCGTCCCTCGTCTTCACCGCCTACCTCGTGGCCACCGGCCTCCGCCTCGCCGTGCCGTCGCACCTGCTGTCGGCCTCCTCGGCGACCGTGCTCGCCCTCGGGTTCGGCGTCGCGTACTCCCGTTCGGGAGCCGCACTGCTGCGGACGGCTCTCCTGCCCCTCCTGGCCGGCTCGGCAGTCCTCATGGCAGGCCTGGCCGGGATCCACTGGCCCTACCTCCTCCACGGTCGGTCCGACGCCGCCGGACTGGCGCTCGCGGGCGTGGCTGCGGCAGCCCTGCTGCTCGCGCGGGCCGCCGGTCGAGGCGAGGCGAGCCGGGTCACGATCGAGGTCACCGCGCTGCTCGCCGGGCTGGGTGCGACGGCGCTCACGAGCGAGCCCACGACGGCCGCGATGGTGCTGACCGTGCTGGGATCGGCGGTCGCCGCGGTGGCGATCCTCAACGTGGACCGCGAGGAGGCGTCGTGGATCGGCGTCGCGCTGCTCGGGGTGGCGACGGTGATCCGCGTGATCGAGGACGTCCGGGCCCCCGAGCTGTACACCCTGCCCGCGGCCGCTGCGCTGATCGCCGCCGGCTGGTGGCGCCTCCAGCGCGATCCGGGAGCCGCAAGCATGCGGGTGCTGGGCAGCGGGCTGACCCTGGCGCTGGTGCCCAGCCTGCTGCTGGCGCTGGACGAGCCGGTCTCGCTGCGGGGCGCGCTGGTCGCCGCCGGCGGGCTGGTCGCCCTCGCGGTCGGCATCGCACGGCTGTGGGCGGGGCCGTTCCTCGCGGGTGCGCTCACGACGGCCGCGCTCGCCGTACGCCACCTCGGGCCCGTGGTCGACGGTCTGCCGCGCTGGATCTCGCTCGGCTCCGTGGGGCTGTTGCTGCTGCTCGTCGGCGTCACGTGGGAGCAACGCCGACGGGACGTCACGGTGGCCGGGCGCTACCTGGCCGCGCTGCGCTGAGCAGCACTCGGCACAATGGCACCGTGACCACCTTCTACGACGAGATCGGCGGCATGGGGACGATCAAGGCGATCGTCGACCGGTTCTACGAGGGGGTGGCCACCGACGAGGCGCTCCGGTCGCTGTACCCGGAGGAGGACCTCGGTCCCGCAGCCGAGCGGCTCACCCTGTTCCTGGCCCAGTACTGGGGCGGTCCGACGACGTACTCGGAGACACGGGGCCACCCGAGGCTCCGGATGCGCCACGCGCCCTTCGCCGTCACGCCCGAGGCCAAGGAGCACTGGCTCCGACACTTCAAGGCCGGCCTGGACAGCGTGGAGCTGACGCCCGAGCAGTACGCGCAGTTCTGGGACTACGCGACCCACGCGGCGCAGTTCATGGTGAACTCGCTCGAGGCGTAGACCGCAGCGACAGCTCGGTACGTCGGTCAGCCGGCGCCGAGCTCGTCGAGCAGCCGGGCCCGGTGGTCCTCGGTGAGCGGCGCCGACCTCTGGGTCTGCTGGTCGAACCCGACCAGGACGCTCCGGCTGGTGGCGAGCACCTCCCCGCCCGGCACCGAACCGGTGCGATCCCGGATCTCGGCCGCGATCACGAACGACGTCCGTCCCACGTGGCTCACCCAGGAGTCCACCTCGTACGGCTCCAGCCGGAACAGGATGGGTCGCCGGTAGTCCACGTCCGTGCGGGCGACCACGATCCCGCCGAACGTGTCCCCCTCGCGGTGGAGGTGCATGAGGTAGCGCAGCCGCGCCTCCTGGAAGTACTCGATGTACTTCACGTTGTTGACGTGGCGGTAGGCGTCGACGTCGGACCAGCGCACCTTGAGCGGGAAGACGTACTGGGAGGAGCCGTCTGCGGCGACAGGGGTCCGGTCGACGCCGGGCTCGAGGTAGCGGGACAGCACCTCGCGCTCGCGATCGGTGATCCGGCGGGGGCGCTCGGTCGCGAACACGAACGGCGCGAGCAGCGACGACGCCCGCACGTAGACGCGGCGGCCGGACGCGTCCTCGTCGTACACCTCGTAGGACATGGTGAACGACGCGGCCCGGATCTCGCTGATCCATGCGTCGACCAGGACGGGGCGGCTCCGGAACACCAGCGGCGCGACGAAGTCCAGCTCGTGCCGCACGACCACCACACCCTCGGCGAGCTCCTCTCCCCCGGCGAACTCGGGGTGCGCCATGAACATGTCGATCCGGGCCTCCTGGAGGTAGTCGACATAGGTCACGTTGTTCACGTGCTGGAGCATGTCCATGTCGGCCCAGCGCACGGGGCACTCGTAGGTGTGACGCACGCCCCAGATCCAACCACCAGCGCGGGACCTACGATGGCGTCGGCGCCGCTCGTCTCATCCCCGCAGCGTTGCCCACCTCACACAGTCGAAGATCGGAGAACCACATGCCCGAGGCAGTGATCGTTTCCGCGGCCCGCTCCCCCATCGGTCGCGCGAACAAGGGGTCGCTCAAGGAGTTCCGCCCCGACGACCTCACGGCCCTCGTGATCCGGGCGGCGCTGGACAAGATCCCCGAGCTCGACCCGAACGACATCAACGACCTCATGCTCGGCTGCGGCCTGCCCGGCGGCGAGGCCGGCAACAACATGGCCCGCATCGTCACGACGCTGCTCGGCTACGAGATCCCCGGCACGACGCTCACGCGGTACTGCGCCTCGTCGGTGCAGACCTCCCGGATGGCCTTCCACGCGATCAAGGCCGGCGAGGGCGACGTGTACCTGTCCGCGGGCGTGGAGATGGTCTCGCGCTACCAGTTCGGCACCTCCGACCACATCCCGAACACGAAGAACCCCCAGTTCGAGGAGGCGCAGCAGCGCACCGAGGAGATGGCCAAGGGCGGGCAGGACTGGCACGACCCCCGCGAGGACGGCAAGCTCCCCGACATCTACATCACCATGGGCCAGACGGCGGAGAACGTCGCCCGGCTCCGCGGCCTCGACCGCAAGGAGCTCGACGAGTTCGGCGTCCGCAGCCAGAACCTCGCCGAGAAGGCGATCAACGACGGCTTCTGGGAGCGGGAGATCACGCCGATCACGCTCGCCGACGGCACGGTCGTGACCAAGGACGACGGCCCGCGCGCGGGCGTCACCTACGAAGCGGTCTCCCAGCTCGACCCGGTCTTCCGCCCCGACGGGGTCGTCACCGCCGGCAACTGCTGCCCGCTCAACGACGGCGCCGCGGCGGTCGTGATCATGTCCGACACGAAGGCCGCCGAGCTCGGCCTGACCCCGCTCGCCCGGATCGTGTCGACCGGCGTCAGCGGGCTGTCCCCGGAGATCATGGGCCTGGGCCCGGTCGAGGCGACCCAGCAGGCCCTCAAGCACGCGAACATGTCGATCGACGACATCGACCTCGTCGAGATCAACGAGGCGTTCGCCGCGCAGGTCGTCCCGTCGTACCAGGACCTGGGCATCGACCTCGACCGCCTGAACGTGAACGGCGGCGCGATCGCGGTGGGGCACCCGTTCGGCATGACCGGCGCCCGCCTGCAGAACACGATGCTCAACTCGCTGCAGTGGCACGACAAGTCGACCGGCCTGATCACCATGTGCGTAGGCGGCGGCCAGGGCATGGCGATGATCCTCGAGCGGATGTCCTGATCCCCTCCTGAGACGCACGAAGGCCCCGGACGGCTCGTCCGGGGCCTTCGCGCGTCAGCAGTGGCCGGGGTCAGCCCTGGTTGAGGACCGCCTGGACCGAGAGCTGGATGTCGACCTTGTGGCCGACCAGGAGCTTGCCGCCGTCGAGCGGGATGTCGAAGTCCACGCCGAAGTCCTTGCGGTTGATCGTGGTGGTCGCCTCGAAGCCGACGCGCGTGTTGCCGTAGGCGTCCTTCTCGATGCCGAGGAACTCGACGTCGAGCTCGACCACGTTGGTCACGCCCTTGATGGTCAGCTCGCCCTTGGCGGTGCTGCCGTCGAAGGAGGTCGAGACGAAGGTCATCGGGCCGCTGTTCTCGACGTCGAAGAAGTCCGCGGAGCGCAGGTGGCCGTCGCGCTGGGCGTCGCGGGTGTTCACGGAGTTCAGGTCGATGGTCGCCTCGGCCTTGGTGTCGGCGAGGGTCTCGCCCGTGACGACGGTGCCCTCGAACTTCTCGAACTGACCGCGGACCTTGGTCATGAGGTGCCGCACGGTGAAGCCGACCTCGGAGTGGCTGGGGTCGATCGTCCAGGTGCCGGCGACGAGCTGGGTGTCGGGTGCAGTGGTGGTGGTCATGGGATCCTCTTCTCGCTTCGTTGAACTTTCAACTTACTCAGGAGCCTAGCAAGTCGTTGATAGAACTTTCAACTATCGGGTCCGCCGATTCATTCCCGAGCACCCTGCCGGGACACCCGCGAGGTCGGACGTTGTCCTGCTTCCACCGACTCGTCCCTCTAGACTCCGGCGCATGAACGCATCCGAGACCCGCTGGCTCAACGCTGAGCAGCAGCGAGCCTGGCGCGCGTTCATCATCGGTACGACGCTGCTCACCGACACGCTCGACCGCGAGCTGAGGCAGGCCCACGGCCTCTCCCTCGCGGAGTACGAGATCCTCGTCCGGCTCTCGGAGAGCACCGGCCGCACGCTCCGGATGGCCCAGATCGCCGAGGAGATGCAGCACTCCCGCAGCCGGGTGACGCACACGGTCAGCCGGATGGAGAAGGCCGGCCTCATCGAGCGCTGCGCCGCCGCGGCGGACCGGCGTGGCGTCGAGGCCAGGATGACCGAGAAGGGCTGGGACCTCCTCGTCGAGGCGGCCCACACGCACGTCAGGGGCGTCCGCGAGCACTTCGTCGACCTGGCCTCCGACGAGGAGTTCACGACGATGGGACGGCTGATGAACTCCGTCGCCGATCACCTGCTGACGGTGAACCCCTCGTTCGCCGACATCCGCAGCGACGCGGACTGAGCGCTCCGGCCGCCGGCCCCTGGGCGTCCGGCGCGGGTCAGTCGCGCGTCAGGCGACGGTGGGTGACCCGGTGCGGTCGCGCCGCCTCCGCGCCGAGGCGCTCGATCTTGTTCTCCTCGTACGACGCGAAGTTGCCCTCGAACCAGAACCACTTCGCCTCGTCCTCCTCGTCGCCCTCCCAGGCGAGGATGTGGGTGGCGACGCGGTCGAGGAACCACCGGTCGTGGGACGTGACCACCGCACACCCGGGGAACTCGAGCAGGGCGTCCTCGAGCGAGGAGAGGGTCTCCACGTCGAGGTCGTTGGTCGGCTCGTCGAGCAGCAGGAGGTTGCCCCCCATCTTCAGGGTCAGGGCGAGGTTCAGCCGGTTGCGCTCACCGCCCGAGAGCACACCGGCCTTCTTCTGCTGGTCGGGGCCCTTGAAGCCGAAGGAGGCGACGTAGGCGCGGGAGTTCATCTCGAAGTTGGCGACCTTGATGAAGTCCAGGCCGTCGGAGACGACCTCCCAGACGTTCTTGTTCGGGTCGATCCCGCCCCGGCTCTGGTCGACGTAGGAGATCTTCACCGTGGTGCCGACCTTGAGCTCGCCGGCGTCCGGCTTCTCCTGGCCCGTGATCATCCGGAACAGCGTGGTCTTGCCGACACCGTTGGGCCCGATCACGCCGACGATGCCCGCGCGCGGCAGGGTGAAGGAGAGGTCCTCGATCAGCGTGCGCCCGTCGAACCCCTTGGTGAGGTCGTGGGACTCCAGCACGATGTCGCCGAGGCGCGGGCCCGCGGGAATGTTGATCTCGGACGTGTCGATCTTGCGCATCCGGTCGGCCTCGGCCGCCATCTCCTCGTAGCGGGCCAGACGCGAGCGGCTCTTGGTCTGCCGTGCCTTCGCGTTCGAGCGGACCCACTCCAGCTCGCGCTCGAGCATCTTGGCGCGCTTGGCGTCCTTCTGCCCCTCGATCTTGAGCCGGTCCTTCTTGGTCTCGAGGTAGGTCGAGTAGTTGCCCTCGTAGGGGTGGGTCTTGCCGCGGTCGAGCTCGAGGATCCACTGGGCGACGTTGTCGAGGAAGTACCGGTCGTGGGTGACCGCCAGGACGGCGCCCGGGTAGGACGCCAGGTGACCTTCGAGCCACTGGACCGACTCGGCGTCCAGGTGGTTGGTGGGCTCGTCGAGCAGCAGCAGGTCGGGCTGCTGCAGCAGCAGCTTGCACAGCGCGACGCGGCGGCGCTCGCCACCGGACAGGTTGTCGACGACAGCGTCCGGCGGCGGGCACCGCAGGGCGTCCATCGCCTGGTCGAGACGGCTGTCGAGGTCCCAGGCGTTCGCGTGGTCCAGGTCGGCCTGGAGGTCGCCCATCTCGGCGAGCAGCGTGTCGTAGTCCGCGTCGGGGTCGGCCAGCTGCTCGGAGATCTGGTTGTAGCGGTCGACCTTGCCCTTGATCTCGCCGACGGCCTCCTCGACGTTCTCCAGCACGGTCTTGCCCTCGGTGAGCGGGGGCTCCTGCTGGAGCATGCCGACGGTCGCGCCGGGGTCGAGCAGCGCGTCGCCGTTGTTGGCCTTCTCCAGGCCGGCCATGATCTTCAGCAGCGTGGACTTGCCGGTGCCGTTCGGGCCGACCACACCGATCTTGGCGCCGTGCAGGAACGACAACGTGACGTTGTCGAGGACCACCTTGTCGCCGTGGGCCTTCCGGACGTTGCGCAGCGTGTAGACGTATTCACCCATGATCCGGCAAGCCTACGGGCCGCGCGCGGGCCCGACGAATCGGGTCACGCGGCGGGTTCGACCTCCTCGCCATCGACGTCGAGCCGCGGGCCGTCCGCCGGGTAGGCGTGCACCATCTCCTTGACCGACTCGTCCTGGATCGGGTCGACCGGGGTGTTGCGCGGGGTCTTGGCGAACGCGCTCGTGCCGCGGTTCAGGTCGTGGCCGACGAAGGTGGCGTCGACGATCCAGCTGACCGAGGTCGGGAGCCCCTCGCGCTCCCACACGTCGACGCGCACGCGGCCGTGCACCACCACGGCGTCCCCGCGCTTCACCGACTCCGCCACGTTGCGGCCCAGCCCGCGCCAGCAGTTCACCGTGAACCAGGAGGTCTGCCCGTCGACCCAGGTGTCGCCCTTGCGCCAGCGAGGCGTGCAGCCGAGCCGGAAGGAGGCACACTGCGTGTCTCCGACCTCGCGGACGTCGACGTCGTTGCCGACCCAGCCCTGCAGGGTCACGTAGGACTCGTTCATCTCTCCTCCTGTGGGATCGCGGTTGGAGGGAGCGTGCCCGTGCCCGTCGCGCGCGTCACCCAGCGTGGGAGCGTCCGGTGGACGCACGTCCGGCGAGGGATCCTGTGGAGGCGAAACGGCTGCTGACGGTTCAGCGACCGCTCAGCCCGAGGCCAGGCGCAGACCCTCGGTGGTGGTCCGGTAGGCCTGGACCTCGGCCTCGAGCGGCCCGACGACCAGCTCGTCGACGACCTCGTCGACCGCCGCCCGCAGCTTGCGTCCGGCACGCTGCGCCCGCCGTCGCGCGCTGCGGCCCACGAGCACCCGGCACAGCACGGCCAGCGCGAGGCCGACCGCCACTCCCCCGAGGAGCAGGAGGGTCGGGACGGGCACGCCCCCGGCATCGGGCGTCGTCGGCTCCGAGAGCTTCAGGTAGGAGAACGCGGCCAGGACGCCCAACCAGACGGCACCGGCGACGGCAGCGAGGAGCAGCAGCCACTGGACCGCGCGGACGAGGCGCGTCCAGAAGGGCGGCTTCGAGACCCCGAGATCGACGCCCCCGACGGCCCGGTCGAGCCGGTCCTCGAGCTCGTCGAGCCGCGAGGTCGAGGCTCGGCGCAGCGCGCCGGCCCACGGCCGGCTCAGCCCCTGCGACAGCTGGTCGGACAGGTCTCGAACGGCGGACTCGACCCGGGCCTCCTGGATCTGGTTGGCGTCGGGGATCGACGAACGAGCACTCGCGACGAGCTCGCGCCCGTTGGAGCCGAGGTCGAGGTGGAGCCGCTTGAGCGGATCGGGGCGCAGCCGGGAGAGCCACGACGTCACCGGCCACCCAGTCGCGCGCCGGGCGCGCACCATCGCGGCCTTGTGGACCGCGTCCACCACGATCGGTACGCCGGCCGCGTCGGCGACCGCCTCACGCAGCTCGCTCTGGTTGCGCTCGGTCAGCTCGGGCGGTCGCGCCTGGCCGCTGACCTGCGAGATCTCGGCCGCGGTCTGGGCGATGTCGGTCCCGATCCGCGCCCGGGTCGTCGCCTTGTCCTTGACCCTCGCGACGATCGCCGACCGCAGCTCGTCGATGCCGATGCCCTCCTTCGCCGACGTGGCGACGACGGTGACCACGGCGAGACCGTCGGCGTCGAGGAGTCGGCGCAGGTCGGCGATCATGCTCTCGCGACGCGCCTCGGGGACCTCGTCGATGTGGTTGAGCACGATCATCATCACGCCCTTGTGGGCGGCCATCGGCTTCAGGAACCGGTCGTGGATCGCGGCATCGGCGTACTTCTGCGGGTCCAGGACCCACACCAGGAGATCAGCCAGGCGGACCAGCCGCTCGACCTCGAGGTGGTGGGACACCTCGGTCGAGTCGTGGTCGGGCAGGTCGAGCAGGACCAGGCCCTGCAGGTCCTTGGCCTCCCGGCCGGTGTCGAGCATGGAGTCGCGCACGACCTGGTGGCGGGGCGGGATGCCGAGCCACTCGAGGAGCTCGTCGGCCCCGTTGGCTCCCCAGGTGCAGGCGGTCGCCCACGAGGTCGTCGGGCGGCGTACGCCGACCGAGGCGAGCTCCAGCCCGACCAGAGCGTTGAACGTGGAGGACTTGCCGGATCCGGTGGCCCCGCCCAGGGCCACGACCGTGTGGTCGGCGGAGAGCCGCAGCCGCTCGGCCGAACGGGTGACCACGTCGGCCGCGCGGTCGAGCAGCGCGTCGTCGAGCCGTCCGCGGGCCGCCTCGACCGCGTCGTCGAGACCCTTGACGCGCGCCCCGATGTCCGAGCCGCGGGTGACCAGCTTCTTGGCGCCCTCGAGCAGGGAGGTCATGCGCGCCCTCCGCGTCGCGCGGGCGCCGGCACGCAGAACCCGATCAGCGGCATGGACGTCATGGGCTCCCTTTGGGAAATCGTCACAGGTCGGTGCGAACAGGTCGGAACGGCGAGTGCCAGCCTATCGACCCCGGGTGGCCGCCGGAGCCGAACCTCCGCTCCCCTTCGCCCCGAGCCGGTGTGACGCTGGACGCAGTCCGGCCGCTCAGCCCGGTCCGGCCGCGAACCGCAGGTCGTCGACCTTGCGGGCGCCGGCACGGAGCGCCTCCTCGGACCCCTGCACGACGCCGAGACCGTCGAGCAGACCGGTGAACCTGCGCTTCTCGGTCTCGAGGAGCACCTGCATCCGGCGGTTGAGGTCCTTGCGGGCGTTCGCCGCCAGGCGGCGTACGGCCTGGTCGCCGAAGACGGCCTCGAGCAGCTTCTGGCCGAGCACGGCGGACCCGCCGGCGATCCCGACCTCGGCGCCGGTCACGCCTCCCGTGGAGGCGAACACCACCACCATCAGGGCCACGGACAGGCCGTTCACCCCGTAGGCCAGGAACCGCGCGGTCGAGCGCTTGTCGGCCCCTTCGGTGCGCACCATGTCCAGCACGCTCTGCTGCCAGTCGCGGACCATCTGCTCGGCGCGCCGCCGGAAGTCACGGGACGCCCGCGAGAGGTCCTCGCCGGACTCGTCGAGGAGCACGCGACCGGCAGGCACGGCGCGCCACGCGGCGTCGGTGCGTTCCGCCGCCGCCTCGGCGTGCTCGAGCACGAGGGTCTGCAGTCCGGACTCGACCGCGACCGTCACGCGGGCCGCCTGCTGGGGCTGGCCCTTCACCGCCTTGGTGACGCGGTCGCGCAGCCAGCTGACCTTGGACTCGAGGGTCTTGAGCAGCTCGCCGGTGCCCACGAACTCCTGCCAGCGGGCCAGCACCTCGCCGCGCAGCAGGCTCCCGTCGGCGGACGCGCGGTCCACCTCGGTGAGCGCGTGGCCGTAGGAGCGCTCGACGTCGGCGCGCAGGCGCTCCAGCATCTCGTACTGGTCGTGGCTGGCGTCGGCGACGGCGTACGTGCGCTTCGAGATGGTCCGGATGGCGCCCTCGAGCGTCTGTCGCACCACACCGGTGCGTGCCTCCGCGTCGGCGGCCAGCGATCCCAGCCAGGCACGGATCTCGCGGACCGTGGTCGAGGGCAGCAGGCCCTGCTCGTCGACCTCGCCCTCCGGCACGATGAACAGCGGCGAGTCCCGGAGCCCGCGCGCCGTGAGCATGCGGGCGAGGTGGGCGCTGACCTCGGTGATCGCCGACGGCTGGGTGCGGTCGAGCACGATCGCGACGGCGGCACTGCGGTCGGCGGCCTGCTTGAGGAACTCCCACGGCACCTGGTCGGCGTACCGGGCGGCCGAGGTGACGAAGAGCCACAGGTCGGCGGCGCCGAGCAGCTGCGCGGCCAGCGTGCGGTTCTGCTCCTCCACCGAGTCGATGTCGGGCGCGTCGAGCACCGCCAGACCCGCCGGGATCGCCTCGGAGGCGACGAGCTGGAGCGCACCGGGGTCGGCCGAGGCACGCGTCGTGCGCTCGAGGTCGGGCAGGATGCGGGCCTTGTCGAACCAGTCGGAGTCCCGCGGGTTGTGCACCAGCACGGGCGAGCGCGTGGTCGGGCGCAGCACGCCGGTCTCGGTGACGCGCTCCCCCACCAGCGAGTTGACCAGGGTCGACTTCCCCGCTCCGGTCGAGCCGCCGACCACGGTGAGCAGGGGCGCGTCGATCTGGAGCAGCCGCGGGAGGACGTAGTCCTCGAGCTGGTCGATCATCTCGGCGCGGGCCTTGCGCGCCGGCTCGGCCTTGGGGACCTCCAGCGGAAGACGCGCGGACTCCAGCGCTTCGCGCAGCTGCACGAGCGTGGTCACCATCTGGGCCGAGCGCTGTGCGCTCAGCGACGTGTCCGTCATCGCGACGCTCCGACCGGGACGCCGGTCGGCGGCCAGACCAGGTGCGGACGCAGCAGGAACATGCGCTGCACGTGGGCCTCCCCCAGCTCGCGGTAGTCCCTCGGGGCGGTGCCCCGCAGGAACCGGTGGTGCAGGAACCCGAGCTCGATGGCCTCGGTCTGGTACAGCTTCATCGCGGTGAGCGCCGCCTCCCCGCCGACGGCCGCCGCGTGCTGCCTGCACGCGCGCCGGGCCGGGATGCGGGTCAGCCACGGTACCTCGTTCGCGTCCAGGAAGCCGCGGCGGGCGCAGTCGGTCAGCGCTGCGGCCAGCAGCGCACCTTCACGCCGGCGCGACCAGATCGCGAAACCGACCAGGAACAGGAAGGCCGGCACCATGAGCACGAGGTAGGTGCCGACCGCGCCGGCGCCGCCGTCGAGCAGGAGGGCCGCGTTCCACAGCGCGTGGGCGCCGACGGCGACGAGGTAGCCCACGAGGGGCGCGGCGACCTGCACCGTCCGGCTCCGCGCGGACACCGCGATGCCCACGCCGATGCCCGTGAAGGCGGTGAAGAACGGGTGGGCGAACGGGCTGAACACGCCTCGGACCACGAAGGTGAACACCGTCTCCTCGATCCCGCCGGCGTGGGTGTTGTCGCCGATGTAGGCCTGGCTCAGGTAGAGGATGTTCTCGGTGAACGCGAAGCCGATGCCCACCATGCCGGCATAGACGATGCCGTCGAGGATGCCGTCGAGCTCGGCGCGCCGGTAGACCAGGAGCAGCACGATGAAGAGGCCCTTGGCGGCCTCCTCGGTGAGCGGGGCCACGAGCACCGACTGGGTCGACCTGCTCGAGCCGAGCGCGAACGCGTCGAACGCCTGGAGGAACAGCGCGGCGCTCGTCGCGACGAAGGCGCCCCAGCCCAGACCGAGCAGGAGCAGCGACCGTGGCTCGGGCTCGTAGCGGTCGAGCCACAGGTACGACGCGATCAGCGGCCCGACCGGCAGCGCGGCCAGCACCACCCCGATCGCGATCGCGCCCGGCGCCCCGGCGGCGAGAAGCACGAGCGCCATGACTCCCGCGCCGACGAACATCACGGTGCCCACCAGAGCGGTGAACACGACGTTGTCCCGGCTGCGCATGGACCGAAGCCTAGATGAGCGCGGCCAGCCCGGCGCACGCTCCGCCCACACGAGCGCGAAGCCTTTCCGGGCGGGCGCCCGGCGACGGATCAGGCGCCCGGATATCAGCGCGCTGCGCGCGGCGGGTGCGTCGTACAGTGACGAAGTGAGCGAATCTCCCGAGACCTCTCCCGAACCGGCCGGCGCCCTGCACACCGAGAGCCACGACCCTGCGGTCCCGGAGAAGTACGCCGCGTTCATGCGCACCGGCTGGGGTGAAAGCCGGCTCGACCTGCCGACCCACCCCGTGGCGGAGTGGGCTGCGGCGCGCCGGGCGCGACTCGCCGAGACCTTCCCGGGTGAGCGCCTGGTGATCCCGGCCGGCACCTTCAAGGTCCGCGCCAACGACACCGACTACCGGTTCCGCCCCGACACGGCCCACACCTACCTGTGCGGCAACCAGACGAGCGACGCGGTGCTGGTGGTCGAGGACGGCGAGGCCACGCTCTACGCCCGCCCGCGCAGCGGTCGGGAGACCGACGAGTTCTTCCGCGACCGCCAGTACGGCGAGCTCTGGGTCGGGCGACGACCGTCCCTGGAGGAGATCTCGAGCGCGCTCGGCATCGCCACCCGCCACGTGGACCAGCTGCCCGACGCCCTCGCACGCTCGGCGAAGACGCGGGTCCTCCGCGGCGTCGACCGCACCGTCGACCAGGCGGTCGCGCCCGACGAGGGCCGCGACCGCGAGCTGGCGCGGGTGCTCTCCGAGCTCCGCCTGGTCAAGGACGCCTGGGAGGTCGACGAGCTCGCCCGGGCGTGCGACGTCACCGCGCT
Source organism: Nocardioides pocheonensis (assembly GCF_003725535.1). Taxonomy (GTDB): domain Bacteria; phylum Actinomycetota; class Actinomycetes; order Propionibacteriales; family Nocardioidaceae; genus Marmoricola; species Marmoricola pocheonensis. Next base: position 270,491 of record NZ_RJSF01000040.1, on the reverse strand, counting down.
CGGCTTCGAGGACAGCGTGCGCGAGTGGGACCGCGTGCTCGAGCACGGCGAGCGCTGGATCGAGGGCACGTTCTTCCGCCGCGCCCGCGCGATGGGCAACGACATCGGCTACGACTCGATCGTGGCCGGCGGCCCTCACGCCACGACGCTGCACTGGATCGACAACACCGGTCCGATCACGCCGGGCGAGCTGGTCCTGCTCGACATGGGCGTCGAGGCGTCGACCCTGTACACCGCCGACGTCACCCGCACGCTCCCCGTCGACGGCCGGTTCACCCCGCTGCAGCGCGACCTGTACTCCGCGGTGCTCGAGGCGCAGCAGGCGGGGATCGACGCCGTGCGGCCGGGCGCGAAGTTCCGCGACCCGCACCACGCGGCGATGAACGTGCTCGCGCACAAGCTCGAGGACCTCGGCCTGCTGCCGTGCTCCGCCGAGGAGGCGCTCGCGCCCGACAGCAAGGTGTACTCCCGCTGGACGCTGCACGGCACCAGCCACATGCTCGGCATGGACGTCCACGACTGCGCCGCCGCCGCGCCGGACGTCTACCCGGAGGGTGAGCTGGCCGAGGGCATGGTGCTGACGGTCGAGCCCGGTCTGTACTTCCAGCAGGACGACCTGCTCGTGCCGGAGGAGCTGCGCGGCATCGGCATCCGGATTGAGGACGACGTGGTCGTCACCTCCGACGGCGCCCGCAACCTGTCGGGCTCGCTCCCGCGTGATCCGGACGCGATCGAGGAGTGGATGGGCGCGCTGCGCCGCTGACCCTCGGGCGTCGGCTCAGGCCGAGGTCACCACTGGTGGAAGTACCGGGCCATCGTCGCGGCAGGATCGGACGAGGGGCACATCCGGTCGAAGTCGCGGTGCGCCGTCCACCACTGCGCCAGGACCGCCGGGCCGCCCTGGAACGAGCTGCTGCGACACATGTGCAGCGCCGATCGTGGGGAGACCGGGCCCGCCGTGCGCCACTCGGGCAGGCGCAGCCGGAGCCGGCCCACGATCTCGTCGAACAGGTGGGTGGTGGAGTAGAAGCCGACCGTGTAGCCCGCGTCGCGGTAGCCGCGGACCCAGCCGCGCACGACGGCCCGGTTCCACGAACGCCGGTGCGACCAGGGCCGCGACGAGGACGGCTCGAGGTCGAGCCAGACGTGCGGGGTCACGAAGCCGTGCTGGCGCATCAGCCGCACGTTGAAGTCGGCGGTCGCGTGTCCCACGTTGGCCAGCGCGCCGAGGTGCCGGCGGCCGTCGTACGGGCCGTGGTGGCGGTAGCGGCGCAGCTGGGCGCGCGTCGGGTAGGTCGCGAACGCGTACGCCGCGGCCTGGGCGTGGTGCGAGCGCACCCAGGACAGGTGCAGGTCGATGCACGGGTTCGGCGTGAACGCTCGTCCGTTCGTGAGGCCGATGACGACGAACTCGACGCCCGCGTCCGGGAGCGGCTGGCCCAGCCCGTTGTGGCCGCGGAACCCGACGTCGCTCGGGCACTGCGGCCACCCGATGTCGCGACCGCCTTGGTGGAGCCACGGGTTCGGGCGGTGGTGGTGCGCACGCCGGTGGTGCCGGTGGGCACGCCGGGCACCGCGGCGATGATGCTTGCCCGCCGCGTGGCGACGGTGCCGCGGCGAGGCCTTCTGGGGTGCCGGCGGAGGCGCCGGCGTGGTCGCCGGCACCGGGAGCGGCGTGGTCACGGCCGCGAGGTCGGGGCCGGCCAGCTCGATCCCGACCGGAGGGTCGGCGACGGCGGGTCGGGTGACGGCCCGCGGTCCCCCCGAGGACGCGGACCGGTGCTCGGGTGCGGTGATCTGCACCCACGCGAGCGTGAGCAGCGCCGCGAGGGCGAGGACGACGAGGCGTGCCACGTCGCTGCGGCGGATCAGTCTGGACAATGGTTCCCCCCAAGGAATCCGCGCGAACCTAACCCGGGGCCGCCGTGGTCCGGGGCGGAACGGGCAATTCCCTGCCGAAGGTCCCGGACGGGTGGTCGCCAGGGGCCTGGCGACCACCCGTCCGGAGCTCGGGAGTCGGGTCAGGCGACGCTGATGGCGCCGCTCGCCGCGACGTGGTGGCTGACCGGCCGGGTGACCGACTTCGGCGCCGTGGCCCGCGCGTACGCCGCCTGGGCCGCGGCCACGCGCTTGTCGTAGGCACGCTGCGCCGCGGCGACCGCCTTCGCGGAGTGCTTGCTCTTCGCTGCCTTGACCTGCCGCTTCTCCAGCTGGGCGGCAGCCTTGACCTGCGCCTTCAGCAGGCGTCCGGCGGCGTCCTTCACGGTCCTGTCCACCGCGATCGGGACGACCTCGAGCGCCTTCCGGTCGATCGAGAACGCGTACGTCGGGTCCTCCACGACGCTGTCGGTCGGGACCAGGAAGCCGTTCAACGGGACCTCCGTGGTCGGGTCGACATGGCCTCCGCGGCCCATGTTCCCGAGCTCGACGTCGGTGACCGCCGACGCGACCGCGCCGCCGAGGCCATCGCCGAGGGAGAGGGTCGCGGTGCCGTCGTACGCGACCTGGCTGAGGAGCGCGTCACGGTGGAGGACGCCGAAGGTGCACTCCTGGACGTCGCCCAGGCTGGTGTTCACGTCGGCCCGCACCAGGTGCGCGGTCAGCTCGCCGGGGACGACGGTGACGTCGGACTCCGCGACCACGACGGGGTTCAGGTCGGCCACGCTGAGGGGTGCGGTCGGGTCGAGCTGGCAGCTGGCCTGGGCCAGGGCGCCGACAGCGTCGGCCGACAGCGGGTCAGGCGTGGCGTGGGCGGACGTTGCGGTGAGGCCGGTGATCGCGAGCACGAGGGCAGGTGCAGCGGCGAGGCGTGTGGCGAGGTGCATCAGGTTCCTTCTCGACGAGGGCAGCCGTCTCGGGGCAGTCGACTGCGGGCACGACCGCGGCTTCTGCACGGCGCGCGGCCATCATCACAAGGAAACGGACATTTAGGACAAATATCCCAGGACTCGGACGACCGATTTCCGGGTCAGTCGACCTCGGCGAGGCGCCGACTGGAGCGGCGTACCTTCCGGTTCGCTTCGGCGAGCAGCGCGTGCGTGCCGTCCTCGCTGAGGCCGAGCCGCTGGGCGAGCTCACGGACGTTGAAGCCGGTGCGCTGGCCCATCACCAGGCTGCGCTCGGTCGGCGTGAGCTCCTCGAGCACGTCGTCGGTCTGGATCCGCCGGCGGCCGTGGGCCTCCGCGGCGAGGCGGGCAGCGGTGCTGCGGACCCACGCCTTCGGGTTGTTGACCAGCCCGTCCTGCATCAGGAGGAGCGCCATCGACTCCTCGGCGATCTCCTCGACCTCGGCGCCTCTGGCGCCCGCGATGCTGGCGGCGAGGCGGGCAGCCCGGAGCAGCCCGTCGTACGCAATCTGTTGGCCGGTGTCCACGTTCCCCACTTCGGTGCGACGCCTCTGTCCCCCAGGAGGCACACGCTACGCAGGAAGACCCCTTGTGCGCCTCCCGATTCAGGGAGATCACAGGTTCGGGGGCTCGCCGCGCTCCGAGAGGACGGGTCAAGTCACGCGGATGCGGACAAACCCTTCGGGCCGTGGCGCCAGGTTGTCCAGTCCAGTCGGTTGCTCAGAGCAGCGGCTGCAGGAGGAGCGACTTCCAGGAGTCGTCGCCGTAGAGGGCAGCGGCGCCCCCGTCGTAGGCCACTCGGCTCCCGTCGTCGCCCCAGGACAGGGTCGAGTCGCCCAGGTCGTAGCTGGCCACCGGTGCCCGGTAGTCGGCGCCCGCTCGGGGTGCGTTCTGCGAGCCGCGGGCGTTGGTCTTGCTGGCCGGCTCGGCACAGTGGGCGGTCATGTCCATCGGCTTGTTGGAGCCGTCGGTCGGCGAGCGCCACTGCTTCGGGTCGTAGCCGGCGTGGCAGACCGGAGGAATCGAGTTGAAGATGAACCCGAACCGGGCGTCGTACCCCTGGGAGTTCTTCGCGACGACCGTGTAGCCGTTGGCGACCTCGTACGGATAGATCACCAGGATCTGGCGGATGCCGGGCAGGTGCTTGACCACCACCTCACCGGTGGTGACCAGCTTGTTGATCAGCTCACCCAGATCGACCTGGTTGGTCTCCAGGAACGTGCGCAGCTCATTCGCCGTCGCCGACCCGTTGTCGATCAACGCCCGCAACGACACG
>NZ_RJSF01000040.1:266118-266209 GCF_003725535.1 Nocardioides pocheonensis | reverse complement strand
CACCTGCGTGGACGCCGTCGCGATCTCCGACCCGTCCTTCAAATAAGGACCCGTGTCCGTCCGCGGCTCCAGATCGACGTACTGCTCCCCC
>NZ_RJSF01000040.1:203414-266008 GCF_003725535.1 Nocardioides pocheonensis | reverse complement strand
CGATCCAACCGCGCATACCGAGCACCCACATACGAGATCCCGACGAGGGTCAGGAAGACGAAGGCCAGGAGCTGCTTCTTGGTCCGCGAGGTGAGCACGTCAGGACGCAGTTCGCTCGTCGGCGGCGGCGTGCGGGCGAGTGCTCATCGGGGCAGGCTCCGAACGGGTGGGAGGGGTGGGGTGCGTCCCATTGTCGCCGAGGACGTCGCAGAGGCGTCGTCATTTGCCTGTGCCCTGACTCACAGTGGGCACTGCCTCACCGTGGCCGGTGGGCCGCGCAGAAGGCGTCGCGGGCGGCGTCTGCCCCGGCACCGGCCGGGAACGCCGCCTCGATCGCGTGCGGACCAAGGCAGGAGGGCCGTCGATCAGGTGACGATCGCCTCTGCGAGCCGCGGCCCGGATCGGACAGGGTGGAGGTAGCCGGACAAGGCGATGGGGAGGTACCCCGTGGCAGCCGATCACACCATCTCGCTGCGACACGCCGCCGTGGTGTCGAACACGTTCGCCCTGCTGCTGACCGTGTCCATGGTGACGCCGTTGCTGGGGCTGCCGCAGCTCTACACCGGCTCGATCGTCAACGCGACCCTGCTGGTCACCGCCGTGGTGCTGGGTCCACGCGCCGCGGTCACCCTGGGTTTCCTGCCCAGTGCCTTCGCGCTCATGTCCGGGCAGCTGCCCGCGCGGTTGGCGCCCCTCGTCCCGCTGATCGTGACCGGGAACGCCCTCCTCGTGGTGGTCTTCCACTGGATGCGTCGGCGGGGCTGGTGGGTGGGCGTCGTCGCTGCGGCCGTGGCGAAGTTCTGCTGGCTGTTCGGGACGACCAGCCTCTTGTCCGCCGCGATGGGCCTGGCCGGGCCGGCGGCCACGCTCGCGCTGACCCTGATGGGCTGGCCGCAGCTGGTCACCGCCCTCTCGGGCGGCGTCATCGCCTACGCGGTGCTCAAGCCTGCGAGACGGCTGTGACCGTCACGGTCAGCCTCGTCCGGGACGACCGCGTGCGCACCGGTCGGGTGACGGTCACCGTTCCCGAGAACAGCACCATCAAGCAGGCCGCAGACCTCGGGGGCGTGGACTGCCCCACCTTCTGCGCGCTGCCCGAGATGCCTCCCGGGAGTGCGGAACCGCCGTACACGTCGGGCAGCTGTGGCCTGTGCACCGTCGACCTGCAGCTCGCGTGCGGCCGGACATCGAGCGTCTGCGCGTGCCGCTACCGGCTCACGTCGGCCGAGGACGGTGCCGTGATCACGGTGCACAGCGCGCGCCTGGACAGCACCCGGGATGCGAACGCGACCCTCCTGGCACTGAGGCACAGGGCCTCCTGCATCACCTGTCCGCTGGGGTCGGAGCCCTGCGAGCTGCGCACGATGCTCGCCGGCCACGACCTGGGACTCGAGCGCTATCCGCACCCTTACCTGGCGCCGGAGCCACCCGACGTGAGCAACCCCGTGCTCGACGTCCAGCGCGACAACTGCGTGCTCTGCCGCCGCTGCGAGAGGATCTGTCCGGTCGGCGCCATCCAGTTCGTCGGACGGGGTCGCGACACGAGCCTGCTGATCGACCCGGACCGCTGCGTCAGCTGCGGGCAGTGCACCCAGGTGTGCCCGGCCGCTGCGATCGTCGAGAGACCCGCGATCCGCCAGGTGCGCGAGGCCCTGGCCGATCCGGACACGGTCGTCACCGTCCAGGTCGCTCCCGCGGTCCGGGTCGCCGTCGGCGAGGCCTTCGGCCTCGCACCGGGCACCAACCTGATCGGGCACCTCTGCGGCGCCCTGCGGCGGCTGGGCTTCGACGCCGTCTTCGACACCGACTTCGCGGCCGACCTGACCATCGTCGAGGAGGCGGCGGAGCTCGTCGACCGGCTCGGCACGGGGCATGCGCTGCCGATGATCACCAGCTGCTGCCCGGCCTGGATCCGGTACGTCGAGACGTTCTGGCCCGACCTCCTCCCGCACCTGTCCACCTGCAAGTCGCCGCAGCAGATGCTCGGCGCGGTCACGAAGAACTGGTGGGCGCAGCAGGTCGGCATCGATCCGGATCGCGTGGTCAACGTCGCGGTGATGCCGTGCACGGCGAAGAAGCTCGAGGCACGTCGGGAGGAGATGGCCGACGGTCCACGACGCCACGTGGACCACGTCCTGACGACCCGCGAGCTGATCCGGATGCTGAAGGCGTCCGGGCTGCACCTTCCCGACGTACCGGAGGAGACGCCGACGCCGATGCTGTCCGAGGGCTCCGGTGCCGGGACCATCTTCGGGGCCACCGGAGGAGTGCTGGAAGCGGCGGTGCGCACCGTCCACACCCTCGTGACAGGCACGGAGCTGGCAGACCCCGATGTGCACGCCGTGCGGGGGACGGCCGGGGTCAGGGCGGCCACGATCGGGCTCGGGGGCCGCACGGTCGAGGTCGCCGTGGTCCACGGGCTGCACAACGTCCCACCCGTGCTGCAGCAGATCCGCGAGGGGTCGTCTCCCTATGCCTTCATCGAGGTCATGGCCTGCCCGGGCGGCTGCGTCGGCGGTGGCGGGCAACCGCACGGCTTCGACATGGCGGTCCGCCGGCAACGGGCCGAGGGGCTCTTCAGCACCGATGCCGCCTCGCCGAGCCGGCGCTCCCACGAGAACAAAGAGGTCGCGACGCTTCGCGCCGCGCTCGGCGACGACGAACGGCACCGGCTGCTCCACACGCGCTACCGGGCGACCGTCACGCCCCACACCGGACGGCTGTGACTGCCCTGGTCCGGGCGCCGGTCAGCCGTCGCGAACGGCGTTCCGAGTCCTGTCGGTACGCTGTGACGCGGGTCAGCGATTCGCTCCGAACCACGACGGAGTTCTCCCGAGGGTTCTCCCGAGGCGAATCCCTGTCCCCCGCCCCCGTAGCTCAGCTGGACAGAGCGGCGGCCTTCTAATCCGCGGGTCACAGGTTCGAATCCTGTCGGGGGCACTCCGTGCTGATGTCGTGGTGCTCACGCACCGGCCTGGCTCCGACGACGGCCGGCCGCGCGAGCCGGGTCGCTGGTCAGCCGACCCGGCGCTCGCTCCATCCCTTGCGGTTGCCGCCCGCCGGGATGAACCCCCGTACGACGCCTCCCCAGATGCCGTAGCGCTCGTCGTTGGCGTCGGCGTACGCCGCGCAGGGCTCGCGCACCGGGCAGCGGGCGCAGGTGCCGAGCGCCTCGTCGGCGCGCTTGGGGTCGAAGAACGACTCCGGGTCGGATCCGCAGGCCGCTCGTTCCTGCCAGTCGGTGCCCGGGTGAGCGTCGTGAAGGCCCATGCCAGAAGGATGCTGGCCGTCGTCGACAGTTCGGTTTCGCCCGCGTTGCCGGCCGGTTGCGACCTTCCCACAGCGCGAGTGCGTGGTCGGGCGCGACAAAGGTGAAGGCCCCGTAAGTATGAGTTACGGGGCCCTCGGCGTCCCTCCGGGCCGAAACCCTTCGGAACACCTCCGTTGTACGCCTGCGCCGTCCTCCCGGGCAAGAGCGGCCCCGGAATTGGTGCGGAATTCATCGCGTGGGACGTGAGCCTCACCACGTCGTACGCGTGTCGCGACCACCCTGGGGGTCGTCGGTGCCGTAGAAAAGTGGTGGCCCTGCAGAGTATGAGACTGCAGGGCCCTACTACGTCCTGGACCCGGTCAGCGCTCGGCGGACGGCTCGTAGGCGTCGATCTCGTCGCAGAGCGCGTCCTTCTCGGCGGCGTCGAGGAAGGCCACGCGCACCGCTGCCTTCGCGATCTCCCGCACGCCCTGCTCGTCGAGACCGAGCAGGTCCGCGGCGATCTCGTACTCGCGGTTCAGCGTGGTGCCGAACATCGGCGGGTCGTCGCTGTTGACGGTGACCACGACGCCGGCTTCGACGAACTGGCGGATCGGGTGCTCCGCGAGGGAGGGCACCGCTCGGGTCGCCACGTTGGACGAGGGGCAGACCTCGAGCGGGATGCCCGTGGACGCGAGGTGGGCGAGCAACGCCGGGTCCTGGACCGCCGAGGTGCCGTGGCCGATCCGCTCGGCGCCGAGCAGCTCGAGCGCATCCCAGATCGTCTGCGGCCCGGTGGTCTCGCCCGCGTGCGGCACGCTCCGCAGCCCGGCGGCCCGCGCCGCGTCGAAGTGCGGCCGGAACTGCGGACGCGGTACGCCGATCTCCGGGCCACCCAGGCCGAACGCGACCAGCCCGTCCGTCGGGTGGTGGAGCGCGTAGTCCAGGGTGGCGTCGGCCGCCGGCAGCCCGCTCTCCCCCGGGATGTCGTAGATCCACCGGAGCCGGATCCCGAAGTCGCGCTCGGCGGCCCTGCGGGCATCCTCGATCGCTTCGCTGTAGGCCTCGATCGGCATTCCCTTGCCCTCGACGTGGGGCTGCACCGAGGTGTACGGCGTGCAGGTCAGCTCGGCGTACCGGACCTGCTGGCCGACGGCCATCTCACGGGCCACCTCGTAGGTCAGGAGCTGGACGTCCTCCGGGGTGCGGATGAGGTCGACCACCGCCAGGTAGACCTCGACGAAGTGCGCGAAGTCGCGGAACTCGAAGAACGCGGCCAGCGCGTCGGGGTCGCTGGGCACGACGCCCGGGTGACGCTCCGCGAGCTCGGCGACCGCCCGCGGCGACGCGGATCCGACGTGGTGGACGTGCAGCTCGGCCTTGGGCAGCCCCGCGATGAAACCTGCCAGATCGGTCACCGGCGGATCATCGCACGACCGCGACGTACCCCACGACGAGAGCGGGGAGCACACCGAGCAGGAGCCACGGGGTGAGCACCGACTTCTGGTTGATGACGCGGACCGCCGCGATCGCCACGATGCCCACGACCGCGGCGATCGAGAGCAGGCCCGGTTCGGCGCCCGCTTGCTTGCTCTGCCCGGCGAGCAGGGAGATGCCGGTGGCGAAGATCGTCGCCGTCGTGAGCACCACCGCCGACATCACCCAGCGCTGGACCCGCTCGATCTCCATGCCTGGATTCTCCCGCCGACCGGGGGTCGACGTCGGGCGGGGCTACTTGTTGCCCTGCTCGACCGCCGTCTCGATCTGGCTGGTCATCTGCGTGACCGCGGTGACCGGCAGCTCCTTGCCGTTGATGAAGACGGTGGGCGTGCCGTTGATCTTCTTGCTGACCATCTCGGCCTTGGTGGCGTCGAAGAACGCCGTGTCCTTGGTCGCCATCGCGTCACGGACCTGCGCGTTGTCGCCTCCGGCCTCCTTGACCCAGGCGGCGATCTCGCTGTCGCTGACCTGGTCCGCGGCCTGCTCGTAGGGCTGCTTGTCGTAGAAGATGTCGTGCAGCTTCAGTGCCGCCTCGGGCGATGCGTGCTGGAGCACGGCCGCCCAGGCGTTGAGCGCCTTGGCCGAGTACGCGTACTGGGTGAGGAGGTTGATCGGCCGGTACTCGACGTACACCTTGCCCTTGTCGGCGTTCCCCCGCAGGAAGTCGCGGGTGGACGCTTCGAGCTCGCGGCAGTACGGGCAGAGGAAGTCCTCGTAGACGACGACCTTCACCGGCGCCTTCGGGCTTCCCATCTTGAGGTAGGTGCTGCCGGCGGAGACCGCCTTCGCTGCCGTGTCCGTGCCCGAGCTGCCGCTGCCGCCGCCGCTGAACCACACGCCGGCCGCGACGAACGCGCCCAGCAGCACGACGATGCCGGCGACCAGCGCCACCCGGCGGTTGCGCTCCTTGCGTGCCTGCGCGGCCCGGATCGCCGCCGCCCGTTGGGTCCGGCTCTGCTCACGACTTTGCTTCGACATCGACTTCCTCTGTCTCGTACGTCTCCAGGGGCGGGAACAACACGCTGTCCACCGCGAGCGGCGTGCGGGGCCGCCAGACCAGGAACAGCGAGAGCGCGAGCAGCCCGACGTCGCGGGCGATCTCCCACGGGTACTGCTTCGACGCGTCGGGGTTCGGTCCGCCGCTGCCGAAGCATCCGCAGTCGATCTCGATCCCCCGGCTCCAGACCGAGATCATCCCGATCACGAACGCGACCAGCAGGAGCCCCGAGACCACGCCGGTGAACCGGAGCAGCAGCCCGAGCACCAGGCAGGCCCCGAGGACCACCTCCAGCCAGGGCAGCACCTGGCCGACGGTCTCCGCCAGACCGGTGGGCAGCAGCTGGTACGCGCGCACGGCGCTGATGCTGGTCTGCGGGTGCGGCAGCTTGGCCAGACCGGCCCAGAGCCAGACACCGCCCAGCACCAGCCGGGCCAGCAGACCGAGCCAGCGCACCATGCCTCAAATCTAGAGGCGCCGGCTGAGCGTCACCTGATAAGGCTGACGTCTCGTGACCAAGGTCCGGCCGAGGGCGTGCCACTCGTCCGCCGGGCCGGGACCTTCCGCCCTTGAGTAGGCTCACGCCTCGTGAACGACCGACTCGTGTGGATCGACTGTGAGATGACCGGCCTCGACTTCGTCGCGGACGCCCTCGTCGAGGTCGCGGCCCTGGTGACCGACTTCGACCTGAACGTCCTCGGCGAAGGGGTCGACGTGGTCATCGCCCCTCCCCAGGAGGCGATCGACCAGATGGCGCCGTTCGTCCGCGACATGCACACGTCCTCCGGCCTGATCGACGAGCTCGCGCAGGGAACCACGCTCGCCGACGCCGAGGCCCGGGTGCTCGCCTACGTGCGCGAGCACTGCCCGGAGGGCAGCCGGCCTCCGCTCGCGGGCAACAGCGTCGGCACGGACCGGGCGTTCCTCGCGCGGGACATGCCCGCCCTGGAGGGGTTCCTGCACTACCGGAACGTGGACGTGTCGTCGATCAAGGAGCTCTCCCGGCACTGGTACCCGCGCGCGTACTTCAACTCCCCCGCCAAGAGCGGAGGGCACCGCGCGCTCGCGGACATCCAGGAGAGCATCGAGGAGCTGCGCTACTACCGCGAGGCCGTGTTCGTCCCGCCGCCCGGCCCGGACACCGAGCAGGTCCGCCGGATCGCCGCGCAGCACCAGGGAGCGCTCACCGGGTCTCGCCCGGAGGGCGCCGCCGGTGTCACCGACGCGTCGGAGAACTAGTACACTTCCGTCTCGGCCCCGGCAGTACGGCACCTCAGTACGCGACCCGGGGCCTCATGGTGGGTGTAGCTCAGCTGGTAGAGCACCTGGTTGTGGTCCAGGTGGTCGCGGGTTCAAGTCCCGTCACTCACCCCAGGTGAAGCCGCAGGTCCCCGGCCTGCGGCTTCAGTCTTCCTCGGGCCCGTCGAGCGGGGGCGTCGCCGAGGTCCTCGGCAGCGTGAGCACGAACACCGCACCGCGTCCGCCGGGGCCCGCGCGGTACTCCAGCGAGCCGTCGTTCACCTCGGCCAGCCGCGCGGCGATGTAGAGGCCGAAGCCGGAGCTCGAGACCGCCTGCATGGAGCCCCGGCTGAACCGCTCGAACAGGTGCGGCACGAAGGTCGCGGGCACGCCAGGACCGCGATCGGCGACCTCCACGGATGCCGTGTCCACGTCCACCGTCAGGGTGATGGTCCACGGTGGCTCCCCGTGACGGAGGGCGTTCACGGCCAGGTTGGCAATCACCTGCCGCACGTGGAAGGCGTCGACGAGCACGCTCACCGGCGCTGCGTCCACGGCGAACGCGGACGCTCCCGGCACCTCGTCGAGCGCCTGCCGGACCAGCACGCCGAGGTCATGGGCCTCGAGCCGCGGCACGATCTTGCCGGCGTCCAGCGTCGCCAGCGCGAGGATGTCGTCCACCAGCGTGCGCAGCTTCAGCGCCGACCTCCTCACGGTCGCGATCTGCCCACGCCGGTCGCCCTCGGGCGTCTGCTCCCAGTCCTCGTCGAGCGCCTCGAGGTAGCCGAGGATCACGGTCAGCGGGGAGCGGACGTCGTGGCCGAGCATGCCGAGCACGTCGGCGTTCAGCTGGTTGACCTGCCTCAGCTCGGCGTTCACCCGGGCGATCTCCCTCGCGGCCTCGTTGACCTCGGTGACGTCCTGGACCGTGCCGTTCACGCGCACCACGACGCCGTGGCCGTCCAGCACGGGCCGACCGCGGCTGTGGACCTCGCGCACCGTGCCGTCGGGCCGGAGGATGCGGTACTCGGAGCTGTACTCGTCTCCACTGCGGGTCGCCCGGTCACGCACGTCCTTCATCCGCGCGGCGTCCTCGGGGTGCACGCGCGCCATCAACGCCTCGATGGTGGGCACGAACGTCGCCGGGTCCACGCCGAAGATGCGGTAGAGCTCGCGCGACCAGGTCACCTCACCGCTCTGCACCCCCCAGGACCAGCTCCCCAGCTTGGCGAGGCTCTGGGCCTCGTCCATCGCTCGTTGCGCCTCCACGCGCGGGGTCACGTCGGTGACGAGCACGAAGAAGCCGCGGACCTCGCCGCCGACGATGTCGGGCACGTAGGAGGCCTGCGTGTGTCGTGTCCTCCCGAACGTGTCGACCAGGGTGCGGTCGAACAGCTGCTCCTCGCCGGCCAGCGCCCCGAGGATGTAGGGCAGGTTCTTGGCGTAGACCTCCTCGCCGAGCACCTTGCGGATGTGGACGCCACGCATCTGCCGGGGAGTGAAGCCGAACCACTCGATGTAGGCGTGGTTGGCGACGACGTTGCACTGGTCGGCGTCCCAGTAGGCGATCATCGCCGGCAGCCGGTCGAAGACGACGTGGAGCAACCGGGCCTCGGCCTCCCGGGCCGACTCATCGTTTCCCCCGAGCGGCCGTCGCGCCACGTCCACGGATCCACGGTAGGCCGCGCCGTCAACCCCGGGTCAGGGGCTTTGGGCCTGCGGCGCCGTTCCTTGCTCCGGAACGGCGCCGGCCCGGTCAGCCCTCCTGGAGCGTGGTCGGAGCGCCGTGCACGTTGGGGATGGTGCCGAGGCGACCCTTCTGGAAGTCCTCGTAGGCCTGCATGACCTCGGCCTTCGTGTTCATCACGAACGGGCCCGCCCAGGCCACGGGCTCGCGGATCGGGCGGCCGCCGAGGACGAGCACGTCGAAGTCCGGCGTACGGCTGTCGTGGCGCGTCGCGCCCTCGACCGTGACGAAGTCACCCGCACCGAGCACCGCGAGGTTGCCCATCCGCAGGGCCTTCTGCTCGGTGCCCACGGTGCCGTGGCCGGAGAGGACGTAGACCAGCGCGTTGTACGCCGGGTCCCACGGCAGGTCGAGCCGGGCTCCGGCCGACACGGTGGCGTGCACCATCGTCATCGGTGTGTACGTCGTCCCGGGCCCCTGCGTCTCCCCGACGCTGCCCGCGATCACGCGCACGAGCGCTCCGGCATCGTCCGACGTCGCCAGGCCGACCTGGCCCGAGCGGATGTCCTGGTAGTGGGGCGCGTTCCACTTGGCGTCCTTGGGGAGGTTCACCCAGAGCTGGATGCCGTGGAACAGGCCACCTTGCTGGACCAGCCACTCGGGCGGCGCCTCGATGTGCAGCAGGCCGCTGCCTGCGGTCATCCACTGCGTGTCGCCGTTGGTGATCGTGCCGCCACCGCCGTGGCTGTCGTGGTGGTCGAAGACGCCGTCGATGATGTAGGTGACGGTCTCGAACCCGCGGTGCGGGTGCCACGGAGTGCCCTTCGGCTCCCCCGGCGCGTACTCGACCTCACCCATCTGGTCCATGTGGATGAACGGGTCCAGGTCACGCAGGTCGACACCGGCGAACGCCCGGCGCACCGGGAAGCCCTCGCCCTCGTAGCCCGACGGCGCGTCGATCACCTGCCTGACCGGGCGGACGGTGTCGCCGAGTCCCGGCGCGCGCAGGCGCCTCAGGACGGTCAGGTCGTCAACGGTCACAGCTGGCATCGCGGCCACCTCTTTCGATCGGGTGACCGGTCCAACGGTAGTTGAAAGTTGAATATTCCGCCAGCGACCGTCAGCCGCACGCCCCGACGACCCAGACGTCGTCGACCTCGGTGTCGTCGTGGTTGACCTGCCAGGCGTCGTCGAAGGCCATCTTCTGGTCGGTGTCGTCGCGGAACCGGTGCACGACCAGGTACGACGCGATCCGTCCGGACGGCCAGTCCGCCGAGGGCACGCAACCCGGGTACGCCGCCGCGTCGGCCGCAGTCCATGCGGGGGCTGCGGAGGCGGCATCGGGCAGGGTCGCGTCCGCGGAGTGCGCCGAGCGGTCGACGACCATGGCCTGACCCAGCCCGAGGACCGCTGCCACGGCGGCGAACCCGACCACGCGGGGCACCAGTGCGCGCAGCACGAAGGACCTGAAGGTCCTCGCGCGTGGTCGCGCGGTCATGATCCCCATCCGGCACCCCCAAGCATCGGTTGCCAGGACAACGACGCACCCGCGTCCGGCGTTATGACCCCGTGACGGGCACCACGCAAGCCCCGCGGCACGGCGGCGGGCGAAGGGGACGGACACGATCGGCTCCTGGGTCGACGGGTGGGCTGGTCGAGAGCCACGCTGCCCGCCGGCCCTTGGGCCCGACCCCGGCCGGACTGGAGCGGGACTGGGGCGCGCCCCGGCCCGTCTCCGGGCGGACTGGAGCGCAGCCGCCTCGGCTCGCGGACGAGGTGCTCGAAGACCGCGAATACGGGGAAACCGGACTACGGTTCGGTGCATGGCACGCAGGGAGAGGTACGACGTGGTCGTCGCCGGCGGTGGCCACAACGGCCTCACGGCCGCGGCCTACCTGGCGCGGGCGGGCCTCTCCGTGCTCGTGCTCGAGCGACTCGACCACCTCGGCGGAGCCGCGGTCAGCGCGGAGGCCTTCCCGGGCACCGGCGTACGGCTCTCGCGCTACTCCTACCTCGTCTCGCTGCTGCCCGAGAGCATCGCGCGCGAGCTCGAGCTCGGCGTCGAGCTGCGCTCCCGGGCCACCGCGTCGTACTCCCCCGTCCTGCGCGGCGGGCGGCACACCGGGCTGCTGGTCGAGCACGACGAGGCAGCTGCCACACGGGAGTCGTTCCGCGCCCTCACCGGCGGTGACCGCGAGTACGACGCATGGAGGCACTTCTACGCGGACGTCGCCAAGGTCGCCGCGAAGGTCGCCCCCAGCCTGACCGAGCCGCTCGTCACCGGGCGGGAGATGGCCGCGGGCATCGACCCCGACGTGTGGACGGCACTGGTCCAGCGACCTCTCGGAGAGCTCGTGGAGAGCCGGTTCTCCGACGACCTCGTCCGCGGCGTGGTCGCGACCGACGCGCTGATCGGCACCTTCGCCGGCATGCACGACCCGTCGCTCGCGCAGAACCGGTGCTTCCTCTACCACCTGGTCGGCAACGGCACCGGCGAGTGGCGCGTGCCCGTGGGCGGCATGGGCGCGGTCACCGACGCGCTCGCAACGGCCGCGGCCGATGCCGGGGCGGAGCTGGTCACCTCGGCGGGGGTCAGCTCGATCGCAGCCGACGACGACGGGGCGGAGGTCACCTGGCACGACGGCGAGCGCGCGCACGGCGTACGTGCCGGGGTCGTGCTCGCGAACGTCGCGCCCTGGGTGCTGCGGATCCTGATGGGCGAGGACCCCGACGAGAGCGACAAGCCGGTCGGCTCGCAGCTGAAGATCAACTTCCTGCTGTCCCGGTTGCCGGCGCTGCGGTCCGGCGACGACCCGGCGCGGGCCTTCGCGGGCACGTTCCACGTCGCCGAGGAGTACTCCTCCCTGGAGCAAGCCTTCGCGCAGGCCTCCGCCGGCGAGCTGCCCGAGCCGCAGCCCGGCGAGCTCTACTGCCACTCCCTGACGGACCCCTCGATCCTCGGTGACCAAGCCGGTCGAGGGGTGCACACGCTGACCTACTTCGGGCTGCACCTGCCCGAGACCCTGTTCCGGACCGACACCGAGGCGCGCAAGGCCGAAGCGGTGCGCCGGGCGATCGCGGCGATCGACGTGCACCTCGCCGAGCCGCTGCTCGACTGCGTGCTCCGCGGTCCCGACGGCTCCCTCTGCGTCGAGGCGAAGATCCCCCAGGAGGTCGAGGCCGACCTGGCGATGCCGGGAGGCCACATCTTCCACGGCGACCTCTCCTGGCCCTGGGCGTCGAGCCGCGAAGCGCTCTCCACCCCGGCCCAGCAGTGGGGCGTGGCCACCGAGATCCCGTCGGTGCTGCTGTGCGGATCAGGCGCCCGGAGGGGCGGCGCGGTCAGCGGCCTCGGCGGTCACAACGCCGCCCAGGCGGTGCTCGCCGCACGCTGACGGCGGCCCCGATCCGGAGGCCCACCCTCGATTTCTGATCGACGGCAGGGGGCTGCTAATGTTCCGCATCGCGCGCCATTAGCTCAATTGGCAGAGCAGCTGACTCTTAATCAGCGGGTTCGGGGTTCGAGTCCCTGATGGCGCACCCACCACCGCAGGCCAGATGCCCCGAGGGCGTCTGGCCTTCGTCGTTCAGCGACGCGGGTCAGCCGACCGGGAAGTCGAAGTACGTGTCGGGGTAGGGCTCGTCCGCGAGCGTGTAGTGCCACCACTCGCACTCGTACGCCGCGAACCCGGCGGCCTCCATGACGGCGCGGAGGTGGGCCCGGTTCCGGGTCTCGAGCGGCGCGATCCCGTCTGCCCCGTGGTGGGAGACCGGGTCCATCAGGTCGTGGTCACCGCCCATCGGGGCCAGGGCGCCCGAGCCCAGGTGGAAGAGGGTCAGGTCGACGGTGCTCCCCCGGCTGTGGCCGGACCTCGTGGCGACGTATCCCTTCGCGAACATCTCGCTCCGCTCGAGACGGGGGTAGTGCCTCGGCTTGGTCCGGCCGTCCTCGGGCTGGACGGACCAGCGCACGAAGCTGTCGACGGCGCGCTGGGGGCGGTAGCCGTCCCACAGCAGCAGGCCGAAGCCGAGGGACGCGGCGCGGTCGCGGGCCCGCGCCAGCGCACCGCACAGCGCCCTGGTCCCGAGGATCCGGTTCGCTCGGTAGCCGTCCACCGGCTTGCCGGTGAAGTTGTCCCAGGTCGCGTACTTCGCGTCCCAGCGGATGCCGGGCACGCACTCGTCGACGAACACGAAGTCATCGGGAAAGGCGGTCATGCCGCCAGTGAAGGAAGCCGGATGTTGCCCGCCCGTATGCGGTTTTCGATAACCCGGTGATACCTCTCGGACAAGGACCGGGACCTATCGCCGACATATCCAAAACCTCATACGCGAGGGCAACGCGACCTTCCGTTGACTGAGCTCATGCCCCTCACCGGACGAGCGTCGACCGCGCCGAAGGGTTCGCCGGCGGTCGACGCCTCGGTCGTCGGCTCCGGGCCGGGCGTCACGGCGTACGGGTGCAGCGAGCACGAGGAGCGCCTCTTCCGCGAGCTCGCGCCTCGCCTCGGCGTACGGTCCACCCTCACCCGATCACCTCTCACGGCGAAGAACCTGGCGCTCGCGGCCGGCAACCGGTGCGTCAGCGTGAGCCACCGCACCCCCGTCCGCGGCTCCGTGCTGTCCGCCCTGAGCCGGGTCGGCGTCGAGTACGTCTCCACGCGGAGCATCGGCTGCAACCACGTCGACCTCGCCGTCGCCGAGAGCGTCGGCATCACCGTCGGGACGGTCTCGTACTCGCCGGGCAGCGTGGCCGACTACACGCTGATGCTGATCCTGATGCTGGTGCGGGACGCGAGATCCGTCGTCAGCCGCTCGGCCGGTCATGACTACCGGCTCAACGACGTCCCCGGCAGGGAGCTGGGCGACCTCACGGTCGGCGTGATCGGCACCGGGCGGATCGGCTCGGCGGTCGTCAGCCGGCTGCGGGGCTTCGGGTGCCGGGTCCTCACCCACGACAGCCGCCCCACCAGGCACGGCCACCCGGTGCCGCTGGAGGAGCTCCTCGAGGGGAGCGACGTGGTCACCCTGCACGCACCGCTCGCCCCCGACACCCACCACCTCCTCGACCGTCGTCGCATCGCGCGGATGAAGCCCGGCGCGTGCGTGGTCAACACCGGGCGCGGCGCGCTCCTGGACACCCACGCGCTCGTCCGGGCTCTCGAGGACGGACACCTCGGCGGGGCCGCCCTGGACGTCCTCGAGCACGAGGACGAGATCTTCTACGAGGACCACCGCGGCACACGCATCGAGAACGAGGTGGTGCGGCGCCTCCAGGCCCACCCGAACGTGCTGCTGAGCCCGCACACGGCGTACTTCACCGACCGCGCCGTGCGCGACATGGTCACGAACTCGCTTCTCAGCTGTCTCGACTTCGAAAGCAGGAACCCACGTGGATAAGGTCCGCATCGCGATCGTCTTCGGCGGGCGCTCCGAGGAGCACCCGATCTCGGTCAAGTCCGCGCAACAGGTGGCGCAGCACCTCGACCCGGAGCGCTACGAGCCCTTCTGGATCGGCATCACGCGCGCCGGCGCCTGGCGCCTGTGCGGTGGTCCGAGTGCGGGCTGGGAGCAGAGCGCCGGTGCCTCCGTCGTGCTCTCGCCGGACACCACCGCTCCCGGGCTGCTGGTCCTGGAGAACGGACGGTGCCGGACCATCGAGGTGGACGTCGTCCTCCCGGTGCTGCACGGCAGGCTCGGGGAGGACGGCGCGATGCAGGGCCTGCTCGAGCTCTCGGGCCTTCCGTACGTCGGCTGCGACGTGCCGAGCTCGGCGCTGTGCATGGACAAGTCCCTGACCTACCTCGTCGTCCGCGCCGCCGGCATCGCCACGCCGCGCTTCTGGACGGTCGCCGCCGAGGAGGACCTCGACGCCGACGGGTTGCCCTACCCGGTGTTCGTGAAGCCGGCCCGCTCGGGCTCGTCCTTCGGGGTCAGCAAGGTGATCGCGAAGCAGGACCTTGCCGACGCGTTGCGCACCGCACGGGAGTACGACGACAAGGTGCTCGTCGAGGAGGCGGTCGTGGGCAGCGAGATCGGCTGCGCGGTGCTCGGCAACCGGAGCGACCTGACCACCGGCGAGCTCGACCGGATCGCCCTGACCCACGGGTTCTTCCAGATCCACCAGGAGAGCGAGCCGGAGAGCGGCTCGGACAACTCCGTCGCGGTCGTCCCGGCGGACATCCCACCGGACCACCGCGACCTCGTACGCCGCACCGCCGAGGCGGTCTACCGCGCCCTCGGGTGCACGGGGCTCGCCCGGGTCGACCTCTTCCTCACCCCGGACGGGACCGTGGTGCTCAACGAGGTGAACACGTTCCCCGGACTGACGTCCTACAGCAGGTATCCCCGGATGATGGCGGCCGCCGGGATGTCGTTCGGCGACATCATCGACCGGGTGGTGTCCCTGGCGCTGACCGGCCGGCGGGCCTGACCGTCACCGGATCCACCGACACGTCAGCGGTACATCCGCGGGTCGTGCGTCGGGTCGGCGTACGTCTCCGGGCACCCGTCGTGCACGGCGTCGGGCCGCAGCTCGAAGTGCCACGGCTCGTTCGCGTAGACCCGGCACAGCCCGTACCGCGCGCCGTGCTCGGCCAGCCACGCCGCCGCGTCGTGCCCCAGGTCCACCGCGTCGCCCGACACGTGGGCCGAGCGTGCCGGGGTCGCGACCCACCGGGCGGCCTCCTCGCGCGAGCCGTACTTCCGGATCGGCTCGTCGAGCAGATGCGTCTGGTACGCCGCGCTCCGCCACCCGCTGTTCACGTCGAGGGCGACGTGCTCCGCCGCGGCGTCCCGCCCCGCCCGGCGCAGGGCGGCGAGCAGCGCCGGGTCGAGCCTTGCGACCGCCGGGACCGCGTCGAACACGGTCGTGCCGTCCGGGACGAACCCGTCGCCGACGCCGATCCGGCCGTGCCGGGACGCCGTCGGACTCCCGAGGCGGTGCACCACCGGGGCTGCCGTGACGGCCGTGATGGTCTTGGCGGAGGGGATCACCGAACCGCCGCGGACGAGCCCGCCCAGCACGACGGCAGCGAGGACCACCAGCACGGCGACCGCCGAGCGGGCCCTGCGGGCGGTGGCACGGGACGGCGTGATCGAGCTCATGACCGCAGTCAACGGCGCCCCGCGTTGCCGGCACGTATCCGGCTTTCGATACGCCGGCGATAGGTTCCGGCTCGTAGCATCAGGGTCGTATGCGAGTGCTGATCGTCGAGGACGAACCCCTTCTGGCCGATGCCGTCCGCGATGGGTTGCGTCTCGAGGCGATCGCCGCGGACGTCGCCGGCGACGGTGACACCGCCCTGGAGCTGCTCAGCATCAACGCCTACGACATCGCCGTCCTCGACCGCGACATCCCGGGCCCCTCGGGCGACGAGGTCGCCCAGCGCATCGTCGCGTCGGGCAGCGGCATGCCGATCCTCATGCTCACCGCGGCCGACCGGCTCGACGACAAGGCCTCAGGGTTCGGGCTCGGCGCGGACGACTACCTGACCAAGCCGTTCGAGCTGCAGGAGCTGGTGCTGCGCCTCCGCGCCCTCGACCGCAGGCGCGCCCACAACCGGCCCCCGGTCCGCGAGATCGCCGGCCTCCGGGTCGACCCGTTCCGGCGCGAGGTCTTCCGTGACGGCCGGTACGTCGCCCTCACCCGCAAGCAGTTCGCGGTGCTCGAGGTGCTGGTGGCCGCCGAGGGCGGTGTGGTCAGTGCCGAGGAGCTCCTGCAGCGCGCGTGGGACGAGAACGCCGACCCGTTCACCAACGCCGTGCGCATCACCGTCTCCGCGCTGCGCAAGCGGTTGGGCGAGCCGTGGGTGATCGCGACGGTGCCGGGCGTCGGCTACCGGATCGACGCCCCGTCCCCCGACCCACGTCGCGAGGACGCGGATGCCGACCGTGCCTAGGCGCCCCGGGATGAGCGTCCGGCTCAAGCTCACCCTCAGCTACGCCGGCTTCCTCATGGTCGCCGGCGCCCTGATGCTCGCGGCGGCGTGGCTGACCGGCCAGGACCGCCAGTCGGTGCTGGTGCGGTACATCCCCGAGAGGGTGATCAGCATGTTCGGCGCGCTCGTGCCGGGGAACCATGCGTTCCTGCTCCGTGCCTTCGCTCCCGCGGCGGCGGTCGCCCAGGTCTGCCTGCTGGCCTTCGGCCTCGTCGGCGGGTGGTTCCTCGCCGGGCGCATGCTCGCGCCGCTCACCCGGATCACCGAGGCCACCCGCATCGCCGGGACCGGGTCGCTCTCGCACCGGATCGACCTGCCCGGGCGCCGCGACGAGTTCCGCGAGCTGGCGGACGCCTTCGACGCGATGCTCGCGCGTCTGGAGGCCCATGTCGCCGAGCAGCAGCGGTTCGCGGCCAACGCGTCGCACGAGCTGCGCACTCCCCTGGCCATCACCCAGGCGCTCCTCGAGGTCGCGCGCAAGGAC
Source organism: Nocardioides pocheonensis (assembly GCF_003725535.1). Lineage (GTDB taxonomy): Bacteria > Actinomycetota > Actinomycetes > Propionibacteriales > Nocardioidaceae > Marmoricola > Marmoricola pocheonensis. The sequence continues at coordinate 248,911 of NZ_RJSF01000040.1, read as the reverse complement.
CCCGACCGAGACGCCGGCGAGCTCGTGGACCGGCTCCACGCGGTGAACGTGCGGGCGATCGACCTGACCGAGGCACTGCTCCTGCTCAGCCGTACCGACCAGCGCTCCTTCGTGCCCGAGCAGGTCGACCTCTCCCTGATGGTGGAGGAGGCCACCGAGACGCTGCTGCCGCTCGCCGAGAAGCAGGGAGTCACCCTGGAGACGTCCTGCGAGGCGGCCCCGGCGGTCGGGTCACCCGCCCTGCTGCTGCAGCTGACCACGAACCTCGTGCACAACGCGATCATCCACAACCTGCGCGAGCACGGCAGGGTGTGGGTGACGACCCGCGTCCGGCCGACCGACGTCGTGCTCATGGTCGAGAACACCGGTGAGCGGCTCGACCCCGCGCTGGTCTCGACGCTGACCGAGCCGTTCCTGCGGGGCACCGAGCGGACCCGCACGGACCACGCCGGCGTCGGCCTCGGGCTGGCGATCGTCGAGCGGATCGCCGAGGCACACGACGGGACCCTCACGCTCGCGCCCCGCGAGGACGGGGGCCTCCGGGTGGCGGTGCGCCTCCCCCGCGCCCGCCCGGTCGGGTGACCCACGGCGTCCGCCAGTCACCGGTCAGCGCGTCCGGCAGCGTTCCCTCAGCGCAGGCGACGGCTGTCGCGCGACATCAACCGCAGCCAGCGGTAGCCGTACCCGTCGAGCGTGACCTCCGCCCTGCCGCGGTCGTCCAGAGAGACCGCGAAGTCGTCGTGGAGCAGGTCGACGAGCTGGTGCGAGCTGTCGCAGCCGTCGAGGGCGAGGGGGACGGTGCAGCCGGTGGGCGCCAGGTTGTGCAGCGCGACCAGCCGGCGGTCGTCGTGGGCGCACTCGTGGGCGAGCACCTGCCGGTGGGGCTGGTCGAGCACCTGGAACTCCGCCCAACCGAGCTCGGGTGACTCCCGGTAGCGCTTGGTCAGCAGCGACATGAAGGTCAGCAGCGAGTCCGGGTCCTTGCGCTGGTCGGCCACGTTGACGTGCTCGGGCCCGAAGGCGCCGTCGCTCATCGGCCGGCGCAGCCGGGACGGTCGCGCGCGCGAGAAGCCACCGTTGCGGTCGGAGGTCCACTGCATCGGCGTACGGACCGCGAGCCGGCCGGGTACGTCGAGGTTCTCACCCATGCCGATCTCCTCGCCGTAGAACAGCACCGGCGTGCCCGGCAGCGAGAAGAGCAGGCTGTAGACCATCCGCACCCGCCGCGGGTCGCCGTCGAGCATGGGTGGGAGCCGACGGCGCAGTCCGCGTCCGTAGAGCTGCATCTCGGGCTCGGGCCCGAACGCGGCGAAGACCTCGTCGCGCTCGGCGGGCTTGAGCTTGTCGAGGGTGAGCTCGTCGTGGTTGCGCACGAAGGTGGCCCACTGCGCCCCCTCGGTCACCTTCGGCCTGGTCCTGAGCGCGCGGGCGAGCGGCCGCGCGTCCTCCCGGGCGAGGGAGAGGTAGAGGTTCTGCATCCCGATGAAGTCGAACTGCATGGTGAGCTCGTCGCCGTCGCTGCCGCCGAAGAAGGTCTTCTGGTCCTTGTGCGGCAGGTTGCACTCGCCGAGGAGGATGCCGTCACCGGTGCGCCGGCCGACGAACTCGCGGAGCTCGCGCAGGTAGGCGTGCGGGTCGTGGAAGCGGGCCAGCTCCTGGGCGTCCACCCCGGTGGTCTCGATCACGAACGGGACCGCGTCGACCCGGAACCCGGAGATCCCCAGCTCCAGCCAGTAGCCCATCGCCTTGACGATCTCGTCGCGCACGAGCTCGTTGGTGATGTTGAGGTCCGGCTGGGTCCGGTAGAACCGGTGGAAGTACCACGCGCCGGCCTTGTCGTCGTACTGCCAGAGGCTGTCCTCCTTGTCGGGGAAGACGACGTCCTTGGAGGTGTCGGGCGGCTTGTCGTCACGCCAGACGTAGAAGTCCCGGTACGCCGAGCCGCGCGACCGGGCCGAGCGGAACCACGGGTGCCGGTCCGAGGTGTGGTTGACGACGAGGTCGACGATCACCCGCATGCCGCGGTCGCGCGCGGTCCGGACGAACTCGACGAAGTCGCCCGCGCTGCCCAGGCGCGGGTCGACGCCGTAGTAGTCGGTGATGTCGTAGCCGTCGTCCCGGTCGGCCGTGGGGTAGAACGGCATCAGCCACAGGCACGTCACCCCGAGCTCGTGCAGGTAGTCGAGCCGCTCGGTCAGGCCGACGAAGTCGCCCATGCCGTCGTCGTTCCAGTCCATGAAGGTCTGGACGTCGAGGCAGTAGACGACCGCGGTCTTCCACCAGAGGTCGCTCGTGTCGGTGATGCGCATCGGGTGGCGCGGCTACCGGCGCATCAGAGCGGGGGATCCTCGACGTGACGCTCCTCGACGACCCGCCGGGTCCGCACGGGCCGGTCGTCGACCACCGTGGTGGCCGTCCGGCGCGTGTGCATCTGCTCGATCACGAGCGGAAGCACGATCGCGAGGATGCCGCCCAGCACGAGGATCCAGCCGAGCGCCTGCCCGTCCACCGCAGAGGTGTCGGCGTTGATCACGTCGAAGGCGAAGATCAGCCCCACGACGATGAGCAGAATGCCCAGTCCGATGGTCATCGAGTCTCCCTACCTGGTGCCGCGCTCGGACTCGGGGAGTCCGGCCTGGTCGCCTTGCTGTGCCCACTCGGGGCCCCGTCAAACCTCGACTCAGCGCCGCTCAGCGGCCGCGCGGACCGCGCGGGCGAGGGCCGGGACGTCGACCTCGGCGCCCGTGTCCACCTCGATCAGCGGTCCGAGCCCGAGCGGATCGACCTCGACGCCCCAGAGCTCGTCCTCGCTGCGGAGGTCGTCGAGGTGCCGCGAGTCGCGGACGCGGCCGGCGAACCGGGCCTGCGCCACGGCCCGCTCGATCCGGCACCGGACCTCGACGATCGGGCCGGGCAGGCGGCGGGCGAGCGGCGCGGCGTACGGGTACCAGGTGCTGTCGACGACCGCGCCGCGACAGCCCTCGGCCACCCGGAGCACGGCCGCCACCGCGGCGGCGCCGAGACGACGCGACTCGGCAACGGTGGCCGGCGCCCCGAGACGGTCCATGAGGGCTTCCTTGACCTCGTCCTTCGAGAGGTACGACGTGCCGAGCTCCCGCGCCAGGGCCCGGGACAGCGTGGTCTTGCCCGACGCGGGCCAGCCCCCGACGAGCACGAACAGCGCGTCGCCCGCACCCGATTCCGGCACCACCCGCTCACCGTAGCCCGCGCGACCGGCCCGCCGGTCGCGCCGCCCGCGGGCGGGCTCGGGGCTACTTGAAGGGCACCGTCAGGTCGGCGTACACCAGGTTGTGGTCCGACGGGGTGAGGCCGTTCCACGACCAGTTCGCGACGTTCACGTAGGCGTTGCTGCCCCGGAAGCCCTTCAGCATGATGTAGTCCGCGCGCGCCGCGACACCCGACTGGAGGGGCGTCTGGGCCGGTGCGGTCCTGCCGTTGCCGCCGTTGAACGTCGGGTAGGCGATGTAGTTCTTCGACAGCGCGGCCATCGCGTCGTAGTAGCCGCCCCGGACCAGCGTCGGCGGTGCCTCCACGTAGCCCGGCACATCGCTCCACGGCTCGCGCAGGTAGTGCAGGTCGCCGGCGATGATGGCCGGCTCGCCCCACGGGTCGACGCTGTTGACGCCGGACATCATGTTCTGCGCCTCGATCCCCGCCTCGCGCTTGCGGTCCATGATGCCCTTCGAGGCGTCCTCGGTGACGTGCGCCGAGACCACGAAGACCCCACGGCTGCTCGCCGAGGCGTTCACCCGCTGCAGCCGGACCCAGGGCGTGGCCAGCGGCGTACCCGGCGTCTTGGCGTCGTAGACGCCGAAGGTGCCGTACGACCCGGGCTGCGGCGCCTGGAAGACCGACCTGCGGTAGAGGATCTGCTCCGGCGAGCCCCGGTAGGGCACGGCCGCCCAGTCCGAGCCGAGCGCGGCCACGATCGCCTGCGCCGCGAGCTCCGTGGACTCCTGGAGGGTGACCACGTCGAGCCCGTGGCTGCTGATGTTGGCGGCGACCGCCTGCACGCGGTCCGCGGGGTGGTCGGTCGCCATCATGACGTTGTAGGTGCCGAGCCGCATCGCGTCACCCGAGCCGGGGTCCGGTGCGGCCGGGAACACCGGCACCCAGCCGGTCGAGTGCCGCACCCTGCCCTTCGCGTTGCGGGCGTCGAGCTGGCCGAAGACCGGGTTCGCGTAGGCGACACCGAGCATGTGGTCCCCCGACTGCGGGACCGTGGGCACGGCGAACGTCGAGCTGCGCGCGCTCCTGGGCAGCCAGCGGGACACGTAGGTGCGCTTGGCCGGCCACTTCCCGAAGGGTGCGGCGGACCACGCCACGCGGTAGCGCTTGGCGCCGCGCACCGTGCCCCAGCTGAACTCCGCGCCGCCGGGGACGCCGTGGCCGGACAGGACCGGTCGCCCGAACCGGTGGCCGGCCGGGCTCTCCCGGACCAGGGTGCCGGCGTCGGCGGCGACCTGCAGGCCGCCGAGGACGAGCAGGGTGGACGCACTGGTGATGGCCAGGCGGCGTACGGAGCGCAACATCGGATCGTCCCTCGCGATTCGGTGATGTGACCCTCAGCATACGTCCTATATGTCCGTTTTCCTACCTCTTGCCGAAGTCGGGGCGCGAAGGCATGAGGCCCCGGGGGTCACCTCGACCCCGGCGCGCCAGGACCGGAACAGTGCCGGGACGCCGTCGTGAACGCACGTGGATTGGTCCAGATTGTGCCCAAAATCAACCTTTTGGGACGACTTGGACTAGACCGATTCGGTTGATTCGGCTTTATCCCATAACTACCCGGATTGTCGTGACGTTCTCTAGGTGCGAGCCACTCCGGACGACCTCCGGAGAGCCCCCAGACCGATCTCGGACGACCCGAAGGCATCCACGATGACCACGCAGACCCGTTTCCTCACCGGCAGCCTCGCCTCGCTCGCCATCGCCTCGGCGGTGACGCTCGCCGCGCCCTCGGCGTACGCCGCCGACGCGCCGGCCCGGCCCTGCGGCCAGCCGGCCGTGCCCGCGGTGTACGTGACCGTGACCAGCGACCCGGAGGTCCGGATCATCCCCGCGATCACCCATGACGAGTGGCGCTGGGAGCGGCAGGTGCCCGTGCTCGCGCACGAGTACGTGAAGGTGCTGCACGCGGCGTACACCGAGACCGACTGGAGCCGCGACGTCGCCGGGACCACGGAGTACCGGTGGACGCGGACGGTGATCGACCGGGCAGCCGTGCCTGCCGTCCCCGGCACGCCGGAGGTCGGCCACTGGGAGACCGTGGTGGTCACCCCGGCCGTGACCCGGACGCTGGTGGAGTACCAGCAGCAGCAGACCGGCGCGCTCCGCTGGGAGCCGGAGGGCTGGAACGGCGAGAAGGGCGACGACGACAAGGGGCAGGGCTGGGTCCGCACCGGCCGCACCACCGAGGAGGTCGTGACCCCGGCGGTCACCGACCAGCACTGGGTCGTCGACCAGGCCGCCACCGACGGCACTCCGGCGGTCACCGAGCTCTCGCACGTGGAGTACACCTGGGCCGCGGCGTCGCCGGGTACCGGATGGACGGCGACCGGCGACTCGCACACCGTCGGCGGCGGCACCGAGACCACCACGACCACCGACGACGCGCAGCCGTCCGGTGCCGGCTGGACCGTCGTGGCGACCCGGTCGTTCCCCGCGGTCGTCGACACGCAGTGGGCCCTCGAGGCTCCGGACGGCTACACCGACACCGGCAACGTCCAGGTCGACCACCTCACCACCGAGGAGACCGACGGCACCGCGGCGACGCCGCCGGCCGGCGACGGGTGGTCACAGGTCCCCGACTCCCTCGTGGTCGTCGTCGACCAGCCCGCGACCACGGAGCTCGTCGGCAGCGGCTCGACCGAGGAAGTGCTGGTGAGCCCGGCGCTCGACGCCACTCCCCCGTGCCCGCAGGCCGCACCCGCAGACGGTGGCTCGAGCAGCGCGGACGCGCCGCAGATCCAGGTCGCGGCCGCCGTCTCCGGCGCGCACTCCGGCACCGCACACCACGCCGCGCACGCGAGCACGTCTGCCTCCGCGGCGAGCGCGACGGTGCTGCCCGAGACCGGGAACCCGGTCTCACCGTGGCTGCTGACCACCGGCCTGGGTGCCCTGCTCACCGGTGGCGTGCTGGTCCGCGCAGGCCGTCGGCGCCACGCCCGCTGAGCTGTCTCGGGGGCGTGCGTCTCCGACGTCCGCTGTCGGGTCCGCGCGTCCGGCACTACTCTGGCTCCGGGGAAAGCGTTTGTTTGGGGGGCCGATGAACCGGAAGGCGGTGCTGCGCCTCGGCGGCACACTCCTGCTGGTCCTCCTCTTCGGCACGACCTCGACGGCCACCGCCCCCGACTCGGTGCACTTCGGGGGGATGTGGCCCGCCGGCCTCGCCTCGGGCGCCCTGCTGATCACCCCGCGGATGCTCGCGCCGTACGTCGCCGGGCTGATCGCCGTCCTGGCATCGATCTCCTTCGCCGTCGGCGGCTACCCGGTCGACGTCGCGCTCGGCTACGGGGTCGGAGCGGCGGTGGAGTCCGTGCTGGTCCAGCAGGTGCTCACCGCGGGCTGGACGCGGCGGGCCCACCTGCGCAGCAACAGCGACTTCGGCCGGTTCGTGCTGGCCTGCTCGGCGGGTGCCGCGGCCGGTGCCGTGGTGTTCACCGTGGTCTCGGAAATCACGTCGTTCGGGACTCCCTGGAAGGTCGGGCTCGCCACGCTGCTCACCCACGCCGCGGCCCAGGTGGTGCTGCTCGGCCTGTTCAAGGAGCGCAGCCACCATGCCGGTGAGTACGCCGGGTTCGAACGCTGGGCCGCCTGGCTGAACACCGTCGTGATCACGACGATCGCGTTCGTCCCGACCGGGATGCCCAGCATCGCGTTCCTGGTCGTCCCCGGTCTCGGCTGGATCGCGCTGCGGGCACCCATGCGCGAGGCGATGTTCCAGCTGGTCGTCGTCGCCGTCATCTCGAGCACGCTCACCAGCGCCGGTCACGGACCGTTCGCCGACCCGATCCTCAACCGCAACCTGGACCCCGAGTTCCGGCTGCTGCCGCTCCAGGCGTTCCTGATCGCGTGCGCGATGATGACGATCCCGTTCTCGATGGCCGTGGGCGCCCAGCGCCAGAGCCGGACCGAGGTGCTGGTCGAGCGAGCCCGGAGCGAGCGGCTGGTCCAGAGCGCGCGCGGCATCGCCATCATCGGCACCGACGTCCTCGGCCGGATCGACCTCTTCAGCCCGGGAGCCGAGCTGATCCTGGGCTACCGCCCCGAGGAGGTCTTCGGCCACTCGACGCGGCTGTTCCACACCCAGGCGGAGATCGCCCGCCAGGCCGCGGAGCTCGGCTGCCCGCCGACGTACCTCGAGGTCGTGCGCGCGACGGTGAGCCTCCCCCCGGGCTCGGCCCGCGACTGGGAGTTCATCCGCAAGGACGGCAGCGCCCGGTGGCTGTCGACGATCCTGAGCCCGATCACCGACGAGAACGGCGCGCTCACCGGGTACGTCGCCACCGCGGACGACATCACCGACCGCCTCGAGACCCAGTCCGCGCTCGAGGCCGCGCTGATGAGCGAGCGCGAGGCGGTCGAGCGGCTGATGGAGATCGACCAGGTCAAGGACCGCTTCGTGTCCTCGGTGAGCCACGAGCTGCGTACGCCGATCACGAACATCGTCGGCTACCTCGAGCTGCTCATGGACGGCGTGTACGGCGCGCCGAACCAGGAGCAGACCCGGGCGATGTCGCGCATCGACCTGAACAGCCGCCGGCTCCTGACCCTGATCGACGACCTGCTCACGCTCTCGAGCATGGAGAGCCTGAACCAGCCGCGCGAGCTGGCCCCGGTCGACCTCGTGGCGGTGCTGCGGAGGGCCGAGGAGATCGTCACGCCCAGCCTGATGCGCCGCGACCTCCGCCTGGACGTCGCGGTGCCCGCGCAGCCGGTCGTGATCCCGGGCGACAGCGGCCAGCTCGAGCGGCTGGTGATCAACCTGGCCACCAACGCGGTGAAGTTCACGCTCGACGGAGGGCGGGTCACGCTCCGACTGATCGCGCCGCACGACGGCGCCGGCCCGGTCATCGAGGTCGAGGACACCGGCATCGGCATCCCGGAGGCGGACCAGGAGATGCTGTTCAACCGCTTCTACCGGGCGACCCAGGCGCGCGAGGCTGCGGTCCCGGGCAGCGGCCTCGGACTGTCCATCGCGAAGTCGATCGCCGAGCTCCACGGCGGTCAGATCAGCGCGACCTCCGTCTACGGCAAGGGATCCACCTTCCGGGTGGAGTTCCCGCCCGCGACCGTCTCGGTGCCGGCGCAGTCCGATCCCCGGTGACCGGGGTGGTGACCGGGTCAGAGGTACAGCCCGGTCGGGCTGTCACCGAGGCGGTCGGCCGCGACGGCGTGGATGTCACGCTCGCGGATCACGACGTACAGCTCGCCGCTGACCTCGACCTCGGCCTTGTCCTCGGGGTCGAACAGGACCCGGTCGTCCGGCTGCACCGAGCGGACCAGCGAGCCGACGGCGACCACGCGGCACCAGGCCAGCCGCTTGCCGCCGAGCGCCGCCGTCGCGGGGATCAGGATCCCGCCGCTGGACTTCCGTTCGCCCGGTTCGCGGTCGAGCGCGACCAGGACCCGGTCGTGGAGCATCCTGATCGGAGTCTTCTCGCCCCCTGCGCCCGGGGCCGAGGCCGTGCCGCGCCTGCTCACGACGCGTGCGTCACTTCACGATCTTGCGGATCAGCCCGAAGACCACGACCACGGCCACCACGCCGCCGACGACCTTGACGATGTTGTCGGTCCGCGGGCTGCCGTCCGCGGCGACGAAGTAGCCCTTGACCTGGTTGACCTCGCGCCGCGCGATCGTCTTCGGGCTCGTCCGGTAGACGAGCTGGTCGATCGTCGAGGCCAGCCGCTCTCGCGTCACCTCGATGTCGCCCTCGATCGAGCTCAGGTTCCTGTCACCCACGCGCACTCCTCGTCTCGGCCTGCTCCGAGGGAACGTTACCGTGTCGGCCATGAGCGAGCGGAGCGAGCGAATCATTCAAGACAGTCCCCCTTGTGCCTCATGCGCGCCCGGAGCGAAGCGAGGACGTGCATGAGCAACCGACTCGAGCCCGGCGACCCCGCCCCCGACTTCTCCCTGCCCACCGACGACGGCGGCACCGTCTCGTTGAAGGACCTCCGCGGACGCAAGGTGATCGTGTACTTCTACCCCGCCGCGATGACGCCCGGGTGCACCAAGCAGGCCTGCGACTTCACCGACTCGCTCTCCTCGCTGGAGGCGGCCGGCTACACCGTGGTCGGGATCTCGCCCGACAAGCCGGAGAAGCTCGCGAAGTTCCGTGAGCGCGACGGGCTGACGATCACGCTGGCCTCGGACGCGGACCGCTCGGTGCTCTCGGCGTACGGCGCGTTCGGCGAGAAGAAGCTCTACGGCAAGGTCGTGGAGGGCGTGATCCGCTCGACCTTCGTGATCGACGAGGACGGCCGGATCGAGCTCGCCCAGTACAACGTCAAGGCGACCGGCCACGTGGCGAAGCTGCGCAAGGACCTCGGTCTCGCCGCCTAGACTCGGCCGGGCGCGCCCGTAGCCCAACGGCAGAGGCAACGGCTTTAGGTGCCGTCCAGTGTGAGTTCGAATCTCACCGGGCGCACGTCGACCGGTTAGTCCGGCACGTTCGGCACCCCTTGCGGGGCCGACTCGCGTCCGAACGTGCCGGACTAACCGCCCAGGACCTCCACCACGATCGGCGCGACGTGGCGCAGCGCCTTGCCGCGGTGCGAGATCGCGTCCTTGTCCTCCCGGGGCAGCTCGGCGGTCGTGACCCCGGGGCGGTCGTCGGCCTCGAAGACGACGTCGTAGCCGAAGCCGCCCTCGCCGCGACGCTCCCGGATCACCCGACCGCGCATCGCGCCCTCCACGACGTGCTCGACGTCGATGCCGTCGGCACCGCGGTGCACGAAGGCGACCGCGCAGCGGAACTCCGCGCCCCTGCGCTCGTCGGGTACGTCGGCCAGCTGGTCGAGCAGCAGGAGGTTGTTCCGGTCGTCCGAGCGCGGCTGCCCGGACCAGCGTGCCGACAGCACCCCGGGCATGCCGTTGAGCGCGTCGACGCAGAGCCCGCTGTCGTCGGCCAGGGTCGGCAGACCGGTCGCCCGATGTCCCGCCCACGCCTTGACCAGGGCGTTGCCCTCGAAGTCGGGCTGGTCCTCCACCGGCTCGGCGTACTCCACGACGTCGTCGAGCCCCAGGACGGTGATACCGGGCAGCGCCTCGGACAGGATCCGTTGCATCTCGTCGAGCTTCTTCGCGTTGCGCGACGCCAGGAAGACCGTCGGCGTCCCCGGGTGCTCAGTCACCGAGCAGGGCCTCCTGCTGGAGCCGGGTCAGGTCCGCACAACCCTTCTCGGCGAGGGACAGCAGCGCGTCGAGCTCGGCACGGTCGAAGGCCGCACCCTCGGCGGTGCCTTGGACCTCGACGAACGTGCCGGCGCCGGTCATCACGACGTTCATGTCGGTCTCGGCGCGCACGTCCTCCTCGTAGGGCAGGTCGAGACGCGGTACGCCGTCGACGATGCCGACCGAGACCGCCGCCACCGAGTGCACGAGCGGATCACCCGCGAGTGCGCCCTTCTCACGCAGGGTCGCCACCGCGTCGGCCAGCGCGACGTACGCACCGGTGATCGCGGCGGTGCGAGTGCCGCCGTCGGCCTGGAGCACGTCGCAGTCGAGCACGATGGTGTTCTCGCCGAGGGCCTTGTAGTCGATCGCCGCGCGCAGGGACCGGCCGATCAGCCGCGAGATCTCGTGGGTGCGCCCACCGATGCGGCCCTTGACCGACTCGCGGTCGGAGCGGGTGTTCGTCGCCGAGGGCAGCATCGCGTACTCCGCGGTGACCCAGCCCAGGCCGGAGTCGCGGCGCCAGCGCGGGACGCCGACCGACGCCGACGCGGCGCACAGCACCTTGGTGCGGCCGAACTCGACCAGCACGGAACCGGCCGGGTGGTCCTGCCAGTGGCGGGTGAACTTGATGGGTCGGAGCTCGTCGTCGGCCCGGCCGTCAGCGCGTGTCATGACGGTGAGCCTAGACACTGCCCAACCTGACTGGACCAGTAGGCACCCTGAAGTAGACCAGTGCAGACAAGGCTTACCTCACCGGTCCAAGATGACCTACGTCGAACGCTGCCTGGGGAGGGAGCCAGATGTTCGTACAGTCCTTTGCACATCGTGCCCGGACGGTCGCCGGAGTCGTCTCCGCCATCGTCGTCGCGTCACTCCTGACGGTCGGGGCCACCAGCACGCCGGCGCACGCCGACCTGCTGCCCTACGTGCCGTGGTCGTCGTACCTGGCCGGCTGGACCGACCAGTACGTCCCGACCAGCGACAACGACTGCGTCGCCGGCCGGTCGACCTGTCTCAAGGCGACGCTCAAGGAGGAGAGCCGGATCGCCGACGACACCGCGAAGAGCTGCAGCCACAACGCGGTGTTCGCGCGTGCTTACGTCCGGATGACGCAGCTGTACGGGTTCACGCGTGACATCCCCGGCTACTACCAGGACGTGCCGTACTTCAACCACGTCGACGCGGTCTTCGCGAGGTACTACACCGACGCCTACTACAACTGGACCAGCGGCAACCGCGCCGCCGTCCCGCAGGCCTGGCTGACCGCGTTCGACGCGGCGAAGAACAAGAAGGTCAGCGGCTCGGGCGACCTCCTGCTCGGCATGAACGCGCACATCAACCGTGACCTGCCCTACGTGATGGCGGCCTCCGGGCTCGTGGCCCCCGACGGTACGTCGCGCAAGGCCGACTACGACGTCGTGGAGAGGTGGCTCTACGACGCCACCGCGCCGCTGATCGCCGAGTTCGCACAGCGGTTCGACCCGACGATGGACGACAGCCAGGACCCGTTCGGACTGGCCAACTGGACGCTGTTCCAGATGGTCTCGGACTGGCGGGAGAACGCCTGGCGCAACGCCGAGGCGCTGGTGTCGGCGCCGACCGACGCGGCGCGCGCGCTCGTGTCCGCCAACATCGAGGCCGACGCGAACACGATCGCGCAGAGCATCCTCAACAGCGAGTCGTACGTGCCGTTGCTGTCCTCGACCGTGCCGCGTGACAACTACTGCGCCCTCCACAACGGGGACGCTCCGCCGATGCGCTACGACTTCGGCTACGCGACGCCCTGGGGCTACAGCTACTGAGCTCACCACCCGCGCGGACGGGTGGCACCGAGACTGCCCGGCACCACCCGTCCGTAGCCTGCGCCGTCGTAGGTGGACCCGTCACTTCACCTCGGCGCGCAGCACGCGGCGCAGGCCGACGGCGAGCGGGACGACCAGCCAGATCAGACCCCCGACCGCCAGGTGCGCCCAGTCCTTGCCGGTCATGCTGGCGTCGGCCAACGGCGCCTGCGCGAAGTTGAAGTCGAACCACGGGCGGGCGTCGTGGAACCAGCCGATCGTCTGGGCGCCCCACTCGAACAGACCCGGCAGCACGAACGAGTACACGAAGTAGAGGACGATCGCCGCGGCGGTGTTGATCAGCACCATGCCGAAGGTGAACCCGGTCAGCAGCCCGAGGAGCTGCAGGAGGAAGAAGCCGAGCACCTCGGTCACCGGCACTCCCCAGACGGGGGCGCCGCCGTTGACGGCCGCGAACAGCAGGTTGCCCAGCAGCCCGAGGAGCAGGCCGAGCACGACCGCGCCGGTGGCGAGCAGAACCGAGCAGGCCAGCTTGGCCATGATCGTGCGCGAGCGGTGCGGCTCGAGGGTGAAGGTCACCAGGGCCGTGCGCTGCCCCCACTCGCTGGTCACCGACATGATCCCGAGCACTGGCAGGAGGATTCCCATCGGGATGCTCATCGAGGTCAGGAAGGAGTGGAAGGTCAGGTGCAGGTCCTGCGCCGCACCGACCCAGATCTGGATCAGCAGCACCAGGGCGGTGATCGCGCCGATGGCGATCAGCAGCCAGAGGCCCGCCCGGGTGTCCCACATCTTGCGGAGCTCGACCCGGACCAGCCGCGACATCGGGGTGCGCGGGGTCTGCGAGATGTCCAGCGTGTCGTCGGGCGCGAAGGTCGTGGCGGTCATGACAGGGCTCCCTGGTTGATGTCTTCACGGGCGTCGTCGGCGGTCAGCTGCAGGAACAGCTCCTCGAGGCCGGCGCCCTCGGCCGGCCGCAGCTCGGCGAGGACGACCCCGGCAGCTGCGGCGGCGCGGCCCACCTCGACCGGCTCGGACTCGGTGCGCAGGCCGTCGCCGGAGGCGGCCGCGGTGATGCCGGCCTCGGCGAGCGCGGCGGCCAGCTTCTGCGGGTGCTCGGCGCGGACGAAGGTGCCCTGCGTCTGCAGGAGCTCGGCCTTCGTGCCCTGGGCGACGATCCGACCGCGGCCGATCAGGACCATGTCGTCGGCGATCATCTCGACCTCGTGGAGCAGGTGCGAGGAGAGCAGCACGGTGCCTCCACGCTCGGCGTACGACCGGAGCAGTCCGCGCATCCAGTGGATGCCCGCGGGGTCGAGGCCGTTGGCCGGCTCGTCGAGGATGAGGACGGACGGGTCGGCCATGAACGCGCTCGCGATGCCGAGGCGCTGCCGCATCCCGAGGGAGTAGTTGCGCACCCGCCGCTTCGACTCGGTCTCGGTGAGCCCGACCAGCTCGAGCATCTCGTCGACCCGTGAGTCCGGCAGCCCCATGGTCAGGGCCGTCACGGCGAGCACCTCGCGGCCGGTGCGACCCGCGTGCTGGGCGGAGGCGTCCAGGAGCACACCCACGTGGCGGCCGGGGTTGGGGATGTCGACGTACTTGTGGCCGCCGATGGTCGCGGAGCCACGGTCGGGATGCGTGAGCCCGACCATGATCCGCATGCTGGTCGACTTGCCGGCACCGTTGGGCCCGAGAAAGCCGGTGACCCGGCCGGGTTGCGCGGTGAAGGACACGTCGTCGACGGCGGTGAACCCACCGTAGGACTTCGTCACACCTTCGAGTTTGATCATGGGTCGATCCTCCCGGAGGGGCACCGGTGCGCACATCGGCCGCCGGGATCGAACCGCCCAGACCAAAGTAGGGGCCGCGCAGACCGTGGTCACTGGCTCCCGGGGTCGCCGGGTCCCTAGCCTTGGGTCGTGCTCGAGCCCGACCCGGAGACCTACAACCCTCCCCTGACCCGCTGGGACCACGTCTGGCGGTACGCGCTCGCACTCGCGATCTCCGGTCTCGTGTGGGCCGACGTCGGCATCCACGAGTGGCAGAGCGGCTCGCCCTGGTTCTGGATCGACCTCGCCGGTGGGGTGGTGTCGTTCGGGATCACGCACTTCCGGCGGCGCTGGCCGTTCGGCACCGCGCTGGTGCTGACCCTGTTCGGGCTGTTCTCGCTGTCGTCGGCCGGCCCGGGCGTGCTGGCGGTGGTGTCGCTGTTCACCCGGCGCAACCTCCGGCAGATCGTCCCGATCGCGCTGCTCAACATCGTGTGCTCGCAGATCTACACGAGCTACCAGCCGGCCGGCTCCAAGGACCCGGCGTGGGTCACCTTCACCTTCACCGTCGTCGTCACGGTCGCGATCGTGGCCTTCGGCATGTACGTCGGCTCGCGGCGCGAGCTGATCTGGACGCTGCGCGAGCGTGCCCGCCAGGCAGAGGCCGAGCAAGAGCTACGCGTCGGGCAGGCGCAGTCCGCGGAGCGCGAGCGGATCGCCCGCGAGATGCACGACGTGCTCGCGCACCGGATCTCCCTGGTCACGATGCACGCCGGCGCGCTCGCCTACCGCACCGACCTGCCGCCCGAGCAGGTGCGGGAGACCGCCCAGCTGATCCAGGCGAAGGCACACGAGGCGATGACCGACCTCCGGCAGGTGCTCGGGATGCTGCGCGGCGAGGACGGCGTACCGGACCGGCCGCAGCCGACCCTCGACGACCTCGACACGCTGATGGACGAGGCCCGCACCAGCGGCATGGTCGTCGAGTACGCCGAGCGCCTGCCGTCCGGCGGCCGACCCGCCGAGCAGGTGGGCCGCACGATCTACCGGATCGTGCAGGAGGCCCTCACCAACGCCCGCAAGCACGCCGCCGGCACGCACGTGTCGGTCTCCGTCGCCGGCGACGCCGACCGCGGCATCACCGTCGTGGTCGGCAACGCGAAGCCGGTCGGCCGGATCAGCCGTGGTCGGGCGCCCGGCTCCGGTCTGGGCCTGGTCGGCCTGCGCGAGCGGGCGGCACTCACCGGCGGCACCCTGACCGTCGACGAGAGCGACCGGGCGTTCACGCTGCGAGGATGGCTCCCGTGGGCGACCTGATCCGGATCCTCGTCGTCGACGACGACCCGCTCGTGCGCAGCGGTCTCGCGCTGATCCTCGGCGGCGGCGAGCAGCTCGAGGTGGTCGGTCAGGCCGCCAACGGGCGCGACGGCCTCGCGGCGGTCGCCAGGCACCGGCCCGACGTCGTGCTCATGGACATCCGGATGCCCGTGATGGACGGCATCGAGGCCACCGCCGCGATGTCGGCCCTGCCCGACCCACCGAAGGTGATCGTGCTGACCACCTTCGACGCCGACGACTACGTCATGCGGGCGCTGGCCGCCGGTGCCAGCGGCTTCCTGCTGAAGGACACGGCGCCCGAGGACATCGTCGCGGCGGTGCACAGAGTCGCCGAGGGCGATCCGATGCTCTCCCCCAGCGTGACCACCACGCTGATCCAGCAGGTCACCGCGCACCGCTCGCCCGAACGGAACCGGACCGCGCTCACCCGCATCGGGCGGCTCACCGAGCGCGAGCGCGACGTGGCCCTCGCCGTCGGCCGCGGGCTGAGCAACGCCGAGATCGCCCAGCAGCTCTACCTCAGCGTCCCGACGGTCAAGGCGCACATCGGCCGGTTGTTCGCCAAGCTCGAGGTCGACAACCGGGTCCAGATCGCGTTGTGCGTGCACGACGCGGGGTTGGGCTGATCAAGGACGCGTCAGCGGCCTTGATCAGGTTTCGGCAGGCTCGACCACCGCGATCAGGTCTCGGCCCGCCGTCGCGGCTTCGCAGGCTCAGCCGCGGGCTCGCTCGACCTCTTCGCGTCGCGACCCTGCTCGTGCCTCGCAGGGTCGCGGCTCAGACCTCGTAGGTCTTGCCGGGCTCGGCGAGCTCGAGCGGACCGTCGTACGACGTGGCCGCCTCGGCGAGGATCACCTGGGCGTCGTGCCACGGCGGGATGTGGGTGAGCACCAGGCTGCGGACCGACGCCTCCGTGGCCATCTGACCGGCCTGGAGACCGGTCAGGTGGAGGTCCGGCGGGTTGTCGCCGCCCTCGACGAAGGACGCCTCGCACAGGAAGAGGTCGGCTGCCCGCGCCACGTCGACGAGGCTGGGGCACACCCCCGTGTCGCCGGAGTAGGTCAGGGTGCGGCCGTCCGCCTCGATCCGCATCGCGTACGCCGGCACGGGGTGGGCCACCTCCGGCGCGGTGATCGTGAACGGCCCGATGGTGAACGAGCCGGCCGGGTAGTAGTGGAAGGTGAACTCCTCGGTCATGCCCGGGGACTTCGGCAGGTCGTAGGCGCGGGCCAGCCGGCCCGGCGTGCCGTCGGGACCGTAGACCGGGATTGGCGGTCGGGCGCCGGTCGGGTGGTACTTGCGCAGCACGTAGTAGCTGGTCAGGTCGATGCAGTGGTCGGCGTGCAGGTGCGAGAGCAGCACGGCGTCGATCGTGAGCGGGTCGGCGTACCGGTGCAGCGCGCCGAGCGCGCCGTTGCCGAGGTCGAGCACGATCCGCCAGGTCCGGTCGTCGTGCTCGGCCTCCACGAGGTAGCAGCTCGCCGGCGAGTCGGGGCCCGGGTAGGAGCCGGAGCAGCCGACCACGGTCAGCCTCATGGGGCCATCACCCACCCGCCGCCCGCGAACTGCGCGACGCTCTGCAGCTCGGGCCCGAGGAAGCGCTGGCCGATCCGGCCGAACTCCTCCGGCTGGCCCGTGGTGAGGAAACGGTGCACGGGCACGACCTCCGCGTCCTGCTGGAGCTCGCGCTGGGTGAGCACCCGGTAGACGTCCTTCGCGCACTCCTCGGCGCTGCTGACCAGCGTGACGTCGTCACCCATGACGTAGGAGATCACCCCGGTGAGCAGCGGGTAGTGGGTGCAGCCGAGCACGAGCGTGTCGACGCCCGCGGCCGCGAGCGGGTCGAGGTACTCGTGGGCTGCGGCCAGCAGCTCGTCCCCGCCGGTCACTCCGCGCTCGACGAACTCCACGAACCTCGGGCAGGCCCGGGTCGTCAGCGTGATCTGCGGGGCCGCGGCGAAGGCGTCGTCGTAGGCCTGCGACTCGGCGGTGGCGCGGGTGCAGATCACCCCGATGTGGCCGTTGCGGGTGGCGGCGACCGCACGCCGCGTGGCCGGCAGGATCACCTCGACGACCGGTACGTCGTACCGCTCGCGCGCGTCGCGCAGCACGGCGGCGCTCGCTGAGTTGCACGCGATGACCAGCATCTTCACGCCCTGGTCGACCAGGTGGTCGAGGCACTCCAGTGCGTACTCGCGGACCTCGCCGATCGGCTTCTGGCCGTAGGGCTGCCGGGCGGTGTCACCGAGGTAGAGGACCGACTCGTGCGGCAGCTGGTCGATCACGGCCCGGGCCACGGTGAGCCCACCGAAGCCGGAGTCGAAGATGCCGATCGGTGCGTCCGTCACGGGGCAAGGCTAGTTGTCCGGAGCCGCCGACGGTGGGATCGCGACCGAGATCACGTCGAGGCGACGACCTCGACCTCGGCCGGCGTTGCGTCGGCGGACACGTCCGCGCGGCGCTGCACGCGCAGCGCGAGCAGGAACACGAGCAGACCGGCGAGCGCGAGCCCGGCCCCGACCAGGCTCGGGGCGCGGTACCCGTGGCCCTGCTCGATCACCAGGGCGCCGAGCCAGGCGCCCAGCCCGTTGGCGATGTTCAGCGAGGAGTGGTTGAGCGAGGCGCCGAGCATCTCCGCGTCGCCGGCGACGTGCATGAGCCGCAGCTGCAGGTTGATGGCGAGCACGGACCCGAGCAGGCCGACGAGGAGCACGAGCACCCACAGCGCCACCGGTACGCCGGCGAGCAGCCAGACCGCGACGAGCACCGCGATCCCGGCGACGAAGCCACCGACGATCGAGCGCTCCACGTCCCAGTCGGCCAGGCGCCCCGCGAGCCACGAGCCGGCCACCGAGCCGATCCCGAAGGCGAGCAGGAACCACGGGATCGCCCCGCGGCCGAGGTCGGCCTCCCGGGTGACCAGCGGCGCGACGTAGCTGTACATCGCGAAGATGCCGCCGAAGCCGACCATGCCCGCGGTGACCGCGAACAGCACCTGCGGGCGCTTGAGCGCGCGCAGCTCCGCCGTCACGGTGGCGTCCCGGTTGCCACGGGTGTGCGGCACGGCTGCGAGCAGGAGCCCAGCGGTGACGATCACGATCGCGACGACGGCCCAGTACGCGCTGCGCCAGCCCAGCTGCTGGCCGAGCCAGGTGCTGGCCGGCACGCCCACCACGGTGGCGACGGACAGCCCGAGCATCACGCCGCTCACGGCCCGACCCTTGCGGTCGGCGCTGACCAGGGACGCGGCGATCAGCGAGGCGACCCCGAAGTAGGCGCCGTGCGGCAGCCCCGCGAGGAAGCGCGCGGCCATCACCGGCCAGTACCCGTGTGCCATCGCGGTCGCGGCGTTGCCCAGACCGAGGGCGAGCACGAGACCGACCGCGAGCTCGCGACGCGGCAACCGGGCACCGAGTGCGACGATCACCGGGGCGCCGACCACCACACCGAGCGCGTACGCCGTGATGACGTGGCCGGTCCGCGGGATCGACTGGCCGATGCCGTGGGCGATCTCCGGCAGCAGGCCCATCGTGACGAACTCGGTCGTGCCGATCGCGAAGCCGCCGAGCGCGAGGGCCGTGATCGCCAGCGCTACGTGCCGGGTCGACGCGTCGTACCCCTGCGTCTCACGCTCGTCCCCGGCATCGCTCACGTGAGGACAAGCAGACCGGTCCGTCCGGCATTCCCCCGGGAGCCGGCCGATCGCCGGCAGCGCCGGCCGGGCGCTCCGGCGTGTGACTGATCGCACATCACGGGACCCGGTAACCGATCCGAGGTTTCGGCAGGCTCAACCACCGGGTCGGGTGGTTGAGCCTGACCGCCGGGTGGTTGAGCCTGCCGAAACCTCAGCGCGAACCGCGCAGGATCCACCAGAGGCCGACGAGCGGCAGCACGAGCGGCACGCAGCCGTAGCCGATCCCGAAGTCCGACCAGACGCTGGCCTCGGGGAACTTGCTGGTCCACAGCAGGCTGCCGAAGCCGACGGCGAGCACACCGACGAGCTCGAAGCAGACCGCGAGCAGGGCCACCCGGCGACGGTTGGTCGCCAGCGCCCACGTGGCCACGACGTAGACCACGGCGGCCAGCACCGAGAGGCCGTAGGGGACGGGGGCGTCGGAGAACTTCGCGAGCAGCTCGAACGACGCGCGACCGCTGGCGGCGAAGGCGAGCACGCCGTACACGAACACCAGCACGCGGCCGAACCCGCGACCGGTCTCGTGGGCGTACCCCTCGACGGGCGCGGGCTCAGACATGGGTCGCCCAGATGTCGTGGAGCCGGAGGAAGAGCACGGGGATCACCAGGACCGCGACGAGCAGCACCGCGGTGCCGTTGCGGCTGCGCTCGGCCCAGGCCCAGCCGGTGGCGAGCGGCAGGATGAAGAGCGCACCGACCAGGTAGGCGACGTAGGTGGCCACGCTGACGCCTTCGTGGTCGCCGAAGACCCGCCTCAGCCCGAGCACCAGCACGCCGACCAGGCCGAGCTCGAGCAGGCCGAGCAGCACGTAGGTGACGCGACCGGGCCGCAGGTCGCGCACGATCAGCACCGCGAGCTGGAGAACGACGACGCCGCAGAGGATCGACAGGCCGATCTGGAGGGGTCCCATCTCAGGCCCAGAGCTGGCCCTCGAGGCGGTCCTCGGCCTCGTCGATGGTGCCCTCGTAGGCCCCGGTGGAGAGGTACTTCCAGCCGCCGTCGGCGACGATGAACACGATGTCCGCCCGCTCCCCCGCCTTGACCGACTTGGCCGCCTGGGCGAGCGCGGCGTGCAGGATCGCGCCGGTCGAGATGCCGGCGAAGATCCCCTCGTTCTCGAGCAGCTCACGGACGCGGCGTACGGCGTCACGCGGGCCGACCGAGAACCGCGCGTCGATCAGCGTCTCGTCGTACAGCTCCGGGACGAAGCCCTCGTCGAGGTTGCGCAGGCCGTAGACCAGCTCGCCGTACCGCGGCTCGGCGGCGACGATCCGCACGTGCGGGGCGTGCTCGCGGAACCAGCGCCCGGCCCCCATCAGCGTGCCCGTGGTGCCGAGGCCGGCCACGAAGTGCGTGACCGAGGGCAGGTCGGCGTGGATCTCCGGCGCGGTGCCCTCGTAGTGGGCGAGCGCGTTGGCCGGGTTGCCGTACTGGTAGAGCATCACCCAGTCGGGGTGCTCGGTCGCGATCTGCTTGGCGACGCGCACGGCTTCGTTCGAGCCGCCCGCCGCCGGGCTGGAGACGATCTCGGCGCCCCACATGCGCAGCAGCAGCCGGCGCTCCTCCGAGGTGTTCTCCGGCATCACGCACACGAGGCGGTAGCCGCGCAGCTTGGCGGCCATCGCCAGCGAGATGCCGGTGTTGCCGGAGGTCGGCTCGAGGATCGTGCAGCCGGGACGCAGGGTGCCGTCCTTCTCCGCCTCCTCGATCATCCGGAGCGCGGCGCGGTCCTTGATCGAGCCGGTCGGGTTCTGGTCCTCGAGCTTGGCCCACAGCCGGACGTCGGCCGACGGCGAGAGCCGCGGCAGCCCGACCAGCGGGGTGCCGCCGACGGTGTCGATCAGGCTGTCGAAGAGCATGCCGTCAGCGCGCGATCGCGGACGATCCGCCGGCCACGGCGGGCAGGACGACGACCTGGTCGCCGTCGCTCAGGGTGGTCTCCAGGCCGCCGGTGAAGCGGACGTCCTCGTCGTTGACGTAGACGTTCACGAACCGGCGCAGGTCGCCCTGGCCGTCCTTGTCCTCGATCAGGCGCTCCTTGAGGCCGGGGTGGTTGGCCTCCAGGTCGTCGATGAGCGCGGCGAGGGTCGCCCCGTTCGCGTCGACGGCCTTCTCGCCTCCGGTGTACGTGCGCAGGATCGTGGGGATCCGGACCTCGATGGCCATGGTGCTCCTAAGCGCTTGCGATCTGATGCGGCTCGTCGGTGATCTCGACCGGCTCCTCGGTGACCTCGCCGTCGACGATCCTGTAGGACCTGAACTCCACCGGTCCCTCACTATTCCCGTGCTCACGTGTGGAGACGAGCACGTAGTGGGCGCCGGGCTCGTTGGCCAGTCCGATGTCGGTGCGGCTCGGGTAGGCCTCGGTCGCGGTGTGCGAGTGGTAGATCACCACCGGCTCCTCGTCGTTGGCCCACATCTGCTTGTAGAGCGCGAGCAGCTCGGTGGAGTCGAACTCGTAGAACGTCGGCGAACCCGCGGCGTTGACCATCGGCACGTGCCGGCTGGGGACGTCCGAGCCCTCGGCGCCCGCGACGATGCCGCACGCCTCGTCGGGGTGGTCCCGCTTGGCGTGCGCGACGATCGCGTCGTACAGCGTCCGGTCGAGTCTCAGCACGTGGACAAGGGTAGAGGCTGCGGCACCGTCGACCTGCGTCGGGACCAGCCCCCGGACGTCGAGCGGGTCGGGACGCCGCACGGTCTCGACAGGCTCATCCTCCGACGGCCCGGACCAGCGTCTCCTGGAGGTAGCCGACCCAGTCGTAGATGTCGTGGACCTGCGCGCGCGGGTCGTCGTCCGGCAGGGAGTACCAGAACTCCTCGTCGCCCTCCTCGATGCCCAGGCGGGTCGCGATCGCGAGGCGCATGTCCGTGAAGGACCGCAGCCAGGTCAGGGCGGTGGCCGGGTCGAGCTCCACGTCGATGAACAGGCCGTCCTGGGGCTCGGCAGGGAGCCCGGCGTCCTCGAGGGTGTCGATGACCGTCGCCGCACCAGCGGCCTTGCCGTTGCGCAGGTCGGCCTCGGTGTAGCGCCGGAACTCGGCGGCGGCGTCCTCGTCCTCCGGGTACGCCGTCGGGAACAGGCGGGCCAGCACCGGGTCCTCCGGCTCGCGGGTGGGCCCGCTGAAGTCGAGCAGGTCCTCGAGGTCGTCCGAGGCGATCTCCTCGGTCGCCGACTCGTTGCGGAGCAGCTCGATCAGCTGCCCGGCCAGCGAGCGCAGCAGGTCGGCCTCGAACGCCGTGAACGTCGTGACCGCCGCCCCCGACTTCCGGTGCCTGGTGAAACCGCTCATGGCCGCCCTCGCTCCGCATCGGGCGCCCACGACCGGTTTCCGAACCGGCTCCGTTGGATTGCTCGCTCGCTGCGCTCGCTCATGGTGCGTCGGCCTTCTGCATGGTGGCCCAGAGGCCGTACTCGTGCATCGCCTGCACGTCGCGCTCCATCTCCTCGCGCGAGCCGGTGGACACCACCGACCTGCCGTCGTTGTGCACCTCGAGCATCAGCTTCTCCGCCTTCTTCCGCGAGTAGCCGAAGTACGTCGTGAACACGAAGGTCACGTAGGACATGAGGTTCACCGGGTCGTTCCACACGATCGTCACCCACGGTGTCGCCAGCTGCGTGAGGTCGTCGGTCACCGGCTCGTCGAGCTCGACAGGGCTGGGAGCAGACATGTCACCAACCCTAGCCCGGGAGCAGCCTCACCTAGTCTCGTGCCGTGACGTCGACCGCGCTGCTGACCGACCACTACGAGCTCACCATGCTCCAGGCCGCCCTCGCCGGCGGCACGGCGTCGCGGCGCGCGGTGTTCGAGCTCTTCCCGCGACGGCTGCCGGAGGGCCGGCGCTACGGCGTCGTCGCCGGCGTGGGACGGATGCTCGACGCGCTCGACGACTTCCGGTTCGGCGACGCCGAGGTGGACTTCCTGCGGCGCGAGCAGGTGGTCGACGAGGCCACGCTGGAGTGGCTCGCGGCGTACCGGTTCGGCGGTGACGTCTTCGGCTACCCCGAGGGCGAGGTCTACTTCCCCTACTCCCCCTTGCTGATCGTCGAGGCGAGCTTCGCCGAGGCGGTGCTGCTGGAGACCCTGCTGCTCTCGATCTACAACCACGACTCGGCGATCGCCTCCGCCGCCTCGCGGATGACCTGGGCGGCGGGCGACCGGCCCTGCATCGAGATGGGCTCGCGTCGCACGCACGAGGAGGCGGCGGTCGCGTGCGCCCGGGCGGCGTACGTGGCCGGATTCGCGAGCACCTCGAACCTGGAGGCCCGCCGCCGGCACGGCGTCCCCAGCGCGGGCACGAGCGCGCACTCGTTCACGCTGCTGCACGACACCGAGCGCGACGCGTTCCGGGCGCAGGTGAGCTCGCTGGGCCGGGGCACCACCCTGCTGGTCGACACCTACGACATCGCCGAGGCGGTCCGAGCCGCGGTCGAGGTGGCCGGCCCGGAGCTCGGCGCGGTGCGGCTCGACTCCGGTGACCTGGGGCTCGTCGCCAGCCAGGTGCGCGAGCAGCTGGACGCGCTCGGCGCGACCCGGACCCGGATCGTCGCGACCTCCGACCTCGACGAGCACGCGATCGCCGCGCTCCGTGCGGCCCCGGTCGACGGGTACGGCGTGGGCACGGAGCTGGTCACCGGCAGCGGCCACCCGACCTGCGGGTTCGTCTACAAGCTGGTCGCCCGTGCGGGCGCGGACGGCACGATGGTGGACGTCGCGAAGAAGAGCAAGGACAAGATCTCGGTCGGCGGCCGCAAGCACGCGCTGCGCCGCCTCGACGAGGCCGGCGTCGCGGAGGCCGAGGTGATCGGCATCGGCACCCCGCCGGAGGGAGACGCCAACGACCGGCCGCTCCTGGTGCCGCTGGTCGCGGCAGGGGAGATCGTCGGGCGCGAGCCGCTCACGCAGGCCCGGGAACGGCACCTGCGGTCACGCGAGGAGCTGCCGATCAAGGCCCGCCGGCTGCAGCGGGGCGGGCCGGCGATCCCGACCGTGCACCAGTAGGTCCACCGAAAGGTGGTTGAGCCTGCCGAAACCAGCGCGTGGTGGTTGAGCCTGCCGAAACCACCCGAGGCGCAGGCTCAACCAGCGTCGACGACGGCGCGCAGGTCGGCGATGAGGCCGTCCTCGTCGACCCGGATCAGGTCGATCACCCGGACGACCATCGGCTCGGCACGACCGGTGTCCACCTCGATCGTGAAGTGCACCGCCGCGTGGTCGCCGGTGACCAGCAGCGGCCCGGTCAGCGTGGTCGTGAACGGCACCCCGTTGGCGCGCGTGAAGAAGGCACGGATGGCCTCGCGGCCGACGTTGGGCGGGGTGCCGACGGGGTCCTCCTGACGCGCCAGCTCGGCGAAGAGCGCGACGGTGGCGTCGAGGTCCTGGCGGCCGACCGCGTCGACGTACTGGCGGACGGTGGCTTCGACCTGGTCACGGGTGGGCATGGCACCACCCTGACAGAACCACGCCGCGTCGTTAGGGTCATGGCATGGCGCGGGCTCTCATCGTGGTCGACGTGCAGAACGACTTCTGCGAGGGCGGGTCGCTACCGGTCGAGGGCGGGGCGCGTGTGGCCAGCGAGATCAGCGTCCTGCTGCACCACTGGACGCGGCAGGACCCGAAGGCGCCGGCGTACGACGTCGTGGTGGCCACCAAGGACCACCACGTCGACCCCGGTGACCACTGGTCGAGGGAGCCCGACTACGCCGACTCCTGGCCGGTGCACTGCCAGGTCGGCACCGAGGGCGAGGCGTTCCACCCGAACCTCGACCCGCAGCCGTTCGCCGCGATCTTCCTCAAGGGCGAGCGGGCCGCCGCCTACTCAGGCTTCGAGGGGCACACGGCCGACGGCACCGACCTGCTCACCTGGCTGCGCGCCCACGAGGTCGACGCCGTCGACGTGTGCGGGATCGCGACCGACCACTGCGTGCGGGCGACGGCGCTGGACGCGGCCGGCAACGGCCTCGCGACCCGCGTGCTCACCGAGCTCTGCGCGGGCGTCGCGCCCGAGACCACCGAGGCCGCGCTGGCGGAGATGCGCGACGCCGGAGTCGCCGTCGTCTGAGCACTCGGGTGGTTTCGGCAGGCTTCGAGGCGGTTGCTGCGCAACCACACCTCAACCCCCAGGTGGTTGAGGTGCGAGCGCCAGCGAGCCTCGAAACCACACCGGCACGGCGTCCCCACCGTCAGTGCCCGGTGAACTCCGCCCGGCGCTTCTCCGCGAAGGCCCGCATCCCTTCGGCCGCGTCCGCCGTGCGGAGCAGGACCGACTGGCCCGCCCGCTCGCGCTCGAACGCGCCGGGCAGCTCGCCCAGCGTGGCGGCATTGACCGCCTTCTTGGTCGCGGCCTGGGCCAGGGGCGGGCCGGACGCGAGCCGGCGGACCACCTTCCCGAGACCCTCGTCGTAGGACTCGTCGGCGAAGACGTGCGAGACGAGCCCCGCGTCGTACGCCTCCTGCGCGCCGAGGAGGTCGGAGAGCAGCGCCAGCCGCATCGCGCGCGCCCGACCGACCGCGGCTGCCACCGTGGCGGTCGCCCCGCCGTCCGGCATCAGGCCGATCTTCGTGAAGCCCAGGGTCAGCGCGGCCGAGGCGGTCGCGACGACCAGGTCGCAGGCCAGCGCGAGGCTCATCCCGACGCCCGCGGCCACCCCGTTGAGCCCGCACACCACCGGCCGGTCGCAGTCGAGGACGGCGCGGATCAACTGGTTCGCGGCGTCCACCGCTGACGCGTCGTACTTCTCCTGGGGCGCGTCGCCGGTGAGGTCGGCACCGGCCGAGAACGCCGCGCCGGTGCCGGTGATCACCACCACGCGGACGTCGTCGCGGGCGACCACGCCGCGCAGCTCCTCGATCAGGCCGAGCACCATCTCCCCGGTGAGGGCGTTGAAGGTCTCGGGTTGGTCGAGCGTGAGCCAGAGGGCGCCGTCCCTGTGGTCGACGAGAAGGCCGGCGTACTGGCTCGTCGGAGGCATGGCGCCATCCAAGACCGTGACAGCATCACTGTCAACGTCGCCGCACCGGGCGCACTAGCCTGACGGCATGCCCACGCACATCGGCTTCCTGCGCGCGGTGAACATCGGCAAGCGGCAGTACAAGACCGCCGACCTGCGTGCCGCACTCGTCTCTGCCGGCTACGCCGACGTGGAGACGCACATCCAGACCGGCAACATCAAGGTGACCACCACGGTGCGGTCCCGGGCCCGCATGGAGAAGGAGCTCGAGGAGCTCTTCCTCGCCGACCGCGGCTTCGAGGTCGTGACGATGGTGTTCAGCCCGACGGAGCTGAGCCGGCTCGCCGCCGAGGCCGACACCATCGCCGCCGATCACTCCTTCCGGCACGGCCACTACCTCAGCCTGCTCAAGAAGGAGCCGTCCGCGGCTGCGGCGAAGGCGCTCGAGGCACTGTCCGGCAACGGCGAGACCCTGCTCGTGCGCGGCCGGGCGGTGCACCTGCTCTACGACGTCCCGTACGGCGAGGCCAAGAACTCCAACGCCCAGGTCGAGAAGCACCTGGGTCCGGCGACGAACCGGAACGCGAAGGTCATCCGCGCGCTCGCCGAGAAGTGGGGCAGCTGACTCCCCTGGTGAGCGAGACCACTTTGACACCCGGGCACGCGAGTGGGAGCGTTCGAGCCGTCGAACACCCACGCCCTGGGGGAAGCCGGTCGAAGTCCGGCGCTGTCCCGCAACCGTAGGCCGATCGCCGGACTCGTCCGGCACGGCGAGCCGGAGCACCCACCGTGGGATCGGCTCCATCAATGTCCGTCGTGGAATGCGGACCGGAGTCCGAGGGGTGAACCATGGTTCTCCACTCGCCGGTCGCGAGGAGGAGAAGAATGTCTCGCACCACCCTGCCCATCCGTCGTCTCGGCGCCCTCGCCGTGCTGCTCGGCCTCGTCCTGGCCGTGCTGCTCCCGGCCGGCGCCGCCCAGGCCGCGGCGTACCGGTACTGGGGCTACTACCAGCTCAACGGGACCACCTGGAGCTTCGCCACCAAGGGCCCCGACCAGACCACGCCGGCCGACGGGTCCGTCGAGGGCTGGCGGTTCGCCGTCGGCACCGCGAGCTCGACCCGGTACCCCCGGGCGACGCCCACCTTCGACGACCTCTGCAGCCACACGAAGGCCGCGACCGGCGAGAAGCGCGTCGCCGTGGTGATCGACTACGGCCGCCCGGCCGACACCGCCGACAACAGCGAGCCGCCGAAGCCCGTCGGCAAGTGCGCCGTCGTGGCCACCGCGGCGACCGGCCTCGAGGTGCTCTCGAAGGTCGCCGAGGTGCGCTCCGCCAAGGGCCTCATCTGCGGCATCGACGGCTTCCCGGCGACTGGCTGCGGCGACGCGGTCAAGACCGTGCCCGCCGCCGCGAAGGCGCCGGACACGCCGATCACGCTGCAGGTCGCCGACCACAGCGAGAAGACCTCGGGGTCCTTCAAGACGACCGCCACCACCAAGGACGCCGGCTCGCACACCGGCACCTGGGTCGGCATCGGAGTCGCGATCGTCGCCGCGCTCGCCGTCGCCCTGGTCGCGCTGCGGCGCCGACGCACCGCCTGAGCGCGAGGACCGGCTCCAACCCGTGGCCCTGACGCCCCACTCCCGCCTCCCTCGGCTGCTGCACCCTGCGGCCTGGTGGGTGTGGGGCGTCGGTCTGGCCGTGGCCGCGTCGCGCACGACGAACCCGTTCCTGCTGCTGCTCGTGGTCGCGGTCGCGGCCTGGGTCGTGCTCGAGCGTCGCGAGGCCGGTACGACGAACGCGCTGGCCGCCTTCCTGGTCGTCGGCCTCGTGGCGATCGGCCTGCGGGTCGTGATGGTCAGCCTGCTCGGCGGAGGCGTGACCGGACGGGTCGTGCTGGTCCGGCTCCCGGAGGTGCCGCTGCCGGACTGGACGAGCGGCGTGCGCATCGGTGGCCCGGTCACGCTCGAGGGGCTGCTCTTCGCCGTCTACCAGGGGATGCAGCTCGCCGCGATCCTCGCCTGCCTGGGCGCCGTGAACGCGCTGGCCAGCCCGCGGCGGCTGCTGCGCTACGTGCCGGCCACGCTCTACGAGATCGGCACCGCGGTCGTGGTCGCGCTGACGTTCGCGCCCCAGCTCGTCGAGGACGCCCAGCGGGTGCGGATGGCTCGGCGGCTGCGGGGACACTCCCCGCGCAACCCGGCCGAGGTCGGCCGGATCGCGATCCCCGTGCTCGTCGGAGCGCTGGAGCGCTCGCTGGACCTGGCGGCCTCGATGGAGTCGCGGGGGTACGGTCGCGCCGTGCACCGCACCGCCCGCTCGATCCGGCTCGCCGGCCTGCTCACGCTGGTCGGTGTGGGCGGCGTGGTCGTCGGGCTCTACGGGCTGCTGGACGGCACCAGTCCGCTGGTGCTCGGCCTGCCCACCCTGCTGCTCGGCGTGACCTGCGCGGCGGCAGCACTGCTGGTCGGTGCCCGCCGCGACCCGCGCACGCACTACCGGCGCGACCACTGGGCGCTGCCCGAGTGGCTCGTGGCCGCGAGCGGCACGGTCCCGGCGCTCGTGATGATCCTCGCCGGCGCCCGGCACTGGGACGGTGTCGTGCCCCGCCAGGTGCCGGCCGAGCTGCCCGCCGTACCGCTCCTGCTGGTCGCCGCGATCGCGGTCGCCGCCACTGCCGCCGTCCTCGCACCGGTGCCACCGCTGCTCGCCCGCTCACGGGCCACCGCCCGCACACCGAGCGAGCCGTCCCGGGAGCTGGTGCGGCGATGATCGAGTTCGACGGCGTCTCGTTCTCCTACGACGACCGCGGGAGGTCCAGCGACGGCCACCTGGTCCTCTCCGGAGCCGACTTCGTGCTCGACGAGGGTGAGCTCACCCTCGTGGTCGGGCCCACCGGCTCCGGGAAGTCGACGCTGCTGCGCTGCATCAACGGCCTCGTGCCGCACTTCTCCGGCGGCACGCTGCACGGGCGCGTCGTGGTCGACGGGCGCGACACCCGCACCCACCGGCCCCGCGACCTCGCCGACGTGGTCGGCGTCGTCCTCCAGGACCCGGTCTCCTCGTTCGTGACCGACACGGTGGAGGAGGAGCTGGCCTACGGGATGGAGGCCCTCGGCGTGGACGCCGTCGCGATGCGGCGTCGGGTCGAGGAGACGCTCGACCTGCTCGGCCTCGCCGACGTGCGCAGCCGTCCCTTGCGCTCGCTGTCCGGCGGGCAGCAGCAGCGCGTGGCGATCGGGGCCGTCCTCGCCTCCGGCCCCCGCATCCTCGTGCTCGACGAGCCGACGTCTGCCCTCGACCCCGTCGCCGCAGAGGACGTGCTCGCCAGCCTGCACCGCCTCGTGCACGACCTCGGCCTGACCGTGGTCGTCGCCGAGCACCGGCTGGAGCGGGTCATCCACCACGCCGACCGGATCCTGCTCATCGACGAGGGCCGCGTCTCTCCCCTGCTCGACCCGGCCGAGGCGATGGTCACCTCCCCGATCCACCCGCCGGTGATCGCCCTCGGTCGCCATCTGGGCTGGAGTCCGCTGCCGCTGTCGGTACGCGACGCCCGCCGCCGCGCCCGAGACCTGCGCGCCACTCTCCCGGACCGGGCACCGGCCCCTCCCCCGTCCGCACCCACCGGCGAGGTCGTGTGCGCCGTCGACCGCCTCGTCGTACGCCGGGGCGGCGAGCCGGTCCTCCGCGGCGTCGACCTCGACATCCACGACGGCGACGTCGTGGCGGTGATGGGCCGCAACGGCGCCGGCAAGTCGACCCTGCTGGCCACGCTGGTCGGCCAGCTCGTCCCCATGTCCGGCAGCGTCCGGCTCGGCCCGCCCGCGGACTCGATCGACCCGGCGCGTGCCCGGCCGGCGGAGATCGTGGTCCGCGCGGGCATGGTTCCCCAGGACCCGGCCACGATCCTGTACGCCGACTCGGTCGCCGAGGAGTGCCGCGCCGCCGACCGCGACTTCCACCTCCCGACCGGCACCGCCCGGGCCGTCCTGGACCGGATCGCGCCGGGCATCGACGACGTCCAGCACCCGCGGGAGCTCTCGGAGGGGCAGCGGCTGTCCCTCGCGCTCTCGCTGATCCTCGCCTCCGAACCCCGGCTGGTGCTGCTCGACGAGCCGACCCGCGGGCTCGACTACCAGGCGAAGCGCAGGCTGGTCGAGCTGCTGCGCGAGCTGGCCGCCGCCGGACACGGCATCGTGCTCGCGACCCACGACGTCGAGCTGGCGGCCGAGGTCGCGACCCGCGTCGTCGTGCTGGCGGAGGGCGAGGTCGTCGCCGACGGCCCGGCGGCCGGCGTGCTGGCGGGCTCGCCGGCGTTCGCGCCGCAGGTCGCCAAGATCCTGCACCCGCTGCACCTGCTCACCGTCGAGGAGGTGGTCGCATGCACGGGGGCGGCGTCGTGACCGGCGTCGGCGGGTCGTGGCGCACCCCGCTGCTGATGGCGCTGGTCGTGCTGGTCGGCGTCGCCGCGTTCGGCTGGCCGTTCCTCGCGTCGCCGGGGTCCGAGCTCGGGCAGATGGGGCACACCAACGACGCGTCGTTCCTGTTCGTCGGCCTGATGACCCTGATGGCGCTCGTCCTGCTCGCCGAGATGTCCTCGGGCGGCGTCGACGCCAAGACGGTCGCCGTGCTGGGTGTGCTGGCGGCGGCCGGCGGGGCACTGCGCGTGCTCTCGGCGGGGACCGCCGGGCTCGAGCCGATGTTCTTCCTGCTCGTCGTCGCCGGCCGGGCGCTCGGCGCGCGGCTGGGCTTCATGCTCGGGGCGCTCGCCCTGCTCGCCTCGGCCTTCCTGACCGCGGGCATCGGCCCGTGGACGCCGTTCCAGATGATCGCCGCCGGTTGGGTCTGCATGGGCGCCGGGATGCTGCCGCGCGCGTCGGGCCGGGCGGAGCGGTGGCTGCTGGCGGCGTACGGGCTGTTCTGCGGGCTCGCCTACGGCGTGGTGATGAACCTGTGGTTCTGGCCCTTCATGGGCGATTCCGCACCCGCCGGCGCCGGCTACCTTCCGGACGCCGGCGCGGCGACCAACCTCGGTCACTACGCGGTCTTCTACGTCACCACGTCGCTCGCCTGGGACCTGCCGCGCGGGCTGCTCACGGCGGTGCTCACGCTGCTCGCCAGCGGGAGCCTGCTCCGGGCCCTGCGCCGGAGTCTGCGGCGGGCTCGCTTCGACGCGGTCGGCGAGTTCGCCGACGCCAGGTGAGCGGACCTAGGAGTTCGAGAACACCGCGGGTCCGTCGCCCTCCGGACCCCGCCCGGCCCAGGTCCAGGCGTACGCCGGGTCCTCGACCGCCAGCCCGGCCTCACCGATCTCGAGCGGCCGGAACGTGTCCACCATGACCGCGGACTCGTCGAAGAACTCCACGCCGATCGAGGCCTCGACCGCCGACGGCTGGGGCCCGTGGGCGTATCCCCCGGGGTGCAGCGAGATCGAGCCGACGTTGATGCCGCTGCCCTTGCGGGCCTCGTAGTCGCCGCCGACGTAGAACATCACCTCGTCGGAGTCGACGTTCGAGTGGTAGTAGGGCACCGGGATCGACTGCGGGTGGTAGTCGACCTTGCGCGGCAGGAAGTTGCAGACCACGAAGTTGTGGCCCTCGAAGACCTGGTGCACCGGCGGCGGCTGGTGGACCTTGCCGGTGATCGGCATGAAGTCCTCGACGTTGAACGTGTAGGGATACAGGCAGCCGTCCCACCCGACCACGTCGAACGGGTGGGTGGCGTAGGTCATCCGGCTGCCCACGATGCCGCTCGGACCGTTGCCGCGGTGCTTGACCAGGACCTCGACGTCCTCGGTCCTGTCGGTGGTTGAGCCTGCCGAAACCAGCGGAGCTTCCGGACCGTGCAGGTCGCGCTCGCAGTACGGCGCGTGCTCGAGGAGCTGCCCGTAGCGCGAGAGGTACCGCTTCGGCGGGGCGATGTGGCTGCTCGCCTCGATCGGGTAGAGCCGCGACTCCTCGGACGGGAGCCACCGGTGGGTGGTGGCGCGCGGGATGACGACGTAGTCGCCCTGGCGGTAGGACAGCACGCCGAAGACCGTCTCGACGGTGCCGGCACCCGCCTCGACGTACACGCACTCATCGCCGATCGCGTTGCGGTACAGCGGCGAGGCCGCGGTTGCGACGACGTAGGAGATCCGGACGTCGCCGTTGCCGAGCACCAGACGGCGCCCCTGCACGGCGTCGGCGCCGGGGGTTTCGAGGCTCGCCGGCGCTCGCTCCTCAACCACCTGGAAGGTCAGGTCGTGCAGCTTGAGGTGGCGGGGCTTGAGCGGGTGGTTCGGCGTCGTCGACAGGTCGGGGAGCTCCCAGACCTGGCTGTCGACGATCGCCGAGGGCACGCCGGAGTGGTAGAGCAGGGACGAGTCCGAGGAGAAGCCCTCCTCGCCCATCAGCTCCTCGTACCTCAGCCGCCCCTGGTCGTCACGGAACGCCGTGTGACGGGTGCGGGGCACGTCTCCGACTGATCTGTAATACGCCACGTGCTCACACTCTCAACTCGTGCAATAGCGTGGCAACCGTGCCACCCACCGACAGCCTCGTCCCTGCCTGGCTCACCGGACTCGTCGACGACGCAGCCCTCTTCCCGCCGGGCAACCTGCCGCTGGACCGTGCGGTCGCCGAGCACCGCGGTCACCGAGCCAGCGAGTACGCCGCCCTGGTCGGCGGCTTCGTCATCGGCGACGTCCGGATCCCCGACCTCCTCGACGTCCTGGACGAGCGCGACGACGACGAAGCGTTGGCCGTCAACCTGGTCGTGACCGGGGGCGCCGGCGCGGTCGAGCCGGCCGTCCGGTGGGCGACCCGGGCGCCGACCGTCGAGCTGCGGGCCCTGGAGGTGGCCCTGCGCGACGAGGACGACCTCGCCCGCAACGCCCAGCGCTTCCTCGCCGCGCTCGACCCGCTCTGGACCGAGCTCGAGGGTGTCCGCGTGTTCGTCGAGCTGCCGCGCGTCGTGGGCGACCCGACGCCCGGCTGGTTCGCGGCCGCGGACGAGCTGGCCGCCCGCGAGATCCCGCTCAAGCTCCGCACGGGTGGGGTGACGGCCGATGCCTTTCCCTCCTCCGCCGAGCTGGTGACGAGCATCGACGCGGCGCTCGATCGGGAGCTCCCGTTCAAGTGCACCGCCGGGCTGCACCACGCGCTCCGGCACCGCGACGCGGAGACGGGCTTCGAGCACCACGGCTTCCTCAACGTGCTGCTCGCCACGCGGCTGCTGCTCGACGGCGACCGCGACGGCGCCTGGGTGGTGCTGGAGGACCACGACCCCGAGAGCGTCGTCACGCGGCTGCGCGGGTGCTCGACCGACGACCTCGAGTCGGCGCGGCGCTGGTTCACCTCGTTCGGCAGCTGCAGCATCCTGGAGCCGCACGACGACCTGGTCGAGCTCGGAATCGTGGAGGTGGGTCGATGAGGTGCTGGGTCGAGGGCGCCGCCGGGTCGGCGTACGACGTCGACAACCTGCCGTACGGCGTCTTCACGGTCACCTCGTCGGGCGACGACGAGCGACCGCGGGTCGGCGTGCGGATCGGCGACCGGGTGCTGGACGTGGCGCCGGTCGCCGCTGCCGAGATGCTCGACGTGCACGACGTCTTCGCCCGCGACTCGCTCAACCCGCTGATGGCGGAGGGCCCGGCCACCTGGGCGTCGGTGCGCACCTGGCTGACGGGGCTGCTCACGGACGAGCACGAGCGCGACCTGGTCGAGCCGCACCTGCTTCCTCTCGACGAGGTCACGCTCCGGCTGCCCTTCGAGGTCGCCGACTACGTGGACTTCTACTGCTCGCTCCAGCACGCCACCAACGTCGGCCGGATCTTCCGCCCCGACGGGGAGGCGCTGCTGCCGAACTGGCGGCACCTGCCGGTCGGCTACCACGGCCGCGCCGGGACCGTCGTGGTGTCCGGGACGCCGATCCGGCGACCGACCGGGCAGGGGCGCCCCTCCGGGGTTTCGGCAGGCTCAACCAGCGGCAGGCCCGCCTTCGGACCCAGCCGCCGGCTCGACATCGAGGCCGAGCTGGGGTTCGTGGTGGGCACGCCCACCGCACTCGGCGAGAGCGTCCCGACCGGCGCGTTCGCCGACCACGTCTTCGGCGTGACGCCGCTCAACGACTGGTCCGCGCGCGACATCCAGGCCTGGGAGTACGTCCCGCTCGGCCCGTTCCTCGGCAAGTCGTTCGCCACCTCGGTCTCGGCCTGGGTCACACCGCTCGCCGCACTCGAGGCGGCGCGCGTGCCGCTGCCCGGCCAGGACCCCGAACCCCTCGACTACCTGCGCGTCGACGAGCCGGCCGGCTACGACATCGCGTTCGAGGTGCTGCTCAACGGCGAGGTCGTCAGCCGACCGCCGTACGCCGCGATGTACTGGTCCCCCGCGCAGATGCTGGCCCACATGACGGTCAACGGCGCGTCGCTGCGCACCGGCGACCTCTTCGCCAGCGGCACGGTCAGCGGTGACGAGCGGGAGCAGCGCGGGTCGTTCCTGGAGCTGTCCTGGGGCGGCACGGAGCCGTTCGGGGACGGCCGCACGTTCCTCGAGGACGGCGACGAGGTCACCCTGCGCGCGACCGCCCCGGGCGCGCTGGGCGGTCGGCTCGCACTGGGTGAGGTGACCGGTCGCGTCGAGCCGGCCGGCTGACGGCTCAGGGTCTCGGCTCAGGGTTTCGACCCGCCGTCGCGCGTTCCCTTCGAGGCTCGCTGCGCTCGCACCTCAGGACAAGCGCCAGCTCACGCGCGCGCTGCTCCGTGGATTGAGCCTGCCGAAATCAACCTCTTCGCGTCGTGACCCTGCTCGTGCACTTCGGCAAGCTCAGCACATCGCCTCACAGGGTCACGGCTCAGATCTGCTCGGCGTCCAGCCGTGCCTGCAGCGCTGCCGCGTGCTCCTCGGTCTCCTCCCGGATCCGGCTGAGGAACGTCTTGGTGCGCTCGTGCTGCGGGTTGTCGATCACGTCGGTGGGGGCGCCCTGCTCCACCACGACGCCCGCGTCCATGAAGACGACCCGGTCCGCGACGTCGCGGGCGAAGCCCATCTCGTGGGTGACCACGATCATCGTCATCCCCTGCTGGGCGAGCTCGCGCATGACCGTGAGCACCTCGCCGACCAGCTCGGGGTCGAGCGCGGAGGTCGGCTCGTCGAAGAGCATCAGCTTGGGGTCCATCGCCAGGGCCCGGGCGATCGCGACGCGCTGCTGCTGACCGCCCGACAGCTGCGCCGGGTAGTGGTCGCACCGGTCGCTCAGCCCGACCCGGTCGAGCAGCTCGAGCCCGCGCTTGTTGGCCTCGGCCTTCGACCTGCCGCCCACGTGCACGGGTGCCTCGACGACGTTCTCGAGCGCGGTCTTGTGCGGGAACAGGTTGAACCGCTGGAACACCATCCCGATCTGGCGGCGCTGCCGGGCGATGTCCTTGTTGGTACGCCGGTGCAGCCGGCCGTTCCGGTCCTCGTAGCCGGTCAGCTCGCCGTCGACCCAGATCCGGCCGCCGTTGATGGTCTCGAGCTGGTTGATGCAGCGCAGGAACGTGGTCTTGCCCGAGCCGGACGGCCCGAGCAGGCACACCACCTCGCGCTGTTCGACGTCGAGGTCGATGCCCTTGAGCACCTCGTTGCCGTGGAAGTTCTTGGTGACGTTGATCGCCTGAACCAGTGCGGTGCTCACATTCCTCCCCCTCCTCCGCCGCCGCGGAAGCTCAGCATCTTGGCGAGGAACGCCTGGTCCCGAGGACCGGGCGCCCTGGTCCCGAACCCGCGCCCGAAGTACCGCTCCAGCCGGCTCTGGATCACCATCAGCACACTGCAGATCAGCAGGTACCAGATCACCGCGGCCACCAGGACCGGGAAGGTCTGGTAGGTCCGCGAGCCGATGCTGGAGAGCTGGAAGAACAGCTCGTTGCTCACCGGGATGCCGATCAGCAGCGAGGTGTCCTTGACCATCGCGATGGTCTCGTTGCCGGTCGGGGGCACGATCACGCGCATCGCCTGCGGCAGCACGATCCGGCGCATCGCCAGGCCGTCGGACATCCCCAGCGCCGCGGCCGCCTCGTTCTGGCCGGGATCGACCGACAGGATGCCTGCCCGCGCGATCTCGGCCATGTACGCCGCCTCCGACAGCCCCAGCCCGATGATGCCGCCGAGGATGCCGGTGAAGACCTGGTTGGCGTCCAGCGTCGCGAACGTCCAGGTGCCGTGCATGCCGAGCAGGTCCTGGATCTGCCGGTCGAACGGGATCGCGATCCGCATGCCGGCCGGGTAGAGCACCCCGAGCGCACCCATGATCGTCAGCAGCACGAGCCGCGGGATCGCCCGGAAGAACCAGGTGTAGGCCCACGCGGTCCACGCCAGCACGGGGTTGTCCGAGAGCCGCATCACCGCGACGATCACCCCGAGCACGACGCCGATCACCATCGAGCCGGCGGTGCCGAGCAGCGTGCCACCGATCAGGCCGTTGATCACCGGCGTCTGGATCATCGCCTTCCAGACGAAGCTCCAGTTGAAGGCCTTGTTGGTGAGCATGAACTGCACCAGCATCGCGATGCCCAGGGCGATGAACGCGACCGCCACCCACCGTCCGAGGTGCCGGACGGGGACGGCGTCGATGGCGCCGGGTCGCTCGTCGGCCGCCGTGGCGGCCGACGAGCCACTCTCAGTCATGGTCGGTCCGGCGATCAGACGGACGGGTTGACGGCGAAGTCACTGATCGCGCCCGCGTCGACGCCCCAGCTCTGGAGCACCTTCTTGTAGTCGCCGGACTGGTCGAGCGACTTCAGCGCTGCCACGATCGCCTTGGCGAGGTCGGTCTGGTCCTTCGGCACCACGTAGCCGTAGGGCGCGGCGTCGTAGATGTCACCGGCCGCCTCGATCTTGCCGCCGGACTGCTTCACGGCGTACGCCACGACCGGGGAGTCGGCGAGCATCGCGTCGGCCTTGCCGCTGGCGACGGCCGCGGTGGCCTGGTCCTGGCCCTCGTAGACGAGCACCTTGATCGGCTTGCCCTGGGCCTTGCAGGCCTTCTCCTTCGGCGGGAGGTCCTCCTCCTGCTGCACGGTGCCCTTCTGGACCGCGACGGTCAGGCCGCACGGCTTCGTCGGGTCGACGTTCTTCGGGTTGCCGGGGGCCGCGGCCCACTGGGTGCCGGCGTTGAAGTAGCTGACCATGTTGACCTGCTTCATGCGGTCGGCGTTCACGGTGAAGCTCGAGACGCCCATGTCGTACTTCTTGCCCTCGACACCGGTGATGATCGCGTCGAACTTCGCCGGCTGCCACTCGGTCTTGAGGCCGAGCTTCTTCGCGACCGCGTTGAACAGGTCGACGTCGAAGCCCTGCACGGTCTTGCCGTCGGCGGCGAGGAACTCGCTGGGTGCGTAGCTGGCGTCGGTGCCGATCACCAGCGTGCCCTTGTCCTTGATCGCCTTGGGCACCATCGCTGCGGCCGCCTTGTCGACCCCGGTGTCGACGGTGGTCTTCTTGGTGTTCCCGTTGTCGAGCGAGTTGGACCCGCAACCGACCAGTGCGAGGGCTGCGACCACCGCAGCCGCGGACACCAGCGATGCACGACGTAGCTTCATGAGTTTCGATCCTCCCTAGGGCTGTGCGGGCGATCCTGCCACCCACGTCGCCGCCACGTCAGGCCCTCCCCGCAACGATTGGGTCTCGGCTCCGAGACAGGGTGGCCCGGAGACCCCCTGGACTCGACCCTGGGTGCGGACGCCGGGCGCCGGAGGGCCCTACGGCAGCAGGAAGGACGCGCGCCAGACCTTCCGGTTGTAGCCCCCGCCGACCATGCCCTGCTCCTCGAGGTAGGGCATCACCTTCTCGCCCATCCACGCGATCGTGGCCCGGTAGTTCGGGTTCGCCAGCGCCGCACGCCGACCCTCGGCGGGGTCGATGCCGACCGCGGCGTACACGCCCGGGTGCACGAGCGAGCGCATCATCACGAACGCCGCCTGCGCGGTCACCGTCTGCTGCACCAGCCGCTCCGTGCGACCCATCCGGGCCACGGACTTCTCCAGCTCGTCTCGGGCGAACGCGACGTGCCGCGCCTCCTCCAGCACGTGGATCCGCGACACCATCCGCACCATCGGCTGGATCCGCTCGTCGCTCATCTGCTCGCGCTGCCAGCGGTCCACCGGCTCCTCGCCGATCAGGATCGAGGCGTAGGCACCGGCGCCGCGGGCGATGAGCGGGAAGATCTTGGCCAGCCTGCGGACCTGCGGTCGCGGCCCGTACGCCGGCACGCCGAAGTGCCCGATCGCCCGGCCGAACATCGTCGTGTGCCGGCACTCGTCGGCGATCTCGGTGAGCGCGAAGTGTGTGCGGGGGTCCCTCGGGTCGCTGCGGTAGACGTCCTTGAGCAGCAGCTGCATCAGCAGGATCTCGAACCACAGCCCGACGCTGGCGACGGAGGCCACCTCGTGCTTGCTCAGCTCGACGCGCTGCTCCTCGGAGAGCCGGTCCCAGACCGGCGTGCCGTACAGCGACATCCGCTCGGGCTGCATCGCCCACAGGCCGGGGACCTCGGGTGCGTCCCAGTCGAGGTCGACGTCGGGGTCGTAGGACTGGCGCGCGGACGACTTCAGGAGCCGCTCCACCCGGCCGCGGTCCGGCATCGTGGCGGT
This sequence comes from Nocardioides pocheonensis, assembly GCF_003725535.1. GTDB lineage: Bacteria > Actinomycetota > Actinomycetes > Propionibacteriales > Nocardioidaceae > Marmoricola > Marmoricola pocheonensis. The sequence continues at coordinate 210,309 of NZ_RJSF01000040.1, read as the reverse complement.
CATCGTTCCTCCCGGAGGGCGAGGCTTGGTGTTACCCGTAGTAACAGTTATTCCGCTACTCTGACCCACATGACACCGCCCGTCAAGACTCCGCGCTCCTCCGGGGGCGACGGCCGCAGCACCCGCTGGAGCGACCACCGTGAGGCGCGCCGTGCCGAGCTCGTGGCCGCCGCCGTGGCTGCGATCGACGACCACGGCCCGTCGGCGTCGATCGCCGAGATCGCCGCCTCCGCAGGCGTGAGCAAGCCGGTGCTCTACCGGTACTTCGCCGACAAGGACGACCTCTACCGTGCGGTCGGCCAGTGGGGCGCCGAGCAGGTCATGCAGCGCCTGGTCCCGGCGCTCCTCGCCGAGGGGCCGATGCGCGACAAGGTCTACCGCGCCTGCGCGGAGTACTTCGGTCTGCTCGCCGACCACCCGCAGGTGTTCCTGCTCCTGATCGAGCACCGCACCGCCGGCGACCCGATCGCCGACGGCAAGGAGCAGATCGCCACCAGCCTGGCCAAGCTGATGGGCGACACCCTGCGCCGGCTCGGCGTCGACGCTGCCGGGGCCGAGCCCTGGGCCCACGGCGTGGTCGGGATGGGGCTGGCCGTCGGCGAGTGGTGGCTGCGCCGCGACATCATGACCCGCGAGTCCGCGGCGGACTACCTGGCCGCCTTCCTCTGGAACGCCTTCAGCGGCTTCGCCGCCGACCACGGCGTCGGCCTCGACGGGGCCGGACAGCTGCACCTGGTGGACGGTGCGACCGGCCCGAAAGCCGCCCGCCGTCGGAAGGACGCCTGATGGAGGAGCAGCTGCCCGCCGAGGAGTACGCCGGCCCGGCCGTGGTCTCGCCGGCCGAAGGCGACGTGGTTTCGAGGCTCGCTGGCGCTCGCACCTCAACCACCCAGGAGGACGTACTACCTCCGGCGACGAGCCTCGAGACCACCGGGGTCGCGGTCACCGTCGACGTCACGCTGCGGGGACACTTCGAGCCGATCGACGGCCGCTACCACTGGTACGGCCGGCTCGCCGCCGACGAGGCGCTGGGCCGGTGGCAACCCGGCACGACGGTCGTGCTGACCACCCCCCACGGCAGCGCGGCCGGGCGCCTCTCCGACCTCGACCCGTGGGGGCGGTACCGGATCAGCGGGACGGGTCGACCGCCGTTCTGACCTCTGCAGTCGGGGCCAGCAGCCGGAGCGCACAGCTGCCGGGGTCGGCGAACGGCTTCAGCGATGCACGGTGCGGGTCGGCGCCCGAGGCGTCGAGCAGCTCCTCGACCAGGCCGAGGTGCACGTTGCAGACCACCTCGGGCACGTCGCTGGCCACCTGGAGCAGGGGGCAGCGCGTCAGGGCCACCCGGTCGAAGCGGTCGTCGGGCACCGGGGCGTAGCCGAGGTCGTCGAGCACCTCCACGACCTGCGCCCGGCCGGCCCGGGCCGTGCGCAGGCGCAACAGACCGCGGCGCGCGATGATCTGCTGCGCCCAGTGCCGGCTCACGTCGCGCGCGGCGGCCAGCGGGTTGCGCTCGCGGTGCGCCAGCCGCCACGCGAGCGCGGCGGCGAGCTCGGCGTTCTCGTCGACCACGGGCTCGGCCGCCGCGGCATACAGCCAGCGGGGGCGGCCACGGCCGTCGACCGGCGCCTGGTGGCGCACGACGAGACCGGCGTCGAGCAGCGCCGTGAGGTGGTCGCGGAGCGTGTTCGGGTGGCGCCCGAGGTGACGGGCGAGCGCCTCCATCTCGACCAGGTCCGGCTGGTCGCGGAGCGCGGCGAGAACCGCCTGCTGCGACCGCGTCAGCCGATTGTTTTTCACGGTTTTCATCGTACTAGCGTCGTTCGTGAAGCGCGTCAAGAGTCTTCAAGGGGTGTATCTCGTGCGCGCGTTCCGACAAGGTGAGACCGGGAGGACACGATGGCAACACAGGTCCAGGAGCAGGTGGCCGGAGTGGAGCGCTCGCCCCGCGTCCTCATGCTGGCGATGGCCACCCTCGGCTTCGCGGTGAACTTCTGGGCCTGGGCTCTGATCAGCCCGCTCGGCCCTCTCTTCCGCAAGAACGGCACCCTCGGGACGCTCAGCGAGTCGGACGTGGCCCTGATGGTCGCCGTCCCGGTGATCGTGGGATCCCTCGGCCGGATCCCCGTGGGCTCGCTGACCGACCGGTTCGGTGGCCGGGTGATGCTCCCGCTGATCACCGGCATCACGATCATCCCGGTGCTCTTCCTGGGCTTCTTCGCGCTCGACTCCTACGCCCTGATCCTGGTCGGCGGCTTCTTCCTCGGCATCGCCGGCACCTCCTTCGCCGTCGGCGTGCCCTTCGTGAACGCGTGGTTCCCGCCCGAGCGCCGCGGCTTCGCGGTCGGCGTGTTCGGGGCCGGCATGGGTGGCACCGCGATCAGCGCGCTCACGACCGTGAAGCTGTTCGCCCACCTCGACGGCAAGGCGCCGTTCCTCCTCGTCGCCGGGGTGCTCGCGCTCTACACCGTCGCGGCCTGGCTGGTCCTGCGCGACGCGCCCGGCCGCGTCGTCCTGACCACGAGCCTGCTCACCCGCCTGCGTACCAACGCCGCCCTCCCGATCACCTGGCAGGCGTGCCTCCTGTACGCCGTCGCCTTCGGCGGCTACGTCGCGTTCTCCGTCTACCTCCCGGCCTACCTGAAGACCGAGTACGGCCTCAGCCCGGCCGGCGCCGCCAACCGGATGGCCGGCTTCGTCGTGGTCGCGGTGATCATGCGACCGATCGGTGGCTGGCTCTCGGACCGGTTCGGTCCGGTGCCGGTGCTCGCGACCGGCTACGCCGTCGTCGTGGTGATGGCCGGCGTCGCCTCGAGCCACCCGCCGGTGGACTCCCTGGGAGCCGTCGCGTTCCTGACGATGGCTGCAGCACTCGGGTCCGGTGCCGGCGCGACGTTCGCGTTGGTCGCCCGGGTCACCGAGCCGGCCCGCGTCGGCGGCGTGACGGGACTGGTGGGAGCCGCAGGCGGCTTCGGCGGCTTCGTGCCACCGCTGCTGATGGGCTACATCTACGGCCGCACCGACTCCTACGCCCTCGGCCTCTGGCTGCTCTCCGTGACCGCGGCGCTCACCCTCGTCCTCACCGTCACCATCGTCCGCCGTACGGCAGGAGAACACGTTGACGCTTAGCACGCCCTCCACCTCGGGAAAGGGGCGCCGGCCGGAGACCGAGCCCGGTCTCGACACGCCGCTCGTCGACGCGCTGGTCCGCACCCGGCGCTTCTTCACCAAGGGCACGGTGTCCCCGGACCTCCGGACGCTCGAGAAGGAGGGCGGGCGGCAGGCCGACGACTTCTACCGGGACCGGTGGAGCCACGACAAGGTGGTGCGCTCCACGCACGGCGTGAACTGCACGGGCTCCTGCTCCTGGAAGGTCTACGTCAAGGACGGGATCATCACCTGGGAGTCCCAGCAGACCGACTACCCGTCGACCGGACCCGACCGGCCGGAGTACGAGCCCCGCGGATGCCCCCGAGGCGCGGCGTTCTCCTGGTACACCTACTCCCCCACCCGGATCCGCTACCCGTACGTGCGTGGCGCCCTCGTGCAGATGTACCGCGAGGGCAAGTCCCAGCACGACGGTGACCCGGTGAAGGCCTGGGCCCACGTCGTCGACAACCCCGCCCGGGCCCAGCGCTACAAGTCGGCCCGTGGCAAGGGCGGCCTCGTCCGGGCCTCGTGGGACGAAGCGGTGGAGATGATCGCGGCGGCGTACGTCCACACGATCCAGAAATGGGGACCCGACCGGGTCGCCGGCTTCTCGCCGATCCCGGCCATGTCGATGGTCTCCCACGCCTCGGGCGCTCGGTTCACCCATCTCGTCGGCGGCTCGATGCTGAGCTTCTACGACTGGTACGCCGACCTGCCGGTCGCCTCCCCGCAGGTGTTCGGCGACCAGACCGACGTGCCGGAGTCGGGCGACTGGTGGGACGCGGGCTACCTGGTCATGTGGGGCTCGAACGTCCCGGTCACGCGCACCCCCGACGCGCACTGGATGACCGAGGCCCGCTACCGCGGCCAGAAGGTCGTCGTCGTCGCCCCCGACTACGCCGACAACGTGAAGTTCGCCGACGAGTGGCTGGCGGCGCGGCCCGGCACCGACGGTGCCCTCGCGCTCGCCATGGGCCACGTGATCCTCGAGGAGTTCTTCGTCAGGCGGACGACGCCCTACTTCGACGACTACGTGAAGCAGTACACCGACCTCCCCTTCCTGGTGAAGATCGACGAGCGCGGCGTGCCGGGAAAGCTGCTCACCGAGGAGGACCTGGTTTCGGCAGGCTCAACCAACGACGGCGGCTCAATCAACGACGGCGGCTCAACCAACGACGGCGGCTCAACCAACGACGGCGGCTCGACCAACGACGGCTCGACCGGGGAGGCGACCGAGAACGCCGCCTTCAAGGGCGTGCTGATCGACGCGCGGACCGACGAGCCGGTGGTCCCCAACGGCGCGCTCGGTCACCGCTTCGGCGACGCCGGCGTGGGCCGGTGGAACCTCGACCTCCAGGGCGTCGAGCCGCGCCTGTCGCTGGGAGGCGGCGAGACCGTGGAGGTCACGCTCCCCCTGTTCGACGACCTCGACGGCGCGCCCCGCGAGGTCACCCGGCCGGTGCCGGTACGCCGCGTCGGCGGCCACCTGGTCACCACGGTCTACGAGCTGATGCTCGCCCGCTACGCGTCGTACACCCCGGAGTGGCAGGAGGCGATCACCGGCGTCCCGGCCCACCAGGCGGCCCGGATCGCCCGTGAGTTCGCCCGGAACGCCGAGGAGTCGCGCGGCCGCTCGATGATCCTCATGGGCGCCGGCACGAACCATTGGTTCCACTCCGACACGATCTACCGCTCCTTCCTGGCGCTCACGACGCTGACGGGATGCCAGGGCGTCAACGGCGGCGGCTGGGCCCACTACGTCGGGCAGGAGAAGGTGCGACCGGTGACCGGTCACGCCCACCTGGCCAACGCCCTCGACTGGAGCCGGCCGCCGCGCAACATGATCCAGGCGGCGTACTGGTACCTGCACACCGACCAGTACCGCTACGACCACTTCTCCGCCGACACCCTCAGCGCGGCCACCTCGACGGGGCAGCTCGCGGGGCTGAGCACGGCCGACGTGCTGGCGAAGAGCGCCCGGATGGGGTGGATGCCGTCGTACCCGACGTTCGACCGCAACCCGCTCGACCTCTGCGACGAGGCCGCGGCCGCCGGTCGGCCGGTCGGCGAGCACGTCGTCGCGGGCCTGAAGGACGGCAGCCTCCGCTTCGCCGGTGAGCACCCCGACGACCCCGAGAACTTCCCGCGGGTGCTCGCGATCTGGCGGGCGAACCTGCTCGGCTCGTCGGCGAAGGGCAACGAGTACTTCCTCAAGCACCTGCTCGGCACCACGTCGGCGGTCCGGGCGACGGAGGCTCCGGAGGGCAAGCGACCCAAGGACGTCGACTGGGCCGAGCAAGCGCCCGAGGGCAAGCTCGACCTGCTCCTCACGCTCGACTTCCGCCAGACCAGCACCACGATCTTCTCCGACGTGGTGCTGCCGGCCGCGACCTGGTACGAGAAGCACGACCTGTCCACGACCGACATGCACCCGTTCGTGCACTCGTTCAACCCGGCGATCGCGCCGCCCTGGCAGACCCGTACCGACTGGGACGCCTTCCGCGAGATCGCCAAGAAGTTCTCCGAGCTCGCGGGCCCCCGGCTCGGCGTGCGCAAGGACGTCGTCGCCGTGCCCCTGACCCACGACACCCCGGACGCGATGGCCAACCCGCACGGCGTGGTCCGCGACTGGGCGCTCGGCGAGTGCGAGCCGGTGCCGGGCCGGACCATGCCCAAGCTGGTCGAGGTCGAGCGCGACTACGGCGCGGTCGCGGACAAGATGGACACCGTCGGCCCGCTGCTGGACACCCTGGGCACCACCACCAAGGGCGTCACGTACGACGTGAGCGGCCCGATCGACTACCTCAAGCACAAGAACGGCACCGTGCGCGGCGGCGTCGGCGACGGGCGACCCACCCTCGTGCGCGACGTGCACGTGTGCGAGGCGATCCTGGCGCTCTCCGGCACCACCAACGGCCACCTCGCGGTCCAGGGCTTCAAGACGCTGGAGCGACGCACCGGCACGCTGCTGCACGACCTGGCCGCCGAGCACGAGGGCAAGCAGATCACCTTCGCCGACACGCAGGCCGCGCCGACGCCGGTGATCACGTCCCCGGAGTGGTCGGGCTCGGAGAGCGGAGGGCGGCGCTACTCGCCGTTCACGATCAACGTCGAGCGGCTCAAGCCGTGGCACACGCTGACCGGCCGGCAGACCTTCTACCTCGACCACGACTGGATGATCGAGCTCGGCGAGTCGCTCCCGGTCTTCCGTCCACCGCTGAACATGGGCGCGCTGTTCGCCGAGCCGGCGCCCGGCGACCTGGGCGAGGTGGACGGCCACCGGACCGTGACGGTGCGCTACCTGACCCCGCACAACAAGTGGTCGATCCACTCCGAGTACCAGGACAACCTCTTCATGCTCTCTCTGTCGCGAGGCGGCCAGACGATCTGGATGAGCGACGTCGACGCGGCGAAGGTCGGGGTCGAGGACAACGACTGGATCGAGGCGGTCAACCGCAACGGCGTCGTCGTCGCCCGGGCGATTGTGTCGCACCGGATGCCCGAGGGCACGGTGTTCATGCACCACGCCCAGGACCGGCTGATCGACGTACCGCTCACGGAGACGTCCGGACAGCGCGGCGGCATCCACAACTCGCTGACCCGCCTGCTGATCAAGCCGAGCCACCTGATCGGCGGCTACGCGCAGCTCTCCTTCGCCTTCAACTACCTCGGTCCCACCGGCAACCAGCGCGACGAGGTGACCGTGATCCGCCGCCGCTCCCAGGAGGTCACGTACTGATGCGCA
>NZ_RJSF01000040.1:171806-203366 GCF_003725535.1 Nocardioides pocheonensis | reverse complement strand
CGAGGCCTCGCCCAGGGGCTCGGCACCTCAACCACCCCAGGCTCAGGGCCGAGGCGCACCAGGTTTCGAGGCCTCGCCCAGGGGCTCGGCACCTCAACCACCCCAGGTGGTTGAGGTGCGAGGAGCGCCAGCGACGAGCCTCGAAACCGCTGGCGGCGGGGAGGTCCACTGATGAAGGTCATGGCCCAGATGGCGATGGTGATGAACCTCGACAAGTGCATCGGTTGCCACACCTGCTCGGTCACCTGCAAGCAGGCGTGGACCAACCGCGCCGGCACGGAGTACGTCTGGTTCAACAACGTCGAGACCCGGCCCGGGCAGGGCTACCCGCGCCGCTACGAGGACCAGGAGGAGTGGCAGGGCGGCTGGACGCTGAACCGCCGCGGCCGGCTCGCGCTCAAGGCCGGCGGCCGCTTCCGCAAGCTGCTGACGATCTTCTCGAACCCGAAGATGCCCGGCATCAGCGACTACTACGAGCCGTGGACCTACGACTACGCCACGCTCACCGATGCCCCGGCCCAGGAGCACACCCCGGTGGCCCGGCCGAAGTCGCTGATCAGCGGCAACGACATGGCCATCAAGTGGTCGGCGAACTGGGACGACAACCTCGGCGGCTCCGAGGCGACCTTCGCCCACGACCCGATCCTGCAGAAGGCGAGCCTGAACAACGCGGCGACCAAGGTGAAGCGCTCCTTCGAGGAGACCTTCATGTTCTACCTGCCGCGGATCTGCGAGCACTGCCTGAACCCCTCCTGCGCGGCGTCGTGCCCGAGCGGCGCGATCTACAAGCGCTCCGAGGACGGGATCGTGCTGGTCGACCAGGACCGGTGCCGCGGCTGGCGCATGTGCGTGTCGGGATGCCCGTACAAGAAGGTGTACTTCAACCACCGCACCGGCAAGGCCGAGAAGTGCACGTTCTGCTTCCCCCGCATCGAGGTGGGCATCCCGACCGTGTGCTCGGAGACCTGCGTCGGGCGGCTGCGCTACATCGGCCTCGTCCTGTACGACGCCGACCGGGTGCTCGAGGCTGCGTCGACTCCGGACGACCACGACCTCTACGAGGCGCAGCGCTCGGTCTTCCTCGACCCGAACGACCCCGACGTCGTGCGCGAGGCCGAGCGCGCCGGCATCCCGCACGACTGGGTGATCGCCGCGCAGCGCTCGCCGATCCACGCACTGATCAACACGTTCAAGGTGGCGCTCCCGCTGCACCCGGAGTACCGCACGATGCCGATGGTCTGGTACATCCCACCGCTCTCCCCCGTGGTCGACGCGGTCGCCGAGACCGGGGAGGACGCCGAGGACCAGCGCAACCTCTTCGCCGCGATCGACGCGCTCCGGATCCCGGTGGAGTACCTCGCCGAGCTGTTCACCGCCGGTGACGTCGCCCCCGTCGACGCCGTGCTGCGCAAGCTGGCCGCGATGCGCTCCTACATGCGCGACATCAACCTGGGGCGCGACGCCGATGCCTCGATCCCCGAAGGTGTGGGCATGACCGAGGAGCAGATGTACGACATGTACCGCCTGCTCGCGCTCGCCAAGTACGACGAGCGCTACGTGATCCCGCCGGCCCACGCCGAGCAGGCGCACTCGCTCGAGGAGCTCGCCACCGAGTGCGCACTCGACTACGAGGGCGGCCCCGGCATGGGCGGTGCCGGCCTCTTCGGCGAGGGCTCGGGCCCGAACGTCCCGATCGCCGTGGAGAACTTCCAGATGCTCGCCAACCGGCAGACCTCCGACACGATGGCCTCGCCGGGCGACAAGGGTGCGCGGGTCAACCTGCTCAACTGGGACGGCAAGGGCACCCCCCAGGGCCTGTTCCCGCCGCCGCCCGACGCCGGGGTTTCGGCAGGCTCAACCACCAGTGGCGAAGGCTCAACCACCAGCGGCGAAGGCTCAACCACCGGCGGCGAAGGATCGACCACCAGCGGCGAAGGATCGACCGGAGGGGCGGACCCCAAGTGAGCCGCCATCCCGATCCCCGCCTTCCGGCCCCGGTCCTGACCACGGTCTGGCAGTCGGCCTCGCTGCTCCTCGGCTATCCCGACGAGCGGTTGCCCGCTCTGATCGCGCCGGTCCGGGCAGCCCTGCCCGGTCTGCCCGAGCACCTCCGCGACCCGCTGGCGTCGGTGGTCGACCACCTCGAGCGGACGCCGCTTGCCGAGCTCCAGGTCGACTACGTCGAGACCTTCGACAGCCGGCGGCGCTGCAACCTCTTCCTGACCTACTTCCTGCACGGCGACACCCGCAAGCGCGGACTCGCGCTGCTGCGGTTCAAGCAGACCTACCTGCGCTCGGGGTTCGTGATGGACGCCGACCCGGCGCACGGCGAGGAGCTCCCCGACCACCTCTGCGTCGTGCTCGAGTACGCCGCGACGGTCGACCAGGCCCTCGGCTGGCGGCTGCTCCTGGACCATCGGGCCAGCCTGGAGCTGCTCCGGATGTCCCTGCGCGACGGCGGTTCCGGGTGGGCGGGCGCCCTCGAGGCGGTGTGCGCGACCCTGCCGCCGATCAAGGGCGACGATCGCGACCTGGTCGCCCGGCTCGCCGCCGAGGGACCGCCGGCCGAGGAGGTCGGCCTGACGCCGTACGGGACGCCCGCCTTCGACGCCCGCCTGGAGGACTCGGTGGACGCCACCGGGGTTTCGGCAGGCTCAACCACCGGGAGCTGGCGATGAAGACCCTGCTGTGGGTGATCGTGCCCTACGTCTGCCTGGTGACCTTCGTGCTCGGTCACTGGTGGCGCTACCGCTTCGACAAGTTCGGGTGGACCACCCGGTCCTCGCAGCTCTACGAGTCGCGCCTGCTCCGGCTGGGCAGCCCGCTGTTCCACTTCGGCATCCTCGGCGTCGTGGCGGGCCACATCATCGGGCTGGTGATCCCGGAGTCGTGGACCGACGCGCTCGGGATCAGCGAGACGGCGTACCACTGGGTCGCCCTCGTCGGCGGCATCGCCTCCGGCGTGCTCACCGTGGTCGGCATGGCGATCCTGATCTACCGGCGGCGCACCACCGGGCCGGTGTTCTCGGCCACCACGCCGATGGACAAGGTGATGTACGCCGTCCTGGGCACCGTGATCGTCCTGGGCATGTGGAACACGATCGCCTCGAGCCTGTTCGGGCTCGGCGGCGTGGACGGAGACGCCTACAACTACCGCGAAGGCGTCTCCCTGTGGTTCCGCAGCATCTTCGAGCTCCGTCCGGACGTCGACGCGATGGCCGGCGCGCCGCTCGGCTTCCAGCTGCACGCGCTCGGCGCCTGCGCACTGTTCGCCCTGTGGCCGTTCACCCGGCTGGTGCACGTCTTCAGCGCACCCGTCGGCTACCTGACCCGCCCCTACATCGTCTACCGCACCCGCGACGCCTCCCCTGCCGGTTCGCGGCCGCCCCGCCGAGGCTGGGAGAAGGTCGACGTGTGACCGCCGTGCCGACGGAGCCGCGCTGATGTGCGAGTACTGCGGCTGCCGCCAGATCGAGCCGCTGGCCGAGCTGATGGACGAGCACATGGCCCTGCTCGACGTCGCCTCCGACGTCGAGATCGCGCTGCGCCACCGCGACCACGAGAGCGCGGTCACGCACCTCCGGCGGCTCAGCGAGCTGCTCGACCGGCACGTGCGGCGCGAGGAGGAGGGCGTGTTCACGGCTCTCCGCGCCACGGGCGAGTTCCTCGACGAGGTCTCCGAGCTGGAGCAGGAGCACGACGACTTCCACGCGGGCCTTGCGGCCCTCGACCCGCACGACCCGGAGCTCAGGGTGAAGGTGGACGCGATGTTCCGGCACCTGTCGGACCACATCGACAAGGAGGACCTCGGCATCTTCCCGGTCAGCGTCGTCACGCTCGGCGCCGCCGGGTGGGACGTCGTGACCTCGGTGCACAGCGCCCAGCCGAGCTTCCTGTCCGAGCGACCCGGCCGCGCGGCCGGGCCCGGCCACACGGGCTGAGCGGCGTCCCCCGGCGCCGCGGGTGTCGCGCCCGGACTGGCGCCTCGCCGCGGCGTACGCTCCGGAGCGTGCCGTGCGACTACTGCGGAAAGCCCTTCGACCCGATCGCCACGCGCTGGCTCTGCCCGCACTGCCACATGAAGGCCAACTGCTGCGACGGCGCCCCGCTCGCGGAGCGCGTCTGCGACCTGCCGGCCGGCCGAGGCTGACCCGCCTGCAGGCGCCATCCGGCCCCGCAGAGTTTCCTCCCAGGTCCCAGGGGTAAGGGCACACGACCTGGGGATCTTCCCCAGGAGGGGAGGAAATTCGAAATGTCATCCAAGGGAGCAGAAAGGCGGCTCGGGCGCATCGGGCTCGTCGCCGTCGTACTCGCGCTCAGCATGTCCATGTTCGGCCTCGTGGCGAACACGGCCTCTGCCACGCACGTCAACGCCCACAAGCTGCACGACTCGGCCCCCAACGTCACGGTCCTGTCCTACGTCTACGGCCACACGGCATCGGGCAAGAAGGTGCGCGGGGTGTTCGTCCCGCGCTCGTTCCAGACCTCGGGCAACACCTTGTACGCGAAGGGCAAGATCGTGGGCAAGATCGTGCGACCCGGCAAGGATCTGCACTTCACCAAGCGGCACGTCCTGATCCCGGTCTACTCGATCAACAACATCTCGGCCTCCGGTGCGACGCGGGCTCTGCCAGTCGCGGGCACCTGCGACATCCTGCACCTGGTGCTCGGCCCGCTGGACCTGAACATCCTCGGGCTGAAGGTTCACCTTGACCGGGTCGTGCTCGACATCACGGCTCAGCCGGGCTCCGGGCAGCTGCTCGGCAACCTGCTCTGCGCGGTGGCCGGCCTGCTCGACCCGGGCGGCACGCTGTCCGGACTCCTGGGACAGCTGAACACGTTGCTGAACCAGATCCTCGGAGCTCTCGGGAGGCTCACCGTCTGACTGACATCAGGCAGGAGCAGAACGGCACGGACGGCCGCGGGCGGCGGGGAGATCTTCCCCTCGCCCTCGGCCGTCCGTGGCACTGCAGGCCCGACTCCGGTCTCAGGACCGCTGCATCCCGCGGACACCGATCCACAGCCCCAGGGCCGCGATCACCAGCCCGCCGGCGAAGCCTTGCGCGATCACGTCCGCGTGCCAGCTGCCCGCGAAGAGCTCACGCACCGCCTGCACGACGTACTTCAGCGGGTTCAGGTCGGACAGCCACCGCAGCCAGCCGGGACCTCCGTCCAGCGGGAGTAGGACGCCGGCGAGCAGGAGCAGCGGGAAGATCACGGTCTGCTGGACGGTCCAGAAGAGCCACGGCTGGCCGTCGGAAGCCAGCCCCAGGGCGTAGGACATCGAGGCCACCCCGATGCTGAACAGCGCCAGCATCGCGACGCCCACGAGCACACCGACCGGGTGCAGGTCGAAGCTGAACGGTGTCGCAACCGCCAGGATGATCGCAGTCTGCATCAGCATCGGCACGGTCTCCTTGAAGGCCCGGCCGAGCAGCAGCGAGGACCGGCTCAGCGGGGAGACCAGCATCCGCTCGTGCGACCCGGTCACCATCTCGTCCATCAGCCCCGCACCGGTGAACGACGCTCCCATCAGGCAGGTCATCGCGACGATGCCGGGGACGAACCACTGCAGCGCGCTCCCGTGGGAGTCGGGCAGCAGCGGGGCGAAGAGCCCGAGGAAGACGAGCGGCTGGACCATCGCGAACAGCACGGACGCCGGCTCGTGCCACACCGGCCGCAGCTCGCGGCTCATCACGTTGATCGTGTCGGCGGCGATCCTGCCGAGGGCAGCTCGGCGGGCCGTGGACGGAGGGGCGGGCCTCTCCGTGCGGGCGGTCGATCCTGCGGAGACGATCGTGCTCATGCTGCTGCTCCTTCCCGGGAGTCGTCGTTCTCGTCCTGCGCTGTCGGTGACTCGTTGGCCTCGCGGAGGCTGCGGCCGGTGAGCTCGAGGAACACGTCGTCGAGCGTCGGTCGGGCGACCTCGATGCCCACCGGCGCATGACCGGCCCCGTGCAGGTCGTGGACCAGCGCGCCGACCAGCTCGTTGCCGTGCGCGATCCGCGCGACGACCCGGGATCCGTCCCGGGTCACGTCCGCGCCCGGCAGTCGTGCCGCCCTCGTCGCCGCGACCTCGGCCCCGGACACGTCGGCGAACGCGAGCGTGATCCGGTCGCCCAGACCCGACTTCAGCCGGTACGCCGAGTCGTCGGCGATCACCCGGCCGTGGTCGATCACCACGACCCGCTCGGCGAGGGCATCGGCCTCCTCGAGGTAGTGCGTGGTCAGCACGATCGTGTTGCCCGTCTCGGCGTGCAGCCGCTCGACCTGCGCCTGCAGGTTCGCCCGGTTCTGCGGGTCGAGACCGGTCGACGGCTCGTCGAGGAACAGCACCTCGGGACGGTGGACGAGGCCCATCGCGATGTCGAGCCGGCGGCGCTGGCCTCCCGAGAGCGTCGCGACCTTGCGGTCGGAGACGGAGGCGAGACCGAGGTCCGCGATCAGCTCGTCCGCCCGCGCTCGCGCGTCCCGGCGGGAGAGCCCGTGCGCCCGGCCCTGGCTGACCAGCTCGTCGCGCCCGTGCTGCTGGTGCCCGGCACCGTTGCCCTGGCCGACGTACCCGATCGCGCCGCGCACGGCGGCCTGTGCGTCGACGACGTCGAAGCCCGCCACCCGGGCCCCGCCCGAGGTCGGCGCGAGCAGGGTGGTGAGCATCCGGAGGGTCGTGGACTTGCCGGCGCCGTTCGGACCGAGCAGGGCCACCAGCTCGCCGCGTCGGATCTCCAGGTCGAGGCCGCGGACCGCCTCGACCGTCTGCTTGCGTGAGGTGAACGTCCGGGTCAATGCCTCGGTGACGATCACGGGGTCTGTCGTGTTCATGACCCCAGTCGACCAGCGATAGCGGACAGGTTCTGTCCGCTATCGGATCTAATCTGAGGACATGAGCACCGGTGCCCGCATGCTGCAGCTGTTGTCGCTGCTCCAGACCCACCGCTACTGGTCCGGGCCGGAGCTCGCCGACCGGCTCGAGGTCTCCGAGCGCACGCTGCGCCGCGACATCGAGCGCGTCCGCGACCTCGGCTACCCGGTCGACGCGGTGCGGGGTGTCGCCGGGGGCTACCAGCTGCGCGCAGGCGGCAGCCTTCCTCCCCTGCTCCTCACCGACGAAGAAGCGGTCGCGATCGCCGTCGGGCTGCGCACGGCCGCCTCAGGCGCGGTCCAGGGCCTGGAGGAGACGGCCGTGCAGTCCCTGACCAAGGTGCTCGCGCTGATGCCGCCGCGACTGCGGCGGCGCATGGACGCCCTGGCCGAGCAGACCGTGCCGGCGCCCCTGCGGGGGCCGACCATCGACGCGTCGGTGCTGACCACGCTCGCCCAGGGGTGCCGCGACGACGAGATCGTCGAGTTCGGCTACACCACGCGCGAGGCGGCCTCCGAGACCCGGCAGGTGGAGCCGCACCGCCTGGTGAGCCTCGGCCAGCGCTGGTACCTCGTCGCCTACGACCGCCGGCGCGACGACTGGCGCACGTTCCGGGTCGACCGGATCAGCGCCGTGACGCTCACCGGCCGCCGGTTCACCGGACACGCCCTGCCCGCGGCCGACGCCCTGGAGTTCGTCCGCGCCGGCATGAAGCAGATCCCCCGCCGGTACGACGTCAAGGTGCTCGTGCGCGCACCCCTCGCCGACGTCGCCGCGGTGGTCGGCAGGTGGGCCGAGCTGAGCGAGACGGCCGACGGCACGACGATGACCATGCCGACCGACGACCTCTTCTGGCCGCTGGCCGTGCTCGCCACGCTCGACGCCGACTTCGAGGTGGAGAGCCCCGAGGAGCTCCGCGCCCAGGTCGCGAGCGTCAGCAGACGGTTCTCTGCCGCAACGTCGTGAGCTTCGAGGCCGCGGCTCAGAGATTCCCGCGCCGCTCCTGCTCGCGCTCGATCGCCTCGAACAGAGCCTTGAAGTTCCCCTTGCCGAACCCGAGCGAGCCGTGCCGCTCGATCAGCTCGAAGAAGACCGTCGGCCGGTCGCCCAGCGGCTTGGTGAAGATCTGCAGCAGGTAGCCGTCCTCGTCGCGGTCGACGAGGATCCGTCGCTTCTGCAGCTCATCGATCGGCACCCGCACCTGGCCGATGCGGGCGCGGAGCGCGGGGTCCTCGTAGTAGGAGTCCGGGGTGTCGAGGAACTCCACACCGTTGTCGCGCAGGGCGTCGACGGTGGCCAGGATGTCGTTCGTGGCCAGCGCGAGGTGCTGGGCCCCGGCGCCCCGGTAGAACTCGAGGTACTCGTCGATCTGCGACTTCTTCCGCGCCACCGCCGGCTCGTTGAGCGGGAACTTCACCCGGTGGTTGCCGTTGGCGACCACCTTGCTCATCAGGGCGGAGTAGTCGGTGGCGATGTCGTCGCCGATGAACTCCGCCATGTTCGTGAAGCCCATCACCTTGTTGTAGAACGCCACCCACTCGTCCATCCGGCCGAGCTCGACGTTGCCGACGACATGGTCCAGCGCCTGGAAGAGCCGCTTCGGCTGGCCGTCCTTGCGCGTGATCGAGGACGTCCTCGCGACGTAGCCGGGCAGGTAGGGACCCGCGTACGTCGCTCCGTCGACCTCGCGCTGCACCAGGGTGTGCCGGGTCTCGCCGTAGGTCGCGATCGCCGCGACGCGGACGGTGCCGTGCTCGTCGGTCAGGTCGTGCGGCTCCTCGAGCACCGTGGCACCGACCTCGTGCGCGCGGGCGATGCAGCGGTCGACGTCGGGTACCTCGAGGGCGATGTCCACGACACCGTCGCCGTGGCGCCGATGGTGGTCGGCCAGCGGGCTGTCGGGGTCGACCGCGCCCTTGAGCACGAACCGCGTCGAGCCCGAGCGCAGCACGAACGCCTTGTGGTCACGGTTGCCGTGCTCGGGTCCGGAGTAGGCGACCAGCTCCATCCCCCACGCCGACTGGTAGTACTGCGCGGCCTGGGTCGCGTTGCCGACGACGAACACGATGGCGTCCCAGCCCGTGACCGGGAAGACGTCGTTGTGCTCGTCGTACTCCACGAGGCCGACCAGCTGCTGCAGCTGCTCGAGGGTCAGGTCCGCCTTGAGCTCTTCAACGGTCAGGGCGCGTTCGTGGGCAGTCGTCATGCAGGTCAGCCTGTCCTCACCTGACACTGTGTGCAACACTTCGGCGACACATCGAGCAGATTGCACAGTCGGAGGCGACGCCGTGGACGACCTGGACGTCACCCTGATCGAGTTGTTCCACGCCGAGCCCAGGGTGGGGGCGCTCGAGGCGTCCCGCCGGCTCGGCGTCGCACGCGGCACCGTGACCGCACGGCTCGAGCGGCTCGAGCGCAGCGGGGTGATCTCCGGCTGGGGCCCCACGCTCGACCCGTCCGCCCTGGGCCACCCGGTCACGGCCTTCCTCACCCTCGAGATCCGCCAGGGCGCCGGGCACGACACCGTCGGCGACCACCTCGCGACGATCCCGGAGGTGCTCGAGGCGCACACGATCACCGGGCCCGGCGACATGCTGGCCCGGGTGGTCGCCCGCTCCAACGCCGACCTGCAGACCGTGATCGACCGGGCCCTCGACCACCCGGGAATCGTCCGTTCGTCGACGGTGATCGCGCTCGCCACGCAGGTCCCCTACCGGGTCACTCCCCTGCTCCGCAGTTCGGTGTGAGTGGTTTCGGCAGGCTCAACCACCCGTTGGTTGAGCCTGCCGAAACCACCTCATCGTCGGATCGCGGCTCAGCCGGACTTCCGGGTCGCCCACTCCCGCAGCCGGTCGATCCGGGCCTGCAGCTGGTCCGCCGTCGCGATCGCCGCGGCGGGGCCGCCGCAGTCCCTGCGCAGCGCCGCATGCGTGACGCCGTGGGGCTGGCCGGTGCGGTGGTGCCACGCGGCGACGAGGCTGTTCAGCTCGCGCCGCAGGATCGCCAGCCGCTCATGGGTGGTGGTGCTCTCCACGAGCGGGTCGTCCGCGGACTCGGCCGCGGCCCTGAGGTCGCGGCGCTGTGCCTGCCGGCGCTGGAGCAGGCTGCGGACCTGGTCGGGCTCGAGGAGGCCCGGGATGCCGAGGAAGTCCATCTCCTCCTCCGAGCCGACGTGCACCTCACCGGCGTGGCCGAACTCCGCCCCGTCGTACAGGACGTGGGCGAACGTCGCCTGCGAGCCGAGCGCCTCGAAGGGCACCAGGGTCTCGTCGGCGGATGCCGACTCACCGGCCTGCGCCTGGGCGAGCAGGGCGTTCTCGGCGGCGAAGAGGTCACCCTCGTCGGTGATCGTGCGACCGAGCACGTGATCGCGCTCGAGCTCGAGCTCGGAGGCGAAGCCGAGCAGCGAAGGGTGCGAGGGCAGGAAGATCGACGCGGTCTCACCCCGGGCCCTCGCCCGGACGAACCGGCCGACCGCCTGGGCGAAGAACAGCGGCGTGGACGTGGTGGTCGCGTAGACGCCGACCGCGAGCCTCGGCACGTCGACGCCTTCCGACACCATCCGGACCGCGACCATCCACCGGTTCTCGCCGGCGGAGAACTTCGCGATGTTCTTCGAGGCGGCCTTCTCGTCGGAGAGCACCACGATCGGCTTCTCCCCGGCGATCCGCTGCAGCAGCGCGGCGTACGCGCGCGCGGAGTCCTGGTCGCTGGCGATCACGAGGCCACCGGCGTCGGGCACGTTCTTGCGCACCTCGGAGAGCCGGCGGTCCGCTGCCTCCAGCACGGCGGCGATCCAGGACCCGCCGGGATCGAGCGCCGTGCGCAGCGCCTGCGCCGCCATGTCCTTGGTCAGCGGTTCTCCGAGCCGCGCCGAGATCTCGTCGCCGGCACGCGTGCGCCACTGCAGGTCGCCGCCGTACGCCCAGAACAGCACCGGGCGCACGACGTGGTCGCGCAGCGCGTGGCCGTAGCCGTAGGTGTAGTCCGCGGCACTGCGGAGCACGCCGGCTCCGGCCTCGGGGTCGGGCTCGTAGGTGACGAACGGGATTGGGTTCACGTCCGACCGGAACGGCGTACCGGTCAGCGCGAGGCGGCGCTTGGCGGGCTCGAAGGCCTCGCGGACGGCCTCGCCCCAGGAGAGCGCGTCACCCGCGTGGTGGATCTCGTCGAGGATCACCAGCGTCTTGAACCGCTCGGTGCGGATCCGGTGCGCCAGCGGGTTGGACGCGACCCCGGCGTAGGTCACCGCGACGCCGACGAAGTCCTTGCTGGTCCGCCCCTTGCCGCCGGAGTACGCCGGGTCGATCGGGATGCCCACCCGTGCCGCCGCCTCGGCCCACTGCGTCTTGAGGTGCTCGGTCGGCGCGACCACGGTGATCCGGTCGACGAGGCGCCGGCCGAGCAGCTCGGCGGCGATCGTCAGGGCGAACGTCGTCTTGCCGGCACCGGGTGTCGCCACGGCGAGGTAGTCGCGCGGGTCGGAGTCGAAGTACCGCCCGATCGCCTCGGCCTGCCACGCACGCAGGCTCGGAGCCGTTCCCCAGGCCGCGCGTGCGGGATAGGCCGGGGAAAGCTCGATCTGCGGCGGCTCCTGACCGCCCGGGGTCAACGGCCGGACCGGTAGTAGCGGTACGCGGCGAGCATGCGGGCACTCTGGCCGGGAGTGAACTGGTACATGCAGTCGTCGTAGGAGTAGTCCAGGAAGTTGTGGATCGGGTCCGGCAGGTCGATCAGCGGGCCGGTCGGGTCGGCAGGGTTCTGGTACTCGGGGATGGTGCACGTGTTGCGGTCGTCGCAGCGGAAGCTCGGGGCCGCCTCGGCCGGCGTGTCCGCGACGCCGTCGCCCCCGGTGCCACCGACGCAGCCACCCTCGAAGGTGTGCAGCAGGCCGAGCCAGTGGCCGGTCTCGTGGATCACGGTGTCCCCGTGGTTGTACCCGTCCGCCCGGCCACCCGGCAGGCTCGCGTCGCTCACGGTCACGCCGTCCAGCCCACGGCGCCAGGCGCGCTGCCACGGGAACGTCGAGAACCCGAGCAGCACCTGACCGGGCACCGCGGTCCGGTTGACGTAGATGTTCAGCACCCGCGGCTTGCCGCGGTGGAGCCGGCGCTTCATCTGCTTGTCCGCCGCGCTGTACGGCCGCGCGTGGAACCAGCGCTCGTTGCGGCTGACCGTGATCTTCTTCAGCCGGAAGCTCACGCCGGTGGGGGCCATGCCCAGGTCCTGGGTGCCGGCGTAACCGCCGTTGAGGGTCCAGAACATCTGTCGGGCGGCGCGTCGTCCGATCCGGCGCTCGCCGTGGCGCCGTCCGTGGATCAGGTGGATGTACACCGGTACGACGATCGGCCCGGTCGCGGCCGCGCGCGCCCGGGACGACGGGTCGAGCGAGGCCTCGGCCCGCCGTGCAGCCGCCGCGGTGATCCGGGTCTCCGCGCGCAGGGCCGAGGCGACCCGCGTCCTCGTGCGGTCGCTCACCGGGACGGTGTCGGCAGCCTCCCGCCACGGGGTGGGCCGGCTGGTCGGGTGCAGGCACGGCGTGCCCGCCGCCGACCGGACGGTCGCGCCGGCCGTCGAGGCGTGTGCCGGGGTGCTCGCGAGGGAGGCCAATGCCGCGAGGGCGAGCCCGACGAGTCCGACCGAGAGGCGCCGGGCCGTGGTCACCGAGAGGCCCTGGGGCGCAGGGGGGTCAAGCCTCACTCGTCATCGCTTTCGCGCATGCTCTCCCAGATCTCCTTGCACTCAGGGCAGACGGGGTACTTCTCCGGGTCCCGACTCGGAACCCATACCTTCCCACACAGGGCGATGACCGGCGTGCCGTTCACCATGGCCGCCATCAGCTCGTCCTTGGGGACGTAGTGCGAGAACCGTTCGTGGTCTCCGTCGTCGGTGGGCCGCAGCTCCTGGTCGACGCGCACGTCCTCCAGGACATCGGTCCCGAAACCGGCCGTCCGCTGAGAATTCACCACGGCATCGTAACGTGGCGCCGGAGCCGGCCACGCCCCGAGCGGCTCAGTTGAGCCCCGGTTCGGTGGGCATCGTGGCGAGCATCGCCAGCTGGCCGCCCTGGCGTCGCAGCACCTGCGACCACAGCCGCGCCGGATCGAGCAGGAACGGGTCCTGCGGCTCCGCCGGTACGACGTACCACGCGCCCTCCTCGATCTCGGCCTCGAGCTGGCCGACGCCCCAGCCGGCGTACCCGGCGAAGATGCGCAGCGCGGACACGGCGTCGGAGAGCAGCTCGACCGGCGCGTCGAGGTCGACCAACCCCGTCGACCCGAACACGCGTCGCCACCCCACCGGCTCGTCGTCCGCCGACACGGTCGCGACCGCGATCGCCGCGTCGGTCTCGACGGGCCCGCCCTGGAACAGCACGCCGGGCCCGGCCACGAGGTCGGCCCAGGGCTCGAGCACGTCCGCGACCTCGAGGTCGGTCGGCCGGTTCAGCACGACGCCCAGCGCCCCGGTGTCCCCGGTGTCGAGCAGCAGCACGATCGTGCGCGCGAAGTTCGGGTCGGCCATGGTCGGAGCCGCGATCAGCAAACTCCCGGTCGCCGGCTCCATGCCTCCATGATTTCACCCCGGCGGTAGGCGCGCGAACGCGGCGACCCTCCCGGGGTCGGCCGCAGTCCGGCGCAGGACCCCGAGAACCCTGCCCCGGACGTTGACGATCCCCGGGCCAAGGGTGGGAGGGAGGCCCGGGGATCGTCTGTGGGAGGGGGATCAGGCGGCGAGAACCGCCTTGATCCGATCGACGAGGGAGGGAGTGTCACTCTCGTCGACAGTCGGGGTGGTGACGTCGGTCGTGGCGTTCGCCAGCAGCGCCTCGGCCGCCGCGGCGGTGATCGCCGAGCGAGCCTTCAGCTCCACCTGACGGCCGGCACGAGCGGCCGCAGGGCTCTCGTCGTTGGCCAGCCCGGCAGCAGCGGCCAGTCGGGCCCACTCCTTCTCGCTGGCCCGCTGGAGGGCGGCCGCCATCTCCGGGTCGCTGGGCGACTCGACGTAACGGTCGAGGACCATCCGGACCCCCGGGAGCTGCTCGCTCGTCTGCCGCCACGCGGAGGCCACCGCGGCCTCGAGGTCCAGCGGCTCGCTGGTGAGCGCCCGCTCGATGTTGCCCGACAGGCGGGCGTTCCACTTCAGCCACAGCGCGGCAAGGAGGTCCAGCTCGTCGCGGAAGGTCTCGGAGACGCCCGGGAGCTGCATGGGCAGCGCACCGTCGCGCCGTGCGTCGGCGGTCTCGATGACGGTCTGGAGGATCTCTCCACGGTGATGGAAGGTGTTCCAGGTCATGGCACACGTCCTTTCAGATTCACATACCGCGAGTACGTACCCAAGGTACGGAGCCGTACTCTCGGTATGCAAACCATTTGCCGGTGACGTCGGTTACACATACCGACGGTCGGTCCTAGACTGCGGGAATGCCCACGCGCTCCCCCGCGGAGAAGATCCGGTCGACGATCCCCAAGGTCGCCGGCGTGTCGCGGCGCCAGCAGTACTCCGCGTCGACGAAGCGGGCGCTCGTGGACGTCGCGACCCGGCTGTTCACCGAGCAGGGGTACGCCGCCACCAGCCTGGACCAGGTCGTCGCGGGCGCCCGGGTCACCAAGGGAGCGCTCTACCACCACTTCAGCGGCAAGCAGGGGGTCTTCGAAGCCGCCTTCGAGCAGGTCGAGCGGGACGCCTCCAAGCGGATCCGCAAGGCCCTGAGGGGCTCCCGCGACCCGTGGGAGAAGGCGCTCATCGGGCTGCGGGCGTTCCTCGAGATCGTCCAGGACCCGTCGTACCAGCGCGTGGTGATCCAGGAGGGCCCCGCGATCCTCGGCTACGAGCGGTTCCGGGAGCAGGAGGAGCGCTCCAGCTACGGGCTCGTGCAGGACATGGTCCGCGACGTGCTCGAGGACTCGACGTACGACCTCAGCGAGGAGATGCTCGAGACGTTCACGCGCATCTTCTTCGGCGCGATGTCCGCCGCAGGCGAGAGCGTGAGCTCCGCGGCCGATCCCCGTCTGGCGGTGGCCCGCGTGGAGACCGCGATCGCCTTCATCCTCACGGGTCTGCGCACGCTCGCGGACAACGGCGTGGAGCTGCCCGACCCCGCGGACCTGCTCGAGCAGACCGACGACGAGTGAGCCGAGCCGGCTCGGCCCGCTCGCCCCAACGATCCGGGCTCAGTGGATCCTGATGTTGCCGCCGGCCTTCTTGTTCGGGAGCAGCTCGATCCACACGTGTCCGGCCGGCACCTTCATCGTGCCGGCGGCGGTCGAGAGCACGAGCTGGCCGTCACGACCGTCCTTGCTCCAGGTGCCGCGCGTGACCTGCCCGTTGTGGAAGAGCATCAGCTGACCCTTGCCGAAGAACAGCGTCTCCGGCACCGGGTTGCCGGCCGGGTCGCGGTAGCCCGCGTCACCCTCGCGCACCCGCAGCACCAGCACGGAGTCCGGCTTGAACTGGTCGTTCGCGGGCGCGTGCGAGTTGGTGTTCACGTACTTCTTGGTCTGTGCGTCGAACCGGAACGACGTGGTCGTCGCGCGGCTGAAGGAGACGTCGAACCCGTTGGCCGGCTGGCTGCCTGCGAAGTCGGACTCCTGGCCCCAGGGCAGGTAGCTGGCCGGCACGACCGCGCTCTTCTTCAGGCTCTTGGCGAGCGTCGGCAGGTTGGCGAAGACGCTGTGCAGGAAGTCGTGCTTGCCGTCGGGCGCCCGCGACACACCGGGCGCGCCCATCGTGTAGTACTTCACGTGCGCGGCGTTCAGGCGCGCCACGGTCGGCGGCGCCATGCCGCTGGCGATCAGCACGGCGTGGGTGGGAGTCACGACGCCGATGTCGGAGGCCCGGGCGGAACGGACCGGACCGGCCTTCGTGGGCAGCTTGGAGTAGAACATCGCGGCCAACCGGGTGATGCCGCCCTCGACCAGCTCCTCGACCACCATGTCGGCGTCCCCGAGACCGGCCTGCGGGTCGCTGGCCGCGGTGTTGTCGATCTTCACGATCATCACCGGGTGGTCCGGGGTGGTCTCCGGAGCCGGAAGGCCGGTCAGCGGCCAGACCGCCGCGAGCTGGGTGCCGCCCTGGGTCGGCTGGGAGGTCGGCCGCTCGGTCGGCTTCTTGTCGCTGCTGCTGCTCTTGCCCCCGCAGCCGGCGAGCACGAGGCAGGCCACGGCGGCGAGCACCACGAGCGTCTGCAGACGCTTGCGGGGGTGGGAGGAAAGGGCAGGGAGGCGTGCAGTCATGCGGCATAGCATGACTGAGGGGTCCTGCCGATCGTGGCAGGACCCCCCGTGTCCGGGCCTCCGGCTCGTGCGGTACGCCGCGCCGGAGGGCGAGGTCAGATCTTGCCGCCCCCGTCGACGTACAGGGTCTGGCCGGTGATGTAGGACGCCTCGTCGCTGCACAGGAACGCGGCCGCGGCCGCGATGTCCTCGGGGTAGCCCACCCGCTTGACCGGGTTGGCCTCGGCGTTGAGCCTGCGGAACTCGTCGACGTCCATCTTCAGCCGGCGCGCCGTGTCGTCGGTCATCTCCGTGGCGATGAAGCCCGGTGCGATCGCGTTGACGTTCACGCCGAAGGGGCCGAGCTCCAGCGCCAGCGTCCGGGTGAAGCCCTGCACGCCCGCCTTGGCCGCCGAGTAGTTCGCCTGGCCGCGGTTGCCGAGGGCCGAGATGCTCGACAGGTTGAGGATCTTGCCGTACTTCTGCTCGACGAAGGTCTTCTGGGCCGCCTTGCTCATCAGGAACGCGCCCTTGAGGTGCACGTTCATCACGGAGTCCCAGTCCTCCTCGGTGAGCTTGAAGAGCAGGTTGTCGCGCGTGATGCCGGCGTTGTTGACCAGCACGTGCAGTCCGCCGAGCTCCTCGACGACGCGGCCCACGGCGGCGTCGACGGACGCCGCGTCGGCGACGTTGCAGGCCACGCCGATCGCCCGCTCGGCGCCGAGGCCTGCGGCGGTCTCCCGGGCCTGCTCCTCGTTGATGTCGAGCACGGCGACCGCGGCGCCCTCCTCGGCGAACCGCTTGGCCGTGCCGGCGCCGATGCCCCGCGCCGCGCCGGTGATGATCGCCACCCGTCCGTCGAATCGACCCATGACTGCTCCTGTTCGGTGTGCTCGTGTCAGCGGAAGTCGGTGCGCTCCCCGGGGGAGCAGCAGGGGTCACTCTAGGGCGCGGGCCACCGGCCGCTGCGCCCCGGCCGCGCTGCGGGCAGCGAGCGGCTCGGTCTAGGCTGCACGGCGTGGGTAGAGCCAACTTCAAGTTCGCGGGGCTGTGTGCACTCGCGCTGGCGTTGGCGATGGTGGTGGTCGCGTGGGTCGAGGACCTGCCCGTCCGCGACCCCGACGGAGTCGTCGTGCCGACGTACGTCCGGCTGCCGATCATCCTGCTGATCGCCTGGCTCCTCGACGTGCTGCCCCGGTCCGTGCACCGCAGCGTCACGGCGCCGCGCGAGGCGCGCGCGGGCTGGCGCACCCCGTGGCGGGACTTCCGCACGGTGGCCCGCGAGCGGTGGACGCGGTCGCACGTGATCTTCTCGGTCTCGGGCCTCGCCGCGTGGTACGTCTGCTACGCGGCCTTCCGCAACCTGAAGAGCTACGTGCCCTTCGTGCACGAGCGGATCTTCGACACGTCGTTCCACCGCATCGACCACACACTCTGGATGGGCCACGACCCGGCCAACGTGCTGCACTCCTGGTTCGGGACCGGCTGGGCGGCGGAGTTCTTCTCCGCGGTCTACGTGATCTGGATCGTGCTGATCCCGGTGTCGCTGGCGATCGCCCTGGTCTGGACGCGCCACCCTGCAGCCGGTTCGTGGTTCGTGACCGCGGTCGCGCTGGACTGGCTGCTCGGCGTCGCGACGTACTACGCGCTCCCGACGCTCGGCCCGATCTACTCCTCCCCCGGCGACTTCGCCGACCTGCGGCACACCTACGCCACCACCCTGGAGGAGGACCTCCTCCGAGACCGGCTCAACGTGCTCTCCGATCCCCACGCCACCCATGCGGTGCAGACGATCGCGGCGTTCCCGTCCCTGCACGTGGGGATCATGGTCACGGTCTGCCTGTTCGTCACCCTGATCGGGCTGGCCCGCTGGATCCGCGTCACCGCCTGGTCCTTCCTCGTGCTCACCGTGCTCTCCACGATCTACCTGGGGTGGCACTTCTCGCTCGACGTCCTCGGGGGCGCCGTCCTCGGCGCGGCCGCGGTCTGGCTGGCCGCGCTCGGCACCGGCAACCACGTCGGCGGCCGGCCGCGCCTGGTCGACCGGGGCAGCTACGACCGCGCGCAGACGGAGGAGCAGGAACCCGAGCGGGTCAGCCCAGCGCCCGGCTGATCCTGGCTGCGTAGTCGGCCGCCTCGGCGTCGTCGGCGTACTTGGTCCGCGGCCAGAAGAACCCGCGAAGACCGTCGCCCTTCGTGCGTGGCACCACGTGGCAGTGCAGGTGGGCGACCGACTGCGACACGGTGTTGTTCATCGCCACGAAGGACCCCTGCGCGCCGATCCCCTCCACCAGGGCTGTCGCCAGCCGCTGGATCGACGCGAGGAAGCCGTCACGAAGCTCCGCCGGCAGGTCGGGCAGCGTGACCACGTGCCGGCGCGGGACGAGCAGGGTGTGGCCCTTGAACACGGGCCGGGTGTCGAGGAAGGCGACGAAATCGTCCTCCTCCAGGACGAGCTGGGCCGGGACGGCGCCGGTCGCGATCTCGCAGAAGAGGCAGCTCGGCATCAGTCGTCGCTGTGCCGGACTCGTACGTCGACGCCGACGAGCAGCACCAGCGCGGCCAGCACCGCGGCGGTGAAGCCGGTGCCGTCGAGGTGGTCGAAGTACTCCCCCCGGGCGAGGTTCGCGCCCAGTCCGCCGATCGCGGCACCGATCAGGCCGAACACCACGAGCGTCGCCAGGCGCGGAGAGCCGGGGCCGTGGCGGACCAGCCAGACGAGTGCTGCCACGATCACGCCGGCGACGAGGTATCCCAGCAAGCCCATGGGCGACAGGTTAGTGGAACCGGTTCCAGTTCCGGCTCACTGCGTCCGCACGAACAGGGTGTTGGGGCTCACCGAGGTGAAGCCGAGGCGCTGGTAGAGGGAGTGCCCGAGCGCACTGGCGTCGAGGATCGCGTCCTTCGCCCCCGCGTCCGCGGCCGCCCGAAGCGCAGCAGCGGTCATGGCTGTGCCGACTCCGCGGCCTCGCCAGCCGGGGTCGGTGTTGACGAAGTACACGGCGGCGGTGCGTCCGAAGATCGCGCTGGCCGAGGTCGCCCGGACGTGTCCGGCGGCGTCGGTGGCGGCCAGCATCCGTGCGTGAGGGATCGAGCGCAGGTAGGCCACGAAGCCCGCGAGCTCCTCGACCGGACTCGCGCCGGAGTCGGCCTCGAGCGCCGCAGCGGCGGCCTGCTCGAGGGGCACGGCCGACTCGGTCGGCTCGCCGACGGGACGGAGCGTGAGGCCCTCGGGGAGCGGCGGGTGCGGGACGGTCGCGAGGTCCGGGCACACCATCGCGGTCGCCGGATCTGCACGGTAGCCGCCGGTCTCCTCGACCAGCCGATGGCAGACGTCCGCGCCGGCGAACACGGTCACGACGAGCGCGTTGAGCGCCGGGAGCCGCTCGCCGAAGAGGTCGAGCGCGCGGTCGTCGGTGACCAGGACTCGTCCGTCGACGGCATCGGGGCCGCCGATCAGGCCGACCAGCCCGGGCCCTTCGATGATCTCCTGGCCCGGTCGCCTCATCACCCGGACGCGCTCCCGGAAGCCGCGCACGTAGTGGTCGAGCTGGTGGTTGACCCCCGTCATGGCCGGAAGCCTAGAAGGGGGTCGGTGGATCAGGAGGCGTAACGGTGCAGGCCGTGCTTGAGCTGCTGGCGAAGGAGGACCTCGCGCATCTCGTCGGCGTCGGCGCTGTCCTGGCTGCTGAGCACGCCGAGGAGGTCGTTGATCTCGGCGGGCGTGCGGTACGACGCGAGCTCGCGCTCGAGGGACCGCCGTGCGGAGCGCTCCTCGCGACGCTCACGGAGCTCGTCGCGCACGGTCGCCACCAGGCGGGCGGAGGGACCAAGGATGGTGTTGTTCGTCTTCATGCCTCCAGTGTCCGCGCGTCCGATCCATACGTCCAATCGCTGTCGCGCAAGAAACCCATGCGCTATCGTCATGGATGTGGACACCGAGGCTCTGCGCTGGTTCCAGCTGGTCTGCGACGGCATGACCGTGACCGAGGTCGCGCACGTGCACCAGGTCAGCCAGCCCGCGGTGTCCCGCTCCCTGGCTCGCCTGGAGGCGGAGGTCGGCACACCCCTGCTCCAGAAGGCGGGGCGCCTGTTGCGTCCGACGTACGCCGGCGCGGTGTTCAAGCGCCACGTCGACGCCCTCATCCACCGCCTCGACGACGGCCTGGCCGCCCTCACCGAGCTGACCGACCCGCGCACCGGCACGGTGGCCGTGGCCTTCCAGCTCTCGCTCGGCACCTTCCTGGTGCCGGGCATGATCGAGAGCTTCCGCGAGGAGTACCCCCGCGTCCGGTTCCGGCTGGAGCAGTCGCACGACGCGCTCGGGTCGTCGATGGTGGCCGGCGGCCGGATCGACCTGGAGTTCACCTCCCGCCGGCCGCGCAACCCGGCCGTGCGCTGGGAGCGCCTGTTCGCCCAGCCGCTGTTCCTGGCCGTACCGAGGCGGCACCGCCTGGCCCGAAGGAGAGAGGTGTCCCTCGCCGACGCCGCCGAGGAGGACTTCGTGATGCTGCGCCCCTCCTGGGAGCTGCGCACGCTCTCCGAGCAGCTGTGCGCGGACGCCGGCTTCGAACCCCGGGTCGCGTTCGAGGTCGACGACCTCCCCGTCGTCCACGGCTTCGTCGCCGCGGGGCTGGGGGTCGCGATCGTCCCCGCGACCGAGGGCGAGCCGCAGCCGGTCGGCGCCGCCGCAGCGCTGGTCCGGCTCACCGACGCCGGCGCGTTCCGCGACATCGGCGTCGCCTGGTCGCGGGAGCGACGCCTGCTCCCGTCGGCCGAGCTGTTCCGCCGGCACGTGCTCGCGCTCAAGGGCGGCCGGATGCCGACCGCGACCGCCTGAGCCGCGCCGACGAGGCGCCGCGAACCCACAGGGCGCGCACAGGTTGCTCCTGAGGTCGCCCCAGCCCGGCGACCCAGGATCGTGTCGACCACCCGAGGAGGGACGACACGATGGCGGACCAACCGACCACACCCAGCGGATCCCGCTGGGAGCCCGAGAGCAACGAGACCCCGGCCGACCCTGCAGACGGCGCGCCGGCCGACGCCACGGCGTACGCCGACCTGCCCGACGCCTCGCCGGCTCCGGCGCTCGACGACCCGGCCGCCGAGGAACGCCGCGCCCAGCTGCGCAGCCGCGCGATCCTGGCCGGGGCCGCGACCGCGCTGACGCTGGGCGCGGGCCTCACCGGCTTCGTCGTCGGGCACAGCACCGCCGGCAACGGCGGCACCGACTTCCGCCCTGCCAACTTCACGGGGCAGGTGCCGGGCAACGGCCGGCTCGGGCAGGGCCAGCAGGGGCCGCCCTCGTTCGGCGACCGGGACGGGGACCACGTCGGCGACCCCGACGGCGACGGCAACGGCGGCCCGGGCTTCCCCGGCGGCTCGGGGAGCTCCAGCAGCTCCGGCACGGACGGGGCCGGCACCTCCGCGAACCCGACATGACCGCTGCGGTCAGCGCGCCGTCCGTCGAGCGACGGGCGGTGCGCGGCGGGACCTCCCGCGCGCGGTTCGACGCCGGCGTGCGGCTGGCGGCAGTCGTGGGCCTCTGGACCGGCCTGCTGCTGGTCACCTACTGGTGGAGCGCCGGCGGCGGGATCCGTGATCTCGGGTCCTGGGCCGACGGGCTCACCTCGGTGGGGCGGCTGACCGGCCTGATCGCCTCGGACCTGCTCCTCGTGCAGGTCCTGCTGATGGCACGGGTGCCCGTGCTCGAGCAGGCGTTCGGCCAGGACCGGCTGGCCGTGATCCACCGCCTCGTCGGGCTCACCTCGTTCGACCTGATGGTCGCGCACGTCGTGCTGATCACCTGGGGCTACGCCGCCGGCCGGGTCGGCGCCACCCCCGGGACCTTGTGGACCCTGACCTGGGACTACCCCGGGATGCTGCTCGCCGTCGCCGGGACGCTCTTCCTGTTCCTGGTCGTCGGCACCAGCATCCGGGCCGCCCGTCGCCGTCTCCGCTACGAGTCCTGGCACCTGCTGCACCTCTACGCCTACCTCGGCGCCGGTCTCGCCCTGCCCCACCAGCTCTGGACGGGCCGGGAGTTCCTCGCCTCGCCGGCCGCCACGGCTTACTGGTGGACGCTGTGGGGGCTCGCCGCCGGCGCCGTCCTGGTATGGCGGGTCGTCCTTCCGCTGTGGCGCAGCGCCCGGCACGGCCTGCGGGTGACGTCGGTCGTCCGCGAGTCCGCCGACGTGGTCAGCGTCTACCTGACCGGCCGTCGGCTGGACCGGCTGCGGGCCGAGCCCGGGCAGTTCTTCCAGTGGCGGTTCCTGGGCCGGTCCGGCTGGACGCGGGCGAACCCCTACTCGCTGTCAGCCGCGCCGGACGGTCGCAGCCTGCGGATCACCGTGAAGGCGCTGGGCGACAGCAGCACGTCGCTCGCCACCGTGCGGACGGGGACCCGCGTCCTCGTGGAGGGTCCGTACGGCCGGCTGAGCCCTCGGGCGCGCACGCGTCGGAAGGTGGCGCTCTTCGGAGCCGGAGTCGGGATCACCCCGATCCGCGCCCTGGCCGAGGGCCTCGCCTACTCCCCCGGCGACGCCGTGCTGCTGCACCGGTTCACCCGCGAGCCGCTGTTCGCCCGCGAGCTCGACGTGCTCGCCCGTGAGCGCGGGCTGCGCGTGCTCGACCTGCCCGGCCACCGTCGCGCACACGACTCGTGGCTGGGCGCCGGCCTGCAGGGCGTCGACGACCTCACCGCCCTCCGTCACTGGGTGCCCGACCTCGCCGACCGCGACGTCTACGTCTGCGGCCCGGAGCCCTGGGTCGAGAGCGTGCGTCGTACCACCGCTGCCGTGGGACTTCCCGCCGAGCAGCTCCACATCGAGACCTTCGGATGGTGACCCCGTGAGACGGATCGTCCTGTGGTTCATGAGCACGCTGACCGTGGTGGTCCTGCTCTTCGGCTACCACACCTCGACCTCGGGGCCGAGCTCCGCGAACAGCTCGGTGGTCAGCTCGGGAAGCGACGGCTACAGCGGTTCGTCGGGCACCGCGAGCTCCGGCTCGACGTCGGACACGTCCGGCACGTCGGGCTCCGCCTCGGGTTCCTCGGGTTCTTCCTCGTCGAAGGCCACCTCGGTCACGGGCGACACCGCGCAGACCCAATGGGGGCCGGTGCAGGTCGAGATCACGGTCTCCGGCGGCCGGATCACGGCGGTCGACGTGCCGGTCTACCCGAGCGACAACCCGCGGGACCAGGAGATCAACTCCTACGCCCTCCCCCAGCTGATCCAGGAGACGCTCGACCAGCAGAGCGCGAACATCGACATGGTCAGCGGCGCGACCGTCACCAGCGACGGGTACCTGCAGTCGCTGCAGTCCGCCCTCGACCAGGCGGGGCTGTGAGCGCCGTGGCGGCCGCGCCGGCACCGGCAGCGACCGGCGCGGGCACCGGCCCCCGCGTGGCCCGGTACGTCGAGCACGTGATGGGCATGCCGATCAGCCTCGCGCTGCGTGGCCGGCACGTCGACGACCGCCGCGCGCGGGACGCCTGGGACGAGGTGGTCGCCGACCTGCGCGACGCCGACCAGGTGTTCAGCACTTACCGGGACGACTCGGCGATCTCGCGTCTCGGTCGGGGCGAGATCACCCTGGCCGACTGTCCTCCGGAGGTCCAGGAGGTGCTCGAGCTCGGCCAGATCGCCCGGGTGCAGAGCGACGGCGCCTTCGACGTGCGCCGAAGGACCGCGACCGGCGAGACCGTGCTGGACCCGAGCGGCGTCGTCAAGGGCTGGGCGGTGCAGCGTGCCTCGGCCTGGCTGCACGCGCTGCCCGACACCGACTTCTGCCTGTCCGCAGGCGGCGACCTGGTCTGCCACACCGACGACCCCGCAGGGCAGCCGTGGCGGGTCGGGATCGAGGACCCGGCGGACCCGCACCGGCTGATCGGGATCGTCCCGGTACGTCGCGGAGCCGTCGCCACCTCGGGCACGGCGCACCGCGGCGAGCACCTCGTCGACGCGCGCACCGGCACCCCGCCCGCAGCCGTCGCGTCGGTGACGGTCGTGGCGGGCTCGCTCACCTGGGCCGACATCGACGCCACCGCGGCGTACGCCCTGGACGCGGAGGCGGCGACCTGGCTGCGCGGCCGGACCGGTCGCGCCGGCCTCGTGGTCTGGCGGGACGGTCGGGTCGAGCGGATCGGCTGACCCACCGCGCGGCCCGGCGTCTGCTTGCGCGCTGCCGGGAAATGGGGCATCCTCGAGAACCTAAACAACGTGTTTAGGTATCTGTGGAGGTCGGAATGGCGCCGAGCATGCCGCGCGACGGACAGGCCATGGCTCACCCCGCGGGCACACCCCAGGCCGACCGCGCGCACCTGGCCGAGCTCCTGACCTTCGCGGCGCACGGCAACGCGGACGCGTTCATGAGGTTCTACGACCTGACCTGCGCGGCGGCGTACCGCGCGGCCCGCCTGACCTGCACCGACCCGGACCGCGCCGAGGACCTGGTCTGTGCGTTGTACGCGCGCGCCTGGGCAACCGCCGACAGCCACCCGCGTTCGGGCCGCTCGCCCCTCGCCTGGCTCCTCGCCGGGATCACCGAGGCGGCGCTCGCCAGCCCGGGAACCGATGCCCGGGCGACCGGCGCGCACGGGCCCGCGGCGGCCTGGCCCCGCGGCGCCTAGCCGAGACGAGGAAGACCCGGACCCACGATCGTGGGTCCGGGTCTTCCTCGACGTCCTGAGACATCACATCGGTGGAGCTGGCGGGAATCGAACCCGCGTCCTCGAGCGCCGAACCAGGTCTTCTCCGGGTGCAGTCCGTGAGGTCGCTTTTCTCGGCCCCGGCGCTGGCACGGACACGTGCGCCGACGGGCTCAGTCAGGAAAAAGTCCCGATCAACCCTCCTGACAGGAGTTGATCAGCAAGCCCCCTAGATGAGGCCAGGATCCGGGACGGAGGCAGATGCCCGGTCTGACCCTTCGATCACTGCTCAGGCAGCGAGAGCGAAGTGACTGCGCTTAGCGTTGGCAGTTGTGTTTTCCAGCGGACGTTTACGAGATGACGCTGGCTTCTCGACCCGCTTCTCCTGGGACAAGCGTCCCCAGTCGAAACCAATCAGCCCCTCTTGAGTTGTGCTGTCTCCAGCGTACTGACTAGAACCTGCCGGACCCAGCCGGTATTCCGGGCCCGACCAGGTGCAGGACCACGACGGGCTGGTCGGGCGGGCCGTCGAAGTGGGTCCACCGTCGCCGGTACGACGCCAGCGCGGCGGCGTGACCGTCGGCTTCCGGAAGCAGCACGCGGCCGGTCGCGGGGTGCCAGCCCGACCCGTCGAGCACCCACACCATCGTGTCGGTGCGGCCGAGGTTGTGCCACCAGGTCTTGTGCGCGGGATGCCCCGGTACGACGACCAGGTCGGTGCCGTGCTGGGCGAACTGCACCGGGAACCGGCTGACCAGTCCGCTGTGCCGGCCGACGACGCCAAGGCCCACGAGCCGCCGGTGCGCTCCGAGCCGGCGCCCCGCGACCATCGCGAGCGCGACCTGGTTCGCGATCGGCTGGCCGTCGAGCGCGGCCAGCCAGGGCGAGGACACCAGCCCGAGCGCGGCTCCGGCGAGCGCACCGGTCGCTGCGCCGTACGCGGCCAGCACGGGGAGGGACCAGTGCGCACCTGCGGTCGAGGCTCCGGTGAAGATCAGGGCCATCGCCGGCGGCCAGGCGGCGGTGCTCGCCACCACCCACCGCCAGGGGTGACGCACCACGCCGCGAAGGGCGGTCGCCTGCGCCAGGCCGAGGACGGGCCCCATCAGCAGACCGAGGCCCAGACCACCCAGGACCATGAGGACCACCGGCGGCCCGCTCGTGTCCTCACCGCCACCGAGGACGCTCGGGGCGGACGCGCCTGCCCAGCCGAGGCCGGCGACCAGGACCGTGAGCAGCGCGTACCGGAAGCGCGAGAGCCGCGGCCACCGCGTCCCCAGGACCTGACCCTGGAGCACACCGAGGGCCGTGCCCTCGACCAGGCCGCCGGCGACCACCACGCCGAGCGCCAGCCAGCGCGCGGCGCTCTGCGGGCCGTCGGCCACGTCCTGGCCCAGGCGGGCAGCCGCTGCCGAGACCCCCATCCCGATCGTCTCGGCGGCGGCGCACGCGAGGATCCAGCGGCCGAAGGACACGGCCCCGGGTGCGCTCATGGCACCCAGTGTCAGCGGCGTCGCCAGAGGTGCGTCAGGGGCCAAGGTCCCCGTCGGGAGCGCCGAAGAGCCCGGCGGCGTTGTGCCAGCACACCCTCCGCAGCCAGGCCTCGTCCAGGTCTCCGCACCGGTCGTGCAGCCGCTCGAGCGCCTCGAGCTGGTGGGCGTAGGGATACGGGATCGTCGGGAAGTCCGAGCCCAGCAGGACCTTGTCGCCGAGCGCGGCCAGACGCGGCAGCAGCTCGTCGGGATAGGGGCCGTCGGACTCGAAGAAGTCGGTGAACACCATCGTGGTGTCCAGCCGGGTGTGCTCGTGCTGCTCGGCGAGCGCGAGGAAGTCCGCATACTCCGGGGCGCCGAGGTGGGCGACGACGACGGCGAGGTCCGGGTGCCGGTCCAGCAGCCGGCGGAGGTGGTCGGGGCCCGTGAACTCGTTGCCGACCGGACCGGACCCGACGTGGACCACGATCGG
Organism: Nocardioides pocheonensis; assembly: GCF_003725535.1. Taxonomy (GTDB): domain Bacteria; phylum Actinomycetota; class Actinomycetes; order Propionibacteriales; family Nocardioidaceae; genus Marmoricola; species Marmoricola pocheonensis. Next base: position 176,677 of record NZ_RJSF01000040.1, on the reverse strand, counting down.
CGTGCGCGACGCCTCGAGCCGCTCCCAGGCCGGCTCCAGCAACGGGTCGTCGAGGGCGAACTCCCCCACCTGGGCGTGCAGCTTGAAGACCTCGACGCCCGAGTCGACGAGCGCGCCCACCTGCTCCCCGACCCCCGGCTCCGGGTAGAACGTCGCCGAGCGCAGGCAGTCCGGGTGGGCGGCGGCGAAGTCGGCCGCCCAGTCGTTCAGGTACGCCGCCACTCCCGGCTTGTGCGCGTAGGGCAGGGCACTGAACCGGCGTACGCCGAGGGCACGGAGCTGTGCGACCCGTTCCTCGAGCGTGCCGCGGTAGCGGATCGGCCACGGCCGGCCGAGCTTCGGGCCCGCGGCGTCGAACTGCCGCCACACCGCAGCCTCGATCCTGGGCGGCAGGAAGTGCACGTGCACGTCGTAGAGGCCCGGGAGGCCGAGCGCCTGCCACCAGGCCGGGACGTCCTCGTCGATCACTCCTGGCCCTTGAGCCGCCGACCGATCGCCTGCTGCTTCTCCCGGTCGTCCTGCCGCTCGCGGAGGGTCTGGCGCTTGTCCCAGGACTTCTTGCCCTTCGCCAGCGCGATCTCGACCTTGGCCCGGCCGTCCTTGAAGTACAGCGACAGCGGGACGATCGTGTAGCCCTTCTCGCTGGTCTTGCGCTCGATCTTGTCGATCTCGACCCGGTTGAGCAGCAGCTTGCGCTTCCGGCGGGCCGCGTGGTTGGTCCAGGTGCCCTGGGCGTACTCCGGGATGTGGACGCCGTGCAGCCAGGCCTCGCCGTTCTCGATGTCCACGAAGCCGTCGACGAGCGAGGCCCGGCCGGCGCGCAGCGACTTCACCTCGGTGCCCATGAGGACCAGGCCGGCCTCATAGGTGTCCTCGACGTGGTAGTCGTGGCGCGCCTTGCGATTCTGCGCCACGAGCTTGCGCCCCTGCTCCTTCGGCATGGGCGCATCCTCTCAGGCGGGCGCAACCGGGTTGGGCCGCGGGGTTTTCGACCGGTGGTTCCTGAGCTTGCCGAAGGACTCAACCACCGGGTGGTTGAGCCTGCCGAAACCCCGGACCGATCAGAAGAACTGCATCGGGTCGACCGCGGTGCCGTCGAGCATCACCGTGAAGTGCAGGTGGCAGCCGGTGGACCAGCCCGTGGTGCCGGCGTACGCGACGACGTCGCCGCGGCCGACCTGGTCGCCGGTGTGCGCCTTGTAGGCGCTGGCGTGGTTGTAGATCAGCACCATGCTCTTGCCGTTGACCCGGCCGGCGTCGAGGTAGAGCCGGTTGCCCCACACGCTGGAGTAGTACTCCGAGATGACGGTGCCGGACGCGCCGGCGTGCATCGGCTCGCCGCACGGGGCTGAGAAGTCGACGCCGTCGTGCAGGCCCCAGTAGCCGTAGATCGGGTGCCGCCGCCAGCCGAACGGCGAGGTCACGGCCCCGGGCACCGGCCGGTAGAGGAACCCGCCGGTGTCGCCGGCGTAGCCGCCCTTGTCGTGAGCGGCCTTCGCGAGGATCGCCTTCTGGATCCGGGCCTCGCGCTTCTTCAGCTGCTGCAGGACGAGCAGGTCGTGCCGGCGGATCTGCCGGGCCGCGGCGGCCGCCTGCGCCCGGGCGGCGACCTGCTGGGCGACGGCGGCCTGGTTCGCTGCGGCCTGCTGCTCGAGCTGCTGACGGCGCACCAGGTTCGCGGCCGCGAGGCGCCGCTGCTCCGCGACGTCCGCCTTGGCCTTGGCGACCTTCTCCTTCTGGACCACGAGGAGCGCCTGGGTGGCCTTGAGCCGGTCGAGCATGTTGCTCTCCCGGCTCATCAGGTTGTCCACGGTGTTCATCTGGGTGGTGAGGTCCTCGGGGTTCTGCGAGTTGAGCATCACCGAGAGGCCCATCAGCGAGGGGTCGCCGTACTGGAAGTCGGCCGCAGCCAGCCGGCCGATGTCGGCACGCTGCTGCTTCACGGCCGCCTCGCCGTTGGTGACGTCCTGCTCCGCCTGGGCGAGTGCGGCCTCGGCCGCGGCGAGCTTGGCCTGCATCTGGGCGTCGAGGACCTGTGCCGCGGTCAGCTCCCCCTGCGTGGCGGCCAGCTGCTGCTGGGCCACGGCGAGGCTCGCGCGCGCGGCGTCGAGCCGGTGGGTGGCCTTGACCAGGGCGGTGCTGGCGTCGTCGAAGTCGTTGGAGACCGACTTGATGCTCGCCTGCACCTTCTTCTTCTTGTCGTGCAGGTTGTCGGCGTGCGCGAGCGGTGCCGCCGGACCGGCCGCGACCGCGAGCGTGCAGAGGATCGCGAGCGTGCGGGAGACGCGGCGACGGCCCGAGGAGTCAGAGCGCGACGCAGCAGTGCGAGGGGAAGGACGATCCACCGGTCAGCCTGTTCAAATTGGGGAAGAAGTGAACAGAGTGACCGTAACGGACCAGAGTCACACTCTGAGGTATTTGCGGGTCATCACGAGTGTCGGGATCAGGGTCAGCAGGACGCCGAGCAGGGCGATCCCGCCCACGGAGAGCAGCGCATCGTGCCAGTCGACCCACTCGACGATGTGCGAGCCCGGTCGCAGCCGGCCGTAGATCACGACGTACATGAACACCGCGAGCGTGCCGGCGGCCAGTCCCACCCCGATCAGCGCCGCGACCAGCGTCTCCATGAGGAACGGCAGCGAGATGTAGAGGTTGGAGGCGCCGACGAGCCGCATGATGCCGATCTCCTTGCGACGCGCGAACGCCGCCAGCCGGATCGTGTTGCCGACCTGCAGGATCGCCGCCACCAGCAGGAACGCGGCGATCGCGATCGCGCCCCACTTGAGCACGGTCATCCAGAAGTAGATCGGCTTGAGCACCTCGCGCAGGTCGCGCACGGCGGTGACACCGTCCATGCCGGAGAGGGCCGACTCCACGCCGCGGTACTGGTTCGGGTCCTTCAGCTTCACCCAGTAGGACTCCTGCATGTCTGCCGGCGTGACCGTGGAGTAGATCTCCTGCTCGCTCTTGTCCTTGGAGATGTAGACGCGCTTCCAGGTCGCGAAGGCCTGGTCCTTGGTCTGGAACTGGTACGACGCGACCTCGGGGTGGGTGTCCAGGACCTGCTTGATCGCGGCCTTCTGCGGCTCGGTGACCTCACCGGAGGTGCAGTGCGGCGTCCGGGAGTTCTGGTTGCACAGGAAGACCGTGATCTGCAGCTTGCTGCCCCAGTACTGCTCCGCCTTCTGGGCCTGGGCGTTGAGCAGCAGGCCCATGCCGACGAGGGTCAGCGAGACGAAGATCGTGACGACCAGGGCGACCGTCATCGAGACGTTGCGCCGCAGACCGGTGCCGGTCTCGGAGAAGACATACCTCAGCTGCACGGTGACTCGATCCCTCTAGTTCTGGAAGCCGTAGACGCCACGGGACTGGTCACGCACCACGCGACCGTCGTCGAGCTCGATCACGCGCTTGCGCATCTGGTCGACGATCCCGGCGTCGTGGGTGGCCATCAGCACCGTCGTACCGGTGCGGTTGATCCGGTCGAGCAGCTTCATGATCCCGACGCTGGTGTTCGGGTCGAGGTTGCCCGTCGGCTCGTCGGCGATGAGGATCTGCGGCCGGTTGACGAACGCCCGCGCGATGGCGACCCGCTGCTGCTCACCGCCCGAGAGCTCGTCGGGCATCCGGTCGCCCTTGCCCTCGAGACCGACCATCTCGAGGGTCTCGGGCACCACCTTGTTGATGTGCGACCTGGGCTTGCCGATCACCTGCAGGGCGAACGCGACGTTCTCCGAGACGGTCTTGTTCGGAAGCAGCCGGAAGTCCTGGAAGACGGTGCCGATCTTGCGGCGCAGCGCCGGCACCTTCCAGCTGGCCAGCCGGTTGATCTCCTTGCCGGCCACGTACACCCGACCCTGGTTGGGGCGCGCCTCGCGGAGCACGAGCCGCAGGAAGGTCGACTTCCCGGAGCCCGAGGCGCCGACGAGGAAGACGAACTCGCCCTTCTCGACGTCGACGCTCACGTCGGAGAGGGCAGGCCGGCTCTGGCCGGGGTACGTCGTGGAGACGCTCTCGAATCTGATCACAGGATGTTGGGGCGGGCCGGTGTCGGGGACGGGAAGGTGTCGGTGCCACTCGGGCACGGCAGGGCTCCGGCCGCTCACCGAGTGTAGGCGAGGGGCCTGAAGCGGTCCTGAACGTGCTCGGGCTCGGTGTTTCGGGCCGTGCCCGTCGTCCGTGCTCATCGTCCGGGCCCGTCGTCCGGGGCCGTCGTCTAGGGTTGCCGCCCATGAGGCGGGGACCGGCGCTGCTCGCCGCGGCGTGCGCGCTCGCGGCGCCGCTGCTGGTGGCCTGCAGCGGCTCGGACCGCCCGACCGCGGTGAGGACCTCGGCCCCCACGCCGATCAGCCGGCTCGACGCCACGCAGGTGCGGGTGGCCAAGGCGGGGTTCTGCGACCGGGTGCCCGCCTCCGCCGTACGCCGGGCGCTCGACGGCACGCCGCAGAGCCACGACGCGTGGGCCAACGGCGACCCGATCCCCGCCGCGACCGGGTCGGGCGACGTCGGTCACGAGATCGGCTGCTCGTGGACCGGTGCGGACGGGTCCACGGCGCGCGCCTGGGTCTTCGCCCGGTCGGTCACCACCGACTTCGCCGGCACCCTGGTCGCGCAGGCCGGGAAGCAGCAGGGATGCACCGCGGAGGCGGCGAAGGTGTTCGGCAGCCCCGCGCTGCTGCAGACCTGTCCCCAGCCCGGGGGGCTCGAGCGCCTCCGCCGCGCCGGCCTGTTCGGCGACTCCTGGCTGACCTGCGAGCTGACGGCCCCGGCGTCGGGGCCGCAGGCCTCCCGGCGCGCGCGGCTCGACGACTGGTGCGGCGCGGTCGTCGCCGCCCTGCGCGTGGCCTGAGCGACGCCCCGTCGGCGAGCGG
>NZ_RJSF01000040.1:65581-171796 GCF_003725535.1 Nocardioides pocheonensis | reverse complement strand
TGCTGCTCGGCGATCCGGCGAGCGGGCATTCGTGATTCGTGCGAGCCCGTTGCGAGCCAGCCGCACCGCCCGCTCGGCGTACGTTCGCGCAGCATCAGTGCCCGCTCGGCGTACCCGGGGGCAGCATCAGTGCCCGCTCGGCGTGCGGTCAGGCCTTGGCCCTGGCCTCCGCGCCCATCCGCCAGCGGATGCCGGCCTCGAGGAAGCCGTCGATCTCGCCGTCGAAGACGGCCTGCGGGTTGCCGACCTCGTACTCCGTGCGGAGGTCCTTCACCATCTGGTACGGGTTGAGCACGTAGGAACGCATCTGGTCGCCCCACGACGCCTGGACGTCCCCGCGCAGCTCGTCGAGGTGGGCCTTCTCCTCGGCCTTCTTCATCGCCAGCAGCTTGGCCTTGAGGATCACCATCGCCGAGGCCTTGTTCTGCAGCTGGGACTTCTCGTTCTGGCAGGAGACCACCGTGCCGGTCGGGATGTGGGTCAGGCGCACCGCCGAGTCGGTGGTGTTGACCGACTGGCCGCCCGGGCCGCTGGAGCGGTAGACGTCCACCCGGATGTCCTCGTCGGGGATGTCGATCTCGTCGGTCTGCTCGAGCACCGGCACCACCTCGACCGCCGCGAAGCTGGTCTGCCGGCGACCCTGGTTGTCGAAGGGGCTGATCCGGACGAGGCGGTGGGTGCCGGCCTCGACCGACAGCGTGCCGTAGGCGTACGGCGCGTGGATCGCGAAGGTCGCGGACTTCAGGCCCGCCTCCTCGGCGTACGAGGTGTCGAAGACCTCGACGGGGTACTTGTTGCGCTCGGCCCAGCGGGTGTACATCCGCATCAGCATCTCGGCGAAGTCCGCGGCGTCGACGCCGCCCGCCCCGGCTCGGACGCTCACGATCGCCTCGCGCGCGTCGTACTCGCCCGAGAGCAGCGTGCGCACCTCGAGCTGCTCGACGGCCTTGTGGATGCGGTCGAGCTCGGCCTCGGAGTCGGCGAGTGCGGACGCGTCGTCCTCCTCGCGGGCCATCTCCAGCATCAGCTCGAGGTCGTCGAGACGGGACTGGAGCGTGGTGTACCGATCCAGCTCGCCCTGGAGGGCCGACAGCCGGCCGGTCACCCGCTGCGCGTTGGCCTGGTCGTCCCAGAGGTCTGGCGCGGCCACCTGCTCGGCGAGGTCAGCGATCTCGGCCCGCATGCCGTCCACGTCGAGGACCTTCTCGATGGTCGCCATGGTCGCCTGGAGCTGTTTGATCTCGGAGTCGAAGTCGCGTGCTGCCACAAGGGGCTACGTTACCCGGCGGGCAGCAGGCTCCGCTCCAGCGCGTCAGGCGGAGCGGTGGCGCGCGACCGACGACACCGGCACGTCCGCGACCTGTCGGAAGATCCGCTCGTAGCCGTCGACCATCACGCGGTGGTCGAACAGCTCCTCGGTACGCCGCCGGCACGCGGCTCGGTCGAGCTCGTCCACGCGTCGTACGGCGCCCAGCAGGTCGTCCGGGTGGTCCACCACGAAGCCGGTGACACCGTCCTCGACGACCTCGGGCACACTGCCGCGGCCGAGCGCGACGACCGGTGTGCCGCAGGCCATCGCCTCGACCATGACCAGACCGAAGGGCTCGTCCCACGTGATCGGGAAGAGCAGGGCCGACGCCGCGCCGTACAGCTCGCGCTTCATCTCCGCGTCAGCCGCACCGACGTAGCAGACGCCCGGGCCCAGCCGCGGCCGGATGGCCTCCTCGAAGTAGTCGTGCTCGGACTGCTCGCTGAGCTTGCCGGCGAGGACGAGCGGCATCCCGGCGGCCCGCGCCGTGTCGATCGCGAGGTGTGCCCCCTTGGCGGGCGAGAACCGGCCGAGCCAGAGGAGGTAACCGTCCGCGCCCTCGCCCACGGGATGGCTCGCGACGTCGATGCCGTTGTGCACGCGGCCGACCCAGTTGAGGTGCGGCGCATCCTGCCGCTGGGCGTCCGAGATCGCGACCAGCTCGACGGAGTCGCCCAGAGCGCCGAGGAGTCGACCCGCCTCGCCGGTCACCGGACCGTGAGCGGTCACGACGGTGGGAGCCGGGTAGCCCCGGGCGGCGAGGGGCCCCGCCAGCGTGTTGTCGTGCACCACGTCCACGTCGAGCTCGGAGAGCACCCTGGCCGCCACCGCGGCGTGCAGCACCTCGGGCATCGGCTCGCCCAGGCGCTCGGACGGCGGTTCCTCGTAGACCGCGACGAACCGGTCGGCTCGGGTGCCGTTGGGGCCCGCGCCGATCAGGGTGACCCGGTGGCCGCGATCGACCAGGCCGTCGACCAGGCCACCGAGCATCGCCTCGATGCCGCCGTAGCCGTCCGGGGGGACCGAGAACCAGGGCGGCGCGACGACCGCCACGTGCAGCGGTGGCGTCCGGTCCGGGGCAGCCGTGACCGGACGTGTCAGCAGGCGCCTGGTGTGCAGGCGCCCGGTCTGCGAGTGCGGAGTGTGCAAGGTGGTCATCGTGCGGTCTCTCCCCCGGCAGTCGGCCAATGGCGCGCCGGGGTCCGGGGTCACGCGTGGATGTCCGTCTGCGCCCGAAGGTCCGGGGGCCGCAAGGTGACGTGCGGACGCTGTACCCCTGGCCTGCAGGCCGAAACGGCGATCCCGGCGGGCCGCGCCATGTTGGTTTTCGCCGTGCGGGGTACGGGGCCGAGGGGGTACGGCGCGACGTGTGTCTGGGAGGACACTTGACCGGGGCCATGGAAGAGCCGCTCGCGCGGGCGTGCTCGGAGCTCGCGCGGACGATGGCGCGTCCGGGCGCACTCATCGAGGTGATGCAGGACCTCGCGCTCCGGACGTCCGAGGTGCTGGGCATCCCGGCTGCGGCCGTCGTGCTGACCGACAGCGCCGGGACGCTGCGGCCCGTGGCGGCGACCGACGCCCCCGGAGCCGGAATGGTCACGACCGAGATGAAGCTGGACGAGGGCCCCACGATCGACGCGTTGCGCGAGGGCGCGGTGGTGTTCGCCGACGACCTCGAGGCCGACGAGCGCTGGCCGCGGTACGTCGAGCGCGCCCGTTCCGCGGGCGTCGAGGGCGTCCTCGCGGTGCCGCTGCGGCTGGGCGAACGCCCGGCAGGCGTGCTCACCGTGGTCGCGAGCGAGCCGCACCGCTGGCACCTCACCGAGGTCGCTGCCGCGGAGGTACTCGCCGACCTCGCCGCCGGGTACGCCGCTCACGAGTCGGCCCTGGACCACGTCCGGCGGACCGCCGAGCAGCTGCAGGAGGCGCTGGAGTCGCGGGTCGACATCGAGCAGGCCAAGGGCGTCCTGGTCGGGGAGCTCGGCTGCACCATCGACCAGGCCTACGCCATGCTGCGTGACCACGCCCGTCGCAACAACGCGAGCCTGCGCTCGGTCGCCCAGGCCGTCGTCCACCTCGGGCTGCGGCCACCGGCGACCAGTCGGCGCGGCGCGAGGCCGACCTCGCGGATCCGTCCCGTCCCGCCCGACCAGCGAACGGAGGGCGCCTGATGGTCCGGCCGCGCCAGGTCACCGTCCTCGCCGGCCCGACGTTCATGGTCAGCGACGCGCGCGGCGACGTCACGCTCGCCGGGGACCTCCCCGAGGGCCTGTTCCACCGGGACATGCGCCACCTCTCGCAGTGGGCCCTGCGCGTGAACGGCCGCGCGCTCGAGGTCCTGGGCGCTGTGGAGACCGACTCCGACCACGCCGTGATGTACCTCCAGGAGCCGACCGGCACGATCTACACCAACCCCACTCTCTCGATCGTGCGGCGGCGCCGGATCGACCGCGGGCTGCACGAGACGCTGGAGGTCACCAGCCACGACACCGAGCAGGTGCGCGTCGGCCTGACCCTGGCGTTCGGCGCCGACTTCGCCGACGTCTTCGAGGTGAAGGACAAGCTGGGCAAGGCCGGCGTCCTCTACCACCGACTCGGCGACGACCACGCGGTGCTCGGCTACCGGCGCGAGGAGTTCCGGCGGGAGACCCAGGTGCACGCCGGGGCCGGGTTCTACACCCGTGAGTCCGTCGAGTTCCAGCTCGTGCTCGAGCCCGGGGAGACCTGGACACGTGACATCGAGGTCATGGTCGACACCGGCAGCGACGCAGCGCCGAACCGTCCGGCCGACGAGCCGCTGCTGGCGGAGTGGCTGGCGGCCGCCCCGCGGCTGGAGACCGACTCCGACGACGTGCGCCACCTGTACCGGCAGAGCCTCGTCGACCTGGCCGCTCTACGGTTCTGCCCGGACCCGCACGCCGAGGGGATGGTCCCTGCGGCCGGGCTGCCCTGGTTCATGGCCCTGTTCGGCCGCGACAGCCTGATCGCCAGCTACCAGGCCCTCCCCTACGCACCCGGCCTGGCGCGGGCCACCCTCCACGCGCTCGCCGCCTGCCAGGCCACGGAGTTCGATGACTTCCGCGACGCCGAGCCCGGCAAGATCCTGCACGAGCTGCGGCACGGTGAGCTCGTCCACTTCGGTCAGCGTCCGCACTCGCCGTACTACGGGTCGGTCGACGCGACCCCGCTCTTCCTGGTGCTCCTCGACGAGTACGAGCGCTGGAGCGGAGACGTGGAGACGGTCCGCGCGCTCGAGCCGCACGCGAGAGCCGCGGTGCGCTGGCTGGACGAGTACGCCGACCTGGACGGCGACGGGTTCATCGAGTACGCGACCCGCAACCCGGCGACCGGGCTGGTGAACCAGGGCTGGAAGGACTCCTGGAACTCGATCATCCATCCCGACGGCCGGATCGCGAGCCGTCCGCACGCCGTGTGCGAGGTCCAGGGCTACGCCTACGACGCGCGCGTCCGGACCGCTCGGCTCGCGCGCGAGGTCTGGGGCGACACCGCACTGGCCGAGCGCCTGGAGCAGGACGCGGCCGCGCTGCGCAGCCGGTTCGTCGACGCGTTCTGGCTGCCCGACCTGGGCTTCTACGCGCTCGCTCTGGACGCGGACAAGCAGCCGGTGCGCACCCTCGCGTCCGACATGGGCCACCTCCTGTGGAGCGGGATCGTCCCGGAGGAGCACGTCGATGCAGTCGTGGGCCACCTGCTCGGCGACGCGATGTTCTCCGGCTGGGGCGTGCGTACCCTGGCCGCCGGGCAGCCGGCGTACAACCCGGTGGAGTACCACAACGGCACGGTGTGGCCGCACGACAACGCGCTCATCGTCGCGGGCCTGACCCGCTACGGCCGGCGCGCGGAGGCCGCGCGGATCGCACGCGCCCTCCTCGACGCCGGCCCGTACGTCGACCACCGGCTGCCCGAGGCGCTCGTGGGCGCCAGCCGGGACGACGTGGAGGTCCCGGTGCCCTACCCGTCGGCGTGCAGCCCGCAGGCGTGGGCAGCCGGGACGACGCTGATGCTGATCACGGCCGTGCTCGGTCTCGACATCGGCGACGACGGGATCCGGACAGCCCCCCACCTGCCGGACCGCGTCGGCCGGCTGGCCCTGCACGGCGTGCCGACGCGCTTCGGCCGGCTCAGCACCGACTGATCAGCCCGCCGTACGCCGGCATACCTCGTCCCACGGCGTCGGGGCGAGCCCGAGCTCGGCGGTGATCGCCGAGGAGTCCATCACGTAGGTGCGGGTGAACTGGTACTCGGTCTCCTGCAGCTCGCGCATCTGGGAGTTCAGCAGTCCGAAGCCGCGGACCACCCAGCGCGGGTATGCCTTCACGGTGACCGGTGGCCGGCCGACGGACGCAAGCACGTCGTTGACCGCCTCGGCCTGCGTCCGCGGCGGGTTGCTGGGGGCGTGCCAGACCCGGCCCAGGGCGGACTCGTTGCCGGCGGTGGCGACGAGGGCGCGGCCCATGTCGTGCACGTCGGTCCAGGTGTGCGGCTGGTGGGCGTCGCCGATCACCCGCACGGTCTTGCCCTCCAGAGCGGCCGGTACGACGCGAGGAACGTGCGCATGGTCGCCCAGCGGCGCACCGACATAGTCCGACCCACGCACCTCGACGGTGCGGATCCGGCCGGCCTTGTGGGCGGCCAGCGCGTCGGCGGTCATGCGAGCCCGGATCTGGGCCTTCTTGCCGGGCGCGGCATCGGGCATGCCCTCGACCATCGGCCGGTCCAGTGGTCCGTAGGGGTAGAGGTTGCCGGTGACCGCGAGCACGGCACCGGTGCGCTCGGCCGCCGTGAGGAGAGCGGCCGCGACCGGCGGCCACAGCTCGGCCCAGGCGTCGTACCGGGGCGGGTTGACGCAGTTGTAGAGCACCTGTGCGCCCTCGGTGAGGCGGCTCAGCTCCTCGGCATCGGCCGCGTCGACGGCCACGCGCCGGGCTCCGGCCAGCTCCGGTCCCTTCCCCGAGCGGCTGGCAAGGACCACGTCGGCCCCGCGCTCGGCGAGAACCGTTGCCACGGCCTGGCCGACCGGCCCGGCCCCGATGATCACGTGTCGATCGGACATCTCTTGCACCTTCTGTCGTGAGGGGATCGCCCTCGGTCCGTGGAAACGAGAGCACTGCTCTCGAAAGAGAGACTGGCATGACTCGGACAGAAAAGCAAGAGCATTGCTCTTGTTTGTTTACACCGCTCTCGATTCGAGGCAGGATGCCTCTCATGGAGACTCCTTCGGCCCCGCGCACGGCGCGGGACTTCGCCCGCATCGAGCTCACCCGGGCGATCCTGACCAGGGCGCGGGCGCAGCTCGCCGACGTGGGCCCCGGCGAGCTCTCGGTCCGGCAGATCGCTCGCGAGCTGGGCATGGCGTCGTCGGCGGTGTACCGCTACTTCCCCAGCCGCGACCACCTGATCACGGCCCTGCTGGTCGAGTGCTACGACGAGAGCGGCGACGCGGTCGAGGCCGCGGAGGCCGGCGTACCGCGCCAACAGCTGCGGAAGCGGTGGACCGCGATGGCGCACGCCCTCCGCGACTGGGCGCTCGACCACCGGCACGAGTACGCCCTGCTCTACGGCTCCCCCGTGCCCGGGTACGCCGCACCGGAGGACACCGTGATGCCCGCCATGCGCACCCCCCAGGTGTTCCTCGCCCTGATCGCCGATGCCGAGAAGCAGGGTGCGCCCCTCGGGGCTCCGACGATGCCGGTCCCGCGCAAGGAGCGCGCGGCCCTCGCACCGATCGCGGAGTCGGTCGGCCGACCGATCAGCGACGAGAGGCTGGTGCGGGCGATGATGGCCTGGCCGCTGCTGATCGGCCAGCTCACGCTGGAGCTGTTCGGCCACCTCCACAAGGGGGTGCTCGACTACGACGTGCACTTCACCCACCTGGTCGACCGCGTGGCCGGCGACCTCGGCCTCACCTGAGGCCGGCACGGTGGCAGACGACCGCGGCCGTCATCGCCGGCCCGCGAGCGTCCTCAGGCGCTCTGGACGATCTCCCGGGTCACGGCCGCCTGCTCGGTGAGCACCCCGCTGATCATCGTCTGGGTCTCGTGGATCCGGCCGATGATCTGCCCGATCGCGCCGAGGCTCTCCACCACGCTGGTCGCGTCGCCCTGGATCGCGTTGACGAGGCGAGCCACGTCGTCGGTGGCGCGCGCAGTGCCTTGGGCGAGCTCCTTCACCTCGCCGGCCACCACGGCGAAGCCCTTGCCGGCATTGCCGGCTCGTGCGGCCTCGATGGTGGCGTTGAGCGCCAGGAGGTTGGTCTGCCCGGCGATCGAGTTGATCACCTTCACGACGTCGCCGATCTGCATGCTGGACCTGCCGAGCCGGTCGACGGCCTCGTTCGCTTCGCGGGCGAGCGTGGTCGCCTGATCGGCGACGGACGTGGCCTGGAGGACGTTGCGCTCGGCCTCCTCGATCGAGGTCACCAGCTCCGAGCCGGCGGACGCGACCCGGTTGGTCTCCTGGATCCGCTGCAGTGCCTGCGAGACCAGGAACGCCGTGTTGCGCAGGGCGTCCCGTCGACTCGCGGAGAGGTCGATCTCCTCGGTCGAGAAGAAGTCCATCGTCCCGGTCACCGAGCCGTGCACGATCAGCGGCAGGCACACGCCCGACCGGACGCCGGCACGCTGGGCGGCGGGAGCCCGGACGCAGTCCGTGACCTCACCGAGGTCGGGCACGAACACCATGTCGCGGGTCTTCCACGCGCGGCCCGCGAGGCCGACCCCCTCGGCGAAGGTGGCCGACTGGGTCACCTGGCGGAACTCCTCACCGGCGCTCCCCGACTCCAGCACGAAGCGCAGCGCGTTCGCCGTGGTGTCGACCGACCAGTACGACCCGTAGGTCCAGCCGAACTCCGTGCGCACCGTCTCCAACGCACGTCGGGTCGCCTCCTCCTCGCTCGTGGCCGCGGAGAGGTCCCGGAGAACACTGTTGATGGCGGCGACGTCGAGCGCAGCCGCTTCCTGGCGCTCGGTCTGGGCGACCCGCTCCAGGGCCTGGGACACCAGGACCCCGACCGACCTGAGGGTGTCGAGACGCTCCTCGGAGAGCTCGAGCGTCTCGGTGGCGAAGAAGTCCATCGTGCCGACGACCTTGCCGGCGTCCGTGATCGGGAAGCAGATGCCGCTGCGCACGCCGACCTTCTGGGCGACGGGGGCCCGGACGCAGTCCTTGACGTCACCGAGGTCCTGGACGAACACGAGGTCCCGCGCCTTCCAGGCTCGGCCGGACAGACCGACGCCTTCGCGGAACGAGGCAGCCAGCGTGACCCGGCGGAACTCCTCGCCGGCATCGCCGGACTCGAGGGCGAAGCGCAGGGACTGGGTCGCCGGGTCGACGCGCCAGCACGACCCGTAGGCCCAGCCGAAGCAGGCGCGGACGGCGTCCAGCGCGGCTCGTGCAGCGGCGTCCAGGGTCGTCGCCTCGGCGAGTGCGCGCACCACGGCGGTCACCGCCTGCGTGTTGGCCCGGGCCTCGTCGATCGCGGACGCCGCGGGCGCCGCACCTTCACCACGTCGAAACAGCCTCACGGCACCTCCTCGGTCGTCGGCCGCGTTCTCGACCTCGCACCTCCATCGGCGTCCCGGGAGCCGACCTGAGCCGATCCGATACCCGAAATCACGAGCGGGTTCCGGATCATTTCTGTCCTGCCGAGTCCGGAATCCGCCGTGATCGGCCGCGCCCGGCTCAGGAGCTGATCGCGCGCTCCGCGACCAGGTCGACCAGGTCGGCGATCGACTCGACCACCTTCGTCGGGCGGTAGGGGAAGTTCTCGACGTGCTCGGACCGCGTCGACCCGGTGAGCACGAGGATCGTGCGCAGGCCCGCCTCCAGGCCGGAGATCACGTCGGTGTCCATCCGGTCGCCCACCATCACGGTGGTCTCGGAGTGCGCCTCGAGACGGTTGAGGGCACTGCGCATCATCAGTGGGTTGGGCTTGCCGACGAAGTACGGCTGCCGACCGGTCGCCGTACTGATCAGCGCCGCCACCGAGCCGGTCGCGGGCATCGTGCCGAGCACGCTCGGACCGGACGGGTCGGGGTTGGTGGCGATGAAGCGGGCCCCGCCCTCGATCAGCCGGACCGCCCGGGTGATCGCCTCGAAGGAGTAGGTGCGGGTCTCCCCCAGCACCACGTAGTCGGGGTTGCGGTCGGTCATCACGTAGCCGATGTCGTGCAGGGCGGTGGTGAGCCCCGCCTCGCCGAGCACGTACGCCGACCCGCCGGGCCGCTGGTCGTCGAGGAACTGCGCGGTCGCGAGCGCGGAGGTCCAGATCGAGTCCTCGGGCACGTCGATGCCGCTGGCCAGCAGCCGGGCCCGCAGGTCGCGCGGGGTGAAGATCGAGTTGTTGGTCAGCACCAGGAAGGACAGCCCCGAGCTCTTCAACGCCTCGATGAACTCCGCCGCGCCGGGGATCGGGTCCTCCTCGTGGACGAGCACGCCGTCCATGTCGGTCAGCCAGGTCGCGATCGGGCGGTGGTCCGTCATGGCGCCCATTGTGTCGGGTCGGGACGGCGCTCGACCGTGATCAGGGCTCCAGGGGGCCCAGGACGGCCGCGGCCACGAACCGGGCGACGGGGTCGGCCATGACGTCGAGCTCCAGGACCACCAGCTCGTTGCGGCCCTCGCGCACGACCGGCCCGGGCACGAAGAGGGTCTGCTGCGGGCCTCGCCGCCAGTAGCGGCCGAGGCAGAAGCCGTTGACCCACGCGATGCCCTTGCCCCAGCCCGACGTGTGCAGGAAGTGGCGCTCCGACGCCTGCGCGTCGAAGGTCGCGCGCCACGCGGTCGGCCCCGGTCCGGCGCCACGCACGTCGGTGCGGTCCCACAGGCTCGGCAGCGCGTCGAGGTCGAGCGCCCGGACCGACCAGCCGCGGACCTCCTCGGCGCCCCCCGGGTGACTCAGCCGGACCGGCCCGATCAGGCCCTTGGTCTCTCCGATGCGCGGGCCGTAGTTGACCCCACCCTGGTCCTCGACGACGAGCGTGAGCCGGCCGCGGCCGCGCGGCAGCACCAGCGCGTGGGCATGGTGCTCCCGCTCCAGGACGCCGACCGGGTCGCCGTCGAGGAACACCGCGGCGCGGTCCCGGACCTCCCCGACGCTGAGCACCACCGGCGCGTCGGGGCCGGCGAGGTCGGCGACGTACACGGCGAGCTTCGGCGACCCGTCCAGCTCGTCCAGGGTCGGAGGGCCGTCGTGCTCGGTCGCCGTGCCCCAGGCGTCCGGGTCGGCGAGCAGTGGGACGGGCTCACCGAGTGCGGCGCTCAGCTCGGGCGCCGGCGTGCGCGGAGCGGGCAGCTCGTCGGGCACGGGGCTGTGTCGCGCGATCACGTCGCGGAACGCGACGTACTTCGGCGTCGGGTCGCCCGCCTCGTCCAGCGGGGCGTCGTAGTCGTACGACGTGATCGTCGGCCGGTAGGTGCCCTTGTCGTTCGCGCCGCTGGTCAGGCCGAAGCTCGTCCCGCCGTGGAACATGTAGACGTTGACCGACGCTCCGGCGGCCAGCAGCGTGTCCAGCTCCTCGGCGGCCTGCTCGACCGACGTGGTGTGGTGGTGGCTGCCCCACTGGTCGAACCAGCCGTCCCAGAACTCCATGCACATCAGGGGGCCGGTCGACTGGTGCGCACGCAGCGTGCGCAGCCGCTCGGCGCTGCGCGAGCCGAACGACGCCGTGCGCAGGACGCCGTCGAGACCGCCCGCCGCGAGCATCTCGTCGACCGGCTGGTCGACGGTGACCAGCGGCACGGTGATCCCCGCGCGGCGGATGATGTCCGCGACCGCCTCGAGGTAGGCACGGTCGTCACCGAAGGCGCCGTACTCGTTCTCGACCTGGACCAGCACCACGGGGCCACCGCGGTCGACCTGCAGCGGCGCGACGACGGCGAGCACCGCGTCGAGGTACTCCTCGACCATCTCGAGGAACCGCTTCTCGTGCCGGCGTACGCCGACCTCGGGATCGGCGAACAGCCACGTGGGCAGGCCGCCGCGGTCCCACTCGGCGCAGATGAACGGGCCCGGTCGCACGATCGCGTGCATCCCGGCCTCACCGACCAGGCGCAGGAAGCGAGCCAGGTCGAGCATCCCGTCGGTGCGGAACTCCCCGCGTCGCGGGCTGTGCGCGTTCCACGGCACGTAGGTCTCGATCGTGTTCAGGCCCATCAGCCGGGCCTTCCCGATCCGGTCGGCCCAGTCGTCGGGATGGACCCGGAAGTAGTGCAGCGAGCCGGACAGGATCCGGACCGGCTCGCCGTCGAGCAGGAAGTCGGCCTCGCCGATCCGGAAGTCGGGCATGGGCGTCCTTTCGTTCGCCGGAGGCAGGGCCCCCGGCGGGGCGTGGGTCGAGCCACCTTCCGGAGAAGGTGGCTCGACCCGGGCGGCGAGGATTACTTGTTCACCTCGAAGCCCTGCTGGTTGCCGTACTTCACCAGCGCGTCCTGCCAGGCCTGCAGACCGCCGTTGAGGTCGGACTTGGCCTGGTAGGCCTTGCCCGCCGTGTCACCGTAGATCGTGTTCGCGTACAGCTCGAACGGCAGGTAGCTCCAGCCCGGCACGACCGAGTCGGCCGCCGCGGTCAGCACCTGGTTGACCTGCTGGCCACCGAAGTACGGGTCCGGCTTGTTCACGAACGACGGGTCCTTGAGGTCCTTCACGGTGGCCGGGAAGCCACCCTTCTCCAGAAACGGCTTGATGCCGTTGCCGTTGTTCAGCCAGCGGACGAACGCCGCCGCCAGAGCGGGGTTCTTGCTCTGCTTGATGACCGACTCGGTGCTGCCACCGTTCTCGGCCGTGGCGGGCTGGCCGTCGTACGTCGGCATCGGTGCGACCCTCCAGTTGCCCGAGCCGCCGGGAGCCGACGACTCGAACACACCCGGCATCCAGGCGCCGTAGATCATCGTGGCGATGGTGCCGTTGGCGAGGCCCTTGAACCACTCGTCGGACCAGCCGGGGATCTGCGAGACCAGGCCCTGCTGCACCAGCGGGTTCCAGACGGCCGTCCACTTCTTGCTGCCCTCGTCCTGCAGGTTGATCGTGACCTTCTTGCCGTCGGTGGTGAACGGCTTGCCGCCCGCCTGCCAGATCATGCTGGTCGTGAAGCCCGGGTCACCGGAGTCGTTGGTGATGTACTCCTTCGGGTCCGCGGCGTGCAGCTTCTTGGCCGCGGCGGTGTACTCGTCCCAGGTCTTCGGCACGTCGATGTGGTACTTGTCGAAGACGGTCTTGTCGTAGAACATCGCCATCGGTCCGGAGTCCTGCGGGAGTCCGTAGAGACCGTCACCGACGTGCACGGCCCGCCAGGTCGACGGGGTGTAGTCGGACTCGAGGCTGTCGAGGCCGTACTGGCGCAGGTCCACGAGGTAGCCGGGCAGTGCGTACTGCGGCAGCGCCTGGTACTCGATCTGGGCGACGTCGGGCGCACCCGAGCCGGCCTTGATCGCGTTCTGCAGCTTGGTGTAGTGGTCGTTGCCGGTACCGGCGTTGACGAGGTTCACCTTGACGTTCGGGTACTCCACCATGAACGCCTTCACCTGGGCCTCGGCGGACGGCGTCCAGGTCCAGTAGGTGATCGTGCCGCCCTTCTTGAGGGCCGCGTCCAGGGCCTGGGGCGATGCCTTGGTACCGCCGCTGTCGTTCGCGCTGCCGCTGCCGCCCGAGCCGCCGCAACCCGCGAGGATCAGCGTCGACGCCGTCAGCGCTGCCAGGATGAGGCCGAGTCGCCGGAACCTCCGCCGATGACCGATCTTCATGGTGTTCCTTTCGTTGGTTTCCGTCATTGCTTGACGCTTCCCGCGCTCAGGCCGGACTGCCAGAACCGCTGCAGGAGGAAGAACACGACGATCAGGGGCACGATCGTCAGCAGGGACCCCGTGACCACGAGGTTGTAGACCGGGTGCGCTCCCGCGCCGTGGGCCTGGTTGCTCCACTGGGTCAGGCCGACCGTGAGCGGGTAGAGGTTCGGCTTGCTGAGCATGATCAGCGGGAGGAAGTAGTTGTTCCAGGTCGAGACCAGCGCGAACAGCAGCACCGTGACGACGCCGGGCGCGAGCAGCCGGAGCGAGACGGTCCAGAAGATCCGGAACTCGCCGGCACCGTCGATCCGCGCCGCCTCGAGCAGCTCCTGGGGCACCGCCTCCTCGGCGTACACCCACATCAGGTAGAGCCCGAACGGGCTCACCAACGAGGGCACGATGATCGCCCAGACGGTGTTGGTCAGCCCCATGTTGGAGAACATCAGGAAGGTCGGGACCGCCAGCGCCGTCGGCGGGATCGCGATCGCGCCCAGGACCACGGCGAACACGGCCCGACGGCCGGGGAAGCGGTACTTCGCCAGGCCGTAGCCCGCCGCCGTGGAGAGCAGGGTGGCACCACCGGCGCCGACGACGACGTACAGGAGCGTGTTGGCGAACCAGCGCAGGAAGATGCCGTCGCGGTAGGTCAGCGTCTCCTTGATGTTCGAGAAGAGCGCGAAGCTGTGGCCGGGCGCGAGACCGGCCGTCGAGAGCAGGTCGGTCTGCGTCTTGGTCGCGCTGATCACCAGCCACACGAGCGGGATCAGCGTGTAGATGACGTAGAGCACCATGACGCCGGTCAGCACGCGGGACTTCCCGGGACGCAGGGCCGAGGACCGGCGGCCGGTCGACTCGACGGCCACGGGCTGTGCCTGCTCGGGGCTCATCGTCGCGGTCACAGCGCGTCCCTCGATCCGCGCAGCTGGACGACGTACGCGATGATCGCGGTGAGCACGCCCATCACGATCGCCACCGTCGCCGAGTAGTTGTACTGCTGCCCGCCGAAGGAGAGGTTGTAGGCGTACATGTTCGGCGTGTAGTTGGTGTTGATCACGTTCGGCACCAGGTTGCGCAGGATGTTCGGCTCGTTGAACAGCTGGAAGCTGCCGATGATCGAGAAGATCGTCGCGATCACGATGGCCCCCCGCAGGGCGGGGATCTTGATCGAGAACACCGTGCGGAGGGCGCCGGCGCCGTCGAGCGCGGCCGCCTCGTAGAGGTCTTCGGGCACCGTGCGCAGCGCGGAGTAGAAGATCAGCATGTTGTAGCCCACGAACTCCCAGGTCACGATGTTGACGATCGACGTGAGCACCCAGCGGCCGCTCAGCGGCTGCAGCGCCGTGCCGAGCAGGTGGTTGATGTCGGCCGCCAGGCCGAAGCTGGTGCCGTAGAGGTAGCCCCACATCAGGACGGCCACCACGCCCGGGACGGCGTACGGCAGGAAGATCACCAGCCGGAACACCCGCGGCGCTCGCAGCCGGCCGCTGTCGATGGCCAGCGCCGCCGCCAGGGCGAGACCGAGCATGATCGGCACCTGCACCGCCAGGAAGAGGAGCACGCGCACCGCGCCCTCCCAGAACTTCCCGTCGGAGAAGACGTCGGTGTAGTTGCCGAACCCGACGAACGTCTTCCCGCCGAAGAAGGCCTGCTCCCGGTAGAGGCTGAGGTAGATCGCGTACCCGATCGGGGCGAGGAAGACGAGCGCGAACACCGCGAGGAAGGGCGCGACGAACGACCAGCCTCGCAGGTCCCGGTTCGACCACCACCGGCGGTGACTCACCGCCTGCACCGCGCTGCTCACGATTCGCCTCCTGTCCGGCCAAGGGCTGGTGCCCGGGCCGTGTTTACGTCAACATGGAGTGTGACGGCGGTAACATGTTGACGTCAACATCTACGGGGTAGGAGTTTTTGACATGGCGGCGGAGCTCAAGCCGGGGACGCGCGACCGCGGGCGACGGGGCCCGTCGATGCTCGACGTCGCCCGCCTCGCGGGGGTCTCGGGGCAGACCGTCTCCCGCGTCTCGAACGGGCACGACAACGTCGACGCGGCGACCCGCGAGCGGGTCCTGGCCGCCATGCGCGAGCTCGGCTACCGGCCCAACCGCGCGGCCCGCGCGCTGCGGACCGGGCAGTTCCGCAGCATCGCGGTGATCGTCTTCGAGCTGTCCAGCTTCGGCACCACGCGCAGCCTCGACGCCATTGCCACGGCGGCGACCGCGCGCGGCTACGCGGTCAACCTGATCCCCGTGCTCAGCGCGACCGAGGAGCGGCTGTCGGAGACCTTCGCCGGGCTCGACCACCAGGCCGTCGACGGCGCGGTGATCCTGATCGAGGCGCACCTGCTCGACGAGGTCCGGCTGCCGGAGACGCTGCCGACGGTGGTCGTGGACTCCAGTGCACTGTTCGACTACCCGATCGTCGACACCGACCAGGCACAGGGCGCGCGCCAGGCCACCGAGCACCTGCTCGACCTGGGCCACCGGACCGTCTGGCACGTCTCCGGGCCGACCGAGTCCTACTCGGCGATCCGGCGACGGGCGTCGTGGGAGGAAACCCTCACCGAGCGGGGCCTGGAGGTGCCGCCGGTGCTGGCCGGCGACTGGTCGGTCGACTCCGGCTACACCGCAGGCCTGGAGCTGGCGCGCAACGACGAGGTGACCGCGGTCTTCGCGGCCAACGACCAGATGGCGCTGGGCGTCCTGCACGCCCTGCACGAGCACGGACGCGAGGTCCCGGGCGACGTCAGTGTCGTGGGGTTCGACGACATGGACGAGTCGGCGCACTTCTGGCCACCCCTCACGACCGTCCGTCAGTCGTTCGTCGAGGTCGGCGAGGCGACCGTCGACGCGCTCATCCACGAGATCCAGTCCGGCGAGCACCACCGCGAGCCGGTGCGGATCGGCACCCAGCTCGTCGTACGTGACAGCACTGCGGCCCCGAGGAGCACGCCCTGATGACCGACCCCTCACGGCCCCGTTGGGTCCGGTGGCCCCGCACCGTCGCCGGACCCGGGGGCCCGGGCCCGTTGGCGTACGGCGCCGACTACAACCCCGAGCAGTGGCCACGCGAGACCTGGAAGGACGACGTCCGCCTGATGCAGCAGGCGGGCGTCAACATCGTCTCGCTCGGGATCTTCTCGTGGGCGACCCTGCAGCCGAGCGAGGACACCTGGGACTTCGCCTGGCTCGACGACGTGATGGACCTGCTGCACGACCACGGGATCGCCGTCGACCTCGCCACCGCGACCGCCTCTCCCCCGCCCTGGCTGACCACGAAGCACCCGGAGATCCTGCCGGTCGACCACGCCGGCTCGACGGTCTGGCCGGGCGCCCGGCAGCACTGGCGTCCGACCTCCCCGGTGTTCCGGCGCTACGCCCTCGCGCTCGCCGAGAGCGTCGCGCGGCGGTACGCCGACCATCCCGCCCTGGCTGCCTGGCACGTCTCCAACGAGCTGGGCTGCCACAACGTCCACGACTACTCCGACGACGCCGCGGCCGCCTTCCGGGTCTGGCTCCAGGAGCGGTACTCCACGCTGGACGCGCTCAACCACGCCTGGGGCACGGCGTTCTGGTCGCAGCGCTACGGCGACTGGGCGGAGATCCTGCCGCCGCGCCTGGCCGCGGCGAACCCGAACCCCACGCAGCAGCTGGACTTCAAGCGGTTCTCCTCCGACGCGCTCAAGGACTACCTGCGCGCCGAGTGCGCGGTGCTGCACCGCGTGACCCCGGACGTGCCGGTGACCACCAACTTCATGGTGATGGACGGCGACAAGGGCCTCGACTTCGCCGACTGGGCCGGCGAGGTCGACTTCGTCTCCAACGACCACTACGTCGTGGTCGACGACCGCGCCCTCGACGAGCTGTCCTACTCGGCCAACCTCACCAGCGGCATGGCCGGCGGGGAGCGCTGGTTCCTCATGGAGCACTCCACCAGCGCCGTGAACTGGCGGGCGACCAACCCGGCCAAGCCGGACGGAGCCCTGGTCCGCGACTCGCTCACCCACGTCGCCCACGGCGCCGACGCGGTGTGCTTCTTCCAGTGGCGCCAGTCCGCCGCCGGAGCGGAGAAGTACCACTCCGCGATGGTGCCGCACGCCGGTGAGGACACCGAGGTCTTCCGCACGGTCACGAGGCTGGGCCAGCACCTGCGCCGGCTCGCCCCGGTCTCCGGCACCCGCCGCAAGCCGGCCCGGGTCGCGGTGCTCTTCGACCTGGACTCGTGGTGGGCCGCCGAGCAGGACTCCCACCCGAACGCCTCCCTCGACTACCGCCGCGAGGGCCTGGACTGGTACGCCGCGTGCCTGGACCTCGGCGTCCGCGTCGACGTGCTGCCGACGAGCCGGTCCTTCGAGGAGTACGACGTGGTGGTCGCACCCGTGCTGCACCTGGTACCGGCGGCCCTGCGCGACCGGCTCGTCGGGTTCGTCGAGCGCGGCGGACACCTGGTCACCACCTACTTCTCCGGGATCGTCGACGAGCACGACCACGTCTGGCTCGACGGCTACCCCGGCGCGCTGCGCGACGTGCTCGGCATCCGGATCGAGGAGCTCGCGCCGTTGCTGGACGGCGAGCAGGTCACGCTCGACGACGGCCGCGTCGGCACGCTGTGGACCGACCGGATCGAGGTCACCTCAGAGGACACGGAGGTGCTGGCGGCGTACGCGTCGGGGCCGCAGGCCGGGCGTCCCGCGATCACGAGGCGCGTGCCCGAGCGCGGCTCGGCGACGTACGTCTCGACGCGCCTGGGCGCCGGGGGGATCGCGCCCGTGCTGGCGACGGTGCTCGAGCACGCGGGCGTGGAGAGCGAGCTGCCCTCCGCGCTGCGCGGCCGGGTGGAGCTGACCGTCCGGGCCGACGAGACGTCGGAGTACTGGTTCGTGATCAACCGCACCGCCGAGGACGTCGACCTCGCCGGGCTCGCCGACGCCGCGGACGTGCTGCTGAGCACAGCCGGCGACGAGGAGGCTCTCCGGTCGCTCCCGGGCAGGGGCGTGGCTGTGCTGGTGCCTCGGTGAGCACGGAGACGACCAGCGGGGCGACCGGCGTACGTGCGACGCCCGCGGAGCCGACGGGGGTCGTGCACCTGCGGCGGGGCGGCACCAGCGTCGTGCTCCGGCTGGACGCGGACGTGCTGCCGTGCGTGCTGCACTGGGGACCGGACCTCGGTGAGGCCTCGGCCGACGACCTCGACGCCCTGGCGGCCGCGGTTCTGCTGCCGGCGCGCGACAGCGTGATGTACCGCCAGGAGTCGGTCTCGCTCCTGCCGCAGCACTCGTCGGGCTGGCTCGGGCGGCCGGGGCTGCTGGGCAGCCGCGAGGGTGCGGCGTGGTCGGTCGCCTTCGACGCGGTGAGCCACCGCGTGGACGAGGCCGGCACCGACGACTGGTCGGACGGCCCGGACGACGGCGTGCGGCTGGTGAGCACGGGCACCGACGGGGCCTCGGCGCTCGAGGTCACCACCGAGTTGCGGCTGCTGGCCAGCGGGCTGGTGGCCCTGCGCGCGACGGTGACGAACCTCGGCACGGACCGCTACGAGGTGCTGCACCTCGAGCCCGCGCTGCCGGTGCCCGAGGTGGCGCAGGAGCTGCTCGACACGACCGGGCGGCACGCGCGCGAGCGGGTGCCGCAGCGGCTGCCGTTCGCGGCCGGCCAGTGGGTGCGGGAGGCGTGGGGCGGACGCCCGGGCCACGACTTCCCGACCGTGCTGTGCGCCGGCGAGCCGGGGTTCGGCTTTCGCCGGGGCACCGTCTGGGGCGTGCACCTCGCGTGGAGCGGCAACCAGGTGGTCTCCGCCGAGCGGCACACGTCGGGCTGGCGGCTGCTGCGCGGGGGCGAGCGACTGCTGCCCGCCGAGGGGCTGCTCGAGCCGGGAGCGGCGTACGCGTCGCCGTGGCTGCTGGGCTCGTGGGGCGAGGGGCTCGACGCGCTGTCCGGCCGGTTCCACGAGACCCTCCGCGCGCGGCCGCAGCACCCGCGCAGCCCGCGGCCGGTCGTGCTGAACACCTGGGAGGCGGTCTACTTCGACCACGACCTGCCCACGCTGCTGGCGCTGGCCGAGACCGCCGCGCAGATCGGCATCGAGCGGTTCGTGCTGGACGACGGCTGGTTCCACGCACGGCGTGACGACCGGGCCGGCCTGGGCGACTGGCACGTCGACGCGGAGGTCTGGCCCGAGGGCCTCACCCCGCTGGTCGAGCGCGTGCGGGAGCTGGGCATGGAGTTCGGCCTGTGGGTCGAGCCGGAGATGGTCAACCTCGACTCCGACCTCGCCCGCGCGCACCCCGACTGGGTGCTCCAGACCGCGCACGGACCCGGCCTGCCGTCGCGCCACCAGCACGTGCTCGACCTCGGTCACCCCGAGGCCTACGCGTACGTCGTCGAGCGGATCTCGGCGCTGGTCGGGCAACACGGCATCGCCTCGCTGAAGTGGGACCACAACCGCCCGCTCGTGGACGCCGGCCACGGGCCGGTCCGGCACCCCGGCGTGCACGCGCAGACCGAGGCGGCGTACCGGATGATGGCGGAGCTCAAGGCGCGCCACCCCGGCCTCGAGATCGAGTCGTGCTGCGGCGGTGGCGGCCGCCTCGACCTCGGGATCATGGAGCACGCCGACCGCGCCTGGGTGTCGGACTGCATCGACGCCCACGAGCGGCACCGGATCGTGCGGTGGACCGGCCTGACGCTGCCGCTCGAGCTGATGGGCACCCACGTCGGCGCGAGCCGCGACCACACGACGGGCCGGCGGCTCAGCCTCGACTTCCGGGGCGGCACCGCGCTCTTCGGCCACTTCGGCGTCGAGTGGGACCTCACCGCGGCGACGCACGACGACGTCGAGCAGCTGCGCGGGTGGATCGACCGGTACAAGCGGGAGCGGTCGCTGCTGCACACCGGCACCGTGGTCCACGCCGACCTCGACGGCACGGGGCTCGACCTGACCGGCGTGGTGGCGCGCGACCGCAGCGAGGCGCTCTACCGGCTCTCGGCCCTGGAACAGACCCTGGTCACTCCCCCGGGCCGCGTGCCGCTGCCCGGGCTGGACCCCGGTCGGGTCTACCTGGTCACCGCCACCCCGACCCCGACGGTGCCGATCCAGGGCGTCGCCGCAGCGACGGCCTCCGACCTGCCCTGGGCCCGCGACGGCCTGCGGATGACCGGCCGCCTGCTCGAGCACGTCGGCGTGCAGGCGCCCGGCTTGCCGGTCGACGAGCTGGTGCTGATCCGCGCCACGGCGGTCTGACGCGGGCCGCTCGGGACGAGATGGCTCTTCTTAATCTGGCAGAACCTCCTGTCAGATTTGTTATGTTTCCTTGGCAGCCCTGGACCTTGGCTGCGGACAGTGCCCCGCATCGCGCATCCCCCGTCGCATGTGCGGGGCACTGCTCTGCGTCCCGTTCCAGGCCGGTCCTCGGCCGTTGATCGATCCACCACGACCCAGATCCGCCCGAACCCGGGAAGGTTCCATGGTCTGAGGCCAGAGCTCGCTCAGTCGCCGACCACGACGGTCGCGGCGGCCGTGCCGGCGACCATCGCCCTCTCCCCGACGCCGGGCACGTGCAGCGGCAGGTCGAGCGGCGCGACGACGCGGACGAGCACCGCCGTGTCGGAGGTGGACACCGACCAGGTCATGCCCGGGTAGCGCAGGAGCGCGTCGCTCGTGCGGAGGTAGTCCTCGACGTACCGGCGCGCCGCCTCGGGGTCGATCTCGGCCCGGTCGCGGAGCCCGTGGGTGTACACGCTGTCGCCCTGGAGGCCGTCGGTCGCCGCCAATGCAGCAGCGTCAGCGAGGGAGTTCAAGCCCTGGCGGCGCAGGTAGGCGGCCGAGGCGTCGACGACCACAGCCACGAGGACCGCGACGACCAGGGCGAACCCGATCACCAGCGGCGTGATCGAGCCCTGCTCGCCCCTCATGAGCGGCCCTCGCGGAACGTGCCGTACGGCGAGCGATGGACGGCCGAGACCGCGATCCGCGGGATGTTGCCGCCCAGAACGGCCGGCATGAGCGGCAGGTCGGCGGCCGACCGCACCTCGGCCGCGACCACGGAGCCCGGAGTGAGGCAGCGCTGCGGATCGGGCCGGCAGCTGATCGTGAGGGTGAACCCGCCGGCCTCCAGGCCCTGGTCTCCGAAGGCGAGCCGGGCGGCCGCCTCGGCGCGCGCGTAGCCGGTGGCCTGGTCGGGCGACGTCACGAACGCCCGGCTGGCCGAGCGGGCCGCCGCCGAGGCCGCGTACGCCGCGCGCTGGGTGTCGAAGACGGCGAGCAGGACGTAGAGCAGCGGCACCAGCAGCAGGATCGCCAACCAGACGAACTCCACGATCGCGCTGCCGTGCTCACCGCCCCGCCGTCGAGGCCGGCTCACGGCGCAGCTCCCGGCGTCGTTCCTCGGGCGACCTCGCGTACGGCGTGCCCGGCGACGTCGAAGGAGACCGCCGGACCCCACAGGCCCAGCGGCGGGATGCTCGCGTGCACCCGGACCTCCACGGCGGGCACGCCGTCCACCGTGACGTCCGAGGCGCTCACCTGACCTGCGAACCGGTCGGCGATCGCGTCGCCGATCTGCTGGCGGGTGCGAGCCACGCCGTCCTGGGGCTGCCGGTCGACCGTGGCGGCGTACCGGGCGCCCTCGGTCGCGGCGGCCGTGAGCGTGTTGCGCACGTGCAGCACCAGCGCGACCTGGACCAGCCCGAGCACCAGCGGCACCAGGACGAGGCTGACCAGGACGAAGTCGACGACCGCCGCGCCGTGCTCAGCCCGTGACCGAGGAGAGCGCGTCACGGAGCATCGTGCTCAGCTGCGAGCCCGCGATCGCCCAGAGCCCGGCGACCAGGCCCGCGCTCATCACCGTGATCAGCACCCACCCCGGCACGTCGCCGCGCTCGGTACGACGCCACCGGTCCCGAGACCACCACTTCATCTGCTTCTCCTTCTCTCGTGCCTCACGGCACCACCAGGCGCAGGCCCACCAGCCCGGGCCAGAACGCGAAGACCACCACGGTCGGCAGGACCAGGAAGACCACCGGCACCATCATCAAGACCTCGCGCCGCGCCCCCGACTCGATCAGTGCGCGCCGCCCCGCCTCGCGCACGTCACCTGCCTGCGCGTGCAGCACATCCGCCAGAGGTGTGCCGCGCTCGACGGCGATCGCGATCCCCTCGGCGAAACGGGACACGGCCGGAAGGCCGGAACGAGTGGCCAGGCCGTCGAAGGCGCGCGCGATCGGTACGCCGGTGCGCACCTCGGCGAGCACGTCGCGCAGATCCGCCGACAGCTCGCCCCGGGTGCGCCTGACCACCCGGTCGAGCGCGGCGACCGGGCTCTCCCCGGCGGCAACGGCGAGGGCGAGCAGCTCGGCGACGGTGGGGAACTCCTCGAGGATGCGGCGCTCGCGGCGCGTCACCTGAGCGGTCAGCCGGTTCTCTCGCAGCAGCACCCCCAGTGCGAACGCGCAGCCACACATGACCAGAAGCGGCATCGCTCGCCGCGGCGAGCGCAGGGCCACGGCGGCGGACGGCACGGCTGCCGCAGCAAAGGCGACCAGCCCCCACACCGCCTGGCTGATCCTGAAGTCGTGCACGCTCATCGGCAGGCGCGCGCGCTCGAGCCGCCGGGCGATCGAGGCGGATCCTCCGAGGACGCGTTCGACCGCGGCGGCCGCGCGACCGAGGACCGGACCGAACACCGCGCGGAACGCCGAGGTCGGAGCAGGGCGCGGCGGCGGCCGCAGCGTGCCGCCGGCGGGAAGGTCACGCAGGTACGGCGCGACGCGGACGGCCAGGGAGGTGTGCCGAGCCGCCACCCACCGGTCGACGACGAGCCAGATCCCGAACCCGGTGAGCCCACCGAGCAGGACACCCCACGCGGTCGCGGTCATCGAAGGATCCGCCGTTCGGTCGGCAGTCTCCCGATGCGCATCATCACCCAGTACGCCGCCAGGCAGGTCCCCGCGCCGACCACGAGCACCACCACGCCGGCCGGGGTGGCGTAACGAGCGATCACGTCGTGCTGGAACGAGAGCAGCAGGAGCACCAGCCACGGCGCGGACACCGCGAGCCGGGCACCGTTGACCGTCCACGCCTGGCGGGATTCCAGCTCCGAGCGGGTGCGGGCATCCTCCCGGAGGAACGACGACAGGCTCCGCAGCAGCCGCCCCAGGTCCCCGCCGCCCACCTCGCGGGCAACCCGCAGTGCCTCGACCACCCGGTCGCCGACCGGGTCGGCGAGCCGGTCCTTGAGCCGGTCGAGTGCGTCGACGAACCGGCCGGACGCCTGGTAGTCCAGTGCGAAGGCGACGAAGGCGTCGCGCAGCGGCTCGGGCCCGCGGACCGCCAGCCCGGCGAGTGCCTCGGGCAGCGCGAGGCCGGCCCGGATCCCCGAGACGAGGTTGTCGACCGCCTCGGGCCACACCTCGGCGAACTCGCGCTGCCGCCGCCGCGCACGACCGCGGAGCACTGCGAACGGGAGGTACCCACCGATGCAGGCGAAGACCAGAGCGACCGGAGCCGTGCGGGACAGCAGAGCAACGGCCACGAGGGCCACCACCGAGCACACGGCAGACACGACGAGGAGGCCACCGGGGCTGACCTCGGGCAGACCGGCGCGGGCGAGCAGCAGCCGGACCGCCGGGACGCGCACCGGCGCCGGACCGCGCGGGACGAAGAACGCCGACGCCATCAGTACGAGCCCGACCCCGACCCCGAGGCCGAGCACGGCGCCCATCAGCCGACCGTCCGCAGCAGGCCGACCACGTCGACTCCGGCGCGGGCGAACGCTTCCAGGCGACTGGGCATCCCCTGCGTGCGGACGAGCCGCTCGCCGTCCCGGACGAACAGTGGCTCGGTCTCGATCACGTCGTGCTCGACGCGTCCGGGGACGGCCACGATCTCGTTGACCCGGCGTTTGCCGTCGGCTGCCGTGCCGAGGTGCACGATCACGTCGACCGACGCGGCGACCGTGGGCACCACGAACCGCGACGAGATGTTCTCCCCCGCCAGCATCGGCAGCGTGCACAGCTTCACCAGCGCCTCCCGTGCGCTGTTCGCGTGCAGGGTCGCCATGCCGGGAAGGCCGGAGTTCAACGCCAGCAGCAGGTCGAGCGCCTCGGCAGAGCGGACCTCACCCACGATCACCCGGGTCGGCCGCATCCGCAGCGACTCGCGCACCAGGTCGCGCAGCGTGACCTCGCCGGTGCCCTCGAGCCCGGCCTGACGAGTCTCCAGCGCGACCCAGTCCGGGTGCGGGACCTTGAGCTCGCGCACCTCCTCGGCACTGACGATCCGGTCGCCGCCGGGGATGGCCGCCGCGAGGCAATTGAGCATGGTGGTCTTGCCTGCCTGGGTGCCGCCGGCGACCACGATGTTCAGCCCCGCGAGCACCGCCGCCTCGAGGAACTGCGCCGCCTGCTCGGTGAGCGAGCCCAGCCCGACCAGCTCGGAGAGCCGGCTGGCGCGCACGATGAACTTGCGGATGTTCACCGCCGAGAAGTCCGAGCTGATCCCCTCCAGCACCACGTGCAGCCGGTGCCCCTGCGGCAGCCGGGCGTCGACGAACGGCGAGGACAGGTCGAGCCGGCGGCCGCTCTGCTTGAGCATCCGCTCGACCAGGTCGAGCACCTCGTCCTTGGTCAGGATGGTGTTGGTCAGCTCGTGCCGTCCGCCGCGCGCCACGAAGACCCGGCTCGGGTCGTTGATCCAGATCTCCTCCACCTCGGGGTCGTCGAGGTAGGGCTGCAGCGCCCCGAAGCCCGAGACGCGGGCGACCAGCTCGCCGACCACACCGTCGGGGTCGGTCACCGGGGTGACCGCGCCGGTCAGGCTCCGCTCGTCGTGGCGGCGGACCACCTGCTCGGCGATCGACCGGACCAGGTGCACGTCGCGCTGCGGGTCGACCCCGTCACGGCGTACGGCGGCGCGCACCTGCACGTCGAGCTGGTCGACGAGTGCAGCATCGAGGAGGGCAGGAGAGGCCGAGGTGATCGACATGGGCGGCTCCGCCCCTTCCGAGATGACGCTGACCGAGAGGCCCTGCACGTCCTGCGCTGTGCAGAGTGATACGCCTTCCTACCCCACCGCGCACCCGGCCGAAACCTCTCTGGCGCCATTTGTGGACGAGCGGGATGTGTGGACGAGCGCGGGCGCGACGAAGCCGCAGGCGGGACCTACCCGGCCTGCGGCTTCGTCGTGGACCGTCGTTCGTGGCCTAGAAGGCTCCGGTGCCGTTCGGCGTACCGAGGCCGGTCGGGCCGTCCCAGCCCGTGCGGGCCTTGCACCACTGCGAGACCGGGCAGTGGCGTGCGTTGCTGCCGGAGGTGACGTCGTGGAGATTGCTCGCGTTGCCCTGGGTGTACGGCGTCGCGTTGCTGTAGCCGCTGCCCGCCAGCGCGTAGACCGAGGCGATGATCGGCGAGGACTCGCTGGTCCCGCCGAACTGGCCCCACGTCGAGACCGTGGAGCTGCTCGGGTAGTAGACCGCGAGGCCGCCCGTGCTCGGGTTCGCGGCGGCGGACACGTCGGCCATCGCGCGCCTGGAGCACCCGGTGCCGTACGCCGATGCCACCGACAGCGCGGTGTTGTAGCTCGAGCAGCCGGAGCCGCTTCCGCTCCACACCGTCTCGCTCACCCGCGTCGTGCCGTTCATGCTCAGCGAGGTTCCGCCGACGGCGGTGACCCAGGCCGACGAGGCGGGGAAGCTCGCACCCTTGTAGCCGTTGTCACCGGTCGAGGCCGTGATCGCGATTCCGGGGTGGTGGTAGGCCGCGCCGTACGAGGAGTCCGGAAGGTCGCCGCCGCCGTAGCTGTTGGAGATCGCCACGACCCCTGCCTGGCTCGCCGCCGTGTTCACGGCCGCGCCGAGGTCGGCGAGCGAGGCGCTGTTCGCCTGGACCACGAGGATCTTGCATCCCGGGCACGTGGCGGAGACCGCGTCGACGTCGAGCGCCTGCTCCTGGGCCCAGCCGAGGTCCATCGCCGGCAGCGTCGAGCCGCCGTTCTGGTTCATGATCTTCAGGCAGCCGTTCGCGACGGTGCACGCGGTGAGGCCGAACTGGCTGCGGTAGACGCCCAGGTCACGCTCGAGGTTGGTGTACCCGTAGGCGTCGACGATCGCGACCGTGCTGCTCGCGTTGCCCGTCAACCCGTACGCCGCCCGGACCTGGGTCGGCGTCAGCGCGCCGGCCGCTGGGGCAGAGGACGCCGGCGAGACGCCCTTGTCGTTGACCATCTTCAGCGCGTGACAGGTGGCCTCACCCTGGGCGAGCACCGCCTTGCAGACGTGTGCGGGGTGCAGCGCGGGCGGCGCGGCGGACGCGGACGGGAGGCCGGTGGCCAGCGCCGCTGCGACGAGTGACGCCGCTCCCACTGCGGCGACGATCCAGGACTTCTTCAACGGGTGCTCCTTCGACAGGGTCCAGCTCATTGGATGCCCGAGGCAGCCAGACCAAAGTGCACCAAATGTGAGCCTTCCGCAGCCGAATGTAAATAGTCACCCCGTGCCTGGGTGTGCGGTCCAGTCCGCGCAGGTCCCTGCCAGGCCCGGCCACCTCAGAGGTCGCGCTCGAGCACCTCGTCGAAGCGCAGGTGCTCGATGCCGAACGGGTCCTCGGCGCCGGCCTCGATCTCGTCCCAGGTGCGCGGGGCGGCCACCGTCGGGACGTCGCGGCCGCGCAGGGAGTACGGCGCGATCGTCGTCTTCGAGCCGCTGTTCTGCGACCAGTCGAGGAACACCTTGCCGCCGCGGCGCGCCTTGGTCATCTGCGAGACGACCAGCTTCGGGTGCGCCTTCTCCAGCTCCTCGGCGATGCCCTTGGCGTAGTCGCGCACGCCGTCGGAGTCACGGCTGCGGTCGAGGTCGGCGTACAGGTGGATGCCCTTCGAGCCGCTGGTGACCGGGAGGCAGTCGAGCCCGTCGGCGGCAAGTCGCTCCCGCACGAGCAGGGCCACCTGCGAGCACTCCATGAGGCCGGCGGGCTCACCGGGGTCGAGGTCGATCACCATCTTGTTCGGGTGCTCCGGGCGGCCCTTCGCGTCGACCGTCCACTGGTGCACGTGCAGCTCGAGGGCGGCGAGGTTCACCAGCCAGGTCAGCGTGGCCAGGGAGTCCACGACCGGGAACTCCAGCGTGCCGGCCTCCTTGCTCGCCGTGCGCGAGCCGGTGGTCGGCACCCGGACCGTGCGCACCCAGCTGGGCGTGCCGCCGGGCACGTTCTTCTCGAAGAACGACTGCTCGCCCGTGCCGTGCGGCCAGCGGATCCGGGTGACCGCCCGGTCGGCGAGCACGGGCAGGATCCGCGGCGCCACCTGCGCGTAGTAGTGCAGCACCTCGCCCTTGGTGGTCCCGGTGCGCGGGTACATCACCTTCTCGAGGTTGACCAGGGTGAGCGTGCGGCCATCGACCTCGACGCGCACCTCGGTGCGCTCCTGCTCGGCGGCCATCAGCGACCGATCGCGATGACCGGCTGCAGGGTCGGGTCCAGGGCGGCCATCGCCCGGCGGATCCACCACCGCGGCCCGGCCACGCAGCCGGCGGTCGCACCGGGACCGTTGACGTGCAGGAAGATCCCGGCACCGCGGTGGCGGACCGGGTTGTCGTAGTTGAAGCCGATCACGACGGAGTACTCGTACTGCGTCGGGTAGTCGAGGAGCCGCTCGGAGGAGTTCGGGTCGCTCAGCGGCAGCCACCAGCGGAAGCCGCCCTCGGCCTTGTTGCGGTAGCGGTTGTAGTACGCCGACCCGTTGTCCTCCACCCAGTAGTCGCCGCGCGCGATCTGCCGGTAGGGCAGCTTCCACGCCGCCGCCTGCGGGTGCCTCCCGAAGGCCGACAGCAGCCGGAACGTGCCCAGCGGGGTCGCGCCGGTGGCCTGCTTCCGCAGCCGGGCGGCGACCAGGCCGCCGTACCCGATCCGGCCGTCACGGCTGCGCGCGAGCACGTGCCACTCGCCCGCGTCGCGCTGCCACAGCGTGATGCGGGCGGAGTGACCCGACGTGTGGTTGACGGTGACCACCTGACGCCCGTCCGCAGGGAGCCGCACGGTCACGCCGTCGAGCGAGATCGTGGTCGTGGTGGGGGCCGTCGGGGACGCCGTCGTCGTGGTCACGTCGGCCGCGGCCGTGATCGCGGGCGCCGTCACCGGGGCGGACCGGTGATCGACCTCGGAGACGCCGGCCCCGGTCGGCGAGGCGATGCCGACCACGGCGCACAGCACGACGGAGAGCACGGGCGGCAGCGCTGCGACCACGGGTCGAAGGCGGATCATCACGCGTCTCCCTTGTCGGTCAGGTCGGTGACGTCGAGGTCGGTGCGGACCCCACGGTACGCCGGTTGGCGGAGCCGGCCGTCGCGTGTGATCGCGAGGTACTGCACGTCGACGACGATCTCCGGGTCGACCCAGACCGTGCCGAGCGTGTCGACGCGCGGCAGCGCGGTGGCGAACGGGGAGGTGTCCCGCACCAGCGGCCGAAGCAGGTCGCCGAGCCGCTGCCCGGCCCTGCCGGCGATGCCCGAGCCCACCCGCCCGCGGAACACCAGTCCGTCCGCGGTGGGCTCGCCCACCAGCACGGCGCCGAGGCGGTGGTCGCTGTCGGTCTCGAAGCGGAAGCCGCCGACCAGGTAGGACGCGGTCGGCCGGATCGGGAACTTCAGCCAGTCACGACTCCGCCGGCCCGGGTGGTAGCACGACGACCAGCGCTTGCTGACGATCCCCTCGAGACCCTGGGCCTCGGCGGCCTCGAGCAGCGCGGGTCCGTCGGCGTACGTCCCGGGCACCTGGACCGCCGCGGCCACCGTCGGTGCGGACAGGTCGAGGGACTCCAGCAGCCGGCGTCGCTCCCGCAGCGGCTCCTTGGTGAGGTCGCGACCGTCGAGCCGGAGCAGGTCGAAGCAGAGCAGCGTGACCGGGTTGGTCTGGGCGAGCCGCGCCACCTTGGCCACGTCGCGGACGTGCATCCGGTCCGCGAGCGCGCCGAAGGTCGGGACGCCCTGCCCGAGGGCGACGATCTCCCCGTCGAGGAGCAGGTCGTGGTCGACGGACGCCAGCGCCTGCAGCTCGGGCCAGGCGACGGAGATGTCGTTCTCGTTGCGCGACCGGACGCGGACCCTGCCGTCGGCGACCTCGACCAGGGCCCGGATGCCGTCCCACTTCACCTCGTGGGTCCAGTCGTCCCCCGTGGGCACGTGGTCGCCCCGGGTGGCGAGCATCGGCTGCATGCGGCCCATCCTGACAGCCGCCGGGGCCGTGATCGGCTACTTCGGCGGCGAGCCGAAGGTGACCGGCGGGCCGCCCGGTCCGACGCCCTTGAAGTTCACCGGTCCGCTGAAGCCGCCGCGGTCGTTGACGCTGTCGGCCGCGCCGGTGATGGGCTGGTCGATGTCGGCGAGGACGACCCGGTCGCCTGCGGCGAGGCCGGCGGTGATCTCGACCTGTCGGGCGCCGACGGTGCCGAGGGTGACGCTCTTCCGGGTCAGCGTGCGGCCGTCCCAGGTCCGCACCGTCGCCTGGGTGCCCCGGCGCGTGATCGCCGAGGTCGGCACGGTGACGACGTCCTTCGCGGTGGCCACGACGATGCCCACCAGCGCCTGCGAGCCGGCCGGGAGCGAGATCGTCGGGTCCTCGACGGTGACGGTCACGGCGTAGCTCGGCGTGCCCGAGGAGCTGTCGGCGACCAGCCCGATCGCGCTGACGGTGCCGTCCGCCGCACCCGACTGGCCCGGGGTGGTCACGCGGACCTGCTCCCCGACCGAGACCTGGTCGATCTTGTCCTGGGCGACGCTGGCCACGACGGTCACCGCACGTCCGCCGACCACGACGGCGCCGACATCACCGGCGGACACCCGGTCACCCGCGGTCACGGGCACGGACACGACCCGGCCCGACCGGGTGGAGCGGAGCACCGCCTGGTGCCGTTGCTGGCGCGCGTCCACGAGATCGGCCTGCGCCTTCTCGATCCCGGCCTGGTCGGCCGCGAGGCGAGCCGCGGACACGGTGCCGGAGGAGGCGCCGTTCGAGGCGTCGCTGGGGGTGCTGGTGGAGGAGCTGGTGGTGCTCACCCGGACGCTGGCGGCCGAGGTGCGCGAGGCAGCGTTCGGGGAGGCGCTGCTGCTGGACAGGCTCGCGAGGGCGCGGCTGAGCGTGCCGGCCAGGGTGTCCAGTGCCTTCTGCAGGTCGTCCTGGGCCGCGCTCACGGCAGCCTGGCGCGCCTGCACCTCGGTGAGGGCAGCCGTGCACGCCGTGTCGGCGGTGGAGGTCGCAGCCGCGCTCTGGTCACCTCCGCCGGCGGGCGCCCGGTCCTGGTAGGCGTCGGCGCAGGCCGTCGTCTGGGCGGAGAGCGCGTCCTTCGCGGCCGCGATCGCCGCTGTGGCAGCACTCTGCGCTTGGAGCACCGCGTCCTGCTGCTCCTTCAGCTGCTGCAGCGTCGCCGCGCTCGCGCTGCTCGTGGAGCCGGACGGAGTCGGGCTGGTCGGCTTGCCGGTCTGCTTCGGCTTGGGCGTCGCTGCCGCGTCCGACACCGCCTGGGCCTGGGCTGTCCGGTCGGTCTCGAGCTGGGCGAGAGCCCTCGCCACCGCGGCCTGGGCCTTGGTCACCGCTGCCGTCAGCGACGTCGCGTCCAGTCGGGCGACCACCTGTCCGGCCCTGACGGTGTCCCCGGCGGCCACCGCGACGGAGGCGACCGTGCCCGACGTGCCGAAGCCCAGGTCGGCGCGGTGCGCGGCGTCCACCGTGCCGCTGGTCGAGAGCACCTGCTCGACGTCTGCCTTCGTGGCGAGCACGGTCCGGTAGTGGGCCGACGAGCCATCCCGCGTGACGGCGTACGCCGTGCCGCTGCCGACGACCAGCACCCCGACCACGGCGGCGACCGGCCAGCGGATCCGCTCGACCCGATGCCTCACCTCAGGACTCCTGACCGTTCGCCCGGCCGTTCGTCTGGCCGTCCCCGGAGCGCATCCGCATGAAGCCGCCGCACTGCCCGTCCTGCGGGGTGGAGACCGCGATCCGCGTGGCGGTCACCGCACCGGTGTCGTCGGCGGCGCCCTGCGCCTGCACGCAGACGCCGACCTTCACGTCGGTGGGCGCACCCGTCGCGGTCGTCGTGTACGTCGTGGCCGCACCGACGGTGACCGTCACCGTCGTCGCCGCCGTGCTGCCGGGCATCACCGAGGAGACGGTGAAGCCGCTCGCGGAGACCGCGGTGACCTTGCCCATCGCTCCCCCGAGACCGCGCACCTGGGGCCGAGTGCCACCCTGCGGAGCACCCGAGGGCGGCGTGCCCTGGAGCTGCGGTCCGCCGGCGCCGCCAGGTCCGCGCATCGGGTTGCACGTCCCGCCGGTCGGCTCACTGATCCGCACGCCGGAGGCCGTGACGGCCGTGGGGACGCCGCTGCCCGAGGAGCCGGTCCCGGTGCCCTGGTCGGCCGGCAGCACCAGCACGCACGCGCCGACCTTGACGTCCGAGAGCGAGGCCGCGACCTCCTTGGTGAAGGTGGTGGCGGTCGTCCAGCTGACCGCGACCTGGCCCTGCATGCCCTGGACCTGCGCGGTGTGGTCGGCGACCGCGGCCACCTTGCCGACCGCGCCGGGCACGGAGCCGGCCTGCTGGTTCCGAGGCCCGCCCTGCTGTCCACCCTCGGCGGACGGCCCGTTCGCGGTGGTGGCCGGTCCGGCGCTGCCGCACGCGGCGGCGCCGAGCAGCAGGAGCGTGGCCCCGCCGGCAGCGGCGAGGGTACGGGTCAGCCGCTGCCTGGCGCGGAGGGTGGCGATCATGGTTCTCCTAGGGTCGTGGGGGTCGGGTGCGGCGCAGTCACTCGCTGCGCAGTGCGTCGATCGGGGTGAGCCGCGCGGCTCTGCTGGCCGGGTAGACGCCGAACCCCACCCCGAGGCCGAGCGCGACCAGCAGCGCGAGCGCGATCGCCGGGGACGAGAGCGCGACGGGCTGGTCGATCAGCGAGGGCAGCACGAGGGCGCCGACGACTCCGATCAGCGCGCCGACGACGCCACCCGCGACGCCGAGCAGCGACGCCTCGAGGAGGAACTGACGGCGGATCGCGGGTGGCGTCGCGCCGAGCGCCTTGCGCAGGCCGATCTCGCGAACGCGTTCGGTGACGGAGACGAGCATGATGTTCATGACGCCGATGCCGCCCACGAGCAGGGAGATCGCTGCGATGCCGGCGAGCAGGATCGTCATCGTGCGGTTCGTGGAGTTCGCGGTCTCGAGGAGCGCGTCCTGGGTGGCGATGCTGAAGTCCGCCTCGCTGGTGGTGACGTCGTGCGTGGTGAGCAGCGCGGCGTCGACCTCCTGGTAGGCGGCGGCGAGCAGGTCGGCGGACCGCGCCTCGACGTACACGGCCGAGACCGAGGTGCTGGTCGAGCCGCTGAGCCGCTGCGCGGTCGAGAGCGGTACGACGGCAAGGTCGTCCTCGCTCGAGTCCGACGACGTCGCACCCGACGGGTCGAGCACCCCGATCACCGTGAGCGCGGTGCCGTTGACCGTCACCGTCTGTCCGACGGGGTTGCCGATGCTGAACAGCTCGGACGCCGTGTCGGACCCGAGCACGACGACGTTCGCCCCGGCGTTCGCCTCGGCGGCGGTGAAGAACCGGCCGGACCCCAGCGTCCGGGACCGGACGTCCTTCCAGCTCGGGGTCGAGCCGACCACCTTCGAGGTCCAGTTCGTGGTGCCGGCCGTCAGCGAGGTCGTCGTGGTGCTCGCCGGCGCCACCCGCGCCACGTCCGGGGCGACGGCAGGGTCGGCGATCGCCTCGGCGTCGGCGAGGGTCAGGGTCGAGGCCGACCCGAAGCCGCCGCGCACGCCGCTGCCGTTGGTGCTGCTGCCGGGCGACACGATCAGCAGGTTGCTGCCGAGCGCGTCGATCTGCTTGCGCACCTGCTGCTGGGCGCCGAGCCCGAGGCCGACGGTGAGCACCACCGAGGAGATGCCGATGACGATGCCCAGCATGGTCAGCATCGAGCGGAGCCGGTGGCTGCGCACCGCATCGGCGGCGGTGCGCAGGGTCTCCAGCCAGCTCATCGGGAGGTCTCCGTGGAGAGCCCGGCGTGGATCGATCCGGCGTGGATCGCCCCGTCGTGGATCGCCACCACGCGCTGGGCGCGGTCGGCGACGTCCTGCTCGTGGGTGATCAGCACGATCGTCCGACCCGCGTCGTGCAGCTCACCGAACAGGCCGAGCACGTCGGCCGAGGAGACGGAGTCCAGGTTGCCGGTGGGCTCGTCGGCCAGGATCATCGACGGCTCGGTCACCAGCGCACGGGCCACCGCGACCCGCTGCTGCTGGCCGCCGGAGAGCTCGCCGGGGCGGTGGTCGGCGCGGTCGGAGAGCCCCACCCGGTCGAGCGCCTCGGCGGCACGGCGCTGGCGCTCGTCGGCGGGCACGCCGGCGTACGACAGCGGGAGGGCGACGTTGC
Source organism: Nocardioides pocheonensis (assembly GCF_003725535.1). GTDB lineage: Bacteria > Actinomycetota > Actinomycetes > Propionibacteriales > Nocardioidaceae > Marmoricola > Marmoricola pocheonensis. The sequence goes on along the minus strand of NZ_RJSF01000040.1, from coordinate 138,281 downwards.
GCAGCGCGGTCAGGCTGGGCAGCAGGTTGAACTGCTGGAAGACGAAGCCGATCTCCTGGTTGCGGATCCGGGCCAGCGCCACCTCGTCGAGGTGGCTGACGTCGCGGCCGGCGAGCTGGTAGCGGCCCTCGGTGGGCACGTCGAGGCAGCCGAGGATGTGCATCAGGGTGGACTTCCCGGAGCCCGACGGGCCGATCACCGCGACGTACTCGCCCTGCTCGATGGTCAGGTCGATGCCGCGCAGCGCCTCGACCGAGACCGACCCGGTCGCGTAGGTCTTGCGGACGCCCTCGAGCTCGATGATCTCGCGCGGGGGTGCGGCCAGGGCGCTGGTCGCGGTGTCGGCCACGCCGGTCACCCGCCCTGCTGGATCAGCACGGGCGGCTGGTTGCCGCCGGGGCCGTTGCCGCCGAAGCTGCCACCGCCGGGGACCCGGAACTCGTTGGTGCCGCCGTTGCCCTTGTTCGAGCCGCGGGGTGCGGTGAAGCTGACCAGCTCGACGACGTCGCCCTCCTCGAGGCCGGCGCGGATCTCGGTCTGGGCGCCGTAGGTCTCGCCGACCTCGACGTTCCGCCGGGTGCGCTTCGTCCCCTCCACGACGTAGACGTAGGGCTGGTCGCCGTCCATGTGCAGCGCCGCGGTGCTCACCGCGAGCACGTCGGTGGCCTGCTTGATCGTGATCGCCAGGTCCGCCGTCGACCCGGCGTACAGCCCCGACGGCTTGCCGGTGACGTCGACCGTCACCGGGAACTGCGCGGCACCGCTGTCGCTCGCGGTCGCGATCACCCCGACCTCCGAGACCGTCCCGTACGCCGGGTCACCCCCGCCGGTGGGCGTGATCTCCACCTGCATGCCCTTCTTGAGCTTGGCGACGTCGGCGGCGGAGACGTTCGCGTCGACCTCCAGCGCGCGCGGGGAGATCACGGTGATCGCCGCGGTGCTGTCGGAGCTGCCGTTGGCCGTGGGCGCGCCGGAGGAGGACCCGACCGTGTCCCCGACGTGGTAGCCGACGGCGCTGACGGTCCCGCTGAACGGGGCTCGCATGGTCGCCTCGTCGAGGGCGTCGCGGGCCTGCGCCAGGTCGGACTGCGCCGACGCGATCGACGCGCGGTCGGCGGCCCGCTGGGTCGAGGACGCGCTGCTGTCGTCGGAGAGCTGCGCCTCGGCGGCGGTGAGCTGAGCCTCGGCCGCGTCGACCTGGGCCTGCAGCGACGCGGTGCCGATCCTGGCGAGCACGTCTCCCTTCTGCACCTTGTCGCCGACCGCGACGGCGACGTCCGTGACCGTGCCGGACGAGGAGAAGGAGAGGTCCTCCAGGCGCTTCGGGGTGATCGTGCCGGTCGCGGAGACGGTGGTCTTGTAGGTGCCCCGGGCGACCGTGGCGGTGATCCGCTGCGCGGCCGCCGCGTCCCCGCGGTTCAGCCAGATCCACCCTCCGGCAGCCACCGCGACGAGGACCACGAGGAACATGACCCACCACCGCCGGGGTACTGCGCGAAGGCGAGAGGGAAGGGGCGGCTGCATGTCGGGAGCGTGTCGAGCAGACCTGTGGCACCGGTCAGCGGATCATGTGAGGACGCTATGAGGTGGCGTAGTTCACGACGGCGGGACATCCTTTAGGCATGCGTGCGATCTGGAAGGGTGCCGTCTCGTTCGGCCTGGTCAGCGTCCCCGTCAAGCTGTACGCCGCGACGGAGAGCAAGGACATCTCGTTCCGGCAGGTGCACGCCAAGGACGGCGGCCGGATCAAGTACCAGCGGGTCTGCAGCATCGACGGCGAAGAGGTGCCGTACGCCGACATCGCGAAGGGCTACGAGACCGAGGACGGCGAGATGGTCATCCTCGACGACTCGGACATGGCCGAGCTGCCGGCGAGCAGCAGCCGCGAGATCAGCGTCGAGAAGTTCGTGCCGAGCGAGCAGATCGACCCGATGCTGTTCGAGAAGTCCTACTACCTGGAGCCCGAGAAGTCCGGCGCGAAGCCCTACGCCCTCCTCCGCCAGGCCCTCGAGGAGGCCGACCGGATGGCCCTCGTCACCGTCTCGCTGCGCAACCGGATGTCCCTGGCGGTGCTCCGGGTCCGCGACGACGTGATCGTGCTGCAGACGATGATGTGGCCCGACGAGATCCGCAAGGCCGACTTCGCCTCCGTCGACACCGCCGATGCCAAGCCGGCCGAGGTGAAGATGGCCAAGATGCTGGTGGAGACCCTGGCCGGCGACTTCGAGCCCGACGAGTACGAGGACGACTACCGCGAGGCCGTCGAGGCCCTGGTGAAGGCCAAGATCGAGGGCGGTGAGGTCAAGGCCGCCCCGAAGGAGCGCAAGACCGGGGGCGAGGTCGTCGACCTGCTCGCCGCGCTCCAGCGCAGCGTCGAGGCGGCGCAGAGCGCCCGGGGCGGCGGCAGCCAGGCAGCCGAGGCGGCCGACGAGGCGGCCGACAGCGAGGACGCGGACAAGCCCGCCCGCAGGACCACGGCGAAGAAGGCGGCCGCCAAGAAGGCGACCGCCAAGAAGGCTCCGGCGCGCAAGGCCGCGGCCAAGAAGACCGCGTCGAAGACCGCCGCGAAGAAGGCCGCGCGCAAGGCCAGCTGACGACGGTTTCCGCGCTCGTCGACGTGTGACCTGGCTCATGTTCGGGCCGAATCGGCACGGAAACTGCTATTTCCGGACACTCCCGGCGTAACCACGTACCTCTTTGCGCGTTGAGTCTGTGCGCTCGTAGAGTGCGACCGAATTACGGTCCTGAGAAGGTCCGATTTTGGTCATTTGTCGAGGTGCCGCGGGAGAGCGGTGCCCCATCGGGAGGAAACACACGTGAATCGACCTGTCTTGCGCTTCGCAGCGATCATCGGGGCGGCCACCGTCTCAGCGCTCGCCGTCGCGCCCGCCTTCGGTGCTGCTGCGACGTCGCAGTCCAGCGCCCAGAGCATCGACCTGACGCTGGCCGGCCACACGCTGATCGCGCAGAAGTCGACGGCGGCCAACGACGGCACGACCGAGAAGCGCAGCGACAACGACACGATCCCGAACCTCGTCGGCGCGCTGCCGGACAACACCCTCCTCAAGGCGGCCGTGCTGCCGCAGCTGGCCCGCGCCAAGGCCGACGGCACGTCGTTCGCCTGCGCCGGCCTGGCCTCGGACGGCGACGGTGGGCCCGGCGTGGTCACCGTCGGCAACGAGTCGTGCGACCTCAAGGGCAGCGGCGCCATCCCGCTGAGCCTCGGACACCTCGCCCTCGGCGACGTCGTGGTGAACAGCGGTGCGCTCGGCGACGCGCTCGCCCCGCTCCTGAACCAGCTCGGCGGCCCGCTCAACCAGGTCGTCACCCAGATCTCGGCCGCCCTCAACGGCACGCCGCTGGGTCAGATCGGCCTGACCGGCAACCTCGGCGTCATCTCTGCGGTCTGCAGTGCCAACCCGGACGCCGCCACGGGCGACGCCACGCTGGCCGACTCGGCCATCCGGCTGAGCCTGCCGGGCCAGGAGCCGATCACGCTGGTCAACCTGCCCGTGCACCCGAACGAGAACCAGAAGGTCGTCGGCGACACCAAGGGCGCCACCACGATGATCACCGACGCTCTGTCGACGTACCTGTCCACGATCATCCAGAAGCAGTTCGCCGGGACGCCGCTGGCCACGCTTCCCAGCACCGTGCAGGCGCAGATCCTCAACCAGGTCCTCGACGGCCTCAAGCCGCTCACCGACGCGGTGGCGCAGTACCTCGCCGAGATCACGCTGCGGGAGACCACCCACGGTGACAACGGTCGCAGCATCGACGTCACGGCGCTCCACGCCGAGGTCCTGCCCGCGCTGAAGCAGCAGGCCGGCTTCGACCTGGTCGAGGGCCGCATCGGCCGCGTGACCTGCGGGCCGAACACCCGCGCGACGGCGGAGACTCCGGCCACGCCGACGCAGCACGTGAAGACGCCGACCAAGCTGCCGCACGTGCCGACCGTGGTGGACTCCGGCCTCGCCGGCCACGAGGACCACACGGCGCGTAACGTGCTGGGTGCCACCGGCGCGCTGCTGCTGATCGCGGGCACCGCCGGGCTGGTCGGCTACCGTCGCATGCTCGGCAAGTGACGCAGGGCTGACCAGGAAGCCGACCAGGAACCAGTGACGAACGACAGGTGATGAAGGACAAGGCCGACGATCGCCTCGCGGGGCTGAGCACACGACTTCTCGTGCTGTTCCTCGCGATGGTGGTCGTCGGCTTCGTCCTTCCGTCCTCCGGCATCGCCGGACCCGCCACGACGTCGGGCGTGCACTACACGCAGCTGGCCAAGCCGGCCAGCCCGCAGCTGCTGATCGTCCCGGAGATCAAGCTCCGTGCACCGATCCTGCCGATCGAGATCGCGCCCAACGGCGTGCTGACTCCCCCGTCCGACGTGCACGACGTCGGCTGGTGGAAGCGCAGCGCGAAGCCGGGCGCCACCTCCGGGCAGACGCTGATCACCGGGCACACCGTGCACACCGGTGGCGGCGTGATGAACCAGCTCGGCGACCTGCGTCCCGGGTCGTTGATCCAGATCCGCACTCCGCGCGGCACCGTCGACTACCGGGCCACCAAGGTGTTCGTCTACACCAAGGCCCAGGTCGCCGCGCACGCCGAGGAGCTGTTCAGCCAGGACCGCAAGGACGCGCGGCTCGTGCTCGTGACCTGCACCGGCTGGACCGGGCACGACTACACCAGCAACATCATCGTCTTCGCCGACCAGCTCGGCGTCCGGGCCAAGCCCGGGAAGGCGGCCTAACCGGGCGGTCGCTCGCCCCGCGCGGCCGGCGAGTCGGGGAACCGGCGCGATCCCGCGGCGGCGACCGCGTCCATGAGGCGCGGCGCCAGCAGGTTGAGCACCTCGGTGACGTTGCCGACCGCCGTGCTGATCGTGAGCGGGCGGTCCTCGAGCGCGCGCACGACCACCTCCGCCGCCTGTGCAGGGGTCTTCGCCCGCGAGCGGTGGTAGACGTCGGTGTCCCGGATCATCTCGGTGCGCACCAGGGGGAACCGGATGTTGGTGAACGTGACGTTGTCGGCGTACGTCTCCCGACCGGCGATCCGGCTCCAGGTGTCCAGCGCGGTCTTGGACGCCAGGTACGCCGTGAACCGCGGCGCCTTCACCTGGACGCCCCAGCTGAGCACGTTGACCACGTGACCGAAGCGCTGTGCGCGCATCGCGGGGAGGAGCCCCAGCGTCAGCCGCACGGGCGCGAAGTAGTTGACCGCCATGGTCCGCTCGAAGTCGTGCATCCGGTCGTAGGAGTACGTCAGGGACCGGCGGATCGAGCGACCGGCGTTGTTCACCAGCATGTCCACGGCGCCGTGCTCGGCCAGCACGTCACGGACGAGCGCGTCGACGGCCGGCCCGTCGGTGAGGTCGCAGACGTAGGAGTACGCCGACCCGCCGCTCCACCCTTGCTCGCGAGCCATCTGGTCGATCTCTCCACGGACGCGCTCGAGCGCGTCCGCCCGCCGGGCGACCAGGAGCACGGTCGCACCGCGCCGGGCCACGGCCTTCGCCGTGGCCTCGCCGATGCCCGAAGAGGCGCCGGTGACCATGACCCGTCTCCCGACCAGCGGGCTCGGGAGCGGGCGCACCCGGGCCACGACGTGTCGGCGGACCCAGGCCCGAGGGGTGAGCAGGAGGTTCAACTGGTCGTTCCGTGGTCGCCGGTGAGCAACGGCCACGGGCGGGCCCGCTCGATCTGGGCGGACAGCCGCAGCAGCGTGGTCTCGTCGCCGATCCGGCCGACGAGCTGGACGGCGAGCGGCATGCCGTCGACGGCGAGTCCGGCGGGCACCGACGCCGCCGGGTTGCCGGTGACGTTCCACAGCGCGGTCCAGGCGATCATCGGAGCCGACTTGGCCGCCGCCGACACCGGTCCACCCCGCTCCAGGACCCCGACCGGCCGGGGTCGTGGGCCGATGGTCGGCGTGAGCAGCACGTCGACGCCCTCCTGCCCCGGGAAGCCGGTGAACACCTGGTTGGCCCGCTCCGCGACCCGCTCCCCCGCGGCGAGAGCAGCCTCGAGGACGCGGTCGGTCACCCAGCTCCCGAGCCGGTAGACCTGGCGGGTGCGCCGCTCGAGCCGGCCGAAGTGCTCGACCAGGTCGGACTCCTCGCGGACTCCGCCGAAGAACTGCGGCACGAACGCCGCCGTCGGGTCGGGGTAGTGCGGGTCGATCTCGCGGACGTCGTGGCCGAGCCCGGCCAGCAGGTCCGCCGTCTCCTGGACCGCCTGGACGTGCTCGCGCGCCGGACGGATGCCCCGGGTGACCGGCCGCGTCGACCAGCCGATCCGGAGCGGGGCCGGGTCGAAGCCGGCGGCGGCGATGAAGCTCGTCGACGGCTCGGGTGCGGTGAACCGGTCGGTCGACACGTTGCCGCGGATCACGTCGTAGACCAGCGCCGAGTCCAGGACCGTGCGGGTCAGCGGGCCGGTCGTGCCCAGCGCGAACCACAGGTGCGGCATCGGGTGGCTGGTGACCCGGCCGCGGGTGGGCTTGAGGCCGAACAGCCCGCAGCAGGCGGCCGGGATCCGGATCGACCCGCCACCGTCCCCGCCGATCGCTACCGGCACCATCCCGAGCGCGACCGCCGCGGCCGAGCCGCCGCTGGAGCCACCGGGTGTGCGGGTGCGGTCCCAGGGATTGCGGGTGATCCCGCCGTCGACGGACTCAGTGAACGGCCACTGCCCGAACTCCGGCATCCGGGTCTTGCCGACGATCACGGCTCCGGCCTGACGGAGCCGGCGCACCACCTCGCCGTCCTCGGCGGCCGGCGTCGAGTTGCCGCGACCACCGAAGGTCGTGACGCAGCCGGCGACGTCGATCTCCTCCTTGATCGCCACCGGTACGCCGTGCAGCGGACCGGTCGTCTCCCCCGTCGCCCGCCGGGCGTCGAGCCGAGCCGCCTCGACCCGCGCGTCGTCGGCCAGCACGACGGAGAACGCGTTCACGCCCGGGTCGCGACGCGCGATCCGCTCGAGGGACGCCTCGACGGCCTCGGCGGCGGTCGCCTGGCCGGCGGCGATCCGACGCACGAGGTCGGCGGCAGAGAGATCGGCGAGGTTCATGCTCTCGGGGGCGGCCATGCCGAAAACCTATCGGGTCCACCGTTCGGTCGAGGTGCACCGGACAGTCGTGCCGAGCACGCTCAGCCTGCGTCGAGCAGCGACCGGACCACCCGCAGCGCCACCGACATGCGCGCCAGGTCGGCGGCCTCGTCGCCGCAGATCTCCTCGAACGTCGCCGCGGCGCGGGCGATCGCGTCGCCGTCGGTCTTCTCCCACGCCGCCACCCGGGCCGCGGCGTCGGCCGCCGGATCCGTCCCGGCCAGGACCTGCCCGGTCAGCTGCGCGTGCACGGTGTGCAGGTCGTCACGCAGGGCGGCTCGGGCCATCGTCTGCCAACGGTCCTCCCGCGGCAGGGCCAGGATGCGCGACACCAGCATCGGCAGTCCGAGGCGCTCGCCCACGGCGAAGTGCACCCGGGCGACCTCCAGGGGGTCGACGGCCGCCCGCGCGGCGGTCTGCACGATCCCCAGGACCATGTACGCCGGCGGGCACACCGCCACGCGGGTCGCCAGCTCCTCCGGCACCCCGCGCGCGACCAGGGCGTCGCGACGGCTCACGAACGCGTCGAGCTCGCGGCCGATCATCAGCGAGGGCAGCTCGGCCATCACCTTCTCGACGACCACCTCGAACTCCTCGACGGTCGCCTCGCTGTCCAGCGGCTGGCGGCGGTTGTTCACCAGCCAGCGGCTCGCCCGCTCGACCAGCGTGCGCACCTCGATCCGCATCCGCGTCTGGACGGCGGCCTCGATCTGGTTGTCGAACCGGGCGATCTCGCGGCCCAGAGCCTTGGCACCGAAGATCTCCCGCGCCACGAAGTTCGCCAGCGTGAGGTCCGCTGCCGAGGCGGCGGTCTCGCCGGAGAGCCGGTGGAAGTAGGTCATGCCGGCGTTGTTGACCAGCTGGTTGACCAGCTGGGTCACGATGATCTCGCGCCGCAGCGGGTGCTGCTCCATCTGGGTGCGGTAGTCCTGGCGCATCTTGCTCGGGAAGTACGAGTAGAGGTCGTTGCGCAGGAACGGGTCGTCCGAGACGTCGCTGTCCAGCAGCTCGTCGGCCAGCACGATCTTGGTGTAGGCGAGCAGCACCGAGAGCTCCGGCCCGGTCAGGCCCTCACCGCGCTCGATCCGCCCGGCCACCTCGCGCTTGGCCGGCAGTGCCTCCAGGGCCCGGTTGAGCAGTCCCCGACGCTCGAGCCGGCGCATCCAGTCCTCGTGCACGTGCAGGAGCGCGGGCGCCTGTGCCTGCGCGTTCGCCAGCGCGAGGTTCTGGTCGTAGTTGTCGCCCAGCACCAGGTGGGCGACCTCGTCGGTCATCGAGGCCAGCAGCTCGTTGCGCTGCTTGCCGGTGAGGTCGCCCTCGACCACGACCCGGTCGAGCAGGATCTTGATGTTGACCTCGTGGTCGGAGGTGTCCACGCCGGCGCTGTTGTCGATGAAGTCGGTGTTGATCCGACCGCCGAGCCCACCGCAGCCCTGGAGGGCGTACTCGATGCGGCCGCGCTGGGTGAAGCCGAGGTTGCCGCCCTCGCCCACGCACCGGGCGCGCAGGTCGGCACCGTTGACCCGGATCGCGTCGTTGGACTTGTCCGCGGCGTCCGCGTCGGACTCCGACGTCGCCTTCACGTAGGTGCCGATGCCGCCGTTCCAGAGCAGGTCGACCGGAGCCAGCAGAATCGCGTGCATCAGCTCGGCCGGTGTCATGGCGGTCGCCTCCACGCCCAGGGCCTTGCGCACCTGCTCGCTGAGCGGGATCGACTTCGCGCTGCGCGCGTACACGCCGCCGCCCTCGGAGATCAGCGAGGCGTCGTAGTCGCGCCACGACGAGCGCGGCAGGTCGAACAGCCGCTTGCGCTCGGCGTACGACGTGGCCGGGTCGGGGTTCGGGTCGAGGAAGATGTCGCGGTGGTCGAACGCGGCGACCAGCCGGATGTGCTCGGAGCACAGCATGCCGTTGCCGAACACGTCGCCGGACATGTCGCCGACGCCGACGCAGGTGAAGTCCTCCTTCTGGCAGTCGATGCCCATCTCGCGGAAGTGCCGGCGCACGGAGACCCAGGCGCCCCGGGCGGTGATGCCCATCGCCTTGTGGTCGTAGCCGACCGACCCGCCGGAGGCGAACGCGTCACCGAGCCAGAACCCGTACTCCGCGGAGACGGCGTTGGCGATGTCGCTGAACGTCGCGGTGCCCTTGTCGGCGGCGACGACCAGGTAGGTGTCGTCGCCGTCGTGGCGCACCACCTGCCGGGGCGGCACGACCTCACCGCCGACGAGGTTGTCGGTGACGTCGAGCAGCGCGGAGATGAAGGTCTTGTAGCAGGCGATGCCCTCGGCCATCCACGCCTCGCGATCAGCGGGGTCGGGCAGCATCTTCGCGAAGAACCCGCCCTTCGCGCCCACCGGCACGATCACGGTGTTCTTCACCATCTGCGCCTTGACCAGGCCCAGCACCTCGGAGCGGAAGTCGTCGCGTCGGTCCGACCAGCGCAGCCCGCCACGCGCGACCGGGCCGAACCGCAGGTGCACGCCCTCGACGCGTGGCGAGTAGACGAAGATCTCGAACTTCGGGCGCGGCTCGGGGAGGTCCGGCATGGCAGAGGGATCCAGCTTCAGCGCGACGTACGGGTGGTCGCCGCCCTCCTTGGCCTCCTGGAAGAAGTTCGTGCGCAGCGTCGCCTTGATCGCGGTCAGGTAGGACCGCAGGATCCGGTCGTGGTCGAGGCTGGAGACGTCGTCGAGCGAGCGGAGGATCCGCTCCTCCAGGTCGGCGCACTTGGCCGTGCGTGACTCGTTGTCGGCCGCGAGGTCGCCGTTGCGGCCGGGGTCGAAGCGGGCCTCGAAGAGCCGGACCAGCAGCCGGGTGATGTCGACGTTGATCCGCAGCGCGTCCTCGATGTAGTCCTGCGCGAACGGCGTGCCGCCCTGGCGCATGTGCCGCGCGTAGGCACGGAGGAGGAGCGCCTGCCGCCAGGTCAGGCCGACGGCGAGCACGAGGGCGTTGAATCCGTCGCTCTCGTTGCGCCCGTCCCAGACCGAGAGCACGGTGTCCTGGAAGAGGTCGCGCGCGTTGGGGGGCAGTCCGCCGGCGTACCGCAGCCCGAAGTCGTAGATGTACGACGCCCGGGGCAGGTCCTCGAGCTCGTAGGGACGCTCGTCGACCACCTCGACGCCCATGGCGGAGAGCGTCGGCAGCACCTGGGAGAGCGACAGCGGGGACCCGACCCGGTAGATCTTCAGCCGCGCCTCGCCCGGCGCGGAGTCGGGGGTCTCGTAGAGGGAGAGCCCGATGACGCGCTCGTCCTCGATCTCCTCCAGGCGGCCGAGGTCGGCGGCGCCGGTGCGCGGAGGGTAGTCCTCCTTGTAGGCCTCGGGGAAGCTGTGCGCGTAGCGCCGGGCGAGGCGGCTGCCCTGCTCCTCGCCGTACTCCGCGATCACGGCACTGGTGAAGTCGTCGCGCCAGGACCGCGCGGCCTCGACGCAGCGCCGCTCCAGGTCGGCGACGTCCGGCTCGGCGATCGCCTCCCCGGGCGCCGGCCGCACCACGAAGTGCAGGCGGGCAGCCGACGAGGCGCCGATGTTGGCGGTGTACTCGAGCGAGTCGCCGTGCAGGTGCTCCTTGAGGATCGCGGCGATCCGCTCGCGCACCGTGGTGTTGTAGCGGTCGCGCGGGAGGTAGACCAGGCAGGACCAGAACCGGTTGTAGACGTCCTTGCGCAGGAACAGCTTCAGCTGGCGACGCTCGCGCGCGTGCATCACCGACGAGGCGATCGGGGCGAGCTCCTCGACCGAGGTCTGGAAGATCTCGTCCCGCGGGTAGGTCTCCAGGACGTCCATCATCGCCTTGCCCGCGTGGCTCATCGGCTCGTAGCCGGCGATCTCGAGCACCCTGCGGGCCTTCTCGCGGGCGAGCGGGATGCGCGTGACGGACTCGGTGTACGCCGCGGACGAGAACAGCCCGAGGAAGCGACGCTCGCCGACCACGTCGCCCTTGTCGTCGAACCGCTTCACGCCGATGTAGTCCAGGTGCACCGGACGGTGCACCGTCGCGCGGGAGTTCGCCTTGGCCAGCACGAGCAAGGTCTTCTCGCGCGCCTTGTCCGCGGCCGGCTGGGGCAGCGCCGTGGCCTCCCCCGGGTCGGCGCGCAGGATGCCGAAGCCGGTGCCGGGCAGCGCGATCAGCACCTCGTGCTCACCGTGCCGCTCCAGGCGGTACTCGCGGTAGCCGAGGAAGGTGAAGTGGTTGTCGGCGAGCCAGCGCAGGAAGGCCTTGCCCTCCTCGAGCTCTCCTGGCGGCAGCGGTGGCGGGTGCTCGTCGAGGTCGTCGAGGATCACCTGCACCCGGTCGTGCATGCGGGGCCAGTCCTCGACCGCCTCGCGCACGTCGCTGAGCACCTTCTCGAGCTGCTGCTGGACCGGTGTGATCTCCTCGGCGGGGATCCGGTCGATCTCCAGGTGCATCCACGACTCGCGACCGATGTCGTGCGGGCTCACGTCGGCATGGTCGTCGAGCACTTCCTGGAGGTGCCCGGCCACGTCACGGCGTACGACGAGCTGGGGGTGGAGCACCAGGTGCACGTCGTGGCCGATCTCGTCGAGCGCCATCGTCACGGAGTCGACCAGGAACGGCATGTCGTCGGTGACCACCTCGACGACCGTGTGACCCTCCGCCGACCAGCCCTCGGAGTCCACGGTCGGGGTGAAGATCCGCACGGTCGCGGTGCCCTGCGGACGCTCGATGCCGGACTTCAGGTGGTGCATCACCGCGCCGTACAGGTCGGCCTCGTTGCGGTCGAGCAGATCCTCGGGAGCTGCGTGCTTGTAGTACTCACGCAGCAGCGTCGGGATCGACGGGCCGTCGACGAAGCCACCCGGATGCTTCTCGGCCGCACGCCGCTCCGCGTGCTCGCAGAGCCTGGTCAGCAGCTCGGCCTTGCTGTCCTCCAGCGTCGTCGGCACTCAGTCCCACCTTCGTCACGTCGCGGGCACGCCCGCGGTCTCACCCGCGTGGCTGGTGCCACCCGTTCGAGACTAGGACCGCCGACAGGCGCCTCACAACAAGCGACGCGCCGGGAATGATCTCGGATGCGAGACGAGGGTTCCTGCCACGGACGCCGCTCACAGCGCCGAGCGCAGCCCCCACAGCAACGGGTAGTACTTCAGGTCCAGCCGGCTGCGGAGGTACTCGGCCCCGGTCGACCCGCCGGTGCCGGTCTTCGCACCGATCATCCGCTCGACCATGACGACGTGCCGGGCCCGCCAGGCGGACGCGAGCTCGTCGTGCTGGAGGAGACCCTCGGCGAGGCCCCAGATGTCGGCGTACGCCGAGCGGTCGTGCGCCACGTTCCGCAGCGACGCGGTGATCGCCTCGTCGGTGGAGGTGTCGAGGCCGGCCTCGGCGAGCACGTGGAGGAAGCCGTCCCAGAGCGTGGGCTCGGCCAGCCGGCGCGCCAGCCGCTCCTTCTCGGGCTCGCTCAGCCCCTTGAAGCGGTGCACGTAGCCGGGGTCCTTCGCGCCCGAGAGGAACTCGAGCTCGCGGAACTGCACCGACTGGAACCCGCTCGCCGGCGCGAGCCGCTGCCGGAACTGCAGGAAGTCCTGCGGCGTCATGGTCTCCAGCACATCGATCTGCTGCACGAGCACACGCTCGATCACGTGCATCCGGGTGAGCAGGTGGCGGGCGAACCACAGGTCGCGGCCCCCGCTCGCCGCGTCGGTGGACATCAGCGCGTCCCGCACCGTCTGCGCCTCGTGGAGCAGCTGCTGGAACCACAGCTCGTAGACCTGGTGGATCGTGATGAACAGCAGCTCGTCGTGGGCAGGCGGCTCGGACTCGAGGTGCTGGGCGTCGAGCAGCTGCTCGAGCCGGAGGTAGCTGCCGTAGGTCAGCAGCGCTCCCTGCTCACCGAACCGGATGTCGCTGGACGGATCGCTCATGGATCCGAACGTACCGGGCATGATGACCCCCATGAGACTGCGCCACGAACTCGCCTACGACGCGCCGCCCGCCGACGTGCTCGCCATGATCGGCGACCCCCTGTTCTGGGACCGGGTCGGCAAGGCCAACGACGTCATCTCCTGGACCCCGACGGTCGGCACCGAGGCCGGCACCGTGCGGGTCGTCATCGACGAGGAGCAGCGCACCGCCGGCGTACCGTCCTTCGCCAAGAAGATCGTCGGCGAGTCGACCCGCGTGATCATCACGCAGGTCTGGCGCGGCCAGGAGGCCAGCTACGAGATCGAGACTCCCGGCAAGCCGACCCACGTGCACGGCACCGCGACGCTCTCCGAGAACGGCACCGGCAGCGTGCTGGTCTACGACCTCGAGGTGAAGGCGAGCGTGCCGCTGATCGGCGGCAAGCTGGAGAAGCTCGTGGTCGACCTGACCAAGGAAGGCTTCGACAAGGAGCAGGCAGTCGGCGCGGCCTGGTTGGCGGGTGAGGGCCGGTGAAGCGGGTCCAGCAGGATCTCCGGTACGACGGCGCGACCGTCGAGCAGGTCTTCGGGATGCTCAGTGACCAGTCCTTCCGCGAGGCGGTCTGCGACTACCAGCGGGTGACCCACCGCACGGTCACCGTCGAGGACACCGGCGGCACCGTGCACGTCACCATCGACCAGGGGCACGCCACCGACCGGCTCCCGGGCTTCGCCCAGAAGATCGTGGGCGAGCACATCGTGATGGTGCAGAAGGAAGCCTGGACCGACGGTTCGCACGGCCAGATCACCGTCACGGTGCCGGGCAAGCCCGGAGAGATGACCGGGACCGCGACGCTCGTGCCCGACGCCGGCGGCGTGACCGAGAAGGTCGACATGACCGTGACCGTCCGGCTCCCCCTCATCGGCGGCAAGGTGGAAGGGCTCATCGCCGACATGCTCGGCAAGGCGCTGCGCGCCGAGCACACCGTCGGCCGGGAGTGGCTGGCGAAGCAGGGCTAGCGGGCTGCGTCCTGCTCAGTCCGGCTCGTGGTCCGCGCGCTTCCGCGCGATCCGGATCGTGACGGCGAGCAGCAGCAGCGGGCCGAACGCGAGCACGAGCACGATGAGCTGCTCGTAGGGGTGCAGCCGGCCCATGTGCTCGGGCATCACGGGGATCACGGGCTCATTGTCGCAAGCCCCGGCCGTCACCCCATGTGGGGGTAGCGGTGGTCCGTCGGTGGCACGAAGGTCTCCTTGATCGACCGCGGTGACGTCCAGCGCATGAGGTTCGCCGCCGCTCCGGCCTTGTCGTTCGTGCCCGACGCGCGGGCGCCGCCGAACGGCTGCTGGCCGACGACCGCGCCGGTGGGCTTGTCGTTGACGTAGAAGTTGCCGGCGGCGAACCGGAGCCGCTCGGAGGCCCAGTCGATCGCGTGCCGGTCCTGGGCGATCACCGCACCGGTCAACGCGTACGGCGCGAACGACTCCATCTGGTCCACGACCCGCTCGTAGCGCGCGTCGTCGTACACGTGCACGGCGAGGATCGGGCCGAAGTACTCGTCCTTGAACATCGCGTCGGTAGGATCGGTCGACCGCACGATCGTGGGCCGGACGAAGTAGCCCACCGAGTCGTCGACCTGTCCCCCGGCGATGACGGTGGCCTTCGGCGAGCGCTTCGCCCGCGCGATCGCGGCCTTGTGCTTGTCGAACGCGCGCCGGTCGATCACGGCACCCATGAAGTTCGAGAAGTCGGTGACGGGGCCCATCGGGAGACCCTCGGTGTCCGCCACGAGCTGGTCCTCCAGCTTCGCCCACACCGACTTGGGCACGTACGCGCGCGAGGCCGCCGAGCACTTCTGGCCCTGGAACTCGAACGCGCCCCGGATCATCGCCACCCGCAGCACGTCGACGTCGGCCGAGGGGTGGGCGACGATGAAGTCCTTGCCGCCGGTCTCCCCCACGATCCGCGGGTAGGAGCGGTACGACGTGAGGTTCGCTCCGACCTCCCGCCAGAGGTGCTGGAAGGTCGGGGTCGAGCCGGTGAAGTGGATGCCGGCCAGGTCGGGGTGGTTGAGCAGCACCTGCGAGACCTCGATGCCGTCGCCCGGGAGCATGTTGATCACCCCCGGAGGCATCCCGGCCTCCTCGAGCAGCTGCATGGTCAAACTGGCCGCGAACTGCTGCGTGGGCGACGGCTTCCAGATCACGGTGTTGCCCATGAGGGCGGGCGCGGTCGGCAGGTTGCCGGCGATCGCGGTGAAGTTGAACGGCGTGATCGCGTAGACGAAGCCCTCGAGCGGCCGGTGGTCGGTGCGGTTCCAGACACCGGGGCTGTTCGCGATCGGCTGCTCGGCGAGGATCTGCCGCGCGTAGTGCACGTTGAACCGCCAGAAGTCGATCAGCTCGCAGGCGCTGTCGATCTCGGCCTGCCACACGGTCTTGGACTGGCCGAGCATCGTCGCCGCGTTGAGCCGCGCCCGCCACGGGCCGGCGAGCAGGTCGGCGGCCTTCAGCAGGATCGCCGCACGCTCGTCGAACGGCAGCGCCCGCCAGGCCGGCGCGGCCTTCGCCGCCGCGCGCACGGCGGCCTCGGCGTCGGCCTTGGTCGCGTGCTTCGACACGCCGAGCACCGAGGCGTGGTCGTGCGGCTGCACGACGGTGAACTCCGCCCCGCCGCCCATCCGCCTGCGGCCGCCGATCGTGGCGGGCAGGTTGATCGTGCGGGACTGGAGACGCTTGAGCTCGGCCTCGACGGCGTCCCGTTCGGGGCTGCCGGGGGCGTAGTGCAGGTTCGGCTCGTTGGTGGGAGCCGGGGTGTGGGTGATCGCGTCCATGGCTGCGATGTTGTCAGACAACTCCGCGCGCATCGAGTCCGCCGTCACGTGCGTCGACGGAACCGGACGTCGCCGTTGGGGAGGCGGTCGGCGGCGTACCGGTCGTCGTGGGCGCGGTGATGGTGGTGGCTGCAGAGCAGCACGCCGTCGGCCACGTCGGTGCGACCGCCCCGTGCCCACGGTCTGACGTGGTGGGCCTCGCACCAGGTCGCGGGAACCCTGCACCCCTCGGCGCGACACTCCTGGTCGCGCAGTCGCATCGCCCTGCGCTGCGCTGCGCTGAAGAGCCGCTGGGCACGGCCGAGGTCGAGCACCTCGGACTTCCCGCCGAGCACGGCCGGGATCACGTGGGCGTTGCACGCGAGGCGGCGGAGCTCGCCGGCGCTGAGGACCGTCTCGTCCGCTCCGCCCAGGATGCCGGCGGTCGCTAGTTCGGCGCGGAGCTGGTCGAGCCCGACCGTCACGATCACCGTGGTCGCATCCCCACCGTGGTGCGGCAGCGTCGCCGGGTCCAGATGCTCCAGCAGCGCGCAGAAGGCCTGACCCAGGCGGCGCGGGTAGGGCACCCGGTCGACCGGGGCAAGAGAGCGCTGGGCGCTCGCGGTGGTTGAGCCTGCCGAAACCCGGGGCGAGGTGAACGCCTCCAGGTAGGTCTTGAGCCGGCTCGCCGCCGCATCCGGCAGGCGACCGGTGAGCCGGGAGGTGCCGTCCCCCAGGGTTCGCAGGCTGATCCGGGTCTTCTCGCGGGCGTGCCGCTCCTCGGATGCCCACCGCCGGGCTTCCTCGGCCTCGGCGACCTCCGGGGCAACCACCTCGAGGATGTGCCGCCCGAGCCGCCGCAGCTGGATGGGACGGAAGTGCTCGGCGTACCCGACCAGGGTGGCCTCTGCGCGCTCGACGACGTCGGCCCCGACCCGGTCGGGCAGCTCGTCGAGGCAGCGCACGATCACCTGCGCCTGCGCGACCGAGCAACGGCCCGCTGCGAGCGCTTGCGCGACCTGCGGGCGAGGACCGTCGAGGCTGGCGGCCAGCCGGGCATCCGCGCGCGCGGTCTCGGGCTCGGCCAGGGTGTGGTGGGACCACCAGGCCGCGACGTCCCGTGCGCCCTCGGCTTCGGCCACGTCGCCCGCTGCCGCCATCACACGCAGGCGCAGGCCGGCCATCCTGGCTTCCAGCACCGCGAGCTCGCGGAGGGCTGCCGCCTTCTCCGCCGTCGACAGGTAGAGCGGCTGGGCGCCGGCGACGTCGTCGAGCGCACGGCCGATGTCCGCGAGGCACCCGAGGATCGGGTGCCGTGGCACGGGAAGTGCGGTCATCGCTCGCTCCGGGTCGACAGGTCGTCAGGCCAGTCGTCTCGCCGGAGGCACCACGTCTGGTGCTATCACGTCACCGCTTCGCGAGGCTCGCTCCCTCGACCTTCGCTACCGATCACGGAGCACCTCGGCCGAACGAGCTGAGACCAGCATAGCACACAACCGTCTGTATGTTCTATTGTGCACAGGGCTGGCGCTGGCCCCGGGGCAGCGGGCGGATTCGCGCCGGGAGCGAGAGAGCTCGCTGAATCCTCCGTCCAGGCCACGAAGTCGGAACAGCTCCTCACATCTCAGTTTCCGAAGCCGTGGCCAAAGCGCAGGTAGTGATATCCGACGATCAGCAGGACCGTCGCAACCACCACACACACGCCGAGGAACGAGATGACGGCCGAGGCGCTGCGAAGCTCGCGGCTCTTTGCGGGTTCGTCGCGTTGACTGAGCGCCGACCTGAACAACCGAGCGAGCGGCGCCCACTCCCCGAGAGGTGACCAGCTCAGGCTGACGCTCACGCGCATTGATCCGGTGCGCTTCCACTGCAAGCAGGAACTCGCCACGTACCAGATGAGTGCGACGCCGGCGCCGCCGAAGATGACACCGGGTATCAGTCGATTCAACGCATCGCGCACACGGCACAACGTAGAGGAGCGCGGCGGTATCCGAGGGAGCCGTTCGTTCGTGCCGCCGTTCTCGCGCATTTGCGCGCGCCTCTGACCCTTGGCCGGAGCCACGACGCGAGACTCGGGGTCTCCCCTCTCGGGCTCCCACGCGCATCGTGTGGGCCCGCCCTGCCCACTCACCCCAGCAGGTCGGGGATCTCCTGCACGGCGTACCAGGCGAGGTCGGGCAGGTCGAGCGCCGTGGCGTCGACGTCGTCGGTGTCGGCGTGCACGGCCTCGACCAGCGTGACGGGCACCGGGCCGTCGGGATCGGGCAGCTCGGCGACGACGACCACACGCCGGCCGGCGCCGCCGAGCTGGGCCGCCGACGCGGCGGCGGCCTCGGTCAACGCGTCGTACTCGGCCTCTTCGGACTCGTCGGCCGCGACGAAGCGGTCCGTCGAGGCAGGGAGCTCACCACGGGCGGCGAGCTCGGCCAGCGCCGTGAGCGAGGCGGGGACGTAGACCCTCACTTCTTGCGACCCCGGGGCGCCCGCGGCCGCGAGTCGCTGGCGCTGTCGACCAGCTCGTCGAGGGCCTCGCGCACACACTGGCCGAACACGTCGATGTCCGGCAGTGCGTCACGGTCGGCGGTGATGCCGTAGTAGACCCCGCCGTCGTACGACGTGACGCCGATCGCCACGCCGAAGCCCGGCTGGAGCGGCGGCACGGGGTAGGTCTCGACCATCTCCGCCCCGGCGAGGTACATCGGGAACTGCGGGCCGGGCACGTTGGTGATGACGACGTTCACCCCCTGCGCCTCCTCCGCGGCCACGCGCGCACCGAGCGCGTGGAAGGTGGTCGGGGCGAAACCGGCCACGCCGGCGATCCGGTCGGCCGCCACCGCGCGTCCGGTCTCGCTGTGCGCCCGCAGCGCGTAGGAGACCTGGTGGAGCCGCACCACCGGCGAGGACTCGCCGATCGGCAGGCTGAGCCGGTGACCGATCACCTGCGAGCCCAGCGAGGTCGGCTCGAGCTCGTCGTCGATCACGCTCATCGGGACGAGCGCCTTGATCTTGCGGCCGGTGCCGACCGGCTCGCCGCGGGTCATCAGCCAGGCCCGGATCGCGCCGGTGAGCGTGGAGAGGATCACGTCGTTGACCGTCCCGCCATGGACCCGCTTCACCCGCCGGTAGGACTTGAGCGCCGTGCGCACGAGCACGACCCGGCGCTGCTCCGACGGGTCGAAGTTGAACGGGCTGTCGGGGGTGGCCCGCCGGTTCGAGAGGGCGCCGGCCACCGAGCCCAGCCTGCCGGCGAGGTCGCCGGCCGTGCGGAGCGCAGCGTCGGCGGTCCCGCGGCTCGTGGTCAGGAGCGTCCGGGGGTTGCGGGCGTTCTCGGCCAGGGCGTCGAGCACCAGGCTGGCCGGGGACGGCTCGGGCGCCGGTCGCCAGTCCTCGGGCACGACCTGCCTCGGACCGGGGTCGACGTCGAGCAGCACCTGGTTGAGGTCCACGGTGGAGATGCCGTCGACGAGGATCTGGTGGGACTTCGAGAGCAGCGCCACGCGTCCACCCTCGAGGCCCTCGACGAAGTACATCTCCCACAGCGGGCGAGTCGGGTCGAGGCGACGCGACATGATCCGCGCGGTGAGCTCGCGCAGCTGGTCGAGGTTGCCCGGGCGCGGCAGCGCCGAGCGGCGTACGTGGTACGCGAGGTCGAAGGCGGTGTCGTCGACCCAGACCGGGCTCGCCAGCCGCCCGGGCACCCGACGGAGGTGCTGGCGGTAGCGCGGGACGAAGGTGATCCGGTCCTCGATGTGCGCCATCAGGGCGTCGTGGTCGAAGCCCGACTCCGCCGGGTCGAAGATCTCGAGCGTCGCGCTGTGCATCGGCGTGCGCGAGGTGTCCTGGCCCAGGAGCGCCAGGTCGCTCGGCCGCAACCGCTCAGTCATCGTCGCCGGCCTCTCTCCCGTCGTCGTGCTCGTGGGGCGACCCTACGGGGCCCGGTTCCCGGGCGCCTCCGCCGCCATGGGATTCTGGCAGAGCACGGGTGGCGAGCGCCGCCCGTCTTGCTCGCTGGAGGAAGCATGGAGTCTCGCTCGCGACGTGCGCAGGCGGCTGCAGCCCTGCTCACCGTGCTGATCGTGCTGCTCGCCGGGTGCGGCGGCAGCGGCGGCACCGCGAAGCCCACGTCCGCGGACGAGTCACTGTCCGCGACGCCGGCGGCCCAGGCGACGGCGACACCACCCGCCGACGCCAAGGTGATCGCCGTGACCGTCAAGGGCGACACCGTCTCCCCGAGCGGCACGCGCGTCTCGGTGAAGCGGGACCAGCCGGTGGTGTTCCAGATCGACGCCGACACCGACGGCGAGCTGCACGTGCACAGCACCCCCGCCAAGGCGATCGAGTACCCCGCCGGCAAGTCCGTCGTGCAGATCTCGATCGACCAGCCCGGCGTGATCGAGGTCGAGATCGAGCAGCTCGGCAAGCAGGTCGTGCAGCTCGAGGTGAAGTAGGTGCTTCCGGGAATCGTCGGCCCCGTCGCCCCGATGCACGGGCTCGGCGGCGCGAAGGACCTTCCCGTGCCCGCCTCGCTGGCCATCGCCGGCGGCACCGCGGCGCTGATCGTCTCGTTCTGCGTGCTCGTCCTCGCGTGGCGCAAGCCCCGGTACGCCGACCCCGCCGGTCCGCGCGCGGGGCGGCCCGTCCCGGCCGGCATCGCGCGCGTCGTGGACAGCGATGCCTGGGCCTGGCTGCTGCGGCTGCTGGGCGTGCTGGTGACGGGCTGGTTCGTGTGGGCGCTGGTCGCCGGACCCGACCTGGTCACCAACCCCGTCTTCGGGTCGTTCTACGTGCTCCTGTGGGTCGGGATCGTGCCGGCCTCGGTGCTGTTCGGTCGGATCTTCCGGGCGATGAGCCCCGTGCGCACGCTCAACCTGCTCTTCGCGAAGGCGACCGGTGGCGACCCGGGTCGCGGGGTCACGGCGTACCCGGCGTGGCTGGGCCGCTGGCCGGCCGCGATCGGGCTCTTCGCGTTCGTCTGGCTCGAGCTGGTCGACCCGCACTCGGCGTACCTCGGTCCGGTGCGCACCTGGCTCGCGGCGTACTTCGCCGTGATGCTCATCGGTGCCGCCGTCTTCGGTGACACCTGGCTGTCGATGGCCGACCCGTTCGAGGCCTACTCCGACCTCCTCGCCAAGCTCTCGCCCTGGGCCCGGCGCTCCGACGGCACCCTGGTCTTCCGCAGCCCGCTCGCCAACCTGGCCACGCTGCCTCCGGGTCCCGGCCTGGTCGCGACCGTCGCCGTGCTCTTCGGCTCCACCGCCTTCGACTCCTACAAGGACACGACGCGCTGGGTGAGGTTCGTCAACGACCTCAACGGCAACGTGCAGCTGCTGAACACCGCGGCTCTCCTCGGCTTCTGCGCCGTGATCGGCGTGTCCTTCACGATCGCCACCCGCACCACCAGCGTCGATCCGGAGACCGGGCCCGAGCACCGGGCGCTGCCGCGCCTGCTGGCCCACTCGGTGGTCCCGATCATCGTCGGCTACATGACCGCCCACTACCTCAGCTACTTCGTCGAGCAGGGCCAGATGACCCTCATCCAGCTCAGCGACCCGATGGTCAAGGGCCAGAACATGCTCGGTACGGCGAACTGGTCGGTGAACTACTGGCTCTCCTACCACCCGACCGCCCTGGCCGACATCAAGGTGCTCGCCGTCGTCTGCGGCCACATCGTCGGCGTGGTCGCGGCCCACGACCGCGCCCTCGAGCTGCTGCCGAAGCGGCACCAGGTCGTCGGACAGCTGGGCCTGCTCCTGATCATGGTCGCCTACACCGCGACGGGTCTGTACCTGCTCTTCGGGTCCTGAGTCGAGGCGGGGAGGGTCGCTCGCCGCTACCCGGCGAGGCGCCGCCTGAGGCCCCGCCGACCCGCCGGCCGGGCGGCGGCCCGGGAGAGCACCGGCGCCGAGGGATCGAGCGCGGTCGCCAGCTCGGTCAGCGCGGCGCGGAGGTGGGACTCCCCCAGCTCGGAGAGGGCGCGACCGGCCACGAGTGCACGATCGACGGCGGCCCGGTCCTCGGGCAGGAAGTGCACGCCGAGCGGCCGGGCGTAGCCCTCGATCATCCCGACGATGTCGCGCTCGCTCCAGCCGAGCGTGGGCCGCATCCGGTTGACGACCACCCGCAGCGGAACGCCGCCCGCCACGTCGCGCAGCTCGACCAGTCCGCGGGCCAGCCGGGCCAGGCCGGCGGGTTCGGCGGTGCCGACCACGACTACCTCGTCGGCCGCGGCGAGCGCGTCCAGAGTCATCCGGTCGCGGGCGAGCGGCACGTCGGGGTCCTCCAGGCAGAACCCGCAGTCGACCACCACGTCGCTCCCGTCGGCCGCGGTCGCGAGCACCGTGCCGAGCACGTCGGGACGCACCTCGACCCTGCGGTCGGCCCGCGGCAGCCCGGTGACCAGGTCGAACCGGTCGCCCACCCGGCGGCAGGCCCGGGCGAGGGCCTCCCCGTCCAGCGTGCCGAGGTTGGCCATCCGGGCCACCGCGAGCAGGCCGGAGATCTCGTCGAGGACCCCGAGCTGCTGGGCGATCGTGCCTCCGTAGGGATCGGCGTCCACCAGCAGCACCGGACGGCCCGCCGCCGCCAGCGCGTCGGCCAGCCCGACGGCGACGGTGGTGCGGCCGGGCGACCCCGCCGGACCCCAGACAGCCAGCACGCGGCCGCGCGCCGACGGCCGGCCCTCGTCGAGGTGCCGTCCGGTTGCCCTTCCGTCGTCGCCGTCCGGATCCGCCACGACGTCGCGCGCGGCGACCCTCAGGACGGCCGCGACGACGGCGGCGGGGTCGGGCGCGGTCGTCTCGACCACGCCCAGGCGGGCGAGACGCTCGCCGGCGGACGGATCGGCGGAGACGCCCAGGGTGCGCACGTCGTACCGGAGCAGGTGCATGACCGCCTCGGCATCGAGACGCGGGAGGTCACCGGAGACCACCGCGACGGCCGCGGCCCCGGACGCGGCCGAGGCCATCAGGTCGGGCACGTCGACGCACCGCTTGGTCACCACGATGCGCGCCTCGCCGAGTGCCTGGAGCACTCCCGCCTCCCAAGGCGCTCCCCCGGCCAGCAGCACGACGCACAGGCGCTCGGGCGACGGCCCGTTCACGACGCCTGCCGGGTGATCACGACCCGACCGTCCGCGAGCTGTCCGAGCGCGTCCGCGAGCTCGGCGTCCGGACCGTGGGCCTGCGCCGCGTCGACGCCGACGATGACCTGCTGCGTCGTGCTCGGCGCCAGACCGTCGCCACTCTCGGGGACGGCGAGCACCACGACGTCGTCGAGCGCCAACCGCGCGCGGACGCGCTCGTCGCCGGCGGCCGCGACCTTCGGGGTCACCCAGACGTCCACGACCGCACCCCGGCCCACGCTGGCGGGGAGGTCGTCAGGCGCCACGCTGAGCGGGACCTCCACGAGCGCCGCACGCGACTCGGACGCCAGCCCCGACCGCGGCAACAGCTCTCCTGCGGTCAGGTCGTGCGCGGCCACGCCTCCCGGCGCAGGCCCGCTGCCCGCGGGCAGGTAGTGCCCGGCCCCGTCACCGGCGAAGTGCACCCGGACGGGGACCAGGTCACCCGCACCGAGCGTCGCGCCCGCCGCCACGTCGTGACGCAGGCTCCACACGGCCACCGTGTCGTCGGCACCGGCGAGCACACGCGCGCCCACGAGCACGCAGACCGCGACGATCACCACGCCGACCACCAGGCGCGGGTCGCGCCACCCCGCAGTCTGGGCGCGAACGGCCGGAGGGCTGGTGGGACGGGCTTCGGACGAGACCGGAACGGTCCGCATGGTGCTCATCGGCAGTGCCTTCCCGAGATGGTGCTGTTGAGGCGATCCACAAGACACCGGGCGCAACCCTTCGCACCCGCACGCGCATGGTGGCAGAGTGGGGCGCATGGCCGCGTCCCCGAGGTTCCTCCAGCTCGCCGACGTCGCGGAGATCCTGAACACCTCCAGCGCGCAGGTCTACGCGCTCGTCCGGCGCGGCGACCTGCCGGCGATCAAGATCGGTGGTCGCGGGCAGTGGCGGGTGGAGGCCAGCGAGCTCGAGGCCTACATCGAGCGGGCGTACGCCCAGACGCGGGAGTTCGTCCAGGAGCACCCGTACGTCGAGGGCTGATCCGCTCCTCCGGGTCACGGCGAGTCGACCGCCTGCGACTGCACCACGTCGATCGCCGTCAGCGGGACGGTCAGCTGGTCGTGGGTCTCCCCTTGCCGTACGACGGCGAAGTCGGCGCCCACGCGCACCAGGTTGCCCTGCAGCACCCGGCCGCCCGCGAGGTGGAGCGTGCACGGGCGCCGGTCCTCGGCGAGCCCGCGCAGTGCTGAGCGGAAGGTCAGCCGTGAGGTGAGCGGCCTCGCCTCGGCCGGCATCGTGCCCAGCGCCAGCCCGCCGACGAGTGTCACCGCCGGCAGGCGCACGAACGACGCTCGCCCGTGACCGTCGCTGATCAGCATCCAGTCCGCGCCGGTGCCGGTGAGGCGCCCGTGCAGGTCCAGGCCGCCGACCGTGCCCACGCGCACCGTCCGCCCGACCGTGGCGTGCAGCCGGCCGACCAGCTCGACCTCGGCGTACTGGGCGACGGTGAGCTCGCCGACCTCCACCGCGCGATCGGCCAGCTGGAGACCCTCGGCTTGCATCTCCAGGTCCTCGAGCAGGCCGAGGACCGAGTCGTCCTCGCGGTTGTCCGGCGGCATGCCCCCATCCTTGCCCGCCGCTGGTACGAGTCAAACCACATCTGTGGACATGTGGTTGACCACGACTCCATCCGAGGGCTACAAAACGTAAACGAACGCAAACGCAAGGATTGCGCATGACTCTCGGGACCGACTTCGACACCGCCCTGACCCGCGGCGCCCTCGCCGCACTGGCTCTCGCGACCACGTGGGTGGTGGTCGTCGTCGCCGCGGTCGCCCTCGAGGCCCGCACTGCGGGCCGGGTCCGCCTGGCCGAGCGCACCGGGTGCCCTCCCGTCGTGCGCTGGTGGCTGCTCGGGTTGTTCGTCGCCCTCCTCGCCGGCGTCTCACCTGCGGAGGCCAGCGACTCGGGGTCCCAGACCGGTCCCGGGACGCTCGGTGCAGCGCTCGACGGCCTGCCGCTGCCGGGCCGTGCGGCGGCGGAGCCCCCGTCCGCGCGGCGTCCGGCCCGCGTCGTGGTCCAGCCGGGCGACTCGCTCTGGCAGATCGCCCGCGAGCAGCTCCCCGAGGCGACGGACCCCGAGCTGTCCCGCGCGGTCGCCGCGACGTACGCCGCGAACCGTCGCTCGATCGGCCCCGACCCCGACCTGGTCCGGCCCGGCCAGCACCTCGTCTTCCCCAGTCCGCCCACTCTCTCGGAGGAACCATGACCGCGATCGCCACGAGCCTCGAACCGCACGTCCCCCCGCAGGCTCATCCGCAGGCCCAGCCGCCCGTGCGACGCTCGCACCCCCGCGGCGTCGCCGAGGTGCGCAGGATCGCGGCGCCCCGCGTCGCTGGCGACACCATGCCGGTCGCCCAGCCGCAGGGCCTGCTCGCGCTCGACCTCGACGGTGACCGCGGTCCCTCGGTCCGACCGGGTCTACGCCTCGTCACCGGGGTCGACCGCGAGCTCGACGCCTTCTCCACACGGTTCGCGCAGGCCGTGGTCGAGGTGATCGGTGGCGACCGGGGAGTCCACCAGCTGATGCGCTGGACGACCGAGGATGTCTACACCGACCTGATGCACCGCAGCCACGCGTTGCAGCGCGCCACGCCGGGCGACCAGCGACTGCGGCGGGTGCGCGCCACCGTCCGCAGCGTGCACCTCTTCCGCCCCCACGACGACGCCGCCGAGCTGAGCATCCACGTCCGCCACGGGCAGCGGTCGCGCGCCATCGCCGCCCGGATCGAGCGGATCGAAGGACGCTGGCGCTGCTCCGTGCTCGATTTCGGGTGATCAAGGACGCGTCAGCGGCGCGGACCGTGGCTGGGTCGCGCTCGCATCTCACCAGGTTTCGGCACGCTCGGTTTCGGCTTCGTTCCTCAGCCGAACTCGCTGCTCAACCACCATCGATCAAGGCCGCTGACGCGTCCTTGATCAGCCTCCGCGGACCGCCTGACCGGTCGGCCCGCTGCCGCCCGCCTTGCCGTGGCACATCTTGTACTTCTTGCCGGAGCCGCACGGGCACTTGTCGTTGCGCCCGACGTTCGCGAAGGGGTCGTCGGCATTGCTGACGGTGTTGCCGCGGAGCTCGACCTCGCCCTGCTCGGTCGGGCCTGCGTAGGTGAGGTGCTGGGGCGCCTTGGGAGCGTCGAGGCCCTTCGCGCGGAACAGCGGCGCGTGCACCTCGGGCTCCGTCGGCGTCGGCTCGGCGCCACCGATCGGACGCAGGATCGGGGCGTGCGCGTGACCCTCGTGCCCGGGCTCGATCTCCATCCCCTCGGGGATCTCGATCGCCTCCGGCTCTGCCTCCTCCTCGAGCTGCACCTCGAGGTTGAACAGGAAGCCGACGGTCTCCTCGCGGATGCCCTCCTTCATGGCGTTGAACATGTCGAAGCCCTCGCGCTGGTACTCCACGAGCGGGTCGCGCTGGGAGTAGGCCCGCAGCCCGATGCCCTCGCGCAGGTAGTCCATCTCGTAGAGGTGCTCACGCCACTTCCGGTCGAGCACGGAGAGCAGCACGCGACGCTCGAGCTCGCGCATGACCTCGTCGCCGACCTCGGCCTCGCGGGCGTCGTACGCCTTCTGCGCGTCCGCCTGGAGGGCAGCGAGCAGCTCGTCGCGGTCGAGCCCGTCACGCCCACCGGCCTCGGCCTCGAGGTCCTGGTGGCGCAGCGAGATCGGGTACAGCGTGCCGAGGGCGGTCCAGAGCGCGTCGAGGTCCCACTCCTCGGGGAAGCCCTCGGTCGCGGCGACGACGTAGGTGGCGACCGCGTCGTCGATCATGGTCCGGATCTGCTCGTGCAGGTCGGCTCCCTCGAGCACCTCGCGACGCTCGGCGTAGATCACCTCGCGCTGGCGGCTCATCACGTCGTCGTACTTCAGGACGTTCTTGCGGGACTCGAAGTTCTGGCTCTCGACCTGGCCCTGGGCCGACTGGATCGAGCGGGTGACCGACTTGTTCTCGATCGGTACGTCGTCGGGCACGCGCAGCGCGATCAGCACCCGCTCGACGAACGCCGCGTTGAACAGCCGCAGCAGGTCGTCCTCCAGCGACAGGTAGAACCGGGACTCGCCCGGGTCTCCCTGACGGCCGGAACGACCGCGCAGCTGGTTGTCGATGCGGCGCGACTCGTGGCGCTCGGTGCCGAGGACGTACAGCCCGCCGAGGGACTTGACCTCCTCGTGCTCGGCCGCCACCTGCGCGGTGATCTTCTCGACCATCGCGGGCCACGCGGCGTCGTACGCATCCTGGTCCTCGACCGGGTCGAGGCCCTGCTTGCGCAGCTCCTGGTCGGCGAGGAACTCCACCGATCCGCCGAGCATGATGTCGGTGCCTCGACCGGCCATGTTGGTCGCGACCGTGACCGCGCCCTTGTGACCGGCCAGCGCGACGACCTTCGCCTCCTCGGCGTGCTGCTTGGCGTTCAGCACCGAGTGCGGGACACCGCGCTGCTTGAGCAGGCCGGAGAGCAGCTCGGACTTCTCCACCGAGGTGGTGCCGACGAGCACGGGCTGGCCGATGCGGTGGCGCTCGACGAGGTCCTCGACGACCGCGTTGAACTTCGCCGCCTCCGTGCGGTAGACGAGGTCGGGCTGGTCGACGCGCTGCATCGGCTTGTTGGTCGGGATCGGGACGACGCCCAGCTTGTAGATCTTGTCGAACTCGCTGGCCTCGGTCATCGCCGTGCCGGTCATGCCGGAGAGCTTCTCGTAGAGCCGGAAGTAGTTCTGGAGCGTGATCGTCGCGAGCGTCTGGTACTCCTCGCGGACGGTCACGCCCTCCTTGGCCTCGATCGCCTGGTGCAGGCCATCGTTGTAGCGCCGGCCGGCCAGGATGCGCCCGGTGTGCTCGTCGACGATGAGCACCTCGCCGTCGAGGACGACGTACTCCTTGTCCTTGTGGAACAGCTCCTTGGCCTTGATGGAGTTGTTCAGGAAGGAGATCAGCGGCGTGTTGGCCGACTCGTAGAGGTTCTCGATGCCGAGGTGGTCCTCGACCTTGGTGATGCCGGGCTCCAGGATCGCGATCGTGCGCTTCTTCTCGTCGACCTCGTAGTCCTTGTCGCGGGCCAACTGCGTCGCGACCTTGGCGAACTCGGCGTACCACTTCACCTCGTCCTGCGTGGGGCCGGAGATGATCAGCGGGGTGCGGGCCTCGTCGATGAGGATCGAGTCGACCTCGTCGACGATCGCGTAGTGGTGGCCGCGCTGCACGCAGTCCTCGAGCGCGTTGGCCATGTTGTCGCGCAGGTAGTCGAAGCCGAGCTCGTTGTTCGTGCCGTAGGTGATGTCGCAGCCGTAGGCGACGCGGCGCTCGGCCGGCGACATCTCCGGGAGGATCACCCCGACGCTGAGGCCGAGGAAGTGGTGCACGCGGCCCATCCACTCGGCGTGGTACTTCGCCAGGTAGTCGTTCACGGTGACGACGTGCACGCCCCGGCCGGTGAGCGCGTTGAGGTACGACGGCAGCGTCGAGACCAGCGTCTTGCCCTCACCGGTCTTCATCTCGGCGATGTTGCCGAGGTGCAGCGCCGCGCCACCCATGACCTGCACGTCGAAGTGCCGCTGGCCCAGGACCCGCTTGGCCGCCTCGCGGACGGTGGCGAACGCCTCGGGCATGAGGTCGTCGAGCGACTCCCCGTCCGCCAACCGCTTGCGGAACTCGTCGGTCATCCCCCGCAGCTCCTCGTCGCTCATGGCGACGAAGTCGTCCTCGATCGAGTTGACCGCCTTGGCGATGGTCTCCAGCTGGCGCAAGATCTTGCCCTCGCCGATGCGAAGGATCTTGTCGAGGATGGCAGGCACGGTGTGGGACTCCCAGGAAGTGGTTCCGCGGTAGGGGTGATGCAGCCGCCAACTCTACCCAGCGCGCGGGCACCCGGTGGCCCCCACCGAGAACAGGCGGCGGACCGGCCGCGGGTCCGGGATATTGATGTGAATAGTCATTGACATCAAATCAATATTGATGTGAACTGTCATTCACATGAAAACCAAGCGGACGTACACGATGGCGAGCCGGGCCAAGGCAGCGGAGGAGACCCGGCTGCGCATCCTGCGCGCGGCGTTCGACCTGCAGAGCCAGAGCCTCGCCTCCGACATCGGGCTGGCGGCGGTGGCCCAGGCCGCGGGCGTGAGCGTGCAGACGATCCTGCGGCGGTTCGGCAGCCGCGACGGCCTCTTCGACGAGGCGATCCGGCACGCGAACGAGACGGTCACGGAGGAGCGGCGGGCGCCGGTCGGGGACGTGGCCGGAGCGCTGCACGTGATCGTCGAGCACTACGAGCGACGCGGTGACTTCGCCCTGATGATGCTCGCGCAGGAGACCACCTACGAGCACGTACGCCGGATGTCAGACGCCGGGAAGGCGACGCACCGGACCTGGGTCACCGAGGTCTTCTCCCCCCAGCTCGCGCCCCTCACGCCGGCGCAGCGCGAGGAGACCACCGACCTGCTCGTCGTGGCGACCGACGTCTACGCGTGGAAGCTGCTGCGCCGCGACCGCGGGCTCTCCCGCATCCAGACCGAGCAACGCCTCAACACCCTGGTGACCGCCATCCTGACGGCCGCCGACCGGAAGGACACCTGAGATGACCGACATCCTGTTCGTCACGTGGGACGGCGGCGGCAACGTGCCTCCTGCCGTCGGCATCGGCGCCGAGCTCCAGCGGCGAGGCCACGGCGTCCGCTTCCTGGGTCACGAGACCCAGCGCGAGGCGCTCACCGCGGCGGGGTTCGAGTTCTCCGCGTTCGCCACCGCGAAGCCGTTCAGCTCCCTCGAGAGCAACTCACCGCCCCGGATGATGGCGCTGTTCTCGGACAAGGCGATCGGCGCCGACGCCGTGGCCGAAGCCCGGCGGCTGCCGACGGACGTGGTCGTCGTCGACTGCCTGCTGATCGGCGCGCTGCGCGCCTGTGCGGACGCCGGGCTCCCCTATGTCACCCTCGAGCACCTCTTCGACGGGTACCTGCGCGGCAGCTGGCTGAAGGGGCCGATGGGGCTCGCGGCGAAGGCGAAGCGGCTGCGGCCCCGGGCCGCGTGGGACTCGGCGGCACTCACCGTGGTCGCGTCCCTCGGCGAGCTCGACCCGGGTTACTCGTTGACTCGTCCGGTGACGACGCTCTGGACCGGCCCGGTCCTGACCCCGCCGGCGCCGCACGACCTCAGCAGTCACGACCCGGCCGTCCTGGTGAGCCTGAGCACCTACAACTTCCCGGACATGGCCAGGTCCCTGCAGAACATCCTCGACGCGACTGCGGGACTAGCCGCCCGCGTGGTGGTCACCACCGGGCCGGTCGTCGACCCGGCCGAGCTGCACACGTCGGCCAACCACGAGGTCCACCGGTTCGTGCCGCACGACGACCTGATGCCGGAGATGTCACTGGTCGTCGGTCACGGTGGCCACGCCACGACGATGCGCGCGCTCGCGCACGATCTCCCGCTCGTGGTGATGCCGATGCACCCGCTGCTGGACCAGCCCGTGGTCGGGCGCCAGGTGGAGGCGGCGGGCGCGGGGCGGACGGTGAAGAAGGGCGCCTCGGCCGAGCAGCTGCGCCCGGTCATCGCGGCGATGCTCGCCGACGGTCCGCACCGGACCGCCGCCGCTCGCCTCGGCGCCCTGATCCGGGAGAGTCGCGGCACGGCCACCGCCGCCGACCGGATCCTCGAGGTGGTCCCGAACGGCGCGCGTCCGGCGTCGCGGCTGGGCTAAGCGTCGCCCAGCTGCTCGCGGCGCTTCTTCTCCTCGGCGGCCCTGCGCCGCTGCTCCTCGGCGCGCTCGCGCACCCGGCGCAGGAACTCCTCGTCGGACTCCGGCGTGAGGCCCGCGGCACGCCCCGGGCGGTCGTACTCCGGGTAGGCCGGCACCGCGCGCTCGTACGCCGAGTACCGCGCCGGCCCGGACTGCGGCCTGCCCGCCGCCAGCCAGGCGATCGACCCGATCGGCGGGAACAGCAGGATCAGTACCAGCCAGGCGATCTTCGGCAGGTTGCGGACCTCGTCCTCGCGCGACTGGATCACGTCGATCACGCAGAAGACGTCCAGCGCGAGCAGCAGCAGGAACATCCCGCCCTCGACACGGATCACGTCGGCCTCCTCCGAGCTGGGTCAACGGGCCTCCGCGGATCCTAGGATGCAAGGGCCCGTCAGGTCCGGGAAATCGGATTCCCCGTCGTCCGGGATCAGCCCACCTGCAACGCCCCGCGCAGACTGGCTGCCAGGTCGCCGCGTCGCGCGACCACGACGTCGGCGAGCCCGAGCCAACCGGCCATCGACCGGAGCTCGGCGGCGAGCTCGGTCGCGGTCTCGGGCGGGGCGCCGGGCTCGGCGTACGCGGCGTGCACGCGGAGCACCCCCACCTTGCGGTCGGCCTTGAGGTCGACCCGGCCGACGATCCGGTCACCGAGCAGGAACGGCAGCACGTAGTAGCCGTGGACCCGCTTCTCCTCGGGCACGTAGATCTCGATGCGGTAGTGGAAGTCGAAGAGCGCCTCGGTGCGGGCGCGCTCCCACACCAGCGGGTCGAACGGGCTCAGCAGGGCCCGCGCCGCGACCCGGCGCGGGATGCGGGCGTCGCGATGCAGGTACGCCGGCTGCCGCCATCCCTCCACCTCGACCGGCACGAGCTCGCCGTCGTCGACGAGCGTGGCGATCGCAGGGCCGGCCTGCGCGACCGGCATCCGGTAGTAGTCGCGGAGGTCGCGAGCGGTGGCCACCCCGTGGGACACAGCGGCCCGCCTGACCAGCTCCCGGTGCGCCTCCTCGTCGGACGGCACCGGCAGCTCCAGGACCGCGCGCGGGATCACCCGCTCGGGCAGGTCGTAGACCCGCTCGAACTGCGCGTTGCGACCGGCCACGGCCACCTCTCCGGCGAGGAAGAGGTACTCGAGTGCCTTCTTCGCCTCCGACCAGTTCCAGCCCCAGTGCTGCTTGTCGCGTGGGAGGCCGTCGTCGAGGTCGCGCGCCGTCCGGCGACCGCGGCCGTCGAGCTCGCCCAGCAGCGACGAGGCGAGCTCGAAGTCGACGCCGGCCATCCACGGGTGTCCGCGGTCGCGGTAGTGCCGCATCCGGTGCTGCATGTGCGGCCAGAGGTCGACGGGCATGAACGCGGCGACGTGCGCCCAGTACTCGACCAGGCGGCGCGGCGCCCTGCCCGAGGCCCGGTCCAGCAGTGCCATGTCGTAGGGACCCATCCGGCTGAACAGCGGCATGTAGTGGGCCCGCTGGAGCACGTTGACCGAGTCGATCTGCAGCACCCCGGTGCGCGCGACGGTGCGGTTGAGCGTGCGCAGGTCGGGCGTGGCGTGACGCGGGTCCAGGAAGCCCTGGGCCGCGACCGCGATCCGGCGCGCCTGGGCGCGGCTCAGCGACTGCATGCCGTGAGGCTAGAGGGAGGCTCCGACGGACCCGCTACGGAATGTCGAGGAGCTTCTCGCGTACTGCGTACATGACGGCCTCCATGCGGGAGTGCAGCTGGAGCTTGTCGAGGATGTTGCGGACGTGGTTCTTCACGGTGTTCTCGCTGATGAACAGCTGCTTGGCGACCTCGCGGTTGTTCAGGCCCTTCGCCACCAGGCGCAGCACCTCGAGCTCGCGGTCGGTGAGGCGAGGGGCGGCTCCGGCCTCGCGGTCCGAGCGCGAGATCTCCTTGAACTCGTCGATCAGCTTCGCGGCCATCGACGGGCTGATCAGCGACTGCCCCTCGGCCACCACGCGGATCGCCTGGGCGACCTCGTCGATCGAGGAGTCCTTGAGCAGGTAGCCGGACGCGCCGTTCTTCACCGCCTCGTAGAGGTCCCCCTCCTCGTCGCTGACGGTGAGCATGATGATGCGGGTCGACGGCACCTGCTCCTTGATCCGCATGCACGCCTCGAGCCCGCTCCGCTTGGGCATGCGTACGTCGAGCAGCACCACGTCCGGCACGGTCTCGAGCGCCAGCTCGATCGCGCTGTTGCCGTCCCCGGCCTCCCCGACGACCTCGATGTCCGGCTCGACGCCGAGCAGCATCGTCAGTCCGCGTCGGAAGAGCTCCTGGTCGTCCACCACGACCACGCGCACGGCCTCCGCGTGGGAGTTCAGTTCTGGCACCCATGAATCATGACAGATCAGACCCTCGGGCAGACCGCTTCGGCCAGCGTGGCCGGAAACTGGGTCCTTCACGGCTGCTCAGTCCGTCCGGACGCGGGCGTAGACGTGCTGGAGCGCGTCGGCTGCGCCGACGATCGAGAACACGGCCGCCCATGCACGCGCCGCGCGTGGCGCGAGGGCGAGCGCCACGACGTACGCGGTCGCGGTCCACGGAGCCAGGCAGAACGGGCAGGTGAGCAGCTCACCGACGGCGTGCGCCGGGCCCTCACGGGGCCGGTCGTCGACCTCGCCGGAACCGAGCGGCTTCTCGAACTCCGTGAACGGCGCCCGCAACGGCGTCATCACGGCGTCCTTGGCGAGGATGCGCGTGAACTTCTGGGTGGCCAGCGCGCCGAGCACGAGGTCGCTGGTGCGGTAGGCCCCCGGAAGCCGGTCACCTCGTGCGAGCAGCGCGACACCCGCCGCGACCACGGTGGTCCCGTAGGTCGCCAGCACACCGGCGTACCCCGGGATGCGCTCGTGCGTGTCGTCGTGCATGGCAGCCGGTACCCCGGAGGGCATCGGGCCATGTGCGGCGGGAGCCGCGCCGAGCTCAGGCGCGGTCGAGGTCGAGCGAGATCACGCCGTAGTCGTAGCCGCGGCGCCGGTAGACCACGGACGGCCGCTCGCTCTCCTTGTCGACGAAGAGGTAGAAGTCGTGACCGACGAGCTCCATCTCGTAGAGCGCCTGTTCGAGCGTGATCGGGGTGGCGGGATGGGTCTTCTCGCGCACGACGAGCGGGCCGTCGCCGTCGACGGCCACCGGGCCGACCTGGTGCTCGGCGACCTCGCCGGGCTCGGCCTCCGTCACCGCGCCGTTGCCGTTGCCGGCACGGGTCATCGCCTGGTGGACGGACTCGGGCGTGCGCTGGCCGCGGTGGACCTTGCGGCGGTCTGCAGCGCGGCGCATCTGCGCGGACATCTTGTCGAGGGCGAGATCGAGCGCGGCCATCTTGTCCTCTGCGGCAGCCTCGGCGCGCAAGACGGGTCCCTTGGACTTCGCGGTGAGCTCGACCCGCACCTGGCGCTCAGGCTGGCGGGCGTTGCGCTCCCGCTCGAGCAGCACCTCGACCCGGATGATCCGATGGTCGTGCTTCTCGAGTCGGGCGAGCTTGTCCTCCACGTGCTCACGGAACCGCTCCGAGACCTCGCACTGCCGACTGCTGACCACAACGTCCATGCAGACCTCCCACTATCGGGGCGGCGAACCGCCCGTTGGCTACACCGGCACGTGCTGCGACACCGGCACGAGAAGAGGAGTCCGTCCGGCCGACCTGGTCTTCGACCCCACACCCGCCTGCTGAGACGTTCGCAGCTTCTCTGCCACTACTGGCCTTCTCCCCCGCGTCCACGCATCTGGCGTGGAGCGAGGGGCAGGACTTACGACTAAGCCGCACCGTGATCGGCGAGCACCCACCACGAGGGTGGTGATCGCCTTACGTGGACCGTTTCGCCTGCGACTGGCATCGGCTTGCCGGGCGGTCCCGTGCCGGTGTCCACTTGCGGGACATGTCCGGCCCGTGACCTGCCTGACGCAACCACGGACCCGGACGGACTCCATACACAGACGTTAGCCGCCACCCCCTCATTTCGGTAGCGGCACGCGACGGCGCGTGGCCGCCACGCAGCAGATCGCGGCGACGCCGAGCCCCACCGACTCCAGCGCACGCTGAGCCTCCCGCGCGGTCGAGCCCGTGGTGAGGACGTCGTCGCAGACGACCGCGGTCAGGGGCCGACCCCGGCGGGCCAGGCGGCGCAGCGGCCCGACGCGCACGGCCATCCGGTCGGCGAGGTTGGCCGCCCGCTCGGCCGCGGTGAGGCCCGCCTGGTCCGCCACGACGTCCCGCTGCCGGAGGAGCGGCCGCACGGCGACGTCCTCGTCGAGCGACCTGAGGACGGCGGCCGCCGCCCGCGTGAGCCGAGCCGTGGGGTCGTGCCCGCGCGCCCGCACGACCGCCGGGCGGGACGGGACCGGCACCAGGATGGTGCGGCCACCGCGTCGCAACCCGACGCGGATCGCCCCGGCCAGCGCCTCCCCCAGCGGGCCTGCGAGCCCGTACGCCGCGTGCTCCTTGTGGAGCAGGATCATCCGTCGTACGGGATCGGCGTACTCCGCGGCGACGTACGCCGGAGCCAGCCCCGACGGGCACGGGTCGGGGCGGACCATGCGCACCGCCCACGGCAGGGAGTCGTGGCAGGGGCGACAGAGCAGCCGGCCCGGACGAGCGCAGGCGACGCAGGCGCCGCCGAGGGCGAGGTCGAGGCAGGCGTCGAGCACGCCCTCATCGTCCCGGCGTGGGACTCCCCGGCCAGGTCTGCCCCGGGTGCCCTGTGGAGAGCGGTCGGGTCCGTGGCGCTGGGGCTGCCGACCGGCCCGCTACTGGCCGTAGGCCGCGGCGACCACGTCGGGAAGCGCGGAGCGCGCCCAGCTCCCGGTGTCGGAGTAGGTGAACAACCGGCCGTCGGCGCCCAGCACCCGCAGCGGCAGCGCCGGGTCGGGGCTGGTGACGATGCCACCGAGCGGCGAGGGCACCGTGCCCGGGGCGCCGGCGCCCTCGGGCAACTGGGGACCCGGCGAGCCGTCGAGCTGGACGTAGGTGACCTGGTCCGGCCCGCTGGCGGGCCGGGTGAGCAGGGCCACCGACGTCGCTCCGTTCTGGCCGATGTCCCGGCCCGGGCCGAGGTCGGCGCCGCTGAGCTGCAGTGCACGGGCCGGCGTCGCCCGGTCGACGCGGCCGTTGGGCTGCCGGACCAGGCCGCTCACCTCCAGCGTCGGGTTGGTCCCGCCGGCGAGCACCGCGACCAGGGACGTGCCGTCGCGGGTCACGGTGAAGGCGCTGATCCGGTGGCCGGAGATGCCGGGCACGGTGAGCACCCGGTCGCGACCGTGGCGCACGACGTGCACGACCGCTCCGGACTTCGCGTTGTCGACCAGCCACAGGCCACCGAACCGGTCGTAGGTCGGCCGCTGCAGGTCGGTCGCGCCGTCCAGGACGGTCTGGACCCGGTTCTGCGCGCTGCTGCCGCGGTCGGGAGCGACGTACGCGCGGCGGCCGTTGTCCGCGACCGCGGCCACCAGGTGGTCGTGCGTGTTCCAGGCCAGGGAGCGAAGGGCGTATCCGACCTGGCCGAACGGCCCGGCGATCGGCACGCCGCGGTCGCCGTCGTCGCGCACGACCCGGCCACCGCTGATCACGAGGAGGTCGCGCTGGCGGGAGGCCACCGGGTCGTAGTCCGCGCCCGCGGACACGCTCACGTCGGTGCGTCCGTCCGACAGCGCCAACGGGGCTCCGTCGACCGTGATCCGCAAGCGGTCGATGCCGGGCACCTGCCGCAGCGTCCACGCCAGCTGTACCACCAGCCGGTTGAGGTCGGCGGGCGGGAGGAGCAGGACCTCGGAGCTGAGCGGCACCTCGGCGATGCCGGCGTCGTTGACCACCACGGCGAAGTCGAGGTCGGCCCGCGGGGGGAAGGCGCTCACCGTGACGTCGCGCTGGGAGGGCGGTGGCCCGGCCAGCAGTCCTCGCACCAGGTTCGTGGCGGTCTCCTCGCCGCGCGGCACGTAGACGGTCGTCGGCACGAGCACCGTGCCGGTGTGGTCGAACCAGTAGATGTCGAAGGGCACGAACAGGCTCGAGAAGTAGGACGTCGGCACCGCCAGGACGTTCGGCGGGTTGTCGATCCGCCACTGGCCGCCCTCCTGGACCAGCGACAGCGGGTACGTCGCGGTCGTCGACGTCGTCCCGTCGAGCCAGACGCCGTGCGGCGAGAGCTGGTGGGCGCCGCGCAGCCGGGCGATCACCTGCCCGTCGGCGGACTCGATCGTCGGTGCGTCGTACACGATCGTGCCCTGGCCGGGGCGCCAGGTCGCCTTGGCCCGGCTCGAGAGGAAGCTGCGCGCGACCGCCGTGCTCGGTGGGTTCGCCTGCATCGCGAGCAGGAAGCCACGCACGATCTCCTCGGGCGAGTCGTCCCTACCGGGACCGGGCGGCGCGAAGTAGGGCGCCTGGTCGCTGGTCTCCTCCGAACCGGCCGGATCACTGTGCACGTCACCGGTCACCGGCAGGGTGGAGCAGGCGCACAGGGCCGCGGCCAGCAGGGCCAGCGCTGCCAGTCGCAGCCGCAGGGTGCTCATCGCACTCCTCCCACTTCGTGCGGCGCCGTGCTCTCGCCGGCCCAGTCGTCCGGCACCAGCGGGAGGGGGCTGTGGGCCAGCGGGTCGCCGGCGCGCAGCGGGACGGTCAACCGGAACTGCGCACCGGCGTCCGGGGCGCCCCACACCTGGAGCCAGCCGCCGTGCAGCTGGGCGTCCTCGAGCGAGATCGCCAGGCCCAGGCCGGTGCCCCCGGTCGTCCGCGCCCGAGCCGGGTCGGCGCGCCAGAACCGGTTGAACACCATCGCCGACTGCCCCGGCTTGAGGCCGACGCCGTAGTCGCGGACCGTGACCGCGACGGCCTGCTCGTCGCACGCCACCCGTACGACGACGCGGGCGTCGTCGCGCACGTTCGCATGGTCGATCGCGTTCGAGACCAGGTTGCGCAGGACGCGCTCGATCCGGCGCTCGTCGACCTCCGCGACGCAGGGCTGGGACGCCTCGACGACGATCCGTACGCCGCGCTGCCGGGCGACCGCGGCCGCCTGGTCGACGACCCGCCGCGCGACGTCGGCGAGGTTGACCTCGGACAGCTCCAGTCCGGCGGCACCGGCGTCGAAGCGGCTGATCTCGAGCAGGTCGGCCAGGAGGTTCTCGAACCGGTCGAGCTCCTTCTGCAGCAGCTCGGCGGCGCGGGCGGCGACCGGCTCGAACGACCCCCGCGAGTCGTGGAGGACGTCCCCGGCCATCCGGACGGTGGTCAGCGGCGTCCGCAGCTCGTGCGACACGTCGGAGACGAACTGGCGCTGCGCCCGGGAGAGCTCGACGAGCTGGCGGATCTGCTGCTGGAGCGCGTCGGTCATCTGGTTGAACGACGTCGCCAGCCGGGCGATGTCGTCCTCACCGTGCACGTGCATGCGCTCCTCGAGACGACCCGAGGCGATCCGCTCGGCCACCCGGCGGGCCAGCCGCACCGGCGTGATCACCTGGCGTGTCACCAGCAGGACTATGCCTGCGGTGAGCACGAGGAGGAGCACCCCGGAGGTGAGCAACGACTGGCGGACCAGGTTCAGCGTGCGCTGCTCCTCGGTCATCGGGAACACGTAGTAGAGCGCGTAGGTGCCGCCGTCCGAGGGCAGCACGATGCGCGAGCCGACCACGACGGAGGGCGTGCCCGTGCCCGGAGGATCGGCCAGCCGGCGCAGGCGCGTGTAGGTCCACGAGGTGCCCGACGTCCGCGCGGCGACCACCCGCTGGAGCCTCGCGGGCACGCTGGTGGCCGAGACGCCGGGCGTGGTCCTGATCCCGGTGGCGGGGCTCCCACCCGCCCGCGGGCCGATCGGGCCCATCACGACCACGGCGTACCCGCGGAGCTTGCCGCGCGCCACGAGCGCCTCGGCGACCTGGCGCAGCTGGGTCGCGGGGTCGAAGTCGGAGCTGCCTGCCGAGCCGAGCAGCTCACGTGCGGACGCGGTCTGGCTGACGGCCTCGGCGCGCGAGGCGCTCAGCCGGCTCTGCACCAGGCCGTCGGAGATCTGCCGGACGAGCAACCAGCCGACGGACCCGGCGACCACCGCGCCGAGGAGCACGATGGTGACCACCACGCGCGTGCGGATCGAGCGCCGCCAGTAGGTGAGGACGTCGCCGACCGCCCGGCGGGCGCGCTGCCAGAGCGGGACCGGCGGGCCGACCCGGGTCTCAGCTGGGGACGGGCTCGCCACCGGCGTCGCCCTCTGCGGGGCCGGCCCCGAGGTCCGGGTCCGTGCCGCCTGCCTTGTAGCCCACGCCGCGCACGGTCAGCACGATCGCGGGGTGCTCGGGGTCGTGCTCCACCTTGGCGCGCAGCCGCTGGACGTGCACGTTGACCAGCCGGGTGTCGGCGGCGTGCCGGTAGCCCCAGACCTGCTCGAGCAGCATCTCGCGAGTGAACACCTGCCAGGGCCGCCGGGCAAGGCAGACCAGCAGGTCGAACTCGAGCGGCGTGAGCTGGATCGGCCGGCCGCCCCGGGTCACGCTGTGGCCGGCGACGTCGATGCGGAGGTCCGACACCGCGATCACCTCGGGCGCCGGTGGCTCGAAGTGCCGCATGCGCGCGCGGATGCGGGCCACCAGCTCCTTGGGCTTGAACGGCTTCGCGATGTAGTCGTCGGCCCCGGACTCGAGGCCGACGACCACGTCGACGGTGTCGCTCTTCGCCGTCAGCATGACGATCGGTACGCCGGACTCGGCGCGGATCTGCCGGCACACCTCGATCCCGTCGGTGCCGGGCAGCATCAGGTCGAGCAGGACCAGGTCGGGCTTGTAGTCGCGGAACGCTCCGAGCGCCTCGTCGCCGCGCGCGACGATTCGGCTGCGCAGGCCCTCGTTCTGGAGGACGAGCGTGAGCATCTCCGCAAGGGCCGCATCGTCGTCGACGACGAGGATGCGGCCCCGCGCGGCCTGGTCCGGTTGGGTCAACGGATCAGTAGCGGTAGTGGTCGGACTTGTACGGACCCTCGACCGGCAGGCCCAGGTAGGCGGCCTGGCTCTCGGTGAGCGTGGTGAGGTGGACCCCCAGCGACTCGAGGTGCAGGCGGGCGACCTCCTCGTCGAGGTGCTTGGGCAGCACGTAGACCCCCACCGGGTAGTCCTCGGTCTTGGTGAAGATCTCGATCTGGGCGAGCACCTGGTTGGTGAAGGAGTTCGACATCACGAACGACGGGTGGCCGGTCGCGTTGCCGAGGTTCATCAGGCGACCCTCGCTGAGCACGATGATCGCGTTCCCGCCGGGGAAGGTCCACACGTCGACCTGCGGCTTGACGTTCTTGCGCTCGGCGACGCCCGGCGCCTCGAGGCCGGCCATGTCGATCTCGTTGTCGAAGTGGCCGATGTTGCCGACGATCGCGTTGTGCTTCATCGCCTTCATGTGGTCGACCGTGACGACGTCCTTGTTGCCGGTCGCGGTGATGATGATGTCCGCGTGCGGGAGGGCGTTCTCGAGGGTGTCGACCTGGTAGCCGTCCATCGCCGCCTGCAGGGCGCAGATCGGGTCGATCTCGGTGACGATCACGCGCGCACCCTGGCCGCGCAGCGACTCCGCGCAGCCCTTGCCGACGTCGCCGTAGCCGCACACCACGGCCACCTTGCCGCCGATGAGCACGTCGGTGGCGCGGTTGATGCCGTCGATCAGCGAGTGCCGGCAGCCGTACTTGTTGTCGAACTTCGACTTGGTGACCGAGTCGTTGACGTTGATGGCCGGGAAGAGCAGCGTGCCTTCCTTCATCATGTCGTAGAGCCGGTGGACGCCGGTGGTCGTCTCCTCGGTGACTCCCTTGATGGAGTTCGCCTTCGGGGTCCAGTAGGCGTTGTTCGCGGCGAGCTGCTCGTTGAGCACCTCGAAGATCACCCGCTGCTCGGTGCTGGTGGCGGTGGCCGGGTCGGGGGCGCTGCCCGCCTTCTCCGCCTGGACGCCGAGGTGGACCAGCAGGGTGGCGTCACCGCCGTCGTCGAGGATCATGTTCGGCTCGGTGGTGCCCCAGTCGAGGATCTGGCGGGTGCACCACCAGTACTCCTCGAGGCTCTCGCCCTTCCAGGCGAAGACCGGCACGCCCTGGGGGTTGTCGGCGGTGCCGTCCGGGCCGACGACGACCGCAGCGGCCGCGTGGTCCTGGGTGGAGAAGATGTTGCACGAGGCCCAACGGACCTCGGCGCCGAGCGCGACGAGCGTCTCGATCAGCACGGCGGTCTGGATCGTCATGTGCAGGGAGCCGGCGATCCTGGCGCCGGCGAGCGGCTTCGACGCGGCGTACCGCTCGCGCATCGCCATCAGGCCGGGCATCTCGTGCTCGGCGAGGGTGATCTCGGTCCGACCGAAGTCGGCAAGGCTGAGGTCAGCGACCTTGTAGTCCATGAAGGTTCCTTGCAGGTGTGTCGAGGGATTCGGGCGAGGCTGAAGGCAGACAGGAGCGGCCGTCACCGGCCACGAGTCTGTTCAGGGCGTCTGGCCACGATCTCGTGCGAAAGGCGCGGGTCAATACTAACCAGACGCCGGACGCTCGGCGGGCGAGTAGTCGGCGCGGTAGAGGTCCGGCTCGATGTAGATCGACGACGCCGTCGGCTCGGCGGCGCGCACGGCGACCTCCGCGCGGTCGATCGCCGCCGCGACCTCGGCAGCTGAGTCGGTCGGCCGGACGCCGACCTTCACCGCGACCAGCAGCTCCTCCGGACCGAGGTGCATGGTCTTCATGTGGATGACCCGCTCGATGCCGTCGGTGGCCGTCAGCGCGTCCCGGATCTGCCGCTGGGCGTCCTCGGCGGCCGACTCGCCGAGCAGCAGGCTCTTGGTCTCGACGGCCAGGATCACCGCCACGACGACCAGGAGCGCACCGATCAGCCCGGTGCCGGCGGCGTCGAAGTACTGGTTGCCGGTGATCAGCGTCAGGCTCACGCCCAGGAAGGCCACGACCAGGCCGACCAGCGCGGCGAAGTCCTCGAGCAGGATGACCGGGAGCTCGGGCTGCTTGGCGCGTCGGATGAACTGCGCGTACGACGCGCTCCCGCGGATCTTGCTGGTCTCGCGGATCGCGGTCCGGAAGGACAGCGCCTCGAGGACGATCGCCACCCCGAGCACCACGATCGGCACGAAGCGCTTCCAGTCGTCACCCACCTCGGAGTGACCGGCGTGCACCTCGTGCGCCTTGTGGTAGGCCTCGTAGAGCGCGAACAGGCCGCCGACGCTGAACAGCACGATCGCGACGATGAACGAGTAGATGTAGCGCTCGCGGCCGTAGCCGAACGGGTGCTCCTCGGTGGCCTCCTTGCGCGAGCGGCGCCCGCCCAGCAGCAGCAGTCCCTGGTTGCCGGAGTCGGCCACGGAGTGAATCGCCTCGGCCAGCATCGAGGAGAAGCCGGTCAGGAAGAACGCGACGAACTTCGTGACGGCGATGCCCAGGTTGGCCAGCAGGGCAGCGACGACGGCCTTGGTGCCACCTTCGGTCGACATGACCGTGGAGCCTAGTGGGCGGGCGCCAACGGGCTCGGAGTGGCAGGGCTCGGAGCGCAGGGCTTCGAGGCGCAGGGCGCGGGTCAGTCCGTGTCGACGCGGCCGATCCGCAGGTAGCGGGCCGCGAAGGTGCCGGTCTCCAGCAGCGCGGCGTAGCGGGCGACGGCGCCGTCGGCCTCGGTGGTCACCGTCTCGACCCGGACCCCGCGGCCCTCGGCCTGGTCGACCAGGCGCTTGCGGGTCTCGGCGACGACAGGGTCGAGCGAGCCGTCGTCGAGCACGACGAGGGAGGGGCGGGGATCGCCGTCCTCGTCGGCGAACGGGTCGGCGAAGACATCCGCGAGCGGCGCCGCCGCGAGGACCGGGAGCAGGTGCTCGGCGTCCGCGGCGAGGGCGGCGCGGCCGGTGGCCCGGCGTACCGACTCGGCGATGCGGCGGGCGGCGCGCGCCGCCAGCACCGTGCCGCCCCACAGCAGCGGGCTGGTCTCGGCGATCCCGCTGGCGAGCAGCTTCGCCGGGTTGACCGCCAGGTCGCGGAACGGGCTGCACGAGATCGCGACGTCGTCGAGGGCTGCCGCCACGACCTCCGGGTCGGCGGACGGGCCGAGGTCGAGCCGGTCGAGCAGGTCGAGCATGACCACCGCGGTGGCGAGCTGGTCGCCCGTCACCGTGGGCAGCAACGTGGAGTAGCGACCCGGCACGTGCCGGCCGACGAGGGACTCCGCCGGCGTGGCCACGACGAGCTGGCAGCCGCGGCGTACCGCTTCGGCCACGCCTGCCGCGGTGCCGGGGTCGGTGCCGTCGGGCGCGAGGACGACGATGAGGTCGAGGGCACCCGCCCAGCCGGGAAGGCCCGGACCCGGCCAGGCCACGAACGGCACGGGACAGGTCGGCTCGAGCACCGCCCGGAGCAGTCGGGAGTCGGGACCCGCGGCCACGACCGCGCGCGGACGCGACTCGGCGAGCCGGGCGACGGCCTGCGCGAGCGGCTCGGCCGACGTGACGGACTCCAGCCGCACCCGGGCACCGGCCTCGGCGATCTGGCGCAGGTCGGGGTCGGCGCGTGCGAGGGCCGACTCGTCGTCGAGGAGGCCGTCGTCGAACGGGGGCGCCATCACGTGTCCGCGCTCAGGCCGGTGAGTCGGGGCGACGCGCCTCGTCGACGAGGAGCACCGGGATGTCGTCGCGAACCGGGTAGGCCAGGCCGCACCCGGTGCACACCAGCTCCTCGGCCGCCTCGTCGACGGCGAGCGCGGCATGGCACGCCGGGCAGACGATGAGGTCGAGCAGTTCCTGGTCGAGGTTCATCGGCGCACTCCCTCCTGGTCCGACCGGATCATCGCGAGCACCTCGTCGCGGATCCGGTGCATCGTCTCGGTGTCCTTGCCCTCCGCGTTGAGCCGCAGCAGCGGCTCGGTGTTCGACGCGCGGACATTGAACCACCAGTCGTCGTGCAGCACGGTGAGCCCGTCGAGGTGGTCCAGCGTGACGCCCGGGCGCGCACCCCACTCCGCCTCGACCTGCGCGAGCATGGCCGCCTGGTCGGCGACCTCGCTGTTGATCTCGCCACTGGCCACGTGACGAGAGTACGGCGCGAGCACCTGCGAGAGGGGCCCGTCGTGCTCGGCCAGCGCGGCGAGCGCGTGCAGCGCCGCGAGCATGCCCGAGTCGGCGCGCCAGAAGTCGCGGAAGTAGAAGTGCCCCGAGTGCTCCCCGCCGAAGATCGCGTCGGTCTCGGCCATCGTCGCCTTGATGAAGGAGTGCCCGACCCGAGTGCGCACCGGCTTGCCGCCCAGCTCCTCCACGATCTCCGGCACCGCCCGCGAGGTGATCAGGTTGTGGATGATCGTC
The DNA here is from genome assembly GCF_003725535.1 of Nocardioides pocheonensis. Classification (GTDB taxonomy): domain Bacteria; phylum Actinomycetota; class Actinomycetes; order Propionibacteriales; family Nocardioidaceae; genus Marmoricola; species Marmoricola pocheonensis. Next base: position 94,318 of record NZ_RJSF01000040.1, on the reverse strand, counting down.
GCCCCGGGCTGCTTGGCCAGCTCGCGGGCCGCGATCAGCGCGGTCAGCACGCTCGGGCTCACCAGCTCGCCGCGCTCGTCGACGAGGAAGCACCGGTCGGCGTCGCCGTCGAAGGCCAGGCCGATGTCGGCGCCGGTCTCGCGCACCTTCGCCTGCAGGTCGACGAGGTTGGCCGGCTCGATCGGGTTCGCCTCGTGGTTGGGGAACGTGCCGTCGAGCTCGAAGTAGAGCGGGACCACGTCGACGTCGAGCTGGCCGAGCACCGCGGGCGCGGTCATGCCGGCCATGCCGTTGCCGGCGTCGACGACCACGGTCAGGTGGCGTCCGCGGACCGGCGCCAGCGCGAGCAGATAGGTCGCGTAGGCCTCGAGCAGGTCACGCTCGCCGATGGACCCCGGCCGCTCGGCGGCCAGGGTCTCGCCGGACGCGACCCGGTCGCGGATGTCCGCGAGGCCGGTCTCCATCCCGATCGGCTGGGCATGCGCACGGCACATCTTGATCCCGTTGTACTGCGCAGGGTTGTGGCTCGCGGTGAACATCGCCCCCGGCTGTCCGAGGTGGCCCGAGGCGAAGTAGAGCTGGTCGGTCGACGCCAGCCCGATCAGCGTGACGTCGGCACCCGCGGCCGCGGCGCCCTCGGCGAACGCCCGGGAGAGCTCCGGGGAGGACGGCCGCATGTCGTGGCCCACGACCACCGCGGCCGCGCCCGTCACCGCCACGAACGCGTTGCCGACCCGACGGGCGAGGTCGGGGTTGACCTGGTCGGGGACGGTGCCGCGCACGTCGTACGCCTTGAAGATGGAGAGGTCCGTGGCCATGGGCCGAACCCTAGAGGAGAGCCTCAGTCCTCGGAGCGCAGCACCCTCAGGTGGCCCTTGCGCCCGACCTCGCGCATCTCGTACGGCGCGCGTTCGGTCGCGTCGTCACGCGGCGGCCGGGGCTGGGCAGCCTCGCGGACGGCGTCGGCGAGGGCGAGCAGGTCGTCGCTGGAGTGGGCGTGCGGGTCGTCCTGCACCAGGCGCAGCACTTCCCAGCCGCGGGGGGCGCTCAGCCGCTCGCTGTGCACCTCGCACAGGTCGTAGGCGTGCGGCTCGGCGTACGTCGCCAGAGGCCCGAGCACGGCGGTCTGGTCGGCGTACACGTAGGTGAGCGTGGTCGTGGCCGGCCGCCCGCAGGCGGTGCGCGAACAGCGACGGAGCAGGGACACGGCCTGAGGGTATCCGCTGGGGGCCGCGCGCCGGGGCTAGGCTCGCGGGCGTGGCCCCGCGTTCCCGCACCCGTGATCGTCACGGTCGCGGCATGCGCGGACCGGCCTTCGGCGACAGCCCGCTGGCGCCCGGAGGCGTGCCGGCGCGACGCACCCCGGCCGAGCGCTTCGACCAGATGGCGCTGCGGATCATGCGGGCCGTGGTCGGCCGCTGGACCGGCGAGCTCGGCGACGTCGAGCTGGCCGTCGAGGAGGTGCCGGTCATCCCCCAGCACTGGGCCTCGCCGACCGTCCCGCTGTCCTCGTACGTCGAGGCGACCGGCTCGGGCCGACCCCGGCTCGTGCTGTTCCGGCGGCCGATCGAGCACCGGGCCGAGAACCTCGCCGAGCTCGAAGCCCTCCTGCTCACCGTGATCGTCGAGCAGCTCGCCGAGGTCCTCGGGCTCCCCGTCGAGGACGTGCTCCCCGGTTACGAGGAGGACTGAGCCCGGCCCGTCACCGGGACCGCCTCACCAGGCGGGGCGGACCACCGGGAGCAGCACCGACCGGATCGAGGGGACCACGCCCGCCGTCGCCACCCCGGCCGTGTCGGTCACCGAGAAGCCGGCGTACACGGCCGGCGTCGCCGCGGTGAGCCGGACGTCGGCGGTCCCGGCCGGCAGCGGGATCGCCACACTGGACGCCTTCGCGACCGTGACCGACCGGTCGAGCAGCTGCTTCCCGGAGCGGTCGAAGGCGGTGACCTGGACCGAGCTCTTGTCCCCGGCGGAGGACAGCACCAGCTGCCCGCTCCCCTGCGGCACCGCGAAGCCCGTGGCGCCCTGGAGCGGGCCGGAGCCGGTGCCGAAGGCCACGTCCCCGCCCGCCACCGCGCGGACCGTGGCGGTCACCGGTTGTGGTGATGTGATGCGGAGAGCCACCGGTCCCCCGTCGAAGACCGACTGGACCGGCACCGTGGCGACCGAGCCGGGAGGGACGGTCACGGTGGCGTTGTCCTTGGGCGTGAAGGTGCCGGTCGCGCCGATCACCTCGACGGAGACGATCGCCTCGACCTTGCGCGGGTTCACGACGACGAGCGAGGCGCGTTCCGGCTTGGCCGGCAGACCCGCGATCGTGAGGGCACGTGAGGGCAACGGCTGTCCGGGCAGCCACTCCTGCACGGCCTTGCCGACCACGCCCGGCGCGAACCGGTCGGCCGCCGTGATCGCGACCAGCCCCCGCGTCGCCACCACGTTGACGGCGAGGTCGCCGACCGCCGGGGCCGACCTGGCGAGGTCCACGACCTTGGTGGCGCCGGAGGGCACCGTGATTCCGTGCAGACCCGGCGCGGCCACCGGGCCGTTCGGCCCGAACACGTCGATGTCGACGTCGGCCTGGCCCGGGCGCGGGTTCGAGATGGTGAGCACCGTGTCGTGCGCGACCGTCGCGGCTCCGGCTCCGACGAACCACCAGCGCGGTCTGGGCTCCGGGCACGGGCCCCAGGCCAGCCAGCTCTTCGACCGCGACTCCTGGGCAGCGAAGGACAGGGCCGCGCCGTGGTCGATGTCGAACTGGCGGGGCTGCTCGCCGACGGGCACCGGGGCGGCGAGCTTGGCGCCCGCGTCGCCCTGGACCGCGGTGGCTCCGTCGATGCCGCCTCCGCACGAGAACGTGCGCTGCTCCAGGTCCACCCGCTTGTAGGTCTGCGCGGGCGCGCCGACACCGTGAGGAGTCGTGCCGGCCAGGGTGAGGACCGCCGCGGTCAGGGCCACCAGCATCAGCGCGGTGACGGTCGTGCGTCCGTCGCTCGTCGGGCGGTCGGTCATCGTCCGGCGGCCCGGGATGCGTCGGCTCGTGCGTGCACTCATCGGCGGCGCCTCCTCTCCGGTGCGGCGAGGACGAGGCAGCTGGCCAGCGCGAGGAGGTCGACCAGCACGAGCACGGGCCGGAGGAACGCACGGTCGTGGTCGAGCGAGCTCAGCGTGGTCCGTCCCTGGACGACCCATGCGCGCGAGCCGCGGCCGGGTGCACTGGCTCCGCCGAAGCCGTTCGCCGAGTCGAGCGCCCCGATCACGGGGCCCGCGACCGGTGCCGGCGCGTAGACGTAGCGCACGCCGTACGACGCGAGCAGCTGGCCGTCGTCGGACCGAGCGGAGGAGAGCAACCGCGCGACGAGCTCGGTGAACGAGCGGCTCGGCGTGGTCAGGGCGAGCACGCCGTCGTCGCCGAGCTGCTGGACACCGGAGCGCAGCACGCGGTAGTCGATGCCCTGGCGCAGCCCACCGGTGACCACGAGCACGCCACTGGTGTCCTTGCCGCTCGCCAGCTCCTGCATGTACGTCGGCACGTCGCGCGGCTCCTCACGGGCGACCGGACCGTCGTCACCGTGCCCGACCCACCAGACCGCGCCGGCCACCGGAGCGGCCAGGGCAGCGACCGTGGCCACCGCCGCCACCGGCTGCCGCCAGCCGAAGCTGGCCTCCGAGGCGACCTTCACGGCGCCGTCGGCGGCGATCACCGCGGCGAGCACGAACCCTGCCTGCATGAGCAGGAGCAGGAACCCCGGCCACGGCCGGAACTCCACCGGTACGCCGGGCAGCGACACCGGCACCCGGGACTCGGCGGCGATGACGATCGCAGCCGCGAGGATCACGACCCACACCCGGAGCACCCGCGCGCGGGTGTCCGGCCGGACCAGCGCGACGAGGCCGGCGAGCGGGAGGCCGGCGGTGAGCCAGGCCGGCGCATCGCCGGGTCCGCCGCCCCGGCCGAGCAGCAGGTCCCACACACCGGGGTCGGTGGCGATCGCGCCGGCGCGGCCCGCCTCGACGAGCCAGGCCCCGGGGGCGGACAGTGTGGCGACGGCCCAGGGCAGGACGAGCAGGATCGGCATCGCCACCACCACGACGAGCTCGCGAGCCCGGCCTCGGGCGGCGCCGGTCACGGCGGCGAACAGCACGAGCAGCACGATCACCGGCGCGGCCGGCGGGACGAACGACACCAGGAGGCCCGCGGCGAGCGCCGTGCGCCAGGCCGCCCGCCACCGGCGTACGGCGGCGTCGGGACCGCTCGCCGCCAGGCCGAGGGCGGCCGTCGCCAGCCAGGGCAGGATCGCCGCGCCCGCGACGGTCCCGATCCGGCCCTGCGCCACGGCACCGGAGACGACCGGCAGCAGCCCGTACGCCGCCGCACCCCACAGGGGCGCCCATCGGCCGGTGGTGACGCGCCGGAAGAACCGGAGCGCGCCGAGCAACGCCAGCGGCACCGCGAGCACGAAGAGCAGGTCGACGACCAGGCCGGCGTGCCCGAGGAACAGCGTCCCGACCACCGCCAGGGGCAGCAGGTACGCGGGTCCGGGAGCGGCCGACCCGGTGCCGAGGCTCTGGTGGCTCGCCGCCCACACCCGCCACCAGTGACCGACACCGTCCGGCGCGGGCAGCAGCGCTCCGCCCTGCAGCGGGCCGCCGCTGAGCAGCGCACGACCGGCGACCACCGCGAGCACGAGGCTCGCTACGAGGGACCAGAACGTCGGCGAGCGGAGCACGCGGAAGGCGATGCCCTCGTCCTCGCGACCGGGCGGGCGCCGCCGCTCGGCCTCCTCACGGACGCTGTCCGCGATCGCGACACCGACGTCGCTCACGTAGTCCAGGCCGTGCCGGTAGGGCAGCCAGAACGGCGCGAGCAGGGGACGCACGTCGGCGTGCGGGACCACCGCGGCGCCCGCCCGCGCGCGGCGGGCCTTGAACGCGCGCCCGGGATGGCCGAACACGCTGAGCAGCGCGACGATCTCGTCCACCGCCTCGCGCGGAGCCCGCACGAGGAGCAGTCCCAGCGCACGGAGCAGCGCGCCGATGACCATGCGGGCCGACCGGAAGGGGATCGTCCACGCCGGGCTGTTGACCAGCAGGGTGTACTGCGCGCCTTCGCGGTCCTGACGACCGGGGTGGTGCACCAGGCGGGAGTCCCGGCGGCCCCGGCGCGACGCCTCGACGTGGAAGACGACGGCCTCGGGCACCACCATCGTGGTTCCGCCGGCACGCGCCACCCGCCAACCGAAGTCCAGGTCGGTGCCGAGGACGGGCAGGTAGTCGTCCAGGCCGACCGACTCGAGCACGTCGCGGCGCACGAGCATCCCGGCGGTGTTCACGGCGAGCACGCGGTGGGACTCGTCGTGCTGGCCCTGGTCGTACTCCCCGCGCTCGAGCCCGGTCTCCCGGCGACCCGTGCCGGTCAGCGTCACCCCGACCTCGAGGAGGCGCTTCAGCGACGGCCACTCCCGGATCTTCGGCCCCAGGACGGCGACCTCACGGGGGGCGGCCTCGGCGACCGCGGCCAGGGCCGCGAGGGCGTCCGGTGCGGGGTTGGCGTCGTCGTGGAGCAGCCAGACCCACTCGTCGGGCTCGGCGGCCGGAGCATGCTCCAGGCCGGCGCGGACCGCCGCGGCGTACGTCGTGCGGTCGTCGAGCCGGAGGACTCCCGGCCCGAAGGTCTGCTCCAGCAGGGCGACCGAGTCGTCGGTCGACCCGGTGTCGACCCGGATGATCTCGTCGGGCAGCCGGGTGGACCGCTCGAGCCCGGCGAGCACCGCGGGCAGCCAGCGGCCACCGTTGTGGCTGACCAGGAGCGCGGTGACCTTCACGACGGGCCAGCCTAGGGGGTGGGGAAAGCCTCATCCGCCACGCGCTGCGGGCGGTGCGACCCGCCTCACTGCCCAAGGATCAGACGGCGCGCTTCTTGAGCTTGCGCCGCTCGCGCTCGGAGAGTCCGCCCCAGATCCCGAAGCGCTCGTCGTTCATCAGGGCGTACTCCAGGCAGTCGTCGCGGACCTCGCACGTCAGGCAGACGCGCTTGGCCTCACGGGTCGAACCGCCCTTCTCCGGGAAGAACGCCTCAGGGTCGGTCTGGGCGCAGAGTGCGCGCTCCTGCCAACCGCTCTCCTCGGTGTCCCCCTCGAGCAGGTACAGCTCACGCATAGTCTTCCCCTATCGACCCCTGCGACCCTGACGGACCGCGATTCCTGTGTGAGAGTGATCTTCCTCACCGATGTGCGTCGGAGTTGAAAACCACACTGATGTGATTACATGCCTGTCGTACAGCCTAAGTCAAGCCCGGATCTGATAGTGGAGAACCGGGAAGTCACACTGCTCCCATGAGCGATCAGGCGCGGGGGCTCCCCCCGAAGGTGACCGTGCTGTCCGGCGGAGTGGGCGGCGCCCGCTTCCTCCAGGGCGTCCTCCGGCATCGCGAGCGGACCGGTTCGACGACCGAGGTCACCGTGGTCGCGAACACCGGTGACGACATCTGGGTGCACGGCCTCAAGGTGTGCCCCGACCTGGACACGGTCATGTACACCCTCGGCGACGGCATCGACACCGAGCGGGGCTGGGGCCGCAAGGGTGAGACCTGGCACGCCAAGGAGGAGCTGGCGGCGTACGGCGTGGAGCCGACCTGGTTCGGCCTGGGCGACCGCGACCTGGCGACCCACCTGGTCCGCACCCAGATGCTCGAGGCCGGCTACCCGCTCTCCGCGGTCACCGAGGCGCTGTGCCGACGCTGGCTGGCTCCGCTGTTCGGCCACGCGCTGCGCCTGCTGCCGATGAGCGACGACCGGATCGAGACGCACGTCGTGATCGACGACCCCGAGTCCGGCGAGCGCCGGGCGGTGCACTTCCAGGAGTACTGGATCCGGCACCAGGCCGCCATCCCGGCCCACTCGGTGGTCCCGATCGGCGCAGACCGGGCCACGCCGGCGCCCGGTGTGCTCGAGGCGATCACCGACGCCGACCTGGTGATCCTGCCGCCCTCCAACCCGGTCGTCTCGGTCGGGACCATCCTGGCCGTCCCCGGTGTCCGCGACGCGCTGGCCAAGACCGCGGCGCCCGTCATCGGCGTCTCCGGGATCGTCGGGAACGACCACGTGCGCGGGATGGCGCGCCAGCTCCTCGGCACGATCGGCGTCGAGGTGTCGGCGGCGGGCGTCGCCGAGCACTACGGCGCCCGGAACGGCGAGCACGGCGGCGTGATCGACGGCTGGCTGGTCGACACCGTCGACGAACCGCTGGTTCCGCGCGTGGAGGCGGCGGGGATCCGCTGCCGTGCCGTGCCGCTGATGATGACCGACCACGACGCGACCGCCGACATGGTCGTCGCGGCGCTCGACCTGGCCGGGCTCTGAGGCCGATGCCGGCCGACCGGATCGAGGTGTTCGCACCCGACGGGATCGGGGAGGTGGTCGAGGGGACCGACCTGGCGGCGCTGGTCGCGCCGTACCTGGCCGACGGCGACGTCGTCGTGGTGACCAGCAAGGTGGTCAGCAAGGCCGAGGGCCGGGTCCGCGTCGGCGATCGGGACCAGGCCGTGCTCGACGAGACCGTCCGGGTCGTGGCCCGGCGGGGGCCGACCCGCATCGTCGAGTCGCGGATCGGCGTGGTGCTGGCGGCGGCAGGGGTCGACGCCTCGAACGTCGCGCCCGGGTCGATCGTCCTGCTGCCCGAGGACCCTGACGCGAGTGCCCGACGGATCCGCGCGGACCTGGCCGCGCGCGACGGCATCAACGTCGCGGTCGTGGTCAGCGACACCGCGGGCCGGGCGTGGCGGCACGGCCAGACCGACCTGGCGATCGGGCTGGCGGGCATGCTGCCGTTCGAGTCCTTCGAGGGCCGCACCGACGCCTACGGCAACCCGCTCGCCGTCACCGCGCCTGCCGTGGCCGACGAGGTCGCCGGCATCGCCGAGGTCGCCACGGGCAAGCTGGGCCACCGCCCCGTGACCGTCGTGCGCGGCCTCTCCGACCGGGTGCTCGCGCCCGGCGAGCACGGGCCCGGCGCGCGGGCGCTCGTGCGCGAGACCGGCACCGACATGTTCGGCCTCGGCAGCAGGGAAGCCGTCGTGGCCGCGCTGAGCGGCCGCGACCAGGACGCGTTCGGGGCCCCCGCGACGGCCGACGACCTCGCCCGCGCCCTGACCGAGTGCGGGCTGCCCGCGTCCCCCGGTGACGGCCGGGTCACCGTCGCAGCACAGCCGGACGACCTGCGCATCGCGGTGCTCGCCTTCGCGCACGCCTGGCGGGTCGTCGACGATTCCGGGGACTCTGCCACGGTCCTTGTGCCGCTTTCGTAGACTTCCCCCGCCCCGTCGACCGGACAGAGAGCAGATCGTGGCCAAGAAGAACCCGAAGAACGTCGAGCGTCGCGCCATGGTCGAGAAGATGCGCCAGGAGCAGGCTCGCAAGGAGCGCATCCGCAGCATGTCCATCCTGGGCGTCTCCGTGCTGATCGTCGTCGGCCTGCTCGGCGTCGCGGTGTGGAAGTACGTCGGCGACCAGCGCGACAAGACCGCCCTGGCGAGCAAGAAGATCACGAGCATCGGTGTGTCCGCGTCCGCGGCCGCCTGCAACCCGATCGAGACGAAGCCGACGGACAAGAACCAGAACCACATCCCCGAGGGCACCGCGATCACCTACAAGGACGCTCCCCCGGCGTTCGGGGAGCACCGGCCGCAGGCAGCCTCCTTCGGGCGGCCCTTCTACACCGCGGCCGACCGGCCCGAGGTCGCCCAGCTGGTGCACAACGAGGAGCACGGCTACACGATCGCCTGGTACGACGAGACCGCGGCCAAGGATCGGACCGAGATGAACGCCCTCGAGGCGATCGCGAAGAAGTACCAGGACGACAACGTCCGCTTCATCGCCGCGCCCTGGACCTCACAGGACGGCTCCGCGTTCCCGGACGGCAAGCACATCGCGCTCACCCGCTGGAGCGCCGACGCCAAGACGCCGGCGGACCAGTCCAAGCAGCGCGGCAACTGGCAGTACTGCGGCAGCGTCAGCGGCTCCGCGGTCGCCGACTTCGTGAGCAAGTGGCCCAACCAGGAGTCCCCCGAGCCCGGGATCATGTGAGGTCAGGTCAGGGCTGAGCGGCCGGAGGATTTCAGCGCCTCCACGATCGACTTCACGTCCTGCGCGTGCGCGGTCGTCGTGACCAGGAGCGCGTCCCCGGTGTCGACGACGACCACGTCGTCCAGACCGAGGACCGCCACCGTCCGCCCGCTCCCGGGCACGACCAGACCGGTGCTCCCGCTGGCCAGCACGACGTCGGCGTCGCCCAGCACCTTCAGTCCCGGGGCGGCGTCCGGCAGCAGGTCGGCCAGGGCGGCGAAGTCGCCGATGTCCTCCCAGCCGAAGCCTCCGGGCACCACCGCGACCTTGCCTGCGGCCGCCGCCGGCTCGGCGACGGCGTGGTCGATCGCGATCTTCGTCAGCCCGGGCCAGATCTCCTCCAGCCGCGACGGGTCGGCCGCGATCGCCCGCAACCCGGAGGCGAGGTCGGGGTGCTCGACCGCGAGCAGGTCCAGCAGCACCCCCGCGCGGGCGACGAACATCCCCGCGTTCCACCGGTACTCACCGGAGTCGACGTAGGCGCGGGCGCGGGCGGAGTCGGGCTTCTCGACGAACTCCTCCACCGCGCAGGCGGTCGGGAAGCCGGGCAGGCGCTCTCCGAGGTGGATGTAGCCGAACCCGGTCGAGGGTCGCGCCGGCTCGATGCCGATGGTCACCAGCAGCCCGGTCCGGGCGACCTCCGCGGCCTCCTCGACGCAGGCGCGGAAGGCCTCGGGGTCGGCGATCACGTGGTCGGCGGCGAACGAGCCGATCAGCGCGTCCGGGTCGGTGCGCTCGACCATCGCGGCCGCCAGGCCGATCGCGGCCATCGAGTCCCGCGGGCTCGGCTCGGCCACGACCCGGTCGCCGGGAAGGGCGTGGAGCTGGCGGCGTACGGCGTCCTGGTGGGCCACGCCGGTGACCACCAGCACCCTCTCCCCCACGAGCGGCTCGAGCCGGTCGAGGGTCGCCTGCAGGAGCGTGCGGCCCGACCCGGTCAGGTCGTGCAGGAACTTCGGGGATCCGGCGCGCGACAGCGGCCAGAGCCGGGTCCCGGCCCCACCGGCCGGCACCACGGCCCACAGCTGTCCATCGGCGGAGGACGCGGACGACGTCTCGGTCATGGGGGCATCATGGCAGCATGCCCACCTTCCCCGACCTCCTGGCCCGCCGGTTGGCGGCCGATCCCGGCCAGCCGCTCGTGACGTTCTACGACGACGCGACCGGGGAGCGCACCGAGCTGTCGGTCAAGACGTTCGCGAACTGGGTCAGCAAGACCGCGAACCTGTACGCCGAGGAGCTCATGCTCGACCCCGGCGACGCCGTCCGGATCGACCTGCCGCCGCACTCGCTGGGTCCTGTGTTCCTGGCCGCGGCGTGGGCCTGCGGACTCCGGGTCAGCGCGGAGGCCGACGTCGCGGTGGTCGGGCCCGACGGGCTCGACCGACGGGCCGGCACCACCGTCGCGTGCGCGCTGGCGCCCTTCGCGACGCGGTTCACCACCGACCTCCCCGAGGGAGTCCTGGACCACGGCGTGCTGTGGCCGGGCCAGAGCGACGTCTTCTCGCCGCTCGAGCCCACGGAGCTCGAGGTCCCGGCGCCCGACGACCGTCGGGTCCTCACCGACCTCGACCCGCTGTCACCGGAGGGCAGCCGGCTGTTCCTCGGCCTGGTGGCGGGACACGGGTCGCTGGTGCTGGTGGCGCACCCGGACGAACGACGGTGGCCCGCTCACTCCGAGAGTGAGCGGGCCACCGATTCCGTGCGGACGGCTCAGCCGACCAGCTGATACCCGGCGAATCCGTTTGCCACCCACATCCGCGAGCCGAAGCCGCCGGATGTCTTCCCCGGGAGCAACCACATGATTCCGGTACCACTTTCCCTGGCCAGGAGGTCCGCCACCCCGTCACCGTTGACGTCACCGACGCCGATGTAGGTGTCGTAGGCGGGGGCCACCGTGCCGTTTGCCATCCGCAGGGCTGAGGCCGGATCCGTGCCCGTCGACGGCACGAAACTGCCGTCGGCGGAAGCGAACACAGCCCCACCGGGCGACCACGAGGGCGCGCCGATCTGGTTGTAGGTCCGCATGGATGCCGGAGCGAGGACGGGCGCCGCGAAGCCGTTGGTGCCGGCGCCCGGGTAGATCGTCATGGGTCCGTTCGCGGTCGCGCCGAGCAGGTCGGGAGCACCGTCGCCGGTGACGTCGCCGACCGCGGCGAGACGGGTCACGTTCTTCCAGCCGGCGCCCAGCGAGCGCGACCGGCCGAACTTCCCGTTGCCCAGGCCCGGGTACAGCACCAGCTGGTCGCCGCCACCGACTCGCACGACCACGTCGGCGTTCCCGTCACGGTCCCAGTCGCCCACGTTGAGCAGCTGGCTGACCCCCGCGACCGCGAGGTTCGAGGCGAGCGGCGCGGACGCCGTACGCAGCCCGTTGTTGGCGATCACCACGAGGTGTCCGGCGGCGTCGCGTCCCACGACGTCGGGAGCGTAGGAGCCCATCATCGGCGCGAGGGTCACCTTCTTCAGCCCGGCGAGGGCGTCGAAGGGGCCGAAGCCCTGTCCCAGCTTGGAGGCACCGTTGCCGGAGTAGCCGGTCGTGAGGGACCCCACCCGGGCGAGGACGTCGGTGCGGCCGTCGTTGTTCACGTCGCCCCAGCCGAGGAGCGCGTTCGCGGCCTTGGGCAGTGTGATCAGCCGGGTCGGCCGACCGACGGACGTGCCTCGCGACGCGCCCGGCACCAGGTACAGCGAGCGGCCGTCCGTGGTGGCCACCAGGTCGGGCTGGTGGTCGCCGTTGAGGTCGCCGACACCGACCATCTTGGTGAACGGCCAGTTCCTGCGGAGCACGATCGGCTTCTTGAAAACACCGTTGCCGGCGCCGCGGAAGAGCAGGAGGGCGCCCGCCTTGTTGCGAGCGACCACGTCGAGGTGCCGGTCGCGGTTGAAGTCGCGTGCGCCGACGAACATCTGGACGTTGGCGAAGGCCTTGGTGGCGGCGATGCCGCGGCCGATCCGGCCGGCGCCGTCCCCCGGGTAGACCCGGGTGACGCCGGTCTTCGCGCTCCTCGCGAGCACGTCGGACCTGCCGTCGCCGGTGACGTCGCCGACCGCGGCGATCTGGTCCATGTTGTTCCAGCCGGCACCGTTGGTGACCCGGGTCGTGAAGTCCGCGACGCCCTCGGTCGGGACCACCTGGATCGTCCCGTTGGGCGCCATGCCGAACATGTCGGGCCATCCCGATCCGACGACGCTCGAGCGCTGGGGGAACGAGATCGCCGGCTGGGCCGGGGCCGCTGCCGGGGCCTGCGTCGGTGACGGCAGGCCGGCAGGCGGCGGGATCTTCGGCAGGGTCACCGGGTCGATCGGCGTCTGCGCGTTGTTCTGGATGGTCTGTGCGGCGACCCGGATGCCCGGGATCTTGGCGTAGAGGTACTTGCCGGGACACGCCGTCTGGCCGACGTCGCGGTGGCCGTTGATCGCGTTGAGGTAGCGGTCCTTCACCCACAGGTGGCTCGCGTCGGCGCGGATGTTGTACATCGACAGCTTCCAGGCGAACAGCGACGCGTAGGCGTCGAGCACGGCCTGCGGCGGCTGCGCGATCTCGTAGTTCCCGATCGCGGACATCGCGAAGGAGTACTCGTTGTAGCCGAGGGTGTGGGCGCCGACGACCGGGCGGTCGACACCGCCGTACCGGCCCTCCCAGATCCGGCCGAACCGGTCGACCAGGAAGTTGTAGCCGATGTCGCTCCAGCCGCGGGTCTGCGTGTGGTACGCGTAGATGCCGCGGATCAGTGCCGGCACCTGCTCGGCCGTGTAGTCGTTCGCGTTGACGGTGTGGTGGATGAAGCCCGTCTGGATCGTGCCGTAGCGCAGCGAGCTCTTGTCGCGCAGCGCCTCGTTCGCGCCCCACTGGGCGCGCGAGTAGATGACCGGCTTCGGGGCCACGGTCATCGCCGCCAGGGTCGCGGTGTCCCCCGACGCCGTCGTGCTGGTGCTGGTGGTCTCGGCCGGCGCGGTCTGCTCGATCGGCGCGGCGCTCGTCGCGGTGCGGTCACTGGCCGGGAGCTTGGAGGTGTCGATCGCCGCGGCCTGCTTGGTGACCTTGCCGGTGCCCGGGTCGATCACGGCGAGCTGCAGGTCGGCGGGGAGCTTCCCGTCGACGGTCTCGGCCTTCATCTGGACCTCGTCGACCTCACCGATCAGCAGCGGGTCGGTGCCGGGGCGGACCTGACGGCCACCCTCGGCCTTCCCGTCCGTGCTCGGGCCCTCCTCCGCGTCGTACTTCACGTTCGTCCAGCCCGACCAGGTGCCGTCCTTGAGGGTGCGCACCTGCACCTTGATCTGGCCGTCGGCGAGGTGGGTCGAGGGGCTCCAGGTCACGCCGACGGTGCCGTAGCCGTGCACCGGGGTCGGCGCCGAGAGGGCGACCAGCTGGTCCGGTTCCGCTGCCTTCCCCGTGCGAGCGGAGCCGGCGGCCGGCGCCTTGGGCGTGGTCACGACGCCCGGGATCTCCTTGGCCGCCTGGGCGTCGATGCCGGCGACCTTGACCTCGTGCACCTTGGGGCTCACCGGGGCGGTGTCCGCGTAGGCGTCGGAGACGTTGATGGCGGGGGCCAGCCCGGTCGCTCGGGGCTCGCCGGCGTCCGGGGCGACGATCTGCAGCGTCATGACACCGGCAGCGGACAGCCCGACCACGAGCACCACCGCCGTGACCAGGAATTGCTGGCAGATGGTGACGTAACGACTTCGGGAAATACCCATCAAAAGGTCTCCATGTGAGGGGGAAGGATTCACACGAGTACCAAGTTTCACACCAGTAACAGGGGTGTGCGCAACCGTTTCGTCCTAATTACAGACCTGTAATTCGGGAATTACAACGGTGTTATTTAAATGCCGGGAAAGGCGCATTCCATAATCCACACCGGGACGTGCGACAGTGTCGCGACACGCCGAGGTCCAGCCCCGGCGTCGCTCGATCTCTCTGGCCCCGCCGCTGCTCGTCGCGGTCGCTCGGACGAAGGTTTCGGCCCGGCGTCGCGGCTTCGTCCCTCAGCCGCGGCCTTGCTCAACCTCTTCGGGTGTTGACCCTGCTCGTGCCTCGCAGGGTCAACCCTCAGACGTCTGCGCCGAGCTCGCCGTCGGCGAGGGCTTCCTTCGTCTCCTCGTCGTCGTCGTACTGCAGGTAGTGGATGCCCTGCTCGACGTCGCCGTCGAAGTTGAGGTGACCGGACTCGAGCACGAGCACCCGGTCGCACATCGCCCGCACCGAGGAGGAGGCGTGGCTGACGTAGAAGATCGTCGTGCCCTGCTGGCGGATCTCCTGCATCTTCGCCATGCACTTCTTCTTGAACGGCTTGTCCCCCACCGCGAGCACCTCGTCGGCCAGGAAGATGTCGGCGTCGACGTGGATCGCGATGGCGAAGCCCAGCCGGGCGAACATGCCCGAGGAGTAGTGCGAGACCGGGGTGTCGAGGAACTTCCCGATGTCGGCGAAGTCCACGATCTCGTCGAACTTGCGCTTGATCTCCGGCTCGCTCATCCCGAGGATCGCGCCGTTGAGGTACAGGTTGTCGCGGCCGCTCAGCTGCGGGTGGAAGCCGGCCCCGGTGGCGATCAGGCCGGCGATCCGGCCCCGCGTGAGGATACGACCCTCGTCGGGACGCATCACGCCGTTGATCAGCTTCAGCAGTGTGCTCTTGCCGCTGCCGTTGAGGCCCATCAGGCCGATCGACTCACCCTGCTCGACGGTGAACGACACGTCGTTGACCGCGCGGAAGTGCTCCTTCAGCGGCAGGCCGCGGATGGTGGCCACCGCCATCTGCTTCAGGGTGCGGTGGTACTGCATGGTGAAGTCCTTGGACACGTGGTCCACGACGATCGATTCGGAAGCCATGTCAGAGACGCTCCGGGAACTTTCCTTCGAGGCGCGAGAAGAACCTCTGCGCCAGCACGAGCATGACGGCGCAGACCGCCAGCATGATGAAGCCGCGCTCCCACAGGTCCGGTGGGAACTCATGGGCGTACTGGCTGGGCTTGAGGGTGGGCGCCCAGAACAGGCGCTGCATCAGCATGACCGCCTCGGCCAGGGGATCGGCGAAGTAGAGCTGGTAGGCCCACGGGTGGTCCTGGCCCATCCGCGCGATGTAGGAGTACGAGTACATCATCGGGACGAGGAAGTGCAGGAACTGCGTGAACGTCGAGACGATGTTCTGGAAGTCCTTGAAGAACACGTTCAGCGCCGAGAAGGTCAGCGACAGCGCCATCGAGAAGCAGATCAGGATCGCCATGCCGAGGGCCCCGGCGGCCAGGCCGACCAGCGTGAAGTGCCAGCCGAGCAGCGCGCAGGCGATCCCGAGGATCAGCACCTGCGGCCCGGTGTGGTACGCCGCCACGACCATCGAGGCCACCGGGAAGATCTCGCGCGGAACGCGCATCTTCAGCACCAGCGTGCGGTTGTTCCAGATCGAGTGCGTGCCGCCGCTCCACGTCTCGGTGAAGTAGTGCACGAACACCATGCCGGTGAACAGGTGGAGCGCGAAGTTCGGGGTGGAGTCATGGGTCCTGAGGATGATGCCGAAGACCGCGAAGTAGACCACGAACCGCAGCGCCGGCTGGATGTACGACCACAGCAGGCCGAGCAGCGAGGCGGCGTACATCTGGGCGAGCTGACGGGTGACGATCAGCCTGAGCAGGTAGCGCTGCTGGAAGACCTCGACGAGCCCTCCGTGGGGCGAGGGATCCACGAGCTCGGCGTCGACGACGCGCTCCTGCTTGGGTCCGCGCAGCTCGACGACGGGCATCGAGTCGGCCTTCTTCTCCATCAGCCGGCGCGCCTTGCGCGCCGCGTTGCGACGGCGTCCGCGCTCGTCGACCTTCGCCTGCCTGGCCGCCGCTGTTGCGGCCTTGTTCGCGGCCCTCACTGACGACCCTCCGTGGATGCGATGAACGTGGACTCCCAGGTCTCGGGCGAGGTCACCTCGGCCAGGGCGTCGCGGTAACGCTGCGAGAGCGTCGGCCACTCCCGGTAGAGCCGCTCGTGGATCTCGAGCGTGCGCCGCAGCAGGTCGCGGAACTGCTCGGGCTGTCGCTGGTAGAACGCGGCGGAGGTGCCGTCGGGCATGCTCACGATCGCCGAGTCGAGCGTGGCCAGGCGGTACCACCGGGCGTCCATGGTCGGAAGGTTGCTCTCCGGGAACTCCCGTGAGAGCGAGCGGACCGCGCGGAACTGGCGCAGGCCGCCGAGGACGGCCGACACGAGCTGCGTGGGCCGGCTCGGGATCTCCGACGTGTCACCACGGCGGGGCGGCTTCGAGTGCCGCACCGGCGGGAACGCGTCGGGGTCGGAGGAGACCTGGGCGTCGGTGAACTGCGTGCGGAACTCGCGTACCTCCCCGAGCTTCGTGCCGAGCTCGTCGTGCAGCCGCTCAGGCCCGCCGAACACATCGACCAGGGCGCGGTGGCGCAGCTCGACGGTGGAGTACTGCATCGCCAGCAGGTGCTTGATCTGGTGGTTCAGGCTCTCCCAGATCAGCCGTCCGCCGTGCGGGAACGGCGAGTGCAGCAGGGCCGCGACGAACCGGTTGCGCTGGTGGAAGTAGGCCTGCCAGTCCAGCGCGTCGTTCTTGTCGGTCCACGGGATGTGCCAGACCGCGGCGCCCGGCAGCGTGATCGTCGGGAAGCCGGCCGCCTGCGCACGCAGGCCGTACTCCGAGTCGTCCCACTTGATGAACAGCGGCAGGCTCAGCCCGACCGCGCGGACCACCTCGGTCGGGATCAGGCACATGAACCACGGGTTGAAGTCCACGTCGAGGCGCCGGTGCAGCCAGCGGGTGCTGCGCAGGTTGCGGGCCCCGAAGTCCCACTGCTCCTCCGCCGACTTCGGCGTCATCCACCAGAACCGGTTGCGGTCGATGATCTCGCCGAAGCTGTGCAGCTGGGCCTTGGCGTAGATGCTGAACATGTGGCCGCCGACGATCGACGGACGGCGGGCGAGGTCGCTGAAGGTCACCGCCCGCAGGATGCTCTCGGGCTCGGCGACGATGTCGTCGTCGAGGAAGAGGACGTACTTCGACCGGCCGGCCTTCAGGGTCTCGAACTGCGCTCGCGCGAAGCCGCCGGAGCCGCCGATGTTGCCCTGCTCGATGACCCGCAGCTTGCCGGCGAGCTGGCCCTCGGCCTTCGCGAAGCCGGGGTCGTCGACGACCTTGTTCGTGCCCTGCTCCATGACCAGGACCTCGTCGAGG
The DNA here is from genome assembly GCF_003725535.1 of Nocardioides pocheonensis. Lineage (GTDB taxonomy): Bacteria > Actinomycetota > Actinomycetes > Propionibacteriales > Nocardioidaceae > Marmoricola > Marmoricola pocheonensis. The sequence continues at coordinate 77,010 of NZ_RJSF01000040.1, read as the reverse complement.
ACCGAGCGGACGTCGTCGTCGGCGCCGATCTGGCCGATCAGTGCGGCGCAGAAGTCGGGGCGGTTCATCGTGGTGATGCCCACGGTCACGGTGCCGGGCTCGGCACGGTCGGCCGGGACCTCGGCGCTCCAGGTGGCCTCCTCGATCACCGCGGGCTCGTCACCGGCGACCACGTCGAACCAGTACCAGCCGCCGTCCACGAACGGCACCAGGGTCAGGTCGAAGGAGACCGCGCTCGGCCCCGACGTCTCGCAGGTCCACCCGTCGACCCGCTGCGACCGGCCGTTGGCCATCGAGCGGTAGACGATCACGCTGGCACCGACGCCGCTGAGCGTGATGTCGAGGCGTACGCCGCTCACGACCGTCCAGCGCCGCCAGTAGCCGGCCGGGAAGCCGTTGAAGTAGGTGCCCAGCGAGATCCGCTGCGACTCCTCGACGCGCAGTCGTCGGCGGTCCAGGATCGCGTCCGGGTGCAGCGCCGTGCCGGAGGAGATCGCCTGGCGCGAGGCGGCCTTGTTGACCTTCTGCGCGCTCTTGTTGGTCCCGATCATCTCCCGGTCGGCGTCGAGCTGGACGCCCTCGGTGTCGACGTACAGGGGCACCACGTCCAGGTCACGGTCGGCGGGCAGCACGAACCGCTGCAGGACCCGACGGACCGTCGGGGTGCCGGGCGAGAGGTCAGTCGTCATCGGCCACGCCTCCGGACGTCAGCGCGACACCGTCGGTGAAGTGCGGCTTGAGCTTGTTCTCGAACATCGACAACGCGGATCCGATCGCCATGTGCATGTCCAGGTACTGGTAGGTGCCGAGCCGGCCGCCGAAGAGCACCATCTGCTCCTGCTTGGCGAGCTCGCGGTACTTCAGCAGCTTCTCGCGGTCCTCGGCAGTGTTCACCGGGTAGTAGGGCTCGTCCCCCTCCTCGGCGAAGCGGGAGTACTCGTGCACGATCACCGTCTTGCCGGGCAGGTGGGTCTGCACCCGCTCCGGGTGGAAGTGCTTGAATTCGATGATCCGGGTGAACGGGACATCCTGGTCGTTGTAGTTCACCACGCCCGTGCCCTGGAAGTCGTCGACGTCCTCGATCGACTCCTCGAGGTCGACGGTGCGCCACGAGAGCCGGCCCTCGCAGTGGTCGAAGTACTCGTCGACGGGGCCGGTGTAGACGATCGGCACCCGACCCTTGTACTGCTCGGCGACGGAGAAGAAGTCGGTCTCGAGCCGGACCTCGATGTTGGGGTGGTCCGCCATCCGGGTCAGCCACGCGGTGTAGCCGTCGGTGGGCAGGCCCTCGTAGGTGTCGTTGAACCAGCGGTTCTCGAAGGTGTAGCGCACCGGCAGCCGGGTGATGATGTCCGCGCTCAGCTTGGTGGGGTCGGTCTGCCACTGCTTGGCGGTGTAGCCCTTGATGAACGCCTCGTAGAGCGGGCGTCCGATCAGGCTGATCGCCTTCTCCTCGAGGTTGGTGGCGTCCTCGGTGGCGATCTCGCTGGCCTGCGAGGCGATCAGCTCGCGGGCCTCCTGCGGGGTGTGGCTCTTGCCGAAGAACTGGTTGATCAGCCCGAGGTTCATCGGCAGGGAGTACACCTGGCCCTGGTACTTGCCGAACACGCGGTGCTGGTAGCCGGTGAACGAGGTGAACCGGTTGGCGTACTCCCAGACCTTCTGGTTGGACGTGTGGAAGAGGTGCGCGCCGTACTTGTGCACCTCGACGCCGGTCTCGGGCTCCCGCTCGGAGTAGGCGTTCCCGCCGAGGTGGTGGCGCCGCTCCAGGACGAGCACCCGCAGGCCGAGCTCGGCCGCGCAGCGCTCAGCGACGGTCAGACCGAAGAATCCGGATCCGACGACGACGAGATCGGGGTCCACACACACTCCATCCACAGACATTGAGCCCGGGTCAGTCTAGCCGCGAGCCGAACCCGTCCTGTTCGCGAGCAGGCGGCGGTACGCGACCTTTCTCACACCCTCGGGGACCAGCCGGTACCCGCCACGCACCGCGACGTTGCGCAGGTACTCCGCCCGTGACGTGATCCCGAGCTCCCGGAACCGCCGCTGCAGCCGCAGCTCGCTGCGCAGCAGGGCGGTGCCGCCGCGCCGGGCGTAGGCCCCGGCCCCCACCCGGTAGTAGACCAGCGGCTCGGCGAGGTTGGCCGGCGCGGCGCCCGCGTCGACCATCCGGGCGAAGAGCAGGTAGTCCTCGAGCAGGGCCATGTCGGTGTAGCCGCCGGCCGCGAGCACCGCGCTGCGCCGGTAGACCACGGTCGGGTGGTTGAAGGGGTCGCGGAACCGGATCACGCGGCGGATCTCGTCCGGGTCCGTGGGCGGCGTACGACGCCCGACGACGTCCTCGATCGAGCGCCCGAACTCCAGCAGCCCCGAGCCGACGATGTCCGCACCCGCCTCGATCACCGCGAGCTGCCGCTCGAAGCGCTCGGGGAGACTGACGTCGTCGGCGTCCATCCGGGCCACGATCTCGTGGCTGCTCGCCGCCAGGCCGGCGTCGAGCGCGGGCCCGAGGCCGATGTTCTGCGGGAGCGCGAGGTGCTGCACCGGCATCGGCAGGGTCGCGACCAGGTGCTTGATCTCGGCCGCCAGCGCCTCGGGCACCGGTCCGTCCTGCACGAGCACCACCTCGTCGGGCGGCCGCGTCTGGGCCGTCGTCGAGGACAGCACCGCCTCGTGCAGGAACCCGGGGTCGTCCTGGGCATAGGTGCTGACCAGGAGCGTGAACGGCTGGTGTCGGCCGGTCTCCGGGCGCGGCGGACGGGCCTCGGAGAGCACGACGGCGTTCGGCCGCGGGCGCCGCAGCCCTGCCCCGAGCCCGCGGGCGAGCGCGCGGCGCAGCACCAGACGGTTCGAGGAGCGGGCGAACGTCCGGGCCCAGCGGCGGGCGGTGGCGGCGCCGTACAGCGCCTTCTCCGGGACGGTGAGGCTGCGCGACCGGGAGAACATCCAGACCTTGTTGCGGACCTCGTAGAAGAAGCGGTCGCCCGGGTCGGCGTCGGTCGAGCCGAACGCCCGCGTCTTGTGCACGACGACGCTCGCCGGGCAGTACAGCCCCACGCCGCCGCGCACCAGGCGCGTGGAGTACTCGAAGTCGTCGTTCCAGAGGAAGTAGTCGGCGACGGGCAGGCCCCGCTCACGCACGCGGTCGGCGTCGCACATGAGCGAGACGAACGACGCCGACCGGATCGGCACGGCGCCGACCCGCTCAGCCGCGGCGGACTCGGCCGCGTTCGCACCCGGCTTGCGCCGGGGGGTGTTCATCGGGTGGTCGCGACCGTCGGTCCACACCACCTTGCTGGCCAGCACGGCCGGGCGCCCGCCCCCGTCCGCGGCATAGCCGGTCCAGGCGCGCACCAGCTCCTCCGCAGCCGTCGGCGTCGGCACGGTGTCGTCGTCGAGCAGCCAGATCAGGTCCGGGTGGTGCAGCAGGGCCTGCTCGATCCCGACGGCGAAGCCGCCCGCTCCCCCGGTGTTCCGGCGGAGGTGGACGACGTCGAGGCCCAGCTCGGCGCCGTACGACGAGTCGAGCAGCTCACGCGTGCCGTCGGTCGAGTCGTTGTCGACCACGACGATCGCACTCGGCGCGTGGGTCTGCCCGTGGACCGCGGCGAGCGACTCCTGCAGGAGCGCGAGCCGGTTCCACGTCACGACGACGGCGACGACGCTGGCTGGGGAGGGCACGCCAGAACCCTAGTCCGGCTCGCAGGCGCCGAGTCAGCAGGCAGAGCCGAGGTCGTCGGCCTGGTTCGCGGCGTACCCGGCGTGCATGCTGCCGATCGCGCCGCCGGTGGTGCCCTGGCTGGCCGGCTGCTTGGGCGCGCCGCTCGGCGGGGTGGACCCGGTCGACTGCGTGCCCTTCGCGGCCTTGCCGGCCGAGACCGCCCTGGTCGCGTTCTTGGCCTTCAGCGCCGTCTGCACGATCTCCTGGATCTGGGCGATGTCCGGGTGGGAGGTGTTCACCAGCGGGGGCACGAACGAGACGGTGCGCACCGGCTGGCTGCGCGCCTTGAGCGCCAGGTCGATGAAGTGGTCGACCTCGGAGAGCGGCACGTCGGTGGAGATGAGGTCCTCGCTGGCCTTGGCGATCTTCTCGAACTTCAGCACGACCTTCTGCGGGCTCAGCTGCTGCAGCATCGCGTTCATCACGCACTTCTGCCGGGCCATCCGCGAGTAGTCGTCGGCCGACTCACGCGACCGCGCGAACCACAGTGTCTGGAAGCCGTTCAGCTTGCGCTTCCCGGGCTTGATGTAGCCGGTCACCGGGCCGCCGACGCCGCCGATCGGGATCCGGTCGCGCACGTTCAGGGTCACTCCGCCGACCGCGTCCACCATCTTCTGGAACCCCTTGAGGTTCACCATCGCGTAGTAGTTGATCTTCAGACCCGTGATGCCCTCGACCGCCTCGGTGGTGGCCTCGACCCCGGGGTTCTGCACGCCTGTGAACAGCGCCTTGTGGTCGGCCGCCCAGGTGGCCAGGGAGTTCAGCTCGCAGGTCGTCCCGCAGTTGTAGCCGCGGGGGAACTGCTCGGCCATGATCGAGCCCTTGGCGAACGGGAAGTTCAGCATGTTGCGCGGCAGGCCGAAGAGCACCGTCTTGCCGGTCTGCTCGTCGATGCTGGCGACGGTGATGCTGTCCGGTCGCAGGCCCCAGCGGTCGGCGCCGGAGTCACCGCCGAGCAGCAGGATGTTGTAGCGCCCGTCGTGGGAGCCGCTGGCCGGGCCGCTGGAGAACATCGCGGCGAGGAAGTCCTTCTGCACGCTGACCACGTGCGAGGCGAACAGCAGGCTCCCGGCCACGGAGAAGCACAGCACCCCGTTGATGCCCACCATCGCGAGGCGCTGCCGCTGGCGCAGCGCCAGCGGCTCGCCGATGCGCCAGGCGTCCACCAGCAGGAACGCCCAGCCGACCGCGAGCGCCATCAGCCCGAAGCGCACGAGCCCGAGCCAGAACGGGTTCGAGGCGAACCAGAACACGAAGCTCTTCGAGATCACCGCGAGCAGCAGGAGGCACACGCCGGTGAGGATCAGACCGAACCAGATCCGCATCGCGATCCGGCCGACCTCCTTGCGACCGGCCACCAGCTGGGCCGAGCCGGGCAGCACGAGGGTCATCACCATGAGCGCCAGGGCGCGGCGGAAGCGGATCCGGCCGAGCTCCACCCGGGCATCCTGCGCATGCATGGCGCCAAGTATCACCAGTCACATGCGTCACTCAGGTGCGGCGCGCCGCGAGGATCTCCTCCTTCCGCGCGAGCCGGTGGGCCCGGCGGATCCCGGCCTCGCGCGCCCGCCGTACCTCGTCAGGGGTCTGCGGCGCGAGCGGCGGCACCTGCCGCGGTGCGCCGCTCTCGTCGATCGCGACGAAGACGAGGTACGCCGAGGCGACGTGCACGGGCTCGGTGCCGGCGCGGTTCCACGGCTCGGTCTCGACGCGGACGCCGACCTCCATCGACGTGCGACCGGCCCAGTTGACCTGTGCCTCCGCGCGCAGGATGTCGCCGACGTGCACCGGAGCCAGGAACGCCATCTCGTCCATGGCCGCGGTCACGGCCGGGCCGCCGCTGTGCCGGCCTGCCGCCGCGCCCGCGGCCGAGTCGACCAGGCGCATCACCTCGCCCCCATGGATGTTGCCGAGCAGGTTCACGTGGGTCTGGCTCGCGAGCAGGCTGAGCGACACCCGTCCGTACGACGGCGGCAGCGACTCCATGGGCACGACCGTAGCGGCGAAGGTGAGCCCTGTACCGTCTCGGCCATGCCGGACCGTCACGATCCGCCGGAGTTCGACTGGCTCTACGGCAAGGACGCCCCTCCCGACCCGGAGCCGACCCGGGTGATGCCGCGTGCGCCGAGGGGCGACCACTTCGCGCGCGCGCCCCAGCGCCCGACCCCACCGCCGGTCGCCCCCACCGTCACCCCGAGGAAGAGGCGACGCTTCCCGTACGGGAAGCTCGTGATCCTGCTGCTCGTGGCCTGGATCGCCTACCTGGTGGTCGTCCCGATCCTGGCCTGGAAGCGCATCGACCAGGTCAACGACACCCCCAGCGGGCAGCGGCCGGCCGAGCAGCCCGGCACGACGTACCTGCTCGTCGGCTCCGACAGCCGCAAGGGCCTGACCAAGGCCGAGAACCGCCGGCTCGGCACCGGCGGCGTCGGCGACGTCGGGCAGCGCACCGACACGATCATGCTGCTGCACACCGGCTCCGGCCCCAGCCTGCTGCTGTCGATCCCGCGCGACTCGATCGTGCCGATCCCCGGTCACGGCACCACGAAGATCAACGCCGCGTTCGCGTACGGCGGCGCGCCGCTCCTGGTGCAGACCCTCGAGCAGACGACAGGCGTCCGGATCGACCACTACGTCGAGATCGGGTTCGGCGGCTTCGTGAACTCCGTGGACGCGGTCGGCGGCGTGGAGATCTGCCCGACGCAGCGGATGGTCGACCGTCGAGCGAACCTGAACATCAAGAAGGGGTGCCAGCACGTCAACGGCATCACGGCCCTCGGCTACGCCCGCTCCCGGCACACCTCGGGCATCGGCGACATCGACCGGGCGAAGCACCAGCGCGAGGTGGTCAGCGCGATCGGCTCCGAGGTGAAGTCGCCCTGGACCGTCCTGAACCCCTTCCGCTACTGGAGGGTGAACATGGCCGCGACCTCGTCGCTCAAGGTCGACAAGGACAGCGGCGTCGTCGACCTGGCGCGGTTCGCCTGGGCGATGACCCGGGTCAACGGCAAGGACGGCCTCACCTGCTCGATGCCGATCCGCGACCTCGCCGTCCACTGGGACACCCAGCGCGCGCTCGCGCTGATGAAGCTGATCAAGACCGACCGCACCGGCGACATCCCGAAGAGCCTGTGCCAACCGACAGGAATGACGAACCCGTGACCTCCTCCTACGCCGGCCTCGAGACCCTGACGGTCGCGATCGACGACGACGGCATCGCCACGCTCACGCTCCACCGGCCCGACGCGCTCAACGCGTTCACGGTGACGATGGCCCACGAGCTCGAGCAGTTCTTCCTCGACGCCGCGCGCGACGACACGATCCGCGCGATCGTGGTCACCGGCGCAGGCCGTGCGTTCTGCGCCGGCATGGACCTCTCCGCCGAGGGCAACGTCTTCGGCCTCGACGAGGACGCCGCGCCCACGCCCGCCGACCTTCGCGAGCGACTCACCGAGGAGCCCTTCCAGAGCGGGGTACGCGACACCGGCGGCAAGGTGACCCTGGCGATCCACGCCTGCCCGAAGCCGGTGATCGCCGCGATCAACGGTCCTGCCGTCGGCATCGGCGCCACCATGACCCTCGCCATGGACCTCCGGCTGGCCTCCACGAAGGCGCGGATCGGCTTCGTGTTCGGCAGGCTCGGCATCGTGCCCGAGGCGGCGTCGACCTGGTTCCTCCCCCGCATCGTGGGGATCCAGCAGGCGCTGGAGTGGGTCTACTCCGCGGAGATCCTCACCGCCGAGCAGGCGCTGGCCGGCCGGCTGGTCCGCTCGGTGCACGAGCCCGAGGAGCTGCTCGACGCGGCGTACGCACTGGCGCGGTCGTTCGTGGTGGGGCGCTCTCCCGTGGCCCTCGGCCTGGCCAAGCAGCTGCTCTACCGCAATGCCGCCGTGCCGAACCCGCTCGAGGCGCATCGGGCCGACAGCCTGGCGATGTGGCACACGTCCGTGGGCGACGGCAAGGAGGGCGTGGCGGCGTTCCTGGAGAAGCGTGAGCCGGAGTTCACCGGCCGGGCCAGCGAGCTGCCCGAGATCTTCTAGCCGGCCGGTCGGAGCGTGCGGTCCAGGAGGTCGCGCAGGGTCACGTAGTGCCGCTCCGCGCCCGCCTCCTGGTAGCTCGACGTGTCCGCCATCGTGTAGCCGTGAGGAGCCCCCTCGTACACCTCCGAGGTGTGGGTGAGGCCCGCGTCGGCCAGCGCCGCGTCCAGCCTCTCGATCGCCTCCGGCGTCATCGAGCGGTCACCGTCGGCGTGCCCGAAGTAGAACTCTGCGCGCGCCCGCGGCAAGCCGTGGTGCGGGCTGTCGGCGTCCTGGTTGGCCAGGCCGCCGCCGTGGAAGCCGGCACAGGCCGCGACGTCGTCGGGCCTCAGACAGGCCGCACGCACGGCGAGCCGCGCGCCCATGCAGTACCCGGTGACGCCGATCGGCCCGTCCGCGACGTCCGGCAGCGCGCGGAGCGCGTCCACGTACGCCGGGATGTCCCGCTCGGCGAGCCGCGCCGTCAGACCCCGCACGCGGCCCATCGCCTCGGCGATCGCCTGCTCCCGCGCCTCCGGTGCGCGCAGGTCGACCGTGGGCGCCAGCTCCTCGATCGTGCCGTCGCGGTGGAAGACGTTGGGCGCGAGCACGACGTAGCCCCAGCCGGCGATCCGGTCGGCCATCTGCTCGATCTGCGGCCGGATGCCGAACGCGTCCATGAACAGCAGCACGCCCGGGTGGGGTGCGTCGTCAGCGGGCCGGCTCACCCAGGCCTCGGCGGTGCCGTCGGGCACCGCGACGGTGACCAGCCCGTCGCGCTGGTCGGTCACCAGGGACGGGTCTCGGGGTCGGCGTCCTCGTCGAAGTCGCTGAGGTCGTAGTCGGGCTCGGTCTCCGGCCCGTCCTCGGAGTCGATCACGTGGACCGCCGCCTCCTCCGCGCTGGCGGCACCTCCGGCGATGCCGACGTCCTCGGCGACCTCGTCCTTCTCCTCGTCCTCGCCGAACCCCTCGTCGGGAGCGACCAGACGCCCGGCACGCGGGTCGGCGGTGCCGTAGTCGGTCTCGTCGGCGTACGGGTCGGGCTCGGGCTCCTCCTCGGCCAGCCGCTCCTCGAGCGTCTCGCCCGCGCGCATCTCCTCGCGGGTCACCCCGTGACGCAGGTGCGCCGGCTCGAACTCCGGCGGCGAGTAGCCCTCGTCCAGCGGGTCCTCGAGGCCGCGGTCGCTCATCCAGTCCTCGGCGCCGGGCTGGTCCTCGTCGTCGACGCTCTGCTCGCCGTAGACCTCGCGGTCACCCTCGCCGGGCATCTCTGACATGGGGGCCTCCTGTGGCTCGTCGTCGGCGTGCTGGGCGGAACGGGACGGATGCGGTGTCGGTGAATCCGTCCTTCGCCCGAGGGTACGACCCCCGACATACCCATCAACGAACGGATCGATGTGAGGAGCAGGCATGGCTGACCTGAGTGGCAAGACGGTGGCCTTTCTGGTGGCGCCGGAGGGCATCGAGCAGATCGAGCTCACCGAGCCGTGGCAGGCGGTCGAGGAGGCGGGCGGCACGCCACGCCTGGTCTCGACGAAGTCCGGCCGGGTCCAGGCCTTCCACCACCTCGACAAGGGCGACACGTTCGAGGTCGACGAGACGGTTGCGGACGCCGACCCCTCGTCGTACGACGGCCTGGTGCTGCCCGGCGGCGTCGCCAATCCGGATGCGCTGCGGATGGACAAGCAGGCGGTGGACTTCGTGCGGTCGTTCTTCGACAGCGGCCGTCCGGTCGCGGCGATCTGCCACGCGCCGTGGACGCTCGTCGAGGCGGACGTCGTGAAGGGCCGGACGCTCACGTCCTGGCCGAGCCTGCAGACCGACCTGCGCAACGCCGGCGCGACCTGGGTGGACGAGGAGGTCGTCGTCGACGGCAACCTCGTGACCAGCCGCAAGCCCGACGACCTGCCGGCGTTCAACCGCGAGGCGCTGGAGCTGTTCGCGCGGTAATGCTTCCGGCGGGGGCCTCGCGGCACTAGATTCGCATCAGTTCGTATCAGACGGCACGGGGGCGTCTCTGATGGGGTGTGATGACTGTGTCCGAGGTCCCCGAGTCGACGACCAGCACGGGGTCCGGCGCACCCTGGGGCGCCGCTGCGGCCGCCTTCACGCGGTGGCGTGAGGGCGACGACCAGGGGCTCGACGACCTGGTGCGCCTGCTGAGCCCTGTGCTCTGGCAGGTGGTCCGCGCCACCGGCCTCGACCGCGAGCGTGCGGAGGACGTCGTCCAGACGACCTGGATCGCGCTGGTCGACCACGCCGACGCGATCACGAGCCCGCAGGGCATCGCCGCGTGGCTGTGCACCTCCGCCCGCCGCGAGGCGTGGCGCGCCGGCCGGCAGGCCAGCCGCGAGCGGCCGGTCGAGGACCAGGTGCTCGCGCACGGGCTGCCCGACCACGAGTCACCCGAGCACCAGGTGGTGCTCGACGACGAGGCCGCGATGGTGCGCTCGTGCCTCGAGAAGCTCCCCGAACGTTGCCAGAAGCTGCTGCGGATCGTGGCGGCCGGGCCCCGGCCCAACTACAACGACGTCGCCAGCACCCTCGGGATGCCGGTCGGCAGCATCGGTCCCACCCGCGGCCGGTGCCTCGACAAGCTGCGCCAGGAGCTGGTGCAGGCAGGGGGAATCCGATGAACGAAGCGACTGGTGCACCCCGGTCGGACGACGAGCTGCTCGACTCCGTGGCTCGCCTGTGGGAGAAGATCGACCCGCCGCCGGAGGACCTCGCCGACGGCGTCCTCGCCCGGCTCGCGGCGCAGGACCTCGAGTACGAGCTGCTCACCCTCGTCGAGAGCGACGAGGCCCTGGCCGGCGTACGCAGCGCGACGATGCTGCGCGCCCCCGACGAGACCGGCACCTGGTCGCTGGAGTACCTCGGCCCCGGCTTCCGCGTGCAGCTGCGGATCTCCCGCCGCGGTCGCCAGGCCCGGCTCGACGGCTGGGTCTCCCCGCCGCAGCCGATGACCGTGATGCTCTCCTCGGTGCTGCGCAAGGGCTCCGTGCTCGAGGCCCAGGTCAGCGACTCCGGCCGCTTCGAGTTCCCGGTCGCCCCCGCCGGCGCGTGCCGGATGACGTTCGTGACCGAGACCGGTGGCCGCCCGCAGGCCACGCCGCCCTTCTGGATCTGAGGCGAATACCGCACCGGCGATCTCGCCGGTGCGGTATGTGTAGGACGAGCTCGGGCTCATACGCGCGTAGGCGTCAACAACTGGAGACCCCATGGCACAGCGCAACGAAAACCCCTCCCCACGACCCTCGCAGGAGAAGCTCAATGCGATCAGAGCGCTGCAGGAGAAGCAGTGGGCGGAGCGGCTGAAGGACGTGGCCCCTCGTTTCCTGGACCCGGCGACGGCCACGCCCGTCGACGACATCACCCCGTTGCCGACGGCATATTCCGGCAACCGGCTCCTGGTCAGCCACGACTTCGCCCGCGCGAACGCGGATCTCCTCGAGCGGCTGGCGGAGATCGCCGAGCGGCTGGGCTGGGAGCTCGACACGTCGCACGCCCGCAGCGACGAGGTCCCTCAGCACCGCCAGGAGCTCAGCGTCGCTCGCCTGCGGCTGCGTGCGGACGAGGGGACCACCAAGCCACCCGACGCGTTCACGCTGCTCCAGCTCGCCCGGAAGGAGCTCGGGGTCGAGGCGATGAGGCCCTTCGGGCTCGACCACCTGGTGAACATCTGCG
>NZ_RJSF01000040.1:0-65509 GCF_003725535.1 Nocardioides pocheonensis | reverse complement strand
ACCGGCAACCCGTTCAGCACCGGCAACCCGTTCAGCCCGGCGGTTGCCTCCTACGGTGCGCCGGGCACCGGCGGGCGCCAGCCGGTCGCGTACATCGGGCCTGCTCCGCGTCGTAGCGAGACCGTGCCGGGTCGCCGTCCGGTCGTCGCCATCCTCGACAGCGGGTGCGCGTCCCATCCATGGCTCACCGAGGCGGTCGACGAGACCGTGACCCTCGACGGACACCCGATCGGCCACACGGACCCGATGACCGATGCCGAGGAGCATCCCGACCAGTCGGGCCCGCTCGACGGCGCCATCGACACGTACGCCGGACACGGCACCTTCATCGCCGGGCTCATCCACCAGGCCTGCCCGGACGCCGACATCCTGTCCTGGCGGATCACTCCTTCGGCCGGGCCCATCCTCGAGAGCGACATCATCGACGCCCTGAGCGACATCGCCGAGCTCGCCTGCCGGCACCGTGAAGGCCGCGCGGGCGGGCACCCGATCGACGTCCTCAGCCTCTCGTTCAGCTACTACCACGAGACGCCGGACGACGAGCTGTTCGACGCCCGGATCTACGAACCGCTCCGGCGGCTGGGTGAGCACGGCGTGGCGGTCATCTGCTCGGCCGGCAACGACTCCACGATGCGGCCTGCCTACCCGGCGGCGCTGGCGCCCTGGAAGAACGGCGCGGGCCGCGTCCAGGCAGAGCCCGGGGTCGTCCCGATCGTCAGCGTGGGAGCACTCAACCCGAACGGCAGCGATGCGCTGTTCAGCAATGCCGGCGAGTGGGTTCGGGCGCGGACGCCCGGCGCGGCGCTGCTCAGCACCTCGCCGCCCTTCCAGGGTGGCTACCAGCCGATGTCACAGACGGTCGTGGAGGGACGAGTTCGCCAATCGATCGATCCCGACGACTTCACCAGCGGTTTCGCGCTCTGGAGCGGCACGTCGTTCTCCGCGCCGCTCTTCGCCGGCTGGCTGGCCGCCCACCTCGACGTCATCGATCCCGACGACGACGAGTCCGCAACTGCGGTCAAGCGAATGTGGAGCTCGATCGCAGCGGGAACGGACATCGAGGCACCGCCGGGGGTCTAATGGGCGCGTGGACGATGCCTCGACGCTTCACCTGCAGGCAATTGCGGCCGCCAACGCGAACGACTATCCCCTCACGCTCGCCCTCGCCGACCGCGCCCGTCGCCTCACCTCCGACCGTGACCTCCTCGACCGGATCGACATCACGGCGTCCCGGGCCGTCGCCGAGACCCGAGGCTCCGCAGAAGCGGTCGCGATGTGTGAGCGGGTCCTTGCCCGACCCGACGCCTTGCCTGTCACCGTCGGCCTCGCCCGATCCCAGCTCGGCATGCTGCACATGCACAACGCCGACGGCTCCGCTGCCATGCACAACTTCGAGGCGGCGCTCACCACGCTCCAGGGCCATCCCTTGCACCTGGGCCGAGTCTTCGTCAATCGGGGGATGCTTCACCTGCAGCAGGGTGATCCCAATTCGGCGGCGGGGGACTTCGAGGCCGCTGTCGCCAACTTCGACCTGACTGACGACTTGGAGGTCCGCGCCAAGGCCGTCTTCAACCTGGGGTACAGCCACCTTCTCCGAAATGACCTGGTCGCAGCGATCCAGAACATGGACGCAGCCAGCGAGGTGCTTGCCCGTCTCTCGCCGGTGAGCCGGGCCATCGTCCAGCAGGACCGCGCAGAGGTTCTCGTCGCGTCCGGCCGGACTCGCGAGGCGATCGATGCCCTCGAGGATGCGGCTGCGGCCTATGGAAGCGAGAGAGTGCGCCGCTACCAAGCAGAGTGCGAGTTCGTGCTCGCCCGCACGCTGCTCGCAGAGGACCCGCGCCGTGCACGGACGGTGGCGCGGAGCGCGGCTCGCCGGTTCCGCAAGCACGGCAGTGAGCCCTGGGCGCTTCGCGCTGACGCGATCGCCCTGATCGCCACGATCGAAGGGGGCTCGCGATCCGCGGCGCTTCTGGCAACCGCAGACGAGCTCGTCAGTGCGTTGCGCCAGGGCGGGCACCGACTCGAGGCCGAGCGACTCGCGCTCCACGCCGCTCGCGTGCTGGTCCGTCGTGGGCAGCTGCAGGACGCGACCGAGCGGCTGGCTCGCATCCGGGTCACCGCTGACTCACCGATCACCACCCAGCTCCTCGCGCGCGAGATCCAGGCCGAGCTCGCAGCCGCCCGTGGAGACAACCAGGAGACGCGAGACGAAGCCCGACAGGGGCTTCAGGAACTGCACTCCTGGCAAGCCACCTTCGGGTCGCTGGACCTGCAGTCCTCCAGCGTCGGGCACGGCCAGCACCTGGCCCGGCTGGGGCTCCGGGCGGCCCTGGAGGACGGCCGGCCCGAGGTGGTCTTCGAGTGGTCCGAGCGCGCGCGTGCGCTGGCGTCCAAGGTGACGACCCTGCGACCCCCGCCGGACCCGCAGCTCGCCTCCGACCTCACCGCGCTGCGGCTGCTCGACCCCGGCGAGACGGCGAAGGCACGCGCGCTGCGGGAACGGATCCGCTCGAAGAGCTGGTACGCCGCGCAGGGCTCGGTCGGTGAGCCGGCCACCCTGGACGTCCTGCAGGTCCGGCTGGAGAAGGACCACGCAGCGCTGGTCGCCCACGTCGTGGTCGGCGATGCCGTGACGGCTCTCGTGGTGACCGGCGACCAGGCGCACGTCGTGCCGCTCGACGGCGCCACTCTCGTGCGCGACCAGCTCGACCGGATCGCCGCCGACCTGGACTTCGCGGCGCACAACCCAGGTGGGTCGTTCGGCGAGACCGTGCGCGCGTCACTCGACGAGGACCTGGCCGCCGTGGCGGACGAGCTGGTCACTCCCCTGCTCGACCTCGTCGGCGACCGACGGCTCGTGCTCACCCCCTCTGCCCTGCTCGCCGGCACGCCCTGGACGCTGCTGCCGGGCCTGAAGGGGCGCCCGCTCACGGTCCCGACGTCGGCCACCCGCTGGCTCGAGCTGCGCGAGAGGGGGGAGCCGACCCTCGAGCGGATCGGGCTCGTCGCCGGCCCGCGGGTCGAGCGGGCCTGCGAGGAGGTCGATCGGGCCGCAGCCGAGTGGCCCTCGACCGACGTGCTCAACGGCGACGACGCGAACTCCGCGAAGGTCGCCGAGGTCGCTGCCCGCGTCGACGTCCTCCACCTCGCCGGGCACGGCGTGCACGCCGGTGACCACCCCCTGTTCTCCGCGGTCGAGCTGGCCGACGGCCCGTGGTTCGGCCACGACATCGACCTGCTGTCGCAGACGCCGTCGGTCGTGGTGCTGTCGGCGTGCGAGCTCGGCCAGGTCTCCGTGCTCCGCGGTGAGGAGTCGGTCGGCATGACCGCGGCGTGGCTGCACGCAGGCGCCCGCACGGTGCTGTCCTCCCCCGCGCTCGTCGCCGACGACGTGGCCTGCGAGGCGCTCGCGCACTGGCATCGCCTCGTGGCTGCCGGCTCGGCGCCGGCCGACGCGCTGGCCGAGGTCGTCGCGGAGTCCGACGGCGTCGTACCGTTCCTCTGCTTCGGCGCGGGTTGGTGACCAGCGCGTCCACCACTGAAGAAAAGTCCCGCCGAGACGCAACCGGACGCCGCCCGTCTGCGTCTGAAGAAATGTCGCCCGCGACGTATCAGGCGCGAGCATCTCGGCTCTTGGCACTCGGAACTGCAGTTCTGGGGGACCAAGAGCTGGTTGGCCCGTCTCGGGGGGCGGGCCAACCTGCTCGCTCTCGCGGGCCCTCTTTGGGGACCAACGGCCCTGTCCCGCAGGACGCCGGTCGTCGATTCTGGGCGCATCCTGACGGGAGGGATGCGACATGAACAGCGACATCGACCGGACGACCGAGGGCGCGATCGGGGACACGATCGCCGACGGCCAGGCGGCCGCGACCGGCCTGCGACCCGCACGCGAGCTCGGACCCGCGCAGTTCCGGCGGATCGTCGAGCTCGCCCGGCTCGCGCCGAGCGTGCACAACACCCAGCCGTGGTGGTGGCAGGTGAGCGGTACGTCGCTCGAGCTGTGGGCCGACCGCGAGCGCGGCCTCCCGGTCTCCGACCCGCTCGGCCGCAACCTCGTGATCAGCTGCGGCGCCGCCCTGCACCACACCGCGGTCGCGGCCGAGGCGGTCGGGGCGCGCGCCCAGATCGAGTACCTGCCGAAGGGCGCCGACTCCGACCTGATGGCCCGCATCGACCTGGTGCCCCACCACCCGAGCGTCGAGGCCCTGGCGCGGCTCACCATGCTCGGTCAGCGGCACACCGATCGCCGCCGGTTCACGTCCTGGCCCGTCCCCGACGAGAGCGTCGCCCACCTGGCCGAGGAGGGGCGGAGGTGGGGCGCGTCCGTCCTGGCCGTCACCGACCGCGCACTGCGGGTGGAGATCGAGGACCTGCTCGAGGAGGCCCGGCGACGCCAGCAGGGCGACCCGCGGATCTCGGACGAGACCGAGGCCTGGATCGACCACGACGTCGCCGACGGCGTACCGTCCGCCACCGTGCCACGGTTCGACGGGGCCCGCGGAGAGCGCCCGACCCGCTTCGACTCCAGCCTGATCGCCGACACCACCGAGAGCGTGGTGCGCGGGACGGACGGTCTGCTCGTCGTGAGCACCCCGGACGACGGCCCGCTCTCCTGGCTCCACGCGGGGGCGTCGCTGAGCGCACTCTGGCTGCTGGCGACCGGCCACGGCCTGTCGGTCGTGCCGCTGAGCCAGGCCGTCGAGGTCGAACGCACCCGCCTCGCCCTCGAGCGCCTGCTCCCGGCGCCGTCGCGCGTGCCGCAGATCCTGGCCCGGGTCGGCTGGCAGGAGATCGGCCGCGGTGACCTGCCGCGCTCGCCTCGCCGCCCCGTCGACGAGCTGCTTCGTGGGTTGTCCAGACCAGCGTGACCGGATGCCTTCCGTTTGCGACCATGGAGGCGTGGAGGAGAACCCCGTCCCCCCGCGGATCCTCGAGGCACTGGAGCAGGCCGACGACCTGAGCGAGGTCGGCCGCATCGTCCGCACGGCCGCGCGCGGGCTCACCGGCGCGATGGGCGCCACGTTCGTGCTGCGCGACGTCGACCAGTGCTTCTACGCCGACGAGGACGCGATCGCGCCGCTGTGGAAGGGCCAGCGGTTCCCGATGACCTCGTGCATCAGCGGCTGGGCGATGCTCCACGGCACCACGGCCGTGGTGCCGGAGATCGAGGACGACTCGCGCATCCCGCTCGAGGCATACCGCCCGACGTTCGTGCGCAGCCTGGCGATGGCCCCGGCCGGCACGCCGGAGCCCGTGGCTGCGATCGGCGCCTACTGGACGACGCCGCGCACGCCGACGGCCGACGAGGTCGCTGCCCTGGAGGCGCTGGCAGCGGCGACCGGCCGGGCGATCAACCGGATCGGCCTCGACGACGCACCCTGGGCTCCGCGGTTCGGGCACGCCGAGGCCGCCACCAGCAGCGCCGCGCCCGCCTGACCGCTCAGCGGTCGACTCAGAGCTCGGACTGGATCCCGGCGAGCAGCTGGCGCGCCATCACGATCCGCTGCACCTGGTTGGTGCCCTCGTAGATCTGGGTGATCTTGGCGTCGCGCATCATCCGCTCGACCGGGTAGTCACGGGTGTAGCCGTAGCCACCGAGCACCTGCACCGCGTTCGTGGTGACCTCCATCGCCACGTCGGAGGCGAAGCACTTCGCCGCCGCGCCGAAGAAGGTCAGGTCGGAGTCGCCGCGCTCGGAGCGGCCGGCGGCGGCGTACGTCATCTGCCGGGCCGCCTCGACCTTCATGCCCATGTCGGCGAGCATGAACTGCAGGCCCTGGAAGTCCGCGATCGGCTTGCCGAACTGCTTGCGCTCCAGGGCGTAGGACAGCGCGTAGTCCAGGGCACCCTGGGCGACGCCCACGGCCTGGGCGGCGATCGTCACGCGAGTGTGGTCCAGCGTGCGCATCGCCGTCTCGAAGCCGGTGCCCTCCGCGCCGATCATCCGGTCGGCGGGGATCCGCACGTTGTCGAAGTACACCTCGCGCGTCGGACTGCCCTTGATGCCGAGCTTCTTCTCCTTCGCACCGAAGGAGACGCCCGCGTCGGACTTCTCCACCACGAACGCCGACATCCCGCGGGTGCGCAGCTCGGGGTCGCTCACCGCGATCACGGTGTAGTACTCCGACTCGCCCGCGTTGGTGATCCAGCGCTTCACGCCGTTGAGGACCCAGTGGTCACCGTCGCGGACCGCGCGGGTGGACATGCCGCCCGCGTCGGAGCCCGCCTCGGGCTCGGAGAGGCAGTAGGAGAAGCCGCCCTCGCCCTTCGCGAGCTTGGTCAGGTACGTCGCCTTGAGCTCTTCCGACCCGGCGATCTGCACGGGCAGCGAGCCGAGCTTGTTCACCGCGGGGATCAGGCTGGACGACACGCACACACGCGCGATCTCCTCGATCACGATCACGGTGGCGAGCGCGTCGGCACCGGCGCCGCCGTACTGCTCAGGCACGTGCGGGGCGTGGAAGTCGGCCGCCAGCAGGGCGTCCGCTGCCTCCTGCGGGTAGCGAGCCTCCTCGTCGACCTCGGTCGCGAACGGGGCGATCTTCTCCTCGGCCAGCTCGCGCACGACCTTGCGGATCTCGCGGTGCTCCTCGGACAGGGCGTACAGCGGGTACTCGTCGGCCATGCCGGTGATCCTACGATCGAGTGAACGCCCCCTAACCGGCTTCGGGCCGTGAGATACGTCTCCCGGGAATGGCTCCTGCGCGGTGTCCGTTGACCCGTCATGGGTACGGGCAAGGACATGGACATCTCGAGAAGCTGGCAGGACCGCGCGGTCGTGGACACGATGCTCGACGACCTCCAGACGTGGGCGATCGTGGGGCTGTCCGGAGACCCGAGCCGTACGGCGTACCAGATCGCGGCGGCGCTGCAGCGGGCCGGCAAGCGGATCGTGCCGATCCACCCGGTCTTCGACGAGCCCGGCGCTCCGACCGTGCTCGGCCAGCAGGGCTACCGGAGCCTCTCCGAGGTGCCGTTCCCGGTCGATGTGGTCGACGTGTTCCGCCGCTCCGAGGCGGCCGGCCCGTTCGCGGACGAGGCGGTGGCGATCGGCGCGAAGGGCGTGTGGTTCCAGCTCGGTGTCGTCGACGAGGACGCCTTTGCCCGCACCTGGGAGGCCGGCGTCCCGATGGTGATGGACACCTGTCCCCTCATCGAGTGGCGCAAGCGCGCCGCATGAGTCGACCCGTCGAGCGGACCGCACGGCACGGTGAGCCCGGCGGCGACCTGCACGTCACCTCCGGTCCGGGCCTGCCGCGAGGACTCGTGATCCCCGCCCACGAGCTGGTCGAGCAGTTCTCCCGGTCCTCCGGACCGGGCGGCCAGTCGGTCAACACCACCGACAGCAAGGTGGAGCTCCGCTTCGACGTCGCGTCGTCGGTGGCGTTCAGCGACCAGCAGCGCAGCCGCGCCCTCGACCGGTTGGGACCGCTCGTGGTGGTCACGGCGTCCGAGCACCGATCCCAGCACCGCAACCGGGTCGCGGCACGGACGCGGCTCGCCGACCGCGTGCGCGAGGCCCTGGCCCCGCCGCCCGCCACCCGGGTGCCCACCAAGCCGAGCCGCGGCGCGAAGCGGCGCCGGGTCGACAGCAAGGTGCGCCGCGGTCAGCTCAAGGCGCTGCGGGGCCGGGTGCGCGACAGCTAGCTCGGCGACGTGCCGACGTGGATGTCCATCACGTCGTGGAGCAGCTGCACGGCCTCGTCGTGCGGGCGCTGGAACGAGTTGCGGCCCATGATCGTGCCGAAGCCGCCGCCGAGCGCGGTCTGCCGGTTCTCCTCCAGCACTGCGGCGGTCTCCTTCGCCGCACCACCGGAGAAGATCACGACCCGGTGCCCGTCGAACGCGGACTGCACGACGTGACGCACCCGGTCAGCGAGCGTGCCGAGGGGTACGCCGGCCTTGTCGAGCGCCGCCCGGGCCTGGTCGCTCTCGATGTGCTCGGTCGGCGGCTTCACCTTGATCACGTGCGCTCCGAGCTGGGCGGCCAGGTGGGCGGCGTACGCCACCACGTCCACGGCGGTCTGGCCGTCCTTGGAGATGCCGCTCCCGCGCGGGTAGGACCACACCACGAGCACCAGCCCGGCGGCGTCCGCGTCCCGGGCGAGCGAGCGGAGCTGCTCGTACATCCGGTTCCGTCCTGACGAGCCCGGGTAGATCGTGAAGCCCACCGCGACACAGCCGAGCCGGACGGCGTCCTCGACGCTCGCGGTCACCGCCGGCTCCGGATCCGTGCCGACGTACAGCGAGTCGGAGCTGTTGCACTTGAGGATCAGGGGCAGCTCGGCGGCGTACCGGGGCGCGACCAGCTCGCACGCGCCCAGGGGCAGCGCGTGCGCACTGCACCCGGCGTCGACCGCGAGCTGAGCGTGGTACCGCGGGTCGTAGCCGGCCGGGTTGGCCGCGAAGCTGCGCCCGGGTCCGTGCTCGAAGCCCTGGTCCACGGGCAGCACCACGAGCTTCCCGGTGCCGCCGGTGCGCCCGTGCACCAGCATGCGGCGCAGGTTGCCGATCGTGCGTGGGTCCGCCGTCGGGTACCACGACAGGATCTCGTCGACGCGGGTGCTCATGATGACCTCCCTGGTATCGCTCCACCACCTCAACACTCCGTCCATCGGTCCCACGCTCGTAGTCCCATAGGTCCTCCGGATCGCTGCCGTTCGGCTCTGCAGACCGCCGTGCCGGCACGGTTTCCTTGGATGGGTTGCACGACTGACGTCTCGAGGGGGACACACTGATGAACACCCAGACCTGGCACGTGTCGATCACGCTGGCCGACGACGGCTCCGACGTGACCGCGCGGGCGGAGCTCGCCGACGGGACGCACGACGTCTCCGGTCTCGGCGTGGTGCCCGCCTCGCTGCACGACACGACCGGGGAGTCGCCGTTCGCACTGGCCGCCATGCGCTCGCTGCAGAGCCTCACCGACGCGCTGAGCTACATGGCGGACACGGACCGCCTCGCCGCCACCGACCAGGTCTGAGCCCTCAGAACCCGAGCTTCCGGGGTCCGGCGGCCTGCTCGCGGACGGCCTTGCCCTTCTCGTGGGCGGTGTCGCGCAAGGCCGCCTGGAAGGCCGTCATCCTGTCCTGCAGCCCGGGGTCGGTCGCGGCGAGGATGCGGACCGCGAGCAGGCCGGCGTTGCGGGCGTTGCCGACGGCGACGGCCGCCACCGGCACGCCGGCCGGCATCTGCACGATCGAGAGCAGGGAGTCCATCCCGTCGAGGTACTTCAGCGGCACCGGTACGCCGATCACCGGCAGCGGCGTCACCGAGGCCAGCATGCCCGGCAGGTGCGCCGCTCCCCCGGCTCCGGCGATGATCACCTGAAGACCGCGGCCGGCGGCCTCCTTGCCGTAGCCGATCATCTCCTCGGGCATCCGGTGCGCCGAGACGACGTCGGCCTCGAAGGCGATGTCGAACTCCTCGAGTGCCTCCGCGGCGGCCTTCATCACCGGCCAGTCGGAGTCAGAGCCCATCACGATGCCGACACGCGGCCGGGTGTCGGCAGGGGTTTCGGCAGGCTCGACCATCGGGTCCGTCATTCGCTCTCATCTCCCAGTTCGCCCGCGAACCATGCTGCCGCATGACGGGCCCGCTCGAGGCAGTCGTCGAGGTCGTCGCCGTACGCGTTGACGTGCCCCACCTTGCGGCCCGGACGCAGGCCCTTGCCGTAGAGGTGCACCCGGATCCGCGGGTCACGGGCGAGCGCGTGCGGGTAGCCGTCGTACAGGCGCCCGGCGCCCTCCCCCGCCAGGATGTTCACCATCACCGTCCACGGCGCGCGGGCGTCCGGCGCACCGAGCGGCAGGTCGAGCACGGCACGCAGGTGGTTCTCGAACTGGGAGGTGACCGACCCGTCCTGCGTCCAGTGCCCGGTGTTGTGCGGGCGCATCGCGAGCTCGTTGACCAGCACGCGGCCGTCGGTGGTCTCGAAGAGCTCGACGGCGAGCACGCCGACCACGCCGAGCTCGCCCGCGACGGTCATCGCGATCTGCTGCGCCTGGACGGCGAGGTCGGGGTCGAGGTCCGGAGCGGGGGCGATCACCTCGCGGCAGATGCCGTCGCGCTGCTCGGAGGCCACCACCGGCCAAGCCGCGACCTGCCCGGAGGGCGAGCGCGCCACCAGTGCGGACAGCTCGCGACGGAAGTCCACGAGCTCCTCGGCCAGGATGCGCACGCCGGTGTCGGCGGTCTGCGCGAAGACGTCGACCGCGTCCTCCTCGGAGGTCACGAACCAGACGCCCTTGCCGTCGTACCCGCCGCGCGTGGTCTTGAGCACGCACGGGTAGCCGAAGTCGTCGACCTCGGCCGGGGTCTCGACGATGGCGTTGCGCGGGCACGGAATGCCGAGGTCGGCGAGGGCCGCACGCATCACGCCCTTGTCCTGGGCGTGTACCAGCGCCTCGGGCCCGGGGCGCACGGCGATGCCGTCGGCCTCGAGGGCGTGCAGGTGCTCGGTCGGCACGTGCTCATGGTCGAACGTCACCGCGGCGCAGCCGTCGGTCACCAGCCGCAGCGTGGTGAGGTCGGTGTAGTCGCCGACCTCGTGGTCGGCGATGACCTGCGCGGCCGAGACACCGGGAGCCTCGGCGAGGAGCCGCAGCGGGATGCCCAGGGCGGCAGCGGGCTCGGCCATCATCCGGGCGAGCTGGCCGCCCCCGATCACGGCGACGGTGGGCGCGAGTGGCACGGGTGGACCCTATCCGGCGATCCCTACGCTGTCCTCCGTGCCCCGCTTCACCCGTGCCGAGCTCGACGCCTTCCGTGGCGCGGTCGTGCCCGACCTCGTCGGCGACGGTGTGCGGCTGCTCTTCGTCGGCATCAACCCCGGTCTCTGGACCGCCGCGGTGCAGACCCACTTCGCGCACCCGGCGAACCGGTTCTACCCCGCCCTGCTCGCCGCCGGGATCATCGAGCGGCCGATCGACCCGGCCGCCGGCATGACCGACGCGGACCGCGCGTACTTCGTGGGGCGGGGGCTGGGGATCACGAACCTGGTCGCGCGGGCCAGCGCGCGTGCGGACGAGCTGTCGACCGCCGAGCTGCGCGACGGTGGCGCGCGGCTGGTCGAGCGCGTCGAGGCGTGGCGTCCCGCCGTGGTCGCTGTTGCCGGGATCACGGCGTACCGGGCGGCGTTCGGTGCACGGAAGGCCACGGTCGGCCGGCAGCCGGACCCGCTCGGGCACTCCGAGCTCTGGGTGGTGCCGAACCCGTCCGGTCTCAACGCCCACGACACCGTGGCGACGCTCGCGACGGCGTACCGGGCGGCGGCGGAGGCGGCCGGAGTGGTCTAGCCGGTGGTTGAGCCTGCCGAAACCTCAGTGACGAGGGCGCGTGCGGCGGACCGTGACCGGCTCCACGTCGCCGAAGCCGCGCAGGGGGCGGGCCGGCAGCTTGCGGGTCTCGAAGTCGACCACCGGGAGCAGCTCGGCCGTGCGCTCGTCGATGATCACCCGGTTGCGGCGGGCGACCGCGGTGAAGCGCGCCGCCAGGTTGACCGGGGGTCCGTACACGTCGCCCATGCGCAGCACCACCGGGCCCGTCGCCAGCCCGAGGCGTACGTCGGGCAGCCGCTCGTCGCGCCCGACGACCGCGATGATGTCGAGCGCGATGTCGATCGCCTGGACGGGGTCCAGCTCGAGGAACAGCACCGAGTCGCCGAGCGTCTTGATCACGCGACCGTTGTGGTCGGCGATCACGTCGGAGCACCGGGTCTCGAAGATCTCCACCAGGTCGCCGAGCTCGTCCTCGCCGAGCTCGTTGCTCAGCGCCGTGAACGCGACCAGGTCGGCGAACCCGACGGTCGCCTCCGTGACCGTCTCGTCGTCGGTCGCCGCGAACGCCTCGATCCGGCCGATCGCCGCCGCGAGGTGCCGGCGCCAGGAGTACACCAGCAGCCGGTCGAAGCGGGCGCTCAGCTCCTCGACCAGGCGCACGGTCGCCTTCATCATGTCCGCGGAGGCGCCGTCGCGGGCGGCGAACTCGTCGACGGCCGACGAGATCGTGGCGACCTCCCAGTCGGCGAGCCTCGCGACGGTCTGCCCGACCGCGCGGGTCAGGCGGAGCATGGTCTCGAAGTCGATGCCGGTCTCCGCGACCGCCTCGGCGACCAGGATGAGGGCGTCGCGGTCGGCGGTGGTGAACGCGTTCTGGTTCGCCGCGTCGGGGAACCCGAGGGCCCGCCACAGCCGGCGGGCGTCCGCCAGGGACACGCCGGCCGCCGCGGCGATGTCGCTGCCGCTCAGCGTCGGCGTCTCCCCGAGGATGGCGCGCTCGAGGTCGGCTCCGGTCGGGCCACCCGGCTCGGGAACCTCGGTCGGGTCAGGTCCCGTCATCGGTGGCCGAGCTCGTGGGCTGGCTGCCGTGGAAGAGCAGGTCGGAGAGCTTCAGCTGGAGCTGCTCCACGCGCGGGATGTCCTGGAGCGCGACCCGGCCCTGCTCGCTGGCGTCGGAGATCACCAGCGTGCCGCAGCCGAAGACCCGGTCGAGGAGGTCCTTCTCGTAGGAGACGTCGCTGATCCGGGCGAGCGGGATGTCGTGACCGGTGCGGTTGAGCACGCCGCTGTGGGTCGTCAGCCGGCGGTTGGTGACGGTGTAGGTCGTGGTCCACCACTTCAGGAACGGCCACACGGCGTAGACGAGGACCACCAGCCCGGCGATCACCCAGATGATGGTCAGCCAGACGTTCTGGTGGCTCTCGGGGAGGCTGGAGAGGTAGCCGCCGATGCCGGCGGCGAGGATCAGCACGAGAGCAGGGACGAAGAGCGCCTTCACGTGCGTCCGGGTCGACCAGACGACGCTCTCGCCCTCGTTCAGCAGCTTGGGATTGATCGCCACGTGTGGATCATGTCACGTCGGACGCACGTGGACGACGTCTCCGGCGCCGACCGGCTTGCCGTCGACGACGAGTCGGCCGTGCCGGTCGACGTCCTCGGCCAGACCGGTGAGGACGGTGCCGTCCGGGAGGTGCACCTCGACGTGCCGACCGAGCGTGGTGCAGGCGCCGCGGTACTGCTCGAGCACCGAGGCCGGGTCGTCGGAGAGCCGGTCCAGCACGCGCGTGAGGGCGGCGACCACCTCGTGGAAGACCTGGGTGCGGTCCACGTGCGCGCCCGCGATGGCCAGCGACGTCGCGGTCGGCACGGGCAGCTGCTCACGGGTCATGCCGACGTTGATCCCGATCCCGATCACGGCGAGCGGACGGTCGGAGTCCTCGGGGTTGGCGACCCGCTCCAGCAGGATGCCGGCCAGCTTGCCGTCGTCGGGATCACCGGGGAGGAGCAGGTCGTTGGGCCACTTCAGCCGCGGGTCGACGTCGGCGGCCCGGCGTACGCCTTCGGCGACGGCGAGGGCCGTGGCCAGCGGCAGCAGCGGCCAGTCCTGGTCGGCCAGCTCCGGGTCGACCACCGCCGAGAAGGTCAGCGCCGTGCCCGGGGGCGTCTCCCAGCGCCGGTCGAGCCGGCCCCGGCCGGCGGTCTGGTGGTCGGCGACCAGGATCGACCCGGCGACGGGCGGGGCCGCGGCGTTGGTCGACTCGGCCGTGGGCAGCAGGGTCACGGTCCAGGCGGGCCCGGCTGCTGCGGACAGCTGATCGGGTTCGAGAGGTGACCACGAGGATTCGGTGTCCGGCACAGGCACTAGATTGACGCAGGAACAACGCAGGAGCCAGTCCCCGGACCCAGCACCGAGCAGGAGTCGACAGCGTGAGCGCACAACCCGGCGAGGGCACAGACGTCCCGACCGACATCGACATCCACACGACCGCCGGCAAGCTCGAGGACCTCGAGCGTCGCGTCGACGAGGCGGTGCACGCCGCTTCGGACAAGGCGGTCGAGAAGCAGCACGCCAAGGGCAAGATGACGGCGCGCGAGCGCATCGAGAAGCTGTTCGACGAGGGCTCGTTCGTCGAGCTGGACGAGCTGGCCCGGCACCGGTCGACGGCGTTCGGCCTGCAGAAGAACCGTCCGTACGGCGACGGCGTGATCACCGGCTACGGCACCATCGAGGGCCGCCAGGCGTGCGTGTTCTCGCAGGACTTCACGATCTTCGGCGGCTCCCTCGGTGAGGTCTACGGCGAGAAGATCACCAAGGTGATGGACCTCGCGATGAAGACCGGGTGCCCGATCATCGGCATCAACGAGGGTGCCGGCGCTCGCATCCAGGAGGGCGTGGTCAGCCTCGGCCTGTACGGCGAGATCTTCCGCCGCAACGTGCACGCCTCGGGCGTGATCCCGCAGATCAGCCTGATCATGGGCTCCTGCGCCGGCGGCCACGTCTACTCCCCCGCGGTCACCGACTTCACGATCATGGTCGACGGCACCTCCAACATGTTCATCACCGGTCCCGACGTGATCAAGACGGTCACCGGCGAGGACGTCAGCATGGAGGAGCTCGGCGGCGCGCGCACGCACAACACCAAGTCGGGCAACGCCCACTACATGGGCGCCGACGAGGACGACGCGCTGGACTACGTCAAGGCGCTGCTGTCCTACCTGCCGCAGAACAACCTCGACGACCCGCCGACCTTCGACGAGGTCGCCGATCTCGAGGTTGGCGACCTCGACACGGCGCTGGACACGCTGATCCCGGACTCCCCGAACCAGCCCTACGACATGCACACGGTGATCGAGGCGGTCCTGGACGACCAGGAGTTCCTCGAGGTGATGCCGCTGTTCGCGCCGAACATCATCATCGGCTTCGGCCGCGTGGAGGGTAGGTCCGTCGGCGTCGTGGCCAACCAGCCGATGCAGTTCGCCGGCACGCTGGACATCGACGCCTCGGAGAAGGCCGCCCGCTTCGTGCGCACCTGCGACTCGTTCAACATCCCGGTGCTCACCTTCGTCGACGTCCCCGGCTTCCTGCCCGGCACCGACCAGGAGTGGAACGGCATCATCCGGCGCGGCGCGAAGCTGATCTACGCCTACGCCGAGGCGACCGTCCCGCTGGTCACGGTGATCACCCGCAAGGCGTACGGCGGCGCCTACGACGTCATGGGGTCCAAGCACCTCGGGGCCGACATCAACCTGGCCTGGCCGACCGCGCAGATCGCCGTGATGGGAGCCCAGGGCGCGGCCAACATCGTGCACCGCAAGACGCTCAAGGCGGTGGAGAAGGAGGGCGGCGACGTCGAGGCCCGCCGTGCCGAGCTGATCCAGGAGTACGAGGACACCCTCGCCAACCCGTACGTCGCCGCGGAGCGCGGCTACATCGACGCGGTGATCCCTCCGCGCGAGACGCGGGTGGAGGTCGTCCGGGCGCTGCGGCTGCTGGCCACCAAGCGCGAGACGCTGCCGCCCAAGAAGCACGGGAACATCCCCCTGTGACGGGGGCCGGAGCCCCCCCGAGCAGGGGGATGGAGCCGAGCGGTCCGCCATGCGCGGAGGAGCGAAGCGGAGGAGCGCATGACTGACCGGTCGGCGATCCCGGCACCCAAGCTGGAGATCATCAACCCAGACGCCACCCCCGAGGAGATCGCCGCGATCGTCGCAGTGCTGTCCTCTCTCCAGACGACCCCGCCCCCGCCCAAGCCCCGCTCCCTCTGGGCGGCGCGCCAGCGCCGCACCCGCGCGGCGCTCCGACCCGGTCCGGGCGCCTGGCGCGCCAGCGCGCTCCCGCGCTAGGACGCCCGTGCCCCCGCCGACACGCCTCGTGCTCGCCTCCGCCTCACCGGCGAGGCTCAAGACCCTGCAGGCCGCCGGGCTGCGGCCCGAGGTGATCGTCAGCGGTGTCGACGAGGACGACGTCGAGGCCGACAACGTCGCCGAGCTCGCGCTCAAGCTCGCGCAGCTCAAGGCCGTCGCCGTCGCGGCGACCCTGCCCCGGGCGCTCGTGATCGGCTGCGACTCCGTGCTCGAGCTCGACGGTGAGATGCTCGGGAAGCCCGTCGACGAGGCCGACGCGATCGCACGCTGGCAGCGGATGCGCGGCCGGTCCGGTGTCCTGCACACCGGGCACTGCGTGATCGACACGCACCGGGAGGTCTGGCTGGGCCGCAGCGCCGCCACCCAGGTCCGGTTCGCCATGCTCAGCGACGAGGAGATCGAGGCCTACGTCGCCTCCGGCGAGCCGCTCCAGGTCGCCGGGGCGTTCACC
Organism: Nocardioides pocheonensis; assembly: GCF_003725535.1. GTDB lineage: Bacteria > Actinomycetota > Actinomycetes > Propionibacteriales > Nocardioidaceae > Marmoricola > Marmoricola pocheonensis. The sequence goes on along the minus strand of NZ_RJSF01000040.1, from coordinate 49,411 downwards.
ATCGACGGGCTCGGGTCGGCGTACGTCTCGGGCGTCAGCGGCGACCCCCACAACGTCGTCGGGATCAGCGTGCCGCTGCTGCGGCTGATGTTCGACGAGCTGGGCTTCGTCTGGCACGAGTTCTGGGCCACCGCGCCGGCTGCGGCAGACTGACGCTCATGCGAGGAATCATCCTGGCCGGAGGCACCGGCTCGCGACTGCACCCGATCACCATGGGCATCAGCAAGCAGCTGGTGCCGGTCTACGACAAGCCGATGATCTACTACCCGCTGTCGACGCTGATGCTGGCCGGCATCCGCGACGTGCTGGTGATCACGACGCCGCACGAGGCCGAGGGCTTCGAGCGGCTGCTCGGCGACGGCAGCGCGTTCGGCATCTCGATCAGCTACGCCCAGCAGCCCTCCCCCGACGGGCTCGCCCAGGCGTTCACGATCGGCGCGGACTTCATCGGCGACCAGCCGTCGGCGCTGGTCCTTGGCGACAACATCTTCTACGGCCACGGGTTCGGCCGCACCCTGGGCCGGCTCAGCGACATCGAGGGCGCCCGGGTCTTCGCCTACTGGGTCGCCGACCCGCAGGCGTACGGCGTCGTGGAGTTCGACCAGTCCGGCACCGCGATCTCGCTGGAGGAGAAGCCGGCCGACCCGCGCAGCCACTACGCCGTGCCCGGCCTGTACTTCTACGACAACGACGTGATCGAGCTGGCCCGCGAGCTCAAGCCTTCGGCGCGCGGCGAGTACGAGATCACCGACCTCAACCAGGCCTACCTCGACCAGGGCCGGCTGCGGGTCGAGGTGCTCGAGCGCGGCACCGCCTGGCTCGACACCGGCACGTTCGACTCGCTGCTCGACGCGGGCAACTTCATCCGCACCGTCGAGAAGCGCCAGGGCCTCAAGATCGGGTCGCCCGAGGAGGTCGCGTGGCGGCAGGGGTTCCTGAGCGACGACGAGCTGCGCGAACGGGCCGAGGGCCTGGTCAAGTCCGGCTACGGCACCTACCTGCTCGACCTGCTGGCCTCAGGAAAGACCGAGTACCTCTCCTGACGCCTGCGCCCAGCGCTCCTCCCAGTCCCCGATCGGGGCGATCCCGAGGGGCTCCAGCGCGTCGTGCCCGAGCACGGAGTACGCCGGACGCGGCGCGGGCCGCGTGAACGCCGCGGAGTCCGTCGGCTCGACGATCGCGGGGTCGAGCCCGGCCGCCTCGACGACGCGCTGGGCGAAGCCGAACCAGCTGGTCTCACCGCTCGAGGTGGCGTGGTAGGTGCCCGCCGGGGCGCCGGCCCCGGCCAGGCGCAGGACGAGGTCGGCGACGTCGCGGGTCCAGGTCGGCTGCCCGACCTGGTCGTCGACCACCGAGATGCTGCCGCGCTCGCCGGCCACCCGCGCGATGGTCTTCGGGAAGCACGCGCCGTGGGCCCCGTACAGCCAGGCCGTGCGGACGATCAGGTGGTCGTCGGGCAGCGCGCTGCGCACCGCGCGCTCGCCGGCCTCCTTCGTGCGCCCGTACGCCGAGCGCGGCGCCGTCGGGGCGTCCTCGGCGTACGGCGAGGTCGCGTCACCGGCGAAGACGTAGTCGGTGCTGATGTGCACGAGCCGCGTGCCGGTCGCGGCCGCGGCCTCGGCGAGCACACCGGGGATGGTGCCGTTGACCAGCAGGGCCGCCTCCTCCTGCGTCTCCGCGTCGTCGACGGCCGTCCAGGCCGCGCAGTTGAGGACCACGTCGACGTCGGCCAGCGCCGCCTTCACCGCGTCGCCGTCGGTGAGCTCGAGGTCGCCGAGGTCGACGCCGACGACGTCGTGCCCGTGGTCGGCGAACAACGCGACCGCGTCCGTGCCCAGCATGCCCTTCGCGCCCGTGACCAGCCATCGCATGCGCGCAAGGCTAGCGGTCGGGCTCCCGGTAGGGTTCCGACGTGCTGATCGAAGAGACGAAGATCCCGGGTGCGTTCTCGGTCACCCCGCAGCAGCACCGCGACGACCGCGGTGTGTTCCTCGAGTGGTTCCGCTCCGACCGCTTCGCCGAAGCCGCGGGGCACCCGTTCACGATCGCGCAGGCGAACTGCTCGGTGTCCTCGGCCGGCACGGTCCGGGGCATCCACTTCGCCCAGCTGCCGCCGAGCCAGGCCAAGTACGTCACCTGCCCGTCGGGGGCGATCCTCGACGTCGTCGTGGACATCCGGCTCGGCTCGCCGACGTACGGACAGTGGGACGCCGTGGTGCTCGATGACGTCGACCGCAAGGCACTCTACATCGGCGAGGGGCTCGGGCACGCCTTCATGGCGCTGGCCGACGACACGGTCGTGAACTACCTGTGCTCGGCGCCCTACGCGCCGGGGCGCGAGCACGGCGTGCACCCGCTCGACCCGGCCATCGCGGTCGCTTGGCCGACCGAGGGACGCGACGGCCGGCCGCTGACGCCGAGCCTCTCCCCGAAGGACGCGCAGGCCCCGACCCTGGCCGAGGTCGCCGAGAGCGGCGTGCTGCCGACGTACGACGAGGTCCAGGACTTCCTGGACTCGCTGCGCGCCGACCGCTGACGACCTACGGGTCGACCTCCGAGAGGTCCTCCTCGGGCACCAGGTGCTTGCCCTCGAGCGAGTCCCAGAACGACAGCGGCGCCACCCGCACGGTGTGGAAGACGAACCGCCGGAACGCCCAGAACCTGAAGGCGTTGCCGAGCAGCGCGCCCACGACGTTGCCGGAGACGTTGTCGGCGTAGATCGAGTCCCAGTGCAGCAGGTGGCGGGTCACCCACAGGCAGGTGACCGGGATGACGAACGACGCGAGGTTGATCGCCACGTACCGGGGCAGGCCGCCGCCGGGCCCGGCGGCGTGCCGGTGCCGGAAGGCGTAGTGGCGGCTGCCGAAGTAGCTGACGAACATGCCGACGCTGTTGGCCAGCAGGTACGCCGTGATCGCGTGGTCGTTCAGCGGGCCGTCGAACCAGCCGGTCAGCCCGTGCACGAGGGCGTTGAACAGGAAGACGGCCACGACGGTCGCGCCGACGTTCACGGCGGAGAAGCGCGCGACCTCACCCGAGAGGTGGCGAAGGCCCCGGCTCACCTCGCCGCCGACGCGAGCCCCGGCCCGTGCCCCGTCACCGCGCCACCACTTCCTGGGTGAGTGCGTACTTGGCCTCGGTGGCGTCCTTCATCGGCCGCCACCAGGCCTCGTTGTCGCGGTACCACGCGATCGTGGCCTCGAGGCCGTCGCGGAAGCTCTCGTAGCGCGGCGTCCACCCGAGCGTGGTGCGCAGCTTGCCCGCCTCGATCGCGTAGCGACGGTCGTGCCCCGACCGGTCGGTGACGTGGTCGTAGGCGTCGCGGTCCTGGCCCATCAGCTCGAGGATCAGGGCGATCACGTCGCGGTTGTTCATCTCGCCGTTGGCGCCGATGAGGTAGGTCTCGCCGATGCGGCCCTGGTCGATGATCGTCCACACAGCATCATTGTGGTCGTCCACGTGGATCCAGTCGCGCACATTCAGTCCGTCGCCGTACAGCTTGGGCCGGATCCCGTCGATCACGTTGGTGATCTGCCGCGGGATGAACTTCTCGACGTGCTGGCGCGGGCCGTAGTTGTTCGAGCAGTTGGAGAGCGTCGCGCGGAGCCCGAACGAGCGCACCCACGCGCGGACCAGGTGGTCGGAGCCGGCCTTGCTCGCGGAGTACGGCGAGCTCGGGGTGTACGGCGTGTCCTCGGTGAACTTCTTCGGGTCGTCGAGCTCGAGATCGCCGTACACCTCGTCGGTGGAGATGTGGTGGTAGCGCACGTCGTGGCGACGGGCCGCCTCCAGCAGCGTGAAGGTGCCGACGAGGTTGGTCCGGATGAAGGGGCTGGGGTCGGCCAGCGAGTTGTCGTTGTGCGACTCGGCCGCGAAGTGCACGACCACGTCGGACTCGGCGACCAGCGGCTCGACCACGCTCTCGTCGGCGACGTCGCCCTGGACGAACCGGATCTGGTCCTCCACGCCGGCCAGCGACGCCCGCGTGCCCGCGTAGGTGAGCGCGTCGAGGACGGTGACCTCGGCGTCGGGACGAGTCGCGAGGGTGCGGTGGACGAAGTTGCTGCCGATGAAGCCGGCACCACCGGTCACCAGGATTCTCATGCCGCACAGGTTAGCCGCCGCGGAGGGCGGCTCCGTCATTCGACCGGCAGTCCGAGCGATCGGGCGATCAGCATCCGCTGGACCTCGGACGTGCCCTCGCCGATCTCGAGCACCTTGGCGTCGCGGTAGAGGCGGGTGACCTGGTACTCCTCCATGAAGCCGTAGCCGCCGAACACCTGCGTGGCGATCCGCGTCGCGGTGACGGCGGACTCCGTGGCGTAGAGCTTGGCGACCGCAGCCGCGCGCTTGAACTCTGCGACCGGAGCGCCGGCGTCCTTCATGGCGGCCGCGCGGTAGGTCAGCAGCCGGCTGGCCGAGAGCATCACCTCGAGATCGGCGATCTGGAAGGCCACTCCCTGCTTGCGCCCGATCGGCACGCCGAACGTGGTCCGCTCCCCGGCGTACTGGACGCACTGCTCGAGGCACGCCTGGATGCAGCCGACCGCCAGCGCTGCGATCGCGACCCGGCCGTCGTCCAGCGTGGCGAGGAACTGCGCGTAGCCCCGACCTCGCTCACCGAGGAGGTTCGCCTCGGGGACCCGGGCGCCGTCGAAGGTGAGCGGGTGGGTGTCCGACGCGTGCCAGCCGAGCTTGTCGTAGGCCTTCTCCGCGGTGAACCCGGGCGTGCCGGCGGGGACGATGATCGTCGAGATCTCGGCCCTCTCCTCCCCGGTGGTCGAGCTTGCCGAGACCCCCGTCCTGGCAGTGACGGTCACGAGCGAGGTGATCTCCGATCCGGAGTTCGTGATGAACTGCTTGGCGCCGTCGATCACCCACTCGCCGTCGACCAACGTGGCGCGGGTGCGGGTCGCGCCGGCGTCGGAGCCCGCGCCCGGCTCGGTGAGGCCGAAGCCGGCGAGTCGGCGCCCGGCAACGAGGTCGGGCAGCCAGGTCTGCTTCTGCTCCTCGGTGCCGTAGGTCAGGATCGGGTTGATGCCCAGGCCGACGGCCGCCTCGAGGGTGATCCCGAGCGACTGGTCGACCCGGCCGAGCTCCTCGATCGCGAGGCAGAGGCTGGTGAAGCCGCCTTCTTCGCCGCTCAGCCCGGCGCCGCCGTACTCCTCCGGAGCGGTCAGCCCGAACAGCCCGAGCTCGCCCATCTTGTGCACGACGTCGACCGGGAAGGTGTGGTCGCGGTCCCACTGCGCCGAGTGCGGCGCGATCTCCTTCTCGGCGAAGTCGCGGACGGTGCGGCGGAACTGCTCGTGCTCGGGGGACAGCTCGAAGGTCATGCAGGCATCGTAGGCCACCGGTTAACGATTGTTAACCCGTGAGATCGTCGCTGCGCTCAGCCGCTGTACGGCACCCGCGTCCAGGTCAGCAACGAGGCGGCTCCCGGCTTGTTCACGGTCATCTTGAGCCAGTCCTTGTTGTTCGACGACCCGTCGACCGTGACCCGGGTCAGGTTGTCCGCCGCACCGTGGACGCCGTACGTCGTGAGCCAGGGCGAGCCGGACGCCAGCGGCTTGTCCGCGTTGTAGACGTGGCTGTCGCCGTCGAGGAGGTACACCGGACCGTCGAAGTGCGACGACTCGTCGATGATCGCCTGCACCCACGGCTGGAACGCCCCGATGTCGCCCCACGTCGGCACGTACGTCGGGTCGAACATGTCGGCCTGCTGCATGATCACCACGCCGCGGTCGCCGCGATCCCTCGCCTCGGCGAAGGCCCGGTGCACGAGCGCGATGTCGGCGGCGGTCCGGTCGGCGACCGCTGCGGACTGCTCGGGCGTCGGGGCGGAGTAGCCCAGGCCGGTCCACGGCTGCAGGCCGTTGTCGCTGCCCGGCACGTTCACGGCCGCGAAGGTCACCTCGGCGCGGTGGTAGACGACGTTCTCGGGGAATCCCGCCTGTGCCTCGAGCGCGAGCGGGTGCCGGCCGAGCGACCGGCCCGGCCGGTCGAAGAACACGTCGCGGACGCGGTCCAGCCGCTCGAGCGGGTTGTACGCGCCGTTGTTGGCGCGGTGGCAGTCGGTCCACTCGTTGTCGCCCGGCGTGTAGACCAGCGGGTCCTCGAAGGTGTCGAAGTCGCTGCGGATCAGGTCGAAGTAGGAGTCGCTGCAGACGCTCGACCCGTTCTTGATGTCGCCGAGGTGGACGACCGAACGGACGTCGGGATCGGCGTTGATCTGCTGGATCCAGCGCGGGAAGGCGGCGATCTGGTCGGCGCCGTACGGCACGTCCCCGATCACGCCGAACGTGTAGCGGCTGCGGCCGTCCGGCTCGGCGGACGCGGCACCGGCGTGCACGGCAGCTCCGAGGAGGGCGGTGCCGAGCACGGCAGCGGGGACGAGGGCACGGGACAGGCGCATGACGACTCCAGGGTGACGAGGGCGTGGTCCGAGGCTGGTGGGTCGCGGTGAACCCGGAACGACCGGTCGCGGTGCGCGGGTTGAACACTTCCCGGCGTGCGAGCGACGTCACCTGAGACCCGGAGGGGGTCGTCCGCGGGAGCGCAATAGACTCCGGACGGATCACTGACATCGAGGAGTTCGCGTGCCCGACATCAAGCCGCTGCAGAAGGTCCTGGTCGCCAATCGGGGCGAGATCGCCGTGCGGGTGGTCCGTGCGTGCAAGGACGCCGGCATCGGCAGCGTGGCCGTGTACGCCGAGCCCGACCGCGACGCGATCTTCGTCCGGTTGGCCGACGAGGCCTACTCGCTCGAGGGCTCGACCCCGGCGGACTCCTACCTCGACATCGAGAAGATCATCGCGGTCGCGATGCGGAGCGGCGCCGACTCGGTGCACCCGGGCTACGGCTTCCTCGCCGAGAACGCCCAGTTCGCGCAGGCGGTGATCGACGCCGGGCTGGTGTGGATCGGGCCGCCGCCCGCGGCGATCGACGCGCTCGGCGACAAGGCCAAGGCCAAGCAGATCGCGCTGGCCGCCGGCGCGCCCCTCGCTCCCGGCCTCAAGGACCCGGTCAAGGACGCCGACGAGGTGGTCGCCTTCGCGAAGGACAACGGGCTCCCGGTCGCGATCAAGGCGGTCTTCGGCGGCGGCGGTCGCGGCCTCAAGGTCGCGCGCACCCTCGAGGAGATCCCCGAGCTCTACGAGTCGGCGGTGCGCGAGGCCGTCGGCGCCTTCGGCCGCGGCGAGTGCCTGGTCGAGAAGTTCCTGGACCAGCCCCGGCACGTCGAGACCCAGTGCCTGGCCGACCGGCACGGCAACGTCGTCGTGGTCTCCACCCGTGACTGCTCGCTGCAGCGCCGCCACCAGAAGCTGGTCGAGGAGGCCCCGGCCCCGTTCCTGAGCGACGAGCAGCTCAAGCGGCTCTACGAGTCGTCGAAGGCGATCCTCAAGGAGGCCGGTTACGTCGGCGCGGGCACCTGCGAGTTCCTCGTCGCCAAGGACGGCACGATCTCCTTCCTCGAGGTCAACACCCGCCTCCAGGTCGAGCACTGCGTCTCCGAGGAGGTCACCGGCATCGACCTGGTGCGCGAGATGTTCCGGATCGCGGCGGGCGAGGAGCTCGGCTACGACGACCCGGAGATCCGCGGCCACTCGATCGAGTTCCGGATCAACGCCGAGGACGGCGGCCGCAACTTCATGCCGGCTCCCGGCACCCTCACCGAGTGGAACCCACCCCAGGGCCCCGGCATCCGGCTCGACGGCGGCTACGAGAAGGGTCAGACGATCCCCGGGGCGTTCGACTCGCTGATCGCCAAGCTGATCGTGACCGGCCGGGACCGCACCCAGGCGCTCGAGCGCTCGCGGCGCGCCCTCGCGGAGTTCGAGGTCGACGGCATGCCCACGGTGATCCCGTTCCACCAGGCGGTGATCAACGACCCGGCGTACGTCGGCGCCTCGACCCCGTCCGGCGAGGGCACCTTCTCGGTCTACACGACCTGGATCGAGACCGACTTCGACAACCAGATCCAGCCCTACGGCGGCGACATCGCCGAGAGCGAGGAGCCCGGCGAGCGCCAGCGCGTGACCGTGGAGGTCGGCGGCCGCCGACTCGAGGTGGTGCTCCCGGCCGGCCTGGGCGGCATCGCCGCCGCGGCCCCGGGCGGAGCCAGGAAGCCGAAGCGCGCGGCGGGCAAGAAGGCCGGCGCCGCCGCATCCGGTGACTCCGTGACCAGCCCGATGCAGGGCACGATCGTGAAGATCGCGGTCGACGAGGGCGCTGTGGTGGCCGAGGGCGACGTCGTCGTCGTGATCGAGGCGATGAAGATGGAGCAGCCGCTCAAGGCGCACAAGGCCGGCACTGTCTCCGGTCTCTCCGCCGAGGTCGGCGCGACGGTCACGCAGGGCCAGGTGCTCTGCGAGATCAAGGACTGATCGAGGACGCGCCTGAGCGTACGGGGTTTCGAGGCCTCGCCCAGGGGCTCGGCACCTCAACCACCGGTGGTTGAGGTGCGAGCTTGCGAGCCTCGAAACCACTGAGTTCCAGCGTCACTCACCGCGGGCTGAGGCCCATCACCAGCATGTCGACCACGAGGTCGACGAGGTGGTCGGCGTCCAGCTCGGGGGGCTTCTCCAGGGCGATCCGCAGGCAGCTGTTCAGCGTCACGCCCATCGCCAGGTAGATCCGGGCGTCCACCTCGGCGGCCGGCAGGTCCGGCAGCTGCTGGGCGACGTAGATCCGCGTGAAGGTCGCCAACCCGCGCTCGATCTCGGGCAGCACGTTGGACTGGGTGCCCATCGGCACCTCGTTCACCAGGGCCCGCACCACGGGGCCGTGCTCCTCGAGCGCGGCCACCAGGGCCGCGATCACCGCGCGTACGCCGGCGCGCGGAGACTGGCCGGCCGCCGCCGCGATCGCCGTGGTCAGGTCGTGCAGGATCGACTCGCTGGCGCGCAGACGCAGGGTCTCGAAGATCTCCTGCTTGTCGGCGAAGTAGCGGTACAACGAGCCGACGCTCACCCCGGCCGCCTCCGCGACCCGGTTCGTGCTCATTGCCGAGTAACCCTGGCTCGCCAGAACGTGAGTGGCCGCGTCGAGGATGCGCTCGACCATCTGCCGAGACCGGTCCTGCACCGGCCTGCGGCGGCGGGATCCGGTCACGACGTGCGTGACCGCAAACGCGAGTAGAAGTCGAGCATTTGCTCATCTTACGGTGGGCACATGGTTTCCGCAGGCTCGACCACCACTCACGGCTCCACGGCCACGAGAGCGGTGCCCACGCGGTACGGGTCGGCACCACGCTGGTCCGAGCGGTTCGCGCGGCCGGTGCTCGCCCTGGCCGGCCCGGGCGCACGCATGCGGGGCGACGAGCTGGCGGCGCTGCAGGCCGCGCTCCTCCAGCGCGACGAGCACGCTGCGGAGCTCGTGCGCGCGGTCCGCGAGCGGCACGAGGTGACCATGCCGCAGGTGCGCGCGGCCCTGGCCGGCGGCGTCGACGCCGTACCGGACGCTCCCGAGGCGCTGCGGTCCTTCTTCGCGCCCCTCGAGGAGCGACCGGCCTGGGTCGACGACGCGCTGCTCGAGCGCGGTGGCGCGGCCGCGCGCCGGATCGGCAAGGACGGGTTCGACATCCTGGCGTTCGGCTCGCTGCTCGGCGGCTACCGCAGCGGCGGGGCGCTGCAGCCGTTGGTGCGCACCGCCCGGATCGCCGAGGACACGCTGAAGCGGATCGGCGAGACCGGCCAGTGGTGGCTCGCGGTGACGGCACCGGGCGGGATGGCCCGCACCGGGCAGGGCTGGCAGCTCAGCGTGCACGTCCGGGTGATGCACGCCTTCGTGAACCACCAGCTCGAGCACGATCCCGACTGGGACTGGGAGTTCCGTGGCACGCCGATCAACCAGCACGACCAGGCCGGCACGCTCGGGGCGTTCAGCACGAGCTACCTGCTCCAGGCCCGGGCGCTGGGCATCCGGATCCCCGAGGACGACGCGGCCGCGATCATGCACCTGTGGTCCTACGTCGGGTGGCTGATGGGGGTCGAGGAGCGCTGGCTCCCCCGCACCGAGCGGACCGGGCGGCGGATCCTCGGCAACATCGTCGCCGGGTTCTCCGCACCCGAGGAGAGCAGTCGCCTGCTCGGCGAGGGGCTGATCCGGATGCACGACCACGCCCCGGGGGTGTCCCGGTGGCGACGGACCTACGAGCGCGAGCGTGCGCTCTCCATGGCGTCCTTCCTGAACCTCGGCCACGGCATGCGCGACGTGGGCCAGCCGATCCGGCCGCCGTGGTACCCGGCGCTGCGGATCCCAGCCAACGTGTTCTGGACGCACCTCGTCGGGCGGCTGCCGCGCGGACGCCGGGTCCTCGATCGGCGGGCCGAGCGTGCTCTCGCGCGTATGGAGCGCTTCCAGTACGCCGGCCACCGTCCCCCGATCGCTCCCCTCCCCGATCGGCAGGGCACGGGCTAGCGCAGGCCCGGGTGGTTGCGCGCGAGCAGCGGGACGAGCAGCCGCTTCGGGGCGAACCTGGCGAGCGCCGCGCCGGCCCGGTTGGCCACGCCGGGGATGACCACGACGCGGCCACGGTCCATGCCCGCCACGGCCGCCCTCGCGACCTCGGCGGCGGACACCCACATGATCGACGGCAGCGCGTCGTGCGCCTCCTCGTCGTCGAAGCCCGCGACCGCGTTGAAGCCGGTCTCCACCGGGCCCGGGCACAGCACGGTGACGCTGACGCCGGTGCCGGCGAGCTCGCCGGACAGGCTGTGGGAGTACGACAGCACGAACGCCTTCGCACCGCCGTACGCCGCCTGGCCGGGGAGCGGCTGGAAGGCTGCCGTCGAGGCGACGTTGAGCACCGCTCCCCTGCCGCGCTCGACCATGCCGGGCAGGAAGCGGCTGCAGAGGTCGGCGACGGCGACCACGTCGACCTCGAGCAGGTTGATCTCGGCGGCCGGGTCGCTGCGGTGCACGGGTCCGAGCGTCGAGAGGCCGGCGTTGTTGACCAGCACGTCGGGCACGAGCCCGAGGGCGGTCACCCGCTCGAGCAGCCCGGCACGGGCCTCGCGGTCGGCCAGGTCGGCGGGCAGCACGTGCGCGCGCTCGCCGAGCTCGGCGGCGAGCGTCGCGAGCTTGTCCTCGCTGCGCGCCACGAGCACGACCTGGTGACCGCGCGCGCCGAGCTCGCGGGCGAGCTCGCTTCCGATCCCGGAGGACGCGCCGGTGACGACGGCGCAGCGATCGGGACCGGGCGGCGGCAGGCTCATGCCCGCACCCTAGGTGCGGGCACGAGCCTGCCGCTACGCGACGGTGTCGAAGGTGAAGTACGCCGAGCGCAGCCCGTAGACGCGGCGGAAGTCGTCGCCGCTGATGTCCAGGGCCGTCGGCGTCGCGCCGTTCATCCCGGCAAGGTGCACGGTTTGCACCCAGCCGCCGCCGTCGAAGGGACGACCACCCTCGCGCTGCGTGATCTGCACGCTCTGCAGCGTGCCGATCTGCGGGTAGGCGGCCTGGAGCTTCGCCGGGTCGGCGGCCACGGTCCAGTGGTGGTACGGGCTCGCGGCGGCGTCGTACGAGTCCGCCTGGGCGACCAGGTACGGCTGGCTACCGGCAGAGCTCCAGCCGCCGTTGCTCGACGCGAACTGGGTGAACGCGTACGTGCTGTCCGGCGCGACCAGCACCTGGCCGGCCGTGGCTGCCACGGCGGCGTTGGTGGTGTCCTTCTCGGAAGCGACCCCGCCGTAGACCTGGCAGGCCGTGGTGTCGCAGATCTGGTAGTAGCTGTCGACCCGGTCGGCGCGGGCGCGGGCGGCGTACGTGCGGGCGGCGATCGCCTGGGCCTGGAGTGCGGCGGCGGGCCAGGTCGAGGGCATCTCGGCAGGCACCACGCCGCGGAGGTACTTCTCGAGGTTGAGCACGTTGACCGTGTCGGTGTTGGTGAACCGGAGGGCGCCGCGGTACCGCCGGGGGCCGCTCTTGAGCTTCAGGGTCGTGCCGCCCGGTGCACGGAACTCGCCGTCACCGGCGAGCGACCGACGACCGGCGGTCTTGTAGAGGTGCCAGCGCGAGGTCTTGTAGAAGACCTTGGTGTGGCCGTTCTTCTGCAGCAGCCGCCAGACCCGCGGGGTGTGCTTCGTGTGCAGCTTGAAGGTGCGGCCGTTGCCCAGGTCGCGGACCCGGAGCCCTCGCTCGTTGTAGACCGTGAGGTTGTTGTCGGCGTCGGCGGTGATCAGCACCTTGATGCTGGTGCTCAGCGTCGACGGCGTCGTGCCCGGGTAGTAGAACGCCACGATCTGCTGGGCGCTCAGCCCCGCCGTCGCCGCACCCTTGGCGCCCCACTGGGACATGCCGTGGCCGTGGCCGTAGCCGTTGCCGGTCACGGGGATGGGGGTGCCGGGCGAGATCGCGATCGGTCCGTCCGCCGTCGGCGCGGCGTGCGCGGGCGCCGCGGTGAGCAGCAGGGCGGCGCTGCTCACGAGCGCGATCAGGGTCCGTCGGGTCCGAGTGTGCATGCGTGATCCCTGGGTCTGGTGGGTGTGGAGTGAAGCATCCATCATGCACGGCACGTCAACATGAGCGCTGGTGAACGAAGCACACCGCGGGAACTACGCGGCTGTCAGCGGCGGGGTCAGCGGGGCGTCAGCGGGGGTGGTGCAGCCGGCGCGCGGCCTCCGCGATCGAGCCGCTGTTCGACGGGTAGACCGTGAACGCCTGGGCCAGCTGGTCGGCGGTCAGCGACTCCGCGACCGCGACGGAGACCGGGTGGATCAGCTCGCTCGCGCGGGGGCCCACCACCACTCCCCCGACGATGATCCCGGTGCCGGGACGGCAGAACAGCTTCACGAAGCCGTCACGCACGCCCTGCATCTTCGCCCGCGCGTTGCCCGAGAGCTCCAGCCGGACGACCTCGGCCTCGATCTCCCCGTTGTCGACGGCCTGCTGGGACCAGCCGACCGTGGCGATCTCCGGGGCGGTGAAGACGTTCGAGGACACCTTCTTCAGGTCCAGCGGGGCGACCGCGTCGCCGAGGAAGTGCCACATCGCGATCCGGCCCTGCATCGCCGCGACGGAGGCGAGCATGAGGATGCCGGTGCAGTCGCCGGCGGCGTACACGCCCCGGGCGCTGGTGCGGGAGACCCGGTCGACCTTGACGAAGCCGGCGTCGTCGAGGATCACGCCGGCCTCCTCGAGCCCGATGCCGGCGGTGTTGGGGATCGACCCCAGGGCGAGCAGGCAGTGCGAGCCGGTCACCGACCGGCCGTCGGTGAGCCGCACGGTCACCTCGTCGCCGACGCGCGTCACGGACTCCATGCGCGACCTGGAGAGCACCGTCATGCCCCGGCGGGTGAGCACCTGCTGGAGCACCTCGGCGGCGTCGGGGTCCTCGCCCGGAAGCACCCGGTCGCGGGAGGACACCAGCACCACGTCGATGCCGAGGGCCATGTAGGCGCTGGCGAACTCCGCGCCGGTGACGCCCGACCCGACCACGATCATCCGCGACGGCACCTCGGTGAGGTCGTAGACCTGCTCCCAGGTGAGGATCCGCTCGCCGTCGGGCTGCGCCGTCGGCAGCGTGCGCGGCGAGGCTCCGGTGGCGACCAGCACCGCATCGGCGTCGATCGCCCGCGTGCCGCCGTCCGGCAGGTCGACGAGCACCCGGTGGTGGGCGCCGCGGCCACCCTCGGCCGTCGCGTCGAGCCGGCCGCGACCGACGACGACCTGCACCCCGTCGCGCTCGAGGCGGCGGCCGATGTCGCGGGACTGCTCGCCGGCGAGCCGCAGCACCCGCTGGTTGACGCGAGCCAGGTCGACCCGCACCTTCGAGGCCGGGTCGCCCTCCTCGTCGGAGAACCCGATGCCCAGCTCGTGGGCGGTGGACAGCTCGGTCATCAGCTCGCTGGTGGCGATCAGGGTCTTGCTCGGCACGCAGTCGGTCAGCACCGCTGATCCGCCGAGCCCGTCGGAGTCGACCACGGTCACCTCTGCGCCGAGCTGGGCCGCCACGTGGGCCGACTCGTATCCGCCGGGGCCGCCTCCGATGATCGCCACGTGAGTCACCGCGTCATTGTGTCGCACGGCTGGGACGCGCCGTGCCCTACCCTTTTCCGGTGACCTTGTACGCCGCCTACGGCGCCAACCTGGACCCGGCCAGGATGGGCGAGCGGTGTCCGCACTCGCCGTTGCGGGGCACGGGATGGCTGCAGGGCTGGCGGCTCACCTTCGGCGGTGAGGACCACGGCTGGGACGGTGCCCTGGCGACCGTCGTGCAGGACCCGTTCGAGCAGGTCTTCGTCGCGCTCTACGACGTGACCGAGGAGGACTTCGCGGTGCTGGACGGCTGGGAGTCGGCCGACACCGGGCTCTACCGCAAGACGCGGGTGCGGGTGTCGACGATGACCGAGGAGTCGGTCGCGTGGATCTACGTGCTGGACGCGTTCGAGGGCGGCCTGCCGTCGGCGACCTACCTCGGCGTGCTCGCCGACGCGGCGGACGCCGCGGACGCCCCTAGCGACTACGTCGCAGCGCTGCGGCAGCGGCCGTGCCGCAGCACCTTCGGCGGCTGAGTCGAGAGCTGGGGCGGAGTCGCTCGTGAGAGAGTCGGCCCGTGACTGACTCCTCTGCTGGATCGCCCGCACAGGCAGCCGCCGACGCAGCCCGCGTGCTCGCCGACCTGACCGGCGTCGCGCGCCACGACGTCGCCCTGGTGATGGGCTCGGGCTGGCTGCCCGCCGTCGACGCTCTCGGCGAGGTGACCGCCGACATCGCCACCACCGACCTCCCCGGGTTCGCGCCACCGGCGGTCGCCGGCCACTCCGGCCGGATCCGCTCGGTGCGCACCGGCGACAAGCAGCTGCTGGTCTTCCTCGGCCGCACCCACTTCTACGAGGGCCTGGGCGTGCGGGCGGTCGTGCACGGCGTACGGACCGCCGCGGCCGCGGGCTGCCGCACGATCGTGCTCACCAACGGGTGCGGCGGTCTCAAGGAGACCTGGCAGCCGGGCACGCCGGTGCTGATCAGCGACCACATCAACCTGACCGCGACCTCCCCGATCGAGGGCGCGCACTTCGTGGACCTCACCGACCTCTACAGTCCGCGGCTGCGGGCGCTGTGCCGCGAGGTCGAGCCGGACCTCGACGAGGGGGTCTACGTCCAGCTGCGCGGCCCCCACTACGAGACGCCGGCCGAGATCGGCATGGTGCGGGCCATCGGTGGTCACCTGGTCGGCATGAGCACCACGCTCGAGGCGATCGCGGCGCGCGAGGCGGGCATGGAGGTGCTCGGCATCTCCCTGGTCACCAACCTCGCGGCGGGCATCACCGGCGAGCCGCTGAACCACGAGGAGGTGCTCGCGGCGGGCAACGCGGCGGCGACCCGGATGGGGTCGCTGCTGGGGGCGATCGTGCCCGGAATCTGATCCGGGTGTCTGATCCGGCGTACGACGACCTCAGGCGGTCTTGCGCAGCATCGCCTCGCCGACCAGGGCGCGGAAGTACGCGTCCTGCTCGTGCAGCCGCTCGAACGCCGCCCGGTCCAGGTGCAGGGCGGTGACGGCGCTCGCGGTCACGACGGTGGCCGACCGGAGCCGGCGGCGCACGATGCCGAGCTCGCCGAGGAACTCCCCCGGGCGGCAGCGGCCGAGGACCTCGCCGCGTCGGCGCACGTCGACCTGGCCGTCGAGCACCACGTAGGCCTTGTCGGCCGGCGTGCCCTCGGCCAGCAGTGCCCAGTGCGGTCGGATGCCGACGACGTGGCCGGCCTCCAGCATCGCGCGCAGGGTCGCGACCGGTGCATCGGAGAGGCCGGGCACGCTGCCGAGCCGGCGGAGCTGGGCGCGGAGGTCACCGCGCGGGACGGGGTCGCCGGAGGTCATCGAGCGGTTCACCATGGGAGGGGCCCTTTCGGTGCGGACGTGCTGGGACGGGTGCACCCCTTCAGAGCCACCGGGCACAGCGCTGATACGCAGGGCCACACCCGGGCCGCTTGACTTCGAGTGCCCTCGAAGCAGGACACTGACCCGATGACGGCCCTCACCATCGCCCAGGCGGCCGAGCGAACCGGCCTGACCGCCCACACGCTGCGCTACTACGAGCGCGACGGACTGATGCTCGGGTCCGTCGAGCGAGCCGGCTCCGGACACCGGCGCTACACCGACCAGGACCTCACCTGGATCCAGATGATCACGCGACTTCGCGCCACCGGCATGCCGATCCGCGACGTACGCCGCTATGCCGCCCTGGTCCGCGCGGGAGACGGCAACGAGGCCGAGCGGCTCGCGCTGCTGCTCGCGCACCGCAGGCGGGTCGAGGAGCAGCTGGCGCAGATCACCGGCCACCTGCGGGCGATCGACCACAAGATCGGCATCTACGAGGGCAAGGTCGGCAGCGCCGGCTGATCCCGGTTGACTTCGAGCGCGCTCGAAGGACAAGACTCGCCGGCATGACTGAAACCACCATCGAACGACGCACTCTCGGGACCGCCGCACCGCTGGAGGTCTCCGCCCTCGGGCTCGGTTGCATGGGCATGTCGGAGTTCTACGGCACCGCCGACGAGTCGACCGGCATCGAGACGATCCACCGGGCCCTCGACCTCGGGGTGACGTTCCTGGACACCGCGGACATGTACGGCCCGTTCACCAACGAGCAGCTCGTGGGGAAGGCGATCTCCGGGCGCCGCGACGAGGTCCAGCTGGCCACCAAGTTCGGCAACGAGCGCAACCCGGACGGCAGCTGGGTCGGCATCAACGGACGCCCCGACTACGTGCGGAGGGCCTGCGACGCCTCGCTGGAGCGACTCGGCGTCGACCACATCGACCTCTACTACCAGCACCGGGTCGACACCTCCGTGCCGATCGAGGAGACCGTCGGCGCGATGGCCGAGCTCGTCGCGACCGGCAAGGTGCGCCACCTCGGCCTCTCCGAGGCCTCGGTCGCCACGATCCGTCGCGCACACGCCGTGCACCCGATCACGGCACTGCAGTCGGAGTACTCCCTGTTCACCCGCGACCTCGAGGACGAGATCCTGCCGACCCTCGTCGAGCTCGGCATCGGCCTGGTGCCCTACTCCCCGCTCGGCCGGGGCATGCTGACCGGAGCGGTCAGCCGCGACACGCTCGAGGCCGACGACTCCCGCGCGGTCGGCCGCTTCCCGAGGTTCCAGGGCGACGCCCTGGAGGCCAACCTCGCCCTGGTCGAGCGGATCACGAAGCTCGCCGAGCGCAAGGAGTGCGCGCCCGGCCAGCTCGCCCTCGCGTGGGTGCTCGCCCAGGGCCCGCGCCACGGCCTCGGAGTCGCGCCGATCCCGGGCACCAAGCGGGTGCGCTACCTGGAGGAGAACGTCGGGGCGCTCGACGTCGCGCTCGACGACCAGGACGTGGCGGAGCTGGAGCAGGCGATCCCGCGGGACGCGGTCGTGGGCGACCGCTACGCGGACATGTCCAGCGTCAACCGCTGAGACCGGCTCGTGGGTGGGCCCGCGCACGCGGGCCTACCCACGAGTAACCTTGGGCCATGGAGTACGTAGCCCACGAGACCGTCGACGGCATCGCCCACGTCCGCCTCACCCGGCCGGACAAGCTCAACGCGCTCACCCTGCAGTCACTGGACGAGCTGGTCGCCACCGCCCGCGAGCTGCGGCGCGACCGCACGCTGCGGGCCGTGGTGCTCAGCGGCGAGGGCGACTCCTTCTGCGCCGGCCTGGACTTCGGCTCGGCCCTGAGGAGCCCCGTCGGGATCGTGAAGGCGTTCGTGCCGGCGCCCTGGCGCGGCACCAACACCTTCCAGGAGGCGTGCTGGGCGTGGCGGCGGCTGCCCGTGCCGGTGATCGCCGCGGTCGACGGCCACTGCTACGGCGGCGGCCTCCAGATCGCCCTGGCCGCCGACTTCCGGGTGGCGACCCCGGACTCCGAGTGGTCGGTCCTCGAGGTGCGCTGGGGCCTGATCCCCGACATGACGGGCATCCGCAGCCTCGCGGAGCTGGTCGGCATCGACACCGCCAAGCGGCTGACGATGACCGCGCAGATGCTGAGCGGCAAGGAGGCCGCCGACCTCGGCCTGGTCACCGAGCTCGCTGCCGACCCGGTCGCAGCGGCGTTCGGCCTGGCCCGCGAGATCGCCGAGCGCTCGCCGGACTCCGTGGCCGCCGCCAAGCGGCTCTTCAACCGCACGTGGACCTCGTCGCCGCGGGCGACCTTCGCCCGCGAGCGGGCCGAGCAGCTGGTGCTGCTCACCCTGGCGAACACGAAGGCCGCACGCGAGGCGGCGTTCAAGAAGGTCTCGCCGGTGTTCGGACCCCGCGTCCTCCCCTGATCCGGGCCGAGTCGTGAGCGCGCTCGCAGCGGAGGTGCGAGGCCGACTGCGTGCTGCGGCCGACCCGGAGCGCGCCGGCGCGATGGCGGCGTACATGAGGTCGGCGGAGACCGGCAACCTCCCCTTCCTCGGCGTACGCCGGCCCGAGGTGCGCCGCATCGTCCGCGCCGTCGCGGCCGCACACCCGGCCGACGCGGAGACCCGCGCCGCCGAGGTGCGCGAGCTGTGGGACGAGGCCGAATTCCGGGAGGAGCGCTACGCCGCGCAGGAGCTGCTCGCGCTGCGCTGGTCCTACGGCCGGCTCGACCTGCTCGACCTGCACCGGCACATGGCCGTGACCGGCGCGTGGTGGGACCACGTCGACGAGGTCGCGCACCGGATCGGTGACCTCGCGGTGGCCCACCCGCAGGAGATCGCACCCGTGCTCCGCACGTGGAGCCGCGAGCCCTCGATGTGGCTGCGTCGGCTGGCGATCCTCGGGCAGCTGAGGCGGCGCGACCAGGTGGACCTCGACCTGCTCGCCGAGGTGATCGAGGCCAACCTCGCCGACCCGGAGTTCTTCGTCCGCAAGGCGATCGGGTGGGCGCTGCGCGACGCCGCCCGCCACCATCCGGCGTGGGTCCGTGCGTTTGTCGCGGGCCACGACCTCAGCGCGCTCTCGCGCCGGGAGGCACTCAGGCACCTGGCCTGAGCCCTTGGCTAGGCTGGCGAAGCTCCCCCTGACCCCCCACTTCTGGCGAACCTGGAGTTCACATGACTGACCGCAAGGCAACCACCGTCTGGACCGGCACCCTCTTCGAGGGCTCGGGCGAGACCACCTTCGACTCCTCGGGGATCGGCACCTACCCGGTCTCGTGGCCGTCGCGTGCGGAGGAGGCGAACGGCAAGACCAGCCCGGAGGAGCTCATCGCGGGTGCCCATTCGGCGTGCTACTCGATGGCGTTCTCGAACATGCTCGCCAAGAACGACACCCCCGCCGAGCGCCTCGAGGTCTCCGCGGTGGTCACGTTCGTGCCCGGCACCGGCATCACGAAGTCGGCGATCACCGTCGTGGGCACCGTGCCCGGCATCGACGAGGCGAAGTTCCAGGAGCTCGCCGCCGACGCCAAGGCCAACTGCCCGGTCTCCCAGGCGCTGTCCGTCGAGATCACCCTGGACGCCAAGCTCTCCTGAACCACTGCCGTCCGCGGCGCCGGGCCGGTCACCTGACCGGCCCGGCGGCGACCCACCTCCGAGAGGACCTTCGTGGCGACCACCGCCCTCGACGGCACCCCTGCGCACACCAGCGGCGAGCTCCCGCCGGTCGGCCGGCCGGCGCCTGCGTTCACGCTCGTCGGCGCTGACCTGCGTGAGCTCTCGCTCGCGGACCTCGCCGGGCGCGTCGTGGTGAGCATCTTCCCGAGCGTCGGCACGGGTGTCTGCCAGGCCGGCCTGCGCCGGTTCAACGAGCTCGCCGCCGGCCTCCCCGACACCACGGTGCTCAACGTGTCGATGGACCTGCCCTTCGCGCTGGGCGGGTTCTGCGCGGCCGAGGGACTGGAGCGCGTGACCGTCGGCTCCGCGTTCCGGTCGTCGTTCGGCGAGGACTACGGGGTGCGGCTCACCGACTCCGCCTTCGAGGGCCTGCTCGCCCGCGCGGTCGTCGTGGTCGACCGTGACGGCACCGTCGTGCACACCCAGCTCGTCGACGACATCGCCCACGAGCCGGACTACGACGCGGTCATCGCCGCGCTCGGCTGAGCCTGGCCTCCAGCCCCTGCTCCGCGCCGCGCATCATCCAGGCGTGGTTGGCCGCGAGCACCGGCTTCGCGACGTACGACGCCCACCGGAACAGGCGTGCCACCGCCTCGACCCGCTGCTCGAAGTCGAGCCGGGTGCCTCCCGCCACCGGGGTCAACCGCCACGAGGCGAACCCGCGGATCGGCCCGTCGATGGCGACGCGGAGCTCGTCGGGGCCGCGGGTCTCGGCGTGCAGGTGCAGCTCGAGGTCGTACGGGAGCCGCGACCGGCAGACGACCAGCGCGTCGTCGGGTCCGACGCTGGCGACCGCGCGCACCTGCGGCCACCAGTCCACGTAGTGCTCGAGGTCCAGCAGCACCTCGCACACCGCGTCCCGCGGAGCAGGGATCACCCACGAGTCGGTGAAGAGGTAGTCGGACGCCCTCACAGGTCGCGGACCGCCGGAGCGACCGTGTCGAAGAACTCGGTCACCCAGGCGACGGGGTCCGGAGCCGGCGGGTGTGCCGGCGGCTGGATCGTGACGAGCTCGATGCCCTGCGCGGCGAACTCACCCATCACGGCGAGGAACGAGTCGGTGTCCGCGACCGGGTCGATGCGCGCCATCGCGGTCCTCCGGATCGAGTCGTAGTCGCGGTCGACGTCGTCGCAGTGCCGGCGCAGCACGTCGAGCTTGTGGCCGATCTCGGCTCCGTCGGCTCCGAACAGGTTCGTCGCGTCGGCGTACTGGGCGACCATGCGCAGGGTCTTGCGCTCACCGTTGCCGCCGATCATCACCGGAGGGCCACCGAGGTGCCCGGAGGTCTGCAGCGGCGGCGGCACGCAGACGGTCTCGGCGAGCGTGAAGTGGTCACCCTCGAATGCTCCGTCGTCGCCGCTCCACATCTGTCCGCAGATCTGCAGGGTCTCCTCGAGGCGCTCGAACCGCTCGCTGGTCGACGGGTACGGGACGCCGAGGCCGAGGTGCTCCCGCTCGTACCACGCCGCACCGATCCCGAGCTGGGCCCGGCCCTCCGACAGCACGTCGAGCGTGGTGACGATCTTCGCGAGCAGCCCGGGGTGCCGGTAGGTGACACCGGTGACCAGCAGGCTCAGGCGGACGCTCTCCGTGATGCCCGCGAGGAAGCCGAGACCGGTGTAGCCCTCCAGCATCGGCTCCGGCGGACCTCCGTAGGGCTCCATCTGGAAGTAGTGGTCCATCAGGGTGAACAGCGCAGCGCCGCCCTGGTCGGCGATGCGGGCGGTCTCCGCCAGCGTCGCCGCGCGCGTCGAGCCGGGAGCGACCGGGAAGCGGGAGTAGTGGATGCCGATGTCCATGGGCCCATCATGGCGGGTGGCACGAGACCGGTGGCATAGCGTTGGCCCCATGAGCGACGTGCTGGACCGCGCCCGGGCCTGGGCGTCCGAGGATCCCGACCCGGCGACCCGCGCGGAGCTGGAAGGCCTGATCGCGGCCCACGACCTCTCCGAGCTGGAGGACCGGTTCGACGGCACTCTCGAGTTCGGCACCGCCGGCCTGCGCGGCGCCCTGGGTGCGGGTCCGCAGCGGATGAACCGGGTGGTGGTGCAGCGAGCCGCGGCCGGGCTGGCGGCGTACCTGCGCGACACCGGTGCCGCGACGCCGGGCGCCGCGATCGTGATCGGGTACGACGCCCGGCACAACTCCGACGTGTTCGCCCGGGACACCGCCGAGGTGATGGCCGGCGCCGGCATCCGCGCCCTGCTGATGCCAGGGCCGCTGCCGACGCCGCTGCTGGCGTTCGCGATCCGCGACCTGGGCTGCATCGCCGGTGTCATGGTCACCGCCAGCCACAACCCGCCGCAGGACAACGGCTACAAGGTCTACCTCGGCGACGGCAGCCAGATCGTGCCGCCCGCGGACGCCGAGATCGCCTCCCGGATCGCCGCGGTCGGCGCGCTGGCCGACCTCCCGCGGTCGACGGACGAGGGCCTGGTCGAGGTGCTCGACGAGGGCGTCCTCGAGCGCTACGAGCAGGCCGTCGCGGCCCTGGTCGCCGACGGCGACCGGGCGGCGTACGCCGACCTGCGGATCGTGTACACCCCGATGCACGGCGTCGGCGGCTCCACCGTGCAGCGGGTGCTCGAGCTCGCCGGGTTCGCCGCGCCGCACGAGCCGGCGGCCCAGGCCGCGCCCGACCCGGACTTCCCCACGGTCAGCTTCCCCAACCCGGAGGAGCCGGGGGCGATGGACCTGGCGCTCGCGCTCGCGGCCGAGGTGGACGCCGACATCGTGGTCGCCAACGACCCCGACGCCGACCGCTGTGCCGTCGGACTCCCCGGCCCTCACGGCTGGCAGATGCTGCGCGGCGACGAGGTGGGAGCCCTGCTCGCCCACCACCTGCTCAGCCGGGGCAAGCAGGGCGTCTACGCGCAGTCGATCGTCTCCTCCAGCCTGCTCGGCGCGATGGCGGCCGCCGCGGGGCAGCCGCACCAGGAGACGCTCACCGGGTTCAAGTGGATCAGTCGCGTGCCCGGGCTGGCCTTCGGCTACGAGGAGGCGCTGGGCTACTGCGTCGACCCCGAGCACGTGAAGGACAAGGACGGCGTCTCGGCGATCCTGCTGGTGCTCCAGCTCGCGGCGCAGGTCAAGGCGCAGGGCCGCACGCTGCGCGACGTGCTCGACGACGTCGCGCGCGCGCACGGCCTGTACGCCACCGACCAGCTGAGCGTCCGGTTCGCCGACCTCGCGGAGATCCCGGCCACGATGGCTCGCCTCAGGGAGGCGCCCCCGACGGTGCTGGGTGGCCTCGCGGTCGAGCGCGTCGATGACCTGGCGACCGGCAGCGCCGACCTGCCGCCCACCGACGGCCTGCGGTACGTGCTCGCCGACGGCGGCCGGGTGATCGTGCGGCCGTCGGGCACCGAGCCGAAGATCAAGTGCTACCTGGAGGTCGTGGTTCCGGTCGCCCCTTCGGCAGGCTCAGGGACCGGGAGCGCAGGCTCAGGGACCGATGACACGGGCGGGGTGGACGCCGCCCGCATCTCCGCGGCCGGTCGTCTCGACGCCATCCGCGCCGACGTGCAGAAGGCGGCCGGCCTGTGAGCGGCGCGCTCGCCCGTCTGTACAACGAGCGGGTGCTGCCGTTCCTCACCGCCGTGTCGTGCTCGGACCGGTCCACGGGGCGCTGGCGCGAACAGGCGCTCGGCGACGTGTCCGGCGACGTGCTCGAGGTCGGCTTCGCCAACGGCACCAACCTGCTGCACTACCCCCGCTCGGTACGCCGCGTGTACGCCGTCGAGCCGTCCGACGTCGCCTGGCGCCGTGCTCGGCGGCGGATCGAGCGGTTCGGCCGACCGGTCGAGCGGATCGGCCTCGACGGGGCGGTGCTGGCGCTGCCCGACGCGAGCGTGGACGCGGTCGTCTCGGCGTACACGCTGTGCACGATCCCGGACCTGCAGGCCGCGCTGCACGAGATGCGCCGTGTGCTGCGCCCCGGCGGCTCGGTGCACTTCCTCGAGCACGGGCTCGCGCCGGACGCCGAGGTCGCGGCCCGGCAGCACCGGATCACGCCACGCTGGAAGAAGATCGCCGGCGGCTGCCACCTCGACCGCGACATCCCCGCCCTCGTCGAGGACGCCGGCTTCAACCTCTCCGACCTCGAGTCGTTCTACCTGCCCGGTCCCGCGTTCGCGCGACCGTGGGGTTGGTTCATGATCGGTCGCGCCGAACCCATGCCATGAGCCGGCTCGGCTCCCGCGGCTCGTCCTCATGACCGGCGCACCGGTCAGCCCTGGGGACGTTGCGCATCACCTGGTCGACGTGCTGCCCACAGCCCGCCCAGGTGACCTTGCCGCAGCTCCGGCACCGCTTCGCGTGACACATCTCGGGTCCTCTCGATTGGTTGCTTGGATACCCCTGGGGGTATAGTAGCCGACATGACAAAGCCCCGCGAAGTCGTGATCATCGGAGGCGTGGCCGGCGGCATGTCCGCCGCCACCCGTCTCCGCCGCCTCGACGAGCACGCCCGGATCACGGTGCTCGAGCGCAGCGGCCACGTGTCGTTCGCCAACTGCGGCCTGCCCTACCACGTGGGCGGCGTGATCGAGGACCGCGAAGCCCTGCTGCTGCAGACTCCCGCGTCGCTGCGTGAGCGCTTCGACCTCGACGTGCGGGTCTCCCACGAGGCCGTGCGGATCGACCGTGAGCGCCGCGTCGTGGTCTCCCGCGACCTCACCACCGGCACCGAGCGGGAGCACCCGTACGACGCGCTGGTGCTCTCCCCCGGCGCCCGCCCGGTGCGCCCGCCGATCCCGGGCATCGGACGCGCCCTGACCCTGCGGGACATCGAGGACACCGACGCGCTGGTCGCCGCGACCGCCGGCGCACGCAGCGCAACGGTGATCGGAGGCGGGTTCATCGGGATCGAGCTCGCCGAGAACCTCGTCCGCCGCGGCCTGCGGGTGACCGTCGTCGAGGCCACGGACCAGGTCATGGCGCCCCTCGACCCCGAGATGGTCACGCCGGTCCACGACCGGCTCCGCGAGCACGGCGTCCACCTCCGCCTCGGCGTGAGCGTGGCCGAGATCGGTGCCGACACCGTCACGCTGTCCGACGGCAGCACGGCACCCGCCGAGCTCGTCGTCGCCGCGGTCGGCGTACGCCCCGAGACCGCCCTCGCAGAGGCCGCCGGCCTCGAGATCGGCCCGGCCGGCGGCATCGCGGTCGACCCCACCCTGCGCACCAGCGACCCGGCGATCTGGGCCGTCGGCGACGCGGTCGAGAAGCGCGACGGACTCACCCACGAGGCGGTGCTGGTGCCGCTCGCGAACACCGCCAACCTGCAGGGCCGGATGGTCGCCGACCTGATCTGCGGGCGGCCGGCGCGCCTGCGCGACGTGAACGGCACCGCGATCGTCGGCGTCTTCGGGCTCCAGGTCGCCACCACCGGGTGGAACGAGAAGCGGCTGCGGGCCGCGGGGAGGCCGTACCGCGCGATCCACGTGCACCCCAACGCGCACGCCGGCTACTACCCCGGCGCGGAGCAGATGGCGCTCAAGCTGCTCGTGGACCCGGTGACCGACGCGATCCTCGGCGCACAGGGGGTCGGCACCGACGGGGTGGACAAGCGGATCGACGTGATCAGCACCGCGATGGCCGGCGGCCTCACGGCCAGCGAGCTCGCCGGACTCGAGCTCGCCTATGCACCGCAGTTCGGGTCGGCGAAGGACCCGGTCAACATGCTCGGCTACCTCGCGGAGAACCTGGCCGACGGGGTGACCCGCACCGTCCAGTGGCACGAGCTCGCCGACCGGATGGCGGCGGGCGCCGTGCTGCTCGACGTGCGCACACCCGCCGAGCACGCCGCCGCCCCGATCCCGGGCAGCGTCCTGGTCGAGCTCGACACGCTGCGCGACCGGCTCGACGAGATCCCGCCCGGCCCGGTCATCGTGCACTGCGGCGTCGGCCTGCGCGCCCACACGGCCGCCCGGCTGCTCGCCCAGCACGGCTTCGACGTGGCCAACCTCGACGGTGGCCACCGCACCTGGCAGGCGGGCGTCCGGGCGACGGCGCGGACCCACGGCCGCACCCGGGTCGAGCCCGGCCTCAGAGCAGCAGGCTGACCACCAGGCCGACGACGAGGACCAGCAGGAGTCCCAGCTCGGGCCAGGCCCAGCTGCGGGTCGGCGTACCGGAGGGTTGGGAGCGCTCGCGCGCCTGGTCGGCGGCGAACAGGATCTGCTCGACGACGAAGTCGGCGGTCATGTCCGGGTCCAGCTGACCCTTCTGCGGGCGGGTCGCCTCGACCGGTGTCGAGATCCGGGACCCGCCGAGCCCGGGCAGGCCGATCGTGTCGCGGGTCGACGGACGGGCGTGTCGCAGCGACCGCGCCGGCCGGCCCACGGCCACGCCGTCGAAGCGCCGGTCGTCGGTCCAGACCCGGGTGACCGCCCGCACCGCGACCCGCCGCACCGTCACCAGCGGCACGTGCCAGGAGAGGAACGGGTTGCGCAGCTCGAGGTCGGCCGACCTGATCACCAGCCGGGGCCGGAGCATGAAGCACCAGACGAGCAGCCCGAAGATGGCCGCGCCGAGCCCGAACCGCACGCCCCCGAGCCCGTGGCCGTCGACGAGCACGTCGACGACCGACGCCGCGGCCAGCACCACGCCGGTCCAGCCCAGCGCGGTGCCCGAGGTCGGCCGGAACGAGCGTTCGTCGCCCGTACCGGCACCATCCGCCTCCGCGGCCCTCGCCATCACGTCGCTCAGCCTAGACTGGCGAGGGTGACCACCTTGAAGGCAACGGCGCCCTCACCCGGTGCGACGACGTTCGCGCAGGAGACCGCCAGCGACGCGGCACTCCGACGCTTCCTCCACGGCCTGCCCGGCGTCGACCAGGTCGGCGCCGAGCAACGCGCGGCCTCGCTCGGCACCCGGTCGATCAAGACCGAGTCCAAGAGACAGGCCATCGACCTCGCGATCAGGATGGTCGACCTGACCACCCTCGAGGGCATGGACACCCCTGGCAAGGTCCGCGCGCTGGCGGCCAAGGCGATGCGACCGGACCCGGCCGACCCGTCCTGCCCGTCGACCGCCGCGGTGTGCGTGTACGGCGACATGGTCGGCGTCGCGCGCGAGGCCCTCGGGGTCTCGGCAGGCTCGACCGCCGGACGAGTGCACGTCGCGGCCGTGGCGACGGCCTTCCCGAGCGGCCGTGCGCCGCTGGACGTGAAGCTCACCGACACCCGGGACGCCGTCGAGGCCGGCGCCGACGAGATCGACATGGTGATCGACCGGGGGGCGTTCCTCTCCGGGCGCTACCTGCAGGTCTACGAGGAGATCGTCGCGGTCCGCGAGGCGTGCGTCCGCGCCGACGGCAGCAGCGCCCACCTCAAGGTGATCCTGGAGACCGGCGAGCTGCAGACCTACGACAACGTGCGTCGGGCCAGCTGGCTCGGCATGCTCGCCGGCGGCCACTTCATCAAGACGTCCACGGGCAAGATCCAGCCGGCGGCGACCCTGCCGGTGATCCTCGTGATGCTGGAGGCGGTGCGCGACTTCCGCGACACCACCGGTCAGCAGGTGGGGGTCAAGCCGGCCGGCGGCATCCGCACCAGCAAGGACGCGATCAAGCACCTCGTGATGGTCAACGAGGTCGTGGGCAGCGACTGGCTGGACCCCGACTGGTTCCGGTTCGGCGCGTCGACGTTGCTCAACGACCTCCTCATGCAGCGCACCAAGATGCAGACCGGCCGCTACTCCGGCCCCGACTACTTCACGTTGGACTGATCCCGATGCCCTTTGAGTTCGAGTACTCCCCCGCCCCCGAGGCGCGCACCGTCGTCGACATCAAGCCGTCCTACGGGCTGTTCGTGAACGGCGAGTTCGTCGACGGCAACGGCCGGTCGTTCAAGACGGTCAGCCCGAGCACCGAGGAGGTGCTCGCCGAGATCGCGGAGGCCGACGAGGCCGACGTCGACGCGGCGGTCAAGGCCGCCCGGCGCGCCTACACCCGGGTCTGGTCGAAGATGTCCGGCGCCGAGCGGGGCAAGTACCTCTTCCGGATCGCGCGGATCCTCCAGGAGCGGGCCCGCGAGTTCGCCGTGCTGGAGTCGATCGACAACGGCAAGCCGATCAAGGAGTCCCGCGACGTCGACGTACCGCTGGCGGCTGCGCACTTCTTCTACTACGCCGGCTGGGCCGACAAGCTGGAGTACGCCGGCCTGGGCCCGGCGCCGCAGCCGCTCGGCGTCGCCGGGCAGGTGATCCCGTGGAACTTCCCGCTGCTGATGCTGGCCTGGAAGATCGCGCCGGCCCTCGCCTGCGGCAACACGGTGGTCCTCAAGCCGGCCGAGACCACACCGCTGACCGCGCTGCTGTTCGCGGAGGTCTGCCAGCAGGCCGACCTGCCGCCCGGCGTGGTCAACATCGTGACGGGTGCCGGCGAGACCGGGCGCGCGGTGGTCGGCCACCCCGACGTCGACAAGGTCGCGTTCACCGGGTCGACCGAGGTGGGCAAGGCGATCGCCCGCACGGTGGCCGGGAGCCGCAAGAAGGTCACCCTCGAGCTCGGCGGCAAGGGCGCGAACATCGTGTTCGACGACGCGCCGGTCGACCAGGCCGTCGAGGGCATCGTCAACGGCATCTTCTTCAACCAGGGCCACGTCTGCTGCGCCGGCTCCCGCCTGCTGGTGCAGGAGTCGGTCGCCGACGACGTGCTCACCCGCCTCAAGCGCCGGATGAGCACCTTGCGCGTCGGCGACCCGCTGGACAAGAACACCGACGTCGGCGCGATCAACTCTGCCGAGCAGCTGGCCAAGATCCGTGAGCTCTCCGAGATCGGCGAGGCCGACGGCGCGGGCCGCTGGTCGGTCGAGTGCGAGCTCCCCAGCACCGGCTACTGGTTCGCGCCCACGATCTTCACAGGCGTCACGCAGGCCCACCGGATCGCCCGCGAGGAGATCTTCGGCCCGGTGCTCAGCGTGATCACCTTCCGCACGCCCAAGGAGGCCGTCGAGAAGGCGAACAACACGCCGTTCGGCCTGTCCGCGGGCGTCTGGAGCGACAAGGGCTCGCGGATCCTGTGGACGGCCTCGCAGTTGCGGGCCGGCGTGGTGTGGTCCAACACGTTCAACAAGTTCGACCCGGCCAGCCCGTTCGGTGGCTACAAGGAGTCGGGCTACGGCCGCGAGGGCGGCCGCCACGGGCTGGAGGCCTACCTGCGATGAGCACGCGACTCGACGTCAAGAAGACCTACAAGCTCTACATCGGCGGGCAGTTCCCGCGCTCGGAGTCCGGCCGGTCCTACGTCGTCAACGACGCCAAGGGGACGTTCCTGGCCAACGCATCCCAGGCCTCGCGCAAGGACGCTCGCGACGCCGTCCTGGCAGCCCGGGCGGCGTTCGGCGGCTGGTCCGGCCGCACGGCGTACAACCGCGGGCAGGTGGTCTACCGGATCGCCGAGGTCCTCGAGGGGCGCCGCGACCAGTTCGAGGCCGAGCTGCGCGCCGCGGAGGGGCTGAACGCTGCGAAGGCGCGCACCTACGTCGACGCCGCCGTCGACCGTCTGGTCTGGTACGCCGGCTGGGCGGACAAGATCGCGCAGGTGACCGGCAGCGCCAACGCGGTCGCCGGCCCGTACTTCAACCACTCCGCACCCGAGCCCACCGGCGTGGTCGCGATCGTCGCGCCGAGCGGTCCCCTGCTCGGGCTGGTCAGCGTGGTGGCGCCGGTGATCACGACCGGCAACACCTGCGTGGTCATCGCCAGCGAGCCGCACCCGCTCACCGCGATCACGCTCGGCGAGGTGATGGCCACCAGCGACCTGCCCGGTGGCGTGGTCAACGTCCTCACCGGCTCGGTCGCCGAGATCGCGCCGTGGCTGGCCTCGCACATGGACGTCAACGGCCTCGACCTGACCGGCGTCGCCGACCCGGACCTCGCCCGCTCGCTGGAGGAGGCGGCCGCCGACAACCTCAAGCGCGTGCGCCGCCCCGGCGTGGAGGACCTGCTCGCCGCCCCGGCCCTCGACCGGATGACGACCTTCCTGGAGACCAAGACGGTCTGGCATCCGATGGGGATCTGAGGCTCAGCGCCCCCGTCGGCGGCTCGGCCCGCGGACCGCCTCGGCGCTGTTGATCCGGCGACCCCGCATCATCAGCACCGCCTCGGCCCGGCTGCGCGCGTCGAGTGCGGCGAGCACCGCGGCCACCTCCCGCTCGGCAGTGCGCAACGACACCGAGACCGCGCGCGCGATCGCGTCGTCCTTCTCGCCCAGGCAGATCAGTCCGGCCACGTCGAGCTGGCGCTCGGTCAACGGCGGCTTCTCGCCCGGGCCCAGGATCGGCTCGCACTGCGGCACCGTCGCCAGCCACAGATCGGTGACGGCCTCGACCAGCGCGGATGCCTCGGTGAACCAGGTCACCCGGTTGCCGTCCGCGTCGTCGACGCCACCGACGAGCGCCGCGCTCTCGTCGATGACCACCGCGCGCAGGAAGCAGGGGCCGAGCAGCGTGCCGGGGAAGATCGAGGACAACAGCGGGTGCGTCGCGACGGTGGCGGGCCGGGTGATCAACTCGAACTCGACCCCGCGACTGCAGGCGAGCCGGGTGAGCGGTACGCCGGGGTCCTCCGGGTCGTAGCCGTACTGCGGCTGCAGCACGCGGATGGACTTGGCGGCCATGGGCTCCAACCGGGTCAGCTCCTGGGCGATCGCGGCGGACCCGACGATCGGCCGCAGCCCGCGGTGCCGATCGGAGGCCCGCTCGGCCAGCAGCCGCACGATGTCGGCCGACAGCCGCCGCAGGTCTGCGACCTCCGGCGGCTCGGGTACACCGAGGACGGGAACCTGGGAGGGGTCCATGTCGGTGTCTGTGCCCAATCCATCGCGGGAGATGTCGCCGAACGCGACGTGATCGACCGGCGCCGTGGGCTCCCCCGAGCACCGGCGGCGCCGGTCGAGCACAGTTTCGGCCCCCGGAACGCCGCGTGTCAGCGGACCGAGGCTCTTTGGCGGTCATCCGCCATCCGTGTCGACGTCGGCCGTTCGGGCAGAATGTCCCGGTGCCCGCTCAGGTGATCGTCCTCGCCGGTCCGTCCGGGTCGGGCAAGTCGCACCTCTCCGGACGGCTTGACCTTCCGGTGCTGAACCTCGACGACTTCTACAAGGACAGCGACGACCCGACGCTGCCGTGCCTCGACCTCGGCGGCGGCGCCCCGATCGTCGACTGGGACTCCCCCGCCTCGTGGCACCACGCCCAGGCGGTGGAGACCATCGAGCGCCTCTGCGCCCGGGACGCGGCGAAGGTGCCGACCTACGACATCGCGACGAGCCGGCGCACCGGACACCGCGTCCTCGACCTCGGCGGTGCCGGACACTTCGTGGCGGAGGGGATCTTCGCCCAGGAGGTCGTTGCGGCGTGTGAGCAGGCGGGGCTGCTGGCCGCCGCGATCTGCCTGACCCAGCACCCGGTGGTGACGTTCGTCCGCCGGCTGAGCCGTGACCTGCGCGAGCACCGCAAGCCACCCGGCGTGCTGGTCCGCCGGGGCCTGCACCTGCTCAAGGAGCAACGCCGGGTGGTCGCCCACGCGGAGGCGCTCGGATGCCGGGCGATGCACCCGGAGGCGGCGTACGAGGAGATCAGTGCCCTGGTCCGACGACCAGGCCGAACGCGCTGACGATCGAGGGCGCCGACCGCGCCTGTTGCAGGGGCGGTACGCCGAGCACCTCGGCGTACAGGCGCGCGAGGGAGTAGTGGTCGAGGGGTGAGCTGACGACGACGTGGTGCAGCTGCGGGTTCACCAGCGTGGTGAGCACGAAGTTCCCCTGGTCGTGGTCGTCCTCGTCCGCCGTGACCACGACGAGCAGCCGGCCCGAGGTGAAGTCCGGCCCGGCCATCACCTCGCCGAGGACGGTGCGCAGCCAGGCGTCGGCGGTGGCCGCCGGACAGTCGTGGGCGTCGCTGCAGGTGTTCGGCACGACCATTCCGGCGTTCGGCAGCCGCCCCGCACGGACGTCGGCGGACAGCCCGGTCATCGGCAGGTCGTGCCGGCGGCAGGCCGCACGCTCGCGGACGTAGTAGGTCCAGGGGTTGTGGCGGACGGCGTACCGGCCGGCGCTGGTCGTGAAGCAGGGTCCCGGCATGTCCTCGGCGTACACGGTGGCGGTGCGGTGCGCGGCCAGCGCCTGGCCGAAGACCGACTGGGCCGCCAGGGGGTGCGCGGAGGGATCGTGGTCGTCGGTCACGCCGAAGGTCGAGCCACCCGACATCGCCAGGTAGTTCGGCAGCGAGGGGTGGGACGTGGCGCGGTAGCCGGTCGCGTAGCCGTACCGCTCACCGAGGCCTGCGGTGTACGGCATCTCCCGGCGCATCGCGTCGAGCCCGTGGTTCTCGACCACGACGACCAGGAGCTTGTCGATCGGGACCGGGCCGGTCTCGCCGGTTGGTGTGGCTGCGGGCGTGCCCGGGGTCGCGACGGTCGCCGGGCCGGAGCTCGGCGCGCTGGTCGGAGGACCAGTGGTCGTCGGGCTCGTCGCCGCTGAGGGCTGGGACGAGCCTGACGAACCGGTGCCGCCGCACCCGCCGAGCAAGGCCGCGACGGCGACCGCCGCCAGCACGCGGGTGAGCACGTCAGCCCCGCAGCGCGGCGTACCCGGGCTTGATGACCTCGTTGATGATCCGCAGGCGCTCGTCGAAGTGCACGAAGGCGGACTTCATCGCGTTCACGGTGAACCACTGCAGGTCGTCGAGGTCGTAGCCGAACGCCTCGACCAGCGCGGCCATCTCCTGGGTCATCGACGTGCCGCTCATCAGCCGGTTGTCGGTGTTGACGGTGACCCGGAACCGCAGGTCGGTGAGCAGGCCGATCGGGTGCTCGGCGATGGAGGCCGCGGCGCCGGTCTGCACGTTGGAGTGGGGGCACAGCTCGAGCGGGATCCGCTTGTCGCGCACGTACGCCGCCAACCGGCCCAGCCTGGGCGCGGCCGCCTCCCCTGAGCCCGGCGGCGCGTCCACCGTGATGTCGTCGACGATCCGGACGCCGTGGCCGAGCCGGTCGGCGCCGCACCACTGGATCGCCTCCCAGATCGACGGCAGGCCGAACGCCTCGCCGGCGTGGATCGTGAAGTGGGCGTTCTCGCGCTGGAGGTACTCGAACGCGTCGAGGTGCCGGGTCGGCGGGTAGCCGGCCTCCGCGCCCGCGAT
This sequence comes from Nocardioides pocheonensis, assembly GCF_003725535.1. Lineage (GTDB taxonomy): Bacteria > Actinomycetota > Actinomycetes > Propionibacteriales > Nocardioidaceae > Marmoricola > Marmoricola pocheonensis. Next base: position 16,754 of record NZ_RJSF01000040.1, on the reverse strand, counting down.
GTCGAAGCCGACCACGCCCTCGTCGCGATGGGCGACCATGAGCTCGGCGACCTCGCGCGAGTTCGCCCTGTGCCGCATCGCGGTCAGCAGCTGGCGGACCGCGATCGCGCCACCGGTGGCGGCCTGCCCCTCGTCGAAGCCGCGCTGGACCGCGGCCACCACCTCCTCGAGGGTCAGCCCGCCCTCGAGGTGCTGCTCGGGGGCGTAGCGGACCTCGGCGTACACGACGCCGTCGGCGGCGAGGTCCTCGACGCACTCCCGCGCCACGCGGGCCAGGTTGTCCGCCGTCTGCATGACCGCGACGGTGTGGTCGAAGGTCTCCAGGTAGCGCTCGAGCGAGCCCGAGTCGGCGGACTCCGTGAACCACCGGCCCAGTGCCTCCGGTTCGCCGGCCGGCAGCTGGTGGCCGGCCTCGGCGGCCAGCTCCACGATCGTCTGCGGCCGCAGGCCGCCGTCGAGATGGTCGTGGAGCAGGACCTTCGGAGCCCGCCGGATCAGCTCACGGGTAAGTTCTGCCATGCAGTCATCCAAGCACCCCGGTCGACCGGCGGTGCCGTGCCAGCCAGGAGTGTCGTCGATGCGCGTGTTCACCACCTTCGAGGAGATCGAGGCCGCGGCCGGTGAGGAGATCGGCACCACGGACTGGGTCGAGATCACCCAGGAACGGGTGAACCAGTTCGCCGACGCGACCGGTGACCACCAGTGGATCCACGTCGACGAGGAGAAGGCGAAGGCCGGGCCGTTCGGCGGCACCATCGCCCACGGCTACCTCACCCTCTCGCTGGTCCCGTGGCTCGGCTCGCAGGTCTTCGGCCTCGAGACCCCGGGCGCCAAGCTCAACTACGGCGTGAACAAGGTCCGCTTCCCCAACCCCGTCCTGGTCGGGTCGCGGGTCCGCGCGAAGGTCACCGTCGGCGAGGTCACCGACCTGCCGGCCGGCAAGCAGCTCACCCTGCGCTACGTCATCGAGATCGAGGGCCAGGACAAGCCGGCCTGCGTCGCGGAGACCGTCGTCCTCCTGCTCCCCTGACCGTCGAGTTGGGGGAAACCGCCCTTCGAGTGGGGTGAAACTGCCCTGGGCGAGGCCCGTTTCCCCCTACTCGAGGGGCGGTATGACCCCACTCAACGGATGCGGTCGTGGATCAGCGGGGTCGCGGCGTACGCCGTGCCGGCGGGGGCGATGTCGAAGCCGCCGTCGAGGGAGGCCAGCGCGCGCTGGAAGCGGTCCGGCTCGTCGGTGTGCAGGGTGAGCAGCGGCCGACCCTCGGCGACCTCGTCGCCGGGGCGGGCGTGCCACTCGACGCCGGCTCCGGCTTGCACGGCGTCGCCGAGCTTGGCGCGGCCGGCACCCAGGCGCCACGCAGCGAGGCCGACCGCCATCGCGTCCAGCCGGGTCAGCACGCCCGACGCCGGCGCGACGACCACGTGCTGCTCACGGGCCGTCGGGAGCGGCGCGTCGGGGTCGCCGCCCTGCGCGGAGATCATCGCCCGCCAGCTGTCCATCGCAGCCCCCGAGGCCAGGACGTCGGCGGGGTCGACGTCCTCACGACCGGCGCCCGCGAGCATCTCGCGAGCCAGGGCGAGCGTGAGCTCGACGACGTCGGCCGGGCCACCGCCGGCGAGCACCTCGACCGACTCGCGGACCTCCACCGCGTTGCCCGCGGTCAGGCCCAGCGGCGTGGACATGTCGGTGAGCAGAGCGACCGTGCGCACCCCGGCGTCGGTGCCGAGCGCGACCATGGTCTCGGCCAGCTCGCGGGCGCGGTCGAGGTCCTTCATGAACGCGCCGGTGCCGACCTTGACGTCGAGCACCAGGGAGCCGGTGCCCTCCGCGATCTTCTTGCTCATGATCGAGCTGGCGATCAGCGGGATCGCCTCGACCGTGCCGGTGACGTCGCGGAGCGCGTAGAGCTTCTTGTCCGCGGGAGCCAGCCCGGTGCCGGCGGCACAGATCACGGCACCGACGCTCTCGAGCTGGGCCAGCATCTCCTCGTTGGACAGCGACGCGCGCCAGCCCGGGATCGACTCGAGCTTGTCCAGGGTGCCGCCGGTGTGCCCGAGACCGCGGCCGGACAGCTGCGGGACGGCGACGCCGCAGGCCGCGACGAGCGGGGCCAGCGGCAGCGTGATCTTGTCGCCCACTCCCCCGGTGGAGTGCTTGTCCGCCGTGGGGCGCGAGAGCCCCGAGAAGTCCATCCGCTCCCCCGACGCGATCATCGCGGCGGTCCAGCGCGCGATCTCGCGACGGTTCATGCCGTTGAGCAGGATCGCCATCGCCAGCGCCGACATCTGCTCGTCGGTCACCGCGCCGCGCGTGTAGGCGTCGACGACCCAGTCGATCTGGCCGTCGCTGAGCTCGCCGTGGTCACGCTTGGCGACGATCACCTCGACGGCGTCGTGGGCTTCGGTCATGGTCGTTCCTCTCGTCGTGAGGTTTCGAGGCTCGCTGACGCTCGCACCTCAACCACCGGCCGAGACCGGCACACGGCGGTAGCCGCGGAGCACGAACGTGCCCCGGCTCTCGGGCTCTCCGGACAGGGCGAGGTGCGGGTACGCCGAGAACAGGTGGGCGAGCGACTCGTTCAGCTCCATCCGGGCCAGGGGTGCGCCCAGGCAGAAGTGCACGCCGACCCCGAACGCGACGTGGTTGTTCGGGCTCCGGTCGACGCGGAACTCCCCTGGCTCCTCGAAGACCGCCGGGTCGCGGTTCGCCGAGCCCAGCAGCACGGCGACCTTCCGGCCCCGCTCCACGAGCACCCGGTGCCCCTCCGGCCCGATCTCGACGTCCTCGGTGGCCGTGCGCTCGAAGAGCTGCAGCGCGGAGTCGAACCGGAGCATCTCCTCCACGGTGAGCGCGACCTCCTCGGCGGGCACGAGCCCTCGTCGCAGCATCGCCACCAGGCCGTTGCCGAAGACGTTCACCGACGCCTCGTGGCCCGCGTTGAGCAGCAGCACGACCGCGGCGACGACCTCGTCCTCGGTGAGCTCGGTCGCGACCAGGTCGGTGATCAGGTCGTCGGCCGGGTGGGCGCGACGCGCCGCAACGAGCTCCCGGACCAGCGCGGCGAAGTCACGGGCGGCGGTGACGGCGGCGTCGACGACCGCCTGTGCCGGCGCCGGCTCGTACATCCGCACGATCGCCTGGGACCAGGCCCGCAGCGAGTCGGCGTACGACTTCGGGACGCCGAGGAGCTCGGCGATGACCAGCACCGGCAGCGGCTCGGCGTAGTCGGCGATCACGTCGAACCCGGTGGGGTCCACCTCGGCGAGCAGTGTGGCCGCCAGGGCGCGCACCCGCGGCCGGAGCCGCTCGACGTGCCCCCGGGCGAAGGCCGCGGCGACCGGGCGGCGCAACCGCGTGTGCTCGGGCGGCTCGTTCTCCATCATCTGGTTGCGGTGCAGCAGGTTGAACGGCTCGAGATAGCTCGCCGGTTCCTTGTCCCGCCAGAGCCGGCCGAACCGCCGGTCGCGCTGGATCGCGCTCACGGTCGCGTGGTCGAAGACCAGGTGCAGGCCCATCCCCTCGTGCCACGCCACCGGGTGCTCGGCCCGCTCGACGTCGAAGAAGGGGTACGGGTCGGCGACGACGTCGGGCGACGTCAGGTCAAGCGAGGTCGTCGGGACCGAACGCATCCGGCAGCACCTCGTCCATCCGTCGTACGCCGGCGCCGGTGAGCACGAGCAGGTCGGCGCCACCGTTCTCCCAGAGCAGCTGGCGGCAGCGGCCGCACGGCATGATCAGGTCACCGCGACCGTTGACGCAGGCGAAGTGCGTGAGCCGGCCGCCACCGGTGATGTGGAGCTGCGAGACCAGCCCGCACTCGGCGCAGAGGGCGACGCCGTACGCGGCGTTCTCCACGTTGCAGCCGACCACGACCCGGCCGTCGTCGACCCGGGCAGCCGCGCCGACCGGGAAGTCGGAGTACGGCGCGTAGGCGTGCCGCATCGCCTCGCGGGCGGCCTCGACGAGGGCGTCCCAGTCGGCGTCGTCGTTGCCCGCCACGACGTCAGTCCACCGTGCCCTTGCGGTAGATCTTGCCGTCGGCCTTCGGCATGCGCAGTCGCTGCGAGGCGAACGCGAGCACGAGCAGGGTCGTGACGTACGGCGTCATGCTGGTGAAGTCGCGCGGCACCTCGTCGGTGACGGCGAACCACAGCAGGAAGAGCAGCCCGAACACTCCGAGCACGATGCCCTGGGTGCGCCTGGCCTTGTAGATCCGCCACGCGGCGAACAGCAGCAGCCAGAAGCCGACGAAGAGCAACATCGCGTGGATCGTCGCCGGATCGCGCAGCCGCAGGCTGTCGGTGTAGCCGAACAACCCGGAGCCGATCAGTGCGCCGCCCGGACGCCAGTTGCCGAAGATCATCGCGGCCAGACCGATGTAGCCGCGGCCGTTGGACTGGTTGGTGTGGAAGCCCGGGGACGAGACCAGCGCGAGGTAGCCGCCGCCCAGGCCGGCGAGTCCGCCGGAGACCAGCACCGCGGCGTACTTGTGCCGGATGACGTTGATACCGAGGCTCTCGGCCGCCTCCGGGTTCTCCCCGCACGAGCGCAGTCGCAGCCCGAAGCGGGTGCGCCAGAGGATCCAGCCGGTCGCGAAGACGAGCACGAAGACCAGGATCGTCACCACGGAGATCCGGTTGGTGACTGCCGCCACCAGCGCCGCCACGTCGGAGATCGCGAACCAGTGCTTGTCCGCCAGCGAGGTCGCGGCGTCGGACACACCAGGGATCGTGATCACCGTCGGTTTCTGCAGACCGGTGAGCTGCTGGGCTCCACCGTGGCCGAACTGGGAGTCCAGGTCGGCGAAGAACGCCTCCGCCAGGAACGTCGTCAGCCCCACGGCGATCAGGTTGAGCGCAACACCGGAGACGATGTGGTCGACGCCGAACGTCACGGTCGCCAGACCGTGCAGCAGACCGCCGAGCACGCCGAAGCCGATCGCGCCGAGGAGGCCCACCCAGGGTCCGTAGTAGTAGGTGAAGAACGCGCCACCCCACGTGCCCAGGAGCATCTGGCCCTCGAGGCCGATGTTCACGACGCCGGAGCGCTCGCTCCACAGGCCGCCGAGCGCGGCCAGCAGGATCGGGCAGGTGGCGACGATGGCGGCCCGCAGGCTGCCCTGCGAATCGACCTCGTGAACGCCGGTGATCACCCGCACGGCGGCGAGCGAGAAGAGCACCGCGAGCCCGATCAGGAAATAGGTACGCGCCTTGGACCCGGTGTGGTTGGCCTCCCGGTCCGGTGCGGGTGCCGGAGCCGCGACTGTGGTGGTCATGCCGACACCGCTTCCCTGTCGAGAGCCGCCTTGAGCTCACGTTGCTCGTACGCCGCGGTCCACCGACGGACGACCTCGTAGGCCACCACGACCGCGAGCACGACCACACCCTGGGTGATCTGCACGATCGAGGGCGAGATGTCCGCGACCAGGGCGAGGGGGTTGGCCTGCTCGCTGAGCCACGCGAACAGCACTGCGCCGAAGAAGATGCCCAGCGGTCGGTTACGGCCCAGCAGCGCGACCGCGATGCCGGTGAAGCCGAGGGTCCGCTGGAACGGGGGGCCGTAGTAGTCCGCGCCACCGAACAGCGCGGGCATCCAGATCAGGCCTGCGATCGCACCGGAGATCAGCATCGAGATCACGACCATCTTCTTCACCTCGACGCCGGAGACGACGGCGGCGTCCTCGTTGGTGCCGGTCGCCCGGAGGTCGAACCCGAAGCGGGTGCGGTTGATCAGGAAGGAGATCGTCACGCCGGCGAGGACTGCGAGGATCACGAGCGTCCAGATCGCACCGTCGCTCTCCTTCCACGGGGTCCACCCGGCGAGCTGGCTGCTCTCCGGGATCGGCGTCGTACGCCGCCCCTGGCCGTACTGCTGGCCGTGGTTGGACAGCAGATAGCCCACGACGGTGCCGGCGATCGCGTTCAGCATGATCGTGGAGATGACCTCGCTGACACCCCGGGTCACCTTCAGCACGCCGGCGATGCCGGCCCAGGCGGCACCGACGGCCATCGCCACGAGCAGCGCGACCAGGATGTTGACCTTGCCGGGGAACCACGCCTGTCCCGCCACCAGGGCGGCGGTGTAGGCCGCGAGGGTGTACTGCCCCTCGATGCCGATGTTGAAGAGGTTCATCCGGAAGCCGATCGCCGCAGCGAGCGCGGCAAGGAAGATCAAGGCGCTCTGGTTGGTGATGTTCACCAGGTTGCGATGGCTGGGCACCTTGAAGATGACGTCCCAGAAGTCGCCGACCGAAGCGCCTGCCACGACCACCACGATGCTGGTCACGGCCATCGAGACGACCACGGCGATCAGGGGTGCGAGCAGGGCCTGCACCACGCTCCGGAGGATCTTGGAGGTGTTCACCGTGCACCGCCTTCCTCGGTCGAGTGCCCCCCGGTCATGGCGGCCCCCAGGTCCTGGGGCGTCACGGTCTGCGGGTCGAACGTGCCGACGATCTCCCCGCGCAGGATGACCTCGATCGTGTCCGAGAGGCCGATCAGCTCGTCGAGGTCCGCAGAGATCAGCAGCACCGCCAGCCCCTCGCGACGGGCCCGCTTGATGTGGTCCCAGATCGCGGCCTGGGCACCGACGTCCACGCCCCGGGTCGGGTGCGACGCGATCAACAGGGACGGGTCGCTGCTCATCTCGCGCCCGACGATGAACTTCTGCTGGTTCCCGCCCGAGAGCGCGCGGGCGTTGGTGTTGATCGACGGGGTGCGCACGTCGTAGTCGGCCACGATCTGCTCGGCCGACTCCTTCGCCGCCTTGCGAGTGATCAGGAACCCGTTGCTCGACGGTTCCTTCGTCTGGTGGCCGAGGATCCGGTTCTCCCACAGTGGGAAGTCCAGCAGCAGACCGTGGCGGTGCCGGTCGGCAGGGATGAACGCAACGCCCGCCTCACGGCGCTCCCGGGTGTCCCAGGAGTCGATGTCCTTGCCGTCGAGCGTGATCCGGCCGGTGCCCTTGCGCATCCCCATGATGGTCTCCACCAGCTCTTCCTGGCCGTTGCCCTCGACGCCGGCGATGCCGAGGATCTCTCCACGGTGGATCTCGAAGCTGATGTTCTTGAGGAGGGCGCGGCCGCGCTCGTCGACCAGACCGACGTCGTCGAGCGTGAGGAGCACCTGGTCGGTCACCGTGGACTCGCCCGTCTCCGGGGAGGGCAGCTCGGAGCCGACCATCAGCTCGGCGAGCTGCTTCTTCGTCGCCGTCTTCGGGTCGGCCTCGCCCACGGTCTCGCCCCGGCGCATCACCGTGATGTCGTCGGCGATCGCGAGCACCTCGTCGAGCTTGTGCGAGATGAACAGGATCGTGCGGCCCGACGCGCGGAGCTCGCGGAGGTTCGCGAAGAGAGCGTCCACCTCCTGGGGAACCAGCACGGCGGTCGGCTCGTCGAGGATGATGATCTGCGCCCCGCGGTAGAGCACCTTGAGGATCTCGACCCGCTGGCGCTGCCCGACGCCGAGGTCCTCGACCAGCTCGTCGGGGTCGAGGCCGAACCCGAAGGCGTCGGAGATCCGGGTGATCTCGGCGCGGGCCTCGTCGCCGATGCCGTGCAGCTTCTCGGCGCCGAGCACGACGTTCTCCAGCACCGTCAGGTTGTCGGCCAGCATGAAGTGCTGGAAGACCATGCCGATGCCGGCCTTGATCGCGTCGGTCGGCGAGGAGAAGCGCACCTGCTTGCCGTCGACCTCGATGGTGCCGCCGTCCGGCCGCTGCACGCCGTACAGGATCTTCATCAGCGTGGACTTGCCGGCGCCGTTCTCGCCGATCAGGGCGTGCACCGTGCCGGGGCGGATGGTGATGTTGACGTCGTGGTTGGCGACCACTCCGGGGAACTGCTTGAGGATGTCGCGTACGACGATCCCACCCGAGGGCTTCCCGGCCGGTGTCCCCTGCTCCGTGACGGTGGCGCTCACAGATCCTCCTTCGTGCGGACCGGACCGGGCCCGGATCCAAACGCTACCGTCTGGGTCCGGGCCCGGGTCTCACCTCGCGGTGAGTGTTGCTCTGGTGCCGAACGGCCTGGTCAGGGCTTGTCCGGAACCTTGATCTCGCCGGACTTGATCTTCGTCGCCGCCTCGTCGATCTTCGAGGCGATGTCGTCGACGAACCCACCCGACTTGGCGTAGCCGACCCCGTCCTTCTTCAGGTCGTAGGTCTGGTAGCTCGTGAGCGGCGAGCCGTCGGCGACCGACTTGATCATGTCGTAGGTCGCGACGTCGACGCGCTTGAGCATCGAGGTCAGGATGTGCGGCTTCTGGGCGTCGGACGCCGTGAGGTACTGGTCGGAGTCGACACCGATCGCCCACTTGCCGTCGCCGGCCGAGACCGCGGCATCGAAGACGCCGGAACCCGACGCACCCGAGGCGTGGTAGACGACGTCGGCCCCGTTGTCGAACTCGGCCGTGGCAGCCTCCTGGCCACCGGCCGGGTCACCGAATCCCTTGAGGTCGCTCTCCTGGATGTACTTCACGTCGACCTTGATGTCCGGCTTGGTGGCCTTCGCACCGGCGACGTAGCCGGCCTCGAACTTCTTGATGAGGTCGTTGTGGACGCCACCGACGAAGCCGATGTGTCCGGCCTTCGACTTCAGCGCGGCCGCGACACCGACGAGGTAGGAGCCCTCGTTCTCGGCGAAGCCGAGGTAGGCGACGTTCTTGTTGGCCGTCTGGTCGGGGTCGAACCCGTCGATCACGCCGAAGCTGATGTCGGGGTAGTTCGGCGCCACTGCGTTGACCGCGTCGCTGTAGGCGAAGCCGACCCCGATGATCGGGTTCATGCCGGCGTCGGCCATGTCCTTGAGCCGGCTCTCGCGCGCCGACTCGGCCTCGCCGTCGGTCGCCTCGCCCTCGACGCACGTGGCCTTGAGGTCGCCCACGGCCTTCTTCAGACCGGCGTAGGCGGAGTCGTTGAAGGACTGGTCGCCGCGACCACCCACGTCGTACGCCAGGCCGACCTTCGGGCCGTTGCCCTTGGCGGTCTTGCAGACGTCGGCGTTCGCGGTGCTGCCCGTCTTGTCGTTCTTGTTGTCCGTCTTGTTGCCGCAACCGGTCAGCGCGATCAACGCGACGACGGCCACGACAGAGATCTTGCTCAAGCGACGCAAGATGCCCTCCTGGGTGTTGGGAACGCACCGTAGGACACGGCGCCGATCACCCGGCACCCTAGTCGGGGCGTTGGTCCCGCGAGTAGAGGAAAAGGTCCGTTCGCGCGTTCGTTAGCAGGTCGTGACCAAGGGGTCCAGCCCACTCACGCAGGAGGATTTCCCCTCGCGTGCGCCAATGCCTGGACGGCCGCCGCGGCGAGCACGCCGGCGGCGATCGGCGCCGCGCGCTCGTCGACGCGCAGGTCACCCTGGTGCAGGTCGTACGTCGGCCCGCCCGGTGTGCGCGTCCCGAGCCGAGCCATCGCACCGGGGACGTGCTCGAGGAACCAGGCGAAGTCCTCGCCGCCGAGGCTCTGCGTCGTCGACAGGTGGCCGTCCTCGCCGACCACCGCCTCGATCGCGCGCCCCAGGAGGACGGTCGAGGCGTGGTCGTTGATCACCGGCGGGACGCCGCGGACGTAGATGACCTCCGGCGTCACGCCGTACGGCTCGACGATCTGGCCCACCGTCTCGCGGACGAGGTGCTCGGCGTCGGCCCACGCGACCGCGTCGAGCATGCGCACGGTGCCGGCGGCGCGGCCGATCGCGGGGATCACGTTCATCGCCGACCCGGCGCGGACCAGGCCCCAGACCACGCTGACGCCGGCGCGGGGGTCGAGACGACGGGACAGCACGGCCGGGAGCTCGGTGACCAGCTTGCCGAGGGCGAAGGTGAGGTCCTCGGTGAGGTGCGGTCGCGAGGTGTGCCCGCCCTTGCCGGTGAGCCGCACGTCGAGCGAGTCCGCCGCCCCGGTGAGCGGGCCCTCGCGCAGGCCCAGGTGACCGACGTCGATGCCCGGGTCGCAGTGCAGCCCGAAGATCCGGCTGACGCCTTCCAGCGCGCCGGACCTGATCGACATCAGCGCACCGCCGGGCATGATCTCCTCGGCGGGCTGGAAGATCAGCCGCACCCGGCCCGGGAGGTCGGCGGCGACCGCCTGGAGCGCCAGGCCGGCACCGACCAGGCCTGCGGTGTGCACGTCGTGCCCGCACGCGTGCGCGACGCCGTCGATCGTGCTTCGCCACGGGTCCGGCGTGAGGTCCTCGACCGGCAGGGCGTCCAGGTCGGCCCGCAGGCCGATCACCGGACCGGGGTTCTCGCCGATGTCGACGAGCAGCCCGGTGCCTCCCAGCGGCCGGGTCGCGAGGCCGGCCTCGCCGAGGCGCTTGGCCACCAGACCGGTCGTGCGCTCCTCGTGCCAGGACAGCTCGGGGTGGGCGTGGAGGTCCCTGCGGAGGTCCACCAGCTCGTCGGTCAGCTCGTCGACGCACGCGTTGGTGCGCTCGACCAGGGTCGGGATCGACGAGGAGTCAGCGGACACAAGCGTCAAGGTTACCCGCCCCGGAGACCGGAGCGGGCCGGTCAGGTTCCGTGACGGTCCTCGTCGTAGGCGGCCAGCAGCCGGTCGGCGGCCACCGACGCGGCGAGCTCCCCGGAGAGCACCTCGCGACGGATCTGGTCGCGGATCGCCGCGACCCCCGGCGAGCGCCGGAGCCGTTCGGCGAGCTCGTCGCGCACCAGCGCCCACGTGAACTCCAGCTGCTGCTCGGCGCGCTTGCGGGACAGCCCCTCCTCGCCGAGGAAGGCGCGGTGCTCGAGCACCCGCTGCCAGACCCGGTCGATGTCGTGGTTCTCCAGCGCGGAGCAGGTGAGCACCGGCGGCACCCAGCTGTCGCCGCCGGAGTACACCAGCCGCAACGCGCCGGAGAGCTCCTTCGCCGCGGAGCGCGCCTCGGTCTCGCGGTCGCCGTCGGCCTTGTTCACCGCGATCACGTCGGCGATCTCGAGGATGCCCTTCTTGATGCCCTGGAGCTGGTCGCCGGTGCGGGCGAGCGTCAGGAAGAGGAAGGTGTCCACCATCCCCGCGACGGTCACCTCGGACTGGCCGACCCCGACGGTCTCGACGAGCACGACGTCGTACCCGGCCGCCTCGAGCACCGTCATCGCCTGGGTCGTGGCGCGCGCGACGCCGCCCAGCGTGCCGGCCGAGGGCGAGGGCCGGATGTAGGCGTCGGGATCGGCCGAGAGCCGGGCCATCCTGGTCTTGTCGCCGAGGACGGAGCCGCCGGTGCGCACGCTGGACGGATCGACGGCGAGGACCCCGACCCGGTGACCCGAGCCGGTGAGCCAGGTGCCGAGCGCCTCGATGAACGTCGACTTCCCGACGCCGGGCACGCCCGAGATGCCCACCCGGTTCGCCCTGGCGCCGGTCGCCGGCTCGTGCAGCCGGCCGAGGAGCTCACGTGCCGCGACCCGGTGGTCAGGGCGCGAGCTCTCCACGAGCGTGATCGCCCGGCTGATCTCACTGCGTCGTCCGTCCCGGATGCCGGCGACCAGCGCGTCGAGATCGAGAGGCTTCGAGGCTCGCTGCGCTCGCACCTCAACCACCGCTCGCCTCAGTGGCCAAGACGCGCGGACAGCTTCTCGAGCAGGTCCAGGGCCGACTCGGCGATGACCGTGCCCGGCGGGAACACCGCGGCCGCGCCCATCTCCAGCAGCGTCGGTACGTCGTCGGGCGGGATGACGCCGCCGACCACGATCATGATGTCGTCGCGACCGAGGTCCGCGAGCGCCTGCTTGAGCGCCGGCACCAGCGTGAGGTGCCCTGCCGCGAGGGAGTTGACCCCGACCACGTGCACGTCGGCGTCGACCGCCTGCTGCGCGACCTCGTCCGGCGTGCTGAACAGCGGGCCCACGTCGACGTCGAAGCCGAGGTCGGCGAAGGCGCTGACGATCACCTTCTGGCCGCGGTCGTGGCCGTCCTGGCCCATCTTCGCCACGAGGATGCGCGGGCGACGACCCTCGTCCTCGGCGAACTCCGCGGTCGCGGCGAGCACCTTCTGCACCGTGTCGTCGCTGCCGGCCTCGCGCTTGTACACACCCGAGATCGTACGGATCACGGCCTGGTGGCGGCCGTAGACCTTCTCCAGCGCCTCGGAGATCTCCCCGACGGTGGCCTTCGCGCGGGCGGCGTCGACGGCGAGCGAGAGCAGGTTGCCCTCGAGCGAGCCGCTCGTAGCGCCCCGGGCCGCGGAATCCGTGAGCGCGGCGAGCGTGCGGTCGACCTCGGCCTGGTCGCGCTCGGCGCGCAGCCGCTCGAGCTTGGCGATCTGCTGCTTGTAGACCTCGTTGTTGTCGACCCGCAGGACCTCGAGCGGGTCCTCGTCGGCGAGCCGGAAGGTGTTGACGCCGATCACCTTCTGCGCGCCGGAGTCGATCCTGGCCTGCGTGCGCGCGGCGGCCTCCTCGATGCGCATCTTCGGGATGCCCTGCTCGATCGCCTTCGCCATGCCGCCGGCCGCCTCGGCCTCCTGGATGTGCGCCCAGGCGCGGTTCGCGAGGTCGTGGGTGAGCCGCTCGACGTAGTACGAGCCGGCCCACGGGTCGATCGTCCCCGTCGTGCCGGACTCCTGCTGCAGCAGCAGCTGGGTGTTGCGGGCGATGCGGGCGGAGAAGTCGGTCGGCAGCGCGATCGCCTCGTCGAGGGCGTTGGTGTGCAGCGACTGGGTGTGGCCCTGGGTCGCGGCCATCGCCTCGATGCAGGTGCGCTGCACGTTGTTGAAGACGTCCTGGGCGGTCAGCGACCAGCCCGACGTCTGGCTGTGGGTGCGCAGCGAGAGCGACTTCTCGTTCTTCGGGTCGAACTGTGCGACCAGGCGGGCCCAGAGCGCCCGGGCCGCGCGCATCTTGGCGATCTCCATGAAGAAGTTCATGCCGATCGCCCAGAAGAAGCTCAGCCGCGGCGCGAACGCGTCGATGTCCAGGCCGGCAGCGAGGCCCGCGCGGATGTACTCCACGCCGTCGGCGAGCGTGTAGGCCAGCTCGAGGTCGTTGGTCGCCCCGGCCTCCTGCATGTGGTAGCCGGAGATCGAGATCGAGTTGAAGCGCGGCATCTTCTGCGAGGTGTAGGCGAAGATGTCGGAGATGATCCGCATGCTCGGCTGCGGTGGGTAGATGTAGGTGTTGCGGACCATGAACTCCTTGAGGATGTCGTTCTGGATGGTCCCCGCGAGCTGTTCCGGCTTCACCCCCTGCTCCTCGGCCGCGACGATGTAGAGCGCCAGCACCGGCAGGACCGCACCGTTCATGGTCATCGACACGGACATCTCGTCCAGCGGGATGCCGTCGAAGAGCGTGCGCGCGTCGTAGATCGAGTCGATCGCGACGCCCGCCATGCCGACGTCGCCCCGCACCCGCGGGTGGTCGGAGTCGTAGCCGCGGTGGGTGGCCAGGTCGAAGGCCACCGAGAGGCCCTTCTGCCCCGCCGCGAGGTTGCGCCGGTAGAACGCGTTGGACTCCTCGGCGGTGGAGAACCCGGCGTACTGGCGGATCGTCCAGGGCTGCGTGGTGTACATCGTGGGATAGGGGCCACGCAGGAACGGGCTCAGCCCGGGGAAGGTGTCGAGCGCGTCGAGACCCTCGAGGTGCTCGGGGCCGTAGACCGGCAGCACCGGGATGCCCTCGGGCGACTCCCAAGGTTCGGCTGCCACGTCGGCGGTCGAGGTGCGAGCTTCGGGGCGGCCCTCGGAGAGAGGGAGGCCCGCGAACGACTCCGGGATCCCGGTCATGCCAATTGCTCCCTCGTCCGGCGCAGGAAGTCCAGCGCGTCCAGGCCCATCGCGCAGGTGTCGTCGACCTCGACGCCCTCGGGTGCCTTGCCGGCCAGGATGACCCAGCGAGCTCCGGCCTGGCGGAGGGCGGCGACCAGGTCGGCTCCCCAGGCGGCGTACGCTGCGTCGGAGCCGGTGAGGCAGACGACGGGCTGGCCGCCGTCGGGGCCGCTGTAGGCGGCCACGACCGCGGCGACGTCGTCGGCCCGGCCGGGGTTGACCACGGCGATGCCGCCCGCGGCGAACAGGTTGCTGGCGAAGGTCGCGCGCGCGGTGTGTGCCGCGACGGTCCCCATCGTGGCCAGGAACACCGGCGTCTGCGCCGGCTCGTCGCGCAGCGCCTCGAAGGCGTGGCCGTAGCGGCGGACGGCGAACCCGTCGCCGGCGTACGGCGCGCGCTCGGGGAGCACCTCGGCGAGGTTCGGGAACTCCGACAGTCCGGTGATCGGCCGCTTGCGGCGGGCGATCTGCAGATCGCGCTCGGCCACGACCGCGTCGATCCGCGCGGCCAGGCCCGGGAGCCCGGCCAGCGAGCCGCTCCCGTCGCCGGAGGTCGCGGACTCGAGCCGACCCAGCTCGCCCCACGCCGCGGCGGCGACGTCGTCGGTCAGCTTCTCCACCGCGTAGGCGCCGCCGGCCGGGTCGGTCACCCGGGCGACGTGCGACTCGCTGATCAGCAGCGCGGAGGTGTTGCGGGCGATCCGGCGGCTGAACGCGTCGGGCAGCCCGAGGGGCGCGTCGAACGGCAGCACGGTGACCGCGTCGGCGCCGCCGACGCCCGCGGCGAAGGCCGCGACGCAGGTGCGCAGCATGTTGACCCACGGGTCGTACTTGCTCATCATCGGCCGGCTGGTGACCGCGTGCAGCCGCATCGGCGCGGCGTCGTCGACCCCGCTGAGCTCGAGCACGCGCGTCCAGAGCCGGCGGGCGGCGCGCAGCTTGGCGATCGTCGGGAACTGCTCGTCGGTGGCGGCGAGCCGGAACTCGAGCAGGTCGGCCGCCTCGGCGACGTCCCGGCCGTCGTCGACCAGCTGCCTGAGGTACGCCGCCCCGACCGCGATCGCGTAACCGAGCTCCTGGGCGTCGGAGGCACCCAGGTCGTGGACCGCGGTCGCGTCGACGACCAGGGCGCGACAGCCGAGCTGGGCGGCGAGCGCGCCGGCCGCGGCCACGGTCGAGCTGTCGAGGCCGGTGACCGCGGCGTCGAGGCCGCCGCGCCGGATGCTCGCGCCGACCGGGTCGAAGCCCAGGTTGGTGCCGTCGGCGAGCGTCGTCCCGTTCGCGAGCGACGCGAGGGCCTGCGCCGCGGAGAGCTGGTCGCCCGGCGCGTCGAGGACGACCGGGGCCACGTCGAGCAGCACGTCGGCCAGCACCGCGCGGAGCTCCGAGACGGGGATGCCGTGCTCGCCCACCTGGATCCAGAGCGACGTGACGCCGTTCTCGAGGTCGGTCAGGAGGGCCGACCTCGTCGTGGCCGCGTCGGGATCGGCGTGGTGCGCGCGGACGTCCCACTCACCGGCGCGCTGCGGGCGTCCGGCGGTGACCAGGGTGGCGAGGTCGTCCGGCGTGCCGAGCGGGGTGACCCCGATCCCGTCGAGGGTCGTGCGGGTGAGCCGGTCCCAGACGCGGTCGTCGCCGTCGTCGTCGCCGAGCTTGCGGGACTTGCGCAGCACTGCGGCGGCCGCCTTCTCCCAGTCCGCGCGGGTGTGCGCGGGCCCCGACTCGAGGGCGATCCGCTCGATGGTCGGCTCCTGCGGAGGCGCGACAGGGTGCGCCGAGTCGGCCGGAGAGCTCATGGTGTGCAGGATAAGTGGCTCTCCGGGGAGAGTAGAACGGCCTGCAGGTGTGTGAGATGTCTCAGAGCCGGTGAGCGGGGCTTCGCGCGACGGACATCGTGGCTATGGTCGCGAGACCCGACCGCGCGCCTCTCGGTGCATGCGCATCGTCCTCGTCACTGACTCCTTCGCCCGGACCGCACGAAGCAGCCGAGATCGCGCGCCAGGTGTCCCACGCCCTCGAGGTCACCGCTCCCGAGGAGCGCGACCTCGGGTAAGGACCCGATCGTGAGAGGGCGACGACGCGCCTGCAGGTGCGTGATTCGTTCGTGGGATCACCTGCCGACGAGTCGGCATCGGTCCGCCTGAGCGCGGGTGCTCAGCTCTCGCGCGGCCATCACCTCCCGGGGCAGTCCACGACAAGGTCCGCACAAGGTGAGGCTCGCACGCTGGGAACAGGATCGTCCAGGAGCGCACACCATGACCTCACCGACCGAGAACAAGGCCGTCATCCGCAGGTTCTTCGCGGAGATCGATGCAGGCAACCTGGCTTCCCTGGACGAGCTTGTCGACGAGGACTACATCGACCATCACCCGCCGGCCTTCCCGGGACTCCCGCCCGGACGGGCCGGCCTGAAACGACTCTTCGAGATCTATCAGCAATGGACGCCCGGCGTACACGAGGTCCTCGACCAGGTCGCCGAGGGAGATCTCGTGCTCACCCGCATCCGCGCGCACGGACCCGCCTCGCTTCCGGACACCGGCGTCGTCGCCACGGCCGTTCACCGCGTCAGGGACGGCAAGCTCGTCGAACATCTCGACGAGCACGAGTACGCCACCCGGCTGACGCAGATCGGTGTCGACGCGGCCAGCTAGAGCTCCGTGCGGCCGTCGTTGTCCTTGTTGCGGATCCCGATCTCGTCGCCCAGCCAGACCAGCGGGTCGAACTTCCGGTCGACCACGCGCTCCTTCATGGGGATGCATCGGCGCAGCGTCGGGGATCTGGTCCCGGCGCCCGCGGCTCAGGTCTCGACCCGCCGTTGCGGGTTCGCGGGCTCACCCGCAGGCTCGCTCGACCTCTTCGCGTCCGGACCCCGCTCGTTCCTCGCGGGGTCCGGACTCAGAGCTCCGTGCGGCCGTCGTTGTCCTTGTTCCGGATTCCGATCTTGTCGCCGAGCCAGACCAGCGGGTCGAACTTCCGGTCCACCACGCGCTC
>NZ_RJSF01000039.1 GCF_003725535.1 Nocardioides pocheonensis | reverse complement strand
GTTTCGAGGCGGTTGCTGCGCAACCGCGCCTCAACCATCGGCTGGTTGGGGTGCAACGTCTGGCTGGTTGAGGTGCGAGCGCCAGCGAGCCTCGAAACCACCTCTGGGTCCCAGGAGCCGTCGTCGGCGATCTCTCCACAGGCAGAAGGGCTCCGGTGACGTGAGCACCCATGGCTTGCGACCCTCGGTGCCGTGCCTTGGACCTACCTCGTCGAGTGCGCCGACGGCTCCTACTACGTCGGCAGCACGACCGACCTCGACCGGCGGCTGTGGGAGCACAACCACGCGGAGGTCGGTGGCGCCGAGTACACCCGGCGCCGGAGGCCCGTGACGCTGGTCTGGGCCGGCGAGTTCCCCAGCATCGTCGAGGCGTTCAACTTCGAGAAGCGTGTCCAGGGGTGGGGGCGTGCGAAGCGGCAGGCGCTGATCCGGGGCGACTTCGGCGCGCTCCCTCCGCTCTCGCGGCGAGGACATCTGCGGCCCGGCCGGTGAGCGCGGGCCGGGGGGTTTCGAGGCTCGCTGGCGCTCGCACCTCAACCAGCGGGGGACTCGCGCCTGGGTGAGCGCGGGCCGGGGGTTTCGAGGCTCGCTGGCGCTCGCACCTCAACCAACCGACGGCTCGTGCCTCGGTGAGCACCGGCCGGTGGTTTCGAGGCTGGCCCTCGCACCTCGACCAGGAGCGCTTTGAGCGTTCTGCTCTGAGCGGAACGGCGTGACGGGTCCGGGAGGGGCGTGCTTCGCTGGTCCCATGGGCGAGATCGTGTCCCTTCGACGTACGCCGGACCCCGCTGCGCCTGTCGAGCGGACCGAGCCGCTCTGGCGCGAGCTGGTCGGAGGCGAGCTCCGCGGCCGCCGGCTCGAGCGCGGCGAGCGCCTCGTCGACGTCGCGCAGCGCGCCGGAGTCTCCCCGCAGTACCTCTCCGAGGTCGAGCGCGGGCTCAAGGACCCCTCGTCCGAGATGCTCGCCGCGGTCGCGGGCGCGCTCGACCTCACCGTGCGTGAGCTGAGCACGCGTGCTGCGCGCGGCGGGTTCTCCGCCGGCAGCGCCCTCTGCCTCGCCGCCTGACCGCCCGCGTTCAGGCCCCCGGCACGCGGCGCGGCTGGAGCACCTCGTCGACGATCCCGTACTCCAGGGCCGCGTGCGGGGTGAGCACGAGGTCGCGGTCGGTGTCGGCGCGCACCTGCTCGGGCGTCCGGCCGGTGTGCCGGGAGAGGATCTCCTCCAGGAGCGTGCGGACCCGGGCGATCTCCTCGGCCTCGAGGATCAGGTCCGGGATCGTGCCGCGGCCCTGCGTCGCCGGCTGGTGCAGCACCACCCGGCCGTGCGGCAGGATCGTCCGCCGACCCGGCGCCCCGCCGGCGAGCAGCACGGCTGCCGTCCACGCCGCCTGGCCCACGCACGTCGTCTCGACCGGCGGCGCGACGTACTGCATCGCGTCGTACACGGCGAGCATCGCGGTGATGCTGCCGCCGGGGGAGTTGAGGTAGAGGTTGATCGGCAGGTCCGGGTTGTCGGACTCGAGGTGCAGCAGCTGCGCGATCAGCGCGTTCGCGACGCCGTCGTCGATCTCGGTGCCCAGGTAGATGATCCGGTCCTCCAGCAGGCGGCTGTAGAGGTCGACGGTGCGCTCGCCCCGCGGCGTGCGGGTGGTCACGTAGGGGATCGTGTACTGGCTCATCAGCGGGGTCCCTGCGGCGTTGTGCGGAGGAGCGAAGCGGGGGAGCGGAACGTCGTGGGGTGCATCACCGCACCAGCCCCATCCGGTGGGTCCGCGCGGGCGCCACGTCGTCGACCGCCTCGATCACCTTGTCGACGAAGCCGTAGCCGAGCGCCTCGGTGGCGGTGAACCAGCGGTCGCGGCGGGAGTCCTGCTCGACGGTCGCGACGTCCTGCCCGGTGTGCTCGGCGATCAGGCCGAGCACGGTGTCGCGGGTGTGCCGGAGGTCCTCGGCCTGGATCTCGATGTCCACGGCGGTGCCGCCGATGCCGGCCGACCCCTGGTGCAGCAGGATCCGGGCGTGGGGGAGCGCGTAGCGCTTGCCCGGCGTGCCCGCGGAGAGCAGGAACTGCCCGGCGCTCGCGGCCATCCCCATTGCGAGCGTGCTGACGTCGTTCGGGATCAGGCGCATCACGTCGTGGATCGCCAGCATCGCGGTGACCGAGCCGCCGGGGGAGTTGATCCAGAGGCTGATGTCGGAGCGCGCGTCCTCGGCGGAGAGGAGCAGCAGCTGCGCGCAGAGTCGGTTCGCGTCGACGTCCTCGAGCGGCTTGCCGAGGACGATGATGCGCTGGGCCATGAGCCGCTGGGCGAGCAGGTCGTCCACGCCGGCGGCGAGCGTCGTACTGGTCATGGCACCACGGTGCCCGCCGGCGTGCGCCCGCCGAAGGCCGTGCTGCCGCCGGCGGATCTGCCGTGGGCAGCGTCGCGACCGGTGGTCTCCTAGCATCGACCCATGGGGCGCCTCGACGAGCTGGACCTCTCGCACAAGCTGACCAAGCGTCAGGAGAACGAGCGGCTCGCCGCTGCCTCGAACCGACTGGCCCAGATCCGGCTCGCCATCGGCGGGAAGTTCCCAGGACACCCGGACATCGGCCCGGGCATGCTCGTGCTCTTCGAGGGCTGGGACGCGTCCGGCAAGGGCGGGGCGATCAAGCGCCTGGTGGCGCCGATGGACCCGCGCCACGTCCGGGTCAAGGGGTACGCCGCGCCGACCGCCGACGAGAAGCGGCACCACTTCCTGCACCGCTTCGCACCGGCCGTTCCCGGGCTCGGGGGCTTCGCGGTGCTCGACCGCACCTGGTACGGCCGCGTGCTGGTCGAGAGGGTCGAGGGCTTCGCGACCGAGGAGCAGTGGCGTCGCGCGTACGCCGAGATCTGCTCCTACGAGCGCATGCTGCGCGGCGAGGGTGTGCTCGTCCTGAAGTTCTGGATGCACGTCTCCGACGAGGAGCAGGAGCGCCGCTTCCGCAAGCGGGACGCCGACCCGCTCAAGACCTGGAAGCTGACCGACGAGGACTGGCGCAACCGGGCCCGACGCGCCGACTACGTCGAGGCCGTGGAGGACATGCTCCGCGAGACCGACGCCCCGCAGGCGCCCTGGGTGCTGGTCGAGGCCGACGACAAGCGCTACGCCCGTGTCAAGGTGGTCGAGTCGGTGATCGCGCACCTCGAGGCCGGCTGCGCCGAGCTGGGGTTCGCGCTCCCCGATCCGCTCTGACCGCTTCTCTGGCCGGCTCTCGGGCTACGTGCAGGGGCCCTTGCCGAGCAGCTGGAGGCCCTCGAGGTCGCCGGGGCCGAGCGCCGTGCGGCCGATGTTGTGGCGGTACATGAGCTCACCGGACGAGTCGACGTGCGCGAGGCCGAAGACGTGGCCGAACTCGTGCAGCAGGACGGCGAGTGCCTCCGCGTGGTTGTGGTGCTTGTCCAGGTAGGCGTAGTAGTCGCGGGAGAGGGCGATCGTGCCCGCGACGTAGCGCTTGCTCCCGCCGCGACCGATGACCTCCCGGCTGCCTCCCAGTCCGGCGATCTCGTCGGTGAGCTCCGCGATCGCGTCGCCGTCCTGCCACGACACGGCGATCGGGTCGTCGGGGTACACCGGCCCGGCCTTGAAGTTCCAGTTGGGAGCGTGCCCGCCGAAGGTCCCGGCGACCACGATCTTGAGCCCGGTCGCCGAGCGCATCGTGTCCACGGCCTCGCGGACGAGCTGCTCGGCGTCCGGCGGACCGCCGGCCGGGTAGACCGCGACCTGGATCAGCTGGCAGGAGCTGTAGGTCACCGGATGGCCACCGACCGAGTCCAGGAAGGCGTAGGCCGGGTCCTGGTGGCTGCTGCTCCACCGCACGAGCAGGGCCAGGACGCCGACCAGGGCGACGGCCGCGGCGGCGATTCGCCTTCCCCACCTCCCGCGTCCGGGAGGTGGCGCGACCGGGGGCGGCGCGACCGGGGGCGGAGGAACGTTGCGGTGCCCGCGGCGGTGCAGGTCGCGCAGGATCCGCTCGTACCCGACGTCGGTGACCCCGAGGTCGTGGGTCGGGCGAGGCGGTGGGTGGTCCATGACCGGACGAGCGTAGGTGTCCGGGACGTCCCGCGTGTCGCAAACGCCCGATCCGGGCCCGGTCGCCGGTGATGCCCGGTGATGCGGCACGTGATGCCCCCGCGTGGTTCCATTGCCGCAGAGTTAGAACGTGTTCTAGTATTGCTGGTGGCGCACCCGAACACCGAGGAGAAGTCATGAGTCAGGCAGTGCTGGACGGCATCCGGGACCTGCTGCCCACGATCCGCGAGCGCGCGGACGAGGCGGAACGGCTGCGGGTGGTGCCCGAGGCCTCGATCAAGGAGATCGAGGAGACCGGCTTCTTCCGCATGCTCCAGCCGAAGCGGTACGACGGCCTCGAGGCCGACCCGGTGGACTTCTACACCGCGGTCCGCGACATCGCCGGCGCGTGCGGCTCGACCGGCTGGGTCTCCAGCGTGCTCGGCGTGCACCCCTGGCAGGTCGCGCTCTTCGCCGACGACGCGCAGCAGGCGGTGTGGGGCTCGGACACCAACGTGCGGCTGAGCTCGTCGTACGCGCCGACCGGCAAGGCGACGATCACCGACGGCGGCTACACGCTGTCGGGCAAGTGGAGCTTCTCCTCCGGCTGCGACCACGCCACCTGGGTCCTGCTCGGCGGGCTCGTGTTCAACGCCGACGGCAACGTCGTGGACTTCAAGACCTTCATGGTGCCGCGCGACCGGTACCGCATCGAGGACGTCTGGAACGTCGTCGGCCTCCGCGGCACGGGGTCCAACGACATCATCGTGGAGGACGTGTTCATCCCCGAGGCGTTCACGCTGTCGATGAGCGAGACCGGCCAGTGCAAGGGTCCCGGCCAGGAGGTGAACACCTCGAACCTCTACAAGCTGCCCTTCCACTCGATCTTCACCACGACGATCTGCACGCCGATCATCGGCATGGCCTACGGCGCGTACGCCGAGCACGTGGACATGCAGCAGAAGCGCGTGCGGGCGGCGTACCTGGGGGAGAAGGCGTCGCTCGACCCGTTCGCCGCGGTGCGCATCGCACGCGCCTCCAGCGACATCGACGCCGCCTGGGCGCTGGCGATGAACAACATCCGCGAGGAGATGGCGCTGGTCGGGAAGGGCGAGCAGATCCCTCTCGGCCTGCGCCTCAAGGTCCGTCGCGACCAGGTGCTCGGCACGCAGCGGGCCATCGACGCCATCGACGCGCTGTTCGAGGCCTCCGGTGGCCGGGCGCTGGCCGAGGGCACCTACCTCCAGCGGGCCTGGCGCGACGCGCACGCCGGGCGGGTGCACGCGGCCAACGACCCCGAGCGCGCCCTGCAGATGTACGGCGCGCACGAGTTCGGGCACAAGGTCGACCCGGGGATGTACTGAGCCGATGGCCTTCGACAAGGAGTCCGTGCAGAGGTCGGCCAAGGCCGGCGACATCACGCTGAACTACTACGAGGCCGGCCCTTCGGCAGGCTCAGGGACCTCAGGCGCGATCGGCGGGGGCCTGCCCCTGGTGATGCTGCACGGCGGTGGGCCCGGAGCCTCCGCCTGGAGCAACTTCGGGCCTGCGCTTCCGCGGTTCGCCGCCGACTTCCGCACCCTGCTCGTCGACCAGCCCGGCTTCGGCGGCTCCGACAAGCCGCCGGTGGTCGGCAACTACTACCGCCACTCCGCCGAGTACGTCGTGAAGCTGCTCGACGAGCTCCAGATCGACCGGGTGCACCTGCTCGGCAACTCCCTCGGCGGTGGCACGGCGATGCGGCTCGCGCTGAGCCACCCCGACCGGGTCGGCAGGCTCGTGCTGATGGGGCCCGGCGGGCTCTCGCTGAACCTCTTCCACGCCGACCCCACGGAGGGGGTGCAGCGGTTGATGGACTTCGGCGCGAACCCGTCGCGGGAGACGCTGCGCGCGTTCATCTCCACGATGGTGGTCAACCAGGCGCTGGTCACCGACGAGCTCGTCGAGGAGCGGTACGCCGACGCGACCGCACCCGGGGCCCAGGAGGCGATGCGCTCGATGGGGATGTCCTTCTGGAACCCCGAGACCGCCGAGGACGGCATGCTCTGGCGCGAGGCCCACACGCTGCGCAAGCACACCCTGCTCACCTGGGGCCGGGAGGACCGGGTCAACCCGCTCGACGGAGCGATGGTGGCCCTCAAGCTGATCCCGAAGGCCCAGCTGCATGTCTTCCCGAATTGTGGTCACTGGGCCCAGATCGAGGCCGCCGACGAGTTCGCCGAGATCTGCACGGCATTCCTGGCACGACACGTGGAAAGGCCACGCGCATGACGATCGAGATCAAGTCCATGGGCTACATCCGGGTGGCCAGCACGGACCTCGACGCCTGGCGCACGTTCGCGGAGAAGGTGCTCGGGCTGGCCGTCGGGCGCGGCCCGAACCCCGACCACCTGTACTACCGGATCGACGAGGTGTCGGCCCGCGTGGTCGTGTTCCCCGCCGAGGTCGACCAGCTCTCCGCGACCGGCTGGGAGGTCGCCGACCACCAGGCCCTGCAGGCGGCCCGCCTCCACCTCAAGGAGGCCGGCGTGGTCTTCGAGGAGGGCACGCCCGACGAGCTCGCCGACCGCCGCGTCCAGGAGCTGGTCCGCTTCTCCGACCCGTGGGACAACGTCTTCGAGCTGTTCCACGGCATCACCTACGAGTCGCGGCCCGTGGTCACGCCGTACGCTGCGCGGTTCGTCACCGGCGACCAGGGCATGGGCCACATCGTCATCCCGGTGACCGACGACGTCGAGGCGCTCCGGTTCTACACCGAGGTGCTCGGCTTCCGGCTGCGCGACTCGATGAGCATGCCGGGCGAGTTCGTCGGCAAGGAGCCCGGCTCCAAGGTCTGGCTGCGCTTCCTCGGCGTCAACCCGCGCCACCACAGCCTCGCGTTCCTGCCGATGCCGAACCCGGCCAAGTGCGTGCACGTGATGCTCGAGGTCGACGAGCTCGACCACGTGGGTCGTGCCCTCGAGCGGGTGCGCAAGCACAAGGCGCCGCTGTCGGCGACCCTCGGGCGGCACATGAACGACGAGATGGTGTCCTTCTACGTGAGGTCGCCCGGTGGCTTCGACGTCGAGTTCGGCTGCGAGGGCCTGCGCGTCGACGACGCCCGCTGGGTCGCCCGCGAGAGCACGGCGGTGTCCTACTGGGGTCACGACTTCGGCGGCCAGTGAGTGCTCAGTGACCGGCCGGTGACGAGGACGACGGGGGCGACATGAAGAATGGTCCGGTGACCAAGGAATCCCAGGGCGACATCCCGGAGGGGATGAGCGACGACGCCCGGGAGACCTGGCCCAGCCAGGAGCTGATCCGGTCGTGGCTCGGCAACGAGCTCGACTTCGAGATGCGCCTCGGCGAGCACACGCCGATCCCCGACGACCCGGAGTCCGCGGCCCGGGCCCGGCGGTTCCGCGACGTCCTGGGCCTGTTCGCCAGCGGGGTGACCGTGGTGACCTCGATGTCGGACGGCTCGCCGGTCGGCATGACCTGCCAGTCCTTCTCCTCGGTGTCGCTGGAGCCGCCGCTGGTGATGTTCTGCCCGGCGAAGACCTCCCGCGCCTGGCCGCTGATGCAGCGCGCCGGCTTCTTCTGCGTGAACTTCCTCGCCGCCGACCAGGCCGACGTCTCCCAGGCGATGGCCACCAAGGGCACCGACAAGTACGACGGCATCGACTGGAGGCCCGCGACCACGGGCGCCCCGCTGATCGAGGGCGCCATCGGGTTCGTGGACTGCACGGTGCACTCCGTGCACGAGGCGGGGGACCACTACGTGGTGCTCGGCCGCGTGCGCGAGCTCGGCTTCGGCGAGGACGGCAAGCCGTTGCTGTACTACCGCGGCGGCTACGACACCACCGCTCGCGTGGACTGACTCCGGGGCGGCTCCTGGGCGCCTCGTCGGCGACCGGCGTCGTGTCGTGCCCGCCGCGCGTCGGCCGGCGGGCCATGCTGGTCACCGACGACTCCGGAGGTGGTCAGGATGAGCGGCATCGACACTCCCGCAGCCCGGGTGGACGGGCAGCCCGGCCCGACGCCGGCCCACCCGGCGTACCAGCGGGTCGCGGAGCGCCGGGCGGCGCAGCTGCAGCTGCGGGTGGCGGACGCGATCACGAAGTTCGCCGGGTCGATGGCGTTCGTCTACATCCACGTCGTGGTGTTCGCGGGCTGGATGCTGCTGGTCGAGTCCTCACCCTGGCCAACGCTCACGCTCGTGGTGTCCCTGGAGGCGATCTTCCTGTCCACGTTCGTCATGATCGGGCAGAACCGGCAGTCGGCGTACCAGCAGGCGAAGGCCGACCACGACTTCGTCGAGCAGGAGCTCGAGCTCAAGACCAACACCGAGATCACCCGGGCGATCCACACGCTCACGACCGAGCTGCACCGCCGGCTGCTCCCGGACCAGTCCGGCGACGGGACGCGGGAGCCACCGCGCCCCTGACCACCGCTACCGTGGTCCGGTGAGCGCTCCGCTCTTTCCCGACTCGCCGGCGGTGCTGGCCGCCTGCCGGGCCGCCGAGGCGAGGATGGTCGCCGCCACCGCCGACGTGGCGGTGGACACGGCCGTGGACTTCAGCGAACGGCTGCTGCGCAGCTTCCTCGGCCTGTGCGAGAACCCGCGCACCCGCCAGGGCATGCTGCGGATGGTGCGGTCCTCGGTCGGCAGCGCCCGCGCCGGCCGGGCCTTCTACCAGGTGCTGAACCGCACGGTCGTCAACCCGGCCGCCCGGGCCACGGGAGTGCACGCCTCGGCGCTGCGCTTCGAGCTGGTCTGCGGACAGCTCGTCGGGCTGGCGATGATGCGCTACGTGCTCCAGGTCGAGCCCGTCGCCTCCGCGCCCGCGGACGAGATCGTGCGGCAGTTCGCTCCCGCGATCCGGGCGACCCTCAGGGGCTCCTGACCGGGCCCGTGCGGGCCCCGGTCACGGGCCGGGCGCCCACGGTGTCGCCTCGAGCCACGTCGAGTCCTCGGCCCACGAGGCGGCGTCGTCCCACGGGTTTGTGCCGCCATCGCTCGCGAGGTAGGCAGCTCCCTGGAAGGCGCGGACGAACTTCGTCGGGAAGTTCACCGACTGGTACGACGTGCCGGAGCCGCTGTTGCCGGCCCGGGGGCAGAACGTCGCGTCCTGGGCGAACAACGAGCTGCCGTCGTCCGGCTGCAGGTGCAGCACGAAGTTCTCGTGCCGCAGGTAGCTGCCGGGCCGGTTGACCGACTCGAAGGACACGCAGCTCGTGTCGGCGAGGCCCGCAGCCTTCACGAAGGTCGCGTCCGCCTTGAGCGCGGCCGTGCTCGACGCCGTCACGGTCGACAGCAGCACGTCGTTGCTGGCGTCGTCGTGGCGCAGGTACGTCGACCCTCCGGCCGACGGCTGCAGGGAGACCCGCGGACCCGCGCTCAGCACGCTCTGGTTGGCCGCTCCCGGTGTGGGCTTGCGGGTGGTGACGAAGTCGGCGCAGTTGCTGTCCGTGTCCGCCCCGTCGGGGTACCGCGCGGCGCTCGTACCCGCCCCCGAGGTCACCGCGGGCACGAGCGCCGTGCAGCCGGACCGGCCCGAGCCGGACGCCGCCTGGTAGCCCTCGGCGAGCCACGGGTCGACCAGGCGGCCGTAGTCGAGGCTGTCGGTCACGCGGCCGTCGGCGTCGCGGAGCACCATCGCACCGGCGCCGGCGAGTGCCGGGCCGCCGAACCACTGGTCCGGGGCGGGCGAGCCCTGGTAGCCGGCGCCGGTCACCGCGTCGTCGAGGATCGCCGCGTTGACGGGGTGGCCGTTGTCGAGCGGCCGGTCGAGCGTGAGGCCGCTGCCGAGCGGTCGCACCGGCTCGTTGCTCTCGTGGGCGAACCGGGTCGCCGGGCTGAAGGTGACGCCGGTGCCCCGGTCGCTGAAGGGCAGGTTCGAGGAGTGCGCGAACTCGAGCGGCGCGGTCAGGGTCAGGCCGGTGCCCCCGGCCCCGGGGGTGCCGACGGACGCGACCGTGACCTTCTCGATCCGGGAGTCGATGTCCAGGCGGATCGTGTCACCGGCGGAGATGTTGCTCGTGGACGTCACCTTGAGCGTCGTCGCACCAGCCGGAGCCGCGGCCGCGAGGTAGGCCTGGGTGCCGCGCTTGCCGACCGCGGTCACCGTGGCGGTGTCGATCCGGTCGCCGTAGCCCACGGACAGCTTCTGGCCGACGGTGAAGCCTGACGTGCTGGTCACCGGCACGTTCGTCGACCCGGCGGGCACCGTGATCACCGGACCGTCCGGCAGCGGCTGCCACAGGGGAGTGCCGGCGCTCGCCGCGGTCGCGTCGCTGACGATGGTCGCGTCCCTGCCGTTGCCGGATGAGTCCAGCGCGGTGGGACCCGACTCCTCGTCGAACCGGTACGACGCCACGGTGCCCGCCCCGGCCTGCCCGCCCGCCAGCGCGGCGACGTCGGAGTCGGAGAGCGCGCGGTCGTAGACCTGGAAGTCGTCCACGATCGCGTTGAGGAAGGGGTCGGGGTACTGCGAGCGCCCGATCCAGTTCTGGGTCGTGCTGCCGAGGGCTGACGGGTGCAGCGTCATGTTCGGGTTGGTCGCCACGAGCGTGCCGTTCAGGTAGAGCCGCCCGGTGTTGCCCGCGAGGGTGACCGCCACGTGCGACCAGGTGTTCAACGGCAGCTGGCCGCCGCCCGTGAGCTGCTGCTCGGCTCCGTTGCCGCTCTTGGTGATCGCGTACCGCAGCCCGGCCCCTCCACCGTCGACGGTCAGGAACATGTTCGTGCCCGTGCCGCTGCCGAAGTCGAAGATCCGCGACCAGGTGCTCGTCGCCGCCAGGTCGACCCAGGCCGAGATCGTGAAGTCGTCGAGGCCGCCGACGATGCCCTGGGGCAGGGTCACGTACTCACCGTTGCCCGACAGTCGCACCGCGTTGCCGAGCTTGCCCGGCACGCGCGGCCCGGTGGCGCCTGTGCTCGTGATCGAGGAGATCGTGCGCGTCTCGGCGTTCGGGCCGGTGCCGATCCGCACCTGCTGCCCGGGTGCGAGCCCGGCTGTGCTGCGGACGTTGACGGTGCGGTCGCCCGCCGAAGCCGGAGCAGCGAGGCCGGAGGCCGCGAGCCCCAGCAGGTAGGTCTTGCCGCCGCCGAGCTTCGTGCCGGCAGGGATCGTGATCGTGGAGTCCACGGCCTGCTCGGAGGGGTGCTCGGTCAGCGTCCAGCCGGACAGGTCCACCGTGCTGTCGCCGGCGTTGTAGAGCTCGATGAACGCGTTGGTCGGGTTGCCGTCCGTGCCGGTCCGGTACTCGTTGATCTTGACCGGGCTCGTGTTCCGGACCCGCTCGGTGGTCCGGGTGGTCCGGCGACTGCCCTGACCCGGTGTCGTCCAGGAGCTCTCGCCGACGAGGTCACCGTTGAACGGGCTGGGCCCCGGCGTCACCGTGAAGGTGGCGCTGACGCTCGCACCGGTGGCCACCGAGTCGAAGGTCGTCGACGTGTCCTCCGTGCCGGTCACCACCGACGTCCATCCCACAGGCGGCGTCAGGCCGAGCTTCACCCCGACCGCGGCGGCGCCCGTCGTGTTCGTGAACGTCTCGGTGACCTGCTGGCCAGCTCCGGGGGCGAACGTCTGCAGGCCGGGCGGGGTGTCGGTCGCGGACCCGGGTGCAAGCGTCAGCTGCGGCCCGTCGTACGCGGCGTGGACGATGTTGGCCTGCACCGCCTGGTCGGTGCGGTCGCTCGGGTAGCCGGCAGTCATCACGCCTTCGTAGAACGTGCCCTGCGACCCGACGCTGTTGTCGCCGCCGTTGCCGAGGACGATCGCGCCCTGCTTGCGCATCGGGTCGTAGCTGGGCCCGATGCGGGGGCCGTCGTACATCGTGGTCAGGCTGCCGGACCGGGCATCACCACCGAGGGAGGCCCAGTGGTGCGGCTCGCCCTTCGCGACCGCGGTCACGAACCGCGAGGTCATCGTCGGCAGGTCGGCGCAGAGCTTCGAGGTGCTGCCCGGGTTCACGCAGCCGACCAGGTTGTTCTCCTGGTCGGTCATCACCCAGGGGCCCGGCGGGTTGCCGTGGTACCACCACGGCGCGTTGCCGAAGTACGACGTCTCCATGGTGCCGTCACCGTCGTCGCGGCTGTCGGTCTCGCCGTTGCCGTAGTCGAAGCAGCACCCGTCGTTGTAGTGCTGGCCGTTGACCACCCAGTACATGCCCTCGGGCTCGTCGTCGACGGCGATGCCGCGGGTGTCGTTGTTGCGCAGGCCCATGCCGGGCTCGATGAAGACGCCGTAGGCCTTGTGCCCGGAGACGGTGATCGGGGCCATGTCCGAGATCGGCAGGTTGTTCGCGCCGCCCATGGCCGGACCGCTGAACGCCCCCCGCGGCGCCTGGGTCAGGTCGTTGTGCCGGGGGGACTGGTCGTACAGCGTCGTGATGAAGCACGTGGTGTTCGCGCAGAAGGTGTCCTGCGCAGCGGAGTCGGCGTAGCCGCCCGCGTCCGGCGCCGGCTTGAGGCTCGGCTCGACCACGCCGATGTCGCGGCTCCGGCCGTCCGAGAGCCGGCGCACCTGGTAGAGCGGCCCGTGGTACCCGGCGTACAGCGCC
The DNA here is from genome assembly GCF_003725535.1 of Nocardioides pocheonensis. Taxonomy (GTDB): domain Bacteria; phylum Actinomycetota; class Actinomycetes; order Propionibacteriales; family Nocardioidaceae; genus Marmoricola; species Marmoricola pocheonensis. The sequence continues at coordinate 31,879 of NZ_RJSF01000039.1, read as the reverse complement.
CGGGTGGTGCTGTGCGCGGCGACGCACGGCGTGCCGCCGGCGGCGTAGAGGTCGCACGGGCCCTCGGGCCGGGCCGGCGCCTGCTGCGCCGCCTGGGCCGGCGCGACGAGCGTCGCGCCGGCGATGAGCGCGAGGGCCGCGAGGAGCACGGCGACGAGGTGGATCGGACGGTGCCGGACGTTCCTGGACGCGTGCCTGGGCATGGCGACTCCTTGCTTCCCGAGTGGCGAAAGAGTGCGGGTGTAACGCAGGTCACAGGCGCACAAGACGGAATGTTCGCGCTAACATCAGGTTCCGTCAACCCCTCGATCGCGGCCCCGGACTCCCCGTGAGGACGCGGTTTCAGCGCGCTGGGCCGCGGGACCGCGACCGTGTGCGCGTTCACATCCGGGCGTGCTCCGGGAGCCTGTGGATTGCGTCGGCGGGCAGCGTGCCGCGTGGGTCATCGTGGGCCGATGGACACCTCACCCGCGCCCCTGGTCGCTCTGCCCCTCGGTCCGGTCGTGCCACGTCTCCCGGTGGAGGAGCCGTTCACCGCGGCCATGGCCGCGCGTGCCGGCCTCGGCCGGGGTGTGCTCGACCGGCTGCACCGCTCCGGACGGGTGCGGCGGCTGCTGCGAGGCGTGTACGTGGACGCGACCGTGCCGCTGTCGGTCGCCGTACGCGCCCGGGCCCTCCGCCTCGTCGTCGGGGAGCAGGTCGTCGTCGGGACCACCGCTGCCTGGCTGCACGGCGTCGACCTCCCGAGGGCCGATCCGCAGGCCCCCGCGCCGATCGAGGTCCACGGGCGCAGCCGGCACCGGTACGCCGACCGGCCGGTGCGCTACGCCGACCGCGACCTCGCCGTGGTGGCCGGTGTCCGCTGCACCACCCCGCTGCGAACGGCGCTCGACCTCGGCCGCCAGCTCGCGCCCGACCGGGCGCTCGCCGCGCTCGACGGTCTGCTCCGGCTCGGCGCGTTCGGTCACGCAGCACTGCTCGCCGAGCTCCCGCGCTTCGGTGGTCAGCCAGGCATCGTGCAGCTGCGCGAGCTGGCCGCGATCTGCGACGGCCGTGCCGACGGTGCGGCCGAGTCGGTGCTGCGGCTGCGCTGGCTGCACGGCCGTCTGCCGACGCCGAGCCCCGGCCTCGTCGTGCGCCCCGGCGGCACGCGGCTCGCGCTGGGCCTCGAGGCGCATCGGTTCGGAGCTCTGCTGACCGGTGGCCAGGGCGAGCCCGACCTCGCGACGCTCTCGGCCCTGGGCTGGCGGATCGTCGTCCTCGGCCCCGACCGGGTGCTGCGCGGCGACGCGGCCCTGGTCACCGGCCACCTGGAGCGTGAGTTCCACCTGCACCTGCTCGACCAGGTCGGATGACTCCTGCCCCGGTGGGTAGGTTCCCCGCCATGGACCTTCCGCTCGCCTGGCACACCGATCTCGCCGTCCTCCGCCTCAACGGGGCGACCGTGGACGAGCGCCCCGATCACCTGGTCGTGCGCAGCCCCGCCAACCCACTGCACCACTGGGGCAACCTCGTCCTCGTCACCGACGCGGAGCGGGTCGACGAGCCCGAGCACTGGCTCGAGGTCTTCGAGCGTGAGCTGCCGGAGGCCAGGCACCGCTCGATCGGGCTGGTCGCCGATCCGCGCGATCCCGAGGCCTGGCAGGCCCTCGACCTCGAGCTGGACCGCGACGACGTCCTCGCCACGACGACCCCGCCCGCGCAGACGAGGGTGCCGCAGGGCTACCTGTTCAAGCAGCTGGCCGACGCCATCGAGTGGGAGCAGTCGACGGGGCTGCGGATCCAGGAGTTCGCCGCCGACGACCCGCACGAGGCGGAGTTCGAGCGTCGCTCGACCGGCACACGGAGGGAAGCCTCCGCGACCGGCGAGGCCGCGTGGTTCGGAGCGTTCTTCGGCGACCGGTTGGTCGCCGAGCTCGGGATCGTCCTGTGCGGTGACGGGGTGGCGCGCTACCAGAGCGTCGTGACCGCCGCGGACCACCGGCGCCGCGGCCTGGCCGGCCACCTGCTGGGCGTCGCAGCCGACTGGGCAGCCGAGCACGGCGCGCACAGGTGGGTGATCGTTGCCGACGACGGCAGCGACGCGGCTCGCCTCTACCGCGCGCGGGGCTTCCAGCCGGCCGGGCGCGGCGTCCGCGCGGGGCGCAAGCCGCCTGCCTGACCGGGGCAGGTTTCGAGCCGCCGTCGCGGGTTCCCTTCGAGGCTCGCTGCGCTCGCACCTCAGGACAAGCGCACGCTCACCCGCGCCCCGCTCCGTGGATTGAGCCTGCCGAAATCAACCTCTTCGCGTCGGGTCCCAGCTCGTTCACTTCGGCAGGCTCAGTACGGCGCCTCGCTGGCTCCCGGCTCAGAGCGCTGCGATCGCCTCCGCGATCGCCAGCGTGCGCTGGGCAGACTCCACGTGGAGGTTCTCGATCATCCGGCCGTTGTAGGTGACCACGCCGGAGTCGCGTGCGTCCCAGGCCGCGAGGATCCCGCGGGCGTCCTCGATCGCCTGCTCCGACGGCGCGAACGCCTCGTTGGCGCCCTCGACCTGGCCGGGGTGGATCAGCGTCTTCCCGTCGAACCCCATCTCGCGGCCCTGCCGGCACTCGGCGAGGAAGCCGTCGAGGTTCTTCACGTCGTTGTAGACGCCGTCGACGATCGCGATGCCCGCGGCCCGCGCCGCGAGGAGCGCGGTGTGCAGGGAGGGCAGGATCGGGGCGCGGCCGGGCACGTGCTCGGCGTACAGCTCCTTGACGAGGTCGTTGGTCCCCATCACCAGCACCGAGAGCCGGTCGGAGGCCCGCGCGATCGAGAGCGCGTCGAGGATCGCCACGGGCGTCTCGATCATCGCCCAGAGGCGGGTGTGGTCCGGGGCGCCGGCCTTCTCCATCGCGGCGACCAGCTGCTGCACCTCGTCGGCGCTGCTCACCTTCGGCACCACCACGGCGGCAGGACCTGCGGCCGACGCGGCGGCGAGGTCGTCGTCGTGCCACTCCGTGCCGATCCCGTTGACCCGGATCGTGACCGTGCGTCGGCCGTACTCACCCGACGCCGCGGCAGCGCACGCCGCCTCGCGGGCCGCGGGCTTGTCGTCGGGAGCCACGGCGTCCTCGAGGTCGAGGATCAGCCCGTCGCACGGGATCGTCTTCGCCTTCTCCAGGGCGCGCTCGTTCGAGCTCGGCATGTAGAGCACCGAGCGGAGGGGAGTGAAGTCGCTCATCAGTCCTCCAGGGAGATCGCGTCGTACTGCGCCTTGAGCTCCGGGTCGATCGCGGCCAGCTCCTCGGCGAGCGCGACCATCACCTTGCACTGCTTGACCGACGCGTCGTCCTCCATCTTGCCGTCGAGCATCACCGCGCCGGTGCCGTCACCCATCGCGGCGATCACGCGGCGCGCGTGCCGCACGTCCTCGACGCTGGGGGAGAAGACCTTGTTCGCGATCGCGATCTGCTTGGGGTGCAGCGACCAGGCGCCGACGCAGCCGAGGAGAAAGGCGTTGCGGAACTGGTCCTCGCACGCCACCACGTCGGCGATGTCACCGAACGGCCCGTAGTACGGGTAGATCCCGTGCATCGCGCACGCGTCGACCATGCGCGCGATCGTGTAGTGCCAGAGGTCCTGCTGGTACGTCGTCCGCGGCCCCTCGATGTCCCCGTCCACGGGGTCCTGGCGGACCAGGTAGCCGGGGTGTCCGCCACCGACGCGCGTCGTCTTCATCCGCCGGTCGGCGGCGAGGTCGGCCGGCCCGAGCGACAGGCCCTGCATCCGCGGCGAGGCGCCGCAGATCTCCTCGATGTTCGCGACGCCGCGCGCGGTCTCGAGGATCGCGTGCACCAGGATCGGCCGGTCGAGGCCGGCCTTGGCCTCGAGCTGGGCGAGGATCCGGTCGACGTAGTGGATGTCCTCGGCGCCCTGCACCTTCGGGACCATGATCACGTCGAGCTTGTGGCCGATCGCGGGCACCAGCGTGGTGAGGTCGTCGAGCACCCAGGGGGAGTCCAGGGAGTTGATCCGGGTCCAGAACTGGGTCGGCCCGAAGTCGACGTCCTGGCCGATCTTCACGAGGCCCTCGCGCGAGACCTCCTTGTTCTCCGCCTTGACCGCGTCCTCGAGGTTGCCGAGCAGCACGTCGACGGTGCCGACCATGTCGGGCACCTTCGCGGCCATCTTCGGGTTGCCGGGGTCGAAGAAGTGGATCGCGCGGCTGGGGCGGGCCGGGATCTCGCGCAGAGGCGCGGGCGCCCCGACGGCGAGAGGCGCGAAGAAGTCCTTGGCAGGTCGCATGGGGCGGAGGCTAACAGCGCCGATCCGGCTGCCGGTATGACGCATCACACGACGGCCTAGGGTGGCCGGCGTGGACAAGGTCACACCTCCCGGCGCCCCGTCCGGCGCGTTCCGGGTCGGCTTCGTGCCCGGCGTGATGCCGGGCAAGTGGGAGCGGGCGTGGCGGGAGCGGATGCGCCGGCCGCTGGAGCTGGTGACCGTGGAGGTGTCCGACCAGGAGAAAGCGCTCCGGGAGGGCCGCGTCGACATGTGCCTGGTCCGCGGCGAGGTGGATCGCGAGACGTTCCACCTGATCCCGCTGTACCGCGAGGTGCCCGTGGTCGTCGTACCGGCCGACCACCCGGTGACGGCGTACGACGAGATCGACATCGCCGAGCTCGCCGACGAGCACGACGTGCTGCACGAGCACCCGGGGCTCGCCCTGGCGCAGGCCGTGGAGACCGTCGCGGCCGGCACCGGGATCCTGGTCGTACCGATGTCGCTGGCGCGGCTGCACCATCGCAAGGACGTGGCCTTCCGGCCGGTCACGGGCGTCGAGGAGTCGCCCGTCGGGCTCGCCTGGGTGCGACCCGCGCCGGGGGACCCCGACGATCCGGACATTCAGGCGTTCATCGGGATCATTCGCGGTCGTTCCCCGCGCAGCAGCCGGGGGTGACCGGGAAGTTCAGGGGTACCTTAGGGAATTCTCCCGATGCAGGGACCTACCTCAGACGGCCAATCTGATGACTCCGGTCAGTCCGGCGAGACCCGCCCCCGACTGACATCGCGAGAGTCGAAGAGGTGCCGTCGATGTCCCACCTGCCGTGCCGCCAGGAGCCCGACCTGTTCTTCGCCGAGTCTCCGCGGGTGCTCGAGCAGGCGCAGGCGCTGTGCGCCGGGTGCCCGGTGCAGGAGCTCTGCCTGGCCGGTGCGCTCGAGCGGCGGGAGCCGCACGGGGTCTGGGGCGGCAAGATCCTGGTCGGCGGCCAGGTCGTCGAGCACAAGCGCGGCCGTGGCCGCCCGCGGAAGGACGACCCGCGCATCGTCGCCTGACACTGGTCGCCTGACCCGGGCCCGGTGGACACCGCCAGGCCCTAGGCTGCGGAGCCATGGGAACCGGGCGACTCGAGGCGTTCTCGGACGGCGTCCTCGCGATCATCATCACGATCATGGTGCTCGAGCTGCACCGGCCGGCTGACCCGACCTGGGCGGCGCTCGGCCACGCCGCCACGCCCCTGGTGATCTACCTGCTCAGCTTCGTCTACGTCGGGATCTACTGGTCGAACCACCACCACATGCTGCAGCTGTGCGACCGGGTGAGCGGCGGCGTGCTCTGGGCCAACCTGCACCTGCTGTTCTGGCTCTCGCTGTTCCCGTTCACCACCGACTGGATGGGTGAGACCGACGTCGCCCGGGTGCCCGTGCTCGTCTACGGCGTCAACCTGCTCGCGGCTGCGATCGCGTACGTCGTGCTCCAGCGGGCCATCATCGGCCTGGAGGGTCCCGAGTCCCGGTTGAAGAAGGCGATCGGGCAGGACGCCAAGGGCAAGCTGTCCCCGCTCCTCTACGTGACCGGCATCGCCGGGACGCTCGTGACGCCCTGGATCGGCATGACGCTGTTCACTGTTGTCGCCCTCATCTGGCTGGTCCCCGACCGTCGCCTCGAGAGCTTCGTGGCCCAGCTGGAGTCGAGCCCCGACGCCTGAGGCCACGCGGTGCGGCCTCATCGCTGGGCGGGCGTCGCGGCCAGCAGGGCAGCCACGATCGCCTGCACGCCGGCGGCGTTCGGGTGGTCGCCGTCCGAGGCGAGCAGCCGCGTGGGGTCCGCGCCGCTGGGCTTGAACACCGGCACGAGGTCGACGCAGGTGTCGCCGGCGCTGCGGGCGGCGGCACAGATCTGGTCGTTCGCCGCGGCGGTGATGTCGGCGGACCACTCGACCTGGGCCTGCCCGCCGGTGCTGCGGGCGACGTCCCCGTCGGTGAAGACGTTCCAGTAGTCGGTGACGAGCACGGTGGCACGGTGTCCCGCCTGAACCGCGTCCACGGCCGCCAGGATCTTCGTGAGGTTCCGCCCCATGCGCGCGGCCGGACCAGAGAAGCAGGCGTCGTCGCACCCCTCGGAGCGCCACTCGTCGAGCTCGGGGAGCAGGTCGTTGGCGCCGATGGTGACCAGCACGACGTTGGCGGCCGCGATCGCGCTCCGGGTGGCCGTGTCTCCCTGGAGGTTCTCGAGCAGGTCGTCGGTGACGGTGCCGCCGACTCCGAGGTTGGTGACCAGCACGTGGTCGCCGTCCCGCGACCCGAGCGCGCTGCCGTACTCCTCGGCGAGCCCGGCGCAGCCGCAGTTGGTGCCGGCCATCACCGAGTCGCCGAGCCCGACCACCCGGACCGTCCGCGCGGCCGGGTCCGTCGACCCGGTCTCGGTGGTCGAGGGGGCCGCGGGGGCCGGGGCCGACGGGCTCGCCGGGCGGCTCGACGTACGGGCGGCCCTCGCGCCTCCGGCCGGACCGGCGCAGGCGGCGCACACGAGCAGGAGCAGAGCGCCGACGGCGGCGCGGCTGCGCACGCTCACCGGCTCCAGGACCGGGCGCCCCAGACGAGGGCCTGGCCGAGGTAGCTGCGGTAGTTCTTGTAGTTGTGCCCGCCGGTCGGGAAGACCAGGTGGCTGACGTTGGGGTCCTGGGAGGTCAGCGCCAGCATCTGCTGGCTCTCGCGCCAGGTCTCGGCGTCCTGCCGCCCGGCCACCACGAGCAGGCGCGACCCGCCGAGCCCGCCGTTGTGGCGGTAGAGCCACAGCGGTGAGTTCTGGTCGTAGAGCTGCGGCAGGCCTCCGAACAGGTTGCCCGTGGTCTGGTCCTGGATCGGGTTGAAGTAGCCACCGAACGCGGTCGCCGACCCGAACCGGCCGGGGTGGGCGGTGACCAGCTTCGCCGCGCAGAACCCGCCGGTGCTCCAGCCGATCAGCGACCAGTCCGGCCCGGGCTGCTGCACGTGGTACTGCGAGGCGACGTACGCCGGCACGTCGGTGTTCAGCCAGCTCTCCGCCTGGATGCCGCCGGGGATGTTGGTGCACTCGGTGTCGCGCGGCGGGGAGATCATCAGCGTCGGGAACACCGCCACGAACGGCGGCAGCTGGTGGTTCTGCACCAGCTGGGTCGCGATCCGGGCGAACTGGAAGTGGCGGAACGTGCCCTGCGGTGAGCTCGGCTGACCGGGCAGGAACATCACGACCGGGTAGGCGCGGGCAGCGTGGGGGTCGTAGCCCGGCGGCAGCCACACGATCACCCGGTCGTCGAGCCCGCCGGCGTGGGCGTGCACCGTCCTCACCTCGAGGGTGCCCTGCCCCGGCCGGACCAGGCTGCCGGTCGTGATCGCGACCTGGGCCGGCCCGGAGCCGGTGAGGTCGGCCCAGCTGGTGTAGAAGCCGTAGTCGTTGTTGACCACGAGGGCGGTGGCGCCCACGGCGAACGCCGGGCCGAGCAGCGCGAGGACGGCGGCGGCGACCACGAAGGCGACCCGGCGACGCCGCGCCATCGGCGGCATCCCGCTCGCCCGGAGCACCAGGAACACGAGACCGAGGATCGCCACGACGGCAAGGATGATGGTGAGCACCAGCAGCGGGCGGCCGGTCAGCGAGAGCATCTGGTCCCTCCTGGCGGGCAGTTCTCCGAGGGTCGAGCCCACGCTAGCCGCGGCCTGGGCCGCACCCGAGGGTTCTCAGGAGAAGCTCGGAGAGTTCCCTGCCTCCGCTCAGCTGTCAGCCTGCGGTCAGGTGAGCACGGAAGCGCGGTGCCGGTGCGCAGGCCCGTTGAGCTGGGAGAGCGCGTGCGCTCGCTTGAACAGCAGCTGGGCGTCGTGCTCCCACGTGATCGCGATTCCCCCGTGGAGCTGCACGGTCTCACCGGCGATCCGGTCCAGCGCGTCCGAGCAGTACGAGCCGGCGACGGCCGCCAGCCGGTGCAGCGCGTCGCCGCGGTCCTCGCTGGGCTCCGCCAGGTACGCCGCGGCGGCCGCGGTCGCGCCCCAGCTCGCCGACCGCGACGCCTCGAGGAGGACGTGCAGGTCGGCCATCCGGTGCTTGAGCGCCTGGAACGACCCGATCGGCCGCCCGAACTGCACGCGTTCCTTGCTGTAGGCGACGGTCATGTCGAGTCCGCGCTGCATCGCACCGACCTGCAGCGCCGAGACCAGCGCGATGCTGATGTCGCGCACGTCCTCGGGCGGCTCGACCGGCTCGGCGGCGAGGGCCAGCCGCAGGGTCTGGTCCATCGCCGGGGTGCGGTCGGCGGGCTCGAGCACCACGCGCCCGAGCGTGAACGGCACGACGCGTCCGGCCGCGAGGTCCGGCAGCAGCTCCTCGCGCTCCGACTCCGAGCCGTGGAGCAACGTGTGCACCGCCGCGAGCGTGCCGGCGAGGAGGGGCGCGGGCGTCAGGTTCTCGCCGAGCTCCTCGAGCACCACGGCCGTCTCGACGAGGGTCGCGCCGAAGCCGTCGTACTGCTCGGGGATGGGGAGGGCGGCGACCCCGACCTGCTCGCACAACGCCTGCCACAGCCCGGTGTCGTAGCCCTCGGGCGTCTCGATCGCCGCGCGGACCGCAGCGCTGTCCGAGCGGCGGGTCAGCAGCGCGCGCACGGTGGTGGCGAGCTCCTGCTGCTCCTCGGTCCGGGCGAGGTGCATCAGCGCGCCGATCCCGTGAGGGTGGCGAGCACCTGACCGCGGTGGTACGCCGGCGTGCCCCACGCGCCGACGAGGGCGCGGACGCGGGTGATCCACAGGCCGAGGTCGAACTCGCGGGTGTAGCCGATCGCGCCGTGGACCTGCAGGCCGACCCGCGAGGCGAGGTAGGCGGCATCGGCCGCGGCGACCTTGGCCGCAGACGCGGGCACCTCCCCGAGTGCCGCGCCCAGGACCAGCGGCCGGGCGAAGTCGAGCGCGATCCGCACGTCGGCGAGCTGGTGCTTGACCGCCTGGTAGGAGCCGATCTCGCGACCGAACTGGCGGCGTTGCTTCGCGTAGGCGACCGTGTCGGCCAGCAGCCGCTCGCCGCAGCCGACCAGCTGGGCAGAGCAGGCGAGCACCGCGACGTCGAACGCTGCCACCTCCCCGGTGGTTGAGGTGCGAGCGCCAGCGAGCCTCGAAACCTCCGGCCCCGCGGCGTGGTCAGCACCCGCCTCCGCGCTCACCTCGGCGAGCCGCCGGGTCGTGTCCACCGACGCCCGGATCTCGCCGACTCGTGCGCGGAGGAGCCCGTCCGCGGTCCCGGCGTACACCACCTCGGCGACGTCGCCGTCGAGCGCGAAGGGCACGTGCGGCGGCAGGGCCACGGTGGCGACGGCGCCGGCGGCGACCGCCTCCAGGGCCTCGCCGGTCAGGGCCGTGGCGAGGAAGGCGGACGCCTCGATCCACGGGCCCACGGCGAGGTGGTGGCCGAGGACCTCGTGGGCGACCACCAGGTCCACGAGCGAGCCGCCCATGCCGCCGGCCTCCTCCGGGACCACGAGGGCGTTGACGCCCTGGTCGGCCAGCCGCTTCCACAGCCCGAGGCCGGGACCGGTGTCGCCCTCGGCCCAGGCCCGCGCGACGCCGACCGTGTCGGCCCTGGCCAGCAGGTCGCCCAGCGCCCGGCCGAAGCCGGCCTGCTCGTCGGTGAGCTCGAACCTCACTTCTGCCCCTCCTTCGCGACACTGCCCTTGGGCTCGCGGGGGAGGCCGAGGATCCGCTCGGCCACGATGTTGCGCTGGATCTCGTTGGTGCCGGCGTAGATCGGTCCGGACAGCGAGAAGAGGTACCCGTCCATCCACGGGGAGTCGGCCAGCTCCGACTCCGCACCGAGCAGGTCGAGCGCGGTCTCGTGGAGGGCGACGTCCAGCTCGCTCCAGAACACCTTGTTCACCGACCCCGCAGCTCCGATGTCGCCGCCGCCGGCCAGGCGCGTCACCGTGCCCCAGGTGTAGAGGCGGTAGGCCTGCGCCTTGATCCAGGCGTCGACGACGCCGTCGGCCGCCTTGGTGGTCGAGGTGCGAGCGCCCGCGAGCGGCGAAACCTCTTCGCCCTCCGTGGACTGCCACAGCTCCACCAGCCGGTCGGCCGCGGCGCAGAACCGTCCCGGCGAGCGCAGCGAGAGCCCGCGCTCGTTGCCGGCGGTGCTCATCGCGACCCGCCAGCCGTCCCCGGGAGCGCCGAGCACGTCGGAGTCGGGCACGAAGACGTCGTCGAAGAACAGCTCGGCGAAGCCGGGCTCGCCGTCGAGCTGGGCGATCGGCCGGACCGTGATCCCCTCGGCGTCCAGCGGGAAGACGAAGTAGGTGAGCCCGTGGTGCCGCTCGGCCTCGGGATCGCTGCGGAACAGCCCGAAGCCCCAGTGCGCGTACGCCGCGCGCGACGACCAGGTCTTCTGGCCGTTCAGCAGCCAGCCCGAACGACCGCCGGTGGTCGAGCTTGCCGAGACCCTGGTCGCGGTGGAGCGCAGCGACGCCAGGTCCGAGCCGGCCTCGGGCTCGGACCAGGCCTGGGCCCAGACCTTCTCCCCGGTGGCCATCGTCGGGAGGAAGCGCTGCTGCTGCTCGGGGGTGCCGTGCTCGAAGATGATCGGCGCGAGCAGGAAGATGCCGTTCTGGCTGACCCGGCCCGGAGCACCGGCGCGGTAGTACTCCTCCTCGAAGATCACCCACTCGACCAGCGAGGCTCCTCGCCCGCCGAGCTCCTCGGGCCAGGAGACCACCGACAGGCGCGCCTCGGCGAGCCGCGCCTCCCACTCCTGGTGGGCGAGGAAGCCCTCGGCGGAGTCCATCGAGGGCAGGCGGGTGGTCGGCACGTTCGCCGCGAGCCACGCGCGCACCTCCTCCTGGAAGGCACGCTCGGAGTCGGACAGGGTGAGGTCCATCAACGCTCCTCGTCGGTTCGCTGGGTCCCGGCAGCCTCGACAGCCCGGGTGCGCAGCTCGTTCTTGAGCACCTTGCCCCCGAGGTTGCGGGGGAGTGCGTCGACCAGCACCACCTGGCGCGGCACCTTGAAGTTCGCGAGCCGCTCCTTGGCGAAGGCGAGCACGGCGTCCGCATCGACGGTGGCGGTCGAGCCTGCCGAGACCACGACGTACGCCCTGCCCACCTCGCCCATCCGCTCGTCGGGTACGCCGACCACGGCGACGTCCTGGACGCCGTCGAGCCGCATCAGGGCCTGCTCGACCTCGGCGGGGTACACGTTGAAGCCGCCGCTGATGTACATGTCCTTGAGCCGGTCGGTGATCGTCAGGTTGCCCTGCTCGTCGAGCCTGCCGATGTCGCCGGTGTGCAGCCAGCCGTCGGGGTCGATGGCCTCGGCCGTGGCGGCCGGGTCGTCGAGGTAGCCGAGCATCACGAACTCCCCGCGGAGGAGCAGTTCACCGTTCTCCGCGATCCGGGTCTCCATGCCAGGGATCGCCCGACCGCAGGTGGTCGCGACGACCTCGGCCGAGTCGCCTTCGCGGCACATCGTCACCACCACGGCCTCGGTCATCCCGAAGGCGGTCACGACGTGGTCGATCGCGAGACCCTCCGGCTCGGGCGCGCGCATGCGCTCGATCAGCACGACGGGGACGACCGCGGCGCCCGTGACGGCGAGCCGCAGCGAGGAGAGGTCGAAGTCGGCGCGGTTCGGGGCGCCCAGGAGCGACTGGTAGATCGTCGGGGCGCCCGGGAGCACCGTGATCCGCTCGTCCTGGATCAGGCGCATCGTCCGGTCGAGGTCGAAGGTGCTGACCGGGTAGAGGGTGGCGCCGGTGGTCAGACCCACCACGATCCCGGCCTTGTAGCCGAACGAGTGGAAGAACGGGTTGATCACCAGGTAGCGGTCGTCCGCGGTGACGCCGCCGAGCTCGCCCCACGCCCGGGCGACGCCGACGGTCTGGCGGTGCGCGGACATCGCGCCCTTCGGGCGGCCGGTGGTGCCGGAGGTGAACAGGATGTCGGCCACGTCGTCGGGGGACACAGCGTCGGCGCGCGCCTCGACCTCGTCCAGGGTGACGTCGTGCGCGTCCACGTCGCCGACGTCGACCTGCAGGAACTTGATGTCGATCACGTCGCGCACCGAGGGGAGGGCGCTCGCCGCCCGCAGGTCCGCCACCTGGGTGCGGCCGAGGAACCCGTCGTCGACGACCACGAGGGCGGCGCCGGTGCGGTCGACGAGGTCCGCGACCTCGTGACCGGTGTAGCGGGAGTTGGCGGGCACGAGGGTGCCGCCGGCGTACGTGACGGCCAGCGCGGCGACCACCCAGTCGATGCTGTTCGGCGCCCAGACGACGACCCGGAACCCGGGCTCGAGACCGTAGGCGAGGTAGCCCCGGGCCACGTCGCGCACGTGGTCGAGCAGGGCCTGGAAGGACACGTTGCGCTCACCCTCGACGTACGCCGGGTGGTCGCCGAAGCGGTGCGCCGCGGCTCGGAGCACGCCGGGGAGCGTGCGTGGCTGGTCGCCAGGTGTCTGGTCTCCGGGCGTCGACACGGGACCTCCTTCACGTCGGGCGGTCGCGACCCAAGCAAGTGCTTGGTAGGGTAACAGACATGGACCTGACCGACGCCCCCGAGGACCGCGCCTTCCGCGCCGAGGTCCGCGCATGGCTCGAGGACCACCTGGTGGGTGACTTCGCGGCGCTCAAGGGCCTCGGCGGCTCCGGCAAGGACCTCGAGGCGCACGACGAGCGCCTGGAGTGGGACCGCCACCTCGCCCGGCACGGCTGGACCTGCATCGGCTGGCCGGTCGAGCACGGGGGCCGCGGGCTGAGCCTGTCGCAGCAGGTCATCTTCCACGAGGAGTACGCCCGGGCGAACGCCCCTGCGCGCGTCAACCACCTCGGCGAGGAGCTGCTCGGCCCGACCCTGATCGCGTTCGGTACGCCGGAGCAGCAGCAGCGCTTCCTCCCGGGCATCCGTGCGGTCGAGGAGCTGTGGTGCCAGGGCTACTCCGAGCCGGGCGCCGGCTCCGACCTCGCCAACGTGCAGACCAAGGCGCGGCTGGTTTCGGCAGGCTCAACCACCCAGGAGTGGGTGATCGACGGCCAGAAGGTGTGGACGTCCCTGGCGCAGTTCTCGGAGTGGATCTTCGTGCTGGCCCGCACCGAACCGGGCTCGCAGCGGCACCACGGGCTCAGCTTCCTTCTCGTCCCGACCCGCCAGGAGGGCGTCGAGATCCGGGGCATCGAGCAGCTGACCGGGGGAGCGGAGTTCAACGAGGTCTTCTTCACCGCCGCCCGCACCGAGGCCGACCTGGTCGTCGGTGAGCCCGGGCAGGGCTGGGCGGTCGCGATGGGCCTGCTCGGTTTCGAGCGGGGCGTGTCGACGCTCGGCCAGCAGGTCGGCTTCCGCCGCGAGCTGGACGCGCTGCTCGAGGTCGCGCGTGGCAACGGCAGCCTCGACGACCCGGTCGTGCGCGACCGGCTCGCCCGCGCCGACGTCGAGCTCGAGGTGATCCGGCTCAACGCGCTGCGCACCCTGAGTCAGCAAGGGGAGGCGGAGCAGTCCGTCGGGTCGGCCAGCGTCGCGAAGCTGCTCTGGGCGACCTGGCACCGCACCCTGGGCGAGCTGGCGATGCTGGTGCGCGGCACCGAGGCGCTGACCGCCGGGCCGGGCTACGACCTCGACCCGTGGCAGCGGCTGTTCCTGTTCAGCCGGGCCGACACCATCTACGGCGGCTCCGACGAGGTGCAGCGCAACATCCTGGCCGAGCGCGTGCTCGGCCTCCCGAAGGAGGCACGAGCATGACCGCGACCCGTCCCGAGCAGCCCACGCCGGCGTACGTGCCGGGCCACGGCCTCCTCCAGGACAAGGTGGTGGTCGTGACGGCCGCCGCCGGAGCCGGCATCGGCGCGTCCGCGGTGCGCCGGTCCCTCGAGGAGGGCGCGCGGGTCGTGGTGCTCAGCGACACGCACGAGCGCCGCGTCGCGGAGGCCCGTGAGTCGCTCGCCGCGGAGTTCGGGGCCGACCGGGTCGCGGCGACGGTCACCGATGTGACCGACGAGGCCCAGGTGACCGCGCTGCTCGACATCGCCGACGCCCACGGCGGCGTCGACGTGATGATCAACAACGCCGGCCTCGGTGGCACCGCCAGCGTGCTGGAGATGACCGACGAGCAGTGGGGCACGGTCCTCGACATCACGCTCACCGGCACCTTCCGCTGCGTGCGCGCGGCGTCGAAGCGGATGATCGCGAACGGCACCCGCGGGGTCATCGTGAACAACGCGTCGGTGATCGGCTGGCGCGCGCAGGAGGGGCAGGCGCACTACGCCGCAGCGAAGGCCGGGGTGATGGCCCTCACCCGGTGCGCGGCGCTCGACGTCGCCCCGCACGGCATCCGCGTCAACGCGGTCTCCCCGTCGCTGGCGATGCACCCGTTCCTGGCCAAGGTGACCTCCGACGAACTGCTCCACGAGCTGAAGCAGCGGGAGGCGTTCGGCCGCGCGGCGGAGCCGTGGGAGGTCGCGAACGTGATGGTGTTCCTGGCCAGCGACTACTCGTCGTACCTGACCGGTGAGGTGATCAGTGTCAGCAGCCAGCACGCCTGAGCGACCGGCCGGAGGCCGCCGCGAGGAGCTGCTCGCGATCGCGGCGAGGCTCTTCGCCGAGCGCGGGTTCAAGAACACCACGGTGCGCGACATCGCCGACGCCGCCGGCATCCTCTCCGGCAGCCTCTACCACCACTTCGACTCCAAGGAGTCGATGGTCGACGAGCTGCTCGACACCTTCCAGCGCGAGCTGTGGAAGGAGTACGACGCCATCACCGGCTCGGACCTGTCGCCGCGGGCCAAGCTCGAGGCGGTCGTGCGGGCCTCGTTCGACGCGATCGACCACCACCACAGCGAGGTCGCGATCTTCCAGAACGACGCGTCCTACCTGATCGGGTTCGAGCGGTTCGGCTACCTCGAGGAGCGCAACGTCCGGTTCCGCCGGCTCTGGACCGGCCTGCTCGAGGCCGGCGTGGAGGCCGGAGAGCTGCGCGCCGACCTCGACGTCGAGCTGGTCTACCGCTTCCTGCGCGACACGGTCTGGGTGGCGGTGCGCTGGTACCGCCCCGGCGGTGAGCTGTCCCCGTCCCAGGTCGCCGACCAGTACCTGACCATCCTCCTCGAGGGGATCGCGAAGACCGATGGTTGAGGTGCGAGCGCCAGCGAGCCCTTCGAGACGGTCGCTGCGCGCCCTCCTCAGGAACCACCTCGAAACCACCGCACGACAAGGAGTCTGAAATGCCCGAGGCCTACATCGTCGACGCCGTGCGCACGCCGGTCGGCAAGCGTGGCGGCTCCCTGGCCGCGATGCACTCCGCCGACCTCGGCGCGCACTCGATCGCGGCGCTGGTGCGTCGTACCGGCGTCGACCCGGGCGCGGTCGACGACGTGATCATGGGCTGCTGCGACACCATCGGCCCGCAGGCCGGGGACGTCGCGCGCACCGCGTGGCTGGTGGCCGGGCTGCCCGACCACGTGCCCGGCGTGACCATCGACCGCCAGTGCGGGTCCTCCCAGCAGGCGGTGCACTTCGCCGCCCAGGGCGTGATGTCGGGCACCCAGGACCTCGTGGTCGCCGGCGGCCTGCAGAACATGTCCGCGATCCCGATCTCCGCGGCGATGCTGGTCGCCGACCGGTACGGCTTCACCACACCGTTCGCGGAGTCCCCGGGCTGGCGCGCGCGGTACGGCGACGTCGAGGTCTCGCAGTTCAACTCCGCCGAGATGATCGCCGAGAAGTGGGCGATCAGCCGCGAGCGGATGGAGGAGTTCGCGCTCGCCTCCCACACGCGGGCCAGGGCAGCGATCGCCGAGGGCCGCTTCGAGCGCGAGATCGAGCCGGTGACGCTGCCCGACGGCACGGTGTTCTCGACCGACGAGTGCCCGCGCGAGACCTCGCTGGAGAAGATGGCCGCGCTCGAGCCGCTCGCGCCGGGGGGCCGGATCACCGCCGCGGTCGCCTCGCAGATCTGCGACGCGTCGTCGGCGATGCTGATCGCCTCCGAGCGGGCTCTCCAGGACCACGGACTGACTCCCCGGGCGCGGATCCACCACCTCTCGGTGCGCGGCGACGACCCGGTCTGGATGCTCACCGGGCCGATCCGCGCGACCCAGCACGCGCTCGAGAAGACCGGCCTCTCCGTCGACGACATCGACCTCTTCGAGTGCAACGAGGCGTTCGCCTCGGTCGTGCTGGCGTGGTCCGACGAGCTGCACGTGCCGCTGGATCACGTGAACGTCAACGGCGGTGGCATCGCGCTGGGCCACCCGATCGGTGCGACCGGCACCAGGATCATGGCCACCCTGCTCAACGAGCTCGAGCGCACGGGCGGCCGCTACGGGCTGCAGACCATGTGCGAGGGCGGTGGCCAGGCCAACGTCACGATCATCGAGCGACTCTAGAAACCCGTTCGACCCGGCCGGGCGGCTCCGCGACACTCGAATCATGGAGCTGGTCGAGTTCGGACCTGACGAGGCGGACCACCTCACCGCCTTCCTCGACGTCGCCAACCGTGCGAGAGCGGTCGACTCGCCGTGGGAGCCGGTGCGCACGGCGTACCGGCAGGTGCAGTACATGCGGCACAGCTGGGAGGGCGAGCCCGGCCGCTGGTTCGTCGCTTACGACGGCGCCACGCCGGTCGGGGCGGCGGCGATCGACGCCAGCGACTACGACAACCTCGACCTGGCCTGGCTGCGCCTCACGGTCGCACCAGGGCTCCGGCGCCGGGGCCACGGTGCTGCGATGCTGCACGGTCTGGAGGAGCTGGCCGCCGCGATGGATCGACCCCTGATCCATCTGTCCGGCTGGGACGAGCCGGGCCTGCACCGGGTGGCGACCGCGCTCGGCTACGAGCGCAGGAGCGCGGAGATCCGTCGGCTCCAGGTGGTCGCGGAGGCGCCGGACCTCGGGCCGATCCGGGACGCCGCGGCAGCGCACGCGCAGGACTACGAGCTGCTCCGCGTCGAGGGCAGCTCCCCGGACGACCTGCTGCCCGCGCTGGTCGACCTCACCGCCGCGATCAACGACGCCCCGGTCGACGACCTCGAGTGGGAGGACGAGGTCTACAGCGTCGACCGGGTGCGCGCCTACGAGCGCGCGCAGGTCGAGTCGGGGCTCCGGTTCCGCCGCGTGGTCGCCCGGCACCGGCCCACCGGTGAGCTGGCGGGCCACACCGTCGTCGTCGTGGACTCCGAGCAGCCGGAGATCGGCGAGCAGCACGACACCAGCGTCGTCCGCGCCCACCGCGGCCACCGCCTCGGCCTGCTCATGAAGGCCGAGATGCTGCTCTGGCTCGCCGAGGTGGAGCCCCAGCTCACCCGGATCTACACCGACAACGCCGAGTCCAACCGGCACATGATCGCGGTCAACGAGGCCCTGGGCTACCGCCCCGTCGGCCGGACCGTCGAGTTCCAGCGCCGCCTCCGTTGAGTTGGGGGAAATCGCCCTGCCAGTGGGGGGAAACCGCCCGGTGCAGGTGTGTCGTGATGACGCTTTCGCCGAACTCGAGGGGCAGTTTCCCCCAACTCAACGAGCCGGGTCGTCGTCCTTGAGGCCGTGCAGGTACGCCGCGGTGTTGGCCTGGGTGGGGAGGCCGCGGAACCGGCGGTGCAGGAACGTGAACGCGCTGCCGTACGACGCGACCGCGGCTGCCGCATGGGTGGGCGCGTAGTTGGTGGAGAACCGCACGTGTGCGCCGAGGGCGGCCCACCGCTCGGCCAGCGCCCGGCCGCACTCGTAGGGCACGACGTCGTCGAGCTTGCTGTGGGAGACCAGCGTGTCCATCCGCGGGGCCCGGCCGTTGCCCAGCTCCTGCTCCTCGACGATCCGGGCGAACGGCTCCTGCGCGAGCACATGCTCGAGCGTGCGGCCGTCCCGGGTGAGGGTCTCCGACCGCGTGAAGGCGTACCGGCGCAGCGACTCGAACATGCACTGGCTCTCCAGCTGCGCGGCGATCTCGTTGCCGCGGTCGTTCAGCAGCGGGAACAGGTCGACGCGGTAGTCCGCGGAGAGGCCGACGAGCGCGTAGCCCAGGAAGGCGAAGTACGGGCTCCCGTCGATCGCGGCGGCGAGCAGCCGCAGGTCGGCGGGCACCGCACCGCAGACGGCTCCCAGCACCTGGACCTCGGGTGCGTAGTCGTGCCACAGCTCGGCCGCCGAGGCCGCGGCCGCACCGCCTTGCGAGTACCCGGCGATCGCGGCCGGGCCGTCGCGGGGGATGTCGGGGTTGTCGAGGTCCTGCGCGGCGCGCAGGGCGTCGAGCACGACGTGCCCCTGCACCTCGCGTGACATGTATGTGTGGGTGCCCGCCATGCCCAGCCCCTGGTAGTCGGGCACCACGACGTTGAAGCCCCGGGCGAGCAGCCCAGCGATGAACACCGACTCGTACTCGCGCCCGGCGGCGAGCTGCCGCGACGGCGCGCACTGGTCGCCCATGCCCTGCGTGCCCACGGCGAAGGCGACCAGCCCGCGGTCCGCGCGCTTGCTGCGTGGGCGGGTGGGGGAGAGCACCGTGCCGGTCACGGCGATCGGCCGACCGAGCCGGTCGGTGCTGCTGTACATGACCCGCTCGGCGCGGGCGGGTGCGCGCAGCAGCCGCCAGGGATCGAGGTAGAACTTCGCCTCCTGGCTGCGGATCAGCGTGCCCGGCCGGGCCGGCACCTCGGCGGGCGGGTCGTAGAACGCCGTGCGGGGCACCGTCCGCAGCTGCCGGGCGCCGACCGCGCCCAGCGCGTAGCGAACCGCGGCGTTGACGGCCGTCCCGCGCAGCTCGCTCATGCGCCCGATCCTCGCAGAGACGTTAGCGTCGGATCATGACGGTCGACCTGTTCGCGGGCGTCCCGGTGAGCGAGCTCGAGGGCGCCGTGGCGTGGTACGAGCGCCTCCTGGGCTCCGAGCCCGCCTTCTACCCGAACGACACGGAGGCGGTCTGGGAGATCGCCGAGCACCGCTACCTGTACGTCGAGGTGCGGCCCGAGCACGCCGGGCACGCGCGCAGCACGCTCTTCGTCGACGACTTCGACCGACGCCTGTCGGCGACCGCCGCACGCGGCCTCGAACCGACCGCGCAGGAGACCTACGCGAACGGCGTGCGCCACGCGACGTACCGGGATCCCGACGGCAACGAGCTCTGCTTCGGCGGGGCTCCTCTCGAGACGGATCAGGCCAGGTAGCCCTGCGTGCGGCGCAGCTCGGCAGCCGCGCGCGTGACCACCCGGTCGATCAGCTCCTCGCAGCTGGGCAGGTCGTCGATCACGCCGACCACCTGGCCCGACGCGAGCACGCCGGCCCCGGCGTCGCCCTCGACCAGTCCGGCCCTGAGCATCATCGGCGTGTTGGCGGCGAGCACCATCTGCGCCCAGGAGCGGTCCTGTCCGTGCTTCATCGCGCGGCCGTCGGCGACCAGCTGGCGCCACGACATCCCGCTCATCCGCTTGAACGCGAGCGTGCGGCGGGCGGTCGGCCCGAGCCGCTTCAGCGCGTTGCCCTCCTCGACCGACTCGACGAGCTCGGTGCGCAGCATCCGGTGCGGCATGCCGTCGACCTTGGCGGTGACGACCGTGCCGTCGAGGTCGGCCGCGAGGTAGCGCTGCTTGACGGCGTCGGGCACGGTCGAGTCGCGGGTGAGCAGGAACCGCGTGCCCATGCCGACGCCGGCCGCGCCGTACGACAGCGCAGCCGCGAGGCCGCGGCCGTCGAAGAACCCGCCGGCGGCGACCACGGGGATGTCGACCGCGTCGAGCACGGTCGGCAGCAGCAGGGTGGTCGGCACGTTGCCGGTGTGGCCGCCGCCCTCGCCGCCCTGGATCATCACCGCGTCGGCGCCCCACGAGGCGACCTTCTTCGCGTGCTTGGGTGCCCCGATGCTCGGGATCACGACGATGTCGCGCTCCTTGAGCATCGCGATCAGCTCCGGCTTGGGAGCCAGCGCGAAGCTGGCCACCTTCACGCCGTGGTCGATCAGCAGCCGGCAGCGGTCGGCGGCGTCGCCCGCGTCGGCGCGCAGGTTGACGCCGAACGGCTGGTCGGTGCGCTCCTTGACCTCGACGATCGCCTTCTCGAGCTCCTCGAAGGTCATCGTGGCCGACGCCAGGATGCCCAGGCCGCCGGCGTTCGCGGTGCCGGAGACCAGCCGCGGACCGGCGACCCAGCCCATGCCGGTCTGCACGACCGGGTGCCGGACGCCGACCAGGTCGGTCAGCGGCGTGCGGAGGAGCTGCTCGATCATCGAGCCACCTCCACGGGCGGGACCTCTCGGTCGCGCAGGTTCCTGGGGTCGAGCACGTTGCGGACGATCATCAGCTCGGACTCGGTGGGCTCCCGGGTGGTGGGCACGTCGGCCTCGACCGCGAGGTCGAACCCGGTGCTCTCGACGACCTCGTCCACGCTCACGCCGGGGTGCACGCTGAGCAGCCGCACGGTGTCGTCCGGGCCGCGGACGTCGAAGACGCCGAGGTTGGAGACGATCCGGTGGATGTCGTTGTACTTCGCCGCCGCGGGGCCGGCTTCCCTGGCGCGCTTCGGGCCGACGCCGCTGACGACGTCGACCTGCTCGACGAACACCCGCGTGGTGTGCCGCGGCACCCAGTACGACGTCCGGTTGTTGACCGTGTTGCCCGGAGCGCCACGGGACCCGAGCAGCTGGCGCTGGGGCCGGGCGAAGTCGCCGATCGCGGAGATGTTCTGGTTGCCGTGCCGGTCCACCTGGGTGGCGCCCATCATCACGTGGCGCTTCCCGTACGCGACCACGTCGAAGACCCGGCGGAAGGGGATCCAGCCCTCGACCACGTCGCCCTTGGCGAACAGCGGCGGCACGCCGGCGAGGAACAGCGACTCACCGTCGGAGATCACCAGGTCGGGGTTCGAGGTGAGCTTGGCGAGCCGGACGCCGAGCATCGGCAGCGTGCCCATCGGGCTGGCGAAGATCTCGCCGTCGTCCTTGAACGCGTCCGCGATCGCGGCAGCGCAGACCTCGGCACGACTGGCGCCGGTCGAGGCGCCCTCGGTGGTCGACGCGCCCCCGGTGGTCGAAGCGCCCTCGGTGGTCGAGCCTGCCGAAACCTCACTCATGCCGTCGCCTCCTGCTCGGCGTGGAACGCCGCGACCGCGGCCTGGTACGCGGCTTCGTCACCGGACAGGAAGCGCTCCTCGAACGCCGCCCAGTCCTCGTCGCTGCCACCGGCCGCCGCGGCGTAGGCCTTCTGGAACTTCTCGTCACGCTCGTAGTCGGGCGTGCACGTCGTGAAGTGCGCGCCGCGGGGCGTCTCGACGACCCCGGTCACGCTCATCCGGCTGACCAGCAGACGCTGCACGGGGGTGTCGACGGTCAGGCCCGCCGTGTCCACGATCTGCTCGCAGGACACGAACGCCCGGTCGGCGGCCTGGACGAACAGGTCGTCGAAGTACGGGTCCGGCCCGAGGTACGTCGCGTTGCCGTGCGCGTCGGCACGGTTGAGGTGCACCAGCGCGACGTCGAGCTTCAGCGCCGGCACGGCGGTCAGCTCCTCGAAGTCGCCGTTCTCGTCGGCGTACGGCGAGGCGACGGTCCTGATCCACGGGTTGTTCACCAGCACGTCGGATCCGAGGCCGGCGCGCATCGGCAGGAAGGGCAGCCGCTGCGCCGCGGCGTACAGGCCGGTCTGGAACATGCCCTCGTCGAGCTCGACCACCTCGGGGATCGTGCCGTTCTGGCGCGCCCGCTGGAAGTTGGGCTCGAGCGGGACCGAGTCGAGCGAGACGAAGGCGTAGACCAGCTTGCGGATCTTGCCGGCCCGCGCCAGCAGGCCGACGTCCGCACCACCCCAGGTGACCACGGTGAGGTCGGTGAGGTCCGAGCGCAGGATCGCGCGGACCAGGGCCATCGGCTTGCGCCGTGGCCCCCACCCGCCGATCCCGATCGTCATGCCGTCGGAGAGCTCGGCGACCACCTCGTCCACGGTCATCTGCTTGGTGCGCGGCTTGCTCATCTGCTCCCTGCCCTGGTGCCGGCCTTGTCGGTGCCCGCGAAGGAGTCCCTCAGCTCGTCGGAGACGCCCGCGAGGTTGAGCTCGAAGGTGAACCCCTGCTCGAAGCGGTAGCTCTTGTTCACGTCCACCGGCTCGATCCCGTTGAGCGCCTCCTTGGCGGCACGGATCACGCGGGTGTCCTTGTCGGCGATGTCGGCGGCGACCTCGAGGGCCACGTCGAGCAGCTCCTCGCGCGGCGCGATCCGGTAGACCGTGCCGAAGCGGTGCAGCTCGGTGGCCGGGATCGTCCGCGCGGTGAAGTAGAGCGCCCGCATCATCTGCTGGGGGACCAGCCGGGCCATGTGCGTCGCGGCGCCCAGCGCGCCCTGCTTGACCTCGGGGACGCCGAAGTAGGCGTCGTCGCTGGCGACCACGATGTCGGCGTTGCCGGCCAGGCCGACTCCGCCGCCGACGCAGAACCCGTGGACCGCCGCGATGACCGGTACGGCGCACTCGTAGACCGCCTTGAACGCGGCGAAGCAGCCCTTGTTGGCGCCGATCAGGGCGTCGAAGCCGGTGGTGTTCTGCATCTCCTTGATGTCGACGCCGGCGTTGAAGCCCTTGCCCTCGGCGCGCAGCACGACCACCTTCGTGGCGGGGTCGGCGCTCGCCTCGTCGAGCGCGGCGGCGAGGTCGAACCAGCCCTGCACGGTGAGCGCGTTCACCGGTGGGTGGTTCATCGTGATCACGCGGATCCCGTCGTCGCGCAGCTCGCTGGTGACAGCAGACATGTGGACCTCTCTCGCCCTACCAAGCACTTGCTTGGTACTCTACCAGCATGGCTCTGCCCCTGGACCTCACCGGTCGCGTCGCGCTCGTCACGGGCGGCTCGCGCGGCATCGGCCGTGGGATCAGCGCCGCGCTCGTGTCCGCCGGGGCCTCGGTCGTCACCTGTGCCCGCTCGGCCGTCGACCCGGCGGACGCACTTCCGGGCACGACCCACGAGCAGTGCGACGTGCGCGACCCCGAGGAGGTCGCCGCGCTCGTGGGACGCGTCGTCGAGCGGCACGGTCGGCTCGACGTGCTCGTGAACAACGCCGGCGGGTCGCCGTACGCGCTGGCCGCCGACGCGTCTCCCCGGTTCCACGACAAGGTGCTCGGTCTCAACCTGCACGCGCCGCTGCTGGTCGCCCAGGCCGCCAACGCCGTCATGCAGGGCCAGGAGACCGGCGGCTCGATCGTCAACATCTCCTCCGTCAGCGCGCTGCGACCCTCACCCGGCACGGCGGCGTACGGCGCCGCGAAGGCGGGCGTCGACTCGCTGACCCGGTCGCTCGCGGTGGAGTGGGCCCCGAAGGTGCGGGTCAACTCCGTCGACGTCGGGCTGTGCCGCACCGAGCACACCGACGACCACTACGGCGGCGACGAGCAGGTCGCGGCGATCGAGCGCACCATCCCGCTCGGCCGGATGGCCCGCCCCGACGAGGTCGGTCACGTGGTCGCCTTCCTCGCCAGCGACCTCGCCTCCTACGTCAGCGGGGCGCAGGTGGCCTGCCACGGCGGTGGCGAGCCGCCGGCCTTCCTCGTCGTCCAGCAGAGCCTGCACGTCGAGTAGCCAGTTCGTCACCCTTCAGTCGCCTGTTCGTCCCCGTTGAGTGATCAGTCCGTCCCCAAGGAGCAGCAGTGAGTCGTCTTCTCGAAGGTCGCGTCGCGATCGTCACCGGCGCGGGTCGAGGCATCGGCCGTGCGCACGCCCTCGAGCTCGCCCGGCAGGGCGCCAAGGTCGTGGTCAACGACTTCGGGGTCTCGCTGGCGGGGGAGAAGGCGGACTCACCGGCCGACGACGTGGTGGCCGAGATCGAGGAGCTCGGCGGCGAGGCGGTGGCCAACGGCGCCGACGTCGCCGACTTCGAGCAGGCCGCCGCGATGGTCCAGCAGGCGATCGACACCTTCGGCGGCCTGGACGTCCTGGTGAACAACGCCGGCTTCGTGCGTGACCGGATGCTGGTCAACACCTCCGAGGAGGAGTGGGACGCGGTCATCCGGGTCCACCTGAAGGGGCACTTCGCCCCGCTCCGCCACGCCGGCGCGTACTGGCGCACGGAGTTCAAGGAGGGCCGCCCGCGCGCTGCGCGGGTCATCAACACCTCGTCCGGGGCCGGTCTGCAGGGCAGCATCGGGCAGGCGACGTACTCGGCGGCGAAGGCGGGCATCGCCGGGCTCACCCTGGTCGCAGCCGCCGAGCTGGGCCGGTACGGCGTCACGGTGAACGCGATCGCCCCGGTGGCGAGGACGCGCATGACCGAGGGCGCCTTCGACACGTCCGCGATGGCGCTTCCCGAGGACAACGCCCCGATCGTCGCCTGGCTGGCCTCCGAGGACGCCGCCGGCGTGACGGGGCGGGTCTTCGAGATCGACGGCGGGCAGATCTGTCTCGAACAGGGCTGGACGCACGGCCCGCGCAACGACCGCGGCAAGCGCTGGGAGGCAACCGAGGTCGGCGAGGCGATCAGGGCGCTCATCGCCGAGGGCGCGAACCCCGAGCCGGTGTACGGCACCTGACCCGCGGCCCGGACCGACCGGTGGCGGCCTGCCGGGCGAGGCGGGCACGGGGCCGTACCGTTGGGCGCATGGCAGCGGAGAGCGGCGCAGGCACGCCCGCCCGCTCCTGGTCGCTGGTCGCCTTCCGGCACACGTCGTGGCGCGTCATCGTGGCCACGGTCGGCACCTGCATGAGGTACCGCGTCACCGGGCTCGCCGCGGAGGCGGCCTTCTTCGCGATCCTGTCGCTGCCGCCGCTGATCTTCGCCCTCGCGGGCTCGATCGGCTACGTGTTCGCCCAGCTCGACAACAGCCAGATCGACGACGTGCGCCACACCGTGCTGCACCTCGCGTCGCGTGCGCTCACTCCGGAGACGGTCGACAAGATCATCCGCCCCACGCTCAACGACGTGCTCCGCGGCGGCCGGTACGACGTGATCTCGATCGGCTTCGTCCTCGCGCTCTGGTCGGGCTCACGCGCGCTGAACGTCTTCGTCGACACGATCACGATCATGTACGGCCTCGGTGGACACCGAGGGATCATCCGCACACGGGCGCTGTCCTTCCTGCTCTACGTCCTCGGGATGGTCACCGGCGTCGTGACGATCCCCTTGGTCGTCGCCGGCCCGCGCGTGGTCGCCCGGACGCTGCCGCAGCGCCTCGACGTCCTCAACCACCTCTACTGGCCGACCGTCGTGATCCTGTGCGTCTGCTTCCTGGCCACGCTGTACCACGTGTCGGTGCCGGTGCGCACCGCCTGGCGCTACAACGTGCCGGGTGCGGTCTTCTCGATGTTCTGCTGGATCGTGGGCTCCGCGGTGCTCCGGTGGGTGCTCGTCGGGACGGCCCAGGGCTCGACGTCGATCTACGGGCCGCTGGCCGCGCCGATCGCGGTGCTGCTGTGGCTCTACATCCTCTCCATTGCGGTACTCATCGGTGCCGCTCTCAATGCCGCGTTCGACCAGCTCTGGCCGCAGAAGGAGGTCACCTCGGCCCGCTCCGAGCTGCTGCGCCGGTTGAGCCTCGACGCGGTCCTGCCGTGGCGTGGTCCGGATGACGAGAGCACGGGTTAATCACATGCAACCGGGTGCCGGCGGGCTTACATTTGAGGCGTGATTCCCGCAGGAGCGGCGCGGCCGTGAGCGCCGAACGAGTCTCCCGCCTCGAGCCGTGGGTGGGCTGCGTGGTGGGCGGAGAGCCCGGCGTCGCCCGGGTCCTCACCGACGCGGGCGAGGTGCGCGCCAGCTACGGCGGCGCGATGCTCGCCCGGATCGCCTGCGACCGCACCTGCCTGCCGGCACCGGGCCACTGGGTCGTGCTGCGCCGCTGGGCGGACGACCGGATCACGATCGAGGACACCTGGCAGCGGCCGACGCCGGCCACGGTGATCCAGCTGCGTCCGCGCCGGCGCTGAGCGCGCGCTGACTCTCCGGACGTACTCGGGCGCGACCGGCCGGGTCGGTGCGCGAGCGCCCGCACCCTGCGTGCCATGCTCTGCCTGTGGGAAACGTGACCCTGCCGACTCCGGTCTTCCTCGCCGGCGGAGCGTTCTGCCTCCTCGCGGGCTACCTCGCCGGCGCCGTCGTCGGGCCCGACCACCACCACGGCACCACGGCGAAGGTGGTGAGCTTCGACAGCGGAACCGCGAAGCTGTGCCTGGAGGGCGACTCCGTCAAGGACGAGCCCGCGGCGAGCGACAAGGGCGTGCTCTGCGGCACCTGGAGCCACTCGACCGGCTCGACGACGCCCCGCAAGGGCGACACCTTCCGCTTCGTCACGATGGACACCTCGGGGGTCAAGGGCGCCAAGCCGGTGGACCGGGTCGTGATCTACGGCACCGTGGTCCAGGAGTAACGGGGTGCCGGACTCCGACGCGAAGCTGATCCCCGGTCAGCTCAAGCTCCCCGCCTCGTCCCGCTCGCTCTGGGGAGAGCTGGGCCGCCGGCTGGGTCTGGCCGTGCTGATCCTCGTCGTCACCGCCACGCTCGTGTACGTCGATCGGAGCGCCTATCGGGACAACGCGGCCCCGGGCGGCCACGGAGTGGGCATCGTCGACGCGATCTACTACGCCGCGATCACGCTGAGCCTGACCGGGAGCGGCGACATCGTCCCGGTCGACGACCACGCCCGGATGATCAACGCGTTCGTGATCACCCCGCTCCGGATCTCGTTCGTGGTCCTGCTGATCGGCACCACCCTGGAGGTGCTGGCGGCGCAGGGTCGCGAGCGCCTGCGCATCGCCCGCTGGAGGAAGCACATGGAGAACCACGTCGTCGTGATCGGCTACGGCACGAAGGGCCGGAGCGCGGTCGACACGCTGGTCAACAACGGTGTCCCGAAGGAGAGCATCGTGATCGTCGACCCGAGCAGCGTCGCTCTCGGGGAGGCGCACGCCGGCGGGTTCGCGGTCGTCACCGGCGACGCCAGCCGCCGCGAGGTGCTCCGCCGTGCCGGTGTCGAGCGCGCCCGCCAGGTGATCATCACGACGCCCCGCGACGACACCACCGTGCTGGCCACCCTGACCGTCCGCCAGCTCAGCCCGGAGGCGTACATCGTCGCGGCCGTCCGCGAGCAGGACAACGTGCCGCTGGTGCGGCAGAGCGGTGCCGACGCCGTCGTGACGTCCTCGGACGCCGTCGGCCGGCTCGTCGGGATGTCCTCGATCTCGCCCCCGCTCGCCGCGGTCCTCGAGGACCTGCTCACCTACGGCGAGGGGCTCGAGGTCGCCGAGCGGGAGCTGCTCGTGTCCGAGGTGGGCAAGGCGCCCCAGTCCCTGCCCGACCAGGTGATCGCGGTGCTGCGCGACGAGCGGGTCTACCGCTACTTCGACCCGACGGTCACCCAGCTGGCCCGCGGCGACCGGCTGATCGTCGTACGGCCCGCCAAGGAGCTGCCCTGGGCGCCCCGCCCGGGCACCCACGGCGAGACCCTCGCCGACGACGACGACGCCTGAGCCTGCCCCGGGTCCGCTGAACCGGCGGACCCGGATTTGTACCGGAAGTTGCTCAGCCGACGGTGGGCACGGCCGATGGACCAGTCGTGCAAGCACTCGTGATCGATGACTCCCGCGCCATGCGTTCGATTCTCCGTCGTGTCCTCGTCGAGCTCGGCTTCGAGGTCTCGGAAGCGGCGAACGGACAGGAAGCCCTGACGCACGTCGTCGAGCACGGTGCTCCCGACGTCGCCCTGGTGGACTGGAACATGCCCGTCATGGACGGGCTCCAGTTCGTCGTGGAGCTGCGGTCTCGACGGGAGTTCCGCGGGGTCACCTTGATGATGGTGACCACGGAGAGCGAGCACGCGCAGATGGTGCGGGCCCTGGCGGCCGGAGCACACGAGTACCTCGTCAAGCCGTTCACCCCGGACGCGATCGCCGCGAAGCTCGCGCTTCTCGGCCTCGTCGCTGCCTGACCTTCCACGACCGTCCGGTCCCGTGCCGGCCTCACCGAGCCCTTGGGGGAGCCCTCCTGATGAACACCCTGACCGACCTTCTCGACCTGACGATCGGCTGAGCATGGCAATCGACCCGGCCATGGACGACATGGCAGAGATCATCCAGGAGTTCCTCGTGGAGAGCCACGAGAACCTGGACCAGCTGGACCACGACCTGGTCGAGCTCGAGCAGGACCCGGGCTCGCGCGACCTGCTCTCCAGCGTGTTCCGCACGATCCACACGATCAAGGGCACCAGCGGGTTCCTCGCGTTCCACCAGCTCGAGTCGGTCACCCACGTCGGGGAGAACCTGCTGAGCCGGCTGCGCGACGGCGAGCTCGCGATGACCCCGCGGGTCACCAGCGGGCTGCTCGAGATGGTCGACGCCGTGCGCTCCTTGCTGGGCGACATCGAGCGGACGGGCGCCGAGGGCGACCACGACCACTCCGCCCTGATCGCACTGCTCACCGCCCTCCAGGAGGGCAAGCAGGCGGTCGCGGCCGAGCCGCCGGCGGTCACCACGGACGACGTCCAGGACGACGTCGAGGAGACCCCGCAGACGACCGAGGACGTCGTCGAGGACGCCGCCGAGCCGGACGTCGTGGACGAGCCCGTGGCCGAGCCCACCGCCGAGGTCGAGGACGTCGTCGTCCCTGACGTGGCGGTCGAGGCTCCGGTGGAGGCTCCCGTGGAGACTGTGGCGGAGGCTGCGGTCGAGGCTCCCGTGGATGCTGCGGCCGACGCGCCCGCCGACGTACGCCGCAGTGCAGCGGACAGCACCATCCGCGTGGACGTCGACCTCCTCGACTCCCTGATGAACCTGGTCGGCGAGCTCGTGCTCACCCGGAACCAGCTGGTCCAGCGGGCGGCGACGCGCAAGGACCCCGAGCTGCTGCGCACCACCCACCGCCTCAACCTGATCGCCGGCGAGCTGCAGGAGGGCGTCATGAAGACGCGCATGCAGCCGATCGACACCGTCTGGAACAAGCTGCCCCGCGTGGTGCGGGACCTCTCGGTCCAGCTCGGCAAGCAGGTGAAGGTCCAGATGGAGGGCCGCGACACCGAGCTCGACAAGACCATCCTCGAGTCGGTCAAGGACCCGCTGACCCACCTCGTCCGGAACGCGGTCGACCACGGCATCGAGACCCCGGAGACTCGGGTCGCGGCCGGCAAGCCGGCGGAGGGCACGCTCACCCTGAGGGCGTTCCACGAGGGCGGCCAGGTCAACATCGAGATCTGCGACGACGGCGCCGGGATCGACCCGCAGCGCCTCCGTGACCGGGCCGTCTCCCGCGGCATCCTGACCCCCGACGCGGCGGCGCGGATGACCGACCGCGAGGCGCTCGGGCTGATCTTCGCGCCCGGCTTCTCGACCGCGGAGAAGGTCACCAACGTCTCCGGACGCGGTGTGGGCATGGACGTGGTCAAGACCAACATCGAGAAGATCGGCGGCCTGGTCGACGTCCACAGCGAGCCCGGCGCGGGCAGCACCATCCGGGTGAAGATCCCGTTGACGCTCGCGATCATCCCGGCCCTGATGATCTCGGCCGGCGGCAACCGCTACGCGATGCCGCAGGTGAACCTGCTGGAGCTGGTCCGCATCGACGGCACCCAGGGCACCCTGGTCGAGGACATCCAGGGCACGCCGGTCTACCGGCTGCGTGGCCGGCTGCTGCCGCTGGTGTCGCTGCGCGAGCAGCTGGGCCTGCCCGAGGCCGAGGCCGGCACCACCTACATCGCCGTGCTCCAGGCCGATGACCGTCAGTTCGGTCTCGTCGTCGACGACATCAACGACACCGAGGAGATCGTGGTCAAGCCGCTCGGCAAGCACCTGCGGCACCTCGGGCTCTTCGCGGGCGCCACGATCATGGGCGACGGACAGGTCGCGCTCATCCTCGACGCGATCGCGCTGGCCCGTGGCGCCGGTGTGCTCTCCGACGCGGCTGTCCAGAAGGCCGACCGCGAGGCGGCCGAGCGCCAGGCCGCGCACGAGCGCTCCCAGCTCCTCCTCGTCGGGCTCGGTGACGGCCGCCAGGCGGCGCTGCCGCTGGCCCACGTGGACCGGCTCGAGGAGTTCCCGCGCGAGCGGATCGAGCGGATCGGCCACCAGGACGTCGTGCAGTACCGGGCGGGGCTCCTTCCGCTGGTGCACATGGACGGCGTGTTCGGTGCGCACGGGTCGCAGGGCGACGAGGACGCTCCGGTCAACGTGGTCGTGTGCGACCACCGGGGAGTCCAGGTGGGCTTCGTGGTCCGGCAGATCCTCGACACCGTCGACGCGGAGCTCAGCGTGCGCAGCCGGCTCGACACCGGGGGTCACCGCGGATCCGCGGTGATCAACGGCAAGGTGACCGAGCTGGTCGACATGGGCCGGGCGGTGGCGGGTCTCGACCCGGCCGTGTTCGGCGACGTTCCCGAGACAGTGGGGGTCTGACATGGCCGAGAAGTTCTGCACGTTCCTGCTCGACGGCCACCTCTTCGGGGTCCCGGTCGAGAACGTCCAGGAGGTCCTGCGCAGCCAGCGCGTGACCGCCGTACCGCTCGCGCCCGCCGAGATCCGCGGGCTGCTGAACCTGCGTGGCCAGATCGTCACCACGATCGACCTGCGCACCCGGCTGGGCCTGCCGCCGAACGACGACGAGTCCTCGGCGGTGAACGTCGTGGTCCGCACCGTCGACGGCGCCGTGAGCCTCGTCGTCGACCGGATCGGGCACGTGCTCGAGCCGCCGGCGGCGAGCTTCGAGCCGGCGCCCGACACCGTGCCGGCCGCCGTCCGCGCGCTCGTCGAGCAGGTCTGCAAGCTCGACGACGGTCTTCTGCTCGTGCTCGACACCGAACGCGCCGCCGGCGTGGTCGCCGCTGCCTGACCCCGCCCCACCCCTGACCAGCACCACCCACCCCCCGAACGAAGGACCCACTGCCATGACCTCCACGAACCTCGCACCGGCCCGCAGGGTCACCGGGCTGTTCCGCAACCTGAAGACCGCCCAGAAGCTCGCGGTGCTGGCGCTCATCTGCTTGATCCCCAGTGTGGTGATCAGCTGGGTCGCACTGACGCAGCTGACCAACTTCTCGAACTCGACGAAGACGCGGGGTGAGATGAAGCTGCTGTCCGGGACTCTCTACCACCTCGACAACCGCAACAGCGAGCTCAAGGCCGACGCCTATCGAGCGCTTCTCGAGGCCGACGTGGCGGCGGTCCAGAAGGACACCACCGACGACATCGCGTCGGTCCAGGCTGTCGTGGCCGAGCTCAAGGCGATGAAGCTCTCGCCGAACCTCAGCAAGCAGGTCTCGCAGCTCGAGGCCGATCTGAAGGTGAACAACGACTTCATCGCCGGGTTCGTGAAGACCGCGGCGAGCGACCCGGCAGCGGCACGCCGCCTGGAGCCGCAGGTCGCCGAGGAGAACCACAAGCTGGACGGCACCCTGGAGAAGGTCCGGGCCGAGACCGACACCCTGGTCGCGGCCTCGGTGAAGCAGGCGGCCGCGGACGAGGCAACCCTGCGTCGTGGGGTCACCTGGAGCCTGGCCATCGGGGTCCTCGCAGCGCTCGGGCTCACGTGGGGAATCTCGCGACTGCTCACTCGCCCGCTGCAGCACACCGCTGCAGTGCTCCGCGACTTGGCCGAGGGCCGGCTGGACCAGACCCTCGAGGTGGACAGCACCGACGAGATCGGGGCGATGGGCGCGGCTCTGAACAGTGCGCTCGGCCGCCTGCGTGGGTCGATGTCGTCG
>NZ_RJSF01000038.1:446-82018 GCF_003725535.1 Nocardioides pocheonensis | reverse complement strand
GCCGCCCTCGAGGCCGAGGTGGCACAGTTGGAACAGCTCGAACAGGAGAACCGGGACCGGATCCGTACCTACCTGACCGACCAGCTCGCCCAGATCACATCGACTCCTGACCCGGACGCTGGAAGCACGTCGACGGCCTGACCACCCACGACCCTTGTGCCGCCCAAGTCGATGGAGCCATGGTCGACAGGTGAGCCAGCCGAAAGCGAGGGCGTGCGCGCGGAAGTCACCAGTGGCGTCGTCTCGCTGGCAGCCTTCATCTGACGCCATGCCGTCGAGCACGTTCGCATCAGAGTCTCTCGGCCTTCCTGCCTGCTGAGACTCTGGCCGTCGAGGTCGGCGTAGGTGACCGTCGCTGTGACCATGCGGTCGTCGGTGTCCCAAGGCGGGCTTGCTCCGACTTCGCGGCCCCACATGCGGCGGTGTGCAGTCGGTTCCCCGCCCGCCCTCGCTACACCGCGACGGCGCAGCACCCAAGTGCGAATCGGCTACTACCTCGCTGCGGACTCGCCCCGCCGGGAGCAGAGATGGGCAGTGAGGAAGGAATGCGGTTTTGCCGGCCGAGCACGCCCAGAGCGGGGGATGGGCCGCCTGAGCCGCTGAACGGCCGTCTGCGCCGCCTTCTCGGGAGTTCTACCGGACTTCCACCGGAGTGCGGCCGGTTCGGTCCCTGAGAATCAGGGCGCCTGTGCGCGTTGTTGCAGGTCAGAGACCTGCCCTGGAGCCGCCTGTCGGAATCGAACCGACGACCTATTCATTACGAGTGAATCGCTCTACCGACTGAGCTAAGGCGGCCAGTGCTGCTGCCGTGCCCAGCGTCGGCGGGGCACGCCGGACGAGTATAGGGCCGAGTCGCGCCGGGGCACGAAACGGGTCCCGAGGGCGTCGGGATCAGGTGCGCATCGCGTGCAGGAAGCCGCTGACCTCGTCGCGCAGGTTGCCGGTGGCGCGGCTGATGCCGACCTCGCCGGCGCCGTCGCCGTCGACCGCGCGGGCCATGTCGGCGACCATCGTGTTCATCTGCTCGACGGTGGTACCCACCTCGACCATCACGGACACGGCGTCCTTGCTGGCGCCCTGGATCATCGCGACCTGGTCACTCACCCGCTGGGTGGCGCTCTGCGTCTGGCTGGCCAGCTCCTTGACCTCGTTGGCCACGACCGCGAAGCCCTTGCCGAGCTCCCCGACACGCGCGGCCTCGATGGTGGCGTTCAGCGCGAGCAGACGGGTCTGGGAGGCGATCTGGTCGATCACCTTCACGACCTCCTCGATCTGCAGCGAGGACTCGGTGAGGGAGTCCACGGTCTCCCGGGCCCGGACCACCTCGTCGCCGGCGCCGCGAGCCGCGCTGGTGAGGCCGGCGGTTGCGTTCGACAGCGTGCTGGAGG
This sequence comes from Nocardioides pocheonensis, assembly GCF_003725535.1. GTDB lineage: Bacteria > Actinomycetota > Actinomycetes > Propionibacteriales > Nocardioidaceae > Marmoricola > Marmoricola pocheonensis. The sequence goes on along the minus strand of NZ_RJSF01000038.1, from coordinate 80,630 downwards.
AGGCCACGAGCTGCTCGGTGAGCGCGACCACGACGTCCTCGAACCGCATCGCAAGGTTCTGCCGCTCCTCCTCGCTCGCGGTGACGGCGTCCGCAGCCACCTTCATGCCCTCACGGCCGGCGTTGATCGCGTCGACGCCGACCCGGAAGTGGCCGGGCATGCCCTGCTCCAGGAAGCGCCGGTGGTAGCGGCCCTCGCTGGCCGACGTCAGCGAGGCGCCCGCCTCGCGGATGAACGCGTCGGAGAGGTCGAGTACGCGGTTCAGGCTGTGCCGCAGCGCCACCAGCTCGGGGTAGTCGGCGGCCTCGGCCACGAAGAGCGTGCGGGCCTCGAGGTCACCCGTGCCGGCCTTGCGGCAGGTCTCGAGCACCGCGGCCACCATCGCCTTGTACGCCGCGAGCTCGCGGGCCGTCTCCGAGTTCGACGTCAGCTTCCGCCGGGGGACGGTCTGCAGATCGGTCATGCTGCTGCTTCTCCTTGTGAGATGAGCTCCCAGACGAACTCGTCGTAGGTCTGTCCACGGTCCGCGAGGATCCGCTCCAGCAGGGCGCTGGAGGCGTCGGTCGCCGCGCGGGCGTTCGGGTGGCTCTTCTCCTCACGGAGCAGCTGCGCGTAGAGCGGGATGATCTCCCGCAGCGCGGCCCGGCTCGGCGAGCGTCGGTTGGAGTGGTAGCCGATCACGGTGCCGCGCTGGTCCAGGGACGGGGTCACGTGGGCCAGCACCCAGTAGTGCGAGCCGTCGGCCGAGAGGTTCACCACGTAGGCGAAGATCTCCTGCCGCTCCTTGATCGTGTCCCAGAGCAGCCGGAAGATCGCGCGCGGCATCTCGGGGTGCCGGATCACGTTGTGCGGCTTGCCGATCAGCTCCGCGTCGCCGTACCCGCTGATGTCGATGAAGGTGTCGTTGACGTAGGTCAGGTGACCTTTCGGGTCCGTCTTCGACACGATGATGTCCTCAGGTGCGAGCACGCGCTCGACGCCGGTCGGATCGACCATGTTAGTACCTCCGGGGGTATCGCCTCGAGGTTAATGATCGGTCACCGCTCGGAGGACCTGAGGCATACCCGGGTGGTATTCAGCAGTGCAGGTCGGCCTTCGGCACCTTGCCCTGGATCAGCCAGGTCTCGACGGCGTCGTCCACACAGCCGTTGCCCCGCTGGAAGCCCGTGTGACCGTCGCCGTCACGCGTGATCAGGCGGCCCGACTGCAGCTCCCGGGAGAGCGCCTGGGCCCACGCGAGCGGCGTGGCCGGGTCGCGGGTCGTGCCGATCACCACGATCGGCGGCGCACCTGCGGCGTGCAGCGCCACCGTGTGCTGCCCGCTCTGCACCGGCCACTGCGAGCAGGTCGACAGCCCGAACGCGAACGCGCGCCCGAAGGTCGGCGACGCCTGCTGGAACTGGGCGAAGTGGGAGGGCACGTCGGCGGTCTGGATGTAGTCGTCGTGGTCGAGGCAGTTGACCGCGTAGAGCGCCTCCATCGAGTTGTCGGTGTAGCCCGACGGCCCCCGCGAGGTGTAGAGATCGGCCAGGCCGAGGAGCTGCGAGCCGTTGCCGCTCCCGATCGCCTGCTGGAGCGCCGAGGAGAGCTGGCCCCAGTAGTCCTTGATGTAGAGCGGCATCCAGATGCCGAGCATCGCGAGGCCCTCGGTGAGCTGGCGGCTGTCACCCGTGGGAAGGGGCTTCTTCTCGACCTGGGCCAGGAAGGCCTGGATGCGTGCGACGCCGGCGTCGACGGTATTGCCGAGGAAGCAGCGTCCCTGGTCGACACAGTCCCCGACGTAGGCCCGCAGCGCGGTCTCGAAGCCGTGGGCCTGCTGCAGGGAGAGCTGCTCGTTGGTCAGCGCCGGGTCGATGGCGCCGTCGAGCACGAAGCGCCCGACGTGGGTCGGGAACAGGTCGGCGTACGTCGCGCCGAGGAAGGTGCCGTACGACGCACCGAGGTAGTCGAGCTTCGGCTCGCCCAGGGCCGCGCGCAGGATGTCCATGTCGCGGGCGGCCTCCTGGGTGGACATGTGCCGGGCCAGGTCGCCGCTGTGCTGCAGGCACCCCTCGCCGAACCCGTGGATCAGGCTGTCCATCTCGGTGCGCTCAGCGGCCGTGTCGGGGTCGGGATCGAACGCGACGACCGCGTCCAGCTGCTTGGTGTCCAGGCACTTGACCGGCTCGCTCTGTCCCACACCGCGCGGGTCGAATCCGACGATGTCGAAGGCGCGGGAGAGCGCCGTGCCGAACTGAAGCGAGCCCGCCGCGGCATAGCTGACGCCCGACCCGCCGGGGCCGCCCGGGTTGACGACGAGGGCACCGACGCGGGCCGACTTCGAGGACGCCGGGACCTTGAGGACCGCCAGCCGGATGGTCTTGGCGTCCGGGTTGGCGTAGTCGAGCGGCACCGAGAGCAGCGCGCACTGGTCGCGGCCGCAGGCGTGCCAGGCCAGCTTCTGGTGGTAGAAGGACGCCAGGCTCGGGTCCGTGCTCGGCTGCGGCGCGGTCGGGCTGGCACTCGTCGAGGGCGACGAGGCGTCCGCGCTCGGCGTCGGAGCGGTCGTCGGTCCGTCGTCCTGGCCGGAGGCGGCCTTCCACCCCACGAATCCGCCCGCGGCGACCACGAAGACCAGCACGCCCACGAGCACGCCGACCAGCACGGGGTTGCGCCGGGATGGCCCTCCGGCAGCCGGGAGGGAGGGGCCGTCAGGCGGCTCAGGGGTGAACGACATGGACAGAGCCTAGGCACCCGGCGGGCGGACCGGCTGTCGCACCTCCACAGGCGGCCGGTCGCCGCCTCAGCGCCCGCGCGCCGCGAGCTCGGCCCGGACGGCCACGTGCCGCTCGAGGAACGCGCGCTCGTCGAGCCGCCGACGTCGCAGCCAGCCGGTCACCTCGTCGTTGCACTTGCTCGCGTTGCAGGAACCACAGGCCGGGACGATGTTGTCGAGGGTGTACCGGCCGCCGCGCGAGATCGGCAGCACGCAGTCGCGCTGGAGCGGCCGGTCCGACGCGCCGCAGTAGGCGCAGCCGCCCCAGAGCTCCTGCAGCAGGCTCCACTGCGCCGCACTGAGGTCGTGCTCCACGGCCGCCATCCGCCGGCGCCGGCGACGGACGGCGCGAGCACGCCGGCTCCGGTCGACAGCCATGCGCAGAGCGTACGGCGGGCTAGGACTCCGAGCGGACGCGCAACGCCACCATCATCGACTCGAGTGCGAGCATCGGCGGCACGTTGAACTCCAGCATCTGCTCGCGGGCCTCGAAGACCGCGTCGATCCGGCGCAGGTTGTCCTCGGGCGTGGTGGCCTGGGCCAGCCGCTCGACCTCGGGGCGGATCTCCTCGTTGACGACCTCCGACCCGGCCCCGAGCTGGAGGGTCAGCGCGTCGCGGTAGACGGAGACCAGGTCCATGAGGCCGCGGTCGACGACGTCGAGGTGGCGCCGCTTGGCCCGGGTCTTCTGGGACTTCTCCAGGTCGCGCAGCGCCGGGGCGTACTCCCGCGGGCGGCGACCGCGCTCGACCACGCCGTACATGCGGTCGAGCTCGTCCTTCTCGCGGGCGTCGTGGGTGCCCGTGAGGGCATCCGACTCGTCCTTGGCGAGGTCGTGGAGCGTCGCGGCGGCCAGCATGCAGGCGCGCAGGGAGGTCAGGCCGGCGGGGATCCTGACCACCGTGCGGCGGCGCTCGCGCGTGTCCTCGTCGCGCGCGAGGGCCCGGGCGCGGCCGATGTGCCCCTGGCTCGCGCGCGCGGCGTGGAGCGCGATGTCGTCGGGGACCTCGTCGCGGGTGCGCAGGAACGCCGCCACGTCGTCGCTGCTCGGTGTCGCCAGCACCACCAGCCGGGTGCGTGACCGGATCGTCGGCAGCACGTCCTCGACGGTCGGCGCGCAGAGCACCCAGACCGTGCGCGCGTTGGGCTCCTCGACCGCCTTGAGGAGCGCGTTCGCCGCGGGCTCGGTCAGCCGGTCGGCGTCCTCGATCACCATCACCTGGTAGCCCCGGCCGACCGGCGCGAGGGCGGCGGTGCGGACCAGCTCACGGACGTCGTCGACGCCGATCGAGAGCTTCTCGGTGCGGGTGACCCGGACGTCCGGGTGGGAGCCGATCGCCACGTTGTGGCAGGAGTGGCACTGGCCGCAGCCGCCCTGCTCGCACTGGAGGGCGGCCGCGAACGCGATCGCGGCGTTGGAGCGACCGGAGCCCGGGGGTCCGGTGAACAACCACGCGTGCGTCATGTCGCCTGCGACGGCCTGCTGCAGGCGACCGATCACCGATGCCTGGCCGACGAGGTCGTCCCACACGGTCATCGCAGCAGCCCCTCGACCCGCTCGCGGATCTGCGCGGCGAGCGCATCGCGGTCGTCACGGGCGTCGAGGACAAGGTAGTGGTCGGGGTTGGCGGCGGCGAGGGCGAGGAAGCCCTCGCGCGCGCGCCGGTGGAAGTCCAGGCCCTCGGCCTCGATCCGGTCGCGCTCGTCGAAGCGCGCCAACCCGGCGCTCGGCTCGACATCGAGCAGCACGGTGAGGTGCGGCCGCAGGTCGCCGGTCGCCCAGCGGAGCACGCTCTCGAGCTCGGCGGCGTCGATGGCCCGGCCGGTGCCCTGGTAGGCCAGGGAGCTGTCGACGTAGCGGTCGGTGATCACGACGGTGCCCTGCGCCAACGCCGGGGCGACGACCTTCTCGACGTGCTCGGCCTTGTCGGCGGCGTACAGGAGCGCCTCGGTGCGGTCGGCGAGGTGACCGGTGGCCGGGTCGAGGACGATCCGGCGGATATCCCTGCCGACGTGGGTGTCACCCGGCTCGAAGGTCAGCAGCACGTCGTGCCCGCGCGCGACCAGCCAGTCGTTGAGCAGCGCGGCCTGGGTCGACTTGCCGGCACCCTCGCCACCCTCGAAGCAGAGGAAGAGACCGGCGTCGGAGTAGACACCCTGCCCTGTCGCCACGTGGACACCCTAGACGGCCTTCCGGACAGGTGCCGCCTGGGTGGTTTCGAGGCTCGCTGGCGCTCGCACCTCAACCAGCGGCAACCGTCAGGACTTCTTCGCCGCCGCCTTCTTCGTGGTCTTCTTCGCCGTCGCCTTCTTGGCGGTCGCCTTCTTGGCCGCCTTCTTGGCGGTCTTCTTGGCGGGTCCCTTCGCCCGGCGCTCGGCGAGCAGCTCGGCGGCGCGTTCGAGGGTGATCGCCTCGACGGTGTCGTCCTTGCGCAGGGTCGCGTTGAACTCACCGTCGGTGACGTACTCGCCGAACCGGCCGGCCTTCACCACCACGGGCTGGCCCGAGACGGGGTCGTTGCCCAGCTCCTTGAGCGGGGGCGCGGCGGCAGCCCGGCCCCGGGCCTTCGGCTGGGCGTAGATCGCCAACGCCTGCTCGAGGGTGATGTCGAACAGCTGCTGCTCGGACTCGAGGGACCGAGAGTCGGTGCCCTTCTTCAGGTACGGCCCGTAGCGGCCGTTCTGCGCGGTGATCTCCTCGCCACTCTCGGGGTCGGTGCCCACGACCCGAGGCAGCGAGAGCAGCCGGAGCGCCTGCTCGAGCGTGACGGTGTCCAGGGACATGTCCTTGAACAGCGAGCCCGTGCGCGCCTTCTGCTTCTTGGGGGCGTCCTCGGGCAGCACCTCGGTGACGTAGGGCCCGTAACGACCGTTGCGGGCAACGATCGGCAGGCCCGTCCCGGGGTCGGTGCCCAGCTCCTTCTCCGCGCCGGCGGGGTTCGCGAGCAGCTCGCGCGCCATCGCCTCGGTCAGCTCGTCGGGCGGCAGGTCCTCGGGCACGTTGGCCCGCGGCAGCGTCTCGCCCTCGGCCGTGGTGTCCTCGACGTACGGGCCGTAGCGGCCCACGCGCAGGTCGATGCCGCTGGGTTCACCGTTCGGCTTGAGCACCGGGAAGGTGGCCAGCTCCTTGGCGTCGATGTCACCGAGCTCGGTGACCAGCTTCTTCAGTCCCTCGACGTCGGCGCTGCCGAAGTAGAACTCCGCGAGCTCGGTCTGGAGGTTCTTGCGGCCGCCGGCGATCTCGTCGAGCACGTCCTCCATGCGGGCGGTGAACTCGTAGGACACCAGCCGCTCGAAGTGCCGCTCCAGCAGCCGGATCACCGAGAACGCCAGCCACGCCGGCACCAGCGCAGTGCCCTTCTTGTAGACGTAGCCGCGGTTGAGGATCGTGCCGATGATCGAGGCGTACGTCGAGGGCCGGCCGATCTCGCGGCCCTCCAGCTCGCTGATCAGCGACGCCTCGGTGTAGCGGGCCGGCGGCTTCGTCTCGTGCCCGCTGGCCTTGAGCGCCGCGGCACTGACCGAGGCGCCCTCGGTGAGGTTCGGGAGCCGGCTCTCGGCGTCGTCACGAGTCGCGTCGGCGTCGTCGTTGCCCTCGACGTAGGCCTTGAGGAACCCGTGGAAGGTGATCGTGCGACCGCTGGACGAGAACACGACGTCCTCGCCGCTTGCCGACGGACCGCCGAGGCGGATGGTCACCGAATTGCCGGCGGCGTCCTTCATCTGCGACGCGATCGTGCGCATCCAGATCAGCTCGTAGAGCCGGAACTGGTCACCGGTCAGCCCGGTCTGAGCGGGCGTGCGGAAGTTGTCGCCGGCGGGACGGATCGCCTCGTGCGCCTCCTGGGCGTTCTTCACCTTCGAGGCGTAGACCCGCGGTGCATCGGGGACGTACTCGTCGCCGTACAGCTCTCGAGCCTGGGTCCGGGCCGCGTTGAGCGCGGTGTCGGACAGCGTGGTCGAGTCCGTACGCATGTAGGTGATGTAGCCGTTCTCGTACAGCCGCTGCGCGACCGACATCGTCGAGGAGGCGCTGAAGCCCAGCTTGCGGCTGGCCTCCTGCTGCAGCGTGGTCGTGCGGAACGGCGCATAGGGCTTGCGCGTGTACGGCTTGGACTCGACCGAGCGGACCGTGAACGCCGTGTCGTGCAGCGCCTCGACGAGGGCCTGCGCCCGGGTCTGGTCGACGTGCACGACTGCGGAGCCGGGCTTGAGCATGCCGTCGTCGCCGAAGTCGCTGCCCCGGGCGACGCGGACGCCGTCGATGCTGTGCAGCTTGCCCGGGAACATCCGCTGGTCGTGCTCGGCACCGGCGTCGAAGGTGCCCTCGAGGTCCCAGTACGACGCGGCCCGGAACGCCATCCGCTCGCGCTCCCGGTCGACCACGAGGCGCGTGGCGACCGACTGGACGCGGCCCGCGGACAGGCCCGACATGACCTTCTTCCACAGCACGGGGGAGACCTCGTAGCCGTAGAGACGGTCCAGGATGCGGCGGGCCTCCTGCGCCTCGACGAGGTCCATGTCGATCTCGCGCGGCGTCTCGACCGCGGCCTGGATCGCCTGCGGTGTGATCTCGTGGAAGACCATCCGCTTGACCGGCAGGTCGGCCTTCGGCTTGAGCTCGTCGAGCAGGTGCCAGGCGATCGCCTCACCCTCGCGGTCCTCGTCGGTGGCGAGGTAGAGCTCGTCGGCGTCCTTCAGCAGGCCCTTGAGCTTGGCGATGTGCGCCTTCTTGTCGCGGGAGACGACGTACACCGGCTTGAAGCCGTCGTCGACGTTCACGCCGAGGCGGGCCCAGGGCTCACCCTTGATCTTCGCCGGGATGTCCGCAGCGGTCTGGGGGAGGTCGCGGATGTGGCCGATGGACGACTCCACGACGTAGTCCCGGCCGAGGTAGCCCTCGATGGTGCGGGCCTTGGCCGGTGACTCGACGATGACGAGCTTGTGTGCCACTTCTGCTGAGGTTTCCTGTCCTTCGCGGCGGGTTGCCGGTGCACAACGTAGCGCGAGGGTCCACCGTGCCGGCTCCCGTGTCCAGTGCCGTCCGCCCCCGGCCCTTCGGGCCGAGCGGCCCCGAACCGGTCTACCCGACCTCCAGGAACCCCTCCGCGACGAGCTCGCGTACGCCGCGCAGCCGGCCCGTGCCACCGGCGTCCGGACCCAGGATCTGCTCGAGCGCGCCGAGCAGCTGGCCCACGGTGAGGTCGCCGTCGCTCGCCCCCGCGAGGGCCGCCTCGACGGTGTCGACCTGGCGCGCGCGACGCAGGCCCCTCTGCTGGCGCAGGACGATCGTGCTGGGGTCCTCGGCCCCGACCGGCCCGTGGGTCTCCTGCACCACGTCCGCGCGCAGCCTCGGACGGCTGGCCAGCAGCGCATCGTCGGTGAGCCCGCGGAGCAGCGCGGTCCGGTCGAAGTGCGCCGCGACCTCGTCGCCGAGCGGCTGCTCGACCTCCCAGCGCCACTCCTCGAGCCGATGGTCGTCCCCGCCGGTCGCCCGCCGCCCCCCTTCCCTCGACCGCAGGTTGATCCAGCCGAACCCGACACCGTCGACGCCCTGGTCGTCGAGCCACGAGAGCCACGTGTCGTAGCGCTCCAGGTAGCCGGCGGACCCGTGGAGCCCGGCGTCCTTGAGCCAGAGCTCGACGTACTCGGCCGGGTCGAGGGTCTCGCGCTGCACCACCCAGGCGTCGCACGCCGCCCCTTGTCCTGAGCCTGCCGAAGGGTGCAGCCAGGTGCCGAGCCGCTCGTCCCACGGGTGGTCGCGCAGGATCGCCCAGTTCGCGAGCACCTGGCCGTAGCCGCCGGGCGCGAGGTGGCGCGGGATCTCGCGCACGACGTGCTCCACCGCGCGGTCCCCGGGCAGGCCGGAGTCGCGGTAGACCAGCCGCTCCCCCGTGGCCGGCGAGATCACGAACGGCGGGTTGGTGACCACCAGGTCGAAGCGCTCGCCGGCGACCGGCTCGAAGAAGCTGCCCTCACGCAGGTCGATGCCGACCTCGTTGAGCTCGGCGTTCAGGCCCGCGATCCACAGGGCGCGGCGGTTCACGTCGGTGCCGACGACATGCTCCACGTGGTGGGCCAGGTGCAGTGCCTGGACGCCGCACCCGGTCCCGAGGTCCAGCGCGGAGCCGAACGGGCGCCGCACCGTGAGCTGGGCGAGCGACGTGGCCGCCGGGCTGATCCCGAGCACGTGGTCGGCGCCGACCCGGTTCGGGCCGCCGTCGAGCCCGGGTGTCAAATCGCCGAGCACCCAGAGACTGCCCTCGTCGGTCCCGTAGGGGCGCAGGTCGACCCGCGCGGCGACCTCTCCCACCGACCGGTCGAGCACGCGGGCGGCGCACAGCTCGTCGAGCAGGCCCGGCAGAGCGCGCTCGACGGCCTCGACCGGGACGGTCGCCTGCAGCAGCCAGAGCCGGGTCAGCGTCTCCAGCGGGGATCCGCCGGTGGTGCGCCGCAGCCCGGGCGTCGTCTCGTTGCGGGCGAGCGCCGCGTGCGCCGTCGTACCGAGCAGGTCGGCGACGCCGTCGTAGCCGTAGTCGGCGGCGAGCAGCGCGTCGCGGAGCCGTGGGATCCAGTCGGGCACGCCCCGACCCTAGTGACCGAGTCAGTACCGGCCGGGGACCGGCACGTCCAGCGCGTTCGGCAGCCCGGCCCGGTAGAGCAGGGCGTCGGCGGCCTGCACCGGCGCGAGCACCGGGTTGCGCCAGAGCGTGTACGTCGTGGCCGGCGCGGCCGTGGAGCCGGCGCTCGCCAGGATCGCGTTGGCCGCCTTGCGCCCGGACTCGTTGGCGCCCTCCATGGTCGCCAGGTCGATGTCGGTGCGCACGTAGTCGCCCGCGAGGAAGAGGTTCGGCAGCCTGGTCCGCACGCTGGGGCGGTCCTGCCACGAGCCGGCGGTGTTCACCAGCAGGGGCGTCTCGTTGGTGTTGCGCCGCGACGCGGCGTCCCACTGCACGCCCGGGTCGAGGAACCACGAGTGCACGATCCCCTCGGGAAGCAGGTCACCGGCCGTGTGGTGGTAGCGGATCTGGGCGAGCACCTCGGTGGCGACCTCGTCGGGCGAGCACTCCTTGGCCGGCCTGCCGTAGACCATGCCGGGCGCGTCCCAGTTGGAGATGTCGACGCTGAGGCTGTCGACCGCCGTGCCGTCGCCGTAGTCGGCCGGGAAGTCGCGCGCGCTCCAGAACTGTCCCTGGGTCAGCGCGGTGAGCGCCCAGGGGGAGTCGATGAAGGTGATGTGGCCGCGGGTGATGTCGACCTTCTCGCGCAGGTAGAACTGGATGCCGACCATCCAGTCGGTGCGGAGCCGGTCCAGCCGCGCCAGCGCGGGGTCGATCGCACGCATGGCCGGGGTGAAGTAGGTGCGGGCCTGCTCGACCGGGATCGCGCTGACGAACCAGTCCGACTCGTGCCGGGTGCGGGCACCGGAGGCGTCCTGGAGCCAGACGGCGCTGACCTGCGACCCGCTGAGCTCGTACGACGCGAGCCGCTGACCGCTCACGAAGCGCACGCCGAGACCCCGCAGCGTGGTCATCCAGGGGTCGATCCAGGCCTCGTTCGTGGGCAGGTCCAGGACGCGGTCGATCGCGCCGTCGTTGCCCCGGCCCATCATGTTGTAGACGAAGGCCTCGCCCATGTGGCCGATCGTGCGGGTGCTCGCCAGCGTCTCCTTGGCGGCCACGAGGTTGCGGGTGAGGCCGGCGGCCAGCACGTGCTGGTAGTCCGGCGACCTCGTCGCGGCGCCGACGAAGTCCCACCAGCTGACGTTCTCCCACTGGCCGAACCGGCGCTCGTCGGAGCTGGTGACGAAGACCATCATCCGCTCGACGAAGTAGGCCAGCTCGTCCGGCGGGACGTTCTCCCCCTTCAGCGACTCGGTCAGGTAACGCCGGATGCCGTCCACAGTCAGCAGGGCCTGCGGGTCGGGCCCGATCCCGAAGATGAAGGCGTCGGCCCGGTCGCCGCCGCGCAGGAACTTCGCGCCCATCGCCGGGACCAGGTTGTCCCAGACGCCGTGCGGGTTGTCGCCGAAGGGCGTGCGCCTCATGGAGTCGGGGACGTGGTGGTAGAAGCCCGGGAAGAACCGGAACCCGTGCTCGCCGGGGAGGTCGGCGCGCCCGCCGGCGGCAGTGCCGGGGACCGGGATGCTGCGGGCCTTGCCGCCCCACGCCTTCGGCTCGAACACGGTGACGTCGAAGCCACGCTCGGCGAGCTCGTGGGCGGTCGCGAGCCCGGCCATGCCGCCCCCGAGCACGGCGACCCGGCGGCCCGGCGTACTGGCGAAGGCGGGGGCACTGCGGGCCGCGGTCGCCCCGAGGACGGCGGCGGCGCCGACGGCCGCGCCGCGCAGGACGGTACGCCGGGCCGGGGCCGGTTCCGGGGCGGTCTCCGGGGCGCTCTCCGGGACCGGTTTCCGGACAGGGGCAGGTACGGATGGCCGGGTGCTCGTCCCCACGACGGACTCCTCGCTCACGGTGCGTTCGGGTGCGTCGTGACAGTGGCACTGTCACACCAGCACTGTCAACGATCCGTCCCGGAACCGCAGCGCCCCGGAAACGCACCGACCGGGCAGCCGGTCCCCTCGGGGAGGACGCGGGCTGCCCGGTCGGCGGCAGGTGCGGGCCGGCGCCCGCGGGTCAGCTGCTCGGGTCAGCTGGTGTGGTGCGGGGCGAGCGCCGACGAACCGCTGTCGTCGTGGTCGTCGCTGATCGCGACCTCGCGCTGCTTGGAGACGTAGACCGCGATCGCGATGATCGCCGCGGCGACCAGGGCGATGGCGATCCGCAGGGCGTCGTTCTGGTCCTTGCCGACGCTCATCGACACGACCGCGCTGGCGATCAGCAGCGAGACCAGGTTCATCACCTTGATCAGCGGGTTGATCGCCGGGCCGGCGGTGTCCTTGAACGGGTCGCCGACGGTGTCGCCGATGACCGTTGCGGCGTGCGCCTCGGACCCCTTGCCACCGTGGTGGCCGTCCTCGACCAGCTTCTTGGCGTTGTCCCAGGCGCCACCGGAGTTGGCCAGGAAGATCGCCATCAGCGTGCCGGTGCCGATCGCGCCGGCGAGGAAGCCCGCCAGCGACGCCACACCGAGGCCGAAACCGACCGCGATCGGGGCCATCACGGCCAGCAGACCCGGGGTCACCAGCTCGCGCAGGGAGTCCTTGGTCACGATGTCGACGACCTTGCCGTACTCCGGACGACCGGTGCCCTCCATGATCCCGGGGATCTCCCGGAACTGGCGGCGCACCTCGAAGACGACCGCACCGGCGGCGCGGCCGACCGCGTTGATCGCGAGACCGGCGAAGAGGAACACCGCGGCCGCGCCGAGGAGCACGCCGACCAGGACGCTCGGGTTGAACACGAAGAAGTCCAGCAGCGTGGAGCCGCCGGCCTTCACCTCGACCAGCTTGTCCAGGACCGAGGTCGCGTAGGAGCCGAACAGCGCGGTCGCCGCGAGGACGGCGGTCGCGATCGCGATGCCCTTGGTGATCGCCTTCGTGGTGTTGCCGACGGCGTCGAGCTCGGTGAGGATCTGCGCGCCCTCGGGGCTGACGTCGCCGGACATCTCCGCGATGCCCTGGGCGTTGTCGGAGACCGGGCCGAAGGTGTCCATCGCGACGATCACGCCGACAGTGGTCAGCAGGCCGCAGCCGGCCAGCGAGACCGCGAACAGCGAGATCGTCAGCGATCCGGTGCCGAGCAGGAACGCTCCGAACACCGCGGCGCCGATGACCATGGTCGTGTAGACCGCCGACTCGAAGCCCACCGAGAGGCCGGAGAGGATCACGGTCGCCGCACCGGTCAGGGACGTCTTGCCGACGTCCTTCACCGGGCGGTACTCCGTGCCGGTGAAGTAGCCGGTGAGGGCCAGGATGCCCGCGGCCATCACGATGCCGATCACGACCGCCACGGAGGCGATCACCCGCGGGTCGCCGTCGGCCGCGCTGCTCGAGATCGTGTCGAGCGCGGTCGTCGGGACGTTCACGAAGTCGCCGAAGCTGCTGGGCAGGTAGACGAACGACAGCACGATCGAGGCCACCGCACCGACCGCCGCGGAGATGTAGAACGCGCGGTTGATCGTGGTGAGGCCGTTCTCGTTCGGGCGGGGAACGGTGAGGTAGACGCCGAGGACGGCCGTGAGCGCGCCGATCGCCGGGATCAGCAGCGGGAAGACCAGGCCCTTGTCGCCGAACGCCTGCGAGCCGAGGATCAGCGCGGCGACCAGCGTGACGGCGTACGACTCGAAGAGGTCGGCGGCCATGCCGGCGCAGTCGCCGACGTTGTCGCCCACGTTGTCCGCGATCGTCGCCGCGTTGCGCGGGTCGTCCTCGGGGATGTTCTGCTCGACCTTGCCGACCAGGTCGGCGCCGACGTCGGCAGCCTTGGTGAAGATACCGCCGCCGACACGCATGAACATCGCGAGCAGGGCCGCACCGAAGCCGAAGCCCTCGAGCACGTGGGGCGCCTTGTCCTTGAAGATGATCACCACGATGCTCGCGCCGAGGAGGCCGAGGCCGACGGTCAGCATGCCGACGGTCGCGCCGGTGCGGAACCCGATCTTCATCGCCGGGTCACGGCCGGTGTCGTTCGCGGCCGCGGCGACGCGGAGGTTCGCCTTCACGGCCAGGGACATGCCGAGGTAGCCGACGCTGGCGGAGAAGCCGGCCCCGACCAGGAAGAACAGCGAGCGGCCGAAGCGCACCCCCCAGTCGTCCGCCGGGAGCGCGAGCAGCGCGACGAACGCGACCGCCGCGAACACGCCGAGCGTGCGGAACTGGCGGGTCAGGTAGGCGTTCGCGCCCTCCTGCACCGCATGGGCGATGTTCTTCATGTTGTCGGTGCCCTCGCCGGCAGCCAGGACCTCGTTGCGGAACATCGCTGCCATGGCGAGCGCGCCGAGCGCGATCACCCCGACGACGATGACGAGTACGAGATTGGCGCCGTCGAGCTGCACGACCTCGGGAATGAGCCCGGTCATGATTCTCCTCGGTGTGATTCGGCTTACACAGACCGAGGGGCACTCTACGCACGTGTGGTCGGGGTCACGACCACCAGGTGAGGCAGATCACGTAGGAGTTGCGGCGAACGGGCGCACCGGTACGACGGACGGTGCGGAGTGCACCCCGGAAAGGGTCAGGCGTCGAGCGCGCCGGCCTCGGAGTCGTGGATGGTGAAGACCTTCGCGAGACCGGTGATCCGGAAGATCTTCAGCAGCCGGTCCTGGCTGCAGACCAGCTCCATCGAGCCGTCGTGGGCGCGGACCTTCTTGAGGCCGCCGACCAGCACACCGAGCCCGGTCGAGTCGAGGAACTCCACCTTCTCCATGTCGATCAGGAGCTGGTGGTGGCCGGCGTTGACCAGCTCGGTGATCTTGTCGCGCAGCTTGGGCGCGGTGTAGACGTCGATCTCGCCTCCGACGGCGACGACCGTACGGTCGCCCGCCTCACGGGTCTCCAGCGATAGGTCCACGATCTCTCCCAAGCATGATGCGGGCGGCTCGCCCCGGCCCTTCCCCGGCCGGTGGTGGGTGCGTCGCTATTGAATCACGATCGGGGGGTGTGAGGGCTCGACGCGGGGGCGGGCGGGCCGAGGCAGCCTGCGCGACGCTCGTGTGGGTGGGCGCTGAGAGACTCGGGGCGTGACCACCATCCCGCTCGAGACCCTGGTCGAGCGGCTGACCGCGGGGCCCGGTCGCGACGACCGGCTCACCCATCTCGAGGTGCTGCCGCCACGAGTGGCCCGCACGTGCCCGTGGCCCGACTGGGCCCACCCCGACGTCGTCGCGGCGTGGCAGCGGGCCGGCGTACGCGAGCCGTGGGAGCACCAGGCGCAGGCGGCCTCGTTGGCCCACGACGGCACCCACACCGTGATGTCGACGGGCACCGCGTCGGGCAAGTCGCTCGGCTACCTGCTGCCGGGCCTGAGCGAGATCCAGGCCCGTCGCGGGCCGAAGGGACAGCGTGGCGCGGTGGTGCTCTACCTGTCCCCCACCAAGGCGCTCGCGCAGGACCAGCTCGCCACCGTCTGCTCGCTGGGCGTGCCCGACCTGCGCGCGGCGACCCACGACGGCGACTCCTCGCCCGAGGAGCGGCTGTGGACCCGTGACCACGCGGAGTACGTCCTGACCAACCCCGACATGCTGCACCGCTCGCTGCTGCCCGGGCACGAGCGCTGGTCCCGCTTCTTCGGCGCGCTGCGGTACGTCGTCGTCGACGAGTGCCACCACTACCGCGGCGTGTTCGGCGCCCACGTCGCGCAGGTGCTGCGCCGGCTGCGCCGGGTCGCGGCCCTGTACGGCGCCGAGCCGACCTTCGTGCTGGCCTCGGCGACGGTCGCGGAGCCGGAGGTGGCGGCGCGCCGCCTGACCGGGCTCCCGGTCGTGGCCGTGACCGACGACGCCTCGCCGCGCGGCCGGGTCGCGCTGGCGCTGTGGGAGCCGCCGTTCGTCTCCCACGGTGGCGAGAACGGCGCGCCCGTGCGCCGCTCGGTGACCGCGGAGCTGGCCGACCTGCTCACCGACCTGGCCGTCGAGCGGGTGCGCACGCTGGCGTTCGTGCGGTCACGCAAGGGCGCCGAGGCGGTCGCGCTCGGCGCCCGGCGCCTGCTGGCGGAGGTGGACGCGACGCTGGCGGACCGCGTTGCGGCGTACCGCGGGGGCTACCTGCCCGAGGAGCGCCGTGCGCTGGAGCAGGCCCTGCGGGACGGCCGGCTGATCGGCCTGGCCGCCACCAACGCGCTCGAGCTCGGCATCGACGTCTCCGGCCTGGACGCCGTGCTGCTGGGCGGCTTCCCGGGCACGCGCGCCGCGCTGTGGCAGCAGATCGGTCGTGCGGGGCGCACGGGTGGCGATGCTCTCGGCGTGCTGGTCGCGCGCGACGACCCGCTGGACACCTACCTGGTCAACCATCCCGAGAGCCTGTTCGGACGACCCGTCGAGGCGACCGTGTTCGACCCCGACAACCCCTACGTGCTCGGCCCGCACCTGTGCGCGGCCGCCGCCGAGGCGCCGCTCACCGAGGACGGCCTCGACCTCTTCGGCCCGGCCGCCCGTGACGCCGTCGACGCCCTCACCGCCGCCGGGCTGCTGCGGCGCCGGCCGCACGGCTGGTACTGGACGGACCGCCGACGGGCCTCGGACCTCGCCGACATCCGGTCGTCCGGCGGCTCCCCGGTGCGGCTGGTCGAGGACGGCACCGGCCGAGTCCTGGGCACCGTGGACCACGCCTCCTCGCACGGCACCGCCCACGCCGGGGCGGTGTACCTCCACCAGGGCGAGAGCTACCTGGTCCACGAGCTCGACCTCGAGGAGTCGGTCGCGATCGTCTCCCGCGAGGACGTCGACTACTCGACGTCGGCCCGCGAGGTCACCGACATCGCGATCGTCGAGGAGCGCGCGCACGAGACCTGGGGACGGGCGCGGCTGTCGTTCGGCTCGGTGCGGGTGACCCACCAGGTGGTGTCCTTCCTCAAGCGCCGGGTGCCGTCCGGCGAAGTGCTCGGCGAGCACCCGCTCGACCTCCCCGAGCGCACCCTCGAGACGGCGGCGGTGTGGTGGACCCTCCCCGACGACGTGCTCGACGACTGCGGCATCGACCCGGAGGACCTCCCGGGCGCCGCCCACGCCGCCGAGCACGCGTCGATCGGCCTGCTGCCGCTGTTCGCGACCTGCGACCGGTGGGACATCGGCGGCGTCTCGACCGCCCGGCACGCGGACACCGGTCAGCTCACCGTCTTCGTGCACGACGGCCACCCGGGCGGCGCCGGCTTCTCCGAGCGCGGTTTCCACACCGCGGTCGACTGGCTGGAGGCCACCCGCGAGGCGATCGACTCCTGCGCGTGCGCGGACGGCTGCCCCTCCTGCGTGCAGTCCCCCAAGTGCGGCAACCAGAACAACCCGCTCGACAAGGCCGGTGCGGTCCGGCTGCTCGACCTGCTGCTCTCGGCGGCGGCACCGCCCGGTTGAGGGCGACGGGCAGGATGAGCCCATGACCGCCCTCGTCCTCCCGGACACCGCCGCGTTCCTCGACTTCTGGCGCGAGCGTCGGCTCTGCACGGTGTCGACCGTGCGCCCGGACGGCACCCCGCACGTCGTGCCGATGGGGGTCGTTCTCGACGTCGAGGCCGACCTCGCCTGGGCGATCACGTCGCGGCAGTCGCGCAAGGCGCGCAACATCCGGGCCGCGGGACCCGAGGGTGCGCCGATCGCCGCGTGCCAGGTCGACGGGCGGCACTGGTCGACGGTCGAGGGACGCGCTCTCCTGCTCGACGACGAGGCGTCGGTGCGCGAGGCGGAGCAGAGGTACGCCGCCCGCTACAAGGTGCCCCGGGAGAACCCCCTCCGCGTGGCCGTGCGGATCTCGGTGACGCGCGTGCTGGGCAACGTGGGCTGACCGGGCAGCGGTTGCGACTCATCGCTCCTGCGTGCGGTGGGAGCGTCGGAAGAGCGGCGGCAGGAAGCGGACCATCAGGGCCGACCAGGTCAGGTGGGTGAGCAGCGGCGCCTGGACGCCGCCGGAGGCGCGCCGCTGGAGGCCGAAGAGCGTGCCCATCACAGCGGCGGCGAGCACCAGGGCCGGGTTGCGGGTGGTCGTGGTGGCGAGCGTGTAGACGGCGGTCGAGGAGGCGACCGGGTACGCGCCGCCCAGGGCGGAGTAGAGCGCGCCCCGGAAGAAGACCTCCTCGCCCAGGCCGTTGGCCAGCGTCGTGGCGAGCACCAGGCGGGAGTCACCGGCATCGGCGTACGCGAGGACGCGCGCGACGGCACGGTCGAGCACCTCGATCCGCTGGACGACCAGCGCGCCGGCGTAGAAGACGCCGAACGCTCCCACTCCGGTGAGGACGGGAGTCACGACCGGGCGGCGCAGCGTCGCGTCGCGGCTCTCGATCCACCCCAGGTGCAGCGGGCCGGACAGCGCACCGCCGAGGGTCCAGAGTCCGGCCACCGCGCCCGTGGAGAGGTAGAACTCACGCGACCCGGGCGCCGTGGACAGCGAGGCGCCGAGGAGCGCGGCTCCGGCGACCGAGGTGCCGGCGACCACCCGGCGGCGTCGCCGTACGACGGTGGCGGACTCGCGGTGGTCGACGCGGACCACGTGGCTGAGCGGCATCGGCAGGCGGCGGGCCAGCCTCATCGTGCTCCTCTCCGCTCGTCGAGGGCCTGGCGGACGGCGTCGTCGTACCCGGTGAGGGGGAACGGCACCACCTCCCGGATCGACGGATCGCGCACGACCACCTCGTTGACCATCGAGTCCACGAGGTTGCGCCCCGCCCGGGTGTCGACGTCCGTGACGAACGCCAGCCACCGGGAGGAGAGACCGGGCGAGAGCAGCGGCACGGGCACGATCGGCAGCCGCCGGCCCTCGAGGGCGGCGACACGCGTGAGCATCTCGCGGTACTCCAGGACGTCGGGGCCGCCGACCTCGAAGACGCGGCCGACGGCGGCGGGGTTGCCGAGCACGCCGACCAGGTAGCGGACGACGTCGGCAACGGCGATCGGCTGGGTCCGCGTGTGCACCCAGCGCGGGGTCACCATCGCCGGCAGGTGCTCGACGAGCTGGCGGGTGATCTCCCAGGAGATACCGCCGTGCCCGACGACGATGCCGGCCCGCAGCACGGTGACCGGGACGCCGTCCGCTGCGAGGAGCGTCTCGACCTCGCGCCGGCTGCGGAGGTGGGCGGAGAGCGTGTCCCCGTCGTCCCCGAGCCCGCCGAGGTAGATGATCTGCCCGACGCCGGCGGCCGCGCTGACCTGCCCGAAGGCGCGGGCCGCCGCGGCGTCGCGCTGCTCGAAGTCGGCGCTGTCCAGCGAGTGGACGAGGTAGTACGCCGCCACGCAGCCCTCGATCGCCTCGGTCAGCGACGCGGGATCGGCGACGTCGCCGTGCACCGCGGTCCCCGGGCCTCGGTAGCGCTCGGGTGAGCGGGTCATCACCCGCACCTCGTGCCCGTCGTCGACGAGGGCGCGCGCCAGGCGTCGACCGACGAACCCGGTGCCGCCGGCGACCAGGAGCGGCCCGCTCACGGGCTGTTCTCCGGCGCCCGGGCGGCGAGGCCGTGGCGGCCGGGCTGCGGCTGCTGGTGGCCCAGCTCGCCGCCGATCCGGCCGCCGAACGGCCGGCCGTGGTCGGCGTACTCGGCGCGCCAGTAGACCAGCGTCCACGACCCGAGCTCGACCCGATTGCCGGTCCGGAGGACCTTGCGCTCCACCGGCAGCCCGTCGACACGCGTCGTGCCCACGCAGGACTGGTCGACCAGCACGAGCTCGTCGTCCTCGTCGTGCACCACCACGGCCTGCAGGGGAGCGAGGCCCCGCAAGCGCAGGTCGCAGGACGGGTCGGAGCCGATCGTCGTGCGCCCGCGCAGCGGGAACACCACCCGGCCGTCGCCCGACCGGCCGTGCTGGCCGACGGTGAGCGCCAACCGGGGACTGCCGCCGCGGCGGGGATCGTGGGTGGTCGTCACGGGAGTCCAGGACGGACGCCGGAACGTCGGCGCGAGCGGGAACAGCGTCGGCGGAGGGAGCAGCTCCCGTCCAGGCAGGACCCCGGCCCCGGAGCGCCCACGACCGCGCAGACCGGCGACCGCCCCGCGCACTCCGGCCACGCGCAGGTGGGGTGACCCGGTCAGGCGACGGTGGAGCCACCCCGAGCGGGTCGCGCCGAGCTCGAGGAGCCGGTGGCCGCCTGCCGTCACCGACAGCCGGATGCCGAGACCGGCGAGCGCCGCAGCCAGCCCGCGGACGCGCCCGGCGTCGTGTCGGCCGGCAAAGAAGACCGGGTCGCTGACCCTGAGCTCGAGCTCACGCCCGGAACCGGTCAGCTCTCCGGTGACCTTGCCGAAGCCCGGCACGTCCGCGCTGAAGCAGAGATCGGCGCGCAGCTCCACGCTCGCCGCCATCGGTCAGTGCCCGGTGGTCTGGTCGCGGGTCGTGACCTGCAGCGTCCCGTCGACCTTCCACACCGCACGGGGTGCGTCCGGGCCGGTGTCGCGGGGGACCTCGACGGACATGTCGATGAACCGGTAGTTGATCTCGGCCTGGCGGCCGGTGAGGAAGGACCACATCTCGCGGCCGAGGTCGGTCCAGTCGACGACCGACTCCTCCTGGACGGGCGGGGTGGGGCTCTGGCTCATCGCACACCTCCTGAAGTGAACAGATTCCTAAACACTTTGTTTAGGTTTATGCTCCTAGGGTGACCACAACAGAGGCGGATGCGCAAGTCCTGGAGCCGAACCTCACGATCGGCGACCTCGGCGCCGCGACCGGGCTCACCCCTGCCGTGCTGCGGATGTGGGAGTCGCGCCACGGGTTCCCGACCCCGCAGCGCCTCCCGAGCGGCCACCGCCGGTACACCCGCGAGGACGTCGACCTGGTCCGCCAGGTGCTTCGTCGGCGCGACGCGGGGATCCGGCTCGACGTCGCCATCGCCGAGGCCGTCGGCACGCGGGCACCCGGAGCGCCGTCGGTGTTCGCCGAGCTGCGCCGGCGTCACCCGGCGCTCGGCCCGAACCGCCTCCACAAGTCCACCCTGCTCGCCCTCTCGTGGGCGATCGAGGACGAGTTCTGCGCCCGTGCTGAGCGGCCGGTCCTGTTCGGCGCCTTCCAGGAGGAGCGCTTCTACCGGCCCGCCGCAGCGCGGTGGCGCGAGCTCGCCCGGGTCGCGCGGTCCACGATGGTGCTCGGCGACTTCGACGCCCCGGAGGAGTTCCCCCGGGGCGGGCCGATCCCGGTGCCCCTGGCGGCCGATGCCCCGATGCGACGCGAGTGGGTCGTGGTCTGCGACGCCCCGGACCTCTCTGCCTGCCTGGCCGCATGGGAGCTGCCCGGGCAGGGCGACGTGCCCGACCCGCACCGGATCTTCGAGTCGGTCTGGACGGTGGACCACCGCGCCGTCCGGGACGCGGCCCGTGTCTGCGCGCGAACCGCTCAGGAGGCGGGGATCAACGAGGCGCAGGGGCTGCTCTACGAGCTCGCCGACGAGCCCTCCGGGGCCGTGGCGGACATCGCCGGCGCCACCACGCTGATGAACCGGGTGGTCGCGTACGTCGACCGGTTCTCCCACTGAGCGCCGGGTACCTGTTCCTGATCCTGCACAGCTCGTTCAGGTATCAGGCTGCGTCCTGACAGGTGCGCCGGGTCAGGGACGGACCGGGCCGGCTCGCGCTCGTGCCGGCAGCTCGGCTCCGCCGAGCGCGGGCAGCAAGCGGACCCCGGTGACGACCACGACGTCCGGGCCGTCGACGTCGCAGCGGGAGACGCGGGCGTCCTGACGCTGGGCGATCGCCGCCGCCGCGGCACACGGATCCGCGCCTCGTTGCAGCGCCGCGGCACCGGCGAGGGCCGCGAGGTCGGCCGCGACCTGGGCGCGCCGGTGGGACAGCACGAGGGCGGTGACGGCGACGCACGCGCCGGCGACGAGCACCAGGAGCCCGAGCAGGCCGATCGCGACGACCGTGGCCACACCGCGCTCGTCGCGGGGTCGGGAGGTCCGGCTCACGGGCCCGGCTCCTGGGCCGCGACCGCCCGGGCCCGGACGTGGTAGGTCGGCACGAAGGCGAAGATCCCGCCCGGCCCGCGGACCGGCGCGTCCACGGTCACCAGGATCGTCTCGCCCTCGTCGAGCACCTCGATCTCGGCGTCGGCGGTGGCGACCCGGCGGCCCAGACCGACGCTCGCCTCGGGCGCCTCACCGCGCGCGGCCGCACGGGCGGTCTCGCGAGCCGCGTCGAGCGCCCGGACCTCGGTCGCGCCGACGGCGACCAGCCAGACGAGCCCGACGGTGAACAGCACGAGCAGCGGCAGCACGACCGCAGCCTCCGCGGTCACGGCGCCGGCCTCGGTGCGCATGCGATGCATCGGCCGCCTCCTCCTTCCTGGGACGGCCGGCGGGAGCATGCCCCGTCGCTCCCACCGGCCGCGTCTGGGTGTCCTCAGAACGGCAGCATGTTCAGGACGTGGTCGAACACCGTCTTGACGATGTGCTGTCCCGTGTCGCTCGTGAGGAACTTGAACAGGAGGCCGGCGAAGCCGACCCCCGCGCCCGTGCAGACGGCGTACTCGGCGGTCGTCGCGCCGGCTTCGCCGCGCCGCTGGATCGTGGTCTTGCGCATCACAGTCTCCCTACATCTCCGGCCACCCGCAGTGGCGATTTCGCTTGCAGACATGAGGTTTCTCGCCACGGCGGCCCGCCGCGAGCACCGCTCCGCGAGCGGTGGACAAGAGCCGCGGGGGTCGCCGTGTGGACGACACCGGGTCATCCGAAGAACCTCATCGCCGAGAACACCCCGACCACCATCGGGACCACCCCGACCAGGACGAACGCGGGCAGGAAGCAGGCGCCGAGCGGTGCTGCGGCCCGCACCTCGACGCTGCGAGCGAGGGCGTCGGTCCGGCTCCGTGACTGCGCCGCGAGCTCGACGGCGAGCGCCTCGACCGCCGTGCGCACCGAGGCCCCCGACTGCTGCCCGCGGGCGAGGGCCCGGCCGAGGGGCCGCAGCTGCGGGTGCGCCGCGAGGTCGCGCCACACCGAGGCGGGATCGGCGCCGAGCGCGAGGCGGTGCTGCACACCGTCGAACTCCTCGGCGACCGCACCGGGAAGCGCCGACGCGACCGTCTCGAAGGCCACGGAGGTCGCCGCGCCTGCGGCCAGGCAGGCTCCGAGCAGGTGGACCGCCGTCGGGAGGTCGCGCTCGAGCTCCTCGCGCCGCCTGCGGTCCGCCGGGCTCTCCGCGCGCCCCAGCACCCGCCAGGCGAGGACCGAGACGGCGATGCCGGCCACCACCCCGACGAGGCCGCCGACGAAGAGCCACCCACCGAGGAAGCCGAGCCCGACCAGCACGGGCCGCAGCCGCAGCAGCAACGCCCGCTCGTCGGGCGGGACGACCGGTCGAAGGCCCGGGGTCTGCCGAGCCGGCCGGCCGCCCCGCCTCGTGGGGTACGACGGACCGGCCAGGAAGGCGGCCGAGCCTGCCGCGAGCAGCGCTGCGGCGACCGTTGCGGCACTCATCGCCGGCCACGCCCGGTCACTTGGTCGCCGATGCGCGCGAGCCAGCAGAGTCCGGCGTACTCCAGCGAGAGGCCGACGCCCAGGCAGGCCAGCCCGGGAGCGGTGCCGAGGAGGAAGCCGATCGGATCGCCACCGAGCCCGCTGCCGAGCAGCAGGACCCCGAGCGGGAGCGCGGCGAGGAGGCGCGCGGTCGCCTGGGCTGCAGCCAGCTCGGTCGCCACGGTGCGCGAGGTGGAACGCTCGGCGCGGACCTGGTCAGCGGCTGCGGCGAGACTGTCGGCCAGGCCCGCGCCGGATCGTTGGCCCACGTGCCAGGCCGCTGCCACGACGCGGAGCTGGGCCGCACCCGGCTGCCGGGAGAGCTCCCTGAAGGCGTGCGGGACGTCGGCGCCGAGGCGCGCCGCGGCCGCCACCGGAGCGAGCTCGGGCCAGTCCTCCACGGCAGCCGTGACCGCCGAGACGGGTGGCTGGCCGGCGCGGAGGTCGGCCGCCAAGCCGTCGCACAGGCCGAGGACGAGGTCCGCGCGACGGTCGGCCGAGACCCGCCTTCGGGCACGGCGCACCTCCCGCGCCGCCGCCCAGGACGCCGCGCCCACGATCAGCACGAGGACCAGCCGGACGCCGTCCAGCAGGGCGACCGAGGCCGCCGCGCCCGCCACGAGCAGGGCGACCGGGGCTGCCCGGCGAGGCCACGGCCGCGGGCGGACCGGACGTAGCAGCGCAGGCGCACGCACCAGCAGGGCACCGGCGGCCGCGGCGCACACGGCGGCGGAGGCGGCGGCAGGGCTCATCGGCCGAGCAGCTCCTCCAGGCGGTCGAAGCCCGGACCGGGGAGCGCCTCCAGGTCCGGGTCGAAGGTCACTGCCGGCACGACCGAGACGTCCGGCCCGTGCCCCTGCAGAACGCCCACCTCCCGGACCCGCCGCGCACCCCCGCGCGGACGGTCCAGGTGCAGCACGAGGTCGACCGCCGACGCGAGCTGGCTCAGGGCGGCCTCGCGCGGGAGGCCTGCCGCCATCGCGAGGCTGGCGACGCGGTTCGGCACGTCGACCGCAGAGTTCGCGTGCAGCGTGCCGCACCCACCCTCGTGACCCGTGTTCATCGCGGCGAGCAGGTCGACGACCTCGGCCCCCCGCACCTCACCCACGACCAGCCTGTCCGGCCGCATCCGCAGCGCCTGGCGCACGAGGGTGCGCACGGTGACCTCACCGGACCCCTCGATGTTCGGAGGACGCGCCTCCAGGGCGACCACGTGCGGATGGTCCGGACGCAGCTCGCTCGAGTCCTCGACGATCACCAGGCGCTCGCCCGGATCGCACAGGGTGAGCAGCGCGTTGAGCAGCGTCGTCTTGCCCGACCCGGTGCCGCCACTGACCAGGAACGCCAGCCGCCGGTCGACGATCCGGACCACCAGCCGTGCGCCCTCGGCGCTCAGCGCACCCGCCGCCTGCAGGTCGCCGAGGTCGAACACCCGCCGTCGCGGCACGCGCAGCGACAGCAGCGTGCCGGGCCGGGCGATCGGGGCCAGGACGGCGTGGAAGCGGGTGCCGTCGGGGAGCCGGAGGTCGAGGTAGGGCGCGGCGTCGTCGAGACGGCGGCCACCCGAGGCGGCGAGCCGCTGGGCCAGCCGGCGCACGGCCTCGTCGTCCGCGAACGTCAGGGGCGCGAGCTCCAGGCCGTCGCCCCGGTCGACCCAGACCTGTCCGGCGCCGTTGACCAGCACGTCGGTGACGCCCGGCAGCGTGAGGTAGGGCTCCAGCGGGCCCGCGCCGTGGACCTCGCGCCGCAGCGCGTCGTGGACCGCCAGCACCGTGGCGTCACCGACCGGGCGGCCGTCCTCGCGCAGTGCCCGCGCGACGCGTTCGGGCGAGAGCTCGGCTCCGCCCCGCGCGAGCTGGTCGCGCACCGCGACCAGGAGATCGTCCGGGACGCGGCCGGCCGTGCTCACGCGACCGCCCCGACGCGCCCGTGCACCACGGCCACCGCCTCGCGAGCCGCCCGGGCCAGCGGACCACGCCCCGACCTCAACGGTCCGATGCCCAGGCTCACCGCCTCGTCGAGCCCGCGCTGGTCGCCCATCGTCGCGACGACAGGCAGGCCGAGGACGCTCGCCGCCTCGCCCGGAGCCACGCCGGCGACGCCACCGCGCAGGACCAGCCCCGCCGGCACGGCGGGCGGCAGCCTGCGGACCACCCGTGCGGCGGCACTGACCGCCGGCACGGTGAGGGTGGACACGACGAACAGGTGGTCGCAGCGCGCCAGCACCTCGTCGACCACGGGGTCGGGCTGGCGGGGTACGTCGACGACCAGCGTGCCGAACCCGCGCCGCCCGGCCGACAGGGCCTCGCGCAACGCATCGGCCTGCAGGCTGGCCGCGCGGTCGACCGGCCAGGTCAGGACGGAGAGGCGGTCCCGTCGCGGGAGCGCCTCGCGCAGCGACCGGGCGCTGAGCCGACCGGTCGCCTGCAGCAGGGCGTCCCAGCGGATCCCGTCGACGTCCTCGAGGCCGAGCACCCGGTCCGCTCCCGCACCGAGTGCGTCGGCATCCACGAGCAGCGTGCTGCCGTCGCGCGCGCAGGTCTGGGCGAGCGCGGCGGCGAAGACCGTCGCTCCGACCCCGCCCGCACCGCCCACGACACCCACCGTGACCCCGACCCGGCCACCACCGTCACCGACGTCGGTGAGCACCTCGACGAGCCAGGACTCCGAGGCCGGCAGGGGCACGACCGACTCCGCACCGACCTGGAGCGCGACCCGGAACAGGTCGTCGGCCAGGGGGCCACGAGCGACCACGTGCACCCGGTCGCGGCGAGGCGGGTGGCACGCGGCCAGGTCGTGCGCCCGGTCGGCGCCGACCAGGACGACGGGAGCCGCCGACCACGCGCGCAACGCCGCTCCTCCGCCGCGGGCCACCTCGGGCGCCACCCCGGCCGCCGCCGCGAGGCGCACGACGTCGGCGAGCAGGAGCTCGTCGTCGGTCACCAGCAGGGCAGCGCGCACGTCGTCCATGCCCCGAGCCTCCGCACCCCGAGCCGGTACGACGACCCGCGACCGCGACCCTGTGGGCGGACACCGGGCGCCCCGGGCTGTGGAGACGAAACGGCCTCACCAGACGCCGAGCAGTCCCCCGCCGATCCGGACCACGAAGGCCCCGACCACGACGATGAAGAACACCCGCACGAACCGGGCCCCGCGCGAGACCGCGACCCGGGCGCCGACGTACCCGCCGACGAGGTTGGCCGCGCCCATCACCAGCCCGACCCGCCACAGCACGGCGTCCTGGGGCGCGAAGACGCACAGCGCGGCCAGGTTGGTCGCCCAGTTCGCCATCCGCGCCTTCGCCGACGCCTCGAGGAAGGCGTAGCCGAGCAGGCCGACCAGGGTGAACACGAAGAAGGAACCGGTGCCCGGCCCCAGCGCCCCGTCGTAGGCGCCGACCACGAGCCCGGCGCCCATCGCCGCCGCCGTGTGCCGGTGGCCGGTGAACCGGAGCCGCGTCGCCGACCCGAGCTCGGGACGGAGCAGCACGTAGCCGCCGACGGCGACCAGCACGACCAGCACGATCGGCTGGAACGCGGCCTTCGGGATGTGCGAGGCCAGCAGCGCACCACCGAACGAGCCCACGAACGCGAACGCCATCAGCGGCACGAACGTCCCGGCGTGCGGGCGCACCCGCCGGTAGTAGGTGACCGAGCTGACCGACGTGCCGCAGATCGACCCGAGCTTGTTCGTCGCGAGCACCTGGACCGGGCTCGCGCCGGGCAGGCCCAGGACCAGGGCGGGCAGCTGGATCAGGCCACCGCCACCGACGACCGCGTCGACGAACCCCGCCGCCACCGCGGCGAGCGCGAGCAGGACGAGCGTCGTCGGGTCGGGCACCGACCGACCCTAGACTTCCCGGCATGAGCCCCGTCGCTCGGCCCACCGCGGCGTTCTTCGACCTGGACAAGACGATCATCGCCAGGTCGAGCACGTTCGCGTTCAGCAAGGAGTTCCAGGCGAGTGGGCTGATCTCGCGCGGGGCGGTGCTCCGCTCGGCGTACGCGCAGTTCGTCTACCTGGTCGGCGGCGCCGACCACGACCAGATGGAGAAGATGCGGCAGTTCATGTCGCAGCTGGTCACCGGTTGGGACGTGCAGACCGTGCGCGACATCGTCGCCGACACGCTGCACAACATCGTCGAGCCGCTCGTGTACGACGAGGCCGTCGACCTGATCGAGGAGCACCACGCGGCCGGTCGCGACGTGATCATCGTGTCGACGAGCGGCGCGGAGATGGTCGAGCCGATCGGCGAGATGCTCGGCGCCGACCACGTCGTCGCGACCCGGATGGAGGTCGCCGACGGCAAGTACACCGGCAAGATCCGCTTCTACGCGTACGCCGAGAACAAGGCCAAGGCGATCAGCGACCTGGCCCGCAAGCGCGGCTACGACCTCGACGGCTCCTACGCCTACAGCGACTCGATCACCGACGTGCACATGCTCGAGATCGTCGGCCACCCGTTCGCGGTCAACCCCGACAAGGAGCTGCGCCGGATCGCGAAGGAGCGCGGCTGGCCGGTCCTCGTCTTCGAGCGCCCCGTGGCACTCGGCAGCCGGGTCCGGCTGCCCCCGGCGAAGCCCACGCTGGCGGCCCTGGCCGTCGCCGGGATCGCCGGAGTGGGCGCGGCCGTGTGGATCAACGCACGACGCGGGCGGCGCCGTGGGTTCAGGCTGTAACGCCGAAAAGTCAACCCTCGAAGGTCCTTGAAGTGCTCCGGCACCGGGCGTAGACAGGAGTCAGGCAGAACAACTCAAGACCAGCACATGGATGCGGAACCCACGCTCCGATCTACCCTTCCTACAGGGCGCTTGCATCCGGGACACTCCCGGGGCAACAGTTGGATTCCGTGCAGCTTGGTACCCGTGCCCATGTGTTCGAGCGGCATCGAGGATCTCTTCGATGCCGCTCAGCCTTTCCGGGGTTTCGAGGCTCGCTGCGCTCGCACCTCAACCACCTGAGAGCGGTGAGTGCTCCACGCCCGCGGTGACGGCCTCGGCGGCGTACAGCAGCCAGGCGTGCAGTCCCCCTCGGCCGCCGTCGCGGTAGCCCCGGAGGTTCGACTCGTACTGCGGCCGCAGCGCCAGGTGCCCCGCCTCCGGTACGACGACCGACGCCGGGTCGACGCCGCGGGCGACCATGACGAGCCGCTCGGCCGCCCGCGCGACGATGCCGTTGTGCGAGGCGAACGGCGCGACCGTGACGATCTCGGCGTGCACGAGGGCGGCCACGATCAGGGCCGGAACCGAGGTGCCGAGCAGGGTGGTCGCGAGGGCGTTGAGCCGCTCGGCCCCCTCCGCCGAGACCGGGCGACCGAGCCGCTCGTCCTCGACGACTCCCTTGCCGGCGAGAGCGTGCAGCCGGGCGAACGCCTGCAGCGGCGACGTGCCGATCACCGGCACCAGACCGAGCACGCCGGTGCTCACCCGGACCGCCGCCTGGGCGATCTCGTCCCCGCTGCCGTCGCGCACCTCCTCGAGCGACGAGGTGGAGCCCTCGAGCACCCCCGAGGCGTGCGCACCACGCAGCAACGACTCCGTGGTCTGGTCGGGGCTGGTGCGCCGAAGGCCCCGGTCGCGCAGCAGCGCGTCGATGCCGTCGCGCGCGGCGGCGAACGCCGACGGGACCCCCTCCAGCTCGGTCAGCCAGGTCAGCGGGTCGGGCGCGGCGTCAGGCACACGGGGAAGGCTATCGGGTAGTTTCGAGCGCACGATGAGCGACGAGATGCGTGAGCACGCCCTCTCCTTCGCCACAGTGGCCGAGGCCTACGATCGTGCGCGTCCCTCGTACCCGCCCGAGGCCGCGGAATGGCTCGTCGGCACCAGCCGGTCGACCGTCGTCGAGCTCGGCGCCGGCACCGGCAAGCTCACCGAGCTGCTGGTCGCCGCCGGTCACGACGTGATCGCGACCGACCCGCTCCCGCAGATGCTCGCCCACCTGCGTGCCCGCGTGCCCCGGGCCCGCGCGGCGGTCGCCACGGCCGAGCACATCCCGGTCGCCTCCCAGTCGGTCGACGTGGTGGTGTGCGCGCAGTCGTTCCACTGGTTCGACCACGCGACCGCCCTCCCGGAGATCGCGCGCGTGCTGCGCCCCGGCGGCGTGCTCGCGCTGGTCTGGAACGCCCGCGACGAGGGCATCCCGTGGGTGCGCAAGCTCGGCGCCATCATCGGCAGCGCCGAGAACGCCACCGACCTGTCCTGGCCCGCCGCGCAGTCGGAGCACTTCGGCCCGGTCGCGCACCAGGAGTTCCGGTTCTGGCAGAGCCTGCGCCGTCCCGAGCTCTTCGACCTGGTCCGCTCCCGCTCGTACGTCGCGCTGCTCGAGGAGCAGGAGCGCGAGGAGCTGCTCGCCCGTGTCGGCGCCCTGTACGACGACTACGGCCGCGGCCCCGACGGCATGCAGCTGCCCTACCTCACCCGGTGCTACCGGGCCGAGGTCCGGCACGTCGTACCTCCCCCGCCGCCGTCGCCGGGCCGGGTGGACTGGGCCGACCTGGTCGACCCCGACTCGACCCAGCCGCTCGTCCGGGTGCCCCACCAGGCCGGTCCGCCGGAGGACTCCGGCACCCTCCTCTTCGACTTCCGGTAGCCGGTTGATGGCACCGCGGCGCTGGCGGCTTCCCGGCCTCGGACGCACGCCCCGGGCCTCGCGGCACCTCGGCACCGAGGCCGACCGGGCGACCTTCCGCACGCTGCACACCGCCGCACTGGCCTCGCCCGCCCTGCGCGAAGGGCTCAACGCCGCGTCCGTCGAGCGCAGCCTGCGGCACCTGCGGGTCCTGCTCGGCACGCCGGCGGTCGCGATCGCCGACACCGAGGGCCTGCTCGGGTACGACGGGCAGGCCGACCACCACGCCGACCAGGCCCGCGCCCTGGCACAGCGGGTCATCCGCGAGGGCGGCACCGCCGTGGCCGGTCGGGCGGAGCTGGCCTGCGAGCACCCCGGTTGTCCGGTCCGGCACGCGATCGCCAGCCCGCTGGTGATCGAGGACCGGGTCGCGGGTGCCCTGGTGGCGCTCGCCGAGGAGCGCTCCGCGGGCCTGCTGCGTGCCACCGAGGAGGTCGCCAACTGGGTCTCCGGGCAGCTCGAGCTCGCCGAGCTCGACCAGTCGCGACACCGGCTGGTGCAGGCGGAGGTGCGTGCGCTGCGCGCACAGATCAGCCCGCACTTCATCTACAACTCCCTGGGCGCGATCGCCTCCTTCGTGCGCACGGATCCCGACCGGGCCCGTGAGCTGCTGCTGGAGTTCGCCGACTTCACTCGCTACTCCTTCCGGCAGCACGGTGAGTTCACGACGCTGGCGGAGGAGCTGCGCTCCGTCGAGCGCTACCTGCTGCTCGAGCAGGCCCGGTTCGGCGACCGGCTCACGGTGACGCTGAAGATCGCTCCGGAGGTGCTCGGCGTACGGGTTCCCTTCCTGTGCCTGCAGCCGCTGGTCGAGAACGCCGTGCGCCACGGCCTGGAGCGACGTGCCGCAGGCGGCACCATCACGATCGAGGCCCGCGATCGGGACCGGGAGTGCGAGATCACCGTCGAGGACGACGGGGAGGGCGAGGACCCCGAGCGGGTTCGTCGGGTGCTGGCCGGCGACCCGAGCTCGGACTCCGTGGGCCTGGCCAACGTCGACGAGCGGCTCCGCAACACGTTCGGGGACGCGTACGGTCTGGTCGTGGAGACCGCACCCGGCGCAGGCACCAAGGTGCTCGTGCGCGTGCCGAAGTACGCGCCCGGGGTGCATCCGTGACCGGCGGGTCCGCGGCCGTCGGCGGGCTCCGGGTGCTCGTGCTCGACGACGAGACCCCCGCCCTCGACGAGCTCGGCTGGCTGTTGCGCCAGGACCCCCGCATCGCCGAGGTCCACGCGACGGACTCCCCGACCGAGGCGCTGCGGATGCTCAAGGAGCGCGAGATCGACGCGGTCTTCCTCGACATCCAGATGCCCGGACTCGACGGGATCGAGCTCGCCTCGGTGCTGGCCCGGTTCAAGAGCCCGCCGGCGGTGGTGTTCGTGACCGCGCACGAGAAGCACGCCGTCGAGGCGTTCGAGCTCGACGCCGTCGACTACGTGCTCAAGCCGGTGCGCCCGGACCGGATCGCCGAGGCGGTGCGCCGGGTGCTCGGCGGGACCCGCACCGACACCACCGTCGACCAGGTGCCGGTCGAGCGCGGCGGGGTGACCCGCTTCGTACCCATCTCGGAGATCCGGTACGTCGAGGCCGAGGGCGACTACGCGCGGCTGCACACCGACGCCGAGAGCCACCTGGTCCGGATCCCCCTCAGCCAGCTCGAGCAGCAGTGGGCCGGCGCCGGGTTCGTGCGGATCCACCGGTCGCTGCTGGTGGCCCTCCCGTACGTCGAGGAGCTGCGGGTCGACGCCGGCCGGTGCAGCGTGGTCATCGGCGGTCGGGGAGGGCAGGTCGAGCTCGCCGTCAGCCGCCGGCACACGCGGCAGCTGCGCGACCTGCTCGTCCGCGACCCGCGGCGCAGCGAGTCATGAGCGACCGGGGCGAGCCGCGGCCGGTCGGCCGGCCGGCCCGGGTCCGGGTCACCAGCCCGCACACCGAGCGTCCCCGGCGCGGCCCCCGGCCCACCGTCGCGTCCGAGATCGATGCGCAGAGCGAGCTCGGCGAGATCTATCTCGCCGCGCTGCTCCGCGCACAGCTGCGGCTCGCGGTGAGCACCGTGTCGGTGCTCGGCCTCACCATCGGCGCCCTCCCGGTCCTGTTCTGGCTCGTTCCCGGCCTCACGTCCCACCACGTGCTCGGGATGCCGGTGTCGTGGGTGGTCCTCGCCTTCGGCTGCTACCCGGTGCTGGTGCTGCTCGCCTGGCGCTACGTGCGCTCGGCCGAGCGCAACGAACGGGAGTTCACGCAGGTGGTCGAGCGCTGGTGACCGCGTGAACATCGCCTACGGCATCGGCGCGGTCGCCGTCGTCACCGTCGCGACGCTGGTGATCGGCACGTGGGGGTTGCGGTTCAGCCGCACCACGTCGGACTTCTTCGTCGCCTCCCGGTCGGTGCGCCCCGGGCTGAACGCGTGGGCGATCAGCGGCGAGTACCTCTCCGGAGCGTCGTTCCTCGGGGTCGCCGGTCTGGTGCTCGCCTACGGCGGCGAGATGCTCTGGTACCCGGTCGGCTGGACCGCCGGCTACCTGGTCCTGCTCGCACTGGTCGCCGCGCCGCTGCGCCGCTCCGGCGCCTACACGCTGCCGGACTTCGCCGAGGCGCGGCTGGACTCCCGCGTGGTCCGCACGCTCTCGTCGGTGCTGGTCGTGGCGATCGGCTGGCTCTACCTGATGCCGCAGTTCCGCGGCGCCGGGGTGGCCCTGCGCTCGGCGACCGGGATGGCGCCGTGGGCCGGTGGCGCGGTCGTGGCAGGCGTCGTCCTCGCGAACGTGCTGGCCGGCGGCATGCGCTCGATCACGTTCGTGCAGGCCTTCCAGTACTGGCTGAAGCTGACCGCACTGCTGGTGCCGCTGATGTTCCTGCTCGTGGTCTGGCTGCACGACGGGGGGACCTCCCCGGCTGCCTCGTCGACGGTCGTCGGCGGTGCCTCGGGGTTCGACTGGGCGAACCCGCTCGACGTGGCGGGCGACCACCCGCTCTACACGACGTACTCCCTGATGGTGGCGACGTTCCTCGGGACGATGGGCCTGCCGCACGTGGTCGTCCGGTACTACACCAACCCCGACGGCCGGGCCGCTCGGCAGACGACCCTGGTCGTGCTGGCCCTGCTGGGCCTCTTCTACGTGCTGCCGCCCGTGTACGGCGCCCTCGGGCGGCTCTACGCCCCGGACCTCGTGTCGCGCGGCGCGACCGACAGCGTGGTCCTCGAGCTGCCGCAGCGGATGGTCGGCGGCGTCGGCGGCGATGTCCTCACCGCACTGCTCACGGGCGGTGCGTTCGCAGCGTTCCTGGCCACGTCCTCCGGTCTCACGGTGGCCGTCGCCGGCGTCATCTCCCAGGACGTGGTGAGCCGTCGATTCGAGGGGGTCACGTCGTTCCGGATCTCCGCGGCGGTCGCCGTCGCCGTCCCGCTCGCGATGGCCCTGGTCGCCCGCGACGTCTCGGTGGCCACGGTCGTCGGCCTCGCGTTCGCGATGGCCGCGGCGACGTTCTGCCCGCTGCTAGTGCTCGGGATCTGGTGGCGCGGGCTGACCGCCGCCGGAGCGTTCGCGGGGCTCGTCCTCGGCGGTGGCCTCACCGGCTTCGCCGTCGTCGACCGGCTCGTCGTCGGCCGCGACAGCGGGTGGTTCGCCGCCCTGGTCGCCCAGCCGGCCGCGTGGGCGGTGCCGGCCAGCGTGCTGACCATGGTGATCGTCTCCCGCCTCACCCGGCATCGCGTGCCCGCCCACGTCGGCCGGTTCATGGTCCGGCTGCACACGCCGGAGGCGGTCCAGCTCGACCGCTCGTGACCGTTCGTCGTACCGAACCGACCGCTCGGCGAATGCCGACCGCCACCGACCGCACCAAGCGGTTCCAGGACTGCCTCCCCTGGGTACGAGGTTCCTAGCGTGACCGCCATCACACGCATGGCTGCCCACACACGGAGGTTGCTGACCATGTCCACACGCTCACCCGTACCGGCGGACCGCCGGGCACACGACCAGGCCGCGCGCCACGACCCGATCTACGACGAGCTCGTCCAGACCGCCGAGTTCAAGGAGGTACGCCGGCGTACCGGCATCTTCACGATCCCGGCGACGGCCGCGTTCCTCGGCTGGTACCTGCTCTTCGTCGTGATGTCGAACTGGGCACACGGCTTCATGAGCCAGAAGGTCTTCGGCCACGTGAACGTCGCGCTGATCTTCGGCCTGCTCCAGTTCGTGTCCACGTTCCTGATCGCCTGGCTCTACGCCCGGCACATGAACAACAACGTCGACGACCTCGCGCACGACCTCGACGTGCGCTACAACGAGGAGAAGACCCGATGAGTGCACACACCCTGTCGGCGGTGCTGTTCATCGTCGTCGTCGCGATCACGATCGCGATCACGTTCTGGGCCAGCCGCGCCACCGCCGGGACCACCGACTACTACGCCGGCGGACGCAGCTTCACCGGCTTCCAGAACGGCATGGCGGTCTCGGGCGACTACATGTCGGCGGCATCGTTCCTGGGCATTTCGGGGCTCATCGCGCTGAACGGCTACGACGGGTTCCTCTACTCGATCGGGTTCCTCGTGGCCTGGCTGGTCGCGCTGCTCCTGGTGGCCGAGCTGCTGAGGAACTCCGGCCGTTACACGATGGCCGACCAGCTGGCGTTCCGGATGCGACAGCGGCCCGTGCGCACCGCGGCGGCCACCTCGACGGTCGTCGTGTCGATCTTCTACCTGCTGGCGCAGATGGTCGGCGCCGGCGCCCTGGTCGCCCTGCTGCTCGACGTGCAGTCCGACTCGTTGAAGGCGCTCACGATCGCCGGCGTCGGCGCGCTGATGATCTTCTACGTGACCGTCGGGGGCATGAAGGGCACCACCTGGATCCAGATCGTCAAGGCGGTGCTGCTGATGAGCGGCACCGTGCTGATCACCGTGCTGGTGCTCGCGAAGTTCAACTTCAACATCTCCGACATGCTGCACACGGCCTCGACGAACACCGGCAAGGGTGAGGCGTTCCTCCAGCCCGGCCTGAAGTACGGCGTGAGCACCACGAGCAAGATCGACTTCCTGTCCCTGGGCCTGGCGCTGGTGCTCGGAACGGCGGGCCTGCCGCACATCCTGATCCGCTTCTACACCGTCCCGTCGGCCAAGGCCGCGCGCAAGTCGGTGCTCTGGGCGATCGGGCTGATCGGCAGCTTCTACCTGATGACGCTGGCGCTCGGGTTCGGCGCCGCAGCGCTGCTCGACACCGGCCCGGGCAGCAAGGTCGCCGCATCGGGCGGCAACCTGGCCTCACCGCTGCTGGCCGAGGAGGTCGGTGGAGGCTCCGGCACCAACGGCGGGGCGATCCTGCTGGCGCTGATCGCGGCGGTTGCGTTCGCCACGATCCTCGCGGTCGTCGCCGGCCTGACCCTCACCTCTGCGTCGTCGGTCGCCCACGACCTCTACGCCACCGTGTTCAAGCGGGGTGCTGCGACGGAGGAGAACGAGGTCAAGGTGGCGCGGATCGCGGCCCTGGTGATCGGCGCCATCGCGATCGCCCTGGCGATCCCGGCGCAGAAGCTGAACATCGCCTTCCTGGTGGCGCTGGCGTTCGCGGTCGCGGCGTCGGCGAACCTGCCGTCGCTGCTCTACAACCTCTTCTGGCGACGGTTCAACACCCGCGGGGCGGTGTGGGCGATCTACGGCGGCCTGATCTCGTCGGTGGGGCTGGTGATCTTCTCGCCGGTCGTCTCCGGCAAGGGCGTCGACCCCACCGGCAAGAACCTGTCGCTGCTGCCGACGAGCATCGACATCTCCTGGTTCCCGCTGGAGAACCCGGGCATCGTCTCGATCCCGCTCGGGTTCCTGCTCGGCTGGCTGGGCACGATCACCTCGAAGGAGCCGGAGACCGAGGACCGGTACACCGAGCTGGAGGTGCGCGCCTTCACCGGAGCCGGCGCCGAGGGGGCCATCCTGCACTGATCGGTCCTGCATGCGGGCCGGGCGCAACCCGGTCGCAACGTCCCACCCTGTTGCATCCTCCCGGCGACCCCTCGTCGCCGGGAGGATGCGCGCCTAGGCTGGCTCGAGAGGAGCCGGCCCCACCCCTGACTCACCCGTTCGAGGAGTGCAACGTGAGCGAGCAAGCCGAGACCCTGGCCAACCTGTCCTACGAGGAGCGCCGGTTCGAACCCCCGGCCGACCTCGCTGCGGACGCGAACCTGAAGGCCGACGCCTACGAGGAGGCCGCCGCCGACCGGCTGGCCTACTGGGAGAAGCAGGCCGACCGGCTCGACTGGGACACCCGCTGGGAGCGGGTGCTGGACTGGGACGACCCGCCGTTCGCGAAGTGGTTCGTGGGCGGCAAGCTGAACGCGGCGTACAACTGCGTCGACCGGCACGTCGAGGCCGGTGCGGGCGACAAGGTCGCGTTCCACTGGGTCGGCGAGCCGGAGGACGACACCCGTGACCTGACCTACGCCCAGCTCAAGGACGAGGTCTGCAAGGCGGCCAACGCTCTGACCGAGCTGGGCGTGCGCACCGGCGACCGGGTGGCGATCTACATGCCGATGATCCCCGAGACCGTGGTCACGATGCTCGCCTGCGCCCGGCTCGGCGCCCCGCACACCGTCGTGTTCGGCGGGTTCTCCGCCGAGGCGCTGGCCAGCCGGATCGAGGACTGCGACGCCCGCGTCGTGGTGACCTCCGACGGCGGCTACCGCCGCGGTGCGCCGTCGGCGCTCAAGCCCGCCGTCGACGAGGCCTGCGCGATCGCGGAGAAGACCGGGCACACCGTGACCAAGGTGCTCGTGGTGCGGCGTACCGGTCAGGACATCGACTGGACCGACGAGCGCGACGTCTGGTGGCACGACGTCGTGGACCCCGCGTCGACCGAGCACCAGTGCGAGTTCTTCGACTCCGAGCACCCGCTGTACGTGATGTACACCTCCGGCACGACCGGCAAGCCGAAGGGCATCCTGCACACCACGGGCGGCTACCTGGTCGGGGCGGCGTACACGCACTGGGGGGTCTTCGACCTCAAGCCGGAGACCGACGTGTTCTGGTGCACCGCCGACATCGGCTGGGTCACCGGCCACTCCTACGTCGTCTACGGTCCGCTGGCCAACCAGGCCACGTCGGTGATGTACGAGGGCACCCCGGACAGCCCGCACAAGGGCCGCTGGTGGGAGATCGTGGAGAAGTACGGCGTGACCATCTTCTACACCGCCCCGACGGCGATCCGCACGTTCATGAAGTGGGGCGACGACATCCCGGCGAAGTTCGACATGTCCAAGCTGCGGGTGCTCGGGTCGGTCGGTGAGCCGATCAACCCGGAGGCCTACGTCTGGTACCGCAAGGCGATCGGCGGCGACCGGACGCCGGTCGTGGACACCTGGTGGCAGACCGAGACCGGGATGATCCTGATCTCCCCGCTGCCCGGCGTGACGGCCGGCAAGCCGGGGTCGGCGATGACCCCGATCCCCGGTGTCGTGGCCGACGTGGTCAACGACGAGGGCCAGTCGGTGCCCGACGGCAGCGGCGGCTACCTCGTGCTCAAGGAGCCGTGGCCGGCGATGCTGCGCACGCTGTGGGGCGACGACCAGCGGTTCAAGGACACCTACTGGTCGCGGTTCCCCGGCATGTACTTCGCCGGCGACGGCGCCAAGAAGGACGAGGACGGCGACATCTGGCTGCTCGGTCGCGTCGACGACGTCATGAACGTCTCCGGGCACCGGCTCTCCACCACGGAGATCGAGTCGGCGCTGGTCTCGCACCCGAAGGTCGCCGAGGCCGCCGTGGTCGGCGCCACCGACCCGATGACCGGCCAGGCGCCGTGCGCGTTCGTCATCCTGCGCGAGTCGGCCGGCGACGGCGGCGAGGACATCGTCGCCGAGCTGCGCAACCACGTGGCCAAGGAGATCGGCGCGATCGCCAAGCCGCGGCAGATCATGGTCGTCGCCGAGCTGCCCAAGACCCGCTCGGGCAAGATCATGCGCCGGCTGCTGCGCGACGTCGCCGAGAAGCGCGAGATCGGCGACGTGACCACGCTGGCCGACAGCACCGTCATGGACCTCATCGGCCAGGGCATGGCCGCCTCCAGCGAGGACTGAGCCCGGCACGCGAGAGGCGCGGGACCCGGACGGGTCCCGCGCCTCTTCGTGCGGCGGATGGCGGCGCTGTCTTCGAGCGTCGTCAGACGTCGTGCCGTCCTTCGGCGGAGCGCAGCGGAGCGGACGTCGAGCGAGGACAACGCCGCCAGGTGCGGCGGATGACGGCGCTCGTCAGCCCTGGCAGAAGACGCCGCCCCAGGGGCCGTGGGACTCCTGGTGCTCGGTGACCTTGCCGTCGACGGTGACCGTGCACCACACCACGGAGGAGTCGGGGCCGACCCGGGTGTAGAGCTGGGCGTAGTCGGGCTTGCCGAAGGCCGTGGTGGAGTGGCGGAACCAGTTCTTGTAGCTGAGGTCCTTGCCCTTGCGGGGCCCGTTGGCCGTGGGGATCCGCCAGCCGACACCGAGGAGCGGGCCGTCGGAACCGGCCTCGATCACGACGCGGTGCGGCGGCAGCCCGAAGGAACCGCCGGAGCCGGCCAGCCCCGGGCCGATGTTGCCCATGCCGGCAGAGGGGAACGCCGCGATCGCCTGCTCGACGGAGGTCGGGGTCGCCGACGGCGCGGCGAGCCCGGTGAGCGCGTGGGTCGGCGACTTCGTCGGGGTGGCCAGGGCACCGGGGCTGCTGGGCAGTCCGAGCGTGGGGTCCTCGGCGGGCTTGGCCGACCCGCCGGACATGCCCCAGACGAGGATCACCAGGCACAGCACCGCCAGCGCGGACAGGCCGGCGGCCTTCTTGGGATTGCGTCGGAACCACTCCATGGTCACGTCAACGACGCAGCCCACCCCCGGTTAGGCGATTTGGCCGGAAAACTCCCGAGTACTGGATCACACCCCGCCCCGCCGGGCCTCAGTGGCCGCGTGGACCGGTGGCCTCGTCGCGTGCAGCGGGGTCCAGCCGGCGCGACGCCACCAGGCTCGCCACGGTGGTGATCGACAGGGTGCCCACGATCACCACCAGCGAGAACCAGGTGGGGATGTCCGGTGCCCAGTCGACGTGCTCGCCGCCGTTGACGAAGGGCAGCTCGTTGCCGTGGAGCGCGTGCAGGATCAGCTTGACCCCGATGAAGCCGAGCAGGACCGACAGCCCGTAGGACAGGTAGACCAGCCGCTCGAGCAGGCCGCCGATCAGGAAGTAGAGCTGGCGCAGGCCCATCAGCGCGAAGATGTTCGCGGTCATCACCAGGTACGGCTCGCTGGTGAGCCCGTAGATCGCCGGGATCGAGTCGAGCGCGAACAGCAGGTCGGTGGTGCCCAGCGCCAGCACCACGATGAACATCGGGGTGATCACCAGCCGGTCGTCGACCCGCAGCAGCATCCGGGTCGCGTGCCAGCTCGAGGTCGCCGGGAGGTGCCGCTCCACCCACTTCACCAGCGCGCTCTCCTCGTACTCGTCCTCATCCTCGGCGCCCTCGCGGGCGAGCTTGATCGCGGTGTACACGAGGAAGAGCCCGAACAGGTAGAACACCCAGCTGAAGTTGTCGATCGCGGCGGCGCCGACCGCGATGAAGACACCGCGCATCACCAGGGCGATCACGATGCCGATCAGCAGGGCGGTCTGCTGGTAGGCCCGGGGGACACCGAACTTGCTCATGATCACCAGGAAGATGAACAGGTTGTCGACCGACAGGGAGTACTCGGTCAGCCACCCGGCGAAGAACTCCGTGCCGTAGCGGTTGCCGGAGAACACGAAGACGCCGACGCCGAAGAGCACGGCCAGGCCGATGAAGCAGGCGAGGGCGATCGACACCTCCCGCCGGCTCGGCTCGTGGGGCCGGCGGCCGATCACGACGACGTCGACGAGCAGCAGGACGGTGGTGATCGAGAGCGTCAGCCACCAGACCAGCGGTGAGACGTGCATGGTGCGTACCTCCGGACGGCTGGACAGGGTCTTCGTCCGGAGGTCTCTTCCGCCCGGTACGACGGCCGTGGTGCGCCGCGTCGTACGGACCGACGGCCCCGGGGCGCCGGTGGTGCGGGCGCCCGTGATGACGATGCCGTCGCGAAGGAATACTCCCCTCCAACAGGTCGATTCTTGCACAGCGCGCCGGCGCCCGGACCGGGCAGGTCGAGTCGCGGTACGGCGCGGCCGCGTACGCCGTGCGGCGTGACGGTAAGGTGCGCAGGGTCGGCCCGGAGAGCACCGAGGGCCGCCTCGAGGGTCGCTGACTCAGGGGTCGTTGACGCACACGAAGGGAACCCGCGCATGGCGCACCGCGAGCCGGCCGACGAGCAGGAGCCGACGATCGGGAAGCTCGTCGTCGATGCCTTCGACGACTTCGGCACCCTCGTCCGGCACATGATCGAGCTGGCCAAGTCCGAGCTCCGGGTGAGCGTGCGGGCCGGCGGCATGGCGATCGTGCTGTTCCTGCTCGCCGGGTTCATCTCGCTGCTCGCGATCATCATGGTCTCGATCGCGATCGCGTTCTTCATCCACATGACCGGCCTGGGCCTGGCCTGGTGCTTCCTGATCGTGTTCGGCGCCTACCTGCTCCTCGCCGCCCTGCTCGGCCTGATCGGCTACCGCAAGATCCGCAAGGTGCGCGCTCCCGAGCGCACGATGGCGGAGGCGCGGGAGATGCGCGCACTCAAGCCCGGGGCCTGAGCGAGCGTCTGCGCGTCACTCACCAGGTTTCGGCACGCTCGGTCCCGACCTCGTTCCTCGGTCGGGCTCGCTGCTCAACCACCTTCGAGCGAGTCCGCTGACGCGTCCTCGCTCACGCACAGTTGCCGCTGGACACCCGGCCCGACGCCTGCAGGCCACGGGCGGCCGCGTCGGAGACCTGGTCGGCGGTCAGCGCGTAGCCGGTCTGCTTGTCGCTGACCGAGGCCGCGAAGATCACGCCGAGGACGTCCCCGGACCGTGAGACCAGCGGGCCGCCCGAGTTGCCGGGCCGGACCAGCCCGCGCAGCGAGAACACCTCGCGGGTGACCGTGCCGCGGCCGTAGATGTCCGGCGAGCGGAGCCGCTGCTCGGCACGGATGCGGGCCGGCTGGGCGTCGAACGGCCCGTCGTTGGGGTAGCCGAGGATCACCGCCGGGTCCTGCGCGGCACCGTCGTGGTTGAAGTGCACGACCGGACCGTTGATGTCCACGTCCAGCACGGCGATGTCGATGTCGGAGTTGTAGTAGACGACGGTCGCGTCCAGGGTGCGGGTGCCGACCCGCACCTGCGGGTTGGTGACGCCGGCGACCACGTGGGCGTTGGTCATCAGCCGGTGCGGGGAGTAGAGGAAGCCGCTGCCCTCGATCCCGTCGCCGCAGCGGTTGTTGCCCCGGATCTTGAAGACGCTCAGCTCGGCCTTCTGGACCTCGGGGTCCTTGACGACGTTGCCGGGCGCCGGGCTGACGTCGACGATCCGCTCCGGTGCGAACGGCTCGAGGTAGCGCGGGAAGAAGCTGGACCCGACCACCCGGTCGAACCCGCGCAGCAGGCCCTGCGCCTCCGCCGGCATCACGTCGTTGACCTCGGTGAGCACCTTGGAGTCGCGCACCATGGGCCCGATGCCCGGGATGCGGGAGCCGCTCACCGCGACGCCGAGCATCCAGGTCACGATCAGCACGGCGACCACGCTGAGCAGTGCTCCGCCGACCGCGTCGAGCGCGCGGACCGGCTGCCAGGTGATCTGGTCGCGCATCCGCGTGCCGGCGTACTGGAGCACGGCCTGGCCGAACGACGCGCAGACGAGTACGACGAACAGGGCGGCCAGCGACACCCACAGGGACGGGCTGGCCTCGCCGAGCAGGTGCGGCGCCAGCCAGATGCCGAGCAGGCCACCGAGCAGCAGGCCGACCGTGGCGAAGGCTCCGGTGATGAAGCCCTGCCAGTACCCCGAGAGGGCGTACGCGACGACGATGAGCACGAGGCACCAGTCGAGGAGGTTCATCGTCACCTTCGGGTCAGCGGTCGGCCGGACAGGTCGGGGCGGGTCAATCCTGACGTATCCCCAGCATGTGTGCGGGCAGCGGGCGGGTGACCGAGGGATCCCACTCCCTGGTCAGCCCGACGTAGTCGAAGAGCCGCGTGATCAGGCCCGCGGTGAACCCCCACAGGATCAGGTCCTTGTCGTCGCCGATCAGGAACCCCGGGCTGGAGTAGCCGGAGGGGTGGGTGACCGTGATCCGGTGCGCCGGGTCGAGCAGCTCCTCGATCGGGACCCGGTATACCGCGTGGACCTCGCGCGGGTCGACCACGCCGACCGGCGACTCCTCCCGCCACCAGGCCACGACCGGCGTGACGGCGAAGTTGCTGGGCGGCAGCCACAGCTCGGGCAGCGTGGCCAGGACGTCGACCCCGGCCGGGTCCAGGCCGACCTCCTCCTGGGCCTCGCGGAGCGCGGCGGCGGTCGGCGACTCGTCGGTCTCGTCCACGGAACCGCCGGGGAAGGACACCTGCCCGGGGTGGGAGCGCATGTCGTGGGCCCGCTCGGTGAGGAGCAGGTCGGGCCCGCGGTCGCCCTCGCCGAACAGCATCAGCACGGCCCCCGGGCGGGCGTCGGAGTCCTCGGGAGGCAGGAACCTGGTGAGGTCGGCGCCGCTGATCGTGCGTGCGGCGTCGCGGATCGTCGCCAGCCACTCGGGGATCTCGTGCTCGCTCACAGGCTCACCCCGAGGTGCTTCTCGACGAGCCGCTCGAGCTGGTCGAGCGAGGTGATCTCGATGTACTCGTGGAAGGCGATCCGGCCCTGGGAGTCGACCAGCAGGAGCTGGGGGAGGAACCGGTTGCGGATCGCCGGCTTGCTGTCGACCACGAGCGGGTAGGTGACACCGGAGCGTTGCGCGAGTGCGCGGGCACGGTCGGCCTGCACGTCCTGCCAGTCGACGCCGAGCACGGAGACCTGAGCGCCGTGGCGCTGGTAGAACGACTCGTAGATCGGCAGCTCGCGCTTGCACGGCTTGCACCACTGCGCCCACAGGTTCACCACGGCGGGCCCGCGCAACGAGCCGAGGTCGACGCCCGGCCCGCCGGTGAGGCTGGCGAGCGTGACGTCGGGCAGCCGGGCGGGCGCCGCCTGCTTCGGCGCGGAGCCACAACCGGTGAGCAGCAGGGCGACCAGGAGCAGCGCCGCGACTCTGCTCACGCGGGCCCCTGCGTCTTCACCAGCTTCGCGGCCAGCTCGGGATCGGTCGGACCCTCGCCGTACGACGGGCACAACCGGGCGACCGGGCACGCGCCGCAGGCCGGCTTCTTGGCGTGGCAGATGCGGCGGCCGTGCCAGATCAGGTGGTGGCTGAGCATCGTCCAGTCACGCTTCGGGAAGAGCGCGCCGACCGCGTGCTCGACATTGACCGGGTCGGTCTCGGTCGTCCAGCCCAGGCGGCGGACCAGGCGCCCGAAGTGCGTGTCGACCGTGATGCCGGGGACGCCGAACCCGTTGCCGAGGACCACGTTGGCGGTCTTGCGGCCCACGCCGGGCAGGGTGACGAGGTCGTCGAGGCGGGGCGGCACCTGGCCGTCGTACCGCTCGACGAGTGCGGCGGACAGCTTCAGCAGGGACTCGGTCTTCGCGCGGAAGAACCCGAGCGGGCCGACGATCCGCTCGAGGTCCTCGCGCGGGGCCGCGGCCATCGCCCTGGCGTCGGGGTACTTCGCGAACAGGGTCGGCCGGACGGCGTTGACGCGGCGGTCGGTGGTCTGGGCGCTCAGCACCGTGACCACGAGGAGCTGGAAGGGGTCGTCGAAGTCCAGCTCGATGGTGGCCTCGGGATAGGTCTCGGCCAGCACCCGGTCGACCTTGCGGGCCCGGCGTACCAGCGCGGTGTCCGGGGGCGCGGCGGGCGTCGCGACGGCGGTCTTGGGCACGAGGAGAAGAGTACGCGGGCGCGCGTGAACGGCCTCCGCCACAGGGCTTGCGGGTCCCCCGGACGGGCGCGAAGGCGGGGTCCCGTGACGTGGAACGCGCCGATGGGCCAGACTGTGACCTGAAACACTGGGGGTTGGCCGGTTCCGGCCGCCCTCATCGTGGATGGCCGCACCATTGGAAGGATTGGCCGTGGACAACGACGTACTGCGTCAGGCCCCGCTGTTCGGCGCCCTCGACGACGAAGCCGCCATGGCTCTGCGCTCGTCGATGACGGAGGCGCGGCTTCGTCGCGGTGAGGTGCTCTTCCACGAAGGGGACTCCGGCGACAAGCTCTACCTGGTGACCGACGGCAAGGTGAAGCTGGGGCGCACCTCCTCCGACGGCCGGGAGAACCTCCTCGCGATCCTCGGCCCGGGCCAGATGTTCGGCGAGCTGTCGCTCTTCGACCCCGGCCCGCGCTCCGCGACGGTGACCGCGGTGACCGAGACCACCCTGCTCTCCCTGGCTCACGACGACCTGATGCGCTGGCTCGAGGGCCGCCCCGCGGTGGCGCTCGGCCTGCTCTCGCAGATCGCCGGCCGGCTGCGCAAGGCCAACGACGTCAACGCCGACCTGGTCTTCTCCGA
Organism: Nocardioides pocheonensis; assembly: GCF_003725535.1. Lineage (GTDB taxonomy): Bacteria > Actinomycetota > Actinomycetes > Propionibacteriales > Nocardioidaceae > Marmoricola > Marmoricola pocheonensis. Next base: position 36,715 of record NZ_RJSF01000038.1, on the reverse strand, counting down.
CGTGCCCGGCCGCGTCGCCAAGGCGCTGCTCGACCTCGCCGACCGCTTCGGCCGCACCGCCGACGACGGCGTGCACGTGCACCACGACCTCACCCAGGAGGAGCTCGCCCAGCTGGTCGGCGCCTCCCGCGAGACCGTGAACAAGGCCCTCGCCGACTTCGCCTCCCGCGGCTGGCTCCGCCTCGAGCCCCGCTCCGTCGTGATCATGGACGTCGAACGGATGAAGCGCCGCGCTCGTTGAGTTGGGGGTTCGTGCCCGTCGAGCTGGGGGTTCGTTCCTGTTGAGTTGGGACTTCGTTGCCGGGAGGGCTCCGCTCACCAGCGCCGATTCGTGTACGTCGGCCGGAGGGCTCGCCGCAGCTCGCGCAGCCAGCGGTCGCAGCTTCCGCCGGTGAAGTCGCCCTTGCGCACGACGATCACGGTCCAGCCGTGTGCTTCGAGCCAGGCGCGGCGTTCGCGGTCGTGCCGTCTCTGTGCCTCGGTGCGGTCGTGGAAGTCCTCGCCGTCGTACTCGACCGCGACCCGATGCCGCGGATAGGCATGATCTAGCCGGTAGGTCGGGACGCCGTCGACCTCGATCCAGTACTGGAGCTCGGGCGCAGGCAGTCCGGCATCGAGGATCTCCAGCCGCGTCCACGACTCCCGGTGCGACTCCGCCCGGCCGTCGGCGAGCGGGATCAGCCTGCGCAGCTGCACCACCCCGCGCCTCCGGAAATAGCGCTGCGCAGTGCGGGCCATCTCCTCCCGAGTGAGCTCGTGCAACCGCACGAACTGATCGAGCGCGGCGAGCGCATCCCGACGGCGTAGGTTGCATCCCAGGTCGAGCGCGGTCCGGAGTGGGGTGGTGACGGACAGACCGTGCACCGTCATGACGTCCTGGGGAGCAAGATCCCGGGTGCCGCCGTCCACACCGAGGCGGTCGCTGGGTGCGCGGAAGCGCGGCACACACGTCTCTACCGGGGGAAGCAGCTCGTGCTCGGTGTGGGTGAGGACGTCGACACCATGGATCCAGGCAGCCGTGCGATCACGCACGACGGAGCCAGGAGCCACCACCAGGGACGCGCACGTCGCTCGCAGCTCGAGCGTGTCGTCCAGGTCCGCAGGCACGTAGACGCCGCGGAGCACCCGGCGGAGGACGCCCACCTGCTCAGCCGCCACGAGTCGTTTGCGCGGGATCCCCCGAGCTTGGGCGTGGCGGGTCGTGAAGGGTCGCTGCGGGAACGTGGGCACCATTCGGGCAGGTTCGACCGGGCCTCCAGGTGAGGCCATGCGTGGCTTCATTGCGGTGGACGCTGGGCGTGGTACGGGGCCTGTGGAGGCGTACCGGCCGGATCAGGGACCGTGTTCTACGGGGTCACCGGGAACGAACTCGCCACTGGTGCGGCACAAATCCCCCACTCGACGGAACCAAGGCCCAACTCGACGGGGACGAACCCCCAACTCAACGAGCTTGGAGGTAGGCCAGCTGGGCGCGGACGGAGAGCTCGGCGGCGCCCCAGAGGACGGGGTCGACGTCGGTGTAGACGATCTCGACGACGCGGCGGGGGAGCTCGTCGACGGAGATGCCCTCGGGGTGGGGGGCGGACTCGAGCTGGGCGAGGGCGGCGCGGACCTGGTCGAGGCGCTCGTGGCGGTGGGCGATGTAGTAGTCGAGGGCGCCGAGGGCCTGGTCGATCGCCGGTCCGTGGCCCGGCCAGATCCGCTCGACCTCGTGGCGCTCGGCGAGGGCGTGCAGCCGGTCGAGGGAGTCCAGGTAGGCGCCCAGCTGGCCGTCGGGGTGGGCCACCACCGTGGTGCCGCGGCCGAGCACCGTGTCGCCGGTGAGCACGGCCTGCTCGGCAGGCAGCAGGAAGGACAGCGAGTCGGCGGTGTGCCCGGGGGTGCCGACCACCCGGATCTCCAGCCCGTCGACCTCGACGACGTCGCCGTCGCCGAGCCCCTCCTCCCCCAGCCGGTACGCCGGGTCGAGCGCCCGGACCCCGCAACCCATCCGCTTGGCGAACCCGCGGGCCGACTCGGAGTGGTCGACGTGGTGGTGGGTCAGCAGCACCACCCCGACCGACCCGGCCCCCAGCTCCTCGGAGGCAGCCTCGACCGCCGCGAGGTGGCCGGGGTCGGGCGGACCGGGGTCGATCACGACGGACCGGCGCGCACCCGGCTCGTGGAGCACCCAGGTGTTGGTGCCGTCGAGCGTCATGATGTTCGCGTTCGGCGCGAGCACGCACCGGGCGCGCTCGCCGAAGGACCCGCCCGCCCACCCGGACGACGCCGGGCTCACGACCGGGAGCCCCAGGTCGCGTTCCTCGCGCGCGCCTCGAGCAGCCCGTCGGCGTGCGGCGGCCGGCTGAGCGTGAAGCCCTCGCCGTCCTCGACCACCGCGGGGCAGAACATCTCGACGGTGCGGTCGGCCGCCGCGTCGATCACGGCCTGCGGGTCGGCGTACTGGGCGACCTCGAGGCTGGTGATGTAGGTCGGCGGGAGCATCAGGATCTCGCGCGCCTCGGCCTGCTCGAGCGCGCGCAGCACCGGCAGCCAGACCACGTGGTCGGACTCCGTGGACACGTCGCGGGTGCGCTGGCCCTCGGGCAGCTCGGCGACGAAGAACCAGGTGCGGTAGCGCTTCGGCTCGAAGACCGGGGTGAGCCAGCCGGACCACGCGCCGAGGAGGTCGGTGCGCAGCACCAGGCCGCGCCGGTCCAGGAACTCGGTCAGCGCCAGCTCGCGCTTCTCCAGCGCGACCCGGTCGGCCTCCCAGTCGTCGGCCGTGGTGTCGGCGACCACCGAGTCCGCGGACTCCCCGGCCAGCAGCACTCCCGACTCCTCGAACGTCTCCCGCACGGCCGCGCAGACCAGCGCGCGGGCCTTGGCCTCGTCCACGCCGAGGCGCGCCGCCCACGCGGCGGGCGAAGGTCCGGCCCAGGCCACGGTGTGGTCGAAGTCGCGCCGGTCGACGCCGCCACCCGGGAACACGCACATCCCGCCGGCGAACTCCATCGAGACGTGGCGGCGGAGCAGGTAGACCTCGGGTCCGTCGGCGCCGCGTCGCAGAAGCACGACCGTGGCCGCGTCACGCGGCTCGGCCGGCTCCTTCGTGCCGTCGGCGAACGCGGCCGCCTGCTCGGCGAACTCCGCCGGCAGGTGCACCAGGCCGGCCATCAGCGACCGCCCATCAGATCTCGACGACCAGCTCGACCTCGACCGGCGCGTCCAGCGGCAGCACGGGTACGCCGACCGCGGACCGGGCGTGCCGACCGGCGTCGCCGAACACCTCGCCGAGCAGCTCGGAGACGCCGTTCGCCACCAGCGGCTGTCCGGTGAAGTCGGGGGTCGAGGCGACGTACGCGACCACCTTGACGACGCGCTTGATCGCGGACAGCTCACCGATCTCGGCACGGATGGCGGCGAGCGCGTTCAGCCCGCACTGCCGGGCGCACGCGACGGCCTCCTCCTGGGTGACCTCTCCGCCGACCTTGCCGGTGGCCATCAGCTGGCCCGACTGCATCGGCAGCTGGCCGGAGGTGAAGACGTGGTTGCCGCTGCGCACCGCCGGGATGTACGCCGCGACGGGGGCCGCGACCTCCGGGACGGACAGACCGAGCTCGGCCAGGCGCTCCTCGGGGGTGCTCATCAGGCGACCGGGCGCTTGAAGTAGGCGACGAGGTTCTCCGGGTTCATGCCGGGGACGACCTGCACCAGCTCCCAGCCGTCGGCGCCGAAGTTGTCGAGGATCTGCTTCGTGGCGTGCACCAGCACGGGGGCGGTCATGTACTCCCATTTCGTCATGCCGCGACTCTAGTGCGCGACCGATCGGGCGGGACACGCCCACCGGAGCGTCCTTCGCGCGCTCAGTACTGTCGGCACATGGCCGTGCCGACCGACCTGCCCGACGTCGTCCTCCGCTACGACGACCACGACGACGCCGTGCTCGACCTGCACGTGCCGGAGACGGGCAACGGCATCACCGTGCTCCTGCTGCACGGGGGGTTCTGGAAGACCGCCTACGACCGCACCCACACCCGCGAGATGGCGGTCGCGCTCGCCCGGGAGGGCTTCCTGGTGGCGACCCCGGAGTACCGCCGCGTCGGGCCCGGCAGCGCGGGCGGCTGGCCGCTCACCGGAGCCGACGTGCTCCGGGCCGCGACGCGCCTGCCGGAGCTGCTCGAGGGCGTGGGGCTCTCGACGGGCACCCTGCGGGTGACCGGCCACTCGGCCGGCGGCCACCTCGCCCTCTGGCTGGCGACCCAGGACGTGCCGGCCGACCGCGTGGTCGCGCTGGCTCCGGTGTGCGACCTGCGTGAGGCGATCCGACTGGGCCTCGGCAGCGACGCGGCCCGCGCGTTCCTCGGCGAGATCGACCCGGACACCGCCGACCCGATGGTGCTGCTCGGCGCCCGGCCCCGAGCCGAGATCCGGGTCGTGCACGGCGTGGACGACGACGTCGTACCGGTCGACCTCGCCCGCCGGCTCGTGGCCCGGCATCCCTGGGTCGTCCTCGAGGAGGTGCCGGGCGGCCACTTCGAGCCGATCGAGCCGGGTTCGGTCGCCTGGCCCACGGTGCTCGACGCGCTCGCCGGCTGACGCTTCTCAGACCAGGTCCGGCTCGGTCTTCTGCCGCACCTCGTCCTCGGTGACGTCCGGGGCCAGCTCCACGAGCGCCAGGCCGGCGGGCGTGACGTCGATGACGCAGAGGTCGGTGATGATCCGCTGGACGACGGCGCGGCCGGTGTAGGGCAGCGAGCACTCGTTGACGATCTTGTACGAGCCGTCGCGGGCGACGTGCTCCATCAGCACGATCACTCGTTTGGCGCCGTGGACGAGGTCCATGGCACCGCCCATGCCCTTGACCATCTTCCCGGGGATCATCCAGTTGGCGATGTCACCGGTCGCGGAGACCTGCATCGCCCCGAGGATCGCGGCGTCGATCTTGCCGCCGCGGATCATCCCGAAGCTGGTCGCGGAGTCGAAGAAGGACGCGCCACGGCGCACCGTGACGGTCTCCTTGCCGGCGTTGATCAAGTCGGGGTCCTCCTCCCCGGCGTACGGGTACGGGCCGACCCCGAGGATCCCGTTCTCCGACTGCAGCACCAGCTCGACGTCGTCGGCGACGTAGTTCGGCACCAACGTCGGGAGCCCGATGCCGAGGTTCACGTAGGACCCGTCGGTCAGCTCCGAGGCGGCGCGGGCAGCCATGCCCTCTCGTGTCCACCCCTTGTTCTGGGCCATCAGGCGCGCTCCCTCACCGTGTGCTTCTCGATCCGCTTCTCGGCGGCCTGCTCGGGCGTCAGGGCCACCACGCGCTGCACGAACACCCCCGGAGTGTGTACGTCGTTGGGGTCGATCTCGCCGGGCTCGACGAGGTGCTCGACCTCGGCGATGGTGAGCCGGCCGCACATCGCTGCCAGCGGGTTGAAGTTGCGGGCCGAGTCGCGGTACACGAGGTTGCCGTGCCGGTCGCCCTTCCAGGCCCGCACGAGTCCGAAGTCAGCGACGATAGCCTCCTCGAGGACGTACTCCCGGCGGTCGTCGCCCTCGCCGAACAGCCTGGTCTCCTTGGGCGGGCTCGCGACGACCACGTTGCCGGCGTCGTCGTACCGCCAGGGCAGACCGCCCTCCGCAACCTGGGTGCCGCCGCCGGTCGCGGTGAAGAACGCGGCGATCCCCGAGCCGCCGGCCCGCATCCGCTCGGCCAACGTGCCCTGCGGGGTCAGCTCGACCTCGAGCTCGCCGTGGAGGTACTGGCGGGCGAACTCGCGGTTCTCCCCGACGTAGGAAGAGATCATCCTGCGCAGCCGCTTGGCCATCAGGAGCTTGCCCAGCCCCCATTCGTCGACGCCGCAGTTGTTCGACACCGCCTGGAGATCGGTCGCCCCGGTCTCCAGGAGCGCGTCGATCAGCACCGACGGGATCCCGCAGAGCCCGAACCCACCGACCGCGATCGTCGACCCGCTCGTGATGTCGGCCACCGCCTCGGCCGCGCTCGCGACGACCTTGTCCACGCTCTGCCACCTCCCGGTCGCCCGGCGGGACCGGGCCTGCCGTGATCCTAGTCACGAGGCCGTTCGGAGAACTGCCCGAGGCGAGGACTCACGTTCTAGGCTGCCCTGCATGGCCCCGGCGAGCTCCGACTTCCCCGAGGTGCAGCTGCACGTCGTCACCGGCAAGGGTGGCACCGGGAAGTCCACGGTCGCCGCCGGTCTGGCGCTGGCGCACGCGTCCCGCGGCAAGACCGTGCTGCTCTGCGAGGTCGAGGGGCGGCAGGGCATCGCGCAGATGTTCGACGTGTCCCCGCTGCCCTACGAGGAGCGGCTCCTGGCCAAGGCCACCGAGCACGGCGCGGGCGACGTCTACGCGCTCGCGGTCGACGCCGAGGCGGCCCTGCTGGAGTACCTCTCCATGTACTACCGGCTCGGCCGCGCCGGCAAGGCGCTCGACCGGTTCGGCGTGATCGACTTCGCGACGACCATCGCTCCCGGCGTGCGCGACGTGCTCCTGACCGGCAAGGTCTACGAGGCCGCGCAGCGCAACTCCCGCAACAAGGGCGCCCGCCAGTACGACGCGATCGTGCTCGACGCGCCACCCACCGGCCGGATCGCGCAGTTCCTCAACGTGAACAGCGAGCTGGCCGGCCTCGCCCGGATGGGTCCGATCAAGGCGCAGGCAGACACGGTGATGACGCTGCTGCGGTCGCCGCGCACGGCGGTGCACCTGGTGACCGTGCTCGAGGAGATGCCCGTGCAGGAGACGATCGACGGGGTCCGGGAGCTGCGCGAGGCCGGCCTTCCGGTCGGCGGCGTCGTGGTCAACCTGGTCCGGCCCCAGGACCTCGACGCCGAGGCCCGGGCGGCGCTGCTCGAGGGCACGGTCGACGAGTCCGCCCTGGCCAAGGCGCTGGCGTCCGCCGGCATCGACGCCGACAAGGCGCTGGTGCACAGCCTGGTCGCCGAGGGCCGCGACCACGCCGAGCGCCGTCAGCTCGAGGACAGCCAGCGGGCCCTGGTCGAGAAGATCGGCGTCCCGACGTACGAGCTGGCCAAGCTGGCCGGCGGCGTCGACCTGGGCGGCCTCTACGAGCTGGCCGAGTCGCTCTGCGCGCAGGGGCTGGCCTGATGCCCACCCGGTCGAACCCCCGCGTCGGTCCGATGACCGCCTCCCACGAGCCGACCCGGCTGCTCGACGTCGACGCCCTGCTCGACGACCCGAAGCGGCGGATCATCGTCTGCTGCGGGTCGGGCGGCGTCGGCAAGACCACGACCGCGGCGTCGCTGGCGCTGCGTGCCGCCGAGCGCGGCCGCAAGGTGGTCGTGCTCACCATCGACCCGGCCCGGCGGCTCGCGCAGTCGATGGGCATCGAGGCGCTCGACAACACCCCGCGGCCGGTGCCGGGGGTTTCGGCAGGCTCAACCACCAGCGGCGGCGGCTCAACCACCGGCGGAGGCGCCGGTTCCCTCGACGCGATGATGCTCGACATGAAGCGCACCTTCGACGAGGTGGTCGAGAGCCAGGCCAGCCCCGAGAAGGCCAGGCAGATCCTCAACAACCCCTTCTACATCGCCGTCTCGAGCTCGTTCGCGGGCACGCAGGAGTACATGGCGATGGAGAAGCTCGGGCAGCTCGACAAGGACGCCCGCGCCTCGGGTCGCTGGGACCTCATCGTCGTCGACACGCCGCCCTCGCGCAGCGCGCTGGACTTCCTCGACGCGCCCGAGCGGCTCTCCAGCTTCCTCGACGGCAAGTTCATGCGCCTGCTGCTCGCGCCCGCCCGCGGTCCGGCACGGCTGATGACCGCCGGGTTCAACATGGTGACCAAGGCGGTCACCACGATCATCGGCGGCCAGGTGCTCAGCGACATGCAGGCGTTCGTCTCCGCCTTCGACACGCTGTTCGGCGGGTTCCGGCAGCGGGCGCAGCGGACCTTCGAGCTGCTCCAGGCCGACGGTACGTCGTTCCTCGTCGTCGCCGCCCCCGAGCCGGACGCCCTGCGGGAGGCGGCGTACTTCGTCGAGCGGCTGAGCGCGGAGAACATGCCGCTCGCCGGGCTGGTGGTCAACCGGGCGAGCGTCGATCCGGAGGTGGAGCTGTCCGAGGCCGCGGCGATGTCGGGCTACGAGAAGCTGCGCGACTCCTCCGACGACGCGAGCCGGATGGCCGCGGGGCTGCTCCGGCTGCACGCCGACCGCAAGCTTCTCGTCGAGCGCGAGACCCGGTTGCGGAGTCGGTTCGCGACGGCGCACCCCCACGTCGCCACCGTGGTGCTGCCGGCCCTGCCGACCGACGTCCACGACCTCGACGGCCTGCGCCGGATCGGCGCGCTGCTCGGCGGCGACGACGCGGCGTGAACCGGCGTACCCGGGACCGGGCGCACGACGGCGCGCACGACCGGCGCGCCTACCGGAAAGGGCAGGTCAGGCGGTGACGGAGGAGGTGCCGAGGTGGGCTTCCTTCGCGGCGGCCAGGAGGGCACGCCACGAGGTCACGTTCGGGCGCTTGCGGAGGACGGCCCGGCGCTCGCGCTCGGTCATGCCTCCCCAGACCCCCCACTCGATCCGGTTGTCCAGCGCCTCGGCAAGGCACTCGGCGCGCACCGGGCAACCGGCGCAGACGACCTTGGCCTTGTGCTGCTCGGCACCCCGCACGAACAGCTCGTCGGGCCGAGACTGCTTGCACGTGGCTGCTGCTGCCCACTCTTCGTTCCAGCTCATGGAAACCCCCAACTTCAAAGCAGTGGGCCGGTCCTCTAGACCAGCTCCCCCCACATACAAGAACTTAAGGTTCTGAACCGTCTCGGAAACAGGGCCGTCCGTACCAATTCAGATGGTTCGAAAGGACTACCCCGCTGGTCCCATCGGGTAGTCCAGAGGTCCCGACCTAGAATCGCTGGCATGCCGAGACCGCGCGCGAAATCCCTGACCTACGGCTCCGTGACCTCGCAGGTCGTCGTGCTGGTCGCGCTCTCCGCCGTCATGGGCGTGCTGGTCGCCGGGCTGGTGATCCCGTTCGCCGGGGCACTCGGCTTCGGCACCAAGGCGGTCTCGAAGTCCATGAAGAACTTCCCGATCAAGGTCGCTCCCGAACCGCTCGCCCAGCGGACCCGGCTGCTCGACGCGCACGGCCACCTGATCGCCACCTTCTACGACCAGAACCGCGTGTACGTGCCCCTGGACAAGATCGCGCCGATCATGCGCAAGGCCGTCGTCGACATCGAGGACGCGCGCTTCTACCAGCACGGTGCGCTCGACGTGAAGGGCACCATCCGCGCGTTCCTGAAGAACCAGGCCAGCTCCGGCGTGACGCAGGGCGGGTCGTCGATCACCCAGCAGCTGGCCAAGATGACCCAGCTCAACCAGGCCAAGAACAAGAAGGAGCAGGAGGCGGCGACCGCCGACACCTACAAGCGCAAGCTCCAGGAGCTGCGGCTCGCGGTGGCCTTCGAGAAGAACTACTCCAAGGACTGGATCCTCGAGCGCTACCTCAACATCGCCTACTTCGGCGACGGCACCTACGGCATCCAGTCCGCGTCCCGGCACTACTTCAGCAAGGACGCCAGCGAGCTGACCACGGCCGAGGCCGCGCTGCTGGGAGGGCTGGTCAAGAACCCGGTCGGCTACGACCCCACGACGTTCCCGGACCGCGCGCTCTCCCGCCGCAACACGGTGCTCAACCGGATGGCGGCCGCCGGTGACATCAGCCAGGCGGAGGCCGACCAGCTGGCCGCCACCGACCTCGGCCTCAAGGTCAGTCCGTCCCGCAACGGCTGCCTGGGCTCCAAGGCCGCGTTCTTCTGCGACTACGTGCGGCGCTACCTGCTCGCCGACCCGTCCCTGGGCAAGACCGTGCAGGACCGGCAGACGCTGCTGAACTCCGGCGGCCTCACCATCAAGACCACGCTGGACCTGCGCTTCCAGGAGGCGGCCGACCGCGCGACCGCTGCGCACGTGAAGCCCACGGACCAGGCGATCGGCGCCCTGGCGATGGTCGAGCCGGGCACGGGTGACGTGCGCGCGATCAGCCAGTCGCGACCGATGGGGCGCAAGAAGAAGAAGGGCGAGACCTTCCTCAACTACGTCGTGGACAGCAAGTACGGCGACTCCAACGGCTTCCAGGCCGGGTCGACCTTCAAGCTCTTCACGCTCGCTGCCGCGCTCGAGCAGGGGCTGCCGACGAGCACCCGGTTCAACTCGCCGCAGACCATGCACATCCCGCAGAACGAGTACCAGACCTGCGACGGCCCCTACCCCAACACCGCGCCCTGGGACGTCAACAACTCCACCGGCACGGGCAACTTCGACATGTACAAGGGCATGCAGCAGTCGGTGAACACCTACTTCGCCCAGCTCGAGAAGAAGACCGGCCTGTGCAAGCCGTTCCAGCTGGCCAAGGCGATGGGCGTGGACCTCGGCAGCCCCGCCACCGAGATGGTCCCGAGCTTCACCCTCGGCGTCGCCGACGTCAGCCCGCTGGAGATGGCCGGCGCGTACGCCACCGTCGCCGCGCGTGGACTGCACTGCGACAACCGACCGGTGACCCGGATCCTGAACGCCGACGGCCGGGTGTTCAAGACCTACGCCAAGAAGTGCCAGCAGGTGATGCAGCAGAACACCGCCGACACCATCAACGACATCCTCAAGGGCGTGATGGCCCCCGGCGGGTTCGGCGCCGGACTGGTGCTCGACAAGCCGTCGGCCGGCAAGACCGGCACCCGGTCGGAGAACAAGGCCGTGTGGTTCGACGGCTACACCCCCGCGCTCGCGACGGCCTCGATGATCGCCGGCGCGAACCAGGACGGGCAGCCGATCACGCTGAACGGGCAGACCGTGGGCGGCGCCTACATCGCCACGGCGCACGGCTCCACGACCGCCGGGCCGATGTGGGCCGACGCGATGCGCGCGATCCAGGACCTCCTGCCCGACCTCAACTTCGTGACGCCGATCAAGATCCAGTCCTCGCCGAACCTCACGGTGGTCCCGAACGTCGTCGGCATGACCCCTCAGGACGCCCAGAAGACCCTGCAGGACGCCGGCTTCACCGTGACCACGGTCGGACAGGCGTACTCCGACGTACCGGTCGGGCTGGTCGCGCAGACCAGCCCCGCCGGCGGGTCCACGACGTACGCCGGCTCGACGATCTCGCTCTACACCTCGGCAGGCCCCGCCCCGGTCGCCCCGCCGGCGACGCAGACCCCGCCGGGCGGCACGACGCAGCCGTCACCCGGCCCGGGCAACGGGAACGGCAACGGGCACGGGCCCGGTCCTGGTCACTGACCGGTCTCGGCCTCAGCCGAGCTGGCGACGGACCTCCGCGGCCACGGCACCGCCGTCCGCGCGCCCCTTCACCTTCGGCTGCAGCACGCCCATGACCTTGCCCATCGCCCGCATGCCCTCGTCGCGCGCGCCCGTCGACTCGATCGCCTCCGTCACCAGCGCGGCGATCTCGTCGTCACCGAGCTGCTCGGGCAGGTAGTCGGCGAGCACCTCGAACTCGGCCCGCTCCTTCGCCGCCTGCTCGGTGCGGCCGGCGTCGTCGAAGGCCTCGGCGGCCTCGCGGCGCTTCTTGCCCTCGCTGGTGAGGACGCCGAGGACGTCCTCGTCGGTCAGCTCGCGGGCCTGCTTGCCGGCGACCTCGGCGTTGGTGATCGCGGTGAGCACCATCCGCAGGGTCGAGGACCGGACCTCGTCGCGCGCCTTGATCGCGGTGGTCAGATCGGCACGCAGACGGTCCTTCAGGTCACCCACGTGCGTCCTCGCTCCGCTGCGGGCGCACGCGGGGCCCGATGTGCGCTGTGCCGATGATTCGCTCGCTGCGCTCGCTCATGTGGCCCATTGTGGCAGCCTTGTCGCGTGGCCCCTTCCCCCCTCGTTCGCGTGCTCGGCGCCGGCGTCCTGGCCGGTCTGGCGGGCGTCGGGTACGCCGCCGGCGTCGAGGTCCGCGCCTTCACCCTGCGTCGCGTCGAGGTGCCCGTGCTGCCGCCCGGCAGCCGACCGCTGCGGGTGCTCCACCTCAGCGACCTGCACCTGACCCCGCGGCAGGCGCACAAGCTCGCCTGGCTGGACTCCCTGTCGCGCCTCGAGCCCGACCTGGTCGTGAACACCGGCGACAACATCGCCCACCCCGACAGCATCGAGCCCCTGCTCGCCGCGCTCGGCCGGCTGCGCGACGTGCCCGGCGTGTTCGTGTTCGGGTCCAACGACTACTTCGCCCCGACGCTGCGCAACCCGGTGCGCTACCTGCTGCCGGACGACGGGAAGCGCAACGTGCACAGCCCCCAGCTTCCCTGGAAGGACCTGCGCGCCGGGTTCGTCGAGTCGGGGTGGCTCGACCTGAGCAACACCACCGACCGGCTCACGGTCGGTGGCGTCGACCTCGCCTTCACCGGTGTCGACGACCCCCACCTCGAGTACGACGACCTCGCCGCCGTCGCGGGTCCTGCTCCCCAGGACGCCGACCTGCGCGTCGGGGTGACCCACGCGCCGTACCTGCGGGTGCTCGACCAGTTCGCCCGCGACGGCCACGAGCTCGTGTTCGCCGGCCACACCCACGGCGGTCAGCTGTGCCTGCCGATCAAGGGTGCGCTGGTCACGAACTGCGACCTCGACACCGCCCGCGCGAAGGGCCTGCACCGCCACCCGGCATCGTCCAAGCCCGGCGACCCGGGCTCGTCGTGGCTGCACGTCTCGGCCGGTGCGGGGACCTCGCCGTACGCGCCGGTGCGGTTCTGCTGCCGGCCCGAGGCGACCCTCCTGACCCTCGTCCCGCGGACGCCCTGAGCCGATTTCATCCGGCCCGAACCCACCCGCTAGACTCGCGCAGGTTGCATCGGGCTGTGGCGCAGTTTGGTAGCGCGCTTCGTTCGGGACGAAGAGGCCGCAGGTTCAAATCCTGTCAGCCCGACTCGAGATGCTGCAGGTCAGAGGCCCTCTCCGGCGACGGAGGGGGCCTCTGCCGTTCAGCTCCCGATCCACCAGCGGCTGTGATGGGCGACCCCGAAACCGAGTCCGACTGCGAGCACGAGCAAGGCAACCGAGATCGGCCACACTCCATCGACCGCAGCGAGGATGCTGGCCGCAATGCACACGACGACCCAGAACCACATGAATGCCTTCAGGAACCTCGCGACAGGAGCGATGTTGCGATCGAATTGCGCACGCTCCTCCGGATTCATCCGTGCGAGCTTCCTGCGGTTGAAGACCGTGACAACGACGAACCCGGCAACCATGACCACCAGGACGATGACTCGATCTGCTGTCATCACTTGCCCCCTCCGGCGCCCGAGCACGCACGCGCGGCGCTCGTCGCGACGGTAGCGCGCTTCGTTCGGGACGAGGAGGCCGCAGGTTCGAAGCCTGTCAGCCCGACGCCGGGATTCTCGCGAAGGTCGCCGGGGTGCGCGCCCACCGCGCGCGCTTGACCGGCCAGATCAGGGCCCAGACCTTGCCGACCACGAGATCGTCGGCGACGAAGCCGCCGCCGGGCTCGCGGAGGTGGAAGCGCGAGTCCGCGGAGTCGCCGCGGTTGTCGCCCATCACCCAGAGGTGCCCCGCGGGCACGTGCACGTCGAAGCGCTGGTCGGAGGGCACCGTGCCGTTCGGCAGGTACGACGTCTCGTCGAGCGCCTTGCCGTTCACCGTGACCCGACCCTGGGCGTCGCAGCACTTCACCCGGTCGCCGCCGATCCCGATCACCCGCTTCACCAGGTGTCCACCGGAGGGGTAGAGGCCGACCGCCTCGAGGGCCTTGGTGACCGGGTTGCTCGCCGTACGGGACTCCTCCGCGGGAAGCCACCCGCCCGGGTCCTTGAAGACCACGATGTCGCCCCGGCGTGGCCCCTTGCTGCCCCAGTAGGAGACCTTCTGCACCAGGATCCGGTCGTTCTTGACGAACATCGGCTCCATCGACGGCGACGGGATGTAGAACGCCTGGACGAAGAAGTACTTGATGCCGATCGCGAGCACGAGCGCGATCGCGAGGAGGAGCAGGCTCTCCTGCCAGACCGGCAGGGATCTGTGTGCCGCCTTGTCGGAGGTGGAACCGCTCGCCCGAGAACCATCAGTCACGCGCGGAGCCTACCGACGAGCTCGAGCAGCAGCCCGCGTCCGGATCCTCGGCGAGCCGCCCCACGACCGGATGCCCGCCCGGTCGGGCCGCTAGTGGCAGAATCCGCGACATGCCCACTGACCCGGACGCACCCGGCAACGAGCCGAACCTCGAGCTGCCCAGCTTCGGGTTCGGGCGCAAGAAGAAGCGCGGCAAGAAGTCCTCGGACGCTTCCGGCGACGTGACCGCCGAGGCCGACGCGGCCGCCGCGGGCCCGGCCGAGGAGCCCCCGTCAGCCACCCCTCCCGCCACCCCTCCTGCCCCCGCACCCCCGCGCCCGGCCGCAGCACCGCCGGCCGCAGCGCGCGCCGCCGGAGCCGGTACGCCGCTCGAGGCCACGCCTGCTGCGACCCCGGCACGCCCGCCCGCCCGGCCGCCGGCGCGACCCGCTGCCCGGCCCCCGTCCCGCCCGCCCACGCCACCAGCGGCGGCGGTCCCACCGACGCCCGCGGCGGCGCAGCCCGCACCGGCCCGGCCTCCGGCCGCAAAGCCGCCCACCCGGCCCGCGACTCCCCCCGCCTCCGACACCGACCTGCCGGCGGCATCCGTCGCGCCGTCGCCCGTCGTGCAGCCGTCCGAGCCGTCGCCCACCGAGCCGAGTCCGATCGCCTGGACCGACCCGCAGGCGGACACCGAGCCGACCACGATCGACCCGCTCGACCAGGCGGCCGCCGCGCTCGACGCCCCGAGCCGCCGGGAGCGCCGCCGGGCGTCCCGCGGGGACAAGGCCCGGCGGAAGGCGGAGAAGCGCGAGGCCAGGCGCGCCGCGAACCAGGAGCGGAGCACGGCCTACACGGAGTCGAGAGCGGACGAGACCGAGCCGCTCGCTGCCGCGCCTGCCGAGGCGCTGGTCGCCCGCCTGCCCGCGATCAAGCCGCTCTACGCGGCGATCCTCAGCGGCCTGCTCGCCGGTCTCGCGACCGTGCTGCTGGCCTTCGGGGCCTCCCGAGGTTGCGAGTCGGTGCGGGGCACCGACAGCTGCGGTGGCGGGGCAGGCCTGGTCGCCCTGGTCGCGATCCTCGCGCTCGAGGTGCTCATCGGCGCCAACCTGCTCAAGGCCTGGCAGATCTCCGACCCGTACAGCACCAGCTTCCTCGGGGTCGGCCTGGTCACGACGATCGCGATGATCGGCTTCCTCGACAACATCGACTCACCGTCGATGCTCTACGTCATCCCGCTGATGACCGCGGCCGGGTTCGCGCTCTCCTGGTGGGTCACGGTGCGCTTCATCGACGAGAACCCGATGCCCAGCGAGGTCGACGCCGAGCGCGGCGAGCAGGAGTCCACAGGGGAAGCGGACACCACGCAGGAGAGCCCGACCGACCGCGACGAGGACGCCCGGGCCTGAGCCCCGGCGTGCCGACGACCGGCGCCGTCAGAGGCGCGCGGCGACCAGCTCGGCGATCTGGATGGTGTTCAGCGCCGCGCCCTTGCGCAGGTTGTCGTTGCTGATGAACAGCGCCAGCCCGCGGTGGTCCGGGACACCGGGGTCGTGCCGGATCCGGCCGACGTACGACGGGTCCTGACCGGCCGCCTGGAGCGGGTTCGGCACGTCGGTGAGCTCGACACCGGGCGCGCCGGCCAGCAGCTCGCGGGCCCGCTCGGGCGTCATGGTGCGCGCGAACTCGGCGTTGATCGCCAGCGAGTGGCCCGTGAAGACCGGCACCCGCACGCAGATGCCCGACACGGCGAGGTCGGGGATGTCGAGGATCTTGCGCGACTCGTGGCGCAGCTTCTGCTCCTCGTCGGTCTCCTCCAGGCCGTCGTCGACGATCGAGCCGGCCAGCGGCACGACGTTGTAGGCGATCGTGCGCGCGTACTTCACCGGAGCCGGGAAGGCGACCGCACTGCCGTCGTACGCGAGCTCGCGGGCCTTGTCGCCTGCGGCCTCGACCTGGCTGGCCAGCTCCTCGACGCCGGCGACGCCGGAACCGGAGACGGCCTGGTAGGTCGACGCGATCAGCCGGACCAGCCCGGCCTCGTCGTGCAGCGGCTTGAGCACCGGCATCGCGGCCATGGTGGTGCAGTTCGGGTTGGCGATGATGCCGCGCCGTGCGGCGATCACCGGCTCGAGGGCGCCCGGGTTGACCTCGGCGACGACGAGCGGGATCTCCGGGTCCTTGCGGAAGGCCGAGGAGTTGTCGACCACGATCACGCCGGCGTCCACGAACTTCTGGGCGACTGCGCGCGACGTGGTCGCGCCGGCGCTGAACAGTGCGATGTCGAGACCGGTGGGATCAGCGGTCGTCGCGTCCTCGACCACCACCTCGCGGTCGCCGAAGGGAAGCACCTTGCCCGCCGAGCGGGCCGAGGCGAAGAAGCGCACCTGGTCGGCCGGGAACGCCCGCTCCAGCAGGATCTGCCGCATCGCGACACCGACCTGCCCGGTGGCACCGACGACACCGATGTTCACCATGACCTCTACCTCCCGGTCCCGCCGTAGACCACGGCCTCGACCTCGTCGGAGCCGAGGTCGAACGCCTCGTGCGCCGCGCGTACGGCGTCCTGCACCTGCGTCTCCGCGACCACGACCGACACCCGGATCTCCGAGGTGGAGATCATCTCGATGTTCACGCCGGCGTCGGAGAGCGCCTCGAAGAACCGGGCCGAGATGCCCGGCGACGTGCTCATGCCGGCACCCACGATGGACACCTTGCCGACGCTGTCGTCGTACTGCAGGCTCTCGAACCCGATGGAGTCCTGGAGCCGGGAGAGCGCGGTCATCGCGGTCTGGCCCTCGCCCCGCGGGAGCGTGAAGGACACGTCGGTGAGGCTCGTCGCCGCGGCGGAGACGTTCTGCACGATCATGTCGATGTTGATCTGCGCCTCGGCGATCGCGCGGAAGATGGCCGCCGCCTCGCCGGGCTTGTCCGGCACGCCGACGACGGTGATCTTCGCCTGGCTGCGGTCGTGCGCGACGCCGGTGATGATGGCTGCTTCCATGGTCTGCCCTTCGGTGGTGGAGCCTCCGGTCTCGTCGGACGCGTCCGGGACGACGTCCGAGGCCTTGACCACCCAGGTGCCCTCCTTCTCGGAGAAGGAGGAGCGCACGTGGATGGCCATGCCGTAGCGGCGGGCGTACTCGACGCACCGCAGGTGCAGGATCTTCGCGCCCTGGGCCGCCATCTCCAGCGTCTCCTCGTAGGAGATGCGCGGGATCTTGCGGGCGCGGGGCTCGATCCTGGGGTCGGCGGTGAAGATCCCGTCGACGTCGGAGTAGATCTCGCAGACGTCGGCCTCCAGCGCGACGGCGAGCGCGACGGCCGTGGTGTCCGAGCCCCCGCGGCCGAGCGTGGTGATGTCCTTGGTGGTCTGCGAGACGCCCTGGAACCCGGCCACGATCGCGATCGCGCCCTGGTCGATGGCCGCCTGGATCCGGCCCGGGGTCACGTCGATGATCTTGGCCCGGCCGTGCTCGGCGTCGGTGATCACGCCGGCCTGCGAGCCGGTGAACGAGCGGGCCTCGTGGCCGAGGTTCTGGATCGCCATCGCCAGCACCGCCATCGAGATCCGCTCGCCGGCGGTGAGCAGCATGTCGAGCTCACGGGCGGGCGGCAGCGGCGAGACCTCGTTGGCGAGGTCGATCAGCTCGTCGGTGGTGTCGCCCATCGCGGAGACCACGACGACGACGTTGTTGCCGGCCTTCTTGGTCTCGACGATGCGCCGGGCGACGCGCTTGATGCTGTCGGCGTCTGCAACGGAGGAGCCGCCGTACTTCTGCACGACAATGCCCACGGCCGTTCTCCTCGTCGCTTCTTGGGCTGGTTCAAGGGTTGTGCGTCGGCCCGAGGATGCGGGCCACGCGCGAATCGTCCCGTGGTCGGGGACGCTCGCGCCAACGAGATTCTACCTATGGGGCGAGGGGGTCCCCGGCGACGTCCAAGACCGCCACGGCCGCCTCGATCTGCTCCTCCTCGCCCTCGACGTCACGGTCGAGGC
Organism: Nocardioides pocheonensis; assembly: GCF_003725535.1. Taxonomy (GTDB): domain Bacteria; phylum Actinomycetota; class Actinomycetes; order Propionibacteriales; family Nocardioidaceae; genus Marmoricola; species Marmoricola pocheonensis. The sequence goes on along the minus strand of NZ_RJSF01000038.1, from coordinate 18,688 downwards.
GTGAGTGGGCGACGATCGAGTGCAGCGCACTGAGCACGCCGATCGCGTTGTTGCCCCACGAGGCGAGATAGGAGAACTGCCACCACCACAGCGCCTCCTCGACGTTGCCGGCGCGGAAGTGCCGCAGGCCGTTGGCGACATCGGTGGCGACGAGGGTCAGGTCGTCGGAGATGAGCGACGGGACCGTGTCGGGGTCGTAGGGCTCGATGTTGTGCGCGTAGGTGTCCAGGTCGCCGAGCTTGTCCGCCAGCCGCATCCGCATGCGGTCCAGGTCGGGGTCGGGTCCCACGTCGGGCTGGTACTGGGTCTCGGGCTCGAAGTCCTGCTGCGCCCCGAGCCGGGCTCCGGCCAGCAGCAGCTGGCTCACCTCGAGCAGCAGCAGCGGCACGGCCGCGCCGCCGTCGTCCTCGCTGGCGATGGCCTGCAGCCCGAGCAGGAACGCCTCGCAGGCGTCGGCGATCTGCTGCCCGAAGTCCTCGAACTCGCTGTCACTCATCTCGCCACTCCCCGCTCGGTCGACACTCGGGCGTCATTCTCCCGCACTCCGCCGTCCGGCGAAGGCCCGGCCCAGGGTCACCTCGTCGGCGTACTCGAGGTCACCACCGACGGGGAGGCCACTGGCCAATCGTGTCACCTGCAGGCCCATCGGCCGCAGCATCCGGGTGAGGTACGCCGCGGTGGCGTCGCCCTCGATGTTCGGGTCGGTGGCCAGGATGATCTCGGTGACGCTGCCGTCCTCGAGCCGGGCGAGCAGCTCGCGGATCCTCAGCTGCTCGGGGCCGATGCCCTCGAGCGGCGAGATCGCGCCGCCGAGCACGTGGTAGCGCCCGCGGAACTCCCGGGTGCGCTCGATCGCCACGACGTCCTTGGACTCCTCGACCACGCAGATCAGCGCGGGGTCACGACGCGGATCGCGGCAGATCCGGCACATCTCCTCCTCGGCGACGTTGCCGCACACCGAGCAGAACCGCGCCTTGGCCTTCACCTCCAGCAGCACCTCGGCGAGCCGGCGTACGTCGGCCGGGTCGGCGGCGAGCAGGTGGAAGGCGATCCGCTGGGCGCCCTTCGGACCGACACCGGGCAGCCGCCCGAGCTCGTCGATGAGGTCCTGGACGACGCCCTCATACACCGGGAGAGCCGCCCATCAATCCTCCGAGACCACCGTCGCCGCCCAGTCCGCCGCCCAGTCCGCCGGCCAGCGGCCCGAGCGCGTCGCTGGCCAGCGCGTCGGCCTTGGCCTTCGCGTCGCGGAACGCGGCGACCACCAGGTCACCGAGGTCGGCGAGGGACTCCTCGTCGTCGGCGTCGAAGCTGCCGGTCGGGAAGCGGACGCCGACCAGCTCACCGGTGCCGGACAGGGTCACCTGCACGCCGCCGGAGCTGCCGTCGACGGTGCGCGAGGCCAGCTCGGCCTGCGCGCTCATGAGCTGGGCCTGCATCTGCTGGGCCTGCTCGAGCATCGCGCCGAGGTCGAAGCCGCCGAGGGAGTTCGGGTCGTGGGTCATGGTCGCTCTCCTGGGTCTAGTCGTGGGGGATCTCGTCGATCACGGTGGCGCCGAGCTCGCGCTGGAGCAGCTCGGCGCCGTCGAGCCCGCTGTCGTCGGCATCCGGGTCGTCGGGATCGGCGTCGGCGTCGCGCTCGTCCGTGCGGGCCACCGGCGGGCCACCGGCCCGGGTCGGCTCGATCCGGCCGCGCGCCGTCGCGATCGACTCGGGCTGCGCTGCCGGGCGCTCCGGTGCGAACGACGGCTCGGGCACCGCCTCGGTGGCGGGCCTGGTCACCCGCGGCGCCGTGCCCGCACCGGGGTCGGCCGAGGGATCGACGATCGCCTCGACCCTCCAGTCGGCGCCGATCACGTCGATCGCCGCCTGGCGCAGGATCTCTTCGCTCCCCCCGCCGATGAAGGAGTCGCGAGCACCGGCGTTCTTGAACCCGACGGTCAGCACGTTGCTGTCGAGCCCGATCACCTGGGCGTTCTGGCTCAGCAGGATCCAGGTGTAGCGCCGCATCTCGCGCACCCGCTCCAGCAGGTCGGGCCAGATCCGCCGCACGTCGACCAGACCGAACCCCCCGGCTGCCGGAGGTGCCGGCGGCGCGGGGGTCTGGGCGGGCTCGACCGCCTGCGGCTGGGGTGTGGTTTCGGCAGGCTCAACCACCGCGGGTTGGGGCGCAGGCGACGACGGCACGTCCGCGCTGGGAGCGGCCGGGACCGCGTCGGTCGGCGTGGTCTGCGGCGCAACGTCGGTCTGCGGCGCGGCAGCACCGGGTGGGCGGGTGGGTGAAGAGCCTGCACCTTCCGACCCGGCCACAGGCTGGGGCTGCGGGGAGTCGCCGGGCGCGCCCCCGTGGGACCGTGGATGGGACTGGCCCCCCTGGAGCGAGGAACGAGCGGAAGGGGCGGTTGGGCCCGCGGGGGCGTGCCCGACGGCTCCCTGGGGCGGGAGCTCCGGCGACACCGACCCCGCCACTCCGACCCGCCGCTCCAGGCGGTCCATCCGCGCCGCCAGCCCGTCGGTCGCGTGGTCGGCCGCGGGCAGCAGCACCCGCGCGCAGATCAGCTCGAGCAGCAGCCGCGGCGTGGTCGCACCGCGCATCTCGGTCAGGCCGGACGCCACGCAGTCCGCGGCCCGGACCAGCTCGGCCTTGCCGAAGCGCGCGGCCTGGGCGACCAACCGCTCGCCCTGGTCCTCCGGCGCGTCGATCAGGCCCGTCGCGGGCGCGTCGGGCACGGCCGCCACGATCACGAGGTCGCGCAGGCGGCGCAACAGGTCCTCGGTGAAGCGACGAGGGTCCTGCCCGGTCTCGATCACCTTGTCGACCACGGAGAACACCGTCGCCCCGTCACCGGCCGCGAACGCGTCGACCACCTCGTCGAGCAGGGTGTCCGGGGTGTAGCCGAGCAGGCCGGCGGCCACGTCGTACGTGACGCCGGTGTCGCCGACGCCGCCGAGCAGCTGGTCGAGCACGGACAGCGAGTCGCGGGCGGACCCCGCGCCGGCGCGTACGACGAGCGGGAGCGCGGCCGGCTCGATCGGCACCCCCTCGGTCTCGCAGATCTGGGCCAGGTAGTCGGAGAGCACTCGCGGCGGGATCAACCGGAACGGGTAGTGGTGCGTGCGCGAGCGGATGGTCGGGATGACCTTCTCCGGCTCGGTCGTGGCGAAGATGAACTTGAGGTGCTCGGGCGGCTCCTCGACCAGCTTGAGCAGGGCGTTGAAGCCCTGCGTGGTGACCATGTGCGCCTCGTCGATGATGTAGATCTTGTAGCGGCTGCTGACCGGCGCGAAGAACGCGCGCTCGCGCAGGTCGCGGGCGTCGTCGACGCCGCCGTGGCTGGCCGCGTCGATCTCGATGACGTCGATCGAGCCCGGGCCGCCGCGGGCGAGGTCGCGACAGGACTGGCACTCCCCGCACGGGTCGGCGATCGGAGCCTTCTCGCAGTTGAGCGCGCGGGCCAGGATGCGGGCACTGGTGGTCTTGCCGCAGCCGCGCGGCCCGGAGAAGAGGTAGGCGTGGTTCACGCGGTTGTTCGCCAGCGCCGCGCGCAGCGGCTCGGTGACGTGGTCCTGCCCGATGACCTCGGCGAACGTCTCCGGGCGGTAGCGGCGGTACAGGGCGAGCCGGAGATCGGAACTGTGCTCCACACGTGAACCCTAGACGGCGCTGGCGACATCCGGGACGGCAGCGGTCACGGGCGCGTGCGCAGGCGGGCCACACCCGTCGGCGCGGTAGCCTCGTGGCGATGGAGCCGCGCCCACGACCGCCCCGCCCCGCGTCCCGCGCCCTCCGCTGGCTCCCCCTCCCGCACCTCGAGAACGACGTCCGGCGGACCCTCTGGACCGCCGTCCTCTGCGTCGTCGCCGCTGCGCTCGTCGCGGCACCGGTGGCCGTCGAGCGCGCCATCGAGGGAGTGCGGTTCCGGGACACGCTGGGCACGTTCCCGGTCGAGGTCGGCCTGTGCCACGACGGTCGGTCCACGCTGGACACCGGGATCCTGGGCAAGGTCTTCTGGGACCAGACCGGGGCGCTCGGGTTCGGGGCCTACGCCCGCGCGACCGGGCCGCCGGAAGCCGGCGGCACCCTGGCGTCGTACGTCGACCCGGCGTTCTTCCAGACCAACGTGGCGTTCCTGCGTCACCCGGACACGGTCGTCGCGGCGTACTCCTCCGAGATCCGCGAGGACCTGTGGACGCGGCTGCTGCGCGAGGAGCTGCTCGCGGCCGCGATCGGCGGGCTCGTGCTGTTCCTCGTGGTGCCGAGGCGACGCCTGGAGGGCGTGCCGCGGGCGCACGCGGTGGTGGCGTCGGTGCTGCTGGTCGACGCGGCCCTCGGGCTGTCGGCGTTCGCCGCGGTGAAGATGTTCGACGCCTGGCCCTGCAGCACCGCACCGACCGACGTGTTCAGCGCTCCGGGCATGCGCAACCCGACCTTCAGCAGCCCGCAGATGAGCGAGATCGTCGGCCAGGTCAAGCCGTTCATCGAGAAGAACACCCTCCGCATCGACGCCGCCGCCGACCAGTACGAGACCGCGGCGAAGACCAGCCTGGCGACGGCCCTCGCCCAGCAGGGGACGGCGCTGGCGCCCCGGCCCGGGGAGAAGATCGTGCTCGCGGAGGCCGACCCGCAGGGCAGCTACGTCGGCGTGCACGTGCGCACTGCGCTCTACGCCGACCTCCAGAACGCGGTCGGCAAGGACGCGATCGCGCTGCGGACGATCGCGGGCGACATCACCTCCAACGGCACCGTGGCGGAGTCGGCGTTCGTGAAGGCCGAGTCGAAGGTCGCGCCGGACGTGCCCGCCGTCGCCATCGCCGGCGACCACGACTCGGAGAAGACCTGGAAGCAGGTCAAGGGATCCGGGTTCCACGACCCCGACCTGACCACGACCGCCGTCGGCGACCTCCACGTCGCCGGCGCGAACGACCGTGAGCACAAGACGCTGTTCGGCGGGAGCATCACGAACCCCAGCGGCGTCAGCGAGGAGCAGCTCGGCCAGCGCCTGCGCGACAAGGTCGGTGACCACTTCGCCGATCAGGGCGGCATCGTCGTCGTCCACCAGCCCAGCGCCCTGGTCGCCTACCTCGGCCTCGACTCGCTGAGCATCCTGCGCGACCATCCCCAGACGGCGGCCCAGCGGACCACGCCGTACGACGACGGCATCGCCGACCTCCCGCCGGGCATCGCGGAGTACGGCCACCTGCACCAGGCCGCGGGGCCGTGGGTGGTCTGGAACACCGACGGCGGCCGGGTGACCTGGACGGTGGTCGACCAGCTCGGCACGGCCGGCGGGGTGGAGAACGCCCCGACGTTCAGCAGGTTCAGCACCCCGTTCTCGGCTCCGTTGAAGCCGCTCATGGTCCGCCTGCAGTACGTCGACGTGAAGTCCGGGCTGCAGACCGGCTACGTCACCGTGCAGTGCGAGCTGGACGCACGGTGCTCGATCTCCGGGCGCGTGGACGTGGGCCTGCCGGGGGGTCAGCCCGGTCAGGCGACCACGAGCCCGACGACCCCGGGCACAGGGACCCCGACTCCCTGACTCCGGGCACGGCCCCGAGCTGTCGCTCAGTACTGGTGGAACCACTGCCGCAGGTCGGGCGCGGCGCCCGGGCAGATCACGTTGCGGTCGCGACCGTCCTCGAGCCACTGCCCGATCACCGCCGCACCACCCTGGAAGGACCAGTCGGCACCGCACCGGTTCAACGCCTCGGCGAGGCCGCGCTCGCCCGCAGGCCGCCACTCCGGAGCCCCGGTACGCATCGTGCCGACCACCCGGGTCCACAGCGAGCCGATGGAGTAGTAGCCGATCCGGAACCCCGCGTCGCGGTACCCGCGCGCCATGCCCTGGACGACCGCGGCGTTCGCCTGCACGTCGGGGCTCCAGTCGAAGCCGGTCACCGGCTCGACGTCGATCCAGATCGCCGGCGTCTGCAGGCCCGCGCGACGCAGGGTGTCCACGTTGTAGAGCGCAGCCTGGTAGCCGACGTTGCGCAGCGCGCCGAGCCGGGTGCCTCCCGGGAACGGGCCCTGCGAGCCCAGCTGGGCCAGCGTGCGGTCGTCGGGGTAGCTGACGACCGAGTACGCCGCGGCGAGCAGGTGGCGCTCCTGCACCCAGCGGACCTGGTCCTCCAGGCAGGGGTTGGCCACGAACGACGGCCCGTTGGTCAGCCCGAGCACCACGAATCTCGCTGCGCCGGTCGGCATCGGTCGACCCTCGGTGCGCTTCTGGGGGATGCCCATGCCCTTCGGGCACTGCGGCCAGCTGACGTCGGCCCCGAAAACGGCCCCGGCAGGGGTCCGCTCGGCCGGTGTTCGCTGGGGGCCGGGCGGGGTCGTGCCGGTCGCCGCCGGCGTCCGGCTGAGGTTCGGCAGCGGCGGCACCAGGGAGCCGTTGCCCTCGCTGGCGGGCGGCCCGGACGCGGGCGCTCGGCTGGTCACCCCGGGACGGTCAGACACCGAGGGAGGCGCCGGGTGCTGTCCCGCGGTCGGCGCGCCGCCGCATCCCGCGGCGACCAGGAGGAGGGCAGTGAGCGTGGGGCCGGCTGCTCCCCACCGCGCTCCCCCTCGGTTCCCCCGCATGCGCCGATCGTAGGTCGGACCGCCGCGCGTAACCCGCAGGCTCCGGGAACGACAAGGCCCCCCGTGCACCCGGAAGAGCCCACCTGCCCTTGCTGCCTTCCGGCCCTGGGGGATTCAGTGAGATACCGCCGCACGGGGGGTTGGCCCGAGTCTACGGATCCCGATTCGCCCGGGCGAATCGGGGCAGGTAACCTTCGCGGCGGAGGATTCGCCTAGTGGCCTATGGCGCTCGCTTGGAAAGCGGGTTGGGTTAACGCCCTCGCGGGTTCGAATCCCGCATCCTCCGCCAGTTGACGTTCCGGGCGAGGAAGGCCCGGAACGGCGTCGCCACCACGTCGGGTTCCTCGGCCACGACCCAGTGGCCGCCGGGCACCTCCGCGACGGTGAGGTCGGCGACGTACGGCACCGGTGCCTGCATGGCGATCTCAGGGCGCACAAAGGGGTCCTCGAGAGGCACGATCACGAGCGTCGGCACGCCGACGCGAGGCGGCCGCGGCCGGCGGAGCGCGCCGAGCACGTTCGCGCGGTACAGGTTGATGCCGTTGACCTTGTCGGCCTCGCTGCGCGGGAAGCGGTCGCCGACGGACCGCTCGATCGGGGCGCGCCGTACGACGGCCTCGGGCAGCCGGGGCACCTGGAAGGCGAGCATGTACGACGACGCGAGCAGCTGGCGCAACGAGGCCGCACGATGCGAGCGCTCGCGCATCCAGACCGCCGCGTGGTCGAAGGAAGGGCCGGAGATCGAGGTGAAGGTCGCCACCCGGGCGGCGATCCGCGGCTCGGACAGGGGACGCCACAGCTGGCAGGAGCCCCAGTCGTGGCCGAGGAGGTGCACCGGTGCGTCCGGGCTGACCGCGTCGATCACGGCGGCGAGGTCGTCGGCCAGGCGCTCGTTCCGGTACGCCGCCCGCGACCGCGGCTTGTCGGAGGCACCGGCGCCGCGGACGTCGTAGGCGACGAAGCGCACCTCCGTCGCGAGCCGCGCGGCCAGGCCGTCCCAGACGGCGTGGTTGTCGGGGTAGCCGTGCACGGCCACGACCGTCGGTCCCTCAGGGTTGCCCGACTCGTGGACCGCCAGGCGGACCCCGTCGGAGGACGTCACGAAGCGCGGGGCCATGCCGACACGCTGGCGAGCGTGCCGGCCGGTGTCAACCGGCCGTGCCGACCTGTCCGGGGACGGGCTGACGGAGGGTCAGGCGGCTACGCTGACGGGGCTCGCGCCCGCGCGCTCGACGTGCCAGACCTGGCTCGCGCCGCAGGTGCACTCGTAGCGCACGTCGAAGCCCGTCGCCGTCTGCCGGAGGTTGCGGATCTGGTCGGAAAAGACCAGCTCCCGCTTGCCGCATGAAGTGCAGACGTTGGCGAACATGTGACCTCCTCAGGTCTTCGATCCATTTCTTCCGATTCCATTCTCGGACGCCGGGACCGATAGGGGTAGCCTTTCTTTCCTAGATGACCTCAAGGAGATCCCTATGGTTTCCCTGCACCAGCTGCGCTGCTTCCTGGCGGTCTACGAGCGCGGGTCGCTGACCGCCGCGGCCGAGCAGCTCGGCTACGCGCAGCCGAGCATCTCCGAGCAGATCCGCACGCTCGAGCGCTCCTTGGGCATCGAGCTGTTCGCCCGCGTCGGCCGCGGCGTCGTGCCCACCGCGGCCGGCGAGTCGCTCCGCCCGCACGCCGAGCGCACGCTGGCGGCGGCCGAGGACGCCCGCCGCGCCGTCCGGAGCGTGACCGCGCTCGAGACCGGCACCGTGCGCTTCGGCATCTTCGGCACCGCTCGCCTGTACGCCGGCGCGGCACTCGTCGCCGACATGCTCAAGGACCACCCGGGCGTGCGGGTCGAGCTGATCGGCCAGAACTCCGCCGACGTGCAGGAGGAGCTGCGGCGCGGCCGCCTCGAGGTGGCGATGATCGCGGTGACCCAGGTCAACACCGAAGGCCTCCAGGTGACCCCCGTGGCTCGCGACGAGCTCGTCTACCTCAGCGCCGACCCGTCACGGCTCCGGAGCCCGGTTACCGCCGAGCGGCTCGCCCGGGCCTCGCTGGTGATGCCCGAGACCACGTGGCGCGCGACCGACTCGACGCGGGTCGTGCTGCGCCGGATGCTCCACGAGACCGGCTACACCCCGACCACGCGGATCGAGGTCGAGGACGTCGAGACCGCGGTCGAGCTGGTCGGCATGGGCCTCGCCGACTCGGTGGTGCACCGCGGCGTCGCGGCGCAGCTGATCCCCCGCCTGGCCCCCGAGGCCGGCTACGTGTCTCTGCGCCCCAAGCAGTTCGACACGCTCGCCATCGTCCATCGCGCCGGCGCGACCCTCTCCCCCGCGGCGCGCCTGATGACCGAGCTGGCGACCCGGAGGATCCAGGCGGTCGCGGAGCCGGTCACCACCTGAGGCGGCCGGCCCCGCCGGGGTCAGCCGACGTTGTCCTCGGTGTCGAGCGGACGCCAGAACTCGATCGTCGGAGGTGTCATCACGCCGGCCGCGTCCATGATCCCCTTGATCTCGGGCGTGGAGTCGAAGAAGGCCTGGAAGGACGCCTCGTCGGGCCACTCGTCGATGACGAGCACCTCGGTGTCGTTGCCGTAGAACCGGTGCCGGATCACGCCGAACTCGCGGCCGCGGTCCGCAACCATCCTCAGCACGTCCTGGTCGGCAGCCTCGACGGCCTTGGGGTCACCCGAGACTCGCAGGGTCATCAGCACGCTCATGGTCTGTCCTCCTCGAGTCCGTGCGGCGTCTCCGCACCGATCCATGCAACGCCCGCCCCCGAGGGTTGGCAACGCTCGGACCGGAGCGGGCTAGACGCCGGAGGTCCTGGGGTGAGAGCGCTTCTTCACCGCTGATTTCGTCGCCCGTAACAGTCCCGACACGTCATCCGGCCAGATTGGAACGTGACAATCCGCCGAATCGACATTGGGGGTCTCCGATGAGCCAGTCCGACTTCGAAGCCCGTCTCCGGCTGGGCCTGAGCGAGGTGCTCAGCGAGCGTCCGGAGCTGCGTCACGTGCTGCCGCTGGCAGCGATGATGGACGACGCCGTCCGCTGGTGCGCCTGACGCGCTGCGCCTGACCTCGGGGCCAGGCGCCGCGTCGTGGGAGCGGGGGTCGACCGGAGAGGGGCGGCCCCCGCTCCGTGCGTCCGCGGGTGAGGTCAGCGCCGGCCGGTCTTGAAGATGCCGCGCACGACCTCGCGGGCCGCGGTGCGCATCACCTGGCGGAAGGCCGTCGAGGTGACCACCTCCTCGACCACCGACTTCTCCTGCTTGCGGCGCGGGGCGGGCGCGCGCGGCGCCGGCGGCTGCTGCGGCGCCGGGGCCTGCTGCTGCTCGGCCTCGGCCTTGGCAGCGCCCTGCTCGAGCCGGGCGGCGAGCTTCTCGCGGGCCGACTCGCGGTCGATCGGCTCGGCGTACCGGGCGTAGAGGGGTGAGGCCTTCACCGCCGCGGTCATCCCCGCTGGGTCGGCGGCCGCCATCAGTGACTGCGGTGCCCGCAGCCGGGTCCAGGCGACGGGGGTCGGTGCGCCCTTCTCGTTCATCACGGTCACGATCGCCTCGCCGATGCCGAGCGAGGTGATCACCTCGGCGAGGTCGGGATAGCCGCTGGTCGGGTAGGTGTCGACGGTCTGCTTCAGCGCCTTGGCGTCGTTCGGCGTGTGCGCCCGCAGCTGGTGCTGGACGCGGGAGCCGAGCTGGCCCAGCACGTCGTCGGGTACGTCGGTCGGCGACTGGGTCACGAAGAACACGCCCACGCCTTTGGACCGGATCAGCCGTACCGTCTGGGCGATCGCGTCGAGGAATGCCGACGAGGCGTCCTTGAAGAGCAGGTGCGCCTCGTCGAAGAAGAACACCAGCTTGGGCTGGTCGACGTCTCCGACCTCGGGCAGGTCGTGGAAGAGGTCGGCGAGCAGCCACATCAGGAAGGTCGAGAACACCGCGGGGCGGTCCTGCAGATCGGGCAGCTCGACGAGCGAGATCAGGCCGTACCCGTCCTTGCCGGTGGTTGAGCCTGCCGAAACCCGCAGGAAGTCGCTGGTCTCGAACTCGGGCTCCCCGAAGAACGCGTCGGCGCCCTGGTCGGAGAACGCGATCAGCTCACGCAGCAGGACGCCTGCGGTCGACGCGGACAGGCCACCGAGGTCCTTGAGGTCGGCCTTGCCCTCGTCGGAGGTGAGCCACTTGATCACCTCGCGGAGATCGGCGAGGTCGAGCAGCGGCAGGCCGGCCTTGTCGGCGTAGTGGAAGACCAGGCCCAGCGAGGACTCCTGGGTGTCGTTCAGGCCGAGCACCTTGCTGAGCAGGGTCGGGCCGAACGCCGACATCGTGACCCGCAGCGGGATGCCGGTGCCCTGGCCGCCGAGGGCGAAGAACTCGACGGGGTAGCCGGTGGCCTTCCAGTCCTGGCCGACCGAGGTCGCCCTCGCCTTGATCTTCTCGTTGTCCTCGCCCGCCACGGAGAGCCCCGAGAGGTCGCCCTTGATGTCGGCGGCGAACACGGGCACCCCCGCGGCGCTCAGCTGCTCGGCCATCAGCTGCAGCGTCTTGGTCTTGCCGGTGCCGGTGGCGCCGGCCACCAGGCCGTGCCGGTTGAGCATGGACAGCGGGATCCTGATCCGGACGTCGGAGAGCTGCGAGGCGTCGAGCATCAGCCCGCCGAGCTCGAGGGCCGGGCCCTCGAAGGCGTAGCCCGCGGCAACCTCGGCCTTGATCGACTCCTCACCCATGTCCGGAGCCTAGAACAGAGCGCCCCCGGGCGGTTGCACTCGTCTTCCTATGATGGCGGGGTGATCTTCAAGCGCGTCGGCCAGGGACGGCCCTACCCGGACCACGGTCTGGGGGCCCGCGACTGGGCCGCGCTCCCACCGCGGCCGGTGCGCCTCGACGAGCTGGTCACGACGAAGGACACGCTCCAGCTCGACCTGCTGCTGGACGAGGACTCGACCTTCTTCGGCGACCTGTTCGCCCACGTGGTGCTGTGGCGCGAGGAGATGTACCTCGAGGACGGCCTGCACCGCGCGCTGCGGGCAGCGCTGCAGCAGCGGCACGTGGTGCACGCACGGGTGCTCGAGGTGGAGGAATGACGCAGCGCAGGCTGACCACCGGCGCCACGCTGCTGGTCCTGCTCGCCGTGCTGGTGGGGATGGCGGTCTGGGGCTACCACGCAGCGACCACGCCGCTCGAGGGGTTGGGCTCGTCCACGTCGACCTCGCCGACCTGCCAGCCGACCGACCAGAAGGTGAGCCGCTTCGTCCGCCGCGCGGACGTCACCGTGAGCGTCTTCAACTCCGGCAAGCTCTCGGGCCGCGCCCAGGCGACCATGGACCTCCTCGAGCGCGCCGGGTTCAAACCCGGGCAGGTCGGCAACGCCCCGGACGGCATCCGGGCCGATCGGGCCGCGGTGTACACCACGAAGTCCGACGACCCGGCCGCCGAGCTGGTCGCCAAGGCACTCGGGAAGGCCACGCAGGTGGTGCACAGCGACCAGGAGATGGGTCCTGGTGTCGACGTCGTGATCGGCGACCGGTTCAAGCGGCTCGACCCGAAGGCGCCGACGAAGATCGAGCTGCCGCAGCCCGAGGCCACCTGCAGCTGACCCCGGTCAGGGCGCCGGCGGGTGCGGGTCGGACCCGAGCCACTGGGCCAGGCGACCGCCGAGGGAGACCGCGCGCAGGCGCTCCTCGGTCTTCTCCCGGATCTTGCGCGGCGTGACCACGAGCAGCTCGTCGCCGTGGCGCAGCACGGTGCGCGGCTGCGGCACGAAGGTGCTCCCGTCGCGCACGACCAGCGAGACCGACGCTCCCTTCGGGAGGCGGAGCTCCCCGACCTCGACGCCGTGCATCAGCGACTTCGGCGAGATCGTCACCATGAGCAGGTCGGCGGCGATCCGCTCCAGCGGCGCCGCCTCGACGTCGAGGTCGCGCGGCTCGCTGCGTCGGGCCACCCGGAGCACCCGCGCCACCGTCGGCAGGGTGGGCGCGGTCAGCACGGTGTAGATCACCACCATCACGAACACGATGTCGAACAGGCGTGTCGCACCGTGGACGCCCTCGGAGAGCGGGATCGTCGCCAGCACGATCGGTACGGCGCCCCGCAGCCCGGCCCAGCTGATGAACGCGAGCTCGGGCCAGGGCAGCGGCTGGACGAGGGCGGACGCGAGGACCGAGAGCGGTCGCGCGACGTAGGTCAGGACGAGGCCCGCCGCCACCGCCACCCCGACGTGCTCGAGCGTGATCCGGCCCGGCGAGACGAGGAGGCCGAGCATCACGAACAGGCCGATCTGCGCCAGCCAGGCCATGCCCTCGGCGAAGGAACGCGTGGCCGCCCGGTGCGGCAGCTCGGAGTTGCCCAGGACCAGCGCGGCGACGTACACGCTCGCGAAGCCGGAGCCGTGCAGCGTCGCGCTCGAGGCGTAGGCGAAGACGCTGAGCGACAGTACGGCGAGCGGGTAGAGCCCGGAGGCCGGGAGAGCCGCGCGGCGCATCAGCCAGGCGCCGGCGTACCCGACCCCGACGCCGACGAGCACGCCGACCGCGAGCTCCCAGACCACCTCGCCGGCGAAGGCGAGCACGCCGTGGTGGCCGCCCGCGCTGACCAGGGTGACCAGCACCACGGTCGGCGCGTCGTTGAGGCCGGACTCCGCCTCGAGGGTGGAGTTGAGGCGCTGGGGCAGAGGCACCCGGCGCAGCACCGAGAACACCGCCGCCGCGTCGGTCGGTGAGGTCACCGCGCCGAGCAGGACCGCGAGCTCCCAGCTCATGCCGAGCAGGAAGTGGGCGGCCAGGGCCATGACGCCCACGCTCACGGCCACGCCGAGCGTGGCCAGCGCGGCACCGAGCCGCATGACCGGCCGCATCTCGTGCCAGTGGGTGGTCAGACCGCCCTCGGCCAGGATCACGACGAGGGCGGCGAAGCCGAGCGCGTTGGCGAGCTTCGCGTCGGAGAACTCGACGCCCAGGCCGGCGTCGCCCAGACCGACGCCGATCAGGAGGTACAGCAGCAGGCTCGGGAGACCGAGGCGCACCGACCCGCGCACGGCCAGGATCGCGACCAGCAGGACGCCACAGCCCGCCAGCAGAGCCTGGTTGAGCGTGTGGACGTCGAGTGTCACAGGGCACCTCGGCGGTCGGCGGTGTGCCCGAGTCTAGTGAAGGCAGGCGACCGGCCCTGCCACCAGATCCGCGCAGAATCGTGGTCGCCGAATGTAGAACTCGTTCTAGTTTGCGCCTACCCTTGGCCCATGACCACCGAGCTCCCCGCGGTCGTCGCGGCCTCCACCCTGCCCGAGGACGTCGAGACCACCGATGTCGTCGTGATCGGCTTCGGCATCGCCGGCGGCTGCGCCGCCCTCGAGGCGGCCCGGGCCGGCGCGCGGGTGGTGCTGCTCGAGCGCGCCGCGACGTACGGCGGCACCAGCGCGATGTCGGGCGGGCACTTCTACCTCGGCGGCGGCACCGCGGTGCAGCAGGCGACCGGCCACGAGGACAGCGCCGAGGAGATGTACCAGTACCTGATGGCGGTCAGCCGCGACCCCGAGCCGGAGAAGATCCGCGCCTTCTGCGAGGACAGCGTGGAGCACTTCGACTGGATCGAGGACCTCGGCTTCGAGTTCGAGCGCTCGTTCTTCCCGGGCAAGGCGGTGATCCAGCCCAACACCGAGGGCCTGATGTACACCGGCAACGAGAAGGTCCACCCCTTCCGCGACCTCGCCAAGCCGGCCCCGCGCGGCCACAAGGTGCCCGTGCCCGGCGACACCGGCGGGACCCAGATGGTGATGGACCTGCTCTCGAAGCGGGTCGAGGAGGCCGGGGTCGAGGTCCGCTACGAGACCGGCGTGACCAACCTCGTGGTTTCGGCAGGCTCAACCACCGAGGAAACCAGGGTCGTCGGCGTCGCGTGGAGGAAGTTCAAGGAGACCGGGTTCCTGCGGGCGAAGGCGGTGATCGTCGCCGCCGGCGGCTTCGTGATGAACCCGGAGATGGTCGCCGAGAACACCCCCGCCCTCGGGTCGAAGCTGTTCGTGCTCGGCAACACCTACGACGACGGGCTCGGCATCCGGCTCGGCGAGTCCGTCGGGGCCGAGCTGAAGTTCATGGACCAGCCGTTCATCACCGCGCCCTTCTACCCGCCGTCGCAGCTGGTCACCGGGATCATCGTGAACAAGTTCGGCGACCGCTTCGTCGCCGAGGACAGCTATCACGCCCGCACGTCGGGCTTCGTGATGGACCAGCCCGACCAGGCGGCGTACCTGATCGTGGACTCGGCGCACATCGAGCACCCCTCGATGCCGCTGTGCCCGTTCATCGACGGGTGGGAGACGGTCGCGGAGATGGAGGAGGCGCTCGGCATCCCGGCCGGCCGGCTCGCCGCGACGCTCGACCGCTACAACGAGCACGCGCGCGCCCAGGAGGACCCCGACTTCCACAAGGCGCCGGAGTGGGTCGAGCCCCAGGACCAGGGCCCGTGGGGCGCCTACGACCTCACCCTCGGCAAGGCGCTGTACGCCGGCTTCACGCTGGGCGGCATGCGCACGAGCGTGGACGGCGAGGCCGAGCGCCCCGACGGATCGGTGATCCCGGGCCTGTACGCCGCCGGCGCCTGCGCCGCGAACATCGCCCAGGACGGCAAGGGCTACTCCTCGGGCACCCAGCTCGCCGAGGGTTCGTACTTCGGGCGCCGTGCGGGGCGGCACGCGGCGCACGCCTGACTAGACCAGCGGCGGCTGAATCGCGAGGTATGTCCGGTTGAGGACGTCGCGCCCTGACTAGGACTCCCTGACCCGTTGGGGCCATTCGGTCGCCCATCCGGGCACTCTCGGCGTGGCACGGTGCGCCGACCTGATGATGAACGTGCAGCACTCGTGGCCGATGGGGTTCGGCCTCCTGCGCCTTCATGGGGGACGGTTTCGCATGTTCGAGAGCAAGAGTTCGGTGCCGCGCATCGTCGCGGCCGCAGCTGCACTGTCCCTGGTCACCGTCGGCATGGCCGTGTCCGCCTCGGCGGCTCCACGCACGGACACCGTCGACCCGACCAGCTCGGAGATCGTGACCTTCGCTGCCACCACGTCCGGCGCCGAGCAGGAAGCATTGCTCTCCGACGTCGCGGCGGTCCAGCTCTCCTCGGTGCCGCAGCTGCACATGTACGCCGTCGACGTGACCGCCGCAGGGGCGGACGCCCTGCGAGCCGACCCCCGCGTCGAGAGTGTGGAAGCCGATCGCGTGCGGGCCGTGGAAGGTACGCCTGACGACCCGGCGTACGGCGACCAGTGGGCTCTGCCGAAGATCGGCTGGGACCAGGCCTTCGGCACGGTGGTCCCGGGCGGCACGGCCACGGTCGCCGTGCTCGACACCGGCGTGGACCCGAGCGACGATCTCACGGGCAAGCTCGTCCCCGGCGCCTCGATGCTGGCGGGCTCCGACACCACCGCCGACCCCAACGGTCACGGCACCGCGATGGCCACGATCGTGGCTGCGAAGACCGACAACGGAGTCGGAACAGCAGGCGTCGCGTACTCGGGCGTCTCGGTCATGCCGGTCAAGGTGCTCGGCGCTGACGGGACCGGCCAGGACTCCGACATCGTGGCGGGGGTCGTCTACGCCGCCGATCACGGTGCGGACGTGATCCTGATGTCGTTCTCCAACCCCGGTCGCAGCGACGCGCTCCAGGCTGCGGTCGACTACGCCTGGTCGAAGGGCGCCGTCCTCGTGGCCGCCACCGGCAACGACGGCAGCTCGACTGCGACGTACCCGGCCGGCGCCGCCAAGGTGGTCGGTGTCTCCGCCACGACCCGCGACGACTCGCTCTGGACGAGCTCCAACTCCGGCGACGACACCTTCCTCGGCGCTCCCGGCGTCGACATCGCCGACGGTTCCGGCTCGGTCACCGGCACGTCGGCCTCGGCCGCGATCGTCGCCGGTGCCGCGGCGCTGGTGAAGGCGAACGACGCGTCGGCCTCCAACGGTGTCGTCGTCGGGCGGCTCGCGCGCACGGCCGACCCCGCGGGTTCCGTCTCAGACACCGGCAACGGCCGGGTCAACCTGGCGCGGGCGCTGGGCGACAGCTCGACGACGGCGGTCGTCCCGCAGGGGGTTGCCGGCAGCGGTGGGCCGTTCGTGGGCCCGTACGTCGTCGCAGCAAGCGCGCTCAAGGGCGCCCTTCAGGGACAGTCCAACCCCGCCTGTGCGTCCCCGGCGCCGTGCCCGTGGCAGAGCACGAGTCTGGACGGTTGGGCCGAGCTGCAAACCATCCCGCTGCGTCTGGCGTTCGACGCCGGACAAGCGAACTCCACACCCAACACCTTCACGATCGAGATCGACCACGCCTCGGGTGCCACCGCCGGCCTCGAGAGCCTGACCGGGTTCACTCCGTCGGCGAACGTCAGCATGGGTGCGGTCACCTTCTCGACGGCCAGCGGTGGCGACATCTGGAAGTACACGTTCACGGCGTCGATCAGCAACGACAGTGCCGGCTCGATCACCTTCAACACCAAGATGCGGGCCGGGGCACACGCTTTCTCCGGCAACTCCCTGCAGATCAAGGGCGCCGGCACGCTCGGCATCTTCAAGCCGGCCGCCGCACCAGGGTCTCCCGATCTCCAGGTCACCAAGACGGGGCCGACCGCCGTGAGCCCCGGGCAGTCGATGACCTACACCGTCAACTACAGGAACCTGGCCTCCGGGAGCGGCACCACCAACCAGGCCACCGGCACGCAGCTGACCGACACCCTGCCGACCGGCGTGACCTACGTGCCCGGCAGCTGCACCGGCGGCTGCGTCTACGACTCGCTGACCAACACGCTGACCTGGAACGTGGGCACGGTGCTCGCGAACTCGGCGCTCGTCAGCAGAACCTTCCAGGTCACCGTCGGAACGGGCGTCAACAACGGCACGACCCTGACGAACACCGCGCAGATCCTGAGCGCGGAGGACGACTCGAACACGGCCAACAACACCGCATCGGCGGCCACGACGGTGTTCGCCGCGCTGATCTCCGGCCAGGTGATCCTGGACGCGAACGGCAACGGTGTCTTCGACTCCGGCGAGCTCGGCCTCGCGGGTGCCACCGTCACCCTCTACAAGGACACGAACAGCAACGGCAGCTTCGACGGAGGGGCGACCGACCTACAGGTCGGTAGCCCTGTGGTCACCCCGGCATCGGGTCAGTGGGCGTTCACGTCCGGGCTCGTGAAGAACACCCGCTACTTCGTCGTCCGGACCAACCCGTCCGGCTACACCTCGACGAACGCGGTCTCCGAGACAGTCGCGGTGGGGACCGACCACTCGACCGCGGTCAAGGACACCAACGACCGGATCAACGTCCTCTTCGACAACGTCGACGCGACGCAGTACAGCTCCGACAACGCCTTCCTCGCGCGGGTCACCCAGCAGAACCAGACCATCGACTTCCCACAGCCGACCTCGCCTGCCGTCTACGGCTCGTCGTTCAACGTCACCCCATCCGCCAGCTCGGGCCTTCCGGTCAGCCTGGTCGCCACCGGCGGCTGCTCGATCACGCCCGCCACACCGGGCTGGACCGTCACCATGACCAGCGGCACGACCAGCTGCGTGCTGACGGCGTCCCAGGCCGGAGACAGCAACTGGAACGCGGCAACAGATGTCGTCCGGACGGTGGCGGCCAGCAAGGCCGTGCTCACCGTGACCGCTGATGC
>NZ_RJSF01000038.1:0-307 GCF_003725535.1 Nocardioides pocheonensis | reverse complement strand
TGCACATCGGCAAGGCCGTGCTCACCGTCACCGCCGACGCCGACAGCTCCACGGCCGCCGTGGACCACTTCACCAAGGTCTACGGCACCACCAACCCGACGTTCGGCGTCCGCTACTCCGGGTTCGTCAACAGCGACGGCCCCGGCTCGCTCGGCGGCACCCTCGGGTTCGACACCACCGCCACCGCGGCCAGTAACGTGGGCGCCTACGACGTCACCCCGAAGGGCCTGACCAGCACCAACTACACGTTCAGCTACGTCACCGGGACCCTCGACATCACCAAGGCCTTGCTCACCGTCACCGCCGA
>NZ_RJSF01000037.1:88630-88799 GCF_003725535.1 Nocardioides pocheonensis | reverse complement strand
ACCCGGTGGTTTCGGCAGGCTCAACCACCCAACTGAGCGGCCCAACCACCCGACGTGCGGGCTCGACCAGCCCGAAGGCCCGCGACGTGGTGCTGTACGTGCACCTCTCCGAAGCCGCGTTGACCTCCGGCGACCCGCTCGCCCCGGCGTGGCTGGAGAATGCCGGCGG
>NZ_RJSF01000037.1:40500-88481 GCF_003725535.1 Nocardioides pocheonensis | reverse complement strand
CTGGACCTACACGATGCTCACCCCCGGCGAGTACCTCTGGCACAGTCCCCACGGACATGCCTGGCTGCGCGACCGAACCGGCACCACCGACCTGAGCCCGCCACCGGTCGAGCCGCCCGACCAGTAGCCACCCCGCCCCGCACCCGGCGCACGCGCCGGGCCAGTGGCGTGCCCGGGCACACCTACCGGCCCGAGAGCCGGCCAGGCCGACGGGCGGCGCCGGCCGCAGGCCCTAGGACGCAGCCTCGGCGAGGCTGATCTCGCTGATCGCCGTGGTGTCGCGCGGGCCGTGGGCGACCGCGAGGATCTGCAGGGTGACCGTGTCGGTGGTGGTGCGCGGCACGCGCAGGACCTGCATCGCCCGCGACGACGGGTCCGGGTCCAGTCGCTGCACGACGGTGACGCCGTCGGCGAGGGTCCAGCGCACCTTGGTGATCCGGTTGTTCTCGGCGTACCGGTCGGTGCCGCTCGCCGGGTCGGTCTTCGCGTAGCCGGGCACGAGCCCCACCTCGGCGATGTCGGTCGCGCCGGAGAGCCGCAGCGTGAGCTTCTGGCCGGTCGCCGCGCCGTCGCAGCGCCACGCCGTCTGGGCTCGGCCGTCGGTGGCGTTCTCCGGCACGTAGGTGACCTTGTTGCCGGCCGAGTCGGTGCCCGGAGGAGCCGTGCAGTCCGCAGCGATCGCGTCGACGCTCACGGGCCGGACCGGGCCGTCCCAGGCGTTCGGCACGTGGGCGGTCGACCTGTGGGTCGGCGTGACCTTGGACGGCGAGCCGGAGCGGGCCGGGCCGGTGGTGCGGCTGGACTGCGGCACGGCCACTCCGGACGTGCCGTGGTCGTCGCCGTGGGAGACCGTCGTGCCCACCGCGTACGCCGCGGCCACCAGCACTGCGGCCGCCGCGGTCACCACCGAGACGAGGAACCACCGCGACGCGCGCCAGCGGTCGAGCGGTCCGCTGGTCGCCGCGACGACGCCGTCCGACGGCTCCGGGATGACCTGCGTGTGCTCGACCGGAACCTCGGGAGCGACCACCCCGAGCGCGGAGCCGGCGTCGTCGACGTGCCCGGTCTCCAGGGCGCGCTGGTAGGCGTCGCGGTAGGCGGCAGCGAACTCCTCAGGCACTTCCGGCGGAGGAGCGTCGGGGAACTCAGGGCCCGGCATGACGCGGCTGAGCGTAGCTCACGACCTGGGCACGAACGGCCTCGCCCTCGCACCGCAGGGTGCGAGGGCGAGGCACAGGGTTCGAGCCGCGGTCAGAGGGCGACCGCGACCTCCGCCACGACACCGGTCGCAGCGGTGACCGTCTTGTCCACGGGGTCACTCTTCGGCGCCAGGGTGCGCAGGGTCCACTCCCCCGGGCCGGCGAAGAAACGGAAGTGGCCGGTCGCCGAGGTGGGCACCTCGGCGGTGAACTCGCCGGTACGGTCGAGCAGCCGGACGTAGGCGTTGCCGACCGGCTCGCCGCCCTTGACCACCTGGCCCTGGATGATGGCTTCCTTGGCGACGTCGATCCCGTCGAGGGACAGCCCGCCTTCAGTCGCGCCGCACATCAGGCCTCGCCCGCCTCGTCGCCCAGCGCCACGGGCACGCCGACCAGCGAGCCGTACTCCGTCCAGGAGCCGTCGTAGTTCTTGACGTTCTCCTCGCCGAGCAGCTCCTTGAGCACGAACCAGGTGTGGCTCGACCGCTCGCCGATCCGGCAGTAGGCGATGGTGTCCTTGCTCCAGTCGACGCCTGCCTCGGTGTAGATCTGCTTGAGCTCGTCGTCGGACTTGAAGGTGCCGTCGTCGTTGGCCGCCTTGCTCCACGGCACGTTCGCGGCGGTCGGGATGTGCCCGGCGCGCTGCGCCTGCTCCTGGGGCAGGTGGGCCGGGGCGAGCAGCCGGCCGGCGTACTCGTCGGGGCTGCGCACGTCGACCAGGTTCTGCGCGCCGATGGCCGCGACGACCTCGTCACGGAAGGCGCGGATCGAGTGGTCCTGCTCCTGCGCCGTGTAGCTGGTCTTCTCGCGGGTCGGCAGGGCGTCGGTCAGCTCGCGGCTGTCCAGCTCCCACTTCTTGCGGCCGCCGTCGAGCAGCTTGACGTCCTGGTGGCCGTACAGCTTGAAGTACCAGTACGCGTAGGCGGCGAACCAGTTGTTGTTGCCGCCGTACAGCACGACGGTGTGGTCGTTGGACACGCCACGGTCGGACAAGAGAGCCTCGAACTGCTCCTTGTTGACGAAGTCGCGGCGCACCTGGTCCTGCAGGTCGGTGGTCCAGTCGAGCTTGATCGCGCCACGGATGTGGCCCTTGGCGTACGACGTGGTGTCCTCGTCGACCTCGATCAGGACGACCTTCGGGTCGTCGAGGTGCTCCTCGACCCAGTCGGCGGAGACGAGAGCGGTTTCGCGGCTCATGCGGTCACTTCTTCCTTGTGTGATTCGGTGGTGATGGTGAGGTTCCGGTGGGTGGTGGCCGCCCGGAGGCGGCCGATCAGCAGGTACATCTCGCAGCCCAGGCAGAAGCCGAAGACTGCGTTGAGCAGGGCCGCCGCGAGCGCGAACCCTGCGGCCACCTGGCCCAGCAGGGTCAGGTCGGCGAGGTAGCCGACCAGCGCGACCGCGGCGAAGACCAGGCCCACGCTCTGGGCGAACCGCGGCGGCTCCGGGTCCTCGAGGTGGTCCGGCGCGGCGAGGCGGGGACGGATCAGCTTCCTGAAGACGTACGCCGTCGGGGTGTGCTGCACGCCGCGGCCCGCGCCGATCGCGAAGAACACCGTCTGCACGGCGAGGAGCGCGATGCCGAGCGGCGCCGGAGCGGCGAGCAGGACGACGGCGAAGACGGCCAGCGTCACCGCGGCGGTGAACCGCGGACCGCGGGGATCGATCTGGGAACGGGCAGTGGTCATGACGATGCTTCCTGACTCGGCGGGAGGTGGGCGCTCGGGACGTCAGGACACGCGTCGACGACGACGTGCGATCAGAGAGGCCGCAGGAGCGGCGACTGACGTCCGGTCAGGACATTCGACACAGCGACGAGCGCACGCGGCAGTGATCCACCGCGCGCCGCTTGGTCAGCCAGGTCGAGCTCATGTGAAGAGGTTAGGGGTCGGTGCAACGCGGACGGAAACCGCTATACCGAATGTTGAGACGACCGTCCGCGATATGAGATTCACCGCGTGAGGGCGAGCGTTTCGACGCCGCCGCTGGTCGTGAGGATCTGCTCGAAGGAGTCCGCGCAGCGGGCCAGTGCGAACTCCTCCTCGGCCAGCGCCCGCGCGGCCTTGCCGAGCGTGGCGGCGTGCTCGTCGTCGGTGAGCACGCGGCGTACCCAGTCCGCGGCCTCGGGCAGCGAGGTCTCGTTCGGGGGCAGGACGCAGCCGTCAACGCTCGCGACCAGCGTGGCGGCGAGGTTCTCGGCCGGCATGAGGCCGAGCACGGGACGGCCGGCACACAGGTAGCTCAGCGTCTTCGACGGCACCGAGAACGCGCCGGCGTCCTGCTCGAGCAGGACCACGAGCACGTCACCGCTGCCGAGCACCTCGGAGAGCCGCTCGTAGGGCTGGAACGGCAGCAGCAGCAGCGGTACGTCGAGGCGCGCCGCCTCCTCGCGGAGCACCTCCTCCGCCGGGCCCTGGTTGACCACGACCAGCCGCACCGGCTGGCCGGCGTCGATCACCTGGCGCGCGAGCCCGACCAGGAGCCCCGGGTTGTGCTTGAGGCCGAGCGTGCCGGAGTAGAGCAGTGTCCTGGTCTCGTCGAGCCCGTGCTCGTGCGACCAGGCGTTGGTGCGGGTGACCGGCCGGATCTCCTCCAGCGGCGCCCAGTTCGGGATCACGGTGGTCTTGCCCGCGGTGCCCCAGCGCCGGTGGACGTCGACGAACGAGTCCGCGATCACCACCACCGCGGCAGCGCGCCGGGCACACCACTTCTCCCCCGCACCGATGAGGGTCGCGACGACGGTGAAGGCACGGGAGAGCTTCTTGCCGGCGAACGACCGGATCGCCACGGCCTGCACGTCCTGGTGCCACAGCACCCATGGGATGCCGCTGAGCCGCAGCACGGCAGCGAGGATCACCAGCGTCGGGATCGGCACGTTGGAGGCCATCACCACGTCAGGGCGCGTACGCCGGGCCTGGCGGGCCAGCTCGACGCCGAAGCGCAGCTCCTGGACCAGGCGCTTGCCGAAGCTCATCTTCGCGATGACCACCCCGACGCCGATCGGCTCGAACCGCAGGGTCTCGCCCGGCTCCGTCCGCAGGTGTCCCTTGCCCGAGGTGTAGGCGTCGCAGTAGGAGTGCGTGACGTCGTGGCCGCGCCGCGACAGCTCACGGCTCAGCTCCACCTGGAACGGGTGGCCGCTGTAGTCGTGCAGCAGGATCCGCATGGGCGTGGACTCGGTCGGCCGGCGATCAGCCGAGCGAGCGCTTGACCTCGTCGTACACCCACGCGTAGGTCTTCGCCATCCCGTCGGCCAGGGACGTCGACGGCGCCCAACCGTAGGTGTCGAGGATCTGGGTGTTGTCGCTGTTGCGACCACGCACGCCCTGCGGGGCGTCGAGCTGGTAGTTGCGGGTGCACTTGATGCCCGCGATCTCCTCGACGATCGAGTAGAGCTGGTTGATGCTGACCAGCTCGTCGCTGCCGAGGTTGACCGGCTCCGGGCTGTCGCCGTGCATGATCAGCTGCGAGCCCTTGACGCAGTCGTCGATGTACATGAAGGAGCGGGTCTGCTCGCCGTCGCCCCAGATGTCGATCTCGTGCTTGCCGGTGATCACCGCGGTGGCGATCTTGCGGCAGACGGCCGCCGGCGCCTTCTCGCGACCGCCGGTCCAGGTGCCGTTCGGGCCGTAGACGTTGTGGTAGCGGGCGACCCGGGTGGTCAGGCCGAAGTCCTCGAGGAAGTGGCGGCACATGCGCTCGGTGAAGAGCTTCTCCCAGCCGTAGCCGTCCTCGGGCATCGCCGGGTAGGCGTCGGACTCCTTGAGGGCGGTGATGTGGGTGTCGGTCTGCTTGTCCGCGGCGTACACGCAGGCCGAGGAGGAGTAGAAGTAGCGCTCCACGCCGGCCTTCTGCGCGGCCTGCAGCATGTGGGTGCTGGTCAGCACGGTGAGCATGCAGAGGGCCTTGTTGTTCTCGATGAAACCCATGCCGCCCATGTCGGCGGCCAGCATGTAGACCTGTCGGGCGCCGTCGGTGTGCTCGAGCGCGTTCTCCAGCAGCGAGAGGTCGGCCTGCGCGTTCTCGGCGTCGTGGTGGACCTGGTACCACTCCGAGGTGGGCTTGATGTCGACCGAGCGCACGGAGAGCCCCTGCGCCAGCAGGTCGCCGACCAGGTGTCCCCCGATGAAGCCGCCGCCACCTGCGACGAGTACGTCCACGTTGCTCACGTCCGAGCCTTTCCCCAGGAAGATGCGAGGCGCCGCCCTTCGCGACTCCCCGCTCAGATGAACGAACGGACGGCTCAGGAGTCACGCTGGTCACCGGTGGCCTAGAGTCCGCGTCATGAAGCGGGCTCTGATCACCGGGATCACCGGCCAGGACGGCTCCTACCTGGCCGAGCTCCTCCTGGAGAAGGGGTACGAGGTCCACGGCCTGGTGCGTCGCGCGTCGACCCTGAACCGCGGCCGGATCGACCACCTGCACCAGAACCCGCAGCTGAAGCTGCACTACGGCGACCTGACCGACGGCGTCAGCCTGGTCAACCTCATCTACGCGATCGAGCCGCACGAGGTCTACAACCTCGGTGCGCAGAGCCACGTGAAGGTGTCCTTCGAGATGCCGGAGTACACCGCGTCCACCGACGCGAGCGGCACGCTCCGCCTGCTCGAGGCGATCCGCGCTGCCGGGATCGACTGCCGCTTCTACCAGGCCTCCACCTCGGAGATGTACGGCCGGACTCCGCCGCCCCAGGACGAGTCGACGGTCTTCTACCCGCGCTCCCCGTACGCCGCCGCGAAGCTCTACTCGCACTGGGTGACGGTGAACTACCGCGAGGCCTACGACCTGTACGCCGTGTCCGGCATCCTGTTCAACCACGAGTCACCCCGTCGCGGCGAGAGCTTCGTGACCCGCAAGATCACCCTCGGCGTGGCCGCGATCAAGCACGGCGTGACCGACCACCTCGACCTCGGCAACCTCGACGCCGTGCGCGACTGGGGCTACGCCCCCGAGTACGTCGAGGGCATGTGGCGGATGCTCCAGCAGGACGAGCCCACCGACTGCGTGCTCGCCACGGGTGAGGGGCACACGGTGCGCGAGTTCTGCGAGGCGGCGTTCGCCCACGCCGGTCTGCACTGGGAGGACCACGTGCGCTACGACAAGCAGTACGAGCGACCCACCGAGGTCGACGCACTCATCGGCGACGCGAGCAAGGCGCGGGAGCTGCTGGGCTGGGAGGCGCGCACGAAGGCCGGGGAGCTCGCCCGGATCATGGTCGACGCGGACATCGAGCAGATGCGCCGTCTGCTCGACTCGTGAGGCGCACCCACCTCGTCACCGGCGTGACGGGACAGGACGGCGTCTGGCTCAGCCGGCTGCTGGTCAGGCAGGGCGACCGGGTCGTCGGCACCAGCCGGGACGGCTCCGGCGGTGACCGGGGCTGCTACCTGCAGGGCGTGGAGCTGGCCGCGCTCGACGTGCGCGACCAGGACTCGTTCGCGAAGATCCTCGACGAGGTGAGCCCGGACGTCGTGCACAACCTCGCCGCGATGACGTCGGTGGGGGCCAGCTGGCAGGCGGCAGAGGAGGTCGCCGACGTCGACGGTGACGCCGTCGTCCGGATGCTCGACGTGCTGCGCGATCACGGCGACCGCGCACCCGTGTTCGTGCACGCCTCCAGCTCGGAGATCTTCGGCCCGGCGGATCCGGCGCGGCTCGTGGACGAGCGCACGACGATCCAGCCCGTGAGCCCCTACGGCGAGGCCAAGGCCCGAGCCCACGACGCGGTCCGGGCGGCCCGGGCCGAGGGGCTGCACGCGACCAACCTGGTGCTGTTCGGGCACACGAGCGCGCTGCACCCGGTGCGGTTCGCGATCCCGTCGCTCGCGCGGCAGGCGGCCGAGGTCGGCCTCGGCCGGCGCGACTGCGTGGCGCTGCACAACCCGGCGACCCGGCGCGACTGGGGTTCGGCGCCCGACTTCGTCAGGGCGTTCGCCGCAGCCGCAGAGTCGCCGGCCGGCGACTTCGTGATCGCAACCGGAGCGCTGCACACCCTGGAGGAGCTCGGCCGGTGGGCACTGGACGCCGCCGGCGCCCCTGACGCCGCGGTCACCGCATCAGGCGACGCGGGCAGGCCGCACGACTTCGACAACGTCCGCGGCGATCCGCGGCAGGCGGCCGACGTGCTGGGCTGGTCACCGACGAGGACGATCCGTCAGGAGGTCGAGCAGATGGTGCGCACCGAGCTCGCCCGGCTGCGCACCGGCGTCGCCGAGTCGGCGAACTACCTCGACCCGGCCTGAGCGGCGAGGTCCGCGCGGATCGCGGCCGCCATGTGACGCCACTTGAACTGCTCGGTGTACTCCCGGCCCGCATCGAGCTCGGCGTCGGTCTGCTCCAGGGCGACCCGCATCGCCTTCGCCACCGTGTCGGGCTCGACGTCCTCGACGACGACGGCGTGGCCCCCGGTGACCTCGGCCAGGGCGACGTCGTCGGAGACCACGAGCGGGATGCGCAGGCGCAGGGCCTCCACCGCGGGCAGCCCGAAGCCCTCGAAGTCGGAGGGGAACACCACGAGCGAGGCTCCCGCGAAGCACTGCACGAACTGGTCGTCGTCGAGCCACGGCATCAGCTCGACCCGCTCCCCGATGCCCAGCCGCGCAACCCGATCGGTCGCCGCGGCACGGTCTGCCCGGCCCATCCCGACCAGCCGCAGGGTGAGCGTCTCGTCCTCACGGCAGAACACGGCCCACGCGTCGAGCACCGCATTGACGTTCTTGTTGGCGAACTGCCCGAACGCGAGCGCGTACGGCGCCGGCGCGCTCTCGGCTGCCGGCCACCGGTCCACGTGGTCGGCGCCGTAGCGTGCGAGGACCGCCTTCGACTCCAGCCGCGGTCGCGTGCGGAGCAGGTCGTCGCGCGTGCGGTGGGAGATGCAGTAGATCCCGCCGGTGGTCCGGAAGGTCCAGCCGTACGACGAGCGCCGCGCGATCCGGCGCGAGCGCGAGAACTGATGCGGCCTGAGCTCGTGGCGCAGGTCGTAGAGGATCGTCCCGCGCGGGCACGGCGCGCCCATCAACGCGCTCGCGGGCACACCGGACACGAGTCCCTCGGCACCGAGGCGGCGTGCCTCCCGGCGTACGCCGACGGTGCGCAACCAGAGGTCACCGGCCTTGCCTCCCCGGGGTGAGGTCACGGCGTGGAAGTCCGCACCTTCGGGCAGCTGGAACGGCGGCTCGTCCACGCACAGCACGGTGAGCCGGTCCGTCGGCTCGAGCTCCGTCCAGCCCCGCATGAGGTTCTCGAGAGTGATGGCCGCGCTGCCTGGCTTCACCGCGAACGCATCGAACACAACGTGCACAGGCTCACTCCTCCAGGCGCGGGCCCGCCGGGCCCATCCAAATTGCGTGAACCCTACAGCGATGGTTCGACCGACGGTCTACGGTATGCGCCATGACTGAGACTGGGTTCGAGCGCGATGTCGTCGTCGTGGGCGGCTGCGGCCGCGTCGGCCTCCCCCTGGCCATCGCTTTCGCGGGCGCGGGGCTCAAGGTGGCGGCGTACGACCTGAACGAAGCCACCGTGAAGATCGTCAACGACGGCACGATGCCCTTCGCCGAGCCCGGCGCCGAGGAGGTCCTGCGCGACGCCGTCGACTCGGGTCGTCTCGTCGCCACCACCGACCCCGCTGCGGTCGGCAGCGCCGCCAATGTCGTCGTGGTGATCGGTACGCCGGTCGACGAGCACCTCAACCCCGACCCGAACTCCCTGCCGCGCGCCCTCGCCGGCTGCTTCCAGTACTTCCGCGACGGCCAGCTGGTCGCGCTGCGCAGCACGGTCTACCCCGGCGTCACCCACATGGTCGAGCGGCTGTTCGCCGACGCCGGCGTGAACGTGGACGTCGCGTTCTGCCCCGAGCGCATCCTCGAGGGCCACGCCATGGAGGAGCTCTACTCGCTGCCGCAGATCATCGGCGCCAGCAGCGAGTCCGCACGCGTCCGCGCCGCAGAGCTCTTCGGCACCCTCGCCGACAAGCTCGTGCACACCGGCCCCGAGGAGGCCGAGCTCGCCAAGCTGTTCACGAACGTCTGGCGCTACGTGAAGTTCGCGACGGTCAACCAGTTCTACATGATCGCCAACGACCGCGGCCTCGACTTCGAGGAGATCCGCAACGCGATCACCCAGGACTACGACCGCGCCAAGGACATGCCCGGCCCCGGCTTCGCCGCCGGTCCCTGCCTGTTCAAGGACACCATGCAGCTCGGTGCCTTCAACAACAACAACTTCGCGCTGGGCCACGCTGCGATGCTCGTCAACGAGGGGCTCCCGCTTCACGTCGTGAGCCGGCTCGAGCGCAGCTACGACCTCCCGAAGATGACCGTCGGCATCCTCGGCATGTCCTTCAAGGGCGGCTCGGACGACACCCGGGAGAGCCTGTCCTACAAGCTCAAGCGGATCCTGCGGTTCAAGGCCCACGAGGTCCTCACCACCGACCCCTACGTGACCACCGACGCCGAGCTGCTCCCGCTCGAGGAGGTGCTCGACCGGGCCGACCTGCTGATCCTGGCCACGCCGCACCCGGAGTACCGCAATCTCGAGGTCACCCAGCCCGTCGCGGACGTCTGGAACGTCTTCGGCCAGGGCGTTCGCATCTAGCCTTCGCGTCAACCACGCGATCCTGAGAGGAATGGCATGCCCAAGGTGCTCATGACCGGATCCGCCGGCTTCATCGGCGGCTACCTGGTGGAGATGCTGCTGGACCAGGGCTGGACGGTCGTCGGCGTCGACAACTACTCCAAGTACGGCCCGATCAAGCGGTCGTACGACGACCACCCGAACTACCACTTCACCGAGGGTGACGCCCGCGACCCGCTGCTGGTCGAGAAGCTCCTCGAGGGCTGCGACCACTTCATCGCGGCGGCCGCGATGATCGGCGGCATCTCGTACTTCAACAAGCACGCCTACGACCTGATGGCGATCAACGAGGCGATCATGGGCGCCTCCTGCGACGCTGCGATCAAGGTCTTCCAGAGCGGCGGGCCGCTGAAGAAGGTCACCTACGTCTCCAGCTCGATGGCCTACGGCTCGACCGACCGCTGGCCCTCGGTGGAGGGTGACGAGCTCACCATCCCGCCGCCGCCGTCGAGCTACGGGTTCCAGAAGCTGGCGGTGGAGTACTGGGCACGCGCGGCGTACCAGCAGTACAAGGTGCCCTACACGATCGTGCGCCCGTTCAACGCCGTCGGGGTCGGTGAGCAGCGCGCGCTGGGCGACGTCGAGGAGGAGTCCGGCAACGTCAAGCTGGCGCTCAGCCACGTGGTGCCCGACCTGATCCAGAAGCTGCTCAAGGGTCAGGACCCGCTGCACATCCTCGGCGACGGCTCGCAGGTCCGCTGCTACACCCACGGCTCCGACCTGGCCGCCGGCATCGTCGCGACGCTCGAGAACGAGGCGGCGACCAACCAGGACTTCAACATCTCCACGCCGGTGCACACGACCGTGCTCGAGCTGGCCGACGTCATCTGGCGCAAGATCAAGGGTCCCGACGAGCCGCTGCGCTACGTCAGCGACGAGCCGTTCGAGAACGACGTGCAGAAGCGCATCCCGTCGGTCGACAAGGCCCGCGACCTGCTCGGCTTCGAGGCCAAGGTCACCCTGGACGAGATGATCGACGAGCTGGTGCCGTGGATCCGGCACGCGCTCGAGGAGGGCATCCTCTAGGCCCTGCTCCGGGCCCTGGTCTGCTCAGCTCCAGATGCCGGAGCTGCGCACGAACCGCGAGCGCACGCGGTTCGCGACCGCCGGGAAGCGCCCCTTCATGCGGGTGTACTCCTCGGGCAGCGCCAGCCGGAAGCTCTTCGCCGCGTCGCCCACGAGCTCGCGGGCCATCAGGCGCCGGGCATGGCGGCGCCAGGCGTCGAAGGCGTCCGCCTCGGCGGCGACGAAGGGCGAGGGAAGGTCGGCTCCGCCCTCCGACTCGAGCCGGTAGGCCCGGCGCAGCTGGCGCGAGATGCGGCGGCCGCGCGTGTCGTTGAAGTAGGGGTACGGCGGCGCCTCGGGCAGCATCTGCTCGTTCTTGATCAGCGCCTCGGCGTACTCGACGCACAGGGAGTCCAGAGCCGCGTTGTCGGTGCGCAGGTGCGCGGTCGAGGCGAACCTGGTGGAGAGCTCGGTCGGTGCGCTGGTGTCGAAGGCGTGGAAGTGGAAGAGCCGCAGCCGGTCACCGGTCGAGGCGATGTAGTAGCCCTCGTCGTCCGACGCGACCGGCCGCTCGTGCAGGTTGGCGATGCTGACGTTGTAGCCGGCGTGCCGCCAGTTGCCCGCGGCGAAGTACCCCGCCCCGAGGTCCACCCACTTCTGGTCCACGAACAGTCCGGACATCGGGTCCCACAGGCACTCCCACTCCAAGTGGCCCCACCACCAGTCGAGGAACGCCCGCGCCCGTCGGTCGACCGCGCAGAAGCCGAGGTTGTAGAAGCCCACGTGCAGCAGGTGGCCCTCGCCGAGCTCGCCCTCGCCGTCGACCGGCGCCAGGTAGTGGGGGGTGAGCAGGATGCCGCCCTCGGTGGCCGCGAGGTCGACCGGCAGCTCGACCATCGGCGAGGTGACGTAGGTGTCCGGATCGAGGTAGACCGCCTGCTCGGCCTCCTCGAGGAAGCGGCGGAAGAGCACCGGCTTGATCGCCGTGGCGAACTCGACGAGGTTGTAGATGGTGGCGAGCCGGAGCACCTGCCGCTCGGGCAGTCCCAGCACCTCCGTGCTGGCCAGGCGCACGCCGCCCGGCAGGTCGGGCAGGGACGGCAGGTCCTGCTCGCGCAGGACGTCGATGAAGACGACGACGAGCTCGGCGTCGGGGTGGTGCCGACGCAGGCTGTCCGCGAGAGCGACGGCCTTGGCCAGGTAGTTGCGCGCCAGGATCGTGAAGTAGATCGTGCGGGTCGAGGTCGCGGGCATTGGCACAGGGTACCGACGAGTAGACCCCGGTGAGAGTGGCTTCCAGAGCATGGCCGGACCGAAATTTGGATGCGCCCGCAACCGCCTCGGACGGCTGCTAGCGTTCGGCCGCGTGACCACCATCGACGTTTCCACCGACGAGCTCCGCGGGCTCTACCTCGACCTCGTGAAGCGCAGCCTGACGGGGGCTCTGGCCGAGGACAACGACTCCATCCTGGGCGGCGTGCGCACCCAGGGGGCGACCACGCTGAAGCGTCGCGTGGCGAGCTCGGTCGGGCAGCTGGCGTCACGGTTCAACTTCGAGATCGCCTACAAGAAGCCCTACGACGCCGAGCTCCGGGAGAACGGCCTGGACTGGCCGTCGCGCGCCGAGTCGATGATCGGCCTGCGCCGGATGACCAACATCCAGGAGTGCATCGCGGCCATCGTCGCCGACGAGGTGCCCGGCGACCTGATCGAGACCGGTGTGTGGCGCGGCGGTGCGTGCATCTTCATGAAGGCGAACCTCCGGGCCTGGGGCGACCACACCCGCAAGGTGTGGCTGGCCGACTCCTTCCAGGGGCTGCCCAAGCCGAACGCCACCGAGTTCCCGGCGGACGCGGGCGACCGGCTGCACACCCAGACCGGCCTCGCCGTGGGAGCCGAGCAGGTCCGGCGGAACTTCGAGCGCTACGGCCTGCTGGACGAGAACGTCGAGTTCCTCGTCGGGTGGTTCAAGGACACCCTCCCGACCGCGCCGATCGAGCGGCTCTCCCTGATGCGGCTCGACGGTGACATGTACGAGTCGACGATCCAGGCGATCGAGGCGTTGTACCCGAAGCTGTCGCCCGGCGGGTTCTGCATCATCGACGACTTCGGCAGCCACTCCTCGCAGGCCGGCCAGGCGGTGCACGACTACCGCGACCAGCACGGGATCACCGACGAGATCGTGCAGATCGACCCGTTCGGTGCCTACTGGCGCAAGTCCGCCTGACGCTCGGCGTACCCGGGCCCGGTGGGCTCGGTGCTGAACACCGGCACCTCGCCGGCCGCCTGCTTCTCGCGTGCGTAGGCGATGAACGCGTCGATGTCCGAGCCGGCCAGCAACGGCACGGCCGCACGCACCTGCTCGTCGGACCAGTCCCACCACTTGATCTCGAGCAGCGCGGCGCGCTGCTCCTCGGTGTGCCGGAAGCGGATCACCTTGGCGGGGTTGCCCGCCACGATGGCGTACGGCGGGACGTCCTTCGTCACGACGGCTCCCGCTGCGATCACGGCGCCGTCACCGATGTGGACACCGCTGCGCACGAACGTGCGCTGGGTCAGCCACACGTCGTTGCCGATCACGGTGTCGCCGGTGTGCACCGGGATGCCGTCCTGCCCGGCACCCTCCATCCGCCACACGATCCGGTGCGGCCAGGTGGTCACGCGGTCCATGGCGTGCTCGCCGCCGAGCATCACGATCGAGGTCTCCGACAGCGCGGAGTACTTGCCGACGATCAGCTTGGTCTCGTCGTACACGTAGTCCTTGAGGATCGGGATGCCGTAGGTGTGGGCGCCCACGCTGATCCGGCCGGCCCGCTTGAGCCGGTTGTAGGTGGCCTGGTTCTCGCCGACGACCACGTTGCGGATCCGCAGCAGCGCGTGCCAGAGGTGGAGGAGCAGGATCTTCATCGACGCGGTCAGTTCCTTTCGGCGGGTTCGGAACCCTCGGTGGCGGGCTCGGCGGAGGCCGCGGCCCCGTCGGGGACAACGCGCGTCCGCGCCTGAGGTTCCGAGTGCGGGTCGTGGGTGAGGTACACGCTCCACCAGATCACCGCGCAGACCGCCTGGCCGACCACCAGCGCCCAGTAGGCACCGAGCGCGCCGTCGATCACCGCGCCGGTCACGGTCGAGGCGCTGATGATCACCGTGCTGGCCACGTCGATCCGCACGGTCTTGCGGACCGCGCGCATGCCGGTCAGGCCCGCGCGGGTGCCGCAGATCAGGCCGAGCATCACGATCTGCACGGTGGCCGGCAGCAGCAGTCGCTGCGTGGGCTCCCAGGTGGCGCCGAGGACGAGGCGCCCGAGCACGTCGGGGAGGAACAGCAGCACGACCATGTTGGCCAGGGCGAGACCCGTGGTGAGGGCGGTGGTCCGGTTGACGTGCCGGCGTACCTGCGGGCTGCCCGGCTCGAGCCGCGAGATCTCGGCGGTGCCCGCGGCGATCGACGCGGCCTGGACCATCCCGACCGGCCGGGTCAGCAGGATCGCGCCGCGCACGGCGCCGAGGGCACGGGCGCCCGCGACCGCGCCGACGCCGATGGAGGTCACCAGCGCCGCACCCTGGGTCGCGGTGAACGACACCAGGTAGCGCCAGGAGTAGGCCCAGGTCTCGCGCAGCCACGACAGCGAGAAGCGCAACCGGGTGATCCGGTGCTGCGGCAGGACCAGCAGGCCGGCCAGGGCGCCGGACCCGCCCCACACGGCGATGAACCAGGTGAGCGTGGAGCGGTCGGTCACCGACAGCACCCCGACCGCGACGACCACGAGCACGAGCCAGACCAGGTCGAGCACGAGGGAGTACGACGGCCGGTGGGTCGCGAAGCCGAGGTAGCGACCGAGGTCCTGCAGCACCAGGAAGGGCAGGCAGACGGCCAGCACCAGCAGCGCGTTGCCGAGCCGCCCGTCCCACACGTGCGCGACCGCTCCGGCGAGGGCGACCACGCCACCGAGCGAGACACCCAGCACGGCCCCGGTGCCGATCGCGTCACCGGGTCGCTCCTCGGCCTCGGCGGGGTGCACCAGCAGGGGCTCGCCGATCAACGCGCGGGAGGCACCCTGGGCCGTGACGTAGACGATGAAGACGATGCCGAAAAGGCCGAACGCCGCGACGCCGAGGGCGCGTGCGGCGAGGATCGCGATCAGCACGTTCGACGCTCCGGCGATTGCCTGGTCGATCGTGATCGTGCTCAGCCGGCGCCCCGCAGACTGCTTGCTCTGGCTCAAGACGCTCCGCTCGGCATGAGGATCTTCGACCTCGTAGGGTAGCCGAACGGCCGACTCCTCGTTGACCTCAAGCAAGGACCGTGCGCGCACGCTCGAGCAGAGGAGTCATCACCATGTCAGCGGCACCAAGCGCCCGAGCGCGGGAATGGGCAACGCAGGCCGTGCAGTGGAATCCCGCACGCACGGCGGTCAAGCGCGGCGTGCACGCGTACGCCGCAGCGCGCGGCCGCGGCCTCCAGCTCACCGGCCGGGTCCCCGAGATCGGCAACATCTTCGCCGCCTCCTCGCCCAAGGCCGGCAGCCAGTGGATGAAGGCGCTGTTCGACCACCCCGTCGTGCGCTCGCACACCGGCCTGTTCACCCTGCCCCAGCTGGACTACCAGCAGACCCCGCACAAGCGGTTCCCCGCGGGCACCTTCGTCCCGGGCATCTACGCCGGCTACGACGAGTTCCTCGAGATCCCGCGGTTGCGGCCCCGGCGGGTCGTCTACATGTTCCGCGACCCGCGTGACCTCGTCGTGTCCGGCTACTACTCGGCCGTGAAGACGCACCGGCCGACCCACCTCGCCGAGGTGGAGCGGGTGCGCGACGAGATCCGCGCGCTCCCCTTCGACGAGGGCCTGCTGCTGCTGATCGAGGACGCCGCTCCGCGACTGCGCGAGATCGAGACGTGGGTCGACGTCGACGACCCCGACGTCGCCAGCTTCCGGCTCGAGGACGTGAACGCCGATCCGCGGCACTGGGTGGCCCTGATGCTCAAGCACTGCGGGGTCAGCCTCTCGCCCGACGAGCTCGAGACCGTCCTGCACGACGTGTCCCGCGAGGCCCTGCAGGCGCGCGACCTGGCTCAGCGCGAGGCCGGGTCGGAGTCGCACTACCGGGTCGACCGGAAGACCTTCCGCGACGTCTTCAAGCCCGAGCACCACGCCGCACTCGAGGCGATCGCGCCCGGTCTGGCCGAGCGGCTCGGCTACCCCTCAGACTGAGAGCTGGTCGAGGACCTTGCGTCCGACCGCGTCGTCGCGGTGCGCCACCGCGACGTCCCAGAACCCGTAGCCGCGCTCCTTCTCCGGCAGGTCGAGGACCGCGCTCTTCTCCCGGAGCTCGGCCGTCGCGGCGGGTCCGATGAGACGGCCGCCGTTGTCCCACACGAGGGCGTGCTCGTAGCCGAGGTCGACCAGCACGTCCCAGATGTCGTTCGGCTCGAGCTCGGGGGTGGCGACCGCGGTGGGTCGCGGGTCGAACTCGAAGAACAGCACCGGCTTCGACGGCAGGAACGTGCGGGCAAGTGCGGGGACCAGCTGCACGTCGTACCCGTCGGTGTCGGACTTCACCAGCCGCACGTCGGCCAGCTGGGGGTACTTCGCGAGCAGCTCGTCGGTGGTCAGGGACGGCAGTCCCGAGCCGTCGGTGCTGCGCTGCACGTGACTGGTGCCCACCGACTCGTGCACCAGCTCCATCGAGGCTCCGGCGTCCTCGGGACCGACCAGCACGGAGGGCTCGACCGCGACGTGTGGCAGCGCCCCGACGTTGTGCTCGAGGTAGTCGATCCACTGCGGGTCGGGCTCCACGCAGACCACGTCCGCGTGGGTCTTGTCGAGCACGAGCAGGGCGGAGTCGCCGACGTTGGCGCCGATGTCGAGCAGGCACAGCCCGTCCTCGGCCTCCGCGATCAGTCGGGCGAGCTCGACGAGGTTGACGGCGTACGGCGAGCTGCCGCGGGTGAAGTGCGGGAGCGCGTGTCGACGCGGCAGCAGCATCTCGATGCCCCGCACACGCCGGCGGACCGGCCGGTCGGGAAGCCGCAGGTAGAGCGCGAGTCGCAGACGCGAAGCCAGGTCGCCGAGCGTGGGAGCCATCGTTGTCGTGCCTTTCCTGCGGGTGCAACGCGGGAGGTGCGATCAGGGCGTGACCATATCCGAGATCCCGGCCCTCGGTGGTGGCTATGATCGCGCCACCCTGACGAGAGCCTGGGACCCACGAGAGGCGGCCATGCCGACTGATCCCTTCCGGCCGAGCGAGACCCTCCGCGACCTCTACCCGGAGTCCACGGTCGGCGGATTCACCCGCTATGACGGGTTCGTCGAGTTCTACACGCGCGTGAACGCGCTCCTCGATCCCTCGAGCACCGTCCTCGACTTCGGCGCCGGGCGGGGGCTCTGGATGACCGAGCCGCTGGCCGAGTACTCCCGCAACCTCCGCGCGTTCCACGAGCGGGTCGCCCGCGTCGTCGGGATCGACGTCGACGACGCGGTCCTGAAGAACGCTGCGCTCGCCGAGGCGAAGGTGGTCGCGCCCGGTGACCCGATCCCCTACCCGGACGCCTCCTTCGACCTGGTGCTGGCCGACTACGTGCTCGAGCACGTCAGTGCGGCCGACGCGCCCGGGGTCGCCGCGGAGATCCTGCGGGTGCTCAAGCCGGGCGGCTGGCTCGCCGCCCGCACCCCGAACAAGTGGGGCATGATCGGGCTCGGCGCCCGGGCCGTGCCGAACAAGCTGCACACGCGGTTCCTCCACCGGCTCCAGCCGGGCCGCAAGGACGAGGACGTCTTCCCGGTCGAGTACCACATGAACACGCGTCGCCAGCTGCGCCGGCTGTTCCCCGCGCCCAGCAAGGTCGTGGTCTACGGCCACACCTCGGAGCCGACCTACTTCGGCCAGTCGAAGGTCGCCTGGCGGGCGGCCGCGTTCCTCGGGCGGCTCACCCCGCCGGCCCTGGAGCCGACGCTGATGATCTTCGTGCAGAAGGACCCGGGCGCCTGATCCTCAGCCGGTGAGCGCCGCGATCGCCGCCTGCACCTGGGCCTTCGTCGGCGCACCCGCGGCGCGGGTCACCTCGACGCCGGCACCGTCGAGCACCAGGGTGGTCGGCGTACGGAGGACGCCGAGGCGGCGGACCAGCTCGAGGTGGTGCTCGGCGTCGACCTCGACGTGGGCCACTCCCGGCGTCTCCGCGACGACGTCCTCGAGGATCCGCCGGGTGGCCCGGCACGGCGCGCAGAACGCCGAGGAGAACTGCAGGAACGTCGCGCGCTCGCCGAGCTGCTCCGACCACGGAGTGCCCGCGAGCACCGAGGTGACGTCCGCGGACATCTCGCGCTCCGCCTCGACCGCGCCGCGGATGCGGTGCGTGCCGCGGAACCGGCCGTCGACCATCGCGCGGTAGACCCCGAACGCGAGCGCGGCCAGCACCGCGACGAGGAGGACGTAGCCACCGCTGCTCATGACTGGTTCAACCTCACGCCGGCCGGAACATTCCGCCGGGCTCGACGAGCGCGAGCGCTCATCCGCCCGCGAACGGCGGCAGGAACTCCACTGTCTGGCCCGGCTCGACGAGCACCTCGCCCGGGTCCTTCGAGGCCACCGGCCGGTCGTCCACGAGCACCGAGCAGGTGCTGACCACGGCTGAGAAGCGGGCCGATCCGGCGTGCAGATCGCAGGCGCGGTCGCGCAGGTCCGCCAGCGAGACCGGTCCCGCGACGTCCACCAGGTCCTCCTCGACACCGGCCGCCGCGCGCGCGGACGCCCAGTACCGCAACCGGACTTGTCCGGCTGTTGAGTCGGTCTGCGGTGTGAGCGCGCTCATCTCCGATATCCTGCCTCATCGCAGACGCCCGCCCGGAGGAGGTGTTCCCTCTTGAGCACCCTGCTCTTGCTGACGAGCACGACGCAGCCCTCGGCCGACGTGCTGCCCGGACTCGCCCTGCTGCCCCACCAGGTGAAGATCCTCCCCGCCGAGGGGAGCGCGCTGCTCGAGGCACCGGCCTCCGACCTGGTGCTCATCGACGGCCGGCGCGAGCTCGCCCACGCGCGCGACCTGTGCCGGCTGATCCGGACCACCGGCTCCGACCAGCCCGTCCTGCTGATCGTCACCGAGGGCGGCCTGGCCGTCGTCGCCGCCGACTGGGGCATGGACGACGTGATCCTCGACGACGCCGGCCCCGCTGAGATCGACGCGCGCCTGCGCATCGCCGTCGGCCGCCTCGACGCCGCCAAGGACCCGAACGACCCCGAGGCGCACATCATCCGCGGCGGCGAGGTGGTCGTGGACGAGGCGACGTACACCGCGAAGCTGGGTCGCCGGGTGCTCGACCTCACCTTCAAGGAGTTCGAGCTGCTCAAGTACCTCGTCCAGCACCCCGGTCGCGTGTTCACCCGCGAGCAGCTGCTGCAGGAGGTGTGGGGCTACGACTACTTCGGCGGCACCCGCACCGTCGACGTGCACGTACGCCGGCTCCGGGCCAAGCTCGGCCCGGAGAACGAGTCGCTGATCGGCACGGTCCGCAACGTCGGCTACCGGTTCGTGCTGCCGCCCAAGGACCAGGTGCGCGACCGCGAGGACGCCTCGCTCTGACCGGCGCTCAGCCGAGCAGCCAGGGCAGCTGGTCGAGCACCCGCTGCGGTGCGATCGCGATGTCGTCCTGCACGCCCTTCATCCAGCCGCCCTCCGGCACCGGGTCGCCGTCGCCGACGAGGTAGCGGTACTCGGCGCCGGGGATGCTCTGCGTGATCGACCAGAAGCAGTGCTTGAGGTACGCCGGCGCGAACAGCTCGAGCACCCGGACGCCCGGGCGCGCGAACACCAGGTTGGTCAGCGCGGCCCCGTGGACCCCGATGATCGTCTCGGCCGCGGCGAAGTGGTCGATCTGGTCGCGGACGCTCATCGTGCCCGGGTCGATCCGCGCGAAGCCGCGAGCCTCCAGCTGCGGCCAGAGCGCCGGCTCGCTCTCGAGCCGGCGGGTGTGCGGACGGTCCCCCCGCGTGACGAAGATCCGCCGCGGCTTGTCGGTGGTGTCGATCGCCGGCAGCCGCTCGCGCAGCCAGGCCACCAGCCAGCCCGGCGCGAGCTCGTCGGGGTTGGGCAGCGAGGGCACCAGCAACGTCTCCGCCCGCACCGCCCGGTGCTTCCGGGTCTCCACGACCGTGGCGGTGTCCAGGCCGAGGAGGGCCAGCAGCTCCTGCTGGTAGCGGGTCGCGGTCGGCAGGTAGAGGGCGTCCGGCTTGGCGTCCGGTACGCAGGCGTCGAGCACCGCCAGCCGGGGCAGCACGTCGAGCAGGAAGTGGTAGTAGTTGTTGCTGCCCCCGCGCGTGGCCAGGACGGCCAGGCTGCCGCTCACGTCCTCGATCCGCGGCAGCCGCGGGCGCAGGAAGATCGGGTGCTCGCGCCAGCCGTCGATGCCGAAGTACTCGCTGGTCTCCTGGTCGAGACGGTTCCCCGGGGTGATGATCGCGCCGTAGTCGCCGACCACCACGCCCTCGCGGATCTCCAGGGTGAACTGCTGGGGGAGGTCCGCCCGGGTCGCGTGCCGGAAGGTCCAGTGCCCGGGCGGGTCGCCGTCGGGCATGCTCCGCCGCATCGTCTCCCCCTGCGGGCCGGGGTGCAGCCGCACCGCCTCCGGCTCGGCCGCCGCGGTCGCGGCCGAGTTCGCGCCCGCGGTGCGCGGCAGCCGGCGGTCGCCCCAGACCACCGAGGTGCGGCGGCCCACGAGGCCCAGCAGCAGCGACGCCAGCCGGTGCAGCCTCTTGGCCAGCGGCCAGATCGGCTGCAGCGTCGGAGGCAGGCGGCTCACGCGGCGTGACTGTACCCGCGGATCCCCTACCCTGCTGTGCATGTCGCAGATCGAGGCCGAGATCCAGCAGGTCACCCCCGAGGCCTTCGCGGCCTCCCCGACGGACGGCCCGGCGGCCGAGGTCCGGCGGATCGCCGAGGCGTGCGACGAGGCGGACGGCGTGATCACGCTGAACGAGCAGGCCTGCCTGCAGCTGAAGTACCGCGGGCTCCGCGACGCCTCGCTCTGGCTGGGCGCCGGCGGCTTCGCCCTGCTGCACGGGCAGATCCTCGACCTCGCCGTGCACCCGGACGCGCGCGGGCAGGGCGTCGGCACCGAGCTGGCCCGGCGGGCGCTCGCCGCGACCGACCGGGTCGAGGCCTGGTCGCACGCCGACCACCCGGGCGCCGCGCGGATCGCCGAGCGCTTCGGCATCCCGCGCGAGCGGGAGCTGCGGATCATGAGCCGGCCGACGTCACTGCCCCTGGGCAAGGCGGTCGTGCCTCCCGGCGTACGGATCCGGACGTTCCTGCCGTCCGACGAGCAGGCCCTCCTGGAGGTCAACGCGGCGGCGTTCGCCCACCACCCGGAGCAGGGGCACATGACCCACGAGGACTTCCAGGAGCGGGTCGGCGAGCCCTGGTTCGACCCGGACGGGCTGTTCCTCGCGGTGCCCGACGAGGAGACCGACCTCGAGCTCGCGGCCGACCCCGAGATGCAGGTGCTCGGCTTCCACTGGACCAAGGTGCACCGCGACGAGCGCCCGCCGTACGGCGAGGTGTACGTCGTCGCGACCAACCCCAAGGCCGCCGGCCGCGGCCTCGGCACCCTGCTCACCAACGTCGGCCTGCGCCACCTGGCGACCCGCGGCGTCGACGAGGTGATCCTCTACGTGGACGGCGACAACGATCCCGCGATCGCGGTCTACGAGGGGCAAGGGTTCACCACCGTGCGCACCGAGGTGCAGTACCGCGGCGCCACGCACTGATCCATCCGGGACGACGAAGCGGCCCCCGGGACTTCCCGGAGGCCGCTCGTTGTCTGTCGGGCTGTCAGCCCGGTGTCAGTGGATCCGAACCGTGAAGTTCTTCGCCGACTTCGCGAGGAGGCTGTTGCCCTTGTAGAGCACCGTGTAGGTCTGCTTGCCCTTCGGCTGACCCTTCACGATGATCACGGCCTTGCCCTTGACGAGCTTGACCGCCTTGTGGACCACCTTGGTGCCACGGAGCACGACGACCTTGCCGCGCACCGGGGACTGCTTCGCCGAGACGATCTTGACCGCGAACCGCGCCTTGTGACCGGCGAGCGCCTTGGCCCGGCCCCTGGCGTCGGACGGCCAGCGAACCGGGTCGGTCGCGGCGGAGGCGGCCTCACCGGCGTTGGTGCCGTTCACGGCACGCACCACGACGTTCAGGCGCTGACCGAAGTCCGCAGCCGTCGGCGTGTACATCGCACCGGTGCCGACCACGGTCGTGCCACGCTTCCACTGGTAGCTGAACTCGGTGCCCGCGCTGCGCGCCCAGGTGCCGGGCGAGGCAACCAGCGGACGACCCACCGCGGCGAAGCCGCTGATCGACGGCGCCTGACGGGCGGCGAGCTGGTCGGTCAGCCGGAAGTTGATCCCGCCGACACCCGCTGCCGTCACCGTCACCGGCGTGGCGGTGAACATCGAGTCGCTGTCGACCCACCACTTCTCGAGGTAGTTGATGTCGTCACCGGTCGCCGGGTTGTCGTACCCGTAGCCGCCGACTCGGTACGTGCCGGGCTCGACCGCGATCTTGAAGTTGATGCCGTCACGGGCGATGGAGTAGTTGGGCCAGTAGCCGTCCGAGTCCACGACGTCGAACCAGTAGGAGCCGGTCAGCGCGTGCCCGTCGGCCGCGGCCAGCGTGCCGCTGATGATCGCGTCCGGGGTCGCCGAGATGTTGACGACCGTGTCCCCGGCCGGCGTGTAGGTGAGCACGGTGGCATTCGGCTTGAACTTCGAGCCGACCCACGTGGAGACGTACTGGGTGTCACCGGCGTAGCTGAAGCTGCTGTCGTCGTAGTAGAACAGCTTCACCTGGTTGGCCGTGGCGCCGAGCCCGTCGAAGGAGTAGGCGCCGTCGACGCCCGTGCACGACTCTCCGAGGTAGCTGCCGTCGGCCGCGTCGTACGCGTCCACGCAGACGTCGTTCACGGGAGCGCCGCCGACGCCGGTCACCGTGCCTTCAAGGTCGTGGCCTGCGAGTGCGTTCGCCGGTGCGGCGACGCCGAGGCTCAGCGCGGCGCCGGCAAGCGCGAGCACAGTTCCCGGGATTACCCGACGGCCGAGAGCCGATCGGGACATAACTGACTTCATGGATCCCCCTTGGATCACTTGTGAGTGTGTGTATCGCCCGCGAACCTAGTGCCGATCGCGCCGTCAAATGGGGGAAACACCGAAGGTCGGCGCGTTTACTCCGTATGTCCAGTTCGTGCGGGGACCAGGCGACCGAAATACGGTCCGAATGCGATCCGAAAGGCCGTTGTGGGGCGGTCCGACCTCTGCTACGGCAGCGCGCGACCCAGCACGCCGGCGATCTCGGCGCTGTGCGCTCGGGCCTCGCGCCCGACGCCGACGACGTTGAAGAAGCCGTGGATCATCGACGGGTAGCGCTTCCGGGTGACCGGCACACCGTGGGCGGCGAGCAGGTCGGCGTACGCCTCGCCCTCGTCGC
This sequence comes from Nocardioides pocheonensis, assembly GCF_003725535.1. GTDB lineage: Bacteria > Actinomycetota > Actinomycetes > Propionibacteriales > Nocardioidaceae > Marmoricola > Marmoricola pocheonensis. The sequence goes on along the minus strand of NZ_RJSF01000037.1, from coordinate 65,172 downwards.
GCAGCGGGTCGAACCCGGCCGTCACGACGTGCGCGGGGGCCAGCCCCTCGGGGAAGGCGTCGCGCAGCAGCACCGAGCCGAGCGGGTCGGCGCGCGTCGCCGGGTCCGCGAAGTACCAGTCCGTCAGCCGGTCCATGCCCTCACGGCTGAGGTAGAAGCCGCCGCCGTCGAACAGCTCCTTGCTGCGCGACCGGTTCACGAAGTCCGTGCAGGGGTAGACCAGGAGCTGGAAGGCCATCGGCAGGCCGGCCTCGGCCGCGCGGATCGCGGTGGTGGCGGCGAGGTAGCCGCCGGCGGAGTCACCGCCGACGGCGAGCCGCTCCGGATCGGCGTTGACCGCGTGCGCGTTCTCCACCAGCCACCGGTACGCCGCGAAGCACTCCTCCACCGGAGCCGGGAACGGGTGCTCGGGCGCCAGCGGGTAGTCCACCGACAGGACCTGGACACCGGAGCGCTCGGCCAGGTGCCGGCACGCACCGTCGTGGCTGTCCAGATCGCCCAGGCACATGCCGCCGCCGTGGAGGAACAGCAGGGTCGGCACCGGGTCGGCGCCGAGGCGCGACGAGGGGATGTAGAGCCGGGCGGCGAGCGGGCCGCCGGCCCCGTCGACGGTGAGCTCGCGCAGCGCGCCGATCGGCTGCCGGCCGGCGACCATGCGCCCCTGGCGCACGACCACCTCGCGGGACTGCGGCAGGGGCAGCACACCGAGCTCCGGCTGCCGCGCGAGCCGCTGCAGGGCCAGCATCATCTGCATCTCCGTGGAGAGCCGCTGGCCGTCCAGGACGACCGGCCGGCGCAGGAGCGCGCGCTGCGCCCGCTCGGGGAGCACCATCGCGGCGCGCGCGAGCGCCGTCTCCACCGCGGTGCGCGCAGCGTGGGCGGCCATCGCGCGGGTCGGGGGTGCGGCGCTGGTGGGGGCAAGGGACATGGTCGAGAACTTACGTCACCTGTTGTTCAACCGACCCTGTCAGACTGCTCACATGGCCAGCGAATCGTTCCCGTCGACGGTCGGCGCCAGCACCGAGGAGGGCCCCCTGGACGCCGGCCTCCGCGTCGTCGCGGACGCCTTCGACGTCGACCCGCCGTACCTGCCCGACACCGACGAGTTGGACGCCCTCTTCCCCGACCGCTTCCTCGACCGCGAGCTGTCCTGGTTGCGGCTGAACCAGCGTGTGCTGGAGCTCGCCGAGGACGACACGCTGCCGCTGCTCGAGCGGGTGCGCTTCCTGGCGATCTTCGCGAGCAACCTCGACGAGTTCTACATGGTGCGGGTCGCCGGCCTGAAGCGCCGCATCGCCGCAGGGGTCGCCGTGAAGGCCGCCTCCGGCCTGATGCCGCGCGAGGTGCTCCAGCAGATCCTGGAGAAGACCGCCGACCTCGCCACCCGGCACGCCCGCGTCTTCCGCGACCGGATCATCCCCGCGCTGTGCGAGGAGAGCATCGAGATCGTCCGCTGGGAGTCGCTGAACAAGGACGAGCAGCGGGCCGCGAAGAAGGTCTTCAAGGACCGGGTGTTCCCGGTGCTCACGCCGCTCGCCGTCGACCCGGCGCACCCCTTCCCCTACATCTCCGGTCTCTCGCTCAACCTCGCCGTGCTCGTGCGCAACCCGAAGACGGGCAAGGAGCACTTCGCCCGGGTGAAGGTCCCGCCGATCTTCAGCCGGTTCGTCCCCCTGGGCAACCAGCGGTTCGTGCCGCTGGAGGACGTCATCGGCGAGCACCTCAAGCGGCTCTTCCCCGGCATGGACGTGCTCAACGTGCACACCTTCCGGGTCACCCGCAACGAGGACCTCGAGGTGGAGGAGGACGACGCCGAGAACCTCCTCAAGGCCCTCGAGAAGGAGCTCCTCCGCCGTCGCTTCGGGCCGCCCGTGCGGCTCGAGGTCGAGGAGTCGATCGACGAGCACGTGCTCGACCTGCTGGTCTCCGAGCTCGGGATCAGCGAGGCCGAGGTGTTCCGGCTGCCGGGGCCGCTGGACCTGCGCGGCCTGCACGACATCGCCGACCTGGACCGCCAGGACCTCAAGTACCCGCCGTTCCTCGCCGCGACCCACCCGTCGCTCGCCCCGGTCGAGTCCGCGTCACCGGTCGACGTGTTCAAGGCCCTGGGCCGCTCCGACGTGCTGCTGCACCACCCCTACGACTCCTTCAGCACGTCGGTGCAGCGGTTCCTGGAGCAGGCCGCCGCGGACCCGCACGTGCTCGCGATCAAGCAGACCCTCTACCGCACGTCCGGTGACTCCCCGATCATCGACGCCCTCGTCGACGCCGCCGAGGCCGGCAAGCAGGTGCTGGTGATCGTCGAGATCAAGGCCCGCTTCGACGAGGAGGCCAACATCCGCTGGGCGCGCAAGCTCGAGCAGGCCGGCTGCCACGTCGTCTACGGCCTGGTCGGGCTGAAGACCCACTGCAAGCTGGCGATGGTGGTCCGCGACGAGCCCGACGGCATCCGGCGCTACACCCACATCGGCACCGGCAACTACAACCCGAAGACCGCGCGCCTCTACGAGGACCTGGGCCTGCTCACCACCAACGACGCGATCGGCGAGGACGTCGCCCACCTGTTCAACAACCTCTCCGGCTTCTCGCGCAACCCGTCCTACGACCAGCTGATGGTCGCGCCCGACTCGGTGCGCAGCGGTCTGGTCGAGCAGATCCGCGCCGAGGTGGCCAACCACCAGGCAGGTTTGCCGTCCGGCATCCGGATCAAGGCCAACTCCATCGTCGACGAGGCCGTCATCGACGAGCTCTACCGGGCGTCACAGGCAGGCGTGCGGATCGACCTGCTGATCCGGGCGATCTGCGCCGTGCGGCCCGGCGTACCGGGGCTGTCGGAGAACATCCACGTGCGCTCGATCCTCGGCCGGTTCCTCGAGCACAGCCGGATCTACTGGTTCGCCAACGCCGGTACGCCGAGCGTGCACATCGGCTCCTCGGACATGATGCACCGCAACCTCGACCGCCGGGTCGAGGTGCTCGTCAAGCTCCCCACGGAGCAGTCGGTCGACCAGGTCACCCGGTTGCTCGACCTGGCGTTCGACCCGCACACGTCGGCGTGGGAGCTCGCCGCCGACGGCACGTGGACCCGCAGCACGTCGCCGGACGACGCCCCGATGGTCGACCTTCAGGAGTCGCTGATCTCGCTGCACAGCCGCCGGCGCGCGAAGTAGGCGCCCGACCGGGACGGCTCAGGACGCGACCGGGTCGGTCTCGCCGTAGAAGTCGAGGATCTCGCGGATCGTCTCGGGCATCAGCCCGGCGCTGAACGGGTCGGAGCCGATCTCGTCCTCGAGCGTGGCGGACAGCTCGGCCGTCTCCAGCGAGTCGAGCCCGAGCCCCTCTCCGAAGATCGGGACGTCCAGGCCGACCTCGGCGTCCTTGTCGGCTCGCTGGAGGAAGGTCCGGATCACCTGCTCGGCGCGGGTGCGGGCGCTGGCCATGGCGTGACTCCGTGGGTCGTTCGGGCGGGACGCCGCCAAGGATAGGCGTGGCCCGAGGACCACACTGCGGAACGTCCACGGCCGCGAGAGCGCAGGGCTAGACTCCGGGCGTTCTCGCCGTCGACAGCCAGGGGTTTGAGCATGAGGTCCGTCTTGGCGCTGCTGGTCGCGCTGGCTCCCGGGCGTCTCCGTCGCCACCTCGGCCGGTGGCTGCTCGGGTGGGACGTGCACCCCACTGCGCACATCGGCCGCAGCATCATCCTCGCCCGCAAGGTCACCCTCGGTCCGCGCGCGAGCATCGGGTCGTTCAACGTGATCCGCGGCCTCGACGAGCTCCGGATGGACGTCGGGGCCAACATCGCCACGCGCAACTGGATCGCCTGCCCGCCCGGGGCTCCGGCGCTGTTCACCAGCTTCCCCGACCGGCACCCGGCGCTGATCATGGGCAAGTGGGCGATGATCACGGTCAACCACGAGATCGACTGCTCCGACCGCGTCGAGCTCGCCGACCAGGCCCGCATCGCCGGATTCGGCACGCAGGTCCTGACCCACAGCCTCGACCTGGTGCGCGACCGCTGGTCCGTGGCGCCCGTCTTCCTCGGCGAGCAGGCCGCGGTGATGTCGGGCTGCATCCTGCAGAACGGCACCAGCGTGCCGCGGCGGGGCATCGTCTCTGCCGGCTCCGTGGTGAACACCCGGCTCAGCGCCGAGCAGACCTTCTACCGGGGCAACCCCGCGAAGGCGGTCAGGCCACTGCCGGACACGCTGCGCTACTGGTACCGCTCGCTCGAGGACGACTCGAGCGAGGGTGCCGTCGTCCCGCGGCGGCAGCGCGCGGTCGAGGCCGAGCTCGAGGCCGAGGTCGAGGACGCACTCGACAGCGGCCGCTGACGCCGGACCTCAGCAGGTCGCGAACAGGACCGGTCCGTTGTCGAGAGCCGAGAGCACGTAGCCGGTGCGCTCCTTGGGCTGCAGCCGGAGGATCACCGCCGCACCGTCGGTGCGCGAGACGGTCAGCTTCAGGTCGTCGCTGAAGCTCCCGCCGCGACCCGGCGCGTCCCCGACGGCCAGCCGGGCCCGCGGACGAAGGTTCTGCTTGGCCTGGCTCGAGCTCTCGAACAGCTCGGCCACGGTGAGCCCGCGGTCGGGCGCCAGCGCCATCACCAGACCGTTCAGCGGTGACACCCCGCCCGCCTCGTTGACCAGCGACTCCGCCTGGTCCTGGCCGTCCTGGTCGGCCTGCGACATGGCGAGGTCGCTGCACGCGAAGTCGCGTGACCACACCATCGCGGCGGCCGGCTCGTCGAGCTTGTCGACCAGCGCGCGGGTCGACCCGACGTCGCCGAGCGAGGAGCGGTCGCCCAGGGCGGTCGCCGCGGCCTCCTGGGCGTAGGACTCCTCGTCGCTGGTGACGATGAGGTGGCGGTCGGCCAGCACCGCGACGTACTGGAGCTCGGGCGTGATCGTGGGGTCTATGGCCGCGACCAGGTCGACGCCGCCCTTCCACACGCCGGCGGCCTTGCTGGGCCGGGTGAAGCCGAGGTCGTCGAGGTGGCCGGTCACGTTGCTCATGTCGAACCCGTCGGGCATGCGCAGCACCATGGTGGCGCCCGCGCGCGACTGCGCGTAGGCCTCCCACTGGGCGGTGGCCGGGGAGAACCCGAAGTTCTTCTGCAGCGCCGCGGTCGACTCGTCGATGCTCGAGGCCGCCGAGAGGTCGCTGTCGTAGGCCTTGCTGGTCAGCTTCTGGATCGTCGCGTCGGACGGGTGCGCCTGGTCGGGCACACCGAGCTTCTGGCGTACGGCGGACCAGTCGGTGAACGCCAGGCGCAGGGTGGAGCGTGGGACGACGTCGAGCGCCCTGCTGAAGTCGGTGCGGTGGGTGTCGCGCCAGACGGTGCGGAACCCGACGAACCCGAGCACGCACGCGACCACCACCACGACCGCGACGACCGCGATCCGGCGACGACCTCTGCCCATGTCTGCTTTCCCAATTGCTCGGCTGCCCGAGAGACTAGCCGCATGGGGTCCACTGACTCGGGCGCGTCCGACACCGCCGCCGGTCCCGACGTCGTCGCCGCCGGAGCGGTCGTGCTCCGCCGCACCAACGGCGGCGAGGTGCTGCTCGTCCACCGACCCAAGTACGACGACTGGGCCTGGCCGAAGGGCAAGCAGGACCCCGGTGAGCACGTGGCGGTGACGGCGGTGCGCGAGGTGGTCGAGGAGACCGGCGTGGAGATCCGCCTCGGCCGGCCGCTGCCCCGCCAGCTGTACCTGGTCTCGGGCGGCCGGGCCAAGCACGTGCACTACTGGACCGGGTGGGTGCTCGGCGACCCCGACGTGTCCGGGTACGCCGCGAACTCCGAGATCGACCAGGTCGCCTGGGTCGGCCTCGACAAGGCCCGCCGGATGCTGACCTACGCCGACGACGTCGCGCTCCTCGAGCAGGCTGCGAAGCACCCGAAGCGCACCAGCGCACTCGTGGTGCTGCGCCACGCCAAGGCGCGCAAGCGCGACGACTGGGCCGGCGACGACGCCGACCGCCCGCTCACCGGACCCGGCGGGCGCGATGCCGAGAAGCTGATCCCGCTGCTCTCGGCGTACGGCGTCACCCGGGTCGTCTCCTCCGACAGCGCCCGCTGCCGCCAGACCGTGCAGCCGTACGCCGACGACCACGTGCTGCCCGTCGAGGCCGAGGCAGGGCTCAACGAGGAGGAGTGGACGCCCACATCGGTACGCGCAGTGCTGGCCGACCTGCTGTCGGGCAAGGAGAGCGCCGTCCTGTGCAGCCATCGCCCCGTGCTGCCGGAGATCCTCACCGCACTCGGCATCGATGAGGAGCCGCTGGCCCCCGGCGAGATGGTGGTCTGCCACCACCGCAAGGGCCGGATCGTCGCGGTGGAGCGGCACACGGCGTACTGAGGGCCGCCTCGCCCGTGACGCGTGTCTCACCACGCCTGAATCAGGCGCAAATGGCGGCAGCCGTTCACCTCACGTTCACCCGTGGAGGGCGGGCGCGTCACTTCGGATTCCTACCTTCGGGGATGTCCAGTCGCTTAAGACAACAGGAGATCGAAGTGAACCGCACTGCCCTCCGCCGCATCGCCGCCCCTGGCGCTGCCGCGCTTGCCCTGGGCCTCGCGCTGACCGCCTGTGGCGCCGGCAACGAGTCCGGCAGCACGTCCGGCAGCGGCCTCAGCGGCACGTTGAAGGGTGCCGGCTCCAGCGCGCAGGAGGCGGCCATGGACGCCTGGCGCGCCGGCTTCCAGAAGGCCAACTCCGGCGTGACCGTCAACTACGACCCCTCCGGCTCCGGTGCCGGCGTCGAGCAGTTCAACGCCGGCGCGATCGACTTCGCCGGCTCCGACGCCGCGCTCGACCCCACCAAGGGCGAGGTCGACGCAGCCAAGAAGCGCTGCGGCGCCAACGCGCTCGAGGTCCCCGACTACGTCAGCCCGATCGCGGTCGTCTACAACCTCGACGGCGTCGACAAGCTGAACCTGTCGGCCAAGACCGTCGGCGAGATCTTCGACGGCAAGATCACCAAGTGGGACGACGCCGCGATCAAGGCCGAGAACCCCGACGCGAAGCTGCCGAGCACCGCGATCACGCCGGTGCACCGGTCCGACGAGTCGGGCACCACGAAGAACTTCACCGACTACCTCGCCCAGGCCGCCGAGGGCGGCTGGCCGCACCCGGCCGACAAGGTGTGGCCGATCTCGTCCGGTGAGGCCGCCAACGGCACCTCCGGCGTGATCGCCGCGGTGAAGTCCGGCGCCGGCAGCATCGGCTACGCCGACGAGAGCCAGGTCGGGGACCTCTCGGTCGCCGCCATCAAGGTCGGCGACGCGTACGTCGCCCCGTCCGCCGACGGCGCTGCCAAGGCCCTCGAGGTCTCGCCGGTCGACGACACCCGCACCAAGGGCGACCTCGCCGTCAAGGTGGACCGCACCACGACCGAGGCCGGTGCCTACCCGCTGATGCTGACGTCGTACCTGATCGCCTGCCCGACGTACTCCGGCGCCAAGGCCGACCTCGTCAAGGGCCTGCTGAAGTACATCGTCAGCACGCAGGGCCAGCAGGACGCGGCCAAGAACGCCGGCTCCGCCCCGCTCCCCAGCTCGCTGCAGCAGAAGGCCGAGACGATCATCGACTCGATCTCGGCCAAGTGAGTCGGGGGACACCCACCCCGTGAGCACCACACCGACGGAGACCGGATCGCCCAAGCGCCGCTTGGGCGATCTGGTCTTCGCGAACCTCACGCGAGCGGCCGGCCTGACCATCCTGGTCACGCTGGCCGGCGTCGCGCTGTTCCTCACGATCCAGGGCATCCCGGGCCTCACCGCGGGACCCGCGGACCTCAAGGGCCACGCGAACTTCCTCGGGTACGTCGCCCCGCTGGTCTTCGGCACCCTGCTCGCCGCCGTCATCGCGCTGCTGATCGCGCTCCCCCTCGCGATCGGCGTCGCGCTCTCGGTCTCCCACTACGCACCGCGCAGCGTGTCGATCGTGATCGGCTACCTCGTCGACCTCCTGGCGGCGGTGCCCTCGGTCGTCTACGGCCTCTGGGGCATCGGCTTCCTCGGGCCCCGTCTGGTCCCGGTCTACCAGTGGCTGGCCGATCACCTCGGCTTCATCCCGTTCTTCTCCGGTCCCGCGTCGAACACCGGCCGGACGATCATGACCGCCTCGATCGTGCTCGCGATCATGGTGCTGCCGATCATCACCGCGATCTCGCGGGAGATCTTCGTCCAGACGCCGCGCCTCAACGAGGAGGCGGCCCTCGCGCTCGGCGCCACCCGCTGGGAGATGATCCGGCTCGCCGTGCTGCCCTACGCCCGCTCCGGCATCGTCTCCGCGGCGATGCTCGGCCTCGGCCGGGCGCTCGGCGAGACCATGGCGGTCGCGATGGTGCTCTCCGCCAGCGGCATCGTCACCTGGGACCTGATCTCGAACACCAACCCGTCGACGATCGCGGCCAACATCGCCCTCACCTTCGCCGACGCGACCGGCGTGCAGCGCAACGCCCTGATCGCGTCGGGCCTGGTGCTCTTCGTGATCACCTTCGCCGTGAACTTCGGCGCACGCTCGGTCGTCGCGCGCTACGAGACGGGGAGTCCTCGATGACCGACCTCGCCACGCCTCCCGAGACGCACGCGCACGTGCCGCTGCGGCACCCGCGGCTGCCGTCGTACGCGCCCTGGCTCGTGGTCGGGCTCGCCGCCGCGGCCGCCGCCCTGGTGGGGCTGACCCTCGGCTGGAGCCTGACCGGCATCGTCGTGCTCGCGATGGTGCTGCACGTCGTCGGTCTCACCGTCTGGTCGCGCGCGGTGGAGAACGCCCGCGCGGCCACCGACCGGCTGGTCACCTCGCTGGTCTGGGTGGCGCTCACCATCGCGCTCGTCCCCCTCGTCTCCCTCGTGCTCAAGGTGGTCACCGAGGGTGCCGCCGAGCTGAACGGCCGGTTCCTCACCTGGTCGATGCGCAACGTGGTCGGGGAGCCGGGCGGCATCTACCACGCCATCGTCGGCACGCTCCTGATCACGCTGGCGGCGACCGTGATCTCCGTGCCGGTGGGGCTGCTCAGCGCGATCTACCTCGTGGAGTACGGCGGCCAGTCCCGCCTCGCCGGCTGGATCCGCTTCCTGGTGGACGTGATGACCGGCATCCCCTCGATCGTCGCCGGCCTCTTCGCCTACGCGCTCTTCTCGCTGATCATCGGGCCGGGCACGCAGCTCGGCCTCGGGGGCGGCGTGGCGCTCTCCCTGCTGATGATCCCGATCGTGGTCCGCTCGGCCGAGGAGATGCTCAAGCTCGTGCCCGCGGACCTGCGCGAGGCGTCGTACGCGCTGGGCGTGCCGAAGTGGCGCACGATCGTCAAGGTCGTGCTCCCGACGGCGATGGCGGGCATCATCACGGGAGTGACCCTCGCGATCGCCCGGGTGATCGGCGAGACGGCGCCGCTGCTGATCATCTGCGGCAGCACGGACTCTGTGAACTTCAACCTCTTCAACGGCCAGATGGCGAGCCTGCCGGTGTTCATCTACTCCAGCTACACCCAGCCGGGCACCAACCCGGAGATCCTCAAGGGCATGGCCTGGGGAGCCGCCCTGATCCTGATCATCATCGTGATGGCGCTGAACCTGATCGCGCGCCTCGCCGGAAAGTTCTTCGCCCCCAAGCGCGGGCGTTGAGAGGGAAGACCATGGCCAAGAGCATCGACATCTCCGACCTGAACATCTACTACGGCGACTTCCTCGCCGTGGAGGGTGTCACGATGACCATCCCGGCACGCTCCGTGACGGCCCTCATCGGTCCCTCGGGCTGCGGCAAGTCGACCTTCCTGCGCACGCTGAACCGGATGCACGAGGTGATCCCGGGAGCCCGCGTCGAGGGCAAGGTCAGCGTCGACGGGCAGTCGCTGTACGACGCGGCGGTCGACCCGGTGGAGGTCCGCCGGATGGTCGGCATGGTCTTCCAGCGCCCGAACCCGTTCCCCACGATGAGCATCTACGAGAACGTCCTCGCCGGGCTGCGGCTGAACAACAAGCGGCTGTCTCGCTCCGACGCCGACGCGACGGTCGAGCGGGCGCTGCAGGGCGCCAACCTCTGGAACGAGGTCAAGGACCGGCTCAACAAGCCCGGCATGGGGCTCTCGGGTGGTCAGCAGCAGCGGCTGTGCATCGCCCGGGCGATCGCCGTCGAGCCGCAGGTGCTGCTGATGGACGAGCCCTGCTCGGCCCTCGACCCGATCTCGACCTCCGCGATCGAGGACCTGATCCACGAGCTCAAGTCCGACTACACGATCGTGATCGTCACCCACAACATGCAGCAGGCCGCCCGGGTCTCCGAGGACACGGCGTTCTTCAACCTGGCCGGCGCCGGCAAGCCGGGCCGCCTGATCGAGATGAACCCGACCAAGAAGATCTTCAGCGTCCCGGACGAAGAGGCCACCGAGGCCTACATCTCCGGCCGCTTCGGCTGAGCGGGGGCGGCCGGCGTGCTGCGCCGGCGGGTCGGCGCCCTGGCCGGCGTACGCCGCGTCCCCCCGCGTACCCGGCGTGCCCGGCGTGCCGCCGCGCAGGCGCCGCGCAGGCGCCGCGTAGCCGGCGTGCCCCCGCGTGGCCGCCGCGTAGCCGGACATGCAAATGTCGCTGTCGGGTCACGCGGCGGCCGCAGGCGACCCACGCGCGACATTCGCATGTCCCCGTGCGAGCGCGACGGCGTCCACCAGCACGGTCACGACGTAGGCGGGGTCGAACATCACCTGCTCCCAGCTGAACCTCACCACGATCCAGCCGCGGCAGGCGAAGGTGTTGTAGCGCACGCAGTCCCGCGTGAGCGCGGCGCGCCGGCCGTGCCACTCGAAGCTCTCGGCCTCGATCACGATCCCCAGGACGGGATCGGCCAGATCGGGGTGGAGGACGAGGTCAGGCGACACCTCGACCGGGTGCTGGGCCATCACGTCCAGCCCGGGGATCGTCGAGGCGATCGCGCGGAGGGTCGACTCGTAGGGGTTGGCCGCCCGCGCGGTCGCCCGCTCAGCCACGAGGATCGCGCGGGTGCGTCCGCGCCCACGCATGCCGGCAGCGATCGCCTTCAGCTCCTCGTGGGTCACGTCGCCCGCCCGGAGGGCGCTGTCCACGATCGGGACCGACTCCTCGAGCGGCAGCATCCTCATGCAGTCGACCAGGGTCCGGCGCACCCCGGTCATCCCCTCGACGACGTCCTCCGGGGCGATGTCGGACCAGTGCGGCACGACCAGCTCCCGGGCCTCGAGCGGCAGCCGGCGGGTGCGCGGGAACGTGACGTCCGGCCGCTCCGGCACGAGCTTCTGCCCCCACCCGTGTCGTTGGGCGGCGCTCCTCATCGAGACCACCCCGCCGAGGGTCGCGGCCGCCGTGACCGCCGTACTGGCGGTGCGGAGGGCGTACCGCCCACGCGCCACCCGCACCAGCACGCCCGCACGCAGCGCGCGATCGACCGCGGCACGCCCGCAGCGCTCGACGAGCACGGCTCTCGTGCACGCGCCGCCGAGCAGCGTGACGTGGCTGATCAGGTCCACCCGCCGAGGGTGGCCGATCGGTCGCTGCCGCCGCTGGCGCCGTCCACAGCCCCGTGGCGAGCCTGCGGGGCATCTCCCGTCGTAGCCGGACATGCGAATGTCGCGGAAGGGGCTGGTGTGCGCACCACGTGACCGGGGCGCGACATTCGCATGTCCCCGTACGACGCGGAGTCCCACGTCCCCGTACGACGCGGAGTCCCACGTCCCCGTACGACGCGCGCGAGGACCACCCCGGGACCGCCGTACGCCGGCGCCCGGCCGGCTCAGGGCAGCTGGAAGATGAACTTCATGACGATGTAGACCGCGGCGGCGACCAGGCCGGCCGCCGGGAAGGTGAGCACCCAGGCGGTGACAATGCTCCGCGCGACGCCCCAGCGCACGGCGGAGAAGCGCCGCGTGGCTCCGGCGCCCATGATCGCCGAGGTGATCGTGTGGGTCGTGGAAATCGGCGCGTGGTAGACGAACGCCGTCGTGTAGAGCACGGCCGCGCCGACCGACTCGGCGGAGAAGCCGCGCGGGGGGTCGAGCGCGATGATCTTGCGGCCGAGCGTCCGCATGATCCGCCAGCCGCCGGCGTACGTGCCGAGCGAGATCGCCGACGCCGCGCTGATCACGATCCAGAGCGGGAGGCTCTCCTGGGTGCTCGGGTAGTAGCCGGCCGCAATCACGGCCAGCAGGATCACGCCCATCGTCTTCTGGGCGTCCTGGAGCCCGTGACCGAGCGCGAGCGCTGCGGCCGACACCGTCTGCATCAGCCGGAAGCCCCGCTGCACCTTGTGCGGGTTGCGGCGGCGGAAGACCCACATGATCAGCAGCATCACCAGGAACGCCGCAATGAAGCCGACGACCGGCGACAGGACCATCGGGATGACGACCTTGTCCAGGATCGTCTTCCAGTGCACCGTGGCGCCCGCCGCCAGCGCAGCCCCGCCCAACCCGCCGATGAGGGCGTGCGAGGACGACGAGGGGAGCCCGAAGTACCAGGTGATGAGGTTCCAGGTGATCGCGCCGAGCAGCGCGGCGAGGACGATCACCAGGCCGTGGTTGCCCGACGGTACGGCGATCGTGTCGCTGACCGTGTGGGCGACCTGCTGACCCAGGAGCGCGCCGACGAAGTTCATGATCGCCGCGAGCGTCAGCGCCAGGCGCGGCGTGAGCGCACGGGTGGACACCGAGGTGGCGATCGCGTTGGCCGCGTCGTGGAAGCCGTTGGTGTAGTCGAACGCGAGGGCGACGGCGACGACCGTCACCACGATCGCAAGATCCACCGGTCAGGACTCCTTGACGTGGATCTGCTCGATGATGTTCGCCACCCGCTCGAAGGCGTCGATGGCGTGCTCGAGCGAGTCCACGATGTCCTTGAGCTTGAGCACCTCGAGGGCCTCGTACGACCCGCTGAAGAGCTTGGCGAGGATGCGCCGGTAGCTCTTGTCGCCGGCGTTCTCGAGGCGGTTGATCTCGATCCAGTACTCCTCGAGGTCCTTCATCGCCTGCAGCCGCGGCAACGACTCCGCGGTGAGCTCGGCACACCGCTGCAGCACCTCGACCTGCTCGGCGAGCTCGGCGGGAAGACTCTCGACCTCGTAGAGGAGGGTCAGGTCGACGGCCTCCTCCATGAAGTCCATGACGTCGTCCAGGCCGGACGCGAGGGAGTAGATGTCCTCGCGGTCGAACGGCGTGACGAACGTGCTGTTGACCCGCCGGATGATCTCGTGGGTGGTCTCGTCGGCGTGATGCTCGGCGTCGCGCATGCGCGCGGCGATCCCCTGCCGATCGTTGCCGTCACCCAGCATCTCCGCCAGGAGCGCGGCGCCGTCGACGAGGTGCGTCGCCGACGTCGTCAACAGGGTGTAGAAGGCAGTGTCGACTGGCTTGAACCTCAACGCCACGGTGAACTCCTGGAGAGCAGGATCAGAACGGCACACATGCTAGGCGGTGGACCGCACCGCCCGGCAAGCCGGGACCCGACCTCGGCGCCGGGCAGGCCACGCCTGAGCGTACCGGTCCCGCTGCGCGGTCGGCGCGGGCCTGCAGCGGGATCAGCCGAGGCCGAGGAGGCGGTCGATCTCCGCCAGAGGGAGCGGGCCGTCGGACTGGTTCGCGGCCACCATCAGACTGGCGGTCAGGCCGACCTCGTCGAGGAGCTCGGGGTCTTCGAGCTCGACGTCGAACGGGTCAGTGGACACGACGTGCCTTCCCTCGTCTCTCCCCCGGCCTTCGCGATTGCTGCCAGTGTGCCCCCGCCACTGTCGTGGAAACTTCCTACACCCAAAACACAAGGGGCTCCGACCGAATGGTCGAAGCCCCTTGCGCTGGTCTACTCGATCAGATGGGGCGGACGTTCTCCGCCTGCGGGCCCTTCGGGCCCTGCGTGACGTCGAACTCGACCTTCTGGTTCTCGTCGAGCGACTTGTAGCCCTGGGTCTGGATGGCCGAGTAGTGAACGAAGACGTCGTCGCCGCCGTTCTCCTGGGCGATGAATCCGAAGCCCTTCTCAGCGTTGAACCACTTCACGGTGCCTTGAGCCATGCTGCTGTTTCTCCTTATTGGGCGAGAGACGACCACCTCGGTTGTCTCAGCGCAGATGCAGTGATACGTCGTCCCGCCTCGTCAAGAGAAGAAACGCCGTTGGATCACAAACTCCAACAAGCGTTGGTGTACTGCTGGAACTTGCATCTGCAGGACCGACAGTACCAACTCGGTCCCCCTTGTCACATGGGTGCGGCCGACTTCGTGTGGATCGCCGCGGATCGGACCCGGAGCGAGGCGACCGCAGGGTTGCCGGGTCAACCGGTACGGCGCGCCGTACCGGGCTTCGGCGCTCGGGCGCCCGAGCGCGCTCGGAGCGTGCCGATTCGTGCCCTGGCTCGTTGGGTGGATATCGGGAGCAGGGATGCGACAATTCGTCGCGAACCGCCGACGCGCGAGCCGGAGACGTGCAAGGGTTCTGCGCGCACGAGCGGGCGGAGACCAGGGCATCGCAGGAACGAGGAAGGGGTGGGGTCGTGGCACGTATTCGCCGCACGCGATCCGCTTCCGCCGACGAGCTCGACCCCCGGCTCGGCGTGCCTGCTGACACCGAGCTGATCGATCCGCTCCGGATCGCCTCCGACGGCCTGGAGGAGGTCGAGGAGGAGGACGGCGCCGAGCGCGCCACCGCCCCTTCGGACGCGGACGAGGAGTCCCGCGATCCGCTCGCCGTGCTCAGTCTCTCCATCGACGACGGCGACGCGTTCGACGAGGTCGCGCCTCGCCGCCGGCTGCTCGGAAGGCTCGCCCGCAACCGTGGCGCGGACGCTCCGACGGCGCCCACGGACGAGCCGGCCCCGGACGAGGCCAGCGACGGAGATGCTCCGGCCGATGAGCCGACGCCGGCCGACGACGAGCCCCGCGTGACCACGTTGGCCCAGGACTTCGCCGAGCAGCCCTGGGCGACCGGTGATTGGCCGGCGATCACCGAGCGCACGGCGGGTGAGCTGCACGACGCCGTCGACGAGGGAGCAACGACCGAGGAGCCCACGGAGGCGCCCGAGGCCGGCGTACGCCGTGCCGGACGTCGCCGCGGTCGGCGCAAGGCCGGCCGTCGCGGCACCGACCCGGTCGAGGCGACGGTCGAGGCCCCGGCGGCCGAGCAGGTCGACGACGACTCCGCGCCTGTGTCCGCAGAGCTCGCTCCCGCCGTGCACGACACCACCGATCAGCTCGTCGCGACGCCGACCGACGAACCGACCGAGTTCCTCGGGACCTACCTGGACGTGCCGCTCGACGACTCCGGGCAGGCGGCCCCGGTCGAGCACGTCGTCGACGACCCCCGCTGGGACCTCGAGGTCGACGGCGGCGAGCCCCCGGCCGACTTCCTCACGGCCTACCTGGATCCGCAGGTCGCGGAGGCGGAGGCCAGCGAGCACGAGCGGCTCGCGGCGGAGAGCGCCGAGCGTCGCCGGCTGGACCGGGAGCGCGACGAGGCCGAGATGGCCGAGCGCGCGCGCCTGGCGGCGCAGCGGGCCGAGGAGGAGCGCCTCGCCGCCCAGCAGGCAGCCGACCTGGCCGAGGACGAGCAGGTGGCTGCCGAGCGGGCGGCCGAGCAGGCGGAGGCTGACCGTCTCGCCGCGGAGCAGACCGCGGCCGAGGCGGAGCAGCACGCGGCCCGCCTGGCCGAGGAGCAGCGTCTCGCGGCGGAGCAGTCCGACCGGGAACGGGCCGCTGCCGACGAGGCCGAGCGCCAGCGGGTCGCGGCCGAGGCGGCCGAGATCGCCCGCCAGGCCGCCGCACGGGCCGAGCAGGAGCGGCTCGCGGCGGAGCAGGCCGAGCGCGCGCGGCTCCAGGCCATCCGTGAGGCAGCGCAGCGGCGCGAGGAGGCCCGGCTCGCCGCCCTCAAGGTCGAGGAGGAGCTCCGCGCGGCCGAGCAGGCTGCGCTCGAGCGCGCCGAGGCCGAGCGCCTCGAGCGGGCACGCCAGGAGGCCGCCGACCGCGAGCGGGCTCGTCGGGCCGCGCTCCACGCCGAGCAGGTCCGGCTGGCCGCCGAGGCCGCCGAGGCCGAGCGCCTCGAGGCGGAGCGGCTCGCCGCCGAGCAGGCGGAGGCCGAGCGGCTCGAGGCGGCGCGGATCGCCGCGATCGAGGCCGAGGAGCAACGCCTCGCTGCGGAGCGCGCGGAGTCCGAGCGGATCGAGGCCGAGCGGGCTGCCGCCCAGCACGCCGAGGAGGCCCGCATCGAGGGCCTCCGGCTCGCCGCGCTGGCCATCGAGGAGCAGCGACTGGCGGCCGAGCGCGCCGAGGCCGAGCGGATCGAGGCCGAACGGGCCGCCGCCCAGCACGCCGAGGAGACGCGCCTGGAGAACCTGCGTCGCGCGGCGATCGAGGCCGAGGAGCAGCGACTGGCCGCCGAGCGCGCCGAGGCCGAGCGGATCGAGGCCGAACGGGCCGCCGCCCAGCACGCCGAGGACGCGCGGCTGGAGCAGGTCAGGCTCGAGGCGGAGCGGCGTGCGGCCGAGCAGGCGGAGCGTGAGCGCCTCGAGGCGATCCGATCCGCGGCCGAGCAGGCCGAGCGAGAGCGCCTGGCAGCACTGCGGGTCGAGGAGGAGCGCCGCGCCCACGAGAGGGCGGAGGCCGAGCGGATCGCCGCCGAGCAGGCCGAGGCCGAGCGGCTGGCGGCCGAGCGGGCTGCGGCGGAGCAGGCGGAGGCCGAGCGGATCGCCGCCGAGCGGCTCGCGGCCGAGCAGGCCGAGCACGCCCGCCTCGAGGCCGAGATGGCCGAGCGGCAGCGGATCGCCGCCGAGCAGGCCGAGGCCGAGCCGCCGAGGCCGAGGCAGGCCGAGGCCGAGCGGATCGAGGCCGAGCGTCTGGCCGCCGAGCAGACCGCCGCCGAACAGGCGGAGGCCGAGCGGCTCGCGGCCGAGCGGGCCGAGCACGCCCGCCTCGAGGCCGCGATGGCCGAGCGGCAGCGGATCGCCGCCGAGCTGGCCGAGGCCGAGCGGCTCGCGCGGGAGCAGGCCGAGGCCGAGCAGATCGCCGCCGAGCGCGCCGAGGCGGAGCGGATCGAGGCCGAGCGTCTGGCCGCCGAGCAGACCGCCGCCGAACAGGCCGAGGCCGAGCGGCTCGCGCGGGAGCAGACCGAGGCCGAGCGCATCGCGGCGCTCGAGGAGCGCCGTCAGGCCGCACTGCGCGAGCAGGAGCGCCTCGCCGAGGAGCAGGCCGAGCGCCAGCGCCTGGAGGCCGAGGAGCGCGAGCAGCGTCGACTGGCGGCCTTCCAGGAGCAGCAGGAACGGATCGCCGCGCAGCGCGCGGAGAAGGAGCGGATCGCCGCCGAGCGCGCCGAGTGGGAGCGCCAGGCACGCGAGCGGGCCGCGAAGGCCGCCGCACCGCGCGCGCCGGGTCGCGCCCCCGAGAGCCCGTCGACGCCGTCCACGGAGGGCCCCCTTCCCGCCGCGGCCCGCAGCGGCGTACCCACGCACGCCCGTACGCCGCGCCCGGCCGACACCGAGCCCGTCCCCCGCTTCGTCGAGTTCCGGCCCGGCAACGTGATGAGCTACGTCTTCGGTGCGCTCTTCACCGTGTTCGCCGCCGGAGCCGTCATCGCGATCTTCTGGGCCGTCTCCGAGGGAACGCAGGACGCCGTCCTCGGTGCTGCCGGGCTGACCTCGCTCGCCATGGTGTCGTGGTGGGCGTTGCTGAGCTGGTCGCCGCCGATCGTGTCGATCAGCAACGGGCTGCTGGAGATCGCCGAGGGCAACCGGACGCTCGGCTGGGATCTGCGCGACCCCGCCACGGAGATCACCTTCCGCGGCCGACCGTCCTCCCGCTCCTGGAAGGCGGTGCTCCGCGGCGACGGCGGCAAGCCCGTCACGATCTCTGCCCGTCAGGTCGATCCCACCCAGTTCGTCGAGATCGTGAAGCACTACCAGGCCGCCGGTCCCGAGTCCGCGGACTGAGCGTCGTCCTGTAGCCGATCGCTGCGCCGCTGTCGCGGTGCCGCGCCCGGAGCCCGTGTGAAGCCGCTCACGATCGACCGTGGGCTGACTCACAGCGCCCCCGGGAGCCGTCCGAGCAGCGTGCGGGCGTCTGCACACTGAATTGCGAAGTCCCCGCGTGCCAGAGCCGTGGGGCGACCTGGATCACGCCGAACCTCGCCGCGGGCCCAGGTGCAGACCGAGCGAAAGCCGTATTGCGGCGAGGGCGGAGAAACCAAGCAGGACGCCGAGGCCACGTGCCGCGGCTCGGGGTGAACCACCAGCACCGGTGGAGGCCAACCAAGGGGCCTAATCCGACAGGTCGACCTTCGCAGGCGTACCGAGGAGAACTGTCATGTCCCCACTGACCCGTGGATTGCTGCGCCCTGCCCTGAACACCACGATGGCGGCCACCGTCGCCACGCTGGCAGTGCTCGGCGGCTCGACGTTCGGCAGCACGGCGCCCGACGCCACGTCGACGCCCGCCGCGACGTCCCCCGTCCAGGCCACAGCCCCGGACCTCTCGCTGGCGGCGGCCACCACGACCGCCCACCGCCGGCACCACCGCCGGCACCACCACCGGCACGCGATCACCGCCGCGCAGGGCCTGCACGTCCTCCGGGTCGCCGCGGCACAGTCCGGTGACCGGTACGTGTACGGCGCGATCGGCCCCAACGCGTTCGACTGCTCGGGCCTGACCGCCTACGCCTACCGGATCGCCACCGGCAAGCACCTGCCGCACAACTCGTCGGCGCAGCAGGGCTGGACCCGACGGATCTCGGCCCGCGAGGCCCGTCCGGGCGACCTGGTCTTCTTCCACGACGGCGGTCACGTCTACCACGTGGCGATCTACGCCGGCCACCACACGATCGTGCACGCGCCGTACCCGGGCCAGCGGGTGAAGCGGGAGCGGATCTGGACGTCGGCGGTCACCTACGGCCGCGTCGTCTGACGACGCCTCGGTCGGCCGGTCGTCGCGTGCCGTACCCGGTGCGCGCGACCGGCCACCTGCGGCGATCCACCGACGCGCCACGCCGGCCGGCCATGGATTCATGTTCGAATCCCGATGACAGCCCGATTCGTCTCACCTTGCCGCCGATCCGGACGATGTGAAGGCGGAGGACATGACGGGTCCTCGACAGGCGAAGCAACTGGACCGGGAGGAGGCCAGATGGGTCTGGGAGTCGATGGACCGCCCTCGTACGAGAACCGCGAGGCTCTGGTCTCCCGCGTCGCGGAGTCGGTACGCCGCTGCGGGCAGATGGTCGCCACGGTCGATCGGCTGACCGACCAGCAGCTCGCCGACCTGCGCTGGGCCGTGCAGATCGCCGGGCGCGCGCTGCGCACACCGTTGCGCGCCCGAGCCCTTCCGTGCGCGGGGTCGAGCCAGATCCGGATCCTCATCGAGCCGGTCGAGCAGGAAGTCGTGCGCGCCGTCGCGAGCTGAGACCGCTCCGCCCTCACCGGGTACCCTCGGCACGCGGTGAAGCTGGTGGGACCCGTCGCACTGTCCGAGGGTTCTCACCACAAGCCTGACCCGCGGGGCCTCTAGCTCAATTGGCAGAGCAGCGGACTTTTAATCCGCGGGTTGTGGGTTCGAGACCCACGGGGCCCACGTAGCCGGTGCGTCGAGGCGGTCAGTGAGCTGTCGCCGCTGGGGCGTGGCATGGGCGCACTGCCGCAGGGGTACCTGCGGCCATGCAGCCGCTCTGGTACCGCAACGCGGTGATCTACCAGGTCGACGTCGCGTTCTTCCTGGACTCCGACGGCGACGGCTGGGGCGACCTGCGTGGCGTCACCGAGCGGCTCGAGCACATCCGTGGCCTGGGAGCCAGCTGCATCTGGCTGCTGCCCTTCTACCAGTCCCCGTACGACGACGGCGGGTACGACGTGACCGACCACCTCGCCGTCGATCCACGGTTCGGCGACGTGGCCGACCTGGCGATGCTGCTGAACAAGGCCGAGTCGCTGGGCCTGCGGGTGATCGTCGACCTGGTGCCGCAGCACACCTCGATCCAGCACCGCTGGTTCCAGGAGGCCCGCCGCGACCGGACGTCGCCGTACCGGGACTACTACGTCTGGGCCGACGAGCCCCACGACACCGACGTGGAGCCGGTCTTCCCGACCGTCGAGGACAGCGTCTGGACCTGGGACGACGAGGCGCAGCAGTTCTACCGGCACGTCTTCTACGACTTCGAGCCGGACCTCGAGCTCGGCAACCCGAAGGTGCGCGAGGAGATCCGCCGGATCATGGCGTTCTGGCTCCGTATGGGCGTCTCGGGGTTCCGCATCGACGCGGTGCCCTACATGGTCGAGCGCGCCCGGGCGGCCGACCCGCGCGACGACGGCTACTGGCTGCTCGCCGAGCTCCGCGAGTTCGCCGCGCTCCACCACCCGGACGCCGTACTCCTGGGAGAGGTCGACGTGCCGCCCGAGAAGTACGCCGACTACATCGGCCCGCCCGACCGGCTCTCGATGCTGATCGACTTCTGGCTGAACAACAACACCTTCCTGAGCCTGGCTCGAGAGAAGTCCGAGCCGCTGGCCCGAGCGATCGCCCGGCGCCCGACGCCGCACCGGCACGGCCAGTACGCGACGTTCCTGCGCAACCACGACGAGCTCGACCTCGAGCAGCTCGGCACGGAGGACCGCGCCGAGGTTCTCGACCGGTTCGCGCCGAAGGACGAGATGCGGGTCTACGACCGCGGGATCCGGCGGCGCCTGGCGCCGATGCTCGACGGTGACACCCGCCGCATCGCGATGGCCCACGCCCTGCTGATGAGCCTGCCCGGCACGCCGGTGCTGCTGTACGGCGACGAGATCGGCATGGGCGAGGACCTGTCCCGGCCCGAGCGCAAGGCGGTCCGCACGGTGATGCAGTGGACCGACGCGGAGAACGGCGGCTTCTCGCTGGCTCCGGCCGACCGGCTCGCCGCAGCGCCGATCAGCGGAGGCCGGTTCGGCTACGAGCGGGTCAACGTGGCTGCCCAGGCGTGCAACCGCGAGAGCCTGATGGCGCAGGTCAGCCACCTGACGAGAACCCGCCTCGGGGCCGAGGAGATCGGCGCGGGCACGTGCACCGTGCTCGAGACCGGCGTACCGAGCGTGCTGTGCCTCTGCCACGAGCTCGACGGCCGGCACCTGGTCGCGGCGGTGAACCTCGCCGGCGAGGACGTCACCTGCGAGCTGGCCGACGTCCGCCTCTCGGGGCTCGTCGACGTCCTCTCCGACCGGGAGTACCCGCCTCCCGGAGACGACCCGGTCAAGTTCGTGCTCGGCGGCCACGGCTACCGCTGGCTGCGGAGGCGCGAGGACCCGTTCAGCGACGCCCTGCACCCGGAAGGAGACTGAATGGACCCGCTCGGCAGCACCACGTGGGTGATCGCGGAGGGTTACATCCCCGGCGACAGCACCGGCTCCGGACGCGCGTTCGAGAGCCACGAGACCGCGTGCGTCCTCAACGCCGGCGACCAGGACGCCCACGTCGAGGTCACGCTCTACTTCACCGACCAGGAGCCGGTCGGGCCCTACCGGTTCACCGTGCCGGCCCGCCGGACCGTGCACCAGCGGTTCAACGACCTGACCGACCCCGAGCCGGTCCCCCGCGACACCGACTACGCCTCGGTGCTGGTCAGCGACGTGCCGGTGGTCGTGCAGCACACCCGCCTGGACAGCCGGAAGGCCGAGCTCGCGCTGCTGAGCACGGTGGCCTGGTCGACTAGCTGACCGCGCGTCGGTAGACCCGCGACTCCCACGGCAGCAGGTCGGTCGAGGTCCGGTCGCCGATCACGAGCTCCGCGCCCTCGCACCGGTCGGCCAGGACGCCGGGCAGCTCGGCCGGCTTGCCCGAGAAGTTCGCGACGACGACCATCTCGGTGCCCTCGTGACGGCGGGTGAAGGCGAAGAGCTGGTCGTCGTCGGGGACCAGCATCGTGAAGTCGCCGTGCACGACCGCCGGCTCCTCGTGGCGCAGCGCGATCAGCGCGCGGTGGTGCTCGAACACCGACCCCGGCACGCCGACCTGGCGGGCAGCGTTGATCTCCACGTGGTTCGGGTTCACCGCCAGCCACGGCGTGCCCGTCGTGAACCCGGCCTGCGGCGAGTCGTCCCACTGCATCGGCGTACGGGCGTTGTCGCGGCTCATCGCCCGGAGCCGGGCGAGGACGTCGTCGGGGTCCTCGCCCTGCCGCACGGACTCGTGGAAGTAGTTGACCGACTCGATGTCGTCGAACTCCTCGATCGTGCGGAACGGGTAGTTCGTCATCCCGAGCTCGTCGCCCTGGTAGAGGTACGGCGTGCCGCGCTGGAGGTGGAGGATCGTCGCGAGCAGCTTGGCCGACTCGACCCGGCACTCCCCGTCGTCACCGAAGCGCGAGACCGCACGCGGCTGGTCGTGGTTGTCCCAGTAGAGGGAGTTCCAGCCGACCTCGGCCAGCCCCTCCTGCCACTGCACGAGGTCGGCGCGGAGGACACGCATGTCGAAGGGCAGCACGTCCCACTTGGACGCGCCGCGGTCGACCTGCACGTGGTCGAACTGGAAGACCATGTCGACCTCGCGGCTGGCGGGATCGGTGTACTTTCGCGCCTCCTCGATCGTCACCCCGGGGGTCTCGCCGACGAGCAGCAGCTCGCGGTCGAGGGGGGCGAAGACCTCCCGGTGCATCTCGGCGAGGAACTCGTGCACCCGCGGACCGTCGATCACCGACCGGCCGAGCTGGCCGTGCTCCTCCCCCGGCCGGACCTCGCCGTCCGGCAGCGCCGGGTCCTTCGAGATCAGGTTGATGACGTCCATGCGGAAGCCGTCGATGCCGCGGGCGAGCCACCAGCTCATCATCGAGTACACCGCCTGGCGGACCTCGGGGTTCTCCCAGTTGAGGTCGGGCTGCTTGCGCGAGAACAGGTGCAGGTAGTACTCGCCGGTGGTCTCGTCGTACTCCCACGCGGATCCGGAGAAGAACGAGCCCCAGTTGTTCGGCTCCGAGCCCGGCTCACCCGGGACGGTGCCGTCGCGGGCGGGGCGCCACCAGTACCAGTCGCGCTTCGGGTTGTCCTTCGACGACCTCGACTCGGTGAACCACGGGTGCTCGTCGGAGGTGTGGTTCACGACGAGGTCCATCACCAGCTTCATGCCGCGGGCGTGGACCTCGTCGACCAGCGCGTCGAGGTCCGCCAGCGACCCGAACAGCGGGTCGATGTTCTGGTAGTCGCTGATGTCGTAGCCGTTGTCGTCCATCGGCGACCGGTACACCGGCGAGAGCCAGACGACGTCCACGCCGAGGGTCGCGAGGTGGTCGAGGTGGCCGCGGATGCCGTCGAGATCACCCACGCCGTCGCCGTTGCTGTCGGCGAAGCTGCGCGGGTAGATCTGGTAGACGACGGCGGAGCGCCACCACTCGGTCTCGGTCACGCGTGCAGTCTGCCCCGACGTCACGCCGGACGTGCCAGGAGGGCCTTCATGAAGGCCTTCGGGTCGGCCGCCACCATCTTCGCGCCCGCACCCACAGCCGCGCCGAGGTTCACCAGCAAGGGACTCAGGCCCGTGCGGGTGAGGCGCGCCTGCGCGGAGGAGCTGGACGCCGAGGCGTCGAACGACCCGTGCGCGCCGAAGTCGTGCCCGTCCTCGCCGTCGGCCGGCTCCCAGAGGTTCGAGGGCTGGTCCGGGCGGGCCGGCTCGCCGGTCTGCTGCGACTTGTAGCCGGTGAAGCCGAGGTAGCGGTCCAGCACGCCGGCGGCCACCCGGTTGCCGAAGATCGTGGCGACCGCGCTGCCGCCCACGACGTACTCGCGACGCTGGGGATGGTCCGCGGCATACACGACCTGGCGCGCGATCACCTCGGGCTGGAAGATCGGCGGCACCGGCTGCGGGTGCTCGGGCAGCTTGTTCAGCACCCAGTCGAACTGCGGGGTGTTCACCGCCGGCAGCTGGACCATCGTGGTGCGGATGTTGCTGTCGTCGTGCAGGAGCTCGCAGCGCAACGACTCGTGGAAACCCTGGATCGCGTGCTTGGCGCCGCAGTAGGCGCTCTGCAGAGGGATGCCGCGGTAGGACAGCGCGGAGCCGATGTGGACCAGCGTGCCGCGGTCGCGGGGCACCATCCGGTCCAGCGCCGCCTTCGTGCCGTACACGTAGCCGAGGTAGGTGACCTCGGTGGTGCGACGGAACTCGTCCATGGAGATCTTCGTGAAGGGCGCGAACACTGCGGAGAAGGCGTTGTTGACCCAGACGTCGATCGGACCGAGCTCGGCCTCCACCCGCGCCGCCGCAGCCTCGACCTGGTCGTAGTCGCCCACGTCGGTGGGGATCGCCAGCGCCGTGCCACCGGCCGCCTCGACGTCGCGCGCCGCAGCCTCGAGACCGCGGACTCCGCGAGCCAGCAACGCGACCTTGCTGCCTCGACGAGCGAACTCGATCGCGGTCGCACGACCCACGCCGGCACTCGCTCCGGTCACCACCACGACCCTGGGGTCCACTCTCGTCCTCCTGCGCATCGCGAACATGTCCCCACCCTGTTCCCCGATGCGCCGGTTTGACGCGCGTGCCCACGCTGGTCAGTGCGCGACCGCGACCTCCTGGTGGTCCACGATCAGCGACCACACGAACTCGCCGTAGGTCAGGCCGTGCTCCGCGAGCTGTGCGGCCAGCAGGTCGGCCGACGCCTGGGCGGCCTCGCGGGCGTTCGCGTGACGCGCCTCCTCCTGGCGCATGCGCGCGTAGACGGGC
>NZ_RJSF01000037.1:0-36541 GCF_003725535.1 Nocardioides pocheonensis | reverse complement strand
GTCGTACAGGGACATGCGAATGTCGCGCGTGGGGCGCGAGTGCGTCACACCNTCGAGCTTGCGGACCGCGGCCCGCGACGGCGCCCGGCGGTTCGAGTGGTAGCCGATGATGGCGCCCCCGGGGCCGAAGGTCGGGGTGACGTGGGCCAGCACCCAGTAGCGCTCGCCGGTCTTGGCGAGGTTGACGACGTAGGCGAAGATCTCGTCGCCGCCGGAGATCGTGTCCCAGAGCAGCTTGAAGACGCCCCGCGGCATGTCGGGGTGGCGGATCATGTTGTGCGGCCTGCCGACGAGCTCCTGCTCGGTGTAGCCGCTGATCTCGGCGAAGGTCCGGTTGACGTAGGTCATGACGCCCCGAGCGTCGGTCTTGGACACGATGATGTCCTCAGGTGCGAGGAACCGTTCGAGCTGGGGCGCTGCCATCTCCTGTTTGCCTGTCTGCGCGGGGAGTCTCGGCCTTCCCATCGGCAGGCGGGCCAGCGACCTGCGGGAAACGCGTCGTGTGCGGAGGGTCACTCCCCACGGCCGCGGGCGGGTGATTGTGCCCGGACCACTCGGGTACCGGGTCGGCATGGCTCCCGCACCCGTCGACCTCCTCGCCCGCACCGCCGGCGGTGTGCTCGCTGCGGGCACCAGCGCGCTCGGCGCCGCGCGGCAGCGGATCAAGCCGCTGCATCCCGAGGGCCGGCTCCGGCACGCGACCCTGACCCGTACGCCGGGCGCCATGCCGTCCGGCGTGCCCTGGCTCGACGCCCCGGGAGAGGACGCCGCGGTCGTCAGAGTCTCGCGCGGCATCGGCTTGCCCGACGCGCTGCCCGACATCCAGGGACTCGCGATCCGGCTCCTGCTGGACGGCCGCGAGGCCGACCTGCTGCTCGCCAGCACGGGCCTCGGTCGGCTCACCCGCTACGTCCTGACCCCGACCCGGAAGCCCGCCGGACGGGCGCTCACCTCGCTGCTGCCCTACCGGTCGCCGCGCGGCGCGCTGCTCCTCGCCGCGGTGCCCGAGCCGGGACACGGCTTCGAGCTCCGCTGGGCCGGTCCGGTGGGCCCGTGGCACACGTTCGGCCGGCTCGACCTCGGAGCGGCGTACGGCGACGACCTCGCGGTGTCGTTCGACCCGGTGGTCAACGTGCTGCCCGGGCTGAGCCACTACTCGTGGGTCCGGCTGCTCCGGGAGCCGGCGTACTGGGCCGCCCGGACCCGCAGCGGTCGCACCGTCCGGCCGTCGCGCGCCAGCGCATGAGCGCCCTTACGCACGGGTAACTGCGAGACATGCAGCTGCCCCGACCACGCGGACCGTTCAGCGCGCAGGTGTTCGCCTCGATGGTCTCGCCCGATCCCGCGCACGTGGCGTACGACGCGCACGCCGACGTGCTCTCCGACGAGGACGCGCAGATCGCGCTGTGGGCGCTCTACGAGCTCAGCTACCGCGGGTTCGACGACGTGGACGCCCGCCACGAGTGGTCGCCCGGCCTGCTCGCGACCCGTGCCCAGCTGGAGGCGGCGTTCGAGCAGGCACTGCGTGAGCTGACCGAGCCGGCCGTCGGGCGTGCCCTCGACGCGGACAGGCCCGATCGCGTGCCCGCGCAGATCGCCGCGGTCATCGACGACGCCGAGGACGCCGGGCTGGCGCGGTTCCTCCAGCGCGAGGCCACGGAGGAGCAGTACCGCGAGTTCCTCGTGCACCGCAGCATCTACCACCTCAAGGAGTCCGACCCGCACGCGTTCGCGATCCCGCGCCTCGACGGGGCGCCCAAGGTCGCGCTGGCCGAGCTCCAGTACGACGAGTTCGGGGGCGGACGGGTCGACCGGCTCCACAGCACGCTGTTCGCGCGCGCGCTCGAGGGCGCGGGTCTCGACCCGACGTACGGTGCCCACATCGACGCCGTGCCGGCCGCCACCCTGGCGGTCAACAACGCGATGTCGCTCTTCGCCCTGCACCGTCGGCTGCGCGGCGCGCTCATGGGACACCTGGCCGCGTTCGAGTCGACCAGCTCGCTGCCGTGCCGGCGGTACGTCGGCGGAGCCGAGCGGCTCGGCTTCGACGCGCGGGTGACCGCGTACTTCGACGAGCACGTCGAGGCCGACGCCGTGCACGAGCAGGTCGCGTGCCGCAGCATCTGCCAGCGGCTGGTCGAGCAGCACCCCGAGCTGCAGCGCGACGTGCTCCTCGGTGCGGGGGTCTGCGTGCAGCTCGACGCGCGGGCCGGGGCGCTCATGGTCGACGCCTGGCGGGCCGGCGACTCCGCGCTGCTGGATACGCTGCAGCAGGAGGTCGCATGAGCTGCCAGGTGGAGATCTGTCCCGACGGGCCTGCGCTGGTGCGCGGCGCCGACGAGGTGATCGACGCGGCCGGCCGGGCCCACGCCACCACGCGGCCCGTCGTCGCCGTCTGCCTGTGCGGCAGGTCGCAGCGCGCGCCGTGGTGCGACGGGACGCACAAGGTCGTCACCGCAGCCGCGCCGCGACCGTCGGTCGTGGAAGCCCGTGACAGCTGAGGTCGCCGACGCGGTCGTGATCGGCGCCGGTCCGAACGGACTGGTCGCGGCGAACGCCCTCGCCGACGCCGGCTGGGACGTCGTCCTGCTCGAGGCGAACGACGAGGTCGGAGGCGCCGTCCGCAGCGCGGAGGTCACCGCGCCCGGGTTCTGCAACGACCTGTTCAGCGCCTTCTACCCGCTGGCCGCGGCGTCGCCGGTGATCCAGGGCCTCGACCTGGCCGACTTCGGGCTGAGCTGGCGGCATGCGCCGAGCGTGCTCGCGCACGCGCTCGACGACGGCCGCGCGGCGGTGCTCTCCCGCGACCCCGCGCAGACCGCGGCGAGCGTGGAGGAGTTCGCGCCCGGCGACGGGGACGCATGGCTGCGGATGTTCGACCAGTGGCGCCAGCTGCGCGACCCGTTGCTGGACGCGCTGTTCACGCCGTTCCCGCCGGTGGTCGCGGGTCTGCGGATCGTCCGGGCCCTCCGGATCGCCGGCTTCCTCGACCTCGCCCGGCTGTCGGTCCTGCCGGTGCGCCGGCTCGCCACGGAGAACTTCGACGGCGACGGGGCGGCGGCGCTGCTCACCGGCAACGCCATGCACGCCGACGTGCCGCCGGACGCCGCCGGGAGCGGCGTCTTCGGCTGGCTGCTGTGCATGCTCGGCCAGGACGTGGGCTTCCCGGTGCCCGAGGGCGGTGCCCAGCGCTTCGCCGACGCGCTCGCCGGGCGGGCCCGGTCGCGCGGTGTCTCCATCCGGACGAGCGCCCGGGTGGAAGCCGTCGAGCTGACGGGCGGCCGGGCGACCGGCGTACGGCTGCAGGACGGGGGGCGGGTACGCGCGCGGCGCGCCGTACTGGCTGACGTGGACGCGCCGTCGCTCTACCGCGACCTGGTGGGGCTCGACCGGCTGCCCGGGCGGATGCGGCGCGACCTCGAGCGGTTCCAGTGGGACCACGCCACACTCAAACTGAACTGGGCCCTGGACGGTCCCGTCCCGTGGGCGGCCCGGGGCGCGCACGGCGCCGGCACCGTCCACCTCGGGGTCGACGTCGACGGGTTCGTCGACCACGCCGCCGACCTGACCGTCGGCCGGGTGCCGGAGCGACCGTTCCTGCTGTTCGGTCAGATGACGACGGCCGACCCGACCCGGTCACCGCAGGGCACCGAGTCGGCGTGGGCCTACACGCACGTCCCGCGCGGTTCGCTGGACGACCCCGGCGCCCTGGACGCGCACGTGGACCGGATGACCGCAGCCGTCGAGCGGGTCGCACCGGGCTTCTCCTCGCACGTGCTCGCCCGTTCGGCGCAGAGCCCCGAGGACCTGTCCTCGGCGGACTCGAACCTCGTCGGCGGGGCGATCAACGCCGGCACCTCCGCGGTCCACCAGGAGCTGGTGTTCCGCCCGACGCCAGGGCTCGGCCGGCCCGAGACCCCCGTGCCGGGGCTCTACCTCGCGGGGGCGTCGGCCCATCCCGGTGGCGGCGTGCACGGCGCCTGCGGCTGGAACGCCGCGCGGGCGGCGCTGCGGACCGAGCGCGCCTGGGCCGGAGCGCGGCGCGCGCTGCTCCGGACCGCCTGGGGGCGCGTGCTCGGCCCGTGAGGTGACGGTCGTACCTGGTCGGTGGGGCCGTCGGCCGGTGCGGTGGCCGGCGTCGTACAGGGACATGCGAATGTCGCGCGTGGGGCGCGAGTCGGTCACAGGGGCCGCTCCGGCGACAATTGCAGGTCGCTGTACGACGGGCGGGCCGCCCGCCAGCCGGCCGACCGGGTCGCGTCGTACAGGGACATGCGAATGTCGCGCGTGGGGCGCGAGTCGGTCACAGGGGCCGCTCCGGCGACAATTGCAGGTCGCTGTACGCGGACGAGGGCGCGGACGAGGACGAGTGCGCGGCCGGCCCCCGCCGGCCCGCGCCCCGCTCAGGCGGCGCGGCCCTCGGCGAGGAAGGCCAGCCGTCGCAGTGCCTCGCGGTTGCGGGGGATCACCCCGGCCTGGCGCAACGGACCCGGGACGAGCTTGGCAGGGCCCTGCACCGCGTCCTCCTCCATGGTCACCTCGGTGCCGTCCTCGACCGGGGTCAGCCGGATCAGTACCTCGGCGGCGCCGGCGGGCCAGCCGTGGGCGCGGAGCCGGAGCTCCTCCCCCGGGATCGAACCGATCACCTCGGTGCGGTCGTCGAGCAGCAGCGGCCAGAGGCCGACGGAGTGGTGCAGCTGGCTGCCGGGGGCGGGCCAGGACTGGTCCACGTCGCGCATCCGCGAGGCCCCCACGACCCATGAGGGGTACAGCCAGCCGTCGGCCAGCACCGCCCAGACGCGGCCGGGCCCGGCGTTGATCGTGCGCCGGACGACGACGGTGTCGTGCATGCGTTTGCTCCTGTCGTGGGGTCCCGGCTCCTTACCCGCCGGCGCACGCCGGCATGCCCGTCGCCGCGGGATTGTCGGTGCCGTCACGCGGGTACCCGGCCGCATGACCTCGACGACGCGTGAGCCAGGCCCCGGCAGCGTCACGCCGCGCGTGCAGCGGCTCGGCAGCCTCGACATCGCCTACGACGACCGCGTGCTGCAACCCCGTCCCTGGACCGTCGCTCAGTCCCGATGGGCGGCCGACCTGCTGGCCGACGCGGCCCCCGGTCCCGTGCTGGAGCTGTGCACGGGCGCGGGCCACATCGGGCTGCTGGCGATCCACGGCAACCAGCGCCGCCTGGTCGCGGTCGACGCATCTCCGATCGCCTGCGAGTACGCCCGTGCCAACGCCGCGTCCGCCGGACTGGCCGACCGCGTCGAGGTCCGCAACGCGCTCCTGCACGAGGCGCTCGCGCCCGGTGAGCTGTTCCCGGTGATCATCGCCGACCCGCCGTGGGTGCCGAGCGCACGCACCGTGGACCACCCCGAGGACCCCCGCCTCGCGATCGACGGCGGCGAGGACGGCCTGGCGATCGCGCGTGGCTGCCTGGAGGTGGCTGCCGCGCACCTCGAGCCCGACGGAGTCCTGCTGCTCCAGCTCGGCAACGCCAGCCAGGCCGCGGCCGTGGCCGACGTCGCCGACGGGCTCGGCCTGGTCGTCGAGGAGGTCCGCCAGCCCTCTCCGACCGGCGTCGTCGTGCTCGTACGCCGGGTCAGCCGGCCGGCGTGAACGCGGCGAAGAAGCGGTCGCGGAACGTGTCCATCCGCCAGACCGGTGCGTCCGGCTGAGGCCGCAGCCCGTCCTGCCAGCCCCAGCCCGCGATCCGATCCATCACGGCCGGGTCGCGGGCGATCACCGAGATCGGCACGTCGTGGCCCGGGTGCTCCCCGGAGACGTATCCGTGCGGCTGGTGGTCGCCGTACACGACCAGCACGAGGTTCGGGTCGGGCTGGACCTGCAGCCACGAGACCAGTGTGCCGAGGGTGTACTCGATCGACTGACCGTAGAGCGCGCGGACCTTGTTCGGGTCGCGGAACGCCGCCGTCGCGGACTCGCCCTGCGCCGGCATCCCGTCGAAGACCGACCCGTCACCGACCGAGGACCACGGCACCAGGTGCGGCAGCGGCGTCCACGGGTGGTGGCTGGAGACGAGGTCGACCTCGCCCATCACCCGCGGGCGACCGGGATCCGCGGTGAACTCGTTGCGGGTCAGCGCGGCCAGCGTGTACTGGTCGGGCATTGTCGCGTAGTCGAACCTCGGCCCCCGGTAGCCGACGTTGCGGCTGTCGTAGGACTGGTCGAACCCGTAGAAGCGCTTTCCCTCCGGCCAGTCCTTCGTGATCGCCGGGTCGTCGAAGATCGTCCGCCAGCCCGCCTGCGCGAAGGCACGGCTGAGGGTCAGCCGGTGGCGCGTGAACAGCTGGTTGTAGCGCTGCTGGCTGTCCACCCACAGGCCCGACTGCAGCGACGCGTGCGCCAGCCAGCTCCCCGCCCCGAACGTGGGGGACGTCAGGAACGCGCTGCGCACCGAGTAGCCCGACGCCCGCAGCTGCTGGTCCCCCCGGGCCAGCACCGCGTCCACCCCGCGCGAGTAGCTGGTGCCCTGCACGGCGACCCGGCCGTAGCTCTCGACGACGGCGACCAGCACGTCCTTGCCGCGCAGCCCGGCGAGGAGCCGGTCGGCAGGCGTGCTCGCGTACGGGTCCCGGGCGATCTCGCGGTCGAAGACCTTGCGGTCGACGAGGTCCGCGCGGAGCTGGCGGACCTCGTCCACGGCGAGGTCGGCGGTGCCGTGACCGGCGAGCGTGCCGGTGGAGCCGACGTGCAGACCGGCGACCGCTCCGACCGCCCACACCGTCGCCAGCACGACCAGTGCGCGCGCCGACGCGCGCCGGTGTGCCGCCGCCACCCCGGCCACCCGTACGCCGGCAGCAGCGACGCCGACCACCACGGCGACCGCGAGCAGGGCGACTGCGACGACCACGACCAGCGCCGCCGGTCGGCCGATCGAGTCACCGAGCACACCGACACCTGGGCCGACGTAGTACCAGTCGTTCAGCAGGTCGAAGGGACGATCGAAGACCGTGTCGAAGGCGAGGTCGAGCGCCTTGACCACCAGCAGCACGCCGAGCACACCGCCGAGAACCGTGGCGAGCAGACGTCGCCGCTCGGCGCGCCGCAGCAGCAGGGCCACGGCGACCAGCAGCAGGCCCTCCAGCGGTACCTGGACGAAGGACGCCGGCGTCAGGTCGCGGGTCCGGACCGGCAGCACCAGAGCGAGCCAGACCGCTGCCACGGCCAGGACGCTGACGACCGTGGTCCGGGCCCCGGGGCGGCGCGGCGGTCGTGCGGGCGGGGTCTCCTCGACGTCGGGCACGGGCGACACCACTGTCTGCTCAGCCACGGCCCACCATCGCCGGCTCCTGCGCACCGCCGGGCTCACCCGGGCGGCCCCGCAGCCGCCACTTGTCGCGCACCTCGCGGCCGAACGACTCGGCCAGCAGGGCCAGGGCGACCGCGAGCGCGAGCCTGGTCGGCACCACCGGCAGCACGGTGCTCACGGCGACGACCAGCACCACGCCCTGGACCACGGCGACCACCTTGCACCACGGCCGCGGCGGCAGCTCTCCGCGCAGCCAGGGAAGGAGCCGCGCGGCTCCGAGGAGCAGGTAACGGGCCGCCCCGATCAGCAGCACCCACCAGCCGACGCGCGGGGCGACGTCCGCACTGAGCACCAGGATCAGGAACGCGTCGACCTCCATGTCGAACCGTGCTCCCAGCGCACTCACGGTCCGGGTACGCCGCGCGACCCGACCGTCCACGCCGTCCAGCACCAGGGCGACGACCGCGACGACGACCAGCAGCGCCACGGGACCGTCACTCACCGCGAGCGCGGCCACGGCGCAGGCGAGGTCCGCGCGCAGCAGGGTGATCCGGTCCGCCGGGCCGAGCGTCGCCGACCGCCGACGGAGCGCCCGGCCCAGCAGCAGGGCGATCACGGCTGCCGCGCCGGCTCCGACGCACCATCCGCGCACGCCCAGCCCGGTGAGGCCGTCGAGCACGGCCAGCAGGGCGAGCACGCCCGCGAACCCGACCACTGGACCCTGAACCCGTTGCACCGCGCCTCCGTAGCTGATCTTGCCGGGTCCTACGCGACACGGGAGGCTTTGGTTCACCGAGGGAAGAGGTGCTGTGGCAGTCGACGCGCAGGCGTTCTGGGTGGCCGAGCCGGGTCGCGGCGAGATCCGCGTGGAGCAGGTGCCCGACCCCGGCCCCGGCGAGGTCCTCGTGCGGGCGCTCCACTCCGGCGTGAGCCGCGGCACCGAGACGCTGGTGTTCCGGGGCGGCGTACCCGCCGGGCAGCACGCGAGAATGCGGGCTCCGTTCCAGGCCGGCGAGTTCCCGGCCCCGGTGAAGTACGGCTACCTCAGCGTCGGCGTCGTCGAGGCGGGCGAGCCCGCGCTGCTCGGGCAGACCGTGTTCTGCCTCCACCCGCACCAGACCGCGTACGTCGTGCCGGCCACCGCGGTGACGCCCGTGCCGGCGGGTGTGCCCGCTGCGCGCGCGGTGCTCGCCGGCACCGTCGAGACCGCGGTCAACGCGCTCTGGGACGCCGCTCCCCTGGTCGGTGACCGGGTCGCCGTCGTCGGCGCGGGCATGGTCGGCTGCTGCGTCGCGCGCCTGCTCGCCGGCATCCCGGGGGTCGAGGTGACCCTCGTCGACACCGACGCCGACCG
This sequence comes from Nocardioides pocheonensis, assembly GCF_003725535.1. Classification (GTDB taxonomy): domain Bacteria; phylum Actinomycetota; class Actinomycetes; order Propionibacteriales; family Nocardioidaceae; genus Marmoricola; species Marmoricola pocheonensis. Next base: position 27,914 of record NZ_RJSF01000037.1, on the reverse strand, counting down.
CCGCGCGACGGCGACCGCACTGGACGTCGGGTTCGCCGAGCCGTCCGGAGCACCGGCGGACCGCGACCTCGTCGTCCACACCAGCGCGACCAGCGAGGGCCTGCAGCTGTCGCTGGACCTCCTCGGCGCCGACGGCACGGTGGTCGACCTGAGCTGGTACGGCGACACCCCCGTGCACCTCGACCTCGGCGGCCGCTTCCACTCCGACCGGCTCTCCGTCCGGGCCAGCCAGGTCGGAGCCGTCGCCGCTTCCCGTCGACACCGCCGCAGCACCGCCGACCGCCTGGCGCTGGCCCTCGAGCTGCTCCGCGACCCGGCGTACGACGCGCTGCTGACCGGCTCCTCGCCGTTCCACGAGCTGCCCGAGGTGATGGCCGCGCTCGCCGCCGGCCGGCTGCCGGCGCTGTGCCACACGATCCGCTACCCCGACCGCCCGAGCGCCGACCCCGAGAGCGAGTGAGATGTTCCGAGTCAACGTCCGCGACCACGTGATGATCGCCCACAGCCTGCAGGGCGAGGTGTTCGGGCCGGCGCAGCGGCTGCACGGCGCGACCTACGTCGTCGACGCGACCTTCGCCGGGGAGCGGCTGGACACCGACGGCATCGTCGTCGACATCGGCCGCGCCTCCGAGGAGGTGCGGTCGGTCCTCGCCGACCTGAACTACCGCAACCTCGACGACGACCCCGGTCTGGGCAACACCACGACCGAGGCGCTCGCGCAGCTCGTCGCCGACCGACTGGCCGACCGGGTCCACGCCGGCGCTCTGGGCGAGGCCGCCCGCGACCTCGCGACGATCACCGTGACCCTGCACGAGTCCCACGTCGCCTGGGCCAGCTACGAGCGGGCGCTCTGAGGCTTCGATGCCCCCCGAGCCGTTGCACGTCGTGGCGCCGGAGGGCATCGACGACCCGGCCCGGCCGAGCGGCGGCAACCACTACGACCGTCGCCTCGTCGACGAGCTCCGCGGGCTCGACCGGCAGGTGCACGTGCACGAGGCACCGGGCGCCTGGCCGGACCCGTCCCCGCCGGACGTGCACGGTCTCGGCACGCTGCTGGACGAGCTCCCGGACCAGGCGACCCTGCTGGTCGACGGCCTGGTCGCCTCGGCCGTCCCGGACCTCCTGGCCCGGCGCGCCACGCGGCTCCGGTTGTTCGTCCTCGTGCACCTCCCGCTCGGCGTGCTGTCCGCGTCACGCCGGCCTGCGGAGGCCGCGTTGCTCGCCCGGGTGGCCGGAGTGGTCGCCACGAGCGGGTGGACGCGGGCCTGGCTGCACGAGCACTACGACCTGCCGGAGGAGCGCGTGCATGTCGCCGTGCCCGGCACCGACGCCGCTGGTCTGGTCGCAGGCAGCCGCGACGGTGGCGCCCTCCTGTGCGTCGGCGCGGTGACGCCGACCAAGGGCCAGGACGTCCTGGTCGAGGCGCTGACCTCGCTGGCGGACCTCCCCTGGCGGTGCACGCTGGTCGGGTCGCTCGAGGTCGACCCCGGGTTCGCCGAGCGGCTCTGCGAGCAGCTTGCGGCCGCCGGGCTGGCCGATCGGGTGACGCTCGCGGGGGTGCGGACGGGTCCCGACCTCGACGCGACGTACGCCGCCGCCGACCTGCTCGTGCTGCCCTCGCGCGCGGAGACCTACGGCATGGTCCTGACCGAGGCGCTCGCCCGGGGACTGCCCGCGGTCGCGGCCCGCACCGGCGGGACCCCGGAGTCGCTCGGCAGGACCGCCGACGGACGGGTCCCCGGCCTGTTCGTCCCTCCCGGCGACGCCGACGCGCTCGCGGCCGCGCTGCGGTCCTGGCTCACGGACTCCGCGTTGCGCACCTGCCTGCGCGCGACCGCGCGGGTGCGGCGCGGCTCGCTGCCAGCCTGGTCCGCCACCGCCCGCGCCGTCGCCCGCGCCCTGGAGGCCCGGTGAACCGTTGCCGCCGCGAGCGCGTAGGACGAGGCAGGACCATCCCCGACCCGAGCGGAGCCGCCCGATGAGCGACACCCAGGCCGGTGCCCGACCGACGCCGTGGCGGTGGCTCCGGCCGGCGCTCGGCGCCCTCGTGCTGGGCGCCCTGGTCGCAAGGACAGGAACGGCACCCTTCGTGGCCGGCCTGCGGATGGCCACCCCGTGGTCGCTCCTGGCGGCGGTCGCGGTGACGGCAGTGACCACGGTCTGCTGCGCATGGCGCTGGCAGCTGGTCGCCGACGGGCTCGGCGTACGGATCGGGCTCGGCGCGGCCACCGCGGCGATCTACCGGTCCCAGTTCCTCAACGCGACGCTGCCCGGCGGCGTGGTGGGCGACGTCGACCGGGCGGTCGGCCACGCCCGTCGCAGCGACGCCCCGGGCCCCGCCGCCCGCTCGGTTGCCTGGGAGCGGCTGCTCGGCCAGTCCGTGCAGGTCCCGCTCACCGTCGCGGTGCTGCTGCTCCTGCCCTCACCCCTGCGCGGGCTCGGAGCAGTCGGAGCGGTGGCCGCGGTGGCCGTCGCCGCGCTGCTCCTGGCCGGCGCGCACGGCGTACGCCGCCGGACGCGGCTCGTCCGGCTGGTCAGCAGCGAGGCCCGCGCCGTCCTGCGCGGTCGGCGGCTCCCGATCGGCGTCGCGTCGACCGTGGCCGCGCTGGGCCACCTCTCGATCTTCGTGCTCGCGGCCCGGGTCGCCGGAGTCGAGGCGTCGTCCGTGGCGCTGCTGCCGCTGGCTTCGGTGGTGCTGCTGGCGGCCGCGGTGCCCCTCAACGTCGCCGGGTGGGGGCCGCGCGAAGGCATCGCCGCCTGGGCTTTCGGGGTCGCCGGGCTGGGCGTGGACACCGGCGTCGCCGTCGCGGTCGCGTACGGCGTGATGGCGCTCGTCGCGACCCTGCCCGGCGCGGTCGTCCTGCTCGCCGGCCGGGCGCCTCGGCCGCGGGCCCTCCGAACCCCGCCCGTCCGCGAGGAGGTCGCCTGTGCCTGACCTGCCCTACACCGTGCTCAGCTGCTGCATGTCGCTCGACGGCTACCTCGACGACAGCTCCGCCGACCGGCTCGTCCTCTCCAGCCCGGCCGACCTCGATCGCGTCGACGGCCTGCGGGCCCGGAGCGACGCGATCCTCGTCGGCGCGGCCACCGTGCGCGCGGACGACCCGCGACTCGTGGTCCGCGAGCCGGAGCGTCGCGACGAACGGCTGCGCGCCGGTCTGCCGCCGAGCCCGATGAAGGTGACCCTCACCGCGCTGGCCAAGCTCGATCCCGAGGCCGCCTTCTTCACCGCCGGCGACGCCGAGCGACTCGTCTACTGCACGAGCGACACCGCCGCCGCGGCCGCCTCCGCTCTCGACGGGCTCGCCACCGTGGTCGACGGTGGCAGCCCGATGCCGATGCGCTGGGTGAGCCACGACCTGGGTCGCCGAGGCGTGCGCCGGCTCCTCGTCGAGGGAGGGGCAGCCGTGCTCAGCCAGTTCCTCGCCGACGACCTGGCCGACGAGCTCCAGCTCGCCGTCGCGCCCTTCCTGGTCGGCGACTCCTCGGCCCGGCGGTTCCTGACCGACGGCCGCTACCCCTGGACGGCGCACCGGCGCGCCCGGCTCGTCGAGACACGGGTGCTGGACGACGTGGTGCTGCTCCGCTACGCGCTGTCCGACCGGTTCGTCGGCGAGGGCTGAGCGGTGGAGATCCCGGCGGCGACGGTCCGCACCCAGGTGCTGGTGCCGCTGCGCCTGGCCGACGGCTGCACCACCACCGCTCGCGTCTTCACCTTCGACGGGCTGGTCGACGGCCGGGAGCACCTCGCGCTCGGCCTCGGTGACTGCGCCGCCGCGGTGGCCGACCGCCACGACCCGCCCCTGGTCCGGCTGCACAGCGAGTGCCTGACCGGCGACGTGCTCGGCAGCGAGCGCTGCGACTGCGGACCGCAGCTCGCGGAGGCGGTCGGCCGGATCAGCCGCACGGGTGGCTTCCTCCTCTACCTGCGCCAGGAGGGCCGTGGCATCGGTCTCTACGCCAAGCTCGAGGCCTACGCCCTCCAGGACACCGGCCTGGACACCTACGAGGCCAACCTCGCCCTCGGGTACGCCGCCGACGGCCGCGACTACACCGTGGCCGCCCAGATGCTGCGGGCGCTGGGCCTGGACCGCGTCGCCGTGCTCACCAACAACCCCGACAAGGTCGCGCAGCTGGACCGGCTCGGCATCGAGATCGCCGAGCGCGTCCCGACCGGCCTGCACCTGACCGCCACGAACGCGCCGTACCTCGCCGCCAAGGCCGCGCGGGGAGCGCACGTGCTCGCGATGCCGGGCGGGCGGCACTGAGAGGCAGCCCACATACCGCGGAATCTGAAACTCGTTCTATTCTGCTGCGATGGGTGCACCGTTCAACTACGACGTCCTCGACCTCACCGACGAGCAGGTCGATGCCGAGGTCCGGGTCTTCGGCGCGCTCACCGCGGCGGTACGCCGTCTCAACGAGGCGACGCTCCGCACCACGGTCGACCACGCCACCGTCGAGGAGGTGCGCCGCCAGGTCGAGGAGCTGACCGCCCGGCTCGAGAAGAGCATGATCCCGGACAACTTCGGGGTCTCCTTCACCAAGGGCGGGCGGATCCGCGGCTACGGCAACGCGGTGGTCGGCATCCGCAACCCGAACGCCGTGCCGCTCACGGTCGTGCAGGACAAGGTCAACGGGCGCGCCTCGGCGGAGTTCGAGCTCAACGCGCTGCACGAGGGACCGCCCGGACAGGTGCACGGCGGCGTGGTCGCCCTGGTGCTCGACCAGGTCTTCGGCGAGGCTGCCGCGGCCGGCGGTTCGCCCGGGATGACGGGCACCCTCACGCTGCGCTACCGGCTCAACACGCCCCTGGGTCCCTGCAGCGCGGAGGCCTGGGTCGACCGCCGGGACGGCATCAAGACGATCGTCAAGGGCGAGCTCCGCCGGGCGGACGGCACCGTCACGGTGACGGCCGAGGGGATCTTCATCCTGCCCCGCTGGGCCCGCGAGGAGATCGCGAAGAACGGCGGCACCCCGCCGCAGTTCGAGTAGCAACCGGACCACGGTGCCGGTTCGGCGAACCAGCCGACGGGGGGCCGACCGGGATTACAGTCGAAGCATGCGGCGCTCCGCACCGGTGAGCGGCTCGGGCCTTCCTCCGGCCCTGACCAGCTTCGTGGGCCGGCGTCGTGAGCTGTCCGAGGCCAGGCGGCTGCTGACCGTGTCGCGCCTGGTCACCCTGACCGGCCCCGGCGGCGTCGGCAAGACCCGGCTCGCACTGGAGGCGGCCGCGTCGGTCCGCAAGGACTTCCGTGACGGCGTGGTGGTCGTCGAGCTCGAGCAGGTGACCGACGCGGCGCTGGTGCCCAGCACGGTCGCGGTCGCCCTCGGGCTCCGGGAGTCGGCAGGCCGAGCGCCGATGGAGATGCTGGTCGACTACCTCCGCGAGCGCCGGCTGCTCCTGGTCCTGGACAACTCCGAGCACGTGATCGACGAGATCGCCGCCCTCACCGACCAGCTGCTCCAGGGCTGTCCGCAGCTCCGGGTGCTCGCGACCAGCCGCGAACGGCTGGACGTGCCGGGCGAAGCCTTCCTGCCCGTGCCGACGCTGTCCCTCCCGGACGCGGACGAACCGATCGAGCCCGACGACCTGCTCGAGTACGGCGCCGTCGAGCTGTTCCGCGACCGGGCCGCCGCCGCGCTGCCCGGGTGGGAGCTCACCGAGACCAACCGTGCCGACGTGGGCGAGATCTGCCGCCGGCTCGACGGGCTCCCGCTGGCGATCGAGCTCGCCGCTGCGCGGATGCGTGCCCTCTCCGAGCGCGACATGCTGGACCGGCTGTCGGACCACCTCCACCTGCTGAGCGCGTCGCCGCGGACCCGTGCGCCCGGCCGGCAGCGGACGCTGCGGTCGTGCATCGAGTGGAGCCACGGGCTGTGCTCGACCGAGGAGCAGCTGTTGTGGGCGCGGGTGTCGGTGTTCGCGGGAGGGTTCGAGCTCGACCTCGCCGAGGAGGTCGCGGCCGGTGAGGGCCTCCCGGCCGCGCGGGTGCTCGAGGCGCTCACCTCGCTGGTGGACAAGTCGATCGTGATCGCCGAGCGGATCGACGGCGTCGTCCGGTTCAGGTTGCTCGAGACGATCCGGGAGTTCGGTCGCGACCAGCTCTCGGCGTCCGGCGAGGTCGGCCGGCTGCGCCGCAGCCACCGCGACGCCTACGTTCGCCTGGTCGAGCGCGCCGACGCCGACTGGGTCAGCCCGCGGCAGGTCGGGTGGTTCGCCCGGCTCGACCGCGAGCACGCCAACTTCCAGTCCGCGCTCGACTTCTCCCTCAACGAGCCCGGCGAGACCGAAGGCGCGCTGCGGATCCTCGCTGCGCTCTACCACTTCTACTGGTGGGGCCGCGGGTGGGCCCGCGAGGGCCGGCACTGGCTTGCCCGAGCACTCGAGGAGCCCGGCCCACCGACCGTCGTACGCGCCCGGGCGCTGCTCACCGACGCCTCGCTCTCCTTCGCCGACGGCGACTACGAGACGGGAAGGGCGCGACTCGACGCGGCGCGCGCGATCGAGGCCGCCTGGGACGACCCGGGCACCGCCGCGTTCGGGGCGTTCACCGAGGGGTCGGCCGCGCTCTTCGCCGGTGAGCTGGCCACGACCAAGGCCGTGCTCGAGGAGGGCCTCACGCTCGACCTGCCCGATCGGGACCTGAAGTTCCGGCTGGACATGCTGTTGTCCTACGGCTCTGCCCTCGCACTGCTCGGCGACGTCGAGCGCGCGACCTGGTGCCACGAGGAGTTCCTGCGGATCACCGAACCTGCCGGTGAGTGCTTCCACCGCTCGTACGCCCTGTGGACGCTCGGCCTCTTCGTCCTGCAGCAGGGCGACCAGGAACGCGCGGCCGAGCTGCTCCGGCAGAGCATCGCGCTGCGTCGCGGCATCCGCGACCTCACCGGGCTCGGCTGGTCGGAGGAGACGCTCGCGTGGACCGAGGGCGGCGTGGGCGACCACGAGCGCGCCGCGACCCTCCTCGGCATCGCCGACCTGCTGTGGGAGATCATGGGCCGGCCACTGGTGACCTACCAGCACCTGTACCCGCTCCACGAGGGCTGCGAGCGCGCGGCTCGCGAGGCCCTCGGCGACGACCGCTTCACCGCCTGCTTCGAGCGCGGGCGCGCGCTCGGCATCGACGGCGGCATCTCCTTCGCTCTGCGCGAGTCCACGTCCGCGGCTCGGCCCGCCTCGTCGGACGGCACGGACCACGCCGACCACGGACTGACTGCGCGCGAGGGGGAGATCGCCGAGCTGATCGCGGAGGGGCTGACCAACCGTGAGATCGCCGCCCGGCTGAACATCGCGGTGCGCACCGCAGAGGCGCACTCCCAGAACATCCTCACCAAGCTGGGGTTCCGCTCACGCACCCAGGTCGCCACCTGGGTCGCCCAGGGGCGCCCGCCGGTCGCGTGAGTCGCGGCGCCGGGTCAGGAGACCTCGGACCGCCCCCGCGCGCCCGAGTCGGTGAGCCGGGCCTCCTCACGCGCCTGCGCCTCGAGCTCCTCGCGCGACCGTGCCTCGGTGGGTTCGCTGACCAGCGCGCTGGCGCCGTTGTCCAGGCGCAGGAGCGCCTCGCGGGCGAAGATCTGCTGCTCGGTCGCGGTGCGCTCGGACCGGTCGTTGCCGATGAAGGTGACCGCCCAGTGCAGCAGCGCGGTCACCTGGTTCTTGAACCCGGTGATGTAGAAGAGGTGCACGCCGAGCCACATCAGCCAGGCGACGAACCCGGAGATCCGCAGCCGACCGATGGTCGCGACCGCGCTGAAGCGCGAGATCGTGGCCATGCTGCCCTTGTCGAAGTACTTGAACGGCGGCTGCGGCGCCTTGCCCCGCACCCGGCGGTCGATCTGCCTCGCGGCGTACCGGGCGCCCTGGATCGCCACCTGGGCGACTCCCGGGAGGTTGTCCAGCGAGGCCATGTCGCCGACGACGAACACCTCCGGGTGGCCCGGCAGGGTCAGGTCGGGGTTGACCGCGATCCGGCCGGCACGGTCGAGCGCGGCCCCGGTCTGCTCCGAGAGCGTGCGGCCCAGCGGGCTCGCCTGCACGCCGGCGGCCCACACCTTCGTGACCGCCTCGATCCGCCGCCGGGTGCCGTCGCGGTCCTGGACCTCGAGGCCCCGCTCGTCGACCGCAACGACCATCGCGCCGAGCTGGACCTCGACCCCGAGTCGCTCGAGCCGCTTCTCGGTCCACGCGCCCAGCTTGGCCCCGAACGGCGGCAGCACCTGCGGCGCGGCGTCGACGAGGATCACCCGCACCTGCTCGGTGTTGATCGCCCGGAAGTCGCGCTTGAGCGTGTTGTGGGCGAGCTCGGCGATCTGCCCCGCCATCTCCACGCCGGTGGGTCCCGCCCCGACCACGACGAACGTGAGCAGGTGGCTGACGTCGCGGCCCTGGGAGGCGAACACCTCGGCCAGCTCGAAGGCTCCGAAGATCCGCCCTCGCAGCTCCAGCGCGTCGTCGATCGACTTCATGCCCGGCGCGAACCGCGAGAACTGGTCGTTGCCGAAGTACGACTGGCCGGCCCCGGCGGCGACGATCAGCGAGTCGTACGGCGTCACGAGCTTGCGCCCGAGCACCTCGGAGGTGATCGTGCGGGCGGTCAGGTCGATGCCGGTGACGTCACCGAGCAGCACGCGCGCGTTGCGCTGATGGGCGAGGACCTCGCGCGTGGGCGGCGCGATCTCGCCCTCGGAGAGGATGCCGGTCGCGACCTGGTAGAGGAGCGGCTGGAACAGGTGGTGCGTCGTCTTGGCCACCATGGTCACGTCCACGTCGGAGCGGCGCAGCGCCTTGGTGCCGAACAGCCCGCCGAAGCCCGACCCGATCACGACCACCCGGTGGCGCGAGGGGGCAGCCGATCCCGGCTCCGGCGCGGCATCCGGGGAGGTGTCGGGACGGAGGTCCGTGCGGTCCTGGTTCGTCGCCATGCCCCCATTGTCCCGGTCGTGGCGGACCGGTCACAAACGGCGGGCCCGTCACCTCGGTCACAGGGGCGGTCGCGCATGAGCCGCGCGATCCGGGGCACGGGACCCGATTTGTGGTTTGATCGGACGCGGAGGGACGGGCCTGACGCCCGCCCCGTCGCAGGTACTCGACCCAGGAGTTCGCCCTAGTGCCCTGGAACAAGAGAACACTCGCCCTTCCGGCGAGTCCTCCGTCGGTGCGGCTGGCACGCGACTGGGTGACGGGTGTCCTCACGGAGATCGGCCGGGGCGACCTCGCGGAGAGCGCCCGCCTGGCCGTCTCCGAGCTGGTCACGAACGCGATCCTGCACGCCGAGCCGCCGATGACCGTGCACGTGCGCGGCACGCAGGAGCACCCGAGGGTCGAGGTCACCGACCAGTCGCTGGCGCCGCCGCGACGCATGGAGACCCACCACCTCGTCGACCTCGGCGACGACTCGTCGTGGATGACGATGGGCCGCGGGCTGGACCTGGTCGCGGCGTACTCAGAGCGCTGGGGCGCCGACATCAGCCCGAACGGCAACGGCAAGGTCGTGTGGTTCGAGCCGAGCAACGGCATCAAGGAGAACCCCGTCGAGGGCGAGGTCTTCGACGTGGACGGCGCGATCGCCCGCCTGGGGCTCAGGCCGGTCGATCCCGCGGACATGCTCGAGATCCGGCTGCTGGGCATGCCCGTCGAGCTGTTCGCGCACCTGCGCCGGCACTTCAACGAGCTCGGCCGCGAGCTCCGGCTGCTGGCACTCAGCGATGCCCAGCGGTACCCGTTGGCCGTGGACTTCTCCGAGACCTTCCTCCAGGTGGAGTACGAACGGCGCCAGGTGGCCGGGATCGAGCACCTGGACGCGGCCATCAAGGACGGCGGCGAGACCGTCGACCTGACCTACGTCACGCCCCCGACCGCACCGGCCACCATGCAACGGCTCGACGAGCTCCTGCACCGCGTGTACGCCGAGCTGTCGGGCACCGTGCTGCTCTCGATCCAGCCGCCCGACGACCTGATCGCCCTGGCCGACTGGTACCTCGGGGAGTTCGCCCGTCAGGGGGCCGGCGAGGCGCCGGTCGCGTGGACGGGTGCGGTGCGGCTCGTGCTGTCGAACCGGCGCGAGGTCTCCTGACCGGTCGGCGCGGTCATCCCCAGCCCCACTCGTGCAGGTGCTCGTCGTCGATGCCGAAGTGGTGGGCGATCTCGTGCACGACGGTGACCCGGATCTCGTGGGCCAGCTGCGCGGCGTCGCGACACATCCGCAGCAGGGGACCCCGGTAGACGAAGACCTGGTCGGGCGGGCGGAAGGTGTACCCGCTGTCCCGGTCGGTCAGCGGCGTCCCGACGTACAGGCCGAGGACGCCGGACTCCTCCGGAGGCGGCTCGTCCTCGACCAGCACGACCACGTTGTCCATGAGCGTCGCCAGTGCCGGAGGGATCCGGTCGAGCGCCTCGGCCACCAGGTCGTCGAACTCGGCGTCGGAGAGGTCCACGCCCGCCAGCCTAGGGACCGGCCCACGAGCCGGGCTGCGGTCCGACGGCAACGACCGGGCCCCTATGCTGGTCCCCGGTCGTTGCCGGCAACGTTGCCCCCATCGTCTAGCGGCCTAGGACCCCGCCCTTTCACGGCGGTAGCACGGGTTCGAATCCCGTTGGGGGTGCCGGCCGGACCGTGGGCGCTGCTTGCGCGGTCCCCTGCGACCGGCGACGATGATCGGGTGAACAGTAGGCGCGCGTGAGTGGCCCGACGCTCATCCTCGTGAGGGCATCCCTCGACACCGTCCGCTCCGCGCTCCTCGCGCTCGGTGCGCCCGCGCAGAACCGGCGGTCGGTCGCGTTCGACTACGACGACCACCTGATCCTCCTCGACCACGAGCGCGAGGAGTTCCTGACGACCGCCGCGGTCGGAGGGCCCAACGCCTTCGCCACGGCGTCGTGGCTGGCCCACCAGCTGGAGGACTTCGGCTGCCCCGTCGACGGCGTGCTGCCGCCGCTCGACGTCGTGAGCGCCTAGCTCAGCTCGCGGGCGGACTCACCGCGAGCGTCGGTCAGTTCGGGCTGAGCTCGGGCTCGGCACGGGGCACGTCGGGCGCGCCGCCGGGCGTGCCGTCGACCGGGGTCGCGACGGCGGCGCGGCGCGCCCGGGCCGCCGTCCGGGTCTTGGCGAGGTGGTTGGCCGGACGCTCCACGAGCAGCCAGCTCATCCACGCCAGTGGCCCGACGGCCAGGAGCGCGACCGCCGTGTAGCCGACGTACCCGAGCCCCGCGACGCCGTACGCCGTGAGGGTCTGCTGCACCGGCCAGCCGTAGAGGTAGACCCCGTAGCTGACGTCGTTCGTGGCCCCGATCTTCTTCAGACGCGGCGGGCACACCGCACCGAACCACAGGCAGAGGTAGGCGAAGGGCAGCGCGGCGAGGAGCAGGGTGGGGGTGAAGAGGAAGGACACGGCCGTGACGACGGCGGCGACCGCGGCGAAGCGGTGGCTCAGCTCGATGGACTCCTGCCAGGCCTGGAGCGCCACGCCCGCCGAGAAGAAGCACACGAGCAGCAGGAGCCCCGACGTGCCACCCTGCGCGCCCTTGAGCACGCCCGCGACCATCAGCATGAGCACGCCGAACAGCGACCAGAACCGCAACCGCCGCCGCACGAACAGCAGCGACAGACCGGCGGCCAGGGCCAGGTAGCAGAAGATCTCGTAGGGCAGGGTCCACAGGGACCCGTTGAGCGTGGAGTCGACGGGCATGCCGTGCAGGGTGCTGCCGACCGTGCCGGGCCAGCCGAGGAGGCCCAGGCCCGAGACGAAGGACTGCGCAGCGTCGCCGAGGGACCAGCCGCCGCGGCGCGCGCCGATCAGGGCCGAGAGGCCGAAGACCGTGACGAGGAGGGAGAGCCAGTATCCCGGGTAGATGCGGGCGAACCGCCGGATCAGGAAGTGGCTCGGCCGCTGGCGCAGCCGGCTCCGGCTGACCAGGTAGCCGCTGACTGCGAAGAAGCCGGCGACCGCGATGGTGCCGAGCTTGATCCGGCCGAAGTACGGGTCGTCGTCGCCGTACCCGCCGAGCGGACGCGAGTGCGACACGATGACGAGGGTTGCGAGGATCAGGCGCAGGAGGTTGAGCGCGTTGTCGTGGAGATCCAGACCGCTCGCCAGCGTGGGACGCTGCGTACCCCTCGTCAGCATGCCGAGAGCATAGTCAGCGCGGGTCCCCCGCGACGGGTGTTCGAGGAGCGAGACGACCGGGCGCCCGGGCTGGTCCGGTTGGAGATCTCACCCGCTGCGCTGGCATGCTGGTCCGCATGGCCGAGCTGACCGACGAGCACCGCGCGGTCCTCGACTTCGAGGGCACGTGGTCGAAGAGCATGGGACCCAAGGGACCCGCTGTGCGTCAGCAGTTCGACCGTTCCCTGCTCGAGCACGAGCAGCTGGTCGCCTGGCTGATCCGTCAGCCCGAGGCGCTCGCCCACGCGCCGGCGACCGTACGCCGCCTCCGCCGCCAGCGCGACCGCCGGATCGCCCAGCGCCGGATCGACCGGGAGGCCAGCTAGGCCCGGGCTCGATTTCAGGTCGGGCACTCCGATGCGTTAGCATTCCGTGGCTTCTGGTTGAGGAAGCCGATCGACCAGCACCAGCACCACACCAGGCCCCGTAGCGCAGTTGGTTAGCGCGCCGCCCTGTCACGGCGGAGGCCGCGGGTTCGAGTCCCGTCGGGGTCGCCAGTCGCACAGCCCGGACCGCAAGGTCCGGGCTGTCGTGCTTTCCGGGCGGGTGTGCGCGCCGGGCGGGTGTGCCTGGCTTCCCGGCGCTCGTAGACCGACATGCGAATGTCGCGGACGTGGCCCGTGGGGCGCTCAGCAGCCCCGGCAGCGACATTCGCATGTCCGTGTACGACGGGGGCTCGCGGCCTGGTCCGCGAGTCCACGCCGGCGTCCAGCCGGCACCCGGCCGTCGGCGTGCCGCCACCGCCTCGTACACCGACATGCGAATGTCGCCGGTGGGGCTGGTGTGGCGCTCAGCAGCCCCGGCAGCGACATTCGCATGTCCCTGTACGACGGCCGGGGCGGCCAGCCCGGCCGCCGCCTACACCGGCGTGATCGGCAGCGCCCGGCGCGGCTCGAAGGCGAAGGTCGCTCCGCCGCTGATCCGCGTCACCGCGACCTCGTCGGCGACGGGGGCCTCCTCGTCGCGGCGCACGACCGTCGTCGTCCAGGCTGCGTCGCTGCCGGTGACCTCGACGTCGAGGTGCGGGTCGACCGCGCGGACGGCGGCCTGGAGCGGTCGGGTCGAGCCCGGGCCGCAGAGGGAGACCCAGGCGCCGTCGTCGTGGGCCGGCGAGGGGCGCACGACCAGGCGATCGGACACCGTGGCGTCGACGTACGCCGCCGGGTTCAGCAGCGGGTGGAGCGACAACAGGCGCAGGGCTCCGGCCTCGTCGGACGGCAGCCGGAGCGCGCGGTGGATCCGCTCCCCGGCGACGCCGGCGATCCCCACCAGCTGCCGCAGCGCGATCTCCCGCGCGGCGGCGGGCTCGCTGCGCCGGTCGACCGCGCGGCGGAAGCCGAGGTTGAGCAGGTGCATCTGCAGGCACACCTCGTCGGCGATCCGCACCAGCGCGGAGTGCGAGAACGCGGTGAAGTCGAGGTCGCTGAGCAACGGCCCGGAGTAGTCGGCCAGGCCGTCGTCGGTCGGGTCGATGGGGGCCAGCTCGGTGAGCGCGGCGCGGGAGGACCGCAGGGCGGTGCAGTCGGCCGACTCCGACACCGGCGCGAACGCGGGGTCGATCGTCACCGTCCACGCGCAGTGCGGTTGCCGGTCGGCCGGAGTCCGCGGCGGCCGGTGCACCGGCCGCACCTGAGCCCGCGGGTTGGTCGCGACCGCCGTGGCGTCGAAGGTGGGGTCCTCGATGTCGTGGCACATGCCGCGGACGTAGTCGACGCCCATCGGCTCGACGTCCAGGAGCGCGCCGCAGTGGTCGAGGTGGAACTCCCCGTGCCAGGGGTCGCGCACGGCGTACCGGAAGTCCATGAACTGCGGCGGCGCCCCGATGTCGAGCTGCAGCCCCTTGAAGATCGTGACCACGTCGTCGCCCTGGTAGCCCAGCGCCCGCTGCATCCGGCCGGTGTAGATCGGGCTGGCGGCCATCCACTCCTCGATCGCGACCTGCTGCATGCCCTCCCGGCCGTAGGCGCCGATGCACCACGCCATGCCGGAGCGGTCGATCAGCTGCCCGATCAACAGGAGCTCCGGCACCAGTACGGCGAGCTCCGACCGGCTCAGCGAGCCATACCGGCTCATCGCGGGGTGACCGTCACGGGCAACGAGGCGTAGCCGCGCACGTTGGCCGAGTAGAAACGCCGGGGCTCGCCGGCGACGTCGATCGAGGAGCAGCGCTCGACCAGCTGGGTGAGCGCGATCCTGGCCTCGAGCCGGGCGAGGTTGGCGCCGAGGCAGTAGTGCCGGCCGCCTCCGAACGCGATGTGCCGGGCGAGCTCGGCCTTGTCGCGCATGATGTCGAACTCGTCGGCGTTGCTGAAGACCTCGTGGTCGTGGTTGGCCGCGCCGAGGGCGAACATCAGCTTCGACCCGGCCGGGCAGGTGACGCCCTCGACGGTGAAGTCCTGCAGGGTCAGCCGCGCGAGGAACTGGCTCGACGCCTCGTAGCGCAGCGTCTCCTCGATCCACGGCTCGACCAGCGCCGGGTCGGCGAAGACCGCCGTCCGCTGGTCCGGGTGGGCGCTGATGCTGGCGACCGCGTTGCCGAGCAGCTTGGTGGTGGTCTCGTTGCCGGCGACCACCATGAGGAAGAGGAAGGCGGTGAGCTCCTCGTCGGTCATCCGCCCGCCTTCGTCCCGGTCGCCGCCGTCGGCCACCGTCAGCAGCGCACTGATGAGGTCGTCACCCGGGTTCTGCTTGCGATCCGCGAGCAACCGGGCGTAGTACCCGAACAGCCAGACCGCGGCCTCGAAACCGGCCGGCGGCACGTCGCGCAGACCGTCCTCGCGCACGACCAGCAGGTCGGCGTAGTGGCGCACCTCGTCGCGGTCGGCCTCGGGCACGCCGAGCATCTCGGAGATGACGTCCATCGGGAACGTGCCGGCGTACTCGGTGATCCAGTCGAAGGTGCCCTTCTCCACCGCGGCGTCGAGGTACTGCGCGCTGATCTCGGCGATCCGCGGCTCGAGGTCGGCGACCCGCTTCGGCGTGAAGCCGCGCGAGACCAGCTTGCGCAGCCGGGTCTGCTCGGGCGGGTCCATGCCGAGGAAGGAGGTGACCAGGTGTGCGTTCTCGTTCCACGAGCTCGGGTCGAGCGAGACCCCCATCCGGTTGGAGAAGACGTCGTCGGTGCGGAACGCCCGGTGCAGGTCGGCGTGCCGCGAGAGCACCCAGAAGTCGTGCTCCTCGTTGTGGTACAGCGGCGCTTCTTCACGCAGGCGCGCGTACGTCGGGTACGGGTCGTCCTGCAGCGCGTGGTCGTAGTGGTCGAAGTGCAGCGGGCAGCCCGGTGCCTTCTGGTCGGTGCTCATGCGTGCCCCTCCATGATCACGGCCACGACGTCGTCGAGGCGCTTGCTGAGCTCGTCGTAGGTCACCAGGCCCATGCCCGCCTGGAGCAGCGCACCGGAGAACGCGAACGTGAGCGCCTCCAGCACCCGCGGGTCGACCGGGTCGCCGATCGCGTCGCGGAACCGCTGCACGAACTCCGCGCCGATCACGAGCCGCAACCGCTCGACCTCGGGATCGGTGCCGAGCAGCGCGAGGTTGGCGGCCGTGGCCAGGTGCGGCGAACGGCCGAGCATGCGGGCCATGTGCCGGGTGAAGGTCTGGATCCGGTCGGTCGCGGTGGCGCCCGTGGGTTCGGGTCCGGGATCGGTCACGAGGCGGCGCCAGAACAGCTCCGCGAACAGGTGGTGCTTCGAGGCGAGGTAGGTGTACGCCGTCGCCGGCGACACCCCGGCCCGCTGGGCCACCGTGCGGATGGTCAGCGCGTCGGGACCGACCTCGTCGAGCTCGGCCTCACCGGCGACCAGCAGCCGCTCGACGGTCTCGGCCTGCCGCGGGTTCAGGCCCTGCCGCAGGCTCGGGGTCAGCGTGCTCTCAGCCATCGGAGCGTCCCTTACGGTCGGTCGCTTCGCTCCCCCGTGGCTTCGCCTCGCTGATGGTGTCCTCGACCAGGCTGTTCAGCCGCGCTCCGACCGGCCAGCCGGCGTAGTGGCAGGCCATGATCACGATCTCGCGCAGGTTGTCCTCGTCGAGCTCACCGGCGCGGTACGCCGCCGGGATCTGGATCGAGAGCACGTCCTGCGCGCCGTGGGTGCAGAGCATCCCGATCAGCAGCAGCCGGCGGTCGCGGTCGCTGAGGCCGGGACGCTGCCAGATGTCGGCGAAGAGGTGGTCCGCGGTGTAGCGGAAGAAGTCCCCGCCCATGTCGTTCATCTCGAAGCCGTAGACCTGCTCCATCTTCTCCAGCCCGCGCCTGCGCACGTCGGGAAGGCCGTCGAACTTCTCGCTCATGCCGTCGCTCCTTCGATCGTCGAGCCGCCCGCCCCGGCACCGGCCAGGCCCAGCGCCTCACCCAGGTGCTCCGCGGCGTACTGCGCCATCGGTACGTCGACCCCGAGCCGGTCGGCGAGCACGATCGCGTGGGCGAGGTCCTTCGACCCGATCGCCAGCACGTGCTCGAAGATCGACGTCCAGCCGTCGCCGGGCCCGAGCGGTGCGGTGGTGTCGCGGTGCATGATCGCGCCGGGGCCGCCCGTGATCGAGTCGGTGTGCCGCACGATCCGGCCGAGCGCGACCAGGTCGATGCCGGCCGCCTCCGCGAGCCGCAGCGCTTCACCGGTCGCAGTGAACGCGACGAAGTGGAGCAGGTTGCGCGCCAGCTTCGCTGCGGTGCCGTTGCCGGCCGGACCGCAGTGCACCACCTCCGTGCCCATGAGGCCGAGCGCCCCGCGCGCGGCGGCGAATGCGGCGTCGGTGCCGCCCACCATGATCGCGAGCGTGCCGTCCGCGGCGCCCATCGCGCCGCCGCTGACCGGCGCGTCGACGAACAGCAGGTCGTGCCGGCCGGCCAGGTCCTCCAGCCGCGGGGGCAGGTCGGGCGAGATCGTCGAGTGCACGACGACGACCGTGCCGGCCCCCGCGGCGCCGAGGACCTCGCCCATCACGTCGCGGACCTGGTCGTCGGTGTTCACCATCACGCAGACCACGCCGCACTCCGACGCGAGGTCCGCGACGGACGTCGCCGCCCGGGCACCGGCCTTCTCCAGCTCGGCGACCGGCTCGGGCGCGAGGTCGAAGACGACCAGACCGCCCGGCCAGGCAAGCAGGCGTTGCGCCATCGGCCTGCCGATGTTGCCGAGGCCGACGAACCCGACCCGGGTGTCGGCCGGCTCGACCCCTGAGGTCTCCGTCATGCCCGGAACACCTGCCCGCCGTCGACGTCGAGGATCTGCGCGGTGATCCAGGCCGCGTCGTCCGAGAGCAGGAACAGGCAGGCCCCCACCATGTCCTCCGGCTGGCCGATCCGCTTCAGGGCCAGGGAGCTGCGCACGATGTCGTGGGCGGCGGCGCCGGCCTGGGTGCGGGTCGCGGCGGTGTCGGTCGGGCCCGGGGCGATCGCGTTCACCCGGATGTTCATCCCGCCGAGCTCGTGCGCGAGCTGCTGGGTCAGGCCGTTGATGCCCACCTTGGCGAGTCCGTAGAAGCCGGAGTAGAGCCAGGCCGCCGTGGAGGACTGGTTGACGATCGACCCGCCGCCGCGCTTCTGCATGTGGGGGAAGACGGCCCGCGTGACCACGAGTGCGCCGTCCATGTTGACCGACATGAATCTCCGGTAGTAGCCCCAGTCGACGGTCACCAGCAGGTCGAACTGCATGTCGCCGTAGATCGCGGCGTTGTTGACCAGGTGGTCGATCCCGCCGTACGCCGCGACGGTGGCCTCGGTCATCGCCTGGGCCGACGCCGGGTCGGAGACGTCGCAGCGGACGAACATCGCCGTGCCGCCGTCCGCCTCGATCTCTTTCGCGACGCGCTGACCGGAGTCCTCGTTGAGGTCGGCGACCACCACGCTGGCGCCCTCGGCGGCGAGCGCCTTCGCGTACGCCTCGCCGATGCCCTGGGCCGCGCCCGTGACGATCGCGACCTTGTCCTTGAACCGGCCGTTGGTCGAGCTTGCCGAAACCATGTCTCTCCTTGGGTCTGTCTGTCGGGTCACGGGGTTTCGAGGCGGTTGCTGCGCAACCACTCCTCAACCCACCGGTGGTTGAGGTGCGAGCGCCAGCGAGCCTCGAAACTGCGCCGCTTGCATCACGCCGGCTCGGCGATCGTCTTCGTCTCCAGGTACTCCTCGAACCCGGCGACGCCCATCTCCCGGCCGATGCCGGACTGCTTGTAGCCGCCGAACGGCGCGTCGGGGCTGAACCAGACCCCGCCGTTGACGGCGAGCGTGCCGGTGCGGATCCGGCGGGCCACCGCGCGGGCGCGCTCGAGGTCCGCGCTGTCGACCGAGCCCGAGAGCCCGTACGCCGAGTCGTTGGCGATCCGCACCGCGTCGTCGTCCCCGTCGTGCGGGATGACCACGAGCACCGGACCGAAGATCTCCTCCTGCGCCAGCCGCGAGGAGTTGTCCAGCCCCGCGACCACGGTCGGCTCGATCCAGTAGCCGCCGGCCAGGTCACCGTCCATGGCCGCGACGCGGCCGCCGGTGGCGAACCTCCCGCCCTCCTCCTCGGCCAGCCGCAGGTACGACGCGACCCGGTCGCGCTGGACCTCCGAGATCACCGGGCCGCAGATCGCACCTGGGTGGGCGGGGTCCTTGGCCCCGATCGACTCCATGGTCGCGGCCGCGACCTGCACCGCCTCGTCGTACTTCTCGCGGGGCACCACGAGCCGCGTCGTGATCGCGCAGCCCTGCCCGGCGTGGATGCACGCGGCGAAGGCGGTCGCTCCGGCGACGGAGGCGACGTCGGCGTCGTCGAGGGCGATCGCGGCGGACTTCCCGCCGAGCTCGAGGAAGACCTTCTTCAGCGTCGGCGCGGCGGCCGCCATGATCGCCTTGCCGGTCGCGGTCGAGCCGGTGAACGACACCATGTCGACGCGCGGGTCGGTGGCCAGCTGCGCGGCGACGTCGTTGGCGCGCGGGGTGACCACGTTGAAGACACCGGCGGGGATGTCGGTGTGCTCGGCGACCAGGCGGCCGAGCTCGCACGCCACCCAGGGGGTGTCGGGGGCCGGCTTGAGCACCACGGTGCACCCCGCGGCCAGCGCCGGGCCGACCTTCGCGAGGTTGATCTGCGTGGGCACGTTCCAGGGCGTGATCGCGGCGACCACGCCGACCGGCTCGCGGCGTACGGTGCGCCGGCTCGGGATGCCCATCGGCTCCGCGACGCCGAGGTCGGACTCGAACTCGTAGGACTCCAGCAGGTCGGTGACCCACCTCAGCCCGTCCACCGGTACGTCGAACCCGGCCGCGCCCATCATGAAGCCGGGCATGCCGACCTCGGCGGTGGTCAGCGCCCGGAAGGCGTCGGCCTCGTCCAGCAGCGCCTGGTGCAGCTGGCGCAGGCATCGCAGCCGCAGCTCGCGGTTCGTCGACCAGTCGCTCTCGTCGAACGCGCGCCGCGCGGCCGCGATCGCGGCGTCGACGTCCTGGGCGGTGGCGTCCGGCGCCTGCCCGATCTCCTGCCCGGTGGCGGGGTTGAGGATCGGGAAGGTCGCTCCGGAGGACGACGGCACCAGCTTGCCGTCGATCAGCTGCTGGGCTGCGGGAAGGGAGATCGCGGTGCCCCCCGTGGTTGAGCCTGCCGAAACCATCACTTCACCTCGGGCGTTTCGGCGAGCTCAACCACCGGCTCTTGGGTCACGTGCTCGCCCGCCTCCACCGGCGGCGGCCACACCGTCGAGGGCAGGTCGCGGTACCGGTAGTGCCCCGGCACGTCGAGCCCGGTGACCGACATCCGCTTCAGCAGGGTGTCGGGCGCCTTGCCGGCCTGGATGATCGAGAGGAAGGTGTGCGCGGTCGACGGCATGTCGAACCAGTCGCGCTGCCAGGCGAACTTCAGCTGGCCGTCATCGGGGCCGCCGACCTGGCGCTCGACCCCGAACCACGAGCCGCCGATGCCGAGGATCTCGAACTCCTCGCCGGTGGTGTCGTCGACGATCCCGGACCTCTGCTTCCAGAAGCCGACCACCATCTTGTTCCGCTCGTCGATGACCGTGGCCTGGTAGTCGTAGTGCCAGCCGTCGAGACCGTCCATCTCGATGCCGATCGCCCAGTCCCGGATCTGGTCGCGGCCGACGGCCATGAAGTGCTCGTCCGGGGCGTACATCCAGCCGTACGTCGCGTCGAGCGCGTAGTGCTCGGCCATGATCCGCCAGTCGCCGATCCGCTCGGCCTCGCGGTTGACCGCGAGCCAGGAGTCCCAGAACTCCTCGATCTCGGCGCGCGAGAGATCGGTCGAGCCGCCGGTGGTCGAGCCGCCCTCAGCGGTGGTTGAGCCTGCCGAAACCATTACTTCTCCTCCATCGAAAGGGCCATCGCGGGGCAGTACTTGACCGCCGAGCGCACGGCGTCGCGCAGCGCGTCGTCGGGATGCTCGTCGAGGAGCACGACCCGGTCGGCGTCCTCGTCGAAGCCGAAGACGGTGGGCGCCTCGGCCTGGCAGTTCTGGTGGCCCTGGCAGAGGTCGAGGTCGGCGGAGACTCTCATCGGCCGGCCCTCCGGCGGTACCGGACCCTCGCCGGCCGGGCCAGCTGGATCACCATCTTGGAGGTGTCGTCGCGATAGCTCTCCGAAGGCTGGGCCAGCTCGAACTCGAAGTCGCGCAGGATCACCGAGAAGATCGCCTTCATCTGCATCATCGCGAAGGCGTTGCCCACGCAACGGTGCTTGCCGGCGCCGAACGGGATCCAGGTCCACCGGTTCGCCAGGTCCTCCTGGCGCGGGTCGAGGTAGCGGCCGGGGTCGAAGCTGTCGGGGTCGGGGAAGTCCTCGGCGATCCGGTTCGACACCCGAGGTGTGGCGCCGACCATCGTGCCCGCCGGCAGCACGTGACCGCCGATCTCGATGTCCTCCTGGGCCACCCGCAGCAGCAGGATCAGCGGCGGGTGCAGCCGCAGGGTCTCCTTCAGCGCTGCCTCGAGCCGCGGGATGGACCGGAGCGCCTGGAAGGACACCTCCGCGCCATCGACGTACAGCTCGTCGAGCTCGGCCACGACCTCGGCCATCACGTCGGGGTGCCGCATCAGCTCGATCAGCGCCCAGGAGGCCGTGCCCGAGGACGTGTGGTGGCCCGCGAACATCATCGAGATGAAGATGCCGGTGATGTAGTCGGCGCTCATGTCCAGCGAGATCAAGATGTCGAGGAGGTCCCGCTGGTCCTTGGGCACCTCTCTCCGGTCGCTGGTCGAGCCTGCCGAGACCCGCTGGTCGATGATGTCCTGCACGAGCGCCACCAGGGCCTCGCGCGCGGCATCCCGACGCTCGAAGCTCTCGACGCCCTCCATGTACGGGTCGACGTACGCCAGGGCGTCGGTGCCGCGCTCGAGCTCGTGGTAGTGCTGGGCGAAGCGTGCGTCCAGCTGCTCGCGGAACGGCAGGCCGATCAGACACGCGGACGTGGTGTAGATCGTGAGCTCGGCGAAGAAGTCGAGCAGGTCGATCTCGCCCTCGTCGCCCCAGCCGGCGACCATCCGCCGGATCTCGCGCTCGATCGTGCTCGCGTGCCCGCGCATCATGTCGCCGCGCAGCGCCTGGTTCTTCAGCATCTGCTGGCGCTCCTCGGGCGAGGCGTCGAAGACCACGCCCTTGCCGAAGATCGGCGTCATGAACGGGTACGCCGCCGCCTGGTCGAGCGTGGAGTCGGGCGCCCTGAAGAACTGCTCGTTCGCCTCCGCTCCCGACACGAGCACGACGTCGCGGTCGGCCAGCCGGAAGCGGCCCACGTCGCCGCACTCCGCGCGGACCCGGTGGAGCAGGTCGATCGGGTCGTCGCGGAGGTCCTCGAGATGGCCGTGCGGGCTGTCCGGGAAGCGCCGCGACACCTCGCGGATCTCCTCGATGGTCGAGGCGCGCCTCGAAACCTCGACCTGCGCCTCGGACTTCGGCATCACTTCTCCTCCTGCAGGGGCGCTTCGGGGTTGACCTCGATGAGGTTCAGGTGGACGCCGCGCGGCGCAGCGACGATCGTCGCGATCGCGTCGGCCAGGGCGGCGGGCTTGAGGAAGTGGGGGTGCCGGGCGAGGCCGAACTTCACCCACCCGTTCAGCACCTGGGCGGCCTCCTCGTCGTCCCAGTCGGTGCCCATCTCGCTCCAGGTGGGGCCGGGTCGCACGATGCTCACCCGCACGCCGCTGCCCTCGAGCTCCATCTGCATGGCGTGCGCCATGCCTTCCAGGCCCCACTTGCCGGCGGCGTACGACGACATGAACGGTCGCGCGCGCACGGCGACGTCGGAGCTGACGAACACGACGTCGCCGCGGGTGCGGCTCACCATCGCCGGCACGAACGCACGCACCAGCCGGTGCGCACCCAGCAGGTTCAGGTCGATCTCCGCGGCGAAGCGCTCGGTCTCGACCTCGTGCACGATCCCCGGCGCGACGTGACCGGCGTTGGAGACCAGGACCTCGACGTCGCCGAGGTCGGCGACCACGGCCTTCGCGAACGCCTCCACCGAGCTGGCGTCGGTGACGTCGAGCGGGTGGGCGACGGCCTCACCGCCGTCGCTCCGGATCTGCTCGACCAGCTCGGCACACCGCTCGACCCGGCGCGCCCCGAGGGCCACGGGGTGGCCGGCACGGGCGAGCGTGAGGGCCGCCGCGGCCCCGATGCCGGACGACGCGCCGCTGACGACGGCCGGACGGCGCTCCGGCTGCGCGTACTTGCTCACCGGCCGCGAACCCCGTGACCAGACACCTGATTGGACATGTGTCCAGTTCTACCGGGCGGACGACCCGCTGACAAGAACCTGTTCTCGTTTTTCTTCTGCGCCCGCACGGCGTTCCGGCGGGTCGCAGCGTCACGCTGCGGGAGAGCTTCCCTCCGCCGGGCCGAGCCGGATCACGCTCCACGACACCGGTGGCAGGCGCGTGGAGAGGGTCCCGCCGGTCAGGACCCTTGCGTCCAGCGGCTCTGGCCGCACGCGATCCGGCTGGTCTGCGGTGTTCCGGGCGTAGGGGTCGTCGCCGCCCACCGTCCAGGCCTCGAGGGGGCTCAGGTCACCGAACGCCGCCAGCCCGACCTCCAGGTCCAGGGCCTCGGCGCGGTCCCGGTTGACCACGAGCACGACCACCTCACCGGTCGCCGGGTCGTGGGTGGCCACGGCGTCGAGGAGCGGGACGTCGCCGTACCGCTCGGTGGCGTACGTCGGCGTCTCGACCTGGACGCGGAGCACGGTCCCGCGGGCGAGCCGGCTGGTGAGCGCGAACGGGTGGAAGATCGTCTGCCGCCAGGCCCCGCCGCCGGGCTCGGTCATGATCGGCGCGATCACGTTGACCAGCTGGGCCTGGCACGCGGCGGTGACCCGGTCGCTGTGCCGGAGCAGCGAGATCAGCAGGCTTCCGACGACGACCGCGTCGACGGCGCTGTAGTGGTCCTCGATCACGGGACGACCCTGCTCCCACGTCGTCGGGACCGGCGCGTTGTTGAAGCGGCTCTGGTACCAGACGTTCCACTCGTCGAAGGAGACGTTGATCCGCTTCGGGCTCTTCAGCCGAGCCCCGACGGCGTCCGCGGTGGCGACGATGCTGTCGATGAAGTAGTCCATGTCGACGGCGCTCGCGAGGAACGACCCGAGGTCACCGTCGGTCTCCTCGTAGTACGCGTGCGCCGAGATGTAGTCGACCTGGTCGTAGGCCAGCTCGAGCACGGTGCCTTCCCACGCACCGAAGGTCGGCATGCTCGAGTTCGAGCTGCCGCACGCGACCAGTTCGAGATCGGGTTCGGCGGCACGCAGCGCCCGCGCGACCTCGGCCGCCAGCCGGCCGTACTCGTGGGCGGTCTTGTGGCCGGTCTGCCACGGGCCGTCCATCTCGTTGCCCAGGCAGAACATCCGCACCCCGTGCGGCTCCTTCGTGCCGTTGCTGCGCCGCAGCTCGGAGAGGTGCGTGCCCTCGGGGTGGTTGAGGTACTCGTGGACGTCGAGCGCTTCCTGCACGCCTCGCGTGCCGAGGTTGAGGGCGTACATCACCTCCACGTCGGCCTTGCGGGCCCAGCGAGCGAACTCGTCGATCCCGACCTCGTTGGTCTCCAGGGAGTGCCAGGCCAGATCACGGCGTACCGGACGCTGGGCGACCGGCCCGACCCCGTCCTCCCAGCGGTAGCCGGACACGAAGTTCCCGCCGGGGTAGCGCACCGTGGTCACGCCCAGCTCGCGGGTGAGGTCCAGGACGTCCTGGCGGAAGCCGTCCTCGTCGGCCGTCGGGTGCCCGGGCTCGTAGATGCCGGTGTACACGCAGCGACCCATGTGCTCGACGAACGAGCCGAAGGTGCGCCGGTGGACGGGGGCGATCGTGAAGCCCGGGTCGAGGCGGAACGAGGCGGAGGGCATGGACGTCCTTTGCAGGTCGAGGTGGGCGGAGGTCGGTTCGCGCTGCTACTTGAGCGAACCACTGCTGAGGCCGCTGCGCCAGAAGCGCTGCAGCATCAGGAAGGCGATGATCAGCGGCACGATCGCGACCAGTGCACCGGTCGTGATCAGGTTGAACAGCATCCGAGTGCCGCCCTCCTGCTGGGCCGTGTTGAACCACGTGGTGAGGCCGACGGTCAGCGGGTAGAGCTTGGACTCGCTGAGCATCACCAGCGGCAGGAAGTAGTTGTTCCAGGTGGCGACCAACGTGAAGAGGAAGACGGTGACGATCACCGGCTTGATCATCGGCAACACCACCTGCACGAAGATCCGCAGCTCGCCGGCGCGATCCATCCGGGCCGCCTCGAGGAGCTCGACCGGCACGCTCTCCGAGACGTACACGCGCACCAGGTAGGTGCAGAACGGGCTCAGCAGCGACGGCAGGATCACGGCCCACATGGTGTTCACGAGGTGGATGTGGGAGAGCAGCAAGTAGGTCGGCAGCACCAGCGCCGTGCCGGGCACCATGATCATGCCGAGCAGCGCGGACTCGAGGAACCGCTTGCCCGGGAAGGTGAACCGTGCCAGTCCGTAGCCGGCCAGCGCGCAGAGCGTGGTCGCCCCGAGGGCGCTGACGCCGGAGTACACCGCGGTGTTCACCAGCCAGCGCCCGTAGACGCCGTCGTCCTCGCGGAACAGCTGCCGCAGGTTCGCCGGGAGGTCGAAGCCGTGGCCGAACCACAGGGCCGGTGAGGACAGCAGGTCGGGCTGGCTCTTCGTCGCCGCGATCACGATCCAGATCAGCGGCACTGCGAAGTACAGCATGCCGACGCCCATGATCACGTGGGCGAGCCGGGTGCCCGGTTCACCCGCACGGCGCGGGCTCCGGGTCGCGTCGCGGCGTACGGCGTGCCTGGCCGGCGTGTCGGCCGCGGTGGTCGTGCTCATGCGCGGGCTGCCCTTCTGCGCGTGACGAAGACGTAGGCGTAGGAGAGGACGAAGACGGTCAGACCGAGGGCGAACGACGTCGCCGCGGAGTAGTTGAAGGCTCCGAAGCGGAACGCCTGGCTGTAGGCGTAGAGGTTCGGGGTGTAGCCGGCGTCGATGTCCGGCGCGAACCGCGCGAGGATCGCCGGCTCGTTGAAGAACTGCATGGTCCCGATCACCGTGAAGATCGCCGCCAGGGAGATCGCCTGCCGGATCGCGGGCACCTTGACGTGCCACGCGATCTGGATCGGGCTGGCACCGTCGACCACCGCGGCCTCGTACATCTCGCGCGGGAGGCCTTGCAGCGCCGAGTACAGGACGATCATGTTGTAGCCGGTCCAGGCCCACGTCACGACGTTGCCCAACGAGATCAGCAGCAGGTGGCCGCCGAAGAAGTTCAGCGGCCCGCCGCCCCAGACGTGACTGACGCCCGCGAACGGCCCGAACGTCTTGCTGTAGAGGAAGCCCCACATGAGCGCCCCGATCACCACCGGCACGGCGTACGGCATGAAGGCGATCAGGCGGAAGACCCGGGAGAACCGGGTGTTGATCGCGTCCAACGCAAGTGCGGCGACCAGCGCGAGCCCGAGCATGATCGGGATCTGGACGGCGCCGAACCGGATCACGCGCCACAGGCCGGCCCGGAACTCGGGGTCCTTGAACACGTGGCCGTACTGAGCCAGCCCCGTGAACTTGTTGCCGAGCGCGAGGCTCTCGCTGTGCAGGCTGAGCCACAGGGCGTACCCGAGCGGCAGCGCGAGGAACAGCACCACGATCACCAGGAACGGCAGCACGAAGAGCGCGCCGGACACCGACTGACGCGCCTGGAAGGACAACCCGGGACGAGACTGTCGCGGCGACACGGCGGGGGGCGTGGGCGTCGCCGCCTGCCGGCCGGGCAGGACGTTCACGGACATGCAGACCTCCACATCGGGGCAGGGGCCGCGCCGACCGCCAGACCGGGTGACGAGCCCGGAGGGAGCGATTCTGGCAGTCGGCGCGGCACGAGTGTCGCTACTGGTGGACGGTGAAGCCCTGTTGCTCGGCGTAGGCGACGACCTTCTTCTGCGTCTCCGCCAGCACGGTGTTCCACGGTCGCTTGCCTGCCAGGGCCTCAGCGCTCAGGTCGTTGAGCGTCGTGAACACGTAGTCCTGGAACGGCGTGTACTGGAACTCGCCGAGGCTGTCGGAGACCGGCACGAAGATCTGGTTGACCTTCTGGCCTCCGAAGAAGTCGTAGCCCTTGTCGGTGAACGACGGGTCGGCGGCGACGTCCTTGACCAGCGGGTAGAGAAACGCCTTGTTCAGGCCGATGTCCCAGGCTGCCTTGGAGCTGCCGAACAGCTCGCGGGCGACCTCGGTGGCCTCCTTCGGGTGCTTGCTCTGCTTGGTGACGACGAACGTGGAACCGCCCCAGTCGCCCTCGGCGTTCTCACCCGCGGTCCACTGCGGCATCGGCGCCACCGCCCACTTCCCGGCGGTCTGCTTCAGCGAGCCGGCGAGGTAGCCCGGCGTCCAGCCGGCGGCGGCCCAGGTCCAGTACTTGCCCTTGTCCAGGGCGGCGGAGGCGTCCGCGGTGAAGAACGGGTCCTTGGCCATCAGGCCGCGGTTGACCAGGTCGCCGTAGAAGTCGATCACCTTCTCGCAGGCCGGGTCGGTGAGCTTGATCGTCACCTCGTCCTTGGCCTTCGCCTGGGAGTACCCGTACGGCCGGCAGCCGGCCTGCCACATGAGGCCGTTGATCCAGCCGCCGTCCTTGCCGAAGCTGGCGATGTAGGCGTTCGGATCTGCCGCCTTGATCTTCTCCGCGTCCGCGGCGTACTCCGCCCACGTCGTCGGCACCGGGATCTTGTACTTCTCGAACAGGTCCTTGCGGTACATCAGCGCCATCGGCCCGCCGTCGACCGGGATCGCATAGACCTTGGTGCCGTCGGTGGCCTGCTTCCAGGCCCAGTCGGCGTACATCGACTGATCGTCGTTCGCGCCGTACTTCCCCAGGTCGACGAGCTGGTTGAGGATGATGAAGCTCGGGACCTCCTGGAACTCCACCATGGCGACGTCGGGCGCTCCCGAGCCTGCCTTGAACGCGGTCTTCAGCTTCGCGTACTGGTCGGGGCCGGTGCCGACGTTGGTCCAGTCGACCTGGACGTCCTTGTGGCTGGCGTTGAAGGCGTCGACGACGCCCTTGAACTCGGGGTACCAGGCCCACACCTTGATGTGCACAGGACCGGAGCCGGATGAGCCGCTGCCGCCGGAGGAGGATCCTCCGCCGCAGGCGGAGGCGAGGGCAGCGACGGCCAGGACGACGGCGACCAGCCAGCGCGTCCTGCGAGCGATCGGGGGGTGGGGGGTCTTCCTCACGAGGTTCTCCTGCGGGTCTGGTTCGAGGGGCGAGCCGGAACGACGATGGTTGTGAGCGCTC
>NZ_RJSF01000009.1:14320-152467 GCF_003725535.1 Nocardioides pocheonensis | reverse complement strand
CGAGGCGGTTGCTGCGCAACCGCACCTCAACCAGCGGTGGTCGCGCACTGCGTCCAGAGGTGGTTGAGGTGCGAGCGCCAGCGAGCCTCGAAACCTCCGGGCTCGCCGCGGTCTCAGCCTTCGTAGAGCGCGGCGATCTCTTCTGCGTAGTTCGCCGCGACCACCCGGCGCTTGAGCTTCAGGGTCGGCGTCAGCTCCGCGGACTCCGCCGTCCACTCCTCCGGGAGGAGCGTCCAGCGCTTGACCTGCTCGGGCCGGGAGAGCCGGGCGTTGGCGGCGTCGACCGCCTCCTGCGCCATCGCGAGGAAGTGCGGGTGCGCGGCGAGGTCGGCGAGGCTGTCGTGCTCCAGTCCGTGCTGCTGGGCGACGACCCGCGCGATCTCGCCGTCCAGGGTGAGCACCGCGACGACGTACGGCTGGCCGTCACCGATCGCCATCGCGTGGCCGATGATCGGCGACTCCTTGAGGTAGTTCTCGATGTTGGAGGGGGCGATGTTCTTCCCCGCCGAGGTGATGATCAGCTCCTTCTTGCGGTCGACGATCGAGAAGAAGCCGTCGTCGTCGAGCGTGCCGATGTCGCCGGTGTGCACCCAGCCGTCGTCGTCGATCAGCAGGCGGGTCGCCTCGTCCTGGTGGTGGTAGCCCGGCGTGACCACGGGGCCGCGCACGAGCACCTCGCCGTCGTCGCCGAGGCGGACCTCCATGCCCGGCGTCGCGCGGCCGACCGTGCCCAGCCGGAACCCGCCGGGACCGTTCGCCGTGACCGCGCCGGTGGTCTCGGTCATGCCGTAGACGTCGAAGACCTTCAGGCCGAGGCCGGCCATGAACTTCGCGACCTCGAGCGGCATCGGTGCGGCGGCGGATCCGGCCCAGGTCACCCGGTCGAGGCCCAGCAGCAGCCTCAGGAAGGCGAGGATCGACTCGTCGGCCTTGCGGTAGGCCTCCTCGATCTCGGGGGTCATGGTGCCACCGACCTCCTGGGCCTCGACCCAGGCCAGCCCCGCGGCCATGGCCTCCCGGACCATCGCCACGTTGCCGGGGTCGGGGTCGGCCGCGAGCCTGGCGGAGAGTCCGGTCTTGATCTTCTCCCACACGCGCGGCACGCCGAAGAACGCGGTCGGGTGCACCTCGCCCAGCGTCGCGAGCAGCTCGGCCGGGTCGCCGATGGCGTGCTGGTGGCTGCCCTGGATCTGCGGGCCGTAGAGCCCGAGCACGCGCTCCGCGATGTGGGCGAGCGGCAGGTAGCTCACCGCCACCTGCGGGTCGTGCAGGCCGGCAGCCTCGAGCGTGCTGATCGCCTCGTACTGCACGTTGTGGTGGGTGAGCACCACGCCCTTCGGGTTGCCGGTGGTGCCGGACGTGTAGAGGATCGTCGCCGGCGCATCCGGGTGCAGTGCCTCGGCGCGGGCCTGGAGCTCCTCGGCATGGGTCACCCGGTGCTCCGCGCCCAGGGTGACCAGCTCGTCCCAGGTGAGGGCGTCGTCGCGGTCCGGCCGGGCCGCCGGGTCGAGGACCACGACGGCGCGGATGCTCGGGGTCGCTGCGAGGGCGTCGCTCCAGCGGGCGACGTGGTCTGCGTTCTCCAGCACCACGACCGCCGGCTGCGACTCGCGGGCGATGTAGGCGACCTGGTCGGGAGAGAGCGTGTTGTAGATCGACATCGGTGTGGCTGCGGCGTGCACGGCGCCCATGTCCGCGACGAAGTGCTCGACCCGGTTCGTCGCCATGATCGCGACGGTGTCGCCGACGGCGACGCCGCGCGCCACCAGGGCGCTGGCGACGTCGAGCGCGAGGTCGCGGGTCTGCGCCCAGGTCAGCGTCCGCCAGGACTCGCCCTCGGCCACGCCGTGGCGGTCGGAGTACGCCGGCTCGGCGCCACGTGTGCGGACGGTCTCGGCCAGCGAGTCGATGAGCGTCCGGCCCGCGATCTCCTTCTCGATCCGGGCTCGTTCCGCGAGCACGTCGCTCATCAGGCTCCCTTCCTCACCGCGTCGCGGTGCAGCTCCGTGCTCCGGTCCCGGGGTCCGAGAGCCGCGAGCGTGTATCCGAACGGGTAGGTCCGGCTGGCGTCGTGCCGGAACGGGTCGTCGGCGGCGCGGGGTGGGAGGTGCCGCAGCGCCCTGCCACGCAGCCGCACCAGGCCGTCGACGAGCCGGACCAGCCAGCCGGGCTGGGCCGGCAGCCCGAGGGCGACGCGCAGCGGCTCGTCGAGCATCGCGATCGTGACCCGGCGGACCAGCGGGCGCACGGCAGGGGGGTACCAGTGCGTGACGATCCGGATGCTGGCCTCGGCGACCCGGGTGTTCGCCGGGTCGGGCGCGAACCGCTCGGCCTCGTAGTCGTCGAGCAGGCGCTCGTAGTCGGCGTACGTCGCGGGAAGGTCCTTGATCCCCATCAGCTCGCCGAAGCGGGTGGTCACCCGGGTCATCGCCTCGACCTCGTACGGGTGCAGCGGGCGGTAGCCGTAGCGGTCGATGAACCGCTTCGGGCCGACCAGGGTCGTAGCGAGGACGTAGCGGAACTCGTGGTTCGGAATGCCGTAGTGGCCGTGGATCCGGTTGAGGTGCCGGATGGTGTCGTGCGCCCGTGGCGAGTCGACCCCGTCGACGACGGCCTCGAAGCCGATCAGCACCGTGTCGTCGTACCGCTTCTGACCGTCGTGCTCAAAGCGTCCCGTGCGGTCGAGCAGGTCGCTGATCGACGGGACCCCGTAGTCGCGCATGAAGGCGATCGAGGTGCCCTGGACGTACTCCCAGGGGAACTCGTGGTACGCCACCAGCTGGAAGATCTCGTCGAAGTCGACGGCAGGGTCCAGGCGCTCGATCCGACGCAGGTTGTCGTGCCGGCGCGGGTGGGCGAGCGCGAGCCTCACAGCCCGAGGGACCTTCCGATGATCTCCTTCTGGATCTCGGTGGTGCCGCCGTAGATCGTGGAGATCCGGCTGTCCAGGTAGGCCTTCGCGATCGGGTACTCCATCATGTAGCCGTAGCCCCCGTGGAGCTGGACGCCCTGGTTGACCAGCTTGTTCTGCAGCTCCGTGCAGTGGTACTTCGCCATCGCCGCGTCCACGGCGTCCAACCTACCGTCGAGGTGCTTGCGCAGGCAGTCGTCGAGGAAGGCGCGGGCCACGCGGGTCTCGGTCGCCATCTCGGCGATCAGGAAGCGGTTGTGCTGGAACTTGCCGATCGGCTTCCCGAACGCCTCGCGCGTCTTCGCGTAGTCCAGGCACATCTCGACCACGCCCTCGCAGGCGGCGACCGCCTGCGCGGCGATGATCAGCCGCTCCTGGGGGAGGTTCATCATCAGGTAGATGAACCCCTGGCCCTCCTCGCCGAGGAGGTTCTCCTTCGGTACGACGACGTCGGTGAACGACAGCTCCGCGGTGTCCTGGGCGTGCAGGCCGATCTTCTCGAGGTTGCGACCGCGCTCGAAGCCCTCCATGCCGCGCTCGACGACGAGGAGGCTGATCCCCTTGTGTCCGGCATCGGGGTCCGTGCGGGCCACCACGATCACGAGGTCGGAGTTGATCCCGTTGCTGATGAACGTCTTGGAGCCGTTGAGCAGGTAGTGGTCGCCCTTGTCGACGGCCGTCGTCCGCACGCCCTGCAGGTCGCTGCCCGCGCCGGGCTCGGTCATCGCGATCGCCGTGATCGTCTCGCCGCTGACGCACCCGGGGAGCCAGCGACGCTTCTGCTCGTCGTTGGCGATGCTGGTCAGGTAGGGAACGATGATGTCGGTGTGGACCGAGAAGCCGGGCCCGCTCGCTCCGGCCCGCGTCTGCTCCTCGGAGAGGATCACGTTGTAGCGGAAGTCCGAGACCCCGGGGCCGCCGTACTCCTCGGGCACGTCGAAGCACAGCAGACCCGCTTCGCCGGCCTTGAGCCACAGGTCGCGCGGCACGATGCCGTCCTTCTCCCACTGGTCGTGGTGGGGGACGACCTCCCGCTCGAAGAAGGTCCGGACGGTCTTGCGGAAGTCCTCGTGCTCGGCGGTGAAGAGGTCGCGCATGGGCTCGCTTTCGGCAGGAGAGGGCGGAAGGAACGTGACAAGGTGACTGTGACAGCAATACTGTCATCGTGCAAGGGTCGCCGCGCGCCCGCGCGGACCCTGCCAGCAGGACTGTTACAGTCGCGACGAGTCGCCGGACGGCGAAGGTAGGGGGACCCGTGAGCGCCCAGGCGCAGGACGTGCACGACGACGGCGAGATGCTCACCGTCGACGAGCTCGCCGCAGCGACCGGCCTGACCGTGCGGACCACGCGGTACTACGCCGGTCTCGGCCTGATCCCGCCGCCGGCCCGCCGCGGCCGCATGGCCTACTACTCCGCTCAGCACCGCGCCCGGCTCGAGCTGATCCGCGCGCTGCAGGACCACGGCTTCACCCTCGCCGCGATCGAGAAGTACCTCGCCCGCCTGCCCGAGGACGCCTCGGTCGAGGACCTCGCCGTGCAGCGGGCGATGCTGACCTCCTGGAAGTCCGGGGGACACGAGGTGGTGACCCGGCGCCAGCTGGAGACCCGGATCGGGCGCAGGCTCGACGACACCCAGGTCGAGCGGCTGGAGGCGATGATGAGCATCCGGCCGGTCGAGGAGGGCCGGTACGAGCTGCTGCCGGCCTTCGACGTGGGGGTGAAGTCCCTCGACCTCGACATCCCGGTGGACTCGCTCGTCGCTGCCGGCGAGGCGATCAACCGGCACATGGACGCCCTCGCCGACGAGCTCACCGCGATCCTGAAGGACCGGGTGCTCGCGCCGTACCTGGTGAGCGCGAGGACCGAGGCGGACAAGGCCCGGTTCGAGCAGACCATGTCGCGGCTGCGCCAGCTGACCCTCGAGGCCGTGGTCAGCGGCTTCCAGCGGGCGGCGAACCAGGTGATCAGCCGGTCGCTGAGCCGCTGATCCTCTGAGTCCGGTGTGCGACTCTGCGCACGTCACCAGGTTTCGGCACGCTCGGTCTCGGCTTCGCAAGCTCAGCCGAACTCGCTGCTCAACCACCGACGACCTGGTCCGCTGGCGCGTCCCAGATCACGTGCTCGGCATGATCGCCCAGGCCAGCAGGTAGCCGACGAGGGCGGCGGGGAAGGCGAAGACGAGCGCGATCACCGCGGCGACCCGGACCAGGGTCGGGTCGACGCCGAGGTAGCGGGCGAGTCCGCCGCAGACCCCGGCGATCATTTGGTCGTCCCGGGTGCGGAGCAGTCGCTTCGGGGGCTGCCCCTGGAACTGCTGGCCCGGGAACTGGGGCGCCGCGAACTGCGGGGTCTCCTGCTGGCTGCTCATCGTTCCTCCTGCTCGGGGGCCGGGCCGGCGTACTCCGGCTCCGGGGTGGTGGTGGCGTCGTCGGCCGGAAGGCCGCGGCGACGGGCGTTGCGGCTGTTCACCACGATCCCGACGAGGCCGACGACGCCGGCTCCGATCAGGACGATCGGCGCCATCAGCGCCAGGTCGGGGGCGTCCGCATTGGTGGCGGCGCCGACTGCCCAGAGCACGCTGGCTCCCAGGAAGACGAGCCCGAAGACGAGGTGGGCGATCGAGACGGGGCGGGTGTTCATCGGTACTCCACGGTGATCTGGCCGAACCTGGCGTCCAGGTCCAGCTGGAGGGGGGCGCTGGTGCTGGCGGGCACGGCGGTCAGGTGTCGTCGTGCCGCGTGGTTGAAGCCGCCGCTGTCGTCACCGGGGATGCTGACTCCGCCGGCGCCGCTCATCTTCGCGTCGATGTCGACGTTGAGGCTGCGCGGCACGATCACCTCGATGTAGCCGGTGCGCAGGTCGGCGTGGATGGTGCGGCCGGCGAGGTCGGCCGGGTCGGACACCTGGGTGAGGTCGATCCGGATGTCGCCGACGGTGTTCTTGTAGTGGCTCTGCACGTCGGCCGCGGTGGCGGGCGTCTCGTGGATGTCGCGGGCGTCGACCCCGAAGGAGCCGCCGACGACGACGCTGCCCGCCAGGGCCACGGAGGAGAAGAAGCCGATCAGGATCAGCCCTCCGGGGCGGCCGACCACGGACCCGACCAGCAGCATCACGGCCGTGATCCCGAGGGCGAGCGCCGGGTAGGCACCGTCGGCCACGTGGTGGCCGTGGTCGTAGATCCCGAGCGCTCCGAGGCCCACGGCGATCAGGGCGAGGGTCGGCCAGAACCAGATGATGCCGGTGCGCTTCGGGCGCGGCGCGACGAGCGGCGGGCGGCCGACCTGAGGCTGCCACGCGGGCGGCTGCCACGCGGGGGCAGCAGTGGGGTCCAGGACGCGCGTGTCCTCGGCGCCGTACGCCGACCCGCCGACCGGCGCGGTCGCGGCCGGTGAGGAGAAGCCGGGCGTGCCCGTCGAGCTCGCCGCCCACGCGGATGCGTCGCCGCTCGCGGGCGGGGTCGTGCCGGGGGCCGGCGGAGCTGCAGGGGCCGGACCGGGAGACCCGTTGTTGCGCCGGTCGCGAGCGATCAGGACGATCGCGACGATCACCGCGATGCTGACGATCGGCCAGCCGGCGCCGAAGCCGTTGAACGCGTCACCGACCGCGAGCAGGAAGGCGATGCCGGCGGCCGCGAGGAGCAGGATCTTCCGCGGCTCCGTCCCGATGTGGACGACCGCGTGGTCCGCGTCGTCCTCGGGCACGAACAGCCAGCAGACCGCGTAGATCACCAGCCCGGCGCCGCCGAAGAAGGTGAGCACCACCAGCAGCACGCGCAGGATGGTCGGGTCGATGTTGAAGTGCCGGCCGAGTCCGCCGGCCACGCCGGCGATGTAGCGGTTCGACGTGCTGCGACGCAGCCGGTCCAGGTCCTGGTGCGGCGGCGTCGCCTGCGGCTGCGGGGCCGGTCCCGGGTGAGGGGCCGGGCCCTGGTCGTGAAGGGTCTCGTTCATGTCTCCATCGTGTTCGCCCGCGCCGGGCGGCACCATCGGGGACGCCCCTGATCCTGGGCGCCGCGCACCCCGGCCACCTCAGGGGCTGCTCAGGGACGCGGCCGGGGCCGGATCAGGGGTCGGACCCGATGTCGCGACCCGCACGTGATGCCACGATGGGACCGTGAGCACCCCCCTGACCGAGCCCGGGATCGATCCGTTCCCGCGCAAGGCCTACCGCCAGCCCGACGAGGCGATCATCGGCGGCGTCGCCGCGGGCCTGGCCGAGCACCTCGGCCTGCCCGTCCTCGGGGTGCGCGTCGCGTTCATCGTGCTCGCGGTGATGGGCGGGTTCGGGCTGGTCTTCTACGCGGGCCTGTGGATGGTGCTTCCGGCGCGCCGGCACTTCGCGGACCAGGCGCCCGGCCTCGCGGCGGCCGAGCGGCAGGGCAAGCGGCGGCCGGGCCGGGTCCACCGGCTCGCCGACCTCGGGCCGCTGGTCGCGACCGGGGCGATCGCTCTCGGCGTGGCCGCGATGTTCGCGCTGGTCACCGGTCAGGGCGTCCTGTTCTGGCCGGTGGTCCTGGGCATCGCCGGGGTCGCTGTGCTCTGGCGGCAGGCCGACGAGGCGCAGCGCGAGCGCTGGCTCGACCCGTCGGGCCGGATCGGGATCGTGCGTGCCGTGGTCGGGCTCGGTGGCCTCGCGTCGTACCTGCGGCTCCTCGTCGGCGGCTTCCTCGTGGTCTCCGCGATCATGCTGTTCTCCCTCGTCAGCGGGGACTGGGCGGCCGCGCGCAACGTCGGCCTCGCGGCCGTCCTGTGCTTCATCGGGCTCGGCTTCATCGTCGGTCCGTGGCTGGTCCGGCTCTCCTCCGACCTGAGCGAGGAGCGCACCGAGCGGATCCGGTCCCAGGAGCGCGCCGACGTCGCCGCCCACCTGCACGACTCGGTGCTGCAGACGCTCGCGCTGATCCAGAAGTCGGCGCACGACCCGGCGACCGTCGCCCGGCTGGCCCGCTCCCAGGAGCGTGACCTGCGGTCGTGGCTGTTCGACTCGACCGGCGGCGACCCGACCACGTTCGCCGCGGCGCTGCGCACGATCGCCGGCGAGGTCGACGACGCGTACGGCGTGCCGGTGGAGGTCGTCTGCGTCGGTGACGCCCCGGTCTCCGAGCGGCTCCGGCCGATCGTGCTCGCCACCCGTGAGGCCGCGGTGAACGCCGCGCGGCACGCCGGCGCCGCCCGGGTCGACGTGTACGCCGAGGCGGCACCCGACCGCGTCGAGGTGTTCGTCCGCGACCGGGGCGCCGGGTTCGACCCCGACGCCGTGCCGCAGGACCGCCACGGGCTCCGCGACAGCATCGTCGACCGGATGCACCGGCACGGCGGATCGGCGGAGATCAGGAGCCGGCCCGGCGAGGGCACCGAGATCCGGCTGACCCAACCGCTAGGAGACCAACGATGACCAGGCACAGCGTCGTGATCGTCGACGACCACGCGATGTTCCGCGCAGGCGTGCGCGCCGAGCTCGGTGACGCCGTCGAGGTGCTCGCCGAGGCCGCGGACGTCGACGAGGCCGTCGCCGCGGTGATCGCCCAGCAACCCGAGGTGGTGCTGCTCGACGTGCACCTGCCCGGGGGCGGCGGGGCCGACGTGATCCGGCGTACGCACGGGAAGGCGGCGGACACGCGCTTCCTCGCGCTCAGCGTCTCCGACGCGGCCGAGGACGTGATCGGAACGATCCGGGCCGGCGCTCGCGGCTACGTCACCAAGACGATCACCGGAGCCGAGCTGGTCGCGGCGATCGACCGGGTGGCGGCCGGCGACGCGGTCTTCTCGCCGCGGCTCGCCGGCTTCGTGCTCGACGCCTTCGCGGGCACGATCGAGGTCGCGGCCGTCGACGAGGACCTCGACCGGCTCACCGAGAGGGAGCGCGAGGTGATGCGGCTGATCGCCCGCGGGTACTCCTACAAGGAGGTGGCCTCGGAGCTGTTCATCTCGATCAAGACCGTCGAGACCCACATGGGCTCGGTGCTCCGCAAGCTCCAGCTCTCCTCGCGCCACGAGCTCACCCGCTGGGCCTCGGAGCGACGCCTGCTGTGATCTTCGCTGGCTCAACCACCGGGCGGCGCGGGTCAGGACGGCAGCAGGGTCGCCCAGGCGGGCCGCCAGCGCGGTGTGCGCTGCTGCATCTCCCAGCCCAGCGCCCGCAGGCTGTGGCCCTGCCCGATGTACCAGGACGGCAGGCTGTCGAAGGCCCGGTCGAGGGTGATCCGGCCGCCGTCGAAGCGGACGCGGGCGGCGATCCAGGCACCGGAGTCGTCGCCGGCCTCGGCCCGGTGCAGCTCCTGCAGCACGTTGGTCAGGCTGGCCATCGCCGACTCCGACAGCGGCAGGTCGTCGGTGAGCGGCACGATCTCGCCCTGGTCGACGCAGACGACGTGCTCGAACGGCACCCGGGGGTCGGTGATCCGGGCCCACCGGGCCAGCAGGGTCGGGCGTTCGGGCAGTCCCCGGTCGCACTCCCCGGTGTCCCGCATCTGACGGTGGATCTGCTCCTTGAGCCGGTTGCGGATCGTGCCCTGGGCGGCGACCCTCGCCACGCCCTGCGCCTCCTTGAGCAGCACCGAGTCGGTCTCCCCGGCCCGGGCGGCAGCCACCAGTCGCGGGTCGGCCCGCAGGAGCGGGGCGAGCAGGTCGACGACCCCGTCGAACATG
The DNA here is from genome assembly GCF_003725535.1 of Nocardioides pocheonensis. Taxonomy (GTDB): domain Bacteria; phylum Actinomycetota; class Actinomycetes; order Propionibacteriales; family Nocardioidaceae; genus Marmoricola; species Marmoricola pocheonensis. Next base: position 142,909 of record NZ_RJSF01000009.1, on the reverse strand, counting down.
CCCGTGGTGCTGGTGTCCCAGCCGTCGCGCGAGTACCACGCGAGGAAGCCCGGGCGGGTCACGCGGATCGAGCGCCAGACCGCGTCCGAGGAGGCCCAGTCCGGTGCGCCGGCGAGCACGTCGATCCGGGCCGTCACCGCGTCGGTCGTGGCCTCGGCGACGCGTCCCCAGATCACGGCGCGACCACCGCTGATCCGCTGCATGGAGGCCCAGGAGTCACCGAGCCGGTAGTGCATCACGTGCTCGTCGGTGTCGAGCTCGGAGGCGGCGCCCTCCGGGAGGAGGCCCGCGTCGGCGAGCACGGCCCACGACCACCACAGGTCGTCGGCGGACGCGAGGTCGTCCGCTTCCATGTCGCGATTGTGCTCCCTTCCCGGTGGGATCGGTACGAGATCCGGTGGCGAGCCGCGGACCGCTACTCGGCGACCTGGGCGAGCGAGGTGTCGACCAGCCACTCCACCGGCGCCAGGTCGTCGGTGTAGACGTGGCCGCCGCGCAGCGCCGGGGCGAGGCGCTCGGAGGTGGCCACGGCGACGACCGCCAGCTCGGTGGGCAGCGGGGCCGCGGCCGCCCGCAGTCGCCCGGCGGGGTCCGTCGCCGTGCTCCCGACCAGCATGGAGTTGGTCTGCTCCGCGGGGTCGCGCCAGACGTTCGCGTCGCCGAACTCGGCCCGCATCGTGGCCGAGAGCACCTTCTCGAGCTGGTCGGACTGCTCCGGGTGCCCGACGTTGATGACCACGAGGCCGCCCGGCGCGAGGTGCTCGCGCACGAGCGCGAAGAATTCCCGGGTCGCGAGGTAGAAGGGGATGTAGGGCTGCCGATAGGCGTCGACCATGATCACGTCGAAGCGCTGCGTGGTCGAGCGCAGCCAGGGCCGGGCGTCGGCGGTGTGGGTGCGCAGGTGCGGGCCGCCGAGGCCGAAGAGCCGGTGCCCGACCTGGGTGAGCGCGGGGTCGATCTCGACCGCGTCGACGGTCGTGTCTGGGAAGTAGTGGCCGATCGCGCGGGCCGTCGTACCGGCCGCGTTGCCGAGGATCGCCACGGAGCGCGGCGGCGCGTGGCCACCGGCGAGCGCGAGCACCAGCATCTCGTCCCAGTAGTCGCCGGTGAGCCACTCGCCCGGGCGGTACAGCGAGTGCACGGCGTGCCCCTCGTTGAGCTCGAGCGTGCGCTGTCCGTCGGAGGCCTGGAGCACGCGGGCGTACTGGTACTCGGTCTCCTTCTCCCAGATCACCCGCCCGGACCCGTCGACCGCCTTCACCGTGCCGGTCGGGAGGGCGACCAGGCCCAGGATCGTCAGCGGCACGAGGGCCGCGAGCCACCGCCGCCCGCTCAGGTGGGGGAGCGCCGCGAGCGCCATCGCCGCCGCGAGCAGCAGGAAGGTGCGGCGGGTGCCGACGACGGGGATCAGCAGCAGCGCGGAGAGGAACGTGCCGACCAGCGAGCCCACCGTGGAGATCGCGTAGAGGCGACCGGTGGTGCGACCGGCGTCGCCGACGTGCTCGACCTCGAGGCGCACGGCGTACGGCGACACCATGCCGAGCAGCACGAGCGGAACGGCGATGAGGGCTCCGACCCCGAGCAGCGAGCCCACGAAGGTCGCGGCGCTGAGCTGGTCGACGGCCCGCACCGCCTGGTGCAGGAAGGGTCCGCTCACGAACGGCACGACGGCCAGCAGCGCGGCGGCGACGAGCACGATCCGCGCGAGCCCGGCCGGGTACGGCGCCCGGTCGGCGAGCCGACCGCCCAGCGCGTAGCCGATCGACAGTGCCACCAGCACGACCGCGATGGTGTTCGCCCACACGATCGTGCTCGCGCCGAACCACGGGGCGAGCAGCCGTGCCGCCGCGATCTCGGCCCCCAGCGATCCCGCGCCGACGGTGAAGACCAACAGCTCGAGCGAGCGGGACCGGTGCGCCACGGTGTGAACCTATCCGGCACCCGGACGGCCCGGCCGGGTCACCGAGGGCTCAGGACCTGCGCCGCCGACGAGAGCAGCTCCTCGAGCTCCGTCGTGAAGTCGGCCAGCAGCTCCTTGACGTCCGGGACCAGCGCGCGGTCGACGCACAGCCCGACCGTCACCTCGCCGTTGTAGCTGAAGATCGCGACGCCGAGGCCGAGCTCGCCCGACGTCGGCACCCAGCCGATCGTCCCGCGCAGCGGCACGCCGGCCAGCGTGACCGTACGACGCGGACCCGGCACGTTCGTCATCACGCCGGTGCCCTTGGAGGCGAACACGTCGATCGCGAGGTTCTCCACGGCCGCGGGGGCCAGGCCGATCAGCTCGAGGATGCCGTAGGCGACGAACCCCTCGGCGGAGTGCTTGATCGCGGTCATCCGCCGGGACATCTCCCGCAGCCGGTGGTCGCGCCGGGCGGTGGTCAGCGGCAACGACAGGTAGACCAGCCCGAACTTGTTGCCGAGCTCGGCCGGCAGCGGACGGTCGAGCGCCCGCAGGTTGAACGGCACGATCGCGCGGATGTCGTGGACGGGGCTGCGCCGGCGCACGAGGTGGGTGCGGAGCGCGCCGGCGACGGCAGCGAGCAGCACGTCGTTGACGGTGGCCCCGGCCTGGTGGCCGAAGTCCTTGATCCGGGACAGCGCGATCGGCTCGGACCACACCACGGCCTTCTCCCCACCCGCCGTGCCGCGCAGGGCCGTGTGGTGGTCGGCGGGGATCAGCACGAGCTTGGCCAGCGCCGTCGCGTCGGACACCGCCGCCTGCGCGAGGGTGGCCGCCCGCAGCGGATGGGTCGCCAGCCCGATCGCCTCGTGCCACATGCCGTCCAGGGCGCCGATCAGGCTGAGGCCGTGCTCCTCGGCCGGCTCGGCGATCTGGACCTCCTCGGCCGGGTCGTCGGTCAGCGACAGCAGCACCCGGGCGAGCGCGATCCCGTCGGCGATCGCGTGGTGCATCCGGAAGAACAGCGCGCACCCGCTCCCGGCGTACGGCTCGACCACGTAGAGGTCCCACAGCGGCCGGGCGCGGTCGAGCGGCATGCTGAGCTGCCGAGCCACGAACTCCTCGAGCTCGGTGCGGCCCGCCGGCGCCGGCAGCTGCACGGCGTGCAGGTGCTCCTCGAGGTCGAAGTCCACGGCGTCCTCCCACCACACGCCGTGGTCCTCGACCGCGCGCTGCCGGAAGCGCGGGAACCGGTCGACCAGCCGCTCCTGCAGGACCTTGCGCAGGCTGATGGCATCGATCGGCTCCTCGAACCACATCACCGAGTTGACCACCATCAGGTTGGTCGGCCGGTCCATGCGCAGCCAGGCAGCGTCCGCCGGGGCCATGCGGTGTCGGGTCATCGGGCCACCTTCGCCTTCCTGTGTGTGGTCCTGCCGGTCCTGGTGCCGGCGAGCGCCGCGAGCTCGGCGAAACCGGCGGTGATGCCGTCCACGAGCACGTCGGCGTCCGGCATCGAGTCGCGGTCGGTGGTCACCCCGAGCAGCAGCCGGCCGTCGTACGTCGTGACGGCGATGCCGCTGCGCAGCCGGTCGCCGATCGGCACGTAGGGGAACGTCGCGACCATCCGCCGCCCGGCCAGGTAGAGCGGCCGCGTCGGGCCGGGCACGTTGGTGACCACGGTGGTGAGGTTGCGGTGCGGCATCCGGAAGGCCAGGTGCAGGAACGCGGCCAGCGGCAGCGCCGGGAGCGCGTCGGCGATACCGGTGATCTGCTCACCGACCTGGGCCTCGTGGGAGTCCTTGAGGGCGCGCATCCGGATCGCGACCTCCGTGAGCCGGTCGTGCGGGTCGGCGATCTCGACCGGCAGCTCGGCGAGGATCGCGGAGACGCGGTTGTCCAGGTGCCCGCGCTGGTCGGGATGGCGCACCGACACCGGGACCAGCGTGCGCACCTTGTGCGCCGAGGGCTCCTCCCCGCGCGCCAGCAGCAGCTCGCGGAAGCCGCGGGTGACGGCGGCGAGGACCAGGTCGTTGACGGTGCCGCCGAGCCGCCGGTGCACGTCGAGCACTCTGGCGAGGTCGACCTCGGTCCAGGCGTAGCCACGGTCGCGACCGATCGGGCCGACCAGCGAGGTGCCGTCCGTCGGGCGGGCGTTCGTGGCGTACCCGATGAGGCCGCGCGCGGCGGCGTACACGGACTCAGCCGCCGCGCGCGGGTGCCGGAGCCCACCACCGAGGGCTGCGCCGGCAGTCTGGGGAAGGGACGTGAGCTCGGACAGCCGCAGCGCAACGCCGTCCCTCACGGCGTCCGCGACGAGTCGTACGCCGCCCGGCGCACGCCCCGGATGCCAGTCGTCCCCCCTGACGGCGTCGCCGTCCGGACTGGCATCGAGCAGGGTGGAGAGGAGGTCGGTGCCGGCGATGCCGTCGACCATGGTGTGGTGCACCTTGGTCAGCAGCGCCCAGCCGCCGTCGGCGAGCCCCTCGAGCACCCAGTCCTCCCAGAGCGGAGCCGTGTGGTCCAGCGGCTCGGAGAGCAGCCGCTCGACCAGTCCGCGCAGCTCCGCGTGTCCGCCCGGTGCGGGTACGGCGGCACGATGGACGTGCCGACCCAGGTCGAAGTCCGGGTCGTCGACCCACACCGGGCGGCCCAGGGCGAACGGCACGCCGACCAGCCGCTGCCGGCACCGCGGTGCCAGCGGCAGCTTCCGCGCGATGGCTGCGCGCACCTCCTGATGAGTCGGAACGGGTCCTGCGAACAGCGCCAGGCTGGCGATGTGCAGGGCCGCGGTCCGGTTCTCGACGTGGAGGAATGCTGAGTCGAGCGCACTCGTCCGGTCCATGTCTCATCTCAACCCAGCGCGCACAGGAGTGTCCCGGGGCAAAGGTCGCCGGGTCCGGGGACGTTGGGCCCCTGCCTCGCAGCGCCGGGCGGCCTAGCGTCGGAGGTGAGAAGGAGATGTGTGATGAGCGAGCTCGAAAGGCCTTCCGACGACACCCTGCGCGACCGGGCGATCACGATCCTGAAGAAGCGGCGCGACTTCCACGCCCACCTGCTGGTCTACGTGCTGTTCAACGCCGGCCTGGTCGTGGTCTGGGCGACCGCCACCCCGACCGCGTTCTTCTGGCCGGTCTTCCCGCTGGCCTTCTGGGGGATCGGCGTGGTCATGAACGCGTGGGACGTCTACCTGTCCGCCGACTTCAGCGAGGACCGGATCCAGCGGCAGATGCACCGGCTGCAGGGCGGGCACTGACCGTCCTCACGGTGAGTGAATGCGCATAAACCACCCATTTCGGTCATACCCCGGACGGGCTCGGCCTTCTAGCGTCGGGACGTCGTCGCGCCACCGGGGGTGGTGGCCCGACCCGACCGGAAGGGGACCGATGCACCGCTCACACCTGCGCTCGCCCGAACGTCGGCGCACGCTCGCGATCCTGGCCGGCGCCGTGCTCGTGGCCGCGGGGCAGCTGGGGCTGGCCGCCGGGGCCCAGGCCGACTCCAGGCCGGCGGTCGACGTCGCGGAGCCGAGCGTGTCCGGGACCTCGGCGTCCGTCTCGTTCACGGTCAACCGGGGACGACAGGCGATCGCGGACGCCACCTGCACGCTGACCGACGTCGCCGACGTCGTCACCCCCGTGCCTTGCGGTGCGCCGGCAGCCGGGCCGGTACGCCGGTCGACGGCGTACGCGACCACGTTGACCGACCTCGCTCCGGGCCGGCAGGTGTTCGTCGTGAGCATCACCCTCACCGACGGCGGCACCGCGACCGGCGCCCAGGCGTTCACCGTCGACGAGCCGGCACCGGTCGAGTTCGCCGCGTCGGACGCGTCGTGCCGGGCCCTGCCCGGCGGCGTGTTCGTGGCCCACGAGTCCTGGTGGCAGGTGTGGTCGTGCGAGTTCGAGGCGACCACGACCGATGCCGGCGCCGCAGCATCCGCCGAGCTCGGCCCGCTCTGCCTCGCCGACGGCGGCATCGGCTTCGGCGGCGGCCTGGTCGCGCCCGGCCGCTACCAGGCGAGCTGCTGGCTGACCTGAACGGAGCGTGTCCCTGCCGAACCCGACGCGCCCTCACCTTCCGGTGAGGACGATGGCATCCTGACCCGATGCAGCCCGTCCATGTGTGGATCCGCTCCGAGGCCCGCGGTACCGAGCGGCGCGCGCCCGTCGTACCGGCCGACGTCCCGCTGTTGCTGGACGCCGGGTTCGAGGTGACGGTCGAGGAGTCGCCGCAGCGCATCTTCACCGTCGAGGAGTACGCCGCGGCCGGGGCGTCCGTCGCGGGCGAGGGCACCTGGGTCGACGCGCCCCACGACGCCTACGTGCTCGGGATCAAGGAGCTCCCCGACGAGCCCGCGTCCCTGCGCCACCGGCACATCTACTTCGCGCACGCGTTCAAGGGCCAGGACGACGCCCGGCGCACCCTGGAACGGTTCCGCCGCGGCGGAGGCCGGCTGCTCGACATCGAGTACCTCACCGACACGGACGGCAAGCGTGTGGTCGCGTTCGGCTACTGGGCCGGCTACGTGGGCGCCGCTCTCGGCGTCCTGCACCTGGCCGGCACGCTGACCGTGCCGCTCGCCCCCATGGCCAGGCACGAGCTGGACGCGCAGCTGGAGCAGGCCGGGAAGGACGGGGCCGACCTGCTGCTGGCGCTGGTCACCGGAGGGCGCGGGCGTTCCGGGCGCGGCGCCCACGGCGCCCTCTTGACCGCCGGTGTGCCGGTCACCCGGTGGGACCTCCGCGAGACCCGGGATCTGCACAAGCAGGCGCTCCTCGGCCACGACCTGCTGGTGAACTGCGTGGTGACGCACACCCCGACGACGCCGTTCCTGGAACGCGCAGACCTCGACCACGAGCGCCGGCTCCGAGTCCTCGCGGACGTGACCTGCGACGTCACCGGCCCCACCAACATGCTCCCGGTGAACACCGAGATCACCACGTGGGAGGAGCCGGTCCGGCGACTGCACAGCGGCAACCCGGAGCAGGGGACCGCGCCGCTGGAGGTCATCGCCATCGACAACCTGCCCTCGCTGCTGCCACGGGAGGCGAGCGAGGGGTTCAGCGCCGACCTGACTCCCCACCTGCTCGGACTGGCCGAGGAGGGCCGGCCGTCGGTGCCCTGGCAGGCTGCCGGCCGCGCCTTCGACGAGGCGATCGGACGACTCGAGGCCTGATGCAGACTCGTCAGGGCTGGCAGGACGGGCACCAGTAGGTGATCCGCTCGACCCCGGCATCACCCTGCTCGCCCGACTCGATCCGGGTGCCGCACCGGCGGCAGGGCTGGCCGGCCCGGCCGTAGACCCAGTACTGCTGGCCCCGGCGCGGGTTGCCGGTGGTCACGCGCGCCGGACGGTCACGATTGGCGTTGATCAGCCGGTGGCCCAGAACGACGACCTTGCGGACGTCGGGCACGTCGCCGACGCGGAGGTGCGGGTCGAGGCCGCAGAGGAACAGCGCCTCCGACTTGTACACGTTGCCGAGCCCGGCGAGGTTGCGCTGGTCGAGCAGCGCCTCGCCGATGGACAGGTCGGGGGACTGCTCGATCCGGCGTACGGCTTCGTCCTCGTCCCAGTCGGGGCCGAGCAGGTCGGGCCCGAGGTGGCCGACCAGCCGGTCCTCCTCGGCGGTGGGCACCACGTCGAGCAGGACGGAGTAGCCGATCGCCTCGTGGGTCGGTGTACGCAGCACGACGCGGGCCTCGTGCCCCGGACGCCGCCAGCGGGCTCCCGCCGGCTGGACGTCCCACCGGCCCTCCATCTTCAGGTGGGTGTGGATCGTCGTGCCGCCCTCGACGCGGGTGAGCAGGTGCTTGCCGCGGGAGACGGTCTCGAGGACCCGGCGGCCGCTGAGGTCGACCGTGGCGACCGAGGGAACCCGGAAGTCGGTGCGGGTCAGCTCCTCGCCGGACAGCGCCCCCAGGCGCCGGGCGGTCTGCCAGACGTTGTCTCCTTCAGGCATCGTCGCTGTGCGATTCTCGCGGCATGCCCTCACCTTCGCAGACGCTGGTGCCGAGCCGCCTGCCCCTGGTGCAGGCGCCGATGGCCGGCGGGCCGTCCACCCCCGAGCTGGCCGCCGCGGTCGCGGCCGCGGGCGGTCTCGGGTACGTCGCGGCCGGCTACCTGCCCCCGGAGGCGCTGCGGGAGCGGCTCGACCGCACGCGCGCCCTGTCCTCCGCACCGATCGGGGTCAACCTGTTCGTGCCCGGTCCGCGCGAGGCGGACGCCGACGCGATCGCGCGGTACGCCGCACGTCTCGCGCACGAGGCCGAGCGGTTCGACGTCGCGCTCGGCGATCCGGTCTGGGACGACGACGCGTTCGCCGCCAAGGTCGACCTGGTCGCGTCCGCCGGCGTGCACACGGCGACCTTCACGTTCGGTCCGCCGCCGGAAGCCGCGGTCGCCACCCTGCGCCGCGCGGGAGTCGTGGTCGGGGTGACCGTGACGTCGCGGGCGGAGGCCGAGGCCGCGGCCGACGCCGGGGCGGACCTGCTGGTCGTCCAGGGCACCGAGGCGGGCGGCCACCAGGGCACCTTCGACCCCGGCGAGCCGAACTCGACGCCCCTGCTCTCCGCGCTCGAGGCAGTCCGCTCCCTGGGTCTGCCCTGCGTCGCGGCCGGGGGCATCGCGACGGCGGAGGACGTGCGGCGGGTCCTCGACGCCGGTGCCGTCGCGGCCCAGGTCGGCACCGCGTTCCTGTGCACGTCCGAGGCCGGCACGTCGGCGCCGTACCGGGCCGCGCTGCTCGAGCACCGGTACGCCGACACCGTGGTCACCCGCGCTTTCAGCGGGCGGTGGGCCCGCGGGCTGGCCAACCGGTTCGCACTCGAGCACGCCGACGCCCCGGGCGGTTACCCGCAGGTCCACCACCTGACCCGGCCGCTGCGCGCGGCGGCCACGGCGGCGGGCGACCCGGACGTGCCGAACCTCTGGGCCGGGACCGGCTGGCGGTCGGTGCGTGCCGAGCCGGTCGCGGAGGTCGTCCGGCGGCTGACCGCCGACCTCTGAGGCTCACCCGCGCAGCCGGAGCCCCTTGCTGGTGGCGACGAAGCCGGCCGCCTCGAGGGCGCGGCGGATCGGCTCGGAGTCGTGGCCGAGGATGTGCGCCCCGTCGGCCTTCTCGACCGTGAGCCGGCCGAGTGCTCCTCGGCGCACGGCCGTGCCCAGGGCGTCGATCGCCGCGGCCGTGGTCTCCTCGTCGTCGCCGAAGGTCAGCAGCGTGCGGCCACCACGCTCCACGTAGAGCGCCAGCTCGCCCTCGACGAGCACGACCAGCGCGCCGGCCTTGCGCCCGGGGCGGTGGCCGGTGGCGCCCGAGTCGGGCGGGGGCGGCCACGGCAGCGCCGCGCCGTACGGGTTGGCCGGGTCGGTGGCTGCGAGGGTCACCGCCTCCGGCTTGTCGGGAGGTGAGGTGCGCACGTAGGACCGAAGCCGGTCGACCGCGCCGGCCGTGCCGAACTGCGCGGCCCCGAGGCCGTCGACGAAGTAGCCGCGGCGGCAGCGGCCGGTCTCCTCGAAGGTCGACAGCACGCGGTACGCCGCGGCGAACCCGCCCGGTGTCCGCTCGCTGGCGACGGCTCCGCGGGTGACCACGCCGTGCCGGTCGAGCAGGCCCTCCGCCGCCGCGTGGGCCCGCCGGGTCGGGTCGGGCTCGATCTCGGGGAGGAGGAACCAGCGGCCGGCCATGTCAGGTGGCCCGCCCCGGGTGGGCAGGGCGGCGCGGGAGAGCCCCGAGGCCACGCGCGCCCGCGGCGGGGTGCGGCGCACGCGGTGGGCGCTGGTGCCCGACCGGGTGAGACCACGCAGCGGCGCGAGGGTGTCGTTGCCGAGCCGCCCGCCCCAGACCAGGTCCCAGACCGCCGCCGACAGGGCCGCGTCGTCGGTGCTGCCGAGCTGCTGCCCGAGCTGGCGGAAGAAGAACGCGCCGCCACCGGCGAGCACCTCGAGGAGCGCCTCGTGGAGCGGCCCGAGGTCGAGCTCGCCCGGCTCGGGCAGGGTCAGCGGCGCCGAGTCGGCCAGGTGCAGGGACACCCAGCCGTCGGCCCCGGACAGGCCACCGTGGCCGGCCCAGAGCACCTCGCCGGTCGCGGTGAGCTCGTCGAGGAACGCCGGCTGGTAGTCGACGACACGGCCCGGCAGCACCAGCGACTCCAGCGCCGACGCCGGGACGGGGCAGCCGGCTAGCTGCTCGACGACGGCGAGCACACCGCCGGGTCCACGCAGGGAACGGCCGCCACGCGTCGCGAGAGGGTTGGTCGAGCTTGCCGAAACCCCCTGCCAGGCCGGCAGGAACCGCCCCAGCACGGACTGGTCGACCGGCTCGACCTCGTGGCGCAGCCGCGCGAGTGAGCGCCGGCGCAGCTTGCGCAGCACCTCGGCGTCGCACCACTCGGTGCCGGCGCCGGCCGGCCGGAACTCACCCTCCAGGACCCGCCCGTGCGCCGCCAGGCGCACCAGCGTCTGGTGCGCCACCGCGACGCCGAGCCCCAGTCGCTCCGCGACCTCGGCGGCGGTGAAAGGCCCGTGGGTGCGGGCGTAGCGGCCGACCAGGTCGCCGAGCGGGTCCTCGACCGGATCGGCGAACGCCTCCGGCGTGCCCGGGGGGACCGGCACGCCCAGCCCGTCACGCAACCGGCCGACGTCCTCGACGACGGCCCACCGCTCCTCGCCCGCGATGCGCACCTCGACGACCCGACGGGCCTGGGCGAGCAGGACGAGGGACTCGTCCACCGGTACGACGGACCGGGCCGCGAGCTCCGCGGTGGAGAGCGGGCCGACCAGCCGCAGCACGTCGACCAGGCCCTCGGCGTCACGGGCGCGCCGGTCGTCGCTGCCCTCTCCGTGGGCGAGCCGCTGCAGCTCCGCCTCGACCTCGGCGAGCACCTCGGGGTCGAGCAGCTCGCGGAGCTCGGCCCGGCCGAGCAGCTCGGCGAGCAGGCCCTGGTCGAGCGTGAGCGCGGCCGCGCGACGCTCCGCGATCGGCGAGTCGCCTTCGTACATGAAGGCGGCGACGTAGCCGAACAGCAGCGACTGGGCGAACGGTGACGCGCGCTGCGTGGTCACGTCGACGAGCCGCACCCGGCGCTGGGCGATCTGCCGGTGCAGGTCGACCAGGGCCGGCACGTCGTACACGTCCTGGAGCACCTCGCGGATCGTCTCGAGCACGATCGGGAAGGAGGGGTAGCGGGCGGCGACCTCGAGCAGCTGCGCCGAGCGCTGCCGCTGTTGCCACAGTGGCGAGCGGCGGCCCGGGTCGCGGCGCGGCAGCAGCAGCGCGCGGGCGGCGCACTCGCGGAACCGCGACGCGAACAGCGCCGAGCCGCCGACCTCGGTGGTCACGATCTGCTCGATCTCGTCGGGCTCGAAGGCGATCAGCTCGGCGCCGGGAGGGTCCTGGTCGGTCTCCGGGATGCGCAGCACGATGCCGTCGTCGGCGGCCATCGCCTGCGCGTCGACGCCGTAGCGCTCGCGGAGCCGGGCGTTGATCGCCAGCGCCCAGGGCGCGTGCACGGGAGTGCCGTACGGCGAGTGCACCACCAGCCGCCAGTCGCCGAGCTCGTCGTGGAACCGCTCGACGACGAGCTGGCGGTCGTGCGGCACGGCGTTGGTCGCCTCGCGCTGCTCGGCGATCAGCCCGACCAGGTTGCCGGCCGCCCAGGCGTCGAGGCCGGCGGCCGTCGCCCTGCTGATCGCCTCGTCGTGGCCGAGCGCGGACAGCTCGCGGGTGAAGGCGCCCACGGCCGCGCCGAGCTCGGCGGGACGCCCGAGCGCGTCACCGGTCCAGAACGGCAGCCGTCCCGGCTGCCCGGGCGCCGGCGAGACCATCACGCGGTCATGGGTGATGTCCTCGATCCGCCAGGTGCTGGTGCCCAGCGTGAACAGGTCGCCGACGCGGGACTCGTAGACCATCTCCTCGTCGAGCTCGCCGACGCGGCCGCCTCGGTCGGCGCCGACGAGGAACACCCCGAACATGCCGCGGTCGGGGATGGTGCCACCGCTGGTGACGGCCAGCCGCTGCGCGCCCGGGCGTCCGGCGACGGTGCCGGCGACCCGGTCCCACACGATCCGCGGGCGCAGCTCGGCGAACTCGTCGCTGGGGTAGCGGCCGGCGAGCAGGTCGAGGGTGGCGTCGTACGCGCTGCGGGGGAGGGCGGCGAAGGACGCGGTGCGGCGGACCAGGTCGTAGAGGTCGTCGACGCCCCAGGTGTCCATCGCGGTCATCGCGACCACCTGCTGGGCGAGCACGTCGAGCGGGTTGGTCGGGACGCGGAGGGCCTCGATGCCGCCGGAGCGCATCCGCTCGACCGAGACCGCGGTGGGCACCAGGTCGCCGCGGTGCTTGGGGAACAGGACGCCGCGGGAGACCTCGCCGACCTGGTGGCCGGCCCGGCCGACCCGCTGGAGCGCGCTGGCGACGCTCGGGGGTGACTCGATCTGGATCACCAGGTCGACGGCGCCCATGTCGATGCCGAGCTCGAGGCTGCTGGTCGCGACCACGCAGGGGAGCCGGCCGCGCTTGAGGTCGTCCTCGATGACGGCGCGCTGCTCCTTGGAGACGGAGCCGTGGTGGGCGCGGGCGATGACGGGTGGCGCGCCCTGGGACTGGCCGGACTGGGCCATCATCTCGGCGGGCGATCTCTGTGCCGTGGCCTGCTCCGCCCGTGGGGGCGCGTCCGCCTGCGCCGCCCCCGAAGCCGCCCCCGAAGCCGCCCCCGAGCCAACCACCCGCTCCGCGGCCCCGGCGGTCGTCGCAGGCTCCTCACCGCCGGGCCCGCTCCGCGGAGGCCAGTCCCATCCACGGCTCGGGGGCGGCTCCGGGTGCGTCTCCGGCTCCCGCGCATCTGCCGGCGTCCCCGGGTGCGTCTCCGGCTCCGGCGCGCTGACTGCTGTGCTTTCCGCACGCTCCTGAGCGATCTCGTTCAACCGCGCGGTCAAGCGCTCGGCCAGTCGTCTGGAGTTGGCGAAGACGATGGTGGAGGTGTGCTGCTCGATGAGGTCGACCACGCGCTCCTCGACGTGGGGCCAGATGCTGCCGGAGCGCTGGTCGTCGCTGTCGGCGTCGAGCTGGGTCATGTCCTCGACGGGGACGACGACCTTGAGGTCCCAGCGCTTCTCCGAGGGCGGGGCCACGACGTCGACCACGGCGCTGCCGCCGAGGAAGCGGGCGACCTCCTCGATCGGTCGGACCGTCGCCGACAGCCCGATCCGCTGGGCGGGCCGGTCGAGCAGGGCGTCGAGCCGCTCGAGGGAGAGCGCGAGGTGGGCGCCCCGCTTGGTGCCGGCGACGGCGTGCACCTCGTCGAGGATCACCGTCTCCACGCCGCGCAGCGACTCCCGTGCCTGCGACGTCAGCATGAGGAAGAGCGACTCGGGGGTGGTGATCAGGATGTCGGGCGGGCTCGTCTGGAGCTTGCGGCGGTCGGCCGGCGGGGTGTCACCGGAGCGGACCCCGACGCTGATCTGCGGGACCTCGAGGCCGAGTCGCTCGGCGGTGTGCCGGATGCCGGTGAGGGGCGCCCGCAGGTTGCGCTCCACGTCGACCGCGAGCGCCTTGAGCGGCGAGACGTAGAGCACCCGGCACCGGCGGCTCTTGTCGGCCGGTCGGGGCTCGCTGGCCAGCCGGTCGATCGAGGACAGGAACGCCGCCAGCGTCTTGCCGGACCCGGTCGGCGCCACGACGAGCGCGTGCCGGCCCGCCGCGATCGCCTCCCACGCCCCGACCTGGGCTGCCGTGGGCGCGGCGAACGCCGCCTCGAACCATGTGCGGGTCGGGGCGGAGAAGCCGGTCAGCTCTGCCACCGAGCCATCCTCCCTCAGGCCACCGACAGGTCCGAAGGGACAAGCCCGTGAAGGGCCGGAGCCGGCGCGGCTAGGGTCGGTCCGTGGACGACGTGATGATCGAGGCATCCGGGCTGACCAAGTCGTTCGCGTCGCGCTCCGGTGCCGTGGTCGAGGCGGTGCGCGGCATCGACGTCGCCGTACGCCGGGGCGAGGCGTTCGGCTTCCTCGGGCCCAACGGCGCCGGCAAGTCCTCGACGATGCGCATGGTCGCGGCGGTCTCGCCGGTCAGCGGCGGCACGCTGCGCATCCTCGGCATGGACCCCGCCGTCGACGGGCCGAAGATCCGCGCCCGCATCGGCGTCTGCCCGCAGGAGGACACCCTCGACACGGAGCTCAACGTCAGGGACAACCTCTACATCTACGGCCGCTACTTCGGGCTCCCTCGCGCCGAGGTGCGCGGGCGCGTCGAGGAGCTCCTCGAGTTCGTGCAGCTGACCGACAAGGCGAGCGCCAAGGTCGACGACCTCTCCGGCGGCATGAAGCGGCGGCTCACGATCGCGCGCTCGCTGATCAACCGGCCCGACGTGCTGCTCCTCGACGAGCCGACCACCGGGCTGGACCCGCAGGCCCGTCACGTCGTGTGGGACCGGCTCTTCCGGCTCAAGCAGCAGGGCGTCACGCTCGTGCTCACCACCCACTACATGGACGAGGCAGAGCAGCTGTGCGACCGCCTCGTCGTCATGGACAAGGGCCTGATCGTCGCCGAGGGGTCACCCCTCGAGCTGATCCGCACCTGGTCCACCCGCGAGGTGGCGGAGCTGCGCTTCGCGCCGACCCACGAGCACGGTGGCGACCTGGCGGCGATCGCGCCGAAGGTCGCCGACCTCGCCGAGCGCGTCGAGGTGCTTCCCGACCGGCTGCTGCTCTACAGCGCCGACGGCGAGGAGGCGATCGCCCAGGTGCACGAGCGCGGGCTCGACCCGGTCGCGACGCTGGTCCGCCGCTCCACCCTCGAGGACGTCTTCCTGCGCCTCACCGGCCGGACGCTGGTGGACTGATGGGCCCGGCAGGCTCGACCACCAGGCTCGACGTACGCCGGGCCGCGCGGATGACCGACTACTGGTGGGTGGCCTACCGCCGCACCTGGCGCGGCTCGGCGATCTCCTCGTTCGTCGTGCCCCTGCTCTACATCCTCGCGATGGGCGTGCTGCTCGGCGGCTTCATCAAGGGCGACCCCGACCAGCTGGAGGGCGCCACGTCGTACCTCTCCTTCGTCGCGCCCGGCATGGTCGCCGCGCAGTCGATGACCACGGTGTTCGGCGAGGTCACCTACCCGGTGATGGGCATGATCAAGTGGAACCGCAGCTACTACGGGATGATCGCCACCCCGCTGGGGGTGCCCGACATCGTCTTCGCCCACCTCGGGTTCGTGGTGTTCCGCGTGGCGCTGGTGTCCGGCGTGTTCCTCGCCGTGATGGCGCCGTTCGGCGTGTTCTCCTCGGTGCCGGGCGTCCTCCTGGCGTTCCTCGTGCAGCTGCTGATCGGGCTGGCGTTCGCGGCGCCGCTCTACGCGCTCACGGCCGCGTTGAAGAACGAGAGCGGGTTCGCGCTGGTGTTCCGGCTCGGCATGATCCCGATGTTCCTGTTCTCCGGTGCGTTCTTCCCGGTCTCGAACCTCGACCGGTGGATGGAGGTGCTCGCCCGGTTCACACCGCTGTGGCACGGCGTCGACCTCACCCGGATGCTGGTCCTCGGCCGCGTCGACGCCTCCCTCGCCCTGGTGCACGTCGCCTACCTCGGCGGCCTCGCGGTGGCC
This sequence comes from Nocardioides pocheonensis, assembly GCF_003725535.1. GTDB lineage: Bacteria > Actinomycetota > Actinomycetes > Propionibacteriales > Nocardioidaceae > Marmoricola > Marmoricola pocheonensis. The sequence continues at coordinate 127,411 of NZ_RJSF01000009.1, read as the reverse complement.
GGTTGGCTGCTCGCGACGCGGCTGCTCCACCGGAGGCTGATCGACTGATGGGACGCGACCGATGATGTCCTCGATGGCCCGCGGTGCGCTGGGCAAGGCAGTGGGGCGCGACGCCGGCGCCCAGCTGGGCTCCGGCGAGGCGACCGGGCTGCTCCTGCAGCGCAACTACCTCGCCTACAAGTCGGCGTGGTGGATCTTCGTCTCCGGGTTCCTCGAGCCGGTGTTCTACCTGTTCTCCATCGGCGTCGGGGTCGGCCGGCTCGTGACCGGGTTCGAGTTCAACGGCCACGTGATCCCGTACGCCGAGTTCGTCGCGCCCGGCATGCTCGCGGCGTCGGCGATGAACGGCTCGGTGCTGGACGCGACGTACAACTTCTTCTTCAAGCTGAAGTACAACAAGCTCTTCGACCAGATGCTGGCCACGCCCCTGACCACCTCCGACATCGCGCGCGGCGAGCTGTCCTGGTCGCTGCTCCGCGGGGGCATCTACTCCGCGGTCTTCCTGCTCGTGATGGTCGCGATGGGGCTCGTGCACTCGTGGTGGTCGGTGCTCGCGGTGCCGGCAGCGCTCCTGATCGGCGCGGCGTTCGGCGCCGCCGGCATGGCGCTCACCACCTTCATGCGCTCGTGGCAGGACTTCGACTACGTCACGCTCGCGCAGCTGCCGCTGTTCCTGTTCTCCGCGACGTTCTTCCCGCTGAGCGCCTTCCCCGACTGGCTCGGCTGGATCGTCCAGGCCACGCCGCTCTACCGCTCGGTCGTCCTGGTCCGCGAGCTCACCACCGGCTCCCTCAGCTGGGCCTCGGGGGTCTCGGTGCTCTACCTCCTGGCGATGACCCTGATCGGCCTGGTCGTCGTCGGCCGGCGGCTCGAACGGCTGCTGCTGTCGTGACCGAGCGGTTCGCCTTCGCCCGGCCGCACCCGCTCCTGCGGCTGCTGTTCGTGCTGGTCCTGATGCCGGCGGAGCGAGCGCGCGTCGAGCTGTCGGACGGCGCCCTCCGGGTCCGGTTCGGCATCGGGTTCACCGCGACGATCCCGCGCACGTCGGTGACCGCCGCCGCCCGCGACACCAGGAGGGTGCTCGCGTGGGGAGCCCACGGGTTCGCAGGCCGCTGGCTGGTCAACACCTCGAGCCACGGGATGGTCGTCCTCACGATCGATCCGCCGAGCCGCGGCCGGGTGCTCGGCTTCCCGGTGCGCCTGCGCGAGCTGCGGCTCAGCCTGGCCGACCCGGAGGCCTTCCTCGCGGCCCTCGGATGAACGGGTCGAGTGCTCAGGTGGTCGCCAGGACGACCGTCTCGGCACTCGACCGTCACAGCATCCGCTGGTAGACCCCGACGTCGATCATCCGGTCCTGCTTGTCACCGACCTCGCGCATGGTGCCGACGAGGTCGAACCCGGCGCGCTCGTGGAGCCGCACGCTCGGGTCGTTGGGCAGCGCGATCAGGGCCAGCGCGGTGTGGAAGCCGTCGGCGACGAGGCGGGCGAGCAGCGCGTCGTACAGGAGCGAGCCGAGGCGGCGCCCGCGGGCGTCGCGGTGGATGTAGACCGAGGTCTCCACGGTGCGGTGGTACGCCGGCCGGTCCCGGAACCCCGAGGCGTAGGCGTAGCCCAGCACCGTCTCGTCGTCCTCGGCCACCAGGAAGGGGTAGTGGCCGTGCAGCTTGTGCGCCCATGCGTGGACCGGGCGCTCCTCGGTCTCGAAGGTCGAGTAGCTGTGGGCCGTCTCGTAGGCGTAGATCTCCGCCACTGCGGGCAGGTCGGCGTCGGTGGCGTCCCGGACGTGCTGGTCCATGGCCCGAATAATCCCATCGGGCTCTCGGGGCCGTGCTGCACACTGGCCGCGTGACGATCGAGCCGGACACCAAGGACTGGACCTGGGTGCTCACCCGCCCCTGCCCCGAGTGCGGGTTCGACCCGACCGCGATCTCGGCGACCGACCTGCCCGACCTCGTCCACGAGAACACCCGCGGCTGGTACGCCGCCCTCGACGGTCCCGATGCCGCCGTCCGGCCCGCGCCGCAGGTGTGGTCGCCGCTGGAGTACGCCTGCCACGTCCGCGACGTGCACCGGCTCTTCGGCGAGCGGCTCACGCTCATGCTCGAGCAGGACGACCCGCAGTTCGCCAACTGGGACCAGGACGAGACCGCCGTCGCGAGCCGGTACTCCGAGCAGGACCCCGCCACCGTGTCGGTCGAGCTGGTCGAGGCGGCTGCCGACGTCGCCGCGATCTACGCGCAGGTCCAGGAAGGGCAGTGGCAGCGTCCCGGCCGGCGCAGCAACGGCTCCGTGTTCACGGTCGAGACGCTCGGCGTCTACCACCTCCACGACGTCGTCCACCACCTCCACGACATCGGGCGATGACCGACCCGCTGGCCCGTGCCGGGGAGGCCCCGGCGTGAAGCACACCGAGTTCTGGTCGCGGCTCGAGGATGCGCTCGGGCCGGCGTACGCGCGCTCCTGGGCGTCGATGTACGTCCTCGCCGACCTCGGCGGTCGCACGGTGGACGAGGCGCTCGCCGCCGGCGTCCCACCCAAGGAGGTGTGGCGCGCGGTCTGGTCGGCGCTCGAGCTGCCCGCCCGGGAGCGCTAGTGCCGGCCCCCGACCTCGAGCGCCGAGCCCTCCAGCGCCGCACGATCCGGACCCTCGTCGGCTCGCAGTCGGTCGGAGCGCTCGGCATCACGATCGGCATCGCGACCGCCTCGCTGCTGGCCCGCGACCTGTCCGGCTCCGAGGAGCTCGCCGGGCTGGCCCAGACGACGCAGGTGCTCGGCGCGGCGGTCGGCTCGTGGGCGCTGGCCCGGCTGATGGGTGCGCGGGGCCGGCGTGCGGGACTGGTCACTGGCTACCTCGTCGGCGCCTCGGGTGCGGGGCTCGCCGTGGTCGCCGGCGTCGTCGGCTCGATGTCGCTGCTGCTCGTCGGGGCCTGCCTGCTGGGCGCCACCAGCTCGGCGAACTACGCCGCCCGGTACGCCGCCACCGACCTCGCCACCCCGCTCGACCGCGGCCGTGCGCTGTCCGTGGTCGTCTGGGCGACCACGATCGGGGCGGTCGCCGGCCCGAACCTCACCGGCCCGTCGGGCCAGCTCGCGTCGTGGCTGGACATCCCCGAGCTCACCGGGCCGTTCGCGCTCGGTGCCCTCGGCATGGTGCTCGCGGCCGTCGTGGTCGGCGTACGGCTGCGGCCCGACCCGCTGCTCGTGGCGCGCGCAGCGGCGCTGCCCGAGCCCGAGACCGGCCCGGGCCGGCCGGCCGCCACCAACGGCGCGCCTTCTCCCCGGCTGCGTCGCGACCCCGTCCGGGTGATCCTGCGCCGGCAGCCCGCGATCGCCGCCGCCATCGCCGGCCTCGCCGCGGCGCACGCGGTGATGATCTCGGTGATGGTGATGACGCCGCTGCACATGGAGCACGGCGGCACCGACCTCGAGGTGATCGGGATCGTGATCAGCATCCACGTGCTCGGCATGTACGCCTTCGCCCCGCTGGTCGGGATCGCGGCCGACCGCCTCGGGCGGGTGGCGGTGCTCGCCACCGGCGGCGGAGTGCTGCTGGTGTCACTCGTGCTCTGCGCCCGCTCCCCGGAGGGCAGCTCGCCGCAGATCTTCGTGGGCCTGTTCCTGCTCGGGCTGGGCTGGTCGCTCGCGACCGTCTCCGCCTCGACGATGGTCGCGGAGCTCGCCCCGCTCGGTGCGGTGACCGACGTGCAGGGTGCGGCCGACCTGACCATGGGGCTGGCGGCCGCGCTGGGCAGCGCCGCCTCCGGGGTGATCGTCGGGGAGCTCGGCTTCCCTGTGCTGGCCGGCTTCGCGTCGCTCTTCGCCGTCGGCGTCCTCGTCGCCGCCGTGCTCGCCGGCCGCGCAACTGCCTCGCCAGCAGCCTCGCTCTCGGGTTAGCGTGCGGGACATCCACTCCGTTTCGGGAATCTCGGGAGTCTCTTCATGCACCTCACCCCTCGGCCCAGGGTCCGGTCGCGCCTGATCGGCGTGCTCACCGCCACCCTCGTCGCCCTCTCCGGTGTCGCCGCCACCCAGGCGTCCTCCGCCGCCGACCCGACCCGCCACCACCCGGGTCACCACCACAAGCACAAGCACCACCGCAAGCTGATGAACATCCAGATCCTGTCGTTCAACGACTTCCACGGGAACCTCGAGCCGCCCACCGGCTCGTCCGGGCGGATCGTCGTCGGCCACCGGATCGACCCGTCGACCGGCAAGCCCGTCGACGTCACCCAGGACGTCGGCGGCGTGGAGTACCTCTCGACCCACCTCGCCCAGGCGCGCGCCCACCACCGCAACTCGCTCACGGTCGCCGCCGGCGACATCATCGGCGCCTCCCCGCTGCTGTCGGCGGCCTTCCACGACGAGCCCACGATCGAGGCGATGAACACGCTCGGCCTCGACGTGTCCGCGGTCGGCAACCACGAGTTCGACGAGGGCTACCGCGAGCTGCAGCGGATGCAGTACGGCGGCTGCATCGACGACGGCAACGGCGCCAACAACCAGAACTCCTGCCCTGCAGGGGTGTTCCAGGGCGCGAACTTCGACCTCCTGGCCGCGAACGTCTTCTACGCCGGGTCGAACCGCACCATCCTGCCGGCGTACACGATCAAGAAGGTGCACGGCGCCAGGATCGGCTTCATCGGGATGACCCTCAAGGACACCCCCTCGATCGTCACCGCGAGCGGCGTGCAGGGTCTCGAGTTCAAGGACGAGGTCGCCACCGCGAACGCCCTCGTGCCGGTGCTGCGCCGGCAGGGCGTCAAGGCGATCATCGTGCTGATCCACCAGGGCGGCGTGCCGGACAAGCAGCAGTGGACCGACCCCAGCGGCAAGACCTGGGCCGTGAACCCGAACTACGACTACGCCTGTGGCGGCGGGGGCTCGCTGATCGCCGCGAGCTCGCCGATCCTGGGCATCGCGGCGAACCTCGACCCGCAGATCGACATGGTCGTCTCCGGTCACACGCACCAGCCGTACGTCTGCTCGGTCCGCGACCCTGCGGGTCACCGCCGGCTGCTCACCTCGGCCTCGTCGTTCGGCCGGCTGTTCACCGAGACCGACCTCAAGTACGACAAGCGCAAGGGCGACATCGTGCGGGCCTCGGTCAAGGGCGCGAACTTCCCGGTCACCCGGGACGTGGCGAAGGACCCGGCCGAGACCTCGCTGATCGCGAAGTACCAGCAGCTCGTCCGGCCGATCGCCAGCAAGGTGATCGGGCACATCACCACCGACGTCACCGCCGCCGGCAACGCGGCAGGGGAGTCCCAGCTCGGTGACCTGATCGCCGACGCGCAGCTGGCCGACCCGTCGACCGTGACCGGCGGCCAGACGCCCGTGATCGCGTTCATGAACCCCGGCGGCATCCGGGCCGACCTCACCTATGCGAACTCGAAGTACGGCGAGCCGGCCGGCGACGTCACCTTCGAGGAGGCCTTCTCGGTCCAGCCGTTCAACAACTACCTGGTCTCGATGACCTTGACCGGGCAGGACATCTACGACCTGCTCGCCCAGCAGCTGCCCCGGGCGAACGTGCCGAGCACCAGGATCCTGCAGGTCTCGCAGGGCTTCACCTACCAGCTCGGTGCTTCCGGAGCGGTCGACGGCACCGTGAAGCTCAACGGCACGCCGATCGACAAGGCGGCGTCGTACCGGATCGTGACGAACAACTTCCTCTCCGACGGGGGCGACAGCTTCCCGGCGTTCACCCACGGCACCGGGAAGTACTTCGGCGGCCTGGACATCGACGCGTTCGCCGACCACCTCACCGCCGTGTCGCCGTACACCCCGGGGCCGCTGACCCGGATCACCCAGTAGGTCCGGGCCGGCGGCGTCCGCCACCGGCGCAGCGGGGTGCCCGCCCCTCCCTCTTGCGGGCACCCCGCTGTCTTGTGCACGGGTGGTCGAGGTGCGGGCTCGTGGCACGGGTGGTCGAGGTGCGAGCTCGTGACGCTGGTGGTTGAGGTGCGAGCGCCAGCGAGCCTCGAAACCAGGTGAGGAACGCGGGGAGGCAACCCGCCGACACGCCCGGTCGATGACGTTGGATCGAACACATGTTCGTACTACTGTGACGTCCACAGGCAAGGGTCGAACCGCCGTGGTGCACAGGGCAGACAGCGCCCGTCGTGAGTGTCGGTGGCCGCACCTAAGTTCTCCTCCGACGGACGCAGACGACCCCCAGACGACGACACACGACGACCACAGACAGGGACGGACACCATGGCTGCAGCAGACCGCGACAAGGCCCTCGACATCGCACTGGCCAACATCGAGAAGCAGTACGGCAAGGGCTCGGTGATGCGCCTGGGCGACGAGATCCGGGCGCCTCTCGAGGTGATCCCGACCGGCTCCATCGCCCTCGACATCGCGCTCGGCCTCGGCGGCCTGCCGCGCGGCCGGGTCGTCGAGATCTACGGCCCGGAGTCCTCCGGCAAGACCACCGTCGCGCTGCACGCCGTGGCCAATGCCCAGGCGGGCGGCGGCATCGTGGCCTTCATCGACGCCGAGCACGCGCTCGACCCCGACTACGCCAAGGCCCTCGGCGTCGACACCGACGCGCTGCTGGTCTCCCAGCCCGACAGCGGCGAGCAGGCGCTGGAGATCGCGGACATGCTGATCCGCTCCGGCGCGCTCGACCTGATCGTGATCGACTCGGTGGCCGCGCTGGTCCCCCGGGCGGAGATCGAGGGCGAGATGGGTGACAGCCACGTCGGCCTCCAGGCCCGCCTGATGAGCCAGGCGCTGCGCAAGATCACCGGCGCGCTCAACACCTCGAAGACCACCGCGATCTTCATCAACCAGCTGCGCGAGAAGATCGGCGTGATGTTCGGCTCCCCGGAGACCACCACCGGCGGCCGCGCGCTGAAGTTCTACTCCTCGGTGCGGCTCGACGTCCGCCGGATCGAGACCCTCAAGGACGGCACCGACATGGTCGGCAACCGCACCCGGGTCAAGGTCGTGAAGAACAAGGTGGCCCCGCCGTTCAAGCAGGCCGAGTTCGACATCATGTACGGCAAGGGCATCTCGCGGGAGGGCGGCCTGATCGACGTCGGCGTCGAGACGGGCCTCGTCCGCAAGGCCGGCGCCTGGTACACCTACGAAGGCGACCAGCTCGGCCAGGGCAAGGAGAACTCGCGGAACTTCCTGCGCGACAACCCCGACCTGGCCAACGAGATCGAGAAGCGCATCCTCGAGCACCTCGGGATCGGCCCGTCGGTCGACGCGCCCGCCGAGGCCGTCGTGGACCCCGACGGCATCGACTTCTGACCCCGGCGCGATGGTTGAGGTGCGGTCGCGCAGCGACCGCCTCGAAACCTGGTGACCCCCATGCCGACTGAACCCGACACCGACCGCGACCTCGGGCCCGAGGCAGACCCGGAGTCCGTGGCGCGCAAGATCCTGCTCGACCAGCTGACCGGGCGCGCCCGCAGCCGGTCGGACCTGGAGAAGAAGCTCGCCCAGCGTGGCGTGCCGGCGGAGATCGGGGCCCGCCTCCTCGACCGGTTCGAGGAGGTCGGCCTGGTCGACGACGCCGCGTTCGCCCGGGAGTGGGTGGCCCAGCGCCAGGAGGGCCGGGGGCTCGCCCGGCGGGCCCTCGCCCAGGAGCTGCGCCGCAAGGGCATCGACGACGAGGTGGCCCGCGACGCCCTCGGCGAGATCGATCCGGACGACGAGGTCGAGGTCGCCCGGGAGCTGGTCCGGCGCAAGGTCCGGTCGGTGCAGGGCCTGGACCCCGACAAGGCGGTCCGCCGGCTGGTCGGCATGCTCGCCCGCAAGGGCCACTCGAGCTCGGTCGCCTACCGGGTGGTGCGCGAGGAGCTGTCGGTCGACCTCGCCGACCCCGAGCACCTGGGCTGACTACGCGTCCGTCACCGGGCCGGTGGTCGAGGTGCGAGCGCCAGCGAGCCTCGAAACCCCTCCGTCACCCGCCCAGCGCCTCCAGCATCGCCAGGCCGTCCTCGCCGAGGGTGCCGTGCTGCTTGGCCACACGCGACCAGGCGCGCACCATGTCGGCGAACTTTTGCGGGTTGTAGATGTCCTCCTCGCGGACCGGGTTGCCGTCCTCGTCGAAGGTCAGGATGGTGATGTTCGACGCCTCGTGCACGGAGCCGTCGCCGGGGTCGCGCATGATGTTGCGGATCTCGCAGATCACGCGGTTCGTCGGGGCGTCGAGCACGTGCCACGCCGGCGGGAACGCGACCATCTCGCTGCCCGGGTAGGTCGTCATCGTCTGCACGATCCACGGCCGGATCTCCTCGCGGCCGGTGAAGTCGCCGTACACGTGCTCGCAGTAGGTGGCGTCCTCGGTGAACAGGTCGGCGAACCGGGCCCAGTCGCCGGTGCCGGCGATCTCGTCCACCGCTGCGACGTACGCGTCGAACGCTTTCTGCAATTCATTCTGGTCCACCGGCGCATCCAACCACGGTTCCGGCGCCGCCGACGAGCGGTCGGCGGCACAATCGCCTCGTGCAGCTCGAGATCCTTCGCGCCCAGGTGCGCGACGGCGAGGCCTGGGCGCAGGCCGCCGACCGGCTCTCCCCGGACGAGGCCCGGCCGGTCCTGGCCGTCGACCTCTCCGGCGACCCGCTGCGCTTCCGCGTCGATCCCGACCACGTGTTCTCGGTCCGGCCGATGACCGCCGGGGACTTCCCGGAGGTCGCTCGCTGGGTGAACCAGCCGCACGTTGCGCGCTGGTGGACGGACTTCGAGCCCTCCGGCGTGCGCACGACGGAGGAGATCGCCGCGCAGTACGGTCCGGCCCTCGCCGGCGACGATCCGACGCGGATGTGGGTCTGGGAGGTCAACGGGCGGTCGGTCGGCTTCTCCCAGGACTACCGGATCAGCGACCACCCCGAGTACGCCCTGCTCTCCACCCGGCCGGACGCGATCGGGGTGGACTACGCCCTCGGCGAGCCGGCGTTCGTCGGCCGAGGGCTGGGCACGAGCCTGCTCTGGGTGTTCCTGCGCGACATCGTCTGGCCGGCGTACCCGGACGCGCTGGAGTTCTTCGCCGCGCCCGACCACCGCAACGTCGTCTCCCTGCGCGTGCTCGCCAAGCTCGGGTTCGTGCCGGGGCTGTGGTTCGACGAGCCGACGCCGCGGGGCGGCGTGGACACTGTGGTCGGCTGCTCGCTCGACGTGGCGCAGGTCATAGGCCACCGGGAGGTTACTCGGGAGTAATGTGTCGGCATGCCGAATGTCGCCGACCTGTACAAGAAGAGCTCCGCGATCCCGATCGTGGGCGAGCGGCTGTTCTCGCTCGCGTTCGCCCAGAAGGCGCCGTACTTCTGGAGCATCCGGCCACGGTTCACCGTGATCGAGCCCAACCACGCCGAGCTGGTGATCCCCAAGCGGCGGGCGGTGCAGAACCACATCGGCACCGTGCACGCGATCGCGCTGTGCAACGGGCTGGAGGCGGCCATGGGCGCGCTGGCCGAGGCGACCATCCCCAGCACGAAGCGCTGGATCCCCAAGGGGATGGACATCCGCTACACCGCCAAGGCCACCAGTGACATCACCTGCATCGCCGAGACGGACCCCGAGCAGTGGACCGGCGACGACCCCGACCTCCCGGTCCGGGTCCGTGGCGTCCGCAAGGACGGCACCGTGGTGATCGAAGGCGTCATCAAGCTGTGGGTGACCGAGAAGCCGCAGGCCAAGGCCTGAGCTCGCTCAGGCCTTGGCCTGCGGTTTCGACGTCCTCAGTCCGGCTGAGCTTGCGAAGCCGGAACCGTTCGAGGTGACCACAGCGCCGCGGGTGCGCGCGGTTCAGCCAACCTTGTGGCGGCGGTCAGGAGCGGTTCAGCAACCGACCCTACGGTGAGCTTGTGCGCGCGCCACTTCTCCGGGGCGCTGTCGGTTCGGCGCTGCTCGTGGTGGGTGGCTACTGCTACATGCGTCTGCCCCGGGACACCTGGATGGACCGGATGCCGCTGCTCTGGTCCGTCCGGGACGCGCCCCACCACCTCGCCTGGGGCCTCGCCCTCAGCGCCGCAGGCCTCGCGCTGCTCACCTGGGCGTGGTGGGACCTGCGCGGTGCCGTGCGGCGTGAGCCCGCCGGCCTGTCCCGCGTACGCCGGGCTGCGGCCGTGTGGGCCGCGCCCCTCCTCCTGGCACCACCGTTGTTCAGCAACGACGGCTGGAGCTACGTCGCGACCGGCGTGCTCACCGGCCAGGGCCGGTCGCCGTACGCGTGGACCCCGGCCGCGCTGCCGACCCCGCTGCGCTCCGGGGTCGCGCCCGTATGGCAGCAGACCCCGTCGCCCTACGGCCCGCTGTCCCTGGCCTGGGGCGGCGTCCTCTCGAGGGTGACCCACGACCCGTGGCTGCTGCTCGCCGGGTACCGGCTCGCCGCCGTGCTGGGACTGGTGCTCCTGGCCTGGGCGGTCCCGGTGCTCGCCACCAAGGTGGGCCGCGACCCGGTGGATGCCTCCGTGCTGGTGATCGCCAGCCCCTTCGTGCTGGCGCACGGCATCGGCGGGCTGCACAACGACCTCGTCGTCGCGGCACTGGCGCTGGCTGCCCTGGCCGTCAGTCGGCCGGGTCGGTGGCTACCCGGTGCGGTCCTGGTGGGGGTCGCCGCGGCGGTCAAGGCACCGGGGATCGTCGCCGGGCTCGGCGTCGTCCTGCTCTCGTTGCACGCAGCGGCCGGCTGGATCGCCCGGATCGGCCGCACGGCCGTCGTCGGAGCGGTGGCGGGCGGTGTGGTGCTGGTGAGCGGCTGGGTGACCGGGCTGGGCACCGGCTGGTTCGGCGCGCTGGCGGTGCCCGACCGTGAGTACACGGTCCTCTCGCTGTCCGCGGTCGGTGGCCGGGTCGTGCGCTCGTTCCTCCGGCACACCGGCAGGAGCGGTGTGCACCTGATCCACGAGGTGCACCCGGAGATCTTCGCCAAGCGGCTCGGCCTCGTGGTGCTGCTCCTCGTCGGCGCGTGGGCACTGCTCAGGACGCGGGTCGGGTCGCCCCGGCAGGCGGTCGCCGTCACCGGAGGCGTGCTGCTGGCGGCGGTCGTGCTGAGCCCGGTCGTGCACTACTGGTACTTCCTCTGGTGCGTGCCGGTGCTCGCCTGTGCGCCGTTGCGACGTGCCGAGCGGGCGTTCGTGGTCGTCGGGATCGCGGTCCTCGGGCTGACCCCCGTGGCGGACCGTGCCCTGCGGATCCGCTGGCTCTGGGAAGGCGGTGCCTGGGCGCTCGTCCTGGTGCCGGTCCTCGCGTGGGCGGCCACGGCGCTGCGCGCCCGGACGCGGGCGGTCGACGTACCGAAGCCTTGAGTCTGCCGGGCTCGCCGGTCAGTGACTGAGGATCGTGCTCAGGAAGTCCCGGGCGCGCTGGGTCTGCGGGCTGCCGAAGAACGCCTCCGGAGCGCTCTCCTCGACCACGGCTCCGCCGGCCATGAACACGACCCGGTCGGCCGCCGTCCGGGCGAAGCCCATCTCGTGGGTGACCACGACCATGGTCATGCCGCGCCGGGCGAGGTCGACCATGACGTCGAGGACCTCCTTGATCATCTCCGGGTCGAGCGCCGAGGTCGGCTCGTCGAAGAGCATCACCTTCGGGTCCATGGCGAGCGCTCTCGCGATGGCCACCCGCTGCTGCTGGCCGCCGGAGAGCTGACCGGGCAGCTTGTCGGCCTGGTCGCCGACGCCGACCCGCTCGAGGAGGGAGCGCGCGTGCTGCTCCGCCTCGTCGGGTGCGTCGCCGCGCACCCTGACCGGCCCGAGCGTGACGTTGTCGAGGACGGTCTTGTGCGCGAACAGGTTGAACCCATGGAAGACCATGCCCACCTCGGTCCGCAGCGCTGCCAGTGGCTTGCCGCCGGAGGGCAGCGGGCGGCCGTCGATCGTGATGGTGCCGCGGTCGATGGTCTCGAGCCGGTTGATCGTGCGGCACAAGGTGGACTTGCCGGAGCCGGACGGTCCGATCACGACGACCACCTCGCCCTTCGCGATGGACAGGTTGACGTCGTCGAGCGCGTGCAGGTCGCCGTACCACTTGTGGACGCCCTCGAGGACGACCAGGTCCGGCTGCTCGCTCATGCGCCCTTCCTACCGGTGCGCTGATCACCGGCGCCACTCGCCGGCCCGCCCGGTCCCGACGCAAGGCTGGCTGGGTGTCGGTCTTGTCACGGGTTTGTGCCCTGCCGGGTCGGGCACTGGGACAGAACCACCAGTCCTCCTCACGAAAGGTTCGCCCATGCACCCGGTGAAGCTGCTCGAACGTGCCACCAGCACCGCGGTCCACGCCCTGCGGCACCCGGTCGCGTCTGCGGCGTACACCGCCGGGATGGCGCGCGGGCTCGTCGGGGCAGCGCTCCACGGAGCCGCCACGACCGGCCACGACACCGGAGCCGGACGGACCACGGTGCCCCCGCAGCGAGCGGCCGCGCCGGAGCCCGCGCCGGAGCCCGCGACGGCTCCGCGCGAGCCCGAGCGGGTGATGAAGGCGGTGCCGCGGCCCGAGGACCTCGAGGAGCCGATCGTCATCGAGCCGGACGACGAGGAGCCGGGCGAGTCCTTCGCCACCGAGCCCAAGGCGGTGTCGCGCGAGTCGGCGCACGGTGGCGGTCCCGCCACCGACGCGGAGATCGACGCCTGGATCGACGAGGCGATGGCCCGCGGCGAGGACGTCGACGTCGAGACGTCGGTCGGCACGACCGGTGCCGGCGTCGGGAACAACCCGGACACCGGGGACGCCGACCGACCCGAGCACCTGACGCAGCCCTTGCTCGATCCGTCGGTGGCGAAGGCGATCCGCAGCGAGAGCGAGACCCTGCGGAAGGGCGCCGACCCCGAGCCGGACGCCGACAGCTAGGCCCTTTCGGATGGCTCGCCCTCGTCGGGGGCGGTCGCCCAGGGGTCCTGGTCGATGATCCGGGCCATCTGCACGAGGGCGTCCCTGACGGCGGCGAACTGCTCCTTGCCCAGCTCCTGGGCGAAGAGGTCCTCGACGTCGAGGATGTGGGTGTAGCCGGCCCGGGCGATCGCCAGGCCGTGCTCGGTCCAGGTCACCAGCTTGGCCCGCCGGTCGGCGGGGTCGGGCTTCATCTCGACGATCCCGAGCTCGACCAGCTCGCGGATGATCTCGCCCATCGACTGGCGGGTGATGCCCATCTGGACGGCCATGTCCGCGGCCCGGGAGCCCTCGGCGTCGAGCGTGGCGAACACTGCGTTGTGGGAGTACTTCGCGCCAGTGAAGCCGATGCGGTGAGCGGCTCTGACCATGTCGAGCTGCAGCGCCTTGTTCAGCCGGTGCACCAGGGCGATGAGCGGCACGTAGTCAGGACTGGGCGCCTCAGGTCTTGACATTCGTAAGGTTACCTTCCAATAATTCGACAGGTAGCCTTACATTATCAGGAGCAGCCATGGACGCCAGCACCCTCCGGCCCCACGTCGAGTCCCTCTTCCGCCGCGGCGCCGGGCGCAGCACTGGCGTCGGCCTCGAGCAGGAGCTCTTCGCGGTCGTGTTCCCCAGCGGCGGCAGTGCCGATCCGGTCCGGGTCCGGGAGGCGATCGCCGGTCGCCCGTACGCCGCGTGGGTCGGCTTCGAGCCCGGCGGGCAGGTGGAGCTGAGCCTCCCGCGCGCCGCGTCCGCCGGCCGGGCTGCCCGCCACCTGGAGCAGGTGACCCGCGCGCTCGCGGTCGACCTGCAGGCCCGGGGGATCGTGCTCGCGGCCCGCCCGGTGCGGGCCGTTGCCACGCCACGGTTCCTCCGCAGCGCCCGGTACGACGCGATGGAGGCGCACTTCGACACGATCGGGCCCGCCGGCCGCCGGATGATGCGGCAGACCTGCTCCACCCAGGTGTGTCTCGACTGGTGGCCCGGACGGGACGGCGAGGAGCAGTGGCGGCTGCTCCACCTGGCCGCGCCGTTCCTGGCGGCGGCGACCCTCGCCGACCCGGACCGGCTCGCGACCTGGCTCGCCGTCGACCCGATGCGCACGGCGTTCGACGACCGGTTGGTCGCGGGGGAGTGCCCGGTCACGGCGTACACGGACTTCGCCGCCCGCGCGGCCGTGCTGGTCGGCGGAGGCCCGGCCGAGCACCTGACCACGCTGTTCCCGCCGGTGCGCCCGCGAGGTCGCTACCTCGAGGTGCGCTTCCCGGACGCGCGCCCCGCGGCCCAGGTCGCGGCGCTGGCCCACGGGCTGGCCGGGCTGCTCTACGACGACGAGCGGCGTCGCCGGGCGCTCGCCTCGCTGGCCGGCGAGCCGGCGCGCCTGGCCGACCACTGGGTCGCCACGGCCGCCGGACACGGCGACGCCGAGCGCGGGGCGGCTCTCCTCGTCGGTTCGCCGACGACGGCGGTGGCGGCATGAGCGTGCTGTTCGTCGTCGACCCGCTCGACACGCTGGTGCCCGACATCGACGCCTCGATCGGCCTCATGGCGGCCGCGCAGCAGCGCGGGCTCGCGGTGTGGTGCTGCCACCCCGAGGACCTGGCGCTCGTCGACGGGCGGGTGCACGCCCGGGCGACGCGGATCACGCTGGGCCGCCGACGCCGTGGCCTCGACCACCGCTGGCAGGTGGAGGCGCCGGGGCACACGCCGCGGGAGACGCGCGTCCTCGACGTGGCGGCCGCCGTCGACCTGGTGCTGCTCCGGATCGACCCTCCGGTGGACGTCCGCTACCTGCACACGACGTACCTGCTCGACCTCGTGGAGGACGAGGGGGTGCGCGTGGTGAACCGGCCCGAGGGAGTCCGGGCGCTGCACGAGAAGGTGGTCGCGCTCCGCTTCCCCTGGCTCTGCCCAGCCACGATGGTCACGACGGACGCGACCGCGGTCCGCGAGTTCGTCGCACGGCACGGCCGGGCCGTGGTCAAGCCCGTCGACGGCTACGCGGGCCAGGACGTCTGGCTGGTCTCCGACGATGCCGCGGCCACGGCGCTGGCCGAGTCGGCCACCGGGTCGGGACGACGCCACGTGATCGTGCAGGAGTACCTCGCCGACGTCGCCGCGGGCAACAAGCGGCTGTTCCTGCTCGACGGCGAGATCGTCGGCACCGTGCTCCGGCGCCCGTCGGCGAGCGACTTCCGGATCGGACCCCCGGTCGCGGCGGCCGATCCCGACGACGCGGACCGGGCGATCGTCGACGCGCTGGCGCCCCTGCTCGCCGAGCACGGCATCGCCCTGGCCGGGATCGACGTGATCGCCGGTCGCCTGATCGAGGTCAACGTGACCTGTCCCGGCGGCATGCACAAGACCGACGCGCTGCTGGGCACCGACCTGAGCGGAGCAATCCTGCGCCGCCTCCTCCACCACGGAAACACCCTCTCGAAAGGCAAGGCCCTGGCATGAGTACGACCGTCGTCATCTGCATCGCCCTCCTGGGCATCCTGCTGTTCCTCCTCGGCGCGAACGTCACCCGGATCCGCGCAGTGCGCGGCACGTCGGGGGAGACCCAGATGCCCACCGATCCCGCGGACCGCCTCTTCATCGCCCAGCGCGCGCACGGCAACGCCGCGGAGTACATCCCGACCCTGATCGCGCTCCTCATCGTCGGCTCGACCCTGACCGGAGGCTGGTGGCTGGACGCCCTGGCGGTCACGGCGGTGGTCGCGCGTGGCGTGCACGCGTTCGGGCTGCTCACCGCGAAGACGATGAACACCCACGGGCCGGTGCGCGACGCGGGCGCGATCTTCACCTACCTGTCCGGCGTCGCCCTGGGCATCACGGTGCTCGCGGCGCTCTGATCCATGTCCGACCGCACGCCGGGGGTGTCAGGCCCCGTGGTGGGGATCGTCGGTCACGGGTACGTCGTCGCGAGGCCGTTCGGCGACCTGCCCGTGACCGGCACCCCACCCACGTACGTCGAGGCCCTCGCGGCGTGCGGCGCCCGACCGGTGCTGCTGCCGGGCGGCCGTGCGTCGGAGCTGCTCGACCTCGTCGACGGTCTGGTGCTGACCGGCGGCGGGGACCTCGACCCGGCCCTCCACGGAGGCGAGTCGGGCGCGGCGGCGGACGTCGACCGGGCCAGGGACGACGCCGAGATCGCGCTGGTCCACGAGGCCCGGCGGGCCGGCGTACCTCTGCTCGGCGTGTGCCGCGGACTGCAGGTGCTCGCGGTCGCGTTCGGCGGGAGTCTCGCGGCGGGGATCGGCCACCGGCTACCGCTCGAGGGTCATCCGGTCGCGACCGCTCCCCGCTCGCTCGTGCGCGGCCTGCTGGGGGAGCGGGTCGTGACCAGCGCGTTGCACGACCAGGCGGCGGTCGAGGTGGCCCCGTGCTGGCGGCCGACGGCGTGGGCGGACGACGGCACGGTCGAGGCGATCGAGTGGGCAGCCGGCGACTGGCCGGCACTCGGGGTGCAGTGGCACCCGGAGCTGACGTGGCACGCGGACCTCGACGATCGCACCGGCCCGGCATTGTTCGGCTGGCTGCGCGAGGCCGCCGCGATGCGGGCGCGCGAGCCGCGCGCACGTACTCTTGTCCGGTCATGAGCGAAGCTGCCCCACGCACCTACCAGGTCCGCACCTACGGGTGCCAGATGAACGTGCACGACTCCGAGCGGCTCACCGGCCTGCTCGAGGACGCCGGGTACGTCGCGGCGGCCTCCGACGAGCCGGCGGACGTCGTGGTGTTCAACACCTGCGCGGTGCGGGAGAACGCCGACAACAAGCTCTACGGCAACCTCGGCCACCTCGCGCCCGTGAAGGCGAAGCACCCGGGCATGCAGATCGCCGTCGGGGGCTGCCTGGCGCAGAAGGACCGCGACACGATCACCCGCAAGGCGCCCTGGGTCGACGTCGTCTTCGGCACCCACAACCTCGGCTCCCTGCCGGTCCTGCTCGAGCGGGCCCGCGTGCAGCAGGAGGCGCAGGTCGAGATCCTCGAGTCGCTCGAGGTGTTCCCCTCGACGCTGCCCACCCGGCGCGAGTCGGCGTACGCCGCGTGGGTCTCGGTCTCCGTGGGGTGCAACAACACCTGCACGTTCTGCATCGTGCCGTCGCTGCGCGGCAAGGAGAAGGACCGCCGGCCCGGCGAGATCCTCGCCGAGGTCGAGGCCCTCGTGGCCGAGGGCGTCACCGAGGTGACCCTCCTCGGTCAGAACGTCAACGCCTACGGCGTGGAGTTCGGCGACCGGCAGGCGTTCTCCAAGCTGCTGCGCGCGTGCGGCGAGGTCGACGGGCTCGAGCGCGTCCGGTTCACCTCCCCGCACCCGGCGGAGTTCACCGACGACGTGATCGAGGCGATGGCCGAGACCCCGAACGTGATGCCCTCGCTGCACATGCCGCTGCAGTCGGGGTCGGACCGCGTGCTCAGGGCGATGCGGCGCTCGTACCGCCAGGAGCGCTACCTCGCGATCATCGACCGGGTGCGGGCCGCGATGCCCGACGCGGCGATCACCACGGACATCATCGTCGGCTTCCCCGGCGAGACCGAGGAGGACTTCCAGGCCACCCTGGACGTCGTGCGCGCCGCGCGGTTCTCGGCCGCGTTCACCTTCCAGTACTCCAAGCGCCCCGGTACGCCGGCCGCCGACCTGCCCGACCAGGTGGAGCGGGCCGTCGTCCAGGACCGCTACGAGCGGCTCGTCGCCCTCGTCGACGAGATCGCCTGGGCGGAGAACCAGGCGCTCGAGGGACGCACCCTGGAGCTGATGGTCGCCGAGGGCGAGGGCCGCAAGGACGCCGCGACCCACCGGCTCTCCGGCCGGGCCCGCGACAACCGCCTCGTGCACTTCACGCCGGTCGCCGCCGACGGCGCTCCGGTGGAGGTGAGGCCCGGCGACATGGTCGAGGTCGTCGTCACGTACGCCGCCCCGCACCACCTCGTCGCCGACGGCCCGGTCGTGTCGGTGCGGCGTACCCGGGCCGGCGACGCGTGGGAGTGCCGGACCGCTCCGCAGCCTGCCGGGGTCGCACTCGGGCTCCCGACGGTCGGCGTACCCGCCCCGCTGCCGGACGCGCCGGCCTGCCGCTGACGTGGTCATGGTCGAGCACTCCCGGGAGCTGCGCCGGATCGTCTCCGGCGGCCAGACCGGGGTGGACCGGGCCGCGCTCGAGCTCGGCCGGGCCACCGGGATCCCGATCGGTGGCTGGTGCCCGGCCGGCGGCTGGGCCGAGGACCTCGCGGACCCGCCGGGCGTGCGGGCGCTGTTCCCGGAGCTGCTCGAGACACCGTCGTCCGACCCGGGGGTGCGTTCGGAGTGGAACGTGCGTGACAGCAACGCCACCCTCGTCCTCCTCCGCCCGGACGTCGACTCGCCCGGTACCGAGGCCACGATCGAGGCCGTGCGTCGGCTCGCTCGGGCGCACCTGGTCGCGGACGTGGGTGACGTCGCCACGGTGCGCACCTGGCTCGACGGCCTCCCGGCGGGAGTGGTCCTCAACGTGGCGGGGCCGCGGGAGAGCGAGGCGCCCGGGATCCACGACCAGGCAGTCGCGCTGCTCGCGGCCGTGCTCGTCGCAGAAGCAGAGGCCTAGGCCGAGGGCTCGGCGCTCGGGTCCTCGACGTTCGCCCCACTGTCGGGCTCCTCGGGCTCCTGGATCTCGTCGGGGACCTCTTCGTCCTCCATCTGGGCGTTCAACGGCTCGTCGGGGGGCACCGGCGGGAAGGGGGCCTGCTCCGGCACGGCGTCCACGCCGCCCGCCTCGTTGCCGGGGTCGGGGTCCGGGTCGATCTTGGGCTCCGGGATGTTCATCGTTTCTCCTCTCCCACCTCAGGCGCAGTGCCCCGACGGGGACGTGCGCAAACATCGGTCGTCACCGGCACGGGGCGGGTACCGTGAGGACGCCGCGAGCGTCGAGTCCCGACGGACCGGTGGAAGCTCGGGCGGGGGAGGGTCGGTGTTCGACGTACAACCAGGGGCCGGTCGGTGAAGCGGCAGCAGCGAGTCCTCCTCGGCATCGTGTGCGGCGTGATCGTGATGGTCATCAGCTTCCTGCACCTTGCGGAGGACCTGTCGGCGGGCCGGATGTCCTGGGGGCAGCTGGCGCTCTTCGTCCTGGCGGCAGCGAGTGTCGTCTTCCTGGTCGTCCGTCGCTCACGTCCTGAGCCACGGGTGGACGAGTCGAACTGGGTCCGGCTCAAGGTGGGTGCGGTGCTGCTCCAGGTCTTCGGCTGCCTGCTCGATCTCGTGCTGATCGCCTTCGGCCTCGCCGAGGCGCTTGGGCCGCACCACTACGGCTGGCTGCTCCTCCTGCCGGTGGGGCTGTGGGGCCTCCGCCGGCAGCTGCCCGGGATCGGCAGGGTGTGGCGCGCGGACCTCGCTGACCTGCCCCGACGCGGATAGTCCCTCACGTCCGGCACCCGTAGGCCGGTCCCGGCGGTGCCCAACGTGAGGGAGTGTCCCGGTCCGACGCCCGCCCGGCGGACGTTGGCAGACTGACCCCATGCCGTCGCTGCCGATCGTCGCCGTCGTCGGGGCGACCGCCTCGGGGAAGAGCGAGCTGGCCCTCGACCTGGCCGAGCGTTTGGGCGGCGAGATCGTCAACACCGACGCCATGCAGCTCTACCGCGGGATGGACATCGGCACGGCCAAGCTGCCGGAGTCCGAGCGGCGCGGCATCCCGCACCACCTGCTCGACCTGCTGGAGGTGACCGAACCGGCCACGGTCGCGGAGTTCCAGCGCTGGGCCCGCGACGTCATCGCCGACTGCCGCCGTCGTGGCGTGGTGCCGGTGCTCGTCGGCGGGTCGGCGCTGTACACCCGCGCGATCCTCGACGAGTTCGACTTCCCCGGCACCGACGCCGAGGTCCGTGCCCGGTACGACGCGGCACTCGTCGAGCTCGGACCGGAGGCCCTGCACCGCAGGCTGGCCGAGGTCGACCCGGCGGCCGCGGCCGGCATCATCCCGACCAACGGCCGGCGGATCGTGCGCGCGCTCGAGGTCATCGAGATCACCGGGCGTCCGTTCACCGCCACCCTCCCGCCGCCCCGGTACGCCGACCCGGCGACCGTCCAGGTCGGGGTGGACATCGACCGCCCGACCCTGGACGACCGGATCGCCCGGCGCGTGGAGCGGATGTGGGAGCAGGGGTTCGTCGACGAGGTGCGCGCCCTGGCCGGGCACGGGCTGCGTGACGGGCTGACCGCGAACCGCGCCCTCGGCTACCGGCAGGTGCTGGCCTTCCTCGACGGCGAGATCACCGAGGAGGAGGCGAAGGAGCAGACCGTCACCGGCACCCGGCGGTTCGCCCGCCGGCAGGACAGCTGGTTCCGCAAGGACGACCGGATCACGTGGGTGCGCCACGACGACCCCGAGCGGCTGGAGGCGGCGCTCGCCGCCGAGGCTCAGGCGGCCGACACCCAGGCGTGAGCCGGGTCCAGCAGCAGGACCGCGGCGTCGCACGCCGTGCACACCCAGCCGTGCTCCCCGACGGGGAGGAAGACCGTCGCGGTGGCGCAGTCGGCACAGTGGCGGGTCTCGCCCCGCAGCATCAGCACGAGATCAAGGTGGTCACCGTCCATGGCACGACCATGACACGGGCCGCCGACAGGATCTGACAAGACACGAGCGGAACTCCTCAGGTCGGCCTCCGCGCTGCCGAAAGAGACCAGGAGGGGTGGTGAAGCCTGCCCCGACCCGCCACCCGAAGGGGCTGTGCACCCATGACTCGGCACCACACGACCCGGCGCGCGTGCGTCGTCCTCCTGGCCGGCCTCGCCGCGGTCCTCGCGGCCCTGGCCTGCGGGTCCGTCGCGGGAGCGTCCGTCGGCGGCACGAGCCGCGTCGCGGCGTACCCGCAGAACCCGGGCAACCCGCTCGCCGGCGGCACCTGGGGCGTCTACCGGGGCTCCGCCGACGGGGTCTACCCGGCGTACCAGCGCGCAACCGGCACCCGCAAGGCGCTGCTCGCCAAGGTGGCGCTGCGGCCCCGGGTGCGCTGGTTCGGCACCTGGATGTCGGCGGCCCAGGCCAACGCCAAGATCCGCGACTACATCACCACCACCCAGGCCGGTGACCCGAGCGTGCTGGTGCAGCTCGCCGTCTTCCGGCTCTGGCCACACGGCGAGGGCGCGAAGAACCGGCCGATCACCGTCGCCGAGCAGGACGCCTACCGCCGCTGGGTCGACGCGGCTGCGCAGGCGATCGGCGGCTCGCGGGTGGCGGTCGTGCTCGAGCCCGACCTGGCGGTGTCGCTGGGTGGCTGGCAGCCGACCGTCCGCGAGGCGCTCACGGCGTACGCCGCGCACGCGTTCGCCCAGCTGCCGCAGACCTCGGTCTACATCGACGCCTCCGACTCCGACTGGCTCTCTGTGCCCCAGGCGACGAACATGCTGCTCGCCTCCGGCATCCGCGAGGCCCGTGGCTTCGCCCTCGGCGCCACCCACTACTCCGGCACGGCCGAGAACATCGCCTACGGCCGCAACGTCGTGGCCGCGCTCGCCGCGGCCGGCGTGCCGGACCGGCACTTCGTGATCGACACCGCCGACAACGGCCGGCCGTTCACCTGGCTGCAGTACTGGGCCGCGCACCCGCACGGCGACTTCGACAACGCCGAGCCGTGCCGCAGCACGACGCAGGTCCGGTGCGACACCCTCGGCATCCCGCCGACCTGGGAGGTCGCCGACGCGCGCTGGGGCCTGCCCGCCGACCTCCAGCAGGCGGCCGCGACCAACGTCGACGGCTACCTGTGGTTCGGGCGCCCGTGGCTCTACCGCCAGGCCTCGCCGTTCAAGCTCGGCCGCACGCTGAAGGTGGCGGCGACGACGCCGTACTGACCCGCCGCGCCGGTGCCACAGGTGCGTTGAGCGCGCACGACGGCGAGATCTGCGAAGCGAACGGGCATCACCCCTCGACAGCCGGGTACTGCCGGGCGCATCGTGGTAGCCGCGTGCCATCTCTTCTCGGGAGTGCCCATGTCCCATCGGCCCGAACGCCGAGTCGTTGTCCCCTCCCTCGCCGCGAAGGCGGGCGTCGTCGCCGTGCTCGGGACGGTCCTGGCCGTCCTGGTCGCCGGGGTCGTCTCCGGTCCTCCCGCGTTGGCACGCGAGCGCACCGAGCCCCGGAGTGGCCCCTCTCAGCACTCCGGTTCCGTCACCGCGTCGTCGAAGACGCCTACTGCCGTCGGCTACGGCGGCGCGGTGACCTCGGTCGACGCCAACGCCACCCGGGTCGGGCTCGCCGTGCTGCGCCGCGGCGGGAACGCGGCCGACGCCGCGGTCGCCACCGCCGCCGCGCTCGGGGTCACCGAGCCCTACAGCAGCGGCATCGGCGGGGGCGGCTTCTTCGTCTACTACAACGCCCGTACCGGCCGGGTCCGCACGATCGACGGCCGCGAGACCGCGCCGTCGGCGATGCCGCACGACGCCTTCATCAACCCGGCCACCGGCAAGCCCTACACGTTCACCCCCGACCTGGTCACCAGCGGCGTCTCCGTCGGCGTCCCGGGCACGCTGGCCACCTGGAAGCGTGCGCTGCACCGCTGGGGCAGCTGGCGGCTCGGTCGCGCCCTGCGGCCGGCTGCGCGGCTGGCGCGTCGCGGCTTCGTCGTCGACCCGACGTTCCGGCAGCAGACGCTGGAGAACAAGACCCGCTTCCAGGCGTTCCCCGCGACCGCGCGGCTGTTCCTCCCCGGCGGTGACGCCCCCGCGGTCGGCTCGCGCTTCCGCAACCGGGCGCTCGCCCGCACCTACGACCTGATCGCGCGGCGGGGCACCGGGGTGTTCTACCGCGGCGCCCTCGCGCGACAGATCGCGCGCAACGTGCGTCATCCGCGCACCTCGCCGACCACGACGCTGCCGGTGCCGAAGGGCTTCATGCGGGCTCGCGACCTGCGGCGCTACCGCGTGATCAACCGCGCCCCGACCCATGTCGGCTACCGGGGCTACGACGTCTACGGCATGGGCCCGGCCTCCAGCGGCGGCTCCACGGTGGGCGAGGCGCTGAACATCCTCGAGCGGTTCAACGTGCCGGCGATGAGCGACGCCGACGCGCTGCACCACTACCTCGAGGCCTCGGCGCTCGCGTTCGCCGACCGCGGCAAGTACGTCGGCGACCCGGCGTACGTGCACGTGCCGCTGACCCAGCTGCTCTCCGACCAGTACGCCGCCACGCGCGCCTGCCTGATCAGCCCGACGACCGCGATGACCAAGCCGGTGGCCGCCGGTGACGTCAACGCGACCGGTGGCTGCAGCGCCCGGTCCGCGGGTCGCACCACTCCCGACACCGAGAACCTCAACACCACGAACCTCACCGTGGCCGACCGCTGGGGCAACGTCGCCGAGTACACCCTGACGATCGAGCAGACCGGCGGCTCCGGCATGGTGCTCCCGCGCCGCGGGTTCCTGCTCAACAACGAGCTCACCGACTTCTCGGCGGTCTACGACCCGGCCGACCCGAACCGGATCGACCCCGGCAAGCGGCCGCGGTCGTCGATCTCGCCGACGATCGTGATGCACGGCGGCAAGCCGTTCCTCGCGCTCGGGTCGCCGGGCGGGTCGACGATCATCACGACCGTCCTGCAGCTGCTCTTCGACCGGATCGACCGGGGCATGAGCATCGAGCAGGCGATCGCGGCGCCGCGGGCCTCGCAGCGCAACACTGCGAGCGTCACCGCCGAGCAGGCGTTCATCGACCAGTGGGGCAGTGCGTTGTCGGCGTACGGGCACACGTTCACGCCCGCCGGCGCTCCTGGCACGACCGCGGCCGAGATCGGTGCCGCGACCGCGATCGAGTTCGGGCCGCACCACCGGATGACCGCCGTCGCCGAGCCGGTACGCCGCGGCGGTGGCTCGGCCGCGGTGGTCAGCTCGACACGGTGACCGTGGCTCCGGGCGCGACCCGGGTGTAGTCGGCGCCGCCCTCGCCCTCGAGCCAGGCGTCGACGTTGGCCAGCCCCAGGTCGCTGAGCATCGAGTCGTGGATCGGGATCGCCCGTGAGGGTCGGATCGCGCGCATCAGCTCGATCGCGTCACGGTGCTTCAGCCACGGGCCGGACACCGGCACCAGCAGCACCTCGACGTCCGCCTCAGGCACGAACAGGCTGTCCCCCGGGTGGTAGATCCCCTCGACGACGTAGCCCAGATTCGGACAGCCCGGCAGTCCGTCGATGATCTCCGCGTGCCGGCCGCCGACGGCACGGACGCCGAACCCGGCCGCCTCGAAGTCGTCGCCGGAGCTCACGCCGATCACCGCATCGCCCAGCCGTCCGCGCACGGTGTCGGCCCAGCCGGTCGGCCCGTGCACGATGAGATCGGGGTTGGCCGCGCAGGCCGCGGCGATCTGGTCGACGTCGGCGTGGTCCTCGTGCTCGTGGCTGACCAGGATCGCGTCGGCCCCGTCCAGCGACTCCGGCTCGGTGTAGGTGCCGGGGTCGATCACGAGACGTCGCCCCTCGTCCTCGAGCCGGACGCACGCGTGGCCGAACTTCGTCAGTCGCATGGCCCGACCCTAGGCAGCGTCGCCCGCGCGGTCACCTGCAATAGTCCGGGCTCCTAGACTTCCCTCGTGGACTACGCCTTCCTCAAGGGTCACGGCACCGAGAACGACTTCGTGCTGATCCCCGACGCCAACGGCAAGCACGAGCTGACCGCGGAGCAGGTCGCGCGACTCTGCGACCGCCGCGCGGGCATCGGTGCCGACGGCGTGATCCGCGTGGTCCGCACCGACGCCACCGACGACCCCGCCGCGGTCAGCGCTCGCGGGCAGGCGCGCTGGTTCATGGACTACCGCAACAGCGACGGGTCGCTCTCGGAGATGTGCGGCAACGGCATCCGCGTGCTCGGGCTCTACCTCGCCACCCACGCCGACGTCGACCCGCGCGACCCGCTGCGGGTCGCCACCCGCGCGGGGATCAAGGAGCTCACCTTCGAGGGCGACCGGATCACCGTGGACATGGGCACGCCCGAGGTGTTCGCCGAGACCAAGGTCGAGGTCGGCGACCGCTCCTGGCCCGCCACCCGGGTGAGCATGGGCAACCCGCACGCGGTCGCCTTCGTCGACGACCTCGCCGACGCCGGGCCGCTGCGTGAGGAGCCGGGCTACGACCGCGAGGTGTTCCCCGAGGGCGTCAACGTCGAGTTCGTCGTACGCCGGGGCGAGCGGCACGTCGCGATGCGGGTGCACGAGCGCGGCTCGGGAGAGACCCGGTCGTGCGGCACCGGCGCCTGCGCCGTGATGGTCGCGGCCTCCCTGGCCGACTCGGCCGAGCGCGGCACGCCGTACACCGTCGACGTGCCCGGCGGCACCCTCGAGGTCGTCTGGACGCCCGACGACCGCGTCCTGCTCTCCGGCCCCGCCGTCCTCGTCGCCGAGGGCGTCACGGACCTCTGAGCCACGACCCGGCGAGGGACGAGCCGGGTCGTGACGCGAAGAGGTTGAGCAAGCGCGCGGGTGAGCTTGCGAACCCGCGACCGCGGGCCGAAACCTCAGACCACTCCGTCGCCTGACTCGGCGGGTTTCGAGGCGGTTGCTGCGCAACCGCGCCTCAACCAACGGTGGTCGAGGTGGTTGAGGTGCGAGCGCCAGCCGCTCCGGTGGTTGAGGTGCGAGCGCCAGCGAGCCTCGAAACCATGCTCAGCGCCCGCCTGACTCGCCGGGTTTCGAGGCGGTTGCTGCGCAACCGCACCTCAACCAACGGTGGTCGAGGTGCGAGCCCTTCGGCAGGCTCAGGAACCACCTCGGAACCTCCGGCACGCGAACGCGGACCCGTCGTCACAAGCCCAGGATCAGGCACGTCGTCGTGCCGTGCGCGAGCAGCCGGCCGGCGTCGTCGTACAGCTTCGCCTCGGCCGTGGCCTGCTTCCGTCCGCGGTGCAGCACGCTGCCCGTGGCCCGCACGCGGCCCATGCCGGGCTGCATCGCGCGCAGGTAGTGCAGGTTCAGCTGGGCGGTCGTGTAGCCGAGACCCGGCGCGAGCGTCGTGTGCACGGCGCAGCCCATGCACGAGTCGAGCAGCGTGGCGGCGATGCCGCCGTGCACCGAGCCGATCGGGTTGAGCATCCGGGCGTCCGGCTCGAGCCCGAAGGTCGCGAAGCCGTCGCCGACCTCCTCGACGTCCATCCCGAGCAGCGCGGCGATCGGGGGAGGCGGCAGCTCGCCGGCCGCGATCAGCTGCATCACCTCGAGACCGGAGAGCGACGCGACGTCCACGGTGGGCGCGCTCATGCCTCGGCCCCCAGCGCCACGACCGGGTCGGCGACCGCCGGTGCCACCGGCGAGTCGATCAGTGCGGCGGCCCGGGCGGTCCGGGGCAGCGCCAACGCGGCCACGGAGGTCAGCACGCCCGAGGCCACCAGCAGCCACCAGACGCGCTCGAAGTGGTCGACCGCGTCGGCCGGTGTGAGGGTCCCGAGCAGCGCGACCACCAGGGCGACGCCGAAGGTCGCACCGAACTGCCGGATGGCCTGGTTCACCGCGGAGCCGGCACCGAACTCGTCGGGCGGCAGGCCCTGGACCGCGGCGCTGGCCAGCTGCGGGATGACCAGGGCGACGCCGAGACCCGCGATCAGTCCGCCGGGCAGGAGCGTCGTCGCCCACGACGGGTCGGCGCCGACGCGGGTGACCAGGAAGAGCCCGGAGGCGGCGTAGACGAGCCCGCCGGGCACCAGCAGCCGACGCTGCCCGATGCGCGCGGCGATCCGGCCGAACACGGGTGCCAGCACCATCACGACCACGGGCCCGGGCATCATCGCCAGCCCGGCGCGGACGATGCCGTAGTGCCAGACGCCGATGGTGAACTGGATGAGCGCGAAGAACATCGCGGTGAAGCCGATCATGAACGCCGCCGTGGCGAGGTTCGCCCACCGGAACGACGGTCGCGCGAACAGGCGCAGGTCGAGGGCCGGGTGCGGTACGGCGAGCGTGCGGCGTACGAACCACACGAGGACCAGCAGACCCGCGACCAGTGCGCCGATCGTGCGCGCCGAGGCCCAGCCCCAGGTGTTGCTCTGCACGATGCCGAGCGCCAGCAAGGTCAGCGCGCCGGCCAGCAGCAGGGTGCCGACCGGGTCGGGGAAGCGAGCGCGGGTCGCCTCGCGCGACTCGGGGACGTTGCGCACGGTGAGGACGAACGCGACCAGGCCGATCGGCACGTTGGCGAGGAACACCGCGCGCCAGTCCCAGGTCTGCACGAGCAGTGCCCCGGCCGTCGGCCCGACCGCCGCGGCGAGTGCGGCGATCGCGCCCCACACCGCGACCGCGATCGGCACCTTGGGAGCGGGGAACACCGACAGGACGATCGCCAGCGACGACGGCACCAGGGCCGCGGCACCCAGTGCCTGCACGACGCGGAAGGCGACGAGCAGTCCCGCGGTCGGGGCGAAGGCGCACAGCACCGACGCCAGCGTGAACGCGACCAGGCCGAGGAGGAACACGCGCCGGCGCCCGAACCGGTCGGCCATCCGCCCGGCCGGCACCAGCGCCGCCGCCAGCGCGATCGTGTACGCCGACAGCGTCCACGACATCGTCGCGAACGACACCGAGGGGAAGCTGGCGCGGATGTCGTCGAACGCCACGAAGAGGACCTGGGTGTCGAGGAACACCATGAACGCCGCGAGGCTGGCGATGCCGAGGACCGACCACGGCCTGACCGGGGGATGTGCGGGAGCCATGCGCGGAACCCTAGCCCGCAACGCTTTAGAAAATCAATTACTTGATTGAAGAAAACAACTCATCTACCCTGAGGTGGTGTCGAACAAGAGCTACCAGCAGTACTGCGGCATCGCCGCGGCCCTCGATCTCGTGGGCGACCGCTGGACCTTGCTGATCCTGCGCGAGCTGTCGTTCGGCGAGCAGCGGTTCACCGACCTTCGTGCAGGGCTGCCCGGCATCGCCACGAACCTGCTCGCGGAGCGCCTGCGGCACCTCGAGGACGCCGGCCTGGTCGAGCAGCGCGAGCTGCCGGCGCCGGCCGCGCGCACGGTCTACGCGCTCACGCGCGACCAGGGTCGGCGGATCGTGCCGGTGCTCCGCGCGCTCGCCCAGTTCGGGCTGCCCTTCCTCGACGACCCGGTCGAGGGCAAGGTCCGGCCGAGGACCGCGGTGTACGGCGGGCTGGCGGCCCTGCTCGACCCGGCTGCCGCCGCGGGCGAGGACCTGCTGCTGCGCTTCGAGCTCGACGGTGACGACCTGTGGCTGCAGGTGCGCGACGGTCGGATCGTCCGCGCCGACCGCTCCGCGACCCCCGACCTCACCTTCACCGGCTCGGCCGCAGCGCTGGTGGAGGTCTGCCGCGGCACGACGACGCTGGACGCCGCCTCGGCCCGGCTCCACGTGACCGGTGACCGTGCGGCGCGTCGGCTGTTCACGCGGATCTTCGCCCTGCCGGTCCGTGCGCTCGCCTGAGCGCACGCCGGTGCCGAGGGCGTCGGTGCCTGCCCCGAGCCTGGCCCTAGGATCGCCGCCATGGACATCAACGGAGTCAGTGCAATCGTCACCGGCGGAGCCTCCGGCATCGGGGCTGCGGCCGCCCGCCAGCTCGCTGCCAAGGGCGCGAAGGTGGTCGTCGCGGACCTGAACGCCGAGAAGGGTGAGGCCCTCGCGCAGGAGATCGGCGGCGCGTTCGTGTCGGTCGACGTGACCGACACCGAGCAGATCCAGGCAGCCGTCGAGAAGGCCCTCGAGCTCGGCCCGCTCTGGGTGCTGGTCAACTCCGCCGGCATCGGCTGGGCGCAGCGCACGATCGGCAAGGACGGTGAGTTCGGCTCGGCGCACGACATCGACGCGTTCAAGAAGGTGATCGCGATCAACCTGATCGGCACCTTCGACGCGATCCGGCTCGCGGCCACCGCGATGAGCCGCCACGAGCCGGACGCCGACGGCCAGCGCGGCGCGATCGTCAACATGGCGTCCGTGGCGGCCTTCGACGGCCAGATCGGCCAGGCGTCGTACTCCGCGTCGAAGGGCGGCGTGGTCGGCATGACCCTGCCGATCGCCCGCGACCTCTCCGCGGTCGGCATCCGGGTGAACACGATCGCCCCGGGCCTCATCGACACCCCGATCTACGGCGAGGGTGAGCCCGCCGAGCAGTTCAAGGCGCACCTCGGCCAGAGCGTGCTCTTCCCCAAGCGCCTCGGCGTGCCCGACGAGCTGGCCAGCATGGTCGTCGAGGCCGTCACGAACTCCTACGTCAACGCCGAGACCATCCGCGTCGACGGCGGCATCCGGATGCCACCGAAGTAGCCTGCCCGGCTTTGCGGCCCGGTCGTGCCTCGGCACGACCGGGCCGTGCCGTTCTCCGGCCGACGGTCTAGCCCGGTCGCCGTGTCACCGGCGGCTTGCGTGCGATCCTCCCGGGAGGTCGGACGCTCTCAGGAGGCAATCGTGCCTGTCATCTCGCGGCGAGGCCCCGCCCCTCTCGTCCTCGTCCTTACCTTCGTGGCGTCGGCGCTCTCGCTGGTCGCGGCGCCGGGCCGCGCCGCCGCGGCGACGTGCGAGCAGTCCGTCAGGGACGTGCCGGCGCCTCTGGTCAACACCATTCCGGACGGCAGCAACCACCAGAGCACCGTCGACATGCCCGAGGACGGGACGGCGGTCACCGGTGTCGCCGTGGCCGTCGACCTCCACCACGCGAACCTGGCCGACCTGTCGATCACGCTGCAGTGGTTCGACGACGCCGGCGTCGCGTCCTCGCCGGAGGTGACGCTCGTCGGCCTGGGCACCCTCTCCGGTGCGAACCTCGCCGGCACCGTCCTCGACGACGCCGCCGCGACGTCGATCACGACGGGGACAGCGCCGTACACCGGGACCTTCCGGCCCGCGCAGCCGCTCTCGGGTGTGGTCGGACACATCGGTGGGAAGTACGTGCTCAAGGTCGAGGACCACGTCAACGGGGACGGCGACAGCGGCGGGGTCCTGGACGACTGGACCCTCACCCTGCGCTACGCCACCTGCGACCTGGACTCGGACGCGGTCGAGGACCACGTCGACGCGTGCCCGGGGGCGGCCGGCGACCCGGCGACCGGGTGCCCCGTGCCGGTGGCGGAGGTCTCGGCGGCGTACCGCCGGGGGAGGTTCCGTGGGGTGGTCTCGTCGCCGGTCGCTGCCTGCTCGGTGGCCCGGCCGGTGACCGTGTGGAAGGTGCGCCCCGGCCCGGACCGCGCCCTCGGCACCCGCTCCACGCGCTCCGACGGGTCCTACCGGCTGCTGCGCGCGCGGCACCCCGGCCGTTACTACGCGACGGTCCCCACCCTGCTCGTGCCCGGCGTGGCGGACTGTCCTTCGGTGAGCTCGCCCCGCTTCCGGATCCGCTGAGGGAGCCAGTCGAGTGCTGAGACGGTCGCCGGAGCGACCACCTCGGCACTCGACGCTTCGAAACGCCGGAGCGCCCGGTGCCCCGCTGCGTGAGGGGGCTCCGGGCGCTCCGTCGGCTGACTCCTGGGAAAAGCCAGCCAGTGCGGGCAGCTCAGCCGTGCGAGTGTCGCTGGGCCGTCCGCGGGTCGAAGGGATGTGGGGGCAGGTCGTTGTCGGGCTGGACCTCGGGCCCGCCGGCCGACTGCTCGGCCGGCGGGTCCTCGTCCGCGGGCAGCTCGGGATAGGGGTCGACCGCACCGTGGGTAGCTTCCCCCTGTGCGCCCGGCACGGGCCCCGTCCGTTCGCTGCTCACGCCCATTCCGCCGGCGAGACCCTGCGGTCCGTTGCCGCTCGGGTCGGATTCCGTGACCATCGGGGCCGGCGACGGGGCGTCCACGCCCGGTTCCTCGTCGTGTGCGTCCAGCCGGTTCTCGGACTCCGCCGTCATGAGCTCTGGTCCGAGGGCTGGTCGAGGGAGGAGCCGGCGTTCTCCGCCTGGAAGTCGTCGTCGACGTCCTCCAGCTCCGGTACGGGGCGGTCGCCGTCGTCGCGCGGTGGGTTCACCAGCGGGCTGTCGGTGGGCGCCTCGGGGTCGAGGACCTCCTCGGCGTCGGTGATCGTACGGTCCGCGTCGGCAGGCGGCGTCTCGTAGTCACTCATGGGGCCGGTGTACCCGAGGGCATCCCACCCATTCGCGCCCGTCCAGTACGCCGAGCCCATCCCGGCGTCCGGGGTGCGTGGCCGTCCCTGATCGCCGGGTCCGAAACCCCCCAGGTTCGAGGGATGGTCCGCGGGAGGCGCGGGACCCGAGCCTTGGGACGTCACATCACCACACCATCGCCACACACAAGGAGCACCTCATGAATGCCCGCATCCGCCGGCTGTCCCTCGCCGCCGCCGTCTCCGCGGCCCTGGTCGCCTCGGCGCTCACCACCACCGCGTCCGGCGCGGGGGCCGACTCGCTGGCGGCCGTCCGCCACGTCACCGCGAAGTACCACGACGTCGAAGCCGCCGTCGCCGACGGCTACGTCCCGATCTCGGACTGCGTGGCCGGCCCGGACGGCGTCATGGGCTTCCACTACGCGAAGCCCGCGCTGCTGGGCCAGCCGGTCGACGCCCTGCACCCGGCACTGCTGCTCTACGTGCCGGGCGACGAGGGCCTCGAGCTGGCGGGGGTGGAGTACTTCCACGCCGACGCCGATCAGGACCTGAGCACCGACGACGACCGCCCGACCCTGTTCGGTCAGCCGTTCGACGGTCCCATGGAGGGTCACGGCGGGGGCATGCCGCGCCACTACGACCTGCACGTGTGGATCTGGAAGCACAACCCGGCCGGCATGTTCGCCGAGTTCAACCCCGCGCTGAGCTGCTGACGCGGGCGGCGTGGGCCTCGTCCGAGAGACCCTGGAGCGGCCTCAGAGCCGGTCGAGGTCCACGCTGCCGCCGCTGCGCCAGGAGCGATACCGCCCTCGCGGGTCAGGAACTGCTCGTCCACCAGGTAGCGCCGGAGCGCTGGTTTCGACCCGCCGTCGCGGGTTCGCGAGCTCACCCGCGGGCTCGCTCAACCTCTTCGCGTCGTCACCCTGCTCGTTCCTCGCAGGGTCACGGCTCAGACGTCGGGATGAATCGGAGCCAGCGAAGCGTTGACCTCGTGTTCGGAGTAGGTCCGCCCGAGCTCGAAGAGCTGGGCCACCTCGTCGAGCACCAGGAGCCGCTTGGCTCGCCGGGTCGGCATCAGCACGAGCCTGCCGCCCGGAAGAATCTGTCGAGCACGCTCTGCTCGGCGGGAGACCGCTCCATCCCCTCGACGTCAGCCAACCCGGCGTACGGGTGAAACCTGTTGCCGTGGGGCCTACTCTGGAAGGCGTATGACGAACGCACCGGAAGACTTCGACCAGTCGCACGACGCGCTGGACGCACGCGACCTCGAGATCGAGATCGACCCCGACTTCGCCCTGGACGAAGCCCTCCAGGAGACCGCCGGCTGGGACGACGAGGACGATCCGGAGGAGACCTCGGGCGACCTCGACCTCGCCGCGCGGCACGCGCTCCGGCGTGTGGCCGGTCTCTCCACCGAGCTCGAGGACATCTCCGAGGTCGAGTACCGCCAGCTCCGCCTCGAGCGGGTGGTGCTGGTCGGCGTGTGGACCGAGGGCACCGTCGAGGACGCCGAGAACTCCATGGCCGAGCTCGCGCTGCTCGCCGAGACGGCCGGCTCGCAGGTGCTGGAGAACGTCTACCAGCGTCGCGACAAGCCCGACCCCGCCACCTACATCGGGCGCGGCAAGGTCGAGGGGGTGCGCGAGATCGTGCAGTCCACCGGCGCCGACACCGTGATCATGGACGGCGAGCTCGCACCCAGCCAGCTGCGCAACCTCGAGGACAAGCTCAAGGTCAAGGTGGTCGACCGCACCGCCCTCATCCTGGACATCTTCGCCCAGCACGCGAAGTCCAAGGAGGGCCAGGCCCAGGTCGAGCTCGCCCAGCTGAACTACATGAAGCAGCGCCTCCGCGGTTGGGGCGGCAACCTGTCCCGGCAGGCCGGCGGACGCGTCGCCGGCGGCGAGGGCAT
This sequence comes from Nocardioides pocheonensis, assembly GCF_003725535.1. GTDB lineage: Bacteria > Actinomycetota > Actinomycetes > Propionibacteriales > Nocardioidaceae > Marmoricola > Marmoricola pocheonensis. Next base: position 94,666 of record NZ_RJSF01000009.1, on the reverse strand, counting down.
CGGTGGCCGCGGACCGGGCGAGACCAAGATCGAGACCGACCGGCGCCGGATCAACAACAAGATCGCGAAGCTGCGTCGCGACCTGGCCCACATGCGGACGACCCGGCAGACCAAGCGCAACGAGCGCCGCCGCAACGCGGTGCCGAGCGTCGCGATCGCCGGCTACACCAACGCCGGCAAGTCCTCGTTGCTCAACCGGCTCACGGACGCCGGCGTGCTGGTCGAGAACGCCCTCTTCGCGACGCTCGACCCGACGACGCGGCGTACGACGACCGCCGACGGCCGGGTCTACACGATGAGCGACACCGTCGGGTTCGTCCGGCACCTGCCCCACCAGCTGGTCGAGGCGTTCCGGAGCACGTTGGAGGAGGTCGCCGAGTCCGACCTGATCGTGCACGTGGTCGACGGCTCGCACCCCGACCCGGAGGGCCAGCTCGCGGCGGTGCGTGAGGTGCTCGCGGAGATCGAGGCCGGCGACATCCCCGAGCTGGTGGTGATCAACAAGGCCGACGTGGCGGACTCGATGACGATCGCGCGGCTGCGCCAGCGCGAGCCGCACTCCGTGGTCTGCTCGGCGAAGACCGGCGAGGGCATCGCCGAGGTCCGGGCCGCGATCGAGGCCGACCTGCCGCGCCCGGAGGTCGAGGTGCGCGTGCTGCTGCCCTACGACCGTGGCGACCTGGTCAGCAGGATCCACGACCTCGGCGAGGTGGTCAGCACCGAGCACACCGGCGAGGGCACCGTCGTGGTGGCCCGGGTCAGCGACGCGCTGGCCGGCGAGCTCGAGCCCTACGCCCTGGTCCCTGCCGCGGACGAGTAACCCGCCCCGATCGGCCTCGGAGCAATCGGCCCCGGGGCACCGGTCGCCGCCGCTAGGGTCGCGCCATGAAGAAACTGGTCGCCGGCCTGCTGGGCCTGGTCGTCCTCGCCGTGGTCATCGGCATCGGCGCGATCAGCGTCAGCTCGAGCTCCCAGGTCAGCGAGACCTCGACGATCGCGAACTACCTGGCGGACTTCACCGTGAAGTCGAACGGCGACCTGGTCGCGGTCGAGACCCTCACCGTGGACTTCCCGGTCCCGCGGCACGGGATCTTCCGCTTCTTCGACACCCGTGACCCCAACGACTCCCACCACCGGTTCCTGCCGCGCGACGTGAGCGTGACCCGCGACGGCGCCGACGAGCCGTGGCAGTGGACCACCCAGGAGCGCGGCCGGATCCGCACCCTGAAGATCGGCAGCGCCGACACCACCTGGTCCGGCGAGCACGTGTACCGGATCGGCTACCGCATTCCCGGCGCGCTGGCGAAGGGCACCAACGGCTCGCCGACCCAGTTCTACTGGAACCTGATCCCGCAGGGCTGGCAGATGCCGATCAACCAGTCGGCGCTCACCGTCCACCTGCCCGCCGCGGCCGAGCACGTGCAGTGCGCGGTCGGCCTCGGCGAGAGCGCCGGCCCGTGCGTCGTCGAGGGCGACGGCACCGACACGATGACGATCCGCACGGGCGCGCTGCAACCGAACACACCCGTCACGGTGAAGGTCGGCCTGCAGGTCCCGACACCGCCGATGGACACCCTGCCGTGGAGCAGCAGGTTCGACCCGATCCTCGGCCGGCACCCGGTGCTGCTCGGCGGCGTGCTCGCGCTCGCCGTGCTGGCCGGGCTCGGTGGCCTCGCGCTCACCCGGTCGACGTACGAGAAGGAGCCGGCGTTCCCGCTGATGTACGCCCCGCCCGACGGCGTGGGACCGGCGCAGGCGGCGTACCTGCTGACCGAGAAGATCGAGGACCGGGCGTTCGTCGCCACGATGATGTACGCCGCGGAGAAGGGCGCCGTCCAGTTGAGCCAGGACGGCAAGGCCTGGACGATCACGAGCACCGGCGACATGGCCGCGTGGGACACCACCGACGACGTCACCCGCAACGCCGGCCGCTCGCTGGGTGTGGTCACCGCGAACTCCTCGTTCACCGCATCGCCGAAGTCGGTGACCGCGGGGGAGAAGCTCAAGGACGCGCTCAGCGAGTTCAAGTCGAACACGAAGGGATGGGCGCGCACCGCAGGGCTGATGAGCCCGAGCGGCCTGGGCGGCTTCGGCTGCTTCGCGCTGCTCGCGGTCTGGGCCCTGACCATCTGGCTCGGCGCGTTCAACCCGCTCCACATGTCGGTGCTCGCGCTCGTGCCCGGGTCGTTCGCGGTCCTCGGCCTCGGCGTCGGCACCTCCGGGGCGGGCACCAAGCGCACCCCGACCGGCCGGGACCTGTGGTCCCGGGTCGGCGGCTTCAAGCGGATCCTGTCCACGCCGTCGGCGGTCGACCGGTTCGAGTTCTCCGGGCGCAAGGAGCTCTACACGGCGTACCTGCCGTGGGCAGTCGCCTTCGACTGCGCTGATGAGTGGGCGAAGAAGTACCGCACCGAAACCGGCGAGGAGCCACCGGTGCCGGGCTACTTCGTCGGTTACACCGGTGCGCACACGGGCAACTACGTCAACTCGATGGTGGCCAGCTTCGACTCGGCCGTGTCCTCGGCGATCTCCTCCTACAACGCCACCCAGTCCTCGTCGTCCGGTGGCGGCGGTGGGTTCAGCGGCGGCGGCGGGGGCGGCGGCGGTGGCGGCGGCTCGTGGTGATCTAGACGTTCGCTGACATCGACGCCCTCGCGGGTGCACGATGGGCATCGGGCAACGGTTGCGCGGGCAACCTCTCGGGGCGAGGTCGCAGGGAGGCGCGGACGTGAGCACGCGCAGGCTGGGCATCTGACATGGCGACCTGTGCAGCGTGCGGCGCGGTCGGCGTCGTCGACGGCGCGCGCTTCTGCCACGAGTGCGGGGCTCCGACGGCCGCCCAGTGCGGCGCGTGCGGCGAGGCCGTCGTACCGGGCGCGAAGTTCTGCAGCAGCTGCGGATCCCCGCAGGTCGCGGGGGGCGCAGGGCCGGCGGCTCCGGCGCGGGTGCAGCCCGTCGCCGAGCGCCGCGTCACCAGCGTCCTCTTCGGCGACCTGGTCGGCTTCACCACGGCGTCGGAGAACCGCGACCAGGAGGAGTCCCGGGAGCTGCTCTCGCGGTTCTTCGACGGCTGCCGCCAGGTCGTGGCCCGGTACGGCGGGACCATCGAGAAGTTCATCGGCGACGCCGTGATGGCGGTCTGGGGCGTGCCGACCGCACACGAGGACGACGCCGAGCGCGCCGTGCGTGCCGGTATGGAGCTGACCAGGATGGTCGTCGAGCTCGGCGCGGACCTCGGGGCCGCCGACCTCGCCATGCGGGTCGGGATCGTCACCGGTGAGGTCGCGGTGACCATCGGCGCCGAGCAGCAGGGCATGGTCGCAGGCGACCCGGTGAACACCGCCTCCCGCGTGCAGTCGATCGCGGCGCCCGGCGAGGTGTGGGTCGACGAGACCACCAAGCTGCTGACCTCCGCCGCGATCGCGTACGCCGAGGTCGGCAGCCACACGCTCAAGGGCAAGGCCGAGCCGGTGGCGCTCTGGTCGGCGCGGGCCGTCGTCGGGGCGATCGGGGGCGGCCAGCGCGAGGACGGCCTGGAGTCGCCGTTCGTCGGCCGCGATCGCGAGCTCCGGCTGATGCGCGAGCTGTTCCATGCCGCCGGTGAGAACGCCCGCGCGGGTCTGCTCGTGGTCGACGGCGAGCCGGGCGTCGGCAAGACCCGCCTGGGCTGGGAGTTCTTCAAGTACATCGACGGGCTCGCCCAGACGACGTACTGGCACCAGGGCCGGTGCCTGGCCTACGGCGACGGCATCGCCTACTGGGCCCTCGCCGAGGCGGTCCGGCTCCGGCTGCTGAGGTTGGCCGGTCGCGACGGCGACGAGGAGCAGGAGGACGACGCGGTCCAGCTCGTCGCCGACGGACTGGCCGTCGCCGTCCCCGACGAGGAGGAGCGCGCCTGGCTGGCGCCACGCGTCGGCGCGCTGCTCGGCGGCGGCTCGATCGGCACCTTCGCCCGCGAGGAGCTGTTCACGGCCTGGGTGACGTTCTTCGACCGGGTCAGCGCCGGCGACGAGGTCGTGCTGCTCATCGACGACGCCCAGCACGCCGACGACGGGCTGCTGGCGTTCGTGGAGTACCTGCTGGAGGCCGCGACGTTCCCGTGCATGGTCGTGCTGCTCACCCGCCCCGGACTGATCGAGCGCCGGCCCGCGCTGGCCACCAACCGGCGCGCGACCCTGCTGCACCTCTCGGCGCTCGAGGAGCGCGACATGACCACCCTGGTCAACGGCCTCGTGGCGGGCCTGCCGCCGGAGGTCTGCGGCGCACTGGTGCAGCGCGCCGAGGGCGTCCCCCTGTACGCCGTGGAGACGGTGCGCTCGCTGATCGACCGTGATCTCGTGGTGCCTCGCGGCGGCCAGTACGTCCTCGTCGACCGCGACGTCGACCTCGCGTCGGTGGGAGCGCCGGCGTCGCTGCAGGCGCTCGTCGCCGCCCGCCTCGACGCCCTCGGCCCGGCGGAGCGGACTCTCGTGAACCAGGGCAGCATCCTCGGCCTGAGCTTCACCCTCGACGGGGCGCGCGAGCTCTGTCCCGGGATCGACCTCGACGCGGCCGTGGACGAGCTGCTCCGGCTGCAGATCCTGACCCGGGACACCAACCGGCTCAGCGCCGACTACGGCCAGCTCCGCTTCGTGCAGTCGGTGGTCCGGCAGGTGGCCTACGGGATGCTGTCCCGCCACGACCGCAAGGCCGGCCACCTGGCCACGGCGCGGTACCTCGACGAGCACGCCGAGGGCGCGACCGACATCGACGCGGTGATCGCCCAGCACTACCTCGACGCCCTCGACGCGGTGCCCGACGACCCGGGCGCGCCCGACCTGGCGAGCAAGGCGATCGAGCTGCTGGTCCGGGCCGCCGACCGGGCGTACTCGCTGGGCGTGCCGGAGGATGCCGCGGCCCACCTCGCGACCGCGCTGGCCCACGCCCGGGACGAGCACGCCCGGGCCGACCTCCAGCGCCAACGGGCGACCGCGCTGCGCACGGCCGGGCGCTACGACGAAGCCGTGGCGCTCGCTCAGGCTGCCACCGAGGCGTTCGACGCCCTCGGCGACGACGTCGCGGCCGCACGCGCCGTCGCGGTCTGGGCCCGCTCGCTCGCCCAGCGCGGTGAGACCTCGCCCGCGCTCGAGCTCGCCCGCCCGCGGTTCGACGCCCTCCAGGGTCGCGACGATGCGATGCGCGCAGCCCTGGAGCTGGCCCAGGCGGTCACCGGCGCCGAGCTGGCGCTGGGCCTGGACATGCTGGGCACGCTCGACGTGCGGATCCGGCTGGCCGATCGGCTCGAGGACGTGCACCAGCTCGCGGAGAGCATCGGCTATCTCGGCAACGCCTACACGATCAGCGGCGCGCCCTTGGCCGGGGAGATCTTCCAGGAGGCCGCTGCCCGCTTCGCGCGCGAGCACCAGCTCTGGCAGACGCTCGGGGTCACGCTGTCCAACCTCGGCTCGGCCAGGCTCGAGCGCGACCTCGAGGCGTCCGCCGAGGCCTCCCGCGAGGCGCTCGCGGTGCTGGCACGCACCGGGGTTCGCCTGAACACCGCGGTCGCGCAGCTCAACCTGGCGACGGTCCTGACCGGGATGGGCAGGTGGGACGAGCTGGACGCGCTGCTCGCGGGCGCGCGTGAGCTGTGGGAGTCGGCGTTCAGCCAGCCTGCGGTGTACTGCTCCACGATCGCGGCCCTGGACCGGGGGTTGCCGGTCCCGCCGGTGCCGGAGGACCGCGCGCCGACCGGTGACGCACCCGCCGACCTGGCCTGGGTGCACCTGGAGTCGGCCGCCCTGGCGCTCGCGGCCGGCGACAAGGCGCGCGCGTGCGCGCAGGCGACCAAGGCCGCGGAGACGATCCACGGCGTCAGCGGCACCACCGACGACTTCGTGTGGATGTACGGCCTGGCCGTCGACCTCGCATCCGAGCTCGGTGACGAGGAGCGGCAGGCTGCCCTGCTCGCGCTCATCGAGGACCCCGAGCGCCTCGCTGCCGGCACACGCGCGCACCACCTGCGGCTGCGCGGCCTGGTCGCGCGCGCCACCGACCCGGGAGAGGTCGAGCCCCTGCTGCGTGACGCCGCCGAGAGCTTCGAGCGGTGGGGCTCACCGCTGTGGCGGGCTCGGACGCTGGCCGACCTCGGCAGCTGGCTCGGCCGCCAGGGCGTTGCGGCGGAGGCGGAAGCGGCGCTCGATGCGGCCCGCGCGACGTACCAGGAGCTCGGGGCGCACCACCTCCTCGCCGAGCTCGAGCAGCAGCGCGTGGTCCTCGGCTAGCCCCCGTTTCGTGGCCGCGGGCACACGAGTGCCACTAGGGTGCGAGGCATGCTGATCGCTCTGATCGTGATCGTCGTCCTGGTCCTGCTGGTCGGTTTCGTGGTCGTCGGCTTCAACAAGCTGCGCCGCACCGACATCGGCGCGCAGGAGGCGCTGGGCGGCATCGACGTGCAGCTGACCCGTCGCGCCGACCTCATCCCGAACCTGGTCGAGACCGTGAAGGGGTACGCCGCCCACGAGAAGGGCGTCTTCGAGGACGTCACGGCCGCCCGTGCGGGCGTGGCCGCCGCGGCGAAGGGTGACGACGTGCCGGCCAAGGCCGCCGCCGACGCTGCGCTGAGCCAGGCGCTGGTGCGGGTGAACGCGGTCGCGGAGAACTACCCCGACCTCAAGGCGAACACCAACTTCCTGGACCTGCAGAAGCAGCTGGCCGAGACCGAGAACCAGATCTCCTTCGCGCGGCAGTACTACAACGACGCGGTCGCGACCCTGAACAAGCTCGTCGCGACGATCCCGTGGATGCTGTTCTCCGGCATGGCCGGGGTGCGGTCGCGGGAGTTCTACGAGGCCCCGGCCGGGTCGGACGTCGCACCCAAGGTCGACTTCGGCGGCTCCGCTCCGGCAGCCCCGATCGCGCCCCCGGCGACACCCGCCGCGCCCGCGGTCCCCCCGACGGCTCCGCCGCCGGCGGTCGAGCCGCCCGCGGGTGCCAGCGAGGAACCGCCGGTCCAGCCCTGAACCCACCGCTGGTTGAGGTGCGAGCCCTTCGGCAGGCTCAGGAACCACGCCGGCGAGCCTCGAAACCTCCGGCCGCCTCTGTGGGCAACGCGCCGGGTTTCGAGGCGGTTGCTGCGCAACCACACCTCAACCACCAGGGATCGAGCCGTCAGTACCTCGGCGGTTGCTGCGCAACAACACCTCAACCAACACGGGTCGAGGCGTCAGTACCTCGGCGCGCGGCGTGGCACCGGCCTGGCCAGCGCCAGTGCCAGCAGGCCGAGCGTGATGCCGACCAGGCCCGCCCGCTGACCGGACACCAGCGCGAGCTCGCCGAGCAGCTCGTTGAGCACCGCAACTCCGAGGACGAGCGGCGTGCCCCACTCGACGCGCCGCAGCAGCCCGACGATCGCGACGACGCCGAGCACCCCCAACGGTGCCGACAGGGCAGCCAGCCCGGGGTAGAGGTCGTCGAGGTTCGGCGGGGCGATCGACGGCAGGTTCAGGATCGCCATCAGGAGCGTCGGCCAGACCGCCCTGGTGCTGAGCAGCTCCGTGGCGCTCAGGTACGCCGGCACGGCGGTGCCGGGCCCGGCGTACGCGGCTGACCGGTGCCCGTGCGACGGCCCGTGCGCGTGCCCGGGGACCGCCCAGATCGACATCTTTCAAGGATGTGGACGCCGTGGATCGCGGGTCAAGCACGGTCCGGTCACGGTGCTGTCACCGTGTGCTCACGGTGCTCCTAGGGAGCGGCGGAGACCGCGCCCTCGACCTCCTGGCTGAGCCGCTGCGCCAGCCAGATCGGCACCGCGGACAGCACGATGAGCGCGGCCGCGACCACGTTGACCACGGGCGTCTGGTTCGGCCGGAAGAGGTTCTGGAAGATCCAGATCGGCAGCGTCTGCTCGTGGCCGCCGGCGGTGAACGTGGTCACGATGATCTCGTCGAACGACAGCGCGAAGGCGAGCAGGCCGCCGGCCAGCAGGGCCGACCGCAGCAGCGGGAAGGTCACCAGCCGGAACGTGGTGAACGGCCTCGCACCCAGGTCGGCCGACGCCTCCTCGAGGCTCTCCGACATCCGCCGGAGCCGCGCCTGGACGTTGTTGAACACCGTCACGATGCAGAAGGTCGCGTGCGCGACCACGATCGTGAAGAACCCCAGCTGCAGGCCGAACAGCGAGGTGAACGCGTTGTTCAGCGCCAGGCCGGTCACGATGCCGGGCAGCGCGATCGGCAGGATGATCAGCAGCGAGACCGCGTTGCGCCCGAAGAACCGCGCCCGCTGCAGCGCGAGGGCCGCCATCGTGCCGAGCACCAGCGAGACCGCCGTGGCCAGCAGGCCGACCTCGACGCTGACCAGGAGCGCGTGGCGTGCACCCGTGGAGTGCCCGGCGGCCTGCCACCACCTCAGGGTGAGGCCGCTGGGCGGCCAGGCGAAGGACTTGCTCACGTTGAAGGAGTTCAGCAGCACCAGCGCGAGCGGCACGTAGACGATCGTCAGGACCACAGCGGTGCAGCCGACCAGGAACGCCCGCAGGCCACGGCTCATCGTCATCGCGGCGACCTCACAGGTTCTCCAGGGCGCCGGTGCGGCGTACGACGCCGAGGTAGCCGAGCATGACCAGCACCGGGACCACCGCGTACGCCGCGGCGAACGGCAGGTTGTTCGCCACCCCGTAGTTGTCCGCCACCACGTTGCCGAGCATCTGGGTCGGCCCGCCGACGATCTTCACCGCGATGTAGTCGCCCATGGTGAGGGAGAACGTGAAGATCGACCCGGCCACCAGGGCCGGGAAGACCAGCGGCAGCACCACGCGGCGGAACGTCGTCAGCGCGGGCGCGCCGAGGTCGGCGCTGGCCTCGAGCAGCGAGTCGGGGAGCTTCTGCAGGCCGGCGTACACGGGCAGGATCATGTAGGGCAGCCACAGGTAGGCCAGCGTCACCACCAGCCCGGTCAGGCCGTAGCCGGGGGAGATCCCCAGCCACGACAGCGGCCCGGACTGCGAGAGCATGCCCCGCCACGCGTACGCCTTGACCAGGTACGACGCCCACAGCGGCATCAGCACCGCGATCACCAGCAGCCGCTGCAGCCCGGGCCGGGCCACCTTGGCCATGAAGAACGCCACCGGCAGCGCCAGGGCCGCGTCGACGAGCGTCACCAGCACCGCCACACCGAGCGTGCGCGCGGTGATCGTGCGGTAGACCGGCAGCTGCAGCAGCTGGCGGAAGTTGTCCAGCGTGAAGACCTTGACCAGGTCGCCGGTGAACTCGTTCGTGGTCCAGAACGCCGCCAGGAAGAGCGCGCCCAGGGCCCCGAGGTAGGCCACTCCCAGCCACAGCATGGGTGGCAGCAGGAGCAGGCCGGTCCTCGTGGAGGGCCCTGGGCGCGACGACATCTCTTCGTGGGCTCCGGCTCAGCCCTTGATCTCGGTCCAGGCCTGGGTCCAGTCGGCGTACGTCGTGCACTTCACCTTCGTGCGGCCGTCCAGGCAGTCCGAGACCGGCGTGGTCCAGTACCAGAGCTTCTTGGCGTAGGCCTCGTCCGCGGCGTGGAAGGTGTCGCAGAACGACGGGTCCTTGTCGGTGGTCGCGATCACGTCGCACGCCTTGGTGTTGGCCGGGGCCTCGCCGAAGTAGTACGCCGAGGCCGCGTTGCCGTCCGGGCCGCCGATGTAGTCCAGCCACGCGTAGGCGCAGTTCGGGTGCTTGGACTTCGCCGCGATCATCCAGGTGTCCGACCAGCCGGTGGAGCCCTCGTCGGGCAGGATCGCCTTGATCGGCTTCTTGTCGGCATCGATCAGGTTCACGATGAACTGCCACGACGTCCCGATCACCGAGTCGCCGCTCTCGAAGGCCTGCTGCTGCTTGAGGTAGTCCGACCAGTACTCCGAGACCTGCGGGCGCTGGGCCTTGAGCACCGCGACGGCCTTCGCCAGCTGCTCCTTGTCGAGGGCGTAGGGGTTCTTGATGCCGAGGTCGGGGTTGGTGTTCATCAGGTAGAGCGCGGCGTCGGCGATGTAGATCGGCGAGTCGTACGGCGTGATCTTGCCGGCGTACGGCGAGCTCGACTCGAACACGCTCGACCAGCTCGTCGGCGCGGGCTTGACCACGTCGGGGTTGTAGGTGAGCAGGTTGGCGCCCCAGCCCTGCGGCATCCCGTACATCTGGCCGTCCACCGAGTTGTACGGCTGGTCCTTGAGGAAGCTGCGGATGTCGCCGTAGTTGGTGAGCAGCGAGGTGTTGACCGGTGCCACGTCGCCACCGGCGATCAGCCGGAGGGTGGCGTCGCCGGACGCCGACACCACGTCGTAGTCGCCGGTCTTGATCAGGTTGACCGCCTCGTCGGAGGTGCCGAAGTACTTCACCGTCGCTTGGCAGCCCGTGGCCTTCTCGAACGGGGTCACCCAGTCGGTCTTCGGGTCGTTGCTGCCGTCCTCGGCGTACCCGGGCCAGGCGAGGATGCTGACCGCGCCCTCCTTGGTGCCGAGCTTCTTGGCCATCGGCACGTCCGGGGCGGTGAAGCCTGCGGCGCTCTTCTTGCCGCCGCTGCCGGACGAGCTGCCGCAGCCGGACACGGCGAGCGCGAGAGCGGCGACCGCGGCCAGGGCGGCCACCCTGCGTGGGTGCTTCATGCTGACTCCTGGGTGGTGGGGGTGCTGACGGGTGCTGCGGTTCCGAGCTCGATGACGTGCTCCGGGAGCCAGGCGAGGCGCACGCGGTCGCCGCGTCGCTCGGCCGGGTCCTCCGCGGCGGTGTCCAGGTTCTGCCGGAGCACGGTGAGGGTGGTGCTCGCGCCGGCGCTGCCGCCCGGCACGTCGAGCTCCACGACGTAGTGGTTGGCGGAGCCGAGGTAGACGACCTCGCGTACGACCCCTTCGACGGTGTGCGCGCCGGCGAGGCCGCCGAGGTCGGCCGCCGGGTCGAGGTGGATCTTCTCCGGGCGGATGCTGAACACACCGTCGCGGCCGATCACGGCGCGTGCGGCAGGGCCGTCGAGGAGGTTCGAGGTGCCGACGAAGCCGGCGACGAACGCGCTGCCCGGCTGCTCGTAGAGCTCGCGCGGCGTCGCCACCTGCTGGACGCGGCCGTCGTTGAAGACGGCGATCCGGTCGCTCAGCGTCAGCGCCTCCTCCTGGTCATGGGTGACGAACACGAAGGTGATCCCGACCTCGCGCTGGATCTGCTTGAGCTCGATCTGCATCTCCCGCCGCAGCTTGAGGTCCAGCGCCCCCAGCGGCTCGTCGAGGAGCAGCACCTTGGGCCGGTTGACCAGGGCTCGCGCCAGCGCGACCCGCTGCCGCTGCCCGCCGGAGAGCTGGCTGGGCCGCCGGGCGACGTGCTCGCCGAGCCGGACGGTCTCGAGCGCCTCGACGGCGCGCCGGCGCCGCTCCGCCCGCGCCACCTTCTTCACGCGCAGGCCGTACTCGACGTTCTCGAGCACGCTCATGTGCGGGAACAGTGCGTAGTCCTGGAAGACCGTGTTGACGTCGCGGGCGAACGGCGGGTCGTCGGTCACGTCCGCGCCGGCGAGCTCGATCCGCCCCCGGGTCGGGGGCTCGAAGCCGGCGATCATCCGCAGCACGGTCGTCTTCCCGGACCCCGACGGCCCCAGCATCGAGAAGAACTCACCGTCGGCGATCTCCAGGTCCACGCCGGCCACTGCACGCACGGATCCGAAGTCCTTGGCCAGATCGACCAACCGGATCGATGGTGTCTGGCCGCTTTCACGCATGAATCAGAAGGTAGGGGGCATGGGCCACCACCACAAGCAACTCAGCCGCATCGTGACCTTGGCGCGGGCCGAGCCGTTCCCCGGGTGGTTGAGGTGCGAGCGCCAGCGAGCCTCGAAACCTCCCGGCGGCGCCGCGCCGACCGCTCCACGGGTGGTTGAGGTGCGAGCCCTTCGGCAGGCTCAGGAACCACGCCGACGAGCCTCGAAACCTCCTGGCGCCTCGGCGAGCAACGCGTCGGGTTTCGAGGCGGTTGCTGCGCAACCGCACCTCAACCACCGGGGAGCCGCTCTGCCGATGGTTGAGGTGCGCGCCCTTCGGCAGGCTCAGGAACCACGCCGGCGAGGCCTCGAAACCACCGCCGCGCCGCACCGTCGGCGCCCCGGCATAGGGTGTCCCGGTGCCCGACGAGCCGGCCGAGGTGGACGCGCCCACCGTGCGCGCGGTGCTGGCGGCTGCGGTCGAGGCGCTCGGGGGCGAGGAGCGGGCCGGGCAGGTCCAGATGGCCGAGGCGGTCGCCGCCGCGATGGAGTCCGGCCAGCACCTGCTGGTGCAGGCCGGCACCGGCACCGGCAAGTCGCTGGGCTACCTGGTCCCGGCGCTGCTGCACCACGAACGGGTCGTGGTGGCGACCGCGACGCTGGCGCTGCAGCACCAGCTCGTCGAGCGTGACATCCCGGCGCTGGTCGAGGCGGCCGCCGACGTGCTCCACCAGGAGGCGACGTACGCCGTGCTCAAGGGGCGCTCCAACTACGCCTGCCTCCACCGGGTCCGCGAGGGCGTGCCGGACGACCAAGGGGTGCTCGAGCTGCCCGACGTCGGCTCGACCGGTGCCGAGGTGGTCGCGCTGCGCGAGTGGGTGGAGGACGAGGCCGAGGGCCGCGGCACCGGTGAGCGCGACCGTGCACCCCGGCACACCGACCGGATCTGGCGGCAGGTCAGCGTCAGCCACCGCGAGTGCCTCGGCGCCGCGAAGTGCCCGTACGGCGCCGAGTGCTTCGCCGAGCGGGCCAAGGACAAGGCGGCCCGGTCGCACCTGGTGGTCACCAACCACTCCCTGCTCGCGATCGACGCGATCGAGGGCATCCCGATGATTCCCGACTACGACGTGGTGGTGATCGACGAGGCCCACGAGCTCACCGCCCGGGTGACCCAGGCAGCCACCGACGAGCTGTCGGTGCAGGACGTCGAGCGCACCGCGCGCCGCGCGCAGCGGCACGTCGAGGGGTCCGAGGCCGACGACCTCGCCGACGCGGCCGATGCGCTGCGCGACGCGATCGACGCGGCGGCGCCGGGCCGGCTCGACGTCGTGCCCACCGACCTCGCCGACGCCCTGGTCCTCGTCCGCGACGCGGCCCGGGCGCTGGTCAGCGCGTTCCCCCGCGAGTCCGGCGGTGACGCGGGGGCGCCCGACGCCGGTGCCACGCAGGCCAAGGGCTGGGCCCAGGAGCTGTTCCAGACCGCCGAGCGGATGACCGCCGGCTCCGAGTACGACGTGCTCTGGGTGGCCGAGCGCGAGCAGCGCCGCGGCGGCAACCACCTCTGCATCGCCCCGCTCGAGGTGGCCGGCCCGATGCGCGAGCGGCTGCTGGCCGAGAAGACCGCGATCCTCACCTCTGCCACGCTCAAGCTCGGCGGCGACTTCGGCGCCGTGGCGCGCACGGTCGGGCTCGACCCCGCGGCCGAGGGTGGCTCCTGGCAGGGCATCGACGTCGGCTCGCCGTTCGACTACGCCAGGCAGGCGATCCTGTACGTCGCCCGCCACCTCCCGCAGCCGGGGCGCGACGGCCTCCAGCAGGCCCAGCTCGACGAGATCGTCGACCTCGTCGACGCCGCGGACGGCCGCACCCTCGGCCTCTTCTCGAGCCGCCGGGCCGCCGAGGCCGCGGCCGAGGAGGTGCGGGCACGACTGCCGCACCTCACCACGCTGGCGCAGGGGGACGCACAGCTGCCCGAGCTGGCCCGGCAGTTCGTCGACGACCCGCACACCTGCCTGTTCGGCACGCTCAGCCTCTGGCAGGGCATGGACGTCCCCGGCGAGACCTGCCAGCTGGTGCTGATCGACCGGATCCCGTTCCCGCGCCCGGACGACCCGCTGATGTCGGCCCGGCAGCGGGCCGCCGACAAGGCCGGGGCGAACGGCTTCATGTCGGTCGCGGCCACCCATGCCGCGCTGCTGCTCGCCCAGGGTGCCGGCCGGCTGATCCGCACGACCACCGACCGCGGCGTCGTCGCCGTGCTGGACCCGCGCCTGGTCACGGCGCGCTACGGGTCGTTCCTGCGCGCCAGCCTGCCCCCGATGTGGATGACCACCGACCCCGACGTCGTCCGCAAGGCGCTCGGCCGGCTCAGCGGGCGCTGACCGGGCCGGGCTCGGTCAGCGGGCGACGACGACGCGCGAGGCCGACGAGTACGGCGAGGCGCCGGCCTGGTTGTAGGCGACGATCCGGAACCGGTACCTGCCCTGGGGCAGCGCGAGCGTCAGCGCGTGCGTCCCCGAGCCGACCAGCCGCGAGGTGACGGACCCGACGACGCGCCCCGACCGGCTGAGTCGCTCGGCCCGCACCCGGTAGCCCGTGATCGCCGCGCCGCCGTTGCTGGCGGGAGCGTTCCACCGCGCGACGGCGGTGATCGGGTGGCCCCGGCGTCCGGACGAGGCGAGACCGATGCCGGGCGCGGAGGGAGTGGTCGCGGTCGCGGGGTGCGACGTGGGTGCGGTCGGCGTGGTGGTGACCGTCACCGGCGTCGTCGGCACAGGAAGGCTGCCGTCGCAGCTGCTCACGGCGAGCTGGTACTGCCCGACGCTGGCGTAGTCGGAGTAGCCGTCGGTGAGCGGGTCGCCCTTGCCGACGCCGTCGATGCGCACGTAGTAGACCCCGCTCGCGGCGGACGAGACGGTGGCCGTGGCGTCCAGCCCGATCGGCGTGTACGGCCAGGCGAGCGCGTTCTGGCCGGATGTGGGGTCGCCGTAGGCGACCGTGCTGCCGCCCGAGTCGAGCACGGTGACGCTCATGTCCAGGCTGGCACCGGCGCCGATGCCCGTCGCCCGGGCGACGAGGTTGGTGTTGCACGGGTGGTTGACCACGAACACGTCCTGGTCGGTACGCGTGCTGATCACGCCGTCGACCAGGGTGCCGGTCGCGAGCGGCTCGGCCAGCAGCATCCCGTTGCTGCGGTCGTCGAGCCGCAGCGGCGCCTCCTTGGCGATCAGGGCGAGGTCGTCCTCGGTGTTGTTCGCCCCGGCGTACTCACCGATGCTGAACTGGCCGACCGCCCGGATGCTGCTGCCCATCAGCGGGAACCAGTTCCCGTGCCCCGACGAGTACTCGTGCGTCGCGTCGCCGTCGTGGTGCAGGCCGAAGGTGTGCCCGACCTCGTGCGCGATGGTCTCCGCGGTGAGCACCGCCGAGCCCGAGGTCATCGACGAGAAGACCCAGGCCGGCTCGAGGTAGGAGTCGGAGCGCCAGGTGCTGTCGAACGTGTTGACCAGCGCCACGCCGCTGCAGCCGCCGCCGCAGGTCGCGTTGAGCGCGGCGGCGTCGTCGCTGATCACCACGTGGTCGCCGTACGTCGGGTCGCTGAGCCCGGCGCGGTTGTAGGCGTCCGGGCCGGGGTCCTGCGTCGTGACGTCGACGTCGAAGGGGGAGTACTTCTCGGCCACGATCTGCCACACCTGCTGGATGTAGGCGAGCTCGGCGGAGCTGAAGGTGCTGTAGTCGCCGTCGATCGAGAACCCGGCGTGGAACCCGGGGGCGAGGCCCTTGTTGTCGTTCCACCAGGTGCCGGTCACGTCGGCTCCGTCGAAGTCGAGGAAGATCGTGTGCGTCGAGCCGGGCAGGCTGTGCAGCGCGAAGGTCTGGCTGAGCGGCAGCGAGGCGGCCGCCACCTGCGTGGTCGCGTCGGCGGCGCTCAGCGTCTGCGCGGTCTCCTGGTAGAACATCTGGCCGTCCGGACCGAGCCAGGCGGTCGGGTCCGACTCGAGGATGGCCGCCAGCCGGGCGGGGCTCATCCGGTTGGTCGCGGCCGCGGCGGGGAGCTTGTCGCCGAGCGCCTTCACCACCGCGGCGCCGTGCCCGGCCCGGGCCAGCACGTGGGAGTGCGGAGCCGGGGTGCCGCCGGTGTCTGCGACGGCGTGCGTGGTCGGTCCGAGGAGGGCGAGTGCGCCGGTGAGAGCCAGCGCGCTCCGGAGTCCGGGGTGCATGCCTCACATTCTGCCCTAAAGCGGGCAAAACGGACATAGGTTCACTGGATTCACAGAGAGGGCTGCCGGGTCACCGCTCAGCCTGCCGCGAACGCGGTCGCCACCTCCGCGCCGAGGTGGGCGTTGTTCTTGACCAGCGCGATGTTGGCGGTCAGCGACGCGCCGCCGGTGATCTCGACGATCCGGCCCAGCAGGTACGGCGTCGCGTCCTTGCCGGTGATGCCCCGGGCGTCCATATCGGCCAGCGCCTGGTCGATGATCGCGTCGATCTGCTCGTGCGGGATCTCGTCCTCGACGGGGATCGGGTTGGCCAGGCTGATCCCGCCCCGGATGCCGAGGTCGTCCTTCGCGCGCATCAGCGCCGCGACCTCGGCCGGGGTGTCCACGCGCAGCGGCACGGCGTACCCGCTGGTGCGGGTGTAGAACGCCGGGAAGTCGTCGGTGCGGTAGCCGAGCACCGGCACGCCGAGGGTCTCGAGCTTCTCCAGGGTCAGGCCGATGTCGAGGATCGACTTCACCCCGGCGGAGATCACGGTGACGTCGGTCAGCGAGAGCTCGGTGAGGTCTGCGCTGACGTCCATCGTCGTCGCGGCCCCGCGGTGCACGCCGCCGAGACCGCCGGTGGTGAACACCCGGATGCCGGCCAGGGCGGCCAGCCGCATGGTCGCGGCCACCGTGGTGGCCCCGTGCTCCCTGCGGGCGACCACGTAGGGCAGGTCGCGGATGCTCACCTTGCGGATCGACTGCTGGCCCTTGCCGAGCAGCTCGAGGGCGGCGTCGTCGAGCCCGATCCGGGGCACGCCGTCGAGGACGGCGATCGTCGCCGGCGTCGCGTCGTGGCCGCGGATGATGGCCTCGACCTCGCGCGCCATCGCGACGTTGTCGGGGTAGGGCATGCCGTGGCTGATGATCGTGCTCTCCAGCGCCACCACTGGCCGGCCCTCGGCGAGCGCGTCGCGCACCTCGTCGGTGAGGTGCAGGTCCGGAGCGCCCCTCACCGCAGGTCCTGCAGGGTGCCGTGGACGAGGTCCTCGGTGAGGTCGTGGCGCACGGTGGTCGGCGACCCGACCGTCAGCCAGGCGGCCGCGGTGGCGAACCACCCGGCCTGCACCACCGGGTCGCCGGCGCGCAGCCGGTGCACGTACGCCGCCAGCATCGCGTCGCCCGCGCCGGTCACGTCGACCACCGGCGCCGGCGGAAGCCGGAGCGCGGTCTGGCGGCCGTCACCGGTGTGCAGGGTGCTGCCCTCGGCGCCCTCGCGGAGCCAGACCACCTCGATGCCCTGGGCGTGCGCGTGCTCCCGGGCCGCGTCGAGGTCGTCGGTGCCGGCCCACGCGAGCAGCTCGTCGTGGTTCGGGGTGAACGTGTGCAGCCCGGGGAGGCGGCCGAGCCGCGCGGCCTTGGTGACGCCGACGGGGTCGAGCACCACGGGCACGTCCCACTCGGCGGCGATTGCGAGGCAGTGGGCGATCGTGTCGGGGCGCAGGTTGCCGTCGAGCACCAGCCAGCTCGCGCCGCGCAGGCTGGCGTCCGGCACGTCGTTGGGCCCGAGGCTGTCGGTGGCGGCCATGTCGGCCACGCCGATGACCAGGGCGCCGTCGTGGTCGAGCACCGCGGTGTAGGTGCCGGTCGGGCGGTCCGCGGACCGGCGTACGCCGGCGCAGTCCACGTCGAGCAGGCGCAGCTGGGCCAGCAGGTCGGAGCCGTGCGCGTCGTCGCCGACCACCCCGACCAGGCGCACCGGGCTGCCGAGCCGGGCGAGGTTCTCGGCCACGTTGCGCCCGACCCCGCCGTGCGCCGTGCTGGTCTCGCCGGGATTGCTGCTCCCCGGCACCGTGTCCCCGCTGATCCGGGCGAGCGTGTCCACGTTCATCCCGCCCACCACGACGATGTCTCCCTGTGCCTCCACGGCAGCAGCCTAGGGGGATAGTCCGGCACGTTCGGCACGGCTTCTGTGACAGGAGTGATGCCGAACGTGCCGGACTATCCGGCTCAGCCGGTGGCCGTGGCCGCGCCGTACCGCTCCCGGGTGGCCAGGCCCCACGCGGCGACCGGTCGCATCAGCAGCGAGGCGGCCAGGATCAGGCCGGCCAGCACGAACCAGCCCGGTCGGCCCCAGCCGATGCAGAGCGTGGTGATCAGGGTCGGTGCCGCGACCCGGGAGAGGCTGAACGCGAGGCCGGCGAAGCCCTGGTACTGACCCTGGCGCTCGACGGGCGCGAGCCCCATCGACACGCCCCACTGGCCGCTGCTGGACACCATCTCGCCGACCACGTGCACGCACCCGTAGAGGAACAGCACCGCGATCGTCACGTCGCGGGCCGCCCCGTCGGTGAGGCCGACCAGCACGAAGGAGGCGGCGATGAGGACGCCGCCGCGCGCCACGGCCCGCGCGCCGCTGGTCACACCCTCGGCGCCGCGGCTGAGCCGGACCTGGAAGACCGCGACCGCGATCGTGTTCAGCCCGAGCAGGATCGCCACCAGCGCCGTCGGCGCGGAGGTGTGCTCGCTGATCCACAGCGGGATGCCGATCTCGAGCACCACGAAGTGCATGAACAGCACGCCGGTGAGGAGCGTGACGGCGACGTACGGCAGGTCGCGCACGACGCCGAGCCTCGGCTCGCCCTCGCCGCGGGCCGGCACCCCCGGCAGGTGGGGGAGGCGCTGGAAGAGCAGCCCGGTGAACACCGAGGTGGCGCCGTCGAGCAGGAACACGGTGACGTAGGCCCACGGCCGGTCGATCCACAGCGCGATGCCGCCGAGGAGGGCGCCGAAGGTCATCGCGACGTTCGTGACCGCGCGCAGGTAGGCCTTGAACCGCACGCCCGACCCGCCCGGCGCGATCCGGGCGATGTAGCCGTTGCGCACCGCGTTCCCGGCCATCTGCGCGGCACCGAGCACGGTGATCACGACCAGCAGGGCGCCGAAGCTGCGGGCGACGGCGAGGCAGGCCGTGGCGACGCCGGTGACCACGGTGAGGTCGCGCATCACCTCCCGCGGCCCGCGCACGTCACCCCACTGGCCGCCGGGCACCTGCGCGACCGCCCCCGCCGCGGCCGACACCGAGAGCGCGAGGCCGACCTGGGCCGGCTCGAGCCCGACGTGGCGGGTGAAGTACAGGGCGAACGTCGTGAACACGGCGCCCCCGGAGGCGCGGTTGACCAAGGTGCCGAGCGAGAGGATCCGCAGCGTCGGGTCCACCGGCACGCCGCGCCGGGTGAGGGCGGCGGGCGGCGCGAGCTCCGAGGTCACCCGGGGAACGTACGTCGCCCGCCCACGCGACCGCCTCTGCTTTTCGCCCGCCGCAACCCCGGGGTGGTTGAGGTGCGAGCTTGCGAGCCTCGAAACCACCCTGCCCCGACCCCGGTGGTTGAGGTGCGAGCTTGCGAGCCTCGAAACCACCCTGCCGAACCGCACAGCGACTCACAGCGTCCTGCCAGCGCCGCACCCCGGATCGGACAGCGGCCGTGGCGACGCTTGCCGAGGTCAACCGCTCCCCAGGAGGAAACATGCAGAAGAAGGCAACCGCCCTGCTCGTCTCGACCGGTGTCGCCGGCCTGCTCGCCGGTGGCGTGCTGATGGGCACGATGTCGGCGAACGCGGCCGACGACTCGTCCGCCACGTCGGGCACGTCGTCGTACGGCACCAGCCAGCCGGGCACGACCCCGGCCGGCCAGACGGGCACCGGCGCGCCCAACGGCAACAACGACCCGAGCAAGCCGATGCGCAGCGACGAGAAGCTGCTCACCGGGGACACGAAGGACAAGGTCACCGCCGCGGTGAAGGCGAAGTACCCGAACGCGACCTTCCAGCGGGTCGAGACCGACTCCGACGGCGTCTACGAGGCGCACATCCTCGACCACGGCAAGCCGGTCATCGTGCAGGTGGACGCGACCTTCACGGTCACCGGCACCCAGTCGATGCCGACCGCCCCGCAGGGTGACGCCAACGGCGACGGCCCGGCGGGCCAGCCGTCGACGCAGGCGCCGGCCGCCTGAGGCACGCCGCCGGTCGGTGGTCGAGGTGCGAGCGCCAGCGAGCCCTTCGGCAGGCTCAGGAACCACCTCGAAACCACCTCGCCGCACGACGCGGCAGGGCCCGGTGCACCAGCACCGGGCCCCGTCGTCGTGTTTTCGTTGCTCAAGGTTTCGAGCCGCCGTCGCGACCTCGCAAGCTCGGCCGCGGGCTCCCTCAACCTCTTCGCGTGGTGACCCTGCTCGTTCGTCGCAGGGTCACCGCTCAGACCTTCCGCAGCACCGCGGTGACGATGCCGAGGATGCTGGCCTCGTCGCCGTTGATCGGCTCGTAGGCAGGGTTGTGGGGCATCAGCCAGACGTGGCCGTCCTTGCGCTGCAGGGTCTTCACGGTGGCCTCGCCGTCGATCAGCGCGGCGACGATCTCGCCGTTCTGCGCGGTCTGCTCCTGACGGACCACGACGTAGTCGCCGTTGCAGATCGCCGCGTCGACCATCGAGTCGCCGGCCACCTCGAGCATGAACAGCGTGCCCTCGCCGACCAGCGTCTTGGGCAGCGGGAAGATCTCCTCGACCCGCTCCTCGGCGAGGATCGGGCCGCCCGCCGCGATACGTCCGACCAGCGGCACGTGCGTGGCCTCCGGTACGGCGTCGCCGATGCCGGTCACGTCGTACCCGTGCTCGTCGGCGCTCGCGATCGCGCGTCGTGCGGCCATCAGCTCGGGGATGAACACCTCGAGAGCGCGCGGCCGGTTGGGGTCGCGCTTGATGAAGCCCTTCTGCTCCAGCACCCGCAGTTGGTGGGCCACGCTGGAGGAGCTGGCCAGCCCGACCAGGTCGCCGATCTCGCGGATGCTCGGCGGGTAGCCGCGCTGCTCGATCGCGTCGCGCAGCACGTTGAGGATCCGCTGCTGGCGCGGGGTCAGCCCGGTCGCGTCCGGAGGCGCGTCGGGCAGCTCGCTGACGTTGCCGCGCTGCGCAGCGGTGCGCGTGGCGGAACCGGGACGGAAGCGGTCGGAGGCCATGGGCCGACGGTAGACCCAACGCCGCCGGAGTTCAAACACATGTTCGAACGGCGTGTCGGCGTTCCTCACCGGGTTTCGAGGCGGTTGCTGCGCAACCGCACCTCAACCACCAGCCTCAAACCACCAGCCTCAACCACCAGCTGGTTGAGGTGCGAGCCCTTCGGCAGGCTCAGGAACCACGCCAGCGAGCCTCGAAACCACGTGACGACGCGCCTCGCCTGGTTTCGAGGCGGTTGCTGCACAACCGCACCTCAACCACCAGCCTCAACCACCAGCCTCAACCACCAGCTGGTTGAGGTGCGAGCCCTTCGGCAGGCTCAGGAACCACGCCAGCGAGCCTCGAAAGCCCCGGCGTCGACCACCGACGGAAGCGTCGGCGTTGCGTGGATCGGCGTACGCCCACGCAACGCCGACGCCGGGTCTAGTGGTGCGAGGCGAACCAGGGGTGGTGCAGGTCGGCGTACTCGACGTCGGCCATCGCCGACTCCAGCTCGGCACGTACGTCCTCGGGCATCTCCTGCTGCTCGCCCTTGCGGGCCGTCGCCTCGTCGGTGAAGCCGATCGTCTCCACGAACCGGCCGTCCGCCTCGATCGCCAACGTGGCGCCGAGGATCTCGGGACGGGCCTGGTGGAGCATCGTGGTCATCTCGTCGCTGATCAGGTGCCGCATCCGGTCGGCGTCGGCGACCCGGCCGGTCATGACCTGGACGAAGCCGGCGCTGTCCGAGCCGCCCTCGAGCATCATCGAGACGTCCTCGGACTCGTGGATCTCGCAGCGGCCGTCGAAGAGCTCCTCGGCGGCCGCCCACATCATCGCGGCCTCGGGCATGCTGGCGCAGTCCTTGCAGGCGGCGCTGGAGTCGAAGCGGACGATGCCCAGGAACCGGCCGTCGTCGGTGAAGCCGTAGGTGCCGCCGAGCCAGCCGGGCCGGTCCGCCATCGCGGCGCACCAGTCGTCGACGAGACCTCGCATCTCGTCCTGTCGGGAACAACGTCCCTGAACCATCTGGATGAACACAGTCGGGCCTCCCATTTGTTGTGGACGGCCGCTTCGGACGAAGTGGTCTGGATCACAGCCAACCTAGACCAGTCGGACCCGGGGTGGGTAGGGGGCCGAGTCGCCCATTTTCGGCGGCGGCTGCAGGGGAGGGGTCAGGACGGTTGCACGAGCCCGGTCTCGTAGGCGAGCACGACGGCCTGCACCCGGTCGCGCAGGCCGAGCTTCATCAGCACCCTCGCGACGTGCGTCTTCACGGTGTTCTCGCTGACGAACAGCTCGGCCGCGATCTCCGGGTTCGACAGGCCTCGGGCGACCAGGCGGAGGACCTCCGCCTCGCGCTCGGTCAGGCTTTCCATCGCGGCCGGCCGCGTGGTCCGGGGTCGTCGCGAGAACTCCTCGATCAGCCGTCGGGTCACGGCCGGGGCGAACAGCGAGCCGCCCTCGGCGACGACGCGGATCGCCGTGACGAGCCGTTCCTCCGGTGCATCCTTGAGCAGGAAGCCGCTGGCGCCGGCGCGGAGCGCGTCGTAGACCACCTCGTCGAGGTCGAAGGTGGTCAGCACCAGCACCCGGGGCGGGTCCTCGGCCGACGTCACCGCGCGGGTCGCGTCGATGCCGTCGAGGCCCGGCATGCGCACGTCCATGAGCACGACGTCCGGCCGCTCGGACCGGGTCAGGGCGATCGCCTCGTGGCCGTCGGCCGCCTCCCCGACGATGGTGATGTCGTCCACGTCGGAGAGCACCATCCGCAGGCCGGTGCGCACCAGGGGCTGGTCGTCGGCGACCACGACCCGGATGGGCGTGGCGTTCATGCCGTCACCGAGTAGGGGAGCTGGGCACGTACGACGAAGCCACCGTCCTCCGCGGGCCCGGCCTCGACGGTGCCGCCGATGACCGCGACCCGCTCGCGGATCCCGACCAGCCCGTGGCCCCGGCCGTCCGCCGACGCCGCGGCGGCGCCCGGTCCGTCGTCGGTGACGGCGATGTCGAGGTCCGCCGTCCCGTAGTCGATGCGCACGCACGCGTGAGCCTGCGGTCCGGCGTGCTTGAGCACGTTGGTCAGCGCTTCCTGGATGATCCGGTACGCCGAGAGGTCGACCCCCGGAGGAATGGCCGCCGGCGCTCCGCTGACCGTGGTCTCCACCTGCAGGCCGGAGGCACGCACCTGCTCGAGCAGCAGGTCGAGGCTGGCCAGGCTCGGCTGCGGCGCCTGTCGGGCGTCGGGGTCGGTGTCGGTGTCGCGCAGCACCGCGAGCAGGCGGCGCATGTCGCTGAGCGCGGCTGCGTTGGTCTTCTCGATCGCGTCCAGGGCACGGCGTACCGCGTCGTCGTCCTGGCCCACCAGCTTGCGGCCACCGCGTGCCTGGAGGACGGTCACCGAGATCGCGTGCGAGACGACGTCGTGGAGCTCACGGGCGATGCGGGCGCGCTCGGCGGCGATGGCACGGCGCTCGTTCTCCTCCTGGCTCCGGCGCAGCTCCTCGTTGCGGGCGGTCAGCACCTGCTCGCGCTCGGTGCGGAGCCGCCAGGTCAGGCCGGCCGCGTACGGCGATCCGACGAACGCCATCGCGAAGAACACGTCGCTCGGCCCGTGCGCGCCGTCGCCCACGACGAACGCGACCACCATGAGCGCCACCAGCGGGACCGCGGCCCAGGCGGCGGCGCCGCGGGCG
This sequence comes from Nocardioides pocheonensis, assembly GCF_003725535.1. GTDB lineage: Bacteria > Actinomycetota > Actinomycetes > Propionibacteriales > Nocardioidaceae > Marmoricola > Marmoricola pocheonensis. Next base: position 71,087 of record NZ_RJSF01000009.1, on the reverse strand, counting down.
TGCCGGCCGAGGGAGTACAGCGCGAAGAAGAAGACCACCACGTAGCTGATGGAGTTGCTGTCGAAGGCCGGGGACCAGTGCGGCACGATGCCGCTGGCCACCATGGTCAGGGGGAAGGCGACCAAGGGGTGGCGCCGACGCTGGGTCAGCGACGCGCACGCCAGCAGGGCCAGGGGTACGGCGCGCGTCAGGTCGGTGCCGTGGCCGCGCCCGACCAGCTCGACGACGTAGAGGACCGCGATCGGGACGGGCACCAGCACATCGGCGTGCTGGCGCGCGAGCCGGCGGAGGTCCATGGCAAGAACGGTAGGTCCGCGCGCGTGGTCGCGCAGTCACTCGCAGGAATGACCCCGGGCCATCCTGTCGGGTGACGCGGAATCGCTGCGCGGAGGGACGCGCCGGGACGGTGGCCGGCGGTTCGCTGGTGCTCCACCACTTCCGAGAGACCACTTCCGAGAGGACCTGCCATGACCACCACCCACGCCCCCACCGCCGCCGAGGACCGCACCCAGGTCCGCCAGGCTCTCGTGCCGACCGCCGTCGCCGTCGCCGTCGTCGGCAGCGCTGTCTCCGCGTTGTTCGCGAACACCCGCGGCGAGGCGATCGGCGAGGCCGTGTTCATCCCGCTGCTCACCGCGGCGATCTTCGCCCTCGTCGTGGCGCGCGGCCTGCGGCACGAGTCGGCCGGCGGCCGGGGCATCGCCCTGGGCGTCCTCGGTCTGCTCGCCGTGCCGGTCGCGTTCTGGTCGGGCATCCCCCTCGTGCTGGGCGCGGGCGCCACCTTGCTCGGGCAGGCCGGCCGCCGCGCCGACCACGGCTCCGGCAAGGCGATCGCGTCGTTCGTGCTCGGCATGATCACGCTGATCGGCTACGTCGCGGTCTACGTCGGGGACTACCTCAGCACTCACTGACGCTCGGACCGTCAACCACCCAGGCCGCGCATCCTCAGCGCGGCCTGGGTGCGGTCGCGCACCTGCATCTTGGCCAGCACGTTGGAGACGTGGTTCTGCACCGTCTTGAGGCTGAGCCCGAGGGCGCGGGCGATCTCGGCGTTGCTGCGACCGTCGGCCACCAGCGCCAGCACCTCGGCCTCCCGGGGCGTGAGCTCACCCACCCGCCGGTCACCGGAGAGCACGCGCTGCGCGGCACCGGCGCCGAACACGACGCCGCCTCCGGCGACCGTCCGCAGTCCGGCCAGGACCTCTTCCTGCACGGCTCCCTTGAGCAGGTAGCCGCGGGCACCGACGCGCAGCGCCGCGGTGACCGTGTCGTCGTCGTCGACCATGGTGAGCACCAGGACGGCGGGGGCCGGCTCCCGGGCGACGATCCGGCGGATCGCCTCCAGGCCAGGCATCCCCGGCAGGTTGAGGTCCATCAGCACGATGTCGGGCGCCAGCTCCGCGCACCGTCGTACGGCGGTCTCGCCGTCGCCGACCGCGTCGACCACCTCGACGTCGGCCACGGTCGCCAGCAGGCCCACGAGCCCGTCCCGGAACAAGGGGTGGTCGTCGACGACGAGCACGCGGATCATCGGACCGCCCCTGCGTCCAGGGGGAGTCGGGCGATCACCCGGGTGCCGCGGCCCTCGGCCGCGGCGAGCTCGAACGAGCCGCCGATCTCCTCCGCGCGGCTGCGCATCGACCCGAGGCCGACGCCGTCCGGCCGCGGGGTCACGACGCCGCTGCCGTCGTCCGCGACCTCTGCGACCAGGGCGCCGTCGACGAGGTGCAGGCGCACGCAGGCGCGCCGCGCGTGGGCGTGGCGGCCGGCGTTGGTGAGCGCCTCCTGCACGATCCGGTACGCCGCGACCTCCGTGGCCGCCGGCAGGCGGGGGAGGTCGTCGGCCTCGACCGCCACAGGGAGCTCGGTGTGCGCGGCGAGCTGGCGGACCGCCTCCGCCAGTCCGAGGTCGTCGAGGGCCGCAGGCCGCAGCCCCTCGACGATCCGGCGCACGTCCACCACGGTGGCCTGGATCCCGCTGCGCAGGGCGAGGAGGTCCTGGTCGGCACCCTCGTCGGCACCCTGGTCGGCGACCCGGTTGCGCACCGTGTCGACCTGCAGGGTCAGCCCGGCGAGCGCCGGGCCGAGGCCGTCGTGGAGCTCCCGCCGGAGCCGGCGGCGCTCCTCCTCCCGGGCGAGCACGAGCCGCTCGCGGGCCGACCGCACGCTCTCGAGCAGGCCGGCGGCGTGCACGACCGTGCCGAGCTGGCGGGCGAGGTCGTCGAGCAGGCCCAGGTCGGACTCCCGCAGTGGCCTCCGGGCCCAGGAGAGCACGCCGACGGGCACGCCGTACGACGTCATCGGCAGCTCGTCGACCAGGTCGGGCCGATCACCGCGTGCGGCGAGGACGCGACCGTCGGGAGACGTGATCGCGACGAACGGGAGGTCGAGGGCGGCGCCGACGTCCTCGACCAGCTCGCCGAGCAGGGCCGGCACGTCCGAGGCGTCGCCGAGCCGGCGTGCGGTGGCGGCCAGCACCTCGCCGGGTTGGGACCACTGACCGTAGGTGAGCCGGTTGGCCGCGGCCTGGAGCGCCTCGCGCAACGGCGAGAAGGTGACCGCGACGACGCCGGCCGCGAGCCAGGGGATCCAGGCGGCGTGCTGCTGGCGGAGCATGGCGCCGACGCCGCCGACCACGAGGCCGTACAGCGCGGCGATCACCAGCCAGAGGGACCCGTAGGTCAACGACCGGTTGACCAAGAGCGGGAGGTCGTAGAGGCGGCGCTGGAGCACGGCGACGCCGATCGCCACCGGCAGCGGCAAGGAGATGGCTCCGAACAGCCACGGGCCCGCCGCGTCCCAGATGCTGCTCACGAGGCCGGCGATCGGCAGCAGGAACGCCATCCCGAAGATCAGGGTCTGCTGGCGGGTGAGGGGTCCGCCCCGCCGGTAGCCCTGCACCAGGGTGCCGATCGCGAGCCCGATCGCGGCGGCTCCGAGCAGGAGGTTGATGCCTGCCAGTGCGTTGGCCACGTTGCCGAGCGGGCCGGGCGCACCGATCGGGTTGCGGATCTGGTCCACCCGGAGGTCGGTCAGGTGGGGGGCGAACAGCGTCGCGACGGTGAAGCCGGCGATGGTGACCATCGACGTTCGCTCCGCGACGCGGTGCAGGCGGGTGGTGGTGCGAGCGCCGTCAGGGAAGCGCAGGGGCAGCCACAGGACGGCGACCAGCCACGGCAGCGCCCGCAGCAGGCTGCCGGTGACCGAGCCGAGGGCGGCGAGCTCGGTGTGGGGGTGCTGCTCGAGGGTGCGGTACGACGTGGCGACGAACGCCTGACCGACGCCCCAGACAGGGGCGATCGCCGTGGCGATCCGGCCGACCGGGTGGCCGGGCCGGTGCCAGAGGATGAGCGCCCCGACCCCGGCGTACGCGACCACGACGGCCGCGACCGCCACCTCGTTCCAACGGGCCGAACCCGCGGGCGAGGCGGCGATCGCGACGGCTTCGCCGGCGACCGCGACGACGGCCGCCAGGAGCGGCAGCGTCCTGGTCACAGGGTCAGGGTGACTCATCGTCGCAGCCGAGTGAACGGTTTCAGCGGTTCGGTCGGTCCGTCGCGGGCGCGCCGCGGAGCAGCAGCACGGCCATCCCGACCCACCAGATCATCCAGACCATCGAGATCGCGTTGTGCGCGAACGGGGTCACGACGAGGCCGACCGCACCCACGGCGACACCGCCCCAGCCGATCCAGCGCATGTGCACGCGATCGGTGAGGGCGGCGACTCCCAGGGCGAGGGTCATGGCGGCGAGGAGGGCGACCTGCAGCACGAAGCCGAAGTTGCGGAGGTCGTTGACCATCGCGATCGCACCCGCGTCGACCCCGTGGTGGGCGGCGTAGCCGGCGGCCGCGGCGGGCGCGAAGCCGATCGCGAGCGTCGAGGCGACGAACGCGATGCCGAGTCCGAGGAACGTCTGGGCGGCGACCCGGCCGAGCTCGGTACGCCGTCCGAGCAGTCGCGCGATCAGGACCAGGGCGGGCACGAGCACGAGGAAGGCCATCGACTCGACGTAGCCGCCGGCGTACATCCGGGTGAGCGACGCGGCGGCGAGGTCGTGCTGGACCTTCGCGGTGGACGCCCCGTGCTCGAGGATCACGCCCTCCTGGGAGAGAGCGCCGAGCATCACGACGACGTGGGCGAGGGCGAGGCCGCCGGCCCAGCGCCAGGGGCGAGGGTCGGTGTCGGTGTCGGGGTGGGAGCCGGTCCCGGGTCCGGCGCTGAGGGGAGTGGCGAGCTGGGTCATGGTGACCTCCGTGGGTGGGTGGGCTGGCCGTCCCAGCGTCGGTCGCGGGGGCGCTCTCGCGGATCGGGCCGGCTCCCGGGAGCGCCGGGAAGAACTCCCGACCGCGTTCGAACGTATGTTCTTGCGTTCCTCGAACGTCTGTTCTATCGTCGTACATGTGTTCGATCGAACGTCTGAGCGATCCGGCAGCGGTTCTGTCGGTGCTCGCCGATAGACATCGACTCGACACCGCACCTGCACCACGACGGGTCAGACCGACCTTCCGGCCACACGGGCCGGACTTCCCCAGGAGGTAGACCAATGAGCACGCTGAGCATCTCCCCGGCCTTCCGACCGGCGCGCCGCCCCACTCGGGTGGTTGAGCTTGCCGAAACCAGCGCCCGACGCTCGACCGTCCGGCTCACCCACCGTGGCCGGGTCGTGTTCGTGCTGGCGTTCCTGGCGATGGCCTTCGTGGTGATGGTCGGTCTCGGTGGCTGGGCCACCGCCTCGCACGACGCGGGCACGCCGCAGCCGGTGCGAGTCGTCGAGGTCCAGGAGGGCGACACCCTCTACGGCATCGCCGGCCGCGTCGCGCGGCCGGGCCACGTGCGCGAGATGGTGCACGAGATCCAGCAGCTCAACTCGCTCTCGAGCGCCGGCCTCCAGGCTGGCCAGAAGCTCGCGATCCCGGCCTCGTGAGGCACGCGGCCTGATCAAGACGTCCGACGGCTCCCTCGACCCGGGTCGTCGGCTGTGTGGGAAGAGGACAGGGCGGGGCCACGGTGCCCCGCCCTCGTTCTCTTTGGCGGCGCGAGCGGGCGGTGCTGCTGCGTGGGGGTGCTGCTGCGTGGGGGTGCGGTGAGCGGGCGGTGCTGCTGCGTGGGGGTGCGGCGAGCGGGCGGTGCTGCTGCGCGGAGGTGCGGCGAGCGGGCGGTGCTGCTGCGTGGGAGTGCGGCGAGCGGGCGGTGCTACTGCGCGGAGGTGCGGCGAGCGGGCGGTGCTGCTGCGTGGGGGGGCGGTGAGCGGGCGGTGCTGCTGCGTGGGGGTGCTGCTGCGTGGGGGTGCGGTGAGGGGGCGGTGCTGCTGCGTGGGGGTGCGGCGAGCGGGCGGTGCTACTGCGCGGAGGTGCGGCGAGCGGGCAGGGACCGTACGTCGGTCAGCGGCGACCGGCCCGCGCGGCCCCTTCGCTGAGCAGGAACTGCGCGGCGGTGTAGGTCGCCATCACCACGGACTCCACCCGAGCCGGCGCGTTCCTCCAGAGGAACTTGCGCGTGCCGAGGACGGAGTCGGACAGCATGAACAGGCCGGCGCCGAGCAGCGTGGCCCGGCGAGCGGACGCCGGCAGCGCCGGGTCCAGCTGGGTGGCCGCGGCGACCGTGCCGGCCAGCATCGCGGAGTACCCGGCGATCGCCGGGGCGAGGACCTTGTCCTCCCGGTAGGCGCCGAACACCATCCCTGGCGCGGTCGTCGCCCACAGCCCGGCGACGGCCTTCGGCCCCGGCTGGGCCTTCTTGCCGCGGTGGCTCAGGAAGCCGGTGATGTACGCCGCGTGCCCGACCGCGAACGATCCGCTGCCGATCGCGAACGGCTTGGTGCCGTGCCCCATCAGCGCCAGGTCGCCGCCCCACCCGGCGGCCTGGGCGACCAGCGTGCTGGAGCGCAGCGGCGAGTCGGCGGCCTTGGGGTTGGTGACGAGGGACGCCATCAGCGTCGGCATCAGCAGCGGCTTGGTGAGCACGCGCGCCTGGTGGGCGCGCGGGTGGGCGGAGCCGGCGAGCCAGGTGTCGGCGATCGCCAGGCCGGCGTACGCGAGCTTGAGCTTGGTGGAGGTGAGGAGTCGGGGCACGCGTTGAATCTAGTGCCCCCGACGCCGACGCGGCCCGGACGTCATGCGAACCGGGCGTCCTGGCGACCGATTCGTATGACGTTGTGGCGATCGTCGAGGTCAGTGGCCGTAGCCGGACAGCGCCGGCGTCGCCTCCGCCACCTGGAGCGGGGTGTCCGGGCCGACGGTGGTCACGGTGCCGGCGACGTCCTGGTACGGCCCGCCGTTCAGGCTCCAGCGCGCGGTCCACACGATCTCGACGTGGTGCTGCACGGTGACGTGCGCCTGCTGGTAGCGGTAGAGCACGTCCTTCGCCGGGTACGCCGCTCCCGGCGTCGTGGTCTCCGTCGTCGTCCCGTCGCCGTGCACCCACCGGAACGTGGCCGGCGTGATCTCCAGGTCCACCCGCTGGCCGAGCAGGGTCAGCGTGCGGTGCAGGGGAGTGGCCTCGACGTAGAAGATCGTGTCGAAGTTGATCAGCGTCTTGTCAGCGGGCTGCGTCTTCGCGCGCAGGGCGGGGAGCGGGATGCGTTGGAAGGCGCGCGCGACGTCGGCCGGCGTGACCTGCGGTTGAGCGGCCTGTGGGGGACCGTCGCCGCGACATAACTGGCCGAGAGCGACCCACGACCCTTCGTGAAGGCCGTACTCCTGGTAAAGCGTGTCGCCGGGCCGGCAGGCACCGGGTGCCGAGGACGGGCAGCCCCCAGATTGGTTCGCCATATCGCTTCGGATGAAGCAGACAGCGTCGAAGCGGTACGCCGTGTAATAGGCAACCGGCTTGTTAGAGCCGTGCGAATCAGAGCCACCTGATCCCGATGACGCACAACTCACCTCGGAGAAGATGACGTTGCCCCCTGTGCTCGCGCCCGAGTTACAGTCAGCCGCATAGGCGGGGCAAGGGACTACGAACATCAAGCCGATGAGCACGAGCGCTCCAGCGGTTAGCTTTCCCGCGACCACGCCAGAACCTTCCATGCGCGACTGGTCTTCGCGATCGTCAGGTGGGTTACAGCTGAGCCGCCGGGTTGCACCTCGAGCTGGCCATCTTTGGACCTACGGACCTGCTCCGGATCGAACGAGATCACGCCAGTGATCAGCCAGCTGCGGTCCGCATTTTGCAGCGCAACCTTGAACGACGGTCGCCATGTTCCACCTTCGATCGTGCCGCCAGCTCCGTAGATCGCCTCAATTGAGCGCCTTACCCTCGAGCACGAAGTGCACTGTGGATCTTCGACTGATCGAAGGCCCGCGACATAACCTGTCGCCTGAGCCTGATTGATTAGATCCACGTAGTGCTCTGCAAACGCGATGGCGCCCGCCTTGGTGTTCTCCTTCGCCGCTTCGGGCATTACCGGGACGGACGCCCTCGCCGAAGGCGTCGTACTCACGGGACTCGTCGAAGGCGACGGCGAAGGCGGCGGATCCGCCTTCGGGTCGCCGCCGCACCCGGAGAGGGCAAACAGCAGCACGACCGCACCGATGAGCCGACGCGCCATGGGCGACCCCTTCCGACCCGAGACAGGAAGACCGCGCCAGTGTCCTACCCGTGGCGCCGACGCGCTACACCTGGCGCGGCGATGTGGATAACCTCCGGCGCATGGCCGGGTACTCAGGGACGCCGCTGGAGAAGAAGCTCGGCATCAAGGACGGCCAGGTGGTGTTCCTCGACCGCGCGCCTGACGACTTCGCGCTGGCGGCGCCGACCACCCGACGGCTGCCGAAGCAGGCCGCGATCACGCTGACCTTCCAGACCCGCGCCGCCGATCTCGAGCGCCGACTGCCCAAGCTGATCGAGCACACCGAGCAGGCCGGCATGGTCTGGGTCTGCTGGCCCAAGAAGGCGGCCCGCGCGCTCGGCTACGTCACCGACCTCGACGACAACCTGGTCCGCGAGATCGGCCTCGCCGCGGGAGTCGTCGACGTCAAGGTCTGCGCGATCGACGAGGTGTGGTCCGGGCTGAAGTTCGTCCGCCGTCTCGCCGACCGCCACTGACCGCTCCGCCCCTCCGCTCTGGTCTCGTGACCAGCGCCCGTGAATACTCGACGACATGACCACCGACGACGGCATCCACGCGCAGATCTCCGAGCTGGTCGCGCGCGAGCGCGCGCTGCGGGCCCAGTTGCAGGCCGGCGAGATCGACCGCGCCGACGAGCAGGCGCAGCTGCGCGAGCTCGAGGTCCAGCTCGACCAGTGCTGGGACCTGCTCCGCCAGCGCGAGGCGCTGCGCGACAGCGGCGGCGACCCGGCGTCCGCGTCGGTGCGGCCGGCGAGCGAGGTCGAGGGCTACCTGGGCTGAGCCCGGTCGACGGCCCACAGCACGGGCCCTGAAATGCGCTCGACCGGGTGTGAGGGCGATTCTCGGGGAACCGCGTCCACACCCGGCCGAACAACCCCCGGACGTCGTCAGACGCACTCCCGACAGCAAACCCACAGACAGCGCCGAGCGCCATGGCCCGATGTGACTAGATGTGCCTCAACGGGCCGCCCGTCGCCCACCCGGTACGACGGGCCGCGACTCGGCCTCCTCCTGCTCGCCTGAGGTGATCGTCCGGATCAGCCGGGTGAGCAGGATCAGCGCCAGGAACAGGCAGGCGGTCGCGCCGATCGTGGCCAGGCCCAGGAACACCCAGGCCAGCTTCTCGCCGCTGCGCGCCTGGGAGCCGAAGTCGATCGCGGCCCACACCAGGAACCCCCACGCGACCACGGTCAGGGTCACCCCGACGGCGAGCACGAGCAGCCGCCGGCGAGGGAGAGGCCGGGGCTCCACCGGAGGTCCCGTGTGCTTGCCCACGCCGGTCATTGTGTCCGACTCCGGCAACCGCCGGAGCCGGTATGCCGCAAGGGGTGGAGAAGTCCGGACACCAGGAGTGTCGGTGCCCCGCGAGAGGCTGTTCCCAGCGGCCCGACACGCCGCTTGCAGACAGCTAAACAGGGCCTGACCTGCGGGTTTGCGACCGCGCGAAAAGAACCTCGGCCAATTCTGGTTTGTTGTTGCGCAGGTCACGGGCCCGGCGTACGGTAACCCCTACATCTAGTAGTTACATCGTTGTGGTTTTCCACATCTAGTTCCACAGAAGAAGCGGCTTACGCACAGGAAAGCCGGGTTCTCCCGTCGGAATCCACAGCTTCATCCACAGGTTCTACATCGCGGCAGGCTCGATGACCGAGCCTTCCGCTCCCGGAGAGGAGGCCCCGATGCACTGTCCGTTCTGCCGCAGCACCGACACCCGGGTCCTCGACTCCCGGGTCGCCGAGGACGGCACGTCGATCCGGCGCCGGCGCACCTGCCCGGAGTGCGAGAAGCGGTTCACGACGGTGGAGCAGATGCAGCTGACCGTGCTCAAGCGCAGCGGTGCGTGCGAGCCGTTCCAGCGCGAGAAGGCGGTCGCCGGGGTGCGCAAGGCGCTCAAGGGCCGCCCGGTCTCCGAGGACGACCTGGCCCGGCTGGGCCAGACCGTCGAGGACACCCTGCGTGCCGGCGGCTGGGCGGAGGTGCCGGCCCACGAGGTGGGCCTGGCGATCCTGGCCCCGCTCCGCGAGCTCGACGAGGTGGCCTACCTCCGGTTTGCCAGCGTCTACCGCGGGTTCGAGTCCGCCGACGACTTCGAGGCCGAGATCGCGGCGCTGCGGATGGAGCGGGCCGCCGACGTACCGGAGGTTTCGAGGCTCGCTGACGCTCGCACCTCAACCACCGGTAGAGAACCTCAGCCCACGGGCTGACCACAGACCGCCCGGCGCACGTAGTGGGGAAGCTGCGCGCGCCGGGCACCACCCGGCGGTGGCCAGGGGACGACGGCCACCACAGCACCACCAGCAGCACCCGACATGAAGCACACGAGCAGCGAACAAAGGGGATCACGGGATGACCGAGACGGTGAGCGGCAACGCAAAGGTGCAGGGCCGCAAGCGGGGCATGAAGATCGAGCGGGTCTTCAGCACCGAGGGTGTGCACCCGTACGACGAGCTCAACTGGGAGCGCCGCGACGTCGTCCAGACGAACTGGAAGACCGGTGAGTCGGTCTTCGAGCAGCGCGGCGTGGAGTTCCCGGACTTCTGGTCGGTCAACGCCTCCACCATCGTCACCACCAAGTACTTCCGCGGCGCGCTCGGCACCGACGTCCGCGAGTGGAGCCTCAAGCAGCTGATCGACCGGGTCGTGAAGACCTACCGCAAGGGCGGCGAGGACAACGACTACTTCGCCTCGGTCGCCGACGCCGAGCTGTTCGAGCACGAGCTGACCTGGCTGCTGGTCCACCAGTACTTCTCGTTCAACTCCCCGGTCTGGTTCAACGTCGGCACCCAGTCGCCGCAGCAGGTGTCCGCGTGCTTCATCCTCTCCGTCGACGACTCGATGGACTCCATCCTGAACTGGTACAAGGAGGAGGGCTTCATCTTCAAGGGCGGCTCCGGTGCCGGCCTGAACCTCTCCCGCATCCGCTCCTCCAAGGAGCTGCTCTCCAGCGGCGGCACGGCCTCCGGTCCGGTCTCCTTCATGCGCGGCGCCGACGCCAGCGCCGGCACGATCAAGTCCGGCGGCGCCACCCGCCGTGCGGCGAAGATGGTCGTGCTCGACGTCGACCACCCCGACATCGAGGAGTTCATCGAGACCAAGGCGCGCGAGGAGGACAAGATCCGCGCGCTGCGTGACGCCGGCTTCGACATGGACCTCGGCGGCAAGGACATCACCTCGGTCCAGTACCAGAACGCCAACAACTCCGTGCGCGTCAGCGACGAGTTCATGCGCGCGGTCGAGGACGGCACCGAGTTCGGCCTGCGCTCGCGCAGCACCGGCGAGGTGATCGAGACCGTCGACGCCCGCGAGCTGTTCCACAAGATCAGCAAGGCCGCCTGGGAGTGCGCCGACCCGGGCCTGCAGTACGACGACACGATCAACGACTGGCACACCAACCCCGAGACCGGCCGGATCACCGCGTCCAACCCGTGCTCGGAGTACATGTCGCTGGACAACTCCTCGTGCAACCTGGCCTCGCTGAACCTCCTGAAGTTCCTCAAGGACGACGACACCTTCGACGGCGAGCTGTTCGCCAAGGCCGTCGAGCTGATCATCACCGCGATGGACATCTCGATCTGCTTCGCCGACTTCCCGACCGAGTCGATCGGCAAGACCACCGTCGACTACCGCCAGCTCGGCATCGGCTACGCCAACCTCGGCGCGCTGCTGATGGCGATGGGCCTCGGCTACGACTCCGACGGCGGCCGCGCGATGGCGGCGTCGATCACCTCGCTGATGACCGGCACGTCGTACAAGCGGTCGGCGGAGCTGGCCGCGGTCGTCGGCCCGTACAACGGCTACGCCCGCAACGCCGAGGCGCACAAGCGGGTGATGCGCAAGCACCAGGCCGCCAACGACGTGGTTCGCACCCTGTCGGTCGCCGACAGCCAGGTGCACAAGCTGGCCACCAAGGCGTGGGCCGACGTGATCAAGCTGGGCGAGAAGAACGGCTTCCGCAACGCGCAGGCCTCCGTGCTCGCGCCCACCGGCACGATCGGCTTCATGATGGACTGCGACACCACCGGCATCGAGCCGGACTTCTCGCTGGTGAAGTTCAAGAAGCTCGTCGGTGGCGGCTCGATGCAGATCGTCAACCAGACGATCCCGCGGGCGCTGCGCAAGATGGGCTACCAGGAGGAGCAGGTCGAGGCGATCGTCGCCTACATCGCCGAGCACGGCCACGTGATCGACGCCCCCGGCCTGCGCCAGGAGCACTACGAGGTCTTCGACACCGCGATGGGCGCCCGGGCGCTGAAGCCGATGGGCCACGTGCGGATGATGGCGGCCTGCCAGCCGTTCCTCTCCGGCGCGATCTCCAAGACGGTCAACCTTCCCGAGACCGCCACGGTCGAGGAGATCGAGGACATCTACCTGCAGTCGTGGAAGCTCGGCCTCAAGGCGACCGCGGTCTACCGCGACAACTGCAAGGTGGGCCAGCCGCTCTCCGACGGCAAGTCCGACGCCTCGAAGAAGGACCAGGCGATGGCCGGCAACGCGGCCGCCGCTGCCGCCGGCTCGGGGGTTGAGCCTGCCGAAACCAAGGTCGTCGAGGTGCACAAGCCGTTCCGCAAGCGCCTGCCGAAGAGCCGGCAGTCGCGGACGACCAGCTTCACGGTCGGTGGTGCCGAGGGCTACATGACCTCCGGCGCCCACGACGACGGCGAGCTCGGCGAGATCTTCCTCAAGCTCGGCAAGCAGGGCTCGACCCTGGCCGGCGTGATGGACGCCTTCTCGATCGCGGTGTCCATCGGGCTGCAGTACGGCGTGCCGCTGGAGACCTACGTCTCGAAGTTCACCAACCTGCGCTTCGAGCCGGCCGGCATGACCGACGACCCGGACGTGCGGATGGCGCAGTCGATCATGGACTACATCTTCCGCCGCCTGGCCCTCGACTACATGACCTTCGAGGACCGCTCGATGCTCGGCATCTACTCCGCCGAGGAGCGCCAGCGCCACCTCGAGACCGGCTCCTACGAGCCCATCGAGGTCAGCGAGGCCGAGTCCCTGAAGAACCACGACGAGGTGGTTGAGGTGCGAAGCGAAGCGAGCCTCGAAACCATCGACGCCGACGCAGAGGACCGCGCCGACGTCGAAACCAAGGACACCCACGGCAACGAGGACCGCGAGGTCCCCGCCAAGCTCCACACCGGCCAGGCCCACACCTCCGCCGAGCTCCTCGAGCAGATCACCGGCACCGCCGTCGACTCCCCGCTCTGCATGACCTGCGGGACCAAGATGCGGCCGGCGGGCAGCTGCTACGTGTGCGAGGGCTGCGGGAGTACGTCGGGCTGTAGCTGACTTACGCCAACATGCGATGGCCCGACGCAACTCGTCGGGCCATCGCCGTTACCGCGTGCAGCGTCACTCTGTTCTGATGGGGCAAGTGGCGATCAAACGAAGGGAGCGATATGGCGGTCTGGGTAGTCCGGGGCGGCCGCGGCAACTCGTACGCCCAATGGTGCATCGAGGAGGGTCGAGCGGCCGCGGCGTGGAACAACGTCCCTTCGCTAGGGGACGCCACAACCCGCGACGATGTGTTGGCGAAGTACCGGTCGGTGAATCCTGATGTCTCGAATGCCAAGGCCGCGAACTTCGCGGGCCAGTTGTGGGGCCTCCGGTCGATCGAGCCTGGCGACATCGTCATTATGCCGCTCTCCGGCGCTGGTTTGCTGGTGATGGGCCGCTGCACATCCGGCTACGAGCATCTCGACGAGACCGCTCCCGCGCGTCACACGGTGAAGGTCGATTGGATTCGCGATGACGTGCCACGGTCGGCCCTCGGACAAGATCTTCTAAACTCCCTGGGCTCCCTCATGACCGTGTTCAGGATCAAGCGCAATGGCGCAGAATCAAGGTTTGCCCAAGTGATCATGACCGGGCTCGACCCCGAAGCGGGCGAGCACGAGGACCCGACGTCGGTCGAGACCCCAACAGATTCGGCGGATACGCCTACGGACCCGGACCCTGTGCCGACACTCGAGACGATCCGCGATCGCGTTCGGACCCATGTGCGCAAGCACTTTCGCGAGCATGAACTGACGCGGCTCGTCGCGGCGATCCTGGAGGTCCGCGGTTTCGTCTGCGACGTTTCCCCTCCCGGCAAAGACCAGGGTGTCGACATCCTCGCTGGAACTGGACCACTCGGCCTCGATTCCCCCACGCTCATCGTCGAAGTGAAGTCCGAGCCCGGTGCTGTCGGTGCTCCGATCGTGCGCGGTCTACAGGGCGCGATGTTGTCTCATCGGGCCGATCAGGGACTTCTGGTCGCATGGGGAGGGATCACCAAGGACGCGAGAACTGAGATCCGAAAGGATCGATTGACCATGCGCGTCTGGGATGCCGACGACGTGATTGACCAGGTCTTCGATGCTTACGACGACCTACCGGAGACTTTGCGCCAAGAAATCCCGCTGAAGCGTGCCTGGGTGCTCAACGAGAGCGATGACGTGTAGGTATTTGCGGGCTTTGAGACCGCTGTCATTGCGTTCGACGCAGAGTTGGGCGATGAAGTCGCTCCGACGTGATCTTGCACTGCCTGTGCCTAAGGAGCTACGGCGGACGTCAAGTTGAAGAAGTCCGTAGGCATCGGTGTCTTGAGCTTCCACGTGACCGCGATCGGCCGGTCTCCGGTGTGGCTGACATAGGTGGCGGGCCCGAGGAACAGATAGGGCGAGGTGCCGAAGTCATCCTTCTGCTCGTGGCGCACAAACAGCAGCACTGTGCTCGTTCCGTTGAGGTAGCGCCGGCCCGTCTGTGACTGAACCGATGTCGTGGACTGCGACTCCCAGTGGAAGAGCTCCGGACTGATCGGGTAGTCGGAGTACATCGTGCTTGGGGAGTAGTCGGCTTCTGACTTCTTCAGGGTGATGAAGAAGATGTCGACGTTGTGGTCGGGGGAGTACCAGACGCCCTCGCGGAAACTGTTCGGCTTCCGCGGGAAGTCGAGGGCGGCGAGGATCTCTTCGCGTTGATAGCGGGCATGAATTCGCAGTGGGATCTCACCCAGATCCCCGAGCAATGGGGTCGTGACGTGCCGTGCAGCATCGAACGCAATGTCGATGACCGAGCGGATCTCCGACCGGGTGGCTCGCTCGGAGCGCAAGGAAGCGAGGCCCGCGTCGAAGGTCTCATGACCGCCGCCGTCACTCCAGAACGAGTAGAAGAGCATGCGTGCGAGCTTCTGCTCGAGTGGAGAGAGTTCGCTGTACGAACGCGCTTCATCACTAAGCAATGCTTGGTAGTGCTGGGCGCGAAGGTCATCGTCGACGTGCGCAAATGCGCGCACGCGCTTCAGCAACTTCTCCTCCAAGACTGATCCAGGTGCGGTCGGCAGGTCGGCGTCGCGTCGCAGGCGGGTCCAGGAATGACTGCCGCGGCGGAGGATGTCGCTCAGCTCAAGGCCGCTGTGTTCGAGGAAGCCGTGGAGGTCGTGTTCCGGCGCACGCTTGAGCTCCGCGACGATCTTCGCCCAGCGGGTGCTGATCTGGCTGCGCAGGTTCTCGAGAATCGAGGCCTGTGCCTGTCGGTCCATGACGATCTGGCAGCCAGAGGGAAGAAACGGAAATCCCTTCTCGACCTGGTCGATGAGGTGCCGTCCGCCAATCCCCGTTAAGGCGCGGTACCGGGCGGCGAACTGAAACTCGGCGCGATGCAAGCCTACGAAGTCCAACACGGTCAGGACGGCCTTGTCCCGCGTGCGTCGGAGCCCACGGCCAAGCTGCTGCATGAAGATCGTGGAACTCTCCGTCGGCCGCAACATGAGAAGTGTGTCGACATCCGGCACATCGAGTCCTTCGTTGAAGACGTCGACGGTGAAGAGCACGTTGACGCTCGCGTCGCGAAGCTCTCGAAGGGCCAGTTCCCGTTCGTGCGGGGCGGTCGCTCCCGTCACAGTCTTGGCTGGGACACCAGCGTCGTTAAAGACGCGTGTCATGTACTCCGCGTGTGCAACGCTGACGCAGAACCCGAGGGCACGCATCGCACTCAGATCCGAGATCTTGTCGCGAAGTTGGCTCAGCACGATCCGTGAGCGGACGTCGTTGCCGGTGAAGACGTTGTCCAGCTCGGCCTCGTCATAGCGTCCACGACTCCACTTCACGGTCCTGAGGTCGGTGCCGTCCGCGACTGCGAAGTAATGGAACGGACACAGAAGGTCGGCGCCTAATGCGTCCCAAAGTCGCAGCTCTGCTGCAGTGCGCCCGTCGAAGAAGCTGCGAACGTCGACCCCGTCCGCTCGTTCCGGCGTCGCAGTAAGCCCGAGCAATTCTCGTGGCTTCAAGTGATCGAGGATGCGACGGTAGGTGCGCGCTTCGGCGTGGTGGAACTCGTCGATCACCACGATGTCGAAGGCGTCTGCGGGAAGGTTGGGAACGCCGTACGACGTCAGGGACTGAACGCTCGCGAAGACGTGTTGCCACGTGTCTGGTCGGGCACCGCCGACGTACAGTTCGCCAAAGCTCGCGTCACCGAGGACCTCTTGGTAGATGCGACGGGACTGCTCAAGGATTTCTTTGCGGTGGGCGACGAACAGCAGTGTTAAGCGGCGGCCGTTTGCTCCCTCAACAAGGCCGCGGTAGTCGAGCGCCGCGATGACCGTCTTTCCGGTTCCGGTCGCCGCGACGACGAGGTTGCGGTGGCGATCGTGCACGATTCGTTCGACTTCGAGCATGTCCAGCATCTCTTGCTGGTACGAGAAGGGCCGGACCTCCAAGCCCGACAGAGACATCGTGACTCGGTCGCTGCGCTTCCCGCCCCGCGCCTGCGCAAGCGCCTGGTCAAGCCGTTCGCCGTCCCGGTCAGGGTCGTAGGGCTCGAACTCACCGGCGTTCCAGTAGTAGTCAAAGGTCGCGCGAAACTTCTGCATCAGCGCCGGCGTCGCCGCGTTGCTCAGCCGCACGTTCCACTCGACACCTTCCAACATGGCGCTGGTGGTGAGGTTAGACGAGCCGACATACGCCGTGTCGTAGCCGGTGTTGCGATGGAAGATCCAGGCCTTCGCGTGCAGACGAGTCCGCGCTGCGTCGTATTGCACGCGAACGTCGGCACCGAACTCGCGAACAAGCCGGTCGAGCGCGCGACGCTCTGTGCCTCCGATGTAGGTCGTCGTGATGACGCGCAGGGGTATGCCGGCCGCCTTGAGTGTGGCGAGCTGCTTCTCGAGAAGGCGCAGGCCGTGCCACATGACGAACGCGCAGAGCAGGTCGACGGAGTCAGCCGAATCGAGCTCGGCCCGGAGCTCAGCGGCCAATGAGGGCTCGCCGTGCGCATTCGTGAGGAGTGCCGCGTCGTTGAGCGGCGTACGTGGTCGCTCGGTGTAACGGGACACGCTGCCCGGCCGAGCAGGAGGGCGCAGCGCTTGTAGTTGCTCCACTGGATCGATCACGAGCTGGGAATCATCGGCGATGTGAGCCAGGAGCGCGTTGGCCAGTTCCAGCCGCTTCGCGGGGTCGCGCACGGTTTCGAGGCGCCGCAGCGCGGCCGAGGCGAGATGACGCGCGAGGACGTGCACCTGATCTTCGGGATCGACTCGACCGAGGTTTGGCAGGAGCGTGGTCTCCCGAGATAAGGCGCCCTGGAGCTCACGCGTCAGGAGGGCCTCATGGAGGCCCTCACTTAGCGGTGAGGTCATGCGCGCGAGCTTGCCAGGCCGATCGGACGATTTCAGGGGAATTGCCCGTGCGGCCGCGTGCGGTCCCCTAGCGTGAGTTGCCTGCAGGGGGAGGAATATGGCGGGGGACTCGGCTCGCGATATCGCGCGACGCCAACGCGAGAAGGCTGCACGACTGGAGCGGAGCGCCGCGCTGTGGGAGCGCGGTGCGCAAGGAGAAGCGGCCACGGCGGCCGCCTTGGCCACGCTGAGCACTCGCGGCTGGACCACGTTCCACGACGTGCGGTGGCCGGGACGCCAGCGAGCGAACATCGATCACGTTGTCGTCGGTCCCGGTGGTGTCTTCGTCATCGACAGCAAGAATTGGACCGGAGACATCCGGGTAAGCGATGGGGTGCTCTATCAGTCCGGTCGACGTCGAGAGCGCGAAGTCGCATCAGCTGCCGACGCAGCCTTGGCGGTCACTCAGTTACTCCAGGGACTGCCGGCTACGCCAGTGCTCTGCTTTGTCCGGCCTGAGCCGATCGATGTGCAGGCACGAGGCGTGACGATCTGTTCGACCTCGAATCTCGCGGCGCTGCTAGCAGCCATGCCTCCGATCCTCGGGCCGGAGTCGATCAGGCGCGCCGTCACGATCCTGCAGTGGCAGCTGACCTCTGCCCGGCGGCCGGTGACAGCTCAGTCCGTGTCCCAGGCATGGCCTCCGCCCAGCCCTCCTCAGCCTCGGCCACCCATTTCCAGGAACGTTGCGCTCCGTCTGGGCAAGGCGGGCTGTGGGCTGCTCCTCATCCTGGTTGGCCTCTTGTTCGCGGTCGGTCTTATCGGCGTGGTGCTCAAAGGGATCGACGCCGGCGCGACGCACAGCCGCAACGGCGGAGGGGACACTCCAGGAGCATCCGAGCCCACATTTGGAGAGGTGGTGCGCGTGGCGGCGACAGAGTCGCACCCCGCACTTCGGGTCCGGGCCGACGGAGTGACGCGCGTGGCCATGACGGACCTAGGCGTTGCCCTGCACCGCGGCGAACACCTGGTCGGTGTGCGTTACACCATCCGCAACGACGGCGACCGGATGTGGGGTGCTGCGGTGCCGTACTTGAGCTTCTCCGCGTTGTTGTCGAACGGCCAGCACGCCGGCGTCGGTAGTTACGCCGCGCTTCCTGCCAGCGAGCTCATGCCGGCGGCGTTCAACCTGCGCCCCGGCAAGGCACAGCGCGGTCTCGTCGTCTTCGCGGTGCCGGATGGAGCGAAGCTTGTACGCGTGTCTGTGCAGACGGGCCTGGGCTCAGGCGAGAGCGTGGAGTGGCTCATTCCGTGATGCGCGGTCGGTGGAGCGAGGATCAAGATCTCCTCGAGAGGGCCATCAGGATCCGGCGAAGCGCGCGCCGGGGCGTGCGGACGGGGCGATCGGGTAACGAGCGCGGGTGACTTCCCTCGACGGCTTCGTGCACGTCAGGGGCGCCAGTGAACACAACCTGCGGGACGTCGACGTCGACATCCCGCGGGACGCGATGGTGGCGTTCACCGGGGTGTCGGGGTCGGGGAAGTCGTCGCTGGCGTTCGGCACGTTGTACGCCGAGGCGCAGCGGCGGTACTTCGAGTCGGTGGCGCCGTACGCGCGGCGGCTGCTCCAGCAGGTCGGGGCTCCGCACGTGCAGGAGATCACCGGGCTGCCTCCCGCGGTCGCGCTTCAACAAAGACGCGGGGCGCCGTCGAGCCGGTCGACGGTCGGGACGATCACGACGCTGTCGAACTTGCTGCGCATGCTGTTCTCCCGCGCCGGCACCTACCCGAAGGGTGCTCGGCGGCTGGAGGCGGAGGACTTCTCCCCGAACACCGCGGCCGGGGCGTGCCCGCACTGCCACGGGCTCGGGGTCGTGCACGACGTGGCCGAGGACCTGCTCGTCCCGGACCCGTCGCTGACCATCCGTGAGGGTGCGATCGCGGCCTGGCCGGGCGCCTGGCAGGGCGCGAACCTGCGCAGCGTGGTCAGCGGCCTCGGCATCGACATCGACAAGCCGTGGCACCGGCTGCGCAAGAAGGACCGCGACTGGCTGCTCTACACCGACGAGCAGCCGTCGGTGCTGGTCGAGCCGGAGCGCGACCGGGTCGACTACGGTTACTACGGGACGTTCTGGAGCGCGCGGAAGCACGTGATGCACGTGCTCGCCGACTCCAAGAGCGAGCGGATGCGCGAGAAGGCGCTGCGGTTCGTCCGCAGCGTGCCGTGCCCGGTCTGCGGCGGGAGCGGTCTGCGGCCCGAGGCGCTCGCGGTGAGCTTCGCCGCCCACTCGATCGCCGAGGTCAACGCGATGTCGCTGGCCCAGGTTGCCGACCTGCTGCGGCCGATCGCCGAGCTGGCGAACCCGGGGGCAGCGGTCCCGACCGCAGGCTCCGGCGAGACCAGCGAGGTGGCGGTGCGGATCTGCGCCGACCTGGTCGCCCGGATCCAGGTGCTGCTGGACCTCGGGCTCGGCTACCTCAGTCTCGGCCGCTCCTCGACCACGCTCTCGCCGGGCGAGGCGCAGCGGCTGCGGATCGCGACCCAGCTGCGGTCGGGACTCTTCGGCGTCGTCTACGTGCTCGACGAGCCCTCGGCCGGCCTGCACCCGGCCGACGCCGAGCCGCTGCTCGACGTGCTCGGCCGACTCAAGGCGTCGGGCAACTCGCTGTTCGTGGTCGAGCACGACCTCGACGTCGTACGCCGCGCCGACTGGGTCGTCGACATCGGCCCCGGTGCCGGTGAGGAGGGCGGGCGCGTCCTCCACTCCGGGCCGGTCGCGGACCTCGAGGACGTCGCGGAGTCCGCGACCAGCGCGTACCTGTTCGGTCGGGCAGCCGGGTTCGAGCACACGCTGCGCGAGCCGCACGGCTGGCTGCACCTGCGCGGCGTCTCCCGACACAACCTCGAAGACGTCTCGGTCGACGTCCCGCAGTGCGTGCTGACCGCCGTGTCCGGCGTGTCCGGCTCCGGCAAGTCGACGCTGGTGACCCAGGTGCTTGCCGAGGTCGTCCGCTGCCACCTCGGCCTGGCCCCCGACGACCCGGACGCGGCGGAGCTCGAGGTCGACGTCCACGACGTCAGCGGCCTGGACGCGTTCGACCGGCTCGTGGTCGTCGACCAGCGCCCGATCGGCCGGACGCCACGGTCCAACCTGGCGACGTACACAGGGATGTTCGACACGGTCCGCAAGCTGTTCGCCGCGACGCCGCTGGCGAGGAGGCGGCGCTACTCGGCCGGACGGTTCTCGTTCAACGTGCCGGAGGGTCGGTGCGAGACCTGCCAGGGGGAGGGCTTCGTCGCGGTCGAGCTGCTGTTCCTGCCGGGCACGTACGCCAAGTGCCCGACCTGCCACGGGGCGCGGTACGACGAGAAGACCCTCGAGGTCACCTACGAGGGGAAGTCGATCGCCGACGTGCTGGCGCTGTCGGTCGACGAGGCCGCGAAGTTCCTCGCCGACGTCCCGGCCGCGTCGCGGAGCCTGGAGACCCTGCGCGACGTCGGGCTCGGCTACCTCCGGCTCGGTCAGCCGGCCACCGAGCTCAGCGGAGGCGAGGCCCAGCGGATCAAGCTCGCGACCGAGCTGCAGCGCGCCCGGCGCGGGCACGCGCTCTACCTGCTCGACGAGCCGACCTCTGGGCTGCACCCTGCGGACATCGCGCTGCTGCTGCGCCAGCTGCACCGCCTCGTCGACGTCGGCAACACGGTCGTGCTGGTCGAGCACGACCTGGACGCGATCGCCACGGCGGACTGGGTGATCGACCTCGGCCCGGGCGGCGGCGACGCCGGTGGCCAGGTGGTCGCGACCGGCACGCCGGCGCAGGTCGCCCGGTCGCGCGACAGCCGCACGGCGCCGTACCTCGCCCAGCGCCTCGCCTGACCGCCGACGACGACGGGACAAACCCTTGCCCCGTTGTCCCTGTGCAACGGGACAGCGGGCCCGGCACGGTTTGGCCACTGCCGGAGGCGACGTGCCCCGGCCGACCAGAAAGGAAACACCGTGTCCACTCATGTCGCCACCAGCAACCCGGTCCGCTCCGACCTCAGCTTCGAGGACGACCGCACCGCGACCACCACCCCCAGCGGCTCCCGCCTGTGGGCCCTGAGCGGTCTGGGCGCCGGCCTCCTGGGCGTCGCCACGATCGTGACCTCCTCGATGGTGGACGTCGTCTACCGCGACGAGTTCAAGGGGACCACCGACGGCGTCGCGAACGCGCTCGAGCACAAGGCGGGCGTGCTGTTCGCCTTCCACTCGATCACCACGCTCGGCGCGGTGCTCATGGTCGTGTTCGCGGCCGGGCTCTTCCGCCGGCTCCGTCGGGGTGCCGGTGACTCGATCGCCCCGACGGTCGCGTTCGCCGGGCTGCTCGGCACGGCGGTCGTGTCCGTCATGGGTGCCGGGCTCGACACCGAGATCATGATGCCGCTCGGCGTCGGGGACGGGCCGACGATCCCCGACTCGACCGCGTCGTTCTACAACAACTGGATCGGCACCATCCCGTGGGTGTGGGTGCTCGCCGGCCTGGCCGGTGTGGCCGTCTACGCCACCAGCCGCCTGTCCGTGGTGCCGCGCTGGATCGGCCGCGTCGGCCTGGTCATGGGCGGTCTGGCGATGCTGGTCGGCATCTCGCCCCTGGAGTACCTGGCCGGCCCGATCGCCGCGCTGTGGCTCGTCGTCACCTCGGTGGGCTTCCTGGTCGGCGACCGGGCGCACCGTTCCGCGAACGCCTGAGCGGCCGACGGCTTACGGTACGACCACCCATGAGCACCACCATCACGTCCGAAGGCCCGGCATCGACGATGCCGGGCCTTCGGCGCGCGCCGCGGGCGGCGTACGTCGCGGCCTGGCTGACCGCGGTCGCCAGCCTGCTGCTCGTCGCCGCGTCCCTCGTGCTCGACGTCACCGGGCCCGACCACGGGCCAGGAGCCGACCTGGCCGAGGGGTACGGCGTCACGTACGCCGTCGGCGGTCTGGCGATCGCCCTGTGCGCGCTGCTGGTGACGCGGGACGACCCGCGGCAGCGGTTCGGCTGGGCGCTGCTCCCGATCGCGGCGGTCTGGGTGCTGGACGGGTTCTCGCAGTCCTACGTGCGCGTGTCGATCAGCGCCGACGGGATCGATCCTGGGGCGAACCTCGCGCTGTGGTTCCTGAACCGCTTCGGCTCCGTGCTCCCGCTCAGCATCGCGCTGCTGCTCCTCATCTTCCCGACCGGCCGGTTCCTCCCGGGCTGGCTGGGTCGCCTCGGCATCGCGGCGCTCGGCGGCATGGTCGTGGCCGCCGCGCTGGTGGTGCTCACGCCTGCGACCAACGCGCCCGACGTCGCGCACCTGCCACCCGAGGTCGACCTCAACTACCTGACGCTGTCGCCGCTCGCCTCGGCCGACGGCCTCCGGCCGGTGACCGGAGTGCTGACCATCGCGGGCTTCCTGTTCGCGATGGTCAGCGCCGTGCTGCGCTACCGGCGGTCGACGGCCGCCGACCGCGACCGGATGCGCTGGCTGATCTGGGCCGTGCTGGTGATGGCGCTGACGCTCACGGCGGTAGGCCTCCTGGACCTCGGGTCGGCCGTCGACGCGGTGATCGTCGCCGTCGCGGTGCTGCCGGTCGCGGCGATGACCGTCGGGGTGGTGCGGCCGACCGTCGTACCGGTCGAGGACCTGCTGGTCCGCACGCTCGTGCTCGGCGCCGTCGCCCTGAGCCTGCTCGGGGTCGACCTGCTCGTCGTCGCCCTGCTCTCGCACGCGCTCGGCGACCTCGGCCAGCGCCAGCTGGTCACGGTCGTGCTGCTGGTCACCGCGCTCGCGTACGGGCCGCTGCGACAGCGGTTGTCCCGCCTGGTGCAGGGCTGGGTGCTCGGCAGCCGCGGCAACCGGTACGACGTGATGGCCGGCCTCGCGGCCAGCCTGGAGTCGATCGAGGACGGACCGGCCCAGCTCGCCGCGGTCGCACAGGCGGTCGCCGACGCCTTCGGGATCGGGTATGTCGCCGTCGAGGTCGACCGCCCCGGCGGCGAGCGGCTCACCGCGACGTACGGCGACCGGCCGACGCAGACCCGCATGCTGCCGATCACCTACCGCGAGGCCGAGGTCGGCCGGCTGGTGCTGCCGGCGCGCGGGATGCGCAGCCGGCTGTCCAGCCGGGACGAGAAGCTGCTCGGCGACCTGGTGCGGCAGGCCGCGACCGCCGCCCGCACGAGCCGGCTCGCCGACGAGCTGCAGGCGATCCGCGAGCGATTGGTGACCACGCGCGAGGAGGAGCGCCGGCGGATCCGGCGCGACCTGCACGACGGCCTGGGTCCGGCGATGGCCGGCGTCGTCTACCAGCTCGAGACCGCGCGGCTGCTCGTGTCGTCCGACCCGGACGGCGCGACCGCGCAGATCGACACGGTGCGCGACCACGTGCAGGAGATCGTCGCCGACGTACGCCGCCTCGTGCACGAGCTGCGGCCCCCGGCCCTCGACGACCGCGGCCTCGTCGGAGCCGTGCGCCAGCTCGCCGAGCACCAGCAGCTGCCGGTGTCCGTGGAGGCGGCCGACCTCGGCACGCTGTCGGCCGCGGTCGAGGTCGCGGCGTACCGGATCGTCGCCGAGTCGCTGACCAACGTCGCGCGGCACGCGCAGGCCGGCTCGGCGCGGGTGCGGCTGGAGCGGACGGGTACAGAGCTGGTGGTGGAGATCGCCGACGACGGGGTCGGCATCGGCGCGGACGTGCAGGCCGGGGTCGGCCTGCTGTCGGTGCGCGAGCGTGCGGCCGAGCTGGGCGGGCACACCGAGGTCAGCTGCCCGCCGTCGGGTGGGACGGTCGTCCGGGCGGTGCTGCCGCTGGGAGTCAACGGGAAGGACGGGGCATGAGCGACAGCATCGGGGTGGTCGTCGTCGACGACCACGCGATCGTGCGGGACGGGCTGGTCTCCCTGCTCACCGCGATGGAGGGCACCCACGTCGTCGGCCAGGCCGCCGACGCCGCGGAGGCCCTGGCGCTGGTCGCGACCGAGCAGCCGGACGTGGTCGTGATGGACATCCAGATGCCCGGCGAGCTCGACGGCATCGAGGCGACGCGGCGGATCACCGCCGCGCATCCGGACGTGCGGGTCGTGATGCTGACCATGAACGAGGACGACGACACCGTGGTGAGCGCGATCCGGGCGGGAGCGTCGGGCTACCTGCTCAAGGGGTCGGGCGCCACGGAGGTGCTCGGCGCAGTGCGCGCGGCGCACGAGGGCGGCATGGTGTTCGGCGCGCGGCTGGCCGGGCGCGTGGCCTCGTTGTTCCAGGCCCCTGCCTCGACAACGCCCACGCTCCCGACGCTGGCCGACCTGACCGAGCGCGAGCGCGAGGTGCTGAACCTGCTCGCGGCCGGCGCCAGCAACGACGCGATCGCACGCAAGCTCTTCGTCTCCAACAAGACCGTGCGCAACACGGTGTCCGGCATCTACGCCAAGCTGCACGCGAACGGCCGGGCCGAGGCGATCGTGAAGGCGCGCGAGGCCGGGTTCGGCAAGGGCTGAGCCGTTCAGCGCCAGCGGGGGACGGCGTTCCAGGTGACGCCGTCGTCGTCGGACCAGAGCCCCTTCGACCAGATCCGGCCGCCGACGACGGTGAGCGTGGGGTAGGTGTACCCGGGGGCGGGAGTTCCCGCGTTCCCCTCGTAGACCTTGGTGAAGGCGCCGCCGGACGCGCTGCGCCACAGCCGGATGCCGAGGTCCGTGTTGCCAGAGCTGTCGGTGACCTCGAAGGCGTCCTCCTGTCGCCCGAGCAGGGCGCCGTCCGGCGTCCAGGCGAGCTTGAAGTCGTAGTACCTGATCGGCCGGTACGGCGCGGGCAACGTCGACCTCTGCCACGACGCGCCCTGGTCGGAGCTCGTGTAGACCGTCAGCGTCGCCGAGCCCTTGGACCAGGCCCAGTAGGACATCACGCCGGCCGGGGCATTGCCGACGGCGCCGCTCGCGTCCGCCGGCCCGAAGTCCTTGGCGTGCCGCGAGCCACCGGCGTCCCACCACCCGACGAGCCGGTCGAAGCTCTGGTTGCGAAGCCCCCAGCGCACGGACCCGGACGCCGGGCCGGCGACGGAGACCGTGTCGTGCCCGATCTCGTCCATTCCCCACCAGGAGCTGCCGAGCACGTGCACGGTGTTCGCGTCGGGATCGAGCTTGCACCACGTGGTCGAGGGGATGGGCGGATTCACCCAGGGCGGGTGGTCGTAGCCGGTCTGGCAGACGAACCAGGCCCGCGGGTCGCCGGTCGGCGTCGCGTCAGTCGACTCTGCCTCATGGGTGACCGTCCCGTCGTCGCGCACCAGCCACACGCCGCCGTTCGAGCCGTCCACGAGCAGCAGCAGTCCGGGCCCGGGCGACACCACGTGGACCGGGCGCAGTCCGCCCTCCTCGAACTCGAGCGGACCTGTGTGCCGGTACGTCGCGGTGGCGAACCCGTCCTTCGTGATCGCCATGCCCAGGAACGACGGATGGGCGAACCGCGAGTCGCGTGGCGACCGGGGACACCACGTGCACACCGCCTCCCAGACCGAGACCCGGAAGTCCGGGTCGTCGGCGGACACAGCGGTCCACTGCAGGTGCGCGTTGTCGGACAGCACGACCTCGCGCGGCGTCATCGAGGTCGCCGAGTGATGCGTCGGGGATGGCGTGGGCGACGGAGTCGGGGTCGGGGTCGGCGTGATCACCGGTGCGGGCGCGGAGTCGGGTTCGCCCCGGGCGGCCACCAGGGCGCCCGCGGCGACGGCGAGGACGACGGCGGCGGATCCCGCTGCCGTGAGGACGACGGCGCGACGGTCGCGGCGGCGCGCGGTGTCGGTGAGTGCGTCGTACGACGGCGGCTGGACCTGCTCGCGCAGGCGGGTCAGCGGCTGGAGATCAAGCATGACGAGGCTCCTCCTCCAACAGCGCTGCGAGCCGCGCCCGCGCGCGGGCCAACCGCGACTTGACCGTCCCCTCGGGGATCCCGAGCTCCGCGGCGATCTCCGCGGTGCCGAGGTCGACCAGGTGGTGCAGCACGACCACGATGCGCTGGTCGACGTCGAGGTCGGACAACGCCGTCACGATCGCGACGTGCTCCGGCCCGACCTCGACGGGCGTCTGCGGCCCGGGCACCCGCGGCTGGTAGCGGCGTACGACGGCCGCGTGCCGCCAGCCGCCCCGCACCCGGCTCACCGCGACCGTGCGGACCCAGGCCTCGGGGTTGCTGACGTGCTGGAGCTGACGCTGCTTGCGGATCGCGGTGACGAAGGCGTCCTGGACGGCGTCCTCGGCGTCGGCCATGTCGCCGCAGATCGCGTAGAGCTGGACGACCAGGCGCGCGTACGCCGCGTCGAACAGCTCGTGGAGGTCGACCGCGTCGCGCATGAGCCACCTCCGTCCGGTTCGAGTCTCATCCCTACGAGGCGCGAGCGGCAGTCCTGGTTCCCGACGGATTTCGCCGTCAGCCCTTGGCTCGCCGTGGTCGGCGTGGACCCGACCGCAGGCAGCCCGGTGTCGTCACCGATGGCCCGACAGCAGGGCGAAGGGTCGGCTCAGTGCGCCGACCACTCCCGGCCGAACCAGCGCCGGATCCGGCTGGTGCCGAACTCCGCCTTGTCGGCCGCGAGCTCGTCGGACGCCGCGTCGAAGTCGCCCGACGGCGCCCGGCCCGGGAGGAACGTGACGTCGACGCGGGCGACCTCGTCGTTGCCGAACTCCAGGTAGCAGATGCCGCGGCCGTCGTACGGCTCGAAGCGGCCGCCGCTGGCGCGGGCGATGATCTCGTCGGCGACGACCGCGGCCTGGCGCTCGGAGAAGACGCCGGCCTTCGGGGTGCCGACGCTGGTGACGTCGCCGACGGCGTAGACGCCCGGGTACGCCGTCTCGAGGGTCGCGGGGTCGACCGGGATCCAGCCGTCGACGCACAGGCCGGAGTCGGCGACGACCTGGGGCGCGCAGTGCTTCGGTACGCCGAGGAAGAGGTCGAACGGCAGCTCGTCGCCCTCGGCCGTGACCGCGACACGGCGGTCCGGGTCGAGGGAGCGAACGAGTCGCTCCGGGTGCCAGGCGATGCCGCGCTCGGCGAAGGCGTCCAGCAGCGCGCGGGACGCGGCCGGCGACGGCGGGATCGGTATGCCGAACGGCATCACCAGGGCGACCTCGCTGCGGTCGCGCAGGCCGCGTCGGAGGAGGTGGTCGTGCACCAGCAGGGCAGCCTCGCTCGGTGCCGGCGGGCACTTGAACGGCGTCGAGGTGACGCCGACGACGACGCGTCCTCCGTCGAACCGCTCCAGCACCTCGCGGAGAGCGAACGCGCCGGCGACGGTGTAGAACTCGTGGCCGCACTCGACCAGCCCCGGGGTCGCGGCGGGGTCGAGGTCCGCCCCGAGGGCGATCACCAGGACGTCACCCTCGAACGTGCCGGCATCGGTCTTCACGGCGCGGGCGACCGGGTCGATGGCGAGGACCTCGGTCTGCACGAACCGTACGCCGGGCCGGGCGAGGTCGCGGTAGGCGTGCTGGACCGCCGGCGCGGTGGTCCGGCCGAACATCACGTCGAGCTTGGAGAACCCGAAGACGAAGCCGTCGGCCTTGTCGAGCAGGGTGACCTCGACGTCGTCGCCGAGCGCCTCGGAGAGACGCGTGCTGAGCTCGAGACCGCCGAACCCCGCGCCGAGCACGAGCACCCGCATGTGCGCCCCTTCCTCCCACCGCGACTGTAGGGGCGGGGGCTGCTCCCCGGTATGCCCCGTGCGGGTGGTCGGTCAGGTCGCGCTCGTCTCGAGCGAGGTCCTCACGATCGGTGGGTATCGGGCCGAAAGTCACCTACGATGGCTCCTTCGGCCCAGTGGGGGGACCGGGTTCGGCCTTTCGTCGGATGGTGGCTTTCCCGTCGGGTCCACACTCGCCTCGGAAGGCCCCTGATGTCTCCTCACCGCCCCTTCCTCGCACGCGCCGCAGCGGTCGCCGTCGCCACGCTGCTCGCCTCGGTGGTCCTTGCCGCCGTTCCCGCGGCGTACGCCGTGAGCAGCCACCGTGCTCTCAACGACACCCGTCCGGTCGGCGTGGGCGCGGTCGCCGTGGGCTTCCCGATCGAGTACTTCGGACTCGTCGCGGACCTGCCCTCGGGTGCGCCGCTCGAGGCCCACGACCCCTCGGCGTACGGGCAGGCGCGGTTCCGCGTCGACGGCGCGTGGACCGCCTGGCAGGACCTCGACCAGGACGGAGCGCAGTCCACGGGTCACTTCACCGGGGCCCTGGTCAGCGTGGACCGCGCCACGGCGTACCAGGTGCGCAACCTGCCGGCGGGCGCGAGCCACTGGCGGGCGGCGGCGATCAACACGACCGACGGCCCGACCCTCACCGTCGGCAAGGCCCGGTCGGACGCCGCGTCCGCCTCCGCGTCGTGCCGGTCGCGCGCGGACTGGGGTGCTGACGAGTCCCTGAGCGGGTGGGCGAAGGGCGACACGCAGACCTACTTCCCCCTGCAGGCGCTGACCGTGCACCACACCGCCGGCTCGAACGACCTCACCCAGGACTACGGCGCGACGGTCCGCGCGATCTACAGCTACCACGTGCAGACCAACGGGTGGTCCGACATCGGCTACCAGTACCTCGTGGACGGCCACGGCGTGGTCTACGAAGGCCGAAACTCCGGACACACCAGCCGGTCCTGCCTGTACGACGGCGGCGACGGCTCGGACTTCGCCCACCAGACGAGCACGGACCAGGTCGTCACCGGCGCACACGTGGCGAACTACAACTCCGGCAACGCCGGCGTCGCGCTGATGGGCTGCTACGAGCCGACCACGGCGTGCTCGGGCAGCACCACGCCGCCGACGGCGGCGGTCGACGGCCTCGAGGGCCTCCTCGCTTCGCTCGCGACCCGCCACGGGCTGAAGCCGACCGGCAGCGTCCACTACGTCAACCCGGTCACGGGCGCCGCCAAGGACGTCGCGACCATCTCCGGTCACCGCGACTGGGAGGCGACCGCGTGTCCCGGCGGCAACCTGTACGCCCAGCTGCCCACGATCCGCAGCGACGTCGCGAGCCGGATGGCCGGCTCGACCGCGACCGCGCCCGCGGCCCCGTCGAGCCTGACCGCCTCGGGCGGCGCAGGGTCGGTCGCGCTCTCGTGGACCGCGCCCACCAGCGACGGAGGAGCGGCGATCAGCCGGTACGAAGTCTTCCGGGGCGCGACGTCGACCGTCTCGACGTCGACCACGCCGATCTACAGCGGCAGCGCGACCAGCGCGACCGACAAGCCGGCCGCGGGGAGCTACTACTACGCCGTGCGGGCGTGCAACAGCGTGGGCTGCGGCACCTCCGCCTCCGCCGGCCCGGTCACGGTCACCACGCCTGCGACGATCACGTCGGCGTCGTGCAGCGGCGCCACCTGCACCTTCGCGGGGCAGGGCACGCCGACGCTCACCTGGACCTTCGGGAACGGCAAGGGCGCCTCTGGATCGCCGGTGAGTGTCACGTACGCCGCGAAGGGCAGCTACACCGTGACGCTCACCGACGGGCAACAGAGTCGGGCGACGCGCACCGTGCAGTGCTCGCTGGTGAAGAAGCGGGTCAGCTGCACGACGTGAGCCTCAGGCGGGGCTGGTGGCGAAGACGATCGCGCCCGGGACGTCGTCGTACGGGCGCATGAGGAGCTCGCCGTCGATGGTGAACCCGGCGTCGCGCAGCCAGCGGGACACCTGCTCGGGGCGGCGCCGGTGGCTGTCGACGCCGATCTCGCGGCCGGTGTAGCCCTGCGTCGAGCGGATCGTCCGGTCGCCGACGTGGAAGCCGACGAGCAGCGGGCCGCCGGGGCGGAGCACGCGGCGGAACTGCGCGAAGACCGTCGGTACGACGGGGTCGGGCACGTGGATCACCGACCAGAAGGCGAGCACGCCGGCGACCGCGTCGTCGGGCAGGTCGAGGTCGGTCATCGAGCCGACCTCGAACCGCAGGCCGGGGTGGTCGCGCCGCGCGAGCTCGACCATCTCGGGGGACAGGTCGATGCCGAAGGCGTCCAGGCCGAGATCGTGGAGGTAGCGGGTGACGTGACCGGGGCCGCAGCCGACGTCCGCGACCGGACCCCCTCCGACGTCGCGCACGTGCTCGGCCAGCCAGGCGAGGCTCAAGCGGAGGAAGGGGTGCTCGTCGAGGAGGCCGCGCACCTCGTCGGCGTACCCGGAGGCGTCGGCGTCGTAGGAGGTGCGGGCGTCGGACAGCCAGTCGTCGGGCATCGTTGGATGGTAGGCGACGAGGAGCCCGCGCCCCGTCTGCTTTTCGGCGCTCCCGGGAGGGCGGGGGAGGACGGCCCGTCCTCGAGTCGCGACGCAGCGACGAACCGCATGCCCCGACGGATTTGCTGAACCAGGTGGTCTATTCGGGTCTCGCGTGGGACGAGCGGCCGGGATTACTCTCAGCGGAGGCCGACACGTCGGCCCGACACCGCCAAGACCCGAGCTCGGGGTCGGGCCCGCCGGATCTACCCGGACGGGAGTGCTCGCCGGGGATCCGCGAATCGCGATCAACGTTGATGCAAGCGAGAGGCGTTGCGATGACCTCTGTTGTCCACACGCTCGACCAGGCCCACCGTGCGATCCGTCGGGAGAGCGCATGTTCATCCAGGTGATGCAGGCTCCGTGCCGTCGCCCCGACGACGTACGTGCCGTCCTCGACACGTGGAGCTCCGAGCTCGCCGCCGGGGCCAAGGGCTGGCTCGGCGCCACCTTCGGGGTCACCGACGACGACCAGTTCGTCGCTGTGGTCCGGTTCAACTCCCGTGAGGAGGCGATGGCGAACTCCGCCCGGCCCGAGCAGGACGCCTGGGCCGCGAAGCTCGCCGCGGCGCTGGACGCTCCACTGGAGTTCCACGACTACGACGACGCCATGACCTTCCTCGACGGCGGGTCCGACGACGCCGGCTTCGTCCAGGTCATCCAGGGCAAGGTCGACGATCGCCGCCTGATCGAGACGCTCATGTCCACGACCGACGACCTGCGGGAGATGCGCCCGGAGGTGATCGGCGGTGTGGTCGGCGTCGCGGACGACGGGACGTTCACCCAGACTGTCGCCTTCACCGACGAGGAGAGCGCGCGGAAGGGCGAGCGGCTCGAGCCGCCGCCCGAGGTCCGTGACGTCCTCGGCAAGGCGATGGCCGGGGCGCGCTACTACGACCTGCGCCACCCGTGGTTCGCGTCCGCGTGACCGTCGTCCGGATCCACCCTCTTCGACCTGAAGGGATCAGCCATGGCTTGGCAGATTGAGGGAACCTACTTCGAGAACTGCAGCTGCGACATGGTGTGCCCGTGCTCGACGTCCGGCCTGACCGTGGCCGCCGACACCGAGCGGTGCACCGTCATGCTCGCCTTCCACATCGACTCCGGCAGGTCGGACGACCTCGACCTCTCCGGGATCACCGTGTGCATGCTCGCCGACACCCCGGCCCTGATGACCGAGGGCAACTGGCGCGCAGCGCTGCTGGTCGACGACAAGGCCAGCGCGGAGCAGACGGAGGCGATCAACGCCATCTTCGGCGGCCAGGCCGGCGGACCGCTGGCCGACCTCGCTCCGCTGATCGGGGAGATGGTGGGCGGGGGCCCGGCGCCGATCGAGTACGCCGACGACGGGCGCAACCACAGCGTCCGGGTCGGCGACATGGTCGACGTGAGTGTCGCCGACTTCGTCTCCCCGCTGGACGCCACCGGCAAGGGGATCCGGGTCAGCGGGGTCGGCTTCCCCGCGGACACGCTCGCCGCCGGGACCGCGACCTCGGCGAAGGTCGACGCGTTCGGCCTGAGCTGGGACACCAGCGGGAAGAACTCCTTCTCCGCGCCGTTCGCCTGGTCGGGCTAGCGCGATGACGGACACGGCTCGTGGAGCGGCACTCCGCTCCACGAGCACGGTGGTGCTGGTCGGCTGCTCGCTGGCCGCCTGGGTCGTGACGGTCTGGTACGCCGCGGACATGCCCGCCGCGCCGGGCACGATGGGCCTCGACGTCGTCGGGTTCGTCGCGCTCTGGACCGTGATGATGGCCGCGATGATGCTGCCCTCGGTGCACCCCGTCGTGTCGCTGTACCTGCACCGGCTCCGCGGCGAGCCCTCGCGTCGAGTGCGCACGTGGCGCACGACCAGCCTCGTGGCCGGTTACCTCACGGCGTGGAGTGCCGTCGGTCTGGTGGCTTTCGGGCTGGCTCGCGCGGGGGACGAGCTCGCCCGTCAGTCGCCCGGCGGCGCGCCCTGGGTCGGTGCGGGTGCGCTCGTCGCGGCCGGGATGTACCAGCTCACGCCGGCCAAGGACTTCTGCCTGGGTCACTGCCGGTCGCCGGTCTCGTTCCTGCTGCAGTACGGAGCCGTGACGGGTCGCGCGCGCGACCTCAAGGTCGGGGTGCGTCACGGGGCGTTCTGCGTGGGCTGCTGCTGGGGGCTGATGGTCGTCCTGTTGGTGGTCGGCATCATGAGCCTGGTCTGGATGGCAGCGATCGCGGGAGTCGTGCTCCTCGAGAAGACGTGGCGCCACGGAGTCGGGCTGAGCAAGGTGCTCGGGCTCGCGATCATCGGGTTCGCGGTCCTGGTGCCCGCTCACCCGGCGCTGCTGCCGGGCCTGCACCAGACCATGTCGATGTGAGCGGCGGGGGCGTCGCACCTCAACCGGCAGGCGGCGCCCGATTTGCACCGTTTCCCCGCGCGCGTCCTCCGGTCGCCCCTACCCTCGCCGGGAGGGGGCAGGAGGGATGCCATGAGCGCGGGGGAGTCCGCGCGCGAGATCGCGCGCAAGCGGCGTGAGAAGGCCGAGCGTCTGACGCGGGTCGCCGACGCCTGGGAGCGTGGCGCGGCCGGCGAGGAGGCGACCGCCCGCGCGCTGGCGCTGCTGCCCCCGGAGTGGACGGTCCTGCACGACGTACGGTGGCCGGGTCGGCGGCGCGCCAACATCGACCACGTGGTGATCGGTCCGGGCGGAGTCTTCGTGATCGACAGCAAGCACTGGAGCGGCACGGTGGCCGTGGCCGGCGACGTGCTCCGGCAGAACGGTCGGTCCCGGGAGAAGGAGGTCGCGTCGATCGCCGACGCCGCCCTCGCCGTGACCGGGGTGATCGGGCAGGTGCCGGCCGTGCCGGTGCTGTGCTTCGTGCGCGAGGAGCCGGTCGCGGGCTGGGCGCGCGACGTGATGGTCTGCTCGACCGCGAACCTCAACGACATGCTCACCTCGCGGCCGGCCGTCCTGCACGCCGCGACCATCGACCGACTGCTGCCGGTGCTCACCCGTGGTCTCTTCCCGGCTGCGACGGCGGCACCTCCGCCGGTGCAGGGCGTGCCGGTCCGCGACCCGTGGGGTCCACGCCCCGCGCGTCCACGGCCCCGGCTCGGCCCCCGACGGCGCGGGCCGCGCGTGACGCGCTTCGCCCTCGCCGTGTCCGCCCTCGTCCTCGCCGTCGCGATGGTGCCGACAGTGATTCATGCGCTGACGAACGCGGCGTCACAGCGCGTGCAGAACCTGGTCGCTCCGGCCAAGCCCGTGGGTACGACGCAGACGGTGGCCGCGGGCGACGGCCACCCGGAGCTGGCGATGACCGTCGCCTCCGTCGTCGACACCCACGTGGTCGGGAAGGGCACGAAGCCCCCGGCAGGGCACCGGCTGGTGGCGGTGACGATGCGCCTGGAGAACCGGGGCGACCAGCGCTGGGTGTGGGACGGCAACACCCGGCTCGCGCTGGTCGACAGTGCCGGCGTCACCTATGCGCCGAGCGCCGACTACCCGGCTGTGCAGGGCGGCCGCGTGGTCAGCGGGTCGCCGACGGTGCGGGCCCACCACACCTTGTCCGGCGCGCTGGTCTTCGAGGTGCCGAGCGACGTACGGATCGCGTCCGTGCGTCTCGACGTCGGGCCCGGGCTGGCGCGGACGGTGCGCTGGGTGGTGTGACCAGGCGGCGTCAAACGTCTCCGGACTCGTGACCTCGGGTACAGACTGTGCGAAGAGCCCCGACCCGCCAGGAGTCCACCGTCATGACCCCAGTCCCCTTGGACAGCACGCTCGTCGACGCTCGCGTGCTCAGCTCGTGAAGGCGGTCCTCCTCCTCGCGGACGCCGCCGAGGTGACGAACGGCAAGGTCTCGTCGCTCGGGGCCGGGTGGAGCGTCACCGCCACCCCGACGCCCCCGATGGCGCTCGTGGCCGTCATCGACGTCCCGTGGGACCAGACGAACCAGAAGCACCAGCTCGTCATCGAGCTGCGTGACGCCGACGGCCGGGCCGTCTCGTTCCAGCGCGGTCCCGAGGGCCAGCCGCTGCCCGCCCTCCACGTCGAGGCCGAGTTCGAGGTCGGTCGACCTCCCGGCGTGCCCGCCGGGACGCCCATGCGGCACCAGCTCGCGATCGCACTCGCCGGCGGCGTTCCGCTCGCGGCGGGCGAGAAGTACGAGTTCCACCTGACCATCGACGGCGAGGACATGGACAGCTGGCTCGCCACGTTCCTGGTGCGGCCCTAGCGCTTTTGCCGTTGGCCATCACAATCGAATGGGTGTACGATAAGCCTAGGTACGGTGGTGATACGCGATGGCTGAGGCCCCGGACCTTGGCCCGAGCGTCGGGTCGGCCTCTCACGGGCCTGCTGCCCATCACGCGTGAGGACGAGTGTCCCTCGATCCTGCGTGCTGGGAGGTGTGCGATGGCGGTGGCCCGCGACGCGTACGGCGTCCACCCCGTGCTCGCCTGCGCCAGGCACGTCTCCGACGAGGTCGGTGCGATCGCCGACGTGCCGGTCGAGCTGATGGGCGCGGACGACAAGGCCGCGGCGCTGGTCGCGATCAGCGCGACCGCCGACCGGCTCGAGGCGCTGCGGCTGCGCCTCCTGGCCTCGGCCGACGA
Source organism: Nocardioides pocheonensis (assembly GCF_003725535.1). GTDB lineage: Bacteria > Actinomycetota > Actinomycetes > Propionibacteriales > Nocardioidaceae > Marmoricola > Marmoricola pocheonensis. Next base: position 36,081 of record NZ_RJSF01000009.1, on the reverse strand, counting down.
CGTCGCCGCCGAGTGCGGCGCCCGGGACGCCGGAGCCTGGCTGGCTCATGAAGTGCGGGCCGACCGGAGCGAGCAGCAACGCGCCCTCCGGCTCGGGGTGGCCCTGGCCGAGCGCTGGCAGGCTGTCGCGACGGCGCTCGCCGCCGGCACGGTCAACCTCGCACAGGCGCGCGTGATCGCGCACGCCCTGGACGAGCTGCCGGGCGACGTACCGGCAGACGTGGTGTCGGGAGCCCAGGCCCAGCTCGTCGCGTACGCCGCGGAGTTCGGTCCGCGCGACCTGCGGATCCTGGGCCGTCGCATCCTGGACGTCGTTGCGCCCGAGGTCGCCGAGGCCGCGGAGGCGCGGGCGCTCGAGGCCGAGGAACGGCGCGCGGCCGAGAGCACGACCCTCTCCCTGACCCCGTACGGCGACGGCACCACCCGCGTCCGCGGTCAGCTGCCCGACGCGACGGCACATCGACTGGCCACCTACCTGGACGCGTTCACGTCGCCGCGCCGCTCCGAGGACCGCGCCGTCGTTCCGGGCCCGATCGAGCGTCGCCGGGGTCGGGCCTTCTGCGCCCTGCTCGAGCACCTCGACCCCGACCAGCTCCCCGTGCACGGCGGTGACGCCACGACGGTCATGGTGACGATGACCCTCGACCAGCTGCGCAGCGATCTCGCCACCGCCGGCCTGATCAGCGGCGACGACCACCGGATCACGGCCGCGGAGGCGCGACGGCTGGCCTGCACGGCAGGCATCGTCCCGGTCGTGCTCGGCGGTGCGTCGGAGGTCCTCGACCTCGGCCGCACCAGCCGCCTGTTCAGCCGGGCGCAGCGCAAGGCCCTGCGCGTGCGCGATCGACGATGCCGGGCCCGGGGCTGCAGCATCCCGGCGACGTGGTGCGAGGCCCACCACCTGAAACCGTGGGCGCGCGGTGGCGCGACCGATCTGGCGGACGGGGTCCTGCTGTGCTCCTTCCACCACCATCGTGCCCACGACCCGGCCGTCGACGTCCGACGATGTCCGGACGGCGAGCTCGAGCTGCGGCGAGCCCGGCCGACGGACCGCGGCTCCGTGGTCAGGGGCGGGCAAGGTGGGGCGGCATGACCCCCCCGTCGCGTGTGCTGCTCAGATCGAGACGGACGCGCTCTCGGCGGGAGTCGCGGCGGGGTCGGTCCGCACCCGGCGACGCTCGCGCCAACGTTCGAGCCGGTTCGCCGCCGTGTGCACCAGCCAGGCGGCCAGTGCGCCGGCGATGCCGTCGGCGACGTAGTGCTCGCCGGTGTAGGCGAGGCTGAACATCATCACCAGCGGATACAGCACGAGCAGCGGTCGCCAGGTGGTGCTGGTGCGGCGCCAGAGGAACAGGCAGAACAGCACGGTGCCGCCGAGGTGCAACGAGGGTACGGCGGCGACCGGGTCGGCGGTGGAGAAGCCCTTCGTCCACAGCTCGTGGGCCACGCCGAGGTGGAGCTGCTGCAGGCCGTCGCCGGCGATCCGCTCGACCCACGGGTTGGCGCCCGCCTGCACGGTGGTGAAGCGGCCGAGAAGTCCGTCGGCCGGGGGCACGCCGATGGCGTACATGCAGGGTGCGGAGCTCGGGTGATCGGCCACGTCGGCGGCCGTGCAGTGGCCGGCGGCCCACGGTGGCGCCGTCGGGATCAGCATGAACAGCAGGAAGCAGGAGAAGCTCAGGGCGACGAAGCGCACGGCCCAGCGGTAGAAGTCGGCGCGACTGCGCAGCCACATCACTCCGGCGGTCAGGTAGGGCAGGAAGAAGAACGAGTAGTAGCTGAGGCAGGCGATCAGGTCGTACCAGCGCACCCCGGAGTACCGCTGGTGCTTGAGGTGCTCCTGCAACCACACGGTCGGCACGTGCCCGAAGAAGAGGAACCGGTCGACCTCGATCTGCGGACGCCACCAGGTCGGCATCCCGACGGTGTCGGCCAGGCCGCGCAGGTAGTCGTAGAACACCAGCACCAGCACGAACGGCAGGAAGTCGAGGACCAGCCACAGGATCCGGATCGGTCGCCGGCCGATGGAGGCCACGGCAAGTCCGAGGACGACCCAGAGCACCACGCCTTCACGGTCGAGCGGCGCGCCCTGGGTGCCGAAGGTGAAGGCGAGGGCGCCGAGGTAGGCGACGAAGGCGAGCCGGCGTACGACGCGCAGCCGGCCGACTCCCGTGGTCGGGGGCGCCGCCTCCGTCCGGGGTTCGGTCTCGGTCTCGCTCAAGCCGCGTGCTCCTCCTCGACACTGCCCGTGACCGCGGCCACCAGCCCGGTGAGCACGCCGCGGCGTGCCGAGGTCCTGCCCCGCACGCGAGTCCGATCATCCGTCATGACGGTGGCGGGCACCACCGTCACGCGCGACGCGACCGTGGATGCCGCTCCGAGGGTCGCTGTCACCGTTCCTTCGCAGAAGTGGCCCTCCACCGGTTCGCCGGGGCGCGAAGTGGGTACCTCGAGACGGACCGGGTTCAGAGGGCTGGCCCCGCGGGGACGGAAAGGGCGCGCTCATGGTCCTCTCGCTGCTCAGGAACGGACCCGGGCCGGACCCGGTGCCCGGCGGTGGGCCCGACGCTGGGCCCGACGCTGGGACGGACACGTTCGGCCCCGGAGGGGAGCTCACGCTCGGGGTCGAGGAGGAGCTGCTCCTGGTCGACGAGGCCGACCAGCTGGTCGAGGAGCGCCGCTCCCAGGGCTGGATCGCCCGGGTGCAGGAGCTCGGCGGGCCGGGCTCGGGGGTGGTGTCGGGGGAGCTCTTCGGCAGCGAGATCGAGTTCGCGACGGTCGTGTGCCCGGACGCGGCGTCGGCGGCGCAGCACCTCGCCGACCTGCGCGCGGCGCTGGTGAGCGCGGGGGCGCGGGCGATGGCGGTCGGGCTGCACCCGGCGGCCCCGTTCGGGGAGCCACGGGTCACGCACGCCCCGCGCTACCAGTACATCGGCGACAGCCTCGCGGGCGTGCTGCGCACCCCGACGGCGGCGCTGCAGGTGCACGTCGGTCTGCCCGACGCGGCGGCGGCCGTCACGGCGTACCGGGCGCTGCGGCAGCAGCTGCCGGTGCTCCGCGCGCTGGCGGCCGGGTCGCCGTACTGGCACGGACGCGACTCCGGGCTGGCCTCCGCGCGGGCCGCGGTGATCGCGTCCTACCCGCGCAGCAGCCTGCCGCCGGTCGTGCGTTCCTGGGACGAGTACCTCGCCCTCACCGCGGCCGTGCTCGCCGCCGCGGAGGCACCGGACCCCTCGTTCGTCTGGTGGGGAGCGCGGATCCAGGCGCGGCTCGGCACCGTCGAGATCCGGGTGATGGATCCGCAGCCGTCGCTGGCGACCACCGCCGGGCTGGCCGCGCTGGTGCAGGGGATCGCGGCGCACGCGCTGGAGCACCCGGTCGTCATCGACGTGCCCGGCGAGGTGCTGGCCGAGAACGACTTCCGCGCGATGCGCCACGGCCTGGAGACGACCATGGCCGACCCGACCGGCTCGATGCGGCCGGTCCGGGAGATCGCGGCCGAGCTGGTCGACCAGGCCCGGACGGCGCTGCGCCCGCTCGGGGCCGACGCTCCGCTCGCCGAGGTCGAGCGGATCCTGGCGAACGAGCCGGAGCCCGACCGGCAGCGGCGGGTGCACGCGACCGGCGGGATGCCCGGCTTGCTGGCCGACCTGGTCGAGCGGACGACGCGGGGCTGGTGACGCGCGGGTCCGCGGCGGCCCGAAGAGCTGAACTTCCAGCCCCGTGTCGAGGACCGCGGGCGTCGTACGACGGGTAGACAAGGACCCACCGACGCAAGGAGCGATCCGTGAGCGAGACCCGCACCCTCCACCTGCCCGACGTCGACCTCGTGCACGACCTGCACGGGCCGGTTCCGCCCGCGGACGGGCGGCCGCTGCTCTTCATGATCGGGCAGCCGATGTGCGCCGACGGGTTCGCCGACCTGGCCGCGCAGTTCCCCGACCGCACGGTCGTGACCTACGACCCGCGGGGGCTCGGCCGCAGCACGGTGCGCCGGGACGGACGCACCGACCAGCGCCCGGAGGACCAGGCGGCCGACCTGCACGCGCTCAAGGAGCACCTCGCTCCCGGTGGGCGGGTCGAGGTGTTCGGCAGCAGCGGCGGCGCGGTCGCCGGGCTGGCCTGGGTCGCGCTCTTCCCCGACGACGTCGCCACGCTGGTCGCGCACGAGCCGCCCTCGACCTGGCTGCTGCCCGACGCCGCGGAGGTGGATCGGGCGTTCGGTGCGGTCCGGGAGGCTTATCAGGCCGGGGGGCAGGGGCGAGGCATGGCGCAGTTCATCGCCCTGACGATGTGGCCGGGCGAGCTCACCGACGCCTACTTCGCCCAGCCTCCGGCCGATCCGGCGATGTTCGGCATGCCGAACGACGACGACGGCAGCCGCGACGACCCGCTGCTCTCGGAGCGCTCGGCCACCGTCACGACGTACCGCTACGACCTCGACGCGATCGCAGCCGCCCCGACCCGCGTCGTCGCCGGCGTCGGTGAGGAGACCGGCGACACGATCACCGCGCGCACGGCGCGAGCCCTCGCCGAGCGGCTGGGTGAGGAGGCCGTGCTGTTCCCGAGCCATCACGGCGGTTTCATCGGCGGTGGCCCGGAGAACCCGTACGCCGGGAAGCCGGTGGAGTTCGGCGCGACCCTGCGCAGCGTCTTCGACGGGGACTGAAGCGTGCTCGACGAGAATTGAAGGGTGCCCGACGAGGGCTGACCCGTCGGGCCCGCCCGACGACGAGGCTCAGTCGACGGTCGCGGCCGGCGTCAGGAGCCAGCTGGCGCTGACCCGCTTCCCCGAGATGAGCGTGGTCGTGTGCCACTCGTCGGCGACGTCCTCGACGATGGCGAGGCCACGCCCGCCGGGGTCGTCCCACGCCGGGTGTCGCGTCGCGGGCCAGCCTTCGGCGTCGTCGCTGACGTCGAGCACGACGTGGTGGGCGGTGGCCCGGAGCTCGACGCCGACCGCAGTGGCCCCGGCTCGCACCGCGTTGGTGACCAGCTCGCTCACCACGAGCATCACGTCCTCGCCGCGGGGTCCCTCGGCGCGCGGCAGGGCAGCGAGCGCCGCGGCGATGAACCGCCGCGCGGCGGCCGGCGCACGGTGGTCGGCGCGGAGGTCGGTCTTCATGACTCCCCGGTCCAGCGGATCGCCAGCGTGGCGATGTCGTCGGGGGCGTCCTCGTGGCGCAACGTCGCGAGGACGTGGGCGACCAGGTCTCCGACCGGTCGCTCCGCGGCGCGTGCCAGCACGTCGGCGAGCCGAGTGAGCCCGGTGTCGATGTCCTCGCCGCGCCGCTCGACCAGGCCGTCGGTGAAGCAGAACAACGTGGCGCCCGCCGGCATCGTGAAGGTCGAGACCGGGTACGGCGCGACGCCGGCTCCGAGGGGGCGGCCCGGGGTCACCTCCACGAAATGCGGGGGCCCGTCGCCGAGCAGCACGGGCGGCGGGTGACCGGCGCTCGCGAGCGTGACCTCGCCGGTCCGCCAGCTGCCGACGCCGACCAGCGCCGTGGTCATGTGGCCGTCGGTCAGGATGTCGAACTGCTGGGAGCACTTCTCGAGGACGGTCACCGGGTCGTCGCCGTCGGTCAGGTACGCGCGGATCGTGAACCTGGCGCGCGCCATCACCGCCACCGCGTCGACGCCGCGGCCGGAGACGTCGCCCACCACGAAGCCGAAGCGCTCCCCGTCGAGCTCGATGACGCTGAACCAGTCGCCCCCGATGTCCAGCCCGCGGGCGCCGGCGGCGTACTCGGCCGCGACCTCGAGGTGGGGCAGCTCCGGGTTGGCGCTGGGCAGCAGCGCCCGCTGCAGCCTCACGAAGAGCTCCCGCTGCTGGTCGTAGAGCGTCTCGGTCTGCTGGTAGAGGGTCGTGATCGTCGCTGCGTCGTGCTCGGCCGACTCGCGGTCGCGGGTCAGCCGCTGCCCGACCCGCGCGGCGGCCAGCGTGAGCAGCAGGCCACCGCCCAGCAGGAGCCAGGGCAGCGCGCCGCTCAGGTCGGACCCCAGCCGGGACCGGGGAGTGGTGGTCAGGGTCAGGCTGGTGTCGCCGAACGGCACCGTCTGGCTCGACCGGACACCGTGGAACGGCAGCGTGCGCGGGTCCACGTCGGTGGTGGAGAGCGTGTCGGCGGTGGTGTGCCGGCCGAGGTAGATCGCGTAGTGGATCTGGCTGAACGCCGAGTCACGGTCGACGGGTGCGCGCCGGTTCGCCGGGATCTCCCGCTCGGCGTACACGAGCCAGCCGCTGGTCGGATCGGCGTGGGCGTAGGCGACCTCCGAGCGACTGCCGACGGTGACCAGGCGGACGGTGGTCGTCTTCGTGTCGAACGCGTGACGCAGGTAGGTGAGGGTCGAGGCCGCCTTGGGGCTCAGCGCCGGTGGGTCGCCGAGCGTCGCGACGAGGCGCAGGTCTGCGCCCTGACGCCGCCACAGCGAGGCGGTCTGGAACATCTTGCCGGCGCCGACCTGCGCACCCATCACCTGCTCGAACGGCGCCGTGGAGCCGGCGGGCGCGCTGGCACGCTGGGCGGCCAGGGTCGACTGGAGCGGCAGCTCGATGACCATGATCGCCGTCGACAGGACCGTGGCGGCCTGCCGGGTCTGGCCGTCGAGCAGGCGCTGCTCGGTGGTGCGGTCGATCCTGGCCGTCGCCAGCGTGGAGCCGGCGGTGAGCACGAGGCCGACCAGGGTGATGGCTGCGGCGACGCGCCCGGGATGGCGCCGCGGCCCAGCCGGGCGAGCCGCGGGCTGCGAGGGTCCCGGCGGCTCGGCCTCCGCACCCACGGTGCCGCCAGCGGGGCCCGGCCGCGGCGCGCTCGGCGGGGCCTCGTCGGACGAACGTCCGGCCGGTGACGTGGTCTGGGTGCCGGCCAACCGGCTCAGAGCTCCGCCTGGTCGGGGAAGATCTCCGACAGCCCGGTGAGGTCCAGGACACGGCGCACCTCGGGACGGACTCCGTCCAGGCGCAGCCCCAGACCGCGGTGCTCGGCCTCCTTGCGCAGGCGCACCAGCGCGCCCAGGCCGGTGGAGTCGACGAACGTCACTCCGCCGAAGTCAAGCACCAGCGTCGAGGCGGTGGTCTCGAGCGCCGCGCGGGCAGCCGCGCTGAGCTCGTCCACGGTCGCGATGTCGAGCTCACCGGACACGACGATGACGCCGTCCGCGCGGGTCTCGACGACGAAGTCGTCCATGCCCCCTCCTGCCTTCGCATCGCCCTCGCGGGCAACGTATCTCGTGGAGGCGTCCGGAGACATGGGGTCGGCAGAAGTCATGTCGCGTCCAACGAGCGGAACGGGGCGGCGGTACGGCCGTGTCGGGCTGCTTCAGGCGGCGGGGCCGGGCCGGGATCGGCCGGGGAATCGGGTGGCATGGGTACGGTCTCGGCATGGACCCCACCGCGATCGGCACAGCGCGGCACCGCCCGATCGGTACCGCAGGGCGCCGGTCGGGCGAGGTGGCCGCCCGGTGAGCGACGCGGCGTACGAGCGGGTGCTGGGCTGGGCGGGGGAGCAAGGGCTGGAGCTCTACCCGCACCAGGAGGAGGCGATCCTCGAGCTGCTGTCGGGCAACAACGTCGTGCTCGCCACGCCGACCGGGTCCGGCAAGTCGCTGGTGGCGACCGCGGCACACATGGCCGCGATGGCGGAGGGCCGTCGGTCGTTCTACACCGCGCCGATCAAGGCGCTGGTCAGCGAGAAGTTCTTCGCGCTGTGCGAGGTGTTCGGCGCCGAAGACGTCGGTCTGCTCACCGGCGACGCCTCGGTCAACCCCGAGGCGCCGATCGTCTGCTGCACCGCGGAGGTGCTCGCGAACATCGCGTTGCGCGAGGGGCGGGCGGCTGATGCCGGGCTCGTGATCATGGACGAGTTCCACTACTACGCCGACCCGCAGCGGGGCTGGGCGTGGCAGGTGCCGTTGCTGGAGCTCACCGACGCGCAGTTCGTGCTGATGTCCGCGACGCTCGGCGACGTCCGGGAGCTGGCCGACGACCTGACCCGTCGCAACGGCCGCGAGACCGCGGTGGTGGACAAGGCGGAGCGGCCGGTGCCGCTGCACTTCAGCTGGTCGCTCGAGCCGCTCGACGAGACCCTGCAGGAGCTGGTCGAGACGGGGCAGGCCCCGGTGTACGTCGTGCACTTCACCCAGGCGGGGGCGGTGGAGCACGCCGGGTCGTTGCTGAAGGGTGCCGGGGGTTTCGAGGCTCGCAAGCTCGCACCTCAACCACCGGCAGGCGGGGTTTCGGCAGGCTCAACCACCGCGGCAGGCTCGACCACCGGGGGCGGCTCGACCACCGGGGGCGGGTCAACCACCGGGGGTGGCTCGACGACCGAGACTCTCAAGGAGCGGCTGGCCGGCGTACGGTTCGGCGCCGGGTTCGGCCGGACGCTCTCGCAGCTGCTGCGCCGGGGGATCGGGGTGCACCACGCGGGGATGCTGCCGCGCTACCGGCGGCTGGTGGAGCAGCTGGCGCAGGAGGGCCTCCTGACCGTCATCTGCGGCACCGACACGCTCGGCGTCGGGATCAACGTGCCGATCCGGACGGTCCTGTTCACCGGACTGGCGAAGTACGACGGCCAGAAGCAGCGGGTGCTCCGGACGCGGGAGTTCCTGCAGATCGCCGGGCGCGCGGGCCGGCCGGGCTTCGACACGAACGGGTACGTCGTCGTCCAGGCGCCCGAGCACGTCATCGAGAACGAGAAGGCCAAGGCCAAGGCGGCCGCGAAGAACGCGGCGATGAGCGAGGCCAAGCTGGCCAAGCGGAAGTCCAAGGCGCAGCTGAGGAAGCCGCCCGAGGGCACGGTGGTCTGGACGCAGAAGACCTTCGACAAGCTGGTCGCCGGCGAGCCCGAGCCGATGCGGTCCCGGATGAAGGTCGACAACGCGATGCTGGTCAACGTCGTGGCGCGCGAGGAGGACGCGTTCCCGGTGCTGCGGCGCCTGCTCATGGACAACCACGAGGACCGGCGCACCCAGCTGCGGCTGGCCCGCCGCGCCCTGCGGCTGGCCCGCAGCCTGGTGCACAACGGCGTGCTCAAGCGGCTCGACGAGCCCGACGAGCACGGCCGCCGCTACGTGCTCACCGTCGAGCTGCCGCCGGACTTCGCGCTGAACCAGCCGCTCGCGCTGTTCGCGATCGCGGCGCTGGACCTGCTCGACGTCGAGGCCCCGACGTACGCGCTCGACATCGTGTCGGTGATCGAGGCGGTGCTCGACCCGCCGCGGCAGATCCTGATGGCGCAGCGGCAGGCGGCGCGCGGTGAGGCGGTCGCGGAGATGAAGGCCGACGGGCTGGACTACGAGGAGCGGATGGCCCTGCTCGAGGACGTCACCTGGCCGCAGCCGCTGGCCGACCTGCTCGAGCCGGTGTTCGAGACCTACCGGCAGACGCACCCGTGGCTGCCGATCGACGCGCTCGACCCGAAGTCGGTCGTGCGCGACATGTACGAGCAGGGGATGGGGTTCACCGACTTCGTCGGTCGCTACCAGATCGCCCGGTCCGAGGGGCTGCTGCTCCGCTACCTCTCCGACGCGTACCGCACGCTGCGCCAGACCGTGCCCGACGCGCACCGGCCCCCTGAGCTCGAGGAGCTGGTCGAGTGGCTGGGGGAGACGGTGCGGCAGACCGACTCCTCGCTGCTCGACGAGTGGGAGGCGCTGAGCGACCCCGAGCACCTGCCGCACACCCTCGACGCGGCCGCACCTCCGCCGCCGAGGCCGCTGTCGCAGCAGGAGCGGGCGTTCCGGGTGATGATCCGCAACGCGCTGTGGCGCCGCGTGGAGCTGGTGGCGCGCGACGACCTCGACGGCCTCGCTGCCCTGGAGGAGCGCGCGGCTGCGCACTTCGACCCGCCGCGCGAGGTGCTGATGACCCGGGACGCGTGGGACGCCGCGATCGAGGAGTACTACGCCGAGCACGACACCGTGGGCACGTCGGGCGACGCACGCGGACCGGACCTGTTCGTCGTGGAGCGGACGGGCGCGCGCTGGCCCGTCCGGCAGACGCTCGCCGACCCGGCCGGCCACCACGACTGGGTGATCGAGGCCGAGGTGGACGTGCACGCGTCCGACGACCTCGGCGAGCTGGTGCTGACCACGACGGCGATGCGGCGGCTGTAGCGTCCGCGCCCGGGGGCCCGGTCGGGCGGGGACCCTCCGAACTCCTACGCTGGGTGGGTGCTCTACCAGGTTCTCCACACCGTGGTCCCTCCGGTGGCCCGCGTTGTGTGGCGGCCGACCGTCGAGGGTGTCGAGCACGTGCCGATGTCGGGGCCGGTGCTGATCGCCAGCAACCACCTCAGCTTCGCCGACAGCGTGGTGATCCCGGTCGTGGCGCCGCGCAAGGTCGTGTTCCTCGCCAAGGAGGACTACTTCACCGGAAGCGGCGTGAAGGGCTGGCTGACGAAGACGTGGTTCGAGGGCCTGGGCATGGTGCCGGTCGACCGTGGCGACGCCCGCTCGGCGATCGACTCCCTCGACATCGCGCTGGACGTGCTCCGGCGCGGGGATGCGTTCGGGATCTACCCGGAGGGCACGCGTTCACGCGACGGCCGGCTCTACCGCGGGCGCACCGGTGTCGCCCAGCTCGCGCTCACCGCCGGCGCGCCCGTGGTGCCGGTCGGCCTGATCGGCACCGAGGACCTGCAGCCGGTCGACGCGAGCTGGCCCCGGCTGGCGAAGGTGACCGTGCGGTTCGGCGAGCCGATCGACTTCACCGGCCGCTTCGACGGCGTGCCTCCCGGGCGCGCGCGGCGCGAGGCGACGGACGAGATCATGGACGCGATCCATGCCCTCACCGGGCAGGAGCGCGTCGCGGCGTACAACGAGCGGCCGGCCGACGCCTGAGGCTGCGCCGGGCGTGCGCGCTGGTCAGTCTCCCTCGTCGAACAGCCCGTCGGGCAACGGCAGCGCCCGGCTGCAGGCGACGAAGAACGCCCGCACGGCGTCGCGCTCGAGGTCGGATCGCGCGAATGCGGTGAGGCCCACGTCGGCGAACCTCCTCAGCGGCTCTGCTGCCGCCGGCGTGATGCTCGACAGCCGGATCGGCCTGTCGTCGACGAAGTGGATCAGCGCGCTCGACCGGAGCGGGCCCGGGCTGACCTCGATCGACGCGATCTCGGCGAGGAGGCGCGTGGTCCGTCCCGCCTCCCGGTGGCTGCTCATCCGGCGCGTCGAGAACACGACGTGGTCGGGGAAGAAGAGCACCAGCACGTACGTCGTACCGCCTCCCAGGCGCTCCCACAGCGACGGGCGCTGCCCGGAGAAGCCGTAGACCGGCCGATCCTTCGCGGGCAGGCGGTCGAGGTAGGCGAAGAACTTCTCGCGGTGCTGGTCGGTGAAGCGCTCGGGTGGCGGCATGGTGGGTCTCCGCCTCCGACGGTACCGCTGCCCGCCCCGCTGCCCGCCCCGCCGGTCAGCCGGCGGTCAGGCGGCGAGGCCGAGGATGGTGCCTCTGCGGGAGAAAGCCCCCGCGAGGGGCGAAGGAGGCGACGTGCGAGCGGGCGTGGTCGGCCGGCACGGGACGGTGCTGGCGCTCGCCGCTGCCGCCGTCGCGTTGCGACTGCCGTTCCTCGGGGCTCCCGAAGGTGCCGACGAGGGCGGCTACCTCGCCGTCGCCCGGCAGTGGCACGGTGCCGGTCCGTCGCTCTACGGCCACTACTGGGTGGACCGGCCGCCCCTGCTGATCGCGCTGTTCCAGGTCGCCTCCGCGTTCGGCGGGATGCCGGCGGTGCGCGTGCTCGGAGCACTGGCCGCGGGCGTCGCGGTGCTCGGTGTCGCCGACGCCGCCCGCCGGGTCGCGGGTCACCGCGCCGCGGTCTGGGGTGCGGCGCTGGCGGCAGCGCTGCTCGCCTCACCCCAGCTCGGGACCGTCCAGGTCAACGGCGAGCTGCTCGCGGCGCCGTTCGTGGCGTGGTCGGTGGCGTGCTGGCTGCGTGCGCTGCCCCAGCCCCTCGACAGCCAGCCTCCAGGCGAACTGCCCGCGAAGCGCCCCGGGGCCGCCCCGGCCGCGTTCGGCGCCGGTGTGCTCGCGGCCTGCGCCGTGCTGGTCAAGCAGAACATGGCCGACCCGATCGTCTTCGGCACGGCCAGCGCGTTGGCGGCGGCCTGGGGCACGGGAGCCGTGCACCGCAGCGTCGTACGCCGTGCCGCGGTCGGCGCGGCGGGCGGGCTGGTGACCGGACTGGTCCTGGTCGGCACCTGGACGATGATCCGCGGCGCCTCACTGACGAGCGTCTTCGGTGCGATGTACCCCTTCCGCGTCCGGGCCGCGGTCGTCCTGGCGACCCTCCCCGACCAGGGTCAGGCGCAGCGCTTCGGGGTGTTCATGGACGCGTGGCTCTCCAGCGGGGTGCTGCTCGTGGTCGGCGCGTTCGTGTGGGCGACGGTCCGCCGGCGCGTGCCGGAGCCCGTGGCCTGGGGGCTCTGCGCGCTGCTGGTCTGGGCGGCCGCCTCGGTGCTGCTCAGCGGAGGCTTCTGGGACCACTACCTGGTCCAGCTGGTCGTGCCGGTGTCGGTGGCCGGCGGTCTCGCGCTGGGCGGGACGGGGTCCTTCCGCCGCCGGGAGCTCGGCCGGCTCGTCCCCGCGCTCGCCGCCGCTGCCGTGGTCCTGGTCGCACTGACCCACTGGGCCCTGGCCTGGGGCACGAAGGCGTCCGACCGCGGCGTCGGAGCCGGTACGGCGATCGCGGCCGTGGCCGCACCCGGGGACACCGTGGTCAGCCTGGTCGGGGACGCCGAGACGGTGGAGGCGTCCGGGCTGATGTCGCCGTACCCCTACCTGTGGACGCTTCCCGCCCAGGTCGACGACCCGCACCTCACCCGGCTGATCGCGCTGCTGAACGGCCCCGGCGCGCCGACGTGGCTGGTGCCCTGGAACCGTCCCTCCTTCCCCCCGCCGACACGCGAGCGCCTCGCCGCCGTGGTCGCCGCGCACTACCGCGCGGTCGGCGCGGTCTGCGGACACCCCCTGCTGCTGCGCGACGGGGTCACGCGCGGGGCCCCACCGGCGGAGCCGTGCGACGTCCGGCTGGCGCGCTGGTGAGGGCCGCTCGCGACCGGGAAATGCCGTGGCGCCGGTGGGTAGGTTCGAAACCATGGACTACACACGACTGGGAAGCTCGGGCCTGAAGGTCAGTCGGATCGCGCTGGGGTGCATGAGCTTCGGTGACGCGTCGCGCGGCCGCGCGCCGGAGTGGGTCCTCGACGACGACGCCGCGGCGCCGATCTTCCGGCAGGCGGTGGAGCTCGGGATCACCTTCTGGGACACCGCGAACGTGTACTCCAGCGGCACCTCGGAGGAGATCGTCGGGCGCGCGCTCCGCACGTACACCCGGCGCGAGGACGTGGTCCTCGCGACCAAGGTGTTCTTCCCGATGCACGACGGGCCCGGTGGTTCCGGTCTGTCGCGCAAGGCGATCATGGAGCAGATCGACGCCTCGCTCACGCGCCTGGGCACCGACTACGTCGACCTGTACCAGATCCACCGCTTCGACCCGGAGACCCCGGTCGAGGAGACCATGGAGGCGCTGCACGACGTGGTCAAGGCGGGCAAGGTCCGCTACCTCGGCGCCTCCTCGATGTGGGCCTGGCAGCTCGCGAAGATGCAGCACGCGGCGGACGTGCACGGCTGGACCCGGTTCGTCTCGATGCAGAACCAGTACAGCCTGCTCCAGCGTGAGGAGGAGCGCGAGATGTTCGGCCTGCTCGCCGACCAGGGCGTGGGCAGCATCCCGTGGAGCCCGCTCGCGAAGGGGCGGCTCGCACGTCCCTGGGGCACCGAGACGAAACGCACCGAGACCGACGCCATGGGCCGGCGGTACGTCGGCGAGGAGAACCAGCCGGTCGTCGACGCCGTGCAGAAGGTCGCCGAGTCACGCGGCCTCGCGATGGCTCAGGTCGCGCTCGCGTGGGTGCTGAAGAACCCGTCGGTCGTGGCACCCATCGTCGGCCCCACCCGGGACCACCACCTCGCCGACGCGGTGGCCGCACTCGACGTGCACCTGACCGACGAGGAGATCGCGGCGCTCGAGGCGCCGTACACGCCGCGGCTGCCCAGCGGCTACGAGTGAGCGCAGCGGCCGGAGGAGGCCCGCGGAAAACCGTTGACCTGAAAAGCACGACCGTGCGATTCTTGGCCGCATGAGCAAGGGCCAGGACACCAAGGCGGCGATCCTCGACGACGCCGTCGGGATCGCGTCCGAGGTCGGCTTCACCGGGCTCACCATCGGGCAGCTCGCCGAGCGCACCGGGATGAGCAAGAGCGGGCTGTTCGCGCACTTCCGGTCCAAGGAGGCGCTCCAGCTCGAGACCCTCGCTCGCGCCCGCGAGCGGCTCACCGACGTCGTCGTCCGGCCCACCCTGGCCACCCCTCGGGGGGTGAAGCGCGTCCGGGCGCTCTTCGACCTGTGGCTGTACTGGGCGACCGAGGTCCTCGAGGGCGGATGCATCTTCGTGACCGGTGCGATCGAGTACGACGACCGCCCCGGCCCGGTGCGTGACGCCCTCGTGCAGGGCGAGCGTGACTGGACCGAGCTGATCGTGACCGTCGCCGGCACCGCGGTCAGCGAGGGCGACTTCCGCGCCGACCTCGACACCGAGCAGTTCGCGTTCCAGGTGCAGGCGCTGATGTACGGCTTCCACCACGCCTCCCGGCTCATGCACGACCCCAAGGCGCTCGAGCGCACCCGGGTCGCGTTCGACCAGCTGATCGCCGCCAGCGCGGCGTAGCCCGGACCCGACCGCCACCACCACCCGCAGGAGGACAGCAACCATGGACTGGGCTCAAAAAAGCACGATCGTTCGTCTCAGGAACGCGGCCACGCGCGCGGTCTTCCGGTACGGCGAGCACGTCGCTCCGGGCCGCACCGGCCGGCTCGCCCGCGACCTGTGGTTCACCGCGCCGCCGCGGATGCCGGCACTGCCCGTCCCGGACGGCGGCGCGCCGTTCGAGGTGGACGCGCAGGGGCACGTCGTCCGCGGTGCGGTGTGGGAGCCGGCCGTCACCGGCGCACCGGAGGAGGGATCGCCGGGGACCGTCTACCTGGTGCACGGGTGGGGCGGCCGCGGCGCGCAGTTCGGCGCGATGGTCGAGCCGTTGCTCGCCGCGGGGTTCCGGGTCGTCCTGTTCGACGCTCCGTCGCACGGCGACTCCGAGCACGGCGTGGCCGGCCGGCGCCGGACCAGCGGGTTGGAGTTCGCGCACGCCCTCGACGCGGTGTTCTGCCGGTTCGGGCCGGCCGAGGCCGTCGTCGCGCACTCGCTGGGGACGATCGCGACGTACCTGGCGCTTCGCTTCGGCTGGCTCGGCACCGACCGGCTCGTGCTCGTGGCGCCGATGGTGGAGTCGCAGTCGCTGTTCGACGCCTTCCAGGCCTCGCTCGGCTTCGGGCCGCGCACGCGGCGGGCCTTCGACCGTGCCGTCGACGACTTCGTGGGCATCGCGGTCAGCGAGTTCGACGCACGCGTGCAGGCGGAGTACGCCGGGCCGGTGCCGACCCTGGTGATCGCCGACCGCGACGACCGGCAGACGCCGTACGCCGACGTGGAGGACTTCGCCCGGTCGATCCGGGCGCCGCTGCTCACCACCGACGGTCTGGGCCACCGCAAGATCCTGCGCGACGCGGCGGTCGTGAAGGCCGTGGTCGACTTCGTCCGGGAGGAGCAGGTGCTCGACGCGACCGCGTGAGGCGCCGCCGGCCGGGACCTTGGGTCCTGGTCGGCCGCCGTTCGGGTGGATCTGCCGGACTTCGACGCGACGCGCTACTCCCGTGCGGGAGAGTGGCGGGGGAACCGGGTTGCGGGCCTCGCGGCGCGCAGCCCGGGCGTGTGGAGTGCCCCCCTCTGGTGGGCCGCCCCGGGCGTCGACGGTGTGGAGCGGTCGGCGCCCGGGTTTCCGGCCTCAGCCGACCTTGCGGTACTTGCGGTGGATGGTCTGCCGGGTGACGCCCAGGAGCGTGCCGATCTCCGCCCAGCTCAGGCCGTGGTGGCGGGCCCGGCGGACGGCGACCTCCTCGCGGCGGCTCAGCTCGCGCTTGGCCTCGCGCACCGCGGCGAGCTCGCCGATCGGGTCGTGGTCGCCGGTGCCCACGGACGTCTTCATGGTCGTGTCCTCATGCTGTCAGCATATGCTGACACGCCTGATCCGAACCCTGGTTCCGGGAAGAGGTCGGCGCACGGGGTCGTGGCATCCTCCTGCGCATGAGCGCTCCCCAGGATTCGAACGGCCAGCCCCCGACCGGCCAGCCCCCGACCGGCCAGACCGCGGACGACCGGATCCCGCGCGACCGCGACGACGACTACGGCGCCGAGGCCGTCGCCGCCCGGCAGCGGTTCGTGCGCGAGCGGACCGGGAGCACGCTCGAGCACGTCGCGTCGTACTCCCTGGACCCGGCCACGCTGCCGGGCAACGTCGAGAACTTCTTCGGCGTCGCGCAGGTGCCGATCGGGCTGGCCGGCCCGCTGCTGGTCAACGGCGAGCACGCGCAGGGGGACTTCTACGTGCCGCTGGCGACGACGGAGGGCACCCTGGTCGCCTCCTACAACCGCGGCATGAAGCTGATGCGCGAGGCGGGCGGGATCACCACGACCGTGCTGGACGACCGGATGCAGCGGGCGCCGGTCTTCCTCTTCGAGAGCGCGCGCGGGGTCAAGGAGTTCAGCGGCTGGCTGGACGCCCACCTCGACGAGATCGCCGCGGCGGCCGAGGCGACGACGCGCTCGGGCCGGCTGATCGAGATCCAGAAGTTCTCGGCCGCACGGATGCTCTACACCCGGTTCAACTACACGACCGGCGACGCCGCGGGGCAGAACATGACCGGCAAGGCGACCTTCGCCGCGTGCGCGTGGATCAAGCAGAACTACCCGGGCGAGCTGCACTTCTACCTCGAGGGGCAGTTCGCCACGGACAAGAAGAGCTCGACGGTCAACATGCTGCACACCCGGGGCAAGCGCGTGGTCGCGGAGATCACGCTGCCGGCGGCGCTCGTCGAGGAGCACATGGGCGTGAGCACCGACAAGCTCTGGAAGGCCCGCCTGGTCGGCAACCTCGGCGGCTTCATGGCCGGGGTGAACAACAACGGGCTGCACTCGGCGAACGGGATCACCGCCCTGTTCATCGCCACCGGGCAGGACGTCGCCAACGTCGCGGAGAGCTCGGCGGCCTACGGGTTCTCCGAGCTGCTGCCGAACGGCGACTACTACGCAGCCGTCACGATCCCGGCGCTGATCGTGGCGACGTACGGCGGGGGCACCGGCCTGGCCACGCAGCGGGAGTGCCTGGAGCTGCTCGGCTGCTACGGCGCCGGCAAGGTGCTGAAGCTCGCCGAGATCGTGGCCGCCACCGTGCTCGCGGGCGAGCTGTCGCTGGGGTCGGCGGTGGTCGTCGAGGAGTGGGTCCAGGCCCACGACGAGCTGGGCCGCAACCGGCCCTGACCCAAACGGCCCTGACGCGAACGATCCGGCCCGGCTCCCTGTGGGGGAGCCGGGCCGGCCGATCGTCAGCTGCGCCGGACCGGCGTCAGCGGAACTGGAACAGCTTGCCGGGTCCGAACACCGGGCCGGTGACGAACAGCGCGTCCATCCGGCGGTCGACGCCACCGGGCTGGGTCAGCTTGTTCTTCGCCATCTCCCGGATGACGTGGTGACGACGCACCTTGAACAGCCCGCCGACGTCGGAGCCGGCGATGCCGAGCTCCATCTTCAGCCAGCTCATCTTGGACAGCTCGAGGATGTAGAGCCGACCGTGCGGGGCGGGGGCGAGGTCCTCGATCGAGGTCATCCCGTCGAGGTACCGCTTGCACGGGCCACGGTTCGGGTGCACCGGGTCGCAGACGGCGTTCCTGGTGCCCGGCTTGATCCGCCAGACCTCCGAGGTGCCCGGGGTGGCCGGGAAGCCGCGGAGCTCGCCGACGTACCAGAAGCCGTCGCTGCCGACGGTCACCGACGTGGCGACCGCTTCGGACGGGATCATCGTGCCGGCCGGCGGGATCGGCTGACCGGACTCGGGATCCGTGGCCGGCAGACCGGGCGGGACGGCGACGGTACGCGGCTTGAGTGCCGCCACGCGCTGGACCCGGCCGTGGCGGTTGACCTTCAGCAGGTCGTTGCCGGCGGCGTCGGCGACGAGCGCTCCCCGCCCGAGGGCGACGACGCCGTACGGGTCGCTCTCGCCTGGGTCGTCCGCGAGGTTGAACGGGTCATGGTCGGTCTGCTGGAACGCGCCGATGTCCGCGACCACCTTGGGAGCGGTGAAGCCGGGCTTCCACTTGTACAGCGTGGCGGCGCCGGTGCCGGGGTCGCCGCCGGCGGTGAGGATCCAGATCAGGTGGTGCCGACCGCGCGCGACGGCCGGGGCGATGAAGGTGGCGGGCACGTGGGTCAGGGTGGTGACCGTGGCCGGCATGCCGGGGTGCTTGACGACGCGGCTGATGGTGCCGTCCGCCTGACCGACGACGGCCTTCCTCTTGGAGATCACCGCGAGCCCGCGAGGCCCGGTGAGGTCGCTGGTGACGGTGACCAGCCGACTGGACTGGCCGCTTCGGTCGGCGCTCTGCCGGACCGCGGTTCCCGCCTGCGCCGGCATGAGTGCGGCGGCGACGAGGGCGAAAGCTCCTCCGAGTGCAACGAGGGCTTTGGTTCTGCTGGACGACATGACACTCCTCGGGACGAGCGAATGTGACCTGTCCCACTTACCCACGCCTCGACGGCTCACGCAATACCCGGCGCCCGGGCTCAGGCCGGCTCGTGCTCGTCGACCTGCTCGATGGTGACGTGCTGCGGGTAGAAGGCGACATGGCCGGCGATGGCGGCGACCGCGTCGTACGGCGACTCGTAGCGCCAGACCGCGTCGTCGGCGATCCGGTCGCCCGCGCGGAGGGTGAAGTAGGTCGCGTCGCCCTTGTACGGGCAGTACGTTCGGAGGGTCGAGGGCTCGAGCACCGCGGTGTCCACGTCGGCGAGCGGCAGGTAGTGGACGGGCGGGTAGCCGGCCTCCCGCAGCACCAGGGCGCGGTCGGTGTCGGCGATCACGCGGTCGGCGAAGGTCACGCGCACGCGTCCCGCGGCCGGCTCGATCGTGATCGGGTGCCGCGGGCCGGGCGTGAGGACGGGCTTGCTCCGCATGTCGGTGGAACCGGAGTGACCGCGGGCTTGTTCCGAGGGCTCGCTCGTCAGCGCGTCCGCCGGGTTCAGCGCCGGAAGGCCGGCTTCTCCTTGGCGAGGAACGCGCGCACGCCCTCGGCGAAGTCCGGGCCCTGGTAGACCTCGGCCAGCAGTGCCGCGTCGGTGTCGGGCTCGGCCTCCAGCAGGCGCGCCCGGTGGGTGAGCTGCCCCTTCGTCGCGCGCAGGGTCACGGCCGAGGCCTCGAGCAGGCCGTGGACGACGTGGCCGACCTCGGCGTCGAGGTCCTCGACGACCGACATCACCGCGCCCGCGGCGTACGCGCGGTCGGCGCTGGTGAGCCGCGAGGTCAGCAGCATCTCGCGGGTGAGCGACTCGCCGAAGACGCTGGCGCAGCGGTACACGATCGAGGCGGACAGGGCGTTGCCGAGCGTACGGGCGATCGGGTAGCCGAACCGGGAGTGCGGGGTGCAGATCCGCAGGTCGCAGTGGGTCGCCACGGCGAGACCTCCGCCGACGCAGGCGCCGTCGACCGCGGCGATCGTGACCTGCGGCAGCTCGAAGAGCGCGACGAGCAGCTCGCGGATGCTCTCCTCGTAGGCGACCGCGTCGCGGTCGAGGAAGTCGGAGATCTCGTTGCCCGCGGCGAACGCCTTGCCGCCGGCGCAGCGGAGCACCAGAACCCGGGTGCTCGGGTCGGTGCCCAGCTCGTCGACCAGGGCGCGCATGCCGGCGTACATGGCCGCGGTGAAGGCGTTGCGGCGCTCCGGCCGGTCGAAGACGACCTCGACGACGCCGTCGCGGCGGTGGATCTGCAGCTCATCGGTGGTCACGAGGGAGAGGGTAGGTGCGCACGCGGTGGGTGACCGCGCCCCGGGTCTGCGGTGGACGTCGGCGAGCGCCGGTCGCGGGCCTCCCGGTCGGGCCTTCCGATCCGGGTCGAACCGGCCTACCGTCGGAGCAGAACGTGTGTGTCCCGGGCGATCGGCAGGAGGTCGACCATGGCAGGCAACATGGCAGGCAGTGACGCATTCATCTGGTTCATCGCGATGACGCTGACGTTCTTCGCGATGCTGATCTTCGGCACCTTCCTCGCGGTGCACAGCTACGACCGCGGTCGTGGAGTCGTCCACTTCCACGTGCGCCGCCACCGCGACGGGTTGCCGCACTAGCCGCAGCTAGCCTGACGGGGTGACGATCCTCATCGACCCGCCGCAGGTGCCGTGGCGCGGCCGGATGTGGTCCCACCTCGCGTCCGACGTCTCCTACGAGGAGCTGCACGAGTTCGCGGCGCGCTTGGGCGTGCCCGAGCGCGGCTTCGACGGCGACCACTACGACGTTCCGGCGGAGGCCTACGACGACCTGGTCGCCGCGGGTGCCGTGCCGGTGCGCAGCCGCGAGCTCGTCGAGCGGCTGGTCCGGGCCGGGCTCCGCCGCCGGAAGATGCCCGGTCGGAAGATGCCCGGTCGGAAGTCGGTCGGGCCTCGTCCCTGAGGGGCACTCCCCGGCGGAGCGTCAGCGGACCGAGCGCAGCTCCTCGATCTCCCGGCGCAGGTTGGCACGGGCCCGTGGCTCCCACCGTTCGCGTGCGTACGCCGTGCGGAAGAGCCGGTCGCGGCCGGCGAGCTCCTCGAGCACCGCGAGCCGGCCCGCCCGGAAGGTCTCGTCGGAGAGAGCGGCGTACTCGTCGCGGACGCCGGCGGTGTACTCCCGGTAGCGCTCCGGGCCGGCGGAGAGGATGGCCAGGTCGGCGTCGCAGAGCGCCTCGCCGGCGTGGTCGCCCGGCCCCGGGTCGTGGTGCGCGGTGAGCCGGACCAGGCGGGCCACCTCGGCGACGTCGACGCCCGTGCCGGGCAGGTCGGCGCCGGTCAGGTCGGACTCGGCGAGCCGGGCCGAGCGCTCCTCGGCGTGGCGTCGGCCGTCGTAGACAGCATCGTGGTACCAGGCCGCCAGCACGAGCTCGGCGTTGCCGGACTCGCCCAGCTCGTCGAGGCGCTCGAGCACCTCGGCGAGGTGCCGGGTGTCGTGGTAGCCGCGGCCGTTCGCGTAGGCCGCGAGCAGCTGGTCGCGGAGGTCGGTCCGATCGGGCAGAGGCCACGCCAGCGACGTCGCCGAGAGGGGGTGCGTGGCATCCACGATCGGAGTCTAGGCGTCAAGAGGAACACGCCCTTTTACCGCGATTTATGGGGACAAACGCCCTTACGGCATGGACATTTTCGGGCATTCGTAACGTATGGATCGGAACCGCCGAAGGGGTCGGTCTAGTCAAGCCGGAAGGGTTTGTTCCATTCGGTTCCCCCTCCGTCCCACTGCCCTCAATAGTGAGCACGTCTTCGGGTCATCGGGGCTCGAGGCAGAGGGAGGGACAACACCATGCGCATCCGCAAGATGGACCGAATCAGCAAGATGGACCGTATCCGCAAGATGGACCGAATCCGCAAGATGGACCGTATCCGCAAGATGGGCAGCGTCCGCACGCTGGGCCTGTTGGCAGCTTCGACCGTCATGGCCGCCGTGCCCGTGGCCGGCATTGCTTCGACTGCCAACGCCGCCATCCTCGACGGCGGCAGCCACTCGGCGATCCTGAACCACTCGGCGATCCTGAAGCACCAGGCGATCCTCAAGCACCAGGCGATCCTCAAGCACCA
>NZ_RJSF01000009.1:556-14197 GCF_003725535.1 Nocardioides pocheonensis | reverse complement strand
CTGAACCACTCGGCGATCCTCAACCACTCGGCGATCCTGAAGCAGCAGGCGATCCTCGGTGACTCCGCGATCCTCAAGCACCAGGCGATCCTCAAGCACTCCGCGATCCTCAAGCACTCCGCGATCCTCAAGCACTCGGCGATCCTGAAGCACTCCGCGATCCTCGTGCGCCGCTGACGCTCCTCGCTACGCCCGCGGAGCGGGCAGGGTGCATGACCACCTCGGATCAACGGCCGGCCCGTCGCAACACGTTGCGGCGGCCGGCCGTTCCGTTTGCCCGCTCCGTTTCCCGCGTCGTTTCCCGGGCGAGCGGGGTTGTGGGTCCCGAGCGGGGTGCGCGATCGTCGAGGCATCGCCCCCGCACCCGAGGAGAGCGCCCGTGTGCCGACTGCTCGGCTACGTCGCCGACCAGCCCGTGTCCGTGGTCGACGTGCTCGGCGAGGACGGGTTCGCGCGGTTCACCGCTCTGACGGCGGTCCACGGCGACGGCTGGGGCATGGCCTGGCAGGCCGAGGACCGGTCGGTCCGGTCCGTCACCGTGCCCGGCTCGGCGAGCGCCGACCCGGCGTACGAGGGGCTCGCGCGGAAGCGGCTCGGCCGGGCGGGGCTGGTGCACCTGCGCTGGGCCTCGTCGGGCCTGGAGATCGCCACCACCAACACCCATCCCTTCACGGACGACGGACCGGCCGGGGGCGTGGCCTTCGCCCACAACGGTCACATCGCCCCGATCCCGCGCCTCGAGGGCCTGCTCACGGCCGCATCGCGGGAGCGGCTCGAGGGGGACACCGACAGCGAGCGCTACTTCCGCTTCGTGCTCCAGTGCGCCGAGGAGGAGGGCGACCTCGACGCCGGCCTCGTCCGGGCGCTCGACGTGCTGGTGCGGGAGTTCCCCACCGCCAGCCTGAACGCCCTGATGCTGACGCCCGACCAGATGTTCGCGGTGCACATCAACAGCTCCGCCGCCGCCCCTCAGCGCGCCCTGCTGGAGCTGTTCGACCGTCCCGAGGAGATCCCGAGCGGACACTCCGCCGAGGCCTACTTCGCGATGGACTTCCGGACACTCCCCGACGCCGTGCACGTGATCTCCAGCGGCTTGGACGAGGAGGGCTGGACGCCCGTGCCGGCCGACACCGCGGCGGTGGTCGACCTGGCCACGCGCCGGGTCACGGCACTGCGCAGGCCGGCCTGAGGCGCCGCCGGCGGCGGCGGCCTTGCGCGCCTCCTAGTCTGGCCGGATGCGGACGACGATCATCGGTGGGCACGGCAAGGTGGCGCTCCGGCTGGCGAGCCTGCTCGCGGGCAGCGGGCACGAGGTCACGTCCTGGGTGCGCAATCCGGGGCACGTCGCCGACGTCGAGAGCACCGGTGCGCGTGCCCAGGTCGCCGACGTGGAGCAGCTCGACGTGGACGAGATGGCGGCCCTGCTCTCCGGCCAGGACGCCGTGGTGTGGTCCGCGGGCGCCGGTGGGGGAGACCCGGCCCGCACGTACGCCGTCGATCGCGATGCGGCGATCAGGTCGGTGGCCGCGGCCGAGGCCGCCGGGGTCGGGCGGTACGTGATGGTGTCCTACTTCTACCGCCGGCCCGAGCACGGGGTGCCGCCGGACAGCTCGTTCTTCCCGTACGCCGAGGCCAAGGCGGCGGCCGACTCGTGCCTGCGGGAGAGCGGCCTGGCGTGGACCGTCCTCGGGCCGAGCCGGCTCACCGACCAGCCGGGGACCGGCCGGATCGAGGTGGCGGAGGTGAGCCCGTCGTCGGTGAGCCCGTCGTCGGTGAGCCGTGACGACGTGGCCGCCGTGGCGGCGTACGTGCTCGAGCACCCGGACACCGTCGGGCGCACGATCGACTTCAACAACGGCACGATCCCCGTGGCAGACGCGCTGTAGTCGCGCTCGCGGCGCCGGCCGCCGGCGATTGGGTTCGAGTGCGAGGGGTACCCAGCCGGGTAGCGCGGAAGCGCGCAACCGAGGAGGGGAAGCATGAGCAGCTCGACAGTGATCTGGGTGATCGTGGCGATCGTCGTGGCCCTGGTGGTGATCGCCGCGGTGGTGGCGTTGTCGCGCCGCGCCTCCGCCAAGAAGGACGAGCAGAAGCGAGAGCGCGCCGGCGAGCTGCGTCATCAGGCCGCCGCCACGCAGGAGGGGATCCGCCGTCACCAGGCCGAGGCCGATGCCGCCGAGGCGCAGGCACGTCAGATGCGCGCCGAGGCCGACCGCAAGCTCGCGGAGGCCAAGCGGCTCGAGGTGGACGCGCGGGAGCAGAAGTCCACGCTGCACGAGCACGTGCAGCGACGCGACCAGGTGCTGCAGGAGGCCGACGACCTCGACCCCGACGTCGATCGGGACGCCGAGGTCGGCGACAGCGACGTCGAGACGGACGGATCTGTCGACACGTCCACCGGCCAGCACCGGCGCTGAAGCCCGGCGTACCTGGACGCGGGCGCCGGCGAGCCGCCGGCGCCCGCGTTCGGGCAGACTGCACCGATGGGTAGCAGCCTGCTGTCGTGGCGGTCGGAGGACTCGATCCTGTCGATCGGTTCGAAGGGTTCGATCCTCTCGATCGGGAGTGCCGGGTCGATCCTGTCGGTCGGCTCGGTCGGCTCGTTCGCCTCCGCCTTCGCGATCGGGTCCTTCGCCAGCGCGGGCTCCGTGCTCTCCGGGCTCTCGGTGGGCTCCCTGATGTCCTGGCGGAGCCGGTGGGCCGTGCTCGCCGCGCCGGACACGGACGCCTGAACGTCCGCTCAACTCATCGGCCGATCGGCCGATTTCGGGTATAGCCCGTCGTGACTATCGACCTATGTCCGTTTTGTCACCTAATATCACAATTGAGTTGAGCGCGGGGAGGGCACATGGCTGAGCTGTCGGCACAGCCTCGACTGGCGCGCACGCGCGACGTCTCGGGACCCGCCGGCAAGGGGTCGAGGGGATCGCAGCGGCGCGGCGAGGGTCAACAGGCGACGGCTGCGGGCCTCGACCTGCTGCGCGTCCTGGGCTGGCTGGTGCTGCACGAGGTCGACGTTCCCGGGGCTCCCGCGGTCGGAGCCCCCGACGTGGCCGTCGACCACCTCCTCGTCGGACCCTCGGGCGTGTACGTCGTCAACACCGTGACCTGGCCGGGGCCGATCAAGGCCGAGGGCGACGTGCTCACCGTGGGCAAGCAGGACCACAGCGACATCCTGGTCGAGACGGCCGCTGCCGCCGACGCCGTGCGCACGCTCCTGGGCGGCACCCCGGTGGCGCCGCTGCTCTGCTTCGAGCGGCTCGAGGCCGTGGCCGGCGTCGCGGGCGACGTGGCCCTCTGTGCCAGCGAGAACATCCTGGACCTGCTCACCAGCCAGCCCCAGATCCTCGACCCCGCCGCGGTCGCCCGTGCCTCCGGCCGGATCTCGGCCGCCTGCCGTCCGGGCGTGGTGCCCGACGAGCCGGTGCGGGCCAAGGCGCCCACACCGCCGGCCCGACGACCCGCCTCGGGCCCGAGCGTCGAGGAGCTGGCGCGCGCACGCGCTGCCGAGCTCGCTGCCCAGACCGAGACGCCGGCGAGTGAGGCCGACGCGACCGCGCAGTCGGCCGCAGCCCAGCCGGTGTCCCAGCCGGTGTCCCAGGCCGTGCCGCAGCCGGTGTCCCAGCCGAGCCCCGTGCACGAACGGCACGGCTTCGCCCGAGCCCTGCGGCGTTCCCGGAAGACTCCGCACGTGGTCGACCCTGCGCCGGTCGAGACGATCGCGGCAGCGGACAGCTCGCCGGCCGCGGCGGACACCTCGGTCGTCGGCCCCGACGAGAGCGCCTCGGTGGCGCGCCTGCCCCACAACGCGGTGGCGGAGGCGGGTGCGGCTCTCTGGCGGACGCTGACCGAGTCCCCCGACCCCGACGGCGAGGCGCCGGCCGTGGCTCCCGACGCGGTCGCCGACGCAGAGACGGAGGCCGCCCCGGTCGACGCGGTGGTCCTCGTGGACGACCCGACGGACGTCGAGGCCGCGCTCGCGGAGGCCGAGGCCCGGCAGCTCGAGGCCGAGGCACGAGCAGCATCCGAAGGAGCGCCGTCGGAGTCCGCAACGGACGACCTGGTGACCTCCTCCGAGCCGCACGACGCCGACATGGAGCTCCACCTGAGCGCAGAGCGCGAGGCTCACGACGCCCGCGCCCGAGCGGCCCGCGAAGCCCTGGAGCAGGCCCAGCGCGAGGCACTCGAGGCCGAGACCCGGGAGCAGGAAGCCCGGGAGCAAGAAGCCCGGGAGCAGGCTGAGCGTGAGGAGGCCGAGCGGCTCGAGCGGGAGCGGCTGGAGGCCGAGGCGCGTGAGCAGGCCGAGCGCGAGGAGGCCGAGCGGCTCGAGCGGGAGCGGCTGGAGGCCGAGGCGCGTGAGCAGGCCGAGCGTGAGGCACGCGAGCAGGCGGCTCGTGAACAAGCCGAGCGTGAGGAGGCCGAGCGGCTCGAGCGAGAGGCTCGTGAGCAGGCGGCCCGTGAACAAGCCGAGCGTGAGGAGGCCGAGCGGCTCGAGCGGGAGCGGCTCGAGACCGTGGCCCGTGAGCAGGCCGAGCGCGAGGAGGCCGAGCGGCTCGAGCGCGAGCGCATCGAGGCCGAGGCCCGTGAGCAGGAAGCCCGCGAACAAGCAGAGCGCGAGGCCCGGGAGGCCGAGGAGGCCGAGGCCCGCGCCGCCTGGGAGGTACGGCTGCGGTCGGCACGGGAGGCCCGTGAGCGCGAGGCGCGTGAAGCCGCCGCGCGTGACGCGGTCGAGGCCGAGCAGCGCGAGCTGATCCAGCGTCACCAGCCCGACGTCCGGCGCGGCGAGGTGCTGCTGCCCGACGCCGGCGGGTTCGCCCACGAGCCGGCACCGGTCGAGCCGGTGCGCGTCGACGTACGACAGGCCGTCGCTGTCGCCACCGACGAGGTCGACCTGGACACCTGGGAGCCGGCCCTCGACGACGGCTGGGAGCCCGAGGTCCTCGACGAGCCGGAGACCGCCGAGGCGGCCCCCGTGGTGCCGGTGCCGGAGCGCGTGCCTGCCCAAGCCGCGGCCGCTCCGTTCGCAGCCTCGCCCACCGGAGACGAGCGGCCGACGTCGACCTCCCGGCGGAACCGCTGGAGCAAGGCGCGTCGCGCCGCCCGCAGTGCAGGGGGCTCGGAGTCGCACGGCCACGGCATGCCGGGCCGCGCCATCGCGAACGTCGCGCTGGGTGCGCTGCTGATCGCCGGCGTGGCGGTCGGTGCCCCCCACGTGCCCGGTGTCGTCACCTGGGCCCAGCAGCTCGTCGCGCACGACCGCCCGACGACGGTGGGGACCATGGTGAAGCTCGACGCGGACCCGACCCACCCGGCCGTCGAGGTGCTCGCCGGCACGCCGGTCCCGGCGCGGGCCGCGAACGGCGCCGGTGCCGGCAAGGGCCAGCACCTGGTCGCGGTGCCCTTCCGCCTGCACAACACGGGCCTTTCGCCCTGGAGGGCGCCGGTCGCCACGAAGGCGAGCATCATCGACCAGCTCGGCGTGGCCCACCCGGTTGCGACGTCCGTGACGGCGGTCAAGACCTACCCCCTGCTGCCCGCGAAGACCGTGGTCGCGCCGGGCCAGGAGATCCAGGGGTACGCCGTCTTCGCCGTGCCCGACGGCCGCACCATCACCTCGGTCAAGCTCGGTCTCAGCCAGGCCGGCGGCGACCCTGTCACCTGGCAGGTGACCCCCTGATCCGCGATCGTGGCCCTGTGACCGTCCAGCCGTCGGTGACGGGCTTGTGGACGGCGCCGGCGGGGGCAGGCGCCACAGGGCCACGATCGCGCACATGACGTACGACGACATGCCGCCGCTGCTGCCTCCGTCCGACATGCCTGCGGTGTCGACCCAGGCCGACCTGGAGCGCACCTGGCGCACGCTCATGGGCGATCTGGGCTTCGCCGACCGGAGACTCTGGCTGCTGTTCCTGACCCGCGAGGGTCGCGTGGCCGGCCCGCTGCTGAGCATCGACAACCTCGCCGACGGTCCGTGGGAGCTCCCGGTCGAGGACCTGGTCACGATCTGCCGCGAGATCCTGGACGGGCCCGGCGGCGGTGGCTCGGTGGCGATGCTGATCACCCGCCCCGGTCGCGAGCCCTGGCACGTCGGTGACCGGGCCTGGGCCCGCTACCTCACCGCCGCTGCCCACCGCGTCGGTGGCCGGGTCTGGCCGGTGCACCGCGCCAACGACGTCGAGCTGGCCGTGGTGCCGCCCGACGAGGCCGGCCGCAACCGCACCGCCTGAGTCGGCGACCGGTCGGTAGGGGTCGTTCGGCTCCCGGGCACGGGACCTCCTGTCCTGTCCTGTGCGTCGTGCACACGGTCGGATGGAGGTGAACCCACCATCCACGAGGAGCACATGATGAAGGCTGCCGTCGTCCCCGCACTGGGAGCACCGCTGGAGATCCGGGAGGTGCCTGTGCCGACGCCCGGCCCCGGCCAGGTCCTGGTGAAGATCGAGGCCAGCGGCCTCTGCCACACCGACATCCACGCCGCCCGCGGCGACTGGCCGGTGAAGCCCAAGGACCTGCTCATCCCCGGTCACGAGGGCGTCGGTCGCGTCGAGACCGTCGGCGAGGGAGTCGAGCTGGTGGCCGTCGGCGACCGGGTCGCGCTGCCGTGGCTCGGCCTGGCCTGCGGGCACTGCAGGTACTGCGTCGCCGGCTGGGAGACCTACTGCACGACGCCGCAGTACATGGGCTACACCATCGACGGCTCGTACGCCGAGTACGCGATCGGGTACGCCTCGCACGTCGTGAAGGTCCCCGAGGGGATCACCTCGATCGACGCCGCGCCGCTGACCTGCGCCGGCGTCACGACGTACAAGGCGATCAAGGTCGGGCGCCCGCAGCCCGGCGAGAACGCCGCCGTCGTCGGGATCGGCGGGCTCGGCCACCTCGGGCTCCAGTACGCGCAGATCTTCGGCGCCACCACGATCGCCATCGACGTCGAGGACGAGAAGCTCCAGCTGGCCAAGGACCTCGGTGCCGACCACGTCGTCGACGCGCGCACGGACCAGGCAGCCCAGCTCGAGGCGCTCGGCGGGCTCGACCTCGCGCTGGTCACGGTCCCCTCGCCGGCAGCCATGCAGGCCGCCCACGCCGCGCTCAACCCGAACGGCCGGCTCGTGATCGTCGGGCTGCCGGCCGACAACCGCCTCGAGCTCCCGGTCTTCGAGACCGTGCTCAAGGGCATCAGCGTGATCGGCTCGCTGGTCGGCACCCGCAACGACCTTGAGGACGTCTTCCGGCTGCACGCCGCCGGCCGTACCCGCGTGGTGGCCCAGACCCGCAAGCTCGAGGACGTCAACGCGTGCTTCGAGGAGGTCCTGCACAGAGCGGTGCCGGCTCGGCTCGTCTTCGACCTCGCCTGACCCGGGCCCCGAGCGGTCGCTGCCTCGGAAGGTGTGAACGCGAGTTCACACGGCTGCGACATTCGGCGCTGCCGCGGGTAACACTCCTGCGGCAGCGTCGGGCCATGGACGCCGCACTCCTCGAAACCAGCCTGGCCCTCGTGGACACTCCCGACGACGGCCTGACCACCCGCTTGTACGCGATCCTCTTCGACCGCTACCCGGCCGTGCGCCCGATGTTCTCCGAGGACATGGGCCGGCAGGCCAAGATGCTGCGCAGCGCGATCGTCGCGGTCGTGGACCACCTCGACGACCCCATCTGGCTCACCGAGACCCTCGGCTCCCTGGGTGCCCGGCACGCGTCGTGGGGCGTCGTGGCGCCGATGTACGACGCCGTCACCGAGTGCATGGTGGCCGCGATGGCCGAGCTCGGAGGTGACGCCTGGACCGCGCAGATGACCGACGCCTGGGTCGAGGCGCTGGACGCCGTCTCGGGGCTGATGCTCCTCGGCTACCCCTCGGACGCCGAGCTGGCCAGCTGAGGCCGGTCGCCGTCGCGGCGCTGCCCGTCGTCACCGAATGGTCACAACGATCCATGGCGCCGCGCACACCGGCGGGCGCAGGCTGGGCGGGACGAAGGAGGTGCGCCCCATGTCCCTCACCGAGACCAGCGTCGCTGTGATGCTCCCGATCAGCGACCCCGACCGCGCACAGAAGTTCTACACCGACCAGCTCGGCCTCCCGTTCAAGGGCAAGAACGAGATGGGCGAGCTGATGTTCCGGCTCTCCGGCGACGCCGAGCTGGTCCTGCTCCCGCGCCCGGACGAGAAGCCGCACAGCAGCACCGCGATGAGCTTCGAGGTCTCCGACCTGTCGGTCGAGATCGAGGAGCTCGAGGGCCGTGGCGTCGCGTTCGAGGACTACGACCTCCCGGGCCTGAAGACCGAGAACCACATCGCCAACATGGGTCACGACCGGGCAGCCTGGATGCTCGACCCGGACGGCAACGTGCTCTGCCTGCACCAGACGGTCTAGCTCAGCAGCCCGTTCAGCAGCCCGTTCAGCAGCCCAGGGTCGCGACCAGGACGGCCTCGATCGTGTGCATCCGGTTCTCGGCCTGGTCGAACACGATCGAGTGCTCGGACTCGAAGACGTCCTCGGTGACCTCGAGGGCGGACCGGCCGTGCTCGGCGTACAGCTGCTCACCGAGGCTGCACTCGCGGTTGTGCAGGGCCGGCAGGCAGTGCATGAACTTCACGTCGGGGTTGCCCGTGCGGGCGAGCAGCTCGAGGTTGACCTGGTACGGCGCGAGCAGCGCGATGCGCTCCGCCCAGGTCGACGCGGGCTCGCCCATCGACACCCAGACGTCCGTGTAGACGATGTCGACGCCGGCGACACCCGCTGCGACGTCGGCGGTGTGGGTGATCTGCGCGCCGGTGTCGGCCGCGATGTCCCGGGCGGCGGCGACGACCGCGCGCGGGTTCCACAGCCTCGGCGGCGCGACCATCCGCACGTCCATGCCCAGCATCGCGCCGGCGACCAGGAGCGAGTTGGCCACGTTGTTGCGCGCGTCGCCCACGTAGGCGAACGCGATGTCGTGGTCGGCCTTCCCGGTCGCCTCGCGCATGGTGAACATGTCGCACAGGGACTGGGTGGGGTGCCACGCGTCGGTGAGCCCGTTCCACACCGGCACGTGGGCGTGGCGGGCGAGCAGCTCCACGTCGGCGTGCGAGAAGCCGCGGTACTCGATGCCGTCGTACATGCGGGACAGCACCCGGGCGGTGTCGCGGATCGACTCCTTGTGGCCGAGGTGGGAGCCCTCGGGATCGAGGTAGGTGACGTGTGCGCCCTGGTGGTGCGCCGCGACCTCGAACGCGCACCGGGTGCGGGTGGAGGCCTTCTCGAAGATCAGCGCGAGGTTCGCGCCGGTCAGCCGGGCACGCTTCATGCCGATCACGTGCTCGAGCTTGAGCCGCTGGGCCAGGTCGAGCAGGTAGCTCCACTCGAGCACGGTGAAGTCCTGCTCCTTGAGGAAGCTGCGACCCACGAGGTCGTGGGCGATCCGCTCCGCGCGGGCCAGGCTGTCGCGGGTGAGCTGGTGTGACATCACGAAACCCCCTCGTGGTCGTCGACAGGTGCCCGTTCGATCGGGCAGGTCATGCATCGGGGGCCGCCGCGCCCGCGCCCGAGCTCGGAGCCGACGACCGGGATGATCTCCACGCCCTCGTCGGACAGGTACCGGTTGGTGGTCGTGTTGCGCTCGTAGCCGAGCACGACGCCCGGCGAGACGGCCAGGAAGTTGTTGCCGTCGTCCCACTGCTCGCGCTGGGCGCCCATCTTGTCGATGGGGGTGCGCAGCACGCGCACCTTGTCCAGTCCGAGCAGCTCCGCCACGCGCGCGAAGAGGTCGGCGTTCTCCTCGAGCGTGAAGTCGCCGTCCTCGCCGGTGGCGGCCAGCGTGAAGGAACGCAGGTCGTCGGGCAGGTACGGGTAGACGCTGAACGCGTCGCGGTCGACCATCGTCATCGCGGTGTCGAGGTGCATGAAGGCCCGCTCGCGGGGCAGCTCGACGGCGATCACGGTGTGTGCCTTGCGGGTGGTGAACAGCGCCCGGGCGAGCGTCTCGACGCCCTGGGGAGTGGTGCGCTCACCCATGCCGATCAGCACGGCGCCGTTGCCGATCACCGTGACGTCGCCGCCCTCGACGGTCGAGGGCTCGTGGGCCAGTGAGTCGTTGCCGTAGAGGAAGTCGACCTTGCCGGCGAACATCGGGTGGAAGTTGTAGACCAGCCGGCTGTTGATCGTCTCCCGCTTGCGAGCCGGCTTCGCCATCGGGTTGATCGAGACCCCGTCGTAGACCCAGGCGACGTTGTCGCGCTGGAACAGGTGGTTGGGCAGCGGGGCGAGCAGGAAGTCGTCGGCTCGCAGGTGGGCCATGAGCAGGCTCGGCGCGGTGATCCGGTCGGCGACGTCGGACTTCAGCACCCCGCCGATCAGCATCTCGGCGAGCTGGGGGGCCGGGGTGGCCCCGAGCAGCTCGTCGAGCGGTCCGTCGAGGGCGGTGCCGAAGCGGGTGGCCGTGGTCAGCCGGTCCTGCAGGAACTCCCGCGCGCCCGGTTGATCCAGGGACTCGGCGAGGAGGTCACCGAAGTGGTGCACCCGTACGCCGGCGTACTCCAGCTGGGCGACGAAGGCGTCGTGCTCCTCCCTCGCCCGCGCCGCCCAGAGCACGTCGTCGAACAGCAGCTCGTCGACGTTGCCCGGGGTCAGCCGGCTCAGCTCGACGCCGGGGCGATGCACGATCGCCTGCACGAGCCGGCCGACCTCGGAATCCACATGGAAGGTCATCGTCGTCCCCTGACCTCAGTCCGTACCTGTCCGTTGCTCGATGCCGTCAGCGGTACTCGCCGACCGGCTCGGGCTTCGTCATCTGCTTGCGCATGGAGGTGTAGACCGGAACGCCCAGGAGGGCGGCGCCGCCGGCCATCAGGAACGGTCCCCAGGTCACGTACCAGTGCTCCTGGCCGGTGTTCCGCGAGTACCAGACGAACGCCACCGACATCACCAGCGCCACGATCGCGACGAACATGTCCAGCGCGAAGTGCGGCGTGCTGCCCTTCCGGTGGTCGACGATCCGCCACTTCAGCTGGGCGAGCGCCGACGCGGCGTACGGGATGGCCGCGGTGATGCCGGTCATCAGGACCAGTGTCGTGAACACGGTGGCTCCGTCGGTGCCGAGGTAGCTGATCACCATCGCGATCGAGGCCAGAACGGTCGAGACCACGATGCCGAACGCGGGCACGTGCCGGCTGGAGAGCTTCCCGAAGGTCTTCGGGAACAGCCCGTCCTTGGCGGCGGCCAGCGGCATCTCGGCGACGATCAGCGTCCAGCCGTTCAGGGCGCCGATGCCGGAGACGACGACGGCCGCGGCGACCACGTACCCGAGCCAGGTGCCGCCGGCGATCTCGTTGGCGGCGGCGGAGTACGACGCCTGGTTCTTGTCGAGCGCCAGCGCACTGGCCGGCAGGATGCCGAACACCGCGACCAGCGACAGCAGGTAGACCACGGCGCTGCCGAGCGTGCCGTAGATGGTGGCCCGGCCGACGTTCTTCTCCGCGTTCCGGACCTTGCCGGCCGCGACCGCCGCGGTCTCGACACCGAGGTAGGCGAACAGGCAGATCGCCATCGCGTCGCCGATCGCCGACATGCTCGAGCTGCCGCTCGTGTTCCACGGCGTGAAGTTGCCGGACTTGATGAAGAGCAGACCGACGGTGGCCATCAGCGCCAGCGGGATGAACTTCAGGACGGTCGTCCACAGCTGGAACCATCCGGCGTTGCGGACGCCGCTCAGGTTGACCAGCGCCGGGATCCACAGACCGGTCAGGGCGATCGCGATGCTGCCTGCCTTCGCGCCACCCTTGTTCACGAACTGCTCGACGTAGAACACCCAGCCGACCGCGATGGCGGCGTTGCCGGCCCACGCGGTGATCCAGTACAGCCAGGCCTGGCTGAAGCCGAAGGCGTTGCCGAACGCGGCGCGGGCGTAGGCGTAGGGACCGCCACTCGCCGGCACGCGGCGCGACAGGACCGAGAACATGAACGCGAGTGCGACGGCGCCGACGGTGGCGGCGCCGAGGGCGACGAGGCTGATCGGTCCGTACGACGCGATCGCGTACGGCAGGCTGAAGATGCCGACGCCGATGATGCTGCCCATGACCAGCGCGGTCGACTGGGGGAGTCCGAGGAGATGCGGCCCGGCGCTCGGCGCCTCAGGGCCGGTCGTCGTCGCGGCGCCCGTCTGCACGGGAATGCTGCCGACGGCACGGTGGCCACCCCGCCTCAATGTGCGATGCCCCGCGCGTGGATGAATGAGCTGCGACATGACGCCCTCCTTCGATGGTTCTCCACCTCCACGCAACCACCGCCGCGGAGCCGTCAGGAACAGGACAAGGGCCTCCCGGCGCAGCCGAAAGTCCTTGCACGACGAGCGCGTTCCTGTCCCCCCTTCGGAGGCGTTCTCGCGTCCGGGCACGCCGCTGGCCCGGCGCGTGCGCCGGGTGCGGGACGGGGTGGCTACTGGTCGGGTGGGTCGCCCGGGCTGGGCACGGTCGGCGGGCGCAGGTCGGTGGTGCCGGTGCGGTCTCGGAGCCAGGTGTGTCCGTGGGGGCTGTGCCAGAGATAGGTGCCGGGCTCGACCACCGTGTAGGTCCAGCCGCCGTGGGTCTTCAACCGATGATGTCGTCTGCACAAGGCGGCGAGGTTGTCGCTCGACGTCGGTCCGCCGGACTCCCAGGGGACGAGGTGGTCCTTGTCGCAGCCTCGGGCGGCACGTTGGCACCACGGGAACACGCAGGTGCGGTCCCTGAGCTCGATCTGCTCGGTCAGGGTGAGGCTGGGCTGGTAGCCGGTCGAGTGGAGGGTTGCGGCGAGGTCGAGCACGGGTCTGACCGTCACCTTGGTGGTCGAGCCTGCCCCGCACCAGTCGGCGACCTGCCCGGCGGTGACCAGGTGTCCGCCGGCGTTCTCCACCCAGGCGGGTGCGTTGCGGTCACCGGAGCGGAGGGCGTCCTCGGACAGGTGCACGTAGAGCACGACCTCCCGGCGGCGCGAGGTGGTCGAGCCCGTGCCTTGGGTGGTTGAGCCTGCCGAAACCACCGGGTTCGGACTCTCGAACTCCAGCGCCTGCTGTCCACGCGCGAGCATCCCGACCGCGAGTGACCGGCGCACGTCGAGCGACTCGGTGTTGCCCAGCGCGGCCAACTGTTCGGCTCCGCGGCGGACGGCGTCGTCGAGGTCGATCGCGTCGGCGAGGTTGAGCTCGCCGTGGACCCTGGAGGTGCCGGCGAAGGAGACCTGGTCGTGGTCGATGGTGAAGTACCGCTGCTCGGCGGACCGGTCGCGTCGCTCGGCAGCGAGCTCGGGCATGAACATCGCGATCGCTTGGTTGACCAGCCGTTGGGTCTGGGTGGGTCCGGTCTTGTGCGCGAACGGAGCGACGTGGGTGTCGACGAAGGCTGCGGCTTCGGGGTTGAGGTGGAGGGTGGCATCGGCGATCCGCTTGGCCCGCCATGGCGCGAGGTTTCCGGCCTGGACCCGTGCCCAGGTCTTCGGGAGTCGGTGGGCCAGCTCGAGGGCCTGGGCGACCAGGTTCCGACCGGACTCAATCGACAGTCCTAAGGCGGCGGCGAGCTCCCAGCCCGCGAACTCGCTGACCAGGGGTGCACCTTCGCCAGCGATCGGGATCCCGGTGTCCCGCCCGGTCCCGGTGACCAGGGTCGAAGCCTCGTCGAGGTCCGAGACCACGTGC
>NZ_RJSF01000009.1:0-423 GCF_003725535.1 Nocardioides pocheonensis | reverse complement strand
CGGCCTTGCGGTGCGGGTGGTTTCGGCAGGCTCAACCACCTCGGACTGGGCTCAGCCGTCCGTGGTGGGGTCTCTGCCCCGGGGTGGTTTCGAGGCTCGCTGGCGCTCGCACCTCAACCACCGAAGCACCGCCACAACCGCAGCCGACGGCGAGACCCGGCCTCGCGCCGCCCCCGTCGTCGCTGCCAGTTTCCCCGGCACGGACCGGCACCCGAGAAGAGTGGGTTTCGGCAGGCTCAACCAGCGGTGGCTGGGTCCCTGACCGGCGAGTGGTTTCGAGGCTCGCTGGCGCTCGCACCTCAACCACCAATGCACCAGACCCGCGCCCGACGGCAGAACCCGGCCGCGCCGTACCCCGTCTTCGCCGCCCGTCCCCCCGGCGCAGACCGCCACCTGCCGAGCGTGGTTTCGAGGCTCGCTGGC
>NZ_RJSF01000036.1 GCF_003725535.1 Nocardioides pocheonensis | reverse complement strand
CCCGCGCCGGCCTCCGTCGTCGCTGCCCGTTCCCCCGGCACCGACCGCGACCGCCAAGCGTGGTTTCGGCAAGCTCAGCCACCCAGGGCCGCCCCCTACTCGCCGGCGTACAGCGGCGAGTCCTTGCGCGAGACCATCGCGAACCGTTCCTCGACGCTGAGCGCCTCGAACGGTGCGGCCATGTCCATGCCGTAGCCGGCGATCTCCGGGCCGTCGTGGATCGGTACGACCGAGTGCACCACGCGGTCGGCGTACACGTGCACCATCGAGAACGCCTGGTGGGAGTCGACCGAGGACAGCAGGCGCTGGTCGGGCGACAGCTCCGAGGTGTAGCAGGTCGCCGACGCGACGGAGACGGGGATGCCGGCGAAGGTCGAGAACGACGTGAAGTGGAAGTGCCCGCCGATGATCGCGCGCACGTCGCTGCCGGCCAGCACCTCGGCCAGCGGCTGCTGGTCCTTGAGCTCGATGATCTCGGCGAGCCGCATCATCGGCACCGGGATGGGCGGGTGGTGCATCGCCAGCACGGTGCCGTGCGGCGCCGGCGTCGCCAGCACGTCGGCGAGCCAGGCCAGCTGCGCGTCGGTCAGCTCCCCGTGGTGCCAGCCCGGCACCGTGCTGTCGAGGCTGACCACCCGCAGGCCGGCGACGTCGTGGACCCGGTCCTGGTCGTCCTCGGAGTCCACGTCGAACAGCTGACGCGCGTACGCCGCCCGATCGTCGTGGTTGCCCATCACCCAGATCACCTGGGCCCCGATCGAGTCGGCGACCGGCTCGACCAGCTCGCGGAGGAGCCGGTAGGCCTTGGGCTCGCCCTTGTCGGCGAGGTCGCCGGTGAAGACCAGCGCCTCCGGCGCCGGGTCCAGCCGACGGAGCCGGTCGAGCGCCGCGGTGAGGCGCGCCTCGGTGTCGACGTGGCCGTACTGGAGGGCACCGCCGGCGAGGAGGTGCGGGTCGCTGAGGTGGGCGATCGTGTGCGAGGGGTCGGGGTACTGGCCGGGCTGCTCCACGGGGCCACGCTACGGGCCGCGGTGCCCGATCCGCACGGAATGTCGGGGTGCGGCGTACGCCGGTGCAGCCCACCGGCGACCCCTCTGAGGTAGGCGATCTCGGGGGCGTCTCGATCTAGGGCACTCGTCCGATGTGCGGGCCTACCTCAGGGGCGCAGTGTCACGGTCATGCACACGATTGACACCTACCGAGCCGAGCTCGCCTACCGGCGCGAGCGCATGCGTCCCGACGCCCAGCAGGTCCGCATGTGGCGCCTGCTGTGGTCCACGCGACCGAACGCACGCTGACCGACAAACGGTGAGCGATCTGTCGGTCCTACCCGTCATGATGGGGGGCGTGCCCCTGCCTGAGTCCCCCGGTGACGCTCGGACCCTGATCGGGCGACAGGGCGAGCTGGATGAGCTGGTCTCGCTCCTGGGCGTCCGCATGCCCGACGCGGCACCGCCGTGCCGCGCGGTCCTGCTGGCCGGCGACGCCGGGGTGGGCAAGACCCGGCTGCTGACCGAGCTGCGCGACGTCGCGTTCACCCAGGGGTGGCAGGTCGTGGCCGGGCACTGCCTCGACTTCGGCGACAGCGCGCTGCCCTACCTGCCGTTCTCCGAGGTGATGGGGCGCCTGACCACCGACTTCCCCGAGCTGATCGAGACGATCACCGACGAGCGACCGGTGCTCCGGGCCCTCCAGCCCGGTCGGCGCACCATG
This sequence comes from Nocardioides pocheonensis, assembly GCF_003725535.1. Lineage (GTDB taxonomy): Bacteria > Actinomycetota > Actinomycetes > Propionibacteriales > Nocardioidaceae > Marmoricola > Marmoricola pocheonensis. The sequence goes on along the minus strand of NZ_RJSF01000036.1, from coordinate 126,536 downwards.
CAGGGCGCCGAGCAGGACGCGTCCGCCGCCGTCGGCCGGGCCGACCTCTTCGACGCCGTGCTCGCCCTGTTCGAGGCGATGGCGAAGGTCGCCCCGCTGCTGCTGGTGATCGAGGACGTCCACTGGGCCGACACCTCGACCCGCGACCTGCTCAGCTTCCTGTTCTCGCGCCCCTGCGACGGCCGGGTCGCGATCATCGCGTCGTACCGCTCCGACGACATGCACCGCCGCCACCCGTTGCGACGCGCCACCGCGGAGTGGAGCCGCATCCCCGGCATCGCGCGCATGCAGCTCGAGCCGCTGCCGCCCCGGGCCGTGCGGTCCCTGGTCAAGCAGCTGCACCCCGAGCCGCTGCGCGAGAGCGCGGTCGCCGGCATCGTGGCGCGCGCCGAGGGCAACGCGTTCTTCGTCGAGGAGCTCGTCGGTGCGGCGTGGATGTCGCGCGGGGTCCCCGACGACCTCGCCGAGCTGCTGCTCGTGCGCCTCGACCGGCTCAGCGAGACCGCCCAGCAGGTGGTCCGTGCGGCGTCCGTCTCAGGGCGGCGGGTCTCCCACGGGCTCCTCGCCGAGGTCGCCGGCGTCGGCGAGGGCGAGCTCGACCAGGCGCTGCGCGAGGCCGTCGAGCTCAACGTGCTCGTGCCGACCAGCAACGACTTCTACCGCTTCCGCCACGCCCTCCTCGCCGAAGCCGTCTACGACGACCTGCTCCCCGGCGAGCGGGTCCGGCTCCACGCGGCGTACGTCGACGCGCTCGCCTCGGGTCGCGCCAACGGCACGGCCGCCGAGCTGGCCCGGCACGCCCGGGTCGCGCGCGACCTGGTCACCGCGGTCGACGCGAGCATCCGCGCCGGCGACGAGGCGATGGCGGTCGGCGGCCCCGACGAGGCGGCCGACCACTACCAGACCGCGCTCGAGCTGCTCTCCGACCCGGGAGCGCGCGCCGAGGTCCCGGTCGACATCGGCCTGCTCGGCTCCCGCGCGGCCAACGCCCTGGTGGCCTCCGGCCGGGCGATGCGCGCGATCTCGGTGCTGCGCGAGCTGCTCGACGGCCTCGCCGACGACTGGCCGGTCGAGCAGCGCGGCCGGCTGCTGATCGCGATGGCCAACGCGGTCATGGTCGACGAGAACCGCCTCGACCCGCTCGAGTTCACCAACGCCGCGCTCGAGCTGGTGCCCGACCAGCCGACGCCGCTGCGCGCCCTGCTGCTCTCGGTGCACGCCCGGGCGCACGCGTTCCACGACAACGTCGAGCAGGCCCGCGAGTACGGCGCCGAAGCGCTCACCCTCGCCGAGACCCAGGACCTCCCACGCATCGCGACCGACGTGCTCACCACCCTCGCCAGCCTCGGTGCCCGCGACCCGGAGGACGTCCGGTCCGGCCTCGAGGAGGCGGTCCGGCGCGCGACCGAGGCGGGCGTGCACAACGCCGAGCTGCGCTCGCGCTACCTCCTCGGCCGCTGGCACCAGGACCGCGCCCGCTTCGGCCCGGCCGTCGAGAGCTTCGCGAAGTCCGCGGCGCGGGCTGCCGAGGTCGGCCAGCCCTGGGCGCCGTTCGGGTTCGACAGCCGGCTGCTGCAGGCGCAGATCGCCACGATCACCGGTGACTTCGACGAGGCGCTGCGCCTGGCCGACGTCAGCGGGCAGGCCCCTCCGGCGGTCGCCGAGACGCTGTTGGCCGGCATCACGATCACGGTCCGCGCAGCCCAGGGCGACCAGAGCGTGATGGCGGTCGTGCCGCAGGTGCGCCCGCACTGGCACAAGGAGGGTCTGATCCCGATCACCATCGGCCCGGCCCTCATCGAGCTGTATGCCGACGCCGGCGACCTCGACGAGGTGCTCGCCGAGCACGACCGGGTCGTCGAGGCGATGACGGTGATGTGGCGCGAGTTCTTCCACGCACGCGTGCGGCTCGGCGCGGTGACGATCGGTGCGCTCGCGAGCCTGGTCGGCACGATGTCGACGGCCGAGCGCGACCGTGTCGCCGCGGAGGCGGCCCGCGTGCTCGAGGGCGCTCGTCGCACGCTCGCGCTCCAGGCCGAGGAGGCCACCCACTGGGGCCCGGAGGGCATGGCCTGGGCGGCCCGGCTCTCCGCGGAGCACCTGCGGTTCCGTTGGCTGGCCGGGGTCGACTCGCCGGAGGAGCCGGCCCTGATCGAGGCCTGGCGCAACGCCCTCGGCCGCTTCGAGGACTACGGCCACGTCTGGGAGATCGCCCGCAGCCAGGCGCGTCTGGCCGCCGTGCTCCACGCCACCGGTGAGCAGGGCGAGGCGCGAGTGCTCGCCGACCAGGCCCGCGAGACCGCCCAGCGCCTCGGCGCCGAGCCGCTGCTCAGCGAGCTGCGCCGCATGGGTGGTGCGGGTGCGCGCCGCGCCGCGTCCGGCGGCACGGCCGGCCACGCACTGACCGCGCGCGAGGCGGAGATCCTGAGCCTCGTGGCCGACGGGCGCAGCAACGGCGAGATCGGCAAGCAGCTGTTCATCTCGACCAAGACGGTCAGCGTGCACGTCTCGAACATCCTGGCCAAGCTCGGGGCCAGCGGGCGCACCGAGGCGGCCGCGATCGCCCGGCGCACCGGGCTGGTCTGAGCGGGCACGCCGAGCCGGGGACCAGCCCGGGACCTTCGACCCTGGTGGCGCGCACCTGCGAGCGTGACGATGACGGTGGCCTGCGAGACGGGCGAGGAAACCGCAAGGGTCGGCGAGCGGGACGCATGCGTTGCGCGACGATCGGTGAAACCGAGCGGTGACCGCGGGACCCTGGACCGGAGAAGGTAACCAGCCAGGGACATCGCCTCGCAGGCCCTTGGCATGCCTGCAACTCCTACCGTGGTCGGATCCCGACCCGGCGAGTGGCTCGTAGCATCGAACCCATGACCACAGACGCCGACCCGCGCACCGAGGCCCGCTTCGAGCGGATGCGCCCGCTGTCCCAGGGCGTGAGCGGCCGCGTCGACCCCGCCGACGTACCGGACGGGCCGAAGTACCCCGGCCTCCTGCAGAGCATCGCGCTGATGCGCTTCCGCCACCAGTGGATCCCGCACCTGCACCGCAGGTACGGCGACGTCTTCTCCATCCGGATCCTCCCCGAGGGCCGCTGGCTGGTGGTGTTCAACCGGCCCGAGCACGTGCGCGAGATCTTCGCCGGGGACCCCGAGATCTTCCACGCCGGCAAGGGCAACGCGATCCTCGGCCCGGTCATGGGCGAGCACTCGCTGCTCCTCGTGGACGGCGCCCAGCACAAGCGCGCCCGCAAGCTGCTGATGCCGGCGTTCAACGGGCACGCACTCCGCGGCTACGAGTCGATGGTCGAGGGCCTGGCGAAGACCGAGGTCGGCTCCTGGGACGAGGGGCGGCCGTTCCGGACGCTGGAGCGGATGAACGCGCTGACCCTCGAGGTGATCCTGCAGGTGGTGTTCGGGGTGACCGACGAGGGACGCCTCGCCGAGCTGCGGCCGCTGGTGAACCGCACCGTCAACGTGAGCCCGGCGGTGTTCCTCGGCTGGGGCTTCCCCCGGCTGCAGCGGCTCGGCCCCTGGCGTCGCGCGTTCGAGAACCAGGTCGCCCTCGACCGGGTCATCTACGCCCTCATCGCCGAGCGCCGCACGGCGCGCGATCTCGAGTCGCGCAGCGACGTGCTGTCCCGCCTGCTCCTGGTCCGTGACGAGGACGACCCCACGGACACCGGCCTCACCGACGAGGAACTGCGCGACCAGCTGGTCACCCTGCTGCTGGCCGGCCACGAGACCACCGCGACGGCACTGGCCTGGACGCTGCACGAGCTCGCGAAGGACCCGGTGCAGGAGGGGAAGGCACGGGCCGCGGCCCTCCGCGGCGACCACGACCACCTCGAGGCCGTCCTGAAGGAGTCGATGCGGCTGCACCCCGTGATCCCGATGGTGGTGCGCCACCTGATGGCGCCGGCCACCGTCGGCGGCATCGACCTCCCCGCCGGTGCGAACGTCGCGGCCTCGATCATCCTCGCGCACAGCTCCGAGACCAGCCACCCGGACCACGCCGCGTTCCGTCCCGAGCGGTTCCTCTCCGGCGAGGTCGCCGCGAACACCTGGATCCCGTTCGGTGGCGGCGTACGCCGCTGCATCGGCGCCGGCTTCTCGCTCATGGAGGGGGTCGTGGTGCTCCGCGAGGTGCTCGCGGCGTACGACCTCGGCCTGCCGCCCGGGGCCCGCGAGCAACCCAAGGTCCGCAACATCACCTCGGTGCCGAAGCACGGCGCCCGGGTCGTGGTGCGCCGCCGGTAGCGGTCCGACCGCCGTCGGCACGGTGGGGCGGGAGGTGCTGGTGGTTCGGGTGTTTCAAGGAGACGTCAAGAAATGCCCAGAAAACTGGCGCCGACCTGTCCTCAGAGAAAGGCTGCACCGTGCTGGACACCATCTTCGGCCTCCCGATGCACCCCCTGATCGTGCACGCGACCGTTGTCCTCGTCCCCACCACCACCCTGCTGGTCGTCCTGGCAGCGGTCCTCCCGCGCTTCCGCGCCTGGGTCGGCCCGGTCCCCGTGCTGGCGGCGCTCGCCTCCTGCGTCCTCGTCCCGCTGTCGACAGGTTCGGGCGAGTCCCTCGAGAGCCGCGTCGGCGACACCCGCCTGATCGAGGAGCACTCCGAGCTCGCCGACTCCCTGATCTGGTTCGTGATCCCGCTCGCGCTCGTCGCGATCGCGCTCTACTGGCTCCAGCGCCGCACCGCGAGCGGCCAGACGCCCGGCAAGGGCCTCGTCGCGGCCGTCTCGGTGGTCGCCGTGCTGCTCTCCGGCGCGACCCTGGTCGACGTGGCGCTGATCGGCCACAGCGGCGCGAAGGCGGCGTGGTCCGACGTCTCCAGGAAGCCGGCCCAGGGCGGCGAGCGTGACGGCGACGGCAACTGACGGTCGTCGTACGCCGACCCCCTCCTGGCCCTAGCCTTCTGTCATGGCTCGCCTGCTGCTCGTCGAGGACGACCGGGAGCTCGCCGGTCTCCTCGACGGGCTGCTCGGCGAGGAGGGGTACGACGTCGAGGTCGCGCCCGACGGCCAGCGGGGTCTCCACCTCGGGCTCACCCGCAGCTACGACGTGATCGTGCTCGACCGCGGCCTGCCCGCGATCGAGGGCCTCGACCTGCTCGGCCGGCTCCGTTCGAAGGGCATCGTCACGCCGGTGCTCGTGCTCTCCGCACGCGGCAACCCGGCCGACCGGGTCGAGGGTCTCGATGCGGGCGCCGAGGACTACGTGTCCAAGCCGTTCGACGTCGACGAGCTCCTCGCCCGGCTCCGCGGCCTGCTGCGCCGGCACGTCGAGCACGCGGACGTGGTGCGGGTGCCGGGCGGCGCCTTCGACGTCGCCGCGCGCGAGGTGAGCCTCGACCACGGCGACGTGGTCTCGCTCTCGGCGCGCGAGGCCGACGTGCTCCTCCACCTCGCGCGCAGCCCGAAGAGGGTCTTCAGCCGCGACGAGCTGCTCGAGGCCGCGTTCGACGACGCCGAGGACGAGGGCCTCGTCGACACCTACGTGCACTACCTGCGCCGCAAGCTCGGTCGCGAGAGCGTGCTCACCGTCCGGGGAGTCGGCTACCGGCTGGGCCGGCTGTGACCGGTTGGGAGCTCGGCCGCGCCGCCTGGCGGATGGGCCTGCAGACCGCCCTGCTGGTGCTCACCTGCGTCGTGCTGGTGGGCATCACGGTGTTCGTCGTCGCCGACCGCTCGGCGGCCAACGAGGGCCGGCAGGCGGTCCGAAGCGCCAGTGCCAACGTGGACAAGCCGAAGGAGGCGCCGCGAGGCGTCCTCGTCGTCGTCGAGCGCGGCGGCCACCGGCTGAGCTCGCCCGAGCTCCCTGAGGGCTTCCCGATCGAGGCCGACATGGCCGCCACGCGCGCCGACGGGATCGTGCGCGAGCACCTCGTCCGCGAGGGCCACGACCGCTACCTCGTGCGCACCGAGCGCGTCGGCGACCGCGTCAACCAGGCGATCTACGACCAGGAGGAGTACGAGGCCGAGCGGCACCGGCTCCAGGTCGCGCTGTTCTCCGCCGGCGGGCTCGGCGTGGTGCTGGCGGCGCTCGCCGGTGTCGTGCTGGCCTGGCGCAGCCTGCGGCCGCTCGCGGAGTCGCTGGCGATGCAGCGCCGCTTCGTCGCGGACGCCAGCCACGAGCTGCGCACGCCGCTCACCCTGCTCAGCACCCGCGTGCAGCTGCTCAGCCGCCAGCTGCGTCGCGGACAGACCCCCGCTCCCGGGGAGATCGACGGTGTCCTCGCCGACACGCACCGGCTCGGCGAGATCCTCGACGACCTGCTCGCCGCGGCCGACACCCGCAGGTCGGTCGCGCACGACGAGGTCGACGTCGGCGTGGTCGTCGCCGAGGCCGTCGAGTCGGCGGTGGCGCTGGCGGGCGAGCAGGGCAAGGAGCTGACCGTGACGGGGCAGGACGAGGCCGTCGTACGCGGGTCCGAGTCGTCGCTGCGCAGGGCCGTCATCGCGCTCGTCGACAACGCCCTGGACCATGCCACGACCGCCGTGACGGTCGACGTGAGGGCCGGCCGGGGCTCGTGCCAGATCGCGGTCACCGACGACGGGCCCGGCATCGACGCCGAGGTGCTGCCGCGGATGTTCCAGCGGTTCGCCAGCACCCGGGAGGCCACGTCTCCTCGACGGCACTACGGACTCGGCCTCGCCCTCGTCGCCGACGTCGCCGCAGCCCATGGCGGCAAGGTGTCCGCCGCACCACGTGAGGACGGTCACGGAGCCGTCCTGACGCTCACCCTTCCGCTGGCCTGACGGCCGGGTGGTTGAGCCTGCCGAAACCCGGACGACCACGGCGTTTGTAGGCTTCCGGCGTGAGGTTCGAACGCAAGCACGCCGTGGTCCTGCTGCTCGTCGCCGTCTGGAACGTGCTGACCTACGCGCGCTTCACCAAGGCGCTGATCGACACGCAGGAGGACCGCCCGACCGGGTACTACGTCGCCCACTCCGTGCTGATCGTCGTCAACGTGCTGATCGCGGCGGTCCTGGGCCGCTGGGGCTGGCAGGCGCTGAAGGCCTCGCGCCAGGAGTCCTGAGGTGAGCCTGCCGTACGAGGAGGCACACCGGCTGGCCCGGACCAAGGGCAGCAACCCGGTGGTGTACTTCCTCGCGAAGATGCTGCTCGTCCCGGTGATGAGGCTGGTCTTCGGCCTCACCGCCACCGGCACCGAGAACATCCCGAAGACCGGGCCGGTGGTGCTCATCCCCAACCACAAGAGCTTCTGGGACCCGTTCTTCATCGCCGTGGTCTGCCGGCGCCGGCTCCACTTCATGGGCAAGGCCGAGCTGTTCACCGACTGGCGGGCCCGGCTGTTCGTCGCCCTCGGCGGCTTCCCGGTGCTGCGTGGGTCCTCGGACGACGAGGCGATCGAGACCGCGCGGGCGGTCCTCGAGCGTGGTGACGTGCTGGCGCTGTTCCCCGAGGGCACGCGGGTGCCCGATCCCGAGCGCCTGGGCCTGCCTCGGCGCGGAGCGGCTCGTCTGGCGATCGAGACCGGTGCCGTGATCGTGCCGACCGCGATCTCCGGCACCGAGCGACGTCGGTCCCACCTGCCGCGCCGCGTCCGGATCGCCTTCGGCGAGCCCGTGCCCGTGACCGACCTCTCCCCGACGCCGGAGCACGCCGGCCTCCTGCTCGAGCAGACGCTGTGGCCCTCGATCACCGAGGAGTACCAGCGCCTCCGCGCCACGCCCGGCACCGCCGCCGCGGCCCTCGCCGCCCTCGGCATCGGCTACGCGATCCTCCGCCGCCGCTCCCGTTGAATCGGGAGTTCGTGCCCGTCGAGTGGGGAGTTCGTGCCCGTCGAGTCGGGTGTTCGTCCCTCAGGCCTCGCGCCGGCACGCCCGCTGGGGCCGGTCCCCGTCCTTGCGTACGACGCTGAGCTGACCGTCGCCTTCGATCTGGACGTGCGACCTCCGCGAGGTCGTCGACGCCCTGCACCCGCAGCAGCCAGTGCATCGCGCGCCTCCACCGCGGGCGTCATTCCGGTCTGCTTGTGCTACCCAGCGCTGCGGATCTCATCCGACGGCGTGCGCCGTACGCCGGGGCACGAACCCCAACTCGACGGGCACGAACCCCCAACTCGCAGGGCACGAACCCCCACTCGACGGGAACGAACCCCCCATTCAACGGAAGCGGGCGCGGACCTCGTCCTCGGTGAGGCCGTAGTCCTCGAGGCGGTAGGAGTGGGAGGGCTTGGCGGCCCCCTGTCTGGACTCGCGGTCGATCTCCTCGATCGCGGCCTGCACCTCCGGCGTCCAGTCCAGCCCGAACCGCTCGTAGATGCTGCGGGTCACGCCGAGCGGGTCCTTGACCAGGTCGGAGAACGCGACGTCGACGAACTGGGCCTGGTCGTACTTCGGTCGCGCCTCGTGGAACGCGTGGTAGGCGCGCGACCAGAGGTCGAGCTGGGTGCGCCCGATGGTCTCGCCGACGAAGGTCGTGGAGTGCCCGGCGGTGGTCTCGGCCGACAGCGAGCAGGACGAGGCGATGCAGGTGACCGGGTCGCGATGCGTGTAGACGATGAGCGCGTCGGGGTAGACGGTCATCAGCGCGTCGAGCGCCGTCATGTGCGACGGGTTCTTCAGCACCCAGCGCTTGTCCTGGTCGTTCAGCCCGATCAGCTGCAGGTTCTGCTTGTGGCGTGCGTAGGCGTCGGTCCAGTCCTGCTTGGCCAGCCACTCGGTGTAGCGGGGCACGTTCGCCAGCGACTCGTAGGAGTTCGACTTGCCGGTCTGGCGCAGCAGCCGCCAGCACTCCTCGACCGAGGTGGCGTCCATGTAGTGGATGCCGAGGTACTCCGGGTTCGCCACGTGGTGGGCCTGGAAGGCCTGCTGCATCGCGGTGAAGATCGGGTCGGTCTCCCAGGTTTCCCGGGGCGGTCGCGGCTGCGGGTACTGCGTGATCCACATCTCCAGCCCCTGCGCCCTCGGGTCGGCGTGCAGCAGCCGGTGCAGAGCCGTCGTGCCGGTGCGGGGGAGGCCCATCACGAAGATCGGCCGCTCGATCGGTACGTCGACGTGCTCCGGCCGCGCGTTGAACTGCGCCTGGGTGAGCAGCCGGCCGACCAGCGCGCTCTTGACCTCCGAGCGCTGGAAGTAGTTGCCCTTGCCGGTGAGGCCCGCCTCGGCGGAGTTGAGGTCCTCGACGAGGATCCGCAGGCCCTCCTCGTGCGCGGTGTCGCCGAAGTCACTCATCCCCGTGGTCCGCTCGGCCGCCGCGGCGATGTCCTCGAAGGACCCGACGTCGGCGCGCTCGCGCTGCATCACGTCGTCAGTCATGTCGCCTCCCTAGCGTGGTTTCGAGGCTCGCTGGCGCTCGGACCTCAACCACCGGCCGGGTGAGTGGCGCTCGCGCCTCAACCACCGGCCGTTCAGTCGTCATGGAACTCGCCGCAGTCGACGTTGAGCATGGTCCCCGTCACGCAGGCGGCCAGGTCGCTGGCGTAGAACAGCGCCGCACGCGCGACCTCGTCGGGCGTGGCCAGCCGCTTGAGCGAGGTGGGTTCCCCCTTCTGGCGGTAGATCTCCTCGTGCGTCGTACCGGCCTCGGAGGCCAGCCAGTCGAAGTAGGCCTTGTTGACGTCCTCGTAGATGTAGGACGGCGCGATGCTGTTGACCCGGATGCCGCGCGGCCCCAGCTCGGTGGCCAGCGACGACGCGAGGTGCTTCAGGGCGCCCTTCGACAGCTTGTAGCCGGAGTACTCCGGCTGCGACTGGTAGACCACGCAGGAGTTGACCATGATGATCGACCCCTTGGTCTCGGCCAGAGCGTCGGCGAAGAGCGCCGAGAGCCGCAGCGGCGCGAAGACGTTGGTCTCGTTGGCGGCACGCAGCGCCTCGAGCTTGATCTGCGTGATCGGGTCCATCGGGGGGATCCCGAACGCGTTGTTGATCAGGCAGTCGACCTTGCCGAACTCCGCGAGCGCCGCCTCGACGAGGCGCTGGCGCGCGTCCTCGTCGTTGATGTCGGTCGGGACGACCAGTGCACGCCGGCCGAACGACCGGACCGTCTCGGCCATCTTCTCCAGGCGGCGCTCCGTGCGGCTGACCAGCACGAGGTCGGCGCCCATCTTCGCGGCCTCCTCGCCGAACGAGCGGCCGAGGCCGGGGCCGACCCCGGAGAGCACGATCACCTTGTCCTGGAGCAGGTTCTCTGTCGTCAACTGATCATCCTTCGGGCGATGCCGACCTGGCGGGCGGCGATGCGGGCGGTGTACTCCTCCGGGGTGACCCGGTTGTCCTCGAGGTAGGGCAGGTGCGCGCCGACCTCGTCGAACGGCACGACCTCGACGGTCGGGCCGTCCTCGGCCGTCAGCTCGCGCGTGATCCGCTGCCAGCGCAGCATCATCACGCCCTGCGGGTGGCCGGTGGTCTCCAGCCAGTTGGCGATGCCGGGGTTGCGCTCGCTGACCACGTAGCGCAGCTTCCCGTCCGGGTCGGCCTGCGACTGTGCCCTCGTCAGGGACGTCTGGTGGTGCTCGTAGTCGGTCGAGACGTACCACCGCGACCCGATCTGGATCGCCTGGTACGGCGCGGCGTCGCACACCGGGACCGTCACGACCATCGCCTCGTCGTCGGAGAGCGCGTAGTGCCCGATCGAGCTGAACTGCGAGGCGAGCCCGCCCGGGGTCGACTTCGGCACGGTCAGCGTGTTGACCGGCTCCTTGTAGGTGAACCACTCCGGGAAGGCGAACCAGGTGTTGATCCGGCCGACGAGCATCTTCGCGGCGACGCCGTACCGCTTCGCGACCCGCTCCGGCGTCAGCGCCGCGCGCGGCTGCCCGGCGGTGTCGAGCCGCTGGATCCGCAGCCGGCCGCGCTCCTCGGTGTTCCAGTCGTCGTAGACCTCGCGGACGATCAGGGTCGCGCCCTTGCCGAGCCCGAGCTCGGGCCCGAAGCGCCACTCGAAGGACCCGTCGGCCTTCACCTCGAGCTCGCGGTCGTCGAACGCCGCGACGGTGTTGGGCGCGCCCTCGGCCGAGTAGGTGCCGTCCATGATCTGGAAGGAGAGGTCCGCGGTCGTGCCGCGCACCCCCGAGACCAGGTACGACGCCCCGGGCGCCAGGTAGGCGTTGAAGTAGATCGCGTCGGGGTTGTCCAGCCCCTGGCGGGCGTACTGGTGCGTCGGGTTGATCAGCACCGGGTGCTCGACGTCGTAGTCGAACGCCATCTGCAGCGACGACCGGATGCTGCCGGCGAGGTAGTCGTAGCCCTCGGCGAGGTCCTGCTCGGAGACGTCGAACGGCGGGTTCGCGATCAGCTTCTCGGCCTCGCGCACCGCCTCGGCGAAGGCCGCGACCCCGGTGGCGGCGATGCTCACAGCGCCACCCTCCCGGTGGTTGAGGTGCGAGCGCAGCGAGCCTCGAAACCTCCGGGTCGGCGCTGCGATGCGGTGCCGGTGGTTTCGAGGCCTCGCCCAGGGGCTCGGCACCTCAACCAACCGTGGCCGGCCATCACAGCGCCACCTTGCTGATGATGTCCTCGGCGTACCGGTTCAGGTGGTCGATCTTGGTCTGCAGCGGCTCGGTGTCCGGGCCCTTGATGTAGGGGACCCGGAAGCCGACGATCGCGTCGGTCACGCCCTTGTCCTCGAGCCGCTTGATCCCGTCGAGGGTGTAGGCGTCGTAGGAGATCACGTGCACCTCGAAGTCGTCGCGGTCGTCGCCCTCGGCCTTGCGGATCTCCGCGAGTCGCGCGAGCAGCCGGTCGAGCTCCTCGGGGTCACCGCCGGCGTGCATCCACCCGTCGCCCTTCAGCACCGCGCGCCGCAGCGCCGCGTCGGAGTGCCCACCCACCAGCAGCGGGACCGGCTCGGTGGCGCCCGGGCACTGCTTGAGCGGCTCGATGTCGAAGAACTCGCCGTGGTACTCGAAGTACTCACCGGTGGTCAGGCCGCGCAGGACGTCCATGCACTCGTCCATCCGCTTGCCCCGTCGCTCCCACGGCACCCCGAGCGCGGCGAAGTCCTCGGGCCAGGGGGAGAGCCCGACGCCCAGCCCGAGCCGGTTGCCGGACAGGAACGCCAGCGACGAGGCCTGCTTGGCCACGAGCACCGGCGGCCGGATCGGCAGCTTCAGCACGAACGGCGTGAGCCGCAGCGTCGAGGTCACCGCGAAGAGGTGCGCGCAGAGGATCATCGTCTCGATGAACTCCTTGCCCTCGAGGAACTCCCGGTCACCGGTGTCGGTGTAGGGGTACTTCGAGTCGGACTCCTTGGGGTAGATCAGGGAGTCCGCGATCGTCATGGACGTGTAGCCGGCCGCCTCGGCGGCCTGGGCCAGCGGGGCGTAGTACTCGGCGTGCGTCATGCCTTCGGCGAACGAGAACCGCATGTGACCTCCGGAGATTGAACCTTCCGAAATACTAGAACCGGTTTCAGTTTTTGCCTAGGGTGGGTCCATGGACCTGCAGGAGCTGAGCGACCGCCAGGAGATCGTCGACGTGATCACCCGCTACACGCGGGCGATCGACACCCGCAGCTGGGACGACCTCGACGCGGTGTTCACCGCCGACGCGATCCTCGACTACTCCGCCGTCGGCGGGCCGGCCGACGTGCTGCCGGTCGCGAAGCCGTGGGTGGCGCAGGGCCTGGGCGGCTTCCTGCGGTACCAGCACGTCATCGGCCAGGTCTCGATCGAGCTCGACGGCGACACGGCCCGCGCAACGGCGTACTTCACGAACCCGATGGTGGCGCCGGGCCCGAACGGCGGCGAGACGCTGGTCGAGGTCGGCGGCTACTACCACCACGAGCTGGTGCGTACGCCGGACGGCTGGCGTTCCAGGCGCATGGTCGACGACAACGTCTGGATGCGCGGCTTCTGATTCGTGGACACCAAACCGAAGGGTCTCGACTCCGACCTCACCCGCCGGATCATCAAGCTCATGGCCACGGGCAACGTGTGGCTCTACCGGACCACCGGCGGACGGGTCGGGGGTACCTGGCGGATCGGGGCCGGCTTCCGCAACCCGGTGCCGATCTGCCTGCTCGAGCACCGCGGCCGCAAGACCGGCAGGCTCCGGACCACGCCGTTGGTCTACCTCGAGGACCGCGGCCGCATCGTCGTCGTCGCCTCGCAGGCCGGCCGCCCCGAGCACCCGATGTGGTACCTCAACCTGCTCGCCCACCCCGACGTGACCGTCCAGGTCGGCCGTCGTCGGCGTCCGATGCTCGCCCGCGTCGTGGACGACGCCGAGCGCGCGACGCTCTGGCCGCGCCTGGTCGACCTGTACGCCGACTACGACTCCTACCAGTCCTGGACCGACCGGGTCATCCCGGTCGTGGTGCTGGAGCCGCGCTGACCGTGGCGCCGGTCACCTCCGCCTCCGCGACCCGTGGGAGACACCTGGACCGGCCTCTATCCTTGGAGGCGTGACGGGGATCCAGGACGACCAGCGCGAGAGGCAGCAGGAGATCACTGCCGTCGTCGCCAAGATCCTCGGCGTCGCCGTGGTCATCGGCCTCGTGATCGGCCTCGGCGCCTGGGTGATGGTGAAGGCGCTCGGCCTGCAGACCTCGAGCAGCAACGACACGACCAGCGGCAACGTCCAGCCGCTCAACCCGCTCCCGACGACGGCACTCCCGGTGCCCTCGGACACCGCGTCTCCGGGCGACGTCCCGACCAGCACGCCGACGGCGGTGTCGACCGGGCTCTACCTGAGCGCGTCCCCGGTGATGGTGCGGCCGATGGAGCGGATCAACCTCACCGGCCAGTGGCCGGGCCAGGACAACGAGAGCCTGATGGTGCAGCGGTTCGAGAACGGCACCTGGTCCGACTTCGGCGTCCAGGTGCGCGTGAACGTCGGCACCTTCTCCACGTACGTCATGACCGGCCGCACCGGCGACCAGCGCTTCCGGGTCTTCGACCCCGCCACCCAGACGGCGTCCAACGAGGTCACGGTCACCGTCGGCGGCTGACCTCGACGGGCCGCTACGGGATCCAGTCGAACGTGCTCGGGTTCGGTCCGCGCCGGCCGGCCTCACCGCGGTCGAGCGCGCTGATCGCGGCGACCTGGTCCTCGGACAGCTCGAAGTCGAAGATCGCGAAGTTCTCTTGCATCCGCTCGACGTGCGTGGTCTTCGGGAAGACGATGTCGCCGCGCTGCACGTGCCAGCGCAGCACGACCTGCGAGGGGGTCCGGCCGACGCTGTCGGCGATGCCGGTGACCACCGGGTCGTCGAGGACGGCGCCCTGCGCGATCGGTGACCAGGCCTCGGTGAGGATGCCGGCCTGCGCGTCGGCGGCCCGCACGTCCTCGTTGCCGAAGTAGGGGTGCACCTCGATCTGGTTCACCGCCGGGACGACGGAGGTCTCCTCGGCCAGCCGGGCCAGGTGGTCGACCTGGAAGTTCGAGACCCCGATCGAGCGGGCGCGCCCGTCGGCCTGGAACTCGACGAGCGTCTTCCACGTGGACACGAAGTCGCCGTCGTACCGGGTGGGGAGCGGCCAGTGGATCAGGAACAGGTCGACGTGGTCGGTGCGGAGCCTGGTGAGCGTCTCGTCGAAGGTGCGTCGCGCGTCGTCGGGGCGGTGGAAGCCGTTGTTGAGCTTCGAGGTGAGGAACACCTCGTCGCGCGGCAGGCCGGAGGCGGCCACGGCGTCACCGACACCCTTCTCGTTGCCGTACATCTGTGCGGTGTCGATGTGCCGGTAGCCCACCTCGAGGGCCCGGCTCACCGCCGCCTCCGTCTCCTGGGGCCGGATCTGGTAGACCCCGAAGCCGAGCTGGGGGATGGAGTGGCCGTCGTTGAGCGTCAGTGCGGGAACCGTCATACCGGTCCCGACAACGGGCGCGCCCCACCTATTCCCGACATGCGGGGACGAGGTACGCCGGAACAGGGACTCGACGTAGGCTGCGTTTCGCCGCCTGGCGGCACGGGTAGGACTGATCCGGCACCGCGCAGAGCTCCGTCTCGGGAGCGTTCCACGAGCCTTGGTCGGGCCTGACCGGTTGACGGCTACTCGATCTCGGGAGACACCTGCATGATTTCGACACCGGAGCGCGAGACGTTCGAGCGCGGTCGGTTGCCGGTGGCGCCGCGCGACCGGCGTCCTGCGCTCGCGGCACTCGCGCTGCTGCTGATCCTCCTCGGCGCGCTCGGCAGCGCCTTGCTCGTGTTCCGCAGCGGCGACCGCGAGAGCGTCCTGGCCGCCAGCCACGACATCGCCTTCGGCCAGGTGATGAGCCGCAGCGACTTCTCCACGGTCCGCGTCGCCGCCGACGGCGCCGCCCTGGTCCCGGCCCGCCTCGTGAGCTCGTACGTCGGCACCCGCGCCACCAGCGCCGTGCCGCAGGGCGCCCTGCTCAGCCCGAAGATGTTCAGCGTCGACACGCTCGTGCCGGACAACGGCGAAGGCGTCGGCATCGTCCTGGACCCGACGCGTCGTCCCAGCCAGGTCCCCCGCACGGGCCAGGTCGTCCGCGTCTACTTCGTCTCCGGCAGCGGCAGCTCGACCGAGGCGGCCCCGGGCAACCCCGTGATCGTCAATGCCGCGCGCGTGATCTCGGTCGGCCACGGCGCCGGCGCCGGCACGACCAGCATCACCGTGCTGGTCCGCAGCGACGTCGCCGGCGACCTCGCGAACTTCGCCTCCTCCGGCAACCTCGCCGTCACGATCCTGCCCGACGACACCCGGCCGTCCATCGACTGGAAGACGCAGTAGGCAGGCCACCGATGGCACTCATCTCGGTGATGTCGGCCAAGGGTGCGCCCGGGGCGACGACGACCAGCATGCTGCTGGCGAACCTCTGGCCGGCCCCGAGCATCCTGGCCGACGCCGACCCGCTCGGCGGCGACGTCGCGCTCAAGCTTCCCGGCGAGCACGGCCCCCTCGACCTCAACCAGGGCCTGATGTCGCTGCTGCCGGCGGCCCGGCGCGGGCTGGAGCCGCAGACCGTCGTCGCGCACGCCCAGACGGCGCTCGGTGGCCAGCAGGTGCTGGCCGGGCTCCCCGGCCCGGAGCAGGCGGTCGCCGCCGCCCCGCTGTGGCCGAGCCTGGCGCAGGCGTTCGCGCGGGTCCCGGGCATCGACGTGTTCGCCGACATCGGCCAGGTCAACGCGCGCTCGACCCACCTGGCCATGGTCGAGCGGTCGGCCGCGCTGCTGTGCGTCTACCGGCCCAGCGCCTGGAGCGTGATCCACACCCGTCGCCGGCTGGAGTCCCTGGAGGACCAGCTCCGCGACCGCCAGGTCCGGGTCGGCATCGTGTGCGTCGCGACGACCGCGCAGTCCCGCGACGTCGCCGCCGCCGCGGCCGGCGTGGCTCAGGGGCTCCCGTGGGTGTCCGACTACGGCGTCGTCGCACGGGACGACGCGACCGTCGCCATGTACGAGGGCGGGGAGGTGTTCCGTCCCGAGCGCAGCCTCCTGGTGCGCAGCGGGCACACCCTCGCCCGGCGCCTGTACGCCGACCTCGGTGGCGCCGTCGCCGCACCCGACCCGGCCGCGGTCGCCGACGACGTCCGTGCCCGCTCCCGCAGGGGCCGCAGGAGGGCGTCGTGACGACCACGGGGCCGGTCACCGGCCTGGGTGCCGACCCGCAGCTCGTGCGCATGCTGCGGGCGCAGGTCGCCGACCGGCTGAACCAGCAGCGGCGCAGCGACGAGGTGCTGGGCCGGGCCGCGATGTCCCCCGAGGACGAGCGCCAGTTCGCCCGGTCGCTGATCGTGCAGGTGCTCGAGGACCACGCCCGTGCCGAGATCACCCTGGGCCGCACCCCGCCGACGGCCGACGAGGAGGAGGTGGTCGCGGCCGCGATCCACGCGGCGCTCTTCGGGGTCGGCCGGCTCCAGCCCCTGCTCCAGGACCCCGAGGTCGAGAACATCGACATCAACGGCTGCGACCGCGTCTTCGTGGGCTACGCCGACGGTCACGAGGAGCTCGCCGACCCGGTCGCCGACAGCGACGAGGAGCTGGTCGAGCTGATCCAGATCCTCGCCGCGAGCGTCGGCCTGGCGTCGCGGCCGTTCGACACCGCCAACCCGCAGCTCGACCTGCGGCTCCCCGACGGCTCGCGACTCTCGGCCGTCATGTCGGTCTGCGCCCGGCCGAGCGTGTCGATCCGGCGCTCCCGGCTCGGCCGGGTCGGCCTCGAGGACCTGGTCGGCAACGGCACGATCACCCCCGAGCTGGCGTCGTTCCTGCGGGCCGCCGTACGCGCGCGCAAGAACGTGATGATCGCCGGGTCGACCAACTCCGGCAAGACCACCCTGCTGCGCGCGCTCGCCAACGAAATCCCCCCGGTCGAGCGCCTGATCACCGTCGAGCGCGCCCTCGAGCTCGGCCTCGACCAGTTCGAGGACCTCCATCCCAACGTGGTGGCCTTCGAGGAGCGGTTGCCGAACTCCGAGGGCCTCGGCGGGGTCAGCATGGCCGAGCTGGTCCGCCGGTCGCTGCGTCAGAACCCCAGCCGCGTCATCGTCGGCGAGGTCCTCGGCGACGAGATCGTGACCATGCTCAACGCGATGAGCCAGGGCAACGACGGCTCGCTGTCGACGATCCATGCGAACTCCTCGATGGAGGTGTTCAACCGGATCGCGACGTACGCGCTGCACAGGCCCAGGAGCACCTGCCGGTCGAGGCCACGCACATGCTGATCGCGGGCTCGATCAACTTCGTGGTGTTCATGCGCAAGCGCAACGACTACGACCACGGCGGCCGGCTGACCCGCATGGTCGAGAGTGTCCGCGAGGTCACCGGCGTCGACGGGCGCGTGCTCTCCAGCGAGGTGTTCGCCCTCGACCGCAGCGGCAACGTCGCCGCGCACGCGCCGATCAGCTGCCTCGACGACCTGCTCACCCAGGGCTACCAGCCCGAGACCATGGCGCGGTGGACCTGATGACCGGGTCCCTGCTGGTCGCGCTCGGGTGCGGTGCCGTCGTCGGGCTCGGCCTGTTCGCGATGGTCGTCGCGTACGTCGGGGTGCCCCACCGGCCGGCCGGCACACCGCGCAAGCAGCGGGCCAGCCTCCAGGAGCGCACCCGCCGCCTCGTCCTCGGCATCGCGGCCGGCCTGCTGGCCCTGCTCGCCACCCGGTGGGTCGTGGCCGGGATCAGCATCGGCCTGCTGGTCGCCTACTGGGACCGCATCGCCGGCAGCTCGGCGGTCGAGAAGCGGGCGATCGCGCGGCTCGACGCGCTGGCCAGCTGGACGGAGTCCCTGCGCGACACGATCGCGGGCGCGATCGGCCTCGAGCAGGCGATCCCGGCGACCGCGGTCAACGCCGGCACCCCGATCCGGCCCTCCTTGAACCTCCTCGTCGACCGGCTGCGCATCCGCGAGCCGCTCCCCGACGCCCTGCGCGCCTTCGCCGAGGACCTCGACGACCCGAGCGCGGACATCATCTGCGCCTCCCTTCTGCTCAACGCCCGGCTGCGCGGGCCGGGCCTGCGTGACGTCCTCACCGCGCTCGCCACGTCCACGCGCGAGGAGCTGGACATGCGGCGGCGGATCGAGGCCAGCCGGAAGAGCATCCGCCGCAGCGTGCGGATCGTGCTGCTGATCGTGCTCGGCATGATGGGCATGCTCAGCCTGCTGAACCGCCCCTACGTCGAGCCCTACGGCTCGATCGCCGGCCAGGTCGTCCTGGTCGTGATCGCCGGGCTGTTCTCCGCGGGCCTGCTGTGGCTGCGCAGCCTCTCGGCGCCCTCGAAGACCGACCGGTTCCTGGTGTTCGGCCCCCAGGGAGAGTCGCGGACGGACCGGGCACCGGTGGAGGCGCAGGCGCAGAGCCAGGGCCCGTCGCAGGGTTCGTCACCGGCGCGGGCGGGCGCCCGATGATCGCGGCGCTGTTCTTCGGAGCCGTCACCGGGCTGGGGGTCTACGCCTTCGTACGGGTGTTCCTGCGGCCCCGCCCGGGTGTGGCGGAGGCGCTCGCCCGGATCAGCCGGGGCCAGCGCTCGATGACGACGCACACCACGACGGCCTACGAGTCGGGCGGTGCGCTCGACCGCCGCGCGCGCTCGGCCTTCGCCTCGCTGTCGGACCGGCTCGAGGTGCTGGCGGCCGACCGGGGCTGGGAGCTCGGCCAGCAGCGCGCCGACCTGGCCCTGATGGGCCGCACCCGCGGCACCCACCTGGCCACGAAGGTCGCCACCGGGTTCGGGCTGTTCCTGCTCGCACCGTTCGTGTGGACCATGACGACCGTCGCCGGCGCCCCCCTGCCGACGGCGATCCCCGCGGTCGCCGCGCTCGCGTTCGCGGCGTTCGGGTTCTTCCTGCCCGACCTGGCCCTGCGCTCGGAGGCGGCCGCGCGACGCCGCGACTTCCGGCGCAGCGTGGGCGTCTTCCTCGACCTGGTCGCGATGAACCTGGCCGGGGGGCGCGGCCTGCCGGAGGCGCTGCTCGCCGCGGCCAGCGTGGGCGACCACTGGTCGATGGTCCGGATCCGGCAGGCGTTGGCGAACGCCCGGCTGTACGGCACCACGCCCTGGGTCGCGCTGGGCGACCTCGGTCGCGAGATCGACGTCGAGGAGCTCAAGGAGCTCTCCGGTGCGCTCGTGCTCGCCGCCGACGACGGCGCCAAGATCCGCTCCTCCCTCTCCGCTCGGGCGGCGACACTGCGGCGCCGCGAGCTCACCCAGGCCGAGGGCGAGGAGGGCGAGAAGTCGCAGTCGATGCTGGTCGCCCAGATGCTGATCAGCACCGCGTTCCTGCTGTTCCTGGCCTACCCGGCCGTGTCCAAGCTCCTCGCCGCCTGAGGATCGGCGGCCCTGACGTGCACGACCCCACCGAGAAGGAGACCCAGACCCATGATCAGCTTGGCAGTGCTGCTGCTGCAGGACGCACACTTCCGCTTCCGCCGGATCCGGCAGAGCGAGGACGGCGCTTCGGTCATCGAGTGGGCCATGATCGCCGCCATCGTGGTGGTCGCGGCCTCCGTGATCGGCGTCGTCGTGATGAAGATCGTGACCAACAAGAGCGCCCAGCTCGACGACTGCGCCTCGAAGCCCGCCGGCAGCGCCTGCGGCCCCTGAGGCGCGACGAGAGCGGCGTCAGCGCGGTCGAGTTCGCGTTCGTCGCGCCGGCCCTGATCTTCCTGATCTTCTTCGCGATCCAGGGGGCGCTCTTCTTCTACGGCCGCAGCGTCGCGATCCAGTCGGCGCGCGAAGGGGTCTCCCAGCTCCGGCTGGCCCAGGATGAGGCCACCTACCTCGACATCCGGGCCGGGGTGAAGGCCAACACCGAGCAGTTCGCCACCTCGGTGGGCCGCGAGGCGCTGATCGACCCGCTCGCGACACCGGCGTACGACGCCGAGCAGGGGCGGGTCCGGATGAAGGTGCACGGCCGGGTGATCTCCCTGATCCCGATGCTCGACCTCACGGTCACCGAGGAGGCCGAAGGGCCGGTCGAGCGGTTCGAGGGCGCCCGATGACCGATCCCGTGAGGGGGCACACCCGCCGGCGCTCGGAGTCCGGCTCGCTGGCGATCGAGCTGGCCATGCTGGCTCCGAGCATCCTGCTGATCTTCGCGCTGATCTTCGTCTACGGACGCGCGGCGCAGGTCAACGGCACCCTCGAGTCCGGCACCCGCGACGCGGCCCGCAGCGTCACCCTGGCCCGCTCCTACGACGAGGCCCGCGACCGGGCCCGGGCCGTGCTCCTCGACGCGATGAAGGACGCGCCCCAGTCCTGCCAGAACTCGCTCCACGTCGCCGTCGGGCTTCCCTACGAGGCCGGCAGGCCGATCACCGTCGACGCCGACTGCACCTACGACATCTCCGACCTCGGGCTCCCCGGGGCGCCGGGCACGCTCACCGCCCGGTCGTCGTTCACCTCGATGCTCGACCCCTACCGGGGGCTGCAGTGACCGGCCGCCGGATCCGCGACGAACGGGGCTCGATCGCACCCGCGATCCCGATCATCGGCCTGGTGCTGCTCCTGCTCGGCGGCCTCGGCATCGACGGCTCCCGCCAGCTGAACGCCCGCGGCGAGGCGGTGGCGTACGCCGAGGAGGCGGCCCGCGCGGGTGCGCAGGCCATCAACATCGACGCGAGCGACCTGCAGCTCGACGACGCCCTCGTGCAGGTTCGCGTGCGCACGTACTGCGACCGCGTCCAGCAGCTCGGCCAGGCCGAGTGCCACTTCGTGCGGATCGAGCCGGTCTCGAAGGACGACCCCAGGATGCTCGTGGTGGTCACGGAGGCGAGCCTGAGCATCAAGCCGTCGCTGCTCGGCATCGTCCACCCGGGCAACCTTCCGGCGAAGGCCACCGCGCGAGCCCGGCCCTACGAGGGCGTCACGAAGGCCGAGAAGTGACCGGGCCCGCACGGACGGTCGCGCGCGACCGACTTGACCGGGCGACGAACCCGCTGGTGGGCTGTTCCCGCACACGGTCGCGCCGTACGCCGTCACGGTCGGCGACCTCGCCCGTTGTCCAGGTGGCGACGGCACGAAATCTCGGGAAGGCATGCAGCGTGTTTCACGATCTCGGTCGACGGGTAGACCTCTCGCGCAGGCGCGCGCGGTCCTCGGGGGGCTCGGCCTCCGCCGCCGCTGCCGGGAATCAGGAGCAGTCGGTGAGGTCGTCGACCCGTGCACGCGCGACGGCCCTGTGCGGCATCCTCGCTGCCCTCGCCCTGCTCGCCTCGGCGTGCGGTGGCAGCGACGCGCAGTCGAGCGACGGGCCCAGCACGACCGTGTCGACCAGCGCGGCCCCGACCCCGACCCCCAGTCCGACGGCCACGCCGAGCGAGGAGCCGCTCTCCGCGTTCGAGGGCCGGCCCCAGGTGCAGGCCCTGCGGGCGTACTTCGCAGCCGTCGGGCAGGCCGTCAACGCGGGTGACCGCACCCTCGGCACGGTCGCTCCGCTCGCGACCGCCGCCGGCCTGGAGTCCACCCGCGGAGCCGTCAAGGGCGATCTCGAGCACGGCTACCACTGGCCCGGTCCCGAGCCGTTCACGCCCACGGCCGTGCGGAGCAGCCGTGGGTCGGCGACGGTCAGCACCTGCATGCTGAGCACGGGGTGGTCGGTGGACGCGAAGACCGGCAAGACCGTCGGTGGCCGCAAGGCGCGGTCGGTGAAGCCGATCCTCGTGGACCTGAAGAAGGTGGCCGGGACGTGGAAGGTCGACGCGATCCTTCTCGGCACCGGCGACTGTGCCTCGGTCACGATCAAGGAGGTCCGGTGGTGAGGTCGTCGACCCGGTTCGCGCTCGTGGCCGCTGCCGGCATGGCAGCAGTCCTGTTCACCCTCGTTCCCGCGCTCCTCCTGCGCGGCGCCGCTCCGCCGTCCATGGCGGACGTCGTGCCGACGGGGACGGCCACGACCACCGCGCCGCCCTCGCAGAACGGGCCCGCCAAGAACCTCACCTGGCACAACTGCTCGATCGTCTCCGGCCCGGAGTACATCGGTGGCGTCTGTGCGGGGTCGAAGTCGGAGGGCCGGAGCGTCAAGGAGATCCTCGGCAAGGATCCGGTCCCGACCTGCTGGGACGACCCGGTGAGCGACGAGGACCTGGCGGCCATGGGCAAGGCGAACACGGCCGGTCCCGAGGGCATCACGTACTACTGGCACAGCTGCCTGAGCGGGATCGACCCGAAGACCAAGACCCGCGAACCGGGCGGGATCCAGATCAAGACTTGGCTGATCCACCTGACCAACGGCACGCCTCCGCAGACGCTGACCGCGAACCAGCAGACCCTGGTCGACGGTGTGAGGCAACAGGGCAACGTGCCCGACCCGGTCGCGGTCGTCTCCCCGTCGGACCATCCCAGGGTCGGGCTGAACGTCGCGTTCCTCAACGGGCACGACGGAGAGCTGGAGGTGCGCCCGCTCGGCGCCGTGATCCACGCGCACGTCGACCACACCTACGTCGAGCCGCTCGGCGCGGGGTCGGCGCCGAGGATCGACTGCCCCGGCAACGGCACTCCCGCCACGCCCGGCCAGACGCCCCGGCCCGGCGACGGCCTGTGCTGGTACAAGTACCTGCACTCCTCGGCAGGCCAGGCCGACGAGAAGTTCCAGGTGCAGATCACCTCGCACTGGGTCGTGGAGATCTCCGCGACCGGGGAGGCCGGGACCTTCGAGCCGCTCGACGACTTCACGAAGTCCGCGGTGACCCCGATGTCGGTCACCGAGATCCAGGCCCTCGTCGTCCAGTAGCACCAGCCTCCAGGGGGAGACACCATGCCCGCGACCAAGACACCGCCCCGACCGACCGTCGTGAAGCTGCCCAGCCGGGGCGCCGCGACGCAGCACCGCGTGGCAAAGGGGTTGGCCGCTCTCCTCGGCGCGCTGGCCCTCCTGATCGGCGTACCGGTCGCCCTCGTGCTGCTGGTCGGCAACCCGCTGCCCACCACCGCGCCCTCGCGCGACTGGCTGACCGCCGAGGTGACCGGCGACCTCGTGATCAACGTGCTCGCCGTGCTGGTCTGGGTCGTCTGGGTGCACTTCGTGGTCTGCTTCCTCACCGAGTGGAGGGCCGTCCGGGCGGGTCGGATGCCCGCCCGGGTGCTCCTCGGCGGCGGCTCCCAGGTGCTCGCTCGTCAGCTCGTGGCCGGCGTGCTGCTGCTCGCCGGCGGTGCCGCGCTCGCCACCGGCCTCTCCCAGGCGTACGCCGCACCCGCACCGGCGCCGACCGTGACCGCCCACGCCCAGGACGCCGCCGCGCAGCAGGCGGAGGAGCGCGCCGCGCGGCACGAGGCCGCCGCCGAGCAGCGGTCGGCTCACCGCCAGCTCAAGCTCACCACCGTGAAGGTGCCCGAGGGCCGGCACCACGACACCCTCTGGGGCATCGCCGAGCGCACGCTCGGCGACCCGTTCCGCTACAGCGAGATCTACGCGCTCAACAAGGACCGGGTCCAGCCCGACGGTGCCCACCTCACCGATGCCGACCTGATCCGGCCGGGCTGGCAGCTGGTCCTGCCGGCCGATGCGCACGGGCCTGACGTCCGGGTGCTCGCCACGACGCCCGGCTCCGCGCCTGGCGCCTCCACGGGCTCGCGCGGCGGAGCCGCCCACGACACCACCGGCGCGGCGGACACCGGCGCGACCGCCCGCACCGCGCAGCCGGCAACCGACCAGGCAGGCAGCGGCCTCGACGCCCTGCTGCTCGGCGGTGGGCTGGTGCTCGCCGGCGTCGTCACCGCGCTCACCGCGCGGCGCGGACCGTTCGGCACGCCGGGCGACGACGAGGGTGCGCTCCGGCTGGCGGCGAACCCTGGCCGCGCGTCGTTCCTCGACCGCTCCCTGCGCGTCCTGGCCGAGTCCCGCGTCGCGCAGGCGCTTCCCATGCCCGACCTCTCCGTCGTGTACGTCGACGACGAGCAGGTGATCGCCCACGTGGTCGGCGACGCCGCCGCTCCTGCGCACCCCTGGGTCGCCGGAGCCGACGGCCGTTCCTGGACCGTTCGGGCGGCCGACCTCGCCGGCCTGGCGGCGACCGCCCCCGCGCCGTACCCCGCCCTGGTCAACGTCGCCACCTCGCACGGCTTCGACGTGCTGATCGACCTCGAGTACGCCTCGGGGCTGATCGCGGTCGGCGGTGACGCGACCGTCGGGCGGGAGATCGTGATGTCCACCGTGGTCGACCTCGTCACCCACCCGTGGTCGGACCACGTCGAGGTGACCATGGTCGGCTTCGGCGACGACCTGTCGGAGATCGCCCCGGATCGGGTGCGCTCGGCGACCGACCTCGACGAGGCACTGGACCGCGTGGAGGCCCGGATGGGCCAGGCGTCCGGCCTGCTCGCCCGGCTCGGGGTCGAGGGCGTCCTCAACGGCCGCGGGACCGCACGCCACCCCGAGCTGACCCCTCGCGTGCTGGTCGCCTCGGCTCCGCCCACGGCCGAGCAGACCCAGCGGATCAGGTCGATCTCGGCCGGCGGCCGCACCGCGTTCGCGGCCCTGTGCGTCGGTGATGCCCCCGGTGCGCGCTGGCGCTTCGCCGCGGACCGCACCGGTCACGTCGACCTCGGCGTGCTCGGGATCAGCGGTGACGCTCGCCGCTACACCGTCGACGCCCACGCCCAGCTCCGCGCGCTGCTCGCGCAGGCGGCTGCCGACGCCGACGAGCGGACGCTGGTCGTCCGCGAAGCCGCGCCTGCGAGCCTCACCACGGAGCAGGTCGACAAGCCGCCGGCGGCCGGGCGCGACGCGGCCGTCGTGGTCTCGCTGCTCGGCCCGGTGTCGGTCGCTGCTCCCGGCCCGATCGCCGACGAGCGCCGCGACCTGCTGACCGAGCTGGTCGTCATGGCCGCGCTGCACCCGGCCGGCCTGCACGAGGCCGTGCTGACCTCGGGCCTCTGGCCCCGCGGAGTGAGCGACGACGTCGTCCGGCGCACGATCGTCGAGACCCAGGCCTGGCTCGGCACGGACGTCGCCGGCACGCCGCGCCTCGTCCGCGCCGAGGACGGCCTGTGGCGCCTGGGCAGCGACGTGTACGTCGACTGGGCCGACCTCCAGGTCGCCGCACTGGTGGACGGTCCCGGCCAGGCGGCCTCCCTGGCCCGAGGCGTCGCGCTCGCGCGCGGCGAGGCGTTCTCCGGGGTCCCCGCCGGTCGCTACACCTGGCTCGCGTTCCACCGCGCCGCCCGGGACACCCGGGCGCTGGTGGCGAGCATGGCGAGCCGCGCCGCCGCCTTGCTCGCGGCGGCCGGCGACCGTGCCGGCGCGGACGCCGTGCTGCGGCACGGCCTCGCCCTCGTGCCGGCCGCCGAGATGCTGTGGCGCGACCTGATCCGGCTGCACGCCGGCAACCAGGCCGTCGTCGCCGAGGTGGTCGCGCAGATGGGGCGGGTCCTCGGCGCCGAGGCCTACGAGGGCGAGACCGAGGCGCTGGTCGCGACGGTCGCGCCGGCGCACCTCGGCGACCGGCGCGCGGACGGGTCCTGAGCCCGGAGCATGCGCCTGCTGATCACCGCCGTCGTCGGCGGCAACCCGGTCGATCTCGCTATCGACGCCGAGGACGACGCCCGGGTCGGTGACCTCGCGGCCGTGCTCGCCGAGGCGTTCCCCATGGCCGCGCTGCAGCCGGCCGCACCCGGTCCGCCGCAGCTCCGCGTGGTCGGCGCCGACCGGCCGGCGGGTTCCTCCGTACCGGTGCTGCACTTCCCGGACGGTCCGCTCCGACCCGAGCAGCCGCTCGCCGCGAGCGCGATCCGCCACGGCGTCGTGCTGGGCGTCGGTGCACCCGTGCCGGCCTCGCTCGCGGAGCCGCACGGCCTCGTCGAGGTGCGGTTCGTCAGCGGCCCGGGTGCGGGCACCGTGATCCGGCTGGACGCCGGGGAGTACTCGCTCGGTTCTGCTCCGACGGCCGACCTCCGGGTCGTCGATCCGGAGGTGCCCGGCCACTGCGCCACCGTGACCGTGCGTGCCGACGGCGACGTCTGGTTCGAGCCGACCGCCGAGGTCGTCGGACGCACCCGGCCCGCGCCGGTGCGCAGCCGCCGGCTCGACGGGCCGATCGTGCTCGGCACGCAGGTGCGACAGCTCGTGCGCAAGCCGCGGCCGGGGGAGTCGCTGCCTGACGGCACCGTGACGGTGGACCCGGCGGCCGACGTACCTCTGGTGCACCTCGAGCGCACCGCCGTCACCGAGGGGGTCGCGTGGGCGCCGGGCGCCTGCCTCGCGGTCGGGCACACCCTGCTCGCGGTCCAGCCGGTGAGCCCGCCGGACGCCTCGCTGTCGCCGAACCCGGCCGGCGCCACGTTGGACTACAACCGGCCCCCACGCCTGCTCCCGCCGGTACGCCGCACGCAGTTCTCGCTCCCGCAGGAGCCCCGTCGCCCGGAGAAGACGCCGGTCCCGCTGCTGATGGTGCTGGCGCCTCTGGTGATGGGCGCGGTGATGTGGCTGTTCACGAAGAACGCGCTCTCTCTGATCTTCATGGGCATGACCCCCGTGATGGCGCTCGGGAACTTCACCACCGGCCGGCGGCAGAGCAAGCAGCGCTACGCCCGGGAGTTCGCCGAGTTCGCCGAGCGCACCAGCCGGATCCAGCAGGAGGCGCTCGACGCGCTCGCCGAGGAGCGGACGTTCCGCCGCCGCGACTTCGCCGACCCCGCCGAGGTGCTGATGACCGCGGTCGGCCCGCGCGCGCGGCTGTGGGAGCGCCGCCAGACCGATCCTGACTTCCTGGTGGCCCGGGTCGGCACGGCCGACCTGCCGTCCGAGGTGCACGTGAACAACCCGCAGCGTGAGGCGCACCAGGGTGCCCTGGTGTGGACGGCGCCCGACGTGCCGGTGACCGTCGACCTGGCCGAGGTCGGGGTGACCGGCATCGCCGGGCCCGCCGAGGAGCGGCTCGGGCTGGCTCGGTGGATCCTCGGGCAGACGGCCGTGCTGCACACGCCGGCGGACGTCGACATGGTGCTGCTCACCGACGCCGAGTCGGGCCCCGACTGGAGCTGGGTCCGCTGGCTGCCGCACGTGCGCTCCGACGCCGGTGACTCCGAGCTCGCCCACGTCGGCGTCGACGAGGAGTCGACCGCACGCCGGATCGCCGAGCTGCACGCGATGATGCAGGAGCGGCGCCAGGTCGCCGACGACGCCGCGTCGCTCGGTGGGGCGGCGGCGGGACCCTTCGCGCCGGTCCTCGTCGTGCTCGACGGTGCCCGGCGGCTGCGGTTGCTGCCCGGCGTACCGGAGCTGCTGCAGGGCGGGCCGCGGGTCCGGATCTACTTCCTCTGCCTCGACGCCGACGAGCGCCTCCTGCCGGAGGAGTGCCGGGCGGTGCTCAACGCGGTCCACGGCGACTACACGGTCCGGGTCACCGGGCAGCCGGTCGTGGAGGGCGTGCGCCCGGACGTCGTGAGCACGGCGTGGGCCGAGCTCGCCGCCCGGGCGCTCGCGCCGGTCCGCGACGTCAGTGACGTGGCTGCAGCCGGGTCGGTGCCCACCTCATCGCGGCTGCTGGACGTGATCCACCTCGATCCACCGACGCCCCACGGCATGCTCGACCGGTGGCGCTCGATCGGCCGCACCACCGAGGCGGTGATCGGCGAGGGCGCCGACGGCGCCTTCGCCGTCGACCTCCGCCGCGACGGTCCGCACGGGCTGGTCGCGGGTACGACGGGCTCCGGCAAGTCCGAGCTGCTGCAGACGATCATCGCGTCGCTGGCCGTGAGCAACCGCCCGGACGAGATGAACTTCGTGCTGGTCGACTACAAGGGCGGCGCCGCGTTCAAGGACTGCAACCACCTCCCGCACACGGTCGGGATGGTCACCGACCTCGACGGGCACCTCACGACGCGTGCGCTGGCGAGCCTGGGGGCCGAGCTCCACCGGCGCGAGCGCCAGCTGGCCGCGGCCGACGCCAAGGACATCGAGGACTACCTGGCGGCGAAGGGTCCCGACGACCCGCCGATGCCGCGCCTGCTGATCGTGATCGACGAGTTCGCCGCGCTGGTCGCCGAGCTGCCGGACTTCGTCACCGGCCTGGTCGACATCGCCCGCCGGGGCCGGTCCCTGGGCGTGCACCTGATCCTCGCGACCCAGCGACCGGCCGGCGTCGTCAGTGCCGAGATCAAGTCGAACACCAACCTCCGGATCGCGCTCCGGGTCACCGATGCGGGCGACTCCCAGGACGTGCTCGAGGCCGCCGACGCCGCGCAGATCGCGAAGTCGACGCCGGGGCGCGGCTTCGCGCGACTCGGCCACTCGAGCCTGATCGCCTTCCAGTCCTCGCGGGTGGGCGGCAGGCCTCGCGGCGAGGACGCCGGCGCCGAGGTCACCCTCCGGGCCGTGGAGTTCCGTGCCCTCGGCACCCCCGAGGAGCGCGCGGTCGCGGCCGAGGAGGACATCTCCGTGCCCACCGACCTGGCCGCGCTCGTCGAGGCGGCCCGCGAGGCCAGCGCGGTGTCCGGCATCCTGGCCCCGCCGAGTCCCTGGCTGCCACCCCTGGCCGACGGGCTCACCCTCGACGACCTCGTCGAGCAGTTCCCGGCGTGCGCGCCCACCGTCGACGCGCCGGTGATCCCGTTCGGCCTGGTCGACGTGCCGTCCGAGCAGCGCCGCGACGTGGCCACCTTCGACATCGCGGGCGGTGGCCACCTGGCCGTCGTCTCGGCACCGCGCGCGGGGCGGTCGACCACGCTGCGGGCCATCGCCGGCGCCGTCGGTCGGTGGTGCAGCCCGGCCGACGTCCATCTCTACGGCGTCGACTGCGGCAACAACGCGCTGCTGCCGCTGGTCGGGCTGCCGCACGTCGGCGCCATCGTCACCCGCGACCAGACCGACCGGATGGACCGGCTCGTCGCGCGCCTGCGCGGCGTGATCTCCGACCGGCAGCAGCAGCTCGCGCTGGGCGGGTTCGCCGACGTCACCGAGCAGCGCGCCCACGTGCCGCCGCCCGAGCGGCTGCCCTACGTCGTCGTGCTGTTCGACCGCTGGGAGGGGTTCTTCCAGGCCTACGACGGCATCGACGGCGGGCGCCTGGTCACCGCCTGGCAGCAGATCATGCAGGAGGGCGCCGCGGTCGGGATCAAGGTGGTCATGACCGGCGACCGCACCCTCACGATCGGGCGGATGTCGACGCTGTTCGACGACAAGCTGATGCTGCGGATGGTCGACCCGTCGGACTTCGGCACCATCGGCATGACCTCGAAGCAGGTGCCCACGGTGATCCCCGACGGACGCGGCTTCCGCGCCGAGGGCCTGCGCGAGACGCAGGTGGCGCTGCTCGCCGACGACCCCTCCGGCACGGTGCAGGTCGGTGCGCTGCAGGCGATCGGCCGCGAGGCTGCCGCGACGTACGCCGACGTGCCGCGCGACCAGCGGCCGTTCCGGCTCGACGTGCTGCCGATGCGGATCGGCCTCGACCAGGCCGCCGACCTGCTCGCCGAGCCGCTCCCGCCGACCGAGCTGGCCCTCGCGGTCGGAGGCGACACCCTCGCCGTGCGCACCCTGGACGCCCTCCACCACGGGCCCGCCCTGCTCGTCACCGGTCCACGCCGTTCGGGGCGCTCGACGGTGCTGCGGACCATGGCGACGTTCGCCCTCCGCTGTGGCTGGCAGGTGGTCGTGGTGACGCCGCGGATCAGTCCGCTGCGCGACCTCGTCGGGCAGCCGGGCGTGCACGGACCCTTCGACGCCACCAGTGACGAGACGGAGGTGAAGGCCCTCGTCGACGACCTCCTCGCGGCCGACGCCCCGCTGCTCACGCTCGTCGACGACGTCGAGCTGCTGGGCGCCGACGGCTGGCTCCCGACGCTGCTCGGCGACCTCGTCGAGCGCATGCGGGACACCGGCTCGGTGCTGGCCGCGGCCGGCACGCCCGCGGAGATGGGTGGGATCTACCGTGGACCGGTGGTCGCCCTCAAGCGTTCCGGTTCCGGCCTGATGCTGACGCCGCAGAGCTCGGCCGATCCCGACATGTTCGGCGCCTCGATGGCCCGGTCGCTGCTCGGCCAGTCCCTCCCGCCGGGCGGCGGCTACCTGATGCGCTCCGGTCTTCCGCCGGAGCGGGTGCAGGTGATCTGGCCGGAGTGACGCCTCCTGGCGCGCTGAGGGGCGTGCCTACGCCGAGCGCATGCGCGAGTTGAAGGCAGCGAGCGCCTCGCGGGCGATCGCGACCGCCTCCTTCGCGCTGTCGACACCCTTCGTCGGCACCAGGATGTTGGCGGTGACGTAGCGGTTGTCGCCGTCGAAGAGCACGGCCACCGCCTGCTGCGCGTGGGAACCGTCGTGGTCGGTGACGTCCTCGGTGATCACGTAGCCGTCGGCTCCGTCGACCTTCTGGGCCCGGGGGTCGGTCTGCTGGGTCCGGCGCGCGTCGTCGTACCCGCTGTGGGGCAGGTCCTTCTGCCCGATGCCGACCGAGAGGCGGCGGACCCCGGAGGAGTCGGCGTAGTCGCAGGAGCCGTCGATCGGGAGGCCCGGTGGCCCCCACCGGTGCCCACCCGTCGCGGTGTGTGCGTCCTCGTCGGACCGGTCGTCGCTGGAGACGTCGCCGGTGAGCGTGTACGTCCCGGGCCCGAGCGCCGCCCGGAGGCGGTCGGCCGAGACCGGCGAAAGTGCGTACTTGTCGCGGTGCAGGGCGCAGGTGCCCGAGACCGTCGTCTTCACGGTTCCTCCATGGTCGTCGCTGCCGCACGAAGTGAGGGTGAGGGTGAGCAGGAGCGCACCTGCGGTCGTCGCCCAACGCTGCGTCATGAGAAGTGGACTCCGAAGTTCGTCACGTAGATTTCCTTGATCCCCTCGCTGAGCTGGCCTCCCGGCATCGCTCCCCACGTGGGGTGGGTGTCCTTGTCGTAGTGGCCGGTGGCCCACTCGTTGTACGCCGTCGACTGGAAGTCGAAACCCGCCACCTTGCCGTCGGCGTCGAAGCGCAGTGCCTCCTTCGGAGGAGCGCTGTAGCCGCCGTCCCTGGTGCCTTGAGCCAGCAGCAGGTCGATCACGTCTGCATCGTAGAAGCCGTTCTGGAGCATGACGTTCTGGAAGTTGTGGGTGAGCGCCTCGGTCTCCTTGTTCGCCTCGTCGGTCCACAGCTTCGAGGCGGTGGCGTCCGGGCCCTTCTTCAGCTGGTCGAGCACCTGGCCCTTGACCGCGTCGAACGCCCACGAGCCGGCTTTGTTCGTGATGTTCACGACGGGCAGGCTCCCGGCGAGGTCGATGAACTTGTCGAGAGCCTCCTTGTTCGCCTGGTCGATCTTCTCCTGTCGGTCGTCACCGGTGTAGGCGTCGGTGAACAGGTGGGTCAGCACGTTCGGGCCGACCTTCATGCCGTTGGTCAGCGGCGGCCAGTCCTTGCCGTTGAGGATGTCGACCTTGGTCTGCGGGTCGGTGATGCCGGCGAAGAGGTCGTTGAGCTGGTACTGGTTGTAGGCGAGGACCGCCGTGCTGATCTTGGTGATGTTCGCGGAGTCCTCGCCGAGGGTCTGTACGAGCTTGGAGAGGTCGTCGTGGTTCAGCGACATCCCGAACGGGTCGCCGTCCACGCCCTGCGGGTTGGTGGTCTGGTACCAGGGCGGGACGAGGTCGCTCGGCCGGTTGGCCGGGTCGCTGTACTCGCGGAAGAGGTCGGGGACGTAGGACGCCAGGATGTCCGCGACGTCGGAGCGCAACGCCTCCGGCATCTTCCAGCCGGCCGACGACCCGCCGCCGAGCAGGTACCAGTGGCCTCCGTGGGCCCCGTCGCCGGTCTTGTCGCCGAGCAGCGCGATCGTCTGCGACGCGATCGTCGCCGAGGTCTCGCCGGTCGCCAGCCGGTTGCGGTAGACGGTGGTCGCGGCACGCAGCGCGTCACCGAGCGCGTCGCCCTCGTCGGAGGTGTCGCTGGAGGACCACGTGCGGTCCTGGAGGAGGTAGTGCAGGCGGGCGTTGACCTCGACGTCCTGGCCGTTGATCTTCACCTTGTCGTCGCCGCCCTGGCTGAAGAAGTGCTGCGCGGCGTCGGCGTTGTGGCTGAGCCCCCGCATGATGTTCGTCATCACGTCCAGGTCGGCCACGCTCTCGCGGTCCCACCGCGGGTCGACGGGGAAGCCGTAGTCGCCGCCGGTCTTCGGCGCCCACACGGGATCGTCGTCGTGCCTGCGCTCGTAGTCGTAGGCGTCCGTGGCGACCTTGTCGAGGAACGGCGTCGAGTACGTGCCGAACGTGAGCAGGTAGCTGAGCCCCAGCGCGTTGCCCTGGTTGGAGTCGCGCAGCGAGTCGCCGTGCTGCTCGATGTCGGCGGTGAACTGGTCCACCCATCGCTGCGCGTTGTCCGGGGGCAGCGCCAGGTCTGGTGCGGTGTTGCGGGTCGCCGTGCCCAGCGTCGTGCCGATCGCAGCGAGCGCGTCCTTGTAGTGCTTGGTCCACTCGTCGAACCCCGGCGCGCCCTTCGCGGTCGGCCCTGGGAACCCGCCCTGCCAGCTGGCCGACGCGTCCTTGACGATCGTGGCGAGCTGCTCGGGGCTGAGGACCTTGGCGAACGCGGCTGCGTAGTAGGGATCGTTCTGGTTCGCCGTGATCTCGGCGACGAGGGCCGGGTCGGGCATGCCGGCTGCGTCCCGCAGTGCTGCCGCTGCGGCCGCACCCTTGCGCTGTGCCTCGGCGGGCGACAACCGGCTGAGGTCGTCCTCCTCGATGCGCACGGCGCCGCCGTGGAAGCCGGGGCTCGAGGCCGCGATCGCCTGGGCGAGGGCCAGCCGACGGCGCAGGCCGGGGACCTGTCCCTCCACCCAGGACGCGGCCGTCTCGAGCGGGTACGGCGGAGAGGTGTCCAGCGAGACGCCGGAGAGGATGCCGGCCAGGTCGGACCTCGCGCCCCGCAGGTCGGTCGCCGCGGTGTTCATGGTGTCCACCAGCGACTGCATCGCGTCGAGGTCGATCGTGGCCTCACCCATCAGTGGGCGTCCTGCGCGGTGGGATCCGGGATCTCGGCGGGACACCGGTCGTAGGCCGACTGGATCTCCTCGACCGAGCTGGTGCCCCCCTTCTTCGCGGCCGGGGCCTGCTCGGAGAGGCCGGCCTCGAAGTCGTGCGACGAGCCGCCGACCCACGCCTTCGCCGACATGGCCGCTGCCGCCGGCTGCAGGATGCCGGGGATCGTGCCGGCCACCGTCCGGGCCCGGCTCAGGGCGTCGGCCAGCTCCTGCTTGCGGGGGTTCGCCTTCAGCTTCGGCGGCACGACACCTCCTGGGAGCGGGGTCTGGAGTCGCGTCAGCATTCCCCGTCCGGGTGCGGGCCAACCATCGAAACGGCCTTGTTTAGCGGGGTGTGGGCACGGGTAGAACGGCTCCACTGGCTCGTCACGACGTACCCGCGGAGGGTGCCGGGGCCGCACAACGAAACTCAACTCGGAGAGGAAACACCATGGCTGAAGTCGGTGGCGATCTCGAGACCCTGCGCAACCTGCACAAGGGGCTCGACGAGCACGCTCAGAAGGCGCTCGAGTTCAAGACCACGCTCGACGGCCACGTCAACCAGGCCGTCTGGAAGGGCGCCAACGCCGACAAGTTCCGCTCGGCGTGGGAGGAGTTCAAGCCGCACTTCGACAAGCTCCACCAGGCGCTGAACGAGGGCCGGGACGACATCCGGACCCAGCACAACAACATCGCCGCGGCGACGGGTGAGTCTGCCTCCATCTGAGCGCATCGACGTACTCGGAGGGACCAGGCACCACGACCGGTGTCTGGTCCTTCTTCGTCCCGGACCTCCACACCCCTGCCCCTTCAGGAGCCCCATGCCCCGCCTGGACCCGCTGCGTCGCCGGATCAGCCTCACGGAGGCCCAGCTCGAGCTGCTCCGGCTCTGCTCCAACCGTGAGATCAAGCCCGGTCCGGGCGACGACCCTGATCTCGACCGGCTCGCCGCAGCCGGGCTGGTCGACCCCGAGGGCTCGGTGCACCGGCTCGTCGCCGACCTCGCGGTCGCGATGGCCGAGCCGTTGGTGGAGCTGTGGGTCGAGACGATGAGCCAGGCCGGACCGACCGTCAGCCACGTCGTGGTCCGCGGCGACGAGAGCCTCTGGTACACCGAACCGTGGCCCGGGGCCGCGGACGACGAGGTCGTGTTCGTCAAGGACGAGCTGCCCCAGCTGCTCTGGGTCCTCGCTCGGCTGGTCGGCTTCCGGCGCAGCACCCCGCCGGAGGTCGCCCGGCCGGTCACCGCGCCGCTCCGCACGATCGCTGCGCTGCTCGCCGCGTTCTCCGCCGAGTCCGGAGGCGGGTGGGACGACGTCCGCACGGCCGCGATCGCCGGGCTGGACGGCATCCTCGGCGAGATGTCCGCGGAGCAGCGGGAGATGTGGATCGCCGTGCTCGCCACGCTCGAGGGCACGTGGCGGATCACGTGTGCCTGGGGTCCCGAGACGCGGCACTCCCGAGGCCTTGCGGTGTGGGACTGCGGGTCCGGCGGGTTCTGGGCCCGTACGTCGCCCGCGGAGCCGCTCCGGCCCGAGCAGATCACCCCGGACGCCGAGGCGACGTTCGCGCCGATCAGCGGGGGAGACCTCTGGAAGGCGTTCGCCGAGCTGCTCCCGTCGAAGGCCGAGCTCACCGAGGCTGCCGAGCTGATCGGCCGGCCGGCCGCTGGGGGTGACGCCGTGTGACGAAGCCCGTCTTCGTCGACAAGCACGTCCTCGAGGCCACCGCCGACGCGCTGACGAACCTCGCCGCGGACCTGCCGGGCCTGCTCAGCGCCGCCGACGGGCTCGGCGTCGGTGGCGAGGTCGCGCAGCTGCGCGCGGCCCCGACCTGGGCCTCGGAGACCGCCGTCGACCTCCGTGCCCGGATCGGGCTCGTCGAGCGACTCGAGCACGGCGACACGAGCTTCACCTCGTTCAAGGTCTCTCCCGACGAGCTCCGGCAGATGGCGGGAGGCTCGATGCCGGTCGACGAGCAGCTCTACACGCTCGAGGCCGCCGAGCGGGCCCGCGACCAGGGCGAGACCGGCATCCTCGACTGGGACGGCTCGCAGAACTTCTCCGACTGGATCGAGAAGGTCGAGGCCCGGGCGCTCGCGCACCTGCCCCTGCTCGACGACAAGGGCGAGCTGATCCAGAGGGGGATCCACGCCTTCGACGAGTACCAGTCCCTCCTCCAGGCGGGCGGCATGGCCTCCCTGGCGACCGCCAACCTCGGCAGGACCCAGGCCTACAGCCTGCTGTTCAAGATCACCAGCCGCTGGGGCGAGGCCGGAGCGACGGCCCTGGAGGGTCGCGACCTGGCGCTCCAGGCCCAGTGGCTGCGCAAGGGCATCGCCGCCGTCGACGGCTTCTACCTCTCCGGCAAGCGCACCCTGTTCGCCCCGGGCACGACGATGCCCTGGCTGAGGGCGCAGGCGGTCAAGTACGTCCTGAAGTCGCAGACCTTCGAGGAGGCCTTGGCCGCCGCGCGGTCGGCGACCGTGCCGGGTGCCGAGTCCGCCCAGCTCACGCGATGGGCGCAGTTCCTCAACCAGCCGTTCGTCCGCGACAACATGGACCGCCTGGTCGACATCGCGAAGGCCCCGGCGGTGGGACGCATCGCGAACATCACCGGGAACGTCTTCGGGCGACCCTGGCAGACCGAGATCGTCAACGCCGCGGGCCAGACCGAGAAGATCGCGGTGGCGCGCAACGCGACCAACCTGCTGACGGTGGGCCGGGCCGGCGGGCTCCTCGAGATGGGCAGGGTCGCCGGCGGCCTGCGCGTCCTCGGCGTCGCGGGGAGCGCGTTCGCCACCGGGGACAGCACCGTCGGTCTGATCAACTCGTTCCGGTCGCACGAGGAGCAGGACGCCTGGACCCACGGCGGCACCAGCGGCAAGGCCAAGGTGATCGGCGACTTCGCCGAGGTCGGGTTCAACGCCTCGCTCACCGCCGCCATGATCGCGCCCAACCCGGTCACGTGGGGTGCCGTCGCGGTCACCGGGGTCGTGTACGGCGGGGCCCGGCTGGTCGAGCACTGGGACGACGTGACCCACGCGGCCGACGAGGCGGTGGACTGGGCCGGCGACAGGATGGGGGACGCGGCCGACGCGGTCGGCGGCACGATCAGCGACGGCTTCGACGCCGTGAAGGACTCCAAGCTCAACCCGGGCAACTGGTTCTAGGACGGACGGCGATGGCGACTTCCGACGAGCTCTTCGAGAAGGCCCGGCTGATGCGCGCGCTGGCCGACGACCTCGAGGTCTGCTGCGACGCCGCGAACACCGCAGCCCAGGGCTCGACCTGGGACTGCGACAACGCGACGGAGGTGCGCGGGGCGATCCGCGGGTTCAGGGGCGCGGCCGGCCGCGCCGCGCAGGCCATTCGCGAGGAGGCGCAGACGGTGTCGCAGCAGGCCCGGTCGAAGCAGGCCGACGAGGTCGCGGCTGCGAACGCCGCGGCCCGGCACCACGATCCCGAGTACCGCTGACGTGGGCCCGGGAGGTGGCCCTCCGGGCGTGTGGGAGCCGATCGGTGAGGGCGGCCGGGTCGAGGTGGCCGAGCTGCTCGCGGTCGAGGCGCTGCCGCGGTACTTCGCCCAGGACCAGGACGTCGAGCTCGAGCTCGCCGGCACCACGATCGCCGGACGGTCCGTCGAGGTGGCCGCCCGGTGGCAGCGACGACTCGCTCGCTGCGACGGCGCGGTGCTCGCCGAGCTGGACCTCTCGGGTGCTCCCGATCCGACGGGCGGCTACCGGAAGGTCGTCCGACTGGACGGGTCCGTCGGGTCGGTGCTGATGCAGGCCGACGAGTCGAGGAGGTCGCGGCTGCGGGGGACCTTGCGCTTCCTGCGGGTCGAGGCGGCCGGACGGACCTGGGTGTGGCACTTCGAGGGTGGTCGCGCGGCCGGCGAGAGGCTGGTGCTCTCCCGCGGTCGCACGCCGGGAGACGGTGAGCCGCTGGTGACCACCCACCCTGCGGCGCGGGGGCGAGCACTGGGCAACCCCACCGGGGGCGCGACCGTCGACACCCACGTGACCTCCTGGACCCCGGCGGCCGGTCTCGGCGACGTCGTGCTCGCCGAGCTGCTCGCGTGCGCCCGGCTGGACAGCCTGGTCGACTACCGCCCCAGCCGGATCGCGGAGGGGGTCGGCGAGCTGATCGACCTGGTCCCGCGCCCCGAGCCCAACACCGGCTAGCGCGCTCGGGTTCAGGCGCTGCCGGACTCGTCGAGAACGGTGAGCAGGCCGGCCAGCAGGCCGCGGCGGTCACGGGTCGGCACGGTCACCCGCTGGTTGTTGCGGAGCTCGAGGGTCACGAGGTCGTCGCCGAGCGTGGCGCCGTACGCCCCTCCGAGCAGGCGGCCGCGATCACCGTCGGCCTGCCTGCTGCCCGGCACCTGGACGGTGCTCGCCGAGGTCCCGAGGCGCTGCGCCAGCGCCGGGTCGGCCCTGGTGGCCAGCATCCGCACCCACTGCGGCTCGATGTCCGCGACCGGGACGCGGTCGCGCCCGACCCGGAGGGTCTCGCGGGTCAGGGTGACCGCCCCGTAGCGGTCGAGCGACCAGAGCGTGAGCAGCCAGATCAGCAGGACCGGGCTGGACGCCCCCACCGGCGCGAGGACCGTGGTGGCGGTGACGTGCGGGAGGTCGGCCACGACGAAGCCCAGCGTCAGCAGGGCGACCAGCACGAAGGGCACCGCCCAGGCGCGCGCGGACACGGCCTTGCGGGCGTAGACCACCCGTGCGTCGGTGTCGGGCATGGCGGCAGGCTACCCGGGTGGCCGGCCGCGGAAACCCGCGGTCCCGGCGGCGCCGGCGCCTTCTGATCCGGGCCGAATTCCTCTGTCGGATCCGGAATGCCCGGTCGATGATGTGCGTTGGGACGTGTGACAAGACTTGAGTTGAAGCGACTCAACTTGTTTGCCACACTCGGGGACGCCGCGCAGGATGGCGGACGAACCCGAGACCCGCAGTCAGAAGCACGCGCCCGGCGCCGCCGGGCCCAGATGGAGGTAACCCAACATGGCACGAGCGGTCGGCATCGACCTGGGCACGACGAACTCCGTCGTGGCCGTCCTCGAGGGTGGCGAGCCCACCGTCATCGCGAACGCCGAAGGTGCGCGCACGACGCCGTCCGTCGTCGCCTTCGCCAAGTCCGGCGAGGTCCTCGTCGGCGAGGTCGCGAAGCGTCAGGCGGTCACGAACGTCGACCGCACCATCCGGTCGGTCAAGCGTCACATGGGCACCGACTGGAAGACCCGGATCGACGACAAGGACTTCACCGCGCAGCAGATCAGCGCGTTCGTCCTGCAGAAGCTCAAGCGCGACGCGGAGGCCTACCTCGGCGAGCCGGTCACCGACGCGGTGATCACCGTGCCGGCGTACTTCTCCGACGCGCAGCGCCAGGCCACCAAGGAGGCCGGCGAGATCGCCGGCCTGAACGTCAGCCGGATCGTCAACGAGCCGACCGCGGCGGCGCTCGCCTACGGCCTGGACAAGGGCGACCACGAGCAGACCATCCTGGTCTTCGACCTCGGTGGCGGCACGTTCGACGTGTCCCTGCTCGAGATCGGCGAGGGCGTGGTCGAGGTCAAGGCCACCAGCGGTGACAACCACCTCGGTGGTGACGACTGGGACCTCCGGATCGTCGAGTGGATGGTCAAGAAGTTCAAGGACAACAACGGCGTCGACCTCGGCGCCGACAAGATCGCGCTGCAGCGTCTCCAGGAGGCGGCGGAGAAGGCGAAGATCGAGCTGTCCAGCTCGAGCGAGACCACCATCCACCTGCCGTACATCACCCACGGTGAGTCCGGTCCGCTGCACTTCGAGGAGAAGCTGACCCGCGCGGAGTTCCAGAAGCTCACCGCCGACCTGCTCGAGCGCACCAAGGCGCCGTTCCGCCAGGTGATCAAGGACGCCGGCCTCGACGTGGCGAAGATCGACCACGTCGTGCTCGTCGGTGGCTCGACCCGGATGCCGGCCGTCGCCGACGTCGTGCGCGAGCTGACCGGTGGCAAGGAGCCGAACAAGGGCGTGAACCCCGACGAGGTCGTCGCGGTCGGCGCCGCGCTGCAGGCCGGCGTGCTCAAGGGCGAGGTCAAGGACGTGCTGCTCCTCGACGTCACCCCGCTGAGCCTGGGCATCGAGACCAAGGGCGGCGTGATGACCACGCTGATCGAGCGCAACACCACGATCCCCACCAAGCGGTCGGAGATCTTCACCACCGCCGACGACAACCAGCCGTCGGTGGAGATCAAGGTCGCCCAGGGCGAGCGCCAGATGTGGGCGCAGAACCAGCCGCTCGGCAACTTCGAGCTGACCGGTCTGCCCCCGGCTCCCCGGGGCGTGCCGAAGATCGAGGTCACGTTCGACATCGACGCCAACGGCATCGTGCACGTGTCCGCCAAGGACCAGGGCACCGGCAAGGAGCAGTCGATGACGATCTCCGGCGGCAGTGCGCTGTCGAAGGACGACATCGACCGGATGGTCCGCGACGCCGAGCAGTACGCCGAGGAGGACGCCCGTCGCCGCGAGGCGGTCGAGACCCGCAACCAGGCCGACAGCCTCGTCTACACGACCGAGAAGTTCCTCTCCGAGAACGGCGAGAAGCTGCCCGAGGACGTCAAGACCGAGGTGCAGGCCGACGTCGACGCCCTCAAGAAGCTGCTCGAGGACGAGAACGCCGACAAGGACGCCCTGCAGGCCGCGATCGCCAAGGTCGGCGAGTCCAGCCAGAAGATGGGTGCCGCTCTCTACGCGGCGAACGAGTCAGAGGCCGGTGCCACCGCAGGCGCGGAGACCGGTGCCGAGAGCAACGCCGACGACGACGTGGTCGACGCCGAGATCGTCGACGAGCCGGGCGAGGGCGAGGACAAGTGACCCAGGACAACCCTGAGGTGACGCCCGACCTGGACGTCCCGGTCGACGTGCCGAAGGGGCCGCAGGAGACTGCGGCCCCCGAGGCCGAGCTCGGAGACGATCTCGGACCGGTCGACGGGGCCGCGCCGGAGGACGAGCCCTTCGGGGAGCCGGTCGACGAGGTTGGTGCGCTGCGCCAGCAGCTCGCCGAGCGCACCGCCGACCTGCAGCGGCTGCAGGCGGAGTTCCTCAACTACAAGCGGCGGGTCGAGCGTGACCGCGACCTGGTCCGCGAGAACGCCGTCTTCGCCGTGCTGAGCCCGATGCTCGACGTGCTCGACAGCATCGACCGGGCGCGCGCGGCGGGCGAGCTGGAGGGTGGCTTCAAGGGAGTCGCCGACCAGCTCGAGCGGATCGTCAGCGGCCTCGGGCTGACCCGCTTCGGCGAGCCCGGCGACCCGTTCGACCCGACCCACCACGAGGCGCTGTCCCACATCGGCGTCGACCCCGAGGTCGACGTCGTCACCTGCAAGCACATCGCGAAGGCCGGCTACCGGATCGGCGACCGCGTCGTACGCGCGGCGCAGGTGCTGGTGGTCGACCCCGAGCCGATCGACTGACGTGCCGGTCGGCTCGACCACCCGACGAGTCAGCCGCACCTGACCGAGCCGAGAGAGGGGGGAACCCGTGGCCAGCAACGCCGACTGGGCGAACAAGGACTTCTACAAGGTCCTCGGCGTCGCCAAGGACGCCGACGCAGCGACGATCAAGAAGGCCTACCGCAAGCTCGCACGGGAGCACCACCCCGATTCGCGGCCGGGCGACAAGGCGGCCGAGGAGCGCTTCAAGGAGGTCGCCGAGGCCTACGACGTCGTCGGCGATCCGGAGAAGCGCAAGGAGTACGACCAGATGCGCTCGATGTTCGCCGGGGGCTTCCCGGCGGGCGGGGGAGGCGGCGGCTTCGGCTTCCCGGGTGGCTTCGGCGGTCCCTCCGGCGGCGCGGGCACCGCGGGCGGCTTCGACATCTCCGACCTCTTCGGCAACCTGTTCGGAGGGGGCGGTGGTGGCGGCACGCGGGCCGGTGGACGGCGGGCGGCGCGCGGCGCCGACCTCGAGACCGAGGCGACCATCGACTTCGACGAGGCCGTCGACGGCACCACGGTCGCGCTGCGGATGTCCTCGGACTCGCCGTGCGAGACCTGCAAGGGCACCGGCGGCAAGCCCGGCACCCGGCCGCACGTCTGCCCGACGTGCGACGGCGCCGGCATGGTGGTGAGCAACCTCGGCGGCGCGTTCTCGATGAACGAGACCTGCCCCGAGTGCCACGGGCGCCAGCTCGTGTACGACGAGGTCTGCCCCACGTGCCACGGCTCCGGTCGTGGTCGGTCCAGCCGCACCCTCCAGGTCCGTATCCCCGCCGGGGTCAAGGGC
The DNA here is from genome assembly GCF_003725535.1 of Nocardioides pocheonensis. Classification (GTDB taxonomy): domain Bacteria; phylum Actinomycetota; class Actinomycetes; order Propionibacteriales; family Nocardioidaceae; genus Marmoricola; species Marmoricola pocheonensis. The sequence continues at coordinate 84,966 of NZ_RJSF01000036.1, read as the reverse complement.
GGTCAGCGGATCCGGCTCAAGGGCAAGGGCGCGCCCGGCGAGAACGGCGGCCCGGCCGGCGACCTGTTCGTCACCGTGCACGTGCGGCACCACCCGCTGTTCGGCCGCAAGGGCGACAACCTCACCCTGACCGCGCCGGTGACCTTCGACGAGGCCGCCCTCGGTGCGGAGATCAAGGTGCCGACCCTCGGTGGCACCCCGGTGACCCTGCGGATCCCCGCGGGCACGCCCAACGGGCGGGTCTTCCGCGTGCGGGGGCGGGGAGTGAGCCACAAGGACGGCACCAAGGGAGACCTGCTCGTGACCGTCGAGGTCCAGGTGCCCGCGCAGCTCGACGACGCCGCTCGGGCCGCCGTGACGGCGTACCGCGAGGCCACCGCCGGCCGCGACCCGCGGGCCGCGCTGTTCGAGAGGAGCCGATGATGCCGCGCCCGTCGTCGGGTGAGCCACGCCAGCCCCGGCAGCCGCGCACGCCCGGTCCGTCCACGCCGGTCTACGTCATCAGCGTCGCCGCGGAGCTCACCGGCCTGCACCCCCAGACGCTGCGCCAGTACGACCGCGCCGGACTGGTGTCCCCGGGTCGCACCGGTGGCGGCGGCCGGCGCTACTCGCTCAACGACATCGAGATGCTGCGGGTGGTCGCCGAGCTCACGGCGGCGGGCATCGGGCTCGAGGGCGTGCGCCGGATCCTCGACCTGGAGAACCAGGTCGCGGCACTCCGGGCGCGCAACGCCGAGCTGGCCGCCCAGACCCGCGAGCTCAGGTCCGCCCTCGACGCCGCGCTCTCCGCGCTGGCCGAGCGACGACCCAACCTGCCCGCACTGCGACCCCGCGGGACGCTCCACCCGTTCGGGTGATCCCGCGCACACTCGCCGCGGTGGGCCTGGTGGTGGTGGCTGGACCTCAGTGACCGTGCCGCCGTTCAGCCGTTAGTGTCAGCGACGACCCACGCGGGTCGCGGCAACGGCAGAGGTGGGCATCGGGCGTGCTGGCACTCGAGATCGACTGGTTCTTCCGCGACGTCGACGCGCACGGGTGGATCCACATCGCCACGATCCCCGTGTTCACCGGGGTCATCGGCTGGCTGATCAACTGGACCGGCCTGATCATGCTGTTCTCGCCGGTCCGCTTCCACGGGATCAACGTGCCCGGCCTCCGCCAGCTCTCGCGGGTGCTTCCCCGCAAGGTGCAGGAGGTTCCCGGCTTCCTGCAGGGCGGCATCGGCTGGCAGGGGATCGTGCCGGCCCGCGCGGCCAAGATGGGCAGCATCGCGGTGGACAAGGCGATCGCCAAGCTGGGCACTCCTGCTGAGTTCTACCAGCAGCTCGAGCCGGACCAGATCGCCGAGCACATCGTCTCGGTCTTCCAACCCGACATGCCGAAGATGATCGAGGACATCATGGCCCGGGAGCACCCGAGCCTCTGGCGGGACCTTCCGCGCCCGGCCCGCCAGGCGATCATCGCCCGGGTGCAGGCGCAGCTGCCGACCGTCGTACGCGGGATCACTGACGAGATCGGCGTCCACATCGACCAGCTGCTCGACCCCAAGGTGATGGTGATCAACCACTTCCAGGCCAACCCGGCCCTGGTGGTGCGGATCTTCCGCGACTTCGGGCAGCGGGAGCTGAACCTCATGGTCGCGTTCGGCTTCATCTTCGGGTTCCTGCTCGGCATCCCGGTGGCGATCGTCGACCACTGGTTCGGGCAGTGGTGGCTGCTTCCGGTGCTCGGCGTGCTGGTCGGCTGGACCACGAACGCCCTGGGCATGTGGCTGATCTTCGAGCCGCCGGAGCCGCGGCGGATCCTGGGCATCAAGGTGCACGGCTTGTTCCTGCGCCGCCAGGACGAGGCCGCCGAGGTCTACGCGCAGATCATCGCCGACGACGTGATCACCCTCGAGCGGATCGGTGACTTCCTGCTCGACGGGCCCAGGGGTGACCGCACGCGCCAGATGCTGGCCACCGCGATGCGGCCCGCGATCGACCAGGCCGCCGGACCCGTGCGCGGTGCCGTGCGGATCGCCGTCGGCCGCCAGCGGTTCGACAACATCCGCGACGCGGTCGCGACCGAGGCAGTGGACCGCACGATCACGCCCTTCCGCGACCCCGTGTTCAGCAAGCGACAGGCCGACAAGATCCGCACCCTGGTGGCGGTGCGGACCAAGGAGCTGCCCCCTCGGGACTTCGTCGAGATGATGCGCTCCGCGATCAGGGAGGACGAGTGGATGCTCTACGCCCACGGCGCGATCATGGGATTCGCGGGTGGCCTGATCCACCTGGCGATCTTCGGAGTGGGTGGGCGATGAGCGGGAGCGAGTGGGAGCTGGAGCAGGCCAGGGAGCGCCTGCGCCGCGAGCGCTCCGTGCGCGAGCGCACGCCCGCGGTCTGGGACGGTGCGGCCGAGGCGCTTCCCGGCGTCGCGCGCATCGCCGGCACCGCGGCCCTGCGGTCGGCGACCTGGGCGATCGGCTCGGGTGCCCGGTCGGCGCGCAACCTGGCCCGGGCCATGACCGACCCGATGGCGGCCGGCGAACTGGTGCGCGGCGTGGCCGAGGACGTCGCGGAGGCGTCGCGCGCGATCTCCAGCGTCGCCACGGCCGTCTCCAACGGCGTGCCGCTGCCGAACGCCCTGCTGAGGGCGACCGTGTCGTTGTCGTCGATGATGGTGCCCGCCGAGGAGCCCGAGAACCGGGGCGAGCTGAGCCTGCGTGAGCGTGGCGAGGACCTGCTCCGCCGGTCGCGCGACGTCTGGAGCGAGGACGAGGCGCACCCGGCGTACGGGCGGATCCTCGACGATCTCGCCCCGGACGAAGCGCGGATCCTGCTGCTGCTCCTTCGCGGAGGACCGCAGCCGTCGGTCGACGTCCGCACCGGCGGCCCGGTCGGGATGGTGAGCTCGAGCCTGCTCGCAGGAGGGCTGACGATGATCGGACCGCGGGCGGGCGTGCGCTACCTCGACGAGGTCCCTGCCTACCTCAACAACCTCTTCCGGCTGGGGCTGGTCTGGTTCTCCCGGGAGCAGCTCGAGGACCCGCTGGAGTACCAGGTGGTCGAGGCCCAGCCTGACGTGCTGGAGGCGATGCACTCGGTGCGCTTCCCGAAGGTCGTGCGCCGCTCCATCCACCTGACGCCGTTCGGCGTGGACTTCTGCCGCACGTGCCTGGTCGATCCCGAGGAGCAGGTCGACCTGCCCGAGCAGGGCGTGCCGCAGGACTGAGCCGGTAGCGGCTGCTCCGGAAGCTATTGCTGCTCGCGCAGCCGCGCGACCTCGTCCTCGAGCTCGAGCACGCGGTCGACGCCGGCCAGGTTGAGGCCGGCGTCGAGCAGCTCGCGGATCCGGACCAGGCGCTCGACGTCCTCCTCGCTGTAGCGGCGGGTGCCTCCGTCTGTCCGGTCGGGCGTGAGCAGCCCACGGCGCTCGTAGACGCGGAGGTTCTGGATCGCGGTGCCGGACAGCTCGGCGGCCACCGAGATCGCGTACAGCGCGTGCCGCCGGTCGCGCATCGGCTCACCTCCTGGGTCGTCCGGCCCTTGCATTCTTCTCTCCGGAGAGTTATATGAAAAGTGTATCGGCAGTGTCAGATCCTGCCGACCACGACGACCCAGAAAGGAAGTCCGCGATGTTGCTGCGCACTGCAGATCCGTTCCGTGAGTTCGACCGGCTTGCCCAGCAGCTGCTGGGCACGACCGGCACCATCAACCGCCCCGCGGTCATGCCGATGGACGCGTGGCGCGAGGGCGACGTGTTCGTGCTCGAGTTCGACCTGCCCGGCGTGGCGAAGGAGAGCATCGACCTCGACGTCGAGCGCAACGTCCTGACCATCAAGGCCGAGCGGGTCGCCCGCAACGGCGACTGGGAGATGCTCGCCAGCGAGCGGCCGCGCGGCCTGTTCAGCCGCCAGCTGGTGCTCGGCGACAACCTCGACCTCGAGCACATCCAGGCCGCCTACACCGACGGCGTGCTGACCCTCCGGGTCCCCGTCGCCGAGCAGGCCAAGCCGCGCAAGATCAAGATCGAGATGGGCTCGCCCGAGGACACCAAGGCGATCAACGCCTGACCCACCGGCCGGGCGCCGTACGCCGTGCCGCCCGGTCGTCGCCCGAGAGAGGACGAGGCGCCCGGACCGTGGTCCGGGCGCCTCGGTGTCGTCGGCAGGCGGTCGCTCAGGCGCGTGGCCAGGGCCGGCCCTCGAGCGCCTCGATCGAGGTGTTGAGCTTCTCGAGGAGCCGGCGCAGCTCCACGACGTCCGCGGCCTCCCAGCCCTCGAGCACGCGGCCGACCTGCTCCTGGAGGATCGCGCGGTCGCGGTGCAGCAGGTCCAGCCCGGCCTCGGTCGGCCGGAGCACGCGCGCGACTGCGCCCGCGGGGTCGGCGGCCTTCTCCACGAGGCCGGCCCGCAGCAGCGCGTTGACCTGGCGGTTGACCGTCGAGGGATCGAGGCGAAAGGCCTCGGCCAGCTGCTTGAGGTTCATCGGGCCGAGCTCGAGCCGGCTCAGCAGGTGGTAGCCGGAGCGGTCCAGCAGTCGGTCGGGGCTGTGTTGGCTGGAGTGCAGGTGGTGCCGGGCGAGCAGGCTCAGCTCGACCTCGAGAGCGGCGATCCGCGGATCGGTCACGAACGTCCTCTCCTCTGTGGCGCACGTCTCGTCCTGACCGTGTGCATCGTACACACGCGAATGTGTACGATGCACATTCCGCGGCCGTCGCGGCCGCCTCGATCCGAGAGGTGTCCATGGACAACGTCGTGCGCGAGCCGCACCCCCGGCCCGCGGTGGTCGTCGCGGTGGCCTGCTACTGCGGCATCGTGGTCGCCCTCACCCAGACGATGATCATCCCGCTCGTGCCCGTGCTCCCGCGGATCCTGAGCAGCTCGCCGGCCGACGCATCCTGGGCGATCACCGCCACCCTGCTGGCGGCGGCCGTCACGATGCCGATCGCCGGGCGCCTGGGTGACATGGTCGGCAAGCGGCTGATGCTGCTGGTCAGCCTGAGCGCCCTCGTGGCCGGCTCGGTGCTGTGCGCGGTCTCGAGCGCGCTCGAGGTGGTGGTGGCCGGACGCGCGCTCCAGGGCCTGTCGATGGGGGCGATCGCGCTCGGCATCAGCATCATGCGCGACGAGCTGCCGGCCGACCGGGTCGGCTCCGCGGTCGCGCAGGTGAGCGCGACCCTCGGCGTCGGGGGCGCGGTCGGCCTCCCGGTCGCCGCGGTGATCGCGGAGAAGGGCAGCTGGCACACGCTGTTCTGGGTGGCCGCCGTCCTCGCCCTCCTCGGGGTGGTCGCGGTCGCCGTCCTGGTCCCGGAGTCGCCGGTCAGGACGCCCGCCCGGTTCGACCTCCTCGGCGCCGTCGGCGTGGCGGCCGGCCTGCTCATGCTGCTCGTCGCGATCACGAAGGGCGGTGACTGGGGATGGGGTGACCGGCTGACGCTGGGCCTGGTTGCGGGCTCCCTCGTGGTCTTCCTGGTCTGGGGTGCCTGGGAGCTGCGCACCGCGGCGCCCCTCGTCGACCTCCGGGTCTCCGCCCGGCCCCAGGTGCTGTTCACGAACATCTCCTCGGTCGCGGTCGGGTTCGCGATGTACGGCATGTCGCTGATCCCGATGCAGATCCTGATGGCGCCGGCGCAGACCGGCTACGGCATGGGGCGCTCGATGATCCAGGCCGGCCTGCTGCTCGCCCCGAGCGGCTTCGTGATGTACCTCTTCTCCAGCGTCGGCGCCCGCCTGTCCGCGGCGCGCGGCCCGCGCACGAGCCTCGCGACCGGCATCGTGGTGATCGGCTGCGGCTACGTCTCGGCCCTGTTCCTGCGCGACCAGCCGTGGGAGATCACCCTGGCCACCGTCTTCATCGGCGCCGGCATCGGGATCGCGTACGCCGCGATGCCGGCGCTGATCATGGGCGCCGTGCCGATCACCGAGACGGCCGCCGCCAACGGGCTGAACGCCCTCATGCGCTCGATGGGCACGTCGCTGTCCTCCGCGGTGGTCAGCGTGGTGCTCGCGCACGAGGTGGTGCACCTCGGCCCGGTGACGCTGCCGTCGTCGCACGGGTTCACCGTGGCCCTTCTGGTCTCGATCGGCGCGGCCGGGGTCGCGCTGGCGTTCAGCCTGGCGATCCCGCGTCCCCGGCCCGCCGTCCCGCCCCGGGTCGACTCGGAGGAGCGGACGGTCGTCGGGGCCGAGGCGCGAGCCTGAGCCGGCCTCGGCGTCCTAGGCCGGGCGACGCACGACGGACGTCAGCCGCACGACGCCGAAGCCGATGCCCGCGAGCACGGGCATGAGCACGGCGAGGGCCAGGTGGAAGGGCACGTCCTCGTGGTTCACGACCCCGTCGGTCCAGGCCATGTTCAGCCCGGCACTGCACCAGAGGACCGCGATCCACGGGTAGGAGATCCGGCGGGCGGCGGCGACGGCGCCGGTGATCACCGGTCCGAGGAGCACCAGCGGGAAGAACACGGGGTCGATCCAGCCGAGCAGGCCGACGACCTGTCCGAGGGCTGCGCTGACGACGAGGTTCGAGGTGAAGCGTTCCATCGCACTCTCCTTGGCCGTTCGGTTGTGCGGTCTCGCTCAGGCTCGGCGCACCACGGCCCGCAGCACATCGCTCTGGGGAGTGAGACGCCGATCTCGCTCCCGAGAGCGACCCCGAACGCCTCGCCCGAGGGCTAGGTTCGGCCCATGCGGGCAGGCCGGGAGTGGGCAGCGGTCGACGGCGTCACTGCGGTCGCCCTCGCCGTCGCGAGCCAGCTGGAGGTCTGGTGGCCCCGGGTGGTGCCCGGCGTCGGGGAGGTGGCCGGGAACCGGCCGGTGCTCGCGGCGACTGCGCTCGGGGCGACGCTCCCGCTCGTCGGTCGTCGGCGGTGGCCGCTCGCGGTCCTCGTCGTCGTGGTCGTCGCGCTGGCCGCTCAGCAGGTGCTCACCACGCCGACGCAGGGGCTCGTCCTTCTCGTGGCCGCGATGATTGCGGCCTACTCGTCCAGCGCTCACGCGTCGACAGGTCCTGCCGTCGCGGCGGCCGTGGTGATCGTCGGCGGTGCGGCCCTGATCGGGGAGAACGTCGGCGACTGGTCGTTCCTCGTGGTCATCCTCGGTGGTGCCTGGCTGGTGGGGTTCGTGGTGCGGCGCCGGTCGACCGACCTGAGCCGGGTGCGCGAGGACAACCGAGACCTGTCGGCCCGGCTCGCCGAGGCGGCCGCGCAGCTGATCGAGGCGCAACGCCGCCTCACCGTCTCGGCTCCCGCGCCCGCCGATCTCGCCGCGCTCACCGCGCGCGAGGTCGAGGTCGCCCGCGCGATCGCGCGCGGCATGTCGAACGCGGAGATCGCCGCCGAGCTGTTCCTCAGCGAGTGGACCGTCAAGACGCACGTGGCGAGCATCCTCCGGAAGCTCGGCCTGCGTGATCGCGCGCAGGTCGTGGTCGCGGCGTACGAGTCCGGGCTGGTCGAGCGGGGGTCGTCGCCTCGCTGAGGCATCGCAGGAACGTCGTGAATCCTCCAGAGTTGAGTGGAATGCACTCAACTTTGGCAGCGTTGTACCAGTGACGGATCGGCCGAGATCCGCCACGATCGGATCAGGAAACCCAGGGGGAGAAGGACCGCATGGACGGATCGAAGTTCACCTCGCGCAGCGTCGAGGTGATCAACGCTGCCCACACCGCGGCGGTGACCGCCGGCAACGCCCAGATCGAGCCGGTGCACCTCGCGTTCGCGCTGCTGCGCCAGGAGGGCGGGATCACCGGGTCGCTGCTGGAGAAGTCCGGCGTCGACATCGACAAGCTCGGTGCGGAGATCAACGAGCTCGCCGTCCGGTTGCCCAAGGCCTCCGGCGCGACCGTGTCCACGCCGACCAGCTCACCCGCCCTGACCCGCGTGCTGGCCCAGGCCCTCGAGCTGGCGACCGGCATGGGCGACGAGTTCGTCGCGACCGAGCACTTGCTGCTGGCGCTGGCGATCGTCGACGGTCCGGTCAAGGAGGCGCTCGTCCGCGCGGGTGCCAACGAACCGGCGCTGCGCGAGGCGATCACCGCTGTCCGGGGCAACCGCCGGGTGACCAGCCAGGACGCCGAGGCGTCGTACGAGGCGCTGGAGAAGTACGCCGTCGACCTGACCGAGCGCGCCCAGGAGGGCAAGCTCGACCCGGTGATCGGCCGTGACGCCGAGATCCGCCGCGTCGTGCAGGTGCTGTCGCGCCGCACCAAGAACAACCCCGTCCTGATCGGGGAGCCCGGCGTCGGCAAGACCGCCGTCGTCGAGGGGCTGGCCCAGCGCATCGTCGACGGCGACGTCCCCGACTCGCTCAAGGGCCGCCGGCTGCTCAGCCTCGACCTGGCCGCGATGCTGGCCGGGGCGAAGTACCGCGGCGAGTTCGAGGAGCGGCTCAAGGCCGTGCTCGAGGAGATCAAGGGCGCCGAGGGCCAGGTGATCACGTTCATCGACGAGCTGCACACCGTGGTCGGCGCGGGTGCCGGCGGTGACTCCGCGATGGACGCCGGCAACATGCTCAAGCCGATGCTGGCGCGCGGCGAGCTGCGGCTGATCGGTGCGACCACGCTGGACGAGTTCCGCGAGCGGATCGAGAAGGACCCCGCCCTGGAGCGCCGGTTCCAGCAGGTCTTCGTGGGAGAGCCGAGCGTCGAGGACACCGTCGCGATCCTGCGCGGCCTGCAGGAGAAGTACCAGGCCCACCACGGCGTCGAGATCACCGATGCGGCGCTGGTCGCGGCGGCGATGCTCTCCGACCGCTACATCACCGGCCGGCAGCTGCCCGACAAGGCGATCGACCTCGTCGACGAGGCCGCGTCGCGGCTGCGCATGGAGATCGAGTCGTCCCCGGTGGAGATCGACCAGCTCCGCCGCCAGGTCGACCGGATGAAGATGGAGGAGCTCGCGCTCGACCGCGAGACCGACGAGGCCTCCCGCGACCGCCTCGAGCGGCTGCGCGCCGACCTGGCCGACAAGCAGGAGCAGCTGCGTGAGCTCGAGACCCGCTGGGAGCGCGAGAAGGCCGCCCTCGAGGGCTCCGGTGAGATCCGCAAGCAGATCGACGTCCTGCGGGTCGAGGCCGAGCGGCTGCAGCGCGAGGGCGACCTCGCGAAGGCCTCGGAGATCCTCTACGGCCGCATCCCCGCGCTCGAGAAGCAGATCGAGGCCGCCGACGCCGCCGAGGCCGTCGAGGACCCGATGGTCAACGAGAAGGTCGGCCCGACCGAGATCGCCGAGGTCGTCGAGGCCTGGACCGGCATCCCGACCGGGCGGCTGCTCGAGGGCGAGACCGCCAAGCTGCTCCGGATGGAGGAGATCATCGGCGCGCGGCTGGTCGGCCAGGAGACCGCGGTCGCCGCGGTGTCCGACGCCGTACGCCGCTCGCGGGCCGGCATCTCCGACCCGAACCGGCCGACGGGCAGCTTCCTCTTCCTCGGTCCGACCGGTGTCGGCAAGACAGAGCTGGCCAAGTCGCTGGCCGACTTCCTCTTCGACGACGAGCGCGCGATCGTGCGGATCGACATGAGCGAGTACTCCGAGAAGCACTCGGTCGCCCGCCTGGTCGGTGCCCCTCCGGGCTACGTCGGCTACGAGGAGGGCGGTCAGCTCACCGAGGCGGTCCGTCGCCGGCCCTACTCGATCGTGCTGCTCGACGAGGTGGAGAAGGCGCACCCCGAGGTCTTCGACATCCTGCTGCAGGTGCTCGACGACGGCCGGCTGACCGACGGGCAGGGACGCACCGTGGACTTCCGCAACACGGTGCTGATCCTCACGAGCAACCTCGGCTCGCAGTACCTCGTCGACCCGTTGCTGGACGAGGAGGCGAAGCGCGCGTCGGTGATGACGACGGTGCGGCAGGCGTTCAAGCCGGAGTTCCTGAACCGGCTCGACGAGATCGTGCTGTTCGAGGCGCTCGGCAAGGACGAGCTCGCCCACATCGTCGACCTGCAGCTCAAGGCGTTCGACCAGCGGCTGGCGTCCCGGCGGATCACCGTCGAGGTCACCGCGGGCGCCCGGGCCTGGCTGACCGACCACGGCTACGACCCGGCGTACGGCGCCCGGCCGCTGCGCCGGCTCGTGCAGACCGCGATCGGCGACCCGCTGGCCCGGATGCTGATCGCCGGCCAGGTGCTCGACGGCCAGCACGTGGTGGTCGACACCGAGGGTGAGGGCCTCGCCCTGCGCGTGCAGGACTGACCGGCTGCGCCGACCTCCGTCGCGGGCCCCGGACCCACTGGTCCGGGGCCCGCGTGGTGCGCTTGGTTGAATGAACGCCATGAGCAGCGACGCGCCGGGCCCGCGGCCCCGCCAGGTCACCATCGGTGGCTGGCTGGTGGCGATCGCCTCGGCGATGCTCGTCGTGACCGTCTTCGACACGATGGCCCGGCTGCACACGGTCGACACGCGTGACGAGCTCACCCGGGTGCTCACCACCGGGTCGACACGGGACCTCGGCATCAGCGTGGCCGACGCGCTCGGAGTCTTCCGCGCTGCCCTCTTCGTCGCCGGCGCGGCGGCGGCGGTGACAGGTGTCCTCGGCATCTTCGTGCTCCAGCGGCACACCGCGGCCCGGATCGTGCTCACGATCGCGGCCGTGCCCGTCGTGCTGACCGCACCCTTCTCGGGCGGCTTCCTGGCGATCCTGGTCGGTGGGGGCACCGCCCTGCTCTGGTCGCGGCCCGCGCGGGACTGGTTCGCGGGCCGGCCGCCGACGCGGCCGGAGGTCGGGTCCGTCCCGGTACAGCCCGCGCCCCAGCCTCCCGTACGCCGGCCCGAGTCGGCGTGGCCGCCACCGACGATCGCCCCTCCGAGGCCGAGCGCCTCGCCCGGATCCGCGCCGGCCCCCACTCCGGGGTGGGGTCGTCAATCCGCCCAGCCTGCGTCGTGGCCGCCGGCGTACGTGACCGCGCCGGCGCCCGCACCCGGCACGCGGGACGTCCCGACCCAGGTGCGGGTCGCCTGCATCCTCACCTGGGTCTTCAGCGCGCTCACCGGCGGGCTCTACCTCCTGATCTCGGTGGCGCTGCTCGCCGACCGCGGGGGAATGCTCAAGCTGCTCAAGGACAACCCCACGGTCCGCGACACGAAGCTCACCGACGACCAGCTGGTCGCCGCGATCGTCACCGTCGGCGTGCTCGTCGTGCTCTGGTGCCTGGCCGCCGGCGTGCTCGCCGCGCTGGTGTGGCGGCGACACGCGTGGGCCCGCACCCTGCTGATGGTCTCCATCGCGGTCGCCTTCTCGGTCGAGCTGGTCGGCTTCCCCTACACCCTGCTGCACCTCGCTGCCGCGGTCATCGCGTTCCGGATGCTGCTCAGGCCGGTGTCGCGCGCGTGGTTCCGGGGTGCCGGCCGGCCCGGGCCGCCACCTCCGCCGAGGTGGACGCCGCCGCCGGGATGGGCACCCCCGTCCGGTGCGCCGAAGGACCAGCCCGCAGCGCCCCCGGACCCCGGGGCCCAGCCGCCCCGCGACGAACCCTCCGACCGGCCGGCCGGCAAGCCACCGGTCTGGTAGGGGTCGCGCGGTGCGCGCGAAGGCTCAGGCGTGGCCGGCGTGTTGTCCGCGATGCCATCCGGACAGGTGCCTGCCGCCGCGAGCCGTGCCCTCCGTCCTGTGGGCGAGACGGCGCACGACCACGACGATCAGAACCGTGGTGAGCACGCTCGACAGGAGCACCTCGTCACGGGACAACCCGTCCACGTTGGGCTGGAGGTCCTCCTCGGTCGCCCAGCCGAACAACCACTCGCTGGTGAGCACGCCGGCCCCGACGCACGCGACCGTCGTGATGGCCACCGCCCAGAGACGGTGCGCCAGATCCCTCCCGACGAGCACCCCGGCCACCACGCCGAAGCCGAGCGACATGGCACCGAGCAGGGCCAGTCCCTGAAGTCCCAGATCCCACTGCATGGCAGTGCCTCCTTCTGGAGTCCCCTCTCCCTCCAGTGTCACCGTGCGCCCTCTCCGCGGTCAGGGTCGAAGGGCCCCGGCGTGAGCGCCCCGCTCCTCAGCGGGCGCGCAGGTCGGCGGCGCCGAGTCGCCGCAGGCCCTCGTCGATGACCTCGCGCTGCTTGCAGAACGCCCACCGCACCAGGTGGCGGCCCTCGTCGAGGTCGTCGTAGAAGACCTGCGACGGAATCGCCACGACGCCGGCCAGCTCGGGCAGCGCGGCGCAGAACGCACGTCCGTCGGCGTGGCCGAGGGCGGAGACGTCGGTGGTCACGAAGTAGGTGCCGGCCGGCTCGTAGACCTGCATGCCCAGCGTCGACAGGCCGGCGCAGAGCCGGTCGCGCTTCTCGCGCAGGTCCTTCGCGAGCGCCTGGTGGAAGGCGTCGTGCTCGTTCAGCGCGACCGCCACCGCCGGCTGGAGCGGTGCACCCGAGGCGTAGCTCAGCCAGTTCTTCGCGCCCTCGACCGAGGCGACCAGGTCCGCGGGACCACTCGCCCAGCCCACCTTCCACCCGGTCACCGAGAACGTCTTGCCGGCGCTGGAGATCGTGACCGTGCGCTCGAACATGCCCGGAAGGGTCGCCAACGGCACGTGCTCGTGGTCGTAGGTCAGGTGCTCGTAGACCTCGTCGGTCACGACGACGAGGTCGTGCTCGATCGCCACTGCGGCGACGGCCTCGAGCTCGGAGCGGGTCAGCACGGTGCCGGTCGGGTTGTGCGGGGTGTTCAGCAGGATCAGCCGGGTGCGGTCGGTGACCGCCGCAGCCAGCTCGGCCGCGTCGAGCCGGAAGTCGGGGGCACGCAGGGTCACCGGGCGGCGTACGGCGCCGGCGAACTGGATCATCGCGACGTACGAGTCGTAGTACGGCTCCAGCACCACGACCTCGTCACCGGGGTCGACCAGGCCCAGCAGCGCCGCGGCGATCGCCTCGGTGGCACCCGTGGTCGCGACCACCTGGCTCCGGTCGAGCTCCAGGCCGTAGTGCCGGCGCTGGTGGGCGACGACCGCGTCCAGCAGCTCGGGAGTCCCGTGACCGGGCGGGTACTGGTTGCGGCCTCCCCGCAGGGCGGCGACCGCGGCCTCGATCACCTCCGCGGGTCCGTCCTCGTCGGGGAAGCCCTGGCCCAGGTTGACCGAGCCGGTGCGCACGGCCAGGGCGGACATCTCGGCGAAGATCGTGCTGCCGACGCCGGTGAGGCGCTGTGCCGGTTCACGCATGGATCGAGCCTAGGCCGTGGTCCAGCGCAGCACGGCGAGGCGCGGGCCGACGCAGGCGGTGGTCCACAATGTGCGGGTGACCGACGCCGACGAGCCGGGTTCCCCGGTCGAGGAGCCCCGACCCGCCGGCCGCGGCGGGGCCCACCGTGACGAATCGGCGCGCGGCGTCGTTGAGGACGATGTGGACATCGCGGACGACCCGGTCGAGGACGTCGCCGACCCGGAGGCGAAGGGATCGTCGGGCACGGGTCGCCGGATCACCTTCTGGATCGGCATCGGGCTGATCCTGGGCGGCCTCGGCCTGCTCGGCTACGTCGCGTGGCAGTTCTGGGGCACGAACTGGGTCGCGAAGAAGCACCAGCGCGAGCTCACCAGCCAGATCCAGCAGGAGTGGACGACCGGCAAGGGCTGCGACAAGTTCTGCCCGAAGGGCGCCACGATCGCGCTGATCCGGATCCCGAAGTTCGGCCCCCAGTACGTCGTCCCGCTCCTCGAGGGCACCGACAAGGCGACCGTGCTCGACAAGGGCGCGTTCGGTCACTTCACGAACACCGCCCAGGCCGGTCAGGTCGGCAACTTCGCACTCGCCGCGCACCGGGTCACCCACGGTGAGCCGTTGCGGCACATGCCCGACCTCCGACCGGGCGACAAGGTCATCGTCGAGACGCGCAGGGCGACCTTCACCTACGTGCTGGACACGAACCCCAACCAGCTGGTGATCCCCTTCACCGGCGTGTGGGTGCTCGACCCGCTGCCGCACAACCCCAACCCGGGCGGCCCCGAGCCCGCGCAGGAGCCGGGCCAGCGGCTGATCACCTTGACCACCTGCTCGGAGATCTTCCACACCGACAACCGGATGATCGCCTTCGGCCACCTGGTCGGCGTCCAGAAGAAGACGGTGACGACAGCCACTCCCTCGACGACGTAGGCGGACCGCTAGCCTTCCGGTCATGTCTGATCGCGAGATCCTCCTCGAGCAGGTCAACGCCAAGGCGGTCGTCCGCGGCAGGGTGACGCTCGCGTCGGGCCGCGAGGCCGACTACTACGTCGACATGCGCCGGGTCACCCTCGACGCCGAGGCAGCGCCCGCGATCGGCAGGGTCATGCTCGAGCTCACCGCCGACCTGGAGTACGACGCGGTCGGGGGCCTCACGCTCGGAGCCGACCCGGTCGCCGCCGCGATGATGCACCAGGCCGCCGCCGCGGGCCGCCGGCTCGACGCGTTCGTGATCCGCAAGTCCCAGAAGGTGCACGGGCTGCAGAAGCTGATCGAGGGCCCGGAGGTCGAGGGTCGGCGCGTGCTGGCGGTCGAGGACACCTCGACGACCGGTGGGTCCGTGCTCGAGGCGGTCAAGGCGCTGCGCGAGGCAGGCGCCGAGGTGGTCGCCGTCGCGGTCGTCGTCGACCGCGACACGGGCGCCCGGCAGGCCGTCGAGGCCGAGGGCCTGGAGTACCGCTACGCGGTGGGGATCTCAGACCTCGACATCTGAGTCGATGCCGCTGTCCTGGCCGACGGCGACGTGGGGCCCGGCCCGACGCGCCGCCGCGCGGTGGCGGCGGTGCTTCCACCACTCGTAGACGACCGGGATCACCGAGAACGCGAGGATCGCGATCGTGGCCTTGTCGATGTTGCTGCCGAGGCCGGGGAACGCCGAGCCCAGGAAGTAGCCCAGCAGCGTGACGACGAGGACCCACAGTCCCGCGCCGACGCCGCTCCAGATCAGGAACCGGCGTCGCTGCATCTGCCCGATGCCGGCGACCACGGTGACGTAGGTGCGCACGAACGGCACGAAGCGGCCGATCACCAGCGCGGCGTTGCCGTACTTCTCGAAGAACGCGTGCGTCTGGGTGAGGTACTTCTTCTTGAGGATCCGCCCGTCACGCTCGAACAGCGGGGGTCCGAGCTTGCGGCCGATCTCGTAGCCCACGACGTTGCCGAGGAAGGCCGCGATCGACAGGATCACCAGCGCGGCGACCAGGTCGACGCCGTGGCCGCCCGGGACGACGTCGAGCTTGCCGCCCGAGATGAACAGCCCGAGGGCGAAGAGCAGGGTGTCGCCGGGCAGGAACGGGAAGAACAGCCCGCACTCGGCGAAGATGATCCCGGCGCTGACCCAGAAGAACTGCTGGCCGAAGTGGTCCAGCCACCACTGGGGGTCCATCCAGCTGGCGCCCATGAGGTGGATGACGTCGAGGATCACCCGCAGAGACTACCCGGCGAAGCCTGAACTCCGGCTGACGTATCGCCGGATCTAGGGTGAACCGGTGGACGAGGAGCGGGCCCAGGAGCGAGCCCAGGAGCGGGCCCAGGAGCGAGCGCCGTACGACCCGATGCCGCACGGCCCGGCGGAGGTGGGGGTCGGACCCTGGGTCGGTCCGTGGCCGACCGGTCCGCAGTACGACGCGCGGCTGCTGGCCGAGGGCGACCGGCGCAACGTCGTCGACCGCTACCGCTACTGGACGGTCGAGGCGATCGTCGCCGACCTGGACACCCGCCGCCACGACTTCCACGTGGCGATCGAGAACTGGCAGCACGACTTCAACATCGGGACGATCGTGCGCACCGCGAACGCCTTCCTGGCCGCCGAGGTGCACATCGTGGGCAACCGCCGCTGGAACCGCCGCGGGGCGATGGTGACCGACCGCTACCAGCACGTGCGCCACCACGCGACGGTCGCCGACCTGGCCGCCCACCTCCACGACCGGCCCGAGCCGGTGCGATTGCTGGGCATCGACAACCTGCCCGGGTCCGAGCACCTGGAGACGATGACGGTGCCGCGCCGGGTGTGCTTCCTCTTCGGCCAGGAGGGCCCCGGCCTGTCCGAGGGTGCGCGGGAGGCGTGCGACGGCACGTTCTCGATCGCGCAGTTCGGGTCGACCCGCTCGATCAACGCCTCCGCTGCGGCGGCGATCGCCATGCACTCCTGGATCCGCGCGTACGCCGACCTCGGCGGCGACGCGGCCTGGCGGGGCTGACCGGGGACTGACCGGGCTCAGGAGAAGCCGAACACGGGCGGGAAGACCAGCACGACGGTCCAGGTCCACGCGGCGTACACGGCGAGGTAGCCGGTCTGCCAGCGCTCCAGCCGGACCACGGGCGCGCGATGCCGTACGAACGCGGTCAGCAGGTACGCCGAGACGCCGAGGTTCGTGAGCAGCAGCAGGTTCTCGCCGAGGGCCGCCGTCTTGTTGGCGCTGAACCCGAACTCGCCGATCCGGTGGGCCAGCGCGACCAGGACGAGCACGTCGACGAGGAGGGCGGCGACCACCAGCGCCAGCTGGAGGAGGTCGAACCGGTCGGGACCGGCCGCCGGCTCGCGGGCGGAGAGGGCGTAGAGCACCAGGCCCACGACGACGGCGAGCACGAGGTCGAAGAGGATCAGGGCGTCGCGGTCGACGTCGATCCCGGTGCGGGTCCACAGCACGCCGCCGAGGAACGCGGCCAGGGTCGCCACGAAGAGCGGGGTGAAGACCTTCGTCAGCACGGGGGCGATGTTCTCCACGACACTCTGCTTCGCCTCGACCAGCCAGGCCGCCACGACGACGGCACCGGCGGCCCCGCAGGGGAGCAGCCAGGAGCCCACGAACACGTCCGGCCGGACACCGATCGCCTTGAACGCCCCGGCGGTGAGGACGGTGAGCACGCCGCCGCCCAGCGCGATCAGGGCGTAGTAGACGACCCACTCGCCGGTGAACCTGATGAAGTCCATCCGGCGTGACGCCGAGCGCCAGTCGCCGCCGACGTACGCGACGCCGACGGTCAGCCAGAGCGCGAGGGGCAGGTGGAGCGCGGTCAGCACGGTGACCGGCGCGTCGTCGTGCAACGGGTAGGCGTTCGCCGCGGCGACGCCCACGGCGCAGGTCAGGGCGAGGCCGAGGGCCGTGGGCCGCGAGACCGCTCGGCGCCACGCGAAGTACGCCACCAGCGGAACCAGCCCGAAGACGCCTGCGTTGCGCGCGTAGAAGGCGGGGTGGTCGTCGAGCCCGAGCCCGAACAGGGCCGGCACCTTGACGAGCACCGCGGCGGCCACCGCCCACGCCACGACGACCAGGAGGGCGCGCGTCGAGCCTGCCGGCTCGCCCTGACCACCGCCGTCGAGCACGAGCTGACGCCAGAGCCGGTCGGAGTGCTCGCGGGCGAACTCCCGGGTCAGCGCGTCCAGGCTGCCGAGCCGCTTGACCGCGACCAGGAACGCCTCGTCGGGCTCGAGGCCGAACGAGACCAGGTCGTCCATCCGCGCCCGGAGGTGGTCCTCCAGCTCCGCGGCGTCGGCGTCGCTGAGCTCGCGGCGCCGGTGCATGAACGCCAGCCACTCGCCGATCTGGGCCTCGACGGTCTCCCTCGCAGCGTCCACGGCTCAGTCCGCCGGCACCGGTCGAGGGAGGACGGCGACCTGGGCGTCGTCCCAGATGCCGCGCAGCGCCTCGACCACGGTCGACCACTGGCGGTGCTGCTCGGCCAGCTCTGCGCGTCCCTGCCGCGTGATCCGGTAGTACTTCCGGCGTCGGCCGCCGTCGGGGTGTCGCCACACCGACTCGACGTGTCCGAGTCGCTCGAGCCGGTGCAGCAGGGGGTAGAGCAGGCCGTCGGTCCACTCCAGGCGGCCGCCGGAGAGCTCACCGACCTGCTTGAGGATCGCGTAGCCGTAGCTCTCCCCCTCGGCCAGGATGCCCAGCACCAGCGGCGTGGTCGAGGCGGCGACCAGGTCCTTGCCGATCCGCATGAGCGGCCTCCTCACCTAGAAGCTCAATGCATCATACTTCTAGGTATCGCCGTGCGACAGCCTCGGGTCAGGAGCGGGCGAGCCGCTCGATGCCCTCGAGCAGCAGCCGCAACCCGAACTCGAACTCCTCCGAGGGGAAGTCGTCGCCCCCGTCCTCGAACGCCCCCGACTCGAGCACCGCGTGCACCGCCGGGAACCGGGCCGGGTCGAGGAGCGCTCGCAGCTGTGCCGGCCAGGCCTCGGTGGCACCGGGGGCCGCGTACTGCAGGGCGAGCCGCACGTGGCTGCGCGCGTAGCCGTCGACGATCAGGAGCGAGCTCGCGGCCTTGTCCGGGGCCAGCCCTGACTTCATCAGCGCGGCGAAGCCGACCTCCATCCACGCGATCGTGTGCGGCCCGATCGGCGGCGTGGCGGTGCGCACCTCGACGACCCAGGGATGGGTGAGGAGCTGGACGGCCTCGGCGCGGGCCCACTCCTCGACCTGGCCGCGCCAGCCGCGCCGGCGGTTGAGCGCGGGCGGGGGCCCCAGCGCCTCGTCGACCATCGCCATGAGGAGCTCCTGCCGCGACTCGACGTACCGGTAGAGCGACATCGTGGTGAACCCCAGGCGCTTCGCGACCGCCGCCATGGTCACTGCGTCGAGTCCGTCGCTGTCGGCGAGCTCCACGGCTGCGCCGGCGATCGCCTGCACGGACATGGCCGGCTTCGGCCCCCGGCGGCCGTGGTCGGTGAGCCCCCACAGCTCGCGCACCGAGCGGGGGAGCTCGGTCGTCTCCTCGGTCACGGGCGTCCTCCTCGATCAACTCTTTACAAGATACACAGAGACGCTCTATCTTCCGTGTGCAACATAAACAGTATGCATCGCACACAGTTGTAGGAGGACCCCGTCATGACCGCCACCGAACAACTGCCCGGGCTCGGCACCGGCCGGGCCGGCCGCAAGGAGTGGACGGCGTTCGTCGTCCTGGCGCTCCCGCTGCTGCTGGTCTCGATGGACGTCTCGATCCTGTACTTCGCCGTGCCGCAGATCAGCAGGGACCTGCACGCCTCGCCGACCCAGCAGCTCTGGATCTTCGACGTCTACGGCTTCGTGCTGGCCGGCCTGCTGATCACGATGGGCGCGGTCGCCGACCGGATCGGCGCGCGCCGGCTGCTGCTGGTCGGGGCCTTCGCCTTCTCGGCGACGTCCCTGGCCGCCGCGTACGCCGGATCGCCGGGACAGCTGATCGCGGCCCGCGCGCTGCTCGGCGTCGCGGGCGCCACGTTGATGCCCTCGACGCTGTCGATGATCCGCACGCTGTTCCGAGACGAGCGGCAGCGTGGAAAGGCCATCGGCGCGTGGACCGGCGTGATGACCGGAGGGGTCGGGCTCGGCCCCGTCCTGAGCGGCGTCCTGCTCCAGCACTTCTGGTGGGGATCGGTCTTCCTGGTGAACCTCCCTGCGATGGTCCTGCTCCTGGTCCTCGGACCGCTGCTGCTGCCGCGCGGCGAGACCTGGCCGGGGCGCCGGTTCGACCTGACCAGCTCGCTGCTGTCCCTCGGCGCGGTGATCCCCGCGGTCTACGGCATCAAGGAGTGGGCGGCCCACGGTGCCGACTCGCGCTGGATCGCCTGCATCGCCGTCGGAGCGCTGTTCGCCACCGCGTTCGTGCGGCGGCAGCGCCGGCACCCCGACCCGATGGTCGCTCCGTCGCTGGTGGCGAACCGGTCCTACCGCGGCGCCCTCGCCGGCAACGTGGTCTGCGCGTTCGCCCTCATCGGCAACGCCGTCTTCATGACCAGCTACCTCCAGCTGGTCCTCGGGTACGACGCCCTCGAGGCTGCGTTGTGGAGCCTGGTCCCGACGCTCGGGGTGAGCCTCACGGCACCGTTCGCCTCGACCCTGGGCCGGCGGATCGGCCGCGGGCGGGCCGCGGGCGCAGGCATGGTCCTGGGTGCCGCCGGCTTCGTGCTGCTCACCACCGTGGGCACCGACTCGCTGGTCCTGACGCTCGTCGGCGGCGGCGTCCTCGCGGCCGGGCTCGTGCTCACGATGACGATCTGCTCGGAGGTCGTCCTGGCGGCCCTGCGACCGGAGGAAGCCGGTGCGGGTGCCGCCCTGTCGGAGGCCGCGAGCGAGCTCGGTGGCGCGCTGGGCATCGCGCTGCTCGGCAGCATCGGCGCGGCGGCGTACCGGTCGGACGCGGGCCACGGCCTCCCGGCGGCGTACACGCACGGTCCGGCCGCGGAGTCGCTCGCCGGAGCCGTCGCGACGGCCGCCCGGCTGCCGGGCTCGACGGGCGAGGCCGTGCTCGCGGCCGCACGCGCGGCGTATGTGCACGGTCTGCACGTCGCAGCGGTCGCCGGAGCGGTCGTGCTCGTCGGTGCGGCCCTGGCCGCGTGGCGGGCCGGTCGTGCCGCCGCCGCGTGATCAGCCGGCGTACGGGAAGTACGAGCCGGACACGGAGGCGTCGCCGTGCGCGACCGCGCCGATCGTGACGAAGACGGCGATCGCAGTGCCGAGCACGGCGAGCACGACGGCCGCCTGGGACAGGTGCCGCTCCCACCCCGTGGTCTCCTGCTTCGCCACCGCAGTGGTGAACCAGAGCACCACCGCGGCGACGGCGATCGTGAACAGTCCGGCGATCAACGTGCCGCCCCGGCCCGACGGCAGGCCGTTCGCGAAGAGCAGCGTCAGGCCGAAGCTGATCCGGTTCAGGTACCCGGCGACGAGGGCGAACGACACGGCGAATGCGGCGATCGCCCGGGCCTGCGGTGTCAGCGTGATCATGACCGAACGGTAACTTCCAGGTCGTCTAGGGTTGGGCACATCCGGTCCGTTCGTCAGGAGTATTCGCATGCCCATCGCCACCCCCGAGAAGTACGCCGAGATGCTCGACACCGCCAAGGCGAAGTCGTTCGCGTTCCCGGCGATCAACGTCTCGTCGTCGCAGACCCTGAACGCCGCGCTCCAGGGCTTCGCCGACGCGGGCAGCGACGGCATCATCCAGATCTCGACCGGCGGCGCCGAGTACCTCTCCGGGCCGAACGTGAAGAACATGGTCACCGGCTCGCTCGCCTTCGCGGCGTACGCGGCCGAGGTCGCGAAGAGCTACCCCGTGAACATCGCGCTGCACACCGACCACTGCCCGAAGGACAAGCTCGACGGCTTCGTGCGCCCGCTGCTGGAGATCTCCGCCGAGCGCGTGGCGCGGGGCGAGGCGCCGCTGTTCCAGTCGCACATGTGGGACGGCTCCGCGGTGCCGCTGACGGAGAACCTCGAGATCGCGCGCGAGCTGCTGGCCAAGGCCGCTGCGGCACACGTGATCCTCGAGATCGAGGTCGGCGTCGTCGGCGGTGAGGAGGACGGCATCGTCGGCGCGATCGACGAGAAGCTCTACACCACCCCCGAGGACGCCCTCGCGACCGTCGAGGCCCTCGGCACCGGCGAGAACGGCCGCTACATGACGGCGCTGACCTTCGGCAACGTGCACGGCGTCTACAAGCCGGGCAACGTCAAGCTGCGCCCCGAGATCCTCAAGGCGGCCCAGGAGGCCGTGGTCGCGAAGCTCGGCCTCGACGCCGGCTCCAAGCCGTTCGACCTGGTCTTCCACGGTGGCTCCGGCTCGACGGCCGACGAGATCGGCGCGGCGGTCGACTACGGCGTGGTGAAGATGAACGTCGACACCGACACCCAGTACGCCTTCACCCGGCCGGTCGCGGCGCACATGTTCAGCAACTACGACGGCGTGCTCAAGGTCGACGGCGAGGTCGGCAACAAGAAGGCCTACGACCCCCGTGCCTGGGGCAAGGCCGGCGAGGCCGGCATGGCCGCCCGCGTCGTCGAGGCCTGCGAGAACCTTCGCGCGACCGGGCACTCGATCGGCTGAGCTCGGCCTGCGAGACCGCACCGGCCTCCGCTGTAACGCGGGGTTGTCGACGCTGGACAAGCCCCAGGACGGTCACTCAGCGTCAGGAACCCCGCGTCACAGCGCGGCTCGGGGGCGCACGCGAGGGTTGGTCGCTCGGATGCGTGCGGCGGCCACGGCCAAGTGGCCGGGAAGCGCATCCCCGAACCGGCGCGTCGTGACGTCGTACTCGGCGCGCAGTCGCGCCTTGGTGCGCTCTCTCCGTACGCCGAGCAACTCGTCCCAGGTCACCCGCGACATGCCGAGACCCTCGGCACAGATCATGCGCTCCCGGGTCCGCTCGTCCCACAGGATGTCGTTGACGGGGCGGTCCGCGAGGCCGCCCTCGTCCGTGCCGCGGTACTTGATCCGGCCGTCGAACTCGAAGACGTGACAACCGACGCGGAGGTCGGTCCAGGCTGTGCTCTCGCCGACGCGGACCGGGAACTGCGTCTCTGGCTCGCCGATCTCCAGCTCCACGACGAGCAGTCGCAGCAGCGTCTCGCCGGGAGTCTCGGCGCCCGCCCGGGCGTGGGCAACTGCGGCGCGGGCCTGAGTCACCTCGGGCCAGCACCACATCGGCACCAGCTCGGCCTCGAGATCCTCGATGACCAGCCCGCGCTCCAGAGCGGCGTCGCACGCGACCGTGCCACTGGTGAACCCGTGCTCCCGGGCGATGTCGACCGCAGTGCGGGCCAGACCCGTGATGCGCATCCCGTCGATCAGCCGGGTGTTGAGCAGGCCGAGCCGGGTCATGTGGTGCTTCACGCCGTGCTCGGTGCGGGTGCCGCCCACGCCGTACCGAGTGATGTGCACGAGCTCCTCCTTCGGTCGCAGCATGGGGAGCCGGAGGGTGCGTGCCGCTGAGTCGTGGCTCATCAAGTGCTCCGTCGTCATGGTCAGGTGGGCAGCCAGGTCGCGCAGTCGCGCTCGCCCGTCATGCACGTCGAGGCTGTCCCACAGCGTGCGCTCGACGTACGCTCCGCGCCGGACCGTGACCCAAGGGCCCCGGACCGCCGTCAGGGTGCGCAGCTCGCGCTCGGTGTACCCGGCTGCCTTGGCCTGGGCGCGGGTGACGAGGCCGCCTTGGGCACTGGCACGAGCCTGGAGTGCGGGACGCATGCTCCGACTGTGGCCACGATGCCGGCCCCGTGCGATGCGGGGTCGGTCGGCTGTGGACCGGAGTGCCGATCAGGGCGTTGTGGAAACACCTGGGACAACGGCACGAGGAACGTGATGAGCGGACGATCGGCGCTCTGACGCGGAGTTGTGGTCACTGAGTGCGCCTCGCGCGCCTTGTTCAGCGTCTCTAACCCCGCGTTACAGCGCCGCGCGCGCTAACCCTCCACAGGAGCAGCGACCGTCGCGGCAGGGGCGCCGCCGTAGCCGGTGTGCTTCGGACGCTCGTAGAACAGCACCGCCACGAGCCCGACGAGGTAGACCAGGGTCGGCAGCAGCAGGGACTGCTGCATCGCGTTGCTGAACAGGTCGGCGACGTGGGGGTCGGGGATCTTGTTCGCTCCGGCCTCGCCCTGCACGGCAGCACCCGGGAGGAAGTGGGCGATCCGCGAGGACATCAGCACGGCGATCGCGGCCGAGCCGACGACCGAGCCCACCTGACGGGTGGCGTTGTAGACGCCCGCGCCGGCACCCGCCTGGTGCATCGGGAGGTTGCGGGTGGCCGTGGCCGCCGTCGGCGCCCAGATGAACGCGTTGCCGATGCCGACGAGCACCTGGAAGGCGCACAGCCACCACACGCTGGTGCCCGGCTCGAGCCAGCGGGTCATCAGCAGCATGCCGATGGCGCTCATCGCGAAGCCGAAGCCGACGATCAGCCGCGGGTGCACCCGGTCGGTGAGGCCGCCGACGAACTTGGCGAGCAGGATCGACATGATCGCCATCGGGAACAGCAGCAGCGCCGCCTGCGTGGGGTTGTAGCCGCGCACGGCCTGGGCGTAGAGCATCAGCGGGAAGCCGAACGACGCTGCGATGAAGCCCATCGTGGTGATCGCGACGTTGGAGACCGAGAAGTTGCGGTCCTTGAACAGCCCGAGCGGGACCAGCGGCTCCTTCCTGTTCACCGCCTGCCAGCCGACGAACACGCAGAGCACCGCGAGACCGCCCACGATCATCGTGATGATCCAGCCGGCCCAGTGCTTGTCATGGCCCTCCTGGATGCCGAAGGCGAGCAGGAACAGGCCGACGCCGGACAGCGCGACGCCGAGCCAGTCGAACCGGTGCTCGTTGGTCGGCAGCTTGGGGACCCGTCGCACGGCGAGCACGAACCCGACGATGCCGACGGGGATGTTGACGAAGAAGATCCACTCCCAGCCCAGCCAGCCGGTGAGCACGCCGCCGAGGATCGGGCCGACGACCATCGCGACGCCGGCGGTCGCGCCCCACACGGCCATCGCCTTGCCGCGCTCCGCGGCCGGGAAGATGCGCGTGATGATCGCCATCGTCTGGGGGGTGATCATCGAGGCGCCGAGACCCTGGACCACGCGGGCGACGATCAGCATCTCGATCGAGGTCGACAGCCCGCACCACAGCGAGGCGAGGGTGAAGACCGTGAGGCCGGCGAGGTAGAGGTACTTCGAGCCGTAGCGGTCGCCGAGCCTTCCGGTGATCAGCACCGGCACGGCGTACGCGAGCATGTAGGCGCTGCTCACCCAGACGACCTGGTTCACGCTCGCGTCGAGCTTGTCGATGATCGTCGGCGTCGCGACGATCACGATCGTCAGGTCGACCAGGATCATGAAGAACCCGAGGACCAGGGCGAACAGCGCCGGCCACGGGTTCTCGACCTCGGCGGCGGGAGCGGGGACGGGCGTCTCGATCTGGGTCACGAAGCAACTCAACACCCTTGCTGGGACAATTACTCCATGACTTTTCCCGATCTGATCGCCGGCCCCCCGCCCACGCTGCTGCCCGAGGACCCGGCGGCCGAGGCCCTCGCGGCGGGTGAGGAGCCCCGGGCGGTCGTCGTGGCCCACCCGGAGTCGCCTCTGGCCTGGGCGGTGCTGGCAGAAGGCGCTCTGGCGGAGGGCACCGACGACGTGGCGGCGTACGCGTTCGCTCGGGTCGGCTACCACCGCAGCCTCGACCTGCTGCGACGCAACGGCTGGAAGGGTCACGGACCGGTGCCGTGGGACCACGTCCCGAACCGCGGCTTCCTCCGCGCCCTGGCTGCCCTGGCCCGCGGGGCGGAGGCGATCGGCGAGACCGCCGAGGTGCAGCGGTGCCGCGACTTCCTGCGCGACTCCAGCCCGGAGGCGTACGACGCCCTGCTCTGAGGCGACCTGTTCCGCGAGCGAGGTGTGACGGGGGTCACGAACGGGTACGGAACCTGCATGAGCTCTGTCAACTCCCCGAGGGAGCCGGGTCCGGACGTCACCGATCGCACCGACGGTGACCTCGTCGTCCGCATGCCCCCTGCGAACACCGGCCTGCTCGTGGCTGCCGGCGTCTGCCTGCTCGTCCCCGTCGTGGCCCTGATGTGGGTGAGCAGCTACGCCAAGGAGACCCCGCGTCTGTGGGGCATCCCGTTCTTCTTCTGGTACCAGTTCGCCTGGGTCTTCGTGACCTCGGCGCTGACCTACACAGCGCACCGGCTGGTGCTCGCCGCGCGGGGGGAGAGCGAAGCGCCCTTCTCGGGCCACGCCGGCGCGGACGACGACGGCCCGCCCCGCCGGCTCGGGCACGGTGACCCGGGCGACCGGACCGACGGGTACCGGTCATGAGCGCGGCGACGGCACAGGTGGTGCCGCTGACGACCGGCACGGGGGTCAACGGTGTCGCGCTGACGGTGCTGATCGTGCTGTTCGCGATCGTCACCGTGCTGGGGTTCATGGCCTCGCGCTTCAAGCGGGGCGACCACCTCGAGTCCCTCGACGAGTGGGGTCTCGGCGGGCGCCGGTTCGGGACGTGGATCACCTGGTTCCTGCTGGGTGGTGACCTCTACACGGCGTACACCTTCATCGCGGTGCCGGCCGCGATGTTCGCCACCGGCGCGGTGGCCGGCTTCTTCGCGGTGCCCTACACGATCGTGCTCTACCCGATCATCTTCGTCTTCATGGCGCGGCTGTGGTCGGTCAGCCACCGGCACGGTTACGTCACGTCGGCGGACTTCGTCCAGGGCCGGTACGGCGACCGCGGACTCTCGCTGGCCGTCGCGCTCACCGGCTTCCTCGCGACGATGCCCTACATCGCGCTCCAGCTGATCGGTATCCAGGCGGTCCTCGAGGTGGCCGGGCTCGGCGGCAGCGGCAACTGGTTCGCCAAGGACGCGCCGCTGCTGATCGCGTTCGTGCTGCTCGCGGCGTACACGTACACCTCCGGCCTGCGCGCGCCCGCGGTGATCGCGTTCGTCAAGGACGGGCTGATCTACCTGGTGATCATCGTCGCGATCATCTACCTGCCGCACCACTTCGGCGGCTGGGACCACATCTTCGGGGCGGCCCAGGACAAGATGGCGGCGACCAACCCGGTGACCAAGGCGCCCAACGGTGCCTTCATCCCCGGTGACCCCCAGATGTGGGCGTACGCCACGCTGGGCCTCGGCTCGGCACTGGCGCTGTTCATGTACCCGCACTCGATCACCGCGTCGCTGTCCTCGGGCAGTCGCAAGACGATCCGGCGCAACGCCGCGATCCTGCCGGCGTACTCCTTCGTGCTGGGGCTCCTGGCCCTGCTCGGCTGGGTCGCGATCGCGGCCGGCACGAAGCCGATCGGGCTGGACGGCAAGCCCAACCCGCAGCTGGTGATCCCGCAGCTGTTCGAGGACTCCTTCCCGAGCTGGTTCGCCGGGGTGGCGTTCGCGGCCGTGGCGATCGGTGCGCTGGTGCCGGCGGCGATCATGTCGATCGCGGCGGCCAACACCTTCACCCGCAACATCTACAAGGCGTGGGTGAAGCCGGATGCCACGCACGCGCAGGAGGCGCAGGTCTCGAAGCTGATGTCGCTGGTCGTCAAGGCCTTCGCCCTGGCGTTCGTGTTCACGATGGACAAGCAGAACGCGATCAACTTCCAGCTGCTCGGCGGGATCTGGATCCTGCAGACCTTCCCGGCGATCGTGTTCAGCCTCTACACGCGGTGGTTCCACAAGTGGGCCCTGCTGGTCGGCTGGGCGGTCGGCATGGTCTACGGCACCGTGAAGGCCTACCAGGTGATCAACCCCGCCACCGGCAAGCACTTCGGCGGCTCGCTCTCGGCGATGCCGGTGATCGGCGACCTCGGGTACATCGCCCTCACCTCGTTCGTGATCAACGTGCTAGTCGCGGTCGTGCTCACCGTCGCGCTCAGGGCGGCGAAGGTGGCCAACGGTGTCGACGAGACCAGGTCCTACGACTACTTCGCCGACTCCGACGACCCCACCGTCGCCCAGGACCTCGCGGCGCACGGGGGAGTACGGACGGGCGCGATCGAGTACTAGTTGAATTGGCTCGCTCCGCTTCGCCGTGCCCGCGGCGCTCTCAGGTCGCGTCTTCCCTCCTCGCTCGCTCCTTCGTCGCATCGCTCGTCAGTCCAGACACGACCGCGCCGCGGGCTGGCTCGGATCGGCTCGCTCCGCTTCGCCGCGGGCTGGCTCGGATCGGCTCGCTGCGTGTCGGGGGCGGGCTAGCGGGTCGCGGCGTCGCGCGGCACCAGCAGGGAGTACGCCGCGCGCTCCACGTGCCAGGTCCGCCTGCCCTCGGGACCGCTGATCTCGCCGTCGGCGCTGAGCCAGAAGCTCTCGCCGGCGACGGACACCTGCCGACCGCGGAGGTAGACGCTGTCGTCCCGGTCGGCGTGGTTGCGCCGCACCAGGTCCAGGGCGTAGCCGAGACGGGCCCGTGGGGTGGTCGCGAACGACACCAGCACGTCCGCCTCGCCGTCGGTGGGGTCGGCGTCGGGGGTCAGCTCGGTGCCGCCGCCGACGCTGATGCCGTTGCCCACGGCCACCATGAGGACGTGCCGGTCGACGTCGGCGACGACCACGCCGTCGACCTCGACGCGCACGCGCACGAACGGCGGACGCACGGCCGCGATGGCGGCGCCGATGGGGTAGCCGATCAGCCCGAGGCCGAACGGGCCGAGGCGCTCCTTCCAGGTCGCGCCGTGGTGGCTGGCGAGCGCGCTCGCGCCGATGTGCACGCTGTTCACGACGACCTCGCCGAGCTCGTCGACGATGAGGTCCATCTCCCGGGGGACGGCCGAGACCAGGGCCTTGGCCGCCTCGACCGCGTCCAGCGGCATCCCGACGGTGCGGGCGAAGTCGTTGCCGGTGCCGAGGGGGAGCAGGCCGAGCACCTTTCCGGCCAGGTCGTTGCGCCGGTGGAGCGTGGCGATCACGGCGTGGAGGGTGCCGTCACCACCCGCGACCACGATGGGGCGGCTCCCGGCCCGATGGAGGACGCCGTCGAGCTCCCCGGGGTTGCTGGTCTCGGCCACCTCGACGGACGCGTGGCCGTGGAGCACCTCCAGCGCGTCGCCGAGGGCGTCGGAGCCGCCGGCGTCGGAGTGCGTGATCAGCAGGAGTGGTTCCACGTCCTGCACACTAGGTCACCGGGCCGCCGCGACGGCCCGATCGGTCCCACCCGCCGGATTTGGTAGCGTGTGGCCGCAAGAGCCCCGTGCACTTGCACGCCGGGCTCTTGTTGTTCCACCCGTTGCTCGACCAGCGCAGCGGACCGCCCAGCCCGGTGCCGCCTGCAGACAGCCGCCCAGCACAGCCGACCAGAGAAACGGCACGGAAGCGGCACGGAGAGGGGTGCACATGCCCGCGATCGTGGTCCTCGGAGCCCAGTGGGGTGACGAAGGCAAGGGCAAGGCGACCGACCTGCTCGCCACCAGCCAGCCGATCGACTTCGTCGTCCGCACCAGCGGCGGCCACAACGCCGGCCACACGATCGTGGTCAACGGCGAGAAGTACGCCACCCACCTGCTGCCCTCCGGCATCCTCACCCCGGGCGCGACGTCGGTGATCGCCAACGGTGTCGTGGTCTCACCGGAGGCCCTCTTCGCCGAGCTCGACGGCCTGATCGCTCGTGGTGTCGACGTCGCGCAGCTCGTCGTGAGCGCCAACGCCCACGTCATCGCGTCGTACCACGTCGCGATCGACAAGGTCAGCGAGCGCTTCCTCGGCAAGAACCAGATCGGCACGACCGGGCGCGGCATCGGGCCGGCGTACGGCGACAAGGTGAACCGCGTCGGCGTCCGGGTGGCCGACCTGTTCGACGAGGGAATCCTGCGCCAGAAGGTCGAGGCCGCGCTCGAGGTGCGCAACCAGGTGCTCGCGAAGATCTACAACCGCCGCGCGGTCGAGGTCGACGCCGTCGTCGAGGAGCTGCTCTCGTACGCCGACCGGCTGCGCCCGATGGTCGCCGACACCAGCCTGCTGCTCAACCGGGCGCTCGACGAGGGAAGGACGGTTCTCTTCGAGGGTGCCCAGGCGACCATGCTCGACGTCGACCACGGCACCTACCCGTTCGTCACCAGCAGCAACCCGGTGGCCGGGGGCGTGTGCGTCGGCGCGGGCGTCGGCCCGACGCGGATCGACCGCGTGATCGGCGTGATCAAGGCCTACACGACGCGGGTGGGGTCCGGTCCGTTCCCGACCGAGCTGTTCGACGAGGACGGCGCGAACCTCCAGCGGATCGGTGGCGAGATCGGCGTCTCCACCGGCCGGACCCGCCGGTGCGGCTGGTACGACGCCGTCGTCGCGCGTTACTCGGCCCGGGTCAACGGGCTCACGGAGTTCTTCCTCACCAAGCTCGACGTGCTCGACACCTGGGAGCGGATCCCGGTGTGCGTCGCGTACGAGGTCGACGGCGTCCGGCACGACGAGATGCCGATGACCCAGACGGAGTTCCACCACGCCACGCCGGTCTACGAGTACTTCGAGGGCTGGGGCGAGGACATCTCCGGCTGCCGCAGCTTCGAGGAGCTGCCGAAGAACGCACAGGCCTACGTGCAGGCTCTCGAGGAGATGTCCGGCGCGCCGTTCTGGGCGGTCGGCGTCGGGCCGGGTCGCGAGCAGACCGTGGTCGTCCGCGACCGCTGATCCGGTGCCCGAGGAGGCGCGCGCGGGTCGACACCCGCCGGCCCTAGGATCGGCCCGCGGGGCCCGCGACCAGGAGGCAGCGATGGCAGCAGACGGCACGGTCGATCCCGAGCGCGCGATCGACCGGATCAACGGGGTCTTCGGGCGCCACGACGGCAGCCGCACGCTGCACGCCAAGGGCGCGTTCTACGCGGGCACGTTCACCGCGACGCCGCAGGCGGCTGCGCTCTGTCGGGCCGGCCACCTGCAGGGCGACCCGGTGCCGGTGCGGGTCCGCTGGTCCAACGGCGGGGGCAATCCCCGCAACTCCGACAAGGGCACCGACGTGCGCGGCATGGCGGTGTCGTTCCGGCTGCTCGACGGCACCGCGACCGACCTCCTCGGCCAGACCGCTCCGCGCTTCCCGGTGCGCACCCCCGAGGCGTTCCTGGAGCTGGTCGAGGCTGCCGGCAACCCGCTGAAGCTGCCGCTGTTCCTGGCGCGGCACCCCGACGCGATCCCGGCGACGCTGGCCAACGCGCGTGCGAAGGCGATCGTCCCGCCGTACTCGTACGCCGAGGCGAGCTACTACCCGATCCACGCCTACCAGTGGATCGCCGCCGACGGCACGCAGACGTGGGTGCGCTACCGGTTCACCCCGCAGGGTGGTGGCGACCAGCGACCCGCGGGCCGGTTCGAGGGTCGTGACCGGCTGCGCGAGGAGATCCTGGCCCGTCTCGCCGAGCACCCCGTGCGGCACACCCTCGAGGTGCAGACCGCCGGACCCGGCGACGACCCGCACGACCCGATGTCGGTCTGGAAGGGTCCGTGGTTCGACGCCGGGACGATCGAGGTCACGGGGCCCGACCCCGACCGCGAGCAGGGCGGCGAGGTGGTCGTGTTCGACCCGACGCGCGTGGTCGACGGCATCGAGCTCTCCGACGACCCGATCCTGCGCTACCGGCCGGCGGCGTACTCCGCCTCGGTCAGCCGTCGCGTCGGGTGAATGCGACGAACAGGCTCTCGCAGGCGTCGACCAGCTCCTCGCGCGTGGTCTCCACCGCCCCGGTCAGCCAGGCGCCCACCAGCTCGGCCAGCCCGGCGATGAAGACCAGCCCGTGGATCCGGGCGCGCTCCTCGGGCCAGGCCTGGTCGCGGTAGAGAACGGCCGCCTCGTCGGCGACCAGCTGGGCGAACATCTGGATCAGCTCGTGGCGCCGGGGTCTCAGCACGGCGTTGGCCGCGGACTCGACCACGGCGACCCGTGCCTTGCCGGGGGACTCCTCGACCAGGTCGAAGAACGCGACCACCAGCGCGTGCACCCGGCCCTCCGGGGGCCCGTGGGTGGTCTGCAGCGTCGACACGACCAGCTCCGCGATCTCCGCGCACACGCTGTCGAGGGCAGCCAGCATCGCTTCGTCGAGCGAGGCGAAGCTCTCGTAGAAGTAGCGCTCCGTGAGCCCGGCAGCCGCGCAGATTCCGGTCATCGTGGTGTGCTCCGCTCCCTGCTCGGCGAGCACCTCGATCGCGGCCGCGACCAGGCGCTCCCGCCGCTCGGCGGCACGCTCCTGCGCGGTCTTGCCGCCGTAGCTGCGTGTGGGGGCGTCCATGCCCCCACCTTGACCGATCCGGGCGCCGGTACCAAACTGACAGGACGTCCTGTCAGATTGGAGCACCGTGACCGGGACCACCTCCCTGGCCGAAAGGCCCTTGCCCCCGCGGCGTCATGGGCTCCCCTACATCGGCGGCACGTTCGCGTACCTGCGTGACCCCCTGCGCATGATGCGCGAGCAGTACGACGACTTCGGGCCCGTCTCGGAGATGGACTTCGTCGGCCGCCGGTGGACCGTGCTCCTCGGCCCGGATGCGTGCGGGGAGGCGCTGCGCAACGCCGACAAGGCGTTCGCGAACGCCCCGGGCTGGGGCGCACTGGTGGGGCCGTTCTTCGACCGCGGGCTGATGCTGCTCGACTTCGAGGAGCACCACCGGCACCGGCGGCTGCTCCAGGAGGCGTTCACCCGCGACCGCCTGAGCGGGTACGCCGCGGCGCTCGCCCCCGCGGTCGCCGAGGGCGTCGCGCGCTGGCGGCCGCAGGCCGGGTTCCGTGCGTACCCCGCCCTCAAGGAGCTCACCCTCGACCTCGCGACCCAGGTCTTCATGGGCGGTCCGCACCTGGCGTCGCCCGACGAGCTCGACCGGGTCAACGCCGCGTTCGTGGACTGCGTCCAGGCCGCGACCGCGCTCGTCCGGCTGCCGCTGCCGGGCACGCGCTGGGGCCGCGGGCATCGCGGCCGCCGCGTGCTCGAGGACTTCCTCGGCCGGCACGTCGCCGGCAAGCGCGCCGGTGCCGGCGACGACCTGTTCTCGGTGCTCTGCCGGCTGAGCGACGAGGGAGAGGCGTTCACCGACGAGGACGTCGTGAACCACGTGGTCTTCCTGCTGATGGCGGCCCACGACACCTCCACCATCACCGTGTCGACGATGATGCAGCAGCTCGGTCAGCACCCGGAGTGGCAGCAACGGCTGCGGGAGCAGGCGATGTGCCTGCCCGAGGCGCCGACGCTCGACCAGCTGGACGCCGTCGCGGACCTCGATCTGGTGATGAAGGAGTGCCTGCGGCTGCTGCCCCCGGTGCCGGTGCTCGCCCGACAGGCGGTCAAGGACACCGAGGTGCTGGGCCACCGCGTCCCGGCGGGTCGCCTGACGGCGGTGATGGTGCACCTCGGTCACCACATGCCCGAGCTCTGGGACGAGCCCGAGCGGTTCGACCCCGAGCGGTTCGCCGATGAGCGGCGCGAGGACAAGGTCCACCGGCATGCGTGGATGCCGTTCGGCTCCGGCGTGCACAAGTGCCTGGGCATGTTCTTCGCCGGCGTCGAGGCCAAGCTGATCCTGCTCGAGCTGCTGCGGCGGTTCGAGTGGTCCGTCGACCCGGCGTACCGGGCGCCTCTGGACTACGCCTCCCTGCCCTTCCCCAAGGACGGCCAGCCGGTCGACCTGCGAGCGCGCGACAGGTCCTCTGCATGAGCGGGTACGCCGACCTCAACTCCCTGACCGTCGTGGTGACGGGGGGAGCGCGCGGCATCGGGCGCGCCACCGTGGAGCGGCTGGCCGAGCTCGGGGCCCGCGTCGCCGTCGGGGACGTCGACGCCGGGCTCGCGAGCGCCGCCGAGGACGACATCGCCGACCGCACCGGCGCGGTCGTGCTCGCCGCGGCCCTGGACGTCGCCGACCCGGCCTCCTGGGAGGCCTTCCTCGTCCAGACGGCGGTGCTCGGACCGGTCGAGGTCCTGGTCAACAACGCCGGCATCATGCCGCTTGGGCCCGTGCTCGAGGAGCCCGCCGACGTCGCCCGGGCGATCGTCGACGTGAACCTGCACGGCGTGATCAACGGGACCAAGGCAGTCGGGCCCGGCATGGTCGAGCGGGGCCGGGGCCACATCGTCAACGTCGCCTCCGCGGTGGGACGGGTGGCCGTGCCGCACGGCGCCACCTACTCCGCCTCGAAGTTCGCGGTCGTCGGGTTCAGCGAGGCCACCCGCGCCGAGCTGGCGCCGAGCGGGGTCGACGTCAGCATGGTGTTGCCGACCGTCGTGCGCACCGAGCTCGCCGCCGGCGTGCCGGCAGCGCGGGGCGTCCACCCGGTCAGCGCCGAGGACGTCGCCGAGGTGATCGTCGAGACGATCCGCCGCCCTCGCCCCGAGAGCTGGGTGCCCCGCTGGAGCAAGGGGGTGTCGCGAGCCGCCGACCTCATGCCGCTACGGGCCAAGGAGGCTCTCGGCCACCTCATGAAGGCCGACACGGTCCTGGCCGACGCCGACGAGGGTGCCCGGGCGGCGTACGAGGAACGGGTGCGGCGCCACCGCGGCTGAGCGACGGCGGCTGACTGGCGGATACTCCGGCACGTTCGGACGGACATCTCGGCCGGTTTGGATGCCGAACGTGCCGGACTGTCCCGGTCGATAGGATCCCGTCGCGTGAAGACCCTCGTGATCGGCACCGGTGGCCGCGAGCACGCCCTGGCCCTGGCGCTGTCGCGCGACCCGTCGGTCACCGAGGTGCACGCCGCGCCGGGCAACCCCGGCATGTCGGCAGTCGCCACGCTGCACCCGGTCGACCCGATGAGCGGCCAGGACGTCGCCGACCTGGCCGAGCGGCTCGCGGTGGACCTGGTCGTGGTCGGCCCCGAGGCGCCGCTGGTCGCGGGCGTCGCGGACGCGGTCCGCGACCGGGGCATCTCCTGCTTCGGTCCGTCCGCGGAGGCTGCGCAGCTCGAGGGCTCGAAGGCCTTCGCCAAGGACGTGATGGCCGGCGCCGACGTGCCGACGGCCCTCGCCCACGTCTGCGTGACCGAGGAGGAGGCCGCGGCCGCGCTGGACGCCTTCGGCCCGCCGTACGTCGTGAAGGACGACGGGCTGGCCGCGGGCAAGGGCGTGGTCGTCACCGACGACCGTGCCGCCGCGCTCGCGCACGCCGTGTCCTGCGAACGGGTGCTGGTCGAGGAGTACCTCGACGGGCCCGAGGTCTCGCTGTTCGCGATCACCGACGGCAGCACGGTCTACCCGCTGCTGCCCGCCCAGGACTTCAAGCGGATCTTCGACAACGACGAGGGTCCGAACACGGGCGGGATGGGCGCGTACACGCCACTGCCCTGGGCGCCCCACGGCCTCGTCGACGAGGTCCGCGAGCGCGTGCTCCAGCCGACGGTCGACGAGCTCGCCCGCCGCGGCGTGCGCTTCTCGGGCCTCCTGTACGCCGGCCTCGCGCTGACCGAGCGCGGCGTGCGGGTCGTCGAGTTCAACGCCCGCTTCGGTGACCCCGAGACCCAGGCACTGCTGGCCCTGCTCGACTCGCCGCTCGGGGTCCTGCTCAAGGCGGCGGCCGACGGGGTGCTCGACGACGTCGCGCCGCCGCGGTGGAAGCCGGGCGCTGCCGTCACCGTCGTGATGGCCAGCGCGGGCTACCCCGAGACCTCCCGCAGCGGCGACGTGATCCGGGGCATCGAAGGCGTCGACGCGCAGCCCGACATCGACGTGATCCACGCCGGCACGGCCCTCGACGACGACGGCCGGCTCGTCACCGCGGGCGGCCGGGTGCTGGCCGTCACCGCCGTCGGCGACGACATCGCCCACGCGCGGGTGCGCGCCTACCAGGGCGTCACCGCGATCTCGTTCGACGGTGCCCAGTGGCGCCACGACATCGCCTCGCGCGCGGCCGCGGACATCGTCAACGAGGACACGCCGGCCTGACCTCGCCTCAGTCGCCGGGTCGCGGCACCCGCGCCGCCAGGGTGGCCGGCGCCTGCAGGCAGTAGGAGTCGGTGAGCAGCTCGCCGAGCTCGGCCCAGTCGGTGTGCGCGTCCAGCAGCATGCCCACGACGTTGCGGCCCCACGACGCCCGGAAGTACGGCGGCCCGAGGTGCTCGAAGGCCATCACCTCGTCGGGCTCGGCGCGGAACGTGATCCGGAAGAGCTGGTCCTCGCCGCCGAAGACGTGCGCGACCGTGGCCCCGCCGACCCGCCAGCGCAGGCCCGTCCAGGCCGGCTCCTCGACGCACTCGGGGAAGGACCCGACCAGGGCGCGCAGCCGCTCGACGTACCGCAGAG
The DNA here is from genome assembly GCF_003725535.1 of Nocardioides pocheonensis. Classification (GTDB taxonomy): domain Bacteria; phylum Actinomycetota; class Actinomycetes; order Propionibacteriales; family Nocardioidaceae; genus Marmoricola; species Marmoricola pocheonensis. Next base: position 49,593 of record NZ_RJSF01000036.1, on the reverse strand, counting down.
GCACGTCGGGACGCTCGGGCATGCCCCGAATCTCGCACACTCCGCCGACATCGGCAGCAGCGGCCGCGCATGGGAGAATTGGCCCACCATGACCGTCCCCAACGTCCTCGCGACCCGGTACGCCGGCGCCGACCTCGCCGCCCTCTGGTCCCCCGAGCACAAGATCGTCCTCGAGCGACAGCTCTGGATCGCCGTCCTCAAGGCCCAGCACGACCTGGGCATCGACGTGCCCGACGGGGTCGTGGAGGCCTACGAGGCCGTCGTCGAGAAGGTCGACCTCGACTCGATCGCCGCGCGCGAGCGGGTGACCCGCCACGACGTGAAGGCGCGCATCGAGGAGTTCAGCGCGCTCGCGGGCCACGAGCACATCCACAAGGGCATGACCTCGCGCGACCTGACCGAGAACGTCGAGCAGCTCCAGGTCCGGCAGTCGCTGCAGGTCGTCCGGCAGCGCGTCGTCGCGACCCTGGCCCGCCTCGGTCGCCTGGCCACCGAGCACGAGTCGCTGGTGATGGCCGGCCGCTCGCACAACGTCGCGGCGCAGGCGACCACGCTCGGCAAGCGGTTCGCCACGGTCGCCGACGAGATGCTGGTCGCCCTCGAGCGGCTCGACGACCTGCTCGCCCGCTACCCCCTGCGTGGGATCAAGGGGCCGATGGGCACCTCCCAGGACATGCTCGACCTCCTCGACGGCGACGCCGGCAAGCTCGCCGACCTCGAGCAGCAGGTCGCGGCCCACCTCGGCTTCGACCGGGTGCTGACCAGCGTCGGCCAGGTCTACCCGCGCTCGCTCGACTTCGACGTGGTCTCGGCGCTCGTGCAGGTGGTGGCCGGTCCGTCGAACCTGGCCACCACGATCCGGCTGATGGCCGGCATCGAGCTGGTCACCGAGGGCTTCAAGGAGGGCCAGGTCGGCTCCTCGGCGATGCCGCACAAGATGAACACCCGCTCCTGCGAGCGGGTCAACGGCCTCGCCGTCGTGCTGCGCGGCCAGCTCTCCATGGTCGGCGAGCTGGCCGGCGACCAGTGGAACGAGGGCGACGTGTCCTGCTCCGTCGTACGCCGGGTCGCGCTGCCGGACGCCTTCTTCGCCTGCGACGGGCTGTTCCAGACCTTCCTCACCGTGCTCGACGAGTTCGGCGCGTTCCCGGCGGTGATCCAGCGCGAGCTCGACCGCTACCTGCCGTTCCTGACCACCACCAAGGTGCTGATGACCGCGGTGCGCAACGGGGTCGGGCGCGAGGAGGCCCACGAGGCGATCAAGGAGCACGCCGTCGGCGTCGCCCTGGAGATGCGGCAGGGGCTGGACCAGAACGACCTCTACGACCGGCTCGCGACCGACACGCGCCTCGGGCTCACGCGCGACCAGATCGCGGCGTTGGTCAAGGACCCGATCGAGTTCACCGGGGCCGCGGTCGCGCAGGTCCAGGCCGTCGTACGGCGGATCGAGGAGGTCGTGGCGACCGATCCCGCGGCCGCGGCGTACTCGCCCGGAGCGATCCTCTGAGCCGCGAGTGCGCGAGGGACGAGCGCACTCGCGACGCGAAGAGGTTGAGCAAGCCCGCGGCTGAGCTTGCGAAGCCGCGACGGCGGGTCGAAACCTAGCCCGTCGGCTTCACGTCCAGCACGACCTCGAACTCCAGCAGGTTGGCCCCGCTCGCCACCGGCTTGCCGTGTTCGCCGGCGTGCGCGGCCCGGGAGTCACCGTCGCGCCACGCCTCGTACGCCGCGTCGTCCGCCCAGTGCGTCACCACGAAGTAGCGGTCCTCCCCGGCCACCGGACGCAGCAGCTGGAAACCCAGGAAGCCCGGTGCCCCGTCGACGGTGCCCGCCCGCGCCGCGAACCTGCGCTCGAGCTCGGGCCCGGCCTCGGCCGGCACGGTGATGGCGTTGATCTTCACGACGGACATGCCGCCAGCCTAGGACCCGCCTGATTTCGGGATAGTCCGGCACGTTCGGACTGCTTCTTGTGACCAGAGTGGTGCCGAACGTGCCGGACTATCCGGATGATGGAGCCATGAGCAAGGCGGTCGAGGTGCGGATCACGGGGCTGGTGCAGGGGGTCTCGTTCCGCTTCCACACCCTGCAGCAGGCGCGCGCGCTCGGGGTGGCCGGCTGGGTGCGCAACGAGCCGGACGGGTCGGTGACGGGGCACTTCGAGGGGTCTGCCGACGCGGTCGAGGAGCTGGTGGCCTGGTGCCGCCGCGGGCCGGCGTACGCGCAGGTCGAGGACGTCGCGGTGAGCCCGGCCGATTCGACCGGCGCCACGAGCTTCACCGCCGGGTGACGGCGGTCACAACGGACCATTGACAGAACAGAACACGTTCTAGTTCTCTGGCGGCGTGACCACCGACGCCGCGGATCCCGAGTTCCGTCTCCAGCGCAGCAGCCGTGACCCCGAGGCGATGGGGCGCACGCTCTCCTCCTGGCTGGCCGGGCAGCTGCCCGCCGGCGCCGAGCCCGAGGTCGTGCTGAGCGGCTCGTCCGACGCCAACGGGATGTCGAGCGAGACGATCCTCGCCGACGTGAGCTGGACCGAGGACGGCGAGCGGCGCTCGGGGGAGTTCGTGGTGCGGATCGCGCCGGACGCCCAGGACGTGCCCGTGTTCCCGTCGTACGCGCTCGGCCACCAGCACGACGCGATCCGGCTGGTCGGCGAGCTGAGCGACGTGCCGGTCCCGGAGCCGCGTTGGCTCGAGCCGACCGGCGAGGTGCTCGGGTCGCCGTTCTTCTTCATGGAGCGGATCGACGGGATCGTGCCGCCCGACGTGATGCCCTACACCTTCGGCGGGAACTGGTTCTTCGACGCCGCGCCGGAGGACCGGCGCCGGCTGCAGGACGCCACGGTGGCGGTGATCGCGGGGCTGCACGAGATCCCGGACGCCGCGCGCACGTTCGCCTTCCTCGATCCACGCAGTCTCGACGGCGAGCAGTACGCCGGCCCCACGCCGCTGCGTCGGCACTTCGAGAGGACGCGGACCTGGTACGAGTGGGCCGCCGCCGAGCTCGACCGGTCGCCGCTGGTCGAGCGGGCGCTGTCCTGGCTCGACGAGCACTGGCCGGCGGCCGACGTCCCCGACAACGTCGTGCTGTCCTGGGGCGACGCCCGGATCGGCAACGTGCTCTACCGCGACTTCGCGCCGGTCGCGGTGCTCGACTGGGAGATGGCCGGCCTCGGGCCGCGCGAGCTCGACCTCGGGTGGCTGGTGTTCGCCCACCAGGTCTTCCAGACCCTGGCGGAGACCTTCGAGCTGCCCGGTCTCCCCGACGTGCTCCGGGCCGAGGACGTGCGCCGCACCTACGCCGAGATCACCGGGGTCGAGGTGGGCGACCTGCGCTGGTTCGAGATCTACTCCGGCGTGCTGTGGGCGATCGTGTTCATGCGCACGGGCACGCGGCAGGCCCACTTCGGCGAGATCGAGCTGCCCGAGGACGTGGAGAGCCTGTTCCACCACGCGCCCCTGTTCAAGCGCCTCCTCGAGGACGTGGGCGCATGAGGGCCCGCGGCCTGATCGGCCCGCTCGACGAGTACCCCGTCCACCAGGCACCGCTGCCGGCCGCGCGCCCGGGCAGCAGCGACCGCAACTTCTACGACCGCTGCTACTTCAACGCGATGCAGGTCGACCACGAGGGCGACGCCGGTGACCTGATGCTGGTCACCGGGCTCGGCTACTACCCCAACCTCGGCGTGAAGGACGCCTACGCCGTCGTACGCCGCGGCGACGAGCAGACGGCCGTGCACCTCTCGGACGCGATCGACGACGATCGGCTGCACCAGCGCGTCGGCGGCTACCGGATCGAGGTCGTCGAGCCGCTGCAGCAGGTGCGCCTGGTGCTCGAGGAGACCGAGGGGATCGCCTTCGACCTCACCTGGGAGGGCTCCTTCGAGGTCGTGCAGGAGCAGCCGCACCTGATGCTCAACGGCGTCCGCCCGACCCTCGACGCGCAGCGGTTCGCCCAGCTCGGCTCGTGGGCCGGCACGCTCGTCGTCGACGGCGAGGAGACCGCGATCACGCCCGACCGGTGGATGGGCAGCCGCGACCGTTCGTGGGGCATCCGGCCCGTCGGCGAGGCGGAGCCGGGCGGCCGCCCGCAGGACCCGCCGATGGAGGGGTTCTGGTGGCTCTACGTGCCGCTCCGCTTCGAGGAGTACGCCGTGGTGGTGATCGCCCAGGAGGACGCCGACGGCTTCCGGACCCTCAACGACGCCACCCGGATCTGGCGCGACGGTCGCGTCGAGCAGCTCGGGTGGCCGCAGGTCGACATCGACTACGCCCCGGGCAGCCGGACCCCGACCCGGGCGCGGCTGACCTGCACCGGGTGGGGTGGCAAGCCGGTCGTGATCGACGTCGAGCCGCGCACCGCGGTCACCCTGCACGTCGGCGGCGGCTACGGCGGCGACCCGGAGTGGACCCACGGCCAGTGGAAGGGCGAGGCCTTCGCCGAGCGGGTCACCCACCGGCTCAGCGACCCCGACGTGGCCGGACGGATCCCGTTCGGCGTGACCGACCACGCCGCCCGGGCGACCTGCGACGGCGCCCTGGGCTACGGCCTCTTCGAGCACGCGAGCATGGGCCGTCACGACCCGAGCGGCTTCGTCGACTGGGGCAACGACCGGCACTGACGAGGCCCGGCTTGGATGGTTGAGGTGTGGTTGCGCAGCAACCGCCTCGAAACCCTGCGGCTCAGACCAGCGCGCGTCCGTCGTGCGTCGCGAGGTGACGGGCCACCGTGCCCAGGTCGGCCCGCCAGACCTCCTCGGGCGGCGGCGGGAGGAGGTCGTCCCACTCCATCGCCATCGACCCGACGATGCCGGGCAGGCGCTCGGGGCGGGCGACGAACCAGACGTGCAGGTGGGAGACGCCGTCGCCCACACGGAAGACGTGGACGCGTCCGACGTACGGCAGGTTGCTCATGATCCGGGTCAGCCAGACGGTCAGCCGGCCGTACTCGGCAGCGAGGTCGTCGTCGAGGTCGGTGAAGTCGAGGTGCTCGCGCGGCTCCAGGAACAGCACCAGCGGCATCCCCGAGCGGTGGAAGGGCCGCACGCTCCAGCGGTCGTTCTCCCAGATCCGTGTCTCGCCGCCGGCGCCCGCGCAGGTCGGGCACGGGTCGCCGCCGGGATCGCCCTTGCGGGGTGGCTCGGCGTGCAGCGGCGGGCGCAGCACCTTGGGCACGAGCGCTCCGTCGACCACTTCCCACGGGAAGCTCTCCCACGTCACGGCGTCCGACTGCGGCAGGCGGCCGTGCTCGCCGACGGCGGCGACCACGCGGGCGTAGAGGTCCTCGGGTGACTCCGGGCACGGTCTCACGGTGCCATACCGATCCACGGTCAATTAGTGTACATTTCGGACATATGCCCCATTCTCGGGTAGTGGGGGTCGTACGACCTTGCATCCTGTGGCGGGATGTGACGTTCCGAGAGGGAGATCGCATGGAGTTCAAGAGGAAGACCTGGTCGGCGTTGCTGACCGCGGCCGTGACCGCGTCGCTCGCGCTGGCACCGGCGCTCGTGGAGTCGACGTCCGCAAGCGCTGCGCCGGGCGCAGCGGCTCGCGCCGGCGTGACCGACGAGTGCGCGAACGCCCAGACGGCGTTGGCGCTCGCGAAGAGCTCCCGTGCCGCCGCGCACCGCAAGCTGGTCCGGGCACGGAAGGCCCTGCGCGCCGCGAAGCACACGCACCGCGCCGCAGCGATCCGGAAGGCGAAGCGTCAGCTGAAGCACGCGAAGGTGCGCTACGCGGCGCGGGTCCACAACGAGCAGGTCCAGACCGCGCGGGTCGGCTACGCCTGCTCCGCGCCCAACTCGAGCTCGCGTGCCGCCGGAACGGGCATGAAGCTCGACCTGCTCGCGATCGCGACCGGTGCGGCCGGCAAGGCGATCGACCTGTCCCAGCTGACCACCCTGCTCGAGGACCTGCTCCCGGGTGTCACCAGCCAGCTCGACGCCGGGCAGCTCAACGCGCTGCTGAGCGGCTTCAACGCCGGTACGCCGTCGCTGGACTCGCTGACCGTCCTGCTGGGCAGCGCCTTCACGCCCGACCAGCTCACCGCCCTGCTGGGCGGCGCGCCTGACCCGTCGCTGGTCACCGCGCTGCTGCAGAACATCATCGGGGAGCTCAGCGGCCTGTCCGGTGTGCCGGTCCCGGCCGGTGCTCTCGACCCCACGGCCCTGCAGAGTCTCGTGACCACGGTCACCGGGCTCCTCGGCGGGTTGCTCCCGGCCACGACGCCCACCACCCCGGTGGTGCCGCCGCCCACGGGTGGGACCGGCACCGTCTGCGTGGTGGTTCCTCTCGTCGGGACCGTCTGCATCTGATCAGTCCGACGCCGAACGGGCGGGTGTGGCCTCCGGTCACGCCCGCCCGTTCGGCACGTCAGCGCTGCGCCAGCAGAGCGTCCAGCTTGGCCTCGATCCGCTGCACGTCGGCCTTGGTCGCCGACTGCAGGTCCTCGCGCAGCGTGGCGACGATCGCGCCGCCCGGCTCGATGCTCACCTGCTCGACGTCCCGCACGCTGTTCGCGTTCTGACGGCGCAGGGCCGCCTCGGCGTCGGCCTTGCGCAGCCCCTCGTGCCGCAGCGCCTCGTCGTCCCAGCGCCCGTCCCGCGCGAGGGTGGTCGCGGTGCCCTCGACGAGCCGGGCCACCCGGTCACTGCGCCGGGCGAGCCGCACGGTCCCGGCGTTGACGCCGACGAGCACGACGGCGCCGATCACCCCACCCAGCAGGGTGTTGTCCTGCCCGATCACCGCGTTCTGGACCACGTTGCTCAGCAGCAGCATGACCACGAGGTCGAAGGCGTTGAGCTGAGCCAGGTCGCGCTTTCCGGCGAGCCGGATCAGCACCGCGAGCACCAGGTAGACGGCGACGGTCCGCACGACCTTCTCCCACACGGACAGGTCGAGGTGCATCAGGTTGTGCCACATGCCGCCATCCTGCACTGCCCGCGGCCCGGCGTACGGCTCCTGAGAGCATGGCGCCGTGGCGGCGGACGAGGTGACCAGCGGCGCGGTCGAGGGCGCGAGCCGGCAGGCCCTCCTCGTCTGGGCCGTGGGCCTGCTCGTCTACCTGCTCGCGGTGTTCCACCGCTCCTCGCTGGCGGTCGCCGGCCTCGCCGCCGCCGAGCGGTTCCACATCTCCGCGGCACAGCTGGCCACGTTCACGATGGTCCAGCTGCTGGTGTACGCCGGCATGCAGATCCCCGTGGGTCTCCTGGTCGACCGCTTCGGCTCGCGAGCCCTGCTGCTCACGGGAGCGACGATCCTGACCTGCGCGCAGACGGGCTTCGCCTTCGCCGACAGCTACGGGCTGGCGCTGCTGGCCCGGGTGTTCGTGGGCATGGGCGACGCCATGACGTTCATCTGCGTGCTGCGCCTGGTGAACACCTGGTTCGCACCGCGACGGATCCCCGTTGTCGTGCAGCTGACCGGCGTGCTGGGCCAGCTCGGCGCGATCATCGCGGCCGTCCCGATGACCTGGGCGCTCGCCCACCTGGGCTGGACGCACTCCTACCTGCTGGCGGCGTCGCCCGGGCTGGTCATGGTGCTCGCCCTGCTCGCGGTCGTGCACGACGGCCCCGGCGTACGCACGCTGCGGGGCCCGTCCCTCGCCCTCGCCGAGATCCGGCACAGCCTCGCGGCGTCCTGGGAGCACCCCGGCACCAGGCTCGGGTTCTGGATGCACTTCTCCACACAGTTCAGTGCGACGGTGCTGGGCATGCTGTGGGGCTACCCGTTCTTCGTGAAGGGCGAGGGCCTGACCGGGTCCCAGGCCGGCCTCCTGCTCACGATCATGGTCGTCGCGATCATGGCGACCGGCCCGGTCCTGGGCTGGCGGATCAGCGTGCGCCCGTGGCAGCGCTCGACGATGGTGCTCGTGATCGTCGGAGCGATCGTCGCGAGCTGGACCGTGGTGCTCGCCTGGCCGGGCAACGCCCCGCTGCCGCTGCTGGTCTGGCTCGTGGTCGTGACGGGAGTCGGCGGCCCGGCGTCGATGATCGGGTTCGACCTCGGCCGGACCTCCAACCCCCCGCACCGGCTCGCGAGCGCCACCGGGATCATCAACCAGGGCGGCTTCTACGCCAGCCTGGTGCTGGTGATCGCGATCGGCCTGATCCTGGACTGGCGCACGCCGGGCAGCTCCTCGGACTACACCCCCTCGGCGTTCCGGTGGGCGATGAGCTTCCAGTACGTCCTCTGGGGCCTCGGTCTGGTCCAGATCGTCCGCTACCGCGTGAAGGCGCGAGCACGGCTGCGCGACGAGGACCCCCGGCTCTGGGCGGAGCTGTCCGGACAGCCGTCCCCCGGCGAAAACTAGAACAGGTTCTTGCGCGGCCGCCGCGTCGCTGGGATGCTTCGGAGCATGGACCTGGAGGCGCTCGAAGAGATCCGTCGGCTGAAGTACCGCTACTTCCGCACCCTCGACCTCAAGCTGTGGGACGAGTACGCCGACACGTTCACGGTCGACGCCGTCGGCCACTACGGCACCAAGGTGTACGGCGACATGGAGCCGCTCCGCGGGCGTGACGTGATCGTCGACTTCATGCGCGAGAAGCTGTCCGGCGGGATCATCACCATGCACGTCGCGCAGCACCCCGAGATCGACGTCGACGGCGACACGGCCGAGGCGTCGTGGGGCTTCGAGGACACCGTGATCGCGCCCGACTTCCGGGTGCTGATCCGGGGCGCCGGCTACTACCACGACCGCTACCGCCGCGACACCGACGGCGTCTGGCGGATCGCGGAGACCAGCTACGACCGGATCTACGAGTCGATGCAGTCCCTCGACGACACCCCCAGCCACCAGCTGATCGCGAACCGCTGGGCCGCTCCCGCGCAGGCGGAGTAGAGCCGGCCCCGGAGGATCGTGCGCCGGCCCGGCGTTGCGGTCCTCGGCCCGGGCGGCGTGCCGGGCCCGTCGTACGCCGACATGCGAATGTCGCGGCCGGGACTCGTGGGAGGCTCCGGCGGCACCTGCGCGACATTCGCATGTCGGTCTCCGCGCGTCGCACCCCGCCCGCACCCGGACCCGCCGCACCCGCGCCCTCCGCCGATAGGGTGCGGCGCATGGGCGACCTGAACATCCCGCCGGCCCCGCCGATCGAGGGGACGGTGCCGATCCACTCCGGCAAGGTTCGCGACCTCTACCGGATCTCCGAGGGCGAGCACGCCGGCCTGCTGCTGATGGTCGCCAGCGACCGGATCTCCGCCTACGACTTCGTGCTCGACTCCACCATCCCCGACAAGGGCGCGATCCTCACCCGGATGTCGCTGTGGTGGTTCGACCAGCTCGCCGACCTCGTGCCCAACCACGTCGTCTCGACCGACGTGCCCGAGCAGGTCCGCGGCCGGGCGGTGATCTGCGAGGAGCTCAGCATGTTCCCGGTCGAGTGCGTGGCGCGCGGCTACCTGACCGGCTCGGGCCTGCTCGACTACCGCGCGACCGGCGAGGTCTGCGGGATCGCCCTGCCCGGTGGCCTCGAGGACGGCAGCCGGCTGCCCGAGCCGATCTTCACGCCGGCCACGAAGGCCGCGCTCGGCGACCACGACGAGAACGTCTCCTACGACGCGGTCGCCTCGACGGTCGGCGCCGACGTGGCGGCCCGCCTCCGCGAGCTGACCCTCGCGGTCTACGCGCGGGCAGAAGAGGTCGCCCGGGAGCGCGGCATCATCCTGGCCGACACCAAGCTCGAGTTCGGTGCGCGGGCGGACGGCGCGACGGTGCTGGCCGACGAGGTGCTCACCCCCGACTCGTCCCGGTTCTGGCCGGCGGCGGAGTGGCAGCCCGGGCGCAGCCAGCCGTCGTACGACAAGCAGATCGTGCGCGACTGGCTCACCTCGGCCGAGAGCGGCTGGGACCGCTCGTCCGGCGAGGCGCCGCCGCCGCTTCCCGCGGCGGTGGTCGACCGCACCCGTGCCCGGTACGTCGAGGCCTACGAGCTGCTGACCGGCGAGAGCTTCTGATGCGGCCGGTGGCCTTCGACGTCCCTGTCGAGGTCGCCTTCGACTACCTGGTCGAGCCGCGGAACCGGCCTGCGTGGCAGTCGTCCCTGCGTCGGGTCGAGCACGTCCGGGGCGAGCCCCGGGTGGGCCAGACCTGGGTGGACGTGACCGGTCCGGGTCTGCGGCCGGCGATGGAGACCACCCGGCTCGACCGTCCCGCGGTCTGGACCGAGCGCGGCACGTGGCGCGCGGTCGAGGCCACGCTCACGCTCCGCTTCGCCCCCTCGGCCGACGGATGCGTGGTCACCGCCGAGGCGTCCGTCGGCGGCCTGGGGGTCTGGCGGCTCCTCGGTCCGCTGGTCGCGAGGGCCGCGGATCTTGCCGTACCGCGCGACCTGCAGCGAGCCGCGCGGATCCTGTCCGCGCGCGCCACCTGACAAGTAGGTTGGGCGCAACCGAGCACAGGAGGCCCTTGCCCGTGTACAACCTCTCGATCGTCCTGGAGGACAGCGCCCGGACCTTCCCCGACCGGGACGCCCTCGTCCTCGGCGACGTGCGGCTCACGTACACGCAGGTCGACGCGATGGCCAACCAGGTGGCGAACCTCCTCGTCGAGCTCGGCATCGAGCCCGGCGACAAGGTCGCGCTCACCTGCCCCAACCTGCCCTACTTCCCGGTCGTCTACTTCGGCATCCTCAAGGCCGGCGGCGTCGTCGTCCCGATGAACGTGCTGAACAAGGGCCGCGAGGTCGCCTACTACCTCGACGACTCGGGCGCCAAGGTCTACTTCTGCTTCGAGGGCACCCCCGAGCTGCCCATGGGCCAGGAGGGGTACGCCGGGGTGCAGCACGCCGAGGGCAGCCCCGAGCTCATCCTGATCACGGCGGACCCGGCCGCGCCGTCGCCGATCGACGGGGTGCGCACCCTCGGCCAGGCGCTCGCCGGCAGGTCGCCCGTCTTCGAGGCTCGGCTGGCCAGCGAGGGCGACACCGCGGTGATCCTCTACACCAGCGGCACCACCGGCCACCCGAAGGGCGCCGAGCTCAGCCACTCCAACCTGCTGCTCAACGCGCTCACCTGCAACCGCCTCTTCGGCTCGAAGCCGGGCACCGACGTGCACCTGCTCACGCTGCCGCTCTTCCACTCCTTCGGCTCGACGGTGCAGATGAACGCCGGGTTCTCCATGGGCGCGACGCTCGTGCTGCTGCCGCGGTTCGACGCCCAGGCGGCGATCGCGCTGCTCCAGAAGGAGGACGTCACCTTCTTCGCCGGCGTGCCGACGATGTGGTGGGGACTGCTCGGCGCGCTCACGCCCGAGGTCGACGTCGAGCGGATCGCCCGCAACCTGCGCGTTGGGGTGTCCGGAGGCGCCAGCCTCCCGGTGGAGATCATCAAGGACGTCAAGGCCAGGCTCGGCGTCACGATCCTCGAGGGCTACGGGCTCTCCGAGACCTCGCCGGTGGCCACCTTCAGCGATCCCGACCGCGAGCCCCGGCCCGGCTCGATCGGCATCCCGATCTGGGGTGCCGAGCTCAAGCTGATCGACGACGACTGGAACACCGTCGAGGGCGCCGACGCGATCGGCGAGATCGCCATCCGCGGTCACCTGATCATGAAGGGCTACCTGAACCGTCCGGAGGCGACGGCCGAGGTGATGCGCGACGGCTGGTTCCGCACGGGCGACCTCGCGCGCCGCGACGCCGACGGCTTCTACTACATCGTCGACCGGTCCAAGGACATGATCATCCGCGGCGGCTACAACGTGTACCCGCGGGAGATCGAGGAGGTCCTGATGGCCCACCCCGACGTCTCGCTCGCGGCCGTCGTCGGCGTCCCGCACGAGTCCCACGGCGAGGAGGTCAAGGCGTTCGTGATCCGCAACGAGGGCGCGACCGTGACCGAGGACGAGCTGGTGGCCTGGGGCAAGGAGCAGATGGCGTCGTACAAGTACCCGCGCATCGTCCAGTTCGTCGACTCGCTGCCGATGACCGCGACCGGCAAGATCCTCAAGCGCGAGCTGATCGACTGACGCCGCCGGAGCAGGTGCGGACTGGTCCAGACAGGCGGCCCGCGCGGATCGCCACCTAGGCTGCCGCCGTGCGCCGGGGAAGCCAGGCCGCGACTCCGACCGGAGGGCGGCACAGGGCCAGCCGTCCGGACCGGGTCGGACGGGCGCTGCGTCGCGCCCTCCTCGCCACCGTCGCGCCCGCCCTCGTGCTGGGCCTGGTCGGCTGGATCCTGCTGCGCACGTGGTCCGGGCACGTCGTCGACCTCGCCGTCGACCGCGCTGCCCTGCTCTGGGTCGTCGTCGGCATCGCGGTGCTCTGGTCGCTGTGGATCGCGCTGATCTGGCGCACCTACGCCCGCAACCGCACCCAGCCGGCCCCGACTCTCGTGCGGGTCGCCGGAGCGCTCGGCGTGGCACTGATGTGTGCCGCGGTCAGTGCGCCGATGGCGGTCGGCGCCCGGTACGCCGTGGTGCAGCGAGACCTGATCGGCTCGATCTTCGCCGGTGAGGTCAGCGCGACCGCACCGAAGGTGACCAAGGCCGACCCGTGGGGAGGCCGCGACCGCGTGAACGTGCTGCTGCTCGGCGGCGACGGCGCGATCCACCGGCCGGGCGTCCGCACCGACTCGGTGATCCTGGCCAGCATCAGCACGAAGACCGGCCGCACGGTGCTGTTCAGCCTCCCGCGCAACCTGCGCGACGTGCCGTTCAAGGCCGGCTCCAAGCTGGCCGCGCTCTACCCGAACGGGTTCACCGACGGCAGCCAGCAGCCGAACGCCAACTACTTCCTCAACGCGGTCTACCGCGACGTCCCCCTCCTGCACCCGGGCGTGCTCGGCCGCAGCGACAACGAGGGCGCGGACGCGGTCAAGCTCGCCGTGGCCGGCGCGCTCGGGATCCGCGTCGACTACTACGTGCTGGTCAACCTGGCGGGGTTCCAGCAGCTGGTCGACGCGATCGGCGGGATCACCGTGAACATCAACGAGCCGGTGCCGATCGGGGGGAACACCGACGCGCACATCCCGCCCGACTCCTACCTGCAGCCCGGGCCGAACCAGAAGCTCAACGGGTTCAAGGCGCTCTGGTACACCCGGGGCCGCTACGGGTCGACGGACTACAAGCGGATGGAGCGGCAGCGCTGCGCGATCAACGCCATCGTCGCCGAGGCCAGTCCGGTCCAGCTGCTCAAGCGATACACCCGGCTCGCGCAGGCCAGCAAGGACATCGTCCGCACCGACATCCCGCAGCAGCTGCTCTCCGCGTTCGTCGACCTGGCCGACAAGGTCAAGGGTCAGCCGATCAAGTCGGTCAGCTTCGAGCGCAGCGACGAGTTCGACCCGAACGCCCCCGACTTCGACTACGTCCACACGGCGGTGCAGGCCGCCCTGTTCCCGGCGCGCGTGAGCATCCCCACCGGCGGGTCGACCGCTGCCGCGACCGTGGGCTCACCGGGCGCAACCGCCCAGACACCGTCCGGTACGGCGACCACGGATACCGCGCCGGCCAGGCTCAGCGACGCGGCCGACGACTGCGCCTACCACCCGGTCGGCGACGCCGCCGCGGGCTAGCCCCCCGCTAGTCTGGGCCGGTGACCGCGCCGTACCGGCTCTCCTCCTCCAGCCTCCTCCCGGCCTCGCCCGACCTGGCTTTCCGGGCACTCGTCGACGCACCGCTCGAGGAGCTGTTCCCGACCCGGTCCGGGCTGATCCCGGCCGTCCGCCGGTCCGAGGGCCAGCAGGGTGCGTGGGGCCGGGTCGGCCAGACCCGGACGGTCGTGCTCGCCGACGGCAGCCGCAACCTCGAGACCCTCGTGGCCGTCGAGCCGCCGGCCGACTACCGCTACCGGCTCAGCGGCTTCACCGGACCGATGAAGCTGCTGGTCCGCACGGTCGAGGGCCGGTTCGCGTTCGAGTCCCACGGTGCCGAGTCCCGGGCGACCTGGACCTGGGAGCTGCACCCGACCCACCGGCTGGCCCGCCTGGCCTTCCCGGTCCTGGCGGCCTCGTGGCGCACGATGGCGCGGAGCATGTGGCCGCGGTTCCGCTCGCGACTCGCGACCTGAGCCCGGCCCGGCTGCCGGGGCCAGTAGGATCAGGACACGTCAGCCCACATCCTCCGGAACCGCCTCGCGCGTTCCGACTCTGACCAGGAGTGCCCGTGGCCCGTGTCGTCGTCGACGTCATGCCCAAGCCCGAGATCCTCGACCCGCAGGGCAAGGCGGTGCTCGGCGCTCTGCCCCGGCTCGGCTTCGACGGCGTGACCGACGTCCGGCAGGGCAAGCGGTTCGAGCTCGAGATCGAGGGCGAGCTCACCGCCGAGCGCCTGGCCGAGGTGGAGAAGATGGCCGAGACGCTGCTGTCCAACCCGGTGATCGAGGACTTCGCCGTGCGCGTGGTGGAGACCGACGGGGCGGCCCGGTCGTGAAGATCGGGGTCGTGACGTTCCCGGGCTCGCTCGACGACGTCGACGCCCGCCGCGCCGCGCGCCTCGCCGGCCACGAGGCCGTCGCGCTCTGGCACGGCGACCACGACCTGGGCGGGGTCGACGCGGTGATCCTGCCGGGCGGCTTCTCCTACGGCGACTACCTGCGCTGTGGTGCGATCGCTCGCTTCGCCCCGGTCATGCAGGAGGTGGTCGACGCGGCCCGCGGCGGCATGCCGGTCCTCGGCATCTGCAACGGCTTCCAGATCCTCTGCGAGTCCCACCTGCTCCCGGGTGCCCTGATCCGCAACGACCACCGGAAGTTCGGCTGCCTCGACCAGCGGCTGGTGATCGAGAACAACCGCACGTCCTGGACGTCGGCGTACGCCGACGGCCAGGAGGTCACGATCGTGCTGAAGAACGGCGAGGGCTCGTTCGTGGCCGACGAGAAGACCCTCGACATGCTCGAGGCCGAGGGCCGGGTGGTCGCCCGCTACGTCGGCAACCCGAACGGCTCGCAGCGTGCGATCGCCGGGATCACCAACGAGGCCGGCAACGTGGTCGGGCTGATGCCTCACCCCGAGCACGCGGTCGAGGACCTCTGCGGCCCCGGCACGGACGGGCTCGGGTTCTTCACCTCGCTCGGCGCGGTCGGACTCCTGTCCGCCTGACCCCCTCCGCCCAGGATCATCGCTAGCGGCGTCCTCGCGAGAGCGCCCGCCAGGTCAGCGTCGCGACCACACCGGTCGGCTTGATCCCGACCCTCTTCTGGTACGCCACGACCGACCGCTGGGTCTTCCGGTTGTAGCCGCCGGTGATCCGTAGGTCGGCCGACAGGGCGGCGTTGAGCGCCCGCTGGACACGCACCACGTCGGGGTTGCGCACGCCCGCGCTGAGCACCGTCGCGCTGTTGCCGGCCGCGAGGAGGGACGTCCAGTCCGACTGCGTGAAGGCGCGCTGCACCGGGTGGTGGACCCGTGCCTGCCAGCCCTTGACCGCCGCCGTCGTCGCCGGGTTCCAGGTACCGCTGACCGGCCGGGTGAACAGCCCCTGCTGCTTGAGCAGGCACTGCAGCGGCACGACGAGGCTGGTGCGCGTCCGCGGTGCGGTCAGCCCGTACGCCGGCCGGTTGATCGACGCGGGCGTGCACTTGGGGTCACTGAGCTTGTCCGAGGTGGTCGACGTGGCCGGGGGCGGCGGAGGCGGAGGCGCCGCGACGCCGCTGAGGTCGAGGTAGTTGCGGTCGATGTTGATGGAGACGCCACCCCAGGTCTCGTTGTGGCCGCCCTGGTACTGGTGGATCCGGTGGCCCACCCAGCCGTCGGGCCGGACGAACGAGGAGTTCGGGTCGGCCACGTTGTTCCAGTCGGCGATCCAGATCTGGTCGGGCAGCGTCGCCGTGTTGCCGGGCGTCACGCGGGCGTCGTCGAGGATCTTGATGCCGGACAGCGCGCTGGAGTAGACCCCCGACACGTAGCCCAGCTTGTGCAGCTGCCGGGACCACGCGCTCAGGAACCACAGCGAGGAGCTCCGGCAGGAGGCGATGCCGGCGTTGAACGCCTCGAGGTCGTAGTAGATCGTGCTCTGCGCGACGATCCCGAGGTTCCTGGCCGCGGTCACCGCGACGTTCGCCTCGTTGCGGCCCTGGGTCCGCGCGGCGGCGTACGCGTTGGTGGGGTCGGCGCTGATCTTGTCGTTCTGGTACCGGGCCCGCGTCGTGCACGAGGCCTGCGCCCCGAGGTGGATCGGCAGCAGCCGCCAGCCCGTGGCCAGCTGGGTCTGCACCCAGGTCGGCGTGAGGTTGGTCTGCGCCTGGCAGAACCGCAGCGCGCCGGACATGTAGATGCCGACCGCGCGGAACGGCGAGGAGGTCAGCCAGGCGGTCATGGCGGCCTGGCTCGGCGCCTCGCACTGGTCGAAGCCGTAGCCGACCATGTTGCCCGGCGTCACCGGGTTCGGGGAGTCCGCCGTCGAGGTCGAGGCGGTGAGCCCGACGGTCGCCGCGACGCCGGCGAGGGTGAGGCCGGCGACGGTGCGGCGAAGCCGTGGCAAGGAAGGCATTTCGGACACTCCAGGGTGGGGAACGCCGTCACCATAACCACAGCAGTCACACGGGTAACAGAGGTTCCGATGAACTACAAACCTGTAGTTTGTCCGGCTTGTCCGGAGCGCCTCGGCGGGCGGCCCACGGGCGGCCCAGGACCGGGCCGTGGCGCCGCACGCAGTAGATTTGGCGCCGACATCCCCCTGAGCCCGGAGCAGCCGTCTCGTGCCTGATGCCCGCACCGCCCCCAAGCCCGTCACCAAGCTGGACACCGTCGAGGTCGCGGCGCAGGACCCGGACCGGCAGCAGCCCTGGGCCGACCTCGGCCTGAAGGCCGACGAGTACGCCCGCATCCGCGAGATCCTCGGCCGCCGGCCGACCTCCAGCGAGCTCGCGATGTACTCCGTGATGTGGAGCGAGCACTGCTCCTACAAGTCGAGCAAGGTGCACCTCAAGCAGTTCGGCGAGATCCCCCAGGAGACGCCGGTCGGCAAGATGCTCGCGGGGATCGGCGAGAACGCCGGCGTGATCGACGTCGGCCAGGGCTACGCGGTCACCTTCAAGGTCGAGTCGCACAACCACCCGTCGTACGTCGAGCCGTACCAGGGCGCAGCCACCGGGGTCGGGGGCATCGTGCGCGACATCCTCGCGATGGGCGCGCGACCCGTCGCGGTGATGGACCCCCTGCGGTTCGGCCCGCTGGAGGCCGCCGACACCCATCGCGTGCTGCCCGGGATCGTCGCCGGCGTCGGCGGCTACGGGAACTGCCTGGGCCTGCCGAACATCGGCGGCGAGGCGGTCTTCGACGAGACCTACCTGGGCAACCCGCTCGTCAACGCCCTCTGCGTCGGCGTGCTGCGCCACGAGGACCTGCACCTGGCCAAGGCCAGCGGTGTCGGCAACCAGGTGATCCTGTACGGCGCCCGCACCGGCGGCGACGGCATCGGCGGCGTGAGCGTGCTCGCCAGCGAGACCTTCGACGCCGACGGACCGGCCAAGCGGCCCAGCGTGCAGGTCGGCGACCCGTTCATGGAGAAGCTCCTGATCGAGTGCACCCTCGAGCTGTTCGCGGCCCGCGTGGTCGCCGGCATCCAGGACCTCGGCGGTGCCGGCCTGTCCTGCGCCACCTCCGAGCTGGCCAGCGCCGGCGACGGCGGCATGCACGTCGAGCTCGACCGGGTGCCGCTGCGCGACTCCAGCCTCGCTCCCGAGGAGATCCTCATGAGCGAGTCGCAGGAGCGGATGATGGCCGTCGTCGAGCCGGGCGACGTCGCGGCGTTCATGGAGATCTGCGCGAAGTGGGACGTCGAGGCCGTCGTGGTCGGTGAGGTCACCGACACCGGCCGGCTGCAGATCGACTGGCACGGCGAGCGCGTCGTCGACGTCCCGCCCCGCACCGTGGCGCACGAGGGCCCGACGTACGAGCGCCCGTTCGCCCGGCCCGCCTGGCAGGACGCTCTCCAGGCCGACGGGGCGGAGGCGCTGCCGCGGCCCGCGACCGGCGACGAGCTGCGCGCCACCGTGCTGCGGCTCGCGGGCAGCCCGAACCTCTGCGACAAGTCCTGGATCACCGACCAGTACGACCGCTACGTCCAGGGCAACACCGTCCTCGCCCAGCCCTCGGACTCCGGCATGATCCGGATCGACGAGGAGTCCAACCTCGGCGTCGCCGTCGCGACCGACTGCAACGGCCGCTTCGCCAAGCTCGATCCGTACGCCGGCGCGCAGCTCGCCCTCGCCGAGAGCTACCGCAACGTCGCGACCGGGGGAGCCCGCCCGCTCGCGGTCAGCGACTGCCTCAACTTCGGCTCGCCGGAGGATCCCGACGTGATGTGGCAGTTCGCGGAGGCCTGTCGCGGGCTCAAGGACGGCTGCCTCGAGCTCGGGGTGCCGGTCACCGGCGGCAACGTCAGCCTCTACAACCAGACCGGGGAGACGGCGATCCTGCCGACCCCGGTGGTCGCGGTGCTCGGTGTCGTCGAGGACGTCACTCGGCGCACGCCCACCGGCTTCGCGGCGACCGGGGAGCAGGTGTTCCAGCTCGGCGCGACCCGCGAGGAGCTCTCGGGCTCGGAGTGGGCCCACGTCGTGCACGGTCACCTCGGCGGCCGTCCGCCCGCGGTGGACCTCGGCGCCGAGAAGGCGCTCGGCTCGCTGCTCGCCGACGGCGTCGGGCTGCTCACCTCGGCCCACGACCTCTCCGAGGGCGGGCTCTCCCAGGCGCTGGTGGAGTCCTGCCTGCGCCGCGGGATCGGCGCCACCGTGCGGCTCTCGGGCGACCCGTTCGTCGAGCTGTTCAGCGAGTCGGCGGCCCGGGTCCTGGTCACCGTCGCCACCGAGGACGTCGCCCGGCTGACCGAGCTGGCCCTCGAGCACGGCGTACCGCTGACCCGCCTGGGCGAGACCGGTGGCGCGACGCTGGTCGTCGAGGGACAGTTCGACGTCCCGCTCGAGGAGCTCCGCGCGACCTGGACCGCCACGCTGCCCGCCGCCCTCAGCTGAGTCGAGTGCTCAGACGGTCGTCGGGACAGCCGCTTCAGCACTCGACCGCGCCGCCAGCTCCGCCTGCCACACGACCGGCCGGGGAACCTCCCGCACCGAACGGCTCAGCGTCGGGATGAGAGCGGTCAGGGCGACCAGCGCCCCGAGGGCGACCACGGCCCCGCGACCGCCCAGCAGGGTCAGGGAGGCGCCGGCCAGGACGGGGAACAGGGGCATCACCGACATCGAGACGAACTGCATCGTCGACTGCACCCGCCCCTGCAGGGCAGCCGGTGTCAGCGCCATCCGGTAGGCACCCATGCCGGCGTTCGCGGCCGGGTTCAGGAACAGGCCCGCGGACAGCGAGGCCGCGACGACGACGGGGTTGTTCCAGAAGACCATCGGCACGGCGAGCGGCACCCAGCTCCAGGCGTTCGTGATCGCCAGCGAGCCGGTGCGCATCCGGTCGATGACCCGGGGCGCGACGATCGCGCCGAGCAGCCCGAAGGCACCGGAGACGGTCTCCACGAGGCCGATCTGCACCGGAGCGAAGCCGGCCTGGACGAGCCGCAGGATCGCGGCGAACAGCAGCGCGTTGATCAGCAGGTTGAGTGCCGCGGAGAACACCATGAGCACGCGGAAGAGCGGTCGCGCGGCGATGAACCGGAAGCCTTCGCCCAGGCTCTCCCCGAGCCTGGGGCGCGGCTCGTCGGTGGCGGCGCTGAGATCGGTACGGATGCGGCCGAGCAGCACCCAGGACACGGCGTAGCTGAGCGCGTCCACGACGAACGGCAGCCAGCGCACCAGGCTGAACAGGGCGCCGCCCAGTGGCCCGCCGGTCAGCGACGCGACGTGCTGACGGGCCTGGTTCTGCGAGAGCGCCGCTGACAGCTGCTCGTCCGGTACGACGGACCGCACCGCCGAGGCCTCGGCCGGCATGAACAGCCCGGCGCCCGCGCCGGTGAGCAGTGCGACCACGACCAGGTGGCCGATCGAGATCCCGATCGTGAGGGCCGCCAGCACGAGCGAGGCGTACAGGACGAAGCCCGTCGCGCTGGCCAGCCGCATCAGTCGTCGCCGATCGGTGTGGTCGGCGAAGACGCCGGCCGGCAGCAGGGTCGCGACCAGCCCGAGCATGTGCAGGCCCTCGGTCGCGGCAGCCCAGAGCGTGGATCCGGTGATCGCGTAGGCCAGCAGCGGGAAGACGAACATGCTCATCCGGCTCCCGAGCTCGCTGACCGTCTGGCCGACCCAGAGCACGGTGAAGTCGTGGTTGTGGCGGAGGTCCCGGAAACCGTTCATACCCGCAACATATATTGCGCAACTAAACGTGCGCAATAGTGCGTGCGCAAAAATTGCTAGACTCCCGTCATGGCGAAGACAGCCCGCGAGCAGAAGGTCGAGGACCCCCGCATCCTCCGTGCGATCGCGCACCCGATGCGCAACCGGATCCTCGGCGAACTCTCCGCCGCCGGGCACCTGCGGGCGGCGGACGTCGCCGAGGTGCTCGGGATCCCGGCCAACCAGGCCAGCTTCCACCTGCGTCAGCTGGCCAAGTACGGCCTGGCCGAACCGGCCCCCGAGCTCGCGCGCGACGGTCGCGACCGGGTCTGGAAGCCGGTGCACGAGCACGGCATCGACCTCGAGATCAGCGCGATGGAGAAGGGTCCGGGCGGCAAGGCCGCCGTCGCGGTCTGGCAGCGGCAGGCCGCCGCCGCTGCCCGGGCCGCCGTCGACCGGGCCTACTCCAGCCGCAAGAGCCGGGACACCCACGTGATGATCAGCGACCACTGGATCCGGCTGACCAAGGCCGAGGCCAAGGAGCTGGCGGCCGAGCTGATCGCGGTGCAGGACCGCTGGCAGGAGCGCACGGCCGCCGACGACGGTGGCGCCTCACGGCGGCGCACCTACAACCTGATGACGTTCCTCCAGCCGGCCCCGGACCCGGAGTCGTGACCGTGGCGGAGACCCCCAAGGAACAGGTCAAGCGCTACCTCGCCGAGCTCAAGGCGCGCGCGCCGGGACGCTCGGTCGAGGTCCGGGTGCCGCCGTACGCCGCGGTGCAGGTGATCGGCGGCGGCACCCACACCCGCGGCACGCCGCGCGCGGTGATCGAGACCGACCCCGACACCTGGATCGCCCTCGCGACGGGAGAGCTGGCCTGGGCCGACGCGGTCTCCAGCGGCCGGGTCCTCGCCTCCGGAGAACGCGCCGACCTGTCGCCGTACCTGCCCCTGTCCGACTCAGCGGAGTCCGACTAGCGCAGCACCTGCGCGTCGTCGTGGAGCGCGAGGTACTCGGTCAGCCGGTCCTCGCGCAGCGCCGCCCACAGCGCGTCGTCGGCCTGCTGGTCGAGCAGGACGTAGTCGTTGCCGTCCTGCCGGGCGAACGGCTTCGCCGCGACGGGCACGGTCAGGAAGGTCGTGTTTCCGGTGCGCAGGTGCCGCATCGACCACAACGTGCCCAGCATCTCGGGGTAGGAGAAGCCCTGCTCCAGGGCGAGGTGTCCGGCGGTCGCGCGCAGCATGCCGCTGACCGCCAGGGGATGAGTGATCTTCCCGCCGTCCACGGCCCCGCGCATCAGGGCCTTCACCAGGCTCTGCTGCCGCTCGACCCGGTCCAGGTCCCTCCGAGGCAGGCACGGCTGCAGGGCGATGTAGTCCAGCGCCGCCTGGCCGTCGAACCGCCGCGGGCCGGCCGGCAGCCCGCAGGCCTCACGGGGCACCTGGACGACCACGCCGTCGAGGACGTCGACGATCTCGCGGAAGGCGTTCAGGTCGAGCACGGCCATCCGGTCCAGGCGCACCCCGGTGGTCTCCTCGACGGTGCGCGCGACCAGCCGCGGTCCTCCGGCGGTCGCCGCGTCGGAGAGCGTGCCCGGCCCGACGCCGGGCACGTCGAGCACCGCCTCGCCGGGGATCGAGATGACGTAGAGCGCGCGCCGGTCGGCGGTCAGGTGCAGCACCATCACCAGGTCGCTGCGGACCAGGTCGTCGCGCCAGCCGACCCGGTTGCTGCGGCCGCGAGCGGTCACTCCCGGGTCGCTGCCGACCAGCAGGATCGTGGTGCCGGGCGCCTGCGCACCGGTCTGGTTCACAGACTCGGGGAACCGCTCGAGCCCGCCGAAGGTCCACCAGAACCAGACCACGCCCAGGACCAGCAGCGTCGCGAGCGCAACCGCAGTGACCACCAGGATGCGCTTGCGGCGACGGCGGCGGCGGACCTTGCGCCGGTGTTCCTCGTTGCGCTCGTGGCGTCGTCGACGACGCTCCTCGTCCTCCACCGAGGACCCTTCGGCGAACGACGGCTCGTCGTGCCCGGTCTCGCCGTCGGTCACGCGGGCCCCCGTTTCCTCGTGGAGCAGTGGCCCTCGGCCACCGGCGCGCAACAGGGTACGACGACCGGCCCGCTCCGAACGGGCCCGACCGCTGAGCGGATCGGCGCGCCGGGCTCCTACAGTTGGCCCCATGTCGCTCGAAGACCTGCGTGCGCGCGTCCAGGCCGTCCTCCCCGGTATCCGCAACGACCTCGAGGCCCTGGTCCGGATCGAGTCGGTCAGCGCCGACCCTGCGCGGGCCGCCGAGGTGCAGCGCAGCGCGGAGGCGGTCGAGGCGCTCTTCCGGGGCGAGGGCTTCGCGACCCGGATCACGAGCGCCGACGGCGGGGCACCGGCGGTGATCGCGCACAAGCCCGGGCCCGAGGGCGCGCCGCAGATCCTGCTCTACGCCCATCACGACGTGCAGCCCGAGAACGACCACGCCGACTGGGACACCCCGCCGTTCGAGCCCACCGAGGTGGGTGACCGGCTCTACGGCCGCGGCGCCGCCGACGACAAGGCCGGCATCGCCGCCCACCTGGCTGCGATCCGGGCCCTGGCCGACGACCTGGCGATCGGGGTCACGGTGTTCGTCGAGGGCGAGGAGGAGATCGGCTCGGACTCGCTCGAGGCGTTGCTGAAGCAGGAGGCCGAGCACCTGCACGCCGACGTGATCGTGATCGCCGACAGCGGCAACTGGGACATCGGCGTGCCGGCCCTCACCACGAGCCTGCGCGGGCTCGTGCGCGTCGACATCGAGATCCGCACGCAGTCGCACGCGGTGCACTCGGGCATGTGGGGCGGCCTCGTGCCCGACTCGCTGATGACCCTGTCGAGGGTGATCGCGTCGCTTCACGACGACGACGGCAACGTCGCCGTGGCCGGCCTGCACGAGGGCCCGGCGGCTGACGTCGAGTACCCCGAGGAGCGGCTGCGCGCGGAGTCGGGCGCCCTCGACAGCATCCGGTGGATCGGCTCCGGACCGACCGTCGAACGGCTCTGGACCAAGCCGGCGATCAGCATCACGGGCCTGGACGCTCCGCAGGTGTTCGGCGCGAGCAACACGCTGGTCCCGTCCGCGCGCGCCCGCATCTCGATGCGGATCGCCCCGGGTGACACCACCGCCAACGCGGTCGCGTGCCTGCGCAAGCACCTCGAGGCGCACGTGCCGTGGGGCGCGCAGCTCGGCTTCACGGTGGTCGACACGGGCGAGGCGATCGCGATCGACGCCACCGGACCGGCGTACGACATCGCTCGGGACGCGTTCACCCAGGCCTGGGACGGCGTGGCGCCGGTCGACATGGGGGTGGGCGGCTCGATCCCGTTCATCGAGCTGTTCCTGCGCACGTTCCCGGCCGCGAGCGTGCTGGTCACCGGCGTCGAGGATCCCGACACCCGGGCCCACGGGGCCAACGAGGGCCTGCACCTCGCGGAGTTCGAGCGGGTCTGCGTCGCCGAGACGCTGCTGCTGGCGAACCTCGCCGGCCTGCGCCCCGGCGGCGCGTGACGCCCGGCACACCCTGAGCACGTGGCACGAGGGCCGCGCTCGCTCCCGTAGACTGGCGCGCGTGGCCCTTCCTGGACAGCCCGCCGGACCGCCCTCCCGGCGCCGCGGCGACGGCCGACTGACCCACGAGACCGATCCCCAGGACGCCGGACCCCAGGACGCCTGCGGCGTCTTCGGTGTCTGGGCCCCCGGCGAGGACGTCGCGAAGCTCGCGTACTTCGGCATCTACGCGCTCCAGCACCGCGGCCAGGAGTCGGCGGGCATCGCGGTCAGCAACGGCCGGCAGATCCTGGTCTACAAGGACATGGGGCTGGTCTCGCAGGTGTTCGACGAGTCCACCCTCGAGGCGCTCAAGGGCCACATCGCGATCGGCCACGCGCGCTACTCGACGACCGGCGCGAGCACCTGGCACAACGCCCAGCCCACGTTCCGGCCGACGGCGACCGGGTCGATCGCCCTGGGCCACAACGGCAACCTGACCAACACCAGCGAGCTGGCCCAGATGGTCGCCGACCTGCCCAGCGACAGCGGCGAGCTCGAGCTGCACACCCGCAACCTGGAGACCAGCACCAACGACACCTCGCTGGTCACCGCGCTGCTCGCCCACCACAGCGGGGCGACCCTCGAGGAGCGCGCCGTCGAGCTGCTGCCCCAGGTCAAGGGCGCGTTCTGCTTCGTCTGGATGGACGAGGGCACCCTGTACGCCGCCCGCGACCCCCAGGGCATCCGTCCGCTCGTGCTCGGACGCCTCGAGCGCGGCTGGGTGGTGGCGTCGGAGACCGCGGCGCTCGACATCGTCGGTGCGTCGTACATCCGGGAGATCGAGCCGGGCGAGCTGATCGCCGTCGACGAGGACGGCCTGCGCAGCCGCCACTTCGCCGAGCCCGCGCCCAAGGGCTGCCTGTTCGAGTTCGTCTACCTCGCCCGGCCGGACACCCGGATCTCCAACCAGCGCGTGCACAGCGTCCGGGTCGAGATCGGGCGCAAGCTCGCCCGCTCCTACCCCGCCGACGCCGACCTGGTCATCCCCGTGCCCGAGTCCGGCACGCCCGCCGCGATCGGGTACGCCGAGGCCAGCGGCATCCCCTACGGCACCGGCCTGGTGAAGAACAGCTACGTCGGCCGCACCTTCATCCAACCGAGCCAGACGATCCGCCAGCTCGGCATCCGGCTCAAGCTCAACCCGCTGCGCGACGTGATCGAGGGCAAGCGGCTGGTGGTCGTCGACGACTCGATCGTCCGCGGCAACACCCAGCGCGCCCTCGTCCGGATGCTCCGCGAGGCCGGCGCCCGCGAGGTGCACGTGCGGATCTCCAGCCCGCCGGTGAAGTGGCCGTGCTTCTACGGCATCGACTTCGCCACCCGCGCCGAGCTGATCGCCAACGGCCTCTCGGTCGAGGAGATCTGCGCCTCGATCGACGCGGACTCCCTGGCCTACATCTCGCTGGAGGAGCTGGTCGAGGCGACCACCGTGCCGGCCGACAACCTCTGCCGCGCCTGCTTCGACGGCGTCTACCCGGTCCCGCTGCCCGAGCCCGAGCTGCTCGGCAAGCACCTGCTCGAGCCGGCCCTGATGGTGCCCGACCGGGCGCTCGACGTCGACGGGCTGGCCGCCTCGCTGGCCGGCGGCGGTGCGGGCGACGCGCTCGACCGACCCTGACCACCTCCCCTGACGACGCGAGGACGCGCATGAGCACCTACGAGGCCGCAGGCGTCTCGATCGAGGCCGGAGACAAGGCCGTCGAGCTGATGAAGGTCTGGGTCGAGAAGGCCCGCCGGCCCGAGCAGGTCGGCGGCATCGGCGGGTTCGCCGGTCTCTTCGACGCCAGCGCCCTCAAGGCCTACGACCGCCCGCTGCTGGCCAGCTCGGCCGACGGCGTCGGCACGAAGGTCGCGATCGCCCAGGCGATGGACAAGCACGACACGATCGGGTTCGACCTGGTCGGCATGCTGGTCGACGACCTCGTGGTCTGCGGTGCGGAGCCGCTGTTCCTCACCGACTACATCGCCACCGGGCGCGTCGTACCCGAACGGATCGCGGCGATCGTCCAGGGCATCGCCGAGGCGTGCGTCCAGGCGGGCTGCGCCCTGATCGGCGGCGAGACCGCTGAGCACCCGGGCCTGCTCGGCCCCGACGAGTACGACGTGGCCGGCTCGACCACGGGCGTGGTGGAGGCCGACGCGCTGCTGGGCCCCGACCGGGTGCGCGCCGGCGACGTCGTGATCGCGATGGCGTCGAGCGGCCTGCACTCCAACGGCTACTCCCTGGTGCGCCACGTGCTGCTGTCGCAGGGCGGCTTCTCCCTGGACCAGCACGTCGACGAGCTGGGCCGCACCCTGGGCGAGGAGCTGCTCGAGCCCACCCGGGTCTACGCCAAGGCCTGCCTCGCCCTCGCCCGCGGCACCGCCACCCACGCCATGTCCCACGTGACCGGCGGTGGGCTGGCCGCGAACCTCGAGCGTGTGCTCCCGCCGGAGCTGACCGTCAGCATCGACCGGTCGACGTGGGCGCTGCCCCCGGTCTTCGGGCTCGTCCAGCAGGTCGGCTCGGTGGCCCGCCCCGACCTCGAGCGCACGCTGAACTGCGGCGTCGGCATGGTCGCCCTCACCGCGCCCGACGACGCCGATCGCGCGCTCTCGCTGCTCGCCGAGCACGACGTGCGGGCGTGGGTGGCCGGCACCGTCGCCCCCGCCTCGGACGACGACCGCGGCGTCGTACGCCTCGTCGGCGATCACGCCTGAGCCCTCGCTCCTGCTCACTTGGCGATCCGACGTGCGGGAATGACCGGTCGGCAGGTACGGTTGACCCACGAGACGATGATTTCCGACCGGCTGCCGCTGAGCGCCGGCCAAGTGTGCGAGGGGGTCGACCCGGATGGGACGCGGCCGAGCTAAGGCAAAGCAGACCAAGGTTGCTCGGGATCTGAAGTACCGGACCCACGAGACCGACCTCGCGGCGCTGGCCAACGAGCTTCACGGGAGCGAAGGTCCTTCGGCTGCAGAGCCTGAGCCCGACTCCGACGAGTACGACGAGTGGGCCGACTACTCGTCCTCGCGCGACTGACCACTCCTCGCACCTCCGCCGGCTGACCGCCGGCCCCGGCCCCGCGCCGGACGGTGTCCTGGCCCGTGCGTGCGTGCCCGGCGCTCGTAGAACGACATGCGAATGTCGCTGCCGGGGCGCGTGGGGCACGCGGGCGCCCCGGCAGCGACATTCGCAGGTCCGGGTACGCGTCAGGTCAGCGCCCGGACGAACGGCCTGAGCAGCAGGCGCTCAGCGCACCGGCAGCCAGAGGTCGCGCCGTCCGATCGTGGCCATCCGGCGCTCGGCGATCCGGTCGGCCGCCACCGAGGGCGGGACGTCCTCGCGCTCCGCGATCCGGAACACCTCACGGGTCGTGTCGTAGATCCCGGCGGCGCGCTTCCGCGCCCGCGCGAAGTCGAAGCCGACCAGCTCGTCGGCGACCTGGATGAGGCCGCCCGCGTTCACGCAGTAGTCGGGGGCGTACAGGACGCCCGCGTCGGCGAGCAGCTTCTCCACGCCGTCGTGCGCCAGCTGGTTGTTCGCGGCGCCGCAGACCACCCGCGCCCGGAGCACGGCCACCACGTCGTCGGTCAGGGCGTTGCCGAGGGCGCAGGGCGCGTACACGTCGATCTGCTCGGCGACCAGGTCCTCGGTCGTCGGGACGGCACGAACCTCCGGGTGGGCGTCGAGCACGCGGCGTACGGCGGCTGCCGACACGTCGGTGACGACGACGTCGGCACCGTCCTCGAGCAGGTGCTCGACGAGGTGGTGGCCGACCTTGCCGACGCCGGCGACGCCCACCGTGCGTCCGGCGAGCGACGGCTCGCCCCACACCACCTCGGCGGCCGCGCGCATGCCCTGGAAGACGCCGTACGCCGTGAGCACGGACGAGTCGCCCGCGCCGCCGTGCTCGACGGTGCGGCCGGTGACGAAGTCGCACTCGCGCGCGATCACGTCCATGTCCTCGCTGTAGGTGCCCACGTCGCAGGCAGTGAGGTAGCGCCCGCGCAGGGACTGCACGAACCGGCCGTAGGCGCGCAGCAGTGCCTCGGACTTCATGGTCGCGGGGTCACCGATGATCACGGCCTTGCCGCCGCCGAGGTCGAGCCCGGCGAGCGCGGCCTTGTAGGACATGCCCTTGGCGAGGTGGAGCACGTCGGTCAGCGCGGCCCCCTCGTCGGCGTACGGGTAGAACCGGGTGCCGCCGAGCGCCGGCCCGAGGGCGGTGGAGTGGATCGCGATGATCGCGCGGAGCCCGCTGGCCTCGTCGGCGCAGAAGACGACCTGCTCGTGCCCGTCGAGCTCGGCGAAGACGCCGGCGGAAGCGGGGAGAGAGGTGTCCGGAGAGAGAGCCGGAGAGGCGGCCGAAGGGGCCGCGGGAGATGCCGGCAGAGGGGATGCGACGCTGTTCACGTGGGTCCTCGCTGTGGTCGGGCACCAGGGGTGGCGGTGCCGGTGGACAGTGCGGTTCGGATCCGGCAGGGGTGGCGCCGGAAACGACTCAAACCTACTCCGGTTACGGTTCGACTGTCCGAATTGTGTGGGCTGTCTAGACCGGAACGGCGATGTCCGTTTGGTCTGCTTTACACGAGTTGCGGTGAGTGTCATGCTCGATATGTCCTCAAACAGACGAACCACCGAACGAGGGGCACCACGATGCAGCACACCACCGAGACCGAGACCCTGTTGACGCCCGCCGAGGTCGCAGCGATGTTCCGGGTGGACCCGAAGACCGTGACGCGGTGGGCCAAGGCCGGCAAGCTGAGCGCGATCCGGACCCTCGGCGGCCACCGGCGCTACCGCGAGGCCGAGGTCAAGGAGCTCCTGGGCGGGATCATCCCGGCCCAGCGCGGCGCCGCCGACTGATCTTCCCTCCCTCACACCGTTCAGGGCTCGACGCCACGTGCGTCGGGCCCTGCTGCGTTCTTCACGCCTGATTTATCCGGATATGGCGGGTTCCGGAACCCCGCTCAGAACGTCCCGTGCCGGCCGGCGCCCTCGGCGAAGCGGGTGGCGCCGGCGATCGACTCCGCCTCGAGCGCCCCGAGGCCGTGGCCGAACTCCGCGGCGAGCGCCGCGTCCTCCTCGAGCCCCCACTGCTCCAGCGCGCTGGCGCGGTCGCTGCGGGTGCACACCTGCGGGAAGGCCGCGATCTCCGCGGCCAGCGCCTGCGCCGCGCCCAGCGCCTCGCCGCTCGGCGCGACCCGGTTGACCAGGCCGATGGCCAGCGCCTCCTCGGCCGCGACCGGACGCCCGGTGAGGATCAGGTCCATCGCCCGCGAGTGACCGATCAGGCGGGGCAGCCGCACGGTGCCGCCGTCGATCAGGGGCACGCCCCACCGGCGGCAGAAGACCCCGAGGACCGCGTCCGCGGCGGCCACCCGCAGGTCGCACCAGAGCGCGAGCTCGAGACCCCCGGCGACGGCGTGACCCTCGATCGCGGCGATCACCGGCTTGCCCAGCCGCATCCGGCTCGGGCCCATCGGTGCGTCCCCGTCGGGCTCGATCCGGTTCGCCTCGCCGCGGCTGACCGCCTTGAGGTCGGCCCCGGCGCAGAAGGTGCCACCGGCTCCGGTCAGCACGGCCACCGACAGCGTGTCGTCGCCGTCGAAGCCGCGGAAGGCGTCCGCGAGCGCGCTCGCGGTGTCGCGGTCGACGGCGTTGCGTACGCCGGGCCGGTCGATGGTCACGGTCAGGACGGGGCCGGTGGTGTCGAGGCGCACGGTCATGGACCCATTCAACCGACGGCGGCAGCCCGTGGCGATCGGGCCGCGGTGGACGCCGTGCGGACGAGCCGTCAGGCGGCCCGGCCGAACAGGTCGCGCAGGCGGTGGTGCCGACCGTGGAGCGTGTGCCGGCCGGGCTGCGGGACGGACGGCGAGGCCTGGGACAGCTCGCCGAGCCGGGTGATCCGGTCGAGCGCCTCGCTCGCCGCGCGACGCCCCAGCGCCATGTGCTCGGGGGTGCGCGAGAAGTCGGTCATCCGGGTGCCCAGGTCGGGCGTGCGCAGGTGGTGCACCTCGACCCCGGGACCCAGGTCGATCATCGGGCGGGCCCGCATCGCGGCGCCGAGGCTGGCGACGAGCACCTCGATCGGCGTACGGGCGTGGGGCATGCGGGGCGGGACGCTGGCGTCGAGCACGAACACGCGGGTGGGCTGCAGGTCCACGGCGCCTCCGACCGGCACGAGGTCGGCGATGCCGCCGTCGACGTGCAGGCTGCGGACACCGTCGGCGCCCATGAGGTCCACCGGCGCGAAGATCCCGGGCACGGCGGTCGAGGCGAGCAGGACGTCGGCGAGGTCACCCTGGTCGTGGTAGACGGCGCCCTGGCCGACCAGGGGAGTCGTGGTGACCCGGACCGGTGTCGGGAGGTCCTCGAGCCGCTCGACCGGCACCCAGGCGGCGATGAGCCGGCGCAGGGCGTCGGAGGAGAACAGGTAGGTGTGCCGCTGCGCGATGTGCGCCAGCCGCGACCACACCCGGCCGGGGAAGATGTCGCGCGTGCCGAGCTGGAGCCAGTGGTCGGCGAGCTCGTGCACCCGGTCGAGCCCGGTCTCCCAGCCCATGAAGGCGGCGTTGAGGGCGCCGACCGACGTACCGACGAAGGCGGCCGGGACGATCCCGGCCTCGAGGAGGGTCTGCATCATGCCGACGTGGACCGCGCCGCGGGCGGCACCGCCGGAGAGCACGAAGACGTCCCGAGCCGGCACGTCCGGGTGAGCTGGTGATGTCGACATGGCACCTCCCTGTGCCTCAGCCCGAGCGCCGTTCTTCCTTGCCCTGAACGATCGGTCCGGCAGGCCGCCGGTTGAGGGCTTTACCGGTTTCCCGAAACTCGCTGCCGTCGCCGCCGATCAGTCGGGAGTCGGCAACACGGCCGGCCAGGACCAGGGAGGAGGACGCGATGATCCTCGCCAACGAACCCGTCATCGTCGCTCCCTGGACCGGCGCGCCGATGATCCCCCACCACGACGAGGTGTGGTCGGCCTGGCTCCACGGCTCGGTCGCCGCGATCCACAACGCCGGCCGGCTGCTGCTGGTCGTGCCGGTCTCCGCCCTGACCCCGGCCGCGATCTCGCTCGCGTTGCGCCTGTACGACGTCGGCTCGGTCACGCTCCTCGACTGACCAGCGCGACGACCCCGCGACCGGCACCTCGGAGTATCAGCCGGCCGACACCGCCCTCTGGGGAGTGACGCGAGCGACCCGTCGATGCCATGATCCGAGGGATCTCGGAGTGGTGCTCGCACGTCGGGAGGCAGGCATGGCGCGCTGGCGAAAGCGCATGGGGGCGCTGTTCGACTTCCCGCTGCTCACGCGGCTGCTGTTCCACCTCCGGCGGATGACCGGTGGGCTGCAACGCGGGTTCTTCCTGCGGCTCTCGATCGCCCTGTGCGGGTTCGTGGTGGTCGCGGCCCTCCTGCTGACCGCGTTCGAGGGCCCGCACGACAACGCCGGCCACATGGCCTCGAAGTTCGGCGACAGCTTCTACTGGGGCGTGACGACCGTGCTCGGCAACGGCGACACCGGTTACGTCACGTCGCCCGCCGGCAAGTTCATCAGCTGGCTGCTGGTGCTGTTCGGGGTGGCGATCGTCGCCGCGATCACCGGCGCGCTGGTCGGCTTCGTCATCGACATCCTCCTCAAGGAAGGACAAGGCATGGGTGCAGCGGGCTACCGCGACCACATCGTGGTCTGCGGCTGGAACTCCACCGCGCGGGAGCTGATCAGCGAGCTGGGCGGCGACGAGTACGCCACCAAGATCGTGCTGATCCACTCCGGCGACAAGAACCCGGCCGGCAACGGGGTGTACTTCGTGAGCGGTGACGTGACCAGTGCCGACGACCTCCGGCGGGCCGGCATCGAGGAGGCGATGGCGGCCGTGGTCTGTCCCGCCGACGCGAGCAACGAGGCGGACATGCGCTCGATCCTCGCGGTGATGGCGATCGAGTCGATCGCGCCGCACGTGCGCACCGTGGTCGAGGCGAACAACCCGGACCACGTCGAGCACTTCCGGCGGGCACACGCCGACGAGATCGTGGTCAGCTCACGTCTCGTCTCCCGCCTGATGGCGCGGTCGTCGCTCTACCCCGGCCTCGCCGAGATCGTCACCGACATCGTCTCCGGCGGGGAGGGTTCCGAGCTCTACCGGGTGCGCCTCCCCGACGAGTACGTCGGGCTCTCCGTCGACCAGCTGTCCGAGCGGATGCGGTCCGACCACAGCGCGACGTTGCTCGCGGTGAGCCGCGACGGCACCGCGCACATCAACCCGGACGCCGACTTCCGGCTGCAGTCCGGTGACGACGCCGTGGTGGTCGCGGAGTCGCTCGGCACCCTGGCGCCGCTGCAGATGGTGCCGGCCACCTGAGTCCTGCTCCGGGGTCTCAGACCTGGGCGGTCGCCGATCCCGAGGTCGTCTCCCCGAGCGTGAGCGAGGTGCGCCGGGCCGCACCGGCTCGGTCCTCGTGCGCCTGGAGGGCTGCGGCCACGGCCGGGCGCAGCGCCTCGGCGATCACCGCGTAGCCGGCGCCGGAGGGGTGGAACCGGTCGGGACAGAACAGCGACCGGTCGGCCGCGAAGACCTCCGCGGTGGCGTGGTCGCGATCGGCGACGTGCGCCCCCGCGGCGAGCGCCGCGCCGATCTGGCAGTCGCGCAGCAGCATGCTCGCCGAGCGCAGCACCGGCTTGAGACCGAGCGGGGTGTCGGGCAGCGCGCTGAGGTCGGGGGCGGGCGCGACGACCACCTCGGCGCCGGCGGTCCGGAGCCGGCGTACCGCCTCGGCGAGGTCGTGCGCGGCTCGGTTGGCACGCGTGTGGTGGATCAGGTCGTTGGCGCCGATCACGATCACCGCGACCCGCGGCCGCCAGGTGACCGCGGCCTCGACCTGCGCGGCGAGCGCGCTGCTGCGTGCGCCCGCGACCGCGAACACGCGGGTGGTCACGGTCAGCCCGTCGGCCCGCAGCTGATCGGCCAGCCGAGCGGCCGGCGTCTCGGTACGACGCTGGGCGCCGCGACCCGCGGCCATGGAGTCGCCGAGCAGGGCGAGCCTGACAACCATGCCTCGGATTACCCGTCGGAGGCCTGGGGCAAACGGCCGCGTTTTCCGGGGTGGGCCGGTCAGCCCGGGTAGCCCTCGATCGCCTCGACCGCGCGGCGCAGGAACGACTCCTCGCCGAAGGTGTTCAGCTTGAAGAACATCGCCTGGCTGCCGCCGGACGTCGTGGCCGAGAGGGCGAGCTGCTGCCCGACCGCGAGGATGCAGATCGTCAGGCTCACCCGGTTGCCGCCCAGGGCGCTGTAGCGCTCGAACACCCGGACCACCATGCGCGCGTCCCCCAGGCGCTGGTCGGAGCCGTCCTCGAGCTTGCCCGTGACGCTGCCCGCCGGGATCGCCCGGTCGAGGTGCGCGACCAGGTCGTCGACGTCGCCGGACAGCTGCTTCTCGTAGTGGGCCACGGGAGCACAGTAGGGGGCGCCGAGGCGCCCACGGGTACGTTCGAAGGGTGACGGAGCGTTCCCGGGCAGCACGACGCGGACTGGCCGCGACGGTCTTCGTCGCGCTCGCGGCGTTCGGGCTGACCTCGGCCTCGGCCGTCCCCCGCCGGGTGGTCGTGTACGACGCGCTCGGCGACTCCTACGCGTCCGGCTACGGCGTCCCGCCGTACTCGGCCTGCGGGCGGTCCGACGCGGCGTACGCCGTCCAGGTCGCCGGCCGGGAACGGCTCGCCCTCGACGACTTCGTCGCCTGCGCCGGCGCCACGACCGCGACGCTGGTCTCCGGCGGCCAGCTGACCGCGCTCGGCGCCCGCACGGACCTGGTCACCCTGACCATCGGGGGCAACGACACCGGCTGGTCGGGCACGATCGCCGCGTGCCTCGGCGGCACCGATGCCGCCTGCGCACGGTCGATCCAGCTGAGCCGGGCCAGGGTCACCGACGTGCTGCCGGGCCTGCTCGACTCGGTCTACGCGCAGGTGGGGGCGCGTGCGCCGCAGGCACGCGTGCTGGTGACCGGATACCCGCGCCTGTTCACGCCCCGACGTGGCCCGTTCCTGCTCGCCTCACCCGCCGAGCAGCAGGCGATGAACGACGGGGCCGACCTGCTCGACGAGGTGATCGCCGCGGCGGCGGCACGTCACGGCTTCGGGTTCGTCGGAGTGACCCGGCGCTTCGACGGACACGGCGCGAACGCCGCGGATCCGTGGATCACCGGGGCGCTCGACCCGGCTCCGTTCCACCCCAACGTGAAGGGTTATCGCGCCTACACCGCCGCGGTGACCGCCGCGATCAGGCCGTCGGAGCTGCCGTAGCGGCTCGGTCCGACGACGCGGCCGCACGAGCCTCGCCGGCCTCGATCTCGGCGAGCAGGTCGACGACGTACCGGCCGAAGTCGATCTGGATCGTGTGCCGCGGCGCCGCGTAGTACTGCGCGAGGTGCTCGGCCTCGTCCTGCTCCATGATCCGCACCTGCTCCTCGACCGGCGGGAGGGCGTAGCGGCCGGTGAGGAGGCGGGCGAGCAGCTTGGACTGCTGCTCGGCCAGGTTGACGATCGTCGGCGAGGATTGCGCCAGGCCGAGGAAGTACAGGTGGTCCACCCCGGGCTTGATCATCCGCTTGAACAGCGGGAAGCGGTGCTCGCCGTCGGGGTGGAGGTCGGGCTCCGTCCCTTCGAAGAAGGGGAAGCGCATGTCGTAGCCGGTCGCGCAGATGATCACGTCGGCCTCGACCGAGCTGCCGTCGACGAGGTGCACGGTGCGGCCGTCGAGCCGCTCGATCGCCGGCAGCATGTGGATGTCGCCGGACCCGGCCTTGGTCAGGAAGTCCGCGCTCACCGACGGGTGCGCCGAGAGCGGTTCGTGGTCCGGCTCGGGCAGGCCGTAGTTGCTCATGTTCCCGACCAGCTCCTTGATCAGCTGCCGGCCGGCGGCCAGGGCCTGCTCGCGCGGGATGTCCGGGGGCGCCATCACCTTGTCGGCGGCGACCCCGTTGCGGTACTTCGGCAGCACCCACACGCCACGGCGGGCCGAGACGTAGAGCTTCTTGGCCATCCAGGGGCTGGACAGCTCCGAGGCGATGTCCATCGCCGAGTTGCCCATGCCGACCACGATCACGGTCCTGCCGCGGATCTCGACCGGCTCGAACGGGTTCACGTAGGCGTGGCTGTGGATCAGGTCGCCGGCGAACGCCTCGGGGTCCGCCCAGTCGGGCAGCCGTGGGCTCCAGTGGTGACCGTTGGCGACCACCAGGTCGGTGTAGCGGCGGGACTCCCCGGTCGAGAGGGTCACGTCCCAGCCCGCATCGCTGGTCGAGCCTGCCGAGACCCGGCGGGCGCGCTCGACGCCGGTGCCGAACTCGATCCGGTCGCGCAGGCCGAACTTCTCGACGTACGCGCGGAAGTAGTCCTGGATCAGCGTGTGGTGCGGGAAGTCCGGGTAGTCGGCCGGCGCCGGGAAGTCCTCGAACTGCAGGCGGGCCGTCGACGTGTCGATGTGCAGCGACTCGTAGACCGCCGAGCGACCGTTGGGGTTGCGGAAGTACCAGTTGCCGCCGACGTCGTCGCTGAGCTCGAACTGGTCGTAGGAGATGCCGAACTCGGCCAGTCGCTTGGCGGTGGTGATGCCCGAGCAGCCGGCTCCGATGATGCAGACGTGGGGTGTGGTCACGAGTCCTCCAGGCAGGCGAAGGCGGTGCGGACGTAGGCGTCGGTGCGCGGCGAGGACACCAGGTGGGTGGCGAGCTTGTTCGGCACGTAGGCGAACGTCGTGCGCCGGTCCAGGTCGTTGACCACCACGGCGCCGCCGTACCCGGTCCACCAGCAGACCCGGCCCTCGGGGATCGCGGGTGCGGAGGACACCGGCAGCGCGAAGCCGGCGCCGAACCGGACCGGGACCGTGAGCACCTGGTCGATGCCCTCCGCCTGCACCTCGAGGACCCGGTCGACGGTCGCCGGTGAGAGCAGGTCGACCCCGCCGACCGAGCCGCCGTGGGAGATCAGTGCCTGCGCCAGCGCGATGCCGCGGGCCGTGCCGTGGCCACCCATCCCCGCCACGGACCCGCGGCGCCACTGCTCGGTGTTGCAGACCGCTGCGGTCAGCAACGGGTTGGGCACGGTGCGGATGAGGAAGTGGTCCGGCCCGAGCGTGGTGTGGTCGATGCTCGAGCCCGGCGGCGCGATGAGGTCCGCGCAGAGCCCGAGCTGCTCCTCCGGCACGCCGAGGAGGAAGCCGCCGCCGAACGGTGCCATCACGTCCTCGTGGACCACCTCGGCGAGGGTGCGCCCGGTCGCGCCGCGGACGAGTCCGTCGACGAGGTGGCCGTGGCAGATGATCTGGTACGCCGGCGCGGTGCCCGGCTCGTACCAGGGCTCCTGGTCGGCGAGCAGCGCCTCGCTGTGCTCGAGGTCGAGGATCTCCTCGACGCTGACCTGCTCGGTCCAGCCGGGAACGCCACTGGTGTGACCGAGCAGCTGGCGGACCACCACCTCGTCCTTGCCGTGCGCGCCGAAGTCCGGCCAGTACCGGGCGACCGGGGCGTCGAGGTCGAGATCGCCGCGCTCGACGAGCACGAGCACGGCGAGGGTGGTCATCACCTTCGACAGCGACCAGACGTGGGTGAGCGTGTCGCGCGTCCACGGTTGCCCCGGCCGCGCCTCGCCGCCCCACAGGTCGACCACGAGCTCGCCATCGTGCACCACCGCGAGCCCCGCGCCGGCGTCCTCTCCCGACGCCAGGCTCTTCTCGAGCAGGTCACGCAGGGGGAGGAATGCCTCCGAGCAGGTTCCGTCGACCACGACGTCACTGTAGAACGTGTTCTCGTTCGGTCAAGTGGCTGACCGTTGGCGGGCCGTGTCCCGGGGGTGTCAGTCCGAGCCGGTCCGGTGCTGGGTGATCCAGACCGCGACCTGGGCGCGAGAGGTGAAGCCCAGCTTCGCGAGGATGTGCTCCACATGTGCTTCGGCCGTGCGCGGGGAGATCACCAGCCTGGCTGCGATCTCCTTGTTGCTCATGCCCTGCCCGACCAGCTCCGCCACCTCGCGCTCACGGCGGGTCAGACCGGCGGCCTTCGCGGCGTCCGACTGCGCTCGAGCAGCCGCGACGGGTTCCTGCGGCCTCTCGTCGAGCGCGTAGTCCACCGCCTCCTCGAACTCCAGCCCCATGCCGGCGGCGAGCTCCCACTCGAACGCCTCGTCGCCGAGGGCCGTGCGCGCCACCGGCTCGTAGAGCTCGTGGAGCTCGGCCAGGTGGCCCAGCGCATGCAGCGAGGTGCCGATGGACAGCTGAACGGCCTGCGCGGCACCGAAGAGCCGGGCGGCGCGGACGGCCTCGCCGCTGGCCGCCGCAGTCCAGGCGAGCGCCTCGAAGTTCAGGCCGATGCTGCGGCGGTCCTGGAGCGGCAGGCGCAGCCGGATGCTCTTGCGTCCCGCCTCGATCGACCGGACCAGGTCGCCGTTGCGGCACGCCTCGACCCCGAGTGCGAACAACGCCAGCGCGGTGGTCCAGTTCTCGCCGCTCGGCTCGCACAGCCTCAGGGAGTCCTCGATCAGGCCGAGAGCACGGAGCTGATCACCGAGCATCACGGTGGCGAGGGCGAGCTGGATCCCGTCGTACGCCGCTGCGGCGCGATCGCCCAGTGCCGTGTGCTGCTGCAGGGCCTGGTCGAGCAGGGTGAAAGCACCGTCGGGCTCACCCCGGAACAGCGCTGCGAGGCCGCGGACCTGGGTCACGGCGGCGATGCCGGACGGATCGCCGAGCTCTCCGGCCAGGACACGGGCCTCGTCCAGCAGGGCCTCCGCCGTGTCGTGCTCGTGGAGCAGGGTGAGCAGGTGGCCGTTCACCTGCAGTGCGTGGACCCGGGTCAGGTCCTGGCGGTCGTGAAGTGCGAGGAGTCGGTCGATCCACTGCCGCCCCTCGTTCAGCGAGCCGGTCATCAGCCAGTAGAACCGCAGCGCGCTCGCCATCTCGAGGCCCACGGCGGCCTCCCCCGGCTGGCTCAGGCAGAAACCGAAGGCGCGCCGAAGGTTGCCGTGCTCGAGCCGAAGGGAGGTGAACAGCTCCACCTGGTCGCCGGTGAACCAGGCGGCCGTGGCCTCCCTGACCAGATCCCGGCACCAGTCGCGAAGCCTGCGGCTCAGCGCGGCCTCCTCCTCCGGGGACAACAGCTCGTGGCCGAACTCGCGCAGCGTCTCCGGCAGGTGGTAGCGCACCCGGTCGCTCAGGCGCTCGGTCGCGACGATCGACTTGTCCACCAGGCTGGCCATCAGGTCGAACACCTCGCCGGCCTCGATGCTGTCGTCGGAGCACACGAACTCCGCGGCTTGCAGGGCGATGCCCTCCCCGAAGACCGACAGCCGGGCCCAGAGCTGTTGCTCGGCCGGCGAGCACAGGTCGTAGCTCCACTGGATGAGCGCGCGCAGCGTCTGTTGGCGGGGGAGCCTGGCAGGGCTTCCCCCCGTCAGCAGGGCGTAGCGGTCGTCGAGCCGCTCGTGCAGCTGGTGGACCGAGAGTGCGCGGAGCCGACTGGCGGCGAGCTCGAGGGCCAGCGGGATGCCGTCGAGGCGTCGACAGATCTCCGAGACCGCGACCTGGTTGCTCGGGTCGAGGGCGAACCCGGGTCGGACCGCCTCGGCCCGCTCGGCGAAGAGCCGCACGGCGGCGTACTTGTGCAGGGTCTCCGGCGCCCCGGACTGCTCGGCGTTCGGCACCGGCAGGGGTGGGACCTGGAAGAACTGCTCACCCTCGACGTGCAGGAGCTGCCGGCTGGTGGCCAGGATCCGGAGCCCGGGACACGTCCGGAGGAGGGAGTCCGCCAGCGCTGTGCAGGCGTCGACGAGGTGCTCGCAGTTGTCGAGGACGAGGAGCAGCTCTCGAGACCGGAGGAACTCGACCAGGCTCTCGAGTGGTCCGTTCTGGGCGGTGCCCTGGATCCCCAATGTGTCCGCGACCGTCTGGGGAACGAGGCTCGGGTCGTGCAGACCGGCCAGCTCGACGAACCAGACGCCGTCGGGGAAGGCCCACTGGACCTCGTCGGCCGCCCGCAGCGCGACCCGGGTCTTGCCGACGCCACCCGGGCCGGTGAGCGTGACCAGTCGATAGCTGGCCAGCAGTCGCTTGACTGCCGGGAGCTCTCGTTCGCGGCCCACGAAGCTCGTCAGATCGGCGGGAAGGTTTCGTGACCGGCGGATCGTCGACACCGACATGGTCTGTCCGACGCTACTCGACCTGGAAGCGGCGGACTGCCGAACGCGAGCACGGAGTGTCGACTCCGGACCGCTGGTGCCCGGGTCAGAGCACGGCGATCGGGTTCACCGGTGACCCGGTGCCGCGGGGTACGACGAGGGGTGCGACCACGAGCAGGAAGTCGTACTGCCGGTGTCTCGCGCAGGCATCGGCCAAACCCTCGAGGTCGAGGTTGTCCAGGAGCACGATGCCGAGCGCGGTCAGGGCCAGCGCGTGGACAGGGGAGTGCACACCCTCGACGGGTGACGGGCGGACGTCGCTGTCGCCGTCCGCGCCCAGGACGGCAACACCACGCGCGTCGAGCAGCTCCATGGCACCGACGTGCAGACCTGCGCTCGCGGCGTCGGAGTCCCATGGTCCGAGGTCGGCACGACGCCGCTGGTGCCCGGACCTCAACAGCAGCGCGTCACCGGCTCCGGCGCGCGCACCGAGAGCTTCCTCGGCTGCCAGCAGGTCCTCTGCGTGCACCGCCTGCCCCGGCTCGAGCCAGTCGATCCCGCTGACGCGGGGGAGGTCGTAGAGCACTGCTCGCACGAAGATGCCGGACGAGAGGGCGGTGACGGCGGCCCACCGCGATCCCAGCGAGGACACGGCCGCCGCGCTCGCCACGCCTCCGAAGAGCTCACCGCGGTAGCCGATGTGGCAGAGCGCGTCGAGGTGGGTCACCGCCTTGCCGTGGTAGTCGAGCCCGAGGAAGTCCTTGTGGGTGCTGGGCTCGCATGGCTCCACGTCGCCGAGGTCGACCATGTGGTGCAGGGCGGGGCGCGGGTTGTCGGGCCCGGCCTCGGAGCTGACGGGGAGCGCGAGGCTGACCGTCTCACCGTGCCGGACGGCGCCCACCGCAGCCAGGACGTCCGCCGGCCCACGGCTTCCCAGACGTCCGGCCTCGTCGACCGGCTCTCCTCGCCGCCAGGACGCCAGCGAGTCGAACAGCGCCTCGAACTCGCTCGTGGAGACAGGCGGTCCGCCGGACGCGGGTGCGGCCGGGTCGCGACGTTCTGCCTCCGGCATCCGGCCTCCTGACGGGTGCGGACCGGCCGACGGGCCAGGTCAGGTGCGGTGGTGCGACGAGGTGGTGCGCTCGTTGTTCGCCGACGGGCCCGGGCTCGTCGGCTCGACCGTACCGCGCCCCGGCCGGGGACGGCTCGCGAACGAGCACGCCCCCGGCCGGAGCCGCCCCCGGCGAGGGCACGCCGCACCGGCAATTCCACGATTCCGCTTGCGACCGCGGGGGAGCACGTCGATCGTGGGAAGAGGGCCATCGTGACGGCCAACGCGTCACGGAGAGGGAGTCCGATGCACGTGCCACCCAGCACTGTCTCCGGCGGCGAGGTCGTCAGGAGCGAGGTGCTGGTCGCGGTCCGTGGTGCGAGCAAGCGTTTCGGCGCCACGCAGGCGCTCGACGGGGTCGACCTCGAGGTCCGGGCCGGATCGATCGTGGCTCTTCTCGGCCAGAACGGCGCCGGCAAGTCGACGTTGATCAAGGTGCTGGCCGGCATCCACTCCCTCGACACGGGCGCGGTCACGGTGTGCGGGCAGGAGCTCGGGTCGAGCACCGCCGGTGGTTGCCTCGCGTTCGTCCACCAGGACCTCGGTCTCGTCGACGGGCTCTCGGTCGCCGAGAACGTCGCTCTCGGGGCCGGCTACCCGCGACGGGCCTCCGGGCTGATCGACTGGGCAGGAGCTCGCCGGCGGGCGGAGCGGGCGCTGGCCGTCGTCGGCTGCCCGGCCGATCCGGGAAGCCTGGTCGCCGACCTCTCCCGGACCGAGCGGTCGATGGTCGCCATTGCACGGGCTCTGGTCGTCGAGGCACGGGTCCTCGTCTTCGACGAGCCCACCGCGAGCCTGCCGGTCGACCAGGCGCAGCGACTGTTCGCGGTGCTGCGTCGCCTGCGCGAGGACGGCATGGGGATCCTCTACGTGTCCCACCGCCTCGACGAGGTCTTCGCGCTGGCCGACCGGGTGGCGGTCATGCGTGACGGTCGGGTCGTCGCGGACGAGCCGGTCCCCGCGATCTCCCCCGCCCAGGCCGTGCGCGACATCGTGGGCCGCAGCCTCGACGGGCCGGCGCCCGCGCCACGGGCCTGCAGCGAGCGGAGTGTCCTGGAGCTGCGCGAAGTCGTGGGACAGGGTGTGGGGCCGGTCTCCCTCTCCGTCCGTGCCGGCGAGGTCGTGGGACTCGTGGGGCTCGGTGGCGCCGGGCACGTCGAGCTCGGCCGGACCGTGGTCGGGGCGATGCGCTGCCACGGCGGTCAGCTGTGGGTGGACGACGTGCCCTACGTGCCGCACACCCTCGCGTCGGCGGTACGTCGCGGCCTGGGCTTCGTGACCTGCAACCGGGCGGACGAGGGCCTGGCCATGGGGCTCACGGTGACCGAGAACCTGCTCCCCAACCCCGCGATCAAGGGCGAGCGGGCCTGGCACCTCCGTGGGCATCGACGGGAACGAGCGCTCGCCGCCGAGATGCTGACGCGTTTCGGCGTACGTCCCGACGACCCTGCGCTGCCGGTGTGGGTCCTGTCGGGTGGGAACCAGCAGAAGGTGATGCTCGCTCGCTGGCTCTCCACGGGCGCGAGGGTCCTGGTCCTCGAGGAGCCGACGGCAGGCGTCGACGTCGGGGCCAAGGAGGAGATCTACGCCCTCCTGGAGGAGGCCCTGGACCGCGGCGTGGGCGTCTTGCTGGTGTCGAGCGACTTCGAGGAAGTCGCACAGATCGGCCACCGAGCGCTGGTGTTCCGGGACGGGTCCGTCGTGCGGGAGATCCGGCGGCCCGAGCTCAGCTGCGCCTCTCTCGTCGCGCAGGCATCGGGGGCCGTCGCATGAGGGCCACGCTGCGACCACGTCGGGCCGGGGGCGGCCCGCGTGGAACGTCCCGCGGCAACGGTTCCCTCATCGGTGTGTACGGCCTGCTCGGCCTCGCCGTCCTGCTCTTCGCGCTGTTCTCGGTGCTGCTACCGGAGACGTTCCCCACCGGGACCAACCTCCGGGCGATCCTCACCAACCAGTCCATCCCGGCGATCCTCGCGCTCGGGGCGACCATCCCGATCGTGACCGGGCGCTTCGACCTCTCCATCGGCTTCGGCATCGGCCTGGCCCACGTCGTGGCGATGTGGCTGATCGCCGAGCACGGCGTGCCGTGGCCGGTGGTCGTCCTCCTGCTCCTGGGTGGAGGTGTGGTCATCGGGCTGCTGAACGGCCTGCTGGTGGAGCTCGCCCAGATCGACTCGTTCATCGCGACGCTGGGGACAGGCAGCATCCTGTACGCGCTGACCGGGTGGATCACCGGCGGTGCCCGGATCGTTCCTGGGCTGCACGGGCTTCCCCCAGGCTTCACGCACCTGGCCGACTCGAGCGTTCTGACCGTCCCGGTCACCTTCTGGTACGTCGTGGCGCTCGTGCTGGTGCTGTGGTTGTGCCTCGAGCACCTGCCGACCGGACGGTACCTCTACGTCGTCGGCGCCAACCCTCGGGCAGCGGAGTTGGTCGGCATTCCCCGGCGCAAGGTCGTGGTGCTCGCCTTCGTCGGTTCCGGTGTGATCACGGCCTTTGCCGGGGCGGTGCTCGCAGCGCAGCAGCAGATCGGCGACCCGAGCGCGGGAAGCTCCTACCTGCTGCCCGCCTTCGTCGGTGCGTTGCTCGGGTCCACGACGATCAGGCCCGGCCGGGCAAACGCCGTCGGGACGCTGGTCGCGGTCTCCGTCCTGGCCGTCGGGCTCTCCGGTCTGCAGCAGGAGGGTGCGGCGTTCTGGGTGACCCCGATGTTCAACGGACTCACCCTGCTCGCCGCGGTCGGCATGGCGGGGTACGCCGCGCGTCGCCGCGAGCGCGCGGGAGGCGTCGTCGGCACGCGGCGCCGGTCCGACTCCCTCGTCGACCCGGCCGACGGCGATCGGTCGCGGCCGACGGACGGGTCCGGGCCCACCGACACCCCCGGGCCGGTGATGCCGTTGGCCCGATGAGGACCGAGAGACCCTGCACCGAATTCCCCGTTGACCCGGCAGTGCGGACCCCGTCTCGGACGCGACCACCCATCGCAAGGAGACCTGATGAAGACGATGTCGAAGAGCTCGGTCGTCGCGGTCGCGCTCGTCGGCCTCCTCTCGTCCGGCTGCTCCCGCGGCGTCGACCCGGCGGCCACGCCCGCAAAGGGCGCCTGCGACGACGTGGTGGCGTCCGCGGCGGCAGCGGTCGAGGCGGCCACCGACAACGCCTCGCCCTGGACCGGGCCGACGTCGGGCCCTCGCGCGGCGTCCGCGAAGGACATCGTCTTCGTCGCCCAGACGATGACGAACCCCGGTGTCGCCGGGGTCGCTGCCGGGGTCGAGCAGGCCGCGAAGGCGATCGGCTGGAGGGTGCGGGTGATCGACGGGCAGGGGGACCAGTCCGGGATCGCCGCGGCGTTCGGACAGGCGTTGTCGGTCAAGCCCGACGGGATCGTGGTCGGAGGGTTCGATCCGAACGCGATCAGCTCCGAGATCAGGCAGGCCGCCGACGCCTCGATCCCGGTGGTCGGCTGGCACGCGCTGAGCGAACCGGGCCCCAGCGACAACCCCAAGCTCTTCGCCAACGTGACCACCGAGGTCGGCGAGGTCGCGAAGGTCAGTGCCCAGTGGATCATCGAGAAGT
The DNA here is from genome assembly GCF_003725535.1 of Nocardioides pocheonensis. Lineage (GTDB taxonomy): Bacteria > Actinomycetota > Actinomycetes > Propionibacteriales > Nocardioidaceae > Marmoricola > Marmoricola pocheonensis. The sequence continues at coordinate 5,986 of NZ_RJSF01000036.1, read as the reverse complement.
CCCGCGGTGCGGCCGGGGTCGTCGTCTTCACCGACAACTCGATCCCCTTCGCCGCCGGCAAGGCCCGGATGATCGAGGACGAGCTCAGGAGGTGCCGCAGCGTCAGGGTGCTCGCGGTGGAGAACATCCCGATCCCGGACGCCGGCACGAGGACACCCCAGGAGTTCTCGTCCCTCGTCGCCCGTCTGGGCAGCGCGTGGACCTTCTCCGTCGCGATCAACGACCTGTACTTCGACAACGCCGCGACACCGTTGCGTGCTGCCGGGCGCAAGGGCACCGGTGCGCCGTACAACGTGGGAGCGGGCGACGGGTCGGCGGCGGCGTTCCGCCGCATCGCCAGCGGTCAGTACCAGGCGGCAACCGTGCCGGAACCGCTCGGCGTCGAGGGCTGGCAGATCGTCGACGAGCTCAACCGGGCCTTCCACGGTGAGCCCGCCAGCGGCTACGTGCCCGCGGTGCACGTGACCGATGCAGGGAACGTGGGCACGTCGACCGGCTGGGACCCCGACAACGGCTATCGCGACGTCTACCGGAGGATCTGGGGCAAGTGACACTGACGATCACGGTCTGCGCGCCGCTCTCGCTCGACCCGGTGCCCGCGCTCTCGGCGCTCGTCGCCGAGTTGGACGCCGATGTCGAGATCCACTTCCCGACCGAGCTGCTACCCGCTCAGCGCTTTCCCGCCGACCATCGCGGGGTGCCCGGTTTCACCCGGAGTGCGGCCGACGAGGCCCGGTGGAAGGACCTGCTGGCGCGGACCGACGTCGCGCTGGGGTTCCCGGGCGATTCCACGGAAGGGGTCGTGGAGCTGTTCTCGTGCGCACCACACCTGCGCTGGGTCCAGGGCACGGCGGCGGGCACGGGCGAGCTCCTCACGGGGTCCGGTCTCGCCCCTGATGTGGTGTCGCGGGCCCTGGTGACCTCCACGGCCGGCCTGCACGCCGAGCCGCTGGCGGAGTTCGCACTGTTCGGACTGTTGGCGTTCGCCAAGGACATCGACCGGCTCTCCGAGCTCAGCAGACGTCGTGAGTGGCCCGAACGATGGCCGATGCGGCAGCTGGCTGCGAGCACGGTCGTGGTCGTCGGGCTGGGAGGTGTCGGACGGGAGGTCTCGCGGTTGCTCGGTGCCTTCGGGGCCACCGTCCTCGGGATCCGGGGCAGCAACTCCAGTGGCATGGTGGAGGGGGTCACCGCACACCTCTCCATGAAGGAGCTGGACGACGTCCTCCCGCGATGCGACGCGGTCGTCGTCGCCGTGCCCGGTACGACGCGGACGCATCGGCTCTTCGACGCCGACCGGCTGGCGCGGCTGCCGCGGCACGCGGTGCTGGTCAACGTCGGTCGAGGCAGTGTCATCGACAGCTCGGCGCTGGTGGCGGCCCTCCGCGAAGGGAGGCTTCGCGGCGCGGCGGTGGACGTGACCGAGCTGGAGCCGCTGCCGGCCGATTCCCCGCTGTGGGGACGTTCCGACGTGATCCTCAGCCCGCACACGGCCGCCCTCACGGTCGACGAGGACGACCGGATCGTCCGGCTGTTCGCCCGCAACCTGCGGCGCTTCCTCACCGGGGAGCCGCTGCACAACCTCGTGGAGCCCGGTCGCGGCTACTGACGCCGACGGAGGAGGAACGCCCGGGGTCAGGATCGATGACCGCGCTCGGGGGTGTCGGGGTCGCGGCGACGACGCACCGACGTCCACGCTGCGCCGACCAGACCCGTGCCGATCGGCAGCAGCACGGGCAGTCCGATGAGGACCACCAGGCCGCACGACGCGACCAGTGACAGGACTGCGGCCGCCCGCGGCCATCCGCCGGGCAGCAGACGCACGGCGGCCGCCGTGCCGACGACGTAGACCAGGGCGAAGGTTCCCCGTGGTCACGAGCAGGGTGGCGTCAGTGCGTGCGCCGAGCGCCGCTCCACCGACGGTCACCGCGAGACCGCCGAGCGCCACCACGACGAGGGCGCGTCGCGGGTTGTGGCCGCCGGCCCGCAGGTCGCCGCCCAGCCACGCCGGCATCGCGCCGTTGAGCGAGAGCGACGCACCCAGCCGCGTCGCACCGGCGAAGTAGGCGTTGATCGCCCCGACGGTCAGCAGCACGGCGATGCCGGTCGTCACCGGCCGTGCCCAGCCGCCGACGGCCCCGGCGAGCAGGTCGGCGAGCGGCGCGCGGCCGGGTCGGCTGCCGAGCACGCCGACCGTGGCGAGGGCGACCCCGAGGTAGAGCACCGTCACCACCGCGAGGGTCAGCCCCGTCGCCCGGCCGATATCGCGTGCGGGTCGGGCGTACTCCGCGGAGAGCGAGCTGAGGATCTCCCAGCCCGCGAAGGCCCAGACCAGGATGCCTGCGGCCGAGCCCACGCCGGACCAGCCGTGCGGGAGGAACGGCGTGAGGTGGGCACTCCGGATGCGGGGGAGCGAGACCACGATGGTCAGCAGCAGCAGGGTGGCGATCACGGCCGCGATCGCGAGCTGCACGCGGGCCGAGACCCGGATGCCGAACCAGTTCATCGCGGTCACCACGAGGATCACCGCGGCGGTCACGACCACCTCGGTGCGCCGGCCGCCGCCCACGGCGTCGGCGACGTACGACGCGGCGAACCCGGCCGCGACCGGGGCGCCGACCGGGATCGCCACGAAGAACGCCCAGCCGACCATGGTCGCGGCGCGCTCGCCGAACGCCAGCCGTGCGTACGTCGCCACCCCGCCGCCGTCCGGGTGGCGCGCGCCCAGCGCGGCGAACGTCGCGGCCAGCGGGATCGAGGCGACCAGCAGCGCCACCCAGGCCAGCAGGGACGCCGGACCCGCGGCGTCAGAGGCGAGGCCGGGCAGCGAGATCACGCCGGTGCCGAGGACGGCGGCGAGCGTGAGCGCGGTGCCCTGGAGGACGGAGAGGCCGGCGGGCCGGCCCGCGCGCGCGGAGTCGACCACGGACTCCACCGCCGCGGGCCCGGTCGGCACGCCGGCGGGATCGGAGGCGACGGACACGGAGGCATCCTGCCGCCCGGCACCGACATTCCCGGAGTGCCGTCGGGCGCCTCACGTCCCGGTGCGATGCTGGGCCGCGTGGAGTTCACCGAGGCAGAGCTGACCATCGCCCTGACCGCGGCGGGCAAGGCGACGCTGGCCGCCCAGTCCCGCGAGATCCGGAAGGGTCGGGTCGACGTCGAGGACTCCTGGCGCGCGCTGGGCGGCTACGGGCGCTACCAGCTGCTGCACAGGCTCGGCGACCAGCTCCTCCCGGTGCTCGCGTCCCTGCCGGACGTGGACCGGGTGCACGGCGAGCGGCCGTCGTACTCGGCCGCACAGGTGCGCGCGGCGGTGGCCGAGCACGCCGAGGACGCCGGTGGCCGGCTGCGCCGCCAAGCGCTGGTGCTGGCCCGGACGGCTCTGGTGCAGACGGCGCTCTCCGCCCTGCCGCCCTGGCACGATCCCGCGCAGCAGGCGCCCGGACAGGAGCCGGGGGACGACATTCCTGACCCGCGCTGAGGACGCCGAGAGCCGCAGGTCGAAGACCTGCGGCTCTCGCGAGTGGTGGGCAGGGGCGGGGTCGAACCGCCGACCTTCCACTTTTCAGGCGGACGCTCGTACCAACTGAGCTACCTGCCCAACAGCGCTGAAGCATACAGGGAGCGGGTCGGGCATCTCACGTCCGGCCCGCGGGTCGATCAGTCGCCGCTGCGCGACACCTCGACCACGGTCTTGTCGCCGGTCCTGTCCGCGGCGGCTCCGAAGGCCTCGGCCGCCCGCTCCAACGGGAAGCGGGCGGTCACGAGTGCGTCGAGGTCCAGGCCGGCCGCGGCCAGGGCGAGCGCGCGCGGGTAGGTGTCGTGCATCCGGCGCACCATCGCGAACGTGAGGCCCTTCCGTCGGGCGGGCGCCGCCGGGAAGGCGGAATCGGTCTCCGAGGGGATGCCGCCGAGCGCGACCCGCGCACCCGGCCGCGCGCACTCCACGGCGATGGCGATGGCCTCGTCCGTGCCGGCCATCTCGATCACCACGTCGACGCCCCGCCCGCCGGTCCGGTCGCGGACGCCCTGCGCGACCTCTCCGGGCGCCCACGCCTCGTCGGCACCGAACTGCAGCGCGGTGTCGCGGCGGTGGGCGATCGGCTCGCCGGCGAAGACGCGGGCTGCACCGGCCCGACGCGCCACGTCGGCGGCGAGCACCCCGATCGGGCCGGCGCCCACCACCAGGACGTCGTCCCCGGGTCGGACGTGCCCGACGCCGACCGCGTGGATCGCGACCCCGAGCGGCTCCAGCAGGGCGCCGGCGTCGTCGCTCACGGAGTCGGGGAGGGGGTGCAGCAGGTGGTCGGGCCAGGACAGCTCCTGGCGCAGGCCGCCGTCGAGGGCGCCGTGGCCGGCGAACCGCACCGTGGGGCAGAGGTTGCCGTGGCCGGCGCGGCACTGCTCGCAGTCGCCGCAGGGGATGGCCGGGTCGACCGCGACCCGCCGGCCGGCGTACGTCCCGGTCCGTGCGACGCCCGCGAACTCATGGCCGGGGACGACCGGCGAGGTCAGCCCCACCTCGCCGATGCCGCCCTCGAGGAACCAGTGCAGGTCCGAGCCGCAGATGCCGACCGACGTCACCGCCACCCTCGACCACCCCGGCTCGTCGCGTTCGGATGGCTCCTCCTCGACGAGGCGCAGGTCGCCGGGGGCGAACAGTCGGGCTGCGAGCACAGGGGTCCTCTCGGTGGGCACGCACGCGTGCGGTTTGGTCTCTCAGTCCGGTGTGACAGGGCCGACCGTGCTCTCCCGCGGGACGAGCCGGTAGGGGCAGACGATCTCCTTGCCGGGGAGGTCGTTGCCGCTGTCGATGCGCTCGAGGAGCCGGTCGACCGCGGCTGCCGCGATGCCGGCCTTGTCCGGGGCGATCGTGCTCACCGTCGGCGTGTTGTAGCGGCCGTCCTCGATGTCGTCGTACCCGATGACGGCCACGTCCTCGGGCACCCGCAATCCGCGCTGCAGGATCGTCCGGATCGCACCGAGTGCCACCAGGTCGCTGTAGGCGAAGACGGCGGTCGGCGGATCCTCGCGGTCGAGCAGGTGGCCCATCGCCTCGGCTCCGTCGACGCGGTTGAACCGCGGAGTCACGATCACGAGCGAGTCGTCCACCGGGAGACCTGCGTGCTCGTGCGCCTGCCGGTAGCCCGCCGTGCGCCGCTGGGCCGCTTCGCCGGTGCGGTACGGCTGGTCCCCGATCGCGGCGATCCGCCGGTGACCGAGCGAGATGAGGTGGTCCACCGCGTCGCGCGCGGCGGCGACGTCGTCGATGCCGACGTGGTCGAACTCACCGTCCGACGACCGCTCGCCCAGCACCACGAGCGGCAGGTCCGGGTCGCGCTGGGAGAGATCGGCCTGGGCGAGGCCCAGCGGGCTGAAGATCATCCCGTCGTAGGCGAAGCCGCGCGGCCGCCGGCGGATCAGCTCGGCCTCGTGGGCCGGGTCGCCGTCGGTCTGGTCGATCAGCACGTTGAAGCCGCGGTGGCGGGCCCGAGGGATGATCGCCTGCAGCAGCTCGGAGAAGTACGGCGTGTCGAGGTAGGGGATCACTACGGCGATCTGCCCCGAGCGACCGCTGGCCAGGTTGCGGGCAAGGATGTTCGGCCGGTAGTCCAGCTCCTGGATCGCCGCCTCGACCTTCGCCCGCGTCGCGGCAGCCACGTGCACGTAGCCGTTGACGACGTTCGAGACCGTGCGAGGTGAGACCCCGGCGAGCGCGGCGACGTCCTTGAGCGTGGGCTCGGGCAACTCGGGCACCTCCGTGTCAGCGGGCGAGGGGTCGTCGCGGGACGTCGTCGAAAAAATGTTAGCGCTCACTATTGCAGCGCTGCAAACAACCTGCATATGCTCCCGTTTGCAGCGCCGCAAACCCCCTCGGCGTCGCAGCGAGATCAGGGGCCACGACCGCCACCCACCTACGGTCAGGGCCCCTTCTCTCCCGTCTGCGGCGGAGGATCCTCCTCCGGCGGCAGCGGCTCATCCG
>NZ_RJSF01000030.1:44422-90666 GCF_003725535.1 Nocardioides pocheonensis | reverse complement strand
TTGTACGCCCCGCTTGCCCTCACCTACATGTGGTTCGCCTTGCCGCATGGACGGCTGGCGCGCTTTCCGATGCCGTCGTGAACCCTTGTCCGTGCCATCCTCTACCTCTCAGATCATTGAACGCCGTTGACCAGTCCCGACCACCAACGGTTTCCTCAATCTCCTTACCAACAAGGCGTCTCTCACTGTCGCTAACCCTTTCCAATGCGCGGCACGCATGCTACGAAGGACGTAGATGGGTCGCCCGTGATCGGGCGGCCCAGCGGCATTTTCCCAGGCATCCGTTGGTTGTCGACGGACGTCGTGGAGACCGGATTTCGGGGTGGTCGGCGTGCATGGCGGGGTCAAGTTCTACCGCGGCTCGGCGCGCGCCGCCCGGACGTATGTGGAGCGTGATCGCTCGCGTGCCGATGACTACTACCTCGGGGACGGCACCGGCGTCGCCGAGCGCCTGACCGGTACAGGCGTCGGCGTCGATCCTGCTGGCTCGATGGACGGTGAGACCTATGAGCAGTGGGTCGCCGGGCTCGATGTCGACACCGGTCGCAAGAAGGGCCGGGTCCGTGAGGACGAGCACGCGTTGCGGTTCCTCGAGGTCACGGTCAACGGGCCCAAGACCTGGTCACTCGCGGCGGCGCTCCATCCGGAGATCTCCGCGGCGCTGGACGCAGCGCAAGACAAGGCTGCCGCCGAGATCGTCGGCTGGGTCGCCCAGCACACGACCACCCGGGTCGGGCCGCGCGGACGGCAGGTGCAGATCCCGGTCGAGAAGATCGAGGCCGCGGTGATCCGGCACTACACCTCCCGCGCCGGTGACCCACACCGCCACCTTCACCTGCAGATCAACGCCCGCGTCTACGGAGCCGGCGCTTGGCGCGGGATTCACTCGGTCGCGCTCCGGGACAGCATCGAGGCGATCAACGGGATCGGGCACGCGGCCGTCGCGACCGACCCCGAGTTCCGGGCCGCGCTCGCCGCGCATGGCTTCACCGTCGATCCCGAGACGAGCGAGATCAGTGAGCTCGCCTCGTACGTCGGCGCGTTCAGCGCCAGGACGTCGCAGATCCGGCGCAACGTCGGCCGCTACGAAGCCGAGTGGCGAGGCGAGCATCCCGGCGAGGAGCCCGGGCCGCGGCTTCGAGAAGTGTGGGATCGGCGGGCTTGGGCCGAGGCTCGGCCCAACAAGGTGGTCCCGCGCGACGGGCGGGAGCTCGTCGAGCGATGGAACCAGGAACTGCGGGATCTCGGCTATCGCGATCCGGGCGACGCGGTCGCCGTCAGAGGCACGCAGCCCGCGTGGATCGACCGAGACGCCGCTGCAGACCTGATCGTCTTCCTGCTCGGCGCGAAGGCGTCCGCGTGGAACGAGGCAGACATTCGCGGGAGGACCGAGGTCCTGCTGGCCCAGACCTGCCTGATCGCCGGCTCGGCGGTCCGGATTGAGCTGGCCGAAGACATCACCGCCCGAGCCGTCCAACGGTGCACCCGACTGCTCACTGGACCGGACGTGCCAGAGCACGTCCGGTCGCTGTCGTCGCCGTACGTGCTCGAGGTCGAAGCCGACCTCATCGCCCGACTTTCAGGGCGCGCGACTCGGCCCGCCCGACCGGTGCGCGTCGGCACGCGCGGTGTGGACCGCATCAACCCGGCCCAGGCCGCCGTGGTCGGCGCACTGGCAGGCGACGGCGAGCTCATCGTGGTCGAGGGCGCCGCCGGAGCCGGGAAGACCACGGCACTGCGGTCGACGCAGGCCGTCCTCGCGCAGCACGGACATCGGCTCGTCGTCGTGACGCCCACGCTGAAGGCAGCCGACGTAGCGGCAGCCGAGACGGGCGCAGACGGTCACTCCGCAGCCTGGCTCATCCACCAACATGGCTGGCGCTGGGACCCCGATGGCCACTGGACAAGGCAGCCGGACGCAATGCCAGAACCGTCTGCCCAACTCCGTCCTGGTGACCTGCTGCTCGTCGACGAGGCCGGCATGCTCGACCAGAACACCGCCCGAGCACTCCTCACCATCGCGGACGAGTCCGCAGCGCGCGTCGCATTCGTCGGAGATCGGCACCAGCTCCCTTCGGTCGGTCGTGGCGGCGTGCTCGATCACGCCATCGCCTGGGCTCACCCAACCGGCGTCATTTCCTTGGAGAAGGTGCACCGGTTCGCCGATCGCGACTACGGGGCGCTGAGCCTGCGGATGCGCAATGGCGCCAGCCCGGCCGGCGTGTTCGACGAGCTGCGTCGCCGCGGGCTGATCGTTGTGCACGCCTCCGACGTCGAGCGGACCGCGGTGCTCGCCGAAGTCGGTGCCGCAGGCGACCTCGTCATCGCCGACCGCAGGGAGCAGGTGGCCGACCTGAACGCCGCGATCCGCGACCGTCGACGCAGTGACCGGCCCAGCGACCCGGATGGCGGCCACGTCGTCAGGACCGCAAGCGGCGAGCAGCTCAGTGTTGGCGACCGCGTCGCGACCCGCCGCAACGACCCCGACCTGCAGGTCGCCAACCGCCAGACCTGGACCATCACAGCGATCGGCGAGGACGGCGGGCTCGTACTACGCGGCCACGGACGCGAGCGACAGGTGCCCGCCGCCTACGCCGCCGAGTTCGTCGAGCTCGCCTACGCGACCACCGTCCACGGCGCGCAGGGCGACACCGTCGACCGCGCCCACGTCGCGCTGAGCGAGACCACGGGCGCTGCGGCGGCGTACGTCGCGATGACCCGCGGCCGCGAAACCAACACCGCCCACCTCGTCGCCGAGTCCGTCGACGAAGCACGGCAGCAGTGGGTCGATGCGTTCAGTCGAGACCGCGCCGACCTCGGGCCAGCGCACGCACGTCGTCAGGCAATCGAAGCGACCGACCGGTACGGCGCGGCAGCCCGCCGCCGCTCGACTCCACCACCGCCGCCGCGTCCAACTGCCTCCTCGATCACCGACTCCAGGCTCGCTATGTGACGCTCGACGAACGCGGCACAGCGCCTCGCCACCGCTTGGGTAGTGGCCATCCGAGCTTGACCTCCCCGGCCATCCATTCGCTCACCCCATCCGGGTCGAGAGGCGGCCCATCGTGGGTCCTTGTGGCCTCGTCAATGAGTGGCTGCCAGGCGCGCCGCACCGCAGAGGGCAGCGTCATCTGCGGCCAGGCCTGGATCAGCAGAACCCCGTCAACCGAGTCCTCGACCATCTTGTCCATGCCGTGTTGCACGACGAGCTCGTAGTAGTCGATCCGCTCCTCCTCCTTCGACAGGTCCCAGGTCCGAACGAACTCGGTCCAGTCCTGCGTGGCCTCCGGCGGGAAGACGTACTTGAACGCCTGCACCTTGGCGAAGCAATTCGGGACCGGGACGGACCACAACTTGTCCGGCACCCAGAACGACCCGACATCGGCATCCTCGACCAGGTCCCAGAAGACCATCGGCTTGGCGATCAGCTCGTGGTCCGCGGCATCCAGGAGGCGCTCGACCACGTCCAGCGTCGGGGACTTGCGGCGTCGCTCGTACTCCGAGATCGACGACTGCTGAGTTCGCGCGATCTCGGCCAGACGGCGCTGGGAGAGACCCGCCGCACGGCGAGCCACCTCGATCACGGTCTTCGACGACACCGTTCAATGATCGCCGATCATCGATTGGAATGCCATGCACACCTCACAGATCAGGCGGAGATGCCGCCTCCCGACCCACTCGGGTCGCACCCATCGAGGAGAACCGTCATGACCGCACAGCCCTCCCTCCCCAACCCGCGCAACAACAACCTCGGCGACGAGATGCTCACCCTCCACGAAGCCTGCGCCTACCTCCGGATCCCCGAGGGCACCCTGCGCTACTGGCGCCACCTCGGCGCCGGACCCCGCAGCTTCAAGATCGGCCGGCACGTCCGCTACTGGAGGGCCGACCTCATCCTCTGGCTCACCGAACAGGCCAACCGCCCACAGGGTCGCGCCTGAACGGCGACAACCACACGATGGAAAGGCACGATGAACCATGGCTAGCATCCAGAAGCGCCATGACGGCAACTACCGCGCTCGCTACCGCGACGAGGCGGGCAAAGAACACGCGCGGCACTTCAAGCGAAAGGTTGAGGCCCAACGGTGGCTGGACGAGGTGACGACCGCGGTCGTTACCGGAGCTTACGTCGATCCGAAGGCTGGCAAAGTCACCTTCGCGCGCTTCTACGACGAGTGGTCCGAGCGCCAGATCTGGGTGCCCTCGACCCGGGTGAACGCGGAACGCGTGAGGTCGACAGTCCCGTTCGGCGACCTTCCGATGAAGGCGATTCGTCGTTCGCACATCGAGTCGTGGGTGAAGGCTATGACCGCTGGCGGGCTCGCGGCGAGCACGATCAAGACCCGCTTCATCGTGCTGCGTTCTTTGTTCCGCGCAGCCGTCGCAGACCGGGTGATCGTTGCCGATCCCAGCCTCGGCGTCACCCTCCCTCGGCGTCGTAGCCGGGCAGCCTCGATGGCGATCCCGAGCGAGCAGCAAGTCGGGGCCATCCTGCGAGCGGCGCGACCGGAGTTCAAGGCGTTCATTGCGCTCTGCGCCTTTGCCGGCCTGCGGTCCGGCGAAGCGGCCGGGATCCAGGTCGGAGACATCGGCCTTCGTGAACTTCGGATCGCACGGCAGGTGCAACGCGACTCGCGCGAGGTTGCGGTGCGCGCACCGAAGTACGGCTCCGAGCGCACGATCTTCGCACCGCAGGAACTCGTGACCATCCTCAGCCAGCACATCGAAACGTTCCTGCCCGACGCTGTGCCAAGCTCCTTTCTGTTCCGTGCCTCGGACGGGGAGCCGCTGGATCGCAACGCCGTTCACTTCCGCTGGCGCCGCGCGACCTCAGCGGCGCGGGTCGTCGGCGTCCGACTGCACGATCTACGGCACTTCTTTGCGTCGGGACTGATCGCCCAGGGTTGTGACGTCGTCACCGTGCAACGGGCCCTGGGACACGCCTCGGCGACGACGACGCTGGCGACCTACAGCCACTTGTGGCCAAACGCCGAGGACCGGACCCGGAACGCGTCGGCGTCCCTGATCCGGTCCTCACTGGCCAATCCTGCGGACTCTCTGCGGACTGAGACGGTATCTGTGCAGGTCAGAGGGGGTGTTCAGCTGTAGTCGTGGAAGCCCTTGCGGGTCTTGCGACCCAGCCGCCCCTCGGCGACGACCTGCTCCAGGGTGGCCGCCGGGGCGAAGCCGGGCTCCTTGAACTCGGCGTACAGCTCCTGCTGGATCGCGAGGGAGACGTCGTTGCCGACCACGTCGAGCAGCTGGAACGGACCCATCGGGAAGCCCGCCTCGGCCTTGACTGCCTCGTCGATCTCGGTCAGGTCGACGCCGGTCTCGGCGAGCTTGACCGCATCGTTGAGGTACGGGAACAGCAGGCAGTTCACGATGAAGCCGGCCCGGTCGCCGCAGGACACCGCGACCTTCCCCACGCTCGCGCAGAGGGCCTTCGTGGTCTCGTCCACCTCGGCGGCGGTCAGCTCGGTGGTGACCACCTCGACGAGCTTCATCACCGGCGCCGGGTTGAAGAAGTGCATGCCGATGACGGACTCGGGGCGGGAGGTCGCGTCGGCGAGCTGGGTGATCGGGAGCGAGGAGGTGGTCGTCGCCAGGATGGCGCCGGGCTTGCAGATCCGGTCGAGGTCGCGGAACAGCTCGAGCTTCACCTCGAGGTCCTCGGCGATCGCCTCGACGACGATGTCGACGTCGCCGAGCGCCTCACGCTCGGTCGAGGCGATCAGCCGCTCGATCACGGCGGACTTGCCGTCCTCGTCGAGCTTGCCGCGCTCGATCGCCTTGTCGAGCGCCTTGGTGATCCCGGCCACCACGCCCTCGACCTTCTGGTCGCTGCGACCGACGAAGACGACGTCGTAGCCGGCCCGGGCGAAGACCTGGACGATGCCGGCGGCCATCGTGCCGGTGCCGACCACGCCCACCCGGGCGATCTCGTGGCGCAGCTCGGGGCGGTCGTCGGCCGACGCGCTCTCCTCGTCGGCGACGACCTCGCCGTCGGCGTAGGTGTAGAAGCCGCGGCCGGCGGCGGCGCCGGTGCGACCGTCGGCCACGAGCGTCTCGAGCAGCTCGGCCGGGCGGTGCAGGTCGTCGCCGCTCTCGGCGTAGCGCGCCGCGAGCTGGTCACGGACCGCGTCGAGCCCCAGCTCGTCGAGCACGGTGAGCGGACCCTTCGGGTAGCCGCAGCCGAACCGCATCGCGGCGTCGATGTCGTCCCGGGAGGCGTAGGACGTCTCGTACATCCGGACGGCGTGGTTCAGGTAGGGCAGCAGGAGGGTGCTGGTGATCTGCTGTGCGGTCTGCTGGGCCGGGGTGCGCTCGGTCATGCCAGCGAGGATGACATGTGTTACCCGCCGGTAGAAACCGGTGTTTCACGAAACGGGCTGTGTCGTCCGTCACGCGTCGAAGAGATCGCGCCCCTCGGCGAGCCGGGCCCGTACGTCGGCGATCGAGCGCGTGAACGGCCAGGCCCGCCGCCCGGGCGGCAGCAGGCGCACGACCCGGCCCAGCGCCCGGTTGAAGCGGTCGAAGCGCCGCTGCTGCGCCGGGGACCAGCGCAGTTCCATCGCCGCGCGCAGCTCCGGCGGGAGGTAGCCGGTCGCCAGCCACATCCGGGCGCGCACGACGGCCGCCGGGACGGGGCGTCCGAGGTACTCCAGCCGGACGATCCGCAGGAGGTAGTCGCGCATCGGCTCGTCGATGCGGGTGCGGGCGAGCCCGATGGTCCAGTACTCCTCGAACGCGCCCCGGTCGCGCGGCCACAGGTCGGCGGGCATCTGCAGCATCGCCCCGAAGACCGCGCCCTGCCGGTAGAACTCCTCCCGCTCGCGCCCGAGCAACGGGCCGTGCACCAGGGTGCGGGACTCCTCGAAGCCCCGGTAGATGCAGGCCGCGACCCAGCGCTGCAGCTCCGGGTCGAACGCGCGGTACGCCGGCTCGGCGCCGGGCGCGCTCCGCACGCGCGCGTGTGACCGGTTGGTCGCGTGCCGGAAGGCCGCCCGCTCCTCGGCCGTGCCGAGCACCGCCACGGCGAGGAACCCGACGGTGGTCCGCTGCCGCCGTCGCGGGTTCGTGAACAGGTTGCCCTCGGTGACCACGCTGTCCTTCACGGCGTACCCGATCTCGGGGCGGCTGAGCTGCATGATCACGTTCGCGGTGCCGCTGAGCGCGGTGAACACCGACGCGCCCTGCGCGAGCAAGGAGGTGTCCATCGCGTCGACCGCGGCGCGTTCGCTCATGCGGGGAGCCTAGGTCCGGGGTAGATTCCCTGCCCGTGAGACTCGTCGTGGCCCGCTGCCAGATCGACTACGCCGGCCGCCTCTCCGCGCACCTGCCGATGGCCACGCGGGTGCTCATGCTCAAGGCCGACGGATCGGTGCTGGTGCACTCCGACGGCGGCTCCTACAAGCCGCTGAACTGGATGAGCCCGCCGTGCAGCGTGAAGGAGGTCGTCTCCGAGGACGGCCAGGTCGAGTGGCTCGTGACGGGCAAGGCCGAGGACACCCTGCGCATCCTCATCGAGGAGATCCACCACGACTCCTCCCACGAGCTGGGCGTCGACCCGGGGCTGCAGAAGGACGGCGTGGAGAAGCACCTGCAGGAGCTGCTCGCCGAGCACCCGGCCACGCTGGCCGAGGGCCTGACCCTCGTGCGGCGGGAGTACCCCACGGCGATCGGGCCGGTCGACCTCATGTGCCGCGACGCCGAGGGCCGGTCGGTCGCGGTCGAGATCAAGCGGCGCGGCGAGATCGACGGCGTGGAGCAGCTCACCCGCTACCTCGAGCTGCTCAACCGCGACCCGCTGCTCGCGCCGGTGCGAGGCATCTTCGCCGCCCAGGAGATCAAGCCGCAGGCCCGGGTGCTGGCCACCGACCGGGGCATCGCGTGTGCGGTGGTCGACTACGACGCGCTGCGCGGGCTCGACGACCCGACCGACCGGCTGTTCTGACCCGACCGCGATAACCGTTGGCGGCCGTCCCGTCGCCGCACCACGATGGGTCCGGTGAGTGCCAACTACTTCGACGAGCCCGTCGCGGCGACGTACGACGACGACGTGTCCGCGATGTTCGCTCCGGCGGCGGTCGAGCCGGCGGTGGAGTTCCTCGCCGGACTCGCCGGCGACCGTCCGGCCCTCGAGCTCGCCGTCGGCACCGGGCGGCTCGCCCTGCCGTTGAGCCGCCGCGGCGTGCGGGTCTGCGGCATCGATCTCTCCGCCGCGATGCTCGAGCGACTGCGGGCGAAGCCCGGCGCCGACGCGATCGAGGTCACCGTGGGCGACATGACCTCGAGCCGGGTCGAGGGCCGGTTCGGGCTGGTCTACCTCGTCTTCAACACGATCTCGAACCTGCTCAGCCAGGACTCCCAGGTCGCGTGCTTCCGCAACGCGGCTGCGCACCTCGAGCCCGGGGGGTTCTTCGTCGTCGAGCTGACCGTGCCGGCGCTGCAGCGGCTGCCGCCCGGCGAGACCCACCACGTCTTCCGCCACGACGACCACCACCTCGGCTTCGACGAGTACGACGTCGTCACCCAGCAGATGTGGTCCCACCACCACTCCTTCGACGGGTCGGCGTACCGGAGCGTCTCGGTGCCGTTCCGCTACGCGTGGCCGGCGGAGCTGGACCTGATGGCACGCCTGGCCGGCATGGACCTCGTGGAGCGCTGGGCCGACTGGGACCGCGGGCCGTTCACCGCCGAGTCGCCCTCGCACGTGTCGGTCTGGCAGCTGCCCTCCTGAGTCCGCGAGCGACCAGCCGGGTCAGGGCGTGAGCGGCACCTGCAGGCCGAAGGTGGTCCCCGAGTTGTCGGTGCGCAGCACACGGATGCTGCCGTGGTGCGCCTCGACGATCGCGGCGGCGATGGACAGCCCGAGCCCGGCGCCCGGGATCTCCCGGGCGATCGCGGTGGGCGAGCGGTAGAGGCGCTCGAACACGCGGTGGTGCTCCGGCGTGCCGATCCCGATGCCCGAGTCGGACACCTCGACCCTGGCCATCGTCTCGGTCGCGTAGAGGCGCACGTCCACGCGCCCGCCCGGCGGGGTGAACTTCAGGGCGTTCGACAGCAGGCTGTCCAGGGCCTCGCCGATCCGGTCGGCGTCGCACGCGACGACCAGCGGCGGCGCAGGGAGGTCGACCTCGATCAGCAGACCGCCGGCGTCAGCCTGGGGACGCGCCGAGTCGACGGCGTCACGCACGACCCGGGTGAGGTCGGCCTCCTCGACGTGGATGGAGAGTCCCCGTCGGTCGATGTTCACCAGCATCAGCAGGTCGTCGACCAGCCGCAGCTCGCGGCGCGCGTTGCGCATGATCACGCTGATGAAGTGCTCCAGCTCGGGGTCGAGCTCCTCGTGGTCCACGATCAGCTCGGTGTAGCCGAGGATCGAGGCGAGCGGCGTGCGCAGCTCGTGCGACACCGTCGCGAGGAACTCGTCGTTCATCCGCTGGGTCTCCTCCTGCAGCCGCTGCCGCTCCTCGGCGGCGTGCATCGCCTCGACCACCTCGAGCCGCTCGGTCACGTCGCGGATGTCGGCGAGGACCATGAGCCCGTCGTCCGTCTGCAACGGTGAGAGTGCGATCTCGACGGGGAACTCCCGGCCGTCGCGGCGCTTCCCGTACAACCCGCCGGTCACGCCGATCGGGCGCATCCGAGGGTGCTCGACGAATCCGGAGCGGAAGGTCGCGTGCATCCCGGCGAACCGGTCGGGCATGAGCACCTCGACGGACTGCCCGAGCAGCTCGGCGCGGCCGTAGCCGAACATCTCCTCGGCCTGGGCGTTGAGCAGGATGATCCGCCCGGCGTCGTCCACGACGACGAGCGCGTCGGGGGCGGCTTCGAGGAACCGGCGGAACAGCCGCTCGTCGCGGCGAGATCTCTTCGTCCCGCGTACGGTCGCGAGCACCAGCGGACCGTCATCGGTCGCTAGGGGGGCCAGCGAGATCTCCACCGGAAGCTCCGACCCGTCCTTGCGGACAGCGACGAAGTCCGGGCCGACCCGCAGGTCCCGGACGTGCGGCTGCTCGGCGTACGCGCGACGACGCGACGCGTGGTGATCGCGGAGCCGCACCGGCACCAGCACCTCGATCGGCTGCCCGACCAGCTCGTCGGGCCGATATCCCAGCAGAGGCTCGCAACGCTGGTTCGCGGCGACCACCGCGCCGTGCGCGTCGACGGCGATCATCGCCTCCGGCACCGCAGCGAGCAGCGCGCCGAGCTCGACGCTCCGCTCGCTGCGCTGAAGTTCCGTGTCCACCAGACGACCCCCACCGATCCGCCGTTCGAGCGTGACCCCGGGCTCACTGTCGCGATGCTAGACCCGTTGGTCCGTTTCGGGGGCAACTTCTGACAAACAGCCCAATCGGGTCACGCCAGGGGCAGTTCGAGCCGGAACGTCGCGCCGGAGTCGTCGCTGCTCACCAGGCTGAGGGTGCCGGCGTGCGCCTCTGCGATCGCGAGGGCGATGGTCAGGCCGAGCCCCGCCCCGGGCACCTGCTGCGCGACGGCCGCGCTCGTCCGGTAGAGACGCTCGAAGATCCGTTCGGCGTCGCCGTCCCGTACGCCGGAGCCGGAGTCCACTACGTCGATCTCGGCCACCGGGCCCCGGGTGCGCAGCTGGACCCGGACCCGGCCACCACTCGGGGTGAACTTCAGGGCGTTCGACAGCAGGTTGTCCAGCGCCTGCCCGATCCGGTCACGGTCGACGTTGACCTGCACGGGGAACCCCGGGATCTCCAGTCCGAGGTCGATGTCCACCTCCACCGCACGCACCCGGGCGGCCTCGACGGCGTCCCGGACGATCGGCTCGAGGTCGACGACGAGCGGGCGCATCGACAGCCCGCTGTCCTCGATCGCGACCAGCGTGAGGAGGTCGTCGACCAGCCGCAGCTCGCGCTCGGCGCTGCGCGTGATCACCTGCAGGAACCGGCGCCCCTGCGGGGTCAGCTCCTCCAGGTCGGTCATCAGCTCGCAGTAGCCCAGCATCGAGGTCAGGGGCGTGCGGAGCTCGTGGGAGACCGTGGCGAAGAACTCGTCCTTCACCCGATCGGCGTCCTGCTGCGTCCGGCGGCGCTCGGTGATGTCTCGCACGGCAGCCGAGATCAGCAGACCGTCCTCCGTCTCGAGCGGGGCCAGCGAGATCTCGACGGGGAACTCGCTGCCGTCCTTGCGCACGGCGAACAGGTTGCCGGCGAGGCCCATCGGCCGGGTGCGGGGCCCGGCGACGTACCCGGACCGGAAGGCGACGTGCATCGCGGCGAACCGCTGCGGGACCAGGGTCTCCACCTGCCGGCCGATCAGCTCGGCGCGCGCGTAGCCGAACAGCTCCTCGACCTGGGCGTTGACCAGCACGATCTGGCCGCTCTCGTCGACGATCACCATCGCGTCCGGCGCGGCCTCGAGCAGGCCGCGGAAGAGTCGCTCCTCGCGCCGCTTGCTGGTCACGTCCCTGACCGCTGCCGAGATCAGCAGCCCGTCCTCCGTCTCGAGCGGAGCCAGCGAGATCTCGACCGGGAACTCCGAGCCGTCCGCGCGCCGGGCGAGCAGGTCCAGCCCCGAGCCCATCGCGCGCACGTGCGGCTCGCGCACGTAGGCGTCCCGGTGCTTGTGGTGCAGCTCGCGCAGGCCGTCGGGGACGAACGTCTCCACCGGCCGCCCCAGGAGCTCGGCACGCGTGTACCCGAACAGCCTCTCGGTCTGGGCGTTGACCAGCACGATCCTCCCGTGCCGGTCGATCACGACCATGGCATCCGGGGCAGCCTCGAGCAGACCGCCCAGATCAGGCGGCCGCGCGTCTCCCCCCGAGTCCGTTCCCATCAGACTCCTTCTCCAGCGTCCGGCCCCTCCTGCCCGACCCGGGAATCCTAGCGACGGGCGGATCCAGATGCGGGCGAATCGGACACCGACACGACGGGCGGTTCGTCGGACCGGTGCCCGTCAGGCCCGGTCGTCAGGCAGGGAGTCCGTGTGCCGCACGGATCGCCGCGACGATCCCGGCCATCGCCTCGGTGAGGCTGAAGTCCTTGGGCGTGAACACCGCCGCGACCCCGAGCTCGCGCAGGCGCTTGCCGTCGGAGTCCGGGATGATGCCGCCGACGATCACCGGTACGTCGTCCAGGCCCGCCTTCTTCATGAGGTCGAGCACGTCGGGCACGAGCTCCATGTGCGAGCCGGACAGGATCGACAGGCCGACGCAGTGCACGTCCTCGGCCACCGCGGCCGCCACGATCTGCTCCGGCGTGAGCCGGATGCCCTGGTAGACGACCTCGAACCCCGCGTCGCGGGCCCGGACGGCGACCTGCTCGGCTCCGTTCGAGTGGCCGTCGAGCCCCGGCTTGCCGACGAGGAGCCGCAGCCGACCGCCGAGCTCCTCACCGGTCCGGCGCACGCTCTCGCGCACCCGGGTCAGCTCGGCTCCCGCCTCGGCGACCCCGACGGCTCCGGCGACCCCCGTCGGCGCACGGAACTCGCCGAAGACCTCCCGGAGGGTCCCGGCCCACTCACCCGTGGTGGCACCGGCCCGCGCCGCCGCCAGCGTCGCGGTCATGAGGTTCGCCCCGGTCTTCGCGTCCTCGGCCAGCGCGGCGAGCGCGGCCTGGACTGCCTGCTCGTCACGCTCCGCCTTCCACGCCTCGACCGACGCCAGCGCCTGGGCCTCGGCCTCGGGGTCGGCGGTCTGGATCGCGGCGTCGAGGTCGGCGGTGAGCGGTGAGACCTCGGTGGTCTCGAACCTGTTCACCCCGACGACGACGTCCTCGCCGTTCTCGATCCGCGCCCGCCGGGCGGCGTGCGCCGTGACCAGCTCCTGCTTCATGTAGCCGGACTCGACCGCGGCAACGGCTCCGCCGAGCGCCTGGATCCGGTCGATCTCCGCGCGGGCGTCGGCCACCATCTGCTCGACCTTCGCCTCGATCACGGTGGAGCCGTCGAAGATGTCGTCGTACTCGAGGAGGTCGGACTCGAAGGCCAGCACCTGCTGGAGGCGCAGCGACCACTGCTGGTCCCAGGGACGCGGGAGGCCGAGCGCCTCGTTCCACGCCGGCAGCTGCACGGCGCGTGCCCGGGCCTTCTTCGAGAGGGTCACCCCGAGCATCTCCAGCACGATCCGCTGGACGTTGTTCTCGGGCTGGGCCTCGGTGAGGCCGAGCGAGTTGACCTGGACGCCGTACCGGAACCGGCGCATCTTCTCGTCCTGCACGCCGTAGCGCTCGCGGGTGATCTCCTCCCACAGCTCCACGAACGCGCGCATCTTGCACATCTCCTCGACGAACCGCACGCCCGCGTTGACGAAGAACGAGATCCGGCCGACCACCTTCTCGAAGTCGTCCGGGGAGACCTGGCCCGAGTCCTTCACCGCGTCGAGCACGGCGATCGCCGTGCACAGCGCGAACGCCAGCTCCTGGGTGGGCGTCGCCCCGGCCTCCTGCAGGTGGTAGCTGCAGATGTTGATCGGGTTCCACTTCGGGATGTTGTTGACGGTGTAGGCGATGGTGTCCGCGGTCAGCCGCATGGAGTGCTCGGGCGGGAACACGTAGGTCCCGCGCGAGAGGTACTCCTTGATGATGTCGTTCTGGGTGGTCCCGGCGAGCTTCGCGTGCACCGCGGCGAAGTCGGCGTCGGGGTCCTGCGCGAGCGCCTGCTCCTCGGCGACCACCTGGTAGAGCGCGAGCAGCCACATCGCGGTCGCGTTGATGGTCATCGAGGTGTTCATCTCGGTCAGCGGGATGTCCTCGAAGAGCCGGCGCATCTCGCCCAGGTGCGGCACCGGCACGCCGACCTTGCCGACCTCGCCGCGGCTCAGCGGGGAGTCGGGGTCGTAGCCGGTCTGCGTGGGCAGGTCGAAGGCCACCGACAGACCGGTCTGGCCCTTGGCCAGGTTGGTGCGGTAGAGCCGGTTCGACTCGGCCGCCGAGCTGTGTCCGGCGTAGGTCCGCATCACCCACGGACGGTCCTTGGCGGGCCTGGCCGGCTGGTTCGCCGCAGTCTGCTCGGGGCTCTGCTCTGCGCTCATGTAGGGAGGGTAGGACGTCCCACTACCGACCGGTACGGGATGTGCACTGTCTCACTCGTGTCCGGTACGTCACAGTCGGCGCTCGACCGGGTGGCGCGAGGACCGCCGGTCAGGCCGTCTCGGACTCGGTCGAGGACTCCACGGTGAGCAGGCCGCGCAGGTGGGCCAGGTGCATGAGCCGGCGTACGGCGCCGGGCGGGTCGAGGAACGTGACCCGGTGGGCCGACTGGTTCGCCATCCGGCTGGCGACGGCGAGCATCTTCAGCACGGTCAGGTCGGCCGACTCCACGCCGGAGAGGTCGAGGACCACGTGGTCGGGATGGGTCTCGAGGTGGTCGTAGACCGCCGTCCGGAGCTCGCTGATGCAGCGCACGTCGAGCTGGCCGCTGATGTGCAGTGTCGAGCCGTCCGTCGCCAGTTCCACGATGCTGCCTCCCTCGGGCGGGTGCCACGCCCTTATGAGCACATTGCCCCGTTTGACGGCGGTCCATCCACCCCCGTCCACCGATCGAGACCCGATCGAGACCCTGGCGGCGGGACGGGTCAGGAGACCTCGCGCACGACGTCCGCCCCGAGCCCGGCGAGAACCTCGGCGAACGCCGGGTAGCCCCGGTCGATGTGGTGCGACTCCGCGACCGTGGTGACCCCCTGCCCCGCCAGACCGGCCAGCACGAGCGCCGCGCCCGCGCGGATGTCGTGGGCGACCACCGGGGCGCCGGAGAGCATCGGCACCCCGCGCACCACCGCGTGGTGACCGTCGGTGTGCAGGTCGGCACCGAGCCGGGCCAGCTCCTGGGCGAACATGAAACGGGACTCGAAGACGTTCTCGGTGATCATCGCCGTGCCCTCGCTGACCGACGCGAGCGCCATCGCGAACGGCTGCAGGTCGGTCGGGAAGCCGGGGAACGGGAGCGTGACCACGTCGAACGAGCGCAGGCGGCTCTCCGCGGTCACCGAGAAGCCGCCGTC
The DNA here is from genome assembly GCF_003725535.1 of Nocardioides pocheonensis. Classification (GTDB taxonomy): domain Bacteria; phylum Actinomycetota; class Actinomycetes; order Propionibacteriales; family Nocardioidaceae; genus Marmoricola; species Marmoricola pocheonensis. The sequence continues at coordinate 75,689 of NZ_RJSF01000030.1, read as the reverse complement.
GGCGATCGCGATCTCCGCACCGGCGTCACCGAGCTTGTCGAGCACGAGGTCCAGGTGGTGGGCCATCCCGCCCTCCACGTGGACCGTGCCACCGGCGATGGCGGCGGCGAAGGCCCAGGTGCCCGCGACGATCCGGTCGGGCACGGTGGCGTGCTCCACCGGCGTGAGCCGGTCGACGCCCTCGATGGTCAGCGTCGAGGAGCCGATGCCGTCGATGCGGGCACCCATCTCGGTGAGCAGGTGGCACAGGTCGACGATCTCCGGCTCCCGCGCGGCGTTGTCCAGCACGCTGGTGCCGTCGGCGAGGACGGCCGCCATCAGCAGGTTCTCGGTGGCGCCGACCGAGGGGAAGTCCAGCCACAGCTGCGACCCGGTGAGACCTCCGGGGACCTCCGCCACCACCTGCCCGTGCTCGACGCGTACGACGGCGCCGAGCTCGCGGAGCCCCCTCATGTGCATGTCGAGGCCGCGCGAGCCGATCGCGTCGCCTCCCGGGAGCGCGACGCTGGCGCGGCGGCACCGGGCCACCAGCGGGCCGAGCACCGCGATCGAGGCCCGCAGCCGGCGGACCAGCTCGTACGGCGCCTCCCAGGCCAGCTCCTCGGGCACCTCGATCCGGGCGACCCCGCTCGTGGAGGCCTGGGTCGGGTCGACGTCCGGGTGGGAGATCTCGACCCGGCAGCCGAGCTGCTCGAGCAGCCGGCCCATGACCTCGACGTCGAGGATGTCCGGCACGTTGTGGATCACGCTCGTGCCCGGCGCGAGCAGGGCCGCCGCCATCAGCTTGAGGGCGGAGTTCTTGGCGCCGCCGACGTGCACCGTCCCCGAGAGGGGCCGGACCCGGGGTCCGGCCGAGGTGATCCGGAAGCTCTCCACGACAGGCCACCCTATGCCGGGCCGAGCCGACCCTCCGACCCCACTAGGGTGGGCGCATGGTCAACCTCACGCGCATCTACACCCGCACCGGCGACGCGGGAGAGACCCGTCTCGGCGACATGAGCAAGACCACCAAGACCGACCTGCGGCTCCGCGCGTACGCCACCGTCGACGAGGCCAACGCGCACCTCGGCGTTGCGCTGGCCACCGGCGGCCTCGACGAGGACGTCGTCGCGGTGCTCACCCACGTGCAGAACGACCTCTTCGACGTCGGTGCCGACTTCTGCACCCCGGTCGTGCCCGACCCGGAGCACCCGCCGCTGCGGATCGAGCAGGACTACGTCGACCGGCTCGAGGGCTGGTGCGACACCTACAACGAGCACCTGCCGGCGCTGCGGTCGTTCATCCTCAACGGCGGCACGCCGGCGGCCGCCCAGCTGCACGTCGCCCGCACCGTCGTACGCCGGGCCGAGCGGGAGGCGTGGGCCGCCTGGGAGCAGCACGCCGACTCGATGAACCGGCTGGCCCTCACCTACCTCAACCGGCTCTCGGACCTGCTGTTCATCCTGGCCCGCCACGCGAACCGGGAGGCCGGCGACGTGCTGTGGGTGCCCGGCGGCGAGCGGACCAGGCCCTGAGCGGCGAAATCCGACGCCGACGCCCCGCGTGCGAGACGATCACGTCATGGCCGAACGAATGACCTTGGGCGAGGTCGAGGGCTCGCACAGCCTCAGCTTCGACTGCGGAGACCTGCCCGTCGACGACGTCATCGTCGCCGCGGGGCACGAGCCCAACGGGTACTTCTGGGAGGGCGTCGCCCACCTGGTCGCGCCGGACCTCGTGCCGCAGCTGGAGCTGGACTCCGAGGGCGGCATGTTCTGCGCCTACGGCCCCCGCGGTGTGCTCGAGGGCCTCCGACGGCTGCTCAAGCCCTACCTCGAGGACGGTCCGCGGATCGCTCGCCTGATCGCCACCGCCGAGTCGTCGGGGTTCGAGTTCCCCGACTAAGCCGCTGGCGCGTCTCTGGTCAGCGGTAGCGGAACCCGTCGAGGAACCGGCGGAACACCCCGCCCTTGCGCGGCAGTGCGGGCGTCGGCGGAGGTGCGGTCGCCCGCTGGCTGGCGACCGGCTGGTCGTAGTCGGTGCGCACGATCGCGTCGACGATCTGCTCCTCGGTGTAGTCCTCGGAGCCCTCGATGGTCGGGACGTAGCCGACCAGCACGCCGTTGCGCATCACCTGGGCCTCGAGCGAGGCGGTGCCGTCGGAGTCCCACGTGGCCTCGCGACCGTCGGGCAGCCGCACCAGCACGCCGAACTGGTAGACACCCTCGCGGGCCAGCTCGGCATCGGTGCCGCGGTCGCGCAGGGCGTCGACGACGCGGCGGGCCTTGGTCTCGTCCATGGTGCTCCCGAGCCTACCCGCGGCGTCCGAGGCGACCGGCGGTCAGAACGGCATCGACAGGAAGGGCGAGGAGTACTCGGGGTCGCCGGCCAGGACGCGCTCTGCGTCCTCGACCGGCATCCGGTTCCGCTCGGCCTCGAGCAGCATGCCGAGCAGCCGGACGTCGCCCGCCGTCGGGATGCCGGTCACCTCGTCGTGCGACAGCACCCACGAGACCGCGGCGGTGATCCGGTCCTGGACGTCGTACGGCTCGTACCAGGTCGTGTACGGGTGGTCGGCTCCCTCCGGCCAGTTGCGCCGGGAGACCGTCTTGATCGTCATCAGCGCGGCGTCCTGCCGCCGCACCTCGTCGACGAGCGCCTGGTAGTCGCTGCGGTACGACGCATCGCGCCAGAGCACCGGGTTGAGCGGGGTCAGCACCGTGGCGAACGGATGCCGCCGCAGCGCCTCGAGGTGGGTCGCCGGAGCCTGGTGGCCGTGGCCGGTGATCCCGATCGCTCCGACCAGGCCCTCCTCCGTCGCGCGGACCACGGCCTCGAGTGCGCCGCCCGGGCCCGTGGCCAGGTCGAGGTCGTCCAGGTCACCCACCGCGTGCAGCTGCAGGAGGTCGACCCGGTCCGTCCGGAGCCGCTCGAGCGAGCGGTTGATCTCCCGCCACGCCCCCTCGCGGTCGCGCTCCCCGGTCTTGGTCGCGAGGAAGACCCGGTCCCGGATCTGCGGCATCCACGGGCCGAGCCGCAGCTCCGCGTCGCCGTAGCCCGCGGCCACGTCGAGGTGGTTGATGCCGCCGTCGAGAGCCTCCTGGATCGACCGGTCGGCCACGTCCTGCGAGACCTCCCCGAGGGCCGCGGCGCCGTAGATGAGGACCGAGCTCTGGTGCCCGAGCCGTCCGAGCCTGCGTGTCTCCATGACGCCACTCTCGACGTCGGCGGTGGCCGGAGCAAGGGCCCCGGGTCCAGGAGACCTGGTCGAACCGAGAATCAGCTCACGTCGCGCCGGAGCGTGGTGAGCGCGCCCACAAGGGCGAAGAGCGCGGCGTACGCGAGCAGCACGACGGCGCCCCAGCCGCGGTCGAGCAGGCTCAGCATGCCGCTGGTGCTGTAGAGGCTGGAGCCGGCGAGCGCCTCGGCTGCCGCCCCGGGCAGGAACTTCTGCACGCCCTGGAGCGGGTCGATCGCGGTGAGCCCGATCCGGAGCACCGGCTCGACGAACTGCGTGAACGCCAGGATCACGACGACGGCCGCCACCTGGTTGGTCAGCAGCGATCCCAGGCCCACCCCGATCACGCACCAGAGCGCGATCGCCACCACCGAGAAGACCACGTCGCCGAGCACGCCGGTGTCGCCGAGGTAGGTGCCGTCGCCCTTCGTGGCGAGGAAGGGCAGCCCGCCGAGCACGGCCCCGGCGGTGCCGATGACGCCGTACGCCGTGCCGAGCAGCCCCGCGACGGCCAGCTTCGCGCCGAGCACCCGGCCGCGACGGGGCTCGGCCAGCAGCGTCGGCGTGATCGTCTGGTGGCGGAACTCCCCGGTCATCGACAGGGCGCCGATCACCAGCGGGAACACGTAGCCGACGCTGACGGCGAGGGTGTAGACGGTCTGCGCGATCTGCCGGCCGTCGAGGGTCGCGCCCGAGCCGAGGCTGCCCGACATCGAGCTCGGGTCGGTGGTGAGGCTGAACCCCATCACCACGCCCATGAAGACCATGTAGGCGCCGAGGACGATCCCCAGCAGCCACCACATCCGGGTGCTGACCAGCTTGCGCCACTCGGCGAGCAGCGCGGCACGCCACGCCCCGGCGTTCACGCGGCACCGCCCGGGGCCGCTCCGGTGAGCCGCAGGAAGACGTCCTCGAGCGACCCGCCCTCCTCGGCGAGCCCGTGGATCTCCAGCCCGGCGCGGTACGCCGCGGCGCCCACCTCCGCGCACGACCCCCCGGTGAGCACGAGGTCGTCGCCGTCCTGCTCGACCGGCCAGCCACGGTCCGCCGCCAGCGCCGTGAAGCCGGCCGGGTCCGGCGAGGCGACCCGCACCCTGGGGCTGGCCAGCGCGACCAGGTCGTCGAGCGACGACTCGTGCACCAGCCGGCCGTGCGCGATGACCACGACGTCGTCGACGCTGGCCTGGACCTCGCCGAGCACGTGGCTCGAGACCAGGATCATCCGCCCCCGCTCGTGGGCGAGGTGGCGCAAGAAGGTCCGCAGCCACACGATGCCCTCCGGGTCGAGGCCGTTCGCCGGCTCGTCGAGCACCAGCACCTGGGGGTCGCCCAGCAACGCCGCGGCGAGGGCGAGTCGCTGCCGCATGCCCGCGGAGAAGCCGCCGACCCGGCGGCGCGCGGCCTCGGTCAGGCCCACCTGGGCGAGCACCTCGTCGCAGCGACGGTCGTCGACCCCGGCGTAGGGCGCGTAGGTGCGCAGGTGGTCGCGTGCCGTGCGGCCGGGGTGGAAGCTCGCCGACTCCAGCGCCGCGCCGACCACCGTCGTCGGGTGCGCGAGATCGGCGTACCGGCGCCCGCCGATGAGGGCGGAGCCACCGTCGGGCCCGACCAGCCCCAGCAGCATCCGGAAGGTCGTGGTCTTGCCTGCCCCGTTGGGCCCCAGGAAGCCCGTGACGGCGCCCGGACGCACCACCATGTCGAGCCCGTCGACGGCTCGGACGGTGCCGAAGGTCTTGGTCAGGCCGCGGATCTCGACCGGGAGGCCGGCACGCTCAGTGGTGGGCACGCCGCCGGTCCCAGTCCGAGCCGGGCGGCCCCGACTCCAGCCACGACGAGAACCCGGTCAGCGCGGACGGGCTCATCGCCAGCTCGACCGCGCCCTTCGGCGTGCTGCACACGACGACCAGGTGCCCGCCGTACAGGGCGAAGGCCTCCTGGCCGGTCGGCTCCCGCTGGCCGGTGATCCGCAGGTTCGCGCGCTCCCAGGAGCGCCGCGGCCACGGCGACGGCGAGAAGATCCGGAACCACTCGAGCCGCTCGTCGCGGTAACGCCCCAACCCGAGGACCCAGCCACGACCGGCCTCGGGCTGCTGGCCGCGCGCCCCGATCCTGGCACTGAGCTCGAACGTGCCCCCGTGCCGGGAGAGAAGGCGGCGGCGTACGACCAGCAGCAGCCCGTAGCCGATCACGACGAGCAACACGACACCGGCTGAGTCCAGCAGCCACTGCCATGCGCTCATCGAACTCCTCTTCGGGCGAGCCTCAGCTCGCGGCCTCGGACCTCGCCTTGGCTTCCTCGAGCAGCCGCTTGGCCTCGTCGTAGTTGGACTCGTGCGAGATCTCTGCATGTTCGCACAGGAGGCTGACCTCGTTGTGCGCGACCGAGATGAAACCACCGTCGATGGCCGCCACCCAGTGGCCGTCGTCGACCGTGCGCACGTCGACCTGCCCCTCGGCGAGGACCGACATGATCGGCGTGTGGTTCGCCATGATGCCGATCTCGCCGGCGAGCGTGCGGGCGTTGACGACGGTCGCCTCGCCGGACCAGACCTCACGGTCGGCCGCGACGAGGGCAACCCTCATGGTGTTCGCCATCAGCGCACCTCGTTCCGCTCACGCATCAGAGGCTCTTCTGGATCTCGGACCACTTGCGCTCGACGTCGTCCAGACCGCCGCACATGAAGAAGGCCTGCTCGGCCACGTGGTCGTACTCGCCGTCGGCGATCTTGTTGAACGCCTCGATGGTCTCCGACACGGGGACCGTCGAGCCCTCGATGCCGGTGAACTGCTTGGCCACGTAGGTGTTCTGCGACAGGAACCGCTGGATCCGGCGAGCGCGGGACACGATGATCTTGTCCTCTTCCGAGAGCTCGTCGACACCGAGGATCGCGATGATGTCCTGGAGCTCCTTGTTGCGCTGGAGGATCTGCTTGATCCGGATCGCGCAGTCGTAGTGCGCCTGCCCGATGTACTGCGCGTCGAGGATCCGCGAGGTCGAGGTCAGCGGGTCCACGGCCGGGTAGATACCCAGCGACGCGATCTCGCGCGACAGCTCGGTGGTCGCGTCGAGGTGCGCGAACGTGGTCGCCGGCGCCGGGTCGGTGTAGTCGTCCGCCGGCACGTAGATCGCCTGCATCGAGGTGATCGAGTGACCACGCGTCGAGGTGATCCGCTCCTGGAGCGTGCCCATCTCGTCGGCGAGGTTCGGCTGGTAGCCCACCGCGGACGGCATCCGGCCGAGCAGCGTCGAGACCTCCGAGCCGGCCTGGGTGAACCGGAAGATGTTGTCGATGAAGAGCAGCACGTCCTGGCCCTGGACGTCGCGGAAGTACTCCGCCATCGTCAGCGCGGACAGCGCCACCCGCAGACGCGTGCCCGGCGGCTCGTCCATCTGGCCGAAGACGAGGGCGGTCTGGCCGATGACGCCGGCCTCCTCCATCTCGACGATCAGGTCGTTGCCCTCACGGGTGCGCTCACCGACGCCGGCGAACACGGACACACCACCGTGGTCCTTCGCGACGCGGGCGATCATCTCCTGGATCAGCACGGTCTTGCCGACGCCGGCACCACCGAACAGGCCGATCTTGCCGCCCTGCACGTACGGCGTCAGCAGGTCGATGACCTTGATGCCGGTCTCGAACATCTGCGTCTTCGACTCGAGCTGGTCGAAGGCGGGCGCCTTGCGGTGGATGCCCCAGCGCTCGTTGACCTCGAGCTTCTCGCCCTCGGCGAGGTTCAGGCACTCACCGAGCGTGTTGAACACCCGGCCGAGGGTCGCGTCACCGACGGGCACCGTGATCGGCGAGCCGGTGTCGGTGACGGTCGCACCGCGGACCAGGCCGTCAGTCGGCTGCAGCGAGATCGCGCGGACCATGCCGTCACCGATGTGCTGGGCGACCTCGAGCGAGAGGGTCTTCGTCTCGCCGGCGAGCGTCAGCTGGGTCTCGAGCAGGTTGTACATCTCCGGCATCGAGTCGGTGGGGAACTCGATGTCGACCACCGGGCCGATGACGCGGGCGATGCGCCCGTTGTTGGCGCCGGCGGATCCGGCCGCGGCGTTCTCTTGGATGGTGGCAGTCATGTCTCTCACTCACTCCCGGCTTGGGCGTCGGCGAGCGCGTTGACGCCTCCGACGATCTCGCTGATTTCCTGGGTAATACCGGCCTGGCGGGCCTGGTTGGCGATGCGGGTGAACTTCTTGATCAGCTCTTCGGCGTTGTCGGTCGCCGACTTCATCGCCTTCTGGCGTGCCGCGAGCTCAGAGGCCGAGGCCTGCAGCAGCGCATAGAAGATCCGGCTCTGCACGTACTTCGGCAGCAGCGCGTCGAGGACCTCGTCGGCCGACGGCTCGAACTCGTAGAGCGGCAGCACCTCGTCCTCCGGGGGCTTCTCCTCGCCCTCGACGACCTCCAGCGGCAGCATCCGCACGCTGTGCGGCTCCTGCACGAGCATGGAGCGGAACCGCGTGTACACGATGTGCACCTCGTCGACGCCCTCGTCACCCTCGTCGACGAACGCGTCGATGAGCGCCTTGCCGATCTCGCGGGCGTTGTCGTACTGCGGCTGGTCGGAGAAGCCCGTCCACGACTCCCGCACCGGCCGGTTGCGGAAGCGGAAGTACGCCTCACCCTTGCGCCCGGCGATGAAGGTGGTGATCTGCTTGCCCTCCTCGCGCAGGCGCTCGGCGAGCCGCTCCCCCTCCTTCAGCACGCTGGAGGAGTAGGCCCCCGCCAGACCGCGGTCGCTGGTGATCACCAGGATCGCGGCCTTGGTGGGGTTCTCCGGCTCGGTGGTCAGCGGGTGGTCGGCGTCGGAGTACGTCGCCAGGGCCGAGACCGCCCGGGTCAGCTCGCGCGCGTACGGCGCGGCCTGCTGGGCCCGCTGCTGCGCCTTGATGATGCGAGACGCAGCAATGAGCTCCATGGCGCGCGTGATCTTCTTCATCGACTCCGTCGACTTGATCCGCGCGCGGTACTCACGCAGCGATACGGCCATTAGTGGTCACCCCCGAGTAGTGCGCGAAGGTAGCCGTGGTCCAGGTGCGTGCCTCGCAAGGCGGACGAGGGAGTCGGGCCGGCGGCCCGGCGACCGAGGACAACGCAGCGAGGTGCGTGCCTGGGCCGCGGGGACCGAGCGGAATACGAGGGAGTGGCCACCAGAGTCAGCCCCGCTTCTGCTTGACGATCTGCTCCTGCTCGAGCTCCTCGTCGGTCACCGCGTCGACCTGCGGGTCGGTGCCCGGCTTGATCGACTTGCCCTCGGAGGTCTCGAACTGGTCGAGGAACGAGGTGTAGGCGTCGGCCAGCGCCGACTCGGTGTCGTCGGAGAACTGGTTCGTCTCGCGGATGGTGCCGAGGATGCCCTCGTGCGAGCGACGCAGGTAGTCCAGGAGCTCGTTCTCGAACCGCAGCACGTCCTCCACCGGGACCGCGTCGAGACGGCCGGTCGTGCCGATCCACAGCGAGACCACCATCTCGGGCAGCGGGTAGGGCGAGTACGCCGGCTGCTTGAGCAGCGCCATCAGGCGCGAGCCACGGTCGAGCTGCTGGCGCGACGCCGCGTCGAGGTCGGAGGCGAACATCGCGAACGCCTCCATCGCGCGGAACTGCGCCAGGTCGACCTTCAGCGAGCCGGTCACGGCCTTCATCGCCTTGGTCATCGCCGCGCCACCCACACGGGACACCGAGACACCGACGTCGATCGCCGGGCGCTGGTTGGCCGCGAACAGGTCCGACTGCAGGAAGATCTGGCCGTCGGTGATCGAGATGACGTTGGTCGGGATGTACGCCGAGACGTCGTTCGCCTTGGTCTCGATGATCGGGAGACCGGTCATCGAGCCCGCACCGAGGTCGTCGGAGAGCTTCGCGCACCGCTCGAGCAGCCGGCTGTGCAGGTAGAAGACGTCACCCGGGTAGGCCTCGCGGCCCGGCGGGCGACGCAGCAGCAGCGACACGGCGCGGTAGGCCTCGGCCTGCTTGGTGAGGTCGTCGAAGATGATCAGCACGTGCTTGCCGTCGTACATCCACTGCTGGCCGATGGCCGAGCCGGTGTACGGCGCGAGGTACTTGAAGCCCGCGCTGTCCGACGCCGGCGAGGCGACGATGGTGGTGTACTCCAGGGCGCCGGCCTCCTCGAGGGCGCCGCGCACCGAGGCGATCGTGGAGCCCTTCTGGCCGATCGCGACGTAGATGCAGCGGACCTGCTTGGCCGGGTCGCCGGAGTCCCAGTTCTGCTTCTGGTTGATGATCGTGTCGATCGCGATCGTGGTCTTGCCGGTCGAGCGGTCACCGATGATCAGCTGGCGCTGGCCACGGCCGATCGGGGTGAGGGCGTCGATCGCCTTGATGCCGGTCGCCAACGGCTCGTGCACCGACTTGCGCTGCATCACCGTGGGCGCCTGCAGCTCGAGGGCGCGGCGGGTGTCGGACTGGATCTCGCCGAGGCCGTCGATGGGCGTGCCCAGCGGGTCCACGACGCGGCCCATGAAGGCGTCACCGACGGGGACGGAGAGGATCTCGCCGGTACGGCGTACGGTCTGGCCCTCCTCGATCTTGTCGAAGTCACCGAGGATGACGACACCGATCTCGCGGGTGTCGAGGTTCAGCGCGAGGCCACGGGTGCCGTCCTCGAACTCGAGCAGCTCGTTGGCCATGGCCGACGGGAGACCGGTGACCCGGGCGATGCCGTCACCGGCCGAGGAGACGGTGCCGACCTCTTCCTTGCTGGCTGCGGCCGGCTGGTAGTCGGCGACGTACTTCGCAAGCGCGTCCCGGATCTCCTCCGGACGGATCGAAAGCTCCGTCATTTCTTCCCTACTCTCTTCGTTGCTTACGTATCGGTGTCTGGGTGAGCCGACGTGTCGGCGTCAGCCCGCGAGCCGGCGGCCGGCCTCGTCGAGGCGGCTGGAGACGGTGCCGTCGATGACCTCGTCGCCGACGGAGACGTGGACGCCGCCGAGGACCGAGGGGTCCACCACGGTGTTCAGGTGCACGGTGCGGTCGTACTGGGCGGACAGGGCCGCGGCCAGCCGCTTCTCCTCGTCCGCGTCGAGCGGCTGCGCCACCCGGACCAGCGCGACCAGCCGGTTGCGCGCCTTCGCGGCCAGCGCGACGAACGTGTCGATCGCGCTGGTCACGGTCAGGTGGCCGCCCGTGGCGGCCTGCTCGACGAGCGCGACCGTGCTGGGGTGGGCCTTGCCCTCGAGCAGGCCCCGCACCAGCGCCTGCTTATCAGCGACCGAGCGGGCCGGGTCGGACATCGCGCTGCGCAGCTCGTGGTTCTCGGTCACGGTGCGACCGAAGGCGAAGAGCTCCTCCTCGACCCGGTCACCCGCGCCCTCGCGGTCCGCGGCCCGCACGATCGCCAGCACGCCCAGCTGCTCGAGCGCGTCGGCCAGGTCGGCGCTCGCGACCCACCGCAGCCCCGCGGCCTCGGCGACCACGGTCACCGCGGCACCCGAGAGGTGCTTGCCGAAGACCGTCTCGGCCAGGCCCGTGCGCGCCGCGGCCTCGGTCGACGGGTCGGTGAGCGCCCGCCGCAGCCCGGGCTGCGTGGTGAGGACGGCCGAGGCGCCGAAGAGCCCGGTGCCGAGCTCGGCACCGTCGGCGCCGCCCTCGACCGCCGCGACCACCCGGTCGGTCAACCGGGCCAGCGACTCCGCGGAGGATCCGTGCATCACTGCCGTCACCCCTGGGCCGATCCGTTGGCGGACCCGGTGACGGGCTGCGCCTCGAGGTCGGCGAGGAAGCGGTCCACGACGCGGCTCTGCCGCGCCTGGTCCTCGAGGGCCTCGCCCACGATCCGCCCGGCCAGGTTGGTGGCGAGTGTGCCGACCTCTGCCCGGAGGGAGGTCACCGCCTGCTGGCGGTCGGCCTCGATCTGGGTGTGGGCGTGCTCGACGATCCGCGCCGCCTCGGCCTGGGCCTGCTCGCGCATCTCGGCGATGATCGCCGCACCCTGCTCGCGCGCCTCCTCGCGGATGCGCGCCGCCTCGTGACGAGCGTCCGCGATCTGCGCGCGGAACTCCTCCTCGGCAGCCTTCGCGTCAGCCCGTGCCTCGTCGAGGTCCGAGAACTCCTTGCGGATCGCGTCCTGACGTGCGGTCATGGCCCGGTTGATCGGCGGAACGATGTACCGGGCGATGATGAAGAACATGATCGCGAACGCGATCAACTCCACGAAGAAGGTGCCGTTCGGCACCAGGAAGTTGCTCTCCAGCGGTGTCATCTACTCACATCCTGTCGCTCTGTGCGGACGAACCTGAGGTCACTTGCCGCCGAGGACGAAGACGAACAGGGCCATGAACGCGAGGTTGATGAAGAACATCGCCTCCACCAGACCGACGGTCAGGAAGAAGATCGTCTGCAGGCGACCCTGGGCCTCCGGCTGACGGGCCACGCCCTGGATGTACGACGAACCGGCAAGGCCGTCACCGATACCGGCGCCGATGGCACCGCCGGCGAGGGCGAGACCGCCGCCGACGAAGGCGCCGGCAAGCGTGATGGCCTGCTCAGTGTTCTTGACTGCCATGACTCTCCTTGATATTCACGCCGATTCCTCGACGCCCTGGTTTCCAGCTTGGGTGGTGCTGCGCTCGAGCGGGTGCTCAGGCGGCGGGTTGCGGTTCTGCGGGAGCGGCCTCGCGGGCCTCGCGCTCCTGGTCGGTCGGGTCGTTGAGCACCCGCTCCTCGTGGTCCTCGTGCTCGTCGTGCCCGGCACTGGCCATCGCGAAGTAGAGGACCGTCAGCAGCGCGAAGATGAACGCCTGCAGGCCGCCGATGACCATGTCGAACATCTTCCAGAGCACGTTCGCGATCGGCATGCCGGCCCACCACGGGATCGCGGCGATCAGCGCGAGCATGATGCCGCCGGCGAAGATGTTGCCGAAGAGTCGCAGTGCCAGCGTGATCGGCTTGACCAGCTCCTCGAGGATGTTCAGCGGCAGCAGGACCGGGTAGGGCTGCACGAAGTGCTTGAAGTAGCCCACGCCGTTCTTGCGGATGCCGTAGATCCACACGCTCACCACGGCGAAGATCGCCATCGCGTAGGTCAGGTTGGTGTCCGCGGTGGGCGCGGGCAGCAGGTGCGCGTGCTGGTTGAGCTCGGTCGGCACCAGCTCGAGCCAGTTGGCGATCAGGATGAAGAAGAACAGCGAGATCGCCAGCGGCGCGACGTACGGGTGCACCTTGCCGAGGTTGTCCTCGACCTGGGTGTTGACCTCCTTGACGACGCCCTCCCAGATCATCTGCATCTTGGTGGGGACGTGGTCCTCCGTGCTGCGGGTCAGCGCCCGGCGGACGAGCAGGCCGAGCAGGATCACGATCGCACCCGCGACCACGGTGCTGATGACCGTGTCGATGTTCACGGTCATGCCGAACCACTCACGCGTCGGGTGCTCACCCGGGGTGATGTGGATCTCGAGCGGGGCGAATCCGGTCACGTGTTCTTCAGCTCCTTCAGCAGCGGGAGGGCGGTCATCACCAGGGAGATCAGGCGGAAGATCGCCAGGCCGAGCAGCAACCCGATGCCGGCGGGCCAGAAGGCTACTGCGATGCCGATCGCGACCACCGACAGGACCGCCAGCCGGACGATCGTGGTCCGGGTCAGCTGGCCCCGGGTCGGCTGCGCGCCGCCGGTGATGATCCGCAGCAGCCAGTACTCCGTGACGAGGTGGTTGAGCAGTCCGAGCAGCACGCCGCCGGCGATGCAGAGGGCGAGCGTCCACTCGTCGTACTGACCGACGAACAGGCCGAGCACCATCATCACCGCGGCGACCCACACGGTCTTGCGCTGGTCACGCACGACCCGGCCGACGGTCGCCCTCTCGGGCAGCGACGGGCTGGTCACGGGCGCGGTCGTCTCGTCGGTCATCACGACGCACCTCCTCCGGCCGGGGCCATCGGAGCCTCAGCCCCGAAGAGCGCGTCGTACCCGAACCGCGAAGCCGACACACCCGACGACGACGCCGACGGCGACGCCGACGAGGACGCCGACCGGTGACGAGTCGAGTGCGGAGTCCGCGAGGAGGCCGAGGACCATGCCACCGACGACCGCGCCGACCAGGAGCCCGCCCAGGCCGATGAGGTCACGGCCACGCAGGCCGCTCTCGATCGGGTCATCGGCCATCCAGTCTGGTCCGTTCGTGCTGTGGGGGCGTGATCGTCCGGCCGCGAACCCTGCACCAGCGCGGAGGGCGGGTCCGAGAGGGCCTCAGCGGGCGACGACGCTCGGACGCTACCACAGGCATTCAGGAGGCTCTCAGGGTGCCTCCGGGCCCGCGTCGACCCCGTGACTCGACGCCCGGATCGGGCTGAGCTGGGTGCGGTCGTCATGGCGGCCTTCTCGGGTCGTCAACGGCGTTCGGGGGGTGCTTGTGAAAACTAGCACAAACTCTGGGAGCGCGAAAATCGGTGTCCGGGAGCGGGATCGACAGCGGTGGGGGGCCGCCCTCAGGAGACCGCCGCGGGCCGCCTGAGCCGCGGCAGCGCGAAGGTGACCACCAGGGTCAGCGCGGCCCACACCAGCGTGATCACCACGCTGAGCACGCTGGCGTAGAGAGTGACCAGCACTCCCCCGAACGCGACCAGCCCGGCCCAGAGCCACATGATCACGACCGCGACCCGCTGGCTGTGGCCGAACTCCAGCAGCCGGTGGTGCAGGTGCTCCTTGTCGGGGTGGTAGAACATCTGGCCCCGCCGGGTGCGGCGTACGACGGCCAGCACGAGGTCGAGGAACGGCACGACGAGGATCGAGACCGGCAGCAGGATCGGCAGCATGATCACCAGCCAGTTGCCGGCGTTGAAGTCGCCGGTCTGGTTCACCTGGACCGCCGCGAACTGCCCGGTCAGCGAGAGCGCGGAGCCCGAGAGCACCAGGCCGAGCAGCATCGACCCGGAGTCACCCATGAAGATGCGCGCCGGGAAGAAGTTGTGCGGCAGGAAGCCGACGCAGGCGCCGCCCAGGCACGCGCACAGCAGCGCGGCGGTGATCGCCAGGGCGTAGCCGTTGACGTCGGCGAGCCGGTAGGAGAAGGCGAAGAAGGCGACCGCGCCGATCGCGACCATCCCTCCGGCCAGGCCGTCGAGACCGTCGACGAAGTTGATCGCGTTGACGGTGCCGACGATCAGCACGATCGAGAACAGGATCGCCTGCCCGTAGTCGAGCGTGAACTGGCCGACCCCGACGCCGGGGATCCGCAGGGAGTACAGCTGCACCCCGTTGAGGACCAGGTAGCCGGCCGCGACGATCTGGCCGCCCAGCTTCGTCAGCGCGTCCAGCTCGATCAGGTCGTCGAGGACGCCGACCGCGCAGATGATCGCGCCCCCGATCAGCACCACGCCCGCATCGTGGAAGACCTGCGGGCCGGACCGGCTCAGGAACGGCAGGTGGTGGGCAACCAGGAACCCGGCGCCGAGGCCACCGAGCATCGCGACGCCCCCGAAGTACGGGATCGGCACGGCGTGCACGTCGCGGTCGCGCACCTCCGCCACCGCGCCGGTGCGCATCGCCAGCTCCCGCGCGACCACGCACAGCAGGTAGCTGACGACCGCGGCCGCCAGGAAGACCAGCAGGTACTCACGCACCCTGGTCGGCGCCTTCGCTCGGGTCCAGGTCGTCCAGGTCGGCCTTGCCGGCGAGCAGGGAGCGCAGCTCGTCGACCGGGACCGCCCCGACCCGCAGCACGCGCGGACGAGCGGACGTGCAGTCCACGATCGTCGACGGCCGGTCGTCGCTGGTGGGACCGCCGTCGAGGATCACCGCGACCTTCTCGGCGAGCATGTCCGCAGCCTGGTCGGCGTCCGTGGCGGCGGGCCGGCCGGTGAGGTTCGCCGAGCTCACCGCCAGCGGCCCGGTGCGGCCGAGCAGCTCGAGCGCGACCGGGTCGTGGGGCATCCGGACCGCGACGGTGCCGCGGGTCTCGCCGAGGTCCCACTGCAGCGAGGTCTGCTCGCGCACGACGATCGTCAGCGGGCCCGGCCAGTAGTGCTCGACCAGGTCGCGCGCCCACGAGGGCACGGTCGAGGCGAGGGCGTCCAGCGTCGCGACGGAGCCGACCAGCACCGGCGGCGGCATCTCCCGCCCGCGCCCCTTGGCGTCGAGCAACCTGCGCACGGCGGCCGGGTCGAAGGCATCGGCGCCCAGGCCGTAGACGGTGTCCGTGGGCAGCACGACCAGCTCACCCGCACGGATCGCGGTGGTCGCGGCGGTCACTCCCGCCTCGAGCTGGGCCGGGTCGGTGGCGTCGTAGCGAGTGGACACGGGACTCATCTTGGCAGCCGCGCCGTCAGGTAGCGCGGACGCCCGGCCAGGTCGCGGTGGTCGCGCACGTCGGTCCAGCGGCCACTGGCGACGAAGACCTGCGGAGCGGTCTCCCCCTGCAGATCCGCGTGCTCGCAACCGAGGTGCCCTCCGGACCGGAGCAGGCGCGCGCCGACCCGCTCGAGCACGCGGATCGCGTCGAGCCCGTCGTCGCCGGACCAGAGGGCGAGCTCGGGGTCGTGGTCGCGCGCCTCGGGCGCCACGCCGTCGTACGCGGTCAGGGGGATGTACGGCGGGTTGCAGACCACCACGTCCACCGCGCCGTCGAGGTCCGGGAACGCCTCGGCCATGTCACCCTCGCGCAGGTCGACACCGGAGCCGGCCAGATTGCGCACGGCCCACTGCACGGCCTGCGGGTCGAGCTCCACGGCGTGCACCTCGGCGCCGGGCAGCTCGGTCGCGACACTCAGCGCGATCGCACCGGACCCGGTGCACAGGTCGACCACGACCGGCGCCCGGCCGGCGACCCGGGCCACCTCGGCGGCCCGCTCGACCGCCCAGCCGGCGAGGAGCTCGGTCTCGGGACGCGGCACGAAGACGCCGGGACCCACCGCGAGCTCCGCGTGCCGGAACGCCGCGGCCCCGGTCAGGTGCTGGAGCGGCACCCGCGCGGCCCGTCGCTCCACCAGCTCCGCGAAGCGCGCCTCGTCCTCCGGGCCCACCTCCTCGACCAGGGCGAGCCGCGACCGGCTCGTGCCGAGCACGAAGGCGAGCAGCTCGGCCGCGTCGTGGTCCGGGCTGTCGATCGCCGCGTCGTCCAGGCGCACCGCGGCGGCGCGGACGAGTGCCCGGGGCGTCGGCACGCTCACCCGCCGACGGCCTCGAGGCGGGCGTTCATCTCGGCGGACACGCACGACTCGATCACCGGGTCGAGCGCACCGTCGAGCACCTGGTCGAGGTTGTAGGACTTGTAGCCGGTGCGGTGGTCGGAGATCCGGTTCTCCGGGTAGTTGTAGGTGCGGATCCGCTCCGAGCGGTCGACCGTGCGGACCTGGGAGCGGCGCGCGTCGCTGGCCTCGGCGGCGGCCTCCTCCTGTGCGGCGGCGAGCAGGCGCGCCCTCAGGATCCGCATCGCCTGCTCCTTGTTCTGCAGCTGGGACTTCTCGTTCTGGCAGCTCACCACGATCCCGGTCGGCACGTGGGTGATCCGCACGGCGGAGTCGGTGGTGTTCACGCTCTGGCCGCCGGGGCCGCTGGAGCGGAACACGTCGATGCGGAGATCCTTCTCGTCGACGCTGACGTCGACCTGCTCGGCCTCCGGCATGACCAGCACGCCCGCGGCCGAGGTGTGCACGCGGCCCTGGCTCTCGGTGACCGGCACCCGCTGGACCCGGTGCACGCCGCCCTCGAACTTCAGCAGCGCGTACGGCGCCTCGCCCGGCGCCGGCGTGCCCTTGGCCTTCACCGCGACCGTGACCGACTTGTAGCCCCCGAGGTCGGACTCCGTGGCGTCGAGGATCTCGGTGGACCACCCGCGCTGCTCGGCGTACCGGGTGTACATGCGGAGCAGGTCGCCGGCGAACAGGGCCGACTCCTCACCGCCCTCGCCCGACTTGACCTCGAGGATCGCGTCCTTGCTGTCCGCCGGGTCGCGCGGGATCAGCAGGCGACGCAGGTGCTCCTCGACCTCGGAGCGCCGCGTGGCGAGCTGGTCGGCCTCGGCGGCGAAGTCGGCGTCGTCCGCCGAGAGCTCGCGGGCGGCGTCGACGTCGTCACCGAGCCGCTGCCAGTCGCGGTAGGTGCGCACGATCGCGGACAGCTCGGCGTAGCGCTGGTTGACCCGGCGCGCACGAACCTGGTCGGAGTGCAGCGACGGGTCCGCGAGCTCGTCCTCGAGCGCGGCGTGCTCCGCGATCAGTGACTCGACTGCCTCGAACATCCGACTCCTCCGACGAGCTCAACCCGGGTCGATCCGTGCGCCGGCCCCTGGACATGCGGAACGCCGGTCACCGCAACGGGGTGACCGGCGTTCGGCGAAGCTACTTCTTGTCCTTGGCCTTGGCGTACCGGGCCTCGAAGCGGGCCACGCGGCCACCGGTGTCCAGGATCTTCTGCTTGCCCGTGTAGAACGGGTGGCAGTTCGAGCACACGTCGGCGTGCAGGTTGCCGCTCGCCGAGGTGCTGCGCGTCGTGAACGTGTTGCCACAGGTGCAGGTCACCTGCGTCACCACGTAGTCGGGGTGGATGTCGTTCTTCATGGTTTCCTCTCGGGTCCTCAGCCGCCGGGTCGCCCGCGGGTGCGGACGTGAACCGGAGCCAACCAACGATTCTGCCATCCGGGGCTCCGCCTGAGAAATCGGCGGGGGTCCGGGGCAGCACCTGCACAACAGCGACCAGTTGCCGCTTGTTCCCGCTCAGCCGACCTCGGCGGGGTCCGTCGAGTCGGCGGCGTCGGCACGGTGCGACTCGTCCGGCTGCAGCACCGGGAGCCGCACCCACACCGTCGTGCCCACCCCCTGCACGGAGCGCAGGTCGACGCTGCCGTGGTGGTTCTCCACGATCGCCTGCACGATGCGCAGGCCGAGCCCGGTGCCGGTGATGCCGAGGTGGACGGCGTTCGAGGCCCGGTAGAAGCGCGAGCCCAGCTGGTCGAGCTCCTCGGACGGGATGCCGATGCCGTGGTCCTCCACGGTCAGCACCGCGTCGTCGCCGTCGCGCACCACCGAGACGGCCACCTCCGACGCGCCCTGGCTGAACTTCACCGCGTTGCTGACCAGGTTGGTCACCACCCGGGCGATCTGGCCGGCGTCCGCCATCACCGGCACCGGCGCCGCGGGGACGCCGAGGCGGATCTCGACACCCTGCTGGCTCGAGGCCACGCGGAGATCGGTGACCAGGTCGCGCGTGAGCGAGGCCAGGTCGAGCTCCTTCAGCTCGGTGCCCTGGGACTCCGAGCGGGTGAGGGCGAGCAGGTCCTCGATCAGCTCACCGAGGCGCAGCACGTTGCGCTTGGCGGCCCGGAGCATGTCCTGCTCGGTGTCGGCCGTCCGTCCGACCAGCTCCTCCTCGAGCAGCTCCAGGTAGCCGAGGATGCTGGTCAGCGGCGTGCGGAGCTCGTGGGAGACGTTCGAGACGAAGTCGGACTTGACCGCGTCCAGCGCGCGCAGCTGGTCGACCACACGGGACTCGACGGCGCGGGCCCGGTCGTTCTCGTCCGCCATCCGGTTGATCGCGCTCGCGACCTGGACCACCTCCCGCGGCCCCGTGACCGGGGCCCGCGCGGCGTGGTCGCCGCGAGCGAGGCGCTGCGCCGTCTCCTCGAGCGCGCCGAGCGGCTCGGTGACCTGCTGGCCGGAGCGGCGGGCCACGAACAGGCTTCCCGCGGCGCCGGCGACGAGCACGCCGACCAGCATGATCACCAGCGACCGCTCGAGGTCGTTCGAGGACCGCTCGGCAGCCGTCGACAGCTCCCGGACCCGCTCGGAGACGGCGGCGTTGGTGGTCCTGACGTCGGCGAACAGGACCTGCGCCCGGTCGAACCGCAGGGCGTCGAAGGTGCCGAGCCCGACCGGTCCGGCCGTGCGCGGGTCGGCGTACGCCGCGAACCAGTTCTGGGCGGAGAGCAGGAAGTCGTCGACGAGCAGCCCGAGCTGCGGGTCGAGCGACCGGAGCCGCTCCAGCCGGGCGCGGTTCTCCCGGAACCGGGTGCGAGCCGCGACGTACTTGTCGAGCAGCGACTGCTCGCCGGAGATCCCGTAGCCCCAGACGTAGGTCTCCGCGTCGGTCAGCTCCTGGAGCGCGTCGGCGTTCACGGTCGCGGCGGGCTCGACCTGCTTGGCCAGGTAGTCGACCGAGTCGTGCGCCCGCGTCGTGCCGATGATGCCGGCCACGCCGACCACGACCAGCACGAAGAAGTTCACCGCAACCGACGCGCCGAGCCGGCGTCCCACCGAGCCGCGTCCGCCGCCCCCAGCTGCGGACGCCATCGACCTACGTGCTCCGCGCGAGCACCGCCGCCACCCGTGAGGCGAGTTCGCGTGGGCTGAACGGCTTGACCACGTAGTCGTCGGCGCCGGCGTCGAAGCCCTGCTCGATGTCGGGCTCCTGGGCCCGGGCGGTCAGCATGATGATCGGTACGCCGGCCATGGTGTCGTCCGCGCGCAGGGCACGGGCCGCGTCGAGCCCGCTCATGCCGGGCATCATCACGTCGAGGATCACCAGGTCGGGCTTGTTCGAGAGGCAGGCCTCGACCGCCGCGGCACCGTCGGCCACCGGGAGCACCTCGTGCCCGGCATGCCGCAGCTTGAAGACGACCAGCTCACGAATGTCAGCGTCGTCGTCCGCGATCACAATCCGTGCCATCCGGCCCCCCTCGTAGAACAACCCCTAGATCGGCGATCAGCATATCGACTACGTCGACCCCGCTCGGGCATAATGCGTCGATTGCCCCGATGACCTCTCTCGACGGTCGTCGGTTCAACCCTCCTGGCCGCCCGCCGTCGGGGTCGTCTTCTGCACCTGCATGAGGAACTCCAGGTTCGTCTGCGACTTCTTGAGCCGCTCGAGGAGCAGCTCGAGAGCCTGCTGACCGTCGAGCCCGGAGAGCACGCGCCGCAGCTTCCAGACGATCGCAAGCTCCTCCTTGCTCATCAGGAGCTCCTCACGCCGCGTGCCCGACTGGACGGCGTCGATCGCCGGGAAGATCCGCTTGTCGGCGAAGTCCCGGCGCAGCCGGATCTCCATGTTGCCGGTGCCCTTGAACTCCTCGAAGATCACCTCGTCCATCTTCGAGCCGCTCTCGATGAGCGCGGTCGCGAGGATGGTCAGCGAGCCGCCGTCCTCGATGTTGCGGGCGGCGCCGAAGAACTTCTTCGGCGGGTACAGCGCGGCCGAGTCCACGCCGCCGGAGAGGATCCGGCCGCTCGGCGGCGCCGCCAGGTTGTAGGCGCGCCCGAGGCGGGTGATGCCGTCGAGCAGCACCACGACGTCGTGCCCGAGCTCGACGAGGCGCTTGGCCCGCTCGATCGCGAGCTCGGCGACCATCGTGTGGTCGGAGGCCGGGCGGTCGAAGGTCGAGCTGATCACCTCGCCCTTGACGGAGCGCTCGAAGTCGGTGACCTCCTCGGGACGCTCGTCGACGAGCACGACCATGAGGTGGCACTCGGGGTTGTTCGTGGTGATGGAGTTCGCGATCGACTGCATGATCATGGTCTTGCCGGCCTTGGCCGGGGAGACG
This sequence comes from Nocardioides pocheonensis, assembly GCF_003725535.1. GTDB lineage: Bacteria > Actinomycetota > Actinomycetes > Propionibacteriales > Nocardioidaceae > Marmoricola > Marmoricola pocheonensis. The sequence goes on along the minus strand of NZ_RJSF01000030.1, from coordinate 54,978 downwards.
ATCAGTCCGCGCTGGCCCTTGCCGATCGGCGCGGCGATGTCGATGACCCGGCCGATGAAGTTCGTCGGCGTGGTCTCCAGGCGCAGGCGCTCCGAGGGGTAGAGCGGCGTGAGCTTGCTGAACTCCACCCGGGTGCGCGCGGCGTCGGGGTCGGCACCGTTGACGGTGTCGATGACGACGAGCGGGTTGAACTTCTCCTTGCGCTCGCCCTCGCGAGGCTGGCGCACCTGGCCGGTGATCGCGTCGCCGCGGCGGAGCCCGTACTTGCGGACCATCGAGAGCGAGACGTAGACGTCCTCGGTGCCGGGGAGGTAGCCGCTGGTGCGCACGAAGGCGTAGTTGTCCAGGACGTCGAGGATGCCCGCGCACGGGGTGAGCACGTCGTCCTCGAGGATCTGCAGGTCAGGCTCGGCGCGGCCGCCACGACCGCCCTGGCTCGGGACGGCCCCGGGCTGCGCCGGCCCGCGGTCGCGCCCGCGACGCCGGCGGTTGCGACGGCTGCCGCTCTCGTCGTCGCGGTTGGCGCCCTGGTTCTGCTGACCCTGCTGGTTCTGCCGGTCCTGGTTCTGCTGGTTCTGCCGGTCCTGGTTCTGCCGGTCCTGGTTCTGGCGATCCTGGGCCTGGCGGTCCTGGTTCTGGCGATCCTGGTTCTGGCCCTGCCGGTCCTGGCTCTGGCGATCCTGGGCCTGCCGGCCCTGGTTCTCAGCCTGGCCCTGCCTGCCCTGGCCGCGCTCCTGGCCACGACCTCCGCCGCGCTGCTGCCCGGTGCCCTCGGCCCCGGCCCGGCCCTCGCGGTCATGACTCTCGCGGTCCTGACTCTCGCGGTCCTGACTCTCCCGCTCCTGGTCGGGCCGCGCCTGCTCCTCGCGCTCGCGTCGCTCCGGCTGCTCGGGACGCTCCTCGCGGGCCCGGTCGGCGACGGCGGGCTCGCGCCCACCCTCCGAGCGGCGCGCGCCGCCGCCCTGAGCGGCCCGGATCGCCGCGACCAGCTCGGCCTTCTTCATACCGGTGGCCTTGATGCCGAGGCCGCCGGCCACCTTCTTCAGCTCGGGCAGCAGCATGCTGCTGAGCCCGCCGGCCTTGCGTGCCGGAGCGGCGGACCCGTTGTCCTCGGGCGCTGCGTTCGCGGCCGAGGCGGCGGTGTCGGTGGTTTCCGTCATGTGGGGTCCTTCCCCAGTGCTGGGCCGGACGGCTGAGCGTCGGGCGGGGTGCGGATGTCCCGATGCGGCTTCGGTCACCGGCACGCGCGGACGGGTCGCCGGAGCGGGAAATCCGATCAGGAGGAGTGCGTCAGGGTGTGTCGCCGTGATCGTGGACCATGGGTGCGATCTCACCGGACGCTGCGCTCACAGTAGCACCCGGGCGCGGTCAGGAGACGACGGTCCGGACACCGGCGTGGTCGACCGCCAGGCGGTGCGCCACCCACCCGTCCGGGCACCGTCCGAGGAGCGCCTCGGGGTCGCCGTCGGTGAGCACGAGCACGGTCGGACCCGCCCCCGACACCAGGGCGGCGAGGCCGTCGGACCGCAGGGAGTGCACCAGGGCGAGCGACTCCGGCATCGCCGGGGCGCGGAACTCCTGGTGGAGGAAGTCCTCGGTGGCGCGGAAGAGCTGGTCGGTCGCCCCGCCGAGGGCCGCGACGAGGAGGGCGGCCCGGCCGGTGTTGGCGGCGGCGACCGCGTGCGGAACCTCGGCGGGCAGCAGTCCCCGAGCCATCTCGGTGCTGACGCCGTCGGGCGGCACGAAGGCGACGGCGGACACGTCGGGCGCCACGGGCGCGTTGACCGCCCAGGTGTCCGCCCCGTCGTGGCCGCAGACCACGAAGCCGCCGTGCAGCGCGGGCGCGACGTTGTCGGGGTGGCCCTCGAGGGCCGTGGCCAGGCGCAGCACGGCAGCGTCGTCGAGTGCCTCGGCTCCGTCGACGACGAGCGCCCGGGCCAGCGCGAGACCCCCGACGATCGCTGCCGAGGACGACCCGAGCCCGCGGCTCTGCGGGATCCGGTTGACGGCGCGGAGCACCAACCCTGGGGGCTCGACGGACAGCGCCTCGAACGCCCGGCGCATCGCCCGAACGACGAGGTGGCGCTCGTCGCGGGGCAGCCGGTCGGCGCCCTCACCCTCGAGTTCGACGACCAGCCCGGAGTCGACCACCTCGCCGACGAGGGTGTCGTGGAGGTCCAGGGCGAGCCCGAGGCAGTCGAAGCCGGGCCCGAGGTTCGCGCTGGTGGCGGGCACCTCGACGGTGACCGGCCCCGGGGCGAACGGGCTCATGCCAGCCCGGCGGCCCGGGCAGCCGACTCGACGTCGGGGTCGACCACGACGTCGACCAGCTCGGTGAAGGTGGAGAGGGCGGTGTCGATGTCCTTCAGGCCGTGGCCGGTGACCGTCACCACCACGGTCTGGCCGCGCAGGTCCGCGCCCTCGGCGTGCTCGATGAGGAGCCCTGCCACGCCGGCCGCGGACGCCGGCTCGACGAAGACGCCGTCCCGGGAGGCCAGGTCGCGCTGGGCCGCGAGGATCTGGTCGTCGCTGGCCTTGCGGAACCGGCCGCCTGACTCCTGGGCCGCCGCGACGGCGAGGTCCCAGGAGGCGGGGTTGCCGATCCGGATCGCCGACGCGACCGTCTCCGGGTCGGACACCGGGTGGCCGAGCACGAGGGGCGCGGCGCCCTCGGCCTGCCAGCCGCGCATCACGGGGGTGTGGGAGGCGTCGCCGGACTCGACGTACTCCTTGTAGCCCTTCCAGTACGCCGAGATGTTGCCGGCGTTGCCCGTGGGGAGCACGTGGACGTCGGGAGCGCGACCGAGGAAGTCGACGATCTCGAACGACGCGGTCTTCTGCCCCTCGAGCCGCATCGGGTTCACCGAGTTGACCAGGGCGACCGGGTAGTCCTCGGCGAGAGCGCGCGAGATGCGCAGGCAGTCGTCGAAGTTCCCGCGCACCATGATCACCTGCGCGCCGTGCACGATCGCCTGGGCGAGCTTGCCGGCGGCGATCTTGCCCTGCGGCACGAGCACCAGCGGCTTGATCCCGGCGCGCGCGGCGTACGCGGCCATCGACGCCGACGTGTTGCCGGTCGAGGCGCACACGACCGCCTTGGCGCCCTCGCCGACCGCGACCGAGAGCGCGACCGTCATGCCGCGGTCCTTGAACGAGCCGGTGGGGTTGTTGCCCTCCACCTTGAGCCAGACCTCGGCACCGAGCAGCCCGGAGAGCCAGCCCGAGCGCACCATCGGCGTGCCGCCCTCGCGCAGGGTGATGGTCGGGGTGCCGTCGGGCAGGTCGAGGCGGTCGCGGTACTCCTCGATCACGCCGAGCCACTGGTGGGGGTGTCGGTGTTCCGTCATCAGTCGTGCGCCCCCTCGACGCGCATCACCGAGGACACCTCGCGGACGAACGCCATCCGCCGGACTGCCTCGACCGTCGCGGCCAGGTCGGCGTCGCTCGCGCTGTGCGAGACCACGACGAGCTGGGCGTCGTCGCCGCGGCCCTCCTGGCGCACGGTCTGGATCGAGACGTCGTGCTCGGCGAACGCCTGCGCGACCGCCGCCAGCACACCGGCCTTGTCGTCGACGTCGATCTGCACGTGGTAGCGCGTCTCGGTGCTGCCCATCGGGAGCACGGGCAGGTCGGCGTACGCCGACTCGCGCGGCCCGCGCACCCCGGCGATGCGGTGCCGGGCGACCGTGACCAGGTCGCCGAGGACCGCGCTCGCGGTCGGCGCGCCGCCGGCACCGGGGCCGTAGAACATCAGCTGACCGGCGGCCTCGCTCTCGACGAACACCGCGTTGTAGGCCTCGCGGACGCTCGCCAGCGGGTGGCTCCGGGGGATCATCGCCGGGTGCACCCGCGCGGAGACCGCGGGACCGTCGGGCCCGTCCTCGAGCGCGCAGATGGCGAGGAGCTTGACCACGCAGCCCATCTCGCGGGCGGACGCGACGTCGCTCGCGGTCACCTCCGCGATGCCCTCGCGGTGCACGTCGCCGGCCGTCACACGGGTGTGGAAGGCCAGGCTGGCCAGGATCGCTGCCTTGGCGGCGGCGTCGAAGCCCTCGACGTCGGCGGTGGGGTCGGCCTCGGCGTAGCCCAGGGCCTGGGCCTCCTCGAGGGCCTCGGTGAAGCCGGTGCCGGCCGAGTCCATCCGGTCGAGGATGAAGTTCGTGGTGCCGTTGACGATGCCGATGACCCGGGTGACCCGGTCACCCGCGAGCGACTCGCGCAGCGGCCGCACGATCGGGATCGCGCCGGCGACGGCCGCCTCGTAGTAGAGGTCACGGCCTGCCTCGTCGGCTGCGGCGAAGAGGCTGGCGCCGTGCTCGGCGAGCAGCGCCTTGTTCGCCGTGACCACCGACGCCCCGTGGGCGAGGGCGGAGAGGATCAGCGTGCGCGCCGGCTCGATGCCGCCGATCACCTCGACGACCACGTCGACGTCGTCGCGACCCACGAGGGCCTCCGCGTCGGTCGTGAAGAGGTCGGCGGGCAGGTCGACGTCACGCGCCAGCCCGAGCCGGCGTACGGCGATGCCGACCAGCTCCACGGGCGCGCCGACGCGGGCGGCGAGGTCGTCGGCCTGCTCCTGGATCAGGCGCGCGACCTGGCTGCCGACGACGCCGCAGCCGAGCATGGCCACGCGGACGGGACGTTTCTCGCTGCTCATCGCTGCTCAGTCTTCCATCCGGGCGCCGGCGCCGGTGTCGAGTCTCAGGAGGTCGTCCTCGGTCTCGCGCCGCACGAGCACGGTGCTCACGCCGTCACGGACGGCCACGACCGGCGGACGCAGGGCGTGGTTGTAGTTGCTCGACATCGAGCGGCAGTAGGCACCGGTGCCGGGCACCGCGAGCAGATCGCCGGGGACGAGGTCACCAGGCAGGAACTCGTCCTTGACCACGATGTCGCCGGCCTCGCAGTGCTTGCCGACGACCCGGGACAGGAGCATCGGAGCGTCGGAGGACCGGCTGGCCAGCGTGCAGGAGTAGTCCGCGTCGTACAGCGCGGTGCGGATGTTGTCGCTCATCCCGCCGTCGACGCTCACGTAGGTGCGCACCGCTCCCCCGTCGAGCTCGACGGCCTTCACCGTGCCGACCTCGTAGACCGTGCAGACCGCGGGGCCCACGATCGCGCGGCCCGGCTCGATCGAGAGGCGCGGCACGTCCAGGTCGCGGGCCTTGCACTCCTCGGTGACGATCTTGGTCAGCTCGATCGCGAGCTGGGCGGGGTCGGACGGGTCGTCCTGCGTGGTGTAGGCGATGCCGAAGCCGCCGCCCAGGTCCAGCTCGGGCAGCACCACGCCGACCTCCTCCGAGATCTGCGCGTGCAGCGCGAGCACCCGCCGGGCGGCCACCTCGAAGCCGGAGGAGTCGAAGATCTGCGAGCCGATGTGGGAGTGCAGGCCGAGCAGCTCCAGCCCGGGCGTGTCCCGGATCTGCTGCGCGGCCGCCAGCGCGTCGCCGCTGCTGATCGAGAAGCCGAACTTCTGGTCCTCGTGGGCGGTCGCGATGTACTCGTGGGTGTGCGCCTCGACGCCCGCGGTCACGCGGATCAGGACGCGCGCGGTGCGACCGAGCTCGCGCGTGAGGTCCGCGAGCCGGTGGATCTCGTGGAAGGAGTCCACGATGATCCGGCCCACCCCCAGCTCCACCGCCCGCGCCAGCTCGGCGACCGACTTGTTGTTGCCGTGGAACCCGAGGCGCTCGGCCGGGAAGCCCGCGCGCTCCGCGACCGCGAGCTCGCCACCCGAGCAGACGTCGAGGCACAGGCCTTCCTCGGCGACCCAGCGGGCGACCGTCGTGCACAGGAACGCCTTGCCGGCGTAGAACACGTCGTACTCGCGGAACGCGTCGCGGAAGGCGCGCGCCCGGGAGCGGAAGTCCGCCTCGTCCAGCACGTACGCCGGCGAGCCGTGCTCGGCGACCAGGTCGGTGACGCGGATGCCCCCCACCTCGAGGACGCCGTCGACCTTGCGTGCGGTCGACGACCACAGCTGTGGCGTCAGCGCGTTGACGTCGGCGGGCTCGCGCAGCCAGGCCGGCGCGTTGACCGACACGGCGGCGTGGGCCCAGCCCGCCTCATGAGCTCGCACGGCGTGTCCTCACATCCGCTCGGGGGCGCTGACACCGAGCAGGTCGAGCCCGTTGGCCAGCACCGTGCGAGCCGCGACGACGAGCACCAGCCGGGCCTCGTTGACCGGCGCGACCGGGTCGTCGCCGGACGGCAGCATGCGGCACTCCTTGGTGTCGTACCACTTGTTGAAGACCGACGTGGTGTCCTCCAGGTAGCGCGCGACGCGATGCGGCTCGCGCAGCTCCGCCGCGCCGGCCACGACCCTCGGGAACTCCGCCAGCGCCCGCAGCAGCTCGCGGTCGCGCTCGTGCGTCAGCAGCGTCGGGTCGTAGCGCTGTCCTGAGCCTGCCGAAGGGTCGGTGCGCACCTGCATGCCGAGGTCGGCGGCGTTCTCCATCATCCGGCAGGTGCGGGCGTGGCCGTACTGCACGTAGTAGACGGGGTTGTCCGCCGACGCCTTCGTGATCTCGGCGACGTCGAGGACCAGCGGCGAGTCGGCCGGGTAGCGGGCCAGGGAGTAGCGCAGCGCGTCGACGCCGATCTCCTCCGCGAGCTCGTCGAGCGTGACGATCGTGCCGGCCCGCTTCGACAGCTTGAGCTCCTCCCCGCCGCTGAGGATCTTGACGAGCTGCCCGATCATCACGTCGAGCGTCTGGTCGGGGTCGTCGCCGACGCAAGCGGCCATGGCCCGCAGCCGGTTGACGTAGCCGTGGTGGTCGGCACCGAGCAGGTAGATGCAGTGGTCGAAGCCGCGCGCCCGCTTGTTCAGGTAGTAGGCCGTGTCCGAGGCGAAGTAGGTCAGCTCCCCGTCGGACTTGATCAGCACGCGGTCCTTGTCGTCGCCGAAATCGGTGGTGCGCATCCACAGCGCTCCGTCGCTCTCGTAGACGTGCCCGAGGTCCTTGAGGTGCTGGAGCGTGTCCGGCACCGAGCCCGAGGCGTGCAGCGACTGCTCGGAGAACCACACGTCGAAGTGCGTGTTGAAGGTCTCCAGCTGCTTCTGCTGCTCGCGCAGCTGGATGTCGTAGCCCACGGCCCGCACGGCCGCGCGCCGCTCGTCCGGGGGGAGCTCGAAGATGCCCGGCTGGGCGGCCTCGACCTGCTTCGCCAGGTCGTCGATGTAGGCGCCGGCGTACCCGTCGGGCGGCGTCGGCTCGCCGAGCGCGGCGGCGATGATCGAGTTCGCGAAGTGGTCCATCTGCACGCCGCGGTCGTTGATGTAGAACTCGCGGGTGACCTCGGCGCCGGCCGCGCTCAGCACCCGCCCGATGGCGTCACCGAGGACCGCCCACCGGGTGTGGCCGAGGTGCAGCGGCCCGGTCGGGTTGGCCGAGATGAACTCGACGTTGATCTTCTGACCGGCCAGCACCTCGGAGTGCCCGTACGCCGCCCCGGCCGCGACGATCTCCGCGGCCACCCGGCCCTGTGCACCCGCCTCGACGGTGATGTTGAGGAACCCCGGGCCGGCGACCTCGACGTCGGCCACACCCTCGGTCTGGCGGAGCCGGGACGCCAGCAGCTCCCCGAGCGCCCGAGGGTTGGTGGGCGCGCCGTCGACCGAGGCGCCCTTGGCCAGCTTCATCGCGACGTTGGTGGCGTAGTCGCCGTGTCCCTTCTGGCGCGGGCGCTCGACGGTCACCTCGGCGGGGACACCGTCGGGAAGGTCGAGCGCACCCTCGCCCACGAGGGCGGAAAGGGCGTCGACGACGGCCGCGGAGAGCTGCTCGGGATTCACCGGGCAAGCCTATCGGCGGGCACCGGTTTCCAACGCGGCAGTATCGACCGGTAGTGTTCACCATCGCGCCTCAGGGTCCGCCTCACGGCGGTCGTCCGGGCGCATTGCCTCCGTAGCTCAGGGGATAGAGCACTGGTTTCCGGTACCAGGTGTCGCAGGTTCGAATCCTGCCGGAGGCGCCCCTCTCCTCACCCACCGGCCGCACGGATCAGCAGATCGAGCGGACCGCCTGCTGCTGGACCACGTGCTCGGTCGCGGGCGCCACGCGCACGATCCGGCTGGACTCGGGCAGCCTGATCCGCCGCACGGCGGCAGGCAGCTCGGCGACCCGGGGCCCGACCGCGCGCAGCCGGTGGCGGGCCGGCTCCTCCACGTGGCGGAACAGTGCCCAGGCGATCAGCAGGCTCAGCGCCGCGATCGCCAGCTCGCCGTACAGCTGGTTGCGCGGGCTGATCGGGAGCGCGTCGTGGTCGAGCGCGTCGCGGAAGAGCTTGAGCAGCGGGACGTGGACCAGGTACAGCGCGAAGGAGACGCCGCCGCCCAGCACCATCGGACGGCTGCCGAGCCAGCGGTGCACCGGGCTGTCGCCGTGGGCGAGCCCGAGCAAGAGGATCGGGAAGACCGCGAGCACCAGCGGGCCGAGCCACGAGCGGCCGGTGAGCCCGGCCACGTAGAGCCACGCCGCGCCGAGCGCGATCGCGGCCGGGGCCAGCCAGCCCGATGCCCGGGTGAGGCGCGGCAGCTCGTGCCGCGTCGCCGCGGAGAGCAGCGCACCGCAGGTGAACTCGCTGGCGAGGCGTACGAGCCACATGTACGGCGCGGCCTGGGTCTGGGCCACGGCGGTCCACACCAGCGTCGGGAGGAGCACCATCCCCCCGAGCGCGACGAGCGTCCTCGGGCCGGCGTACCGGCGCAGACGCCAGACCGCGATCGCGAGCACCGGGAAGCAGAGGTAGGCGAGCCACTCGGCGGAGATCGACCACGCCGGGCCCGTCCAGCTCGTGTTCGGCACGTTCGCGGCGCCCCACTGCTGGACCATGAACACCTGGGCCACGAAGTGCGGCACCGTGAGCGGGACGTTCGGCTGGCTGCCCCACAGCCAGAAGCGCAGGGAGAGCAGCAGCCCGCCGCCGACGATCGCGACCATGTAGAGCGGCCACACACGCGCGACGCGCAGCCAGAGGAAGCTGACCGCGCCGGAGAGGGACGGGCCTTCCCCGAGCCGCTCGAGGTAGTTGTGCGCCAGCACGAACCCCGAGAGCAGGAAGAAGAGGTCGACGCCGAGGTCGCCCTGGCTCACGATCGGGCCCACCACGGCGTCCACGGCCGGGTGCCTGGCCGAGAGGTCGTCGCCGTTGTAGAGGTAGATGTGGAACAGCACCACCCACACCGCAGCCACGAGACGGACCCCGGTCAGTGGTGCGATGACGGCGGACTTCGCCACGAACCCTCCTGTTCCTCGGCGCCCGCTCCGCGGGCCCGCGGAGCTCCCCTCGAACCCTTGGGGTTCCCCGTCTGGCGGGAGGTATGCCGAAACGTGGGACATGCCACACCCGCCCACGCTCACGGAGGCAGCCGAACGGCACACTCCTGCCATGAGTACGACCGTCGTCGCGAGCGCGAACATCCTCTACAAGCTGCCCGCGCGAGAGGCTCGGACGGCGCTCACGCAGGTGCTCGCGCACGATCCCGATCTGGTCGGGGTGCAGGAGTGGTACGTCTCCCGGCTGCGGCTGCTGCGCGAGTTCGGCGACGTCAAGGTCGTGCCCTCGCTCGGAACCGGGCTGCTGCCGCGACCGGCCGCCCCGGCGTACCACTGGGTGTCGGCGGTGGCCGGCGGCAACGTCGTCGGCGCGCGGGCGGATCGCTTCGACCCGGTCTCGGCCCGCGTGGTGTTCCTGAGCCGGATCGGTCGCTCCGACCGGCCCGACCGGTTCCTGCGCACCGAGCCGCCCCGCGTGGTGACGATCGGGGTCTACCGCGACCGACACGCCGACCGGACCGTGGCGATGATGAGCTACCACCTCGCTCCGGGCGTCGAGCACGGCGCTCGCTACATCCCGGAGCGGCCCCTGCTTCGCGCACGCCACGAGGCCGAGATCGCCCGCCTCGAGCGCCTGGTCGCCGAGCACCAGCAGGCCGGGCACGTCGTGTACGCCGTCGGCGACTCGAACTTCGACAGCCTCCGCCTCGCCGGCCTCACCTCCGCCTGGGAGGGCCGCGAGCACCGGCCCGGCACGATCGGCGCCGGCACCCGCAAGCTCGACGACGTCCACGGCCCGGGCCCTGCCTCCCGCGTCACGCTGCTCACCACTCCCTCGGACCACAAGGCCGTCGTCGCCACCCGCACCGACTGATGTCGAGAACGGCCGCCGCCGTTCGTCGTAGGGGTGAAGGTCCCCGACGAGAGGCAGCGCCATGGCAACGATCACCCCGACCCGAACCACGACTCACCCGCGCATCTCCGGCCCGGCGTCGTACTTCCCCTCGATCGAGCGCACCTACGGCGAGTCGATCGAGCACTGGATCGAGCTGATCCACGCCCACGCCCCGGCGGCGCACATGGAGCTCGTGGCCTGGCTCAAGGTCGACTACGGGATCGGCCACGGCCACGCGAACGCCCTCGTCGCGCACGCGCTCGGCGCTCGCGCGCGGTAGCGGCCGGCGCGACATACGACCCGGCGACCCACGACCGGGCATGCCGCTGGCCCCGGCGCGTGCGCCGGGTGCGGGGCGGGGTCGCTACTGGTCGGGTGGATCG
>NZ_RJSF01000030.1:0-44282 GCF_003725535.1 Nocardioides pocheonensis | reverse complement strand
CCTCGGGCGGGCCGGTTGCACCAGGGGAACACGCAGGTGCGATCGCGGAGCTCGATCTGCTCGGTCAGGGTGGGACTGGGCTGGTAGCCGGCCGACTGCAGGGTCTCGGCGAGGTCGAGGACCGGCCTGACGGTGATCTTCGTGGTCCCGGTGGTTGAGCCGTTCCTGGTGGTTGAGCCGTTCCCGGTGGTTGAGCCTGCCGAAACCCCGCACCACTCGGCGACCTGCCCAGCAGTGACGAGGTGTCCGCCCGCGTTCTCCAGCCACGCCGGGGCGTTGTGATCACCGGAGCGGAGGGCGTCCTCGGAGAGGTGCACGTAGAGCACGACGTCGCGGGCCTTGGGGCTGGTTGAGCCGCCCAACGGGGTGGTTGAGCCTGCCGAAACCACCCCAGCCTCGAACTCGATCGCCTGCTGACCCCGGGCGAGCATCCCGACCGCGAGTGACCGGCGAACGTCGAGGGACTCCTCGTTGCCCAGCGCGGCGAGTTGTTCGGCTCCGCGGCGGACGGCGTCGTCGAGGTCGATGGCGTCGGCGAGGTCGAGCTCGCCGTGGACGCGGCTGGTGCCGGCGAAGGAGACCTGGTCGTGGTCGATGGTGAAGTACCGCTGCTCGGCGGACCGGTCGCGTTGCTCGGCGGCCAGCTCCGGCATGAACATCGCGATCGCTTGGTCGACCAGCCGTTGGGACTGGGTGGGTCCGGTCTTGTGCGCGAACGGAGCGACCTGGGCGTCCACGAACCCAGCGGCCTCCTGGTTCAAGTGGAGGGTGGCATCAGCGATCCGCTTGGCCCGCCACGGCGCCAACGACCCGGCCTGCACCCGTGCCCAGGTCTTCGGCAACCGGTGGGCCAGCTCGAGGGCCTGGGCCACCAGGTTCCGACCCGACTCGATGGACAACCCGAGGGCGGCGGCGAGCTCCCAGACCGCGAACTCACTGACCAGGGTGCGCCTTCGCCGGCGATCGGGATCCCGGTGTCCCGACCGGTCCCGGTCACCAGCGTGCAGGCGTCGTCGACGTCGTCGACCACGTGCAGGTGCGCCCACTCCAGGGCGGTGGCGAGGACGCGGGCTTCGGCTGCGTTCGCCTCGGCCCGGGCCTGCCGGATCGACCCGAGCACAGCACCAGCCGCGGTGCCGCGGTCGGTGCTGGTGGTCGGGTTCCTGGTTCGAATCTAGGGGTGACCACCGACAGAAATGGGCCCGAATGCCCTTGCTGGTAAGGGAATTCGGAAGAATTCTCGAGAATCTTTCGCGGCTCACCGCGACCCACCGGGGCCCCGTGCAGTGCGGGTGGTTTCGGCAGGCTCAACCACCTGGAGGTTGGCTCAGCGGTCGGTGGCTGGGTCCCTGCCCGACGGGTGGTTTCGAGGCTCGCTGGCGCTCGCACCTCAACCACCCAGGCGCCGAGCCGCAGCCGACAGCAGAACTCAACCGTGCTCCGTCCCCCGTCGTCGCTGCCCGTTCCCCCGGCACAGACCGCCAGCCGACGAGCGCGGTTGAGGCAAGCTCAACCACCGAGTGCGACGCAGACCGGCGGCCGAGAGCAGGACCCGGGCCCCGCGCCGTACCGCGCCGTCGCTGCCGTCCCCCCGGCACAGTCCGCCACCCCGACAGCGTGGTTTCGGCAGGCTCAACCAGCGGTGGTTGGCTCCCTGCCGACGAGAGCGGTTGAGGCAAGCTCAACCACCGAACGCACGCCAGACCGGCGGCCGACAGCGAGACCAGCCCGACGCCGTCCCTCGTCGTCGCCGCCGGTTCCCCCGGCTCCGACCGCGACGCTGCGAGCGTGGTTCCGGCAGGCTCGCCCACACCGTCGCCCATCCCCCGCTCGCTCGTTGAGCCGAACATGCCTCGGATCCGTGCGCTCCTCCTCGCCACCTGCCTGCTCGCCCTCGGCACCCTCGGCCCGCTGAACCCGGCCCACGCGAGCGACGCACCGCAGCCGGGCACGCCGGCGTACCTAGCGCGCGATCTCGCCAACATGTCCGACGCCTACGGCCGGGTCACCGGCCCGGGTGGGCAGCTGGCGAACCCCAACTACCTGCCCGCGCTCATCCGTGAGTCGAGCCTGCTCACCGCCTCCCAGCTGCTCGCGCAGGCAGCCACGCCCACGCGGCCGGCGCTCGACCCGGGCAACGTCGTGCCCGGATGGAACGTCGGCAACCCGCTGCGCGCGGGGTGGAACGGCACGCGCGGACGCTCGCAGAAGGTCTCGTTCCTCAACCGGTACGGCGCCCTCCTCCGCGGCACCGTCTACGCCCCGCTCGCCGGGGCCACGGACCCCTACACCGGGGCGCGGCTCACCGGGCCGTTCCCCGGCGTCGTGATCACGCCGGGTTCCGTCCAGGGGTCCGAGGGCATGTACACCTGGCTGGCCGAGGACCTGGCGGAGCGTGGCTACGTCGTGCTGACCTTCGACGTGCAGGGCGAGGGCACCAGCGAGACGCTTCCGCACACGACCGGCGGCGTCTTCCCCTTCTGCAACCCGTTCGCCGCGCCCGTCGACGGCAACGTGCTCGGGTGCCCGGGCGTGCCCTTCCAGCAGCTCGCCAACTTCACCACCGGCACCGAGGACGCGCTCGACTTCTTCCTCTCCCCCGCCGACCCGTACGCCGCGCTGCTCGACCGCTCGCCGGACCGGGCGGGCGTCACGCCGGGCCGGACGACCCGCATCGCGCTCATCGGGCACTCGATGGGCGCGTTCGCGGTCTCGAAGCTGCAGGCCACCGATCCGCGGGTCGAGACCGTCGTCGCGCTGGACAAGCTGGCCGGACCCAGCTTCCCCGCGCTGCCCGGAGCCGGCGACAACGCCGACAACCGCCCCGTCGTGCCCGCACTCGCGGTGCAGTCGGAGTACGGGTTCACGGTCGCGCCGTACCCGCTGAGCGGTGGCAGCTCGCTGATGCCCACCCCGGGCAACCCGGACCCGATGCGGGAGCGCCGGACCGGATTCGACGACTGGCGCGCCGCCGGGGTCGACAGCATGCTCGTCGTGCCCCGCGCCTCCACCCACCTCGAGTACGCCGACATCCCCTACGTGCTCCCGGCCAGCCGCTGGGGACAGGACCTGACCAGCGCCTACGTGCAGGCCTGGCTCGGTCGGTACCTGAAGCACGACGGTGACACCGGCGCGCTCCTCGGCACCTCGCTGCGCTACCTGGAGCCGCGCGGCAGGGGCGTCTGGGCTCCCGTCACCCTCGACCGCGGCAGCCTCCTCAGCTTCTACTACTGCTCCGCGTACGCCCTCCACGACGGAGCCGACGGACACGGGGCACTCCGCGAGGAAGGTGACATCGGCGACATCGGCGGTTGTACCCCCTGAACCGCTGGGGATCGGGGCCGGAATCCATTATCTTGATATCGAGAGAATCGTCCCGGCGGCGCGGGCGCGATTCTCGTTCCAGCCACTGATATGCCACCCGGCGCCGGGCTAGCCTTGCTAGGTCAACGCAGCGCCACGAAGAAGAATGAGGCGATCCAGGCCGTGCCCGTCGAAGACCCCATGTCCGCGTTCGGAGCCAACGAGTGGCTCGTCGACGAGATGTACGAGCAGTACCAGAAGGATCCGAACAACGTGGATCCCGCCTGGTGGGACTTCTTCAAGCAGTATCGCAACGGCGATGCGCCGACCAGCGGCACGGCGAAGCAGGCTGCGAACCAGGCGACGAACCAGTCGCCCACCCAGGACCCGAAGCCCGCCTCGGCCCCGACGGCGAGCCAGGCCCCCGCCCAGGCGCCTGCCCGAGCGGCCACCCCTGCCCCCGCCAGCACGGCCCCCGCCGAGGCGAAGCCGGCGCCCACCCCGGTGGCGAAGCCGTCGGACGCCGCCACGCCGGCCGCGGCCGGTGACCCCTCCGCCCGCTCGGCCACGCCCGCGGCGGCCGCTCCGGCGAGCAAGCCGGTGCCGAAGGAGCCGTCGAAGCCGAAGGCCGCCGAGGCGTCCGACGAGCCGACCTACACCGTCCTGCGCGGGGCACCCGCCCGGACGGCGCAGAACATGGACGTCAGCCTCACCGTGCCGACCGCGACCAGCGTCCGGCAGGTCCCGGTCAAGCTGCTGTGGGACAACCGGATCGTGATCAACAACCACCTCGCCCGCGCACGCGGCGGCAAGGTGTCCTTCACCCACATCATCGGCTTCGCCCTGGTCAAGGCGATCAAGTCGATGCCCGAGATGAATGTCGGGTACGACGTCATCGACGGCAAGCCGACCCTCATCCAGCCGGCGCACATCAACCTCGGCCTCGCCATCGACCTGGCCAAGCCCGACGGCACCCGCCAGCTGCTCGTGCCGAGCATCAAGGCGGCGGAGACGATGAGCTTCGCGCACTTCTGGACGGCGTACGAGGAGATCGTCAAGAAGGCGCGCAACAACAAGCTCGAGGTCTCCGACTTCCAGGGCACCACGATCAGCCTCACCAACCCGGGCACGATCGGCACCAACCACTCGGTGCCGCGCCTGATGAAGGGGCAGGGCGCGATCATCGGCGTCGGCTCGATGGACTACCCGCCCGAGTTCCAGGGCGCCTCCGACGAGACGCTCACCCGCAACGCGGTCAGCAAGGTGATGACGCTGACCTCGACGTACGACCACCGGGTCATCCAGGGAGCGCAGAGCGGGGAGTTCCTCCGCCGCGTGCACGGTCTGCTGCTGGGCGAGGAGGACTTCTACGACGAGATCTTCCGCTCCCTGCGGATCCCCTACGAGCCGATCCGCTGGAGCAAGGACGTCTCGGCCAGCCACGACGACGACGTCAGCAAGCAGGCCCGCGTCCTCGAGCTGATCCACGCCTACCGGGTGCGCGGCCACATGATGGCCGACACCGACCCCCTGGAGTACAAGCAGCGCAGCCACCCCGACCTCGAGGTGGAGTCGCACGGCCTGACCCTGTGGGACCTCGACCGCGAGTTCGCCACCGGATCCTTCGGCGGCGAGCGCCGGTTCATGAAGATGCGCAACATCCTCGGCATCCTGCGCGACTCCTACTGCCGCACCGTCGGCATCGAGTACATGCACATCCAGGACCCCGAGCAGCGCCGCTGGATCCAGCAGCGGGTGGAGCAGCCGCACCAGAAGCCGCCGCGCGAGGAGCAGCTGCGGATCCTGCTCAAGCTCAACCAGGCCGAGGCGTTCGAGACCTTCCTGCAGACGAAGTTCGTCGGGCAGAAGCGGTTCAGCCTCGAGGGCGGAGAGACCACGATCCCCCTCGTCGACGAGATCTGCGAGGCGGCCGCCGAAGCCGCGCTCGACGAGGTCTGCATCGGCATGGCCCACCGCGGCCGGCTGAACATGCTCGCGAACATCGTGGGCAAGTCCTACAACCAGATCTTCCGCGAGTTCGAGGGCAACATCGACCCGCGCACGGTCCAGGGCTCGGGCGACGTGAAGTACCACCTCGGCGCCGAGGGCGCCTTCGTCGCGGGCTCGGGGGACAAGATCAAGGTCTCGATCGCGGCGAACCCCTCCCACCTCGAGACGGTCGACCCGGTCCTCGAGGGCATCGCCCGCGCGAAGCAGGACGTGCTCAACCGCGGTGCCGCCTACCCGGTGCTGCCACTGCTGATCCACGGTGACGCGGCGTTCGCCGGCCAGGGTGTCGTGGCCGAGACGCTGAACCTCTCCCAGCTGCGTGGCTACCGCACCGGCGGCACCATCCACGTGGTGGTGAACAACCAGGTCGGCTTCACCACCTCGCCCGCGTCGTCCCGGTCCTCGCTCTACTGCACCGACGTCGCCCGCATGGTCCAGGCGCCGATCTTCCACGTGAACGGCGACGACCCGGAGGCGTGCATCCGCGTCGCACGGCTTGCCTTCGAGTACCGCCAGGCCTTCAACAAGGACGTCGTGATCGACCTGGTCTGCTACCGGCGGCGTGGTCACAACGAGGGCGACGACCCGTCGTACACGCAGCCGCTGATGTACGACCTGATCGAGCAGAAGCGCTCGGTGCGCAAGCTCTACACCGAGTCCCTGATCGGTCGTGGCGACATCACGGTCGAGGAGGCCGAGCAGGTCCTCAAGGACTACCAGCAGCAGCTGGAGCGGGTCTTCACCGAGGTCCGTGAGGCCAACACCCGCCCCGACGAGTGGACCACGGTCCCGGCGTACCCGGAGAAGATCGGGGCGACCACCACGACCGCGATCTCGGTCGAGGCGATGAAGCGCATCGCCGACGCCTACGTCACCCCGCCCGAGGGCTTCACCGTGCACCCCAAGGTGCTCCCGCAGCTGCAGCGCCGGGCCGCCGCGATCAACGAGGGCCCGATCGACTGGGGCACGGGCGAGATCCTCGCCTTCGGCTCGCTGCTCATGGAGGGCCGCCCGGTGCGCCTCGCCGGCCAGGACTCCCGGCGCGGCACCTTCGTGCAGCGGTTCGCCACGATCATCGACCGGCGCAACGCCAACGAGTGGACGCCGCTGGCCAACCTCACCGAGGACCAGGCGCCCTTCCACGTCTACGACTCGCTGCTCAGCGAGTACGCCGCGCTCGGCTTCGAGTACGGCTACTCGGTGGCTCGCCCCGACGCGCTGGTGTGCTGGGAGGCGCAGTTCGGCGACTTCGTCAACGGCGCGCAGATCATCACCGACGAGTACATCACCGCGGGGCAGACCAAGTGGGGCCAGCAGTCCGGGGTCGTGCTGCTGCTGCCGCACGGCTACGAGGGCCAGGGTCCCGACCACTCGTCCGCCCGGATCGAGCGGTTCCTGCAGATGGCGGCCGACGAGGCCTTCGTGGTCGCCCAGCCGTCGACGCCGGCGAGCCACTTCCACCTGCTCCGGCGGCACGCCCTCGGCGAGGAGCACAAGCCGCTGATCATCTTCACCCCGAAGTCGATGCTCAAGCGCAAGGAGGCGGCCTCACAGCCCGAGGCCTTCACCCAGGGCTCGTTCGCGCCGGTCATCGGCGACTCGATCGTCGACCCCGACAAGGTCACCCGGGTGCTGCTCTGCAGCGGCCGGATCACCTGGGACCTCGCGGTCGAGCGGGGCAAGCGGGAGGGCGAGGAACCGACGACGGCGATCGTGCGGATCGAGCAGCTCTACCCCCGCCCCCTCGAGGAGCTGAAGACCGAGCTCGGCCGCTTCCCGAACCTGCGCGAGGTGCGCTACATCCAGGACGAGCCGACCAACATGGGCCCGGCGCCGCACTTCCGGCTGAACCTCTTCCCCCAGCTCGACCAGGAGGTCGCCGTGATCTCGCGGCCGGAGTCCTCCTCGCCGTCGGTCGGCCAGCACTCCCGCCACGTGGAGGAGCAGAAGTCGCTGATGGACCAGGCGTTCGCGTAGGTTTCGAGGCTCGCAGGCTCGCACCTCAACCACCGGAGAGGGTATGTACTTCACCGATCGCGGCATCGAGGAGCTGGAGAAGCGCCGGGGCGACGAGGAGGTCAGCCTGGCGTGGCTGGCAGACCAGCTGCGCGACTTCGTCGACGTGCATCCTGAGTTCGAGGTTGCCGTGGAGCGGCTGGCCACCTGGCTGGCGCGCGGCGACGACCCCGACGACGAGTAGTCCGTCGCCGGGGCCGCCAGGCCGCCCGGTCTCAGGTCGCCGGCACGGGCACCTCGGTCGTCCGGCGGCGGTCCGGTCCGGACGCCTCGGAGAGACCGATCCGTCGGTGGAGCGCCCGCAGGGGTGACGGTGCCCACCACGCGGCCTCGCCCAGGAGCCGCATCGAGGCCGGCAGCAGCACGCCCCGGACCAGGGTGGCGTCGACCAGCACGGCCAGGCCGGTGCCGAGGCCGAAGAGCTGGATGAACGAGATGTCGCTGATCACGAAGGCGAGGAAGCTGATCGAGATCAGCCCGGCCGCCGTGCTCACGATCCGGCCGGTCCGGGCCAGGCCGCGCACGACCGCTTCCTGCGGCGCGTGCCCGAGGTCGCGCATCTCGGTGATGCGACCGAGCACGAACACCTCGTAGTCCATCGACAGCCCGAACGCGACGGTGAACAGCAGCACGGTCATGCTGGTGTCCATCGGCATCGGGGTGAAGCCGAGCTGCCCGGACAGGTGGCCCTTATCGAAGATCCAGACCATGGCCCCGAGCGTGGCGCCCATGCTGAGCGCGTTCAGGACCAGCGCCCGCAGCGGCTGCACCACGCTGCCGGTGAAGAGGAACAGGATCACGAAGGTCGCGAGCGCCATCCAGCCCAGGGCGTAGGGCAACCGGCTGCCGATCGAGTGCAGGCTGTCGACCAGCCGGGCGGTCGGGCCGCCCACGAGCGTCTCCGCGCCCGACGGGCCGGGCAGGGCCCGGATCTGCGCCACCAGGTCGCGAGCACCCTGCGACCGGCGGTCGAGCGCCGTCACCGCCGAGACGTGCGCGGCCCGGGCGGTCTGCGCCACGTCGACCCGTACGACGCCCGGCAGGTGCGCCACCCGGCCGGCGTACGCGTCCAGGGCGGGCTTCGAGACGGGCGTGGTCGTCACGACGTCGATCGCCGTGGTCTGGTCACCGGCGAAGTCGCTGCGCAGCACGTCGCCGACCTGGCGGCTCGGCGCCGCGGTCGTCTGCACCCGGTCGTCGGGGGTGCCGAACGAGATCCCGAGCAGCGGCGCAGCGGCCAGCAGGAGCAGCGCGACGACCGGCAGGGCAGCGGCCAGCGGGCGGCCTGTGGCGGCTCGGGCGACCCGCGCCCAGAACGGCGCCTCACCGCCCCGGATGCCGCGCACCCGCGGCAGCCGCCAGGCGTCCACCCGGTGGTCCAGCAGCGTGAGCGCGGCCGGCAGGAGCACGACCGCGCTCACGGCCGTGATCACCATGACCCCGATGCCCGCGTAGGCGAAGCTGCGCAGGAAGTACAGCGGGAAGATCAGCATCGCGGCCAGCGCGGTGGCCACCGTGGTGGCGCTGAACACGATGGTCCGTCCGGCCGTCTCCACCGCCCGGCGCACCGCCTGGTCGCCCGGGAGGCCGGCGGCCCGCTCCTCGCGCACGCGCGCCACCATCAGGAGCCCGTAGTCGACGGCGAGACCCAGCCCGAGCCCCGTGGTCAGGTTGACGGAGTAGATCGACACGTCGGTGAGGCTGCCGAGGATCGAGAGCTCGGCGAACGTGCCGAGGATCGCGATCATGCCGACCGTCAGGGTGGCGAGCGCTCCCACGACGTTGCCGAACGCGAGCAGCAGGAGCACCAGGATGAGGGGGATCGCGATGCTCTCCGCGCGCGCCAGGTCCTTGCCGATCTGTCCGCCGATGCCCTCGGAGATCGCCTCCGATCCACCGACCCGGACGCGGACGCCGCTGTGGTCGCCCGCATACCGGTCGATCACCTTCGCCGACGTGCCGTCCGCGGCGTGCGGCGACAGGCTCGCCAGCACCAGCGCGTACCGCCCGTCCTCGGAGCGCAGGCCGGACGACGCGGTGTCGTAGTAGGAGACGACGTCGGTCAGGCCGGGGTCGCGACGCATCCGGTCGGTCAGGGCCGCTCCCGCGGCCTTCGCGGTCGACGAGTCGACGTCCCCGCGGTCGGCGTTCACCAGGAACACGAAGTCGGCGTCGCCGCCGAACTGGTGGATGAGCACCTGCGCGGCCCGCGAGCTCTCCGACGCGGGGTCGTCGAAGCCCTCGGTCTGCAGCTTGGCGAACGCGCCGACGCCGACGACCGCGGCGCCGATGACGGCGAGGGTGCCGAGGACCAGCACCCACCTCGCCCGAGAGACCACCAGGGCCCCGATCCGCTGGAACATGACGTCTCCTCGATGTGTGCGTGCGTAAACTTTGTGGGTGTTAACTTGGCATGGATGTGTACACATGTCAACATCTATTCCGTGACCACGACGCGCGATCGGCCGACCTACCACCACGGCGACCTCCGCAACGCCCTGGTGCGGGCGGCGGCCGACCTGGCCGAGCGAGGCGGCCCCGACGCGGTGACGATCAGGGCGGCCGCGCGCGAGGTCGGGGTGACTCCGACCGCCGCCTACCGCCACTTCGCGGGTCAGGCCGACCTGCTCGACGCGGCCAAGGCGGACGCCCTCGAGCGGATGGCCGTGGTCATCCTGGACGTGCTCGGTGAGCCCCCGACGGACGCGACACCGGTGGAGGCGGCGCTGCACCACATGCGCGCGGGGGGTCGCGGCTACGTCCGGTTCGCCCTGGCCGAGCCGGGCCTCTTCCGCACGGCGTTCTGCAAGTCCGAGCACGACGACCTGACCCGTGCCGACGAGACCCTGGCGGACGCCCCGCCGTACGCGTTCCTCACCGAGTCGCTCGACGAGCTGGTCCGGGTCGGCTGGCTCGACCCCGCGCTGCGGCCGAACGCGGAGACCGCTGCCTGGGCCACGGTCCACGGCCTGAGCCTGCTGCTCCTCGACGGGCCCTACCGGGCGCTGACCCAGGCCGAGCGCGAGACGCTCATCGAGTCGACCCTGGACATGGTCGTCCGGGGGCTCGCCGGCGGCCCGGAGGCCCGCTGAGGCTCAGCGCTGGCGCAGCCGCTTGACCACCACGAGCCGTCCGTGCCGGCGCGGCTTCAGGGTGGCCACGTGCAGCCGGCGCTCGTGGCCGACGTGGCCCGCCGGCCAGGCGGCGTACGCCAGCATCAGCTGACCGCGCGGCCCGATGAACGCCGACTCCCCACCCGGTCCCACGACGCGCCGGCCGCTGGCGAGCAGCGGGCGGTGGCGCACGCGGTGGCACCGTCCGCGCACCGAGCGGCAGACGGCGTACCCGATCGCGTAGTGCCGGCTGTACCAGCGGTTCGCGGAGTAGAAGAGGTAGAGCCGGCCGCGGTAGCGGATCATCGAGGGGTTCTCGATGACCGGGCGCTCCCAGCCGTCCGCGGTGGTCAGCAGCCGGTGGGCGTGCGAGCCGGGGCGGAACCCGAGGCCGTTGCGGCGCAGCTCCCGGACCCAGAGCATCGTCGGGAGCGCTCCCCAGATGCCCTCGGTCTTCCAGAGCAGGTAGGTGCGGCCGCGGTCACGGAACACGTCCGGGTCGATCGCGCCCTGGTGGCGCGGGCACACGAGCGGCCGCCGGCGGGTGTTGTGGAACGGGCCCAGGGCACGGGAGGAGATCGCGATGCCGATGCACCGCTTGCGCGGCTGGTGCCGCAGCGGGGCGGCGTACGCCGCGAGCCAGCGGCCCCTCCCGGTCCGTCCGATCGCCGGCGCCCAGGTGGCGACGAACCGGTGGGAGCCGGCCCGGCGCCGGGCCGCCCAGCGCGGGAGGCCCACCATCGCGTCGTTGGTCCGTCGCGCCCCGGCACCTCGTGCACGGCGGGCACGCCAGGTCCGCCCGTCCACGGAGGTGAGCATGGGCAGCGAGCGGTGCCCGATCGTCGTACCGGAGGCCACCCACAGGTGGCCGAGGCGGAAGACGTCGGGATCGGGGAACGCCCCTCGGTAGACCTTGCCGTCGTGGAAGCGGTGGCTGCGCGGGGGCTCCGCGAGGGCCGGCTCGACCACCAGGGCCAGGAGGAGGAGCAGGGAGGTCAGAGCGACCGTGGGGACGGTCCAGCGAGAGCGCACGAGAGAGCTGGTCCTTCGGCTTGCAGATGGCCAGGGCGCGCCCAGTATGAGCAGGAATGTCCCGCCAGGTAGGGGAAATCGCCGAGGTCGTCCCAAACTGCAACACGTTCTCGCGTGGAGGCTCCCTTCCTCCGCACGGCCTCTAGGCTGCCGCCATGAGCACCGGTCAGATGCCCCTCCCCACCGACGTCGACCTCACCTATCCGCCCGCTCCCTGGCAGATGCACGGCCAGCTCTGGCTGTCGCTGTTCCGGGTGGGCAAGGGCGACCACCCGGAGCGCGAGCCGGGCGTCTACGGGGTCGCGCTGGTCAAGTACGAGGAGCCCAGCCCGCTCACGTACGGCGAGCTGCTGGTCGCCCATCTCGTCTCCACGGGCTCGACCCCGCCGAAGGCGGTCAACATCACCGACATCTGGGTCGACTCCCCCGCCTCGATGGCCGGCGGCCGCGAGCTCTGGGCGATCCCGAAGGATCTCTGCGACTTCACCCTGCGCACCGAGCAGCACGGCCTGCTGACCCGGACGGCGTGGACCACCGCGATCGACGGCCGGCCGATCGCCTCGGCGTGGTTCACCGACGTGTCGCGGTTCGCTCCCCGGCTGCGGTTCAAGGGCGACACCTGGCAGCGGCGCACTGCTCCGGACCCGCGGGCGGGCGAGGAGGTCACCGCCTCGCTGACCGGTTCGTCGAAGGCGATGGCCTGCCGAGGCAGCTGGTCGTTCGACCCCGACGGCCCGCTCGGCTGGCTCCACGGGAAGCGCACGCTCGCGTCCTTCCGCCAGGCCGACTTCCAGATGTCCTTCGGCTGATCGAGCTCGGGAGGTCGGTAGGGCCGGTCTTCGACGGGAACCGGGCGCGCCCGGGTAGCGTCCCAGTGCCATGGACCTGAACCGCACCACCGTGGCGTGGGCGGCGCTGGCCGTCGGAGCGGTCGCCCTGGTCCTGACTGGCGTGTCCCGGATGGTCGCACCGGATCCGAACCCCACCGCACTGGCCGGCACTCTCGTGCTGATGCAGAGCGGGGGCTTCGCCGGCGGCGAAGAGCGCCTGGTTGTCTTTCCGGACGGCACGTGGTTCGCCGTCCGGAACGGATGGGAGCCGGCGCAGGGCACGCTGTCGGACGCCGAGCGGCATCAACTCGTCAGAGCTCTCGACCGAGCGGATCTGCCGCACCGGCACCCCCGGCGGGGCTACCAGGACGACTGCTGCGACCTGTTCTTCTACACGTTCGCCTACCGGGGCAGCGACTACGCAACCTCGGACCGCTTCCTCCCCGCATCGGTGCGCGATGTGCTCGACCTGGTGAAGCCGTTGCTGGCCGCAGCGCACACCAAGGTCAGCAGCGGGTCCTGACCGACCGCTCAGGCGGAGGGCGCGTCCGGGTCCGGGTGCACGTCGGGCTGCGTCGCGACCAGTGCGTCCGGGTCGAGGTGGAGGCTCCCGGCGGCGGGGCCGGCGTGCTCCTCGGCAGCGTCGTCCTCGTGGTCGGCAGCGGCGCGACGAGCCGCGTCCCTGATCTCGAACAGCTCCGTGGCAAAGCCGCCGACGGTGCCGGCGACGTCCTTGACGGCACCGGTGATGATCGTGGCGACCTGCCCGACGGCGCCTGCGGCCGCCTCGACGGTGTTCTGCACGGCGTCCTTGCGGATCTCTGCCTTGCTCAGTCGCTCGTTCATGGTGCCCAGTCTCGACCGAGACCCGGGCACCCGCAACGTGAGTGCGGTCTCAGCGGGTCGGGGGCCCGTCGATGGCGCGGTCGATCTCGTCGCGCCGCAGCCGCACGATGTCCTCGACCAGGTCGTCGGTGAGCGGGTGGTCCTCGGTGAACCGGATCGTGCCCTTGGCGAAGGAGTAGCCGTCGAGCCGCCCGGCCACCGCCTCCACGACCGCCGGGCTGAACGGGTACAGCCCGATGTGGTGCTTGGCCGGCATCACGCTGAGCAGGGGCCGGTCGCGGTAGCGCAGCGCCGGCATGCCGTACCCGAGGCCGTCGACCGCCTCGGGCACGAGTGCCCGGGCGAGCGCACGCACGTGCTCGACGGCACGCTCGACGGCGTACGGGTCCGGCATGCCGGCGATGCTACGCCGGGCTCAGGCGGCCAGCGGGTCGTCGGCGACCGGCACGGGAGCGGGAGCCGGCGTACGCCGGGTCGGCAGCGCGAGCCTGCAGATCTTGCGGGCGACGCTGAACAGCTGCTTGCTCAGCCGGCCGGTGTTGTACTCGATGCCGTACTTCTCGCAGAGTGCCTTCACCTCGACCGACAGCTCCGGGTACCGGCGGGCCGGGAGGTCCGGGAACAGGTGGTGCTCGATCTGGTGCGAGAGGTTGCCCGACAGGATGTGGAAGAGCCTGCCCCCGGTGATGTTGGCCGACCCGAGGAGCTGGCGGTAGTACCAGTGCCCGCGAGACTCGTTCTCGCACTCCTCCTCGGTGAAGGTGGCGACACCGGCCGGGAAGTGGCCGCAGAAGATGATGTTGAACGCCCAGATGTTGCGGATCACGTTGGCCACGGCATTGCCGGCCAGGGTGCTCAGGAACAGCGGACCGGTCAGCGCCGGGAACAGCAGGTAGTCCTTGAGGACCTGCTTGCTCACCTTCCGGATGATCGGCTTGCCGACCTTCTTCGTCTGCTCCCAGGTCCGCTCCCCCGTCCGGATCCGATCGATCTCCAGGTCGTGCAGGGCCACACCCTCCTCGAAGAACACCATCAGCAGGAACGCGTAGAGCGGGTTGCCCAGGTAGGCGGGGTGCCACTTCTGGTCCTCGTCCATCCGGAGGATCCCGTAGCCGATGTCGCGGTCCTTGCCGAGGATGTTCGTGTAGGTGTGGTGGATGTAGTTGTGGCCGTACTTCCAGTTCTCGCCCGGGGCCATGGTGTCCCAGTCGTAGATCCTCGAGTTCAGCTTCGGATCACCCATCCAGTCGTACTGGCCGTGCATCACGTTGTGCCCGATCTCCATGTTCTCGAGGATCTTGGAGATGCTCAGTGCGGCGACGGCGAGCGGCCACGCGGGCGGCAGGTAGAACAGCGCCCTGCCCGCGATCTCGAACTGCTGCTGGCGCTTGACGATCATGCGGATGTACGCCGCGTCGGCCTCGCCGAGATCGGCGAACACGCGCTGCCGGAGCGCGTCGAGCTCGTTGCCGAACTCCTCGAGCTGATCGGCCGTGAGGTTCGGGCTCTTCGGGTCGGTCGCGGCGACGGTCGCACGCTTCTTCGTGCGGACGGTGCGGGGAGCGGTCATGGTGGCCATGGGTTTCTCCTGCTCGTGGGGGGATGGTCTAGAGGTCGACGACGCAGTCGCCGACCGGGGCGGAGACACAGATCCGGATGTCCTCCTCGGGCAGCGAGGACTCCTCGCCGGTGAGGACGTTGCGGACGGTGCCCTCGGTCTTGCGCGAGGTGCAGGTGAAGCAGATGCCCATCCGGCAGCCGAACTCGGGCCGGAGGCCGAGCGCCTCGGCCTGCTCGAGGAGCGTCGCGCCGGAGTTCTCGGCGCTCGCACCCGTGCGGGCGAACGAGACGTCACCCTCGGCCGAGCCGGCGGCGATGGCCGGGGGCTTGAAGAACTCGACCCGGAGGCGCGGCGAGTCCGCGTACGCCGCGCGGACGAGCTCGATCAGGCCGGCCGGCCCGCAGGCCCAGGTGTCGGTGTCCTTGAAGTCCGGCACCAGGCGGCGCAGCTCGAACTCGCTGAACCGCTGGTCGCCGTGACGCAGGTGGACGTCGACGCCGTTGTCGGCGGCCGCGATCGCGGCGAGCTCGTCGGCGAAGATCTGGTCCTCGGTCGACCGGGCGAAGTGCAGGAACGTGACCTTGCGACCGGCGTGGCCGTCGTACCCGTCGCGCAGCAGAGTGCGCAGCTGGGACATCACCGGCGTGATCCCGGACCCGCCGGAGATCATCAGCAGGCGGTTGTTGGTCGGGGTCGCCGCGCTCTCGTGCAGCGTGAAGTCACCCTCGGCCTGGCTGAGGTGCAGCATCTGGCCCGGGCGGGCCTCGTTGACCAGGAACCTGCTGACCTGGCCCTCGTCGTGGGCCCGGATCGTGAGCGTGAACCGCTCTCCGGGGAGCGAGGCGGCCGAGGAGATCGAGAAGCACCGGGTCATCCGGCGCGCGGTGCCCGGCAGCTCGACTCCGACCTGGACGTACTGGCCCGCGCGGTGGCCGCGCCAGGTGGCGGTCGGCTGGAGCGTGAGGGTCGCGACCGGCGCCGAGCCGACGGCGTCGGGGTTCTCGCGGTGGATGTCGACGACGCGGGCTCGAACCTCCGTGGCGGCCCACATCGGGTTGAACATCTCGAGATAGCGGTCCACACCGTGCGGTGCGGTCAGCGCGGCGACGGCCCGGGAGCCGAGAAGCGTGGTGGCGATGCCCATTCCAGGTGACCTCCTTTCAGTGAACGTGCGTACACTGAAACTATGACGGCGGCCTGGAACGCGGGTCAAGCAGATCGCACGTGACGCCGACCACGGTGCACATGTGTGCACTGTGCCGGTGGTCACTACGCTGGCCCGGTGACCGAGGCCGGCCTGTCCACCCGAGGTGAGAAGAAGGAGCGCACCCGACGCGCCATCCTCGACGCCGCGCTGCGGCTCAGCGAGGAGACCGGCCTCGGCGGGCTGTCGCTGCGCCAGGTGGCCAAGGAGGTCGGCATCGTCCCGACCGCGTTCTACCGGCACTTCGCCTCGATCGACGAGCTCGGCCTCGCGCTCGTGCAGGAGTCGTTCTCGTCGCTGCGGGCGATGATCCGCGACGTCCGGCGGGGCAACCCGCAGATCGAGGAGATCGTGGACCGGTCGGTGCAGGTGCTCGACGAGCACGTCCGCGGTCAGCGCGCGCACTTCTCCTTCATCGCGCGTGAGCGCAACGGCGGGTCCGCAGTGGTCCGAGCAGCGGTGCGCCAGGAGCTCGCCCTGTTCGAGCGCGAGCTCGCCACCGACCTCGCGCGCCTGCCGATGGACCACTGGTCCGCCGAGGACCTGCACATCCTGTCGCGGCTGATCGTGGTCGCGATGATCGCGGTCGCCGAGGAGATCCTCGAGCTGCCCGACCGGGAGGGCTCGGCGATCCGCGACCGGGCCCGCACCCAGCTGCTCATGCTGATCGTGGGCGCCCTGAACTGGCGCTCACGACCAGCCGAGGAGAAGTAGCCCTCCCGGTCAGATCGCCGCGACCGGGTCGGCGATGCCGTCGTCGAGGTCCAGGTCGCCGCGCGGCCCGCCCTCCTCGGGGCCGCCCTGCGGCGCCGGCAGCCGGCCCGGCAGCACGACGGCCAGGGCGATCACGATCAGGGAGAGGCCCGCGCTGACCACGAACGCCCGGCCGAGGCCACCGGCCAGTGCTGCCTCCGGGCTGGAGCCGCCCGCGATCAGAGTCGCCGAGCGCGACGAGAGCACCGCGGTGGACACCGCCGCGCCAGCCGCACCGGCGACCTGCTGCAGCGCACCCAGCAGCGAGCTCGCGTGGGAGTACAGCTGGGGCGGCACGGCACCGAGGCCCAGGGTGAACACCGGCGTGAACACCGCGGCGAGGCTGATCATCAGCAGCATGTGCATGCCGAGCACCTGCCAGTACGGCGTGCTCAGCCCGATCTGCGAGAACAGCACGAGCGCCACGAAGATCCCGATCGAGCCCGGGATCACCAGCGGCCGGCCGCCGAACCGGTCGAACAGCTTGCCCACCTGCGGACCGAGCAGCCCCATCGCCAGGCCGCCCGGCATCATCAGCAGACCGGTCTGCAGGATGGTCAGGCCGCGGGCCTGCTGGAGGTAGAACGGCAGCAGCACCATCGAGCCGAGGAAGCCCATGAAGGCCACGACCATCAGCGTGAGCGCCTTCGCGTAGGTGCGGTGGGTCAACGTGCGGAGGTCCAGCAGCGGACCACGACCGTGCTGGAGCGCGATCTGCCGCCACACGAAGAGCGCGAGGACCACGAGGGCGCCCGGGATCAGCACTCCGGGCGGCAGCGGCTGGTGGTCGGCCCCGATCAGGCTGAGCCCGTAGACCAGGCCGCCGAAGCCGATCGCAGAGATCACCACGCTGGGCACGTCGACGGACCCGGCCGTCGGCTCGCCCACGTTGCGCAGCCGGAGCAGGCCGGCGGCCCCGATCAGGGCCGCGACCGGGAGGACCAGGCCGAACATCCAGCGCCAGGAGAGGTACTCCAGGATCACGCCGGACACCGCCGGACCGAGCGCCGGGGCGACGGACATCGCCAGGGTGACGTTGCCCATCACCCGGCCGCGGTCGTGCTCGGGCACCACCGACATCAGCGTGGTCATCAGCAGCGGCATCATCACCGCCGTGCCGGACGCCTGCACGATCCGCCCGAGGAGGAGCACCCAGAACACCGGCGCTGCCGCCGCGATCAGCGTGCCGGTGCAGAACACGATCATCGCCAGGGCGAACGCCTGTCGCGTCGTCACGCGCTGCAGGAACCAGCCCGTGATCGGGATGACCACGGCCATCGTCAGCATGAACGCCGTCGTCAGCCACGGCGCCGTGCGCTCGGAGACCTGGAACTCGACCATGAGGCGCGGGATCGCGTTGATCATGATCGTCTCGTTCAGGATCACGATGAACGTCGCGCCGACCAGCCAGCGCAGCACGGCGATGTCGCCGGCGGACGTGGGAGCCGGCGTGGCCGTCGTCGGGGTGTCGTGTGACATGTGTGTCCTTCGCTGCTCGTGGGCGCGACCAGAAGCCTGCACCCGAGACCGTCTGTCACTGAGACGACGAACGGCGGCGGGCGATCACGACATCGGCGCGGCACCAAGAACGCTACGGGAGCGCGCCGACATTCCTCGACCGATTTTCGGCACCCGCGGGGGCAGCCCGGTGCCGGTCAGCGCGGGCGGATCACCAGCTCGGGGATGGTGGCGTCGGCAGGCAGGTCGAGCACGTGCAGGATCGAGTCGACCACCGTGGCGGGCCGGATCCAGCGCGAGGCGTCGTACGTGCGGCCCTCCTGCTCGTGGACCTTCTCCTGCATCGGGGTGGCGGTGCGGCTCGGGAACACGGTCGTCACGCGCACACCGTTGCCCGCCTCCTCGGCCCGCAGCGAGTCGGCCAGCGCCCTCAGCCCGAACTTCGAGGCGGCGTACGCCGACCACTGCGCGTTCGCGACCAGGCCGGCGGAGGAGTTCACGAACACCACGGTCCCGCCGGCCGCACGCAGCGCCGGCAGCAGGTGCGAGGTGAGCACCGCGGGGGCGGTGAGGTTCACGTCGAGGTGCCGCTGCCAGACGTCGAGGTCAAGCTCGGCGACGGTGCCGAGGTCGACGGTGCCGGCCACGTGCAGCAGGGAGTCGAGGCGTTCGAGGTCGTCGGCGAAGTCGGTCGCCCAGCGCGCCACGGCCACGGCGTCCTCGAGGTCGACCACGTCGCGCGTCAGCCTGACCACGCGGTCGCCACGCTCGGCGAGGCGGTCGGCCAGCTCCTCGCCGATCCCGGAGCCGGCTCCGGTGACCAAGTGGGTCCGCTCGGGCTGCCCGGTCACCGCGTGAAGACGATCTTCCCGAAGACGTCGCCCTCGGCCATGGCGGCGAAGCCCTCCGGTGCCCGGTCCATCGGCAGCTCGCGGTCGATCAGCGGCCGCACGCCGGTGGCGTCCATCAGGTTCACCAGCGAGGCCAGCTCGGTGGTGGTGCCCATGGTCGAGCCGATCACCTTGAGCTGGAGGAAGAAGATCCGGGTGAGCTCGGCGTCGTCGAGGTTCGGGCCGGACGTCGTGCCGGAGATCACGATCGCGCCGCCCGGACGCAGCGAGCGGATCGAGTGCGACCAGGTCGCCCGGCCCACGGTCTCCATCACCGCGTCGACCTTCACCGGCAGCCGGGCGCCGGACTCGAAGACCTCGTGCGCGCCGATCTCGAGGGCGCGGGCGCGCTTGGCCTCGTCACGGCTGGTGGCCAGCACCTTCAGGCCTCCGGCCCGGGCCAGCATGATCAGGGCCGTCGCCACGCCCCCGCCGGCGCCCTGCACCAGCACGGTGTCGCCGGGCTTGAGGTCGCCCTGGGTGAACAGCATCCGGTACGCCGTGAGCCACGCGGTCGGCAGGCACGCCGCCTCCGCGAAGGACAGCGACGCCGGCTTCGGGATCACGTTGCCCCGCGGGACCACCACGGACTCGGCGAACGTGCCCTGGTGACGCTCGCTGAGCAGCGAGCGCTTCGGGTCGAGCGTCTGGTCGCCCTGCCAGTGCGGGTCGTTGACAACCGCGTGCACGACGACCTCGTTGCCGTCCTCGTCGTAGCCGGCGGCGTCGCACCCGAGGATCATCGGGAGGGCCTCGTCGCGCAGGCCCACGCCGCGCAGCGACCACAGGTCGTGGTGGTTCAGCGACGCGGCCTTCACGGTCACCTTCGCCCAGCCCGGCGGCACCTCCGGGTCCGGCCGCTCGCCGACCACCAGGCCGGACAGGGGGTCGTCGGAGGAGAACTTCTCGGCGTACACGGCGAACATGTGCCGACCCTAGCCGGGCCGACGGAGGAGGCCCGGCGTGGGGAGGCAGGTTGAGCAAGCCTGCGACCGAGCCTGCGAGGTCGCAACGGCGCGCCGAAACCAGAGACCCTAGCCGGGCCGACGGCGGAGGCCCGGCGCGGGGAGGCTGATCAGCGACGGGCGACGCCGTCGCGACGTGCCGCCTCGGCGACAGCGCCCGCGACGCTCGGTCCGACCCGCGGGTCGAACGGCGAGGGGATGATGAAGTCCTCGCGCAGGTCGTCACCGACGATCGCGGCGAGCGCCTGGGCCGCGGCCAGCTTCATGCCCTCGGTGATCGCGCTGGCGCGGACGTCGAAGGCGCCTCGGAAGATGCCCGGGAACGCGAGCACGTTGTTGATCTGGTTCGGGAAGTCCGACCGGCCGGTGGCCACGACGCGGGCGTACTTGTGCGCGACTGTCGGGTGCACCTCGGGCATCGGGTTGGCCAGGCCGAAGATGATCGGCTCGTCGGCCATCGAGGCCACCACCTCCTCCGGCACGGTGCCCCCGGAGAGCCCGATGTAGACGTCCGCGCCGTCCATCACGGCGCCCAGGGATCCCCAGCGGCCGGTGGTGTCGGCGGTCTCGGCGGCCAGCGCCCGCTTGACCGGGTTGAGGTCGTCGCGGTCGCGGTGCAGCACGCCGGCGCGGTCGACCACCGCGATGTCGCGGTAGCCGCCGGCGAGCAGGATCCGGGTGACCGCCACACCGGCGGCGCCGGCCCCGGAGACCACGATCCGCACCGTGTCGTGGTACTTCCCGGTCAGCCGCATCGCGTTCTCGAGCGCGGCGAGCACGACGACGGCGGTGCCGTGCTGGTCGTCGTGGAACACCGGGATGTCGAGCCGCTGCTTGAGCCGCTCCTCGACCTCGAAGCAGCGCGGCGCCGAGATGTCCTCGAGGTTGATGCCGCCGAAGCTGGGCGCCAGCCGGACGACCGTCTCCACCAGCTCGTCGACGTCGGTGGTGTCCAGGCAGATCGGGATCGCGTCGATCCCGCCGAACTGCTTGAACAGCACGGCCTTGCCCTCCATCACCGGCATCGCGGCCCGCGGGCCGATGTCGCCGAGGCCGAGCACCGCGGTGCCGTCGGTCACGACCGCGACCGTGTTCGACGTCCAGGTGTAGTCGCCGTACAGCTGCGGGTCGGCGGCGATCGCCTCGCACACGCGGGCGACACCGGGGGTGTACGCCATCGACAGCTCGACCGGACCGTTGAGGGCCACCGTGGACGCGATCTCCATCTTGCCGCCCTGGTGCAGCTCGAAGACCGGGTCGTGGGCGAGGCCGGCGTCGGCGGCCGGGACCACGTCGGGGCCGGCGGCGGGATCGAGGTCGGGCATCGGGTCAAATGCAACCATGAGGTTGGCTCTCTCGTGACATCGGGAAGGCAGGGAGTATCGGCGGTGCTGAGCTGCTCGACGCCGACCTTGCGTGAGTCTGCGGAGTGGCCAGGACTGGGGGATGACCCGGCGTTCATGGTCTCACAGGGCGGTGGGCGAGCCCAGTGATCGCCACAGATGTGGCGAATGCGACACCGCTCAGCCGGGCTGGGTCACGCGGCGGGACAGACGGCGCGGCCGCGGCCACACTCGCACCCGTACGACGCCCAGGACGTCCTCGTCCGCCACCGGCCCCCGGTGACGGGAGTCCACCCCCTCCTCGGGGTTGTCGCTGACCAGCCACCACCCACGGCCCCCGGACCGCGTCGTCCGCTCCGAGTCCACCCGCTTGACCGCCAGCGTGCCGTCCGCGAACCGCGCCGCGACGACGTCACCCGGGCGGGGCCGTCGGCGGTAGTCGACGAGGAGCCGGTCGCCCGGGCTCAGCACGGGCGCCATCGAGCGGCCGTGCACCCTCGCGAGACCCCACCGGGCCGGCTGTTCCATGCGGAGTAGTGTCGTCGCCAGCGACCCCGTGGTCATCCCGGGAGCCCGGTCGAACGCGATCCGGCTCGTGGGTCCGGATCGCGGGCCCCCACCAGAAGCACCACACCAGTGTCAGAGAGGACCTGAGATGTTCGCGCGACTGCTCGCACCCACTGTCGAGGTTTCCGCCCACTGCGACCTGCCCTGCGGTGTCTACGACCCCGCGCAGGCCCGCATCGAGGCCGAGTCGATCAAGGCGATCATCGCCAAGGTCGCCGACAGCGACGACCCCGACTTCCGCACCCGCGCCGTGATCATCAAGGAGCAGCGCTCCGAGCTGGTCAAGCACCACCTCTGGGTGCTGTGGACCGACTACTTCAAGGCGCCGCACTTCGAGAAGTACCCCCAGCTGCACACGCTGTTCAACGAGGCCACCAAGCTGGCCGGGGCGTCCGGCACCAAGGGCACCCTCGACGCCGACGTCGCCGACCAGCTGCTCGCCAAGATCGACGAGATCGCGGAGATCTTCTGGGAGACCAAGAAGGCTTGAGCCAAAGCATCGACGGAGTCGTTGCTTTGGCCCAATGCTGATGGTCTGAGTGCGGCTGAGCCTGCGAAGCCGCAACCGTCCAAGGCGACCACAGCGTCTCGGTGCCTCGGCTCACGGCTGACCGTCACAACCTCATCACCACGGCCGGCGTGCGGATCACCCGCACGCCGGCCGTTGCGCGTGCCCCCGCAGCCGGGCGATTCGGGTCCGGCTCCGTCCGGCGTCGCCTAGGCTTCCGTCCATGCAGCCAGACGCAGAGGTCCGCCTACCGGCGGACAGCGCCTACGTCGCGGTGCTCCGGATGACCACGGCAGGCATCGCCGCGCGGCTCGACTTCACCCTCGACGACATCGAGGACCTCAGGATGGCGGTCGGTGAGGCGAGCGCGATGCTGCTCGAGCGGGCCCGACCGGGAGGGCAGCTGATCACCCGCTACTTCCTCGGCGAGAACCGGGTCGCCGTACGCATCTCGGTCGACGCGGTCCAACCCACGCCGCCGGAGACCAACAGCTTCGCCTGGCAGGTGCTCACCACGACGGCCAGCGACGTGAGTGCCGAGACCGGTGAGGACGTGCTCACGATCAGCCTCACCGTCACCTCGACGACATCGAGCGCGCCTGCCTGACGCTGATGACGGACCACTCGGGGGACGTCTCCTCCACCACTCGGGAACGCAGTCGCGCGCTGTTCGCACAGCTCGGGGCTGCGCACAGCTCTGCGATCGACCGGTCCCGGGCGCGCGGCGAGCTGGTCGAGCTGCACCTCCCCCTGGTCGAGCACTGTGCCCGCCGCTTCCTCAACCGCGGCGAGCCGCTGGAGGACCTCGTGCAGGTCGGCACCATCGGCCTGATCAAGGCGGTCGACCGGTTCGACAGCGAGCGCGGCGTGGAGTTCTCGACGTACGCGACCCCGACGATCCTCGGCGAGATCAAGCGACACTTCCGCGACAAGGGCTGGGCGATCCGCGTGCCGCGCCGGCTGCAGGAGCTGCGGATGTCGATCGCCTCGGCCACCGGGGACCTGTCGCAGCAGCTCGGCCGCTCACCGACCCCGCGCGAGATCGCCGAGCGGCTCGGCGTCGAGGTCGAGGACGTCCTGGAGGGCATCGAGTCGGCGAACGCCTACGCCACGCTGTCGCTCGACGCCGGGGAGGGCAGCGAGGACGGCCTCGGCTCGATGCTCGACACGATGGGCGCGCTCGACGAGGCCCTGGACCACGTCGAGATCCGCGAGTCGATCCGGCCGCTGATCGAGGCGCTGCCGCCGCGGCAGAAGCAGATCCTGCTGCTCCGGTTCTTCCGGCAGATGACGCAGTCCCAGATCGCCCAGGAGGTGGGGATCTCCCAGATGCACGTGTCCCGCCTCCTCACCCGGACCCTCGCGGAGCTGCGCGACTCGATCCACTGAGAGACTCGGCGCCGTGACCTACACGCTCGACGACGACCCGTCACGCCTGGACCTCGACGCGATCTGGGACTTCCTCTCCACCGAGGCCTACTGGCACCGCTGGCGCACCCGGGAGCAGGTGGTCGCGCAGGTCACCGGCGCCTGGCGCGTCGTGGGCGTGTACGACGACAGCACCGGCGCACAGGTCGGGTTCGCCCGCGCGCTCTCCGACGGGATCTGCGACGCCTACCTGGCGGACGTCTACGTCCTGCCCGAGCACCGCGGGCACGGCCTCGGCACGGCGCTCGTCGCCCGGATGGTCGAGGACGGGCCGGGCGCCGACCTGCGCTGGTGGCTCTTCACCGCGGACGCCCACGGGTTGTACCGACGCTTCGGCTTCGTCGCCCCGGACCAGTCCGCCCTGGTCAGGCCGGGCAGGCAGACGGCGATGTGACCGGAGCGGCGTGACCGGGACGGGCGGTCACGCCTGGTCGTCGTCGTGCCCGGGCCCGTGCTCGAGCGCGTCGACCGAGACCGGCAGCAGCATCCCGACCAGCACCAGCACCGCGGGCACGGCCAGGCCGATCGCGAGCGGCAGCGTGTCACCCTCCCGGAAGTTCCAGGCGAGCCCCAGCCAGATCAGCTGGGCGAGCAGCACCGGCCCGCGGGCCCAGGTCCGCAGCCGGTTCATGCCCCAGGCGCAGAACATCATCGCGACGCCGTACCCGACGAAGAAAAGCGATGTCGTGATGCCCATGACCAGCCGCGCAGAGGTGAGGTGCACGGCCTCGCCGACGCCGTACATCACGGTGAGCAGCCCCTCGACCAGGACCAGTCCGGCCGCGGCGACGAGGGGGGCCGGGGCGCCGTGGCGCGAGTACGGCGAGCCGGCGTCGGGTCGGGTCTCCACGTACCGCACGGTAACGTCTGTGATGAACCCGACCCGCCCTGGGTCTTGTTTCCGGGCGCGGTTGTTGAAAGCATCACCAGGTAACTGCGCCTGATCCCGTGACGTAGTGACTCCCCTGCGCCCGGACCCGATCGGCCCGTCGCTGGGAGCGACCTAGTGAACGCGTTCACACACCTCTAGAACAGGAGTTCCTCGCCATGGATTGGCGCCACCGCTCCGCGTGTCTCGACGAAGACCCGGAGCTGTTCTTCCCCATCGGCAACACCGGGCCGGCGATCCTGCAGATCGAGGAGGCCAAGCAGGTGTGTCGCCGATGCGACGTCCGCGAGCAGTGCCTCGCGTGGGCGCTCGAGGCCGGGCAGGACCACGGCGTCTGGGGAGGGCTCAGCGAGGACGAGCGGCGCGCTCTCAAGCGCCGCAACGCCCGCGCCCGCGTGCGCACGGCGTAGGCGTCAGGGCTCCGGGGACTCCGGCTCCAGGGCCCACGCTCCGAGCGGTCGAGGCTCGGGGAACCGAGGTTCCAGGACGACCGCTGCGGGACTGGGTGCGAGTCGGGCCGGCCGCCGCGCCGGTACGAGCACGTCCGGGCGAGCCGCGCCCAGCGCCAGCAGCCCGGTGGCCCAGACCGCCGCGAGCCCGAGCAGCGTGCCGCTCGCCACGTCCAGCACGTAGTGGTTGCCGGTGACGACCACCACGACCCCCGTCACGACCGGGTGCGCGACCAGCAGCACGCGCAGCACCCGGCGCCGGGTGAGGGCGAACCCGGTGACGGCGACCCACGTGGCCCAGGCCAGGTGCAGGGACGGGAGCGCGCCGTACTGGTCGGCCGGGACCGGTCCGTGGTTCGTGCCGAAGCCCGCCTGGGCGACGAGGTCGACGAAGCCTCCACCGGGCAGCAGCCGAGGAGGCGCAGCCGGGTAGAGCGCGAACACCGCGAGCCCGACCATGTTTGTCAGCAGCAGCGCGTTCCGCGCCGGCCGGTACGCCGCCGGGCTGCGCCAGTAGCACGCCACCAGCACGCCGAGCGCGACGGTCACGTGCACGTACTGGTAGTAGTCGACCGCCAGCAGCCGGAGGAAGCCCTGCCCGCTCAGCCAGGTGTTGAGGCCGCCCTCGACCTCCAC
This sequence comes from Nocardioides pocheonensis, assembly GCF_003725535.1. Classification (GTDB taxonomy): domain Bacteria; phylum Actinomycetota; class Actinomycetes; order Propionibacteriales; family Nocardioidaceae; genus Marmoricola; species Marmoricola pocheonensis. Next base: position 18,481 of record NZ_RJSF01000030.1, on the reverse strand, counting down.
GTGCAGCGTCCGCTCCAGGTCGAGGATCGCCCAGCCGTGCGCGACCGCGACCGAGGCGTGGACCTCCGCGAGCGCGCGCACGCGGTCGTAGACGACCAGCAGCGCGACGATGACGACGAGCTCGCCCACCACCAGCGGCCGGGTCCGGGAGGACGCCCACCGCCGAGCGCGGACGACCTGGCTGTCGTCCTCTCGGGTCGTCACGGGATCCGCCGCGAGGGGCGAGGGTTGCGATGCACCACCCGATGATGACATCAGACCGCGCCGACTCAGGCGCCGGACCGCGTGGGCAGGCAGAGCTCGACCAGCGTGCCGGACTCCTGACCCTCGCTCGCCTCGGCACGTCCGAGGATCCGCAGGGTGCCACCGAGCTCTCCGACCAGCGTGCGGACGATGGACAGCCCCAGGCTGCTCGAGGCGTCGAGGTCGAACCCTGCCGGCAGCCCGACCCCGTCGTCGGCCACGCTGACCCGGAGCTGTCCCCCGGTGTTGGTGGCGTGCACCTCGACGTTGCCCCCGGAGCCCTCGCCGAACGCGTGCTCCATGGCGTTCTGGAGCACCTCGGTCAGGACCATCGCGAGCGGGGTGGCGACGTCGGAGCCGATCGTGCCGAAGCTGCCGGTACGGCGCAGCCGCACCGCGCCCGCCTGGGCGCCGACCTCGCTGACCAGGGCGAGCAGCTGGTCGGCGACCGCGTCGAACTCGACCTCCTCCTCGTAGGTCTGGCTCAGCGTCTCGTGCACGACGGCGATCGCGCCGACCCGGCGGACCGCCTCCTCCAGCGCCTCGCGCCCGCTCGCCGAGCCGATCCGGCGGGCCTGCAGCCGCAGCAGCGCCGCGACCGTCTGCAGGTTGTTCTTCACCCGGTGGTGGATCTCGCGGATGGTGGCGTCCTTCGTCACCAGCTCCCGGTCGCGGCGACGGAGGTCGGTCACGTCGCGCAGCAGGATCAGCCCGCCCGTGTGCTCGCCGGTCGGCCGCAGCGGGATCGACCGCACGATCACGGTGCCCGTGCGATTGCCGATCTCGGTGTCCCTCGGCATCCGGCCGCCGAGCACGGCGGTGATCGACTCCTCGTCGAGGCGCAGCTCGGGAGGCACGAGCTGCCGGGTCACGTCCGCGAGGTGCTCGCCGGTCAGGTCGCGGGTCAGGCCGAGCTTGCGGTAGACCGACATCGCGTTCGGGCTGGCGTAGGTGACCTTGCCCGTCGCGTCGACCCGGACGAACCCGTCGCCCACGCGCGGGGAGTCGGCGTGGTCCGAGCGCTGGCCGGCGTACGGGAAGCTGCCGTGGGCGATCATCTGGGTGAGCTCGCTGGCCGTCTGCAGGTAGGCCAGCTCGAGCCGGCTGGGGGTGCGGACCCCGTGGAGGTTCGTGTTGCGAGCGACCAGCGCGATGATCCGGGACCCGCGGCGCACCGGGATCGCCTCGACGCGCACCGGCACGTCGTCGCGCCACTCCGGGTCGCCCTCGCGGGCGATCCGGCCGTCGCGCAGGGCCGCGTCGAGCAGCGACCGGCGGCCGGCCGCGACGAAGGTGCCGACCACGTCGTCGACCAGCGCGGTCGGCCCGGTGGTCGGCCGCATCTGCCCCGCCGCCCAGTAGCCGGTGCCCTCCCGGTCGGGCAGCCAGAGCACCAGATCGGCGAAGGAGAGGTCGGCGATGATCTGCCAGTCGGCCTGCAGGAGAGCCAGCCACGCCAGGTCGTCCGCGCCCAGATCCGTGTGGTCGCGGGCGAGCTCGGGGAGCGTTGGCACGACCCAAGGGTACGGGTGCAAGAATGCTCCGCATGCCCTCGGGATTCTGGGAACAAGTGGTCGCGGACGGCCTCAAGGTGCCGCAGGATCGCCCCCTGGTCGAGATGACCGAGGACCTCACGCGCATGCTCGGCGACCCCGATCCGGAGGTCCGCGACGGCATCGCGTTCCCCACGATGGCGACCTGGATCGACGAGGGCGTGTACGACGACCTGCTGGTCGGCCTCGGCGACGGCATGTGCCACGGCCTGGACATCGGACTCGGCGAGGTGGAGAGCGACACCGTCTTCCGGCGCAGCTTCTCCGCGCTGATCCTCACCGAGTGCATCGACCGCACCACCCGGGCCGCGCTGGGCGGGCCGAACGTCGTGCTGCGCTGGGGTGACCGGATCATGAGCTGGTACTCCCGCGAGCGCGACCTGCGCGGCTTCGTGCCGGGCAAGGGCTGGGCGCACGCGGTGGCGCACGGTGCCGACGCCCTCGGCGCGCTGGCGCGCTCCCCCGTGATGGGCCGGCTCGAGCTCACCGTGATCCTCGACGTCATCGCCGACCGGCTGCTGACACCCACGGAGGCGTTCTTCGTGTGCGGCGAGGGCGACCGGCTCGCCTACGCGACCATGCACCTGCTGCGCCGCGACGTGCTGGGCATCGACGTGCTCGAGCCCTGGATCGCACGCCTCGCGGCCGGCGCGGTCGGCCGCGGCTCGATCAACCGCAACCCCTACATGGTCTCCGGCAACGTCCAGGGCTACCTGCGCAGCCTGCACCTCCAGCTCTCGCTCAACACCGTCGCGTCGGGCCACCCCGCGGTGCGCTCCGACCTGCTGCTCGTGCTGGCCGACAAGCTGCGAGCCACCAACCCGGCGTACTTCCGCACGCCGGTCAACCACTGAGCCTCGGGCCGGGCCGAGCCTTCCCGGCCCGACGACCGCGGTCGGCTTGTAGCCTCGCGGCATGACGCAGGCCGAGACCACCCCCGACGCTCCCTCCCCCTCTTCCGGCTCACCCTCCGGCGACGCCGTCGAGGCGCACGCCGGGCAGCACGCCGTCGCGGTCGCCCGCGCGCACGGCGTGGAAACGATGTTCACGCTGTCGGGCGCGCACGTCTTCCCCATGTACGACGGCGCGGTGACCGCCGAGCCGACGATGCGGATCCTCGACGTGCGCCACGAGCAGACGGCCGCGTTCGCTGCCGAGGCGACCGGCAAGCTCACCCGCAAGCCGGGGCTGGCCGTGCTCACCGCCGGTCCGGGTGTCACCAACGGGGTCAGCGCGGTCGCCCAGGCGCAGTTCGCCGGGTCTCCGATGGTGGTCATCGGCGGGCGGGCTCCGGCCAACCGGTGGGGCACCGGCTCGCTGCAGGAGCTCGACCAGCCGCCGATCCTCGAGCCGGTCGCCAAGCTGGCCCGCACCCTGCACACCGCCGCGGAAGTCACCCCGGGCCTGCACGAGGCCTTCACCCTGGCCGGCTCCAGCCACCGCGGCCCGGTCTTCGTCGACGTGCCGATGGACGAGTTCTTCAACACCGCGGCCTCCGTGCGTCCGACCGTCGCCCCGGCGGCCGCCGTCGAGCCGGACGGCGAGGCCCTGCAGGCGATCGCGCGCCTGCTCGGCGAAGCACACCGACCGGTGCTGGTGCTGGGCACGGACGTCTGGGCGGACGGCGCCGAGCACGCCGCCCTCCGGCTGGTCGAGGAGCTGGGCATCCCCACGATCACCAACGGCATGGGCCGCGGCGTCGTCCCGGGCGGGCACCCGCTGCTGGTGACCAAGGCGCGCGGTCAGGCATTCGGCACCTGCGACGTCGCGATCGTGGTCGGCACGGCGCTGGACTTCCGCCTCGCCTACGGCGTCTTCGGCGGCAAGGACGGCGCGCCGCAGGCCTCGGTCGTGCACGTGGCCGACTCCGCCGGTCAGGTCTCCGGGCACGCGCAGCTCGCCGGGTCGGCGTACGGAGACCTCACGCTGGTGCTCGACGGCCTGCGGGAGTCGGTCGAGCGACTGCCGGCGAAGCCGCGGTGGGCCGAGTGGGTCACGAGCCTGCAGCACACCGTGGCGGAGGCCACGGCCCGCGACGCGACGCTGCTGAGCGCGACGGCCGACCCGATCCACCCGGCCCGGATCTACGGCGAGCTGGTGCCGCGCCTGGCCGAGGACGCGATCGTGATCGGCGACGGCGGCGACTTCGTCTCCTTCGCCGGCAAGTTCGTCGAGCCGAAGCGACCCGGCGGCTGGCTCGACCCGGGCCCCTACGGCTGCCTCGGGGCCGGCATGGGCTCGGCGATCGCGGCCCGGCTGCACCGGCCGTCGAGCCAGGTCGTGCTGCTGTACGGCGACGGCGCGGCCGGCATGTCGCTGATGGACGTCGACACGCTGGTGCGCCACGACCTGCCCGTCGTGATGGTGTGCGGCAACAACTCGGCGTGGGGCCTGGAGAAGGGCCCGATGCAGATGCTCTACGGGTACGACGTCGCCGCGGACCTCGCGCCGCACACCCGCTACGACGAGGTGGTCAAGGCGCTCGGCGGTGCCGGCGAGAAGGTCACCGACCCGGCCCAGATCGGGCCGGCGCTCGACCGGGCGTTCGAGGCGAACGTGCCCTACCTGGTCAACGTGATCACCGACGTGGCCGCGGCGTACCCGAGGACCACGTTCGGGATCTGAGGGCTCTCAGAGCCGGGAGAGGAATCGCTCGGCGTCGACGACGACCCGGGTGATCTCGCCGGAGCCCACCAGGACCTCGCCCATCCGCGCCTCGACCGTGAACCGGAGGAGGCGGGCGCGTCGTCCTGAGCCTGCCGAAGGGTCGGCATACGTGACCGTCGCACTCACCGTGACGGTCGCGCCGACCGGCGACGCCGCCAGGTGCTCCAGCGAGACCCGGGTGCCGACCGAGGTGGAGCCGTCCGGGAGGTCGAGCGCGGCGCAGGTCGCCGCCTCGCACCAGGCCAGCAGCACCGGTGTGCCGAGCACGGGCAGGCTGCCGGAGCCGACCGCCTCGGCGGTGTCGTCCCCGGAGACGACGAACTCCCGGGTCGCACTGCGACCCAGGAGCTCGGTGGAATCGTTGCCTGTCACGCGCTCAGGCGTTGGGACGCTTTCCCGTCCGGGAGATGCGGAGCATCTCCCGAATCAGGACAGTGCGCCTGGCGCGGACCACGGGAGCGGTGCAACGCCGTCAGGCGTTGGGACGCTTCCCGTGGTTCGCGCCCTTCTTCTTGCGCGCGCGGCGCTTGCGGCCGGTCTTGCCCATGTGGTCCTCCAACGTCGGTGGTCGTGCTGAGTCCGAGACTCACCCCGCCGGATTCGCGCGGAGCAGCCAGCAGTCTCTCAGGTCAGGACCCCAGGGGTCGAATCGTGCCCGGGCCGAGCGTGGTCTCGGTCTCCGTCAGGGTCACGTGGACCTCGCGGATCCGCATGAGCACCTTCTGCCGCAGGTCGTCCGGCGCGTGCTCGGTGCAGGACCTGGCGACCAGCGCCTTCACGGTGCGCTCGAGGTTGTACTTGGCCAGGCACGGCCCGCACTCGTCGAGGTGCTGCTGGATCTCCCCGCAGCTGGCCTGGTCGAGCTCGTTGTCGATGAACACGAAGATCTGGTGGATGACCTCCGAGCAGTCCTTGTGGCCCTCGGTCATGACGCGCTCCCGACGGTGTCCGAGGGAAGCAGGTCGTTCTCCCGCACGTAGTGCGAGAGCATCTCGCGCAGCTGGCGGCGGCCGCGGTGCAGCCGGGACATCACGGTGCCGATCGGAGTGTCCATGATCTCGGCGATCTCCTTGTACGGGAATCCCTCGACGTCGGCGAGGTAGACCGCGAGCCGGAAGTCCTCCGGAAGGCGCTGCAGGGCGTCCTTCACGTCGGAGTCCGGCAGGTGCTCGAGCGCCTCCATCTCCGCGGACTTCAGCCCGCTGGAGGAGTGCGACTCCGCGCGGTGGAGCTGCCAGTCCTCGACGTCCTCGGCCATCGACTGCTGGGGCTCGCGCTGCTTCTTGCGGTAGCTGTTGATGAAGGTGTTGGTGAGGATGCGGTACAGCCACGCCTTGAGGTTGGTGCCCGGCTTGAACTGGTGGAACGCCGCGAACGCCTTCGCGAACGTCTCCTGGACCAGGTCTTCGGCGTCCTGCGGGTTGCGGGTCATGCGCATCGCCGCGGAGTAGAGCTGGTCGAGGAAGGGCAGGGCGTCCCGCTCGAACCGGAGCTGGCGGTCGGACTCGCTCTCGGTCGCGGGGTCGATCTCGGGGATCTGGGAGTCAGTCATCGTCTCCCAGCCTACCGAGCGCTCGAGCAGGGCAGTGGCGGTCACGGTGTGAGAACAACCGCTCAGCCGGGAGGATTCCCCACGATCTCGCGCACGATCCACTCCAGGGTGGCCTCGAGCACGACCGCGAGGGCGTCCTCCTGGCTGATCGGGGCCGACTTCGGGACCCGCAGGGAGTGGTCCGCAGCCGGTACGACGGCCAGGTCGAGGTGGCTCGGGAACTCCGCCGGCGTGCCGAACGGGTCGTTCTCCCCCTGCACGACCAGCGTCGGCATCCGGGCACCGAGCAGCTCGGTGAGCCGAGAGCTCTCGGGCCGGCCCGGCGGGTGCAGGGGGAAGGACAGCGCGAGCACGCCCTTCGCGCCGACCGACCGCGCGATCCGGCAGGCCGACCGCGCGCCGGCACTGCGGCCGCCGACGATCAGCGGGGTGCGCATGCGCATCGCGTTCATCACGGCCAGGAAGCTCTGGTCGATCAGCTCCGGGCGCGGCGCCACGCGCTTGCCCTGCAGCCGCCAGGGCATCTCCACCAGGGTCACCGAGATCTCCTGCTGGGGAAGCGTCCGGGCGAGCCGGACGAGGTCCGGGGCGTCGATGCCGCCGCCTGCTCCGTGGGTGAGGACCAGCGTCGCCACGGGGCGCTTCGCGCGGCGGACGACCAGGCGGGCGTCGCCCTGCGGCGTCGGGACGAGTCGCTCCGGGGGCATCAGCTCTCCTCCAGCGCAATCGGCTCGACCAGCTCCGGGCCGTTGTTGGCCACGTTGGAGACCAGGGTCGAGACCGGGTAGGCCTCGAGGAGTCCGGGCTTCGCGGGCTGGAGCAGGCCGAGCAGGGAGTCGCGGTCGTGGTTGTCCGGATCGAGCCACGCGTCGTACTTGTCGGGGGTCAGCATCAACGGCATCCGGTCGTGGATCCGGCCGAGGTCGTCCTCGGCGTCGGTGGTGATCACCGTGCAGGTCCAGAGCCAGCGGCTCGGGTCGTCGTCGGCCTTGGAGGGGTCGCGCCAGAGCTCGTAGAGCCCGGCCATCGCCAGGATCGAGCCGTCCTTGGGCCGGATGAAGAACGGCTGCTTGCGCGGCTTCCCCGCCTTGGTCCGGCCCAGCGGGGAGTCACCCTCGGGCTCGTACCACTCGTAGTAACCGTCGGCCGGCAGGATCGCCCGGCGCCGCTCGAACGCCCGCCGGAAGGCCGGCTTCTCCGCGACCGTCTCCATCCGGGCGTTGATCATCCGGCTGCCGATCTTGGGGTCCTTGGCCCACGACGGCACCAGGCCCCAGGTGACCACCCGCAGCTGCCGCTCCGCAGGCTCCTCCGGCTCGTCGTCCGACGCGCGCCGGGGCGGCCGCTCGACGACGGCGTACACCTCTTTCGTCGGGGCGACGTTGTAGTCGGCCTCGAGGCGCTCCGGGAGCGCGGTGTGGATCTCGAACTCCTCGACGATGTCCTCGGGATCCCGGCTGGAGGCATAGCGACCGCACACGCGGTCAGCGTACGGGAACCGACCGGTCCGGTACCGAGCACCGGAACGGGGCCGGACCGCGTGCCCCCAAGCCATGCGGTCCGACCCCGTTCTTCAGGGCTGTGCTCCCCCTGCGGGGCGCTCCCTAGGTGCGGGCCAGCTCGTCGAGCAGCGCCGCCGTGGCGGCGTGCGACGACGGCAGGCCCTCGATCCAGACCCGTACCGCCCCTCCCGGCGATGCGGTGTCCGCGATCAGGTCTCGCAGGACCACGACCCGAAGGCCGAGGTCGTCGGTGCGCGGTGCCAGCACGAGCAGTCGGCTGGGCGTCGCCTCGCCGATGCTCTCCTCCCCCGGGAACACCAGGCGCGCACGATCGGCGATGCGGGCCATCACCAGCGCGCGGCTGATCTGCCGCTCCCCCTGCGCCGGGTCGCGCTCCCACTCGAGTGCCGGCAGGTCGAGCACGACGAGCGCGTGCCCCTCCGCTGCCGGCGTCCCGCTCTGCTCCGCGCCGCGCTGCAGCTCGGCCAGGCGCGCGCGCAGGTGCGCGAGCGTGGCCAGCCCCGTGAGCGGGTTCTCGCACGAGACCTGGTGCAGGTAGCCCAGGGTCTCGTCGCTCCACGCCACGCTCATCGCCTCCGTCGAGGCGAAGTCCGGCTCGCTGCCGAGCGCCTGCGCAAAGGTGGACCGGAGGCTGTCGAGCGCCTCACTGAGGTCGACCCCGTCTCGGGCCAGCTCCCGGCCCACCACTGCACAGGCGGCGTGCACCCGGGAACCCGCGACCAGAGCCTCCCCAACTGCCTCGAAGCGTGCGGGGAACCGCAGGCGTTCGCGCATCTCCTGGCCATCGTCGCGGGTGGTGAGCGTGCTCTTGCGCGGACGCAACGGCGTCGTGAAGAGACCCATCACCACTCCTTTCCCGGTTTCACGTCCAGCTCGGTCCGGCCCCTCCCGTCCGAACTCGCACAGGAAACGGGGGTCCGCGGCGTTCATGACGCGGAATTTCAGGCCGGTCCCAGAATTTTTTTCTGAGCGACTCCGGATCACCCGGAGGCGATTTGGTGTGAAGATGGCGTTACCAATCGTCCGCAAATCCGTTATCGAGACAAATGACCGTTATCGACCAGATGACCTCCCGCCGGGAGCTGAGCGACGCCGAGCTGATCTCGAGCGTTCGCGGCGGTGACGTGTCCGCGTACGGCGACCTCTTCGCCCGGCACCGCGACGCCGCCACCCGGCTGGCCCGTCAGCTGGTCCCCGGCCCGGACGCCGACGACCTGGTCTCCGAGGCCTTCGCCAAGGTCCTCAACGTGCTCCTTGCGGGCGGCGGCCCCGACGTCGCGTTCCGCGCCTACCTGCTGACCGCGGTACGTCGGCTGCACGTCGACAAGATCCGGGCCACCTCGCGGGCGACCCCGACCGACGACCTGACGCCGTACGAGAACCCCGAGCCGTTCGCCGACACGGTCATCGCCGGGTTCGAGGGCGGCGCCGCGGCCAAGGCGTTCGCCAGCCTGCCCGAGCGCTGGCAGCTGGTCCTGTGGCACCTCGAGGTCGAGGGCCAGAAGCCCGCCGACATCGCGCCGCTGCTGGGGATGAGCGCCAACTCCGTGTCCGCGCTCGCCTACCGGGCCCGCGAGGGGCTGCGGCAGGCCTACCTCCAGATGCACACCGCGGACCTGGTCGACCCCGACTGCCAGTGGACGCACGCCAAGCTCGGCGCCTACGTGCGCAAGGGGCTCTCGCGGCGCGACGTGCAGAAGGTGGAGAACCACCTGGACGGCTGCCGCAAGTGCACCGCGATGTACCTCGAGCTGGACGAGGTCAACTCCTCGCTGGCCGCCCTTCTCGGCCCGCTCGTGCTCGGCGGCGCCGCGACCGGCTACCTGGCGTCGACGGGCGGCGCGAGCGCCGCCGCCGGCGGCGTGCTGGCCCTGCTCGACCGCGCCAAGGACGTCGTGCTCGCCAACGGCCAGGCGGTTGCGGCCGTCGGTGCTGCCGCAGGCGTCGCCGGGGTCGCGACCGTCGCGGTCGTGCTCGCCAACGCCGGCACCGGCACCCCCACGGCCTCACCGCCGCGCCCGGCCGTGACTGGAGCGCTCTCGCAGCCGTCGAGCCCGCAGCCGACGCCGCACCACCGGACCCAGCGTGTCCGGCCGGCGGCTCCGAGGACGACGTCGGCACCGCAGGTCGTCTCGACGCCGCTGTCGACCCCCACGCCTTCGACCGCCCAGCACACCGCCACCACGAGCCACCCGGCCAGCAAGCCGACCAGCAAGCCGACCACGCGCCCGGTGGTCCTGCCGCCGCACCCGACCGTCTCGTCGGTGCCGGCCCCGCAGGTGCGCACCGCCGACCTCAGCATGCGGCTGACGTTCTCGGTCCGCGTCGGCCCCCTCACCAAGGCCCAGGACGGTCTGCTCGGCTACCTCAACGCGAGCATCGGCGGCGTCCCTGCCGGCCAGAAGGCGACCGTCACCGTTCGCGTCGTCGGCGGTCGCCTCGTGTCCCGCGCAGGCGCCTGCCGGGCCACCGGGTCGTCGGCGACCTGCGACATCGGCCCGGGCGCCCCGCCGCTGGAGTTCAACGTGATGGGCGTCCCGGTGAGCGCCACGGCGACCGTCTCGGTGCCCGGAGGCTGGACCGACCCGACGATGTCCAACAACAGCGACACCGTCCTCCTCGGGCTGCTCAGGCTCGGTAGCCTTCACCGGTGACGCGTGCTCCCGTGACCGACCCCTGGCCGGCCCCGCTGGCGCGCGCCCCGATCGAGGCACGCGTGTCGCTGCCCGGCTCGAAGTCGCTCACCAACCGTGAGCTGGTGCTCTCCGCGCTGGCCGACGGACCGGGCGTCGTACGCCGTGCGCTGCGCTCGCGCGACACCGACCTGATGGCGGCCGCCCTCACTGCGCTCGGCTCGACGGTCGACACCTCGGGAGACGACTGGGCCGTGACGCCGGGGATCTCGGCCGACGACGACCGCGAGGTGGCGGTCGACTGCGGCCTGGCCGGCACCGTGATGCGCTTCGTGCCGCCGGTCGCGGCGCTCCGGGGTGGTGAAACGGCCTTCGACGGCGACCCGCACGCCCGCAACCGGCCGATGGCCGAGGTGCTCGGAGCCCTGCGCTCGCTCTGGGTCACCGTCCGCAGCGAGACCGACCGGCTGCCGTTCACGGTGGTGGGCAGCGGCCGCGTGCGCGGCGGGCGCGTGGCCGTCGACGCCTCGAGCTCGAGCCAGTTCGTCTCGGCGCTCCTCCTCACCGCACCCCGGTTCGAGGAGGGTCTGGACCTGCGTCATGACGGCGGCGAGCTTCCCTCGGTGCCGCACGTCGAGATGACCGTCGAGTGCCTGCGGGCGCGGGGCGTCGACGTCGACGACAGCCACCCGAACCGCTGGGTGGTCTCGCCGGGCCCGATCGCGGCGCGTGACCTCGCGATCGAGCCGGACCTCTCCAACGCGGCGCCGTTCCTCATGCTCGCGATGACCAGCGGCGGCAGCGTGACCGTCGCGGACTGGCCGACCGCGACCACGCAGGCCGGCGACGCCCTGCGCGACATCCTGGCCCGGATGGGGGCCGAGGTGACGCTCGACGACGCCGGCCTGACCGTCCGCGGCACCGGTGCCGTCCACGGCATCGACGTCGACCTCCACGACGTCGGCGAGCTCGCGCCCGCGGTCGCCGCGCTGGCCGCGCTGGCCGACTCACCCTCGCGGCTCCGCGGGATCGCGCACATCCGCGGCCACGAGACCGACCGGCTGGCGGCGCTCGCCGCGGAGCTGACGGCGCTCGGCGGCGACGTCACCGAGCTCGACGACGGGCTGTCGCTGCGCCCGGCGACGCTCCACGGCGGCACCTTCCACACCTACGCCGACCACCGGATGGCCCAGGCCGCGGTGGTGATCGGCTCCGCGGTGGAGGGGGTGCTCGTGGAGAACGTCGACACCACGGCCAAGACGTTCCCCGGGTTCGCCGGGGTCTGGTCGGGGCTGTTCACGCGATGACCCCGCGGTCCGTCGGGCGCTACGACTCCCACGACCCGGAGTCCTACGAGCGGCCCCGGCGGCACACCCGCCCGCGCACCAAGGAGCGGCCCGCGTACGACGACGCGGTGCCGGCCATCGTGGTCACGGTCGACCGGGGACGGTTCACCTGCCTGCTCGACGACGGCCCGGACAAGGGCACCGTGATCACCGCGATGAAGGCACGCCCGCTGGGCCGCAAGGCGGTCGTGGTCGGCGACCGGGTCCGGATCGTCGGGGACACCTCGGGCGCCGAGGGCTCGCTGGCCCGCATCGTCCTCGTCGACGAACGGCGCACGGTGCTGCGCCGCACCGCCGACGACACCGACCCCGTCGAGCGCGTCATCGTCGCGAACGCCGACCAGCTCGTCATCGTCGCCGCGCTGGCCGACCCCGAGCCTCGACCGCGGCTGATCGACCGGGCCCTCGTGGCGGCGTACGACGCGGGCATGGAGCCGTTGCTGTGCCTGACCAAGGCCGACCTCGCCGACCCCGCGACGCTGATCGGGATCTACCGGCCGCTCGGCGTCGAGCACGTCGTGACGCAACGCGGCGCCGACCCGGCCAACGTGCGCGAGCGGCTGGTCGGCCGCACCAGCGTGCTGGTGGGTCACAGCGGGGTCGGGAAGTCGACGCTGGTCAACGCCCTCGTGCCCGACGCGGGACGGTCGACCGGAGTCGTCAATGCCGTCACGGGTCGCGGACGGCACACCTCGACGAACGTGCTGATGCTCCCGCTGCCCCGTGAGGGCGGGGGCGGCGGAGTGGACGGCTGGATCGTCGACACCCCGGGCATCCGGTCGTTCGGCCTCGCCCACGTGGACCCCGACCACCTCATCGAGGCGTTCCCGGACCTCCACGACCTGACCGCGGCGTGCCCGCGCGGGTGCACGCACGCGTCCGGTGAGCCGGAGTGCGGGCTCGACGAGGCCACCGGCGACCAGGCCGACCGGGTCGCGTCGTTCCGGCGGCTCCTCGCCAGCCGCGAGTCGTCGGAGTACTGAGTCAGCTCGTCGGTGCCCAGAGCGAACGGGCACCGGCGTCGCCGGTCAGGTAGACGTAGACCAGCGACGCGACCGCGACGGCGACGACGGCCACCTGCAGGCCGAGCACGAGGACGGGGCTGACCTGCAGCCTCGCCAGCCGGTCACCCGCGGGCATCGTCAGGGCGGCCAGCACCACGACCACAGCCAGGCCGAGCACCAGCCAGACCAGCACGTTGGCGCGCTGCTGGTGGATGTTGAGCCACTTGTTGTGCAGGCCCTGTGCGGTGAGCTTGGCGAACAGGTTCCGACCGGTGATCCGCGCCGCCCAGCAGGAGCCGGCGGCAACCACCACCAGGACGGCCGCGGGCCAGCGGAGCAGCTCGCGCCACCGGGCGACCAGGACGAACACGAGAGCCGCGAGCGCGGCCAGGGGCGTGAACACGACGGCGGCATGGACGACGAGCGGGTGCAGCGGGATGCCGTGGAACTCCATGGGTGCAGCCTTTCGAGAGTCGTCCGGAACGGGTCACCAGCCTGCCCTACGGATCCGGCGGCGGCGAGGTTCAGCACGCCGGTCAGCGGCTCGAGGTCGCGCTGCGCATACCCTGTGCCCATGCCCCTTGACCACACCGACGACCTCCGGCTCGCACACGTGCTGGCCGACGACGCGGACGCGCTGAGCATGGCGCGGTTCAAGGCACTCGACCTGCACGTGATGACCAAGCCGGACCTCACGCCGGTGACCGACGCCGACCAGGCGGTCGAGGAGGGCATCCGGCGCACGCTGTCCCGCGCCCGCCCGCGCGACGCGGTGTACGGCGAGGAGCAGGGCACCACGGGCCACGGCCAGCGCTGCTGGGTCGTCGACCCGATCGACGGCACCAAGAACTTCGTGCGCGGGGTGCCGGTGTGGGCCACGCTGATCGGCCTCATGGTCGACGGCGAGGTCGTGGTCGGCGTGGTCTCCGCGCCCCAGCTCAACCGGCGCTGGTGGGCGATGCGGGACGGCGGTGCGTGGACCGGGAAGTCGCTGCTCCGGGCGTCCCAGTGCCAGGTCTCGGACGTCTCCCGGATCGAGGACGCCTCGCTGTCCTACTCCTCGCTGGGCGGCTGGGAGGAGCGCGGCCGGCTGGAGGACTTCCTGGCCCTGGCACGGCGCTGCTGGCGCACCCGGGCGTACGGCGACTTCTGGTCCTACATGCTCGTCGCCGAGGGGGCGGTCGACCTCGCCGTGGAGCCCGAGCTCGAGCTCTACGACATGGCCGCGCTCGACGTGATCGTGCGCGAGGCCGGAGGCATCTTCACCTCGCTGGACGGTGAACCCGGGCCGACGGGCGGCAACGTGCTCGCCAGCAACGGCAAGCTCCACGACCAGGCGCTGGCCTTCCTCGGTTCGGTCGACGAGGAGTCGCGGCAGGCCCAGCGTGGTGGCGGGCAGGTGCACGACCTGTCCGAGCGTCGGCGGCTGCTCGAGGAGGCGCAGCCGGTCGACGACCGCGACTGAGCCGGACGCGTCCGCCCTGGCGGACGCGCGACCTGTCCGAGCGTCGACGCCGCCCTAGCGGACGCCGAGCAGGTCGACGACGAAGATCAGCGTCTCGCCGGGCTTGATCACGCCGCCGGCACCGCGGTCGCCGTACCCGAGGTGCGGCGGGATGACCAGCTTGCGCCGGCCGCCGACCTTCATGCCCTCGACGCCCTGGTCCCAGCCGGCGATGACCTGGCCGACACCGAGCCGGAAGTCCAGCGGCGTGCCGCGGTTGTACGACGCGTCGAACTCCTCGCCGGTCGAGTGGGCCACGCCGACGTAGTGCACCGAGACGGTGCTGCCGGCGGTCGCCTCGGCGCCGGAGCCCTCGGTCAGGTCGGTGACCTCGAGGTCGGTGGGCGGCGGGCCGTCGGGGAAGTCGATCTCAGGCTTCTCGGTCATGCGGCCGAGCCTAACCGGCGGGACGTATCGCGGCGCGATCAGGTCTGGTGGACGTAGGAGTCGAGCTGATCGCGCTCGAACTCGACCTGGTCGATGTAGGCCTTGACGACGTCGCCGATGCTGATCACGCCGACGAGGCGTTCGCCCTCGCAGACCGGGAGGTGACGGAAGCGGCCCTCGGTCATGGTCTTGCGGACCTCGTCGAGGCTGCTGGAGGCCTCGCAGGTCTGGACGTCGGAGGTCATGATCTGGGCGACGGTCTCCTCGAGCGCCGCGTCGTTGCCGTCGAGCCGGCGCACGATGTCGCGCTCGCTGACGATCCCCTCGACCGCGGAGCCGTCGGTGCTCACGACGGCCGCGCCGATGTTGTGCTGGGCGAGCAGGGCGAGCAGCTCGCGGACGGTGGCATCGGGGCTGATCGTGACGATGTCCTGGATGGCCTTGTGCGCGATGACTTCCCTGATCTTCATGGTTCGAATCTAGTGTCCGCGGGAAGTGATGCCAACGGTCTGCCCGGCGAGGGACACCACGTCTCCCGGCACGAGCTGGCGGCCCCGGCGGGTCTCGACCGCGCCGTTGACCTCGACGAGCCCTTGCAGGAGCACCACCTTGGCCTCGCTGCCGTCGTCGACCAGGTCGGCCAGCTTGAGGAGCTGGCCGAGGCGGATCGAGGCGTCGCGGATCTCGACGGTCCGTGGCTCGGGCGTCTGCCCCATCAGCCCACCGCCGTCGTCACGGCGTGGATGACCACGCCGACCAGGCCACCGACGATGGTGCCGTTGATCCGGATGAACTGCAGGTCGCGGCCGACGTGCAGCTCGATCCGCTGCGCGGCCTCCTTGCCGTCCCAGCGCTCCACGGTGTGGGTGATCACGGCGGTGAGCTCGCCGCCGTAGCGGCGTACGACGAACACGGCGGCGTCCGCGCCCCAGCTGTCCAGCCGCGCCCGAAGCGCTGCGTCGCTGGCGAGCCGCTCGCCGAACCTCACCACCTCGGCGGTGGCGCGGGCGCGCAGAGGACCGTCGTCGTCGGCGAGGGCGTCCCGGAGCGCCTGGCGCATCGCGTCGAAGACCGCCATGCCGCTGGCGAGGAACTGCGGGTGCTCCAGGAGCCGGGTCTTCAGCCGCTCGGCACGCTCCTGGGTGCGCGGCATGCTCAGCAGATCGCGGGCGAGCTGCTCGAGCAGGCTGTCGAGGGCCTTGCGGGCACGGTGGTCGGGGTCGGCCCGGATGTCGGCGAGCCAGCGCACGGCCTCCAGGTGGAGCCGCTCGGTGACCAGCTCGTTCAGGCGGTCGGGCGCCCACCACGGTGCGCGCTCCCCGATCACCTGCGTGAACGTCTCCTGGTTGTGCACCAGCCAGTGGTGGCCCTCCTCGAGGGCGAGGTCGACCAGGCCGTGGTGCGCGTTGTCCTTGAGGATCTCGGCGAGCAGGTTGCCGGCGATCGGCGAGATCGGCTCCAGCAGCAGCCGGGGCAGCAGCACCTCCGAGACCAGAGCCTCGACGTCGCTGTCACGGAGGCGGTTCAGCGCGAGGGTGAGGATCGAGGAGCCCTCCTCGACCACGCGGGCGGCGTTGGCGGGGTCGCGCAGCCACTCCGCCGCGCGGGCGGAGATCTGGGCCACCGTGAGACGCTCGCGGATGATCTCCTCCTGCAGGAAGTTCTCCTGCACGAAGTCCTCGAGGCTGCGTCCGAACTCGTCCTTGCGCTTCGGGATGAGCGCGGTGTGCGGGATCGGCAGGCCGAGCGGGTGCTTGAACAGCGCGGTGACTGCGAACCAGTCGGCGATCGCGCCGACCATGCTGGCCTCGGCGCCCGCGTTGACGTAGCCCCAGAATCCGTCGCCGTGGAGCGTCACGAGGTAGACGACGGCGGCGAACACCAGCAGCGCGACGGCCAGCGACCGCATCCGGCGCAGCCGCCGCCGGCGCTCGGCGTCGGCGGCACCCTCGGGCAGGATCATCGACAGGGACATGGCCCCAGCGACGCTACCGGACCGGCCTCGCGAAACCGTGAGACGCCTTCCCGCGCCCCGGTACCGCGCCTACGCTCGGCAGGTGCGCTCCCCGCTGCGGGCAGGCGCGGTCGCAGGGGTAGCGATCGCACTCGTCCTCTCCCTCCCCTCGCTGACGGCTGCGCAGCCGTCGTCCGGGCACGACGGGCGGCACCGCCTCGCTCGGGCGCAGGCCCGGGCGCTGCTCGCCGACGTGCGGGCGGCCCTCGTGCCGGGGAGCCCGGGTCGGAGGGTCGCGAGCCGGCGTACCGACCTGACGATGGAGCTGCGCGACCTGCGCCTCGCGTTGCCGGCGCTGAGCCCGGCCGAGCGGGCGTCGGCGACCGCGCTGCTCGGCACGTTCCCGCCGCCGAGCTCGACGTGCGGTGGCCTGCTGAGCGGTGGCGTGATCCGCACGACGCACTTCTGCGTGCACGACGGCAGTGCCGATCCGGCCTGGGCGACGACCACCGCCGAGACGCTGGAGCACGTCTGGAGCGTCGAGGTCGACACGCTGCACTTCCGGCCGCCGGTCGCCGACGGTGACGGCCTGTTCGACGTCTACCTGCAGAACCTGAGCCCCGGCCTGTACGGCGCGTGCGCGCCTGCCCAGGACAGCGCGCACTCGACCGCCTCGTGCCTGCTCGACGACGACTTCGACCCGGCCGAGTTCCACGGCGCGCCCGCGATCAACTCGCTGGAGGTCACGGCGGCGCACGAGTTCTTCCACGCGATCCAGTTCGCCTACGACACCACCGAGGACACCTGGTTCATGGAGGGCACGGCGGTGTGGGCCGAGGAGCAGGTGTACGGCGAGGTCAACGACTACGTCCAGTACCTGCCGTTCAGTGCGATCACGCACCCGCTGACGCCGGTGGACTACAAGGGGGTCGACGGGTCGGACCTCTACTACCGCTACGGCGCCGTGCTGTTCTGGAAGTTCCTGTCCGGTGCCTTCGGCGACCCCGGGATCGTGCGGCGGGTGTGGGAGTACGCCGACGGCCCGGCGTACTCGCTCCAGGCGGTGACGTCGGCGCTCGCGGAGCGCGGCTGGTCGTTCCCCGCGGCGTTCGCCCGGTTCGGGGTCTGGAACACCCTGCCGGCGGGGTCGTACGACGACGCCGGCCTCTACCCCGGCCCGACGTGGTGGCAGGTCGTCGGCCTCGGACGGCACGCGCGCGACACCGGGACCCGCGCGGTCACGCTCGACCACCTGACCAACGCCGCCATGCTCGTCGTGCCGACCGGCCGCCTCCCGAGGCGCACCCGTCTCCGGATCCTCGTCGACGGGCCTCCCCCGGCGCGCATGGCGCACGCGACCGTCCAGCTGCGCCGTCGTGACGGCGCGGTCCAGGTGCTCGACGTACCTCTCGACGGACGCGGCCACGGCACCATCCGGTTCCGCTTCGACCCGCGCCGGCTCTCCTCCGTCGTGGTCACGCTCACCAACGCCAGCACGCGCATGGCCACCTGCGGCACGGACCCCGCCGACCGGTACTCCTGTGCCGGGTTAAGCGCCGACGACGGCCTCGCGTTCTCGGTGCGGGCGAAGCTGCGGCTGCCGCGGCGGCGATGACGGGGGCGGTTTTGAGGGCCGTCTGGGTCGTCGAGTTCCGGTCTGGGCCCGGGGTCCCGCAGCGACGACGAGGCGGTACGGCGTGGGGCTCGGTCTCGCTGTCGGGCGCGGGGTTCCCGGTGGTTGAGGTGCGAGCGCCAGCGAGCCTCGGCCACCCCGGGGCACAGAACCAGCCACAGGTGGTTGAGCCTGCCGAAACCACACGGTCGGGTTGCGGTCAGTGCCAGGGGAACGGGCAGCGACGACGGAGTACGGCGTCGGGCCGGGTCACGCTCTCGGCCGCCGGTCTGCGGTTGCTTGGTGGTTGAGGTGCGAGCGCCAGCGAGCCTCAAAACCACGCTCGTCGGGTTGCGGTCGGTGCCGGGGGCACCGGCAGCGACGAGGCGGTACGACGTCGGTCTGGGTCTCGCTCTCGGCCGCAGCTCTGCGGCGTCGTCTGGTGGTTGAGGTGCGAGCGCAAGCGAGCCTCGAAACCACCCGCCGGCACGGACCCAGCCACC
>NZ_RJSF01000035.1 GCF_003725535.1 Nocardioides pocheonensis | reverse complement strand
TCGAGGCTCGCTGGCGCTCGCACCTCAACCACCGAACGCACACCAGACCAGCAGCGAGACCGAGCCCCACGTCGCTGCCCGTCCCCCGGCACAGACGGACACCCGCCGCCAGTGGTTTCGACGGGCTCAACCACCCGGGAGCGAGCTCCCACCGCGAAGGAAGCTCAACCACCCCCGGGCAGACTCCAACACCCCGCCCCCGACACCCCTGTGCCACCATCGCCGCATGGACCTCCGACCGCTGGGCAGGCGTGAGTTCGACCGGTTCACCGAGGCGCTGGACTATCCGATGTTCGTGGTGACCACGACCGACGGGAGCGAGCGGTCGGGGTGCCTGGTGGGGTTCACGACGCAGACAGGGATCGATCCGCCGCGGTTCCTGGTGTGCCTGTCGGACAAGAACCACACGATGCAGGTCGCGCAGCGTGCCGAGCTGCTTGCGGTGCACCTGCTCGCCGAGGAGCAGCACGACCTGGCCGAGCTGTTCGGCGCGGAGACGGGCGACGAGGTGGACAAGTTCGCCCGCTGCTCCTGGAGCGCGGGTCCGGGTGGCGTGCCGTTGCTCGACGACTGCCCCCGGCGCGTGGTCGGGCGGATCATCGAGCACGTCACGCTCGGCGACCACGTGGGATTCCTGCTCGAGCCCGTGGAGGTGGAGGCGGCCGGTGACGCGGACCCGCTCACCCTCCAGGACGTCGCGGACGTGGAGCCCGGCCACGACCCGTGAGCGGCTCGGCTGCACACGACGAGCCCGGCGTCCGCGGAGAGGCCCTGAGCGGGCCAATCGGCGTGACTTTCGCCCCTGCCTGGGACAGCGTGGAGACCAGCAGACTGCCCGAGGAGGCGTCCGCGCGGGCGCTCGAGGAGGAGCACGATGACGGACGCGACGACCCTGCCCAGCGAGACCGGCACACGGGGCGGCCCGCTCGACCCGGACGAGCTGCGCCGGATCGACGCCTGGTGGCGGGCCGCCAACTACCTGAGCGTCGGGCAGATCTACCTGATGTCCAACCCCCTGCTGCGCGTGCCGATCGAGGCCGAGCACGTGAAGCCGCGCCTGCTGGGCCACTGGGGCACGACGCCGGGGCTGAACTTCGTCTACGCCCACCTCAACCGGGCGATCATGGCTCGCGACCTGCACATGATGTACATCATCGGGCCCGGGCACGGCGGTCCCGGGCTGGTGGCCAGCGCCTGGCTCGAGGGGACCTACAGCGAGATCTACTCCCACATCAGCCAGGACGAGGAGGGCATGGAGCGGCTGTTCACGCAGTTCTCCTTCCCCGGCGGCATCCCCAGCCACGTCGCCCCTGAGACGCCCGGCTCGATCCACGAGGGCGGCGAGCTCGGCTACTCGCTCTCGCACGCGTACGGCGCGGCCTTCGACAACCCCGACCTCGTCGTGGCCGCGATCGTCGGCGACGGGGAGGCCGAGACCGGCCCGCTGGCGACCAGCTGGCACTCCAACAAGTTCGTCGACCCGCGCCGCGACGGCGCCGTCCTCCCGATCCTGCACCTCAACGGCTACAAGATCGCCAACCCGACCGTGCTGGCCCGCATCCCCGATGCCGAGCTGGACGCGCTGCTCCGCGGCTACGGCCACAACCCGTACGTCGTCTCCGGTGACGACCCCGCGACCATGCACCAGGCGTTCGCGGCCACGCTCGACCGGTGCCTCGACGAGATCCGCGCCATCCAGGAGCAGGCCCGCGCCGGCGAGCTGACGGAGCGGCCGCGCTGGCCGATGATCGTGCTGCGCTCGCCGAAGGGCTGGACCGGCCCCGACACCCTCGACGGCAAGCAGGTCGAGGGCTCGTGGCGCTCCCACCAGGTGCCGTTCGCCGACGCCCGCACCAACGACGCGCACCGCACGGTGCTCGAGGACTGGATGCGCAGCTACCGGCCCGAGGAGCTCTTCGACAGCACCGGTGCGCCGGTCCCGGAGATCGCCCGGCTGCACCCCAAGGGCGACCGCCGGATGAGCGCGACGCCGTACGCCAACGGCGGCCTGCTGCTGCGCGACCTGCGCCTCCCCGACTTCGCCTCGTACGCCGTGCCGGTCGACGAGCCCGGCACCGGTGCGGTCGAGTCGACCCGTGTCCTCGGCACCTGGCTGCGCGACGTGATGGCGCACAACCCCGACACGTTCCGGATGTTCTCGCCGGACGAGAACAACTCCAACCGGCTCCAGGACGTCCTCGACGTCACGAACCGCACCTGGGACGCCGAGACCGTGCCCGGCGACGACCACCTCGCACGCGACGGGCGGGTCATGGAGATCCTGTCCGAGCACACCTGCGAGGGCTGGCTCGAGGGTTACCTGCTGACCGGGCGGCACGGCCTGTTCTCCTGCTACGAGGCGTTCATCCACGTCATCGACTCGATGTTCAACCAGCACGCGAAGTGGCTGAAGGTCACCGACGACATCCCGTGGCGTCGGCCGATCGCGAGCCTGAACTACCTGCTCACCTCGCACGTGTGGCGCCAGGACCACAACGGCTTCTCCCACCAGGACCCGGGCTTCATCGACCACGCGGTGAACAAGAAGGCCGACGTGATCCGGGTGTACCTCCCGCCGGACGCCAACTGCCTGCTCTCGGTGGCCGACCACTGCCTGCGCAGCCGCCAGTACGTCAACATCATCGTGGCGGGCAAGCAGCCGGCGCTGCAGTACCTCTCGATGGACGAGGCGATCGCGCACTGCACCAAGGGGATCGGGATCTGGCCCTGGGCGAGCACCGACGCCGGCGCCGAGCCCGACGTCGTGCTCGGGTGCGCGGGCGACGTACCGACGATGGAGGCGCTCGCCGCCGCCGACCTGCTGCACGGGTTCTTCCCCGACCTCAAGGTGCGCTTCGTCAACGTCGTGGACCTGATGCGGCTCCAGGACGACCGCGAGCACCCGCACGGGCTGTCGGCCGCGGACTTCGACGCGCTGTTCACCCGCGAGAAGCCGGTGATCTTCGCCTACCACGGCTACCCGTGGCTGATCCACCGGCTGACCTATCGGCGCACGAACCACGACAACTTCCACGTCCGCGGCTACAAGGAGGAGGGCACGACCACCACGCCCTTCGACATGACCGTGCTCAACCAGGTCGACCGCTACAACCTGGCGATCGACGTGATCGACCGGGTGCCGCGGCTCCGCGACGTCTCGGCGCACGCGCGCGAGTGGCTGCGGGGCAAGCTGATCGAGCACCAGCGGTACATCCGCGAGCACGGTGAGGACATGCCGGAGATCAAGGACTGGCAGTGGCGGTCGGCCGGCACCGGGCCGGTCGCGGTGACCGAGGACGCCGCGACCGAAGCCCCCGAGGGCTGAGCGGGTGACGGAGCAGACCGTCGGCCCGGTCCTGGTCGTCAACGCCGGGTCCTCGAGCCTGAAGCTCGCGGTGCTCGACGGCAGCGACGTGGTCGCCTCGACGACCGTCGAGCGCTGGCAGGGCGTCGGCGACGTGGCGCCGATCGAGGAGTTCCTCGACGGCTGTGGCACGGTCGATGCGGTCGGCCACCGGGTGGTCCACGGGGGCAGCCGGTACGCCGCGCCGGTGGTCGTCGACGCCGACGTCGTGGCCTACCTCGACTCGATCACCGACCTGGCCCCGCTCCACCAGCCCCGCGCCGTCGCCGGTATCCGCGAGGTCTCCCGGCTGCTGGACGTGCCCGTGGTCGCCGCGTTCGACACGGCGTTCCACACCACGCTGACCCCGGCGGCGCGCACGTATGCGCTGCCCCGGGAGTGGAACCAACGCTGGGACCTCCGGCGCTACGGGTTCCACGGCCTCTCGCACGCCTCGGGCGTGCGCCGGGCCGCGGAGCTGGTCGGCCGCCCGCTGGAGTCGCTGCGGGTCGTGTCCTGCCACCTCGGGGCGGGTGCGTCGCTGGCCGCCGTGCGCGAGGGGCGCTCGGTCGACACGACGATGGGCTTCACGCCGCTGGCCGGGCTGGTCATGCAGACCCGCTCCGGATCGGTGGACCCCGGCCTGGTGATGTGGCTGCTCGAGCACGGCGGGCTCGACCCGGAGACGCTGACCTCCGCGCTCGAGCACCAGTCCGGCCTCCGGGGGCTCACCGGCACGTCGGGGGACGTCCGCGAGGTGCTCGAGGGCCGCGCGCGCGGCGACGCCGACTGCGCCCTCGCGTTCGACGTCTACGTGCACTCGCTGGTCCGCGAGATCGGCGCGATGGCGGCGAGCGCCGGCGGGCTCGACCTGCTCGTGTTCACCGGGGGAGTGGGCGAGCACGCGCCCGCCGTACGCGGTGCGGCCGCGGAGCGGCTCGCCCACCTCGGGGTCGCGCTCGACCCCACGGCGAACGCCGCCGCGCAGGGCGACGCCGACCTCACCGCGCCCGGCGCCGGGGTCGCGACGGTCGTGGTCACCGCGGCCGAGGCCGCCGAGGTGGCGCGGCTGACCCGGGAGACGCTGGGTGGCTGAGCATCCGGTGTGTGCCCTTCTGGCTGCCGGGGTACGGGCGCTCGCATGACCCGATTCGGATACACCTTGATGACCGAGCAGTCCGGGCCTCGTGAGCTGGTCCGCCACGCCGAGCAGGCGGAGGCGGCCGGCTTCGACTTCGAGGTCAGCAGCGACCACTACTTCCCGTGGCTCGACAGCCAGGGGCACGCGCCGTACGCCTGGAGCGTGCTCGGGGCCGTCAGCCAGGTCACCGAGCGCGTCGAGTTGATGACCTACGTGACCTGCCCGACCCGGCGCTACCACCCCGCGGTGGTCGCGCAGAAGGCGGCGACCCTGGGGCTGTTGAGCAACGGCCGGTTCCTCCTCGGCCTCGGCTCGGGGGAGAACCTCAACGAGCACGTCGTCGGCCCGTGGCCGGCCGCGAACGTCCGCCAGGAGATGCTCTCGGAGGCGATCGCGATCATCGGCGCGCTCTTCGACGGCGACTACGTGGACTTCGCCGGCCGCCACTTCCAGGTCGACTCCGCCAAGCTCTGGGACCTCCCCGACGAGCGGGTCCCGATCGGCGTGGCCGTGTCCGGGCCGCAGAGCGTCGACCTGTTCGCGCCCGTCGCCGACCACCTCATCGCGGTCGAGCCGAAGGCGGAGCTCGTCGAGCGGTGGGACGAGGCCCGCGCCGGGCGCCCGTCGCGCCGGATCGGCCAGCTGCCGATCTGCTGGGGGCCCGACGCGGAGGAGTGCGCACGCGTCGCGCACGAGCAGTTCCGCTGGTTCGGCAACGGCTGGAAGGTCAACGCCGAGCTGCCCGGGACGGCCGGGTTCGCCGGGGCCACCCAGTTCGTGCGCCCGGAGGACGTCAGCGCGTCGATCCCGTGCGGTCCCGACCTGGACAGGATCGTCGAGGCGGTGCGCGCGTACGTCGACGCCGGCTTCACCGACGTCGCCCTCGTGCAGATCGGCGACGCGAGCCAGCCGGAGTTCCTGGACCTCGCCGGCAAGGAGCTGCTGCCGACGCTGCGCTCCGAGCTCGGAGGCGGCTGAGCCGGCGGGCTCGTGCCCTTGCGGCCCTGACCCGATCGGCGCATGGTGGAGGCGTCGGCGCACGCCACGCGGAGGTGAGGGCGATGGAGGCCAAGGTCGGCGACCGTCTGGTCGTGGAGAGCAACCGGGTCGGTCAGGCCCGCAAGGTGGGAGAGGTGCTCGAGGTCCGCGGGCCGCACGGTGAACCGCCGTACCTGGTCCGCTGGAGCGACGGGCACGAGGGGCTGATGTTCCCCGGGCCGGACGCGCACGTCGACCACGCCCAGGACTGAGCAGCCCGGACCGAACGGCCGACCGGGCGGCCCGGCCGCGCCCGGAACGGGGCCGAACGGCGTACTGTCGAAGGTGCTGAGCCACGGTGGCTCTCCGAAGGAGCCACAGATGTCCGACAAGTCCCCGCGCCAGAGCGCGTCGAAGAAGAGCGGCAAGTCCCTCAAGGAGAAACGCCGCGACAAGAAGGCCAAGGGCTCGACCGTGATCAGCGACGTCGAGGCGCTGACCACCGGCAAGGGCCACGGCAAGAACCGATAACGCTCGGAGGCGTCAGCCTCCGAGGAAGTGGTCGAGCAGCACCGGTGCGGTCGCCTTCGCCCTGATCATGTGGGTCTGGCCCGGCAGCGTCACCAGCCGGCCGTGCGGCAGCTGCTCGGCGATTGCGGCCTGCGCGTTGCGCAGGTACGCCGGGCTCTTTCCGCCCGCGATCACGAGCGTCGCCGGCTCGACCTCGGCGTAGCGCCCCCCGGGCAGGGGCGCGCCCTGCTGGAAGGGCAGCACGATGCTGTAGTCGTGCGGCAGCGTCGGCGCGACCGCGGTGAGCTGCTTCCACACCGGCAGCAGCCGCATGATCGCCACCATCGGCGCCGGAGCGCCGACCACCTTCATGAACAGCCGGACCGCGTCGCCGGGACGGCCCGCGTCGACCAGCGCCTGCGTCCGCGCGCCGAGGTCGGGGTCGTTGGGTGCGTGGGCGTCGTCGATGATGAACGGCGCCTCGTAGACCGCGAGCCGACGCATCGGCGCGCCCTGGCGCGCGGCCTCCAGCGCGAGCGCGGCGCCCGAGGACGCGCCGAACACGAACGGGTTGCCGCCGGCGGCGTCCAGCACGGCGCGCAGGTCCTCGACCTCCCGCTGCGGCTCGTACGCCGCTGTGCTCGATCGATCGTTGGGCCCGGGCCCGCTCTCCCCGCGTCCGCGCCGGTCGTAGGCGTGGACCGTGAACCGCTCCCGCAGCGCGGGGGTCAGCGTCTTCGCAGCCCCCATCGCTCGGTGGCACAGAGCGCCCTCGACCACGACCAGCGCCGGACCGCTGCCGTCGGCGGGGCCGGTCACGTCGTAGGCGATCCGGGTGCCGTCGGCGGAGACGGCGTAGCGGGTCTCGCTGGTCCTCGGCGGAGAGGTGGTCGCGCTCATGGTGGGCTCCTCGGAGGTCGGTGGGTGGGCTCTCACCCACTCGTCGGACGGCTCAGGTCGTGCTCGACATCGGTCCGGCGGATTTCTGCTCGTTCTCCTCGGCCCGTCTGGTCAGGAGCTCCCGCTCGCGCTGGTTGTCCGAGCAGGCCGCAGCCTCGCGGAAGGCGGCCGCGGCGTCCTCGTGGTGGCCCAGCCGGGCGAGCAGGTCGCCGCGCACGCTCGGCACCAGCGGCGACCCGGAGAGCGCGTCGGGCGCGATCGCGTCCAGGACGGCCAGGCCGGCGCCCGCGTCGAAGGCGCGGCCGTGCGCGACCGCCCGGTTGACCTCGACGACCGGTCCGGGCGCGACCTCGGCGAGCACGTCGTACAGGCTGGAGATCGACTTCCAGTCGGTCTCCTCGGCGGTCCGGGCGCGCGCGTGCCGGGAGGCGATCGCGGCCTGCAGGTAGTAGCGCCCGACCGGGCGGCCGCGGGCGGCGAGCAGCTCCGCCCGCTCGAGCGCGGCGAGGCCCCGGCGGATCAGCAGCTCGTCCCACAGGCTGCGGTCCTGGTCCTCCAGCAGCACCGGACGGCCCTCGGCGTCGGTGCGCGCCTCGCTGCGTGACGCCTGGATCTCCAGCAGCGCCTGGAGCCCGTGGACCTCCGGCTCGTCGGGCACCATCGTGCTGAGCATCCGGGCGAGCCGGATGGCCTCGGTGGTCAGCTCGGGGCGCATCCAGTCGTCACCGGCCGTGGCGGCGTACCCCTCGTTGAAGATCAGGTAGACCACGGCCATCACGTCGTCGAGACGGGCGGCCCGCTCGTCGCCGGTGGGCAGCTCGAACTCGGCGCGGACCTCGCCGAGCGTGCGCTTGGCCCGCGAGATGCGCTGTCCCATCGTGGTCTCGGAGACCAGGAACGCGCGGGCGATCTCGCCGGTGGTGAGGCCGCCGACCATGCGCAGGGTGAGTGCGGCCCGGGAGTCGGGGGTCAGGGCAGGGTGGCAGCACAGGAAGATCAGCCGGAGCACGTCGTCCTCGATGTGGTCGACCTGCGCGTCCAGGTCCGGCATCGTGCCCTCCTCCCGGCCGTGCTCGTCCAGCAGTGCGTGGCCGAGCTGCTCGGTCTTGCGTCGCAACGTGTCCGCCCGCCGGAAGTGGTCGACGGCGCGGCGTTTGGCTGTGGTCATCAGCCAGGCACCCGGGTTGTCCGGGACCCCGACGGCGGGCCACTGCTCCAGGGCCGCCACCAGGGCGTCCTGGGCGAGGTCCTCGGCCAGCCCGACGTCGCGGGTCATCCGGGTGAGCGCGGCCACCAGCACGGCGGCCTCCCGCCGCCAGGTGGTCGTGACGGTGTCGGCGGGCGTCGGGTCGGACATGCGGCCCAGCGTAGGACCGGTGGTGGTTTCGGCAGGCTCAACCACCCGGTGTGGGCTCAACCACCCGGTGTGGGCTCGACCACCCGGTGAGGGTGGTCGAGCCCGCCGGTCGGCTCAGCCCTCGGCAGGCGCGGGCGGCTCGTCGGCGACCTGCCGCAGCGTGGCCACCATCGAGCACTCGGGCCAGTACGTCGCGTGCAGCTCGGCGAACTCCTCCTGGCCCTTGATCGCCTCCTCGAGCGTGTCGTACTGGAGCAGCGCCCAGCCGCCGACGACCTCCTTGGCCTCGGCGTACGGCCCGTCCACGCGCGTGGTCTCGCCCTTGCGGACGACGAAGTTCACGGCGTCCTCGGTGCCGAACAGCCCACCGCCGTCGAGGAAGTGGCCCTGCGCGGACTGCTCACCGATGTACTTGTCCATGGCGTCGAACAGCGCCTGGGGCGGCGCGCCGATGCCCTCTTCCATCTTCACGAAACCCATGAATCGAGGCATCGCTGCACTCCTTCGTCCCTGGCGGCCACCGCTTCTCGGCAGCCTCGTCACCCGTACGTCGGTCCCAGCAGACCGTTCTCGACATCGAACTTCAAGAAAATTCGGAGCCGGTCAGGACAGCGTCCACACGTACCGGCTGGTCGGCACCAGGTCGAGCCCGTGGTCGGCGCCGAAGCGGGCGACGCTCTCCATCAACGTCGCGAACCGGCGCTGCAGCTCGGCGTCGTCACCCGCGCTGCCGTAGAACGCGTGGGTGTCCTCCATCGCTGCCATCGGGAACAGCTCCTCCACGATGCCGGCGACCTCCGGTGCGTCGGGGGTGAGCGCCTCGAGCACCGGGTTCTGGACGTAGCCGAACGTGCCCTGGGTCGCGATCGCGACCGGTGTGTGCCGCTCGAGCCAGTCGTCGAGCCAGTCCTGCGGCGACATCGCGGCCGGCCGACGCAGGAACGCGAGGTTGGCCAGCGCGTCGGCCCGGGCACCGTCCGGCACCGGGGGCGGCTCGATCGGGCGGCGCTCGTCGACCCGCCAGCCGTCCGCCGTCGGGTCGATCTCGCGGACGACCGCGACCACCGCGGCGAGGGCGTCGCCGGGTGCCCCGGCCGCGTCGTCCGGCTCGTCGAGCCACACGCTGAGGACCGCCGTGATCGGCGTACCGGGGCCGAAGCGGAGCGGTGCGGCGGCGACGTCGGCGTCGTCGACGTTGACCTGCAGGCGGCGTACGCCGGTGTCGGCGACGCGCGCGCGGAACGCCTCCTCGAGCAGGGCGGGGCCGACATCGTCACGGTGGAGGGCGAAGACCGCCTTGGTGCTCACGCGGGCAATCTAGACGAGGAGGGGCACCGACGGCGGATCGCTCCTACATTGGTCGCCATGAGCTTCGACGTGGCGGCCGAGGCCTACGGCCGGTTCATGGGCCGCTACTCCGAGCCGCTGGCCGACGCGTTCGTCGAGGTGGTCGACCTGGTGGCCGGGCAGCGCGCGCTGGACGTGGGCTGCGGGCCGGGGGCGCTTACCGCCCGGCTGGTGCAGCGCCTCGGGGTCGACAGGGTGGCGGCGATCGACCCGTCCGCGCCCTTCGTCGAGGCCGCGCGGACGCGGTTCCCGGGTCTCGACGTGCGCCGCGGGTCGGCCGAGGACCTGCCGTTCGGGGACGGGGCGTTCGATGCCGCCCTGGCCCAGCTGGTCGTGCACTTCATGGAGGACCCGGTGCGCGGTCTCGCGGAGATGGCCCGGGTGACCCGGCCCGGTGGGACGGTGGCCGCCTGCGTCTGGGACCACGGCGGCGATCGCGGACCGCTGTCCACCTTCTGGTCCGTCGTCGGCGAGATCGACCCGGACGCCGTGGACGAGTCGCGGCTGCCGGGTGCTCGTGAGGGCCACCTGGTCGAGCTCGCGACCGAGGCGGGCCTGGCCGACGTGGCCCAGCGCGACCTCGCCGTCAGCGTCGACTACGCGGGGTTCGACGCGTGGTGGGAGCCCTACACGCTCGGAGTCGGGCCGGCGGGCGGCTACCTGGCCTCCGTCGACGACGACGTCCGCGACGCCCTGGAGGCGAGGTGCCGCGAGGTCCTCCCCGACGGCGCCTTCCCGGTCGTCGCCCACGCCTGGTGCGTGCGCGGCACCGTGTGAGGTCGTCGAGCGCCTACGTGAGCATGCCCGGGTCGTCGGGCACGTCCACGGAGTGCTCCCGGAGCACCTCCAGCGGGACGATCTCGAGCGCACGCTCGCTCGTCGAGGCGAGCACCACCGGTGCGGCCACGCCGGCCTCGTGGGCCTGCAGCCACCGGGCGGCGACCACGCACCACCGGTCGCCGGGGTGCAGTCCGGGGAACTGCCACTCCGGTCGCGCCGTGCTCAGGTCGTTGCCGACCCAGCGCTGGTGCTCGAGGAACTCCGTGGTCATCACCGCGCAGATCGCGTGCACGCCGACGTCCTCCGGTCCGCAGGTGCAGGTGCCGTCCCGGTGGAAGCCGGTCATCGGCTCGGTCCCGCACGGCTCGAGCTCCCCACCCAGGACGTTCCGCTCGCTCATGGGACGAGCCTGCCACGGTTCCCGGTACGCCGTCTCGGGCGGCGCGACGCCGCGCCTGTTCACGTCGAGTTCACGCCGTAACCGGGCTCGGTCATCCGCGCGTCACCAGGCGTCACGCACAATTGCAGGGTGAGTCGGATCCGGATCCCCTTCCTCGCCGCAGCCGCGACGGTCTCGGCGGCTCTGGTGTCGCCGGTCGCCGGTGCCGCGCGCGGCGTACGCCGCTCGATGGGCGCCCGCCCGCCGGGCACCTACGACTCGCCGCAGTTCCGCGACGGTCTGTTCCACAACCGGCTCCCGATGAGCGTGGTCGAGCCGGGGAGCACCGGCTCGATGGCGGCCGAGTGGGCCCGCCGCGGCGACATCGGCCGGCCGCGCGGCGTGGTGCCGCTGGTGACCCCGCAGCTCCCGAAGCGGGCGACCGACCTCGCCGCGACCTGGCTGGGCCACGCCACCGTGCTGCTGGAGATCGGTGGCCACTGGGTGCTCACCGACCCGGTCTGGAGCGAGCGCGTGTCCCCGTCGTCGGCCGTCGGCCCGCGCCGGAACCACCCCGTGCCGATGCCGCTCACCGACCTCCCCCCGCTCTCCGCGGTGCTGATCTCGCACGACCACTACGACCACCTCGACACGGTCACGATCGACCGGCTCGTCGAGCTGCAGGACGCGCCGTTCGTGGTGCCGCTGGGGATCAGCGCCCACCTGCGTCGCTGGGGTGTGCCGGAGAACCGGATCGTCGAGCTGGACTGGGGCCAGTCCCACCGGGTCGGCGACCTCACCCTGACCTGCACGGAGGCGCGTCACTTCTCCGGTCGCGGGTTCGTGCGCAACACGACGCTGTGGTCCTCCTGGGTGGCCGCCGCCGGTGATCGCCGCGTGTTCTTCGGTGGCGACACCGGCTACACGCCCGCGTTCGCGGAGATCGGCGAGGAGCACGGGCCGTTCGACCTGACCGTGCTGCCGATCGGTGCCTACGACCGGCGCTGGCGCGACGTGCACATGGACCCGGCCGAGGCCGTGCAGTGCCACCTCGACGTGCAGGGGGAGACCGGCGGGGGAGCCATCCTCCCGATCCACTGGGCGACCTTCGACCTGGCCTTCCACCGCTGGTCCGCGCCCGCCGACTGGGTGCGCGAGGAGGCCGCCGAGCGCGGCGTCGTCGTCGCGCTGCCGCGGCCCGGCGAGCGCTTCGAGGTCGACCCCGCCGATCCCGAGTCGGTGGCCGGCCTTCCGACCACGGACTGGTGGACGGCGGCCTCCGGGCGCCTCGCAACCTCCTGAGCCGCGCGTTGCGGCGTACGCCTGCGGGCGTGGGCGAACCTCGCTAGGTTGCCGCCATGAGCGACCAGGCCCCACCGCCCCCTCCGCCGCCGCCCGCAGCACCGCAGTACGCCCCGCCCGTTCCCGGTGGGCCGGCGGTCGTCGGCAAGGTCCGGTCGACCGGCCTCTCCATGCTGCTGTTCTTCGTCACCTTCGGGATCTACGGGCTGGTGTGGTGGTACCTCGTCCACGACGAGATGAAGAAGCACAGCGGCCAGGGCATCGGCGGTGTCGTGGCGCTGGTCCTGGCCTGGTTCGTGTCCCCGGTGGCGGCGTTCTTCACCTCCGACGAGGTCGCCAAGCTCTACGAGCGCTCCGGGCGGCAGGCACCCGTCAGCGCCCTGACCGGGCTCTGGTACTTCCCGGGCATGTTCATCCTGGTCGGTCCGATCGTGTGGTTCGTGAAGACCAACGGCGCGCTCAACGACTACTGGCGCTCGTACGGCGCTCGCTGACCCGATGTCCCCCCGCCCACGTAGGGTTGGGGGGACATGACCACCCAGTTCCCGATCCCCGGCCTGCCCTCCGTCGAGCCGGCCGACACCTCCTCGGAGGAGCCTCCCGGGGACGCAGCGCCCGGTGAGACCCGCAAGCGTCACCGGCCCACCCGCGACGAGCTCCTCGAGGGGCTCAACGAGCCGCAGCGGCGGGCCGTCGTGCACGAGGGTGCGCCGCTGCTCGTGGTCGCCGGAGCCGGTTCGGGCAAGACGCGGGTGCTCACCCGCCGGATCGCCTGGCTGATCTCCGAGCGCAACGCCCACCCGGGGTCGATCCTCGCGATCACGTTCACCAACAAGGCCGCGGCCGAGATGCGCGAGCGGGTGCAGGAGCTCGTCGGCAACCGCGCCCGGATCATGTGGGTGAGCACCTTCCACTCCGCCTGCGTGCGGATCCTGCGCAAGGAGATCGTCCACCTCGGCTTCAAGTCGAACTTCACGATCTACGACGCGGCCGACTCCAAGCGGTTGATGACGATCGTGTGCCGTGACCTCGACCTCGACGTCAAGCGGTTCCAGCCGCGGGCGATCCTGCACTGGGTGTCCAACGCGAAGAACGAGCTGCAGGACCCCGAGGACGCCGCGAAGGACGCCCGCAACGTCCAGGAGGAGACGTACGCCGCGGCGTACCGGATCTACCAGGAGCGGCTGCGCCAGGCGAACGCCCTGGACTTCGACGACCTGCTGATGATGACCGTGCACCTGTTCCGGGCGTTCCCGGCCGTGCGGGAGAACTGGCGTCGCCGGTTCCGCCACGTGCTCGTCGACGAGTACCAGGACACCAACCACGCGCAGTACGCCCTCATCCACGAGCTGTGTGCACCCGAGGTGGAGGTCCGCGACGAGACCCCCGCCGCGCCGCCGGCCGAGCTGATGGTGGTCGGCGACGCCGACCAGTCCATCTACGCGTTCCGCGGAGCCAACATCCGCAACATCCTCGACTTCGAGCAGGACTTCCCGAACGCCGAGACCGTGCTGCTCGAGCAGAACTACCGCTCCACCCAGACCATCCTGACCGCGGCGAACTCCGTGATCGGCAACAACGAGAGCCGCAAGCCCAAGCGGCTGTGGAGCGACGCCGGCGACGGCGCCAAGATCGTCGGGTACGTCGGCGACGACGAGCGTGACGAGGCCCGCTTCGTCGCGGAGGAGATCGACAAGCTCACCGACTCCGGTGCCGCGCGCGCCGGCGACGTGGCGGTGTTCTACCGGACCAACGCGCAGTCCCGTGTCTTCGAGGAGGTGTTCATCCGGGTCGGCATGCCCTACAAGGTGGTCGGCGGGGTGCGCTTCTACGAGCGGCGCGAGGTGCGCGACGCGCTCGCCTACCTGCGCACGCTGGTCAACCCGGCCGACCAGGTCTCGCTGCGTCGCATCCTCAACACCCCCAAGCGCGGCATCGGCGACCGCGCCGAGGCGTGCGTCGAGGCCTTCGCGAGCCGCGAGCGGATCACCTTCTGGGAGGGGCTGCAGCGCGCCGGCGAGGCGCCCGGCCTCGCCAGCCGGTCGCTGAACCAGATCAAGGCGTTCGTCGACCTGATCGAGCAGCTCCAGTCGATGGTCGTCGCCGGCGAGCGGGTCGACGTGGTGCTGGAGCAGACGCTCGCGCTGAGCGGCTACCTCAAGGAGCTCGAGGACTCCGACGACCCGCAGGACGAGACCCGGGTCGAGAACCTCGCCGAGCTGGTCGCGGTCGCCCGGGAGTTCGCCGACGACCCGCAGGTCGGGCCGAGCGCCGACCCCGCCGACGAGCCGACCGCCCCGCCCGGCCTCTCCGACTTCCTCGAGCGGGTCGCCCTGGTGGCCGACTCCGACCAGATCCCGGACGCGCCCGAGGGCCAGGAGGCTCCCGGCGTCGTCACCCTGATGACTCTCCACACCGCCAAGGGACTGGAGTTCCCGGTCGTCTTCCTCACCGGCCTCGAGGACGGCATCTTCCCGCACCAGCGGTCGCTGGGGGACAAGCCCGAGCTGGAGGAGGAGCGCCGCCTCGCGTACGTCGGCCTCACCCGGGCGCGCGAGCGGCTCTATGTCTCGCGCGCGGTGATGCGTTCCGCCTGGGGCGCGCCGGCGCACAACCCGGCCTCACGGTTCCTCGACGAGCTCCCGGTCGACCTCGTCGACTGGCGCCGTACCGCGGCCGAGCAGACCTCCTGGTCTCGCCCCGACCTGGCTTCGGGCGGCTACGGCTCGGCCCGGGCGTCGGGCACCCTCACCGGCCGGGGTCGCGAGCAGATGCAGAGCCGGTTCGGCACCGCCGCCGCACGGGCCGACGCCTCGAAGAAGGCGATGGCGGGTCGCGCGATCCCGAGCCTCGACCCGGGCGACCGGGTCCAGCACGACTCGTTCGGGCTCGGGACCGTGGTCAGCGTCGAGGGCGCCGGCGAGGGCTCCGTCGCCTCGATCGACTTCGGCAGCGAGGGCGTCAAGCGCCTGCTACTCAGGTACGCCCCGGTCGAGAAGTTGTAGATCGCCGAGCGGGCAGTCGTGCTTCGCGACAATACGCCGAGCGGGCAGTCGTGCTGCGCGAAAGTACGCCGAGCGGGCAGTCGTGCTGCGCGAGAGTACGCCGAGACCGATGGCGTCCCTGCCGGGATCGCCGAGCGGGCAGAAACGCCTTCCCCCGCTTCGCTCCTCCGGACGTTTCAGCCCGCTCGGCTCCACGCCCTGACATCGGCATCGAGCCTCGTCAGGGCGTGACCCCGTGCATGATGAACTCGGGGTAGGGGTCGACCGGGTCGCCGCCGCCGGGGTGGACCTCGATGTGCACGTGCGGGCCGGTGGTGTTGCCGGTGCTGCCGACCGTGCCGATCTCTTCGCTCTGGATCACCTTGTCGCCGATGTTCACACCGATGCTCGACTGGTGGCAGTACCAGATCTCGGTGCCGTCGGGCAGGGTCTCCACGGTCTTGTTGCCGTAGGCGCCGTCGTAGCCGGCGTCGGTGATCACGCCGTTGGCGACCGCGTAGATCGGGTTGCCGCTGGGGGCGGCGAAGTCGAGGCCCGTGTGCAGGTGCGACCACAGGCCGCTGGACTGGCCGAAGCGCGCGGTCAGGTGGTACCCGACGGTCGGCAGCACCCAGAGGTTCTTGGCGATCTGGTCGGCACGCTGCTGCGCGGAGCTGGCCAGCTTGAGGATCGCCCCGGTGCGCGCCTGGGACTGCTCGTTGACCTCCTGCTGGAACTGCTTCTGAGCCAGGTCCTGGGCCGCCTGCCGGTCGGTGTCACGGCTGATCGCGTCGGCGCGGGCCTCGCTCGCGCCGTACCCGAACGCGTCGGTGCCGTTGAGGGCGTCGGCCTTGCCCGCGGAGAGCGCGATGCCGTTGCTGCCGGGCAGCTGGCCCTGGCCGAACGCGACGGCGCTGCCGGCGGCCGCGAGGATCGCCACGGCACCGACCACGGTCGGGGCCGAGGGCAGCACCCGCGCTGCGGCGGGGGCGCGGTGCCGGGTGGCCTTGCGCTTGCCACCCGCAGGGCGGGCCGCCCGCGTCGTCTGCGCGGGGGTCGGGTCGACGGCAGCCCGCTGGGGGCCGCGACGGTCTGCCCGATGGTTGCCCATAGCTCCCTTTTGCTCGACTACACCCGGTGTCGCTGCGGCGCCGTGCTCGTCCCCCGACGGTTGCCTGCATCAACGCGCGACCGGCCAAACAGTAACGGAATGGTTTCGACGAGTGAAATCGGGGTAGTCATTTGTGCACCCCACGCGGCTCGGCGGTACCGAATCCCCGGTCGGCTAGCCTTCGGCTCATGCTGCGCATCGTTGTCGCCAAGCCGGGCCTCGACGGGCACGACCGCGGGGCCAAGGTGGTGGCCCGGGCGCTGCGTGACGCCGGCCACGAGGTGATCTATACGGGCCTGCACCAGACACCGGAGCAGATCGTCGAGACCGCGATCCAGGAGGACGCCGACCTGGTCGGGCTGTCGGTGCTCTCCGGAGCCCACATGTCGTTGTTCCAGCGGGTCACCGACCTGCTCCGGGAGCGGGGGGCCGAGGACATCGTGGTGTTCGGCGGCGGGATCGTCCCGGACGAGGACCTGCCGGCGCTGGCCGAGATGGGCGTGGCGAAGATCTTCACCCCCGGCGCGACCACCGGCGAGATCACCGGCTGGGTCGCGGAGCAGTTCCCGGAGGACTGAGCCGTGCGCGTCCTCGTCACCGGCGGCACCGGCTTCGTCGGGGGCCACGTCGTCGCCGCCCTCGTGGCCGCCGGTCACGACGTACGGATGCTGGTACGCCGGCCCGAGCAGGTGCCGACGACGCTCGGTCCCCTGGGCGTCGAGGTCGGCGACGTGGTCAGCGGGGACGTGCTCGACCGGGCGTCCGTCGAGCGAGCGCTCGACGGCTGCGACGCGGTCGTGCACGCGGCGGCCGTCTTCAGCCTCGACCCGCGGCGGACCGGGGAGGTGCTCACCACCAACGAGCGGGCCACCGAGCTGGTGCTCGGTGGCGCCGTCGAGCGGGGGCTCGACCCGGTGGTGCACGTCTCCTCCACGGTCGCGCTGGTCCGGCACGGCGGCACCACGCCGGACCTGCCGCTCGGCGACCTGGACCTGCCCTACGCGCGCTCGAAGATCGCCTCGGAGCGCGTCGCCCGCAGGCTCCAGGACGCCGGCGCACCGGTCACCTGCGTCTATCCGGGCGGGGTCCTCGGCCCGCACGATCCCTACCTGGGCACGATCGCCGAGCTGATGCTGTGGATCGCCTCCGGGCGGCTCCCCGTGTTCCCGTCGGGCCGGATGCACTACGTCGACGTCCGCGACGTCGCGGCCGTGGTCGCCGCGACGATGGAGCCGGGCCGGGGGCCACGGCGCTACGTCGTGCCCGGCTGGCAGCTGGACGGCGATGCGCTCTACGGCGCCGTACGACGGGTCACCGGTCGCCGGCGGCCGCACGCCGAGCCTCCGCGCGCCGTGCTGGTCGCTTTCGCGCGGCTGTTCGACCGGGTGAACCGGGTCCTGCCGCCGCACCTGCACCTCCCCGGCGACCCGGAGTCGATGGAGCTGATGGCGCGCGAGACGGCCTTCGACACGTCGGGGACCACCGCGGACCTCGGTGTCTCGGCGCGGCCCCTGGACGACTCCGTCCGCGACACCCTCCTCGCGCTGGCCGAGCAGGGAAGGCTGCGTCGCCGCCACCTCGGCAGGCTCCGCGCCGGCTGAGCCCGCGTGTGGCGAAGGCCACGTCCAGCCGCCGATCCCGGGTCGTTCGGGCCCGCTCCCCGGGTTTATGGTCAGCGGTGCGCCGAGTTCACCTCGGCCCACACATTCCTGACAGCGACAGATGGGTTGAGCCCGTGGATCTGATGGAGTTTCAGGCGAAGGAGCTCTTCGCCAAGCACGGCGTGGCCACCACGCTCGGCGTGGTCGTCGAGACGGCCGAGGAGGCGAAGGCCGCCGCGGAGAAGTTCGGCGGAGTCACCGTCGTGAAGGCGCAGGTCAAGGCCGGCGGCCGTGGCAAGGCGGGCGGCGTGAAGCTCGCCAAGACCCCGGACGAGGCCTTCGAGCACGCCTCGAACATCCTCGGCATGGAGATCAAGGGTCTGACCGTCAACCGGGTGCTGATCACTCCGGCCACCCCGCCGGAGGAGGAGTACTACTTCTCCTTCCTGCTCGACCGGGCGAACCGCTCCTACCTGTGCATCGCGAGCGTCGAGGGCGGTGTG
>NZ_RJSF01000034.1 GCF_003725535.1 Nocardioides pocheonensis | reverse complement strand
AGGTCCGGTCGGATCATCGTGATCGGTTCGGTGGCGGGCCAGCGCGGCGCCGCCGACGGGCTGTCCTATGTCGCGTCCAAAGCGGGCCTCGAAGGTCTCACCCGCCGGCTAGCCATCGATGTGGGTCCCCACAACGTCACCGCCAACCTGGTCGCACCAGGAGTCATCAAGACCAACCTCCGGGCAACCTCCGAGGAGCTGCTCGGTGATCTCGTCGCAACGCAACAGCGCGGAATCGGTGTGTCGCCGGAGATGTGGGACTTTCTGATTCCAGCGCACCGATCCGCGGACCCGGCTGAGGTGGCAAGCGTGGTCCTCTTCCTCGCCTCGGACGGCGCCAGCTACGTCAACGGTCAGGTGATCGCGGTCGACGGGGGTTGGACTGCGACATGACCAACGCCCCTTACGTGGTGGAGCAGGCGTACGGGATCCTCGCCGGTCTGTCAGGCCACCACTGATGGAGGTGGATCCCATGTCGGACCGGCCCGATTGCGCCGCCGCCTTCGCAGCCGTGGCGCGCCGACAACCCGATCATGTCGCGCTCATCGACGAAGGTCGCAACGTGACGTTCGGCGAGCTCCAGGACGAGATCGAGCGACGCGCTGCTGCGCTGCTCGGGGCTGGCCTGCGATCGGGGGACCGAGTGGCGCTCGTGGCGGAGAGCTCGGCTGAGTTCCTCGCCACGGCGCTCGCCGTCTGGCGCTCCCGTGGTGTGCTGGTCACCATCTACCCATCGTCGGCACGGGATGACCTGGAGTACGCGCTGGACAGCAGCGACCCCGTCCTGGTCGTGGCCAGCCAGGGCGTCGACCACGACCTACTGGTCGCCGCGTCGAAGGGAACACCGGTCGCGTCTCTCGAGAGCTTCGCTCCTGTGAAGGTTCGTGGTGACACCGCGCCCAACCCGGCGGATCTGCGCGAACCGTTGAGCCTGATCTGCTTCTCCTCGGGCACGACGAGCCGACCGAAGGCGATCATGTTGAGTGCTCGGGCGGTACAGAACTGTGCAGATACCTATGGCGAGGTCTGGCACTTCGGCCCGGATGACCGCGGGATCGTCTGTCTGCCCATGGCCTGGATGTACGGCTTGGCCAGTACATCGTTGGCACTTTTGCTGAGCGGGGCGACGGTCATCGTCGTGCGTCGAGCGCGTCCCGAATTGCTGCTCGAGGCCATCGCGAACGGCCGCGCCACCTTCCTGGCCGGGGTCACCACCACGTTCACGAAACTGGTGCACCACCTCGAGGACTCTTCGCTCGACGCAGACGCCTTGGGGTCGCTTCGGCTGTGCGTATCCGGAGGTGAGCCGCGGAACGAGGACGCCTTCGAACGCTGGCGGAGACTCAGTGGCGTCCCGGTGTTCGATGCCTACTGCTCCTCGGAGTGCCTGCCCCTGGTGACCTACGACCCCTGGATCGACTCCGAGCCTGTGGCAGGTGCCGCCGGCCGGCTGGTGCCGCGCGCGAGGCTCAAGATTGTGGGCCGAGACGGAGCCGAGGTGCCCCGAGGTGAGGTTGGCGAGGCGCTGTCCTCAGGTCCCGGCATCATGCTGGGCTACTGGCACGACCCCGATCTGACCCGTGAAGTCTTGACCGATGACGGTTGGTATCGGACCCGCGACCTGGTCCGCGTGGATCATGAAGGATACGTCTACGTCGTCGGGCGTCTCTCCGACGTCATCATCCGGAGCGGGGTGAACATCTCGCCCGCCGAGGTCGAGCGAGTCGTGCGGCTGCATCCAGGGGTCGGTGAGGTAGCGGTTCTGGGATTGCCCGACGAAATCCATGGACAACGAGTGGTCGCAGCCGTCGTGCCGCGCGCGATGCTGGATGTCTCGGAGCTCGACCAGCACGTCCGCGGGCACCTCACCGGCTACAAGGTTCCGAGCGAGTACGTGGTCGTGGACAGCTTGCCCGTGAACGCGACCGGGAAGATCGACAGGCGTTCGTTGGCCGCCGCCCTGGAGCAGGAAGGGCGAGAGCGATGAGCGCCGAAGGAACTGACGGATCCGCTGACACGGCGCACTCGTCCGGCGAAGGGAGTTGCCCATGAAGTCCGACGTCAGTCGTGGGGCTTACTGGAGTTCGCGGATCAGCGCGGTCACCCCGGAAAAGGTGTTCATCCGTGGCTACGACCTGGAGGACCTCATCGGCGACCTGCCGTTCACCGCGGCGATCTACCTCCTCATCAAGGGGGACCTACCCAGTCCGCCCGAGGTCCGGGTCCTCGACGGCGTCCTGAGCGCGGTCCTCGACTACGGACTTGAGAAGCCAGGAACGGTCGCCGCCCGGTTCGCGGTCTCCGCGAACCCGAGCATGGCTGTCGGCCTGGCCGCAGCGTGCCTGTCGGTGGGCCGGCACACCCTGGCAACGGAGGACACCAGTCGCTTCATCGTCGACTGCTACTCCCGATTCCAGGAATCCGGATCCACCATGGAGGAGTTCGCAGACCAGGAGGTGGCTCGGCTACGGACGTCGGGACATCGCATTCCCGGTCTCGGACACCCGGTCTTCAAGCGGGTCGATCCTCGTGCTGCAGCACTCAGGGCCTTGGCTGTGAGGGAGTCCTGCTGGCCGGCTGCAGCTGATCTCTACGAAGCCCTACACTCCTCGTTCACTCGGCTTCCGGGAAAGGAGGACATTGCCATCAATGACGTCGGGATGATGGCGGCGGTCCTGGTCGGGCTCGGCTTCAGTCCCGAGGAAGGGACCGGAGTCGCCATCCTGTCCACGATGCCCGGTCTCATCGCGCACATCTCTGAGGAGCTGACGGGTGGTCGGCCCATCCGCGTCGTCCCCCGTGACGAGGTCGCCTACGACGTCCAGTCGGGTCGCGACTACCGCCGGGACCGAGCGAGGGCGGGATGGACGGACGACTGGGGCGCGGGAGCTGCTCCTGCGGAGCAATCGTGACCATCCGCATGCCGGCGGGCAAGCACCTGGCTGTGTGTTTGAGCCCCGACTTCGACGCCCAGAGCGTCTGGATGGGTACATTTCGCTCCCAGTCGCAGTCGCTCATGTCACGTGGTGAGTTCGGCGCCGAGGTCGGGACGCCGCGGTTGCTCGAAGTGTTCCGCCGGTTCGACATCCGCACAACCTGGTGCGTTCCCACCCATACGATGCAGACATTCCCGCGGGCGCTTGCCGCTGTCGTCGAGGACGGGCACGAAGTCGCTGCTCACGGCGTGTTCCATGAGTACATCCCGGCCCTGGACGCAATCGAGGAACTACGATTGCTGGAGCTCCAGGTCAAGCAGCACGAGGCGATCCTGGGCGCACGCCCGCGGGGTTACCGGTCGCCTGCCCTCGACGTCACGGACAACACTCTGGGGTTTCTGACCGAGCTCGGCTTCGACTGGGACTCCTCTCTGATGGGTCGTGACTTCGAGCCGTACCGACCTCGCATGGTCGTTGCCTATGACCTCGAGAACGGCAACCGCTTCGGCGACCCCAGCGGGGTGCTCGAGTTCCCCGTCTCCTGGGTGCTCGACGACTTCCCTGAACTCGAGAACTTCAAGGGAAGTCCGCTGATCCAGAGCAACGCCACCGTCCTGGCGCGATGGATCGACAGCTTCGACTTCGCCTACGAGCGCTGCGGCGGCGGC
Source organism: Nocardioides pocheonensis (assembly GCF_003725535.1). GTDB lineage: Bacteria > Actinomycetota > Actinomycetes > Propionibacteriales > Nocardioidaceae > Marmoricola > Marmoricola pocheonensis. The sequence continues at coordinate 4,332 of NZ_RJSF01000034.1, read as the reverse complement.
CTCATGACATGGACTCTGCACCCACAGACCATCGGTCGCTCACACAACCTGCTGATGCTCGAGCGCTTCCTCGAGCACGTCGCTTCGCACGATGGAGTCTGGTTCCCGACCCTCTCCGAGGTCTACGACGCATGGGACGAAGCTTGAGCCCATGGGCCGGCTCGGTCCGGGCCGTCAGCGTCCTGGACTGATGACCACACCCAACCGGTCGAGCCCGGGCGTGGCGAAGTCGGTGGGCGTGCGCGGTGCCTCGACGTCCGATGGCTGTCGGGTGCGCACGGCTCGAGTTGCCCGTGGTCGAGCATTGGAGTCGACCTCCTCGAGGTCGCGCGCGGCCAGCGCAAGGAACAGCGACGACACGGCGGCAGGGTCCCGCAACGTGAGCTTCAGGAGCTCCTCGACCTTGGCAAGCCGGTAGCGCAGCGAATTGTGATGGATGCTCAACGCGTCGGCTGCGGCGTTCATGTTCTGGCTGTGGGCGAAGAATGCCCTCAGGCCCTCCATCAGCGGTGGTCGCTCATCCAGCGGGGCGAGGAACTCACGCGCCCAGGCCGCCATGCGATCGGTGCCAACATCTGAGAACAGACGCGTTGCGAAGTCGAAGTCCTCGTACGTCATCACGCCCGCCGCCCGTGCGGTGCGCCCGAGCGACCGCACGGCCAGGTGGGCGTCGTGGTAGGAGTCCTTGACGTCGGCGACAGCCCGCACAGGTCGACCGAGTCCCACATGGAGGGGAGGTAATGAGTCCTGTGATGCGACGATGATGCGCCGCAGCATCTTCGGAGATCCCTGCATGAGTATCACGACGAACCTGTCTCGCGCGCTCACCAGGTGAGGGACGTCCCAGGCTTCCAACACGCGATCGAACCCGTCCGCGAGGTCCTTGGTGGACGTCCGACGACGGCTCGCCGGTCCCGAGCTGATCGGTCGAGCCACCACGGTCCTCAGGTCATCGGCGAAGCCCAACCCCAGGCTCGCAATGCGGCCGGACAGCTCCGGGTCGTCCGGGATCCCCCGGAGAGCAAGGGCTTCCTCGAGGATCGCTGCGCGAATCGCACGCTCCTGTTGGCGTGCCACCAGTGTCATACGTTGACTGGCCTCGACCAGCGCGGCGGCCAGGTGTACGGCAGACACGGCGTACGCGTCCGGAAAGCCATCCCTGCGCGCGACCGCGACCAGCCACCCCATGTGGTCACCGCCCTGCGCCGGATCGTTCACGCGGTCGGCGATGCCGTGCCAACCGTCGATGTCCATCATCTGGGAGTCGGCCGCCGTGTGGCTGATCTCGGTGAAGAGCAAGGAGAGGGGCACGGGACCGGTCGAATGCACCGCCTGCCCGTGCTTGTCCACCAGCGCCACGGTTGCGTTGCAGGTGCTCTTCAGGCGGGCCAGCAGCGAAACGACGGGATCAGGATCGCCCAGCACCTGCGTCAATGAGCGCTGGAGCGCCGCCAGGCGCCGGGTCGCGGTCTCGTCGGGCACGTCAACAGAGCGCGCTATCGACAGCACGACTGCTGCTGGATCGACGGGCTCGGCGCTCCCCACGACGACGTGGCCGCGGAGTCGTGCGCTGAGCTCTGCCAATGCGACGGGACTGGGGGTGGTGAGCACGAGCAGTCGCGCGGCGGAGGTCGACAACCTGCCGCTGAGCTGCTCGAGATCCTCGGCGGAGTTCAGAGCCGGACAGATGAGCGCGAGGCCCACATCGTCAGGAAGAACCGCGTCGGTGACCACGCTGGCGCCGGTCACCAGCCTGTCGAGGTCCTCGTCCGACCCGACGAGCAGGCGCGCCCCTCCTCCGATTTCGGTGAGGACCATCCCGAGAGTGGCCACTCGAGCGCCAGCGGTCATTGGCAGCGGACCTTCCAGGGTCGCCGTGAGGCGGCCCGACCTTCGGGGATCCCTAGACTGTCGGGTGGCAGTGACCACCCGGAATCAGGATTCTCACCAAGTATCTACCAGTTCTTCGTGATCTCACCAGTCCCGCTCGATTTGTGCGGTGCCTAGCGTGATGGTCGTGGACAGCCACGTATGGTGACTCCACTCGGCCGGCCGAGTACATGACGGTGGAGGTGGCGATGGACGAAGCGCAGGTGCTGGCCACCGCGGACATCGTGGTGGTTGGTGCGGGCATCGCAGGTCTGTGCACTGCCTGGGAGCTACGTCAGCGAGGATTCGGCGTCGTCCTCGTCGACCAGCGGTTTCCTGCCTATGGCGCATCGGGCCGCAACCCTGGCGCTCTGTGGCTGCAGACTCGGCGGACCGGGTTCGAGCTGGCGCTGGCCCGCGCTGGAAAGCAGAAGTACTCGCAGTACCTCGACGTGCTCGGCGATGTCTTCGACTACCGGGAAGACGGTGGCCTCTTCTTCTTCGAGACCGAGGATCAAGGGCGCGTGATGGAGGCCTATGTCGATGACCGTCGAGAAGCCGGCCTCGACATCGAGATGGTCAGCCGCGAGCAAGCGGCCAAGCTGAGCCCGATTCTCCCCGAGACTGCCATCGGCGCTGCTTTCTGCACCGAGGACGCGCAGATCGACTCTCTCAACTTCGTCCCGGCCATGGAATCGGCATGTGTGCGGGCCGGTGTCCACTTCTTCCGCAACACCGCCGTGCTCTCCACCCTGCGCGAGGGCGACCAGGTACGTGGCGTCCGGACGGTCCGAGGCGAGGTGCTCGCGTCGGGCGTGGTCTGGGCCACCGGAGCCTGGGCTACGACTCTGCGCGCCGAAGGCATTCGACTGCCCGTCGAGACTGCACGGGTGGGACAACTCATGATGCAACCCGTCGAGTCGCACCCGAGCCCCCTCCTCCACGGACCGCGCGGCGTGCATGGCAGCGGCGCGCTCACCGACCTGCCCGCTTACGACGCGGACACCTTTGCTGCGGCACTGGGCGGCGGCGCGACCGACGACGGCTACGACGACACGATCTTGCTCAACCGTGGTGGTTCGCTGTACATCGGCCACAGCGTCGACGGCCGGAAGTCCCTCAATCCGCACATCAGTCTCGCCGCGACCAAAGCCATGGTTGACGTCGGCCTCGAGCGCTATGCCCGTTACGCCGAATTCGGGGTCACGGGACTGTGGGCCGGCCTCAGCAGCGAGACGCCTGACGGTCTCCCTGTCGTCGACCGGACTGACGGAACCTTCGTGAATGTCGGGCACGCCTGGGGCGTGGCGAGCGGCCCGATCTGCGGCCAGATCATGGCCGAGATCATCGCCGGCGAAGCCAGCGAATTCGCGGCCGGACTGAGCTCCGAGCGGATCTCTCTGCACCACATCGAGGACTGAGGGTCCCCACCGCCCGATCTGGAAATCTCACGAGGTTGCGGCCCTGGGTCTCCAGCCTCACCAATGTCTCGGGTCCGTGAACCCAACTAGCGTCCGGGTGTCCCAGTCCGCTGGTCGCAGCCCCTTCGTGGAGGGGCGACTCCAGGAGGAAGCCGTTCATGACCTCACTCACCGCTGCCACCGTGCAGCTGGAGCTCAGAGCAGAGTCGACCCTCGCGGACTTCGTAGCGCACCTGGACGACCTGGCGCGAGTCGCAGCGGCGCAGGGCGCTGACGTGATGCTCTTCCCGGAGCTCGCCAGCACTGGCCTGCTGGCGTCCATCACGGATCACGACGTCACCACCAGCACCGTGGCCTCGGACTACCGCCAGGTGCTCCCGACCTACACCGACGCGATCATCGCCGGATTGCGTGGGATTGCCGACAGGCACCAGATCACCGTCATCGGCGGTAGTCACAATCGGCTGGCCGAGGACGGCAGCCTGCGCAACACGGCCTACGTCGTCCATCCGGACGGACGTGTCGAGTCCCAGGACAAGCTTCACCTGACTCCTCAGGAGCACGCCCTCGGGGCAGTGGGTGGCGACAGGTTGCTGGTCACGTCGGTCGGTCCTTTCACGGCGGGGGTGCTCATCTGCGCGGACATCCAGTTCCCCGAGCTGTCCCGGTACCTCGTGCATCGCGGGGTCGACCTCATCTTCTGTCCGTCGCTGACCTGGAACCGACGCGGGGTGCACCGAGTCCGGACCGGCTGCGAGGCCCGCGCAATCGAGAACCAGTTGTACGTCGTGATGTCACCACTGATCGGCCACAACGGGTTGCCCCTGGACGCACCCATGCACGCCGTGGGGCGCGCTCTGGTCACCGGGCCGGTGGACAAGACCATCGGGATCAACGACGGAATCCTCGCTGAGGCGGAGAGCGATGGCGAACAGGTGCTGGTCACGACGCTGGACCGCGACCTCCTGGCGGCCTCACGGCGCGAGCCCGAAGCGCCCGGCCTGGCGTTGAGGCGCCTCGATCTGTACGACTCCCTGTACGC
>NZ_RJSF01000033.1 GCF_003725535.1 Nocardioides pocheonensis | reverse complement strand
TCCTGAGGAGGTCGCGCAGCGACCGTCTCGAAGGGCTCGCTCCGCTCGCACCTCAACCATCGGGCACCACGGCTACGGCTTCTTCTTCCCCGCCTCGAGCGCCTGCTCCACCAGCCGGCGCGCCTCCTCGATCTTCGTGGCGTAGGTCTGCAGGTCGCCGGCCTTCAGTGCGGTCTCCGCCTCACGGAACTTGTCGTCCGCCTGCTGCAGCAGGACCACCGCCCCGGTCGGCAGCTCGGTCGTGCCACCGGTGCCGGAGCCCGGCTCCGTCGGCGTGACGACCGGCGGCGCGGCACCCAGCACCACCTTGAGCGCACTCGTCAGGTCGGGTCCGATGCCGACCTTGTCCCCGAAGGACACGAGCACGTACTGCAGCGTGGGGTAGTTGCCCGCGCCCGCCTGCCGCACGGTGTAGAGCGGCTGCACGTAGAGCAGCCCGCCGCCCACGGGGAGCGTGAGCAGGTTGCCGTACTCCACCTTCGCGTCGTTCTGCTTGAAGTTCCGGACCGCGGCCGCGACCGCCGGGTCGGAGCTGAACTTGCTCGCGATCTGCGACGGCCCGGCGACCTGGTTGGTGTCGGGCAGCCGCAGGATCTGGAACTTCCCGTACGTCGACGGGTCCGCCGCGTCGGCACCGACCGCTACGAACGCCGAGAGGTTCTGCTTCTTCGCCGGCACGAACACCGAGGTCAGCGAGAACACCGGCTTCTCCCCGGTCTGCGTCGCCACCGAGAGCCGGTACGCCGGCTGCTTGCGGGTCGGCAGGTTGGGGTCCTCGGGGATGTCCCACTGGTCGTTGCCCTCGTAGAACGTCCGCGGGTCGAGGACGTGGTAGGCGGCCAGCAGGCTGCGCTGCACCTTGAACATGTCCTCGGGGTAGCGGAAGTGCGCGAGCAGGTCGGGCGGGATGTCGGACCGGGGCTTCACCACACCCGGGAACGCGCCCTCCCAGGCCTTGAGGATCGGGTCGGAGTCGTCCCAGGCGTAGAGCGTGACCGTGCCGTCGTAGGCGTCGACGGTGGCCTTGACCGCGTTGCGCATGTAGTTGATCTGGTCGGTCGGCAGGGTGGCGTACGCCGTGCGCGGGTTGATCGCGTCGGAGGTCATCTCCTGGAACGACTTCTTCTCCGACAGCGGGTAGCGGTCGGTGGTGGTGTAGCCGTCGAGGATCCACACGATCTTGCCGTTGACGACGGCCGGGAGCGCGTCGTTGTCGACGGTCAGCCAGGGCGCGACCTTCTGCAGCCGCTCGCGCGGCGACCGGTTGTAGAGCACCTTGGAGTCCGCGTGCACCCGGGAGGACAGCAGGAAGTTGGGCTCGCCGAACTTCACGGCGTACAGCGCCTTGCGGAACATCGAGCCGACCCCGACGCCGTCCTTGCCGGCGTACGTGCTGGTCTTGGACTGGCCGGGGGTGCCCGAGCCCTGCGGCACGTCGAGCTCGACGTTGCGACCACCGGCGGCCCTGCCGACGATGGAGTAGGACGGGCTGTTCTCACCGAAGTAGATCTGCGGGCGGTAGCCGTCGGGCTTGTTGGCGTCGGTCAGGACGCCCTCGGGCGGCAGGTCCTTCTCGGCCCACGCGGGCTGGCCGTCCTCGCTCTGCACGAAGTTGCCGGCGCTGTCGCGCTGGTTGCCGTACGCCGCGATCATGCCGTAGCCGTGCGTGTACACGGTGTGCTCGTTGGCCCACTTCTTCTGGCCGTCGGGCAGGCCCTCGAGGTGCAGCTCGCGAGCGGCGACCACCATGTCGCGCTCCTGGCCGTCGACCTGGTAGCGGTCGACGTCGAGCACCGCCGGCACGTTGTAGTAGCCACGCACCTGCTGGAGCTGGTCGAAGGTGCTCGAGACCAGGCTCGGGTCGAGCAGCCGGATGCCGGGCAGCGACGCCGCGTCGGCCGAGAGCTGCGAGGCGTCCAGGCTGGTCTTCGCCGTGTACGGCGTGACCGCGGTCGCGTCCAGGTCGTACGCCGCCCGCGTCGCCGCGATGTTGTGCTTGATGTAGGAGGCTTCCTTGTCCGGCTCGTCGGGCTTGACCTGGAAGCGCTGCACCAGGGCCGGCCAGAGCATCCCGAGGAGCACCGCCGACAGGGCGAACAGCGCCAGCCCGACCGCCGGCAGCATCCACGTGCGCCGGAAGACGTTGGCGAAGAACAGCAGCGCGCAGATCGCGGCGATCGCCATCAGGATGTTCTTCGACGGCAGCATCGCGTGGTCGCGGCTGTAGGTCATGCCGGTGATCAGCGGGCCGCTCTGCGAGGTCAGGTCGAACCGGTCGAGGTAGTAGTCGGCGGCCTTGAGCAGCACCAGCACGCCCAGCAGGACGGACATCTGGGCCTGCGCCGGACCGGACACCTTGCCGACGCGCGCCTGGAGCCGGATCCCGCCATACACGTAGTGCACGGCCAGCGCGGCGAGGAGGCCGATCACCATCGCGGTGATCGCGAAGTCGACCAGGTAGTGCAGCCAGGGCAGGGTGAAGACGTAGAAGCCGATGTCCTTGTGGAAGTAGGTGTCGGTCTGCCCGAAGCTCTGCCGGTGCTCCCACAGCAGGAAGATCCGCCACTTGCCCGAGGCCGAGCCGCCCGCGAAGAGCGCGAACACGAGGCTGACCGAGATCAGCAGCGCGCGACGGATCGGCGTGATCACCTCGCGGTAGCGGTCGAGGTTCGCCTGCTCCGCAGAGTTCGCCCGGAAGGTCGGTCGCAGCCGGAAGGCGATCCAGAGGTTGCCGCCGACGACGAGGCCCATGGCGGCCCCGAAGACCACGAACATCCCGATCTTGGTCCACAGCAGCGTGCTGAACACCTTGCTGTACCCGATGCTGCCGAACCACAGCCTGTCGGTCCAGATGCCCGCGAACAGCGAGAACCCGATCAGCAGGACGGCCATCACGACGATGGTGAGCACCAACGGGCGCGGGCGCCGCGAGTCGTGCCGGATCGGCACCGGTCGACGCGGCTCCTCGGGATCGTCGTTGAAGAAGTCGCTCATCAGCTTCGGGTCTCCTCGAGGTCGAGCGTGGCGTGCAGCAGCGTCAGCAGGCCCGGCACGAGGTCGGGGCTGGTCAGCACCGAATCCGCGTCGTCGTGCGACCGTAGCCTGAGGGCGCACGCGGACCCGCCGGAGCGCAGCGCGGCGGCGACGATCCTGACCTCCTCGCGCGCGGGGTGGCTCGCCGCGAACGCCTGTGCGTCCGCGGGATCGTCGGGCATCTGCTCGTCGGCCTCGGGCGGCAGCACGATCCGCTCGGCGATCGCCGCGCAGCCGGCCACCTCACCGGGCCAGACGATCTCCGCCAGCACCTGCTCGAGGCTGGTGCCCTCGGGCAGCGGCTCCTGCTCGATCGGCGTCAGGCCGCTGGGCTCACCCTCGAGCCCCAGCGCCTCGGCCAGCCCGGGCTCCTGACGGACCAGGGCGGCGGTCTCGACGAGGGCGAAGAGCCGCTCTGGGCGGTCCCACCCGGACTCGGCCGCATGCGCCTCGAGCTCGCGTACGACGGCCTGCAGGTCGGCGTCCGGAGCCGACGGCGTCGGGCTGCTCGAGCTCATCGCGTGCACCGGGGCAGGTCGGCACCGGGGTTGTCGCGCCAGGCCTCGACGTCCTTGATCGCGTCGGCGAGCTTCTCCACCTTCACCAGCCTCATCTTGCCCGGGTCGTAGTGCGACCGCACCGCCTCTGCGCAGTTCGCCGCGGCGACGAGGAACAGCTTGGCGCCGTCGCGCTGGGCCGCCGGGAGCTTCTGGCCGATGCCGCCGATCTCGCCGACGGTGCCG
>NZ_RJSF01000032.1 GCF_003725535.1 Nocardioides pocheonensis | reverse complement strand
GCGACCGTCGCGTCCATGGTCCGAGCGTACGACGCCCCGCAGCCCTCCCGGACGTGCCGAACGACCCGTTGACTTCGGGGAAACCGCCCCTCGAGTCGGGAGTTTCCGCCCGACTCGAGGGGGTGGTCAGACGTTCGCCAGTTCGTGTTCCGGCGCCGTCGGAGGGGCGGCCGTCGCGGAGCCGTTGTCGATCTTGCTCGGCCACCAGATCTTCGCGCCCAGGTCGAGGTTGAGCGCCGTGACCAGCACGGACCGGACGATCATCGTGTCGAGCAGCACCCCGAGCGCGACCGCTGTGCCGAGCTCGGCGAGGAACACGAACGGCAGCGTGCCGAGCACGGCGAACGTCGCCGCCAGCACGAGACCGGCTGACGTGATCACCCCACCCGTCGAGGAGAGCGCGATCAAGGAGCCTCGCCGGGTGCCGTGGTTGAGCGTCTCCTCACGCACACGGGTCATCAGGAAGATGTTGTAGTCGATGCCCAGAGCGACCAGGAACACGAAGGCGAACAGCGGGAAGCCCGGGTCGGCGCCCTTGAAGTCGAAGATGTAGTGGAAGATCAACGACGAGATGCCGAGCGCGGCTCCGAACGAGAGCACCACCGTCGCCATCAGCAGCAGCGGCGACAGCAGGGCCCGAAGCAGCACCATCAGGATGAAGAAGACCACGACGAGGACGATCGGGATGATCACCCGGTTGTCACGGTCGGAGGCGATCTTCGTGTCCAGGTAGAGCGCCGCCCCGCCGCCGACCTTTGCGTCGGCACCGGGAATCGCATGTGCCGCGGACCGGGCGTGACGCACCAGGTCGAACGCCTCGGGCGAGGAGACGTCTTCCTTGATGCTCGCCTCGAACCAGGACCGACCGCTGTTGCCGAGCGGCTTGATGTCCGTGGGCGTGCCGATGCCGTCGACCGCGGTCACCGCGGTCTGGGCCTCGGTGATCTTGTCGCTGTTCGCGACCACCTGCACGGTGTTGGAGTTGTCGGCCAGCGAGTGGGCGAAGATCAGCTTCTGAGCTGTCACGGAGTCGAAGGTCTGGGTGAAGGAGTCCTCGGTCTTCAGACCGTGCGCGTCGAGCTTGAACAGGCCGAGGCAGGCGATCGCCAGCACCAGGGCGGTGCCGATCCACACGACCCGCGGGCGGACGGCGATCCGGCTCCCGACCCTGGCCCAGAGCCCGTTGCGCGTGGGCTCGACGGAACCGAAATCGGGGCGGCTGTGCACGGTGGTCCATCGCTCGATCCCGACCTGGATCAGCATCAGCAGACCGAGGAACGAGCTAAGCCCGCCGAGCACGGCGAGCACGACGGCCGCACCGCCGAGGACGACGCCGAGGACGGTCGCCGCGATGCCCCCGACCAGCATGCTGACGGCGGTGAGCGTCCACGGACGGCGCCCGTCCGTGCGCGGGCCGAAGACCCACCGTCCGCAGATGACCAGCATCGCCGGGAGGAAGGTGACCATCACGATGAGCGTGACCGCGACACCGACGGCCAGGACGGGGCCGAGGCTCGCGGTGGAGTTGAGGTCGGCGAAGGACAGGCACATCAGCCCGATGACGACCGTCGCCGCACTGGCGATGACGGCCGGCGCCGAACGGTGCAGGGCGTACGCCATCGCGTCGTGCCGGTCCTCGTGACGGCGCAGCTCCTCGCGGTAACGGGCGACGAGCAGCAGCGCGTAGTCGGTGCCGGCGCCGATCACCAGGATGCCGAGGATGTACTGGCTCTGGTCGTTGACGACCATGTCGGTGTACTTCGCCAGGAGGTAGACCACACCCCCCGCCATCTGGTACGAGACGGCTGCGCCGAGGATCGGGAGCAACCAGAGCAGGGCACTGCGGTAGGTGATCAGCAGGATGATGATGACCACGATGAACGAGAACATCAGCAGGTTCGCGTGCGAACCCTCGAAGGACGAGGCGAAGTCCGACGCCTGGCCGCCGTACCCGCCGAGGTACACGTGGACGCCGTCGATCTTGGTGAGCTTGCGGATCTCCTTCGCCGGCTCCGGGATCTTGTTCCAGCCCCCCTTGCCGAAGTTGAAGACGAAGTAGCTGTAGGCGACCTGGCCGTCGGCGGAGATGAGCGTGGGGACGTTCTTCCCCTGTGCCTTGAGCAGGTTCGCGAGGTTGGGGGTGAGGACGCCCGTCTTCGTGACGCCCTTGATGTCGGCGATCTCCTGGCCCTGCCTGTCGATCTCAGCGAGATCGGCCTGCGTCAGGCCCGAAGCGCGGTGGTACACCACGAGCGTCGGGATGTCGTTCGGGTCGACGTCCTTCGACAGCTCCTTCGCGACCTTCGTCGACTCCGCCGAGCCGGGCAGCCAGGAGGAGGCCTCGTTGTTCTTGACGTCGTTGAGCTTCGATCCCAGTGAGCTCATCACGACGAGGAGGACGATCGTGCCTCCGAGCACGATCCACTTGGTCACGGGGCCGGTCAGCTTGCCAGCGATCTGTCGATGCATGCGCCTATTGGAACAGAGACGAACGGTGTTCGTCATCCGTAATAACCCTGATCAGACCCTGGGATCCCCAAGGGGTCCAGACCGGTGGCAATCGAGTCAGAACGCCAGGTCCTCGACGACCTCGGCGCCGGGGAGCTCGGCGAGCAGCCGGCCCGGCAGGATCAGCTTGGAGCCACGGATCCCACTGCCGATCAGCACGGTCTCGACCTCGGGCACGCGAGCGTCGAGCAGCAGCCGCCACCCGTCCGGTACGCCGATCGGGGTGATCCCGCCGTACTCCATGCCGCTCTCCGCGACCGCCCGCTCGTGGTCGAGGAACGAGCACTTGCGGACGTCGAGGATCCGCTTGACCTTGTTGTTCACGTCGGCCTTCGTGTCGCCGCGGACCACGCACGCCGCGGTGCGCTCCTGGCCCTCGCGCCTGCCCATCACGACCACGCAGTTGGCCCCGCGCTCCCACGGAACGCCGTACACGTCGACGGTCGCGGACGTCTCGGAGAGGGCGGGGTCGATCGCCACGACGCCGACCTCGCCCGCGTGCTCCCACCGCTTCAGGAGATCGGCGACGGGCGCGCCGACGAGGTCGAGGTGGTCGAGGACGGGTTCGGTCGTGAGGCTGCCGAGCGTGTACATGCGGGCACGGTAACCGTCGTTGCCCACGTGCTGTCGGCTCACCGGGTTTCGAGGCGGTTGCTGCGCAACCGCACCTCA
>NZ_RJSF01000031.1 GCF_003725535.1 Nocardioides pocheonensis | reverse complement strand
TGTCAATGGCCAGGTTGCGGTCCCCGCTGGTGGCCAACTGAAAGTCCCCCACCCTTCGCGGTGAGTTCAGTTGGTCTTGAGTCGTGTTGCTCCCTTCGCTCGGGCCTGTCTCATTCGGTAGGAGTCGCCGTCGGTGACCACGGTGTGGCAGTGGTGCAGGAGCCGGTCGAGCATGCTGACCGCGGTGGTGTGCTCGGGCAGGAACCGTCCCCAGGATTCGAAGGGCCAGTGCGAGGCGATCCCGAGCGAGCGGCGCTCGTAGGCGGCCGCGACAAACCGGAACAGCAGCTGTGCTCCGGTGTCGTCCAGGGGTGCGAACCCGAGCTCGTCGACGATGACGAGCTCGTTGCGCAGCAGGTTCTCGATGACCTTTCCGACCGAGTTGTCGGCAAGCCCTCGGTAGAGGGTCTCGACCAGTTCGGCGGCGGTGAAGTATCGGACCCGGCGTCCTGCTTCGACGGCGGCGATCCCCAGCGCGATCAGGGTGTGGGACTTCCCGGTGCCGGCAGGTCCGATCATGCACACGTTCTCGGCCGCGCGGATCCACTCCAGGGACGCGAGGTAGTCGAAGGTGGCGGGCGGGATGGAGGACGCGGCGACGTCGAACTCCTCGAGGGTCTTGGTGACCGGGAAACTGGCCTGCCGCATTCGGGTCCGGACGTTGGATGCGTCACGGGCAGTGATCTCGGCCTCGACCAGGGTGCGGAGGAACTCCTCGGGATTCCACCGTTGGGTCTTCGCCGTCAGGAGCAGCTCGGGCGCCAGGCGGCGCATCGCGGCCATCTTCAACCGCTTCAATCCCTCGTTCAGGTCCGCTGGCAGCGGCGGCGGGGTCGTGGCGGTCACGACACCTCACCGCCATCGATCGTCGGGTCGATGCGGCCATCGATCCGGTAGGCGTCCAGCGACCTGGTCGGCACCGACGGCAACGTCAGCACCACCCCGGTGTCGAAGGCCTGCCCGGCCGAGGTGGGGCGGGGGGCGTGGCCGTTGGTGGCCAGGATCGACCGGACGTCGGCGGCCCGCCACCGACCGAACGCCACGGCACGCTCCAGGGCCGTGAGCAGCGCGTCGTGGCCGTGGGCGGCACCCAGGGTGAGGATCTCGGCGATCTCGCTGCCCAGCTTGGTCACCCCGGCCGCGGCGGCGCCAACCAGGAACTGCTCGGCGACCGGCCCCAGGGCGAGGAACTCCCGCTCGGCCGGCGTCCGTGGCCGGGCGGCCCGGCGCGGGGTGTCGGGACGCGGGCGGTCGTAGTGCGCGTCGACGATGCTGATCTCGCCCGGCGCCACCAGCGCATGCTCGGCGTGAACCTCGCCGGTGACTGGCTCGATGACCCGCAACACCCGGGCGCGCTCCTCGACCAGCACCGTCACCGTGGTGCCGATGAGCCGGTTCGGGACCGAGTAGCGGGCCGACCCGAACCGGATGCAGGAGAGCTTGTCGACCTTCCGGCTGATCGGTTTCGGGCCCACCTCCAGCCGCAGCGACGGCAGCTCACCGAGCAACCCATGCTCGGCGACCAGTCGCTCGGCCGGGACCGCGTGGATCTCCGAATGCACCCTCGCGTTGACCTCCTCGCACCAGGCCGCGGCCCGGACGTTGAGTCCCGCGATGCCCTCAGCCCAAGGATCTTGATCGAGCTCGAGCGGGACCAGAAGGTCGTCCTTGGCATACCCGACCAAGTTCTCCACGATGCCCTTGGACTCCGGGTCCGCGGCATGGCAGAAGTCGGGCCGGAACCGGTAGTGGGTCGCGAACCGGACGTAATCCGGGGAGGGCACCACCACGTTCGCGACGACCCCGCCCTTCAAACAGGCCATCCGGTCGGCCAGCACGACCTTCGGCACGCCGCCGAGGACCTCGAAGCACTCGGCCAACAAGCCCAGCGTGGTCGCCTGCTGCTCATCGGCAGCGAAGCGGACGAACCGGAACCGCGACCACGCGAGCACCGCGCAGAACACGTGCACCCGCCGGCCAGCGACCACCTCAGTGCCCCAATCGATGGCCAGGACCTCGCCCGGCGACCAGATCGCCGGACGACGCCCACCGGCCCGGACCAGACCCCGCCGCCAGTCACTCTTGGCCTGGGCAACCAGGCGCCGGAAGTTGCGGTCCGATCCCGCATACCCAGCCGCGCGTGCGGCCGGGAGCAGTCGCTTCGCGCTGATCCGACCCGACGTCGCCTTGATCTTCTCCGCGACCAGGTCGGCGACCTGCTCGTAGTTGCGCGCCCGCGGCTCCCGCACCGCCGGCGCTTCGCCGCTGCTGGCGGCCTCGTGGGCCTCGATGATCCGCTTCACGGTCTTGTGGGTCGTGCCGCAGATCGCGGCAGCCCCTCGGTAGGTGCCTACGTCTCGGTAGGCGGCAATCACGTCCATCCGTTCCTTCGCGTTCTTCAATGGAAGCCCCTGCGTGGTGCTCGGTGACTGGTTGGCACCGCCACCGTCACCACGCAGGGCCTTCACCGTCGGCTACGACACGACGCGAAGGGTGGGGACTTCTATCTGGCCACCAGTGGGGACCTCGACCTGGCCACCAGTGGGGACTTTTTCATGGCCACGGACAC
>NZ_RJSF01000029.1 GCF_003725535.1 Nocardioides pocheonensis | reverse complement strand
AGCCAGACCAGCGGGTCGAACTTCCGGTCCACCACGCGCTCCTTCATGGGGATGATCGCGTTGTCGGTGATCTTGATGTTCTCGGGGCAGACCTCGGTGCAGCACTTGGTGATGTTGCACATGCCCAGGCCCGCTGCGTCCTGCGCGAGCGCGCGGCGGTCGTGGGTGTCGAGGGGGTGCATGTCGAGCTCGGCGTACCGGAGGAAGAAGCGCGGTCCCGCGAAGGCCGGCTTGTTGTCCTCGTGGTCGCGCACGACGTGGCAGGTGTTCTGGCAGAGGAAGCACTCGATGCACTTGCGGAACTCCTGGCCCCGCTCCACGTCGACCTGCATCATCCGGCGCTTGCCGTCGGGATCGCGCGGCGGTGGCGCGAACGACGGCAGCTCGCTGGCCTTCTGGTAGTTGAAGGACACGTCCGTGACCAGGTCGCGGATGACCGGGAAGGTGCGCATGGGGGTGACCGTGACGGTCTCCTCCGGCTCGAAGTCCGAGAGCCGGGTCATGCACATCAGCCGGGGCTTGCCGTTGACCTCGGCGCTGCACGACCCGCACTTCCCGGCCTTGCAGTTCCAGCGCACCGCCAGGTCGCCGGCCTGGGTGGCCTGCAGGCGGTGGATCGCGTCGAGCACGACCTCGCCCTCGGAGACCTCGACGGTGTAGTCGCCCAGCTCGCCGCCGGACTGGTCGCCGCGCCACACGCGCATCTTCAGCTGGTAGCTCATCGCGGTCTCCTACTCGAAGTACTTCTTGAGCTCGTCAGGCATGACGGGCAGCGGCTGGTGGGCGAGGTCGACACCGGTGCCGTCGCCGTCGAGGCGCAGCACGAGGTTCTTGCTCCCCCACTCGGGGTCGGGGCCGGGGAAGTCGTCGCGGGTGTGGCCGCCGCGCGACTCCTGCCGCTCGAGCGCCGCCTTGGCGATGCACTCGGAGACCAGCAGCATGTTGCGCAGGTCGAGCGCGAGGTGCCAGCCCGGGTTGTACTGCCGGTGGCCCTCGACCACCATCTCCTTGGCCCGCTCCTTGAGCTGCTCGATCCGCTCCAGCGCCTGCTCGAGCTCGCCGGCGGTCCGGATGATCCCGACCAGGTCGTTCATCGACTGCTGCAGGTCGTGCTGGATCGTGTAGGGGTTCTCCCCTCCCTCGACCGCGAACGGCGCGAGGGCGCTCTCCTGGGCGGCGTGGACCTCCCCCTCGTCGACGGCCGGCCGCGCCGGGCCGAGCGAGTCGGTGTACGCCGCCGCGGCCTCGCCGGCACG
>NZ_RJSF01000028.1 GCF_003725535.1 Nocardioides pocheonensis | reverse complement strand
AACATCACCGCGGTGGCGCGGGCGGCGACCGACACCACCTCCGGTGCGGGCAACACCGCCCAGGCTGCCGACGAGCTGGCCCGGATGGCTGCCGAGATGCAAGAGCTCGTCGGCCAGTTCACCTACTGACCCACCCACACAGCGGTAGAACGCACCCACGGAAGGATTCGCATGACGCGGCGGTTCTCGGACCTGAGCATCCAGACCAAGATCGGAGCGATCGTCCTCGTGGCGGTCGTCGCGATCACGACTCTCTCGGTGGTCTCGTTGCGCAGCCTCAGCCAGGCGGCCCGTACGACGGACAAGCTGGGAACCGCCACGGCAGCGACCGCCCACGCGTCGAACACCGACATGATGCACGACGCGGTCCGGGCCGACGTCCTGGAAGCGCTCATCTCCCAGGACAAGGCCCAGGCCGTCGCCGGTGACCTCGCCGACCACGCGAAGACGCTGCAGTCGGAGCTGGCCGCCGTGCGCGGGTCCGGGCTCGGTCCCTCGGTGTCCCGGGCCGTGGACTCGGTCGGGTCCGACGTGCAGGAGTACCTGGCGCAGGCGAAGGCGATGGTCGCCGAGGCCGGCGCGGACCCGGCGGCGGCCCGCCTGGACTACCCGACCTTCCTCACGGCGTTCAAGAAGCTCGAGGGCTCGCTGCCGACGGTGGCCGCCAGCGTGCAGCGGGTCGTGGACCAGGACCGGGCAGCCGTGAAGAACGCCCGGACCGCGGCGACCCGGACGATCCTGGTCTCCGGCCTGCTGGCGCTCGTGCTGCTGACCGGCCTCGGCTGGCTCGTGGCCCGGGCGATCGTCCGTCGGGTCCGCCACGCCGTGGACGCGCTGGAGAAGGTCGCCGGCGGCGACCTCACCCTGCAGCTCGAGATCGAGAGCCGCGACGAGACCGGCCGCATGGCGGTCGCGTTGAACAGTGCGCTCGGCCGCCTGCGTGGGTCGATGTCGTCG
>NZ_RJSF01000027.1 GCF_003725535.1 Nocardioides pocheonensis | reverse complement strand
GAGGTGGTGTCGGTCGCCGCCCGCGCCACCGCGGTGATGTTGTTCGCGATCTCCGCAGAACCCGTCGCCGCCTCCGAGACGTTGCGACCCATCTCGTTGGTCGTCGCGGTCTGCTCCTCCACCGCCGAGGCGATCGTCGTCTGCGTGTCCGAGATCTGCGCCACGATCCCCGAGATCTGCGCGATCGCCGCCACCGCAGCCGCCGTGTCCGCCTGGATCGCCTCGATCCGCGCACCGATGTCCTCGGTCGCCTTCCCGGTCTCCTGCGCCAGCTCCTTGACCTCGTTGGCCACCACCGCGAAGCCCTTGCCGGCCTCCCCGGCCCGCGCCGCCTCGATCGTGGCGTTCAACGCCAACAGGTTCGTCTGCTCCGCGATCGAGTTGATCACCTTGATCACGTTCCCGATCTCCGCCGAGGACTCCCCCAGCTTCGCCACGGTCACGTTCGTCGCCTCCGCCACCGTCACCGCCTGAGCAGCCACCTCCGCAGCATCCGAAGCGTTCTTCGCGATCTCCCGGATCGAGGCCGACATCTCCTCGGTGCCCGTCGCCACCGTCTGCACGTTGTGGCTCACCTGCTCAGCCGCAGCCGACACCAGACCCGCCTGCGACGCCGACTCCTCCGCCGACCCACTCATCTGGGCCGACACACTCGACAGCTCCTCCGACGCCGACGCCAACGACGTCGCATTCGCACCGATCGACGACATCGACCCACGCAGGCGGCCGAGCGCACTGTTCA
>NZ_RJSF01000026.1 GCF_003725535.1 Nocardioides pocheonensis | reverse complement strand
ACGAACGACACCACGCCGGGCAAGTACTGCTGGCGGGCGGAGTACACCCCGGACACTGCGGGATCGGCGTACTACCTGCCCAGCACGCACACCAACGCGACCACCGAGTGCTTCACGGTGGCCCATGCCAGCCCGACGATCACGACCCAGATCGCGGTGACCGGTGCGAACGCTCCGGGGCTGGGGTTCACCACCCTGGGTGACACCGCGACGCTGCACGACTTCGTGCCCGGCACGGTGACCGGTGACACGGTCGACTTCAACCTCTACGACGTGACCGCCGACCCGGGTTGCACCGGCAGCGTGGTCTTCCACACCACCGGCACCCTGAACGCCAGCGGCGTGGCGACCACGAGCGCGACCTACAACCCGACCGCGGCGCACACCTACGTGTGGATCGCCTCCTACGGCGGTGACTCGTTCAACGACCCGGCGTCGGGCTCCTGCTCGGATGCCAACGAGTCCGCGACGATCGTGGGTGCGCAGATCGACGTGGCCAAGTCGGCGAACCCGCCGGGTCCGGTCTCGGCCGGCGCCACGATCGGCTTCGACATCACCGTCAGCAACTCCGGTGCGGTTCCCGCGACCGGTGTGACGGTCACCGACAACCTGCCGGCCAAGGCCAACGCGGCCAGCTCCGGTGACCTGAACTGGTCGCTGAACCCG
>NZ_RJSF01000025.1 GCF_003725535.1 Nocardioides pocheonensis | reverse complement strand
CTCCGAGGTCGCCACCCCGCCGGAGACCGTCTCGCCGGCAGCCGGGGTACCGATCTGGGTGCCACCGGTCGGGCAGCCCGCACCGGTGACCTGGGCCGGCTGGCAGAGGAAGAACTTCACCGTGCCGGTCGGGACCGGACGGCTCCCGGCCGCGGTCAGCGTCGCCACGTCGTGCTGGGCGGTGCCCGGCGCGACCGTCGACCCACCCGGGGTCGCCTCGGTGGTCATCGGCGCCGGCGGGCAGGTGTTGAACTGGCCGCCCGCGAAGTCCTTCAGCGTCGCGGTCAGCTCCGCAGAGGACCGGGTCTCGGCCATGAACGTGGTGAAGCACCCACCCGCACTGCCCAGCAGCACGTTCAGGTCGATGCCGGCCTCCACGAAGGTGTTCGACGCGTGCGAGGTCGGCGACCACGCCGAGGAGACCGTCGAGGAGTTCGCGATCGCACACACGTCGTCGTGCGCCACGCCACCACACAGACCACCGGTCGAGAGCAGCCCCAGCGAACCCGTCGCGTCGTTGCCGTTCCAGCGGTAGACGCTCACGTCCTGGGTGCCCCCACCGTTGGTGTAGTCGCTGACCACCAGGATG
>NZ_RJSF01000019.1:521011-553659 GCF_003725535.1 Nocardioides pocheonensis | reverse complement strand
CTCGCACCTCAACCAGCCAGACGTTGCACCTCAACCACCCGGGCGGGGCAGTCGGCTCAGCCTTCCTGCTGGCGCTTGAGCTCGAGGGCGATGTCGATGAGCTGGTCCTCCTGGCCACCGATCAGCTTGCGGCGGCCGGCCTCGGCGAGGATGCGGGCGCCGGAGACGCCGTACCGCTCGGCGGCGTTGCCGGCGTGCTTGAGGAACGAGGAGTAGACGCCGGCGTAGCCCATCATCATGGTCATCCGGTCCAGGCGGCACTCCTCGGGCATCGCCGGGCGGACGACGTCCTCGGAGGCGTCGATGATCTTGAGGAAGTCCACGCCGGTCTTCCAGCCGAGCTTGTCGCAGATGCCGACGAACGCGTCGAGCGGCGTGTTGCCCGCACCGGCGCCGAAGCGGCGGACCGAGCCGTCGATCTGGGTGGCGCCCGCGCGGACGGCCATCACCGTGTTGCCCGCCCCGAGGTCGAGGTTCTCGTGGCCGTGGAAGCCGACCGTCGCCTCGTGGCCGATCTCGGCGACGAGCGCGGAGACGCGATCCGAGACACCCTCGAGGATCAGGGCACCGGCGGAGTCCACGACGTACACGCACTGGCAGCCGGCGTCGACCATGATCCGGGCCTGCTTGGCGAGCACCTCGGGAGGCTGGGTGTGGCTCATCATCAGGAAGCCGACGGTCTCGAGGCCGAGCTCGCGCGCCAGCCCGAAGTGCTGCTCGGAGACGTCGGCCTCCGTGCAGTGGGTGGCGATGCGGCAGATCGAGCCGCCGTTGCCCTGGGCCTCGCGGATGTCGTCCTTGGTGCCGACGCCCGGGAGCATCAGGAACGCGATCTTCGCGTTCTTCGCCGTCTCGGCGGCGATCTTGATCAGCTCCTGCTCGGGGGTGTGCGAGAACCCGTAGTTGAAGCTGGAGCCGCCGAGGCCGTCGCCGTGGGTCACCTCGAGCACCGGTACGCCGGCCTCGTCGAGCGCACCGATGATCGAGCGCACCTCGTCGGCGTTGAACTGGTGCCGCTTGTGGTGCGACCCGTCGCGCAGGCACGTGTCGGTGAGCCGGATGTCCAGGTCGGACGTCGGGTCGGTGTCCCGCCAGGTGCGGGCCAGGCTGTTGAGCTCCGCAGGTCCGGAGATGCTCATGTCTGTGTCTCCCTTGGTTTCGGCAGGCTCAACCAGCGGTCGCGGCGAGCGCGGCCCTGGCCATGCCCTCACCCGCGCGGGTGGCGGCGGCGGTCATGATGTCGAGGTTGCCGGAGTACGGCGGCAGGAAGTCGCCGGCACCCTCGACCTCGATGAAGACGCTGACCTTGGTCGCGCCTCGGGTGGCGGGCGACGGGTCGTCGAACTGCGGCTCCTGGAGCAGCCGGTAGCCGGGCACGTAGTCCTGCACCGCGGCGACCATGCGGTGCACCGACTCGGTGATCGCGTCGCGGTCGGCGTCGGGGCCGACGGCGCAGAAGATCGTGTCGCGCATGATCATCGGCGGTTCGGCCGGGTTGAGGATGATGATCGCCTTGCCCTGCTCGGCGCCGCCGATCGTCTCCACGCCGGCTGCCGTGGTGCGGGTGAACTCGTCGATGTTCTGACGGGTGCCCGGGCCGGCCGACAGCGACGCGACCGAGGCGACGATCTCGGCGTAGGACACCGGGGTGACGCGGGAGACCGCGGCCACCATCGGGATCGTGGCCTGACCGCCGCAGGTGATCATGTTGACGTTCTCCGCGCCCGCGTGCTCGTCGCCGTTGACGGCCGGGATGCACGCGGGGCCGACGGCCGCGGGCGTCAGGTCGACCGCGCGGATGCCGGCCTCGGCGTACCGGGGCGCGTACTCGCGGTGCACGTAGGCACTCGTCGCCTCGAAGATCAGGTCGGGCAGCTCGTCCTGCTTGAGCAGCCAGTCCACGCCCTCGTGACTGGCCACCAGGCCCTGCGCCTCGGCGCGCGCGAGGCCGGGACTGTCGGGGACGACCCCGATCATCCAGCGCGGCTCGATCACCTCGCTGCGCAGCAGCTTGTACATCAGGTCGGTGCCGATGTTGCCGGGACCCACGATGGCCGCGGTCAGCTTGGTCATGGTGCTCCTACTCTCGACGATCACTCGGAAAAGGTCACCGACAACGGGTCGAACCCGCTGATCGACGCCACCACCCGGTCGCCCGGGGCGAACGGCACGAACGGGCCGAGGGCCCCGGACAGGACCAGCTGGCCGGCTCGCAGCGGGTCACCGAAGCGAGCCGACTGCACCGCCAGCCAGCGCAGCGCCTCCAGCGGGTCGCCCAGGCACGCGGCGCCGTTGCCCGACGACCGCTCCTCGCCGTTGATGGTCAGCGACATCTCGACGTCGACGGGCTCCAGCTCGCTCAGCGGCTTGCCCTCGCTGCCGACCACGAACAGCCCACTGGAGGCGCAGTCGGCCACGGTGTCGGTGAAGCCGATCTTCCAGTCGGCGATGCGCGAGTCGACGATCTCCAGGGCGGGCAGCGCGACGTCGACGGCCTCGCGCACGAAGGCCAGCGTGATCTGGTCCTCCGGCACGTCGATGTCGCGGCCGAGCCGGAAGGCCACCTCCGCCTCGACGCGCGGCTGCAGGAGCGTGCGCATCGAGATCGGGCCGCCTCCCTCGTGGGCGGCGTCACTGACGTCCATCTCGTCCAGCAGGTAGCCGAAGTCGGGCTGGTCCACGCCGAGCTGGTCCTGCACCGCCTTCGAGGTCGCCCCGATCTTGCGGCCGACCACGGTGGCGCCGGCGTCGAGCCGGGCCCGGACCAGACCCTGCTGCACGGCGTACGCCGCGTCGAGGTCGTCGGTGCCGATGAGGTCGCGCACGGGGGCGCACGGGACGCCGGTCGCCTGCGCCTGCGCGAGCCGGTCGACGGCCGCCTGCACGGCGGCGGGCGCGGCGCCTCCGATGGCATCCTGAGTGGTCACGACACTGATACTAGAACCTGTTACAGTTTCTCGCCATGAGGGCCCCTGGAGACGTCCCCCTGAAGCCGGCGTACGACGTCGTGGTCGTCGGTGCCGGCGGCGCCGGCATGACCGCAGCGCTGGCCGCCGCGCGCCAGGGCCTGGACACCGTGCTGGTCGAGAAGAGCAGCTACTTCGGGGGCTCCACCGCGCGGTCCGGCGGCGGCGTGTGGATCCCGGGGAACTACGCGCTGCGCGAGGCCGGACAGGTCTCCCCCGGCGACCTGGAGGAGTCCCGCCGGTACCTCGACGCGATCGTCGGCGACGTCGTGCCGAAGGTGCGGCGCGACACCTACCTCGAGCGCGGCCCCGAGGTGATGGACTTCCTGCGGGAGAACACGCCGGTCCGGTTCACCTGGGTCCCGGAGTACTCCGACTACCTCCCCGAGCAGCCCGGCGGCCGCGCCCGCGGCCGCAGCGTCGAGCCCGTGCCGCTGGACGCGCGCTTCCTCGGCGACGAGCTCGAGCGGCTCACCCCGCCGTACACGAAGGCCCCGGCCAACCTCGTCGTGATGCAGGCCGACTTCCGCAAGATCAGCCTGGGCATGCGCACGCTCAAGGGCCCGCTGACCCTGCTCAAGGTGATGCTGCGCCGGATCCTGGCGATAGTGCTGGGCCGGAAGATGTACGGGATGGGCAACGCGATCGCGATCGGGCTGCGTCAGGGCCTCGTCGACGCGGGCGTGCCGGTCGTCTACGACGCCGATCTCACCGACCTGCTCCTCGAGGACGGCCGCGTCGTCGGCGTGACGGTGCTCCGCGACGGGCGCCCCCAGGAGATCCGCGCGAGCCGGGGGGTGATCCTGGGCAGCGGCGGCTTCGAGAAGAACCAGGAGCTCCGCGAGAAGTTCCTCCCGCAGCCCACCGACAGCGCGTGGTCGACCGGCGCCGAGTGGAATACCGGCGGCGGTCACCTCGCCGGCATCACCGCAGGCGCCGCCACCGACCTGATGGACGACGCGTGGTGGGGGCCGACGATCCCGTTGCCGGGCCGGGCGTGGTTCTGCCTGGCCGAGCGCAACCTGCCCGGCTCGATCATCGTGAACGCCGCCGGACGGCGCTTCATGAACGAGGCGCTGCCGTACGTCGAGGCGACCCACGCGATCTACGAGGGCGAGGCGACCGGCGTGTCGCACGTGCCCGCCTGGATGGTGATCGACCAGCGCTACCGCAACCGCTACCTCTTCGCCGGTCTCGGGCCCCGGCAGCCGTTCCCGGGCAGCTGGTACAAGGCCGGCGTCGTGGTGAAGGCCGGCTCGGTGGCCGACCTGGCCGAGAAGATCGGCGTGCCGGCCCACGCACTCGAGGACACCGTCGAGCGGTTCAACGGCTTCGCTCGCATCGGCGTGGACGAGGACTTCCATCGCGGCGAGAGCGCCTACGACAAGTACTACTCCGACCCGCGGGTCACCCCGAACTGCTCGCTGCACACGATCGACCAGGCACCCTTCTACGCCGTGAAGATCGTGCCCGGCGACCTCGGCACGAAGGGCGGGCTGGTCACCGACGAGCACGCGCGGGTGCTGCGGGCCGACGGCACGCCGATCCCGGGCCTGTACGCCGCCGGCAACGTCTCCTCGGCGGTCATGGGCAACACCTACCCGGGACCCGGCGGGACGATCGGACCGGCGATCGTGTTCGGCTACCTCGCCGCGGAGGACATCGCGCGCGTCGCCACGGCCGGCGGCACGAGCACCGGCACCACCGAGAACGACCTGACCGCAGGAGGGGCTGCCTGATGCCGATCGATCCCGACGTCGCCATCGGAGCCCCGCTGCCGGACCGCTCGTTCTCGTGGACCAGCAGCGACGTGCTGCTCTACCACCTGGGCATCGGTGCCGGCTCGCGCGCCGGCGACAACCTGGACCCCCGGGCCCTCCGCTACACCCTCGACGACGAGCACCTCCAGGTCCTGCCCTCGTTCGGCATCGTCGCCCCGACGTTCCACGAGACCGACCCGCCGCCGCTGGACCTGCCCGGCTGCGACATCAACCTCGGCCAGGTCGTGCACGGCAGCCAGGCGATCGAGGTGCGCGGCGCGATCCCCACCGCGGGCTCGGCCGTGCTCTCGACGCGGATCAGCGACGTGTGGGACAAGGGCAAGGCCGCCGTGATCTGGCAGGAGGGCGTGGCTCGGGCCTCGGCAGGCTCGACCACCGGCGAGGGCGAGGAGCTGTGGACCGTCCGGTCGTCGATCTTCGTGCGCGGCGAGGGCGGCTGGGGCGGCGACCGCGGCGCGTCGACCGCCGTGGAGGTCCCGGACCGCAAGCCGGACACCGACACGACGTACGACGTCACGCCGCAGCAGGCGCTGCTCTACCGGCTCTGCGGGGACCGCAACCCGCTGCACGCCGACCCTGCCTTCGCCCAGGCGGCTGGTTTCCCGGCGCCGATCCTGCACGGCCTGTGCTCCTACGGCATCGTCCTCCGCACGGTCACCGACGACCTGCTCGGCGGGGACGCCGCGCGGGTGCAGGCGTTCGGCGCGCGGTTCGCGGGCGTGGTGTTCCCGGGCGAGACGATCCGGGTCCAGGCCTGGGAGCGCGACGACGACATCGTCGTCACCGCGACCATCGACTCGCCCCGCCAGGAGCGCGACGGAGCCCCCGTGCTGGCCGACTGCGTGCTGACGCCCCGTTGAGGCGGACGCTGTGATGGACGCCCTCGACGGCTGGACCAGCGGCGAGCACACGCACGACGGCACCACGCACGCGACGTACCGCAGGGGCAGCGGCCCCGGCGTGATCGTGATCTCCGAGATCCCCGGCATCACCCCCGCCGTGATCGCGTACGCCGACGAGGTGGTCGCCGCGGGCTTCACCGTCGTGATGCCGCACCTGTTCGGGACGCCGGGCGGCGCGAACGGGGTACTGCCGGTGGCCCGCACGCTGGGCCGGATCTGCGTGAGCAGGGAGATGAGCCTGCTCGCACTCGGGCAGACCCAGCCGGTCGCGGACTGGCTGCGCAGCCTCGCGCGGACGCTGCACGCCGAGCTGGGCGGCCCCGGCGTCGGTGCGCTCGGCATGTGCTTCACCGGCGGCTTCGCCCTGGCGATGATGGTCGACCCGTCCGTCGCGGCGCCGGTCCTCGCCCAGCCGTCGGCTCCGATCGCGGTGACGCCGCGGCGCTCGGCCGACCTCAACCTCTCGCCCGGCGACCTCGCCGCCGTGAAGGCGCGGGCCGCCGCGGGGTGCGAGGTGCTGGGCCTGCGCTACCGGTCCGACCCGATGGTGGGCAAGCGGTTCACCACGCTGACCCGCGAGCTGGGCGACGCGTTCCTGAGGGTGGAGTTCCCCGGCCGCCAGCACGCCACCCTGACCGAGCACCGGCGGCAGGAGGCGGTCGACCGCACGATCGCCTTCTTCGAGGACAAGCTGCGGGTCTAGGTTCGGCGCATGGCCCGACGACGCGCCGCCCTCGGCTCCCTGGCGTTCTTCGTGCTCGCGCCGGGCAGCACCGCGGTGCTCGTCCCGTGGCTCGTCACCCGGTGGAACGGCGGCGCGCCCGTTTGGGCGCAGGCGACCGGCGCCGTGGTGACCGCGGCCGGCGCCGCCCTGGTCGTGGCGACCTTCGTGCAGTTCGTGGTCGAGGGGCGCGGGACGCCGGCGCCGGTGGCCCCGACCGAGGAGCTCGTCGTCGGTGGCCTCTACCGGTGGGTGCGCAACCCGATGTACCTGGGCGTCGCCGGGGCGATCGCCGGCCAGGCCGTGATGTTCGCCAGCGTCGGCGTGGGGGCCTGGCTGGCGGCGTTCCTGCTCGCCGTCACCGCGTTCGTCCGCGGCTACGAGGAGCCGACCCTGCGACGCACCTACGGCGCCTCCTACGAGGCCTACACCGCCGCCGTGCCCCGGTGGCTGCCGCGTCGGCGTCCGTGGCACCCGCCGGACCGCGTGCGCTAGGCCCGGCTGATGACGGCCCGGCTCAACCGCGCCGCAGCCGGCGTGCGCGCAGCGTGGGGGCCGCGCGGAGCCGCTCGCGCCGCAGCCGTTCGACCCGGGCATCGGCCAGCGGGGCGAGGTCGTGCCCGACCGCCTGGGCGAGCAGCCAGTCCGCCAGCGCGGGGTTGCGGACCAGCACCGGGCCGTGCAGGTAGGTGCCGATCACGCGGCCCTGCCGGGCCCCTTCGAGCCGGTCGTGGCCGTTGCCCCGGCCCACCGCGACGACACCCAGCGGGCGGGCCAGCGGGCCGAGCACCGCGTCGCCCTGGTGGTTCTCGAAGCCGAGCAGGGCCGACCCGTCGATCTCGGAGCGGGCGACCACCTCACCCACGGCCCGGGGGCCCGGCAGCCGCCCGCAGGTCACGTCGAGCAGGCCGAGCCCGGGCCGGACGGAGCCGTCGTGCCCGACGTACTCGCGCGCGAGCAGCTGCAGCCCCGCACAGACGGCCAGGCACCCGGCGCCCGCCTCGACCGCGCGCCGGAGACCGGCCTGCGCGTCGAGCAGGCGAGCCGCCGCGGTCATGCTCCGGTCCTCGCCGCCGCCGACCAGGTAGAGGTCACCCTGCTCGGGAATGGGGTCGCCCGGCTCGACCTCCACGAGAGACGTCGGGATGCCGCGGGCCTCGGCTCGGTGCTGGACGGCGATCCCGTTGCCGCGGTCGCCGTACAGGCCGAGCAGGCGCGGGTAGACCACGACGATGCCGACCCGCTCAGGCCGCACGGGTGAGCGCCCGCCGAGCATGCTGGAAGGCGGTGTACGTCGCCAGCAGGTCGACCGTGCCGGGGCGGATCGCGTGCAGGGCGGTCCGCTCGTCGGCGTACTGGCCCGCGACCTCGACGCCCGCCATCTCGAGCCGGACGGCGAGATCGGTCGCGCGACTCCCGCAGACGACCACGCTCCGGCCGCGCAGCACCGAGAAGTCGACGTCGTAGAGCCACGAGGTGTCCCGACCGTCGGCGCCCTCGGCGTTGAACGCCAGCAGCACCGCGGCGGAGTCCCCGCCGATCATGTCGAGGGCGGAGCGCCAGCTCGCCGGGTTCTTCGCCAGCACCAGCCGGATCTCGTGGTTGCCGACGCGCGTGGTGGCGTAGCGACCGGCCACGACCCTCACCCCGGCCAGCGAGCGCCCAGCGGCGACGGGAGGGATTCCGAGCTCGACCGCGGCGGCCAGGGCCATCGCGGCGTTGGCGAGGTTGCTGTTCCCCGGCAGCGTCGCGTAGCGCACGGCGTCGCCGTTCGGAGCCACGATCGCTCCTGGGCGGAGGACCCAGTCCGGCGTGGGTCGTGCCGTTCCGCACCGGCACGACCATGCCGCGCCGCGGTCCAGGAGGTCACCGCAGGCGGGGCACATCAGCGAGTCCTCGTCCCACTCCTGCCCGGCGGCGACCCAGACCTGCCGCTCTGCGGTCCCGGCCGCCCAGACGACCCACGGGTCGTCGGCGTTGGCCACCACCAGCGGCACCGCGGACAGCGCGTCGCGCCACCGCTGGGCGAGGCGGGACACCTCCGGGTTGCGGTGCAGCTGGTCGCGCGCGAGGTTCAGCAGGACCACCGCCACCGGGTCGAACGTGCGCACCGCCCACGGCAGCCACGCCTCGTCCACCTCGAGGACGACGTCGGGAGCCGAGGCGGTCGCGACGGTCCAGCACAGGCCGGCCGGGGTGTTGGCGCCGTCGGCGTTGGTGGCCGGACGACGCTGGACCCCGAGGGCGGCCGCGAGCATGGCCGTCGAGGTCGACTTGCCGTTGGTGCCGGACACCAGCACCACCCGGTGGTGCCGGGCGAGCCTGCTGGTCGCGTCCGGCGCCACCGCGGCCAGGACACGCCCGCCGATCACGCCGCCGGAGCGGCCGAGCACGGCGCGGGAGAGCCAGGCCGCGAGCCGCCCGAGGGCGAGCGCAGCCGTCAGGCGCAGGTGCGCCGGCGCCGGCGTGTGACCGGTCCAGGTCGTTGCCACACCTGAAGTGAACGCCCACGAACCTGCACAGAACCTGACAGCAGCCGGGCGGCCCGCACGGGTCAGTAGGCGTTGTAGACGTCCAGCCCGAACCGGTTCAGGCCGTCGGCTCCGGCGTACCCGAGGCGCGCGAGCCCGAAGATGTCTTCGATCGAGGCCAGCAGCGAGTAGTGGTTGTACGGCGTCGTGCTCCACGTGCCCGGGTTGGTCCACCTGGAGATCACCAGGGCGCCGACCCGGCCGCCGCCGAGGCCGACGATGCCGGGCAGCGCGGAGTTGGGCGCCGGACCCTCACCGCAGCACGCGCTGGCGTCGCTCTGCGGGCCGTCGGACTCGTCCGCGGTGATCACGAGCAGGCCGTCCTTCTGGAACGCCGGCGACGCCAGGATCTTCGGCACCCAGGTCTGCAGGAACGCGTCCGCCGACGCGAGGCCACCGGGTCGGCCGTCGACGCAGGGCGCGTCGTGGCCGTCGTCGCACAGGTCCGGCGTGATGTAGGAGAGGTTCGGGGTCGTCGCAGTGGACGCGAGGTCGCTGTCGAGCTGGCTGAGGTCCACCACGCGCTGCGCGCACAGCGGCGAGCTCGTCACCCAGGAGAAGTACACGAACGGGTTGTGGCGCGCGGCGTACTGGTCGCCCACCTTCGCCTGCTGGGTGGTGTCCTGGGTGTCGAGGGCGGGGTGCCGGCAAGGGGTGCCCATGTCGTCCATGTAGCCCTTCCAGGTCAGCCCGTGCTCGGTGAGCTGCTGGGGAAGGCTGGGCACGCCGGACGGGAAGACGCAGCCGCTGCCCAGGAACTGACCCGGGCTCACCGTGCCCACGCCGACGAACGAGGAGTAGATCTGGCAGTCACCCTGCATCTGCGGGTTCGGACCCTGGCCGGAAAGCTGGGCGATGTAGTTGGGCTGGGAGTTGTGCGCGGTGCCGTAGTAGGTGTTCAGCAGCACCCCCTTCGCACGCAGCGTCTGGGAGAGGTACGGCGCGGCGGAGCCGGGCCCCCAGGTCTCGTCGTAGCCCTTGTTCTCGATGTTGATCACGAAGACGTGCCGGATCGGGGGCAGGTACGACGTGCCGGTGGCGTCCGCGGGTGTGCTCGCCGTGACCAGTCCGAGGCTGGCACCCCCTCCGACGACGAGGGCGAGGACGGAGACGAGTCGGCGACGGAGGTTCACGAGGGCAGGCTCCAGTTCAACGAGAGGGCGAGCTTCTTGAGGTCGGACCACTCCGACGCCTCCACACCGGTGGCCTCGACCCCGCACGGGGCGCCCGCCACGAAGGGCCGGACCGTGATCGAGGGCGCGGTGAGGTCGGCCGGGCTGGTGAAGTCGAGCACCTCGAGGAGGTTGCGGGCGTTCGCGTCGCGCGGCGTCAGGGCGGGCAGGCCCCAGCGCCACTCGATGGCCCGCAGGATCGAGGTGTGGTCGTAGGTGCCGTGCGCGACCGATCCCCGCCGGGCGCGGGGTGAGACGAGCAGCGTGGGCACCCGGAAGCCCCGCAGCGCCGTGGTGGCCGACACGTCCGGCGCCGTGGAGGGTGCGACGTGGTCGAAGAAGCCGCCCCACTCGTCGAAGGTGACCACCAGGAGCGTGCTGGCCCACTGCGGGCTGCTCGTGATCGCGGCGTACACCTGGGCGAGGAAGGCCTCGCCGGCCCGGATGTCGGCGTGGGGATGGTCGTCGCTCGACGTGCCCGACGACTCGTCCTCGAACCGCGGGTCGACGAAGCTGACCGCCGGGAGCTGCCCGGCCGCGGCATCGGTGAGGAACTGCGCGAACGGCGCCGAGATGTCGAGGTACTTGTCGTACCAGAGCGCCGTGAACGGCACGTCGCTGAAGTAGTACCTGCCGCTCACCCCGGCATCCTTCAGCCGGTCCCAGATCGTCGGCATGGTCGCCTGGGTGGTGCTGTTGTGCAGCCGGTCGGTCTGGGCCGCGTGCAGGTAGAAGCGGTTCGGGTAGGTCTCGGCCATCACCGCCGAGAAGTACCGGTCGCACACCGTCCAGGCCGGCGCGGCCTGTCCGAGGAACCCGAGGTCGGGCTGGGTGTAGTAGCCGACGGCAAGCTCGTCGTTCTCACCGGCCTTGAGCCAGCCGTCGCACTTGCCGCCGTTCAGCTCGATCCGGCCGCCCTCGTAGGAGTGGTCCGGGTCGGCGTACCCGCAGCTCGCGTACGCCGCCAGGTGGTGCGTGCCGTGCGGGACGCCGTAGCGGTCGACGTAGGTGAGTCCTGCCTGCTTGCCGTCGGCGCCCGGCAGCCAGCCGAGGAAGTGGTCGAACGACCGGTTCTCCATCATCACCACGACGACGTGGTCGATGCCGGACGCGCCAGGGTCGGGCAGGACGGTCGCCGCGGCTGCGGCGGGATCGAGCAGGCGGGCGCCGGCGGACCCGCCGAGGGCCGCGCCCGCGCCGAGCAGGGCCGTCGTCTTCAGGAGCTGGCGTCGATTCAGGTCCACGCCAGTCCAACGACCGGCCGGCCGCGAGGTTAGCGGCCGTAAACCAGGTTTCGCGCGCCGTTCACCGACCGGTCGGCTCGGCGGACAGGATCAGCCCGCTGGTCGGCACGCCCGTGCCGGCGGTCACCAGCACGTGCTCCACGCCCGCGACCTGGTTGACCGAGGTGCCGCGCACCTGGCGGACCGCCTCGGCGATGCCGTTCATGCCGTGGATGTACGCCTCGCCGAGCTGACCGCCGTGCGTGTTCAGCGGCAGCCGGCCGCCGATCTCGATGGCACCGTCGGCGATGAAGTCCTTCGCCTCGCCCGGCTTGCAGAAGCCGAGCTCCTCGAGCTGCATCAGCACGTACGGCGTGAAGTGGTCGTAGAGCACCGCCGTCTGGATGTCGTCCGGGCCCAGCCGGGACTGCCGCCACAGCTCGTTGCCGACCACGCCCATCTCGGGGATGCCGATGTCCTCGCGGTAGTACGACGTCATCACGTACTGGTCGGGGGCGCTCCCCTGCGCGGCGGCGGCGATCACGGCCGGCCTGTGCCGCAGGTCGGCGGCCCGCTCGGGCGTCGTGACCACGATCGCCACTGCTCCGTCGCTCTCCTGGCAGCAGTCGAGAAGGTGCAGCGGGTCGGCGATCATCCGCGAGGCCTGGTGGTCCTCGAGCGTGATCGGCTTGCCGAAGAAGAACGCCTTCGGGTTGGTCGCGGCGTGCTTGCGGTCGGCGACCGCCACCACGCCGAAGTCGGCCGACGTCGCGGCGTACTCGTGCATGTAGCGGCGGGCCTGCATCGCCACGGTGGCGGCCGGGGTGGAGAGCCCGTAGGGGTAGGTGAAGGCGTTGTCGAGGCCGTTGGTGTTCACCTGGGTGGCGGCCCACTGCGAGACCTGCCCGAACCGCTGGCCCGACCGCTCGTTGAAGCCGCGGTAGCAGACCACGACGTCGGCGACGCCGGTCGCGACCGCCATCGCGGCCTGCTGCACGGTGCCGCACGCCGCCCCGCCGCCGTAGTTGATCCGGCTGAAGAACCGGAGGTCGCCCATGCCCAGCTCGCGCGCGACCGCGATCTCGGCGCTGTTGTCCATCGTGAACGTCACGAGCCCGTCCACGTCGGCCGTCGTGAGGCCGGCGTCGGCGAGGGCGTCGAGCACGGCCTCGCAGGACAGCTGCAGCTCCGAGCGCCCCGACTCCTTGGAGAACTCGGTGGCGCCGATGCCGGCGATCGCGGCCTGCCCGGCCAGGGAGCGGCTGCTCATGAGGCGGTCACCTTCAGGGTCGCGTTGACGTGGTTGCCGAGCGACACGGCGCCGAGCACGTCGACGCTGAGCACCCCGTCGGTCGCGTCGGTGACCGTGCCGGAGAAGCTCAGCGTGTCGTACGGGTACGCCGGCGCACCCAGCCGGAGTGCGCAGCTGTGGATCCGGAAGTCCGGCCCGAGGGTCTCGCGGGCCCACTCCCCGACGTACCGCTGCACCAGCCCGGTGGTGGTGAGGATGTTGAGGAAGATGTCCTTCGACCCGTGCCCCTGGGCCAGGTCGCGGTCGTGGTGCACGTCCTGGAAGTCCCGGGTCGCGATCGCCGTGGACACCACGAGCGTGGGCGTGATCGGCAGCTCCCAGGTCGGAAGCGAGGTGCCCGCCTCGACGGTGGTCGCACTCATCAGCGGCTCCCCTCCTCGACGAGCTCCCACTGCGCGAGGGTGAGGTCGTCGTCGATCTTCTCGAACACGACCTGCACCGGCGTGCCGATCTCGATCCGCTCGCGACCCGCCAGCACCTCACCGACCATGCGGACCCCTTCCTCCAGCTCCACCAGCGCGAGCGTGGCCGGGAGCTCCTTGCCCGGCAGCTGCGGCGCGTGGTGGACCAGGAACGAGAACACCCGGCCGCGGCCGCTCGCGACGACGTACCCGCGGTCGGCGGCGTGGCAGGTGGGGCACATCGGGCCGGGCGGGTGGCGGAGCTCGCCGCACGCGTTGCACTTCTGGATCCGCAGCTCGCCGGCGGCGGTGCCCTCCCAGAAGAACTGCGTGTCGCGGTTCATCTGCGGGCGGACCAGCTGGGTGCGGTCGACCTCGCCCCCGGTGGTCGAGACCTTGCCGCCGGTGGTCGAGACCTTTCCCCCGGTGGTTGAGCCTGCCGAAACCCCCGGCTTGTACTTCAGCACCCGGAACAGCATCGTGGCGACCACCTCGTCGCCGACGCGCCAGGTGTTCTCCGTGGTGACGAAGTAGCCCTCGCCGACGCCGGTCCGCTTGGGCCCGACGACCGACTCGAGCCGCGCGCTGAGGGTGACCTCCTCGCCGACGCGCACCGGCCGCAGGTAGGTCTGGTCGCAGTTGGTGCCCAGCACGGAGGTGAACCCTGCGTCGTCGAAGATCTTCATGGTCCGGTGCAGCGGCGCGTTCGCCCGCTTGGTCGGGTCCAGCCCGTCCATGGTCCACACCTGCGCCATCGCCGGCGGCGCCTCGCCGGCGGTGTAGCGGGGGTCGGTCTCGCCGATCGCCTCCAGCCAATTGTTGATCATCGGCTGGTTGATCGGGTCGCGGCCGGGCTTCGGCTCGGACTCGCCGAGCGCCTTGACCTCCTCGACCCGGGCCATGATCCAGTCGTGGTCGCGGGTTTCGGCCTCCTGCTCCGCGGCGCTCATCGCGGCACCTTCGGCAGGCCGAGGCCGAACATCGCGATCAGCTCGCGCTGCACCTCGTTGACGCCGCCGCCGAAGGTCAGCACGAGGTTGCGCTTCGTGGTCGCGTCCAGGAAGTGCAGCAGCGTGGCGGTCTCCGGATCGGCCGGGTCGCCGTACGCCGTGACGATCTCCTCGAGCGCGAGGCCGAGGGACTGCACCTCGTCGGAGGCGAACACCTTCGACGCGGACGCGTCCGCGACCGCGGCCTTCGCGTCGGCCGTGCCTCCGGCGACCTCCCAGTTCAGCAGCTCGTTGACCCGGAACGAGACGGTGACGCGGGCCAGGACGTCGCGCACCCACGGCACCTCGAGGACGGGCGTGCCGTCCGGTGCCGTGCGGCCGGCCGCCCAGGCCACGACGTCGTCGCGCAGGCCCTCGAGTCGCCCGGCCGGGCCGAGCATGACCCGCTCGTGGTTGAGCTGGGTGGTGATCAGGCGCCAGCCGGCGTTCTCCTCACCCACCAGCATGTCCGCCGGCACGCGCACGTCGTTGAAGTAGGTGGCGTTGACGTGGTGCGACCCGTCGCAGGTGACGATCGGCGTCCAGGAGTAGCCGGGGTCCTTCGTGTCGACGATCAGCACCGAGATGCCCTGGTGCTTGGGGGCGTCCGGATCGGTGCGCACGGCCAGCCAGATGTAGTCCGCGGCGTGCCCGCCGGTGGTCCAGAGCTTCTGCCCGTTGACGATCCAGTCCCCGGTCGCGGGGTCCTTCTTCGCCGAGCAGCGCAGCGACGCCAGGTCGGTGCCGGCGTCGGCCTCGGAGTAGCCGATCGCGAAGTGCACGTCGCCGGCCAGGATCTTGCCGAGGAACATCTCCTTCTGCTTGTCGGTCCCGAAGGCCTGCAGCGTGGGGCCCACGGTCTGCAGCGTGACCGAGGGCAGGTGCACGTCGGCGCGCGACGCCTCGTTGGCGAAGATCTGCTGCTCGATCCCGCCGAGTCCCTTGCCGCCGTACTCGACCGGCCAGCCGACGCCCATCCAGCCGTCGTCGCCCATCTGCTTGATGTTGCGGTGGTACGCCGGCCCGTGCCGGTCGGTCATCATCTCCTGCTTGTCCTCGTCGCTGACCAGCGTCGAGAAGTACGCCCGCACCTCGTCCTTGAAGGCG
Source organism: Nocardioides pocheonensis (assembly GCF_003725535.1). Taxonomy (GTDB): domain Bacteria; phylum Actinomycetota; class Actinomycetes; order Propionibacteriales; family Nocardioidaceae; genus Marmoricola; species Marmoricola pocheonensis. Next base: position 538,554 of record NZ_RJSF01000019.1, on the reverse strand, counting down.
CGCTGGGCCTCGGTGAGCTCGAGGTTCTTGCCGTCGCGCTCCTGCACGGGCACCTGGGCGAGCGTCGCGGCGGTCCCGCCGAGCAGGCGGGCCACGTCCTTCACGCGGGAGAAGTAGCGGTGCAGCGGGTAGGTCTCGTCGACGCCCATGCCCCCGTGGAGGTGGTGGCAGGTCTGCAGCGCCGCCGGGGCGCGGTGGGTGAACCAGGCGGACCCGACGGCGAGGTCGTCGTCGGCCGGCAGCCCCTCGCCGACCCGCCAGGCCGCGGACTCGGCCGCGAGAGCCGCGAGCCGCGCGACCACGAACACGTCGGCGATCTGCACGGCGACCGCCTGGAACTCCGCCAGCCGCCGCCCGAACTGCACGCGCTCGCGGATGTAGCCGGCGGTGAGGTCGAGCGCACCGCTCACGAGTCCGTCGCCCAGCAGCAGCAGGCCGGCGATCGCGCGGCGCCGCAGCGCCGGGCCGGCACTCGGGAGCACCTCCAGGGCGGGCGCGCCGTCGAAGACGTACCCGGTCGTGGCGAGCGTCGGGGGAAGCGTGCCGTCGCCGCGCGGGACGCTGCGCGAGGAGAAGCTCGGCACCGCCGTCACGCCCTCGCCCGCGGGATCGACGACCGCGACGCCGCCGTCGGTGGAGACGAGCAGCAGGGTGCTGCCCTCCAGGAGGGTCACGTCGGTCTTGCGTCCGGTCACCCGACCGTCGCGCAGGGTGGTCGCCGGCGCGAGCGGCAGTGCGTTGCCCGGCTCGTTCAGCGCCGGCGCGAGCAGCAGCTTGCCGGCGACGACGTCCGGGACGAAGCGGTCGGCCTGCTCCGGCGTACCGTCGGCCTCGAGGGTGAGCAGGCCGCAGACCAACGTCTCCCAGACCGGCAGGTCCACCGATCGGCGGCCGAGCTCGCGCAGGACGACACCGAGCTCGCCGAGGCCCAGCCCCTCGCCACCGTGCCGGTCGGAGGCCGCCAGGCCGAGCAGCCCTGCGTCGGCGCAGGCCTCCCACGAGGCCCCGCCCCGGTCGAGCACGTCGGTGACCACGGATCGGATCTCGGCACGGACTTCCGCGTCCTCCACGGGTTCTCCCTTCAGGCGGCCAGGTCCCAGAAATGAAACCTGTTCTAGTCTAGCGTGAAGAACACCCGGGGATCGAGACCGGTCACCGGTGTGATCACGTGCGAGGAGGCACCGTGGCGCTCACCTGGTCCGACCCCCGCTCGGTGCCGCGCGCGCTGCTGCGCGAGCTCGTGGACGTCCCCCCGGTCACCCTCCCCGACGGGCGCTGGCTCGACCTGCCCGGCCGGGGCCGGACCTGGCTCACCGACCTGCCGGGGCCCGACCCGGACGCTCCTGCGGTCATCCTGCTGCACGCGGTCGGCTGCACCGGGCTGCTGACCTGGTTCCCGGTCGTCGAGCGGCTCGCCGAGAGGTACCGGGTCGTCGTGTTCGACCAGCGCTGGCACGGGCGCGGGATCGTCTCCGAGCACTTCTCGGTGCGCGACTGCGCCGACGACGTGGCGGCCGTCGCGGACGCGCTCGACCTGGTGGCGCCGGTCGTCGCGGGGTACTCGATGGGGTCGATCGTGGCGCAGCGCTGCTGGCGCCAGCACCCCGAGCGCTTCGGCGGGCTGGTGCTCGCCGCCACCACCGACCACTTCCGCACGACCGGCAGCGAACGCGTCTTCCACCAGGGCATGGAGGTCGGCATGGGTGCGCTGCGGACGCTGTCGCGCTCACGCACGATCAGCACCGCCACCCGGATGACCGCCGAGCTGCTGCTCGACCCGACCGACATGCACGAGTGGGCCCTCGCGCAGTTCCGCAGCACCAGCCCGTGGGCGGTCGCCCAGGCCGTCGCGTCCCTCGGCCGGCACCACTCGACGCCCTGGCTGAGCCGGATCGACGTACCGACCGCGGTGGTCGTGACCACCAAGGACCGCGTGCTCTCGCCCGCGCGCCAGCGCGCCATCGCGGCCCGCATCCCGGGCGCCACGGTCCACGAGGCGCCCTGCGGTCATGCCGGGTGCGTGCTCCAGGCCGACTCGTTCGTGCCGGCCTTCCTCGAGGCGGTCGACACCACCATGGGCCGGCGGGCCAGCCGGCAGCGTCGGTGACGGGCTGACGAGAGCCGCCGTCGCGGGCTAGCGTGCTGCGCGTGAGGCGCGACCCGCACGAGAACGTCGCCACCGTGCTGGTGGATCCACGCATCCTGCGCGACTTCGAGCTCGAGCTGATGATGCTCGACCTGCGGGTGTGGCCGATCAGCACCGCGCCGATCTGCGTCGACGGCCCGCGCACCGCGTTCCAGGTGCGCCGGCGCCTGCTCGACCAGCACCGCGGCGCATGGGACCTGGCCGCCGAGTGGACACCGGTGTGGATCAGCTTCGGACCGTCCTGGCGGCACGGCGACGAGCCCCTGGCCTGGTCTGCCCACGCCACGCTGTGGCACGTGCTGGACTCCCACGCCGACCAGGTCCGGTTCCACCGGCGGCTCGGGGGTGTGCGGCCGCTGCCGCTGCCCGACGGTCCGCTCGCGTGAGGCGGAGCTGTCAGTCGGAGCGCGCGCGCCGGTTGCGCAGCTGCTGGGCGAAGATCTCCTTGCGCAGCGCGTCCGCCGCCGCGACCGGCTCGTCGAACAGCACCACGAGCTCCGCGTTCTCCGGCGGCTTCGCCGCGGGCCTGCGGTAGAGGATCCGGGCGGGCACCACGAAGTCGCTCTCACCGAGCCGGAATCGGGCCGTCACCTCGACCTCCTCGACCAGGGCGTCGGCCGCCTCACCGGGCGCGGCCGTGCACCGCAGCGCACCCTCGCTGACGTCGACCAGGTGGACGGTCACCGCTTCGACCGGTTCGTCACCCCGCCCGACGAGCGTCACCGGCCCGACGACCGGGACCCGCACGAACCGCCGACGCTGCTCGACCCAGCCGTCGCCGGCCACCTCCAGCAGCCACAGCGCCACCCCTCGCTCGATGCGCGTCTCGACCAGCCGGGTGGGCAGCACCGCGATCCCGCGCGGAGAGCTCCAGGAGACCTGCAGCGCGACGCCGGGCTCGTAACGGTGCTCGGCGGGCAGACCGAGCGGCCGCGCGACGGTCAGGAGCCCGGGGGCGAGATCCTCCACGCGGCTGCGGTACTCCAGCTCGTCGTCGCGCAGCACGACCGGGTCGTTGATCTCGGGTGACTCCATCGGGCCGTCAGCCCCTGGCCCGGCGTACGACGCCGGTCGACGCGCCCTGCGGCAGCGGGCAGACGGTCATGGCGACGATGCTACGGCCCCGGACTCGGCGCAGTGTCGGATCCGTCACGCGCCGCGCCCGTTGATGTGGAGGCATTCGGGGTACCCGGGGTGCCGAGACGAGGAGTGGAGTGAGTCCGATGGAGCCGATCCCCGAGACGCTGGCGGCGATCCGCGAGCTGGACCCGCAGCCGACGGGGAACCTGGTCGCCCACCTCACGCGGCTGGCCAACCGCGCGAAGGCGGTCGTGCCCGACCTGGTCGGGGTGAGCCTCGCGCGGCTCGACGAGGGGCTGACCTTCACGATGGTCGCCACCGCGAGCGAGTTCGCCGTCCTCGACGCGATCCAGTACGTCGCCGGAGGGCCGTGCGTCGAGGGTGCGATGGTCGGCGAGACCCGCGAGTTCGTCGGCGACGACCCCCTCGACGAGAGCCGTTGGCAGCTGTTCGCCCAGGCGACGGCCGCCCAGGCCGTCCAGTCCACGCTGACCCTGCCGATCCTCGAGGAGGAGCAGGTGCTCGGCACGGTGAACCTCTACGGTGCGTCGCGGCAGGCCTTCGGCGGGCACCACGAGCAGCTCGCCGAGATCTTCGGCGCCTGGGCCGCCGGAGCCGTCACCAACGCCGACCTGTCCTTCACCACGCGCAGCGAGGCCCAGGCGGCTCCCCGCCGCGTCCGGGAACGGGTGGTGGTCGAGATGGCGATCGGGATCCTGGCCGCGCAGCTGCGCCTCGACGTCGACACCGCCGAGGACCGGCTCCGCGACGCGGCGCGGCGCGGCGGCGTCAGCACGGTCGAGCTCGCCGAGGAGGTCGTCCGCCTCCACGAGCGGCGCCAGCCGGGCGACGGCTGAGCGGGCCGGGACGCGGCCGACGCGTCAGCCGACCGTGGCGGCGTACAACGCCTCGAGCTCGGCCTTGAACTCCTCGGCCAGGTCGGCGATCTCGGGCAGCGCGTCGCGGCAACCGATCAGGCCGACGTGCATCTTGCCGTTGCTGCTCATCACCGTCACGTTGAGACCGGCGCCGTGGAAGATCGGCCCCAGCGGGTAGAGCGCGTCGATCCGGGCTCCCAGGAAGTAGAGCGGCACCGGCGGCCCGGGCACGTTGGAGATCACGAGGTTGTGGATCACCGGGCCCTTCTCGGCGAGCTTGAGGCCGGCCACCATGCGCACGGCCAGGCCGAACGTGCGCGGCGCGGCGAACTGCGCCCACTCCTGCAGCGTGTCGGCCGGGATCGCGTTGTGGTGGGCCTTGGCGTGGGCGTTGGCCTTCGCCAGCTGGCCCAGCCGTACGACGGGGTCGGCGATGTCGGTGCCGAGCCGCGCGAAGATCGTGGACACCTTGTTGGTGCCGCCCTCGATCGAGGACTTGCCGTGCACGGACACGGGCACGCTCGCCAGCAGCGAGCTGGTCGGCAGGTCGTCGCGCGCGGCGAGGTAGCGCCGCAGCGCTCCCCCGCTGATCGCCAGCACGACGTCGTTCACCGTCCCCCCGTCGACCGCGCGCTTGATCTCCTTGATCTTGTCCAGGGAGAGGTCGGCGAAGGCGATCGCCCGGCGTCCGGTGATGTTGCCGTTGAACGCCGTGCGCGGCGCGGTGAGCGGCGCCGCCATCGCGGTGCCCTCCCGCGCCCGCTCGATCGTGCGCGCGAGCAGCGAGGTCGTGGGGCGCACCATCCGGACCAGCTGCCAGGGCTTCAGGACGTTGGAGAGGATCCCGCGGCCGAGGAGCTCGAGGTCGCCCGGCACGTGGGCGGAGACGGCGGCGTCGGCGCCGACGTCCAGCGGCGGGGCGTCCGGCTCGAGGCTGCAGAGCACCGAGATCATGTTCGCGCCCGACACCCCGTCGACGGTGGCGTGGTGCATCTTGGTGAACACCGCCACCTGGCCCGACGCCAGACCCTCGATCACGGCCATCTCCCACAGCGGCCGCGAGCGGTCCAGCGGGATGCCCGCCATGTGCGCGCAGAGCGTGGCCAGCTCCTCGTCGCCGCCCGGCGAGGGGACGGCGAAGCGGTGCAGGTGGCGGTCGATGTCGAACTCGGCGTCCTCCACCCAGACCGGGTGGTCGATCTCGAGCGGCACCGGACGGAGCTTGCGGCGGAACGCCGGGATCGAGCGCACCCTGCTCTCCAGGTCCGCGCGGAACCGGTCGAAGGAGTAGCCGCCCGGCACCGTCGACGGGTCGAGCAGCAGCACGCCGCAGACGTGCATCAGCTGCGCCGAGCTCTCCAGGTACAGAAAGCTGGCGTCGAGTCCGCTGAGCCGCTCCATGTGAGGATCATAACCCGGCGCTAGAACGTGTTCTACTTTCGGCGGCCGTAGGCTCGGAACATGGGATACCTCCGGCGCCAGCTGATCACCGCCCTGCTGACCGCGAACGCCGTGCGACCGCTGCGCGGCAACCTCTCGCCGCTCGGTTTCGCCATCGGGTGGCCGACCGGTGAGCTCGCTCCCCAGATCCTCGCCCTGACCGCGCTGGACACGGCTCAGGCGCTGGCACGCGGCAAGGCGAGCCGGGGCGGGCTGCTCCTCGCGGCGGCGAGCGCTGCCGGCCTGACCTACCTGGTCCGCGACGCGCACCGGGCCGGCGAGATCGCCGAGCAGCAGCTGGCCGAGTCCCTGGGCACCGGCTACCTCGACGAGCTGACCGCCGACCCTGCGGCGGCCGACCTGGCCGAAGCGCTGCCCACGCCGCTGCGCGACCTCATCCGCCCGTTCGCACTGATGCGCCCGGAGGTGGAGCGGATCGCCGATCTCAACTACCGCGAGGGCGGCACCCGGGCGCGGCTCGACATCTACCGGCGCCGCGACGTCGACCTGAAGAACGCTCCGGTGCTGATCCAGGTCCACGGCGGCGGGTGGACGATCGGCGACAAGAGCCAGCAGGGCCTGATCCTGATGAACCGGATGGCGGCCCGAGGCTGGGTGTGCGTCGCGATGAACTACCGGCTCGCCCCCAAGCACCCCTTCCCCGCCCAGATCGAGGACGTGAAGCGGGCGATCGCGTGGACGCGCGAGCACATCGCGTCGTACGGCGGAGACCCGTCGTACCTGGTGATCACGGGTGGCTCCGCGGGCGGCCACCTCGCGTCGCTGGCCGCCCTGACACCCAAGGTCGGCAAGTACCAGCCCGGCTTCGAGGAGGCCGACACCACCGTCTCGGCGTGCGTGCCCTTCTACGGCGTCTACGACCTCGGCGGCGTGACCGGGGACAAGGCCGCGGTGGCCATGCGCGACAAGTTCCTCGCCCCGCGCGTGTTCCGCAAGGACCCACGCAGGCACCGCGAGGAGTTCGAGCTCGCCTCGCCGATCACCCACGTGGTGCCCGACGCGCCGGACTTCTTCGTGATCCACGGTGCCCACGACGGCCTGGTCAGCGTGCGGCAGGCGCGGGCGTTCGTCGAGCGGCTCCGCGAGGTCTCCACCGGGGTGGTCACCTACCTGGAGCTTCCCGGCACGCAGCACGCCTTCGAGGTGTTCTCCTCGATCCGCAGCCAGCAGGTGATCCGCGCCGTCGAGCGGTGGCTCGAGTGGCACCGGGTCACCCGGCGCACGGCCACCTCCGACGTGGCCGCCGGGACCGCCGCCGAGTCCGCCTCAGCCTCGGGGTAGGCCGAGGATCCGCTCGCCCGCGACGTTCCTCAAGATCTGCGTCGTGCCGCCGGCGATCGAGAGGCAGCGGTTGCGCAGGAAGAGGTCCGCGGCCCGGGCCGCGCGGTCGGAGCCGGTGAGGATCTCGTCGCCGAGGAGCTCCATCGCGAGCTCGGCCGAGTCCTGCCGGCTGCGCACCCCGACCAGCTTCGCGACGCTGGACTCCGCACCCGGCCCCTGCCCCGCGATCGACCTCAGCGTCGAGCGGGTGCCCAGCAGCTTGACCACCTGCGCGAGCGCGATCGCCCGGCCGATCTTCTCCGGCGCGCTGGGCCCGAGTCGGGGCTCGTCGAGCAGCGAGACCGCCAGCTCGACGCTGTCACCCAGCCTGGATCCGGCCATCGCCACGCGCTCGTTGGCGAGCGTGGTGCGCGCGAGGCGCCAGCCGCCGTGCACCTCCCCGACCACGAGCTCGTCGGGGACGAACACGCCGTCGAGGAACACCTCGTTGAACAGCGCGTCGCCGGTCAGCTCGCGCAGCGGCCGGATGTCGATGCCCGGGCTGCTCATGTCCACGACGAAGTACGTGATCCCCGCGTGCGGCTTCGCGTCGGGATCGGTGCGAGCCAGGCAGATGCCCCAGTCGGCGCGCTCGGCGACCGACGTCCACACCTTCTGACCGGTGAGCCGCCAGCCCCCGTCGACGCGTTCCGCCCGGGTGCGCAGCGAGGCGAGGTCGGAGCCGGCGCCCGGCTCGCTGAAGAGCTGGCACCAGGTGACCTCGCCGCGCAGCGTGGGCGCCAGGAAGCGCTCGCGCTGCTCCTCGGAGCCGTGCTCGAGGATGGTCGGGGCCGCCCAGGCGCCGATGACCAGGTCGGGCCGCTCGACTCCGGCCGCCGCGAGCTCTTGGTCGATGACGAGCTGCTGCACCGGACCGGCACCGAGGCCGTAGGGCGCCGGCCAGTGCGGCGCGAGGAGCCCGGTCTCGGCGAGCGCCGCCCTGCGCCGGTCTGCGGGCAGCTCGGCGATGTGGCCGGCCTCACGGCGCGCGTGCTCGCGGTACTCCTCGTCCTGGCCGCCGAAGTCGATCCGTCCGGTACGCCGGACGCCGGTCGCGGCGCGCCGTGCGAGCGCCGCGGCGTACGTCCCGGGGTCGCCGACGAGGGCTCGCAGCGCCGTGGCCCGGCGGAGGTACAGGTGGGCGTCGTGCTCGAAGGTGAAGCCGATCCCGCCGAGCACCTGGATGCAGGTCTTGGCCACCTCGACGGCGCCGTCGAAGCACACCGTCGCGGCGACCTCGACCGCGAAGCCGGCCTGCTCCGGATCGTCGTCGTGCGCGACCGCGGCGTCCCAGGCCGCCGCCGTCACCGACTCGCTGGTCTCGAGCATCTCGGCGCAGAGGTGCTTGACCGCCTGGAACGCCCCGATCCGCTGCCCGAACTGCTCACGGACCTTCGCGTACTCCACCGCGGTGTCCAGGCACCATCGCGCGATGCCGGACGCCTCGGCAGCGGCCAGCGTGAGGAACAGCCGCCGTGCGTCCGAGGTCGAGACCGTCGCCTCGTCGAGGGACAGGTCGGCGACCGTCACGCGGCCGACCGTGCGGGACAGGTCGATCGAGGGCCCGGGCTGGATCTCCAGCCGGTCGGTGGGGACCAGCACCGTGGCCGAGCCTTCGTCGGTGTCGAGGGGCATCGAGACGTGGGTCGCGATCGGCGCGTCGAGCACCGCCGCGACCTCCCCCGACGCTCGCTGTCCGTCGGCGCGGAGGGCCCCGGCGGCCGCCAGGCCGACGGTGACCTCGCCCGACGCGATGCCGGCCCGCACGTCGGCGTCGTCGTGCACGAGGCCGGCCACGACCGTGCTGAGCAGGGCCCCAGGCACCAGCGCGTACGCCGCTGCCTCGAGCGCGACCGCCTGGTCCAGCAGGGTGCCTCCACCTCCGCCGACGGCCTCAGGGAGCGCGATCGCGGTGAGCCCCATCTCGGCCGCGCGAGGACCCCAGTCGGCGAGCGACCGGGGATCGGTCTCGGCGGCCCGGACGGCGTCGATCGCGCCGTGGCTCTCGGCCCACTTGCGGACCGTGGCGGCGAGCTCGGCGTGGTCGTCGCTGATGCCGATCGGCATACGCTCTCCTCGGGTGCGCAGGCGGGGCTCGTGGAGCCCGGGAAACTAGAACGTGTTCCAATCATGCCATGGATAGGCTCCCCGCCGTGAGTGAGACCCCCGCCCCGGACGCCGACACGGCCGCCGACATGCCCGCCGACCTGCTGGCGCACGCGCTGGCCGCGAAGGGCTTCATGCCGGAGGACGAGGGCGCGTTCCTGTACCACACCGCCGTGGCCCACCTGGGTGACGGGCCGGCGCTCGAGGTGGGCACCTACTGCGGCAAGTCGGCCGTCTACCTGGGTGCGGCGGCCCGGGCGTGCGACAGCGTCGTGTTCACGCTCGACCACCACCGCGGCTCGGAGGAGAACCAGGCCGGCTGGGAGCACCACGACCCGACCCTGGTGGACGCGGAGCTCGGCCGGATGGACACCCTGCCGGTCTTCCGCCGCACCCTCGCCTTGGCCGGTCTCGAGGACCGGGTGGTGGCCGTGGTGGGCCAGTCGGTCACGGTCGCGGCGTACTGGCGCACGCAGGTGGCACTGCTGTTCATCGACGGTGGCCACGCCGAGGTGCACGCGCAGAACGACTACACGGGCTTCGCGCACTGGGTGCAGCCCGGCGGGGTGCTGGTCATCCACGACGTGTTCGAGCGACCGGAGGACGGCGGCCAGGCGCCGTACCACGTCTGGCAGCGCGCGGTGGCCAGCGGTGACTTCGAACCGACCGGGACCGTGGGGTCCATGCGCGTGCTGCGCAGGGTGACCGGATCGGGTCAGGCGGAGTAGGCCGTGTCCATCGGCCCGGCCGCCTCCAGGCGGTAGGCGCGCAGCTCGACGCACGCGTCGGTCAGCGCTCCCGCCAGCCGGGCGATCACCGGAGCCGCGGACAGGAGGTCGTCGGCCTCCGCGAGCTGCTCGACGACGTACGCCGTGTCGGCGACGCGGAGCGCGCCGAGGTTCGCCGCACTCCCCTTCAGCCGGTGCGCCGCCGCCCGGAGCGCGGGCGCGTCCGACTCCGACAGCGACTCCCGGAGCTGCTCCATGTTCTCGGCCGCCGAGGACACGAAGTTGTCGATCGCCCGCTGGATCAGCGGCAGCGCGGCCGGCCCCATCTCCGCCAGCTCGTCGAGCCGGGCGGTGTCGAGGTCGGGCAGGGCGTCGTCGGCCTCGGGCGGAGGAAGCACCTCGACGACCGGAGCCGGTGCGGGGGCCGGTGCCGGTTCGACCGCGACGTCCGGCGCAGTGCCGCCGAGCTGCTCGCGCAGCAGCCGCCCCAGCGCCTCGGCGCCGACTGGCTTGGAGAGGAACCCGGTCATGCCGGCCGCGAAGCAGCGTTCCTTCTCGCCCGACGTGGCCGAGGCGGTCAGCGCGATGATCGGCACGTGCACGCCGGGAGGCTCGGCCTGGCGGATCAGCCGCGTCGCGGCGTACCCGTCCAGCCGGGGCATCTGCAGGTCCATCAGCACGGCGTCGAACCGGCCACCGGCGGCCCGGGCCGCGGCCGCCGCGCCGTCGGCCGCCACCTCCGAGGTGTAGCCAAGCACCTCGAGCATCCCGACCGCGACGAGCTGGTTGACCTCGTTGTCCTCGACCACCAGCACGTGACCGCCGGGACGGTCGTCCTGCGCGATCCGGGCCGGACGCGCCGTGACCCGCGGTGAGGCGCTGGCCAGCTCGAACTTGCCGGTGAACCAGAACGTGCTGCCCTCACCCGGCACGCTGGCGACGCCGACCCGGCCGCCCAGGGCCGCAGCCAACCGGTGCGCGATCGCGAGGCCGAGGCCGGTGCCGCCGAAGTTCCGGGTCGTGGAGGCGTCGGCCTGCCGGAACGGCTGGAAGATCCGGCCCAGCTGCTCCTCGTCCATCCCGATGCCGGTGTCGCGCACGGCGACCCGGAGGGTGACGGTCCGGTCCTCGATCCCCGCGGAGACGCGCACGTGCACGCCGCCGTCGTGGGTGAACTTCACGGCGTTCGCGACCAGGTTCGACAAGACCTGCCCGAACCGGCTCGGGTCACCCTCGAGACGCTCCGGGACGTCGTCGTCGATCTCGACCTCGAGGTCGATGCCCTTCGCGGCCGCCATCGGCTCGAACAGCTCCGTGGTCGCCTGCACCACGATCGCCGGCTGGAAGGCCACGGCCTCGAGCTCCAGGCCGCCCGCCTCGATCTTGGAGAAGTCCAGGATGTCGCTGATCAGCACGAGCAGGGAGCGCCCGGCCCCCTGCATCGCCTCGGCCAGCTGTCGCTGGTGCGGGTCGAGGTCCGAGCGCAGGAGCAGGTCGTTCAGGCCGATCACGCCGTTGAGCGGCGTCCGGATCTCGTGGCTCATCGTGGCCAGGAACTCCGACTTCGCCTTCGACGCCGCCATCGCGAGGTCGCGGGCCGCAGCGAGCTCCGCAGCGGCCGCCTCCCGGCTCGCCACCTGGGCGAGCTGGCCGGCGACCTGGCTCAGCAGCGAGCGCATCATCTGGTGACGCACGAACGGCGAGACGTTGGTGAGCACGACGACCAGGATCGTGGCGCCGTCCAGGCGCACCGGGAAGCCCACGAGCGGGCGCGCGGGGACCGCGTGCTCCTCGAAGACGACGTCGTCCTGCTGCAGCACGCGCTCGGCGACCGCGATCTCCAGCGCGCTCGGCCGGAATACGTCGTCGGCACCGACCTGACGGTGGGTGAGCTCGCGGCCGCTGACGTCGAACGCGACTCCGCGGTCCCAGTCCGGGTGCGCCAGCAGCAGCTGGCGGGTGCGCCCGAGTGCCTCGTCGAGGGTGCTGGTCTCGTTCGCCGCGCTCGCCATGAACTGCATGATCGTGTTCAGGTCCACGGCGTCGAGCAGCTGGAGCTCGGCCTGCTTGAGCGCGTCGATGTCCTGCACGGTGCCGCCGAAGCGCAGCGGCGACCCGTCGGCCGCCCGCTCGACCAGCTGCCCGACGACCCGCACCCAGCGCTCCTGGCCGTCCGGCCGGAGCACGCGTACGTCGACCGTGCGCTCCCCCGGCTCGAGGGCGATCTGCTCCCAGGCATCGGTGACCAGCGTCCGGTCGCTCTCGACGACGAGCTCCACGAACTCCTCGAGGCCGGGCACGAAGGTCTCGCGGTCGACGCCGAGCACCTCGTAGAGCTGGTCGGACCAGGTGACCTCGTAGGGCTCGAGGCGGATGTCCCAGCTGCCCAGCCGGGCGATCGCCTGGGCCTCGGCGAGCTGCGAGCGGCTGCGGGTGAGCTCGAGGACCAGCTGCTCGCGGGCCGCGACCTGGGCGAGCTGGCCGGCCACCTGGGCGGCGAGCGACTGCAGGACCGGGCGGTGGGGCAGACCGGCGTGCGCGGTGATCGTCACCACGCAGGTCGTCACACCCTCGACCACGACAGGGAACCCGACCACGAGGCGGTCCGGCTCCAGGTCCTCCTCGACGACGAAGTCGTGCCCCTCGCTCAGGGCGCGCGCGGCCACGGTCGCCTCGGCCGACGTCGGCCGGCAGTCGTCGTCGGCGCCGAGCCGGCGCCACGCGAGCCCTTCACCGTCGACGTCGAAGGCCACGCCCCGCACCCAGTGGTCGTCGGCCAGCAGGAGCTCGCGCAGCCTGACCAGCGCCTCGTCGAGGGTGCTGGTCTCGTTGGCGGCGGTGGCCATGAACTGCATCAGCGTGTTCAGCTGGAGGGCGTCGACCAGGCGCAGCTCGGTGCGCTTCAGCTCGTCGATGTCCTGCACGGTCCCGCCGAGCCGCAGCGGCGCACCGTCGGCCGACCACTCGAGCACCCGCCCGACGGTGCGGACCCAACGCGTCGACCCGTCGCGCATGACCGCGCGCACGTCGAGTGTGTGCTGCTGGGAATCGGCCAGGGCGAGCTGGTAGTTCGCGACCACCTTGTCCCGGTCCTCCTCGACCAGCTGGCCGAGGAAGGCGGCCATGCCGGGCACGTACACCTCGGGGTCGACGTCCAGTACGCGGTACATCTCGTCGGAGCAGGTGGAGTGGTCCGGGTCGTCGGTGCGCATCTCCCAGCTGCCGACGCGCGCGATCGCCTGGGCCTCCCCCAGCTGGGAGCGGCTGCGGCTGAGCTCGTCGATGAGGGCTCGGCGGCGCGTGTCGTCGGTGAGGTGGTGGAGGTAGCCGACGAAGTCTCCGGACTCGTCGTACAGCGCCTGCTCCTTGACCACGAGCGGCACCGGGGAGCCGTCGGGGCGGAGGAAGGTGCGCTCGGCGCCGCGGCGGTCCGGTTCCGCCTCGCGCAGGTCGGCGAGGTGCGCCTCGTAGCAGGCCCGCTCCTGGTCGTCGAGCACGTCGACGACCCCGAGGGCAGCAACCTCCTCGTCGGTGCGCCCGAGGAGCTCCCCGACGCGCCGGTTCGCGTAGACCGTCCGGCCCTGGGCGTCGACGACCCACAGGCCGTCGAGTGAGGACTCGACGATCTGCCGCTGGATGTCGCCGTTGGTTGCCATGCCTCGCCTCCCCGCGAGTCTGCAATCGTCAGGATAAAACGGACATAGCAGGCGTGGTGGCCAATTCGGAACTTTGGGGACCCGGTCTAGACATGCATCCTCGAGCAGCCGCACTCCAGGGCGATCTCCTCGAAGTGCCCTCCGAGCGTGTCGCCGCGCATGATCCCCGACGCCGGTGTCGTGCGGGACAGCTCGTCGGCGGCGAGCACGACGGCCGCGGCGGTGTACGTCGTGTGCTCGACGGGCCAGAACACGTCATCGGGGTAGACGTAGCCGGTCCAGTACCGCCCGTCCTCCTCGCGCAGGTGCTGCATCGCCCGGAACTGCTCCACGGCGCGACCGTGGTCGCCGATCGCGTCCAGGGACATCACCAGCTCGCAGGTCTCGGCGCCGGTGACCCAGGGGTTGTGGCTGACGCACTTGATCCCGAGCCCCGGCACGACGAAGGTGTCCCAGCCCTGCTCGAGCAGGGCGGCAGCCGCGGCTCCGCGGACCGCACCCCCGAGGACCGGGTAGTACCAGTCCATCGAGAACTCCGACTTGTCCAGGAACAGGTCGCGGTGGTGCCGCAGCGCGTGGCCCAGCCGCCCGCCGGCCAGCTCCCATTCGGGCTGTGGGTCGTCGACCAGGTCGGCGAGCGCCACGCCGGCCCGCAGCGACTGGTAGATGCTCGAGGAGCCGGCGAGGAGCGCCTCCTCGTTGACCCGGGCCGGACCGGAGGCGTCCCACTCCTGCGACCAGGCGATGCCGCCGAACGGCAGCTGGATGCCGACCACGAAGTCCAGGCCCCGGCGTACGACGGGCCACATCCGGTCGACGAAGGCGCGGTCCCGGCGCAGCAGCCAGTGGTGCCAGACGCCGACCGCCAGGTAGGCCGACATGTTGGTCTCGCCCGAGGCGTCCCGCACCTCGCCGACGACGATCTCCATCGGCCACGAGCCGTCGGCGCGCTGCGTCCGTGCGCACCACGCGTAGGCGCGCTCGGCTGCCTCGACCTGGCCGCCCACGAGCATCGCCATCGCGGCCTCGACGTGGTTCCAGACGTCGGTCTTGTCCCCCGGCGTCCACGGCACCGCGCCGCTGGCCTCCTGCATCGCGGCGATGGAGGCAGCGGTGGCGGCGACCTCGCCGGAGGTGAGGACGCCGTGGACGGCAGGCACCTGCCAGGTGCACGAAGATGCGCTCGACACGGGGCCTACTCGGGCTTGCGGAAGTAGAGCACCATGCTCTTGCCGAGCACGGGGTTGAGTGCCTTCTCGGCCAGGCGGGTGGCCGTGCTCAGCCGCGGGGTCCGCATGATGTCCCAGACCAGCACCTGGTGGTAGGCCTTCACCAGCGGGTGCTGGTCGTTGTCCACGCCGACCGCACACTTGAGCCACCAGTACGGCGTGTGCAGGCCGTGGGCGTGGTCCTTGCCCTCGAAGACCATCGCGTCGCCGGGCGTGCCGTCGTTGGGGCGGCCGCCCTTGGTGACCTTGTCGACCAGCTCGTGGTCGGTGTAGATGCGCACGTGCCCGCCCGGGGCGTTGTGGTAGTCGGGCGAGAGCCGCCAGTTGACCACCTCGGGCAGCCAGCGCGGCACGGTGATCGCCATGGTGCCTCCCGGGCGCAGCACCCGGATCAGCTCCTTGATGGCGGTGACGTCGTCGTGGATGTGCTCGAGCACCTCCGAGGCGACGACGCGGTCGAACTCGCCGTCGGCGAACGGCAGCGAGAGGGCGTCGCCCTCCTTGATGTCGGCCGAGGCCCCGTCGGGCACCTCGCCGGCCTCCTTCATCGCCCCGAACAGCTCGAGGACCCCGGCGAGCTCGTCGGCGTCCTGGTCGAACGCCACGACGTCGGCCCCGCGGCGGTACATCTCGAAGGCGTGGCGGCCGGCACCGCAGCCCATGTCGATGACCCGGTCACCCGGGCGCAGCCCGAGCCGGTCGAAGTCAACGGTCAGCATCAGTTACTCCCGGTGGTTGGGCCGGCCGAGGCCGAGCCGAGCTTCTCGGATCGGTGGTCTTCGATGACGCGCTCGTACGCCGCGGCGGTCGCCCGGGCCACCGCGCGCCAGCTGAACAGCTCCTGGGCCCGGGCCCGGCCGGCGCTGCCCATGCGGGCGCGGCGCTCCGGGTCGTCGAGCAGGTCCGCGATCGTGCGGGCCAGCTCGCCCACGTCGCCCGGGGTGACCAGGTCGGCACACAGCCCGTCGGGCCCGACCACCTCGGGGATCGCGCCGGTGCGGCTGACCACCAGCGGCGTCTCGCAGGCCATCAGCTCGGCGGTCGGCAGCGAGAAGCCCTCGTAGAGCGACGGGACGCAGGCGATCTCCGCCGACCCCATCACCTCCACCAGCTCGGTGTCGGAGATGCCGCTGACGAACCGGACGTGCTCGCCGATCCCGAGCTCCTCGATCAGCTGCTCGGTGCGTCCGCCCGGGGTCGGCCGGGTCACCAGCAGCAGCTCGACGTCGCGCTCGGTGAGGAGCTTGGCGAACGCCTCCAGCAGGGTCGAGATGCCCTTCATCGGCGCGTCGGCGCTCGCCATCGCGACCAGCCGGCCGGGCACGCGGGGCTTCGTCGGCGGCACGAAGCAGTCGTCGACCCCGAGCGGGATCACCTGCATCCTGTCCGGGTCGGCGCCGAAGTCGTGGGCGGCGTCGCGCTTGGAGGACTCCGAGGGCAGCAGGATCCAGCGGGCCCGGCGTACGACCGCGCCCTGCATGCGCAGGAAGCCGTACCACCGGCGCAGGCTCAGCTTCTTGCGCAGCGTGGGGGCCGCCGCGATGTCGACGCGGCGGTCGAACGTGATCGGGTGGTGCACCGTGGTGAGCACCGGGATGCCGAGCTCGTCCTCGATCTGCATGATGCCGTGGGCCAGCACCTGGTTGTCGTGGACCACGTCGAAGTCGTCGCGCCGCTCGCGCATCACCTTGAGCAGCCGCTTGGCGAACGTGCGCGGCTCCGGGAAGCCGGCCGTGCACATGATCGCGAACTCCTGGGCGTCGATCAGGTCGCGGAACTCCCACGGCCAGACCATCCGAAAGGGGTCGGGCTCCCGGTAGAGGTCCAGGCTCGGGACCTTGGTGAGCGCCACCCCCTCGTCCAGCTCCGGGTACGGCTGTCCCGAGAACACCTCGACGGTGTGACCCAGCGCGACGAGCTCACGGCTCAGGTGGCGGACGTAGACGCCCTGTCCCCCGCAGTGCGGCTTGCTGCGGTAGGACGCGAGTGCGATGCGCAACGGCACGCCCCTTTTCTCGTCGGCATTGCGGGTCACTGATAACTGAAACGTGTTTCTATTATGCCCTTGGGCGTTGCTAGCCTGTAACGGCGCCGCTGTACGGGACACTGGACCCGCACACCACGGGCCCGAACATTGTGCCGGGCGCGCGCAAGCCTTTCACCCGCCGGAGGACGGATTGACCACCACGAACTCGCTGGCCCTCGAAGAGCTCGGCTCGGCCGCCCAGCGCGACCGCCGCCGGCGGATCCTCGACGCCACCATCGAGCTGGCGTCGCGGGGCGGGTTCGACGCGGTCCAGATGCGTGCCGTCGCCGAGAAGGCCGACGTCGCCCTCGGCACCCTCTACCGGTACTTCCCCTCGAAGATCCACCTGCTGGTCTCCGCGCTCGCGCGGCAGTTCGAGGACACCCAGGCGATGGTGGTGCGCCGCCCGGTGCCGGGCGACACCCCGGCCGACCGGGTGATCTACGTGCTCAAGCGAGCGACCCGCGGCATGCAGGGCGACGCCCACCTCACCGAGGCGCTGACCCGGGCGTTCATGTTCGCCGACGCCAGCGTCGCCACCGAGATCCACGTCGTCGGCATGCAGCTGACCACGATGCTCACCCGCGCCATCCACGGCGAGGAGTACGTCGAGGGCGCGCAGCCCTCCGAGGAGGACGTCCTGATCGCCCGCGTGATCAGCGACGTCTGGCTCTCCGCCCTGGTCTCCTGGGTCACCGGCCGCTCCTCGGCCGAGGAGGTCAGCGAGCACATCGAGGCCGCGGTTCGTCTGGTCCTGCGCTGACGTCACGTCTGCGCGCAGCTCACCGGGTTTCGAGGGGGTTGCTGCGCAACCGCACCTCAACCACCGCTGCTTGTGCACGGCCGTTGCTGCGCAACCGCACCTCAACCACCGCTGCTTGTGCACGGCCGTTGCTGCGCAACCGCACCTCGA
>NZ_RJSF01000019.1:360300-520874 GCF_003725535.1 Nocardioides pocheonensis | reverse complement strand
CCGATGGTTGAGGTGCGAGCGCAAGCGAGCCTCGAAACCACCCGTCCACCGATGGTTGAGGTGCGAGCGCAAGCGAGCCTCGAAACCACCCGTCCACCGATGGTTGAGGTGCGAGCGCAAGCGAGCCTCGAAACCACTCGACCCCCGAGGTCGGCCGTCCGTCATCCCCCGAAGGCGTGGGTTGCCGTGACGCCGCCGTCGACGGCGAGCTCGGCGCCGTTCATGTAGCCGGACTCGTCGCTGGCCAGGAAGACGTAGACCGGGGCGATGTCCTCGGGGTGGCCCACGCGCCGCATCGGCACCTTAGACGCACCGAACTCCATCGCCACGTCACCGCCGTGCACCCGCGTCATCGGGGTGTCGATCATGCCGGGGTGCACGGAGTTGACCCGGATGCCCTGGCCGCCGAGCTCCATCGCCGCGCACTTGGTCATGCCGCGGATGGCCCACTTGGTCGCCGCGTACCCGGTGCAGTTCGCCATGCCCGCGAGTCCCTCGACCGAGGAGGCGTTGATGATCGAGCCGCCGCCGTTGGCCCGCATCGTGGGGACCACGGCGCGCATCCCCAGGAAGACGCCCATCTGGTTCACGCGCCACATCAGCTCGACGTCGTCGAGGCTGCCGGTCGCGATCTCGCCGAACCGCAGGATGCCGGCGTTGTTGGCCAGCACGCTGACCGGTCCGAACAGCTCGGCGGTCTCCGCGACCAGGGACGTCCAGGACGCCTCGTCGCTGACGTCGTGGTGCCGGAAGACGGCGTCGTCGCCCCCAGAGATCCGGCACAGCTCCTTGGCGAGGAGCTCGCCGGGCTCGACGGCGACGTCGGCGATGACGACCTTCGCGCCCTCCTCGACGAAGGCACGGCTGATGCCCGCCCCCTGTCCCTGGGCGCCGCCGGTGACGATCGCGACCTTGCCGGCCAGTCTGTTCATGGGTGGGTCCTTCTTTCCTGCGGTGACGAGAGGGCGGAGCGCGCTCAGACGCTCAGCTGCATGACGGAGTCGGCGGCGAAGCACCGGGACGGGTCCCGGTCGCCGAAGTAGGCGCCGACGGTCTTGTCCAGCTCGGCGAGGTCGAAGACGTCGCCGGCGGTGTCGAAGCGCTGCTCCACGACCGGGGCGCCCACGAGTGCGACCATGCCGCCGTACACCACGAAGAGCTGGCCGTTGATCCGGTCGGCGGCCGGGGAGGCCAGGTAGGCCACCAGCGGCGCCACGTGCTCGGCGGAGTACGGGTCGACGGCCTTGCCCGAGGTGTCCTCGCCGAAGACCGCGGCGGTCATCGCCGTGCGCGCCCGGGGGGCGATCGCGTTCGCCCGGACGCCCATCTTGCCCAGCCCTCGCGCCGTCGAGAGCGTCAGCGCGGTGATGCCGGCCTTCGCGGCGGCGTAGTTGGCCTGGCCCGGAGACCCGCCGAGGGACGCCTCGGACGCGGTGTTCACGACCCGGCCGTACACCTGCTCCCCGGTCTCCTTGTGCTTCGCCCGCCAGTACGCCGCGGCGTTGCGCGAGAGCAGGAAGTGGCCGCGGAGGTGGATCCGCACGACGAGGTCGAACTCCTCGTCGCTCATGTTGAACAGCATCTTGTCGCGGGTGACGCCGGCGTTGTTGACCACGATGTCGAGGCCGCCGAGCGCCAGCGCCGCCTCGGTCATCGCGTCGGCGGTCGCGCGCTCCCCCACGTCGCCGGCGACCACGGAGGCGGTGCCGCCGAGTCCTCGGATCTCCTCCGCGGTCTCCTCACCTGCTCCGGGCAGGTCGTTGACCACGACGGCGGCACCGGCCCGCGCCAGGGCGACGGCCTCGGCGCGGCCCAGGCCGGCTCCGGCACCGGTGACGATCGCGACCCGACCGTCGAGCGACAGCGGGTCGCCGAGGGACGCGGCGGTGTTCTCAGGCATGCGGAAACAGGGCTCCTCGTGAGGCGGTGAGACGTCGGGCGGCGGGCGGTCAGTCGTCGACGACGCTGATCGCCGACTTCGGGCAGGCCGCGACGGCCTGCATCACCGCGTCGCGGTTCTCGTCGGTGACGTTCTCGTCGAGGATCTGCAGGAAGTCGTCGTCGTCGACCTGGAAGTTCTGCGGCGCGAGCGCCTCGCACAGGGCATTCGATTCACACAGGTCGAAATCCACCACGATCTTTGCCACAGCGTTTCACCTTTCGTAAAGCAAGAAATGAGCTCGAACTGTCACTGACCGGGACCCAGCCCCGGCATTTTTCGGTGGTCCCAGGTCGCGATCTTGTCGGGCTCGACGATCACGCCGACCCGCTTGTGCGCCTGCTGGGAGACGATCTGGTCGCCGAGCTCACCGAGGTCGGCGCCACCGGCCATCCGGCGCGCGACCCGGCCACCGAGCTCGACGAGCTCGTCGTAGTCCTCGAGCAGGCGCGCCTTGCCGAAGATCGTGGCCCCGCGCAGCTCGAAGTAGTCGACGCCGTCCTCGACGAGGCAGGTGATCCGGGGGTCGCGACGGAGGTTCTGGATCTTCTGGGAGCGGCCGTAGGTCCAGAAGAACATCTGACCGTCGACCATCACGTAGAACAGCGTGGTCAGGTGCGGCTGGCCGTCGGGCCCGACGGTGGCGACCTGGACCTTCATGTTCGCGTCGAGGAACTCCGTGAGCTCCTCCTCGGTCATCTTGACTGCGTCGCGGCTGCTCATGAACCCTCGCTGGAGTGGCCGGGGAAGACGCCCTGGTCGGGGAAGACCAGGGGTGCGGCGTTGTTGATCGCGGTGGCGACCTCGCCGAAGCCGACCGCGATCAGCCGGACCTTGCCGTCGTACTCGGTGATGTCCCCGGCGGCGAACACGCGCGGCAGGTTCGTGCGCATCGCGGTGTCGACCTTGATCTGACGCTTCTCGAACTCCACGCCCCAGTCCTTCATCGCGCTGAGGTCGGCGATGAAGCCGAGCGCCGCGACGACGGCCTGGGCCGGACGGACGAGCACCTCGCCGTCGTTGGTGGTGATCTCGACCTTCTCGACCCGATCGTCGCCGAGGAGGGCGGTGACCTGCGCCTTGGTGATCACCTCGGTGCGGCCGGCGAGCACCGCGTCGACGGTCGCCTGGTGCGCACGGAAGGCGTCGCGGCGGTGGACCAGCGTGACGGAGGCCGCGATCGGCTCGAGGTGGTGCGCCCAGTCGAAGGCGCTGTCGCCGCCGCCGACGATCACGACGTCCTTGCCGACGTACGGGTCGAAGTCGGGCACGAAGAAGACCAGGCCCTTGTCCTCCCAGCCGTCGCCGGCCGGCAGCGGGCGCGGGGTGAACTTGCCGATGCCGGCAGTGATCACGACGACCTTCGCGTGCACCTCGGTGCCGTCGTCGAGCCCCATCACGACGCCGTCCTCGGTCGCCGTGAGCGCGTTCGCGGTCCGGTCCAGCAGGTACGTCGGGTTCGCGCTCGACGCCTGCTCGATCAGCGCGTGGACGAGCTCGCGCCCCTTGATCACGGGGAAGCCGGCGACGTCCAGGATCGCCTTCTCCGGGTACAGCGCGGAGATCTGCCCGCCGATCTCGGGCAGGGAGTCGACGAGGGTCACCGACATGCCTCGGAAGCCGGCGTAGTAGGCCCCGAAGAGCCCCGCGGGCCCGGCGCCGACGATGAGCACGTCCGTCTCGTGGACCACCTCAGTGGTTGGGGGCACCTCGTCGTCCTTCCGGGAACTGAAACCTGTTCTAGTTTATCAGAACGCATCCATCTTGGACACGGTCCAGTCGCCATCGTTGCGCGTCATGGTCAGCACCAGCCGGCTCTGCTGGAACTGCTGGTGCTGGGAGCCCTCCCGGGTCGTGCTGGTGTCGACGAACACCAGCAGCTTGGCCTCGTGCTCCTTCACCGAGATCGTCCCCACCGAGAGCACCGTGGCCTTGAGGGTGATCTTCGTGGACGCGACCTTGGCGGCCACCTCGTCCATCGCCTTCTTGTACTCGGTGGCGGCCTTGCCCGTGACCAGGCCCTCGCCGCGCTTCCGGTCGGCGTCGAAGGTCTGGTAGCTGTACGACAGGATCTTCGCGGCGTCCTCCGACGCCGCGCTCATCGCGGCGTTGCGGAACGAGCTCTGCGTGACCTGGCCGTTCGGCGCGGTCGCGAGGCGCGGGTGCTCCGCCCGGTGGACGAGGAACCACAGCGCCCCTCCGAGGAGCAGGCAGAGCACCAGGAGCGCGGCCAGCAGGCGCGTGCCGGTGCGGCCGCGACCGACGTCGTGCGAGCCGGACAGGAGCAGGCTCGGCTCGGGATGCGGCTCGGGATGCGGCTCGGAGTGCGGCTCGGAGCGCGGCTCGAGCTCCGGCTCCGGCTCACGCTCCGGCTCGGCCTTCTCCAGGACCACGGTCGTGTCGCGGTCCGGCCCCTCGGCCGGGCCGGCGTCCGGCTCACCCGTGAGGTCGGACTGGCAGTACCGGCACTTCACCGCGGCGGCCTTGATCGTCTCCGCGCAGTAGGGGCAGAGCTTCTCGTCGGGGGCGAGCCCGGCTCCGGCGTCGCGGCTGGTCACGAGATCCCCTGCAGGTCGCTGAGCAGCCAGCGATCACCGACCTTGGACATGGTCATCTGGAAGCGGTAGTAGCGGCGCCCGTCGGCGGTCTGGCCCTGCGCCTTCTCCTTCTCGATGGAGGTGTTGGAGACCTTGGAGTCCGCGGCGACGTACACGACCGCGGTGTCGGAGTCGATGTCGCCGACACCGACCCGCACGACCGCGCCGGTGGCCACGGTCCTGGCTGCCTGCACCTGGGACTTCAGGTCGGCGGCCGCGGTCTTGTACTGGTTCTTGAAGGCACCGGTGGACAGGCTCAGCACCTTGTTCACGCGCGGGTCCATGTTCTTGTAGTCGACGTCGAGGAACGCCTTCATCACCTGGGTGGCGGCGCTCTGCACGGCGACCGTGCGGTCGTCGGCCTTCTCCGCGGCGGACTTCCCGGGCACCGCCGTCGGCCAGATCAGCACGACCACGCAGGCGAGGGCGAGCAGCACGGACAGGACGCCCAGCACGACCACGGACAGCCGCTGGACGCGCCCGTGTCGACGCGCCGGAGCAGGACCGGGCACGTCCCCGGTCATCGTGTTCTCGATGGTCATTGCTGCTCGGTCGGACCCACCAGGATCGACTGCCAGCTGCTGTCACCGAACACCGTGTGCCTCCCCAGGGTCAGGTTGTCGTCGACCTGACCGGTGCGTGCATCGTACGGCGCGACCCGGTACGCCGTCCCGGACGCCGCTCCGACCGCCGGCGCGTACTTCGAGCCACGCTGGTTGATCGGCGGGCCGGACAGGCACTTCGCCGGGTAGGCGGGCGGATCGCTCATGTCGGTGCCGGGCAGCCACTGCGACGACGGCTTGTAGCCCGCCGTGCACGGGGGCGTCGTGTAGTCCATCTGCAGGTTGATGTGGCCGTAGCCGTCGCCCGGCGTGCCGGTGAAGCCCGACGAGATCACCCGCGGGAAGGTCACCAGGGTCTGCTCGACGGCAGGCAGGCGCGCGGTGAGCACCTGGTTCACCGTGACGAGGTTGCCGATGAAGACCGGCAGCGTGGGCTCCAGGCCCTCGAGCAGCGACTGGACCTCCTTCAGCGCCGGCGTGCCGCCCTGCAGCACGGTGCGCAGGTCGGCGTCGCTGCCCTTGAGGCCGGCGGTGAACGAGGCCAGCCCGTGGGCGAAGGTGCGGATGTTCTCGGCGTTCGCCTGCTGCGTGGCCAGCACGGTCTGGCCGCTGTGGAGCAGGTCGATCGTCTGCTGCTGGTTGGCCTTCGCAGCCTCGACGAACGTCGTGCCGGAGTCGACCAGGCGCGACAGCGGGTCGGCGGTGCCCCGGAACATGTTGCCCATCTCGGTGACGGCGGTGGAGAGCTGGTTGCGGTCCACCGAGCTGACCAGGGAGTTCATGCTGAGGATCAGGTCGTCGGTCGACTCGGGCAGGCTGGTGGCGTCGCCGCGGATGGTGTCGCCCGGGCCGGCGTACGGACCGGCCTTGGAGGCGGGCTCGAAGTCGAGGTACTGCTCCCCCACCGCGGACAGGTCGTGCACGTAGACCGACGACGACCGCGGGATCCTGGTGCCCTCCTGCAGCGCCAGGTCCACCCGTACGCCGCTCGGGATCACGTCCATCCGGGAGACCTTGCCGACCTTCACGCCGCGGTAGGTCACCTCGCTGCCGACGAAGAGGCCACCCGAGGCCGGCAGCGTCGCGTGGATGGTCAGGCCCCGGCCGAGCAGCCGGTCGACGAAGCCCAGGTAGCTGCCGGCGACGTAGACGATCCCGACCGCGCTCAGCACGAGGAACGCGATCAGCCGGGTCTTCACACCGCGCGTCATGACCCTCCTCCCAGGAGGCCGACCATGCCGCTGCTGGACGACCGCTGCGTCGAGGAGCCCGTGGTCGTACCGCCGCCGAGCAGACCGCCCAGCAGGTTGTTCAGGTTGCCGCCCAGCGTGCCGGGCAGGCCGGGGATCGTGCCACCGTTCCCGCTGTTGGGGCAGAGCGGGTTGGACGGCATCAGCGAGCACAGCTGCTTGATCAGGGTGTCGTTCAGGGTCTGGCAGACCGGCGCGAACGGCGTCGCCATGCAGATCTCGACCGGGTTCGGGATGTTGGAGCTGTTGCCGAAGCTGCCGGAGCCGAAGAGCTTGTTCAGGTCGAACTTCATGAAGAACAGGGCGTTGGCGTAGTCGCCCATGGCGAGGTTCGCCGCCTCCTTCGGGAAGGGGAAGCTCGCCAGGAGCCCCAGCCCGCGCGGGAGCGACATGCCGGCGTCGGAGAGCTCGCGCAGCGTCGGCTCCAGGTGCCGCAGCGTGGCGACCAGGTTCTCCCGGCTCCCCCGGATCACGCGCGTGCCAACCTGGCCCAGCTTGTCCAGCTCGGAGAGCATGGTCACCAGCGCCCGGTGCTGCTGGTTGAGCACCTTGACCGCGGGCCCGATCGCGTCGATGGCGGCGCCGACGCTCCGGCTCTCCTTGTTCAGCGTCGCGCTGAGCCGGTCGATCGCCGACATCGCGGTGATGATGTCGTCCTTCTGGCCGTCCAGGGTGCTGACCAGGGTGTTGATCCGGTCGAGCACGTTGCGCATCTCGTCGGTGCGCCCGTTCATCATCTTGTTCAGCTCGGTGCTGATCGTGTGCAGCTGCCCGATGCCGCCGCCGCTGAGCACGAAGGACAGCGCGCCGAGCACCTCCTCCACCTCGGGGTTCCGGGAGGTCGCGGACAGCGGGATGTCGGCACCGTTGGCGAGGCGGCCCGTGGGCGGCGTGCCGACGGGGTCGACGAGGGCGACGTACTTCTCCCCGAGCAGGCTGGTCTGCCGGATCTCCGCCGCGGTGTTGGCGGGCAGCACGAGGTCCTTGCGGATCTGCATGGTGATCTTCGCGTGCCAGCCGACGCGATCGACCTGCGAGACCTGCCCGACCGGCACGTCGTCGACCATCACCGCGGTCCGCGGCACGACGTTGAGCGCGTCGGTGAACTCGGCGGTGACCGTGATCGCGTCGCCCGACTTCACCGCCTTGCCGCCCGGGAGCGGGAGGTCGTAGGCGCCGTCGAAGCGGCACGACGACAGCACGAACGCCAGGGCGACGACCAGGAACAGGCCGACGGGTCGCCGGCGGAGCAGCGCGCTCATCCCTGACCACCTCCGAGGAGGCCGGCCAGCGAGGTGGACCGGCTGCTGGTCCCGATCTGCGGGCTCGAGGTCGCCGTGCGCTGCTGCCCCGCGGAAGCGCTCTTGCTGACCGCCAGCAGGTTCGTGATCTTCTTGAGCACGTCGCAGATCGCGGAGGCGTTGGCGGTGCCGGAGTTCACGACCACCTGGCAGAGCACGGTGCCGATCACCGGCGGGGTGGGCAGGCACGGCATGTGCTGGCCGCAGGCGTCGCCGAACTGCACCCGCGCGCCGATCGTCCCGGTCTTGATGTCGAAGGCGGTCGCGAGGTTGCCCAGGCCCAGCGGTCCGAGCTGCACCGCGGTGCCCAGGGCGTCCTTCTCCTTGGCCAGCGCTCCGAGGACCTGGGTCAGGTCCTCGATGTCGGAGGTGACCAGGGACTTGTTGTCGTGCACGAAGGACCGCACGGTGCCGACGGCTCGCGCCAGCGCGGCGAGCGCGGCCTGCAGGTCGTCGCGCTCGCCGGCGAGCTGGCTCGACGCCCCGGCCAGGTCGCCCATGAACTGGTTGACGAACTGGTCGTTGGCCGCGAGGACCTGGGTCAGCTGGGCGAGCTGGCGCACCGAGCTGAACAGCGCCCCGCTGTTGTTCCCGAAGACGTCCGCGGCGCCGGCCATGTTGTTGATCGTCTGGTTCGCGAGGTCGCCCTGGCCACGCAGCGCGTTGGCGCCCGACGAGATCAGCGCGTCCAGCGCGCCGGTCTTGTTGGCGCCGTTCGGGCCGAGCGCGTTGCTCAGGTCGGCCAGGCTCTTGTAGATCCGGTCGATCTCGACGGGGGACCCGGTCCGGTCGAGGGGGATGTCGGCGCCGTCGGCGAGCTGCCGCCCCTTGGTGTACGCCGGGGTGATCTGCACGAAGCGGTCGGCGACGAGGGTCGGGGTGATGATGACCGCCTTGGCTCCCGCCGGCAGCGGGTAGCGCGCGTCGTAGGTCATCTCGACCCGCACGCTGTCGCCCTCGGGCACGACCGCGTCGACCGTGCCGATCCGCACGCCCATCAGGCGCACCTCGGAACCCTTGTAGATCGCGACGGCGCGGGAGAAGTGGGCCGTGAGCGTGCGCTGCTGGTTGCCGCCGGTGAAGACGAAGAACGTGGCCGTGAGCAGCAGCGCGGCGACGACGGCCGCGAGGAGGCGACCGCTGAGCCGGTTGAGCAACGTGTTCACCCGGCTCACCTCTTCCCCGGGACGAACTCGCCGGTGGTCATGCCGACCAGGTTCGGGACGTAGGCGTCGAACCAGGGACCCGTGCCGATGACGTTGATCAGGACGGAGGCGTACGGACCGAGGTTGTGGATGGTCGCCTCGATCGCTGCCTTCTGCCGCCGCAGGTTGCTGGTCACCTCGTGCAGGTCGGCGAGCGCCGACCCGATCTCGCCCTGGTTGTCCTTGGCGATCCCCCTGAGCGTGTCGGCCAGCACGCGGGCGCTGACCAGCAGCCGGTGGATCGAGTCCTTGCGGGCCTGGAGCTCCTGGAAGACGAGGTCGGCCTGCTTCATGAGCGTGACCAGGTCGTCCTTCCGGTTGGCGAGCAGCTTGGTCACCTGGTCGGCGTGCTGGAGCAGCGCCGTGACCTCGCTGTTGCGGGAGGCGATCGACGCGCTGAGCCGCGAGATGCCCGTGAAGGTCTGGTGCACCTCGGGTGCCGAGGCGTCGATCGTGCCGGCCAGCGTCTTGAGCGCGGTGGCGAGCTGGTCGGTGTCGAGCTGCTCGGTGCTCGTGGTGAGCTGGGTGAGCGTGCTGACCACGTCGTACGTCGTGTGCGTGCGGTTCTCCGGGATCGTCGAACCGGCGTCCATCTGTCCCGGTCCGGCCGGGGTGAGGTTGAGGTACTTGGTGCCGAGCAGGTTGAGGACCTCGACGGACGCCCGGGTCTGGGTGCCGAACGCGGCACCGTGCACGTCGAAGTCGACCGTCACGTGGTCACGGTGGATCTCGATGTCGTTGACCCGGCCGACGCGCACGCCGCCGATCTGCACCATGTCACCGCGCGACAGGCCGTTGGCGTCGGTGAAGTCGGCGTGGTAGCCGGTGCCGCGGAATCCGGGGAACTTCTGCAGGTTGAACGCGGCGGCCATCACCAGCAGGAGGACGGCGAGCGAGATCGCCCCGTAGCGGAGGATCGTGTGGTCGGTACGGCGGGCCATCAGTCGCACCTCGCCGCGGTGCTGTGGAAGCTGAGGCTGTTCAGCTTGCTCTGGATCTGGTCGTAGAGCGCACGGGTGATCCCGAGCTTGTCGAGCGCCGCACCGACCGAGCTGACCCCGAGCACGCCGGTCAGCGTCGAGAGCTTCGGCAGGATGATCTGGCCGTCGAAGTCGCAGAGGTAGTAGTTGTACCAGGAGCCGTAGCTGCCGATCCGGACCTGCTTGCGGAACATGTCGGGCAGCCGGGCGAGGGCCTCGTTGACGATCGCCTTGGACTCGGGCTTCTTCATGATGGCGGCGAGCCGGTGGATCTGGTGCACGTCGCCCTTGATCGCGGGCCGGCTCTGGACCAGCAGCGTGGCCAGCTCGTCGGCGAGAGTCGAGACGTTCTGCACCGACTGCCCGATGACGTTGCGGTCGCGGGACAGGTTGGTCATCCAGTCCTTGAGCTGCACGACGAGCGTGTCGAGCTGCTGGTGGTGCGCGTCGACGGTCTGCAGCATGCCGGACAGGTTGGTGATCACCTGTCCGATCAGCTGGTCGCGGTCGGCCAGGCTGTTGGTCAGCGACGCCGTCCGGGCGAGCAGGCTCTGGATCGTGCCGCCCTCGCCCTGGAGCACCTTCACCAGGTTCAGCGAGAGGTCGTTGATCTCCTTGGGGTCGAGCGCGGTGAAGAGGGGCTGGAACCCGTTGAACAGCGCGGTGAGGTCGAGCGCGGGGGTCGTCCGCGACATCGGGATGGTCGCGTGCGCGGGGAGCCGGGCCGCGCCCGGTTCTCCCTGGGACAGCGCCAGGTAGCGGTCGCCGACCAGGTTGAGGAACCGGATGTCCGCGTGGCTCGCGGTCGTCAGCGGCACGTCGCTCTTGACCGCGAACGTCACCAGGGCGTGGTTGCGGTCGTGGATCTGGACGTTCTTCACCGAGCCCACGACCAGGCCGGCGACCCTGACGTCGTCACCCTTGCTGAGCAGGCTGGCACTGCTGAAGACCGCCTTGTACTGGGTGGTCGAGCCGAACCCGAAGTTGCCCATGATCATCGCCAGCACGGTGGTGACGACGACGGAGACCAGGGTGAAGATGCCGAGCTTGATGCCGGCCATCGTGGTGACGGTGTTCCGCGAGGACATGGTCAGTGCCTCCCCGGTTCGTCGAGGTGCGTGCCGTTGCGCAGCGGCAGGAATCCGGACGGGACCGCCGGGTTGGGGAGGCCCAGGCACCACGGTCCGTGGCCGATCTCGCCGTACTGCGGGCGATCGGCGGTCGTGTAGGCCCGGCGCTGGGCGGCGTCCCACGACATCGACTGCCGCACCCGGTTGCCCTTGAAGATCTCGGCCAGCCGGCCGGTGTACCGGTCGGCGCCCTGCAGCAGGCAGGTGTACTCCGGGGAGTAGGTGTCGAGCAGCTTCATCAGCGGCGCGGCGACCTGGCCCTCCTGGATGATCCCCTTCTCGTTCGTCGTGAGGATCCTGGTCGAGACCTGCGACAGACTGGTCATCGAGGAGAAGAACCCGCTGAGCACGTGCTGCTCCTGGACCACGGTGCGCGCGGTCGTGGTGGCGTTCTTGAGCAGGTCGACGAGGTCCGGAGCGGCGAGCGCGTAGGTCTGGCTCACGGAGGCCAGGGACTGGAGGTCCTTGCGCAGCGTCGGCAGCTGGACGTTCATCGCCGCGAGGTAGGAGTCGAGGTCGTCCACGGTCCGGCCGAGCTGGTCTCCACGGCCCTGCAGCGCCGTCGCGAGCGCGTAGAGCGTGGAGTTGATGTCACCGGGACGGATCGAGCGCAGCAGGGGGAACAGGGTCGCGAGGACGTGCTGCAGCTCGACGCTCGTCGTGACGCGGGACGCCGGGATCACCGCGCCGTCGCGCAGCGGCGTCGAGGACGGCTGCGGCGGATCCACGAAGGAGACGTACTTCTGCCCGAACAGCGTGGTCGGGCGGATCTCGACCGTGACGTTGTCGGGGATCCTGCGCGCCTCACTCGGGTCGAGGCCGAGCTTGATCACGGCCTGGTGGCCGTCCTGGCTGACCGAGCGCACCTGGCCGACGAGGACGCCGTGGATGCGGACGTCGCCGAACTTCGGCAGCTGGAGGCCGGCCCGGTCGGCCTTGACGGTGACCATGGTCACCGGGGTGAACACCTTCTGGTAGATCGCGATCGACCCGGCGATCAGGAGCGCGACGGCCGTCATGAACCCGATGCCGGCGTACACGAGCCGCCGGTGCTCGGCCCGTGTGTCGTGGTGGATGTTGACCAGCATCAGGTCATGCCTCCCACGTCGCTGCCGTCGCGAGCGTCGCGAGACGCGGTGCACGGCAAGGCGGACGAAGGGAGCGGCCCGGGGTTGGCCGCTGACTGAGGACAACGCAGCCAGGCGCCGTGTAGCGCGGCGCGTAGCAGGCAGTGGGCGTGGGAGTCATGGCCTGGCCCTCACCCGGTGATCCGCACGGTCGTGGTGGAGCCCCAGATCGCAAAGCTCAGGAAGAAGTCCGCGACCACGACGGTGACGATCGACGTACGGATCGCCTTGCCGACCGCGACGCCCACGCCGGCCGGCCCGCCGGACGCGGTGTAGCCGTAGTAGCAGTGGATGAGGATGATCGCGACGGCCAGGACGATCAGCTTCGCGAACGACCAGAGCATGTCGATCGGCGGCAGGAACTGGATGAAGTAGTGGTCGTAGGTGCCGGGCGACTGGTGGTAGATCAGCGTCGTGATCAGCCGCGGGGACAGGTACGACGCGCACAGGGCGACGATGTAGAGCGGGATCACCGCGAGGAAGCCGGCGATCATCCGGGTGGTCACCAGGAACGGCAGCGACGGCACGCCCATCACCTCGAGGGCGTCGATCTCCTCGGAGATCCGCATCGCCCCGAGCCGGGCGGTGTAGCCGCACCCGACCGTGGCCGCAAGGGCGATCGAGGACACCAGCGGAGCCACCTCGCGCGTGTTGAAGTACGCCGAGATGAACGCGGTGAACTTCGCGACGCCGATCTGGCTCAGGGACGCGTAGCCCTGGATGCCGACCTCGGTGCCGGCGAAGAAGGCCATGAAGGCGATCACGCCGACGGTGCCCGCGATCACGGACAGGCCACCCACCCCGAACGCGACCTCGGCCAGCGTGTTCATGATCTCGCGCTTGTAGCGACCCACGGCGCGGGGCGTCCAGGCGAGCGCCTTGACGTAGAACAGCAGCTGGTCGCCACGCTCCTCGACGCGCGCGCGGCGTTCGCGGAGGAACTCGGTGCCGATCTCGGCGAGCTGGGCCACCGCGATCACATCCCGTTCTGGGGGACGATCTGGAAGTAGATCGCCGTGATGATGGAGTTCAGCGCGAACAGCACCATGAACGCGATGATCACGGACTCGTTGACGGCTCGTCCGACGCCGCTCGGCCCGCCGCCGGCGTTCAGCCCCTTGTAGGCGCCGACGATCGAGGCGAGGTAGCCGAAGAGCACCGCCTTGACCATGCTGATGTAGAGGTCGGGCAGCGACGCGAGGGCCGTGAAGGAGGAGAGGAACGCGCCGGCGGAGCCGCCCTGGACGATCACGGTGAAGAAGTAGCCGCCGCCGATGCCGGTCGCGATGACGATGCCGTTGATCATCGCCGACACGAAGACGGTGGCCAGGACGCGGGGCACGACCAGTCGCTGGATCGGGTCGACGCCGAGGACCTCCATGGCGTCGATCTCCTCGCGGATCTTGCGTGCGCCCATGTCGGAGCAGATCGCCGACCCGGCGGCTCCGGCGATGATCAGCGCGGCCGCGATCGGGGCAGCCTCCCGGACGACCGCGAGCACGGCGCTGGCTCCGGCGAACGACTGGGCGCCCAGCTGGCCGGTCAGGTTGCCCACCTGGAGGGCGATCACCGCACCGAACGGGATCGAGACCAGGATCGTGGGCATCAGCGTGACGCTGGTGATGAACCAGGCCTGCTCGATGAACTCCCGCGTCTGGAAGCGGCTGGTGAAGACGGCCTTGGTGACGTCGACGACCATCGCGGCGATCTCACCGGGTCCGCGGACCACGGACGCAACCGAGACCGCCACGTCACACCTCCCTTGATCCGCCCAGTCACCTTCACAGGGGCGCGAGCACGTGAACGACAAACCTAGAACACGTTCTCGTTTGCCGCAACCGGCGCCCCCGACCTGTACGAAATCAACGAGTTCGTCCGACTTTGGTTATGTCGCGGCGTGGGCCGCCGCCGGGCCGCCGGCTCCTAGACTGCGTCGGATGGACCCAGGACCGATGGCCCGGGAGGTGCGCCGGGTGCGCGAGCACCCGTCGGCGGTGCTGCTGGTCTGCCAGCTGCTCGCGGTGCTCCTCTACCCGTTCCTCTCCGACTCCTGGGAGGGCCGGGCGGTGCTCGGCGTGGTCAGCATGGTCGTGGTCGGCCTGGCCCTCTGGGCGGTGCGCCGTACGCCGGCGCTCAACCTGGTGGCGTTCTCCCTCGGCCTGCCCGCCCTGGTCTTCACGGTGCTCGACGCGGCACTCCCGCACAACGACGCGATCGGGCTGACCAGCGCGCTGCTGCACGCGCCGTTCTACTTCTACGTCTCCTACGCCATGATCCGGTACCTCTTCCACGACGACCACGTCACCCACGACGAGCTCTTCGCCACCGGCGCCGCGTTCACGGTGGTCGCCTGGGGTTTCACCTACGTCTTCGCGGCCGTCCAGATCGTCTGGCCGGGCTCGTTCGCCACGCCGGGCGGCGCCAGCGACCCCCGCGGATGGTTCGAGCTGCTCTACCTGTCGTTCACGACCCTGACGAGTGTCGGCCTGTCCGACGTGGCGCCGACGTTGGCGCACGCCCGCTCGGTGGTGATGCTGGAGCAGCTCGCCGGAGTGATGTACATCGCCCTGGTGGTCGCCCGGCTGGTCGGGCTCACGGTGCGCCGCGACCGCTGACGCGTCCTCGGTCAGTCAGTCGAGGCAGAACTCGTTGCCCTCGGGATCGCTCATGACGATGAAGCCGCCGCTCATCTCCTCGCCCGGCTCGAACCGGCCCGTCTCGCGGGCGCCGAGCGCGACCAGCCGGTCGCGCGCCTCTCCGAGCCGCTGCATCCGGGCCTCGCCCTCGAGCCCGGGTGCGGCCCGTACGTCGAGGTGCACGCGGTTCTTCGCGGTCTTGCCCTCCGGCACGCGCTGGAAGAACACGCGCGGGCCGCTCGCGCCCTCGGGCGGCACGATCGCGGACCGGTCGTTGCGCCGGTCCGCCGGAACGCCGAGGGAGTCGAGCGCGGCGTCCCAGGTGTCGAAGCCCGGAGGCGGCGGCTGCAGCCGGTAGCCGAGAGCGGCCGCCCAGAACTCCGCCTGGGCACCGGGGTCGGCGCAGTCGAAGGTGATCTGCACCTCGCGGACGGTGTCGCCGGTCGGGTCGGTCATCGGTCCTCCTGGTCCGGGTCGGCGGCCTCGCCGGCGACGGTCTCCCAGCCGGCCGGCCGATGCTTCTTCGGCAGGCCCTCGACGACGAGCCGGTAGGAGTCCTCCACGGCTTCGACCAGCTCGTCGTCCGGGATCGTGCCGCTCAGGGAGAGGGAGTTCCAGCCGGACCGGCCGATGTAGGCCATCACGGACGCGTCGTCGGGGTAGCGGTCGAGCCAGGCGTCGGCGACCTCGCGGCTCCGCCCGGCCTTCACGCCGACGGTGTCGGCTCCGAGGAAGGCGAAGATCTTGCCCCGCTCACCCTCCCCGACCTTGATCACGGGGTGGTCGTGCTCCCACGGGTTGTCCGGCCACGCGCCGGGCAGCGCGAGGCAGTGCTCCTGCAGGGCCTGCACGTCCATCAACCGGCGCCGGGCTCGCGCACCGTGCTCGACCGCTGCGGAGGGATGGCGGGCGCCTCGGGCGAGGGCGCCGAGCGGCGCACCACCTCGAGGAAGGCGTCCACCTCGCCGATGTCGTAGCCCTCGCGCAGGCGCACGTGTGCCAGCCGCGCCTCGTCCAGGACGGGGCCGACCGGCTCGCCGCGACCGAGCGCGGCCACGACCCGGTCGAGCAGGGCGTCGACGCCGGCCATGTCGTAGCCCTCGCGCACCCGGACCGGTCGGAAGGTCGCGTTCGTGATCGCCTCGACGAGGTCGCCGTACGCCTGGGTCATGGCCGCCTCCAGCGTGCGTGCCGGGCGGCGCTCATGAAGTGAGCGTCGTCCCGCGCGTGCGATGGCAAGGCGGACGAGGGAAGGCGGCCTGGTGCGGAGCGCAGCGGAGCGGCCGTCGACCGAGGACAACGCAGCCAGCGTGCGTGCGCGGCGGCGCTCACCGGGTGGCCTCCATCATCTGGCGCAACTCCTTCTTGAGCTCGGAGATCTCGTCGCGGAGCCGGGCGGCGACCTCGAACTGCAGCTCGGCGGCGGCGGCGTGCATCTGCTCGGTGAGCTGCTGGACCAGCTCGGCGAGGTCGCTGGAGGGCAGCCCGGCGGTGTCCGGCAGGCGGTCGTGCATGCGGGAGAGGCCGGGCACGGGCGCCTTCTTGCTCTTGTCGCCCCGGGCTCCGGTGCCCTGCCAGGTGGCCAGCAGCTCCTGGGTGCTCTCGTCCTCGCGGGCGAGCATCTCGGTGATGTCGGCGATCTTCTTGCGCAGCGGCTGCGGGTCGACACCGTGCGCGGTGTTGTAGGCGACCTGCTTGGCCCGGCGCCGGTTGGTCTCCTCGATGGCCTTCTCCATCGACGGGGTGATCTTGTCGGCGTACATGTGCACCTGGCCGGACACGTTGCGGGCCGCGCGCCCGATCGTCTGGATCAGGGACTTGTCCGAGCGCAGGAAGCCCTCCTTGTCGGCGTCGAGGATCGCGACCAGCGACACCTCCGGCAGGTCGAGGCCCTCGCGGAGGAGGTTGATGCCGACGAGCACGTCGTACTCCCCCAGCCGCAGGTCGCGGAGCAGCTCGATCCGCTTGAGCGTGTCGACCTCGGAGTGCAGGTAGCGCGTGCGGACGCCGTTCTCGAGGAGGTAGTCGGTGAGGTCCTCGGACATCTTCTTGGTCAGCGTCGTGACCAGGACGCGCTCGTTGCGCTCGACCCTGGCGTTGATCTCGCCGATCAGGTCGTCGATCTGGCCCTTGGTCGGCTTGATGATCACCTCGGGGTCGATCAGCCCGGTCGGCCGGATGATCTGCTCGACCACCTGCGGGACGCCGTCGGAGCCCGTGACCCGCGACAGCTCGTAGTCACCCGGGGTCGCCGAGAGGTAGATGGTCTGGCCGATCCGGTCGAGGAACTCCTCCCACTTCAGCGGTCGGTTGTCCATCGCGCTCGGCAGCCGGAACCCGTGGTCGACGAGGTTGCGCTTCCGCGACATGTCGCCCTCGTACATGCCGCCGATCTGCGGGACGGCGACGTGCGACTCGTCGACCACCAGCACGAAGTCCTCGGGGAAGTAGTCCAGCAGGCAGTTGGGGGCGCTGCCGCGGCTGCGGCCGTCGATGTGCATCGAGTAGTTCTCGATGCCGGAGCACGAGCCCACCTGCCGCATCATCTCGACGTCGTACGACGTGCGCATCCGCAGGCGCTGTGCCTCGAGGAGCTTGCCCTGCCGCTCGAAGAACGCCACCTGCTCCTCGAGCTCGGCCTCGATGCCGGCGATCGCGCGCTCCATGCGCTCCGGGCCGGCGACGTAGTGGGTCGCCGGGAACACGTAGAGCTCGGGGTCCTCGGTGAGCACCTCGCCGGTGACCGGGTGGAGCGTCATCAACCGCTCGATCTCGTCACCGAAGAACTCCACCCGGACGGCCATCTCCTCGTAGACCGGGAAGATCTCCAGGGTGTCGCCCCGCACGCGGAACGTGCCGCGGGTGAAGGACAGGTCGTTGCGGGTGTACTGGATCTGGACGAGCCGGCGCAGCACCTCGTCGCGGTCCATCTCCAGGCCGACCCGGAGCCGCAGCATCCGGTCGACGTACTCCTGCGGGGTGCCGAGGCCGTAGATGCACGACACCGTGGAGACCACGATCACGTCGCGCCGGGTGAGCAGCGAGTTGGTCGCGGAGTGCCGCAGCCGCTCCACCTCCTCGTTGATCGAGGAGTCCTTCTCGATGTAGGTGTCGGTCTGCGGGACGTAGGCCTCGGGCTGGTAGTAGTCGTAGTAGGAGACGAAGTACTCGATCGCGTTGTTCGGCATCAGCTGGCGCAGCTCGTTGGCGAACTGGGCCGCGAGCGTCTTGTTCGGCTGCATCACGAGCATCGGGCGCTGCAGCCGCTCCGCGGCCCAGGCCACGGTCGCGGTCTTGCCGGTGCCGGTGGCACCCAGCAGCACGACGTCCTTCTCCCCCGCGTTGATCCGCTGGTCGATCTCCTCGATCGCGGTCGGCTGGTCACCGGAGGGCACGTAGTCGGAGATCACCTCGAACGGCGCGACGCGGCGCTCGAGATCGGTGACGGGGCGCATGCTCCGAGCCTACGTGCCCGCGCCGACAGTCTCGTGGCCGCGCGGCGGTCGGCGTCGGCTGCCGGGCCGACCGCTAGATTTCGGACGTGAGCAGGCGCAGGCGGGCAGTCCGGTTCGCCGGCCGGGAGATCTGGCCGGTCGTGCGCCGCACGCTGCTCACGATCGTCGGCGTCCAGTTCCTGCTCGCGCTGGGTCTGACCCTGGTCGACTCCTGGCGGCGCCGCGGAAAGAAGCCGCAGCCGTTCACGACGCTGCCGCCCCAGGACGTGCAGATCGGGGACGGCACCGTCACGACGTACACCTACGGGCAGGACCTCTTCGAGGACATGCTGGCTGCGATCGAGTCGGCCCGGCAGATGGTGCTGTTCGAGACCTACATCTGGAAGGGCGACGCGATCGGCGAGCGGTTCAAGCGCGCGCTCGTGGCCGCCGCCGAGCGCGGGGTCGAGGTCTACGTCATCTACGACGCCTTCGCCAACATCGTGGTCGACCCGCGGTTCAAGACGTTCCCGCCCGTGCTCCGGGTGCTCCGCTACCCCGTCTACAACGCCGGCTGGCGGCCCTTCGACCTGCGCCGCTACGGGCGCGACCACCGCAAGGTCCTGGTCGTGGACGACGACGTCGCCTTCGTCGGCGGGTTCAACATCGGCTCGGCGTACGCGACGGAGTGGCGCGACACCCATGTGCGGATCACGGGGCCCGCCGTCTGGGACCTCAAGCGCTCGTTCGCCGACTTCTGGAACGACCACCGGCGCGGCCGCCGGCCGCTGCTGCTCGAGACCGCCGACCCGGCGTGGGAGCCCAGGATCCGGCTGCATCGCAACCTCCCCCGCCACTGGATGTTCCCGATCCGCGGCATGTACCTCGAGGCGATCAACCGGGCCCGCCGCAACATCTGGATGACGCACGCGTACTTCATCCCCGACCCCGACTTCGTCGAGGCGCTCAGCGCCGCGGCGGCGCGGGGCGTCGACGTGAAGATCCTCGTCCCCCGCACCTCGAACCACGTCGTGGCGGACTGGATCTCGCGCGGCTACTTCGGCCAGCTCCAGGCCGCGGGCGTGCAGATCCACCGCTTCGAGGGGGCGATGGTGCACGCCAAGACCGCCACCGTCGACGGCAACTGGTCGACCGTGGGCACCGCGAACATCGACCGGCTGAGCATGACCGGCAACTACGAGATCAACGTCGAGTTCATCGACCCGGGCATGGCCAAGGTGATGGAGGCCGTCTTCGTCTCCGACCTCGACCAGTCCTCCCACCTCTCCCCGCGCGACTGGAACGCGCGCGGCCTCCACCGCCGCTTCACCGAGGGCCTGCTCCGGCCGCTGCGGCACCTGCTCTGAGCCCGGACGCGGTCCCCGACCGGGCGTCGGACGGCTTGAGCAGGAACGCCAGCAGGTAGAGCCCCGCGACCACGACCAGCAGGTTGCGGTACCCGGTGAGCAGCGCGGCGTACTCGAGACAACCGCCCAGGATCGCGCCGAGCAGGTTGACGCCGAACGCCGCACGGGAGCTGTCCGACTCGGCGAAGCGCTTCGCGAAGGCGATGTTGGCCACGAAGATCGGCACGAACGCCTCCACGACCGCGACGACCAGCCGGGGCCAGAACGACAGTTGGAGCATCCACTCCGGCTTGACGAGGTAGGCGAGGGCCAGCCCGACCGCGACCAGCAGGAAGAGCACCCGCAGCGGCGGCGTGGGCAGTCGCCGAGTCGCCTCCACGGCGGCCAGCACGCTGAGCAGCACGCCTGCGAAGACCATGGCGTTGACGATCCAGGTGGTGCCGAACAGGTTGGCGAAGGTCGCGATGTTCTTGGTCTCCAGGAGCAGGAAGGCGGCTCCCATGCAGAACAGGTCGGCGTACGGACGCATCTGCCGGAAGGGGCCACCGACGGCGCGCACGAGGACCAGCGAGATCAGCAGGATGCCGCCCAGCGCCCACAGGTAGATGGCCGGCACCATGCCGCCGTCGTAGTACAGGAACGGTGCGTTGTCGTGCACCGGTGCCGGGTAGGACGCGGGCAGCAGGTGGTTGCCCGCCGTGCAGCGCTGGTCACGCGGGTCTCGCGCGACGGACACGACGGCCGTCGCCCCGGAGACCGTGTCGATGCACGGCGCGTGACCGAACGCCGCAGCCGCGGTGCCACCGAGCCGGTCGATCAGCCAGCTCTCGCGGTAGTAGTTGTACATCGCGAAGACGCCGTGGGCGGTCAGGTGGTCGCGCGCCGAGCGGAGCGCCTCCTCGGTGAACAGGAACGACTCGAGCCGGATCTGGGAGGCGCCGCTGACCAGCGCGAGGGAGTCCGGCAGGGCGAACAGGATCAGGTCGTACCGGTGGTCGGTGTTCTCGAGGAACGCGCGTCCGTCGTTGACGTGCCGGGTCACCCGCGGGTCCTGGTAGGCGTGGTCGGGGTTGCCCTTGACCCCGATCTCGACCAGGCGCGGGTCGATGTCGACCGCGTCGACGTGTCGGGCCCCTTCGGCCAGGGCGATCGCGACGTCGGAGCCTGACCCGGCGCCGACCACCAGGACGTTGCCGAGCGGCACGCTCTGGTCCCGGTGGGCGTACGGCGCACCGTAGATCGCCGAGGAGCGGGTGAGCTTCCACGACGCCGGCGACATGGACTGGTGGGGGACCCCGTTGACCGAGATGAAGACCCGGGTCACGCCGCCGCTCGTGTCGGTGCGCGTGGTGATCTTGTAGTACGGCGACCACGAGACGCCCGACGCGGTGCTCTCGGCCAGCAGGGCGCCGACGACGACCACGGCAGCCACCACGGCGAGCGGGCGGGCCCGGGCGCCGGCCAGAACGACGAGAGCCCCGGCGACCAGCACACCCCAGACCACCGACGGCGCCCAGACGAAGGACAGCAGCGTGAACAGCCCGATCCCGAGCAGCGAGCCGATCAGGTCCCAGCGGTAGGCGGTCAACGGGTCGAGGTCGGCGAAGCAGCGACCGACCGCCTCGGCCGGACCGGCCAGGATCGCGGCCGTGAGGAGGAAGACGATCGGCAGCACCAGCCACGCCGGAGGACCGGTCGTCCGGAGCGAGGTGAAGTAGATGACGTCGCTGCCGGCGCGGTCGATCGAGACGGGGAAGGCCCGCACGCCCGCCACCAGGACGGCGAGCAGTACCGCGGTCCAGGGGAGGATCGACCACGCCTCCCGCGCGATCAGGAAGCCGAGCCCGATGCCGAGGAACGAGCCGAGCAGCACGAAGTTCGTGAAGTACGAGAGGTGCACGATGTTGGCGCCCAGCCACCGGATCAGCGCGAGCTCGAGGAACAGCATCAGGCAGCTGGCGAGGACGAGCCGGGCGACCACCGGGCGCCGCTCCGGTCCGAGCGCTCCGGCGGCGGACCGCTCGGGGGCCGACTCCAGCCTGACGTCCACCCCGCGCTCCTTCCGCCCGCCCGGCCAGGAGACCGTTCTCGACGTCGTCGTGCGGACTCGCGCTGTCGGTCGAGGCGACGACGGCGGCTGATGCAGCCGCAGCCAACGTGGCACGGCGTGCCACGCGGTGGCAACCCTCCCGGGAGCCCGCGGTCAGCTCGACGACGTCGCGGCGACCACCTGGATCACGGTCTCGCCCGGGCACGAGGCCGACTCGCGGATCGCCCAGCGTCCGCGGTGGCCGTTGCCCTGCCACTCCGCCTCGGCGTCGTGGGCCTCGGTCTCGCCCGACTCGACCCGGAAGCCGCGGCCGACCACGTCGTGGTTCAGGAAGTCGAGGATCGACCGGAACGGAGAGGTCGAGATCGCCGTGACGATCGTGCCCTGGGCGCCGCGGTCCTCGACGTGGTAGACGGTCGTGCCCGGCGGGAACGGCCAGGCGTCGGGGAACTGCCCGCCGTACGGCGTCGCGACGGCGTGGGCGTCGGCGGCGCAGGTGGTGCGGTCGGCGGCCTTCTCGAGACCGTGCTCGCCCGACGTGCGCGTGCCCGACGCCCCGGACTGTCCCGCGCACGCGGACACGAGGAGGAGGGCGGCCGCCCCCCAGGGCGCGGCCGCCCGCAGATCCGGCCTCATCGCAGCTTCTTGGTCTTCTTGGTGGCCGTCGTGACCACCGGGTCGAAGGTCGAGAGCAGGGTCAGCCCCGAGCTCTGCCGCGCGATCGTCGGGTACGCCGTGCGCGTGTTCGTCCCGCCGGTCACGCACGAGCCGGTGCACCCGTCGGCGAACGCGACCTCGACCCGGCCGTGGTCGTCCATGGTCACGTCGATGAAGTCGAGCAGGTTCCGGTCGGCGCCGCAGGTCGTGCCGCCGGTGCAGATCGAGCCGACCTGGACCGGGTCGTTCGGGGTCGCGTCGGAGGTCACCCACGTCTGGCCACCGTCGTACGTGGTCGCGACGTACAGGTGCCAGACACCGTGGAAGTTGTTGATGTCCTGGTAGTTGCCGGCCGTCGTGGTGCCGAGGAAGGCGAACGCGGCCCGGTTGTCGTCGCCGGCGACCACGGTCGGGAACACCGCGTTCTTGATGCCCAGGTCGGTGCCGACCTGCTGGCCGTGGGCCCAGGTTTTGCCCTGGTCGGTGCTGGTCGCCACCGCCGGCACGCCGTCCGAGCCGACGCTGCCGAAGTACACGGTGCCGTTGGCGCCGATGCCGACCGAGGGGTCCGCGTCGCTGGCCGACGTGCCGGGCACGTTGCGCACGGTCCAGGAGGTGCCGTTGTCGGTGCTGACCGCGACCGCTGCAGTCGCTCCGCAGGACCGGTTCGGCAGGTAGGCGGTGCCGTCCGGGGCGACCTTGACGTGGCCGTGGATGCCGCCGCAGTCGAGCAGGCTGTACGTCGGCACGCCGGCGCCGAACGTCACGCCGCCGTCACGCGAGACGGCGCAGAACGCGGTCGCGATGTCCTGGCTGCAGTAGTAGACGGCGTTCGGGTACGTCGAGGTCGGCAGCGCTCCGACGCCGTTCGGGGAGTAGGGCCCGCCGCCGATCGTCTGGTGGTCGACGCCGCTCGGGATGCCGCCACCCTGCGAGGGAGACCAGCTGGCGCCGTCGTTGTCGGTGTAGCAGGTCAGCGAGTCGGCCCCGGAGAGCTGGGACTCCCAGGTGCGGCCGGTGGCCCGGTCGGTGAACAGGATCGGGTCGAGGCTGGTGGTGCTGCCCTGGGGGCAGCCGGTCGCCGCCTTCGCGGACACGTCGGACCACGAGGCCCTCGCGGGCGAGGTGGTGTCGTCGAAGGTGGCCTTCAGCGTCGCGAGCCCCGCCTGGTACAGCGTCGCGCCGGTCCTGGTGTCGAAGCCGATCGACGGCTCACCGGCGCCGTTCGGGTCGGCGATCGCCGGGTCGGCCGGGTAGTCGGTGAAGCCCGGCGGCGTGGCGGTGCCCGGGGCGGGGTTCACCGGCTTGGCCACCATCGACGCGGTCGCGCTGTAGGACTGGCCCAGGGGCGCGAACGGCACCACCCGGACGACGTAGTCGCCCGTGTTCGGCGGGACCGTGATCGTCTCGGGATCGGCGCTGCTGGCCGCCGTGGCCGCCAGGTTGCCGGCGGCGTCGTACAGGTAGACGTCGAAGTCGGCGGCGGTGTTGCTCCAGCCGACCTTGACCTGCACGTTGTGGCCCGTGTCGTAGCCCGCCGGCGCCGACACGTGGAGCGCGAAGTCGTCGCACGAGCCCGGGGCCGTGCAGTCGGGCTGGCCGGACGCCTGGGCCGTGACGTTCGCGGTCACGAAGGGCCCGCCGGTCCAGGTGACCGGGGCGCTCGTGTCGCTGAGCGTGCCGGAGTTCGGCGTGGCCGCCTCGGCGGTACCCAGACCGATCGCCCCGGCGACCAGGGCCGCCGTCGCGACGAGGGCCGTCATGATGCGCTTGCGTCGTACGGACATGTTCCCGAGTTCCTCTCGCCGACCGAGTGTGGCAAGCGGCTCAACGAATCTGCCGGCCGTGACGTTACGCACCAGTAACGGCACCTTCCGGTTCCGCTCGATGTCGCTAGGGTGCCTGCCATGTTCCGCGCACCCGTCCGTGACCTGCGTGGCAAGCGGGTCTTCCTGACCGGGGCGGCGAGCGGCATCGGGCGGGCCACCGCGCTCGCCGCCGCCCGCGAGGGCGCCCTGCTCCACCTGACCGACGTGGACGAGCCGCGCCTGATGGACGTGGTCGAGGAGCTCTGGGACGCCGGGGCGGAGGTCGCGTACGCCGCGCCCGTCGACGTCGCCGACCACGACGCGGTCCGGGCCATGGCGGCGGAGATCACCGACCGGCACGGCGCGATGGACGTGGTCATGAACATCGCCGGGATCGCCTCGTGGGGGACGATCCAGGCGATGCCGCACCGCACGTGGGAGCGGGTCCTCGACGTCAACCTGGTCGGGCCGATCACGGTGCTGGAGTACCTGGTCCCGCCGATGATCGCCGCGAGGCGCGGGGGCCAGGTGGTCAACGTGTCGTCGGCGGCCGGCATCATCGGGATGCCGTGGCACGCGGCGTACTCGGCGAGCAAGTTCGGCCTGCGCGGCGTCCCGAGGTGCTGCGCTTCGACCTCGCCCCGCACCGGATCGGCGTGACGCTGGTCTGCCCAGGTGGCGTCGACACCGGGCTCACCGAGACCGTGCAGATCGCCGGCGTGGACAACACCAGCACGCAGTTCCGGCGGTTGCAGGCGCAGTTCCGGCGGCGCGCGGTGTCCCCGGAGCACGCCGCCGAGGCGATCCTGCGCGGCGTGAAGCGCAACCGCTACTGGGTCTACACCTCCCCCGACATCCGGGTGGTCCACCTGCTCCAGCGGTGGTTCCCGCCTGCCTACGTGCTGGCGATGACCGTGATGAACCGGGTCGCGAACCGGGCGCTCCCGCAGGTGGGGCGTGCCGTGCGGGACGACGCGTGACGCCGGCGGGTGGTCCGCGGATCGCCCCCGGGACGCGTCGCGAGCTCGGGCTGCCGATCTGGCTGCTCAGCCGGCTCGCCGGCCGCGCCACCCGCACGCGGCCGCCCGCGATCTTCACCACGCTCGGCCGCGGTCGCGGCCTGTTCTGGGGCTGGCTGCACTTCGCCGGCCGGCTGATGCCCGGCGGCCGGTTGCCGCGCCGGGAGACCGAGCTGGTGATCCTGCGGGTCGCGACCGTGCGGGGCTGCGCCTACGAGCGCGAGCACCACGTGCGCCTCGGCGCCCGGGCGGGCGTCTCGGCGGCCGACCTCGCCAGGGTGGAGGTCGGAGCGACGGCGGCCGGCTGGACGGACCGCGAGCGGCTCCTGATGCGGGTGACCGACGAGCTGCTCACCACGCGCGACCTGTCCGACGACACGTGGACGACCCTGCGGGCGACGTACGACGAGCGCAGCGTGATCGAGCTGCTGCTGCTCGTGGGCCACTACGACATGCTCGCCACGACGCTGACCACCCTGCGGCTCCGCCCGGACCCCCACCGCTAGGTCCGCGGCGGTCGCTACTGCACCGGGCCCGGCGCGTGCGCAGCGCCCCGCTGCAGGTTCTCCTCCGAGGCGGAGCACTGACCCGTCGTCACCAGCGGGCGGCGCACGGGGTCCTTGGGGTTGCGGCGAGGAGTGCCGTAGTCGCACCGGGTGCTGCGCTGCGGGATCCCCTCGATCAGCAGCTGGCCGTCGTGGACCGCCTCACCGAGCACGCCGATCCCGGGACCGTAGGTCGACAGGATGCCGCCGAGGTGGGGGGCGTAGGGCCGGAAGAGGTCGGTGAACCGCACCGCCGTGCCCAGGAAGCCGGGGGCGAGCTCCTCGGCGTCGGCGAGCAGCTGCTGGAGCTGGTCGATCTGGTGGGGCGCCGCCTTCAGGGTGGCGCGGAGCTCGGGGTCGTAGTCCTTGAGGAAGGCGGCGAACGCGCGCGACGACCGCGCGAGCACGCGCAGGTCGTCGGCCTGCGCGGGCGCGATGTCGAGCACCGGGCCGCTGTTGTCGATCAGCCGGTTGGTCTGGGGCCACAGCCGGTCGAGCTCGGCCAGCAGCGCGGCGCCCTGGTCGACGAGCCGGCCGACGTCCTGGCCGGTGCCGGCCAGTCCGGTCGCGAGCTGCGACAGCAGCGTGTGCAGCTTCTGGTCGTCGACCTGGCCGAGCAGCCGGTTGACGCTGATCACCGTCGACGCGAGCGTCTTGGGGAGGTCGGTGGCGGTCGCGGGCACGACGGACCCGTCACGCAGGTAGGGCCCGGACCGGGTCTGCGGCTGGAAGTCGAGGTACTGCTCCCCGACCGGCGAGAGGCTGCGCACCTTCGCGACCGACCGGACCGGGATCGGGTCGGAGGAGGTCAGCGAGACCATCGCCACCACCCCGCGGGGCGTGAGGTCGATGGAGCGGACCTTGCCGACCTTGACCCCGCGGTAGGTGACCGCCGAGCCCTCGAAGAGCCCGCCGGTGGAGGCCAGCTCGACTCTCACGGTCTTCGTCCGGTGCAGCAGCGGCGTGTCGAGCACGGAGCCGAAGAGGTACGCGAGGGTGAGCGCGAAGACCGCGGCCACGCCGAACAGGCTCTGCCAGAGGCGGTCACGCAGGACGTCCCCGACGGTGGTGTGCCGCACCTTCTGGGTGCGGGGGCGGCCGACGGGTCCGGGCTCCGGGGCGCTCACTTGCCACCTCCGAGGAGGTCGAGCAGCCCCGTCAGCGGGCTGGTCGTGGTTGCCGCGGACGGGGAGGTGGAGGTCTTGGTCGTGGAGGTGCCGCCGAACAGTCCACCGAGCAGCCCGCCCAGGCCGCCGGAGCCGCCGCCGGTGGTGCCGGTGCCCGGGTCGGCCACGCTGCCGGGTGCGCCGAGGAGCGTGGGCAGGGTGA
The DNA here is from genome assembly GCF_003725535.1 of Nocardioides pocheonensis. Taxonomy (GTDB): domain Bacteria; phylum Actinomycetota; class Actinomycetes; order Propionibacteriales; family Nocardioidaceae; genus Marmoricola; species Marmoricola pocheonensis. The sequence goes on along the minus strand of NZ_RJSF01000019.1, from coordinate 493,937 downwards.
CCTTGTCCAGCTGCATCTCCAGCTTCATGTTCGCGTAGTCACCGGGGATCGCGGCGTTGAGGTTGTCGCTCAGCGACACCAGCGCGTCGAGCGAGGGCCGGAGGGTGTCGCGGTTCGCGAGGAACTCGTCGAGCACCGGCGAGACCTGCTGCAGCATCTGCAGGATCTGGGCGCGGGTCGCGCCCACCACGCCGTTCGCAGTGCTGGAGAACTCGTCCAGCTTGGCGAGCAGCCGGGTGAGCCCGGGCGTGTTGCGACGCAGCACGCGCGCCGCCGGCCGGATGTCGGTCATCGCGGCGTCGATCGTCGCCCGGTTGGCGCGCAGCACCTGCGAGACGGTGGCGAGCGCGGTCAGGGCGCGGTCGACGTCGGCCGTCGTGGCGTTCGCCTCGCCGAGGAAGGTGTCCGCGCGCTGCATCAGCTGGCGCACCGTGTCCTCGCGGCCGCCGAACGCGGTGTTGAGCTCCTCGGTGACGGTCTGGAGCTGGTTCAGTCCCCCGCCGTTGACCAGCAGCGACGCCGAGGCGAGGGCGTCCTCGACCGTCGGAGCGGTGCTGGACCGGTCGACCGCGAGCGTGGCGCCGTCGTGCAGGAGAGGGCCCTGATCGGGGTTGGTGACGTCGACGAACAGCTCGCCCAGCGGGGTGGTGTACCGGAGCCGTGCGCTGGCCGTGGCGCGCATCTGCGCGGACCGGCGTACGTCGAGCACGGCGATCGCCTTGAAGTCCTTGGCCGAGACCGACCTGACCTTGCCGGAGCTGACTCCGTTGATCCGCACCTGCGCGCCGCGGGCGAGGTTGAGCGCCTCGTCGAACTGGACCTTGACCTCGATCGTGTCGCCGTGGACGCCCGAGCCGGGGAGCGGCAGGTCGGACATCGTCGGTCCGCAGCCGCTCAGCACCACGGAGCCGACGACCACCGCCGCCGCGGCGGCCAGGCGCCTCACTTCTTGCCCCCGGTGAGCAGCGAGAGCAGGTTCTGCAGGTTCAGCAGCGACGGGCCGAACTGCGCGCAGTAGTCGGTCGCCGACCGGCTGCACGCGGCGTTGATCGCGCCACCGAGCGGCGTGATCACCATGGGGTCGACCCGCACGCGCAGGCGTCCGTGGTGGAGGATCGCCCGCAGGTTCTGCAGAGTCAGCGGCATCACCCGCAGGATCTCGGTGAGGTCGCCGCGCTTGCCGAGCATCGAGCTCATCACCGCGGTGCTGCGGTCCAGCGACGTGGCCAGCTCCTGACGGTTGCGGTGCGCGAAGTCCGCGACCAGCGCCACCGCTCGGCTCAGCGCCCGGAGCGCTGCCCGGAAGTTGGTGCGCTCGTCGGCCAGGAGCCGGCTGGCGCGGCTCACCTGGGTGACGAAGTCCCGCACCAGCTGCTGGTTGGCGGCGATCGTGCCGGTGAGCGTGTCGAGGGACGTCACGGTGCCGCCGATGTTCTCGCGCTGCCCGGAGATCGAGCTCACCGCTGCCGAGAGCGACGTGATCGCGCGGTTGAACAGCACGCCCTTGCCGTCGACGGCCTTCGAGCCGGAGTCGAGGATGCTCGCGATCGCGCCGCGGGTGCCCTTGGCTCCGGCGATGCCGGTCGCGAAGGAGTTGAGCGCCGCGAGCACCTCGTCGAAGTCGACGGGCGTGCGGGTCAGCGGCTCCGGGATCACCGCTCCGTCGGCGAGACGGGGGCCCGAGTGGTAGACCGGCGTCAGCTCGACGTACCGGTCGGTGGCGACGGACCGGGCGACCACGACCGCGCCGACGCCGGCGGGCAGCGGCTGGCTGCGGTCGACGGTCATGGTGACGCGCACGTGGGTGCCCTCGGGACGGATCGACGTCACCTTCCCCACCGGTACGCCGAGCACACCCACGTCGTTGCCGACGAAGAGCCCGGCCGAGTCGGACATCAGCGCGGTGACCGTGATCCGGTTGCCCGGGAGGGGCGTGCACCCGGAGAGCCCGACCAGGGTGACGAGCACCAGGGCGAGCCGGAGGAGCGTGCGCAGCGGCCGGGACATCAGCAGGCCCCCAACCGACAGGTGACGTCGTCCGGCGGGAGCGCCGGGTCCTTCAGCCAGAGGTCGCCCCACGCCCCGTTGCCGGTGGCGTTGGCGAAGTAGCGCACCGTGGGGGCGATCTTGTCGAGCACGTCCTTGAGCACGGCGTCCTCGTCGCGGAGCGTGCCGAGCACGGCGTTGAGCTGGCGCAGCGCCGGCCCCATGTCGTCATTGGTCTGCTGCACGATGCCGGCCAGGTTGTCGGAGAGCGTGGTGGTCTCGGTCAGGAGCGTGTGGATCGCGGCACGCCGGCGGGTGATCTCGTCGATGACCAGGTTCGCCTGCTTCATCAGCCCGACCACGTCCGTGCTGCTCGCGGCGAGCTGGCCGGTCACCTGCCGCGCCGCCGCGAGGAGGGCCCCGGTCTGGTCGCTCCTGCTCTGGACGAGCTCGGAGAGCCGGGCGATGCCGGTGAGCGCCGGACCGATCTGGTCGCTGCTGGCGGACAGCGTGCGGCTCGCCTCCGTGAGCGCCTTGGCGAGCAGCTCGGGATCGAGCTGCTCGAGCTTCGCGGTGCCCTTCTCGAGCACGTCCTGCAGGTTGAACGGCACCGAGGTGCGGGACAGCGGGATCCGCTCCAGCTGCCCCGAGCCGGCCGGCGTGACCGCGAGGTAGTGCGTGCCGAGCAGGGTGGCGACCTTCACCGCAGCGGTGGTGCGGTCGCCGAGGTCGATGCCCTTGTCCACGACGAACCGCACCAGGACGGTGTCGCCGTCGAGCCGGATGGACTTCACCTCGCCCTTCGGCACGCCGTACACCTCGACGTCCTCGCCGACGCGGAGACCGGCCGTCTGGGCGAGCACCGCGGTGTAGCTGCGCGCGCCGAAGGGCACGAACGTCACCAGCACGACCAGGAGACCGACGACGAGGCCGCCGGCGATCGCCACCAGGCCGATCCGGAACGGGTCCCGGGCTCCGAGCGCCTTCATCGGCAGACCTCCGACCAGGGACCGTTCGCGGTGCCGTTCAGGTTGAGCTTCAGGCTGCCGACGTCGGTGATCACCGAGCAGAAGTAGATGTTCACGGCGTTCTCGTAGGAGCTGGCCCGGCCGAGCGCGGCGAGCGTCGTCCCGAAGGAGCCGACCGCCGCGACGAACTGCTGCTTGCTGGCCAGGAACAGGTTCATCACGGCCAGGAACCGCTTGACGGCCCGCACGGTGGGCATCCGGGCCTGCTGGAGGAGGTCGGAGGTCGAGCCGATCAGCTGGCTCATGCCGTCGATCGACGCCCCGATCGACCTCCGGTCGCGGGCCAGGCCGGTCATGAGGGCGCGCAGCTCCTTGACGGTGTCCTGCAGCTGGGCGCCCCGCCCGGCGAGGTCGGTGAGCACCGGGGTCAGGTTGTCCAGCACCTGCCCGAAGACCTGGTCACGGTCGGCGAGGAAGTTGGTCAGCCGCCCGGTCTGGGCGAGCAGCGACTCGACCGTGCCGCCCTCGCCCTGGAGCACCTTGACCAGCGACGTCGCGAGCGCGTTCACGTCGTCGGGGCGCAGCGCCTCGAACAGCGGCCGGAAGCCGTTGAGCAGCTCGGTGAGGTCGAAGCCGGGACTGGTCCGTGCGAGCGGGATCGTGGCACCGGCCGGCAGCCGCGGGCCGCGGTCGGCGTCCTGGACCAGCGCGAGGTACCGCTGGCCGAGGAGGTTCTGGTAGCGCATCACCAGCTTGGTGGTGGTCAGCAGCGGCTGGTCGGTGGTGACCTGGAAGGCCACCTCGGCGCCCCCGTGGGCGACCGCGATGCTCTGCACCCGGCCGACCCGTACGCCGGCCACCCGGACGTCGTCGCCCACCCGGAGGCCCGCCACGTCGGTGAACTCCGCGCGGTAGGCGTTCGTGCGGCCGCTCACCCCGTTGACCATCGTGTTGAACAGCACGACCGCGAGCAGCACGCTGACGAGGGCGAAGACGGCGAACTTCACCACGATCCAGCGGAACCCGGCGATCATCGGCCACCTCCCGTCGTGCGGGCAGCGCCCGGGCAGTTGTCCCCGTGGGCCGGGCCGACCCTCGGGCAGTCGGCTGCGGTGTAGTACGGCGGCACGTCGAGCAGGAACGTCGTGACCGCGTTGATGTAGCCGTGCTGGACGATCGTGGCCACCTTGGCGGCGAGCTCGGTGTTCGTCCGGATCGCGCCGGTGATGCCGGCCTGCCGGTTGGTGTGCACGACGTCGAGCAGCAGGGCTGCGTTGTCGATGAAGCGGATCAGGTCCGCGCGGTGCGCCTGCAGGAACGCCGTCGCCCGGGTGGAGAGGTTGGTGGCACCGTCGAGGAGCCCGGCGATCGCCTCGCGCTGCTGCACGACCGTGCGGGCGGTGGTGAGCGCGTCGGCGGTGGCGGCGAGCAGGTCGGGGGCGATCTCGGCGACCAGCTCGAGGTTGGCGGCGAGCTTGCGCAGGTCGGCGCGGACGACCGGCATCTTCGGGTTGAGCCGCGCCAGGTACGCCGAGGCCCGGTCGATCGTCGTGCCGATCTGGGCGCCACGGCCGTCGAGGGCCTGCGCGACCGAGCCGATCGCCGACGCCAGGTCGGCCGGCCCCACCGCCTTGACCAGCCGGTCGATGTCGTCGAGGGCCTGCTGCAGCTCGAGCGTGCCCTGGGTGCGGTCGGCGGGGATCACGGCGCCTTCGCGAAGGGCCTGCGTGGAGGGGGTCCCGTGGGTCGCGAGGTCGACGTAGGACGTGCCGAAGACGGTGGCCGGCAGGATGCGGGCGACCACGTTCTGCGGCACCTCGTCGAGCCGATGACCGCGGAAGGCGATCCGCACTCGCACTCCCCCGTCGGGGCCGCGGCTGATGTCGTCGACCGAGCCGACGATCACGCCGCGGACCTTCACGTCCGCGCCGGCGCCGAGCGAGCCGCCGGCGTCGGCGAGCTGGGCGGAGACGTGCGCCGGCCCGCCGTACGCGCCGGAGGAGTGCAGCCACACCAGGACGAGCAGCAGCGCGCCGGCCACGACGACGACCACGCCGCGCCGGGCGTAGTCCGAGCGCCGCAGGTCGCGACGCGGGCGGCCGCCGCCGCGCGGGAGGGCTCGTGCTCCGGTCATCGGACGCTCACCCCGAGATCCGGAAGCCGGAGTCGCCGCCCCAGAAGAGCAGCGTCATGACCATGTCCAGCACGACGACCACCACGATGCTGGCCCGGATCGCCCGCCCGGTCGCCTCGCCCACGGCCTGCGGTCCGCCGCCGACGCGCATGCCGTACCAGCTGTGGATCAGGGTGATCGCGGTGGCGAAGACCAGGATCTTCACCACCGATAGGAACACGTCGCGGCCGAGGATGAAGGTCGAGAAGTAGTGGTCGTACTGGCCCGGCGACTGCCCGAAGATCACGACCACCGACAGCATCGAGGCGATGTAGGAGCCGATCAGGCCGATCAGGTACAGCGGGACGATCGCGATGCCGCAGGCCAGCACGCGGGTGGTGACCAGGTAGCGCATCGGCTGGACCGCCATCACCTCCAGCGCGTCGACCTCCTCGTGGATCTTCATCGAGCCGAGCTGCGCAGTGAACCGGCAGCCCACCTGCGACGCGAGCGCCAGGGCGGCGATCAGCGGCGCCAGCTCGCGGGTGTTGGCGCTGGCGGAGACGAAGCCGGTGAGCGGCGCCAGCCCGACGATCTCCAGGCCGTTGAAGCCCTCGATGCCCAGCGACGTACCGGCGGAGAGCGCGAGCAGCACCATCACGCCGATGGTGCCGCCGCCCACGATCAGGGCCCCGCTGCCCCAGGCGATGTCCTTGAGCTGCCGCAGCACCTCGCGGTGGTAGAGCCGCACGGTGACCGGGACGGACGCCAGGGTGCGCGCGGCGAACGTCGCGAAGTCACCGACCTGGGCGAGCACACCGACGGCTCCGTCGACGGTGCGCACCACCGCGTCGGAGGCCTGCTGCCGGGCACTGGTCTGGAGGCTCATCACGCGATCCCCTGCGGCAGCAGCATCACGTAGGCCTGGGTGATCGCGACGTTGGCGAGCGCCAGCAGGATCACGCTCAGGACCACCGCCTGGTTGACCGCGTCGGCGACGCCCTTCGGCCCACCCGATGCGCTCAGGCCCTTGTGCGCCGCCACGATCGTGGCGATGAAGCCGAAGACGAGGGCCTTGAACTCCGCCAGCGCAAGGTCGGTCGGCTGGCTGAACGCGACGAACGAGTCCTGGTAGGCGCCGGCGCTGACGGTGCCCCCGCCGACGTTGAGCACGTACGCCGTGACCATCGCCGTCATCGAGACGACCACCGTGAGCAGGAGGGCCACGACCAGGGCCGCGAGCACCCGGGGAGCGACCAGCCGCTGGACCGGCGAGATGCCCATGACCTTGAGCGCGTCGATCTCCTCGCGCACCGTGCGCGCGCCGAGGTCGGAGCAGATCGCCGAGCCGACCGCCCCGGCGATCATCAGCGAGGTGACCAGCGGCGCTGCCTGGCGCAGGATGCCGATGCCGTTGACCGCGCCCATGAACGACGTCGCCCCGACCTGGCTGGCGACCGCCCCGATCTGGACCGAGATGATCACGCCGAAGGGGATCGCCACGAGGATCGTCGGCAGCAGCGAGACCCGGGTCATGAACCAGGCCTGGAGCATGAACTCGGTCCAGGAGAACCGGCCGCGCACGATGTCGACCACTGCCGCCGACACCGACTCGACGGCCAGGACGACCAGCTTGCCGGCGGTCTCCACGCCGGCCCGGGACCGCGACTGCAGCGACCCCAGCACGAGACCGGCCCTGCCGGCGACCGCCGTCGAGCTCACGCTGCCTCCCGGGTCGGGTTCTCGGGGTGATGGTGCGGGGATGTGACTGCGCAACGTCGCAAGCGACGTGGGAGTTACGCGAGTCACACCAAATGTGTCAGCGCGACTGTGCCAGTAATGCTGTCAGTTTCACAAGGTCCGGCCCTGAAACGCGGGCCGGGCGCTCGACGTGGCCCGGAGGAGCACGACCGACCGTTCGCGTCACGCAGACTGTCACACGCGTTTACATTCCGCCAGACCCTACGGGGCTCAGCGGTGCGCGCGCCCCGGGAGGTGGCTGCGCGGCGCCATCCGCGGGCCCCGCCGCGGTCGTCCGAGACGGGCCGCCTCGACGAGGTGCTGGATCCGGTGCCGGTGCGGCCGGTAGGGCTCGAGCAGCTCGGCGAGCGCGTCGTCGTCGACCGCCTCCCCCACGAGCGCCCAGCCGATGTCCTTGGCGACGTGGTAGTCACCGAAGCTGACCGCGTCGGCGTCGCCGAGCGCCCGGGACCGGACCTCGGCGCTCGTCCACACGCCGATCCTCGGGAGGGTGCGCAGCCGCCGGTCGAACTCGGCGTGGGACAGGGCCCCGGCGCGCTCCAGTGCCGGAGCGACCGCGGCGGCCGCGAGCAGCGGCCGCGACCGGCCTCCGTCGACCGGCAGCCGCAGCCACTCCCACGACGGGACCTGGCGCAGCGTCGCCGCGTCGGGCTGGATCCACAGGCCCAGCTCGGGGCCGGGTGCGGGCTCGCCGTACCGGCGCACCAGCCGGCGGAACCCGGCGAACGCCTCCTGGCCGGTGACCTTCTGCTCGATGATCGTCGGCACGAGGGACTCCATCACCAGCCCGGTGGTGCCCAGTCGCCAGTGCCGGTGGCGGTGCCACGTCGACGCCAGCGCCTCCGGGGGCTCGAAGCCGTCGACGTCGTCGTCGGCACCGAGCATCCGGGGCAGCCGCTCGAGCGCCCACTCCGCGCCCGGCCCCCAGGCCCGCCCGACCACGCACCCACGCTCCGCGTCCGCGGCGACCGCGAGGGTCACCGGCCCCTCGGGCGTGCGGATGCCGCGCGCGTGCGACCCGTCGGCGAGCACGCGGTACGTCGGGTCGCCGGCCCCGCGACGGTGCACCCCGAGGACCTGCCCGACCGGGCACGGCCAGTCCGGCCGCCAGGTGCGGGTCCGCGGGGAGCTCACGAGGCACACCCTAGGCGCCCGACCCGACCACCCCGGAGGTCGAGGTGCGAGCGACCCTGGTGGTTGAGGTGCGAGCGCCAGCGAGCCTCGAAACCACCCCCGGCCGCCCACCGAGGCACCACCGGACCGTCGGAGGCCTCCGGCAGGATGGAGGCCATGGAGCTGGCCCGCCTCGTCTCGGTCTCCCAGGAGGTGGCGGCGACGCGCGCCCGCACGACCAAGCGGGCGCTCATCGCCGGGCTGCTTGCGCAGGCACCGCCCGGCGAGGTGGAGATCGTCACGGCGTACCTGTCGGGCACGCTCCGCCAGCGCCGCACGGGCCTCGGCTGGCGCGGGCTCGCCGACCTCCCCGAGCCCGCGCCCGAGGCGAGCGTCTCGGTCGGAGAGGTCGACTCCGCACTCGAGCAGATCTCCGCCGTGTCCGGCGAGGGCTCCGGCACGGCGCGGCGCGCCGCGGTCGCCGACCTCTTCGGCCGGCTGACCGCCGACGAGCAGCGCTACCTGCGCGGCCTGGTGACCGGCGAGGTCCGGCAGGGAGCCCTCGACTCGGTCGTGCTCGACGCGATCGCGGAGGCCGCGGGCGTGCCGGTCGCGAGCGTCCGCCGGGCCGCGATGTTCAGCGCGCTCACCGGTCCGGTCGCGGTGGCCGCGCTCACCGGCGGCGAGGAGGCGCTGGCGGCGTTCGACCTCGAGGTGGGCCGACCGGTCCGGCCGATGCTGGCCTCCTCGGCCCCCGACGTGCCCGCCGGCGTCGCCAAGATCGGGTCCGACGGTCCACTCGTGGTCGACACCAAGCTCGACGGCATCCGGATCCAGGTGCACCGACGCGGGCGCGAGGTGCTGGTCTTCACCCGCAGCCTCGAGGAGATCGGCCCCCGCCTGCCCGACGTCGTCGAGGCGACGCTCGCGCTGCCCGGCGGCGACCTGGTGCTCGACGGCGAGGCGATCACGCTCGCCGACGACGGCACGCCCCGGCCGTTCCAGGAGACCGCCTCCCGCACCTCCGCGAGCGGCCGCGACGACCGGGTGCACCCGTTCTTCTTCGACCTGCTCGCCCACGAGGGCGCGTCGCTCGTCCACGAGCCGGCCCGGGTGCGCCTCGAGCGTCTCGACGCGGTCGTGCCCGCGGACCTGCGCACTGCTCGGCTCGAGACCGACGACCCGGACGTCGTGGCCGACTTCTTCTCCGACGCCGTCGCCGGCGGCCAGGAGGGCGTGATCCTCAAGCGCCTCGACGCGCCGTACGACGCGGGCCGGCGCGGCTCCGCCTGGGTCAAGGTCAAGCCCCGCCACACGCTCGACCTCGTGGTCCTCGCCGTGGAGTGGGGCAGCGGCCGGCGACGGGGCTGGCTCTCGAACATCTGGCTCGGCGCCCGCGACGCCTCGGGCGACGGCTTCGTGATGCTCGGCAAGACCTTCAAGGGCATGACCGACGAGATGCTGGCCTGGCAGACCGAGCGGTTCCTCTCCCTCGAGACCCGTCGCGACGGCCACGTCGTGCACCTCCGGCCGGAGCAGGTCGTGGAGATCGCCTTCGACGGCCTCCAGCGCTCGACCCGCTACCCCGGCGGCCTCGCCCTCCGTTTCGCCCGGGTGCTCCGCTACCGCGACGACAAGACCGCGGAGGAGGCGGACACGATCGACACCGTCCGGGCGCTGGCCGGTACACGTGTGTAAACCGGAGTTGCACTAACATCGGGACATGAGCTCAGCCGGGGCCGACGACGTCGGCGAGGAGTCCGCAGCGGACACCTCGCCAGTTGTCCGTACGCCGAGCCGGCAGTCCGCCGCGGCGGCGCGCCGCCGTGCCCGCGAGCAGCAGATCCTCGCCGCGACCCGCCGGCTCTTCGACGAGTCGGCCGTGCGCGACGCCCAGATCGACGACATCGCCAAGGCCGTGGGCATCAACCGGGCGATCATCTACCGGCACTTCAGCGGCAAGGAGGAGCTCTTCGCGCTGGCCGTGGAGTCCTACCTCGAGGAGCTCCGAGGCCGCCTCGAGGAGGCCGCCGCCGCGCACGCCGACGACCCCGAGGCCCGACTCGGCGCGGTCGTCGGAGCCTTCGTCGACTACGGCCTGGAGTACCCCGCCTTCATCGACTGCGCCCAGACGCTCATGCGCCGACCGGGCCCGGAGCTGCTCGAGCAGGTCAGCGAGGGCGCCCTCCTCCGCCTCGGCCGCGCCATCGCCACGTGCCTGCGCACGCTGACCGACACGCTCGACGCCGGCGTCGCGTCCGGCGCCTTCCAGAAGGGCGACACCGTCCTGCTGGCGAACTACATGTACGCCACCGGCCTCGGCGCGATGCAGCTGGCCCGGATCGGCATGGTGGTCAAGGAGAGCGCACCCGGCATGCCGGCGATCTCCCGGATCTCCGGCGACCAGGTCCGCGACTTCCTGGTCAGCACCGCGGTCTCGCTGGCGAAGCGCCGCTGACGTTCGACGCAATCAGCGCCGCGCCGCGGTGCCAGCAGGTGACACCGCAGGACGGCGTTCACTCGATCGCGCACGACGGCCCGCACGGTTGAGGCTCCAGGTCGACGCCTCGCAGTCGCATCACGACGGCGAGCTTCATCGCAGTGGAGCACGGCCGGTCGAACACCTGGCCCCACCCCAGGCGCAGCGATGCCCGTCCGTCGACCGCGGCGTCCAGATCACGCTCCAGGTCGCGGTCCCGCGCGAGGGCCGAGTCGTGGAACAGCCGCCCATCGAGTTCCACGAGCACGGGACCGTAGTCGGCGTCGCGATAGACCAACCCCTGCGATGACCGGTCCGGGCGCTGACGTTCGGCCCGAGGCAGGCGGTGCGGGCGTTCGACCCGGCTCAGGAACCCGTGTTCGAGGACCGAGCACGTGCCGGCTCCGAGGTCGGCCAGGACGTCGGACATCCAGCGACGACGCGGGACCCGCCTCCGGCGGGACAGGGCCAGGATCAACCGGTCGGAGGTGGTCCACCGACGCTGGATGCACGTGGAAAGGACCGCCACTGCCTCGACCTCCGAGGCCGACATCGCGGCATCGAGCGCTGCCTCCTCGACGCGAGTGCGCGGCGGGTTCGCGTTCCAGAGGACAGCCGTGTCGAGGCGTCCAGCATGGTGGACGATCACGCCCGGCGGGGGCCGCAACCCACTCCGGTGTCGGTTCACCACCACGTGCAGCGGCTCCGGAGACGTCGGCGCCGCGGGACGCTCGAGAGCTGCGAGCGATGTCCGGCCCCACAACGCAGCCGGCCAGGCCCACAGCACTGCCGCCCACGCCCGTTGGCTCCACGTCAGAGGGCCGGTGTGCGCGATGTAGACGCCCGGGTGGACCGTCACCCAGTCCCGCCGTCGCAGCAGACGACGCACATCGTGCGGCGCCAGCCCGCTCGCGAGCGCCTGCTGGCGGGAGACCACGCCGTCCTGCTGATCGAGAAGGGTCCGGATGTCCGCTGCCACTCGGCGATGGTCGCCACGGCGCCGCCCCCGGCCGAGCGCGCTGGAGCGACGTGGGGAGCCAGGCTCGCAGCCCCACACCTGTGCGTGCGAGCTGGCTGCGCCGTGCTGCGGTGCCAGCCATCGACACCACAGCACGGCGCACGCGTCAGACGAGCGGGCTCAGCGCTCCAGGATCGCGACGACGCCCTGGCCGCCGGCGGCGCAGATCGAGATCAGCGCGCGGCCCTGGCCCTTCTCGGCCAGCAGCTTCGCCGCGTTCGCGACGATCCGGCCACCGGTCGCGGCGAACGGGTGCGCGGCCGCGAGCGAGGAGCCCTTCACGTTGAGCTTCGCGCGGTCGATCGAGCCGAGCGGCGCGTCGAGACCCAGGCGCTCCTTGCAGAACACCGGGTCCTCCCACGCTGCGAGCGTGGAGAGCACCTGCGAGGCGAACGCCTCGTGGATCTCGTAGAAGTCGAAGTCCTGCAGGGTCAGGCCGGCCCGCTCGAGCATCCGCGGCACGGCGTACGCCGGGGCCATCAGCAGGCCCTCCCCGCCGTGCACGTAGTCGACGGCGGCCGTCTCGTACTCGGTGAAGTAGGCCAGCGGCTCCAGGCCGTGCGCCTGCGCCCACTCCTCCGAGGCGAGCAGCACCGCGGAGGCACCGTCGCTGAGCGGCGTGGAGTTGCCGGCGGTCATCGTGGCCGCCGCGCCCTTGCCGAACACCGGCTTGAGCGTGGCCAGCTTCTCCAGCGACGAGTCGGCGCGCATGTTGTTGTCGCGCTCGACGCCGCGGAACGGCGTGACCAGGTCGGCCTGCCAGCCCTCCTCGTAGGACTTCGCGAGGTTGTGGTGCGAGGCGACGGCCAGCTCGTCCTGGGCCTCGCGCGTGATCTGCCACTCCAGCGCGGTCAGGGCGGCGTGCTCACCCATCGACAGGCCGGTGCGCGGCTCGCCGTTCTGCGGGATCTCCAGCCCGATGTCACCGGGGCGGATCGCGCCGAGCGCCCTGAGCTTGCCCGCGGTGTCCTTGGCCGCGTTGACCTTCATCAGCTTCTTGCGCAGCTTGTCCGAGATCGCCACCGGAGCGTCCGAGGTGGTGTCGGTGCCGCCCGCGATGCCGACGTCGATCTGGCCGAGCGCGATCTTGTTGGCAACGTAGATGGCCGCCTGGAGGCCGGTGCCGCAGGCCTGCTGGATGTCGGTGGCCGGGGTGTCCGCGGCCAGGCGCGAGCCGAGCACCGACTCGCGGGTGAGGTTGAAGTCGCGGGCGTGCTTCAGCACGGCACCCGCGACCACCTCGCCGACGCGCTCGCCCTCGAGGCCGAAGCGGGCCACCAGCCCGTCGATCGCGGCGGTGAGCATCTCCTGGTTGGAGACGCCCGAGTAGACGGTGTTCGAGCGTGCGAACGGGATCCGGTTGCCGCCGAGGACGGCGACGCGACGGGTGGTCTCCTGCATGCGAGGGTCTCCTGATCGGGACGGACGGGCGCCGGGGATCGGCCCGGCGGTACCGCTCAATACTGGCGCGTAACATCGGGAAAGCAAACGTTGTGAGGGGCAGATCACCTTTCTTGGACACCGAGTTACACCGGTAGTTACATTTCAGGACGGAGCCCCTCCGGAGCGCCCGACCGGGCCTGCTCCTGCACCGAGACCCGACGCGAGGAAGTACCCCGATGACCGACCGCTACCAGTCCTTCACGTCCAGCCCGCTCGGGCAGATGTTCGTCAAGAACCTCGGCCTGCCCAACCCGGTGAAGCTCGACCGCTACACGCCCGGAGCGCCGCTCGTCGACGGCACCGTCGTGGTCGGCGGCAGTGGCCGGCTGGTGGACGTGGTGACCGCGTCCCTGGACAACCTCGGCATCGCGACCACCGCGGCCGCCGCCGAGGGCGAGAAGTACAAGGGCATCGTCTTCGACGCCACCGGCATCACCACCGCCGAGGGCCTGGTCGCGATCCAGCAGTTCTTCACGCCGCTGCTGCGCAGCCTCAAGGCCTGCGCGCACGTCGTGGTCCTCGGCACGAACCCGAGCCAGGCCGAGAGCCTCGAGGAGCGGATCGCCCAACGTGCGCTGGAGGGCGTCACCCGGTCGCTGGGCAAGGAGATCGGCAAGGGCAGCACGGTCAACCTCGTGTACGTCGCCCCGGGCGCCGAGGCGACCGTCGAGTCGACCCTGGCCTTCTTCCTCTCCCCCAAGTCCGCCTACGTCTCCGGCCAGGTCGCCCGGCTCGGGCTGACCGGCACCAAGAAGGCCGCCAAGGTGGCCGACCAGGGCCGCCCGCTCGAGGGCAAGGTCGCGATCGTGACCGGCGCCTCCCGCGGCATCGGCGAGCAGATCGCCCGTGTCCTCCACCGCGACGGCGCGACCGTGCTCGGCATCGACGTACCGCAGGCGGCCAGCGAGCTGGTGACCCTGATGAAGGAGCTCGGCGGCGACCAGCTCACCCTCGACATCACCGGCAAGGACGCCCCGCAGCGGATCGCCCACCACGTCAAGGAGAAGTTCGGCGGCGTCGACATCGTCGTGCACAACGCCGGCATCACCCGTGACCGCAAGCTGGCCAACATGGCCGAGGACCGCTGGAGCTCGGTGGTGGCGGTGAACCTGGTCGCCCCGGAGCGGATCACCCGCGAGCTCCTCGACCAGGGCCTGATCAACCGGAACGGCCGGATCATCGGCGTCTCCTCGATCGCAGGCATCGCCGGCAACGTCGGGCAGACCAACTACGCGGCCTCCAAGGCCGGCGTGATCGGATTCGTCGACGCGCTCGCCGGCGAGCTGAAGAACGACATCACCGTGAACGCCGTGGCGCCGGGCTTCATCATCACCCAGATGACCGCGGCGGTGCCGTTCGCGACCCGCGAGGTCGGCCAGCGGATGAACGCGATGTCCCAGGGCGGGCTCCCGGTCGACGTGGCCGAGGCGATCGCCTGGTTCGCCAGCCCCGGCTCGACCGCCGTCAACGGCAACGTCGTGCGCGTCTGCGGCCAGATGATGCTGGGCGCCTGAGACCTCGGAGAGGAGCAGCGCGATGACCACCGAACGCACCGTCGAGGGCACGCCGTCGGCCCTTCCCACCATGCTCAAGGCGGCGCTGCCGGCGCTGCCGGGCGTGAACCTCATCCCGGGCCTGGCCAAGAAGGGTGGGCCGCTCCCCGACCTGCGGCTGAACCGCCCCGGCGTCGAGATCGACCCCGAGCACGTCGCGGCGTACGCCGGGGTCTGCGGGTTCGCGCCGAGCGAGGCCCTTCCGCTCACCTATCCGCACATGCTCGCGTTCCCGCTGCACATGGCGATCATGACCGACGGGTCGTTCCCCTACCCCGCAATCGGCACCGTGCACCTGCGCAACGCGATCACCCGGCACCGCCCGATCGCCCCGACCGAGCTGCTCGACGTGAGCGCCACGGCGACCAACCTGCGCGGGCACGCCAAGGGCAAGGTGTTCGACCTGGTCACCATGATCACCAGCGCCGACGAGCTCGTCTGGGAGTCGACGTCGACCTACCTGCGGGTCGGCAAGGGCGACCGGGACGCCGCGTCGGAGGGCACCCCGTTCGGCGTGGTCCCGAGCAACGGCGTCGAGTGGCGACTGGCGGGCAACCTGGGCCGCCGGTACGCCGCGGTGTCCGGTGACCACAACCCGATCCACCTCTACCCACTGACCGCCAAGGCGTTCGGCTTCCCGCGCCAGATCGCCCACGGGATGTGGAGCAAGGCGCGCTGCGTCGCCGCGATCGCGAACCGCCTCCCCGACGAGGTGACCGTCGAGGTGGAGTTCAAGAAGCCGATCCTGCTCCCCGGCACGGTCGCCTTCGGCTCGCGCGTCGTCGACGACGGCGCCCACCGCGGGATCGACTTCTCACTGACCAACCCGAAGTCCGGCGCCCCCCACCTGGTCGGCCGCAGCCGGTAGCGGGCGAGAGACGGCCCGCTCACAACGACGGGCCCGCGTTGCCTTCGACATGGGTCACGGGCACGTCGGCCACGCCGGCGATGCGGTGCGGCAGGTCCCAGAACAGCCACCGCGAGAGCCGGCGCGGCAAGGTCGAGACGACCACGCCGTCGACGTGCTCCGCCTGGAGCAGCTGCTGAGCCCGGTCGACCGGCAGGGCGTCCACGACCTCGCCGCTGGCCTCGATCCCCGCGCGCCGCAGCCGGGCGAGCTCGTGCTCGAGCCGGGCCTCGGCCAGCACCCTGGCGATCCGGTGCGCGTCCGGGATGAGCCGGTCGACCGGTGGGTAGTCCCACTGGTGTGTCCCCTCCGTATCGGTGACCGGGACCAGGAAACGGAACGTGGTGGGGCCGGCGCTGGCGAGCTCGTCCAGCCTGGCGGTCAGCTGCTCGCCGCCGATCGTCTGGTTGGCCACGATGAGGTAGACGGCCATGTGTCGCTCCCAGGATTGCCCGCCGCCGACCCGTGGGGTTCGGGGCCGGAGCGTGCTACGAGTCTAGGCCCGATCGCCGTGCTGCAGAGTCAGTCGCGGACCCGGATCAGCCCCTCCTGGGCCACGCTGGCCACCAGCCGGCCGTCCTGGGTGAACACGCTGGCGAAGATCAGGCCACGGCCGCCGGACGCCGAGGGGCTGTGCTGGTCGTAGAGCCACCACTGGTCGGCGCGGAACGGCCGGTGGAACCAGATCGAGTGGTCGAGGGACGCCGCCTGCATCTTCGGGGAGGAGATGTGCGTGCCGTGCGGGACGAGCGAGGCGCCGAGCAGGGTCATGTCGCTGGCGTAGGTGAAGGCCGCGGTGTGCTGGAGCGGGTCGTTGGGCAGCTCGCCGTTCGCCCGGATCCACAGCCGCGCGCGAGCGGGTTGACCGGGAAGGTCGATCTCGCCCCCGGGCCGGGAGTTGCCGGCGTACCGCACGTCGAGCGCGGCCCACTCACGCACCCACGCCTCGGACGCGCCGCCGTCGTCGCGGCGGGCGAACACGTCGGTGAGCGTCGGGCAGTCCTCCGGCCCGGGCACGTCGGGCATCGCGTCCTGGTGCTCGAGGCCGTCCTCGGGCACCTGGTAGTTCAGCGTCATCGCGAAGATCGGCCGGCCGTGCTGGCGGGCCAGCACGCGCCGGCTCGCGAACGAGCGGCCCTCGCGCAGGTTGTCGACGTCGTAGACGATCGGCACGGCGGTGTCGCCCGGGCGCAGGAAGTAGGAGTGCAGCGAGTGCACGACGTACTGCTCGGGCACCGTGCGCGACGCCGCGACCAGCGCGTGCGCCGCGACCTGGCCGCCGAACACGCGCTGCATGCGCGTGTCCGGCTGCTTGCCGCGGAAGAGGTTGTCCTCGATGACCTCGAGGTCGAGCAGGTCCACCAGCTCGTCGACGGATGCAGGCACTACGCGGTCCCGCCTTCTACTCGTCGTCGGACTGGTCGAGGCCGGCCAGGAACTGCTCGAACTGGGCGCCGAGCTCCTCGCCGGTGGGCAGGTCGGCGGAGTCCGGGAGCGATCCGTCCTCGGCCTCGAGCATGTTCGGGCCGCCCCCGTAGCCGGAGTCGTCACGGTGGAAGGCGTCGTACTGCTGCTCGAGCCCCGCGACGACCGCCCGGACCTCGTCGGAGTCCTCGACCTGGCCCGCGATCTCCGCCTGGCGCTGCGCGGCGGCGGCGTCGAGCTCGGCGGTGTCCCACTGCAACCCGGTGACCGCACCGACCTGGCGCAGCATCGCGGCGGACGCCTCCGGGTAGCCGAACTGGGCGACGTAGTGCGGGATGTGCGCGACGAAGCCGGTGGCGTCGTGCCCCCACTCGCCGAGCCGGAGCTCCAGCAGCGACTGGGCGCTGGAGGGGATCCGGATCTCGCCCTGCCAGACGTTCTCCGAGACCAGCAGCCGCTTGGCGGTGGCGTGGTTGGTCACCTGCACCGGGCGGGTGTGCGGCACCGCCATCGGCACCGAGCCCATCGAGACGGTCAGGCGCACGGCGAAGTGCTCGACGACGGCACGCACGGCCTCGGCGAAGGCCTCCCACCGCACGTCCGGCTCCGGTCCGGTCAGGAGCAGGTACGGCGCGCGGCGGTCGTCACGCATCAGCCGCACGACCAGGCGCGGCGCCTCGTAGTCGCTGTAGTGGTCCTGGACGAAGGACATCGGTGGCCGCCGGGCGCGGTAGTCGTAGAACTCGTCGACCTCGAAGCTGGCCACCACGCGACCCGGGGACGACTCCAGCAGGTGCGCGATCGCGAGCCCCGCGGCGCTCCCGGCATCGAGGAAGCCGTCGAGCGCGGTCACCATGACCGGGCCGTCAGCGAGACCCTCGAGCTCGGGGACCTCGTCGACGATGTGCACGAAACGTGCCTGGGTCACGGATGCTCCTGTCGGGTCGTTGCTCTGGCCAGCCTAGTGGTGGACAACGCCCGGGCGGCCGTCGATATGCCCGAGATCACGTGAGGCGCTACGGCGTCAACCGTCCTTGGTTTCGGCACGCTCGGTCTCGGCTTCGTCCCTCAGCCGAGCTCGCTGCTCAACCACCGGCGATCAAGTCCGCTGGCGCGTCCTTGATCAGCCGTAGATCCGCAGGATCCGCTGGGCCGCGTGCTGGGCCAGCTCCTGACCGTCGAGACCGAGCACGGTCTCCAGGACGGCGTCCTGCTGCTCGTCGGTGGTGCCTGCGCCGCCGGCGTGCAAGGCGTCCATCAGCCGCCACAGGGCCGGCTCCCCGCGAGTCGCCGCGATGAAGTCGCAGGCCATCCAGCTCAGCGCGTAGTGCCAGGCCTGGTCGGCACCGTTGAAGCCGCGCGAGGCCGGCAGGCCGTCGACGCCCTGGCGCGCCTTCACGAGCGCCACGCTGGCGATCCGGCGCTGGTCCTGCGGGATCTCGCGGGCGCCCATGTACTCCGCGATCCCCTCCGCGAACCAGGTCGGTACGCCGTCGTCGCGGTCGCCGAGGGCGACGTGGGTGAGCTCGTGACGGACGATCCGCCCGAGGAAGGTGGGCCCGGCCCGCAGCGAGCTCGGCAGCAGGGTGAACCGGATGCCCGCGACGGCGGGCTGGCCGAGGACGGCGTACATCGGGAAGGTCATCGCGCCGAGGTGCTTGATGTTGCCGCCCGGCACTCCCTCGAAGCTGTTCAGCACGGCGGGTCGGCTGAAGACGTAGACCACGGCGCGGCCGTCCCACGGGAACGGGACCGCGCTGCGCACGTCTGCGATGCCCGAGGCCAGGGCGCCGGCGACCGTCGCGGACTGCTTCCACGTGCCGTCGTCGTAGAGCTGGAGCGTGTCCTGGTCACTGCGCACGTGGATGCGGACGAGGTCCCAGGGAGCGGGGTTCGAGCCGGGGAACTGCTTGCCCGCTCCGGTGAGCTCGGAGACGATCACCGTGCGTCCCGCCCTGCGCGCGAACGCGAAGCCGGTCACCCGCTGCACCGGCACCGTGTCGAAGCCGCTCAGCTGCGTGGCCACGCGCACCTGCGGCACGGCCACGTCACTGCCCCACTGCGGAGACCTCAGGCCTGCCGGCCAGTCGGACTTCAGCACGGTGTAGCGCAGCGACTGGATCGGGAGCTGCCGGAGGTTGGCGAAGTACCGTCGCTGCCGCGCCACCAGCCTCGCGTCGGACGTGTCGACGGTGGCCAGGAACGCGTCGAGGTTGCCCTCGCCGATCGCTGCCGCGCGCCGGTCGAGCAGCGCCTGCTCGTCGGGCGCCGACACGGGCTGGTGGGCACCGAGCAGGCCGGCGTCGTGCCCGGAGGAGCACGCGGAAGCGATCGCGCCGAGTGCCGTGAGCACGACCAGCAGTACGGCGGAGGTGGCGCGCCGTGTCGACCGCACCCGGGTCCTCTCAGTCGATGGGGATGTCGACCAGAGAACGACCGGAGTCGAGCGCGGTCACGTCCTCGACGATCCTGCGGGCCAGCGTCTGCGGGGTGAGGCCGATCCGCTCGAGGATCGCCTCGCGCTTGGCGTGCGGCAGGAACTCCTGCGGGATGCCGTGCAGCCGGAACGGGGTGCGCACGCCCTCGTCGTTGAGCAGCGCCAGCAGGTTGGCACCGAAGCCACCGACGCGGCCGTTGTCCTCGATGCTCACCACGAGGCGGTGCGCCGCGGCGAGCGGGACGAGAGCCGGGTCGATCGGCTTGACCCAGCGCGGGTCGACGACCGTGACCCCGATGCCCTGGTCGGTGAGTCGCCGGCCGACCTCGACCGCCGTCGCCGCCATGGCTCCCGGGGCGACGATCAGCACGTCGCGGCCGCCTCGGCGCACGAGCACGTCGCAGCTGCCGGCCCGGTCGACGGCGGGGATGTCCTCGGCCGGGGGCGCGCCCTTGGGCAGCCGCACCATCGTGGGGGCGTCCTCGACGGCGACGGCCTCGCGCAGCAGCTCGCGCACGCGGGCGCCGTCACGCGGTGCGGCCAGCCGCAGCCCCGGGACGACCTGGAACACCGACATGTCCCACATGCCGTTGTGGCTGGCGCCGTCGTCGCCCGTGACTCCCGCGCGGTCGGTCACGAAGGTCACGCCGCACTCGTGCAGCGCGACGTCCATGAGCACCTGGTCGAAGGCGCGGTTCATGAAGGTGGCGTAGATCGCGACCACCGGGTGCAGCCCGCCCATGGCCAGGCCGGCGGCACTGGTCACGGCGTGCTGCTCGGCGATGCCGACGTCGAAGGTGCGCTCGGGGAACCGGGCCGCGAACCGGTCCAGCCCGACCGGGTAGAGCATCGCGGCGGTGATCGCCACGACGTCCTTGCGCTCCTCGCCGATCGCGACGATCTCGTCGGAGAAGAAGTCGGTCCAGATCCGCCCCTTCGGCGAGCCCACGCCGGTCTCGACGTCGAACGGCCCGATCTGGTGGAACTGGTCGGCCTCGTGGCGCTCGGCCGGGTCGTAGCCGAAGCCCTTCTGGGTGATCACGTGCACGATCACGGGTCCGCCGAAGCGCTTCGCCTGGGCGAGCGCCTGCTCGACAGCGACCCGGTCGTGCCCGTCGATCGGGCCGACGTACTTCAGGCCGAGGTCCTCGAAGAGGCCCTGTGGAGCGAGCGCGTCCTTCATGCCCTTCTTCATCGCGTGCAGCGCGTCGTACACCGCGGGGCCGACCCCGCGGACGCCGTTGAGCCGCCGCTTGACCTGGTCGAGCACCTGCTCGTAGCGGGGGTTGGTGCGCAGCGTGGTCAGGTGCTTGGCGAGGCCGCCGACGGTCGGCATGTAGGACCGTCCGTTGTCGTTGACCACCATGACCAGCCGCCGGTCGTCGCCCACCGCGATGTTGTTCAGCGCCTCCCAGGCCATGCCGCCGGTCAGGGCGCCGTCGCCGATCACGGCGACGACGTGACGGTCCTCGCCCCGGATCGCGTAGGCCTTGGCGAGCCCGTCGGCGTAGGACAGCGACGTGGAGGCGTGGGAGTTCTCCACGAGGTCGTGCTCGGACTCAGCCCGGCTCGGGTAGCCGGAGATCCCGCCCTCGGTGCGCAGCGAGTCGAACTGGCCCGCCCTGCCGGTGAGCATCTTGTGGACATAGGCCTGGTGGCCGGTGTCGAAGACGATCCTGTCCCGCGGCGAGTCGAAGACCCGGTGGAGCGCCAGGGTCAGCTCGACGACGCCGAGGTTGGGACCCAGGTGCCCGCCGCGCGGCGCGCAGGTGCGCACCAGCTCGTCGCGGATCTCCGCCGCGAGGTCGACGAGCTGGCGCTCGTCGAGGTCACGGAGGTCCTGCGGCCCCGAGATCGACTCCAACAGCCCCATGCTGTCCCGCCTGCCTCTCGTGCCTGGTGCTCGTGCCGTGCGCCCGTCCCGGAACCGTAGAAGTCTACAGACCTCACACGGCGATCACGGCCACCGCCGGCTCGTGCAGGCTGCCCAGCCAGAGCCGGCCGTCGTGCTCGCGGACCCCCGTCACCATGTGGTAGCCGGACGCATCCCCGCTCACGTCGTGCACCAGCGTGCCGGCGTCGTCGAAGGCCATCGCCCGCACGGTCCGCTTCGGCTTCGGCTGGAGCCGCTCCGGGATCCGCGTGACCACCTTGCGCAGCGGCATCGGAGCGTGGTGGAGCATCTCCACGACAGGGTCGCGCGGCGAGGCGATCGTCACCCAGATCAGCCCGTCGGAGCCGCGCGCGATGTTGTCGGGGTAGCCGGGCAGGTCCGAGCACAGCAGGTCGCGCTGGCCGGCCCGGTCACCGGTCAGCCACAGCCGTACGACGGTCCGCGCGGCCGTCTCCGCGACCGCCACGTAGGACTCGTCGGCCGCGAGCGCGACGCCGTTGGCGAAGGCCAGGCCGTCCAGCTGCTGCTCGACGGTCCCGTCGGCGCGGCGGCAGGCCAGGCGGCCGGTGTGGGTGTCCTGGACGAAGTCGTCCTTCCACCGCTCGATGCCGTAGAGGGCGGAGCTGTCCGAGAACCAGATGTCGCCGTTGCGGGCGACCGCCGCGTTGTTGCAGAACACCATCCGGCGCCCGTTCACGGTGTCGACCAGCCGCTCGACCGCGCCGGTGGCGGTCTCCATGGCGAGGAGTCCCTGGCGCGCGTCCGCGACCAGCAGCCGGCCGTCGGGCAGCAGCTCGAGGCCCAGCGGGCGGCCGCCGGTGTGGCCGACGACGTCGACCCGGCTGCCGTCGGGCCGGAGCCTGAAGACGCTGCCGTCCTCCGTGCCGGTGTACACGAGCCCGTCGTCGGCGACGACGACGTCCTCGGCGCCCATGGCCGGGACGGGGTGGACGGTGACGGGTCTCACGAAGCCCTCCTGAAGGAGCGGTACAGGTCGGAGGCCAGGAAGTCGGGCACGAAGTGCCGGGTCGACTCGGCCAGGTCGAGGGTGGGGATCACGGCCGGCTCCACGAACACGATCTGACGGCCCTCGCCGACGACGATGTCCGCGTCGGTGAGGTCCACCCCCGCGGCGTACAGGTGGTAGCGGCCACGGAAGCCGTCGTCGTAGGCGAACTGCGCGTCCTGCCAGAGCCGCAGCGTGCCCGCAGGCAGCGCCACCCCGGTCTCCTCGAGCAGCTCGCGGTAGGCCGCCGGCTCGAACTCCTCGCCGTCCTCGACGTGACCGCCGACCATCCCCCACTGGTTCGCGGCGCGCGGTGCTCCCTCGTCGCGTTCCTGCAGCAACACCCAGCCGCGGGGGTCGACGAGCAGCACGACGGCGAGCGGCACGGGATCCATGGGCCCACCCTAGGGGGACGCGCACCGGTCACATGCGAGCGACGTACCGCCGGCCGCGGAGCGCCTCCTCGACGAGCCCGACCGCACGTCGTACGCCGATCAGCCGGGCGGCCTCCCGGTGCCACGTGTCGATCGCCGCGGCGATCTCGACCTCGTCGGCCACGTCGCGCAGCACCCCGCGCGCCTCGCTCAGCCCGCGGTTGACCGCCGCCTGGCTCGCCTCCACGTGCAGCACCGCGAAGCGGGCGAGCACGAGCGGGTGCCGCCGCAAGCCCGGGTAGCCGCGGTAGTCCGGCGGGCAGACGTCCAGCAGCCAGCTCACCGCGGTCGGCTCCCACCCCGGGACTCCCGGCGCCCGGACCCCGGGCGGCCACCCGGGCGGCGCGTACGGCGGCGCCCCGGGAGGGGCCGTCCGGGGCACCGGGTCGGGCTCGCGTCGTGGCGTGAACACGCTCCGATTTTCGCACACTTGTTCGAGCGACGTCACCGCCCGGACCCCTGAAGCGCGTCAGGACCGCGTGCGCGGACCGCCCAGAGGGTGCCCGGCCCGGCCGGGTCCTTTGGTCCGAAATGTCCGAGTGATCTGGACCACTTCGCCGTTTTCCTAGACCAGTTCGGCGAAATCGTGTCATGAACCTTCAGCAACCGCGTTTCTCTGCCGAACCGCCCACCAGGGCCCACAGACAGGGAAGCCGATGGACAGCAAGCTCACCACCACCTCGACCACCGCGGTGCAGATCGCCACGGTGGACGCCGAGGTCGACCACACCCTGGTCGCTGAGTTCGTCTACGACCCCACCGACGCGTGCGCGGTCACGATGGTGCTGCAGACGCAGTCCGGTCCGGTCCACTGGACCTTCGCCCGCGAGCTGCTCGTCGACGGACAGTACGAGCCGTCCGGCGACGGTGACGTCCACATCTGGCCGTGCCTGAGCGCGTGCGGCGAGGCCGTCGTCATCGTCGAGCTCTGCTCCCCCGCCGGCGAGACCCTCCTGCAGTTCCCCAGCCGGGCGGTCCAGGACTTCGTCTACTCCTCGCTCGACGCGGTCCCGCTGGGTCGCGAGAAGGTCGACGTCGACGGCTGGCTCGAGCAGCTGCTCGCCGGCTGACCGCTCACCCGTCCCGCAACCGCTCCTCGACCCGCTCCACCTTCGCCGCCAGCTGCCCGGTCTCGAAGCCACGGCGGAGGTCCGCCTTGAGCACGAGGCCGACCCGCGGGGACGTCTCCGCCACCCGGAACACCGCCTCCTTCACCACCGCCATCACCTCGTCCCACTCGCCCTCGATGTTGGTGAACATCGCGTTGGTCTCGTTCGGCAGGCCGGACTCCCGGATCACCCGTACGGCGTCCGCGACCGCGTCGCTGACTCCCCCGGTCTCGTCGGCTCCGGACGGACTGATGCTGATGGCCACGATCATGGGGCGAGGCTAGCGAGCCGGCCGTCCCGGAACAGCACGACGTCCCGCGGACCGGCCGTCTGGGCGACCCGTCCGCAGGACGTCTGCGCGAAGAAGGCTCAGCTGCGGCGGAGGTTCCGCAGCACGTACTGCATGATGCCGCCGTTGCGGTAGTAGTTCGCCTCGCCCGGGGTGTCGATCCGGACGACCGCGTCGAACTCCAGGTCGCCGGCCTTCACCTTCACGGTCCGCGGCGTGGTGCCGTCGTTGAGCTCCGTGACACCGGTGATCGAGAAGGTCTCCTCACCGGTCAGGCCGAGCGACTCCGCGTTCTGGCCCTCGGGGAACTGCAGCGGCAGCACGCCCATCCCGATCAGGTTGGAGCGGTGGATCCGCTCGTAGGACTCCGCGATCACGGCCTTCACGCCGAGCAGCGCGGTGCCCTTGGCGGCCCAGTCGCGCGAGGAGCCCGAGCCGTACTCCTTGCCGGCGAGCACGACCAGCGGTGTGCCGGCGGCGACGTACTTCTCCGAGGCCTCGAAGACCGTGGTCACCGGACCCTCGGGGTCGGTGAAGTCGCGGGTGAAGCCGCCCTCGGTGCCCGGTGCGAGCTGGTTGCGCAGCCGGATGTTGGCGAACGTGCCGCGGATCATCACCTCGTGGTTGCCACGGCGCGAGCCGTAGGAGTTGAAGTCGCGCTGCTCCACGCCGTGCTCGGAGAGGTACGTCCCCGCCGGCGAGTCCTTCTTGATCGCACCGGCCGGCGAGATGTGGTCGGTGGTGACGGAGTCGCCGAGCTTGAGCAGCACCCGGGCGCCCTCGATGTCGGTGACCGGGGTGGGCTCGTCGGGCATGCCGTCGAAGTACGGCGCACGGCGCACGTACGTCGAGTCCGGGTCCCAGGCGAACGTGTTTCCCTCGGGCGTCGGCAGCGACTGCCAGCGCTCGTCACCGGCGAACACGTCGGCGTAGTCGTTCGTGAACATCTCGGCCGTGATGGCTCCGGCGATGGTCTCCTCGACCTCGGCCGGCGAGGGCCAGATGTCCTCGAGGAACACGTCGTTGCCGTCGGTGTCCTGGCCGAGCGGCTCGGTGTAGATGTCGACGTCCATCGTGCCGGCCAGGGCGTAGGCGACCACCAGCGGCGGCGACGCGAGGTAGTTCATCTTGATGTCCGGGTTGATCCGGCCCTCGAAGTTGCGGTTGCCCGACAGCACCGAGACCACCGCGAGGTCCTTCTCGTTGACCGCGGCCGAGACCTCGGGGATCAGCGGCCCGGAGTTGCCGATGCACGTGGTGCAGCCGTAGCCGACGAGGTTGAAGCCGAGCTTGTCGAGGTACGGCGTCAGGCCGGCGCGCTCGTAGTAGTCGGAGACCACCTTCGAGCCGGGGGCCAGCGTGGTCTTGACCCACGGCTTGCG
The DNA here is from genome assembly GCF_003725535.1 of Nocardioides pocheonensis. GTDB lineage: Bacteria > Actinomycetota > Actinomycetes > Propionibacteriales > Nocardioidaceae > Marmoricola > Marmoricola pocheonensis. The sequence continues at coordinate 468,620 of NZ_RJSF01000019.1, read as the reverse complement.
CTGCAGGCCCTTCTCCACGGCCTTCTTGGCGAGCAGGGCCGCGCCGATCATCACCGAGGGGTTCGAGGTGTTCGTGCACGACGTGATCGCCGCGATCGTCACCGCGCCGTGGTCGAGGGTGAACCGCGTGCCGTCGGCGAGCGTCACCTCGACCGGGTTGCTCGGGCGGCCACCGTCCTTCGGCGCCGCGGAGAGGTGGTCGCTCGGGGCCGCCTCGCCGTGACCGTTGGAGGGCGAGTCGGAGGCCGGGAAGGACTCGGCGACCGCCTCGTCGTACCCCTCCTCGTCGCCGCCCTCGGCCGGCGTCACGTAGTCGGCGAGCGCGCCGCGGAAGGACTGCTTGGCGTCGGTGACCTGGATGCGGTCCTGCGGCCGCTTCGGCCCGGCGATCGACGGCACGACGGTCGCGAGGTCGAGCTCGAGGCGCTCGGAGAACCGCGGCTCGGCGGCCGGGTCGTGCCAGAGGCCCTGCTCCTTGGCGTAGGCCTCGACCAGCGCGAGCTGCTCCTCGGAGCGGCCGGTCAGGCGGAGGTACTTCACCGTCTCCTCGTCGACCGGGAAGACCGCGATCGTCGAGCCGAACTCCGGGCTCATGTTGCCGATCGTGGCGCGGTTGGCCAGCGGCAGCGCGGAGACGCCCTCGCCGTAGAACTCCACGAACTTGCCGACCACGCCGTGCTTGCGCAACATCTCGGTGATGGTCAGCACGAGGTCGGTGGCGGTGGAGCCGGCCGGCAGCTCTCCGGAGAGCTTGAAGCCGACGACCCGCGGGATCAGCATCGACACCGGCTGGCCGAGCATGGCCGCCTCGGCCTCGATGCCGCCGACGCCCCAGCCGACCACGCCGATGCCGTTGACCATCGTGGTGTGCGAGTCGGTGCCGACACAGGTGTCGGGGTACGCGACGCCGTCACGCACCATCACGACGCGCGCGAGGTGCTCGATGTTGACCTGGTGGACGATGCCGGTGCCCGGCGGCACGACCTTGAAGTCGTCGAAGGCGCCCTGGCCCCAGCGCAGGAACTGGTAGCGCTCGCGGTTGCGCTCGTACTCGATCTCGACGTTGCGCTCGAACGACTCCGGCGTGCCGAACACGTCCGCGATCACGGAGTGGTCGATGACCATCTCGGCCGGCGCGAGCGGGTTGATCTTGGTGGCGTCGCCGCCCAGGTCGGCCATCGCCTCGCGCATGGTGGCGAGGTCGACCACGCACGGCACGCCGGTGAAGTCCTGCATGATCACGCGGGCCGGGGTGAACTGGATCTCCTTGTCCGGCTGGGCGTTCTCGTCCCAGCCGGCCAGGGCGCGGATGTCGTCGGCGGTGATGTCGGCGCCGTCCTCGGTGCGCAGGAGGTTCTCCAGCAGCACCTTCAGCGAGAACGGCAGCGAGTCGACGTCGAGCCCGTCACCCTTCACGGCGTCGAGCCGGTAGATCTCGTACGACGCGTCGCCGACCTCGAGGGTGCTCTTCGCACCGAAGCTGTCCTTGCTCGTTCCCGCGCTCGCCATCGACGTCTCCTCAAGTCCGGGTGCCTGCGGTGCTGACCCTGGGGCCATCCTCCGGCCCATCTTGCCCACCCCGCGCGACGCGGTGGAAGGCGGTCTCACCGAAACCACATTATCTTGATATCAAGATACACGAGGTCGACACGTCTACGACACCGGGCCCCGGCCGCGGACCCGCTGGATCGCGTCGGCGTGGACCTGCGGGTCGGAGGCGAACTGCTCCCCGGGCGCGTGCGGACCGTAGACCACGATCTCGTCGAACCCCAGTGCCAGCGCCCGCTCGACCGCCTCCTCGTACGCCGGGACGCTGCGGGTCGGCCGGGCCGCGCCGTACCCGACGAGCAGCGAGCGCCGCAGGGTGGCCGGGTCCCGGTCCTCCGCCTCACAGGCGGCCGTCATCCCGGCGGCCTGGGCGGCCACCGCCTCCCAGTACTCCTCGACCGACGACAGGCTGGACCCCGGGCCGCCGTAGGTGTTCCACGCGTCCGCGTGGCGCGCCGCGAGCCGGAGCGTCCGCGGACCGTGCGCGGCGAGCATCAGGTAGGGCTTCCGCGCGCCGGGCGGCAACGGCGTGGTCTCCAGGCCCGCGAACGACCGCGTCCGTCCGGCCCACTCGGTCGCGCCGTCGAGGACGGCGGCCAGCCCCTCGACCACGTCGACCAGCCGCTGGTGCATCTCCCGCGGCGTGGGGTCCTCACCGCGGTCGGCGACCGAACACCGCGGGGAGCCCGCGCCGAGCCCGAGCACGAGCCGGCCGGCCGCGACGTCGTCGACGGTGGCCGCCAGCCGCGCGAGTGCCACCGGCGAGTGCAGGGTCGCCGAGGCGACCAGCGTGCCGAGCCCGATGCCGGTGGTGACCCCGGCAGCGGCAGCCAGGGTGGTGAACCCGTCACCCAGCCAGCCCCCGGCCGCCGTGGGATGGGTCAGGTGGTCGTAGACGTAGGCCACGTCGTAGCCGACGTCCTCGGCCCAGCGGAAGTCGTCGGCGAGCTCTCGCCAAGGACGGGTCTGCGGGAACACCACACCGAGTCGCACGGCACCATCCTGCCCCCCCGCTCACGGCGCCGAGGACTCCTCGTCGTCACCGGCGGGCAGCAGGAGCGCGACGCACTCGACGTGGTGGGTCATCGGGAAGACGCACATGGCCCTGAGCGTGACGGCGAGGCTTTGCGATCGACAGCGGTCACCAGGCGAATTGAGTCCCTGACCTGCGGCGATGCCGGTTGATGACCTTGATGGCGTCGGCCCGCCTCTGCGGCCGCCTGCGATCCGAAGAGGGCCCAAACCGAGCCCGCGCACAACCCGCCTCCGCTCGTCACAAACAAGCACAGGCGCATGTCGCCGGCCGCATGCGCGGCCAGGCGCCGACACGGCACACTCGAGCAGGCTCCTAGACGGCAGCATCACGAGTGCCGACGCGCTCGGGGCCCGCTCAAGCTCTCCTGGCCCTCTGATCACTTCTTGGCGTAGAGATGATCTTGCAGTTCCCACGCGCGGAGTTTCGTCAGGGCACCAATGGTCTCCGCAAGAGCCGTTCGATTGGTTCCGGACACCGCCCGTCTACGTGTCGGCTACTTGACCTCGGAGCGGCGCAGGGACAGCAGCCCGGGGACGAGGGGAAGGACGATCCAGATCATCGTGGTCGAGCCGAGCATCGCCCACTCCTTGACAGTGTTCGTGGCGCCATCGAGGAGCGCCACCTGCGTGTAGTGCCAGTCGATCCACGGCTGCAGGTCCTCGAACCACGAACGCACCTGAGCCAGGAGCGCGAGAATGCCGGGCATGACTAGTGAAGCGACGAAGTAGCCCACGATCGCGGCCGCGGAGTTGCGCAGCACGACACCGAGTGCGAAGCCGAAGGCCATGCCCACCAGGTTGTAGAGCACCATCTGGAGTGCCATGGACAACGAAATGTCCCACGCGGTGTCGACGCCTGCGAGTGCTGACCCGGCCACGTTGCCGAGGGCGCCAACCGCAAAGGCGACGGAGACGGCGCCGAGGCCCACCAGGAGGGTCGCGATCGCCTTGGCGCCGATCACGCGTTCGCGGCTCGGCACCAGCGTGAACGTGGTGAGCCCACTTCGCTGGCTCCACTCACCCGTGACGGCCAGGATCGCGATGATCGGCAAGATCACTGACATCGGGAACCCGCTCGCCCTCACGAAGTTCTGGTAGGTGACGTCGCTGTTGACGCCGAGGACGAGGAGCGACCCGGCCGAGATGGGCGACAGGGCGCCGATGCTGATGAGCATCCAGAATCCCGAGCGGGTGTTGAACATCTTGCGCAGCTCGACCTTGACGAGTCGGGTGGCCGGGATGGGTTGGGCGGTCCGTCGGGCCGGCTCGGCCTCGATGGTGTCGGGAGGGATGATCGTGGCGGTCATGCCGCAACTCCTTCGCGTTGGGTGTCGGCGGTGAGCGAGAGGAACATGTCTTCGAGCCCGGTGCCCTCGGCGGACCGGAGCTCGGTCAGCGGGATCCCGGCGGTCAGGGCCACGGATCCGACCCGAGCGGGGTCAGCGTCCGTGCGGACCGAGCCGTCTCCTGCGAGTGTGCTGGGGATCCCTGCCTGTTCGAGGGCGTGAGCGAGGTCGCGCGGTGACGTCGAGCGGGCGAGCGTCCCGGCCGCGGCCAGCAGCTCTTCCTTGGTGCCGGCCGCGACGATCTTGCCGTTGCCGATCACGACCAGGTCGTCGGCGATGACCTCGATCTCGTGGAGCAGGTGTGAGGACAACAGGACGGTGCCGCCCTGGTTGGCGAAGTCCGTGAGCAGGTCGCGCATCCACCGGATCCCCGCGGGGTCGAGCCCGTTGGCGGGCTCGTCGAGGATCAGCACCCGGGGGTCGCCGAGCAGTGCGGTGCCGATGCCCAGTCGCTGACGCATGCCGAGGGAGTAGTTGCGCACCCGGCGCTTGGCCTCCGAGGATGTCAGGCTGACGAGCTCGAGCATCTCGTCGACGCGGCGGCGGGGCAGACCCATGGTGGCGGCGGCGATCGTGAGGATCTCGTGTCCGGTGCGGCCGGCGTGCTGGGCGGAGGCGTCCAGGAGGACGCCCACCTCGAGGCCGGGGTTGGGGAGGTCAGCGAACCGGACGCCGTCGATGGTGGCCGAGCCGGACGTCGGCGCGGTCAGACCCACCATGACGCGCATCGTGGTGGACTTGCCGGCGCCGTTCGGGCCGAGGAAGCCGGTGACGCGACCGGGCAGGGCGGTGAAGGAGACGTTGTCGACGGCGGTGAAGCCGGCGTACCTCCGGGTCAGTGACTCAACAGTGATCATGTGACAACCCTCGCCGCGTCGCGGCGTGAGCACATCGGCGTCGAGGCCGGACCCGCCTCGGCCGCTGGGAGGAGCGGCGTCTCGTTCTTTTGGCCGGTCCCCGACGCCTGGGCGGTCCCTAGGCTGGGTGTGTGATCACCAACGCCCTGCGCTCGCTGTGGGCGGAACCCCGCGCTGCCGACGCCCCCGAACGGGGGTGGCGCGACTGGGTGCTGGTCGGTGTGCTGGTGACGGCGGCGCTGCTGGAGGGAGTCCTCCGGGAGGACGTCGCCTGGCGACCAATCGCGATGATCTTGGCGGTTGGCCTCGCGGCGGTGCTTCTGTGGCGGCGTACCCGGCCGTTGGCCTGTGTCGTGGTGGGTTTCGGCACCGCGATGGTGTTGGGGTTGGCGACCCTGGCGGGCGGGGCCCCCAATGTCGGCCTCGACACGATGGTCTACGTCGTCCTGGTTCTCGTCTATGCGCTGGTCCGCTGGGGCTCAGGGCGGGAGATCGTGATCGGGCTGGCGGTGGTGGGGGTCGCTGCGGTCATCGGTATGGTCGCCGACGCCACCGGGCCTGGCGAGATCATCGGTGGCTTCGGCATCCTGACCGCGGCGGCGGCGGGCGGAGCGGCGTTCCGCTACCGCGCCGAGAGCTGGCGTCGGGCGTTGGACCAGGTCCGCAACCACGAGCGGGTCGGCCTCGCGCGCGAGCTGCACGACATGGTCGCCCACCATGTCTCGGCCATCGCGGTCCAGGCGCAGGCCGGCCGGGCGATGGCCGGGCAGCGACCTGAGGCGGCGCTCGAGGCGCTGACGGCCATCGAAGGTGAGGCGTCGCGGACGCTGGCGGAGATGCGGGCGATGGTCCGGGTACTGCGTGACGGGGCGCCGGCGGAGTACAACCCCCAGCCTGGCGTTGCCGACCTGGTGTCCCTCGCCCGCCGGGACCCGGTCCCGGTCGTCGACGTGGAGCTGCCCGATGACCTCGACCCACTCCCGCAACCAGTCGACGCGGCGGTCTATCGGCTGGCGCAAGAGGCGCTGACCAACGCCCTGCGACACGCCCGCAACCCCTCGCGAGTTGAGATCCGGGTCGTCCAGGCTGAAGGCAGCCTGCGGCTGCGCGTGACCGACGACGGACAGATCGATCCGGCGCGGCCGGTGAGCAACGGCTTCGGGCTGCTGGGGATGACCGAGCGCGTGCACCTGCTCGGCGGCACGCTCCGCGCCGGACCGGCGCCCGCAGGCGGGTGGACCGTCGACGCCGATCTGCCGACTGAGGTAGGCCGATGACGGTGCGCGTGCTGGTGGCCGACGACCAAGATCTCGTGCGGACCGGCCTGTCCATGATCCTGGACGCCCAGCCCGACATCGAGGTCGTCGGCCAAGCCGCCGACGGCAACGTCGCGGTCGAGCTGGCTCGTCAGCTCCACCCCGACGTGTGCCTGGTCGACATCCGGATGCCCGGGCTCGACGGAATCGAGGTGACCGAGCTCCTGGCCGGGCGGAACGTCCCGGACCCGATCGCGGTGGTGGTGATCACGACTTTCGACCTCGACGAGTACGTCCACGGCGCGCTTCGGGCCGGCGCCCGAGGCTTTCTACTCAAGGACGCCGGGCCGGAACTGCTCGTCCAGGCCGTGCATGCCGCCGCGGTCGGCGATGCCCTGATCGCTCCGAACATCACCCGAAGGCTGCTGTCCACCCTGGCTGCCAGGGAACCCTCGCGCCGAAGTACCCAACCGATCGAGCCCCTCACCGACCGCGAAGAAGAGGTGCTCGCGCTGGTCGCCCGCGGCCGTACCAACGCCGAGATCGCCGCCGACCTCTTCATCGGCCTGACGACCGCCAAAACCCACGTCGCAAGCCTGCTGACCAAGATCGGCGCCCGCAACCGGGTCGAGATCGCGATGTGGGCCTACGACACCGGCCGGATGGAGGACTGAAGCCGCCGTCCAAGGACTCGGCGAAGCCGTTGCGCCGTATATGACGCGGCGGCCGGCCGAGGGGGTGCCGCACGTGCTCACCTCTTCACGAGATGCGCAACGCACTCCACATGGGAAGTCATCGGGAACAGGTCGAACGCCCGCAGGTCGTCGAGCCGGTAGCCGGCGTCGCGGAAGTACGCCACGTCCCGGGCCAGCGCCGCCGGGTCGCAGGCGACGTAGGCGACCGCACGCGGGCGCAGCGCGGCGACGGCCTCGACCACCTTCCGCTTGGCGCCCTCCCGCGGCGGGTCGAGGACCACGAGGTCGATCCCGCGCGTGGTCGACCCGAAGCCTCGGGCCAGCACCTGGTCGACGCGACCGGTCCGCGTCGCGGCCTGGGGAAGGTCGGCGAGGTTCTCGCCGGCCAGCTCGCTCGCCCGACGGCTGCCCTCGACGCTGACCACTCCCCCGGCGCGGCCGACGGCGTCGGCGAGGAACACGGAGAACAGCCCCACGCCGGCGTACAGGTCCAGGGCGCGCTCGCCGGGACGCGGCCCCAGCATCGCGAGCACCGTCTCGACCAGCACGCGCGGTGCCTGCGGGTGGACCTGCCAGAACCCGTCCGCCTCCACGCGGAATTCACGCCCGAGCACGCGCTCGACGACCACGCCGTCGTCCTGGCCGGCGACCCTGGCGTCGGGGGCCGCGATCAGGCAGCGCTCGACGGCGACGACGTCGTGCGACCGGTGCTTGCGCAGGCCGCGGCCACCGCCCGGGAGCTCGACGTACTGCATCCGCGTGCGCCAGCCGAGGCCGTCGTCGGGCGCGTCGTCGGTCACCGGGACGGGTTCGACGACGACGTCGCGCTCGATGCCCGCGAGCCGCCGGAGCTGCTCGGCGACGACCTGGGCCTTGAGGCGCCGCTGCGCCGGGACCGCGACGTGCTGGAAGTCGCACCCGCCGCAGCCGCCCGGATGGGCCAGCGGGCAGGGCGCGTCGACCCGGTCGGGCGAGGCCTCGAGGACCTCCACGGCGTCACCGCGGAGGAAGGTCTTGTCGACCTCGGTGATCTCGACGACGACGCGCTCGTCGGGCAGCGCATGCCGGACGAACACCACCACGTCACGGGTCTCGGCAGGCTCGACCGCCGTAACAGGAGGTCGCAGCCGCGCGACCACGTGGCCGCCGTGCGCGACCGGACCCGTGCGGGCCTCGATCCGGTCACCGACGGCGAAGGGCCCAGGAGCGGGGGCGCTCACCGGCCGGTGCGCCCGCGGCGGACGTCACCCGGACGGAGCCGGGTGAGCTCCCAGTCCTCGCGCTCCTTGGCGATCTCCGAGCCCCGGAGCTGGTAGGGCACCGAGATGACCATGACGCCCGGGGTGAACAGCAGCCGGCCCTTGAGGCGCAGCGGGGTCTGGTTGTGCAGCAGCTGCTCCCACCACCGGCCCACGACGTACTCGGGGATGAACACCGCGACGACGCCGCGCGGGTTGTGCTGCCGGATCTCCATCGCGTACTGCACGATCGGCCGGATGATCTCGCGGTACGGCGAGTAGAGGACCTTGAGCGGCACGTCGATGTGGCGCTGGTCCCACTCCTCCATGAGCCGGTCGGACTGGTCCTGGTCGGAGGCGACGAACACCGCCTCCAGCACGTTCGGGCGGGTCGCCTTGGCGAACGCGAGGGCGCGCATGGTCGGCTTGTGCAGCTTGGAGACCAGCACCATCGCGTGCACCCGGGTCGGCAGCACCGGGTCCTCGTCGCCGACCACGAGCTCGTCGGCGACCCGGTCGTAGTGACGGCGGATGCTCTTCATGATCGCGAAGAAGACCACCATCGCCAGGATCGCGATCCAGGCACCGGCGAGGAACTTGGTGATCAGCACGATCACGAAGACGACCGCGGTCATCGCCAGGCCGAAGGTGTTGATCGCCCGCGAGCGGAACATCCGCCGGCGCGCGGCGGGATCGGTCTCGGTGCGCAGGTGGCGCGTCCAGTGCCGGATCATCCCCAGCTGGCTGAGGTTGAAGGACACGAAGACCCCGACGATGTAGAGCTGGATCAGCCGGGTCGGCTCGGCGTGGAAGGCGATGATCAGCACGACCGCCAGGCCGGCGAGGAAGAGGATCCCGTTGCTGTAGGCGAGCCGGTCGCCCCGCGAGCCGAGCTGGCGCGGCGCGAAGCCGTCCTTGGCCAGGATCGAGCCGAGCACGGGGAAGCCGTTGAACGCCGTGTTGGCGGCGAGGATCAGGATGATCCCGGTCATCGCGACGACGAAGTAGAAGCCGGGCGGGAAGTCGCTGAACACGGCCCTGGAGATCTGGGCGATCACGGTGTGCTCGTCGAACCCCTTGTGCAGCGGGCTGCCGTCGGGGTTGCGCAGGCGCTCGAGGTCGGCGGGGTCGACGTACTTCAGCCCCATCTGGCGGGCCAGCACGATGATGCTCAGCAGCATCGTGATCGCGATGCCGCCGAGAAGCAGCAGGGTCGTGGCGGCGTTCTTGCTCTTCGGCTTGCGGAACGCGGGCACGCCGTTGGAGATCGCCTCGACACCGGTCAGCGCGGCACAGCCGGAGGAGAAAGCCCGGGCGAGGAGGAACACCATCGCCGCGGTGCCGATGCTGCCGCCGTAGCCCGGTGCCGGGTGCAGCTGCAGCTTCGCGCTCTCGACGTCGGGAAGGGTGCCTGCCGTGGCGCGGATCGCGGCGTACACCGCCATCCCGATGACGCCGAGCATGAACCCGTACGTCGGGACCGCGAACCACGCACCCGACTCGCGCACGCCGCGCAGGTTCATCGCGGCCAGCGCGACCACGAGGATGCAGGCCCACTCCGTCTCGTGGTGGTTGATGAACGGCACCGCCGAGGCGGCGTTCTGCACACCCGAGGAGACCGACACCGCCACGGTGAGCACGTAGTCGACCAGCAGCGCGCTCGCGACGGTCACGCCCGCGGTCTGACCGAGGTTGACCGTCGCCACCTCGTAGTCGCCGCCGCCGCTGGGGTAGGCGTGCACGTTCTGGCGGTACGACGCGACCACGGTCAGCATCACCAGCGCGACCGCGATGCCGATCTTCCACGACCAGACGTACGTCGAGGCTCCGGCCACCGAGAGCATGATGAACACCTCGTCGGGCGCGTAGGCGACCGACGAGAGCGCGTCGCTGGCGAAGACGGGCAGCGCGATCCGCTTCGGCAGCAAGGTCTCCCCCAGCTGCGAGCTGCGGAGCTTGCGACCGACCAGGATCCGCTTGGAGAGACCACCGACGCCCACGAGCGTCAAGGCTAGGCCATCCCGGACGATTCGCCCGCGGCGCGGTCGCGGGGCCGCGGCGCCGTGCCCGGCAGGACCGGGAGCACCGGTGCAGTAGCGTTCCCCACGTGCACGTCGTGATCATGGGCTGTGGCCGCGTGGGGTCGACCCTGGCGCGGTCCCTGGAGGACCGCAACCACACCGTCAGCGTCATCGACAGCAACCCCGACGCGTTCCGGCGCCTCGGTCCGTCCTTCAACGGGCTGAAGGTCACCGGCTACGGGTTCGACCAGAAGGTGCTCGCCGACGCCGGCATCGAGCGGGCGGACGCCTTCGCCGCGGTCAGCAGCGGCGACAACTCGAACATCATCGCCGCGCGCGTGGCGCGCGAGACCTTCGGCATCCAGCAGGTCGTTGCCCGGATCTACGACCCCGGCCGCGCCGAGGTCTACCAGCGGCTCGGCATCACCACGGTCGCCACGGTGAAGTGGACGGCCGACCAGGTCCTGCGCCGGCTGCTTCCCGCCGGCGCCGAGCCGGACTTCCGCGACCCCTCGGGCACGATCCGGCTCGACCAGATCCCGGCCACCGAGCCGTGGATCGGCCACCGGACCGTGCAGTTCCAGGAGCAGTCGCTGTGCCGGATCGCCTGGATCGACCGGCTCGGCGAGGGCATGCTCCCGCAGCGGGACTCGGTGATCCAGGAGGGCGACCTGCTCCACGTGGTGATCCGCGAGGAGAACGCCGCGCACGCCTACCACACGATCGAGCACGGACCCGAGGAGGAGTGAGCACCCCATGCGCGTAGCCATCGCCGGAGCCGGTGCCGTCGGCCGGTCCATCGCCCGTGAGCTGATCACCAACGGTCACCAGGTGCTGCTGATCGACAAGGAGCCCGACTCCATCAAGCCGGAGCGGGTGCCCGACGCCGAGTGGCTGCTGGCCGACTCCTGCGAGCTCTCCTCTCTGGAGGAGGCGCGTCTGGAGCACTGCGACGTGGTGATCGCCGCGACCGGCGACGACAAGGCCAACCTGGTCACGTCGCTGCTGGCGAAGACGGAGTTCGGCGTGCCCCGCACCGTCGGTCGGGTGAACCACCCCAACAACGAGTGGCTCTTCACCGAGGCCTGGGGCGTGGACGTGAACGTCTCGACGCCCCGGATCATGTCGGCCCTGGTCGAGGAGGCGGTCACCGTCGGCGACCTCGTCCGGCTGTTCACCTTCCGCCAGGGCAACGCCAACCTGGTGGAGATGACGCTGCCCGCGGGCTCGCCGTACGTCGGCAAGCCGTCGGGCCTGATCCCGTTCCCGGAGAACGTCGCGCTCGTGACGATCCTGCGCGACGGCCTGGTCTACACGCCCGACCCCGAGCAGCCGGTCGAGGCGGGCGACGAGCTGCTGTTCGTCTGCCAGGCGGACTCCGAGGAGGAGCTCGAGCAGCTGCTCGCCCCGCGCGCCCACGACTGAGCCGCGGGCTCAGGCCTGCGAGTCGGCCGGCGTCTTGTTGCGGCTGAGCAGCCAGACCATCGCGGCCAGCGCGGCCACCTGGAGCGGCCAGCCCATCGCGAGCTTGGCGACGCCTAGCGTCGCGACGGCCGAGCTCTCGTCCCACCAGCCGTTGCGTCCGGCCAGGTAGACGGGCGCCTGCACGGCGACCCGGACGACGCAGGGCAGCACCAGCAGCCAGGTCAGCCGGCTGCACAGCCGGACCACGGCACGGTCCTGGCGCCACCCGGTCGGGTCGCCGGTCACTCCCCCGACCATGAAGCCGACGACGGGCCACCGGACGACGATGGTGAGCACCATCACCACCGAGTAGGCCGCGTTGTAGAGGATGCCGGGCAGGAAGTAGGCCAGCGCCTGGTCGTTCGCGTCGCCACCGCCGCGGGCCGCCCGGTAGGCGAACAGGCCGCCGATCCCGATGCCCACGAGGCTGTTGAGCACGAACTGGGGCGTGCTGCGCTGGACGATCCGCACCACCAGCAGCACCGCCGCGCACGCGATCGCGATCGCGAGCGAGGTCCGCAGGTGGTGGGTGGTCACGAAGAGCAGGGTGAAGGCGGCGGTCGGGACCGCGGCCTCCAGCATGCCCCGGCGACCGCCGAGGGCCGTCGCCAGCTGGCCGCGCACCACTTCCTCCACGGTGCCGACACTCGTGCCGGTGAGCTGCTCCACGCCCGTCCTCGTCTCGCTCAGTAGCGCAGGTCGTAGCGCGGGTTGTAGATCACCCGGGCACCCCCGTGGACACCGATCCGGCCGGTGACCCGGATCGAGCGACCGGGGAAGATCCCGGCGATCCTGCGGCGGCCCAGCCAGAGCACCGTGAGCGTGCCGGTGCCGTCGTAGAGCTCCGCCTCGAGGGCCGGTACGCCGCCACGCGGCCGCAGCGTCACGGTGCGCAGGCTGCCCTGCACGGTGACCAGCTCGCGGTCGGGGGCCTCGCTGATCGGCACGCACCCCGAGCGCACGGCGTGGCCGTGCAGCTCGACGGCCTCGGCGTGCGCCTGGTTCGCCCAGTCGCGCAGGCCGGTCCGGAGCCGTCCCTTGGTGAGTGACATGTGCTCAGCCTATTCCGCGGGGTCGCCCACGGCGGCGCCGTCGGCGTCGATCTGGGTCGCCTGCGGCGGCATCCGCAGCGGCAGGGCCTCACCGGGGGGCATCGCCTCGTTGCCCCGGCGGACGGCGAGCGTGCGCAGGGCGTGCTCGAAGGGTGCGGCGTACTCCGCGTCGACGGCGGGCCGTCCCGCCAGGGTCGCCCGGAGGAACCAGCGCGGACCGGTGTGACCGATCACCCGCGAGGGCTGCATCAGGGACTCACCGTTCGGTCCGGTCACCGGCACCTCGCAGAACAGCTCCGGGCCGAAGTCGCCCTCCTGCTCGGTGGCCGTCCCGCCGCGACGCGCGGTGTCCGCCGCGATCTCACGGCGCGCGTCGGCCCAGAGGTCGCCGCCGCGGGCGGAGGCGAACGCCCGGACCTCCAGGACGCCCTCCTCGGAGACCAGCAGCACCGTCATCACCGTGCCGCTCTGCTCGTCGACCTGCAGCCGCAGGTCGAGTCCGTCGGGCGGCTGCACGAGCAGGCTGCCCAGGTCGATGTAGGTGGCGTCCGGGTCGACCTCGCTGACGTCGAGCGGGCCGGTCGGGCTCACCGCGGCGGCCTCGGTCCCACCATCGCCCTCCGCCGAGCCGTCCACCGCGGCGAGGCCCTCGTGGTCGTCCGTGGCCTTCCTGCGTCCCAGCCTCATGCGAATCCTCCCGTCGATCCGTGACCCCCGGTGCCGCGCGCCGAGTCGGGCAGCTCGTCGACCTCGACGAAGTCGGCGGTCTCCACGCGCTGCACGACCAGCTGCGCGATGCGGTCACCGCGCTTCAGCTCGATCGGCGTCGCCCGGTCGAGGTTGACCAGGCACACCTGCACCTCCCCACGGTAGCCCGCATCGATGGTGCCGGGCGCATTGACGATCGAGAGCCCGGCGCGATGGGCCAGGCCGGAGCGCGGATGCACCAGGCCGACGTACCCGTCGGGCAGCGCGAGGGCGATGCCGGTGGGCACCAGGCGCCGCTCGCCCGGAGCCAGGCTGACGTCCTCGCGCGTGCACAGGTCGGCGCCGGCGTCGCCGGGGTGGGCGTACGCCGGCACCGGGAGCTCGGGGTCGAGCCGGACGATGCCGATCCGCACGCTCGCGCCGGTCTCGGGACCACGTCGCTCGCTCACGGGGTGCGACCCTACCTGCGTGGTCCGGGTGGCCTGATGTCAGGCTTTGCCCATGCCTGCCAGGGACCGGATCGCGCACGGCGCCGACCCGGCCGCCACGTACCGCGAGCGGCTGCACGTCCCGTTGCGCTGGTGGGTGCAGGCCACGATGTTCCTGGCCACGGCGTGGCTCGCGCTGATCGTGGCGCTGCCCGGCTGGCTGGCCTGGACCGCGTCGGGCGCGCTGCTCGCCCTCGTCTACGGGGTCTTCTGGTGGCTGGGCTCGGCGCAGGTGGAGGTGCGCGACGGCGTCCTGCACGCCGGCCAGGCGCAGGTCCCGCTCGCCCTCCTCGGCGCAGCGGAGGCCCTCGACAAGGACGCCACGCGCCTGGTCCACGGGGTCGAGGCGGACGCCCGGGCCTACCTGGTCACCCGGCCCTACATCTCGCGCTCGGTGCGGGTGCGGATCGAGGACCCGCGCGACCCGACGCCGTACTGGCTGATCTCCTCGCGCCACCCGCGCCAGCTCGCCGCGGCCCTGGGTGGGCCCGCCGAGGGTCCTCCGCATGGCGGCCCGCCGACCGGGCACTAGATCCTCGTCCAGCAATGCGCTCACCCCACCGCGGTCGGTGGACCGACGCTAAGGTTTGAGCCACCCGAACCGAGAGGCAACCATGTCGAAGGACGCCGGCAAGAAGGACAGCTCGAAGGTCTGGGGCATCTTCTCGCTGATCGCGGCCCTGGTCGCCGCGACCACGGCCCGCAAGGCGTTGAACGCCTCGTGGCGAGCCGCGACCGGGAAGCCGCCGCCGGCCAACCCGGCCTCGCCCGACGTCGAGATGCGCGAGGCGCTGCTGTGGGCCGCCGCGAGCGGCACCATCGTCGCGGTCGCGCGCATGCTGGCGACGCGGCGCGCGGCGCAGTACTACGCCCGCTCCACCGGGCACCTGCCGCCGGGCGTCGCCGACGACGCCTGAGCCACCGACGGCCCCCGACGACAGAACGGCCGCCTCCCCCAGAGGGGAGGCGGCCGTCGGTTCGTGTGCCGGCAGTCAGCCGGTCAGCATGGGTGGAGCATCGCCGGTCAGGCGCAGTCGCGACAGATCATCTTCTTCTCGTCGGCGAGCTGGCTGCGGTGGTGCACCAGGAAGCAGCTCATGCAGGTGAACTCGTCGTCCTGACGGGGCATCACCTCGACCGCCAGCTCCTCGTGGCTCAGGTCGGCCCCGGGCAGCTCGAACGACTCGGCCGCCTCGGCCTCGTCCTCGTCGACCTTGCCGGAGTTCTTGTCGTGACGCCGCGCCTTGAGCTCTTCGAGGCTGTCCTCGTTCTGCTCTTCCTCGGTCTTGCGTGGTGCGTCGTAGTCGGTCGCCATCGTCCCTCTCCTACCCTCCGGCCCTCGTGCTCGTCGGCACCGCCGGAGCGGTTCGTCCACGCCGTCCGCTTTGTGACGGCGCGCAGATTGTGCACCACAACGGGCGGAAGTGCACATCCATTCCGCGGTGTGTCCGCGGACTGGCACAACGCACGGGCCCGGGCACTTGTTCCCCGTCCCTCAGGCCCCATGCGCCGTGAACCCGCAGGACGTCACCAGACCCAGGAACTCCGCGTACGACGGGCCGGGCGCGGCCACCACCAACCGCCGTCCCGAGGCACCGGTGAGGATCTCGACGACCGCACCGGCTTCCTCGGCGACCAGGCCCCCGGCGGCGTAGTCCCAGGGGTTGCAGCCCTCCTCGACGTAACCGTCGAGCTGGCCCGCCGCGACCGCGCAGAGGTCCAGCGCACACGACCCGAGGCGTCGGACATCGGCGATCCTCACCACCAGCGAGGCCACCGCCTGGGCCTGGCGCGCGCGGATCGGGAGCTCGTAGTTGTAGCCGGTCGCGACCACGGCGTGCTCCAGCGCGACGCGCGCGGCCGCCCGGATCGGTCGGCCGTTCCGGTGGGCGCCCCGGCCTCGCACGGCGGTGAACTCGTCGCCGGTGGCGGCATTGAGGACCACCCCGACCTGGACCCGGCCGTCGACCTCGACGCCGATCGACACGGCGTACTGGTCGAGGCCGTGGAGGTAGTTCACGGTGCCGTCGATCGGGTCGACCACCCAGCGCACGCCGGTGGTCCCGGTCGAGTCGCTCCCCTCCTCGCCGAGGAGGCCGTCACCGGGCCGCGCCGACAGCACCCGGGTGCGGATCAGCTCCTCGCTGTCGCGGTCGGCCTGGGTGACGACGTCGGTGATGCTGCTCTTGGTCGCGGCGACCTGCACGCCCTCCTCGCGGCGCGTGCGGACCAGCGCGGCGGCCTCGCGGGCGACCCGGAGCGCCAGGTCGAGCAGCTCGTCCAGGAGCTCGTCGGCGGGCTCCGTCGAGAGGTCGTCGGTCGCGGGCCCCGGTCGCGCGTCGGCGGGCACTAGTCGGAGCCGCACAGGGCCGGGCGCGGACCGCGCGGATTGGCGCAGCAGCCGGCCGCGCACACGTCCCAGGCGGGAGGAATCGTTCCGACGACCGCGCGCGGCGGGTCCGCGCCGCGCTCGACGGCCGCGCGCTCGAGGAGAAGGTCGCGCGCCATCGCCACGAAGCGCGGGTCGACGCCGGCGGTCGCGGCGCGCTCGCAGGCCAGCCCGAGCTCACGGGCGGTGGCCATCGCCTCGGTGTCGAGGTCGTAGACCACCTCCATGTGGTCGGAGACGAAGCCGATCGGGATCAGGACCGCGGCCGGCACGTCACGGGCGTGCAGCGCGCGCAGGTGGTCGTTGACGTCGGGCTCGAGCCACGGCACCGCGGGCGGTCCGGAGCGCGAGCAGTACACCAGCGCGGACGGGTAGCGGTGCCCGGTCTCCTCGCGGACCCGGTCGTTGATCTCGTCCATCACGCTGCGGTGCTGGTGGACGTAGGCGTCGCCGATCGGACCGCTCGCGGCGTTCATGCCCAGCGGGATCGAGTGCGTGACGAAGACGAGGTGGGCCTCCCGGCGTACGGCGTCGGGCAGGGCGGCCAGCGCGGCCAGGGTGGCGTCGACGTTCGGCTCCACGAAGCCGGGGTGGTTGAAGTACGCGCGCAGCCGGTCGAGGCGCGGTGCGCCGGGCACGGACGCGTGGGCGTCGGCGAGGTTCTCGCGGTACTGCCGGCACCCGGAGTAGGAGGAGTACGCCGAAGTCAGCAGGCACGCGGCCCTGGTGACGCCGTCGGCGGTCATCTTGGCGAGCGTGTCGGCCAGGTAGGGGTCCCAGTTGCGGTTGCCCCAGTAGACCGGGACGTCGATCCCGTTGGAGACGAAGTCCTCCCGGACCGCGGCGACGAGCACGCGGTTCTGGTCGTTGATCGGGCTGCGGCCGCCGAAGAGGTCGTAGTGCGCACCGACCTCGACCAGGCGCTCGTCGGGGATGTCCTTGCCCGCGGTCACGTTGCGCAGGAACGGCACGACGTCCTCGGGGCGCTCGGGGCCACCGAACGAGACCAGCAGCAGCGCGTCGAACGGGTCCACACCAGGAGGCATGCCTGCATCCTAGGACTCGGGCGTTAACCCTTGGCCGGGTCTGCGACGCGCCCTCTAGAGTCACCGGGCCATGCTCGATGCCTACCGTGCCGTCTTCGCCCACCCGGGCGCGCGGGCGTTCTCCGCCACCGGCATGCTGGCGCGCCTGCCGATCTCGATGATGACCCTCGGCATCGTCCTGCTGGTCAGCACCGTGACGGGCTCCTACACGCTGGCCGGTCAGGTGTCGGCGGCGTACGTCATCGGCAACGCGGTGGTCGCGATCCCGCACGGCCGACTCGCCGACCGGTTCGGCCAGACGGTCGTCCTGTACGTCGACGCGGTGCTGTTCGCCCTGACGACCGGCCTCCTGGTGCAGGCAGCCACGCACCAGTGGCCGACGCCCTGGCCGCACGTGTGGGCCGCGCTCTCCGGTGCCACGCTCCCGCAGGTCGGCTCGATGGTGCGCGCCCGGTGGGCCCACCTCGTGACCTCGGACCGCGAGCGGCACACGGCATTCGCCGTCGAGGCGGTCGGCGACGAGGTCGTGTTCGTCACCGGGCCTGCGCTGGTGACGTTCCTCTCCACTCTCTACGCGCCGCAGACGGGGCTGGTCGCCGCGCTCGTCGTCGGCACCGCCGGCCCGCTCCTGCTGGCACTCCAGCGCAAGACCGCACCACCGGCGCACCCGGTCGACCGCAGCAGGCCGACGGTCCCCCTGCCGTGGGTGCGGCTGCTTCCGATCGCTGCCGCCGCCGTGGCGCTCGGGTGCCTGTTCGGTGCCCTGGAGGTGGCGACCGTCGCGACCGCCCAGCACGCCGGCCACAAGCCCGCGTCGGGCGCCCTGCTGGCGGTCTTCTCGCTCGGCAGCATGGTCTCCGGCGTCGTCGCGGGTGCCCTGCACTGGCGCACCCCCGATCACCGCCGCTTCCAGGTCGGGGTCGCGCTCCTCGCCGCAGCGATGCTGGCGCTGCCGTTCCTCGACGACCTGGTGGTCCTCGGCGTGCTCCTCTTCCTCATCGGACTCACGCTGGCGCCGAGCCTGATCGCGGTCGTGTCCCTGCTCGAGGCGTCCACGCCGCGCTCCAGGCTCACCGAGGCGATGGCCGTCTTCCAGACCGGGATCTCGGCCGGCATCGCGCCGGGCGCCTACCTCGCCGGGGTCGTCGCCGACCACACCGGCGGCGCGGCGTCGTACTGGGTGTGCGTGGGGTCGGGAGCGCTGACCCTCGCGACGGCGCTGCTCTGCCGCCCGGCGCCCGCACCCACCGAGGCGACAACTAGCCTTCCGGCATGACGAGCTGGCGCAACTGGGCGGGCCTGGTCTCCGCGAGCCCGACCGAGGTCCGCACCCCGCGCGACACCGACGACGTCGTCGCCGCCGTCGAGCGGGCCCGCGAGCGGCGTACGACGGTGAAGATGCCGGGCACCGGCCACTCGTTCACCGGCATCGCGGCCCCCGAGGGGATCATGCTGAGCCCGGGTCAGCTGTCCGGCATCGTCGCCGTCGATCGGGAGCAGATGACCGCGACGGCCCTCGCCGGCACGCCCCTGCGGGTGCTCAACGCGAGCCTGGAGACGCTCGGTCTCTCGCTGCACAACATGGGCGACATCGCCGAGCAGACCCTCGCCGGCGCGACGTCCACCGGCACCCACGGCACCGGCGGTCTGGTCGGCTCGCTCAGCGCGCAGATCGCCGGGCTGGAGCTGGTCACCGGCACCGGCGAGGTGGTGCAGGCCTCGCCGACCGAGCACCCCGAGGTGTTCGCCGCGGCCCGGGTCGGCCTCGGCGCCCTGGGCATCCTGACCTCGCTCACCTTCCGCGTCGAGCCGATGTTCACCCTCGAGGCGCACGAGTTCCCGATGCGCTGGGACGAGGCGCTGCAGCGGTTCGACGAGCTGGTCGAGAGCAACCACCACTTCGAGATGTTCTGGTTCCCGCACTCCGAGTGCGTGCAGGCGAAGGCCAACAACCGCACCGTCGACGACGCCGAGCCGCTCAGCGCGTTCCGACGCTGGCTCGACGACGAGTTCCTCTCCAACACCGTCTTCGGGCTCGCGAACAAGGTCGGCAACCGCTGGAGCGGAGCGATACCCCGCATCAACCGGCTCTCCGGCCGGGCCCTGTCGGAACGCACCTACTCCGACGTGCCGCACAAGGTGTTCACCTCCCCGCGCACGGTGGTCTTCCGCGAGATGGAGTACGCCGTGCCGCGCGAGGCCGGACTCTCCGCACTCCGCGCGGTGCGCCGCTGGATCGACGCGTGCGGGATCAACATCAGCTTCCCGATCGAGGTGCGCACGACGCCGGCCGACGACATCGCACTCTCGACGGCGTCGGGCCGCGACTCGCTCTACCTCGCGTTCCACATGAACGCCCAGACCGACCACGCGGCGTACTTCCGGGGCGTCGAGGACATCCTGCGCGAGTACGACGGCCGACCGCACTGGGGCAAGCTGCACACCCGCACCGCCGCGGACCTCGAGCCGGCCTACCCGAGGTGGGCCGAGTTCCAGGCGATCCGGGACCGCCTCGACCCGGACCGGATCTTCAGCAACGACTACCTGCGCCGCGTGTTGGGTCCGTAGTCACTCTGCGCGCACCTCACCAGGTTTCGGCACGCTCAGACCGAGGCCGGGCCGCTGGGCACCGGCGCCCGCCAGTTGCGCATGATCGCCAGCACCCGCCAGCCGAAGCACACGGCGACACCCGGCAGCGCGACCACCCACACGTCCCAGCCCTGCCGCTGCGCCAGCACCGCCCAGGCCGCGCCGGCGAGCGCCGGGGTGGCGTAGAGCTCGCTGGAGAACACCACCGGGACGCGACCGGCGAGCAGGTCGCGGGCCATGCCGCCGCCGATGCCCGTGACCATGCCCATCAGCGCGGCCGGCACCGGGCCCAGGCCGTGGTCGAGAGCCTTGAGCGCCCCGGTCACGCAGAACAGACCCAGTCCGGCCGCGTCGAAGATGTTCACCAGCCGCTCCATCCGGCCCAGGGTCGGGTGGAACCGGAACGTGGTCAGGCCGGCGGCCACGGGGACGAGCAGGTAGCGCCAGTCCGCCAGCGCGGTCGGCGGGGTCGCGTCGATCAGCACGTCGCGCAGGAAGCCCCCGCCGAGGCCCGTCGTACCGGCCAGGACGAGCACCCCGAAGATGTCCAGGTGCTTGCGCACGGCGACCAGCCCCCCGGACAGGGCGAAGACGAAGATCCCGACCAGCTCGAGCACCAGCAGGAGCGGCGAGTCGGCAGGCATGGCAGGAGCCTAGGGGCCACGAGCCGGGCACGGCGCGCACCCGGCAACGTCCCTCGGAGAGACGGTCCCGAAAGGTAGGCTCGGTCCACGCGGATCGAAGGAGTCGGCAACGATGCAGCACCTCACCCCGGTGGGGCTGAGCAAGGACGGCAAGAGCCTCGTCCTGGTCAGCAACTCCGGCGAGGAGTTCGCCGTACCCGTCGACCACAAGCTTCGCGCGGCCCTCCGGGGCGACCATGCTCGACTCGGCCAGTTGGAGATGAAGATGGAAAGCGCTCTCCGTCCCCGTGACATCCAGGCCCGGATCCGCGGGGGCGAGTCGGCCGAGGAGGTCGCGGCCGCGGCGCAGACGACCGTCGACGCGATCATGGGCTTCGCCGCGCCGGTCCTCGCCGAGCGCGCCCACGTCGCCGAGAACGCCCAGAAGTCCTCGATCCGCCGCCGCTCCACCGACGCCACCACGGCCGCGGGCACGCTCGACCAGGCCTCGCGCACCCACCTGAGCACGATCGGCGTGCGCGCCGACGACGTCGCGTGGGACGCCTGGCGGCGCGAGGACGGCCGCTGGACCCTGATCGCGCAGTACGCCGTCGCCGGCAGCCCGCGCCGTGCCGAGTTCACCTACGACCAGCCCGGCCGCTACGTCGTCGCGGACAACGAGGAGGCGCGGCTGCTCACCGGCGAGGCAGTGCCGGCGCCCGCTGCGGGGGCTGCTCCGCGCCGGCTCTCCTCCGTGCCGTCCCGCGACCAGCGCGCCGACGACGAGCTGCCGCTCGGAGACGACGCCATCGAGCTGGTCCGTGACCGCGCGCTCGATCCCGCCGCCGACCACGGCGACGCCGACTGGATCGCGGAGCAACCTGCGGAGACCCACGGGCAGGAGCCGGCCGAGGCCGACGCCGAGCCCGACGACGCAGATTCCTCCGACGCGGAGGACACCACCGGTCTCGACACGGGCCAGGTCCCGGACCGGCCCGCGGACGAGCCGTCCGTCGGCCCGGCCGGGGCTCCCGAGGACGACGAGACGCCGGCCGCGGCCCGCCCGTCGGGCCGCGCGCAGAAGAAGGGCCGTTCCTCGGTGCCGAGCTGGGACGAGATCATGTTCGGCGGCGGCAAGGGCGACTGAGGCCTGCCCCGTCCGCCGGCACGGTCGACGACCGGACCGGACCGGCTCGTCGTCCGGTTGGACGCAGACACCTACTCCTCAGTAACATCCGGTCCGCGAGAAGTCAGGACCACCGCGTGACGCCGTGCTGCGTTGCGAGTTGAATGGGCACACCGTGAGCCGGCTCACACCGTGCACCCGAACCGGGCTCACTCGTACCCGGCACACTCAGCACCAGCGGGAAGGGACGCGATGTCCTACTTCGTCACCGGCGCCACCGGCTTCATCGGCCGCTACCTGGTCCAGGAGCTCCTCGACAACCGCGAGGGCGAGATCCACCTGCTCTGCCGGGAGGGCTCCCGGGCCCGCCTGGACGCCCTGATCACCCAGCAGTGGGGCGGCAGCGCGCGCCTGGTGCCGGTGGTCGGCGACCTGCGCGCGGACCGGCTCGGCGTCGATCCCTCCTGGATCGAGGAGCACCGCGGAACGATCGACCACTTCTTCCACCTCGCCGCGATCTACGACATGACCGCGAGCGAGGAGCTGAACGAGACGCTGAACGTGGGCGGCACCCGCGCGGCCCTGTCGCTGGCCGGCGACCTCAAGGCCGGGATCTTCCACCAGGTGTCCTCGGTCGCCGCGTCGGGCGACTACCACGGGCTGTTCGACGAGTCGATGTTCGACGAGGGCCAGCGGCTGCCGTCGGCGTACCACCGCACGAAGTTCGAGTCGGAGAAGATCGTCCGCGAGGAGTCGCCGGTCCCGTGGCGGGTCTACCGCCCCGCCGTGGTCGTCGGCCACTCCGAGACCGGGGCGATGGACAAGATCGACGGGCCCTACTACTTCTTCCCGCTGTTCAAGCGGATGCGCGACACGCTCCCGTCCTGGCTGCCCCTCGTCGGGATCGACCTGGGCGACACCAACGTCGTCCCGGTGGACTACGTCGCGAAGGCGATGGACCACCTCGCCCACCTGCCCGGCCGCGACGGCGAGGCGTTCCACCTGGTCAACCCCGAGCCGCAGAACACCGTCGAGCTGGTGAACACCTTCGCGGCCGCCGCGAAGGCGCCGCAGTTCGCCGTACCGATCGACCGGAGCGTCACCAACCGGCTGCCCACCGCTCTCCTCCCCCGCCAGCTGCGCCCGGGCGCACTGCTCGGCGCCGTGCTGCGCACCCCTCCGGCCCACCTCGCCCTGGACCAGACGCTCGGCCGGTTCGGCATCCCGCCCGAGGTGCTCGAGCACATCTCGTTCCCGACCGTCTACGCCTCGGCCTCCACCCAGAAGGCGCTCGCCGGCTCCGGCATCGCCGTGCCCGACCTCGAGTCGTACGCCGCGACGCTGTGGTCGTACTGGGAGGACATGCTCGACGACTCGATCACCCACGACAAGGCCGCCGTCGCGGCGCTCAAGGGCAAGACCGTCGTGATCACCGGCGCGTCGTCCGGCATCGGCCTGGTCACCGCGGTGCAGGTCGCGAAGGCCGGCGCGGTGCCGATCCTCATCGCGCGCGGCAAGGACAAGCTCGAGGCGACCAAGGCCCTCATCGAGAGCCAGGGCGGCAAGGCCTACGCCTACGGCTGCGACCTCTCCGACCTGCAGGCGATCGACGCGCTCACCGAGCAGCTTTCCGGCGACTTCGAGCGGATCGACTCCGTCGTGAACAACGCCGGTCGCTCGATCCGGCGGTCGCTGAAGCTCAGCGAGGACCGGTTCCACGACTTCGAGCGCACCATGCAGCTGAACTACTTCGGCGCGATCCGGCTCGTGATGGGCCTGCTGCCGAAGATGCGGGAGCAGAAGTCCGGGCACATCGTGAACATCTCCTCGATCGGCGTGCTCACCAACCCGCCGCGGTTCAGCGCGTACGTCGCGTCCAAGGCCGCGCTCGACGCGTGGAGCAACGTCGTCTCCAGCGAGCTCGTCGGCGATGGCGTCTCCTTCACCAGCATCCACATGCCGCTGGTCCGCACGCCGATGATCGCGCCGACCAAGATGTACGACCGGTTCCCCACGATCAGCCCGGCCCAGGCCGCGGCCAAGGTGGTCACGGCCCTGGTCGACAAGCCGCACGAGATCAACACCCTCACCGGCAACCTGGGTGCGCTCGCCCACACGCTCGCGCCCAAGGCGGCGTTCCGGATCCTGCACCTGGCCTACCAGGTCTTCCCGGACTCCGCCGCTGCGCGCGGCGACGCGCCCACGCCCGCGGCGCGGGAGAACGAGCAGCAGATGCTCGCCCGCGTTCTCAAGGGCGTGCACTGGTGACAGCCGGCTCGGGCAATTCCGGCTACGCCGCGCCCGTCGCGGCGTAGCCTCGGCACATCCGGGAGGAGCCGCACATGGACACCTGGGCCTGGCTCACCGTCGCCGGCGTCGTCGCCGTCATCCTCGCCCTGGCGTGGTGGTCCTCCGGACGAGCGTCCCTGCGTGGCCACGGACCGGAGAGCTCGCTGACGCCGGAGCAGCGCGAGAGCATCGACGTCTTCGAGATCCGGAAGAGCAACGTCCCCGGATCGATCGGCTAGGCGGCCGGGTGGACACGTGGGCCTGGGTCGTCCTTGGCGCCGCTGCGGCGGCCGCGCTCGTCGCGCTGGTCTGGTGGTCGTCGGGCCGGTCCCCGCTGCGAGGACGCGGGCCGGGCTCCACGCTCACGCCGACCCAGGCGCAGCAGCTCGACCAGACACGGCTGCAGCACGACCTGAGACCGGGCAACAACACGTTCCCGAACAACCCCGGCGGGCGGTAGCCGTCGCTCAGCCGGTCTCGACCGGGCGGCTCGGGTCGGCGACCCACTCGCTCCACGACCCGGGGTACAACGCGGAGTCGATCCCGGCGACCGCCATCGCGAGGATGTCGTGCGCCGCGGTGACACCGGATCCGCAGTACGCCGCGACGGGGCCGCCGTCGCGGACGACCCCGCCGTAGAGGTCCCGGAGCTGGTCAGCGGTGCGGAAGGTGCCCTCCGAGCCGACGTTGCGACCGGTCGGCACGTTGACCGCGCCGGGGATCCGTCCGGCGACCGGGTCGACCGGCTCCACCTCACCGCGGTAGCGCTCGGGGTTGCGCGCGTCGACCAGGGTGCCGGTCGCGGCGAGGGCGAGCACGCCGTCGGCGTCGACCACCGAAAGGTGGCCGGGATCGGCCGTGAACGAGCCCGCCGTCGTCTCCACGGTTCCCGTCTCGACCGGGCCGTCCGCCCGGGTCCAGGCAGCCAAGCCACCGTCGAGCACGCGCACGTCGGGATGGCCGTGGTGGCGCAGCAGCCACCAGCACCGGGCCGCGGCCCGGCCCTCCCAGTCGTCGTAGACCACGACCGGCCGGTCGCCGCTGACCCCGGCGCGTCGCATCGCCGCCTCGAAGACCGCGACGTCGGGCAGGGGATGCCGCCCCCGCGGGCCGGGCGGGTCGGCCAGAGTGGTGTCCAGGTCGACGTACGCCGCGCCGGGCACGTGCCCGGCGGTGTACTCCTCGGGGCCACCCGGACCGCCCATCCGGTAGCGCACGTCGAGCACGGTGACGTCGGGAAGGAGGCGAGCGAGCTCGGCGGCCGAGATCAAGGGGTCACGCATGGCATGATCCTGCCCGATGGCTGAACTCCAATTCTTCACGGGCACCATGGACTCCGGGAAGAGCACGCTCGCGCTGCAGACCAACCACAACCACGCGGCGCGCGGCAGGGTCGGCCGGATCTTCACCACCCACGACCGCGCCGGCGAGGCGACCCTGTC
This sequence comes from Nocardioides pocheonensis, assembly GCF_003725535.1. GTDB lineage: Bacteria > Actinomycetota > Actinomycetes > Propionibacteriales > Nocardioidaceae > Marmoricola > Marmoricola pocheonensis. The sequence continues at coordinate 443,408 of NZ_RJSF01000019.1, read as the reverse complement.
CTCCCGGCTCGGGCTCGAGCACGCCGCGGTCGAGGTGACCGACGACTTCGACTTCTGGCGGTACGTCGTCGACGCACTCACTCACGGCGCGCGCATCGACTACCTGATCTGCGACGAGGCCCAGTTCTACCGGGCCGAGCAGATCGACCAGCTCGCCCGGATCGTCGACGAGCTGCAGATCGACGTGTTCGCGTTCGGCATCCTCAGCGACTTCCGCACGGAGCTCTTCCCCGGCTCACGCCGGCTCGTCGAGCTCGCCGACCGCACGCAGGTGCTCCAGGTCGAAGCCCTCTGCTGGTGCGGCAAGCGGGCCACCCACAACGCCCGCACCGAGAACGGCGAGATGGTCACCGAGGGCGAGGTGATCGTGGTCGGCGACGTCGAGGACGCGCTCCACGAACCCGCGGAGGTCGCCTACGAGGTGCTCTGCCGCCAGCACCACCGCCGCCGCATGACCGCCGCCCGCGCCCGCGCGGTCTCGATGGTCAGCGAGCCGCTCCCCTTCACCTGACCCACCCGTTGAGTGGGCAGTTCGTTCCCGTTGAGTGGGGAGTTCGTCCCCGTTGAGTCGGCGGTTCGTTCCGTTGACTCGAGTCACGGGCGGCACCAACCCCGAACTCGACGGGTACGAACCCCCAACTCGACAGAGCGGTCAGAAGGTCAGGATCGGGATCTGCATCTCCGCGGCGGTCAGCGAGCCGTGCAGTCCGACCAGGAGGTTCTCGTACGGGAAGTCTGCCGTGCTCACCACCGCGTGATCACCACGGGAAGCGACGACGACGTCGCCGAGACGCGGGCGCACCTGGGGCACGACCGGTCCGAACCAGCCACGCTCGATGGCCTCGTCGCGGCTGAGCACGTCGGCGCGGTCGCCGAGGCGCTCGCGCCAGGTGGCCAGCACGTCGTCGACGGCGCCGCTCGCGCAGTACAGGTGGCGGAACCGCGCCTCTCCCCCCAGCAGCCGCACGCCCTCGCGGAGCTCGAGGTTGGTGTCGACGTCGATGCGGGACTCGGGAGCGCTGTCGATCATGCCGTGGTCGGCCACGAGCACGATCCGCACACCCGGGTCGAGCGCCTCGCGCAGCTGCTCCACGCTGGCGTCGATCGCGGCGAGCTGGGCGCGCCACTGCGGTGAGTCGACGCCGTAGCGGTGGCCGGTCCAGTCGAGGTCGCCGTCGTAGACGTAGGTGATGCTCGGCTCCTCGACCGAGGCCGCGACCACCCCGGCGATCCGCTCCCCGACCTTGTCGCCGCCGACGAACTCCGACCCACGGAAGCCGCACAGGGTCAGGCCCGTGTCGACGAACTCCCGCTTGCTCACCACGGTGGCCTGCACGCCGGCCGCACGGAGCCGTGCGAACCCGCTGTCGTGGGGCTGCCACTCGAAGGGGTCGACCTGCTTGTCCCACATCAGCGCGTTCAGCAGGCGGTCGGTGCCGGGAATGCGGGAGGTGTAGCCGACCAGGCCGTGCTGGCCGGGAGTGAGCGACGTGCCGAGCGAGGTGATGCTGGTCGCGGTCGTCGACGGCACCCCCGCCATCCCCGGCTCGGCGAGCAGGGCGTGCAGGTACGGCGCGTGCTCCTGGTGTGCTGCCAGCAGCTGGTGGCCCAGCCCGTCGACGAGGAAGACCACGTAGCGCCGCGCCGGAGGAAGGACCAGCGTGGTGTCGTGGAAGCCGACGTCGACGCCGAGTGCTCGCGCGACCGCGGGCAGGACGTCGCCGAGCGAGCGGCCGCCGTACCCGGGCTCGACGAAGGGCTCGCTCGTGGCGATGCCGGGGAGGGTGCTCATCAGGCGGGGCTCAGACCTGGGTGCTCGCGGAGAGCGTCTCCGCGAAGGCGAGCAGCCGGTCGACGGCCGCCTGACCGTCGGCTGCCGAGCTCACCCGCAGGGAGAAGTCGTCGGAGGCGACCACGCCGGTGTAGCCGTGGTCGGCCTCGCAGTCCGGGTCGGAGCACGTGGCCGGCTCGAGGTCGATCCGGTCGATCCCGCCCCAGCCGATCGTGAGCACCGCCTCCGCAGGCGCGGGGACCGGCGTGCTGGTGATCTCCGCGGGGTTGGCCACCATCCGGTTCACCACCACCGAGCGGACCTGGTCGAGCTTGATCGCCTCGGTCGAGGTGGACGTGTAGGGCTGCGGCAGCAGGTCGTCGGGGGCGTGCTCGTCGGTGTGGCACAGGATCAGGCGCGTCGGGGTGAGCACGACCACGGAGATGTGGCGGCGCACCTCGTCGCGGTCGATGGTCGGCTCGTGGTGCACCAGGAAGGACACCACGCGCTCGCCGGCCACGGCGGACTCGACGCCGGCGCGGACGACGGCCGGGTAGTACCCCGTCTGCTCGATCGCGGCACCGAGCTCGGCGGCCTGGTCCTCGGAGGTCACGTGCATGAGCGCCAGTCTGTCACGCGACTTCGGTGGCCCGAGAGCGGATCACCCGGGAAGCGTGTCACCCGGGTGCACGTTGAGCCGGCGCGTGAACCAGTCCGAGCGGGGGTCGATGACCGGGGCGACCCGGATCTCGGCGTCGAGCACCTTGACCCCCTGCGCCGTCGCGTGCACGAGGCTGAGGTCGATCGCGCACACCTGCTGCAGGTCGTGCTTGAGGGCCGCCACCCGCCGGAACAGGTCCTCCACGGAGGCGACGTCGACGGCCTCGCTGCCCCGGTGGCCGAAGAGCAGCGGAGCCGCCTTGATCGAGCGCACCGCCTCGAACGCGTCGAGGCCGGTGATCGGCGGGATCAGGTACGCCTGGTCGCCGACCAGCTCGGTGATCGCGCCGGAGATGGAGAAGGACACGGCCGGTCCGAAGAGCGGGTCCTCGAGTCCCTCGATCCGCACGGGTACGCCGGGCGGCGCGGTCTTCTGCACCACGAACCCGGCGTCCTCGACCGAGGTGATGATCCCGGTCAGCTGGTGATAGGCGTGCCGCATCTCGTCGGCGTCCTCGATGTTGCGCCACACGTGGGCCAGGTCGGGCCGCTGCCGGAGCGGCTCGGCGGTGGCCTTGAGGACGACGTCCCAGCCGAGCTGCTCGGCGGCCGCGACGGCCTCCTCGGCGGTCGTCACCGGGATCCGGTCCCACAGGTCGATGCCGTAGTGACCGAGGAGCTCCTGGCACTCCGCGTAGCTGAGGTCACGACCGTCCGGCGCCTCGATCAGGAGCCCGACCAGCATCTTGGTCGCCGAGTCGTGGTCGATGCGGCTCAGCACCTCCTCCTCGTCGGGCTGGCGATCGAGCCACGCGGCGTACTCGACGACGCGAGCGAGGGCCCGCACGGCCTGCTCGACCGCGGGGTACGACGGCACCGAGCCGCGGCCCGCCGTGCTGCCGGCGAGGTCGGGCACCCGCAGCAGCTCGGGCACGCCCTCGCGACCGAGGAAGCTGGAGACCATCGGCTTGTCGGACTGCTCGGCGACGGCCGCAAGGGCGTTGGCCACCTCGGCGCCACCGGCGTTGAGCGGCGGGATGTAGATCGCCACCACGCCGTCGACGTCCGGGTCGTCGATGACCGCGTCGAGCGCGTCCTCGAAGTCGTCCGCGGTGGCCTCGGCGCCCAGCGCGATCGATCGGGTGACGCCCAGGCCGCTCGCGGCGGCGGCGTCGGCGGCCAGCAGGCCGAGCGCGTCGGAGTTGCCCACGACCGCGACCCGGGCGCCCGCCGGGAGCGGCTGGTGCGCCAGCAGCTGGGCGACGTCGAACATCTCGTCGAGGGTGTCGACCTGGATCACCCCGGCCTGCCGGAACATCGCGTCCACCGCGGCCGGAGGCGCCTCGATCGAGCGCACGGCGTGGCCCATGGGCACGCCCTGCGTCGTACGCCCGGAGCGGACCGCGATCACCGGCTTGCTGCGTGACACCCGGCGGGCGATCCGCGAGAACTTGCGCGGGTTTCCGATCGACTCGAGGTAGAGCAGCACGACCTCGGTGGTCTCGTCCTCCTCCCAGTACTGCAGGAGGTCGTTGCCGGACACGTCGGCACGGTTGCCCGCGCTGACGAACGTCGAGAGGCCGAGCCCGCGGTTGCGGACCTTCTCGAGGATCGCGGACCCCAGCGCGCCGGACTGGCAGAAGAACCCGGCGCGGCCGCGCGGCGGCATGATCGGCGAGAGCGACGCGTTGAGCGAGATGTCCACCGCGGTGTTGATCACGCCGAGCGCGTTGGGGCCGATCAGCCGCAGCCCGTAGGAGCGGGCGAGCCCGACGAGCCGACGCTGCCGCTGGCGGCCCTCCTCACCGGTCTCGGCGAAGCCCGAGGAGATCACGATCAGCCCGTGCACGCCCTTGGCGGCGCAGTCGAGGACGACGTCCTGGACGGCCTCCGCGGGCACCGCGACGATCGCGACGTCGACGTCGCCTGGGATGTCGCCGACCCTCGCGTACGACGGCATGCCGGCCACCGCGTCGGCGGCAGGGTTCACGACGTACACCCGTCCGGCGTAGTCGCCGAGCACGAGGTTGCGCACCAGCGCGGCGCCGATCGTGTCGGAGCGCCGCGAGGCGCCGATCACCGCGACGCTCTTGGCACTGAGGAAGGCGTCGATCGACGCCGCCTCGGCCCGGTGCTCGCGGGCAGCCATCACGCCGAGCGCGGTGTCGGTCGGGTCGATGTTGAACTCGAGGTGCATGGTGCCCTCGCCCCACCCACCGGTGACCTCGTAGCCGGCCTCGTGGAAGACCTGGAGCATGCGCTGGTTGTCGGGCAGCACCTCGGCGACGAACCGGTGCACCCCGCGCTCGCGGGCCGCCTGCGCGAGGTGCTCGAGCAGCAGCTGGCCGATGCCCCGGCCCTGGTGGGCGTCCTGCACGAGGAAGGCGACCTCGGCCTCACCGGGCTTGATCAGCTCGTAGCTGGCGATCGCCAGGATCTTCTCCGCGACGGTGAGCACGAACGCGACCCGGTCGTGGTGGTCGACGTGGGTGAACCGGCGTACGTCCTTCTCCGACAGCTGCGGCATCGGGGCGAAGAAGCGGAAGTACTTCGACTGGTCGGAGACCTCGGCGTAGAAGGCGACGAGTCCCTCGGCGTCCTCCGGGGTGATCGGCCGCACGTGCCCGGTGCGGCCATCACGCAGCACGACGTCGGCCTCCCAGTGCTCGGGGTACTCCCGTGCCGTGGGGTGCGTCGGGTCCGCTGCGGTCACGCCTGGAAATCTACCGGTTCCAGGTGACGCCCAGATGTCGGAACCGCATCAGCGGCGCACGCGGTGACGCAGGTGGAGCACGCGGTCGCCCCGGATCACCACGTCGGGGTCCTCGAGAAGGGTCTCGGGGACCACTGCCTCGCCGAAGTAGCGCTTGCCCTCCCCGAGCAGCACCGGCGCGATGTCCATCGCGATCTCGTCGACGAGGCCCGCCGCGACCGCCTGGCCGGCGACGTCGCCCGCGCACACCGCGACGACACGGTCGCCGGCGAGGTCGCAGGCCCGGGCGATCACGTCCTCGACGCCGGTCGTCACGAAGGTGAACGGCGCGTCTTCGGCGCTGAGGCTGTCACTCGGCACCCAGTCGGTCGGTGCCTCGTGCGTCAGCACGAAGACCCGGTCGCCGACCGACGGGACGCCGTTCCAGCCGTTGGTCAGGTCGAAGAGGCGGCGCCCCATCACGATCGCGCCGCAGGCGTCCCACCACGGCTGGCAGTACTCCGCCGAGGTCCGGGAGACGTGGAAGGTCCACTGGCCCTGGCCACCGACGAGCACGGTGTCGCCGTTCTCGTACCAGTCGAAGAGCGGCCCGACGGAGTCGTCGGGCCGGGCGATGAACCCGTCGAGCGAGACGACGGCGTGGGTGACGACGGTGGCCATGGGTCCTCCCGGGATCGGTAGTCAACCAGATGGTTGAACAATCGTGCTCACAAGTGCGGGACCCTGTCAACCGACAGGTTGACGAAGCGCACAGCCCCGGCGGCGTGCCCCGCCCCTCGATCGTCGGCCCGGCTTGGAACAATGCGCCCATGGCCCGCCGCACCCCCGCACCCCCCGACGACTTCGAGGAACACATCGTCGACATCGACGTCGGCGACGAGATGCGGACCAGCTACCTCGAGTACGCCTACTCCGTCATCTACTCCCGCGCCCTGCCCGACGCGCGCGACGGCCTCAAGCCGGTGCAGCGCCGGATCCTCTACTCGATGTACGACATGGGCCTTCGTCCCGACCGCGGGCACGTGAAGTCCTCGCGCGTGGTCGGCGAGACCATGGGCCGGTTCCACCCGCACGGCGACACCGCGATCTACGACGCCCTGGTTCGCATGGCCCAGCCGTGGGCGATGCTGGTGCCCACCGTCGACGGGCACGGCAACTTCGGTTCGCCCGACGACCCGCCCGCCGCGATGCGGTACACCGAGTGCCGGATGGCCCCGGCGGCCGTCGCGATGACCGCGACGCTCGACGAGGACACCGTCGACTTCCGGCCCAACTACGACGGCCGGGAGGTCGAGCCCTCGGTCCTCCCTGCGGCGATCCCCCACCTGGTGGTCAACGGCGCCAGCGGCATCGCGGTCGGCATGGCGACCAACATAGCTCCGCACAACCTCGTCGAGGTCGTCCAGGCCCTCCGCCACCTGATCACCCACCCCAAGGCCGACCTCGACGCGCTGATGCGGTTCATCCCGGGACCGGATCTCCCCACGGGCGGCAAGATCATCGGCCTCGAGGGCGTCCGCGACGCCTACGAGACCGGACGCGGTTCGTTCAAGATGCGCGCCACGGCGCGGATCGAGTCGGTGACGCCGCGACGCAAGGGCATCGTCGTGACCGAGCTCCCGTACGGCGTGGGCACCGAGCGGGTCAAGGAGGCGATCAAGAAGCTCGTGCAGACCAAGAAGCTGCAGGGCATCTCCGACGTCGTCGAGCTCACCGACCGGCACCACGGCCTGCGCCTGGTCATCGAGGTCAAGAACGGCTTCAACCCCGAGGCGCTCCTCGAGCAGCTCTACCGCAGCACGCCGATGGAGGACTCCTTCGGGATCAACGCGGTGGCCCTCGTCGACGGCCAGCCGCGCACGCTCGGGTTGAAGGAGATGCTCCAGGTCTTCCTCGACCACCGGTTCGACGTGGTCCGGCGGCGCTCGGCGTACCGACGCGGCAAGGCCGCCGACCGGCTGCACCTCGTCGAGGGTCTCCTGCTGGCGATCCTCGACATCGACGAGGTGATCCAGCTGATCCGCAGCAGCGACAACGCCGAGCAGGCGCGCGAGCGGCTGATGTCGGTCTTCGACCTCAGCGAGATCCAGGCCAACTACATCCTCGACATGCCGCTGCGTCGGCTCACCAGGTTCTCCAAGATCGAGCTGGACAAGGAGCGTGAGGACCTGCTCGCCACGATCGCCGGGCTCGACGAGATCCTCGGCGACGAGTCGCGGCTGCGGAAGGTGGTCTCCGACGAGCTGGCCGAGGTGGCCAAGACGTACGGCACCCCGCGGCGGACCGTGCTGCTCGAGTCCTCGGGGGTGGCGACCGCGACCGCGACGCCGCTCGAGGTGGCCGACGACCCCTGCTTCGTCTACCTCTCCTCGAGCGGGCTCCTCGCCCGGACCACCGACGCCGAGGCTCCCGGCACCGGCGGCGGCCGCACCCGCCACGACGTGATCGTGTCGGCCGTGCGCGCCACCGCACGTGGTGAGGTGGGGGTGGTGACCTCGGCGGGCCGGGTCCGGAAGCTGGGCGTGCTCGACCTGCCGACGCTGCCGTCCACCGCGAACCAGCCCAACCTCCAGGGCGGAGCGCCGGTCGGGGAGTTCCTCACCCTCGACCCCGGCGAGCGGGTCCTTGCACTGACCACCTTCGCTCCTGCGAAGGACGGCCAGTCGTCCGGCCTGGCGCTCGGCACCGCGCAGGGAGTGGTGAAGCGGGTCAACCCCGAGTACCTCTCCAACCGCGACGAGTGGGAGGTGATCGCGCTCAGGGACGGTGACTCGGTCGTGGGGGCGGTCGAGCTGACCACCGGCGAGGAGACGCTCTGCTTCATCACCGACGACGCCCAGCTGCTCCACTTCGGCGCCACCCACGTGCGCCCGCAGGGCCGCGGGGGCGGGGGCATCGCCGGCATCAAGCTCGCTGCCGGTGCTCGGGCGACCTGGTTCGGTGCCCTGACCCCGACGCACGACGACGACGCCGTGGTGGTGACGATCTCCGGCTCCAGCAGCGCGCTCCCCGGCACCGAGGCGGGCTCGGTCAAGGTGACCCCGTTCGCCGAGTACCCCGGCAAGGGGCGCGCCACCGGCGGGGTCCGGTGCCACCGGTTCCTCAAGGGCGAGGACACCCTCGTCTTCGCGTGGGCCGGACCCGCGCCGGCGCTGGCGGCCGCCGCGAGCGGGGCGCCGGTCGACCTCCCGGAGGCGCACGGACGCCGCGACGGGTCCGGCGTTCCCGGCAGCCAGCCGGTCGTCGGGTGCGCTCCCCCGGTCGCCACGGTGCTCGCGGCCGAGGGTGTCGCCGCCCCGTGAGGCAACCGGTGACGCGACCCGCGAGCGACTGGTGAGCACGACCGGGGAGACCGGCGCGCAGCTCGACCCCGTCGGGCGGCTGCTGCTCGGCCTCGCCGCGGTCGCGGTCGCCTTCGCCGCGGCGGACACCTACGTCGTGGTGCTCGCCCTGCCGGAGATGATGGCGGCCTCGGGGCTGTCCGCCGAGCAGCTGCAGGAAGGCGCGCCGATCATCTCCGGCTTCCTGCTCGGCTACGTCGGCGTGCTGCCGCTGGTCGGCCGGATCGCCGACCTGCGGGGCCGGCTGCCCGTGCTGGTCGGCTCGCTGGTGGTCTTCGCTGTCGGCTCGATGGTCACCGCCTCGGCGTACGACCTCGGCTCGATGGTCGCCGGCCGGGTGCTGCAGGGCATCGGCGGCGGCGGCCTGGTGCCGGCGACGCTCGCACTCGTCGCCGACCTCTACCCACCGCGGCGCCGGGGCATCCCGCTCGGCATCGTCAACGGCGTCCAGGAGTTCGGCAACGTCGTCGGCCCGTTGTACGGCGCCGTCGTGCTCGCGGTCGGCACCTGGCGCGACATCTTCTGGATCAACCTCGCCGTCGGTCTGGTCCTGGCCGCCGTCATCCGCCGGCGCGGCCGCGACGCCCGCACGCTGGGCATCGAGCGGCGACAGGTCGACTGGTGGGGTGCGCTGCTGGCGGTGCTGGCACTCGCCTGCGTGCTGCTGGTCATGCTGCAGCCCGGCTGGATCGCGCAGGACGTCACGTTCGGCACCCTCCTGCTCCCCCTGGTCGGCAGCAGCCGCTGGCTGTCTCCGCTGGCAGTGGCGGCCCTTCTCCTGGCCATGCTCCTCGTGCTGCGCTGCCTCAGCGCGAGCGCGCCGCTGCTCGACCTGCGGGGATGGCGTCGACTGCTCCGCCGGGTCGACGTGCTCGGTGCCGCGCTGCTCGCCCTGGCGCTCGCCGGGGTCATCGTGGCCTTCGCGACGGCCGACCCCGCGGTGCAGCTGTTCTCGCCGGCCGGGCCGTGGCTGCTGCTCGGCAGCGCCGTCGCGGCGTACGCGTTCTGGCGCCGCAACGCCGCGGTCGACAACCCGCTCGTGCCGGCCGGGACCCTGCGGTCCACCCCGGCCTGGGGCGCGATGCTGGTCAGCTTCTTCGCCGGCAGCGCGCTCATCGCTGCCCTCGTCGACGTGCCGATCTTCGCCCGGATCACGATCTACGGCGAGTCCCAGCTGCTGGCCGCGCTCGTGCTGGTCCGGTTCCTCGTCGGGCTCCCGATCGGCGCCCTCCTCGGCGGCTGGTGGACCCACCACGCACCCGCCGGTGTCGTCGCAGCCGCCGGCATGGCCCTGTCGTGCGGCGGCTTCCTGCTGATGACCCGGTGGGGCCTCGACACGCTGCACAACCCGTGGGCGACGGTCCCGCTGCTGATGGCCGGCACCGGCATCGGGCTCGCCATCCCCCCGGTCAACGCCGCCCTCCTCTCCTCCACCCACGGCGACGTCCACGGGGTCGCCAGCGCCCTCCTCATCGTGGCGCGGACGGTCGGCAAGCTCGTCGGGATCAGCGCGCTGACCACGATCGGACTGCGCGTCTACTACCGCAAGCAGGCCGATCTCCCCGCACCGCAGGACGTGTGCCCGGGCGGCCGGAGCCGGTGCGAGGAGTTCGCGCACCTGCTGCGGGTCAACGGGCTGGTCGAGCTGCACACCATCTTCCTCGGGGCGGCCGTCTGCTGCGTCGTCGCCGGCCTCGCAGCTCTGGTGGTCTTCCGCACCGCCGACACGCGCGAGGTCGAGACACACGCCTTCGAGGGCGGGATCGGCTGACCCGACCAGGACCGGGCATGGGAGGCTGAGCGCCATGATCCGTCGTACCGCCGCCCTGTCGGTCGTGCTCACCGTGTTGCTCGCTCTCACCGGCTGCGGTGGTGGCTCGACCGCTGCGACCAAGGGGAAGAGCACGCACCAGGTGCTCGCGCTGGCGAAGCAGAAGTTCGACAAGGCCAAGAGCGTGCACCTCCAGCTCGCCACCCAGGACAAGCCGACCAAGGGCGACGCCGTGCTCGGCGCGGACGGCACACTCACCCACCAGCCCGCCTTCGAGGGCAAGGTGACGGTGGTCCTCGGCGGCTTCAACGCCGAGGTCCCGGTGGTGTCGATCGGCGGCAAGGTCTTCGCGAAGCTCCCGCTCACGCCGAAGTACGTCGCGATCGATCCCAGCGAGTACGGCTCGCCCGACCCCGCGGACTTCGCCGACCCGTCCAAGGGGATCTCCGGCCTGCTGCTGCGGCTCCAGGGCGCGAAGAAGTCCGGCCAGAAGAGGGACGGCGACCAGGTGCTGACCACCTACACCGGTACGCTCACCGGCGACCTCGTCCAGCCGATCATCCCCAGCGCGGACAAGGCCCGCAGCTACGCGACCACGGTCGGCATCGACCAGGACGGTCGGATCAGCACGCTGCGGATCGTCGGCGGGTTCTTCGCCCACGACGGCGACGTGACCTACGACGTGACGTTCACCGACTACGACAAGAACGTGAAGATCTCCGCACCGTGACGCGCCACTGATGCTCGGACCGACCTGCAGCGGAGCGTCCGCGGCCGCCGGAGAGCCGCTGATCGGATCGGCTCCCGCGGCGGCCGGATGGGTGTGCCTCGAGCAGGACGGCCCGTGGGGAGCGAAGGCGTGGACGTCGTCGCACCTCGACCCGGCGCTCGGCGCGGCCATCGAGCAGGCGGCCGCCGCGCACGGCGTCCGGCCCTCGCTCGTCCGACGCCCGGGCCGGCACGCCGACGACCACGTCTCCACCTCCCGCCGCGTCCTGGTCGCGCACACGCGGCCCGGGGCTTCCTGGCTGCTTGCGGGGTCGGTGACCGACCCGCATGCGCTGCTCGACCTCGACTGGAAGGCCGTCGCGACGGGCGACCGCGACGCGGTGGGGCGCTCGCTGCCCAGCCTCACCACCGCTCCGCCGCAGCTGCTCGTCTGCACCAACGGCACCCGCGACACCTGCTGCGCGCGGCTGGGACGCCCGGTCGCGGCCGCCGCAGCGGCCCACCACCCCGACCGGGTCTGGGAGGTCACGCACACCTCCGGGCACCGGTTCGCGCCGACCACCGTGCTGCTCCCCTCCGGCTCCCTGCACGGCCGGGTGCTCGACGCCGCGTCCCTGCTCGCCGCGGAGAGCGAGGGCCGCGTCGAGCTGGCCGGGTTCCGCGGTCGCTCCACGTGGCCGCCGGCGGGCCAGGTGGCCGAGGAGCACGTCCGCCGGCGCTTCGACGTCACCGGGCTCGACGACCTCCGGGTCGCCGGCGACGACGGCTCCTGGCAGGTGTCGCACCGCGACGGCCGGCGCTGGACGGTCACCGTCACGGCGTACGACGAGGGCGAGCGGCCGGAATCCTGCGGCAAGGAGAGCAAGCCGGTGACCCGCTTCCACGCCGAGATCCTGGAGTCGTGAGCAGCGCGCCGGGGCGGCACCGTCCCGGTGTGCGCGACGTCACGGCGCCCGAGGCGCGGCCTGCACTAGCCTCGGCCGGGTGACTGCCGACTTCGACGACCTGCTGGCCGCCAACCGCGAGTTCGCCAAGGACTTCGCCCTCTCCGGGTTCGACGGTGTCGCCCATGCCGGCATCGCCCTGGTGACCTGCATGGACTCCCGGATCGACCCCCTGGGCATGCTCGGGCTGAAGCCTGGTGACGCCAAGATCTTCCGCAACCCGGGCGGCCGGGTCACCGAGCAGGCCCTCGAGGCGCTGGTGCTGGGCGTGCACCTGCTCAACGTGCGCCGGATCCTCGTCGTCCCCCACACCCGGTGCGCGATGGCCAGCGCGACGCTCGAGGAGGTCCGCGCGCGGGTCGCGGCGTCGGCCGGGCAGGACGCCTCGTGGCAGACGTTCAGCATGGTCGCCGACCAGGAGGCCGCCCTGCGCGACGACGTCCACAAGGTGCGGACGCACCCGCTGATCCCCGACACGGTCGCGGTCGGCGGCTTCCTGTACGACGTCGACACGGGCCTGCTCGAGCAGCTGGCCTGAGCCACTCGTCCCGCAGCTGACGGTCAGGCCGCGAGGTGCCGGCCGAGGAAGGTGAGCTCGGGACCCGCCACCTTCCGCCAGTACGCCGAGTCGTGACCGCCGGCGCCGAAGCTGCTCGTCGGCGGCGGCTGCACGCGGCTCACGAAACGACGCGACGCGACGTAGAACGGGTCCGAGCGACCGCAGTCGACACGCAGCGGCACGCCGTCGAGCAGCTCCGGGCGGCCGAAGACGTCGTTGCGGAGGTAGTCGGCGGCATCGTCGTACGCGCCGGGCGGGGTGTTGCCGGCAGCGGTGAACAGGGCCGGGCTGGCCACCGCGACGGCCCGCACCTCGAGTCGGCGGCGACCTGCGAGCAGCAGCGCGCCGTACCCGCCCATCGACCAGCCGTGCAGCCCCAGCCTGGTGGTGTCGAGGCCGCGACGCCCCAGCAGCGGAACCAGCTCGTCGGTCACCATGGCGCCGGCATCGGTGCCGTCGGCCCGGGCGTGCCAGTACCCGTGGTCACCCCCGTCCACCGACGCGACGGCGAAGGGCGCCACGCCCGAGCCGACGACGTCGTCGAGCACGCGGTCGAGGTGGAGCGCGGAGAAGGCCGTGCTGTGACTGGCGCCCCGGCCGTGCAGGCTCACCACGACCGGAAGAGCGGCGTGCGTGCCCTGTCCGGACGGGTACGCGACCGTGTAGCCGACCGCGCGGCCGCGCATCCGGGCCGAGCGGAACGAGCCGCTCACCAGGGTCGCGCCCCCGTGGTCGCCACCGGTCAGCGGGGTCGCGCAGCCTGCCAGCGCCAGCAGGCCACCGGCCAGCACGGTCCGGCGCGCCGGCATCGGGCGATCGCGCGACCGCCCTTCGGCGCTCATGCGTCGATGCTGTCCTGGTCGACCTCGTAGGCGCCCGCCACGATGAACTCCTTCCGCGGAGCCACGTCCGCACCCATGAGCAGCTCGAAGACCTCCGCGGCGGCGGCCGCGTCGTCGACGGTGAGCTTGCGCAGGGTGCGGTGGCGGGGGTCCATCGTGGTCTCCGCCAGCTGGTCGGCGTCCATCTCACCGAGACCCTTGTAGCGCTGGATCGGGTCCTTCCAGCGGATGCCCTTCTTGGTCAGCTCCGCCAGCTTCCGCTGCAGCTCGGGGTCGGAGTAGGTGTAGACGTACTTGTCCATCCCCTTCTTGGGGTTGGTCAGCTCGATCCGGTGCAGCGGCGGCACCGCGGTGAACACCCGGCCCTCGGCGACCAGGTCGGGCATGTACTTGAAGAACAACGTCGCCAGCAGGCAGCGGATGTGGGCGCCGTCGGAGTCCGCGTCGGCCATGAAGATGATCCGTCCGTAGCGGGCCGCGTCGAGGTCGAACGTGCGCCCCGAACCGGCCCCCACCACCTGGATGATCGACGCGCACTCGGCGTTCTTCAGCACGTCGGCCACCTGGGCCTTCTGGACGTTGAGGATCTTGCCGCGGATCGGCAGCAGCGCCTGGAACTCGGAGTTCCGGGCCAGCTTGGCGGTGCCCAGCGCCGAGTCGCCCTCGACGATGAACAGCTCCGAGCGCTCGACGTCGTTGGAGCGGCAGTCGGCCAGTTTCGCCGGCAACGCAGAGGACTCCAGGGCGTTCTTGCGGCGCTGGGTGTCGCGGTGCTGGCGCGCGACCAGACGGGTCTTCGCCGCTCCGGCGACCTTCTCCATGAGCAGCTTCGCCTGGGCCTTCTCGGCCCGCTTGGTCGAGGTGAGGAACGACTTGAGCTCCCCGGCGACGACCTTGCGCACTGCACCTCGTACGGCGGGCGTGCCGAGGATCTCCTTGGTCTGGCCCTCGAACTGCGGCTCGGCGAGCCGGACCGTCACGATCGCGGTCAGCCCCTCGAGGATGTCCTCCTTCACGACGTCGGCGTCGTTGACCTTGAGCACCCGCCCGGCCCGCATCGCGTCGTTGAAGGTCTTGGTGAGCGCCGCCTCGAAGCCCGCGACGTGGGTGCCGCCCTTGGGAGTGGCGATCACGTTGACGTAGGAGCGCAGCTCGGTGTCGTAGCCGGTGTCCCACCGGACCGCGACGTCGACGGTCAGCTCACGCTCGACGTCCTGCGGCGTCATGTGCCCCTTGCCGTCGAGCATCGGGACCGTCTCGGTGAACACGTCGGTCCCCTGCAGCCGCAGCACCTCGGTGACCGGCTCGCCGTGGCTGAGGAACGCGCAGAACTCCGAGATGCCGCCGTCGTGCTTGAAGGTCTCCGTGACCGGCGCCTCACCACGCAGGTCGGTGATCTGCAGCTCGAGCCCCGGCACGATGTAGGAGGTCTGCCGCAGCCGGGTGACGACGTCGTCGAACGGGAACGTCGCGTCCTTGGTGAAGATCTGCCGGTCGGGCCAGAAGCGGATGCGGGTGCCGGTCACGCCCTTCTTGACGCGAGCACCCTTGTGCAGCCCCGACTCGGGCTTGAAGTCGACGTCGGGACCGTCGCCCTTGAAGACGCCGGGGGCACCGCGCTGGAAGGACATGTGCCAGGTCGCCGGCGAGCGGTCGACCTCGACGTCCAGGCGCGCGGACAGGGCGTTGACCACCGAGGAACCGACGCCGTGGAGGCCACCGGTCGCGGCGTACGAGCCGCCGCCGAACTTGCCTCCGGCGTGCAGCTTGGTGAACACGACCTCCACGCCGGAGAGCCCGGTCTTGGGCTCCTTGTCGACCGGGATGCCGCGACCGTTGTCGTGCACCTCGGCCGACCCGTCCGGGTGGAGGGTCACGTCGACGCGCGTGCAGACCCCTGCCAGCGCCTCGTCGACGGCGTTGTCGATGATCTCCCACAGGCAGTGGACCAGCCCACGGGAGTCGGTGGAGCCGATGTACATGCCCGGCCGCTTGCGGACCGCCTCCAGGCCCTCGAGGACGAGCAGGTGCTGGGCGTTGTAGGTGTTGTCGACGATGGGAGTTCCTCGGTCGGTCGTGCGGTGCTCGGGCAGCGCCCGGTGCCGGCCAGGACGGGCCGACAGCAGAAATCTACTCAACCCCACCCCCGGCTCCGCCGCCGACGCGCAGGTCCGCGCCCGGAGGCGCCCCCGCAGGAGGCCAGGAGCGCCCACGAGCCCGTTTCGGGACCCTCGGCGGCTCTGCGAGAGGGGCCGAAAGCCGCGTCATGGACGGCCCTTCGCCCCGTCTTCTGTCACGAACGTGCAAATTCGACGCAACACCAGCCCGTCGCTGCCGATGATGGGGCATGGGCTGAGTCACACTCGATACATCGTTCGTCTCACGGCTGGGTAATTGGGGCGGGCGGGAAGAATCAGCCGTGATTGGATGTTGTGCCCGGTGACACCTGGGGGTTGGTGGAACTTCTCTCCAACTCCCGCGTTGATCCAGGTAGTGCACCAGAGAGAGAGGCCAACGTGACCACTGCGACAGCCACGAGCGCGACCCCGCTGACCGCGGTCGACCGCTGCGACCGCTGCGGTGCCCAGGCGTACCTGCGGGTGTCGCTCCAGGGCGGCGGCGAGCTCCTCTTCTGCGCGCACCACGCCCGCGAGCACGGCGACAAGCTGCGCGAGATCGCGGCCTACGTCCACGACGAGACCGACAGGCTCGCCGACAGCCCCGTCCTGAGCGACGACACCGACGAGCGCTGAGGCGCCGACCGACAGAGCTGCTGCGACGCCCCGGTCCTGTGGACCGGGGCGTCGTGCTTTCCGGCGCCGGTCGCCCCCGGTGCACCTGCTGAGAGGATCACGGGCATGAGCGGGCTGGAGGTCCTGGTCGCCCTGGCGATCGCTGTCGGTCTCGCGGGAGTGCTCGTGCCGGTGCTCCCGGGCACGTTGCTGGTCGGCGCCGCGATCCTCCTCTGGGCCGTCGAGCGCGGCGGGGCCGCCTGGATCGTCCTGGTCGTGGCGCTGGCCCTGCTCGCGACCGGATCCGTCGTGAAGTACCTCGTGCCGGGTCGCCGGCTGCGCCGGGCCGGCGTACCGGCCTCCACGCTGCTGGCCGGTGCGGCCGTCGGGGTGGTGGGGTTCTTCGTGGTGCCCGTGGTGGGCCTGGTGCTGGGCTTCGTGCTCGGCGTCTACCTCGTGGAGCTGCGCCGGCTGGGGCACACGCAGGCGTGGCCCGCGACGGTGAGCGCGCTGAAGGCGGTCGGCCTCGGCGTCGCGATCGAGCTGACCTTCGCGGTCCTGGCCGCGGCCACCTGGGCGGTCGGGGTCGTGGTGACCTGATGGTCGTGCTGTTCGCGCTGGGCTCTGCGATCCTGTACGGCGTCTCGGACTTCATCGGCGGCCTCGCCTCGCGCCGGCTGTCGGTCTGGCCGGTGGGACTGCTGGCCTGCACCGGGGCCCTGGTCGGGTCCGTCCTCATCGCCCTCAGCCGGCCCGGCGAACCGACCGCCCAGGACCTCGGGTGGGGGCTCGCGGCCGGCGTCGGCAGCGGCTCGGGCACGGCCTTCCTCTACCGCGGGCTGGCGCTCGGCCGGATGGGGGTGGTCGCGCCGGTCTCCGCGGTCGGAGCGGTGCTCGTACCGCTGCTGGTCGGCCTGCTCACCGGCGAGCGGCCCGACCTGCTCGCCTGGGTCGGCATCGTCGTGGCGCTGCCCGGGATCTGGCTGGTCTCGCGAGCCGAAGGCCCGGTCGACGGGTCGGTGGACGGCTCAGGACGCGCCGGGACCGTCGAGGGCTTCGTCGACGGCCTGCTCGCCGGCCTCGGTTTCGGCGTGCTCTTCGCCTGCCTCGGCCAGGTGCCGGACACCGCCGGCTACTGGCCGCTCGTGGCGAACCAGGTGATGTCCGTGCTGGCGATGGCCCTGGCCGCCTGGGTCCTCGGCGGCAACCCGGTCCCCCGGCGGCCGGCCGAGGCGCTCGGCCTCGTCCCGGGGGTGCTGGCCGCCCTCGCCGTGCTGCTGTTCATCCAGGCGACCCACCACGGCATGCTCAGCCTGTCCGCCCTGATCAGCTCGCTCTACCCGGCGTTCACGGTGCTGCTCGCCGTGGTCGTCCTCCGCGAGCGCGTGCACCGCGGCCAGGCGCTCGGCCTGGCGCTGTGCGCCGCGACCATCGTGTGCATCTCGCTGTCGTGACCGGCGCGAGGTGGCGTGACCCGACCCGCCTCCGGTCGGTGAGATCCCGCGAGCCGAACTGAAACGTGTTCTAGCATTCCGGCATGGGTCTCCTCATCGCCGACGACGCGCGCGTGCGCACGCTCACCCTCGACCGTCCCGACGCGTTGAACGCCTTCAACGAGGCGCTGTACGACGCCACCACCGAGGCGCTCCTCGACGCCGCGGCGGATCCGACGGTGGCCGTCGTCGTGCTCACCGGCAACGGTCGCGCGTTCAGCGCCGGGACCGACCTCCTCGAGATGCACCGGATGGCGACGGACCCCGCCTTCCAGCGCGGCAAGCACGGCTTCCTGGGCCTGGTCGACGCTCTGGCCGCCTTTCCCAAGCCCCTGGTCTGCGCGGTCAACGGCGTCGGCCTCGGCATCGGCGCCACGGTGCTGGGCTTCGCCGACCTGGCCTTCATGTCGACGACCGCCCGCCTGAAGTGCCCCTTCACCAGCCTCGGCGTGGCACCCGAAGCGGCCTCCAGCTATCTCCTCCCCCGGCTGATGGGACGCCAGAACGCCGCCTGGATGCTGCTCTCGGCGGAATGGATCGGCGCCCAGGAGGCCCTGGAGAGCGGCCTGGTCTGGAAGGTCTGCGAGCCGGACGACCTGCTTCCCACCGCGCGCCGGTACGCCGAGACCCTGGCGTCACGGCCGATCTCCAGCCTGGTCGCGGTCAAGGAGACGATGACGGCGCCGCTGCGCGCCGAGATCGCCGCCGCGCGCGAGCGCGAGAACGCCTGCTTCGCCGAGCTGATGGGCGGACCGGCGAACCTGGAGGCGCTGAGCGCGTTCGCCGAGGGCCGCGAGCCCGACTTCACGGGGCTTCCTGCCGGCTGGTGACCGGGCGCCGGACCTGCCCGAAAACCGGTACCCGCGACCGGTCGGTCGTGATTGGTTGGCCCGATGGGCCTCGCGACGTACGCCGACCTCGCACGCAACCCCGTCGTGCGGCGGATCCTCGTGCTCGCGATGCTGATCAGGATCCCGTTGTGGGCCGCGGGCGTGGTCCTGACGCTGCACGTCGTCACGCACCTGGACCGGTCCTACACCGAGGCGGGCGTCGTCGAGATGGTGCTCGCCGGAGCGCTCGCGGTCAGTGGGCCGTGGCGAGGTCGGCGCCTCGACCGGATCGGGCTGCGCCGCACCGTGACGCCGTCGCTGGTGGTCCTCTCGGTGACCTGGTCGATCGCTCCGTGGGTCGACTACTGGCCGCTGGTCGCATTCGTGGGTCTGGCCGGGCTCTTCGTCGTGCCGTCGTTCTCGATCGTGCGACAGGTCCTGCTCGCCGCCGTGCCCCTGGAGCAACGCACCGCGGCGCTCTCCGTCGACTCGGTGGCCGTCGAGCTGTCGTTCATGATCGGCCCGGTCCTGGGCGTTCTCGCCGCGACGTACCTGCCGACGCCGATCGCCCTGACGATCTGCCAGCTCACCGCGGTCCTCGGAGCGCTCGTCCTCTGGGTCGCCGACCCTCCCCTGGGCCGCGACCACGCGGACGTCACGGAGAAGCAGCGCGTGCGCGACTGGCTGTCGCCCGCGGTGGTCATGGTGCTCGCGCTCTGCGTCGCCGCCACGGTGATCCTCACCGGCGAGGACCTCGGCGCGGTCGCCGCGATGCGAGCGATGGGGCACACCACCTCGATCGGCTGGGTGCTGGCCCTCTGGGGACTGGGATCGGCGGTCGGCGGGATCGTGTACGGCGCGCTGCGCCGGCACCCGCCCGCGTCGGTCCTGCTGGTCCTGCTCGGGTCGTCCACCCTCGCCGTCACCGTCGCCGACGGCCGCACGGCCTTCACCGTGCTGCTGTTCCTCTCCGGGCTCTTCTGCGCACCCACGATCACCGCCACCATCGACGACCTCAGCCGGGCGGTGCCGGCCAACGTCCGTGGCGAGGCGATGGGCTGGCACGGCTCGGCCCTGACCCTCGGCGGCGCCGTCGGTGCGCCCGTGGTCGGGTGGGCGATCGACCACGGCGGCTGGGACGGCGGGTTCGAGCTCGCCGGCGCCCTCGGCCTCACGATCGCGCTGCTCGGGTTGGCGGTGCAGGGAATCCACCGGCGCAACCTCGCGGCCCGACCCGACGAGGCCGGTACGACGGCGGTCCCCGCCGCCTGACGCCCCAGCGTCCCGGGCCACCGCTCAGACCGGCTCGAGGCCCCGCGTCAAGGCGTGGGTCACGGCCCACTGCCGGTCGTCCCCGCTCCACCGGGGGAAGCCGCCGGTGGCGAAGACGCGCTGCAGGTACGTGACGAACGACATCGCGACCTCGGTGACGACGAGCGCGTCAGCGCAGGCGTCCGGAAGGACGAGGCCGTACGGTGCGCCACCGCTGACGTTGTTCTTGTGCAAGTGGTCCGGCGCGACGGGGAGCCGGAACGGTCTGCCCTCCCGGTCCTCGCGCCACTGCTCGAACTCGTCGAGCAAGGACGGGCGCACGTCCTCCCCCGGGTAGCGCAAGCCGGCCACCTCGACGACGAGCGGGTCCGCCGCGGCAGAGGTCTCCCACTCGGGGTGGGTGCCGACCATCCACACGTCCCCGACGATGCGCACCCACGACGACAACACCATCGGCACCGGGCCGAAGGTCTTCTCGAGCCAGTCGACGAACGCCTCCGCGTCCGGCCCCGGTGCGGCCAGGGGTGGTACGGGCGTGCCGGCGTCGTCGTTCGCGTGAAAGCGATAGCCCTGCTCGAGCAGCCGCTCGATGAGCACGTCGATGTTGCGGCGCGCCCGGCGAGCCATCTCGTCACAGACCGCTTGAGCCTCGCCGGCGAACGCCGGGTCGCGCACGTGAGCGCCGAGCTGGCGCAGCTCGTGCCACACGAGGTCCCTCTCGCCGTCGAGGTAGCGAGAAAGCCAGCGGGGGTGTTCCGTCACGAGAAGGACTGTGCAGGACCGTCGACGCTGCGGCAATCCGCCGCCCGCGCCACCTCACCGGAATCGTGACGGAGCGCCCCGGTCAGCCCCGGACGTCCCGCGGGTCGTCGCCGTAGGTGTTGCGCTCGGCGATCGTGCCGTCCTCGTTCTTGATGATGTGCTCGGAGCGGCGCTCCCGGGCCAGGTCCCGTCCCGCGGCCACGGCCCGGTCCTTGGTCTGGAAGTAGTGCTCGGTGTGGTGCTCACCCTCGATGAGGTTGCCCCACATCCCGTCGCGGTGGACGGTCTCGACGTCGCCCTTCGGCATGGTGTCTCCTCTGCGGTCGTCGCACGGACACCCTCCCCGTGGCCCCGGTGCCCACAACGGACGAAGGCATGAGGCCGCAGGGCCCCCGAGACTCAGTCCAGGTAGTCGCGCAGCACCTGCGAGCGGCTCGGGTGCCGCAGCTTCGACATCGTCTTCGACTCGATCTGGCGGATCCGCTCACGCGTGACGCCGTACACCTTGCCGATCTCGTCGAGCGTCTTCGGCTGCCCGTCGGTGAGGCCGAACCGCATGCTCACCACGCCGGCCTCGCGCTCGGACAGCGTGTCGAGCACCGCGTGCAGCTGCTCCTGGAGGAGCGTGAACGAGACGGCGTCGGCCGGCACGATCGCCTCGGAGTCCTCGATGAGGTCGCCGAACTCCGAGTCGCCGTCCTCGCCGAGCGGGGTGTGCAGGGAGATCGGCTCGCGGCCGTACTTCTGCACCTCGATGACCTTCTCGGGGGTCATGTCGAGCTCCTTGGCGAGCTCCTCCGGCGTGGGCTCCCGACCGAGGTCCTGCAGCATCTGGCGCTGGACGCGGGCGAGCTTGTTGATCACCTCGACCATGTGCACCGGGATGCGGATCGTGCGGGCCTGGTCGGCCATCGCACGCGTGATCGCCTGCCGGATCCACCAGGTGGCGTACGTCGAGAACTTGTAGCCCTTGGTGTAGTCGAACTTCTCGACCGCACGGATCAGGCCGAGGTTCCCCTCCTGGATCAGGTCGAGGAACAGCATGCCGCGGCCGGTGTAGCGCTTGGCCAGCGAGACGACGAGGCGGAGGTTCGCCTCGAGCAGGTGGTTCTTGGCCCGCTTGCCGTCCTCGGCGATCCACTCGAGCTCTTCGCGCATCTTGTCGGAGATCTTGCCGCCCTTGCCGAGCTTCTCCTCGGAGAACAGGCCCGCCTCGATCCGCTTGGCGAGCTCGACCTCCATCTCCGCGTTCAGCAGCGGGACCTTGCCGATCTGCTTGAGGTAGTCCTTCACGGGGTCGGCGGTCGCGCCGGCCACCATCACCTGCTGCTCGGGCTCGTCGGTCTCGTCGGCAGCGGAGACGGTGAAGGCCTGCTTCTCGTCCTCGACGATCGTCGGGTCGGCCTCGAGGTCGGCCTCGAACTGCTCGTCGGGCACGTCGACCAGGAGCTTCTTGCCGTCAGGCCCGACGGCCTGGACCGATGCCTGCAGCTCCTCGGCGGTCGCCTTGGCGGCCGCCTTCTTCGCCGGAGCCTTCTTCGCCGCGGTCTTCTTGGCCGGAGCGCTCTTGGCCGGCGCCTTCTCGGCTGCCTTCGCGGCCTTGGCAGGAGCCTTCTTGGCGGCGGCCTTCGCAGGCTGCGTGGGGGACTTCCGGGCGGCCGTGGTGGACGAGCTCGAGGACACGAACTACCTCTCGGTCAGACGTGGGGGCACTTCTCGGGCGCGGCAAAGCCCGTACCTGTCAACAGCCGCGCCCCCATTCTGGCACGCCCGACCACATGGTCGCGTCCGGGGCCGACGCGTGGCGCACGCTCTGTCGGTGGCCGGCCGCCCGCCGGCCCTCGGACCTGCGGCCCGGGTGCGGCGCCACGAACAGCGCACGAGTCCTCCGTGGCGGGTTCAGGCTGGCCGTTTCCGGGTATTCCGGAACCATGGATTCCCTGTGTGGGGCAGGGCAAGGTCTCGGATCTCGGCTCGCCGGCAACGCGCGTGGCGGTGGCGCGACCCGTCGAGTCGGCGAGCACGCGTGGTGCGGACCCGAGCGATGACCGGCCACGACGAGCGCCCGGACGACCCGCGCTGGGAGCTGACCCTGGAGATCGCCGGGAAGCTCTGGCTCTACGGCGAGCACGTCATCGAGATCGACCCGGTCCCGGCCCAGGAGTTCGTCGACGTGCAGTGGGCGGCGCGCCAGGCCGGACGACTGATCGGCGTCAGGACCGAGCTGGACATCGTGCCCACGGGCGGGGGCTCGTCGACCGTCGTCGTACGGATCACCTACTCCGACCCGGACGGGCGGGGACTGATCCGGGCCCAGGACGGGCTCGACGCGCTGGTGCGGTCGGTGCGCGAGCAGCAGGCGGCACGGGACTCGCTGTCCCGCGGGCGGGTCAGGTCGAAGCGGCCCTGGCCGCCGCCTTCTTCTCCTTCTTGAACGCGCGCACGCGTGCGAGCGACGACTCGTCGACCACGTCCGCGACCGACCGATGCCCCTCGAGGCTGTAGTCCCCGACGGCACGCTCCCAGCCCTCGGGACGCACGCCGAGCTGCTTGGCCAGGAGGGCGGTGAAGATCTGGGCCTTCTGCTTGCCGAACCCCGGCAGCGCCATCACGCGCGCCACCAGGTCCGCACCGGTGGCCGCCTCGGTCCAGAGCCGGGCGGTGTCGCCGTCGTAGGTGTCGACGACCGCGGCGGCGACCGCCTGGATCCGGGTCGCCATCGACCCGGGGAACCGGTGCACGGCGGGCGGGGTCGCGCACAGGGCGGCGAACTCCTCGGGGTCGGCGGCGGCGACCTTCGCCGGATCGAGCGTGCCGAACCGGTCGAGGATCTTCGCCGGCCCCCGGAACGCGTGCTCCATCGGGTACTGCTGGTCGAGCAGCATGCCGAGCAGCAGGGCGAAGGGGTCCTCGCTGAGGACGCGGTCGGCGGTCTCGTCACCGGTGAGGTGGAGCGTGGGAGCGGCCATGGCGCCAGTGTGCCGCACCGGCGCGCGCCTGTGGATCCCGCGGGCGGAGGGGGCCGTCGACCGTGCAGGCTGGGTCGATGGAGGACATCGACGCGCTGCCGCTGGCGGGGCAGCTGAGGGTGGCGCTGTGCGACTTCGTGAGCGCGGCCGGCACGCGTCGGTTGCTGCCGACGCTCTTCCACGTGGGCACGCCGGGTGGTGACCGGATCACGCTGCCGCACGACGCCTCCTTCGACGCCGGGCTTCGCGCCGACCTCGTCGAGCGGGTGCTCGACGGGCTGGACGGGCAGGCCGCCGAGCGCCCCGTCCCCTGGCTCACCCGGACGGGCGACCTCACCCCGACCGACGCCGACTTCGCGTGGTTCACGGCCGCACGCGAGGCCTTCGGAAGGCACGCGCTGGAGCTGCCCGGCTTCTTCGTGATGACGCGCTACGGCTGGCTCAACCTCGCCAACGAGGACCTCATCCGGTGGCGGCGGGTCCGGCCACGGCGGGCCGACGGCTCGAGCCGACGGCGCGACCAGAGCCCCGCCTAGCTGTAGTGCCCATGGACGTTGTTGACGTCTTGACGTGAGGGAGGACCTCCGGGCGGATTGGTGATTGCCGTCTCCAACCGTTTCCGGAGGTCCTCATGTTCAACGCTAGAGCCTGTTCGAAGCCGCGGTTGACGCCGTGGTCGCGTCAGCTGCTGGTGCAGCGGGTGCTCGCTGGTCGTCCAGCTGCCCATGTCGCCGCTGAGATGGGTGTCTCCCGGGCGACCGCCTACAAGTGGTTGGCCAGGTATCGCGCCGAAGGTGCGGCCGGGCTGCTCGACCGCTCGAGCCGGCCCCACCACAGCCCGCTGCGCACCGATCCGCTCCTCGAGGCCCAGATCCTGGCGTTGCGACGTGACCGACGGCTGGGCCCGGCGAGGATCGCGGCGGTGCTAGGTCTAGCACCCTCAACCGTGCACCGAGTCCTGACCCGGCACGGCATGCCGCGGCTGGCCTGGCTGGATCGGCCCACCGGTGCGCCGATCCGCCGCTACGAGCGGGCCCGGCCCGGCGAGCTGATCCATGTCGATGTGAAGAAGATCGGCCGACTCCGCCCCGGTGGCGGCTGGCGGGTCCATGGGCGCGACAGCCTGGAACGCCGCCGTGCCCGCTCCGCGCCACGTGTGGGCTATGAGTACGTGCACGCCGCGATCGACGACCACACCCGGCTGGCCTACGCCGAGATCCATCCTGACGAGCGCGCCGAGACCTGCGCAGCATTCCTGCGCCGCGCGGCCGCCTGGTTCGCCGACCACGGCATCACGATCGAACGCGTGATGACCGACAACGCCATGGCCTACCGACGCAGCCGAGCCTGGCGCGAAGCTCTCGACGACATCAGCGCCGAGGCCCGGTTCACCCGCCGCTACCGACCCCAGACCAACGGCAAAGCAGAGCGCCTGAACCGCACCATGATCGAAGAATGGGCCTACGCCCAAGTCTTCGACTCCGGCGAGCAGCGAGCTGCCGCGCTGCCAGACTGGCTCCACACCTACAACCACCATCGCGGCCACACCGCCCTCGGCGGCCAACCACCCATCAGCCGCGTCAACGACCTACCGGTGCACTACACCTAGCTGGCCGCCTCAGCCTGTGGGCAGGCTCCAGGTGTGCACCGGCTCGTTGCTGTGCATCCGCTCGCGGTACTCCTGGAGCGTCAGCCGCACCGCCTCGTCCCGTGCGGTCGCCTGGTGCTCCCAGGCATGGACCCGGTCGCGGAACCAGCTCGCGCCGTTCTGCCCGCTGCTGCAGCGGGCCTCGATGATGCCGAGGAGGCGGCTGGTCTCGTCGCTGTCGGCACCCCACCCGTCGAGACCCTGCTGCGCCATCGGGAGCAGGCGGCGCAGGACGAGCTCGGTGGCCGACACCTGCCCGATGCCGGGCCAGTAGACCTGCGTGTCGATGCCGTCCCGGGCGGCCACGTGGAAGTTCTCCTCCGCCGCGGAGAACGACATCTGGGACCACAGCGGCCGTTCGTCCTCGGCGAGGGACCGGACCAGACCGAAGTGGAACGCGGCGTTCGCCATCGTGTCGGCGACCGTCGGACCTGCGGCGAGCACGCGGTTCTCCACCCGGAGGTGGGGGCGTCCGTCGACGACGTCGTACACGGGCCGGTTCCAGCGGTAGATCGTGCCGTTGTGGAGCCGGAGCTCGTGGAGGTGCGGCGTGCCGCCCGCTTCGAGGACCGCGAGCGGATCCTCGGCCTCGGTGATCGGCAGCAGCGCCGGGAAGTAGCGGACGTTCTCCTCGAAGAGGTCGAAGATCGAGGTGATCCAGCGCTCGCCGAACCACACGCGCGGGCGGACGCCCTGCGCCTTCAGCTCCTCGCTGCGCGTGTCGGTGGCCTGCTCGAACAACGGGATGCGGGTCTCGGCCCAGAGCTCCTTGCCCAGCAGGTAGGGCGAGTTGGCCCCGACGGCGAGCTGGATCCCCGCGATCGACTGGGCAGCGTTCCAGTACGACGGGAAGTCCTCCGGGCTGACCTGCGTGTGCAGCTGGGTGCTGGTGCAGGCGGCCTCCGGCATGATCGACTCGGAGGTCGTCTCGAGCCGCTCGACGCCGGTGATCGAGATCGCGATGTCCTCGCCGCGGGCGTTGAGGATCTGGTCGCTGAGCAGCTGGTAGCGCGGGTTGGGGCTGATCGTCCCGGGTGCGAGGTGCCCGGCCTCGAGGGTGGGCAGGATCCCGATCATCACCAGGTGCGCGCCCACCTGGCTCGCGCGGGCCTCGGCGTCGTTGAGGCTCGCGCGCAGGTCCTCCTCGAAGCCGGTGATCCCCCGGGTGCCGAGGCGTCTCGGCGCGACGTTGATTTCGAGGTTGAACTGGCCGAGCTCGGTCTGGAAGTCCGGGTTGGCGATCGCCGCGAGCGCCTCGGCGTTCTTCAGCGCCGGTCGCCCGTCGTCGTCGACCAGGTTGAACTCGATCTCGAGGCCGGTCATCGGATCCTCGGCGTCGAAGTGCGCCTGGCGCAGCATCAGGGCGAAGACGTCCAGGCAGCGGCGCACCTTCTCGCGGTGCGCGGTGCGGTCCGCGCGACTGAACTCCTGCTGGTCCACCTCCTGGCCCATGCACCGACCCTAGAGGCAGGTCCATGGCGGAGGACAGGGCCCAAGGCCTCTCGGGCCGGGAAGGCGCCCGGTCAGGAGGCTTCCAGGTCGGGAGGTGACCAGAAGGCCGGCAGCTCGTCCTCGGCGATCGGCGTCCAGGCGCTCGGAGGCACGGCGCCCGCCAGCAGGTGGGCGATGCAGTCGGCCATCGAGTAGTCGGCATCGACCTCGAGGCAGCGGTCCAGGGCGCACCACGCGAGCGCACCCTGACCCGCCAGCCAGGCCGCGAAGGCCAGCAGTGACGCGGCTGCGGGAAGCAGGTCTCGCGGACACCTCCGGACCAGGTCACGCCACAGCTCGACGTGCCGGGACGCCTCGGCGCGCGACATCTCCGCCCAGGCGACGTCGCGCAGCGGTACGCCGTCGACGAGCGCCAGCAACCGCCCGGCGTCCTCGGGAGCGAGCGGCCGACCCGTGCGCAGGTGTCGCCGGATCGTGCGCTGCACCCACCGCGCGTGGTCTGTCACGGTCTCGCAGACGCCCTGGACCGTCAGGAACGCCGGCAGGCCCTCGAAGCCGGCCCCGAACTCCTCGGCCGCCGCCACCACCGCCAGCGCGTCGTCCTCGTCCGCGCACTGCAGGGTCGCAGCGAGCGCGTCGCGGCTGCTCTCGACCACGACGCCGTCCACGACCTGCTCGGCGGTGAACGGGTGCACGCTGAGGTCGTACGTCGTGCCGGGATCGTCCGGGTCACCGGCCGCGTGCACCCGCTCGTCACCCACGCGCAGCACGTCGACGACCCCCACGCCCCGGCCGACGAAGACCGGGAGCGCGGCGTCGTGGAAGGTCGCGGCCAGCCAGGGATCGGCCGTGTAGATCAGGAGCGCGACCCGCTCGACCCGGTGCCGCTCGACGACCTCGGCGAGGAGCTCGACGACCTCGCGCTGCGCGTCCTCCGCAGTCGGCAGGTCGACACGGGCATGAGGAGCCTCGCCGGCCCCGAAGGTGAGCAGCACCACCGAGTCGCGCGGATGGAACCCGAGCACGTAGGGCACCGCGGCCACCAGGTCGAGGGGGCTGCGGGCGGTGAAGGTCTTCCTCGGCTGCGTCATGCGAGCCACTCCACCGGCCCCGCCGGTGTGGCGCAGCGACGTCGTCGAGCGCTGTGGAAGGCGGGCCGCGCTCGCCCGGGGTGGGCGCCAACCGGCCCGCCGTACGATGCCCGGGTGCGCGCCGAGCCGACGATCCTGCACGTCGACCTCGACGCGTTCTTCGCCGCGGTGGAGCAGCGCGACAAGCCGTCGTTGCGCGGCAAGCCGGTGGTGGTCGGCGGGGTCGGCGGTCGGGGCGTGGTCTCGACGGCGTCGTACGAGGCCCGCGCCTTCGGTGTGCACTCGGCGATGCCGACGGCGGAGGCGCGTCGCCGGTGCCCGAACGCCGCCTTCCTGACCGGTCGGTTCCACGCCTACCGCGAGACCAGTCGCGCGGTCATGGCGCTGCTGCGCGGGATCAGCCCGCTCGTGGAGCCGCTCTCGCTCGACGAGGCCTTCGTGGACCTCGCGGAGGCGGACCTGCCCGACCACTCGGTGACCGCGGTGAGCGCGTTCGCACGTGACCTCAAGGCGCGCGTGCGGGAGGTCACCGGCGGCCTCACCGGCTCCGTCGGGGTCGGCACCAGCAAGTTCATCGCGAAGATCGCCAGCGACCTCGACAAGCCCGACGGACTGGTGGTGGTGGCACCGGGCAACGAGCGTGACCTCCTCCGGCCCATGCAGGTCACGGTGATCCCGGGAGTCGGGCCCGCAACCGCGGAGAGCCTGCGCCGGATCGGCGTGCACACCGTCGCCGAGCTCGAGCAGATCAGCGAGGACGAGCTGGTGCGGGTCGTGGGCCGGTCACACGGCCGGAGCCTCTACCTGCTCGCACGCGCCCAGGACGACCGCCCCGTCGTGGCCGAGCGGGAGGCGAAGTCGGTCAGCGTGGAGGACACCTACGACACCGACCACGTGGACCGCCGGTTGCTCGCCGCCCTGCTGGACCGCCAGGCCGGCAAGGTCACCGAGCGGCTGCAGAAGGCACGGCTGTCGGGTCGCACGGTGACGGTGAAGGTCCGGCTCCACGACTTCTCGACCCACACCCGCTCCGCGACCCTGCCGGGGCCGACCGACGACGCCCGCACGGTGGCCCGCGTGGCCCGCTCGCTGCTCGGCGACGTCGACACCTCCGGCGGTGTCCGGCTGCTCGGGGTCGGCGTTTCCGGACTGGCCGACTGGATCCAGGACGACCTGTTCGCCGACCAGGAGCCGGACGAGACCGACCCCTTCGACGAGGAGACCGAGACGGTGCTCGCGCGCCTCTCGCACCGTCGCGTCTGGGCACCGGGCATGGACGTCGAGCACGACGTCCACGGCCGCGGGTGGGTGTGGGGTGCCGGGCGCGGGGTGGTCACGGTGCGCTTCGAGACCGCCGATACTCCCCCGGGCCGCGTGCTGAGCCTCGCGGCCGACGACCCCGAGCTGCGTCCCTACTCCCCTCAGGTCAGCGAACCACCCGAAGGGTGAGCGAGCTGCCCGGCCGGGCCTGCGCGCAGACCGGCAGGTCCTCGGCCACGACCACCGCCACGACCGGGTACCCGCCGGTGGTCGGGTGGTCGTTCAGGAACACGATCGGCTGACCGCTGGGCGGCACCTGCACGGCGCCCAGCACCATGCCCTCGGTGGGCAGCTCCTCGTCGCGGGCCCGGGCGACCACCGGTCCCGCCAGCCGCAGGCCGATCCGGTTGGACTCGGCCGAGACCGTGTACGTCGCCCCGTCCAGCGCCTCGAGCGCCGCGGTGGTGAACCAGTCGGCGCGCGGCCCGAGGCGGATCCGCAGGATGCCTCGCGGCGGGTGCGGGACGGCTTCCGAGCCGTGCCGGGCCCTCCGAGGCGGTCCGAGCGGCAGGAGGTCGCCGACCCGCAGAGGTGCCGGCCCGAGCCCCGAGAGCAGGTCGGCCGAACGGGATCCGAGGACGGACGGCAGGTCGATCCCGCCGGCCACGGCGACGTAGGTCCGGACCCCCTCGTGTGCCGGGCCGACGCGCACCTCGGCGCCCGGCCGCACCGCGTGCGTGGCGCCCCAGCCCACGGCCCGTCCGTCGACGTGCACGTCGCACCGGGCTCCCGTGACCGCGAACGAGGTGGCCCGGGTCAGCCGGACGACCGCGCCGGTCAGCGTCGTCTCCAGGCCGGCGGCAGCCTCCTGGTTGCCCACCAGCCGGTTGGCCAGCCGCAGCGCGGGCTCGTCGAGCGCGCCGGCACGCGGGACCCCCAGGTGCGCCCACCCGGGCCGGCCTGTGTCCTGCACCGTGGTGAGCGCACCGGGGTCGAGGACCTCGATGGCGGCGGCGACCTGCTCAGGTCCCGGCATCGCGGAACCTCACCGTGGTCCCCGGCTCCAGCAGCGCCGGGGGCTCCGCCTCAGGGCGCCAGACCGGGATGGCCGTGGACCCGATCAGCTGCCAGCCACCGGGCGACGCGGACGGGTACACGCTCGCGAACTCGCCCGCCAGGGCCACGGAGCCCGCGGGCACCCGGCTCCGCGGTTCGGCACGTCGGCGCACCGCCAGCGCGTCGGGCAGCCCGGTGCAGTAGGCGAAGCCGGGCGCGAACCCGCAGAACGCCACCACGAACTCGGTCGTCGTGTGGATCCGCACGACCTCGGCCTCCTCGACGCTCCACTGGCGCGCCACCTCGGCGAGGTCCGGACCGTCGTACGTGACGGGGATCTCCACCATGCGGCGCGGACCCGGGTCGAGATCCCCGGCCTGCGGTGGCAGCCCCTCGAGCAGGGCGGCGACCGACTCGACGTCCACCACGCCGTCCAGGAGCACCGTGCGGGCCGCCGGCACGAGATCGGTGACCGCGAGCTCTGCCTGCCGGTCGCGCAGCACGGCGTACGTCGCCGTCACCTCGCCGAGGTCCGCGCACTCGACGAGCAGCGCACGCTCCCCGACCCGCCGCACCTGCATGGCTGCAGTATCGCGGGCCCTCGCCTCGCGTGCAGATCGCCGACGCTCGAGAATCGCCGAAGAATCCCGCGGGAACGCATTTCGGAAAAGCACCGGAAATGGGTGTAGGGCCCGCGAAAGTATGAGTTTCGCGGGCCCTACAAGGTGGATCAGTGGTGATGAACTGTTCCTCACCGGCCGCGACCCTCGGACCCAGCCAGCCCCATCACCTGGCGGCTTTCCGGCGGGTTGCCCCACCGGGTGGATCCTGCGGATCTTGACCGATCCCCGCTTCCCTTGCGGGAGGCGGTGAGAGATTTCTACGTGACCCAGGCCACCCCGCGCAAGGGTTTTCGGAAGGTTTTTCCGGCACTTTTTTCGCCCGCCCCGGTTGTCCACAGAAACCCCGTGCGGATCCACAATTCCGGGCTGTTTCCACAGGATTGCCCACAGGCTCCTGTGGACAACCGGCTAGTCAACGTCGTGCCAGGGGCGGACCAGACAGCCGGCGTCCTCCAGCCGGCGCCGCACCGTGCGCGCAGTCTGTACGGCGTCCGGGGAGTCGCCGTGCACGCACACCGTGCGCACCACCCCCGCCTCGGCGAACGCGACGGCGTTCCGGGCGACCTGCTCGGCCCCCTCGACCAGGGCGCCCGCCCGGTCACGCGGCACCAGCCGCCCGTCGGCGGTGTAGCCGCGGTCGGGGAACCCCTCGGGAACCACCGTCCGCCCGGCCTGCCGGGCCAGCTCGAGCAGGACGGATCCGGGGAGGCCCAGGACCGGCAGCGAGCCACTGCCCTCGAGGACGGCCACGGCGTGCTCCTCGTCGTCCACGGCCCGGTTGTAGAGCGCGCCGTGCGGCTTGACGTAGGCCACCTCGATGCCGGCGCTCGCTGCCTGCGCCCGCAGCGCCTCGACCTGCTCGAGGACCCAGCGGGCGAGCAGGTCACCCGCGACGTCCATCCGGCGCCGGCCGAAGCCCTCGCGGTCCAGGTAGGAGACCTGCGCGCCGACGACGACACCGCGCTCGGCCGCGCCGGCGCAGACCTCCCGCATCACGACCGCGTCGCCGGCGTGGAAGCCGCAGGCGACGTTCGCGCTGGTGACCACCTCGAGCAGGCCGGCGTCGTCGGTGATCCCTTCGCCGAGATCGGCGTTGAGATCGATCCGTCGGGACGCCCGCTCCGAACCACCTCCGGGTGCACTCATGGCACCCAGTGTGGTCCGTCTACTGAGAAGTCGCTGAGAACCTCATCGGCCCGGCAACTTCGGGTACCTGCCGGTCGTCGTACCTGTCAGAAGGCACGGACCCGGACGGGAATCCTCAGCCGGGCACACGCGTTGAACGTGTGAACCAGAACCTCGGGTTCACCTGGAACAGATTGGGAGGCGGCCGTGACCACAAGTCGCACGGAGCGCGAGATCGAGGGCCGCGACAGCGTCGGCCTCTACCTCGACGAGATCGCGCGTACGCCGCTGCTCGACGCCGCCACGGAGGTCGAGCTGTCGAAGGCGATCGAGGCGGGCCTGTTCGCCTCCAGGCTGCTGGAGGAGGGCCGGGTCGGTCGCCGCAAGGGTGGTGCGCCCGGCAACGCCTCCCAGGCCGAGCTCGAGTGGCTGGTCGAGGAGGGCGAGCGCGCGATGCAGCGCTTCATCAACGCCAACCTGCGCCTGGTGGTGTCGATCGCCCGCAAGTACGGCCGGAGCGCGATGCCGATGCTCGACCTCATCCAGGAGGGCAACACCGGCCTGATCCGCGCCGTCGAGAAGTTCGACTACGCCAAGGGCTACAAGTTCTCCACCTACGCCACCTGGTGGGTGCGCCAGGCGATCACGCGCGGCATCGCGCAGCAGGCGCGCGTCGTCCGGCTGCCGGTCCACGTCGTCGAGGAGCTCAACCAGGTGTCCTCGGCGCGCCGCACGCTCGAGCGCCAGCTCGGGCGCGAGCCGGAGCCGCAGGAGATCGCCACCGAGCTCGGTATGGACATCGACCGCGTCCTGGACCTGATGAGCTGGGGACGCGACCACGTCAGCCTGGACACCCCGCTCGACGTCGACGGCGACACCTCGCTCGGCGACCTCATCGCCCAGGAGAGCGCACCGGGTCCCGACCTCACCGTGCTGGACACCGAGGCGCGCGACCGGCTCAACACGCTGGTGGACCATCTGGACGAGCGCTCGGCGGACATCGTCCGGTCGCGGTACGGGCTGGTCGACGGACGCCAGCACAAGCTCGCCGACATCGGCGCCCGGCACGGGATCTCGGCCGAGCGGGTGCGCCAGCTCGAGCGCGAGGCGATCGCCAAGCTGCGTCGGCTCGCGGACCCCGACCTGGCCGCCTGAGACGACCCACCCGATCCCCCGGCGAGCGCGACGTCACCACCCGGTGACGTCGCGCTCGTTCGTCGTCTCGGGTGCCTCAGACGGTGAAGGTGATCCCCCGGGCTGCGAACCGTGAGCGGACCAGATCGGCCGCCTTCTGCCCGTCGCGGGCCAGCGCCGTGAGGTACGTCGCCCTCGCCGCGGCCGAGAACGACGTGTCCGGCGCGTAGTCGAACTGGGAGTCCACGAGCGTCGTGTCCCAGCGCGCCGTGCTCAGGCGCAGCCCGACGTACCCCTGACGGATCTCCCAGAGCGCCTGGCTCCAGATCTGCCCGTCGTGGTGGACCTCACCGGACTTGTCGGCGACGGTCATGTCCGTGTGGAAGCTGCGGATGCAGTGCGGGGCGTCGGTGTAGGACGTCGAGTCCCAGTCCATCGGGCACGACGGGTCGGCGTTGACCGGCCAGCCGTACTGCCGGGCCGCCGCGAGGCCCACGGTGACGGCGAAGTAGTCGCCCCACGCCTCGCCGATCGAGCCGGCCTCCTCGCTCTGCCCGAAGCCGGGCACCTGCGAGGCGTGCACGGCGTGGCCGTACTCGTGGACGATCACCTCCGCGTCCTCGGCGTCGTCGACGCCGCCCTTGCCGAGCCGGATCCGGTAGGGCTTGTCGGTCTGGTAGGAGTTGTCGCCGCCGTACTGGTCGATCTTCACGTCGAAGGACTGGTGCACGATGCCGGGCAGGGTCGTCCCGAAACCGAGTGACTGCAGGTACTCCTGGGCCTGGTTGACCCAGAAGTAGGCCATCACCTGCTCGAACTGGTCCTGGCTGCGGTCGTAGAGGAACGTGTTGGTCGTGCTGTACGCCGGTGTGCCGGTCGCCGAGTCGACGGTCACCCAGGCGCCGCGCAGGTAGCCGGAGCCGTCGAGGTTGCGCAGCTGCGCGACCGCGTAGTCGTCCGCCGGCACGGCGGTGGCCGAGTCGTTCTGGTCGGTCAGCGACTGGTCGCCGCTCGACTGCACCGGGTTGACCATGAAGATGCGTGCCGTGCCGGTCGAGGAGCCGCTGCCGCCCTTGGTCGCGCCGGCGGGCGAGGCCAGGACGAGGGCGCCTCCGGACGCCAGGGCGAGGGACAGGGACACGGCCGTGCGGACCGCGGGACGAGCACCGAGCATCGAGACCTCCGAGTGGTGGGATTCCGCACATCCTGCGGTACGACCCGGTGTTCGCGCCAGATCAGGAGCGCAGATCGCGCAGTTCGGCGTAGATCTTCTCGACCTGGCGGCGGAGCTCCTCACGGCTACCGGTGTTCTCGATCAGGTACGTCGCGATCGCTCGCCGGTCCCCGGGGGTCGCCTGCGCCGCGATCCTCGCCAACGCGTCCGCCTCCGTCCAGCCGCGGTCGCGGACCATGCGCTCGACCTGGACGTCCTGCGGTGCGTCGACCACCACGACCGCGTCGAAAGTGTCGGCACGCCCGCTCTCGGCGAGCAGCGGGATGTCGTGGACCACAACAGCGCCGGCCGGTGCGTGGGTCTCGAGCTCGACGATCCGCTCGAACACGAGGGGGTGCACGATCGCCTCGAGCCGGCGTCGCGCCGCCTCGTCGTCGAAGACCAGCGCCCCCATCGCGGCGCGATCCAGGTCGCCCTCGGGCGTGAGCAGCTCGGGCCCGAACTCCTCCACCACGGCCGCGAGCCCCGGCGTGCCCTTGGCGACCACCTCTCGGGCGAGCGCATCGGCGTCGATCACGACCGCACCGAGCTCACGCAGGATCGCCGACACGGTGCTCTTGCCCGTCGCGATGCCACCGGTCAGACCCACCCGCACGTGCGCGGCCGTCTCGTCCACCATGGGTCGAAGTATCGCCGACCCGCCGGCTGGCACCATGAACGGCATGCAGCTGGAGACCGGGGACCGGGTGGCGCTGCTCGTGCCCGGGTCGGAGGCCTACCTGGACGCCGTCATCTCGCTGCTGGTCCGCGGCGTCGTGCCGATCCCCCTCGACCCGCGGCTGACCTCCCACGAGCGCGACCGGATCCTCGCCGACCTCGACCCGGCCCGCGTCGTGACCGATGACGCCGCGCTCGCGGCACTCTGCACCGGCTGGGCGCCCGGCGACGTGCCGCTCGCGCGACCCATGCACGTCACCAGCGGCACGACCGGCACGCCGAAGGGCGTGTGGAGCGGAGTCCTCACCCTCGACCGAGCCCGCGCCCTGGTCGCGGAGGAGCAGGAGCTGTGGGGCTTCGCCGCCGAGGACGTCAACCTCGTGCTGAGCCCGCTCTACCACTCGGCACCGTTGCGGTTCGCCATGGGCACGTTGCTGGCCGGCGGCCGGGTCGTCGTACCGGGGCCGTTCGATGCCGACCGGGTGACCGCCGCGATCACCACCGAGCGGCCCACGACGATGTTCTGCGTGCCGACCCACCTGCAGCGGCTCTTCGAGCACTGGGACGCGTGCGGGACGCCCGACCTGTCGAGCTTCCGCCTGGTCGCGCACGCGGGCGCGCCGTGTCCCGAGCCGCTCAAGCGCCGGCTGATCGAGACGTTCCGGCCCGGCTCGACGTGGGAGTTCTACGGGTCGACGGAGGGTCAGTTCACCGCGTGCCGGAGCGAGGAGTGGCTGGCGCGTCCGGGCACGGTCGGCCGCGCACGTCCGGGACGGACGCTCCGCGTCGACCCGGACGGCCTGATCTGGTGCCGCGTCCCCGAGCACGCCCGGTTCGAGTACTACGGCGCGCCGGAGAAGACCGCGGCCGCCTGGCGGCACACCCCCGAGGGTGAGGAGTTCACCGTCGGCGACCTGGGCCGGATCGACGAGGACGGCTACCTCTACCTCGACGGTCGCCGCGAGGACCTCGTGATCACCGGCGGCGTCAACGTCTATCCGGCCGAGGTCGAGAACGCGATCGCGGCGCACCCGGGCGTCACGGACGTCGCCGTGTACGGCGTACCGGACGACCGGTGGGGGCAACGGGTGGTCGCCGCGGTCGTCGGCACCGCGACCCCCGACGAGCTGGACCGCTGGTGCCGCGAACGCCTCGCGCCGCCCAAGCGGCCCAAGGAGTACCACGTCCTCGACGAGCTCCCGCGCACGGCGACCGGGAAGGTGCTGCGCCGAGCGCTCTCCGCCCGCGCCTGAAGCCGCGCTACCGTGCCCGGGACGAGCGCAGCAGGAGGACGACATGGGAGTACCCGGGAACCAGACACGCGGCGAGCCGCCCGCCGGGCTCGCCGAGAGCGAGCTGTTCGCCGTCGACGCGTTCTGCTCGGAGTTCGACGCCACCGTCGTCGAGGTCGACCGCGAGCAGGGCCGATTGCGCCTCTCGCGCACGGCGTTCTACCCGGGCGGTGGCGGACAGCCGTGCGACCTCGGGACGCTGGCCACGCCGGACGGCGCGTTCACCGTCGCCGGCGTACGCCGTGACGGCGGGCCGATCTGGCACACCGTCGATCTTGCGGCTCCCGACGCCGACCTGCCCGACGTCGGCACCGAGGTGCACGGGACGCTCGACTGGGACCGGCGGCACGCACTGATGCGCACCCACACCGCGCTGCACGTGCTGTGCGGCGTGATCTGGGCCGACTACCGCATCCCGGTCACGGGCGGGAACATGGAGCCGCTCCAGGGCCGGCTGGACTTCCCCTTCGACGCGATGTCGGTGGACCTCGGAGCCGCCGTGGAGCGGCGGATCAACGAGGAGATCGAGCGGGCGCACGCGATCGTCGTCGACTTCGTGCCGCGCTCGCTGGCGGACGCGGACGCGGCCCTGATCCGCACGGCAGCCGACCTGATCCCCCGGGAGATCGACCCGCTGCGGGTGATCGACATCGTCGGGCTCGACCGGCAGGCCGACGGCGGCACCCACCTGCTCTCCACCGCGGAGGTGGGTGGCGTGCGCGTCACGAAGACCGAGAGCAAGGGCAAGGGCAACAAGCGGATCCGGATCGAGGTGCTCGACGCGCCGCCCGACCGCGAGGCCCTCTGACCGGTCAGGCCAGGCGGTCGCCGGCGCGACTGAACGACTGCCGGTAGCCCTGCGGGCTGATGCCGCGGGCCCGCGTGAAGTGCTGCCGCATGGTCGCGGCGTTGCCGAAGCCCACCTCCGAGGCGATCCACTCGATCGAGGCGGCGCTGGTCTCGAGCAGCTCCTCGGCCGCAATGACCCGCTGCCGGGTGACCCAGGCGTGCGGGGTCGCCCCCGTCTCGGCCCGGAACCGGCGGGCGAACGTCCGCGGGGACATGTGCGCACGGCGGGCGAGAGCCTCGACGCCATGGTCCTCCGCGAGGTTCTCGGTGATCCACGTCAGCAGCGGGCCGAGGGTCTCGGCCGCGCACTCCGGCACGGCGCGCGCGATGTACTGGGCCTGCCCGCCGTCCCGTTGCGGCGGCACCACCATCCGGCGCGCCACCATCGAGGCCACGCCGGCGCCGTACTCCTTGCGCCAGAGGTGCAGGCACGCGTCCAGGCCGGCCGCCGAGCCGGCCGAGGTGAACACCGGGTCCTCGTCGACGTAGAGCACCTCGGGCACCACGCGGGCCCTCGGGAAGCGCCGCTGCAGCTCGTCGGTGTACATCCAGTGCGTCGTGCACCCGCGACCGTCCAGGAGCCCGGCCTCCCCGAGCAGGAACGCACCGGAGCACACCGACAGCACGCGGGCGCCCCGGTCGATCGCGCCGGTGAGGGCCTCGAGGGCCTCGTGCGGCATCGGCCAGTCCCGCTGGAGCGCGGGCACGCAGACCAGGTCGGCCTCCTCGGCCCGGGAGAGGTCGTGGTCGACGTCGAGGCCGAAGCCCATGCTCGTCGAGACCCGCCCGGGACGGGCAGTGCACAGCGCGAACTCCAGCGGGGGCACGCCGTGGTTCGCGCGGTCGACGCCCCACGCCTCGCAGAGCACGCCGAGCTCGAACGGCGAGACTCCGTCGAAGACCACCACGGCCACGTTGGACAGCATCCGCCCAGCGTCGCACAGGTTTGGCAGGAAATCGACGCAGTAGGTCATCTCTGCCGCTGGTGGCAGGATCGCACGCAGCGAAGAATTACTGCCATGACCGAGATCCTGACCGCGTTCCTCGTCCTCCTGGCCCTCGTCGCCGGGCTCGTCGCGCTGGTGCTGTTCGCGAGCCGCGACGCGTTCGCCGGACCCGGGATCGGCCACCAGCACCTCGACGAGCTGGGGCCGCTCGGCTTCCGCCGCCGCCCGGCCTGAGCGTCGACCCAGCCGCACCAAGCACGACGGGCCCGGACCTCCGTGTGGAGGTCCGGGCCCGTCCCGGTCGATCGGAGCTCAGGAGCCGCCCTTCGGCAGGCTCAGGAACCGCCCTTCGGCAGGCTCAGGAACCGCCCCCGGTGAGCTTCTCGCGCAGTGCCTGCAGCGCCTCGTCGGAGGCGAGCGAGCCGCCCACCTCGGTGTCGTCGGCAGCGGTGTCCCCGGAGGAGTACGACGTCGCCTCGCCGGCCTCGACCTCGGCCTGCTTGGCCTCGGCCTGCTGCTTGACGTGGGCCTCCCAGCGGGCGTGGGCCTTGGCGTACTGCTCCTCCCAGGCCTTGCGCTGCTCGTCGTAGCCCTC
The DNA here is from genome assembly GCF_003725535.1 of Nocardioides pocheonensis. Classification (GTDB taxonomy): domain Bacteria; phylum Actinomycetota; class Actinomycetes; order Propionibacteriales; family Nocardioidaceae; genus Marmoricola; species Marmoricola pocheonensis. Next base: position 405,057 of record NZ_RJSF01000019.1, on the reverse strand, counting down.
GAGCCACTCCCCCGTGTCGGGGTCGAAGCCCTCGGGGTAGATGTAGTTGCCCTGCTCGTCGTACGTGGCCGTCATGCCGTACAGCGTCGGGTCGAACTCCTCGACCTCGCTGGCCGTGGCGGTCTCGTTGGCCTGCTTCAGCGACAGCGAGATCCGGCGACGCTCGAGGTCGATGTCGATGATCTTGACCATGACGTCGTCGTTGACCTGGACGACCTGCTCCGGGATCTCGACGTGACGCTCGGCGAGCTCGGAGATGTGCACCAGGCCCTCGATGCCCTCCTCGACGCGGACGAACGAGCCGAACGGCACCAGCTTGGTGACCTTGCCCGGGACGATCTGGCCGATCTGGTGGGTCCGGGCGAAGTGCTGCCACGGGTCTTCCTGGGTCGCCTTGAGCGACAGCGACACGCGCTCGCGCTCCATGTCGACGTCGAGCACCTCCACGGTGACCTCGTCACCGACGGTGACGACCTCGCTCGGGTGGTCGATGTGCTTCCAGGACAGCTCCGAGACGTGCACCAGGCCGTCGACGCCGCCGAGGTCCACGAACGCACCGAAGTTGACGATCGAGGAGACGACGCCCTTGCGGATCTGGCCCTTCTGCAGCTGGGTCAGGAAGCCGTGGCGCACCTCGGACTGGGTCTGCTCGAGCCACGCACGACGCGAGAGCACGACGTTGTTGCGGTTCTTGTCCAGCTCGATGATCTTCGCCTCGAGCTCCTTGCCGACGTACGGCTGGAGGTCGCGCACGCGGCGCATCTCGACCAGCGACGCGGGCAGGAAGCCACGCAGGCCGATGTCGAGGATCAGGCCGCCCTTGACCACCTCGATGACGGTGCCGGTGACGACGCCGTCCTCCTCCTTGACCTGCTCGATCGTGCCCCAGGCGCGTTCGTACTGTGCGCGCTTCTTGGAGAGGATCAGCCGGCCTTCCTTGTCCTCCTTCTGGAGAACCAGGGCCTCGACCTTGTCACCGACCTCGACGACCTCGTTGGGGTCGACGTCGTGCTTGATGGAGAGCTCGCGGGAGGGGATGACGCCCTCGGTCTTGTAACCGATGTCGAGCAGGACCTCGTCACGGTCGACCTTGACGATGGTGCCTTCGACGATGTCGCCGTCGTTGAAGTACTTGATGGTCTCGTCGATGGCGGCGAGGAAGTCCTCCTCCGACCCGATGTCGTTGATCGCGACCTGGGGGGCGTCGGAGAGAGTGGGGGTGATGGTCATAAGGGAATGGATCCTCGAGGTGGACAGGTGTCGTGCGGGCGCGCGTCGAAGCCGGTTTCACCATCACAGGCCCAACCTTGAAGGCCACGGGTGGGACAGCGAGCGAGAGACTGCTCCGTCTGAGACTCAGGCAGACTTCTGGCGCACCTGACAGGGTACGGCGTGCGGGCGGTCCCCGTCCAACCGGCCGGTGCCAGACTGAGCGCGTGCAGGACGCTCCCCGGGACCACCTACCGCAGACGGTCCGCGCCGAGCGGCGACCGGTCGACGAGCACGACTCGCTGAGGGCGAACCGCGCCGACTGGGACCGCTACGCCGACGAGTACCAGGCCACCCACGGCGCGTTCCTCGGCGACGCCGGCTTTCTCTGGGGTCCCGAGGGCGTGCGCGAGGACGACCTCCATGCGCTCGGCGAGGTCGACGGGCGGCGCGTGCTCGAGCTGGGGTGCGGCGCCGGGCAGTGCTCGCGCTGGGTGCTCGGCCAGGGCGGACTGCCGGTGGGGCTCGACGTCTCGATGCGCCAGCTGCAGCACAGCCGCCGGATCGACCTGGAGCTCGGGACCGCCGTGCCCACGGTCTGCGCGGGCGCCGCGGCCCTCCCCTTCGCCGACGACGTCTTCGACGTCGTCTTCTCGGCGTTCGGCGCCCTGCAGTTCATCGCCGACGCCGACGCGCTCGTGCTCGAGATCGCCAGGGTGACCCGGCCCGGCGGCCGGCTCGCGTTCTCGGTCACGCACCCGACCCGGTGGATGTTCCCCGACGACCCCGGCGAAGGCGGCCTGGTCGCGAGCCAGTCGTACTGGGACCGCACCCCGTACGTCGAGGTGGACGACGAGACCGGGGAGACGTCGTACGTCGAGCACCACCGCACCCTGGGCGACTGGGTGCGCGCGCTCGCCGCCGCCGGCTACCGACTGGTCGACCTCGTCGAGCCCGAGTGGCCCGCTGACCACGACCGGGTCTGGGGCGGGTGGAGCCGGGTGCGGGGGCTGCTGACGCCCGGCACCGCGCTGTACGTCGCCGACCTGGCCTGAGGCCCAGGGGCGGCCGGAACGAGCCGTGGCCGGCCCGGTCCCAGGACCAGGCCGGCCACGACGTCTGTGTCCGCGCGAGGATGCCTCAGGTGGTGGCTTCCTCGAACTCGTGCGAGTGCTCGCCGGACGCGTGCTCGCGCCGACGGGCCAGCGTCAGCCCCAGGAACAGCAGCAGCACGCCGAGGACCAGGCTGACCAGCGGGACGGTGGACCGCACCAGGTGCAGCATGCGTCCCTCGGAGCCGTACTTGTCGGCGTTGTGCTTGACCGTGTTGGCGTCGTACTGGGTGTCCACCTTGGTCAGGGTGAGCCGGGGCTGGCCGTCGTAGTTCAGCGTGTCCAGCACCTTCTCGGAGCGCTTGAGGATCACGCCGGTGTTCGGCTCGACCCAGAGCTTGCGGGCGACCGAGTACATCTCGTCGGCCGTGACGTTCTCGGTGCCGTCGAGGCCGAGGAGGTTCAACGGGACCTCCTGCGTGCCGACCTTGGTCGGCGGGGTGGTGTTCTCGAAGGTGTAGACGTCCACGCCCTCGACCGTGCCGGTGCCCGTGTACTTGATCGGGGTGGCGGACTTGAGGGTGCTGTCCCAGAAGGGGTAGGTCTTCTTGTCCGTCGGGATCGGGAAGATCGCGACCAGGCCCTGGTGCTTGATCGGCGTCTCGACACCCTCGGTGTTGGAGAGGAACTCGCCGCAGCAGTTCACGGCCGCACCGGTGCGCTGGTTGAACGCCATCCGCTCGACGTCCCGGGAGCGCATCACCCCGTCGGAGGACTTCGTCGAGGTGGAGTTCACGTAGACCACGGTGCCGTTGCCGGCCTTGTCCGCCGCCTTGGTGTCACCGATGGTGCGCACCTTGGTGGTGAGGTCGGTGGTGATCTCCTTGAACGTGTTGATGTCGAAGATCGTGGCGCCCGGACCGACCAGGGTCGTCACGCTCTTCTGCGCGGCGGGTGCGACCGCGACGCGGGGGTACGCGTACCAGCGCACCATCGGCGCCAGCACGATCAGGAACGCGCCGAGCGCGATCAGGACAACACTAGTTTTGCGCACGACGGCGCTCCCTCCCACTTGGTGCGGCGCAGGCTCCCATCCCGCGATCGCGTCTGCAGAGTAACGCAGGTGACGGTCCCTACGGGCGGGTTCCGGCCAGCCTGTCCCGAAATGTGACCAGCCAGTAGCGGACTGAGGCAAGCCTTGGTTCAGGCCTCAGGGCGACGGCTTCACCGCTCGCGCTTGCGCACCACGATCCAGAGGTTCCAGGTCAGCAGTTCGCGCAGGAACGGCACCCGCAGCAGCACGCTCGTCCAGCCCGGGAGGTAGCGCGGTCGGAGGTCCAGCACCTCGAGGTCGGGACGACGGCGCAACCACCGCAGGCCGTCGCGCACGGACGCGGCGTACATCGACCGCCCGTACAGGTTCTTCGGTGGCTTGCCGTGCTTGCGCTCGTAGCGGCGGGCGGCCCGGTGCCCGCCGAGGAGGTGCCAGGGCGAGGTCTCGTGACCGCCCCACGGGCCGAGCCAGATCGTGTAGGAGAGGACGGCGATCCCTCCGGGGCGCACGACCCGCACGATCTGGTCGGCGACCGCGCCCAGGTCGGGGACGTGCTCGAGCAGGTTGGAGGAGAACGCGACGTCGACCACTCCGTCGGCGAGCGGTGACTGCTCCGCCAGGCCGACCACCGAGCCCGGCGTACGCCGGCCGTGGAGCCTGATCTCGTCGAGGTCGGCGTCCACGAGGACCGTGCGGGCACCGGCGGACCGGAACGCCTCGGAGTAGAAGCCGGGCCCTCCGCCGAAGTCGGCGACGGTGAGGCCGCTCAGGTCGACGTGGGCCGAGACCAGGTCGACGGCGTCGTCGGCGATCAGCCGGTAGAACCCGTCGGGGTCGGTCTGCTCGGTGAGGAAGGAGCGGAACAACCGCACGGAGCGGGCTAGACCGAGGCCTCGCCCGGACGGGCGGTCCCGCCGCGAATCGACCGTCCGGACCATCTCGAAATGCTAGCCTTGTCCGAATTCGGTTTCGCACCGGGGAGGGAGAACCACAGTGCGAGGCTCAGGGAGGGACGTTCGGCATGCCCGTGCTCAGAAGCACGTGGTGGTGCTGATCTGGAGGGACCCGTGGCACCCCGAGGGAGGGGGCTCGGAGCTCTACGTGCAGCAGGTCTCGCAGCGCATGCGCGACGCCGGGCGGCAGGTGACCTGGCTGACTGCGCGCTACCCGGGCGCAGCCGGTGACGAGGTCGTGGACGGCATCCGCTACATCCGGCGCGGAGGTCACCTGACCATCTACCTGTGGGCCGCCTGGCTCCTCGTGTCCGGTCGGCTCGGCCGGATGACCGGGGGCATCGACAGCGTGCTCGAGGTGCAGAACGGCATGCCGTTCCTGGCCTCGTGGCTGACCCGGCACCGGGTCGTGGTCCTCGTCCACCACGTGCACCGCGAGCAGTGGTCGGTGGTCGGGCCCGTGCTCGCGAAGATCGGGTGGTTCCTCGAGTCGCGGGTCGCCGTCCTGGCCAACCGCGGCCACCGCTACCTCGCCGTCTCCGACGTGACCCGACGCGAGCTCTCCGAGCTCGGCGTCCGCGCCGGCGACATCGAGCTCGCCCACAACGGCCTGCCGCCGGTGCCCGACTACACACCGGGTCGCCGCTCGGACGACCCGACGATCGCGGTCCTCAGCCGGCTCGTGCCGCACAAGCAGATCGACCACGTGATCCGGGCCCTTCCGGCGCTGGCCGAGGAGTTCCCGCGCGTCCGCCTGCGCGTCATGGGCGACGGCTGGTGGGCCGACGAGCTGCACCGGCTCACCGCCGACCTCGGCCTGGGCCACCGGGTCACCTTCCTCGGCCACGTGACCGATCGGGAGAAGTTCGAGGAGCTCAACCGGGCCTGGGTGCACGTCCTGCCCTCGATCAAGGAGGGCTGGGGCCTCTCGATCGTGGAGGCCGGCCGAGCCGGGACGCCGTCGGTCGCCTACGCGTCGGCCGGAGGCGTGGCCGAAGCCATCCTCGACGGCGTGACCGGGCTGCTCGCCGCCGACGAGGCCGACCTGACCGCGCGGATCGCGCAGCTGCTGCGCGACCCGCTGCTGCGTGAGGAGCTCGGCAACAAGGCGTGCATCCGCTCCGGGGAGTTCACCTGGGACGCGGCCGCGAGCACCGCGATGGCCGCTCTCGACGGCTGACCACCCGAACGACGGCAGGGACGACGAGCAGAAGAACGACGGCGGCCCCGGGGAGAACCCCGGGGCCGCCGTCGTACGTCGCGTCGGTCAGTCGGCGTAGTGCGGCGCGCTGACGTTGTTGACGTTCGCCGTGGTCTCGTTGGGCTGGGTGGCGTCCTGGGCCACCTGCGTCGCGCCGGCGGTCAGCACCGCCGCCGCCACCGCGCCGGCAACCGCAGCGGTGGCGACCACACCTGTGGTCACGGCGGCCCCACCCGCACTCGCTGCCGCACCCGCGCCAAAGCCGAAGATCGAAGACATGGATTCCCTCACCTGTAGTCGACGACTAGATCGTCGTTGATACTGCTCCCGCTTGCATCGTAGCCGATCCGCCGCCCGGTTTACGCCGAATGGCGATCACCGTCGAGGCGATCGCGCCCGCCGCCGTGAGCGCGTCTGCGGCGACGATCGTGGTCGCGTGCGGCGCGCGGGTCGGGACGGCGCGGCCGCCGACGTCGACCAGCAGGAGCTCCGGTCCGGCGTGCAGCGTCGCACCGTCCGGGACGGGCACGTCGGCGGCGCCTGCTGCCGTGCGCTCCACGAGCAGGTAGCGCACACCGGCGCCGGCGAGCGCGGGACCGAGCGGCCGGTGCTCGCGCAGCGCACGACCGATGGCCGCCTCCGAGCTGTCCGCGCCCCGGACCGTGACCGCGTCGCTGATCGACAGGTCCTCGTCGACGACGACCTGCCCGGGGAAGAACCGCAGCGCAGGGTCGAGGGCGGCGCGACCGTCGTTCCAGGGCAGACGCTGGTAGGCCGACCACGGCAGGACGGCGGTGCGCCGTTCCGCGGCCGGCTGCGACTCGATCACCTGCCGGACGGTCTCCCACTCCTGCGGGTACGTCACCGGGTCGAGGCGACCGGCGAGCCCCCAGCCCAGGCCCGGGAGCAGGACGAGCGGGAGCAGGGCGACCGCACCCACGCCGGCCGCCGGAAGGCCTGCCCGCCGCAGCCGGCGCGCTGCACCGTCCAGGAGCAGCGCGAACCCCAGGGCGGAGGCGAGGGCCACCGGCTGCAGCCACTTCTGCGAGTCGCGCCAGATGCCGGCCGCCGGCACCGACTCCACCAGCGAGGAGACCAGCCGCTCCCCCGCTCCGGTGGCCGGCACCACCGCCAGCAGGAACGCGAGCCCCGCGAGCAGCAGCAGTCGGCGCGCTGCGACGGGCTCACCGTCGCCGCCGGGCCGGGAGCCCGCGGCGAGCCTGACCAGCGCGGCGACTGCCACGAGCAGTGCCACCAGGACGAGCAGGCCGGTCCCCCGCTCCGAGGGCACGACCGCCGTCTTCCAGATGCCACCGAGGGTGAGCAGAGAGCCCCACACCCCGAACGGCGTGTCCACACGGGCCGCGAAGGCAGCGACGCCCGATGCGTCTCCCGGCGGCGCCTGGTTGAGGGCCCCGGGGACCAGCCACGGCAGGTTGACGACGAGCACGGATCCCAGCACCAGTGCGCCGCTCCACGGGCGGCGCCGACCGGCAGCCACCACGACGGCGGCCAGGCCGGCGACGAGGCCACCGGTCGGGCTCCCGGCCGCCGCGACGAGCAGCAGCAGGAAGAGCCGCGCGTGCGCCGAGGCGCCGCCCCGGCGTACGTCGAGCGCGGCACCGACGACCCAGGGCAGCGCGGCGTACCCGACGAGGAGGCCCCAGTGACCGATCGCCAGCCGCTCGTAGACGTAGGGGTTCCAGACGTAGAGCACCGCACCGCCCAGACGCGCCGGTGTCGCAACGTCGGGGATGCGGCTCGTCAGCCGGAGCACTCCGGCGCCGGCTGCCACCAGGGTGGCGAGCAGGACGACCTTCTGCAGCAGGTCGCCCGGAACCACCTGGCCGAGAACGGAGACGACGGCGTCCGCCGGCACCGCCCGTGGCACCGACCCGTCGAGCCCCAGCCAGGCAGGCTTCCAGGGCTGGTGCGGCACGAAGCTCATGTCGCCGACGAGCACGTAACCGCGGTGGAGCAGGACCGGGCCGAGCACCAGCACCGGGACGACGAGGGTCGCCGCGGTCAGGCCCAGACGGGCACCCGCGCCGGACCGGCTCACGACGATCCCGGGACGGGGAAGCCGACGGTCACGTCGGTCACGCAGACCGTGCCCGGGGAGTCGTAGGACAGGTCCACCGAGTCCAGGGACCCTCGCACCACGAGGTCGACCCGCTGCAGCCGCGGGCGCACCGGCACGCGGAAGAAGCGGCCGCCGGCAGAGATGTCGAGAAAGCCGCCCCGGGCGGAGTAGTAGCCGATCCTCATGACCAGGCCCGGACCCGCCTTGGGCGAGGAGATCGGCGCGGTGAGCGGGACGCGTGCCCACCCTCCGCTGACGTGGTAGCCACAGTCCGGATCCGCGGTGGGCCGGGCTGAGACCTGGCCGACGAGCCCGACCGGATGCAAGCGCCCCCGACCGTCGGCGATGCGCAGGTCGTAGCTCGGCAGGTCGAAGACGGGGTCTTCAGGTGCGATGCCGACGACGTTCGACAGCCGCGCGTCCCGACCGAACCAGTAGATCATCACCCCGTCCGGGACCTGGCCGTCGTAGAGCACGGTCCGGGGGTCGATGCGCAGCCCGGACCGGATCCCCTCGACGTAGCGCCGATCCTCGGAGTTGAACTGGTGCGGAGCCATGAACGTCGTCGAGACCGCCGCCGACCCGAGGTAGAGAGCGGTGACGACCAGCGCCGGCACCGCGGTCCTGCGACCGGCTCGCTCGCGTGCCGAGGACCGCTGCACGACACCGCGGACCACGATCGCCAGCCCGATGACGACCGCCGGGACCGCGTCGGCCGCATACCGGGGGATCATCCCGTAGCTGGGTCCGCTCCCGGCGCGACCGCCGAAGAGCAGGACCACGTCGACCAGGGCATAGGTGAGGATCAGGGACCAGCCGCAGACCGACGTGAACCCGCCGCGCCGTACCGTCCAGACCACCGCAGCCACGAGGGCGACCAGGCAGGCCCCGACGGCCCACCAGCTCGGCACCACCAGCGAGTCGCCACTGATCCGCCGCGTCCACGACCCTCCGAGGATGCCGGTCAACAGGTTGCGGCCGAGGAAGTTCCCGACGAGCTGCGCCGCGTCGCCCGGAGTGTCGACGGGAGTGGTCGTGATCGGCGCGAGCGCACGATGGACCACGAGGTAGGCGATCCCGAGGACCGCGTAGCTGGCCCACACCAGGAGGTGGTCCCGGGCGGCGACGACGACGCGCCGCCACCATGGCCCGACCGGGGTGTGTGCCACGGCGATCCAGACCAGGACCACCGGGACCAGGAGACCGCGTTCCTGGAACAGCAGTGCGGCCACCGTCGCGCCGACGCTCACCGGCCATCCCCAGCGGGCGCCGTCCTGCAGGCGACAGAGGAACGCGTAGACCGCCAGAGCCAGGAAGAAGGCCACCGGGAGGAACTGGATCGCCACCGCCCACCACTGGGTCGGCCAGAGAGTGATCGGGCAGAACAGGAACACGGCGTAGAGCGGGACGGCGCTCCAGCGCGCGGCGACGAGACGTCGGACCGGCAGCCACACCATGACCGCGGTGGCCGTCTGGAGCACCATGACCACGACGACGCTCACGGTCCAGTTGAGCGGCGCGACGGTGCCTTGGGCCCATGCGATGAGGAAGCCTCCCGGGAAGAGGTGGCCCGAGTAGTCCTCGAAGAGCATGTGTCCGGACAGACCCTGATGGCTCAGCGTGAGCATGAGGAAGTCGTCCTGGGTGAAGTACCCGTTCGCCAGGAGCGCCCCGCGTACGACGGCCTGTGCCGCGAGCAGTGCGAGAGCGACGAGACCGACGTGGTCTCGCCAGGGCCCGGACCAGGTCCGCAGGACGCGGACGCCGACGGTCGGCGAGTCCGGCGTCGGCGCGGGCTCGACCGTCAGGTCGCTCACCGCCCTGTCTCCTGCTCCGGAGCCACCAGCCAGGCCGCGGCGAAGAGGCCCACGCCCACCGCGGCGACCAGATCCGTCCACAGCGGCGGGAGCCCGGGACCGGACAGAGCCGCCGTGATGCCTGCGGCCGACCCGGCGAGGGCGACGGCGGGGCCGGCGAGCCGACCAGGAGGTACGAGGTAGCGGCCGCTGAGCAGCCCCAGCGCGACTCCGAGCAGGACGCCCGGGCCTCCGAAGAGGTAGCCGCCTGCCACGAGTGCCGCGCCCGCGCCGCGGCGGACGGACCGTCGCCGGCGTCCGGCGGCGCCGATCCCCATCGGCACTCCCTGGCTCGCGCGGCGGCGTCCGAGCAGGAGTGCGACGAGCGCCGCACCGACCAGAACCACGGCAAGCCCCCCGCCGGCGAAGAGGCCCAGGCGATAGGTCGAGTCAGGAGCGAAGTGGAGGCGCACCGTGCCGCCGGCGCCGGCGGGCAGGCGGAAGCCTTGCTGCCAGCCGTCGACCGTCATCGGGGTGAGCGCCTTCCCGTCGAGGCTCGCCTGCCAGCCCGCGTTCCGGTTCTCGGGGATCCGGAGGACCGACGCCGACCCGGCGGCCACGGAGACCGTGCGGTCGTGGGTCGTCCAGTCCCGGATGACCACCTGCCGGTCCGGCTCCGCGCTCGAGGACGACGCCTGGTCGTTGCTCACGGGTGTCAGCGTGAGTGCGGTGGGCTGGAACTGGGCCGTGGAGAGGAAGCGAACGGTGTGCGCGCCCGAGCCCAGGTCGAGCGGGCCTCCGGAGCAACCGGCGATCTCGAGCGGGCCGCCGTCGATGACGGCTCCGACCGTGCCGCTGACCGACGTGCGGTGGACGACACCGTCGACGACGACCTCCGGCCCCAGACCGCAGATCGCGCCGGTCGCGGTCCCCGGCGAGAGGTCGTACCGCTCGTCCTCGAGGCCGGCGATCTTCAGCTCCGCGACGCCCAGGACATGGTCCACGTCACCCGAGGCCGGCCGGTCGAACGTGATGCGCAGTCGCCGCGCCGTGAAGGGCGGGAAGAAGCCGAGCCCCGCGGAGCCGAAGCGCACCCGACGCTCGACCGAACCGGACGTGAGGACCGCCGAGGTCGGGGTGATCGACGTGCCTCCTGCACCGACGACCTGCAGGCGCGACAGCGTCACCGGCTTCTTCCAGCTCAACCGGAGTGTCGGGTGCTCGTCGGACGAGTCCGCGAGCCAGGACGTGCCCAGGTTCCCGTCGTACGCGAGCTGGCCGGCCACACCCGGTTCGTCGAGGTACATCGACGACGCGCGGACCCGCACCTGGCCGAAGAGTGGATGCAGCAGGCGCACGGCCGCGCGCGTCGGGAGCGCCACCACGGAGCCGTCGATCCGCCAGGTGCCCGATCCGTGGACGGTGATCCGCCGCAGGATCCCGCCTTCCTCCTCGCTCGTGCGCCCCTGGCCCCGGAGGCACGAGGGTCCGACCGGCGTCTCGACGCATGCGCGCCGGTGTGGGCGGGCGCGCATGACGAACGTCGTGTGGGCGTCGGCTCCTGCGTCGGGTACGTCGAGCACGCGGGGAAACGTCGTGCCCGGGACCCGGATCTCGCGGATCGCGACCGGCAGCTGGCCGGGCACGGCCCTGGTCACCGTCACCCGGATGGTGCTGACCGGCGAGCCGTCGAGGACGGCGTGGACGAGCCCGGAGGTCGGGTCGACCGAGTAGCTCCGGCTCTGGCGCCCGGCCTCGACCCGGATCCGGCGCACGGGCGTGCCGCTGATCCCGTCGACGCCGGCGGTGATCTCCAGCTGGTCGACCGGCGTCGCACGGCTCAGCCGCACCTGGACCCACTGGCCGATCGGGTCGGTCAGGGGTGCGGACTGCCAGAACGTGTCGTCACGGCCGTCCACCGCGGCGTACGGGCCGTGCTCCGGATCGCTTGCTCCCAGGGTGTCCACGTACCCGGACGAGGTCGAAGCCGTCACGGACTCGAGCCCGGAGTAGCGCGCCGAGACCCGATCCACGCCCGGCACGCCGGGATAGTCGTTGGCCGAGCGGGTGATCCGGTAGTGCTCCTGCGACGCCATGATCTGGCTCACCGAGTCGTGGACCCGGCCGAACTGGCGCTCACGACGTCGGTACCCGTCACCCACCACGTCCGGCGCCGACCCGTGACGGTAGGCGTCGGTCGGCTGGATCAGCACGGGCTCGTCGGCTCCGACCGCACCGGCTTCGAGAGCGGTGAGAACGTCCTCGGGCCCGCCGACCAGGGTGCGTACGTCGGCCAGCGGCTGGGCCTCGACCCGGTCGACGGCGCGGTCCACCCGGAACACGTCGATCGCGGCCTGGTCGAGCAACCCGGAGTTTCCGAAACCAGCAACCCGGGTGAAACCCGGGCTGCGCCCCAGCGCCTTGTCCACCCGTGCGGGCGTCGGTGCTCCGCTCGCAGACACGTCGAGGTCGCGGCGCACCAGGACGTAGCCGATGCCGGCGCGGGCGAGCACGTCCGCCAGGGCCGGGGAGCCGAGGCCGTCGTCGTCCCGTTCCTCGATCGAGTCGAGGAACCGGATGGTCGCACCCGGGGTGAGCGGGACCTGGCTGCGCGTGATCCACGGGCTGCGCGCCAGGCCCTGCATCGGCTCGTCGATCGTCCAGCCCCACTGCTGCTGTCCGAAGCCGGACCCGGGGAGGATCAGCGTCGCGCGGCCGTCGGCGTGGGCGGCGAGGAACGCTGCGGCCTGCGGCCAGTAGCTCGGCACCGAGGACCACCCGGGCTTGCGCAGCGTCCCGGCGAAGAGCGGTTGTGCCGCCACGACCACGACGACCGCGGCTGCCACGACCGACACGAGGGGAAGGACCCGCCATCTCCGCGCCTCGCGACGCCGGGAAGCCATCAGCCCGACCGCATGTCCCAGGCCGAGGGCCAGGGGCAGCCGGACCAGGGGGTCGACCTTGTGCACGTTGCGGAGCATCGACAGGGAGTTGTCGAGGAGGTACTGGACCACGGGCTGGATCGGCGAGGCCAGCGTGCCGGCGCGCGCGATGGTCAGGCAGGTCAGGCCGATGAGGGCGCTCGCGATCAGCGGACCCCGCAGGGGCATGTCCTTGCGCGCCAGCCCCGAGAACCCGAGCGCGGCGACGACTGCGGTGGCGATCATCAGCGTCGGCGAGGTCGAGAGGTCGTAGGACCCCGGCCACCAGGGCTGGTCGCCGACGTAGATGTAGGAGAGCCAGTGATCGGCCCCACGGGTCACGTTGGTCCAGCCGAGTGGACGGACCGTCGCCGTGGAGGTCTCGATGTAGTCCAGGAACGGCGGGCTGTACCTGCCGAGCACGAGCAACGGCAACATCCACCAAGCGCTGGCGGCTGCGGCCGAGGCCAGCCACCATCCGGCGAGCCGTCGGCCGCCCGGTCGACGAAGGGTGGAGAGCACCACCAGCAAGGGCAGCGGGTAGACCGCGAGGTTCTCGACGGCATTCACGCCACCCATGAGGAGCAGCGCACAACCGGACAGCAGTGCGGCGGTGCGGACCCCGAGTCGTCCGCGCTGGGCGGACACGAGCGGAACCACGACCCACGGAAGCACAGCGGTCGGCAGCACCTCGGCGCTGAGCACGCCGGACAGTCCGAGCAGGCGGGGGGCGGTCGCGTAGCCCACGCCGGCGAGGAGCGAGACCCACGGCGGGGCGTACGGCGAGAGTGCCCGGAACAGCCGCCGTGTTCCTTCGAACGCGACGATCAGCACGAGACCCGACCACAACCGTTGCACCACCCAGTCGGCCAGGCCGGCCTGCTGGCCCAGGAGGGCGAGGAGGCCTTGGGGGAACAGGTACCCGTAGGCCTGGTTCTGCAGCTCCCCGAAGGACGACTGCTGGTTCCACAGGTGCAGGCTGCGTGCCATGAACGCACCTGGGTCGGCGGTCAGGTCGAACTTGGTGTCGAAGGTCGTCTGGCCGGGCCGCTGGGTGAACGAGAAGAGCATCAACGTGATCCACACGCCGGCCACGGAGCCGCGTGGAAGCCGACCGACGGCCGCTGAACGCTCGGCCATCGGACTCCCCTCGCGGACGTGGTGACAGGCTTCCCTCCAGTAGCCTGCAGCGGTGAGTCTAGCGGCCAGGCCGCTCCCCCCATCAGCGAAACGGTGCCACATGAGCGACCCCGCGCCTGCAGGATTCGAGTCCACCTGGCAACGGTGTTCCGGGATCCCCGGATGGCTGAAGGAGGGCCAGGCGCGGATGCTGTACGACGAGGCGCTGACCCTCCCACCCGGGGGCACGGTGCTCGAGATCGGCTCCCACCAAGGACGTTCGACCGTGGTGCTCGCCGACGCGGCTCGCGGCCGCGACGCCCACGTGATCGCCGTCGACCCGTTCGTCGAGGGCAAGCTCTTCGGGGGTCAGTCGACACGGTCGCGGTTCGAGCACAACCTCGCCGAGGCGGGCGTCACCGACGCCGTCACCCTGCTCGCGGACTACTCGACGCGGGCACGTCCGGGCTGGACCCGACCTCTCGACCTGCTCTACATCGACGGCAAGCACGACTACTGGACCTTCGCCGACGACCTGCGCTGGAAGGCGTTCCTTCCCGAGGGCGGACGCGTCCTCGTCCACGACGCCTTCTCCTCGATCGGCGTGACGCTCGGGATCCTGGTCCACGTCCTGTTCGCCCGCGACCTGCGCTACGTGGACCGCAGCGACTCCATGGCCCGCTTCGAGAAGGCTCGTCCCGACCTCAGGGACCGGATGAGGATCCTCGGCGAGCTCCCGTGGTGGCTGCGCAACGTCGGCATCAAGGTGCTGCTGCGGTTGCGCCTGCGCCCGGTTGCCCGCCTGTTCGGCCACGACTCGCCGTACGACCCCTACTGAGCCGCGGACTGACCCGGCTCGGCCGAGAACTTCTCGACCAGTGCCTCCAGCAGGGCAGCGTGGTCTGCTGACGAGAAGTCGGCGCGTCGCGTGTGCAGGCTGAGCACCGTCGCTCGTGGGGTGGACGCGAGCCCGATCGCGACCGCCCGCGGGCCGCTCGCCGCAGGGAACATCGCCACGTAGTCCAGGCCGCGACCGTCGAGCATGCCCAGGTTGCTCAGCAGCGCCGTCGCACCCAGACGCCGGCGCAGCAGGTGCGTGACGCGCGGCCCGACGCCGCCGACCGACGTGACCGGGAAGTCCGGCTCCGGCGACACCGCCGCCAGAGCCGCGCGCACGGCGTCCCTGGTGGACCGGCGACGCAGCTGCACCCGGAGGAACGCGGTCTGGCGATCCGGCTGGAGATCACCGGGCGATCGTCGGGAGGCGCCCACCACGACCAGCGGCCGAGTGCCGGCGGACCAGTCCTCGAACACCCGCAGGACGGCGTGAGCCAGCGCCGCGGTGCCGCGGCGACCGGGGTCGAGCCGCACCAGGCTCAGGTCCTCGTGACGGTCGTTCCCGTCGCCGTGCCGTCGCTCCACGAGCGTGGTCGGCTCGAACCGGGACGGCGGGGCGAACACGGCCTCGACCAGCCGACCGAGGCTCGAGCGCAGGAACCCGTGGCGTGCGGGACGGGCGCCGATCCCCCCGGCCCCGGAGTCGATCGGACGCCCCAGCGCGGCCGCGGCGACGGCCACGAGTCCCAGACCGTCCACGACCCCGTGGTGCGCCCCCACGAGGAGCCGCAGGCCCCGCGAGTCCAGCAGGATCCGCAGGAGCGGCTCGCCGTCTGCGTAGGGCACGCTGGCGACGTCCGCCCGGGCGTCGTCCCAGGCGTCGGAGCTCACCGCGCGCACGATCGGAGGCTCCCCCAGCAACGGGCGGCCTGCGCAGAGCGCGGCGAGGTTGCGGGTGAGCTCGTCGACCGAGACGGGCTCGGTCAGACCGAGCTCGGCGCAGATGCCCCAGGTGTTGTCCGGGTCACCGTAGAGGCCGACCACCTCGCGGGCGTGCCTGGCAGCAGGCGGCTGCGGACGGTGCTTCGGCATGGCTCCGTCGGCTCCTGACTGGTCGGTCTCCACGGCTACCGGCAAACTACCGGCATGGCCGCTCCTGCTTCGTCACCCCCGCGCAGGCCGGCCGTCGGCGACCTGGTCCGCATCGTGCGTCCGCGGCAGTGGACCAAGAACCTGCTGGTGCTGGCCGCACCGGTGCTCTCGGGCCAGCTGACCGAGCCGGACACGCTCCGGTCAGCCGCCGTCGCGTTCGTGGTGTTCTCGGTGACGGCGTCGGGCATCTACTGCGTGAACGACGCGCACGACGCACCCCAGGACCGACTGCACCCACTCAAGCGCCTGCGACCCGTCGCTGCGGGACGGATGAGCCCGCGCACGGCCCACGTCTTCGGGGCGGTGCTCGTCCTCCTGGGACTCCTCGGCGGGCTGGCCTGGGGCCGGCCCCTCTTCCTCGTGGTGGCGACGTACGCGGCCATCTCGCTGGCCTACTGCTTCTGGTTGAAGTCCGAGCCCGTGATCGACATCGCGGTGATCGCCTCGGGCTTCCTGCTGCGAGCGATCGCCGGAGGCGCAGCCGCCGGCATCGAGCTCAGCCAGTGGTTCCTCCTTGCGTCGTCGTTCGGGTCGCTCTACATGGCGGCCGGCAAGCGCTACGCCGAGATCCGGGTGGCCGACCAGCCGGAGTCCTTCCGGCCCGCGCTCGCGCGCTACACCCCCGACTACCTGCGGTTCGTGTGGACGCTGTCGGCAGGGGTGCTGATCATGACCTACGGGCTCTGGGCCTTCGAGCTCAAGGCCCAGCACGACACGGTGTGGCCGGTGATCTCCATGGCCCCGTTCGTGCTCGCCGTGCTGCGCTACGCCGTGGACGTCGACGCGGGCCTTGCCGGCGAGCCCGAGGAGATCGCGCTGCGTGACCGGGTGCTCCAGGGCCTCGCGATCGCCTGGACGATCTGCATCGTCCTTGCCGTCTACCCGTGAGGATGCCGCGAGAGCACCCACTTGGCGGCACCGAGGATGCCCTGCCGGGCACTGCGCCGGTGTGCCGAGGCCGACGCATCGGCGCCCGCCTCCTGCCGGTGCTGCAGGAACCAGTCGTAGGAGTCCGCGAACATCTCGTCGTTCGACCAGCGTGCGCTCCAGCCGAGCTCCTCCTTCGCGGGCGTGACGTCGAACCACAAGGACCTGCTGTACATGATCCAGTGGTACGCGCCGAACGGCGTCAGCCCGAGCCGACCGGTCACGGCCATCGCGGCGCTGGTCAGGCGCGTCGGCACGTGGACGACCCGCGCGCCGGTCCCTGCGTGGTCGCAGAGCCCCCCGACCGCCTCGGCCATCGTGCCGAACCGCTCCGCGCCGATGTTGTACGTCGCCCCGCCCGGCCGACCGGCCGCGAGGATGCAGGCCGCGGCGAGATCGTCGGCGTGGACGAACTGGTAGATGTTCGAACCGTCCCCGAGCACCGGGACCGCCGCGCCGTCGGCGATCCAGTCGAAGAGGATCCCGAAGATGCCCAGCCGGCCGTGGCCCAGGATGGTGCGCGGCCTGATGATGCTGACGTCCAGGCCGCGGGTGCCGGCCGCGAGGCAGAGCAGCTCACCGTCGTACTTCGCGCGCCCGTAGGCCTCGACCGGGCGCGCCGGGGTCTCTCGCGTCACCGGGTTGTGGTCGGGCACGCCGAACACCGCCGAGGACGACGTGTAGACGACCTTGTCCACACCGGCGGCGAGGCACGCCTCCAGCAGGTTCGCCGTGCCCGTGACGTTGACCTCCTCGAAGAGCTGGTGGTCCCTCGCGAGCGGCACCTGGGCGACGTTGTGGAACACCTGCGTGGCGCCCCTGGCCGCACGGGCACAGGCGTCCGGGTCGCGGATGTCACCCCGCACGAGCTCCACGTCGGGAGCTCGGTCAGCGGCATCGTGGATGTCCAGCACCCGCACGCGTCGGCCTTCCTCGAGCAGCTGGGTCATCAGCAGCGACCCGAAGTAGCCGCTGCCCCCGGTGACCAGCACCACCTCGCTCATCGGGCCCCGTCCGCCCGCGGAGCAAGGGCGATGCCTCGCTGCCGACACCAGCGCACCGCCTCACGCATGCCCTCGCGAAGCTCGACCTCGGGCTCGTAGCCCAGGCGTTCCCTGGTGTACGCGATGTCGCACGCGATCGTCTTGTCCATCTCGCCGAGCACGTGCAGCTCCTGCTGGTACCGACCCCGGGACTGCAGGAGGCGGTCCAGACGCTCGGCACCGCGTGCCACGAGGGCCGGCACACGCCGGCCGCCGGGGACCGCGCCGGGCAGCCGCGACCGGGCGACGAGATAGCCCTCGTCCGCGAGCACCTCGGCGACCGTGCGCACGATCTCGGCCATCGGGTAGGGCCGTGCGTCCGCCACCCAGAACGCGTCGCCCCCGACGTCGCTGACCCGCGCGGCAAGGGCTGCCCCTTGCACCAGGTTGTCGACGTGCACCATCGAGCGCTGCTGGGCGCCGCTGCCCATGACGGGGAACCGGCCGGCGGCCACCATCGTGAAGAACGTGGTCTGGCGCACCGGTTGCCAGGGCCCGTAGAACCACGGCGGCCGGACCACCACGGTCTCCAGGGTCCCGGGGTCGTGGGCGGCTCGCACCTCCGCCTCTGCGGCGGCCTTCGAGGCTCCGTACCCGAGATAGGGGCGGAAAGGCTCCTCGTGGCGGAAACGGTCCGTCGGGGTCGGGTTCACGCCGAAGGCCGAGTTCGACGAGACGTGCACCAGCCGGCGTACGCCGGCGCTTCGGGCCTGCTCGAGGACGGCGCGCGTGCCCCCGACGTTGACCCTGGCGAACTCGTCCACCCGCCGCGGGTGGATGACGCCGGCCGCGTGCACCACGACGGCACCCTCGGCCCCGGCGAAGAGCGTCTGCAGGACTTCCGGATCCACCACGTCGCCGACGTGCACCTCCGCCCCGGGGCATGCCTCGAGGATGCCCGTGACCTCGCCCGGCGAGCCGGCGAGAGCCCGCACCCGCCCGGTGGGCACCGGACCGTGTCGATGCTGCGGCGCGGCGTGCGCCCGCAGCCAGGCGCGTCCGAACCAGCCGCCCGCTCCGGTCAGGACGGTGAGGGCAGCCGGTTCGCCCAGGTCAGGCATCAGCCGTCCCCTCGCAGGAGTCGGTCGACGTTGCGGTGCGCGATCGCCATGAGCGTCCCCTGCGGGTTGATCCCGGGTGCGTCGGGCAGCAACGACGCGTCGTTGACCCAGAGGTTGGTCACGTCACGCACCCGGCCCCACGAGTCGACCACGCCGCCTCGGCGCTCACCGAGCGGCAGGGTGCCGGTCAGGTGCACGCTCATGAGCGCAGCGCGGGACCTCGTCATCGCGGCGGCGGCTGGCGCGACGTCGGCGTTGGTGGTCACGGTCATCGCACCGGCGTACGAGGGCAGGAGGCGGGTCGCACCGGCCGCGAGCAGCAGGTGCATCAGGCGAGCGAGCCCGGACCGCAGCAGGGCGAGGTCCTCCCGCGTCAGGCGGTAGGTGACCACCGGGTCGCGGAAGCCGGGCACCGATCGGACCCGGCCTCGTCCGCGGCTCCTGATCGCCGCGTAGTAGACCTGCTGGCGGCGCCACGCCTCGCGCGGCTCACCAGCCACGCTCCAGCCCCGCTCGGACAGGGCCAGCGCGATCAACGAGGGCCGGCTCGCAGAACCGCCCAGGGTGAGTGCCGGCGCGAACTC
Organism: Nocardioides pocheonensis; assembly: GCF_003725535.1. Lineage (GTDB taxonomy): Bacteria > Actinomycetota > Actinomycetes > Propionibacteriales > Nocardioidaceae > Marmoricola > Marmoricola pocheonensis. The sequence goes on along the minus strand of NZ_RJSF01000019.1, from coordinate 386,065 downwards.
CTTGACCTGGTAGGTGGCCAGGTCGGCAGGGTCGTTGACGTCCTCCGCGAACTCCGCGACCACCTTGACCGTGGGGTGCACGGCCAGTCCGCGGCCGCTCACCGGCACACCGGACCGCTGGAGCAGGGCCGGGCTCTGCACGGCACCGGCCGCGACGACCACTCGTTCGGAGGTCACGGTGCGCCCCGCCACGACGACCCCGCGCACGCGGCCGTCGTGCACGTCCAGCCGGTCGACGCGGGAACCGCAGGCAAGCTCGGCACCGGCCTCGAGCGCGTCCGCGAGGTAGGTGCGAGTCATCGTCTGCTTCTCCGGGTGGCCCGGCCCGGGCACCGCCCAGCGCGGGACGTCGAGTCCGGCCCATCCGAGTCGCTCGGCGCCTCGGGCGAGCGCGGCCGAGGCGGGTGGCAGCTCGCCTGCCCGGCCCTGCACCTGGAGGCGGTCCTCCACGGTGCCCAACCACGGCTCGACGTCCGGCAACGTCAGAGCCTCGACGGCGTGCTCTCGTGACCACGCGTCGAGCAGCTCGGCCGAGGGGCGGTGGTACAGCCCGGAGTTGACCTCACTGCCGCCCCCGGCGCAGGCGGCCTCGGTGTAGGCGATCGGCGGGCGACCGAGCGCAACCGTCAGCCCCTGGTTGCGGTACTGGCGTCGCATCTGCTCGAGCGAGTACGCCGGCACGGCCCCCGGCTCGACCCGCTCGCCCTCCTCGACCACCAGCACGCGCAGTCCGGCGCGGGCACACTCCCGAGCGGTCACCGACCCGCCTGGCCCCGAGCCGACGACCACCACGTCGTAGCTGCTCACGACCCGGCATCCTCGAACCACGCCACCAGGGCGAGGCTCCGCACCAGCTTGAGGTACTCCCCCACCCCGGGCAGCGGAGCAGCGTCCAGCCGGCTCACCAGGCGGTCGCCCGAGCTGCGTCCGACGACGCCCCTCGCCAGCACTCCCGCGACACCCACGCCGGCCCGCGTGCTGTCGGGAAGGGCCGTCAGGGACTGCACGACCTCCTCGGCGGCGCGCCGGCGGGACTCGAGCGAGGACTCCGGGACGTCGCGGGCCAGGCACGCCAGGGCCACCCTCTCCGCGAACGTCGCTCCGGACCTCACCTGCCCAACCCTAGTTGTGCCCGCTCGTGAGGCGCGGGTGGTGGCACGCCTTAGGGTGTCGGACGTGAGTGCCGAAGCCCGCCGACCCGCTGCGTCCGTGACCTCACCGGCGGCGGACAGCGTGCTGCGGGGCCCCGGAGCCATCGCGGTCGCCATGGGCGTGATGAACGTGGCGACGTACGGCTTCACCATCGTCGCGGCCCGGCTGCTCGGACCCCAGTCGTACGGCGCCCTGGCCTCCCTGCTCGCGACGCTGCTCGTGATCGGTGTGCTGCAGCTCAGCTTCCAGGCGACCGCCGCCCGCCGGATCTCGGCCGACCCCCAGCACGTCGCGCAGATCGAGAAGACGGTGCTCGGGGTCACCTATCGCGCGTCCCTCGCGATCGGGCTCGTCCTCCTCGTCCTCACGCCCGTGGTCAACCGGGTGCTGAAGCTGGACAGCCTCGCGACCGCGGCCCTCGTGGCCGTGACCGCGGTCCCGATCACGATGATGGGCGGGCAGGCCGGTGTCCTGCAGGGCGAGCGCCGGTGGTGGCCGCTGGCCGTGCTGTACGTCGCCAACGGTGTGCCTCGCCTGGTGATCGGCACGGCGCTGATCCTCTGGAGGCCCGACGAGACGACCGCCATGCTCGGCGTCGCGATCGGATCGCTCCCGCCGGTGGTGATCGGCTGGCTCGCGCTGCGCGGCCATCGTGTGCCCGGCGTCGTCAGCGAGGAGCACGGGTTCCGCGACGTCATGCGCGAGATCCTGCACAACTCGCAGGCGCTGCTCGCCTTCTTCGCACTCTCCAGTGCCGACATCATCGTCGCCCGCAACGTGCTGCCCCAGCACTCCGCCGGCCTGTACGCCGGTGGGCTGATCCTCACGAAGGCGGTGTTGTTCCTGCCGCAGTTCGTGATCATCGTGGCGTTCCCGTCGATGTCGACGGCGGACGAGCGTCGGCACGCCCTGACCCGGAGCCTCCTGGTCGTCGGCGGTCTGGGAGTCTGCGCGACGCTGGGCGCGCTGGTGCTCCGGAACGTGGCGCTCGTGTTCGTCGGCGGCGACGACTACCGCGAGATCGCCTCCACGCTGTGGGTCTTCGCGATCCTCGGCACGGCGCTGTCGATGCTGCAGCTGCTGGTGTACTCCGTCCTCGCGCGACAGGGCAAACGCTCGGTCTACCTCGTCTGGGCGGCTTTCCTCGTCCTGGTGGGCGTCGGCTACTTCGTGAGCACGCTGCACCAGCTGATCACGCTGGTGGTGACCACCGACCTGGTGCTGTTCGCGCTGCTGCTCGCGCTCAGCCTGTACACGCTCCGCAAGGACGACGAGCGCCTCGCCGAGGTGGTCGACCCGGGTATCAACGGGGCCTGACCCGGACGCCGCAGGTCAGTGCGCGGCGTCGTGCCAGCTGCGGCCGGTGCCGATCGAGACGTCCAGCGGGACGGTGAGGTCGGCCGCCGCGGCCATCTGCTCCCGGACCAGGGACTCGAGGGCGTCGCGCTCCCCCGTCGCGACCTCGAAGACCAGCTCGTCGTGGACCTGGAGGAGCATCCGCGACGCCAGCCCCGCCTTCCGCACCTCGCGGTCGACGTTGAGCATGGCGACCTTGATGATGTCTGCCGCCGAACCCTGGATCGGGGCGTTCAACGCCATCCGCTCGGCCATCTCGCGGCGCTGCCGGTTGTCGCTCGTGAGGTCGGGCAGGTAGCGGCGACGACCCATGATGGTCTCGGTGAAGCCGCTGCGCCGGGCCTCGTCGACCACGCCGGCCAGGTAGTCGCGGATGCCACCGAAGGTCTCGAAGTACTCGTCCATGAGGCCGCGGGCCTCGGACGTGTCGATCTTCAGCTGCTGGGACAGCCCGAACGCCGAGAGGCCGTAGGCGAGCCCGTAGTTCATCGCCTTGATCTTCGCGCGCATCTCGCCGGTGACACCCGACGGATCGACGTCGAAGACGCGCGCCGCGGTGACCTGGTGGAAGTCGCGGCCGGACTTGAACGCCTCGACCAGGCCGGCGTCCTCCGACAGGTGCGCCATGATCCGCATCTCGATCTGGCTGTAGTCGGCGGTCATCAGCTCGTCGTACGTCTGGCCCCCGAGCGCCGGGCCGACCACGAACGCCTGACGGATCCGCCGACCCTCCTCGGTGCGGACCGGGATGTTCTGCAGGTTGGGGTCGGTGCTGGAGAGACGTCCGGTCGCCGCGATCAGCTGGTTGAACGTCGTGTGGATCCGGCCGTCCGGGGCCACCGTCTTGAGGAGCCCCTGCACGGTCTGGCGCAGCCGGATCACGTCGCGGTGCCGCAGCAGGTGGAGCAGGAACGGGTGCTCGGTCTTGACGAAGAGGTCCTGCAGCGCGTCGGCGTCGGTGGTGTAGCCGGTCTTGGTGCGCTTGGTCTTCGGCATGCCGAGCTCGTCGAACAGCACCTCCTGCAGCTGCTTGGGTGAGCCCAGGTTGATCTCGCGCCCGATCACCTCGTAGGCGTCCTGGGCGGCCTCCCGGACGCTGTCGCCGAACTCGGCCTCGAGCCCGCTGAGCAGCTCCTGGTCGACCGCGATGCCGACCTGCTCCATGCCGACGAGGACCTCGACGAGTGGGAGCTCGATCTCCTCCAGCAACCGGGTGCCACCACGCTCGGCGAGCTCGGACTGCAGCGCCAGGGCAAGGTCGATCACGGCCCGGGCGTGGAGCATCGCGGTCTCCGCGACCTCGTCGCCGGTGTCGAAGAGCGCGGCCTGGTCGTCGGCGACCTCCTGGCGCAGCTCGCGCTTGAGGTGACGCAGGGTCAGGTCGGCCAGGGCGTACGAGCGCTGGTCGGGCGCCACCAGGTAGGCCATCATCGCCGTGTCGGTGGCCAGGCCGGCCAGCTGCCAGCCCTGCGCGCGCATCGCCAGCAGCGGGCCGTTGGCGTCGTGCACGATCTTGGGCCGATCCGGGTCGGCGAGCCAGGCGGACAGGGCCGCGTCGTCGTCGGGCCCGAGCGTGGTGACGTCGACGTACGCCGCCTGGCCGTCGGCCTCGGCGAACGCGAGCCCGTCGACCCGGCCCGTGCCCGACCCCCAGCTACCGCGGACGAACAGGCCGACCGGGTCGCTGCCGAGGCCCGCGAGGTAGTCCGTCAGCTCACCCGGCGCGATCGTGCGGCCGGCCAGGTCGAACCCGACCTCGGCGACCGGCTCCTCGGCGGGCGCGAGGGTGTCCATGATGCGCGTGCGGAGCTCGCCGCGGAACTCGAGCTCGTCGAGCAGCTCCAGGGCCCCCTGGCGGTCCCACTCGGTGCGCTCCAGGTCGAGCGGGCCGAGCTCCAGCGGCAGGTCGCAGACCAGCGCGTTGAGGTGGCGGTTGCGGATCACGTCGTCGAGGTGCTCGCGCAGCGCCTCACCCTTCTTGCCGGTGATCTCGTCGGCGTGCGCGATGACGTTGTCGAGGCCGTCGAACTGGTTGATCCACTTCGCGGCGAAGCCGACGCCCACGCCCGGGACACCGGGGAGGTTGTCGGAGGTCTCGCCCACGATCGCGGCGAGCTCGGGATAGCGCGCCGGCGGCACGCCGTACTTCTCCTCGACGGCCGCGGGCGTCATCCGGGCCAGGTCGGACACCCCGCGCATGGGGTAGAGCACCGTGCTGTCCGGGGTCACCAGCTGGAGCGAGTCGCGGTCGCCGGTGAGGATCAGGACCTCCATGCCCTCGGCCAGCGCTCGCGTGACGAGGGTCGCGATGATGTCGTCGGCCTCGTAGCCGGCGTAGGTCAGGTGCCGGATCCGGAACGTGTCGAGCAGCTTCTGGATGAGCGGCAGCTGGCTGCTGAACTCGTCGGGGGTCTTGTTGCGCTTGGCCTTGTACTCGGAGTACTGCTCGAGGCGGAAGGTCTGGCGGGACAGGTCGAACGCCACCGCCACGTGGGTGGGCTGCTCGTCGCGCAGCACGTTGACCAGCATCGACGTGAAGCCGTAGACGGCGTTGGTGTGCTGCCCCGTCACGGTCGAGAAGTTCTCGACCGGCAACGCGAAGAAGGCACGGTAGGCCAGCGAGTGGCCGTCGAGGAGCAGGAGCCGCGGACGCGCGGTCTGGGCGCTCGCGGGAGAGGTCGCCGGAGAGGTTGCGGAGGGCTGCGCAGGCACACGTCGACCCTAATGGGTGACCCCGACAGGACGCGTCGGCCGGGGCACCGGGAGGATGGCGGGCATGAGCGAGCAGTACGACGTGGCCGAGTTCATCTCCCGGATGCCCCAGGGCATGGGCGCCCTCAACGACAAGATGGGCATCGAGATCGTCGAGATCTCGCCCGAGCGGGTCGTTGCCACGATGCCGGTCGAGGGCAACACCCAGCCCTACGGGCTGCTGCACGGCGGCGCGTCCGTCGTGCTCGCCGAGACCCTCGGCTCGATCGGATCGGCCCTGCACGCGATGCCGGACCGGCTCTCGGTCGGCGTGGACATCAACGCCACGCACCACCGCGCCGCCACGAGCGGCACGGTCACGGGCACGGCGACCGCCATCCACCTCGGTCGCAGCTCAGCCGCCTACGAGGTCGTGATCACCGACGAGCAGGGTCGTCGGATCTGCACGTCGCGGATCACCTGCGCCCTCATGCCGGCCGAGCGGTACTCCTGACCGGCCGCCGAGAGCCGGTCAGTCGGCGACCTGGCCCTGGGCCGTCTCGGCCTGGACCGCACGTCGCTGGAGCGACCTGCGCTGCGCGAGCACCCGCCCGAGCTGGCGGCGGGCGTCCTGGCTGCGGATCACCTCCGGCGCGAGCTTGCGCCGCATCGTGGCGGTGCTTGCGATCCGGACCGTGGCCGCGGTGCCCAGGCCGAGGCGGGCCAGGAACCGGTTGGTGTCGCGCGAGTTGCTGTTCGTGATCGCGGTGATGTGCGTGACGTCCTTCTCCTCCGCCCACGAGAGAGCGGTGTCGAGCAGGGCCCGCGCGTAGCCGTGACGGCGGTGCTCGGGCAGCACGAGCAGGTACGAGGTGTGCACGGCGGTCTCGGTGTGCAGCGGGCTCATCGGCGCACGCCGCAGGTGCAGGGCCGCGACCACCTCGCCCTCGACCAGGCCCACCAGCAGGCGCTCGTCGGGATCCGCGGCGATCTGGGCCAGGGCCCGGGTGGCCTCGTCGACCGGCCTGGGGGTGGCCTCGTTGCGCCCGGCGTGGGTCCACAGCTGCAGCAGACCGGCGACGTCCTCAGGACGTGCGTCGCGGATCTCCAGCGCACAGCGAGACATAGACGGCTCCTCCAACCCCCGTGGTGGTCCGACTGGTGAGTAGCGGACACACTACGCTTCCGTAGCCTGCCGGGGTAAGCCCCCTGCTAGCACTCAGGCGTGAGGTGGGGTCAGAGGTCCCCACCGAGGTACGCGGCCTTGACAGAGTCGTCACCGGACAGCTCTCTCCCGCTGCCGGAGCGCACGATCTCACCGGTCTCGAGGATGTGGGCCGTGTCGGCCCGCTTGAGCGCCTGGGCTGCGTTCTGCTCGACGAGCAGCACGGTCGTGCCCTGCTGGTTGATCTCCCCGATGATCGTGAAGATCTGCTGGATCAGCTTGGGCGCCAGGCCCATCGACGGCTCGTCGAGGAGCAGCAGCCGCGGCTTGGCCATCAGGGCCCGGCCGATCGCGAGCATCTGCTGCTCACCGCCGGACATGCTCCCGGCCGCCTGCCGCTCGCGCTCCTTGAGTCGCGGGAACAGGTCGAAGACCCGGTCGAGATCGGCCCGGTACGCCGCGGACTTGCGGTCCTTGCGCAGGAAGGCACCCATGTCGAGGTTCTCGAGCACGGTCATGCCCGGGAAGCACCCACGGCCCTCGGGCGACTGGCTGATCCCCAGGAGCACCCGCTGGTACGGCGGTGCGTGGGTGATGTCCTTGCCGTCGAACCGGACTGCCCCGGCCCGCACCTTGCGCAGGCCGGAGAGGGTCTTCAGCGTGGTGGTCTTGCCCGCGCCGTTGGCCCCGATCAGGGTCGCGACGGTGCCCTCCTCGACCCCGAACGTCACGTCGCGGATCGCCTCGATGTGGCCGTAGTTCACGCACAGGCCCTCGACCTCAAGAAGCATCTTCTTCGTCCACTCCCAGGTAGGCCGCGATGACCGCGGGGTTGTCCCGGATCTCCGCGGGAGTGCCCTCGGCGATCTTGCGACCGAACTCGAGGACGACGATCCGGTCGGTGACGCCCATGACGAGGCGCATGTCGTGCTCGATCAGCAGGACCGTGTAGCCCTCGTCGCGGACCCGGCGGATCAGCTCCATGAGCTTGAGCTTCTCGGCGGGGTTGAACCCCGCCGCGGGCTCGTCGAGGCACAGCAGCTTCGGTCCGGTGGCCATGGCGCGGGCGATCTCGAGCCGGCGCTGGTCGCCGTACGACAGGTTCGCGGCGAGCTCGTCGTGGCGTGCGCTGATGCCGACGATCTTGAGCAGCTCCTTGGCCCGTGTCGTCGACTCGGACTCGGTGTGCCGGTGACGCGGCGTGCGGAGCAGCGCGTCCCAGAAGCCCACCTTGCTGTGCGCGTCCGCGCCGACCATGACGTTCTCGAGGACCGTCATGGACCGGAAGAGCCGGATGTTCTGGAACGTGCGGGCGATGCCCAGCTGCGTGATCTTGTGCCGGGCCAGCTTGGTGAGCGGCTTGCCGTCGAAGAGGACCTGCCCCGACGTGGCCTGGTAGACGCCCGTCATCACGTTGAAGCAGGTGGTCTTGCCGGCGCCGTTGGGTCCGATCAGGCCGAGGATCTCGCCCTCCCGGATGTCGAAGCTGACCGAGTCGAGAGCCGTCAGACCACCGAACCGGATCGTGACGTCGTCGACCTCGAGGACCTTGGTGAGCGGCCCGCCGGTCTGGGCACCTGTCTCACTCATCGACGACTCCTTCCCCTTCGAGCTCGTCGATCTGTGCCTCGACGAGCTTCGCCCGGCGCGTGCGTCTCGGTGGCAGCAGCCCCTCGGGACGCCAGACCGCCAGGACCGTGAGGGCCAGGCCGAACACCAGGAGGCGGTAGTCGGCGAAGGCCCGGAACCGTTCGGGCAGGTAGGCGACCAGGGTGCCTCCGGCCATCGCGCCCCAGCGGTTGCCGGATCCGCCCACGATGACGGCCGCGACGAACAGCATCGAGAGCAGCAGCGGGAAGCTGTCCGGGCTGATGTACCCGCCCTGGCTGCTGGCGTAGAACGAGCCGGAGAGGCCGCCGATGGCGGCGCCGAGGGCGAACGCCATCAGCTTGTACTTGAACGTCGGCACACCCATCAGCTCGGCGGCGTCCTCGTCCTCGCGGGTCGCCTCCCAGGCGCGCCCCACGCGGCTGGCCTTGACCAGCCGGTCGCCGAGGAGCACCAGGATCATCGCGGTCAGCAGGAGCCAGTAGTACGGGATCGCGTCCACGGCACCGAAGACGAGGAAGTGGGTCTCGTGCACCTTGTCGAGCGACGGCACCCAGCCGTTCCACTTCAGGTGCGGGATCGCGAACATGCCTCCGGGGTCGAACGGGGGCACCGGCTTCTTGCCGATGGTGTTCGGGTGAGGAATGTCCTTGATCCCCGCCGACGCACCCAGCCACTGCACGTTGTTGACGCAGATCCGGATGATCTCACCGAAGCCGAGCGTGACGATCGCCAGGTAGTCACCGCGCACGCGCAGTGTCGGAGCACCCAGGATCACTCCGGTGACCATCGTGACCGCGATCGCCAGCGGGAGCGCCAGGAAGAACGGCCAGTGCCAGTGGTACGTCGTGAGCACACCGGTGGTGTAGGCCCCGACGGCGTAGAAGCCGACGTAGCCGAGGTCCAGCAGACCGGCGTACCCGATCACGATGTTCAGGCCGAGCGCGACGAGCGCGAACGCCGCGACGCTGAACATCACGCCGCCGAAGTCGATCGCGTTGGTCGTGATGATCGGCGGCCTGAGCAGCGGCAGCGCGTAGCAGAACAGCACGAACAGAATGACCAGCAGGAGCCGGGAGAGCTTCGGCAGCGCGTTGTAGCGGTCGACGACGCCGTCCCACCACAGCCCGAGCCGCTGCAGCGGGTTGAGCGCGACCGCGGGGGTCCTCTCGGTGGTCGCGGCGCTCATGCGCGGGCCTTTCCGAGTGCCTCGCCGAGCAGGCCGGACGGGCGGACGAGGAGGATCAGGACCAGGAGCACGAACGCCACCACGTCCTTCCACTCGGACCCGAACACCGCCGAGCCCCAGTTCTCCATCACGCCCAGCAGGAGGCCGCCGAGCAAGGCCCCGCGCAGGTTGCCGATGCCGCCCATGACGGCGGCGGTGAACGCCTTCACGCCGAGGATGAAGCCGGCGTTCTGCCTGGTCGAGCCGATCTTCATCATGTAGAGCGTCGCGGCCGCACCGGCCATCAGACCGCCCACCAGGAAGGTGACCTGGACGACGCGGGTGGAGTTCACGCCCATGAGGGCGGCGGACTCGGGGTCCTGCGCCACCGCGCGGATGCCGCGGCCGAACCTCGTGCGCCGGACGAACATGTCGAGGGCGAACATCATCGCCAGCGCCGCCACGATCACGACCACGTCGACGTCGGTGACCTCGTAGCCGCCGAGGTGGAACAAGCCGTGGGGCTGGATGCTGACCGGGTTCGAGTAGACGTCGCGCGCCTTGTCGGGCGCCACGTAGTTCGCGAGCTTGTGGTCCAGGTGGACCCACGACGCGAACCGGTCGCGGAGACCCATCGCCTCGGCGAGCGCGAACGAGGCGCCGATCGCGGAGATCAGCGCGATCAGCTTCGGTGCGTTCTTGTTGATCAAGGGTCTGTAGGCCACGCGTTCGAGCAGCAAGGCGATCGCCGCCGACATCAGCATGGCCGCGACCAGCGCGACCAGGAGTATGGGGAGCGCTCGGCCCAGGCTCCAGGACGCGTCACCCGTGCCGTGCAGCAGGATGAAGGTCCACGCCACGGCGAAGGTGCCGTACATGAAGACCTCGGAGTGCGCGAAGTTGATGAGCTGGAGAACGCCGTACACCATCGTGTAGCCGAGGGCGATCAGGGCGTAGATCGCGCCGAAGACCAGGCCCCCGACCGTGAAGTCGAGGAAGTTGTTGAGGTTGCCGAAGAGCGCGCCGAGGTCCAACAGAGTCCTCTCACCAGGGTGATCGGTTGCGGCCGGGAGTCGCCTCCCGGCCGCAACCTCACTGAGTGCTGCAGATGTTCTCGGTTACTTGATCGCCTCGGGGTTGTTCACGTCGAGCTGGCCGTTGGCCACCTTGTAGACGTAGATGGTCGACTGCTTGATGTCGCCCTTGTCGTCGAACGCGATCGGGCCGCTCGCACCGGTGCCGGTGTAGCTGCCGATGAAGGAGTTGATGTCCTTCGCGCTCGTCTTCCCGGCGTCCAGAGCCGCCAGGAAGATGTTCGTGGCGTCGTACGCCTGGGTGGCGTACAGACCGCTCGCCGCGAAGCCCGACGGAGCCGGGCCGGCGGGAGCGGAGAGCAGAGCACCGTTGGCGGCCTGCGCACCGGCGACCTTGACGAAGTTCGGGTCCTCGGCGCCGTCACCGGACATGAACGTGCCCTTGAAGCCGCCCTGACGCAGCTGCTTCGCGAGCAGACCAGCCTCGGTGTAGTAGCCACCGTAGAAGACAGCGTCGGCACCGGCGGCCTTGACCTTGGTCACGACGGCCGACATGTCGGTCTGACCCTTGGAGATCTGGTCGGAGCCGATCGCGGCCGAGCCCAGCTCGCTCTTCACCTTGCCGGCGAGGCCCTTGCTGTAGTCCTGGCCGTCGTCGATCACGTAGATCTTCTTGGCGCCGACCGTGGTGGTGAGGTACTTGGCGTCGGACGAGCCCTGGGCGTCGTCGTTGCCGATCACGCGGTGCCACGTCGTCCAGCCCTGCTGGGTGATGGTGACGTTGGTCGCCGACGGCGAGATCGACGGGAGACCCGCCTGGAAGAAGGTCTTGCCGGTCGCGAGCGACTCACCGGAGAAGCCGGGGCCGACGAGGCCGAAGATCGAGTCGTCGTTGATGATCTGGGTGGCCAGGGCGGGGGCCTTGTCGGCGCTGCCCTGCGAGTCGAACGTCTTCAGGCCGATCTTGCAGTCGGCGTGCTTGCCGGTGTACTCCTTCAGCGCCAGGTTGATGCCGTTGACCATGTTCTGGCCCAGGGCGCCGGCGTCACCGGTCAGCGCTCCGAGGAACGCGATGTTCTTGCCGCACAGGGAGCTCTTCGAGCTGCCGCTGCTGCCACTCGAGGTCTTGTTGTTGTCGTTCGAGGAACCACAAGCACTCAGGGTGAGCGCGGCGACGCCCACCAGCGCGGCGAAACCACGCAGGGACTTCTTGGAACGGATCATCTTTCCTCCGCTTTCGGGGTGGATCGCGATCGACGCTCGGCACGATCACGGGTTGTGCCCGGGACGCTAGCACCAGCGGATCGCCGTGGGGCGCTGGTGGTGGGCTCGATTCTCACTGTTGCGAAGTTGTGACCGCAATAGGCGCAATCGCGGAACTTCGGTGCATTGGCGACGCTCCGGCCCGTCTAGCGCGGTCGCCGTCGGTCGCTGCAGCGCGGCTCGGCCTAGCGCGGCTCGACACCGTGCTCGACGACACCGTCGGCGACCTCACGCATGGAGAGGCGCAGGTCCATCGCGGTCTTCTGGATCCAGCGGAACGCGTCCGGCTCGCTCAGGCCGAGCTTCTCCTGCAGCACGCCCTTCGCCCGGTCGACCACCTTGCGCGTCTCGAGTCGCTCGGTCAGGTCGAGGACCTCGGCCTCGAGCTGCTGGAGCTCGGCGAAGCGGCTGACCGCCATCTCGATGGCCGGCAACAGGTCGGACTTGCCGAACGGCTTGACCACGTAGGCCATGGCTCCGGCGTCCCGAGCGCTCTCGACCAGGTCGCGCTGGCTGAACGCAGTGAGCATCACCACCGGCGCGATCCGCTGCGAGGCGATCCGCTGCGCCGCGGCGATGCCGTCGAGCCGGGGCATCTTCACGTCCAGGATGACCAGGTCCGGACGGAGCTCCTCGGTCCGCGCGACCGCCTGCTCGCCGTCCTCGACGGCCGCGAGCACGTCGTACCCCTCCTCGGCGAGCATCTCGGCGAGGTCCATCCGGATCAGGGCCTCGTCCTCCGCGATCACGACGCGCCGGCGCGTCGGCTCGGGGGCGGGGCTCTCGTTCACGCGTGACAGGTTATCTGCGTGCGGGCCCGACAGGCCCGATCGGGTACGGTTTCAGCCGCTCGCCCCGGTAGTCCAACGGCAGAGACAATGGTCTCAAACACCATCCAGTGTGGGTTCGAATCCCACCCGGGGCACCCAGTCTCGGAGTCGAGTGCTCCAGTGATCCTCCGGGCAACCACGTCGGCACTCGACCCGGGTTCGCGGCTGCGGCACGATGCTCCGGTGCTCCTCGGACCCGCTGACCCTCTCCCGGTCCGGCCCCAGCGGGTTCTGGTCAACGGCAGCGCGGGGTCGGGGAAGACGACGCTGGCCAGGGCTCTCGCCGAACGGCTCGACCTGCCGCACACCGAGCTCGACGGTCTCTTCCACGGTCCGGGATGGACACCGCGGGCGGAGTTCCTCGACGACGTCCGGGCCCTGGCGGCGAGCGACCGCTGGGTCACGGAGTGGCAGTACGGCGACGCGCGGCCGCTCCTCCTGGAGCGTTGCGACCTGCTGGTCTGGCTCGATCTCCCCCGCCGGGTGTCGATGTGGCGGGTGACGCGCCGCACGCTTCGACGTCGGTGGCGCCGCGAGGTGCTGTGGAACGGCAACGTCGAAGGGCCGCTGCACCGCATCCTCGCCGACAGCGAGCACATCGTCCGGTGGGCGTGGACGTCGTACCCGCGGGCCGCGGAGAGGGTGACTGTTGCGCTCGCCGAGCGACCGGACCTGACCGTCGTGCGACTGCGCGGCGCCCGCGAGGTCGAGCGCTGGCTCGCGCGGATCGACGGCAACGGCGGGGGGCCAGGGCCACGTCGCTGACCGCGTCGAGGGCTCGGGGATCCGGCGGGTGCCGGTGCGCGCGTCGCGCACCGGCACCCGCCCCCGATTCGTCAGCAACGCTGCCAGGTGCCGCTCTGGCCCGTCGCCTGCCAGTGGCTGCTGCTGTTGAAGGTCGCGCCGAAGAGGAGAGGCTCACCGTGAAGCTGCTCCGGAGGTGCTCACCCGACGTGCAGCGTGGCAGGCAAATGCCGTGGTCCGCAATAGGCAACTTGAGTAAATAATCGTGCCGACCGGTCGCCACGAGCTGCGCCCCTGCTCTGGGTCGTCGCGACGGGGTGTGGTCCTCGGCCTGCGCGAGGCGCGCGGCGTACGCGAGCGCGAGGACGACCGGCGGTAGGTGCGTGCCGTCCCGTCAGCGGGAACGGCGGTACGCCGGGGCCACCTCGTTGATCGCGTCGCCCATGCGGTGGATGCGCAGCGCGTTCGTCGAGCCGGGGATGCCCGGAGGGCTTCCGGCGATGATCACGACGAGGTCGCCCTCCTTGACCCGACCGATGGCCAGGAGCTGCTCGTCGACCTGGCGCACCATCTCGTCGGTGTGCTCGACCGACTGGGTCTTGAAGGTCTCGACACCCCACGTCATGGCCAGCTGCGAGCGCACCTGCGCCTCGGGGGTGAACGCCAGCACCGGGATCGGGCCCCGGTAGCGGGCCAGCCGGCGCGCGGAGTCGCCACTCTGGGTGAACGCGACCAGGTACTTCGCGCCGATCCGCTCGGCGACCTCGACAGCCGCCTTGGCGATCACGCCGCCGCGGGTCTTCGGCTGCCAGTCGATCGCAGCCATGCTGTGCAGCTCGTGGTGCTCGGTCGAGCGGATGATCCGCGCCATCGTGCGCACGGTCTCGATGGGGTACTCCCCCACGCTGGTCTCGCCGGACAGCATCACCGCGTCGGCACCGTCGAGGACGGCGTTGGCGACGTCGGACGCCTCGGCGCGCGTCGGCGCCGGGTTGCTGATCATCGACTCGAGCATCTGCGTCGCCACGATCACCGGCTTGGCGTTGCGGCGGGCCTTCTCGACCACGCGCTTCTGCAGGAACGGCACGTCCTCGAGCGGGCACTCCACGCCGAGGTCGCCGCGCGCCACCATGAAGCCGTCGAACGCCTTGACCACCTCGTCGAGGTTGTCGATCGCCTGGGGCTTCTCGATCTTGGCGATCACCGGCAGCATCACGCCCTCCTCGCGCATGACCTGCCGCACGTCCTCGACGTCCTTGGCCGAGCGCACGAACGAGAGCGCGACGAAGTCGACGGTGAGGTGCAGCGCCCAGCGGAGGTCCTCGATGTCCTTCTCGGACATGGCCGGGACACTCACCGGCACACCGGGGAGGTTGATGCCCTTGTGGTCGCTGATCCGGCCGGCGACCTCGACCCGGGTGTGCACGTCGGGTCCGTCGACGCCGGTGACCCGGAGGCGCACCTTGCCGTCGTCGATGAGGATCTGGTCGCCCTCGCGCACGTCGCCGGGCAGGCCGTCGTACGTCGTCGGGGCGATCTCGTTGTTGCCGGAGATGTCGCGGGTCGTGATCGTGAACGCCTGCCCGGGCTGGAGCCGGACGCCGCCCTGGGCGAACCAGCCGAGCCGGATCTTCGGACCCTGCAGGTCGGCGAAGATGCCCACGCCGTGGCCGCTGGCGTCCGAGGCGGCGCGCACCATCTTGTACACCGCCTCGTGCTCGGCGTGGGTGCCGTGGCTGAGGTTCAGGCGGGCGACGTCCATGCCCGCGTCCACCAGGGCCTGGATGCTCTCGGGGGTCGATGTCGCAGGCCCGAGCGTGCACACGATCTTTGCTCTACGCACGATGAACGACCCTACCGGGAGTGGCCTTGAACGATCCAATTACCGGCGGGTATTGGACCGATCGGTGGACGGGCGCGTCGACCGGCAGCGTTGACCGGCGGGTGCGCCTCAGACGGTGAGTGGACGCTCGGTCGGCGGGATCGGCGCCGGCAGCGTGGTGGAACCCGTCAGGAACGTGTCCACCGCGGCGGCGGCGGCCCTGCCCTCGGCGATCGCCCAGACGATCAGCGACTGCCCCCGGCCGGCGTCGCCGGCCACGAACACGCCGTCGACCGAGGACGCATAGGAGCGGTCGCGCACGACGTTGCCGCGCTCGTCGAGCTCGACACCGAGCTGCTCGACCAGACCCTCGCGCTCGGGGCCCACGAAGCCCATCGCCAGCAGCACCAGCTCAGCCGGGATCTCGTGCTCGGTGCCCTCGATCGGCTGGAACTTCGCGTCGACCTCGATCACCCGGAGCGCCCGGACGTTGCCCTGCTCGTCGGCGAGGAACTCCTGGGTGGAGACCGAGTAGACCCGGTCACCCCCCTCCTCGTGCGCCGAGGAGACCCGGAACGTCATCGGGTACGTCGGCCACGGCTGGCCGGCCGGCCGGTCCTCACCGGGACGCGGCATGATCTCCAGCTGGGTGATGGACGCCGCGCCCTGACGGATCGCCGTGCCGAGGCAGTCGGCACCGGTGTCACCGCCGCCGATGATCACGACGTTCTTGCCGTCGGCACGGATCTGGCCCTCGACCGGCTCCCCGAGCGAGGCCCGGTTGGACTGCGGAAGGTACTCCATCGCCTGGTGGATGCCGCCGAGCTCGCGACCCGGGACGGTGAGGTCGCGGGCGACCGTCGAGCCGATCGCGAGCACCACGGCGTCGTACCGCTCCCGAAGGGAGCGGCCATCGGGGTCTGTACCCACGTCGATGCCAGACCTGAACACAGTCCCTTCTCTTCGCATCTGCTCCAGCCGGCGGTCCAGGACGCTCTTCTCCATCTTGAACTCGGGGATGCCGTAGCGCAGCAGCCCACCGATCCGGTCGGCGCGCTCGTAGACCGCCACGGTGTGCCCGGCCCGGGTCAGCTGCTGGGCGGCGGCCAGTCCGGCCGGACCCGATCCGATGACTGCGACGGTCTTGCCGGAGAGCCACTCGGGCGGCTGCGGCCGCACGTTGTGCGACTCCCAGGCACGCTCGATGATCGAGACCTCGACGTTCTTGATCGTGACGGCGGGCTGGTTGATGCCGAGCACGCACGCGGTCTCGCAGGGCGCCGGGCACAGCCGGCCGGTGAACTCCGGGAAGTTGTTCGTGGCGTGCAGCCGCTCGATCGCGGCGTCCCAGTCGTCGCGCCAGACCAGGTCGTTCCACTCCGGGATGATGTTGCCCAGCGGGCAGCCCTGGTGGCAGAACGGGATGCCGCAGTCCATGCAGCGGCCTGCCTGGGTGCGGATGATCGGCAGCAGGGCCCGACCCGGTCCACCGGGGTAGACCTCGTTCCAGTCCCCGACGCGCTCGTCGACGGGGCGCCGCTCGGCGACCTCGCGGCCGTGCTTCATGAAACCCTTGGGGTCAGCCATGACGCGCCTCCTCCGTCGGCGCGGCATGGCGCCATGCTGTGCCGATTTCCATGGCCTTCGCAAGCTCAGCCATGGAGTACCTCCATGATCCGCGCGGCCGTCTCGTCCTCGTCGAGGCCCTCCTCGAAGGCCTCCTCGCGCGCCTGCAGCACCCGCTTGTAGTCGCTCGGCATCACCTCGGTGAACCGGGCCAGCGCCGCCGGCCAGTCAGCGAGCAGCGCCTCGGCCACCGGCGACTCGGTCTCCTCGAGGTGCTTGCGGACGAGCTGCTCGAGCTCCTCGGCCGCCTTGCCCTCGACCTTCGCGAGCTCCACGAGCTCGGGGTTGACGCGGCCCTCGACCAGGTCGAGCACGTAGGCCACACCCCCGCTCATGCCGGCCGCGAAGTTGCGCCCGGTCGGACCGAGCACCACGACGGTGCCCCCGGTCATGTACTCGCAGCCGTGGTCGCCCACGCCCTCGACCACCGCGGTCACGCCCGAGTTGCGCACGCAGAACCGCTCCCCGGCCTGGCCGCGCAGGAACACCTCGCCGGACGTCGCGCCGTACGCGATCGTGTTGCCCGCGATGATCTGCTCCTCCGCCGCGAACGTCGCCGAGCGGTCCGGGCGGACCACGATCCGGCCGCCGGAGAGACCCTTGCCGACGTAGTCGTTGGCGTCGCCCTCGAGCCGCAGGGTGATGCCCGGCGGGAGGAAGGCGCCGAACGACTGACCGGCCGAACCCACCAGGGTGAGGTCGATGGTGCCCTCGGGCAGCCCCTCGGCACGGTGGCGCTTGGTCACCTCGTGGCCGAGCATCGTGCCGACCGTGCGGTTGACGTTGCGGATCGGGAGCTGGGCCCGCACCGGCTCGCCCTTCTCGAGGGCCGGGGCGCAGAGCTCGATGAGCTCCTTGTCCAGCGCTTTGTCGAGCCCGTGGTCCTGGCCGGTGGTGTTGTGCAGCGCGGCACCCTCCGGCAGGTCGGGCACGTGGAAGATCGGCGCGATGTCCAGGCCGACCGCCTTCCAGTGGTCGACGGCGCGCTCGGCGTCCAGCACCTCGGCGTGGCCGATCGCCTCGTCCAGCGACCGGAAGCCGAGCTCGGCGAGGTGCTCGCGCACCTCCTGGGCGATGAACTCGAAGAAGTTCACGACGAACTCCGGCTTGCCCGAGAACCGCTCCCGCAGGACGGGGTTCTGGGTGGCCACGCCCACCGGGCAGGTGTCGAGGTGGCAGACGCGCATCATCACGCAGCCCGACACCACCAGCGGCGCGGTGGCGAAGCCGTACTCCTCGGCCCCGAGGAGCGCCGCGATCACGACGTCGCGGCCGGTCTTCAGCTGGCCGTCGGTCTGCACGACGATGCGGTCGCGCAGCCCGTTGAGCAGCAGGGTCTGCTGGGTCTCGGCGAGGCCGAGCTCCCACGGACCACCCGCGTGCTTGAGGGACGTGAGCGGCGAGGCGCCCGTGCCGCCGTCGTGGCCGGAGATCAGCACGACGTCGGCGTGCGCCTTGGAGACGCCCGCGGCGACCGTGCCGACGCCGACCTCTGCGACCAGCTTCACGTGCACCCGCGCCTGCGGGTTGGCGTTCTTGAGGTCGTGGATCAGCTGCGCGAGGTCCTCGATCGAGTAGATGTCGTGGTGCGGCGGCGGGGAGATCAGGCCCACGCCGGGCGTGCTGTGCCGGGTCTTGGCCACCCACGGGTAGACCTTGTTGCCGGGCAGCTGGCCACCCTCACCTGGCTTCGCGCCCTGCGCCATCTTGATCTGGATGTCGTCGGAGTTGGTGAGGTACTCCGCGGTGACGCCGAAGCGACCGGACGCCACCTGCTTGATCGACGAGCGCCGCTCCGGGTCGTAGAGCCGGTCGGCGTCCTCGCCGCCCTCGCCGGTGTTCGACTTCGCGCCGAGGCGGTTCATCGCGATCGCGAGGGTCTCGTGCGCCTCCTTGGAGATGGAGCCGTACGACATCGCGCCGGTCGAGAAGCGCTTGACGATCGCGGAGACCGGCTCGACCTCGTCGATGCTGATCGGCTCGCGACCGGTCTGCCCGGCGTCCTTGAACCGGAAGAGGCCGCGCAGCGTCATCAGCCGCTCCGCCTGCTCGTCGACGAGCTGGGTGTACTGCTTGAACACGTCGTAGCGACCGCTGCGCGTGGAGTGCTGCAGCCGGAAGACGGTGTCGGGGTTGAAGAGGTGCAGCTCGCCCTCGCGGCGCCACTGGTACTCCCCGCCGATCGCGAGGTCGCGGTGGGCCGGCGCGATCCCGTCGACCGGGTACGCCGCGTGGTGCCGCCGGGCGACCTCCTCCGCGATCGTGTCCAGACCGATACCGCCGAGCTTGGAGGTGGTGCCGGTGAAGTACTTGCCGACCAGCTCCTCGGAGAGGCCGAGCGCCTCGAAGATCTGCGCACCGGTGTAGGAGGCGACCGTGGAGACACCCATCTTGGACATCACCTTCAGCACGCCCTTGCCGAGCGACTTCACGAGGTTCTTCACCGCGACCTCGGGCTCGGTCTTCACGTAGAAGCCGTCCCGGGCGAGGTCCTCGACGGTCTCCATCGCCAGGTAGGGGTTGACCGCGGCCGCGCCGTACCCGATCAGCGTGGCGACGTGGTGCACCTCGCGCACATCGCCGGCCTCGACGATCAGGCCGACCTGCGTGCGGGTCTTCTCGCGCACCAGGTGGTGGTGCACCGCGGCCGTCATCAGCAACGACGGGATCGGGGCGTTGGTCGCGTCGGAGTGGCGGTCGGAGAGCACGATGATCCGCGCGCCCTGCGCGATCGCGGCCGACACCTCGGCGCAGATCTCGTCCAGGCGGGTGGCCAGCGCCGCGCCGCCACCGGCGACCTCGTAAAGGCCGCGGGACACGTGGGTGATGAAGCCCGGCATGTCGCCGTCGCGGTTGATGTGCCGGATCTTCACCAGCTCGTCGTTGGTGATCACCGGGAACGGCAGCACCACCTGGCGGCACGACGCCGGCGTCGGCTCGAGCAGGTTCGCCTCGGGACCGATGGTGCCGTTCAGGCTGGTCACGAGCTCCTCGCGGATCGCGTCCAGCGGCGGGTTGGTGACCTGGGCGAACAGCTGCGCGAAGTAGTCGAACAGCAGCCGGGGCCGTTCGGACAGCACGGCCACCGGGGTGTCGGTGCCCATCGAGCCGATCGGCTCGGCACCGGTGTTGGCCATCGGGGTGAGCAGGATCCGCAGCTCCTCCTCGGTGTAGCCGAAGATCTGCTGGCGGCGGGTGACCGAGGCGTGGCTGTGGATCACGTGCTCGCGCTCGGCGATGTCGCCGAGCTTGATGAGGCCGGCGTGCAGCCACTCGTCGTACGGGTGCTCGGCGGCGAGGGCGGACTTGATCTCCTCGTCCTCGATGATCCGGTGCTCCTCGATGTCGACGAGGAACATCCGGCCGGGCTGCAGGCGACCCTTGCGGACCACCTTCGCCGGGTCGAGGTCGAGGACACCGACCTCGCTGGCCAGGACCACGAGGCCGTCGTCGGTGACCCAGTACCGGCTGGGCCGCAGGCCGTTGCGGTCGAGGACCGCGCCGACCTGGGTGCCGTCGGTGAACACGACGCACGCCGGGCCGTCCCACGGCTCCATCAGCGCGGAGTGGAACTCGTAGAACGCCTTGCGCTTGGCGTCCATCTCGGTGTGGTTCTCCCACGCCTCGGGGATCATCATCAGCACGGCGTGAGGCAGGCTGCGCCCACCCATGTGGAGCAGCTCGAGCACCTCGTCAAAGGACGCCGAGTCGCTCGCGCCCGGCGTGCAGATCGGGAACAGCCGCTCGAGGTCGCCGGGGATCAGCTCGCTGGAGAGCAGCGCCTCGCGCGCACGCATCCAGTTCCGGTTGCCCATCACGGTGTTGATCTCGCCGTTGTGGGCGATGAAGCGGTACGGGTGGCTGAGCGGCCAGCTCGGGAAGGTGTTCGTGGAGAACCGCGAGTGCACCACGGCGACGGCGGTCTCGACGCGCTCGTCGACCAGGTCGGGGAACACGTGGTCGAGCTGCTCGGTGGTGAGCATGCCCTTGTAGGCGATGGTGCGGCTGGAGAGCGACGGGAAGTACGCGTCGGTCTCGTGCTCGCTGCGCTTGCGCAGGCAGAAGGCGAGCCGCTCGAGGCCCATGCCGAGCAGCCGGCTGCCCTTGGCCGCGACGAACAGCTGCAGGAAGCTCGGCATCGTCGCGAGGGCGGTCTTGCCGAGCGACGACGGGTCGGTGGGGACCTCGCGCCAGCCGAGGACCGACAGGCCCTCCTCGGCGGCGATCTCCTCGATCCGGTGGCGGGTCTTCTCGACCTGGCCGGCGTCGCCGGGGATGAACGCGGTGCCCACGGCGTACGCGTGCTGCGGCGGGAGCTCGAAGCCGAGCTCGGCGGTGACCTCGCGGAAGAACCGGTCCGGCACCTGCATGAGGATGCCGGCGCCGTCGCCGGAGTTCGGCTCGGCGCCCGCGGCGCCGCGGTGCTCGAGGTTGCGCAGGGCGGTCAGTGCCTGCGACACGATCTCGTGGCTCGGTACGCCGGTCAGGGTCGCCACGAAGGCCACGCCACACGCGTCGTGCTCGTGGTCGCCGTCGTACAGCCCTTGGGGCGGCGGGAATGCCTGCAACACACTCTCCCGTCGTCGTCTCAGCGCACGTTCAGCCGGACCCTCGATGGGACCGGATCGGTGCGGCGGTGGAAGCATGCTGCACAGGACTTCGCTGGCCCATGCGGAGAGAACAGCCTACATCAGGCGGACGGCCGAGGTCGCGCCCATTAGATGGGACGGACGTCTCAGGATGTGGAAGGCTGAGCGGGAGAACCCGTCGACGCCCCGTCGTCAGCGCCCTGGTCCGACTCGTGCGCCGACTCCGGGACCGGCTCGGCGGAGGGCCCGTCGGCGGGCCCGCGGCCGTCGGCGTACACGCTCGGCTCGCGGCTGTCCGGGCGCGGGTGCCGGCGGCCGGCGAGCACGAAGTAGGTGAGAGCCAGGAGGAACAGGATGATCGACATCCACACGCCCCAGCGGAGTCCGGCCACGTCGTTGAGCTCGATCGTGTCGATCCGCAGCGACTCGATCCACCCACGGCCGGCGCAGTAGACCATCACGTAGAGGGCGAAGCAGCGCCCGAAGCCCAGGCGCAGGCGCCGGTCGAGCCAGAGCACGACCGCCATCCCGCCGAGGTCCCAGAGGCTCTCGTAGAGGAAGGTGGGGTGGAAGGTCGGGTACTTCTCGTACCCCGTCGGCCGGTGCGCCAGGTCGATCTCCAGACCCCACGGCTTGCTCGTCGGGCGTCCGAACAGCTCCTGGTTGAAGTAGTTGCCCCACCGCCCGATCGACTGGGCCAGGAGCAGCGTCGGGGCGAGGGCGTCGGCGAGGGCAGGGAGCCGGATGCCCATCCGGCGGCAGGCCAGCCAGGCGCCGAACGCGCCGCCGGCGATGCCGCCCCAGATGCCGAGCCCGCCGTGCCAGACCTCGAGCGCTGCCCACGCGTTCTTCCCGGCGCCGAAGTAGAGGTCGTGGTCGGTGGCCACGTGGTAGGCCCGGGCTCCGACCAGCCCGAACGGCACCGCCCACAGCGCCACGTCGCCGATCTCGCCCTGACGACCGCCGCGTGCGGCCCAACGCCGCTCGCCCAGCCAGACGGCGGCCACCACGCCGGTGATGATGCAGAGGGCGTAGGCGCGGATCGGCACCGCACCGAGGTGCCAGACGCCTTGGCTCGGGCTCGGGAGCGAGAGCGGGAGCAGCAGCAGGGCGGTCACGGGACTCTCCTAGGTCAGGAACGGAGCAGCTTGATGATGTCAGCCGCCATCGCGGACGGCGAGGTGTCCTGACCCCAGGCGAGCCGGGCCTGGTTGCCGGCGACGCCGAACACCTCGGTCGTGTGCGTCACGTCGTAGCCGCCGCTGGGCAACCGGGCGCCCTTCTCGATGAACACCTTGAGGGGCTTGGCGAGGTCGATGATCCTCGGGAGCTCCCCGGTGAGGCCGACGAAGGCGGGGTCGAGCCGGTCGAGGTAGGTCCGCAGGACCGGACGCGTGTCGCGGCCCGGGTCGGTGGTCACGAAGACGACCTGCACCCGGTCGCGCTGGTCGGCCTTCAGCCGGCTCACCGCGCTGGCGATGGTGCTCATCACCACCTGGCAGATGTCGGGGCACTTGGTGTAGCCGAAGAAGACGATCTTCAGCGGCGCAGGGGCGGCGGCCAGGGAGTACGGCGCACCTGCGGTGTCGGTGAGGGTCAGGTCGGGGACGAGGTACGGCGTGTCCAGGTAGGTGCCGTGGAAGCCGTGGTTGTCCGAGCCGGTGAGACCCGCGACCGCGTTCGGTTGACGGTCGCTGCCGCACCCGGACAGGGCCAGGACCGCGACGGCGAGGACGACCGCGACCAGGCGCCGCAGGCGGCGTTCACGCACGCCGGACCCCGCCGGCCAGGTCCTCGGTGAGGGCACGCAGAGCCGCGAGCCCGACGGCCCGGTCGCCCTGCGCGTCCAGCAGCGTGCGCACGAAGGCGGAGCCCACGATCACCGCGTCGGCGTACGACGCCACCTCGGCGGCCTGCTGGCCGTTCGAGACCCCGAGTCCGACGCCGATCGCCAGGTCGGAGCCCTGCTCCTCGAGCGTGCGGCGAGCGCGAGCCACGAGTGGACCGGCCAGCTCGCTGGTGCTGGCGCGGGCGCCGGTGACGCCCATGACCGCCGTCGCGTAGACGAAGCCGCGGCAGGCGGCCGTGGTCATCGCGAGCCGCTCGTCGGTCGACGACGGCGCGATCAGGAAGATCTTGTCGAGGTCGCGGGCGTCGGCGGCCGCGATCCACTCGGGACCCGAGTCGGGCGTCAAGTCGGGCGTGATCAGGCCCGCTCCCCCGGCGCTGGCGAGGTCGGCGGCGAACCGGTCCACGCCGTACCGCTCGATCGGGTTCCAGTAGGTCATCACCACGGTCGGGGTGCCGGTCGCCGCGACGGCCTCGACCGTGCGGAGCACGTCGGTGGTGTGGACGCCGCCCTCCAGCGCCTGGTGCGCTGCCGCCTGGATCGTGGGGCCGTCCATCACGGGGTCGCTGTAGGGCAGGCCGACCTCGATGATGTCGCAGCCGGCGTCGACCATCGCCTTCAGCGCCTCGATCGACCCCTCGACCGTCGGGAACCCTGCGGGCAGGTAGCCGACGAGCGCGGCGCGGCCCTCCGCCCGGGTGGCGGCGAACGCCTTCGCGGTGCTCATCGCGCCGCCTCCGACGAGATCGTCTCGGCAGGGTCGCCGAGGCCGAACCAGGTGGTGGTCGTCTCCATGTCCTTGTCGCCGCGGCCGGAGAGGTTCACCAGGATCGTCGACCCCGGCGCCTCCTTGGCGAGCTTGAGTGCGCCCGCGACCGCATGGGCGGACTCGATCGCGCAGATGATGCCCTCGGTGCGGGCGAGCAGGGCCAGGGCATCCATGGCCTCGGTGTCGGTGATCGGCCGGTACTCGGCCCGGCCCGTCTTGGCGAGATGCGCGTGCTCGGGCCCGACGCCCGGGTAGTCGAGGCCCGCCGAGATCGAGTGGGACTCGATGGTCTGGCCGTCCGCGTCCTGAAGGACGTAGGTCCGGGCGCCGTGGAGGACACCGACCTCGCCGGCGGTGATGGTGGCGGCGTGGCGGGGGGTGTCGACGCCCTCGCCGCCCGCCTCGAACCCGACGATGCGCACGTCGGCGTCGTCGAGGAAGGCGGTGAAGAGCCCGATCGCGTTGGAGCCGCCGCCGACGCACGCGGTGACGACGTCGGGCAGGGTGCCGGTGCGCTCGAGGCACTGCGCACGGGCCTCGTCACCGATGCCCCGGCAGAAGTCGCGGACCATCGCCGGGAACGGGTGCGGGCCGGCGGCCGTGCCGAAGCAGTACGCCGTGTGCTCGACGCTGGCGACCCAGTCGCGGATCGCCTCGTTGATCGCGTCCTTCAGCGTGCGGCTCCCGGAGGCGACCGCGCGGACCTCGGCGCCGAGCAGCCGCATCCGTGCGACGTTGAGGGCCTGGCGCTTCGTGTCCAGCTCGCCCATGTAGACCACGCAGTCCAGACCGAGGTACGCCGCGGCCGTGGCCGTCGCGACACCGTGCTGGCCGGCCCCGGTCTCCGCGATCATCCTGGTCTTGCCCATGCGCTTCGCGAGCAGGGCCTGCCCGAGCACGTTGCGGATCTTGTGCGCGCCGGTGTGGTTGAGATCCTCGCGCTTGAGCAGGATGCGCGCACCGGCGACCTCGGAGAGCCGCGTCGCGTCGTAGAGCAGGCTCGGCACGCCGGCGTACTCGCGGAGCATGCGGTCGAACTCCCCGATGAAGTCCGCGTCGGCCATCGCCTCGTGCCAGACGGCGGTGAGCCGGTCCAGCTCGGCGATCAGGGCCTCCGGCATGAACCGCCCGCCGAACTCCCCGTAGCTGCCCTCGATCGTGGTGCCGCTCATGCGGTCGCTCCCGCCGTGCGCATCGTGGCGACCGCCGCAGCGGGGTCGCCGTCCTTGACCAGTGCCTCGCCGACCAGCACCACGTCGGCGCCCTCGGCGGCGTAGCGAGCCGCGTCGACCGGCCCGGACACGCCCGACTCGGCCACCTTCACGACGTCGTCGGGCAGCAGGCCGACCAACCGGCCGAAGGTGTCCGGGTCGACCTCGAGCGTCTTGAGGTTGCGGGCGTTCACACCCACGAGCTCGGCGCCGACCGCGAGCGCCCGCGCGATCTCGGCCTCGTCGTGCACCTCGACCAGCACGGTCATCCCGAGCGCGCGCGCCTCCGCGTGCAGGCGGGCCAGCGTCGGGTCGTCGAGCGCGGCGACGATCAGGAGCACCAGGTCGGCGCCGGCCGCGCGGGCCTCGTGGAGCTGGTAGCTGGTGACGATGAAGTCCTTGCGCAGCAGCGGCGTCGGGACGGCTGCCCGCACCGCGCGCAGGTCTTCCAGGCTGCCGTTGAACCGGCGCTCCTCGGTGAGTACGGAGATCGCGTCGGCACCGCCCTCGGCGTACGCCCGGGCCAGCGCGGCCGGGTCGGGGATGTCGGCGAGCTCACCCTTGCTCGGCGAGCGCCGCTTGACCTCCGCGATCACGCTGAGCCCCGGCGCACGGAAGGCGGGCATCGGGTCCAGCGCCGGCGGCGCGGCGGCAGCCAGCTCGCGCACCCGCGCCTCCGGTACGACGGCCTCGCGACCGGCGAGGTCCTCGCGCACACCGGCGACGATGTCGTCGAGCACAGACATGGAGCAGCCTCACTGGATCGGGCGGTCGGGGGGTCGGCCGGGGGCCGCTCCTAGGTTCTCACGCGCCCCAACTCGGGTGCGGTCGTGGTCCGACGAGTGGCCTTCGCCGGCGGCGGCTGTTGCCTGCGGCGGCCGGTTCCGC
>NZ_RJSF01000019.1:358121-360222 GCF_003725535.1 Nocardioides pocheonensis | reverse complement strand
CCCATCCACGGCTCGCGGGCGCACCCGTCCCCGTCCACCCGTGAGCCGCCCGCCACCCACCGGAAAGCCCCGCCAACCCGGGGGGAGATGGAAAAGCATTGGGCCCGCCAGCGGGCCATCGACAGGAGTCGTGGTGGACCCATCCCGTTCTCCACCACCCGGGGACCGTGCGCCTGGAGGCGGGGGCGGGGCCCGGGGGCGCCCGAAGGCGAGCGTCAAGGGATCGCGCGGCGCCCCAAGACCAGGCCGGCGGCAGCGGCACAGAAGTCGGGGCGACGCGCACTCCCCAGCGAGCGAGGGGGTCACCGGGACACGCACCCGCACCCCGCAACCACGGACCCCCGTGCGGCGCAGCCGCACAAGCGCCGCAGGCGCAAAGCCGCGCCGCAGGCGCAACCCCAAGAAGCAGAACGAGCCCTCAGCGACCTACGCCGCGAACCACGCACTCCCCCACGGCGTGTTCCGGTAGACCGTGAAGACCACGGCAACCGCCGCGAGGGCGAGGGTCAGGCGGTTGATCATGCGGGGCGAGAGGGGCTCGCCCTTGCCGGTCCAGCCTCGCCGTACTGCCGCGACCCACAGCACGAGCGCGACCGGGAGCAGCAGGCCGACGAAGAGGAGGTTGCTGTGCGCGGCTGCGCCGACCTGGCCGTGGCCGAGGTCGTTGACCGCGCGGAGGCCGCCGCACAACGGGCAGTCCCAGCCGGTGATCGCCTTGAACGGGCAGAACCCCCACGACCCGTGCACGTGTGGGTCGCGCAGCCGCAGGGCAAGCGTGGCCGTGGCGACGGCACCGGCCGCAGCCAGCGGGCGGCCGATCCGGCGCACGGGAGCCCGGTCGAGCTCGGGTCCGCGCGCGAGGGTGGCCATCAGTGGCTCGAGTGGTAGCCCATCCGCGCCATGACGTAGCCCACCAGGATCGCCACCGGCGCGAGGGCGACTCCGACCCAGAACGTCACCATGGAGCCCGCCATCAGGCCGACGCCACCCACCACGAAGGCGGCCAGGGCGATCGCGACGGCCGTCCAGGCTGCGGGGGTGTTGCCGTGGTTGTCGGCCATGGGAGTGACTCCTTGTCGGTGCCGTTCTCGTTGCGGGGCGAGAGCATTCTAGGGGGACGGGGAGCCCTCGGAGTCCGTCGGGTCGACTCCCTCGTCGAGTGCCTTCCAGAGGTCCTTCTGGTCGGTCGGGTCGACGACGGCGGGCCGGGAGGCCGGCGCGTCGTACCGGCTGCTCATCGCCGGCCAGAGCGGCGCCCGACGCCAGGCGACGGCCAGGGCGACGACCGAGAGCAGGGTCGCGCCCGCGGCCGTCGCGTACCAGCCGGTGGCGTCGACTCCCTCGCCGGTGGCGACCGGACCGAGTCGCGTGCGCAGGTCGTCGGGGAGGGCGAAGGGGGCACGGATCACGCAGGCGGCGACGCCGAGCGCCCCGGCCAGGGCCACGCCGACGGCGACCCGACGCAGACCGCCGCGCGTGACCAGGAGCACGCCCCAGCCGGCCAGCACGACCAGCGACAGCGCGAGCGCGAGCGGCATGTCGATCGTGGTCTGGGAGACCGGGCCGGCCGGCGCCGAGGAGTGCTGCGCGAGCCGGAACCACGGCTTGGCCGCGGCGACCGCGCCGAGCGCTCCGGCAGCGAGTCCGAGGCCGACGGTGGGCGCGAAGCCGGTACGACGCTCAGCCATCGGTGAGCAGGTCGGCGTCGAAGCAGGTGCGCGCACCGGTGTGGCAGGCCGGCCCCTCCTGGTCGACCTTCACCAGCAGGGTGTCGCCGTCGCAGTCGAGGCGGACCTCCACGACGTGCTGGCGGTTTCCGGAGGTCTCGCCCTTGACCCAGTACTCCTGACGCGACCGGCTCCAGAACGTGCCGCGGCCGGTGGTGAGCGTGCGGTGCAGCGCCTCGTCGTCCATCCAGCCGAGCATCAGCACCTCGCCGGTGTCGTGCTGCTGCACGACGGCGGGGACGAGCCCCTGCTCGTTGCGCTTCAGGCGGGCGGCGATGTCCGGGTCGAGGGAGGATTCCACCTCCGAAGTATCGCCGACAGGGCACTGCCGCTTCGCGCCGAGCCGTCGAGCGGGCAGTCGCACTGGTTCACGA
>NZ_RJSF01000019.1:150513-358099 GCF_003725535.1 Nocardioides pocheonensis | reverse complement strand
TCGGCGTACCCCAGCGCAGCATCCGTGCCCGCTCGGCGTACGTCGACGCAGCATCCGTGCCCGCTCGGCGTCACGTCCCCTGTTGGGCGACCCAGGAGGCGTGGAGCCGGCCGTAGACCCCGCCCTCGGCGACCAGGGCCGTGTGCGGGCCACGCTGCACGACCCGTCCCTGGTCGAAGACGATCACCTCGTCGGCGTTCTCGGCCGTGGACATCCGGTGGGCGATGGTGACGCTGGTCCGGCCGGACATCAGCGCCTCGAGGGCGCGGCCGATCCGCATCTCCAGGGCCGGGTCGACCGCGCTGGTGGCCTCGTCGAGGACGAGCAGGTCCGGGTCGGCGAGGTGGGCGCGGACCAGCGCCACCAGCTGGCGCTCGCCGGCACTCATCGACTCACCGCGCTGCCCGACACGGGTGTCGAGACCGAGAGGGAGGGACTCGAGCCAGTCCCCGAGCCCGAGCCCGATGACCGCCCGGCGGACGTCGTCGGGGGTCGCGTCGAGGTCGCCGTACGACACGTTCGCCAGCAGCGTGGAGTCGAAGAGGAAGCCCTCCTGCGGCACGAGCACGACCCGGCGGCGCAGCGACGAGAACGTGACCGTGCGCAGGTCGTGGCCGGCCAGCCGCACCGATCCGGAGACCGGGTCCATCAGCCGGGTGAGCACCTTGGCGAAGGTGGTCTTGCCGGAGCCGGTCTCGCCGACGACCGCGACGCGCGTGCCCGCCTCGATCCGCAGGTCGACGTCGCGCAGCACCAGCGGCCCGCCGGGGTAGGCGAAGTCGACGTGGTCGAACTCGATGTCGAGCGGACGGTGCGGGAGGGACGCTCCCGTAGCGCCCGGGTCGTCGAGATCGGCGGGGGTGTCCAGGATCCCGATCACCCGGCGCCACCCGGCGATCGCGTTCTGGGCGTCGGTGAGCACCTGGGTGCCCATCTGGACCGGGCTCACGAACAGCGACACCAGGAATGCGAAGGCGAGCACCTCGCCGGAGGTGACGTGGCCGGCCCAGAGGTGGCCCTGGCCCAGCCAGATGCCCACGATCAGCACCAGGGCGTTCGCGAGTCCGGCGGAGACGCCGCCCAGCGAGAACGAGAACGCCGTGAGCCCCTGCGCCTTCGTGCTGGCGTCCTGGTAGCGCGCGATCGCCTCGTCGATCCGCGCCTGCGTGCGGCCCTCGATCGCGTGCGTGCGCACGACGACGGCGCCGACGACCGGCTCGGAGACCGCGGCGAGCATCTGGCCGACCATCCGGCGGACCACGCCGTACGCCGCGGACAGCCGGCGCTGGAAGTACCGCAGCGACAGGAACAGCGGCGCGAAGCACACCCAGACCACGATCGTCAGCTGCCAACTGTAGTACAGCATGATCAGGGTCGCCACGATGACCTGCCCGACGCTGATGATGCCGATGATGCCGCCGAAGACCAGGAACTGGCTGACCTGGTCGACGTCGCTGGTGACCCGCGAGACCAGGGCGCCGCGCCGCTCGGTGTTCTGGGTCAGCACCGGGAGGTCGTGCACGTGCCGGAACGCCTTGATTCGCAGGGTCGCGAGACCCCGCTCCGCCGTGGTGAACAGCCGCGCGGTCATCAGGTACGACGAGGCGCCGGTCAGCACGAGGGCGAGCGCCGCGACGAGCGCCATTCGGGTGACGAACGGGAGATCGATGCCGTGCGGGCCGTTGATGCCGCGGTCGAGCGTCTGCTGCACGACGACCGGGACCACGACACGGCCGGCGGTGCCGAGCAGGGCGAGCAGCAGCGTCCCCCAGAAGCCGTCCTTGAGCTCCGGGGAGATCTCGGCACCGCGCTTGATCGTCTGCCAGGCCGAGATCTCGTCGCCGGTGGCCATCGACGTGCCCGCGGACGGGGCCACGGTCGTCACGTCGGCACCTCCTCGTAGGCGTTGACCAGCCGGGCGTAGGCGGGGTTGCGCTGGAGCAGGTCGGCGTGGGTGCCGCGGTCGGCGATCCGTCCGCCGGCGAGGAACAGCACCTCGTCGGCCAGCGCGATCGTGGCCTTGCGGTAGGCGATCAGGACCAGCGTCGACGCCGACCCCTCGGCGACAGCCGTACGCATCGCGGCGAGGATGCGGGCCTCGACCTCCGGGTCGACCGCGGACGTGGCGTCGTCCAGGACGAGCAGGCGAGGACGACGTACGAGGGCACGGGCCAGGGAGAGCCGCTGGCGCTGCCCGCCCGAGAGCGTGGTCCCCCGCTCACCGAGCCGGGAGTCCAGCCCCTTCGGCAGCGCTGCCACGAACCCGTCGGCCTGCGCCGTGCGGAGCGCGGACCACACCTCCTCGTCGGGCACGTCCTCGCCGAGCGTGACGTTGCCCCGGACGGTGTCGTCGAACATGAAGGCGCTCTGCGGCACCAGCGCGACGTGCCGGGCGAGCTCGCCCGGGGCGAGGTCGCGCAGGTCGACCCCGTCGAGCACCACGCGACCGGCGTCGGGGTCGACGAGCCGAGTGAGCAGGGTGGTCAGCGTGCTCTTGCCGGACGCGGTCTCTCCGACGACGGCGACGGTGCGTCCGGGCTCGACCACGAAGCTCAGGTCGCCGAGCACCGGCTGCTGCGGGAGGTAGGAGTAGGCGAGGCCGTCGAGCTCGAGCCGGGCAGCACGCTGCGGGTCGCCGAGCCGCACGTCGCCGTACGTCGTCTCGACGGGTTCGTCGAGCACCCGCTGCACCCGCCGGAAGCCCACGATCGAGCGCGGGAACTCGCCCAGCAGCCAGCCGATCGAGCGGATCGGGAAGGCGACGATCGTGAGCAGGTAGGCGATCGTGACCACGTCGCCGGGGTCGGCATGGCCGTGGCGGATCCGCCACACGCCGACGCCGAGCACCCCCAGCACACCGAACCCGGGCAGTGCCTCGAGCAGCGGGTCGAACACCGCACGGATCCGGCCGACCCGGATGCCCAGGTCGCGCAGCTGCTCGGCCTTCTCCGCGAAGCGCGCCGTCTCCTCGGCCTCCCGCCCGAGCGTCTTGACGACCAT
Organism: Nocardioides pocheonensis; assembly: GCF_003725535.1. Taxonomy (GTDB): domain Bacteria; phylum Actinomycetota; class Actinomycetes; order Propionibacteriales; family Nocardioidaceae; genus Marmoricola; species Marmoricola pocheonensis. Next base: position 355,099 of record NZ_RJSF01000019.1, on the reverse strand, counting down.
CGCGCCGTCGAACGACTCGTGCGCGACCTCGCTCAGCTCGGCGCGCAGCGCCTGGATCCGGGTGAACAGCGGCGAGGAGAACCGTTGGTAGGTCAGGGTCGCTGCTGTGACGAGCGGGAACACCATGAGCCCGACGGCGGCCATGGTGAGGTCGACCAGCAGCATCTGGACGACGGCGATGACCACCATCGCCAGCGTGCCGACCGCCATGGGGAGCGGCGCGATCGGGGCCCACGCCGCCTCGACGTCGGAGTTGGCGTTGGACAGCAGCTGACCGGCCGGGTGCCGCTGGTGCCAGGCCATCGGCAGCCGGAGGTACTGAGCGGTGACCTCGCGCCGGTACGCCGCCTGCATGCGGTACTGCATGACGCCCGCGCCGAGTCGCCGGGCGACGATGCCCACGGCGCGCAGGATCGCCACGCCGAGGAACAGCGCCAGCACCGCGAGGACCGCCCGCGCGGTGGTCGTGCCGGTGCGGAACGCGGGGAGCACCACGTGGTCGGTCGCCCAGCCGAGCACCCAGGCGTCGGCGACGGTGAGCGCGCCGAAGAGCAGGCTGCCGAGCGTCGAGACCGTGAAGATCCACGGCTCCCGGCGGATCGCGACCCCGAGGACGCCGAAGCCGTCCCGCAGGGTCGAGCGGCCCGGGTCAGCAGCCGGAGGACTGGTCGCCTCGTGAGCCCCGTCGTGAGCGGCGGGGTTCGTGGCGTCGTTCGCAGGTGCTCCGTCCGGGCGCGTCGACGTCTCGCTCACAGTGGGCAAACCCTAGGTGGCGCCGAAGTGTTCCGCCCACTCGTTTTGGCGGGCGTGGTGTCGGCAGGCTCAACCACCGGAACCACGGCGCCGGTCAGTAGACCGAGGAGTGGACGTGGTCCATGTGGTTGGCCGTCGCGGAGCCTCGGTTGGGCATCGAGCGCCAACCGTCGCCGGCGCGCTCGCTGGTCCAGATGTGCTGGCGCCAGATCACGTCGAAGATGTCCAGCTCGGAGGCGTGCGCCTGCAGGAACGCGGCGATCTGGTTCCCGAGCGCGACGTCGCTGGTCATGATGTCCAGCGCCTTGCCGCTGCTGTGCTCGCCGTGGTTGTCCCAGCCGCCGTAGCGGGTCACCTGCGGGAAGGCGTGGCACACCGCGCGGTAGAGCCGGACGGCTGCGTCGGTGAGCCCGTGCTCGACGGACGTGTCGGGGCACGGCTGGTCGCTGAGCGGCAGCTTCGCGGGATCGGTGGGCTTCTGGTCCGCGAGGTAGTCCTGGGTCACCCACGCCAGCGTGCGCTGCCCGTCCTGACGTACGACGACCTGGGCGTACCCGCCCGTGCGCTCCCCGGTCACGCCGACGCGGGTGATCGCCTTGACCTCGCCGAGGACGTCCGCGTCCTGCGTGGGTGTGGCGCGCAGGTCGAGGTCGACCGTGGTCCACATCCGGCCGGAGACCTTGGGGTCGATCAGCTGGGCGACCGCGAGCCGGTCCCGGTCGCGGGATGCCTCGATCACGCGCTCGGTGGGCGTCGCGGAAGCCTGGGCACCGGTGGCGGCGGAGAGGTCGCCGGCCGCGGCGTACCGGGTCACGTCGACCGACGGGCCGCCGCCCCCGGACAGCGCGACGCCGATCCCGACCACCGCAGTGGTGACCAACGGCGCGGCCAGGTAGGCGGCGCGACGATGCCTGGATTTCTGTGGCGCAAGGCTGTGTCTGCCTCGGGTCACGAGTCGTCCTCACGTTGACTACAAGGGCATGCCCGCCCGAGCGGGGCCCCGACATCAGAACACGTCCGGCCCCGGAAAGACCAATCCAACTCGTCCCAAAGCGGGCATTCCCGACCGTGAGCGCGGCCACGTGCGGCCGCGGGACGGTCAGCCGCCGGTGGTCTCGTCGGCGTCCTCGCGGAGCACCACACCGCGACCGTCGGTGTCGTCCAGCCACCCCTCGGGGAGCACCACGCGCTTGCGAGGCGCACCCTGGCGGCCCCGCGGCTCGCCGAGGACGACCTCCGGGAACCGCTCGTCCGGGTCGAGCTCGGCGAGCAGCCCGTCGAGCTCCGCGAGCGTCGAGACCAGCGCGAGGGCGTGGCGGAGCTCACCGCCGGCGCGGAACCCCTTGAGGTACCAGGACACGTGCTTGCGGAACTCCTTGCACCCGCGCTCCTCGCCGCCCATGTGCCGGCACAGGAGCTCCGCGTGACGGCGCATCGTCGTGCTCACCTCACCCAGCGACGGCAGCGTCGGTGCCGCGAAGGGCTCGCCGCCCTCGCGGCGGGCGAACGCGGCGGCCAGGTCCCGGAACAGCCACGGGCGGCCGAGGCAGCCCCGTCCGACGACCACACCCGCCGCGCCGGTCTGCTCGACCATCCGGATCGCGTCCCCGGCCTCCCAGATGTCGCCGTTGCCCAGGACCGGGATCGAGACGTGCTCCACCAGCCGGGCGATCGCGTCCCAGTCGGCCACGCCGGAGTAGCCCTGGATCGCCGTGCGGCCGTGGAGCGCGATCGCCGCGACCCCGGACTCCTCCGCGATCCGGCCGGCGTCGAGGTAGGTCAGGTGCTCGGGGTCGATGCCCATGCGCGTCTTCATGGTCACCGGCACGTCGTACCGGGATGCCGCGCCGACCGCCGCGCGCAGGATCTCGCCGAGCAGGTTGCGCTTCCACGGCAGGGCCGCTCCCCCGCCCTTGCGGGTGACCTTGGGCACCGGGCAGCCGAAGTTCAGGTCGACGTGGCTGACGCCGTAGTCGGCGCAGAGGATCTCGGTCGCCTTCCCGACGTACGCCGGGTCGGTGCCGTAGAGCTGCACCGAGCGGATCTTCTCGCGCTCGTCGAAGACCAGCATGGAGCGCGTCGTCGCGTCGCCCTCGACCAGGCCGCGCGAGGTGATCATCTCGCAGACGAACAGGCTGCTCCCGCCGTCCGCGGTCGCCTGCTCCAGGCAGAGCCGACGGTAGGCGGCGTTGGTGATGCCGGCCATCGGGGCGAGCACCACGGGGGTGTCGACCCGGACCGGGCCGAGGGTGAGACCAGCGTTCAGGACTTCTTCTTCTTCTTGTTCGTCGGCGCCGGCGTCGCGGACGCGGCGGGGGTCACCGTGCCGCTCCAGATGATCGGCGCGACCGCCTGCAGCGGACGGAAGCTGATGCCGGTCAGGGTGCCGTGCTCGGGGACGAGGAACACCAGGCAGGTGCTCAGCGTGGCGTTCGGGGCGAACGTCGTCGGCAGAGCGGTGGACGGGCACCGCGAGAACGAGTTGGTGAAGCTCGACGCCTGGATCAGCGTGTTCGCGTTGTCCACGGCCCACAGCGGGATCGGGGTCTGGCCCACGTCACCGTCGCCGACGTTGGTCACCGTGACGTTGACGTAGTACGGCGTGGAGGACTTCGTGCGGTCGTCGAGCACGTAGCTGCTGAGGTCGTCGATGGTGCCCTGCGCGGCGCTCGTCACGGTGAGCTCGAGCACCGTGTTGCGCTGCGCGTTCGGCTCGTAGGCCACGGTCGCCTTCTCGCCGAACTTCAGCTGGGCGCCCGCCTTGGTGAGCTCCACGCCCGACGGCACGTTGACGTCACCGGTCGGCAGGCTGACCGAGGGCTTCGTGGTGGGCTTCTCGCCCGTGCTGCCCCCGCACCCGACGAGCAGCAGCGAGCCGGCGACGACGAGGACGGCAGCGCGAAGCGCGGCTCGAGGGGCAGGGTGAGTCACCCGCACATTGTGCACGGACCGGGCCCGGATGTGGCTCAGGCACAACCCCGCTCGCCGCGTCACCCGGTCTGTCACTCCGCCGGTCTTCGGGGTCAGCACGCGCCGAGGCGCTCGGCGAAGTAGCTGCGCAGACCCTCGAGCGGGATGCGGTCCTGGCTCATCGAGTCGCGCTCGCGCACGGTGGCCGCGCCGTCGTCGAGGCTCTCGAAGTCGACCGTCACGCAGTACGGCGTGCCGATCTCGTCCTGCCGGCGGTAGCGACGCCCGATCGCCCCGGAGTCGTCGAACTCGACGTTCCACAGCTGGCGCAGCTCGGCGGCGAGCGCCTTCGCCCGGGGAGTCAGGTCCTCGTTGCGGCTCAGCGGCAGCACGGCGACCTTGACGGGGGCGAGGCGCGGGTCGAGCCGCAGCACCGTGCGCTTGTCGACGCCGCCCTTCGTGTTGGGCGCCTCGTCCTCGGTGTAGGCGTCGACGAGGAACGTCATCAGGCTGCGCGAGAGGCCGGCCGCGGGCTCGATGACGTACGGCACGTAGCGCTCGTTGTGGGCCTGGTCGAAGTAGGACAGGTCGGTGCCGGACGCCTTGGAGTGCACGGTCAGGTCGTAGTCGGTGCGGTTGGCGATGCCCTCGAGCTCACCCCACTCCGAGCCCGCGAAGTTGAAGCGGTACTCGATGTCGACGGTGCGCGTGGAGTAGTGGCTGCGCTTCTCGGCCGGGTGCTCGTAGTGGCGCAGGTTGTCCTGCTGGATGCCGAGGTCGACGTACCAGCGGGTGCGCTCGTCGATCCAGTACTGGTGCCACTCCTCGTCCTCGCCCGGCTTGACGAAGAACTCCATCTCCATCTGCTCGAACTCGCGCGTGCGGAAGATGAAGTTGCCCGGCGTGATCTCGTTGCGGAAGCTCTTGCCGATCTGGGCGATGCCGAACGGCGGCTTCTTGCGGCTCGAGGTCACGACGTTGGCGAAGTTCAGGAAGATGCCCTGGGCCGTCTCCGGGCGCAGGTAGTGCAGGCCGGACTCGTCCTCGATCACGCCGAGGTAGGTCTTGAGCAACCCGGAGAACTGCCGGGGCTCGGTCCACGCGCCGCGGGTGCCGCAGTTCGGGCACGCGACCGTCGACAGGTCGACGTCGTCGGGCGAGGTGAGTGAGTCGTCCTTCTTCGCCAGCTTCTCGAACACCGCCTCCTGGAGGTGGTCGGCGCGGAACCGCTTGTGGCAGGACTGGCACTCGGTCAGCGGGTCGGTGAACGTCGCGACGTGGCCGGAGGCCTCCCACGTCTGGCGCGGCAGGATCACGCTGGAGTCGAGACCGACGACGTCGTCGCGCGACTGGACCATCGAGCGCCACCACTGGCGCTTGATGTTCTCCTTGAGCTCGACGCCGAGCGGGCCGTAGTCCCAGGCCGAGCGGGTGCCGCCGTAGATCTCCCCGCACGGGAAGACGAAACCCCTCCGCTTGGCGAGGGAGACGACGTTGTCGACGGTGGAGACCGGCTTCTTGGCCACGGGTTGTTCAGCTCCTGCTGGCAGATTCCTGACGCCGACTGGCTGCCGGCGGGCAAGGGCCAACCTTATCGACTACGACGTCCCGGCGTTGCGCGGGATCGCCTCGTTGAGCTCCCCGTCGGCGTCCTCGAAGGCACTGGGCTCGTCGACCGCGCGGCTGAGCAGCGGCACAGCGCCGAGCTTCACGTCGTACGACGAGAGCGCGCGGCGGTAGCTGCCGACGTCGCGCCACCGGGTGACGAGCACCCAGAGCCCCGGGTCGTCGACGTTGCGGCCCGCGCTGCCCTCGAGGTAGCCGACCTGGCCGGCGAGCACCTCGTGCGCGGCGACGAGGTCGTCACGGAACTGCGCCGCATCGCCGGCGGACACCCGGAACCTGTTCACCACCAGCACGGCGAGAGCCTAGCCTCCCGTGCTCGCCGCCGGCTGACTTGACAATGATTCTCATTCGGAATGAGAATCATTGTCATGTCTACCCGTCTCCTCCCGCTCGTGCTCGCCGTCGCGCTCGTCGCGCCGCTGTCGGCGTGCGGGGTCGGCACCAGCAGCGACGGGCGCCCCACCGTGGTGACCTCGTTCTACCCCCTGCAGTTCGTCACGGCCCAGATCGCCGGCCAGCACGTCCGGATCGTCGACCTGACCGCCCCCGGCGTCGAGCCGCACGACCTCGAGCTCAAGGTGCGCCAGGTCGCGGAGGTCGCCAACGCCGACCTCGTGGTCTACGAGTCGAAGCTCCAGCCCGCGGTCGACGACGCGGTGGCGCAGAACGCGAAGCACCACGCGCTCGACGTGGCCCCCGACGTGGACCTCCAGGAGGGCAATCCGCACTTCTGGCTCGACCCGCTCCGCCTGGCGAGGGCGGCCGCGGCCGTCGAGAAGCGGCTGGCCGCCCTCGACCCGAAGCACGCCGCGGACTACGCCGCCAACCTCGCCACCCTGGACACGACCCTGACCACCCTCGACCACGACTTCAGCGCCGGGCTCGCCGACTGCGCCCGGAACGTGGTCGTCACCAGCCACGACGCCTTCGGCTACTGGAGCCGGTACGGCGTCCGCTCGGCGCCGATCGCCGGGCTCTCCCCCGACGCCGAGCCGAGCGCCGCCCACCTCGAGCAGCTGCGCGCCCTGATCGCCCGCGACCACGTCACGACGGTGTTCAGCGAGACGCTCGCGAGCCCCAAGATGGCCGACGTGCTCTCCCACGACCTCGGACTGACCACCGCGGTGCTGGACCCCATCGAGGGCGTGGCCAAGGGCAGCTCCGCCGACTACGTCTCGATCATGCGCAAGAACCTCGCCGCCCTGCAGCAGGCCAACGGGTGCAAGGTGTCCTCATGAGCGTGACGAACGAGCCCGTGCTGGAGGTACGAGACGGCGCCGTGAGCCTGGGCGGCCGGCCGATCCTGCGTGACGTCGACCTGGTCGTCGGTCAGGGCGAGGTGGTCGCACTCCTCGGCGCCAACGGGTCGGGCAAGTCGACGCTGGTGAAGGCCGCGGTCGGCCTGCTGCCGCTGGCCGCCGGGTCGGTGCAGCTCTTCGACCGACCGCTGCACGCCTTCGAGGACTGGTGGCGATTGGGCTACGTGCCCCAGCGCTCGACGATCGCGCAAGGTGTACCGGCGACCGTGCGCGAGGTCGTCGCAGCGGGGCGCCTCGCTCGACGGGGTCCGTTGCGGCTGCCGAGGTCGGCGGACCGGCGCGCCGTACGCGAGGCCCTGGAGACCGTCGGGCTCGCCGACCGGGCGAACCAGCAGGTCTCCACGCTCTCGGGCGGCCAGCAGCAGCGGGTGCTGATGGCCCGGACCCTGGCCGGCGGGCCGGAGCTGCTCGTGCTGGACGAGCCGAACGCCGGCGTCGACCTGATCAGCCAGCAGGCGATCGCCGACGCGCTGGCGACCCGCGCGGCGGCCGGCTCCACGATCCTGGTCGTGCTGCACGAGCTCGGTCCGTTCGAGCCGCTGATCGGACGCACCGTGGTGCTGCGCGAGGGCCGGGTCGCGTACGACGGGCCGCCGACGCACCTGGCCGGTGCCGGCCACCTCGACGCCGGCCACGGCGAGCACTGCGAGCCCGGCGAGCCGATCGTGCACGTGCCGCCGATGTCCGGCCTGCTGGGCGAGGAGCGCTGAGATGGACATCCTGACCGCCGCCTTCATGGTGCGCGCGCTGATCGCCGCCGCCGTCACCGGGCTGGCCGCACCGGCCATCGGCACCTTCCTGGTGCAGCGCCGGCTGTCCCTCATGGGCGACGGCATCGGCCACATCAGCGTCACCGGGGTCGCGCTCGGACTGCTGACCGGTACCTCCCCCACGTTGACCGCCGTCGTGGTGGCGATCGTCGGTGCGGTGGCGATCGAGCTGATCCGCGCGTCGGGCCGGGCGTCGGGCGACGTCGCGCTCGCACTGATCTTCTACGGCGGCCTGGCCGGCGGGCTCATGCTGGTCTCGCTCGGCGGCAAGGGCATCGCCTCGATCAACTCCTACCTGTTCGGCTCGCTGCTCTCGATCTCGCCGACCGACGTGTGGGTGAGCGTGGGGCTGGCGGGCCTGGTGGTCGCCCTCTCCCTCAGCCTCCTGCCACAGCTGTTCTCGGTGTCCAACGACGAGGACTTCGCCCGCACCACGGGCCTGTCCGTGCGGTTCTACAACGTGCTGATCTCGGTGCTGGCCGCGGTGACGGTGAGCGTGGCGATGCGCACGGTCGGGCTCCTGCTGGTCAGCGCACTCCTGGTGATACCGGTGGCGACGGCACAGCAGTTCTCGCGGGGCTTCCGGTCGACGATGCTGGCCGCGATGGTCGCCGGGCTGCTCGCCTCGGTCGTCGGCGTCGCGCTGTCCGCCTACGCGGACCTGCCGCCGGGCTCGACGATCGTGCTGGTCGCCCTGCTCGGCTTCGCCGTCACCGCCCCCGTCGGCATGGTCGTGCAGCGACGACGGCTGGCCCGGGTGCCCTTCGAGATGGCCGAGCCACCCGCCGAGCAGGCCGTCGAGGAGCCGCACCGGCACGCACACGGCCCCGGCTGCGGCCACCTCGCGATCGAGCACGGCGACCACGTCGACTACATCCACGACGGCCACCGGCACGCCGTCCACGGAGGCCACTATGACGAGCACTGACTCCTCGGGCGTGCGTCCCACCCGCCAGCGTCGCGCCGTGGCAGCGGCGCTGGAGGACTTCGACGACTTCCGCAGCGCCCAGGAGATCCACGAGGCGCTCAAGGCAGCCGGCGACAACGTCGGCCTGTCCACGGTCTACCGCGCCCTGCAGGCCATGGCCGACGCCGGCGAGCTCGACATGCTGCGCTCGGAGGCCGGCGAGGCCGTCTACCGTCGCTGCAGCGGCAGCCACCACCATCACCTGGTCTGCCGCGTGTGCGGCGCGACGGTGGAGGTCGAGGGCCCGACCGTGGAGCGGTGGACCCGCGCGGTCGCGGCCGAGCACGGGTACGCCGACGTCAGCCACACGCTGGAGATCTTCGGCACCTGCGCGCGCTGCCACCGGGGGTAGGACAACGCAGCCAGCGTGCGTGCCGGGCTACGCCGCAGGCGTGGTCCGGTGCGTGCGATGGCAAGGCGGAGGAGGGAAGGCGGCCTTCGTCGCTGACGCGCCGCCGTCGACCGACACCTTCCGATTCGGGATGGCGCAGCCAGCGTGCGTGCCGGGTCACGCCTGGCCGTAGCGACGGTTGCGGCGGGCGTATTCCTCGATCGCCGCCCAGAAGGCGAGGCGGTCGACGTCGGGCCAGAGCACGTTGCTGAACACCATCTCGGAGTAGGCGGCCTGCCAGAGCATGAAGTTGCTCAGCCGCTCCTCCCCCGAGGTGCGCCAGACCATGTCCGCCTCGGGCAGCTCGGGGACGTAGAGGTAGCGCGCGAACGTGCGCTCGTCGACGCGGCGGGGGTCGAGCCGGCCGGCGGCCACGTCGTGCGCCACGGCGCGCGCCGCGTCGGCGATCTCGGCGCGTCCGCCGTAGTTCACGCACATCGTGAGGGTGAGCACGTCGTTGTCGCGGGTGAGGTCCTCGGCGATCCGGAGCTCCTTGATCACCGAGCGCCACAGCCGGGGCTCGCGGCCGGCCCAGCGCACCCGGACGCCCAGGCTGTGCAGCTCCTCGCGCCGCCGGCGCACCACGTCGCGGTTGAAGCCCATGAGGAAGCGCACCTCCTCGGGCGAGCGGGACCAGTTCTCGGTCGAGAACGCGTACGCCGAGATCGCCTCGACCCCGATCTCGATGGCGCCCTTGACCACCTCGACGAGGGACTGCTCGCCACGCTCGTGACCCGCGGTGCGCGGCAGCCCGCGCTTCTTGGCCCATCGGCCGTTGCCGTCCATGATCACCGCGACGTGGCGCGGCACCGCCTCGGGGGGCAGGGCGGGCGGCCGGGCACCGCTGGGATGCGGGTCGGGCGCCGCGTAGGTGCGTCGGCGACCTCTCACGAGCCCCCTCCCGCGGGCTGCGCACCCCCGACGTACGCCATCGAGCGGAGCCCGCGCTCGAGGTGCCAGGACAGGTACGCCGAGACCAGGCCGCGGGCCTCCTTGCGGTGCCGGTCGTCGGCGGCGTCCACGACCGGCCAGTCGCCCGCGAGCAGAGCGCCGAGCAGCACGACCGTCTCGAGGGCGGGGTGGGCGGAGCCGGGCACCCGGCACGAGCTGCAGAGCACGCCGCCCGAGGCGGGGTGGAAGGCGCGGTGCCGGCCCTCCACGCCACACCGCACGCATCCGTCGAACGACGGTGCATAACCGGCGACCGCCAGCGAGCGCAGCACGAAGGAGTCCATCACGTCCGCCGGGCGGTGCTCCCCGGACGCCATCGCCCGCAGCGCACCGACGAGCAGGAGGTACTGCTGGACGGACGGCTCGCGTTCCTCCACGACCAGTCGCTCCGCGGTCTCGAGCATCACCGACGCCGCGGTGTAGCGGTCGTACTCGGCGCTGATCGCCTCGCCGAACGGTGAGCGGGTCACCGCCTGCGTGATCACGTCGAGGTTGCGGCCCTCGGCCAGCTGCAGGTCGACGTGGGTGAACGGCTCCAGCCGCGACCCGAACCTCGACGTCGTGCGGCGCACGCCCTTGGCCACGGCTCGGACGACCCCGTGCTCGCGGGTCAGCAGCGTGATGATCCGGTCGGCCTCAGCGAGCTTGCGCGTGCGCAGCACGATCGCTTCGTCGCTGTAGAGGGGCATGCCGACATTGTCGCGCGTCGCCCCTCAGGCCGGGTGGCCGACTCGCTGCTCGACCAGCGGCAGCCTGATCTCGAAGGTGGTGCCCTCTCCCACCTTGCTGGTCAGGTCGATCGTGCCGCCGTGGGCCTCGACGATCGCCTTGGAGATCGCCAGCCCGATGCCGGTGCCCGGGATCGCGTCGGTCTGGACTCCCGGCGACCGGAAGAACTTCACGAACACGTCCTCGAGCTCGTCGGCCGGGATGCCGCGACCGGTGTCCCTGATCCGGATGACGCCCTCGTTGCGGTCGCGCTCGACCGTGCAGGAGACGTGCCCGCCGTGCGGGGTGAACTTGATCGCGTTGTTGAAGATGTTGTCGACCACCTGCGACAGCCGCTCGGCGTCGCCGCTCACCTCGAGCGGGGTCGCGGTCGCCTCGAAGCTGAAGGTCAGGCCGTTGGTGCGGGCCGCCTTCTCGGCCTCCACGGCCGAGGTGCGGACCACGGCGGGCAGCGAGATCCGGCCCACGTGGAGCTCGGCCTTGCCCAGCTTCAGCGCGTCCGAGAGCAGGTCGTCGACGAGGCGGTGGAGGCGTCGGGCGTTGCGCTGCACGGTGAGCAGGAACGGGCGCGCGTCGCCCGGGATCTCCGCGACGTCCTCGAGCAGCACGTCGACGTACCCGACGATCGAGGTGAGCGGGGTGCGCAGCTCGTGGCTGACCGTGGCGACGAACTCGTCCTTGAGCCGTGCGGCGGTCATCAGGTCGGTCACGTCGTGGTAGGCCAGCACCGCGCCGTCGAACTCGCCCGCCGGGGTGAAGAACGGCGACACCGAGACCGCGAACGCCCGGCGCATGTTCGGCTCCTCCCCGACCCAGATCAGGTAGTCGCGCAGGGTCTCGCCGTGCACGGCGCGCCACGTCGGCAGCTCCTCGCGCGCGAGCTCGGTGAACCCGTCGGCCGCGAAGGTGTAGCCGGTGTGCTCGGGAGAGCCGTCGTGGCCCTCGGGATAGGCCAGCTCCATGAACCGCTGGTGACGCGGGTTCATCGAGTGCACCCGGCCCTGCGCGTCGAGGGCGAGCAGGCCCACGTCCACGCTGTTGAGGATCGCCTCGTTGAACCGTCGCTGCTCCGCGCTGTCGGCGACCGCGCGCTCGAGCATCCGCTGCGCGTCGGCCGCCTCGACGACCTTGCTCTGCCACAGCTCGGCGGTCACGGCGACCACCAGCGAGCAGATCAGCGCCAGGACCAGGACCTGCCCCATCCGGGCCAGCTCGACCGACGGGGGCGTGCGCATCAGGAACGTCGGCAGCGAGCCGACCAGAGCCGCGGCGACGGCGAGCGCGACCCCGCGTCGCCCGTACTGCAGGCCCAGCCAGATCGCCGGGAACACCAGGGCGACCCCGACGGTGCTCTCGGGCATGGCCCTCATCAGGCCGAGGGCGAGGATGTCCAGCGTCGGCACGGCGATCGTCCAGCGCTCCGGCACCCGCTCGTGGGCGATGTACGCCGCGAGCACCGTGGCCGCCACGGCGACGCCGAGCCCGGCGAGGTAGTCCACGGTCAGGTGAGCGTGCTGGACGGCGGTCACCGAGAGCAGGTCGAGAGCGACCGGGACGAGGAAGACGTACTGCGCGACCCGGGGGTCTGCGTGGTCCCGGCCGAGCAGGTGCTGGATCCCGAGCAGGAATGCGGATCTGGATCGCATCGGTGGGATCGGCCCCCTCTCGTGCGACCCCTGGACACCGTGAGGGTATCGGCAGGTGACCGGAATCAGCCGTCAAATCGAGACATTTCCGGTTCCGGCTCAGCCCCAACCCACCGCCGAGGCGAGGCGCAGCGGCGGCGACTCGCGCCGCTTCGGGTCAGCTGCCGGCGAGGCGACTGCCGGACGCAGCGCTCCAGCACTCGTCGACGAAGCCGACGGCGATCTCGTCGAGCCGGTCGGGGCGCAGCCGCCACTCCAGGATGCTCCGCGCCGGCACGAACCGCGCGCCGACGAGCTCCTCGGCGAGCATCTCGGCGTCCGCGGCCGGGTGGATCGGGTCCCGGGTGTGGCCCACGACCAGCGCCGGGACGTCGATCGCGCGGCGCTGCTTCGACGAGGGCGCCACCCTGCCGAAGAACAGCCCGTGCACGGTCGCGGCCATCGCCGCGGGCCGCTGGTCGAGGGTGTCCAGGCCGATGCCCACCCAGAACGGCACGATGCCCCGAGGCACGGCGCGGGACGCGAGCCGCACGCCCGTGACCGCGAACGGCACGAACCTCGAGACGAACAGCAGTGGCGCGAACGCGAGGATCCCGGCCTCGACCGCGTTGTCGAGCACCGGCATCTCGACGATCAGGCCCTGTACACGCCCGGGTGCGAGCACCGCCGCCTCCAGCGAGACGTTGGCGCCCAGCGACGTGCCGCCGAGGACGGCGGTGCGGGCGCCGAGGTGGTCCAGCAGCTCGACGACCTGCTCGCCGAAGGCCGTCATCGAGTAGACCAGCGGGTCCTCCGGTCGGTCGGACCGCCCGTGGCCGAGCAGGTCCACCGTGACCACGTGCGACCCGGCCGCGGCCAGCCTGCGCGCGAGCGGCTGGTGCATCCGCCGCGGCATCAGCTGGCCGTGCACGAGGACCACCCAGCGCTCACCCGAGCCGTACTCGGTGTACTCGAGGCGGTGGCCGTCGTGGAAGAACTGACCGACGCGTTCGGAGACCAGGCTCATGGAGGCCAGTTTCGCACGCAGCCGGGCCCGGCGTCCCTCCGCACCGACGGGGGCGCCCTCCGCGTATTCACGCACGCCGACCCCCGATTTCCGCCAGAATCGACCGGTGGTGCAGGGAGGAGAGGTCGCGGCCTGGAGACGGGCGCTCGTCGCCGGGCTGGTCCTCGCCACGCTGGCGGCCGGGCTCGTCGGCATCGAGATCTCCCGGGCGACCGATCACACCGCCAGCTGGTGGCCCGCCGCCGGTGTGGGCGTGGTCGCCCTCTTCGCCGCCCCGCGGTCGTGGTGGCCCTCGCTGGTCGCGGCCCTGTACGTCGCGAACCTGCTGGCGAACGTGCTCGGCGGCCACCCCTGGGACGCGTCGCTCGGTCTGGCGCTGGCCGACGTCCTCGAGGTGGTGGTGGTGTGCTGGGGCACCCGGCGCATCATCGGCCGTCACCTCGAGGGACTCACCGACCTGGCCTGGCTGGTCGGGGTCTCCCTCGCCGGCGCCCTGGTGGCGGCGGTCGGCGTCGCCGTGTGCGCCCGGCTGTTCCTCGGGGGCGACTTCCTCCGCACCGTGCTGGTCACCACCGGCTCGCACTGGGCCTCGGTGATCGTGATCGCCCCGACCGGCCTGCTCCCCCACCGCTCCGTACGTCGCCCGCGGGCCGCCCCCGTGGTGCTGCACGCCCTGCTGCTGTTCGGCGCGATCCTCTTCGCCTTCGGACCGAGCAACGACCTCGCGATGGCGTTCGCACCGCTCCCGCTGGTGATCTGGGCCGGCGTCGCCTTCGGCTCGCGGGTCGTGGTGATCGAGCAGGTGCTGATGGCCAGCGCCGTCACGATCCTCACCGTGCGCGGGTACGGGCCGTTCGTCAGCGACCTGCACCCCGCCGGCAGCCTGGCCAGCAACCTGGTCACCCAGCTCTATCTCGTGTGCCTGGTGGTCACCGGGTTGCCGCTGGCCCTGGCCGTGCGCCAGCAGCTCCTCGCCAACGTCGCCGTGCGCAGCGAGCAGCGTCGTACCGAAGCCGTGATCGACTCCTCGACCACGCCGATCATGGTGGCCGACGTCAACGGGATCATGCTCCTGGCGAACCCGGCCGTCACCCGGCTCACCGGCTTCACCCCCGAGGACCTGCTCGGCCACGGGTTCTGGGAGCGGCTCCTCCCGCCGGAGCAGTGGGAGGTGACCCGGCGGGCCTTCGCCGATCCCGACCGCATCCCGCAGCGCGGGGAGACGGTCATCCGCACCGCTGCGGGCGGCGAGCGGGTCGTGTCCTACTCCAACGGGCTGTATCACAGCCCGGACGACGGCTCTCTCCAGTACGTGCTCACGATGACCGACCTGACCGAGGAGCGCGCGACCCAGCACCTCCTTCAGCACCTGCTCCGCTCGGCGACCACGGTGGCGATCGTCGGGACCGATCGCACCGGCCGGATCACCGTGGTGAACGCCGGCGCCGAGGCCTTGCTCCGGATCGACGCCCGGGCCGCGACGCGGCACTCGTTCCTGGACTTCCTGGATCCCGACCAGCTCACGCTGCGCGGCGTCGCGGCAGGAGTGCCGATCGGGTTCGAGACCCTGGTGCACGACGTGACCGAGGCGGAGTCGCGCACCCGCGACTGGACGTGGGTGCCCCCCGACGGCGTGCCGCTGGTCGTGTCCATGACCACCAGCGTGATCGCGGACGGCTCGGACAGCCCGATCGGCTACCTCTTCGTGGCCCGCGACGTCACCGAGACCCGTCGCAACCAGGAGCTGCTGCGGGAGGCCCTCCAGCGCGAGCAGCTCGCGGTGGACCACCTGCGCGCGCTGGACGACGCGAAGGACGACTTCGTCAGCACGGTCAGCCACGAGCTGCGCACTCCCCTGACCAGCATCATCGGCAGCATCGAGCTGCTCGAGGACGGCATGGCGGGCGAGCTGCTGCCCGCGCAGAAGCAGATGATCGACGTGATCGAGCGCAACGCAGAGCGTCTGCTGTCGATGGCCAACGACCTGCTCACCCTGGCCAGCTACGAGAGCCCGTCCGCCCCGGTCACCCACCTCGAGCCGCTGGACGTCCGCACGGTGGTGCAGGCGAGCCACGCCTCGGTGATCGGGCTGCTGTCCAGCCGCGACCTGAAGCTGAGCGAGGACCTGCCCGCCGAGCCGGTGCTGGTCGACGGTGAGGCGGCCTACCTCGAGCGGGCGCTCACCAACCTGCTCTCCAACGCGATCAAGTTCACCCGCGACGGCGGTGAGATCACCACCACCGTCTCGGTCGACCGCGACGCCGAGAGGTGCCGGCTCAGCGTCTCCGACACCGGGGTCGGCATCCCGGAGGACGAGATCCAGAACGTCTTCCAGCGGTTCTTCCGCTCGAGCAACGTGCGCGCGGACGCGATCCAGGGCACCGGTCTCGGACTCTCGATCGTGCGCTCGATCGTCGAGCGCCACCACGGCGACATCGACGTGCACTCCAACCCGGGGCAGGGCACCACGTTCACGATCACCCTGCCCCTGGCGAGCGGCGTCAGGACCGATTGACCGCCGAGACCACGGCGCGCAGCGACGCGGTGACGATGTTCGGGTCCAGCCCGACGCCCCACCGGATCACGCCGCCGACCACGCACTCCACGTAGGCAGCGGCGATCGCGTCGCCACCGGAGGAGAGCGCATGCTCGTTGTAGTCGAGCACCCGCACGTCCCAGTCCCAGGCCGGGTTGACGTCGCGGAGCCCGTTGATCGCGTCGACGAACGCGGCGATCGGCCCGTTGCCGGTGCCGTGCAGCTCGTGCAGCTCGCCGTCGACGTACACGTTGACGGTGAGCTGGTCCTTCTCGCCGGCAGCCGACGACGTGTGCACGGAGTTGAGCCGGAGCGGCGCGTCCTGGGTGAGGTACTCCGCCTGGAACGCCGACCAGATCTCGTCGGGCGACATCTCCTTGCCGGAGTCGTCGGTGGCCTGCTGGACGACGCGGCTGAACTCGATCTGCAGCCGCCGGGGCAGGTCGAGCTTGTGCTCGGACTTCATGATGTAGGCCACGCCGCCCTTGCCGGACTGGCTGTTGACCCGGATCACGGCCTCGTAGGTGCGACCGACGTCCTTCGGGTCGATCGGCAGGTACGGCGCCTCCCAGGGGATCTCCGAGACCGGCTTGCCCTGCTCCTCGGCGACCCGGTCGAGGTCCTCGAGGCCCTTCTTGATCGCGTCCTGGTGGGAGCCCGAGAACGCGGTGTAGACGAGGTCGCCGGCGTACGGGTGGCGCGGGTGCACCGGCAGCTGGGTGCAGTACTCCACGGTGCGCCTGATCTCGTCGATGTCGCTGAAGTCGATCTGCGGGTCGATGCCCTGGCTGAAGAGGTTCATCCCGAGGGTCACCAGGCAGACGTTGCCGGTCCGCTCGCCGTGGCCGAACAGGCAGCCCTCGACCCGGTCGGCGCCGGCCATCATCGCCAGCTCGGTGGCCGCGACCGCGGTGCCGCGGTCGTTGTGGGGGTGGAGGCTGATCGTGGTGAACTCCCGACGGGTCAGCTGGCGGGAGAACCACTCGATCTGGTCCGCGTACACGTTCGGCGTCGCGACCTCGATCGTGGCCGGCAGGTTCAGGATGATCTCGCGGCCGTCGGCCGGCTGCCACACGTCGGAGACCGCCTCGCAGACCTCGACCGAGAACGGCAGCTCGGTGGAGGTGAAGATCTCCGGGCTGTACTCGTAGCCGATCACGGTCTTGTCCAGGTGGTTCTCGGCGTGCTTCATCACCAGCTGGGTGCCGCGCACCGCGATGTCCTTGACCTCGTCCTTGCCGGCGTGGAACACCACGCGTCGGAAGAGCGGGGCGAGGGCGTTGTACAGGTGGATGTTCGCCTTCGGTACGCCGATCAGCGACTGCACCGTCCGCTCGATCAGGTCCTCGCGCGCCTGGGTGAGCACCGAGATCGTGACGTCGTCGGGCACCTTGTCGCGCTCGATCAGCTGCCGGACGAACTGGAAGTCGGTCTCGCTGGCGCTCGGGAACCCGACCTCGATCTCCTTGTAGCCCATCGCGACCAGCAGGTCGAACATCCTGTGCTTGCGCTCGGGGCTCATCGGGTCGATCAGCGCCTGGTTGCCGTCGCGCAGGTCGGTGGACAGCCACCGTGGTGCCTGCGTGATCTGCGCGGTCGGCCAGGTCCGGTCGGGAAGGTCGATCGGCGGGAACGGGCGGTAGCGGTGCACCGGCATGCCGCTGGGCTTCTGGGTGTTGGCGAACCGGCTCAGCCGGGAGTTCTCGAGGGTCATGTTCGTCTCTTCGCTGTCAGTGAGTGGTGCCGGCGTGCACGAACACTCCGCAGCGAGGGGGTCCGGCTCTGTCAGACCTCGCTACGGCAGCGAAGGAGGAGGCTGCGCATCAACATGAGGCGGCCAGCATAGCGGAGACGCCGCCTAGTGTCGGAGGTATGTCCACGCTGCTCGTCATCCACCACTCCCCCACCCGAGCCCTGCAGGCGCTGACCGAGCAGGTGCTGGCCGGCACCCGGGACGACTCCCTCGAGGGCGTCGAGGTGGTCGAGCGGCCGGCCCTCGCCTTCGCCACGGGGGACGCCGACGCCGACGACCTGCTGGCCGCCGACGGCTTCGTGCTCGGCACCACTGCCAACTTCGGTTACATGAGCGGGGCGCTCAAGCACGTCTTCGACTCGACCTTCCTCCAGGTCGGCGGAGCGCTCGACCCGAGCGGAGCCGCCGGCGAGTCCGCCGGGGCGACGAAGGGGCGGCCGTTCGGGCTCTACGTGCACGGCCGCTACGACACCACCGGCGCGGTGCGATCGGTGCTCTCGATCACCGGGGCGCTCGGCTGGAAGCAGGGCTACGACGTGCTGGAGGCGATGGGTGACGTCGACGACGCCGACCTGGAGGCCGCCTACGAGCTGGGCGGTACGATCGCCGCACTGCTGTCCGTCTGAGAGGCCAGCTGAGTGGGGCCGCCTGACCGAGGGCCGGCTGAGGAGGCGCTGAGGAGGCTCCGTGGTCCGACGTACGGTCACGCTCCTCGCGCTCGCGCTCCTCGCCGCAGCGTGCGGCAGCTCCGGCTCGACCGACGCCGACCGCCGGACCCCGCCCCGGCAGGGCGCCTGCCGCGACCTCGACGCCGGCGACCTGGCGAAGCCGAGCAACGCCGGCCCGGTCGTGCCGTGCACGCAGCGACACACGGCGCAGACCTTCGCCGTCGGCACGCTGCCCGCGAGCACCGGGAGCGGGTACGCCGACGCGCGGCACGGGCGGTTCGTCTACCAGGCCTGCAACCAGGCGTTCCGCGACTTCGTCGGCCTCGACGAGAGCCTGGCGATGCGGGTGCAGCTGTCCTGGGCGTGGTTCCGGCCCTCGGAGCGGGGGTGGGCCGACGGTGCGCGCTGGTACCGCTGCGACGTGGTGGGTGGCCCCGACGGGGCCAAGACGCTCCGCCCGCTGCCGGTCGACGCGCAGGGGCTGTTCAGCACCGACCTGCCCGACGCCTGGCTGACGTGCGCTCGCGGCCCCAGCGTGCCGCGCTCCACGAAGGTGCCCTGCTCCGAGACGCACGACTGGCGCGCGGTGAGCACGATCAAGGTCCGGCAACCGAAGGATCCCTACCCGGGAGACCGGATCGTGCAGGTGCTCTCGCGCGACCGCTGCTCGGAGTGGGTGGCCGCGTGGACCCACTACGCGAACGACTACGACTTCGGCTACACGTGGTTCCACGCGGCGGAGTGGGCGGCCGGGAACCGGCGCTCGGTCTGCTGGGCGAGGACCGACCGATGAGCGCCCGCACCCGCACGACGCGCGCACGGCCGGGATTGCTGCCGGCCGTCCTGCTGGCCGTCCTGCTGCTGGGCCTCACGGCGTGCAGCAGCGGGAAGCCGGAGGCGTCCCCCTCGACGTCCTCCTCGTCGTCCACGGCGACGTCCGCCGCACCCGCGCCGCCGGCTCCGCCGCCCGCGCACGCCTGCTACGACCTCGACTTCGCCGCCGCGGTGAAGGCGACCACCACCGAGCCGCCGGTCCCGTGCTCGTCCGCGCACACGACCACGACGATCCGGGTCGGCACGATCCGGCCGGTCGTCGACGGGCACCTGCTCGCGGTCGACGCCGACCCCGTGCAGCAGCAGATCGCGGGCCGGTGCCGCCGCGCCCTCGCCGCGCAGGTCGGCGGGGACGAGGAGACCCGGCGCCTCAGCCGGCTCACGGTGGTGTGGTTCAGCCCCTCGCTGACCGACAGCGACCGCGGCGCGCTGTGGTTCCGCTGCGACCTCGTCGCGCTCGCCGGGCACGACGTCCTCGCCCCGCTTCCGCGGGTGACCCGGGGGATCCTCTCCCAGGACGGCGCCCTCGACCGCTGGGGCACCTGCGGCACCGCCTCACCGGCCGCTTCCCGGTTCGAGCGCGTGATCTGCTCGCAGCCGCACAGCTGGCGGGCCCGGGCGACCGTCGACCTGCCGGCCGGCGCGGCGTACCTGGGGAAGGCCGCCGGGGCCGCGGCGGACTCGGCCTGCCACGACGTCGACGCCAAGCTGGCCGCCGACTCGCTGAAGCTGCACTGGAGCTTCGAGTGGCCCACCAAGGACGCCTGGAACGCCGGTCAGCGCTACGGCCTCTGCTGGACCCCTGACCCTGCCTGAGGCACGGGACTCAGCGCACGGGGTAGCCCGCGTCGGCCAGGGTGTGCTTGACCTCGCCGATGCGCAGCGTGCCGAAGTGGAACACGGTCGCGGCGAGGACCGCGTCGGCTCCGGCCGCCACGGCCGGCGGGAAGTGCTCGAGGCGGCCGGCGCCACCACTGGCGATGACCGGGATGCTCACCTCGGCCCGGACCAGCCGGATCAGGTCGAGGTCGAAGCCGTCCTGGGTGCCGTCGGCGTCCATCGCGTTGAGCAGGATCTCCCCCGCGCCCAGCTCCGCCGCCTCGACCGCCCAGGCGATCGCGTCCTTGCCGGCCGACTGCCGGCCGCCGTGGGTGGTGACCTCGAAGCCGGAGTCCGTGGTCGAGCCTGCCGGGACCCGCCGCGCGTCGACCGAGAGCACCAGCACCTGGTTGCCGAACCGGTCGGCGATCTCCGCGACCAGCTCGGGACGTCGCAGGGCGGCGGTGTTCACCGCGACCTTGTCCGCGCCGGCCCGCAGCAGGCGGTCGACGTCCTCGACGCTGCCTACCCCGCCGCCGACGGTCAGCGGGATGAACACCTGCTCGGCAGTGCGCGAGACGATCTCCATCGTGGTCGCGCGGCCCTCGTGCGAGGCGGAGATGTCGAGGAAGGTCAGCTCGTCGGCGCCCTCGGCGTCGTACACCTTGGCCAGCTCCACCGGGTCGCCGGCGTCGCGCAGCTCGCGGAAGTTGATCCCCTTGACGACCCGGCCGCCGTCGACGTCCAGGCAGGGGATCACCCGCACCGCGAGGGTCATCGGGAGCCACCACCGGGAAGGGTCAGCGCCAGCGCCTCCTCGAGGGTGAACCGGCCCTCGTAGAGCGCGGTGCCGGCGATCGCTCCCTCGACGCCGAGCGGCACCAGCTCCATGAGGGCCCGGATGTCGTCGAGGGTGGTGACGCCGCCGGAAGCCACCAGCGGGCGGTCGGTGCGGCCGCAGATGTCCCGGAGCAGGTCGAGGTTCGGGCCCTGGAGCATCCCGTCCTTGTTGACGTCGGTCACGACGTACCGGGCGCACCCCTCGGCATCCAGGCGCGCCAGGGTCTCGTAGAGGTCGCCGCCCTCGCGCGTCCAGCCGCGCGCGGCCAGCGTCGTGCCGCGCACGTCCAGGCCGATCGCGACGCGGTCGCCGTACGTCGCGATCGCGCGTGCGCACCACTCCGGCTGCTCGAGGGCCGCTGTGCCGATGTTGACCCGGCGGCAGCCGGTGGCCATCGCCGCCTCGAGCGACTCGTCGTCCCGGATGCCGCCGCTCATCTCGACCTTGATGTCGAGGCGGCCGACGATCTCGGCCTGGAGCTCGCGGTTCTGCCCGTGGCCGAACGCGGCGTCGAGGTCGACCAGGTGCAACCACTCCGCACCGGCGTCCTGCCAGCGCAAAGCGGCCTCGACCGGGTCGCCGAAGCGCTTCTCCGAGCCGTCGACGCCCTGGACCAGCTGGACGGCCTGTCCGTTCTTGATGTCGACGGCAGGCAGCAGCTGAAGGTAGGCGTTCACATCGGTCTCCTTGCGTCCAGCGCATTGCGTCCCGGCGTTCGGTTCCGGTCCGTGCGTCGAAGGGTCACCATGGGGTTCAGAGGGTGAAGGCAGCGATGACAGGGAAGGCCAGCGCGGCCACGAGCAGGGCCGCGAGCCGCGCCTGCCAGTCGGGACGGACGACCCAGACCACGACCTGCGTGAAGAGCAGGGCGACGATCACGAGGTTCAGCCGGGTGCGTCTGCGGCGCGCGAGCACGCCGGTCTGGCGCCCCGTGGTGAGCGGGACCAGCCGTCGGCGCAGCGCGTCGCGTCGCGCGCGCTGCCGGGCGGCTCGCTCCGAGGCCCGCACCCGGGCCGCGCGCCGGATCGCCGCCTCGCGCTCCCGCTCCTCCCGGCGACGGGCCCGCTCCTTGCTCATCGCGACGCCTTCAGCGAGGAGACCCAGTTGGCGAGCAGCCGGGCGCCGGCGTCGCCGGACTTCTCGGGGTGGAACTGCGTGGCGCACAACGGGCCGTTCTCGACCGCAGCGACGAACCGGTCGCCACCGTGTTCGGCCCACGTCACCAGCGGCGCCCGGGTGCGGCCGTTGGTGAACAGGGTCCAGTCGCGGACGCCGTAGGAGTGCACGAAGTAGAACCGCTCACGCTCGACACCCTCGAACAGCATGCTGCCCTCCGGGACCTCGACGGTGTTCCACCCCATGTGGGGTACGACGGGCGCCTGGATCCGCTCGACGGTGCCCGGCCACTCCGCGCAGCCCTCGGTCGTCACACCGTGCTCGACGCCGAGCTCGAAGAGCACCTGCATGCCCACGCAGATGCCGAGCACGGGCCGGCCACCGGCCAGCCGCCGGCCGATGATCTCCGGGCCCTTGACGGCGCGCAGGCCCGCCATGCAGGCCGCGAACGCCCCGACGCCGGGGACGACCAGGCCGTCGGCAGCCAGGGCTGCCTCCTTGTCGCCGGTGAGGGTGACCTCGGCGCCGGCTCGCTCGAGGGCGCGCACGGCCGAGCGCAGGTTGCCCGACCCGTAGTCGAGCACGACGACCCGGCGGGTCTCGACAGGCTCAACCACCGTTCAGAGCGTTCCCTTGGTCGAGGGCACGCCGGTCTCCCGCGGGTCGAGCGCGATCGCGTCGCGCAGCGCCCTCGCGAGCGCCTTGAACTGCGCCTCGACGAGGTGGTGCGGGTCGCGGCCGGAGAGCACACGCACGTGCAGCGCGATCTGGGCGTGGTGCGCGAGGGTCTCGAAGACGTGGCGGGTCAGGGAGCCGACGTACCCGTCGCGGCCGATGGCGACGTACTGCTGGCCCTCGGGCTCGCCGACGTGGACGCAGTACGGCCGGCCGGACACGTCGACGACGGCCTGCACCAGTGCCTCGTCGAGCGGCACCGTGGCGTCGCCGAACCGGCGGATCCCGGCCTTGTCGCCGAGCGCCTCCCGCAGGGCGTCGCCGAGCACGATCGCGGTGTCCTCGACGGTGTGGTGGGCGTCGATGTGGGTGTCGCCGTCGGTCTGGACGGTCAGGTCGAGCAGCGCGTGCCGGGCCAGCGAGGCGAGCATGTGGTCGTAGAAGCCCACGCCGGTGCTCACGTCGGCCCGGCCGCTGCCGTCCAGGTCGACCTCGACGAGGACCTTGGACTCCTTGGTCTCCCGCTCGATCCGTGCAGTGCGCTGACTCATGACGCAACCTCCAGCAGGGCGGCCCGGAACGCCGCCATCTCCTCCGCGGTGCCGATCGACACGCGGAGCCATCCGTCCGGTCCAGTCTCCCGGATCAGGACTCCCCTGTGCAGCAGACCCTCCCAGACCGCGTGGCGGTCGTCGAACCGGCCGAAGAGGCAGAAGTTCGCGTCGGAGTCGGCGACCTCGAACCCGCGCTCCCGCAGCCACGCGACCGTGCGGTCGCGCTCGGCGCGCAGCTCGGCGACGTTGGCCAGCAGCTCGTCGGCGTGCCGCAGGGCGGCCGACGCGGTCGCCTGCGTGACCGCGGACAGGTGGTAGGGCAGCCGGACGACCCGGAGCGCGTCGCAGATCTCCGGGGCCGCGGCGAGGTAGCCCAGCCGGGCACCGGCCAGGGCGAAGGCCTTGCTCATCGTGCGCGTGACCACCAGGTTGCGGTGGTCGCCGAGCAGCTCGAGCGCGGACGGGGTGCCCTCGCGGCGGAACTCCGCGTAGGCCTCGTCGATCACCACCAGGCCGTCCTCGCCCCCGTGCCCCGACAGCATCGTGCACAGCGTGCCGATCACGTCGTGGGGCAGGGCCGTGCCGGTCGGGTTGTTCGGCGACGGCAGCAGCACCACCGAGGGCCGGTGCTCGTCGATCACCTCGTGGGCGTGCTCGAGGTCGAACGCGAAGTCCTCGTGGCGCCGGCCGGCCACCCAGGCGGTCATCGCGTCGCGGGCGTACTCGGGGTACATCGAGTACGTCGGCGCGAACGACACCGCCGTCCGTCCCGGGCCGCCGAACGCCTGGAGGAGGTGGAGCATGACCTCGTTGGACCCGTTGGCGGCCCAGACCTGGTCAGGGCCGATGCCCCGACCGCCGTCGGCGTTGAGGTACTCGGCGAGCCCCTTGCGCAGCTCGGTGAACTCGCGGTCGGGGTAGCGGTTCAGCGTCGCGGCGGCGTCCGTGACCGCGGCCGCGATGTCGGCCACGACCGCCGCCGACGGCGGGTAGGGGTTCTCGTTGACGTTGAGGGCGACGGGCACGTCGAGCTGCGGCGCGCCGTACGGCTCGATCCCCCGGAGCTCCTCGCGCAGGGGCGGCCAGGTCATGGCGCCTCGAAGCGCACGCGGACCGCCGCTCCGTGGCCCGGGAGGTCCTCGGCGTCCGCGAGCGTCGTGACGTGGCCGGCCACGTCGGCAAGCGCGTCGCGGGAGTACTCGATCACGTGGACCGCCTTGAGGAAGGCGCGCACGGACAGGCCCGAGGAGTGGCAGGCGCAGCCCGCGGTCGGCAGCACGTGGTTCGACCCGGCGCAGTAGTCGCCCAGGGACACCGGGGCGAAGCTGCCGACGAACACGGCGCCCGCGTTGCGGACGCGCGCGGCGACGGCGGCCGCGTCGGCGGTGTGGATCTCGAGGTGCTCGGCCGCGTAGGCGTTGACCACGTCGAGGCCCTGCTCGACGTCGTCGACCAGCACGATCCCCGACTGCGGGCCGCCCAGCGCCGTGCGGATCCGCTCGACGTGCTTGGTCGCCGGCACCTGCTTGTCCAGCTCGCGCTCCACGTCGTCGGCGAGGGTCAGGGAGTCGGTGACCAGCACGGAGGCCGCCAGCGGGTCGTGCTCGGCCTGGCTGATCAGGTCGGCAGCGACGAACGCGGCGTCCGCCGTCTCGTCGGCGAGGATCGCGATCTCGGTCGGCCCGGCCTCGGCGTCGATGCCGACGACGCCCTTGAGCAGCCGCTTCGCCGAGACCGTGTAGATGTTGCCCGGCCCGGTGACCAGGTCGACCCGGCGGCACGGGCCCGCGCCGTACGCGAGCATCGCGATCGCCTGGGCGCCGCCGACGGCGTACACCTCCTCGACCCCGAGCAGCGCACAGGCCGCGAGGATGGTCGGGTGCGGGAGGCCCCCGTGCGCGCGCTGCGGCGAGCTGGTCAGCGCGATCGACCGGACCCCGGCGACCTGGGCCGGCACGACGTTCATCACCACGCTGGAGACCAGCGGCGCGACGCCACCGGGGACGTAGAGCCCGACCCGGTCGACCGGCACCATCCGCTGGGTGACGCGGGCGCCGGGCCCGAAGTCGGTGACGACGTCCTGCTCGAGCTCGGCCTCGCAGCTGGCGCGGAGGCGGCGGATGGACTCCTCCAGTCCCGCGCGCACGTCCGGGTCGAGCTCGGCGAGCGCCTGCGAGAGCGCCTCCGCGGGCACCGCGATGTCGGTCTGGTCGACCGCGTCGAACTGTGCGGAGTACTCCAGGATCGCAGCCACGCCGCGCTCCCGGACGTCGTCGCAGATCGGCCTGACCACCTCGAGGGCGGCGTCGACGTCGAATTCGGCGCGCGGCACGAGCGTGCGGTAGTCGGGGGACGCCGCAGCCGCGCCACGGAGGTCGACTCGGCGGATCATGGCACCAGTCTAGGGAGCCCCCGCGGCTCCCTTTGACCGGATTTCAGTGCGCGGGCAGGTTACGGTCCTCTCGTGACCACGGTGCCGGTGTTCCCGCTCAACAGCGTGCTGTTCCCCGGCGTGGTCGCTCCCCTGCACATCTTCGAGGATCGCTACCGGGCGCTGATGCGCGACCTGCTGCTGCTCCCCGAGCCCGCCGACCGGATCTTCGCCGTCGTGGCCATCCGCGAGGGCTACGAGGTCGGCGACCGCGGCGTGCAGTCGCTGCACCGCGTCGGCACCGTGGTGCAGGTCACCGACGTGGAGCGGTACGACGACGGACGGTTCGACATCGAGGTCACGGGCCGGCAGCGGATCGTGCTCGACGAGGTCGACCCCGCCGGGGAGTACCTCACCGCCCGCGGCGACCTCGTGGAGGACGAGGACGACGTCGAGGAGGCCGCCGACGAGGCCGTCCTCGCCCTCAATGCGTTCGAGGAGTACCGCACGGCGCTCTCGGCCCTGCGCGGGGGTCCGGTGCTGGCCGGGCCGATGCCGCGGCACCCGGCGTACCTGTCCTACACGCTGGCGGCCACCTGCCTGCTCAGCCAGGGCCAGCGCCAGGACCTCCTCGAGGCGCCCGACGCGCTCACCCGGCTGCGGATGCTGCGCCGCTCGCTGCACGAGGAGATGCAGGCGATGCGCGCGCTGCCCAGCCTGCCGGCCACCGAGGTCGCCCGCACCCGCTGGTCGCCCAACTAGTCTCTGCCCACGATGGCCAGGAAGAAGGGCGCCCCCGGCACGCCCGCGACGGTGGCACTGACCCGCGCGGGCGTCCCGTTCACCGTCCACGCGTACGAGCACGACCCGGCGGCGGCTTCCTACGGCCTGGAGGCGGCCGAGGCGCTCGGCCTGGAGCCCGCGACAGTCTTCAAGACGCTGCTCGCCGACGTCGACGGCGACCTCGTCGTCGGCGTCGTTCCGGTCACCGGCCAGCTCGACCTCAAGGCCCTCGCGGCCGCGGTGGGCGGGAAGAAGGCCCAGATGGCCGATCCTGCCGTCGCCGAGCGGGTCACCGGGTACGTCGTGGGCGGGATCTCACCGATCGGCCAGAAGCGCCCGCTGCGCACCGTGCTCGACGCCTCGGCTGACGATCACGCCACCGTGTTCGTCAGCGGTGGACGCCGCGGGCTGGACCTCGGCCTCGCACCGGACGACCTGGCCCGCGTGACCGGGGCGACCAGGGCGTCGATCGCACGGACCAGCTGAGGGGCCGGGCCGCTCAGTCCGTGGTGATCTTCAGGAGACCGTGGAACGTGTCTCCGTCGACCCACGAGCTCAGGCCGAGCGTGTGGAGCGGCTTGGTGTTCGCGTCGAAGTCGGCCGCGCTGGTGCCGCCCTCCGTGGTCAGCTCCCGCGCGAGGGCGTCGCGCCAGGCCGAGTCGAAGTCGACGTACAGGATCGCGCCGGCCCTGTCCGCCTCGGGGACGGCGTCGCGGAAGCCGCGGGCGGAGCCGAGCGTGCCGTCCTTGAGCAGCTCCGGGCCGTAGCCGCCGGTGCTGATCGCGAGCTTGTGCCCTGAGCCCTGGACGTCCATGGGGATGTCCGAGAGCTGCATCCCGAGGCGCTGCTCGACCTTGGTGATCACGGCCTGGATCTGGTCGGGGTCGCCGTGCAGCACGACTCCTGCGGGGACGTCCTCAGGACCGGCGACATCGGACAGCGAGTGCGGGGCGTGCCCTCCCAGGGAGAGCGTCACGCCACTGCCCAGCGGGGTCTGGAGGTCGTCGGGCAGGTCCAGGCCGGTCTGGTTCTCCAGGCTGGTCAGGTCGGCCAGGCTGGTGAAGGCCTCGACCAGCTGCTTGGCGTAGTCCTTGCCCACGCCGAAGCCGACGGCCGCCGCCGTGTCGCCGGGCAGGTCGGACACGTCCGGACCGATCGTCGCCAGCCCCTGCAGCTGGTTCACACCGCCGCCGGCCACGGACAGCTCCATCCCGCCGCCACTGAACCGCACGGTGCCGGCCAGCCCCCGGAAGTGCGCCAGCGCACCCTTCGCCGAGACTCGCGGGTCGGCATCACTCGAAGCGTCGGGCAGCGGCTGGAACCCCGAGCTGCCCTCGGCGAAGCTGAAGCTGCCGCGACCGGAGTCGAAGAGGTTGGAGCCGGCGTCGTCGAGGAGCCGCTCGCCGTACCGGGCCGCCCCCGGGCCGACGTAGAAGGACACGACCCCGGGGTCGCCGGCGGCGGTCGTCCACCGCCGGTACGTCGCGTCGTCGGAGAGCGGCTTTGCCTCGCCCTGGGCGAGCACGGTCCGGGCGTGGTCCGCGCTGTCGCTCGCGACCAGGTAGTCCTGGCCGACCGCGAACCCGAAGTCCTTCGGATCGGTGCAGTCGACCAGCGCCTGGAAGCCGGCCTGGGCCTTGTCGTGGTCGCTGATCTGCAGCGCGACGACGGGCACAGGGTTCTGGCCGCCGAGGTCGACGGCCGCGAGGGCCGCCCGCTTGCCGAGCCACGGCTTGACGTCGTGCTCGAAGTCGAGCTTGCCGCAGTGCCCGTCGACGATCTTGTCGAACGCGAACCGGCGGAGGTCGTCGTCGGCCTGCAGGCCGAGCGTCTTCTTCAGCGCCGGGAACTTGCGGATCGACCGGATCGCGGCGATCTTCTGGCTCGCCGAGGGGTCGAGGTCCACGCTCAGCGCCGCCAGCGTCGAGGCCGGCAGCACCTCGGCCGGCTCGGGGCCACCGCCGTCGAGGAAGGAGTACGCCGCGTACGCGCCCCCGCCGAGCATCGCCACCACGACGACGGCGACGGCGCCGATCACGCTGCGCCGTCGCGGCCCGCCTCCGCCGGAGGAACCCGGCCCCACGGTCTCGAAGGACTCGAGCGGAGTCGTGTGCTCGGCCGGCTGCTGCGGCCAGGTCGGTGAGTCCTCGGACATGCGGCGCCCCCGTGATCTGCTGTCGGCGGCACCCTACCGGGATCGGAGGGCGCTCACCGGGTCATTGCGCAACGTGACCGGACGGCTCGTCCGCCGCGTCCGCGCCGCTGCCGGTGCCGTCGACCGCGGCCGGCTCCGAAGAGCCGGTCCGGTGCTGCTCGGTGCCCCAGATGACGCCGATCGCGCCGAGCAGCGCGGTGATCGGCCAGACGTAGACCACGCCGCTCGCTCCGGGCTTGAGCTGCATCGGGACCCGGGCGCCGACCGCGGCGTGCGGGAGCACGGACTTGGGGTCGGCGGGGCCGAGCCAGAGCCCGACCCGGAGCATCACCCAGGCACCCAGGAGGCTGCCGACGGTGACGGCCGCGACCATGAGCAGCGGGTCGCGCCAGCGCATCGAGAGCAGGGCCACGCCGCTGAGCAGGCCGCCGACGGCGCCGAGGGTGAGGTACCACCCGTCGGCGGCCACCTGCTGACCGAGCTGCTCCTCGCCCATCTCTGCGTTGGTGGCAGTGCGGGTGTAGTCGGCCAGCGGCGTCACCTGCCACCAGACCACGGCGGCGAGCACCCCGAGCGCGACGAACCAGACGAGCACGACGGCCAGGTCGCGCGCCACGGGGTGGGACAGCAGCCGGCGCGGCGCGGCGGTCGGCGGCACGGTCAGCCCAGACATCCGGGCCCCAGGAGCTGCTTGAGGTCGGCGAACAGGGCCGGGCTCGGCGTCACTCGGTGGCCGTCGTCGACGCGGAGCACCCGTGTGGAGGCGCGGGTGAGCAGCTTGAGCTGCACCTCGGACATGCCGGGGTGGGTGCGGAGGATCTCCTTGAGCTGCTCGACCACCGGCGGGGTGCAGCGGGTCGAGGGCAGCGAGATCACGACCGGGCCGCTCGGCCCGTCGCTGAGGTCGGGAAGGCTCAGCTCCTGGCCGTGCAGCTCGGGCTGGTCCTTCTGCCGCGACAGCCGGCCCTTGACGGTGACGATCGCGTCCTGGGTGAGCAGGTGGGCGGCGAGCTGGTAGGCGCTGGGGAACAGCAGCACGTCGATCGCGCCCTCGAGGTCCTCGAGCGTGACCATCGCCCAGGTGTCCCCACGCTTGGTGACCTTGCGCTGGACGGAGGTGATCAGTCCGGTCACCGTCACCGTGGTGTTGTCGGCGCGCTCCTCGTCGAGCATCAGCTGCCCGATCGTGCAGTCACGCACGGAGGAGAGCACGTGCTCCATCCCGAGCAGAGGGTGGTCGGAGACGTAGAGGCCGAGCATCTCGCGCTCGTGCCCCAGCAGCGTCATCTTGTCCCAGTCGTCGATGTCGGGCACGGCGATCGAGACGCCGAAGCCTCCCGAGTCGTCGTCGAGCCCGTCCAGGCCCGCGAACAGGGAGTCCTGGCCGATCGCCTCGTTCTTCTTGATGTCGACGTACTGGTCGACGGCCACCTCGTGGATCGCGACGAGGGCGCGGCGCTTGTGCTTCATGTCGTCGAAGGCGCCGGCCTTGATCAGCGACTCGATCACCCGCTTGTTGCAGACGATCGCCGGCACCTTGCTCATGAAGTCGTTGAAGTCGAGGTAGCGGCCCTTCTCCCGGCGGGCGACGACGATGCCGTCGACGACGTTGTGGCCCACGTTGCGGACCGCCCCGAGGCCGAACCGGATGTCGGTGCCGACCGGGGTGAAGTCCGCGTCGGACTCGTTGACGTCGGGCGGCAGGACCTGGATCTTCATCCGGCGACACTCGTTGAGGTAGATCGCCATCTTGTCCTTGTCGTCCTTCACCGACGTGAGCAGCGCGGCCATGTACTCCGCGGGGTAGTTCGCCTTGAGGTAGGCGGTCCAGTAGGTGATGACGCCGTACGCCGCGGAGTGGGACTTGTTGAACGCGTAGTCGGAGAACGGGAGCAGGATCTCCCAGAGCTTGTCGATCGCGTCCTGGGGGAACCCGCGCTCGAGCATGCCGGACTGGAAGCCGGCGTACTGCTTGTCCAGCTCCTCCTTCTTCTTCTTGCCCATCGCCCGCCGCAGGTTGTCCGCGGCGCCCAGGGTGAAGCCGGCCAGCGCCTGGGCGATGGCCATCACCTGCTCCTGGTACACGATCAGGCCGTAGGTCTCGCCCAGGACCGGCTCGAGCGCCTCGGCGAGCGCCGGGTGGATCGGCTCGATCGGCTCGCGGCCGTTCTTGCGCCGGGCGTACTTGTTGTGGGAGTCCGCACCCATCGGGCCCGGACGGTAGAGCGCGCTGACCGCGGTGATGTCGGCGAACTGGTCGGGCTGCATGGACCGCAGCAGGGCACGCATGCCGCCACCGTCGAGCTGGAACACGCCGAGCGTGTCACCGCGGCCCATCAGCTCGTACGTCGCCCGGTCGTCGAAGGGGAGCTCCTCGAGCACCAGCTTCTTGCCGCGGTTCGCCTCGATGTTGATGACCGCGTCCTCGAGGATGCGCAGGTTGGACAACCCGAGGAAGTCCATCTTGACCAGCCCGAGCGCCTCGCACATCGGGTAGTCGAACTGCGTGATGATCGCGCCGTCCTGCGGGCGGGCCATGATCGGGACGATGTCGATCAGCGGCTCGCTCGACATGATCACGCCCGCCGCGTGCACACCCCAGTTGCGGATCTGGCCCTCCAGGCCCAGGGCGGTCTGGTAGATCGTGCGGACGTCGGGATCCTGGTCGTGGAGCGTGCGGAACTCCGCACCCTCCTTGTAGCGCTTGTGCTCGGGGTTGAAGATCTCCTTGAGCGGCACGCCCTTGCCCATCACGTCGGCGGGCAGCGCCTTGGTGATCTTGTCGCCGATCGCGAATCCGTGGTCGAGGACCCGCGCGGCGTCCTTGATCGCGGCCTTCGCCTTCAGCCGACCGAACGTGGCGATCTGCGCGACCCGGTCGGCGCCGTACTTGTCGCTGACGTAGGCGATCACCTCGCCGCGACGGGCGTCGTCGAAGTCGATGTCGAAGTCGGGCATCGAGGGGCGCTCGGGGTTGAGGAAGCGCTCGAAGAACAGGCCGTGCTCGAGCGGGCAGAGGTCGGTGATCCGCAGCGCGTACGCCGCGATCGAGCCGGCGCCCGAACCGCGCCCCGGGCCGACCCGGATGCCGTTGTCCTTGGCCCAGTTGATGAAGTCGGCGACCACGAGGTAGTAGCCGCAGTAGCCCTTCTGGGAGATGATCGCGAGCTCCATCTCGACCCGGTCGCGGACCGCCTGGTCGAGCCGGTCGCCCGGGTAGCGCGCCTCGATGCCGCGCCAGACCTCCTTGCGGAACCAGGAGTCCTCGGTCTCCCCCGCCGGCACGTCGGCGCGCGCCATGTAGCCACCGGTCGACTCGGTGAACTCCACCTGGCAGCGCTCCGCGATCGCCACGGTGTTGTCGCACGCCTCGGGCATGCCGAACCCGTCGGCCCAGAGCTGGCGCATCTCGGCGGCGGACTTGATGTAGTAGCCGCCGCCGTCGAACTTCAGGCGGTTGGTGTCCGAGAGCCGCTTGCCCGAGGCGACGCAGATGAGCGCGTCGTGCGCGTCGGCGTCCTCGGGGTTGTTGTAGTGCGAGTCGTTGGTCGCGATCGGCGGGATCGAGAGCTCCTTGCCGAGCCGGAGCAGGTCGTCGCGGACGCGCTTCTCGATCGCGATGCCGTGGTCCATCAGCTCGAGGAAGACGTTGTCGCGGCCGAAGATGTCCTGCAGCTCGCCGGCCTCCTGGACCGCCTCGTCCCACTGACCGAGGCGCAGCCGGGTCTGGATCGCCCCGCTCGGGCAGCCCGTGCTGACGATCAGGCCGCTGCTGTGCTCGGCGAGGATCTCCTTGTCCATCCGGGGCTTGTAGAAGTAGCCCTCCAGGCTGGACCGGGACGAGAGCCGGAACAGGTTGTGCATGCCCTCGGTGCTCTCGGCCCACATGGTCATGTGGGTGTAGGCACCACCGCCGGCGACGTCGTCGCCGCCCTCCTCGGCCGCGTCGCCCTTGCCCCAGCGCACCCGGCGGCGCTCGCCCCGCATCGTGCCGGGGGTGAGGTAGGCCTCGATGCCGATGATCGGCTTCACGCCGTGCCGGTGCGCCTTGGAGTAGAAGTCGTAGGCGCCGTGCAGGTTGCCGTGGTCGGTCATCGCGATCGACGTCATGCCCAGGTCGTTGACCCGGGAGAACAGACCGTCCAGCAGGGAGGCCCCGTCGAGCATGGAGTACTCGGTGTGCACGTGCAGGTGCACGAAGGAGTCGGAGCCGGTCGACATGGAGCGGGTTCTCACCTTCCCGGAGGGTCGCGGACGGGACGCGCTGCCGCGTCATCTGGGGGAAGACCGACAGCGTACGTCAGTGTCTCAGCCACCTCGGACAAGGCGCGCGGGTACGACCGGATCGACGTCGGCGAGGGCCTCAGCGACCGGCCATCTGCTGCAGCCGGGCGATCCGGTCGGCGGTCGGCGGGTGGGTCGAGAACAGCCGAGAGACGTCCTGGGCGCGGAACGGGTTCGCGATCATCAGGTGGCTGGCGTTCTGCAGCTGCGGGGTGGGCGCGAGGGGCCGCGCCGCGACACCGTGCTCGAGCTTGGCGAGCGCGCTGGCCAGGGCCAGCGGGTCGCCGGTGAGGCGCGAGCCGTCCTCGTCCGCGTCGTACTCCCGGGTGCGGCTGATCGCCATCTGGATCACGGCGGCCGCGATCGGCGCGAGCAGGCTCACCGCGATCAGGGCGAGGGGGTTCGGCCGGTCCTCGTCGTCCCCGCCGCCGAAGATGTTCATGAACATCAGCATCTGGGCGACCGAGGTGATCACGCCGGCGATCGCGGCAGCGACCGAGGAGGTCAGGATGTCGCGGTTGTAGACGTGCATCAGCTCGTGGCCGAGCACGGCGCGCAGCTCGCGCTCGTCGAGGAGGCCGAGGATGCCCTCGGTGCAGCACACCGCGGCGTGCTCGGGGTTGCGCCCGGTCGCAAACGCGTTCGGCGCCTCCGTGGGCGAGACGAAGAGCCGGGGCATCGGCTTGCCGGCCTTCGCCGAGAGCTCCTGGACGATCCGGTACATGGCCGGCTGCTCGGCCGGGCTGACCGGGTAGGCCCGCATCGCCCGGATCGCGATCCTGTCGGAGTTCCAGTAGCCGTACGCCGTCATGCCGACCCCGAAGAGCGCGAACACCCAGAGGTACTGGCCGCCGCCGATCACCGAGCCGAGAGCGAGGAGCAGCCCGAAGATCCCGCCCAGGAGCAGCGCGGTCTTCAGGCCGTTGTAGTGCTGGTGCATGTCAGGAGAACGCCGACGGACTCGCGGACGTTCCCGGACGCTCGGAGGCTGGGAGCCACGCCACGTCGGCACCGTGCCCGTGCGTCCAGGCGACCGGGACGCCGTCGACCGCGAGCAGGAACCGGCCGCTCCTGGCGGGTGCCGGGACAGGCACGCCCGGCAGCACTCCCGGGGCCTCGTTGCTGACCCAGTGGCAGGCTCCGCGGCCGACCAGGTCGGTCATCATCGCGACGAACTCGGGGCGACGGTCCGGCTCGAGGTAGACCACCACCGCGCTGTGGAACACGACGGGCACCCCGGGGGCCTCGGCGACGAGCGCCGGCAGCGTGTCGAGGAGGTCGCCCCTGACCAGGCGAGGCGGCTCGTCGCGCGCGACGGCGACCGCGGCCTGCAGCCGTGCCCGGCGCGACGTCTGCTCCGGCCAGACCAGCGTGAGCAACCACGCGACGTCGTCCTCGCGGGTGACGTCGAGTGGGTTCAGGTCGACGCCCGCGCGCCACGTGACCTCCAGGGGCCGCTCCGGCACCGGGAGCGGGCCGTCGGCCGCCGTGGTGAGCACCGGTCCGCCGGTGCCACCCAGCACCCGGACGCCCTCGTCGGTCGCCCAGCGGTAGTCGTAGCGGTCCGGGTAGAGGCAGAGGCCGGCGCTGGCACCGGCCTCGATCAGGCTGAGCGGGCCGCCGAGCATCGCGAAGACCGGTGCCAGCGTGGCCAGCCGGCCCACCTCGTTGGTCTGCGTCGACCGCGCCAGGATCGTCCGCGCGAGCGTCCCGTCGTCCTCGAGCAGGGCGGTGCGCAGCGCGTCGTACGGGCCCGGAGCGGGTACCCCGTGCCACCGGGCGGCCGCGAACACCAGGTTCGGCTGGCGCTTGCGCTCGGGCAGTCGCGCCAGCCACTCCAGCACCTCGCCGTCCCGGGCCACCGAGTGCGCCCAGTGCTCGAAGCAGGGCGACTCGCCGGCCGCCTCGGCGGCGAACCCGCGGTAGACCGCCGCGGTGTCGCCGAACACCTCCATCAGGCGCGCGGGCCTGACTCGTAGGCCTCGAGCGACTCCCCGATCACGACGTCCATGATCCGTCCGATCGCCTCGGCTCCCAGCCCGGGAGCGTGCGCCGCCATCCGCTCCGCGATCTGCCGCTCGCGGTCCGGGTCGCGGCCCTCGCGTCCGGGCTGGTGCTTGAACCCCTGCACGGCCGTGGTGAGCGCGAACCTCCGGGCGAGCAGCAGCGCCAGCTCGTCGTCGACATGGTCGATCTCGCGGCGCAGGAACCCGATCGGGTCGTCCCCCGGCCAGGCCATCCGGACGTCGGGGCTGCGCTCTTGGTTGCCCGACCCGTCGGTGTGCTCGAGCTCGACGAGCCCGTGGCGGTGGTAGAAGCCGCGCGCGGCGGCGTTGCTGGCGAAGACCCACAGCCCGAAGCCACCGGGTCGGCGAGCCTTGACCAGGTCGAGCAGGGCGGTGCCGATGCCGAGCCCCTGGTGCTCGGGGCCGACGTACAGCGCGTCGAGGAAGGCCTCGTCGAGCGTGGCGAACCCGACCAGCTGGTCGGCCTCGGCGATCCACACCTCCTTGTCGGCGATCACGCCGGTCATGAAGGCGAGCACGGACTCGGGCGTGTGCTGCTGCGGAGGCATCGCGGGCTCGGCGGCGCGACGCGTGGCCAGGTAGAGCTCGGTGAGCTCCTCGGCGTCGTCGGACGTGGCGGGTCGCAGGACCAGGTCGACGTCAGTGCTCATCGCGGATGGTCTCGAGGGCGGCAGCGAGGTCGGGCGGGTACTCCGACTCGTACTCGACGTACTGGCCCGTGTCGGGGTGCTCGAAGCCGAGGCGTACGGCGTGCAGCCACTGCCGCTCCAGACCGAGCCGCCGCGCCAGGGTCGGGTCGGCTCCGTAGGTCAGGTCGCCGACGCACGGGTGCTTCAGCGCGGCCATGTGCACCCGGATCTGGTGGGTGCGTCCGGTCTCGAGGTGGACCTCGAGGAGGCTCGCGAACCGGTGCGCCTCGAGCGTGCTGTAGTGGGTCACGCTGTGCTTGCCGTCGTCGCGCACGGTGAACTTCCAGTCGGACTTGGTCGCGCGCCCGATCGGCGCGTCGATGGTGCCCTCCCAGGGATCGGGGTGGCCCTGCACGAGCGCGTGGTAGACCTTGTCGACCGTGCGGTGGCGGAAGGCGTTCTTGAGCACGGAGTACGCGCGCTCCCCCTTGCAGATCACCATCACGCCGGAGGTGCCCACGTCGAGGCGCTGGACGATGCCCTGCCGCTCGGGGGCACCGCTGGTCGCGATCCGGTAGCCGGCGGCGGCGAGGTGGCCGACCACGGTGGGGCCGGTCCAGCCCATCGACGGGTGGACCGCGACGCCCACGGGCTTGTCGATCACCACGATCGACTCGTCGTCGTGGATGATCGTGATGCCCTCGACAGCCTCGGCGCGCACCTCGAGCGGGTCGGTGGTCGCGGGGAGGGTCACCTCGAGCAGGCTGCCGGGGACGAGCCGCTCGGACTTGGCGGCCGCCGAACCGTCGAGGCGGACCAGGCCCTGGCCGAGCAGGTCGGCCGCACGGGACCGGGAGATGCCGAACATCCGGGCCAGCCCGGTGTCGACCCGCTCGCCGGCCAGGCCCTCGGGCACCAGGAGGGCGCGCTCCTCCGCCGACGACGTCACGGCGCGGCCTCGGTCTCGTCGGCGTGCCGTCCGCGCAAGGGGATCCCGCGTGCGGACTGGAGCACGATGAGGGCCGCGGCCACGTTGATGCACATGTCCGCGACGTTGAAGATCGGCCAGTGCGGGAGCTGCAGGAAGTCGATCACGTGGCCGCGCAACGGACCCGGCTCACGGAAGATCCGGTCGGTCAGGTTGCCGGCGATGCCGGCCAGCAGCAGGCCGAGGGCCCAGGCCCAGCCGGTCGTGCCCACCCGGGTCGCGAGCACCAGCACCACGACGAACGCGACGAGCGCGAAGACCGCGATCACGGGCGTCAGCGAGCGTCCCGTGCTGAACGCCGCGCCCGCGTTGCGGGTGAGGTTCAGCCGGAGCAGCGAGCCGACCACGTCGACCGGACCACGGTCGGCGAGCTCGCGCTGCGCGACGACCTTGGTGGCGAGGTCGACCAGCCACGCGACGAGCGCGATGCCCAGCACCAGCCCCAGACGGGACGCCCCGGAGTGAGATGCGTCGTCGCGGGTCAGCGACGCTCCTCGCGCTGCTTGCATGTCATGCACATTGTCGCACGGGGGAACACCATCAACCGATTCTTGCCGATCGGGTTGCCACACATCTCGCAGACGCCGTAGGTGCCGTCGGCGATCCGCTCGAGCGCGTGCTCGGACTGGACCAGCATGTCGCGCGCGTTGTTGACGATCGTCATCTCCTGGTCGCGCTCGAACGTCGCGGACCCGACGTCGGCCTGGTCGCTGCCGGCGCTCTCGCCTGCGTCGCGCATCAGGTCGGCGAGGTCACCGGCCACCTCGTCGAGCTCGGCGGTGAGCCGCTTGACGTCGGCACGGAGCTGGTTGCGGACCTCGTTGAGCTCGTCCTTGGTCCAGGGATCCTCGGCCTCGAGCACGACGAGCTTGGCGGCGGACGTGCGCGGTGCTGCGGACGCCTTCTTGGCGGGAGCGGGGGTTGCCTCGGGGGCCTTGGTCACAGGTGCTGTCTTCCTACGGTCGGTCGCTGCTGTCGTGGATGCGGCCTTCGTGGCCGGTGCCGTCTTCTTGGCGGGTGCCGTCTTCTTGGCGGGTGCCGTCTTCTTCGCGGGCGCCGCCTTGGCGGGTGCCGCCTTCTTCGCCGGTGCCGTCTTCTTGGCGGGTGCCGCCTTCTTGGCCGGTGCCGCCTTCTTCGCCGGAGCCGCCTTCTTGGCCGGTGCCGCCTTCTTCGCGGGCGCCTTCTTGGCCGGAGCCGCCTTTNTTCTTGGCGGGTGCCGTCTTCTTGGCGGGTGCCGTCTTCTTCGCGGGCGCCGCCTTGGCGGGTGCCGCCTTCTTCGCCGGTGCCGTCTTCTTGGCGGGTGCCGCCTTCTTGGCCGGTGCCGCCTTCTTCGCCGGAGCCGCCTTCTTGGCCGGTGCCGCCTTCTTCGCGGGCGCCTTCTTGGCCGGAGCCGCCTTTTTGGCCGGAGCCGCCTTCTTGGCCGGAGCCGCCTTCTTGGCCGCAGCGGCCTTCTTCGCGGGCGCCGCCTTCTTGAGCGCGACGGTCGTGCCGGACGACCGCGGCTTCGCCGCCGAGGAGGAGC
Organism: Nocardioides pocheonensis; assembly: GCF_003725535.1. Lineage (GTDB taxonomy): Bacteria > Actinomycetota > Actinomycetes > Propionibacteriales > Nocardioidaceae > Marmoricola > Marmoricola pocheonensis. The sequence continues at coordinate 317,476 of NZ_RJSF01000019.1, read as the reverse complement.
GACCCACCACCTTGCGCGCCGCGGCGCCTGCTCTGCTCACCAGAGATCGCTTGCCGGTCGTTGCCATGATGTGGTGCGCCCCCGATCGGGCTGAGAGTTCGTGATGCCCGGCGGGCCGGGCTCATCACCGTGGGCGCGAGGATATGTGCAAGTCCCTGCCCCTTCAAGGCGCCGTTCCGGGGCGTTCGCCAATTCATTCCCGCCGGGAATGCCCCGAGATCGGTCCGTCCCCGGTCGGCGGCACGTGTGCACTCTGGCACACTTGTGCTGCTGCACGACATCGATGGGACCAGTAGCCCGTCGTACGGCCAGGAGCGACCCGGGGGCGGTGCGAGCCCGGGGGCACGACGACGACGCGAACATCAGCCCTGAGTCGCCGGAAGAAACACGGTCGCACGCCAGCGTCCGCGGACTAGACCCGGCAGCGGCGACCGATGAAGAGGGCCGGCCCGGCAGCGCCGTCCGGCCAAGGAGGGTGGTACCGCGGGAGCCGCACGGCTCTCGTCCCTTCGTGTGGTGACGAACTCCTCGCTGTCGGACACGAAGGATCCCTGGTGACCCAGTACAACCCCGTCCCTCCCCAGGTCGACCTGCCTGCGCTCGAGCGTGACGTGCTCGCGCTCTGGGAGCGCCAGACGACCTTCGCGCGCTCGGTGGAGCTGACCCGCGACGGCGAGCCGTGGACGTTCTACGAGGGTCCGCCCACCGCCAACGGCATGCCGGGCACGCACCACGTCGAGGCCCGCGTCTTCAAGGACGTCTTCCCCCGGTTCCAGACCATGCGCGGCCGGTACGTCGCCCGCAAGGGCGGGTGGGACTGCCACGGCCTCCCCGTCGAGCTGGCGGTCGAGAAGGAGCTCGGGTTCTCCGGCAAGGCCGACATCGAGGCCTTCGGGGTCGCGGAGTTCAACGAGCGCTGCCGCGAGTCGGTGCTGCGGCACGTCGACGCCTTCGAGCAGATGACCGAGCGGATGGGCTACTGGGTCGACACCGACGACCCCTACCGCACCATGGACCCGTCCTACGTCGAGTCGGTGTGGTGGGCGCTGCAGCAGATCCACCGCAAGGGCCTGCTCGTCGAGGACTACCGCGTGGCGCCGTACTGCCCGCGCTGCGGCACCGGGCTCTCCGACCACGAGCTCGCGCAAGGCTACGAGACCGTGACCGACCCGTCGGTCTACGTCCGCTTCCCCCTCACCAGCGGTCCGTACGCCGGCGCCACGCTGCTGATCTGGACCACGACTCCCTGGACCCTGGTCTCCAACGCCCTCGTCGCGGTGCACCCGGACTTCACCTACGTGACCGTGACCGACGGCAGCGAGACGCTGGTGGTCGCCGAGAGCCTGGTCGACAGCGTGCTGGGCGAGGGCTGGACGGTCGAGGACCGGTTCCAGGGGGCCGACATGGTCGGCTGGACCTACCAGCGACCCTTCGACCTCGTCGACTGGCCTGACCACAGCGAGGCAACGCAACCACGCACCACACCCAGCCATCGAGCCCAGCCACACTCAGTCGTCACCGAGGAGTACGTCACGGCGGAGGACGGCACGGGTCTGGTGCACCAGGCGCCGGCCTTCGGCGAGGACGACTTCCTCTCCTGCCGGCGCAACGGCGTCGCGATGGTGAACCCGATCGACGGCACCGGGCACTTCGAGGCCGAAGTACCCCTGGTCGGCGGGCAGTTCTTCCGTCACGCCAACACCGACCTGGTGGCCGACCTGCAGGCCCGCGGGCTGCTCTTCCGGCACCAGGCCTACGAGCACAGCTACCCGCACTGCTGGCGTTGCCACACCGCCCTGCTCTACTACGCGCAGCCGTCGTGGTACGTCCGCACCACCGCGGTCAAGGACGCGCTGCTGCGGGAGAACGAGCAGACCAACTGGTTCCCCGAGACGATCAAGTGGGGCCGCTACGGCGACTGGCTGAACAACAACATCGACTGGGCGCTGTCCCGCAGCCGGTACTGGGGCACACCCCTGCCGATCTGGCGCTGCCCCGAGGGCCACCAGACCTGCGTCGGCTCTCTTGCCGAGCTGAGCGACCTGACCGGCACCGACCAGTCGGGCCTCGACCCGCACCGGCCCTTCGTGGACGCGGTCACCTTCGCCTGCCCCGAGGAGGGCTGCGGCGCGACGTCGACGCGGGTGCCCGAGGTGATCGACGCCTGGTTCGACTCCGGCTCGATGCCGTTCGCCCAGTGGGGCTACCCGCACGTCGAGGGCTCGAAGGAGCGGTTCGAGACGGCGTACCCGGCCGACTTCATCTGCGAGGCGATCGACCAGACCCGCGGCTGGTTCTACACGCTGATGGCGATCGGCACGCTGGTCTTCGACCGGTCGTCGTACGCCAACGTGCTCTGCCTGGGCCACATCCTGGCCGAGGACGGCCGCAAGATGAGCAAGCACCTCGGCAACATCCTCGAGCCGATCCCGCTGATGGACGAGCACGGTGCCGACGCGGTGCGCTGGTTCATGGCCTGCTCCGGCTCGCCCTGGGTCGCGCGGCGCGTCGGGCACGCGAGCATCCAGGAGACCGTCCGGAAGGTCCTGCTGACCTATTGGAACTCCGTGGCCTTCCAGGTGCTCTACGCCCGCGCCGCGGGCTGGGCGCCGGGCCGGGCCGACGCGCCGCCGGTCACCGAGCGACCGGTGCTCGACCGGTGGCTGCACGCCGAGACCGCACGGCTGGTGGTCGAGGTGACCGAGGCCTACGAGCGCTTCGACACCCAGCGGATCGGCACCCTGCTGGGCCAGTTCGTCGACGACCTCTCGAACTGGTACGTACGCCGGTCGCGCCGGCGGTTCTGGGACGGCGACCCCGCCGCCCTGCAGACCCTCCACGACGCGCTGGTCGCACTGACCCAGCTGATGGCGCCGATGGTGCCGTTCATCACCGAGAGGGTCTGGCAGGACCTGGTCGTGCCGGTCACCGACGGCGCTCCGGAGTCGGTGCACCTCTCGGCGTGGCCGGTGGCCGACGAGAGCGCCGTGGACACCGATCTCTCGGCGTCCGTCGCGATCGCCCGCAGGCTGGTCGAGCTCGGCCGGGCCGCGCGCGCCGAGGCGAAGGTGAAGATCCGGCAGCCGCTGCGGCGCGCGCTGGTCGGCACCGCGGCGTACGGACGGCTCAGTGACGAGCTGCGGGCCGAGGTGGCTGACGAGCTGAACCTCGGCGAGCTCGAGCCGCTCAGTGCCGCCGGCGCCGACCTGGTCGACCACACCGCGAAGGGCAACTTCCGCGCGCTCGGCAAGAGGTTCGCGCAGGAGACGCCGAAGGTGGCCGCCGCGATCGCCGCCGCCGACGCGACCGCGCTCTCCGCGGCACTGGCCGAGACCGGCACCGCGACGGTGACCGTCGACGGGAACGAGGTCGAGGTGCTCGCGGACGAGGTGATCGTCTCCGAACGGCCGCGCGAGGGCTGGGCGGTGGTCAACGAGCAGGGCGAGACGGTGGCCCTCGACCTCGAGGTGACCCCGGAGCTGCGCCGGGCCGGTCTCGCCCGCGAGGTGATCCGGCTGATCCAGGAGACCCGGAAGAACAGCGGCTTCGACGTGTCCGACCGGATCGCCCTGACCTGGGCCGCCGAGGGTGAGCTGGCGGAGGCCGTCGCGGAGCACCGCGAGCTGATCGCGCGCGAGGTGCTGGCGACCACGATGGCAGAAGCCGAGTCCGTCGACACCTTGACGGTGCGCGATGACGAACTCGGCTTCAGCTTCACGCTGTTCCGTGGGTGACGCCGTCCGGGAGTGAGGTCCGAGAGCCCCCGGGGCGGCGTGGCCTGACGGCCCGGTCTCAGTTGTCCCCGGGCTCCTCGCCCAGGATCGAGCGCAGCCGCTTGGGCGCGTGCTCGGCCTGGGCCGGCAGCGTCGCGACGCTCGAGGCGTTGCCGTCGAGAGCCTCCAGCTGCTGGGTGAAGTAGCTCTTCAGCCGGCTGCGGTACTCCCGCTCGAAGGCACGCAGGCCTTCGATCTCGGTGTTGAGCTGGTCCTTCTCCTTCTCGAGGTTGCCGAAGATCTCCTTGCGGCGGGCCTCGGTCTCGGAGTCGAGCATGGCGGCACGCGTGCGTGCGTCGGACTCGAGCCGGTCGCTCTTGGCCTTGACCTCGGCCTCGAGCCGCTCCGCCTTCGCGCGGGCGGCGCCGACGATGCGGTCGGCCTCGTCCTTGGCCTCGGAGACCAGCTCGTCGGCGTTGCGCGTGGCGATCTCGAGCAGCTTCGCCGCCGCGCTGGACGCGTCGGCGACGGTGGTCACCTTGATCTCCTGCGCCGGCGCGGCGGCCGGGACGGGAGCCGGGGTCGGGGCGGGGGCCGGCTCGGGGGCCTTCTCCACCACCTGGGGCGCCGGGGCCGGTGGGGCCTCGCCGCCACCGCCGCGCTGGGCCGCCGCGAGCTTCTGCCGGAGGTCGTCGTTCTCCTTGTTGAGGCGCTCCAGCTCGGCTTCCACCTCGTCGAGGAACTGGTCGACCTCACCCATGTCGTAGCCCTCACGGAGCCGGACCGGAGTAAAGCGCTTGTTGCTCACGTCCTCAGGCGTCAGCGGCATGACCTCACCCATTCTTCGTTAGTCGGACTTCAACGTGGTCGGATTGAACAATAGCCCGTGCGCCTCCGGGCGGCATGCGCGCCTCTGAGTCGGCCGCGAGTCGGCCCCCGAGTCGAGCCCCGAGTCGGCCCGTGGATCTGCCCGTGGTCAGAGGAACAGGGCCCGGTTGATCGCCAGCAGCAGGTAGCAGATCAGCAGCACCGCCAGGAAGCTGAGGTCCAGCGACACGCTGCCGATCCGGACCGGCCGGAAGACCCGGCGGAACGCCTTGATCGGCGGGTCGGTGACCGAGTAGACGGCCTCGAGCAGGACCAGCACCGGACCGCGCGGCGTCCACGAGCGGGCGAACACCTGGATCCAGTCGACCACGAAGCGCACCAGCATCAGGAAGATGAAGGTCCAGATGACCAGCTCGATGATCTGGCCGACAGCGTTCACGTGCGCTCAGCTCTGGTTGAAGAATCCACCCTCGGCGATGCGCTGCTTGTCCTCCGCAGCCACGTCGACGTTGGGCGGCGAGAGCAGGAAGACCTTGTTGGTGACGCGCTCGATCGAGCCGTGCACCGAGAAGACCAGGCCGGCAGCGAAGTCGACGAGCCGCTTGGCGTCACCGTCGGCCATCTCGGAGAGATTCATGATCACCGGGATGCCGTCGCGGAAGTTCTCACCGATCACCCTCGCCTCGTTGTAGGTGCGCGGGTGCAGCGTGGTGATCCGGGACAGCGGGGCGGACGCGCGCGGCACGACGCCGGTCATCGCGTGCTCGGCCGGCGCGGCCGGGCCGCGGCGGCGCTCGGAGATGCTGGACACGGGGCGGGCGGCGGGCTCGGCACCGCGGGGCTCGTGGCGGGCCGGCTCGTCGTAGCCGTGGTCGAGCTCGGCGTACTCGCCCTCGGCGTCCTCGAGCAGCCCGAGGTAGACGCCCATCTTCCGCATCGCGCCGGCCATGTGTCCTCTTCCTCTGCGCTCGTGCCGCGACGAACCTGCGGCCTTGATCGTGTTTCGGACATTACTTGATCGGTGGCCGCGGACCGAGGACCGCGGAGCCGACACGCACGTGTGTCGCACCGCACCGGATCGCCTCCTCGAGGTCGCCGCTCATCCCTGCGGAGACCACGGTCGCGTCGGGGTGTTCGAGCCGGAGCCGGGCGGCCACCTCGGCGAGCCGCTCGAAGGCCGGCAGTGGTGGCTCGCCGAGCGGCGCCACCGCCATCACGCCGCGCAGGCGCAGGGCGCTCGCGCCGGCGACGGCCTCGGCGACCGCAGCGACGTCCCCGGCCGCCGCTCCCCCGCGAGCGGACGCCGTCGGCGGGTCCAGGCTGACCTGGACGAGGCAGTCGACGGTGCGGCCGTGCTCACGGGCGCCGCGGTCGAGGGCGTTCACGAGCTTGACCCGGTCGACGGACTCGACCACGTCGGCGTACGCCGCGATCGCGGCTGCCTTGTTGCTCTGGATCGACCCGATGAAGTGCCAGGAGAGCCCGAGGTCGGCGCACGCCGCCGCCTTGGCGGAGGCCTCCTGGTGGCGGTTCTCGCCGACGTCGGTCACGCCGAGACCGGCGAGCAGGCGGACGTCGGACTCGGGGAAGAACTTCGTGACCACCACGAGGCCGACCTCCTGCGGATCACGTCCGGCGACCCGGCAGGCGTCGGCGATCCGGCCGTGGACGGTGTCGAGGTTCGCCGCCAGCAGGGCTCGGCGCGCGTCGTCGTCAGCCATCGGAGCGCCTGACGACCAGACCGGCGAACCGGCCGGCACGGGTGCCGTCGCGGCGGTAGGAGTACAGGTCCGCGGACTCGCGCGTGCAGGTGCCCACGTCGACCGCCTCGACGCCCAGGGCGGCGAGCTGCGCGCGCACCCCGGCGCCGATGTCGAGCGAGGGGGTGCCCCACGACGTCGTGGCGACCGCCTCGGGCACGATCGCGCCGACCTCGACCTGGAGCGCTGCCGGGACCTCGTAGCAGGCACCGCACACCCGGGGGCCCAGCCAGGCCGCCACGGCGCCGGCCCCGAGCGCGCGCATCCGCTCGACCGCCGCCGGGACCACGCCCGCCGCCAGGCCCGGACGCCCCGCGTGCACGGCGCCGACCATGCCCGTGTCGGGGTCGGCCAGCAGTACCGGGACGCAGTCCGCCACGCGGACCACGAGCAGGTGGTCCGGCAGGGTGGTCACCAGGGCGTCGGCCTCGGGGCGATCGGCGCCTGCGGAACCGGCGCCGTCCACGACGACCACCGTGCGGCCGTGGACCTGCCGCATGTCGTCGACCACCGCACCCGGCGCGAAGTCGGTCGCCACCAGGTGCAGGTTCGCGGCGCGCACCGCCGGGTCGCCCTCACCCTCCAGGGCGAGGTCGAGCTCGTCGGAGGGCGCGGCACCGGCCCCGCCGTGCCGGTCGGTGAAGGCCAGGTCGACGGGGCCGCGTGCTGAGCTCAGCGAGGTGCGCCAGTGGTACACGGGTGGTGCGGACCTACTTCAGGAAGTCGGGGACGTCCAGGTCGTCGTCGAAGCTGGTCGCCTTGCGCTGCGGTGCCGGCGTCGCAGCCCCGACGGTGACGGGCTCCTTGCGCGCACCCTGGTCGGGGTGCTGGCGCTGCTCGGCGAGCGCCTTGGCGGCAGCCCGGGTCTCCTCCTGGGTCTGGGCCGGCTTCGGCGGCGCGGGGCGGCGCAGGCTGGGCGCCTCCTCGCGGCGCTTCGGGCGACCGCCCTCGAACCCGGCGGCGATCACCGTGACCCGGACCTCGTCGCCGAGCGCGTCGTCGATGGTCGCGCCGAAGATGATGTTGGCGTCGTCGTGGACCGCGTCGGAGACCATGGCCGCGGCCTCGTTGATCTCGAAGAGGCCCAGGTCGGAGCCACCGGCGATCGAGAGCAGCACGCCCTGGGCGCCGTCGATCGACTCCTCGAGCAGCGGGCTGGAGACGGCGAGCTCGGCGGCCTCGACGGCGCGGTTCTCGCCGCGCGCCGACCCGATGCCCATCAGCGCCGAGCCGGCGTTGGACATCACGGACTTCACGTCCGCGAAGTCGAGGTTGATCAGGCCCGGCGTCGTGATCAGGTCGGTGATGCCCGAGACGCCCTGGAGCAGCACCTGGTCGGCCTGCCTGAACGCGTCGAGCATGCTCACGTTGCGGTCGGAGATCGAGAGCAGCTTGTCGTTGGGGATCACGATCAGCGTGTCGACCTCCTCGCGGAGGTTGGCGATGCCGTCCTCCGCGGACTGCGCACGGCGCCGTCCCTCGAACGCGAACGGGCGGGTCACGACGCCGATGGTCAGCGCCCCCAGGGACCGCGCGATCTTGGCGACGACCGGTGCGCCGCCGGTTCCGGTGCCGCCGCCCTCGCCGGCGGTGACGAAGACCATGTCGGCGCCCTTGAGCACCTCCTCGATCTCGTCGGCGTGGTCCTCGGCCGCCTCCATGCCCACGTCGGGGTTGGCGCCGGCGCCGAGACCGCGCGTCTTCTCGCGGCCGATGTCGAGCTTGACATCGGCGTCACTCATCAGCAGTGCCTGCGCATCGGTGTTGATCGCAATGAACTCGACGCCCCTCAGCCCGACCTCGATCATCCGGTTGACGGCGTTGACTCCACCTCCACCGATACCCACGACCTTGATCACGGCCAGGTAGTTCTGTGGTGCTGCCACGGCGGGTGCCTCTCGCTCTGTTGTCGCCCTGCCCGACTGCACGGGCGACTCCGGGTCATCTGGGGAAGCACCTCCGGTCGGTAACTCTAACCCTCCAGTAGAAGGTTAATGTTATGTCAACCTGAGGTCGTGGAACCAAGGTAGGCAGGCGACCCGCAGGATCCGCGGCAACACGCCCGCCGCGTCGCGGAATCGTGGAAAAGTCGTGCGTCAGCGGGTGGTCGGACGACCCGGCACGCTGACGTCGATCTCCTGCGCGGGCTGCTTGAGCAGGACCGCCAGCACCGCCGCCTTGTCGTCGGACTGCTCGGCGCTCCCCCACATCACGGTGCGGCCCCCGGAGAGGTGCAGCCGGATCCGGTCGACGGTCTCGACCTCCACGCGGTCGACCAGGGCGCGGATGTCGGGCCGCAGGGCACTGACGACGTGGGCCGCCTCGGCGAGAGCCTCCGACTTCACGTCGGGGGCCGTCTGCAGGAGCGGGAGCTCCGCGGGCTGGCGTGGGTAGCTGCCGAAGAGCACGCCGTCCTCGTCGACCGCCTGCAGCCCGTTGCCCCGGTCGACGACCGCCACCGGGGTGCGCTCGGTGATCGAGATCGCGACGGTGTGCGGCCAGGACCGCGAGACCGACACCGACTTCACCGCGGGGAGCGTCTCGACGCGGGCGCGGATCGCGCCCAGGTCGACACGGGCGAGCTGGCGACCCAGCGGCGTCTTCGCCACGGCCCGGACACGGACGGAGCTCACCGTGCGGTTGCCCTGCACCGAGACGTCGCGGACGGTCACCACCGACGAGAAGAACACCAGCCAGGTGCCCCCGCCGACGATCAGCAGCACCAGGGCGGCGTACAGGAAGGGGCGGATGCGGCGCAGCCGTCGACCCCAGCGCCGGCGCGCGAGCTCACGGTCCACGACCGTGACGGTCTCCTCCTGGTCAGTCGCGGTCATCGTCGGCCCCCGGCGGGTTCGGTGCGGCGGACTCGGTCGTCCGCTGGGTCGGTACGTCGGGCGGTGCATCGGTCGGTGCGTGCGTGCGGTCGCCCTCGCGCCGCTCCGCCCGCGCCGCCAGCTGCGTGAGCACCTCCGGGCCGAGCAGGGTCACGTCACCGGCACCCAGCGTCAGCACGACGTCGCCCGGGCGGGCCCGCGCGACGAGGTGCCCGGCGGTCGCGGACCACGACGGCTCGAACACCACGTGCTCGGCCGGCAGCGGCACGGCCTCGGCCACCAGGGCGCCGGTGATGCCGGGCTCGGGGTCCTCGCGGGCGACGTACACGTCCATCACGACGACGTCGTCGGCAGCCCCGAGGGCCCGGCCCATCTCGGCGCCGAAGATGCGGGTGCGCGAGACCATGTGGGGCTGGAACGCGACGACCACGCGGCCGGCCCCGGCGAGCGACCGGGCCGCGACCAGGTCGCCGGCGATCTCCTTCGGGTGGTGGGCGTAGCTGTCGAAGACGCGGATGCCGCCGGCCTCGCCCTTGAGCTCCATCCGCCGCCGGGTGCCGCTGTAGGCACCGAGCCCGCGCGCCAGGTCGGCGAACGAGTAGCCGAGGCGCAGCCCGCTGGCGAGGGCGGCGAGCGCGTCCAGCACATAGTGCCGCCCGGGGATCCGCAGCCGTACGTCGCCGAGCCGGCGACCGCGGTCGACCACCGTGAAGGTGGACGTCGACCCGACCAGCTCGACGTTCTCGGCCCGCACGTCCGCCGCCGCCGACTCCCCGACCCCGACCACCGTCAGCCCGCGACCGCGGGCGACCTCGGCGAGCTCGGCGCCCCCGGGGTCGTCGACGCAGGCCACCAGGAAGCCGGCCGGGTCGATCCGGTCGAGGAACTCGACGAACGCCGCGTGGTAGGCCTCGGTCGTGCCGTAGTTGTCGAGGTGGTCGGCCTCCACGTTGGTGACCAGCGCGACGTGGGGTGAGTAGACCAGGAAGGCGCCGTCGCTCTCGTCGGCCTCGGCGACGAACAGGTCGCCGGTGCCGTCGTGGGCGTTGGAGCCCGACTCGTTCAGCTCCCCGCCGATCGCGAACGACGGGTCGGCGCCGCAGTGCTGCAGCGCGACCGTCAGCATCGAGGTCGTCGTGGTCTTGCCGTGAGTGCCGGCGACCGCGATCACCCGCCGGCCCTGCATGACCGACTCGAGGGCGGCGGAGCGCGGGAGCAGCCGCAGGCCGAGCCGTCGGGCCTCCACGACCTCGGGGTTGTCCTCACGCACGGCGGTCGACACCACCACGGTGTCGGCGCCCTGCACCTGCTCGGCACGGTGGCCCACGAAGCAGCGTGCCCCCAGGGCCCGCAGCGCCTCGAGGGTGGCCGAGGACTTCGCGTCGCTGCCCGACACCTCGACACCGCGAGCCAGCATGATGCGGGCGATGCCGGACAGACCGGCACCGCCGATGCCGACGAAGTGCACCCGACCGAGGCGGTCGGCGGGTAGGAGCACGTCGGGGACGGGGACCCTCATCGTCGACCACCTCCGGCCGCCGCTGCCGACTCGACGAGGTCGGCGAGGCGCTCGTCACCGTCGAGGCGCATGATCCCCGCGGCGGCACGCGACATCGCCGCGAGCCGGGTCTCGTCGCGCAGCAGCGCCGGCAGCTGCGCGCGCGCCCACTCGGGGGTGAAGGCGGCATCGGAGACCAGCAGCGCTCCCCCGGCCTCGACGACCGGCCGCGCGTTGAGGGCCTGCTCGCCGTTGCCGATCGGCAGCGGCACGAAGACCGCCGGGAGGCCGACGCCGGCGACCTCGGTCACGGTGTTGGAACCGGCCCGGCACACGATCGCGTCGGCGGCGGCGTAGGCGAGGTCCATCCGGTCGACGTACGGCTCCACGACGTACGGCGGCGAGCCCGGGACATGGTCCACCGCGACCTCGCCCTTCGGCCCCGCGACGTGCAGCACCTGCACCCCGGCGGCCGCGAGCTCGGGGGCGCAGGCGGAGACCGTGGCGTTGAGCCGGAGCGCGCCCTGCGAGCCGCCGGTCACCAGGAGCGTCGGGAGGTCGGGGTCGAGGCCGAAGGCGGCCCGGCCCTCTGCCCGCACGGCAGGGCGGTCGAGGGTCGCGATCATCCGGCGGATGGGCAGCCCGGTGAAGACCGCGTGGGGAAGGCGCGTGCCCGGGAAGCTCGTCGCGACGTGCCGGGTGAGCCGGGCCCCGAGCTTGTTCGCGACTCCGGCCAGCGCGTTGCCCTCGTGCACCACCAGCGGCAGCCGGCGCCGCCGCGCCGCCAGGTACGCCGGCACGGAGACGTAGCCGCCGAAGCCGACCACCACGTCGGGGCGCACCCGGTCGAGCACCGCGACGGCCTCGCGCACGGAGGTGCGCAACCGCCAGGGCGTGCGGAACAGGTCGGCGTCCACGGAGCGCGACAGCGGCACCGGCGAGACCAGCTCGAGGGGATAGCCGGCCGCCGGGATCAGCGTCGTCTCCAGGCCGCGGGCCGTGCCGAGGCAGGTGATCTCGAGGTCGGGATGACGACGGCGCAGCGCGTCCGCCGTGGCGAGCAGGGGCGAGGTGTGGCCGGCGGTGCCGCCTCCTGCGAGGAGCACGCGCCTCATGACGCCGCCGCCGTCATGACCGCGGTCGCGGCCGGGCCCCGGCGTTCACCGCGGACCGGGCCGCGGGACGGCCGGGCTCGCCGCGGCGCGCCTGCCGGCGCTGGCGCAGGGCGGCCGCGGCCGACGGCTCGAGCCGGGCGAAGCCGATCACCAGGCCGAGCGCGACCAGCTCGGGCACCAGGGACGACCCGCCGTAGGAGACCAGCGGCAACGGGATGCCGATGACGGGCAGCAGCGCCAGCACCATGCCGATGTTGATGATCACGTGCGCCATCAGCCAGATCACGATGCCCGCGGTGGCGTAGCGGATGAAGAGGTCCTCGCTCTGCATGGCGACCCGGATGCCGGCGTACGCGATGGTCAGGAAGAGGGCGAGCACCAGCAGGGTGCCGACGAGGCCGAGCTCCTCGCCGAGCACGGCGAAGATGAAGTCGGTGTGGGCCTCGGGCAGGTTGCCCCACTTCTGCTGGCTGGCGCCGATGCCCTTGCCGAGGATGCCGCCGCTGGCCATGCCGAGGATGCCGTGGCCGGCCTGCCACCCGGAGTTCTGGAAGTCCTTGAACGGGTTCACGAACGAGGTGATCCGGTTGAGCCGCTCGGGACTGCTGGCGGCCAGGTAGAGCGCGGCGACGGAGACCACGCTGACCGCGGCGACGAAGATCCGCGCGGGCACCCCGACCACCCAGAACAGGCCGAGGGTGATCGCGAAGAGCACCAGGGCGGTGCCCAGGTCACCGCCGGCCAGGACCAGCACCGTGAGCAGCCCGGTGACGGGGACGACCGGGATGAAGAGGTGGCGCCAGGACCCCAGCAGGGCGTCCTTGCGCGCGTACACGTCGGCGCACCACAGCACCATCGAGAACTTCGCGATCTCCGACGGCTGGATCTGCAGGGGCCCCAGGCCCAGCCAGTTCTGGTTGCCGTTGACGGAGACGCCGAGCGAGGTCTGGGTGAGCACCAGGAGGACCAGCGAGACCGCCACCATCGGCCAGGAGACGAAGCGCAGCAGCCGCAGCGGGAGGCGGGTCGCGATCCACGCGCACGGCAGCGCGACGACCACCCACATCAGCTGCTTCGTGGCCCAGTAGTAGCTGTTGTCGTGGTGGGTGAAGGAGTCCACGCTCGAGGCGCTGAGCACCATGATCATGCCGATCGCGAGCAGCAGGCCGGTCGCGCCGAGGAGCAGGTAGTACGGCGTGAGCGGACGTTCCAGCGATGCGCGCGTCGACGCCAGCCAGCCGGACAGGCCACCCCCCGGCCCGACCGACGCGGCGTCCCGGGAGGGGGCGCGGCTGCCGGCGTCGGTGGTCACGCTCACCCGTCCTCCTCGCTCACTGGATCCTCACTGCCCGGCCCGCACCGGTCGTTCGCCGCTGATGGATGGTCACTGCCCGTGGGCGTGCCTCAGCCGGTGGACCGCCTCGGCGAACGCGTCGCCGCGGGCGCCGTAGTTGGCGAACAGGTCGACAGCGCCGTCATGGATGCGCAGCCCGGCGGTGACCCCGACCTCGTCCGTCATCGTTCTCTGGTTCCCCTCAGCCGGTGGACCGCCTCGGCGAACGCGTCGCCGCGGGCGCCGTAGTTGGCGAACATGTCCATCGATGCACAGCCGGGAGCCAGCAGCACGGTGTCGCCCGGACGCGCCAGTGCTGATGCCTCGGCCACCACGCGGTCCATGGGAGCAGTCTCCCCGGCGGGCAGGTGGAAGACGGGCACATCCGGTGCGTGTCGGGAAAGCGCCGCGGCGATCACCGGGGCGTCGGTGCCGAGCAGCACCACGGCGCGCAGCCGGTCGCGGACCTGCTGGACCAGGTCGTCGAAGGAGGCACCCTTGGCCAGGCCACCGGCGATCCACACCACCGGCTCGTAGGCCTGCAGGGAGGCGAGGGCGGCCGGGGGGTTCGTCGCCTTCGAGTCGTCGATCCACGTGACGCCGTCGAAGCTGGCGACCTCCGCGATCCGGTGCCCGGCGGGCGTGAACCGGCGGAGCGCGTCGCGGACCGCGGTGGTCGGCACGCCGTGGGAGCGGGCGAGCGCGGCGGCGGCGAGCGCGTCGGCGACGAAGTGCGGCGCCGGGCTGGCCAGGTCGGCGATCGTGCACAGCTCGGCCGCGGCCGACTGCCGCTCGGCCAGGAACGCGCGGTCGGCGAGGACGTCGTCGACGACCCCCACCATGCCGACGTCGGGGATGCCGAGCGTGAAGCCGATCGCCCGAGCGCCCTCCGCCACGTCGGCCTCGCGGACGAGCTGCTCGGTGACCGGGTCGGCGACGTTGTAGACGCAGGCCCGCTCGACGCCCTCGTAGATCCGGGCCTTGTCCGCGACGTAGTCCTGGAACGAGGGGTACCAGTCGAGGTGGTCCTCGGCGACGTTGAGCACGGCCGCCGACTGCGCGCGCATCGAGGACGTGTAGTGCAGCTGGAAGCTGGAGAGCTCGACCGCCAGCACGTCGTACGGCGTCGGGTCCATCACGGCCTCGACGATCGGCAGGCCGACGTTGCCGCAGGCGACCGTGCGCAGGCCCGCCTCGCGGAGGATCGCCTCGAGCATCTGGACCGTCGTGGTCTTGCCGTTGGTGCCGGTGACCGCCAGCCACGGGGTCGCGTGATCGGGGTCGCGCAGCCGCCAGGCGAGCTCGACCTCGCCCCACACGGGTACGCCGCGAGCGGCCGCCTGCGCGAGCAGCGGGGCGTCGGGACGCCAGCCGGGCGACGTGATCAGGACGTCGACGTCCTCGGGCAGCCGGGCGGTGCTGCCCTCACCCAGCCGCACCGTGGCGCCGAGCACCTCGAGCAGCTCGGCCTTCTCCGGTCGGTCGTCCGCGTCGGACTCGTCCAGGGCGGTGACCGACGCGCCGAGGTGGGTCAGGTTGTCGGCCGCGGCGAACCCGGACACGCCGAACCCGGCCACGACCGCGCGGACGCCCTCCCACGAGTCGTGCCGGCCGAGCTGGTGGACACGCTCTTCCGTCACTGGATGCCCGCCACTACGTGCCCGCCACCCACTCGGCGTAGAAGATGCCGAGCCCGGCGGCGACGAACCCGGCAGCGATCAGCCAGAACCGCACCACCACGGTGATCTCCTCCCAGCCCAGCAGCTCGAAGTGGTGGTGGAGCGGGGCCATGCGGAACAGCCGTTTGCCCTTCGAGAGCTTGAAGTAGCCGACCTGCAGGATCACCGACGCCGTCTGCAGCACGAACAGGCCGCCGACCAGCAGCATCAGCAGCTCGGTGCGGGTCAGCACGGCCATCCCGGCCACGGCGCCGCCCAGC
The DNA here is from genome assembly GCF_003725535.1 of Nocardioides pocheonensis. GTDB lineage: Bacteria > Actinomycetota > Actinomycetes > Propionibacteriales > Nocardioidaceae > Marmoricola > Marmoricola pocheonensis. Next base: position 302,456 of record NZ_RJSF01000019.1, on the reverse strand, counting down.
GCGAGCGAGCCGGTGTCGCCCATGAAGATCTGCGCCGGCGAGGCGTTGTACCAGAGGAAGCCGAAGCACGCGCCGGTGATCGCTGCCGCCACCACCGCGAGGTCGAGGGGGTCGCGGACGTCGTAGCAGGCAGGGCCGGGGTGGAACTGGCAGGACTGGTTGTTCTGCCAGATGTTCACCAGCATGTAGGCGCCGAACACCATGCCGGAGGTGCCGGCGGCCAGGCCGTCCAGGCCGTCGGTGAGGTTGACCGCGTTGGAGAAGCCGGCGATCAGCAGCACGATGAAGACGATCAGCAGGAGGGTGGGGATCGCGAACGTCGGGAGGTTGCGCGTGAACGAGATCCCGTGCTCGGCCGGGGTCTCGCCCTCGGAGTTCGCGAAGGGGTGGACCCGCCAGAGCGCGAGCCAGCCGAACACCACGGCCACGGCGGTCTGGCCGATGAACTTGGCCTTGCTGCGCAGGCCCAGGTTGCGCTGCTTGTAGATCTTGATGAAGTCGTCGAGGAAGCCGACGGTGCCGAGGCCGACGTACAGGAAGAGCAGCAGCAGGGCGGAGACGGTGACGTCGGAGCCGGTGATCAGCTTCGCCAGGAAGTAGGCCAGGAGCGTGGAGACCACGATCACCAGCCCGCCCATGGTGGGCGTGCCCCGCTTCGTGTGGTGGGTCGTGGGGCCGTCGTCGCGGATCAGCTGGCCGTAGCCCTTCGCGGCGAAGATGCGGATCGCGACGCGGGTGCCGAAGATCGTGAACAGCAGGGACAGACCGCCGGCGAGCAGGATCGCTCTCACGCGTCGCCCTCCTCGCTGTTGTCTCCGCTGTCGGTCAGCAGCCCCTGCGCCACCTGCTCGAGGCCGGCGGCCCGCGACGCCTTCACGAGGACGACCTCGGAGCCCCGCACATTCTTCCTCACGGCTGCCAGCGCCTCGGGCACCGACCCGTGGAACTGGGCGGATTCGTTGCCGGAGGTGATCTCACGAGCGCCCTCGCCGACCACGACCAGCCGGTCGATCTCGAGGTCGCGGACCAGCCGGCCCAGTGCCCGGTGCTCCTCGGCGCTCGCGGCGCCCAGCTCCCGCATCTCCCCCAGCACCGCGACCGTACGCCGGCCGGTGCGCCGGCCGATGCCGGACAGGGTCTCGAGCGCCGCCCGCATCGAGTGCGGGTTGGCGTTGTACGCGTCGTTGATCACGACCAGCCCGTCGGCGCGCTCGCGGAGCTCCATGCGCCACGGCGAGAGCACCTCGATCCGCTCCAGGGAGGCGCCGATCGCGTCCAGGGACAGCCCGAGGGCGAGCGCGACCGCGGCCGCCGCGGCGGCGTTGACGGCCTGGTGCTCGCCCAGCAGCCGCAGCCGCACGTGCACCTGCGCGTCGTCGGCGTGCAGGTCGAAGGTCGGGCGGCCCAGGTCGTCGACGTCCACCGCGGTCAGGCGGACGCTCGCACCGGGGCCGCGGCCGAAGCTGGTCACCCGCCCCCGGGTGCGCGGTGCCATCGCGGCGACCAGCGGGTCGTCGTGGTTCAGGACCGCCACGCCGTCGGGACCGAGCGCCTCGATGATCTCGCCCTTCGCCCGCGCGATCGCCGCCTGCGAGCCGAACTCCCCCACGTGCGCCAGGCCCACGTTGAGCACGGCGGAGACGTCCGGCGGCGCGGTCCGGCAGAGGTCGGCGATGTGCCCGACGCCGCGCGCGCCCATCTCCAGCACGAGGTACGTGGTCTCGGGCGTGGCGCGCAGCACCGTCAGCGGGAGCCCGAGCTCATTGTTGAAGGACTGGTACGTCGCGACGGTCGGCGCCGCGTCGGACAGGATTGCCGCGAGCATGTCCTTGACGCTGGTCTTGCCCTGCGAGCCGGTGACGGCCGCGACCCGCAGGTCCGGGTTCGCCTGCCGGAGCCGCACCAGCGCCTCGGCAGCGAGCCGGTGGAGGGCCGCCTGGACGTCGGGGACGACCACCGTGGGGACGCCGGTCGGCCGCGAGCCGAGCACGGCGGCCGCGCCGCCGTCGACCGCGGCCGCGGCGTACTCGTGACCGTCGACCCGCTCGCCGTCGACCGCGACGAAGAGGCCGGCCGGTTCCGGAGTCCGGCTGTCGAGGAAGGCCGGGCCGATCACCAGGGTCGTGCGCCCTCCGTCGACGGCGCCGTCGACGGCGCCGCCGACGATCGCGGCGATCTCGGCCAGGGACAGAGGGATCACAGGCGCGCCCCGATCGCGGTCCAGACCTCGTCGCGGTCGTCGAAGGGGTGCACGACGCCGGCCACCTCCTGGCCGGTCTCGTGACCCTTGCCCGCGACGAGCACGGTGTCCCCGCTCTCGGCGAGCGTGACGGCGTACCGGATCGCCTCGCCCCGCGACCCGATCTCGTGCACCTCGGCCCGCTGGTCGGCCGGCACCTCGGTCGTGCCGTCCAGGATCGCCGCGCGGATCGCGGCGGGGTCCTCGCTGCGGGGGTTGTCGTCGGTGACCACGAGCACGTCGGCGAGGCGGGCGCCGATCTCCCCCATCACGGGGCGCTTGCCGGTGTCGCGGTCGCCGCCCGCACCGAGGACCAGCACGAGCCGGCCAGAGGTGAGCGGGCGCAGCGCGTCGAGCGTCGCCTGCAGGGCGTCGGGCTTGTGGGCGTAGTCGACGATCGCCAGGAAGTCCTGCCCGCGGTCGATCCGCTCGAGGCGGCCCGGCACACCCGCGGCGGCGGCGATCGCCGTGGCCACGGGCGCGGGATCGAATCCTGCCTCGGCCGCGAGCGCGATCGCGCACAGGGCGTTGGCGACGTTGAACGCACCGGCGAGCGGGACGCCCGCCTCGACCCGCTGGCCGTCCGGACCGACCACGGCGAATCGCGAGCCGTCGGGACGCAGCACCACGTCGACGGCCCGCCAGTCCGCGTCCGCCCCCGCCGCCGAGAAGGTGCGCATCGGGATGCTCGCGCGGTCGCGGAGGCGACGCCCGTACTCGTCGTCGACGTTGGTCAGGCCGAGCCGGGCGCGCGCGGGGGTGAACAACGAGGCCTTGGCCGAGAAGTAGTCCTCGATGTCGGCGTGGAAGTCGAGGTGGTCGCGGCCGAGGTTGCAGAACGCGGCCACGTCGAAGACCACGCCGTCCACCCGCCCCATGACCAGGGCGTGGCTGGAGACCTCCATGGCGCAGGCCTCGACCTCCTGCTCGCGCATGACCGCGAAGAGGGCGTGCAGGTCCGGCGCCTCCGGCGTGGTGAGCGCGGTCTTCACCTCGCGCCCGTCGATGCGCGTGCCGACGGTGCCGACGACGGCGGCCCGCACACCCGAGCCCTGGAGGCCCGCCTCCAGCAGCCGGGTCGTGGTGGTCTTCCCCTGCGTGCCGGTCACGGCCATGAGCGTCAGGGCGGTGGCCGGGTCGCCGTACAGGCGGGCGGCGAGCGAGCCGAGCAGCGCACGCGGAGCGTCGACCACGAGCACGGGAACGCCCGCGGCCGCGGCGGCCTCGGCTCCTTCGGCGTCGGTCAGCACCGCAACGGCGCCGGCGGCGACCGCGTCGGACGAGTACGCCGCTCCGTGGGCCTTCGACCCGGCGACCGCGGCGTACAGGTCACCGCGCTGGACGCGCTGGGAGCTGAGTGTCAGGCCGGTGACGACGACGCCGCCCGGGTCGCCCACCACGCGGGCGCCGAGGTCGGCCGCGAGCGCCGCGAGCCCCGTGCTCACGGGTCGTTCGGGGCGCGTCAGCAGGCGTTCGGGGACCACCGGGCGAACCTACCGGTTCACCACTCCACCGGGAGGCGGGCGGGTGGGGTGTTCGTCGGCGGGACGGCGTACTTCTGCAGCAGGTAGGCGAGGATCTTGCGGAACACCGGGCCCGCCGTGCCACCGCCGCTGGCGGAGCCCTGCGGCTTCTGGATCACCACGTAGACGGTGAACCGGGGGTTGTCGGCCGGCGCGAAGCCGGCGAACGACACCGCGAGCGAGCCGTCGTAGCACTTGCACGTGCCGCCGACCTGCTGGGCCGTGCCGGTCTTGCCGGCGACCCGGTAGCCCGCGATCCCGGCTCCCGGCGCGGTGCCGGCTCCCTCGGTGGTGACCATCTCCATCATCCGGGAGACCTTCTCGGCGGCCTGCTGGCTGATCACCCTGCGTCGGCTGGCGGTGTCGGTGCCGACGACGTTGCCGGTCGAGGTCACCGCCCGGCCCTGGATCAGGCTGGGCGTGATCAGCTCGCCGCCGTTGGCGATGGCGTTGACGGCGGTCGCCATCTGCAGCGCGTTGACCGAGACGCCCTGGCCGAACGACGCCGTGGCCTGGGTGAGCTGGGTCCACGTGCTCGGGTCGGGCAGCAGGCCGCGGGTCTCACCGGGCAGGCCGATGTCGGTGCGGTGGCCGAGCCCGAAGAGGTCGAGGTACTTCCACAGCTGGCCCGGGGCGTACTGGCGCGCGGCGAGCACGGTGCCGATGTTGGAGGACTTCGCGATGACCCCGGCCAGGGTGAGCCGGATCGTGTCGTGGGGGAAGTAGTCGTGGATCACACGGTCGGCGACGGGAAGCGCCTTCGGGACGCGCACCTTGGTCCGGGGCGTGACCTTGCCGGCGTCGAGGAGGCCGCCCATCGTCAGGACCTTCTCGACGGACCCCGGCTCGTAGACGTTGCTGAGCGCCCGGCTGCCCAGGTCGTCCTCGGGAGACTGCCCGGGCTGGTTGGCGTCGAACGTCGGGTAGTCTGCGAGCGCGAGGATGTCGCCCGTGCGCGAGTCGAGCGCGATCGCCGCGCCGGACTCGGCCTTCGCACCCTGGACCGCGGTGCGCAGCACGCGCTGGGCGTACCACTGCACGTCACGGTCGATGGTCAGGGTGAGGTTCTTGCCGTTGACGGGCTTGACCTCGGTGTTCTCCCCGAGCGGGATCCGGTTGCCGCCGCCGACCTCGTAGGTCTCCCGGCCGTCCTTGCCGGCGAGCATCGCGTCGAAGGAGCGCTCGAGACCACCGCCGGTGTCGGCCTGGCCGTCGGCCTTCATGTAGCCGATCAGGTTCGCCGCGACGTCACCGCCGGGGTAGTCCCGCACCGGGTCCAGCCGGGTGTCGACGCCCTTGAAGCCGGCCTTCTCGATCGCTGCCACCGCGGAGCGCGCCGTCGTCGCGGGCACGCGCCGGGCCACGTAGGCGAACCGCGCCCCCGGCTTGTTCGGGTCCTCGCGCAGCCGTCCGAGCACGTCGAAGTAGTCCAGGTGCAGACGGGTCGCGAGGATGCGGGCGATGTCTTCGGCGTGGGCGTTGGTCCGCTTCGGGTCGGCCACGATCATCAGCCCGCTGACCGACTCCGCCAGCGGCGCCCCGTTGCGGTCCAGGATCGAGCCGCGCGTCGCGGAGAGCGGCACGCTGACCAGGCCCTCGGCGTTCGCCTTCGCGGCGTACGCTTTCGGGTCGAGGCCCTGCAGCTGCACGAGGCGTACGCCGAACACCGACATCACCATCGCGAGGACGATCAGCCCGACGCGCAGCCGGACCTCCGGCGATCCACGCCACCGCGAGCGCGACCCGGCGACGGGGCGTCGCGACCGCGTCACCGACCGGCTCCGGCCCGGGTGCCGTGGCGCGTCGTGCCGTGAGCCTTGGTGCCCTGGACGGGCGGTGCCTGGGTCGTGCCCTGGGTCGTGGTGCCCTGGACGGGCGTCGCCTGCGTCGCGGTCTGGGCGGTCACGGGAGCGGGCACCCGCACGATGATCGGGTCGGGGCGCAGCGGCGGCGGCAGCTCGGCCGGCAGGGGGTTGATCCGCACCGCATCCTCCGGACTGGCGGGGGTCGGGGTGCCGACGATAGTTCCGTCACCCAGCTTGACGAAGGCAGGCACGCCGGGGGCCACCATGCCCAGCTGCTTGCCGGCTTCGGCGAGGCGCTGGGGCGCGCGCAGCCGCTCGAGCTCCATGTCGAGCTTCTGCTGCTTCGCGGTGAGGTCGTCCGCGCGGGCCTGCAGCCGGGTCGCGTAGAACGAGGCCTGCTGCATGTGGGTGTTGAACATCAGGAGGCCGACCACGCCGGCGCCGAGGATGGCGAACACGAGCACGGCGAACGGTGCGCGCGGCGCTGCCGTGCGGCGCGTGGGCACCAGGGTGAGCCGGGCCTTCTCGACCGCGGTCTCGGCCAGCCGAGGGGCCCGGGCGCGGGCCTGCGAGACCAGGCTGCTCATGCCGCGACACCTCCTCGCACGCGCTCGGCGGCGCGCAGCCGGACCGAGGCGGCTCGCGGGTTGACGGCGATCTCCTCGGGCGAGGCCTTCTCCGCCCCGCGGGTGAGCAGGCGCAGCTCGGGCCGGTACTCCTCCGGGACCACTGGCAGGTCGTCGGGCACCGTCGTGCGCGACCGGGCGGCGAACTCCTGCTTGACCATCCGGTCCTCCAGCGACTGGTAGCTCATCACCACGACACGACCGCCCACGGCCAGGGCGTCGATGGCTGCGGGAACGGCCCGGCGGAGCACGCCGAGCTCGTCGTTGACCTCGATCCGCAGGGCCTGGAACGTGCGCTTCGCCGGGTGCCCTCCGGTACGCCGTGCCGGCGCCGGGATCACCTCGCGGAGCAGGTCGACGAGCCGGGCCGAGCGGTCGAACGGCGCCTTCTCGCGCTCCCGCACGATGGCCCGGGCGATCTGCCGGGAGAACTTCTCCTCGCCGTACGACCGGAGGATCCGGGCGAGGTCGGCGGCGGGGTAGGTGTTCAGCACGTCGGCGGCGGTGAGGCCCTCGGTGTCGTCCATCCGCATGTCGAGCGGGGCGTCCTCGGCGTACGCGAACCCGCGCTCGCGGACGTCGAGCTGCATCGAGGACACGCCGAGGTCGAAGAGGACGCCCTGCACGGCAGCGATGCCGAGGTCGGCGAGGACGTCCGGGATCTCGTCGTAGACGGCGTGCACGAGGGTGGTGCGGCCGGCGTACGGCGCGAGCCGCTCGCCGGCGGCCTCGAGGGCGTGCACGTCACGGTCGACACCGACGACGTGCGCCTCGGGGCACCGGGCGAGCACGGCCTCGGTGTGGCCGCCCAGGCCGAGCGTGGCGTCGACCAGGACCGCGCCGGGCTCCTGGAGCGGGGGTGCCACCAGGGCGACGACCCGGTCGAGGAGGACCGGGACGTGGGAGGGGCTGCTCATCCGCCGACGCCTTACTTCCCGAGTCCGGCGAGCAGGGTCAGGGCCATCGCGAGGCCGACGCTCGTGGCTGCGGAGAACGCCATCACGGCCAGCCCGTCGCGCACCGCGTGGCGGACCCGTCGTGCCGGCGGCGCCGGCGCCGTGACGGCGCCGGGGACCGGTCGTGCGACTCCGCTCATGGTTTCGACCCCTGTGGCTGGCTGTGTGCAGTGGAAGGCTGCTGCTGGGTGGTGATCGCCGGGCCAGGTTCCCGTCCGCTCTCTCCTCCGAAGGCCTTCTGGAGCCGGGGAAGGTGCCCCAGACGACTTCCGTGGGGAGGAGGAGCGGACGCGAGCCTCGTCCTGCGATCACCGATGTGGAGTTGTGGCCGGTCGTGCCGGCCGGCGGGTCCTAGAACCCGGGGAAGATCTCTTCCTGGATGTCGGCGAAGGCGCTCTCCTGCTCCGCCGTGTATGCCGACCACCGCTGCGGGTCCCAGATCTCGATCCGGTCGTAGATGCCGATGACCACGCAGTCGCGGTCGAGGGCGGCGTACTCCCTCAGCTCCGGCGTCACCGTGATCCGGCCCTGCTTGTCCGGGACCTGCTCGGAGGCGAGGGCGAACAGCATGCGGCCGTAGGCCCGCAGTCGTGCGTCGGTCTGCGAGGCGTTCTTGAACTTCTCGGTGAACACCTCGAAGTCGGCACTGGTGCGCACGTCGATCGAGCGCTCCTGTCCCCGGGTGATCACCAGTCCGTCCCCCATTGCCTCTCGGAATTTCGCCGGGAGGAAGAGGCGCCCCTTGTCGTCGAGCTTCGGACGGAAGGTGCCGGAGAACATCGCGCCACCCCGCTCCGCCGATCCACTAGGAGTGCTCTTCCTCCACTTTCCCCCACGATACTCCACAACCCCCCACCGTCAACCACATTCGCACCATTTCCCTCCCCCTTTGCTCCCGGGCCTCCGGGAACCGCCGTTCCCGCGACCCGTACCGGCCCTTCGGTCGATGGGGTTCACTAGGGGCATGCACGAAGCACCTGCCGGCGCGTCGGCCCCGATCGGGACGACGGCCACCGGGACCGATCCCGGGAGAACCACGGACCTGGACACCCTGCGCTCGGTCACCGATCGCGTACGCCGCAACGTCGAGCGGGTCATCGAGGGCAAGCCCGAGGTGGCGCGCGCCGCCGTCGTGGTGCTCCTCGCCGAGGGGCACCTGCTGATCGAGGACGTCCCGGGTGTCGGCAAGACCATGCTGAGCAAGGCCCTGGCCCGGTCGATCGACCTGACCGTGCGCCGGATCCAGTTCACGCCCGACCTGCTGCCGTCCGACGTCACCGGCGTGTCGGTCTTCAACCAGGACACCCGCGAGTTCGAGTTCCGCCCCGGCGGGGTCTTCGCCAACATCGTGATCGGCGACGAGATCAACCGGGCCTCGCCCAAGACCCAGTCCGCGATGCTCGAGTGCATGGAGGAGCGCCAGGTCACGGTCGACAACCAGACCTTCCACCTCGAGCAGCCCTTCATGGTGATCGCGACCCAGAACCCGCTGGAGATGGAGGGCACCTACGCCCTGCCGGAGGCCCAGCGCGACCGGTTCATGGCACGGGTGTCGATGGGCTACCCGGTCGAGGCGGCCGAGATCGCGATGCTCTCCGCGCGCGAGACCAGCAGCCCGCTCGACGACCTCGAGCCCGTGACCGACGCCGCGGAGATCCTCAAGCTGATCTCCGTCGTGGCCGGTGTCCACGTCTCCCCCGCCGTGCAGCGGTACGCCGTCGCGCTCTCGACCGCGACCCGGCGCTCGCCCGAGCTGCGGCTCGGGGCGTCCCCCCGGGCCACGCTCCACCTGGTGCGGGCGGCCAAGGCCTGGGCGGCGATGTCGGGCCGCGACTACGTGATCCCGGACGACGTCCGCGAGCTGGCGCCCACGATCCTCGCCCACCGGCTGCTGCCGACGGTCGAGGCGGCGATGAACGGCCGGGGCCCCGCGGACATCCTGGCCACGGCGCTGGACGCCGTGCCGATCACGGAGGTCGCGGCATCGTCGCGGCCGGGCACCGGCACCCACTAGCGCGATGTCACGCCTCGCGGCCCTCGACGCCGAGCCCGGTCGCGTCGCCCCGGGTCCGGCCATCCGGGAAGCGCTGCACGGGTTCACCCTGCGGGGACGCAGCTTCGTGGCCGCCGGTCTCACCGCCGTGCTCTGCGGCATCGTCCTGGGCGAGCACGACCTGGTCCGCATCGGGGCGCTGGTCGCCCTCCTGCCGGTCTTCGCCGCGCTCTGGGTGGCGCGCTCGGGCAACCGGCTCGGGCTCGCCCGCACGCTCGGCGCCTCCCAGGTCGAGGTGGGGCAGCGCGCGGTCGTGCACCTCGAGCTGACCAACGTCGGCCCGACGACCGGTGTGCTCCTGATCGAGGAGCAGATCCCCTGGGCACTGGGGTCGCGACCCCGGTTCGTGATCGACGGCATGCGTCCCGGCTGGACCCGCAGCATCCACTACCAGGTCCAGGCCGAGGTGCGCGGCAAGTACGACATCGGGCCACTGCGCGTGCGAGCCAGCGACCCCTTCGGGCTGCTCGAGCTGCAACGCACCTTCACCAAAACCGCCGGCCTGGTGGTGATCCCGGCGACCGAGCCGTTGCCGCCGATCCCCCTGCTCGGGGCCTGGACCGGCACCGGCGACAACCGCCCCCGACCGTTCGCGAGCGGCGGTGCGGCCGACGTCACGGTGCGCGACTACCGGGTCGGCGACGACCTGCGCCGGGTGCACTGGCGCAGCACCGCGAAGGTCGGCAGCCTGATGGTGCGCCGCGAGGAGCAGCCGTGGCAGTCGCGGTGCACGGTGTTCATCGACAACCGCGCCCGGGTGCACCGCGGGCAGGGCCCGCACTCCTCGATCGAGCGAGCGGTGACCGCGGCCGCCTCGCTCGCCGTGCACCTCTCCGCCCAGGGCTTCCAGGTGCGGCTGGTCAGCGCGCTCGGCGAGGAGATCGAGCACGGCTGGCACGACGGCGACGTCGCGGCGAGCCCGCGACCGCTGCTCGAGCGGCTGGCCGTGCTGCCGACGGTGCCCAACCACGACCTCTACACCGGGTGGGTCGACGAGAGCGTGACCGCCGGCATGTGCGTCGCGGTCCTCGGTGACGTCGACGACCACGACCGCGACTTCCTGGCCCGGCTGCACCATCGCGGGAGCGCGTCGTACGCCCTGGTGCTCGACGTGGACACGTGGGCGGCACGGACGCTCCAGCCGGACTTCGTCCGCCGCCCGGGCCGTCTCCCGACGGCGGCGTGGCTGCGGCAGCACGGCTGGAAGGCGGCCGACCTCGGCCGCGACGGGTCGCTGCAGACCGCCTGGCAGGAGCTCGGCCGGTGACCGCCCGCCTGCTGTCCCGCGTCGGGGTCGCCACGCTGGCGGCGACGATGGCCTGGGTCGCACTCTGGTCGTGGGGCGGCCTGGTGGAGAAGCCCGGCCGCTTCCTCGGCGCGGCGCTCTTCGGTGCGCTGCTGGTGGTCGTGGTCGGCGCGCTCGCCCGCACCGCGCGCTGGCCGTGGTACGCCGTGCTCCCGGCCCAGGTGGTCGTGGTGCTCACCTGGCTCGACCACCGGTACGCCGCCGCGGACGCCTGGGCCGGCTGGGTGCCGACCCTGTCCAGCGTCCAGGCGGTCGCCGGACGGATCCGCGACGGCGCGGACGCGGTGAACGCCTACGCCTCTCCGGTCAGCGCGGAGCACCCGGAGACCTACGCCTACCTGCTGGCCGCCTCGATGCTGGTGCTGCTCGCCACCGACCTCTTCGCGTGCGGTCTCCGGCGCGTCCCGTGGGCCGGCCTGCCGGTGATCGTGACCCTCACCGTCCCGATCAGCGTCCTGGAGAGCAACCTGTCCTGGGTGGTGTTCGTCGGCACCGCGATGCTCTTCATGATGCTGCTCGCGACCGAGGAGACCCAGCGCGTGCTCGGCTGGGGCCGTTCGGTCGCCGGCCGCGGCGAGCGGATCGACTCCCTCGACCAGGTCGTCAACGGCGCGAGCGTCCGCGGCTCCGCGCTGCGGATCGGGGCCCTCGCGACGGCGGGTGCGCTCGCCGTGCCGGTGTTCGTCCCGGTGAGCCACGGGCTGTTCAAGGGCGGCAACGGTCCCGGCAACGGCAACGGGGCGAACAACAGCGTGACGTTGCGCAACCCGATCGTCGACCTGCGGCGCGACCTCATCACCAAGGACCACATCCCGCTGGTCGAGGTGCGTACGACGGCCGACCCGACGTACCTGCGGCTCACGGTGCTCGACCAGTTCAACGGCGTGGAGTGGCAGCCCTCGGCTCGCCGGCTCGCCGAGAGCAACAAGGCCGCCGGCGACCTCCCCACGGCACCGGGCCTGGTCCGGACCGCGCCCGGCTCCGAGGCGGACTGGACCCTGCAGCTCGACCCCGGGTTCGACAGCACCTGGCTCCCGACCCCGTACCCGACCCGGCGGATCAGCGTCCCCCGCGGCGACTGGCGCTACGACCTGCGCACGATGGACATCGCGACCGTCGACAAGGCTCCCACCGCGGGCCTTGCCTACCAGCTGACCAGCTTCACCCCGCGGCTCTCCCCGACGACGCTGCGCACCGCGCTCCGGGCACCCGAGGACGTCCTCAAGCCGATGACGTCCGTGCCGGGCAACCGCCCCTCGGTGGTCACCCGGATCGCCCAGGAGGTCACCGCCGGCGCGACCTCCGACTACGACCGGATGGTCATGCTGCAGAACTGGTTCCGCAACACTGGAGGCTTCAGCTACTCGCTCGCCCCGGCTGCCGGCAGCGGCATCCCGCAGCTGGTCCGCTTCCTCACCACCGACAAGGTCGGCTACTGCGAGCAGTTCGCCGCCGCGATGGCCGTGATGGCCCGCACGCTCGGCATCCCGGCCCGCGTCGCGGTCGGCTTCCTCGCGCCGCACCCGCAGCCCGACGGCAGCTACCGCTACACCAGCGACGACCTGCACGCCTGGCCGGAGATCTACTTCAGCGGAAGCGGCTGGGTGCGCTTCGAGCCGACCCCGGCGAGCCGGACGGGCGAGCCGCCCTCGTGGACGATCGGCGGCGGCCAGACCGGACCCGCCGCGGCACCGAGCGTGACCGCGGCGCCGCGCGACCAGACCAACACGCAGGCGCGGAAGAACCAGCACCGGGACACGGCGTCGTCGGCCTCGTCGAGAGCCTCGAACCGCCTGGCCTGGATCGTCGCCCTGCTGGGGCTCGCGATCGTGCTCGGACTGCCTCGCCTGATCCGGTCGAGGCAGCGACGCCTGCGCCTCGACGACCACCGGAGCGGTCCGCGGTCGGACGACGCCCACGCGCTGGCCGAGGGCGCGTGGCAGGAGCTCCTGGCCACCGCACGCGACCTCGGCATCGGGCTGCCGGTGCAGCGCTCGGTCCGTGACGTGGCCGTGGCGCTGCGCCGGAGGGCGATGCCCGGCTCAGAGGCGCTGCGCCGGCTCGACGAGCTGGTCCTCTTCGTCGAACGGGCGCGCTACGGCCGTCCGTTCGCGCTCGACCCCGCCACCCGTCAGCGCGTGGTCGAGGCGGTCGAGGTCTGGACCGAGGTGCTGGCGGCGTCCGTGCCCGCCGCGCGCGTCCGACTGGCCTCGGTGTTCCCGCGCTCGGTGCTGGACCGGGGGGACGCTGCGCCGTTGATGGACCGGTCCGTGGAGATGGCCGGAGCAGGCTGAGCCGGCAGGGGTGCCTGCTCGTGCCTCGCAGGGTGTCGGCTCAGGTTTCGAGCCGCCGTCGCGGGTTCGCGAGCTCACCCGCGGGCTCCCTCAACCTCTTCGCGTCGACACCCTGCTCGTTCCTCGCAGGGTGTCGGCTCAGAACCCGCCCTGCTCGCGGCGGTGCTGCCAGCGCTGCTCGAGGCGCTGCATGAAGGTGCCGGAGCGACGCGCCCGGGGCTGCCGGGGCTGGCGGCGCGGCCGCTTGGCCTTGCTCGCCCGGCCTCCGTCGAGCACCTCGAAGCGGTGCGGCGGGTGGTCGTCGAAGTCGAAACGCGCATCGCGGCCGGGCGCCGGCCGCTCCTCCTGCACGCGATGGCCACGCCAGGCCGCGAGCCCGATCGTGGCGGAGCCCAGCATCACGAGGAACCCGACGATCCCGAGCCACGTCATCTGGGCCATGGCGCCGCCCATGAGAAGGGCGACGCCGCCGACGAACACGACGGCGGCGGCGATCGTCCGCATCCGGGCGACACGGCGGAGCGTGCGGCCCTGGAGCGCCGAGACGAACTTCGGGTCCTCTGCGGCGAGGGCGCGTTCCATCTGCTCGAGCAGACGGAGCTCCTCTTCCGACAGCGGCACGACTTCCTCCCAAGGAATCCGGAGCGACGAGAATCGGCGTCGCTGGCTCAAGTCTAGGCAGGCTGCGTGAAAGTCGGTACCCGAGATCGGGAAATTCACACCGCGGCGTGCGCTTCGCCGGGAGGCCGGATCGGGCTTCCCTTGAAGTCAGGGACGGTCGCCGGTCAGGAGGGCTGCCGGGCGCACCACTCCTCGGCCGAACCGCTGGTGCACCCGGTCGACGGCCCGGTCGGCATCGGGCCAGCCGTGCTCGCGCTCGCCGATCGACAGCTGCCGGTGTGCCCGCTCGAGCGGGAGGAGCCCCTCGACCCGCACCCCGACCAGACGGATCCGCAGCCGCCGCGGCCCGAGGGCGTCGAAGAGCCGCAGCGCCTCGGCGTGCACCTCGGCGGTCACGTCGGTGGGGTCGGGCAGCGTGTGGGACCGGGTGATCGTGGTGAAGTCGGTGTACCGCACGCGCAGCGCCACGGTGCGCCCGGCGACCCTCGCCCGCCGCATCCGCGCGGTGACCCTGCCCGCCAGCCGGAGCAGCTCGCGGCTGATCACCTCACGGTCGGCGACGTCGCGCCCGAAGGTCTCGTCCGAACCCATGCTCCGGTCAGGGTCGTGGTCGCTGCGCCGCGGCGTGACGGTGGTGCGGTCCGCGCCCGAGGCCAGCTGGTGCAGCTGCGCGCCGAGGGCCCGGCCGACCAGGAGCTGCAAGGTGGCGCGCGGCGTGCGGGCGACGTCGCCGACCGTGGTCAACCCGAGCCGGTGCAGCCGGGCCCGGGTCTTCGGGCCGATCCCGAACAGCTCACCGACATCGAGCGGGTGGAGGTAGGCGACCATCTCGTCGGGCGGCACGACGAGCACGCCGTCGGGCTTGGCCCGTCGGCTGGCGAGCTTGGCCACCGAGACGGTGGCGGCGACCCCCACCGAGCAGTCGATGCGCTGCTCGTCGTGCACGCGGGCCCGGATGTGCTCGGCGATCTGGGCCGGCGACCCGAGCCGGCGTACGGCACCGGAGACGTCGAGGAACGCCTCGTCCAGGGAGTAGGCCTCCACCAGCGGCGTGACCTCGCGGAAGATCTCCATGACCGACCGCGACACCCGCTCGAACTCACCGAACTCCGCGGACACGCGCACCGCTTGCGGGCACAGGTCGTGGGCCTGCCGCCCGGACATGCCGGAGCGGATGCCGTAGGCCCGCGCGGGGTAGTTGGCCGAGAGCACGACGCCACGGTGCCCGCCGCCGACGATGACCGGAACCGACTGCAGCTCGGGCCGGTCGCGGATCGCCACCGAGGCGTAGAAGGCGTCCATGTCGACGTGCAGGATCGGGCAGGCGAGCGAGCGGTCGGGGCTGCCCGCCGGGGTCATCGCACCCCCCGCTCGCGGGGCGAGCCGACCGGGCGTGGAGCGGGGTCGTCAGTGGGTGGCGACGGCGTGGACCTGGGCGGCCAGGGTGAGGTACTCGGGGCGGTCGGCGACGGCGCGCTCGAGCTCGAGCAGGCCCTCGACCGCTCCCGGCTCCAGGTCCAGGAGCGCGGAGGGCACCAGGTCGGTGAAGACCCGGACCGCGTGGATCTCCGCCAGCGTGAAGCCGGCGTCGGCGAGCAGGGAGCGGACCTCGTCGGCGGTGAACCGGTGCTCCTGCTCGCCGGGGTGAGCGCCACCGTCGAGGAGCTCGCGGGCGAGGGCGAAGTGTCCTGCCATCGCGCGGCCCACGACCGCGGCGTGGCGCTGCGGGACGAGCAGGCTGAGCGCGCCACCCGGCCGGAGCAGGCGCCCGATGACCGCCAGGGCGTCGAGCGGGTCGTCGACCAGGTCGAGCACGTCGTGGCAGAGCACGAGGTCGGCACCACCCGCGGGCAGCAGGTCGATGACCCCGGCGAGGTCACCCTGCAGGCCGCTGACGAGGTCGGCGACGCCTCGCTCGCGCGCGCGACGGTCGAGCGCCGCCAGGGCGTCGGGGCTCGGGTCGACGACCGTGACCCGGTGACCGAGCTCGGCGACGCGCACCGCGAAGCCACCGGTGCCGCCGCCGATGTCGAGCACGGTCTGGGCCTCGCTCCCCGTTTCGAGGAGGCGCCGACACGCCTCCCAGACCACCGCGGTGCGGGTCGCGGCACGTCGCTCGAGGGGGCGCTCCATGCGCTGAACACTAGTGGTCGCACCTCCTCGGCGCGGGGTCAGGCGACCTGGAACGGCGCGTGCCCGGCGAGCCCGAGCGAGGTCTCGACCAGGGCGAGGAACCGGTCGGCGTCGCGGACGAGGTCGTCGGCCTCGCGCTCGGTGACCGCCCGACGGGAACCCGCCTCCGCTGCGGCGCGCTTGGCGGCACCGGCGGAGAAGAACGTCGCCCACTCGGTGAACTCCGGGGCGACCTCGGTCAGCAGCACCCAGGCGTTCTTCTGCCGGCGGCGCTGGACCGGCATCGGGTGGGCGCGCGCGGCCAGCAGCGCGGCGGTCGCCCGCAGGGCGGCGACGTGCGCGAGTGCGTAGCGCTGCGGCACGTCGCTGCAGGTGATCGCCTCGCGCAACGACTCCGCGGAGCGCTCGAGGTAGGAGTGCGTGGCGGCCGGCAGGTGGAGGTTCACGAGGAGTCCCTTCAGTCCAGGGACCCGGCGAGGCGCCAGACGCCCTCGGTCCAGTCGAAGGCCAGGTCGAACACACCGAACCCCGGGTCGTCCACGGCGGAGACGGCCCGTCCCCGCGCAGCCGCGACGCGCCACACCTCCCGGTGATCGACGAGCGCCGAGCGCCCGGGCGCTTCCTCGGGTCGGCGCACCCACCACGCGCCGGGCTCCACCCAGTGGGCGATCACCTCGCGCACCTGCCACAGCCGGCCGCGCCACAGGAACTGGTCAGGGCCTTCCTCACCCTCGCCGGCGAGGCCGTCCGTGGGCCCCTTGCGCACATCCACCGGGTCGTCGTACGTCCGCACCGCCTGCTCCTTCGCGCTCTGACCTGCCTGCTCGTGGCCGTCCGTCCGCCTGTCGGCGGCCCGGTGGAGGATGGGGTCGAAGCATCCGCCACCGGGCCGTGAATCGAACAGGTGTTCGAACGCCTTCACGCTACACCCGCCCCCGGACAGGACGTCAAGCGAATCGCGGGTCGGGCTCCGGACGGCGCCGCACGGCGCTGCGCTACCTTCCCGGCATGAGCGAGCACCCCTCGATCGCACGGTTCCGCAGCGACCTCGAGGCGCGCGGTGGGCAGGGCGTGATCGTGGTCCTCCCCGACTCCGTGCACACCGCGGCGCTGGCCGCCGAGGCGCTGGGCTGCGAGGTCGGCGCCATCGCCAACAGCCTGCTCTTCGCGGGCACCACGGACGACGGCGAGACCGTGCCCGTGCTGATCCTGACGTCGGGCGCCCACCGGGTCGACACCGCGAAGGCCGCCGCGGCGGTCGGCGTGCGGGCGCTGAAGCGGGCCACCCCGGACTTCGTCCGCGAGCACACCGGCCAGGTGATCGGCGGGGTCTCCCCGATCGCGCACCCTCGGCCGATCCGGACCTTCCTGGACCCGACGCTGCGCCGCTTCGACGTCGTGTGGGCGGCGGCCGGTCACCCCGCCGCGGTGTTCTCGACGACCTACGACGAGCTGCTGGCCATGACCGGCGCCGAGGAGATCGAGGTCAACTGATGACGTCCGGTGGACCGCTGGAGATCTGGATCAACCCGGCCTGCTCGAAGTGCCGCACGGCGAAGGCGGAGCTCGACGCCGCCGGCATCGAGTACGTCGAGCGCCGCTACCTCGACGAGCCGCCGACCGCGGCGGAGCTCGCCGACGTGCTGACCCGGCTCCGCCTCGATCCGTGGGACATCGCCCGTGCCGCCGAGACCCGCGAGGCCGGCATCGACCTGCCGCGGGACGCCGCACACCGCGACGACTGGATCGCCGCGATGGTCGCGCACCCGCGCACCATCCAGCGGCCGATCATCACCGCGACCGACGGCACCACGGTGGTCGCGCGTGACGCCGAGACGTTGCGGACGGTCGTGGAGCACGAGCGCGGCTAGCCGCGGTACAACCCCTCCAGGTACGCCGGCCCGTAGTACTCGTCGAGCTCCTCGACGGTCTTGCCGCTCGGCTCGAGCTCGTGGGCGATCACGGCTCGCCGCGGCACCCGGCCGTCGGGGTCCCACGACTCGGGCTCCCAGAGCCGCGAGCGCAGGAACGCCTTCTGGCAGTGGTGGAACACCTCGTCGATCTCGACGACGATCGCCAGCACGGGCCGGTGGCCCTTCACCCTCATCGCGTCGAGGAACGGCGCCTCGGCGACCAGCCGCGCCCGGCCGTTGATCCGCAGGGTGTCACCGCGCCCCGGGATCACGAACAGCAGGCCGACGTGCGGGTCGGCCAGGATGTTGCGGTAGCCGTCGGCGCGCCGGTTGCCGGGCCGCTCGGCGATCGCGATCGTGCGGTCGTCGAGCACGTGCACCAGGTCGCCGGCGGGGTCGCCCTTGGGCGAGGCGTCGCAGCCGCCGTCCGGCGACGAGGTCGCGAGCACGCAGAACGGGGACGCGGCCAGCCAGTCGCGGTCGAGGTCGGTGAGCGCGCGGCGCACCTTGCCCCGGGCCCGGTCGTTCGGCTCACCGAGGAGCGCGACGAGCCCGTCGACGTCGGTGATCTCGGTCCACTGCGCGTCGTCCACGCGACGAAACTACGGGAGGCCCCCGCGGAGCGCAGCCCGTTTATGCTGCCGGGGTGGACCTCCTGCCGTTGGTGTTCTCCAGCGGCTGGGCGAGCGGCGTCAACGCCTACCTGGTCGTCCTCCTCCTCGGCATCGCCGACCGGATCGGCGACGTGGCGTCGATCCCCGACACCCTCGGACGCACCGACGTCCTCGTCGCCGCAGCGGTGCTGTACGCGCTCGAGTTCGTCGCCGACAAGATCCCGTACGTCGACTCGACGTGGGACGCGATCTCCACGGTGATCCGACCGACCATCGGCACGGCGATCGCCCTGCTCGTCTCCGGTGACGCCGGATCGGTGCAGCAGGCGGCGTACGGTGCGCTCGGTGGCGGCACCGCGCTGGCGAGCCACCTGGTCAAGGCGGGCGGCCGACTCGCCATCAACGCCTCGCCCGAGCCCCTGTCCAACATCCTGGCCAGCCTCGGCGAGGACGCGGCCGTCGTGACCGTGGTGCTGCTCGCGATCCAGCACCCCTGGCTCGCGGGGTCGCTCGCCGCGGTGCTGCTGCTGACCGGCGGCTACGTCGTGTTCCACCTGCTCCGGCTGGTGCGTCGCGGATGGCGGCGCTGGAAGGGTCGACCGGCGCCGGCCTGACGCACCCCGGGGTGCGCGCCCCTAGGGTGTGCGCATGGCGCGCGTGGTGGTGGTCGGTGGCGGCTTCGGAGGGCTCGCCTCGGCGGCCCGGCTGGCCAAGCTCGGGCACGACGTCACGCTGCTGGAGGCGTCGGAGCGGCTCGGCGGCGCGATCGGGTACGTCGAGGCGGAAGGCTTCCGCTGGGACAGCGGCCCGACGACCACCCTGCTCCCCGCCGTGATCCGTGACCTCTTCCGCAAGTCCGGGCGCGCCGCCGAGAAGGAGATCGACCTCGTGCCGGTCGAGCCGGCCCAGCGGCACCGGTTCCCCGACGGTTCGGTGCTCGACCTGCCGGGCGCGAGCCGGGCCGCACAGCTCGAAGCCGTCGGGTCCGCGCTCGGCGAGGAGGCCGGCCGGCGCTGGATCGGCTACGTCGACGACTTCGCCGAGGTGTGGGAGGCCCTGCGCAAGGACTGGTTCGAGCGCCCGTGGTCGGAGGAGCACGCCGGCAAGGACGCCCGCTCCCTGCTCTCGAGCCGGCTCACCCTGCAGAAGCTGGTCCAGCGCGAGCTGCGCGACGAGCGCCTCCGGCTCCTGGCCACCCACCGCGCGGTCTTCGACGGCCACGACCCGCGCAACGTCCCGGCGTGGGACGGCGTCTGGTGCTACGTCGAGCAGAACTTCGGCGTCTGGACCCTCCCCGGTGGGATGGGGCAGCTCGCCGACGTGCTCGCTGCCCGTCTCGAGACCCGCGGGGTCACGGTCCTGACCGGCACGCCCGCGGTCGACCTCGTGGTCGAGTCGGGGCGGGTGGTGGGCGTCCGCACCCCGAGCGGCAGCGTCGACGCCGACCACGTGGTGTGCGCGATCGACCCGCGCAGGCTGCCCGCCCTCGCGTCGTACGTCGCCCGCACGATGCCGGCCATCCCGCCGTCGATCACGCACATCGGCGTCGTCGGCGAGGTCCCCGACCTGCCCGCCGAGGTCGTGCTCCACGGCGACCCGACCCTGGTCCTGCGCACCACCGGCACGGCCCCCGACGGCGCGCACGCCTGGACCGTCCTCGGCCGCGGCCGGCTCGCCGAGGACATCGTGGTCGCCCTCCACCGCGCCGGCATCAACGTGCGCGACCAGGTCGAGGTGCGCGTCGACCGCTCGCCCCGAGAGCTGGTCGAGGAGTGGGGCGGCTCGCCCCTCGGCGTGCTCTGGCAGGGCCGCCGCACCCTCACCCACCGGCTCGGCACCCGCACCCCGGTCGACGGCGTCTACATGGCCGGCGCTCACACCACCCCGGGGGCGGGCCTCCCCAGCGTCGGGCTCTCGGCCTCCCTCGTGGCGCAGATCATCGGGGCGGCGTGACTCTGGGCTCTCGCCGGTGAGTCACCGGGGGCGCCAGTCCCGAGGCCGCCCCGAACCTGCTTCCGCTGCTCAGGGGTGTGTAGAAGGGCGTGATGTCGCGCCGAGCACGTCCGACGACGAGTACCACGTACTCGCGGGCCGAAACGCCAACCGTCAAGCGTGGCAGGCCAAGGACGTGTAGATCTCCCGCGTGGCCTTCGAACGGTTCAGCGTGTAGAAGTGCAGGCCCGGCGCGCCGCCGGCGAGCAGCTCGTCGCACAGCTCGGTGGCGATCCGGATGCCCTCGGCGCGGACCGCCTCGGGGTCGTCGGCCAGCGGCTCGATCCGGCGCAGCACCTCGGCGGGCATCTCCCGGCCGGAGAGCTCGACCATCTTGCGCATGGAGTTGAGGTTCAGGATCGGCATGATGCCGGGGATGATCGGGATGTCGATGCCCGCGGCGCGGGAGCGCTCGACGAGCGCGAGGTAGTCCGACGCGCGCAGCACCATCTCGGTGATCGCGAACTCCGCACCGGCGTCGTACTTCGCCCGCATCACGCGCACGTCCTGCTCGAGGTCGGCGCAGTCGCGGTGCCCCTCGGGGAAGACGGCCACGCCCACGGCGAACTGCTCGCGCCTCCGGACCAGGGCCACCAGGTCGGCCGCGTAGTCCACGCCACCCGGAGTCGGCACCCACGGCGTGCCCGGCCCACCGACCGGGTCGCCGCGCAGGGCCAGCACGTTGCGCACGCCGGCGGCGGCGAGCGAGTCGAGGATCTGGTCGATCTCCTCGACGGTGTGGCCCACGCAGGTGAGGTGGGCCATCGGGGTCATCGACGTCTCCCGGGCGATCCGCCCCGTGATCTCGATGGTCCGGTCGCGCGTCGAGCCGCCGGCGCCGTACGTCACGGAGACGAACGTGGGCCGCAGCTCCTCGAGCTCGCTGATCGAGCGCCAGAGGATCTCCTCCCCGGCGGCGTCCTTCGGAGGGAAGAACTCGAAGGAGAAGGAGCGCTCACCCCGCGCCAGCAGGGCAGCAATGCTCGACGTCGATCCCGTACCCATGGCGCCGAGAATACGGGGGCTACGCTCGCCCGGTGAGCGAGTCTCAGGAAGACACGACGGGCACGAACGAGGCGCCGTCGTGGGATCCGGCGGAGTTCCGCACGGGCATCGAGCAGACCCTGCGCGAGTTCGTCGACCAGCAGTCCGCCTGGCTCGCCGAGCTCGGTGAGGACGCCGCCCGCCTCGTCGAGCACGCCCGCACCAGCGTGAGCGGAGGCAAGCGCTTCCGGGCGTCGTTCTGCTGGTGGGGGCACCTCGCCGTCGCCGAGCCGGACGACCGGGTCGGCCTGCTCAAGGCCTGCGCCTCGCTGGAATTGCTGCACGCGAGCGCGCTAGTGCACGACGACGTGATGGACGCCTCCGACGTACGCCGGGGGCGGCCGGCCACCCACCGCGCCTTCGAGGCGCTCCACCGGGAGCGGCGCTGGTCGGCGAGCGCCGAGCAGTACGGCGCGGCCGCGGCGATCCTGCTCGGCGACCTCCTCCTCTCCTGGTCCGACGAGCTGCTCCGCACGAGCGGCCTGGCGGCACCACGGGTCCTCGAGGCGCTCGGCTACTTCGACCTCACGCGCAGCGAGGTGGTGACCGGTCAGTTCCTCGACGTGTCGGCGCAGGCGCGCGGCACCAGCGACGTCGACACCGCGATGAACGTCGTCCGCTACAAGTCGGCGAAGTACTCCATCGAGCGGCCGCTGCACATCGGCGCAGCCCTGGCCGGCGCTGACGGCCGGACCATCGCCGAGCTCAGCCGGTTCGGCCTGCCATTGGGCGAGGCCTTCCAGCTGCGAGACGACCTCCTCGGGGTCTTCGGCGACCCCGAGGTGACCGGCAAGCCGGCCGGTGACGACCTGAGCGAGGGGAAGCGGACCGTGCTGATCGCGCTCGCCCTCGACGGCCTCTCGCCGTCGGACCGCGAGCACCTGGACACCAGCCTGGGCAAGCCGTTGACGCCCGAGGAGGTCGGTGACCTGCGCCGGCTGATCGACGCCAGCGGCGCCCACGACCAGCTGGAGCAGGTGATCGTCGCGCTGACCGAGCGGGCGCTGGCCGCGCTCGATGCGGCAGCCATCCGCGAGGAGGCCCGCACCGCCCTGCGCCAGCTGGCCGCCGCGGCCACGCAGCGCACCGTGTGAGCGCGCCGTGGACGCACCACTCGACCCCGGCGCCGCCCGGGGCATCGTCTTCGACGAGCAGGCCGCCCTCGCGATCGAGCGGCGCCTGCGCGCGGACGGCTACACGGTGACGATCACCCGGGAGCGGTTCGCGGGCGAGGACGACGACGAGGACCAGCCCTGGGCGATCGCGACCGACGCCCCGGTGGTCGCGCTCGAGCTGCTGCTCGACGCGCACGACGGCTGGCTCGACGACGCGCCGACGCGCGCGCCGGTCACGCCGGTCGAGCTGCCGGCGGCGCCGAGGCGACGCCACCGCGAGTCGGACGCGTAGGCGGTCAGCCGTCCAGCGACGGTACGTCGATCTCGGGACCCTCTCCACGCAGCAGCACGGTCACCGGGCCGTTCGAGGCGCGGGCGGCCAGGAGGTCGGCCGCGACGTCGAAGGACGCCCGGTCGGAGCGGGCCAACGGCCCCCAGCCGTCCCAGAGCAGCACGAGCTGGTCGGCGTCGACCGTGCGCAGGCACGCGGACAGGGCCTCGTCGAAGTCGCTCCCGGTGGCGCCGGGCACGCCCAGCGCCTCGGCGAAGGCCTCGACCAGCTCGTCCTTCTCCTGGTGGGTCCAGCCGTCGACGTAGGCGAACCGCGCGCCCGCATGCTCGACGGTCCGGCGCACGTCATCCGGGCTGAACGCCGCGTGCCACTGGTAGACGCCGGCCGGGTGGTGCCCGGCGAGCAGTCCGGCAAGTCCGCTCACAGATCTCTCCTCGCTGACGGGTACCTCGTTCCTAGCCCGCGAGCGGCCGGGTGGCAAGACCCGAAGGTCACCAAGCGGGCGAGCCGGTCAGAGCGCCATCGCCTGGGCGCGGCGCTTGACCTCCGATCCGCGGTTCTCCCGGAGCGCGTCGATCGGGCGGCCGGGCAGCGAGTCGTCCGGCGTGAACAGCCACGCCAGGATCTCGCGGTCGTCGTACATGCCGTCGTGCAGCAGCGTGAGCAGGCCGGGGACCCCCTTGACGATCTGGCCGTCCATGATCAGCTCCGCCGGGACCTGCTGGCCGGCGCCCTCGCGGGGCACCGCGGCGGCGAGGTGGTGCTCGCGGATCAGCTGGCGGACCTTGTTCACCGAGACGCCGAGAGCAACGGCGGTGGCCTTCCAGTCCAGCCACTCGGGGATCAGGTCGCCCAGATCCGTGGGGTCGGCGGACGCGTCGCGGCGGGTGTTCTCGGTCACGCACCCATGCTGCCAGCCGCGTCACGGTCCCGCGATTCGGGCCCTCTCCCCTCTAGACTCGGACCCCAGATCGGGACCTTCCCCCCCGATCCGGCCTTGGAGGACGTTGTGGAGCGCACTGACACGGGTCGTGCCGACGACCCGCTCATCGGCCGCATCCTCGACGGCAGGTATCGCGTCGGCCCGCGGATCGCGCGCGGCGGCATGGCCACCGTCTACCAGGCCACCGACCTCCGGCTCGACCGCACCGTGGCGGTCAAGATCATGCACGCCGGCCTCGGCGACGACCCCGAGTTCGTCGCCCGCTTCGAGCGCGAGGCCCGCTCGGCGGCCCGCCTCTCTCACCACAACGTCGTCGCCGTGTTCGACACCGGCGACGACGCCGGCACGCTCTTCCTGGTCATGGAGTACGTCCCGGGCCTGACCCTGCGCGACCTCATCCGCAAGGAAGCGCCGATGGACCCCGGCAAGGCGCTGGGGCTGCTCGAGCCGGTGCTCGCCGCCCTCGCCGCCGCGCACGGCGCCGGCATGATCCATCGCGACGTCAAGCCCGAGAACGTGCTGCTGGCCGACGACGGTCGGGTGAAGGTCGCCGACTTCGGGCTCGCGCGCGCGATCAACGCCGAGACCCAGCACACCGCGACCGGCGGCGTGCTGATCGGCACGGTCTCCTACCTGTCCCCCGAGCTGGTCGTGGACGGCAAGGCCGACGCGCGCTCCGACGTGTACGCCACCGGCGTGCTCCTCTACGAGATGCTCACCGGCCAGAAGCCGCACCAGGCCGACAGCCCGATCCAGGTCGCCTACAAGCACGTGCACGAGGACATCCCGGCTCCGTCGCTGCGCGTCCCCGGCCTGCCGGCGTACGTCGACGCGCTGGTCGCGCGCGCCACCGCACGCGACAAGGACCTGCGCCCCACGGACGCCCGGGTGCTGCTGCACCAGGTCCGCCGCGTGCGACAGGCCCTCGACCACGGGGTCCGCGACGACCCCGACCTGACCGCCGACCTGCGCCCCGGCCCGGGCAGCGACGCCCGGCTGCACGACCTGGACGACACGGGCACCGGCGAGCTCTTCATCCCCCGCGACACCCACCAGGCGTCGGCACCTCGCCCGGCACCGGTGCGATCGGCCCCGGTCGAGGTCTTCGACC
This sequence comes from Nocardioides pocheonensis, assembly GCF_003725535.1. Taxonomy (GTDB): domain Bacteria; phylum Actinomycetota; class Actinomycetes; order Propionibacteriales; family Nocardioidaceae; genus Marmoricola; species Marmoricola pocheonensis. The sequence continues at coordinate 277,876 of NZ_RJSF01000019.1, read as the reverse complement.
CCGACTTCGAGGTCACCACGCCGGTCAGCCGGATGCCCGTCGTGCCCGCGACCCGCACCGCGGCCACACCACCGCAGCCGCCGGCGAGCCCGCCGCCCGTGGTGACCGGGCCGGACCGTCCCCGACCCGCTCCCCGGCGCTCGCGCCGCGGGCCGATCCTGCTGGTCAGCGTGCTCGCCCTGGCGCTGCTCGTCGGCCTCGGCGGCTGGTACCTCGGCGTCGCCCGCTACACGCACACGCCGGCGGTGATCAACATGTCGGCGGCCGACGCCAAGGCCAAGGTCGAGAAGGCCGGGCTCACGTTCCGCACCGGCAAGGAGGACTACTCCGAGATCGTCGCCAAGGGGTCGGTGATCAGCACCGATCCCGGCGCCGGCGACCGGATCCGCAAGCAGGGGACCGTGACCGCAGTGATCTCGCTCGGACCGGAGCGCCACGACGTGCCCGACGTGCGCGGCAAGACGCTCGACGAGGCCCAGGCCCTCCTCCAGACCGCCTCGCTCGGGTTCGGGCAGGCGATCGAGAAGTTCAGCGACAAGGTGCCGCAGGGCCAGGTGATCAACACCGACCCGGCGCCGGGCACGCCGCTGCGGCGCGACGCCGCGGTCAACGTGATCGTGAGCAAGGGCCAGAAGCCGATCAAGATCCCGGACTGGACGGGCCGCAACGGCGACAAGGCGGTCACGGCCCTGTCCGCCCTCGGCTTCCAGGTCCAGCGCGACGACCAGAACAACGACACGGTCCCGGCCGGACGCGTGATCTCGCAGAGCCCCAGCTCCGGCACCGGCTTCAAGAACGACGTGATCCGGCTGGTCGTGTCCAAGGGACCGGCGCTCGTGGCGGTGCCCCACGTCAACGGCATGAAGGTCGACGACGCGAAGCAGGCCCTCGAGGACCTCGGCTTCCAGGTCGCGGTGACGCAGAACCCGCTCTACGTCGGCGCGAACTACGTCGTGGGGTCCGACCCGTCCGAGGGTTCGATGGCCCCTCAGGGCAGCACGGTGACGCTCAGCATCGTGTGACCCCTGTTTGCACATCCGTCACACGGGTAACGGACGTCGCATGGCTCTCCGTGCGCGCCCTCCCCGCCTCGCGGCGCTGACCGCGCTGGCCGCCCTCGCCGCCGGTCCCGTCGCCGTGCTGGCCGACGTGGCGCCGGCCGACGCACGCGGGCGGCCGTGGCCCGGCCACCCCGACCGGCTGCTGGTCGGCCACGTGGTGCGGCCCGGCGACACCGCCACCGGGCTCGCCACCCGCTACCACGCCTGGACCCGGGAGCTGGTCGCGCTGAACCACCTCGACCGGGCCGGCACCCTGCGCGTCGGGGAGAGGGTGCGGATCCCGGTCGTGGTCTCGGCGCTCCCGAAGGCGAAGGCACCCGCCGCGCAGGCGGCACCGGTTGCGCCCCCGGCGGCGGACCCGGCCACGCAGGGCTGGCGGCACTGGCGGATGAGCCGCGACCAGGTGCGGGAGGCGGTCCGGCGCGAGGCTCAGCGCCGCGGCGTACCGGTCGCGCTGGCGCAGGCCGTGGCCTGGCAGGAGTCGGGCTGGCACCAGCCGGTGACCTCGGCGGCCGGCGCGCTCGGGGTGATGCAGGTGCTGCCGGCGACCGGCCTGTGGATGTCCCTGTACGCCGGGAGGCCGCTCGACCTTCGCGAGACCCACGACAACATCAGGGCCGGGGTGACGCTGCTGCGGGTGCTCCTCGACGAGACGAGGAGCACCCGCAGGGCGGTCGCGGCGTACTACCAGGGCCTGGGCGCCGTCCGCCGGCACGGCATCGCCCCGGGCAGCCGGCCCTACGTCGCCAATGTGCTGGCGATCCGGGACCGGCTGGCCGCCGAGCGCGGCTAGCCGCGGTCCACGGTCACCTCGGCCGGCACCTGCTCGCGCCGGATCACGAAGGTGACCAGGACCAGCGTGACGACCAGCATCACGGTGGCCGCCTGGAAGGCCGCATGCGCTCCGGACAGGAACGTCTCATGCGCCCGGGCGACCGCGCCGAGACCGGGCGCCAGGTCGACCGACCGGCTGGCGTGCCCCGAGACGGTCACCAGGCCGGCCAGCCCGAGGGCCGAGCCCAGCTGCTGGGCGACGTTCACGAGCCCCGACGCCGCCCCGGCCTCGTGCGGCTGGACGCCGTGCAGGGCCGAGGAGGTCAGGGGGACGAACGCCAACCCGTTGCCCAGGCCGAGCACGACCAGCGACAGCAGCACGTCGGTGTACCCGCTGCCGGCGTCGAGCCGGGTCAGCCAGAGCAGCGACAGCGTGGTCAGCGAGGCACCGACGACCAGCACGATCCGCTCACCGAACCGCTCGACCAGCACGCGCGACGCGGCCTGCGAGGCGACGAAGAGCATCGCGGTCAGCGGCAGGAACGCCAGGCCGGCCCGGACCGGGCTCAGGTCGAGCACGTCCTGGAGGTACTGGGTGAGGAAGAAGAACGCACCCATCGCCCCGGCGATCAGGAACATCCTGGCCAGCAGCGCGCCGCTGCGGATCCGGCTGGCGAACAGCGACAGCGGCGTGATCGGCTCCTCGGCACTGCGCTCGATCGTGATGAACGCGGCCAGCAGGGCCACGCCGAGCGCGATCGAGACCAGGGTGACCGAGTCGCCCCAGCCGTCGCTGGCCGCGTGCACGAACCCGTAGACCAGGCCGGAGACGCCCAGGGTCGAGGTGATCGCACCGGCGAGGTCGAAGCGTCCATGGCGGCGCGGCGTGTGCGGGACGGCGAGCCAGGCGGTGGTCGCGACGACCAGCCCGATCGGGACGTTCACCCACATCACCCAGCGCCAGCTGGCGATCTCGGTGAGGATGCCGCCGACGACCATGCCGAACGACGCGCCGCCGATCGACACGGCGGTGTAGAGGCCGAGGGCACGGGTGCGCTCGCGGCCCTCGGGGAACATCGTGGTGAGCAGCGACAGGGTCGCGGGAGCGGCGAACGCCGCGCCGAGACCCTGGATCACCCGCGCGGCCACGAGCGCCGCGCCGGTCGTCGCGAACCCGCCGGCGAGCGAGGCGAGGGTGAACAGCGTGATCCCGGCCAGGAAGGTCGGCCGCCGGCCCAGGAGGTCGCCGCTGCGGGCACCGAGGAGGAGGAGCCCGCCGAAGGCGAGGCTGTAGGCGTTGAGCACCCAGGACAGCCCGGTGGGCGTGAAGTCCAGGGCACGCTGCATCTGCGGGAGGGCCACGTTCACGATGCTCATGTCGAGCACCACCATCAGCTGGGCGGTGAGGATCGTGGCCAGCACCAGGCGGGGCCGCTCGGGACGCCGCCTGGGTCGCAGGGGTCGCAGGGAGCGGACCGGGATGGAGGCTTCAGCCACGGGGGCCTCGGCGATAAGTTGGTCGGACACGAGATGTCTTCCGTTCCACGAGAAGGTATGATCTGGAGGGCGCCTCCACTTAATATACGGAGGCCCCCTCCGCTTATCAAGGGATTAATGCTCCGATGACCGAGACCGCTCGCCGCGACGCCGTCGCCGAGGCTCCGAAGCTCCGTGCCGACGCGGCCCGCAACCGTGCCCGCCTGGTCGAGGCGGCCCGCGAGGTGTTCCTCGCGGCCTCCCCCGACGCCGAGGTCTCGCTCGAGCAGATCGCCAAGGCGGCCGGCGTGGGCATCGGCACGCTGTACCGGCACTTCCCCACCCGGCTGGACCTGCTCGAGGCGGTCTACCGCGAGGAGGTCGACGGGCTGCAGAAGGCGACCGAGCGGCTGGTCCCCGGCCACACCCCGGTCGAGGCGCTCGAGCTGTGGCTCGAGGTCTTCGCCGACTACGCGGCGACGAAGAAGCACATCTTCCACGAGCTCATCGAGGCGACAGGTCGCGACTCCGAGCTGATGACGCACTCGCGCGCGGTGCTCACCGGAGCCGCCGAGACCATGGTCGGCCGGGCCCAGGAGGCCGGACAGGTCCGCAGCGACGTCAGCGCCCCGGACGTCATCCGGCTGGTCGGCGGCTGCACGATGATGCCGAACTTCGACCGCGAGCAGCAGCGCCGCATCCTCAAGGTCGTCATGGACGGCCTGCGCACCTCCTGACCGGTACCTGCTGACCTGGCACCTGCTGACGTGATCGCCGCCCGCCGCGCGGGCGGCCCGCGTCGGGCTCGTAGGCTGGCTCGGTGCCCAGCGCGATCACCCGGCCGGTCGGGTCCCACGTCTTCGTCGGAAAGGGACTCGTCGCCGGGGCGCTGCGCACCGCGGAGGAGATCGGCGCAGAGGCGGTGCAGGTCTTCGTCGGCAACCCCCGCGGCTGGGCGCTGAGCGAGGGCGATCCGGCCGTCGACGAGGAGTTCGCGCGCACGTGCGCCGACCGCGGCGTGCGCGCGTTCGTGCACACGCCGTACCTGGTGAACCTCGGCTCGCCGACGCCGGCGACGTACGAGCGCTCGGTCGCGTCGATCGCGCACAACCTGGCACGAGCCGCCCGCCTGGGCGCCGAGGGCGTGGTCGTGCACACCGGGTCGTGCGTCGAGGACGGCGCCGTCGACGCGGCGCTCCGGCAGGTGCGCGAGGGCCTGCTCCCGGTCCTCGACCGACTCCCCGACGACGGCCCCTGGCTGCTGCTCGAGCCGACCGCCGGCCAGGGCCGGTCGTTGTGCGGGGGCGTCGAGGACCTCGGACCGTATCTGGACGTGCTCGACCGCCACCCGAGGGTCGGCATCTGCCTGGACACCTGCCACGTCTTCGCGGCAGGGGCCCCGTTGGACGAGCCGGGCGGTGCGACGCGCACGCTCGACCGGCTGGTCGAGATCGCCGGCGCCGACCGGCTCCGGCTGGTCCACGCCAACGACTCCAAGGACCCCCGCGGCTCCCTGCGCGACCGGCACGAGCGGATCGGTGAGGGCCGGATCGGCGAGGACGCGTTCGTCGAGCTGCTCGCCCACGCCGCGACCGAGGGCGTGCCGTTCGTCGCGGAGACGCCCGGCTCCGGTGACGGCGGCGTCCCGGGCACCTGCGTGCCGCTGCTGAAGAAGCTGCGCGACCGGTGACGTCGACGACTGCGGCGCGCGAGGGCCGGCTCGCGCTGCTGGCGACCTTCACCCTGCTCGCGATGACGGCCTGCTGGGGCTCCACGTTCTTCCTCATCCACGACTTGCTGGACCGGGTGCCCGCGGTCGACTTCCTCGCGGTCCGGTTCGCGATCGCGAGCCTCGCGATGCTCGCCCTCGCACCCCGGGCGGTCAGCCGGCTGTCCCCCGAGCTGCGCCGGCACGCGATCGTGCTCGGCCTGCTCTACGGCATCGCCCAGATCCTCCAGACCGTCGGGCTCGCCCACACGCCGGCGAGCGTGTCCGGGTTCATCACCGGCATGTACGTCGTCTGCACGCCCCTGCTCGCCGCCGCGATCCTGCACACCCGCATCAACGCGCTGACCTGGGGTGCCGTCCTGCTCGCGGTGGCCGGGCTGGCCGTGCTCACGCTCGACGGGTTCAGCGTGGGCTACGGCGAGGCCCTGACCCTGGTCGCCGCGATCCTCTACGCCCTGCACATCGTCGGCCTCGGCGCCTGGTCACGGCCGGCCGACGCGATCGGCATGTCGATCGTGCAGTGCCTGGTGATCACCGTGATCTGCCTGGCCGCAGCGGCGCCCGGTGGGATCGTCCTCCCCCACCGGGTCGGCGACTGGCTCGCCGTGGCCTACATGGCACTGTTCGCCGGAGCCGCGGCCCTGCTCGGCCAGACCTGGGCGCAGGCCCACCTGCCGCCGACCCGGTCGGCGATCATCATGAGCATGGAGCCGGTGTTCGCAGCCTTCTTCGCGGTGCTCCTCGGCGGAGAGTCGGTCACCGCGCGAATGCTCCTGGGCGGTGCGATGGTGCTGACCGCGATGCTGGTCGTCGAGCTCCTGCCCCGCCGGCGGATCGAGGCGGAGGTCACCCACATCGCGGTCTGACGTCCGAGCCGAGGCGGCGCGACGGACGAGCGCCGGCTCGACGCGAGGAGGTCGATTTCGGCAAGCTCGATCCGAGGAGCGGCCCGCGGGTGAGCTCGCGAACCCGCGACGCCGGGTCGAGACCCGAACCCGCTACTGTGCGCGGGTGACCGACTTCCCGCCTCCCCCGCCGCCCCCGGCCGCGCCGTACGGCGGCGCGCCGACGAGCTCCGGAAAGGCCGTCGCCGCGCTCGTGCTCGGCATCCTCGGCATCGTCTCGTGCGGCCCGCTCGCGGCGATCCCGGCGATCATCGTCGGCCGGTCGGCGCAGCGCGAGATCGACGCGTCCGGCGGCATGATCACGGGTCGCGGGCTCGCCTCCGCCGGCGTCGTGCTCGGCTGGATCGAGGTCGGGCTGATGGTCCTCGGCGCGCTGGTCGTGGCCCTGGTCTTCGCCTTCGGCGGGACGTTCCACCTCAGCTCGGCCTGATCAGGGCAGCAGCAGGGCGGCGTCGCCGAACTCGTGCCAGAGGTACTCCTGCGCGACGGCCGCCTCGTACGCCCGCTGGGCGAGCTCACGCCCGGCGACCGCCTCGACCAGGAGCAGGTGCGAGGCCATCGGGTCGTGCCAGCCGGTGACCAGGCCGGCGACCACCCGGGGCGGGTCCGCGGGCGTCACCACGCGGTCCGTCCAGCCGCGGCGGGCCACGACCGTCCCGTCCTCGGCCACCGCCGACTCCAGCGCTCGCGTCACCGTCGTACCGACGGCGACGACGCGTCCGCCACCGGCACGGACGGCGTTGACCAGCCGCGCGGTCGCGGCCGGCACGGCGAACCGCTCCGGCTGCGGAGCCTCCCCTGCCTCCTGCGAGGACACGCCCGTGTGCAGGGTGATCGGCGCGATCGCGACGCCCTTGGAGACCAGCCTCGTGACCAGGCCGTGGGTGAACGGACGTCCGGCGGACGGCATCTCGGCGCTGCCGGGCCGGGTCGCGAACACCGTCTGGTAGGCGCTGAGCGGGTGACGCCGCGAGAGGTACCCGTAGGCGATCGGCCGGCCGTGCCGGTCGAGGTGACTCTCGAGCGGGCCGTCGACCTGCGCCCGCCACAGCCGGTTGCCGCGGCCCGTCGGCGACGAGCCGGTGCGCGGATAGGGCTCGACCAGGGTCACGGTGACCGGACCGGCGTCGAACCGGTCGCCGGGCTCGGCGTCGAGGATCGCGCGAGCCGCGTCACCGGGCGTGCGCACCTCGCTCACCCAGGTTCCGTCGTCGAGCGGTGTGGCCAGGTGCAGGACGACCGGACCGCGTGTGGCACTCTCGGCGTCGACCTCACCGGGGATCGTCGCGGAGTCGTTGACCACGACGAGGTCGCCGGCACGGAGGTGGTCGGGCAGGTCGCGGAACCGGCCGTGCACGAGACCCTCCGGTGAGGCGACGAGCAACCGCACGTCCTCGCGCGACAGCCCGCGGGCCTCGGCCGGGGCCGGGGCCACGGCGTCCGGGGCCGGCTCGAAGTGGATCGTGGAGCGTTCCTCGAGGATGCGCACGTCAGGCACCCACCGTCTCGAGCGCCGGTACGTCGACGTCGGCGGCGCGGTAGCGGCCCGAGGGCGGTCGTGCCGCGATCAGGGCACGCAGGCGCGGGACCACCGACTCCGGCAGGGGCCGGTCGGAGATGTCCTCGCCGGGGAAGGCGTCCTGGTGCATCTGCGTGCGCATGTCGCCGGGGTCGACGGCGTAGGCGGCGAGGTCGGGGTTCTCCTCACCGAAGGTGAGCGTGAGGTGGTCGAGTGCCGCCTTCGAGGCGCCGTACAGGCCCCACGTCGGGTAGTGCTCGACGGCCGCGTCGGAGGAGACCGACACGAGCACGCCGCGCGCGGCGACGAGCGCCGGGAGGAGGTCGCTCGTGAGGGCGTGCGGGGCGGCGAGGTTGGTGCGCCACACGTCGAGCAGGTCCTCGGTCGCCGCCTGGTCGAGACGACCCAGCGGCGTCGGACCGAGCGTGCTGGCGTTGTGCACCAGCAGGTCGAGCCGTCCCTCGCGGTCGACGGCGGCGCACAGCGCTCCGCGGTGCCACTCGTCGACCAGGTCACCACGGACGGCGACGACGTTCGGGTGGTCGGCGACGGAGGCCAGCCGCTGCGGGTCGCGGCCGTCGACGACCACCCGCCACCCGTCCTCCGCCAGGGATCGGGTCAACGCGCGTCCGAGTCCGGCCGACCCTCCGGTGACAAGTGCTACTGGCATGACTTCTCCTTGATCGGTTGCGTTCTGTCTGCCAGTCTTCAAGTTCAAGTGAACTTGAAGTCAAGGATCAGAGAAGGACCCGGCCGCCGATGGACACCCACGACCTGCTCAGCGTCACCGAGGTCGCGCGTCGCAGCGGCTTCGCCGCGTCCGCGTTGCGCTACTACGAGGACCAGGGCCTGATCGACGCGACCCGCAGTGAGGGCGGCCGGCGCCGCTACCAGCGCGGGGTGCTCCGCCGGCTCGCGTTCATCCGGGCGGCCAGCAACATCGGCCTCTCGCTGAGCGAGATCCGCGAGGAGCTGGGCCGCCTTCCCAGCGGGCGGACCCCGACCAAGTCGGACTGGCACCGGATCTCGACCCATTGGCGCCGCCGGCTCGACGAGCAGATCGCGGCTCTCGAACGGTTGCGTGACGGCTTCGACAGCTGCATCGGCTGCGGGTGCCTGTCGCTCAGGCACTGCGCGCTGGCCAACGCCCAGGACAGCGCTGCGGCCAGCACGGCCGCACCCGGAGCGGCGTACCTGCCGGCGGTGCTGCGTCGGCCGCCGTCCGCGCGCTAGCCCCCTCGGGCCCACTGCCGCTGTCATACTCCCGGGAGCCGATCCGGGAGGAACCATGTCCGAGCTGCCGCCGAACCCGCCGCCCCCTCCCCCGTCGTCCCCGTACGCCGGCGGTCCGGCGACGCCCGGCCCGCCGGCCAGCTCCGGCAACGCGGTCACGGCGCTCGTCCTGGGCATCCTCGGGGTGGTGATGTGCGGACCCTTCACCGCGGTGCCGGCGATCGTCGTCGGCCGGAAGGCGATGCGGGAGATCGACGACGCACAGGGCCGGCTCGGCGGCCGCGGCATGGCCCAGGCCGGTTTCGTGCTCGGCATCGTGGGCACGGTGCTGGGAGCCCTGGCGCTGCTGCTCTTCCTCGGCCTCTTCGCGCTCGGAGCGGTGGTGTCGAACGGCTTCTCGCAGTCCTGCGACACCGTGCAGAGCGACACCTCGACGTTCCAGTCCTGCGACTGAGCGGTCTCGACCCGCGAAACAGCCGTCCGCAACGTGGACGCTGGATCTAGGGTCCGCTCATGGTTGTGGTGATGGCGCCCGACGCCACCGACGAGCAGATCGCGCACGTCGCCGAGCGCGTCGAGAGCGTCGGCGGGCAGGCGTTCGTGAGCCGCGGCGTGGTGCGCACCATCATCGGGCTGGTCGGTGACATCGAGTCGTTCCACGGCCTCAACCTGCGCACCATGCCGGGCGTGGCGGACGTGCACCGGATCTCCGACCCGTTCAAGCTGGTCAGCCGTCAGCACCACCCGGACCGCTCCACCGTCTGGGTCGGGCCGAAGGGGCACCAGGTGCCGATCGGTCCCGACACGTTCACCTTCATCGCCGGTCCGTGCGCCGTCGAGACGCCCACGCAGACGCTCGAGGCCGCCGAGATGGCTCGCGCGGCCGGCGCGACCCTGCTGCGCGGCGGTGCGTTCAAGCCGCGCACCTCGCCGTACGCGTTCCAGGGCCTGGGCGTCCGCGGCCTCGAGATCCTCGCCGACGTGCGCGAGACCACCGGGCTCCCGGTCGTGACCGAGGTCGTCGACGCGCGCGACGTCGCCGTCGTGGCCGAGTACGCCGACATGCTCCAGATCGGCACCCGGAACATGGCCAACTTCGGCCTGCTCCAGGCCGCCGGCGAGGCCGGCAAGCCGGTGCTGCTCAAGCGCGGGATGACCGCGACCATCGAGGAGTGGCTGATGGCCGCCGAGTACGTCGCCCAGCGCGGCAACCTCGACGTGGTCCTGTGCGAGCGCGGCATCCGCACCTTCGAGCCCCGCACGCGCAACACCCTCGACATCTCCGCTGTCCCGATCGTGCAGTCGACCAGCCACCTGCCGGTGATCGTCGACCCCTCCCACGCCGGGGGCCGGCGCGACCTGGTGCTCCCCCTCTCGCGGGCGGCGATGGGTGCGGGCGCCGACGGCGTCATCGTCGACGTCCACCCCGACCCCGAGCACGCCCTGTGCGACGGTCCGCAGGCCCTCTTCGGGGCCGACCTGCGCGCGCTCGCCCAGGCCGTCCGCCAGCTGCCGCCGGTGCTCGGCCGGGTCGACGCGCGGGAGCGCATCCGCGGCTGACCGGCGCGCGGTCTAGCCCGCAGAGACCGCCCGCGCCCCACCGTCACGCTCGTCGGGGCACCGCCACGCGGCGTGCGGGCGTCCAGGGTTGCCGACCGCCCCGCCCTGCTCCCAGACTCGGATCCAGCCGCAGGTCGTGCCGTCGACCGTGGCCCCGGGGATGGGGGACGTGGCATGCACAAGCGAATCGTTCTGGCTCTCGTCGGTCTGGTGGTGCTCGCCGGTCTGTCCGCTCCCGGGGCAGGTGCCGCGGCGGCCGGAGACCCGTCGAGTGGCCCCTCCTCCACGTTGCAGCCGGCGAGCAACCTGCGACCGACCCACGGTGGCGGGGCATCGATGGGCCACGGCTACCTCCCGCTCCACGCGCGGGCGTTCGCCCAGGCGAAGGCCGCCGCGAACCGACGAGCCGGTGTCGGAGGTGGCTCGGCCCAGGCGGCATCGACCGCGCCGGTGGTCACGACGTACCCGAACGTGTCGCCGAGCTTCGCCGGCACCTACCAGTCCGGCCTGACGCCGCCGGACACCACCGGAGCCATCGGGCCGGACCGCTACATCGAGACGGTCAACACCAGCTACGCGATCTACAACCGGTCCGGGTCGGTGCTGAACAGCGGCTCGCTCAGCGCGCTCACGGCCGTCCCCGGCGGACTCTTCGGCTACTCGCTCAGCGACCCGCAGATGATGTGGGACGCGACGACCCAGCGGTTCTACTACGTGGCCCTCTACTACGACTCGCTCTCCATGACCGACAACGGGCTGGCGGTCGGGTGGAGCAAGACGGCCACGCCGGCGAGCTCCGCCGACTTCTGCCAGTACACGCTGAGCTTCGGCACCGACTTCCCGGACTACCCCAAGCTCGGCGACTCGAAGGACTTCCTGATCTTCGGCTACAACGACTTCACGTCGGCAGGCAGCACCTACACCGGATCCTGGTTCGCGAGCCTCAACAAGCCTCCGGCCGGCACGACCTGCGCGTCGGCCGGCCTCTTCGCCGTGCACTACTCGGGCGTGCTGCACAACGCCGACGGGAGCCTGGCCGCCACGCCGGTGCCCGCGAACCTCGTCGACAACGCCGCAGGCACCGGGTACGTCGTCGCGAACGCTGACCTGACCGTCGCCCCGTCGGCTGACTACGTGACCACGTACACGGTCACCACGAACGGCACGGACGCCAACGGCATCCCGGTCCCCGCGTTCGGGGCACCCAGGTCGGTGGCCGTGCCGACGTACCGGATCCCGGCCAACGCCTCCCAGCAGGGCAGCTCCTACCTGCTCGACACGCTCGACGGGCGCTTCGAGGCCGCGGTGGCGGCGGTCGACCCCGACCACGGCAACGCAGTCGCGCTCTGGACCGCCCATGCCGTGTACGGCGGCGCCGGCGCCGAGGAGCGGTGGTACGAGGTCGATCCGGCAGCAGGGTCGCTGCTCCAGTCCGGCGTCGCCGGGAGCGCGTCGCTGTTCGCCTGGAACGGCGCGATCTCGCCGGACCGCGCGGACGACGGCAGCACGGGGTCCCACGGCAACAGCATGGCGATGAGCGTCAGCACCTCGTCGGCGAGCACCTTCCCGGCCATCCAGTTCGTCTCCAAGTCGGGCAGCGGTGCGCAGTCGGCGCTCAGCAACCTCGTCCAGGCCGGTGGCGCGAACGTCGACTTCAGCTGCAGCAGCACCGCCCCCTGCCGGTGGGGCGACTACTCCGCGGCCAGCCCCGACCCGGCAGCCGGCGGCGGCAGCGTCGGGCGGGTCTGGCTGGGGAACCAGTACGACCTCGCCGGCGGCAGCACGTCGACGACGTCCTGGCGCACGTGGCTGTTCGCGGTCACCCCCTCCGCACCGGCGACAGCGGCGCTCTCCTTCGCCACCGCTCCCCAGACGCTCGTCGCCGGCGCGTCGTCGGCCCCGATGCGGATCGGCGTCTCCGCGGCACAGCCCGGGCCCGTCCAGGTCACGCTGGGCTCGAGCTCCTCCGGTGGACAGTTCGCGCCCGTCGGCGGCGCGTGGACCAGCACGCTGGTCCTCACGATCCCCGCCGGCGCGACGGTGACCCCGGACTTCTCCTACCGCGACACCCGGGCCGGGACGCCCACCCTGTCGGCGTCGGCCGTGGGGCTCACCGGAGCCACCCAGGCCGAGACCGTGACCGCGGCGCCGCTCAGCACCCTCACGGTCTCGCCCTCCGGTGCGACCCTGGCCCTCGGCGGCAGCCAGCTCTTCACCGCCAGTGGCAGCGACCAGTTCGGGAACCCGGTCGGCGTCTCGAGCGCAACTTGGACCACGACCGCCCCCGGAACGCTCTCCCCGTCCACCGGGGCGAGCACGACGTTCACCGCATCCAGCTCGACCACGGGGTCGGGCAGCGTGACCGCGACGCTGGGCTCCGTCCACGGCGCCGCGACGGTCACCGTGACGGCGACCGCGCCACCTGCACCGACCAACCTGGTGGCGGCAGCGCGGGGCAAGCGGGTCACGCTCTCCTGGAGCGGCAGCGGTGCCACCTACAACATCTACCGGGGCTCGACGAGCGGAGGCGAGACGCTCTACCGGTCAGGCGTCTCCGGCACGACCACGACCGACTCGAGCGTCACCTCGGGCACCTGGTACTACCGGGTGACCGCGGTCGGTCCCGGGGGCGAGAGCGCACCGTCGAACGAGGCCTCCGTCAGGGTGAAGTAGCCACGTCCTCGTGCCTCAGCCGAGCAGCGAGGCCAGCACCTTCGCGGCCTGCTCGGCGTCGGCGCGGCTGACGTCGAGGTGGGTGAGCAGCCGCACGCGCTGCGGCCCGACCGCGCCGATCCGCACGCCCTGCGTGGCAGCCGCGGCCACGACGTCCGGGGCGGACGGCACGTCGACCACCACGATGTTGGTCGGCACGGTCGCCGGGTCCACGCCGCACGCCTCGGCGATGAGGCGGGCGTGCTCGTGGTCCTCGGCCATCCGGTCGAGGTGGTGGTCCAGCGCGTGCAGCCCGGCCGCAGCGAGGACGCCGACCTGGCGCATACCGCCGCCCATCCGCTTGCGCCGCACCCGCGCCTCCTCGACCAGCTCGGCCGGGCCCGCGACGAGGGAGCCGATCGGCGCGCCGAGACCCTTGGACAGGCAGACCGACAGGGTGTCGGCGACGGCGCCGTACTCCGCCAGGGGCGTGCCGGTCGCGACGTGCGCGTTCCAGATGCGGGCCCCGTCGAGGTGCACGGCGCAGCCCACCGAGGTCGCCCAGGCGCGGAGGGCGCGCAGGTCCTCGATCGGGAGCACCGCCCCGCCGGCGAAGTTGTGGGTGTTCTCGACCGAGACGGCGGTGGTGCGCACGAAGTACATGCCCATGTCGGGGGCGTACATCTCGCGGATCGCGTCGAGGTCGACCTGGCCGTCCGGGTGCGACCAGGTGCGCGTGGTGATCCCGGTCAGGGCCCCGTGGGCGCCGAGCTCGGCCCGCACGATGTGCGCGCGCGACTCGCACAGCACCTCCTGGCCGGGTCGCACCAGGGCCGCGACCGCGAGCACGTTGGCCATCGACCCGGTCGGGGTGAACAGCGCGGCCTCCATGCCGAACATCGCCGCGACCCGCTCCTGGAGCTCGGTCACGGTCGGGTCCTCGCCGTACACGTCGTCGCCGACCTCCGCCCGGGCCATCGCAGCACGCATGGCCTCGGTCGGGCGGGTGACGGTGTCGGAGCGGAGGTCGATCACCGCTCGAGCGTAGCGATCACGCGATCGGGACCGTGAGCGGCGGCGACCAGCCCGAGATGCCCGCGCCGACGTTGCGGGTGCGGGCACGGACGAGGTAGCTGCCGCGGCGGCTGGGATCGAACAGCGCCGCCCGTCGTGCGGTCGCCCGGCGCAGCCAGGTCCACGTCGTCGAGCCTGCCCGCCGCACCTGTACGTCGAACCGCCGGTCGGCCGGCGTGCTGGTCCGGGCGGTCCAGCGCAGCCGCCAGCCGGTCGCGGCGGTCCCGGTGGCCCGCACCGGCACGCGCACCCGACCGGTCATCGACGGGTGCATCGAGCAGTGGTAGCCGAAGCTCCCGGCGTCGGGGAAGGTGACGACGTAGTCCCCGGACGCGCGCGCACCGGAGTCCCAGAACCCCTGGTTCGACGTGGTCGTGTGCAGCGCACGGAACGCCCAGGTCACGGTCTCGGACTGACCGACGGTCACCGTGGCCGGCGTGAACGAGAAGTCCTGCACCGAGACCACGGCGCTGGTCGCCGCGGCCGGGGTCCCCACGACCGCGACGACCAGGCCGAGGAACGGGCCGAGGAGCGGGACCATGGCAGCGGCGAGGCGCGGAGCACGGGGTGGCTTCATGCCCGACCCTACGGAGGTCCGGGCCCGAAGGTTCAGCGAGGCGACTCAGGCCTTGCGCAACATCTCCGCGACCAGGAAGGCCAGCTCGAGGGACTGCACCCGGTTGAGCCGGGGGTCGCACACCGACTCGTAGCGCTCGGAGAGGTCGATCTCGGCCAGCTCCTCGCCGCCGCCGACGCACTCGGTCACGTCGTCGCCGGTCAGCTCCATGTGCACGCCGCCGGGCCACGTGCCCAGGGACCGGTGCACGTCGAAGAAGCCCTGCACCTCGGTGATCACGTCGTCGAAGCGGCGGGTCTTGTAGCCCGAGGACGCCTCGTAGGTGTTGCCGTGCATCGGGTCGCAGACCCACGCGACCTGGACCCCGGCCGCCTTGACCTTCTCCACCAGCGGCGGCAGCAGGTCGTGGATCTTCTGCGCGCCCATGCGCGTGATGAAGGTGAGGCGCCCGGGCTCGTTGTCGGGGCTCAGCTTGGCGGCAAGGGCGATCGCGTCGTCGGCGGTCGTGGTCGGGCCGAGCTTGACGCCGATCGGGTTGCGGACGCGGCTGAGCAGCTCGACGTGCGCGCCGTCGAGCTGGCGGGTGCGCTCACCGATCCAGAGGAAGTGGCTGGACACGTCGTACGGCAGCTGGGTGCGGGAGTCGATGCGGGTCATCGCGTGCTCGTACTCGAGCACCAGGGCCTCGTGGCTGGAGTGCATCTCGACCCGGTGGAACTCGTCGGGGTCGGCGCCGATCGCCTGCATGAAGGTGAGCGCCCGGTCGATCTCGTTCGCGACCGCCTCGTAGCGCCGGCCGACCGCCGAGCTGAGCACGAAGTCTGTGTTCCAGGCGTGCACCTGGCGCAGGTCGGCGTAGCCGCCGGTCGTGAAGGCGCGCACGAGGTTCAGCGTCGCCGCCGAGGCGTGGTAGACCTCGACCAGCCGCTGCGGGTCGGGGATGCGCGACTCCGGGGTGAACTCGTAGCCGTTGACCGCGTCGCCCCGGTACGCCGGGAGCGTGACCTCCCCCTGACCCGGCAGAGTGCGGGTCTCGAGGTCGGAGGACCGCGGCTTGGCGTACTGTCCGGCGAACCGGCCGAGCTTGACCACCGGCACGGACGCGGCGTAGGTGAGCACCACCGCCATCTGCAGCAGCACCCGCAGCTTGTTGCGGATGTTGTCGGCGGTCACGCCCGCGAACGTCTCGGCACAGTCGCCACCCTGCAGCAGGAACGCCTCACCCCGGCTGACCGCGGCCAGTTTCTCCTTGAGCTCGTCGCACTCCCCCGCGAAGACCAGCGGCGGGAACGAGCGCAGCCGCGTCACCGCAGCGTCGACCGCCGCCTGGTCGGGGTAGCTCGGCTGCTGGGCAGCGCCGAGCGCATGCAGGTCGGCCAGGGCGGGGACGGACGTCGGGGTGGGGTCGTGCACCGGGCAATCCTACGTCCCCGGGCGCGGCGCCCCGGTCACGTTCCACCGTCGGGCGACCCGTCGGGCGGCCCCTCGCCCGACCCGCCGGTGCCGATGATGTGCAGCCGCTCGAGCAGGTCCAGCGCCACCTCGGCGTACGGGTTGCCGGCCACGGTGTCGCGCACGAGGTCCCACTCGACCTGCTCGCGCAGCGCCCGGGCCGTCGGCAGGACGGCCGCCAGGTCGCAGTAGCGCTCACCGAGCACCGCGAACTTCTGCGCCACGACGTCGGTCGCCGAGAGCACCGGCATCCACACCGACAGCACCTCGACGTCCGTGGCGCGCTCCAGCGCGGGGCCGACGGCCGGGGAGCCGGCCGCCCGGAAGAGCACGTCGACCATCGCTCCGTCGGTGAAGACCTTGAACAGCCAGTCCTCCGGGGGATGGACGATCCGCAGGTCCTTCTCCGCGAGCAGCCCGGCCACCTTGTCGGCGTCGTCCGGGTCGACCAGGAAGTCCACGTCATGGTCGGGCTCCGGCCCGCCCCGGGCCCACGCTGCATAGCCGCCCGCGAGCGCGAACGGCAGCCCGGTCTCCTTCAGCGCGGTCGCGACGCGCTTCAGCGCCTCGCGCAGGCACTCCTGGTCGTCTCCCATGGCGGCCCGTTACCCAATCCCTGCCCGAACTCTCCGCCGGGCCGTCAGCACCGGCGGCGTGCATGCCCGCGGGTCGTCGGGGAACGGCGAACGCGATGCGTGTGGCCACGTTCAACATCCTCCACGGGCGCTGTCCGGACGACGACGAGGTGCATGTCGACCGGTTCGCCCGCGCTGTCGCGGCGCTCGACGCCGACGTGCTCGCGCTGCAGGAGGTCGACCGCAACCAGGCCCGGTCCCGCAACGCCGACCTCACCAGCATCGCGGCGGACGCCATGGGAGCGCCCCACCACCGGTTCGTCGCGGCCCTCTCGGGCAGCCCCGGCTCGACCTGGCTGGCCGCGACCGGCGACGAGCAGCCCGACGACGCGGCGTACGGCGTCGCGCTGCTCAGCCGGCACCCGCTCTCGGCCTGGCAGGTGGTCCGGCTGCCGCCCGTGCCGACACCGGTGCCGATGCGCTTCGGCGGGCGGCTGCTGCCGACCTGGGTCCGCGACGAGCCCCGGGTCGCGGTCGCGGCCGACGTCGCGACGTCGGCCGGACCGGTCACCGCGGTCACCACGCACCTGTCGTTCGTGCCGTGGTGGAACCGGCGTCAGCTGAGGCTGCTGGTGCGGGCCCTGGCCCACCGGCGGCGGCCCCTGCTGCTCACCGGGGACCTCAACATGGACGCCGGCGCGGCAGCCTCGGTGAGCGGCCTGCGGCCGCTGGCCGACCACCCGACGTTCCCGGCCGACCGGCCGCGCGAGCAGCTGGACCACGTGCTGGTCGACGGCAGCCTGGACGTCCGGTCCTCGCACGCCGTGCGGCTGCCGGTCTCCGACCACCGCGCGCTGTACGTCGACCTGGCGGTCGAGCCTGCCGTCGACCCCGCCTGATCAGCCGAAGAAGACCTCGGCCTCGGCGTACTGCTC
The DNA here is from genome assembly GCF_003725535.1 of Nocardioides pocheonensis. Taxonomy (GTDB): domain Bacteria; phylum Actinomycetota; class Actinomycetes; order Propionibacteriales; family Nocardioidaceae; genus Marmoricola; species Marmoricola pocheonensis. The sequence goes on along the minus strand of NZ_RJSF01000019.1, from coordinate 260,354 downwards.
GGGCTGGACCAGCTTGAGCTCACCCGTGCCCTCGATCAGCGGCACCCGGACGATGTCGGTGCCCCGGAGCGCCATCATCGTGCCGAAGTCGCCGTCGCGGACCGCGGCGATCGCGTGCAGCCCGAAGCGGGTCGCCAGCCACCGGTCGAACGCGGTCGGAGTGCCGCCGCGCTGGATGTGGCCGAGGACGACCGCGCGGGCCTCCTTGCCGGTGCGGGCCTCGATCTCGGTGGCCAGCCGCTCGCCGATGCCGCCGAGGCGGACGTGCCCGAAGGCGTCCTTCTCGCCGGAGACCAGGGTCATGTCGCCGCCCTCGACCGGGATGGCTCCCTCGGAGACGACCATGATCACGGCGTACTTGCTCTCGAAGCGCTGCATGACGTGCTTGCAGACCTGCTCGATGTCGAACGGGCGCTCGGGGATCAGCACCACGTTGGCGCCACCGGCGATGCCGGAGTGCAGGGCGATCCAGCCGGCGTGCCGGCCCATCACCTCGACGACCAGCACGCGGTGGTGGGACTCCGCGGTGGTGTGCAGCCGGTCGATCGCCTCCATCGCGATGTTCACCGCGGTGTCGAAGCCGAAGGTGAAGTCGGTGCCGGAGAGGTCGTTGTCGATGGTCTTCGGCACGCCGACCACGTTGACGCCGAGGTCGTGCAGCTTCGTCGCGACGCCCAGGGTGTCCTCGCCGCCGATCGCGATCAGCGCGTCGACGCCGGCCTCGGCGAGGTTGGTCTTGATCTGCTCGACCCCGCCCTCGAGCTTGAAGGGGTTGGTGCGCGACGAGCCGAGGATCGTCCCGCCGCGGGGCAGGATGCCGCGGACCTCGGGAATGCCGAGCGGCATGGTGAGCCCCTCCAGCGGCCCCTTCCAGCCGTCGCGGAACCCGACGAACTCGTAGCCGAACTCCTGGACGCCTCGGCGGACGACCGCCCGGATGACGGCGTTCAGGCCTGGGCAGTCTCCCCCGCCGGTGAGCACTCCGACACGCATCTGCGCACTCCTCAATTGGATCGTTAAAGTGACCGAGCCCACCCTAGTCACGGTCGGTACCCTCGCGCCATGACCTTCTCGATCGTCGGGCACGGACACGACGCGCGCGGCGAGGCCGCGTGGGGTGTCGCCGTCGCCTCGAAGTTCCTCGCCGTGGGCAACGCGGTGCCGGCCGCGGTCGCCGGCGTCGGCGCCCTCGCGACCCAGGCCGACGCCAACGTCGCCTGGAAGGGCATCGGCCTCTCGCTCCTCGACGAGGGCGCGACCGCCTCCGTGGCGGTCCAGCGGATGATCGAGGAGGACGACAAGCGCGACCACCGCCAGCTCGGGATGGTCGACGGCGAGGGCGGCGCCGCGACGTACACCGGCACGGCCTGCCTGGACTGGGCCGGCGGCCTCGCCGAGGACGGTCCCGAGGGCGGCGGCGGGGTGGCGATCCAGGGCAACGTCCTCGCCGGCCCCGAGGTGGTCGATGAGATGAAGCGCGCGTGGGACGCCGCCGCGGGCGAGCCGCTCGGGCGCCGCCTGCTCGCCGCGCTGGCGGCCGGTGACGCCGCCGGTGGCGATCGGCGCGGCCGGCAGTCGGCCGCCCTGCTGGTGGTGTCCGACGGCGCCGGGTACGCCGGTCTCGACGACGTCGCGGTCGACCTCCGCGTGGACGACCACCCCGACCCGGTGAGCGAGCTGGGCCGGCTGCTGGACCTCAACGACTTCTACCTGACCGCCTCGACCGAGGACGAGAAGGTCCCGGTCACCGCCGAGCTGGCGGCCGAGCTCGACGAGCGGGCGCGCGCGGCCGGTCACCGCGACCTCGCGGCATGGGTGGGCACCGAGAACTACGAGATGCGCGTCGCCGAGGACGGCAGCTGGATCGACCGCAAGGTGCTGGACCTCCTCCGCGGCCAACACTGAAAACGCCAGCGGGCGCGGCGCCGGCGGCCCTAGGGTCCGGGAGCAAATCCCCTCCCAGGATGGACCCGCACCCATGTTGATCTCCCGCACCGCCAGCTTCGGCATCGGCGCCGTGACGGCGCTCGTCATCGGCTCCGGCACGGCGTACGCCGCGACCGGCGGCACCTTCGTCCTCGGCAAGTCCAACGTCGCCGGCAAGACCACGACCCTGACCACCAAGAAGGGCTCCGCCCTCGCCCTGAACGCCCCCGTCGGCGCACCGCCGCTGCGGGTGAACCGCAGCATCAAGGTGCCCGACCTGAACGCCGACCTGCTCGACGGCATGGACCAGAGCGACTTCGCGCTGGCGTCGGGCAGCGTGCGGGCGTACGACGTCCCGGGTGTCGCCTACGACTTCAACGGCAACACCAAGCCGGACGCGATCATCGCCGCCGCGAGCTGCCCGCGGGGCACCCAGCGCACCGGCGGGGGCGTGACCGACAAGACCAGCACCGGCATCTTCGTGTCGAGCGCGCCCGATCCGAAGGTCGCCAACTCCTGGGCCGCCGCCGTGCTGATCGACGAGGCCACGACGGAGAACCCGGCGAGCCTCACCGTCACGATCGTCTGCTACAGCCCGCGGGGCAACCCGATCGCCGGGTACCGCACCGGCGACCTGTCGGTCGCACCGTCAGCCGACCTGAAGGCGGTGCTCGCGGCGAAGGTCGCCGCGCGGCGCTAGTGACCGGGCTCGGGGGCCCCTGACAGGATGCCGGGCATGAGCGCCCGCAGCATCCTCGCCATCGACGCCGGCACCACCGGGGTGACGACCGTCGTCGTCACCCCGGACGGTGCCATCGCCGCACGGGGGTACCAGGAGTTCGCCCAGCACTTCCCCGAGCCCGGCTGGGTCGAGCACTCCCCCGAGGAGATCTGGCAGGCCACGCTCGAGTCGGCGCGTGACTGCCTCAAGGCGTGGTCAGGCGACGCGGCCGACCTGGCGGGGATCGGCATCACCAACCAGCGCGAGACCGTGCTGCTCTGGGACCGCGAGACCCTCGGCTCCCCTCGCCGCGCGATCGTCTGGCAGGACCGGCGCACCGCGGAGATCTGCGACCGGCTCAAGGGCGCCGGCCACGAGCCACGCGTCGCTGAGCTGACCGGGCTGCGCCTCGACCCGTACTTCTCCGGCACCAAGCTGGCCTGGCTGGCCGAGCACGAGCCGCACACCTGGGCGCTCGTCGAGTCCGGTCGGTACGCCGTCGGCACGGTCGACTCCTACCTGGTCGCCCGGATGTCGCGCGGCACCTGGCACGTCACCGACGTCTCCAACGCGTCGCGCACGTTGCTGTTCGACCTCGAGCAGGGGGGCTGGTCCGACGAGCTGTGCGACCTGTTCGGGGTGCCTCGCGACGCGCTGCCCGAGGTGGTCGACAACTGGGGCGAGCTGGCCCGCACCGACCCGCGCAGCTTCCTCGACCTCGACCTGCCGGTGGCAGGCATCGCGGGCGACCAGCAGTCCGCTCTGTTCGGCCAGACCTGCTTCGACGAGGGCGACTCCAAGTGCACCTACGGCACGGGGTCGTTCATCCTCACCAACACCGGCGCGCAGGTGGTGCGCTCCGACGCAGGGCTGCTGTCGACGGCGGCGTGGCGGGACCCGTCCGGGACGCTCACCTACGCCCTCGAGGGCGCGATCTTCGTGACCGGCGCCGCGGTCCAGTGGCTGCGCGACGGGCTGCAGATCGTCGGGACCGCCGCCGAGACCGCCGCGATCGCGGCGACCGTCGAGTCGACCGACGGGGTGGTGTTCGTGCCGGCGCTCACCGGCCTCGGGGCGCCGCACTGGGACCCGCACGCCCGCGGCACGATCCTCGGCCTCACCCGCGGCACGACCCGCGCCCACCTCGTCCGGGCGACGCTCGAGGCGATCGCCTTCGAGGTGCGCGACGTGATCGAGACGGTCACGCCGCAGACCGCGCTGGCGACGATGAAGGTCGACGGAGGCGCGGCGGCCAATGACCTCCTCTGCCAGCTCCAGGCCGACCTGCTCGGCGTACCGGTCGAGCGGCCGCGGATCGTCGAGACCACCGCCCTGGGCGCCGCGTTCATGGCCGGCCTGGGCACGGGTGTGTGGGACTCCACCGACGACCTGCGCTCCTCGTGGCAGCTCGACCGCAGCTTCACCCCGGACCCGTCCGCCGCCGACCGGATGGCCGCCGCCTACGCGCTGTGGCAGAAGGGCGTCGAGCGAGCCAAGGGCTGGGCGTAGGTTTCGGCAGGCTCAACCCCCCGAGCGCCCAACCCCCCGGGCGCCCAACCCCCCGGGCGCCCAACCCCTGGTCGCTCAGCCACCGGGCAGGTCGGCGAGCGCCTGGCGGGCGGACGCCAGCTCGGCCTCGGCCTCGTGCAGCGCGGCCGCTGCCTCCTCCTGGGCCGCCTCGGCGTCCTCGAGATCCTCGTCGACCGCGTCCACGTCCTCCTCCAGGCCGGCGAGCCGGCGGCGCAGCTCGTCGATCTCGCCCTGGAGCTGGAGCCGGCGGGCGTGCAGGTTCTTGACGTTCGACTCGACGTGGGCGAGCTCTTCGCGGGCCTCCTCCACCCCTCGGGTCGCCTCCTCGACCGCGTCCTGCGCGGCTTCGCGCCGGACCCGGTCGTCCTCGGGCACGAGGCGCAGCGAGGGGGCCTCCCGCTCGGTGGCCCGTGCCCGGTGCGCGACGTCGGGACCAAGGGCCTCGGGCACCGCGCACACCACCTCGACGTCGATCTCGGAGATCCCGGTGGGGGTGAACGCCGTCAGCAGCAGGCCGCTGCGCACCACCTGGGCGGCCACGGGGTCGAGCATCGCCGCGGTCAGGACGCCCTCGACCTGGTCGAGGACCGCCGTGGTCAGCCGCACGTCGTGCTCGCGTGCCAGCTCGCGGGTCGTCTCGGCGAGCGCGTTCGTGAGCTGGCGACGCTGGCGGGTGAGCGTGCGCAGCTCGTCGCCCGCCATCGACTCCGCGGCGGCGCGCAGCGACGCGCCCAGGGTGAGCACCTGGTCGATCTGCGCCGACTCCCTCCGGACCAGAAGGTTGACCGCCCAGGCCGCGACCGAGGGCTTCTTCAGCGCCTTGACCCGGGCCGCGAGCTCCTTGTCTCCGGCCGCCTTCGCGGCGGCGTCCCGGGCGCCGGTGAAGGCTCCGAGCGGCTCGGCGTAGAGCCCGTCGGCGACCTCGAGCAGCTCCTCGGTGGTCATCGCCGCGGCCCGCTCACGGCACCCGCTCCGGCGCCAGCTCGTCCAGCAGCGCCTGCACGGCCTGGCGGCACGCCTCCGCCCGGATCTCCGCGCGGTCACCGTGCAGCGACAGCCGGTGGACCTGGACGCCGCGCGGGCCGGCGACGCCGACGTACACCGTGCCGACCGGCTTGTCGTCCTGCCGCTCCGGCCCGGCGACCCCGGTCGTGGAGACCGCCCAGTCGCTGCGCAGCAGCGTGCGGACCCCACCGGCCAGCTGGGACGCACAGTCGGCGGAGACGACCTGGGCCGCGGTCACGCCGAGGAGGTCACGCTTGACCCGGGTGGCGTAGCTGACCACACCGCCCACGTACGTCGCCGACGCGCCCGGCGTGCCGCTGAGCAGGTCGGACAGGCCGCCGCCCGTGATCGACTCGGCACACGCCACCGTCTCGCCGCGAGCCAGCAGCTCCTGGTGGAGGCGGCCGGCGAGCTCACGAGTGTCCACAGACCAGAGGTTAGTGTCTGCCGACATGGCGCCGACTCGCGAGCACACGCCGATCGAGGACTACGCCACGATCGGCGACGGCCACACCGTGGCCCTGGTGGGACGCGACGGATCGATCGACTGGATGTGCCTGCCGCGGTTCGACTCCCCCTCCTGCTTCACGCGGATCCTGGGCGACCCGGACTCCAGCCACTGGCTCCTCGGCGTGCGCAGCGAGGACGTCGAGGGCGAGCTCACCGTCGAGCGCCGGTACGTCGAGGACACCAACGTGCTGCAGACGACGTACTCGACGGACGCGGGCGAGGTCCGGGTCACCGACTTCATGCCCACCGGCGACCACCGGCACGACGTGGTCCGGCGGGTCGAGGGCCTGCGCGGACGGCTGCCGGTCCGCCACGAGCTCGTGATCCGCTTCGACTACGGGGCGATCCGACCCTGGGTCCACCGGGAGCAGGTGGACGGGCTCGAGGCGATCATCGCGGTGGCCGGTCCCGACAAGCTCGTGCTCACCGGTGCCCGGCTCCCGCGGGCCGGGGACGGCCGCCACGAGGACGACCTCGAGGTCGGCGAGGGCGACTGCCTGGACTTCACGCTCACCTGGGTGCGCTCGCACCGGCCCGCACCCGCGCCCGGCGACGTCGACGCGCTGCTCCGGCGGACCCTCGAGGGCCAGCGACGCTGGGCCGAGCAGTGCGAGTACGCCGGACCGTTCCGTGCCGAGGTCGTGCGCAGCCTGCTCGTCCTCCACGGGCTCACCCACGAGGACACCGGTGGGATCGTCGCCGCACCGACGACCTCGCTGCCCGAGGACTTCGGCGGCGAGCGCAACTGGGACTACCGCTACTCCTGGCTGCGGGACGCCGCGCTCACGGTCGAGGCGGTGATCGGGACCAAGAACGCCAGCGTGGCCGAGCCGTGGCGGGCCTGGCTGCTGCGCTCGATCGCGGGCGACCCGGAGGACCTCCAGGTCGTCTACCGCGTCGACGGCGCGCGGCACCTGGCCGAGCAGGAGCTCGACGGCCTCGCGGGGTACGCCGGCTCGCGACCCGTGCGGATCGGCAACGGCGCGGTCGACCAGCGCCAGACCGACGTGGTCGGCGAGGTGCTGTGCGCGCTCGCCGCCGCCCGCGACGCAGGCCTGCCGGAGACGCCCGACAGCTGGAGCCTGCAGTCCACCTTGACCGAGAACCTGGCCGCGACCTGGCAGCGCGCCGACCGCGGCATCTGGGAGATCCGCGGCCCGCTCCAGCACTTCACGCACAGCCGGGTGATGGTCTGGGCCGCGTTCGACCGGATGGTCCGGGCCGTCGAGACCCACGGCCTCGAGGGACCGGTGGACCGGTGGCGCGACCTCCGCACCCAGGTGCGCGACGAGATCCTGGCGCACGGCGTGGACGACCGCCGCGGGTGCTTCACCCAGCACTACGACACCACCGAGGTCGACGCCGCCCTGCTGCTGCTCCCGGCCGTCGGCTTCGTCGCGGGCGACGACCCACGGATGCTCGCCACGATCGAGGCGGTCGAGCAGGACCTGCTGCGCGACGGCCTGGTGCTGCGCTACCGCACGACCAGCGGCGTCGACGGGCTCTCCGGCGAGGAGAACCCCTTCCTGGCCTGCTCGTTCTGGCTGGTCTCGGCGTACGCGTGGGCCGGACGGCACGACGACGCGACCGCGCTGATGGAGCGGCTGGTGGGCCTGGCCAACGACGTCGGCCTGCTCAGCGAGGAGTACGACGCCCGGCGCAGCCGGATGGCCGGCAACTTCCCGCAGGCGTTCTCGCACCTCGCCCTGGTCCACGCGGCGAGGACGCTGGCGGACACGAGGCCGTGAGCGGCGCCGGCGGGCCGTGACCCGGAGCCGTGCTGAGGCGTTTTCCCGGGGGACGAGCCGGTCGCGCTGACTTCCGCCGACCAGCGGTCCAGTCGGGACGCCCAGCGGTCCAGTCCACCAATTCGTCACAAGGCCGACAATGTGAATGCAGAAACTCCGCACATTTGGGAGGAACCATGGACGAGACGGACACCGGCACCACGACCGGACCCGAAGCCCTCTCGGCGGAGGCGGCCCGACGTCAGGCCGAGCTGCGACGGGCGCAGGCGCGAGCACAGTTCGACACGCCGTCCTGGCTCGGCCCGGCGCGCGACCTCGACAGCGCGCCGCAGATCCCGGCCCAGCCGGGGCCGCTCGACGCGCTCGACGACGACGACTTCGAGGACGAGGTCGCGATCGCCGTACCGACGCCCTCGACGCACCCCATCCCGGACGTCGCCCACTGGTCGGAGAAGGCTGCCCCACGATTCCTCGCGGGCACGGTCCTGCTGCTCTCGCTGGCGGGCGTCCTCGGCTTCCTGGTCGCCACGATCCTCACCCAGTCGGTGGTGTCGATCGCCGGCCTGGCGGCGTGCGCGTTCGTCGCCGTGGTCTTCCGCGGTGCGCTGATGAGCGCCGGCGTGACCACGGTCGACCTCAAGGGATCGATCATGCGGGTCCGCAAGGGCGGTGTGCTGGACGTCGTGAACCTCGCCGACCCCGTGCACCTCGTGGAGCTGCTCGGCACGCCCGACCAGCCCTCCTGGCGGCTGCACCTCGAAGCGATCGACGGCCGCACCATCGAGATCGGGCCGTCGGAGGTCGATGCCGCCGAGGTGCACCGGATCGTGCAGTACTACCGCGCGATCGCCGAGCGCGACCGGCGCGACCGCGAGCGCAGGTTCAACCGCTGACGGGGCCGTCGCCCGCCAGGGCGGCGCGCCGCTGACGCACGGCGTCGCGGGCGAACTCCAGGCCCGAGGTGACCGTGAGCACCAGGGCGACAGCCATCAGCAGCGCGGCGGCCCACCAGACGACGTCACCGGGCGCGTCCCAGGAGCCGGTGAGGTCCTTGAACGGCGCCACGAAGCCGCCCAGGGCGAGCGCCTGGGCCAGGGTCTTGATCTTGCCGCTCCGACTCGCCGCCATCACCACCTGGCGGGCGATGGACAGGCGCGCGATCGTGACCGACCACTCCCGGACGAGCACGACGATCGTGACCCACCACCACAGCGCGCCGATCAGCGAGAGCCCGATGAACGCCATCCCCGTGATCGCCTTGTCGGCGATCGGGTCGGCGATCTTGCCGAAGTTCGTGATCAGGTTGTGCTTGCGCGCGATGTCGCCGTCGATCTTGTCGGTGATCATGGCCACGACGAACAGGCCGTAGGCCAGCCAGCGCCACCCCTGGCTGTCGCCGCCGTCGTGCAGCAGCGCCCAGCCGAAGACGGGCACCATCGCGATCCGCAGGGCGGTGAGGGCGTTCGGGACGTTCCAGATGCTGGCCGAGGAAGCAGCACCCGCCGTGGACTCGGCGCTCTCCTGCTGATCGCTCATCGGGTCCTCTCGGTCAGTGCCGGGCCGGCGGCTCGTCGGCGGACCCGGTCGGCGCAGCCACGGGGCTCGCGACCAGGTCGACACCCTCGGTGGCGACCACGACGGCCTCGATCATGTCACCCACCCGGGCACCGTCCGGCACCGCGGTCAGGGTGGTGCAGCCGTCGACCTCGGGGCCCTGACAGGCCGCCCGGCCCTCCATCGCCCCGTCGTCCAGCGTCTCGAGCAGCACCTCGACCCGCTCCCCGATCCGCTCCTCCGCGCGCTGGGCGGTGAGCTGCTCCACGAGACCGCTGAGGTGCTCGACCCGCTCCTCGATCTCGTCGGCGCTCAGCTTGTCGGCGTACGACGCGGCCTCGGTGCCGTCCTCGTCGGAGTAGCCGAAGACGCCGACGGCGTCGAGCCGGGCCTCGGAGACGAACGCGCACAGGGTCTCGAAGTCGGACTCGGTCTCGCCCGGGAAGCCGACGATGAAGTTGGACCGCACGCCCGCGGCCGGCGCCTGCCGTCGGACGTCGGCGAGCAGACCCAGGAACGACTCGGGGTCGCCGAACCGGCGCATCCGGCGCAGCACCGTGGCGGAGGCGTGCTGGAAGGACAGGTCGAAGTAGTCCGCGACGCCGGGGGTGGACGCGATCGCCGTGACCAGGCCCGGACGCGTCTCGGCGGGCTGCAGGTAGGAGACCCGCACGCGGCTCACCCCCTCGATCGCCGCCAGCTCGGGGAGCAAGGTCTCCAGCAGCCGGATGTCGCCGAGGTCCTTGCCGTAGGACGTGGAGTTCTCCGACACGAGGAACAGCTCGCGGACGCCCTCGGACGCCAGCCAGCGAGCCTCGGCGAGCACGTCGGACGGGCGCCGCGAGACGAACGACCCGCGGAAGCTCGGGATCGCGCAGAACGCGCAGCGACGGTCGCACCCGGAGGCCAGCTTGAGCGGGGCCATCGGGCCGCCGTCGAGCCGGCGGCGCACAGTCCGGGGACCCGTCGCCGGCGCGCCCGCGCCGATGGACTCCAGACCGTGGCCCGGGACGACGACGTCCGAGGCCCGGCGGTCGACCGGCGTGATCGGCAGCAGCGTGCGGCGGTCGGTCGGGGTGTGGGCGGCGTGCCGCTCCCCCGCGAGGATGCCGCGGAGGCGCTCGGCGATGTCGGGGTAGTCGTCGAAGCCGAGCACGGCGTCGGCCTCGGGCATCGAGGTGGCCAGGTCGGCGCCGTACCGCTCGGCGAGGCAACCGACGGCGACGACCGACCGGGTGACGCCGTCGTCCTTGAGGTCGGCGGCGGCCAGCAAGGTGTCGACCGAGTCCTTCTTGGCGGCCTCGACGAAGCCGCAGGTGTTCACCACGACCGTCTCTGCGTCGGCGGGGTCGTCGACCAGCAGGAAGCCGCCGGCCTCGAGCTGACCGGCGAGCTCCTCGGAGTCCACCTCGTTGCGGGCGCAGCCGAGCGTCACCATCGCGACGGTGTGGCGGGGGGAGGCGGCGGTAGTCATGACCCAGCGAGTATGACGGTCGGGCCCGTACGCCGCGAAATGCGGCGTACGGGCCCGACCGGGTGAGTCAGCTCGCGGCCTTGGCGAACTTGGTCGTGTAGGTCTTCGACAGGTCGATGTCGTCCTTCTTGGCCTTCACCGTCTCGCTGAAGGTTCCGAGCACGTCGAGCACCGTCTCCGGGCCGCCGTCGGGCATCACGCCGTCGGTGGTGAACATCGGCGAGGAGTCCTTGATCGACTGCGTGTAGAGGTCAGGGTTGCCGGCGGCGTAGTCCTTCGGCATCTTCGCCGCGATCTGGCTCGCGTCGTGGGTGGAGATCCAGCCGAGGGTCTTCACGAACGCGTCGACCACCTTCTGGACGGTCTCCGGGTTCTTCTGCACGTAGCCGCAGTCCATGTACATGGAGGCCGCGGGGTACAGCCCACCGAGGGCCGCCTTGGTGCCCTCCTCGGTGCGCATGTCGATCATCACCTTGCCGAGCCCCTGCGACGTCACCGTGGCGATCGTCGGGTCGGTCGTCATGCCGGCGTCGATGCCACCGTTCTGCAGCGCCGCGGTGAAGGTCGAGCCGGCGCCTGCCGCGACGGTCGTGTAGTCGGCCGTCTCGACGCCGTTCTTCTTGGCCAGGTACTGGGTCAGGTAGTCGGTCGAGGAGCCCGGCGAGGTGACCCCCAGCTTCCGGCCCTTGAAGTCCGCTGCCGAGGTGAGCTTCGAAGCAGCCTTGGTGGAGACCACCTCGGCCTCGCCCGGCACCTTGGCGAGCTGGACGACGCTCTCGACGCACTTGCCCTGCGCCTGCAGCGTGATCGAGTGGTCGTAGAACCCGACCACGCCTTCCACCTGGCCGGCCAGCAGGACGTTCTCGGCCGACGCGCCCGACGGCTCGGTGAGCAGCTTGACGTTCACGCCCGCGTCCTTGAAGTAGCCGAGCTGCTGGGTGAGCATCGCCGGCAGGTAGATCACCTTGTCGATCCCGCCGACCATGATCCGCACGGTCGGGGTCTTCGAGGCGTCGCCGGCGCTGTCGCTGTTGCTGCTCCGGCAACCGGCGAGGCCGGCCGCCGCAACGACGCTGAGGACGGCCGCTGCGGTGCGGAGGCTGTTCTTCTTCATGGGTGTTCTCTTCCTTCGGGGTGAGGGCGGTGCGGGTGGGTAGGGGTCAGATGCCGGCGGCGGCCGAGCTGCTCTGCTGCGGACGCCATCGGGTGAGCCGGGTCTCGAGCTTGGTGATCAGCCACTCGGCGACCAGCGCGACGGCGGTGATGATCAACATCCCGGCGTAGATGCCAGCGGCGTCGAAGTTGCCCTGGGACCGCGAGATCAGCAGCCCCATGCCCCGGTCGGCGCCGACGACCTCCCCGACGACCGCACCGATCAGCGCGAAGCCGAAGGCCACGTGCATGCTGGCGAGGATCCAGGAGGTGGCGCTGGGCAGGATGATGGTCCGCATCAGGTCCCACCGCGAGGCACCCAGGATCCGGGCGTTGTCGACCAGCACGCGGTCGACCTCGCGGGCGCCCTGGAAGGCGTTGAAGAAGACCGCGAAGAACACCAGGACGAAGGCAGTCGCCACCTTGCTGGTCATGCCGAGGCCGAACCAGATCACGAAGAGGGACGCGAGCACGATCCGCGGGATCGCGTTGGTGCCCTTGATGAAGGGAGCCAGCACCTCAGCCAGGAACCGGCTGCGGCCCAGCACCACGCCGAGCACGACGCCGGCGAGCGTGCCGATCGCGAACCCGAGCACGGCCTCCTCGAGCGTGACCTCGATGTTGGCCCAGATGCTGCCCTGCGAGGTGCCGTTCGTGAACCAGTCGACCAGGCGCTCCCAGATCCGGCTGGGCATCGAGTAGTAGAACGGGTCGATCACGGTGCGGGCGGACAGCTCCCAGGAGCCGAGCCAGACGACGACCAGGACGAGTCGGACGGCGTTGACCAGCCAGGCGGAGCTGCCGCTGCGCCCGCGCAGGAACCGGTACGCCGAGCGGCGGGCGGTGACGTTCTCGGACGTGGCGTCGACCTGGGTCGACGCGACGTTGGCGACATCAAGCGACACGGGAGGCTCCTCGGGCTCGGGTGATCTCGACCTCTTCGCGGAGGCTGTTCCAGACGTTGCGGTAGATCTCGGTGAACTCCGGGGTCAGCCGGATCTCCTCGACCTTGCGGGGACGGGGAAGGTCGATCGGGACGGTCTCCTTGACGGTGCCGGGACCGGCGGTCATCACCACGACGCGGTCGGCCAGGCTGATCGCCTCGGTGAGGTCGTGGGTGATGAACACGACCGCGGCGCCGGTGCCGGACCACAGGTCGAGCAGCTCGTCCTGCATGTGCTCCCGGGTCTGCACGTCGAGGGCGCCGAACGGCTCGTCGAGCAGCAGGATCGACGGCTCGCCGATCAGCGACTGCGCCATCGCGACGCGCTTGCGCATGCCGCCGGACAGCTGGTGCGGGTAGCGGTCCTCGAAGCCGGCGAGACCGACCCGCTGGATCCAGTCACGCGCCCGGGCGTGGGCCTCCTGCTTGGCCACCTTGTGGTAGCGGAGCCCGAGGGCGACGTTGTCCAGCACGCTCTTCCACGGCAGCACCGCGTCGGTCTGGAACATGTAGCCGATGCCGTCGGGGATCGCGGTGACCGGTCGACCGTGGACCTCGACGGTGCCGGCCGACGCCGGCTCCAGGCCGGACACCAGGGAGAGCGTCGTCGACTTGCCGCACCCGGTGGGCCCGACGATCGTGACGAACTCCCCGGGGGCGACGTCGAGGGTGACGTCGGTGATGGCGGTGAACGGCGCGCCGCTGCGGGTCGCGAACCTCTTGGTCGCGCCGCGCAGCGAGATCGCCGGAACGGGGGTGAGTGGGGTCATGGGCGGCGACGCTAGGTGCCTATGACGTGCGTCACTACCCTTGCGCGCATTGCGCCGCCAGTGCTCACAAGTTGCGTTCTGCGCATTCTGCTCAGGGCGGCTCCCGGCCCTGTTTCCGGCCTAGGGTGGGCGGGTGTCCGCGCCTGCTCACCCCGACCCGCCGCGCCGGCCGCGGCTGCGGCTGGGGTCGCGGATCGCGGTGCTGACCGCCCTGCTGCTGAGCCTGGTCGTGCTGCTCGTGACCGTCGCCGCGGTCGCCGTGCTCCGCCGCGACCTGACCGAGCAGTACGAGCAGCGGGCCCTCGCCGTCGCCCGGTCCGTGGCGCAGCTGCCGGGCCTGGCGACGGCGGTCACCACCACCAAGCCGACTCCCTCCGGTCCGGTCGAGCGCCAGGCGGAGGCGGTACGCCGCGCCACCGGCGCGCTCTACGTCGTGGTCACCGACGACCAGGGCATCCGGTTCAGCCACCCGACCCGGTCGCGCATCGGGGAGCGGGTCTCGACCAGCCCCGAGGAGGCGCTCTCCGGCCGCGAGGTCGTGGCGGTCGAGCGCGGCACCCTCGGCCGCTCCGCACGCGGCAAGGTCCCCTTGCGCGACGCGGCCGGCACCGTCGTCGGCGAGGTGAGTGTCGGGATCGACATCGCGGCGATCGACGAGAAGACACGCGCCCTCGCCCTCACCCTCGGGCTGATCGCGCTGGTGCCGCTCGCGCTCGGCATCCTCGGGGCGATCAGCATGGGCCGCCGGCTGCGCCGCTCCACCCTCGGCCTCGAGCCCGAGCAGATGGCCGACCTGGTCCGCGAGCACGAGGCGGTGCTCCACGGCGTGACCGACGGCATCCTGGCGGTGGACAACGCCGGGCGGGTCACGGTCACGAACCCGCAGGCGGTGCGGCTCCTCGGGTCCGTGCCGCGCCGCGGCGAGGTCCTCGGCGAGGCGACCACCGACCCGGCCGTGGTGGAGCTCATGACGCAGGAGCCGGCGCCGCGCGGAGAGCTGCGCATCGTCGCGGACCGGGCCGTGCTCGCCACCCGGCTGCCCGTGCAGCGCGACGGCCGCGACCTGGGCGAGGTGCTCATCCTCCGCGACCGGAGCGACCTCGACAGCCTCGCCCGCGAGCTCGAGGCGACCCGGGCCCTCACCGACGCGCTGCGCGCCCAGGCGCACGAGCACACCAACCGGCTGCACGCCCTCGCCGGCCTGCTGCACCGCGGTCACGTGCCCGAGGCGCTCGCCTACCTCGAGGAGCTCTCCGGCTCGACCACCTGGGTCTCCGGCGTCGACGACCCGTACCTGGCCGGCGTCCTCGCCGCGAAGGCCGCCGCCGCGTCGGAGTCGGCCGTGACCCTCGAGGTGGCCCCCGAGACCTTCGTCGACGGCCGCCTGCGTCGCCCGCTCGACACCGTCACCGTCGTGGCGAACCTGCTCGACAACGCCGTGCGGGCCGCGGCGACCGGGTCGCGCCATCCGGCCCGCGTGGAGGTGACGCTCGTGTCCGACGGTGCGGACCTCGTCGTGCACGTGCGCGACACGGGCGACGGCGTGCCGCCCGGGGCGGTGGGCGCGGTCTTCGACCACGGCTGGACGAGCAAGGAGGAGGAGTCCGACGGCCACGGTCTCGGCCTCGCGCTCGCCCGGCACACGGCGCGCGCCACAGGCGGCGACATCGTGCTCGTCGACCAGGGCGGTCCGCCGCCCGCCGCGCACGGAGCGGTGTTCGAGGCCCGCCTGCGCGGGGCTGTCGAGGCGGTCGCACGGGAGGCGGCGCGGTGAGCCGGGCGATCCGCGTGCTCGTCGTCGAGGACGACTTCAGGGTCGCGCGACTGCACTCCGAGCTGGCGGCGACCGTCGAGGGCGTCGAGGTGGTCGGCGTCGCGCACACGGCCGCCGAGGCACTCGCGCTCGCCGGATCCGAGCATCCCGACCTGGTGCTGCTGGACGAGTACCTCCCCGACGAGCGCGGCACCTCCCTGATCCGCCGGCTCGACGCCGCGGTGATGCTGATCAGCGCCGAGAACGACGGCGCGGTGATCCGGCGAGCCGTGGCCGCAGGTGCCGTCAACGTGATCCTCAAGCCGTTCGCCCCACCGGTGCTCACGCAGCGGCTCGCGGCGTTCCGCCGGTTCTGGCACTCCTTGGAGGCCGGTCAAGCCGACCAGCGGGCCGTCGACCGGGCACTCGCCGTGCTCCGCGAGGGCGACTCCCCCGCCGGCGCCATGCCGAAGGGCCGCTCCGCGGTGACGGCCGACGCCGTGCGCGACGTCCTGCTGGGGGCCGCCGACGCGCTCACCGCCCAGGAGGTCGCAGACGCGACCGGCGTCTCCCGCGCGACCGCGCAGCGCTACCTGGCCGACCTCGTCTCCGCGGGCCGGGTCGAGCTGGGCCTGCGCTACGGGTCGACCGGTCGACCCGAGCACCGCTACACCTGGCGCGGATAGCGCGACCGACGGCCGGAAAACACGCCGGAACGCACTCCCCGGAGCCCTCCGTTCCCTTACCCTGACTTCCGAAGGAACGGTGAGGGAGATGGCCGTGCGAGCCCAGCGACCCGCGGTCGTCCTGTGGAGCCTGACCGCTCTGCTCGTGCTCGTGCACGTCATCTGGCCGTCCGGTCTCGTCGGCAACACGACGTACCTCTCGGTCATCATCGCCGGCCCGCTGGTCGCCGCTCTCGGCACCCGCGCGGCGCCGCCGGGCCGGAGACGGGTGCCGCTGCTGATCACGGTCGGCCTGGCGTCGTCGGCGGCCGGCGACGTGACCTGGACGACGTACTCCCTCACCGGGCACGAGCCGGACGCGTCGTGGGCCGACGTCGGCTACTACGGTGCCTACGTCTTCCTGGTGGCGGCGCTCCTGACGATCGTGCTGGCCCGGCGGCAGGACGCCCGCAGGATCAACATCGACGCCGCGGTCGACCTGGTGACCGTCGTCGTGGTCAGCGTGCTGCTCCTCTGGAGCGTCGCCGTGCGCTCCATCGTGATCGACACCTCGGTCCCGGTGAACACGCGGCTGGTCCTGGGCGGCTACCCGCTGCTGGACGCGGTCCTGCTCGCCCTGGTGCTCCGGATGCTGTCGGTGCGTGAGCACCGCGAGGCCCTGGGCGTGCGCTTCGCCGTCGGCATCGGCTGCTGGCTGGCGTCCGACTTCGGGTACATGCTGCCGTGGACGTCGACGCTGTTCTCGGCCGTCCTCGACTCCGGCTGGATGGTCGGCGGCATGCTGATGGCGACCTCCACCTGGCGACGGCCCGGCCCCACCTCGGCCTCCGCGACGGCCGTGCCCGCCGGCGCGACCCGCACCCAGCTCGGCCAGCTCGGTCTCGCGGTGCTCCCGCTGCTGGTGCCCCCGGTGCTGCTGGTCGCCGCCGACGTGCAGGGCCGGCAGGTCGACGCGAGCGAGGGCGTGGTCGCGATGCTCGTCGTCGTCGCGATCACGGTCCTGCGGGTGTGGCGGCTGCTGGTCGCCGAGACCCACATGCGTCGCGACCTGGCCGTGGCGCGCGACGCCGCGCTCGCCGCCTCGCGTGCCAAGTCGGAGTTCCTGGCCACGATGAGCCACGAGATCCGCACCCCGATGAACGGCGTGATCGGCCTCAACGAGCTGCTGCTGACCACGACCCTGGACGAGCGCCAGCGGCGGTACGCCGAAGGCGTCCGGACCGCAGGACAGGGGCTCCTCGCGGTGATCAACGAGATCCTGGACTTCTCCAAGATCGAGTCGGGACACCTCGAGCTCGAGGAGATCGACTTCGACGTCGTCGACCTGGTCGAGAGCGTCGCCGAGATCGTCGCCGAGCCTGCTCTCGCCAAGGGCCTCGAGCTGCTCGCGTTCTGCTCGCCCGAGGTCCCCAGCGGTCTTCGCGGCGACCCGTCCCGGATCCGGCAGGTGCTGCTGAACCTCGCCGGCAACGCCGTGAAGTTCACGGCGACCGGTGAGGTGGTGCTCCGGGTGACCCTCGACGACCGGACCGGCGACCGCTGCGTGGTGCGCTTCGAGGTCAGCGACACCGGGATCGGACTCGCCCCCGACGACGTCGGGAGGCTCTTCGAGCCGTTCACGCAGGCCGACTCCTCGACCACCCGCAAGTACGGCGGCACGGGGCTCGGGCTGTCGATCAGCCGGCGCCTGGTCGACGCGATGGGCGGTCAGCTCGGGGTGCAGAGCTCCGCCGGCGCGGGAAGCACCTTCTGGTGCACCCTCCCCCTCGAGGTCGGCCGGGAGCCGAAGGTCACGGTCGCGCGCCCCACGTCCTCCTCGCTCGACGGCCTGCGCGTCCTCGTCGTCGACGACAACGCCACCAACCGGACGATCCTGCACGACCAGCTCCAGCACTGGGGGATGTCCGTGGACGTCGTCGACGGGGCCGAGGGGGCCCTGGAGGCGCTGGAAGGGGCTGCCCGCGCCGGACAGCCCTACGACCTCGGCGTGCTCGACCTGTGCATGCCCGGCATGGACGGACTCGAGCTGGCACGACGGATCAGCGCCGAGCCGTCACTGGCGGGCCTGCCGGTCGTGCTGATGACCTCGGGTCCGACCGTCACCGAGGCCGAGACGCGTGCGGCCTCGATCTCCGCCGCCCTGACCAAGCCGGTCCTGATGTCGCGGATGCGGCTCACCCTGGAGGGTGTCGTCGGCGAACAGGCTCCGGACGAGCCGGCGGTCGTGCCGGAGCCCGTGAGCGGCGGGTCGCGCGGGGTCGTGCTCGTGGTCGACGACAGCGACGTGAACCAGCTCGTCGCCGCGGGCCTGCTGGCCCACCTCGGCTACACCGCCGAGGTGGTCGACGACGGGCGACAGGCGGTCGAGATCGCCGGCCGGCAGGCCTTCGACCTGATCCTGATGGACGTGCAGATGCCGGAGATGGACGGCTACGAGGCGACGCGCGAGATCCGCCGCAACGAGAAGGCGGGACAGCGCACGCCGATCGTCGCCATGACCGCGACGGTGACCGACGGCGAGCGGGAGCGCTGCGTGGCGGCCGGGATGGACGACTACCTCGCCAAGCCGATGCAGAAGGCGGACGTGCTCGCCGTGCTGGAGCGATGGGTTCCCACCGGCTGAGGTCCTGGGTGCTGCACGTCGACCTCGACGAGTTCCTCGCGGCCGTCGAGGTGCTGCGGCGTCCCGAGCTGGCCGGCCTGCCGGTGGTCGTCGGCGGGCGGGGCGACCCCACCGAGCGCGGGGTGGTCTCGACGGCGTCGTACGCCGCCCGCACGTTCGGGATCCGGTCGGGGATGCCGCTGCGGACGGCCGCGCGCCGGTGCCCGGACGCGGTCTTCCTGCCCGTGGACCGGCCGGTCTACGAGGCCGCGTCCGAGCAGGTGATGGCGACGCTCCGGGCCGTTCCGGGAGCGACCGTGGAGGTCCTCGGCTGGGACGAGGCGTTCGTCGGCCTCGAGACCGACGACCCGGAGGCGGCCGCCCGACGGATCCAGGCCGACGTGCTCGCGGCGACCGGGCTGCACTGCTCGGTCGGGATCGGCGACACCACCACCCGGGCGAAGATCGCGACCGACCTCGGCAAGCCCCGCGGCGTCGCGACGCTGACCCGCGACACCTGGCTCGCCGTGATGGGCGACCGGCCGACGACCGCGGTCTGGGGCATCGGCTCCCGGGTCGCGGCGCGCCTGGCGGCGCTGGGCATCCACACGGTCCGCGAGCTCGCTGCCGTCGACCCGCAGGCGCTCGTCGGCGAGTTCGGTCCGGCCATGGGCCCGCACTACGCGCGGCTCGGCCGCGGCGGCGGGCGGGCGACCGTCGACGACACCCCGTGGGTGGCGCGGGCGCACGGTCGCGAGACGACGTACCAGGCCGACCTGACCTCACCCGAGGAGGTCGAGACCGCCGTCCGCGAGCTCGCCGCCCAGGTCGTCGCGGACATCGACCGGGAGGGACGTGCGTGCGCGCGGGTGCACCTGAAGGTGCGGTTCGCGCCGTTCTTCACCGTGCACCGCAGCCGCAAGCTCGACGCGCCGACCTCCGACGTCGACGAGATCGCCGGAGCCGCCCTGGCGCTGCTCCACCGGCTCGAGGACGACCGTCCGATCAGGCTCCTGGGCGTGCGTGCGGAGATGGTGCCGCCCGACGGGGGCTACTGAGCGAACGGCGGAGCGCTCAGCCGAACCGCTTCGAGGTCGCCTTGCCGGCGACGCCGAGCGTGCCCATCGCGTGACCGGCGATCGTCACCTCGATCGCTCCCCCGTTGTCCGACTCCACCGTGAAGGGCGCCAGCCCGACCACGCGCCGGTGGTGGGTCATCCGCAGGTCGCCGGACCACAGCACGCGGCCGGTGCGGTCCTTGACGACCACGTGGGCACCGGCGTGGGCGGCGGTCACGGTCATCGTCGTGGTCTTCATCAGGGGCGAGGTGATCGGCTGCCGGTTGGCCGCCAGCCCGGCGGAGTCGCTGCTGCTCGACGGCGGCGTCGCGACCTGCTCGGGAGCACCGGAGAGCAGCCGGGCGACGCCCCAGACCATGGTCAGGCAGAGCACGGCACCGATCAGCAGCGTCCACCTCGGTCCGCCGCGGGTGGCGCGCATGCCGCTGCTGAGACCGGTCGCGAGCTCGGCCTCGAAGACGCGACGGGCGTTGATCGGGCCGCCGGCGTACCGGTCGTCGTACTCCTTCATCAACGGCTCGAGGGTCAGGCCGAGCACGCGCGCGATCGCGGTGAGGTGCCCGCGCGCGTAGAAGTCGCCCCCGCACGGCCCGAAGTCGTCCACCTCGATCGCCTCGATCACGTGCGGCCGGATCCGGGTGCGCTGGCTGAGCTCGTCGATGCTCATGTCGAGCATCTCGCGCGCGTGCGCGATCTTCGGGCCGATCACGGGCTCGGCCGGGACCCGCTCGTCGGGGCCGACCACCGTGAGGTCTTCGGTCTCCAGCTCTACGGGCAGCTCCTCCCAGGTCTCGGCGTGGACCAGGTCCGGGACCGGCTCGGGGGGAGGCCCGAGCTCGTCGGGGCGGCGCTGCACCGGTACGACGCCGGCCAGCGGGTCCGCCGCGGCCGGGTCCTCGTCGTCCTGGCGGCGGATCGCCGGCGCGTCGAGGCGCACCTCGACCCGGGCCGGCCGGTGGAGGTCGCGCAGCGGCGCCACCGGCTCGGGCAGCTCCACTGCGGCCACGGCCTCGTCGTCCATGGCCTCGTCGGCCGCGGCCTCGTCGTCGATGGCCTCGTCGTCGATGGCCTCGTCCTCCAGGGGTGCGAGAGCGGCGTGGTCGAAGGGCTCGTCCTCCTCGTCGCCGGGCTCGAGCGGAGGCGCGACCACGTCGTCGAGCTGGGCCAGCTGGCGCCCGCGCAGGTGCACCACGTCGGTCCGGCCGTCGGCGAGGTCGGTGAGCGCGCCGCCGAGGTCGCGAGTGTCGGTGAGGGTCGTGATGCCGAGCGGCACGCTGAGCGCGGCGCCGTACCAGAGCTCGTTCCAGCGCAGGTGCAGCCGCTCGCGCACTCCCAGGTAGTCCAGGGCCGACTCCGGGTCACGCGGGACCACCACGAGCCGTCCCTCGCGCAGCGGGCTGTCGGCGTGCTCCACCACCACCTGGCGCACCGATCCCCAGGGCAGCCCGCGCCAGGACATCCCGACCCGCAGCCGGATGCCGTGCTCGTCGGCGACGAGCACCGGGGTGCGCGCAGAGGCGAGGCCGGCGCCGTGCAGCGCCGCGACCAGCAGCAGCGCGGCTCCGACCAGGGTGTCGAGCACCCCGCCGCTGCGCAGCAGGTAGCCCAGGCCGATCAGCGCGGCGAGGCCGGCGACGACGCCGCTGAGCCAGACGTTGCGCCGGATCGCCACCAGTTCGTGGGTCTTGACTTCGCTCACTGCTCCCCCTGCAGGGTGGCGATGACCGCGTCGAGGTCATCGGGCTTGACCAGCACGTCGCGGGCCTTCGAACCTTCGCTGGGGCCCACCACGCCCCGGCTCTCGAGGATGTCCATGAGCCGCCCGGCCTTGGCGAAGCCGACCCGCAGCTTGCGCTGCAGCATCGAGGTGGAGCCGAACTGGGTGGACACGACGAGCTCGACGGCCTGGATCACCAGGTCGAGGTCGTCACCGATGTCGTCGTCGAGGTCGCGCTTGGAGCTCTGCGGTGCGGTGACGTCCTCGCGGTACGACGGCTCGAGCTGCGCCTTGCACCGGTTGACCACCTGGTGGATCTCGGCCTCGGTGACCCAGCTGCCCTGGATGCGGGCCGCCTTCGAGGCACCCATCGGCAGGAACAGGCCGTCACCCTGGCCGACCAGCTTCTCGGCGCCCGGCTGGTCGAGGATGACGCGACTGTCGGCGAGGCTGGAGGTGGCGAAGGCGAGCCGGGAGGGCACGTTCGCCTTGATCAGGCCGGTGACCACGTCCACGGACGGGCGCTGGGTCGCGAGCACCAGGTGGATGCCCGCCGCGCGGGCGAGCTGGGTGATCCGGACGATGGAGTCCTCGACGTCGCGCGGGGCCACCATCATCAGGTCGGCGAGCTCGTCGACGACCACCAGCAGGTAGGGGTAGGGCGCCAGCTGCCGCTCGCTGCCCGGCGGCACCTTCACCTTGCCGGCCCGCACCGCCTTGTTGAAGTCGTCGATGTGCCGGAAGCCGAAGTTCGCGAGGTCGTCGTAGCGCATGTCCATCTCGCGCACGACCCACTGCAGCGCCTCCGCGGCCTTTTTCGGGTTCGTGATGATCGGCGTGATCAGGTGCGGGATGCCCTCGTAGGCGTTCAGCTCCACCCGCTTCGGGTCGACCAGGATCATCCGCACCTCGTCGGGCGTGGACCGCATCAGCACCGAGGTGATCATCGAGTTGATGAAGCTGGACTTGCCGGAGCCGGTGGCACCGGCGACCAGCAGGTGCGGCATCTTGGCGAGATTGGCGACCACGAAGCCGCCCTCGACGTCCTTGCCGAGCCCGGCCACCATCGGGTGGTGGTCGTTGCGCGCGGTGTTGGAGCGCAGCACGTCGCCCAGCGACACGATCTCCTTGTCGATGTTCGGGATCTCGATGCCGACCGCGGACTTGCCGGGGATCGGCGAGAGGATCCGCACGTCGGCAGAAGCCACCGCGTAGGAGATGTTCTTCGCGATGTTCGTGATCTTCTCGACCTTCACCGCCGGGCCGAGCTCGACGACGTAGCGGGTCACCGTGGGGCCGCGCGTGTAGCCGGTGACCCGGGCGTCGATCTCGAACTCCTCGAAGACCTGCATGAGTCGCCCGACGATGTCGTCCGACGCCTTCGTGCGCGGCTTGTGCGCGCTGCCGGGCTTGAGGATGTCGCTCTCGGGCAGCGAGTAGGTGATGTCGCCGGAGAGGCTGAGCTGCTCGACCCGGGCCGGCAGCGGCGTGTGCGGCGGCGGCTCTAGGTCGTGCTTGGCCTCGTCCTCGGGGATCTCCGGCTCGGGCGCGGCCTTGCCCCGCTTGGAGAACTCGCGCCCCTCGAGCACCGGGGAGTCGTACGCCGGGTCGCCCATGTCCGGGTCGATCTCCGGGTCGTCGACGCCCTTGCGCCGGCGGCGCTTCGTGGCCACGGTCGCCTCGACGTCGTCCGCCTCGGTCTCGTCCGCGACGTGCCGGCCGAGGAGCCGGTCGCGTGCGTGCCGGAGCCGCGCCGGGACCTGGTAGACGGGCGTGGCCGTGACGACGAGCAGCCCGAAGAAGGCGAGCAGCACGAGCAGCGGCACGACGACGTACCCGGTGTGGAGCAGGTCGGTGAGCAGCTTGGCGACCACGAAGCCCAGCGCGCCGCCTGCCTGCTGCAGCTGCCCGGTGTCGCCGAGCTCGGGCTTGGGCGAGCCGTTCGCGATGTGGATGATGCCGAGCACTCCGAACAGCAGGGCGCCCCAGCCGACGACCTGGCGCCCGGCCGGGCCGTTGGCCTCGGGGTCGCGCAGGTTGCGCCAGGCCACGTAGCAGAGCATCAGCGGCACGAACCACGCGACCAGGCCCACCGAGCCGGCGACGACCGCACGCGTGCCGGCGAACACCGATCCGGGCAGCTGCCACCAGACCGAGGCGGCCACGACGACGGCGAGGGCGATCAGGAAGAGCCCGGCGCCGTCCCGCCGGTGCTCCGGCTCGAGGTCACGCGCGCCCTGCCCGATCTTCCGCGCTCCGGCGCCCACGCCTCCGGCGATCCCGAGCCACACCCCCGCGGCTCCGTGGCCCAGCGCTCCGAACACCCGCGAAACGGGTCCGGGGCCGCTGCGCACGGCGCGCGGCGCCGGCCGCCGCGACCTGCTCGGGGCCGGCTTGCGCTTGCTGGAGGTTCCCGACGACCGGGACCGCGAGCCGGAACCGCCCTTCTTGGGCGTGCTCCTGCTGCGCGACGCCGGCGGGGAAGACGTACGGGTCGCCATGATCCGCAATGTACGGGATGGCCACACCAGTCCCACGTGTCACACGCCGCGGTGCGCCGACCGTGTCGTGCCCGCGTGAGGACGCCGTGCCAGGACGTGAAGGAGCCCCGACCGGCTCTCGGGTACCGATCGGGGCTCTACCTCCAGTCTAGGTGAGCGGCCCTGACGACGGGAGCAGTTCTCACAATTTCCGTCCAGCGATTTTTCTCAGCCGGCAAGCCCCTGGAGCCAGGGCAGCACGACGAGCAGGGTGGGCAGCACCAGCACCCCGGCGGCGAGCAGCAGCAGGACGCCTGCCTGCACCCGGTGGCGGTGGTCGTCGAGCAGCAGCCCGATCCGCACCTGCAGGTCGCTGCCCGTGGCCGCCACGGCACCTTCGGGTGCCTGGACCAGGCCTCCGTCCAGCAGCGCCGAGAACGCCGAGACCAGGGCGTGCGCGCCCTGCCGCCGTCGGGCTGCGCGGTCGGCGAGCACCTCCACGAGCAGCTGGACCTCGGCGAGCGCCTGCTTCGAGGTGACCACCCTCGGGAACGCCTCCTGGAGCACGGTGAACCCCTCGAGAACCAGGTCGTGCCGGGCCCGCACGTGAGCCTGCTCGTGGCTCAGCACGGCGGCGAGCTGCCGGTCGGTGAGCGAGGAGACCGTGCCACTGCTGACCACCACGCGGGAACGCAGGCCCGGCACGCAGTACGCCGTCGGCGCCTCGTGCTCGAGCACGTGCACCCCGTCGTGGTCCTCGGCGAGCAGATCGACGAGGTGGCGGTGCCGTCGACGCAGCTGACGCAGACCGGTGCCGACCCGGTGGCCGGAGAGCAGCAGCCGCGCGAGGACCAGGCCGGTCAGCGACAGCGGGATCGCCGACAGTGCGTACGAGCGGACCGACTGCTCCCCCACCAGCTGCACGGTGACCAGGGACAGCCCCGCGCCCAGGGCGGAGAGCACCCCGGCCAGCGCCACCGCCTGCCAGAGCACCATCGCCGCCCGCGGCGTGCGCCGGAACCCGTGGAGCCGGGTCATCAGCCAGGGAACCGGGCCGGCGAGCAGCACCGCCAGGGCCGCCAGCACCAGGGTGGTCATGCCCGGCTGCGACGCTCCAGCGCGGCGAGGGCGTCTCGCAGCGCCTGCCGGTCGGCGTCGGTGGCCTCGCCGACGAAGGCCACCAGGGCGGCCGCCCGGTCGCGCGCGTTGGCCTCCTCGGCGAACTCACCGAGGGCCTGGCGCATCACCTCCGCGGTCATCGCGCCACGGCTCTGCGAGGGCCGGTACCTCCAGGCGCGCCCTTCACGCTCACGCTCGACGAGGTCCTTGCGCGCCATCCGGTCGAGCACCGTCATCACGGTCGTGTAGGCGATGTCGCGGTCGCGAGCGAGGACGTCGTGCACCTCGCGCACGGTGCGCCACGCGTCGCCGGCGTCCCACAGCGACTCCATGACGCTGCGCTCGAGGTCTCCGAGGCGGGACTGGCGGGGCACGACGCAGATACTACCCGACGTAGTAACAGAGCGCCGAGTGCGTACGCCGCGACTGCGCAGCGGGGAGCCGGGTACCGCCCGGCGATGACCACCACGCCGAACGAGCCCGTCGAGGACCCCCAGGTCGTCCCGTCCGGGGACCCGGCCGTGCAGCCGAGCGAACAGCCGGGCGGGGAGCCCGACCCCGGTCCGGACGCGATGCCCGAGTGGGAGCCCGACCAGGCGCCGCCGGACGGGCGCTGACCCGCCGCGGCCTCACCCCTCCGCGAGCCGCGGGGGGAACCCACCTCTCGCGACCGGCCCCCACCGGGTCGGGGTGATCCGCAGCAGCGACTTGCCCTGGTCGATCATCGCCCGCCGGTACTCGTCCCAGTCGGGGTGCTCACCGGAGATGTTCCGGAAGTACTCCACGAGCGGCTCGACCGCCTCGGGCACGTCCAGGACCTCGCAGGTGCCGTCGACCTGCACCCAGGGACCGTCGAAGTCGTCGGACAGCACCAGCACCGAGACCTCCGGCCTGCGCCGGGCGTTGGCGGTCTTCGCCCGCTCCGGATACGTCGCGATCACGATCCGGCCGCTGTCGTCGACCCCGCCGGTCACCGGCGAGAGCTGGGGCGAGCCGTCGGAGCGCCGGGTCACGAGCACCAGGTGGTGCCGCGACCGGACGAACTCGAGCAGCCCGTCGAGGTCCACGGTCGTGTTGGTCGCAATGGTCCGAGGCATGCCCACATTGTGGCGCGAGCCCCCAGATCCGCCCGATCGCGCGCCCGCGCGGCCACCCCCTGCGACGACGGTCACACGCCAGGATCCGGCATCAGTTCGGCGTACGGGCGGCGAAGGAGGATACTGGCAGTGATGAGTACCTCAGCACGGCCGCGTCGACACTTGGCCAGCAGCCCGTTCCAGCCAGAGCCCGAGCCGGTGATCGAGGAGTTCGAGGTGGACGACCTGGTCTCCCACGACTCCTACGGCATGGGTCGGGTCGTGAACGTGGAGGCGGCGGCAGTGACCGTCGACTTCCGCTCGCAGAAGGTCCGGGTGCCCAGCCCGTTCCGCAAGATGTCCCGGCTCTAGACGCGCCTTCGACCCTCCTGGCTCCGGGTCGACCCGGCGGCTCGGACCGGCATGCCTCCAGGCAGCCAGGGCGCACAGGTCCGTGGAGCGGACCGCGCGACCCCGTCGAGCTCCCGGCTCCCGCCACTTCCCGAACCTCCCCCGTTGTGACCGCCCGGCATGATGTGCTGTGGGCCCCGAGGAGGAATCGTGATCAATCGCCCTGACCTGCGCACCCGCAGGCACCTGTCCGCAGTGGCCCTGGTGGCCGCCCTGGCCGTGCTGGCCGCGCTCACCTCCGCCGGCGGCGGGGCTGCGGCGGCGCCACGCGCCACGCGCCCCGGGAGCACGGCGCCGCCGAATCCGGCGATCACCAAGGTGCTGGTGTTCATGGTCGAGAACCACTCGCTCGACCAGATGACGTCCTCGATGCCGTTCGTCCACGGTCTCGCCCAGCAGTACGCCTACGCGACCAACTACACCGCGATCACGCACCCCTCGCTCCCGAACTACCTCGCGATCCTCGGCGGCTCGACGTTCGGCGTGACCGACGACAGGCCGCCGGCGGCGCACCGGCTGCGGGGCGCATCGGTGCTGTCCCAGGCCCGCCGCGCCGGCCGCACCGTGAAGGTGTACGCCGAGTCCCAGCCGCGGCGCTGCGCGCTCGCCAACGCCGGTGAGTACGCCGTCCGGCACAACCCGTGGACCTACTTCGTCTCCGACCGCACCGCCTGCCGCCGGTACGACGTGATGGCTGGTGCGCTCGGCAGGAACGCCGACGCCGGCACGCTCCCCAACGTCGGCATGGTGATCCCGAACCTGGTCCACGACGCCCACGACGCGTCCCTGGCCACCTCGGACGCGTGGCTCAGCAAGAAGATCACGCGGATCCAGGCCGGGCCCGACTGGCAGTCGGGACGGCTGGCCGTCGTGATCACCGCGGACGAGGACGACCACCACCAGGGCAACACGGTGCTGACCGTGGTCGCGTCGCGCTACCAGCAGCACAAGGTCGTCGGCACGCCGCTGACCCACTACTCGCTGACCCGGCTCCTCGAGGACGTCGCCGGCGTGCCCTACCTCCGCAACGCGGCGACGGCAGCCTCGATGACCACGGCGTTCGGCATCAGCACGCTGCCGCGCCCCTGAGCCGCTAGCGCCGCCGCTCGATCAGCCCGCGCAGGTACGCCGCCTGCCCCACGTGCTGGTTGACCTCGCACACGACACTGACCAGGCGCACGCCGAGGGTGACCGGGGGGTCCCAGCGTTCGTCGACCACCCGGTCCAGGTCGTCCGGGGTGAGCGTCTCGACGTACTCGATCGCGCGCTCGGCGGTCGCGGCGTGGTAGCCGGTCAGCAGCTCCGCGGTGACCCGCACCTGAGCCACCTCGTCCTCGCTCTGGCCCCAGCCGTGGACCTGCGGTGGGAAGGGCAGCGCGAACCGGTCGTACCAGCCCGACGCCGTCCACACCTGCTCGGTGCCGGCCACCTCGGCGACGTGGTCGTCCTCGATGCGGGTGAGGTGCCAGACCAGCCAGGCCAGGGAGTTCGCGCCCTCGTCGGGACGCCAGGCGAGCTGGTCGACGTCGAGTCCGCGGACCACCTCCGGGACCTGGTCGCGGACGCGTCCGAGCGAGTCTGACAACAAGGCACCGATGTCCATGGGACCACTGTCCCGCACCCCGGGGACCTTGTCCCCTCCGCGGCCCGGCGGCGGTGTCGTACCATCTACTACGTTGTGTAGGAGATCGTTCGCTCTGGATGGGAGCACGCACCCATGGATGTCACCGACATCGCACGTTGGCAGTTCGGCATCACGACCGTCTACCACTTCCTGTTCGTCCCCGTCACCATCGGCCTCAGCGCCATGGTGGCGGGTTTTCAGACTGCCTGGGTCCGCAGCGGACGCGAGGAGTACCTCCGACTCACGAAGTTCTTCGGCAAGCTCTTCCTGATCAACTTCGCGATCGGTGTCGTCACCGGCATCGTGCAGGAGTTCCAGTTCGGCATGAACTGGTCGGACTACTCCCGCTTCGTCGGTGACATCTTCGGCGCGCCGCTGGCCATCGAGGGACTTCTGGCCTTCTTCCTGGAGTCCACCTTCCTCGGGCTGTGGATCTTCGGGTGGGGGAAGCTGCCACCGAAGCTGCACGCGGCGACGATCTGGCTGGTCCACATCGGCACGCTGTTCTCCGCCTACTTCATCCTCGCGGCGAACTCCTGGATGCAGCACCCGGTCGGCTACCAGTACAACCCGAAGACCGGGCGCGCCGAGCTCCACGACTTCTGGGCCGTGATGTTCAACAAGGTGCAGCTGGTGACGTTCCCGCACGTCGTGCTGTCGGCCTACATGACCGCCGGCGCCTTCGTGGTCGGCGTCGCGGCGTACCTCCACCTCAAGCAGCGCCGCGCGGTCGCGGCGCCCGAGGACGACGCCCCGCTGTACCTGCGGGCGGTCCGGATCGGTGCGGCGGTCACGCTGGTCGCCGGGCTGGGCGTGGCGATCAGCGGTGACGTCCAGGGCAAGATCATGACCGAGGTCCAGCCGATGAAGATGGCGGCTGCGGAGGGCCTCTACGAGACGGAGTCGGGCGCCTCCTTCTCCCTGTTGACCATCGGCACGCCCGACGGCACCCAGGAGAAGTTCGCGATCAAGGTGCCCAAGCTGCTCTCCTTCTTGGCCACGGGCTCGCCGAACAGCGAGGTCAAGGGCATCAACCAGCTCCGCGAGGAGTACCAGGCCAAGTACGGCCAGGACCCGGGCAACAAGTACTACAGCCCCGGTGACTACACCCCGATCATCCCGGTGACCTACTGGTCCTTCCGCTTCATGATCGGGCTCGGCGTGTTCGCCGCGGCCGGTGCCGCGCTGATCCTGCTGGTCACGCGCAACGGGGGCCGTCCGACGGGTGCCTGGTGGCCCCGCCTGGCCATCCTGCTGCCGATCGCGATGATCCTCGGCAACGCCTGGGGCTGGATGTTCACCGAGATGGGCCGGCAGCCGTGGGTGGTCTTCGGCCTGATGACCACGGCCCAGGGCGTCTCCCCCGGCGTCTCGGTCTTCGACGCCTGGGTCTCCGTCATCGTGCTGACCTCCCTGTACGCCGTGCTGGCGGTCGTCGAGTTCGGCCTGATGTGGCGCTACATCAAGCTCGGCGCCCCGGCGTACGAGGCGCCACCCGACCACACGTCCGACGAAGACCGCCCGCTGGCGTTCGCCTACTGAGAGAGGACGAAGAGACATGGAACTCACGACTGTCTGGTTCGCGCTCATCGCCGTCCTCTGGATCGGCTACTTCACCCTCGAGGGCTTCGACTTCGGCGTCGGCATGCTGCTGCCGGTCGTGCCCAGGAACGACACCGAGCGTCGCGTGCTCTACAACACCGTCGGCCCGCTCTGGGACGGCAACGAGGTGTGGGTGCTGGTCGCCGGTGGCGCCACGTTCGCGGCGTTCCCCGAGTGGTACGCCACGTTGTTCAGCGGGTTCTACCTGCCACTGCTGCTGATCCTCGTCGCCCTGATCGTGCGCAACCTCGCCTTCGAGTACCGCGCGAAGAAGGACGACGACGTCTGGCGGCGCAACTGGGACCTCAGCCTGGTCATCGGCTCCTTCGTCCCGGCGCTGCTGTGGGGCGTCGCGTTCGCCAACATCGTGGCGGGCGTCCCGATCAACGGCGACAAGGAGTTCACCGGCAACCTGTTCACGCTGCTGAACCCGTTCGGACTGCTCGGCGGCGTGGTCACCCTGCTGCTGTTCGCGACGCACGGCGCGATGTTCATCGCGCTCAAGACCGACGGCGAGATCCGGCACCGTGCCGGCGCGCTCTCGGTGCGGCTCGGGCTCGCGGCCGCGGTGGTGGCGGTGGTCTTCCTGGTCTGGGCCCAGGCCAAGACCGGGTCGGTGTCCTCCGGCGTCGCGTTCGTGCTCGCGGCACTCGCGCTCGTCGGTGCGATCGGCGCGGCGTGGAAGGGTCGGGAGGGCTGGGCGTTCATCGGCACCTTCGCGACCATCGCCCTTGCGGTGGCCGGGCTGTTCTTCGCGCTCTTCCCGGACGTGATGCCCTCGACCACCTCGGCGGCGTACTCCCTGACGACGACGAGCGCGTCGGCCACCGGCTACACCCTGACGGTGATGACCTGGGTCGCGGTGATCTTCACGCCGGTCGTCCTGGCCTACCAGGCCTGGACGTACTGGGTGTTCCGCAAGCGGCTCTCGACCCATCACATCCCGCCGGTGAGCCCGGCGGAGCCACTGCCCGCCGGCGCGGCGTGAGTCTCGGACCGGACGGCGCAGATCGATGAAGCCGGTGGACCCGCGGGTCCTGCCACTGCTCACCCCGGCCAGGTACTCCCTGGCCGGGGTGATCGGTAGTGGCGTGCTGTCGGGCGGGCTCGTCGCCGCCCAGGCGTTCTCGGTGGCCGCGCTGGTCACCGGCCTCCTCTCCTCACCCGCCGGCACCGGCTGGCACACCGCCGCCTGGTGGCTGCTGGGGATCAGCGCTGCCCGGGCGGTCGTCGGCGCGTGCGGCGACGTCGCAGCGGCCCATGCAGCGGGCCAGGTCACCCGCAGCCTGCGGATGCAGGTGCTCCGGGCGGCGACGGACCTGGGCACCGTCGGCCTGTCCCGGCGGCGCAGCGGCGAGCTCGGGCTGCTCGCCACCCGCGGCGTCGCGGCGGTGGAGCCCTACCTGACCCGCTTCCTGCCGACCCTCGTGGTGGCGACGGTCCTCCCGCCCCTGACCCTCGCGCTGATCCTCAGCCAGGACCTGTGGGCCGGCGTGATCGTGGTGTGCACGCTGCCGCTGGTGCCGGTGTTCGCGATCCTGATCGGCCTGGCCACCCGCGACCGGGCCGACCGGCAGTACCGCACGCTCTCCCGGCTCGCCGGGCACTTCGTCGACGTCGTCCGTGGGCTGCCCACACTGGTCACCTACAACCGGGCGCAGGTGCAGTCCCGTCGGATCCGGGCGGTCACCGACCGCTACCGGCAGGCCACGTTGGAGACCCTCAAGCTCGCCTTCGCGTCGAGCGGCGCGCTCGAGCTGATCGCCACCCTGTCGGTCGCCCTCGTCGCCGTCAGCGTCGGCCTCCGGCTCGCGACCGGCGGCCTCGACCTGCGCACCGCGCTCGTCGTGCTGCTGCTCGCGCCCGAGGCCTACTGGCCGTTGCGCCGCGTGGGCGCGGAGTTCCATTCCGCCGCCGAGGGCGTCGCCACGCTGGTCTCGGTGACCGCGCTGCTGGACGAGGCCGCCGCCGTGCGGTCCGCCGATGCCGACGCCGCGCAGCCCGAGGACCCCGACCGCGTCGACCCGGTGCCGCTGCACCTGCGTGACGTGGTCGTCTCCTACCCGGGCAGCACGCGACCCGCGCTCGTCGTACCGGAAGCGACGATCCCGGCACCGGGCCTGACCGCGATCGTCGGGCCCTCGGGGTGCGGCAAGTCCACGCTCGTGCAGGCGCTCCTCGGCGAGCGCCCGCTCGACAGCGGCTCGATCACGCTCGCCGGCGAGCCCGTCGACGTGCGCAGCTGGCGCCACCTGGTCGCCCAGGTGCCGCAGGTGCCGTGGCTGACCGCCGGCACCGTCGCCGACAACCTGCGGATCGGCCGTCCCGAGGCGACCGACCCCGAGCTCTGGCGCTCCCTGGCCGCCGTCGGGCTCGAGGAGGTCGTCGCGACGCTCCCGCTCGGGCTCGAGACGCCCCTCGGCGAGGACGGCGCCGGGCTCTCGGCCGGACAGCGCGCCCGGCTCGCGCTGGCCCGCGTGGTACTGGCGAACCGGCCCTACGTGATCCTCGACGAGCCGACGGCCCACCTCGACGCCGAGACCGAGCAGATCATGCTCGCCACCCTGACCCGGCTCGCCCGGCACGCCATCGTCGTCGTGGTCGCGCACCGCGCCGCCGTGATCGGCGCAGCCGACCACCTGGTCGTGCTCACGACGCCCGCCGGTGAGGCCGTGACGCCCCCCGCCGAGCACGACGTCGTCGTCCCCGCCGCGGCGGCCGTCGCGGGCACGGCCGACCCCGAGCCCGCGGAGACGCCGGTCCCCGCTCCCGTGCACGCCCGTCGCCGGCTGGCGCTCGCCACCGCCCTCGCCACCGCGGCGACGACCTCGGGCGTGGCCCTGACCGCGACGGCCGGCTGGCTGATCGCCAAGTCGGCGCAGCATCCCCCGGTGCTCTACCTGATGGTCGCGATCGTCTGCGTGCGCACGTTCGGCCTGGCCCGGCCCGCCCTCCGGTACGCCGAGCGGCTGGTGTCCCACGACGTCGCGCTCAGGATGCTCGCCGACACCCGGGCCCGGGTCTACGACGTACTGGTCCCGCTCTCCCCCGCCCGCCTCGGACGGCACCGCGGCGACCTGCTGACCGCTGTCGTCGACGACGTCGACGCCCAGCTCGACGAGCAGCTCCGGGTGCGCCAGCCCCTGCTCGCGGCGCTCGGGACCAGCCTGGTCGCGTGCCTGGTGGCGCTCCTGGTGCACCCCGTCTCCGTGGTGCCGGTGGCGCTCGTGGCCTTCGCGGGCGGCGGGACCGCCCTGCTCCTGGGCTGGCTCGGCTCCCGGCGCGCGGAGGCCGCGTTCGTCACCGAGCGGGCCGCCCTCTCCGCGGAGGTCGTCGCCGGCCTCCAGTCGGCGCGGCAATTGGTGCTGTGGGAGGCCGACGACGCCGCCGTCGAGCGGGTCGGCCGGATCGGCACCCGGCTGGCCGCGGCGAGCCGGGCCACGGCACGCGCGCTGGCCGCGGCTCGCGGCCTGCTGGTCGTGCTCTCCGGCGCGGCGGTGGTCGCGACCGCGTGGCTGACCGCGCCCGGCCTCGCGGCCCGGGAGGTGTCCGGGCCCATGACCGCGATGCTGCTGCTGCTGCCGCTCGCGCTCCACGACGTTCTGGTCACCGTGCCGGAGGCCGGGTCGATGGGCGTCCGCACCCGCGCCGCCCGCGAGCGGCTGGCCGCACTCGAGGCCCTGGCCCCGGCGGTCACCGAGCCGGCCACCCCGGCCACGCTCTCGGGTCCCTGCGACCTGCGCCTGGAGCACGCCTCACTGGCGTGGTCCGACCAGCCGGTGGTCACCGGGCTCGACCTGCACCTGGCGCCGGGCCAGGCGCTCGGTGTCGTCGGACCCTCCGGCTGCGGCAAGTCCACGCTGGCCGCCACGCTGGTGCGACACCTGGCGCCCCGGGACGGTGCGTACCTCCTGGCCGAGCAGGACGCGCAGCGGCTGGGGTCGGCCGAGGTGCGCCGGCACGTCGGCCTCGTCGACGACAACCCCTACGTGTTCGCCTCGTCCCTGCGGGAGAACCTGCGGCTGGCGTCGCCGGCCGCGGACGACCTCCGCGTGCTGGCGGCCCTGCGCGCGGCCGGCCTCGGCGCCTGGTACGCCGACCTGCCCGAGGGTCTCGACACGCTCCTCGGCGACGGCGCCACGGACGTCTCCGGCGGCGAGCGGGCCCGGATCGGGATCGCCCGCGCCCTGCTCGCCGACCCCGAGGTGCTCGTGCTCGACGAGCCGACCGCGCACCTGGACACCGCCACGGCCCGCGCCGTGACCGACACGGTGCTGGCCGCCCGCGGTGACGGCCCGGACGCACGCCGCAGCCTGGTGTGGATCACCCACGAGGAGGTCGGCCTGGCCGAGATGGACCGGGTGCTGACGCTCTCCGACCGGGGTCAGGTCGTCAGCGGCTCAGCGGTCCTCGAGCGCCCAGTCGCCGACGGGCCGGTCGCTGAGGGGTAGCCGCACGCGGAACGTGCTGCCCTCCCCGAGGGTGGACTCGACCAGGATGTCGCCACCGTGCAGCTCGGTGATCCGGCGGGAGATCGCCAGCCCGAGGCCGGTGCCCGGGATCGAGAGGGCCTCGGGGTTGCTGGAGCGGTGGAACGCCGAGAAGAGGTGGCTCTGGTCGACCACCGAGATGCCCAGGCCCGTGTCGGTGCACGCCACCTCGCCCCACGAGCCGTCGGCGCTGACGGCGACGTCGACCCGACCGCCGGCCGGGGTGTACTTCACCGCGTTGCTGAGGATGTTGTCGATCACGCGGGCGAGCTCCTCGGGGTCGCCGTACACGACGACCGGAGACGGCGGGGAGGCCAGCTTCACCTGCAGGCCGCCCTGCTCGGCCTGCACCGCGAGCAGGTCGAGGCTGTTCTCGCAGAGCACGGTCAGGTCGACCGCGCGGCGGGCGTGCTCGCGGCGGTCCTGGATGCGGGAGTAGTTCAGCAGGTTCTCGATCAGCCGGTTCAGCCGCTGGGCGTTGCGCGAGATCGCCTGGACCGAGTCGACCTCGGTGGAGAGCTCCTCGAGCAGCTCGGTGTGCCCGATGATCGAGGTGAGCGGGGTCTTCAGCTCGTGGGAGATGGTGGCGATCAGCTCGCCCTTGTAGCGGTCGATCTCCTGCAGCTCGGCGACCAGGCGGCGCTCGGTCTCGTAGAGGCGGGTGTTGAGCACCATCCGGCCGATCTCGCGGCTGATCTGCTCGATCGCGTCGAGCTCGGCCTCGGTGAGGTCGGCCGCGTCCTTGCTGCGCAGCAGGACCAGGTTGCCGAGCAGCTCGTGCCCGACGGCGATCGGCACAGCGGCCAGGCTGCCCGCGTCGTAGAGCGCCAGCACGTTCTGCACGCCCCACAGGCCCGGCTCCTCGGAGTCGCGGCCGACGACGATCGGACGACCCAGCTCGTGGGCCGCACGGGCCAGCTCGCGTCGCAGGCCCGCCTGGCGCTGCGTCGGCGCCCGGTCGGGGAAGCCGGCGGCGTACTCGCTCGCGCTCGCTTCGCCGTCCGGGAAGCAGTGCACCCAGACCTGGGCGGCGTCCAGGCCGGTCGCGATCGCCTCCGCCGCCTCGTGCAGGGTCAGGTCCAGGCCGAGGAGCCGCCCCGCGGCGGTGACCCGCTGGAGCGTCTCACCCAGACGCACCTGCTCCGCGAGCCGCTCGCGCTGCTGGGCGTTGAACATCGCGAGGCCCGCCTGGACCACGAACATCTCGAGCAGCTCGCGGTCGCGCCGGCCCGGGATGCGGTTGCCCGGGGGCAGGTCGACGGACATGTTGCCGAGCAGCTCGCCGGTCGCGCTGTAGAGGGGGGCGTAGAGGGCGTCGAGCGGGTGCCAGGCCTCGGGGTCGTCGCTCGGGTCGATCTCGGGGATCCACGCCGCGCTCATGATCTCGTCGGGCAGCCGGCCGTGGGGGACGTAGCGCAGCACGCCCCACTCGTCGGCCTGGGCGAACTCGTTCAGGATCGCCGAGACCGGCGTACGGCGTCCGATGATCTGCTCGCGGACGTCCTCGGGGCCGGCGACCGTGGTCATCACGAGGGTGTCGCCCTCGAGGCGGGCGATGGCGGCGATCCCGAAGCCGAGCACCTCGACGACGCCGCGAGCGATCTCCTCGAGCACCTCGGCCGGGTCGCTGGAGGAGTTCACGCGGCGCATCAGCTCATAGAGCTTCCTGACGCCGTCTGGGCGTGGTGCGTCCTTCGCAGTCATCGTGCCTCTCCCGGAGCGCAGGCCCCCGCGCTGGCAACAAGCGTAGGGCCCAAGGGCCCCCTCGGGGGCGGAACGTGGAAAGTGTCGAAACCGCGCGAACCGCCCAGCAGACGCTTCCCACGACCCCCACTGGCCACGAGAGTCACATCTCGAGGAAGGTGTCCTCGTTCTCCCGGATCTCCGTCTCGAGCGCCTCGTTGAGGTCCTCGGCGACCGTGTGCCGCGTGGCCTCGGGCGAGATGTGCGCCCACGCGCGGTCGATCGCGGCGGCCACGTCGATCAGCCGTGCCGCCTCGACGTGCGGCTTGGACACCTCGCGGGCGACGTACCGGGCCACGAAGCGGCGCAGCTCGCCCTCGACGTTGGCCACGCGCTGCATGATCGACGCGCGGATGCCCTCGGCCTGCACCCGGACCTGCACGTCGGAGCTGCGTGGCGGGGTCACGTCGATGAAGACGCGCACGCCCCGGACCGCTCGGGCACGCAGGGTCAGCGGCACCAGCAGCTCGGCGTGGAAGGTGTGCGTCTCGACCTGGAGGTTCAGCTCGAAGGTGAGCTCGACCGGCAGCTCGACCCGGTAGGTGATCTCCGGGCCCTCGACCCGCTCGGCGGTGGCCGCGCCGATCGCCCCGAACGCCCGCACCTTCGCGATCCGGCCCGGCCCGACGCCCATCGGTCCGAAGTCGATCGGCTGGCCGGCGAGGTTGTTCACCGCGCCGAGGATGCGCTCGCTGCTGACCGCCTCGGCGAAGAAGTCCGCGCCCCACTGCTCGTAGCTGACCAGCTCGAAGGCGTCGGCCTCCACCTCAGGCCTCCAGGACGACCGGGATGATCATCGGCCGACGACGGTGGGTGTTGCTCACCCAGCGGCCGACCACCCGGCGGATCGTCTGCTGCAGCTGGTGGGTGTCGTCGACGCCCTCGCTGAACGCCTTGGCCAGCGCGTCGATGATCGGCTGCCGGATCGCTTCGAACGCGGCGTCGTCCTCGGCGAAGCCGCGGGCGTGGATCTCCGGACCGCTGACCACCTTGCCGGTCTGGGAGTCGACCACCACGATCACCGACACGAAGCCCTCCTCGCCGAGGATCCGGCGGTCCTTGAGGCTGCTCTCGGTGATGTCGCCGACCGACTGGCCGTCGACGAAGACGTAGCCGCAGTCGACCTTGCCGACGATGTCGGCCTTGCCGTCGACCAGGTCGACGACGATGCCGTCCTCGGCGAGCACGACCCGGTCCTCGGAGACACCGGAGGCGATCGCGAGGTCGGCGTTGGCCTTCATGTGCCGGAACTCGCCGTGCACCGGCATCACGTTGCGCGGCTTGATGATGTTGTAGCAGTAGAGCAGCTCACCGGCGCTCGCGTGCCCGCTGACGTGCACGAGTGCGTTGCCCTTGTGCACGACCCGCGCGCCGCCACGGATCAGCCCGTTGATCACCCGGAAGACGGCGTTCTCGTTGCCCGGGATCAGGCTGCTCGCGAGGATGACGGTGTCGCCCTCCTCGAGGCTCACGAAGCTGTGGTTGCGCTGGGCGATCCGGCTCAGCGCCGACAGCGGCTCGCCCTGCGACCCGGTGGAGATCAGCACCACCTTGTCCGGCGGCATGTCGGCGAGCGCCTTCGCGTCGACCAGCAGCCCCGGCGGGACGTTGAGGTAGCCCAGGTCGCGCGCGATCCCCATGTTGCGGACCATCGAGCGGCCGACGTACGCGACCTTGCGGCCGTGCTCGGCGGCGGCGTCCATGATCTGCTGCACGCGGTGCACGTGGGAGGCGAAGCAGGCCACGATGATCCGCTGGCCGCTCTGGTGGAAGACCCGGTCGAGCACCGGGGCGATGTCCTTCTCCGACGTCGTGAAGCCCGGAACCTCGGCGTTGGTGGAGTCGGTCAGGAAGAGGTCGACCCCCTCCTCCCCCAGCCGCGCGAAGGCCCGCAGGTCGGTGATCCGGCCGTCCAGCGGCAGCTGGTCCATCTTGAAGTCGCCGGTGTGCAGCGCCAGCCCGGCGCCGGTGCGGATCGCGACCGCGAGCGCGTCGGGGATGGAGTGGTTGACCGCCACGAACTCGAGGTCGAACGGGCCGAACGTGATCCGGTCGCCCTCCGCGACGATGTGCTTCACGGTGTTCTTGAGCCGGTGCTCGCGCAGCTTGGAGTCGACCAGCGCCAGCGTGAGCTGGGAGCCGACCAGCGGGATGTCCTCGCGCTCGCGGAGCAGGTAGGGCACGGCTCCGATGTGGTCCTCGTGGCCGTGGGTCAGCACGACCGCGTCGACCGCGTCGAGCCGGTCACGGATCGCGTCGAAGTCCGGGAGGATCAGGTCGACGCCGGGGTGGTTCTCCTCCGGGAAGAGCACCCCGCAGTCGACGACGAGGATCCGGCCGTCGTACTCGAAGACGGTCATGTTGCGACCGACCTCGCCCAGGCCGCCGAGGGCGGTGACCCGCAGGCCCCCGCGCGGCAGCGGACCGGGCAGGCTCAGCTCGGGGTGCGCGTGGCTCATGAGAGGAGCCCTGCGGCAACCAGGCCCACGCGCAGGGCGGCGACCTCGTCGTCGTCGAGGGCGACCAGCGGACCCCGCACCCGGCGGTTGTCGAGGACCCCGGCCAGCTGGAGCGCGGCCTTCGCCGTGGTCGCGCCGTAGTTCGCGACGCCCATGACCGCGTCGAACGCCGGCAGCAGCTGCTTGTACGTCGCCAGCGCCCCGTCGTGGTCACCGGACAGGAACGCGTGGATCATCGCCGCAAGCTCGCGCCCGGCGACGTGACCCACGACGGACACGAGCCCGCTGCCGCCGTGGGCGAGGAAGCTCAGCGTTGCCGGGTCGTCGCCGGAGTAGACGGCGTAGCCCAGGTCGACCAGGCGGGTCGCCCGCGGCATGTCACCGAACGCGTCCTTGACCGCGATCACGTGGTCCAGCTCGCGCGCACGCTCGTAGGTCTCCAGCGCGATCGTCGTGCCGGTGCGCCCGGGCACGTCGTAGAGCATCGTGGGCAGCTCACCGGCCTCGACGACGCGACGGAAGTGCTCGAGCACCCCGGCCTGGGACGGCTTGTTGTAGTACGGCGTGACCAGCAGCATGCCGTCGACGCCCACCTTCGCCGCCTGCCGGGCGAGCTCGACGGAGTGCGCCGTGGAGTTCGTGCCGACCCCGGCGATGACCTTGGCCCGGTCACCGACGGCGTCCTTGACGGCCGCGAGGATCTGGCCGTCCTCCTCGGTGGTCGTGGTCGGGGACTCCCCGGTCGTGCCGGAGACCACGAGCCCGTCGTTGCCGTTGCGCACCAGGTGGTCGGCGACGCGCGCGACCCCGTCCAGGTCCACGGACTCGTCCTCGGCGAACGGAGTCACCATCGCGGTCAGCATGCGACCGAAGGGGGCGTCAGGCAAGGTCATGGGTCCTAGGTTAGTGCTCCGCGGGTCCGACCCCGTCAGCGCGACCGGGGACGGTACCTTCGACCCCATGAGCCTCACCCGTGTCGCGTCCGTGGCGGCCCTCGCCGGAGCGCTGTCGCTCGCGGCAGCCGGCTGCGGCGGGAGCCAGGTCGATCCCGACCAGGGTGCCCTCGGCTCCACCGTGAACCCGACGCCGACCTCGACGGCACCCGCTCCCACCCCGGCCCCGACGGCGGCCGTGACGAGCGCCATGCCGAAGCCGACCCCGACGAGGACGCCGAAGGCGACCGCGTCCGGCGGCGACGGCGACGCGCAGGACCAGAAGGCGCCCTCGACGGCCGGCGGCGGCGTCTGCAGCCACCTGGGCGCCGGTCAGGTCGGGGCGGTCCTCGGCGTGACCGTCACCGGGGCTGCCGTGCCCGGGCAGACCGGCTGCAAGTTCGACCAGGGCGGCAAGACCGGCATGTCGGTGACGGTCCTGGACAAGAGCACGTCCGAGGCCGGCGGCATGGCGGGCGCCAAGACCGAGGCGAACTCCGCCGTCGAGGGAGATCCCCAGGACGTGCCGGGCATCGGCTCCGCGGCGTTCGTCATCACCGGGTCCATGTTCGGCGGGCCCGACGTCAACGCCGCCGGCGCCGTCCAGGTGGGCACCCGGATCGTCAGCGTCTACCTGGTCCAGCGCTCCCGGCTCGACGAGGCCAAGGTGCGCACCCTCGAGGTGAACCTGCTGAAGCTCGTCGCTCAGGCCCGCGCGAGCCAGACGAAGTCGTAGCGCACCTCACCGTCGGCGTGCGACTCGCGCCGCGTCTCGACCCATTGCGCACGATCGAACTCCGGGTAGTGCGTGTCGCCCTCCGGGCTGAGGTGCACCTCCGTGAGCACCTGCGCGTGCGCACGGTCCAGCGCCGCGGCGTACACACCGGCGCCCCCCGCCACGAAGATCTCGCCGGGAAGGTCCGCCGCGAGCCGGAGCGCGTCGTCGAGGCTCCCGGCCACGAGCACGCCGTCGGCGGCGCGCCACTGCGGGTCGCGCGTGAGCACGATCGTCGTGCGGCCCGGGAGCGGCCGGCCGATGGAGTCGTACGTCGCCCGCCCCATCACCAGCACGTGCCCGAGCGTGAGTGCCTTGAAGTGCGCGAAGTCGGCCGGGATGCGCCAGGGGATGTCACCGTCGCGACCGATCACGCCGTTGTCGGCGACCGCGGCCACCAGGGTCACGCGCCGCTGGGCGGGAGCGGTCATACGGCGATGGGCGCCTTGATGCCCGGGTGCGGGTCGTAGCCCTCGATCGCGATGTGCTCCAGGTCGAAGGCGTCGAGCTCGGTCACCGACGGGTCGAGCACCAGGCGCGGCAGCGGGCGGGGCTCACGGGTGAGCTGGAGGCGGGCCTGCTCGAGGTGGTTGGTGTACAGGTGGGCGTCGCCGAGCGTGTGCACGAAGTCGCCGACACCGAGGCCCGTGACCTGCGCGACCATGTGCGTGAGCAGCGCGTACGACGCGATGTTGAACGGCACCCCGAGGAAGACGTCGGCCGAACGCTGGTAGAGCTGGCAGGACAGCTTGCCCGGGCCGTCGTCCTGGGGAGCCACGTAGAACTGGAACATCGTGTGGCACGGCGCCAGCGCCATCGACGGGATGTCCGCGACGTTCCAGGCCGACACGATGTGGCGCCGGGAGTCGGGGTCGCGGCGCAGGTTGTCGACGAGCTGGGCGATCTGGTCGACGTGCCGCCCGTCGGGGGTCGGCCACGACCGCCACTGGTAGCCGTAGACCGGACCGAGGTCGCCGTTCTCGTCGGCCCACTCGTCCCAGATGGTCACGCCCCGGTCCTGCAGCCACTTCACATTGGTGTCGCCGCGCAGGAACCACAGCAGCTCGGCGAAGACCGACCGCGTGTGGATCTTCTTG
Source organism: Nocardioides pocheonensis (assembly GCF_003725535.1). Taxonomy (GTDB): domain Bacteria; phylum Actinomycetota; class Actinomycetes; order Propionibacteriales; family Nocardioidaceae; genus Marmoricola; species Marmoricola pocheonensis. The sequence goes on along the minus strand of NZ_RJSF01000019.1, from coordinate 219,376 downwards.
GTGGTGACGAGCGGGAACCCGTCCTCGAGGTCGAAGCGCATCTGGTGGCCGAACACGCTGAGGGTGCCGGTGCCGGTGCGATCGGACTTCTCCGCACCCTCGTCGAGGATCCTCCGAACCAGGTCGAGGTAGGTCTGCATGGGCAGAAACCTACCTCCGGCCGGCGACGGGACCGTGTCAGACTCACGCCGTGCTCCTCGGACTCGCAGCCGCGCTGCTCGCTGCGGCGCTCTTCGGCGTGGTGGCGGTCGTCCAGGCGGCGGTGATCCGGCGGCGCGGGCTGCTCTCGCCGATGATGCTGCTCGTCGTGGGGATCTACCTGGCCGGGTGGTTCCTGCACTACGTCGCGATCGCCCAGCTGCCGCTCTACCTCGCCCAGGTCGGCGTCGGCTCGTCGCTGGTCGTCACCGCGCTGGTGGCGTCGTCGGTGATGGGCGAGCCGCTGAGGCCGCAGCACTGGGTCGCGGTCGTGGCGATGGCTCTCGGGCTCGGCGTCCTCGCCGTGGCCGCCGGGTCCGTGGGCACCTCGGAGTTCAGCACCACCACGACGGTGGTGCTCTACGTCCTGCTGGCAGCGAACGCGCTCCTCGGCTGGCTCGCCTGGCGCTCCCGGAGCAACCTCGGGGCCGTCGCGCTCGGCGTGCTGGCCGGCACGGCGTACGGCGGCTCACCGGTCGCGACCCGGGCGCTCGTGCATCCCGCGCTCGACGCCCACACGATCGCGCCGGCCCTGACGATCGGGTTGTTCGGCGGCCTGGGGTTCCTGCTCTACTCCGCGGCGATGAAGCGGGGTGCGGTCACGGCCGCCACGGCTCCTGTCGTGCTGCTCTCGACCGTGATCCCCGCGGCCGTCGGCCTCGCCGCGTTCGGCGACGACGTCCGGGCCGGCTGGTGGCCCCCGGCCGTGGTGGCCTTCGCGGTCAGCGTGGCGGCGGGAGTGGTGCTCTGCGGCGTGGAGGCGCGGCTCGACCTGCTCGAGGAGCAGGACGCGTAGTCGTCAGAGCCCGGCGATCCGGCCGACGACCCCGAGGAGATTCATCAGCACGAAGACGGCGCCGACCACCGCCCCGACCAGCGCCGGCGTGCTCCCCTGCGGCTCACCGGCAGCGACGGCGCGCCGGCCGAGGAGCCAGGCGGCCACGCACGGGCCGGCGAAGACCAGGATGCCGGTTCCACCCGCCAGCGCGATCGCACCGGCCGGGGCGTCCTCGTCCCCGGAGTCGTACCCCTGCATCGCGAACAGACCCTCGCCGACCACCATCGAGAGGACGAAGCCGACCGGGATGCACCCGACCGCGACCCAGGCCCGGCGCGCGAGCCGGTGGGTCCCCGCAGGCTGCTGCACGTGCGTGCTCATGCTTCGACGCTAGGGCTGCCGGACCGGCGGTGGGCAGGGGCCTAGGTCCTCAGCCGTCGTAGTCGAGGGTCAGCCGCTCGCTCGTCGGCCGGGACTGGCAGGTCAGCACGTAGCCGCGCGCGACCTCGTCGGGCTCGAGCGCCCAGTTCGCGTCCATCGACACGCTGCCCTCCAGGAGGTGGGCCCGGCACGTGCCGCAGACCCCGCCCTTGCAGGCGTACGGCGCGTCGCCGCGCACGCGCAGGAACGCGTCGAGCACGTGCTCGCCGGGCTGCACCGTGAACGCGCTCTGCAGCCCGCCGAGGGTCGCGGTGACGTCGGTCCCTCCGGCCGGGGCCAGTGCTTCGTCCGACCGGGGCGGTGCCTCGGCGTGGAACAGCTCGGTGTGCACGGTGCCCGGGTCGACGCCGTCGGCGACGAGGGCCTCGTGCAGGGTGGTGACGAGGTCGAAGGGCCCGCACAGGAACCACCCGTCGGCCTCGCCGAGCAGCGCGTGGCGGATCTCGCGGAAGCGGTCCGCGTCGAGGCGACCCGAGAGCAACGGGCTCTCCTGGACCTCCCGGGTGAGCACGTGCACGAGCTGGAGGCGTGTGGGGTGCTCGTCCTTGAGGTCGGCGAGCTCGTCGAGGAACATCACGTCGCGCTGGGTGCGGTTGCAGTCCACGACGGTCACCTCCTCGACCGCCGGGTCCTCGAGAGCGACCGCTGCCATGGACAGCACCGGCGTGATGCCGGATCCCGCGGCAACGAACGCGGGGCGCCGCAGCCCGGCGAGAGCGGCACCGAACCGGCCCATCGGGGTCATCACCTCGAGCGTGTCGCCGAGGGCGAGCCCCTCGAGCACCTTCTGGCTGAACATCCCGCCCGGGAGTCGCTTGACGCCGATCCGCAGACCGCGCGAACCCGGTGGGACGCAGAGGGAGTAGGACCGCCGGATGTCGTCGCCGGGCACCCTGATCGCGACGTGCTGTCCGGCGGTGAACGCGTACGCCGGCTGCAGGTCCTCGGGCACCTCGAGGGTGAGGGCCACCGCGTCGTCGGTCAGCGGGTCGACCGCAATGACGCGCAGAGGGTGGAACTCGGGACGGGCCACGGCTCAGTGCTCCTCGTCAGTGGTTCTTGAAGCTGTCGAACGGCTCGCTGCAGGCCCGGCAGACCCAGAGCGCCTTGCAGGCGGTGGAGCCGAAACGGCTCAGCTCCCGCGTGTCCGGCGACCCGCACTGCGGGCAGCGGATGCTGAGCTCGAGCGCGACGGCAGCACGGCTGGTGGTCGAGGTGCCGGCGCCGGCGAGCCTCGAGACCCCCGGTGGCGCGATGCCCGCCTCGGCGAGCTTGGTGCGCCCGGCGTCGGTGAGGTCGTCGGTCGACCACGCCGGGGCGAGCACCGTGAGCACGTCCACCCCGTGGTCCGGCAGCGCGCGGTGGACGGCCTCCTCGATGTCGGCGCGGATCGCGTCCATCGCCGGGCAGCCGGCGTACGTCGGCGTGATCGTCACCTGGACCCGCCCGTCGTGGACCTGGACGTCGCGCAGGATGCCGAGGTCCTCGATCGTGATCATCGGCAGCTCGGGGTCGAGCACGGCGGCCACGCAGACGCGCGCCTCCGCGACCACGCGATCGGCGGTTGCGGCGGTCACCAGCTCGCTCCGGGGTGGGAGCGGGCGAGGTGCTGGAGCTCGGTGAGCAGGTGGCCGAGCGCTTCGGTGTGCCTGCCCTCGCGCCCCGCCGTGACGGCCGGGCGGGGGTCCGGCTCGGCCAGGGTGGCCTCGTCGAGGACCTCGCGGAGGAAGGCAAGCACGGGCTCCTCGAGGCTCGCCGGCGCGACCGCGACCCCGCGCTCGACGAGGGCGGGCGCGAGCCAGCCGCCGTCGAACAGCTCGGAGACCCAGGGCCACTCGGCCTCGAGCGCGGTCTGCGTCCGCCGGTGCGACTCGGGGGTGCCGTCGCCGAGCCGGAGCACCCACTGGCGCGCGTGGTCGCGGTGGTAGGCGACCTCCTTCACCGCCTTGGCGGCGATCGCGGCCAGCGTGGGGTCGACCGAGCGGGCGAGCCGGTCGTAGAGCTCGCGCTGGTACGCCGCCAGCACCAGCAGGCGCACCATCGTGACCGCGAAGTCGCCGTTCTCCCGCTCGACCAGGCAGACGTTGCGGAACGCCCGCTCGTCGCGGAAGTAGGCCAGGTCGTCCTCGGTGCGCGGGGGGTCGGTCAGCGACCCGGCGTACTGGTAGAGCAGGCGGGCCTGGCCGAGCAGGTCGAGCGCGATGTTCCCGATCGCGACGTCCTCCTCGATCTGCGGCGCGCGGGCCACCCACTCGACCAGCCGCTGCGACGCGACGAGCGCGTCGTCGGCGAGCGCCACGGCGTACTCGGCCTCCGTGGCCACGGCCTCACAGGTGGAGCGCATCGGGGACCTCGTAGAACGTCGGGTGCCGGTAGGCCTTGTCGGCCGCCGGGTCGAAGAAGCTGTCCTGCTCGTCCGGGCTGCTGGCCCGTACCTCGGCCGCCGGGACCACCCACAGCGACACGCCCTCCTGGCGCCGGGTGTAGACGTCGCGCGCGTTGCGCAGCGCCATCGCGGCGTCGGAGGCATGGATCGAGCCGACGTGCACGTGTGCCAGACCCCGCCGGGGCCGCACGAAGACCTCCCACAGCTCTCCCCCGGTGGTTGAGCTTGCCGAAACCATCACGCGACCGCCCTCCCCTTCTCCGCCTGCTTGCGCGCGTACGCCGCGGCCGCCTCACGCACCCAGGCGCCGTCCTCGTGCGCCTGCACGCGGTGGCCGAGCCGCTGGGCGTTGCACGGCCCATTGCCCTTGACCACCTCGAACAGCTCGGTGAAGTCGATCTCGCCGTGGCGCCAGGTCTCGGCCTCCTCGTCCCAGCGCAGGTCCGGGTCGGGCAGGGTCAGTCCGAGCGCCTCCGCCTGCGGCACGGTCATGTCGACGAACCGCTGGCGCAGGGTGTCGTTGGAGAACCGCTTGATCCCCCACTCCATCGACTGCGCGCTGTGCGTCGAGGCGTCGTCGGGTGGGCCGAACATCATCAGCGACGGCCACCACCACCGGTCGACGGCGTCCTGGGCCATCGCGTGCTGGGCCTCCGTGCCGTGGCTCAGCGTGTGCAGCAGCTCGAAGCCCTGCCGCTGGTGGAAGGACTCCTCCTTGCAGACCCGGACCATCGCCCGGGCGTAGGGCCCGTAGGAGCACCGGCACAGCGGGACCTGGTTGACGATCGCGGCACCGTCGACGAGCCAGCCGATCGCGCCGATGTCGGCCCAGCTGAGGGTCGGGTAGTTGAAGATCGAGGAGTACTTCTGCCGACCGGCGTGCAGGGCGTCGAGGAGCTCCTCGCGCGAGACGCCCAGGGTCTCCGCGGCGGCGTACAGGTAGAGGCCGTGGCCGGCCTCGTCCTGCACCTTGGCCAGCAGGATCGCCTTGCGGCGCAGGCTCGGCGCCCGGGTCAGCCAGTTGCCCTCCGGCTGCATGCCGATGATCTCGCTGTGCGCGTGCTGGGCGATCTGGCGGACCAGCGTCGCGCGGTAGGCATCGGGCATGTCGTCGCGCGGCTCGACCCGCTCGTTGGCGGCGATCAGCTCCTCGAACGTGCTCACGACGAGGAGCCTAACCCACGAGTGTTACAGATCACACGGTGCGCGACGGTGCAGGTGTAATGCCCGGGTGGTGGCCTCCGCTCGATCGGGCGGCTGGGAGACTGGCGCCGTGGAGGACCTGCTCGAGCGCGTACGCCGCCTCGGCCGCGACCGGCGCGTGCTGCTCGGGATCTGCGGCGCGCCGGGAGCCGGGAAGTCGACGTTCACCCACCGGCTCGCCGACGCCCTCGGTCCCGCAGCGATCGTGGTGCCCATGGACGGCTTCCACCTCCACGACGACGAGCTGCGCCGCCTCGGGCGCCTGGAGCGCAAGGGCGCCCCCGACACGTTCGACGTCGACGGCTACCTGGCCCTGCTGGCCCGGCTCCGCGCCGATGCCGGGGCGGTGTACGCGCCGGCGTTCGACCGCGACCGCGAGCTCTCCCTGGCCGGCGCCATCGCGGTGCTGCCCGAGCACCGCTGGGTGCTCACCGAGGGCAACTACGTCCTGCTGGACACCCCGGGATGGAGCGGCGTACGCGACCTGCTCGACGAGTGCTGGTTCCTCACCGGTGACGACCAGGAACGGCGGCGGCGCCTCGAGCTCCGGCACGTGCTCCACGGCCGCACGCCCGACGCCGCTCGGGCGTGGGTCGAGCGCACGGACGAGCCGAACGCTCGTCTGGTCGCCGGCACGGCGGCCCGGGCCGACCTCGTCGTCGACCTCGCGGACCTGCCTGCTTGGATGGCTCCGTGACCGGACCGGCGAGCGCGGACGTCTCCTGCAGGGTGGCGTGGGGCGACGACGCACCCGCGATCGCCGCCGTCCAGGTGCGGGCCTGGCGCGCGTCGTACGCCGGGATCCTGCCGCCCGACCTGCTCGACTCGATGTCGGTCGACGAGCTTGCCGAGCACTGGCGCACCTCCCTGACCCGGCCGCCGGACGCCCGCAACCGCGTGCTGGTGGCCCTCGAGCGCAACCTGGTCACCGGCTTCGCCCTCACCGGGCCGGCCGCCGACCCCGACTGCGACCCCCTGGCGGACGGCGAGGTCACCGACCTCACGGTCGACCCGCACAAGCGGGGCCAGGGCCACGGGTCGCGCCTGGTCCAGGCCGTCGTGGACACGCTCCGGGCCGACCGGTTCACGCGCGCGGTCACGTGGCTCGCCGCCCAGGACGACGCGGCCCGTTCCTTCCTCACCGAGGCGGGCTGGGCGCCCGACGGCGCGCACCGGACCCTCGACCTCACCGGTGACGGCACCGTGCAGGTCAAGCAGGTCCGCCTGCACACCGCACTCGGCTGAGGCTCCGGGACGACGACGAGGGCCCGCCCCTCCGGACGGACCCTCGTCTCCTGGCCTGGGGAGAGGTCAGGCCACGTTCACGGCGCTCCACGCCGCGGCACCCGCGTTGTACTGGGTGCTGCCCGCGCCGTACAGGTCCTTCGCGGCGTTGAGCGTCGCCGTGCGCGCACCCGAGTAATTCGTGCTCGACGTCATGTACACGGTCAGCGCGCGGTACCAGATCCGTGCCGCCGCGTCGCGACCGATCCCGGTGACCGACGAGCCGTTGCACGTCGGGCTGTTGTAGGACACACCGTTCAGCGTCTTCGCACCCGATCCCTCGGAGAGCAGGTAGAAGAAGTGGTTGCCCACGCCCGAGGAGTAGTGCACGTCGAGGTTCTTCGTCGTCGAGCTCCAGCAGTTCACCGAGCTGCCGTCGGAGGCGGGGTTGTCCATCCGCCGGAAGCCGAGGTGCTTCTTGAGGTCGAACTGCTCACCGATCAGGTAGTCGCCCGGGTCGCTGGGGTTGTTGGCGAAGAACTCGACCATCGTCCCGAAGATGTCCGAGGTGGCCTCGTTGAGGCCGCCGGACTCTCCGCTGTAGCTGAGCCCCGCGGTGTTCTCCGTGACGCCGTGGGACATCTCGTGGCCGGCCACGTCGAGCGAGGTGAGCGGTCCGTAGTTGGTGCCGTCACCGTCGCCGTAGGTCATCTTGGTGCCGTCCCAGAAGGCGTTGACGTAGTTCGAGCCGTAGTGCACCCGGTTGTAGGAGCCGGTGCCGTTGCCGAAGATGCCGTTGCGGCCGAACGTGGTCTTGTAGAAGTCCCAGGTCATGTTCGTGCCGTACTGCGCGTCGACCGCGGCGGACTCACGCGAGCTGGTCGAGCCGTTGCCGAAGCTGTTGTCCGGGCTGGTGAACAGCGTGCCCGCCTTGCAGCCCCAGCCGAGCAGCTGGCACAGCGAGCTGTCCGAGGCGTTGCCCATGTCGGTCGTGTAGGTGTTGCCGCGCGTCGGGTCCTTCAGCTGGTACGTCGTGCCCGACAGCGTGAGCTGCAGCGGCACCGTGCCGCTGTAGAGCGACTGGCCGGAGCCGTCGGCGGTCTCGATCTGCTGCTCGGCCCGGAGCACGGCGCCCGTGCGGGCGTCGACGTACGACGCCAGCCGGCTGGGCGTGCCGTCGGCCTGCGTCCCGTCGCTGATCACGCGCCAGGCCAGCCGGGGCTGCGCACCGGTCGCGTCGACGACCAGGGTCGCCGAACGCGCCTGCTCGCCGGAGATCCTGCTCGTGACTGCGCTCGGAGCGACCGCCGCTGCCTCGGCCGCGGCCCGGCTCACCGTCGGCACCGTGCTCAGCGCGATCCGCTGGCGGAGGGTCTGGCTCACGCCCTTCCAGGCCTGCCCGCGCGTCTGGTGCACGACGAGGTCTCCCCCGACGACCTGCAGCCCGCGATACGTGCGGTCCAGGCGGACGTGGGACGTGCCGTTGGCGTCGACGACGGTGCCCACGGCGCGCAGCTTCTGGTCCGCGCCGAACCGCGTCGCGGCGACGTGTGCACGCGCGGCTGCGAGCGCGGTGGCGACGATCGAGTCGTGGTCACCGGAGACCGATCCGGCCGCCGGTCCGGCGGGGGCCAGACCGGAGAGTGCGGTGACTGCGGCGGCCGTACCGGCCAGGGCAGCGAGACGAGCACGGGTGCGCATGCTGGTTCCTTCCGAGCGGTGAGCGAGACCTGGGAGGGGTCCTCGGGGACACCCTCGCGCCCTTCACCACCCGAGGGGAAGACGCAAAACGTGCGCTGCACGAAGGTGCAGAAACAGACGTTTCGCCCACCCGGGTCCCGTCGGGGAGCTCCGCGTCAGTCGAGGTCGAGGAACGGCTCGAGGCCGACGGTGAGCCCCGGGGTCTGCGCGATCCGGCGGAGACCGAGCAGCACGCCGGGAGTGAACGAGGCACGGTCGAGCGAGTCGTGCCGGATCGTGAGCGTCTCCCCGATGCCGCCGAGCACCACCTCCTGGTGGGCCACGAGCCCGCGGATCCGCAGGCCGTGGATGTGGATGCCCTCCACCTCCGCGCCGCGCGCCCCCTCGAGTCCGGTGCTGGTGGCGTCCGGCGGGGCGCCGAGGCCGGCCTCGCGTCGCGCCGCGGCGATCATCTCGGCCGTCCGCCGGGCTGTGCCCGAGGGGGCGTCCGCCTTGGTCGGGTGGTGCAGCTCGACGATCTCCACCGACTCGAAGAACCGGGCCGCCTCGGTGGCGAACCGCATCATCAGGATCGCGCCGATCGAGAAGTTCGGGGCGACCAGGACACCGGTCCGCGGGCTGTTGCCCAGCCAGGTGCGCAGCTGGTCGAGCCGTCCCTCGTCGAAGCCGGTGGTGCCGACGACCGCGTGGATGCCGTGGTCGATGCAGAACTCCAGGTTGTCCATCACCACGTCGGGGTGGGTGAAGTCGACGACCGCCTCGGCACCGCTCGTGACCAGGGCGTCGATGTCGTCGTCCTGGTCGACGGCAGCGACCAGGACCATGTCGTCCGCCGCGTCGACGGCCTCGCAGACGACCTGGCCGACCTTGCCCTTGGCGCCGAGGACGCCGACCTTGAGCTCACTCACGCCGTGCAGCGTAGTGCGTGCGGGTGCGGCGGGTGACGCCTGCTGGATCAGATCCCACCCGCTGAGGACGCCGTGGCCCACTACGATCCTCAGGTGCCGATCGACTCGAGCGAGGAACGCCGCCGCATCGAGAACAAGTACGCGCCCGCCGGACCGCGTGACCTCATCGTCATCGCTGTGGTCGCCGGAGCAGTCCTCCTCGCGAGCGTGTTCCGGGACGTCGACGGGTGGGTCTTCCTGGGGATGCTCACTGCGTTCGCCGGTTGGGAGATCACGAAGCTCCGGCTCAGGCGGAACGCCCGCGACTTCTCAAGGCGCTGACCGCCGCGGCTGCCGTGATCGCGTCGTGATGACCAGGCGGAGCACGCCGCTCGCGCCGCAGCCCAGGACGACTGCGCGCCCGGGTGGCGAGGATGTTGCCTAGCTGCCGTTCGGTCCGACGATCGCCAGCGTCTCGGGCCGGCTGAAGAGCTCGGCGGCGAGCTCGTTGACCTCGTCCAGGGTGATGCCGTCGAGCCGGGCCAGCACCTCGTCGAGCGAGAGCAGGCGCTCCTGGAAGAGCTCGACCTCGCCGAGCCGGGTCATCCGTGAGCCGGTGTCCTCGAGGCTGAGCACCAGGCCGCCGCGCATCTGGCCGCGGCCACGGTCGAGCTCCTCCTGCGTGAGCCCAGAGTCGACCACGCGGGCGAGCTCGCCGCGGATCACCTCGAGCACCTCGGTGGACTTGCTGGGCAGCGACCCGACGGAGACGCCGACCATGCCGGCGTCGGAGTAGCTGGTCGCGAAGGAGTAGACCGAGTACGCCAGGCCGCGGTGCTCGCGCACCTCCTGGAAGAGGCGTGAGGAGGAGCCGCCCCCGAACGCAGCGTTCAGCACCCCGAGGGCGTAGCGACGCTGGTCGGAGCGGGTCATGCCGCGCATGCCGAGCACCTGGCTGACCTGCTCGAACGCGCGGCCGGTGCGCACGTCGCCCGGCTTCGTCGCGCGCGGGCGGGCGGCCAGCCGCGGCGGCAGCGGGCGGGCGTCGACGTCGGCGAGGAAGTCGCGCCGGGAGAAAGCCTTCTTGACGAGGCGTACGACGGCCGCGTGGTCGACGTTGCCGGCGACGGCGACGGTCATGGCCGGGGCGACGTACCGCGAGCGGTAGTAGCGGTTGATCTGGCTGCGCGTGAGGGCCTGGATCGACTCGGTGGTGCCGGCGATCGGACGGGCGAGCGGCGTGCCGTGCCAGGCCTGGGCGGCGAAGAGGTTGTGCACGACGTCGTCCGGGTCGTCGTCGTGCATGGCGATCTCGTCGAGGATCACCTCGCGCTCGGCCTCGACGTCCTCCGGGGCGATCAGCGACGAGGTCGTCATGTCACCGAGGACATCGACCGCCATCGGCAGGTCCTCGTCGAGGACCCGCGCGTGGTAGCAGGTGTACTCCCGGGCCGTGTAGGCGTTGAACTCGCCACCCACGGAGTCCAGCGCCGAGGAGATGTCCATCGCCGAGCGGGTGTCGGTGCCCTTGAAGAGCAGGTGCTCGAGGAAGTGCGACGCCCCGTTGAGCGCCGGGCTCTCGTCGCGCGAGCCGACGCCCACGAACACGCCGATCGCCGCAGAGCGGACGCCCGGGACGTGCTCGGTCACGACCCGCAGCCCTCCCCGAAGGACCGTCCTGCGGACGCCTTCGATGAGGGTGCGGGTCGTGCCGGGCTTCTGCTCGGCGGCGAGCGTCACTCTGCGGACGACTCGGCTGGCTCGGCGGCGTCGTCCGCCGCGGTTTCGGGGGCCTCCGAGCCGGAGTCCTCGACGACGGGAACCAGCGACAGCTTGCCCCGGTCGTCGATCTCGCCGATCTGCACCTGGATCTTCTGGCCGACCGAGACGACGTCCTCGACGTTGTCGACCCGCTTGCCGCCGGCGAGCGCCCGCAGCTTGCTGATGTGCAGCAGGCCGTCCTTGCCCGGCATCAGGGAGACGAACGCACCGAAGTTGGTCGTCTTGACGACCGTGCCCAGGTAGCGCTCGCCGACCTCCGGCATCGTCGGGTTGGCGATCTGGTTGACCGCCTGGCGGGCCGCCTCGGCCGCCTCGCCGTTGGTCGCACCGATGTAGATCGTGCCGTCGTCCTCGATGGACAGCTTGGCGCCGGTGTCGTCCTGGATCTGGTTGATCACCTTGCCCTTGGGCCCGATCACCTCGCCGATCTTGTCGATCGGGATCTTCACGGTGATGATCCGCGGCGCGTGCAGCGACATCTCCTCGGGAGCGTCGATCGCCTCCGCCATCACGTCCAGGATCGCCAGGCGCGCGTCGCGAGCCTGGGTCAGGGCGCCGGCCAGCACGTCGGCGGGGATGCCGTCGAGCTTGGTGTCCAGCTGGAGCGCGGTGACGAACTCACGCGTGCCGGCGACCTTGAAGTCCATGTCGCCGAACGCGTCCTCGGCGCCGAGGATGTCGGTGAGTGCGACGTACCGGGTCTCGCCGTCGACCTGGTCGGAGACCAGGCCCATCGCGATGCCGGCGACGGGCGCACGCAGCGGCACGCCGGCCTGGAGCAGCGACAGCGTCGACGCGCAGACCGAGCCCATCGAGGTCGAGCCGTTGGACCCCATCGCCTCGGAGAGCTGGCGGATGGCGTACGGGAACTCCTCGCGGGTCGGGAGCACCGGCAGGAGCGCCCGGCGAGCGAGCGCGCCGTGACCGACCTCGCGCCGCTTCGGCGAGCCGACCCGACCGGTCTCACCGGTGGAGAACGGCGGGAAGACGTACTTGTGCATGTAGCGCCGCGACGTCTCCGGCGAGAGCGTGTCGAGCTTCTGCTCCATGGTGAGCATGTCCAGCGTGGTGACGCCCAGGATCTGGGTCTCGCCGCGCTCGAACAGCGCCGAGCCGTGCACCCGCGGGAGCACGCCGACCTCGGCCGACAGCGTGCGGATGTCGGTCAGGCCACGGCCGTCGATGCGGACCTTGTCGCGGAGCACCCGCTGGCGGACCAGCGCCTTGTTCAGCGAGCGGAACGCCGCGCCGATCTCCTTCTCGCGGCCCTCGAACTGGCCGCCGACCTTCTCCAGGAGACCGGCCTTGATCTCGTCGAGCCGGTCCTCGCGCTCGTGCTTGCCGGCGATGGTGAGCGCCTGAGCGGTCTCGTCCTTCACCGCGGCCTCGACGGCGGCGTACACGTCGTCCTCGTAGTCGAGGAAGATCGGGAACTCCTGGACCGGCTTCGCGGCCTGCTTGGCCAGCTCGACCTGCGCCTCGCAGAGCTGCTTGATGAACGGCTTCGCCGCCTCCAGGCCGCTCGCGACGACCTCTTCGGTCGGCGCCTGCTTGCCGGACTGCACGAGGTTCCAGGTCTGCTCGGTGGCCTCGGCCTCGACCATCATGATCGCGACGTCACCGGTCTCGGTGACCCGCCCGGCGACGACCATGTCGAACACGGCCTCCTCGAGCTGGCTGTGGCTGGGGAACGCCACCCACTGGCCGTCGATCAGCGCGACCCGCGTGCCGCCGACCGGGCCGCTGAACGGCAGGCCGGAGAGCTGGGTCGACGCCGACGCGGCGTTGATCGCGAGCACGTCGTACGGCGCGTCCGGGTTGAGCGCGAGGACGGTGATGACGACCTGGACCTCGTTGCGCAGGCCCTTCTTGAAGGTCGGGCGCAGCGGGCGGTCGATCAGCCGGCAGGTGAGGATCGCGTCCTCGCCCGGGCGACCCTCGCTGCGGAAGAACGAGCCGGGGATGCGGCCCGCGGCGTACATCCGCTCCTCGACGTCGATCGTGAGCGGGAAGAAGTCGAACTGGTCCTTGGGCTGCTTGCCGGCGGTGGTCGCCGAGAGCAGCATCGTGTCGTCGTCGAGGTAGGCGGTCACCGAACCGGCGGCCTGGCGGGCGAGGAGCCCGGTCTCGAACTTGACGGTGCGGGTGCCGAACTTGCCGTTGTCCAGAACGGTCTCGACGGCGGAAACGACGGGTCCCTCAGTCAAAGGGTTTCCCTTTCTCTTCGCGGAGCGAGCCGCGAGCCCGTGCTGGGCGCCTGCCCTGCTGGGGGCCGGTCTTCGATCGAGGCCCACGGTGCTCGTACGAGGTCCGGGGGCCACTACCAAAGGCCGGCATTCGCGGGCCGCTCCTGTGGGTGGTGGTTCTCTTCAGTTGTGCGGTGAACGTAGCGAGGCGGCCCACCCGGGGGCGAGCCGCCACGCAAGAGTCATCGACGCAGGCCGAGGCGCTGCACGATCGAGCGGTACCGCTCGATGTCGGTCTTCTCGAGGTAGTTGAGGAGCCGACGACGCTGGCCGACGAGGAGCAGCAGGCCACGACGGCTGTGGTGGTCGTGCTTGTGCTCCTTGAGGTGCTCGGTCAGGTGGGAGATGCGGTGCGACAGCAGCGCGATCTGCACCTCCGGGGAGCCGGTGTCGCCCTCGACGGTGGCGTACTCGGCGATGATCTTCTTCTTGGTCTCCGCGTCGGTACCGATGGACACGTGGACTCCCTTCTTCACTTCGCTGCGCGGCGCGCCGGGGCACATCCACCCGGGCACTCTTGATCCGCGGCCGATCGACGGCAACGCTCAAGGTTATCAGCGGGGATCGCTGAGCAGAAATCAGCCGATCAGCAGCCGATGTCCTTCGGCTGGACCAGCACACCAGGGTCGAACGACGCGGGCTCCGGCCTGGCCTTGCTCGGCTCGATGCCCGGCAGCGACACCGTGGGCACGCTCAGGAACGGGAACTGCCCGACGGTCGGCTTCAGGTCCTGCGCGAAGGCCGCCGGGTCACGCTCGCGAGACGCCTGCACGCGGCTCGGGACGGGGTAGACGTTGGTGACCTGGGTGGCGCCGTTGCTCCACGGGTAGTAGACCCGGCTCGTCTCCGTCGGCTGCCCGTCCGGTCCGTACACGCACTCCGGCTGGGAGACGACGTCGAGCGGCTTGCCGATCTGGTTGAACAGCTGGACACCGACCAGCGGGTGGCCCTGGGCGTCGTACGGGTAGATCTGGCTGACCCACTTGCCGTCGGCGTACAGGCCCTTCTTGGGGCTGGCGTACTGGGCCTGCGCGTCGGCATAGCCGTTCTGGTAGGCGCGGCCATAGGTACTCGCGTCGCTCGAGGCTGGGTGCGCGCGCCCGACCAGCATCGGCGTGAGGACGACCGCGCAGACGTTCAACCCGGCGATCAAGAGGCGCGCCGTCGCGGCCCGCCGGCTCGCGGGCCACAGGTGCCCGCGCCCGAGCTGGACACTGAGGAGGACGGCCAGGACGAGCACCGGAGCGCCGAATCCACGCAGGTGCGGGACCAGCTGGCCGGAGATGTGGGCCTGATGGGCGTGGACCGCGACGTCGAGGAGCTGCACCGCGAGCCAGGCCCGGAACACCCACCACACGGGCCGCAGTGCGACCGCGATCTCCCACGGACGGCCAGGCACCGTCGCCGTCGCCGCCAGCCAGCGCTGACGGACGGTGTCGAGCATTCCGTTGATCCGCTCCCCCAGGGGCCGGCGTGCGGCAGCGCCCGCCACCTGCGGCTCCAGGCCGGCCGCCGTGCGCAGCTCCCGGGCGTAGTCGACCGGGTCGCCGAGCGCTCCCCTGCCCCGCTCGGCGACCAGGTCGGTGAGGTCGGCCTCGAGGCCGTCGAGGATCTCGCGCTGCTCCTCGGGATCCAGGTCGGCGAGCTGGGCACGGACGGCGGTCAGGAACTCCTGGACCTCCGGGGCGACGGTCGGAGCGTCGGTGGTGTTCATGCGGTGACTGCCTCTCGGTGCTGGAGGATCCCGGTGACGGTGTCGGAGAAGAGCGCCCAGGCGTCGCGCTGCTGCTTGAGCTGCGCCCGACCGGTCGGGGTGATGCCGTAGTACTTGCGGTGCGGGCCGGACTCCGACGGGACGACGTAGGAGGTCAGGGCCCCGGCGGAGTAGAGCCGGCGCAGGGTGCCGTACACCGATGCGTCCCCCACCTCGGTCAGGCCGCCGTCGCGGAGCCGGCGGACGATGTCGTAGCCGTAGCCGTCCTCGCCGTCGACCACCGCCAGCACGGCGAGATCGAGCACGCCCTTGAGCAGCTGCGTGGTGTCCATGCGGTGCACAGTACTACGGAATGCGGAGTACTACGCGTCGCGCAGCGGCGTGTCGGATACTCACCCCACGTCGAGGATGTTCGTGAGCTCCTCGGCGAAGCGCCCGGGGTTGACCAGCAGCCAACTGTGGCTGCCGTCGATGGTGCGGACGGCCCGCTTGCCGAGGGCGGCGCGCATCGACTCCAGCCCCGCCTGCGGGAGCACCGTGTCGTGACGCCCCCAGAGGATCGTGACCGGCATCCGCCGCTTCCGCAGCTCCCTCAGCTCCGCCCCGAGGTCCGCGTCGCGCGCCAGCCGGCCCACCTGCCAGAGCGACCGCGGCTGCCGCAGCACGTTCGGCAGCGCGTCGGCGACGATCACCGGGGCGATCCGGGTCAGCTGGCGGAGCGAGAAGGTGTCGGCCTGCAGGTGCAGACCCCAGTCCCACAGCGGTCGGTCGCGCATGTGTCGCTCACGGCCTTGCCGGTCGGTCCACACCGAGCCGCCGATCGAGTTCACCAGCACCAGCTGGCTGACCCGGCCGACCACGTCGTGGGCGAGCTGGATGGCAACGCCGCCACCGAACGAGTGGCCGATGAGGACGACGGGCTCGGTCACCTCGACCGCGGTGAGGAACCGGTCGACCCAGCGCGCGTAGCCGCCGAGGCTGAACTCCTCCGCCGGGAGATCCGCCGTGCCGCCGAAGCCAGGCATCGACGGGGCGTAGACGCTCATCCCCAGGCGCGCCAGACCGCCGAGGGCGTGTCGGTAGCTGCGGTGGTTGAGGCCCCACCCGTGCAGGAACACGACCGGCCGCCCCTCCCCGCGGGTCGCGGCGAAGGCCACCTCGCGCCCGTCGACCTCCACGTGCCGCCAGTCGAGGCGGTGGTCGTGCCCGGTCACGTCGGTCATGGCAGGTCCCTCCGTCGGAGCGCCCGAGCGGCCTTCTCCTTCCACTCTCCGGCAGGGGCTGCGCCCGGGGATGGGCCGTCGTACCGGTGATGGGATGACTTTCGGCCCCGGCGCCCGCGGTGACAGGATCGGCGGATGGACCCGACCACGACCCGCACGCTCGGCGTGTGCAACCTCTGCGAGGCGATCTGCGGCCTCGAGCTGACCATCGAGCACCGAGCCGAGGGTGACCGCGTGACCGGCATCCGGGGCAACCCGTCCGATCCGCTGTCGCGCGGGCACATCTGCCCCAAGGGCGTGGCGCTGGCCGACATCCACAGTGATCCGGACCGGCTGCGGGCGCCGGTCAAGAAGGTGGACGGCGAGTGGGTCGAGACCACGTGGGACGACGCGCTCGACCTGGTGGCGGAGAACGTCGCCCGCGTGATCAACACCCACGGCAAGGACGCCCTCGGCATCTACCTGGGCAATCCGAACGCGCACTCCCTCGGCTCCGCGACGCACGGCGTCCGGCTGGTCAAGGCGTTCCGCACCCGCAACCGGTTCAGCGCCTCGTCGGTCGACCAGATCCCGCACCAGTTCGTCGCCTCCCTGATGTTCGGCCACCAGCTGATGATCCCGATCACCGACATCGACCGCACGTCCTACTTCCTGGTCTTCGGGGCCAACCCGATGGCCTCGAACGGGTCGTTGATGACCGTGCCCGACTTCCCGAACCGCGTCCGCGAGCTGAGGCGCCGCGGCGGCCGGATGGTGGTCTTCGACCCGCGCCGCACCGAGACCGCCAAGATCGCCGACGAGCACTTCTTCGTCCGTCCCGGCACCGACGCGGTGGTCCTGCTGGCGATGCTGCACGTCCTCTTCGCCGAGGGGCTGACCCGCCCGGCGGCGTACGTCGACAACGTCGAGCGCGTGCGCGAGCTGGTCGCCGACTTCACCCCTGAGTGCGCCGAGACCCTCAGCGGGGTCGCGGCCGAGGACATCCGGCGGATCACGCGCGAGTACGCCGCGGCCGACGGGGCGGCGGCGTACGGCCGGATCGGGCTCTCGACCCAGGGCTTCGGCTCCGTCTGCCAGTGGGCCCTGAACTGCCTGAACATCCTCTCCGGCAACCTCGACCGGGAGGGCGGCATGCTCTTCACCGAGCCGGCCGTCGACTTCGTCGAGCGGGGCCTGATCGGGCGCGGGCACTTCGACAAGTACCGCAGCCGGGTCCGCAACGCCCCCGAGTACGGCGGCGAGCTGCCGGTGAGCGTGTTCGCCGAGGAGATCGAGACGCCGGGCGAGGGCCAGATCCGCGCGGTGCTGACCATCGCAGGCAACCCGGTGCTCTCCACGCCCGACGGCAGGCGACTGGGCGAGGCCTTCGACAAGCTCGACTTCATGGCCGCCGTGGACATCTACCTCAACGAGACCACGCGGCACGCCGACGTGATCCTGCCGCCCACGACCGCGCTCGAGCGGGACCACTACGACATCGTGTTCCACGGGCTGGCGGTCCGGAACACCGCGCGGTTCACGCCGGCGGTGCTGCCCAAGCCCCGCGGCGCTCGCCACGACTGGGAGATCTTCCGCGACCTGGTGCTGCGCATCCAGGCGCGCCTGGACCGCAAGCCGCCGCTGGCCGCCCGGCTGCGCGAGCGGCTGACGCTGTCGCTGAGCCCGACGTTCCTGATCGGGATGCTGCTGCGCACCGGCGGTCGCACCACGATCAGCGAGCTGCGCAAGCACCCCGAGGGCGTCGACCTCGGCCCGCTGCGTCCGACGCTGCCGGAGCGCCTGATGACCAGGGACAAGCGGATCGACCTGGCACCGGCCGTGCTCACCGACGACCTCACCCGCCTGCGCGCCGAGATGACCGAGCTCGACGGTGCCGACGGCCTGGTCCTGATCGGTCGGCGGCACCAGAAGGACTGCAACTCCTGGATGCACAACACCGAGCGGCTGACCAAGGGGCGCGCCCGCCACCAGCTGCTCATGCACCCGGACGACCTGGCGGCGCGGGGTCTCACCGACGGCGCGCTGGTGGAGGTCACGTCCCGCGTGGGGTCGGTCGCCGTCGAGGTCGCTGCGGCCGACGACATGATGCGCGGGGTGGTCTCACTCCCCCACGGCTTCGGCCACCAGGTCGACGGCACCCGCCTCGAGCACGCCACGAAGGTCACGGGGGTCTCGATCAACGACCTCACCGACCCGGAGCGGCTCGACCTGTCGGGCAACGCCGCGCTCAGCGGGGTGCCGGTGACGGTGGCCGCGCTCTGAGGTCAGGCGTGGGCGTCGCGCAGCACCCTGAGGCCATGGGCGAACCCCGCCGACCGTGAGCCGAGCGCGGCGAAGAAGTCCTCGTCGCACTGCTCGACGGCGACCACGGCCCGGCGGACGAGCGCGACCCCGTCATCGGTGATCCGCAACGCGACGGCGCGCCCGTCCGCCGGGTGCGGCTCGCGGAGCAACCAGCCACGCGACTCCAGCACGCGGACGACCTGGGAGGTCATCATCGGGTCGGTCGCCGCCTGGTCGGCCAGGGCGCGCTGGCTGACCGGGTCGTCGGGCCGCTCGGCGTCCGAGAGCCAGGCCAGGGAGGCCAGCAGGACGAACTGCACGTGGGTGAGCCCGAAGGGCTTGAGCACCGCGCGTTGCGCGGCCTGCCACCGGTTGGTCACCTGCCAGAGCAGCAGGCCGGCGCTCTCGTCCGCGCCGTGCCGCGAGCCGAGCCGGCTCATCGGCCGATGTCGGAGGGTCCCACCCGGTCCGCGCGGTCGGCGCTCTCCACGCGCTGGACCAGGCGCTCCAGGTCGGGCTGCATCGACGCGCGGACACCCTTGCCGAGGATCAGCCGCCAGACCGGTGCCAGCGGCCCCTCCAGGGTCGCCTCGACAGCGACGGTCGTGAGCCCGTCGACCACCGACACCAGGTGCCGGAAGGTCAGGCGAGCGCCGAGCAACGTGGAGACGTCGGTGAACTCCTCGCCGTCGACCAGCCGCGCGACGACGAACCGCACCTTGGGCCCGCCCTTCGGCTTGAGCTCGCCGGTGGCGCCCTCGACGAAGGGTCCGTCGAGACGGACCCACTCGGTGTCGAGGTTCCACTCCGGCCAGCCGGCCATGTCGGCCCACTCGGCGAAGAAGGCTGAAGGCGCGGCGGACGAGGTGACGGTTGCGGTGGCGATCGTGGTCATGGATTTAGTATGCGCGCTTACTATTTGGGTGTCAAGCGGGCCCGTGTCACCCCGCCGGTGCGCGTCGACCGCGCCCGCCCCTCAGCGCAGCGCGACCAGCAGCGCGAGCGAGCCGATCTCGACGAGCTCGGCGGTGGCGCCCATCACGTCCCCGGTGACGCCACCGAGGCGGCGGCTCGCCGACCGTCCGGCGAGCGGGACCACCACGGCCGTGACCAGCAGCACGGCCCAGGCATCGACCCCGACACAGGCGACCGCCACGACCGCGCCGACGACGACAGCCACCACGGCGCGCGCCCGGCTGGGATGGGCGGACAGCGCCTCGCCCGCCCCGGGCCGGGTCTGGGCGTACGGCAACGCAGCCGCGAGAAGAGGCCCGCCCGCCCGACCGATGCCACCCGCCGCCGCGGCGACGAGCAGCGCGTCGGAGGTGCCGGCGAGCGCGGCCAGCGCGCTCACCCGCACGAGCAGGTCCAGCAGCAGCGCGGTGCCACCGTAGGTGCCGATCGTGTGGTCGCGCATGATCCGCAGCCGGTCCTCGGGCGTGCGGCCCCCGTAGCTGTCGGCGCAGTCGGCCAGGCCGTCGAGGTGGAGAGCCCCGGTGACGGCGGCACCGGCGGCGACGCCGATCACGGCGGCGAGCAGCGGGGGCACGTGGTCGCCCAGGGCCCACACCAGTCCGCCGCTGAGTGCACCGATGCCGGCGCCGACGACGGGGAACAGCACCGAGCCGCGCGCGACGTCCGCGCCGTCGAGGGCGACCCGGCGCGCGACCGGCACCACGGTGAGGAAGCTGACCGCGGCCGCCAGCGCACGGACCGCCTTGGTCGGAGCGTTCACACCAGGCCGAGCAGGCTGCGGGTGCGGTCGACGTCGTCGCGGATCGTGGCCACGAGGGCGTCGACGCCGTCGAAGGTCACCATGCCGCGGATCCGGCCCACGAACGCGACCTCGACGCGGCGGCCGTAGAGGTCGAGATCGGTGCGGTCCAGCACGTAGGCCTCGACCCGGCGGTCACGCACGCCGGCGAAGGTCGGGTTCGTGCCGATCGAGATCGCGGTCGGCATCGGCTCACCGGGCTCGAAGTCGGGGGCGTCCGCGTCGGCGAGGACACGCAGCCAGCCGGCGTACACGCCGTCGGCGGGGACCGCGAGGGCGCCGACCGGCACGTTCGCGGTGGGGAACCCGAGCTCGCGCCCGCGCTTGTCCCCCTCGACGACCACGCCGGTGACCGAGTACGGACGGCCGAGCGCCTCCGCCGCGCCCTCCACGTCACCCGCGGTCAGGCACGTCCGCACGTACGTCGAGGACCACACCTGCGGGCCGCCGTCCAGGGCGATCCCGTCGACGACGAAGTCCCCGGCCGCGCCGGCCCGCTCCAGGGTGGCGACGTCGCCGGCAGCACGGTTCCCGAAGCGGAAGTTCGCCCCGACCACGACGTGCCGGGCGTGCAGGCCGTCGACGAGGATCCGCTCGATGAACTCCTCCGGGGTCCAGGCCGCGATCTCGCGGGAGAACCGGATCACGAACACGTCGTCGGCGCCCGCCTCGGTCAGCAGGCGTGCGCGCGAGTCGAGGTCGGTGAGGGTGACCGGCGCATGGTCGGGTCGGAGCACGGCCATGGGGTGCGGGTCGAACGTCACCGCCACGACGCGCAGGCCGTCGGCGTCCGCGATCTCGCGCGCGGTGCGCACCACGTGCTGGTGCCCGAGGTGCACGCCGTCGAAGTTCCCGATGACCACCGCGGTCCGACCGAGGTCGGCCGGGATCTCGTCGAGGGAATGCCACACGCGCACGCGCTGAGACTACTGTCCGAGGGTCCGGGCCTCGACGACGGCATCGAGGTTGATCGGGCCGTAGAGGTGCGGGAACGTCTCCTCGCTCCCGGGCACCTCCTCCTCCCGGACCTCGGCGTGCAGCCGGTCCGGGTCGATCGCGAGCAGCACGAGGGGCTCGGTCACGTCGGCGTAGAACCGCTCGCGCACGCCGCGCCACTGTTCCTCCCGCGACGCGTGGATGAAGCCCTCCTCGGCGAGGGTGCGGCCGAGCGTCGACACGGCGTACTCGCCGGCGACCTGCGCCTCGGCCCAGTCACGGGCCAGCGCGAGGTGGTAGATCCGGGCGCTCACACGAACACCGCGACTGCGCGCGCCAGATCGCCGTCCTGCTGGTAGAGCGCGAGGAACTCCCCGTCGGGCGCGAACACGGCATGCGGGCGGTCGTCGCCGAGAGACAGCGCCAGCTTGCGCCCGAACCGGACGTCGTGCGCCTGCTCGTCGTCGAGGTCGACGGACGGGAAGGCCGCCCGGGCCGCGTCGGCGATCGGGATGACGTGCACGTGATCGAGGTCGGTGGTGGCGCCGGCCAGCGTGAACGGCCCGACCGCCGTGCGCCGCAGCGCGGTCAGGTGCCCGCCGACGCCCAGCGCCGCCCCGAGGTCGCGCGCGATCGCGCGGATGTAGGTGCCGCTCGAGCAGGAGACGCGAAGGTCGACGTCCAGGAAGTCGCCGACGCGCCGGACGGCGTCCACCTCGATCGCGTGCACCGTCACGGGCCGCGCGGCCAGCTCGACCGCCTCGCCGCTGCGCACCCTCGCGTAGGCGCGCTTGCCGTCGACCTTGATCGCCGAGACCGCGGACGGCACCTGCTGGATCTCCCCCTCGAAGGCCCGCAGGCTCGCGCGCACGTCCTCCTCGGCGAGGTCGGCGGTCGGCGCCGTGGCGACCGCCTCGCCCTCGGCGTCGTCGGTCGTGGTGGCCGCACCGAGGCGCACGGTGGCGTCGTAGGCCTTCTCCGTGAGCATCAGGTGGCCGAGCAGCCGGGTCGCCCGGTCGACGCCCAGCACCAGCACGCCGGTCGCCATCGGGTCGAGGGTGCCGGCATGGCCGACCTTGCGGGTCCCGGCGGCACGGCGCACGCGGGCGACCACGTCGTGCGAGGTCATCCCGGCCGGCTTGTCGACGACGACGAGGCCGGGGTCGGTCACGCGTCCTCGTCCGCCTCGTCGGCGTCCTCGGCCCGCGGCTTCTTGTACGGGTCGGGCTCGCCGGCGTACGCCGCGCTGCTCGCCGACGCGGCGACCGCGGCATCGGCCTGACGCGCCTGCTCGAGGAGGTCGTCGATGTGGCGGGCGCTCTCGGGGAGCGCGTCGTGGATGAACTCCAGGTTCGGCACGTGCCGCATGCCGAGCTGCTTGCCGACCTCGGAGCGGATCAGCCCCTTGGCCGACTCCAGCGCCGCCGCGGTGCCGGCCAGGTCCATGCCGCTCTGCTCGTTGTCGAGGGCGAGGACGGTGTAGAAGATCGACGCCTGCTGGGTGTCACCCGACACGCGCACGTCGGTGACCGTGACGAAGCCGAGCCGCGGGTCCTTGACCCGCCGCTCCAGCATCTCGGCGACGATCACCTTGATCCGGTCCGCGATCTTGCGGACCCGTGGGCTGGCCATGGGTTGTTCTCTCTGGTCTGAGCGGGTGGGTGTCCGGCGGGCCCGCGTGTCACCACGGGGCCCGCCGGATCACGACTGGACTAGCTCCGCGGGATCTCCCGCATCTCGAAGGCCTCGACGATGTCGCCCTCCTTGATGTCGTTGAAGCCCTTGATCACCAGACCGCACTCGAAGCCCTCGCGGACCTCGGACGCGTCGTCCTTCTCGCGCTTCAGCGACGCCAGGTCGGCGCTCTCGACGACCACGGCACCGTCGCGGATGACCCGCACCTTGGCGTTGCGGCGGATCACCCCGCTGGTGACCATGCACCCGGCGATGTTGCCGATCTTGGAGGACCGGAAGATCGCCCGGATCTCGGCCTGGCCCAGGGTCTGCTCCTCGTACTCGGGCTTGAGCATGCCCTTCAGTGCCGCCTCGATCTCCTCGATGGCCTGGTAGATCACCGAGTAGTAGCGGATCTCGACGCCCTCGCGCTCCGCCAGCTCCGTCGCCTTGCCCTGCGGGCGGACGTTGAAGCCGATGATGATCGCGTCGGACGCGGCCGCCAGGTCGACGTTGGTCTCGGTGATCGCACCGACACCGCGGTCGATCACGCGCAGCGACACCTCGTCGCCGACGTCGATCTTGGCCAGCGAGTCCTCGAGCGCCTCGACCGAACCGGACACGTCGCCCTTCAGGATCAGGTTGAGCTCCTGGCTCTCGCCCTTCTCCATCGAGGCCATGAAGTCCTCCAGGCTGCGGCGCACGCGACGCTTCGCCTGCATCGCGGCCCGCTCGCGCGCCTCGCGCTTCTCCGCGATCTGGCGAGCCATCCGGTCGTCCTCGACCACGATGAAGTTCTGACCCGCACCCGGTACGCCGGACAGGCCGAGCACCATCGCCGGACGGGACGGCTCGGCGACCTCGAGGTTCTCGCCGTACTCGTCGAGCATGGCGCGGACGCGGCCGTGCGCCGGACCCGCCACGATCGAGTCGCCGACGCGCAAGGTGCCGCGCTGGACGAGGATCGTCGCCACCGGACCGCGACCGCGGTCCAGGTGCGCCTCGACCACGAGGCCCTGGGCGTCCTGGTCGGGGTTGGCCCGCAGGTCCAGTGACGCGTCCGCGGTGAGCACGATCGCCTCGAGCAGCTTGTCGAGGTTGAGGTTCGCCTTCGCCGAGACGTCGACGAACATCGCGTCGCCGCCGTACTCCTCGGGGACGAGGCCGTACTCGGTGAGCTGGCCGCGCACCTTCGTGGGGTCGGCCTCGGGCTTGTCGATCTTGTTGACCGCGACCACGATCGGCACGCCGGCCGCCTTGGCGTGGTTGAGCGCCTCGACGGTCTGCGGCATCACGCCGTCGTCCGCCGCGACCACCAGCACCGCGATGTCCGAGGACTTCGAGCCACGGGCTCGCATGGCGGTGAACGCCTCGTGGCCCGGGGTGTCGATGAAGGTGATCCTGCGATCGGTCCCGTCGACCTCGGTGTGCACCTGGTAGGCGCCGATGTGCTGGGTGATGCCGCCGGCCTCCTCGCCGACGACGTTCGCGTTGCGCAGCGCGTCGAGGAGCTTGGTCTTTCCGTGGTCGACGTGACCCATGACCGTGACGACCGGCGGGCGCGCGACCAGATCGGCGTCCGCGCCCTCGTCGGCACCGAACTCCAGGTCGAAGGACTCCAGCAGCTCGCGGTCCTCGTCCTCCGGGGAGACGACCTCGACGACGTAGTTGAGCTCCTCGCCGAGCAGCTCCAGCGTCGCGTCGTTGACCGACTCGGTCGCGGTGACCATCTCGCCCAGGTGGAACAGCATCTGGACCAGTGCGGCCGGCTCGACGCCGATCTTCTCGGCGAAGTCGGTCAGGGACGCACCGCGGGCGAGCCGGACGGTCTCACCGTTGCCCTTGCGGACCCGGATGCCGCCGATCGTCGGGGCCTCCATCTGCTCGAACTCCTGGCGACGCGCCCGCTTGGACTTGCGCCCACGCCGGGACGGGCCACCGGGGCGACCGAAGGCACCCTGCGTGCTGCCGCGCTGGCCGGGGCGACCGCCACCGGGGCGACCACCGGGACCACCCGGACCACCACCCGGTCCACCGCCGGGACCGCCGAAGCCGCCACGGCCCGGAGCGCCGGCACCCGCGCCGGCGCCGGGGCGACCCGCGCCGGGACCACCCGGACGACCACCCGGACCACCGGGCCCGCGGCCACCGGGACCACCGGGACCACCGGGACCACCCGGACGCGGACGGCCACCAGGACCACCACCGAAGGCGGCAGGCGACTTCGGCATCATCGCGGGGTTCGGCCGGGGCATGCCGGGACGACCCGGAGGCGCCGTGGGCGCAGCCCCTTCACGGGCGGCCGGAGCGGCCGGCCGACGACCCATGCCCTGGGTCGAGGAGAACGGGTTGTTGCCCGGACGCGGTGCACCCGGGCGAGCGCCCGGACGCGGGGCAGCCGGAGCGGCCGGAGCCGGGGACGACGACTCGGGGGCGGCGGCAGGAGGCTCCTCGGCCGGCGGCTCCGGCGCGACCTCCTCGTCGACCTCGGGCTTCGCGACGCGCGGGCCCGGCTTCGGGGCCGTCCGCGCGGCCGGAGCATCGGTCTCGGTGGGCGCCTCGGCGGCCGGGGCCTCGACGGGCACCTCGGCCGGCGCCGGCTCCGCGGCCGGCTCGGGCTCGGCCGTCTTCGCGGCCGCCTTCTTCGCCGGGGCCTTCTTGGCGGCCTTCTTCGCCGCCGCGGCCTCGGCCTTGGCGCGGAGCTCCGCGCCGTAGGTCTGCTCGAACCGCATCTTCACCGGCGGTTCCACCGCGGACGACGCGGCCTTGACGAACTCACCCATCTCGGTGAGCTTCTCGAGGACCTCCTTGGAGGTGACCCCGTACTCCCTGGCGAGTTCAGAGACTCGGACCCTTGCCACAAACACTCCTCATGGTTGGTCCGAGCGGTGCTGCGGACCGTTAGTTGATGTGCACGCTCATCGCGAAGTTCTCATCGCAGGCTCATGAGCTGATGCTCCAGTTTCATCTCGGTTGGTCGGTCACAGAGGACGTGAGGTACTCCCTCAGAACTGTCAGGCTCAGCGGGCCCGGGCCGCCACGTCCTCCGGCATCATGCCGCAAGGCCCTGGCGAAGGCTCGTCTGCGCTCGGCGAGTTCGAAACACTCGAGGGTGGGGTGCAAGTGCGCTCCACGTCCCGGCGCGGTGCCGCCCGGGTCGGGTACGACGGCCGCGGAGGAATCCGCACCGTGCGCGCCCGGTCCTGCGACGACCCGCAGCAACTCACGCTTGGCGGCCCGCTTGCGACATCCGATGCAGGTCCGGACCGGGCCGGGAGCAGCGTCGTCACGTGGAGTCACCAGCGGCGAGTCTAGCCGCTCGGGCGGCGTACGCCGAACCGAGCCGCCCGCTCGCTACTCGCCGGTGGCGGCCGGTGGAGCCTCGTCGCTGCGGATGTCGATCCGCCAGCCGGTCAGGCGGGCGGCCAGGCGCGCGTTCTGGCCCTCCTTGCCGATCGCCAGGGACAGCTGGAAGTCCGGGACGACGACCCGCGCGGACCGGGCGGCGAGGTCGACGACCTCGACGCTGGAGACGCGTGCGGGGCTCAGGGCGTTGCCGACCATCTGCGCGGGGTCGTCCGACCAGTCCACGATGTCGATCTTCTCGCCGTGCAGCTCGTTCATGACGTTGCGCACCCGCTGGCCCATCGGCCCGATGCAGGAGCCCTTGGCGTTCACACCCGGTACGTGCGAGCGCACGGCGATCTTGGTCCGGTGCCCGGCCTCACGGGCGATCGCCGCGATCTCCACGGTGCCGTCGGCGATCTCCGGCACCTCGAGCGCGAACAGCTTCTTGACGAGGTTCGGGTGGGTGCGCGACAGCATCACCTGGGGTCCGCGCATGCCCTTGCGCACGCTCACCACCAGGCACTTGATCCGGGTGCCGTGGGAGTAGTCCTCGCCGGGCACCTGCTCGCCCTGCGGCAGCAGCGCCTCCAGCTTGCCGAGGTCGACCAGCACGTCGTTGGGGTCACGCCCCTGCTGGATCAGCCCGGAGACGATGTCGCCCTCCTTGCCGGAGAACTCACCGAACCTCATCTCGTCCTCGGCGTCCCGCAGCCGCTGCAGCATGATCTGCTTGGCCGTCGTCGCCGCGATCCGGCCGAAGTCCGCCGGGGTGTCGTCGAACTCCTCACCCTCGGGGTTGCCCTCGTCGTCGGACTCCCGGGCGTAGACCACGACGTGGCCGTTCTTGCGGTCCAGCTCGACCCGCGCGTGCTCGAGCGCCCCCGGCGTCTTGTGGTACGCCGTCAGCAGTGCCTGCTCGATCGCCTCGACGAGGACCTCGAACGAGATCTCCTTCTCGCGCTCGAGCATCCGCAGGATGCTCATGTCGATGTCCACGGCTAGTCCTCCTGGGACGCGGCAGCCGGCCGCTTGAACTCGATCTGGATCCGCGCCTTCGTGACGTCCTCGTACGCGACGCGGCGCTGCGTGCCGTCGACGTCCAGCTCGGCACCCGCCTCGTCGGACGCGACGATCCGGCCCGTCACCTCGCCGCCGTCGGCGAGCGTCACCTTGACCAGCCGGCTGGCGTTGCGGCGCCAGTGCCGGGGGTGGGTCAGCGGACGGTCCACGCCGGGCGACGAGACCTCCAGGGTGTAGGGGCTGTTGCCCATCGCGTCGGAGTCGTCGAGGACGCGGGAGACCTCGGTGGTGGCCGCCGCGATGTCGTCGAGGTCGACGCCGCCGTCCTTGTCCACGGCGACGCGCAGCACCGAGCGCTTGCCTGCCCTGGAGAGGTCGACCGCTTCGAGGTCGAGGCCGAGCGCCTCGATCGGCCCGGCGAGCAACCCAGCCAGGCGGTCGGTGATGTCGGGCGTGCCCGGCGCACTCATGAGCGACCTCCTGCTGTGTTGTTGTGGTGAACCCACCCTATAGGGCTGTCGTTACGATGCGCCGTGATGAGGTCCCAGACACGCTCCGCCGCCGCGCGGCCCAGCCGCCGGACCGCGCTCGGGATGGGTGTGGGAGCCGCGACCGTGCTCGCGACCGCGGGTTGTGCCCTGAACAACCCGCTCCGCGAGGACAAGACGCCCGCGGCGCGAGCGGTCCGCGACCTGGAGCCGGACGTCGCCGTGGCCGTCGAGGCCGCGGCCCTCCTGCGCACGGCGCAGGCGGCGGCGAGCGCCACCGCCGAGCGCCACCCCGGCCTGGCTGCCCGGCTTGCCGGACCGCTCGCGACCCATCGCGCGCACCTCGACCGGGTCTCCGCCGCCGTGCCCGACGGCGTGGACCTCTCGGCCACGGCGACGCCGTACGTCGTGCCGGAGCGACCCGCCGCGGCCCTGGCGCAGCTGGGCACCGCCGAGCGGTCGCTGCACGACGGCCTGGTCGGGCTCGCGATGCGCGCGCGCAGCGGTCCGTTCGCCCGCCTGCTCGGCGCGATGGCCGCGGCGACGAGCCAGCAGCTGCGAGGGCTGGCCGGATGACGCCCCTCGAGGCCGAGCAGGCGACGCTCGCGGGCGAGCACGCCGCGGTGTACCTCTTCGGCGTGCTCGGCGCGCAGGCGTCGGAGTCCCGGCAGCCCGACCTCTACGCCCGCCTGCTCGACGCCTTCCACACCCACCGGAGGCGCCGCGACCAGCTCACCGTGACGATCGCCGGGTCGGGCGCCGACCCGGTGCCCGCGGAGGTGTCCTACGACCTGCCGGCGGCGATGTCCACGGCCGCAGAATTGAACGATGCGGCGCTCCAGGTGGAGCGCCGCATCGCCAGGACCTACGGCCAACTCATCGAGAGCACCGCCGGCGCTGAACGCCGATGGGCCCTTGTCGCTCTCGACGACTCGGCCGTCCGTCAACTGGAGTTCCGAGGAACCCCCGAGATGTTCCCCGGTACTGACTGAATCTTCGCGTGGCCGGACTCGGTTCGGAACTCTCTTGCCGCTTCGTGTTCATGCACTGCACAACCCGGCAACAATTGCAGGGATCTCCGCCAGCTCGTGGGCCACCGCGTCGGGTGTCCCCTCGGAGTGGCCGACCTGCTCGGGCGGGATGGCGCTGTGCGGGACGTGGATCGCCCGCATCCCGGCGTTGTGCGCTCCCCAGACGTCGTCGAACAGTCGGTCGCCGACGTACACGCACCGGCTCGGGTCGGTCACGCCGACGGCCGCCATCGCGGCCTCGAACGCGTGCGGCGACGGCTTCGTCCACGGCACCTCGCTGGTGTACACGTCTCCGTCGACCAGGTCGAGCACCCCGTCGCGCCGGAAGAACCCCTCGTGCCACGCGCGGGGCCAGATCGTGTTGGAGAGCACCCCGACCTTGATGCCCCGCTCGCGCAGCGCGGTCCACATCGGCGCGACCTGGGGGTCGGTCAGCGTGTGCGGCTCCCAGAAGTCGTAGTAGGCCGTGAGCAGCTCCGGGTCGTGGTCGAGGCCGGCCTCGGCGAAGAGGTCGCCGATCGTCGCGCTCCGCTGGTGGTCGCGGCTCCAGCCCCACACCGTCGCGCCGGCCTGGTGCAGCCGCGCGGCGTGTACGTCGTAGCCGTGCTCGGCACCGTCGGCGGCGACCACTGCCTGGGCCAGCGCCAGGGACTCCGCGTGGAAGTCGATGTCGTGCCACGCGGTGAGCGTGCCGCCCCAGTCGAAGATCACTGCCTCGATGTCCATGGCGCCGAAGGTAGTGGCCCGCCCGGGCCGGGAGCGATCGGGTTTCGGCGTACCTCAGGACCCGTGCGCGAGGTGCACGACGTGGTTGGCCGCCTGCAGGAACGGGACCTCGGTGCGCTCCCCCGACCGGCGGTCCTTGACCTCGACCTTGCCGTCGACGAGCCCGCGACCGACCGTGAGGATCGTCGGTACGCCGATCAGCTCGGCGTCCTTGAACTTCACGCCCGGGCTGACCTTCTCGCGGTCGTCGTAGAGCACCGTGATGCCGCGGCGTGACAGCTCGTCGGCGAGCTCGGCCGCGGCGTCGTAGACCGCCGTGTCCTTGCCGGTGGCGACGATGTGCACGTCGGCGGGCGAGATCTCCCGCGGCCACACGAGCCCGAGCTCGTCGTTGTTGCCCTCGGCGATGGCCGCCACGGCACGAGACACGCCGATGCCGTAGGACCCCATCGTCACCGTGACCAGCTTGCCGTTCTCGTCGAGGACCTGCAGGTCGAGCGCGTCGGCGTACTTGCGGCCGAGCTGGAAGATGTGGCCCATCTCGATGCCGCGGGCGGACTCGAGCGTGCCGGAGTCGCAGTTCGGGCAGGGGTCGCCGTCGCGGACCTCGGCGGCCTCGATGGTGCCGTCCGGGGTGAAGTCGCGCCCCGCGACGAGGTCGAGGACGTGGCTGCCGGCGACGTCGGCGCCGGTGACCCAGCGGGTGCCCTCGGCGACCCGCGGGTCGACGAGGTAGCGGATGCCCGAGTCGGACTTCTCGCCCAGGGCCCCGGGGCCGATGTAGCCCTTGACCAGCGTGGGGTGCTTGCGCAGCTCGGCGTCGTCCATGGGCTCGACCTCGATCGGCTCGAGCTGGCCCTCGAGGCGCTTCTGGTCGACCTCGCGGTCGCCGGGCAGGCCGATCGCGAGCGGCTCGCGGGTGCCGTCGGGGTGCTTGAGCAGCACGAGCACGTTCTTGAGCGTGTCGCCGGCAGCCCAGGGCCGGTCGTCCCGGGGGTACTTCTCGTTGAGCAGCGCCACCAGGCTCTCGATGGTGGGGGTGTCGGGGGTGTCCTCGGCGTGCGCGGCCGGCGCGTCGTCGTACGGGACGGGCGCGGGCGGCCGCACCTGCACGGCCTCGACGTTCGCGGCGTAGTCACAGCTCGTGCAGCGCACGTAGGTGTCCTCGCCGACGTCGGCCTTGGCCAGGAACTCCTCGGACTTGGACCCGCCCATCGCCCCACTGGTGGCCTTGACGATCACGTAGTCGAACCCGAGCCGGTCGAACGTCTTGACGTAGGCCTGCCGGTGGGCGGCGTACGAGGCGTCCAGGCCCTCGTCGGTGGTGTCGAAGGAGTAGGAGTCCTTCATGATGAACTCGCGGCCGCGCAGCAGGCCGGCGCGGGGGCGCGCCTCGTCGCGGTACTTGGTCTGGATCTGGTACAGCCAGACGGGCAGGTCCTTGTACGAGGAGAAGAGGTCCTTCACCACCAGGGTGAACATCTCCTCGTGCGTCGGGCCGAGGAGGTAGTCGCCGTCCTTGCGGTCCTTGAGCCGGAAGATGCCGTCGCCGTACTCGGTCCAGCGTCCGGTCGCCTCGTAGGGCTCGCGAGGCAGCAGCGCGGGGAACTGCAGCTCCTGCGCGCCGATCGCGTCCATCTCCTCGCGGATGATCCGCTCGACGTTGCGCAGCACCCGCAACCCCAGGGGCAGCCAGGTGTAGATGCCGGGCGCGGCGCGACGGATGTAGCCGGCCCGCACCAGGAGGCGGTGGCTCGGGACCTCCGCGTCCGCCGGGTCCTCCCGCAGGGTCCGCACGAACAACGACGACATCCGCATGATCATGGGTGAAGGCTACTTGCGCCTGCCCCGCCCCCTCGACGGGGTTTGCGCTCAGGCGCGCGCGGCCCGGAGCGCCCCGCGGATCATCGGCAGCTGGAGCGGCAGCCGGGCCCAGGCCGCGGCCTTGAACCCGGTGTTGCGCCCGCGCTGCGCGTCGAGCGCCATCTTCACGTTGCCGGGGAAGACCGCGACCAGCAGCGCGGCGCTCGCGAGACCCGCCAGCCGCCGGGTCGGCGGTGCGAGCAGGCCCACGGCGCACGCCAGCTCGGCGATGCCGGAGCCGAGGATCACCTCGCGGTGCGCCGGCACCCAGCCGGGCATCAGCGGCTCGAACACCTCCGGCCGGACCAGGTGGACGGTGCCGGAGGCCAGGAACGCCCCGACCACGATCTTTGCGTCACGGCGCAGGGGTGCGGTCATGGCCGGGAGCCTAGCGACCGGCGCGGAGGGGCAGCAGGCGACCGTCGGACGACTCAGAACATGATCGTCGAGAACGTGCCGGACTGCCGGAAGCCGACCCGCTCGTACGCCGTCCGCGCAGCGATGTTGTGCGCGTTGACGTACAGGGCGACGTTCGGGGCGATCTCGCGCAGCGCCACGTCGACGACCGCGGCCATGCCACGGGTGCACAGGCCCTCCCCGCGACGCTCCGGGTCGACCCAGACTCCCTGGATCTGGCACGCGGTCGGCGTCGCGCAGGCGACCTCCGCCTTGAAGACGACCTTGCCGTCCTCGATCCGCGAGAACGACCAGCCGCGGTTGACCAGCTGGGCGACCCGGGCGCGGTACAGGTTGCGGCCGCCGTCGAGCTCGGGCGAGACCCCGACCTCCTCCTCGTACATCGCCACGCAGGCGGGATAGAGCGTGTCGATCTCCTCGGGTGTGGTGCGCCGGACCAGCGCGTCGGCCGTGACCTCCGAGGCCGTCGCGATCTCGAGGTGCGGCTGGTCCCAGCGGGCCTCACGGGGTGCGCCCCACTCCTCGGCGAGGTCCGACCACAGCAGCTCCACCGCCTCGCGCGGCCCGACGATGGTCGAGCTGACCCGACGGTGACGCAGGGCACGCGCGGCGAAGGCCGCGCACGACTCGGGAGTGCCCGCCACCGGCACCATGTTGGCGCCCACGTGGCACAGCGCCTGCAGCTTCCCGTCGACCAGGTAGCCCCACATCTGGCCGCCGAGCCAGCGCGGGTCGAGCTGCGTGAGCCGGCTGCGGTACTCGACGAAGACGTTGGTCACCGGGTCGCCGGCGAGCACCTCCAGGGCGGCCGGCAGGTCTGCCGGACCGAGCACGCGCACGCCCGTCGAACGGCCCTGGGGCCGCTCCGCGTGTCGCCCCTGCGATGCCAGCACATGGGGACTGTACCGACAGATACGGTGGCCCCATGCCCCGTCCTCCCAAGTGGCTGCGGGCCGGCGTCATGGCCGTGCTGGTGGCCTCGAGCGCCGCTGCCCTGGTCGCCTGCGGCGCGAGCACCTCCCCGACCGCCTCCACCTCGGCGACCCACCGCCTCGCGGACTGCCGGTCGCAGTGGAAGGACGTCGGGGACAGCGTGCTCGGCATGGACCAGGACACCAACCCCTCAGCGCTGGCGGACCGGTGGACGTCGGTGATCGCGACCGTGGCGTACTACCGCAGCAGCGGCTCGGTCAAGGACTGCCGGGCCCGCGTCGACGGCCAGATCAAGGCGGTGACCGCGCTGCGCCAGTTCAGCCAGCAGCTGCGCCCGTACGACATGACCTACCAGCTCGGCCAGGTGGAGGCGGCGATCGACCTCTACCTGCACGACCCGTTGCCGGCGCCGGTCCGCGACGACAGCGGCCGGAAGGTGGAGCCGCCGACGAAGGACGCGGTCAGCGCGGCGATGAAGACCCTGACCGACAACGCAGCGCAGGCCAACGCCGAGCTGGAGCCCGGCTGGCAGGAGACCAGCTCGGTGGACCTCACCGACGTGTCCGCGCTGACCAAGACGATGCAGGACCTCGACTTCCTCGCCCAGGACAGCCCGCACTGGCGGGCGTGCGAGGAGGCCCTGCAGGTGCTGGTCGCGGCGATCCGCGCGCAGGAGGGCCTCTCGGGCTCCGGGTCGACCACCGGGTCGACCACGCCGTCGGCCGCCCCGTCGGCGTCGCCGACGTCCTAGGAGACGGACACCTCGGCCGAGGCTCCCTCGACCGGCTCCATCTCCTCGGCGAGGCGCATCGCCTCCTCGATCAGCGTCTCGACGATGTCGGCCTCGGCAACGGTCTTGATCACCTCGCCGCGGACGAAGATCTGACCCTTGCCGTTGCCCGACGCCACGCCGAGGTCGGCCTCGCGGGCCTCACCGGGCCCGTTGACGACGCACCCCATGACCGCGACTCGGAGCGGGACCTCCATGCCCTCCAGGCCGGCGGTCACCTTCTCGGCGAGGGTGTAGACGTCCACCTGCGCGCGGCCGCAGGACGGACAAGAGACGATCTCGAGCTTGCGGGGGCGCAGGTTCAGCGACTGGAGGATCTGGATGCCGACCTTGACCTCCTCGACCGGGGGCGCCGAGAGCGACACCCGGATGGTGTCGCCGATGCCCTTCGAGAGCAGCGCGCCGAAGGCCGTGGCGGACTTGATGGTGCCCTGGAACGCGGGCCCCGCCTCGGTCACGCCCAGGTGCAGCGGCCAGTCGCCGCGCTCGGCGAGGAGCTCGTAGGCGCGCACCATCACGACCGGGTCGTTGTGCTTGACCGAGATCTTGAAGTCGTGGAAGTCGTGCTCCTCGAAGAGCGACGCCTCCCACACGGCCGACTCGACCAGTGCCTCGGGGGTCGCCTTCCCGTGCTTCTTCAGAAGCCGCGGGTCGAGCGAGCCTGCGTTGACCCCGATCCGGATCGAGGTGCCGTGGTCCTTGGCGGCCGCCGCGATCTCCTTGATCTGGTCGTCGAACTTCTTGATGTTGCCGGGGTTGACCCGTACGGCGGCGCAGCCGGCCTCGATCGCCGCGAAGACGTAGCGCGGCTGGAAGTGGATGTCGGCGATGACCGGGATCTGCGAGTGCTGCGCGATCTCCGGCAGGGCCTCGGCGTCGTCCTGCGAGGGGCACGCCACCCGGACGATGTCGCAGCCGGCCGCGGTCAGCTCGGCGATCTGCTGGAGGGTGCTGTTGACGTCGGCGGTGAGCGTCGTGGTCATCGACTGCACCGAGATCGGGGACTCGCTGCCGACCCCGACCTTGCCGACCTTGATCTGACGGGTCGGCCGGCGCGGTGCGAGCACGGGAGGGGGTGCCTGCGGCATGCCGAGGGAGACCGATGTCATGAGTCCATCCTAGGGAGGGTCGCGAAGGTCACGAGAGCGAGACCGGCGCGACGATGTCGGCGTACACGAGGATCGCGGTCATCACGAGCAGCAGGCTCGCCACGACGTAGGTGACCGGCAGCAGCTTGGCGGCGTCCACCGCGCCCGGGTCGGGACGGCCGAGCACGCGCGCGAAGGCGCGCCGCGCGGCCTCGTAGAGCGTGGTGGCGATGCCGGCACCGTCGAACGGCGGCAGCGGCACCAGGTTGACCAGGCCGAGGAAGAGGTTGAGCCCGGCGAGCAGCAGCACGAGTGAGAAGAACCGGCTGGCCAGCGAGCTCTGGGTGTCGGACGCGAACTCCCCGGCCACGCGACCCGCGCCGACCACGCTCATCGGGCTGTTCACGTCGCGCTTCTCCAGCCCGAGGGCTGCCCGCGACACGTGGTAGACCTTCTGCGGCATGGCCGCGATCGACTTCAGCGTCTGCCAGGTGCCGTCGGCCATGGTGCTGACCACGTAGCCGACGCCCTGGCGCTGACGTGCGACGGCGGGCTTGATGCCGAGGAATCCCGCGTGGACCGTCTTGGTGGGGTCGGTGAGCGATGGGATGCCGTTCACGGTGGTGCTGGTGTGCAGGGTGAGGGTCGTGCCGCCGCGCTCGACGACCAGGTCGGCAGCGCCCGCCTCGTTGGCACGGATCAGTCGCTGCAGCTCGTCGTAGGAGCCGATCGCCTGCCCGTTGAACCGCACGATCCGGTCGCCGGGCTTCAGGCCCGCGCGCAGGGCCGGGGTGACGGGGTCGGCGGCGGTGCACGGGCCGGCCTCGTGGCCGGTCTCGACGACCTTCACGCACCGCGACACGGTGCCGACCGTCGTGGTCGCGTCGTTGATGCCGTAGCCCATGAACACCACGGCGAAGAGGCCGAACGCGAGCACCAGGTTGATCGTCACGCCCGAGCCCATGATCACGATCCGCTTCCACCAGGGCAGCCGGTAGAACAGCCGGTCGTGGTCCTCGGGCGACACGTGCTCGTACTCCGCCGAGCGGGCGTCGCTGACCAGCTGGGCGAAGATGCCGGTGTTGGTCGCGCGCACCTTCTCCGGGTCCTGGTCGGGCGCCGGAGGCAGCATGCCGACGAGCTTGACGTAGCCGCCGAGCGGGATCGCCTTGACGCCGTACTCGGTCTCGCCGCGGCGCCGCGACCAGATCGTGCGCCCGAAGCCGATGAAGTACTGCGTGATCTTGACGTCGTAGAGCTTGCCCGGCACGAGGTGACCGACCTCGTGCAGCCCGATCGACGCGGCCACGCCGACGGTGAACAGCAGGACGCCGGCGAGGTACATCAGGGCGTCGCTCATCGGACGGTGCTCATCGGGTGGGCTCCAGCAGGCGGTGGGCCTCGGCGCGGGCCCAGGCGTCGGCCGCCAGCACGTCGTCGAGGGAGAGGTCTGTCGGCGTCGAGCCTACGTCGTGGCTGGTCAGGACGTCGGCGACCGTGTCGACGATCGCCGGGAAGCGGAGCCGGCCGTCGCGGAACGCCGCGACGCACACCTCGTTGGCCGCGTTGTAGACCGCCGGGGCGGTGCCGCCGCGCGCGCCCGCCTCACGGGCCAGGCGTACGGCGGGGAAGGCCTCGTCGTCGAGCGGGAAGAACTCCCACGCCTGGGGCTGGGTCCAGTCCACCGGCGGCGCGGTGTCGGGCACTCGATCGGGCCAGGCCATCCCCAGCGCGATGGGGATGAGCATGGTCGGCGGCGACGCCTGCGCCAGCGTCGACCCGTCGGTGAACTCCACCATCGAGTGCACCACCGAGGTGGGGTGGACGACCACCTCGATCCGGTCCATCGGGATGTCGAAGAGCAGGTGCGCCTCGATCACCTCGAGGCCCTTGTTGACCAGGGTCGCCGAGTTGATCGTGACGACCGGCCCCATGTCCCAGGTCGGGTGGGCGAGCGC
This sequence comes from Nocardioides pocheonensis, assembly GCF_003725535.1. Taxonomy (GTDB): domain Bacteria; phylum Actinomycetota; class Actinomycetes; order Propionibacteriales; family Nocardioidaceae; genus Marmoricola; species Marmoricola pocheonensis. The sequence continues at coordinate 183,264 of NZ_RJSF01000019.1, read as the reverse complement.
CTCCGCCGGGGTCACGTCGGCGAGGTCGTCCCGGGTGCGACCGCGGAACGGGCCACCGCTCGCGGTGAGCACGAGTCGGCGGACCTCCTCGGCCCGTCCGCCGCGCAGGCACTGCGCGAGGGCGCTGTGCTCGCTGTCGACGGGCACGATCTGGCCCTCCGCGGCGCGCGACGTGACCACGGAGCCGCCCATGATCAGGGACTCCTTGTTCGCCAGCGCGAGCGTGTTGCCGGCCTCCAGGGCCGCGACGGTCGGCCGCAGGCCGACCGCGCCGGTGATGCCGTTGAGCACGACGTCCGCGCGCAGCGCGGCTGCCTCGACCGACGCCTCCTCCCCCAGCCCGGAGAAGGCAGGCGCGAACTCCGCCACCTGGGCCTCGAACAGGTCGGGCTGCGAGCCGCCGGCCGTCAGACCGACCACCCGGAAGCGGTCGGGGTTCGCGCGGACGACGTCGAGGGCCTGGGTCCCGATCGAGCCGGTCGAGCCCAGGACCACGACGTCACGACGATCCGGGGAGGTCACCGGAGCATCCTCCCAGCCGCCGGGTCAGCGCGGGTACGCGCGGTCGATCATCGCCTCCCCACCGAAGGTCTCGAACCGGATCAGCTTGCCGTCGCTGTCGTAGCTGAGCAGGTTGACCGACTCGGCGGTCTCTCCTCCGAGCTCGACGTCGCAGACGACGGCTACCTTGTCGCCCTCGGCGATGAACTCCTTCGGCGTGGTCCGGAAGCCCCTCTCCAGGAGCTTCATCCAGAACCCGCCGACCTCGTCCTTGCCGCGGTAGGTGCCGGTGAGGGCGTTGTCTCCGCCGACGATCCACTCGATCGAGTCGGAGATGTCCTTCATGGCACCTTCGGGGTCCATGGCGCCGAACGCCTGGTACCCGTTGATGGCTGCCTGCTTGTTGACTGTTGCTTCCATGCGGAACCTCACTTGGTCCCCCTCGACGTTCGACGCTACGACCGGCTCCGGGACGCCGCAAGACGCGGACGGGTCATCCTGGCGAGGCGAGGGTGCCGTAGTCGCCGATGCCCGCGTCAGCCAGCCGACCGAGCAGCTGACGGGTGTCCGGAACGAAGGCGATCGAGGGATCGGCGAGCATCCCGGCCAGCTCGCCGAGCGTCATCCACCGGCCCTCCGCAACCTCCTCCGGCTGGTGCCGGACCGGACCGCTCCAGACGGCTTCGAAGGCGTGCTCGAAGCAGCGCGTGCCCTCGTCCTGGTACAGGTGCGTGACGAGCGCGCGCAGCGGTACGCCGGTGATCCCGAGCTCCTCGCCGAGCTCGCGCACCGCCGACTCCTCGGGCTCCTCCCCCACGACGATCACGCCGCCGGCCGCGGCGTCCCAGTGAGCGGGTGCCCAGTCCTTCGAGTCGCTGCGGCGGTGGACGTAGATGTGCCCGGACCCGTCGCGCACGAGCACGGCCGTGGCGGAGTGCAGCAGGTTGTCCCGGCGTACGACGGACCGCGGCGCGCCGCCGAGCACGTGGCCGTCGCGGTGGACCAGGGCCACCTGCTCGTCAGGTACCTGCTCAGGTTTCGGCCCGCCGTCGCGGGTTCGCGAGCTCACCCGCGGGCTCGCTCAACCTCTTCGCGTCGCGACCTGCTCGTTCCTCGCATGTCGCGGCTCAGAGCTTCACCGCGACGTACTTGGTCTCCAGGTACTCCGCGATCCCCTCGTTGCCGCCCTCGCGGCCCGTGCCGGACTGCTTGACCCCGCCGAACGGAGCCCCGGCGTTCGAGACGATGCCCTGGTTCAGCCCGACCATGCCGGTCTCCAGCGCCTCGCACACGCGCAGGGCGCGCTGGACGTCGCGGGTGAACACGTAGGAGACCAGGCCGAACTCGGTGCGGTTCGCCGCCTCGATCGCCTCCTCGTCGGTGCGGAACGTCGCGATCGGCGCCACCGGGCCGAAGATCTCCTCGCTGAGCACGCGCGCGTCCGAGGGCACGCCGGTGAGCACGGTCGGCTCGTAGAAGTAGCCCGCACCGTCCGGGACACGCCCGCCGGTCACGCAGGTCGCGCCCTTGCTGACCGCGTCGTCGACCAGCTCGGCCACCTTCGCCTGCTGCTTGTCGTCGATCAGCGGACCGACGTCGACGCCGTCCTCGGTCCCCCGGCCGACGGTGAGCGCGCCCATCCGCTCGGCCAGCCGGCGGCCGAACTCCTCGGCGACCGACTCGTGGACGTGGAAGCGGTTCGCCGAGGTGCAGGCCTCGCCCATGTTGCGCATCTTGGCGAGCATCGCGCCGTCGACCGCGGCGTCCAGGTCGGCATCCTCGAACACCAGGAACGGCGCGTTGCCGCCGAGCTCCATGGAGACCTTCAGCACCTGGTCGGCGGCCTGGGCGATCAGCGTGCGGCCGACCTCGGTCGAGCCGGTGAAGCTCAGCTTGCGCAGCCGCGGGTCTCCGATGATCGGCGCCGAGACGTCGCTCGAGCTGGTCGAGGTCACGACGTTCAGGACACCCGGCGGCAGCCCGCACTCCTCGAGGATCTTCGCGAGCGCGAGCATCGACAGCGGAGTCTGGTGGGCCGGCTTGACGACCATCGTGCAGCCGGCGGCGATCGCCGGGCCGATCTTGCGCGTGCCCATCGCGTTGGGGAAGTTCCACGGCGTGATGAAGTAGCAGGGCCCGACCGGCTGGCGCATGACCAGGACGCGGCTCTGCCCGTTGCCGGCCGTCTTGTAGTAGCCGTCGATGCGCAGCGCCTCACCGGAGAACCAGCGGAAGAACTCCGCGGCGTACGCGATCTCGCCCTTGGACTCGGACACCGCCTTGCCCATCTCGAGCGTCATCAGCAGGGCCAGCTCGTCGGACCTCTCGCCCAGGGCGAGGAAGGCACGGTGCAGGATCTCCGAGCGCTCGTTCGGCGGGGTGGCCGCCCAGGAGGCCTGGGCCGCGACGGCGGCGTCGAGCGCGGCGCGGGCGTCGTCGGGGGTGGCGTCGGCGACCTCGCACAGCACCCCGCCGGTCGCCGGGTCCTCGACCTCGAACGTCGAGCCACCCGTCGCGTCGCGCCACTCACCACCGATCAGCAGCTGCTTCGGCACGGCCTCGACGACCTTGCGCTCCTCCGGTCCCAGCTCGGTGCCACCGGTGCTCATCTGCACTCCTCCCAGTCCGGTCCTCGACCCTCAGGCTCACCCTAGGCCCCGGTCGGGAAAACCCGTTGCCGAGCCGGGACGGCATCGAGGATCGTGGGCGCGTCGAGCCTCGCGCAGGAGGCTCCGGGAGCAGAGGAGGCGTGACATGCGCATCACTGTCGTCGGCGTGCCCGCCGTCCACCTCTCACTCCCACGGAGCATCCACCATGCACGACTCCGGTCCCGGCGCCTCGCCCGACCTGGTACCTGACCACACCACCGACCCGGCCTTCACCTTCGAGTACGTCGCCCTCGACGACGTCGGCGAGGGCCAGCGCTTCTCGACGTACTGGGACGTCGAGCCGCTCATGCGCGGTCCTCAGCCCCCGCCGGACTGGCTCGTGACGAGCCGGGCGGCCATCGACACCGAGCTCGGCGTCCTGAAGACCGGCAAGGAGGCCGAGGTCTTCCTGCTCGAGCGCGCCCTGCCGGCCGACCTCGCGCACGACGGCCCGCGCTCGTGCGTGCTCGCCGCCAAGCGGTACCGGGGCGCCGAGCACCGCACCTTCCACCGCACCACGGACTACACGGCCGGGCGACGGACCCGGGACAGCCGGGTGACCCGGGCCCTCGCGAGGAAGAGCGCGTTCGGTCGCGAGGTCGCGGCCGGCCAGTGGGCGATGGCCGAGTGGGAGTCGCTCAAGCGCTGCCACGAGGCCGGGGTGCCGGTGCCCTACCCCGTGCAGATCGACGGCACGGAGATCCTCATGGAGCTGGTCACCGTCGACGGCGAGCCGGCACCCCGGCTGGCCGGCACCCGGCCCGGGCGCGACCTGCTGGAGCACTGGTTCGAGCAGCTGCGCGAGGCGATGGTCGCCCTGGCGCGGCACGGCCTGGCCCACGGGGACCTCTCGCCGTACAACATCCTCGCGGCCGGGGACCGATTGGTCATCATCGACCTGCCACAGGTCGTGGACCTCGTGGCGAACCCGCTCGGCGCGGACTTTCTCCAGCGCGACTGCCACAACGTGTGCACGTGGTTCGCGCGGCGCGGCCTCGAGGTCGACGAGCACGCGCTGTTCGGGGAGCTGATGGCCAGCGCCTGGTGACGTCGCGAGGCTATCTTCGACCCGTGCGGCCCACGGAGATCGAATCCCTCGAGGAGTTCGACGGGTTCGTGGAGCGCGGGATCCGCTCGCTGAGCGGGTTCCACCTGCAGTCGCTCGCCCTCGCCGACCGGTCGGAGGCGCTCGCGCGCCTGGACGTGGCGGGCGCGGTGTTCCTCGGTTGCCGGTTCGTCGCAGGCACGGGGCCGGGCAGCGAGCTCGACGTGCGCCGGCGTGGGGGTCTGGTCTTCCCCGCCGTGCCCGACGTGCCGTTCAACCCGTACCGCGCCGAGCTCTACACCCCCGCCGAGCTGTACGCCGGCCTCGACCGGGGCTACGCCGCGACCCTGGACGCCGCGGCGTACGCCTGGTCGCGCACACCGCGCACGCTGGACAAGAGCCTGGCCATGGCGCTGCACGACCACGCCATCGACGACGCCGTCGAGGAGTTCACCGCGGGCCGGCGGATCGTCGGGGTCATGGGCGGCCACGCCGTACGCCGGGACGCGCCGGCGTACCTCGCGGCGGCCCGCCTCGGCCGCACACTCGCCGACCACACGGGGCTCACGGTGCTGACCGGTGGGGGTCCGGGCGCGATGGAGGCGGTCAACCTGGGCACGTGGCTCTCGGACGCACCCGACGCCGAGCTGGTCGAGGCGGTCGGCCTCCTCGCCGCCGTGCCGGACTTCGCCCCGGACGTCACCGCCTGGGCGCAAGCAGCGTTCGCGGTGCTCGCCCGCTGGCCCGGCGGCACGGAGTCGCTCGGGATCCCGACGTGGTTCTACGGGCACGAGCCGCCCAACTTGTTCGCGACCCGCGTCGCGAAGTACTTCCGCAACGCCCTGCGCGAGGACGTGCTGCTGGCGCTGTGCCGCGCCGGGGTGGTGTTCCTGCCCGGTGCGGCCGGCACGGTCCAGGAGATCTTCCAGGCAGCCTGCGCGAACTACTACACGCGGCCCGAGCTGGTCGCGCCGATGGTGCTCGTCGGGCGGGACTACTGGGCCGAGCAGCTGCCGGCGTGGCCGCTACTCGAGGTCCTCGGCGGCCGCGGCGCGCTGGGCCCGCGCCTGCATCTCGTCGACGACGCGGCGGAGGTCCTCCCCCTTCTCCTGGAGATAGGCGGCAGCCGGCGGTAGCTCGTCGTCGTCGTCGGCCGCCCGACCGAGCTTCCACGGCTCGAGCCGCCGGTAGCCCTTGACCGACGTGCGGCGCATCCGGCGGAGCCGGAAGTCGGGGTGGTCGCGCAGGGCCTCGGCCAGCTCCTTGTCGGTCAGCACCCGGCCCGGGCGGGCGACCGACGTGAGTCGCGCGGCGATGTTCACGGTCGGCCCGAAGACGTCGCCGAGCCGGTGCAGCACCGGTCCCCACGCCAGCCCGACCCGCAACCGGGGGAAGTCCGGGTCGCGGTCCTGCTCCTCGACGAGGTCCAGCGCGATCCGGGCGGCGTCCTCCGGCCGGTCGGCGGCGAAGAGGATCTCGTCGCCGATGGTCTTGATGATCCGGCCCTCGTGCCCGGTCACGATCGCCAGCGCCCGCGCCTCGAAGACGTCGACCAGGCGCCCGAGCTCCTCCTGCGTCAGCGCCCGCGTCTGCCGGGTGTAGTCGACGATGTCCGCGAAGCCGATCGCGGTGCTCACCGCGCCCTCGTCCCCCTGGGGGGCGAGCAGCAGCCGGGACGCGGCGTTGAGCACGTGTCGCCGCCAGACGTAGTTCTGCACCTGCTCGATCAGCGGGGTCACCTCGCCGATCACGGCGTCGAGCTCATCACCCGTGAGGGTCGTCGGGTCGATCTCGCGCCCGAGCAGGGCCAGCTGCCACTCCGCCAGCCGGGCGAAGCTGCGGCCGAGGGTCCGGATCAGCGCGGCCTCGTCGTCGTCGGTGATCATCCCGATCTCGCGCAGCCGCTGGGTGAGCCGCATGGCCTCGAGATCGGCCTCCGTGAAGACCACCGCGTCGTCGTCGACCGCGGTGAACCCCAGCGAGCGCCAGCGCTGGCGGGCGAGGTCCATGCTGATCCCGATCTCCTCGGCGATCTGCGGTCCGGTCAGGGTGGGGTGGCTGCCGAGCAGGTGCTCCTCGAGCAGGTCGACGACCTGCTGCGGGTCGAGCGGCGAGTCGCCGCGTGCGGCGGGCATGGCCTCAGGCGGGCCCGAGGCGGTCGGCCGTCGTACCGCGCAACGCTTCACCGAACGCCGGGACCTCGTCGAGCAGCTGCTCCAGCGACTCCTTGGTGAAGTGGATGACCTCGAGCGGGGTCAGGCTCACCACGCTCGCCGACCGCAGGCGGTGGTTGACGATCGCCATCTCGCCGATGACGTCGCCGGGGCCGAGCCGCGTCACCTCCACGCCTCCCTTGCGGACCGAGACCTCGCCGTCGACGATCAGGTAGGCCTTGTCGGCCGGGGTCTTCTCCCAGATCAGCGACCAGTCCGCGGGCAGGTGGACGTGACGCCCGGCCCGCACGACGGTCTGCAGGTCGTCGTCGCTCAGCGCCTCGAGGCGGTTGAGCCGGGCGAGCCGCTCCGGCGGGGGCGCATCGGCCATCGGTCTGGTCCTCCTCGAGGTGGGCGTCCCGGACGGACCGCTCCTCGGCCATCCTCGCGTCCGGCCCGGCAGGTGTCCACCGACGCACCGCGTCCGTGGTCCAGACCGCGACGTGACCGTGCACACACCCCGTCGTTGGGCAGGCATGGAGCTGTCCCGACGCGGGCTGCTGCGCTCTGCCGCAGTGGTCACCGGTCTCGCCGCCGTCCCACCGCTGTTCGCCTCTCTCGCCGAGTCCGCCGTCGCCGGCACGACGTCGGGCGCGTCCGGCACCACCCTCGCCGGCACGTACGGTCGCGGTGCGCCGAACGCGAAGGGCTACGCGAAGGTGGTCCGCCTGGCCGGGGAGCCGCGGGTGGTGCGCACCGACCTCGGCATCGAGGCCGCTGCCGGCCGCGAGGACTGCCGCACCCCGCTGCTGGCGTTCGCGCAGTTCAGCGACGTGCACGTGGTCGACTGCCAGTCGCCCGCGCGCGTCGAGTGGATGGACCGCTTCGAGGACCCGAACGACCTCGGGCTGACTCCCGGGCTGCTGTCGGCGTCGTACCGGCCCCAGGAGCTGCTCACCGCCCAGGTGCTCGACGCCATGGTGCGCGCGGTCAACGCGATCCGGAAGGGTCCGGTCACCGAGCTCCCGCTCGCGTTCATGATCGAGACCGGCGACAACTCCGACAACTGCCAGCACAACGAGGTCCGCTGGAACATCGACATCCTCGACGGGAAGGCCGGGGTGAGGCCGGACAGCGGCAGCTACTCCCGCTACGACGGCGTGATGGACAACAACGCGCTGTACTACGACACGCACTACTGGCACCCGGGTGGGACGCCGCTGGGCAAGAAGGACGACGTCTACCGCGACCAGCACGGGTTCCCGAGGATCACCGGCCTGCTCGACGCCGCGCGGCGGCCGTTCGACGCCGAGGGCCTCGACATCCCCTGGTACACCTGCTTCGGCAACCACGACGGCCTCATGCAGGGCAACTTCCCTGCGAAGTCGACCCAGCTCGGTGTCCTCGCGACCGGCAACCTCAAGGTGATGAGCAGCCCCGCCGGACTCAGCCAGTCCGACGTGCTGAACGCCGTGACCGAGCAGAACCTCGACAGCATCCTGGACAACCTGCTGCTCTCGCCGCTGGCCCGGATCGTGCCCGCCGATCCAGCCCGGCGCGTGGTCAGCCGCGCAGAGATCGTCGCCGAGCACTTCGACACGACCGGCACGCCGGTCGGCCACGGCTTCACCGCGGCGAACCGCGCCGACGGGACGGCGTACTACTTCTTCGACCAGGGCACGTTCCGGTTCGTGGTGATGGACTCGGTGAACCCGAACGGGTACGCCGACGGCTCCCTGGACCAGCCGCAGTTCGCCTGGTTGCAGAGCACCATCGAAGCCGCGGCCGGCAAGGCCGTGATCGTCTTCAGCCACCACACCTCCGACACGATGGGCAACCCGCTGGTGCTCACCGGTCTCGACGCGACGCCCCGGGTGCGGGGGCCGGCGGTCACCGCCTACCTGCTCTCCCAGCCCCGGGTCATCGCCTGGGTCAACGGGCACACCCACCGCAACCAGATCACCCCGCACGTGCGGGCGGACGGCAGCGGTGGCTTCTGGGAGATCAACACGGCCTCGCACATCGACTTCCCGCAGCAGGCGCGCCTGATCGAGGTCGTCGACAACGCCGACGACACGCTGTCGATCTTCACGACGATCTTCGACCACGCGGGTCCGGCCGACTACAACGGTGACCTGTCCTCCACGGTCAGCCTGGCGGCGCTGTCGCGCGAGCTCGCCGCGAACGACCCGCAGTCCGACCTGGCCTCGCTCAGCGGTCCGGCCGCGGCCCACAACACCGAGCTGCTGCTGGCGACGCCTCCTGAGCTGCGCGGGCGGCTCTGCGCAGCGGCCGTACCGGCCGGAGCCCGCGCGTAGGCGGCCCTCAGGAGTCGGCCGCGGCCAGCTGGCCGCAGGCACCGTCGATCTCGCGGCCCCGGGTGTCGCGGACCGTGGTCGGCACGCCCTTGGCCTCGAGCCGGCGTACGAACTCCTTCTCGTCGCGCGGGTCGGAGGCGGTCCACTTCGATCCCGGCGTGGGGTTGAGCGGGATCAGGTTGACGTGCACCCAACCCCACCGTGTCTGATCCTGGGGGCCGTAAGAGTTCAGCACGTCGCCGAGGAGGTCGGCGCGCCACGCCTGGTCGTTGATGCCGCGCATCATGGCGTACTCGATCGACACCCGGCGCTTCGTCCGGCGCGCGTAGTCCCAGGCCGCCTCGACGGTCTCGGCCACCGAGAAGCGGGTGTTGATCGGCACCAGCTCGTTGCGCAGCTCGTCGTCGGGCGCGTGCAGGCTGAGCGCCAGCGTCACGGGGATGCCCTCGTCGGCCAGCTGCTTCATCCGCGGCACGAGCCCGACCGTGCTGACCGTGATGCCGCGGGCGGACATGCCCAGCCCGTCGGGCGCCTTGTCGGTGAGCCTGCGGACCGCCCCGATCACCGCGTTGTAGTTGGCCATCGGCTCGCCCATGCCCATGAACACCACGTTCGAGACCCTGCCCGGACCGCCGGGGACCTCCCCACGCGCCAGCGAACGAGCCCCGGCGACCACCTGCTCGACGATCTCCGCGGTCGACATGTTCCGCTGGAGGCCGCCCTGGCCGGTGGCGCAGAAGGGGCAGGCCATGCCGCAACCGGCCTGGCTCGAGACGCACATCGTGGTCCGGCTCGGGTAGCGCATCAGCACCGACTCGACCAGCGCGCCGTCGAACAGCTTCCACAGCGTCTTGCGGGTCGTGCCCCGGTCGGCCTCGAGCGTGCGCAACGGGGTCATCAGGTCGGGCAGCAGCCCCTCGACCAGCTCGTCGCGCTGGCTCGCCGGGAGGTCCGTCATCTCGGCGGGGTCGTCGACCAGCCGGGAGAAGTAGTGGGTCGAGAGCTGTCGCGCGCGGAACCCGGGCAGGCCGAGCTCCTCCAGGCGGGCCTTGCGCTCGGCGGGCGTGAGGTCCGCCAGGTGGCGCGGTGGCTTGCCCCGGCCCTTGGGCTCCTCGAAGACGAGGGGGAGGGTCTTGATCGGCTGGGTGCTCTCGGCATGGGACATGACCGGCCGATTCTCCCACCGGGACGGGCACGGGCCCAATTCGTCGACGACAGGTCCGCTTGAACCTTCCCGTGCCGACGTGCGTGGTGTCAGATGTGGAGGTGGTCCGCACGCCCGACCTGGACGAACAGCTCATGCGCACCGCGTGCGAGCACCATGCGGACGCGCTGTGGAGCTTCTGCCTGCGCCTCACCCGTGGCGACGCCGCCCGCGCGGAGGACATCGCCCAGGAGACGCTGCTGCGCGCATGGCGGCACCCGAGCGTCCTCGGGCGCGAGCCGGACGGCGTCCGGGCGTGGCTGTTCACGGTGGCGCGCAACGTGGCGATCGACGCGTGGCGGGCCAGGTCGGTGCGACCGGAGGACAGCACCGACCCCGTCGACCTCGAGGTGGTGGCCCCGGACCGCACCGACGAGCTGCTCCAGCAGTGGCTGGTCGTCGACGCGCTCCGGTCGCTGAGCGCCGACCACCGCGCCGCCATCGTCGAGTGCTACTACGGCGGTCGGACGGTCGCCGAGGCGGCCGACCGGCTCGGCGTCCCTCCCGGGACGGTGAAGTCGAGACTGCACTACGGCATGCGCGCCCTGAGGCTGGCGCTCGAGGAGAGAGGGGTCACGCGATGAGCGTTCCGTGCGAGTCCGCGGCGGCCTACGTGCTCGGCGCGCTCCCCGCGGGCGAGCGGGCGACCTTCGAGCAGCACCTGGCCGGCTGTGAGGACTGCCGCCAGACCGTCACCGAGCTCGCCGGCCTGCCCGGCCTGCTCTCGCGGGTCTCGCCCGCCGACCTGACCGACACGGCACCGGTGCCGGACACGCTGGTGCCGCGCCTGCTGCGGGAGGTACGCCGCTCCGGACGCCGGCGCCGGCTCCTGGTGAGCGGTCTCGCCGCGGCCGCCGTCGCGCTCGCCGTCGCCGGCACGGCCACGATCGTGGACCGCGCACAGCCGCAGTCACCGGCCGCCGGCGTGGCGATGCAGGCGGTCGTGCCGAGCCCGGTGACCGCGACCGCCGCGCTCGTGCGCCACGGCTGGGGCACCGAGATCACGATGAAGTGCCGGTACTCCGACAAGTCCGAGTGGTCGCGGCCCTACACCCTGGTCGCGGTGGACGACCGCGGCACGTCGTACGAGATCGGCACCTGGGTGGTCGGGCCGGGCAAGACCGCGTCGGTCTCCGGCTCGGTGCCGGTGCAGCCCGAGCACATCGACCGCGTGGAGATCCGGTTGACCTCGGGTACGCCGCTGCTGCGGCTGCGACCGAGCCGGACGTGAGCGGTCAGGACTTGCTGAACACCAGGTAGTGCAGCAGCAGCCAGACCGGCGCGATGGTCGCGAGCAGCGAGTCGATCCGGTCCATCAGGCCGCCGTGCCCGGGGATGATCTGGCTCATGTCCTTGATCCCGAGGTCACGCTTCATCACCGACTCGACCAGGTCGCCGAGCGTGGCCATCACGACCGCGATCAGGCCGAGCGCGACGCCCACCCACCAGTGCCCGTCCAGCAGCCAGACCACCAGCGCGATGCCGGCACCGACGCAGAAGACCGCGGACCCTGCGAAGCCCTCCCACGACTTCTTCGGCGAGATCACCGGCGCCATCGGGTGCCGGCCGAACAGGACCCCGGCGATGTAGCCGCCGATGTCGCTGGCAATGGTCACCAGGATGAACGTGATGATGCCGCGCACCCCGTCGTCGAAGTGGTTGGCCTCGAGCTGGTCGCCGCCCTCGGCCAGCATCAGCGCCACGAACGACCCGAGGAACGGCACGTAGACGAGCGTGAACACGGCGGCACTGGCGTTGCGGACGAACCCGTCGACGCCCCGCCTCAGCAGCCAGAGCATGACCACCAGCGCGGTGACCGCCGTGGCGGTGACCAGGGCGGGAGCGCCCCAGAAGTACGCGACCACGACCATCACCACGCCGCCGGCCATCAGCGGCTGCTCGGGGATGTCGACGCCCTTGCCCGCCAGCCCGCGGTGCAGCTCCCAGACGGCGACCACGACGGCCGCCGCCACGATCAGCATGAACGCGGCCTTGAAGAAGAACAGCGATCCGGCGATCGCCACCAGCAGGACGACGGCGGAGCCGACCGCGGCGGGCAGGTTGCGCCCTGCGCGGCCGTAGTCCTTCTCGGGTGCGGGCGGGGCCGCGCCGGTGCTCGTCATGGCCTCAGACCTCGAGCAGCTCGGCTTCCTTGTGCTTGAGCATCTCGTCGATCTGGTCGGTGTGCTTCTTGGTCAGCGAGTCCAGCCGCTTCTCGGCGCCGGCGACGTCGTCCTTGCCGACCTCACCGTCCTTCTCGAGCCGCTCGAGCTCCTGCTTGGCGTTGCGCCGGATGTTGCGGACGGCGACCCGGCCGTCCTCGGCCTTCGTGCGCGCGACCTTGATGTACTCCTTGCGCCGCTCCTCGGTGAGCTCCGGGAACGTGCAGCGGATCACCCTGCCGTCGTCGGTGGGGTTCACGCCGAGGTCGGAGTCGCGGATCGCCTTCTCGATCGCCGACATCGCGTTCATGTCGAACGGCGCGACCAGGATCGTCCGCGCCTCCGGGGAGGTGAACGACGCGAGCTGCTGGATCGGCGTCGGGGTGCCGTAGTAGTCCGCGGTGAGCTTGGCGAACATGCTCGGGTTGACCCGGCCGGCCCGGATCGCGGCGAACTCCTCGCGCGCCACACCGACCGCCTTGTCCATCTTCTGGTCGGCCTCGTTGAGCGTCTCGTTGATCACTGGGTCTCCTTGTGTCCGCTGCTCACCAGCGTGCCGATCTTCTCACCCTGCACCACCCGGAGGATGTTGCCTTCAGGCTCCATCCCGAACACGATCATGGGCAGGTCGTTCTCCATGCACAGCGCGAACGCCGTCGCGTCGGCCACCTTCAGACCCTCCGCGAGGGCGTCCTGGAAGGTCAGCTCGTCGTACTTGATCGCGGTCGGGTCGCGGTGCGGATCGGCGCTGTAGACGCCGTCGACCCCGCTCTTGGCCATCAGCACGACCTCGCACTTGGTCTCGAGGGCGCGCTGGGCCGCCACCGTGTCGGTGGAGAAGTACGGCATGCCGGCGCCGGCCCCGAAGATCACGACGCGCCCCTTCTCGAGGTGCCGGATCGCGCGTCGCGGGATGTACGGCTCGGCGACCTGACCCATCGTGATCGCGGTCTGGACCCGGGTCTCGATGCCTTCCTTCTCCAGGAAGTCCTGCAGGGCCAGGCAGTTCATCACGATGCCCAGCATGCCCATGTAGTCCGCTCGAGCGCGGTCCATCCCGCGCTGCTGCAGCTCGGCACCGCGGAAGAAGTTGCCCCCGCCGGTGACCACGGCGACCTGGACGCCGGCGCGCACCACCGAGGCGATCTCGCGGGCGATCGCGGCCACGACGTCGGGGTCCACCCCGACCTTGCCGCCGCCGAAGACCTCGCCCGAGAGCTTCAGGAGGACTCGCTGGTAGGTCATCGCTTCTCTCCTGCTCGCGCGCGGGTCGGGGTCACTGGAACGACGAAGGCCGGTCCGATGATCGAAGTCTCGCTCATCGGACCGGCCTCCTCGTGTACGTCGTGTCGAAAACTAACCGATCGCTCGGTCGCTCAGGCGCCGACCTCGAACCGCGCGAAGCGCTTGACGGTCGTGCCGGCCTCGTCGAGGACCTGCTTGACGGTCTTCTTCGACTCGGTGACCGACTCCTGCTCGAGCAGGACGATCTCCTTGAAGAACCCACCGAGGCGGCCCTCCACGATCTTGGCGACCGCAGCCTCGGGCTTGCCCTCCTCGAGCGTCTTCTTCTCCAGGACGTCCTTCTCCGCGGCGACCACGTCGGCGGGCACCTCGTCGCGGGTGAGGTACTGCGGCCTCATCGCGGCGACCTGCATGGCGGCCGCGCGGGCGGCGTCCGCGTCGCCGTCGTACTCGACCATGACGCCGACGGCCGGCGGCAGGTCGGCGGCACGCTTGTGCAGGTAGACGACCGACGGACCGTCGAAGTAGGCGACCTCACCGAGCTCGATCTTCTCCCCGATGGTGATCGCGAGGCTCTCGACGACCTCGCCGACGGTCTTGCCGTCCAGCTCGACCGCCTTGAGGGACTCGACGTCGCCGGCCTTGGCGGCCGCGGCGGCGTCGGCGATCTTCTGGGCGGTGGCGACGAAGTCTTCGTTCTTCGCGACGAAGTCGGTCTCGCTCTTCAGCTCGACCAGCGCCCCGCCGGAGGCCGCCACGAGACCCGCGGTGGCCTCGCGCTCACCGGCGCGCTTCTCGGCCTTCGCCTGACCCTTGACGCGCAGGATCTCGACGGCCTTGTCGAAGTCGCCGTCAGCCTCCTCGAGCGCCTTCTTCGCGTCCATCATGCCCGCGGCGGTCAGGTCGCGGAGCTTCTTGACGTCGGCAGCGGTGATCGCCACGCCTCAGTCCTCCTTCGTCTCGTCGGTGGTCTCGGCAGCGGCCGGCTCGACAGCGGCCTCGGTGGTCTCGACGGCGGCCGGCTCGGCAGCGGCGGGCTCGGCAGCGGCCTCGGCGGGGGCGGCGTCGGCCGGCACGACCTCGGCAGCCTCGGGCGCCTCGGCGGCCGCACCGGTGGACTCGGCGGCCGGCGTGGTCTCGGTGGCGGCGTCGCCCCCGGTGGCCTCGACCGCGGCCTTGTCGGCCTCGCCCTCGAGCAGCGCACGCTCCCAGTCGGGCAGCGGCTCGTCGGCGCCGATCGCCTTCGCGTCGGCCTCGGCGTCCTTGCTGCCCGCGCCCGAACGCGCGATCAGCCCGTCGGCCACGGCGTCCGCGACCACGCGGGTGAGCAGCCCGACGGCGCGGATGGCGTCGTCGTTGCCCGGGATCGGGTAGTCGACGACGTCCGGGTCGCAGTTGGAGTCGAGGATCGCGATGATCGGGATGCGCAGCTTGCGCGCCTCCTCGACGGCGAGGTGCTCCTTGTTGGTGTCGACGATCCAGACCGCGGACGGCGTACGGCCCATCTCGCGGATGCCGCCGAGGGTCTTGTCGAGCTTGTCGCGCTCCCGCTTCATCTGCAGGAGCTCCTTCTTGGTGCGGCCGGAGCCGGCGACCTGCTCGAAGTCGATCTCGTCGAGCTCCTTGAGGCGGTTGATCCGCTGGTGCATGGTCTGGAAGTTGGTGAGCATGCCGCCCAGCCAGCGCTGGTTCACGTAGGGCATGCCGACGCGGGTCGCCTGCTCGGCGATCGCCTCCTGGGCCTGCTTCTTGGTGCCCACGAACATGATCGTGCCGCCCTTGGCGACGGTGTCCTTGATGAACGCGTAGCTGGAGTCGATGTAGGACAGCGACTGCTGCAGGTCGATGATGTAGATCCCGTTGCGCTCGGTCATGATGAAGCGCTTCATCTTCGGGTTCCAGCGACGGGTCTGGTGCCCGAAGTGGACGCCGCTCTCGAGGAGCTGGCGCATGGTGACGACGGCCATGCCGGTCTTGCCTCCTGGTCAGTGGTCCGGGCACGTGTGAGCGCCCGTCCCGTTTTCAGTTCGTGCAGGCCGGTCGGCCTGCCCTGACGCCTGCGTGAGGCCGGACCCTCGCGGCCGGGGCCGGTCGGGACTGAAGGTCCTCACCCGCGCGATCCGGTCTCCCAGGGGGCTGTGCTGCTCTTGGAGGCCGGCACGGAGTGCGGGCGTGCGAAGTCAACCCGTGCGGGTTGCTGGAGGTGAGTCTAACCGTCGCCGCGGACGGTGTCGAAACGGGCGACCCGGCCGCGAGGGCCGGTGCTCCGCCCGGCCGGCGAGCGTCCACAGGACCGGCCCGCCCGGGGCCGTCCACAGCCGGCGCCGCCGACACTGGCCGCAGGCGCCGCGCGGACCCGAGGGTGGCCCGATGAGAGTCCTCCTCCTGGTCGCCGGTCTGCTCGCGGTGCTCGTCGCCGCCCCTGGCCAGGCGCGCGCCGACGGCCCCGGACCCGCGGTGTGGCCGCTCCAGCCCGAGCCGAGCGTGATCCGTCCGTTCGACCCGCCCGACGACCCGTGGGGCGCCGGGCACCGGGGGGTCGACCTGCTGGGCCGGCCGGGCCAGGAGGTGCACGCGGCGCTGGCCGGGACGGTGACCTTCGCCGGCACGCTGGCGGGTCGCGGCGTGGTGGTCGTCAGCCACGGCGAGACCCGGACCACCTACGAACCGGTGGACCCCACCGTGTCCGTCGGCGCCGTGGTGCCCACGGGCGGGGTGATCGGCCACCTCCAGACCGGGACGAGCCACTGCTTCCCGCAGACCTGCCTGCACTGGGGCCTGCTCAGGGGCGAGGTCTACCTCGACCCGCTCTCCCTGCTGGGCGTCGCGCCGGTGCGGCTGCTCCCGCTCGTAGCGTCGCTGGTGCTCATGCCCTGGGGTGCGCCAGCTGGTATGCCTTTCGGAGCCGTTCTGCGGTGACGTGGGTGTAGATCTGCGTGGTCGCCAGCGACGCATGGCCGAGCAGCTCCTGGACGGTGCGCAGGTCGGCTCCCCCCTCGAGCAGGTGGGTGGCGGCGGTGTGCCGCAGGCCGTGGGGGCCGAGGTCGGGCGCGCCGGGCACGTCTCCGAGCCGACGGTGCACCATGGCCCGCACGGCGCGCTGGTCGATCCGCCGGCCGCGCGCCCCGACGAAGAGCGCGGCTCCGGCGCCGGGGACGACCAGCGCGGGGCGGCCCCGGTCGAGCCAGCGTCCGAGGGCCGCGTCGGCCGGCACGCCGTACGGCACGGTGCGCTCCTTGCGACCCTTCCCGAACACCCGGACGACACGGCGGGCTCGGTCGACCTCGTCGACGTCGAGGCCGCACAGCTCGCCCACCCGGATCCCGGTGGCGTAGAGCAGCTCGAGGATGGCCGCGTCGCGAAGCCCCACCGGGCTGCCGTCGTCCGCCGAGGCGGCGGCAGCGTCGAGCAGCGCCCGGGCCTCGGCCACGTCGAGCGCGAGCGGGAGCGGGCGGTGCGCCTTGGGACTGCCCAGCTGGGCACCGGGGTCGGAGTGCGCTCGTCCCGTGCGAAGCACCCACGCCGTGAAGACCCTCACCGCGGTGGCCCGGCGCGCCATCGTCGTGCGCGCCTTGCCGCGCACCTGCTGGTTGGCCAGCCAGCTGCGCAGCGTGCGCACGTCCAGCTCGTCGAGCGAGGAGAGCCCCAGGGCAGCCGCGTGCGCCAGCATCTCCGAGACGTCCCCGAGGTAGGCACGCACGGTGTGGGAGGTGAGGTCGCGCTCGGACACGAGGTGACGCTCGTACTCTCCGAGCGCCCTCGCGAACTCCTCGGGCAGGTCGCGCACCCCGTCAGCCTACGAAGCCGGGCGGGCGTCATCCTGCAGGCGCGACGGCATCCCGGTCGCCGGACGCGAGCCGCCACCGTCCGGCGGCGTGCTCGACCAGCCCGGCCGCACTCAGGACGCCCAGGGCGGCTGTGACCCGCACGGCCGCCACACCGGCCGTGCGGGCGATCTGCGCCGCCTCCGCGCCGCGCTGCACCGGGACGGCGTCGAGCACCTGACGCTGCTCGGCGGTGAGCAGGTCGCGGGCGTGCGGCTCCGCGTGGAGCGACGCGACCGTGTGCTCACCGGCCGGTGACACCGCCTCGAGGACCTCGTGGCCGTCGGTGACCAGCAACGCGCCGCGCGCCCGGATCAGCTGGTGCACGCCCACCGAGGGTGCGCTCGTCACCGGCCCGGGGACGCCCATGAGGGTCCGGCTCAGGCTGGCTGCCCAGTTGGCCGTGTTGAGCGCCCCGCTCCGGATCGCGGCCTCGACCACGAGCGTGCCCTGGGACATCGCGGCGATGAGGCGGTTGCGGGCCAGGAAGCGGATCCGGGTGGGGGCGCACCCGGGCGCAGCCTCCGACACGACCGCCCCGACGTCGGCGATGTGGTCGAGCAGAGGCTTGTGGGCCGCAGGGTAGGCCCGGTCGACCCCGCACGCGAGGACCGCGATCGTGGGGCCCTCGACGGCGAGCGCGCCCCGGTGAGCGGCCTGGTCGATCCCGAAGGCGGCGCCGGAGACCACGGTGCGGCCGGCCGCACCGAGGGTCGCCGCGATCTCGCCGGCGACGGCCGCGCCGTACGTCGTGGCCGACCGCGAGCCCACCACGGCGACGCACCGCGCGGTCGACGAGTCGAGGCGGGCGGACCCCTTCGCCCAGAGCCCGACCGGCACTCCCCCGCGCTCGTGCAGCAGCGGACCGTGCGCGAGGTCGTCCACCCCACGCGGCCACTCGTCGTCGGCCGGGGTCAGGAACCGGATGCCCAGGCGGGCGGCCCGCTCCAGCTCCACCACCGGGTCGACCCGCTCGAGGCGGGCCGCCAGGTCCTCCCTGAGCTGACCGGCCAGGCCCTGCTCACGCAGGGACTCCAGGACGGTGACCGCGCCGAGCTCGGCCACGAGGCCGGTGAGGCGCGGGTCGCCCGGCTCGCCCACGCGGCTCAGCACCACCCGCGCGGCGCGTTCCGGGTCGAGCGGCCCACGCGTCACGCGGCGCCGCCGATCATGGCCAGGTCCAGCGGGGCAGCAGCGCGCAGGCGGAGGGCGACCTCGAGCTCGTCGAGCCCGGGGCGCTCGATCCCGCGGAGGTCCGCGACCGACCAGCTGACGCGGTGGACCCGGGTCGCGCCCCGCCGGGTCAGGGCGCCGCCGTAGACCTCCTGGTCGAGCCGCTGTCCTGCGGCAGCGTCGAGGGGCCAGCACTCCCGGAGCAGCGGTCCGGGGACGTGCGCGTTCAGCCGCCAGGGAGTGTCGGCGTACCGGGCGCGCTGCCGTTGCCGTGCGAGGGTCACGCGGGCGAGCACGGTCGCCGACGACTCCGGTGCCGCGAACCGGTCGCGCAGCTGGTGCGGCTTGACCGGCTCGACGAAGCGGGTGATGTCGATCCGGTCGGCGATCGGGCCGGACAGCTTGCGCCGGTAGTCGCGACGCTTCACCTCGCCGCAGGTGCACCGGTGGTCGCGGCTGTAGGGGTGGTACTCGCCACAGGGGCACGGGTTCGCCGCGAGCACGAGCATCCCTGCAGCGGGATAGGTGGCGTCCTCGTCACCGCGGGCGATCGTGATCTCGCCGCTCTCGAGCGGCTGTCGGAGGGCCTCGACGATGTCGCTCGGAAGCAGCGGGAACTCGTCGAGGAACAGCACACCGAGGTGGGCCTTGCTCACCTCACCCGGGCGAACTCGACCGCTGCCTCCTCCGAGGATGCCCGCGCGCGAGGCGGAGTGGTGCGGCGCGCGGAACGGCGGTCGGGTGAGCACCGGGGTCGCCGCCGGGAGCGCTCCGCACAGGGAGTGGATCGCGGTGAGCTCGAGGGACTCCTCGGGCGTCAGGTCCGGCAGGATCGTCGGCAGCCGTTCGGCGAGCGTGGTCTTGCCGGCCCCCTTCGGGCCGGTGAGGAGCAGGTGGTGGCCGCCCACGGCCGCCACCTCGAGGGCGAAGCGCGCGTCCTCCATGCCGAGCACGTCGACGAGGTCGACGTCCTCGAGTCGGGCCTCGCCGCGCCAGCTCAGCAGCAGCTGTCCGGTCGGCGGCTCGACCGGCGGCGCCTCCGGGATCTCCTGCTCGCCCCGGAGCAGGGCGACCACCTGGCGCAGCGACCGGGCGCCGTACGCCTCGACGCCCGGCACCAGCGCGGCTTCTCCGACCTGGGGCTCCGGGACGATCACCCGGGTGATGCCGCGGGCCGAGGCCGACATCACCATGGGCAGCACACCGGGAACGCACCGCAGCCGCCCGTCGAGCGTCAGCTCACCGATCAGCACCACGTCGTCGAGCGCTCCTGCCGGGAACTCCTCCTCGCCGGCGGCGAGCACGCCGACGGCGATCCCCAGGTCGAAGTGCGGCCCACGCTTCGGGAGGTCGGCCGGGGACAGCAGGATCGTGATGCGTCGGCTGGTCGGCCAGTGGTAGCCGCTGTTCTCGATCGCGGCTCGGCAGCGGTCGCGGGCCTCGTTGATCGACGCGTCCGCACGCCCCACCAGGTTCGTGGCGATCTGCCCCTGGCTGACGTCCACCTGGACGTCGATCACGTGGCCCACCGCTCCCTGCAACGACACGGTGCGGGTGCTGGCCCACATCAGCCCAGCCCCCGCACGTGCTCCACCTCGGCGGCGCCTCGGGGCGACTTGAGGACCGCGACCACGTCGTAGCGGACGTCCGCGGGCACGACCCCGTGGGCGTCGATCCACCGCGAAGCCAGGTGGACCAGGCGCCGGGTCTTCACCTCGTCGACCGCCTCCAGCGGGTGCCCGTACGCCGTGCCGGTGCGCGTCTTGACCTCGCAGAAGACCAGCACCTCGCCGTCGCGCAGGACCAGGTCGATCTCGCCGGCGTCACACCGCCAGTTGCGGTCGAGCAGCTCCAGGCCTTCCTCGACCAGGTGGCGCGCCGCCACGCGCTCGCCGTACGCGCCGAGGGCGCCGTTCTGCCGTCCTGTGCTCATCGGTCCACCTCCGCCGAGCAGCGAACCCGAGGAGCGGCTACCCGTGCCGCGCCCGGGGCGTTCGCTGTGGAGCGGCGAGCGCCACGGGGCAGCAGTGGATGCGGAACGGACGCCCGGGGGCGTATCCGGGTCGCCGAGATCGACCCCTGGCGGCCGGCATCAGCGCACGAGCCGGACCACCTTCGGCCCGCTGCCGACGTAGTCCGTGATCGGGCCGTCGTAGTTCTGCGGAACCGCGGGCAGCGCCGACGGCTCGATCGTCATGAACCGCATCGCGCGCAGCGTCGTGCCGTCCGCGGACATGAGCAGGCCGTGGTCGTTGGCCGGGTCGATGCCCAGCAGGGTCTTCACCCAGTTGTCGACCAGGTCGGCGACCATGTCCACCGAGTCGATGCCCAGCGGGGCGTACTGGGTGACGAAGATCGGTCGCCAGGTGAGGATCGGGTAGTAGTTCGCGTTGTTCGGCGCCACCGGGCTGGAGATCACCGGCACCCACATGAAGCGCGCCGAGTCGTAGAGGTCCGAGGTCAGCGCGCTCTCGGGTGTCACCGCCGGGATGCCCGGCGTCAGGTAGGTGCTCAGGTTGAAGAACATCGACTCGGTGAGCAGGTTGCGCCGTTCCGGCTTGACGAAGTCCATCAGCTGGTCGTCGTTGATCTGCTCACCCGGGAAGCCGGGCAGCGTGAAGGAGTGCTTGCACGGACTCTCGTCGGTGCACACCAGCCGGCCCGCCGCCTGGAAGGCCGACTGATGGGTGGAGTTGTCCGCGGGCACGGTCTCCACCGCGCCGAGCATCCCGTCGGTGAACTCCTTGTAGGTGTTCGCACCCTGCTCCGGCATCACGCAGTTCGCGGTCGGATGGACCCCGCCGTTGTCGTAGATGTTCGGCAGCTGGTTGTTGCACGAGGTCAGCGCGGTGACGGCGTTGATGGCGTTGAGCATGCTCTGCACGTTGGTGATCGACGTGGTGTTGATCGTGAGCATGTTCGGGTTGTAGTTCAGCGGGTGGTCCAGGCCCGCCTTGAGGCTGTAGTCGAGGTTGCCCGGCGTACCCACCTGCAGGTCGCGCGGCGTCTTGATCAGCCGGGCGCAGCCGAGCAGGTCGGCGGTCACCGACGGGATGTTGACCGGGTAGGCGTAGTCCTGCTGGCTGTACTTCCAGCTGCCGTCCAGCTGCTTGACCGCGAGCTTGACCTGCCACGTGCCGACCTTGTCGTACACCGCCGCGGGCACCGTGAAGGTGCCGGTGAGGGCGACCAGGTTCACACCGGTGATGTCGGAGTACGGCAGCGAACCCACCGCGGTTCCCGACTGGTCCCCCAGGGCGAAGACGAGGCGCATCGGCTGGAGCAGCGTGAGCCCGGCGCCGGTCATCAGACCCGGACCCGGGTCGATGTTCTGGGTGGCCGAGCCCGGCGTCAGCGAGGCGATCCCGATCGTGTTGCTCTTGGTCATGCCCGACGACGGCCACTTCGTGATCACGTTGTCGACGGTGATCGGTCCGGGCGCGATGTAGTTCAGCGGGAGGAGCCCGCTGAGCGAGCTGCCCAGGCCGCCCGGCAGGTTGATCGCCGCACTGAGCAGGCAGTTCAGCGACAGCGACATCGGCGACACCGACCCGGGCGTTCCCACGTGCGCGGTCGCGGACTTCGCCTGGGTCGAGCTCTGCTTGCCCGCGGCCACCCCGAAGCCGAAGTCGATCCGGGCGGGGGGCGTGGTCACCTGGACGTAGGTGCCGGTGCTGTTGTCGATCGTCGGGAAGGTGACCTTGCCCGAGGCCAGCAGCTGGGCGGCGTACGTGTCCAGGGAGGCGTCGCTGGCACTCGCCGGGCAGGTGGCGGGGATCGAGCTGTCGATCTCGCGCTGGCCCGGCACCGGGTGGCAGACGATGTAGTACGCCGCCGCCTTCGCGGCCCGGGTGCGGCCCGCGCTGTCGTTGGCCGGCAGGTACTGCGCGGCAAACAGCGCCGCCTGGTCGGCCTGGCCCTGGAGGTTGCCGCGACGGGCCCAGGTGTTGCCCAGGTCGATCGCGAGCGCGCCGGCGACGAGCATCACGGTGGCGGCGATCGCGGTGACCACCGCGATCACCCCGTGCTCGTCGCGCCGCCGCGACGTCCGCAGGTGCCGGAGCAGGAAGGTCGGAACGGTCATGTCAGCACCCCGCCGTGGTGAGCTCGACGTTCTGGAGGCGGTACGTCGCCTCGGTGACGATCGAACCGCCGTTGGGGAGCGGGAGCAGCCCGCCGAGCGAGCTGGCACCCGGGATCGTGATCGAGACCGAGACGTCCACGCCCACCGTGGGCAGCACGTTGACGACGTTCACGCCGATGGCGGTCAGCGGCAACGGGCCTTGCACCAGTCCGGTGAGGCTGGGCAGCGCGTTCTGCACGGTGGTCTTCACCCGGTCGACGAGCTGGGCGCAGTTGAACTGCCCGACGATGCTGTCCAGCGGGAGACGCTGCGAGAGCGGCGCGACCTGCTGGGCCTTCCAGAAGTACATCCCGTAGGTGATCACGCCGAGCAGCAACGGGATCAGCACGACGGTGAGGAAGAACGCCGCCTCGAGGGCCGCCGCACCGCGCTCGTCCTGCCGCGCCGAGCGCCGCATCGATGTCCGCCGCATCAGCAGGCCACCGGCGTGCTCGGGATGTTCTCCACCCGGGCGGTGGCGACCTCGGTGATCGCGCCACTGTCCGGCACCGGGAGCAGCGACGGAGCGAGCGTCTTCGCGGTCACCGTCACCTGCACGAGGTCACCGATCTTCGCGGCGTTGTCGTCGTTGAGGTAGGTCCGCGTGACCACGACGTTCTTGCCGGCTCGGTTGGTGTTGGCCACCGCCTGGTCGTGGCTGCACGTCCAGTCGGTGCCGACCGCGAGCTGGCGCGCCGACTCGCGCGCACTCGCCGCCGCCGTCGACCGACCCCAGAAGTACACGCCGTACTGGATGACCCCGAGCATCACCGCAAACACAATCGGGAAGACCAAGGCGAATTCCACCGCCATGGCCCCCCGCTCAGAACGCCTTGCGCGACGAGCGCACATCCCCTACGTCCTCCCCGGTCCCCCCCGTACCAGAGAGACTAAGGGAAAATGTGGGAAATGTCCGTTTTGGTCTAGTTTGGCCTAGACCAGTCCGCTCCGGGACGCAAGGGCCGATCGGCCCCGGATGACGGCCGATGGTCCCAGAGCCCAGGACGGGGGGCGTCAGCGCACGAGGCCGACACTCGTGAGAGTGCCCACCGTGACGGCTGCGTTCGGGTCGACCAACATGTTGATGCTCGTGTTGTTGCTGTTCAGCTGGATGCTGCTGACCACGTACTGGGCGTTGACGAGAGTCTGGTTGAACTGACCGGACAGGATGAACGGCTGGGCGTTCGGCGCCATCAGCACCCCGACGAGGTGCACCGAGCCACCGCCCGTCATCTGGTACTTCGGGTTGCTCGAGATACCGCCGCTCTCGCTCCAGAGACCGAGGTCCTCGGGCCCCTCGGGATCGGCCCACTCACCCGACTTCGTCGGGTCTGCGTTTCCGTCGGACAGCATCATGGCGTCGTACCGGTTCGGCGCCGTCCAGTCGACGTTGCCTCCGGTCTGGGTGAACTGACCCGTCCCGTTGCTTCCGCCGCACGGGGTTGTCGGGTTCGGGGCTGCCGTGCTCGGTGCCGACGGCATGCAGGCGTTGGTCTGTCCACCCATCATCAGCACCGTGGTGTAGCACAGCTGGATCGTGCCACCGGTCTGCTTGAAGTCGCCGTTCTGGACGACCAGGACTGCCTTGTTCGCGACGTTGGTCGCGGCGTTCGAGCACAGGCCCCCGGAGACGTTCGCGTCCGACGCCCCGGTGTGCATGCTGAAGGTGCTGCCGTTGCCCAGTGAGAATGCGTCACCACTGTCGCCGGCGACGTACACGTGGGTGGCGTTCGGCAGCTTCAGGACTCCACTCGGCTTGACCGTCCCGGAGAACACGATCGTCCCGGCGTTGATGGTGGCCACGGCCGGCGAGGGGTTGAAGCCGCTGTTCGCGTTGCAGTTGATGTAGAGCTGCGAGCTGGCGGTCAGGGTCAGGTTCAGGGCGGTGAGCTGGGCCGCGGTCGGGGTGCAGTTGTTCAGCCTCAACGGCCAGGACGAAGCGGCCGCGAACGCGGTATTGGCGTTGTCGCGCATGGTCTGCACCGCAGAGAGGTAGCGCTCGTCCACCGGCTGGCGGAAGACCTGCGCGCGGCCGGTGACGGTCTTACCGGGACAGGTGCCGCCGGGGTAGAGACCGAGCGAACCGCACACGTTGCTGTCGGAGTCACGCAGCACGGAGCCGCTGAGGCCCAGGTTCGCCGCGTAGGCGGTGATCTGGCCGGGCTTGGACGTGTCCACGGCACCGGTGGACAGCGGTGCGGCGTACGCGACGATCCCGGAGTTCGCCTGCCCGGTGAAGATGTTCTCGTTGCTGCCGCAACCCGAGCCGTCGGAGTCGGAGTGGATCGTGCCGGGCTGCGACAGTCCGTTGGCCGTGGAGTAGACGCCGGCCACCTTGATCTGCGACCCGCCGGCCGAGGAGCCCGCGGTGAGGATGTTGCAGCCGGTCTGCTTGAGCAGCAACATCGCCGGGGCATATCCCCCCGGACCCTTCTTCACGCGGGCGACCGTGCGGACCGCGGTCTGCAGGTCGGACCCGGTCGCGAGGCTGCCCAGGCCGGGCCTGCGGCTCTGCGCGATCGTCACGGAAAGCTGGTCGCAGCCGCCCTGGGCGGAGTCGCCCAGGTCCGCGGCCGCCGCCGACAGGGCGTCCTCGTTCCAGCCCGTGGTCGCCGTCAGCAGGTAGCCGCTCTGGATCGTGACGGTCAGCGGCTTGCCGTCCAGAGAGCCTGTCCAGGCGAACTTCGCCCAGGTCGACGGGGTGTTCGCCGTGCACGTCTGCGCCTGGGCCGTGACACTGGTGCAGCCGTTCTGCGCCGCGACCGCCGGCGTCGCGCCCGTCGTCCAGGTCCCGCTGGAGTCGGTGAGCCCGCTGAAGCGGTCGTTGTTCTGCTGCAGGTAGCGCAGCGCACTGCACACACCCATGAACGGATGGGGCTTGCTGTCGCCGGCGATGAGGCCGTGCATGCCGGCGATCGCCGCCGAGTCGGCGACCGACTTGTCGATCTGCCGGTCGACCCGCACCAGGCCGAAGTCGAGCACCAGGGCCGCGCACATGAGGAGCAACGTGACGCTGATGGCGGCGACGACTGCGACCACACCCTGCTCGTCGCGGCGCCGCTGCGGACGCAGCGACCGAACCGCTGCCCGGGGCCGGCTCACGACGCCGTGCATGACCCCTGGGTCCTGCCGTAGTAGGTCACTGACTTCGCCCCGATGTCGAAGCTCAGCGTGGGGGCGACCACCAGCAAGATGGTCTCGGGCTTCTTCACCCACACCACGACGGCACAGCTGCCGGTGGCCATCGTGAAGCTGGTCAGGTCCGGGGCCGTCCCGCAGCTGGCTCCCGTCCAGGAGTTCGAGCTGTTGGCGTTGTTGTGCGTGCTGTCGACGATCTTGACGCAGATCTGGGCGTCGGTGAGCGTCGAGCCGGAGTTGAAGTAGGTCTGCTTCACGCGGTCGCGCACCGACGTGGCCCAACCACCCTGGGTGTAGTCGAGGGCAGACCCGAGCCGGGCGCCCTCCCGCACCGCATTGGCGACCGCGACGTGGTCGTTGTAGGCGAGACCGGTCGTGATCATGCCGAAGAGAAGCATGAAGAGGAACGGCGCGATGAGGGCGAACTCGACAGCCGCCGCGCCGCGGTCATCGCGCGATCGCCTCGCTGCCATCGACGATCCCCCAAAAGACATCGTGGTACAGCCCAGAGACCCAGCGCTCTCGGCCCGGATGCTCACAATAACGACGATTCGACCGCCAGGTCTCACGTTTGGGACTTTTGGTCTAGACGTCGCTGACCGACCGGCCGATGGCCACCTGACCGAACGTGCCGAAACGGACAGCCCCCCTGCCTCGAGTACGTCGGCCGAACAGCGGATGTGCCCTCCCCCGGTCCCGACCAGACTCAGTGGTGCCGGGTCCGAGCCCCTCGGACCACGCGCGGCGAGCGGTGTGGGAGCGCCCGCGACGCAGCGGCAACGTTCGACGGGGGCAGGACGGTCATGGGAGAGCCAGCACGACGGGCGGCACGGGGACCCGCCCGCCGTGGACCGTCCGCGAGCGAGGGAGCATCCGCGGTCGAGTTCGCCCTCGTCGCGGTGTTCGTCTTCCCGCTGCTCTTCGGGATGATCCAGTACGGCCTGCTGTTCAACGACTACCTGCAGGTCCGCCAGGGCGTCCGTCAGGGTGCGCGCACCGGGGTCGTGCAGACCGTCCCGGCCTGCACCGGCGCGACCACGACCGCCGCCCTGATCAAGTGCTACACCAAGGACCAGGTGGCGCCCGTGACCGGGACCATCGCCGCACGGGTGGTCACGCCGTCCGGCTGGACCAAGGGCAAGCCGCTGCTGGTCTGCGCGATCGTGAAGTCCGTCGCGGCCGGCGGGCTCGTGCCGGTCCCCAACGGCGGCTACGTCCGGGCCAAGACCCAGATGGCGATCGAGGTGGACACGCCGGCGCCCACGGGGACGTTCCCGGCCACC
Source organism: Nocardioides pocheonensis (assembly GCF_003725535.1). Taxonomy (GTDB): domain Bacteria; phylum Actinomycetota; class Actinomycetes; order Propionibacteriales; family Nocardioidaceae; genus Marmoricola; species Marmoricola pocheonensis. The sequence goes on along the minus strand of NZ_RJSF01000019.1, from coordinate 156,446 downwards.
GACACCGACCCGAGCGGGGACGGGTGGTCGTGGTGCACGTGAGCCGCCGGCGTACCGACGAGAGCGGCGTGATCGCGATCCTGGTCGCGCTGGTCACGTGCGTCGTGCTGTTCGGGATCGCCGCCCTGGTCGTCGACCTCGGCCTGGCACGCGACACGAAGCAGGCCTCGCAGATCGCGTCTGACGCCTCGGCGCTGGCCGCAGCGACGGCGCTCTACCCGGACATGACCGGCACCCCTGACTTCGTCGGCGCGGTGGCGGCAGCCAAGACGTACGCGCAGAAGAACTTCGGGGTCGACTCGGCGACGGGCTGGTCCGGCTGCGTCGACGCCGGGGCCCAGACCTACAAGCCCGATCCGGGCAACCAGTGCATCTCCTTCGACGCAGCGACCTCGCCGACGAAGGTGCGCGTCGTCATGCCGTCCCAGGCCGTGCGGGCCGGCTTCGGCGCGGTGTACGGCGTGAGCACCTACACGATCTCGACGCAGGCGCGCGCCGTCGTCGCCAGCCCGGTCTCCGGGTCGTGCGCCCTCTGCTTCCTCGGCGACGTCGACACCAACAACTCCGACTTCACCGTCTCGGCCGCCTCGATCGCCGTCGACGGCAGCATCACCTCGGGGCCGAACTCCTTCTGGACCGCGGGCGGCATCCTCGTCGCCGGGACGGTCAACGGTCTGGACCCCGACACGATCACGAGCTCCAACTACTCACCGCACCCGCAGCAGACGGCGCCGTTCGCCGACCCGTTCGCCTCCCTGGCCATGCCGGCCACGCCGGCGCAGGTCCGCGGCAACGTCGCCGGCTGCAACGCGACCATCCAGCCCGGCGTCTACGGCAACGTCTCGCTCGGCAACAACGACACCTGCACGCTCGCCCCGGGCCTCTACGTGATCACCGGGCTGTGGCAGGAGGGGAACCACTCGCTGCTGAAGAGCTCCGGCGGGGTCACGCTCTACTTCACCTGCGGCACGACCGCTGCGGTGCGTGCCTGCCTCGACACCGACGTCGCCGGGACGGGCGGCCGCCTGGACGCCAAGAACGGCGCGCTGAGCATCGCGGCCGGGGCGCCCGGCTACACCGGGTTCGCGATCATCTACGACCGCAAGAACCCCAACGCTCTCGAGCTGCAGGGCAACGGCGGCACCGAGGTCACCGGCGGGATCTACGCACCGAACGCGTCGATGACCTTCAACGGCACCTCGAAGTTCGGCGTCAGCGGCGGTCCGGTCGTGGTCAGGTCGGCCGACGGGGTCGGCAACGGCAGCGGGATCTCGGTCACGAACGCGACCAGCACCAACCTCACCAGCGACCCCAGCCCGGCCTCGCTCGACCGCTGAGCCGGGCGCCGCCGACGCTCAGGCCTTCGGGACCTCGATGTCGTCGGACTGGTTCAGCTCCTCGACGTTGACGTCCTTGAAGGTCAGCACCTTGACGTTCTTGGCGAACCGCGCCGGGCGGTACATGTCCCACACCCAGGCGTCGGTCATCGAGACCTCGAAGAAGACGTCGCCGGCCTCGGTGCGGGCCTTCACGTCGACCTGGTTGCACAGGTAGAAGCGCCGGTCGGTCTCGACGACGTACTTGAAGATGCCGACGACGTCGCGGTACTCCCGGTAGAGCGTCAGCTCCATCTCGGTCTCGTACTTCTCCAGGTCCTCCGCGCTCATGACAGACCTTCCATCTCGAGCTCGAGCTGTGGCTCGAGACTGATCGGCTCGGCGTCCAGGACACCCGCGGCCCGGCGTACGTTGACGAACCGCATCCGGTGGATCGGACACGGGCCGTGCTCGGCCAGCGCGCCGGAGTGCTCCTCGGTGATGTAGCCCTTGTGGGTGGCGAAATCGTATTCCGGCCACTCCTCGTGCAGCTGCATCATGATCCGGTCGCGGGTGACCTTGGCGATCACCGACGCAGCCGAGATGCAGGCCGCGACGCGGTCGCCCTTCCACATCGCCAGGCCCGGTACGCCGAGGCCGTCGACCGGGAACCCGTCGGTGAGCACGTACTCGGGCCGCACCTCCAGGCGCGCCAGGGCGCGCCGCAGGGCCTCGACGTTCGCCACGTGCATGCCGAGCCGGTCGCACTCCTCGGACTCGACCACGACGACCGACCAGGCCAGCGCCCGCCGGGTGACCTGGGCGTAGCAGCGCTCGCGGGCCTTCGCGGTGAGCAGCTTGGAGTCGGCGAGCTCGGGCACCAGCCCGGCCTTGCCCTCGGGCAGGATCGCCGCGGCGGCGACCAGCGGCCCCGCGCAGGCCCCGCGGCCGGCCTCGTCGACGCCGGCGACCGGAGCGAGCCCTGCCCGACGAAGAGCGCGCTCGTAGCCGTACAACCCGGCGTCGCGCCGGATCGTGGAGCCACGAGGGAGGGTGCTCATCGCGGGCTTCTCACTGGTTGCGTCTCACTGCGGTCACGAGGGGTTGGGGATGCCCTTGAAGGTGGAGGGCCGGTGCACCCATTCTGCGCGCTTCCACGGCCAGATCAGAGCCCAGACCTTGCCGACCACCAGATCGTCCGCGACGAACCCGCCACCCGGCTCACCCATGTGGTAGCGCGAGTCCGCGGAGTTGCTCCGGTTGTCGCCCATGACCCACAGGTGCCCGTCCGGGACGCGCACGTCGAAGGGGTCCTCGGAGGGCAGCGTGCCCTTCGGCAGGTACGACGTCTCGTCGAGCGCCTTGCCGTTCACCGTGACCCGGCCCTGGGCGTCGCAGCACTTCACCCGGTCGCCGCCGATCCCGATCACCCGCTTCACCAGGTGTCCGCCCGAGGGGTAGAGGCCGACCGCCTCGAGGGTCTTCGTGACCGGGTTGCTCGCCGTACGGGTCTCGTCGGCGTTGAGCCAGTCGCCGGGGTCCTTGAAGACCACGATGTCACCGCGCCGCGGGCCCTTGTCGCCCCAGTAGGACACCTTCTGCACCAGGATCCGGTCGTTCTTGATGAACATCGGCTCCATCGACGGCGACGGGATGTAGAACGCCTGGACGAAGAAGTACTTGATGCCGATCGCGAGCACGAGGGCGATCGCGAGGAGGAGCAGGCTCTCCTGCCAGACCGGCAGGGACTCCTTCTTCTTCTCCTCCGAGGGTGTCCCGGCGGCCGGGGCAGAGTCGGTCACGAGCGGAGCCTAACGGTGCGTCCCAACGCTCGGTGCATTTCGTCGAGCGTGGCGGGGCTCAGGCCTCGCGCCGCTCCTTGATCTTGGCAGCCTTGCCGCGCAGGTTGCGCAGGTAGTACAGCTTCGCCCGGCGGACGTCACCGCGCGTGACGACCTCGATCTTCTCGAAGATCGGGGAGTTCAGCGGGAAGGTGCGCTCGACGCCGACGCCGAAGGAGACCTTGCGGACCGTGAAGGTCCGGCCGACGCCCGAGCCCTGCACGCGGATCACGACGCCCTGGAAGACCTGGACGCGGGAGCGGTTGCCCTCGACGACCTTCACGTGGACCTTGACGGTGTCGCCGGCGCGGAAGGCCGGGACGTCGTCGCGAAGGGCGGCGGCATTGAGCGTGTCGATGACGTTGGTCATGGTGTCTCCTCGCGAGTGCCACAGGTCAGCCGCGGACGATGGTGATGATCAGCGTGGGCGCCAGTCTGGTGGCCGCGCGCTGCGCCCCCTGTGGCAGGTGCTCGCGCGGATCTCCGCAGGTGTGCTCCGGACGATCGTGGCCGACTGGGCCGAGGAGCAAGTCTGCCAGAGAACGCCGCGGGAACGGAAATCGGGGCCGTCTGCGTCCCTCAGCCGCGGGCCGGACGCTTGGTGAGGACGACCGCCCCCGGCTCCGCCTCCCCGCGGAGCCGGTAGCCGGCCTTCCGGTACATCTTCTGGTTCCGCGCGCTGCCGGCCCCGGTGAACAGCTCGAAGAGGGTGGCGGTGGCGGGCGCCCGCTCCTCGATGCGCGTGAGCAGCACCCGGCCGAGACCGCGGCCCTGGAGGTCGGGCGCGACCATGAGCCGGCCGATGTCCCACACGTCGCCCTCCGACCGGGGGTGCAGGCGCGCGCGGACGGCGCCGACCAACCGGCCGGCGGAGCGGGCCACGAGCACGGTGTCGGTCGCGAGCCACCGCCGGAGGTCGTCGAAGGACTCCTCGAGCGCCGGGATGACCACCCCCGGGTTGGCCTGCATCTCCTGCACCCAGCACGCCCGCTGCAGGGTGAACAGCTCCCCCGCGTCGGCCGGCTCGGCCGGCCGGATCTCGACGTCGTCGAGGAGCTCGGCCGGGTGCCGCAGGTCGGGCCGCCGCTCCGCCGTACGCCGCAGCGCCTGCTCGCGCCGCCACGCCGCGATCCGCCCGTGGTCGCCCGACAGCAGCACGTCGGGGACCTCCAGCCCCCGCCACGCGGCCGGCTTGGTGTAGACGGGGTACTCCAGCAGGCCGTCCTGGTGGGACTCCTCGACCAGCGACTCGGCGTTGCCCATGAACCCCGGCAGCAGCCGCGCGACGGCCTCGATCACCACGAGGGCGGCGACCTCGCCGCCGTTGAGCACGTAGTCGCCGAGCGAGATCTCCCGGACCTCCATCCGCGAGGCCGCGTGGTCGAGGACCCGCTGGTCGATGCCCTCGTAACGGCCGCAGGCGAAGACCAGGTGGTCGCGCGTCGCCAGGTCGGCGGCCACCTGCTGGCTGAACGGCAGCCCCGAGGGCGTCGGCACCACGAGCGTCGCCGCACTGCGCCCGCCGGCGACGACCGGCGCCACGGCGTCCAACGCCTCTCCCCAGGGCTCGGGCTTCATCACCATGCCGGCGCCGCCGCCGTACGGCGTGTCGTCGACGGTGTGGTGGCGGTCGTGGGTCCAGTCCCTCAGGTCGTGGACAGCGATGTCGAGCAGGCCCTTGTCGCGGGCCTTGCCGGGCAGGGACAGGTCCAGGGGCGCCAGGTAGGCCGGGAAGATCGAGATGACGTCGATCCGCATCAGCTCGTGCTCTCCTCAGCGGCGAACAGGCCCGGGCGGTCGTCGACGACGACCCGGCGCCCCTCGAGGTCCACCTCGGGCACCAGCGCGGAGACGAACGGCACCAGCACCTCGCGCCCGCCCGCGTCGACGACCAACAGGTCCTGCGCTGCGCCGTGCACGACCTCGGTCAGCTCGCCGACGGTCTCCCCGGTGGCGAGCACGACCGACAGACCGACCAGCTGGTGGTCGTAGAACTCCTCGGGGTCCTCCGGCGTCTCGTCCGGGTCGACCGGTACGACGAGGAGGGTGCCGCGCGCGTCCTCGGCAGCGTTGCGGTCGGCGATCTCCTCGAACGTCAGCAGCAGGCGTCCCGAGTGCCAGCGCATCCCGCTGACGGTGAACGCAGCCGGGGCGGCTGCCCCGGGCCTGCTCCGCTCGGCGGTCAGGCGCGAGCCGACGGCGAACCGGCGGTCGGGCTCGTCGGTGCGCGGCTCCACGGAGACCTCGCCCCGCAGGCCGTGCGGCCGCCCGATCCGGCCGACGACGAGGTAGTCCTCCACGCTCACGCTCCTGCTGGGATGACGAATGGGCACCGACCCCGGAGGGTCGGTGCCCATTGTGATGGATCTGGTGGTGGAGAGAGGTTTCGAGGCTCGCTGGCGCTCGCACCTCAACCACCTGATGGTTGATCGTGGTTTCGAGGCTCGCTGGCGCTCGCACCTCAACCACCGATGTGGCTAGCGCCTCCGGTCCACGTCCACGAAGTCGACCCGGGCACCGTCGCGGCCGGCGAGGGCCGAGACGACGGTGCGGAACGCCGTGGCGGTGCGGCCGCCGCGGCCGATCACCTTGCCGAGGTCGGCGGGGTTGACCCTGACCTCGAGGATCGAGCCGCGTCGCAGCTGCTTGTCACGGACGGACACGTCGTCCGGGTGGTCGACGACTCCCCGGACGAGGTGCTCCAGCGCCTCCGCGAGCACGAGGTCAGGCCTCGGTCTCGGCCGGGGCAGCCTCCTCGGCGGCCTCCGGAGCAGTG
>NZ_RJSF01000019.1:110292-150439 GCF_003725535.1 Nocardioides pocheonensis | reverse complement strand
CCTCCTCGGCCGGAGCCTCGGCAGCAGGCGCCTCCTCGGCCTTCTTCGCCGCGGTCTTCTTGGCGGCGGCCTTCTTGGTGACGGCCTCGGACTTCGGCTCGTTCGCCGAGTCCTTGAGCGCCTCGTTGAAGATCTCGGTCTTGTCGCGCTTCGGCTCGGCCACCTTGAGGGTGCCCTCGGCGCCCGGAAGGCCCTTGAACTTCTGCCAGTCGCCGGTCACCTTGAGGATCGCCTCGACGGCCTCGGTCGGCTGCGCGCCGACGCCCAGCCAGTACTGCGCCCGCTCGGAGACCACGTCGATGAACGAGGGCTCCTCCTTCGGGTGGTACTTGCCGATCTCCTCGATCACGCGGCCGTCCCGCTTCTTGCGGGAGTCGACGACGACGACGCGGTAGTACGGCTGGCGGATCTTGCCCATGCGCTTCAGGCGAATCTTGACGGCCACGTTTGTGGTGTCTCCTTGGATGTTCTGTGGTGGGTGAGCAGCCCGCCACCAGGTGGGGACCGGGTCGGCCGCTCGAAAGGGCTCGCGCGATCGGGGTGAGAGGGTCCCTCACGCACAAGACTCAGCGCGCCATTCTGCCAGAGGTGCCCGCACGCACGAAATCCGCCCGGAGAGCCCCTGGACGGTTACACCACCCGCGCCCCGCGCAGCACTACGCGCGCCGGCTCGGCGAGCACGCCGAGGTCGCTGCGCGGGTCGCGGGGGTAGACGACGAAGTCGGCGGGCGCGCCCTCCTCGAGGGTCGCGTTCCAGCCCAGCCATGCCCGGCCGCGCCACGACGCCGCGCCGAGGACGTACTCCGCCGGCAGGCCCATCTCGGCCATCGCGAGGACCTCCTCGTGCAGGCAGCCGTGCCGCGACGAGCCGCCCCCGTCGCTGCCGACGTACAGCTCCACGCCGGCCTCGTACGCCGCCATCAGCACGTCGCGGCGCCGCCGGTGCAGGTCCTCCATGGTGGCCGCGTACGCCGGGAACCGCTCGCGCGCCGCGTCGACGTACTCGGGGAACTTGTCGGTCTGCTGCACCGTCGGGACCAGCGCGACCCGCTGGGCGACCATCTGCTCGAGGTGGTCGGTGCGCAGGCCGGTGCCGTGCTCGATGCAGTCGATGCCCGCGTCGAGCAGCGGCGAGAGCGAGTCGACGGCGAAGCAGTGGGCGGTCACCTTCGCGCCGTGCTCGTGTGCGACGGCGATCGCCTGCGCCACTGCGTCGGCCGGGAACGACGGCGCGAGATCGCCCTCCTCGCGGGAGATCCAGTCCCCCACCAGCTTCACCCACCCGTCGCTGCCCTCGGCCTCCCGGGCGACGTACCCGGGCAGGTCGGCGGGCTCGACCTCGTGGGCGTAGTTGCGGATGTAGCGCTTCGTCCGCGCGAGGTGGCGGCCGCACCGGATCAGGCGGGGCAGGTCCTCGCGCCGGTGGACCCAGCGGGTGTCCGACGGCGAGCCGCAGTCGCGCAGCAGCAGCGTGCCGGTGTCGCGGTCGGCGAGCGCCTGGGCCTCGATCGTGGCGTCGTCGACGGCGCCGTCGTCCTCGAGGCCGAGGTGGTTGTGCGCGTCGACCAGCCCGGGGACGATCCAGCCCTCGGCGGCCGTCTCGGCGCCGGCCTGGTGCTCGTGGGTGACCCGGCCGTCCACGACGTACAGGTCCCTCGCCTCCCCCTCGGGGAGCACGACTCCCCGGAACCGCGCGATCGCCATGCGCGCGACGTTAACGCACGCCGATCCCAGACATGGCGCAGAGATGAGCCCAGCAGCGGGCGCGTCCCCCGGCAACGCCGAAGCCGGGGACGCGCCCGCCCGAGGAGGACGCTCAGCCCTCCGTCCGCAACCCCCACCCGAACGGGTACAGCGGGTCGTAGTCGGCATCACCGACGTTGATCGGCTCCTGCGACACCGACCGCGGCCAGGTCACCGGCAGCCGGCCGGTGAACCCCGCCGTGCCGAACACCACGTCCGCGACGCCCTCGCCCTCGCTGCCGGGCAGCCAGGCTGCGACCAGGGCGTCGATCTGTCCGAGCAACGACGGGTCGATCACGACCGGCCGACCCGAGACGACGACCACCGTGCAGCTCGCGGCTTCCGCGCAGACCTTCGCGACCGCCGCCTTGTCGGCGTCGGAGAGCTCCATGGTCTTCGCCGGCCGCGGGACCCCGTGGTCGCCCGGGTCGTAGGCCCACTGCGGACCGCCGACGTCGCCGAAGCCCTCGGCGTACGGCGTCTCGCCGACCACGACGATGCCGTCGGCCCCGGCCGGCACGGGTGCGCCGGCGTCCTCGCTGTAGGTGACCTGGGCGTCCGCGTGGCGGATGCCGTCGAGGATCGTCTGCCCCGGGATCACGTTGGTCGAGCCGCCCTGCCACGTCAGGGTCCAGCCACCCGCCTGGTTGCCGATGTTGTCGGCGTTGCTGCCGGCGACGTACACCGGGTGGTCGGCGTCGAGCGGGAGCGTTCCGCTGTCGTTCTTCAGCAGCACCTGCGACTCCTGCACGGCCCTGCGGGCCACGGCCCGGTGCTCCGGGCTGCCGATGTCGTCGAGGTGGCTGCGGTCGGTGAACGGGTGCTCGAACAGCCCGAGCTCGAACTTCGCCGTCAGGATGCGCGAGACCGCGTCGTCGATCCGGTTCATCGGCACGGTGTGGTCCTGCACCAGGCCCACGAGCGTGGCGATGAAGTCGGGTGCTCCGACGCTGCTGCCGGAGTACGGCTCCATGAACAGGTCCACGCCCGCGTCGACCGACGTGGCCACCTGCGTGCGGTAGTCGCCCGGCAGCTGCCTGATCGCCTGCCAGTCCGACACCACCAGTCCGTCGAAGCCCATCGCGCCCTTGAGGACTCCGGTGATCAGCTCCCGGTTGGCGTGCATCTTGATCGGGTTGCCGAGACCGTCCTCGGTCCAGTCGACGCTGGAGAAGGAGGGCATCACGGAGCCGACGTGGTGCTGCTGCACGGCGGGCCAGTACGGCGCCAGGGCGAGCCGGTCGAAGGTCGCCCGGTCGACCTGGTCGACGCCCTGGTCGATCGGGTAGGCGCCGGTGCCGGCCTTGGTCGCGTCGTAGCTCGTCAGCCCGTCACCGGCGAAGTGCTTCGCGGTGGCCAGGACGTGGCGCGACTGGTCCAGCTGGCCGGGCTTGCCCTGGAGCCCGTCGATGATGGTCTCCATCGACTCGACCAGGTTCGGGTCCTCGCCGAAGCTCTCGTAGGTGCGGCCCCACCGGTCGTCGCGCGCCACGCACACGCACGGGGCGAAGGTCCACTGCGGCCCGGAGGCACGGGTCTCCTCGGCCGTGATCGCGCCGACCTTGCGGACCAGGCGCGGGTCTCGCGTGGCACCGAGGCCGATGTTGTGCGGGAAGACGGTCGCGCTCAGGAGGTTGCCGTGGCCGTGCACGGAGTCCACGCCGTACAGGATCGGGATGCCGAGGCGGGTCTGGAGCGCGGCCCGCTGGAAGGTGTCGACCATGTCGGCCCACGCCGCCGGAGTGTTCGGGTCGGGCACCGAGCCGCCGCCCGAGAGCAGGCTCCCGAGACCCCAGGTCGTCACGAGCGACGGGTCGGCCGCGACGTCGCCGCGCTCGGCCTGGGTCATCTGGCCGACCTTCTCCTGGAGCGTCATCCGGCCGAGGAGGTCGGCGACGCGGGTCGCGGTCGGCAGCGTCGCGTCGCGGTAGGGCAGGGCGTGGCCGTGGTGCTCGTGCCCGCCGGAGCCGCCGGCGGGGGTCGCGTGGCCGGCGGGGGCGACGAGCGCCGCCGACAGCAGCGCGGCACCTGCGGCGACGAGGACCGCGGCGGATCGCCGCCGGGTCCGTGAGGGATGGTGGTGCATGGCGTCTCCTGCCCGAGATCGGGTCCGGTCGAGCCGGTCCCCGAGGTGAGTGTGTCGCCGGTCACGCTAGGAACCGGGATTCGGCAGCGTCAATGCGGAAAGATCGCCAGCACGCGCCTTATTAGTGCGTTCTCCGGAGGAATGCCCTACCGTGCCGACATGGCGGACCGCACCTCGCTCGAGCGGCTGCGTGCCGCGAACCGGCGCGCGGTCCTCGGCGCGCTGCTGACCGACGGTCCCCAGAGCCGGGCCGATCTCGCCCGGTCGACCGGGCTGTCGCGGACGACCGTGTCGAGTCTCGTGCAGGACCTGATCGAGCACGGGCTCGCGGTCGAGACGACGGACCGCGGCCGCCCGCACAAGGGTGGCAGCGGCCGGCCCCCGCTGCTGGTGGCGGCCACGAGCGCCCGCGGTGGCGTGGCCGGCATCGACATCGGGCACCACCACGTCCGGGTCGCGGTCGCCGACCGGTCCGGCGTCGTCCTGGCCGAGGACGTCCAGCCCGTCGACGTGGACGACCACGGGTCCGCGACCCTCGACCGGGCGACCCGGATGGTGCGCTCGCTCGCGCGGGCGAGCGGCCGGGAGGTCGCGGACCTGCGCGGCGTCGGGCTCTGCGTGCCGGCGCCGATCGACCGGCGGTCGGCGCAGATCAGGTCCGGGATCCTGCCCGGCTGGCACGACCTGGTCCCGACCGACGAGCTGCAGGAGCGGCTCGGGATCCCGGTGGCAGCCGACAACGACGCGAACCTCGGCGCGCTCGCCGAGCTGCACCACGGTGCGGCCCACGGGGTCGGCGACTTCGTCTACCTCAAGCTGGCCAGCGGCGTCGGCGCGGGCCTGGTGCTCGGCGGGCGCCTCTACCGCGGCGCGACCGGCATCGCCGGCGAGATCGGCCACGTCCAGATCCTCGAGCACGGCCGCGTCTGCCGGTGCACCAACCGCGGCTGCCTCGAGACCGAGGTGTCGGTGCCGAGGCTGCTCGAGCTGCTCGAGCCGGCGTACGACGAGACCCTCACGGTCGACCGGGTGCTCGCCCTCGAGGCCGAGGGGGACGCCGGTGTGCGCCGCGTGCTCGGCGATGCCGGCCGGACGGTCGGGCGGGCGCTCGCCGACCTGTGCAACAGCATCAACCCGAGCCTCGTCGTGGTCGGCGGCCCGCTCGGCTCGGCGGCACCCCTCGTCGAGGGTGTGCGCGCCTCCCTGGACCGCTATGCCCAGCCGGCCACCGCCGCCGCCGTGCGGGTCGCGTCGGCGGCCCTCGGAGCGCGGGCCGAGATCACCGGTGCGATCGCGATGGCGATCGCCCGGGCCGCCCTGGAGGAGTGAGCCAAACCCGTACGCCGAGCGGGCACTCCCACTGCCGACCGACACCCCGAGCGGGCACTCCCACTGGCCACGGACGTCCCGAGCGGGCACTCCCACTTCAGGACGCACCCGAAGCCGGTGAGAGCGCGCAGCATTCCTGCCCGCTCGCCGCCCTCACGCGCAGCATTCCTGCCCGCTCGCCGCCCTCACGCGCAGCATTCCTGCCCGCTCGCCGCGCTCCCGCGCAGCATTCGTGCCCGCTCGCCGACCTCCCGGGTCTACTTGAGGTACTTCGACAGGTCGGGGAGCTGGCTGGGGTCGAAGTCCTCGGGCAGGTCGGCCGGCAGGCCGAACGCCGAGCCGGCCGGTGCGCCGTCCTTCTGGCCCTGCGCCTCGGCCGCCGCCCTGGCGGGGTTGCCGCTGCGCCGAGCACCCTTGCCCTTCTTCTGCTGCGGTGCCTGACGACCCTTGGCCTTCTTGCCCAGGCCCATCCCGGGAGACCCGGGAAGGCCGGGCATGCCGCCGCGCGCCATCTGCTGCATCATCTTGCGGGCCTCGAAGAACCGGTCGACCAGCTGGTTGACGTCGGCGACGGTCCGACCCGCACCCTTGGCGATCCGCGCGCGGCGGGAGCCGTCGATCATCTTCGGGTTCGCCCGCTCGGCGGGCGTCATCGACTGGATGATCGCCTGGATCCGGTCGATCTCGCGCTCGTCGAAGTTCTCCAGCTGGTCACGGAACTGGCCCATCCCCGGCAGCATCCCGAGCATCTTGGTCAGCGAGCCCATCTTGCGGACCTGCTGCATCTGCTCGAGGAAGTCGTCGAGGGTGAACTCCCCCTCCTGGAGCTTCGCGGCCGCCTTGGCCGCCTGCTCGGCGTCGAACGTCTTCTCGGCCTGCTCGATCAGCGTGAGCAGGTCACCCATGTCGAGGATGCGCGAGGCCATCCGGTCGGGGTGGAACAGGTCGAAGTCGGTGAGCTTCTCGCCGGCGGACGCGAACATCACCGGCTTGCCGGTCATCTTGGCGATCGAGAGCGCCGCACCGCCGCGCGCATCACCGTCGAGCTTGGTGAGCACGACGCCGTCGTACCCGACGCCGTCGAGGAACGCCTGGGCGGTGTTGACGGCGTCCTGGCCGATCATCGCGTCGACGACGAACAGGATCTCGTCGGGGGTGACGGCGTCGCGGATGTCCGCGGCCTGGCGCATCAGCTCCTCGTCGATGCCCAGGCGGCCCGCGGTGTCGATGATGACGACGTCGTGCAGCGTGCGGCGGGCCTCGGCCACACCCTCACGGGAAACCGCGACCGGGTCGCCGACACCGTTGCCCGGCTGGGGCGCGAAGACGGTCACGCCGGCGCGCTCACCGTTGACCTGCAGCTGGTTCACGGCGTTCGGGCGCTGCAGGTCCGCGGCCACCAGCAGCGGGCTCTTGCCCTGGTCCTTGAGCCACAGCGCGAGCTTGGCCGCGAGGGTCGTCTTGCCGGAGCCCTGGAGGCCGGCGAGCATGATCACGGTCGGCGGGGTCTTGGCGAAGGTCAGCCGGCGGGTCTCCCCGCCCAGGATCCCGACCAGCTCCTCGTTCACGATCTTCACGACCTGCTGGGCCGGGTTCAGCGCCTGGCTGACCTCCTCGCCCCGGGCGCGCTCCTTGACCGCCGCGATGAAGTCCTTGACCACCGGCAGCGCGACGTCGGCCTCGAGCAGGGCGAGCCGGATCTCGCGCGCGGTGGCGTCGATGTCCGCCTCGGACAGCCGGCCCTTGCCGCGGAGGGCCTTGAACGTCTCGGACAGCCGGTCGGAAAGCGTGGTGAACAAGTGATTCCTCGGGGTTCGTACGGCGGGATGCGCCTGCCAAGCCTACGGGACCGGCTCAGGCCCCCGGGTCGGCGTCGCCCCCGCTCAGGGCCGCGCGGACCGCGTGCGCGGCGTCGGCCGCCCTCCGGTCGCTCAGCGCGGCCGCCCCCGACTCCTGCACGTAGAAGACGTCGACCGCCTGCGGACCGAGAGTGTCGACGTGCGCCGAGGTGACCGTGATGCCGAGCCGGGCGAGCGCCGCACACACCAGGTGGACGACTCCCGGGCGGTCGGCCGCGCGCACCTCGAGCACGGTGGCCCGCTCGGATGCCTCGGGACGCACCACCACGGTGGGCGCGAGGACGGAGGGCCCGGTCGGGCGCAGCCGGGTGGCGGGGTCCACCCGGCCCTCGACCACCGCCTCGAGCCGCTCGCGCAGCACCGCCGCGTCCAGGCCCGTGCGGTCGACGTGCCAGACCGAGACGCCGAACTCCTCGAGGTTCCAGGCGCGGGCGGCCCGCACCGAGACGCGCTGGAGCGCGAGCATCGCCGCGGCGTCGGCGAGGAGGCCCACCCGGTCGCCGGAGACCACGGTGACCCGGGACCCGTCGGCGCCCTCCTCCACGGTGACGGCGACGTCGCGTGGGTCGCGCCGCACGGCGTCGGGGACCTGCACCGACCGGTACGCCGGCTCGGGGACCGGCCCGTCCGCGACCTGCGCGTCGCCGAGCACGGCCGCGGCCCGGCGGACCAGGCTCCGGACCAGGGAGGCGCGCCACGTGGTCCACGCCTTCTCCGACGTCGCCTTGGCGTCGGCCTCGGTGAGCGCGAACAGCAGCTCGAGCTCCTCGCGGTCGCGGATCCGGCTGGTGACGAGCTCGACGGTCGCCGGGTCCTCGGCGTCGCGCGTCGTCGCCGTCTCCGGCAGCAGCAGGTGCCAGCGCACCAGCGCCGTGACCAGCTCGGTCTCACGCTCGTCGAAGCCCATCCGCCGCGCGATCGCACGGGCGATCGGCTCCCCCGCGACGCAGTGCTCGGTGAGCTCTCCCTTCCCGATGTCGTGCAGGAGGGCCGCCACCATGAGCACGTCCGGGCGCGACACGCGCCGGATCAGCGCGGACGCCTCGATGCAGGTCTCGACGAGGTGGCGGTCGACGGTGAACCGGTGCACGGTCGAGGCGTGCGGCAGGAGCCGCACCCGCTCCCACTCCGGGAGGAAGGTGTCGAGGGCGTCGGTCTCGTCGAGCGTCTCCCAGACAGCGAGCAGCCCGGGTCCGGCCGCCAGCAGCCGGACCAGGAGGTCGCGCGCCTCGACCGGCCACGGGTCGGGCAGGGGCGGCACGTCGGCGACCAGCCGCGCGGTCGTCGTCGGCTCGAGCACCAGGTCGCGCTCCGCGGCCTCCGCGGCGGCGCGGAGCAGCAGGCACGGGTCGTCGGCCGGCCGGGCGTCGCGGTCGAGCACGATCTCCTCGTAGGCCACAGCGAGCCCGCCGCCAATCGACTCCAGCTGGGGACGCCGGCCGGCGGTTGCCTTCGGGGGCCGGCGCAGCACCGCGTCGACGCGTCGCCAGGTCAGCCGCGAGAGATGGGTCATCCGGCGCCCGAGGCCGCGGACGTGCTGCTGGACGGCCGCCGCGTCCGGCAGGTCGAGCAGCGGAGCCATGTCCGACCACAGCTCCGGGGCGATCCGGTCGTTGCCGCGGCCGGCGACGGTGTGCAGGGCGTCGCGCACGTCCAGGAGCGCCTGCCGGCAGCTCTCCAGCTCGCCGTGGGGCACGTCGACCAGCCAGGTGGCGACCAGGGCCTTGAGCACGGTCGCGTCGCGCAGGCCGCCGGTCGCCTCCTTGATGTCCGGCACCGAGTTGTGCGCGAGCTCGCCGAGCAGGCGGTAGCGGTCGCGCACCAGCGCCTGGAGCTCGGGGAGCCGCTCCTTGGCGTCACGGCGCCAGGAGGCGAGCATCGCCGTGCGGAGCCGCAGCGTGAGGTTGGGGTCTCCCGCCAGGTGGCGCACGTCGAGCAGACCCAGCGCCACCTTGAGGTCGGAGGCCGCCTGGTCGAGCATCTCGGCCGCCGAGCGGACCGAGTGGTCGATCTTGAGGCCCGAGTCCCAGAGCGGGTACCAGATCTCGCCCGCCCAGGCGCCGGCCTCGACGCCGACGTCGTGCACGAGCACCACGTCGAGGTCGCTGTACGGCGCCAGCTCCTCCCGGCCGTAGCCGCCGACGGCGACCAGTGCCACGCCGACGTCGGGCGCGCCGACGGAGGCGTACGCCTCCTGGCACAGCGTGTCGGCCTTCGCGGCCCGCTCGGCGCGCTCGGCCGCGGTCATGGCGTGGTCAGATCGCCAGCTCGTCGCGGTCGCCGGTGCGGACCCTGATCACGGTCTCGACCGGCGCGACCCAGACCTTGCCGTCGCCGATCCGGCCGGTCTGCGCGGCCCGGACGATCGCGTCGGTCACCGAGTCGACGTCCTGCTCGTCGACCACGATCTCGACCCGGATCTTGGGCACGAGGGCGATGTCGTACTCGGCGCCCCGGTACACCTCGGTGTGCCCCTTCTGGCGTCCGTAGCCGCTGACCTCGCTGACCGTCATGCCGGTCACGCCGACGGTCTCGAGGGCGGCGCGGACGTCCTCCCACTTGTGCGGCTTGATCACCGCGGTGACGAGCTTCATGGTGGCCTTCTTCCTTGGTTGTCAGTCAGTCCCGGTGGCCGAGCAGGGTGCCCGTCCGCGTCCCGGCCGTCGCGTGCAGGTCGTACGCCGTCTCGGCGTGGACCACCAGGTCGATGCCGCTCACCTCGTGCTCCTCATCGATGCGGAGGCCCATCAACCGGTCCACCACCAGACCGATGATGCCCGACGCCACGAAGGCGTAGACCAGCACCACGGCCGCCGCGAGCACCTGCTTGCCGAGCTGGTCGACGCCGCCGCCGTAGAACAGGCCGTCGATGCCCGCCGGGGCCGCTGCCGTGGCGAGCAGGCCGATCCCGACGGTGCCGACGATGCCCCCGATCATGTGCACGCCCACGACGTCGAGCGAGTCGTCGTACCCGAAGGTGTACTTCAGGCCCACGGCGAGGGCACAGATCACGCCCGCGGCGGCGCCCATCACCAGCGCGCCGAGCGGCGACAGCGACGAGCAGCTCGGCGTGATCGCCACCAGTCCGGCGACCATGCCCGAGGCCGCGCCGAGCGACGTCGCATGGCCGTCCCGGAGCCGCTCGATCCCCAGCCAGCCGAGCGCGCCTGCCGCGCCCGCGCAGAGCGTCGTGACGAACACGACCGCCGCGGTGTGGTCCGCCTTGAGCGCGGAGCCGGCGTTGAAGCCGAACCAGCCGAACCACAGCAGGCCCGCGCCCAGCATCACCAGGGTGAGGTTGTGCGGCCGCATCGCTTCCTTGCCGAAGCCGATCCGCGTCCCGATCACCATCGCCAGCGCCAGCGCAGAGGCGCCGGAGCAGATCTCGACGGCCGTCCCGCCCGCGAAGTCGACCAGGCCGACCTTGTTCGCCAGCCATCCCCCGGAGTGACCGGGGTGGTCCAGGTCGAACACCCAGTGGGCGACCGGCGCGTACACCACGACCGTCCAGACCGCGACGAACACGATCCAGGCGCCGAAGCGTGCGCGGTCGGCGATCGCCCCGGAGACGAGCGCCCCGGTGATCACGGCGAACAGTCCCTGGAAGACGGCGAACAGGATCACCGGAACGCTGAGCCAGGTGTCCGCCGAGGGCTTCATCAGCGACTGGAGGCCGAGGTGCTGGAGCGGGTCGCCGAGCAGGCCGCCGCCGACGTCGTCGCCGAACGCGAGGGAGTACCCCACGAGCACCCAGACGACCGTGATGACGGCCAGCGCACCGAACGTCATCATGATCATGTTCAGCACGCTCTTCGAGCGCACCATCCCGCCGTAGAAGAGCGCCAGGCCGGGGGCCATCAGCAGGACGAGGGCCGAGGCGGCGAGCAGCCAGGCGGTGTCGCCGGTGTCGATCCGGCTGGTGAGGGGCGCGGACAAGGGCGCAGCCAGGTGGGCGGTGAACGAGGGCAGGCTCGCGCCTGCGGCGTCGGTGAGGGACGTCATGGCCCGTCACTGTGACCCCCGTTCGTTACAGGCGTGTTACGGCGTGCCGACAGGGCCGACGGGCGAGATGCCCGTCGACCCTGTCGGTCCACTGCTGTCCCGGGGCTGCTAGATCGCTGCCTCGTCGCGCTCGCCGGTGCGGACCCGGACCACGCTGTCGACCGAGGAGACCCAGACCTTGCCGTCGCCGATCCGGCCGGTCTGCGCGGCCTTCACGACGATGTCGGTCACGTCGGCGACGTCGCTGTCGTCGACGACGATCTCGATCCGGATCTTCGGGACCAGGGCGATGTCGTACTCGGCGCCCCGGTACACCTCGGTGTGGCCCTTCTGCCGGCCGTAGCCGCTGACCTCGCTGACGGTCATGCCGGTCACGCCGAAGGTCTCGAGAGCCTCGCGGACCTCTTCCCACTTGTGCGGCTTGATCACCGCGGTCACGAGCTTCATGCGCTCACACCTTCCTTGACGCCGGTCGCCGAACCGAGGGCGTTGCCGAAGCGGCTGGTGGACGTGCCCAGGTCGTACGCCGTCTCGCCGTGCTGGGCGAAGTCGATGCCCTCGACCTCGTCCTCCTCGGTGACCCGCCAACCGATCGTGTACTTGATCGCCAGGCCGAGCACGGTGGCGGCCAGGCCGGACACCACGAGGGTGAACAGCACGCCCATGGCCTGGTGGCCGAGCAGCGTGAGGTTGCCGCCGTAGAAGAGGCCGTTCATGCCGCCGAACAGGCCGTCGACGCCCTGGGGCGACTTGTCGGTGCCCACGAGGCCGATCATCAGCGCGCCGATGATGCCGCCGACCAGGTGCACGCCGACCACGTCGAGCGAGTCGTCCATCTTGAGCCGGAACTTCAGCCCGACCGCCACGGCGCAGACGCCACCGGCGAGAGCGCCGATGATCAGCGCGCCGACCGTGTTCACCGCGCCACAGGACGGGGTGATCGCGACCAGACCGGCGACCACACCGGACGCGGCGCCGAGCGACGTCGCCTTGCCGTGGACCAGGCGCTCCACCAGGAGCCAGCCGAGCATCGCGGCCATCGTGGCGAGGGTCGTGTTCATGAAGGTCACGCCGGTCTCGGAGTAGAACTGCGCCGAGAACTTCGACGGGTCCTTCAGGGCGTCCGAGGTGAAGACGATAGAGCCGACGTTGAAGCCGTACCAGCCGAACCAGAGGAGGCCGGCGCCGATCATCGTGAGGGTCAGGTTGTGGGGCCGCATCGGCTCCTTCGGCCAGCCGACCCGCCGCCCGATCACGAGCGCCAGCACCAGACCGGCCACACCGGCGTTGATGTGCACGACGGTGCCACCGGCGTAGTCGAGGTTCGGGAACTTCGAGTACAGCCAGCCGCCGCCCCACACGTTGTGGGCGATCGGGAAGTACGCCAGCGTGACCCAGCCGACGATGAACACGATCCAGGCCGACAGCTTGACGCGGTCGGCGATCGAGCCGGAGATCAGCGCCGCGGTGATGACCGCGAAGGTCAGCTGGAACAGCACGAAGATGTAGTTGGCGTGGGACACGCCGTCGAGCCCGAACATGTGGAACGGGCTGGCGATCAGCTTGCCGTTCCCGTTGCCGACGCCGTCACCGCCCCAGCCCATCGACCAGCCCCAGAGCACGAAGACGATGCCGATGACCGCCATCGCGATGTAGGACATCATCATCATGTTCAGCACGGACTTCGAGCGGGTCATCCCGCCGTAGAACAGGGCCAGGGCCGGCGTCGTCATCATCAGCACGAGTGCCGTCGCGACGATCATCCAGGCGTAATAGCCGTCCATCAGACCTCCATTGGTGAGCGAGCAGAGAGTCAGCGATGGTCCTGGGGGTCGGACGACGGTGTCGGGGCCAGGGCCAGCCACGCTGTGGGGAAAGCGTCGCGGTCCGACGTTTCGCGGAGCCGTGCGCGTGCGTTTCGGTTGCGTGACAGGTTCCGCGCTCGTGTTACGAATACGTGAACCAGCCGCAAAAACGTCAAATGGCCAGAAAATGACCCGGGTCATTTCCCGGGGTTTCCCGAGCGGCCCTTCAGCGGGAGGCCTACCTTGTCCCCGTGTCCATGTCTGGGAGCCCTGCCCAGCCGGAAGAGCCTCGTGCTCCCCGGCGCAAGGGCCGTCCCCGGGACGCGAGCGCGGACGACCGGATCCTGGCGGCCGCCGCCGAGCTGATCCTGACCCGCGGGTTCGACAACATGACGGTCGACGAGGTGGCCGCCCGGGCGCGTGCGGGAAAGGCCACGGTCTACCGCCGCTGGGCCGGCAAGGAGGACCTCGCCTTCGCAGCGCTGGAGCAGCTGTACAGCACCCAGCTGCCGATCCCCGACACCGGCTCCCTGCGCGGTGACCTCCTCGAGGCGACGCGGCAGGCCCTCGCGTTCTCCGGCACCGACACCGGGCGGGCCTACATGCGCATGACCGTCGCGGAGTCGTTGCGCGATCCCCGGATCGGTGCCCTCTACACGTCGGCGTTCGAGGGCCAGGAGGCCGCGGCCCGCCAGCTCTTCGAGCGCGGCATCGCCCGCGGCGAGCTGCGTCCGGACTTCCGGATGGACCTCGCGGTCAACTGGTTCGCCGGCCTGATGATCCTCTACGCGATCATCGAGCGACCGGTCCCCGCCCCCGAGGAGGCGGAGGACTTCGTGGAGTTCATGCTCGAGGGGATCGCCGCGCGCAGCGAGGGCTGAGCGAGCGCGCGCCCCGGTCGTCGGTCAGTCGACCGGCGACTCACCGAGCAGCGCGTCGACGAAGGCCTCGGGGTCGAACGGCGCGAGGTCGTCCGCACCCTCCCCCAGGCCGACGAGCTTCACTGGTACGCCGAGCTCGCGCTGCACGGCCACGACGATGCCGCCCTTGGCGGACCCGTCGAGCTTGGTCAGCACGATCCCGGTGACGTCGACCACCTCGCGGAACACCCGCGCCTGGACCATGCCGTTCTGGCCGGTCGTCGCGTCCAGGACGAGCAGGACCTCGCGCACCGGCATTTGCTTCTCGATCACGCGCTTGACCTTGCCGAGCTCGTCCATCAGGCCGGCCTTGTTCTGCAGGCGGCCCGCGGTGTCGACGAGGACGACGTCGGCCCCGCGCTCGACACCGGCGCGCACGGACTCGAACGCGACGCTCGCCGGGTCGCTGCCCTCAGGGCCGGAGACCACCTCGACCCCGACCCGCTCGCCCCAGGTGGTCAGCTGCTCGGTCGCCGCCGCACGGAACGTGTCGGCGGCACCCATCACGACCGACTTCCCGTCTGCGACGAGCACGCGGGCGATCTTGCCCACCGACGTCGTCTTGCCGGCGCCGTTGACCCCGACGACGAGCACGACGGCCGGGCCGTCCTCGGGTCCGTCGAGGTGGAGCTCGCGGTCCATCGAGGGATCGACCAGCGCGAGCAGCTCCTCGCGCAGCACGGTCCGGGCGTCGGCCGCGCTGCTTCCCTCCACCCGCAGCCGGGTGCGCAGCTTCTCGACCAGCTCCTGGGTGGGGCCGACCCCGACGTCGGCCGTGATGAGCGTGTCCTCGATGTCCTCCCAGGTGTCCTCGTCGAGGCGGTCACGCGAGAGCAGGGCGAGCAGCCCGCGGCCCAGGCCTCCCTGGGATCCGGCGAGCCGCTGACGGAGCCGGACCAGCCGGCTCGAGCGGCCCTCGGGCCGCTCGAGCGTCGGCGCCGCCGGAGCGCGGGTCTCGACCGACGGCTCGGCCGGTGCCTCCCCGGGGGCTCCGGGGGCCGGTGCCTCGGCTGCCGGCGGGGCCGACGGCGTCGGCGGAGCGGGCGGCGTACGACGACGACCGCCGGAGCGGACCAGCCCCACCACGAGGGCGACCGCGAGCAGCGCGATCGCGGCGGCGAGGAGGAGCAGCTCGTTTGTCCCGATCATGCGACCCATCCAACCAGAGGACGAGTCGCAGTCAGGCGCGGGTCAGCGTCGGCTGTCAGCGCGCTCCGCGGCGTCGCCGGAACGGTCTGCGATCCGCTCGTCGAGCAGCTCGCCGGAGCGCTCGATGGCCTCGCCGACGCCGTCCACACCCCGCTTCACGGCCTCGCCGAGCCAGGGCGCGCCGGGCACGTCCTCGCCCCGGTGCGGGAACGCGACGTAGACCACGACGGCGCCGGCGACCAGCAGGATCACGAGCATCAGCAGCACCAGCACGATCACGACGGATCCTTCCCGAGTCCCGATGTCGGTCGACCCCATTGTCGCTCGCCGACCCAAACCGCCGACCGCCGGCCCGGTCTACCCGTCGTTGCTGTCGGGGCTGTCGGAGGTGTCGGCGAGCAAAGGCTCGACGGCCGCGCGCACGATCTCGGGGACGGGCACCGACCGGCGGGCCTCGCGGTGCCCGTCGTCGTCCGCACCGCGTCCCGGGGAGGCTGCCTCGACGTACACGTGGACGAAGCGGCCCTCGGCCGCTGCTTCGTCCTCCGGTCCGCCGGTCCCGCCCTGGAAGATGCCGATCCGGTAGACGATCGAGGACGTGCCGATCCGCTCGACGGCCAGGCCGAGGTCGATCGGGTCGGGGTAGCCGACCTCGCGGAAGTAGCGGCAGGACACTTCCGCGACCACGCCGACCGCGGGCAGGGTGCGGATGTCGACGCCGGTGGCCTCGGCGAGGTGCACGTTGACGGCGGTGTCGATCAGCTCGAAGTACCGTGCGTTGTTCATGTGGCCGTAGACGTCGTCGTCGGCCCAGCGGGTGGTCGCCTGCCGCCAAGCCCGGTATTCCCCTCGCGTGGGGCGGCTCCGGTCAGGCACTCTCGGCCTCCCGCAGGCGCTGGCTGATCACCGCCGACACGCCGTCGCCACGCATCGAGACCCCGTAGAGCGCGTCGCCGACCTCCATCGTGCGCTTCTGGTGGGTGATCACCAGGAGCTGGGAGTTCTCGCGCAGCTCCTCGTAGATCTCCAGCAGCCGGCCGAGGTTGGTGTCGTCGAGCGCCGCCTCCACCTCGTCGAGGATGTAGAACGGCGACGGCCGGGCCTTGAACAGCGCCACCAGGAACGCCACGGCGACCAGGGATCGCTCGCCGCCGGAGAGCAGCGAGAGTCGCTTGACCTTCTTGCCCGGAGGGCGGGCCTCGACCTCGATGCCGGTGGTGAGCATGTCGTCGGGGTTGGTCAGGACCAGGCGGCCCTCACCCCCCGGGAACAGCCGGGCGAAGGTCGAGTCGAAGGCCTTGGTCACGTCGGCGTACGCCTCGGTGAAGACCTGCTGCACCCGCTCGTCGACCTCGCGCACGATGTCCAGCAGGTCGCGGCGGGTGCGCTTGAGGTCCTCGAGCTGCTCGGTGAGGAACTTGTGCCGCTCCTCCAGGGCCGAGAACTCCTCGAGCGCGAGCGGGTTGATCCGGCCGAGCTGGGCCAGCGCCCGCTCGGCGGCACGCAACCGCTTGCGCTGCTCCTCCCGGTCGTAGGCGTAGGTCTCGACGACCTCGTCGGCGCCGTCGGCGGCCTCGGCTCGCGCCGCCTCGGCCGCGCTCGCGGCCGCGTCGTCCACGGGCATGCGCGGGATCGGCTGGTCGGGTCCGTACTCGGCGACGAGGGAGTCGGCGTCCAGGCCGAGCTCCTCCAGCGCACGCTCCTCGAGCTGCTCGATCCGCATCCGCTGCTCGGTGCGCGCCATCTCGTCGCGGTGGACGGAGTTCACCAGCTCGTCGAGCGTCGTCCCGAGGGTGCGCAGCTTCTCGCGGGTGGCGACGAGCTGCTGCTCCCGGCCGGTCCGGCCGCGCTCGATGCCGGTGCGCTGGATGGTGGCCAGCTCGATCGACTCCTCGAGCCGGTCGAGGACCACGGCGACCCCTCGGGCCACGGCCTGGGCGACCCGCCCCTCGCGCAGCAGCTGCTCGCGGCGGGCGATCGCGCGGGCTCGCGCTTCCCGCTCGCCTCGCGCCGCGTTGCGGAGACCGTCGGCGCGGCCGTGCAGCGCCCGCGCCCGCTCCTCGGCCGTGCGCAGCGCCAGGCGCGCCTCCATCTCGCGGGCACGCGCCGCACGGGCCGCCTCGGCGAGGCGCTCGCGCTCGTCGGTGTCGGGCTCCTCGTCCTCGGAGGTCTCCGCCTGCGCGAGGCGCTCCTCGAGCTCGGCGAGGCCGGCGAGGTGGGAGGCGTGCGACTCGCGGGCGGTCGCGATCGCCTGCTCGAGGCGGGCGGCCTCGGCCTTGGCGGAGCGGGCCTGGGCGCCGTACTGGCCGAGCTCCTCGGCGACCGCCGCCAGCGCGGCGTCGGACTCGTGGAGCTTCGCGAGAGCGACGTCGGCCCGGCGCGCGGCGTCCTCGCGCTCCGCCTCCAGCGTGGCGAGGGTGAAGGTGAGCCGCTCGAGCTCGTGGCTCGCGCGGGCCAGCGACTCGGCGGCCTCGTCGACGGCGGCCTGCACCTCGATCAGGCTGGGCTGGCTCGAGGACCCGCCGGACGCGAAGTGCGCGCCGAGCAGGTCGCCGTCGAGCGTGACGGCCGTGACGTCGGGCGCCTCGCCGACCAGGGCTCGGGCGGTGGCGAGGTCGTCGACCACGGCGGTCTTGAACAGCAGCCGGGACAACGCGGGGCGCAGGTCGGCCGGGCACTCGACGACGTCGGTCGCGTACACGGCGCCGGCAGGCAGCCCGGGCCAGCTGTCCTCGTCCACGGTCGAGCCGCCGAGCAGCAGCCCGGCGCGACCGAGGTCGTCGGACTTGAGGTGGCCGATCGCCTGGATCGCGGCGTCGACGTCGCGTACGGCGACGGCGTCGGCCGCGCTGCCGAGGGCGGCGGCGATCGCAGCCTCGTAGCCGGTGCGGACGCTCAGCAGCGCGGCGACCGAGCCGAGCAGCCCCGAGACGGAGTCCGTGGCCGCCAGCAGGGCGCCGGCACCGTCCTTGCGGTTGAGCCCGAGCTCGAGGGCCTCCTTGCGCGCTGCGAGGGCGCCCCGGTCGCGCTCGGCGGCCTGGGCCTCCTCGCGCACCTTGGCGAGCCGCTCCTCGATGTCCCCGAGGAGCGCGCTGGCGGCCTCGTGCTCCGCGTCGAGGCCCTCCTCCCCCGCGTCGAGACCGGCCACCCTGGTCTCCAGGGACGTGAAGCTGTGCTGGGCCTTCTCCGCCCGGGCGAGCGCGTCCGCGCGCGCCTCCGCCAGCCGGGCGACCTCGTCCTCGGCCGCGGCGGCGCGGCTGCGCAGCCCGTTGACCTGTCCGTGCAGTCGCGCCAGGCCCTCGCGCCGGTCGGCGGCGGCGCGCTGGAGCCCGGCGATCCGGCGCTCCTCCTCGCTGAAGAGCTGCTCGGCCGACTGGCGGGCGGTGACCGCCTGCTCGAGGGCGCCGCGGTGGTGCTCGACCTCCGCGAGGATCGCGGTCTCCTCGGCCTGCACCCGCTCGGCCTCGGCCTCGAGCTCGTCGGGGTCGCGGCCCGAGGGCGGCCGCTCCTCGGCGACCTGCTGGGCGTTGCGGACCCGCTCGGCGGCGAGGCTCGCCGTGCCGCGCAGCCGCTCGCGCAGCCCCGACAGCGAGAACCAGGTCTCCTGGGCGCGCGAGAGGGCGGGGAGGTCCTCGCGGAGCGCGGCCTCCAGGGCGGACTCGGCCTCGCGGGTCGCGGCGATCTCGGCCTCGACCTCCGCGCGCTTGGCGACCAGCACGCTCTCGTCGGCCAGCTCCTGCTCGAGCGCGACCCGGGCCGTGGCGAGGTCGTCGGCCATCAGCCGGGCGCGGGCGTCACGCAGGTCGGCCTGCACGGTCTGGGCGCGCCGGGCGACCTCGGCCTGCCGGCCCAGCGGCTTGAGCTGGCGTCGGATCTCGCTGAGCAGGTCGCTGAGGCGGGTCAGGTTGCCGTCGGTCGACTCCAGCTTGCGGAGCGCCTTCTCCTTGCGCTTGCGGTGCTTGAGGACGCCGGCGGCCTCCTCGATAAACCCGCGGCGGTCCTCGGGGGTGGCGTGCAGGATCGAGTCGAGCTGCCCCTGCCCCACGATCACGTGCATCTCGCGCCCGATGCCCGAGTCGGAGAGCAGCTCCTGGACGTCCAGCAGCCGGCACGACGTGCCGTTGATCGCGTACTCCGAGCCGCCGTTGCGGAACATCGTGCGGCTGATCGTGACCTCGGCGTACTCGATCGGCAGCGCCCCGTCGGAGTTGTCGATGGTCAGCTGCACCTCGGCACGGCCCAGCGGCGGACGGCCGGAGGTGCCGGCGAAGATGACGTCCTCCATCTTGCCGCCGCGCAGCGACTTGGCCCCCTGCTCGCCCATGACCCAGGCGAGGGCGTCCACGACGTTGGACTTGCCCGAGCCGTTGGGTCCGACGATGCAGGTGATCCCGGGCTCGAGCTGGAGGGTGGTCGAGGAGGCGAAGGACTTGAACCCCTTCAGGGTCAGGCTCTTCAGGTACAAGGCGAGGCTCCTCAGTCCGACAGTGCTGGCCACGCTGTGCTCACCACGTGGCCGGTGGGCGCGCGAACAGGGATCCTATGCGGGACCTCTGCCGGGGGAAGCGGCACCGTCGAGCCTACGTGCCCCGGGTCGTCGTACGGCGGCACGGGCCGCGTGTCGGGTCAGGTCGCGGCCGGCTCGTCCTCGTGCGCGATGTGGCTCAGCTGGCCCCAGATCAGCACCACGAAGAGCGCCGACCCGGCGAACGCGAACCAGAACGGAGCGGTCAGCCCCCAGTGCCGCGCCAGCGGCCCGCCGATCGCCGACCCGATCACCAGCCCGCCGTAGGTGCCGAGCACGTTGACCGCTCCCACGCGTCCCTGCAGCTCGGTCGGGACGGCGCGTTGCCGCACGGTCATCGAGGTGGTCCCCCAGATGAACGCGTGGGCACCGAAGACGAAGAAGATGCCCAGCGCCACGGCAGGGCTGGTCGTGAGCGCGAGTGCCAGGTGGGTCAGGGTCTCGAGGACCAGGCCGATCCGCATCAGGTCACCGAGGCTGACCCGCCGGGTGATCCACCCGTACGCCGCAGTGCCGGCGAGCCCGCCGACCGCGGCCGTGGTCGTCAGCAGGCCGAAGCCAACCGGGCCCATGCCCAGGTGGCGGGTCGCGTAGAGCACGAGGACCGACCACGCCGCTCCGAAGGTGATGTTGAAGGTGAAGATCGTGAGCACGAGGGTGCGGACCGCCGCGTGGCCCCGCACCCAGCGGATGCCCTCGACGACGTCGGCGCGCAGGTGGCTGCGGTCCTCGGGCGGCCGACCGTGAGGCGGTAGCACGATCCGGGACACGAGGCCGACTCCGGCCAGCACGAGCACCGCCTGAGCCACGAACGGCAGCGCCGAGCCTGCGGCGAACAGCGCTGCGCCGATCGGCGGTCCGGCGAGCTGGTTGAGGGTGATGAAGCCGCTCATCAGGCGGGCGTTCCCCAGGGCCAGGTCGCCGCGGTCGACCAGCATCGGCATCAGGGTGCCCGAGGTGTTGTCGGCGAACACCTCGGCGACGCCGAGGAGGAAGAGGGCGCCCACGACGACCGGGACGGACACGAGGTCGGAGACGATGAACCCGGAGAGCACCAGCAGCACGCAGGCGCGGAGCAGGTTGACCGTGATGATGATCGCGCGCCGGTCCAGGCGGTCGGAGAGCGCCCCGGCGTACAGGCCGAGGAGCAGCGGGGGCAGCCACTGGGCCAGCGCGCCGAGAGACACGACGAACGCGTCGTGGGTGTGCGACGCGATCAGCAGCGGACCTGCGGCGAGGGCGAGGCCGTCGCCGAGGTTCGTGGCCCAGGACGAGGCGATCAGCCACCGGAACCCGACGCCGAGCCGGCGGGGCGCGAGGGTCTCGACGAGTCTGGCCACCGCGGCACCCTAGGCAGGTCGCGAGCCGGGCGCACCCGGTTTAGCGCTCGCTGAGCGCCTTCAGCCCGCCGACGAGCAGGTCCACACCGAACCCGAAGCGCTCGTCGGCGCTGCCGGTCGTCATCGTCGCGGCCATCGAGCGCAGCAGCGGGAAGTGCTCGGCGGGCAGGCTCTCGAAGACCTGCCGGACCTGGTCGATGGCCGCGTCCTCGTCGAGGTGCTCGCCGGTGGCGCTCTCGTCGGCGTCCTGCCCGCGGTGGCGCTCGCGCCAGATGTCCTCCTCGACGGCGACCGAGGCGACGTACAGGGCCGAGACGTCGGTGAACCACGCGCAGTACTGGTCCGGGACGTCGCCCGCCTTGAGGAGCGCGATGAGCCGCTCGACGGTGACCAGCAGGCCCGGCTGGAGCGGGATCATGCCCAGGGTGCAGCGGGCGACGCCGGGGTTGGCCCGGTAGATCGCCAGCATGTCCTTGAGGCAGTCACGCAGCTGGTCGTCCCAGTGCTCCGGATCGGGGTCGGGGACCTGCCACTGGCCGCAGACCCAGCCGACCACCAGCTGGTCGAGCTCGGCACGGTTGGCCACGTGGGCGTAGAGCGACGCCGGCCCGGTGCCGAGCTCCTTGGCGATCGAGCGCATCGTCACGGCGTCGTACCCGCGCTCGCGCATCTGGTCGACCGCGACCTCGACGATCCGGTCAGCCGAGAGCCGGTCGGCCGACGGTGCCTTGCGGGCCCGGCCCTGCGCGCCCGGGCGGCCGCCGAAGACCTGGCCCACGACGGCAGCGACGCTCTCGGCGACCTTCTCGGTGACGGCCTCCGGCGCGGTCACCTTGACGCGTCCGACCTGGAAGGAGTGGGGCTCGGATGCCATGACACCAGTATAACCGGATTCAACGAACAATGTTCTTGACGAACGAACAGTGTTCGAGTAGAACAGTGTTCGAGTTGTCCGAACACTGTTCGTCTAGGAGTTGCGATGTCCACCGCCGTCTCTTCCCGTACGCCGGACCCCGGCGCAGCCCCGTCCTCGCTGGTCGGTCCCGACGGGTACCGCCACCGCTGGATGGTGCTCGTCGTCGTGATGGTCGCCGACGTGATGGACCTGCTCGACGCCACCGTCGCCAACCTGGCCGGGCCCTCGATCCGCCGCGACATCGGCGGCAGCGAGAGCACCCTGCAGTGGGTGCTCGCGGCGTACACCCTGACCTTCGCGGTCGGGCTGATCACCTCGGCCCGTGCGGGCGACCTCTTCGGTCGCCGCCGCCTCTTCACGATCGGGATGGTCGGCTTCACCGTCGCGTCGCTGGCGTGCGGCCTCGCCCCGACGGCCACGCTGCTGATCGCGGCCCGGGTCGCGCAGGGCTTCTTCGGGGCGGTCATGATCCCCCAGGGCCTGGCCATGGTGAAGTCGTCCTTCACCGAGGACGACCTGCAGAAGGCGTTCATCCCGTTCGGCCCCGTGATGGGGCTGTCGGCCGTGATGGGCCCGATCATCGCGGGGTTCCTGCTCCACGCCGACCTGCTCGGCACCGGGTGGCGGGCGATCTTCTGGGTGAACGTGCCGATCGGCGCCGTGGCGTCGTACCTCGCGATCCGCTACCTGCCCCGCCACCTCGCCCGAGACGCCGGCGCCCGCCTGGACCCGCTCGGCACGTCCCTGCTGACCGCCGCCTCGATCACGCTGATCTACCCCCTGGTGCAGGGCCACGAGCAGGGCTGGCCCGGCTGGATGTTCGCGATGCTGGCCGGCAGCGCGGTGCTGTGGGCGGCGTTCTTCGTCTCCGAGCGCCGGACCCGTCACCCGGTGATCGAGCGCTCCTTGATGTCGAACCGGTCGTTCCTCGCCGGGCTGGTGTTCCTGGGCAGCTTCTTCACGGCGATGTCGGGCTTCATGCTCACCATCAACCTGTTCCTGCAGTACGGGCTGCGCTTCGCCCCGATGCACACGGGGATCACCCTCGCTCCGTGGGCGCTCGGGATGGCCGTGGGCGCTGCCGCGTCCGGGGCCGCCCTGGGCCCGAAGTTCGGGCGACGGGTGCTCCACGGCGGCCTGCTCGTGCTCGCCGCGGGGCTCGGCCTGGTGTGGCTAGCCATCCGGGCGCACGGGCTGGCCACGAGCGGGTGGGACCTGGCGCCGGGGTTCTTCGTCACCGGCCTGGGCAGCGGGGCCATCTTCGCGCCGCTCTTCGACATCATCCTCGCCGGTCTCGCGGACACGGAGATCGGGTCGGGGAGCGGAGTGCTCAATGCGGTGCAGCAGTTCTGCGGAGCACTCGGCGTGGCCGTGCTGGGTTCGCTGTTCTTCCACCTGCTGCCCGGTCACGGGTTCGCCGACTCGATCCGGTGGCTGATCGTCGTCGGGGTCGGCTGCTACGCCGCCAGCTTCGCGGCGGCGTTCCTGTTGCCGAGGACCGCGCGGCCCGAGCTGGCCCACTGAACGTGGGCCGGTCGGGGTCAAGCGAGCTCGAGGACCTCTTCGTCGGCAGACTCGGCAGCCATCGAGGCGAGCGCGTCGTTCTCCATCTGGAGGCGCAGGTGCGCTGCTTCGAGGTCCGCGATCCGCTGCTTCAGGAGGTGGTTCTCACGTGCGAGGCGGGCAGTCACGCGAGGGTCGGTGCTGCCCATGTAGCCGAGGAGAGCCTTGGCCATGGATGTGTCCTCCGGGGGGAGTCTTGGAAGGTGGCCCTTGACCGGGCCGCCTCCAAGAGTCTCATGGACGGCGAGCCCGGATCAACCCCCGATGCTCCCCCGAACGGCGCGCGGCCGGCGCGCCCGCGGGGCCGGCTGGCACACCGGGCAGAAGAACGACGACCGGTTCATGAACGACGCCCGCCGGATCGGCGTACCGCACCGCGCGCAGGGCTCGCCCTCGCGGCCGTAGGCCCGGAGCGACCGGTCGAAGTACCCGCTCTCGCCGTTGACGTTGACGTAGAGCGCGTCGAAGGAGGTGCCGCCCTCACCGAGCGCGGCCGTCATGACCGCGCGGGCGGCCTCGAGCACCTCCCGGACCTGTCCTGGGGTCAGCTGGTCCCCGCGGCGTTCGCCGTGGACCTTCGCGCGCCAGAGGGCCTCGTCTGCATAGATGTTGCCGACGCCGGAGAGCATCGTCTGGTTGAGCAGGATCCGCTTGATCCCCGAGGAGCTGCGTCGCACCCGCCGCACGAACGCGTCCTCCTCGAAGTCCGGGTCGAGCGGGTCGCGGGCGATGTGGGCCAGCTCCGCGGGCAGCTCGCCCCCGCCGGGTGAGTACCACAGGCCCCCGAACATTCGCTGGTCGACGAAGCGCAGGTCGAGCGGCCCGCCCGCGGGGCTCGCGCCCAGGCGGAACCGCACGCGCAGGTGGCGCTCGGCAGGCGCGTCGACCGGCTGCACGAGCAGCTGGCCGCTCATGCCGAGGTGCGCGAGCAGCGCGTCCGCGGGAGCGGCCCCGTCCAGCGGGTCCAACGGCAGCCACAGGAACTTCCCGCGTCGGCGGGCGGCCGTGAACGCGCGACCGGTCAGGAGCGCGGCGAAGTCCTCGGGCCCGGGCAGGTGCCGGCGTACGGGGCGCGGGTGGAGCACCTCGACCGCCTCGATCGTGCGGCCCAGGACGTGAGCGTCCAGGCCGCGCCGGACGACCTCGACCTCGGGGAGCTCAGGCACCGGCGGCGGAGGCGTCCCCGGAAGCGTCGCCCGAGCCCTGCTCGGCCGGAGCGAGCTCGTCGACGAGCGTGCGGTACGCCGACTCGGCGGCCTGCTGCTCCGCCTCCTTCTTCGACCGGCCGACGCCGTGGCCGTGCAGCCGGTCGGCGACCCTGACCTGCGCGGTGAAGGTCTTCAGGTGGTCGGGGCCGTCGTCCTCGATGACGTACTGCGGCACGCCCAGGTCGTGCTCGGCGCAGAACTCCTGCAGGCTCGTCTTCCAGTCCAGCCCGGCCCCGAGGGCCGCGGCCGCGGTGAGCATCGGGTCGAAGAGCAGGTGCACCAGCGCGCCGGCGGTCTCGAAGCCCCCGGAGAGGTACGCCGCCCCGATGATCGCCTCGACGGTGTCCGCGAGGATCGAGGACTTGTCGTGGCCCCCGGTGGACTCCTCGCCCTTGCCGAGGCGGATGTAGGGGCCGAGCCCGATCGTGCGGGCCACCTCGGCCAGGGCGCGGGCGTTGACCACCGCGGCCCGGAGCTTTGCCAGCCGGCCCTCGGAGAGGTCGGGGTGGGTGCGGTAGAGCGTCTCGGTGATCACCACGCCGAGCACCGAGTCGCCGAGGAACTCCAGCCGCTCGTTGGTCGGCAGGCCGCCGTTCTCG
This sequence comes from Nocardioides pocheonensis, assembly GCF_003725535.1. Taxonomy (GTDB): domain Bacteria; phylum Actinomycetota; class Actinomycetes; order Propionibacteriales; family Nocardioidaceae; genus Marmoricola; species Marmoricola pocheonensis. The sequence continues at coordinate 125,395 of NZ_RJSF01000019.1, read as the reverse complement.
TACGCGAACGAGCGGTGCGTCAGGGCAAGCTCGAGCAGCTCGGGATCCAGGGTCGGATCACCGAGCGCGGCGCGCAGGTCGCTGAACGGCTCAGGGTCGTGCGGCTGCTGCGTCACAGGCCTTGCAGCCCGGTCAGATGACCTGGCGACGGTCAGCCCTGGCGCCGTACTGGCCGCACTCGGGGCACGCGCGGTGCGGCAGGTGCTTGGCACCGCAGGCAGGGTTGGCGCAGTTCACCAGCGAGGGCGCGACGGCCTTCCACTGCGAGCGACGGTGACGCGTGTTGCTGCGCGACATCTTCCGCTTCGGGACAGCCACGGTGTACTCCTTGTCCGGGTCAGCTGACCGGTCGACTTCGGGTGGTTCAGTCTTCGTCTGGATGGGGTGCGAGATCGGCCAACGCTGCCCACCGTGGATCGACGGGCTCGTCGTGCCGGTGGTCCGGGTCGTCCGCCAGGCGCGCGCCACACTCGACGCACAGTCCCGGACAGTCGTCCTGGCACAACGGCTGGAACGGCAGCGCGAGCACCACCGCATCTCGCAGCACCGGTTCGAGGTCGAGCAGGTCTCCCTCGAGCCGGCTGACATCGTCGTCCTCGTCGTTCCCGTCCGCCGGTTCGTACAGGTAGAGCTCCTGGAGATCGACCGTGACGCTGTCCTCGATCGGCTCCAGGCACCTCGCGCACTCGCCCTCCAGGTCGGCCGTGGCCGTCCCGGTGACGAGCACCCCGTCCATCACCGCCTCGAGCCGCAGGTCCAGGTCGACCGGCGAGCCCTCGGGCACTCTCAGGATCTCGATGCCAAGTTCTGCAGGAGCCTCGGCTGTGAGCGACACCATGCGCTGTGACCCCGGGCGGCGGCCGAGCTCGCGTGTGTCGAGCACGAGCGGCGCTCTCGGGTCGAGCTTGCTGCGCACGATGTCACTTTCGGTCCGAGGCTCTGCAGAACCTACGGGAGTCTATCGGTAGCCCGCTCCGCGACCAAAACGACCGCCGAGCGGGCAGTCCGGCAGCCTCCGGGTACACCGAGCGGGCACTCCGGCTGCCTCCGAGTACGCCGAGCGGGCACTCCGGCTGCCTCCGAGTACGCCGAGCGGGCACTCGCGCTGGCACGGGCACGCACCTGCGGCACCCGCTCGCCGCGTTCCGCCCCAGCCGCGGCACCCGCTCGCCGCGTTCCGCCCCAGCCGCAGCACCCGCTCGCCGCGCTCCAACCCAGCCGCAGCGCCCGCTCAGCGCTCGAGGTGATCCGGGAGGTGGATGGCGTCGACGTCGCTGTCGTCGCCGAGGGCGTGGGAGTGACCGCCGGAGAGGCGGGCCCGGCCGCGGCGGACCAGGTCGAGCGTGCGCTCGAGGGTGAGCTCGAAGTTGGCCAGCTTCTCCTCGACGTACTGCTCGGTCTCGGCCTGGAGCTCCTCGGCGGCCTTCTGGGCGGTCTCGGTGATCTCCGCGGCGCGGGCCTCGGCGAGCCGGAAGACGTCGGTCTCGGAGACGAGGACCTCGCGCTCCATCTCGGCGGCACGGACGATCTCCTCCGCCTGGCTGCTGGCCTCGGCGAGGACGGCCTCGCGGCCGCCGACCACCTCGGTGGCGTCGGTGAGGGTGTGCTCGAGCGCGGCCTCGAGCGCGCCGATCAGGTCGAGGAACTCGGACCGGTTGATCATCACCGAGGCCGACATCGGGACCGAGCGGGCGTCCTCGACCGCGGCGCGGAGGTCGCGCAGGCGGGCGTCGATGTCGTCCCTCATCGGCCCGGACCTTCTTCTGCGTCACCCGCCGACTCGGCCCGCTTCTCCGCGAGACGGGCGTGCAGCCGCTCGAGGACGAACGGCGGCACGAGAGCCGAGACGTCGCCGCCGAACATCGCCACCTCCTTCACGAGGGAGGAGGCGAGGAAGGAGTACTCGGGGCTGGTGGGGATGAACACGGTCTCCACGTCCACGAGCGAGGAGTTCATCTGCGCCATCTGCAGCTCGTAGTCGAAGTCGCTGACCGCGCGGAGCCCCTTGACGATCGCGCGGATGTCGTTCTGCTCGCAGAACGTGGTGAGCAGTCCCTCGAAGCCGGCGACGGTGACGTTCGGGAAGTCCGCGCAGGCCTTCTCCAGCATCTCCATGCGCTCCTCGGCAGAGAACAGCCGGGCACTCGCCTTGGCCTTGTTCACCCCGATCGCCACGACGACCTCGTCGAAGAGCTGCGAGGCGCGGGACACGATGTCGATGTGGCCGTTGGTGACCGGGTCGAAGGAACCCGGACAGACCGCTCTGCGCACTGTGCACTCCTGTCACGTCGCGGCGGGTGAGCCGCCGTCCCCAAACGTGTCCGGATCAGTCCGAAACGCGCCGAAGGTACCAGAGCACCGTCTCGCCGTACTTCTTCTGCCGCCGGACCTCGAGGCCGTCCGGCCAGCTCGGTGCCACGCTACGCGCAGAGCGCTCCAGCACGACAGCGCCGCCCGCCTCGACCCAGCCGCGGGAGACCAGTGCCGCGAGGACCTCGGCGACCTCCTCGCTCCCCAGGGCGTACGGCGGGTCCAGGAACACCACGTCGAAGGGCGTCGGCGCGGCGCTCGCCAGCACGCTCGCCACCGGCTGCGCGCGCACGTCGACCGGGAGACCGAGCGCCGCGGCGTTCGCCGTCACGATCGCGGCCGTCCGGCGGTCGGACTCGACCGCCGTGACCGAGACCGCGCCACGCGACGCCGCCTCGAGCGCGACGGCCCCCGACCCGGCGTACAGGTCGAGGAAGCGGAGGCCGTGGAGGGTGCCGAGCTCGGCCTCGAGGGCCGAGAACAGCGCCTCGCGCACCCGGTCGGAGGTCGGTCGGGTCGCCTCACCGGGCGGCGTCCGCAGCCGCCGTCCGCCGGCGGAGCCGCCGATGATCCGGGTCATCGCACTCAGCCCTTGTCCAGGAAGTCGGCCCGCTCGGACTCCTCGATCGCGAGGACGGCACCGCGAAGACCGGGGGTGGCGCCGAGGTCGGGGTCCTGCTCCAGGTAGGCGCTCGCCGCCTCGCGCGCGGCGACGATCACGTCCTCGTCGTTGAGCACCGACAGCAGCCGCAGCTCGGAGCGACGCCCGCTCTGCTCGACGCCGAGCACGTTGCCCTCGCGGCGCTGCTCGAGGTCGATCCGGGACAGCTCGAAGCCGTCGCGGGTCGAGGCGACCGCCACCAGGCGCTCCAGGCTCGGGCTGTCGGGGGCGGCGCCGGTCACGAGCAGGCAGAGGCCGTGGTGGCCGCCCCGGCCGATCCGGCCGCGGAGCTGGTGCAGCTGCGAGACGCCGAACCGCTCGGCGTCGAGGATCACCATCACGGTCGCGTTCGGCACGTCGACCCCGACCTCGATCACGGTCGTGGAGACGAGCACGTCGACGTCGCCGGCCGCGAACGCCTGCATCACGCGGTCCTTGTCGTCCGGCGTCATCCGGCCGTGCAGCATCTCCACGCGCAGGCCCTGCAGCGCGCCCTGGGCGAGCTCGGGCGCGAGCTCCTCGACGGCGTGCAGCTCGGGCCCCTCCTCGGCGGGCGGCTCGTCGCCGATCCGGGCGCACACGACGTACGCCTGATGGCCGCCGGCGACCTCCTCGCGGATCCGCTGCCAGGCGCGCTCGAGCCAGGACGGCTGCGCCCGGACCGGTACGACGGTGGTCTGCACGTCGCCCCGCCCGGCCGGGAGCTCCGAGAGCGTCGAGGTGTCGAGGTCGCCGAAGACCGTCATCGCGACCGTGCGCGGGATCGGGGTCGCGGTCATCACCAGCACGTGCGGCGGGTTGCCGGCCTTGCTGGTCAGGGCCGCCCGCTGCTCGACGCCGAAGCGGTGCTGCTCGTCGACGACGACCAGCCCGAGGTCGAAGAACTGGACCTTCTCCTCCAGCAGCGCGTGCGTGCCGATCACGATGCCGGCGTCGCCCGAGGCGGCATCGAGCATCGCCTGGCGCCGCGCCGCCGTGCCCATCGAGCCGGTGAGCAGGGCGATCCGGGTGGCGTGCTCCGCGCCGCCGAGCAGACCGCCGCGGCCGAGGTCGCCGAGCATCCCCTCGATGGAGCGCAGGTGCTGCTGGGCGAGCACCTCCGTGGGCGCCAGCAGGGCCGCCTGTCCCCCGGCGTCGACGACCTGGAGCATCGCCCGCAGCGCGACCAGCGTCTTGCCGGAGCCGACCTCGCCCTGGAGCAGCCGGTGCATCGGGTGCGCGGCGGCGAGCTCCGCGGCGATCTCCTCGCCCACCCGGGCCTGGCCCGCGGTCAGGGTGAACGGCAGCCGGGCGTCGAACGCCGCCAGGATGCCGTCCTCGCGCCCCGGGCGGGGCGACGCCGGGATCGCCCGGAGCGCCGACCGGCGGCGGGCGAGGACGGTCTGGGTCACGAACGCCTCGTCGTACCGGAGCCGCTTGCGGGCGGCGCCCAGCTGGGAGAAGTCGTCGGGGTGGTGGATCCAGCGCAGCGCCTGGGCGCGACCGATCAGGTCCTCCCCCGCGCGGACCGCGTCCGGCAGGGTCTCCGGGACCTCGTCGAGGAGGTCGAGGGCGAACCCGACGGTCTCCTCGATCTGCCAGGTGTTCAGCTTGCCGACGGCCTTGTAGATCGGGATCAGCGCCGGCATCCGGTCGAGGACGTCGCCGTCCTCGACGTACATCCGCGAGTCGGGGTTGGTCAGCTCCCAGTGGTTGTTGAACCACTTGAGCCGGCCGGAGAAGAGCCCGACCCGGCCGACGGCGTACTCCTTGGCGTGCCAGTCCGAGCTGCCCTTGGTCCGGTCGAAGTAGGTCAGCGCCAGGACGCCGTCCTCGGCCTTGACCCGGACCTCGAGCCGGTACGCCGTGCGCTTGGTGCGGCGGTCCTGGTAGCTGTGCTGCTCGCAGTGCACGATCTGGCCGACCAGGGAGAGGTAGTCACCCTCGGTGAGCTCGCCGAGGTCGCTGAGCCGGCCGCGCTCGACGTAGTGCCGCGGGTAGTGCTCCAGCAGCTCGCCCACCGTGGCGAAGCCGGTCTCCTTGACCACCTTCGTCGTGGCCTTGCCGGTCACCGCGGTCAGGGGCGAGTCCCAGCCCACGCGCACGATCAGCCCACCCGGTCCGTCACTCGACCGCCACCAGCAGCGGGTAGCGCGCCTGCCCGCCCTCGTAGACCAGCACGTCGACGCCAGGATGGTGGGCCTCGACCCAGGCCTCGCACCGGCCGGCGAGGTCGTCGGCGTCCTGCCCGGTGACCAGCGTGACCATCTCGCCGCCTCCGCCGAGGAGCCGCTCGAGCACCTCGGTGGCCACCTCGACGAGGTCGTCGCCGACGATCGCGAAGTCGCCCTGCAGCACACCGAGCACGTCGCCCGGCTCGCACGGCCCGGCGGTCGTCATCGCCTGCTTCGCGGCGACGGTCACGGCTCCGTGGCGGGTGCTCCGCGCGGCCGAGGTCATGTGCACCACGTCGGAGTCGAAGCTGCGGCCCGGCTCGTGGACCGCCATCGCGGCGATGCCCTGCACCTGGGCGCGGGTCGGGACGACCACCACCCGGACGTTTCCGTTCTCCTCGGCGGCCGCGGCGGCCGCCCCGGCGACGCCGAGCGAGTCGGGGTCGTTGGGCAGCACCACGACCTCCTCGGCATGGGTGCGCTCGATCGCCTCCAGGATCTCGCCCGTGCTCGGCCGGCGGCCCGGCACGCTCTCGATCACCTCGGCGCCGGCCTCGCGGAAGAGCGACGCCAGTCCCTCACCGGCCGCGACCACGACGACCGCGCGTCCGCGCCGCTCCGCGCGCTTCTCGCGCGCACGGGTCAGCTGCTCGGCGAAGTGGGTGACCCGGATCCGGCGGGGCCGGCCGGCGTCGATGCCGGCCTCGACGGCCGAGCCGACGTCGTCGACGTGGACGTGGACGTTCCACAGCCCCTCACCGCCGACGACGACGAGCGAGTCGCCCAGGGTCTGGAGCCGGGTCCGCAGCTCCGGGATCGCCTCGTCGTCGGCGTCGAGCAGGTACATCACCTCGTACGCCGGCCCGTCGGGCGTCAGGTCGCCGGTGGGCAGGGGTCGCGGGATCGCGTGGCGGCCCATCGGGACCGGGGCTCCCACGGACCGGTGCCCGGTGACGGCCGTCTCGGCGGCGTCGAGGATCACGCAGAGGCCGCGGCCACCGGCGTCGACGACGCCGGCGTCGTGGAGCAGCTTCATCTGGTCGGGCGTGCGGGCCAGCGCCGCGCGCGCCTCGTCGGCCGCGGCCGCGAGCACGTCGCCCAGGCGCGCCTCGGGATCCTGGGCGCGGGCTACCGCGGCCAGCGTCGCGGCCCGCGCGACCGAGAGGATCGTGCCCTCGACCGGTTCGCCCACCGCCGCGTAGGCGGCCTCGGTCGCGAGGACCATGCCGTCGGCGAAGACCGCGGCCGAGCGGTCGTCGGGAGCGCCCTGGGCCATCCGCCGAAGCAGCGCGCCGATCAGCTGACTGAGGATCACCCCCGAGTTGCCGCGGGCACCGAGCAGGGCTCCCCGGGCGTAGGCCTGCATCGCGCCGCGCAGGTCTGCCCCGTCGGCCTCGTCGGCACCCGCGTCGGCCAGGCGCTGCTCGAGCGCCTCGCGGGCGGCGTCCATGGTGAGGTACATGTTCGTGCCGGTGTCGCCGTCGGGCACGGGGTAGACGTTGAGCGCGTCGATCTCCTCACGCGCCTCGGACAGGCCCCAGACGGCGAGCTCGGCGAACCGGCGTACGGTGCTCAGGTCGAACGTCGCGATCGACTCCGCGCCCGCCCTGCTCCCGCTCTCGGTGTCCGCACCCATGTCCCACTCTCGGCCCTCGTCCGACGCTGTCCCGACCCCGTCCCGGAGCTGACCGGGTCGGCGATGCGGGTCACACGGTAGCCACTCCCCCGCCGATTCGCGTGCAGGGGCGTCCGTCGTCTATTCTTCTTCGGTTGCCCGAGTCGCGTCAGGGTCCCCCGGACCCGTCGCCCCGCCCGGGCCCCTGACTTCGAGATGCCCGTTCAACCCAAGGAGTGCCCGGTGGCTGCCGTCTGCGACATCTGCGCGAAGAAGCCCGGTTTCGGTAACAACCGGCCGTGGTCGCGCAAGATCACCAAGCGCCGTTTCAACCCCAACATCCAGCGCGTCCGCGCGACGGTCAACGGTTCGCCCAAGCGGATCCACGTCTGCACCGGCTGCCTGAAGGCCGGCAAGGTCACCCGCTGACCTGACGCTTCCGGAACGGCGCGCGTGCTTCGGCACGCGCGCCGTTCTGCTTTTCGGGGTCTCGACCCGCGGTCGCGGGTTCGCGAGCTCACCCCGCGCGCTCGCTCAACCTCCTCGCGTCACGCTCTCGCTCGTTCCTCGCGAGACCGTGGCTCGGACTCAGAAGTGCGTGTGCCCCGGCACGCCCTCGTACGCCGTGCCGGCCACCGTCACCGCGGGGACCCCGGCGTCGCCGAGGGTACTGACCCGGCCGATCTCCCGGAAGCCGTCGGGCAGCGGGACGTCCGGCGGGAACGTCGCCACCAGCGGGTGGTCCTCGCCGCCGCCGAGCACGAACTGCATCGGGTCGACGCCGAGCGCCGCGCCGACGGCCTGCAGCGGCTCGTCGAGCGGGAAGGCGGTCGGGTCGATGTCGATCGCGACGCCTGAGGCCTCGGCCACGTGCCCGACGTCGGCGACCAGCCCGTCGGAGACGTCGATCATGGCGGTGGCTCCGGCCTGGGCGGCCGCGGGACCCGCCTCGTAGGGCGGCTCGGGTCGCTGGTGGGCCTCGACGAGCTTGCGGGGCGAGCGGAAGCCGCGCCCGAGGACGGCCAGCCCGGCAGCGGCCCAGCCCTGCCTCCCGGCGATCGCGAGCACGTCGCCCGGCTGCGCGCCGGAGCGGAGCACCGGAGCGACGCTGCACTCGCCGATCACGGTCACCGCGATCACCACCTCCGACCCCGCGGTGAGGTCGCCCCCGACGATGCTCGCCCCGACCAGGGCCGCCTCCTCCGCGATCCCGTCGGCCAGCTCGAGCACCCACTGCGCCGGCAGGTCGCGCGGGAGGGCGAGGCCGACGGTGAGGGCGGTCGCGCGACCGCCCATCGCGTTGATGTCGGAAAGGTTCTGCGCGGCGGCGCGGCGGCCGATGTCCCGCGCTTCGGCCCACTCCCGCCGGAAGTGCCGGCCCTCGACGAGGAGGTCCGTCGAGACCACGACGTGGCCCTTCGGCGCCCGGAGGACGGCGGCGTCGTCGCCCGGGCCGACGTACACCTGCGGGCCCTGCTCGAAGCGGGTGGAGAACTCGCGAACCAGGCCGAACTCCCCGACGTCGGCCACGGTGGCGCCGGAGGCGAACGGCGTGGGGGACGTCATGTCGGCAACTCTTCCATCCCGGCCGCCGGTGGCGGCCGACCGGGCTGCGTGTTTCACCGATCCGGTGGGTCCGGTAGGTTGCAACTCGGTCCACTCACCGCCCACACGAGGAGACGTAGATGGTTGTACAGGCCTACATCCTGATCCAGACCGACGTCGGCAAGGCGGCCGAGGTTGCGGCCAAGATCACCGACATCAAGGGCGTCATCCTCGCCGAGGACGTCACCGGTCCGTACGACGTGATCGTGCGCGCCGAGGCCCGCAACGTCGACGAGCTGGGCAAGCTCGTGGTCGCGAAGGTGCAGACCCTGGAGGGCATCACGCGCACGCTGACCTGCCCGGTCGTGCACATCTGACGTCAGCACCCTGCTGACCGCCCTGGCTTCCCGGCGCCCGTCACCCCGTGGGGTGGCGGGCGCCGCCGTGCTGTCGGCCGGACTCCTGCTCTCCGGCTGCGGCGGGGACGATGTCCACGTCGACCGGTTCCCGGTGAGCGCGGCCGGGCACGAGACCTGCCAGCGGCTGCTGTCCGTGCTGCCCGACACGGTGGCGGAGCAGCGCCGGCGCACGGTCACCGGGAGCACGTACGCCGCGGCCTGGGGCGACCCGGCGATCGTGCTGCGCTGCGGGGCGCCGCTGCCGAAGTCGTTCGCGGGTGACCCGTGCATCACCCGCAACGGCATCGGCTGGTCGGTCCCGTCCGACCAGGCCGACGACCTGCACCTGGACGCCGTGATGACCCTGGCGTTTCGCAGCCCGGTGCTCCAGGTGCGGGTGCCCGCCCACTACCGGCCGAACGGTCCCGCCGAGGTGATGGCCGACCTCGACGCCGTCGTGCGCGCGCACACGGTGTCGACCGGCAAGCACTGCTCCTGACAGCCCGCGATCAGCCGGCGATCAGCGCAGGCCGGTGGGCCGGCTCAGCGCCAGCTGGACCAGGCGGTCGACGAGCTCGGGGTAGCTGACCCCGGAGGCCGCCCACATCCGCGGGAACATCGAGGTGCTGGTGAAGCCCGGCATCGTCTCGACCTCGTTGACCACGACCCGGCCGTCGGGGAACACGAAGAAGTCGACGCGGGCGAGTCCCTCGACGTCCAGGGCGGCGAAGGCCTGCACGGCGAGGGCGCGGACCTTCGCCGCGACGTGCTCCTCGAGATCGGCGGGGATGTCCAGGGCGGTGTTCTCGCCGGGGAGGTACTTGGCCTCGAAGTCGTAGAACTCGTGCGAGCCGTCGACCCGGATCTCGGCGATCTGGCTGGCCTCGGGTGCGGCTCCGTCGAGGCCCTGGAGGACCCCGATCTCGACCTCGCGGGCGTCGACCGCGGCGGCCTCGACGAGCACCTTGGGGTCGAACTTCTCGGCCACCCGGATCGCCTCGCCCAGGTCGTCGGGAGAGTCGACCCGGCTGATCCCGAAGCTCGAGCCGGCCCGGGCCGGCTTGACGAACACCGGGTAGCGCAGCGCGGCGACGGCCTCGGTGACCGCGGCGGAGTCGCGCTCCCACTCGCCGGGGCGGACCGGCACCCAGGGCAGCACGGGCAGGCCCTGCGCGGAGAAGAGCAGCTTCATGTACATCTTGTCGGTGCCCACCGCCGAGGACAGCACGCCGGCGCCGACGTACCGCACGCCGGCGAGCTCGAGGAGCCCCTGCAGTGTGCCGTCCTGGCCCCAGGGCCCGTGCATGACCGGGAAGACCACGTCGACCTCGCCGAGGCTGGTCGGCACGTCGCTGGCGTCGTGGACGACCAGGTCGGTCCCCGAGCCGAGCGAGGTGCGGAGCGCGACCTCCTTGTCGCCGGTGACCGCGGGCAGCTCGCCCGCGGGCCCGAGCGCCAGGCGTTCGGGCTCCCCGGACTCCAGGACCCACCGTCCGTCGGGCGTGATCCCGATCGGGATGACCTCGTAGCGCTCCGGGTCCAGCGCGGCGATGACGCTTCCGGCGGACACGCACGAGATCGCGTGCTCGCTCGAACGACCCCCGAAGACGACGGCGACGCGGGTCCTCCTGGGCGGGTGCTCGGCGCTGCTCGCGTGCTGCTCATCCACCCGCACGACCCTACCGGCGGCGGCGGCGGCCGCTGACCCCACCTCCTGGGGCTCGCGGACGACGTGCACCTACGCTCGGGGCATGCGTCCAGCCACTCGCGCGGTCCACGCCGGCCGCCCGCCCCACGAGCCAGACGAGCCGCTCAACGTGCCGATCACGATGGCCTCGACGTACGTCGCGGGCGGCGAGCGGGAGTACGGCCGCTACGCCAACCCGTCCTGGACCGCCTTCGAGGAGACGCTCGGCGACCTCGAGGGCGGCCGGTGCCTCGCCTTCGCCAGCGGGCTCGCCGCCGTGGCGACCGTGCTGGACCTGGTCGGCCACGGCGAGACCGTCGTGGCGCCGCGGCACGCCTACAACGGCAGCCTGATGCAGCTCGCCGACCTCGAGGCCCGCGGGCGGGTGCGGGCGCTGCTCGTGGACATCGCGGACACCGACGCCGTGGTGGCCGCGTGCGCGGACGCCGCCCTGGTCGTGATCGAGTCACCGACGAACCCGGCGATGGAGGTGGCGGAGATCGCGACGATCGCGGACGCGGCGCACGCGGCGGGCGCGCGGGTGGTCGTGGACAACACCTTCGCCACTCCCCTGCTCCAGCGGCCGCTCGACCTCGGCGCGGACCTCGTCCTGCACTCCGTCACGAAGTACCTCGCGGGTCACTCCGACGTGGTGATGGGCGCCCTCGTGACGCGCGACGACGAGCTGCACGCGGTCCTCAAGGGCCGGCGCGACCTGATCGGCGCGATCCCCGGTGCGTTCGAGGCCTGGCTCGCCCTGCGCGGCATGCGGACGCTCGGCGTACGGGTGGAGCGCGCGCAGGCGAACGCCACCGAGCTCGCGAAACGCCTCGGGGAGCACGCGGCCGTGCACGAGGTGCGCTACCCGGGCTTCGGCGGCATGATCTCGATCGTGCTCGCCGATGCCGAGGCCGCCGACCGGCTGACCGCCAGCACGTCGCTGTGGGTGCACGCGACCTCGCTCGGCGGCGTGGAGTCGACGTTCGAGCGCCGGCGACGCTGGCGTTCCGAGCCGACGACGATCCCCGAGGGGCTGGTGCGGCTCTCGGTCGGCATCGAGGACGTGGAGGACCTCTGGGACGACCTCGCCTCGGCGCTCGCGACCGCATGAGCGAACGCGAGACGCAGCGAGAGGACGCGCCGGACCTGCCCGGGCTGCCTGACGGGTTCGCCCACCGACCGCTCACCACCGCCGATGCCGCGGCCGTGTTCGAGGTCGTCGCGGCCGAGCAGCAGCAGGTCCTGGGCAAGGTCGACCTCGAGGAGGCCGACCTGGTCGCCGACTGGAGCCGGCCGAGCCACGATCTCGCGAGCCACTCCGTCGGCGTGCTCGACGGCGAGCGGATCATCGCGTACGCCGAGGTGATGGGACCGGCTCGTGGTGACGCCGCCGTGCACCCCGGGCACCACGGCCGCGGAGTCGGCACCTGGCTGGCCCGCTGGATGCAGGACCGCGCCCGCGCCCTCGGCCATCAGGACATCGGGATGCCGGTGCCGGTCGGGTCGCCGGGAGAGGCGCTGCTGCGGGCGCTCGGCTACCGGGTGCGCTGGAACTCCTGGGTGCTGGTCTTCCCCGACGACCACCGCCTCGTCGAGCAGCCGCTCCCGACGGGCCACACGATCCGCGTCGCGGAGTCCGACGCCGACCGCCGCGCCGCCCACGACGTGATCGAGGACGCCTTCCTCGAGTGGTCGGTCCGCGAGAAGCAGTCCTACGACGACTGGATCGCGCAGGTGGTCGGCCGGCCCGGTTTCGAGCCGTGGAACCTTCGGGTCGTGGTCGATCCTGGCGGCGAGGTCGTCGGCGGCCTGCACATCGTGCTGTCCGGTGACACCGGCTTCGTCTCCAAGGTGGCCGTCCGTCGCGACCGGCGCGGCCGCGGCCTGGCCAAGGCGCTGCTCATGGACGGCTTCGGCGTCGCCCGCCGGCACGGCGCCACCCGTTCGGAGCTGAGCACCGACTCACGGACCGGCGCGCTCGACCTCTACCTCGGGCTCGGCATGGAGATCACCGACCACTGGGTCAACCTCGGCATCGCCCTCGACCAGGGTTAGTCGCGCTCGGCCTTGGTGTCGCGGGCGATGAAGGCGTCCATCATGTCGCGGGCACTGATCTCGCCACGCACGACGGCGTCGACGTGCTCGGCGATCGGTGCGTCGACGCCGTTGTCGCGCGCCAGCTGCAGGATCGAGGAGCACGACTTCGCGCCCTCGGCGACCTGCTTCGTGGTCGCGTAGATCTCCTCGGTGGTCATGCCCTGGCCGAGCTTCTCGCCGAACGTGCGGTTGCGCGAGAGCGGGGAGGAGCACGTGGCGACCAGGTCGCCGAGCCCGGCCAGTCCCATCAGGGTCAGCGGGTCGGCTCCGAGCTTCATCGCCAGCCGCGCCGTCTCGGCCAGCCCGCGCGTGATCACCGACGCCGTCGTGTTGTCCCCGAAGCCCAGACCCACCGCCATGCCGACGCACAGGCCGACGACGTTCTTGTAGGCCCCGCCGAGCTCGCAGCCGAGCACGTCGGTGCTGCGGTAGGGACGGAATGCCCTGGAGTGGCAGAGCGCCTGGATCCGGTGGGCGACGTCCTCGTCCTCGCACGCGACCACGCTGGCCGCGGGCTCGCGCTGGGCGATCTCCTTGGCGAGGTTCGGTCCGCTGACGACGGCGATCCGGTCGGGACCGGCGCCGGTGACCTCCGCGATCACCTCGCTCATGCGCTTGGTGGTGCCGAGCTCGACACCCTTCATCAGCGAGAGGAAGACGGCGTCCTCGGCGATCAGCGGAGACCACCCGGTCAGGTTGTCGCGCAGGCTCTGCGAGGGCACCGAGAGCACGACGAACTCGGCACCGTCGAGCGCCTCGTCGGCGTTCGTGGTGGCCCGCACCGCCGCGGGCAGCTCGATGCCGGGGAAGTAGTCGGGGTTCTCGTGCTTGTCGTTGATGTTCGCGCAGACGTCCTCGCGCCGGGCGTGCAGCCGGACCTCGTTGCCGGCGTCGGCCAGCACGAGTCCGAACGCCGTACCCCACGATCCTGCACTGAAGACTGCGACCCGGGCCATCAGGCACGCCTCCGCTTCTTGTCCTTGCGGGGATTGCCGATCTGGCGGACCCCGGCTGCACGTGGGTCGAAGCGTACGGCGGGTGCCGGCTCGCCACGCAGGTCGGCCACGAGGTCGGTGATCGCCGCCATGATCCGCTCGGTCGCCTCCTGGAGCAGGTCGTTCGTGATCGGCCTGCCGACCAGGTCGGACAGGTCGACGGGGTCTCCCACCTTGTAGTGCGCCGTGCGCCGCGGGAAGGCGTGGAAGCGCAGCGAGTACGCCGGCAGGATGTCCTGGGCGCCCCACTGGCCGATCGGGATCACCGGGCAGCCGGTCTCGAGGGCGATCCGCGCCGCTCCGGTCTTGCCGCGCATCGGCCAGCCGGTGGGATCCTTGGTGATCGTGCCCTCGGGGTACACCCCGACGCACTCACCGTCGCGCACCGCCTGGCAGGCCGCGTCGAACGCCTTGGCGGCGTCGCTGGTCAGCCGCGAGACCGGGATCTGCTTGGCGTCACGGACGATGTGCTTGACGACCGGGGTCTCGAACAGGGCGTCCTTGGCGAGGTAGCGCACCAGGCGCCCGTGCTCGTAGAGCAGCCAGCCCAGCGTCAGCGGATCGATGTGGGAGATGTGGTTCATCGCGACCACACAGCCGCCCGAGGCCGGGATCTTCTCTCCGTCGATCCACTCGTGCTTCGTCGTCGTGATCAGCAGCGGCTTGATGATCGCCACGACGGTCGCCCAGGCCCAGCCACGCTTCTCCTGGACCTTGCGGACCTTGAGCATCTGCATCCCCTCGTCGCCACCCGACCGTGCAGGAAGAGCGTACCGACGAGGCTGGGAGGATCGTGGTCGTGACGACTCCGCGGTTCACCCTTCTCATCCCGATCAAGGACGGCCGGGAAGCGAAGACCCGCCTCGACGCCGTGGGGGCGGTGGGCAGGGCCGAGCTGATGGCGGCGTTCGCGCGCGACGCCGTGACGGCGGCGCTGCGCACGCCCCTGGTACGGGTGCACGTCGTCGGCGATCGCACTGCGCTCGAGCCGGTCCTGGCCGGTCTCGACGTCACGGTGGTGCCCGACGAGGGCGCCGGCGACCTGAACCGCGCTTTGACGCACGCGGCACGCGCGGTGGCCGAACCCGCGCGCGGGACAGCGGTGATGCTCGCCGACCTGCCGTGCCTGCGCAGCGAGGACCTCGAGGCGGCGCTCACCGCCGCACCGTTCGACCGTCGGTCGTTCGTCGCCGACGCCGCCGGCACCGGCACGACGCTGCTGGTGGCGCCACCGGGGACCGCGCTCGACCCACGCTTCGGTCCCGACTCTGCCCGTGCGCACGCGGACGGCGGAGCCGCGGCCATCACCGCGGACCTCGCCTCCCTGCGCCTCGACGTCGACACCACCGCGGACCTCCAGCGGGCCCTGCAGTTCGGGGTCGGGCCGCACACCGCGGCTGCGGCGGCCGGCCTGGGCCACCTCGCCGGGAGCTGACGGCGCGAGCCGACGGGCCACCGGTGCCCGGAGAACGCGAACGGCGGTGCCCCTCGCGGGACACCGCCGTTCGTTGACCGACGTGGGTCGACCGAGGGCGATCAGGCCTTCTTGGCCGCCTTCTTCGCAGGTGCCTTCTTGGCGGGAGCCTTCTTCGCAGGCGCCTTCTTCGCGGCGGCCTTCTTGGCCGGTGCCTTCTTGGCCACG
>NZ_RJSF01000019.1:42536-110266 GCF_003725535.1 Nocardioides pocheonensis | reverse complement strand
GCCTTCTTGGCCACCGTCTTCTTCGCAGGTGCCTTCTTGGCGGCGGCCTTCTTGGTCGGAGCCGCCTTCTTGGCCGGAGCCTTCTTCGCAGGCGCCTTCTTGGCCACCGTCTTCTTCGCCGCGGAAGCCGACTTGGTCGCGGTCTTCTTGGCAGCGGCGGCGGTCTTGCTCGCGGCAGCGGGTGTGGCCGCGGCGACCTTGGGCAGCTTCTTGGCACCCGACACGATGGCCTTCAGCTCGGCGCCGGCGCTGAACTTCGGCACCGAGGTCTTCTTCGACTTCATCCGCTGGCCGGTGGCCGGGTTGCGCACCCAGCGGGCCTCACGAACGCGCTTCTCGAACGACCCGAAACCGGTGATGGCCACCTTCTCGCCCTTCGCGACCTCGCGGGTGATGGTGTCGAGCACCGACTCCAGCGCGTGCGCCGCCGCCTTCTTGTTGCCCTCGTAGCGGGCGGCAAGAGCGTCGATCAACTGACTCTTGTTCACAGGCTTCCCTTTCGTGAACGTCTGGCATCGAGCGCCTTGCTCGACTTTCCCCTTGCACGCTAGGCAAAAGTGAGTGTTGCCACAATGCATGAACGCGCGTGTCGTTCGACCAATTGCAAGCGCGTCAAAAGCAATTCACGGCGCACATTCCCGGAAGCATTGGTCCGGGAATGCCGAACGCACCGAGTTTCCCCTTGCAGAGATGGGAAAACTCGGTGCGTCGTGGCGAAGAAGGTGTCAGTGCTGCGTCACTGGCTTCCAGGAAGGCCTGGTCGCCTCGTACGCCGTGATGTCGGCCTCGTGGCTCAGGGTGATGCCGATGTCGTCGAGTCCCTCGAGCAATCGCCAACGCGTGTAGTCGTCGATGTCGAAGGAATCCTCGATGGCGTCGGGGCCCTCGCCGGCCTTGACGGTGCGGCTCTCCAGGTCGACCGTGACGGTCGCACCGGGGTGCTCCTCGAGGTGGTCCCAGATCTTCTGCACGACCTTCTCGTCGACCTGTGCCGCGAGCAGGCCGGCCTTGCCGGAGTTGCCACGGAAGATGTCGGCGAACCGCGACGAGATCACGACCTTGAAGCCGTAGTTCTGCAGTGCCCAGACGGCGTGCTCGCGCGACGAGCCGGTGCCGAAGTCGGGTCCGGCGACCAGGATCGAGGCGCCGGCGTACTCGGGCCGGTTCAGGACGAACTCGGGATCGTTGCGCCAGGCGGCGAAGAGGCCGTCCTCGAAGCCGGTGCGGGTGACCCGCTTGAGGTAGACGGCCGGGATGATCTGGTCGGTGTCGACGTTGCTGCGCTTGAGCGGGACCGCGACGCCGGTGTGGGTGAGGAACTTGTCCATGGCTCAGGCCTCCGACTCGTGGGTGGAGCCGGCGGGGACCAGGTCGGCCGGCGACGACAGCGTGCCGCGGATCGCGGTGGCGGCGGCGACGGGGATCGACACGAGGTGCGTGCGACCGCCCTTGCCCTGACGGCCCTCGAAGTTGCGGTTCGAGGTCGACGCGCTGCGCTCCCCCGGCGTGAGCTGGTCGGGGTTCATGCCCAGGCACATCGAGCAGCCGGCGCCGCGCCACTCCGCCCCGGCCTCCTTGAAGATCACGTCGAGCCCCTCGGACTCGGCCTGCATCCGCACGCGCACCGAGCCGGGCACGACGAGCAGGCGAGTGTCGGGATCGACCTTGTGCCCCTTGATGATCTCCGCGGCCAGGCGCAGGTCCTCGATCCGGCCGTTGGTGCAGGAGCCGACGAACACGGTGTCGACCTTGACCTCGCGCATCGGCGTACCGGCCTCCAGGCCCATGTACTCCAGCGCCTTCTCGGCAGCGACGCGGTCCTGCTCCTCCTCGAACTCGGCCGGGTCCGGCACGACGCCGCCCAGCGGCACGCCCTGGCCGGGGTTGGTGCCCCAGGTGACGAACGGCGTCATCGTCGAGGCGTCGAGCACGATCTCCTGGTCGAACCGGGCGTCCTCGTCGGTGACCAGCGTCTTCCAGTGCGCGACCGCGGCGTCCCAGTCGGCGCCCTTCGGCGCCTCCGGACGCCCCTCGAGGTAGTCGAAGGTGGTCTGGTCGGGCGCGATCAGGCCGGCCTTGGCCCCCCACTCGATGCTCATGTTGCACACGGTCATCCGGCCCTCCATCGAGAGCTCCTCGATCGCCTGGCCGCGGTACTCCACGATGTAGCCCTGGCCGCCACCGGTGCCGGTGTGGGTGATCAACGTGAGCACGAGGTCCTTGGCGGTGACGCCCGGCGGCAGGCTGCCGTTGACGGTGACCGCCATGGTCTTGGGGCGCGCCTGCATGAGGGTCTGGGTGGCGAGCACGTGCTCGACCTCGGAGGTGCCGATGCCGAACGCGATCGCGCCGAAGGCGCCGTGCGTGCTGGTGTGGCTGTCGCCGCACACGATCGTCATGCCGGGCTGGGTCAGGCCCAGCTGCGGGCCGACGACGTGGACGATGCCCTGCTCGACGTCGCCGAGCGGGTGCAGGCGGACGCCGAACTCCTCGGCGTTGCGCCGCAGCGTCTCGACCTGGGTGCGCGAGACCGGGTCGGCGATCGGCTTGTCCCAGTCGAGTGTCGGGACGTTGTGGTCCTCGGTGGCCAGGGTCAGGTCCGGTCGGCGTACCTTGCGGCCCGCGAGCCGCAGGCCGTCGAACGCCTGGGGCGAGGTCACCTCGTGGATCAGGTGGAGGTCGATGTAGAGGAGGTCGGGCTCTCCGTCAGCAGTGCGGACGACATGCTCGTCCCAGACCTTCTCCGCCAGGGTCCTGCCCATGGCCTCTCCCTTCCTCCGTGGTCACGCCGTCGTGAACCACCCTCGTCCTCGAACTCGGTCAACCGTACTCTTGCATCCCATGATCTGAGACGGCAGTATTGGTATATGGACAACTCTAGCGGAGTCGGCGTCCTCGACAAGGCCGCCCTCGTACTCGCCGCCCTCGAGTCCGGGCCCGCCACGCTGGCCGGCCTGGTGGCCGGCACCGGGCTGGCCCGGCCCACCGCCCACCGGCTCGCCGTCGCGCTGGAGCACCATCGTCTCGTGGCCCGCGACATGCAGGGCCGCTTCGTCCTCGGCCCGCGGCTGGCCGAGCTGTCCGCGGCCGCCGGCGAGGACCGGCTGCTGGCCGCCGCCGGGCCCGTGCTCGCGCGCCTGCGCGACATCACCGGGGAGTCCTCCCAGCTGTGGCGCCGGCAGGGCGAGTACCGCGTCTGCGTCGCCGCCGCCGAGCGTCCGAGCGGCCTGCGCGACACGATCCCGGTCGGCTCGCAGCTGACCATGCGCGCCGGGTCCGCGGCCCAGATCCTGCTCGCCTGGGAGGACCCCGAGCGGATCCACCGCGGTCTGCAGAACGCCGCCTTCTCCGCCACGGCGCTGTCCGGCATCCGCCGGCGCGGCTGGGCCCAGTCCGTCGGCGAGCGCGAGCAGGGGGTCGCGTCCGTGTCGGCCCCCGTGCGCTCCCCCAGCGGCAAGGTGATCGCCGCCGTGTCGGTCTCCGGGCCGCTCGAGCGACTGTCGCGGCAGCCGGGCCGGATGCACGCCCCGGCCGTGCTCGCCGCCGCGGACCGGCTGTCCGAGTCGCTGCGCCGGGCCGCGGCGGAGTAACAGCCTCAGGCCACGAGCAGGCCGACCCCGAGGGTGGTCAGTGCGACCGCGAGGACCAGCGCGCCGGCGTACACGAGGGCGATGAGGCGGTTCGGCCGAGTCAGGCCCCGGCCCGCCGAGGCCGCGAAGAACCCGGCCGGCATGAGGATCGCCGCCGCCGGGACGCCGGCGCGTGCCAGCCATCCCAGCGCCCCGCCGAGGTCGGTCTGGTCGACGTAGAGCTGGGTCAGCAGGCCGAGCACCAGCAGCACACCGGCGTGCGCGTGCCCGGCCCGGGCGAATCCGATCTGGAACGGCGTCGCCCCGGCGGCGTCCTTCCAGAGCTTGACCAGGTACAGGCCACCGGTCTCGACCGTGACCAGGGACAGGAAGAGGATCCCCGCGAGGACCCGGGACTCGTCGGACATGCTGCCTCCATTGGATAGTTCTGCTCGCCAATATTGGACAGCACAACTATCCAATGTCAATCTGTCTTCCATGTGGATGGCCGAGCTCTCCGCACGCTCAGGGTGCAGCGTGCCGACGATCAAGTACTACCTGCGCGAGGGCCTGCTGCCGGCCGGCGAGGCGACCGGCGCGACCCGGGCGGCGTACGACGACACCCATGTGCGCCGGCTCCGGCTGATCCGCGCGCTCACCGAGATCGCCGGGCTGCGGCTGGAGACCGTGCGGCAGGTCCTGCACGGCATCGATCACGCCGAGTCGTGGCACGAGGCCGTCGGGAGCGCGCACACCCGGCTCGGCGCCTCCCCGGGGGACGACACCCCACCGACCCAGGCATCTCTTGCCCGTGTCGACGGGATGCTCGCCCGGCAGCGGTGGGAGCTCGCGCCCGGCCATCCGCAGGCCGTGCAGCTCGCGCGCGCGCTCGACGCGCTCGACGGCGTCGGCCACCCGGTCAGCGACCGGCTCCTCGACCTGTACGCCGCGGCGATGCGCCCGGTCGCGGCGCACGAGGTGCTGTCGGTGCTCGAGATCGCGGACACCGACGTCGAGGCCAGCGTCGAGGCGGCGGTGGTGGGCACGCTGCTGCAGGAGCCGCTGCTGCTCGGCATCCGCCGGATCGCCCAGGAGAACGTGTCCCGCGGGCTCGCGGAGGAGTCGGCGGAGACGTGAGGGGCGGCGGTCCTGGGAGGGGGCGCACCCGTCGTACCCGGACATGCAATTGTCGTCCGTGGTGCGTCAGTCCGCCTGACAGCCCACTTTCGCGACATTCGCATGTCCGGGTACGCGTGAGGTGACGCGCGGCGTCACGGCAGGCGCGGCCGCTGCGCCCGGCCGCGGCGGAGCAGCCGCCTCAGAACAGCGCGTCCTGCTCCAGCCCGAGCAGCAGCTGCTTGCGGTCGAGGCCACCGGCGTACCCGGTCAGCGAGCCGTCGGCACCGATCACCCGGTGGCAGGGGATCACGATCGGGATCGGGTTGCGGCCGTTCGCGAGCCCGACCGCGCGGGACGCGGCGTTGGTGTGGCCGAGGCGGTGCGCGATCTCGCCGTACGACGCGGTCTCGCCCCAGCGGATCAGCCGGAGCTGGTCCCACACCTGCCGCTGGAAGGCACTGCCCTGCGGGGCGAGCGGCAGGTCGAACTCCCGCAGCTCGCGGGCGAAGTACGCCGTGAGCTGCGCGACCGCCCGTCGGAGCAGCGGGTCGTCGTCGGTGCGCTCGCCGATCGGGCGTCCGTCGGCCAGGCCGCGGAAGGGGCTGAACTCGATCGCGACGATCGCGTCGTCCCGGGCGATGATCCGCAGGTCACCGATCGGTGACTCCATCACGGTCCACACTGGGCTCTGGGTCGCCTTCTCGTCAGTCGTTGTGGTCACCCTATGACTCCTTCTTGGTCGATACCGGGGAACCCGGGTCACCGAGCGACGACCACAGGTGGATGAGTGCGTAGGAGCGCCACGGGCTCCAGTGCCGGCTCTGCTCGACGGCGTCGATGCCGAGCCGGTCGGCGGCGTGGCGCACCCCGACGTCCGTGGGCAGGAAGACGTCCGGGTCACCGAGCACCCGGAACGCGACGTAGTCGGCGGTCCAGGGTCCGATGCCGGGCAGGTCGAGCAGCCGGGCCCGTACGTCACCACGATCGGCGCTCCGGTCGAGCACGACGGTCCCGTCGGCCAGCGCGGACGCGACCGCGGCCAGGGCGCGGCCCCGCGCACGTGGCATCGCGAGCCGCTCGGGGTCGACGGCGGCCAGCGCCGACGCGGTCGGGAAGAGATGGGTGACCTGGTGGTCACCGGCCAGGTCGAGGGGCTCCCCGAGGTCGGCGACGAGGCGCGCGGCGAGCGTGCGTGCGCCCGCGACACTCACCTGCTGCCCGAGCACGGCACGCGCGGCGAGCTCGACGCCGTCGACGTGGCCGGGAACCCGCAGCCCGGGGCGACGCCGGACGAGCGGGGCGAGCGCCGGGTCGCCGCCGAGCTGCTCGTCGACGGCGACGGGGTCGCAGTCCGCGTCGAGCAGCCGACGGGTGCGCTCCAGCGCCGGTGCGAGGTCACGCGCGTCCGCGAGCGTGAACCGGCACGGCACGTAGCCGGTCGGCCGGTCGGCCAGCTCGACCCGGACGACGCCGGGACCGTGCGGCAGGCTCAGGGAGCGTTCGTACCAGCCCTCCCCCACCGCCTCCACGCCCCGCACCGACCGGACCGCGAGGAAGTCGAGCAGCTCGGTTCCCGCGAACGGCTCGCGTACGCCGATCCGGGTCGCGATCGACCCGGAGGTCACCGTGCCGGCGCTGTGCGGACCACCGCGACGACCCCGCAGCTCGGTGGGCGTCGCGGCGTACACCTCACGGATCGTGTCGTTGAACTGCCGGATGCTCGAGAACCCCGCGGCGAAGGCGACGTCGGCGAACGAGAGCGCCGTCGTCTCGACCAGCACGCGGGCCGTCTGTGCGCGCCGGGCCCGGGCGAGGGCGAGCGGGCCGGCGCCGAACGAGCCGGTGACGAGACGGTTGAGCTGACGCGCGGAGTAGCCGAGCCGCTGGGCGAGGCCGTCCACGCCGTCGCGCTCGACCACGCCGTCGGCAATCAGCCGCATCGCCCGCCCGGCGACGTCGGCGGCGAGGTCCCACTCGGGCGAGCCCGGGGTCGCGTCGGGCAGGCAGCGCTTGCACGCGCGGTAGCCGGCCTGCTGGGCGGCCGCCGCACTCGGGTAGAAGGTCACGTTGGCGAGCTTGGGGGTGATCGCCGGGCAGCTCGGCCGGCAGTAGATGCCGGTGCTGCTCACCGCGGTGTAGAAGACCCCGTCGAAGCGACGGTCCTTGCTCTTCACCGCCCGGTAGCAGGCCTCCGTGTCCTCGAACATGGGTCCAGTCTGCGCACCGCCCGCCGACAGTTCTAGCGGAAATCGGCCACGACCGTTCGGTGCGCGGGAAAGGAGTCAGCGATGCGCCTTGCGGAAGCGCGACGCGATCGTGAGCGCGATCGCCCCGGCTCCGACGCCGACGACGACATCGCGCGAGAGCACGCCCGCGACGGCGCCGAGGGCCACCGCGCCGGCCACGAGCGCCGCCTGGGCGCCGCGACCAGGCCGGGTGCGGACGCGGGCAGCGACGCTCGAGCCGCGCCAGGCGTCGACGAGCTTGACCACGGCGCCCGTGCGCAGGATCGCGTGCGAGTAGATCCGGCCACCGAGCACGACGAGCCCGGCCGTCGCGGCAGCGGTCAGCACCAGCGCGAGCAGCGGCTCCCACCACAGGGCCGCGCCCATCGCGATCCGGTTCGGCATCGCGAACGGCGCCGTGACGGGGAACCACGACACCAGGCGCGCCCACAGCGCGTCGGGACTGCCGATCGTCGCGAAGCCCGCGAAGTAGGCGGCGATCAGCACCACCGTGAGCGGCCCGGTCACGCTGGAGGCGTCCTCGCTGCGCGACGTCAACGAGCCGAGCACGCCGTACGCCGTGGCGATGAGCGTGTAGCCGACGACGAACCAGACCACCGCCCAGGCCAGCACGCTGGCACGCGCGGCCGGAAGGTCGGCCAGGTCCGAGACCGAGACCGCCACCAGGGCTGCGACACCGGTGACCGCCACCTGGACGAGCCCCAGGACGCCGATCCCGGCGATCTTCCCGGCGAGCAGGCTCCACGGCGGCAGCCGCGCGAGGAGGACCTCCACCACCCGGCTCGACTTCTCCTCGACCACGCCGGTGAGCACCATGCCGCCGTACACGCTGACCGTCAGGAAGAGCATGATCGAGAGCAGGTACGTCGCCGTCTCGTCGTCACTGGTGCGACCGGCCACCGGTCCGAGCACCCGGTTGCCGACCTTGACCGGCGCCAGCAGCGCTCCGAGCGTCTCGGGCCGGATGCCGGCCGCCGTCGCGCGCTCCTGGACCGCGACGACCTGGGCGGAGCCCGTGATCAGCGCCTTCAGCTCCTCGTCGGCACGACGCTGCCACTCGAGCCTCCGACCGTCGACCACCAGCACGTCGATCCGGCCGTGGCGCACCGCATCCTCGCCCGCGTCGGTCGAGGCGTAGCGACGCACGCTGACCTCGGTGCCGGTCGCCCGGGCCTGGCCTTCCAGGGTGCGCACGAGGCTCGCGGGAGTCTCGCCCGCGACGCCGACCTTCTTCTCACCGCCGCTGCCGACGAGGGACGGCGCGAGGATGGCGGCCAGCACCGAGACGAGCATGAGACCGAGGGACACGTAGTACACCGGCGACCGCAGCCGCTCACGGATCTCCCGCGCAGCGACCAACCGGGCCTGGCGCAGGCCGTTCATGCCGTCACCGCCTCGCGGAACAGCTCCGGCAGCGACGGGGGTCGGTAGCTGAACGAGACCAGGTCGGTGGAGCGCCGGACCTCGGCGACGAGCTCGGCCAGGTCGACGTCGCCGGCGACCTGCAGCCGCACCAGCCCCGGCACGGACTCGGCGACCACGATGCCGCTCAGTCGCGTGAGGTCGGGAGGCCCGCCCCGGTGGCGGAGCTCCACGAACCGCTGCGGTACGCCGGCCCGCAGCTGGGCCAGGTCGCCCGAGCGGACGACGCGACCGTGGTCGATGATCACGACGTCCTCGCAGAGGTCCTCCACCAGGTCGAGCTGGTGGCTGGAGAAGAGGACGGTCCGGCCGGCCGACGCGACCTCGCGCAACAGGCCGGACATGGACTCCAGCGCGATCGGGTCGAGGCCCGCGAACGGCTCGTCGAGGACGAGCAGGTCCGGGTCGTTGACCAACGCGGCGATCAGCTGCACGCGCTGCTGGTTCCCGTGCGACAGGGTGTCGACCCGGTCGCGGGCGCGGTCGGCCAGGCCGAGCCGCTCGAGCCACTCGTCGACGCTGCGCAGGCTCTGCCGCCGCCCGTGGCCGCAGAGCTCTGCGAGGTAGCGGAGCTGGTCACGCACCCGCATCCTCGGGTAGAGCCCGCGCTCCTCGGGCATGTAGCCGAAACGCTGCCTCTCGCGCTGCCCGATCGGTGCACCCCGCCAGCGGACGGTGCCGGCGTCGAGCTCGACCAGCCCGAAGACCGAGCGCATCGCGGTCGTCTTGCCGGCACCGTTGGGCCCGACGAACCCGGTCAGCCGACCCGGCCCGGCACTGAACGTGCACGTGTCGAGCGCGGTGACGGACCCGAAGCGCTTCGTCACACCCTCGAACTCGAGCATGGTCCTGGCCTCCACCCTCCAGCCTGCCGAGAGGGTGTCGGCGAGGTGCAGAGGAGAACGGCCCGGCCGGCCGGGTCGCTGGGCCCGGTGCTACGCGGCGTCGGGCTCGGCGGCGAGACCCAGCACCTCGCGGTAGTGCCGCTCCACCAGGTCCTGGACCACGTGCCGCCAGTCGAGGCTCGCGACCCGGCGGAGCCCGGCGGCGGCAAGCTCGCCACGCAGCTCCTGGTCGCGTGCCAGCAGCGCGACGGTCGAGCGCAGCGACGCCGGCTCGTCGGGGTCGTAGAGCAGGCCGGTGCGACCGTGGTCGACCAGGTCGATCGGACCACCCGCCGCCGGCGCGACGACCGGCACGCCGCTGGCCTGGGCCTCCTGGATGGTCTGGCAGAAGGTCTCGCGCTCGCCGGTGTGCACGAAGGCGTCGAGGGAGGCGTAGGCGCGCGCGAGGTCGAGGCCGGACAGCATCCCGGTGAACACGGCGCCGGGCAGGTTCTTCCGCAGCCACTCCTTCTCGGGTCCGTCCCCGACGACGACGACCCGGACGCCGGGGAGGTCGGCGATCTCACGGAGCCGGCGCACCTGCTTCTCCGGCGCGAGCCGGCCGACGTAGCCGACGACGACGTGGGGGTCCCGGCCTCGCCCGGCCCGCGCCCAGCGGTCGTGCAGGTGGGCGAGCCGGTGGGACGGACCGAAGAGGTCGAGGTCCACGCCACGGCCCCAGCGGTGGAGGTTCGGCACGCCCAGCGACTCCAGCTTCCGGTGGGCAGCGGTCGAGGGGACGAGCGTGCGGTCGGCCCGCCGGTGGATCCGGGCGACCCAGCGGGCCACCGACGCCTCGCCCGGCAGCCCGTACTGGCGCAGGAAGCCGGGGATGTCGGTCTGGTAGACCGCGACCGTCGGCAGGCCGAGACGGCGGGCCGCGCGCAGCCCGGCGGCCCCGAGCGAGATCGGCGACGCCAGGTGCACCACGTCGGGCCGGAACGCCGCCAGTGCCTTCTCCACCGCCTGGTCGGGCAGGCCGATCGGGAACGACTTGTACATCGGCGGTGCGATCGACCGGGTGCGGACCACGGGCACGCCGCGGTAGTCGGCCAGACCCGGCGCCGGCGCGATCACGAGCGGGGTGTGCCCGTCGGCGACGAGGTGGTCGACGACGTGCCGGACGGAGTTGGTGACGCCGTTGACCTGGGGCAGGAACGACTCGGTCACGATGGCCACTCGCAGACGTCGGCTCATGCCTCAACGCTCGGCAGCACGTCTGAACGGACGGGAACGCCCGTCGGACGTGTCGGCGTCGATCACACGGCCATCTGCCCGGCTTCCGGCGGGCAACCAGCCCGGCGTCACCCCGGCGCGCGGAGGGAAGTGGCCGACGGGGACCGTGTCGGCGTACCCGATCGCGGCGAGCACGCTGGGGAGCAACGCCTTGGCCGTCCGCCGGTAGCCCGCCCCCGACGGGTGGAACCGGTCGAGGGCGAACATCTCGTCGGGCCGCGAGACGAAGAACGGTCCGACCACGTCCGCCAGGGAGACTGCGTGGGCACCCAGCTCGGTGACGACTGCCCGCTGCGCGTCGGCCAGCTGGCGCGACGCCAGTCCGGCGAGAGCGCGCAGCGGCTGGGGCACGGCGCTCAGGCTGGCAAGGTCCGGGCAGAGTCCCACCACCACCGGTACCCCGCGCGAGCGCAGGTCCTCGACGGCGCCGCCCAGGTGCGCGACCGACTCCGACACCCGGACCCGATGGGTCACGTCGTTGCCGCCGACGACGATCAGCGCGACGTCGGGCAGGTAGCCGACCGGCAGGCCGCCGAGCTGGGCGGCCAGCATCGAGGTCTCCGCGCCGACCGTGGCGGCGGTGTGCAGCCGGACAGCGCGACCGGAGTGCTTGGCCAGCCGCTTGGCCAGCTGGGCGCCGAGGGTCTGCTTCGCGGTGTCGGCGCCCAGGCCGGCCGCGATCGAGTCCCCGAGCAGGAGCAGGTCGAGCGGGTCCCCCTGGCTCTTCTTGTAGGTCTTGTCGGCCCGGTGCGGCTCCTCGCCGAGCGGCTTCCCGATCAGCCGCCGCGCCACGCGCGCCTGGATCCGGAGCACGGCCCGGGCACCCAGAACCGCCCCGGCGGCGACCAGGAGGACGCCGACGGCGGCGGTCATCCTGCGACCGGGCGCGGTCACCTCAGGAGCGCCGCGGCGCGCGACCTCAGCCGGCCCGGGCGGCGCGGTGCAGGTGTCGGGGCAGGTGTCGGGGCAGGTGCCGGGGCGACCGGTGCGGTTGCGACCGGTGCGGCGGCCCGGCCGAGCGCGCGGAACGCCCAGCCGGCCGCGGTCCAGGCCTCCTCGTCCAGCTTGTTGCGCCCGTCGAGGATCCGTCGGGACCGCACCAGCGCGCCGGCCCGGCCGGGATCCAGGGCGACCAGCTCGGGCCAGTCGGTGGCGAGGACCACCAGGTCGGCGTCGTGGAGAGCCGCGTCGACGTGGGCGACGTACGTGAGCTCCGGCGCGACCGCGCGTGCGTTGTTCGCGGCCGCCGGGTCGAAGACGCGTACGTCGGCGCCGCGACGCCGGAGCGCAGCGGCCACGTGCAGGGCCGGCGAGTCGCGCACGTCGTCCGAGAGCGGCTTGAACGCGGCGCCGAGCAGCGCGACCCGCCTGCCGTCCAGATCGCCGCCGCACATCGCCGCCGCCAGGTCGGCGGCGCGGTCACGCGCCCGGAGGTTGATGTCGTCGACGTCCTCGAGGAGCGCGCGGATCGAGGGGGCTCCGAGCTCGGCGGCACGGGCCGCGAGCGCCCGGATGTCCTTGGGCAGGCAGCCGCCCCCGAACCCGATGCCCGCGTCGAGGAACCGGCGACCGATGCGGGCATCGTCACCCAGCACGTCGGCGAGCGCCACCACGTCGGCCCCCGCGCGGTCGCTGATCTCGGCCATCGCGTTGATGAAGGAGATCTTCGTGGCGAGGAACGCGTTCGCCGCCACCTTGGCGAGCTCGGCGGTGGCCAGGTCGGTCACGTGGACGGGCGTGCCGCGCTCGATCGCGGCGGCGTAGATCTCGCGCAGCACGAGCTCCGCACCGGGCGAGGTGACGCCGAACACGAGGCGGTCGGGGCGGAGCGTGTCCTGCACGGCGTGCCCCTCGCGCAGGAACTCCGGGTTCCACGCGACCTCCGCCTCGACGCCCAGGGGCAGCCGAGCACGCAGGGTGGCGGCCAGCTCGGCCGCCGTACCGACCGGCACGGTCGACTTCCCGATGACGACCGTGCTGTGTCGCAGGTGCGGGGCGAGCCCGGCGGCGACGTCGAAGACCGCGGTCAGGTCGGCCGCCGTCCCCTGGGACTGCTGCGGCGTGCCGACGCAGATGAAGTGCACGTCGGCGAACGCCGCGGCCTCGGCCAGGTCGGTGGTGAACCGCAACCTGCCGGAGGCGGTGTGGCCGGCGACGAGCTCGTCGAGGCCGGGCTCGTGGAAGGGCACCAGGCCACGGGAGAGCGCGTCCACCTTGGCCGCCGACCGGTCCACACCGAGCACGTCGAAGCCGAGCTCGGCCAGGCAGGCGGCGTGCGTCGCGCCCAGGTAGCCGGTGCCGATGACGCTGATCCGTAGGGTCATGTGCCCAGCGCAGCAACGCGTCGTTGCGCAACGGCTTCGTCGAGGTCAATGTCGGATGACGAGGGCGTGTACAGCGCGGTGGCCGCCCGGCGAGGATTCGGCGGTCAGGCCGACCGGAACCGGCGCGACCCCTCGGCCGCTCGCCGGGAGGACCCACTCGCAGCGGGCTCCCACGACGTCTCGCGGCGGAGTCTCTCGAACTCGTCGGGGTCGCGGATCGCCCAGACCGCCTGACCGACGGCGAGCACCCCGCGCCTGGGCAGCGCGACCCCGCCGATCATCGGGTTCTCCGCCAGCCGGGTCGGTCGGCCGAGGTCCGTGCCGTCGAGCCTCGCCCGCGATCCGCCGATGAGGTACATCCGCTTCGGCATGAGCAGGCCGTCATGGCCGCTCGGCATCTCGCCGGACAGCTCGAGCCGGCCCATGCCGAGCGCGCCGGCCAGGAGCTCGCGGGCCCGCACCAGGGCACGTGGTCGCCAGCTCGACAGCGGCATCGCGGCCGCGGCCGGGTTGACCACGGCCAGCCGGGGTGAGCGTGCGACCGTGAGGGTCCACTCCAGGTGCGGGTCGTCCATCGTCACGCGCAGGTCGCGCGGGCCGGTCCACGCCACGTCGATGCGCGACCTGCCCACGCGATCGCAGGCCGGTCCGTAGTAGCGCGGGCAGGCGATGTCCAGGCGGGGCGCGTCGGCGAAGATCGACCAGCGGCCCTCGGGGTCACGGTGCCAGACCGTGCAGTACGGCGCGAAGGAGTTCTGCGGGAACACCCGCAGCGCCAGCACGTGGCCGGAGTCGAACGGGAGGCCGAACACTCCCCAGCCCCGTACGTACTCGTGGCCCGGCCAGGGCGCCTCCCCCCTGCCCTCGGCGATCGCCGAGGTGCGCGCAGCGATGCTGGTCACGTCAGTAGCTGAACGTCGTCGCCGGCTCGTCGCCGATCCAGGCCCACATCGGGACGGTGCCGTTGATCTCCGCTCCCGGGATGAGGGTCTCCGCGTCGAGCTTGCGGGCGTTCACGCAGATCGGGCACACGTAGTAGCGGCCGCCGGCGGCGTCGTACCGCTTGACCAGGTCCTCGATCGGGGGGCACCCGTCGCACGCGATCCCCACGGCGACACCGGGGACGGCCAGCCGGACCGCCTCCTTGGTCAGGAACATCAGGGTCTCCCGGCCGTTCTCGGCGGCTCCGACGGCGACCAGGAAGGCGACGAGCACCTTCTCGGGGTCTTCCAGACCGGTGGTCAGGCTGATCACTGCTTTGCTCATGACGGGCTCCTCTGCTCGCGGCGGACCGGACGTCTCGACGCTAGGAGGCCCGGCCGGCCGTGTCGTCGGGCGAACACCCGACAAAGCGCGGCCCGCTCTCGGGCGACTCGGATGACCGGCCCTGACGCTTTGCTGACGGACCGGTCACATTCCGGCGTCGGCCGGGCGGTACCTCCACGCTGGGCTGATGAGGCGTGAAACGACCGCCGCCCTGTCCGCCGGCCTGCTCGTCGTGGCCCTCGGCGCCCCTGCCGACCGGCCGACGCTCGATGCGTCGGTCGTGCCCCGCGCACCCCTGGACCGTGCCGCACCGGTCCCGGCCCCGATCCCGCCGGAGGTCCCGGCGGTCGTCGGCGGCGACCTCGTCGCCACGCCTGCGGCCAGGATCTTCCGGGGCCAGCCGGATCCGGCGGTGACCCTCACTGCCGCGGTCCTGGCGGCCTACCAGCGGGCGGTGGCCGCGTCTCCTCCCGAGTGCCACCTGACCGTGTCCCTGCTCGCCGCGATCGGGCAGGTCGAGTCCGGCAACGCCGCCGGCCACCGGCTCGACTCCGGCAACCGGGTCGCGCCGGCGATCCTCGGCCCCGTCCTCGACGGCCGTCGGTTCCGTGCCGTGCCCGACACCGACGCCGGCACGTGGGACGGCAACGCGACGTGGGACCGTGCGCTCGGGCCGATGCAGCTCATCCCCGCGACCTGGCGCGTCGTCGCCGTCGACCTCGACGGCGACGGGGTCCGCGACCCGCAGGACCTCGACGACGCCGCGGGCGCGGCCATGGTCTACCTGTGCGCAGGCGGCCGGGACCTCGCGACCGAGACGGGCCTGCGGGCGGCGATCGTCTCCTACAACCACTCGCGGAGCTACCTGCGTCTGGTCCTGGCCTGGAAGGCGGCCTTCGACAGCGCCGACCTCGGCAGCGGCGGAGCCGCAGTGCTCGCAGCGGGTATGCCGACCCTCCAGGCCTGGCCCGTGGGTCCGGCACCGGCGCCCCTGGGCGCACCGAAGCCCGGCCGGCCCGCGCCGGCCGTCGGACAGGCCGCGCTCACCTCGTGGGTCACGGTGACGGCGTCCGCCACCGCACGACCGACCGCGGTGCCGGCTGCGCAGCCGGCCGGTCCGCAGCCGGCACCGCCCTCCGCGACGACACCGCCGGCGGACCCCGGCGACCCGGTGCCGGTCGGCACCTGCCCGACGCCAACCGACCCGACCCCGACCGACCCGACGCCGACCGACCCGGCTCCTGCCGACCCGTCGCCGACGGACCCCGCCACTCCCGATCCGGCAAGCCCGATCATCGATCCGACCCCGGAACCCAGCCCCGACCCGTGCACTCCCGCGCCCGACCCGGAGCCCACGCCGGAGCCCACGCCGGAGCCCACGCCGGACCCCGGCCTCACGCCGGCGCCCTCGCCGTCGACCGCGCCCTGAGCACCCTCGGGCGAGCGCCGGGCGAGCCGCCGGAACGCGTCACCGCTCTCGCGCGGTCATCCCGTCGTCGAGCCGGTCGTCGAGCTCGTCGGCGCGCGGCGGCCGCAGGTCCTGCGCGTGAGCAGGGCGACGCGCTCGCCCGCGCCGCCCCACGATCGTCCACCCGGCGAGGAGGACTCCGGCGAGGGCCGCCGCCGACCACCGGAGCAGCGGACGCACGGGGGTGTGCGAGATCAGGACGCCCCGCGCGGGGTGCGCACCCGGCACCGTCCACCGGAAGTCCGTCACCGTGGGCGGCATGCCGGCACGCAGCACGGTGACCGTGATCGTGGTCGGCCCGGCGGCGTCGATGCGGACCGGCGCCGACCAGCGGCCGTCACCGAGCCGCTCCGCCGCGGCGTGGGGACCGCCGCCCAGCCGGACGTCGACGCCGACCACCGGCCCCGGAGCGGGCCGCCGCGTGTCGAACACGTCGACGACCGCGAGCGCGTCGCCCCGGCGGTTCGGGCTGAGGCCCGCAGCGAGCTGGAGGTCGGTCACCTGTCGGCTGACCTGGCCGACGGAGACCGGGGCCTGCCGCGCGAACGCAGGGTCCGTCGCGGTCGCCGTACTGGCGAGGAGGCCGGCGAGGCCGACCACGGCCAGCAGTACCCCGGCCTCCGCCAGGACGGTGCGGCGCGGCGGGTCCAGGTCGTGCGGGCCGCGCACCCGCCGGTGGTGCCACAGGCCGAGTGCACCGGCGACGGCCACGAGCAGGACCTTGAGGATCAGCGTGCGCCCGTACGTCGTCAGGACGGCGGCGTCGACCGAGACCACCGTGTCGCTGCTGAGGTAGATCCCCGTGACGACCGTGACGCCGAGGCAGGCCCCGGCAGCCGGTCCGAACGCGTGCAGGGTCGCGAGCACGTCCGGCGCCCGTCGTGCCGAGCCCCACAGCATCGCGGCCGCCAGGCACACCAGCGCGCCGGCCCAGCTGAGGGCGGCAGCGACGTGGGCCGACGCCACGACCACGTGCACGAGGTTCCTGCCACCCGAGGGCGCGTGGCCCATCAGGCCTGTTCCCACCGAGACCAGCACGCAGGCCACCGCGGCCGCGCGGCCCGGGAGCACCGACCGCCGGCGCCACGACCACCACACCGCACACAGGACGAGCAGCCCGGCCAGCCGGACCGCCGCCCGGGGACCGTAGCCGCCGACGAGCAGGTCTGCGGGACCGGTGCCGGACGCGGCCCACTGGACCGCGAACAGCGCGATCGCCAGCAACGGAGCCGCCGAGGCACCGACGACGGCGAGGCGCGTGACCACGCGCTGAGCCGCATCGGCAGAGGGGCCGGTCAGGGCTCGGAGCAGGACGCGCCGCGCGACCAGGCCGCCCAGCGCGACCGCGATGCACGCCAGGAGCGCCCCGCGCAGCAGGGCTTCCTCAGGCCGGGTCGTGGAGGTCACGGACGCCGCCGGCGCGACGTTGCGCCCGACGCCGAAGACGATCAGTCCGGAGGTGCGGTGCAGGTCGTCGCTCGAGAGCGTCTCCCACGACACCCGGTAGGCGTCGGCCCGGAGGTCGGGCAAGGCGGCCACGATCGTGGCCGGCTCCTCGGTGTCCCCGGCGTCCTTGGTCTCGAGGCGGACGTCGCCCACGGCGACCTCACGACCGTCGGCGGTGCGCACCTCGATCCGGGTCGCCGCCAGCACGACGTGCTCGCTGAAGTCGAGCCGCAGCTCGGGCGGCGCGCCCGTGAGCCGGTCCCCGTCGGCGGGGTTGCTTCCGACGAGGTACGCGTGCCCGGCCGCCGGCGCGGCCCCGCCGAGGACCGCGAACGCGGCCACGAGCACCAGCAGGACGACCGACGGTGCCTTGCGCATCACAGCACCGGGACGTGGTGGAGCGCGCGGCCTCCGTAGGTCAGCGTGATCGTCTCCCCGGAGCGGACGGCGTTCCCGGTGTTCTGGTAGACGAGGTAGTAGGTCTGGCCGGCCCGCATCTGGTGCCCGGTGCGCATGATCGAGGTGCGCTGGGTGCCGCCGTCGCGCCGCTCGCTGCTGAGCCTCGGGCTGTGCTCGCGGTCGGCCTGGAACCGGCTGGCCTTCTCCGGGTCGAGGACGACGTAGAAGACCGTCACGAGACCCCCGTCACCGACCACCGCGACGCGCGAGATGCGTACGCCGGTGACCTTCTCGAGCCCGGCGCTGCGCGGCACCGGCCCCGTGGCGCCCCGGGCCTCCGGCCCGAGCCGGAGCGCCAGCACCGCGCACATGGCGGCCAGGACGGCGACCACCGCGAGGAGCACCACGTTGAGGACGAACCGCCGCGGCATCACGGCAGGCTCGTTCGCGAGGAGGTGAACGTGTCGAAGAATGCTCGACCCGTCCAGGCGTTGTTGAGGCCCGCGATCAGGCCGAGCCGCACGCTCTCGATGCGCAGGGTGCTGGTGTTCCCCGTCAGCGTCGACGACACCACGCCGTCCACGCTGAGCCGCAGGCTTCCCTGGCCGGCACCGGTCGCCGGTCCCGACAGCCAGTCGGTCTGCAGCCGATGGGCTCCGGCCGTCAGGTTCACCCAGGCTCCGGTGACCGCCCCGGCCCCGGACCGCGACATCACGATCCGGACCCGGGTGGCAGGTCCCGTGCCGCCTCCGCTCCGCCCGACCTGGACGGAGTACGCCGAACCGGAGGCGGTCCGGGCCTCGAACACCGTGATCGCCGTGGTGTTGGCGCTCGGGATCGCCATCGAAGCGCCCGAGAAGGCGAACCGGGCGTGGTACGCCGTCTCCGCCGCCGGGCTGTCGTCGACGACGTAGCCGACCTGCGGCAGCGTCACCTGCATGCCCTTGTTCGTCCCGTCGGTCGGCAGCAGACCGGCTGCGGTCGTGACGGTCGGCGACCCGGTGATCGAGGACCACAGGCTCAGGGTGCCGCTCTCGAAGGAGTCGGACAGGAGCCCTGCCGAAGACACCGTGACCGTCGTGCTGGCCGCGTTGCTCCAGTTGCCGGCCATGTCCTGGACCCGGAGGTTGAACTGCCTGCTGCCGGAGGGGTACCCGGCCAGCGGGACGGTCACCACGACCGAGCCGTTGACGTAGCCGACGTTGACGCGCGTCGCCTTGCCCACGCCCGGATCGGTCGTGCCGGTCCACAGCTCCGCGGTCTGGAACGACGTGTCGCCGGTGACCGGGGCGGTCAGCGTGAGGTTGGCTGCGCCTGCAGTCGGGTTCGGCGAGGCGGTGAGGGCACCCAGGGTCGGTGCGGTCTTGTCGATCACGAGCGAGACCGCGAACAGGGCACCCCAGTTGCCCGCGTCGTCCTTGCCGCGGACCAGCACCTGGTAGGTGCCGTTGGCCTTGACCCGCACCTGCGACAGCGGGATCAGCCCGTAGACGTTCTCGCTGGTGGAGTCGAGCGTCCCGTCGACCGGGAGCAGGGCGAAGCCTGACCCCGGGGCCGGGTTCGTCGACGACGGTGCGAAGAAGCCCTCGGCACGGACGACCTTGCCCTGCAGCGCGCCGCTGAGCGAGTCGCGGTCGGTGATCAGGGCCGAGACCCTCAGGTACCCGCTGTCACCCGGAGGCGATAGGAGGCCGTTGCTCGGGTTCGGTGTCACGCTCGCCGCATCCACGGCCGGCCCGGTCCGGTCGACCCTGAACGGCACGTCGAGCACGGGGCCCCACAGACCGAGGTCGTCGTGGCTGTGCAGGTACAGGTGGTGCGTCCCCTCCGAGAGGCAGGCCGCCACCAGCGGCTGGGTGGCGCACGTCTGGCCGGCCGGCAGCGCTGCCGGGACGGTCAGGTCCTCGCTGACGATCGCCGCGGACCGGTTGAGCAGCATCGGCGTACCGGAGCCGTCGCTCCCGATCGCGTCGAGGAAGAGCTCGGCGCCGTCGATCAGGCCGTCGGCCGCGCTGTCGTCACCCGTGGCCGACACTGCGACCGGACCCGTCCCGTTCGCGACGGCCGGGGTGGTGGTCGCGTCGCGGGTCGTCGGACCCGTCTTGGGCAGGTTCAGCACGACCGAGCCGACGACTCCCCAGTTGTGCGCGGAGTCCTGGCCGCGGACGTAGACGATGTGCTTCCCGGCCGAGAGGCACTCGAGGGTCACCGGGACCGGGCCGGTGGCCGGCGTGCAGGTCTGCCCGGCCGGCGGTGAGACCGGGATCGTCCCGGTCACACTGGCCGTGGGAGTGCCGAACGCCGCTGCGGGGCCCATCGGGATGCCGTTCCCGACGGCGACCGACGGGTCGTCCACGACGAACTCGGCAGCGGTCACGTTGGAGCCGCCGTGGCGCACGTCGCTGAGGTCTGCGGTGACCGTGACCGGCGCGGTGCCGGCCGAGCGCGACGGGGTGACCGTGACGTTGCTCGGCGAGGGCCCGACGAGGTCGCTGGTCGGCGGCGGCGCCTGCGTGTCGAGGAAGGTCATCATGCCTCCGACCGCGACCTTGGTCGGGTCGAGCTCGGTCTGGCCGACGTTGTCCAGGTGGGACCCGGTCTCGTACAGGGTCACGCGGGACTCCGGGCCGCTGGGCATCGTCACCAGCGCGTCGAGGGTCGTGCCCGAGTCCACCTCGGCGACGACCGTGCGCAGCGCCTGCGGGAAGTCGTGACCGTCCTGCGCCACCTCGAGCTGGTTGGCGCCGAGCAGGCTCATCGGGTGCGCGACACTGCCGGCGTTCACGTAGCGCAGCAGGACGGTGTGGCCCTGGTCCGTGGCGATCGGGTTGGTGGACGGGAACGGCTTGCCGTTGATCAGCCGCCACTGGGCCCGGTAGCTGCGCATGTCGAAGGTCGCCGGAGCGGCGTTCAGCCGCGGGTCCATGTCGCTGAGCACGACGACCGACTCGTCGTCGAAGGCGTGGCCGGAGGCGGTGGCGTCGGTGCGCAGGACCACCAGCGCACCCGCCAGTCCCATCGCCACCTGACGGGCACCCTGCGGGGTGTGACCGGCCTCGTAGAGGAACGTGCCGGGACGGTCCGCGTGGAACGTGTACGTCGCGGTGCCGCCCGGTGTCGCGCCGGTGGTCTGGTCGGCTGCCGAGAGGCCCTGCGTGAACGCTGAAGCCGGCTGCCCGGGCAGGGACAGGGAGACGTTGTCCGACAGCTGGTTGTGCAGGGTGATCGACACCGTGTCCCCTTGCTGCACGACCAGCACCGGGCCGGGTGCAGTCGCGCTACCGGCCGCTCCGGTCGTGGAGAACCCCCAGATCGGCAGGGTCTGGCCGAGCAATTGCGTGCTCCCGCCCATCGCGTACAGGTCGCACTGGGCGTTGCCAGCGGCCCGCACGCAGCCCGACGGCGTCAGCTTGCCGACCGCGGCTGCGGCCTGGGGGGCGACCGCACGCGGTTCGGCGGCGGAACCGGGGGCGACGGCCTGGGGGGCGGCCACGCGCACCCCGGTCGACGCCGATCGGGCTGCGCGGGCCGGCGCGGCCACCAGGGAGGTGACGGCCGCGACCAGCGCCAGGGTGGTCAGGACGGTGAGAAGAAGGTGAGCACCGAAGGAGGAACTCGGTCGGGTGGTGTTCATCGCACGGTCCTCAGTTCGCCGGGCAACCGGCGGGCGGGTCGATGCGGAAGACCGTCATCATCCCCCCGAAGGTCGCGCCGTAGTTGGTGGCTTGCTCCAGCGCGTGGCTGTGCGCCACGTGGTAGTACTCACCGCACTGGTTGTTGTCGGTGATGTTCGTGGGAACCGCGCCCTTCGAGCCGAGGTACGGCGACTCGCTGAACCACGTGTCCGGTCCGACGAGCAGCTGGTCGGTGATCGCCGGGATCGTCGTCGGGATGGGGTTCGTCGAGGCGTTCCAGTGCTCCGCGTCGCGCCAGTCCATGAGAGCGTCGACCGACTGCCCCGGCTGCACGTCGATGTCGTACTTCAGGTAGGACAGGTCCTCGGCGTTGCTGCCGGCCAGCGCCTGCCCGTCGGTGTTCACGACCCGCTCGTCGCTGCCGTGCGGGTGGAAGGGGTAGTTCACGGTGCCGGCGTTGAGGTAGCGGATCACCGCCGGATCAGGGTTGGTCGAGGCGTCGTACGGCTTGATGTGGACCAGGGCCCCGTACGGCTGGTGGGGCAGCCAGGACGCGTGGTTCGGGGCCAGCGTGTCCGGCATGCTCCGGCCGTTGATCATGAAGTAGCGGGCCCGGTACGACGACCAGTCCACCGGGTCGTGCCGCTCCACCGCGAGGTGCAGGTCGGGGTCGACCTCGGAGAGCAGGAAGACGTACTCGTGCTGGGGGTCGAACTTCGAGTCGGCGCGGTTGTTGACCTGGTCGGGATGCCCGGCCGGCCGGACGACGAGCGCGCCGTACAGGCCCATCTGGACCTGCTTGTTCATGTCCGTGCCCGACTCGTAGAGGTAGGTGCCCGGGCTGCCGGCCGTGAACTCGTAGGTCACCGAGCCGCTGTTCGCGTCCGCCGCCTGCACCATCGAGGTCATCCCGCCGGTGGCGTTGAGCTGCGGCTGGGCCGGGTCACCGTCGGCCGTCACGCCGCGCTGGCCGGGGAAGACGATCGAGGTCTCCTCGGGCAGCGTGTTGTGCAGCACCACCGTGACCTTCTGCCCGGAGACGACGCACAGCGTCGGACCCGGCAGCTGGAAGCCGCCCGAGGACATCCCGTAGCTCCACATGTAGAGCGAGTTGCCGTCGGGCGTGCTGACGTAGCCGTCGCCGGCGGTCAGGTTGAAGGTCTGCTGGGTCGCCGACGCGCACTCGAGGCCCTCGGAGGTGGCCGCACCGGCCGTGGACATCGCCGGCACACCGGCCAGGAGCAGTGCGGTGAGGGCGAGGCCGATCGTGACGCGGCGCTCGGCGAACCTGGTCCGGAGCTTTCCGGTTGTGGTCATGGCAGGTCTCCTCGTGGGCTTCAGGCGTTCGCGGCCGACTGGGCGGGATAGGTGCCCGGCGCGCCGACGAGGATCTTCGTCATCATCCCGCCGTAGCCGGGCCCACCGCCGTTGGCCAGGTAGGAGTAGTTGCGGTCGTAGAGGAGGTACTCGCCGGGCCCGGGAGCCACGAAGATCACGTCCCTGCTCTCGCCGGGTCCCACGTCGACCGTGTTCGTCACGATGTAGTTCTGCGTGCCGTCGCGGCCCTTGAGCAGGCTGGCGTCCTTCGCCACGATCGTGAGGTCGATGTTGTCGACGGTCATCGCGTGGTTCTGGTAGCCCAGGTTGGACATCCTCAGCAGCACCCGGTCCCCTGCGTTGCAGCGCACCAGCGAGGTGATCGGCTGGTACTGCAGCCGTCCCGCGGCGGTCGACAGCGGGTCGCCGCCGGGCTGGAGCGTGTCGGGGTAGCCGCGACCGTTGAGCAACCAGAAGCTCGGGTCGTAGTCGGTCCAGTCGCTGACCTGGATGTGCGCGTCGCGGTAGTGGGCCGCCGACCAGAGCTCGGTGAGCATGAACGCGAACTCGCGGTCGTAGCGGGTCGAGCCGTCGTGGTCGTTGTAGGCGTACTTCGTGCCCAGCGGGTCCGATCCCACGGGCGCCTTGTTCTGGGCCGGCCGGATGAACACCATCCCGGTCATGCCCATCTGCACGTGCTCGACGTCCTCGAAGTGGCAGTGGTACATGTACGTGCCGGCGTCGTGAGGGCGGTAGAAGTAGGAGAAGTCGCGGCCCACCGGCACGGCGAGCGACAGCTCCGGAACGCCGTCGAACAGCGGGATCGCGTTGACGAACCCGTGCCAGTGCAACGTGTGACCGTCGAACAGGTCCGGCCGGACGAGGAGCCCGAGGTTGGACAGCGTGATGGTGATGTCGTCCTCCTCGTCGAAGGACAGCATCGGCGCGCTGATCTGCGCCTTGCCCCGTTGCGCGGCGACCTGCTGCGCGGTCATCCCGGTCACGTCGCGGAACCCGAACACGTAGGTGTTGAACGGGTCGGGTGCGAGGCTGTCGGGGAAGAACGGCGCGTCCGCCGGCGACCCGGCCGGCATCGAGACCCAGCCGTCCGTGCCCGCGAGGTGCACGGTCTTCTGCGGGTGCGCCGTCCCGGCCAGCCGCGCGAGCGTGCTCGGCCCGGACGAAGCACCCATGGAGGAGCGCGCCCCGGCCACGACGATGCCGACCCCGAGAGACCCGGTCAGGAGTGCCCTCCGGCTGAGGGGTCGCTCACCAGCGGCCCGCGAGTTCTGGTCGGTCATTGCTGCTCCTCTGCTCGAGGTGGACGGATTCGTCTGCTGGGTGCCGGCGACGCTGCTGCCGGAGGGGCGGCCGTCACGGCCTGACCTGGTCTGCGCCCGCGTCGTACCGGGTCCCGCGCGGATCGCCCTCGCGGTCGTCGGTCGGGGCCGACACGGTGTACTGGAGCCGCTGGCTCGGGTTCGACGAGCTGCCCCAGACCACCAGCAGGGACGCGAGACCCGCTCCGTACGCCGGCGATCCCGTCCCCGTGAGGTGGTAGTCGCCGAGCAGGTTCGGCGGCAGCACCTGGGCGACGATCGTCGACTGCCGGAACGCCGGGTAGGTGCGCGAGGCGAGCACGTCGACCGTCAGGTCGAACGGGTCCTTGACGCTGACCGCGTCGGTGATCCGGTTCGTGTTCGGGGCGCCGGTGCTGACGTCGGTGCCCCGGGTCGTCTGGATCACCGAGCCACGCGGGCTCAGGAGGCCCAGCGGGGTGTCGGTCATCCCCATGTCCCAGTTCTCCACGCCGCCGTCGGTGCCGTCGGGTCGGACGCCGATGCCCGTGACCGTGCCGTCGGTGAACGTGCCTGCCCGGTTGTCCCAGAACACGTTGTCGAGCAGCGTCGGCTTGCTGAACGTGGTGTTCGCGAGGACCTGGCTGCGGTTCTGGGTGAAGAAGGTCCCGTTGCGGAGCCTGGCCTGGAGCGGGTCGCTGTTCGTCGCGGTCGACAGGCCGGCCGGAGCAGGCATGCCGTCGGTGGTGACCGCGGTCGCGGTCGTGACGTTGCGGGCGATCGTGTTGCCGACGATGTCCACGAAGACCGCGTCGTCCAGGGCGATCCCGCCACCCTCGTGCGCCGAGACGTTGTTCACGACGTCGTTGTCGACGATCGAGATCGTCTCGCGCTGGGTCTGGGTGATGTGGCTGCCACTGGCCTGGAGCAGCCTGATCCCGCCGCCGTCGTCGTTGGCGATGTTGGTCGAGACCTGGTTGTGGTCGATGGAGACCGGCCCACTGCCCTGCGACAGCGCGGTCGGGCTGCTCGGCAGCTCGCCGGCGACCATCACGCCGCCGCCCTCGTCGTACGAGCCGTTGAACCAGATCCGGTTGTGGTCGATCCGACCGCCGGTGCTGCCCTGGTAGCCGTACGCCGACACGCCACCGCCGTACTCCGCGGAGAAGTTTCCGCAGATGGCGTTGTTGGTCACCCGGTAGCCGCCGCTGCCCGCGAAGATCCCGACGCCGCCGGCGAGGTTCGTGCCGCCGTTGTCACGGATCTGGTTGCGCGCGATCGTCAGACCGGTGTTGCTGCTGCTCAGGTACGGCGTGCCGACCCGGATGCCACCGCCGTACGAGCCGCCGTTGCCGACGATCACGTTGTCGGTGAGCTGCAGGTTCTGCACGCGGTCGTGGACGTAGACACCGCCACCCTGGGTGACCAGAGCACCCGTGGCGCCGTACGGCGTGCTCACCGCACCGGGCAGCGTGTTCACGTTGGCCGGGAAGTTCTGCTGGACGCCGCCGGTGATGGTGAAGCCGTCCAGGGCCGGGTCGTACAGACCCAGCTCGAGCGGGTCGTGCAGGAACGTCACCACCGCGCCGTCGGGCACCTGCGGGTCCCCGGTGTAGCGCAGGGAGGTGAGCAGGGTCAGCCAGGCAGCGCCTTGGGCGTTGTCCGGGTTGAACCCGAGCCCGTCGATGACGGACCCCGGAACGTAGTCGCCGGAGGCGGTGAAGCCGCCGGGACCGACGCCCTGGATCCGCATCCGGTGGCCGACCAGAAGGTTCTCGGTGTACTCGCCCCGCGGGTTCGCCGAGGTCTGCGCGTTCGGCCAGACCACCACGAGCGAGTAGCGCCGCAGCAGGGTCGGTCGGGCTGCGTTGATCGCCGCTTGGACCGTCGCGTACTGCTTGCCGGGGCCGACCTCGAAGACCGCCGGGTTGGTCGCAGAGTTCGCGCCGAAGGCTCGTGCCAGCACCTGGATCGTGACCGTGTTGTACCCGGTCGCGCCGTCGGACCGCGTGATCGAGATCGCTTGGGGACCACTCAGCGACGCGGGCACGGTGAACCCGATCTGGCTGTCGGTCCACGAGGTCGTCGGCACCACGGTGCTGCCGAGCCGGAGGGTGCCGGCGGAGCCGCCGAAGTGGACGCCCTTCACGACCACCTGACGGGTGTCACCGGTCGTGTTCTGGCGGACGTAGGGCCGGCTCACCGAGAACAGCTGCGGGAACCCGTCACCGAGGTCGCACTGCGCCGGGTTGGCGTTCGTGGTGCCCGGGTCGATGATCGTGTTGGCCACCTGGGTGGGCGCGGTGTCGGTCACCGTGTACAGGCCCGGCCAGCCCTGGAAGGTGGCCGCGATCGTGCGGAACCTCGGGTTGTAGTCGGAGTTGAGGTGCCCCGGCTGGCCCGGGTCGTTGCCGACGAAGCGGTACATGTTCGGGCACGGTCCGGCCGGGACCGGGCAGTTGTACGTCGACGTCGACGGCTCGAGCGCCTCGTAGTAGCCGTTGGAGTCGGTGTGCACGGTGTCGACCAGGCGACCGGCCCAGTCGTAGAGGCCCATCGGCACGAACGGCAGCGGCTGCGCCTCGCCGTACTGGATCGAGCGCTTGTCGTAGCTCAGGCCGAGGTCGTTCAGGGTCAGGCCCCAGAAGTGCGTGGGGATCGGCACGTCGGTGAACAGGTTGAAGTTCGGTGCGGTCGCCTGGCCGGCGCGCACGGTGACGAGCTTGGCGTCGCAGGACGGGCGGTCCTGTCCCTGGAACGGGCTGCCACCGCCGGCGAGGAAGTCCGGGTTGCTGTCCTCGGTCACGTCGACCTTGTGCAGCGGTCCGGCGCAGGGCGAGATGATGCCTGCCTGCTGCGACGGCGGCTGCGACGGCGGCGTGGGGTCGGGGGCCGGCGGGCCCGGCGGGTCGGCCTGCTCCGCCGGGGTGATCGACGACATGTTCTCCTGCGGGAGGTAGCCGTCACCGGTGAAGACGTTGACGTCGCCCTCGCTCGTGGCCTTGTACATCTTGCCGCCGCCGACCGGGTTGTCCGGGATGTCGACGGCCACGATGTAGTCGCCGGCGCCCAGGTCCTGCTCGGGGTAGCCCGCGTCGGCGAGGTTGCCGTACAGCGGGAAGTCGTGGTTCGGCGCCGGGTTCTTGGGGTTGCCGGGCGCGTACAGGTTCAGCTTCGACGTGGCGAACCCGTAGTTGCCGTTGACCGTCTGTCCGGCGTTGCCGGGCGTGGTGTCGCTGGGGTTGATGGCGACGCCCATCATGGGCGACTCCAGGCAGAGGTGGTTCGCGTCCGACCCGAAGTCGGGCAGCGCCCGCTGGTCGGTGAGCGGGTCACCGTTGAAGTCGTACGCCGTGCAGCCGCGCGGAGCGTCCCACTTCTCGGAGGTGTACGCGTCGGACAGCTCGGGGCCCTTGACCAGCGAACCCCGGTCGGCCGACGGGTTGTCGATCATCGCTCCGGCGTTGTTCGGGTCGGGCACCTGCAGGGGCACGATCTCCTTGCCCTGCCGGCACTCGTTGGCCTTGTCGGCGTCCGTGGTGGCCTGGCAGGGGACGCTGGCGTACAGGCGCACGTCGATGCCGGGGATCCCGGGCTGGTAGCCCTCGGTCGCGGCGTCGGCCGGGTCGAGCTCGTTGCGGGTGGTGTCGTAGGTGACCGTGCCGACGATCCCGCCGTTCTCGGCGCCCTGGTAGGGCTGGACGCCCCAGTCGATCTCGCCGCCCAGCCCGATGATCGGCAGGAAGTCCAGGTCGACGAGACCGCCGAGGCGGGTCGTCCAGCTGGTCTCGTTCTCGCCCTTGTAGGAGATGCCGGTGGTCCGGTAGCGGGTGTCGAAGGCCTCCAGCACGGTCCACTTGCCGAGCGGGTACACCTCGCGGATGTCGTAGGCACCGTTGGCGTTGGTCGACGTCGTGTTCACGGCCTGGTCCATCAGGGAGTTGTCGCGCTCACGCACCGTCAGCGGGAACTGCGGGACGGACGCCTCGCCCGGGTCACGCTTGCCGTTCTCGTTGGAGTCGATGAACACGTGCCCGTGGATGTGGGTGAACCAGCCGACGATCGCCTTGGTCCCGACGTCGGTGATGCCACCGTCGGCCACCTCGACGTTGAAGCTGTAGAGGATGTAGTCCAGGTCGTCGTCCCACAGTGTGAGCTGGTAGGTGCCGTCCGGGACGTTCTTGATGTCGAAGGTCCCGTTGGTCTCTCCCCGACCGACGTACATCGCGGCGTCACCGCCGGAGAGGTCGTTGAGCGCGACCCAGGGCTTGTTGATCGGGCCGCCGTTCAGCGTGTTCGGGAAGCCGTTCTCCACAGCGAGCCCACCCGGGTTGCCCCCGATGTACGGCAGCCCCGCGACCACCAGGCCCTTGATCTCGCCGGTGGGGGCGTTGGTCGCGGGCACCGCCAGTGCCTTCGGTCGCACGAATCCGAACTGCACCATCGGCACCAGCTCTGCGCCCTTGGTGACCTCGTTGTCATAGCCGGTCTCTCCTTCCTGGAACCACATGTCGTGGTCGCGGCCACCCTCGAGGGTGGTGGTCTGCACCCAGTTCTGGTCGTTGGCCGGAGGCGTCACCGTCGCGGCGTACCGGTCGGGACCCATGTTGGGGATGACGATCTCGCCCTGCGCGTTGCTCGTGCAGCGCCCGGTCGACACGGAGGTGTCGATGATCGGCCGGTTGTCGGCGTCGAACAGCATCGGGCCGGTGCCGTCCGCGTTGGCGTGCTTGTAGATCGTGCACAGCGCGTTGCCGTAGTAGTCCACGCTGACGTCACCGAACACGTCGGTCAGGTGGGCCGTGAACCCTGCCAGCGGCTGCTCGGCGCCCACCTCGTAGGTGCTGTCCACCGGGATGTTGTCGTTGAAGACCTGGATCCGCAGGGTGCTGAGCGGCAGCGGCGTGGGGTCGAGCCGCACGTCGACCGCCTGGGTGCCGCCCGTCGTGGGCACGGTGAAGTGCTGGCCCCCGATCTTGAAGCCGGACGCCGTGACGCTGATCAGGTACTTGCCCGGAGCGAGCCCGTCGAGGGCGTGGCCGGCGGCGAGGTCGTCCTGGTTGCCCTGGGCGACGATCGGGGCGAAGCCGGAGGTGCTGCGGATCGACGGCCACGGGCAGGTGTCGGCGAAGTCGGGGTTCGAGCTG
Source organism: Nocardioides pocheonensis (assembly GCF_003725535.1). Taxonomy (GTDB): domain Bacteria; phylum Actinomycetota; class Actinomycetes; order Propionibacteriales; family Nocardioidaceae; genus Marmoricola; species Marmoricola pocheonensis. Next base: position 81,490 of record NZ_RJSF01000019.1, on the reverse strand, counting down.
CTGCCGGCTCCGGCGCGCGCCGGCCAGCAGTTCTCGGTGCCCGGGTGCGCTGCAGTGCCGGGGTCCCCGGTGTCGTCCTCGTTGACGATCCACTTGTACGTCGTCACGGGGTCGCCCTCGTGCACGAGACCTGCCGCGGCACCGACGCTGCGGGCGCTCTTCACCGTCATGGTGATCGAGCCGGTGCTCGCGGCGGTGGCCGCCGGCTGGACCACGGCCGTGAAGACCGCGACGGGCAGCAGGCTCGCCACCATGGCGAGGACCACCCACACGGGGTGCGAACGCTGGATCACTCGATGCACGGCCACGGCTCTGCTCCTCTGCGGCGACACACGGGGCGGACGACCCCACGCCGAGAGTGAAGGGCGTGCTGGGCAGAACATGCGCGAGTGGCGGAGAAATCAGCAGCACGTCAGCGCGCCGTCATGCCCGCAGTCGGATTCCGGCCCGGAAACGATCACGCGCGCGTCATCGGACCGTCAGTTCCCGGTCATGTTCGCCGGCGCTCCCGCGGGGAGGAGGCACGGTGGACTAGCCCGCGGGAGCCGGTTTCGCGAAGCCGGTTGTGTCCTGTTCGGGCGGGGTTAGGTTGACCACACTTGCCCTGGACCCCGGCAGGTGGGACGGGCGGTGCGGCACCCGTGAGCGGGGGGCACCGCGTAGAGCGCGCCGCAGAGCGACGCACGTTTCCGGGGGCGGGGGCATGAGCACACTTCTCGTGGTCGACGACGAACCAAGAGTCGTCACCCTTCTGACCAGGTTCCTGGTCGCGGAGGGCCATTCGGTCATCACCGCGCCCGACGGACTCGCTGCCCTCGAGCTGCTGCGGGACAAACAGGTCGACCTCATCCTCCTCGACCTCGTGATGCCACGCTGCAACGGGCTCCAGCTCCTCGGGAGGATGGTGGAGACCCTGCAGGAGCAGCCGCCGGTCATCGTGCTGTCGTGCGTGAACGAGGTGGCCGCACGCGTGCAGGCGCTGGACCGCGGGGCGGTCGACTTCGTGCAGAAGCCGTTCCACACCTCCGAGCTGATGGCGCGCGTGCGCCGACACCTCAGGGCTCTTCCCACCCCCCGCGAGCACGGCGACGACCGGTTCCTCACCGCGGGCGGCATCCGGCTGGACCTCGACCGGCGCCGGGCCAGCGGCTCCGGATTCGACGTCGTCCTCACCGAGCGGGAGTTCGGTCTGCTCGCGCACCTGATGCGCCGCCGGGGCGAGGTGTGTCGCAAGGACGAGCTGCTCCACGACATCTGGGGTCTCGAGTTCGACCCCGGGAGCAACGTCGTCGAGGTCTGCATGAGACGGCTGCGCAGCAAGCTGGACGAGCCGCCGATCGAGACCATCCGCGGCGTCGGCTACTGCTTCTACGGGTCCTGACGATGAGGGCCTCGTGGGCGGCCGGCCAGAGTCGGCTCTACGTCCCGTGGATCGGCTTCGCCGCCGTGTGCACCCTTCTGATGTGCCTCCTCCCCGGCGAGGAGACCGTCCCGTACCACCTCGCCTGGATCGGCCTCGCGCTGGCGTACGGCATCGAGGCATGGCCCTGGGCCCGGACGGTCTACGCGGTGATCGTGTTCACGATCTGCACCGGAGCGGTCATCGTCGTCCGGGCCTCCACCCAGGTGATCGGTTGGGGCGAGACGGCGGAGATCCCGCTGATGTCGATCCTCGTGCTCCTCGTGCTGTGGAACGTCCGGAAGCGGCAGGTGGCGTACGGCGAGCTGTCGCGCCTGGCCGAGCAGGAGCGGGCGCGAGCCGTCCAGCGGGAGCAGCTGAACCGGATGACCTCCCACGAGATGCGCACGCCCGCGACGATCGCCCTCGGGTACGTCGACATGCTGCTGAAGAACGAGACCGACGAGCGCGTGCGCAGCGACCTCAGGGTCATCGGCGACGAGCTGAGCCGGCTCGTGCTCGTCGCGGACCGGGTGATGCGCATGATCCGCGTCCACGACCACGTGGCGTTCCAGCGTCAGGACCTGGCAGCCCTGGTGCGCGAGACCGGTGAACGGTGGAGCGTCGTCGCGGAGCGCAACTGGGTCGTGACCTGCGAGCCGATCGAGCTGGACTGCTCGGCCGAGCGGCTCCGCGCGTGCCTGGACACCCTCGTCGAGAACGCGCTCCGTTACACCGAGGACGGGGACACCGTGCGCATCTTCGGCCGGCGCGCCGGCGGGGCGGTCACGATCGGTGTGGCCGACTCCGGGCCGGGCATGGACCCGCAACAGGTCCAGGCGGTGAACCGCGGACGGCTGGCCGCCTCCGCCCAGGACCCGGACCTGGCCCAGACCCAGGACCAGGACTACGTGGCCGAGGACCCCAAGGCGCAGACCGGCCTCGGGCTCGCGCTCGTCCGTGAGACGGCCCGGGCGCGCGGGGGCCGCGTGGTGGCGGGGGTCTCGGCCGAGGGCGGCGCGGTGGTGATGATGGTGCTCCCGCTCGGCGTCCGCGGACCCGCCCCGCAGCACGGAGGGGTCGACACCGCGATCCGTCCCGGGCCGCCGTACGCCGAACCGGGACCGCCGCCCGGCCACGGAGCACCGATCGGCTCGGGCCGCACCTCCACCGTGCGAGGTGCGCGGCGTCGCGCCCGGAAGTCGGTCACGTCGGCGTAGGTCGACGTCGCCGGGCGGGGTTCCTGCCGCGGAGCGTCAGCGAACGACTTCGGCGACGACCGTGTACGTGCCGGCGCCGTCTCCGTCCCGGCTGGTGCTCAGGCGCACGGTCCGGTCGAGCATCCGACCGGCCTGACGAGCTGCCCAGCCGACGTCGACCACGGCCTGCAGCTGTCCACGCCTCCAGCCATGGGGCTCGACGCGCATGACGAAACGACCCTCCGCCTTGAGTCGGCGGGCGATCTCCATCACGAACGGGGTGGGTGAGGATTCGGCCATACCCTCATCGTGTCCGCTTTATCCCATTTGAGACATCGGCCATCCGGTTAATGCTCGTTCGCCAGACGGGCCATCCCGAAAACGGCCGTTCAGCGGAGTGTCGCGCGACCACGCCTCCCTCGACTCCCGGGACTCCGGTCAGCGGGCGGACTCCTGGATGACCTGGATCAAGGCCTGGGTGGCCGGCGGATCGGGCGGATCGCCGTACGTGACGGCATAGATCTCGCGCGGGAAGTCAGGGATCTCCGTGACGTGGACCCCGGGCAGCCGATGGGCCTGCAGCGCGAGACCCGGCAGGGTGGCGACGCCGACGCCGGCCGCGACGAGCGCCTGCACGACGACCATGTCGTCGGAGACCGACTCGATGCGCGGGGTGAAGCCGTGGTGCCGGCCGACGGCGGCCAGCTCGCCCTGGCACCGTTCGCACCCGCCGATCCAGGGCGAGTCGCGATGGTTCGCGACTCGGTCGTCGGGGCGCCGGCTCACCAGGTAGATCGGGTCGTCGGCGACGTGGACCATGCGGAAGCCCTCGCCCTCCATCGGGGCGTGGGCGTGGCGGAACACGAGCGCCAGGTCGATCTCACCCTGGCGCAGCATCTGGAGCGCTTCGACCGGATGGCGGTCGATCACGTGCAGCTCGAGGCCGGGGTGCGCAGCGGCGAGCAGGGCAGCTGCCTTCGGCACGAGCATGCTCAGTGCGGACGCGTTCGCGGCCAGACGGACTCGCCCGGCCTGCAGGCCGACCTGCGCGGCGAGCTCGCTGGTCGCGGCGTCGACACGCCCGAGGATCTCCGCGGCCCGACTGGCGAGCAGCTTGCCCTCGGGGGTCAGCCGGATCCCGCGGCCCACTCTCTGGATCAGCCTGGCCCCGGTGGCTGCCTCCAGCCGGGACAGGTGATGGCTCACCGACGGCTGCGAGTAGTGCAGCTCCTTCGCCGCCTCGGTGACCGACTCGTGACGCGCCACCGCCGCCAGCACGCGCAGATGCACCAGGTTCAGCACCCATCAACAATATCAATGGAAATCTCCGAGAATTGGCATTGGACGCCATCAATCGAGCCGGGACATGCTTCTGGGGAGGGCGCCGGACCGCGGCGCCGATCGACCGAGGAGGCCCGGATGAGCACGTTCAGGTGTGACATCTCGATCTCGCTGGACGGCTTCGTCGCCGGTCCCCGCCAGAGCGTCGAGAACCCGCTCGGGGAGGGTGGCGAGCGGCTGCACGACTGGGTGGTCCCGCTCGCCCCGTGGCGCGAGGCCCACGACAAGGAGGGCGGCGACGACAACGAGAGCGCCCGGGTCGTGGAGGAGGCGCGGCAGAACGTCGGCGCCGCGGTGATGGGCCGGAACATGTTCGGCCCGATCGGCGGCGGCACGTGGGGTGAGGACCCGTGGCGCGGTTGGTGGGGCGAGAACCCGCCGTACCACTACCCCGTGTTCGTGGTCACCCATCACGAACGTGAGCCTCTGGAGATGGAGGGCGGGACCACCTTCCACTTCGTCACGGACGGGATCGAGTCCGCGCTCGAGCAGGCGAAGCAGGCCGCCGGAGATCGGGACGTCATGCTGTGGGGCGGCGGCCAGATCATCCGGGAGTACCTGGCAACGGGCCTGCTGGACGAGATCGAGCTGCACGTCGTCCCGGTGCTGCTCGGAGGCGGCTCTCGCCCTCTCGACAACCTCGGGGACGCGGATGTCCGGCTCGAGCAGGTCCGGGCCGTCGAGGCGCCCGGCGTCACCCACCTCAAGTACCGGGTCCTGCCCGGCGCCGCGGAGAGGTGACGTCGTGCCTGCGTCCGGCCAGTGGGTGGCCTTCCTCGTCGCTTCCTTCCTGTTCATCCAGGTCCCCGGCCCGAGCCTCCTGTTCATGCTCGGTCGTGCGCTCACGGTGTCCCTCCGCGAGGCGCTGCTCTCGGTCGCGGGCAACGCATCCGGACTGCTCACGCAGGCCGTCCTCGTGGCGATCGGCCTCGGCGCCGTGGTCGCGGCCAGCGCGACGGCATACCTGGCGGTCAAGCTGATCGGCGCGGCGTACGTCGTGTGGCTGGGCGTCCAGGCGTTCCGTCACCGGCGCGACGCGCGGCTCGCTCTGTCCTCGGACATGCGTCCGCCGGAGCGCGCTCGTGCCGCGTTGACGACCGGCTTCGTCGTGGGCGTCACGAACCCCAAGACCGTGCTGTTCTTCATCGCGTTCCTGCCGCAGTTCACGTCAGCGTCGGCGCCGGCCGCACCTCAGGTCGTGCTGCTCGGCCTCGTGTTCGCCTCGATGGCGCTCGTCTCCGACAGCGTGTGGGCGACGCTCGCCGGCAAGGCCCGGACGTGGCTGGCTCGCCGGCCACAGCGCCTCGACACCCTCGGCGCCGCGGGTGGCGTGATGATGATCGGGCTCGGGACGACGTTGCTGGTGGCTGAGTAGGCCGATCAGGGATCGCGCCGACGACTCCGGAAACACAGCAGCCCGGTCCTGGCGAGAGGACCGGGCTGTCGCGCAAACGTACCCCCGACGGGATTCGAACCCGCGCTACCGCGATGCAGCACAGCGGCGGCGTGCCGCACGCCCAGGACGCGGAAAGACAGCAGCCCGGTCCGAGGGACCGGGCTGCTGTGACTTGTACCCCCGACGGGATTCGAACCCGCGCTACCGCCTTGAGAGGGCGGCGTGCTAGGCCACTACACAACGGGGGCATCGAGCGGACGAGACTCTATCGACAGGTGCCGAGGCCGACCAAATCGACGGCCGTGAGCGTCGTCACTCGCTGGGATACAAGGACTCGAACCTTGACTAACTGAACCAGAATCAGTCGTGCTGCCAATTACACCATATCCCACTGAATCGGACCGGCCGCCGACGACGGATCGCAGCGGCTGGACCGAGGGGAAACCTTACACGGGCGGCGTTGAGGGCAGCAAAACGGGTGCGCCGGGTGGTGTCTCCACGGGCGGCGCGGACCGGTCGGCGAGGCCCATCCTGCGCGCCACGAGCAGGACCAGGACGAGGTACACGCCGTTCTGCGTGATCGTCAGCGGGATGTTCCACCAGGACACCTCGGTGACGTTGAGGATGTCGTCGATGTTCCCGAGCAGCAGCGCGAAGCCGAAGGCGACCAGGTTGTTCCAGATGTGGAGGGCGATGCCGGCCTCCAGGCCGCCGGTGCGCAGGACGACGTACCCGGCCATCAGACCGAACGCGAACCGGTCGAGGAACAGCGGCGGGTTCTGCAGCCCGTGGGCGAGTGCGAACGCCGTGGCACTCAGCACCACCGCGATCCACGGCCGGCGGCTCAGGGCCCCGAACGCCTGCATCGCGTAGCCACGGAAGGCGTACTCCTCCCCCATCGCCTGCAGCGGCGTGGTGAGCAGCACGACGATGCCGAGCGACACGATCCGCGGCGTCAGGTCGTTGACCGAGCCGCCGAGGTCGTTGGGGTCGGTCGGCAGGAAGGCGCCGACGAGGACCTGCGCGAACATCGCGACCGGCGCCAGGCCGAGGCAGGCCCAGAAGAACCCCCAGCGGATGCCGGGCCGGACCGACATCAGCCAGCGCGGACGCAGCCGGTGGACCACCCGGACGATCCCCCAAGTCACCGGGACCAGCGCGGCCAGCGAGAGGTTCAGCCAGAGCATCCCCTGCCAGGTCACGTGGTCGAGGTTCGCGGCGGCGCTGAAGGCGTCCTGGAACGAGCCCTTGTGGTCGACGGCCACGGTCACGACGAGCAACGGCAGCAGCACCACCGACGCCGCGAACATCCCGACGACGAGTGCGAACAGGCCGACGACGGGCTTCCACCAGGCATAGGTCCAGGTGCGCAGCATCAGCGGGTACGTGCGCGGCTCCGGGTGCGGATGGCTCAGCGCGACGGGAGTCGGGAGGGACATCGGGGCGCCCTCGACCCGCTCAGCCGAGCACCGCGTCGAGGCGGGCCAGCGAGACGTCCCGGCCCAGCAGCTCCAGCGACTCGAAGAGCGGAGGAGAGATCCGGCGTCCGGTGATCGCGACGCGCACCGGTCCGAACGCGTTGCGGGGCTTGAGCCCGAGCTCGTCGACGAGCTTGGCCCGCAGCGCCTCCTCGATCGACGCGGTCGTCCAGGACTCCGCCGCTGCGAGCGCGCTGCGCGCCGCCGCGGCGACGGCGCGGCCGTCCTCGTCGAGCACCTTCGCGACATCGTCGGCGTCGTACTCCACCTGGTCGGCGAACAGGAAGCCGAGCATGTCCACGGCCTCGGTCAGCTTGTTGATCCGTTCGTGCACCAGCGGCATCGCGGCGTCGAGGAGCTGCTGCTGCGCGGCGGAGACCGGGTCGGAGAGGAGGCCGGCGCGCTGCAGGTACGGCGTGACCCGCCGGCCCATCTCCTCGACGCTCAGCAGCCGCATGTGCGACCCGTTGATCGCCTCGGCCTTCTTGAGGTCGAAGCGCGCGGGGTTGGGGTTGACGTCGGCGATGTCGAACGCGGCGACCATCTCGTCGACGGAGAAGACGTCGCGGTCGGGCCCGATCGCCCAGCCGAGCAGTGCCAGGTAGTTCAGCAGCCCCTCGGGCAGGAACCCGTCGTCGCGGTAGGCCAGCGCGTGCGCCTCCGGGTCGCGCTTGGAGAGCTTCTTGTTGCCCTCCCCCATCACGTAGGGCAGGTGCCCGAAGCGCGGCGTGGTCTCGGCGACGCCGATCGCGGCCAGGGCGTCGTACAGGGCGAGCTGGCGCGGGGTGGAGGACAGCAGGTCCTCGCCGCGGAGCACGTGGGTGATCTTCATCAGCGCGTCGTCGACCGGAGCGACCAGGGTGTAGAGCGGGTCGCCGTTGGCGCGTGCGAGCGCGAAGTCCGGCACGTGGTCGCTGTGGAAGGACACCTCGCCGCGGACGAGGTCGTCCCAGCCGATCTCGCCGTCGGGCATCCGGAACCGGATCACCGGATCGCGGCCCAGCGTCAGGAACGCCTCGCGCTGCTCTGCGGTCAGCTCGCGGCAGAAGCCGTCGTACCCGAGGACCTTCGAGCCGGACGCCTTGCGCCGGTCGGCGACCTCCTCGTTGGTGCAGTAGCAGGCGTAGGTGTAGCCCTCCTCGAAGAGCCGGGACAGGACGTCGGCGTAGATGTCGCTGCGCTCGCTCTGCCGGTACGGCGCGTAGGGACCGCCGACCTCCGGGCCCTCGTCCCAGTCCAGGCCGAGCCACCGGAAGAGGTCGAGGATCGCCTCGTAGGACTCGTCGGTGCTGCGCTCCTTGTCGGTGTCCTCGACGCGGAACACGAAGGTGCCTCCGTGGTGGCGCGCGAACGCCCAGTTGAACAGCGCCGTGCGGACCAGGCCGACGTGCGGCGATCCGGTCGGGCTGGGCGCCATGCGCACCCGGACGCCGCCGGGTGCGGCTGAGCCCGCCGGGTTGGTTGAGCTTGCCGCGGCGTTGTTGGTGGTGGGCTCAGTCACACGCATCTCTCAATCACGCTGTTTCACGGGGTTGGTCAGGTTGCCGATGCCGGCGATCGACACCTCGACCTCGTCACCGACCTGCATCGGGCCGACGCCCTCGGGGGTGCCGGTGAGGATCACGTCGCCGGGCAGCAGGGTCATCACCGAGCTGACGTAGGCGACCAGGCTCGGGACGTCGTGGACCATGTCCGCGGTCGAGCCGTCCTGCTTCAGGTCGCCGTTGAGGAAGGTCTGCACCCGCAGGTCGCTCACGTCGAGCTCGGTCTCGATCCAGGGGCCGAGCGGGCAGAAGGAGTCGAAGCCCTTCGCGCGGGTGAACTGCACGTCGGAGCGCTGCAGGTCGCGCGCGGTGACGTCGTTGCCGACGGTGTAGCCCTGGATCACGTCGGCCGCCTTCGCGGCCGGCACGTCGCGGCAGATCCGGCCGATCACCACGGCGAGCTCGCCCTCGTAGTGCAGCTCGCGGGTCTGGCGGGGGTAGAAGATCGGGTCGCCCGGGCCGATCACGCTGGTGTTGGGCTTCATGAAGAGCAGCGGCTCGGCGGGGGCCTCGCCGCCCATCTCGGCGGCGTGTGCGGCGTAGTTCTTGCCGATCCCGATCACCTTGCTGCGGGGCAGCACCGGCGAGAGCAGGCGCACGTCCGCGAGCGGGTACTCCTTGCTCGACAGGTGCAGGCCGACGTACAGGGGGTCGCCGTTGAGCGCCACGATCACGCAGTCCTCGTCGGGGATGCCGTGCTCGTCGACCTCTCCGGTCACCACCCCGTACTGGGGATCTTCTCCGGTCGTGAACCTCGCGATGCGCACCCGGGGAGCCTATCGGCGTGCTGGGCACCCCGGTCGACGTACCCTTCCGCCGTGCAACCGACCGTCCTGGCCCGCGACGCGTGGACGCCCCGAGCCGTCGCCCACGCCGAGCGGGTGGACGCATGGATCCAGCCGCACCTCGAGCGCCGCCGCCGGGGCGCCGCCCACCCGGTGCACGACTTCCTGTTCACCTACTACTCCCACCGACCGTCCGCCCTCCGCCGCTGGCACCCCGGGTACGGCGTCACGCTGCTCGATGCCCCCGAGTACTCCGACCTCAAGGGCTACTGCCGGATAGTCCCTCACGTTCCGCACCCTTCCGGCGCCGAAACAGATGCCGAACGTGAGGGACTATCCGTCTCCGACGACCACCTGGCGGCACAGCGCCCCCTCATCGAGTCGATCCGGCGGCTGCTGGTGGCGACGGCGGAGCGGCCGGCGGCGCTGGGCTGCTTCGGACTGCACGAGTGGGCGATGGTGTACCGGGCCGCGGAGGTGCGGCACGCCTGGCCGCTGCGGCTCGGGGCGAGCGGCACGGACACCGTCGTGGAGTCGCACCGGATCGCGTGCTCCCACTTCGACGCGTTCCGGTTCTTCACCGACGCCGCCCGCCCGCTCAACGTGCTCCAGCCCGCGCGCGACGACCGGGCCGCGTTCGAGCAGCCGGGCTGCCTGCACGCGGGGATGGACCTCTACAAGCACGCCTTCCGGCTCGGCCCGCTGGTGCCCTCCGAGCTGGTCGCCGACTGCTTCGCGCTGGCGTGGGACATCCGGGAGCTGGACATGCGGGCGTCGCCGTACGACCTGGCCGGCCTCGGCTACGAGCCGGTGCCGATCGAGACGCCCGAGGGCAAGGCGACGTACGTCGCCCAGCAGCGCGCCTTCGCCGAACGAGCGGCCCCGTTGCGGCAGCGCCTGATCGAGACCTGCGCGCGCCTGCTGGCCGCGACGTGAGGCCGCCCGGCACGGGCGCAATCCGTCCCGACGACGCTCAACCCACCTCGTCCGCGCTGCTGCCCGACTCGACGTGGAACTGCGGCGTGCCGCCGACGCAGGTGGCGTGGACCTGCACCTCCGTGCCGCCGTTGGTGAACTTCACCTCGACCGAGTCCCCCGAGTCGTCGCCGCGCTCGTAGGACCACCCGTCGGCAGGTGATGCTCCCTTGAGCGTGGCGAGCGAGCCCGTGCAGGAGACGGTCACGAACCCGGCCGAGCCGGTCCAGGTACGCGTCTCGATGCGCTGGGCGGGCGCGGCCGTCTTCGTGGAGGGACTGGCCTGCTTCGTCGGGCCGGAACCCGTCGGCCGCGCGGACGGAGGGGCCGTCGACGAGGGCGTCCTCGACGGCCGTGCCGTCGGGGTGCGGGTGTGGGCCGGGGAGGACGGCGAGGGTGTCGACGGCAGCGCGGACGCGACCGGCGCCGGTCCGAGCGTGCCCACGACCGGCGGCTTGGTCTCGGAGGCCGACGGCCTGCCGGTCACCTGCTGGCCGGCGCGGTCGATCGCCAGCCAGGTCACGGCCGAGCCGACGATCACGATCGCGACCCAGAGGCTCACCGCCAGCGTCCACATCCTCCTGCTCACGGACCCATCCTTTCAGCCCGCAGTCGGCGTCCGCCCGCTAGCGTCGGAGCATGGCCAGCGTCGTGATCGTGGAGGACGACCCGTCCATCCGCACCGCGCTCCAGCACGCGCTCGAGGAGCAGGGTCACGCGGTGGCCACGTCGGCCAACGGCCTCGGCGCCCTCGACCTCGTCGTACGCACCGAGCCCGATGCGGTCCTCCTCGACCTCGGGCTCCCGGACATCGACGGGCTCAAGGTGCTCGCCATGCTGCGCGGCGTCAGCACCGTGCCGGTCATCGTGATCACGGCCCGCGACGACGACCCGACGATCGTGGCCGCGCTCGATGCCGGCGCCGACGACTACGTGGTGAAGCCCTTCGGCGTGGACCACGTGGCCGCCCGCATCCGTGCGGTGCTCCGCCGTGGCACGAGCGCGGGCGAGGACCCGGTGATCCGCGTGGGCGAGCTCAGCATCGACCCCCGCGCGCGTCGCGTGACCCTGGCGGGTGCCGAGGTCGACCTCACGCGCAAGGAGTTCGACCTGCTCTTCGCCCTCGCCAGCCGGAGGGGCGAGGTGGTCTCGAAGCGCACGCTGCTCGCCGAGGTCTGGCAGCAGGCGTACGGCGGCGGCGACCGCACCGTCGACGTGCACCTCTCGTGGCTGCGCCGCAAGCTCGGGGAGACCGCGGCGGAGCCGCGCTACCTGCACACGGTGCGCGGAGTCGGGATCCGCTGCGCCGAGCCGGACGACGACTGATGCGTCGACGGATCGGCCTGCTGGTCGCGGCCACCACGTCGGCCGTCGTGCTCGCCTTCGTGATCCCGCTGTGCCTGCTGGTGCGCAACATGGCCGAGGACCGGGCGATGGCGGCTGCCGACGAGGAAGCCCGCAACATCGCCATCCTGGTGTCCAGCCTGCACGACGACCCGACGCTCCCGGACGTGGTGGCCGCCGTGGACCAGCGTTCACCCGTCACCACCACCGTCGTCCTGGCCAGCCGTACGACGCTGGGCAGCGGGTCCGTCACCGCGGACGACGCCGACGTCGAGAAGGGCCGCACCGGCAGCGCGTTCACCCATGCGACCGCGCAGGGAGCCCGGACCGTCGTACCGGTGGTCACGGCCGACGGCACGGACGTCGTGGTCACGGACGTGACCAACGCGCAGCTGCACCAGGGCGTGCTCGCCGCCTGGGCGGCGATCCTGGCCCTCGGCATCCTCCTGCTCTCGATGGCGTGGGTCGTGGCCGTGCAGCTCGGCCGCCGGATCAGCACCCCGGTGACCCGGGTGGCCGAGGTCGCCGACCGCCTGCGCGAGGGCGAGCTCGGCGCGCGGGCACCGCTGGAGGGCCCGCCCGAGACCAAGGCCCTCGCCGAGGCGCTCAACCGCCTGGCCGAGCGGATCACCGAGCTGCTGGCCGCCGAGCGGGCCGCCGTCGGCGACCTGTCCCACCGGCTGCGCACACCGGTCACGGCCCTGCGGATCGATGTCGAGGGCGTCACCGAGCCGAGCCTGGCCGAACGACTGCGTCAGCACGTCGGCAACCTGCAGCGCAGCATCGACGCGATCGTGAACGACGCCCGCCGCCCGGTGCGTCACGACATGGCCTCGGTCTGCGACGCCACGGCGGTCGTCCGTGAGCGCGCGGCGTACTGGGCTCCCCTGGCCGAGGACCAGGACCGCCGTCTGGACGTCGAGATCCCCCCGGAGCCGGCTCCCGTGCCGCTCGACGAGGTGGACCTGCGCGACGTGGTCGACGTGCTCGTCGACAATGTCTTCGCGCACACACCGGAGGGCACCGAGTTCGCGGTCTCGCTGCGTCGCGACGGCCGCGCGGTGCACCTGGTCGTCACCGACCGCGGCCCGGGACCGGCGCCTCGTCCGCGGACCGGCCCCGGGCACACCGGCCTCGGGCTCGAGATCGTGCGGCGCACGGTCGAGCCGGCCGGGGGCAGTGTCGAGATCGGTGCCGCCCCGAAGGGCGGCACCGTCGTGGGCGTACGACTGCCGCTGAGTCCTGGGGACTGAGGCGCACCACCCGACCCGAGAGCGGGGGTTCTCTCGGTGGAGGTGGCTGCCTCGAACCCAGCGGGTCATGTGTGCGTCGACCTCAGTCGTCGCTGCCCACGTCCTCGGGGTCGGGCGCGTCCTGGCCGCCGTCGTCGGACGAGTGCTCGACCTCCTCGTTGGAGTCGTCGCCCGGCTCCGCCTGGCTGTCGTCAACGTGCTCGGTCTCGTTCTGGTCGTCGGACGAGTCGTGCGAGGTGTGCGACGTCGAGCGGACACCGGCCGTGGTGGCCGGAGCAGCAGCGGGCGCCGGCAGGTCGTGGACGACGACCACCTTCTCCTTGACGCGGACGCACGCGTTGCCCTGGACCTTCCACCCCTGCTCGCAGGGCTTCCAGGTGGTGCTGCTGACGGGAGCGGGCTCCTGGGTCGTCACCGACGCCGGCCTGGTCGCCGGCCCCGTCGCGGCGGTTGCCTGGTAGGCCACGACGGCGGCAGCCGTGCCGGCCACCGTGCCCGCGAGGGTCAACAGCGGTGCTGAGAATCGCACGGTTGATCTCCTTCGTTCTACGGGCAGCGGTCCTGCCCGAGCCCGCTCAGCATCGGCCCGGCTCTCCTAGGTGCGCCTCGCCGGAACGTCAAGTTCACATCAAATCCTCAGGGTCCCGCCCGCGGGTCGCGGTTGCACGGGCCCCCGACTTCAGGCGGACTTAACAGTGCGATGAGGACGACTTGTCCGGATTCCTTGCACGCTGTGGGTCACATCCGAGCCACTCTGGAGGTACGACGTGCCGAAGCCCTGGTTTCGCAAGGCCGATCCGGACGCGCTGGTCGTCCGGGCGGGGAGCCCGGTGAAGCGCGACGTCTACAAGGCCGCGACCGCCGGTGTCACGGGCGCCACCGCGTTCGGTGCCTTGGCCGTGACCGGGGTCGTGGCCGGCACCGCCGCCCACGACAAGGCCCTGCAGGACGCCGCGAAGGCCGCTCCGTCGCCCGCGCCGGTCACCGCCCCGCAGCCCGCCGCGAAGCGGCGGCCCCACCGCACGGTCGTGCGCACGCGGGTCGTGCACGCGGCGAGCAGCGCGGGAATCGCGCGGCCGGCCACCGGCGGCACGGTGACCTCGCACAGCACGACGAGCGCGACCAGCCACACGAGCACCGTCACCCACTCCGCGCCCGCACCGGCCCCGAAGCCCGCCCCGGCGCCCGCCCCGAAGCCCAAGCCGGCACCGGCACCGTCCTCCGGTTCCTGAGCCCGTGTCCACCGACCTGCTCCCCCAGCTCGCCCGGCATCACCGCTTCACCGCGCTGGGCACCTACGTCCACCTCAGCACGACCGCCGACCTCGGGCGGGCGGTGGAGCTCGCCGAGGCGGTCCTCGCCGAGGTCGACCGGACCTGCAGCCGGTTCCGCCCCGACTCCGACCTGGTGCGCGCCAACAGCCGCGCCGGCCGGTGGACCGACGTCGACCCGTTGCTGGCAGCGGCGGTGAGCGTCGCGGCCGACGCGGCCCGCGAGAGCGACGGACTGGTCGACCCCTGCCTCGGTCGCGCGCTCGTCGAGATCGGCTACGACCAGGACCTCGCACACGTGCTGGCCCGCGGCGACGGCCACCCGGTGCCGCCGGCCTCGGCCCGGCCGGACGCGTGGCGCGACGTGCAGGTCGACGCGCACGGCGCGGTCTTCGTGCCCGAGGGCGTCGAGCTGGACCTCGGCGCGACCGCCAAGGCATGGGCCTCCGACCTGCTGGCGCTCAGCCTCGTCGAGACGCTCGGCGGCGACGCCCTGGTGAGCCTGGGCGGCGACGTGCGCATCGCAGGCACCGACCAGCGCGCCTGGCCGATCGTCGTGACCGAGCACCTCGACGGTGTCGGCGACGAGCTCGACCCCGCCCTGATCACCCTCGACGGAGGCGGCCTGGCCACCTCCTCCACGGCGGTACGCCGCTGGCGCGCCGGCGGTGTCGTGCAGCACCACCTGCTCGACCCGCGGACCGGCCGACCGGCTGCGCCGTACTGGCGCACGGTGACCGCCACCGGACCCACCTGCGTCGCCGCCAACGTGGCCAGCACCGCGGCGATCGTGCTCGGCGCCGAGGCCGAGGCGTGGCTGGCGGCGCGCGGCATCGACGCCCGCCTCGTCGGCGTCGACGGCACCGTACGCCGCACCGGCGACTGGCCGGCCGACCCCGCACCCCGAGCGAAGGAGGCCTGACGTGCTCAGCTCATTCGTCCAGCAGATCTCCCACGGCCCGATGCTGTGGTACCTCAACCGCGGCAGCGGCGTCGCGCTCCTCCTGGTGCTGACCGCGACCCTCTGCCTGGGGATCCTCAGCGCCCGCGCGGGCCGGTCCCGGCTCGTGCCCCGGTTCGTCGGGCAGCAGCTCCATCGCAACCTCGGCGTGCTCGCGCTGGTCCTGGTCGTCGGGCACGTGGCCACCGCCGTCGCCGACACCTACGTCGACATCCGCTGGTGGCAGGCCGTGTCCCCGGTCGGAGCGACGTACAAGCCGCTCTGGCTGGGCCTGGGCAGCCTTTCGTTCGACGTCATGCTGCTGGTGGTCCTCACCAGCCTCCTGCGGCACCGGATGGGCCAGCGCTCGTGGCACGCCGTGCACCTGCTGGGCTACCTCTCCTGGCCGCTCGCGGTCGTGCACTCGGTCGGCATCGGGACCGATGCGTCCTCCGTCTGGGGCCGGCAGGTGGGCCTCGGCTGCGTCGCCGCCGTCGCGGCGGTCTCGCTGATCCGGGTGGCCTCCGACCTGCTGGCCGGGCGTCGGCGCCCCGCCGACCTGACCGGAGCGTCGCTGTGAGCCGCGCGCTGGACGTGCTTCCGGGTCCCTGGCTGCTGCGCAGCACCTCGCCCGGGCTGGAAGCGCACGCGGAGCTGCGCGGCTCGCTGCCCCAGCTCGACGCCGCCTCGCTGCTCGCGCTGGTCGAGGCGAGCGGACTGCGCGGTCGAGGCGGCGCGGGCTTCCCGTTCGCGACCAAGCTGCGCGCGACGGTCTCGGCCCCGGGGCGGCGCCGGCACGTCGTGGTCAACCTCAGCGAGGGCGAGCCGGCCAGCGCCAAGGACCTCGCGCTGACCCTGCACCAGCCGCACCTCGTGCTCGACGGTGCCAGCCTGGTCGCCCACGCCCTGGGCACCCGCGAGGTCCACGTGGTCACCGCTGCCGAGCACCCGGAGGCGCAGGAAGCCCTGCTGGCCGCGCTCGCCGAGCGCCGCAAGGAGCGGCGTGACGGCCGGCGGCGGTGGCGGCTCCACGAGGCATCGCCGCGGTTCGTCGGCGGCGAGGCCAGCGCCGTCACGGAGCTGATCGACGGCCGCCCGAACCTCCCGGTCACCAGCTGGCGACCCACCGCGCTCGCGGGGGTCGACGGCAAGCCCACGGTGCTCTCCAACGGCGAGACCTACGCCCAGCTCGCCGCCCTCGTGCTCGGCGGCGCACCCGTGCCCGGCACTCCGGCCGAGCCCGGCACCCGGCTGCTCAGCATCGCCGGGCCGACCGGGACGACCCGGGTCGTCGAGGTCGCGCACGGAACTCCTTGGCGCACCGTGCTCAGCACCACGGAGCTCGCCGCACCGGTCCTGCTCGGCGGCTACCACGGCACCTGGGCGCCGGCCGGTGCCCTCGAGCAGCTGAGCGTCTCGCACGCGGACCTGACCGCTGCCGGACTCGGCCTCGGCGCCGGGGTCGTGCTGCCGCTCGCCCCGGGCACGTGCCCGCTGCGGGCGACCGCAGGCGTCACGCGCTACCTGGCCCGCCAGTCCGCCGGCCGGTGCGGGCCCTGCCACCAGGGTCTCCCGGCGCTGGCGACCGCGCTCGACGCCTTCCTCGCCGGCGGCTCGCTGGAGCGGGTGGAGCGGCTCCGCTCCCTGGTGGTCGGACGCGGCGCCTGCGCTCACCCCGACGGCACCGCCCGACTGGTCGGGTCGGCGCTCGCCGCGTTCCCCGACGAGGTGGCCGCGCACAGCGACGGACAGTGCCGGGCACTGCGGCCGGCCCTCACCACGGTGGGCGTCCGATGAGCCGCGAGGCCGACCTGCGCGTCGACTGGCCGCGCTGCGAGGGCCGCGCGCTGTGCCACGAGCTGCTGCCCGAGCTGATCGACCTCGACCCGTGGGGCTACCCGATCGTCAACGGGCCGGTGCCGGCCCGCCTGCGCCCGGCGGCGCGCGAGGCCGTGCGCGACTGCCCGAAGCTGGCCCTGCGACTCATCGAGCGCAAGGACTCAGCCTGATCTGAGTACCGGTGCCCATGTGCTCGTGGCGGCCGGTCTCCACGCTGGAGGCATGACCACGCAGCAGGACAGCAAGCGCGAGCGGAACGCCCGCGTCATCGTCTGGATCGGCCTCCTG
Organism: Nocardioides pocheonensis; assembly: GCF_003725535.1. Classification (GTDB taxonomy): domain Bacteria; phylum Actinomycetota; class Actinomycetes; order Propionibacteriales; family Nocardioidaceae; genus Marmoricola; species Marmoricola pocheonensis. The sequence goes on along the minus strand of NZ_RJSF01000019.1, from coordinate 64,438 downwards.
ATCGCCGGCGCGCTCTGCGCCGCCGCGTCCTTCGTCGTCGACCTCGGCATCCTGTGGGAGCACTCGACCGGATGCGAGCCCGGTCCCGCCGACCCCGACCAGGTGGCGACCGGCCGGTTGTGGCTGGCTGTCGTGCTCGTCCTGGTGGTCGGGCTCTGGGCGCTGCTGTGGACCGTGCTGCGTCAGCACCACACGGCCGTCGTCGTCGCGGGCCTGCTCGGCCTCGCGCCGGCCGCCGCCTACCTGATGTACGGCGCGGACCCGGGAGCCTGGGTCGGCGGCTTCTGCATCCAGTTCTGACTCACCAGCACGCCGGGTGCCGCTCGCGCCAGGGGGCCGCGGCCTCGATCTGCGCCGCGAGCGACAGCAGGGCGGCCTCCGCCCCGGGCGCGGCCGCCAGCATCACGCCCACCGGCAGGCCGTCGGCCGTCCAGTGCAGCGGCAACGAGACGGCCGGGCTGCCGGTGACGTTCCAGATCGACGTCCACGGCGTGAACCGCTTCTGCGCCTCGAAGTCGGCAGCCGGGTCCTCGTCGTCACGGAGGGCGCCGACCGGCAACGGCGGGACCGCGAGCGTCGGCGTCAGCACCACGTCGTACGCCGCGAGGGCCGCGAGCGTGCGGGCCGCGACCCGGCGCAGCTCGCCGAGCGCGAGGCCGAACTCCGGACCGCTGATCCGCTCGCCCCACTCCCCGAGCCAGCGCGTGAGCGGGCGCAGCCGGTCCCGCGCCTCGCCGGGCAGGTTGACCGTGGAGAGCGCCGTGAGCACGGCCCAGCACGTCTCGAAGACCGGCACCGCGTCGCGGGGCAGCGGCGGCTCGATGTCGACCACCTCGTGGCCGAGCGACTCCAGGAGCCGACTGGCGTCCTCCCAGGCACGCAGGCACTCCGGGTCGACCTCGGTCTCGGCGATCACGGGCTCGGCGAACCGCGCGACGCGCAGCCGGCCCGGCTCGCGCTCGCAGGCGTCCAGGAACGGTCGGGCCTCGGCCGGCGCCCAGAACGGGTCGCCCACCGCGCGGCCGGCCATCACGTCGAGCAGCGCGGCCGCGTCGCGCACCGTGCGCGCCAGCGGGCCGGCCGTGGCCAGGCCGGTGACCTCGCCGTACATCGGCGACCCGGAGATCCGTCCGCGGGTCGGCTTGAGGCCGACGAGACCGCAGCAGCTGGCCGGGATCCGGATCGAGCCGCCACCGTCGGAGCCCTGGGCGACCGCGACGAGCCCTCCCGCCACGGCGGCCGCCGCTCCCCCGCTCGAGCCCCCGGCCATGCGGGACGTGTCCCACGGCGTCACCGCGGGCGGGGCGACGGCCGGCTCGGTGTAGCAGGGCGAGCCGAACTCCGGCGTGTTCGTCTTGCCCAGGCTGACCAGCCCGGCCGCCTCGATCCGGAGCACCAGCTCGTCGGAGAAGTCGGGGACGAAGTCGGCGAACAGCTCCGAGCCGTACGTCGTGCGCACCCCGGCCGTGGAGTTCAGGTCCTTGATCGCCGTCGGTACGCCGGCCAGCGGACCGTCCGCCGCCGCCGACCGCGCCCGCTCCCGAGCGCTCTCGGCGGTGACGGTGACGAACGCACCCAGGGAGGCGTCCAGCCGGCCGATCCGGTCGAGGTAGTGCTCGACCAGCTCCGCCGCGCTCACCTCGCCGGCCTTGATCGCGGCGCCCTGCTCGAGGGCGGTCAGGTCGTGGAGCTCGCTCACGGGAGCGAGGCTAGTCCGCGAGCCACGGACCGGGGCGCCCCGGACGGCCTCGTCCGCGACGCCCCGGCCACGAGGAGATCAGGCGGCGACGGCCTCGGCGTCGAACTCGACCAGGGTCAGCAGGGCCCGGCGCAGCCGCTCGCGGACCTCGGCGTCGTGGAGCACGTCGACGTCGATCGAGGACTGGGAGACGTCGACGTCCTCGACCACGATCGCGCCGGCGATCTTCACCGAGCGGCGCGCGTCCTCGTGGGCCCACTTGCCGCCGTACGGCGTCGGGGTCACGCCGATCACGCCGAACGGCTTGCCGACGAGCGCGCCCGCGCCGTACGGGCGGGACAGCCAGTCGATGGCGTTGTTGAGCACGGCCGGCATCGTGGCGTTGTACTCCGGGGTCACCGCGAGCACACGGTCGGCCTGGGCCACCCGCGCGCGCACCTGTGTGACGACCTCGGTGACGCCGTCGCGGTCGAGGTCCTCGTTGTAGAAGGGCAGGTCGCCCAGGCCGTCGACGATGTCGATCACGACGCCCTCGGGGGCGAGCTCCCGGAGCGACTCGGCGATCTGTCGGTTGACGCTGTCGGCGCGGAGGCTGCCGACCAGGACGGCTACGTGGGTCATGTTCTGCTCCTGAGGAGAGGGGACAACGGTCACCGGCTAAACGGACCGTGGTCCGTTTTCATTCCGGGCAGCCGAAAATCCCTTTCGGCCCGCTCGGGCCGCCCTAGGGTGGCGGGCATGCCCCCGCGCCACGACCTGCCGATCCTCGGGCAGGACGTGCGCGAGCGCAGCGACGCCGCCCGCAACCGCGAGGCGCTCCTGTCCGCGGCGCAGGAGCTGGTGGACCGGTGCGGCGTCGAGGCCGTGACGATGGACGCGGTCGCCGCGAGCGCCGGAGTCGGGAAGGGCACGGTGTTCCGGCGCTTCCGCAGCCGGGCCGGGCTCATGGCCGCGCTCCTGGACCAGTTCGAGGCCGACTGGCAGGCCCAGGTGATCAGTGGACCGCCCCCGCTCGGCCCCGGGGCCCCGCCCCTGGAGCGCCTGCTGGCGTTCGGCCGGTCGCGGCTCGAGCAGAACCTGCGCGGCGCCGCCCTGATCCGGGCGGCGCTCGACGGCGCCATGACCCGCAACTACGCGGTGTACTCCTTCGCCGCGACCCACCTGAGGTACCTGCTCGACGAGCTCGAGGTCGCCGGCGACATCGCGCTGCTCGCCACCGACCTGATGGCACCGCTGGAGGTGGTGATCCTGCAGCAGCAGATCGAGATCGAGGGCATGAGCGTGGAACGGATCGCTGCGGGCTGGGAGGACCTCGCCCTGCGGATCATCGCCCGGAGGAGGACCTGACGTGCGCATCGTGATCGCCCTCGGCGGCAACGCCCTGCTGCGCCGGGGCCAGCCCATGACGGCCGACAACCAGCGCTCGAACATCCGGGCCGCCAGCGAGCGGATCGCCGAGATCGTCGAGGGCAACGAGATCGTGGTCGCGCACGGCAACGGGCCGCAGGTCGGCCTGCTGGCGCTGCAGGCCGCGGCGTACGTCGACGTGCCGGCGTACCCGCTCGACGTGCTGGGCGCCCAGACCGAGGCGATGATCGGCTACGTGATCGAGCAGGAGCTCGGCAACCTGCTGCCCGAGGAGCAGCCGCTCGCGACCCTGCTCACGATGGTCGAGGTCGACCGGGACGACCCCGCCTTCACGCACCCGACGAAGCCGATCGGCCCGGTCTACCCGCGTGAGCAGGCGGTCGTGCTCGCGGCGGACGCCGGCTGGAGCATCGCACCCGACGGCGACGGCTTTCGTCGCGTGGTGCCGAGCCCGCGGCCGAAGCAGATCTTCGAGATCAAGCCGATCCGGCAGCTGCTCGAGCAGGGCACCATCGTGGTCTGCGCCGGCGGAGGCGGGATCCCGACGATGTTCGACGAGCACGGCCACCTCCACGGGGTCGAGGCGGTAGTGGACAAGGACGCGACGTCGGCGATGCTCGCCCAGCAGCTCGACGCCGACCTGCTGGTGATCGCGACCGACGTCGACGGGGTCTACCTGGACTGGGGCACGCCGCAGTCGCGACGCCTCGAGCGGGCCACGCCGGACGAGCTGGACGCCCTCGGCCTGGCCGAGGGCTCGATGGGACCGAAGGTGCAGGCCGCCGCGAGGTTCGCTCGCGAGACCGGCCACCGCGCCGTGATCGGCTCGCTCGACGACCTCGCGGCGATGGTCGTCGGCCGCGCCGGCACGGTCGTGGAGCGCAGCTGAGGTGCGCAGCCGCCACGGGCGGGCGCTGGCGCTGACGGCCGCGCTGCTGGGCGTCCTGTCGCTGGCCGGCTGCGGCGGGGGCTCCCCGTCGGCCTCGCCGCCCGGCGCGACCCCGACTGCGCCGTCGATCACCCCGGCCTCGCCCCCGGCGACCTCGGCCGCCCCGGCCAGTCCCCCAGTCACTCCGTCGGGCTCCCCCTCGGCCGCTCCCCCGAGCCCCACCGACCGCCCGGACCCGCGGTGGCGGTTCTACACCGACGACAAGGCCTGGCACACGTCACCGTGGTTCGAGGGCGCCCACCGGGTGATGATCGGCTACGGCTGCAACGCGTCCCCGTGGTACGCCCACGACTCCCGGTGCCCGGGTCGGGAGGGCTTCCACCACGGCATCGACGTCGCGATGCCGTGCGGCACCCCGCTGCTCTCCGCGGTCGACGGGGTCGTCCTCGACCCGTCGTCGCCCGGCGCACCCGGTGCGGCGTACGGCGTGCACCCGTTCCGCATCCGGTCCGGCGACCACGACATCCTGATCGGGCACACCGTCCACGTCCTCGTCAGCCCGGGCGAGCGGGTGCACCCGGGCCAGCGGATCGCGCTGGCCGGCGACAGCGGCGCCCCCGACGGCTGCCACCTGCACTTCGAGGTGCGCCGGGCAGGCGGCGGGCTCTCCACCGCCGTCGACCCGGCACCGTTCCTGAAGCTGTCCTGACCCCTCAGGCGCCGTGACGGCGCAGGCCGAACGTGAGCCCGTCGATCAGCGCCTCCCACGACGCCTCGATCACGTTGTGCCCGACGCCCACGGTCACCCACGACGACTGGCCGTCGGAGGTCTCGATCAGTACCCGGGTGATCGCGTCGGTGCCGTGGCCCTGGTCGACGATCCGGACCTTGTAGTCGATCAGCTCGAACTTCACGATCTCGGGGTAGAGCTGCTGGATCGCCTGCCGCAGCGCGTGGTCCAGGGCGTTGACCGGGCCGTTGCCCTCGCCGGTGACCACGATCCGCGCGCCGCCGGCGAGCAGCTTCACGGTGGCCTCGGAGGCCGCCTCGGCCTGCGGGCTGGAGTCGGTGATCACCCGCCACGACTCCACCTCGAAGTACGACGGCCGGGCGCCGCCGACCTCCTCGGCGAGCATGAGCTCGAAGGAGGCGTCGGCGGCCTCGAAGGTGTAGCCGCGCAGCTCCATGTCCTTGACCCGGTCGGTCACCCGCTTGACCAGGTCCTGGTCGAGCTCGAACCCGAGCTCGCGGCCCTTGAGCTCGATCGACGCGCGGCCGGCCATGTCGGAGACCAGGAGCCTCATGTCGTTGCCGACCAGCGACGGGTCCATGTGCTGGTAGAGGTTGGGGTCGACCTTGATCGCGCTCGCGTGCAGGCCGGCCTTGTGGGCGAAGGCCGAGACGCCGACGTACGGCTGGCGCGAGGCGGGCGGCACGTTGGTGACCTCGGCCACCGCGTGCGCGATCCGGGTGGCCTCGCGCAGCAGTCCGGGCGGCAGCACCCGCCGGTCGAGCTTGAGCTCCAGGTTGGCCACCACGCTGACCAGGTCGGCGTTGCCGGTGCGCTCGCCGTACCCGTTGAGGGTGCCCTGCACGTGCGTGGCTCCGGCGTCGACCGCGGCCAGGGTGTTCGCGACCGCGCACCCGGTGTCGTTGTGGCAATGGATGCCCACGCGTCCGCCGGTCGAGGAGACCACGTCATCGACGACGTCGGACACCCAGCCCGGCAGCATGCCGCCGTTCGTGTCACACAGCGCGGCCACCTCGGCGCCGGCCTCGAACGCGGTGCGCAGCACCTCGAGGGCGTAGTCACGGTTGTCGCGGTAGCCGTCGAAGAAGTGCTCGGCGTCCAGGAAGACCCGCTGCCCCTCGGCGGACAGGTGCGCGACGGTGTCGCGGACCATCGCGAGGTTCTCCTCCAGCGTGGTGCGCAGGGCGAGCTCGACGTGCCGGTCGTGCGACTTCGCCACCAGCGTGACCACCCCGGCCCCGCTGTCGCGCAGCGCCGCGACCAGCGGGTCGTCGGCCGCCTTCACGTGGGCTCGCCGGGTCGCGCCGAACGCCGCCAGCTGGGCGTTCTGCAGCTTCAGCTCCTCGCGCGCCCGGGCGAAGAACTCGGTGTCCTTCGGGTTCGCCCCCGGCCAGCCGCCCTCGATGAAGCCGACCCCGAGCCCGTCGAGCTGGCGGGCGATCGCCAGCTTGTCGGCGACGGAGAGGTTGAGCCCCTCCTGCTGCGCGCCGTCGCGCAGGGTGGTGTCGTAGACGTGGAACGCGTCCCGGCTGTTCATCTCGTGTCCTCGGTGGCTCGTCGAAACCGTGCTGGGGCAACAAAAAAACCTCCCGGTGGACGAGAGGTCGGCGCGGCGGCCTGGTTGAAGTGGTTCGGCCGTCGCGCTAGCTGATAATGATGCGTGCTGCCCGCATGGTGACGAGTGTGCCACAGAGCTCGGGGCCGTGGACGGGCCGTCCAGAATCGTGACGGACGGATAGTCCGGCACGTTCGGACGCACATCCAGCCCTGAATTGCGTCCGAACGTGCCGGACTATCCCCGTACGACGCTCAGACCACCTGGTGCATCCAGCCGAACGTGTCGTCGGCACGGCCGTACTGGATGTCGACGAGGGCCTGGCGGATCTCCATGGTCAGCGGGCCGGCCTCGGTCGAGCCCTGGACCTCCCCGCCCTCCCACTTCAGCGTGCCGACCGGGGTGATGACGGCGGCGGTGCCGCAGGCGAACACCTCGGAGATCTCCCCGGACGCGACGCCCTCGCGCCACTCGTCGATCGAGAACCTCCGCTCCTCGACCTGGTGGCCGGCCTTGCCCGCGAGCTCGATGATCGCCGAGCGGGTGATGCCCTCCAGGATCGTGCCGGTCGCCGGCGTGACGATGTGGCCGTCGGCGTACACGAAGTACATGTTCATGCCGCCGAGCTCCTCGACGTACTTGCCCTCGGCCGCGTCGAGGAACACGACCTGGTCGCAACCCTGCGCGATCGCCTCCTGCTGGGCCACCAGCGAGCTCGCGTAGTTGCCGCCGGTCTTCGCCGCGCCCATGCCGCCGCGGCCGGCGCGGGTGTACTCCTCCGTCAGCCACAGCGTCAGCGGCTTGATGCCGCCCTTGAAGTAGGCCCCGGCCGGCGACGCGATCACCATGAAGGTGACATGCTCGGAGGGCCGCACCCCGAGGAACGCCTCGGTCGCGATCATGAACGGTCGCAGGTACAGGCTCTTCTCCGAGCCGGCCTCCGGGACCCACCGCTGGTCGACCTTCACCAGCTCGTCGACGGCCTGGACGAAGTCGTCCGGCTCGAGCACGGGAAGCGCGAGGCGGTGCGACGAGCCCACCATCCGCTTGGCGTTCTCCTCAGGACGGAAGGTCCAGATCGAGCCGTCGTCGTGCCGGTAGGCCTTCAGGCCCTCGAAGATCTCCTGCGCGTAGTGCAGGACCGCGGTCGCGGGGTCCAGGCTCAGCGGCCCGTACGCCGTGACGCGCGCGTCGTGCCAGCCCTGCTCGGGCGTCCACTCGACGGTGAGCATGTGGTCGGTGAAGTGGGTGCCGAAGCCGGGGTTGGCCAGGATCTCGGCGAGCTCGGCATCCGAGCGAGGATGCGCCGCGGGCACGAAGGAAATGTCCAGGGTCATGGGTGCACGTTATCTCTCACGAGGGGGTGGTTGAGCCTGCCGAAACCACCCGTTGCTGACGAAGGTGGTTTTCGGCAAGCTCGACCACCGGGGTCTAGGACCCCGCTACTCGTGCTGCGATCGCGTCGCCCACCTCGGCGGTGGAGCGCTTGGTCGCGGGGTCACGCTCGGCCAGGTCGGCGACGACGGCGTCCTCGATCCGGCGGGCGGCGTCGTCGAGCCCGAGGTGGTCGAGCATGAGCGCCACGGAGAGGATGGCCGCGGTCGGGTCGGCAACCTGCTGGCCGGCGATGTCCGGCGCCGACCCGTGCACCGGCTCGAACATCGACGGAGCCGTGCGGTCGGGGTTGACGTTGCCACTGGCGGCCAGGCCGATGCCTCCGGTGACCGCGGCGGCCAGGTCCGTGACGATGTCGCCGAAGAGGTTGTCGGTGACGATCACGTCGAACCGCGAGGGGTTCGTGGTCAGGTGGATCATGGTCGCGTCGACGTGCATGTAGTCGGTGGTCACCTCGGGGAACTCCCGGGCGACCTCCTCGAAGATCCGCCACCACACCGAGCCCGCGTGCACGAGCACGTTGGTCTTGTGCACCAGCGTGAGCTTCTTGCGCGGCCGCTTCTGCGCCCGGGCGAACGCGTCGCGCACGACCCGCTCGACGCCGAAGGCGGTGTTCACCGAGACCTCGGTGGCGACCTCGTGCGGCGTACCGACGCGCAGCGCGCCGCCGTTGCCGGTGTAGGGGCCCTCGGTGCCCTCGCGGACCACCACGAAGTCCACCTCGCCAGGGTCGGCGAGCGGCGAGATCGAGCCCGGGAAGATGCGCGACGGCCGCAGGTTGACGTAGTGGTCGAGCTCGAAGCGCAGCCGGAGCAGCAGGCCGCGCTCGAGGATGCCCGGAGGCAGGTTCGGGTCGTTGGGCTTCCCGCCGACCGCACCGAGCAGGATCGCGTCGTGCTGGCGGATCTCCTCCAGCACCGAGTCGGGCAGCACCTCACCGGTGGCGAGGTAGCGCTCGGCCCCGAGGTCGTAGCGCGTCGGCTCGAACTTCACGTCCGCCGGGGTCGCCTGCTCCAGCACCTTGAGACCCTCGGCGGTGACCTCGGGCCCGATCCCGTCACCCGGGATCACGGCAAGCTTCAGCGACTGTGGCTCAGTGGGCATGCGGCAAGGCTAGTTGTCGTCCGGGCGCTCGCCGCCGTTGTCTCGCAGGTCAAGCGCGGCCTGGACCGCGTCGTGCGAGTACGGGCTGTCGGGGTTGTTCCGGGCGGGTCCCCAGTCCGGGTACATGTCGTACATGGTGAGTTCCTTCGATGCGATCAGGTCTGTCTGCGGATGGGTGGAACGACGACCCTCCGCGGGACTCGACTCGTGATCGAGGAGCTCGAATGCTCAGAAGTATGGGGTGGAACTTCGCTGACTCGCTCGCGGAGGGTGGTAAGGCCGGTGGCGGGAACGCCGAACTCCGCGGCGAGGTGGCCCTACTTAAAAGGCCTCGCCACGGCGGCAAATAAGTACGAAGTTCCTCCGCATGGTGCATCGAGGGTAGAACGGATCGTTCGGGCCCGCCCGCGGTTTGCCGAAGATGTCCCACGATCCGAGACTTCTGTCCCATCTCACGTCTGGGTGGCGGCATTTGCGAGACTCATGGAATGAGTGCACCGCCGGACGTCCCGCCGATCGTCGCCCGTGCCTTCGACGTCTCCCGACGGGCCGGGTACGTGTCGTTCTGCCGCAACGAGACCGGCCGGCTGCTGGCGGCTCTCGCGGCCACGCGCCAGGGCACGATGGCGGAGTTCGGCACCGGCTGCGGTGTCGGTACGGCGTGGCTGCGGTCGGGCGTCCGCGCCGGCGCCTCGATCCTGACCGCCGAGCTGGACGAGAAGCTCGCGGTGGCCGCCCAGGAGATCTTCGAGGACGACCCGCAGGTCTCGGTGCTCGCCGCCGACTGGTCCACGCTGCGCAACAAGGGGCCCTACTCGCTGCTCTTCCTCGACCCCTCCTCGCCGGAGGACGCCTCGGTCGACTCGGTCGCCGACCTGGTCGAGCCCGGCGGCATCGTGGTGATGGACGACTTCACGCCGTGCGAGGTGTGGCCGCCGATCACCGCCGGTCGCGTCGACGCGCTGCGCGAGAGCTGGCTGACCGACGAGCGCTTCACGGCCGTCGAGGTGATGGTCGCCCCCGACGCTTCTGCCCTCATCGCCACCCGCAACTGAGCCGGCCCCGGCGGGACGCTGAGCGGGCACTCGTGCTGCGTCAAGGCGCGCCGAGCGGGCACTCGTTCTTGCCGCTGCACCTCCGAAGGGGCACTCGTGCTTCCATGGCGGCCGGAAGGCGCCGCCCGCTCGGCATTCCTTCAGCCAGCCGCACCGCCCGCTCGACGTACTCCCGCGCAGCCGCACCACCCGCTCGGCGTACTCGCGCGCAGCCGCACCGCCCGCTCGACGTACTCCCGCGCAGCCGCACCACCCGCTCGACGTACTCAGGCGGCGACGGGCTCGGCGTCGTCGAGGTCCGGCTCACCGTCGGCGGTGACCGGCGCGCTCTCGGGCAGCTCGACGATCGCGAGCGGGAGCAGGCGCTGGACGAGCGGGCCGATGGCCACGGCGTACAGGACCGTGCCGACGCCGAGCCGTCCGCCGAGGAGGGCACCGGCGACCACCACCGCGACCTCCAGGCTCGTGCGGACCCGCTGGATCGACACGCCCGTGCGCCGGTGCAGGCCGGTCATCAGGCCGTCGCGCGGGCCGGGGCCGAACTGGGAGCCGATGTAGAGCGCCGTGGCGACGCCGTTGAGCACCACGCCGCCGACCAGGAGCGTCCAGCGCAGACCCGGCGCCGACGGGGTCGCGATCAGGTGCAGGAAGAGGTCTGCGGACAGGCCCACCAGCACCGAGTTGAGGAGCGTGCCGAGCCCCGGCATCTCCCGGAGCGGGATCCAGGCGAGCAGCACGACCACGCTCATCGCGATCACCGCCGTGCCGATGCTGATCGGCAGGTGGCGCGCCATGCCCTGGTGGAGCACGTCCCAGGGCGCGTTGCCGAGTGCGGAGCGGATCATCATCGCCAGAGTCAGCCCGTAGAGCACGAGGCCCACGGCGAGCTGGCCGAGCCGGCGCGGGAGCCGCCCGGCGCGCAGCTGGGCGAGCGGACCGAGGAGGGCGAGCTCGCGCTGGATGCGCGGCCGTCGTGGCGGACGCCCGAGCGACGGGGTACCGAGGCGGGCGGTCGGGTCGAAGGCTCCGGACATGTGCACCAGTCCAGCGCAAAGTGGTCTGGTCTCAAATAGCCAATCGTGATTCACTGGCCTGCATGAGTGAGCGCGTGATGGCGGCCCGGCGGATCGCGGCGCTGGTCGGCGACTTCGACCGGTCCCCCGCCTACCAGGGCCTGGCCGAGGGCCTGCGGGTGCTGATCACCGACGGGCGGGTGCCGGTCGGCGTCCGCCTGCCGAGCGAGCGCGAGCTGACCGAGGCCCTCGGCGTGAGCCGCACCACCGTGACCCGCGCATACGCCGAGCTGCGCGACCGCGGCTTCCTGGTGTCCCGCCAGGGCTCGGGCAGCGTCGCCAGCCTGCCGGCGTCGCGCGGCCGCGGCGACCACCTGCTCCCGCCGAGCGACCTCCCGGAGGACAAGCTCGACCTCACCTGCGCGGCGCCGGCCCCCGGGCCCGGGCTGCTGGCCGCCTACCAGCGGGCCGTCGGCGAGCTGCCGCAGTACCTCGCCGGCAGCGGCTACTACCCCTCCGGCCTGCCGATGCTGCGCGAGGCGGTCGCGGAACGGTTCGCGGCGCGCGGCCTGCCCACCACCCCCGACCAGGTGATGATCGTGCCGGGCGCGCTGGCCGGGCTCGCGGTGACCGCGCGGGCGCTGGTCAAGCGAGGCGGGCGCACGCTGGTGGAGAGCCCGACCTATCCCAACGCGATCGAGACCCTGCGCCACAGCGGCGCCCGGCTGGTCAGCGCCGACGTCGGCCGCGAGGACCCCCAGGTCGACGGCCTGGTCGACGCCGTCGGCCAGGTGGCACCCGCCCTGGCGATGCTGATCCCGGACTTCCACAACCCGACCGGACACCTCATGGGCGAGGCCGACCGCGAGCGGGTCGCCGACGCGCTGCGCCGGGCCGGGACGCGCCCGATCGTCGACGAGTCGATGGTCGAGCTGCCGCTGGAGGGCCAGGCGATGCCGAGCCCGTTCGCGGCGTACGCGCCCGACGCGGTCACGGTGGGCTCGTTGAGCAAGCCCTTCTGGGGCGGGCTGCGGATCGGCTGGGTCCGCGCTCCGCAGGAGCTGATGGACGCGCTGTTCCGGGCTCGGCTCAGCCTCGATCTCGGCACGCCGCTGCTCGAGCAGCTGGTCGCGACCGACCTCATCCGCACCGGGCAGACGCTCCTCGAGCACCGGCGCGCGACCCTCCGCAGCTCCCGCGACGCCGCGCTCGCGGCCCTCGCGGAGCACCTGCCGGAGTGGAAGGTCCGCCCGCCGACGGGTGGGCTCAGCCTCTGGTGCGAGCTGCCCGAGGACCGCGCACACTCCACCGACCTCGTCCCGTACGCCGCGGGCCGCGACGTGCTGGTCGTCCCGGGCCCGAGCTTCGCCCCGGAGGGCGGGCTCGACCGCTTCCTGCGGATCCCCTACACGGCGGCGCCGCAGGTGCTGGTCGACGCGATCGCACGGGTGGGCGTGGCCTGGCGCGACACCCCCGCCGGGGGCCTCGGTCGCCGGCCGCGCCCGACGCCGACGCTGGTGGCCTGAGGCTCAGGCGGTCAGGTCGACGCCGCGCACGGACTCGGCGTTGATCGAGGTGCGGATCGCCTCGAGCACCTCGGCCGGGACCGCGGAGTCGACCGAGAGCGCGACCAGCGCCTTGCCGCCCTTCGCGTCACGCGAGACCTGCATGCCGGCGATGTTCACGCCCGCCTCGCCGAGGATCTGCCCGACCGTGCCGACCATGCCCGGGCGGTCCTCGTAGCGGAAGAAGGCGAGGTGGTCGGTCGGCTCGAGGTCGACCAGGAAGCCGTTCACCTCGACCAGCCGCTCGCGCTGGTTGATGCCGATCAGGGTGCCGGAGACGGAGAACTGCGAGCCGTCGGCCAGGGTGCCGCGGATCGTGATCAGGTTGCGGTGGTCGGGGCTCTCCGGGTCGGTGACGAGGCGTACGGCGGTGCCGCGCTCGGCCGCGAGCAGCGGGGCGTTCACGTAGGACACCTGCTCCTCGACGATGTCGGCGAACACGCCCTTCAGCGCGGCCAGCTCGAGCACCTTGACGTCGAACTCCGTGATCTCGCCACGCACCTCGACGTCGATCGACTGGGCCACCTCGCCGGCCAGCAGCGTGAAGATCCGGCCGAGCTTCTCGGTGAGCGGGATCCCCGGACGCACGTCCTCGGCGATGACGCCGCCCTGCACGTTGACGGCGTCGGGAACCAGCTCGCCGTTGAGCGCCAGCCGCACCGAGCGGGCCACGGCGATGCCGGCCTTCTCCTGGGCCTCGTCGGTCGAGGCGCCCAGGTGCGGCGTCGCGACGACGTTCTCGAGCTCGAAGAGCGGCGAGTCCGTGCAGGGCTCCTTGGCGAACACGTCGAGCCCGGCCGCGGCGATCTGGCCGGTCTTCAGCGCGTCGTACAGGGCCGCCTCGTCGACGATGCCGCCGCGGGCGGCGTTGACGAGCACCAGGCTGGGCTTGGCCTTGGCCAGCTCCTCCGCGCCGATCAGGCCGACCGTCTCGGGCGTCTTGGGCAGGTGCACGCTGAGGAAGTCGGCCTCGGCGAGCAGCTCATCGAGGGTCACCATGCGCACGCCCATCTGGGCCGCGCGGCCGGCCTGCACGTAGGGGTCGTAGGCGATGACGTTCATCCCGAACGCCGAGAGCCGCTGGGCGACCAGCACTCCGATCCGGCCGAGGCCGACGATGCCGACGGTCTTCTCGTACAGCTCGATGCCGGTGTACTTCGAGCGCTTCCACTCGCCGTTGCGCAGCGCGGCATGGGCCGGGCTGATGTGCCGGGCCGCGGCGAGCATCAGCGCGACGGCGAGCTCGGCGGCGGACACGATGTTCGAGGTCGGCGCGTTGACCACCATCACGCCGTTCTGCGTCGCAGCCTTCACGTCCACGTTGTCCAGCCCGACGCCGGCCCGGGCGACCACCTTGAGGTGCGAGGCGGCGGCGAGCGCCTCGGCGTCGACCTTGGTCGCGGAGCGCACCAGGATGGCGTCGACGTCGGCGATCGCCGGCAGCAGCTCGTCGCGGTCGGCGCCGTTGCAGTGCCGGATCTCGAAGTCCGGCCCGAGGGCCGCCACGGTGGCGGGGCTGAGCTCCTCAGCGATGAGTACGACGGGCTTGCTCACGTCAGATTCCTTCGAAGGTCGAGAGGTCGGCACGAGGACCGGCGGGCCCGGCGCCGCCCGGTCGTGCTGGGGACCCGTGCGAACGGCCGCCGTGTGCACGACGTTGTGCCCTCGTCGACTCTACCGGACCGGACCTCGCCGACAGGGTCGATCTCGGCGCGCTCCACCCGGTGCGAGGCGGCCGTCGAAGAAGTTCGTAGGACCACGCTGAGATTGCGCTGAAGGACGGCTGTCGACGGACGTCGCACTGCCATCCTTCGTCCGTGAAGAGCTGCCCGAACTGCGACGCACCGCTGAAGCCGGCCGCGACGTTCTGCCTCGCCTGCGACCGTCCCGTCGTCGAGGAGACCAGCCGGCTCTCGGTCGGCGAACCGGTGAAGGTGTCCGTCGGCCGTCCGGTGGTCGGCGTGGCGGCGGTGGCCGCGACCGTGCTCGGTCTCGGCGCGCTGGCCTGGGGCGGCCTCGCCCTCATCCACCACGAGCGCGCCCGCTCGACGGCGCAGGTGGTCGACGACGTGAAGCAGGGCACCACGCTGCTGGTGGACGCCGAGGCCGGGAGGACCGCCGCCTGCCACCGCTCGGTCGGGGTGCTCGCCGGGCCTGCCTCCGACGTGCTCGCGGAGTGCCACGCCATCCTCGACCACGACCCGGGTGCCCGGGTCGCGTCGATCCGGGTGGACCGGCTCTCGCTGCAGACCGAGACCGGCACGGCACGGGTGCGAGTCTCGGTCGACGACCGCACCGGCACCCACACCCTCGACCAGGTGGTCACCCTGGTCCACGCCCGCCGCGACTGGCGGATGAGCTGGAACGGGCACCCGGAGATCTGAGCGCGACGAGCGCGCACAGCACGAAAACCCGTTTGTGCTGCACGGAGGGCCCGACGTACCGTCTCCGCCGTCGCTGTCCCCGAGCCGAGAAGGTCCCCGATGCTCCGTTGAGGTCGAACCGGTCGCCCGTTTCCCACCTCTCCTGGAGCATCCATGTCTCTCGCCTTCCGCGACGTCAGCGTGCGCTGGCCCGACGGTGACGTCGTCCTCGACGGCTTCAGCGCCACCATCCCCGACGGCCGCTCCGGCCTCGTCGGCCTCAACGGCAGCGGCAAGTCCACGCTGCTCCGGCTGCTCGCCGGCGACCTCCTGCCCTCGAGCGGCACCGTCGTCGCGCCCGGACGGGTGGGATGGCTTCGCCAGGACCTCGTGCTGCGCGACGAGGAGCCGGTCGACGTCCACCTCGGCATCGCACCCGTACGGCGGTCGCTGCGGGCGATCGAGCAGGGCGACGTCGACCCTCTCCACTTCGACGTCGTCGGCGACGACTGGGACGTCGAGGAGCGCGCGACGGCCGAGCTCGACCGGCTCGGCCTGCCGGCCGGCGTCCTCGACCGCAGGCTGGGAGAGCTCAGCGGCGGGGAGGTGATGCGGCTGGCGCTGGCCGGCCTGCTGCTGCACGCCCCCGAGGCGCTGCTGCTCGACGAGCCGACGAACAACCTGGACCGGGCGGCACGGGACCAGCTGCACGCGTTCGTCGCCGACTACCGCGGCACGCTGGTGGTCGTCAGCCACGACCGGGAGCTGCTCGAGCACGTCGACCGCATCGGCGAGGTCCGCGCGCTGCCGGACCGTTCCGGTGGCCGGACGCTCACCTGGTACGGCGGGGGCTGGTCGGCGTACCGGGACGCCGTCACCGCCGAGCAGCAGGCCGCCGAGCAGGCCGCGACCGCTGCTCGTAACGAGGTGCGGCGCGAGCAGCGCGACCTGGCCGAGAGCCAGACCGTGATCGCGCGGCGACGCCGCCAGGGCGAGCGGCTCGGCGCCTCGGGCAGCCTGCCGCGGATCCTGGTCGGCGCGCGGAAGCGGGCCGCCCAGGAGTCCGCCGGGAAGTTGACGGGTACCCACCGGCAGCGGCTCGACGACGCCCGCGAGCGCCTGGAGCGGGCCGAGGAGCAGGTCCGGTCCGACCGCGAGATCGTCGTCGACCTCCCCGCCACCACGGTGCATCGAGGCCAGCGGGTGCTGGAGCTGGACCACATCGAGCTCCGCACCGGACAGGTGCTGGACCTCGAGGTCAGCGGGCCCGAGCGGATCGCCGTCACCGGGCCGAACGGCGCCGGCAAGAGCACGCTCCTGCACACCGTCGCGGGCGACCTCGCGCCGGTGTCCGGCGAGGTGCGTGCCCTCGTGCCGTCGCGCCTGCTCCCCCAGCGCCTGGACCTGCTGGACCGCGCCTCGAGCGTCGTCGACAACGCCCGCGCCCTCGCCCCTGGCGCCGAGCCGAACGCCGTCCGCGCGTCCCTGGCACGGTTCCTCTTCCGCGGCCGCGCCGCCGACCGGCTGGTGGGGACGTTGTCCGGCGGTGAGCTGTTCCGGGCGACGCTGGCCTGCCTGCTGCTCGCCGACCCGGCGCCGCGGCTGCTGCTGCTCGACGAGCCGACCAACAACCTGGACCTGGCCAGCGTCCGGCAGCTGGTCAGCGCGCTCGAGGGGTACGCCGGCGCCCTCCTGGTGGCCAGCCACGACGAGGCGTTCCTGGCCGACCTCGGGATCACGCGGCGGGTCGTGCTCTGAGTTAGGCCACCTCCGGGGTGGGTACCGCCCATCCATGAGGGACCACGGACGACGGACAGACTCCCGGCACCTGCGGGGAGTGCCGGGCGCACAGGCGGACAAGCCGACGGAGGTACCGGCGCGCGGATGGTGGCAGATCCTGCGCCGGGCCTGGGCCGAGTCGAAGAAGGACCAGGTGCCGCTGCTGGCGGCCGGGGTCGCGTTCTACTCGTTCCTGGCGCTGTTCCCGGCCATGATCGCCGCGATCACGCTCTACGGCCTGGTCGCCGATCCCGCCACCGTGGCCCGCCAGGCCGACAAGCTCACCTCCGCCATGCCCTCCGACGCCGCCAGCCTGGTCACGCGGCAGATGAAGGCCCTCGCCGAGAGTCCTCATCAGTCGCTCGGCCTGGGGCTCCTCATCGCTCTCGCGCTCGCGCTCTGGAGCGCCGCCGGGGGCGTCGGCAACATCGTGACCGCGATCAACATCGCCTACGACGAGGAGGAGAAGCGCGGGTTCCTCCGCCGCAAGCTGCTCTCCCTCGGCCTGACCCTCGGCGCGATCGTGTTCGTGGTC
The DNA here is from genome assembly GCF_003725535.1 of Nocardioides pocheonensis. Lineage (GTDB taxonomy): Bacteria > Actinomycetota > Actinomycetes > Propionibacteriales > Nocardioidaceae > Marmoricola > Marmoricola pocheonensis. Next base: position 47,367 of record NZ_RJSF01000019.1, on the reverse strand, counting down.
GTCGCGATCGCCCTCGTCGGCGTGGCCCCCGCGTTGCTCCACTCGCTGGTCGGCGGCGGCCCGGCACGCTGGGGATTCGAGGTGATCCGCTGGGTCGCGCTGCTCGCCGGCATCAGCCTCGCGCTCGCCGTGCTCTACCGCTACGCACCGGACCGTGACCAGCCGCAGTTCCGCTGGGTGTCCGTGGGCGCCGCCGTGGCCAGCGTGATCTGGCTGGTCGCCAGCCTGGGCTTCTCGTTGTACGTCGCCCACTTCTCCAGCTACTCCAAGACCTACGGCGCGCTGGCCGGGGTCGTGGTGCTGCTGCTGTGGCTGTGGATCACGAACCTCATCGTGCTGCTGGGCGCGGAGGTCAACGCCGAGGCCGAGCAGCAGACGGTCAAGGACACGACCCGCGGGCCGGAGCGGCCGCTCGGGGAGCGTGGCGCGGTGAAGGCCGACTCGCTGCCCGGCGACCGGGGCGAGGTCCGGCACGCCCGCTGACGCGTGCTTGATCAGTCCGCGCCGAGCTCCATCGCGGCGTCCCCGAGGATCGCCTCCTCGTCGCCGGTGAGCTCGGGGTTGGCGGCGATGATGTCGGCCCCGCCGGCCGGCAGCTCGCCGTACAGGATGCCGTGCTCGACGACGACCTGACCCTGCTCCATCGGTTGAGCGGCGTACTGCTCGAGCTTCGCGCGCGAGTCGGCGATGTCGAGGTTGCGCATGGTGAGCTGGCCGATCCGGTCCGTCGGACCGAAGGCGGCGTTCTCGGTGCGCTCCATCGAGAGCTTCTCGGGGTGGTAGGAGAAGGCCGGGCCGTCGGTGCGCAGGATCGTGTAGTCTTCGCCGCGCCGCAGCCGCAGGGTGACCTCGCCGGTGACCAGCGACGCGATCCAGCGCTGGATCGACTCGCGCAGCATCAGCGCCTGCGGGTCGAGCCAGCGGCCCTCGTAGAGCAGCCGGCCCAGCCGACGGCCCTCCGAGTGGTAGCTGGCGATGGTGTCCTCGTTGTGGATCGCGTTCAGCAGCCGCTCGTACGCCGCCCAGAGCAGCGCCATGCCGGGCGCCTCGTAGATGCCGCGGGACTTGGCCTCGATGATCCGGTTCTCGATCTGGTCGGACATGCCGAGCCCGTGCCGGCCGCCGATCAGGTTCGCCTCGTGGACGAGCGCGACGGCGTCGTCGAACACCCTGCCGTCGATCGCGACCGGGCGGCCCGCGTCGAACCGGATCGTCACGTCCTCGGTCTCGATCGCGACCGCGGGGTCCCAGAACCGCACGCCCATGATCGGGTCCACCGTCTCGAGCGAGACGTCGAGGTGCTCGAGCGTCTTCGCCTCGTGCGTGGCGCCCCAGATGTTCGCGTCGGTGGAGTACGCCTTCTCCTGGGAGTCGCGGTAGGGCAGGTCGCGCTCGGTCAGCCAGGCGCTCATCTCGTGGCGCCCACCGAGCTCGTCGACGAAGTCCGCGTCCAGCCACGGCTTGTAGATCCTCAGGGACGGGTTGGCCAGCAGGCCGTAGCGGTAGAACCGCTCGATGTCGTTGCCCTTGAAGGTCGACCCGTCGCCCCAGATGTCGACGCCGTCCTCGTGCATCGCCCGGACCAGCATGGTGCCGGTGACGGCCCGGCCGAGCGGGGTCGTGTTGAAGTAGGCCCGGCCCCCGCTGCGGATGTGGAACGCCCCGCACGCCATCGCGGCGAGACCCTCCTCGACCAGCGCGGCCTTGCAGTCGACCAGGCGCGAGATCTCGGCGCCGTACTGGGTCGCGCGGCCGGGCACCGAGGCGATGTCCGGCTCGTCGTACTGGCCGATGTCGGCGGTGTAGGTGCAGGGGTGCGCACCCTTCTCGCGCATCCACGCGACCGCCACGGAGGTGTCGAGACCTCCGGAGAAAGCGATGCCGACGCGCTCGCCGACGGGGAGGGAGGTGAGGACCTTGGACACCGGAGAAGTATGCATGATCGTGCATGATCATGCAAAGCCGGTCCGCCCCTCTTCGACGGACGCAGGGGTCAGATCGCGCAGCCGTCGGGGCCGCAGGCGTCCGCGCCTCCGACCAGGTCCAGCGTCGGGTGGGCCTCGCTCCACGCCCGCTCGAGCACCTGCGCGAACACCTCACTGGGCTGGGCGCCGGAGACTCCGTACTTCCGGTCGACCACGTAGAACGGCACGCCGGTCGCGCCGAGCGCCGCCGCCTCGCGGATGTCGGCCTCCACCGCGTCGGCGTACTCGGAGGTGGTCAGCACCTCCTTGACCCGCACCTCGTCCAGGCCGACGCCGGCGGCGACCCGGAGGAGCGTGTCGTGGTCGGCGACGTTCTCCGTCTCCACGAAGTACGCCGACAGCAGCGCCTCCTTGAGGCGCCCCTGCAGCGCGGGTCCGCCGGTCTCCAGCGCCAGGTGCAGCACCCGGTGGGCGTCCACGGTCGAGACGCGCAGCGACTCGTGGTGCCGGAAGAGCAGGCCCTCCTCGGCCGCGACGGCCTCGACCCGGTCGATCATCTGGCGCCCGGCCTCCGGGCCGCCGCCGTACTTGCGCCCGAGCGCCTCGGCGACGGTCTCCACGGGGACCTGGGGCGCGGACGGGTCGAGCTCGAAGGACCGCCAGACGATCTCCACGTCGTCCGCGTGGTCGAAGACCGCCAGGGCCTTCTCCAGCCGGCGCTTCCCGATGTAGCACCACGGGCAGACGACGTCACTCCAGATCTCGATGCGCATGGTGGTTGAACCCGCAACCAGTCCCAATTGTTCCGCGGCCGGGGCTGCCCGCCCCGGACGGTCTCGGGGGCCGAGCCCCGCGCGACCCCGGCACCTCTCAGGGTCGGGTCAGGGGCGGGTCCAGCGCTGTCCCCGATGTGCGGAGACCCGTGCTGCCGCGAGGCTTCGGCCCATGATCACTGTCGATTCCCTCTCCGTGACGTACGGCCGGTTCACCGCCGTCGACGACGTCTCGTTCACCGCCCGACCCGGGCGTGTGACCGGCTTCCTGGGGCCCAACGGCGCCGGCAAGTCCACCACCATGCGCGTCATGGTGGGCCTCACCCGGCCCACCCACGGCAGCGCCTCGATCTCGGGCCGGCCGTACGCCGAGCTGCCCAACCCCGGGCTGGAGGTGGGGGTGCTGCTCGACGCGTCGGCGCAGCACGCCGGCCGCACCGGGCGCGAGATCCTCACCCTCGCCCAGCGCACGATGGGCCTGCCCAGCGCCCGCGTCGACCAGATGCTGCAGCGGGTCAGCCTGACCGGCAGCGAGGCGGACCGTCGGGTGCGCAACTACTCCCTCGGGATGCGCCAACGGCTCGGCATCGCCACCGCGTTGATCGGCGACCCCGAGGTGCTGATCCTGGACGAGCCGGCCAACGGGCTCGACCCGGCCGGCATCCGGTGGATGCGCGACCTGCTCCGGGAGTACGCCGACCAGGGCGGCACCGTCCTGCTGTCCTCCCACCTGCTGCACGAGATCGAGGTGATCGCCGACGACCTGGTCGTGATCGGGAACGGCCGGATCGTCGCGCAGGGCACGAAGGCCGACCTGCTCGCGGCTGCCGGGACCGTCGTCCGGGCAGCGAACCCGCTCGTGCTGGTCACCGAGCTCGAGCGGACCGGCGTGACCGTGTCGCTCTCCCCCGACGGGACCGTGCGCACCGACGCCGACCCGGCGCACGTCGGCCAGGTCGCCCTGTCCGCAGGCATCGCCCTCACCGAGCTCAGGTCGGCCGACAGCGCCGGCCTGGAGGAGATGTTCCTCGAGCTCACCGCAGAGTCACAACGAGAAGGAGCAGCAGCATGAGCGCCACGACCGCCACCCTGGAGCGGGAGGTCCCGAGGGCCCGCACCCGGCCCGCCCCGGCACCGATCCCGACGTCCCGGATCGTCGGCGTCGAGCTGCGCAAGATGTTCGACACCCGGTCGGGCTTCTGGCTGATGATGAGCGTCGGGATCATCGCGGTGCTCGCGACCGCGGCCACCCTGGTGTTCGCACCGCGCGACGAGCTCAGCTACGGCTCGTTCGCCGGCGCGATCGGCGTACCGATGACGATCATCCTGCCGATGATCGCCGTGCTCGCGGTGACCAGCGAGTGGAGCCAGCGCGCCGGACTCACCACGTTCACGCTCGTGCCGCACCGCGGCCGGGTGATCGCGGCGAAGGTCGCCGCCACCCTGCTCGTCGGCGTGGTCTCGATCGCGATCGCTTTCGCCGTCGGAGCGGTGGGCAACGTGGCCGGCAGCGCGATCGCGGGCGTCTCGACGACGTGGGACATCTCGCTCGGCAACGCCGCGACGATCTTCCTCGGCGACGCCCTCGGCATGCTGATGGGCTTCACCCTCGGCGTGCTGATCCGCAACAGTCCGGGTGCGATCGTCGGCTACTTCGTCTACGCCCTGGTCCTGCCGGTCGCGCTCGAGCCGCTGGCCGCGTACCAGCACTGGTTCCGCGACCACCGCGGCTGGCTCGACTTCAACTTCGCCTCCGCGGCGCTGTACGACGGCGGCCTCAGCGGCACGGAGTGGGCGCAGATCGCGGTCTCCGGCTTCGTCTGGCTGGTGCTCCCGCTGGCGATCGGCCTCCGGCTGGTGCTGCGCTCCGAGGTGAAGTAGCACCAGGACGCGGTTTCGGCAGGCTCGACCACCGATGGTTTCGGCAGGCTCGACCACCGGTGGTCGAGCCTGCCGAAACCTGTGTCGTCAGCGGGTCGCGGTGCCCTCGACGTAGTCGGAGTCGTGGCTCTTCACCCAGGCCATCAGCTTGCGCAGCTCGCGACCGGTCTGCTCGATCGGGTGCTGCTCGCCCTTGGCCCGCAGGGCCTTGAACTCCGGGGCGCCGGCGTCCTGGTCGTCGATGAAGCGCTT
>NZ_RJSF01000019.1:42085-42409 GCF_003725535.1 Nocardioides pocheonensis | reverse complement strand
AAGCCGTACATCACCAGCTGGGAGGCACCGCCGCAGAGCACGGCCTGCTCACCGAACAGGTCGGTCTCGGTCTCCTCCGCGAAGGTGGTCTTGATCCCGCCGGCCCGCAGGCCGCCGATGCCCTTGGCGTAGGACAGCGCGAGGTCCCAGGCCTTGCCCGAGGCGCCCTTCTCCACGGCGACGAGCACCGGCACGCCGCGGCCGTCGACGTACTCGCGACGGACCAGGTGGCCCGGGCCCTTCGGGGCGACCATGAACACGTCGACGCCCTCGGGCGGAGTGATGTAGCCGAACCGGATGTTGAAGCCGTGGCCGAAGACCAGC
>NZ_RJSF01000019.1:32165-41991 GCF_003725535.1 Nocardioides pocheonensis | reverse complement strand
GTCGTCGTCGTAGAACATTTCAGCCACGGTGGGCTCTCCTTCTGGTTGCGGTGATCGCGTTGATTCTCGTACGTCGGGTGGGAAGGGCGTCAGCCGGCCTGCGGCACCGGCACGGGCACCGGCCGCAGCGTGCGCTCGGTGATCGAGCGGCCACCACGGCCGATCGCCACCAGGCCGGACTGGACGAGCTCACGGATGCCGAACGGCTCGATCACCTTGAGGAAGTCGGTGAGCTTGTCGGAGTTGCCGGTGACCTCGAGCGTGATCGCGTCGGTGGCGACATCGACCACGCGGGCCTTGAACAGCTGGACCACGTCGAGCACCTGGGAGCGGGTGTCCACGTCGGCACGCACCTTGACCAGCAGCAGCTCGCGCTCGATCGCCTCGCGCTCCTCGAGCTCGACGATCTTGATCACCTCGATCAGCTTGTTCAGCTGCTTGGTGACCTGCTCGAGCGGCGACTCCTCGACGTTGACCACGATCGTCATCCGCGAGATCTCGGGGTGCTCGGTCGGGCCGACGGCGAGGCTGTCGATGTTGAAGCCGCGGCGGCTGAACAGGCCCGCGATGCGAGCGAGCACGCCGGGCTTGTTCTCGACCAGGACGGACAGGGTGTGAACACTCATCAGAGGTCGTCCTCCTCGAACTCGGGGGCCAGGTCGCGGGCGTACTTGATGTCGTCGTTCGACGTGCCGGCCGCGACCATCGGCCACACCATCGCGTCGCGGTGGACCCGGAAGTCCACGACCACCGGGACGTCGTCGATCTCCATCGCCTTGTTGATCGTGGCGTCGACGTCGGCCGCGCTCTCGCAGGCCAGCCCGACCGCGCCGTACGCGTCGGCGAGCTTGACGAAGTCGGGCACGCGCTTGGACTGCAGGTCGGTGTTGCTGTAGCGGCCGCCGTAGAACAGCGTCTGCCACTGCCGCACCATGCCCAGCGACTCGTTGTTGATGATCGCGACCTTGATCGGGATGCCCTCGATCGTGCAGGTGGCGAGCTCCTGGTTGGTCATCTGGAAGCAGCCGTCGCCGTCGATCGCCCAGACCGTCGCGTCCGGACGGCCCACCTTGGCACCCATCGCGGCGGGCACGGCGAAGCCCATCGTGCCGAGGCCGCCCGAGTTGATCCAGGTGTTCGGGTGCTCGAAGCCCACGTAGTGCGTGGCCCACATCTGGTGCTGCCCGACGCCGGCGCAGTAGACCGACTCCGGGCCGGCGATCGCCCCGAGCCGCTCCAGGACGTACTGCGGCGCGAGGCCGCCGTCCTCGGGGGTGTCGTAGCCGAGCGGGTAGCGCTGCTTGACGCCGGAGAGGAACTTCACCCAACCCTCGTAGTCGCCGGCCGTGCCGGCGTCCTGCTCGGCCTGGAGGGCGACGATCAGGTCGGCGATCACCTCGCGGCAGTCACCGACGATCGGCACGTCGACGATGCGGTTCTTCCCGATCTCGGCCGGGTCGATGTCGGCGTGGATCACCTTCGCGCCGGGCGCGAACGAGTCGAGGTTGCCGGTCACCCGGTCGTCGAAGCGGGCACCGAGGCTGATGATCAGGTCGCTCTTCTGCAGGCCCGCGACCGCCGCGACCGTGCCGTGCATGCCGGGCATGCCCAGGTGCTGGGCGTGGCTGTCCGGGAAGGCACCACGCGCCATCAGCGTCGTGACCACGGGGATCCCGGTCATCTCGGCGAGGACGCGCAGCTCCCGGGAGGCACGGGCGCGGATCACGCCGCCGCCGACGTACAGGACAGGGCGGCGCGACTCGAGGATGAGCCGGGTCGCCTCGCGGATCTGCTTGACGTGCGGCCGGGTCACCGGTCGGTACCCCGGAAGGTTGATCTCGGTCGGCCAGGTGAACGTGGTCATCGCCTGCAGCGCCGACTTGGCCACGTCGACCAGCACCGGACCGGGCCGGCCGGTCGAGGCCAGGTAGAACGCCTCGGCGATCGTGCGCGGGATCTCGGCCGGGTCGGTGACCAGGAAGTTGTGCTTGGTGATCGGCATCGTGATGCCGCGGATGTCGGCCTCCTGGAAGGCGTCGGTGCCGATCATCGAGGCACCGACCTGGCCGGTCACGGCGACGAGCGGCACGGAGTCCATGTGCGCGTCGGCGAGCGGGGTGACCAGGTTGGTGGCACCCGGGCCGCTGGTCGCCATGCAGACGCCGACCTTGCCGGTGGCCGCGGCGTAGCCCTGCGCGGCGTGACCCGCGCCCTGCTCGTGACGGACGAGGATGTGCCGGATCTTCGAGTCGTAGAGCGGGTCGTACGCCGGGAGGATCGCGCCTCCGGGGATGCCGAAGATGTTCTCCGCGCCCGCGCTCTCGAGGGACTTGATCAGGCTCTGGGCCCCGGTGACCTGGGTCCCGGTCGCGCCCTGCTCAGTCATGCGCGTCCTCGCTTCGCTGCGGGCGCATGCCCGAGCGGCTCACAGCGCTGACCGCGCTCGCTGCGCTCGCTCATTGGCTTCCTCTTGCTCCTCGTTCCAACAAAAAACCCCTCGGCCGGGACGGCAGCGAGGGGCGGACGCGTGTGCGTAAAGGCGGGGTGGCCTCAGCTCACGCGTCGCGTGCGTACGAGAATCTCCAAACGCATGGGCTCATGATGCCCCTCGTGCCGCGGGGCACTCAACTCAGTGTGCCAGCGATCCCATCATCTGGGACAGCCATCTTGGATGCTGGCGTGCCACAGTGGAGGCGTGAGCCCCCGAGCCGCTCCTCCCGCCAGGCCCTTCCGGGCCGCTCTGCACGCGGCGACCGGGGCGCCTCGGCTGTACCGGGCCGCACGCCACGCCGGCGCCGGGCCGGTCGAGGCCGGGCGCGTGCTGCTGACCAGCGCCCAGGTGCTGCTGCTGGTGGCACCGCAGGCGGGTGGTGTGCCGGGACGGCAGAACGCCGTACGTCACTTCGTCTGGCAGGCCGCGCTCACCGCGCGCCACGGGTCGATGGTGGCCAGGGCCGTCGCGGCCGCGCAGGAGGAGGGCAGCGTCGACCCGCTCGACTCCGCGGCCGACCTGCGCAACAACGGCCTCGGCCAGTCCTACGGCGCCCAGCACGCGTCGAGGCTGGCTGCACTCCCCCTGCGGGCAGCCCTGCGCGAGCTGCTCGAGGTCGGCCTCGCCCGCTGGCGGGCCGGCGACCTTGCTGCTACCGGGCGGCGCGGAGGGGCGCGCGCTGCCCGCCGTCCTCGTCGTGGTTCGCGGGGTCGAGCCACTCCTCCAGCGCCGTCCTGATCGCCGGCCACTCGGCGTCAGTGATCGAGAACCACGCGGTGTCGCGGTTGCGGCCCTTGTAGACCAGCGCGTTGCGGAAGGTGCCCTCGTAGGTGAACCCGAGGCGGGCCGCGGCGCGGCGCGACGGCTCGTTGAGCGCGTCGCACTTCCACTCGTAGCGGCGGTAGCCGAGGTCGTCGAAGACGTGGCGCGCCATCAGGTACATCGCCTCGGTGGCCGCCGTGGTGCGCTGGAGCGCGGCGGCGTAGGCGATGCCACCCACCTCGACGGAGCCGTTCGCGGGGTCGGCCCGGAGGTACGACGCGATGCCCAGCGGCCGGCCGTCGGCCTGGCAGATCGCGTGCGGGAACCAGGTCGCCTCGTCGTGCAGGCTGCGCAGCCAGGCGTTCAGACCGGCCCGATCGGGGAACGGCCCGGCGGCGAGGTAGGTCCAGATGCTGTCCGGAGAGCGCAGCACCAGGGCGTCGTACAGGCCGTCGAGGTGGTGCGCCGCAACCGGCTCGACCCGGCTCCACCGGCCCTCCAGGTGCACGGGACTCACCGGCTCGCGCGGGCTCCACTCGACGGCCGGGCCGATCGGCTGGCCGAACTCGTTGCGCCGGGGTGCGTCCACGCGCGCATCGTAGGGCCGGCCGCGCGCCGGGCGCCTCGTCATTGTTCGGTAAGGGTACGTAAGACCCCCGTCATGGGATTCGGGTCCGCCGACCGCTTCGCTGGGTGGGAGCCGGCACCACGGTCGGCAACGATTCCCTGGAGGACTGATGAACCGCTTCACCCGCGCCGCCCTGATCGCCCTTCCCGCCGCCGCGTTCGCCGGCCTCGGCGTCACCGGACCGGCGCTGGCCGCCGGAGTCAGCGGCCCCGCCTTCTGGATCGACGGCGAGCTCTACCGGACCGTCGCGACGCCCACGGACTTCTCCGGCACCGGCGCTCCGCAGGGCACGTACGACGCGATCTACTCGTTCGCCGGCAACCAGCGCAACGTGGCCGAGGCCAAGCCCGGCGACCGCGACTTCAACGGCGGCCGCTGGCAGGTCCACCAGCTCACGTTCCCGAACGGGTACGCCGCGGCGCTCTCCACCGGCGACGTCAACGGCAACGGTCAGATCGACTCGACGGCCGAGCTCCAGCGGGCCTTCGACAACGGCACGGCCGTCGACACCGGCGTCATCCTGCGCACCTTCGAGTGCACGGTGAACAAGGTGCCCGCGAGCTGGTGACGCCGCAGCGCCCGGCCTACTGGAAGCTCACGAACGAGACGCGGGGGCGGATCGCGAGCACCTGGGCCGGGCGCATCCGGGGGACGTCCTCGTCGTAGAAGAGCTTGAAGCCGAGCGCGAACTGCTGCGGCCGCACGACGCGGCGGAAGGTCGCCATCTTCTCCGACGGAGTGCCGAAGCCGTCGACGTGCTGGACCAGCGCGAGGTGCGGCCGGTCGGCGACGCGCTCGACGTTCCGGATCATCTCGGGGCGGAACTGGTGCAGCATGAACACCTTCTCCGGCAGCCCGTTGCGCACGGTCAGGTCCTCGAGCCAGGCCGAGACGCGGTTGACCTCGGCCGCGCCGACCGAGCCGATCCGCCGGCCGGGCACGCCGTGCGGGCCCATCCGCCACTCGGGGTCGAGCGCGAGACCGACCCAAGGGTCCTTCAGGGCCCACGCCCAGGTCTTCGCGACGTCGAGGAAGTCCGCGCGGCCCGGCTGGAGGTCCAGCACCACGAGGATGCCGTGGCGGTGCGCCGCCTCGATGTACTGCCGGACCTGCGCCGCGCGGATGTTGGAGCTGTAGGTGCCGGCCGCGGTCGGACCGGCGTGCGCGACCGTGGCGATCAGCTCGAACACCGGCTGCACGGTCCGCCCGGTGCGGCCGAACGGCGCGGCGGCCCGCAGCAGGCGGGGCACGATCTGCTCGGGGCCCGCCTCCCCCAGGACGCCGAGCGCTCCGCTGCCGGCGGTGCCGTAGTAGGCGACCAGGAGGCGGTGGTCGGCGAAGATCCGGGTGCCTCCGCCCGGCAGCACCGCGCCGTCCGTGGGCGCCGGAGCAGGAGTGGGCGTGGGCGTCGGAGTCGGGGCAGGAAGCGTGGCACCAGGTGCCGGGCGGGCGTCACCCACCGCGCCGTCCGATCGCGCCGGGGCCGCCGGCGCCGCCACGCCGGCGGGCTCGCCGGAGGCGCGCGCGGGCTCGAGGTGCGCCGTCCCGCCGACCAGGGCCACGAACGCGGCCAGGGCCAGCAGGACGAGGAAGAGGTGGGGACCGTGGCGGTCGGCGGGCGGCGAGGACATCGCCGACAGGGTACGGGCGCCGGGTCGCCACTTCCGGGACGTCTCGTCGGCGCGCGGGTCGGCCGCCCGGCCGCACCGGCCCGTTCCGCCCGCGTGGCTCAGTCGGGCAGCACCAGCTCGCCGATCGGGCTCGGGTTGACCGCGATCTCCCAGCGGAACCCGTCGGGATCGGCGAAGTAGCCGGTGTAGCCGCCCCAGTCGCGACGCTCGGCCGCCGTCACGGGATCGGCTCCGGCGGCGCGTGCCACCTCGAGGACCGCGTCGACCTCGTCCTCGGTGCGCACGTTGTGGGCGATCGTGATCGGGACGATCCCCTCGCCGCGGCGTACCGGCCCGACCTCGGCCTCGAAACCGGCCTCGGCCCACAGCGACAGGACGAGGTGCTCCCCGGTGCGGATCATCAGCACCTCCCCCGGCACGAAGAGCTCGGGGGTCCAGCCGAGCCCGTCGACGTAGAAGGCGTGCGTGCGCTCGAGGTCGCGTACGGCGAGGGTGATGAAGCTGATCCGCTGGTCCATGGGCCCACCCTGCCCGACACGACGGACAGGATCGAGGACGGTCAGCCGCAGACCGCGCCGTGCGCGGCCGACTGCACCACCTTGGCGTACTTGCCGAGCACGCCGCGGGTGTACTTCGGCGGGTTGGGGACCCAGCCCTCCTGCCGTGCGGCGAGGTCGTCGATCTGCACCTCGAGGGTGCGGTTGGCGACGTCGAGCGTGATCGGGTCGCCGTCGCGGACGAACGCGATCGGGCCACCGTCGACCGCCTCGGGCGCGATGTGGCCGACGCAGAGGCCGGTGGTGCCGCCGGAGAAGCGACCGTCGGTGATCAGCAGGACGTCCTTGCCGAGACCGGCGCCCTTGATCGCACCGGTGATCGCGAGCATCTCGCGCATCCCGGGACCGCCCTTCGGGCCCTCGTACCGGATCACGACGACGTCGCCGGCGACGATCTTCCCCGCCTCGAGCGCGTCCATCGCGGCGCGCTCGCCGTCGAAGACGCGGGCGGTGCCGGTGAACACCGACTCGTCGAAGCCGGCCGACTTCACCACGGCACCCTCGGGCGCGAGCGAGCCCTTGAGGATCGTGATGCCCCCGGTCTTGTGGATCGGCTCGCTGAGCTTGCGGATCACGTCGCCGTCGACGGTCGCCGGGGCGAGCGCCTCGAGGTTCTCGGCCATGGTCCGTCCCGTGACCGTGAGGCAGTCACCGTGCATCAGCCCGGCGTCGAGCAGCGCCTTCATCACGACCGGGATGCCACCGACCTTGTCGACGTCGTTCATCACGTAGCGACCGAACGGCTTGAGGTCACCGAGGTGCGGGACCTTGTCGCCGATCCGGTTGAAGTCGTCGATGGTCAGGTCGACGTCGGCCTCGCGGGCGATCGCCAGCAGGTGGAGCACCGCGTTCGTCGAGCCGCCGAGCGCCATCACCACGGCGATGGCGTTCTCGAAGGCCTCGCGGGTCATGATCTGGCGCGCGGTGATGCCCTGGCGGAGCATGTTCACGACCGCCTCGCCCGAGCGGTGCGCGAACCCGTCGCGACGCCGGTCGACCGCCGGCGGTGCGGCGCTGCCGGGCAGCGACATCCCGAGCGCCTCGGCCACCGAGGCCATCGTGTTCGCGGTGTACATGCCGCCGCACGCACCCTCGCCGGGGCAGATCGCGCGCTCGATCTTGTCGACCTGCTCGCGGGTGATCTTGCCGGCCAGGCACGCGCCCACCGCCTCGAAGGCGTCGATGATCGTGACGTCCTGGCCGTCGACCTGGCCCGGCATGATCGACCCGGCGTACAGGAACACCGACGCGAGGTCGAGTCGGGCGGCGGCCATCAGCATGCCGGGCAGCGACTTGTCGCAGCCGGCGAGCAGCACCGACCCGTCGAGGCGCTCGGCCATCATCACGGTCTCGACGGAGTCGGCGATCACCTCGCGGCTGACCAGCGAGAAGTGCATGCCCTCGTGACCCATCGAGATGCCGTCGGAGACCGAGATCGTGCCGAACTCCAGCGGGTAGCCGCCGGCCGCGTGCACGCCGTTCTTGGCGGCCTTGGCCAGCCGGTCGAGGGAGAGGTTGCAGGGGGTGATCTCGTTCCAGCTGGAGGCGACCCCGATCTGCGGCTTCTCGAAGTCGGCGTCGCCCATCCCGACCGCGCGGAGCATGCCGCGGGCGGCGGCCTTCTCGAGGCCGTCGGTGACGTCGCGGCTGCGGGGCTTGAGGTCGGGGGTCTCCGTCATGGCGTCATTCTCCCTGACGCGCCAGGTACGTCGCCCGGGTGGGCCGGATGTCAGATGCGGGGCCGACGAACCCTGCCCACTTTCGCCGGCCGGGCTATGGTCAGGCGTGGCAGAGCGGGAGGACGCCGAACCGGGAAGGCGACCGCGGTGAGCGGGGGCGGCCTGGCGGCGCTGCGCCGGCCGGACATCCGCCGCCTCGAGCTCGGCTGGGGGATGTCCCTGGCGGGCACCTTCGGCTACACGGTCGCCATGCTCGCCTACGCGTACGCCGAGGGCGGGCCGACCCTGGTCGCGCTCTACGGCGTGGCCTCCACCGTTCCCGGGGCCCTCCTCACTCCCGTGCTGATGAGCCTGACCGACCGGGTCGGCGGTGCGACGATGCTCACCGCCACCACGGCCACTCGGACGCTCCTGGTCACGCTCGCCGGCGGGCTGGCCCTCGCGCACTTCCCGGCGTACGCCGTGGTGGGCCTCGTCGCGGCGGCGCACTCGCTCTCGGCGACCTTCCGGCCCACCCAGGCCACGCTGCTGCCCTGGCTCGCCCGCACGCCGGCCGAGCTCACGGCGGCAACGGTCACGGCCACCATGGCCGAGAACCTCGCCGCCCTGCTCGGCCCGATCCTGGCCGGCACCGTGCTGGCGCTCGCGGACGCCGCGACCGCCCTCCTCGTCTCGGCCGGCTGCCTGCTCCTGGCGAGCCTGAGCGTGCGCGGGCTGGACGACCCGCCGGCCGAGCGCGCCGCACATCAGCCTCGGCGGCAGGGGGTCCTCCGGGACGCTGCTGCCGGTGCCCTCGCCCTGATGCGGATCGGGAGGCCCGCAGGCATGGTGGTGCTGGCCTTCGCGCAGACCTTCGTCCGTGGGGCACTCCTCGTGCTGCTCGTCGTGCTCGCCCTGGACACGCTGAGCCTCGGGGACGACTCGATCGGCTGGCTGAACGCGGCGATCGGCCTCGGCGGCCTGGTCGGGGCCGCGGCGGCCTCGCGGCTGGTCGGCCTGCACAACCTCGGCCGGTGCTTCGTCGCGGGTGTGGCCGGCTGGGGCGTCGGCGTGCTCGCCCTGTCGGGAGCCCCCACGGGCGTGGTCGCGTTCGCGGCGCTGGTCCTCGTCGGCCTCGCGAACGCCTTTCAGGACGCGCCCGCGTTCATCCTGATGCCCCGGCTGCTCGGCCACGAGGTCGCCGGCCGGGCGCTGGGCGCGTTCGAGCTCGTCGTCATGGCCGGCATGGCCTCGGGCTCGCTGGTCGCACCGGCGCTGGCGGACCTGTGGGGCGTCCGCACGGCTCTCCTGGTGATCGGCTCGGCGCTCGTGGTGCTGGCCGTGGCCTATGCCGCTCCCTTCGCCTCCATCGACCGGGAGATGCCGCAAGCGGCACCGGAGGTGGCCCTGCTCCGTGAGGTCCCGGTGTTCGCCCCGCTGCCGCTCGTCGTCATGGAGCAGCTCGCGCTCGAGGTCGAGCAGCACCTCCACGGCGACGGCGAGACGGTGGTGCGGGAAGGCGAGCCGGGCGAGTGCTTCTACGTCGTCGTCGAGGGCCGGGCCGCCGTGTCGGTCGCGGGTGAGTCCCGTCCCGACCTCGGACCCGGGGACGGGTTCGGCGAGATCGCCCTGCTGCGCGGCGTACCGCGGACCGCGACCGTCACGGCTCGCGGTCCGCTGCGCCTGCTCAGCGTGCGGCGTGAGCAGTTCCTCCGCGACGTCTCGAGGAACGCGGTGAGCTCCGAGGAGGCCGAGGCCCTCGCCCGACGACGCCTGGCGAAAGACCCGCCCTAGGCAGGGGACCGAGCCGGACCGACGAGGCGCGCGCCGACGAGGGTCACCGCTTCTCGCAGGCGATGCCGTCCTTGTCGCGGTCGAGCCCCTTGTTCGCGTTCATCGCGGCCTTGTACAGCGCGGTGTCGTGCCGGAAGCTCGTCACCGGGGTGCCCGAGGTCGCGTCGTGCGCGGTCGCGCGCCCGACGCCGTGCGGCAGCCGGTGGTTCACGATCGTGCAGTTCTGCCACTGGTACGGGACGGTGGCCCTGCCCAGGATCGCGGAGTCGCCCAGGATCGCCGACTCGTCGAGGATCGCGGAGTGG
>NZ_RJSF01000019.1:0-32135 GCF_003725535.1 Nocardioides pocheonensis | reverse complement strand
CCCAGGATCGCGGAGTGACCCAGGATCGCGGAGTGGCCCGCGTCGCGGAGGATCGCGGAATGGCCCGTGTGGCGGAGGATCGCGGCGTCGGCCGACGATGCGATGCCGAGCACCGGCGCGGCGACCAGAGCGGTGGAGACGGCGAGCAGCCCGAGCGTGCGCATGAGGTCCTTCCGGTCGAGATCACCGGACCCCACGGCCCGGCCTGGACCTCATCATCGGCGATCCACCGCCAAAAAGCCATACATAATTGGACAAAACATCCCAATTGACCATGCTGGCCGACGCGGAAGCCGGGGGGTCAGATCGCCGCCGCGCGGACGCACATCACGTCCGGCAGGTTCGCCACGACCTGGCGCCAGCTCTCGCCGCTGTCCGAGGAGCCCCACACCGTGCCGTTGCGGGCCCCGAAGTACACCCCGGCCGACTCGTGGGTGTCCGCGCACATCGCGTCGCGCATCACTCCGACGTAGAACTGGTCCGGCAGGCCCTCGTCCAGCGCCTCCCAGGACGCGCCGGCGTCCTGCGAGCGCCACACCCGGGCGCGAGCGTCGGGCGGGTAGCGCCGGTCGCCGCCGTTGAGCGGGAAGACGTACACGGTGTCAGGGTCGTGCGGGTGGGCCACCACGGGGAAGCCGAAGTCGACGGGCAGCCCGTCGGCGATGGACTCCCAGGTGTCGCCGTGGTCGTCGGAGCGGTAGACGCCACCGTGGTTCTGCAGGAAGAGCCGGTCGGGCCGGGCGGGGTGGCGAGTCACCTTGTGCACGCACTGGCCGAACTCCGGGTAGCGCTGGTCCTCGGGGAGGAAGTCGGCCCGGATCCCGTGGTTGCGCGGCTCCCAGGACGCGCCGCCGTCGGAGGTCTGGTAGCAGCCGCCGGTCGAGATCGCCACCGTCACCGACGACGGGTCGTCCGGGTGCGGGAGGATCGTGTGGAACGCCTGCCCGCCGAAGCCGGCGCCCCACTGCGGCCGGTGCGGGTGGTCCCACAGCGCGCGCTCCAGCGCGAAGGTCTCACCGCCGTCGTCGGAGCGGAAGACCGCTCCGGGCTCGGTGCCGGCGTACACGGTGCTATCGCCGGCGGGGACCAGCTGCCAGACCCGCTCCACCGACGTGTCGAGGTCGGAGGGGAAGTGCGCGCCGCTGGTCGGCTGCCAGGTCTCGCCGAGGTCGTCGGAGACCTGGATCTGCGGCCCGGTCCACGGCGAGGAGGCTCCGGCGAACAGCCGTGGACGGCCGCCCCGCGTGTCGACCATGCAGGAGTAGACCTCGGTCATGTCGAAGTGCGGGCCGCTCCAGGACCAGTCCGTACGCCGGGCGTCGGAGCGGCCGACCCAGAGTCCCTTGCGGGTGCCGACCATCAGGATCGTGTCTGCCATCTGCCGAGCATGCTCCTGGCCGATCCCGCCCTCAAGACTTTTCCGCCTTCCCGGGCCCCGTCCCCCGGCCCCGTCGTGAGGTGACGTTCACGCACTCGTCACACGAGTGTGACCGCGGTGACGTCCGGGCCTCCTAGATTCGGGGACACGGAACCGAACTCAGTGGGAGGAGGAGACGGATGAGCCTGGTCGCTACTCAGCCGTGGGTCCTCGTGACGCAGTGGTCAACCCGCAGCCAGGAGCAGGCCCGTCGCAATGCGATGGCCGCCTGCACCGACCTGGCCGCCCGACGCCTCGAGCGCCTCGACGTGGAGGCCTTCATCGCCGACTTCATGGCCCGCCGCGCGGCTGCCGCGCAGCCGGCCAGCAGCATCGCCGGAGTCGGCTGACCCACGTGTGACCCAGTCCCGCCGTGGTGAGGCCACTCTCGGGTGATCTCAGCCACCAAATCCCTCCTCACGCAGGAGGGCTGGGGCACACTTTGGGCATGTCTGCCGAGTCCGCGGCCCCCGTCGCGCTGCACGTCGTCCCGGATCCGGCCGAGCCGGAGCCCGGTCTGGCCCTGCGTCACTTCACGGTGATCGCCCGCGACGGCACCGAGCTGCGCGCCTGGACCAACGACGTGGACGGGCCCACGGTGCTGCTCTGCAACGGCCTCGGCACGAGCCCCTACTCGTGGCCGGCACTGCTCGACCCCGACTGCGGCGTGCGGGTGATCTCGTGGCACCACCGCGGCACCGGCGGCTCCGGTCGCCCCGCGAACCGGCACCACGTCGGCATCGAGCACTTCGTGGAGGACGCGCTCGCCGTCATGGACGCCGCGGGCCTCGACGCCTGTCCGGTGATGGGCTGGTCCATGGGCGTCAACACCGCGTTCGAGCTGGCCTACCTGCACCCGCACCGGGTCACCGGCCTCTTCGCCGTCGCCGGTGTGCCCGGTGGCACGTTCGCCTCGATGCTGGCTCCCCTCCGCATCCCGCGGTTCGCGCGCGCCGCGATCACGGTGAACCTCGCCCGGGTCATGGGCGTGCTCGGCAAGCCGGCCACCCTGGTCACGCGCAGGCTGCCGGTCGGCCCGCTCACCGCGGCCGTGCTGACCCACAGCGGCTTCATGCTCCCCGTCCCCGACACCGAGCTGGCCCGCCGCGCGATCAAGGAGTTCCTGACCACCCCGATCGACTGGTACATGCACCTCGCGGTGACCACCTCGCGGCACGTCCGCGTCTCCTTGCGCGGCATCCGCGTGCCCACGACCTTCGTCGCCGGCCGCTGGGACGTGCTCGCCTCGGCCGAGGACATGCGCACCGCCGCGGAGCGCATCCCCGGCGCGCGGTACGAGCGTCTCAACGCCAGCCACTTCGTGGCGATGGAGCGCCCCGACGAGGTGCACGAGCTCCTGCTGGACCTGCTCGACCAGGTCTGAGCCGCGTCGAGACCTCCCCCGCTGGCTAGTCTGGGCGAGGTGCTGCGCCTCCGCACCGTCCCGGTGACCGTCTGCCTCTCGGGCGCCCTGTGCGGCCTGCTCGCCAGCTGCGGAGGCGGCTCCGGCGCGTTCGACACCCACTCGTCCGGCCCGGCTCCGGAGACGGCGTCGCCGAGCCCGACGACCGGCGCGCCGACGGCTCCGGCCACCGGGTCCGACTCCGCCTCGCCCGGGCCGCCGTCGGCGTCGCCGTCGGGACCTCCGCGGGTGATCGGCACGGTGGCGAACGGGCTCGAGGTCCCGTGGGGCATCGGGTTCCTGCCCGACGGCTCCGCCCTGGTCACCGAGCGGGACAGCGGCCGTGTCCTGCGGGTCGCCGGCGGCCGGACCAGCGAGGTGGGGCGGATCGACCAGACCCGCCCCCAGGGCGAGTCGGGGCTGCTCGGCCTCGCCGTCTCGCCGTCGTACGCCGGGGACCACCGGGTCTTCGTCTACGCCTCGACGGACCGCGACAACCGCGTGCTGCGGATGACGTACGACGGCACGCGTCTCGGCCGGCCGACCGCGATCCTCACCGGCATCCCCCACGGGACGATCCACGACGGCGGCCGGTTGGTGTTCGGGCCCGACGGCTTCCTCTACGTGTCCACCGGCGAGACGGGCGTCCCCGGGCTCGCCCAGCAGGAGGGCTCGCTCGGCGGCAAGATCCTGCGGATCACCCAGGACGGCGCGCCGGCGCCGGGCAACCCGGACCCGCACTCACCGGTGTGGACCCTGGGCCACCGCAACGTGCAAGGGCTCGCCTTCGACGACGCCGGGCGGCTGTGGGCGTCGGAGTTCGGCCAGGACACGTGGGACGAGCTCAACCTGATCGAGAAGGGGACCAACTACGGGTGGCCGGAGGTCGAGGGCCGCGGCTCGTCGTCACGCTTCCGCAACCCGCAGGTCGTGTGGCCCACCGACGACGCCTCGCCCTCGGGGCTGGCCTACCTCGACGGGCACCTGTGGCTGGGCGCCCTGCGCGGGGAGCGGCTCTGGCGGGTCGACGTCGACGGACGGCGCGCCTCGCGCCCGGCGGACTTCTTCGTCGGCAGGTACGGCCGGATGCGCACGGTCGTCGTCGCGCCCGACGGCAACCTGTGGGTCACCACCTCGAACCGCGACGGCCGCGGCGACCCCGCAGCCGGGGACGACCGCATCCTGCTCGTGCGTCCCTGAGTCAGCTCAGCTTCTCGATGATCAGCTCGCGCACCCGGCCGGCGTCGGCCTGGCCGCGCATGTCCTTCATCACCACGCCGATCAGCGCGCCGGCCGCGGCGACCTTGCCGTCCCGGATCTTCGCGGCGACGTCGGGGTTCGCCTCGATCGCGCGGTCGACGGCGTCACCGAGCGCCCCCTCGTCGGAGACGATCGCGAGGCCCCGGGCCGCCACGACGGCGTCGGGGTCACCCTCCCCGGCGACCACCCCGTCGATGACCTGACGGGCGAGCTTGTCGTTGAGCGCGCCCTCGTCGACCAGCGCCTGCACGCGGGCGACCTGCTCGGGTGTGATCGGCAGGTCGGACAGGTCGACGCCCTGCTCGTTGGCGCGACGGGCGAGGTCGGAGAGCCACCACTTCCTGGCCGCCTGCGGGGTCGTGCCGGCCGCCACCGTGGCCTCGATGACCGGGATCGCCCCGGCCGCGACCACGTCACGCATCTCCAGGTCGGCGAAGCCCCAGAGCGCCTGCAGCCGTGCGCGATGCTCCCGGGGCGGTTCGGGGAGCGTGGCCCGCAGCTCCTCGACCCAGGCGCGGCTGGGGGCCACCGGGACGAGGTCGGGCTCGGGGAAGTACCGGTAGTCCTCCGCGTCGGACTTCTCGCGGCCCGACGTGGTGATGCCGGTGTCCTCGTGCCAGTGGCGGGTCTCCTGCAGCACCGATCCGCCCTCGACGAGGATCGCGGCCTGCCGGGAGATCTCGTAGCGGGCGGCCCGCTCGACCGAGCGCAGCGAGTTGACGTTCTTGGTCTCTGTCCGGGTGCCGAGCGGAACGTCGGTGGTTGAGCCTGCCGAAACCCGCGGGGCCAGCGACAGGTTCACGTCACAGCGCAGCGAGCCCTGCTCCATGCGGACGTCGGAGACGCCGAGGCCGAGGAGCAGGTCGCGCAGGTGCGCGACGTACGCCCGGGCGACCGCGGGCGCCTTCTCACGGGCGCCTGTGATCGGCCGCGTCACGATCTCGATCAGGGGGATGCCGGCCCGGTTGTAGTCGACCAGGGAGTAGTCCGCGCCGTGGATGCGGCCCGAGGTGCCCACGTGCAGCGACTTTCCGGTGTCCTCCTCCATGTGGGCGCGCTCGATCTCGACCCTGAAGGTCTCACCGGCGCCCTCCCCGTCGAGCAGGGTGACCTCGGTCCAGCCGTCGAACGCGATCGGCTCGTCGTACTGGCTGGTCTGGAAGTTCTTCGGCATGTCCGGGTAGAAGTAGTTCTTCCGCGCGAACCGGCACCACTCGGCGATCTCGCAGTTCAGCGCCAGCCCGATCCGGATCGCCGACTCGACCGCCTTGCCGTTCACCACCGGCAGCGACCCGGGCAGGCCGAGGCAGGTCGGGCAGGTCTGCGTGTTCGGCTCGGCGCCGAACTCGGTGCTGCAGCCGCAGAACATCTTGGTGACCGTGTTGAGCTCGACGTGGACCTCGAGGCCCATCGCCGGATCGAACCGCTCGAGCGCCTCCTCGAACGACAGCAGCGTGTCGGCGGTCTGGGTGCTCATCGACGGGCTCCTTCCAGGGCGGGCGCCCGGTCGAGCAGCGGGCCGCCCCACTCCTTCTCCAGCAGGGACTCCAGCGCGGCGCCCACGCGGTACAGCCGCTCGTCGGCCAGCGCCGGGGCCAGCACCTGGAAGCCGACGGGGAGGCCGTCCTCGGGTGCGAGGCCGGCAGGCAGCGAGAGGCCCGGTACGCCGGCCAGGTTGGCCGGGATCGTGGCGATGTCGTTGAGGTACATCGCCACCGGGTCGTCGAGCTTCTCCCCGATCCGGAACGCCGTGGTCGGCGCCGTCGGCGAGACCAGCACGTCGGCCTGCGCGAACGCGGCCTCGAAGTCACGGCTGATCAGGGTGCGCACCTTCTGCGCCTGGCCGTAGTAGGCGTCGTAGTAGCCGCTGGACAGCGCGTAGGTGCCGAGGATGATCCGGCGCTTGACCTCGTCGCCGAAGCCGGCGTCGCGGGTCGCGCGCATGACCTCCTCGGCGCTGGGGTTCTCCACGCCCTCGGGGATCACGCGCAGGCCGTAGCGCATCGCGTCGAAGCGGGCGAGGTTCGAGGACGCCTCGCTGGGCATGATCAGGTAGTACGCCGCGAGCGCGTGCACGAAGCTGGGGCAGGAGACCTCGACCACCTCGGCGCCGGCGGCGACGAGCAGCCGGACCGCTTCGTCGAAGCGCTGCTGCACGCCCGCCTGGTAGCCCTCGCCCCCGAGCTCGCGGATCACGCCGATCCGGACGCCGCTCATGTCGCCGGACGCGCCGAGCCGGGCCGCCGCGACCAGGTCGGGCAGCGGCTGGTCGATGCTGGTGGAGTCCAGCGGGTCGTGCCCGCCGATCACCTCGTGCAGCAGCGCGCTGTCGAGCACGGTGCGGGTCACCGGGCCGACCTGGTCGAGGGAGTTGGCCATCGCGACCAGGCCGTAGCGCGAGACACCGCCGTACGTCGGCTTCACGCCGACCGTGCCGGTGACCGCCCCGGGCTGGCGGATCGAGCCGCCGGTGTCGGTGCCGAGCGCCAGGGGCGCCTCGAACGAGGCCACCGCGGCGGCGGAGCCGCCGCCCGAGCCGCCCGGGATCCGGTCGAGGTCCCACGGGTTGTGCGTCGGGCCGTACGCCGAGTGCTCGGTCGAGGACCCCATCGCGAACTCGTCCATGTTGGTCTTGCCGAGGATCGGCAGCCCGGCCGCCCGCAGGCGGGCGACCACGGTGGCGTCGTACGGCGGCACCCAGCCCTCGAGGATCCTCGAGCCGCAGGTGGTCGGCAGGCCCTCGGTCGCCAGCACGTCCTTGACCGCGATCGGGACGCCGTCGAGGGCGGAGGCCGGAGCACCCGCAGCGCGCCGTGCGTCCGAGGCGGCCGCCTGCGCGAGGGCGCCCTCGGCGTCGACGTGCAGGAACGCGTGCACCGCGCCGTCGACGTCGGCGATCCGGTCGAGGCTCGCGCGGGTCAGCTCGACGCTCGTGGTCTCCCCCGACGCGAGCGCGTCGGCGAGCTCGGCCGCGCTGCGGCGCAGCAGGTCCGCGGCGCTCACTGCTCGTCCCCCAGGATCCGCGGGACCGCGAAGCGCTGCTGCTCGGCCTCCGGGGCTCCGGAGAGCGCCTGCTCGGCGGTCAGACCCGGTCGCGGCTCGTCGGCGCGGAACACGTTGGTCAGCGGCACGGCGTGCGACGTCGGCGGGATGTCGGCGGCCGCCACCTCGGCGATCGACGCGATGCTCTCGAGGATCACCGAGAGCTGCGGGGCAAGGTGGTCGAGCTCGGCATCGGAGAGCTCGATCCGGGCGAGCGTCGCCAGGTGCGCGACCTCGTCACGGGAAATTTCCGGCATGCGGGCAATCCTAGGAGGCTCCGCTCGCCGGGGTACGGCGCCCCGGGGCAGCCGGGGTCAGTGCGGCTTCTTCGTCCGCGGGGGCTTGGTCGGGAGCGTCGTCGGGCGGCCGTGCGCCCGGGTGGGCGACAGGGTCGGCGTCGGCTGCGACGTCAGGGCCACCGGGGTCGTCGGCGTGCGGGTCGGCGTCGGTCGCGCGAGGGCGGTCGTGCCGGGCACGGGAACCGACGTGGCCGGCGGAGAGGTCCGGGTCGTCCGGGACGTGAGCAGCGGCGAGAGCGGCGACAGCGGCGAACCCACCGAGGGCGTGGGGCCGAGCGCGGGCGCACTCACGTGCGCCGACGTTCCGGCGCTGTCGTGCCGCGTCCCGGGCGGGCCGCCGAGCGGTGGTGCACCCGCCCGGGCCCCGACGAGCAGCACCGCCACGGTCGCCGCACCGGCGACCAGCACCGGTCCGACGCGGCGACGCCGGCCGCCCGGTGCCAGCCGGGTGCGGACAGGTGACATCTCCCGGAGACGACGCAGCTCGGGCGTCAGCTCGGCGCGGGCGGCGGCCAGCGAGCTCAGTGGCGCTGCGGCGTACGCGACGCCCTGCGCGAGGAGGAGCAGGCCGACGCCCAGCCCGGTCGGGCTGCCGGTCGCCGCCGCAGCCAGACCGGCGAGGCCACCCGCGAGGCAGAGAGCGGCGAGCCCGGTCTCGACGAGGTTGCCCCGCAATGAAGCGCGCCAGGTCGCCGCACGGTTCGGCTCGGGCGTCGGGAGGGAGAGGGGCTCCCGCGCCAGCGCTGCCCGCACGGAGGCCGACGCCCCCACCCAGCCGAGCGCGAGCGACAGCCCGAACGCACCGAGCGCACCGCGCCGGCCAGTCCCCGTGGTCCGGCGGAGCAGCGCGACCGAGCGCGCCCAGGTCAGGAACACGCAGAACACGCCGAGCAGCAGTGGCGCGCCGAACCTCCGCACGAACCGGCCGTCCCCCGCGAGCGCGTCGAGCGCACCGACCAGCAGGAGCACGGTGAGGAGAAGGGCGGCGAGGTCGCCGAACCATCGGAGTCCGCCGGCCAGGTGGGTCCACCGCTGGGCGGGCGTGAGCCGGTTCGTCTCCGTGCGGGACCCCGGCAGGAGCGAGCGCCAGTGCCGGCGCAGCACCTGCACGCCGCCGAGGCACCACCGGTACCGCTGCCGCTTGAGCGCCTCGAAGGTCGGTGGCATGGTCCAGCGGCCGAACGAGCGGTCGACGTGCAGGCCGGACCACCCGGCCTGGAGCAGCCTCAGGCCCAGCTCCGGCGCCTCGGTGGCGCAGAGCTCGTCCCAGCCACCGGCCTCGACGAGGGCGTCCCGGCTGACCAGGCCCATCGCGCCGGTGAACATCGCGCTGTCGCGCTCGTTGCGGGACCGCTGCGGGACGTCGCACGAGGCGGCGTGGAAGCGGTCCAGCCCCCGGAAGTAGGGGTCGAGGTTCCAGGAGCGGTGGTCCCGGGACGTCTGCACGAAGGCGAGGTCCTCGTCGGCGAACAGCGGGACGCAGCGGGACAGGAAGTCGGGCTCGACCTCGAGGCCGGCCTCGAGGACGCCGACGAGCTGGGTGCGCGGGTCGACCTTCTCCAGCGCGACGTTGAGCGCTCGGGACCGGTGGCCCGGCCGGTCGTCCAGGTGGAAGAACCCGAGCCGCTCGTCGGCGCGGCAGAACCGCTCGACCGGGCGCCACAGCTCGGGATCGTCGGTGCCGTGGTCGACGACCAGCACCTCGAGGTCGTCGTACTCCAGCTCCAGCAGGTGGCGCAGCGTCTCGATCACCAGCTCCGGCGGCTCGTGGTGCGTCGGGAGGTGCAGGCTGACGAAGGGACCGCTCCGGCGTCCGCTCGCGGCCGCGACCTCGCGGTCGGTCTCCCCGCGGCGCTGCCAGTCCCAGCGCGCGAGCGCCTCGACCGTCTCCCACAGCTGGGCCAGGGCGACCAGGCAGAGGAACAGCTGGAGCACCCAGAGCAGGGCGCCGCCCACCAGCGCCGCCGGGCCGAGGCCCGACTCGGCGATCCACAGCGCCACGGAGGCCAGGTACGCCGCCGCGGCGACCACGGTCAGAGACCACGCGAGCAGGCCGCGCAGCACCCACGGCCGGGCGCTCGGGCCGAAGCCGGCCACCGCGAGGGCGAGGACCGTCGCGACGACCAGGCTGCGCCACGGGCCGGCACCGCCGAGCGCGCCGCCGGCGAGAGCCGTGCCCGCCGCGAGACCGGCCCCGAGCAGCGCGCGGTAGCCGTTGCGCAACCTCGGGCGGGCCGCGCGGCCCACGAACAGCGAGGCGGTCGCGGCGACCGCGAGCGCCAGGGCGGTCACCAGCAGCTGGGCGATCAGTGCAGACAAGGGTCCCTCCCGAGACACCGTCCCCCGAAAACGCGTGCAAGTGGTCGGATCGTACGCTGCGCCCATGGAACCCGTCCTCATCGCCGACGAGCGCACGCAGATCGAGCAGTTCCTCGACACCAACCGGGACGAGCTCGTCGAGGCGGTCGAGGGGCTGACCGACGAGCAGGCCCGCCGGCGGCTGGTGCCCTCGCTCACCACGCCGCTGGGGCTGCTCAAGCACGTGACCTGGGCCGAGCAGGTGTGGTTCCACGTCGGTCTCGCCGGGCGCACCCGGGAGGAGCTGGGCCTGCCGCTCGAGAACGACCCGAGCTGGACCGTCCACGAGGACGACACCGTCGCCGCGGTCGTGGCCGAGTACCGGCGCGTGTGCGCCGAGGCGCGGGAGATCGCTGCGGCGTACGCGCTCGACGACCTGGCGGTGCACAACCGGAGGGGCCCGCTGACGCTGCGCTGGCTCTACCTGCACATGATCGAGGAGATCGCCCGGCACGCCGGGCACGCGGACATCCTCCGCGAGCAGATCCTCGCGGGCGACGCCGTGGAAGTACCGGAGTGACCCGTTCCGGTGGTCGTCCGCACCGTTCAGGCGAGTTTGGCAGGACCAAGGTCCCGAAAAGGGCTCAAACGGGCTGAAACGGGTCATACCTCCCCCATGCTGGAGACATCGCCGGACCAGGGGAGAGTCCAAGATGAGCAGCAACGCGGTGGCCGTCACGGCCCTGACCCGCACCAGCATCAACCGGGCACATGAACACGACGCCGCCGACCTGCACGCGAGGTCCCGTCGCCACACCACGACCGCGGGGTGGGCCGACCTGCTCGGCGCGCCCAGCGCCGAGTCCGTCCGTTCGCGCGACCTCGCCCACCTCGGTGGCTTCGTCGCGCTCAGCGCGCTGGTGGGCTACCTGACCTGGCGCATCGCCTACACGTTGCCGGCCGCCGGGCCGAACCGGGTGGCCGCCTGGGTCCTGATCGGCTTCGAGGCCGTCCCGCTGGTCGGGATGGCGTTCCGGATCGTGACCCTCTGGAACATCGACTCCGCCGCGCCGGCACCGGTGACCGAGGCGCCGCGCGGGATGACCGTCGCGGTGCTGATCCCGACGTACGACGAGCCCGCCGAGGTGATCGCCCCGACGATCGCCGCGTCCTGCGCGCTCCAGCCTGCTCACGAGACCTGGGTGCTCGACGACGGTGACCGGCCCTGGGTCGCGGAGATCTGTCGCGCGTACGGCGCCCGCTACGTCTCCCGCCCGGTCCACGACCACGCCAAGGCCGGCAACCTCAACCACGCGCTCGACCTGATGGCCCGCGAGGCCGCGGAGGGCACCGCGGAGGAGATCGACGTCGTGGCCGTGCTCGACTGCGACCACGTGCCGCTGCCGTCCTTCCTGACCGCGACGCTCGGCTGGTTCGACGACCCGGAGATCGCGCTCGTGCAGGGGCCGCAGAGCTTCTACAACGGCGGCGCCTTCGACGACGACGGCGTCAACGGCGAGCAGGGCCTGTTCTTCAACGTGCTCATGGCCGCGCGCAACCACCCGGGCGCCGGTCCGTTCTGGTGCGGGTCCACCGCCCTGGTGCGCACCCGGGCCCTGCGCGAGATCGGTGGCGTCTCGACCGACACCATCGTCGAGGACATGCACACGACGCTCGCACTCCTCCGCGCCGGCTGGCGCTCGGTGTACCACCACCAGACGCTTGCCGTCGGCCTGGCGCCGGCGACCGCCGACCAGTACCTGCTCCAGCGGCGACGCTGGGGCCTGGGCGCCATGCAGGTCCTGCTCCAGGAGCGGCTCTGGGGCGCGAAGCGCTGGCTCTCGTGGCGCAACTACTACGAGTACCTGACCGGGACGCTGTGGTGGCTCGAGGGTGCGGCGACCGTGCTCGTGCTGATGGTCCCGGTCGCCCTGCTGCTGAGCGGTGCCCAGACCTCCACGGCCGGGCCGCTGTCGTTCACCGCGGTGTTCGCCGGCACCTTCGTCCTGCGCCTCTGGGGGGCGAAGCGGCTCTACCGCCACCAGCTGAGCTGGACGAACGCGCTCGCCCTCCGGATCCTGAGGATCCCGGTCGGCCTCTCCTGCCTGTGGTGGCTGGTGACCCGGCGGACGCTGGAGTTCCAGGTCACCCCGAAGAGCGGCGCGGACGCGCGGGTCGTCGGTCGGGTCCCCCGCGTGCTGCTGGTGCTGCTCGGCGCCCTCGTGCTGATCCTGGGCTACTCGGCCGCGGGCCTGGCGGGCCTGGTTCCCTGGCGCGCCACGCCCGGCGCCACCGTGGCGTCCGGCGCCTGGCTGGTCGTCGCGGCCACCACGGTCGGGTTCGGCGTACGCCGGATCCGTGCCGCTGAGTTCGCCTCGTCGCGTCGGAACTCCCACCGGTTCGCGGTGACCGCCAAGGTCACCGTCGACGGCTACCTGACCGACCTGGTCGACGCCTCCGTCGGAGGCGTGAGCGTCCGGATGCCCGCGCACGAGGGGCCCGGTCCGGGCCTGGTCGAGCTCGGGCTTCCCGGCGCCGGCCGGCTGCAGCTCGCCCTCGTCCGCGCTGCGGTCGAGGACGGGTTCGACCCGGACGACCGACTCGTGTCCCTCCGGGTCCTGCCCGGGGACTGGGCGGCGATGCGGACGCTGTCGCTCTGGCTGTTCCACACCCCCACCGGCGCCGCGTCGGACCTCCCCAGGGGTGTGCCAGCGGCAGCGTCCACAGCGCCTGCGCCCAGCCTCACGGTGCGGCAGAACCGGGCGGCCGCGGCGAAGGTCCGGCCGGCGGCAGCGGCGGCGGCGGTGATGAGCCATGGCTGAGCGGGTCATGGAGCGGCGCCGGGCCACCAAGCCGGTGCCCACCGCGCGCCTGTCCTACGCGTTCCTGGTGGTGGGCGGGCTCACCGTCCTCGCCTCGGAGCTGCTGCCGACGCCCCGGCTCGTCCAGGACGCGGTCTACTCGATCCTGAGCCTGGCGGTGGTCGCGGCGATCCTGGTCGGGGTGCGGCGCTACGCGCCGCGGTCGGGCAAGGCGTGGATCTTCATGGCCTGCGGACAGGCGTCGTGGGTCATCGCCGACACCACGTTCAACTGGCAGCAGGACGTCATGCACGTCGATGCCTTCCCGACCTTCTCCGACGGCTTCTACCTGGCCGGCTACCCGCTGCTGGCCGTCGGCCTCGGGATGCTGGTCAAGGACCGGGCACACAGCCGCCGCGACCTCGGGCCGCTGCTCGACAGCGCCACCGTGACCGCGGGCCTGTGCCTGCTCTCCTGGGTCCTCCTGGCCCGCCCGACGATCGCGTCGCTGCACCACTCCCCGGGTGCAGCCGCGGTCGCCGCGGCGTACCCGGCGATGGACATCCTGCTGGTGGGAGCCCTGGTACGGCTGCTGAGCACGCCCGGGGGCCGCTCGCCGGCGTTCCGGATGCTGCTGGGGGCCCTCGTCCTGCTGATCACCGCGGACACGCTGTCCGTGGCGTTCGACCTGTTCGCCACCAACACGGTCTCGGTCGTGGAGTACCTCTGGTTGTTCTCGTACGTCGCGTGGGGGGCCGCTGCTCTCCACCCGTCGATGACCACGCTCTCGGACAGCGTCAGCAAACCCGACGTGCACTTCCGCGGCGTGCGGCTGCTCGCGGTCGTGCTGGCCACGCTGATCGCGCCGTCCCTGCTGGCCATGCACGAGGTCACCGGTGTCCCGGTCGACGTGTGGGCGGTGATCATCGGGTCCGTGGTGATGTTCCTGCTGGTCGTGGTCAGGATGAGCCTGGCGATCGAGCAGATCGCCTACGCCCACGAGGCGCTGGAGAAGCTGCAGGACGAGCTCGCCGTCCAGGCGACGCACGACCCGCTGACCGGGCTCGCCAACCGGACCCAGTCGATGCGGCTCCTCGCCGGCGCGCTGGGCCGGGCGCGGCGCCGCCGCTCGACGGTCGGCCTGCTGTTCATCGACCTCGACGGCTTCAAGGGCGTCAACGACAACAACGGGCACCGGACCGGCGACGAGGTGCTGCGCCACGTCGCCCGCCGGATGAGCCAGCAGGTCCGGGAGGTCGACTTCGTCGCCCGCCTCGGCGGCGACGAGTTCGTGGTCGGCGTCGAGGACGTCCTGGACGAGGCCTCCGTCGTCACGCTGGCCCACCGCCTGATCGCCGCGATCTCGCAGCCGATCCAGGTCAGCGAGGACCTGACCGTCCAGGTCGGTGCCAGTGTCGGCATCGCGCTCGGCCGCGGGGGCGAGACCGACGTCGAGACGCTGCTGCACGAGGCGGACCTCGCGGTCTACCGCGCCAAGGCCGCCGGCCGCGGCTGCGCCGAGCTGTTCAGCTGGACCGCACGCGCCGCGCTCAAGGAGCGCAACGAGCTCGAGCGCGCGCTCGTCGGCGCGATCGCGGACAACGAGCTGGTGCTGCACTTCCAGCCGATCGTCGACACCGAGACCGGGAGGGTGGACTGCTTCGAGGCGCTCGTGCGCTGGGACCGCCCGGGCTTCGGGCTGCTGCCCCCCGACGAGTTCCTGCCGGTGGCGGAGTCGTCGGACCTGATCTGCCAGCTCGACACCTGGGTGCTGCGCGAGGCCGTCGCCCAGCTCTCCCGGTGGAACCGGATGCGCGGCGACCGCGAGCTCAAGGTCGCCGTGAACGTGTCCGGCCGGCACGTCAGCCAGCACCGGATCCAGAGCGACGTCGCCGGCGCGCTGCGGGTCAGCACCGTCGACCCCGGCCAGCTGGTGATCGAGGTGACCGAGACCGCCCTGATGGACGGCAGCGTCGCCGCGACCAACCTCGAGGCGCTGCGCAAGACCGGCGTGATCGTCAGCCTGGACGACTTCGGCACCGGCTACCAGTCCAGCGCCCAGCTCTCGCGGCTGCCCGTGGACGTGCTGAAGATCGACCGCCGCTTCGTCGACACCAGCTCGGCCGCGGCTCGCAGCCTCCTCGAGCTCATGGTGAAGGCCGCGCACGCGTTCGGCGCCGAAGTGGTCGCCGAGGGCGTCGAGAACGAGGAGGAGCTGGCGTTCGCTCGCGCGATCGGCTGTGAGTACGTGCAGGGCTTCCACATCGCGCGTCCCGCGCCGGCCGACCAGCTGGAGGCGGCGGACGTCGACCGGGAGCTCGCCGGCTGAGACCGACAGCCCCGCGGCCGCCTAACCGGCGGCCGAGGGGCCGTGCTCGAGGAGGGCCTTGAAGCCGTCCTCGTCGAGCACGGGCACGCCGAGCTGCTCGGCCTTGTCGGCCTTGGACCCGGGGTTGTCGCCGACCACCACGTAGTCGGTCTTCTTCGAGACGCTCGAGGACGCCTTGCCGCCGCGGGAGACGATCGCCTCCTTGGCGCCGTCGCGACTGAAGTCGACGAGCGAGCCGGTGACCACGATCGTCAGACCCTCCAGCGTGCGCGGGGTGGACTCGTCGCGCTCGTCCTCCATCCGGACCCCGGCAGCGGTCCACTTGTCGACGATCTCGCGGTGCCAGCCGGCGTCGGGTTCCTGGTCGAACCAGCGCCGCACCGACTCCGCGATCGTCGGGCCGACGCCCTCGGCGGCGGCCAGTGCCTCCAGCGACGCCTCGCGGATCGCGGCCATCGTGCCGAACTCCGCCGCGAGCGCCCGCGCCGCGGTCGGGCCGACGTGCCGGATCGACAGCGCGACCAGCACCCGCCACAGCGGCTGCGTCTTCGCCTCGTCGAGGTTGTCCAGCAGCTTGCGGGCGTTGGCGCTGAGCTGCGGACCCTCCTCCCCCTTCTTCGGCGCGCGGGTGAAGGCCGGCGCCCGCACCAGGCTGTTCTCGTCGAGGTCGAAGACGTCGGCCTCGTTGGCGATCACGCCGGCGTCCAGCAGCGCGACGGCGGCCTCGTAGCCGAGCCCCTCGATGTCGAAGGCACCTCGCCCCGCGACGTGGAACACGCGCTCGCGCACCTGGGCCGGGCAGTCGCGGTGGTTGGGGCAGCGCAGGTCGCGGTCGCCCTCCTTCTCCTCCACCAGGGCGGTGTCGCACGCCGGGCACCGCTCGGGCATCTGCCACTCCGGAAGCCCCTCGGGGCGCAGCGCCAGCACGGGACCGAGGATCTCGGGGATCACGTCGCCCGCCTTGCGCAGGATCACCGTGTCGCCCGGGCGGACGTCCTTGCGCCGGACCTCGTAGGCGTTGTGCAGGGTGGCGTTCTCGACGGTGGAGCCGGCGACCTTGACCGGCTCCATCACGCCGTACGGCGTGACGCGACCCGTGCGCCCGGTGTTGACCTCGATCGAGAGCAGCTTGGTGTTGACCTCCTCGGGCGGGTACTTGAACGCGATCGCCCACCGCGGCGCCCGTGACGTCGACCCGAGGCGTCGCTGCAGGGCGACCTCGTCGACCTTGATCACGACGCCGTCGATCTCGTGCTCGACGTCGTGGCGGTGCTCGCCGTAGTACTCGACGTACTCCAGCACGCCTGCGAGGTCGGGCAGCACCTTGACCCGGTCGCTCGTGGGGAGACCCCACGCGTGGAGCGCGGCGTAGGAGGAGGACTGGGCGACCGGCTCGAACCCGCGTCGCGCGCCGATGCCGTGGCAGACCATGCCCAGCGCCCGCGTGGCGGTGACCCGCGGGTCCTTCTGCCGCAGCGACCCGGCCGCGGCGTTGCGCGGGTTGGCGAACATCGGCTTGCCCGCGTCGACCATGGCGGCGTTGAGCTTCTCGAAGGCCTCGGTGGCCAGGAAGACCTCGCCGCGCACCTCGAGCAGCTCGGGCACCGGGAACTCGTCGCTGGCCTGCAGCACGTGCGGGATGGACTCGATCGTCTTGACGTTCGGCGTGACGTCCTCACCGGTGCGCCCGTCGCCCCTGGTGAGGGCGCGCACCAGACGGCCGCGCTCGTAGAGCAGGTTGATCGCCAGGCCGTCGACCTTGAGCTCGCACAGCAGGGCAGGCTGCTCGACGCCGTCGCGCGCGATGCGTGCCTGCCAGGCCTCCAGCTCCTCGAACGAGAACGCGTTGTCCAGGCTCTGCATCGGCTCGAGGTGCTCCACGGCGGTGAACTCCGTCGAGACCGCGCCGCCGACCTTCTGCGTCGGGGAGTCGGGCGTGCGCAGCTGCGGGAACTGCTCCTCCAGCTCCTCGAGCCGGCGCATCCGCTGGTCGAAGTCGGCGTCGGAGAGCGTCGGGTCGTCCAGCACGTAGTAGCGGAAACGCGCTTCCTCGATCTGCTCGGCGAGCACCTGGTGCTCGTTGCTCGCGGCGGCCAGGTCAGGCTCGGCTTGGGTTTCGCTCACGCGCCCATCCTGCCCTGTGGCGCCGACATCGGGAGCCACCCATCCGTGCGTGCCGCCGCGACGAACAGCAGGAGGGGACGCGACGGACCCGGCGCTCCACCACCCCCGCGAGAGGATGCCTGCATGCACCTGACCGACGACCACCGGCTCGTGCTCGGCCCGGAGCCGGACGACACGCGTGCGGTGGTCCTGATGCTCCACGGCGGCGCCGAGCGGGGGCTCCACCCGATCGACGAGCGCAGCGTGGCCTACCGCCGCACGCAGTGGATGACCACGTCGATCTCGGGCCGGCTGGCGCGGTCCGGCGTGCGGACCGCGCTGCTGCGGTTCCAGCTCAAGGGGTGGAACGCCGGGCACGGCCCCGAGCCGTCCCCGGTCGCGGACGCCCGCGAGGCGCTGGCCGTGCTGCACGCGGCGGTCCCCGACCAGCCGATCGTGGTGGTCGGTCACTCGATGGGTGGGCGCACCGCGGCGTGGGTCGCCGACGCACCGGGCGTGGTCGGGGTCGTCGGCCTCGCCCCCTGGCTCCCCGCCGACGACCCCGTGCACGCGCTGCGGGGCAAGCACCTCGTCGCCGCCCACGGCCGGCGTGACCGGATCACCAGCGCGCGTGCCACGGCCGCCTACGTGCATCGGGCCGAGCAGGTTGCGGCCTCCGCCCGGTTCGTCGACATGGGAGCGCTGGGCCACTACATGGTCGCCGGCGTACGCCGCTGGAACGCGACCGCCGTCTCCGCGACGCTGTCGATCGTGGACACGGTGGCGGGCGTCACGTCCCCGGACTGAAACCGCGGAGGCCCCGGGTGCGTTCCACCAGGGAGACGTCCCCGACCGGAAGACCTGCATGTCCCCCCATGACTCGAAGACCGCCCCGACGAACGAGCCCGGGAGGCAGCACCGCCTCGGCGTGAGCCTCACCCAGGTCGTCGGCAGCGCACTGGCCGCTGCTGCCGCTGCTTTCGGCGCGTCGTACCTGGGCGTGGCCGGCACGATCATCGGCGCCGCGGTCGCGAGCGTGATCGCGACCGTGGCGAGCGCGATGTACACGACCTCGCTCACCCGCACGCGGGCCGTGGTGTCGAGCACGGTCACCCAGTGGACGCGCACGACCCAGACGGCACCCGTGGTCGACCCGAACGCACCGCAGGCCCCCGCGGCCGCGTCCCGCGCGCCCTCAGAGCGCACACGGACGCCCTGGGCCCGCGTCGCCGTCGCCGCGGCCGCCACGCTGGTGGTCGCGCTCGGCGGGCTGACCGCGGTCGAGGCGGTCGTCGGCAAGCCGCTCGCGACGCTCCTCGGCGGCTCCCAGGCCCACGGCACCAGCCTCGGCGCGGTCAGCGGGTCGGGTGGCTCCGCCACGAAGACCCGCAGCACGCCGACGCGCGCCCCGTCGCCGACGCCCACCCCGACCCCGAGCGCGACGCCCGACCCGACGCCCAGCGCCACGCCCAGCGCCACGCCCAGCGGCACGCCGACGGGCACGCCGGGTGCCACGCCCTCCGCGGATCCGACCGCCCCGCCGACCCCGGCCGGCTCCCTCGTCACCCTGCCGTAGCCGGCCCGGAATCCCGCCGTCAGAAAAATCAATTTGGCGGGAATGGATGCCGTCCCTACTCTGTTGATGGAACGAAACCGTTTCGTTTCATCCACGTTTCCCGAGGAGGTGGGCCGCGCATGATGATGATGAAGAAGATGACGGAGCACGCGCACCGCCCGAGGGTCGAGGGCGAGCGCGAGGACGAGATCCTCGACGCCACGGTCGAGCTGCTCATGGAGGTCGGCTACGACCGGCTGACCATGGACGCCGTCGCCAAGCGGGCCCGGGCGAGCAAGGCCACGCTGTACCGCCGCTGGGAGACCAAGGCGAGCCTGGTGGCCGAGGCCCTGGTCCGGGCGAAGGCCTCCCCGCACATCGAGCCGCAGGACACCGGGTCGTTGCGGGGCGACCTGCTGGCGACGTTCTGCGGCCACGAGGGCCTCGGCGGTGCGGCCACCGGCGTCCTCGGAGCGGTCATCACCGCAGTCAGCACCGATCCCGAGTTCGCCCACCTGTTCCGCGAGAACTTCATCGCGCCCAAGATCGCGGTCAGCAACGCGATCTACCGGCGCGCCCAGGAGCGCGGCGAGATCGGCACCGACGTGGACGTCGACCTCATCGCCCCGGCGCTCGCCGGGATCCTCATGCACCGTGCGTTCCTGCTCGGTGACCCGATCGACGACGCGACCATCGAGCGCGTCGTCGACCACGTGATCCTCCCCGCCGTACGACACCCCTCGTGCGGCACGCCCCCCAGCACCCAGGGCAACCACAAGTTGACGAAGGACAAGGCAAGGAAGACGACATGACAGACACGACGACTGCGGTCGTCGACGCCTCCACCGAGGCGCCGACCGGCCACAAGCAGCACCTGGGATGGGCGCTCGTGCTCATCTCGGTCGCACAGCTGATGGTGGTGCTGGACAGCACCATCGCCAACATCGCGCTGCCCTTCATCCAGCACGACCTGAAGATCTCCCAGGCGAACCTCCAGTGGGTCGTCACCGGCTACGCCCTCGCGTTCGGCGGCCTGCTGCTGCTCGGCGGCCGGCTCGGCGACCTCTACGGTCGCCGCCGCATCTTCATGGTCGGGGTCGCGCTGTTCGCGATCGCCTCCGGCCTGGGCGGCCTCGCCCAGAACGAGCTCATGCTGCTCGCCTCCCGGGGACTCCAGGGCCTCGGCGCAGCGCTGGCCGCCCCGACCGCCCTCGCGCTGATCACCACGAACTTCCCGGCCGGTCCCCCGCGCAACCGCGCGTTCTCGGTGTACGCCGCGATGTCGGGTGTCGGTGCCGCCGTCGGACTCGTGCTCGGCGGATGGCTCACCGGCCTGCACCCGAGCATCCTCGGCATGGACGTCGACGGCTGGCGGCTGACCTTCCTGATCAACGTGCCGATCGGCCTGGCCGCGGCGTTCGCCTCGCCCCGGGTCCTCGTGGAGTCCGAGACGCACAAGGGCGAGCTCGACCTGCCGGGCGCGGTCAGCGCCACCCTCGGCCTGGTCTCCCTGGTCTACGGCATCTCGCGCGCCGGTGACCAGCGCTACGGCTGGGGCGACGCGCCGACGCTGGCCTTCATGGCCGTCGGTGTCGTGCTTCTCGCGATCTTCGTCATGATCGAGCGACGCGTCGAGCACCCGCTGCTCCCGCTGCGCATCCTGACCAACCGCACGCGTGCCACCGCGTTCGTGGCGATGATGATCGTGCCGGCCGCGATGTTCGCGATGTTCTACTTCCTCTCGCAGTTCGTGCAGAACGTCATGGGCTACAGCCCGCTGCACACCGGCTTCGCGTTCCTGCCGTTCAGCGTCGGCATCGTCCTCGGCGCGACGCTGGCCTCCAAGCTGGCGACGAAGGTCGACCCGCGGTTCGTCGCGGGCACCGGCACGGCGCTCGCCGGTGTCGCGCTGCTGATGTTCTCGCGCCTCAGCATCGACGACTCGACGAGCCGGATCCTGCAGGTGGCCGCGAACGGCGGGCACCTCGGCAGCAACGTGAGCTACTGGGCGGACCTGTTCCCGTTCATCCTGCTGATGGCCATCGGCATGGGCCTGACCTTCGCGCCGATGTTCCTGGCCGCGGTGCACCGCGTCGACCACCGCGACTCCGGGGTCGGCTCGGGCGTGCTGAACACCATGCAGCAGGTCGGCGGCGCACTCGGGCTGGCGACGCTGTCGACCGTGGCCGTGCACTCGATCCAGGACAAGGCGGCGTCACTGTTCGCGGCGCTGCCGTCGTCGGGCGGTGCTCCCGACCCGGGCATGGTGGCGTCGCTGAAGAACGTGATCGGCTCGCAGGCGGCGTTCACCGACGGCGCGACCCACGCGTTCCTCACCGGCGCGTTCATGATCTGGGTCGGCAGCCTGATCGTCTGGATCTTCCTCGACGTCAAGCACGAGGAGATGGCCACCGACGAGGTCGAGGCAGTAGTCGTCTGAGCCGGAGCCCCACGAGGAACGAGTGGGGATCCGACGCGAAGAGGTTGAGGAAGCCTGCGGGCGAGCTTGCGCACCCGCAACGGCGGCTCGAAACCCGAGCCAGGCTCAACCACCAGCGATGCGAGAGGCGCTGGCCCTGACCAGGGCCAGCGCCTCTCGCGCGTACGACGGCGAGGCGCCCGCCAACCCGCAGGCCGGGGTGAGCACGAGCTGGCCGGCGACCCCCTCGGGGTCGAAGCCGAGCATGTCGAGCAACCGGAGGATCCGCTCGACCACCTGCTTCTCCGACGGCACCCGGACCGGGTCGGTCGAGGGCACCACCCCGAGGAGCACCCGGTCGCCGGCGTCCAGGGCGTTCCCGAGGTCGTCGTACCCGGCGGCCTCCAGGACCGCGAGGTCGACCGAGACCGCGCGGGCGCCGGCGCCCCGCAGCAGGCCGATCGGGGCGTCCGCGGCGCAGCAGTGGGCCATGGGCGTGGCGCCGGCGGCCGCGATCGCCGCGAACACCTGCTCCAGCGCCTCCGAGGCGGCGGGCGGGTGGACGGCCCGGTGCCGGCTGAAGCCCGATGCGGTCGGGATCCTCGCACCGAGCACGGCCGGCAGCGCCGGCTCGTCGACCTGGACCAGGAGCGCCGCGCCGGGCACCCGCCGGCGCAGGTCGGCGACGTGCTCCGACACTCCCTCCGCCAGGGCCTGGGCGAGCTCGCGCCGGGCGCCGTGGTCGGCCAGCAGCCGGTCGCCGCGCGGTCGCTCGACGGTGGCCGCGAGCGTCCACGGCCCGGTGACCTGCACCTTGAGCTCACCGCCGTCCTCGAACAGCCCGCCGACCTGCACCCGCTCCTCGAGCGCGTCCAGGTCCTGCGCCAGCAGGGAGC
Organism: Nocardioides pocheonensis; assembly: GCF_003725535.1. GTDB lineage: Bacteria > Actinomycetota > Actinomycetes > Propionibacteriales > Nocardioidaceae > Marmoricola > Marmoricola pocheonensis. Next base: position 10,314 of record NZ_RJSF01000019.1, on the reverse strand, counting down.
GCGCCCTGCGGTGGTCCACGCCGGGCGCGTCGGTGAGCCGCCACCCGGCCGGCTGGAGGTCGAAGCCGAGGTCGGCCACGAGGGCGAGGGCGCGGCCGGTCATCCCCGCGATCACCCCGCGACCGGGAAGCTCCGGCAGGTGCGGCAGGTCGGGCAGCTCGCCGAGGACCGTCCGCACGGCCTCGTGGATGTCCTCGCCCGGCATCGAGCCGACCCCGGTCGCCACGGCCACGCGGCTGCTGTCCTCGGTCACCCGGGCAATCTAGAGCAGGACCCATCCGGTCCGGCGGCCGCGCCGAACCACCTGCATGAGGCGACGCGCGGGACCGACGTTCGTCCACGCGGGTGCCGGGGTCCTGGCGGCGTCCTTCGGCATGGCGCTCGCGCACCTGGTCGCCGCCCTGACCGACCCCGCCGCGTCGCCGGTGCTCGCCGTCGGCAGCACCGTGATCGACGCGACCCCCACCCCGGTCAAGGAGTGGGCGGTGCGGCACTTCGGCACCGCGGACAAGACCATCCTGATCGGCAACGTCCTGCTGGTCACGCTCCTCGCGGCGGCCCTGGCCGGCGTGCTCGCCCGACGCCGGCTCGGCGCCGGCCTGGGTCTGCTCGGTGCGCTCGTGGCCCTGGCCGGCGCCGCGGCCCTCCACCGTCCGGACGCGACGCCGCGCGACGTCGTGCCCTCCCTGGTCGCCGCCGTCGGCGGCCTCCTCGCGCTGTGGTGGCTGGCGCGCCCGCGGGGCCCGCGGACGGGTGCGCCCGAGGACACCACCGCAGGGCCCGGCGCCAGCCGCCGGGCGATCCTGGCCGGCTCCGGCGTTCTGCTCCTCGGCGGTGTGGTGGCCGCCGGAGCCGGTCAGCTGATCGTGCGCGCCCGGTCGCGGATCGCGGACATCGTGCTGCCGCGTCCCTCCACGTCGCTCTCCCCGCTCCCGACCGGGCTCGAGGCGGACCACCCCGGCATCTCGCCGTTCCGCACCCCCAACGGCCGCTTCTACCGCGTCGACACCAAGCTGACCGTGCCGATCGTCGACCACCGCACGTGGCGGCTCCGCGTCGACGGCATGGTCGACCGCGAGCTGTCGTTCAGCTACGACGACCTGCGCGACCTGGCGGTCGAGGAGCACGACATCACCTTGACCTGCGTGTCGAACACCGTCGGCGGGAAGCTGGTCGGTGCGGCCCGCTGGCTCGGCGTACCGGTGGCGACGTTGCTGGACATGGCAGGACCGAAGGCAGGCGCCGACCAGGTGCTCTCCGTCGACGTCGACGACTTCACGATCAGCACCCCGCTCGCGGTCCTCACCGACGGCCGGCCGGCGCTCGTCGCGATCGGCATGAACGGCGAGCCGCTGCCGCGGGCTCACGGCTTCCCCGCCCGGCTGGTGACTCCCGGGCTGTACGGCTTCGTCGGCGCCACGAAGTGGCTGGCCCGGCTCACCGTCACGACGTACGCCGAGGACCGGGCCTACTGGACCCGCCGCGACTGGGCGACCGACGCCCCGATCAAGCTCTCCAGCCGGATCGACACGCCCCGGCCGCTGTCCACGATCCGCGCGGGCACGCACGCGATCGGCGGCGTGGCCTGGGCCCAGCACAACGGCGTGGCGAAGGTCGAGGTCCGCATCGACGGCGGCGCCTGGCAGCCGGCGACGCTCGGCCCCGACGCCGGCGTCGACTACTGGCGGCAGTGGTACCTGCCCTGGGACGCCCGTCCGGGCAGCCACCAGCTCGCCGTGCGGGCGACCGGCCGCGACGGCACCGTGCAGACCGCCGTGCGGGCGTCGTCGTTCCCGGCCGGGTCCAGCGGCATCCAGGAGCTCGTCGTGAACGTGACCTGAACCACGCGACCCGACCAATCCGGCCGGCGCCCGGCCCCGAACCACTCCTGAAGCTCGACCCACCGAACCCGACGGAAGGCACCTCCGATGACCACCTCCCTCCTCCGCCGCACCGGCGCCCTCGCGGCGCTGTCGCTCACCCTCGGCCTGGGCCTCGCCGCCTGCGGCAGCGACACCTCGTCGAAGGCCTCCGACGCCACGGCCGGCTCAGACACGTCGGCGAGCGTGGACTCCCCGATGAATGCGGGCTCCGACACCTTCGGCCCCGGCTGCAAGCTCATCCCCAAGGACGGCAAGGGCTCGTTCAACGGCATGGCGAGCGACCCGGTCGCCACCGCGGCCAGCAACAACCCGCTGCTCAAGACGCTGGTCTCGGCCGTCGGCCAGGCCGGCCTCGGCGACACGCTGAACTCCGCCGACGCGCTCACGGTGTTCGCCCCGACCGACGACGCGTTCGCCAAGATCCCCTCGGACACGCTGAACGGCATCCTGGCGAACAAGAAGCAGCTGACCACGATCCTGACCCACCACGTGGTGGCCGGGAAGCTCTCTCCGGACCAGCTCGCCGGCACCCACAAGACGCTCGCCGGCGACACGATCACGGTCACCGGCTCGGGCGACAGCTTCAAGGTCGGCGACGCCCAGGTCCTCTGCGGCAACGTCCCGACTGCGAACGCGACCGTGTACGTCATCGACACCGTCCTGGTCCCCTGACCAGACTGACACCGACCGACAGCGAAGGCTGAGACACGTGTCCCACCTGAACCCCGTTCCCTCCGGCGAGACCTCGCCGGAGGGAACGGGCGCGCCCCTCGACCCCGGCCAGCAGCTCTCCGCTCTGCTGGCACGGTGCTCGCGCGGTGACGAGCAGGCGTTCGCGCAGCTGTACGACGCGACCGCCCGTCGCGTCCACGGCCTCGTGCTGCGCGTCGTGCGCGACCCGGCGCAGGCCGAGGAGGTCACCCAGGAGGTCTACCTCCAGGCGTGGCGCACCTGTGCCCGGTACGACGCCGCGAAGGGCAGCGCGCTGTCCTGGCTGATGACCCTGGCCCACCGCCGCGCGGTCGACCGGGTCCGCGCCGCCGAGGCGGCGTCGCGCCAGGACACGACGTACCACCAGCGCACCCAGGTGGTGCCGCACGACGCCACGGCCGAGGCCGCGGAGTCCTCGATGGAGGCCCGGCGGGTGCGCACCGCGCTCGCCGAGCTCTCCACGATCCAGCGCGAGGCGCTGGAGCTGGCCTACTTCGGTGGCTACACGCACACCGAGGTGGCGACGATGCTCGACCTACCGGTCGGCACCGCCAAGACCCGCATCCGGGACGGTCTGATCCGGCTGCGTGACGCGATGGGAGTGGGGCAATGAACGCCTCGGCCAACGACCACGAGATCCACGCCCTCTCCGGGGCCTACGCGGTCGACGCGCTGGACCCGGCGGAGAAGGCACAGTTCGAGGAGCACCTCGCCGCGTGCGCCACCTGCCGCGCGGAGGTCGCCAGCCTGCGTGAGGCCACCGCCCTGCTCCCCGAGACCACGGCGACCGAGCCGCCCCCGGCCCTCCGCGACCGGGTGCTCGCCCAGATCGCCACCGTGCGACCGCTGCCGCCCGAGACTCCGGTAGCGGGCCCGAGCGAGGTCGTCACCCTCCGGTCGCGCCGCCGTCCCCGGACCCTGCTCGCCGCCGCCGCAGCGGTGGTCGCCGTGGTCGGCGGAGGAGCCGTCGTCTGGCAGCAGGTGTCCGACTCGGGCCAGCACCAGACCCAGCTGTCCGCGGTCGACCGAGTGCTTCAGGCGGCCGACGCCAAGCGGGTCAACGTGACCCTCACCGGAGGGGTGCGGGCCAGCGTCGTCCGCTCGCTCACCGAGGGCAAGGCCGTCCTGGTCACCCGCAACATGCCGCCGGCCCCTTCCGGCCGGATCTACGAGCTCTGGCTGCAGACGCCGGGCGGAGCCATGGTGCCCGCCGGGACGATGACCGACGGCGGCAGCCGCACCGTGCTGCTCCGGGGCGATGCCACCAGCGCCACCGGCGCAGGGATCACGGTGGAGCCGAAGGGCGGCTCGGAGTCGCCCACCACCGAGCCGATCGCGCTCTTCGACTTCTCCAGAGCCACGTAGAGATGGGCACCCCCACCACCCGCCGCGTCGGCGTCATCGGCAGCGGCGTGGCCGGGCTCACCTCGGCGTACGTGATCTCGGCCTCGGCCGAGGTCACCCTGATCGAGGCCGACGACCGCCTGGGCGGCCACGCCGACACCCACGAGGTGCCGACCGCACACGGCGTCACCCACATCGACACCGGCTTCATCGTGCACAACGAGAAGACCTACCCGACGCTGATGCGGCTGTTCGCGGAGCTCGGCGTGCCGACCCAGCCGTCGGACATGTCGATGTCGGTGCGCACCGACGAGGCCCACGGTGGCGCGGGCCTGGAGTGGGCCGGAGCGCTCGGCCGGCGTGGCCTGTTCCCGACCTGGCGCAACGCCGTGCGGCCGGCGTACCTGCGGATGCTCGTGGAGATCCCGCGGTTCCACCGGCGCGCCCGTCGGCTGCTCGAGCAGACCGACGGCTCGGCCGAGGCCGGGGCGGACGGCCAGACGCTCGGCGCGTTCCTCGAGGAGGGCCGCTTCTCGGCGTACTTCCGCCGGCACTTCATGGCGCCGCTCGTGGCCGCCGTCTGGTCCTGCGACCCGGCGGTGTCGCTGGAGTACCCGGCCCGCTACCTGTTCGCGTTCCTGCGCCACCACGGCATGCTCAGCGTCTTCGGGTCGCCCCAGTGGCGCACCGTGACCGGTGGCTCGCGCCAGTACGTCGACCGCGTCGCCGCCGCGCTCGCTGCCCGCGGCAGCCGGGTGCTGCTCGAGACCAAGGTGACCTCGGTGCTCGAGACCGCGGACGGGGTCGAGGTCACCGACGGCAACGGCACGGTGCACCGCTTCGACGCGGTCGTGCTCGCCGCCCACCCGGGGCAGGCGCTGGCGATGCTGGCGGACCCGAGTGGTGCCCAGCGTGAGGTGCTCGGCGCGATGCCGTACTCGCAGAACGTCGCGCAGCTGCACACCGACACCTCGCTCCTCCCCCGCCATCGGGGTGCCTGGGCGTCGTGGAACCAGTGGACCCGCCCCGGCAGCGACCGGGTGACGGTCACCTACGACCTGACCCGCCTGATGCGGCTGCCGCAGGATCGCACCGACGGGGAGGACGGCACCCGCTACCTGGTCACGCTCGGCGCCCCCGACCTCGTCGACCCGGCGACGGTGATCGCCACGCGGCACTACGAGCACCCGCTCTACACACCGGAGTCGGTCGCCGCGCAGCGACGGGCCGCCGAGCTCGACAGCGACCGGCTGGCCTTCGCCGGGGCCTGGAAGGGCTGGGGCTTCCACGAGGACGGCGCGCGCTCCGGCCTGGCCGCCGCCGAGCGGCTCGGCTTCACGTGGGTCGCGCCGCCCGCTGCCGTCGAAGCTCCCGCGGTCTACGCGACGACGATCCGGCACACCCGCCGCGAGCCGCTGGAGCACCGGTTCTCGAACCGCTCGTCCTTCTGGCTGGTCGACCTCGACGACCTGCCCGACCACGGCCTGTGGGGACGGTTCGAGGCGCACGACCACCTCGGCGACCCGTCGCGCAGCATCCGGGAGAACGTCGAGGCGTTCCTGGCGCGCGAGGGGGTCGACGTCCCGGTCGGCCGGATCCTCATGGCCGCCAACGCACGCGCCCTCGGCTACTGCTTCAACCCGATCAGCTTGTTCTGGTGCTACGACGCGTCCGGCGGCCCGGCAGCCACGGTCGTGGAGGTGCACAACACCTACGGCGACCGGCACGCCTACCTGCTCCGTGCCGACCCCGAGGGCCGGGGGCGCGTCGACAAGGCGATGTACGTCTCGCCGTTCCACGGAGTCGACGGCCACTACGAGGTGACCGCGCCGGCGCCGACCGACCGGCTGGTCGTCACGGTCCGGCTCGTCACCGCGGCCGGTGCCGTCTTCGACGCCTCGCTGCGTGGCACCCGGTCCGCGGCCCGGCCGATCCGGACGGCCCCGGCGGCAATCCGGGGGGCCCTCCTGATCCGAATGCAGGGTGTCTGGCTCTGGGCGCGGCGGCTGCCGATCCAGCCCCGACCCACCCACCACCAGGAAGGTGTCCGATGACCTCCACTGCCGACCGCACCGTCGACCGCCCCCTCGACCGCCCCCTGGACGACCTCGACCGCTGGGCCGACATCACCCCGGTCCGTCGCGGTCCCCGCGCCCGTCTGTCCGCCGCGATCGCGGAGCGGATCTTCCGGCGGGTCACCGACCGGCTCGGGCTCGTGGTCTCGACGGACCCCGGGTCGGGGGCCGACCTGGTCCTCCACCGACCCGAGGAGTTCTTCGCCCGGCTCGGCAGCGACGGGCTGATCGGGTTCGGCGAGTCCTACCTCACCGGCGCCTGGGACGCCGACGACCTCGGGGCGACCCTGACCGTCCTCTGCGAGCAGATCACCGACCTGGTGCCGCCGTGGATGCAGCGGTTGCGGGCGGCGTACGTCGCCCGGCCGCCGCGCGACGAGCGCAACACCGAGCACAACACCCGGCGCAACATCGCGCGTCACTACGACCTGTCCAACGACCTGTTCGCGGCCTTCCTGGACCCGACATTGAGCTACTCGTCAGCGATGTTCCGGACCGACTCGATCACGGCGCAGGAGGGTGGCGTGCCGGTCACCCGGCTCGACCGGCCCGTGTTCGGCGGCGACCTCGCCGAGGCGCAGGCCCGCAAGATCGACGCGATCCTCGACGCCGCGGGGGTCAAGGCCGGGTCGCGGGTGCTGGAGATCGGCACCGGCTGGGGAGAGCTCGCCGTGCGCGCCGCGCGCCGGGGAGCGACCATCCGCTCGGTCACGCTCTCGAGCGAGCAGCAGGCGCTGGCCCGTCAGCGGGTGGCGGAGGCCGCCCGGTTCGAGGGGTGGAGTGAGGACCGGGTGCGGATCGACCTGCTCGACTACCGCGCGGTCGAGGGCAGCTACGACGCGGTGGTCTCGGTGGAGATGATCGAGGCGGTGGGCTACGAGTACCTGCCCAGCTACTTCGAGACCATCGACCGGGTGCTCGCGCCGGGCGGCCGCGTCGCGATCCAGGCGATCACGATGAGCCACGAGCGGATGCTCGCCACGCGCCGCACGTGGACGTGGATCCACAAGTACATCTTCCCCGGCGGCTTCCTGCCCTCGGTCGAGGCGATCGAGGACGTCACGCGCTCGCACACCCGGCTGCGGCTGGTCGGTCGCACCGCGTTCGGCAGCCACTACGCCGAGACCCTGCGCCAGTGGGACGAGACCTTCGTCGCGGCACGGGAGCGGGTGCTGGCACTCGGCTTCGACGAGACCTTCCTGCGGATGTGGCACTTCTACCTGGAGTACTCCCGCGCGGGGTTCGCGTCGCACTACCTCGACGTCCAGCAGCTGACCTTCACGCGAGGCATCCGGTGACCGCGCTCGAGAGCCGCCCGGTCGGGGCACGACGGTCGACCGGTGCCGCCCAGGCGCTGGAGCAGGCCCTCCGGCCGTGGGTGGCAGGCGAGCTGCCGGTGCGGCTGCGGGCGTGGGACGGGTCCGAGGCCGGGCCGGCGGACGCTCCGCTCGTGGTGCTCAACACTCCGAGGGCGCTGACCCGACTGCTGTGGAGCCCCGGGGAGCTCGGCGCCGCCCAGGCCTACGTGCTCGGCGAGATCGACGTGCCCGGCGACCTCGACGCGGCGCTCACGCACGTCTGGTCCGAGGTCGCGGCGCGCGGGCTCGGCGGCGTCCGGCCGACACCGGCGTCGGTCGCGCGCGCGGCCGGCACGGCCTCCCGGCTCGGAGCGCTCGGCCGGCGACCCGCTCCCCCGGCCTCGCAGGCGCGGGTCCGGGGTCGGCTGCACAGCCCGGCGCGCGACCGGTCCGTGATCAGCCACCACTACGACCTGTCGAACGACTTCTACGCCGCGATCCTCGACGAGACCATGGCGTACTCCTCGGCGTACTGGACGAGCAGCGACCCGGCGTACGGGCTGGCCGACGCGCAGCGCGACAAGCTCTCGCTGGTCTGCCGCAAGCTCGGGCTGGCGCCCGGGATGCGCCTGCTCGACGTCGGGTGCGGGTGGGGGTCGCTCTCGCTGCACGCGGCCGAGGACTTCGGTGCTCGCGTCGTCGGCGTGACCATCTCGCGCGAGCAGAAGGCGTTCATCGACGACCGGATCGCCGCACGGGGGTTGGCGGACCGGGTCGAGATCCGGCTGCAGGACTACCGCGAGATCCCCGACACCTCCTTCGACGCCGTGGCGTCGATCGAGATGGGCGAGCACGTCGGCCAGGAGAACTACCCGACGTACGTCGAGGTGCTGCGCCGCGCGGTCAGGCCGGGCGGCCGCGTGCTGGTCCAGCAGATGTCGAGGCAGGGCAAGCACCCGGGCGGCGGTCCGTTCATCGAGGCGTTCATCGCGCCCGACATGCACATGCGGCCGGTCGGCGAGACCGTGGCGCTCGTCGAGGCCGGCGGGCTGGAGGTGCGCGACGTGCACGCGATGCGCGAGCACTACGTGCGCACGGTCGAGAGCTGGATCGCCCGGTTCGAGCGGCACCAGGCCTACCTGCGCACCCTGGTCCCCGACGAGGTGCTGCGCGTGTGGCGGCTGTACCTCGTCGGCGGCGCGATGGCCTTCCGGGACGGCAGGATGGGTGTCGACCAGATCCTCGCGGTCCGTCCCGGACCGCACGACCTGCCGGCGGTGCGTTCCTGGTGACCGACTTCCTCCTCGTCAGCGGTGCCTCGGTCGCGGTCTGCGTCGTGGCGATGCTGGTCACGGCGTACGCCGCCCGGCGCGCCGGGAGGGTCTCGGTCGTCGACGTGACCTGGGGCCTCGCCCTCGCTGCCGTGGCGCTGGTCTGCGCACTCCTCGGCGACGGCGACGCGCTCCGGCGCTGGCTGCTGCTGGCGCTCGTCGGCCTGTGGGGGCTGCGCCTGTCCTGGCACATCTGGCGCCGCACCGTGCCTTCTCATGGGCAGGGTCACGGCGAGGACCCGCGCTACACCGAGCTGCTCGGCTCAGGGCGGGGAGGGCCTCTCGTGCGCGTGTGGATCCCGCAAGGAGCGGCGATCTGGTTCGTCTCGCTGCCGGTGCAGGTGTCCGCGGTCACCGGTGGCGGCGTCGGTCTCGTGGTGGCGCTCGGGGCGCTCGTCTGGCTGGTCGGCGTGCTCTTCGAGTCGGTCGGCGACGCGCAGCTGGCGGCGTACAAGCGCGACCCGAACCGCGGGCCGGTGATGGACCGCGGACTGTGGCGCTTCACGCGCCACCCCAACTACTTCGGCGACGCCTGCGTCTGGTGGGGCATCTGGCTGGTCGCCGCGTCCGCGTGGCCCGGAGTGCTCACCGTGCCGTCCCCCGTGGTGATGACCTACTTCCTGGTCTTCGCCACCGGCGCGAGGCTCCTCGAGGAGACCATGATGAAGCGTCCGGGCTACCCCGAGTACGCCGCCCGCACCTCGATGTTCGTGCCGCTGCCTCCGAAGCGACGACCATGACGACTGTCCGCTGGTCGGTCGCCGTCTGCGCGTTCCTGGCGCTCGCCGCCGGCTGCGGGACCGACCCCGCGACGGGACGCTCCGAGCCGCGGGTGTCGCCGAGCGCGGCGACCAGCGGCCCGGGCATCGGCGACTGCGCCGCCCGTGTCGACGCCTTGATCGACTCCCGGACCATCCCGCGGTCCGACCGCGACTACGCGATCGGCATGTGCGTCGACAACCGCTGAGCGGCCGCTCAGTCGGAGTCGATCGGTGGCGCCCACGACGGGCGCGGGATCAGGCAGAACGGGTGTCCCGCTGGGTCGGCGTACACGTGCTCCCCACCGGGAAGCGGCCGTCCGCCCAGCCGGAGCACCTCCTCGTCGGCGACGCTCAGGTCGTCGACCATGACGTCGAGGTGCATCTGCTGCGGGTGCTCGGGATCGGGCCACCGTGGCGGCCGGTGATCCGGCGCGCGCTGGAACCCGAAACCCGAGGTGGTCTGGTCGACGGACACCACCGCGAAGTCGGCGGACCGGTAGGTCACCGGCAGGCCGATCAGCTCGCTGTAGAACTCCGCCAGCCGCTCCGGCTCCGGGCAGTCGATGATCACGTGGTGGGCTCGGCCGATCATGCCGGCATCGTCCCAGAGGCGCGCTGTTGTCGGCCGGGGTCTGTGCCGGGGATGGGCGGCGGCGATGCGGTGCGGCGCGTGGCCGGGTCTGCTGTCGGCGGCAGCTTTGTGGGTCGGTGGTTGAGGTGCGAGCGCCAGCGAGCCTCGAGACCACGCTGCTTGGCAGGGAAACCACCACCGCTGGTTGAGCCTGCCGAAACCAGGCTCGTCGGGTCGCGGTCTGTGCCGGGGAACGGGCAGCGACGACGCGGTACGGCGCGTGGCGCTTCTGCTGTCGGGTGTCGGTCTGTGGTGCGCTTGGTGGTTGAGGTGCGAGCGC
>NZ_RJSF01000024.1 GCF_003725535.1 Nocardioides pocheonensis | reverse complement strand
TCGAGCTGTTCCAACTGTGCCACCTCGGCCTCGAGGGCGGCCCGGCGTTCGGCCAGGCCGGCCAGTTCTGCCAGCGCCGTCGTGCGGTCTCGGTCGAGCTCGTCGCTCTGCTGTCTGCGCTCTTGCTCGAGTTCCGCCTGCACCTGCTTGGCATCGGCGTGTGCTGCCGCCACGATCGAGGCTGCTTCTGCTCGCGCCTCCTCGAGGAGCTCGTCTGCGTTCCTGGCGGCGACTTCGAGCAGCCGGGCGGCTGCTATGGCGTTGTCTCCAACGCGGACGTCATGCTCGTTCGTTGCCACGGTTCCCCCTACAAGTTGGTTCACGCTACGGCGCTGACGCGAGAGCAGACAATGCGACGGGCCGCTGCTGCGGCCGGTATTGCCGCCACGTGGCGTGTCTCGAAGACAGGCAGCTGCGTCACGCTCGCGTGATCGAGTGCAAGAACCGGCAACGCCTGATGGCTTCGTGTGGTCGGCTTCACATCCACATCGCGGTACTACCTGCCGGTAATCCGTGCTGGCCGATTTAGCGTCGGCGTCGCGCCGGTGCGGGTCGAAATCCCGCTCCTCCAACCTCCCGTTGTCTG
>NZ_RJSF01000023.1 GCF_003725535.1 Nocardioides pocheonensis | reverse complement strand
GTCCCGGGGTCGACTGACGTCGATTGAGCCAGGTCGGTGATCGAATCCCTGTCGGCGGAAGGGCCCGCGGTGAATGTGCTCGGAACTCTGGACTACCTGATGAACGTCACCTCCTCGGCGGAACGCCGCGGGCGCTCCGATGACCTGGTGCAATCGATCGCCGACGCTTTGGCAGCATCGGGCGAGTACGTCACTCACCTCGACCGGCTCCCCGCCCACCACGCTCTGGACCTGAAGTGGGCGGTCCACCGAGCCGCACGAGACCTGGGGACCCGGATCCTCGTGGAGGTCGAGCACACCACCATGGCGGCCGACCGGCGGGCGCGGGTGCGGGTCAGAACGCAACGACCGCCGGCCTGATCGATGTCCTCTGGTGCCCGACTCGACGGTGATGCTCCCACCCGAGCGCATGGTTCCGGCCGTCGACATCTGGGCCTAGACCTCGTGGAGACCCAACCGGGGGCGCTTCGTCGTTTCGTGATGGGGGGCGTGGCGGCGACGGCGGTGTTGTACGCCCCGCTTGCCCTCACCTACATGTGGTTCGCCTT
>NZ_RJSF01000022.1 GCF_003725535.1 Nocardioides pocheonensis | reverse complement strand
CCAGCCGGCCCAGATCACGTCGGCCTTCTGGTCGGGCTTCTGGATGTTGGTGTAGTAGGCGTCCTGGTTGGCCACGCCGTCCAGGGTCACCTTGAAGCCGCCGGCCTCCCAGCCTGCCTTCAGCGCCGCGGCCTGCTTGTCAGCCGTCGCGGTGCTCGGGTAGGTGAAGGTGATCGGGTACGGCATCTGCACACCGGCCTGCTGCAGCAGCTGCTTGGACTTCTCCGCGTCACCCTTGCCACCCGGGAACAGGTCCTTCTGGTAGCCCTTCACCGCGGGGTTCACGATGTCGGTCGCCTCTTCGTAGGCCTTGTCACCGCCACCGGCGGTCACCCAGCCGGTGTCGTCGAGCGAGGCAGCCAGCGCCTGGCGGACCTGGAGGTTCGTCATGCGCTTGAAG
>NZ_RJSF01000021.1 GCF_003725535.1 Nocardioides pocheonensis | reverse complement strand
TGAAGGACGGGTCGGAGATCGCGACGGCGTCCACGCAGGTGCCGAAGTCGACGACGGAGATCTTGACGAGTGTGGATTCGTTCGTGAACTCGGTGCCGCAGGACGAGTTGCGCACGGTGGTCTCGGAGCTGGGTGCGGGGTTCAAGGGCACGGGTGGAGATCTGGGGCAGATCATCGACACCTCCGATGCGTTCATCAAGTCGGCCAACGACAACTTCGATGTGACCACGGCGTTGATCCGGGACTCGAACACGGTGTTGCGCACGCAGTCGGACAAGGGGTCGGCGATCCGGTCGTTCGCGCAGAACCTGGCGTTGTTCTCCGGTGTGGTGGCCGACAACGA
>NZ_RJSF01000020.1 GCF_003725535.1 Nocardioides pocheonensis | reverse complement strand
GTCGCGTCACCCGGACCGGCGTTGCTCGCCGTGATCGTGAACCCGATCTGCGATCCCGCGTTGACCGTCGCGTTGTCCGCGGTCTTGGTCAGGGTCAGGCTCGGGCACCGGACCGTGGTGGTCGCGTCAGCCGTCAGCGTGGCGTGGTTGGTCGCGGTCAGCGTGGCCTCGTTCGGGTACGCCGCGCAGCTCGCGAACGACGTACCGCTCACGACGTGCACCGACTCGCTCGCACCCGGAGCCAGCGTGACCGCGTTGCAGTGCAGAACCTCGCTGCCCACCGCACCCGTGATCGAGCAGTTGCCCGGACCCGAAGCGATGCTCCA
>NZ_RJSF01000018.1 GCF_003725535.1 Nocardioides pocheonensis | reverse complement strand
GTGTCGCCGGGGGTCAGGCCCGGGGCGATCTCCTCGGCGTACAGCTTCCGCTGGTGCTGGTCGGGCGCCAGGATCACGATCACGTCGGCCTCTTCGACCGCCTCGGCCGGCGTGAGGACGCGCAGGCCCTCGGCCTCGGCCTTCTCGCGGCTCTTCGAACCGGGCTGGAGCCCGATGCGGACGTCGACGCCCGAGTCGCGCAGCGACAGCGCGTGGGCGTGGCCCTGGCTGCCGTAGCCGATCACGGCGACGCTCTTGCCCTGGATCAGGGACAGGTCGGCGTCGTCGTCGTAGAACATTTCAGCCACGGTGGGCTCTCCTT
>NZ_RJSF01000017.1 GCF_003725535.1 Nocardioides pocheonensis | reverse complement strand
CCACGGAAATTCGCGGCCCGGGCCTGGCCGAGCGCTACGGCGCGGGCCGCCGCCCGGAGCGCCGGCCGCTCGTCATCGTCCTCGCGGTGCTCTTCGTCGGGGCCCTGACCGCGTGGGCCGTGTGGGCCTCGCTCGGCAGCGAGCAGGCGATCGACGCCACCCTCACGTCGTACGACGTGGTGAGCAGTCACGAGGTGAGGGTGAAGATCAGCGCCCACTTCCGCGACGACAAGACCACGGGCACCTGCCTCGTGCGGGCCACCGCGCAGGACCACACGATCGTCGGCGAGCTCAAC
>NZ_RJSF01000016.1 GCF_003725535.1 Nocardioides pocheonensis | reverse complement strand
GGCGAAGGAGCCGTCGACGATGTCGGCGAGGACGGCCTTCATGTTCTCCTTCACCTCGGGCGTGATCACCCGGGGCCCGGAGACGTAGTCGCCGTACTCCGCGGTGTCGGAGACCGACCAGCGCTGCTTGGCGATGCCGCCCTCGTACATCAGGTCGACGATCAGCTTGAGCTCGTGCAGGCACTCGAAGTAGGCCACCTCGGGCTGGTAGCCGGCCTCGGTGAGCACCTCGAAGCCGTACATCACCAGCTGGGAGGCACCGCCGCAGAGCAC
>NZ_RJSF01000015.1 GCF_003725535.1 Nocardioides pocheonensis | reverse complement strand
ACCGCCGACTTGTTGCCCACCAACGCCAACGTGTCCGCCGGCACCTTGTGCCCCTTGTCGATCGCCAACACCACATCGACACCATCACGGGTCAACCGCATGTCGGAGACCTGACCCACCTTCACCCCCCGATAGGTCACCTCCGCACCGGTGAAGATCCCACCCGACTGCGCAAACTCCGCATTCACCCGATACGCCGAGTCATAGACCAACCGATCCAACCGCGCATACCGAGCACCCACATACGAGATCCC
>NZ_RJSF01000014.1 GCF_003725535.1 Nocardioides pocheonensis | reverse complement strand
CGGCACCGGCGGCGACAGCGACACCGCCAACGTCACCATCCGCTGCGCGGCCCTGACCCTGACCAAGACCGCGGACAACGCGACGGTCAACGCCGGGTCGCAGATCGGGTTCACGATCACCGCGACCAACAGCAACGCGGCCGGCACCGGCGATGCCACCGGCGTCGTGATCAACGACCCGCTTCCGGCCGGCTCGGGTGTGGACTGGAGCATCGCTTCGGGTCCGGGCAACTGCTCGATCACGGG
>NZ_RJSF01000011.1:33537-46534 GCF_003725535.1 Nocardioides pocheonensis | reverse complement strand
GGCACCTCCAGGGTCCACGGCGAGCTCGACCTCGCCGACGCCATCGATCTGGAGGAAGCAGTCCGGCGAGGTGCTGAGCAACTCGCGGTCCTCGGGAACGAGGAGTCCCTGGATGTTCGCCGGTCGTTGGCGGTCGGGATGCTCGCTCGGGGTGAGCAGGCGCTGGAGTTCGAGGCTGGGGTGGTTTCGGCAGGCTCAACCACCCAACTGAGCGGCTCAACCTCCCCGGTCCCGGGTTCGACCAGCCGCCGTGGCGGCTCAACCACCCCGAAGGCCCGCGACGTGGTGCTGTACGTGCACCTCTCCGAAGCCGCACTGACCTCCGGCGATGAGCTCGCACCCGCCTGGATCGAGAACGCCGCCGGACACCTCGTCACGACCGGGCAGGTCGCCGAGTGGTGCCGGGCCGGCTCCACCACCGGGACCACGAGGATCACCGTGCGGCCCGTGCTCGACCTCGCCGAGACCCTGCACTCCACCGGCTACCAACCCAGCCCCACGTTGACCGAGCAGATCGAGCTCCGCGATCGCACGTGCGTGTTCCCCTGGTGCCAGCGTCCCGCTCGAGGCTGCGACAAGGACCACATCATTCCCTGGGAGTCGGGCGGTCCCACGTCCAGCGACAACCTCGCTGCCCTCTGCAGACGACACCACCGGATGAAGACCCACGGCGGCTGGACCTACACGATGCTGACCCCCGGCGAGTACCTCTGGCACAGCCCGCACGGACACACCTGGCTGCGCGACCGCACCGGCACCACCGACCTGAGCCCGTCAACGGTGCCCAGCCCTAGCGACCCACCCGACCAGTAGCCACCCCGCCCCGCACCCGGCCCGATCCCACGGACAGGCCGGGCCAGCGGCATGCCCGCGGTCAGGCAGGGGTGGCCCTTCACGCCGGTACGACCGGGTCCCGGCTCAGCGGTGCTGAACCGGGACCCGGCGAGTGCCGTCACCTGCTGCCGCGGCCTACGGCCGGGGCACCAGATCTCGCTGCGAGCTCAGCTGCGCGCGATGAGGATCGCCCTGACGGCGTCCTGCTTGTTCACGCCGCTGCTGGAGCTCGTCGTGAGCACCTTGGCGAACTTGTGCACTCCGACGTGCGCGGACCTGGTGATCTTCATCTTCACCTTGATCTGCTTGTACTGGCCCGGGGCGAGGGAGAACGACAGGCCCTGGGTCGACTTCATCGCGGTGGTCACGTTGGTCGCGCCGGCGAAGTACTTCACGCGCACCTTGCTGGTCGAGCTGAGACCCTGAGCGGTGAAGGTCGTCCGGGTGTTCCCGTCGTTGTAGATCCGGACGGTGAACTTCTGCCAGTCGCCGCGGTGCACCTTGCTCCGCACGGTCTGCCCGCGTCCCGTCGTGTTGTAGATGTTGTTGCCGACGTAGGGGTGGTGCGGCTTGCGGATCAGGCCGTCCGGCTGCCCCTCGGTCAGGCGCCAGTTCACGATGCTGTCCCGCTGTGCGTCGGACAGGCCGGTGAGCAGCTCGTCGGTCGCTGCCGGGTTGGTGTTGAACCGCGCCGCTCCCGTCGTGGCCGCAGCATTCGTGCCGGACAGCTCGTTCAAGAACATCAGGGCGCGGGAACCACCAGCCGGAATCGTCACGTTGTACGTCGCCTGGATGCCGTCCCTGTCCGCGCAATCGAACACGACCTGAGACGTCGACGCCGGAGGCGCTGCCACCGCTCCCGGACCGGCCAGCACGCTGGTGTTCACCGCGTCGCCGGGAGTGACGGCGTTGTCGGCGGTCACCAGCCACCGGTCTGCCGTGCTGACGGCGGCGTCACCACTGCTGGTGGCGATCACGGTCGTGCCGCTGTCCGAACCGAAGTTCGTCGCCACGGTGAAGGGGATCGTCATCGAGGTCGTACCCGGGTTGGACAGCGTCACCATGCTGCGCAGAACCTGCTGGTTGGGCAACGCCCGGTACTCGACCGTCGTGTTGAGGCCACCGAGGCTGCTCGGCCCGGAGGTGAGCACCCTGTTCAAGGTGTTGTTGACCGGGTCGGTCTGGACGTCCCAATTCGTGGGCGAGACCATCTCGTGGCCGTTGACGAAGAACAGCAAACCGCCGTCGAACGCGTCTCCGTGGTTGATGCGTTCACGTCGAAGGCGCCCTCATTGACGGCCAGCCCCGGCAACTGCGTGCTCGGGCAGTCGCCGCCGGTGTTCGTGCCCGCGCCCCCAGTCGGGGTGCCGTCGAGCGTGCCGTCGTCGTTGACGACGGTCCACTCGGACTGCGTCGTCGATCCGCTGGTCAGCGTCACCGGGGTGGCGCTTGGTGCAGGTGCCGCCGAGGTCGGCATCACCAGACCGAACGCACCCAGTCCTACCGTCGCCAGGCCGACGACCAGAGGCCGAGGCCGGACAAAGCCCTTCATTCCCATGAAAACTTCCCCTCTCCGGGGTCCGCTGCCCGGCCCGCACCTCCCCCGTTGGGTGGATGCGCCCGTGATCGGCCACGACCTTTCGAACCTAGTGCACGAGTCGGGGTCGACCTCAAGGGACGAACGTCCCGAAGGAGGCGATCTCCCACTAGCCTTCCGCCATGCCCACACCCGCCGAGACCGGCCTGCAGCGCTGGCACCAGACGATCGAGAGCCGCGACCCCGGTCGCCTTCCCGTGATCATCGCGGAGGACGCGGTCTTCCACTCACCGGCGGTGCACACACCGCAGGAGGGACGCGACCTCGTGACGGCGTACCTGGCCGGCGCGATGGTCGTGCTCGGTCCGACGCTGCGCTACCAGGACGAATGGGTCGGCGAGCGCGACGCCGTGCTGCGGTTCACCGCGGAGGTCGACGGCCTGCAGGTCGAGGGTGTGGACATCATCCGGTGGGACGACGAGGGCCAGATCGTCGACTTCACGGTGATGGTCCGCCCTTTCAAGGCGCTCCAGGCGGTGATGGGCCGGATGCTGGAGGAGCTCACCAGAGCAACCAGCCAGAGCTAGGGGCTAGCCGACCCAGAAGCCCCGGCCGCCGCCGCCGAACCAGTCGCTGCGCCACCCGCCGAACTCCTCCGCGTACGACGACCGGCCACCACGTGAGCCGAGGTAGCTGCCGACCACGGCCGCCCCGAGGTCGTCCAGCTCCGGCGCGACCACCCGGCCGTCCACCCGCTTGGCCATCGAGTCGACGAAGCGGGCCAGGCCGGGGTCGTCGCCGAGACGGAAGAACGTGACCTGCGCACCCAGCCGCCCGGCGTTGTCCAGCTCGCGCACGCTGCTGGCGATCGTGAGGGGGTGGGGTGGGTAGGAGAAGTACACCTCGCCGTCCGGCTCGAGGTGCGACGTCGGCTCACCGTCGGTGACGATCAGGAGCACCGGCTGCGCGTTCGGGTGCTTGCGGAAGTGCCGGTTGGCCAGCAGGAGCGCGTGGTGCAGGTTGGTGCCCTTGGCCCACATCGCGTCGAGCGCGGTGAGCTGTTCGATCTCCATCACCTCGGCGTACCGGCCGAAGCCGATCAGCTGGAGGCGATCACCGCGGAAGCGCGTGGTGATCAGCTGGTGCAGGGCGAGGGCCGTGCGCTTCATCGGCACCCAGCGCCCGTCCATCGCCATCGAGAACGACGTGTCCACCAGCAGGGCCACGGCCGCCTGGGTGCGTGCCTCGGTCTCCTGGACCTCGACGTCCTCCATCTCGAAGAGGCGCGAGGAGGACGAGTCGCGGCCGGCCCGGCGGCGTACGGCGTTGATCACGGTGCGCGGGACGTCCCAGGGCTCGGTGTCACCGAAGGCCCACTCACGCGTCGCGCCGGAGCGGTCCCCCGCCGCGCCGGCCTGGCGCAGCTCGCGCTGCCCCTGCCGGCCGGAGAGCCGGTCGGCGACGTCGCGCAGCAGTGCCTTGCCGAGCTGGCGCATCGCCTTCGGGGACAGCCGCAGCTGCCCGTCGGAGGTGCGCTTGAGGTAGCCGGAGTCGCGCAACGCGCGCTCCAGCTCCTGGAGCGTGCGGGCGCTGACCGCCGCCTCGTCGCCGAGCTGGCGGGCCAACGCATCGAGGTCGACGTCGTCCATCCGGGCGCCGTCGTAGGACTGCGACAGCTGCTCGGCGAGATCGTCGAGCTCGGCGAGGTCCTGCAGCACGCCGGTGCCGTCGCCGAGCCCCAGCCCCTGCTCGCCGCCGAACTCCTCCGAGCCGCCCCAGTCCTCGCCCGGCCGGAGCGCCTGGAGGTTGGAGTCGAGCCGGCCCAGCGCGTCCATCAGCTCCGGGCTGCCGAACGCCTGCGCGGAGAGCTCCATCAGCTCGGCGCGCTGCTCGGCGCTCATCGAGTTGAGCATCCGCTGGGCTGCCGCGGACCGCTGGGCGAGCGCGTCGAGGAGCTCGTCGATGTTCTGCGGGTTCTCCGGGAAGAAGTCCCCGTGCTTGTCCATGAAGTCGTCGAAGTCCTGGGTGGTGTCCTCACCCAGCCGGTGCTTCTCGAGCAGCTGGTTGAGGTCGCCGAGCATCTCGTTGATCGCCGCGCGGTCCTCGTCGGTGGCGTTCTCCAGCGCCTGCTTCATGCCCGCGAAGCGCTGGTCGAGCAGCTCGCGGCCGAGCAGGTCCTTGATCTTCTCGTAGTCCGCGCGCGCCTCGCTGCTCTGCCAGTCGTACGACGCCAGCTCGGTCACCGCGGCCGCCGTCGAGGGCGGGAGGTTGTCGAGCTGGACCTCGCGGAACGCGCGGTCGGCGTCATCGAGGTCGACGTCACGAGCCAGCTGCTTGCGCTCGTTGAGCACGGCCCGGTCGAGCAGCTCGCGGACCTCCTGGAGCGTGCCGTCGAGGCTGTGCCGCTGCAGCAGGTCGCGCCGCTTCTGCGCCACCCGCCGGGCGAGGTCGTCCAGGCCCTGCTGGTCGCGTCCGCCCCGGCGGAGGAACTCCTGCATCGCCCGCTCCGGGGAGTAGCCGGACATGACGTCCTCGCCGATGTGCTCGAGCGCCTCGGCGAGGTCGACCGGGGGCGCGAGCGGATCGGGCCCGCCTCGGTACCTCGAATAGGTCGAGTGACCACCCTTCTCAACCATGGCAGATTCCTTGAACCCAGTTATCCACCGTAGACGGCCTCTCCTCCGTCGGTCTCCTTGGCGACCTTGCGGGCGAGGTAGAGCCCTTCGAGCGCCAGCTCGATCGCGCCCGCGCGCTCCCCGTCGTTGGTCGCGTCGAGGCGGTCGCAGATGTCGTCGTACAGCTCGGACTCGCCCAGCACCGGCAGGCCGGCCAGGAAGTCGCGCGCGGTCACCTGCTCGCCGGTGGTGACGATCGCGCCCGACTCCAGCGCCTGCACCAGGAGGCCCAGGTCGAGGCCGGAGAGCCGGGAGCGGACCACCTCGGCGGTGGCGGTGCGGAGGAGGTGGGTGAGGATCTCCTCCTCGCGGCCCTCCTCGCCCGTCTCGAACTCGATCTTGCCGCCGAGCACGTCCACGGCGGTCTGGAGGTCGACGACCCGCGCGACCGCGTCGTCCTCGCCCTGCGCGGTGGCGCGGTGGAGCGCCGCCGCGGCGATCGTCTCCGCGCCCGCGATCGCGAACCGCGCGCTCACGCCGGAGCGCTGGTCGACCGACTGGCTGTGGCGCAGCGCCCGGGTGAAGCGGGCCAGGATCTCGACGAGGTGGTCCGGTACGTCGGCCACGAGGTGGGCCTCCTGCCGGATCACCGCGACCTCGTCGTGGATCTCGATCGGGTAGTGCGTGCGAATCTCGGCGCCGAAGCGGTCCTTGAGCGGCGTGATGATCCGGCCGCGGTTGGTGTAGTCCTCGGGGTTCGCGCTGGCCACGACGAGCACGTCGAGCGGGAGCCGCAGGACGTAGCCGCGGATCTGGATGTCGCGCTCCTCCATCACGTTGAGCATCGCGACCTGGATCCGCTCGGCGAGGTCGGGCAGCTCGTTGATCGCGACGATGCCGCGGTGGCTGCGCGGGATCAGGCCGTAGTGGATGGTCTCCGGGTCGCCGAGCGACCGTCCCTCGGCGACCTTCATCGGGTCGACGTCGCCGATCAGGTCGGCGACGCTGGTGTCGGGGGTGGCGAGCTTCTCGGCGTACCGCTCGTCGCGGTGCCGCCACACCACGGGCAGGTCGTCGCCGAGCTCGGCCGCGCGCCGCAGCGAGGGGTGGGTGATCGGCTCGTAGGGGTGCTCGCCGAGCTCGGAGCCGGCGATGACCGGGGTCCACTCGTCGAGGAGGCCGACGAGGGTGCGCAGCAGGCGGGTCTTGCCCTGGCCGCGCTCGCCGAGCAGCACGACGTCGTGGCCCGCCAGGAGCGCGCGCTCGAGCTGCGGGATCACGGTGCTCTCGAAGCCGTGCAGCCCGGGCCACGGGTCGCGTCCCTCACGCAGGGCGGTCAGCAGGTTGTCTCGGAGCTCCTCGCGCAGGCTCTTCTGGACGTGGCCCGAGGCCCGGAGCTCCGCGAGGGTGGTGGCGGCTGGAGGAGAGATCTGGCTCACTCCAGCAGCGTACTCAGCGGACCCTCAACCCCAGGTACGCCGAGAGCCCGCGACCGTTGTCGCCGCAGGCCGGGATCACGACAGCGATCCGCGCCCGCAGGTGCCGGTGGAACCGACGCGTCAGGCGGTAGCTGCCGTCGGCGCGCACCGTCGACCGGGCGAGGCGCACTGGCTTCGGCCCGACCATGAGGGGGCGCAGCTCGCCGCGCCACAGCTCGACGGCGCACCCGGGCTTCGCCGGGGAGGTCCGGCCGCGCACGACGAGCCGCTGCCCGCGCCGCAGCGTGAGGTCGTTCGCGCGCCGGGTGAGTGCGGGCGCGATCTCCACGACGTACGGCGTGGAGCTGCTCGCGGCGCGGGCGGAGGACCCGCCGAACCGCCACTGCACCATGGCGTTGCGGTCGAGCACGGTGCTCAGCGACGCCGTGCCGGCGGCGTTCGTGGTCGCCTGCCCGACCTCGGTGAAGTCCGCGGACCCGGACGGCTGGACCCACAGGCTGAGCACCTCGCCGGGCGCGGGGGCACCGCTGTCGACCAGCGTGGCCGCGAACACCAGGGGCTTTCCGGCCACGGGGCCGGACAGGTCGTCGACGACGATCGGGAAGACCTCGGTGGGATCGGCACCCGCTGCCACTGCGGGGAGGGCAGGAGAGACGCACAGCATCATGAGCACCACCACGAGTGCTCTCCGTGCACGCGCCACGGTCAACCCCTCCCTCGAGCCATCCCGATCATAGGACGCCGAGGGGCTGCTTTTCGGATGCACCCGCGGGTGAGTCCGTCTCTCTCCGATGCGTGGGGACGGGGCCGTTCGGACTAGGACGTCGCGGTCCACGACGCCACGACGGCGTCCGGGACCTCACCGAGCCGGACTCGCTGCGGATGGTCTCCCACCGGGAGGAAGGCGAGCTCCTTGTGGGTGCGGAAGTCGAGGACCGCCACGGAGTCCGACCCGCTCAGGGAGATCCAGCAGGTGTTCCCCAGGCCCTTGGTCGTCCAGTACGGCTTCAGGTACGGGTGTCCCGTCGAGGCGGTGTCGAAGATCTGGTAGCTCCCTGTCGCACGGTCGATCAGCGCGGCGTAGTCGTCCATCGTGCCGGCCGCGCACAGGGTCGTGCCGGCGTCGTCCATCGAGAGGCCGTGATGAGCAGAGTCGTTGACGTACTGCTCGCGCGGCAGGTCCGGCACCCGGTTCGGCAGGGACACCACGCGGGTGACCGCACCCGTGCGGGGCTCCGGGATGCCACCGGCCGTGTAGGTCACGGCACCGTCGAGGTCGGGCGCCTGCGTGTCGAACTCGACGTACCCGTGGAAGAAGGACACCTGGAAGTAGAGGAACCGCTGGTCCGGAGCGATCGCCATCGGCCGCACGGCCGCGCTCATCCCCGGGTAGCCGGCCTCGGCGAGCTCCTTGCCCATGTCCCAGCGCCGCGTGATCGAGAAGTCGCTGTTGTCGACGATCTCGAACCACCGGTCGCCCTTGAGGGCGTCGAGCGCCGGGTCGTCGCCCGGCGTGTACACCTTGCCGATGGAGGCGTGGTAGATCCGGGACCCGTCGGGTGAGTAGTTGCTCTCGTGAGGCGTCTCGCCGGAGACGAAGGTGCGCAGGCGGTCGCCCATCCTGATCTGCCTGCCGCCGACCACCTCGTCGACCATGGAGTACTCGATCACCTGGTTCGCGGTGGAGTCGCTGACCAGCAGCCGCCGGCCGTCCGGCGAGAGAGCCATGTGGTCGGCGCGGTAGCCGTCCATCTGCTGCTCCCGCACGACGCTGTCGGAACGGCCCGCCGCCGCCTTGGCGACGTCGATCCAGGCCACGTCGGCGAAGCTGGGACGCGAGACCGCCAGGTACCGGCCGTCGGGGGTGGTGAACATGTCGTCGACGTACTGGTCGTGCCCCTCACCCGGCCCCTGCTGGATGGCGAGGTAGTACGCGAGCCGGACCGGCGAGAGCATGATGTCGGTCAGCTCCTGCTGCTTGTCGGGCACGAGGTTCACCCCGGTGCGGAGCACCTTCAGCGACCTCGCGTCGACGATCGTGGCGGTGCCGGCCCAGTTGTTGCCGACGAACATCACGTCGCGCAGGCCCGACCCCGGGGCGGGGTCCGTCGCGGTGGCGGCGGGTGCGCAGAGCGTCGCTCCGGTCAGGGCGCCCACCGCCAGGAGGGCAGAGGTCAGCAGGGGGGTGGTACGTCGCATGAACACTCAACGAACGGCGCGCAGGCCCGTCACGCGTCCCTGCGGTGCTTCGCGCGCCGGACGCTGATCCGGGTCGCCTCGCTGAGCACGAGCACGACCAGCAACGCGGCCCCGAGGGTCCACCAGGCCTGGTCGCTGATCTCCCGACCCACGGAGCGAGACTTCGGGTGGGTCGGACCCGACACCTCCGCAAGGGTCTTGGGCGCCTTCGCGGGCCGGCGGAGCCGGTCGAGCGCGCTGCGCGCGTCGTCGATCTGCTGCTGGCTGGGCGGGGCGACCGTGGCGGACTGCGTCGGCCCAGGGGTCGGCGCCGGGGCGGGCGACGGGTCAGCGGCGGTCGCGGCGGCACCGGGGAGCACGACCAGGGCGGCGGTCACGACGCCGGCCAGCACCAGCGCTCGGCCGCGCGTCAGCGCCGGCCTCCCGAGGTCGAGTCCCATAAGTGGCACAACGAGACGAACCCGGCAGCGTCACGGCTCAGCCCGGATCCGCCGAGGTCCGGCGTGGCGAGCGTCACCAGGCGGGTGCGATGGCAAGGCGCGGTCCGCGAAGGCGGCCTGGACGGCCGTCAAGCGGCCGCAACGCA
This sequence comes from Nocardioides pocheonensis, assembly GCF_003725535.1. Lineage (GTDB taxonomy): Bacteria > Actinomycetota > Actinomycetes > Propionibacteriales > Nocardioidaceae > Marmoricola > Marmoricola pocheonensis. The sequence continues at coordinate 37,324 of NZ_RJSF01000011.1, read as the reverse complement.
GCCAGCGCGCCTGCATGGTGGCGCGCAGCAGCCGGAAATCGGTGGATCCGGGCTCAGGTGGCCAGGATCACGGACGAGCCGTGACCGAACAGCCCCTGGTTGGCGGTGATCCCGACCCGGGCCCCCTCGACCTGCCGGCCGCTCGCCTGGCCCCGCAGCTGCCAGGTCAGCTCGCAGACCTGAGCGAGCGCCTGGGCGGGCACGGCCTCGCCGAAGCAGGCCAGCCCGCCGGACGGGTTGACCGGGACCCGTCCGCCGACCGTCGTGTCACCCGCCCGCAGCAGCTGCTCGGCCTCGCCGCGCTTGCAGAGGGCGAGGTCCTCGATCCAGTCCAGCTCCAGCGCCGTGGACAGGTCGTAGACCTCGGCGACGTCGACGTCCTCCGGCCCGATGCCGGCCTCCTCGTACGCCGCGTGGCCGATCGACTCCTTGAAGGTGCGCTCCGGCTCGCCGGCCGACCCGGCCGGGTCGGTGGAGAGGTTCGGCATGTCCAGCACGGTGTTCGGGAAGGTCGGGGTGACCGTCGAGATCGCCTTCACCTTCACGGGGTTCGCCAGGCCGTGCCGCCGGGCGTAGTCCACCGAGGTGACCACGACGGCAGCGGCACCGTCGGACGTCGCACAGATGTCGAGCAGGTGCAGCGGGTCGGCGACCACCGCCGACCCGAGCACCTCGTCGACGGTCACCTCCTTGCGGTAGCGGGCGTTCGGGTTGTGCAGGCCGTGGCGCGCGTTCTTGACCTTGACCGCGGCGAAGTCGGCCGGCGTCGCGCCGTACAGGTCCATGCGGCGGCGGGCGTAGAGCGCGAAGTAGGCAGGGTTGGTCATGCCGAGCAGCCGAAAGCGCAGCCAGTCGGGGTCGTCCCACCGCTCGCCGGCGTTCGGGGCGAGGAACCCCTTCGGCGTGGTGTCCGCGCCCACCACCAGGGCCACCTCGGACAGGCCGGCGAGGATGCGCGCGCGGGCGGTGTCGAGGGCCTGGGCGCCGGTGGCGCAGGCGGCGTACGACGTGGCGACCCGGGCGCCGTTCCAGCCGAGCGCCTGCGCGAAGGTGGCGCCCGCGACGTAGCCGCCGTAGCCGTTGCGCACGGTCTCGCCGCCGACGACGAGGTCGACATCGGTCCACGCGACGCCGGCATCGGACAGGGCGGCACGCGCGGCGTGCACGCCGTACTCGACGAAGTTGCGGCCCCACTTGCCCCACGGGTGCATGCCGACACCGGCGATCGCGACCTCGGTGCTCATGCGACCGGCCTCCACTTCCAGATCGTCCGGGTGCCCGTCTCGTCGGCGTGCAGCGGCTCCACGACCAGCTCGACCTCCTGGCCCACCGCGAGGTCGGCGACGCCGTAGCCGTGCGCGACCTGGCCGAGCACGACGATGCCCTCGGGGAGCTCGACCGCGGCGAGCGCGAACGGCTCGTAGGGGTCGGTGGCCGGGACGTACGGCGCGGGCGGCTGGTACTGCGCGTCGGTGTAGGACCAGATCCGGCCGCGGCGGGAGAGCTCGGCGTCCTCGAACTCCTCGCCCGAGCAGGCGGGGTTGCGGCAGAAGCCGGCCGTCCGCGGGAAGAACGTGCTGCCGCACGTGGTGCAGCGCGAGCCGATCAGCGCAGGCTCCGGCCCCGTGGTGAACCAGCCCTCGATCACGGGCGAGGTCTCGGTCATCAGGTCCTCCGAAAACTAGAACAGGTTCTCACTATCTCATCATCGGAAGGGGTGTGCCACAGTGGCCGCGTGGTGGCCGTGGTGTGGGTGCTGGCGGTGGCGCTGGTGCTGTGCCTGACCGCCCTCGGCGTGACGGTGCGGATGCTCCGCGACGCGCGGCGCGAGGCCGAGCAGCTCCAGGAGACCGTCGAGATCCAGCTGGTCGAGACCCGGTCCAACCCGCGGGCCGTGCACGCCGCCGGCAAGGTGGTCACCAAGGTGGTCGAGGCCGCCACGCGCGCCCGCGAGCAGGGTGTCGGCCGGATGCTGGTCGCCTCGCTCGAGGACTTCAGCCGGTGGGCCGCAGAGCAGCGGGCGGCGATCGGGCGGATGGCGGCGGCGGACGGCACCGTGACGATCATGTTCTCCGACATCGAGGGCTCCACGGCCCTCAACGCCAGCCTCGGCGACTCCCGCTGGGTGCGCGTGCTCGCGGCCCACGACGAGCTCGTCGAGACCTACGTCGAGAAGTACCGCGGGCTGATCGTGAAGACCCAGGGTGACGGCCACATGGTGGTGTTCTCGACCCCGGAGCTCGCGCTCTCCGCCGCGCTGGACATCCAGCGCGCGTTCGGGGCGAAGTGGAACCACAGCCGCGAGCTGCGGCGTACGCCGATCACGGTGCGGATCGGGCTGCACACCGGCACCGCGATCGAGCGCGACGGCGACTACCTCGGGCAGAACGTCGCGCTGGCCGCGCGCGTCGCGGCCCAGGCCTCCGGCGGCGAGGTCTTCGTCACCGACGAGGTCGCCGACGCCTGTCCCGGCGACTTCACCTTCACCCCGGTCGGTGCCGTCGAGCTCAAGGGCTTCGACGGCGAGCACACCCTCTGGCGGGCGGAGCGCGCGGCGTGAGGTGGAAGGCAGGGCGCCCGGACGTCTCTGGGTACGCCGACCGGTTCGACCTGCCGGCGGCCGACGGCAGCCTCGGCGTCACCTTCGCCGGCGTGAGCACGCTGCTGATCGACGACGGTGAGTCGGCGATCCTCACCGACGGCTACTTCTCGCGGCCCGGCCTCCTCCGCGTGGGGCTCGGCCGGATCGCTCCCGATCGCGACCGGATCACCGCCTGCCTGCAGCGCCTGCTGGCGGCGAGCCCGACGCTGATCGGGCTGGAGGCGGTGGTGCCGGTGCACAGCCACTTCGACCACGCGCTCGACTCCGGCGAGGTCGCCCGGATGACCGGCGCGGTGCTGGTCGGCGGCCTGTCCACCGCACACGTCGGCCGTGGCGCCGGCCTGACCGAGGACCAGATGCTCGTGGTCGCCCCGGGAGCCCGCTTCAGCCGCGGCGCCTGGACCGTCCGGATGATCGCCTCCGAGCACTGCCCGCCCGACCGGTTCCCCGGCGAGATCACCGCCCCCGTCGTGCCCCCTGCCCGGGCCTCGGCGTACCGGTGCGGCGAGGCGTGGTCGATCGTGCTCTCCCACGACAGCGGGCCGAGCGTGCTCGTCCAGGGCAGTGCCGGCTTCGTGCCCGGTGCGCTGGCGGGCGAGCGGGCCGACGTCGTCTACCTCGGCGTCGGGCAGCTCGGCATCCAGTCCGAGGAGTACGTCGAGACCTACTGGGCCGAGACCGTCCGCACGGTCGGCGCCCGCCGCGCGGTCCTCACCCACTGGGACGACTTCTTCCGCCCGCTGCCGATGACTCCGGACGACCCACCCCTGCGCGCCCTCCCCTACGCCGGCGACGACCTCGACGCCACGATGCGCGTGCTCGGCCGGCTGGCCGACGAGGACGACGTCGCCCTGTCCTTCCCGACGGTGTGGCGGCGGGAGGATCCCTGGGGGTGAGGTTTCGCCTGCGGCGTGCTTTGCGCCTGCATTGTGCCTGCGGCGCTTGTGCGGCTGCGCCGCACGGGGTCGGTGCCGGGGCCGGGGTGGGCCGGTCCAGACGGCGCCCGCGAACGGGGGCGGCGCGTCGCAGGCACAGCACCCTGCGTGGTGACCTCTGCGGGCCTGCGCCGCGGCCAAGCCCCTTGAGTGTTCGCGGACACCGCCCGGCCCGTCCCACCACGACAACCCCACCGACCCGGGTGGTGGAGAAACGGGTTGGGTCCACCACGGGTCGTCGAACCGGCCC
>NZ_RJSF01000011.1:0-33383 GCF_003725535.1 Nocardioides pocheonensis | reverse complement strand
TTCCTGAGCCTGCCGAAGGGCTCGCACCTCAACCACCCGGCGGGTCACCCGAAGCCAGCCGCAGGCGTCCCTTACCGCTCGACGATCCAGCGACCGATCAGCGTGCCCTGCTCCTCCAGGAGCACCGCGAGTCGCATCGGGACGTCGACGGCCTCGCCCTCGAGGATGCGGGGGTGGACGCCGCCGATCGTGCGGGGGACCCAGGTGAGGCAGAGCTCGTCGGCGACGTCGGCGGCCAGCAGGTCGCGGAGCAGGTGCGGGCCGCCCTCGCTGAGGAGGTCGCGGAACCCTCGCTCGACGAGCTCGGCCTTCATCGCGGCCAGGTCGACCTGGGACTCCCCCGCGACGATGACCTGGTCGGGCCCGAGAGTCTCGCGACACTCGGCGAGACCCAGCGAGTCGGCGCAGGTCACCAGCAGCACCGTGCCGGGAGGCGCGTCCTGGAGCTGCTCGGGCACCAGCCCGCGGTGCGACACGATCACCAGCGGCACGGCGGCGACGCGGTAGCGCTCGGTGCGCGCCGTACCGGCTCCGACGACGATCGCATCCGCCTGGGCGCGCAGCGCGTGGAAGACCCGCTTGTCCGCCTCGTTGTTGATCGATCCGCTCTTGCCCGACTCCCCGTTCGCGGCACCGTCGAGCGTGCTGACCATGTTGACCCGCAGCCAGGGCAGCGTGGGCGGTCGGTAGAGCGCCTCGAGGTCCCTGTCGTCGCCGACCTCTCCGGTCCCCCCGGCCTCGTCGATCAGGATCCGCACTGCCACCTCACCACCCAGTACTGCACGCCGTACGGCGCGTCGTCGTAGTCGACGTGCACGTCGGTCACCGGCCCGACCCGGCCCGCGACCTTGCGGAGCACGTCGGCGTCGGGCATCGCCCAGAGCTCGTCGGCGAGGTCCGTGTCGATCGCGGCGAGCGCCGCCTGGTCGCCCTCGGCGAGGGCCTTGCCGACCGCGGCGTCGAACCCGGCCGCCCGCTCGTCGAGGTGGCCGGGCGCCTTCTCGGTGCGCGTGGCCGAGCCGTTGGCCACGACGAGCAGGCCGGGCCCGTGACCGCCGCGCTCTCCGAGGAGGTGCTCCGCGATCCGGTGCGCCGAGCCCGAGCCCCAGAGGGCGGTCGCGGGACCCTCCTCGAGCAGCCAGGCGACGGCGGCGTCGACGGCTTCGCGGAGGTCGCTGATCGGGTCGTCGATCGAGGCGTACGCCGGCAGCAGGGCCAGCGTGGAGGGTACGAACACCACCCTCATGCCAGCCCCCGGATCGCACGCCGCGGCGGGCGCCGCCCCGCGATCGTGCTGACCATGTCGACCACCTGCCGGGTCTCGACCACCTCGTGGACCCGGTAGATGCGTGCCCCCGCCAGTGCGGAGATCGCGGTCGCCGCGAGCGTGCCGGTGAGCCGCTCGCCGACCGGCAGGTCGAGGCTCTCGCCGACGAAGTCCTTGTTCGACAGCGACACCAGCACCGGCCAGCCGGTCGCGACCAGCTCGTCGAGGCGACGGGTCAGCTCGAGGGAGTGGAAGGTGTTCTTGCCGAAGTCGTGGGCCGGGTCGATCACCACGCTGCGCCGGTCGACGCCCGCCGCGACCGCGCGCTCGGCGTACGCCGTGACGTCGGCGATCGCGGAGGCGACCACGTCGTCGTACTCGATCCGGAAGGGGCGCGTGCGCGGGGTGGCGCCGCCGGTGTGCGTGCACACGATCGCCGCGTCGTGCTCGGCCGCGACGTCGACGAGGGCGGGGTCGGCACCACCCCAGGCGTCGTTGAGCACGTCGGCACCGGCCTCGCAGACGGCGCGGCCGACGGAGGAGCGCCACGTGTCGACCGAGATCACCAGGCCGGGGTGGGCGCCCCGCACGCGCTCGACGAAGGAGACGACGCGCCGCTTCTCCTCGTCCTCGTCGATGAACGCGCCGGGCGCCGCCTTGATGCCGCCGATGTCGACGATCTCGGCGCCCTGGTCGACGACCTCCGCGACCCGGTCGAACGCCTTGTCCTCGGCCCAGGTGGCGCCCTTGTCGTAGAACGAGTCGGGCGTGCGGTTGACGATCGCCATCATCAAGGTGACGTCGTCGGGGAACTCGTGGCGTCCGAGCTTGAGCGTCATGCGAGGTACTCCTCGGCGGGCGGGCGCTCGGTGACCGGGACGGTGCGCAGCAGCGGAGCGATCCGGCCGTCGACCGGGTGGTACTGGCGCAGGCACACCTCGGCGTCGGTCGAGATCCCGAGACGCTGGACCGCGGCGGCCACGATCTGGGTGGCCATCGCCCCGAGGTCGCGCAGCGCCTGGTGGCGGTGGGCGCGGCGGCCGAGGTCGACCTGGGCGATCGCCCCGACGCCGAGGCGACGAGCGGTGTCGATCAGCGCCGTGGTCTCCACGGCGTACGCGGTCGGCACGCTCAGCGTCGCGAACAGCGAGCGCCGGATCGCCCACTCGCCGGCGAGCGGCTGCACCAGCCCGGCGAGCTCGGGGTAGAGCACGTTGATCAGCGGCCGGGCGGTGAGCTCGGTGACCCGGCCGCCCTCGAAGGCGGCCGCCTCCGGGTCCGACACAGCGTCGCCGTTGACGAAGGGCCGTTCGTAGAACCCCTTCACCAGCGCGATCTCGGGCCGGGTGAGCAGCGGGCCGAGCAACCCGGGCACGAAGTGCGTGTCCCAGTCGAGCAGGTCGGCGTCCATGAAGACCAGGACGTCGCCGCGGGTCACGAACAGCGACTTCCACATCGCCTCGCCCTTGCCGGGCACGGACCCGAGGTCGGGCCGGATCTCGGCGGACCGGTGCACGATCGCACCGGCGTCCTCCGCGACGGCGTACGTGTCGTCGGTGGAGTCGGAGTCGATCACCACGACCTCGTCGAGCAGGTCGGTGGTCTCCATCAGCGCCTCGCGCACCCGGCCGACGACGTCGCCGACCGTGGCCGCCTCGTTGCGCGCCGGCACGACCAGGCTCACGCTCAGCCCGCTCTCGGCCTTGGCCTTGAGCAGGTCCTCGAGGGCGTGGTCGCACCACGCGCCGGTGTTCGCGGCGAACCAGGCGTCGAGGTCGCGGGAGGCGTCGGACACGGTTCGAGGCTAGCGGCGATGCCCTACTCGGCCGTGAACCGGTAGCCCATCCCGGGCTCGGTGTGCAGGTAGCGCGGACGGGAGGGCTCCGGCTCGAGCTTCTTGCGCAGGTTCGCCACGAACACGCGCAGGTAGTTCGTCTCCACCCCGTACGCCGGTCCCCACACCTCGTGCAGGAGGCGCTCGCGGGAGACGAGCTGGCCCTGCCGGCTGACCAGCGCGGCGAGCAGCGCCCACTCCGTCGGCGTCAGCCGCACCGGCACACCGTCGCGCGTCACCTGCTGGGCACCGAGGTCGACGACGAAGTGCTCGGTGACCACCCGGTCCGCGGTCGCGGCGCGACGGACCGCCGCGCGCAGGCGGGCCATCAGCTCGTCCATCCCGAACGGCTTCGTCACGTAGTCGTCGGCCCCGAGGTCCAGCGCGTCGACCTTGTCGTGCGACCCGTGGCGGGCGGAGACCACGATGACCGGGATCGAGCTCCACTCCCGGAGCGCGCGGAGCACGTCGAAGCCGCTGCGGTCCGGGAGGCCGAGGTCCAGCAGCACCACGTCGGGCGCGTCCTCGCGGCAGGCCTGCAGCGCCGTGCGACCGTCCGCGGCGATCAGCACGTCGTGGCCCTGCGCCCGCAGCCCCAGCTCGAGGGCCCGGCGGATCGCCGGCTCGTCGTCGACGACGAGCACCCGGGTCACGTCGCCACCTGGTCCGACGGCGGTGTCGGCGCGACGGGCAGGGTCAGCACCATCGTGAGGCCGCCGCCGGGGGTGTCGCGGGCGGTGACCGTGGCCCCCTGCGCCTCGGCGAGACCCTGTGCGACGGTCAATCCGAGCCCGACACCCTCTCCTCCGGGACTGACACCCAGCCGCTCGAACGGCGCAAACATGCGCGGCTTGAGGGCGTCCGGTACGCCGGGCCCGTGGTCGACCACGCGGACCTCGACGTCGTGCCCGACCGCGGCCGCCTCGAGCTCGACCACTCCGCCGCCGTGGCGCAGCGCGTTCGCGACCAGGTTGTCGAGCGCCCGGTCGGTCAGGCCGGTGTCCACCCGGACGCACGGCAGCCCGTCGGGCACCACGATGGAGACCGGGCGCCTGGCGGCGGCGCGCGCGAGGAGGTCCTCGACCGGCACCTCCTCCAGGGCGAGGCGCACCCCGCCGGACTGCAGCCGGGTCATGTCGAGCAGGTCGGCGATGATCCCGGTGAGCCGGTCGGTCGCCTCCTCGATCGTCGCGAGCAGCTCCTGCCGGTCCGCCTCGGCCCACTGCACGCCCGGCGTGCGCAGCGTCGAGACGGCGACCTTCAGGGCGGCGAGCGGCGTACGGACGTCGTGGGAGACCGCGGCGAGCAGGGCCGTCCGCACCCGGTTGCCGAGCTCGAGCTCATGGGCCGCGTCGGCCTGCCTGGCCAGCTCGGCCTGTCCGCGGAGCAGGGCCAGGTGGCCGGCGAAGGCGGTGAGCACGCGCCGCTCGGCGTCGTCGGGCTCGTGCCCGGTGACGGTGAGCACCCACCCGTCGGGGAGCACGAACCGCCCACCGTCCACCGGTGCCGCCGGCACACCTGGCGCGGCCGGGGGGTCGAGCACCGCGGACGCGAACCCGAACCGCTCGCAGAGGACGCCGAGCAACCGGGGCACGTCGTCGTCGACCAGGGCAGAGCGGTTCAGCAGGGCGAGGTCGTCGGCCTCCCGGCGGGCCACGCGCGCCTGGTGCGTCTGTCGCGCGGCGGCGTCGACCAGCCCGCTCACCGCGGTCGCGACCACGAGGAAGACCACGATCGTGGCGACGTTCTCCGCGCTGGCGATCCGCAGCTGGTGCAGCGGCTCGGTGAACCAGTAATTGAGCGAGAACCCGGCGAGCAGCGCCGCAGCGACGGCCGGCCAGCGACCACCGAGCAGGGCGCAGCCGACCACGAAGGCCAGGAACACCATCGCCTCGAAGGACAGCGTGCTCGGGGAGCCGACGGAGGTCATCACGACCGTGAGCACCGCGGTCCCGAGCACCGCGAGCGCGTACGCCGCGACGACCCTCCGACGACTGAGCTCCCCCGTGCCTTCGGGCGGGCGAGCGCCGAGCGCGGTCCTCACGCCACCATTAGCCCACATGCACGTGCGGCCGGCGCTCGCGGTCCGGCTCGGCGCGGCGGAGCACCTCGCGCGTCACCGGCGCGACCTCGCCGAGGCCGAGCACCAGGAACCGCAGCAGCTGCGCCACCGGGTTGCCCTCGGTCCACTCGAAGTACACGTGCGGGATCACGCCCGTGCGGTCGCGGATCTCGAGCAGCAGTGCAGCCAGGGCGTTCGGCACGGAGGACGCCTCGAGCCGCATCACCCGGTGCCTGTCCCCCACGACCACCCCGGTCACGTCGACGCGGCCCTCGAAGTCCGACGGGTCGGTCACCGTGACCTCGACGAAGATCACGTCCGGATCGGTGGGGAGGTCGTGGTCGCGACGCACCTGCCGCACCTTGTCGGCGTACTCGGCGTGGGTGTCGGGGCCGGGCTCGTGCGCGACCAGGCGGATCGTGCGGCGAGCACAGTCCCGAACGAAGATCTGCGCGGTCGGGTCCAGGTGCACCTCCGTGGCGCGCGGCTCGAAGACGCGGCGCAGCCGGCTGGCGAACGACACCACCAGGATCGCCAGGATGAAGAAGCCTCCGATGCGCACCCCGTCCGGGCGCTCCATCACGTTGTCGGCGGTGGTGTAGGCGAAGACGACCGTGATGACGGCGAAGGCTGTCATCAGCCGGTGCTGACGGCGGCGCCGCGCGGCGATCGTCACGGCCACACCCGCGGACGTGAAGAGCACCAGCACGCCGGTCGCGTACGCCCCGCCCTGGGCGTTGACGTCCGCCCGGAACATCACGGTGACCCCGAACGCGATCGCGGTGAGCACGAGCACGAGCGGCCTCACGGCGTTCGCCCAGACCGGTGCCATCCCGTAGCGCGGCAGGTAGCGCGGGATGAGGTTGAGCAGACCGGCCATCGCCGACGCGCCCGCGAACCAGAGGATCGCGATCGTGGAGAGGTCGTACGCCGACCCGAACACGTCACCGAGGTAGCGATGTGCCAGCAGGGCCAGGGCGCGTCCGTTCGCCGGCCCGCCGTCCGCGAAGTCGCGCGGGGCGATCAACCAGGTGGTGACCAGGCTGCTGGTGACCAGGAAGACGCTCATCACCAGGGCCGCGGTCGTGAGCAGCCGCTTCGTGCCGCGGATCCGGCCGGCCAGCTCGCCCCGCGAGTCCCGCGAGCCGTCGACGTGCTCCATGACGGCCACCCCGGTCTCGAAGCCGGACATCCCCAGGGCGAGCTTGGGGAAGACCAGCACCGCGACGGCGACGATCATCACCGGGCTGCCGTGCTGCGCGGTCATCGCCCGGCTCCAGTCGCCGACGACGTGGGGCTGGCCGAGCACGTGGGCGAAGGCGACCGCGATCACCACGACGTTGAGCGCCAGGTAGACCACGACCAGCGCGACCGCCACACCGATGGCTTCGGTGAAGCCGCGCAGGAACACCGCGGCGAGAAGCACGAGGAGGCCCAGGGTGATCAGCACCTCGTGCCCGTGCAGCACCGCCGGCACGTGCGGGTTCTCCACGACGTGGGCGGTGGCGTCGGCCGCGGACAGGGTGATGGTGATCATGAAGTCGGTCGCGGCGAACCCGAGCAGGACCAGCACGAAGAGCTTGCCCGCCCAGTTCGGCAGCAGCCGCTCGAGCATCGCGATCGAGCCCTGGCCGTGCGGGCTCTCCTCGGCGACCCTGCGGTACACGGGCAGGGCCCCGAACAGGGTCAGGGCGACGAGCACGAGCGTCGCGACCGGCGACAGGACGCCGGCAGCGACAGCGGCGATGCCGGGCTGGTAGCCGAGCGTCGAGAAGTAGTCGACGCCGGTCAGGCACATCACCTTCCACCAGGGGTGGCGGCGTTCCTCCGAGGCGGAGGCCGGTCTCGCCGGGACCGGGACTGCGGCCTCGACGCGGATCGTGGCGCTCACCGCGGGAGGGAGCGGGTCGACCCGGTGCGGGCGGCGACGGCCAGGACCACCGCGAGCGCCAGCGCGAACAGCGCCCAGCTGGAGGCGCCGAAGCCGAGCTCGCCGTACCGGTGCTGGACGAAGCCGTTCACGACCAGCCAGCCGGTGGTGGCGATCGACGCGGCCGACCACCAGGTCTGGTGGACCCCGCACGCGGCGACGAGCACGAGGACGAGGCCACCGGAGAGCAGGGCGCCGGCCGGCCGACTGACGTCGACCACGGCCAGCCCGCCCCAGAGGGCGACGAACAGGCGGCCTGCAGGGCCGCGGCGGGTCGCCTCGAGGAGATCAGGTTCCATACCTCGATCGTCACGCGACGGAACGACGCTCAGGCCGGTCTTGACGGAACCTTGACGCTCGCGCGACGCACCTCACGCACCGGCGCCTGCGCGTGGAACACGTACTTCTTGTAGGTCCAGAACCGGAACACCGCGCCGAGGGCGAGACCGACCACGTTGGCGGAGATGTTGTCGGCCAGCGCGCTGGTGTAGCCGAGCACGTCGTGGGAGATCAGCAGGCAGGCCAGCGAGAACCCGAAGCCGATGACGCTGAAGAGGAAGAACAGCGCCAGCTCACGGCGCCGGTCGTCCGACGGCACGTTGCGCCAGGTCCACGCGCGGTTGCCGATGTAGTTGACCAGGATCGCGAGGACCACCGCGGCGGTGCGGGCGTACGCCGGGTCGAGGGCCTTGAACGGCTCGACCAGCCGGAACGCGTTGAACGCGACCACGTCGACGATGTAGCCGAAGCCGCCGACGGCGAGGAACATCAGCACCTCGGAGAACCGCCACACCAGCACGCGCGTCAGCGCCTCGGTGGCGATCGAGCCGGACATCTTCGACTGGCCCTCGGTGCGGTCGGTGAACGTGATCGGCACCTCGACGACGCTCAGGCCGGCCTGGGCGGCCCGCCAGGTGTTCTCGATCTGGAAGGAGTACCCGTTGGACTCCGACTCCAGCACGCCGATGTCCTCGAGCGCTTCGCGACGGAACGCCTTGAACCCGGCGGTGTTGTCGTGCACGCCGGTGCCGAGGACCAACCGCACGTAGAGGTTGCCGGCCCAGGACAGCAGCCGTCGCCGCCAGGCCCAGTTGGCCACGCCGCCGCCGTCGACGTACCGCGACCCGACGGAGACGTCGGCGTCGTCGAGCGCCGCGAAGAGGGCGGGCACGCGCTCCGGAGGGTGCGAGAGGTCGGCGTCCATCTGGGCGATCCGGTCGTAGCCGCGCTCGAGCGCCCAGGCGAAGCCGGCCCGGTAGGCGGCACCCAGGCCCGCCTTGCCGGGCCGCTCCAGCAGCCAGACCCGCTCGCCGAACTCCCGGCGACGGGTGACCAACCGCGCGGTGCCGTCGGGGCTGTTGTCGTCGACGACCAGCACGTCGGCGTACGGCGCGGCCGCCAGCACGGCATCGAGCAGCCGGTCGATGTTCTCGGCCTCGTCGTACGTCGGGACGACCACCAGGCAGCGCTCGGTGGCGGGCTCGTCGAGGGACTGGGCGATCGGCTCCGCGCTCACGGCAGCACCAACCCTCCGCAGGTGCCGGTCACGTGGAGCGGGGGCCGGTCGATGCCGCGCTGCAGGTAGACGAGGCGGCCGCAGATGCTGTCCAGGAGGCGGTAACGGGTCTCGATCATGGGGCGGATGTCCGCTCCTTCCAGGCGCTGCAGGGTGTGGTTGCCGCGCACGACGACCCAGGTCGGGGCCTCGGGACCGGCGAGGATGCCGCGGAGGAGGGTCATGTGCGGGTCGAGCGTGCGCGACGGCAGGCTCCACAGGTACGGGTACGGCGAGCTCATCCCGGTCGCTCGCGGGATGTCCGCGTCACCGAACGCAGAGAGCACGGTGTCGCCCGGCTGCGCCGACGCGGCGATCGCGCGACCGACCGTGTTGCCGGGCGCGGGTGCCGGAGAGGCCACCGAGGCCACGAGCGCCACCACCGCCGAGATGACGACCGCCGGCACCAGCACCCGGACCACGGGCGCCGTACGTACGGAGATCGCTCCCGCCGCCAGCGCCACGACCGGGATCGCCTGGACCAGGTAGTGCAGCCAGTAGCTGCCCCCGGCAAGGATCGACACGCAGGCGTACGTGCCCGCGGCCACGAGCCCCCACACCACGGCCGGGTGGCGCGGGCGCCGCAGCGCCACGGCGAGGAACGCCACCAGGATCAGAGGACCCGCGCTCAGCAGCGCGGAGAACCCGAGCCGGCCCAGCCGCAGCTGGGAGGCGTTGCCCGGAGTGGCCGCGATGACGTTGCCCGCGCGGATCCGGAAGGGGTACGTCGCCTCGTAGACGCCGAGCGGCGAGGTGCCGTGGGCCATCGCCCAGAGCATGACCACGGCGTACCCGACGGCACCGCCGACGGCCGCGAGGGCGAGCAGGTCACGGAGGGCCCGCCCGGTGATCCGCCGGGTCCGCCAGGCGACCGCCCAGCAGACGACGGCGAACACGACGACGTCGGCCATGTTCTGCTTCACCAGCAGCGCGAGCACGGCGGCGAGACCCGTGCCGAGGGCTGCGCCCCGAGCTGCGTGCGGGTCCTCGGAGTACACGGCCTCGACGGCGAGCCGGAGGCCGAGCGCGATGAAGGGGGCGGCCAGCAGCTCGCCGTTGACGGCGTCGGACCCGACCAGCGGCGAGATCAGCAGGCCCGCGGCGACGACCGCGGTCCATCCCGCGGCCCGGTGACCGAAGACGCGGCCCGATGTGGAGGCCAGCAGCCACACGGTCGCGGCCGCGGCGAGGGCGCCGAGGATGCGGAGGGCGGTGAGCCCGCCGGCGAGGTCGGCGATCCGGAACAGCCCGATCAGGAGCGGCGGCCGGTCGACCCAGTAGTTGCCGTACAGCGACGTGCCGCCGACGTGCCACTGCGAGGCCACCATGAGGAAACCGGCCTCGTCGGGGCTCGCGGGCCGGGCGACCAGGAGCATGCGCAGGGCCACGACCGCGGCCGTGGCGATCGGCACGACGGGGATGACCCTGCGGACCACCGGCTGCTCGGCCCGCGGCGGGGCGATCAGATCGGCGGTCATGGTCCCACTGTGCCCACGAGCCGCTGAACCGAACCTGAACGTGTGCCGCCTCAGACGGCAACCGCGGGCAGACGCACGGTGAAGCGCGCCCCGCCTGCCGGTGAGTCCGTGACCTGCACGGATCCACCACCGCTGTCCACGATCTTGCGGACGATCGCGAGCCCGAGGCCGCTGCCGCCCTCGTCGCGCGCTCGTGCGTCGTCGAGCCGCACGAACCGGTCGAAGACGCGTGCCCGGTCCGCCGCCGGGATCCCCGGCCCGTCGTCGTCGACCACCAGGCAGACGGTGCCGTCCTCCTCGGCGAGGGACACCGAGACCACCGAGTCGGCATGGCGGCAGGCGTTGTCGAGCAGGTTGCGCACCACCTGCCCGAGCAGGACCGCGCTCCCCCGCACCTGACCTGCTCCCACCGCGTGGGCGTCGATCTTCACACCGGGCCGGGCACGCGCCCGCGCCACCTCGGTGAGGACGAGATCGTCGACGTCCACCACCTCGCGTGCGCTGTCGTCGCCGCCCTCGAGGCGGGCCAGCAGCAGGAGCGCGTTGACCAGCTCCTCGAGCCGCAGGCTCTCGGCGAGCACGTCGGCCGCGAGCTCCTCGGAGGTCACCCGAGCCGGGTAGGCACTCGCGATCTCGGCGGCCTGGCGGATCACGGCGAGCGGGGACCGGAGTTCGTGGCTCGCGTCGGAGACGAACTGCCGCTGCAGTCGCTGGCCCTCGTCGATCCGGTCCAGCATCTCGTTGAGGGTGCGGGCCAGCCGCGGGATCTCGTCCTCCCCCGGGGGGATCTGCAGCCTGCGGCGCAGCTGGGCCACGGTGATGCGGTCGGCCTCGTCGCGCATCACCTCGACCGGGCGCAGGGCCCGCCCGACGCTGATCCAGAGGATCAGGCCGAGCGCGAGCACGATCAGCGGCACGGCGGTGGCCAGCACCCCGGCGGTCTCGGCCCGGGTCTCGTTGCGCTGCTCCGTCGAGCGTCCGACGATGATCAGCGCGACCCCGGTGTCGCCGGTCGCGCGACGGGCGACGAGCGTGAACGAGTCCGCGAGCCCCGGTACGACGGCCGACTCGGTCACGCCGGGCGTCGTCCGGAGCGCCACCTTCAACCGCTCCGGACGGTCGCTGGCCACGACCGTGCCGTCCGGCCCGACCAGCTGCACGACGACGTCGTTGCGGCCCGTCGTGGCGGCCTCGGCGGGCGAGACGCCGCGCCTGAGCTGCGCGTTGATCGCGACGGCGTCGAGCCGCGCGGAGTCGATCAGGCTGTTGCTCAGCGAGTGGGTGATCGCGGCGACGATCAGCACCGAGCCGAAGGCGGTCACCAGCAGCACGAAGACCGAGCCGAGCACGGTGATCCGGACGCGCACCGAGGTGCGTGCCCGCTGCCACCACGTGCGGCCGGACATCAGCGTCACGGACGTGCGTGGGTTCACTCGCTGTCCCGCAGCCGGTAGCCACTGCCGCGCAGCGTCTCGATGTCGGCCCGGCCGAACGGGCGGTCGACCTTGCGGCGGAGGCGGCCGACGTACACCTCCACGATGTTCGGGTCGCCCTCGAACGCGTAGTCCCACACGTGGCCGAGGATGTCGGCCTTGGTGACCACCTCACCGTGCCGGCGCATCAGGAACTCCAGGAGCGACATCTCCCGGCTGGTGAGGCTGATCTCCGTGCCGGCACGGGTCACCCGGCGTGCCGCCGGGTCGAGCTCGAGGTCACCCACCACGAGGTTCGTCGGTCGCTCGGTGGCCCCCCGGCGCAGCAGCGAGCGGAGCCGGGCGAGCAGGACCTGGAAGGAGAACGGCTTGGTCACGTAGTCGTCGGCACCGGTGTCGAGTGCCTCGACCTGGTCCCACTCGCCGTCCTTGGCGGTCAGCATGAGGATCGGGGTCCAGTTCGACTCCGCGCGCAGCGTCTCGCAGACCTTGTAGCCGTTGAGGCCCGGCAGCATGATGTCGAGCAGGATCGCGTCGTAGTCGTGCTCGCGGGCGTACCAGAGCCCCTCGTCGCCGTCGTACGCCGTGTCGACCGCGAACCCCTCCGCCTCGAGCCCTGTGCGCAGCGAGGAGGCGAGCCGCTTCTCGTCCTCGACGACCAGGATCCTCATGCCCGGAGTCTCACACGTCGCGGCGCCGCGTCGTCGGAAGGTTCAGGCGGTGTTCAGGTTCAGTCGGGGTGGGCGCAGTAGCGCTGCACCGACTCCGCGAACTGCGCGGCGTGGTAGCCGTCGACGTAGCGGTGGTCGAAGGTCGCGGTCAGCGTGAACATCGGCCGCACCACCACGCGCCCGGCGACCGCGACGGGCCGCGGCGTGACCGCGCCGACGCAGACCAGCAGCGGCACGCGGTAGTACGCCGCCAGCGGCGAGTAGGCCTGGCGGATGCCCCACATGCCGACCGACGTCACCATCGCGCCGCCGAAGGCCTCCCGACGGACGCCGAGCATCGGCAGGTCCAGGTGCAGGTCCGAGGACAGCCAGGCCGAGAGCCGCAGCGCCTGCCGCAGCACGCGCGGCGGCAGCACGGTGAGCATCTGCTTGGCCCGACCGAACTCCTGGTCGGCGCCGGCGGTGATCGCCGAGGTGCGCCGCTGCAGGGCGGTGGCGATCTCGACCGCGGACAGCTGGTCCGCACCCTCGATCTTCACGCCGGTGAGCTCGTCACCGCCGCCGGTGGCGACGATGAAGAACACGTCGATGCTCTCGCGGGGGTACTCCCGGCCGTGCGCGAGCCGCATCCCCAGCGACGGCACCTCCGCCAGGCCGCGCGCGACGGCGCGGCCGACCAGGTGGGTCATCGTGACGTGGACGCCGGTGCGCTCGCGCTCGTGGCGGGCGAAGTCCATCAACGCCTCGGCGTCGATCTCCATCTCGCCGAAGAACTGCGGGTCGACCGGAGGGCCCCAGGTCGCGCCGGCCAGCTTGCGCCAGCCCCGCACGCGGCGGCCCTTCGTCGTCCCGGCGGACGTGCTCCTCGGCAGGCGCGTACGACGCGCCGGTGCGACCTTCAACATGGGACCAGCGTGCGCCCCGTCACCGGTGAAGAGCAGGGCCTTCGGTCCCTCCCGACGGGGCCAACGTCCGGTGGGCGCACAGGCCGAGGTTTCGAGGCTCGCTGGCGCTCGCACCTCAACCACCGGTGCCGCGGAAGCTACGCCTCGATCGCCCAGGGCACGTCGGGGACGACCCGGTCGACGAAGTCCGCGATCTCCTCGAGGGCCTGGTCGGCCTCGGGCACGAAGCCGGCTGCGGCCTGGAACACGTGCACCTGGTGGTCCCAGACCTGGAGCTCGCAGTCGACACCGGCTCCGTGCAGCGCCGACGCCATCGACTCCGCATCGGGGTGCACGATCTCCGCGGTGCTCGCCTGGATCAGCGAGGGCGGCAGGCCGTGGAGGGCCGCGCGCGACGGGGTGTCCGGCAGGGCGTGCGCCTCACCTGCGCGACGAGCCGCGCGGAGCACGACCTTCGCGAGCGCGTCGAAGCAGGTGGAGGGGAAGACGGCACAGGTGCTCGCGGACTCCGCCTCGAGCTTCGCGGTGCCGTCGAAGTCGATCAGGGGGGACATCGCGACCAGTCCGGCCGGCATCGGCAGCCCCTCGGCCTCGGCCGCCAGCGCCACCTGGAAGGTGAGGTAACCGCCCGCGGAGTCGCCCATGATCAGCACCTTCGAGGCCGGCACGCCGGAGTCGAGCACGTGGCGGTAGGCGTCGAGGCCGTCCTCGACCGAGGCGCTCACCGGGTGGTGCGGGAGCTGCCGATAGTCCACCGCGACCAGGGTCGCCCGGTTGCGGTCGGCGATGCGCGACATCAGCGAGCGGTGCAGGAACCGGCCGCCGACCACGAAGGCGCCGCCGTGGAGGTAGACGATCACGCGGTCCTCGGTGTTCGGCGTGCGGAGCACCTCGGCCTTGCAGCTCGGCAGCTCGACGCGCTCGTACGTCGTGCCGGGCACCGGCTTGAGCAGCAGGCCGGCATAGTCGACGACGAAGTAGGGCCACGGCAGCAGCGGAACGCGTGACCAGACCGAGATGAAGGGTCGCACGGTGTTGCGCAGGGCACCCGCCAGCAGCCGGGACCGGGCGCTGCCGCCACCGAAGCGGGTCGGGACCGCGCGCTTCTCGAGCTCCTGCTCGGCGGCGGGGGACACCACCA
Organism: Nocardioides pocheonensis; assembly: GCF_003725535.1. Classification (GTDB taxonomy): domain Bacteria; phylum Actinomycetota; class Actinomycetes; order Propionibacteriales; family Nocardioidaceae; genus Marmoricola; species Marmoricola pocheonensis. Next base: position 19,107 of record NZ_RJSF01000011.1, on the reverse strand, counting down.
GCGAGAGTCGTGATCGTGCCTCCGACGGGCTCATCGACGGACCTTTCTCACGGCGGGGTGCGCCGCAACCTATCGGGTGAACGCCCACCCCCGTAGGGCGATTCCCCATTTCTTGACTTGTCGGCCGGGTGCGACAGGACCTAAGGCATACCCGGGGCAGGATGTGCGCATGCGCCCCGTACGGATCGACCTTCCCCAGGTGTCACTTTCGGCACTCTCGTGGGGTCCTGAGTCCGGAAGACTTGCGGTCCTGCTGCACGGCTTCCCGGACACCGCGCACACGTGGCGCCACCTCGGTCCGGTGCTCGGCGACGCGGGCTGGAGGGTGGTCGCTCCGTTCACGCGCGGCTACGCGCCGTCGACGGTGCCGGCGGACGGCAGTGGTCACGTCGCCGCGCTGATGGCAGACGCGGTCGGGGTGCACGAGGCACTCGGCGGGGGCCCGGACGCAGTCCTCGTCGGGCACGACTGGGGCGCGATCACGGCGAACGCCCTCGCGGCCCACGACGACTCACCCTTCGCGCGGGTCGTGGCGATGGCGGTCCCGCCCTTCCCCTGCCTGCGGAGCCCGCGTGCGCTCCCCGTGCTCCCGCGCCAGCTCCGCAACAGCTGGTACGTCGGCTTCAACCTGCTCCCGGCGCTGCCCGAGCGCCGGTTCGACCGGCTGGTGCCCCGGCTCTGGCGGGACTGGTCGCCCGGGTACGACGCCACGGAGGACCTTGGTCACCTCGCGGCCGCCCTTCCGGACCGGGCGCAGCGCTCGGCGGCGATCGGCTACTACCGGTCGCTGGCCAGCCCCTGGCGGCCGGTACCCGCGCGCTACCGGCGTTGGAAGGGTGCGGAGATGCGGCTGCCCGTCGTACCGACGTTGTACCTGCACGGCGCGGACGACGGCTGCCTCGACGCCCGTCTGGCCGGCCTGGTCGCTCCGCACCTCCCCGCCGGCAGCGAGGTGCACGTGGTGCCGGACGCCGGGCACTTCCTCCAGCTCGAGCAGCCGGAGCAGACGGGCCGAAAGGTCCTCTCGTTCTTGGGCTGAAGGACCCTGTCCTGCCGCACCCGTGCGGGTGCACCGTCGAAGCAACGATCGCCGCGGCAGTGGTCCCGCCTCGACGAACCCGACCTCGCGAACCCGAGGAGGAGTGATGGCATTCTGGATGGTCGGCCTCGTGGCCGTGGTGGTGCTGGTCGCGCTGGCGATGCGCATGCTGAAGAACGAGTCCCTGGGTCGTGAGCGGGTCGAGGCCGAGCTGCACGACGCGAGCACCCCGACGCTGGAGTACGTCGTCCCGACCGGCGAGGACCCGGTCGTCGTGATCGCCGCGCTCGAGCGTGCGGGCTACACCGTGGGTGTCGACTCGCACGGGTCGCACCAGGTGGTGCTGGTCAAGTGCCCCGACAGTCCCGACCAGTCGCGCGCGAAGGTGCGCGAGGTGATCGCGAACGCCGGAGTGACGACGCCGAAGGTGGAGACGCGGCCCCGCGCCGCGGTCCGGTTCAGCGACGAGCCCTGAGAGCAGCCTGAGAGCGTCCCAGATCGGTTTCGCGCCCACGGCACCGGGTACGGACACAAGGTCTGGATCTGCTCCCAGGAAGGGGCCCCCATGTACTACGCCTTCGCCGTGTTCGCGGCGATCCTCGCCCTCGCCGTGATCACGCTGTACGTCGTCCGTGAGCAGACCGGGTTCCTGCGCCGGCGTGAGCAGGTGGACAAGGAGCTGCACTCCGACCGCGTGCCGACGCTGGAGTACGAGGTGCCGGTCGGCCAGGACCCGGCCGTTGTCCTCGCCGCCCTGGAGCGAGCCGGCTACGACGCCACCACAGACGCCACGCACCCGAACCAGACCGTGCTGGTCGGATGCCCGGGTGGCATCGAGGGTGAGCGGGAGCGGGTGCGGTCCGTGATCGAGTCGGCGGACGTCACCACCCCCGACGACGGCGCGCCGGTGCCGGCGGTGGTCCGCTTCCGCGACGAGTGACGGGCGCCTGCGCGCGTCAGGTCACTTCGCGCAGAGGCGGCAGCGCGTGAGGTTCGGCGCGTCGGCGCCCGCGGGACGGAGGTCCTCACGGCCGGCGACCAGGTCGCAGTCGGCGCGGTGGACGGTCGTGCCGTTGCCGGCGACGACGAGCACCGCGCCCGGGTCCCGCGGCCGGGCGGCGGGCCGAGCACCGTTCGCCACCGCGTTGTTGTGCGAGACGGCGTCCGCGAGCAGCAGCAGCGTGTCCGAGAGTTGACGCTGCGCCTCCTTCTGGTCCGCGGCGATGCGGGCGAGCCACGAGCCGAAGTAGAGGAAGCCGCCGACGAAGGTGATCCCGAGGCCGAGGATGCCGCCGGAGACGATGTAGGCGTTCTGGTTGTAGACGTACGGCGTGTGCGCCACGCCGTACCAGCCCAGGCCGATGACGATCAGGCCCGCAGGCAGGAGCACGGCGCCGGCGACGAAGAGCACCAGGTGGAGCAGCTGGGCCGGGTTGTCGCGCAGCGGGGCGACACCCTCGCCCCGGCTCGCGGCGCGGGGCATGGCGTGCGGCGCAGTCGCCTGTGCCGAATTCTGCGCCGGGATCTGGACGGCGGGCTGGACTTGGGTGGTCATCTCATGCCTTCCTCAGGTCGGGGATGCCGGCCTTCAGGCCGTGGGAACAGGTGGCGCCGACTCCGAAGAGCAGGCCGCCGGCTCGTCGCAGGTACCAGCCGGCGCCGGCCGCGAGGAGCATCCCGAGCAGGGTGAGCATGCCCGGCACGCTGCCGAGCGGTGGGAGTCCGGGGACCGCCGAGACCGTCTTCACGGGCGTGGTGGTCGTGGGCGCGGTCGAGGCCGCCGGTGCAGCCTCGGCCGACGTGGCCGGCGGGGCAGCCGTCCCGCTGCCGGCTGCCGGGCCGCTTGCGCTCGACGCTGCGCTGCTGTCGGAGGTGGTCGGCCCGGCCGCGGTGGTGTCGTCGCCGATCGCCGCCACGGTCTCGGCCTGGCTGGTCACCCCACCGAGCTTGACCACGATCTTCGGGTGCGCCTCGGTGAGGGCGAGGAGCAGGCTCTTGAGCTGCGCGGCCTGGTCGGGGAACTTGTTGATCAGGTCGGCCAGCGGCAGGTCCGGCAGCTTCGAGCGCAGCGGCGCCGTGTCGATGGTGATCGTCGGGCCCTGGGCCGCCGCGGTCGCCTGGGCGCCGTCGGTGGTGGCCGTGGGCTTCGGGATCTCGATGCTGATGCCCAGCGCCTTGAGCGCGTCGGTCGCGTTGGTGGGCAGGCCCGGCGCCGCGACCGGCGCACCGCCGGCGACGAAGCCGTCGCTGGTGAACGCGAACGGCGTGCCGGCGATGGTCATGCCGCCGTAGTTCACGCGGGTGCTGACCTTGCCGCCGTCGGCGATGTTGCTCGTGGTCTTCGCCACCACCTCGATGCCGGTCAGCTTGATCAGGCCGCCGAGGATGTCGAGCTCGCCGAGGCGGCTGGTCGCCGTGGCGATCACCTTGTCGCCGGAGTAGTCCGTGGTGGAGATGCTCTGCATGCCGTTGGCGTTGACCAGCAGGCTCAGCATCCCCAACGGGCTGGTCGACACGGGGTTGTCCCCGTTGCCGGTGGCCGTGCCGGTCAGGATGTTGCCGAGCGCGCTGAGGTCGCCGCCGAGCAGGGAGGTCAGCGGGTTGGCCGGCTTGGGCGTCGTACCGTCGCCGGCGTGGCCCTCCGGCACGTCGCCCCCGGTGCCGTAGCCGGCCTTGGCGATCGCCTTCTTGTCCGTGGCGTTGACGCGGGCCACCATGCCGGGCAGCGGCTCCTGGGCAGCCTGGGTGATGTCACCCGGGGACTGCGCGTTGACCTGCGCGGGGTAGCCGTTCTGGTACAGCGCTTCGGGCAGGCCGAGCTGCTCGCCGAAGGTCTTGAAGCCCTCGCCGATGGAGTCGCCGGGCCACAGGGCGGAGGCGCGGGCCGAGCCGGTGGGACCGGACGTGCCGTCGACACGGGTGTAGGAGAAGTCCATCTCGGCCTGCGGGTCGGACGGGATCGGGATGGCCGGCTCGTAGACCTCGATCCGCAGCGGGGTCGCGGTCGCCTGAGTGGTGAACCCGCTGAAGTCCGGGTCGGTGCGCACGACGGCCTGGCTCGGTGCGGCCACGAGTGGTGCGGCCATGAGCGCTCCGACCGCGGTCAGGACGACGAACGTGCGCCTCATGCGACACCTCCCAGGATGACGTCGGCCATGATCGAGCCGATCTCGTCGGGCTCGCCGGTCGCGACCACCCGTCCTCCGGACATCACCGCGGCGTAGTCCGCGATCCGCAGCGCCGTGCGGGCGAACTGCTCGACCACGAGGATCGAGACGCCCGTCTGCGCGATCTGGCCGACGGTCTCGTAGAGCTCGTCGACGATCAGGGGGGCCAGGCCCATGGACAGCTCGTCGAGCAGCAGCAGGGCCGGGTCGGAGGTCAGCGCCCGCGCCAGGGCGAGCATCTGCTGCTCGCCGCCGGACAGCGTGCCGGCCAGCTGATAGCGGCGCTCGTGCAGGCGCGGGAAGTAGGAGTACGCCGTGTCGAGGACCTGCGAGGCGGGGACGCCGGCGTACGACATCAGCTGGAGGTTCTCCTCGACGCTGAGGTTGGGGAACACGCTGCGACCCTCCGGCACCGTGGTCAGGCCCAGCCTCGCCAGCTCGTCGGGCTTCGCCCCCGCGACGTGTACGCCGGCGAGGTGGATGTCACCGGACGTCTGCTCCATCTGGCCGCTGATCACCTTGAGCAGCGTCGACTTGCCCGCGCCGTTCGGGCCGAGCAGCGCGACCACCGCTCCGCGCGGCACCCGCAGGTCGACGCCGCGGAGCACCTCGATGCGCCCGTAGGCGGCGTGGAGGTCGACCACCTCGAGGATCGGGATACTCATCGGGCCAGCACCTTCGTCTCGTCGAGGCTCTCGGCGACGTGGGCGCCCTGGCCCTCGTCGGAGTAGCCGAGGTAGGCACGCTGCACCTTGGGATCGACCCGGATCTCGGCCGGCGTGCCGGCGGCGATGACCGAGCCGAAGTCCAGCACGTGGATCTCGTCGCAGACCGACATCACCAGGTCCATGTCGTGCTCGACCATGAGGACCGTGCAGCCCTCGCCGGCCAGCTCGACCAGCAGCGCGCCGAACGCCTCGGTCTCGGCCTCGTCGAGACCCGAGGACGGCTCGTCGAGGAGCAGCAGCCGCGGCTGGCAGGCCAGGGCCCGGGCGAGCTCGAGGAGGCGTGCGGTGCCGGTCGGGATCGAGTCGGCCCGCTCGGCGGCGTACTCGGCGATGCCGACCCGCTCGAGCAGCTCGTCGACGTCGTGGTCGCCGGGGCGGAAGATCCCGCGGAAGCCCTCGTGGATGTCCAGCGCGACGCGCACGTTGTCGGCGACCGTGAGGGAGCCGAACGCCTCGAGCCGCTGGAACGTGCGCCCGATCCCCCGGCGCGCGCGCCGGTGGACCGCCGTGCGGGTGATGTCGCGGCCGTCGAACCGGACGTGCCCGGAGGTCGGTCGCTGCAGGCCGGTGATCACGTTGAAGCACGTGGTCTTACCGGCGCCGTTGGGGCCGATCAGCCCGGTCACGGAGCCCGCCACCACCTCGAAGGTGGCGTGGTTCACGGCGGTCACGCCGCCGAACTGGACGACGACGTCCTCAACCTGCAACAACGACATCGCGCTCCACCTCCGTCCCGCTCGCGGCGAGCGACTCGTCGTCGACGCCGTCCACCGCGCCGTCCCACTCGTCGGTGCGCGACCGCAGCGCCATCCCCGGGTAGCGCTCCGCGAGCGCCGGGTAGAGCCGGTCGACCACCCAGCTGTTGAAGCCGAAGATCTTGTTGGCCAGACCGTTCGGGTCGCGGCCGAGGGCGACCGCGCCGAACCCGAGCAGCGCGAAGAGGAGCCCGGCGATGTTCGCGTGGTCGGACTGCGCGACCGGGAGGTACATCAGGAAGACCCCGCCGATCGCCGCGCCGGTGACCGAGGTGACACCCCAGATCACGGCGACCAGCAGCACGAGCAGGCTGGCGAAGAACTGGAAGTCGTTGGCCACGATCGTGCCGCGCAGGCCGGCGAACAGGGCACCGGCGAGACCTGCGATGCCGGCGGACGCGGCGAACAGCCCGACCCGCAGCCAGCGCAGGTCGAGGCCGAGCGTGCCGCAGGCCGCCTGGCTGTCGCGCATCGCGATGAGGATGCGGCCCAGCCGGCCGCGACGGACGGCGATCACGCCGAGGGCGAGCAGCACGAAGAAGATCGTCATCATCACGGTGTAGGAGCCGGTGCCGTCGATCTTCAGGCCGAGCACGGAGAGCCGCTCGGCGTGGAGCGGGTTGTTGAACTGGAACGCGTAGGACGCCTGGAAGACCAGCTTGTCCATCAGCTGCGCGAACGCCAGCGTGGCGAGCGCGAGGTAGAGGCCGGTGAGCCGCAGCACCGGGATCGCGACGAGCGCGCCCACCGCGGCGGCCACCAGGGTGGCGACGAGGAGGCCGAAGAGGTTCGGCTGGTCGATCTTCGCGTAGGCGACCGCGCCCACGCCGGCGAAGGTGAACTGGGCGAGCGAGACCTGGCCGCCGTACCCGGTCAGGAGCACGAGGGACAGCATCACGATCGCGTACGTCGCGGCGGTGCCCAGGAGCAGCAGGTTGCTCGTCGACAGCCCGACCGCGAGCAGCATCGCGAACAGCACGAGCGCGCCGCCCCAGATCGACGCGCGACCCAGGGTCGGCACCGGCGCGGACACCAGGCCCTTGACCTGACCGATCCGCAGGGGTGCCTGCGGTAGCAGCACGATGATCCCGAAGAGGAACAGGGTCGGCACCACCGCGCGCAGACCGGCCACGTTGCCGGCGCTGGGCAGGTAGCCGACGGCGTAGGACTGGAGGATGCCCAGGCCCATGGCCCCGACGTAGGTCATCGGCAGGCTGGTCAGCTTGCCGAGCATCGCGGCGGCGTACGCCGAGATCACCAGGAGGGTGAGGTCGTAGTACTGGAGCCCGATCACCGGGGTCAGCAGGATGCCGGCGAGCGCGGCCAGCGACGTGCCGATCGCCCAGGCCAGTGCGGCGACCAGCTGCGGGCGACCACCGTAGAGCTGGAGGAGGTCGGGGTTGTCCACGCTGGCCCGCATGGCCGTGCCGATCCGGGTCCGGTTGAGCAGGAGGTACAGGCAGCCCGCGACCACGCCACTGAGCACCACCGTGAGCACCTGGTGCCACGTGATCACCACGTTGCCCAGCGTGATCAGGTGACCGGCGAAGAACTGCGGGACCGTGCGGGAGGCGGGCGGCCAGATCTGCGTGGCGACGCCGATCAGGCCCACCAGGATGCCGACGGTGACCACCAGGGAGACGCCGATCGGCTGCGAGCCGAGGCCCCGGGTGAGGACCCGCTGGACGAACACCCCGAAGGCCGGTGCGACGACCAGGAGCACCAGTGCGAGCGCGAGCCACGCCGGCATGTGCTGGCGCTGGCTGAAGTCCCAGTAGACGAAGGCGAAGACCATCCCCACCGCGCCGTGCGCGATGTTGAACACCCGGGTCGTGCTGTAGGTCAGCACGAGGCCGCTCGCGGCGATGGCGTACGCCGCACCGGTGAACAGCCCGATGAAGGTGTAGGAGAGGAAGGAGTCCATGCCAGGTCACCCGGCCTTGCTGAAGCCGTCGCACTGGTAGCTGGTGCTCCCGAGTGGGGTCCACTTGCCACCCTTGAGCTGCAGGAACCGGATGCAGGACGGAGCGTGCTTGCCGCCGATCGCCATCGGCGCGTGCAGGCCGTTCGCGGTCCAGTTGTCCACGCCCTTGAGCTTCGCGACCAGTGAGGCTCGGCTGAGCTGGCCGCCGAGCGCGGCCGCCTGTTCGACGAACAGCTTGGCCGCCGACCAGGCGAACAGGCCGAAGAACGTCGGGACGGCGCCCGGTGAGACCTGCTGCAGCCACTGCTTGTAGAGGTTCACCTCCGGCTGGCTCTGCTCGAACGGCGTGAACATGATGAAGATGACCGCGCCATCGACCGCGCTGCCGCCCGACTTCACGAAGCCGGCGTCGTAGGCCGTCGGGTCGAGCAGGAAGATGTCCGGCTTGAAGTTCGCCGCCTGCATCGCCTGCGCCAGACGAACCGCCTGCTGGTAGCCGCCCAGGAACTGCACCCACCGCACGCCCTTGTCCTTCATCTGCTGGACGTAGGGGCCGTAGTTGAACTCGGCGACGTCGATGCCCGCGCTGTAGACGAAGCTCATGCCGCGCTGGGTCTCGACGGTCTGCTGGGTCTTGGCGTTCTCCGCGGCGGCTCCCGCGTTCAGGTAGAGGAACGCCGCCTTCTGGCTGGCGTCGTGGTAGTTCTTCACGAAGAAGTCCGGCACGGAGTTGGAGAACTCGTGGTCGCCGCTGGACTCGGCCCCGAAGCAGGTGGAGCACTGGTTGCGCGCCGCCGTGACGGCCGCCGCACGGACGTCGGGGAGGCCGCAGGACTGGGCCGTGGCCGCGCCACCGGAGTCGAAGGCCGACATCGAGCCGACCGCGGCGAAGGTCTGGTCGCACAGCTTCTGGTACGACTGCTGGTCGGCGCCGGCGTCGGTGCGGCTGTCGAGGTTGATCAGGCTGAGCTTGCGGCCGCAGATGTTCGACCTGGAGTTGAAGTAGGCCACGTAGGCCTTGGTCGCCTGCTGGGCGGAGGAGAACAGGCCGGGCACCGGGCCGCTGATGTCGGAGGAGTTGCCGATCGTGATGGTGCTGTCGGTGATGCCGGTCGTGTTCTTGAACCCGGCGCAGGACGCACCGCTCGCCGACGGCGCGGCGCCCCCGGCACCCTTCGTCTTCGGCTTGCCGCCGGTCGATCCCGTGGCAGTGGACCCCGTGCCGGTGGACCCGGTGCCGGTCGCCGCCCCGCCCGTCGACGCCGCCGTGGGCGCGTCGACGCTCGAGCCGGTCGTGCCGGTGTCACCGGTCGCGGTGCTGTCGCTCGACGTGCCGGTCGTGTCCGTGCTGGACCCGGCGCCTTGACCCAGGATGCTCTGGTTGGCCGCCAGGGCCTCCTTCGGACTCACCTCGGAACCGCCGCAGGCGGTGGGCACGAGAAGTGCCAGTGCGAGGACGCATGCTCCGACCAACTTGCTGCGCACAGCCGAACTCCTGACTCCGGTTTGTGAACCGCGAACGGGACCCACATCACATAACGGGCGGATGTGGCGGAGGTTACACAGAAGTTGGAACAAGTTCTAGATTCGTCGGAGCCGTCTCGAACCCCGGATCTCGGCGCGCCGTGTCCAGCGAGTCCGCCGGTTCGGCGGGTCGGTCCGGCACGGCGGGTCATACTCGGCGGGTGCTCCTCGACGTCCAGCTCGACGCCCGTCCCGACCGGGCCGCCGACCGTGCGCGCGAGCTCGTCGGGGCGGGTGTCGACGGCCTGTTCACGTTCGAGGGGCCGCACGACGTCTTCGTGCCGCTGATCGCAGCGGCCGGCGCCGTCGAGACCGACCTGATGACGAATGTCGCGATCGCCCTCCCCCGCAGCCCGATGCATCTCGCGCACGCGGCGTACGACCTCCAGCTGCTGAGCAAGGGCCGCTTCCGGCTCGGGCTCGGTTCGCAGATCCGCCCGCACATCGAGCACCGGTACGGCGCCACCTGGCACCGGCCGGTCGCGCACATGCGCGAGATCGTCCTGGCCGTCAAGACGATCCTCGCGTCGTGGCAGGGCGGCGACCGCCTCGACTTCCGCGGCGAGTTCACGCGTCACACCCTGATGCCGCCGACGTTCGTGCCCGGCCCCAACCCGTACGGCGCACCGCCGGTGCTGCTCGGCGCGCTCGGCCCGCAGATGACCCGCACCGCCGCCGAGGTGGCCGACGGGCTGCTGGTGATGCCGTTCCACAGCCACCGGCACTTCCGGGAGCGCACCCTGCCGGCCGTCGCCGAGGGGCTCGAGCGTGCCGGGCGCGAGGTGCTGCCGATCTACCCGCAGGCGATCGTCGCGATGGGACGCACCGCTGAGGAGCAGGAGCGCGCGCTCCACGGCGTACGGGCCCTGCTGGCGTTCTACGGCTCGACCCCGGCGTACCGGCCGGTGCTGGAGGTCGAGGGCTGGGCCGACCTGCAGCCCGAGCTGAACGCGCTCTCCAAGACCGGCCACGTCGCCGCGATGGTCGACCTGGTCGACGACACCGTGGCGCGCACGCTCGCCGTCGTCGGGACGCCCGAGGAGTGCGCGGCGGAGCTCACGCGACGGTTCGGTGACGTCGCCGACCGGGTCTGCGTCTACTTCCCGGGCTACGACGCGCCGCTGGACCAGGTCGGCGACCTCGGTCGCGCGCTGCGCGGCGGACCCTGACGATCCTCAGGATGGTGGCAGCGCCCGTCGTGCGGTGTGCTGGTGCAGGTCCGGGTGAGGGCCTGCGGGGGGCCTCCAGGTCCTCACCCGGGAAAGAGGTCGAGGTCCTCGGCCTGGACGATCTCCGACGGCGGCTCGAGGTATCCATGGGCGACGAGCGCGAAGACGTACTCGGGGTCGACCACGCCGTACTGCTGGGCCAGGCCGAGCGCGTAGGCCTTCTTGCGCACCCCCTCCAGCCGCTGGATGACCGCAGCGGGCGAGACGCCGAGCCGCCGGGCGGCCGCCTCGATGGTCAGCGCCTGCGGGGCCGGGAGTGGAGGCCAGGCGAGGTGCTCCTGGAAGATCAACGTCACCGCGGCGAGCTGCGCGTCGGTCAGGTCGACGGGTCGCGGGTTCTGGACCGTGACCGCGGAACGCTGGAGCGGGATGCGTGCCGTCGGCTCCCCGCGGCCCTCGACCAGGACCCAGTACACCGGCGCGTCGGGACGGTCCAGGGTCGTGCCGCTGATCACGCGCACCCCGACCTTGCCCGCGAGCACCTGCTTGTCGGGACCGGGCGCGAGGTAGCGCGACCGGGAGCCCCACGGATGGACGACGACGCCGTTGCGGTTGGAGACGGAGAGCTCGACGGCGCCCGCCGAGAGCGTCCGCAAGCCCACGGCGATGCGGGACACCGAGAGGTCCTCGGGATGGTCGGCGATCTGGAGGTCACCCTCGCGCCCGATCTCGACCGTCTCCCCCGCTGGGACGACGACGGAGGTCCTCGGACCGAGCTGGTCCCCGTTGCGGTCGGTGGTCGCCACGAGGACGCGCACGGCGTCGGCAGCTGTCGGCGCCGGCTCCCCCATCACCACTCCGTTCGGTCAATCCCCCCACACCCGAGCTCTCGCACCGACATCCTGATCACCGGACGGACCCCGGGTCAATGAGCCGAAGGGACCGGATCGACAGGCGCGGCACCGCTGGAGAGGAGAGGCCTTGCCCGACGAGCATGGCACGCGCACCGCGGTGTGGCCGCTGACGACACCGGATGATGCGGACGCCTGGGACGCGTGGCTGCCGCGGATCGAGGCGGCACGACACCCCTCGCTCGCCCGGGTGGTCGCAGGCTCACGGGACGCGACCTCTGCGTCCCTCACCCTCCTCGACCCGGACTCCGAGGCGGTCACGGCCTGGGCCGCACGCACCCAGGCGTCGGTGCCCGAGAGACTGTCGATCCTGCGCGCGGCCGCCGCGGCGCTCGACTCCCTCCACGCAGGCACGGCACGGACGCCGGGTGTCGCCCACGGCGCGGTCAGCCCGGACGCCGTCAGGGTGGCGCCGGACAGTTCCACGCGCGTCGTCGGCTACTCGCCCTGGGTCGGCACCACCGGCGCGCCGGAGAGGTTCCTGGCACCCGAGCTCGCCGCGGGCGCGGCCGCGACGACCGCCGGTGACGCCTACGCATTCGCCCGCACGGTCGCCGAGGTGCTCGGCGGCCCGGCCGTGGCCGACGCCCACGACCCGAACGACGTCGTGCGGGCACTCCGGTCGAGCCCCGACACCAGGCGGCGGACGCGACTGGTCAAGGCGGTGCACGCCGCACTGGCCAGTCCGCCCGAGGCCCGGCCGCACGCCCTGACCGCGTGGCTCATCGCGGCCGTGGAGGGCACGGCGGCCACCGAGGTGACCTCACCGACCGCTGCCGAGCCGGACGTCCCCACCGACGCGCACCGGTCGGCAGCCCGCCCGGCCCTGGTCCTCATCGCCGTCGTGCTCGTCGCGGCGGTCGCGGCGTGGGGATGGATCGGGCGCGACACAGCGCCTACACGGGCATCAGGGCGGACGCCCACGCCGACGGGGCAGGCACGACCGACCGGTCCGCTGGGCGTGAAGGCGGCCTGGACGGCTCCGTGCGGACCCGACACCGGCATCGCAGCGACGAGCGTGCTCGAGGACCTGCAGCACCCGACGACTGCCGGCGCCCTCGACAAAGCCCCGCCGGCAGCGGGCGTCGGGCGCTGGCACACCGGGCGGCTCCTGCTCACGCTGGTGGGGCGCTCGGACGAGGACCCGGTGACGGTCACCGAGATCGACCTCGAGCAGGTCGGCACGACGCCCACACCTGCGTGGGTCGCACTGCCCGGCAGGTGCGACGCCGCTGCGGACCCCTCGCAGCTCCGCTACGCCGCCGACCTGGACCGGCGCAAGCTGCGCATCGTCGACCACGGCTCGGCCGCCGACTTCGACCCGAGCGGGCAGTTCAACCTGCGCACGACGCCGGTCGTCGTGGGCATCGACGTCACGGCGTGCAAAGCCGGCTACGCCTGGCGTCCCGTCATCCACTACTTCGTCGGCACGCACCAGGGGAAGGTCAGCCCCGGGACCTTCTACACCTACGGTCCGGTGGGCAGGGCCAACGTCTACCGGCTCGGGACGGGACGGTCGACGCCGACGCTCCAGTTCGGGCCGCAACCGAGCGCCTCTGGCTGCGCCGCGGACTAGACCGAGGTCGCGCGGCCCCGGTGTTTGGTCCCCGCGCCCGGAGCGCGCTGCCATGATCGCGACAGGTTGACCGCGCTGGGGCAGGAGGCCGATGGACACGTCCGCGTTCTGGGTCGGTCCTGCCGACGAGCCCGGACGCTACCGGCTGACCCACCTGCTCGGCTCCGGCGGCGAGGGCGAGGTCTGGCGCGCCGTACGTGCCGGCGACGAGGAGCGCGAGGTCGCCGTCAAGATCGACACCCTGCCGAGCGACGGCACCGACGACTGGGCCAAGCGCCTCGATGCACTGGGGTCGCTCGTGGTACCCGGCCTGGTCCGCGTCGAGGAGACGTTCGTGGGGGTCGCCCGGCACCGCGCGGACGACGACACGAGCGCCGCACCCACCCACCGGTACGTCGTGATGAACCACGTGCCCGGTCTGACGCTCCGCACCTGGCTCGACGAGCACCCGGATGCCGCGCCGCGTGAGCGGATCCGCATCCTCCGGGGTGTGGCGGCGACGCTCAGCCGCCTGCACCGGGGCAACGGCGGGCCGGGCCCGATCACCCACGGCGACGTCAAGCCGACCAACATCATCATCGGCACCGACGGGGCTCCGGTCCTCGTCGACCTCGGCCTGCTGCGGCCCGCGGGTTCCGGTCCCGCGAGCGGTCGTACGGCGGCGTACTCCTCTCCCGAGCTGCGCAACCCGGACGGTCGACCGGGACCGCGCGCGGACACGTTCTCGTTCGCGGTCACCGCGATGGAGACCCTGACCGGCCTGACTCCGCCGCTCTCGATCGACGGGAGCCTCGACCTCGACGCGACGCGGGCGAGGGTCGCGACCGCGCCGGCGCTCCGGGCACGCCCAGTGCTGCGTCGGCAGCTGCTGCGCAGCCTCGCGCCCGAGCCCGAGGGACGCCCGGGGACGCCGGTCCGCGTGTTCGCCGGCCGGACCGCCGTGCTCGTCCTCGTGCCGATCCTCCTGGTCATCGGTGCCGGCGGGTCGGCGATCGCGATGCGCACGGCCGGGGAGCACGCGGCCGGACCGGCCGCAGCGACCGGTCCTCGCACGCCCACCACGTCGAAGCGCATCATCGTCGATCCGCCGACGACGGGCTCCCCATCGCCGACAGCTCCGACGTCCGCGCCGCCCACGGGCACGGTGGCGAAGCCGTCGCCCGCCTCGCCCAGCCCGTCCGCGACGACGAGCAACCCGGCCGTCGTGCACGTCGTCGACCACGGCCAGATCCTGAACGGGCGGCTCACCGGCGGCACGAACCTCGACACCCAGGTGGACTGCAACGAGCCCCAGGGCCCGGTGACGGCTGACCTCTCGCCGCTGCAACCGACCAGCTGGGGCGGCGGGAAATTTCAGCTGGTGCTCACCGCCAAGCAGGACCTTCACGTCCTTGCCGTGACCCGGATCCCCACACGGGCGCCGGCGCCGACCAGGGTGTTCCAGAAGCTCGGGCTGACCTGCCCTGTCGGCACCGTGGTCTCACCGCCCGAGCCCGCGCACGTCTGCCCACCGCCGACGCAGCAGTTCACCACCTTCGCGCGCTACCGCGCCGACGCCGACAACGGCGGGTGGCAGCAGGTCATCGGCAACGACCACCGGCCGTTCGGCGTCCTCGACGGCAGGTGCCGACCGCCGAGCGTGGTCGACCTGGTCGCCGACGACTGCCGCACGAACGTCGACTACCAGGTGCGAGTCAGGTACGAAGTCGTCGGGAAGCCCGGGACGATCTACGAGCGCACCTTCCCCCCGATCCACCTGAGGGCTCGCGTGACCCACGGACACTTCGTGGCGGCGGTCGAGAACCTCCCCGACTACGCCTTCCCCTTCTCCGGTGGTCCGGACGGCTGTCGCGACCACGGGGTCTCGGTGACGCGGCCCTACGCGACCCCGACCGACGGGATCTACACGGTGCTGGTGGACCGGATCGCGCAGATCCGCCAGGACCACCCGTCGATGACGACTACCCAGGCCATCGACGCGCTGATCGTGGCCCTCGAGCAGGGCGGCACGCGCAGGGTTCCCAGCCCGTTCACCGCCGCCGACCTGCTCAACGTCTGCCACCAGGCCCAGGCCGACCCGGCCCGGTGGCGGGGCACGTGCGGTCCGCCGGACTCCTCGGGCTGACCGCGTCGCATCCACGTGCAGCCCGGGATGACCCGGGCCGGGACCGCGTGACCCTGATCAGGATCAGGATGTCGCTCCGGCGCTCCCGCTGATGTGCTCGTGCTTGCCGAGATTCGGCAGCGGCTCCTCCTCAGAGCAAAGGAACACGCACATGAGCACCCGTCATACGTCCCCCCTCCCACGGCGGTTCGGCGTCGCGCTGGGCGCCGGGCTCGTCGCCTCGGCCGCCCTTGCCGTGCCGTCAGTTGCGTCGGCCGCGCCCGCGCCGCTGAGCATCACCATGCCTGCGACCGGCGCCAGCACGTGCACCGTTGCCGTGATCACGTCGTCCGGCAAGGTGCTCGCCCAGCGCAGCGTCCAAGGTCTTCCCCGGCGCATGGTGGTGAAGGCGCCCGGCACGACCAAACACACCGCGCACCGGGGAGAGCGCCTGCAGGTTCGGTGCGGCTCGGTGACGCTCAGGCGGCGCGTGCCGGCGCACGTGTACGTCCGGCTGGCAGCGGTGAAGATCGGGCGCCTTCCCCTGCTGCCAGGTGAGTCGGCATACCCGATCTCGAACGGCTTCGCCGCACCGCTCGGCGAGCAGCTCGGTGCCGGCAGCTACGACAACGCCGCGATCGCCCGCGAGGGTCTCTCCCATCTCGGGCAATACCTGTACACGCCCGGTTCGCTGGACCACGGTCAGTGCAAGCAGGCTGTCAATGACTGGGTGTATGTCGCCTCGGGACACACCCAGCGCCTCGGCGGCGACTACTACGAGAACTACGCGGCCAACGGGGGCGTTCGAGTCAGCCGTGACAACGTCGCGGTCGGGGACATCATCCAACTGACCAACCCGCGCGACCACGCCAACTACTACTGGCCGATGCACACCGCCGTGATCCTCGGCCACACGGCCGGCTCGAATTCGTTCGACGTCGTCGACAGCAACTACGTCGCTCCGGACACCGTGGGCCGGCACTCCTGGGATCCGTACGCCTCGGCGGCCCGCGCCGGCCTCGAGGTGACGATCTGGCGGATGGGCACCGTGATGGCCGCACCTACCCCGACACCCACACCCGCGCCCACCCCGACGCCCACGCCTGCACCGGCGCCGACCTGGAGCGAGACGACCGGTGGAGCTGCCCACACCTGGACGAATTACACCAACGC
This sequence comes from Nocardioides pocheonensis, assembly GCF_003725535.1. Taxonomy (GTDB): domain Bacteria; phylum Actinomycetota; class Actinomycetes; order Propionibacteriales; family Nocardioidaceae; genus Marmoricola; species Marmoricola pocheonensis. The sequence goes on along the minus strand of NZ_RJSF01000011.1, from coordinate 3,037 downwards.
TGGCGGCACCGAGGGCCCGACGATCGCCGGCTACACAACGGTCCAGATTGCCTGCAAGGTGACCGGCTTCAAGGTGGCGGACGGCAACACCTGGTGGTACCGGATCGCCTCGAGTCCGTGGAACGGCGCCTACTACGTCTCCGCCGACGCCTTCTACAACAACGGTCAGACCTCGGGCAGCCTTCTCGGCACTCCCTTCGTGGACCCCAACGTCCCGAACTGCTGACCACCTTCCCCGTTTCGTGCGGCCCCGGGACACCGGGGCCGCACGGCTCTGTCCCGGCGAAGCCGAGGCGAGGCGCGACCCTGAGGATCATCAGGATTCTCCGAAACGCGCTCCGCTGGTGTGCTGGACGCAGTCCCACCAGACCACTTCGCCGAAGACCGGTCCTCCGGGGGAGCAGACGAACAGGACGAGCTCATGACCAGGACTCCCAGCCGCCGCGCAGCCCTTCCGCGCCGCCTGCTCCTGCCGGCCCTCGTGGTCGCTGCGGTCACCGCGCTGGCGCCGACCCAGGCCATGGCCGAGGCGGACTCGGTCACGATCACCTCGCCGACGCCGGGTACCGTCCTAACCTTGGGGGACGGCGCGACGACCCTGCCCCCCGACGGACCCGTCACGATCACCTTCGTCGCCACCGGGTCACCGGCCACCTGCGCGCTCGACGACCAGGCGCCGACGCCGTGCGCCTCACCGTTCACGTTCGACCACGTCACCGCGGGGTCGCACGCGGTCACGGTGACCGCCGGCGCGGCCACCGACGTCAGCGCTTTCACCCTTGGCTTCGTGATCATCGGCGACCCGCCCCGGACGCACCAGGCACCCGGGTCGGTCGCAGCCCGGTGGCGCGTGGAGGGGCAGCGCACCTGGGTACGCCGGCTCAAGGTCACCGGGCTCTTCCGCCACTCGCGCGTCGCGGTGCGGTGCCTGGGCCGGGGCTGCCCCTCGCGGCGCACGGTGTCGACCGTCGCGACCAGGAGCGTGGACCTGACGTCGTTCCTCCGCGGGCACACCCTGCGACCCGGCGCTCGCATCGTGGTCAGCGTCGACCGGCGCGGGTTCGGCAGAAGCACCTTCCGCTACACGATCCGCTGGGGTGCCAGCCCGTTCCTGTTCCGGTGACGATCGGCGGGGTCGGCCGCGCTCAGGCGTTGTCGGGGTTGTTCGGGTCCTCCGGGTCGCTGAACCGCGGCGGCTCGGAGCCGTCATAGTCCGGAGAGTCGGTGAACTGCCCGCGATCGTGGTCGAAGGTGCGCTCGGTGTTGTCGACCTCCGCGCCGTCGGGACGGTTGTCCGGGTCGAGGCGGCTGGCCCGTTCCTCCTCGATCTGCTGCTTGGTCTGCTCGTCGGGCTCTCGGCTCGGATCGATGCCGAGGCTGCGGCCTGCGCGCGCGTCGGTGTCGATCCCTCCTTCGTCCAGGATGGTGCCGCTCCGGTCGGCGTCGCGGCCCACGGGATCGTTGGCTGACTCGGCCATGTCGACCTCCCTGAGGTTCGAGTGCCTCCGGTGGTTCCGTCGGCACCTTCGTGCCAGTGCCCCACCTCGCCCACGGCAATCCCCGTCGGTGAGCACGGCGTGTCACCCGCGCTGGTAGCGCGCGACGATCACGCCCTTCCTGGTCGCGACGGAGCCGACCAGGCGCAGCTCCGTCACGCCTGCGGAGTCGGGGAAGAGCCGCAGTCCCGGCCCGAGCGTCAAGGGGTGGATCAGCAGCGTGTACCGATCGATCAGCCCGGCTCCGTGCAGAGCGTGCACGAGCGACGTGCTGCCGATGATCGACAGGTCCCGCTCGGACCGCTCCTTGAGCCCCGCGACCTGCTCGACGGCGTCTCCCCCGCAGCAGCACGGAGTTCTGCCAGGTCTCCGCGTCGTCGAGCGTGCGGGACACGACGTACTTGGTCGCTGCGTTCATGTGCGTCGTGAACGGGTTGCCGTCAGTCGCGCGGCCCCATGCGGTGATGAAGTCCTCCCACGTACGCCGGCCGAACAGCATGTCCCCCGGCGCGCTCATCGACGCGGCCATCTCGCGGCCCATCACGTCGTCGACGTACCGCTGACCCCATCCGCCGTGCTCGAAGCCGCCGCGCGTGTCCTCGTCCGGCCGCCCCGGTCCCTGGACGACACCGTCCAGGGACACGCTCATCGTCACGCCGATCGAACCCATGACCGCTCCTTCCTCCGCTTTCCCCGAGGGGACTGACGAGGGGGAACGAACGAGCCGGCCCTCGATCGACACCCCCGCGGGGAAGGCCGAAGACCCCGGGACGTCCCGGGGCCTTCGCCTTCGTGCGGTCGATCGGTGGGTCAGTCGGTCTCGGCGGACGGCAGGTACGCGCCCGGCACCTCGTGGGGCAGGTAGACCTTCGAGTCACCCGGGTAGGGCACCTTCCAGTCGTGCGTCTGGTACCACGTGTAGCGGTTCATCTGCTCGGGGTGGGCGTAGTCGGCCTTCGCCTCTGGGCCCCGGTGAAGTGCTGCTTCTGCGCCCACCGGCCCCACGCGGCGGCCGTCGACGCGTCCTGCGGAGCCACCGTCGGTGCTACCGGTGCGCCGGCCGGAGTTCCGTCCGGCGGACCGGAGCCGAGGCTAGGGACGCTCTTCTGCGTCACGGGGGCGTCAAGGCGACGGTCGGCGAATGGCGCGCGAGCAGTCAGCGCGTGCCGGTCAGGGCGTGCGGGTGCATGCCGACGGCCCCGCGGAGGTCGTCCGCGGGGTGTGGGTCAGCTGGTTCGTCGGCGCGGGGGTGGCTCGGCGGCTGCTGGGGTGAGGTCGGTGGTGCCGCTTCGATCGCGCAGCCAGGAGTAGCCGAACGGGCTGTGCCACAGGTAGGTGCCGGGCTCGACCATGGTGTAGGTCCAGCCGCCGTGGGTCTTCAACCGGTGGTGGCGTCTGCAGAGGGCGGCGAGGTTGTCGCTCGATGTCGGGCCGCCGTCCTGCCACGGGACGATGTGGTCCTTGTCGCAGCCTCGGGCGGCACGTTGGCACCAGGGAAAGACGCAGGTGCGGTCCCTGAGCTCGATCTGCTCGGTCAGGGT
>NZ_RJSF01000013.1 GCF_003725535.1 Nocardioides pocheonensis | reverse complement strand
CAACCATTTGTTTAAAATTAATTGCTCGTGGAAATTAATTTTAACTGCTTTAGTTTTTGCTTTAGGAGCCTTTGCCACAGTGCATTACTCCTCAAACATATTTTTTAAGAAGGTTTGTTCAATCGAACGGACTTTAAGTTGCTTTTCCTCACCCTCTTTAGTGGTGTACTTACTCGCCACGTTGTGATCACCGTTGATATAAATCAATTGGTATTCACCATCGTTTGGATTAA
>NZ_RJSF01000012.1 GCF_003725535.1 Nocardioides pocheonensis | reverse complement strand
CGATGTTCCCGTCCAGCTCGAACTTCCCCGTGTCGTGCACCGCGAACGCCGTCGTCGGCACGAACACCAACGCGATCGCCAAAGCCGCGACCGCCGAAAGAACACGAGCGACCCGACTCTGGTGCCGGAACGCGACAAGGGACCGGATCCGGAACAAACCGGCCGATCCCGCAACGGACTTGTGCTTCTTCATCTGTGGTGCCCCCA
>NZ_RJSF01000010.1:243-354 GCF_003725535.1 Nocardioides pocheonensis | reverse complement strand
CCGGTCTTGTGCGCGAAGGGTGCGACCTGGGTGTCGACGAACGCTGCGGCTTCGGCGTTGAGGTGGAGGGTGGCGTCAGCGATCCGCTTGGCCCGCCACGGCGCCAGGGAT
>NZ_RJSF01000010.1:0-143 GCF_003725535.1 Nocardioides pocheonensis | reverse complement strand
GTGTCCCGACCGGTGCCGGTGACCAGGGTCGAAGCCGCGTCGAGGTCCGAGACCACGTGGAGGTGCGCCCACTCCAGTGCGGTCGCGAGCAGCCCGGCCTCAGCGGCGTTGGCGGCTCGACGGAACTCACGCGCAGCGTCCAA
>NZ_RJSF01000008.1:23364-62281 GCF_003725535.1 Nocardioides pocheonensis | reverse complement strand
CTCGACCTCGCCGACGCCATCGACCTCGACGACGCCGTCCGGCGCGGAGCCGAGCAGTTGGCCGAGCTCGGCAACACCGAGTCGCTCGACGTGCGCCGGTCGTTGGCCGTCGGGATGCTGGCGCGTGGTGAGCAGGCGCTGGAGTTCGAGAGTCCGGACCCGGTGGTTTCGGCAGGCTCAACCACCCAACTGAGCGGCTCAACCACTCCGTTGGGCGCCTCAACCAGCCCGAAGGCCCGCGACGTCGTGCTCTACGTGCACCTCTCCGAAGCCGCCCTCCGCTCGGGCGACCGCAACGCCCCGGCGTGGCTGGAGAACGCCGGCGGGCACCTCGTCACGACCGGGCAGGTCGCCGAGTGGTGCGGGGCAGGCTCCACCACCGGGACCACGAGGATCACCGTGCGGCCGGTGCTCGACCTCGCGGAGACCCTGCACTCGACCGGCTACCAACCCAGCCCCACACTCACCGAGCAGATCGAGCTCCGGGACCGCACCTGCGTGTTCCCCTGGTGCAACCGCCCCGCCCGAGGCTGCGACAAGGACCACCTCGTCCCCTGGGAGCAAGGCGGCCCGACGTCGAGCGACAACCTCGCCGCGCTCTGCAGACGCCACCACCGGATGAAGACCCACGGCGGCTGGACCTACACCATGCTGACCCCCGGTGAGTACCTCTGGCACAGCCCCCACGGACACACCTGGCACCGCGACCGCACCGGCACCACCGAGCTCACCCCGGATCCGGTCGAGCCGCCACCGCACCGACGAACCAGCTGACCCGCACCCCGCCGCGACCCGGCGGGGCCACCGGCGTGCCCACGGGCATGGGACGCGAGCGCGTGTGAGACCTGACACCGCGGCGACGAGCGTGACCAGGTCGCGCGGGGGTACCTGGCCGGGACGCCCGGGCGGGGCAGCGTTCCCCGTCGTAGCCGAAGGCCCGGGTCCCACCGACTCACGACGGAGACCCTCATGTTCTTCTTCTTCAGCAACCGCCTCGGTTGCGCAGGATCGTTGTTGCTGTCGATCGTCGTCACGGCGGTGTTGATCCTCGTCCTCAGCCGATAGCGCAGGCCTGACGGGATCCGGGAGCCGCCTACCGCACCCGCTGGACCCGGCCCTCGTCCCAGACCGGCACGTCGGACTCGTAGACCGAGCCGTCCTCGCCGAACACCACGAAGCGGTCGAAGCCACGGGCGAACCAGCGGTCGTGGGTGACCGCGAGCACGGTGCCCTGGAACTGCGCCAGGCCCTCCTCCAGCGCCTCGGCGGACTCCACGTCGAGGTTGTCGGTGGGCTCGTCCAGCAGCAGCAGCGTCGCACCGGAGAGCTCGAGCAGCAGCACCTGGAAGCGCGCCTGCTGACCGCCCGAGAGCGACTCGAACGCTTGCTCCGCGGCGTGCGCGAGCTCGTACCGGTCGAGGACCCGAGAAGCCTGCTCGCGGCCCATGCCGGCGCGCCCCTGGGGCGAGCCGTCGCCGCGGTGGAGCACCTCGAGCAGGGTCCGGCCGATCAGCTCCGGGTGCTCGTGGGTCTGGACGAACCAGCCCGGGCGCACGCGCGCACCCAGCTTGGCCTTGCCGGAGTGGCGCACGGGCAGGATCTCGGCCTCGCCGACGGGACGGTGCTCGACGTCGGGGTCGGAGCCACCCGCCGCCAGCAGGCGCAGGAAGTGCGACTTGCCCGACCCGTTGGAGCCGAGCACGGCGACGCGCTCGCCGTACCAGACCTCGAGGTCGAAGGGCCGCATCAGCCCGGTGAGCTCGAGCGACTCGCAGACCACCGCTCGCTTCCCGGTGCGACCGCCGGTGAGGCGCATCGTCACCTGCTGCTCGCGCGGGATCGCCTGGGGCGGTCCGGCGTCCTCGAACTTGCGCAGCCGGGTCTGGGCGGCCTTGTACTGCGACGCGAGACCGTCGTTGTACTCCGCCTTGATCTTGTAGCGCAGCACGAGCGCCTTCAGCTTGGCGTGCTCCTCGTCCCACCGGCGCCGCAGCTCCTCGAAGCGGGCGAAGCGGTCCCTCCGGGCCTCGTGGTACGACGCGAACCCGCCGGGGTGCGTCCAGGCCGTGTTGCCCGCGGCGCCCAGCTCGACGGTGATGATCCGCGTCGCGGTGTTGGCCAGCAGCTCCCGGTCGTGGCTGATGAACAGGACCGTCTTCGCCGACTCCCGGATCCGTTGCTCCAGCCAGACCTTGCCGGGCACGTCGAGGTAGTTGTCCGGCTCGTCGAGCAGCAGCACCTCGTCGGGCCCGGCGAGGAGGTACTCCAGCACCAGGCGCTTCTGCTCACCGCCCGAGAGCGTGCCGAGCGCGCGGTACTTCGCCCGGTCGAAGCCGACCCCGAGCGCCTCGGTGCAGCAGCCGTCCCAGACGACCTCGATGTCGTAGCCGCCCGCGTCGCCGAACTCCGCGAGCGCGGCGGCGTACCGCATCTGGGTCGCCTCGTCGTCGACGTCCATCAGCCGCTGCTCGAGCCGGTCGACCTCGGCGGCGGCCTCCCGCACCCGCGCAGGCGCGACCGACAGGAGCAGGTCGGCGACGGTGGGGTCCTCCCCCAGGCCCTGCCCGACCGCCTGTCGCATCACACCGAGACCGCCCGAGCGGGTCACGGCACCGGCGTGCGGCGTGAGCTGGCCGGTGATGATCCGCAGCAGGGTCGTCTTGCCGGCCCCGTTGGCGCCGACGAGGGCGACCTTCGCGCCGTCGCCGACCCGGAACGCGACGTCGTCGAGCAGCACCCGGCCGTCGGGCAGCTCGTAGCGCACTCCGGCGACGTCCACGTGACCCACGAGAGGCGATTGTCCCTGTTGCCGGGGCTTCGCGCACCCGGGTTTGGCGACGGTCTAGGAGTGGCTCGCCACCAGGTTCAGGCCGATCACACCGAGCACGATCAGGCCGAGCGACACGGCCTTGAGCCAGCCCATCGACTCCCCGAGCCAGAGATACCCGATCACCGCGACGGCGGCGGTGCCGAGACCCGCCCAGACGGCGTACGCGACGCTCACCGGGATCGACCGCACCACGACCGCCAGCAGCCAGATCGACGCGGCGTAGCCACCGAGGACGACCGCGCTCCACGCCGGCTGGGTGAACCCGGCCGCCTTCGGCAGGATCGCCGTCGCACCGACCTCCACCGCGATCGCGACCACCAGCAACACCGCTGCGCCGAGCACCTGAACCACTCCTCCGAAACCGTGCCGACCGCCTCGCGGGCCGTCGGTATGTAGCACTCGCTACATACCTCCAATGTAGCACATGCTACGTTTGGTCCATGGCGATGGACCGGGACGACCTGCTCGACCGGATCAGCGACCACGTCCTCGCGCACGGGCTGATCGGCCTGTCCCTGCGGCCCGTCGCTGCAGCGGTGGGCACCAGCGACCGGATGCTGATCTACCACTTCACCAGCCGCGACGCCCTGGTCTCCGCGGTGGTCGCGCGCACGTCGGAGCGGGCCGTGGCCCAGGTGGAGGCCCTCCCCGGCGCCGCCTCGGTGCGGTCCGGCGTGAACCGGCTGTGGGCGGCGTACCAGACCCAGCCGCTGTCCCGGTGCCTCGACGTCTACTGCCAGGCGGCGGCCACGGGCCTGATCGGACGCGAGCCCTACCTCAGCGACGCGCGCGCGAGCAACGCGGCCTGGGCGGCCGCGCTCCGTGACTACTTCATGCGCTGCGGCGCGTCGCCCCGACGGGTCGGCCGGATCGTCACCCTGGTCGACTCGGCCCTGTACGGCTTCCACCTCGACCTGACCACCGACCGGCCCACCGAGCTGGCGCGCGGGGTGGACGACCTGGCCCTCGCGGCCCAGGCGATCGCGGGCTGATCCGGGCGACGGGCGCCGCGGTCAGTCCAGCGCGGCCCGTCCGGCCTCGAGCCGCGCGACCGGCACCCGGAACGGCGAGCAGGACACGTAGTCGAGGCCGACCCCGTGGAAGAAGTGGATCGAGTGCGGGTCGCCGCCATGCTCGCCGCACACCCCGACGTGCAGGTCGGGGCGGGTGGACCGGCCCTTCTCGGTGCCGATCCGCACGAACTCCCCGACGCCCAGCGTGTCGAGCGACTCGAACGGCGAGACGTCGAAGATCCCGTTCTCCAGGTACGGCGAGAAGAACGACGCCTCGACGTCGTCGCGCGAGAAACCCCACGTCATCTGGGTCAGGTCGTTGGTGCCGAACGAGAAGAACTCGGCCGATCGGGCGATCCGGTCGGCGAGGATCGCCGCGCGCGGCAGCTCGATCATCGTGCCCAGCTTGTAGGGCACCTCGCCCCGCTCCGCCTTGACCTCGGCAGCCACCTTGTCGAGGTGCCGGCGGACGACGTCGAACTCCCGGACGCTGGCCACCAGCGGGATCATGATCTCCGGCTGCGGGTCGCCGCCCGCGTCCCTCCGGTCGGCCGCCGCCTCGAGGATCGCCCGGGTCTGCATCTCGAAGAGCCCGGGGATCAGGATGCCGAGCCGGACCCCGCGGAGCCCGAGCATGGGGTTCTCCTCGTCCAGTCGGCGGACGTGGTCGAGCAGCACCCGGTCGTGCTCGTCGATCTTGCCGGCGTCCTCCTGGCGGGCCACCTTCACGGAGAGCTCGGTGAGGTCGGGCAGGAACTCGTGCAGCGGGGGGTCGATCAGCCGGATCGTCACCGGCAGGCCGTCCATCGCCTCGAGGATCTCGGTGAAGTCCTGCCGTTGCAGGGGCAGCAGCTCGGCGAGCGCGGCCTCCTGCGCCTCGGTCGACTCCGCGATGATCAGGTCCTCGATCAGCTGACGGCGCTCACCCAGGAACATGTGCTCGGTCCGGCACAGGCCGATCCCCTCCGCCCCGAACCGGCGTGCGCGGGCAGCGTCCTCGGCGGTGTCGGCGTTGGCCCGGACCCGGAGCCGGCGCGCGGAGTCGGCACGGGCCATCGCGGTCGCCACCGCCCCGACCAGCTCGTCGGCGTCGGTCTCCGCCTCGCCCTCGAAGTGCCGGACGATCAGGGAGTCGCGCACCGGCACCTCGCCGGCGTACACCGCGCCCGTGGTGCCGTCGATGGAGATCACATCCCCCTCGTGCAGTGTGCGCCCGTCGCGGACGGTGACCGTGCGGGCCGCCGCGTCGACGTCCAGCGCCTCGGCACCGCACACGCAGGTGCGGCCCATGCCGCGCGCGACCACGGCCGCGTGCGAGGTCTTGCCACCGCGGCTGGTCAGGATGCCCTGGGCCGCGACCATGCCGTGCAGGTCGTCGGGGTTGGTCTCCTTGCGCACCAGGATCACGTGCTCCCCACGGGCAGCCCACTCGACGGCCGTGGCGGAGTCGAAGACCGCCTTGCCGACCGCCGCACCCGGCGAGGCGCCCATGCCGGTGGCGAGCAGGTCGTGGTCGGTGCTCTCCTCGAAGCGGGGGAACATCAGCTGGGCCAGCTGCGCGCCGGTGACCCGCTGGAGCGCCTCGTCCTCATCGATCAGCCGCTCGGCCACCATGTGGCGCGCGATCCGGAACGCAGCCTCGGGCGTGCGCTTGCCGACGCGCGTCTGCAGCATCCAGAGCTTGCCGTGCTCGATGGTGAACTCGATGTCGCACATGTCGCGGTAGTGCTTCTCGAGCACGTCCATGATCCGGATCAGCTCGTGGTACGACGTCTTGTCGATCCGCTCGAGCTCGGCGAGCGGCAGCGTGTTGCGGATGCCGGCCACGACGTCCTCGCCCTGGGCGTTCTCCAGGTAGTCCCCGTAGACGCCCTGCTTGCCGGTCGAAGGGTCACGCGTGAAGGCGACACCCGTGCCGGAGTGCTCGCCGCGGTTGCCGAAGACCATCGCGATGACGGTGACCGCGGTACCCAGGTCGTCCGGGATGCGCTCCTGGCGGCGGTAGAGCCGGGCCCGGTCGGTGTTCCACGAGTCGAACACCGCGTTCACGGCCAGGTCGAGCTGCTCGCGGGGCTCCTGGGGGAACGGGCGGCCGGCGTGCTTCTCGATCAGCTCCTGGTACGTCGTGACCAGACCCTTGAGGTCGTCGGCCTCGAGCCCCGTGTCGGCCGTGACGCCGCGCTCGGCCTTCAGGGCGTCGAGGGCGTCGTGGAAGACGTCGCCCTCGATGCCCATCACCGTGGCGCCGAACATCTGCAGGAGCCGGCGGTAGGAGTCCCAGGCGAACCGCTCGTTGCTCGACGTGGCCGCCAGGCCCAGGACCGACTCGTCGTTGAGGCCGACGTTGAGGACCGTCTCCATCATCCCGGGCATCGAGAACTTCGCACCCGAGCGCACCGCCACGAGCAACGGGTCGTCGGGCTGTCCGAGCTGCTTGCCCATGGCGTACTCGAGCGTCGCGAGGTGATCGGTGATCTGGGCGGCCAGCCGCACCGGCACGCGCCCCTCGGCGAGGTACTCGCGGCAGGCGTCGGTGCTGATGATGAAGCCGGGCGGCACCGGCAGCCCGAGCCGGGTCATCTCGGCGAGGTTCGCTCCCTTGCCGCCGAGCAGGTCCTTCTGGTCCTTGTCACCCTCTGCGAAGTCGTACACGAGCTTGCTCATGATCCGATCATCCTCCACGTCTCTGCCGCCTCGTCGCCGGGCCGGGCGTGTCCCCGGGAGCAGTGCCGGCCGGCGCGGGCGGGCCCAGCAGATCGACAGCATCCCGCTGCACGGCTCCAAGGAAGCACACAGATTCCCGATGGATCCTTCTTGTCATGAGCAAGAGCCGTGACCTCAGGATCCGCCGCAGCCGTCGTGCCCAGCAGGGCATCGTGGCCCTCGGCGCCGCCGGTGCCCTCGGCACCGCGGTGGCCCTCGGTGCCGCGTCTGCCGCAGGTGGCGCGACGGCCACCACGACCACCGGCACGACGACCAACCAGGGCAGCACCGGCACGTCGACCGGTACGTCGAGCGGCACCACCGCGAACACCGGCACCACGAGCCACTCCAGCAAGAGCAGCAGCCTCGCCGGCTCCGGCAAGAGCAGCAGCTCGAGTCACGCGACCACGTCGGGGTCGTGATGACCGCCGTCCGTGACTGGGAGCAGTGGAGCACCAGCTGTCGCCTGGTGGTGACCGCGCCGGAGGCCCTCGCGGCCGCCGGCGCCGTCGTCGACGAGGTCCTCGCCGACATCGACCGCGCCTGCAGCCGGTTCCGCCGCGACAGCGAGCTGCTCACCCTGACCACGGACGCAGAGGGCTGGAGCCGGCTGAGCCCGACCCTGGCCGACCTCATGGCGGTCGCCCTCGACGCGGCCCGGCACACCGACGGTGCCGTCGACCCCACGATCGGCGCCACGCTGGTCGATCTCGGCTACGACCGCGACATCGAGGAGCTCCGGGACGGTGCGGCCGTTCCGGTCCGCGTCGTACGCCGGCCCACCGGGTGGCGCTCCGTCGTCCTGGACGGCACCCGGATGCGCCTCGCCCGCGGCACCCAGCTCGACCTGGGCGCGACCGCGAAGGCCGTGGCCGCCGACTGGTGCGCGGAGGCCGTCGCCGATCGCCTGGGCACGGGCGTGCTGGTCAGCCTCGGCGGCGACATCGCCACCGCCGGCCCGAGCCCCGAGGGCGGCTGGCAGGTGACGGTCCAGGACCTGTCCACCGACCTCCCCCAGCAGATCACCCTCGCCGACGGCGCCGCCGTCGCCACCTCGAGCATCGCGCGCCGCACCTGGCTGCGCGAGGGCGTCGCGCTGCACCACCTGGTCGACCCGGTCACCGCCCGGCCGGCGACCGGCCGCTGGCGCAGCGTGACGGTGGTGGCCCCGACCTGCGCCCGGGCCAACACGGCGGCGACCGCCGCGCTGGTCAAGGGCGACGCAGCCGTCGCCTGGCTGCAGCACACCGCTCTTCCCGCCCGGCTGGTGTCCCACGACGGCGACATCGCCACGCTCAACCAGTGGCCGAAGGAGATCGCCGCATGAGTGCAACCCTGACCACCGCCCTCTGGGACCTCGGCCGCGGAGCCGGCGTCGCCGCGCTCGTCGCGTTCACGATCTCCCTCGTGCTGGGGATCGTGACCCGCTCGGGTCGCGACGCACTGGGGCTCGGCCGCTTCGGCCTCAACGAGGTCCACCGCACCGCAGCGCTGACCGGCGTCGGGCTCGTCGCGGTCCACCTCGGCACGCTGCTGTTCGACCCGTACGCCCAGCTGCGCCTCGTGGACCTGGTGTTCCCGTTCCTCGGCAGCTACCGGCCGCTGTGGCTGGGCCTGGGCACGCTGGCGGTCGACCTGCTCGGCGTCATCACCGTGGTGAGCCTGCTGCGCGACAAGGTCGGTCCGCGCGTGTTCAAGGCGGTGCACTGGGCGACGTACGCGTTGTGGCCGGTGGCGCTGATGCACGCGATCGGCACCGGGACGGACGCCGCGACCCTGTGGCTCGACGGCGTGGCCCTCGGCTGCGTCGCCGCCGTGGCCGCGGCCGTGACCTGGCGGCTGTCGCCGTCCTTCGACACCCGAGGCTGGACCCGTACGCCGAGGCAGGTGGCCCGATGACCGTGACGACCGACGTGTCTGCTCCCCCGCTCGGCGAGACCCGCCTGCTCGCCGACCACCCGGGCGACCGCGTCCCGCAGGTCAGCACCCGCTCGCTGATCGACCTGCTGGAGCGGGCCGGCCTCACCGGACGCGGCGGCGCCGGCTTCCCGACCGCACGCAAGCTCGCCGCCCTCGAGGGCCGTCGTCCGGTGGTCGTCGGCAACGCCATGGAGGGCGAGCCGCTCAGCCACAAGGACGCCGTCCTGCTGCACAAGTCGCCCGACCTGGTGCTCGACGGCCTCGAGGTGCTTCGGCACGCGTTGCGGCCGAGCCGCACCGTGCTGGCGCTCGGCGCGCGAGTTCCCATGCCTCCGGAGCGCCGGGGCATCGAGGTCCGCCGCCTCCTGGACTCGTTCGTCGCCGGCCAGGAGACCGCTCTGGTCAACCAGCTCAACGGTCACGACCCCGTGCCGACGGACCCGTCGACCCCCGTCTTCCGCAAGGGTGTCGGCGGTCGGCCGACGCTCGTCCTCAACGCCGAGACGCTGGCCCAGCTGGCCCTCCTCGTCCGCTACGGCGCCACCTGGTTTCGCAGCCAGGGCCTCCAGGACGACCCGGGCACCTTCCTGATCTCGCTGACCGAGAGCCGGCCCGGCCTCCTCAACCACCCCGGTGTCCTCGAGGCCCGCCGCGGCGTGCCGCTGCGCGAGGTGCTCGAGCGCGGCGGCGCCGACCCGCGGGAGGTGCAGGCGGTCCTGATCGGCGGCTACCACGGCGCCTGGATCCCCGGTCACGCTCTCGACACTCCCCTGTCGCGACCCGGCCTGGCACCGTTCGGCGCGACCCCCGGCGCCGGCATCGTGCACCTGCTCGAGACCGGCGCCTGCCCCCTCGACGTGTCCGCCCGCGTGGCGACGTACCTGGCCAGCCAGAGCGCCCGGCAGTGCGGACCGTGCCTCAACGGCCTGCCGCACCTGGCCCGCACCATGACCCGGCTGGCGCGCCCGGGCGCCGACCCGGCCCTGCTCCAGGAGCTCGACCGGGTGCAGCACCTGGTCACGGGCCGCGGCGCGTGCAAGCACCCCGACGGCACGGTGCGCTTCGTGTCCAGCACGCTGCGCGTGTTCGACCGGCACGTGACCGAGCACTTGCACGGCCACTGCGACAGCCACCGCACGGGAGGTGTACGCCGATGACCACGAGGTTGCACGTCGACTGGACGCGCTGCGACGGGCACGGCTCCTGCGCGGAGCTGCTGCCCGAGCTGCTCGGCTCCGACGAGTGGGGCTTCCCGCTGTCGCGGACCGGCGAGCCGGAGCCGCGGGTCCCGCGTCAGCTCGACGACCTCGCCCGTCGTGCGGTGAGCGCCTGCCCGCTGCAAGCGCTGCGGCTGCGCGAGTCCGCCTAGGAGGCGGTCAGTCCGCGCGCCGCGACTCCAGCACGCGGAAGCCCTTGGCGCTGGCGACCTTGGCGGTCGGGTAGCCCTGCTCGGTGAGCCACCCGGCGAGGGAGTCCGCGCCGAGGTTCTTGCCCACGACGAGACGGGCGCGTCCGTCCGGAGCCAGCCGCGGGAGCCACGTGAGCAGCAGCTCGTGCAGCGCCTCCTTGCCGATCCGGATCGGCGGGTTCGACCAGATCTCGTCGAAGACCGCCGCCGGGTCGACCTCGTCGGGCCGACAGGCGACGAAGCGGTCGTCGATGCCGAGGGCGGCAGCGTTCTCGTTGGCCAGCAGGACGGCGCGCTCGTTCACGTCGATCGCGGTCACCCGGCACTCCGGCACCGCGACCGCGATCGCCAGCCCGATCACGCCGTACCCGCAGCCGAGGTCCAGCACGCTGCGGGCGCCCTCGGGGGCCGCCTGCTCACGCAGCAGCACCCCGGTACCGATGTCGAGCCTGCCCTGGGCGAACACGCCCGAGCCGGAGGTCAGCTCGAGCCAGTGTCCCCAGACGTTGGCGCTCACGGGGATCCGCTTGAACGCCGCCTGCGGGTCGGCGGTGAAGTAGTGCTCCTCGGCCATGCCCACCATCCTGCCGGGCGCGACAATCCGGTGGGCAGCCGGACCGGCGCGACCTAGGGTGGGCGCGTGACAGATCCGTCTCCGCGGCTCCCCTGGATCGTGCTGTGCGCGCCGGAGCACGCCGACGTCCTGGAGAGCGAGTTCGGCCGCTACCTGCGCGACTACGACATCCGCGTGGCGCGCTCCGGCGAGGAGACCGCCGAGCTGCTGAGGGCCGCGCGCACCGGCGGTCACCAGGTCGCGCTGCTGGTCACCGAGTCCCGCCTGCCCGACGACCAGGTGCACATGGCGATGCACGCGTGGCGCGGGATCGTGCCGACGGCGCGACGGATCGTGACCGCGCACTGGGACCACTTCATGGACGACGCCGCGGCCCTGCGCCCGGGCCTGGCGACCGGCAAGTACGACGCCTTCCTGCTGATGCCGCGGGGAGCGCGGGACGAGGAGTTCCACACCGCCGTCACCGAGCTGCTCTCCGACTGGGGATCGACCGTGGCGGCGCCCGAGGTGGTCGCCGCCGAGATCGTCACGCCGACTCCCGACACCCTGACGGCCCAGGTGCGCGACTTCCTCGACCGGATGGGCATGCCGAGCGCGGTCGTCCACCCCGACTCCCAGCGCGGAGCCGAGCTGCTGGCGTCGTACGACGGCCCGCGCGACTACCCGATCTTCAGCCGCATCGGCCGACCGCCCCTGGCTGTCTCGTCGGTGCGCGACGTGGCCTCGCTGATCTACGGGCGACCCGCCGACATCGACGTCGAGCGGGTGGTCGACCTGGTCGTGCTGGGCGCGGGCCCCGCCGGCCTCGCGGCGGCGGTCTACGGCTCCTCCGAGGGCCTGAGCACGGTGGTGATCGAGGCCGACGCCATCGGCGGCCAGGCCGGCACCAGCTCGATGATCCGCAACTACCTCGGCTTCCCGCGCGGCATCTCCGGCATGCGGCTCGCCCAGCGGGCCCGCAACCAGGCGATCCGCTTCGGCACCCAGTTCTTCACCGGCTGGCCGGTGACCTCGGTCGAGCCCGGCGCCGACGGCAAGCCGCACGTCGTGCGCACCGAGGGCGGCGACGTGCACGCCCGCGCCGTCGTGATCTCCACCGGCGTGGACTACCGCCGGCTCGGCATCCCGGCCCTCGAGGACCTCGTCGGCAACGGCGTCCACTACGGCGCCGCCGTCAGCGCTGCCCGGGAGCTGGAGGGCTACGACGCCGTGGTCGTCGGCGGCGGCAACTCCGCCGGCCAGGCCGCCATCCACCTGGCCCGGTTCGCCCGCTCGGTGACCATCCTCGTCCGGCGACCCGACCTGTCCGCGACGATGTCGGACTACCTGATCCGCGAGATCGGCTACAACGACGTGATCCGGGTGCAGCCGTGCGGCCAGGTCGTCGACGGCGGCGGGGACGAGCGCCTCCAGTGGATCACCGTGCGCGACCTGAACACAGGCGAGGAGACCCGACGCGAGGTCGCCGGCCTCTTCCTGCTGCTCGGCGCCGAGCCCGGGTGCGGCTGGCTGCCCGAGGCGATCTGCCGGGACGACCGTGGCTTCGTCCTCACCGGTCGCGACATCCCCAAGCACCTCTGGGTCGGCGGCAGCCCGCCGGCCAACCTCGAGACGTCGGTGCCGGGCATCTTCGCCGCCGGGGACGTCCGCGGCGGGTCGATGAAGCGCGTCGCCGCGGCCTCCGGGGAGGGCGCGTCGGTCGTCCCGCTGGTGCACGCCTACCTGGGCTCGGCGTAGCTCCCGGTCAGTCCTCCAGGGTGCGCACGACCCGCGAGCGCTGCGCCTGGGACGCCAGGTCGGCGTCCGCGGGGTAGCCGACCTCCTCCAGCGTCAGCCCGTGGGGCTGGACGACGGTCACGGCTGAGTCGCGCACTCGCGCGGCGAGCACCTCGGCGACCCACGTCGCCTCGCGACGCCCCTCGCCCACGGCGACCAGGCAGCCGACCAGCGAGCGCACCATGTTGTGGCAGAACGCGTCGGCCCGGACGGTCGCTTCGGCCACGCCGTCCACCCGGCGCCAGGACAGGTCGAGCAACGAGCGGATCGTGGTGGCACCTTCGCGCTTCCTGCAGAACGACGCGAAGTCGTGCTCCCCGAGCAGGACCGCGGCCGCCTGGTTCATCCGGTCGACGTCGAGGCGCCGCGGCCAGGCCAGCACGTGGCCGCGGGTGAGCGGGTCCATGACCGACGGGTCGTCGGCGATCCGGTAGCAGTAGCGTCGCCAGACCGCACTGAACCGGGCGTCGAAACCCTCGGGGGCGGTCCGCACCCCGTGCACCCGTACGTCGCGTGCCAGCACCCCGTTGAGCCGGCGCCGGAGTGCGTCCTCGGGTGGCTCGTCGCCCCGGCCGGCCGCCGCAACGAGCCGATCGGGATCGACGTCCACATGGGCGACCTGGTGCCGGGCGTGCACGCCGGTGTCGGTGCGGCCGGCGACCGTGAGGGCCGCCCCGGTGGTGCGGAGGACGGTGTCCAGGGCTGCCTCCAGGTCGCCCTGCACGGTGCGGAGGCCGCCCTGCCGGGCCCACCCGTGGAACGCCGACCCGTCGTACGCGAGGTCGATCCGCAGGCGCTGGGGAGTGCTCACCGGCACAGTGTTCCAGCCCTCTGGAAGGCTGTGCGCGTGTCCCCCAGCCGTCCCGCTCCCGGCCGCTACGCGCCGCGTCGTCTGCTCCTGCTGGTCTCGGGCTGCGTGGTCCTCGGAGTCGGAGTGGGTCTGCTGCTGACCGCGAAGCTGGGGTCGGACGGCTACTCGACGCTGGTCAACGGCATCTCGATCGCCACCGGGCTCTCCTTCCTCGTGTGCAACCTCGCTGTCAGCGCGGTGTTCCTGCTGCTCGCGGCCCTCCGGCGACTGCTGCCCGACGTCGGCACGGTCGTGCAGATCGTGGTGGTCGGCTACACCGTGTCGCTCGTGCTGGGCGTGCTCGAGACCCCCGGCGGGCTGGCCGCGCGCTCGGCGTACCTGGTGGTGGCGTTCCCGGTGCTGGCGGTCGGCATCGCGGCGTACCTGGGCAGCAACCTCGGCGCCGGACCCGCGGAGGGCGCCGCACTGGCCTGGGACCCGCCGGTGCCGTTCAAGTGGAGCTACAGCGCCGTGCAGGGCGGTGGCGCGCTCGTCGGATGGCTGCTCGGCGCCGCGATCGGACCCGGGACCGTCGCCGTCGTCCTCCTGCTGGGGCCGGCGGTCGACCTCGCCGCCCGAGCCCTCCGGGTCAACGTCACCCAAGGCCGCGCAGAAGCCTGAGGATTGGATTGCCCGCGACCTGGGAAGCCTTGAGCCGATGAGCGACAAGGTGCCCAACGTCTACAAGTACGCCCTGGTCGGCGCGCGCCCCGCGGCCGACGCGCGCGCCGCCGAGATCCGGTCGGCCCTCAACGCGGCCTCGCTGGCGCTGATGGCGGGTGCGTGGAAGTCCACGCTGGCCGACGAGTTCGGCAGGGCTCTCGGGGACCACCGGAGCACGCTGCAGTCCGCGGCCGGCGAGGAGCGCGACGCGATCGACGCCGAGGTCGCCGTGCAGCCCGACGAGGTCGCACCCGACAGCTGGCAGGCCAACTGGGCCCGACTCGCCAGGCTCGAGGCGATGCCGTGAACCGCCCGGCCGACGGCGGGAGCGGCGGCACGATCGTCCAGATCAACATCGCCGAGTTCCGTGCGCTGATCAGCGGCATGGACAGCGCGGCCGAGGACCTCGACTCCGCCGACCGCCTCGCTCGCGCGAGCCTCAGCCGGCTGTCGCTCTCCGAGGCCGGGCTGGCGCGCCTCCACCCCGTGCGCGCGTGGATCACCGACCAGATGCCCAGACTGCGCCGGCGACTCGCGATGGCCGAGGCGCTCTCCCGGACCAGCCCCGGCCTGCCCAACTCCGTCACCTTCACCGAGGAGTCGCTGACCACCCTCACCCCCGACCAGGCCAAGCGCGAGGCGCAGCGCGCGGCGAAGCTCCTCGACTACCCGACGCCCGACCAGCTCCACGAGCTCAACGGCCTGCTCGCGGCGTACGGCGGCGACCCGTACTTCGCCCACGAGTTCGCGCTCCGCACGAACCCTCGTCAGTACGCCGAGCTGATCCGCGACCTCACGCCGTACGAGAGCCTCCCCGGCTACCTGACCAAGCAGGACTACGACAGCCTGCTGACCAACCTCGCGAACACCGTCAGCCTCGCCTCACGCGGGACCGGCGACCTGGCGATGCCTCCCGACTGGTCGGAGAACCTCGCCCAGCTGATGGTCATGCCGAAGTTCGACGGCAAGGACGAGGAGCAGCTCCAGCGCGACGACGACAACCGCCCGGCGCTCTGGCTGCTGCTGTCCCGCGGGCACTGGTCCACCGACTTCCTGAAGAACGTCACGACCAAGCTCGCCACGGTCGACCGGACCGGCTACCTCTGGTTCCCGCCGGCGTGCCGCTTCATCGCGATCACCCCCGACGAGAAGCGCTTCATGGACCCGATGGTCGCGCTGATGGGCGCCCTGGTGAACAACCCCGAGGCCGCGCACTGGGCGTTCACCCAGGGCGGCACCACCCAGGTGCCCTTCCCCAAGGACGGCGAGGGCGCCACCGGCCCCGTGCAGACCTTCCTGCACGACCTGTTCATGAACCACCGCTTCACCGACGAGGAGCACGGCCCCCAGACCGTGCTCCTCGCCCTGCGGGCCGCGATGGCCTGGGACAACGACCCGTTCATCGCTGCCTCCGCCGCCAACCTGAAGAAGTCGATGGAGCAGCAGCAGCAGGTCTGGGACGAGAAGCCCTGGTACGCGAAGTGGGGTCACACGATCCTCGACATCCTCGGGCTCATCCCCGTGATCGGCGATCCCGCGGACGCAGTCAGCGCCGCCTGGTACTCCGCCGAGGGCGACTGGGTCGACGCGGGCCTCTCCGCCGCCTCGCTGATCCCGTTCGCCGGCGATGCGCTGGGAGCCGGCAAGCTGATCGGCAGGGCGGGTCGTCTCGCCGAGCTGCTCAAGATGGTCGACCGGTTCGGCAACGTGATCGATCCCGCCTCGCCGCTCGCCAAGACCCTGCTCAAGGGCGTGAAGGTCGAGGACGGCGTCTACACCTTCCCGAACGCCGCCGACCTCAGTGCGGCCCTGCGCGCGAAGCACGCCAACATGGAGTTCCGGTCGCGCGAGCTGGCCTTCGTGACCGACGAGGCCGGCAACGTCGAGCAGCTGCGCGTCTTCGTCGACGGGACCTGGGTGCCGGTCGACAGCTCGAAGCTCGGCCTGCGGCTCTCGGAGCTCAAGGCCGGCGACTCGCCGTGGGACCTCCTCGGCCTGCCCCGCGGGGAGGTCATCGAGAGCGCGCTCGCGAAGTCCGAGTACGCCGACTTCCGGCACATCGGGAAGGAGCGCAACGGCTACTACCCGACGATCGACTTCTACAAGGACGGCCGCGCAGTCAGCTTGAAGACCATGGATCCACCCAACGCGAGCGGCGTCAGTACGATCAAGGCGAACATCCAGCAGCTCAAGCAGATGGCGAAGGACGGCCAGACGGTGGACGGCCTCGTGGTGAGACGCGCCGAGCTCGACCTGCGGATCCGGATCGGCCAGGAGAACAGCCCCGAGGTCCTCGACCTCGTCAAGTACGCCCAGCGCGAGGGAGTGCGACTGCGTGTCAACACATACTGACCCCAGCGAGTGGACCGTCTTCACGTTCCTGCCGGGCAGCGTCGACGTGGCCAGGGCGGGTGACCTCCTCGCCTCCGGCGGGCTCGGCTTCGAGCCGCAGACGGTCCGGGTCTCGGTGCTCGGCGAGGAGGCGATCGAGCGGCCCTACGACGACGGGGTCTGGCAGTCCCTGCGCGAGACCTCCGGCGTGATCGCGATCGACCTCGAGAGCGGTCTCCTCCAACCGAGCGCGACCTGGTCCTGGACCGACACCGGTGTGCAGGTCTCGATCTCCGACGTGCCCGCGCCCTCCGCCCTCGTCGACCGGCTGGTCGACGTACCGGGGCTCCTCGGAGGGGCGTCCGGCGACGCCACGGACGCCCGCTGGCAGGGCGAGACGGAGATCAGCCACTACCGGATGTGGTACGACCAGCCGTGGGAGCACCTTCCCCGCACGACCGACGAGTGGGGCGACGAGATCATCGACGTGTCCGGCAACCCCGGCCGCGTCACCGACGTGCCCGGCATGCGGCTCTGGGCGGCCCAGGACCTCTGGTTCGGCCCCGGCTCGGCGCTGGTGATCGCCCACGACGCGATCGCCACGCTCCCGGTCGGCCGCGTCACCGACCTCGGCGACGGCCGCTGGCACGTCCGGCTCTGGGAGGACGGCACGCCCCTGGAGGAGGTCCGGAAGGCGCAGCAGGTGCTGCGCGAGCACCTCGGGTACGACGCCGCCGAGGCCCGGGTGGACGCCATCCGCGACGCGCTCACCGCCGGCCGGCCCGACGACCCGATGTTCCTGGCCCAGGAGGGCAGCTTCCCGCACGGCGGCACCACCCGGATCCTGCAGTACTTCTCGGCGAGCAAGCACCCCACCACCCGGTCTCGCGCGGCCTGGCTCAACGTCCAGGAGTACGACGAGCACAACACCCGCGTGCACGACGAGTACGTCGACCTGACCGCGCAGCCGCACCCCGACCTCGACTGACCTCTCCCGGAACGACGAACGGCCCGCCACCCCGATGGGGGGGACGGGCCGTCCTGACGAGCGTGAGGCTCAGGCCTCGGGCTTCTCCTCGGCCTCGTCCGCGGCGGGCTCCTCGGCAGCAGGAGCCTCCTCGGCGACGCTCTCGGCCTCGGCGGTCTCGACGTCGGTGGCCTCGGTGTCGAGCACCTCGTCCTCACCGGCGACGTCCTCGGCCACGATCTCCGCGGGAGCGTCCTCGGCAGCCTTCTCGACCTTCGCAGCCGGAGCCGGCTGGTCGGCCTGCTTCGCGGCCTTCTTCTTCGGAGCCGACGGCGTGTAGGACTCGGTCACGAGCTCGATGACCGCCATGGGGGCGTTGTCGCCCTTGCGGGGGCCGAGCTTGGTGATCCGGGTGTAGCCGCCGGGCCGCTCCTGGAACGTCGGCGCGATCTCGGTGAACAGCGCGTGCACGACCGACTTGTCGCGGATGGTCTTGAGGACCTCGCGACGGTTGTGCAGGCTCTGCACCGAGCCGAGCTCGGCCTTCTTGGCCTTGGTGATCAGCTTCTCCGCAACCGGACGCAGCACGCGCGCCTTGGCCTCGGTGGTCGTGATCTTGCCGTGCTCGAACAGCGCCGTGGCGAGGTTCGAGACGATCAGCCGCTGGTGGGCCGGGCTGCCGCCGAGGCGGGCGCCCTTCTTGGGAGTGGGCATGGGATCTTCTCTCGTTTCTCCCCGGCCGTGTCAGGTACCGGAGTAGATGGTGCGTGGGTGAAGGGCGGAGCTCAGTACTGCTCGTCCTCGACGAACGACTCGTCGTCGTCCTCGTACGCCGCCAGCGCGGTCGCCGGGTCGAAGCCGGGAGCGCTGTCCTTGAGGGACAGGCCCATCTCGACCAGCTTGGCCTTGACCTCGTCGATCGACTTCGCGCCGAAGTTGCGGATGTCGAGCAGGTCCTGCTCCGAGCGCGCCACGAGCTCACCCACGGTGTGGATGCCCTCGCGCTTGAGGCAGTTGTAGGACCGCACGGTGAGGTTGAGGTCCTCGACCGGCATGGCGAGGTCCTGGGCGAGCTGCTCGTCGACCGGCGACGGGCCGATGTCGATGCCCTCGGCCTCGACGTTCAGCTCACGGGCCAGGCCGAAGAGCTCCACCAGCGTCTTGCCGGCCGAGGCGATCGCGTCGCGGGGACGGATCGACGGCTTGGTCTCGACGTCGATGACGAGCTTGTCGAAGTCCGTGCGCTGCTCGACACGAGTCGCCTCGACCTTGTAGGTCACCTTGAGCACGGGCGAGTAGATCGAGTCGACCGGCATCCGGCCGATCTCGTTGTCCGCACCCTTGTTCTGCACGGCGCTGACGTAGCCACGACCGCGCTCGACGACGAGCTCCATCTCGAGCTTGCCCTTGTCGTTCAGGGTGGCGATCTTCAGGTCCGGGTTGTGCACCTGGACACCGGCCGGGGGCGCGATGTCGGCAGCGGTGACGTCGCCGGCACCCTGCTTGCGCAGGTACATCGTGACCGGCTCGTCGTGCTCGGAGGAGACGACGAGGCCCTTGAGGTTCAGGATGATCTCGGTGACGTCCTCCTTGACCCCCTCGATGGTGGAGAACTCGTGGAGAGCCGTGTCCACCTTGATGCTGGTGACCGACGCACCCGGGATGGAGGAGAGCAGGGTGCGACGCAGCGAGTTGCCGAGCGTGTAGCCGAAGCCGGGCTCCAGCGGTTCGATCACGAACCGCGAACGGAACTCGTCGACGACCTCTTCCGACAGGGTCGGGCGCTGAGCGATGAGCACTGGTGGTGTCCTTTCCGAGCCCACCCGCTATTTGACGGGCTCGAACTCACAAAATGGTTGGGGAAGGTGATTACTTCTTCGAGTAGTACTCGACGATGAGCTGCTCCTGCACGGGCAGCTCGATCTGCGCACGCACCGGGAGGGAGTGCACCAGGATGCGCATCCGGGTCGGCATCGCCTCGAGCCAGGCCGGGACGATCCGGTCGCCGTGGGTCTCGCGAGCCACGATGAACGGGGTCATCTCGAGGCTCTTCTCCCGGACGTCGATGACGTCGTGGGCAGCGACCTGGTACGACGGGATGTCGACCTTCTTGCCGTTGACCCGGAAGTGGCCGTGCACGACCAGCTGGCGGGCGTGACGACGCGTGCGCGCGAAGCCGGCGCGGTAGACGACGTTGTCGAGGCGGCACTCCAGCAGCTGGAGCAGGTTGTCACCGGTCTTGCCGGGACGCCGCGACGCCTCCTTGTAGTAGTTGTGGAACTGCTTCTCCATCACGCCGTAGGTGAAGCGGGCCTTCTGCTTCTCCTGCAGCTGGTTGCGGTACTCGCTCTCCTTGATCCGCGCACGACCGTGCTGGCCGGGGGCGTAGGGGCGCTTCTCGAAGGCGGCGTCGCCTCCGACCAGGTCGACACCGAGACGGCGCGACTTCTTGGTCATGGGGCCGATGTAGCGGGCCATGTCAGTCTCTCTTTCTCAGTCTCGGGTCAGACGCGCCGGCGCTTGGGCGGGCGGCAACCGTTGTGGGGGGTGGGCGTGACGTCCTGGATGGTGCCGACCTCGAGGCCGATCGCACCCAGGGAACGGATCGCGGTCTCGCGGCCCGAGCCCGGGCCCTTGACGAAGACGTCGATCTTCTTCATGCCGTGGTCCATCGCGCGACGACCCGCGGCCTCGGCGGCCATCTGGGCGGCGTACGGGGTGGACTTGCGCGAGCCCTTGAAGCCGACGGTGCCGGCCGAGGCCCAGGAGATCACCGCACCCGTGGGATCGGTGATCGTGACGATCGTGTTGTTGAACGTGCTCTTGATGTGGGCCTCGCCCTGGGCGACGTTCTTCTTCTCCTTGCGGCGCACCTTCTTGGCGGCCGCCTGACGACTCTTCGGAGGCATTCAGTTACTCCTGTGCTGGGTGAAAGATCGAGTGCAGAGGGCCAGGACGCGATGCGTCACTTGGCCTTCTTCTTGCCGGCGACGGTGCGCTTCGGGCCCTTGCGGGTGCGAGCGTTGGTCTTGGTGCGCTGACCGCGGACCGGGAGGCCCTGACGGTGACGGCGACCCTGGTAGCTGCCGATCTCGATCTTGCGACGGATGTCGGCCTGGACCTCACGACGGAGGTCACCCTCGATCTTGAAGTTCGACTCGATCTCGTCGCGGAGCTTGACCAGCTCCTCGTCGCCCAGCGTGTGGACCCGGGCGTTCGGGTCGACACCGGTCGCAGCCAGGAGCTGCTGGGCGCGGGTACGGCCGATGCCGTAGATGTAGGTGAGTGCCACCTCGATGCGCTTGTCGCGCGGGAGGTCGACACCAACAAGGCGTGCCATTCTGGCGGTTCCCTTCTGCGGGGCTGCTGCCCCTGTGGTTCACGGTGGTGTGGTCGTGTCGCGTCCCGTGCTTCGGTGGTTGAACCCTGTCGAAACTCGAGCTCCGGCCATCCGCTCCGGAGGTTGTTCACCGCCCTGCGGCGGCTAAGCGATCACGTTCTGGTGTGTTCAGTTGTGGTGCGGGCTGCTCAGCCCTGGCGCTGCTTGTGGCGCGGGTTCTCGCAGATCACCATGACGCGGCCGTGGCGACGGATCACCTTGCACTTGTCACAGATCGGCTTGACGCTCGGGTTGACCTTCATGTCAGCCCTTTCTTGCTCGGGTCGGCTGGTTACTTGTACCGGTAGACGATCCGACCCCGGGTGAGGTCGTACGGCGAGAGCTCCACCACGACCCGGTCCTCAGGGAGGATCCGGATGTAGTGCTGGCGCATCTTGCCGCTGATGTGGGCGAGCACCTTGTGTCCGTTGGTCAGCTCGACCCGGAACATGGCGTTGGGCAGGGCCTCCACGACGGAGCCCTCCATCTCGATCACGCCTTCTTTCTTCGGCATGTCCTCCACAATCCGTTGACTGGTTGTCTACCGTTGGCCCGGGAACCGCCTCACCCGGACGAGCCGGGCGAGTGGACCTCGTGAGACCGTCGCGTGGACCCCATTTCCCCGGTCCGCGCGCACGCCGAAGAGAGACGAACGAGCGGGTTTCCGGGCAGCCGCGAGGCACCACGAGAACAGCCCACGTTGGGCCGACGCACAAGTCTACGGGAAACGGCGCGGGAAACGCGAATCGAGGCGCTCAGAGCCCCAGGCGTCCCAGCAGTCCCTCCAGCACCGCCGCGACCTCGTCGGGGGCGACCAGGGGGTGCAGGTGGCCGCCCGCGAGCCGCACGACCGGCCAGCCCCGTGAGGCCGCGTCGGTGGCCTCCGCGGCGTAGGTGTCCCCGAACGCGACGTACGCCGCGGGGAGGCCGGCCCATCCCGGCGGGCACGGAACCGCGGCGTCGAAGTAGCTCAACGGCAGCCTGCCCTGCTCGGCCTCGACCGCCCGGCGGGCCGCGTCGTCGGGGAACAGGCCCTCCAGGTCGTCGGAGTCCCACCACTGCGTCCACACCGGCAGCAGCCCGTCGGCGTCCGCGAGACCGGCCAGGAACGCGCGGAACGGCTCCGGCGCGGTCGGCGTGGTCGGGGCGTCCGCCGGGAGGCCGGCGTCGACGAACACGAGTCCGCGCACGTCCCGCTCGGCGGCGAGCGCGGCGGCGTACAGGCCCGCGTTGCTGTGCAGCACCAGCACCAGCGGCTCGCCGGTGGGTGCCGTGTCGAGCAGCTGCCCGAGCACGTCGTCGGGGCTCGTGACGCGCAGGTACGGCGGGGGCAGGGTCGCGGACCGGCCGTGGGCCACGAGCACACGGGCCACCCGCTGCCACACCGCCGGGCCCAGCAGTGGGCTCGGCACCAGGAAGACCCGCTCAGTGGCCACGCTTCGGCAGACTCAGTGCCCGCCGAACGGCAGGCCCAGCTCGGCGAGCTTCGCCTGACCGCCGTCGAGCGCGGTCAGGATCCAGGGGCCGTCCGGGGTGAGGGTGAAGGTGTGCTCGAAGTGCGCCGCCCAGCTGCCGTCCGCGGTGACGATCGTCCAGTCGTCCTCGGCCACCAGCGTGCGCTTGGTGCCCAGCGTCACCATCGGCTCCACGGCCAGTGCCAGTCCGCGCTCGAGCTTCGCCCCCCGGCCCGGGCGACCGTAGTTGGGCACGGTGGGCGGCTGGTGCATCTCCGTGCCGATGCCATGGCCGGTGTAGTCCTCGAGGATCCCGTAGCGGCCACGGGACCGCACGTATCTCTCGACCGCGTGCGAGATGTCGGTCACCCGGCCGCCGAGGCGGGCCGCCGCGAAGCCGGCCCACATCGCGCCCTCCGTGACGTCCATGAGCCGCTGCAGGTCGGCGTTGACCTCGCCGACGGCGACCGTGATGGCGGCGTCACCGTGCCAACCGTCCACGATCGCACCGCAGTCGATCGAGATCAGGTCACCCTCGGCCAGCACCCGGTCGCCGGGGATGCCGTGCACCACCTCGTCGTTGACCGACGCGCAGATGCTCGCGGGGAACGGCGGGCTGCCGTAGCCCTTGAACGACGGCACGCCGCCGTGCGACCTGATGTTGTCCTCCGCGATCGCGTCCAGCTCGGCGGTGGTCACGCCGGCACGCACCGAGGCCCGGAGCAGCTCGAGGGTCTCGCCGACCAGGAGGCCGGCGACGCGCATCTTCTCGATCTGCTCCGGCGTCTTGATCTCGACACCGCGGTCCCTGAACACGACTCAGCAGCCCACCCTGCGACGGCTCAGCTCTGGGGCACGGAGGAGAGCGCGGCGAAGATCCGGTCGGTCACCTCGGAGACCTCGCCCTGCCCGTCGACCTCGATGAGGAGGTTGCGGTCGCGGTAGACGTCGATCAGCGGCTCCGTCTGCTCGGCGTAGACCTCCTGCCGGCGCCGGATCACCTCTTCGGTGTCGTCGGCGCGGCCCTCGACCTGGGCCCGCTGCAGCAGCCGCTGGACGAGCTCGTCCTGGTTCACGGTGAGCACCACGACCGCGTCGAGCGCGTGCCCGGTGAACTTGATCATCCCGTCGAGCTCCTCGACCTGCGCAAGCGTGCGCGGATAGCCGTCGAGGAGGAACCCGGGCTGGGCGTCGGGCTCGTCGATCCGGTTGCGGACCATCTTGTTGGTGATCTCGTCGGGGACGTACTCCCCCGCGTCCATGAACCGCTTGGCCTCGATCCCGAGCTCGGTGCCGCGCGAGACGTTGGCGCGGAAGATGTCGCCCGTGGAGATCGCGGGCACCCCGAAGCGCTCGGCCACGAACTTCGCCTGGGTGCCCTTTCCGGCACCCGGGGGACCCATGAGGATCAATCTCATCTGAGGAAACCTTCGTAGTTGCGTTGCTGCAACTGGCTCTCGATCTGCTTCACGGTGTCGAGTGCGACACCGACCATGATGAGCAGGGAGGTGCCACCGAACGGGAAGTTCTGGTTGGCGTTGACCAGCACGAGCGCGGCGAGCGGG
Organism: Nocardioides pocheonensis; assembly: GCF_003725535.1. Classification (GTDB taxonomy): domain Bacteria; phylum Actinomycetota; class Actinomycetes; order Propionibacteriales; family Nocardioidaceae; genus Marmoricola; species Marmoricola pocheonensis. Next base: position 38,848 of record NZ_RJSF01000008.1, on the reverse strand, counting down.
ATCAGTGCGATGAGACCCAGGTACAGCGCGCCCGGCAACGTGATGCGGGACAGGACGTAGTTGAGGTACTCCTCAGTCGGCTTGCCCGCCCGGATCCCGGGGATGAAGCCTCCGTACTGCTTCATGTTGTCGGCGACCTCTTGGGGGTTGAAGGTGATCGCGACGTAGAAGTAGGTGAAGAAGATGATCAGCAGGAAGTAGGACGCCATGTAGATCGGGTGGTCACCACGCACGAAGTTCGTGGAGATCCAGGTGAGCACGGCGTTCGACGAGTTCTGGTTGAACTGCACCGCCATCGCCGGCAGGTAGAGCAGGCTGGAGGCGAAGATGACCGGGATGACGCCGGCCTGGTTGACCTTGAGCGGGATGTACGTCGAGGAGCCGCCGAACATCTTCCGCCCGACCATCCGCCGGGCGTACTGCACCGGGATGCGGCGCTGCGCCTGCTCGATGAACACCACGGCCGCCACCACGACGAGTCCGATCAGGATCACGCCGCCGAAGATCCACGGGCCCTTGGCCTTCTGGACGTTCCACAGCGCGACCGGGAACGTCGCCACCACCTGGGTGAAGATCAGGATGGACATGCCGTTGCCGATTCCGCGGTCGGTGACCAGCTCACCGAGCCACATGATCACGGCCGTGCCGGCGGTCATGGTGACCACCATCAGCGCGGCGGTGCGGAGGTTGTCCTGGTAGAGGAGGTGATCGGAGTACTGCGCCGGGCAGCCCTGGAGCAGGTTGCCGCTCCGGGCGAGCGCCACGATGCCGGTGGCCTGCAGGATCGCCAGCGCCAGGGTGACGTACCGGGTGTACTGCGTGATCTTCGCCTGCCCGGACTGGCCCTCCTTCTTGAGGGCCTCCAGGCGCGGGATCACCACGACCAGCAGCTGCAGGATGATGCTCGCCGTGATGTACGGCATGATCCCGAGCGCGAAGACGGTCAGCTGCAGCAGCGCACCGCCGGAGAAGAGGTTGATCAGGCCGTAGATGCCGCTCGACTTGGTGGCGTTGAAGCAGTGCTGGACGTTGGCGACGTGGACCCCGGGCGTCGGGATCTGCGACCCAAGGCGGAAGACCGCGATGATCAGCAGCACGAACAGCAGCTTCTTGCGCAGGTCCGGCGTCCGGAATGCGTTGGCGAATGCCCCTAGCACGTGCTCCTCTTTCACTGGTGCGGTCGACCCGGTCAGACCGTCGAATCCTGGCCGAGATCCAGGCCGTGGAAGCCTAACAGGGCAGAGCGATCAACCACCCAGGAGGCGGGAGATCACTCTGCCCTGCTCGCGTCTGTCTGTTCAGCTCTCGGTCGCGGTGCCGCCGGCGGCGACGATCTTCTCCACGGCGCTCGCGGAGAACTTGTCCGCGGTCAGCTGGACGGCGACCGCCAGGTCGCCCTCGCCGAGGACCTTGACGGGCTGACCCTTGCGGACCGCGCCCTTCGCGACCAGGTCATCGACCGTGATCGAGCCGCCCTCGGGGAACAGCTTCGCGATCCGGTCGAGGTTCACGACCTGGAACTCGACCTTGAACGGGTTCTTGAAGCCCTTGAGCTTGGGCAGGCGCATGTGGATCGGCATCTGGCCGCCCTCGAACGCCGACGGCACCTGGTAGCGGGCCTTGGTGCCCTTGGTGCCGCGACCGGCGGTCTTGCCCTTGGAGCCCTCACCGCGACCCACGCGGGTCTTGGCGGTCTTGGCGCCGGGGGCGGGACGCAGGTGGTGCAGCTTCAGCGTCACGACTCTTCTACCTCCTCGACCGCCACGAGGTGACGGACGGTGTGGACCATGCCGCGGATCTCCGGGCGGTCCTCCTTGACGACGACGTCACCGATCCGCTTGAGACCCAGCGAGCGCAGGGTGTCGCGCTGGTTCTTCTTGCAGCCGATCGTCGACTTCTTCTGCTGGACCTTGAGCTGCGCCATCAGTGCGACACCTCCGCCGCGGCAGCGGCGACGGCCGGGGCCTCGGCGCGAGCCCGCAAGAGCGCGGCCGGGGCCACCTCCTCGACGGTCAGGCCACGACGAGCGGCCACCGCCTCGGGCTCCTCGAGCATCCGCAGCGCCTCGACGGTCGCGTGCACGATGTTGATCTGGTTCGACGAGCCGAGCGACTTGCTCAGCACGTCGTGGATGCCGGCGCACTCGAGCACCGCACGCACCGGGCCACCGGCGATCACACCGGTACCGGGAGCGGCGGGACGCAGCAGCACGACGCCGGCGGCCTTCTCGCCCTGGACCGGGTGAGGGATGGTGCCCTGGATGCGAGGGACGCGGAAGAAGTGCTTCTTCGCCTCCTCGACGCCCTTGGCGATCGCCGCCGGCACCTCCTTGGCCTTGCCGTAGCCGACGCCGACCATGCCGTCGCCGTCGCCGACGATCACCAGGGCGGTGAAGCTGAAGCGCCGACCACCCTTGACGACCTTGGCGACACGGTTGATCGCGACGACCCGCTCGATGTAGGCGTTCTTGTCGGCGCTGTCGCCGCCACGACGGTTGTCGCGCCCGCCACGGCGATCACCACCGGCGCGTCCGCGCTGGGGTCCGCTCATGAGATCTACCTCTTCCTTGTCTCTGCTGGCCGACGCCTCAGAAGGCGAGGCCACCCTCGCGGGCGCCGTCGGCCAGGGCCGCCACGCGACCGTGGTACTTGTTCCCGGCCCGGTCGAAGACCGCCGAGGTGACCCCGGCAGCCTTCGCGCGCTCGGCGACGAGCTCGCCCACCTTGCGTGCCTTCGCGGTCTTGTCGCCCTCGAAGGTGCGCAGGTCGGACTCCATGGTCGAGGCGAACGCGAGGGTCTTGCCCTCGAGGTCGTCGACGACCTGGACCGAGATGTGCTTCGAGGAACGGGTCACGACGAGACGCGGACGCTCCGCCGTGCCGTGGAGCTTCTTGCGGCCACGCATCTGGCGACGCAGACGCGACGCCGTACGCCCAGCAGTGTGCTTCTGAGTGCGCAGTGAGATCGCCATGGTCACTTACCAGCCTTTCCGACCTTGCGGCGGATCTGCTCGCCGGCGTACCGCACGCCCTTGCCCTTGTAGGGCTCGGGCTTGCGCAGCTTGCGAATGTTCGCAGCGACCTCGCCGACCAGCTGCTTGTCGATGCCCTGGACCCCGAGCCGGGTGGGCCCGTCGACGGTGAAGGTGATCCCGTCGGGGGCGTTGAAGGTGATCGAGTGCGAGTAGCCGAGCTGGAACTCCAGCTGCGTCGGGCTCTTGGAGAGCACGCGGTAACCCACGCCGACGATCTCGAGCTTCTTCTCGTAGCCGTCGGTCACGCCGACCACCATGTTGTTGATGAGCGTGCGAGTCAGGCCGTGCAGGGCCCGGCTCTGCCGCTCGTCGTTGGGACGCTTGACCTCGAGGGCGCCGTCCTCACCGTGCTCCACGGTGATCGGTGCAGCGACCGAGTGGCTCAGGACGCCCTTGGGGCCCTTCACCGTCACGGTGCTCTCCTCGACCGTCACATCCACCCCGGCAGGGACCGGGACGGGAAGCTTGCCGATACGCGACATCGTCTTCTCCTCCTTGTTCCTGCGTTACCAGACGTAGGCGAGGACTTCCCCACCCACGCCCTTCGAGTTGGCCTGACGGTCGGTCAGCAGGCCCTGGCTGGTCGAGATGATCGCGACGCCGAGGCCACCGAGCACCTTCGGCAGCGCCGTGTGCTTGGCGTACACGCGCAGACCGGGCTTGCTGATCCGGCGTACGCCGGCGATCGAGCGCTCGCGGTTGCGGCCGTACTTCAGGTCGATCACGAGGGACTTGCCCACGGCGGGCTCGCCCTTCGCGTCGGTGTTGTCGGCGACCTTCCAGGCCGTGATGTACCCCTCCTGCTGGAGGATCTCCGCGACGCCGGCCTTCAGCTTGCTGTAGGGCATCGTCACCGAGTCGTGGTACGCCTGGTTGGCGTTGCGCAGACGGGTCAGCATGTCTGCGATCGGGTCAGTCATGGTCATGGTGTGTGTTCTCTCTCGAAGTGGTTTCGGGTCGTACGTCGACGCCCGACCTGCTACGTGGTTGGTGTGCTGTTACCAGCTCGACTTGGTGACGCCGGGAAGCTCGCCGCGGTGCGCCATCTCCCGCAGGCAGATCCGGCACAGGCCGAACTTGCGGTAGACAGCCTTGGGGCGGCCGCAGCGCTGGCAGCGGGTGTAACCGCGCACCTTGAACTTGGGCTTGCGGGCGGCCTTGACCTTCAGTCCAGTCTTCGCCATGTCAGTTGTTCTCCTTGAACGGGAAACCCAGGTGCTTGAGGAGCGCACGGCCCTCGTCGTCGGTGGTCGCCGAGGTGACCACGGTGATGTCCATGCCGCGCGTCCGATCGACCTTGTCCTGGTCGATCTCGTGGAACATGACCTGCTCGGTCAGACCGAAGGTGTAGTTGCCCTGACCGTCGAACTGACGGTCGCTCAGACCGCGGAAGTCGCGGATGCGCGGGAGCGCGAGCGAGAGCAGCCGGTCGAGGAACTCCCACATCCGGTCGCCGCGCAGCGTGACGTGCGCGCCGATCGGCATGCCCTCGCGCAGCTTGAACTGCGCGATCGACTTGCGGGCCTTGGTGACCTGCGGCTTCTGGCCGGTGATCACGGTGAGGTCGCGGACCGCACCCTCGATCAGCTTGGAGTCGCGGGCCGCCTCGCCGACGCCCATGTTGACCACGATCTTGGTCAGGCCGGGCACCTGCATCACGTTGGCGTAGCCGAACTGGTCGCGCAGCGCCGGAAGGATCTCCGCGCGGTAACGCGCCTTGAGCCGCGGGCCGCTGTAGTCCACGGTCGCGGTGTCGGTGGTGGACTCGGTCATCAGATCTCGTCTCCAGACTTGCGCGCGATCCGGACGCTGCGCGTGGTCGTGTACGTCGAGCCGTCGGGACGACGCTTCGTGGCCTCGACGCGCTTGAACCCGACGCGGGTGGTGCCCTTGCCCTGGACCAGCATCACGTTCGACACGTGGATCGGGGCCTCGGTGGTGACGATCCCGCCGGTCGTGCCGGCGCGGCCGCCCTGGTTGACCACCTTGGTGTGCTTCTTGACGCGGTTCACGCCCTCGACGATCACCCGCTGCTCCTCACGGAGCACCTGGATGACCTTGCCCTCGGCGCCCTTGTCCTTGCCGGCGATGACCCGGACGGTGTCGCCCTTCTTGATGCTCACGCTCATGTCAGAGCACCTCCGGAGCCAGCGAAATGATCTTCATGAACTTCTTCTCGCGCAGCTCGCGGCCCACGGGGCCGAAGATGCGCGTGCCACGGGGCTCGCCATCGGCCTTGAGGATCACGGCGGCGTTCTCGTCGAAGCGGATGTAGGAACCGTCCTGACGACGGCGCTCCTTCACGGTCCGCACGATCACGGCCTTGACGACGTCGCCCTTCTTGACGTTGCCACCGGGGATCGCGTCCTTGACGGTGGCAACGATGACGTCGCCGATGCCGGCGTAGCGCCGACCCGAGCCGCCGAGGACACGGATGCAGAGGATCTCCTTGGCACCCGTGTTGTCGGCGACCTTGAGTCGCGACTCCTGCTGGATCATCGGTCTTCTTCTCCTGGTTGTCGTGCTGGTTCTCACGGTGCTTCGCACCTGGCTGAGCCTTGCCGAACGCTCTGTCTGATCGAGGGCTCCGCCCTCGGGGGTCTTGGGGGGTTACTTGGCCTTCTCGAGGATCTCCACGACGCGCCAGCGCTTCGTGGCCGACAGCGGCCGGGTCTCCATGATCAGGACGCGGTCGCCGACGCCACAGTCGTTCTGCTCGTCGTGCGCCTTGAGCTTGGACGTGCGGCGCAGGACCTTGCCGTAGAGCGCGTGCTTGACCCGGTCCTCGACCGAGACCACGACGGTCTTGTCCATCTTGTCGCTGACGACCAGGCCCTCACGGACCTTGCGCCGGGACCGGCTCTCCACACTTGCCTCACTCATGCAGCACCATCCTTCTCCGCGGAGTCAGATCCGGGAGTTGATCGAATTCCGAGCTCGCGCTCGCGCACCACGGTGTAGATCCGGGCGATGTCCTTCTTGACCGAGCGCAGCCGGCCGTGGCTCTCGAGCTGGCCGGTGGCGGCCTGGAAGCGCAGGTTGAACAGCTCTTCCTTGGCCTCACGCAGCTTGGTCTCGAGGTCGACGTCGTTGAGCTCGTCGAGCTCGTGGGCGGTTGCCATCAGAAACCACCCTCCTCACGGGTCACGAACTTGCACTTCATCGGGAGCTTGTGGATCGCGCGGCGCATGGCCTCACGCGCCACGTCCTCCGGGACACCGGACAGCTCGAACATGACGCGGCCGGGCTTGACGTTGGCCACCCACCACTCGGGCGAGCCCTTGCCGGAACCCATGCGGGTCTCGGCGGGCTTCTTGGTGAGCGGGCGGTCCGGGTAGATGTTGATCCAGACCTTGCCGCCACGCTTGATGTGACGGGTCATCGCGATACGAGCCGACTCGATCTGCCGGTTGGTCACGTAGGCGCTCTCGGTCGCCTGGATGCCGAAGTCACCGAAGGCGAGCTTCGTGCCACCCTTGGCAGCGCCCGTGCGCTTCGGGTGGTGCTGCTTGCGGTGCTTGACCCTGCGGGGCATCAACATGTCGGTCAGCCCTCCCCATTGGTGACGGAGTCGGTTGCGGGAGCCTCGGTCGCCACCGCAGCCGCGGGAACCTCGGCTGCAGGCGCGTCGGCCCGGTCGGCACGGCCCGGGCGCTCGGCGCCACCGCGGGTGCCGCGCGTCGGACGCTCGCCACGAGCGGCGCCACGGTTGCGGCCGGGAGCCCCGGCGCGCGCGGCCGCCTGGGCCTCGCGCTCGGCGCGGGTGCCCGCGACCTCGCCCTTGTAGATCCAGACCTTCACGCCGATCCGGCCGAACGTGGTGCGGGCCTCGTAGAAGCCGTAGTCGATGTCGGCACGCAGCGTGTGCAGCGGGACGCGGCCCTCGCGGTAGAACTCAGAGCGGGACATCTCCGCGCCGTTGAGCCGGCCCGAGCACTGGATCCGGATGCCCTTGGCACCGGAGCGCATCGAGGTCTGCATCGCCTTCTTCATCGCGCGACGGAACTGCACGCGGCCGGAGAGCTGCTCGGCGACACCCTGAGCGACGAGCTGGGCGTCGACCTCGGGGTTCTTCACCTCGAGGATGTTCAGCTGCACCTGCTTGCCGGTGAGCTTCTCCAGCTCGCCACGCAGCCGGTCGGCCTCGGCGCCACGGCGGCCGATCACGATGCCCGGACGCGCGGTGTGGATGTCCACCCGCACGCGGTCACGGGTGCGCTCGATCTCGACCTTGGAGATGCCGGCCCGCTCCATGCCCTTGGAGAGCAGCTTGCGGATCGCGACGTCCTCGCCGACGTAGGACTTGTACAGCTTGTCGGCGTACCAACGCGACTTGTGGTCGGTGGAGATGCCGAGACGGAAGCCGTTCGGGTTGATCTTCTGGCCCATTACTTCTGACCCTTCTCTGCTGCCGGCTGGACCACGAGCGTGATGTGGCTGGTGCGCTTGTTGATCCGGGTGGCCCGGCCCTGCGCACGGGGACGCCAGCGCTTCATCGTCGGTCCCTCGTCGACCAGCGCCTTGCTCACCACGAGGGTGGCGCGGTCGAGGTCCTCGGTCGTCGTGGCGTTCGCGACGGCGCTCTCGAGGACCTTGTAGACGGTCTCGCTCGCGGCCTGCGGCGCGAACTGCAGCAGCGCGAGGGCCTCGTCCACCTGGAGACCGCGGACGAGGTCCACCACGCGGCGGGCCTTCATCGGGGTGATCCGGACGAAGCGCGCGCTGGCGAACGCGCCCGGCTCGTCGCCGAGCAGCGATTCACGGCGGGCGCTGGTGCGCCGACGCTCAGTAACGCTCATAGTTCTGTCTCTCCTTGGCTCGCCGCGTCAGCGGCGGCGGCTCTTCCGGTCGTCCTTGACGTGTCCGCGGTACGTGCGGGTCGGCGCGAACTCACCGAGCTTGTGGCCGACCATCGCGTCGGTGACGAACACCGGGACGTGCTTGCGACCGTCGTGCACCGCAAGGGTGTGCCCGATCATGTCCGGCACGATCATCGAGCGACGCGACCAGGTCTTGATCACGTTGTGGGTCCCGGCTTCGTTCTGCGCGTCCACCTTCTTGATCAGGTGGTCGTCGACGAAGGGGCCCTTCTTCAGGCTGCGAGGCATGTCGTCTCTTCCCTATCAGCGCTTGTTCTTGCCGGACTTGCGGCGACGGACGATGAGGGCATCGCTGGCCTTGCGCTTGCGCGTGCGGCCCTCGGGCTTGCCCCACGGGGAGACCGGGTGGCGACCACCGGAGGTCTTGCCCTCGCCACCACCGTGCGGGTGGTCGACGGGGTTCATGACCACACCGCGGACGGTCGGGCGCTTGCCCTTCCAGCGCATGCGGCCGGCCTTGCCCCAGTTGATGTTCGACTGCTCGGCGTTGCCGACCTCGCCGACCGTGGCGCGGCAGCGGACGTCGACGTAGCGCATCTCGCCGGAGGGCATCCGCAGCTGGGCGCGGGAGCCTTCCTTCGCGACCAGCTGGGCGCTGTTGCCCGCCGAGCGAGCGATCTTGGCGCCACCGCCGGGCCGGAGCTCGATGCAGTGGATCGTCGTACCGACCGGGATGTTGCGCAGCGGCAGGTTGTTGCCCGGCTTGATGTCCGCGCCCACACCCGACTCGATCGGGGTGCCCTGGGCGACGCCCACCGGCGCGACGATGTAGCGCTTCTCGCCGTCCGCGTAGTGCAGCAGAGCGATCCGCGCGGTGCGGTTCGGGTCGTACTCGATGTGCGCGACCTTCGCGGGGACGCCGTCCTTGTCGTAGCGACGGAAGTCGATCACGCGGTAGGCGCGCTTGTGACCGCCACCCTGGTGACGCGTGGTGATCCGGCCCTGGTTGTTGCGGCCGCCCTTCTTGGGCAGCGGCCGCACCAGGGACTTCTCCGGCGTGGTCCGGGTGATCTCGGCGAAGTCAGCGACCGACGAGCCACGACGGCCCGGGGTGGTCGGCTTGTACTTGCGGATAGCCATAGTCAGATTCCCTTACTCAGCCCGGTCAGGAGACCGGACCTCCGAAGATGTCGATGCGGTGGCCCTCGGCGAGGCTGACGATCGCGCGCTTGGTGTCCTTGCGCTTGCCGATGCCCCGCGCCGTGCGGCGCGTCTTGCCCTGGCGGTTGAGGGTGTTCACGGAGGTGACCTTGACGTTGAACACCTTCTCGACCGCGATCTTGATCTCGGTCTTGTTCGCGTCCGGGTGGACGATGAAGGTGTACTTGTTGTTGTCGAGCAGGCCGTAGCTCTTCTCGCTGACGACCGGCGCGATCAGCACGTCGCGGTGGTCCTTGTGCAGGGTGCTCATTCGCCATCCTCCTCGGCGTGGGTCTGCTCGACGGACTCCGGCGAGCCGGCCTCCACGAAGCCGGCTGCCTCCGCGTCCTCGGCGGACTTGAACCAGAACTCCGCCTCGGTGGCGTCGTACCACTGGCCACCCGGCCGGTGGTACTTGCCCGAGTCGGCGTTGCCCTTGATCTCGTAGCCCTTCGGGGCGTTGCCGCTCTTCAGCGGCGCCTTGGCACCCTTGGGCAGCGCGACCTCGGCGGCGTCCTCGGCGGGAGCCTCCTCCGCAGCGGCCGCCTTCTTGGCCGTGGTCTTCTTGGCCGCCTTCTTGGCGGGCTTCTCAGCCGGCTTCTCGGCGACCTTGCGGACCTCGACCTTCAGCTCGACGGCCTCGGCACCCTCGGTGCCGCCCTCGACCAGGGCCTCGTAGGCGCCCTTGGTGAAGACGACGTCGTCGGAGAGCAGCACGTCGTAGGTGTTGAGCTGGTCGACCGCGAGCAGGTGCACGCTCGGCACGTTGCGCAGCGACAACCAGGTGATCGCGTCGTCGCGCTCGAGCACGACCAGCTGGCGACGACCCTGGCTGAGCGCGTTCAGGCCGGCGACCGCGTGCCGCGTCGAGGGCTTGTCACTCGGGACCAGACCGTCGACCACGTGGATCCGGCCGGCACGGGCCCGGTCGGACAGGGCACCGCGCAGGGCGGCGGCCTTCATCTTCTTGGGCGTGCGCTGGTCATAGCTGCGCGGCTGGGGACCGTGCACCGTGCCACCACCGGCGAACTGCGGGGCGCGGGTCGAGCCCTGGCGAGCGCGGCCGGTGCCCTTCTGCTTGTAGGGCTTCCTGCCACCGCCGCGGACCTCGCCGCGGGTCTTGGTGGCGTGCGTGCCCTGACGCGCAGCCGCCTGCTGGGCGACGACGACCTGGTGGATCAGCGGGATGTTGGTCTCGGCGTCGAAGATCTCGGCCGGGAACTCGACCTTGAGGGTCTGCGTGGCCATGCTCAGGCCTCCTGTCCGGACTTGACCGCGGAGCGGATCACGAGCAGGCCACCCTTGGGGCCGGGAACGGCGCCCTTGAGCAGGATGAGGCCCTTCTCGACGTCCACTGCGTGCACGGTGACGTTCTGCGTGGTGACGGTGTCCGTGCCCATCCGGCCCGACATCCGGGTGCCCTTGAAGACGCGCCCGGGAGTCGCGCAGGCGCCGATCGAGCCGGGCTTGCGGTGGTTGCGGTGGGCACCGTGGGAGGCACCGACACCGGAGAAGCCGTGGCGCTTCATCGTGCCGGCGAAGCCCTTGCCCTTGCTGGTGCCGGTCACGTCGACGTCGTCACCGGCGGCGAACAGCTCGGGGCTGAGCTCCTGGCCGACCTGGTACGACGCGGCGTCCGCGGTGCGGATCTCGGCGAGGTGGCGACGCGGGGTCACCGAGGCCTTCGCGAAGTGACCAGCCGACGGCTTGGTGACCTTGCGGCCCTCGATCTCACCGAAGCCGACCTGGATGGCGTTGTAGCCGTCGGTCTCCGGCGTGCGGACCTGGGTGACCACGTTGGTGGCCGCGGCGACGACCGTGACCGGGACGATGCGGTTGTTCTCGTCCCAGAGCTGGGTCATGCCCAGCTTGGTGCCCAGGAGGCCCTTGACGTTGCGTTCGTAAGTCATCTCTACCCAGCCCTCAGAGCTTGATCTCGATGTCGACGCCGGCGGGAAGGTCGAGCCGCATCAGCGAGTCGACGGTCTTCGGCGTGGGGTCGATGATGTCGATGAGGCGCTTGTGCGTGCGCATCTCGAAGTGCTCGCGGGAGTCCTTGTACTTGTGCGGCGAGCGGATCACGCAGAAGACGTTCTTCTCCGTGGGCAGCGGCACCGGGCCGGCCACCTTCGCGCCCGTCCGGGTCACCGTGTCCACGATCTTCCGCGCCGAGGTGTCGATCACCTCGTGGTCATAGGCCTTGAGCCTGATGCGGATCTTCTGTCCCGCCATCACGCGTCCTTCACTTCTCGTCTCACGACTGTCTCGGGCCATCTCGGTGAGACGGTCCGCCCTGCTCCCAACTCCGACCCCCGCGGTCGGGCGTGTCGCGCTATGTCCACGCGCGTTTACGCAGCCGATTGCTCGGGGTGTTGATCTGGGTTGTGCCCGACGGGGGTCGGGCGGAACGGGATCTCCAGGTGCGGCACGGACACGCGACCACGGGCGCTCCCTTCAGCAGGAAGCCAGGAGAACCTGTTCAGTAGTCAATGTCCGCGCCCCGGCAATCCCGCCGGAGCAACCGGACTATCTTGGCAGACAACCGCCACAGCACCAAATCGGGACGAGCGACCCCTCCGGTGCCTCGCCGGATGTCCGGATGGTCCCATTTTTGGGCCTGCCGGGTCATCACCTAGGCTGCTGCGATGCTCCGACACCGTACGACGCTCCGTGTCCTCCTCCTCGGCGCGTGCCTCGCGCTGCTGGCACCCCTCGGCCCGAGCTACGGGCGCGGCTCCGCCATCCCCGGCCCGATCCACGCCGGCAACACCTTCGGCTGGTACCCCGCCGCCTGGCGCCAGGAGTTCGTCGGGCCGCTGGACTCGGCGTGGAAGAAGACCGGGGTCGGCGTGGTGAAGACGAAGAACGGCATGCTGACGATCGGCGCGAGCGGCCGGAGCGTCGCCGCCACGCTCGACACGGCCGGCCACGACACCGGCCGCTGGGAGATCCGCTGGAAGGCCAAGCAGTACGGCAGCGGGCGCGCGCCGTACACGGTGCGCACCGAGCTGATCCCCGCCGGCGACCGTCCCCAGTACTGCGGGGCGCGCAACATCGCCTTCGAGAGCTACACCTTCGGCCGGCGCAAGGCGCAGTTCTCCATCCACAACCTGCCGAACCTCGCGTTCAAGGCGTCCAAGCGCCCGACGTACGCCGGCTACAACGGCGACCACTGGCACACCTTCGCCGTCGAGGTGACCTCGAACCACATCTCCTGGTTCGTCGACGCGCACGTGGTCTCCACCGAGCGGCGCCCCGAGGCGATCTCCGGCGTGCCGCTGACGGTGCGGTTCTCGCTCAAGGCCGTGCCGGGTCAGGCCATGAACGCCGCGCGCATGCAGATGGACTGGCTGCGCTACTGGACGCTGGCCAAGCCGAACGACAGGTCGATCGACGCGCCGGCTCCGACGCTCGGCACGTTCCCGGCGGCCTGCCCGCCCGCCGCCTGACGACCGGGACCTCCGGTCCTGTCCGCGGTCGCGGGCCGGTCACTAGATTCGTCCCGTGATCGACCGCGACCGCCTCGCCGCGCTGCGTGCGCGTGAGGACGACCTCTTCGTCAGGCTCCACCCCCGCTCCGCCGAGCTCGCCGCGCAGGCGCGCCGGTCGCTGCTCGCCGGCGTGCCGATGCCGTGGATGACCCGCTGGCCCGGGTCGTTCCCCGTGTTCGTCGACCGGGCGCAGGGCGCGCGGTTCACCGACGTCGACGGGATCGAGTACGTCGACCTGTGCCTCGGCGACACCGGGGCGATGACCGGGCACGCCCTGCCCGAGGTCGCCGAGGTGGTCGCCGACCGGGCCCGCCACGGCATCACGACGATGCTGCCCAGCCCGGACGCCGTGTGGGTCGGCGAGGAGCTCACCCGCCGGTTCGGCCTGCCGCGCTGGCAGCTGGCGATGACCGCGACGGACGCGAACCGGTTCGCCCTGCGGTTCGCGCGCCACCTCACCGGCCGGCCGAAGGTCTGCGTCATGGACTGGTGCTACCACGGCACGGTCGACGAGACCCTGGCCGTCCTCGACGGCGGCCGGGTGGTGCCGCGGCCCGGCGCGCTCGGCCCGCAGGTCGACGTCGCCCAGACCACCGCCGTGGTGCCGTTCAACGACGTCGACGCGCTCGAGGAGGCGCTCGCCACCGGAGAGATCGCCGCGGTCCTGATGGAGCCGGCCCTGACGAACATCGGGATCGTGCTCCCCGAGCCGGGCTACCTCGACGCGGTGCGCGAGCTGACCCGGCGGTACGACGCGCTGCTGATCATCGACGAGACGCACACGCTGTGCGCCGGGCCGGGCGGCTGCACGCGTGCATGGGCGCTCGAGCCGGACATGGTGGTGGTCGGCAAGCCGATCGGCGGCGGCATCCCGGCGGCGGCGTACGGCATGAGCCTGGCCCTGGCGGAGCGGCTGGACGGGCCGATGCTCGGCCACGACATCGACGTGGCGGGTGTCGGCGGCACGCTCACCGGCAGCGCGCTCGCGTTGGCCGCCGTGCGCGCCACGCTCTCGGTGGCGCTGCGCGACGAGGACTTCGCCGTGGCGGTCCCGCTGGCCGAGCGGTTCACCGCGGGCGTCGCCGACGCGATCGCCGCGGCGAGCCTGCCGTGGCACGTGCAGCGGCTCGGCTGCCGCGCCGAGTACTGGTTCTGCCCGCCCCCGCGGACCGGAGCAGAGGCGGCGGCCGCGGTCGACGAGGAGCTGGACGGGTTCATGCACCTGTGGGCGTTCAACCGCGGCATCCTGCTGGCGCCCTTCCACAACATGGCGTTGTTCTCGCCGCACCACAGCGAGGCGGACGTCGACCGGCACGCCGAGGTCTTCGCCGAGGCGGTCACGGCCCTGACGTGACGGAGGGCGCCGACGGGACAGCCCGGTAGGTCAGGTCGACGATCGCCCGACCGGCGGCCAGGCCCTTGCGCTCGAACCTCGTGAGCGGCCGGTCGGCCCAGCGCTCGGTCGGGCCGCCCTCGAGCCCGGGCTCCCCGTCGAGCACGACCTGCATCTGCTCGGCGTACTGGCCCCAGTCCGTCGCCAAGCGCCACAGCCCACCCGGCCGGAGCCGGCTCGCGACCAGGCCGGCGAACGCCGACGAGACCAGGCGGCGCTTGTGGTGGCGCTTCTTGGGCCAGGGATCGGGGAAGAAGGTCCACACCTCCTCGACCGAACCGGGCGCGAACAGGTGCTCCAGCGCCCACACCGCGTCGATGCTGATCAGCCGCACGTTGTCGGCACCGGCCTCCGCGAGCAGCCCCAGGGTGGTCGCGATCCCGGGCCGCCACACCTCGAACGCCAGGACGTCGCACGCGGGACGGGCGGCCGCGAGCGCGGCGGTCGCCTCACCGACTCCCGAACCGATCTCGACGACCACGGGCGCCTGCCGACCGAACCACTCGGCGAGCGAGAAGCCCGGTACGTCGACCGCGTCGTCCGGGATCACCCACCGCTCGTGGTGGGCGTCCCAGGCCTCCTGCTGGGTGGGCGTGAACCGGCTCCCTCGGCGCGCGTAGCTGAGCACCTCGCGGACCCGCCGACCGTCCTCGGTGAACTTCAGGTGGGGTCGCGCGGGAGGCAGCTGGTCGGACACGCCCCGAAGGCTACGCGGCGGTCGTCGCCATGCCGGAAGGCCCTCTGTGCAGGTGACTTCGGACCCGGAAATCCCGTTCTCCTGCGGGGAATCCGACGAGAACTGATGATGTTGCCGTGCGTTTGCGACGGGGGACTCTGGTGGCTGCGGGGGCGGTGATCGCCCTGCTCGTCGGCCTGCTCACCCTGGTCGCGTCCGGCGGCGCCACCGGCTCCTCCCGGGAGCACTGCAGCCGGCTGTGGGCGCAGTCGCACGCGCGGGAGCAGATGGTCACCGGCCGCGGCCAGCAGGTCGTGGTGATCGGCGACTCGTACTCGGTCGGCCTCGGCCTGCGCTCCCCCGAGACCTCGTGGCCCAGCCACCTCCCCGGCCGCGTGCACGTCTACGGGTTCTCCGGGTCCGGGTTCAGCGTGCACTCCAGCCCCTGCCCGGGCGTCTCGTACGCCGCCCGCGCACCGCGCGCCCTCACCCACGGAGCCGCACTCGTCGTGGTCGAGGGCGGCCTCAACGACTACGACCAGCCCGCGGCCGCCATCCGCACCGGCTTCCGGGCCCTCGTCGCCCGGCTGAAGGGCCACCAGGTGCTCGTGGTGGGCCCGCCACCGGCCCCGGTGCGTGCCCGGGCAGCCCACCGCGTCGACGCCGTCCTGAAGGCCGAGAGCGCCCGCGCCCACGTGCGCTACCTGTCGATGATCGACCAGAGCCTGCCCTACCTCGACGACCACCTCCACATGACCCCGGCGGGGCACGTCGACTTCGGCAACGTCGTACGCCGCGCGCTCGTCGGCTAGGGATCGCCTGCGGCGCCTTTTCGCCTGCGGCGGGCTTCGTGTGGGCGGGTCTGGGTGC
>NZ_RJSF01000008.1:22910-23283 GCF_003725535.1 Nocardioides pocheonensis | reverse complement strand
CCGTCCCCGTCCACCTACGGGAGCCGCCCGCCACCCACCGGAAAGCCCCGCCAACCCGGGGGGAGATGGAAAAGCGGTGGGCCCACCAGCGGGCCGGTTCGACGAGTGGTGGTGGACCCATCCCAGTTCTCCACCACCCGGGGACCGTGACCCTGGAGGCGGGGGCGGGGCCCGGGGGCGCCCGAAGGCTCGCGTCAAGGGATAGCGCGGCGCCCCAAGACCAAACCCGGCGGCAGCGGCACAGAAGTCGGGGCGACGCGCACTCCCCAGCGAGCGAGGGGGTCACCGGGACACGCACCCGCACCCGCAACCACGGACCCCCGTGCGGCGCAGCCGCACAAGCGCCGCAGGCACAAGCACCCGGCACCGGCCA
>NZ_RJSF01000008.1:0-22790 GCF_003725535.1 Nocardioides pocheonensis | reverse complement strand
ACCCACCCAGACCCGCCGACACGAAGCCCGCCGCAGGCGCCGGGGTTTCGAGGCTCGCTGGCGTGGTTCCTGAGCCTGCCGAAGGGCTCGCACCTCAACCACCCGACAGGATGACCCGAAGGCGGGAATGCGAACGGCCCCGGAGCCGAAGCTCCGGGGCCGAACGGGAAAGCGTCAGATCACTTGGTGATCTTGGTGACGCGACCGGCGCCGACGGTGCGGCCGCCCTCGCGGATCGCGAACCGGAGACCCTCCTCCATGGCGATCGGCTGGATCAGCTCGACCGACATGTCGGTGTTGTCACCGGGCATCACCATGTCGCGGCCCTCGGGAAGGGTCACCACGCCCGTCACGTCCGTCGTACGGAAGTAGAACTGCGGGCGGTAGTTGTTGAAGAACGGCGTGTGACGGCCGCCCTCCTCCTTCGAGAGGATGTAGACCGAGGCCTCGAAGTTGGTGTGCGGGGTGGTCGTGCCCGGCTTGATCACGACCATGCCGCGCTCGACGTCCTCGCGCTTCGTGCCACGGAGCAGCAGACCGACGTTCTCACCGGCCTGGCCCTCGTCGAGCAGCTTGCGGAACATCTCGACACCGGTGACGGTGGTCTTCTGCGAGCCCTCGCGGATGCCGATGATCTCGACCTCCTCGTTGACCTTCACGATGCCGCGCTCGATACGGCCGGTGATGACCGTGCCGCGACCGGTGATCGTGAAGACGTCCTCGACGGGCATGAGGAAGGGCTTCTCGGTCTCGCGCTCGGGCTGCGGGATGTACTCGTCCACCGCGTTCATGAGCTCGAGGACGGACTCGCCCCACTTGGCGTCGCCGTTCAGGGCCGGGAACGCAGCCACGCGCACGACCGGGATGTCGTCACCCGGGAACTCGTACTCGTTGAGGAGCTCGCGCACCTCCATCTCGACGAGCTCGATGAGCTCCTCGTCGTCGACCATGTCGCACTTGTTGAGCGCGACGACGAGCGCGGGGACGCCGACCTGGCGGGCCAGGAGGACGTGCTCGCGGGTCTGCGGCATCGGACCGTCGGTCGCGGCGACCACCAGGATCGCGCCGTCCATCTGCGCGGCACCGGTGATCATGTTCTTGATGTAGTCCGCGTGACCGGGGCAGTCGACGTGCGCGTAGTGGCGCTTCTCGGTCTGGTACTCGACGTGCGCGATCGAGATCGTGATACCGCGCTGACGCTCCTCAGGGGCCTTGTCGATCTCGTCGAACGGCGTGAAGGGGTTCAGGTCCGGAAACTTGTCGTGCAGCACCTTGGTGATTGCTGCGGTCAACGTCGTCTTGCCGTGGTCGATGTGACCAATGGTTCCGATGTTGACGTGCGGCTTGGTCCGCTCGAACTTCGCCTTAGCCACTGTGGGCTCCTCCTGGTTGTTTTCTCACTTGACTCGTGTGCTGGTTGGTTGTTGCCGAGGACGCGGTGAACTACTCGCCGCGGACCTTCTTGATGATCTCGTCGGCGACGTTCGTGGGAACCTCGGCGTACGAGTCAAACTCCATCGAGTACGACGCCTGGCCCGAAGTCTTCGACCGCAGGTCACCAACGTACCCGAACATCTCTGACAGCGGCACCAGCGCCGAGACCACCATGTCCCCATGGCGCTCCTCCTGGGCCTGGATCTGCCCACGGCGCGAGTTGATGTCGCCGATGACCGTTCCGAGGAAGCTCTCGGGGGTCACGACCTCGACCGCGAACATGGGCTCGAGCAGGACCGGCTTGGCCTGCCGCGCCGCCTCCTTGAACGCCTGGTTTCCGGCGATCTTGAACGCGAGCTCGGAGGAGTCGACGTCGTGGTACGCGCCGTCCTCGAGGCTGACCTTCACGTCGACCATGGGGTAGCCGGCGAGGACGCCGAACTCCATGGCCTCCTGGGCACCCTGGTCGACCGAGGGGATGTACTCCTTCGGCACCCGGCCCCCGCTGACGTTGTTCACGAACTCGTAGCCGGCACCGCTGCCCGTCTCCGGGTCGATGTTCGGCTCGATGGTGATCAGCACCTTCGCGAACTGGCCGGAGCCACCCGTCTGCTTCTTGTGGGTGTAGGAGTGCTTCTCCACCTTGCGGCGGATGGTCTCCCGGTAGGCGACCTGCGGCTTGCCGACGGTGGCCTCCACGCGGAACTCGCGCTTCATCCGGTCGACGAGGATCTCCAGGTGGAGCTCGCCCATGCCGGCGATGATCGTCTGACCGGTCTCCTCGTCCGCCTTGACGGTGAACGTGGGGTCCTCGTCGGACAGGCGCTGGATCGCGGTGCTCAGCTTCTCCTGGTCGCCCTTCGTCTTCGGCTCGATGGCGACCTCGATCACCGGGGCCGGGAAGGTCATCGACTCGAGCACGACGGGGTTCTGCGGGTCGCAGAGCGTGTGTCCGGTCTTGGTGTCCTTCAGGCCCATCACGGCCACGATCTGCCCGGCGCCGACCGACGCGATCTCCTCACGCTTGTTCGCGTGCATCTGGTAGACCTTGCCGATCCGCTCCTTGCGGCCGTTGACCGAGTTGAGCACCTGCGCACCCGCCTCGAGCTTGCCCGAGTAGACGCGCACGTAGATCAGCTTGCCGAGGTGCGGGTCGGTGGCGATCTTGTACGCCAGACCCGAGAACGGCTCGTCGTCGGAGGGCTTGCGCAGGATCTCCTTCTCCTCGTCACCCTGCGCGTGACCGACGATCGCGTCGATGTCGAGCGGCGACGGGAGGTACTTCACGACTGCGTCGAGCAGGGGCTGCACGCCCTTGTTCTTGAACGCCGTGCCGCACAGCACCGGGTTCAGCTTGTCGGCCAGCGTGGCGCGACGGATCGCGGCCTCGATCTCCTCGACCGTGAACGACTCGTCACCGTCGAGGTAGCGCTCCATGATCTCGTCGTCGGCCTCGGCCAGCGTCTCGATCAGCTTCTCGCGGTACTCCTCGGCCTGGGCCTGGAGGTCTGCCGGGATCTCCTCGATCTCGTAGTCCTCGCCCATCTTGGTCTCGCCGCGCCAGGTGAGGGCACGCATGCCGACCAGGTCGACGACGCCGAGGAAGTCGGCCTCGTTGCCGATCGGCAGCTGGAGGACCAGCGGGGTGGAGTTGAGCCGCTCGACCATCATGTCGACGCAGCGGAAGAAGTCCGCGCCGGTGCGGTCCAGCTTGTTGACGAAGCACATCCGGGGCACGGAGTACTTGTTCGCCTGGCGCCACACCGTCATCGTCTGCGGCTCGACGCCGGCGACACCGTCGTACACCGCGACCGCGCCGTCGAGGACGCGCAGCGAGCGCTCGACCTCGGCGGTGAAGTCGACGTGCCCGGGGGTGTCGATGATGTTGATCTGGTGGTCCTTCCACCAGCAGGTCGTCGCGGCGGAGGTGATGGTGATGCCGCGCTCCTGCTCCTGCTCCATCCAGTCCATCGTGGCTGCGCCCTCGTGGACCTCACCGATCTTGTAGGTGATGCCGGTGTAGAACAGGATGCGCTCGGTGGTGGTGGTCTTGCCGGCGTCGATGTGCGCCATGATGCCGATGTTGCGGACCTTGTTGAGGTCCGTCGTGATGTCGACTGCCACTTGAGTCAGCGTTCCTTAAAGTCGTTTGTTTGCAGGTTGGTGCAGAGCCGCCACCGTTCGGGTGACGGACTCTGCAGCCGTCACCAGCGGTAGTGGGCGAAGGCCTTGTTGGACTCGGCCATCTTGTGGGTGTCCTCGCGCTTCTTCACCGCGGCACCGAGGCCGTTGCTCGCGTCGAGGATCTCGTTCATGAGGCGCTCGGCCATGGTCTTCTCGCGACGCTCCGCGGCGTAGCCGACCAGCCAGCGCAGCGCGAGCGTGGTGCCGCGCGTGCCCTTGACCTCGATCGGGACCTGGTACGTCGCACCGCCCACGCGGCGGCTCTTGACCTCGATCGCCGGCTTGACGTTGTCCAGGGCGCGCTTCAGCGTGACGACCGGGTCGGTGCCGGTCTTCTCGCGGGCACCCTCGAGGGCGCTGTAGACGATCCTCTGGGCGACCTGCTTCTTGCCGTCCTGGAGCACCTTGGAGACGAGCTGGGAGACGATCGGCGACCCGTAGACGGGGTCGACGACGATGGGGCGCTTCGGCGCCGGGCCCTTGCGAGGCATTAGCTCTTCTCCTTCTTCGCGCCGTAACGGCTGCGCGCCTGCTTGCGGTTCTTCACGCCCTGGGTGTCGAGCGTGCCGCGGATGATCTTGTAGCGGACACCGGGGAGGTCCTTCACCCGGCCGCCGCGGACGAGCACGATCGAGTGCTCCTGGAGGTTGTGGCCGACACCCGGGATGTACGCCGTGACCTCGACGCCGCTCGACAGGCGCACACGGGCGACCTTGCGAAGGGCGGAGTTCGGCTTCTTCGGGGTGGTGGTGTAGACGCGGGTGCAGACACCGCGCCGCTGGGGCGAACCCTTCAGGGCAGGCGTCTTGTTCTTCGACACCTTGTCCTGGCGGCCCTTGCGGACCAGCTGGTTGATCGTGGGCACCGGGTGGTTCCCTTCCTGTTTCAACTCTCAGTACCGGGCGCCTTGCCCGGCACGATGATGGTTCCCAGCGCTCGAGAGTGTCGCGCTGGTTGGTGCGGCCGTGATGCCCAGCCTGAGGGCACGCGGACATGCCCGGGCTACGCCCAGACACAAGGTCTCAGGCTACCGGGTGCCCGAGTGGGGGTCAAAACGCCGTCAGGGGCGCTCAGCGGCCCCGATGAGCAGCTCCGCCAGGTGCAGTGCGCGTACGCCGGCCAGGTCGGCCAGCTGCACCCGGCACGACATGCCGTCGGCGAGCACCACCGCGCCCGGCCCGGCCTCGCGGACGGCCGGGAGCAGGGTGTGCTCGGCCACCGCGACGCTGGTCTCGTAGTGGCCCTGCTCCATGCCGAAGTTGCCGGCCAGACCGCAGCAGCCACCGAGCCGCTGGACCGTGGCCCCCGACGCCTCGAGCACGGCCAGGTCGGCGGCGAAGCCCACGACGCTGGCCTGGTGGCAGTGCGGCTGGACCACGACGCGCGTGCCCGAGAGGTCGGGCGCGCTCCACGTGCCGGCCTCCAGCCGGGAGGAGAGCAGCTCGGCCAGCGTCGACATGCCGGCCGCGACCTCGGCGGCCCGCGGGTCGTCGAGGAGGTGCTCGGCGTCCGAGCGCAGCGCGGCCAGGCAGCTCGGCTCGAGGCCGACGACCGGGACGCCGCTGGCGACGTAGGGGTGCAGGGTCTCGATCGCGTCGCCCATGATCCGCCGCGCCTGGTCGAGCTGCCCGGTCGTGACCCACGTGAGGGCGCAGCAGGCCCGCTCGGGGATGACGCGGGCGTCGAGGCCGGCCGCGGCGAGCAGCTCGAGCGCAGCGGTGCCGATGCCGGCGCCGAAGTGGTCGGTGAAGGAGTCCGCCCACAGCCACACGTCCGGCGTGCCGACCGCGCTCTCGGGCGTCGGCGCCACCTTGCGCAGCGACCGGGCGCTGAACTGCGGGAGGCTCCTGCGGGCGTCGATCCCGGCAGTGCGCTTCGTCACGGCGGCCAGGGCCTTGCTGCGCAGCATGCGGTTGGCCAGCCGCGGCGGTGTCATCGCCGCCCACTTCGGCAGCCGGCCCAGCGCGTAGTGCGAGCGCGGGCGGCGCTTGCCGGCGTACTGCTCGTGGAGGGTGTGGGACTTGTAGGTCGCCATGTCCACCCCGGTGGGGCAGTCGCGCGCGCAGCCCTTGCAGGCCAGGCAGAGGTCCAGAGCCTCAGTGACCGCAGGGTCGGTCACCGGCAGGTGACCGGCGGCGACGTCCTGGAGGACCCGCGAGCGTCCGCGGGTGGAGTCCTTCTCCTCACGGGTGGCGACGTACGACGGGCACATCACGCCGCCGGTGCCCGTGTTGTCCGCGACGCACCGACCCACCCCGGTGCACCGGTGCACGTCGCCGAAGAGATCGGCGAGCGGGCCCACGGGCGCCGACGCGAGCCGCAGGGAGGCGTCCAGCGGCTCGGGGTCGACGAGCACGCCCGGGTTGAGCAGTCCGTTCGGGTCGAGGACCTGCTTGACCCCGGCCATGAGCGCGACCGCCTCGGGCGAGTACATCCGGCCCAGCAGCTCCGAGCGGGCCCGGCCGTCACCGTGCTCGCCGCTCATCGAGCCGCCGTACCCGGCGACCAGGTCCGCCCCGGCCTCGGTGAACTCGCGGAACCGGCGACGGCCCGCGCGGTCGCCGAGCTCGAAGTCGATGCGCACGTGCACGCAGCCGTCGCCGAAGTGGCCGTAGGGCACGCCGTCCAGCCCGCAGTCGCGGAGCAGGGCGTCGAAGTCGCGGAGGTAGGCGCCCAGCCGCTCGGGGGGCACGGCGGCGTCCTCCCAGCCGGAGTGGGCCGGCCGCGACAGCGACCGGGCGGCGAGACCCGCGCCGTCCTCGCGGATCCGCCACAGCGCGGCCTGCTCGGCGAGGTCGGTGACCACCCGGTGCGGCACGCCTGCGGCCGACGCGACCGCCTGGGCCCGGGAGCGTGCCTCGGCCTCGGTCGAGCCGGTGACCTCCGCGAAGAGCCAGCCCGTGCCCGCCGGCAGCTCGGGCGCACCGGCGACCAGGTCGGTGATCCGGTGGTCGAGACCCTCGAGCGCGGCGAGGCCTCCGGCGCCGTCCGCGGCGGCGACGAGCAGCGCGGGCACCGCGTCCGCCGCCTCGAACATGTCGGGGTAGCCCAGGACGGCCAGGGCGCGGTACGGCGCGTCCTCGACCAGCCGCATGGTGGCCTCGAGCACCACCGCGAGCGTGCCCTCGGTGCCCACCAGGAACCGGTCGATCCGGCGGCCGTTCTCCGGGAGCAGGTGCTCCAGGGAGTAGCCGGAGACCTGGCGGCCGAACCTGCCGAACTCCGTGCGCACCAGGCCGAGGTGGTCGTGGACGAGGGCCTGCAGCGCCGTCAGGGTCGGGTGCTCCGGCGGCTGGCCGTCGGCCAGCACGAGGGTGGACCCGTCGGCGAGCGCCACCTTGAGCCGCTCGACGTTGTCGGCGGTGCGGCCGTAGCCGAGGGCTCGCGAGCCGCAGGCGTTGTTGCCGATCATCCCGCCGATCGTGCAGCGGGTGTGGGTCGACGGGTCGGGCCCGAAGCGCAGGCCCTGCGCGACCGCCTCGGTCTGGAGGGCCGCGTGGACGATGCCGGGCTGGACCGTGGCGGTCCGGGCCTCGGCGTCCAGGGCGACGAGCCGGTTCAGGTGCCGGCCGGTGTCGATCACGATGCCCGGGCCGACCGCGTTGCCGGCGATCGACGTGCCTGCACCGCGCATCGTGACCGGCGTGCCCGTCTCGCGCGCGACCGCGAGGACCGCGAGCACGTCGTCGCCGTCGCGCGGTCGGACCACCACCTGCGGGGGGATCCGGTAGAGGGAGGCGTCGCTGGCGTAGAGCGAGCGGGCCAGGCTGGAGTCGTCGGCCTCGAGCCCTGCCTGGCGCAGGGCGACGGTCAGGTCGTTCACCACAGCTCCAGGGACCGCTCCAGGATGCCGGCGGCGTCCTCGTCGGTCACCTCGCGCGGCGCGGTGGCCAGCAGCCGCTGCTGCTTCATCGCGCCCTCCACCAGGTCGTCGACGTCGTCCGCGCCGTAGCCGACGGCGGCGAGGCCGTTCGGGATCGCGATGTCCCGCATGAGGTCGACCAGCACGCCGGGCAGGGCGTCCGGGCCGACGTACTCGTGGCCCGGCGACAGCAGGGACGCGGCCCGCAGGTGTCGCTCGGGGCTGGACTCGAACGTCCACCGGAACGCCTCGGGCGCGGTCAGCGAGACCGCCATGCCGTGCGGGACGAGCGGCTCGTCGGTGGGGTAGCCGTCGGGGTGGAAGTCGCGGACGCGTCCGGCGATCGGGTAGGCGTTCGCGTGCGGGATGTGCACACCGGCGTTGCCGAAGCCGAGGCCGGCCATGGTCGCGGCCAGTGCCATCTGCCCGCGCGCCTCCTCGTCGTCACCGTGGTGGACGGCCCGCCGGAAGGATGCCGCCAGCAGGGTCATCGCCTGCTCGGACCACATGTCGGAGATCGGGTTCGCTCCGCAGTAGGGCACGCGCTGCTCCGGCGCCTTGCGGTCGTACGACGTGTAGGTGCGCGCGGTGTAGCTCTCCAGTGCGTGGCACAGGATGTCCATGCCGGCGGCGGCCGTGACGCCCGCCGGCTGCGTGAGGGTCAGCGCCGGGTCGACCACGGCGAGCGTGGGACGCAGCCGGGCATGGCTGATGCCGGTCTTGACCTTGAGCGCCAGCACGTCGAGCACGCAGATCGTCGTGGACTCGGCGCCGGTGCCGGTCGTCGTCGGCACCGCGACCAGCGGCTTGAGCGGCCGCTTCGGCGCCCGGGCCCGGCCGACCGGGGCGTTGACGTAGTCCATCAGCTCGCCGTCGTTGGTGGTGAGCAGGTTGACCGCCTTCGCGGTGTCGATCGACGAGCCTCCGCCGACCGCGACGTAGGCGTCCCACGGACCGGTGCCGCGCGCGTGGGCGATCGCCGCCTCGAAGCTGGCGTCGGTCGGCTCGACGTGGACGCCGTCGTACACCGCGGCCTCGATGCCAAACGCAGCCATCTGCTCGGCCACCCGCTGCGGGTGACCGGTCGCGGCGACACCGGGGTCCGTGATCACCAGCACCCGGCGGACGTCGTACTGGCTGAGGTCGAAGCCGATCTCGTCCGACGCACCGACCCCGAACTTGAGGCCGGGCGCACCGTAGGTGAAGACGGTCTCGCGGTCCATGGGAGGAACGCTAGTCCAGTGGGGGACGCGGCCCGGTCAGGCCCGTGACCGGCAAGACGGAGAGGCGCTCAGTCGAAGGCCAGGGCGAAGCGCACCAGCTCGGTCACCGGCACCTCGCCGGACGCGATGTCGGCCACCGCGACCCAGGCGACCGCGTCCGTGGTGCCGTCGACCTCGGTGACCCTCGGGTCGGCGTCGGCCGGCACCGCCGCCTCGTAGACCAGGTTCACCGCGTGGAAGTCCTCGAGCCGCCCGTCGGGTGCGTTGCCGGTGAGGTGCGCGTCGTGGACGCCGATCAGCGTCCCGACCTGCACGCTGAGACCGGACTCCTCGAACACCTCGCGCACCAGCGCCGTCTCCGGCGACTCGCCGTGGTCGACCCCGCCGCCGGGGAGCGTCCAGCGACCGGCCTCGACCGCCCGGGGCGAGAGCCGGGCCAGCAGGACCCGGTCGCCGCGCCGGACCAGCGCCTTCGCGGCCAGCCGCTGCCGCTTGACCGGGAGGTGCGCCGCGAGGGCGTCGTGCACCAGCTGCACCACCGGCACGCGACCGGAGAGCACCTCGTCGAGCGGGTGCCAGCGTGCGTCCACCGTCGAGCCGTCGGTCTCGACCACGCGCGGCTCGGGGGCCTCCGCGCCGACCCAGCCGTCGTACACGATCCGGACCGCGTGCCGCTCCCCCTCGGTGGACCCGCCGGTGATCAACGCGGAGTCGATCCAGGCGTGGTCGCCCACCTGGGCGTGGAGGCCGGTCTCCTCGTAGACCTCCCGGACGACCGCGTCACGCGGGTGCTCGCCGAACTCGACCCCGCCACCCGGGAGCGTCCAGCGCTCGGTCGGCGACAGGTACGGCGCCAGCCGCGACAGCAGCACGCGGTCGTCGCGGAGGATCACGGCGTACGCCGCGACGCGCTGACGGCGAGGTAGATCACGTCCCCCCGAGGCATCATCACGTGTCGAAACGGGTAAGTCGGGCACGTGACGACTCTACGCAGCCGGGCCGTCCTCCCTGCGCCCGTGACGCCCAGTGCGTCGAGCGCGCCCAGCGAGGCCGACCGGCCCGCCGAGCCGGCCCGCCGGGACCGGGACCCGTGGTTCGACAACATCAAGATGGTGCTGGTCACCCTGGTGGTCGTCGGCCACTCCTGGACGCTGCTGCCGCACAACCTCGTGAACAACTGGGCCTACGACTTCCTCTACGCGTGGCACATCCCGGCGTTCGTGATCGTCACCGGCTACCTGTCCCGGTCGTTCGCGTGGACGCCGGCGAAGCTGGTCGCGCTCGTGCGCACGGTCGCGGTCCCCTACGTGGTCTTCGAGGCCGCACTCGCGCTGTTCCGCTACCACGTCGGCGGCGTGCAGCTCGAAGATCTCTTCACCGACCCGCACTGGCCGATGTGGTACCTCTCCGCCCTGTTCTTCTGGCGCTTGATGACCCCGGCATTCCTCGCGCTCCCCAAGCCGGTCGCGCTCGTCGTCGCGGTGGCGATCAGCCTGCTCGCCGGGCTGAAGGCAGGCGACACGTTCGACGCGGCGCGGATCCTCGGGCTGCTGCCGTTCTTCGTGCTGGGCCTCACCCTCTCCGAGCGCCAGTGGGGGTGGGCCCGCGCGCGGCGCGCGGTGCCCTTCGCCCTCATCGGCATCGTCGTCGTGCTCGTGGCGACCAGGTTCACCGACCACTGGATCGCGACGGAGTGGTACTACTACCGGTCCCGGTACGACGCCCTCGAGCCCAACGACCTCAAGGCGGTCGCGATCCGCGCGGTCCTGCTGTGCCTCGGCCTCATCGGCGCGGTGTCGTGCTTCGCGATCGTGCCCCGCGGCCGCAGCTGGTTCTCGACGCTCGGCGCCGCCACCCTCGTGGTGTACCTCTTCCACGGGTTCTTCGTGCTCACCGCCCAGTACGAAGGCTTCCCGGACTGGGCCGATCGGCACGTCGTCTGGTCGTTCGTGGTGACCACGATCGCCGCGGTGCTGCTCGCGCTGGCCCTCGCGGCTCCGCCGGTCGCGCGGGCGCTGAACGTGCTGGTGGACCCGGTCGGCCGGATCGTCCGCCGTCGCTCGCGCGCGGCCACGACCTGACCCGGATCAGCTGAACGGCGGCCGCTCGTCGAGGCGCACCGACCGGCGCCCGGCCCACCGCCAGATCCGCGCAGCACGGTCGCGGTCCTCGTCGGTGACCAGGTTGCCCATCCAGCGCAGGGCCAGGGTCATCAGCCAGTCCGAGCGCATCCCGGCCGGGCCCAGCGTGGGGAGCAGCCGAGGGACCGTCACCAGACCGGCCAGCCGGCGCGCGATCGAGAAGCTCTCGCCGTAGTGCTCGCGCAGGAGGCCCGGCCACGCCGTGCCGAGCCCGCCGGCCGGAAGGCTGTCGAGGAGCTCGACGACCATCCGGCCGGTCTCGAGGCCGTAGTCGATGCCCTCGCCGTTCAACGGGTTCACGCAGGCGGCGGCGTCGCCGATCAGGGCCCAGTTCGGGCCGGCGACGTGGGAGACGGCGCCGCCCATCGGCAGCATCGCCGAGGTCGGGCGACGCAGCTCGCCGGTGAGGCGGAAGTCCTCACGACGCTGCTCGGCGTAGTGCCGCATCAGCGGGCGCAGCGCGACCTCGGCGGGTCGCTTCGCGGTCGCGAGGGTGCCGACGCCGAGGTTCACCGACCCGTCGCCCAGCGGGAAGATCCAGCCGTAGCCCGACAGGATCTCGCCGGACTCGCCACGGAGCTCCAGGTGCGAGCTGATCCAGGGGTCGTCGGACATCTCGGAGTCGACGTACGTGCGGCCGGCGACGCCGTACACGGTGTCGCGGTGCCAGGTCCGGCCGAGCACCTTGCCGAGCGGCGACCGCACACCGTCGGCGACGATCAGCGTCCGGCAGCCGAGCTCGAAGGACTCGCCGCCGCTCTCGAACCGCACCGCGGTGACCCGCCCGCCGTCCCGGCGTACGTCGACCGCGCGCGCACCGTCGATGCCGATCGCGCCGGACTTCATCGCGGTCGTCCGGAGGTGGTCGTCCAGCTCGGTTCGCGCGACCGCCGACCCGTACGCCGGTAGCGACCCTCCGGGCCAGGGCAGCAGCAGCGTCTGGCCGAAGCCGTGTGCCCGCAGGCCGTGGTTCACCGTGTGCGCGCGCACCCAGTCGTCGAGCCCGAGCCGGTCCAGCTCGTCGATCGCCCGAGGAGTCAGTCCGTCTCCGCAGGTCTTGTCGCGGGGGAACACCGCCGCATCGACCAGCACCGTGTCGCGTCCGCTGCGGGCGGCCCAGGCCGCGGCAGCCGAGCCGGCAGGCCCGGCGCCGACGACGAGCACATCGGTGCTGGCGGGCGAGGCGGAGGTCACCGGCCCATTCTCTCAGGCGCCGTCACGACGCTCACACCCAGATCGCCGCAGGCAGGCCGTCGCTGAAGACCTCCGGCTCGGCCGGCAGCGACTCCGCCTCTCGACGCGCGTGCCGGACCGCCGTCCAGGCCACCGCGCACGCGTCCAGCAGGTCGTCCTCCCCGAATCCCGACCCGCGGTACCAGGCGGGCGGCACCAGGCCCGCGTGCTCCAGCGTCCGGCGCCGGGCGTCGATCCCCTCGGGGTCCTTCTTGCGGGCCGCGATCGGCTGCCCCGCCATCCGCGCGAAGCTCAGCTCGGGGTGCACCTCGATCACCGCGACCGTGGGTCTCGAGCGCAGCCACTCGTCGACGTCGAGGATCCGCGCCCGGAGGGCGTAGGCCTGCGCGCTCGCGCTGCGCAGGCCGTCGGTCGCCGCGAGGTTCTGCTCGCGCCCGTCGGCGTAGCTCTCGGCCGTGTACGCCGCCCGCGTGAGCGTGGTGAACACCGACGAGCCCTTGCCGGGCAGCGCGCGACGCGCGAGCTCGTCGGCCAGCCGGCTGCCGCGGTCGGGCAACCCGATCGGGATGTCGATCGCCACCACGGCGACCTCGGCGCTCTCCCGCGCCAGCTCCACGAGCGCGCCGATCCTCCCGGCGGCGAGCACCGCGGGCGGCCGGTCCGGTGCGAGCAGCACGCCCACCCAGCCGGTCGGGCACGCGTCCACGCCGAGCACGGGCACGTCGACCACGAGGGGTGCCGGCTGCGGCGTGCCGGTCACCCGGTCGATCTCGGCGTGGAGCGCGGCGAGCACGACGTCCGCGCCGTGCACCGCGAGCCCGTCGGCGACCACGGCGTCCAGGTCGCGCTGCCAGGTCTCCTCGTCCACGCCGACATCATGCCTGCCCGCAGAACGGGCCCGGAAAGCGCGTCGGGCCCCGCCTCCCGGAGGAGACGGGGCCCGACGAGGCTGGCTCAGTTCTGGTACGAACCGAAGTCGAAGTCGTCCAGCGCGACGGTCTGACCGGCCGGCGACCCGAAGTCGTAGCTGCCGTAGGAGTCGTAACCGGTGACGGAGTACGCCGCGGCGCGGGCCTCCTCGGTCGGCTCCACCCGGATGTTGCGGTACCGCTCGAGGCCGGTACCCGCCGGGATCAGCTTGCCGATGATCACGTTCTCCTTCAGGCCGCGCAGCGAGTCGGACTTGCCGTTGATCGCCGCGTCGGTGAGCACCCGGGTGGTCTCCTGGAACGACGCCGCGGAGAGCCACGACTCCGTCGCCAGCGAGGCCTTGGTGATGCCCATCAGCTCGGCACGACCCGAGGCCGGCTTGCCGCCCTCGGTGACCACGCGCCGGTTCTCGGCTTCGTACAGCACCCGGTCGACCAGGTCGGAGGGCAGCAGGTTGGTGTCACCCGACTCGATCACCGTGACCCGGCGCAGCATCTGCCGCACGATGATCTCGATGTGCTTGTCGTGGATCGACACACCCTGGCTGCGGTACACCTGCTGGACCTCGGCCACCAGGTGCTCCTGGGCCTTGCGGACACCGAGGATGCGCAGCACCTCCTTCGGGTCGGGCGTGCCCTGGGTGAGCTGCTGGCCCACCTCGACGTGGTCGCCGTCGCCGATCAGCAGGCGCGAGCGCTTGCTGACGGGGTACTCGACCGGGTCGGACCCGTCGTCCGGGGTGACCACGATCTTGCGTGCCTTGTCGGTGTCCTCGATCTCCACCCGGCCTGAGGCCTCGGAGATCGGGGCACGACCCTTGGGCTGGCGGGCCTCGAAGAGCTCGACCACGCGGGGCAGACCCTGCGTGATGTCGTCCGCCGAAGCCACACCACCGGTGTGGAAGGTACGCATGGTCAGCTGCGTGCCGGGCTCACCGATCGACTGCGCGGCGATGATGCCCACCGCCTCGCCGATGTCGACCAGCTTGCCGGTGGCCAGCGAGCGGCCGTAGCACTTCGCGCAGGTGCCGGTCTTGGCGTCGCAGGTCAGCACGGAGCGGACCTTGACCTCCTCGATACCGGCCTCGACCAGCGCCGTGACCTGCAGGTCGCCGAGGTCGTCGCCCGCCGCGACCAGCACCTCGCCGGTCTCGGGGTGGGCGATGTCGACGGCCGCGTTGCGGGCGTACGCTGCGGTGTCCCAGTTGTCGCTACGCCGGACGACACCGTCGTCGCCGCGCACACCGATCACCTTGGGCATGCCGCGCTCGGTGCCGCAGTCGTCCTCACGGATGATGACGTCCTGCGACACGTCGACCAGGCGACGGGTCAGGTAGCCCGAGTCGGCCGTCCGCAGCGCGGTGTCGGCCAGACCCTTGCGGGCACCGTGCGTGGAGATGAAGTACTCCAGCACCGACAGACCCTCGCGGAAGTTCGACTTGATCGGCCGCGGGATGATGTCGCCCTTCGGGTTCGCCACCAGACCACGCATCGCGGCGATCTGGCGGACCTGCATCCAGTTACCGCGCGCACCCGAGTTCACCATCATGAAGATCGGGTTGTCCTTGTCGAAGTTGACCTCCATGGCCTTGGCGACCTCGTTCGACGCCTGGGTCCAGATCTCGATGAGCTCCTGACGGCGCTCGTCGTCGGTGATCAGACCGCGGTCGAACTGCTTCTGCACCTTGGCCGCCTGGTCGTCGTACTTCTCCAGGATCTGCGCCTTGGAGTCCGGCGACACGACGTCCTCGATCGACACGGTCACACCGGAGCGGGTCGCCCAGGCGAAGCCGGTGTCCTTGAGCGCGTCCAGCGAGTGCGCGACCTCGACCTTGCTGTACCGCTCCGCGAGGTCGTTGACGATCTTGCCGAGCTGGTTCTTGCCCACCTCGTACTCGACGTAGCGGTAGTCGGCCGGCAGGGCCTCGTTGAACAGCGCCCGGCCCAGCGTGGTCTGGAGGGTGATCGGGTCACCCGGCTCCCAGCCCTCGGGCACCTCGGTGCCCTCCGGCGGCACGACGTCGCGCAGGCGGATCCGGACCTTCGACTGCAGGCTGATCTCGCCCTTGTCGAAGGCCATGATCGCCTCGGCGGTCGAGCCGAACGCGCGACCCTCCCCCGGCTCGCCGTCGCGGCCGAGCGTGAGGAAGTAGATGCCGATGATCATGTCCTGCGTCGGCATGGTCACGGGGCGACCGTCCGACGGTTTCAGGATGTTGTTCGTCGACAGCATCAGGATCCGCGCCTCGGCCTGGGCCTCGGCCGACAGCGGCAGGTGCACCGCCATCTGGTCACCGTCGAAGTCGGCGTTGAACGCCGAGCAGACGAGCGGGTGGATCTGGATCGCCTTGCCCTCGATCAGCTGCGGCTCGAAGGCCTGGATGCCGAGGCGGTGCAGCGTGGGCGCACGGTTCAGCAGCACCGGGTGCTCCGCGATGACCTCTTCCAGGACGTCCCAGACCTCGGGACGCACGGCGCGCTCGACCATCCGCTTGGCGGACTTGATGTTCTGCGCGTGGGACAGGTCGACCAGCCGCTTCATCACGAACGGCTTGAACAGCTCGATCGCCATGTACTTCGGCAGGCCGCACTGGTGCAGCTTGAGCTGCGGGCCGACCACGATGACCGAACGGCCGGAGTAGTCGACGCGCTTGCCGAGGAGGTTCTGGCGGAACCGACCCTGCTTGCCCTTGAGCATGTCCGAGAGCGACTTCAGAGGCCGGTTGCCCGGGCCCGTGACGGGACGACCGCGGCGGCCGTTGTCGAACAGCGAGTCGACGGCCTCCTGGAGCATCCGCTTCTCGTTGTTGACGATGATCTCGGGCGCGCCCAGGTCGAGCAGCCTCTTGAGCCGGTTGTTGCGGTTGATGACCCGGCGGTACAGGTCGTTGAGGTCCGACGTGGCGAACCGGCCACCGTCGAGCTGCACCATCGGGCGCAGGTCCGGCGGGATGACCGGGACGGCGTCGAGGACCATGCCCAGCGGGCTGTTGTTGGTCTTGCGGAACGCGTCGACCACCTTGAGCCGCTTGAGCGCGCGCACCTTGCGCTGGCCCTTGCCGTTGGCGATCACGTCGCGCAGCGCCTCGACCTCGGCCTCGATGTCGAAGGTCTCGAGGCGCTTCTGGATCGCCGTGGCGCCCATGTAGCCCTCGAAGTACTTGCCGAACCAGTTCTTCATCTCGCGGTAGAGCAGCTCGTCGCCCATGAGGTCCTGGACCTTGAGGCTCTTGAACGTGCTCCACACCTCGTCGAGGCGGTCGAGCTCGCGCTGGGCCCGGTCGCGGAGCTGCTTCATCTCGCGCTCCGCACCGTCACGCACCTTCCGGCGCGCGTCGGCCTTGGCACCCTCGGCCTCGAGCTCGGCCAGGTCGGCCTCGAGCTTCTTGGTGCGCTCCTCGATGGAGTTGTCGCGCCGGCTCTCGATGCTCTTGCGCTGCAGGCCGATCTTGCCCTCCAGCTCGGTGAGGTCCTTGTGACGGGCCTCCTCGTCGACGCTGGTGATCATGTACGCCGCGAAGTAGATGACCTTCTCGAGGTCCTTGGGCGCCAGGTCGAGCAGGTAGCCCAGGCGGCTCGGCACACCCTTGAAGTACCAGATGTGCGTGACCGGGGCGGCCAGCTCGATGTGGCCCATCCGCTCACGGCGGACCTTGGAGCGGGTGACCTCGACGCCGCAGCGCTCGCAGATGATGCCCTTGAAGCGCACGCGCTTGTACTTGCCGCAGTAGCACTCCCAGTCCCGCGTGGGACCGAAGATCTTCTCGCAGAAGAGACCGTCACGCTCGGGCTTGAGCGTGCGGTAGTTGATGGTTTCCGGCTTCTTGACCTCGCCGTGGCTCCACGTCCGGATGTCGTCCGCGGTGGCCAGGCCGATCTGGAGCTGGTCGAAGAAATTCACATCGAGCACGGTGGCTGCTGTCCTTCGTTAGTTCTCAAAAAATCGTGATCACGACCGAGTGGGCGGCGCGCCCGGGAACGGGCGCGCCGCGTCAGCTCAGACTTCTTCGACGCTGCTGGGCTCGCGACGCGACAGGTCGATGCCGAGCTCCTCGGCGGCACGGAAGACGTCCTCCTCCGCGTCGCGCATCTCGATCGCGGAGCCGTCCTGGGACAGCACCTCGACGTTGAGGCAGAGCGACTGCATCTCCTTGACGAGAACCTTGAACGACTCGGGGATGCCGGAGTCGGGGATGTTCTCGCCCTTCACGATCGCCTCGTACACCTTGACGCGACCGGGCACGTCGTCGGACTTGATCGTCAACAGCTCCTGGAGCGCGTAGGCAGCGCCGTACGCCTCCATCGCCCAGACCTCCATCTCACCGAAGCGCTGGCCACCGAACTGGGCCTTACCGCCGAGCGGCTGCTGGGTGATCATCGAGTACGGGCCGGTCGAGCGTGCGTGGATCTTGTCGTCGACCAGGTGGTGGAGCTTGAGGATGTACATGTAGCCCACGGAGACCGGGTCCGGGAACGGCTCGCCGGAGCGGCCGTCGAAGAGCCGCGCCTTGCCGTTGGAGCCCACCAGGCGCTGACCGTCGCGGGTCGGCAGGGTCGAGCCCAGCAGACCGACGATCTCGTCCTCACGGGCGCCGTCGAACACCGGCGTGGCGACCTTCGACCGCGGCTCGGCGTCGAGCGCGCCGATCTTCTCCAGCCGCCTGACCCAGTCCGCCTTGGTGGCGGGGTCGACGTGCCAGCCGTTGGCGGCCAGCCAGCCGAGGTGGATCTCGAGGACCTGGCCGATGTTCATCCGGCCCGGGACACCCAGCGGGTTGAGGATCACGTCGACCGGGCTGCCGTCCTCCAGGAACGGCATGTCCTCGACCGGCAGGATCTTGGAGATCACGCCCTTGTTGCCGTGGCGGCCGGCGAGCTTGTCGCCCACCGAGATCTTCCGCTTCTGGGCGACGTAGACCCGGACCAGCTGGTTGACACCCGGCGGCAGCTCGTCGCCGTCCTCGCGGTTGAACTCGCGGACGCCGATGACCGTGCCGGACTCACCGTGCGGGACCTTCATCGAGGTGTCACGCACCTCGCGCGCCTTCTCACCGAAGATCGCGCGGAGCAGACGCTCCTCGGGGGTCAGCTCGGTCTCGCCCTTCGGGGTCACCTTGCCGACGAGGATGTCACCGGTGGTGACCTCCGCGCCGACCCGGATGATGCCGCGCTCGTCGAGGTCGGCGAGCAGCTCGTCGCCGACGTTCGGGATGTCGCGGGTGATCTCCTCGGGCCCGAGCTTGGTGTCACGGGCGTCGACCTCGTGCTCCTCGATGTGGATCGATGTGAGGACGTCCTCCTGCACCAGGCGCTGGCTGAGGATGATCGCGTCCTCGTAGTTCGAGCCGTTCCACGGCATGAAGGCGACCAGCAGGTTGGTGCCGAGCGCCATCTCGCCCTGGTCGGTGCACGGCCCGTCGGCGAGCGGCGAGCCGACCTCGACCCGGTCACCCTCGGCAACCAGCGGACGCTGGTTGATGCAGGTGCCCTGGTTGGAGCGGGTGAACTTCTGCAGCCGGACGGACCGGTTGCCGCCCTCGTCCGTCATGATCACGATCTCGTCGGCCGAGACCTCCTTGACCACGCCGGCCACCTCGGAGGTGACCACGTCGCCGGCGTCGACCGCGGCACGGAACTCCATGCCGGTGCCGACCAGCGGCGCGTCGCTCTTGATCAGCGGCACGGCCTGACGCTGCATGTTGGCGCCCATGAGCGCACGGTTCGCGTCGTCGTGCTCGAGGAACGGGATCAGCGCCGTCGCGACCGACACCATCTGGCGCGGCGAGACGTCCATGAACTCGACCTCGTCGCGCGGGATGTCGACGGTCTCACCACCACGGGTGCGGACCAGCACGCGCTCGTCGATGAAGTTGCCCTTGTCATCGATGACCGCGTTGGCCTGCGCGATGACCTTCGAGTCCTCCTCGTCGGCCGTCAGGTAGGCGATCTCGTCGGTGACCCGACCCTTCTTCACCACGCGGTACGGCGTCTCGACGAACCCGAACGGGTTGATCCGGCCGTACGACGCGAGCGACCCGATCAGACCGATGTTCGGGCCTTCCGGCGTCTCGATCGGGCACATCCGGCCGTAGTGCGAGGGGTGCACGTCGCGGACGTCCATCTGCGCGCGGTCGCGGGAGATACCGCCCGGACCGAGCGCGGAGAGGCGCCGCTTGTGGGTCAGACCGGCGATCGGGTTGGTCTGGTCCATGAACTGCGAGAGCTGGGAGGTCCCGAAGAACTCCTTCAGCGCCGCCACCACGGGCCGGATGTTGATCAGCGACTGCGGCGTGATCGCCTCGACGTCCTGGGTCGTCATCCGCTCACGGACCACGCGCTCCATGCGGGCCAGGCCGGTGCGGAGCTGGTTCTGGATCAGCTCGCCGACCGTGCGCATGCGCCGGTTGCCGAAGTGGTCGATGTCGTCGGGGCGGACCTCGATCTGCTCGCCGTGCGGGTCGAGGATCGGGGTGCCCGCCGCGTCGACCAGCGCGTCGCGGCCGGCGTGCAGCTGCACGATGAAGCGGATCGTCGCCACGATGTCGTCGACGGTCAGCGTCTGCTGGTCGAAGGCCTCGTGGGTGCCGAGCTTCTTGTTGATCTTGTAGCGGCCGACCTTGGCCAGGTCGTAGCGCTTGGGGTTGAAGTAGTAGTTCTGCAGCAGCGTCTGCGCAGCCTCACGCGTCGGCGGCTCGCCCGGGCGCAGCTTGCGGTAGATGTCGAGCAGCGCCTCGTCCTGGGTGGTGGTGTGGTCCTTCTCCAGGGTGAGCATCATCGACTCGTACTCGCCGAACTCCTCGCGGATCTGCTCCTCGGTCCAGCCGAGCGCCTTGAGCAGCACCGTGACGTTCTGCTTGCGCTTGCGGTCGAGGCGGACGCCGACCATGTCGCGCTTGTCGATCTCGAACTCGAGCCAGGCGCCCCGCGAGGGGATCACCTTGGCGGTGAAGATGTCCTTGTCGGACGTCTTGTCCGCGGTGCGCTCGAAGTAGACACCGGGCGAGCGGACCAGCTGCGACACCACGACACGCTCGGTGCCGTTGATGATGAAGGTGCCCTTCTTGGTCATCATCGGGAAGTCGCCCATGAAGACCGTCTGGCCCTTGATCTCACCGGTCTCGCCGTTGGTGAACTCGGCAGAGACGTAGAGGGGGCGGGAGTAGGTGAAGTCCTTCTCCTTGCACTCCTCCTCGGTGTACTTCGGGTCGAGGAAGACGGGGTTCTCGAACGAGAGCGACATCGTCTCGGAGAAGTCTTCGATCGGAGAGATCTCCTCGAAGATCTCGTGCAGTCCCGACTTGAGCGAGAGCTCCTCGCCCTGGGCGTTCATCTCCGCGACGCGGGCGGCCCACTTCTCGTCACCGATCAGCCAGTCGAAGCTGTCGGTCTGGAGCGCAAGCAGCTGCGGAACCTCGAGCGGTTCGGAGATCTTGGCGAAGGAGATGCGGCGGGGACTCTGGGTCTTGCTGTTCTTGCTGCGCGAGGCGGCCAAGAGGGGTCCTTCCGAGGCACAAGTTGACGCGCGTCAGCCGACCACAAACCGGCCACCGGACAGGCGGGAGTGCATTTGAGGGCAGACGCAAGGACCAAGGTTACCCGAAGGGCATGCCAAAACACAACACCGCAATTCGGGCCCGGTCGGAGACCGGACGTCGTGCCGGGTGAAGCTTGCCGCCAAGCATGAACCGGGAGGGACGGCAGGTCAAGCACCTCCGTGGGAGCGGCGGCGCCGGTGACGACGCGGGTCGCTCAGTAGCTCTTGATGTTGTCGACCAGCCAGCCGTCGCCGTGGCGGACCATGGTGGCCACGACCCGGTCCTGGAAGGCCGTCGGCTGGCCGTCACCCTTCACCGAGGTCTGGTTGACGAAGACCAGCACCCGCACGCGGTCGCGCCCGGCATCGACCACCGCGGTGTCGAGCACGTCGGCGGTCACCACGGCCTTGGTCTTCTCGGCGGGCCCGGGGCTGCCGTCGGGCCCCTTGGTGAGCAGGTCGTTGAAGCTCTTGAGGTACTGCTTGCGGTACGACGGCGTCAGGAACGTGGCCGCCCGGTCGCGGTCGGCCTCCATGTGCCGGTAGTCGTAGGACAGCACCGAGGTCATCGCCCGCTCGGCGGTTGCCGTGGCGTCCGGCCCGGCGTCGAAGACCTCGACCCGGTCGTGCAGCCGCAGCCCGACCACCACGGCGAGGACGAGCGCGGCGACGGTGAGCACGCCGAGGAGCGCGAGCACCAGGGTCGGGATCGCAGCGAGCCGGCCGAGGATGCCGGGGGTCGACGCCGTGCCCGCGGGCTCGACGTCGGACGGCGGCTCCACCGGCTCGACGACCTCGGCTCCCGGGGTCGGCTCGGTCGCCTCGGCCGGCGCGGTGACCTCGGCGGGCTCGGCGGACTCGGCGGGCTCGGCGTCGGTCTCGGGCAGGTCGACCGGCGGGGTCGGCGCCTCGGCGGGGGTCGGCTCGACGAGCGTGGTCGAGCCGGCCAGCTCTGCGTCGTACGCCGCCCGCTTCGCCGGGTCGAGGAGCACGTCGGCGGCCTCGTTGAACAGCCGGAACTGCGAGGTGCCGGAGCCGGGCTCGAACTTGTCGGTGGCGTCGCGCCAGGCGGCCTTGATCTGCTCGGCGGTGGCGTCGGGGGCCACGCCGAGGAGGTCGTACCAGGTGGGATTGGTGCTCATCGGTCCTCAGCTCACCGGGGTGAAGTCGTCGACGAGCCAGGCACCGTGCACCTTGCGGAGGGCGACCGTCCAGCGGTAGTGCCGCTCGGTCGTGCCGGTGCTGGCCTTCACCGTGCTGTCGTGGGCGACGAGGACGGTCGCGCTGTCCTGGTCGATGTCGGACAGGCCGCTCGCCAGGATCGTCCCGGTGCCCTTCAGGTCCTTGTCGAGACCGATCTTCTGGAACTGCTCGAACTCGCTGGCGAACTTGGCCTTCTGCTTGGTGGTGAGCAGCTCGGAGACCCGCTTCTTGTAGCCGTCGATGTCCGAGGCGTCTACGGCGTCCATCCGCAGGCAGAACTGCTCGGCGATCGCGACCACCTGGTGCCGCGCGGAGTCGGGCGTGATCGCCTGGCCGCTGTTGGACAGGCTGAACGGCTGGTCGGTGAGGTGGGAGGAGCGGTAGAGCAGCACGCCCGCCACCGCGACGGACACCACGGTGAGCACCACGAGCGCGAGCGCGACCATACCCCGGCCCCTGCCGGTCGAAGCGTTCGTCAAGCGATCACATCGCCGGCTTCAGCAACAACGAACTCCACGAGTCCTCCCCGTACAGCTGGGCCGCTCCGCCGTCGTACGCCACGTCCGACGAGGGGTCCTGGTCGGTCCAGGTCGTCCTGCCCGTGCCCAGATCGTACGTCGCGACCGGTGCCCGGTAGTCGGCGCCTGCACGCGGAGCGTTCTGCGCACCGCGAGCGTTGGTCTTGCTGGCCGGCTCCGCGCAGTGGGCGGTCACGTCCATCGGCTTGTCGCCGCGGTCCAGCGGAGAGCGCCACTGGCTCGGGTTGTAGCCCTTGTCGCAGACCGGAGGAATCGAGTTGAAGATGAACCCGAAGCGGGCGTTGTAGACGCCCCCGCTCTTCGCGGCCACGGTGTAGCCCGAAGCGACCTCGTAGGGGTAGAGGACCAGGATCTGGCGGATGCCGGGCAGGTGCTTGACCACCACCTCACCGGTGGTGACCAGCTTGTTGATCAGCTCACCCAGATCGACCTGGTTGGTCTCCAGGAACGTCCGCAGCTCGTTCGCCGTCGCCGACCCGTTGTCGATCAACGCCCGCAACGACGCATCGTTGTCGGCCACCACACCGGAGAACAACGCCAGGTTCTG
>NZ_RJSF01000007.1:259276-287973 GCF_003725535.1 Nocardioides pocheonensis | reverse complement strand
TTGTACGCCCCGCTTGCCCTCACCTACATGTGGTTCGCCTTCGACCCAGACGCGCCGCGTCTCCAGGATGCGTTGACCTCGGCGATTGATGGCCGGGCGTATGCCATCGGGGTCGACTCTGTCCGGACCGTGCGGACCGTGGATTACGTCGACCACCGGGTCGTGATGCTCGTGCACACGACGTTGGGAGCTGTCGCTCTCGTCCTGGCGGTGCTCCAGCAGTCCGCGGCGATGCGAAGGCGGCCGAGGGTCCATCGGCGGATCGGTCGCCTCTACCTCACCCTGATGAGCGCCAGCATGCTGACCGCGATGGCCTTCCTGGCGCGGACCTCAGCGGTCCCGTACCCCGGCCAGGGGGCTTTCCCCGACCGACGTCGCGCGGCCGTCACTGATCGGGTGGCTCTGCCGCGTGCTGTTGTGCCACCCAGGCTGCGATCTGAGTACGCGAGTTGAACCCGAGCTTCGCGAAGATGTGATCCACGTGAGCATCGACGGTGCGTCGGGAGACCACCAGCTTGGCGGCCACGTCCTTGCTGGACAATCCCTGAGCCACCAGGTCCGCGACCTCGCGCTCTCGCGGTGTCAGCACGTTGTGGGCCTGTGGGGACGCGACGGGGGAGACGCGGCGCTCCCGCAGGGCGAAGGTCAGCATGTCGTCCACCGCGAGCTGGCCTCCGCGGGCAAACGCGGTGTCGAAACCAGAGTTGCCCATCGCCTGGCGAGCCAGATCCGCGGCCTGGTCGCGCCGGGCGAGGAGGTGTTTCGCTCCGAACAGAGGGACGCCGACGGTCTGCCAGACCTGGTCCGATGCGCCGAGGAGCACCGCGGTCCGCTCGCACTCGCCGCTCGCGGCGGCGGTCCAGGCGAGTGCGTCCAGGATGAACGCCAAGCCCAGGCTGTCCGGGGTGAACCGCCTGAGCTGGAGCGCCTCGCACAGATCGGCCTCGGCCTGCTCGAGCTCGCCCTGGAGGAGCCGCAAGAACCCCTTCGCCCACATGGCGTAGGACAACAGCCAACGTTCGCCGGCCTGCTTGCACTGCGTGCACGCCTCCTCGACCACCTCCGCAGCTCTGTCAAGATCGCCGGACAGTACGTAGGCCATGGTCAGTGCAGGCCGCACGCTGTTGGGGTAGTCGGCAGGTACGTCGACGCTCTCGTATCGCTCGAGCGCTTCGACCAACAAGGGAATCGCCGCGCTCGGGTCCGCGCCCAGCTCGCGCAGTCCGCGCATATGGGTTGCGTAGGCCAGGCCCTTCGGGTCGTCCAGCCGGCCGGCAAGGTCGTGGGCGGCGTCGATCAACGCAGTAGCGGCAGCCTCATCGCCCTGGAAGACAGCGATGTCAGCAGCGGTGCCCAGCGCCCAAACCCGTTCGAGACTCGGTTCGTGATCCATGGCCAACGCCCGATCAAGCCACAGGCGGCCCTCGGTCATGAACCCGAGCGCAGCCCAGAGAAACCACGGCAGGCCCGCCATTCGTAGTCCGACGCGCGCCTCGTCTTGCCGCGCGAGGCAGTACTCGAGGGCGGCGCGCACGTTCGGGTGCTCCACGCGGAGCAGAGCCGCCCAGTCCTCCTGTCCCGGGCCGAACCACTCCGCGGCAGCCTTCTCGATGAGCCGGCAGTACCAGTCCCTGTGCCTGCGCTGCACCTCCGGTTCGGAGCCGGACTCTCGTAGTCGGGCCTGGCCGTACTCCCGGATGGTCTCCAACATGCTGAACCTGACACGTCCGCCGTGCTCGCCTCGAATCAGGATCGACTTGTCCGTCAGCCCGGCCACCGTGTCGAGAATGGACTCTTCACCGAGGAGCTCGTCGGCGCAGACGGCTTCGAGAGCGTCAAGACCGACCCCGCCCGCGAACACCGATGCGCGCGCCCACAGGGTCTGCTCCGCCGGAGTGCACAGCTCGTAGCTCCAGTCGATGAGCGCCTCGAGGGTCTGATGTCGTTCCGGCAGGTTGCGGCTGCCCTCGCGGAGCAGCTCGAACCGACCAGAGAGCCGATGCGCGAGCTCTTCCACGGTGAGCACCCGCAACCGAACTGCTGCCAGTTCGAGCGCCAACGGGATCCCCTCCAGCCGCTGGCAGACCTGGATGACCGCCTGCTCGTTGTCAGCGGTGATCTCGAAGCCCGGGACGACCGCAGCCGCCCGGGCAGCGAACAGGTCGACCGCCGCGAACTGCGTCGCGGTGCCCGGCGCGAGACGGACATCCACGTCGGGCACCGGTAGCGTCGGCACGGCGTACACGTGCTCGCCGGCGAGCCTCAGTGCTTGCCTGCTCGTCGCGAGAATCCGCAGCTTCGGCGCGACTCGAAGCAGTCGGTCCGCCAGGTCGGCGGTCGCCACGAGGATGTGCTCGCAGTTGTCGAGGACCAACAAGATGTGTCGGGCACGCAAGTAGTCGCTGAGGACCAGAGTCGCCGGTGCGGAATGCTCGCGGATCCCGAGTGCGGCCAACAGCGTGTGCGGCAACAGGTCCGGATCCTTCAAGGAAGCCAGCTCGACCAGGCAGACCCCATCCGGGAACGCGCGGCGGAGGTCATGGGCAACCCGCAACGCAAGGCGCGTCTTGCCGACCCCACCCACCCCGGTCAGGGTCACGAGCCGGTCGGCGGAGAGCAGCTGTCGGACAGCGTGCGCCTCGGATCGACGACCCACGAAACTCGTCAGATCCGCAGGGAGGTTATCCGGCGGGTTCGCCGACCGCGAGGCCATGGTCCAGCCAGCCTAGCCCCGGCGCCATCCACGGGGAACCGTCGGGCTCGAGCGCAGATAGGTAATGGGATACGTCATTCACACAATGCCCCCTCGGTGGTCCACAAGCAGGCTGGTCAGACCGATCAAACCCAGTCCGTTGCTCTGGAAGGCCACGATGACCGCGACCGCAGCCACCGAAATCGATGTTCTCGACTTCGACGCGCACGGAACTGGGGGCCGCTGGGAGCGTGCGCTGAGCGACGTTGTGGGGCCCGTGGAGGTTCCACTGCGTCAGAGGCGGGACGACGCCGTGCACTTCCGTACGCGGGAGGTCGGCGACCTCCAGCTCGTGGACTGGGACT
Source organism: Nocardioides pocheonensis (assembly GCF_003725535.1). GTDB lineage: Bacteria > Actinomycetota > Actinomycetes > Propionibacteriales > Nocardioidaceae > Marmoricola > Marmoricola pocheonensis. The sequence goes on along the minus strand of NZ_RJSF01000007.1, from coordinate 284,916 downwards.
GTCTGTCCCTGGACGGCGCGCTGTCGCTGGGTGAGGCTCGTGACGCGCAGCGCGACGTCGTGGTGGTCTTGGCTGGTCTCCCTGGCGACGACGGTGACGGATTCACACCGCAGAAGCGGATCGTCAGACGAGCGCTGGCCTTGCCGCGCACCGTGCTCGTGGCAGCTGGTTGCGACGCGAACATTCCTGCGCGCCTCGTGCTCGAGCAGGATCGGCCACTGGTTGGGGTCCTGCTCATGGTCCTTGACGAGGTCTGGAGCCGACGACCAGCCATGAGCGCCCGGGAGGTGGAGGCGGCCCGGGAGGCGCTGGTCACGCTGACTGCCGGAGTCATCCGCGCAGAGCGCGGGTCCGTGACACCTCGGGCTGGTCTGCCTGCCTTGCGTGCGCAGCTCGACGACTGGATCACCGACAATCTTCGGAGCGGTCCGATCCGCATCGAGGATCTCGCAGCGGCACACAACGTCTCTGCACGAACGGTCGTTCGGGCATTCTCGCTGACCGGCGACACCATGATGGCGGTCGTGCGCGCCCGGCGCTTGGCCGCGGTCCGCGACGACCTCGTGCACACGGACATGACCATCGCGACGATCGCTCACCGGTGGTGCTACTACGACCCCAGCCACCTCGGCCGGGAGTTCCGCCGTCACTTCGGGGTCTCGCCGACCGAGTATCGGGAGCACCACGGCTGCTGATTCCCGCACTGACGGGAGACGCGCGTGGGAAGGGACCGGCGGTGCGTCGCCGGCCGCTACGCCGCCGTCGCAAGTGCTCCGAGCCTCCTGGGACGAGGCCTTGAAGAAGGGTGGAGATGTGGATATCCGAACGGATGGCACGCCGGGCGTGACCGCAGATGGCGACATCGCCTGGTCGCCCTCGGCAGAACGGGTCGCCAACGCCCGGATCGGTGAGTTCATCGACTGGCTTCAGGCCACGGGCCGCTCGAAGGTCGCCTCCTACCAGTCCCTGTGGGAATGGTCAGTGACCAGACCGGACGACTTCTGGGCATCCGTCAAGGACTTCTTCGGGGTCCAGATGACCGGTGTCGGGCCGGTGCTGGCCACGCGGGAGATGCCCTTTGCCGAATGGTTTCCGGGCAGGCGGCTGAACTACGTCGACACAGTGCTGAGCCACGCCACGTCGTCCCGCCCGGCGATCATCGACGATTCCGAACCTGGCGGCCCCGGACCGCGGACAGTCTCCTGGACCGAGCTCGCCCGCCAGGTCTCCGCGCTTTCGAACTGGCTGCGCGACCGGGGCGTCGGAGAGGGCGACTGTGTGGTCGGGTACCTCCCCAACATTGCGGAGGCAGTCGTCGCCTTCCTCGCCACCGCGAGCGTCGGAGCGACCTGGTCGTGCTGCGGACAGGACTACCAACCCGAAGCCGTGGTGGACCGGCTCGGACAGCTCGAACCGGTAGTCCTCGTCACGGCCGACGGCTTCCGCTTCGGCGGGCGCGAGGTCGACCGGCTCGCAGCCCTGTCAGCCCTGCAGGCTGGCATGCCGACGCTGCGCGAGGTGCTCGTCGTCGATCGACTTCACCCTGGCAGGAGCGTTCCCCCAGGCACCACGCCCTGGGTGGAGGCAGTCAACGGGGATGGACCGGCCATGACTCCCGCGCAGGTTCGGTTCGACCACCCCCTCTGGGTCCTGTTCTCCTCGGGCACCACGGGGAAGCCGAAGGGGTTCATTCATGGCCACGGTGGCATCGTGCTCGAGCACCTCAAAGCCTTGGCTCTCCATCTCGACCTGGGCCCTTCCGACACGTACCTGTGGTACACCTCGCCGAGCTGGATGGTCTGGAACTCCCTCGTCAGCGGCCTCCTCGTCGGCGCGACGATCGTCTGCTACGACGGAAGTCCGTCGTACCCGACCGAGGACGCGCTGTGGGCTCTGGCAGCCCGGCACCGGGTCACCGTGCTCGGCACGAGCCCGGCTTACCTCCAGGCCTGCGCGCGAGCAGGTCGGTCACCCGGTACCGACCACGATCTGAGCCGATTGAGGACCCTCGGGGCCACCGGCTCCGTCGTCCCAGCGGAGCTGTACTCCTGGGTTGCCGATCACGTCGGCCGCGACGTGCCGCTCGCCTCGGTAACGGGGGGTACCGATGTCGTCAGCGGATTCGCGGGCTTCGTGCCGATCCTGCCCGTGCGGGCCGGGCAGATCACGGCCGCCTACCTGGGCGTCGCCCTGGACTCGTGGGACGCCGACGGGCTTGGCGTGCGCGACGCAGTGGGGGAGCTGGTCGTCACCCAGCCGATGCCGTCCATGCCGACCCGATTCTGGAACGACGGCGACGGCACGCGCTACCGCGAGTCCTATTTCGAGACCTACCCCGGCGTCTGGCGGCACGGTGACTGGATCACCATCACCGAACGGAACACAGTGATCGTCCACGGACGCTCTGACTCCACGCTGAACCGAAACGGGATCCGGATCGGCACCGCCGACATCTACCGCGTCGTCGAGGAGCTCCCGGAGGTGGCGGAAGCGCTCGTCATCGGCGCGGAGCAACAGAACGGCGAGTACTGGATGCCGCTGTTCGTCGCACTAGCCGACCACGCCGATCTCGATGACGCGCTCCGCGAGCGCATTGTCGGGCGGATCCGTGAGGCGGTCTCGTCCCGAGTCGTGCCCGACGACGTGATCGCCGTCAGGGCGATTCCGCACACCCGAACGGGCAAGAAGCTCGAAGTCCCGGTCAAGCGCATCCTGCAAGGAGACGAAGTCTCAGCGGTCGCCGAAGCGCGTTCGATCGACGATCCATCCCTGCTGGAGGCCTTTGCCAGCTACGCAGCCACGCGTGCTGCGCACTCAGCGGTGCCGGGCGCGTGATCAAACGTGGCGCTCAGGTCCTCATGTCCGGCGCGGTCGACCTATGTCCCGGGAATTCCCCGCTTCTACCGTTGATCCACCGGTGACGGGCCTCACTTCTCCCCCGCATTTCACCGCCCACACATCCAACCTGGAGGTACGTCGTGGATACCGACATCCGCCCGCCGGCCGCAGCCGCCCCGTCGATCCGAGCCACCGTGTACGTCGGTCGCTGGCCCGCGATTCCCGCGGGGGACTGGCCTGACGTTCCCAGTGGGACGTTCTCGCCGACCACCGCGACCCTCGTCACCGGTCCGACCGAAGCCGTCCTCATCGACGCGCAGTACCTCAAGGACGATGTCCGGGACCTGGGGGACCTGATCGAGCGCACCGGGAAGCGGCTCACCACCATCTACGTGACCCACGCCCACGCCGACCACTACCTGGGCATCGGTCCCCTCATGGAGCGGTTCCCGGACGCGAAGTGCGTCGCGCTGCCTCACGTCGTCGAGGCGATGAAGGAATCCATGGAGCTCCAGCGTCAGCAGTGGGGAATGCTGTTCGGCGACGCCTGCGTCGTCAGTGATGCGCTCCCCGACCCGAGCGACGACGACACGCTCTACGTCGACGGTTCGCCTCTTCACATCATCGAGGTGAAGCAGGCCGACATCCATCCCACCACGATCGTGCACATCCCCGAGATCGATGTCGTCGTGGCCGGTGACTCCGTCTACAACGAGATCCACCCGATGCTCGGTCTGTCCACGCCCGACGAGTGGCAGGACTGGCTCGAGACGGTGGACCTGGTGGAGAAGCTGGCGCCCAAGGTGATCGTCGCCGGCCACCGCAGGCCTGACGGCGACGACCACGCCGTCGACTCCATGATCGCCGAGACACGGGCATACCTCCACGACTTCGCGGCTGCCTACGAGGACGCGGCCGATGCAGAGGACCTGGTCCGCATCATGACGGCGAAGTACCCGGGCCACGGAAATCTCTGGACCTTGCAGTTCTCGGCCATGAGTGCGATCCAGCTGCGCGACACGGGTTCGACCGCCGCCGACATGCAGCCCTGACCACCCCCTCGTGAAAGGAACGGCCATGCCTCGTGTGGATGTTGAATTCCCAGCGGACGACGTGACCTTGCGCGGGTGGTTCTACCCCGCGGAAGGAGTGGTTTCTCCGGCCCCGGTGGTCGTGATGGTGCACGGGTTGACAGCGGTCAAGGAAATGCACCTCGACGACTACGCCGAGTGCTTCTCCCGAGCCGGACTGAACGTGTTGGCCTATGACCACCGGAACTTCGGCGCGAGCGACGGTGCTCCGCGCCAGGACATCGATCCGATCACCCAGGCTCGCGACCTTCGCCACGCCATCACGTATGTGACGGGGCGCGAGGACGTCGACCCTGACCGTGTCGGCATCTGGGGGTCGAGCCACGGCGGCGGCCTGGTGCTCAGCGTGGCTGCCGTCGACCATCGGGTACGAGCGGTGGTCGCCCAGGTGCCCTTCATCAGCGGATCGGGCCAGATCACGCGGCTCGTTCGTCCCGACTTCCTGCCCATGATGCGTGCCAACCTCGACGGCGAGCGACGCAACCTCTACCACGGTGGGGAGCCCACTCTGATGCCGGCCGTCGACGCCGATCCGATGGGTTCTGCGCTGATGGCCAGCACCGAGGCCTGGGAGTTCTTCACCAAGGCGGCGCAGGACAGGGCTCCCTCCTGGCGCAACGAGGTGACCGTCCGCTCGCTCGAGCGGATCGCCGAGTTCGAGCCCGGTGACGGGATCCATCGCATCTCACCGTCTCCGTTGCTGATGATCGTGGCTGACCAGGACATCAGTGCGTACGCAGAGCTCGCGTTCGAGGCCTACGAACGGGCCCGTGCGCCCAAGGAGCTGGTCGTGCTGCGGTGTGGCCACTTCGACGTGTACACCGGGGCCGCGTTCGAGGCGTCGTCGAAGGCTGCGTGCGAGCACTTCGTGCGCGCCCTTGCCTAGGAGCTCTGGTGTCCGGCCAGGGCCGCTCTGCGAGATCAGTCGCCATCACCGTTCATTCCCCGATCCAGCAATCAGTTTGGAGGAACCGCAATGCCGTACTGGGAGATCTTCACCCCCGAGAACGCCTTCACCGAGGAGGACAAGGAGCAGCTGTCTGAGGCGATCACCTCGATCTACGTCGACTACGTCAACCTGCCTCGGTTCTACGTGGTCGTCCTGTTCAAGGACATGCCGCAGAACACGATGTACGTCGGGGGCAAGGCGAACAACAACTTCATCAGGATCCGACTCGACCACATCGCCCGGCAGATGGAGACCGCAGAGGTTCGCGCTCTGATGATGACGGTGGCCGAGGAGAAGCTCGCGCCGTTCATCAAGGAGCGCGGCTACGACTGGGAGATCCACATCGACGAGACCCCGATGGACCTCTGGCGCACGCAGGGTCTCGTGCCGCCCCCCGCGGAGTCGGAGATGGAGAAGCTGTGGGCCAAGGAGAACCGGCCCATCCCGTACGAGGTCGCTGCCTCGTGACCGAGCACCCCGGGGCACGGCGTCGCCGTGCCCCGGGGAACCAGCAAGAACTGACGAGAGAGGGGCTCGACATGACCGGGACCGCAGCACCGCCCCGGGCTGATGTCGTCCTCGCGGAGCGCCGGGGCAGTGTCCTGGTCCTCACCCTGAACCGCCCCGACCGGCTCAATGCCTGGAATGACGCCGTGGAGCAGAGGTACTTCGAGCTGCTTGACCACGCCGAGTCGGATCCGGACGTACGCGCGGTCGTGGTGACCGGAGCCGGCCGCGGTTTCTGCGCCGGCGCTGACCTGGACGACCTCCAAGAGCTCGCAGGCAGCCGAGACCTCACCCGGCTGGCACGACGTGACCCGCCCCGCCACCGTCCGTTGCTGTTCCGCAAACCGCTGGTCGCAGCGATCAACGGCGCAGCCGCGGGTCTCGGCCTCGTCGAGGCGTTGTACTGCGACGTCCGCTTCTCCGTCCCCAAGGCGAAGTTCACTGCAGCCTTCTCCCGCCGTGGCCTGGTCGGCGAGTACGGCGTCGCCTGGTTGCTGCCCCGGCTGGTGGGTAGGAGCCGCGCCCTGGACATCCTGCTCTCCTCACGCGTCATCCTCGGTGAGGAGGCTCTTCAACTGGGGCTGGTCGATCGGGTCGTCGCGCCCGAGGCGCTGCTCGACGCGGCTGTCGCCTACGCCGGAGAGCTGGCCGACCTCTGCTCTCCGGCCTCCATGCGGACGATCAAGAGCCAGCTGCTGCAGTCCCAGGACAGCACCTTCGCCGAGGCGGTCCGCGACGCCGATCGGCTCATGCTCGACGCATTCAGCTCCCCGGACTTCCGCGAGGGGCTCGACAGCCATCTCGAGGGTCGGTCGCCGGCTTTCCCCGGCCTGGCCCTCTCCTGACACCCCCGACGTGAGCGCCCCGCTCGGGGACGCCCACAAAAGAACGAACCTGCAAACGCTCACCCACCTGGAGGACCCATGCCCGAAGCAGTCATCGTCTCCGCCGCCCGCTCGCCGATCGGGCGTGCCGGGAAGGGCTCGCTGAAGGAGATCCGACCCGACGAGCTGGCGACGCAGATGGTCCGGACCGCGCTCGCCGGGGTTCCCGGGCTGGACCCCGCGGAGATCACCGACCTGATCCTCGGCACCGGAAACCCCGCGGGTGAAGGCGGCAACAACCTGGGGCGTGCGGTCGCCGTGTTGAGCGGGATGGACCACGTGCCCGGTGTCACCGTGAACCGCTACTGCTCGAGCAGCCTGCAGACCACGCGCATGGCCTTCCACGCGATCAAGGCAGGGGAGGGCCACGCGTTCATCTCCGCGGGCGTCGAGACCGTGAGCCGATACTTCAACGGCTGGTCGGACAATCCCGAGGGCCAGAACCCGGCCTTCGTCGACGCGCAGGCGTTGACCGACAAGCGCGCGGGCGGCGGGGCGGACACCTGGGTCGACCCCCGCACCTCGGGCGCGCTGCCGGACCTCTACATCGCGATGGGCCAGACCGCCGAGAACGTCGTGCAGGTGCTGGGCATGTCGCGGCACGAGCAGGACGAGTTCGCGGTGCGCAGCCAGAACCTCGCGTGCCAGCGGATCGAGGAGGGCTTCTGGGCCCGCGAGATCACTCCGGTCACCCTGCCGGACGGCACCGTCGTCTCGACCGACGACGGCCCGCGCCCCGGCACGACGCTCGAGGGAGTCAGTCAGCTGAAGCCGGTGTTCCGTCCCGATGGCACCGTCACCGCGGGCAACGCATGCCCGCTGAACGACGGCGCTGCCGCCCTCGTCGTGATGAGCGACGTGCGCGCCAAGGAGCTCGGCCTCACCCCGCTCGCCCGCATCGTGTCGACCGCGGTGACGGGCCTCTCCCCGGAGATCATGGGCCTCGGCCCGGTCGAGGCAATCCCGGCCGCGCTGCGTCACGCCGGCTTGAGCCTCGACGACATCGACCTGTTCGAGATCAACGAGGCCTTCGCCGTGCAGTCGCTCGGCTCGGCCCAGCGGCTCGGCATTCCGCTCGAGAAGGTGAACGTGAACGGCGGTGCGATCGCGATCGGCCACCCGTACGGCATGACCGGCGCGCGGATCACCACCACCCTGATCAACTCGCTGCAGTGGCACGACAAGCAGTTCGCCGTCGAGTCGATGTGCGTCGGCGGCGGCATGGGCATGGCGATGGTGCTGGAACGTCTCGCATGAGCCGCTTCACGGGGAAGACCGCGATCGTCACCGGAGCCAGCCGCGGCATCGGGCTGGGCATCGCCGAGCGCCTGGTCGCCGACGGTGCTCGGGTGGTGGTCACCGCGCGCAACAAGGAGGCACTGGACGAGGCGGTCGAGTTCCTGGGTGGCCCGGCGCACGCGCTCGGAGTGGACGGCAAGGCCGACGACACCGACCATCAGGACGACACGATCCGTCATGCCCTCGAGGCGTTCGGCAGCATCGACTTCCTGGTCAACAACACCGGCATCAACCCGACGTACGGCCCGATGGTCGAGCTCGACCTCGAGGCGGCGCGCAAGGTTCTCGAAGTGAACTGCCTGGCCTCCCTGTCCTGGGTGCAGAAGGTCCATCGCGCGTGGATGAAGGAGCATGGCGGCGCGGTCGTCAACGTCTCCTCGGTCACCAGCGTTCGGCCGGCGCCGAACATAGGCTGGTACGGCGCCACCAAGGCGATGCTCAACTCCATCACCGAGCTGCTCGCCGTCGAGCTCGGCCCCGACATCCGCGTGAACGGCGTCGCGCCGGCCGTGGTGAAGACCACGTTCGCCACTGCCTTGTACGAAGGGCGCGAGGACCTTGTCAGCCGGGCCTACCCGCTCAAGCGGCTCGGCGTCCCGGAGGACATTGGCAGCGTGGTCGCGTTCCTGCTCTCCGACGACGCCGGCTGGATGACCGGCCAGACTCTCGTCGTCGACGGCGGCGTCACCCTTGCGGGTGGCGTCGAGTGAGCACGGCGCCGTTGCAGAGGAAGGTCGAAGAGTTCCTCGCCGTGCACGACCCTTCGACGACCGATCGCCTGGAGTTCCTTCGCGCTCGGTACGACGAAGGGCTGGCCTGGGTGCACTACCCGGTCGGTCGTGGCGGCCTCGGTCTGGCGCAGGAGCTGCAGTCGGAGGTGGAGAGGCTGTTCGTCGAGGCGGGTGCCCCCGACAACAAGCCGGGGCACAACGTCATCGGGCTCGGCATGGCGGCCCCGACGATCCTGGAGTTCGGAACCGAGGAGCAGAAGAACCGGTTCCTGCGGCCGCTGTGGACCGGCGAGGAGATCTGGTGCCAGCTCTTCAGTGAACCGGGCGCCGGCTCCGACCTCGCCAATGTCTCGACCCGTGCACGGCGCGACGGCGACGAATGGGTGGTGAGCGGGCAGAAGGTGTGGACCTCCGGCGCGCAGAACGCCCGGTTCGCGATCCTGCTCGCGCGTACCGACCCGGACGAGCCCAAGCATCTCGGGCTGACCTACTTCCTGTGCGACATGACCGATCCGGGCGTCGAGGTACGCCCGCTGCGACAGATCACCGGCGAGGCCGAGTTCAACGAGGTCTTCCTGACCGATGTTCGCATCCCCGGCAGCCAACGGCTGGGTGAGGTCGGCCAAGGCTGGAAGGTCGCGAACGCGACGCTCAACAACGAGCGCATCTCCATCGGCAAGGGTGCGGACCGTGAGGGCGGCATGATCGGCGTCGTGGCGCAGACCTGGCGCAGGCGTCCGGAGCTGCACACGCCTGAGCTGCACGATCGGCTGCTGCGGTTGTGGGTCGAGGCCGAGGTCTCCAGGCTGACCGGCGCCCGACTGCGGCAGAAGCTCGCCCACGGTCAGCCCGGTCCCGAAGGGTCGGCGATGAAGTTGAGCTTCGCCCGGATCGCGCAGGAGCTCTCGGGTCTGGAGCTCGAGCTGCTGGGTGAGCAGGGGCTGCACTACTCGGACTGGACGCTCGTCCGGCCCGACCACGTCGACTTCACCGGCCGCGACGCCGGCTATCGCTACTTGCGCGCCAAGGGCAACTCCATCGAGGGCGGCACGTCGGAGATCCTCCGCAACATCGTGGCCGAGCGCGTGCTCGGGCTGCCCGGCGAACACCGCGTCGACAAGGACCTTCCGTGGAAGGAGATCGCGAAGTGAGCGAGCTCGACCTGCTCTACACGGAGATCGAGGAGGACCTGCGATCAAGCGTGCGTGACCTGCTCGCCGACCGGTGCGAGCTCGACGCCGTGACGAGGATCTACGACGGAGACCGGTCCCTGGTGGACGGGCTCTGGAAGTCACTGGTGGACATCGGTCTCGCCGGGCTGCTGGTGCCCGAGGACCGAGGCGGCCAGGGCGCGTCGGCTCGCGAGGCTGCGGTCGTGCTCGAGGAGCTGGGGCGTACGGCGGCGCCGGTGCCCTTTCTCACCAGCTCGGTCATCGCGACCACCGCGCTGCTCGACAGCGACACGGCCTTGCTGGAGCAGCTGGCGACGGGCGAGCGGGTGGCCGCCCTCGCGGTGCCGTGGTCGGCCGCGCCGGACGCGCAACTCCCTGCAGTGCGACTCGAAGGGGATCGGCTCACCGGCACGGTCACGAGCGTCGCCGGCGCGATCGAGGCAGACGTGCTCCTGGTCGCGACCGGCTCCGGTCTGTACGCGGTCGATGTGTCCGCGGTGACGGTGAAGCCGCTGGTCTGTCTCGACATGACCCGCCAGCTCGCCGATGTGACCCTCGACGGCGCCACGGGGGCCCTGGTGCTCGTCGACGCAGAGCCCGCCGTACGCCGGGCGCTCGACGCGGGCGCCGCGCTGATGGCCTCCGAGCAGCTCGGTCTTTCCCGCTGGTGCCTCGAGACCACGGTGGCCTACCTCCAGGTGCGCAAGCAGTTCGGCCGGGTGCTGGGAGGTTTCCAAGCCCTCAAGCATCGGCTCGCCGACCTGTACACAGGCGTGGAGTCGGGTGCAGCCGCCGCACGCCACGCCGCTGCGACCTCGGCCGAGGGCGACCCGGATGCGACGGTGGCGGCGTCGATCGCCCAGGCGTACCTCAGTGACCTCGCGGTGCGGGCCGCCGAGGAGGCCGTGCAGCTCCATGGCGGCATCGGCATGACCTGGGAGCACCCCGCGCACCTGTACCTCAAGCGCGCGAAGTCCGACCAGATCGCGCTCGGCACGCCGGGCCGGCACCGCGTCCGCCTGGGCGCGCTGGTCGATCTCCGGCCGTGACCGCGCGGGCCTACGCAGGCACCAGGCGACGAGCCATTCGGGCGAGCCGGGAGGGCGCGGGATCCCAGACGTCGGGTTCGTCATCACCCCACGCGTAGCGCGGCGACCCGTCGGCGATCAGTCGGTTGAGCTCCGGAACACCGAGGGCTTCCGCTGACCAGCCGTACAGCTGCTCTGCCCGGGGCAGGATGATGCCGACGTCCAGCAGGTGACCGATGCTGTGCTCGGCCTCGACGTACCGCGTCAGGTCCCCGGTGAGCGGATACCGGTCCGGGAGCACGCGCGACAGCGACAGAAAGATGGCGGTCATGCCCAGTCGCGGATCACCGAGCGGCCGACTCGCCGATGCCAGCCCGCCGAGCGCGAGCCGGGGTGCGGCGACCATCGCGTGCGCGAAGAGCACCCGAACGAGCACGAGATTGATGAAGAACCGCTCGATGAGGCCTTCCTCCCGCGCGAGGTCCTCATGGGCGAGGTACGCCGTCACGATGGTCGTGTTGTGGGCGCGGTACCACGACCTCGCCGAGGGCGCGCCGATGAACTCCAGCCCCGCGGCTGCACCCGGGGTTCGGGGCTCCCCGGGCAGACCGAAGGCCAGCGCCGACGCTTCGCTGGTGTCGAGCAGCAGCGACTCGTTCAACGTGCGCCACCATCGGCTGCCCGGTTCTGAATGTGTCTCCGGGTTCAGAAGCCCACGCCTCAGCTGCCAACGCATGAAGGCCGTTGCCGCGCGCCGGTAGGGGAGGTACCCGCGGTCGACCCCGACTGGCACCTGGTACAGCCGGCGCAACAGATCCAGCCGCGCCCGTGGGTCGCCGCGGACCTGCGCGACCTGTTCGTCGGCGTACGCCGCAGCCGTCATCCGCGCCACAGGGCAGATTCTGGCAGGGGATCTTGGCCGGCCGGACTGTCGAGCCGGAACGACCTGCGGCGGGGCTCTGGTGTCAGGTCGGGACCTCGAGCTCACGGCAGCGAGCGCCTTCCACGTGTCTCACGCCAGCGAGTTCAACAGGTCGGCCGGAACGTCCGGCCGTTCCAGGGCGATGAAGTGGCCGGCTCCGGCGACCTCGGTGAAATCGGCAGACGGGAGCAGCGTGCGGTTCGCCTCGCGGTCTGAGCGACGGGACCAGTCCTTCTCCCCGTAGACGAGGTGGATCGGTGCGCTCACCTCGGTGTACCGGGCACGGGCTGCGATGAGGCTGGGCAGGTTCTGGTACACCCCGCGAGCGACCGTCGGGTAGCCGGGTCGGCGGCCGACCTCGAGCAGTTCGTCCACGTAGTCGGGGCGGAGCGCGGTCTTGTCGCCGAGACCGCCGCGGAGCACGGCGCTCACGACCGGCTTGGGCTGCACGGCCGCGATCTGCCGACCTACTCCGGGAGCGAGCACGCCCGTGACGACGAGTCGAGCCAGGAGGCCGGACCTGGCGATCCCGCCGGCGTAGTCGTAGGTGTTGATCGCGACGACGCGTCGTACGCGGTCGGGAAGATCGGCCGCCGCGGTGAGGGCAAGGACGGCACCCATCGACTCGCCCACCACAGTCACGTCGCGCAGGTCGAGGCCGGTGATGAGGTCCTCGACGGCGGCGCGCATGGCGGGCTCCTCGTAGGAGGCGCCGGGAACGATCTCCGAGTAGCCCATCCCCGGAAGGTCCAGGGCGTAGACGGTGTAGCGGTCCTCGACGAGCGGGATGAGGTGGCGGAAGTGCTCGGCCTGGGTGCGGACGGTGTGCAGCAGCACCAGTGGGGCGCCCTTCCCGCCGGTGAGGTAGCGAAGGCGACCTTGCGGCACTCCGTTGCTCGACTGGCGTGGCTCGAGGAACTCGCTCCGGGTTCGCGGGATCGTGAGCGTCGGCTGGCTTTTGATTTCCATAGTCAGAGACACTAGAGGACTGGCTATGGAAAACGCAAGCCAGACTCCGTACTGTGGAGGCATGGCTGTGAAACTGCAAGGTCCGCTTGCCAGTCGCGGTGACATCGCGCTGGGGGATCAATGTCCGATCGAACGCACGCTTCAGCTGGTGGGTAACCGGACGGCGCTGCTCCTGCTCCGCGAGGCGTTCTACGGCGCGACCCGCTTTGACCAGCTCTGGAAGCGGGTCGGCGTCACGGAAGCGGTCGCTGCGCAGCGGCTCCGCGAGCTCGTTGCTGCGGGGGTGCTCGAGAAGCAGCCCTACCGAGAGCCCGGCCAGCGGACCCGATCCGAGTACGTCCTCACGCGGGCCGGACACGATCTGGGACCGGTGGTCCTCGGGTTGGTGCAGTGGGGGGCAACCCACACGGCGGGCCCGGGAGCGACGATGACCCACGACGGCTGTGGCGCGGACGTGCGCGCCGTCGTGCGTTGTGCGGCCGGCCATGACGTCGACGAGTCCGACGTCGTCATCACAGGGGGTCGGGCGGGGGCGGCCTTCAACGCGTCGAACCGGCGAGGACGGGGGGATTGAGAGGGCTCCGGTGAAACTCCGGTGAAACGCTCCGTCCTAGTCGGTTCTCGCCGGTCGTCGTCGGTCACTTCGCGAACTGTCTGAAGTGCGTAACAGCAGGTCAGCAGGCCCTTCGCGCGCCGATCAGCTCGCAGGTGCGGGTCGGTACTCGTCATGAAGAGGTCGTCGGTTCGATTCCGACAGGCGGCTCCATGCGGAAGCCCAGGTCAACGCCAGTAGGCGCACACGACCTGGGCTTTCCCCATCGTGATGATGCGAAACAGGCGGCAGTCGACGCACCGTGGATTCAACGAACGGCGGGCGCAGCGGGTCGTAGACTCGACGGACGACGGATGGACGACGTGATGGCGCGGCGGTCCGGAGCGCTCGGCAGCTGTCTCGGCGGACGATGACAGGATCCGGTATGGGCAAACCGGTGAGGGCAGGGCGAGGCGCGCTCCCGGCGGAGCTGACCAGCTTCGTCGGGCGACGGCGCGAGCTGGCCGAGACCCGCCGTCTCCTGGCCGCGGGTCGGATGGTCACGTTGACGGGCTTCGGTGGCGTCGGCAAGACCCGGCTGGCGCTCCACATCGCGGCCGAGGTCAGACGCACGTTCCCCGACGGCGTCTGGTTCGTCGACCTCACTGCACTCCAGGATCCCGAGCTGGTGGCGAGCACGATCGCCAACACCCTGGAGCTTCGCGAAGCGTCCGCCAATCCCGCTGCGGATCTGGCCGCCTACCTCGAGGATCAGCACCTCCTGCTGGTCCTGGACAACTGCGAGCACCTCGCCGACGCCTGCGCGATCCTCGCCAGCAAGCTGCTCGCCGCCGCTCCCGAGCTCAAGATCCTGGCCACGAGTCGGCACGTCCTCGGCGTCGAGGGCGAGCAGATCCTCTCGGTGCCTCCGCTGTCCACGCCGGACGACGAGGTCCAGGCCGGGGACGCCACCCACTACGACGCGGTCAAGCTGTTGCTCGACCGGGCCTCGGCGGTGTCGCCCGACTTCGAGATCGCCGACGCCAACCGGGCAGCGGTGGTGGAGCTGTGCCGGCGGCTCGACGGCGTGCCGCTCGCGATCGAGCTCGCTGCGGTGTGGTTGCGGACGCTCTCGCTGGCCCAGATCCTGGAGCGGCTCGAGGACCGCTTCCGGCTGCTCAGCAGCGCCAAGCGGGGCTCCTCGGGCCGGCAGCGGGCGCTGGACGCGACGGTGGCCTGGAGCTACGACCTGTGCTCGCCGGCCGAGCAGCTGATGTGGGCGCGGCTGTCGGTCTTCTCGGCAGGGTTCGACCTCGAGGGCGCCGAGCAGGTCTGCGACGGTGACGGCGTCACCCGTGACGACGTGCTGAACCTGGTCGCGAACCTGGTCAACAAGTCGATCGTGACCCGTCAACAGGCGACTGCCGGCACGACGGCGTGGTACCAGATGCTCGAGACGGTCCGTCAGTACGGCGCGGAGCAGCTCGGCGGTCCCGAGGAGGTGCAGCGCCTCCGGACGCGGCACCGCGAGCACTACCGTTCGTTGGCGGCCCAGTTCGAGGCCGAGGGCTTCGGGCCGCACCAGGCCGACTGGTTCATCCGGCTGCGGCGTGAGCACGGCAACCTGCGCGCCGCTCTGGAGTTCTGCCTCGAGGACGCCGGGAGCGCGGCGGTCGCCTTCGACATCGCCGCTCCCCTGTGGAACTTCTGGTTCGCCGGGTTCCTCCGCGAGGGGGACCGCTACCTGGTCCGTGCCCTCGAGCTGGCCCGCGAGCCGACCCATGCCCGTGCCCGCGCACTGTGGGCGGCCAGCTACCTGGCCCTGTTCGCCAGCGATCTCGAGAGATCCGCCCGGACCCTGGCGGAGTGCGAAGACATCGTCGCCGGGCTCGACGACGACCTCCTCCGCGCGCGGATCAAGGAGTGCCGCGGCCACGCGACCTTCTACCGCGGCGACATGGCCGAGGCGGTCGCCCTTCTCGAGGAGGCACTCGCTGATCACCGTGCGATCGGCAACGCGCTCGGCGAGTTCAACACGCTGATCCTGCTCTCCGCGGCCGGACACTTCCTCGGCGACCCCAGAGTCGTGGAGTTCAGCCAGCAGGCGCTCGAGATCGCCGAGAGCCACGGCGCGCAGTCGTCGCGCGGCTACGCCCTGTGGAGCGTCGGCATCGCGCGGTACGGGGAAGGCGACTACGGTCGCGCCACCACCGCACTCCGGGAGTCGATCGAGCAGTTCGTTCCCCTGCACGACCTCACCGGCATCAGCTTCGGCGTGCAGGCGCTCTCCTGGTGCAGCGCGTTCACCTCACCGGACGCGCGCAGCGCGCGGCTGCTCGGTGGATCCCGGGCGGCCTGGCGCACGAGCGGCGCCAAGGTCGGCACCACCAACGCGCGCAGCGCCGTCGACGCCCGCGCGGCGGAGGTCGTCCGCGGCGCGATCGGTCCCGAGCTGTACGCCGAGGCGTTCGCGCAGGGTGCGTCGTACTCCTTCGATCAGGTCGTGGCGCTCGCGCTCGGACGCGACACCGACGCGGACACCCCGGAACCGGCCGCCACGCGTGCCCCCACACCCCCCGCCGGGACGCCCGGCGGCCTGACGAGGCGTGAGCGAGAGATCGCCCTGCTGCTTGCCGAGGGGCTGACCAACCGGGAGATCGCCAGCCGCCTGGTGATCTCGCAGCGAACGGCCGAGACCCACGTCGACCACATCCTCGCCAAGCTCGGCCTCACCTCGCGCCAGCGGGTGGCGAGCTGGGTCGCTGAGAACCTGGCTCGCTGACCAACCCATCGACCGGCGCGGCGCGACGTTGGCCTACAAGGCTCAGTAGCGCGTCTGGCGGACGACCGTGCCTTCGCGGTCGAGGACCATGTGCTCGACGCGGCGCTGCTGTGCCATGGCTCGCCCCTTGGTCTCGGCCTCGACGTCGGTGTCCCGGTAGTTGGCGACCGTGTAGCTGCCGACGACGCGGTTGTACCAGCGAGTCCCGTCGAAGCCGGTCACGATGCTCCCGCTCATGTCTGGTCCTGAGAGCCGGAGGCGACGGTCCACAGCTCGGCGGGGTCGGCGTCGTGCTGGTTGGTGACCTCGAGCAGGAGGTCGGTGGCCGCGTGCCGGTTGCCGGAGGTGCTGCCCGCGAGGAGTGCCTCCTCGCCCTGGGCGGCGGTGAACTCCGGCGGCACCACGAGCAGCGTCAGCCGGGTCCGGTCGCTGAGCTGGACGATCAGCACGTGGGTGTCGTCGGCGGGGAAGGACCCGAGCTTGATCGACCGCGAACCGGCCGTGATCTTGCGCGGTGTCGTGTCCCAGTCGGGCCGCGAGTAGAGGGCCCGGCTGATCCGCGGCTGGGTGGCGGGGAAGTGCTGGACCAGGTCCGACACCTCCGCGTCGAGGTCCCGGCTGTACGGCCACCACGCGCCGTCGAGCCGGTCCTGGCCGGGGCTGGCGCCGATCCGCAGGCGGAGCGGTCCGCGGTGCTCGGGGGTCGGATGTGAGGTGATCTGCGGCGCGGTCATGGCGTCCGCCTCTCGACCGGCCATCGATGTCGAGCTGACACAAACTGCACAGGTCCTTGCTTGCCACGGTACGCCGGTCCAGTCGCCCGCCCTAATCGAGCGCTGGCCCCTCGCCGGCCATCCGGACGCTACTCATGGCTCCGACGGGCTATGGATCCGGTGGGTCCGGTGCGGCACCCTGAGCAGACACGGCGGTCATGCAGAAGGCCGCCGTCCTCCCAGCACGACAGGAGGCACGGGCCGTGCCCAGACGCCTCGCCTACCGCCCCACCACCCTCCCGATCTGGATCGCGTTCGGGCTCGCGCTCCTGCTGCTCGCGATCGCCCTCGCCCTGGCGTGGTGGCGGATCGGGAACTACGACGGCGCCGTTGCACGCGGTGAGTCGGTGCCCACGGTCGTGGCGGTGACACACGCGCGCTGAGGGGTGACATCGTCTGCCGATGAGCGAGCCGAGCGACGACACCGACGCGCCGCGTCACCTGCCCCGTGACCCGCATGCGGAGGGCCCGACGCCCGGACCGTTCTCGGCGCTCCTCGGCTTCCGGTACGTCGGCGTCGACGACACGGAGGCCGTGGTCGAGGCGGACCCGGGCCCCGAGCACTGCAACGGCGGGGGCATCGTGCACGGCGGCTTCCTCGCGTCGCTGCTCGACACCACCACCGGCTGGGCGGTCCACGCCCGCGTGCCGCAAGGCGCCGCCGCGCCACACGTGCACCTCAGCGTGCAGTACGTGCGTGCCGCCGTGCCCGGTCCGACGCTGGTGTGCCGCGGTCGCTGCGTCATGGTCGGCGGCCGGATCGGCTCGACCGAGGCCGAGATCACCCAGGGTGGGGCGGTGGTCGCCCGGGCCGTCGGCACGCACGCGGTCCTGAGGCCGCCGCGCTGACGCCGATCGCTCAGGCGCGCGGTGCTGCCGTGCTGTCGCGCACGACGAGGGTGGCCGGCAGCAGCTGTGACTCCGCGGCCCCGCCGACGAGCAGGTCGGCGAGCATCCCGGCGGCCAGGTGGCCCTTCGCGGTGATGTCCTGGCGCACCGTCGTCAGGGGCGGGCGGTTCGCAGCCGCGAGCGGGCTGTCGTCGTAGCCGACCACCGAGAGGTCGCCCGGCACCGTACGGCCCAGCTCCTCGGCGGCGAGCACGACCCCGTGCGCGAACACGTCGGAGAAGCACAGCACCGCGGTGACGTCGGAGGTCTCGAGCAGGGTGCGCGCGACGCCCTGCGCCACGCCGCGCGGCTCGTACGGCGCGAGTGCGACCACCGGCTCCACGCCGGCGTCCGCGAGCGTCTCGCTCCAGCCGGCCATCCGCTGGCGCGACGGGAAGCTGTCGGAGTGGTGCAGCGTGCCGTCCTCGCCGCGCAGGCCCAGGCCGAGGATCCCGATGTCGCGATGACCCAGCTCCAGGAGGTGCTGGGCCGCGAGGCGGGCGCCACCCCGGTCGTCGACCCGTACGCCGGGCACGGAGTCGCCGAGGTCCTGGTCGACCGCCACGACCGGCAACCCGCGCCGGCTCAGCCACTCCACGCCCGCCGAGCGGGGTTCGCACGTGTAGACCAGGGCGCCGTCGATGGCCACGTCGCGGGCCGGCACGAAGGCCTCGTCCTTGGGGGGCGTCAGCACCGTCAGGGCCAGGCCGCGTCGGGCCAGCTCGTCGGCGACCGAGGCGACGAACTCCGCGGACACCTGGTCCTCGAACGCCTCGCTCAGCGCGCCGTTCAGCAGCATCCCGACCGACCCGACCCGGCCGCGCGCGAGGGCGCGGGCCGCGGGGTCGGGGCCGACGTACCCGAGCTCGTCGGCGGCCGCGAGGATCCGCTCCCGGAGCTGGGCCGAGAGCTGGTCGGGGCGGGAGAACGCGTTGGAGACCGTCATCCTGCTGACGCCGACCCTGTCCGCGATCGACTGCAGCGTGACCTTCCCCAACAGGACCTCCCTCATGGACGCCGCCTCACCGGCAGACAGCGGACGGCTCGACCCGTCCACCCAGCCTACGGTCGGGGCGGGGGGCCCGCTCCGGGGCGGGCTCGAGGGCGGCGGCGACCCGCCGCAGCGACGCCGCCGCGCGGGCCCGGAGGCCTGCGCCGACGACGCGCCGGATCCGCGGCGCGACGACGGGCGCGTCGGGGCGGGCGCTGAGCATCTCCAGCCGGGCGGCCCCGAGGGCGAGGTGGCTGGCGGGGTAGTGGTCGTGCATGGTCTGCTCCTTTCGGCTTTACCGGTAAAGTACGCGCCGCTTCTTTACCGGTCAAGTCCTTTTCCGGGCCGACCCCGTCGCCGTCCGCCGCAGTCACCCGCTCCGCGCCGCCGGGTCGGCCGGATGCCGCAGTTCCGTCCCGCCGTTGTGCGTAACGACGCCCCTCGCGGCTCGTTGACCTTGCAGCGGGCGCCTCGGGAGGGACGCGCCCAAACGGGCAGGAACTGGGGAACGCACATGAAGAAGCTGGCAGTCCTTTGCATCGCAGCGCTGGGGGCCGCGCTCCTCGTCCTGGGCACCGCGCCGTCCGCGTCGGCGTATCCGGACCTCACCTGCTCGGTCTCGGTGGATCGTCAAGTGGTCGACCCCGGCGACCGGTTCACCGCCACGGGCATGGCCTCGGGCGTCGACGCGAAGAACCACTCCCTGCCGTCCTCGGCGTTCGCGTGGACCTTCGAGTGGAACGGCGTGGTGAAGCACCGCACCGGCGCCGTCGCCTCCGCGTCGTTCACCGCGCCCCAGGTCAGGCACTCCCGCACGATCACGCTGACGGCGCGCAACAGCTCGCCCGTGGGCGACTGCGTGCGGCACATCGACGTCACCGTGCGGGCCACCTCGGTCTCCGCTCCCACTGGGGGCGGGGGCCCGCACATGCCGAACACCGGCGGGCCGGCGTTCTGGCTGCTGGTCGCGGGCATCGTCCTGCTCCTCGGCGGTGGCGGCACCGTGGTGGCGTCCCGCCGGCGCAACGGCTGACCCCGGCACCGAACTGGGGACTTACGCCAAAAACTAGAACCGGTTACAGTTTCGCCCATGATTCTTGACCGGTTCAAAGTCGACGGCCAGGTTGCCGTCATCACAGGCGCAGGCAGGGGCATCGGGGCCGGTTCTGCGGTGGCTCTCGCCGAGGCCGGCGCCGACGTCGTGATCTCCGCGCGCCACGCCGACCAGCTCGCGGGGGTGAAGGAGCGGGTCGAGGCCACCGGCCGGCGGGCGCACATCGTCCCGGCCGACCTGATGGACCTCGAGGCCGCCGCCGGACTGGCGCAGGCCGCCTTCGACGAGTTCGGGCGGCTGGACATCGTCGTGAACAACGTCGGCGGCACGATCCCCAACGCGTTCCTCGACACCGACCCGGCGTACCTGGAGGAGGCGTTCCACTTCAACGTGAGCACCGCCCACGCCCTCACCCGGGCCGCTGTCCCGCTGATGCTCAAGGGCGAGGGGCCGGGCGGCTCGGTCGTGAACATCTCGTCGGTGATGGGCCGGGTCTCCGGACGCGGCTACCTGGCCTACGGCACCGCGAAGGCAGCGCTCGCGCACTGGACCCGGCTGGCGTCGAAGGACCTCGCTCCGCTGATCCGGGTGAACGCGATCGGGGTCGGCTCGGTGATGACCAGTGCCCTCGAGTTCGTCGCCAGCGACGAGGCGGTGATGAGGGAGATGGCGGAGAAGACGACCATGCAGCGCGTCGGCGAGGTCGAGGACATCGCTGCCGCCGTCGTCTACCTGGCCAGCCCGGCCAGCGCCTACCTCACCGGCAAGGTGATCGAGGCCGACGGCGGCCTGGACATCCCCAACCTGGACCTGCGACTGCCCGACCTGGACGCGCAGTGAGCGCCCCCGCGGCGACGAAGCGGGTCGTCGCCTGGTCGACGGGCACGGTCGGCCGGCACGCGATCGCGGGCATCGACGCCCGCCCCGACCTGGAGCTGGTCGGCCTGTGGGTCTCCAACCCCGACAAGGTCGGTCAGGACGCCGGTCGGCTGGCCGGCCTCGACCGCGACCTCGGCGTGCTCGCCACGAACGACCGGGACGCGCTGTTCGCGCTGGAGCCCGACGCGATCGTGCACACGGCGATGACCGACGACCGGATCTTCGACGCGCTCGAGGACCTCTGCGTGATGGTCGAGCACGGCATCAACGTGGTCTCCAGCGGTCCCGTCCTGCTGACCTTCCCCGAGGGCCTCGGCATGGACTCCTACGTCGACCGGATCAACCGCGCCGGCGAGGCGAACGGGGCCAGCCTGCACGTCAACGGCATCGACCCCGGCTTCGCCAACGACGTGCTGCCGCTGGCGATGACCAGCCTGTCCCAGCGGATCGACCTGGTCCGGGTCAGCGAGATCGCCGACTACTCGACGTACTACCAGCCGGTGGTGATGCGCGACATCTACGGCTTCGGCAAGCCGATGGAGCACGTCGCGATGCTCTGGCAGCCCGGCATCCTGACCACCGCCTGGGGCCCGGTCGTGCGGCACATCGCGGCCGGCCTCGACGTCGAGCTCGACCCCGAGCTCGAGGAGGTCGTCGAGCGGGTGCCGTCCGAGGTCGACCTGAGCACAGCCAGCGTCGACATCGCGGCCGGCACGATGGGCGCGGTGCGCTTCCAGGTGGTCGGCAAGGTCGACGGGGTGCCGCGGGTGATCCTCGACCACGTCACGCGCACGTCGGTCGACCAGATGCCGGAGTGGCCCCAGCCGCCCCAGGGTGGCGGCTGCTACCGCGTCGAGATCGAGGGCGAGCCGATGATGGTCGTCGACTTCGTCCACCACGGCGAGGACGGCGACCACAACGTCTCCGGCATGGTCACCACCGCGATGCGGCTGGTCAACGCCGTGCACGCAGTGTGCGACGCGCCGGGCGGCCTGGTGCTGGCGAAGGACCTGCCCCTGGTCACCGGCCGCGGGCTCGTGCGCCCCCGCGTCGGCGCACTGTGATGATGACTGCATGAGCCAGGACCCCGGGGCGACCGCGACCAGGATCAGCGCCGACTCCGGACTCGTCTGGACGGAGTCCGGCGCCTGGACGGTCGCGCCGGGCGTCGTCCGGATTCCCCTGCCGCTGCCGATGGACGGGCTGCGGGCGGTCAACGTCTACGTGATGGAGACCGACGACGGACTCGTGCTCGTCGACGGGGGCTGGGCGATCCCGGAGTCGCGGTCGCTGTTCGAGTCCTCGATGAAGGAGGCCGGCTACGCGCTCTCCGACATCCGCTCCTTCCTGGTCACCCACATGCACCGCGACCACTACACGCAGGCGTACGTCGTCGGGCGCGAGGTCGGCGCCCAGGTCAGCCTGGGCATCGGCGACAGGGGCTCCATGGACCTGATGTACGACGAGACGGTGCGGAGCGATCCGAACCTCGACCGGCTCCGGCTCGCCGGGGCGATCGAGCTCGCCGAGGGCTGGCGGGCGATGATGCCCAAGTCCGAGCGACCGTCCCTCGACACCTACGGCATGCCCGACGTCTGGCTCGACCGCGACCTGACCCTCGACCTGGGGAACCGACGGGTCGACGCGGTGGCGACACCGGGCCACACGCAGGGCCACTACGTCTTCGCCGACACGGGCAACGGCCTGCTCTTCGCGGGCGACCACGTGCTGCCCACGATCACGCCGTCGATCGGCTTCGAGCCCAAGTGGGTCGAGCAGCCGCTGCGCGACTTCCTCGACTCGCTGGCGAAGGTCCGGGCACTGCCCGACCTGCGGCTGCTGCCCGCGCACGGACCGGTGACCGCGAGCTCGCACGCCCGCATCGACGAGCTGCTCGCCCACCACGACCACCGGCTCACGATCTGCCTGGAGGCCGTGCAGGGCGGTGCCCGCACGGCCTGGGAGGTCGCCGGCGAGATCCCGTGGACCCGGCACGAGCGCCGCCGCGAGGAGCTCGGTCCGTTCGACGCGGTGCTCGCGGCGTTCGAGACCCTGGCCCACCTCGAGCTGCTGCACCTCCAGGGCCGGCTCGCGCGCACCGGCGGCGAGGACGGTCCACGGGAGTACGCGCCGATCGCCTGACCCGGCCCGTGGGCTAGATTGAGTCCACACGACAGGGGAGCCCGAGGCAGCGATGCCGTGGGCTGAGAGTGCGGAACAGCCGCAGACCCTTGAACCTGCTCCGGTTAGCACCGGCGAAGGAAGTCGAAGGAGAGTCATGCGTACGTCTCGCTTGAAACAAGGCAGCATCGCCGTGCTTGCCGTGCTCGCGCTGGGTGCCGCCGCTGCCGGCTGCGGCAGCAGCGGCACGACCAGCGACAAGACCGGCAGCGACAAGGCCGGCAAGACCGTCGTCATCGCCACCCACGACTCCTGGGCGATGTCGAAGGAGGTGCTCGCGGAGTTCACCAAGCAGACCGGGATCACCGTGAAGACGCAGCAGCACGGCGACGCCGGCGAGCTGACCAACAAGCTGGTGCTCACCAAGGACCACCCGCTGGCCGACGGGGTCTTCGGCATCGACAACACCTTCGCGAGCCGCGCGATCGACGAGGGCGTGCTCGCGAAGTACGACGCCGACCAGCCGGCTTCCGTGGCGAAGTTCGCGCTCCCGGGGAACGACGCGCACTACCTGACGCCGATCGACTACGGCGACGTCTGCGTGAACATCGACGACACCTGGTTCGCGAAGAAGAAGGTCGCCCCGCCCAAGACGTTCGCGGACCTCACCGACCCGGCGTACAAGAACCTGCTGGTCACCCCGGGGGCCACGACGTCCTCACCCGGTCTGGCCTTCCTGGTCGCCACCATCGGTCGCAACGGCGACGGCTGGAAGGACTACTGGAAGAAGCTCGTGGCCAACGGCGTGAAGATCGACGCCGGCTGGGAGGACGCCTACACCGTCGACTTCACCGCCGGCGGGGGCAAGGGCGACCGCCCGATCGTGGTCTCCTACTCGTCCTCGCCGCCGTTCACGGTGCCCAAGGGCAGCGACCAGCCCACCACGAGTGCGCTGCTCGACACCTGCTTCCGCCAGGTCGAGTACGCCGGGGTGCTGAAGGGCGCGTCGAACCCGAAGGGCGCGCAGGAGTTCATCGACTTCATGCTGCACAAGGACTTCCAGGCCGCGCTGCCGGAGAACATGTACGTCTACCCGGTCGACGCGACCGTCGCCCTGCCCGCGGACTGGGCGAAGTGGGCGCCGACCTCGCCCGACCCGGTGCAGGTCTCGGCGGCCGACATCACCTCGCACCGGACCGAGTGGCTGCGCGACTGGCGCGACGTCACCAGTCGATGACGCCCGCACGCCGATGACCTTCCGGGCACGGATCGGGATCGCGGCGCTGGCCGCGGTCCCGATCGCCGTGCTCGTGCTCTTCTTCCTCTACCCGGTCAGCGGCATGGTGGGGCGCGGGCTCTGGCCCGACGGGAAGTTCCAGCCGGGGGCCGTGCTGTCCGTGCTCGCCCGCGATCGCGTGCACCGCGTGCTCTGGTTCACCGTGTGGTCGGCCGGAGCGGCGACCGTCCTCTCGGTCGTGCTGGGGGTGCCGGTGGCGTTCGTGCTGCACCGCCTGCGCTTCCCCGGCATCGGCCTGCTGCGCAGCCTGGTCGTCCTGCCGTTCGTGTTGCCGACCGTGGTCGTCGGGGTCGCCTTCCGGCACCTGATCGCGCCGTCCGGTCCGCTCGGTGGCCTGCACCTCGACGGCACCGCGGTCGCGATCGTCGCTGCCCTGGTGTTCTTCAACGTCAGCGTCGTCGTCCGCACGGTCGGGGCCTTCTGGGAAGGCCTGGACCCCCGCGCCGAGGAGGCCGCGGCCACGCTCGGCGCCGGTCCGTTCCGGGTCTTCACCACCGTGACGCTCCCGGGCCTGCTGCCGGGCATCGTCTCGGCGGCCACGGTCGTGTTCCTCTTCTGCTCCACCGCGTTCGGGGTCGTGCTGACCATGGGCGGGCTGCGCTACGCCAACGTCGAGACCGAGATCTACCTGCTCACCACCCAGGAGCTCGACCTGTCGGGAGCCGCGGCGCTGTCGCTGCTCCAGCTGGTCGTGATCGTGGTGCTGCTGGCCTTCTCTGCGCGCACCCGGCGAGCCCCCGCGGTCGCGCGCGCGACCGTGCGGGCACGTCGCCCGCGCGGCCGCGACGCCGGGCTGCTGCTCTGGACCGGCGCCGTGGTGGCGTTCCTGCTCGCGCCCCTGGCCTCCCTGGTGCTCGCCTCGGTGCACGGATCCGCGGGCTGGAGCCTGGATCACTACCGCGCCCTCGAGACCACCGGTCAGGGCAACGCGCTGCTCGTGCCCGTCACCACCGCTCTCTGGACCTCCCTGCGCATCGCGGTCGTCGCGGCCGCGCTGGCGCTCGTGCTCGGGTGCGCCGTCGCGTTCCTGGTCTCGCGGCGCTGGCGCACACCCGTGGGTCGGCGGCTGAGCGCGACCTTCGACGGCGCCTTCATGCTCCCGCTGGGGGTGTCCGCGGTGACGCTGGGCTTCGGCTTCCTGATCACGCTCGACCACCCGCCCCTCGACCTGCGCGCCTCGCCGATGCTGGTGCCGATCGCGCAGGCGATGGTGGCCCTGCCGCTGGTGGTGCGCACGGTCGCGCCGGTGCTGCTCTCGATCGACGAGCGCCAGAGGGAGGCCGCCGCGTCGCTCGGTGCCGGGCCGCTGCGGGTGCTGCTGGCCGTGGACCTGCCCGTGGCCTGGCGGGCCCTGCTGGCGGCGACCGGCTTCGCGTTCGCCGTGTCCCTCGGCGAGTTCGGGGCGACCAGCTTCCTCGCCCGTGACGACAACCCGACGCTGCCGGTGGTGATCTACCAGCTGATCAGCCATCCCGGTGAGGTCAACTTCGCGATGGCGATGGCCGCCTCGGTCGTCCTGGCCGGCGCGACCGCCGTGGTGATGCTGCTCGTCGAGCGGCTGCGGATCGGGTCCGTGGGAGCCTTCTGACCATGCCCGGCTCCGGACTCGAGGTGCGCGACGTCACCGTGCGGTTCGACGACGTCGCGGCCGTCGACTCGGTCGACCTCACGGTGCCGGCCGGCTCGGTCACGGCCGTGCTCGGTCCGTCCGGGTCGGGCAAGTCGACGCTGCTCCGGGCGATCGCGGGGCTCGAGCGTCCGGCGACCGGCTCGATCCGGTACGACGGCCGCGACCTCGCCCGCGTCCCGACCCACCGGCGCGGCTTCGCGCTGATGTTCCAGGACGGGCAGCTGTTCAGCCACCAGAGCGTCGCCGGCAACGTCGGGTACTCCCTGCGGCTGCGGCGCGGGTGGTTTCGGCAGGCTCAACCAA
>NZ_RJSF01000007.1:247715-259263 GCF_003725535.1 Nocardioides pocheonensis | reverse complement strand
ACTCATCCAGCGGGCGCCACTCATCCAGCGGGCGCCACTCAACCAGCGGGCGCCACTCAACCAGCGGGTGAGGCCGAGCGGGTCGCGGAGCTGCTGGAGCTCGTCGGCCTCGCCGGCTACGAGGACCGGATGCCGGCGACCCTGTCCGGGGGCGAGCGGCAGCGGGTCGCCCTGGCCCGCTCGCTGGCCGTCGAGCCACGCATGTTGCTGCTGGACGAGCCGCTCAGTGCCCTCGACCGCGGCCTGCGCGAGCGCCTCGCCGCCGACCTCCACGACATCCTGCGCCGCGCCGGCACGACCGCGCTGCTGGTCACCCACGACCAGGAGGAGGCCTTCGCCGTCGCCGACCGGATGGCGGTCATGCGCGAGGGCCGGGTCGTGCAGGCCGGCACGGTCGCCGACGTCTGGCGGGCTCCGGCTGACGCCTGGACCGCGCGATTCCTCGGCTACGCCGGCGTCGTCGAGGGCGCCGGGGCGATCGCCCTGCGGGAGCTGGTGGACCCGGGTGCGACGTGGAGCGAGGTCGCGCTGCGCCGCTCCGCGATCCGGCTCGACCCCGCGGGCCCGCTCACCGCCGTGGTCGTCTCGGCCCGGGTCACCCCCGAGCAGCTGCGCGTGGAGCTCGACGTCGAGGGGGTCGGCCGGCTCTCCGGTGTCGCGGAGCCCGGCCAGGCGGTCACCGTCGGTGAGACGGTGCGGGCGCGCGTCGTACCGGACCGGTTGGCGGCGCTGGTGAGCGGCGGCGGAGGCTCGAGCGGCACACCCTAGAATCAGTTCCCGTGAAGCCCTCCACGCTCGTGCCGCAGTCGGTCCTGCCGACACCGGCGCCGAAGGTGGGTGGCGGTCCGCGGCGTCGGGCGTTCGCGATGCTGGTCGCCGTCGCCGTGGTCATGGGCGCGCTGGCGATCATCTGCAGCCTCGCGCTGGGCTACCCGCTGCGCGACCCCGACGGCTTCCTCGGTCCTGCGTGGATCCGGCTGCCCCTCCTGGTGGCGGGCGCGTTCGTCGCCGACGTCGTCCCGCGCACGCTGTGGCGCGCCCGCGGCAACCCCGGGCGGCTGAAGGCCGAGGCGTTGCTGCTGATCCGCGAGCACTGGACGCGCGAGCGGATCATCCTCGTGGTGGTCGGCATCGTCAGCTTCTACGTGACCTACGTCAGCTACCGCAACATCAAGAACTTCCTGCCGTTCATCATGCGCGACGGCGACGGGCCACCCACGAAGTACGACTACGCGCTCCACCGCTTCGACCACGTTCTGCTGTTCGGCAACGACCCCTCGACGCTGCTCCACCACTGGCTCGGCACGGGCATCTCGGCGTACGTGCTCTCGTGGGTGTACCTGATCTTCCTGCCGATGGTGCCGGTGTCGATCGTGGTCTGGGCCGTGTGGTCGCGCAACGTGAGCTTCGGCTACTGGTTCATCACCGCGCAGTGCATCTGCTGGGCCCTCGGGACCGCGAGCTACTACGCGATCCCGACCCTCGGGCCGAACTTCTTCTTCCCGTGGCTCTACTCCGACCTGCCCGACACCGGCGTCGCGAAGCTGCAGGACTCGCTCTTCTACGCGCGTACGAATGTCTTGTTCAACCCGTTCGCCGACGGCGTGCAGTCCACCGCGGGGTTCGCCTCCCTGCACGTCGCGATCACGGTCAGCCTCGCCCTGGTCGCGCAGTACACCCTGCGCACGCGGGTGCTGCGGATCGTGCTCTGGGCGTACGTCGTGCTGGTGACGATCTCGACGACCTACTTCGGCTGGCACTACATCGCCGACGACATCGCCGGCCTCGCGATCGCCCTGGTGGCGGTCTACCTCGCCGCGCTCGGCACCGGCCAGAAGTTCGACCGGCGAGGGCGCAGCTCGCACCCGACCACCTCGACCAGCGAGGTCCCGGTCGACGCGACCGACTGACACCGAATCACACCAGTGTCATTTGTCAACGGGACACGCCGCCCAAAAGGGCTATATTTTCCGATTCCCGTTCCGGCTGTGACCGGTGACGCCTACCGTTGCGTCGGCGCGCATCGTGATTGGGGAGCGATGTGCGACGCCTACGAAAGGTTCCAACCAGGTGCGCACCAGGACCAGGGGAGTTCTGACCGCGATCCTGACGGTGGCGACAGTGCTGTCCGTCAGCACGTCGGCACACGCGGACAAGCCCAAGCCGCCGCCCGCGCCCTCGCAGGCGCAGGTCGACCAGGCCAAGGCGGTCGCGGCGCAGAAGGCCGGTGACGTGGCCGCGCTCCAGGCGTCGCTGGCCGTCGCCAACGCGAAGCTGCAGGCCGCCGGCGACCGGGCCGAGATGGCCTTCGAGGCCTACAACGGTGCGATGTGGCGCCTCCAGCAGGCACAGCAGGCCACCGCCGCCGCCAAGGCGGCAGCGGCCGATGCGCTCGCGCACGTCGCGGAGCAGCGGGCGGGCATCGCGCAGCTGGTCACCCAGAGCTACCAGGACGGCACCGTCCTCAACGGGATGACGGCGTTCCTCGGCGCCGACGGCCCGGCGGGCGTGATGAGCCGGATGGGCGTCGTGCAGAGCGCCGGTGACTCGATGCAGGCGCGCTTCGACCAGTACACCGCGCTGAATGCGCTCGCCCGGGTCGCACAGGGCAAGGCCGAGAAGGCCGAGAAGGACCAGGCCGCACTCACCGAGAAGGCCGCCCAGCTGCGTGACGCGGCCGCGCAGGCCGCGAACCTCGCTCAGAGCGAGGCGGCGGCGATCGCCGGCCAGCGCCGGACGCTCCTCCAGGACCTGGCCAAGGCCCAGAAGATCTCGGTCAAGCTGGCCACCGAGCGCCAGAAGGCGCTGGAGCGGAAGGCGCAGGAGGCCGCGGCGAAGGCGGCCGCAGCGGCTGCGAAGGCGAAGGCGAAGGCGGCCAAGGCCGATGCAGCGAAGGCCAAGGACCAGGCGGACAAGGCCAAAGCCGATGCGAACGAGACCCAGGACCAGCTGGCCGAGTTCGGCGTCGAGGGTGGCTGGGAGAACCCGGGTCTCCCGGTGCCGGCCGGCACCGGCGCCGGCGCACGGGCGGCGATCGAGTTCGCCCGGCAGCAGCTCGGCGAGCCCTACGTCTGGGGTGCGGCCGGGCCCGACTCCTGGGACTGCTCGGGCCTGACCATGATGGCCTGGCGTGCCGGCGGCATCTCGCTCCCGCACTACTCCGCCGCGCAGTACCAGCAGACCAAGCACATCGCCGCTGCCGACCTGCAGGCCGGCGACCTGGTGTTCTGGGGCACGTCGCCGAACACGATCCACCACGTGGCGCTCTACATCGGCAACGGCCAGATCATCCAGGCGCCGCACACCGGTGACGTGGTGAAGGTCAGCGCACTCTTCGACAGCGCGCCGGACTTCTTCGGTCGACCGTAGGTTTGCTGGCACAGTGTGGTCATGCCCGACCACGCGCCGCCCGACGTCGACGTCCCCTCCCTGACCGCGCTCCTCGACGGCACGTACGCCGAGATCCGCGACCTCACCCGCAAGCGACTCGTCGAGCACGCACAGGTGCTCACCGACGCCCGCGAGATGCCCCGCGAGGAGTTCCGCGAGCGCGTCCTGCAGGTCGTCCAGGAGCTGGCCTCGACCGGTCAGACCGGGATGGGCTTCCCGGTCCAGTACGGGGGAGGCGGTGACATCGGCGCCTCGATCGCGGCGTTCGAGACGATGGCGTTCGGCGACCTCTCGGTGCTGGTCAAGGTCGGGGTGCAGTTCGGCCTGTTCGGCGGCGCGATCCTCCAGCTCGGCACGAAGAAGCACCACGACGCCTACCTCGAGCGGCTGGTCCGGGCCGAGCTGCTCGGCTGCTTCGCGATGACCGAGACCGGGCACGGGTCGAACGTCCAGGCGCTGGGCACGGTCGCGCGCTACGACGTCCAGACCGGGGAGTTCGTGATCACCACTCCCGACACCATCTCGCGCAAGGACTACATCGGCAACGCCGCCGCGCACGCGCAGGTCGCGGTCGTCTTCGCCCAGCTGGTGGTCGAAGAGGAGTCGCAGGGCGTGCACGCCTTCGTCGTGCCGATCCGCGACGACGAGGGCCGGTTGCTGCCCGGCGTACGGGTGGAGGACGACGGGCGCAAGATCGGCCTCAACGGCGTCGACAACGGCCGGATCTGGTTCGACGAGGTGAGGGTGCCGCGCGACAACCTGCTCAACCGGTACGCCGACGTGACCGAGGACGGCGCCTACGAGTCGACGATCGACAACCCCGACCGGCGGTTCTTCACGATGCTCGGCACCCTGGTCCAGGGGCGCGTGTGCGTCGGCGGCGCCGGGATCTACGCCAGCAAGGTCGCGCTGGCGATCGCGGTCCGCTACGCCCTGCAGCGCCGGCAGTTCGGCAGTCCCGGCGGGCCCGAGGAGCTGCTCCTCGACTACGGGCTGCACCAGCGCCGGTTGTTCGTGCCGCTGGCCCGGACCTATGCGCTCCACTTCGCCCAGGAGGTGCTCGCCGGTCAGCTGCACGCGGTGTTCTCGGCGACGCAGGAGGTCGACGAGCACACCCGTCGAGCGTTGGAGTCCAGGGCGGCCGGCACGAAGGCGCTGGGCACCTGGCACGCGAGCACCACGATCCAGGAGTGCCGGGAGGCCTGCGGCGGCGCCGGCTACCTGTCGGCCAACCGGTTCGACGCGCTGCGCGCCGACACCGACGTGTTCACCACGTTCGAGGGCGACAACCACATCCTGCTCCAGCTCGTGGCCAAGGGCTTGCTGACCGACTACTCGTCGTCGTTCGGCGAGCTCGACCAGCTGGGCATGGTGCGGTTCGTGGCCGGGCTCGCCGTCGAGACCGTGATCGAGCGCACCGCGGTGCACAAGGTGCTCGAGCGGATCAAGGACGTGCTGCCCGGCGGCGACGACGACTGGGACCAGGAGGCCGGGATCAACGACCCGGCGTACCAGCTGGCGATGTTCCGCTGGCGCGAGGAGCACATGCTGGCCGGGGTGGCGCGCCGGCTCAAGCGCGGCATGGACTCCGGCATGGAGCCGGCCGAGGTGTTCAGCCGCTGCCAGGGCCACGTGATCGGAGCCGCCCGGGCGCACGTCGAGCGCCTCGTGCTGGAGGCGTTCACCGACCGGACCGCCGCGATGCCCGAAGGCGCCAACAAGGCCGCGCTCAACCTGCTCTGCGACCTCTTCGCGTTGAGCACGATCGAGGCCGAGCGCGCCTGGTGGATGGAGCACGGCCGGCTGTCGTCGGCGCGCGCGAAGGCGATCACCCGGGAGGTCGACGAGCTGTGCCGCCGGATCCGTCCGATCGCGCAGGACCTCGTCGACGCGTTCGGGGTCCCGGCCGAGATGCAGGCTGCCGAGATGCTGGCCGACGAGACGACAGCGGTCTGATGCGGCTCCCCGGGCTGGGCGGGTGGAGCGACGACCCGCTGTGGGCGACGTTCTACGACTGGTCGGTCGAGCACCCGCGCGCCGGCGGCGCCCTGTGGCGCCTGGGCATCGCCAGCGACCTGCGCCGGCTGTACGCCGCGGCGGCCGAGATCGGCCGCCAGCCGGCCGGCTCCGCGGTGCTGGACCTGCCCTGCGGCGGCGGTGTCGCGCTGCGCGGGCTGCGGCCCGGTCAGGGAGTCCGGTACGTCGCCGCCGACATCGCCCCGACCATGCTCGACCGCACGATGGCGGCGGCCCGCGAGCGCGGAGTCGCCGACCAGGTCGAGCCCCGGGTCGCGGACGCCGGTGCGCTGCCGTTCGACGACGGCGAGTTCGACCTGGTGGTCTCGTTCACCGGCCTGCACTGCTTCCCCGACCCGCACCGCGCGGTGCTGGAGATGGGGCGGGTGACCCAGTCCGGCGGCGTACTGACCGGGAGCGCGATGCTGAACATCCCGCCGCTGGCGCGCGGTGGCCTGCGCACGCTGCCGGTCCGGCGGGTCGGGCGGCTGGCGGGGCTGCTCGGGCCGAGCGCCACGGCCGAGGAGGTGCGTCGCTGGCTCGGCGAGGCAGGGTTCGCCCAGGTCACCCTCGAGATGTCCGGGGCGATGGGCTACTTCCGCGGCGTACGCACCTAGACGTCAGTGCTCGCCGTGGTCGCCGTGCTCGGCCAGGTGCTTCTCGAACCGCTCGAAGGACGCTCGGACCTCGGCCTCGGCCTCGGTGCGGCCCACCCACTCGGCGCCCTCGACGGACTTGCCGGGCTCGAGGTCCTTGTAGACCTCGAAGAAGTGCTGGATCTCCAGCCGGTCGAACTTCGGCACGTGGTTGATGTCGCGGATGTGCTCCAGCCGCGGGTCGTGCGTCGGCACGCAGAGCACCTTGTCGTCGCCGCCTGCCTCGTCGGTCATCCGGAACATGCCGATCGCGCGGCAGCGGATCAGGCAGCCGGGGAAGGTCGGGGCCTGCAGGATCACCAGGGCGTCGAGCGGGTCGCCGTCGAGGCCGAGCGTGTTCTCGATGTAGCCGTAGTCCTCGGGATACGCCGTCGAGGTGAACAGCATCCGGTCCAGGCGGATGCGCCCGGTCTCGTGATCGACCTCGTACTTGTTGCGCGAGCCCTTCGGGATCTCCACGAGTACGTCGAACTCCACGGGCGCTTCCTTCCGCTCACTGGTGACCGGGTTAGTCTCGCGCACAACATCGTGGATCGGTGAATCGGGAAGGGTCGAAATCGCGCATGCGTGACCAACGCCACGCCGACGACGAGGGCGACCGCGCGGACCCGAAGCCGCGACGACGACGGCTCCGCGCCGCGCTCCGCTGGCTCCCGGACGCGGTCGTCGTCCTGCTCGTGGTCGCGGCCGGCGCGAACCTCCAGTTCGACCTCGGCGAGCGCTGGTTCGGCGCAACGCCCGCCCACGAGCCCGCGAAGGTGCTGCCGCCGGCGGGGCTGCACCTCGCGGCGAGCGCGGTCGCACCACCGGTGGCCACCTCGTCCGCGGGCGCGCCGATCGACCCCGCGGCGGTGCGAGCCGCGATCGCGCCGTACGTCGGCGCCGGCGACCTCGGCCGCCACGTCGACGTCGCGGTCAGCGACCTCGCGTCGGGCTCGGTCGTCTACCGCAGCGGCGCCGGGCCGGTCACGCCTGCCTCGACGACCAAGCTGCTGACCACCACCGCGGCGCTGGAGGCACTCGGCCCGACGACGCGGTTCCGAACGACGGTGCGCCGGAGCGGGGACCGGATCGTGCTCGTCGGCGGTGGCGACCCGTTCCTGGCGACCGACCGGTCCACCGCGAAGGGGCTCTACCCGGCCCGCGCGACGCTCGACGACCTCGCCACCCGCACCGCCACCGCGCTGAGCGGGCAGGGGATGACGACCGTGCACCTCTCGTACGACGCGTCGCTGTTCACCGGCCCGCCGGTCAGCCCCGACTGGCCGGCGACGTACCTGCCGGACAACGTGGTGCCGCCGATCAGCGCCTTGTGGACCGACGAGGGCCAGGACGCCCACGGCCGCTACGTGGCCGACCCGCCGCAGGCGGCCGCGACCGCCTTCGCTGCCGCGCTCGCCCGTCACGGTGTCACCGTGCGCGGCCCGGTCGCGGCGGCGGTGAGTGCCCCCACCGACACCGAGATCGCGGCCGTCGAGAGCGCGCCCCTCGGCGAGATCGTGGAGCGGACGCTCGCGGTCTCCGACAACAACGCCGCCGAGGTGATCGGCCACCAGGTCGGCCTCGCCGTGCGGCACGACGGCTCGTTCGCCGGCGGCACCGCCGCGGTCATGGAGGTGCTCCAGAAGCTCGGCGTCGACACCACCGGGTCGACCGTGTACGACGGCAGCGGGCTGTCCCGGCGCGACCGGCTGACCCCGCAGACCCTGCTCGACGTGCTCCGCGTCGCCGCCGCCGCCGACCACCCGGGCCTGCGCTCGGTGATCACGGGACTCCCGGTCGCGGGCTTCGTCGGCTCGTTGCAGGAGCGCTTCGACGACGCCCCTGCCGCAGCGCGCGGACGGGTGCGGGCCAAGACCGGGACGCTCACCGGGGTCAGCGGGCTGGCCGGCATCGCCACCGACCTCGACGGCAACCGGATGGCCTTCGTCGTGATCGCCGACCGGATCGCCGTACCGAAGACGCTGGCGGCGCGGCACGCCCTGGACCTGATCGCCGGGGCGCTCGGGGCCTGCCGGTGCGGGAGCACCTCGTAGGGTCAAGGCATGGACGACCGGCCACACTCCCCGATGATCGACTGGGACCTCGCGGTCCGCGTGGGCTCCCGCCTCGCCGGCGACGGACCCACGGTCTCGCGCGCCGAGGCCGCGGGAGTCGTCGACGAGCTGCGCCGCGGCGCCGAGCAGTCGACCCCGCTGGTCCGGGAGTTCACCGGGCTGGTCGCCGAGGAGCGCACGGCGCCGGTGCTCGTGGTGGACCGGCCCGGCTGGATCCAGGCCAACGCCGACGGCTTCGCGACCGTGATCGCACCGATCGTCGCGAAGCTGCAGGAGAAGAAGGGGCCGCCGTCACCCATGACCGAGGCGATCGGCTCCCGGGTCACCGGCGCCGAGCTCGGCCTCATGCTGGGGTTCCTCGGCAACAAGGTGCTCGGCCAGTTCGACCCGTTCCACGACGCAGCCGGTGCCGCGGGCCGGCTGCTGCTGGTCGCGCCGAACATCGTCCACGCGGAGCGCGAGCTCTCCGTCGACGTCCACGACTTCCGGCTGTGGGTCTGCCTGCACGAGGAGACCCACCGGGTGCAGTTCACCGCGGTGCCGTGGATGCGCGACCACCTCCAGTCCTTGATGGCCGAGATCGTCGGCTCGCTCGAGACCGAGCCCGGACGGATGCTCTCGGAAGGCCTCTCGCGGATCGGGGACCTCGTCTCCGGCAAGACCGACGGCAGCCTGATCGACCTGGTGTCGTCGCCGGAGCAGAAGAAGGTGATCGACCAGATCACCGGCGTGATGAGCCTGCTCGAAGGCCACGCCGACGTGGTCATGGACGGCGTCGGACCCGAGGTGATCCCGACCGTGGCGGAGATCCGGGCCAAGTTCACCCAGCGCCGCAAGGGGGTCGGCACGCTCGACCGGATGCTGCGCCGGCTGCTCGGGCTCGACCAGAAGATGGCGCAGTACCGCGACGGTGCGATCTTCGTGCGCAAGGTCGTCGACGTGGTCGGCATGGACGGCTTCAACGCGGTCTTCGCCGAGCCGGCCAACCTGCCCGGCAAGGACGAGATCCACGACCCGGCCGCCTGGGTCAGGCGCGTCCACGGGTAGGCCGTGTCCCTCGACCCGGCACGGGCGGCGGTGCGGGGCGCC
Source organism: Nocardioides pocheonensis (assembly GCF_003725535.1). GTDB lineage: Bacteria > Actinomycetota > Actinomycetes > Propionibacteriales > Nocardioidaceae > Marmoricola > Marmoricola pocheonensis. The sequence goes on along the minus strand of NZ_RJSF01000007.1, from coordinate 250,055 downwards.
GTACGCCGGAGCCTCGCGGACCTGTCCGGCACGGTGCTCGTGGCCTGCTCGGGCGGCGCGGACTCGCTCGCCCTCCTGGCGGCCACGGTCTTCGAGTCCCGCGACCAGCCGGTCACGGTGGTCGGCGTGGTCGTCGACCACGCGCTGCAGGACGACTCGGCGGCGCTGACCCAGCGGGTCGTGGCCCAGATGGTCGCCCTCGGGGCCGACGAGACCGCATCGATCCGCGTGACCGTCGACCCCGGCCCCGCCGGGGTCGAGGCGGGTGCCCGGCAGGCGCGGTACGCGGCGCTCGCGCAGCTCGCGCAGCACTTCGGGGCCGAGCTGGTCCTGCTCGGCCACACCCTCGACGACCAGGCCGAGACGGTGCTGCTCGGTCTCGCGCGCGGCTCGGGAGGTCGGTCGCTGATGGGGATGCGCCGGAGCTTCCGGGAGGACGACGAGGATCCGCGTTCCACCCTCTTCCTGCGTCCCCTCCTGGATTTGACGCGGGCCCAGACCGAGGCGGCCTGCCGCGCGGACGGCATCGAGTGGTGGACCGACCCGCACAACAGCGACCCCAGGTTCACTCGCGCCCGGGTCCGGCACACGGTGCTGCCGGTGCTGGAGCGTGAGCTCGGACCGGGCGTCGCCCAGGCCCTGGCGCGGACCGCCGACCTGCTGCGCGAGGACGTCACCTCGCTCGACGAGCGGGCCGAGCACCTCTACCGCGAGGTGCTCGTCGGCGACGGGCTCGAGACGTCGGCGCTCGACGGTCTCGACCCCGCGACGAAGCACCGCGTGATCCGGATCGCCTGCCTGGACGCCGGTGCGATCTCCTCCGAGCTCACCCGCGAGCACGTGCTCGCCGTCGCCGAGATCGTCCACCGCGCCCGCGACGGCCGGCAGATCCAGCTGCCCGGTCACGTCACGGCGTACCGCGACGGTGCGGTGCTGCGGTTCCGTCGTACCGGGCCGGCTGAGGCGTAAACCGGTCGCCCCGGCCGGCCGTCGCGACCTACGGTGCCTGCGTGGTCTCGAGCCTGGAAGCGGTGACCTTCGACGTCGCCGACGTCTCCCCGGTGGCGGCCTTCTGGGCCGGCCTGCTCGGCCGCGAGGTCGTCGCGGAGCCCCACGGAGCGCTGGTGCCGGGTGACGAGACGCAGGTCGGGCTCCGCTTCATCGGCTCCGCGGTCCCGCAGATCGGTTCGCCCCGCCTGCACCTGCACCTGACCAGCGCCAGCCTCGAGGACCAGCAACGGACCGTCGACACGGCGCTGCGCCTCGGCGGCCGCCACCTCGACGTGGGCCAGCCGCCCGACGCCGGGTACGTCGTCCTCGCGGATCCGGGCGACAACCACCTGTGCGTGATCGATCCCGGCAACGCCTTTCTCGCCGACACCGGCCGGCTCGGCGAGGTGACCTGCGACGGGACCCGGGAGGTCGGCCTCTTCTGGCGCGACGTGCTCGACTGGCGCCTGGTCTGGGACCAGGACGAGGAGACGTCGATCCAGTCCCCGCAGGGCGGCACCAAGGTCTCGTGGGGCGGCCCGCCGCTCGAGCCCAAGCGCGGCCGGAACCGACAGCGTCTCGACCTGGTGGCCGCCGACGTCAGCCGCGAGCTCGAGCGGCTGCTCTCCCTCGGGGCGACCCACCTCCGCGACACCGCTGACGGGGTCGAGCTGGCCGACCCGGACGGCAACGAATTCGGCCTGCGGGCGGGCTGAGGGCTCAGGCCCTCTTCACGTAGTACTCGGTGAAGGCCCGGCAGCGCCCGTCGGCGTCGAAGCGGATCACGAAGCAGTTGTCGTAGATCTTCGCCACCGGTCCGTCCGGAGCCTCCCGGTAGGTGGAGGTGCCCGTGGCCACGACGACGTCACCGTCGACGGCGATCGGTGCGTACGCCGCCTCGTAGGTCCCGGGGGCGTCCCGCGTCGACGCCCCCTCCGCCTCGGACTCTCCGAGCCAGGAGGCGACCACGGCGGCCCGTCCGACGATCGGCTCGTCGGACGGGTGGTAGCGGTACTCGACGTCGTCGCTGAACAGGGCGCCGATCGCCTCCGGCTCGTAGGACAGCCAGGCCGCGACGTAGCTGTCGAGCCAGCGCTGGGCAGTGGTGCGGTCCATCGAGCTACCGTAGGCGGCCGTGGGGCGCGCGGTCATGCGCATATCCCGGGCTCCGGCGCCGACTCGGTCAGCGCGGGCATGCCGACGCCCCCGCGGACGTGGTCCGCAGGGTGCGGGTCAGCCGGTTCGTCGGTGCGGCGGCGACTCGACGGGCTCGACCGGCCCATCGGTGAGGTCAGTCGTGCCACTGCAGTCGCGCAGCCAGGCATGTCCGTGGGGGCTGTGCCAGAGGTA
>NZ_RJSF01000007.1:246622-247554 GCF_003725535.1 Nocardioides pocheonensis | reverse complement strand
GAGCCTGCCGAAACCCCGCACCAGTCGGCGACCTGCCCGGCAGTGACCAGGTGCCCGCCGGCGTTCTCGACCCAGGCGGGTGCGAGCGGGTCGCCGGAGGTCAGTGCGGCTTCGGAGAGGTGCACGTACAGCACCACGTCTCGCCGCGCTCGGCTGGTTGAGCCCACGTCTCGGGTGGTTGAGCCTGCCGAAACCACCGGGTCCGGACTCTCGAAGTCCAGCGCCTGCTCACCGCGCGCCAGCATCCCGACCGCCAACGACCGGCGCACGTCGAGCGACTCAGTGTTGCCCAGCATCGCCAGCTGTTCGGCACCCCGCCGGACGGCGTCGTCGAGGTCGATCGCGTCCGAGAGGTCGAGCTCGCCATGCACGCGGCTGGTGCCGGCGAAGGAGACCTGGTCGTGGTCGATGGTGAAGTACCGCTGCTCGGCCGACCGGTCGCGTTGCTCGGCCGCGAGCTCGGGCATGAACAACGCGATCGCTTGGTCGACCAGCCGCTGGGTCTGCGCGGGTCCGACCTTGTGCGCAAAGGGCGAGACCTGGTCATCCACGAAGGCTGCGGCTTCTTGGTTGAGGTGGAGGGTGGCATCAGCGATCCGCTTGGCCCGCCACGGCGCCAACGACCCGGCCTGCACACGTGCCCAGGTCTTCGGGAGCCGGTGGGCCAGCTCGAGGGCTTGAGCGACCAGGTTCCGACCCGACTCGATGGACAGACCCAACGCGGCGGCGAGCTCCCAGACGGCGAACTCACTGACCAGGGGTGCACCTTGGCCGGCTATCGGGATCCCGGTGTCCCGCCCGGTGCCGGTCACCAGCGTCGCCGCGTCGTCGAGGTCCGAGACGACGTGGAGGTGCGCCCACTCCAGTGCGGTCGCAAGGAGTCCGGCTTCGGCGGCGTTCGCGGCTCGCCGGAACCCACGCGCAGCCGCCAG
>NZ_RJSF01000007.1:246187-246474 GCF_003725535.1 Nocardioides pocheonensis | reverse complement strand
GTGGTTACGAGGCTCGCTGGCGCTCGCACCTCAACCACCGGGGCACCGCTCCGCCGCCCGACTGCGGGACCCGGCCCCGCGCCGTACCCGTCGTCGCTGCCTGTTCCCCCGGCAGAGACCGACGGCCGAAAGAGTGGTTTCGGCAAGCTCAACCACCTGTGGCTGGCTGCCCGGCGGGTAGTTACGAGGCTCGCTGGCGCTCGCACCTCAACCACCGGACGGCGCCGCAGAGCTGCAGCCGACAGCGAGACCCAGACCGACGCCGTACCGCCTCGTCGCTGCCTGTT
>NZ_RJSF01000007.1:121541-246061 GCF_003725535.1 Nocardioides pocheonensis | reverse complement strand
GCTCGCTGGCGCTCGCACCTCAACCACCTAGGAGCGCGCGCCCGACAGCAAGGCCGGGCCGCGCGCCGTACCCCGTCGTCGCTGCCCGTTCCCCCGGCACCGACCGCCACCCGACGAGAGAGGTTTCGGCAAGCTCAACCACCGGGAGCGCGCTCGAACCACCCGGGAGCAGCAGGCCCCACCCCCTACAGCAGCTCCTTCGCCAGCAGCTCCAGCGTCCGCTCCCGCGCCGGCGAGCCATCAGCAGCCGTCCCGCGGAACGCCCCGGCGACCGGGTGCACCATCACCTCGTCGACCGCGAACTCCGCGGCGAGGGCCCGCAACCGCGATGCCGCGGACTCCGGCGTACCGATGACCCAGCGGTCCCGCATCGCCATCACGAGCGGCAGGTGGGCGTCGGGGACCGGGTCGGCCTCGGCGTCCTCGACCAGGCGCTGCGGCCGCAGCGGGCCGCCGGTGCGCAGCGCGACCATGGCCTGCAGCTGCGGCAGGGCGAGGCGGTCGGCCTCCTCCTGGGTCTCGGCGACGACGGCGTTCACCGTCAGGAACGTCTGCGGGGCGGCGAGCTCCGGTGACGGCCGGAAGCCCGTCCGGTAGAGCGCGAGTGCCTCGGCGGTCCCGTTGCCGGAGAAGTGGTGGGCGAACACGTACGGCAGCCCGCGCTCAGCGGCGAGGCGCGCGGAGTAGTCCGACGACCCGAGCAGCCAGACCGGTGGCCGGCCGGCCGCGTGCGGGGTGGCGTGGAGGGGGTGGGTGCGTCCGCCGATCGTGAGCCCCACACCGTCGGGGCTCATCATCGCGATCACGTTGTCGACGTACTCCGGGAACCGCGCCACCGCCTCGTCCTCGACCCCGCCGGCACCGTGCCGCAGCGCGTACGACGTCACCGGGTCCGTGCCCGGCGCGCGGCCGATGCCGAGGTCGATCCGGCCGGGGTAGGCCGCCTCCAGCAGCGCGAACTGCTCCGCGACGACCAGGGGCGCGTGGTTGGGCAGCATCACGCCACCCGACCCGACCCGGATCCGCCGGGTCGCTGCGGCCACGACCGAGATCAGCACCGGCGGGTTCGTCGCGGCGACCGCGGGCATGTTGTGGTGCTCGGCCAGCCAGTAGCGGTGGAAGCCGGTCTCGTCGGCTCGCTGGGCCAGTCCGCGGGTCGCGGCGATCGCGTCGCCGGTGGTCTGGTCGGAGCGCACGGGCACGAGGTCGAGCACGGAGAGGTGCATGCGGGGTGAACGCGGGCGCGGACCCCGATCTTCCCTGTGGCAGGCTGTGCGCCATGGACGCCAGCGACGTCGAGTCCGACCTCGTCAACATCCTCTTCACCGAGGAGCAGATCCAGGCCAAGCTCGCGGAGCTCGCGAAGCAGATCGAGGCCGACTACGACGGCAAGGACATCCTCATCGTCGGGATCCTGCGCGGCGCCGTCATGGTCATGGCCGACCTCGCCCGGGCCTTCCACCGGCACCTCGAGATGGACTGGATGGCGGTCTCGTCGTACGGGTCCGGCACGAAGTCCTCGGGCGTCGTCCGCATCCTCAAGGACCTGGACACCGACATCACCGGCCGGCACGTGCTCATCGTCGACGAGATCATCGACACCGGCCTGACCCTCTCCTGGCTCACCTCCAACCTGGCCTCACGCAACCCGGCCTCGGTCGAGATCTGCACTCTCCTGCGCAAGCCCGAGGCCCTGCGGATGCCCATCGACGTGAAGTACGTCGGCTGGGACATCCCCAATGAATTCGTGGTCGGATACGGACTGGACTACCAGGAGCGGTACCGGAATCTCCGCGACATCGGGACGTTGGCCCCGCACGTCTACTCCTGACCCGGACGCCCGATCCGGGAGGCCCCGGATTAGGCCCTGAGCGAACAGGGCACCCGGGCGGCACCCCGGTCGTTGGACGGGGAGAATGGTCGTGGACGGTACGTGGGGCAATTCGCCCAACCGCCCGGTACGGTCATCGTGAAGAGCCCGTATCTCAAGACAGCAGTGCGTCGCCTGGCAGGAGGACGGGGCCCCGAGCCCCGCAGATGGACATGAAGAGAATCGTGCGCGGTCCATGGTTGTGGATCGGCCTCGCCGGTCTGGGCGTGATCATCGCCCTGCAGTACCTCGTGCCGAACGGCGGGTACACCGAGATCGAGACGTCGAAGATGACGTCGTACATCACCCAGGGCGAGGTCAAGAAGATCACCTTCGTCGACGGCGGCGACCAGGAGATCCGCGCCGAGCTCGACAACGGCAAGAAGGTGCTCAGCCACTGGGTCGACGGCCAGCAGATCGCGCTCGTCGACCAGGTCCAGAAGCAGGTCGAGGCCAAGCAGATCAAGGACTTCAACGCGAAGGTCCCGCAGCCGAGCCTCCTCGGCTCGCTCGCCGCGACGATCCTTCCGTTCATCATCATCGTGGTGATCTTCCTGTTCCTGATGAACCAGGTGCAGGGCGGCGGCGGCCGGGTCATGCAGTTCGCGAAGTCCAAGGCCAAGCTGATCAGCAAGGACATGCCGAAGACCACCTTCTCCGACGTCGCCGGGTGCGAGGAGGCGATCGAGGAGCTCGGTGAGATCAAGGAGTTCCTCCAGGAGCCGGCCAAGTTCCAGGCGGTCGGGGCGAAGATCCCCAAGGGCGTGCTGCTCTACGGCAACCCGGGCACCGGCAAGACCCTGCTCGCCCGCGCGGTGGCCGGTGAGGCCGGCGTGCCGTTCTACTCCATCTCCGGCTCGGACTTCGTCGAGATGTTCGTCGGCGTCGGTGCGTCCCGCGTGCGCGACCTGTTCGAGCAGGCCAAGGAGAACGCTCCGGCGATCATCTTCATCGACGAGATCGACGCCGTCGGTCGCCACCGCGGCGCCGGCATGGGCGGCGGTCACGACGAGCGCGAGCAGACCCTGAACCAGCTGCTCGTCGAGATGGACGGCTTCGACGTCCGCGGCGGCGTGATCCTCATCGCCGCGACCAACCGTCCCGACATCCTCGACCCGGCGCTGCTGCGGCCGGGCCGCTTCGACCGGCAGATTTCGGTCGACCCGCCCGACCTCAACGGTCGCGAGCAGATCCTCAAGGTGCACGCCCGCGGCAAGCCGATGGCCCCCGACGTCGACCTGATCTCGGTCGCGCGTCGTACGCCGGGCTTCACCGGTGCCGACCTGGCCAACGTGCTCAACGAGGCCGCCCTGCTCACGGCGCGGCAGAACCTCAAGCTGATCGACAACTCCGCGCTCGACGAGGCGATCGACCGCGTCATCGCCGGCCCCCAGAAGCGCACGCGCCTGATGAGCGAGAAGGAGAAGCTGATCACGGCGTACCACGAGGGCGGCCACGCCCTGGTCGCCGCGGCCCTTCCCGGCACCGACCCCGTGCACAAGGTGACGATCCTGCCCCGCGGCCGGGCCCTCGGCTACACGATGGTGCTGCCCGACGAGGACAAGTACTCCCAGACCCGCTCGGAGATGCTCGACAAGCTCGCGTACATGATGGGCGGCCGGGCGGCCGAGGAGATGGTCTTCCACGACCCCACCACCGGCGCCGGCAACGACATCGAGAAGGCCACGTCGCTGGCCCGCGCGATGGTCACGCAGTACGGCATGACCGAGCGCCTCGGCGCGATCAAGCTGGGCGACAGCAACCACGAGCCCTTCCTCGGGCGCGACCTCGGGCACACGCGTGACTACTCCGAGGACGTCGCCGCGGTGGTCGACGAGGAGACCAAGAAGCTCCTCGCGACCGCGCACCAGGAGGCCTTCGACATCCTCGAGGAGAACCGCGACGTGCTCGACTCGCTCGTCGTGGCGCTGATGGAGCGCGAGACCCTCGACAAGGCCGAGGTGGCGGAGATCTTCACGGCGCTGCGCCGGCGGCCCGTGCGGCCTGCGTGGACCGGCTCGCCCGACCGTGCGCCGTCGACGATCCCGCCGGTCGCCGTGCCGAAGTCGGCCGCCAACGGCTCGGCCCCGGCCGACGACCAGCCGACCAGCGGCGTGATCCTGACCCCGCCCGGCTCCGGTGGCGACGTCCACGGCGACCCGGGCGTCGGTGGGGCGCCGGGCGGCGGCCCGACCCTGCCGCAGGCGTGAGCCCCGCATGACCGACTCGATCCGCCCGGACGGGCGCGGACCCGGGGACATCCCGGAGTTCGACCATGCCCGGGCCGAGGCCGCGGTGCGCGAGCTGCTGATCGCGATCGGCGAGGACCCCACCCGTGAGGGGCTGCACGACACTCCCGCTCGCGTCGCGCGCGCGTACGCCGAGTTGACGGCTGGTCTGCGCATGGAGGCCAAGGACGTCCTCACGACGACGTTCGACATCGGTCACGACGAGATGGTCCTGGTCCGCGACATCGAGCTGTGGTCGATGTGCGAGCACCACCTCGTGCCGTTCACCGGAGTGGCCCACGTCGGCTACATCCCCGCGGAGTCGGGCAAGATCACGGGCCTGTCCAAGCTGGCCCGGCTGGTCGACCTCTACGCGAAGCGCCCGCAGGTCCAGGAGCGGCTGACCACCCAGATCGCCGACTCCATGGTGGAGCTGCTCGAGGCCCGCGGCGTGATCGTGGTCATTGAGGCCGAGCACCTGTGCATGACGATGCGTGGCGTCCGCAAGGCCGGGGCGCGCACGATCACCTCGGCCGTGCGCGGCATCATGCACAACGCGGCCACGCGTTCCGAGGCGATGGCCCTCATCAACGCCTCACGCTAGGGGACCCGATGACGCCGGACCGGCTGACCGAGCGCCACGTCCGGGGCTTGCCGGTGCTGCCCCGGCCGCTGGTGATGGGCGTGGTCAACGTGACGCCCGACTCGTTCTCCGACGGCGGCCGGTTCCTGGGCGCGGACGCAGCCGTCGAGCACGGGCTCGCGATGCTCGCCGAGGGCGCCGACCTGCTCGACATCGGCGGGGAGTCGACGCGTCCCGGCGCGACGCGCCCCCTGGCCACGGAGGAGCTGGCGCGGGTGGTCCCGGTCATCACGCGCCTGGCCGAGCACGGGGCACTCGTGTCGGTCGACACGATGCGCTCCGAGGTGGCCGAGGCGGCGCTGGACGCCGGCGCCGTGGTCGTCAACGACGTCTCCGGCGGCCTGGCCGACCCCGCCATCCTGCGGGTGGTGGCGGAGCGCGGCGCGGCGTACGTCGCGATGCACTGGCGTGGTCACGCCGACTCCATGCAGCAGCGGGCGTCGTACGCCGACGTGGTCGGCGAGGTCTGCGACGAGCTCCGTCGACGGGTCGACGACGCCCTCGCCGCGGGCGTGCAGCCCGACCGGCTGGCCGTCGACCCGGGCCTGGGGTTCGCCAAGACCGCGGACCACAACTGGGCGCTGCTGCAGCGCCTCACCGAGCTCGACGCCCTCGGTCTGCCGATCCTGCTCGGGTCGAGCCGCAAGTCCTTCCTCGGAGCCCTCCTGGCCGCTCCCGACGGCACTCCACGGCCCGTCCTGGACCGTGAGGACGCCAACGTCGCGCTCACCACGCTCGCCGGCCTGCTGGGGGTCTGGGCGGTCCGGGTGCACGAGGCGCGGGCCAGCGTGGACGCGCTCAAGGTGGTCGCCCGATGGGCCGACCGGAGCGTGGACGAGCGGGGGTTTGGCGGGTCGGGTGCCCCGGGTAAGGTCGGCCGGGATGAGTGACCAGCTGGCGGTGCGCGGCATCGAAGTCCATGCACACCACGGTGTGTTCGACTTCGAGCGTCGCGACGGTCAGACGTTCCTGATCGACCTGGAGCTCGCGCTCGACACGCGGGCCGCGGCCGCCGGGGACGACCTGTCCCGCACCGTCGACTACGGCGCGCTCGTGGCCGACGTCGTCGCGGCCGTGGAGAAGGACCCGGTCGACCTGATCGAGACCCTTGCGCAGCGCGTCGCCGACGTCTGCCTGGGACGCGACCAGGTCGCGTCGGTGCAGGTCACCGTGCACAAGCCGCACGCCCCGATTGCCGCGACGTTCTCGGACGTCGCCCTGACGATCAACCGGAGCCGTCCATGAGCGAGTCCCCCAACCCCAACGTCATCGACACCGACACCCTGACGGGTGACATGCACCCGATCCGGCGCGCGGTGCTGTCGATCGGCTCGAACCTCGGTGACCGGGTGTTCAACCTGCAGGGCGCCGTCGACGCCCTCGGCGACACCCCCGAGGTCTGGCTGACCGGGGTCTCGCCGGTCTACGAGACCGCTCCGGTCGACGCGCCCGAGGGCTCCGAGGACTTCCTGAACATCGTGGTCACCATCGACACCACGCTCTCGGCGCCCACGCTGCTCGACCGCGCGCTGGCGATCGAGGCGGCGTACGGTCGCGAGCGCGGGGGCGAGCTCAACGCTCCGCGCACGCTCGACGTCGACCTCATCGTCGTCGGTGACCGGCGTGCCGACGACGACCACCTCGTGCTGCCGCACCCGCGTGCGGGGGAGCGGGCGTTCGTGCTCGCGCCCTGGCACGACCTGGAGTCGGACGCGCAGATCCCGGGCGTCGGCCCGGTCGCGGAGCTGCTCGAGAAGGTGGGCCGCGACGGGATCACGCGGCGTGACGACATCGAGCTCGAGGTGTCGTGAGCCGGGACCTTCCTCCGGTCGACGACGCCCCGCCGCCCCCGTCGCCCCAGGAGGGCCGGATCCGGCCGACCGGGCCGGGGCCGCTGGTGGTCGTGGGCCTGGTGGGGCTGGTGATCGGCTGGGCCATCCGCGGCCAGGCGATCCGCTCCGGCGCCGCGGTGCCCGGGGTGTCCTGGCTCGCCGTCGGCATCGCGTACTTCGTCGCCGCGGTGGTCGGCGGCATCGCCTTCCTCACCTGGCGCACGGTGCAGCGCGAGCACCTCAGCCTGTCGGCGCAGCAAGGAGTCGCCCGGCTGGTCCTCGGCAAGGCCATCGCCCGCCTCGGCGCCTTCGGCGTCGGCGCCTACCTCGGCATCGCGATCTCGAACATCGGGGTCGGCGGCGAGCAGGCCTCGGTGACGATCCTGCATGCGTCCCTGGCCGCCCTGGGCGCGGCGGTCGCGCTGGTCACCGGGCTGCTCCTCGAGCACGCGTGTCGGATTCCTCCGCAGGACCGCTAGCAAACTAGCCTTGCCACCATGGCAGCCTCACGCACCCCCGCGCGCCGTCGGCAGCGCAGTGTCCGCGTCTCGGTGGCGGTGGTCCTGCTGACGGTGGCGACCGCAGGCGTGCTCGCCGCGTTGCCGACCCAGTCCCCCGTCGTGCTCAGCGTCAGCTCGGTGCTCGCGCTCGCCCTGGGCTGGGCGTCGCTGCGGATCATGTGGACCGAGGTGCTCCAGTCCCGTCGTGAGAACGCCGCCGACCGGGCCGCGGCGGCGAGTGCCTACAAGTCCCTGTTCTCGCTGCGCGCCGCCGAGCACGCCGAGTTCACGACCGCGATGACCGAGCGCCTCGCCGAGTCCAACCTGTCGGTGCGCGAGCTGCAGGGCGAGCTCGTCCAGGCCCAGCGCCAGCTGGCCAGGACCCAGCGCGAGGCCGGTGACGCGGTGACCCGGGTCGCCGAGCTGGAGCGGTCGATCGAGACGCTCCGGGCGGAGCGGGCCGCCGAGGAGGCCGACGCGCTCGCGTCGTGGGAGGCCGAGGGCGGCCCGGCTCGCGGGTCGGTCGACGAGCTGGTCTCCTGGGAGGAGAAGGCCGCGGAGATCCGCGCCGAGCAGGAGCAGATGACCCAGGCGGTCAAGCGCGCCTAGGCGTCGCCCCGGTCGGCTCGCACGCTGGCGCGCAGCATCTGGTGGATGCCGTTCGGGGTCAGTACGCCGAGGAAGCGGGGGCCCTGCGTCACCCCCACCATCGACTTGTCCTCGCGCAGCAGCAGCGCCATCACCTCCTCGAGGCTGACGTCCACGTCGACCGTGCCGGCGAGCGCGGACGCGGCGACCCCGTCGAGGGGCTCGAGCAGGTCCGGGTCGATCGGGGTGACGGCGAGCCGACGCATCCCGCGCCGCTGCCCGACGAACTCCTCGACGAAGTCGTCGGCGGGGGCGCCCAGCACGGCGGCCGGCACGTCGTACTGCGCGAGGCGGCCGCCGGTCGCGAACACCGCGACCCGGTCGCCCATGCGCACGGCCTCGTCGATGTCGTGGGTGACCATCAGCACGGTCTTGCCGAGGTCGCGCTGCAGCCGGAGGAACTCGTCCTGGAGCCGCCCGCGGACGACCGGGTCGACCGCGCCGAACGGCTCGTCCATGAGCAGCACCGGCGGGTCCGCGGCCAGCGCCCGCGCCACGCCGACGCGCTGCCGCTGACCGCCGGAGAGCTGGTGCGGGAAGCGACCGGCGAACACGGACGGGTCGAGCCCGACCAGGTCGAGCAGCTCGAGTGCCCGGGCCTTCGCCCGCGGCTTGTCCCACCCGAGCAGGCTCGGCACCGTGGCGACGTTCGTGACGATGTCCTGGTGGGGGAACAGCCCGACCTGCTGGATCACGTAGCCGATCCCGCGGCGCAGCTGCACCGGATCGACGTTGGTCACGTCCTGGCCGTCGAGGAAGATCCGGCCGGCGGTCGGCTCGATCAGCCGGTTGACCATCTTCAGCGTGGTCGACTTGCCGCACCCGGAGGGGCCGACGAGCACGACCAGCGCGTGGCGCGGCACGGCGAGATCGAGCGCCTGCACCGCGACCGTGCCGTCCTCGTAGGTCTTGCCGACGCCCTCGAGGCGGATCATCGCGCTACCGTCCCCTTGTGCTGGCATCGGTCGCTCCCGCCTCGTCGGACAACTGCCTGACCCGCAACGACTGGATCTGCGGGAAGTACTACTCGTCGCGCGCCGGCGACCTCACCGACGCCCTGGTCCAGCATGTCGGCATCGTGGTCGTCTCGGTGCTGCTGGGACTGGCCGTCGCCGTACCGCTGGCCCTGCTGGCCCGACGCTACCGAAAACTCGAGGGCGTGATCGTCGGCACGACGACGGCGCTCTACACGATCCCGTCGCTGGCGCTGTTCTCGCTGCTCGTCCCGGTCACCGGGCTCGGGGTCACCACGGTGGTGATCGGCCTGGGGCTGTACTCGCTCACGATCCTGGTCCGCAACATCCTCGAGGGCCTCCGGGCCGTGCCGGCGGACGTCCGCGAGTCCGCGCTGGGCATGGGGTACGCCGCCCGCCGCATGCTCTGGCGGGTTGAGGTGCCGCTCGCCCTGCCGGCGATCATGGCCGGCCTGCGCGTCGCGACGGTGTCCACCGTCGCCCTGACCACGGTGGGCGCGATCCTCGACTACGGCGGGCTGGGCGACCTCCTCGTGGACGGGACGCGCACGAACTTCAAGGCCCAGGTGCTCGCCACGAGTGTGCTCTGCGTGCTGCTCGCGGTCGTGCTCGACCTGCTCCTGGTCGGCCTGCAGCGGTTGCTCACCCCGTGGACGCGCACGGAGGCCGCCCGATGAAGGAGGTCGAGTGACCCACGACGTGATCGCCTGGTTCCGGGACCCCGACCACTGGCGCGGCGCGGGCGGCGTACCGACGCTGCTCGGGCAGCACGCGCTGCTGACCCTGGTCTCGATGGTGCTCGCCACCGCCGTCGGCCTCCCGCTCGCTCTCTGGCTCGGTCACCGCCGTCGCGGCGGCACGTTCGCGGTCAACCTGACCAACGTGGGCCGGGCGATCCCGATCGTCGCCCTGCTCTCGGTGCTCTCGCTCGGTCTCTTCGGCACTGCCGAGCTCGGCCCGTTCGGGCGCTCGGGGCTGGCCACGCTGGTCACGCTCGCGCTCTTCGCGCTGCCCCCGATCGTGACCAACACCTACACCGGCATGACCGAGGTCGACGCCGACGTCGTCGAGGCCGCGCGCGGCATGGGCATGGGCGAGCTCGAGCTGCTCCGCCGGGTCGAGCTGCCGCTCGCCATGCCGCTGATCGTCTCGGGCATCCGCCTCGCGGTGGTGCAGGTCTGGGCGACCGCGACGATCGCCGCCCTCGTCGCCGGCCCCGGCCTCGGCCGGATCATCGTGCACGGTTACGAGAGCTTCCAGACCGCCGAGGTCGTCGCCGGGTCGCTGATCGTCGCCGTGGTGGCGCTGTTCCTGGAGCTCACGCTCGCCCTGGTGCAGAAATTGATGGACCCCCTGCCCGCGGGGAGTCGCTAGAGTCGACCCGCGAGCTGGGCCCGGGCTCGCCGGACACGCGCAGAGCACCCTGCGGGACACAGAAGGCGGAGACATGCACACCTCACTCGTACGACGCACCCTGGTAGCCCTCGTGGCGATCCCGCTGATGTTCACCGCGGCCTGCGGGGGCGGTGGCGGAAAGGTGGTGATCGTCGGCCAGAAGTTCACCGAGGCCGACATCATGACCCAGCTCTACAAGGCGGTCCTGGACAACGCCGGCTACGACACCTCGGTGAAGAACCTCGGTGCCCGCGACATCTACCTGAGCCCGCTGATGAAGGGCGACGTGACGATCTCGGCCGACTACCTGTCCTCGATGACCGAGGCGCTCAACCGCAAGGCGAACGGCGACAGCGCGCCCAAGGTGGCCTCGGCCGACGAGCAGGCCACCCTGACCCAGCTGAACAAGCTGGCGAAGAAGGACGGCCTCACCGCCCTCGAGCCGGCGAAGGCCGAGGACGCCAACGCCTTCGCCGTCACGCAGAAGTTCGCCCAGGACAACCACCTGACCACGCTCAGCGACCTCGGCGCCTCCGGCCTCTCGGTGAAGCTGGGCGGCAACAGCGACTGCCCGCAGCGCGCGGACTGCCAGAAGGGTCTCGAGGACACCTACGGCATCAAGGTGAGCGGGTTCGAGCCGACCGGCTTCGGCAGCCAGGCCACCAAGGACGACCTCGTCCACGGCGTCACCCAGATCGGGTCCGTCGGCACGACCGACGCCACCCTCGACAAGCTGGGGCTGGTCATCCTCGCCGACGACAAGCACCTGCAGAACGCCGAGAACCTCGTGCCGATCGTCAACAGTGACTGGCTCAAGGACAACGCGAAGGCGAAGAAGGCGCTCGACAAGCTCTCGGCGGTCCTCACCACCGCAGACCTCACCGCGATGATCGGCAAGGTCGACCTCGACCGCCAGAAGGCAGCCGACGTGGCGAAGGCCTACCTGAAGGACAAGGGACTCATCTGACCGGCCGGACGACCCTGCGGCGTCAGCTGGCGCGGGCGGTACGCCGGCTGCGGCACGGACGTCCCCTCGTCACGCTCGTCGTCACGGCCTCCGGCGCCCAGCCGCACCTGCTGCGCCGCACGCTCGAGTCCGCGCGCAACCAGCGCACCCCTGCGCTGGAGGTCCTGGTGATGTGCCTGGACGACGAGGCCCGGGGCACCGCCGAGGCGGCCGCCGGCGACGACACCCGGGTGCGCATCCTCGACGCGCCCGACGTGCCGACGGCACGGCTGAGCGGCCGGCGTCGCGCGCGAGCGCAGCACCATCTCCTGGCTGCCGCGGGTGACGTCTACGTGCCCGGCGCCGTCCAGGCGGCGATCGACCTCCTCGACGGTCCCGGGCCGGTGGTCCTCGGGCGCGAGGGCGAGCCCGCCGGCCGCACCGACCTGCACGAGACACCCCAGGTCGCGGGTTGCCTGCGCCTGGGGCGGGTCGTGCTGCCGAAGGGCGAGTCCGCCACGTTCGACGACCCGGACCCGGACGGCGCGAGCACCGCCGCCCGGCGGCTGCGCGCGGGCTTCACGGTCACCGGGCGCCCGGCGTACCTGGACGCGCGCGAGGCCACCCCGCCTCCGCACGCCGTCCGTCGTGACCCTCTGCCCGGCCTCGATGCCCGCATCCGGCGCGACCGGGCCGCGCTCGACGAGCTGCCCGTGCAGGACCTGCCGGCCGCGCACTGCCACGCCGCCGCCGGGGCGGTCCGGGCCCTCCAGCCCTTCCTCGAGCACGCGGAGGTCGCGACGTCGGACCAGTGGGCCGCACTGTCGGCCCACGCCCGGGACCTCCTGGCCGCAGCCGCAGACCGCGCCGCGGACGTCCCGGTGCTGCCCCGGGTGCTCGCCCGCCTTGCCGCCGACGACCGGCGCGACGACCTCGTGGCCCTGGTCGACGCCCGCCGCTTCGCCGGTGACGACTTCCCGACGTCGGTGGTCGACGGGGAGGTCCACGCCGACCTCGGCGTGCGCGTCGACGCGGCCGACCTGCGGCTCGGTGAGCAGGAGACCCGGCTCCGCGCCCGCGTCCAGAGGCTCGCGGCCCACGAGGGGGAACTCGTCCTCCAGGTGCAGGGCGGTCTCCGGCACGTCGCGCAGACCGAGGCCCCGCGGGTGAGCGCCGTGCTGAGCGACGGCGAGCGGCGCCTCGCGTTCGCGGTCTCGGTCGCCGACGACCCGGCCGTCGACCAGTGGCTCGCGGAGCCGGAGCACGACCACCCGGCCGGCCTGGTCACCGCGCGCATCCCGCTCGACCAGCTCGTCCCCGGTTCGTGGCAGATCGCGCTGACCTGGCAGACCCAGGGCCTCGAGCGGTCCGGGCTGGTGGAGGAGGTGGACCACCAGGGCTCGGCAGGCAGGAGCCGGCTGGTGGTGGGCGATCTGGGCGTGCACCTGCGCGAGTCGCCGGGCGGAGTCCGGCTGCGGGTCGAGCGGTACGCCGGCGACGCGCCCGAGCACGACGTGGAGTCCGTCGAGATCGGGGAGTCGAACCTCCACGTGACCGTGCGCGGCGAGGCCGACCACGTGTTCCTCGAGGGAGAGGGTCTCCACCTCGACGCCGTCCGCCAGCACCACGGGGTGTGGGCGGTGCCGCTCGTGCACGACGTGTGGGGGCTGGTCGAGCGGCCGCTGCCGACGGGCAGCTACCGGCTGCACGTGGAGCGGTCGCGCACACGCCGGCCGGCCGTGCTCGCCCCCCGGGTGCTCGACCGCGTGCCCGAGGAGACCCGCACGGCTGCGCACCGGCTTCGGCTGCTCCGCGGCCACGCCGACGGCCTGGTCGTGCGCCTCGACCCGCTGCTCGGCGCCGACGAGGTCGGCGCACGGGCCCAGCGCCGGCTCCAGCAGGCCTACCGCTCGGTGCAGGAGCCGCTCGACGAGCGGCTGGTGTACTTCCAGTCGTTCACCGGCCAGTGGGCCAACGACCACCCGCTGGCGATCCAGCAGGAGCTGGCCCGGCGGCGGCCCGACGTACGCATCCGCTGGGCGGTGTCGGACTCCTCGGCGAACGTGCCCGACGGCGCCGAGCCGGTGCTGATCCGCAGCCGGGAGTGGTACGACGTGCTCGCCCGGGCCGGGCACCTGGTCACCAACATCGAGCTCGACCGGTGGTTCCACCGCCGGCCGGGCCAGCAGCTGCTGCAGTGCTTCCACGGCTACCCGTCGAAGACCATGGGCCTCGGGCTGTGGCGCTCGCGCGGCCTGCTGCCGGGACACCTCGAGCAGCAGCTGGACCACACCTCGCGCACCTGGAACGCGCTGCTCACCCCCGACCCGGCGATGGACCGCTACTACCGCAGCGAGTACGCCTACGACGGCCGCATCCTCGCCCTGGGCTACCCGCGCAACGACGTGCTGGTCTCACCGCACGCGCACGACCTCAGGATGGACACGCGCCACCGGCTCCGCATCGCCCCGGGGCAGCGCGCGGTGCTCTACGCCCCCACCTGGCGCGACGACCTGGCCACGAACTTCCGCGCGGCCGAGGCCGTCCACCACCTCGACGTCGAGCAGGCCGCCGCCGCGCTCGGCGACGACTACGTGCTGCTCCTGCGCGGGCACCGCTTCCACGCCCCGGGTGACCGCTGGGGCTCCCGGGTCGTCGACGTCACGACCTACCCGGACGTCAACCACCTGATCCTGGCCGCCGACGCCGCCGTGCTCGACTACTCGTCGATGCGCTTCGACTTCGCGCTGACCGGGCGACCGATGGTGTTCCTGGTCCCCGACCTGGACGACTACGACTCCCGCACCCGCGGCTTCCTGTGGGACTTCGGCGAGACCGCGCCGGGCCCGTGGGTGCGGGACACCGCGGGGGTGGTCGCGGAGCTGCGTGACGTCGACGGGCTCGCCCGACGCTGGGCCGAACCGATCGCTGCGTTCAACGCGCGGTACAACCGGCTGCAGGACGGCCGGGCCTCCGCGCGGGTGGTGGAGGAGTTCTTCTCCGACCTGCCCGACCCGGTCTGAGGGTCAGCCCCGCCTGACGCCGAGGCGGGCCGCCGTACGCCGGGCGAGCAGCTGGAGCAGCTGACGGCCCCCGAGGTCGTCGCGCTGGCCGCGGACGTCGGCTGCCGGGCCGGCCAGCGTGCGGGCCTTCATCCGCTTCGCCGCGGTGCGGAGGCCGCTCACCACGTCGGCCAGCACGTCGAGGTCGACGGCGGTGATCTCGTCGGGCAGGTCCACCGGCTCGACCTGGCCGCGCACCCGGAGCCGGTCGGGGTCGCCGACCACGTTGACCCCGGACGACCGGATGTCGTCGACCTGGGTGTCGGCGAGCTCGGCGACTCGCTCGAACGCCCACGCGGGCACGCCGCCGATCCGCGGACCGCTCTGTCCGGCGCGGTTCTTGAGCTCCTTCACCACCCCGAGCTGCACGAGCTGGCGGTACTCCACCGGGGTCCACTGCTCGTCGATCGCGAGCCGGTTGATCCGGCGCACGGCCTCGGTCTCGGCCAGGCCCATGGACTGGTTGGCCGGTCCGCCCGGGGGCGCGATCAGACCGGCGGGCAGGCCGAGAAGTCCCTCGAACGCGCGGGGGAGGGCCTCGCGGTCGCCCTCCTCGGCGACCACGACCGCCATCCGCTCGGGCGGCAGCACCTTGCCCCAGCGCGCGAGCACCGCGCCGACGTCCTGGGGGTCCATGACGAGCCGGTGCCGCCAGGTGTCGGCGTCGGGGTCGAGCATCTCGCGCAGGAAGTCCTCGTAGGACGTGGTCATCCGGGCCTTCACCTGCTGCTGCCAGTGCGAGGGCAGCACCTTGTCGAGCCGCCGGGCGACGTACACGAGGTGGGTGCGGTCGGCGCCGGTGGCTGTCAGGATCCGGTCGATCGCGGCCTCGTCGGCCCGGCCGAAGTCCTCGTTGCTGAGCACCATCCGGGGCAGCGTGGTGGTGGCCATCTCGTCGACCAGGCGCTGCCAGCTCTCCGGGCGGGGGTCACGTCGGCCGATCGCGCCGTGGGCGAGGCCGAGGGCGATGCCGCCGGCCTCCTTCTCGTGCGGCCGGCTGCCCACGTAGTGCACGCCGTGCCGGGCCAGCTGCTCGCGGACCTGGAACATCGCGTGCTGCATGGCGGTCGACCCGGTCTTCGCGGGGCCGATGTGCAGCAGCACCGCGGGCGCGGGCACAGGGCTCGGGACGCTGGTGGGCACCACGTGATGCTAGCGTGAGCCGCCATGTCCGATGACGCCTCCGCCGAGCCGCAGGGCCGCCGGCTGGTGCTCGTCACCGGTGCCGGACGCAGCGGCACCAGCACGATCGCGGGAGCGCTGCACTTCCTGGGCCTGCACGTCCCGCTGCCGGTGATCAAGCCGAACGAGTCCAACCCGATGGGGTTCTTCGAGTCGACCTGGCCGGTCAAGTTCCACCGCCGCCTGCTGGAGCGCGCCTTCGTCGAGCAGACCGACGGCCGGCCGCTGGCGCAGGAGCTGGCCGCGGCCGTCGTCGACGACGTCGTCCGCGACGAGCTGCGCACCTGGCTGGCCGACGTGGCCCTGGTCGAGCCGCAGGTCGTCGTGAAGGACCCGCGCTCGATCTGGGTGCCGTGGCTGTGGAAGGAGACGGCCGGCGAGCTCGGCTACGACGTCGGCTACCTCACCATGCTGCGCCACCCGGCGGAGGTGCTCGGCAGCCGGTCGACGTACTACCGCGAGAACCGGCCGGGGATCACCGACTTCCAGTTCACCGTGATGAACCTCTGCGGCTGGATCAACGGCAACCTCGTGGTCGAGCGGCAGACCCGCTCCGACCGCCGCGTCGTCCTCGGCTACCACGACCTCGTCGAGGACTGGCGCGCCTGCCTCGCCCGCACGCGGGACACGCTCGGCCTGACCTTCGACGACGACCTCCAGCCCGGTCACCACCACCAGGTGGACGACTTCATCGACCCCGGCCTGCGGCGGCACGAACCGTCGTGGGACGAGTGGGACGTGCCGCGTGACCTGGTCGAGGTCGCGCAGGAGGTCTTCGACCAGATGACGCGGCTGTCCGAGACCGACGGGCACGACCCGGCCGCCGAGGCGGCGCTGGACGCGGTCGGGGAGCGGTACGCCGTCGTGATGCGCGACGCCGAGGCGATCGCCCACGACGCGATCCGGTCGTTCAGCAAGTCGATGACCGCGAGGGCGACGGCCGGCCACGAGGCGAGGCTGGCCGAGCAGGCCGCCGAGCTCGAGCAGGCCCACGCGCGCGTCCGCGAGCTCGAGGCGCAGGCCGGGCAGGGCGCGTGGTCCCGTTTCTACGCCGGCATGAAGCGGCGGCTGGGTGCGCGCCGGGCGACGCGGCAGGCGGGCTGACCGTGTCCCCGGCGCACCCGCCGCGTGCGTTCCTCCACGTCGGGCTTCCCAAGACCGGCACGTCGTACCTGCAGAGCCTGGCCTGGGCCAACCTGCCCGAGCTGCGCGAGCAGGGTCTGGTCGTGGTGCCCGACCCCGGCCCGACCGCGCAGGGCAGGCCCGGCGCCGAGGTCATGCTCGCCGCCCGCGGCCGCCTGAAGCCGGAGCGCGACGCGCTGACCGCCGGGGAGGTGCTCGACCGCCTCGCCGCCGAGGTGGCCGACGCCGATGAGGCCGACGTGCTGCTCTCCCAGGAGCAGCTCGCCGGCTGCACGCGGAAGCAGGTGCGGGCGCTGCTGGAGCGGTTCGGCGACCGCGAGGTGCACGTCGTCGTCACGGCGCGTGCCCTGTCGCGCCAGGTGCCGTCGGCCTGGCAGGAGCGCGTGAAGACCCGCAGCACGGTGGCGTTCGAGGACTTCCTCGTCGCGGTGCGCGACCGGACCGAGGACGCCAAGGGCTTCTGGCGCAACCAGGACCTCCCGGCTGCGCTCGCCCGGTGGGGCCACACGCTGCCGGCCGGCCAGGTGCACCTGGTGACGGTGCCACCCGAGTCCGGGACCGACGAGCTCGCGGCCCGCTTCTTCGGGGTGCTCGGCGTCGCCCACCTCCGGTTGCAGGCCGCGGAGACCCGCAGCAACACCTCGCTCGGTGCCGTCCAGGCCGAGCTGCTCCGCCGGGTGAACCTCGCGCTGGGCGACCGGCTGCCGAAGCCGCGGCTGGGCTACGACCGGGTCGGGCGCTGGTTCCTGGCCGACAAGTTCCTCGCGGCGCAGGGCGGCCCGCCGCCGCTGATGCCGACCTGGACCGAGGAGTGGTGCGACCGGCTCGCCCAGGAGTGGACCGCGACGATCCGCGAGGCCGGGTACGACGTGCGCGGCGACCTGACCGACCTGCTGCCCGACGCCGGGCACTTCGCCGGCGCCGAGGCCGACGTGGACGACCAGGCGCTGCTCGACTCGGCGCTGCGCGCGCTGGCCGACGTGCTGGCCTTCCGGCACGACGAGCTCGCCACGATCGACGCCCTCCACGCCCGCGTCGCCGAGCTGGAGGCCCGGCTCGCCGAGCAGGTCAGCGCCAGGGAGTCGTCTCGTCCAGGAACGTCGCGAGCACTCTCTCGGTGGCGCGGCCGTCGTTGAGCCGGTTGAAGCGCTCGTTGAAGGCCGCGATGTCCGCGGCGTACCGGCGCGCGACACCCTCGTGGTCGGCCAGCAGGTCGGCGACCTCGCCCGTCGTGCGCGCCCAGGGGCCGGGAGCCGACTCCTCGAAGGGGAAGAGCGGTGCGCGCAGCGAGAAGTAGGAGTCGATGTCCGGGACGAAGAACACCATCGGCTTGCCGGTGATCGCCCAGTCGAAGCGCAGCGACGAGTAGTCCAGGACGGCCACGTCGGCGGCGAGGGTCAGGTCGTTGATGTCCGGGTAGTCGGTGACGTCGACGACGGTCGCGGCCCGGCCGACCCGATCGGCCTCGCGCTGGTTGTTGTTGTGGCCGCGCACCAGCACGACGTACTCCGGACCGAGGCGGCGGGTCAGCTCGTCGAGGTCGAGGTCGTCGAAGCGGCGGGCGGCGTACACCCGGGTGGTGAGCGTGTCGCGGAAGGTCGGTGCGTAGAGCACCACCGTGCGGTCCTCCGGTACGCCGATCCGGGCCAGGACGTCGCGCCGCACCTGGACCGCGTCGGAGTTCACCAACGGGTCGGTGCGGGGGTAGCCGGCGGCGAGCACCGCACCGGTGTAGCCGTACTGCTCGCGGTAGTAGGCCTCGCACTCGGCGCTGGGCACCAGGATGAGGTCCCACTCGCCGGCGGCCCGGCTGGCGAAGTGCCGGACCTGGCCGGGTGGGAAGCCCTTGCTGCGCCAGAAGTCGCGCCCCATCGACTTGAACGGGTAGCCGTGGAAGGTCTGCAGGTAGGCCTGCTCCGGGCGCAGCCGCAGCCAGGGGCCGAAGTCGATGTTGCGGCAGAGGAACCGGCTCGCGACGACCGCGTCGTACCACTCGGCGCTGTCGAGCAGCACCGCCCGCGCGCCGTCGGGCACCTGCACCGACCAGTCACGGACGCCCCAGACCCGCTCGAGGTCCGGTCGCGTCGCGGCGAGGTGGCGGTCGATCGCGAGCTGGCTGTCGGTGCACGACTCGCCGAGGTAGCTGGCCAGCAGCACGCTGTCGGTCAGCGCCGGCGTGGCGCTGCGGTAGGACGCGTGGAGCCGGAACTGGTGGTACTTGCCGAGCTCGTCGTCGCGCAGCGGCGGCACGACGGAGAGCTGCACGGTCCGGTCCGGGCCCAGGGCCACGTCGAGGCCGAGGTGGGCGCTGCGCAGCCGGAGCGGCAGGTCCCCGGCGAGCTCGGGGGCCGCGACGGCGGTCCGGCCGTCCAGCGTGAGCGTGTAGTCGCCGCTCGGCGCTGGGCGGGTCGCGCCGAACTCCGAGGCCCGGGTCTCGAAGCGCAGGGCGTGTCCGTCGTCCGCCGGCTTCACGTCGATCAGGGCCAGCGAGAGTCGTGCGTTGCCGAGCGTCGCGCGCGTGAGGTCGTCGCCGGCGCCGCGCACCCGGAAGCAGAGCTCGCCGTCCCCGAGCTCGACCGCGTGCACCGTCGCGCCGTTCGGTGGGGTGCGCGTGGCGGCCTTGGCCGCGCGGAGTCCGAAGCCGAGAGCCGGGTCCCAGAAGCCTGCGATGCCGCCGCCTGACCCGGGCTGGTCGCCCGACGTGCCCGGGATCCGGTAGTGGAAGGCTCCCGACGAGGTGATGCCGTCGACCGTGACGCTGCCCTGGAGGTGCCAGGGTGCGGACCCGTCCGCCAGCAGGGTGAACGGCACCTCGACGCGGAAGCCCCCGCGGGCGCAGCCGGCGTGAGGGAGCTGGGCCCAGAGCTCGGCCTCGGGGATCGTGAGCTGCTCGGGCTCGAGGTCGACGGTGCGGTCGCCGGACCGCAGGCTCAGCGACAGCGCGGGGGCCTCGGTGATGTCCAGGCTGCGGTGCCGCATCCAGCCGGTGAGCGTGACCCGGTCGGCGTGCAACGCGACCTTCTGCACGACTCCCTCGAAGTGCGCCTCGAGGGGCGCCATCCGGAGCAGGTGAGCTGGCAGCTCGCGGGCGAACGGCAGGTCGGTCGGCAGGTCGGCGACGAGGCGACCGTCGACGACCTTCGTCGGCGGCACCTGGTGCACCGAGAGGAAGTAGTTGGTGGCGTCCTCGACGTCGTCCCACCGGCCCTCGGCGACGAGCTGGCCGCGGACCTTGGGGTAGACCCGGACGAGGTCCCAGGCCCGCTCGGTGGCCCGGTCGCAGAACGTCCGGTACGTCGCGCCGAGGATGTTGCGGTAGGCCTCGTTGGCGTCGAGTCCCTGGGCGGCGTACGGCGCGAAGTCGACCTCGAGACAGCGCGCGACCCAGACGTCGTAGACGAAGTCGGAGGCCTCGGCCTTGAGCAGCTCGTGCGCCTCCTCCTTGACCGCGATCCGGTCGAGGAGGTTCTCGATGTTGGCCTTCTGCTGGCCGGTGGAGGTGTGGTCCTCGCGGATCCGCCAGTTGTAGGTGACCATGCTGAGGATGTCGAACTTGGTCGCCCGCACGTACGCCGTGAGCATCGGCACGTGGTCCTCGTAGGCGATGTGACCCCGGAAGCCGCCGACCTGCTCGCGCCAGAAGGCTGTGCGGAACATCCGGTTGGCGCAGATGATGTCCTGCATCGCGGCCGGGAACTCGTCGAGCGTCGTGCCGATCCGGTCGGACTGGTGCACGGTGCGCTGCCAGGTGGTGCGCATGAACTGGCTGTGCCGCAGCCGGCGCACGCTGCCGACGCAGAAGTCCGATCCCGAGCGCCGCAAGGTGTCGACCATGTGCTCGAAGGCGCCCGGCGGGATGGTGTCGTCGGAGTCGATGAAGGCCAGGAACTCGCCCTGGGCGTGCTCCACGCCGTGGTTGCGGGCGATGCCCTGGCCGGAGTTCGGCTGGGTGAGCACGCGCACGCGGGCGTCGCGGCGCTCGAACTCCCGCAGGATCGCCAGCGAGCCGTCGGTCGAGCCGTCGTCGACCGCGATCACCTCGAGGTTGTGCAGGCTCTGGGTGAGCACCGTGTCCAGCGTCTCCCGGACGAACGCCTCGACGTTGTAGACCGGCATCACCACCGACAGCACCGGCCGCAGCGAGCGCCGCTCCCAGGCGACCAGCGGCCGGCCGGCGACCCGCCGTACGCCGCGCTTGACCCGCCCGCCCGCCTTGCGGCGGGCGAGGCCGAACGCGCGCTGGGTCAGGCTGGGTGTCGCGGGCATGCGGGTGCGGGGCCTCTCTGGCGGCGGCGGTCTCGTCGGCGGGGGACCGGGTCAGTCTAGGAGACCGGGGCACCATGGACTCGTGACCCTCGCTCCCTGCACCGACCGCTCGGCCGCCGACTGGATCACCACCAGCGCCTCGCCGTGGGACCGCCTGGTGACCTTCGGCCCCGAGGGGTTCGAGGCGTACGCACGGCTGCGGGTGATCCCCGACCCGGAGGCCGAGGGCCAGCAGGAGGGTGACGTGGGGCCGGTCGGTCCGCTCTCGGAGGTCGAGCAGGTGCGCGTCGCCGTGGGCCTCCTCACTGCCCACACCCGGACGCCGGAGCACGCGTACGTCGCCTGGTGGGACGGCTGGCCGCGGACGGTCGAGGGGTTCACGCCCGACGACCTGGAGGGGTCACGCTTCGACCTGCCGCACCGGACCTACTACCTGCTCGAGGGCTCGTTCGCCGGCTTCGACGCGTGGGCGACGCGGGCCGACGGCGCGTCGCAGTTCAGGCCGGCGTTCGTCTGGCCCGCCGACCACGCGTGGTGCCTGGCCTTCGACGTGGACCCGCACTGGGCAGGCATCGGTGCCGCTGCGGGCGCGATCGACGACCTGCGCGCCGACCCGCGGCTCGACGTGGTGCTCGCGGATCCCGGGGAGAAGCAGCCGGCGTACTACTGATCGTGGGTGGGTCGGCGCTGCTCCACGATCGCGACGACCGCGACCTCGCCGTCCTCGCGCAGCGACAGCGGCGTGACCGACGTGCGGACGTGCTCGCCGATCATGCGGCCGGCGCGCTTGGCCGCCCAGCTCACGTCGACCGCCTGTTGCACCGGGTACGCGCGCACTCGGCGCACCGACGTGCCGCTGAGCTCGAGCTCGCGGGCGATCTCCACTGCCAGGTCCTCGTGCACGTCCTGCGCCATGCAGTGACGGTGCCCGGTGGGGATGGATCCCAAACCTCGCCTGGATCACCTCACGCGGCGGTCAACCTGCGGAGGAGCTGTGTGCCCGGATCGGGTGCCCCGGGTGGATCGGGTGGGTGGCTCTGTTGTCGGTGTCCGGTGGGGCTGGTGAGGTCGAGGATGCGGGTGCCATCGGACCTGACGGTCAGGGTGGTGTGCCAGCCGGGCAGGTCCTTGGTGTAGTTGCAGGCCTCGCAGAGTCCCGTGCCGTTGGTGCTGCTGGTGTCGCCGCCGTGCTTGGCCGGGGTGGCGTGGTCGGCGTGTCGGACCGGGGCGTCGCACCACGGGGTGGCACAGACGTCGTCGGTCAGGATCAGCTGGTGGCGCAGCTGCCCGGTGAAGAGCCGGCGGCGGGAGTCGATCGCGACCAGGGCTCCGGACTCGGGGTGGGTGAACAGCCGACGGACCCAGGCTCGATCGGCGTCCCGGGCCAGGGCGCGGGCGGTGTGCGCGGGGACCGTGCCGCAGCCGACGAGGTGGGCGGGCTCCTGGGAGCCGGCGAGGAGCGCCTGGTCGGTCATCACCAGCCCGATCTCGACCGGGGTGCCGGTGGCCTGTCCGGTGAGGCGCTCCACGAGCGTGTCGGCCATGATCTGCCCGCGAGTGCGCGGGTCGCCCTGGGCCTTGCGGGTGTCGGCTTCCCGGGTCAGCGCGACCTGGCAGGCGACGCCGTGGGCGACGGGAAGGAACCCGGTCAGGTAGGTCATCGTGTCGGGAGCCGGCCGCAGGCTGACCCTCCGGTCGGACTGGGCGCCGCGGACCCGGCGCACCGCTTCGCCGCGGGGACACCCTCGGCGGCCTCCCGGCCGGCCCGGACGGCGTACAGGTGGGCGGTCAGCCTCGCCTGCGCGGCCGCCGCCGCCGCCTTCAGCTCCTCCAGCGCCCTGACCTGGTCGAGCAGCTCGGCCTCCTCGAGGCCGGCGCGGGTCCATACTCGTTCGATGGTGTGGGCCAGGGTCGTACTCGCGGGGGGCTTGCTCCTTCTCGTCGCGGCATTCTCCCTGGGCACGCAGCCACAGTCGGTCGTGGTCGACGACCAGATCTACTCCTGCGACGCCGCGATTGCTCCCTCGTGGCTCGAGCCCGGCACACCCGACCAGACCTTGAGCCCGGGATCCGCGGCGACCGCGGATCAGCGACGGGCCGCGACCGCCTGCGGTCCGGTCATCCATCGATCCCGAGTGGCCCTCTTGTCGGCCGTGGGACTGGGAGGTCTCCTCGCGCTGATCGGGTGGACCGCGATTCGTGAGCAGCGCGCACCGGCACCCCGCGAGCTCGTCCTCTCTCACGACTGAACGCCGGTCCCGTCTAGCATCGACCCGGTGACCGCCCCCACGCCGTACCTCCACCTCCCCGGCACGGCCCGGGACGCCCTGACCTTCTACGGCGACGTCTTCGGCTGCGCGGTGCAGCTGCACTCGTTCGCGGAGTTCGGCCGGACCGACGGTCCCGCCGACGCCATCGCCCACGGCTACCTGCACGAGGGGCCGGTCGCGCTCTTCGCCGCCGACGTGGCGGGGGACGAGCCGACGTTGCGGTGCGAAGGCATGATGCTGTCGCTGCTCGGCACGGCGGCCCCGGCCGACCTCCGCACCTGGTTCACGCGCCTGTCCGAGGGTGGGCGGGTCGTGGACGACCTGCAGCGGCGCCCGTGGGGAGCGTCGGACGGGCAGGTGGTCGACCGGTACGGCCTGCACTGGCTGATCGGGTTCGAGGGCGACGACGGCGACTGAGGCCGAACACCGCAGACCTCAGACCTCGCCCAGGTCCCCCGCGAGCGGGTCGTCGCGCCGGATGTCCACGATCAGGCCGGTCTCGTCGCTCAGCAGTACGTCGATGGACCGCACGGCGACCTCCCGGGACTCCAGCAGCGTGCCGGGCGGCTCCTCACCGAAGGCTCGCGTGCGCATCGGGGTGCCGGTGCGCTCCGGGTTGATGCAGTTGACCCGCACGCCGTCGGCCGACCACTCGTCGGCGAGCGCCTGGGTGAGGTTGACGAGCGCGGCCTTCGCCGAGGAGTACAGGCTGTAGCCGCTGCGCCCGCGGGTGTAGGAGCTCGACGTGAAGTTCAGCAGCGAGCCACCCGTGCGCTTGAGGTGCGGGAAGAACTCCTGGGCGATCATCACCGGCGCCAGGTAGTTGATCTCGGTGGCGGCGTACACCGCCTCCTCGGTGGTCTCCACGAGGGGGCCGCGCGGGAGGACGGCGGCGGAGTTCACCACGTGGTCGATCCGGTCGGTCTCGGCGAGGACCGAGCGGATCGCGTCCTGGAGGTCGCCGCGCCGCTCGACGTGGGTGTTGGTCGTCGAGCGGCTGAAGCTGAAGACGGTCGCGCCGTGGTCGCGGGCGAACGCGGCGATGTCCGCGCCGATGCCGTAGCTGCCGCCGAAGACCACGAGGGTCTTGCCGGTGAGCGCCTCGCGGTAGGACTCCTCCGAGCGCGCCGGCGGGAGGTTGCTGGTCGTGAGCTGGAACAGCTTGTCCGCGAGGTAGACGTCGATCGGGTCGGTGACCTTCATGTTGCGCTCCTCGCCGGCGACGACCCAGATCGGTACGTCGGGCAGGTAGCGCAGCACCACGGTGCAGTCGTCGGTGGCCTGGAAGTCGGGGTCGGCCATTCCGATCGCGTAGGCCTTGCGGATCACGCCGGCGCGGAACGCCTGCGGGGTCTGCCCGCGACGCAGGTGGGCGCGCGGCGGGATGTTGCGGATCACGTTGTCCTCGTCGACCTCGATGATCGTGTCGGCCGAGGGGATCGCCACGTCGACGGCGTCGTAGGAGTCCAGCACCTCGAAGCAGTCCGAGATGATCCGGGCGCTGACCAGGGGTCGCACGGCGTCGTGGAACAGCACCTTGGTGTCGTCGTCCGGGATCGCGTCCAGCGCGCGCAGCGTGGTGCCGTTGCGGGTGTCGGCGCCCTCGAGCACGTGGGTGACCTTCGTGTAGCCGCCGGAGCGGACGATCGCGTGCACCGCGTCGAGGTGGCCCTGGGCCATCATCACGATCACCTCGTCGACCATCGGGTGGGCGTCGAAGGTCGCCAGCGTGTGCTCCAGGATCGTGCGCCCGGCCACCTTGATGAGCTGCTTGGGGATGTCCAACCCGACTCGGGTGCCGACGCCGCCGGCGAGGATCACCGCCACGCGTGGGGTTGTCATGGTTGCTCCTTCGCAGCGTCGTTCCTGGCGGCCCGAGCCTGACGCACCCGCTGCCCGAGCGCGAATCGGACCGAGCGGACCAGGCCGAGGCCCTCGAGCTCGGCGATCCGCTCCTCCTGTGCGCGGGTGGTCTCGGTCCACTGCCGCGCGTAGCGGACCGCGTGCTCGTGCCCGGCGTCGGCGATGCCCTGGACCAGTGCGAGGTCCTCGGGCGCGAGGCGGCCGCGCAGGTCGATGAGGTCCAGCTCGGCGAGGAACCGGTGGTAGTAGTCCATCGTGTAGTGCACGTAGAACGGGCCCCACGGGTGGTCCGCGCAGGTGAGGTAGCCCTCGTCGCGCAGGTCGATCGCGTCCCAGCCGTACGTCGAGGTGGCGTGGTCGTCGAGCCGCCGCCACAGGGCGTTGGCCAGCGGTACGTCGATCCGCACCCCTTTCTTGAACGACCGCAGCGGCACCGGTCGGGTCTCGCCCGGCGGCACCAGCTCGTCGGTGTTGAAGCCGCAGTGCACGACGACCTTCGTGTCCGGGCAGTGCTCGCCGACGTACGCCGCGAACCGCTCCAGCGCCTCGGACCACAGCTCGAAGTACCGGTCGGGGTCGTCGAGGATCCGCAGCCGCTCGAAACCGTCGTTGGCGGCCAGGTCCTGGTAGAAGTCGGTGTGGTGGGTCTTCCAGCGGTTGTTCGTGACGAACCGGCCGTCGCGGAGCCGGAGCACGCCGAAGTGGATGTCGGCGAAGAAGTCGAGGACCAGGTAGTCGGGCGGCTGCTCGGCGAGCAGGCCCAGGAGCTCACGGCTGAGGTCGGAGCGGATGTTCCAGAGGTCGTAGTCGCTCATCGACTTCGTGGGCGTGAACTCCGCCTCCACCGCCGGCGACATCATCGTGATCACCGACGTCTGGCTGGCGGCGTACGGGACCTGGTACCGGCTCCGGTAGTCCGGGTTGAAGCGCGAGTTGAAGCTGTCACGGGTCGTGCAGCTGCCGAACACGGCGACGCTGCGGGGGCCAGACACGCGTCCCAGCATAGGGAGCAGGCGCTCCGGTATCCTCGGGTCGCCCTGTCTGGAGGAGATTGGTGGTCGCGTGACGCCCCGGTTCTCGATCGTCACCGCGGTGTACGACGTCGACCGCTTCCTCGAGGCCTTCATCGCCTCCGTCGACGCGCAGACGTTCCCGGCCGACCGGTTCGAGGTGGTCGCCGTCGACGACGGTTCCACCGACACCTCGGCGACGCTGCTCGCCGCGTGGGCAGAGCGGCGGCCCGGGCTCGTGCGCGTGCTCACGAAGGAGAACGGCGGCCAGTCGAGCGCCCGCAACCTCGGGCTCGAGCACGCCCGCGGAGAGTGGGTGACCTTCGCCGACCCCGACGACGTGATCGAGCCCGGCTACCTCGCCGAGGTCGACCGCTTCCTGACCGAGCACCCCGAGACCGGCATGGTCGCCTGCAACCTGCTGGTGCTGCAGGACGCCACCGGCGAGCTCGAGGACACGCACCCGTTGAAGCACCGCTTCCGCGGGAAGGCGCGGGTGCGCGACCTCGACGACCACCCCGGCTTCTTCTTCGTGAGCGCCCCGGTGGCGTTCTTCCGGCGCGACCTGGTCGAGGCCGCGGGCCTCCGGTTCGACCCGGAGATCCGGCCGAACTTCGAGGACGGCCACTTCAGCGCCCGCTACCTGCTCGGCCTGGAGCGGCCGCTGGTCGGCTTCGTGCCCGGAGCCCGCTACCACTACCGCAAGCGGGCCGACGTCTCCTCGACGCTGGCGCAGAGCAAGGTCGACCCCGAGCGCTACACGCGGGTGCTGCGGCTCGGCTACCTCGACCTGGTCAAGCGGGCGTCCGAGGGCGGCGTACGGCCGGTGCCGCAGTGGTTGCAGAACGTCATCCTCTACGAGCTCTCCTGGATCCTGAGCGTCCAGCACCAGGCCGCCGGGCTGGCGTCACGGCCGGACGTCGTGGACGAGTTCGAGGCGCTGATGACCGAGCTGCTGGACTACCTCGACCCGGCGGTGATCGACGGCACGCCGGTCGCCCGGCTCAAGCGGCTCTACCGCGAGATCCTGCTGCACTCGTGGCGCGCCGAGCCGTGGTGCCAGGAGTTCGCCCTGCTCACCCGGCTCGACGAGGACCAGGACCTCGTGCAGGTGGTCTACCGGTTCACGAAGCGACAGCCGCGCGAGGAGATCCTCTCCGACGGCGTGGAGGTGGTGCCGCCCCACGCGAAGGTCCGCGACTACCAGGTCTTCGGCCGCACCGTGATCCACGAGCGGATCCTGTGGCTCCCCGCGGGCGGCCCGCTGCGGATCCGGCTCGACGGCCGCGACGTGGCGCTGGAGCTCGACCAGCCCCGCCGCACGTCGTACGTCGCCAACCCGCCGGCGATCCGGCGCAAGCTCGGCCACGTGGGCCCGCGGGAGAAGCGCACGGTCGACGACGAGGCGCCGCAGCGGCCCACGCTCGTCGAGCGGCTGGCCTGCTCGCCCCGCGTGCGCCGCCGGTACGCCGAGGCCTGGCTGCTCATGGACCGGCTGCACGACGCCGACGACAACGCGCAGCGGCTCTTCGAGTACCTGCGCGCCGAGCGGCCGGAGATCGACGCGTGGTTCACCGTGAAGAAGGGCACGCCGGCCTGGCGCGCGCTGCGCAAGCGGTTCGGCCGCCGGGTGGTGGCGCACGGGTCGCTGCGCTGGGCGGTGCTGGCCCTCAACGCCCGCCACCTGCTCTCGTCGCACGCCGACCTGCCGGTGATCGCGCCGCGCGAGCTCGAGGAGCTGACCGTGCGTCCGCGCTGGCGCTACACGTTCCTCCAGCACGGCGTGATCAAGGACGACCTGTCGACCTGGCTCAACGTGAAGCCGATCGACCTCTTCGTCACCAGCACGAACGACGAGTACCACTCGGTCGCCGACGACCACACCGGCTACGTGTTCACGACGCGGGAGGCGATCCTCACCGGGCTGCCGCGGTTCGACCGGCTGCGCGCGCTCGGGGAGCAGGTGCCGGAGGCCGAGCGCAACCTCGTGCTGGTCGCGCCCACGTGGCGCAGCTGGCTGACCGGCGACATGGACATCGTGTCCCAGCGGCGGGAGGTGGCGCCGCACGTGCTCGAGTCGGAGTTCATGCGGCTCTGGCTGCACGTGCTCACCTCCGAGCGCCTGCGGGCTGCCGCCGAGCAGCACGGCGCGGTCGTCGGCTTCCTGCCGCACCCGAACCTGCAGCCCGTGCTGGAGCAGGTCGACCTGCCCGACTGGGTGCGACCGCTGACGTTCGACGACGACGTCCAGCAGCTCTTCGCCCGGGCTCGCGTGCTGGTGACCGACTACTCCTCGATGGCCTTCAACACCGCCTACCTCGACCGGCCGGTCGTGTACTTCCAGTTCGACCGCGACCGCGTGCTCGGCGGAGAGCACGTCGGGAGCCGCGGCTACTTCGACTACGAGCGGGACGGGTACGGCCCGGTGGTGCTGGAGCCCGAGGCCGCGGTGGACGCGCTGGTGACCGCGCTCGACGAGGGCCTGGCGCCGGAGTACCTGCGCCGGGTCGAGGACGCCTTCCCGCTGCGCGACGGTCGCTGCTGCGAGCGGGTCACCGAGGCGGTGCTGGCCTCGACCCGCAAGGTCAGCGCGGAGGCTGCAGGGCGCTGACCGCGTCGAACACCCGCCGGCAGCTCTGGTCGTCCGGGTGGGGGAACGCGGCGGCCATCCGCTCGGCGTACGGCGACACCGGCGACGACCCCTGCTCCAGGGTCTTCACGATCGCGGCGACCGCCTCCTCGGCCGACGCCGTCACGGGCCCGAAGCCGTCGCGCCCGTGGTCGAACCAGCCGGCCCGCCCGAGGTGCGCGCCGGTGAGCGCCAGCTCACGGTCGAACTGGAAGTACACGACCGGGCGCTCGATGTACGCCGCGTCGAAGGCGATCGAGGAGTAGTCGGTGACCACGACGCGGGACCGGGCGACCAGGTCCGCCGTGCCGGGACCGCTCTCCACCTGCACGTGCTCGGGCAGCGACAGCCGGGCGGCCAGCGCGGTGAGGCGGGGGTGCGGCCGGAACGTGACGGTCATGCCCTGGCGGCGGCAGGCCTCGGCGAGGGCCTCGTCCGCGAGCACGGCCGACCACTGCCGGACGAAGTCGGAGGCCACGGCGTCGGGCCCGAGCCAGCGCCGCCAGGTCGGCGCCACCAGCACCAGGTCGCGCTCCTGCGGGCCGATCGCCCGGCCCACCTCGAGCAGCTCGTCGAAGCGGGGCAGCCCGGCGAGCCGGACCTCCTTCGTCGTGAACGGGTACGCCGACCCGTCCCCCGCGATCGACGCCGCCTCGCCCGCCGTGCTGGTGACGAACAGGTCGATCGGCCGGTCGCCGAGCCAGCCGGACAGGTCGTCGGCGATAACGCCGTGCTGGAGGAACGTGAACCGCCACCGGGGCACGGTGAACTCCGTGATCGCCGCCGGTCGCACGACCTCGTCGTCGGCGTGGGACGCCAGCAGGTGGACGCAGTGCGCCATCAGCACGCGCCACTCGAGCGAGCCGTGGGCGACGACCCGCTTGCCGAAGGCACGGCGCAGCTGCGACCAGTCGGGGGCGTCCTCGGACAGCACGAACCACGCGTTGACCTCGGGGCGCTGCTCCCGGAGCCAGCGGAACAGCGCCTCGCCGCTGTCGCCGGCGCCGTCGACGCGGTCCATCAGCACCCAGGCGCCGGCGTACTTCTTCCGCGCGGAGCCGCGGGCCGCGCGCTCGCGGGCCTTGCGTCCCTCGTCGGTCCTCGGCTCGGGCTCGGCCCGCGCCACGAGCTGGCGGTCCTGCCGGGACGGGGACCCGGTGCGCCGGCGCACGTCGCGAGGGGTGACCCGGGTGGTCTCGGCCAGGGTCGGGCGGGTGAACACCAGGTCGGCCCAGCGGTCGCCGACGCGCAGCCGCAGGTCGGGGGCGAACGGCACCCAGAGGATCCGTTCCCGGGCGAGCACCCGGCCGAACCAGGTCAGGTCGCGGGTCTTCGCGTGGGCCGGCTCCGTGGGCACGTCGGCGTTGAGCACCAGCTCGGCAGGCGGCTCGCCCGTGAAGGAGTAGCGCAGCCGGGCGAGACCCTGGTCGGCGTCGAACGTGTCGATCCACACCCGCGCGTCGTGCCACGGCGTCCCGGCGTACCCGTGCGCGAGCGCGACCAGGTGCTCCGGCCGGGACCCGAACTCGAGCCGGGGGAGCACCTGGTCCAGGTCGCAGTGCTCCAGGATGCGGGCCACGCCGCGGTGGAAGGACTCCAGCGCCGGGTCGTCGGTGAGCACCGGCACCTTGCCGACGTCGTGGGCGACGAGGTAGCCGAGGATCTCGTAGCAGAGGAAGTGCTGGAGCCACCGCGGCACCCGGCCGTGCCGCTGGAGCGCCTCGTCGAGCACGGCCAGGTAGCCGAACTCGAAGACGTCGGTGTAGCGCCGCCGGTCGAGCATGCTGCGCTGCAGCGACGACGACTGGTCGGCCCGCTTGCGGTAGTGGTAGCGGGTCGAGCCGACCATGCCGACCAGGGGCCGCTCGCAGCGCAGCAGGTACGCCGAGCAGAAGTGCCCGTCCTCGAAGTTCGGCCGGATCCGCACGTCGAACGACACGTCGTGGGCACGCAGCAGGTCGAGGTCGAAGAACGCCGCGGGCGCACTGCCGTGGAACGTCGACTCGTCCAGGTCGAGGTCGGCGAGCCGGTCGTGGCCGAACATCCGGCGCAGCGGGTGGGTGTTCGTGACCTCGCCGGTGGCGTCGTTCCACAGCGCCCGGTTGGTGGCCACCATCACGGCGTCCGGGTGCGCCGCGAGGAACGCGTCGACGGTGCTCAGGTAGTCCGGGTCGAGGGCGTCGTCGGGGTCGGGGAAGGTGACCCACTCGCCGGTCGCGACGGCCAGGCCGGCGTTGCGGGCCGCGCCCTGGCCGGCGTTCGGCTGGCTGAGCACGCGCACCAGGTCGGGACTGCGGTCGGCCCACTGCCGGAGCAGCGCCAGCGAGTCGTCGTTCGACCCGTCGTCGACGACCACCACCTCGACGCGGCCCAGGTCGAAGTCCTGCGCCTCGACCGACGCCACGAAGTCCGGGAGGTAGGGCGCGACGTCGTACACCGCGGTCACGAGGCTGAAGCGCGGTCGTGGTGTGCTCACCTCGTCGCCTTCCGTCGTTGCCGGGCCGTACGAAGCATAGAGAGCGCGAGGCCGTGCCCGGTCAGCCCGCGCCCAGGGCCTTCGCGAGGATCGGGCCCAGGTACGGCGCGAGCGTGCGGGCGTACGTCGCGGTGAGGTGCGTCGCGTCGAAGTAGGTGATCACCCCGCCGGTCACCGCGCTGCACGTGGTCGGCCCGCAGATGTGGTCGGTCAGGTCGACGAAGCTGACCAGCGGGCTGTGCACCTGCTGCACCGCCTGCTGCTCCGGGGCCGGAGGTAGCCATGCCTGCCGGGTGCCGTTGCAGTCGCGGTAGGCGGTCTTCTTCTCGGCGATGCAGTCGGGCACCGAGACGCCGGGAGCCGGTGTGTCGCGCAGCACCACGGTGCGGATGCCGGCGTCGCGCCAGGTGCGCAGGATCGAGGCGTAGCCCTGCAGGTACAGCTGCTCGCTGCTCGTGGTGCCGTCGGTCTCGGCTCCGACCGAGATCCGGTTGGCCATCACGACCAGATCGGGGTGGAGGGCCACCACGCGCTGGGTGGTGCGATGCACCCAGGTGAGGCACGCGGTCGCGTTCGCGGCCGTGTCGAACTGCTGGCGCACGTCGGAGAGCGCGCAGCGCGAGGCGAGCATCGTGGTGATCTTGAGGTGCTGGTCGGCCGCGACCTGCTGCAGGGCGGGCAGCCACTGACCGGCGTGGGAGTTGCCCACGAGCACGACGTTCTTCGCCGACGTCGCGTCGCCGAAGATGCACTGCTTGGTCGGGAAGCTCGGCTGGTAGGCCCAGCAGTCGTGGCCGTTGGCCTGGTTGTCGTAGGCGTCGGACTTGTCCTGCGCAGCCTCGATCGGAGCGGGGACCACGTCGGCGTACGCGACGTCGGGGCACGACTTCGGGTGGTCGAGGGCACGCGACCCGAAGCAGGGGTCCTTGCCGGCCAGGCCCTTGGCGAGCACCGCCGCTGCCCGCTCGCTGCGGTGGTGGACCTCGGCCAGCTGGGCGCCGGCGAGGCCGATCACGACCGCCATCGCCGCCGCGGCGAGCGCGAACGGCTTGCGCAGCGGGATGCCCCAGCGTGCGGCCCGGAACCGGTCCTCGACGAACAGCTTGGTCAGCCACGCGAGCAGCAGGGTGGCGGCCAGGATCGCCCCGCGGTCGGTCCAGGTGAGGGCGTGCCCGGTCGCGGCGGGCACGAGCACGATCAGCGGCCAGTGCCAGAGGTAGACCGAGTAGGAGATGTCGCCGAGCCACTGCACCGGACGCAGCGCGAGCAGGGGGCCGGGCGAGAGCCACGCCCGCCTCCAGGAGTCGGGCGGCTGTGCCGCGATCACCGCCGCCGTGCCGAGCACCGGCATCGCCGCCTGCCAGCCGGGGAACGGCGTCCTGCCCGTGTACGTCGCGGCCGCCCAGCCGATCGCCAGCAGCCCGACCCAGGCGAAGGCGGTCGCGGCCCACGGCCGGATGCGGCCCGGACGCAGCAGCGTGAACGTCGCCAGCAGCCCGCCGACGCCGAGCTCCCACATCCGGGTCGGCGTGACGAAGTACGCCGCCGGCGGGTTCGTCGCGGTGTCGTGGATCGAGTAGGCGAGGGACGCCGCGACGAGCACGACCAGCCCGGCCAGCACCACGGGCAGCGGCCGCCGGCGCATCGCGCGGGCCAGCGCTCCCAGCACCAGGATCAGCACCGGCCAGACGAAGTAGAACTGCTCCTCCACCGAGAGCGACCAGAAGTGCTGGACGGGCGAGGGGGCGTTCTCGGCGGCCAGGTAGTCGACCGCGTCGCGGGCGAGCAGCCAGTTGACGACGTACAGCACGGCGGCGCGGGCCTGGCGTGCCGTGTTCTCCCACTGCGTCTCCGGGGCCACCAGCCGGGAGCCCGCGAGGGTGACGGCGAGCACGAGCAGCGAGGCCGGGAGCAGGCGGCGGACCCGGCGGCTCCAGAACATGCCCAGGTCACGGGGGTGGGCGGGCATCCGCTCCAGGAGGTGCAGCGTGATCAGGAACCCGGAGATCACGAAGAAGACGTCGACGCCGGTGAAGCCGCCGGTGAGCGTGTGCGGGGCCAGGTGGTAGACGAGGACCAGGGACACCGCGATCGCGCGGAGACCCTGGATGTCGGTGCGGACGGAGCGGCGGCTGTCGGCCGCGGTCGCCGCGGCACCGGCCGCAGGTTCGGCCGCAGTCTTCGCCGCTGTGTCGGTGGAGGGTGCCTGCATCCGCTCGCCTCGTCGGGGATCGGTCTCGCGGCATCGTACGGCGCGCGCCTGTCCCGCCCGAATCCCGCGAGACCATGCGCCCCGGGCCCTGTGACGTACCCCACCGTCGCGACGGGTTCCGGCCGTGTCCGGGCCCGGCGTACGCTCGTTGACGTCATTGAGTAGTCCGGTACCCGCGAGGGACTGGAACGAAAGGCGATGAGTCCAGATGGCCCGAATCGGGGTTGTGGGCGCCGGCCGGGTCGGCGCCGTCCTGTCCGCCGCGCTGCGCGCCGCCGGTCACGAGATCGTGGCCGCTGCCGGCGAGTCGACGGCCTCCGTCGACCGCATCGAGGCGCTGCTCCCCGGCGTACGCCGGGCCAAGCCGACCGACGTCGCCCGCAGCTGCGACCTGCTGCTGCTCACGGTCCCCGACGACATGCTCGAGAACGTCGTCACCACGATGGTCGGCGCCGGCGCGATCCGCTCCGGCCAGGTCGTCTGCCACACCTCGGGCCGGCACGGGCTGGCGGTGCTCAGCGCCGCCACCGCGATCGGCGCCCACCCGCTGGCGCTGCACCCCGCGATGACCTTCACCGGCACAGCGGTCGACCTCGACCGGCTGTCAGGCTGCGTCTTCGGCGTCACCGCCGGGGAGGACGACCGCGCCCTGGCCGAGTCGCTGGTCGCCGACATGGGCGGCGTCGCGATGTGGGTGCCCGAGGACAAGCGGACGCTCTACCACGCCGGTCTCGCGCACGGCGCGAACCACCTGGTCACGCTCGTCGCCCAGGCGATGGAGCTGCTCGCCGCCTCGGGTGCCGAGGACCCCGCCGCCACGCTGCGGCCGCTGCTGACCGCCGCCCTCGACAACGCGCTGGTCGCGGGCGACGCGGCGCTCACCGGCCCGATCGTGCGCGGTGACGTGAACACCGTGGCCGGCCACCTCGCGGAGATCGCCGAGACCGCCCCCGGCACCATCCCGTCGTACGTCGCGATGGCGAAGGCCACCGCCGACCGGGCCGTGCTCGACGGCCGGCTGCTGCCGATCCGGGCGGTGAAGATCGTCCGGCTGCTCGACGAGGCGCTCGCGAAGGTGGAGCTGCCGGCGGTGCCTGCGCCGCGGCACGGTTCGCCCGCTGCGCTCCGCCGGCCCGGGACCGACCCGGCGTGACCACGACCCTGCAGCGCGCGGACACGCGCGTCGAGCTCGACCGTGCGCTCGCCGGGAGGACCGGCGGCGCACGGGTGGCCTTCGTCCCGACCATGGGAGCGCTCCACGACGGCCACGTCTCCCTGATGCGGTGCGCACGCGAGATCGTCGGCCCGGACGGCGCGGTGGTGGTCTCCGTGTTCGTGAACCCCACGCAGTTCGGCCCCGGGGAGGACCTCGACCGCTACCCGCGCACGCTCGAGACCGACCTCGAGGCCTGCGCGGCCGCCGGCGTCGACGTGGTCTTCACGCCCTCGGTCGACGAGGTCTACCCGGGTGGCCTCGAGGCGGCCGCTCGAGGTGTGACCGTGGATCCCGGACCGCTGGCCGACGTCCTCGAGGGAGCCTCGCGCCCGGGCCACTTCCGGGGCGTGCTCACCGTCGTGGCCAAGCTGTTCGGGCTGGTCCGGCCCGACGTCTCCGTGTTCGGCGAGAAGGACTACCAGCAGCTCGCGCTCATCCGCCGGATGGCCGCCGACCTGTGCCTCGGTGTCGACGTGGTCGGAGCACCCACGGTGCGCGAGCCCGACGGTCTCGCGATGTCGAGCCGTAACCGGTACCTCGACACCGACGCCCGGCTCGACGCGGTCGCGCTCTCGCGAGCACTGTTCGCCGCCCGAGCCGAGGCGGAGCGCGGAGCGGAGTGGGCCCTCAGCGCTGCCCGTGCTGAGCTGCGGCGTACGCACCTGGTCGACCTCGACTACCTCGAGATCACCGCACCCGACCTCGGGCCCGCTCCCGAGCACGGCCCCGCCCGGATGCTGGTCGCGGCCCGCGTCGGCTCCACCCGACTGATCGACAACATCGCCCTCGACCTCGGACCGTCCACCGGCAGGGTGGTTGAGCCTGCCGAAACCACCGGAGAGTGACCATGCTGCGCACGATGATGAAGAGCAAGATCCACCGGGCCACCGTGACCCAGGCCGACCTGCACTACGTCGGCTCGGTCACCGTCGACCGCGACCTGCTCGACGCCGCGGACCTGCTGCCCGGTGAGCTGGTGCACATCGTCGACGTGACCAACGGCGCGCGGCTGGAGACCTACACGATCGCCGGCGAGCGCGGCTCGGGCGTGATCGGGATCAACGGTGCCGCGGCACGCCTGGTGCACCCGGGCGACGTCGTGATCCTGATCGGCTACGGGCAGATGGAGACCGCCGAGGCCCGGATCTTCGAGCCGCACGTGGTGTTCGTCGACGCGGACAACCAGATCATCGGCACCGGGTCGGACCCCGCGGAGGCCCTGTCCGGCATGGTGGGGGCGGGCAGCGGGCTGGGCAGTGGGCTGGTCCGGGGCGACCTCGTGGACGCGAACCGATAGCGTCTGCGGGGTGGTCATCAGCCTGCCCGAGCGACTCGCTGCGGGCGCACCGGGATGGGACACGACGGCGGACGTCGTCGTGGTGGGTTCCGGCATTGCAGGGCTGACCGCCGCCCTCCGGCTCCGCGACCACGTCGGCAAGGTCCTCGTGGTCACCAAGGACGTGCTGTCCGCGGGCTCGACGCAGTGGGCCCAGGGTGGCATCGCGGCGGCGCTGGGCCCCGGTGACACCCCTGCCCAGCACGAGCGGGACACCCTCGTGGCCGGCGCGGGCGCCTGCGATCTCCAGGCCGTGCGGACCCTCGTGACCGAGGGCCCGGAGGCGGTCCGTGAGCTGATCGCCCTGGGTGCGAACTTCGACCACTCCTCCGACGGGGTGCTCTCGCTGACCCGTGAGGGCGGCCACCACCGCGACCGGATCGCGCACGCCGGCGGCGACGCGACCGGTGCCGAGATCCAGCGCGCCCTGGTCGCCGCGATCAAGGAGGCGCCGGACATCGAGGTGATCGAGCACGCGCTCGCCGTCGACCTGATGCTGGACGAGAACGGTGGCGTGTCCGGGCTCACCCTGCACGTGATGGGCGAGGGGCAGCGCGACGGGGTCGGTGCGGTGCGCTGCCGGGCCGTCGTGCTCGCCTCCGGCGGCCTGGGCCAGGTCTTCTCCCAGACCACGAACCCCTCGGTCTCCACCGGTGACGGCATGGCCCTCGCGCTGCGCGCCGGTGCCGTGCTGCGCGACCTCGAGTTCGTGCAGTTCCACCCGACCGTGATGTACCTCGGTCCGCAGTCGACCGGTCAGCAGCCGCTGATCTCCGAGGCGGTGCGCGGCGAGGGCGCCTTCCTCGTCGACTTCGCCGGCAACCGCTTCATGCAGGGACAGCACGAGCTGGCCGACCTGGCTCCCCGCGACGTGGTCGCGAAGGCGATCACCCGGCGGATGCAGGAGGAGGGCAAGCAGCACATGTGGCTCGACGCCCGGCACCTCGGGGCCGCGTTCTGGGAGAAGCGGTTCCCGACGATCCTGGCCACGGCCCGCCTGCACGGCGTCGACCCCGTGACCGAGCTGATCCCGGTCGCTCCGGCGTGCCACTACGCCTCGGGCGGCGTCGCCACCGACCTCTGGGGCCGCTCGACCGTGCCGGGGCTCTACGCCACGGGAGAGGTCGCCTGCTCCGGCGTGCACGGCGCGAACCGGCTCGCCTCGAACTCCCTCCTCGAGGGCCTGGTGTTCTCGCGCCGGATCGCGCAGGTGCTCCCCGCCGAGCTGTCGGCGTACGCCGAGCCGGCGCCCGACTCGCGCCGGCCGGGCGTCGTCTCGGCGACCGTCAGGACCGCGATGCAGGCGACGATGACCGAGCGCGTCGGCGTGCTGCGGAACGCCGACGGGCTCGCGCTCGCCGCCAAGGACCTCGAGGACCTCGCCCAGACCGAGGGCGAGGAGGGCACCGCGGCCTGGGAGACCACCAACCTGGTCTCGATCAGCGCCGCGCTGACCGCCGCCGCGACCCTGCGCGAGGAGACCCGCGGGTCGCACTGGCGCGAGGACTTTCCGGCCCGCGACGACGAGCACTTCGCGGGCCACGTCGACGTCGTGCTCGTCGACGGTGCGCCCAGCGTGCGGTTCCACCCCAGCCCGGCCACCGACGGAGGTGCTGCGTGAGCACGGCGGCCTACGACCTGCTGCCCGACGAGCTGCTGGCCGAGCTCACGGCCGCCGGCCTCGACCCTCGCGCCATCCACGACGCGATCGTCGCGGCGATCGCCGAGGACCTCCCGCCCGGCGGTCCGGGTGTCGACGTCACCAGCGCCGCCACGATCCCGGCCGACCTGTACGGCGACGCCGACCTCGCCGCGCGTGAGGACGGCGTGGTGGCCGGGCTCGCGATCGCGGAGCTGGTCTTCGTGCACGTGCTCGGCGACCAGGTCGAGGTGACCGACCGCGTGCCCGACGGCACCCGCGTCAGCGCCGGCGACGTCGTCATGCGCGTCTCGGGCCCGGTCCGGGGCCTGCTGACCGCCGAGCGCACCGCGCTGAACTTCGCCTCCCACCTCTCCGGGGTCGCGACCGCGACCGCGGCGTGGGTCGCAGCCCTCGAGGGCACGCGTGCACGGGTGCTGGACACCCGCAAGACGCTGCCCGGCTACCGCGCGCTCCAGAAGTACGCCGTCCGGTGCGGCGGCGGCGTCAACCACCGGTTCGGCCTGACCGACATGGCGCTGGTCAAGGACAATCACGTGGTCGCGGCCGGTGGCGTGCTGCCCGCGTTCGAGGCGGTCCGCTCCGCCTACCCCGGGCTGCCGGTGGAGGTCGAGGTGACCGACCTCGACCAGCTGCGCGAGCTGCTCGACGCCGGGTGCGACCGGATCCTGCTCGACAACATGAGCACCGAGGAGATGGCCGAGGCGGTCAGGGTGACCGACGGCCGGGCCACGCTCGAGGCCTCCGGCGGCCTGACCCTCGAGCGGGCCCGCGAGGTAGCGGAGACCGGCGTCGACTTCATCTCGGTGGGTGCGCTCACGCACTCGGTCAGGGTCTTCGACCTCGGCCTGGACCTGCGGTGAGGGTCCTGTGAGCCTGCTGTGCGCCGACATCGGGAACTCCCACACGACGCTCGGTCTCCTCGACGACGGGGACGTGCTCGACCACTGGCGCGTCGCCACGCTCGAGAGCCGCACCGCCGACGAGTGGAACGTGTTGATCCGCGGCCTGATCAACCAGAGCCCGCGCAGCGAGATCGGCATGGTCACCGGCATCTCGGTGTGCTCGACGGTGCCGTCGGTGCTGCACGAGTGGCGCGACATGCTCGCCCGTCACTTCGCGGCGGTGCCGTCGGTCGTCGTCGAGACCGGGGTGCGCACCGGCGTACCCGTGCTGATGGACAACCCGCGCGAGGTCGGCGCCGACCGGGTCGTCAACGCGCTGGCCGCCGCGACCCTGTACGACGGGCCGGCCGTCGTCGTCGACTTCGGGACCGCCACCACCTTCGACGTGGTCAGCCCGCGCGGCGAGTACATCGGCGGCGCGATCTCGCCGGGCATCGACATCTCGCTCGAGGCGCTCGGCCGCCGTGGCGCGCAGCTGCGCAAGGTCGAGCTGCTCCGGCCGCGGTCGGTGATCGCCAAGAACACCGTCGAGGCGGTGCAGTCGGGCATGGTGTTCGGCTTCGCCAGCCAGGTCGACGGGATCGTCGAGCGGATCATCGACGAGCTCGGCGTCGAGCCGGCGTCGGTCAACGTCATCGCCACCGGAGGGCTCGCGCCCGTGGTGGTCGACGAGTGCCGCTCGATCACCGACCACCAGCCCTGGCTCACGCTCCGCGGCCTGGAGCTGGTCTTCGCCCGGAACACCTGACCCGTGAACAGAGGAGCCGGGAGCCGCCACCCGTGGTGACGGCTCCCGGCTCCGTGCTGGGCCGGGGCTAGCCTGCGGCCAGGGCCGGCAGCAGGGCCGCCGCGTTCGGCGTACCGAGGCCGGTCACCGGGTCCCACCCGGTGGTCGCCGGGTAACCGGTGACGTTCGGGTCGGCGGTGTTGTTGCCCACCGTGATGTCGTAGAAGTCGTTCGCGTACGACGTCGGGTTGGACGCCAGCTCGTACAGCCGCGGGTTGATCAGGCCGAGGTCGTGACCGGCGATCTGGTCCGCGATGGCGACCAGGCCGGCCCACTCCGGGCAGGCCAGCGACGTGCCACCGATGTCGTACCACCCGGTGCTGCACGGGGCACTGCCGCAGATCAGGCCGCTCTGGCCGTCCGGCGGCAGGCTCAGGTACACCAGGGCGCCGGTGCCGGCGCTCGCCTGCAGCGCGATGTCCGGGACACCGCGCATCGTGCCGATCGCCGTGCTGCCGGCCGGGAGCGGGTCCTGGTAGCCGGGCTTGCCGAACACGTGGCTGAAGCCGCCTCCGGAGAAGGTCCAGCCGACCTCCGCCTGGCCGGGGTTCGCCTGGCACTTGGCCGGCGGGTCGGCGCTGTCGACGACGCGGCTCGTGGTGTTGGTCGGGTCGGTGCACAGGTAGGTGCCACCGACGCCGGTCACCAGCGGGTCGGACGCCGGCCACTCCACGGTCGGGTACGGGAACGTCGAGCCGCCCTTGCCGACCGGGGACTTGCCGCCGTTGGCGGAGCCGCCGTCACCCGACGAGCCCAGCACCGTGATGCCGGCCTGCTGAGCGGAGATGTAGGCGTGCCGCAGGTTGAGGAGGGACTGCTTGCTGCCGAAGGCGTCCTCCGCGGAGGCGAAGCTCTGCGAGATCACGTCGGCCATGTGGTGGTCGATGACGTACTGCTCGGCGTTGATCATGTCCGGGAAGCCCTGGACGCCCAGGGTCTCGGCGGTCGGCGTGGTCACCAGCAGGATGTTGGCCCCGGGAGCCATCGCGTGCGCGGTCTCGACGTCGAGGGCCACCTCGAGCGCCCAGGCGGACTTGTCCTCCTGGTGGGTGCCCTTGCCGGGCTGGGCCTTGGTGGCCGGCGATCCCTGGAAGTGGAACTGGCTGAAGGTCGGCATGCCCGGAGCGCAGGTGACGCCCTCCTCGCCGCACATCGCCGGCAGGCCGAAGGCCTGGTCGTAGACGTGCAGGTCGTGGGCCATGGTGTCGCTGCCGTAGCTGTCGACGACCGCGATGGTGGTGCCGGTGCCGTCGAAGCCGTCCGCGTACAGCGGGTTGACGTTGTACGCCGCGCGGGTGGACTGCGGCGTGAAGCACCGTCGTCCCACGGAGAAGCACTGCGCCTCCGTGGGTGGCGTCTCCGAGCTGGAGACCTGGACGTAGTCCGACGCCGTCGGGTGCATCAGGACGCCGTGGGCGGCCGTCGGGGTGGTGGTCGCCGCGTTGAGGGAGAGCGCGCCCAGGGTGAGGGCGAAGAGCGCTCCGGTGGCGCGACGGACGGTGGAACTGTGCATAGCTCGACCTCCGAGGTGAAGGCGCGACTCCCATGGGTGGGAAGCGGCGCTGCGTTCGGACGCTAACACCGAGGCGGGGTGTTCAGGCACCCCTCGGACGCGCCCATCTTCGGGCTCACCGGCCTCGATAGCCTTGGCGCCATGACCGACGTG
The DNA here is from genome assembly GCF_003725535.1 of Nocardioides pocheonensis. Classification (GTDB taxonomy): domain Bacteria; phylum Actinomycetota; class Actinomycetes; order Propionibacteriales; family Nocardioidaceae; genus Marmoricola; species Marmoricola pocheonensis. The sequence goes on along the minus strand of NZ_RJSF01000007.1, from coordinate 205,342 downwards.
CCCGCACCCCCGGCGATCGACGCCGACGCCGACCTGCCCGAGCAGATGCAGGTCCGCCGGGAGAAGCGGGCGCGGATGCTCGAGGCGGGACGCCCGGCGTACCCGACGGTGGTCGAGCGGACCCACACGGTCAAGGAGATCCGCGAACGCTACGACCCCGCGCTCGAGGCCGGTGAGCTCGAGCCGGACACGCACACCGGCGAGGTCGTCTCGATCGCCGGCCGGGTGATCTTCCTGCGCAACACCGGCAAGCTCTGCTTCGTGCGGCTGCGCGAGGGCGACGGCAGCGAGATCCAGGTGATGCTGTCCCTGGCTGACCTCGGTGAGGAGTCGCTGGCGGACTTCAAGGCGCTGGTGGACCTCGGCGACCTGATCGCGGTCACGGGCGAGGTGGTCACCAGCCGCCGCGGTGAGCTCTCGGTGCAGGCGTCCGCCTGGCAGATGGCCGCGAAGACCCTGCGACCGCTGCCCAACGAGCACAAGCCGCTCTCCGACGAGGCCCGGATCCGGCTGCGGTACGTCGACATGATGATCCGCCCCGAGCCGCGGGAGATGGTCCGCACCAAGGCGGCGGTGCTGCGCAGCCTGCGCGAGACGCTGCACGACCTGGGCTACCTGGAGGTCGAGACGCCGATCCTCCAGCTGACCAACGGCGGCGCCGCGGCCCGGCCGTTCCGCACCCACCTCAACGCGCTCGACCAGGACATGCTGCTGCGGATCGCCCTCGAGCTCGACCTCAAGCGCGCGATGATCGGCGGGGTCGACAAGGTCTACGAGATCGGCCGCACGTTCCGCAACGAGGGCCTGGACTCCACCCACGCGGCGGAGTTCTCGATGCTCGAGGCCTACCAGGCCTACGGCGACCAGTTCACGATGATGGAGCTGACCCGCCGACTCGTGATCGACGCGGCGCGAGCGGTGGGCCGCACCGTCGTACCGGCCCGGGACGGCAGCGAGATCGACCTGGAGGCCGAGTGGCGCCAGGCGCCGATCTTCGACCTCGTCTCCGTCGCGGTCGGTGAGGAGATCACCGTCGAGACGCCGGCGGAAACCCTGCGCAAGTACGCCGATGCGCGTTCCGTGGAGCTGCAGCCGAAATGGGGCGCCGAGGAGATCGTCGTGGAGCTGTTCGAGCAGCTCGTCGAGGATTCCCTGATCCAGCCGACTTTCGTGATGGATTACCCCGCTGCGGTCAAACCGCTGGCCAAGGCGCACCGTTCGAAGAATGGCGTGAACGAGGCGTGGGACCTCATCATCAACGGCGTCGAGCTCGCACCGGCGTACTCCGAGCTCAACGACCCGGTGGTGCAGCGGGAACGCCTGACCGCGCAGTCGCTGCTGGCCGCGGCGGGCGACCCGGAGGCGATGGAGCTCGACGAGGTCTTCCTCAAGGCGATGGAGTACGGAATGCCGCCCGCAGGCGGCATGGGCATGGGCGTGGATCGGCTGATCATGCTGCTCACCGGCGCAGGTATCCGCGAGACGATTCTCTTTCCGTTGCTCCGGCCGGAATGATTTCTGCTGCATTCCTGCGCTAATCTTGATGCGTCCGGAATTGTCCGAGCCGAAATCCCGAGAAATGGGTGACCCATGGCGCAGCAGGTGAACATCGTCCTGGTCGACGACATCGACGGCACTCCCGCCGAGGAGACCGTGACCTTCGCCCTCGACGGCAAGGAGTACGAGATCGACCTGAACGCCAAGAACGCCGGCAAGCTCCGCGACGCGCTGGCGCCGTACGTCGGTCACGCCCGCCGGGCCGCGGGGCGCCGACGCGGTGGCCGCGGTGCCGCCTCCGGTCCGAGCCCCGCCGACATCCGCGCCTGGGCGCGTGACAACGGCTTCGACGTGCCCGACCGCGGGCGGGTCTCCTCGGAGGTCCGCGAGGCCTACGTCGCCGCCCACTGAGAGGGCGGTCCCCCTCGTGGGGGACCACCGATCTCGCCCTGGCGGGGGTGGTGGGGCAGCCGCTCCGGGCCGGAGCATTCTCGGCATGAACGATCTCTGGGTGCGCAACGACCGGCCGATCCCCGCCGGCTACTGGGTGGCTGCCGCGCTGGGCAGTCTCGTGGTGCTGGTCTGCTACGCCACCGCCTGGTGGACCCCGTGGTTCGCCCGACAGCTCGCCGAGGGGCTCGGCCCGCAGGTGTTCGGCTACGGGATGGTGCTGATGGTGGGCTTCGGTGCGGCCATCGGGTCGGCCATCGGGGCTGCCCCCTGGCTCGCGCTTCGCTGGCCCGGTCTGGGGATCGCCCTGGCGCTGCTGCCCGCGGTGCCCACCCTCGTCGACGGTGGCTCGCTGCACTTCGGCGTCTTCGCCGCGTTGCTCGCGGTCGCCGTCAGCGCAAGCTGGCGAGACGCCCGAGCGACGGTGGTCGCGGCGGCCGTCGCCGCGGCGGTGATTCTCGTCTGGGTGGGCTCGGACGGCTCGATGGCGGCGCCCTTCCGGTCCTACATCGAGCAGCGGTCGATGGACCACGAGGCCCAGATGGGGATGCTGCTCCTCTACCTGCTCGCGGTCGCGGTCACCCTCGCCGGAGCATGGGTTCTCCGTCGCTCCGCCGAACGCGAGCTCGAGCGCCGGTCGTTGGCCGCGCGGTCCGGCGAGGTCGAGCAGCAGGCCGCGGTCGTGGCCGAGCGCGCTCGCCTGGCCCGTGACCTGCACGACGTCGTCGCCCACCACGTCTCCCTCATCGCGGTGCGGGCCGAGACCGCGCCGTACACCAACCCCGAGCTGGGCGACCAGGCCCGAGGTGTGCTCGGCGACATCGCGGCGGACGCCCGGCTCGCGCTCGACGAGCTCCGCGGGGTGCTCGGCATCCTGGGCCGCTCCGGGGACGCAGAGCGCTCCCCGCAGCCGACCTGGTCGGACATCGCGGCGCTGGTGGAGCGCACCCGGTCGGCCGGCGTGGACATCGAGATGGTCGGCGACACCACGGCCGAGGTCGCACCGTCCGCCGGGTACGCCGCCTACCGGGTCGTCCAGGAGGCGCTGACCAACGCCCGCAAGCACGCACCCGGCGCACGGGTGACCCTCGACCTCGAGGCCACCAGTCAGCTGCTGACCGTCCAGGTGTCCACCCCGCTGGGGCCGTCGGCGACGACGAGCAGCGCCGGCCAGGGCATCGTGGGCATGCGGGAGCGGGTCGAGGCCCTGGGTGGCCGCCTCCTGGCCGGTCCGGTCGGCGACCACTTCGTGGTGGAGGCGATCCTGCCGCGTGGCCTCGCCGAGGGGGCTGCGTGACTACGGTCGTCGTCGCCGACGACCAGCCCGTGATCTGCGCCGGCTTCGCCGCCCTCCTCGCCGCCCAGCCCGACCTCGACGTGGTCGGCACGGCGGCGAACGGCCGCGAGCTGGTCAGCCTGGTCGAGCAGCACCGCCCCGACGTGGCGCTGGTCGACGTGCGGATGCCGGTGCTGGACGGCATCGAGGCGACCCGGCTGATCACCCGCGACCACGACACCCGCGTGCTGATCCTGACCACCTTCGACCTCGACGCCTACGTCTACGACGCGATCCGGGCCGGGGCGAGCGGGTTCCTGCTCAAGGACGTCACCGCCGACCGGCTGGTCGACGGAGTCCGGCTGGTGGCCGAGGGCTCGATGCTGCTCGGGCCGGCGGTCAGCCGTCGGCTGGTGGCCGACTTCGCGTCCCGGCGTACGGCGCCCGCTCCCGCGTCGCCGGCCCTCGACGGGCTCAGCCCACGGGAGACCGAGGTGCTCCACCAGCTCGCCCGGGGCCGCTCCAACGCGGAGATCGCGGCCGAGCTGTTCATCGCCACCGAGACGGTGAAGTCGCACGTCGCCGAGGTGCTGCGCAAGCTCGGGCTGCGTGACCGGATCCAGGCGGTGGTCTTCGCCTACGAGCAGGGCCTGGTGCAGCCCGGTGGCTGAGCCGGACCGTCGTCGGTCGGCGCCGGGACCAACGTCCCTGCCGCCGGCGCCGTCGCGCTCCTAGGCTGGAGGATCATCTCCGGGGCCAGGAGGTCGCCGATGGACGAGCGCAGCTGGGTGTCCGAGGCGCCGTGCCGGGTCCGCCTGGGGGAGCCCTGCCGGCTCTGCGTGCCCGGCGCGACCGGTCCGCAGGACTGCGGGCTGGCGTACCTGGTGATGACCGACCCGTACCTGTGCGCGGAGCTCGACCGGATGCGGTCCGAGCTTCTCGCGGCGCAGACCGACCTCTCGTCTGTTCGCTGAGAGCGAAGACGCGTTTTCCGCGGAACACGTAGGGTTGGGTAAGGGTTGATCCGGCGTGCGGGACGTGCGCTTGCCCGACCCGCGAAGTCCAAGGAGCGATGCCCATGTTCGAACGGTTCACAGACCGTGCCCGACGCGTTGTCGTGCTGGCCCAGGAAGAGGCCCGCATGCTCTCGCACAACTACATCGGCACCGAGCACATCCTGCTCGGCCTGATCCACGAGGGTGACGGCATCGCGGCGAAGGCGCTGGAGAGCCTCGGCATCTCGCTCGAGGGTGTCCGCGCCCAGGTGGAGGAGATCATCGGCCAGGGCCAGCAGGCTCCGAGCGGCCACATCCCCTTCACTCCGCGTGCCAAGAAGGTGCTCGAGCTGTCCCTGCGCGAGGCGCTGCAGCTCGGCCACAACTACATCGGCACCGAGCACATCCTCCTCGGCCTCATCCGTGAGGGCGAGGGCGTGGCTGCTCAGGTGCTGCAGAAGCTCGGCGCCGACCTCAACCGGGTCCGCCAGCAGGTGATCCAGCTGCTGAGCGGCTACCAGGGCAAGGAGGCGCAGACCGCCGGCACGGCGCCCGAGGCGGCGCCCAGCTCGAGCCTGGTCCTCGACCAGTTCGGCCGCAACTACACGCAGGCCGCCAAGGAGGGCAAGCTCGACCCGGTCATCGGTCGCGAGAAGGAGATCGAGCGGGTCATGCAGGTGCTGTCCCGCCGTACCAAGAACAACCCCGTCCTCATCGGCGAGCCCGGCGTCGGCAAGACCGCCTGCGTCGAGGGTCTGGCCCAGGCGATCGTGCGCGGCGACGTGCCCGAGACCCTGAAGGACAAGCAGATCTACTCCCTCGACCTCGGTGCGCTGGTCGCCGGCTCGCGCTACCGCGGTGACTTCGAGGAGCGGCTGAAGAAGGTCCTGAAGGAGATCAAGACCCGCGGCGACATCATCCTGTTCATCGACGAGCTGCACACGCTCGTCGGTGCGGGTGCCGCCGAGGGTGCGATCGACGCAGCCAGCATCCTCAAGCCGATGCTGGCCCGCGGCGAGCTGCAGACGATCGGCGCGACCACGCTCGACGAGTACCGCAAGCACCTGGAGAAGGACGCCGCGCTCGAGCGCCGGTTCCAGCCGATCCAGGTCGCCGAGCCGTCGATCGCGCACACGATCGAGATCCTCAAGGGTCTGCGCGACCGCTACGAGGCGCACCACCGGGTGACGATCACCGACGAGGCCCTGGTCTCGGCGGCGACGCTGGCCGACCGCTACGTCTCCGACCGGTTCCTGCCGGACAAGGCGATCGACCTGATCGACGAGGCCGGCTCGCGCCTGCGGATCCGCCGCATGACCGCGCCGCCCGACCTGCGCGAGTTCGACGACAAGATCGCCGACGTGCGCCGCCGCAAGGAGGGCGCGATCGACGGTCAGGACTTCGAGGCCGCAGCCCGTCTGCGCGACGAGGAGAAGCAGCTGATCCTGGCGAAGGCCGAGCGCGAGAAGCAGTGGCGCGCGGGCGACATGGACGTCGTCGCGGAGGTCGACGAGGAGCTCATCGCCGAGGTCCTCGCGGTCGCCACCGGCATCCCGATCGTGAAGCTCTCCGAGGAGGAGTCGACCCGGCTGCTCAAGATGGAGGACGAGCTGCACAAGCGGGTCATCGGCCAGGAGGAGGCCGTCAAGGCGCTCAGCCGGGCGATCCGGCGTACGCGTGCGGGCCTGAAGGACCCGAAGCGTCCCGGCGGCTCGTTCATCTTCGCGGGCCCCTCGGGCGTCGGGAAGACCTGGCTGTCCAAGACCCTCGCCGAGTTCCTGTTCGGCGACGAGGACGCGCTGATCCAGCTCGACATGTCGGAGTTCTCCGAGAAGCACACCGTGTCGCGGCTGTTCGGCTCGCCTCCGGGCTACGTCGGCTACGAGGAGGGCGGCCAGCTCACCGAGAAGGTGCGCCGCAAGCCGTTCTCCGTGGTGCTCTTCGACGAGGTCGAGAAGGCCCACCCGGACATCTTCAACAGCCTGCTGCAGATCCTGGAGGAAGGTCGCCTGACCGACAGCCAGGGCCGCGTGGTCGACTTCAAGAACACCGTGATCATCATGACCACGAACCTGGGCACGCGCGACATCTCCAAGGGCGTGAGCCTGGGCTTCGGCAACGCGTCGGACGTCCAGGGCACCTACGACAAGATGAAGGCCAAGGTCTCCGAGGAGCTCAAGCAGCACTTCCGGCCCGAGTTCCTCAACCGTGTCGACGAGATCATCGTGTTCCCGCCGCTCACCAAGGACCAGATCATCTCGATGGTCGACAACATGATCGCGTCGGTCGAGCTCCGGCTGAAGGACCGCGACATGTCGATCGAGCTGACCCAGAACGCGAAGGACCTGCTCGCCACCCGCGGGTTCGATCCCGTGCTCGGCGCGCGTCCGCTGCGGCGCACGGTGCAGCGCGAGATCGAGGACGTCCTGGCCGAGAAGATGCTGTACGGCGAGGTCGGCCCCGGCCAGATCGTGGTGGTCGACGTGGAGGGCGAGGGCCCGACCGCGGCGTTCACGTTCAAGGGCAACGCCCGGGCGGTCCTGCCGGACGTGCCACCCGTCGAGGTGGCTGCCGACGGAGGCAGCGAGAACATCTGAGCACGCAGCGTCGAGCCGGTCGGGACCTGGTCCCGGCCGGCTCGACTGCTTTCTCCGAGGGTCTGCCGCTTGTCCCCGGTGGCACGCTGGCTGCGTGAGGACCCTGGTCGCTCCGCTCGCCGCGCCGGTACGCCGGCAGCTGGCCCAGCTGCTGCGCTCCAAGGTGGCCGGCGACGACGCCGCCGCGCGCGCCCGGCAGATCTGGGGCGCACCGGGGCCGCGCTGGTTCACCCCGGCGGACCCGGTCTGGCGGGTCCACGCCGACGCCTCGATGTTCGTCGGCGGACTGCGGGCCCTCCTGCTCCAGTCGCTCCACCCGCTCGCGATGGCGGGCGTCGCCGGCCATTCCGGCTACCGCAGCGACCCGTGGGGGCGGCTCCAGAGGACCAGCCACTTCCTGGCCACCACGACCTTCGGCACCGTCGACGACGCCGAGCGCGCGATCGCGCAGGTCCGCGAGATCCACCTCCGGGTGCGGGGCAAGGCCGAGGACGGCACGGCGTACGCCGCCAGCGACCCGCACCTCCTGGACTGGGTGCACCTGGCCGAGGTCGACAGCTTCCTGAGCGCCTACCAGCTCTTCGGTCCCGAGCCGCTGAGCCCGGCGGAGGCAGACGAGTACGTCCGGCAGAGCGGCGAGGTGGCGGCACGGCTCGGCGCGACGACGCCGCCGACGACGGTCGCCGAGCTCGGCCGGCGCCTGGAGGCCTTCCGGCCCGAGCTGCGGTCCACCCGCGTCTGCCGCGACGCCGCCCGCTTCCTGCTGCTGGACCCGCCGCTGCCGCTGGCCGCCCGGCCCGGCTACGGCCTGCTCGCCGCCGGGGCGGTGGCGAGCCTGCCCGGATGGGCCCGGCGGGAGCTCCGGCTGCCGCCGCCGTTCGTCGCGTGGGACTGGCCGAGCCTGCGTCTGGGCGCGGCCGGAGCCGGGGTGGTGCGCTGGGCCATGGGCGACGCCAGCGTGGCGACCGCTCGGAGGCGCTCAGCCGGGTAGGGCGTAGCGCCCGTCGTCCCGCTCGACCACGAGCCCGTCGGCCACCAGGCCGGCCAGCGCACGCGTGCGCTGGGTCTCGTCGGACCACACCTCGTGCAGCCTCTCTGGCGCGACCGAGCCGTCCGTGTCGCGCAGCACGGCCAGCAGCCGGCCGCGGCACTGCCGGTCGGTGCCGGCGTAGGTCTGACCGCGCCGCGGCGGCCCGTCGTACGCCGGCCGCCCGGCCCGCTGCCAGGCGCACAGGTCGAGGATCGGGCAGGAGTCGCACCGCGGCCCGTTCGCCGTGCAGACGAGCGCCCCCAGCTCCATGACGGCGACAGCCCACAGCTCCGGCCGGTCGTCGGGCACGAGCCCCTCGGCGAGGTCCCGCTCCGCCCGGGTGAGCGACGCCGGCGGGAACTCTCGCGCCGAGACGGCCCGGCCCAGCACCCGGCGCACGTTGGTGTCGAGCACGGCGTGCGCCCCGCCGAAGGCGAACGACGCCACCGCCGCGGCGGTGTAGTCGCCGACGCCCGGGAGCGCAAGCAGGTCGGCGTGTCGGTCCGGCACCTGGCCGCCGTGCTGCTCGGTGATGGCGACGGCGCACGCGTGCAGCCGCAGGGCGCGCCGCGGGTAGCCCAGGCGCCCCCACGCCCGCACGGCTTCTCCGCTCGGTTCGGCCGCGAGGTCGGCCGGGGTCGGCCAGCGCTCGAGCCAGGCCTCGTAGACCGGCAGCACTCGCGACACCGGGGTCTGCTGCAGCATCAGCTCGGAGACCAGGATCGCCCACGGGCTCGTGCCCGGCCGGCGCCACGGCAGGTCGCGGGCGGACGCGGCGTACCAGTCCAGCACCGGCTCGAGCAGGGCGTTCACGCGCACACTCTAGGCAGGCATGCCCGGTGCGCCTCCCCGAGCGACGGGCGGAGATTTCCTAACGTTCAGGGCATGCGCACGGTGACCAGGCCTCGAAGACGCCTTCCCGCGCGCGTCTACTGGTTCCGGCGCTCGATGGTGCTGCTCACCGCGCTCGCCCTCGTCTTCGCGATCGGCCGGCTGCTGAACGGCTCGGGTGGCGGGTCTCCCGCGGACACCGCCCGCGTGACGGCCTCGTCGCCGTCGGCCCACGTGACCCACGGCGTGGCCGGGCCGCTGCCGATCCAGCCCACCACCACGGGAGCGACGACGCGCGCCCCGCACCCGTCACCCACCGGCACGCCCGTGGTGCTCGCGATGCCCACCGGCCCGTGCGCGCTCGACGAGATCACCGTGACGCCGACCGTGCCGGCTGCGGTGGCCGGCGGCCGGGTCGACCTGGTGCTCCAGCTCACCGGCATCAAGCCGGCCTGCACGTTCACCGTCTCCAAGGACACGATCGTCGCGAAGGTGACCTCCGGCAAGGACCGGATCTGGTCGAGCCAGGACTGTCCCGACGCGATCACGCGGGCCTCGGTGGTCGTGCGCAGCGCGGCGCCGACCGACGTCACCGTGTCGTGGAGCGGGCGCCGTTCCGACCAGCAGTGCAGCCGCGCCGCCGACTGGGCCCTCCCGGGGTACTACCACCTCACCGCCGCGGTGATCGGCTCCGAGCCGAACGACACCCAGTTCCGGCTCGCCCACCCGCCGCGCGCGGTGATCACCAAGACCGCGCACCCGCGCACGAAGAAGGGCACCGGGACCGTCTGCGGCGGCGACAACGCGGCGACGAGCTGCTGACCACCGCTGGTCGAGCCTGCCGAAACCACGTCGTGCCGCCCGCTCACCGATGGTTGAGGTGCGAGCGCCTGTGAGCCTCGAAACCACTCCTCGGGGTCCCGCCCATCGATGGTTGAGGTGCGAGCGCCAGCGAGCCTCGAAACCAGGACCGGGTCCCGAACTCCTGCGCCGGAAGGCGACCGGGGTTTCGAGCCGCCGTTCGTCCGCGCTCGCAGGCTCGGGCGGACGAGGCTCCCTCAACCTCCTCGCGTCACGACCCTGCTCGTTCCTCGCAGGGTCGTGACTCGGACTCAGACGTACCGCTCGAGGATGCTGGACTCCGCCAGCCGGGACAGGCCCTCGCGGACGCTCCGGGCGCGCAGCTCACCGACGCCCTCGACGATCTGGAGCTCCTCGACGCCGGCCGACAGCAGCTTCTGCAGGCTGTCGAACTGGTCGATGAGGCCGTCCACGACCGTGCTGGGCAGCCGCGGCACCTTGGCGAGCAGCCGGTAGCCGCGGGGCGTCACCGCGCCCTCCAGGTGCTCGCCCTGACGCAGGCCGAGGGCCTTGGCCACCATCGAGATGTCGACCAGGTCGGTGGGGGACAGCGTCTCCAGGTCGGCCAGCACCTGCTCGGGCGTCCGCTTGCGCCGACCGCTCGGGAGGTAGTCGCGGACCACGAGCTGGCGCTCGGCGTCCACGCCCGTGATCAGCTCCTCGAGCTGCAGGGAGAGCAGGCGCCCGTCGGTGCCCAGCTCGAGCACGTAGTCCTCGATCTCGCGGGCGATGCGGGTGACCATCTCCAGCCGCTGCGCGACCACGGCGACGTCACGGACCGTGACCAGGTCCTCGATCTCGAGCGCGGACAGGGTGCTGGACACCTCGTCGAGGCGCAGCTTGTAGCGCTCGAGGGTCGCCAGGGCCTGGTTCGCGCGGGAGAGGATCGAGCCGGAGTCCTCCAGGACGTACCGGGTCTCGCCGACGTACGCCGCGATGATCTGCATCGACTGCGACACCGAGATCACGGGGAAGCCGGTCTGCTTCGCCACCCGGTCGGCGGTCCGGTGCCGTGTGCCGGTCTCCTCGCTGGGGATCGTGTGGTCGGGCATCAGGTGGACGTTGGCGCGGTGGATGCGGGACACGTCCTGGTCGAGGATGATCGCGCCGTCCATCTTGGCCAGCTCGCGCAGGCCCGTGGCCGTGAACGGCACGTCGAGGGTGAAGCCGCCGGTCGAGATGGTGTCCACCACCCGGTCGTGGCCCAGCACGATGAGGGCGCCGGTGCGGCCGCGCAGGATCCGCTCCAGGCCGTCGCGCAGGGACGTGCCCGGCGCGATGCTGGCAAGGGTGGCGCGCAGGGCCTCGGCCTCGTGCGCGTCATCGGCGGCTACCACGCGCCTGAGTCTAGGGGAGCGGTCGGCGGGGCCCGACCGACTTTGGTATCCCGGGCGACCGACCCGGGGATGCCCTACGGCGCCTCGCGCCGGGCTTCGTCGTCGGTCATGCCGAGGATCTCCAGGGCGCGCCCCACGTTGTCGACGTCCACGACGCGCAGGCCGTCCATGATCCGGCTGTGGCCGACGGTCTGGGGCGACTGCGCCGGCACGGCCGCCGCCCGGAAGCCCATCCGGCCGGCCTCGGCCAGCCGCACGCCCAGGTCGCGCACCCGGCGCAGCTCCCCGGAGAGGCCGAGCTCGCCGATCGCCACCACCTGGCGGCCGAGCGGCTCGCCGCGGTGGGCCGAGACGATCGCGAGGGCGATCGCGAGGTCGTTGCTCGGCTCCGTCAGCCGGGCGCCCCCGACGCTGGAGACGAAGACGTCGTGCTGGTGGAGCCGGATGCCGGCGTGCTGCTGGAGGATCGCCAGGATCATCGCCACCCGCGCCGGGTCGACCCCGGACGTCGTGCGGCGAGGCCGCTCGGACGAGGTGTGGGTGACCAGGGCCTGAACCTCGCTCAGCAGCGGGCGCCGCCCCTCGAGCGCGACCGCGACGCAGGTGCCGGCGACCGGCCCGTGGCGCGCGTCGAGGAAGAGGCCGGTCGGGTCGGTGATCGCGACGATGCCCTCGGCGGACAGGTCGAAGCAGCCGACCTCGTCGACCGGCCCGAACCGGTTCTTCACCGCGCGCACCATGCGCAGCCGGGAGGACCGCTCGCCCTCGAAGTGCAGGACGACGTCGACGAGGTGCTCGAGCACCCGCGGGCCGGCGATCGAGCCGTCCTTGGTGACATGGCCGACGAGGACCAGCGTGATGTTGCGGAGCTTGGCCATCCGGATCAGCGCCGCGGCCACCTCCTTGACCTGCGTGACGCCCCCCGGCACGCCGTCGACGTCCCCGGCGCTGATCGTCTGGATGGAGTCGACCACCAGCAGGGCCGGCCGGGTCGCCTCCACGTGGCCGAGCACGGCGCCCAGGTCGGTCTCGGCGGCGAGGTAGAGCTCGTCCTGGATGCCGCCGGTGCGGTCGGCGCGGAGCCGGACCTGGGCCGCGGACTCCTCGCCGGTGACGTAGAGGACCCGGTGGCGGTAGCGGGCGGTCTGCGCGGCCACCTCGAGCAGCAGCGTCGACTTGCCGACCCCGGGCTCGCCGGCGAGCAGGATCGCCGCGCCGGGCACCAGCCCGCCACCGAGGACCCGGTCGAGCTCGGGGACGCCGCTCGTGCGCGCCTGGGAGTCCTCGATCGGGATCTCGCCGATCGGCAGCGCCGGCGTGGTGACCGGACCGGCCTGCGCCCGGCTGCGGGGTGCCGATCGCTCCACCACGGTGCCCCACGCCTGGCACTCGCCGCAGCGTCCGACCCACTTCGTGGTCTCCCAGCCGCACTCGTTGCACTGGTACGCCGCCGCCGCGGGCCTGCTCTTCGCCATGGTTCGAACATATGTGCCCACGCCGACAACTTCGCCGAGCCACGCGCACGGGAGCATCTTCCCTATGATTTGATCGATCCACTGATCGTCCGGGCCACCCGGACCGCGGTCGAGACAACGGGCGCACGGCATCCGTCAGGGGAGGAGGTGGCGATGAGCCCGATCCGTCGGCTCACCGATCAGTACCCGACGCTCGCGACGGTCGCCGAGCGCGCGGGCGTCTCCCGCCAGACGGTCTCCAACGCCCTCAACAACCCCGAGCTGCTGCGCGAGGACACCCTCCAGCGCGTGCAGGCCGCGATCGACGAGCTCGGCTACACCCCGAACCGCGCCGCCCGACAGCTGCGCACCCGCTCCTCGCACATGATCGGGCTGCGCTTCGAGCCCGCGCAGGAGGGCACCAGCAACGCGCTGATGGACCGGTTCGTGCACACCCTCGTCGAGACCACCGCGGAGACCGGGCACCACATCCTGCTGTTCTCCGGCGCCGCCGACGACCCGCTCGACGGCTACGACGAGCTGCTGCGCGCCACCGCCGTCGACGCCTTCGTGATCACCGACACCTACACCGGCACCGCGGAGACCGAGCTCCTGCGGCGCGTGGGGGCGCCGTTCGTGACCTTCGGCCGGCCCTGGGACGACCCGGACGCCGCGCACCCCTGGGTCGACGTCGACGGCGCCCGCGGTGCCTGCCTGGCCACCGAGCACCTCGTCTCGGTCGGCCACCGCCGGATCGCGTGGCTGGGCTGGGAGGAGACCTCCCGCATCGGCGAGGACCGACGCTCGGGCTGGGAGCAGTCGATGGCCGACCACGGGTTCGACACCCGCGGGCTCGGCGTACGCACCACCGACAACGTCGACGCCGCCCGCATGGAGGCGCACAAGCTGCTCGAGGACCGCACCGTCACCGGCTTCTGCTGCGCCAGCGACACCCTGGCGATCGGCGTCCTGCACGCGCTGCACGAGCGCGGCCTGCGGCCCGGCATCGACGTGGGCGTGGTCGGGTTCGACGACTCCCTGGGCGCGCACGTGACCTGGCCCGGCCTGACCTCGGTGCGTCAGCCGCTGGAGCAGGTGGCGCGCGAGCTCGTCGAGCTGGTGCACTCCGTGCTCTCGCACCGGCCCGTCGAGCCGCTCGGGCGGATGCTCGAGCCGACCCTGGTGGTGCGCCGCTCGACGGTGCCCGACGCACCTCGGCCGGGCACGATCCCCCGTGCGGCTAGTAGCGCCGCCACCAGAGGTTGACCGCGTAGTCGACCCCGGTCGCGTCGGGATGCTCGTCGAGCACCTCCTCGGCGACCGCCGTCGGCAGCTCGATCCGTACGACGGCCTCGAAGTCGTCGCGCGAGTCGAACGTCCACGCGATCTCCAGCCGCTCGCGCGACCAGCCGTGCAACGACCAGAACCGCTCGACCGCCCGCGGGTCGACCTCCGGGAAGCCGCGCCGGAACCAGCCGCCGAAGGTCGAGCGCTCCGGGTCGTTGTCGATCACGAAGGCGGCACCGCCCCGGCGTACCACCCGGTCGAGCTCGGCGAGCCCGGGCTCGCAGCCCGGGCCGAAGAAGTAGGCCCACCGGGCGTGCACCACGTCGACCGATGCGTCCGGCAGCGGCAGCCGCCCGGCCGTGCCCGCGTGGACGCTGACCGAAGGGAGACGCCGGACCCGGCGCCGGGCGATCGCGACCAGGGCGTCGTTCGGCTCCACCCCGACCACGGAGCGGGCGGTCTCGGCGAAGTGGGGCAGGTGGAAGCCGGTCCCGCAGCCCACGTCGAGCACGTCGCGACCGGCCCAGTCGGCCCTGCTCCGCATCGCGTCCCAGAGCACGCCGGCCCGGTCGACCCCGCGGTTCTCGATCTCGTACACCGCGGGGTTGCCCCATATGTTCGGGCTGGGTCTGACGTCTGGATTCAGATCCGGACCAGGCCCTGTGCGGTCTGGAAGGTCACCGCGACGATGCCGGGGGTGCCGTTCGGTGCCACCCACTCGACCTTGACGTCCTCGAGCGGCTGCTCGACCGGCTGGCCCAGCCAGTCCGAGACGCGCGCCGGGTCGCCTGCGATCTCCAGCGACTCCAGCGAGATCCGGCCGGACGCGCCTGCCGACGGATGGTCGGCCGGGTCGCCCTGCCACTGCACGAAGAACGGCAGCTGCGGGTCGGCCTGCAGGCCCTTGACGCCGAGCTGCTTCCAGAGCAGCTCGTGCCCGTCGGGGCGGTGCCGGTTGCCGTTGACCGCGCTGCGGCCGAGGCGCTCCTCGAGCGGCGCGATGTCGTCGACGGCGATCACCCAGCCGAGCCAGCCGCCGCCGTCGGCGGAGCGGGCGCGCACGGCCTGGCCGAACGGTGCCTTGTCCGAGGCCGGGTGGTCGAGGACCTCGACCAGCTCCAGGTAGGTGCGATCCGTGAGCGGGAGGATCCGGTTGCGGGTGCCGAAGCGGGGGTGCACACCACCGTCCTGGAATTCCTCACCGAGGAGCTCCGAGAGACGCGCTGCGGTGCCGGCGAGTCCCCCTGGGCCGGCGGCGAAGACGATGTGGTCGAGGCGCATGGTTGATTCTCACTCGGGCGTCGGAGACCTCTGACACCGGGGTCCCGATCTGCTCAGGCTCTCCTCAGGAAGAGCGCGACGACGCCTGCTCCGTCGCCGGGTGCAGGGCCAGTGCCGACCGCGAGCGGAGGTGCCGCTCGCAGGCGGCCGCCAGGACGTCGTACGCCGCCTGCCCCATCAGCGTGATCAGCTCGGTCGCGCTGGACAGGTAGACCGGCTCGGCGCCGACGTGGGCCTCGGTGTTGCCCGAGCAGTACCAGTCGAGGTCGTGGCCACCAGGACCCCAGCCGCTGCGCTCGTACTCGCCGATGCTGATCTCCTGGTACGACGTGCCGTCGGGTCGCTCGACGTCGCGGAACGTCCGCCGGATCGGCAGCTGCCAGCAGACGTCCGGCTTGGTCTCGACGAAGTGCACGCCCTCGCGCAGGGCCAGGCCGTGCAGCGCGCAGCCGTAGCCGCCGGCGAACCCGCGGCTGTTGTGGAAGATGCAGGCCTCGCCCTCGTCCGAGCCGTCGGGGGTGATCGGGACCGTGCGGGTCTTGCGCTCGCCGTCCTCGATCTCGACCCACCGCTTGCGGGACAGCCGGCCCTTGGCGTTCATCGCCAGGTGGCGCTTCTCCCACACCTCGTCGTCGAGCCGCTCGACCCACGCGGCGACCCGCTCCTCGTCGTCGCGGTCGGAGAAGTGCGCGCCGAGCGCGCAGCAGCCGGCATCCGGTGACGTCGCGTAGATGCCCTGGCAGCCGTTGCCGAAGATGCAGGTCCAGCTCGACGTCAGCCAGGTGAGGTCGCAGCGGAAGACCTGACCGGCGTCGGCCGGGTCGACGAACTCGAGCCAGGCACGCGGGAACACGGGGTCGACTTCGGGCACCCACGAACCCTACGCGGCAGAGGGAACCGATGCCCGCGGCGGTAGCCTCGGGACATGCGCCTGGGCGTCCTGGACATCGGCTCCAACACGGGTCACCTGCTCGTGGTCGACGCCCACGGCGGGGCCGCGCCGATGCCCGCGTCGTCGTACAAGGAGCCGCTGCGCCTGGCCGAGCACCTCGACCCCGAGGGCGCCGTGACCCCGGCCGGCGTGAGTGCCCTGACCGAGTTCGTCGGCGACGCGCTCGCGCTGGCCGAGGACAAGGGCTGCGAGGAGATCTACGCGTTCGCCACCTCGGCGGTGCGCGAGTCGAGCAACGCCGACGCCGTCCTGGAGCACGTGCACGAGCACACCGGTGCGCGCATCGCGGTGCTCGCCGGCGAGGACGAGGCCCGGCTGACCTTCCTCGCCGTACGCCGCTGGTTCGGCTGGTCCTCGGGTCGCCTGGGCGTCTTCGACATCGGCGGCGGCTCGCTCGAGGTCGCCGCCGGCGCGGAGGAGGCACCCGACGTCGCCTGGTCGCTGCCGCTCGGTGCCGCGCGCCTGGCCCGTACACACTTCGCGACGGGCCGTCCCGACGACGAGCAGCTCCGTGCACTGCGGCGCTCGATCCGGGCCGACATCGCCCGCGACGCCGGGAGCCTGCTGCGCAGCGGCCCGCTCGACCACGCGGTCGCGACGTCGAAGACGTTCCGCTCGCTGGCCCGCATCTGCGGAGCAGCGCCCTCGAGCGAGGGCCTCTTCGTCCGCCGGATGCTCCCGGCGAGCGCGCTGGAGAGCTGGATCCCCAAGCTGCTGGAGATGACGCGCGCCGAGATCGCCCAGCTGCCCGGGGTCTCCCAGGACCGAGCGCACCAGGTGGTCGCCGGGGCGTTCGTCGCGACCGCGGTGATGGACATCTTCGACCTCGCGGAGCTCGAGATCTGCCCCTGGGCACTGCGTGAGGGCGTCATCCTCGAGCGGCTCGACAAGCTCAGCGTGCTGGGTTGAGCGGGATGGGCCCGACGTTCGCGCTCTCGACCGCCTCGGTCTATCCCGAGTCGGTCGCGCACGGCTTCGAGTACGCCGCCCGCCTCGGCTACGACGCGGTCGAGGTGATGGTGAGCATCGACGCGATCAGCCAGGACGTCGACAAGGTGCGCCGGCTGCGCGACTACCACGAGGTGCCGGTGTGCGCGGTCCACGCGCCGTGCCTGCTGATCACGCAGCGGGTCTGGGGCACCGATCCCTGGGTGAAGCTCGAGATGAGCGCCGAGATGGCCCACGAGCTGGACGCCGACGTCGTCGTGGTGCACCCTCCCTTCCGCTGGCAGCGCGAGTACGCCGCGGGCTTCGTCGAGGGGATCGCCCGGCTCGAGGAGCAGACCGGGCTGGCGTTCGCCGTCGAGAACATGTACCCGTGGCGCGCCACCTCGCGCCGCGCGATGGACGTCTACCAGCCGCACTGGGACCCCAGCCGCGAGGACTACGCGAACACCACCATCGACCTCTCGCACGCCGCCACGGCGCAGAGCGACCCCCTGGAGATGGCCCGTCGGCTGGGCTCGAGGCTGCGCCACATCCACATGACCGACGGCAGTGGCTCGGCCAAGGACGAGCACCTGGTGCCCGGCCGGGGCACGCAGCCGTGCGGGGAGTTCCTCGAGCACCTGGCCGAGGCGGGCTTCGAGGGCCACATCGTCGCCGAGATCAACACCCGCAAGGCCGGCACGCGCGCGGCCCGGGAGGCCGACCTGCTGGCCACGCTGGCGTTCAGCCAGCTGCACTTCGCGCGCACGCGCGAGGCGTCCGCCGAGGGCGGCAGCCAGACGGGGTCGTCGTGACGGTCTCGCGGGGCCGGCGCCCGGGCTCCCCGGACACCAGGGCGGCGATCCTCGACGCCGCCCGCACGCTGTTCGCCTCGGGCGGCTTCTCCGGGACCTCCGTGCGGGCGGTGGCCGCCAAGGCGGGCGTCGACCCGGCGCTGGTGCACCACTACTTCGGCACGAAGGACGACCTGTTCGTCGCGGCCCTGGCGCTGCCGGTCGACCCGCGCGAGGTGCTCGCCTCGGTCGCCGCGGAGGGCCCGGACGGCGCGGCGGAGCGCCTGCTGCGCGTGTTCCTGTCGGTGTGGGACGACCCGGAGCTCCAGCTGCCGCTGCTCGGCCTCGCCCGTACCCTGCTCGACCCGTCCGGCAAGCAGCTGCTCCGCGACGGCTTCCTGAAGGTCGTGATCGGACCGATCGGGGTGGCGCTCGGCATCGACGAGCCCGAGCGACGGATGCCCGTGGTGGCCAGCCAGGTCCTCGGCCTGATCCTGATGCGGTACCTGCTCGAGGTGGAGCCGGTGGCCTCGATGCCGGCCGACGAGGTGGTCGGCATCTACGCGCCGACGATCCAGCGGTACCTGACCGGCGACCTGTCCTGACCGGACCTCCGACCCTTGTGCGGGCCGCCCGGCCGGCGTACATTTCAGCAGATGGTGAAATCAGGGGTCGAGGTCAGCGGGCTGCGCGTCGTACGCGGTGGCCAGGAGGTGCTGCGCGACCTGACCTTCTCCGTCGTCCCGGGTGAGGTCACCGGCCTGCTCGGACCCTCCGGCTGCGGCAAGACCACGCTGATGCGCGCGATCGTCGGCGTCCAGCGGATCACCGCCGGCGCGGTGACGGTGTTCGGCGAGCCCGCCGGAGCCGCCGCGCTGCGGCCCCGGATCGGCTACGTCACCCAGGCGCCCAGCGTGTACGACGACCTGACCGTGGCCGAGAACCTCTCCTTCTTCGCCTCCGTGCTCGGTGTCGGCCAGGACCGCGTCGATGCATGCGTGCGGGTCGTCGACCTGGCCGCGGAGCGGGGGAAGGTCGCGTCCCGCCTGTCCGGCGGTCAGCGCTCACGCGTCTCGCTCGCGGTCGCGCTGCTCGGCGAGCCCGCCCTGATCGTGCTCGACGAGCCGACGGTCGGGCTCGACCCGGTGCTGCGTCGTGACCTCTGGGAGACCTTCCACGCACTGGCCGACGAGGGCGCCGCGGTCTTCGTGTCGAGCCATGTGATGGACGAGGCGACCCGCTGCGACCGGCTGCTGCTGATGCGGGAGGGCCGGATCATCGCCGACGACACCCCGGCCGGGCTGCTGGAGAAGACCGGGGCGGACGACATCGAGACCGCGTTCCTCGACCTCGTGGAGCAGGCGGCGTCGTGAACCCGAGGATCACCGCCGCCGTCACCCGCCGGGTGCTCATCCAGCTGCGCCGCGACCGGCGTACGTCGGTGATGCTGCTGGTGCTGCCCTGCGTGATCATGGCGCTGCTGTGGTGGATGTTCCAGGACCGCCCGGGGTTCGGGTTCGCGGCGCTCGCCCCCGCGCTGCTGGCGCTGATCCCGTTCATCATCATGTTCCTGGTCACCTCGGTGACCACCCTCCGTGAACGCACCTCCGGCACGCTCGAGCGGCTGCTCGCCATGCCGATGGGCAAGGGCGACTTCCTGGTCGGCTACGCGATCGCATTCGGCCTGGTCGCGGCGGTGCAGTCGGCCCTGGCCGTGGGCCTGTCGGTGTGGTTCCTGGACCTCCAGGTCGCGGGTCCGGTCTGGATGCTGATGCTGGTCGCGGTGGTCGACGCGATCCTCGGCAGCGCACTCGGCCTGTTCGTCTCGGCGTTCGCGCGCACCGAGTTCCAGGCGGTGCAGTTCATGCCGGCGCTGGTGGTCCCGCAGATCCTGCTGTGCGGGCTGTTCATCGCGCGCGCCGACCTGCCGCCGGTGCTGCACACGATCTCCGACGCGCTGCCGCTCTCCTACGCCGTGGACGCCATGCGCAAGGTGGCCGGCGAGGCGAACCCCGCCGTCTGGGGCGACCTCGCGCTGGTCGCGGCGTTCGCCGTCGCGGGCCTCGTGCTCGGGGCGCTCACCCTGCGCCGCCAGTCGGAGTAGGTCAGCTGTTCGGCTGTCGTTCCGAGGCGTCGTGGCCGCGACCGTCCTCAGAGCTGTAGCGCGGCGTCCTTGACGCTGAGTGCCCCGCCGGCAACCCCCTCAGCGTCAAGAACCCCGCAATACAGCAGATCCGCACCCGACCGCGGAGCCCAGCCACCCGCACGCCGCCTCGTCGCTGCCTCGCAACCCGAGCAGGACGGCACCGGAGCACGCACCGGCGCGACACACCCGGATTTCGGCCCGCACCACCCTCCGGCGTAACGTGTTCAGGCGGCACGACGAGGTGCCACGTGTCCCAGGGAGACCATGTTGCTGCGTCAGTCGCTGTTGCTTCTCGCCCGGAGCGGGCGGGTCAAGGAGCTCGTCACCCGGACGCCCGTGAGCGGAGCGCTCGTCGCCCGCTACGTGCCGGGCGAGGCGACCAAGGATGCCGTCGAGGCGACCCGTGACCTGGTCGCCGACGGCCGGCTGGTCACCCTCGACTTCCTGGGCGAGGACACCCTCGACGAGGGCCAGGCCGAGGCCACCGTCGCGGCGTACCTCGAGGTCCTGGAAGCCCTGAGCCAGGAGGGGCTGGCCCGCAGCGCCGAGGTCAGCGTGAAGCTCAGTGCGATCGGTCAGGCGCTGCCGGAGATCGGGGCGAAGCTCAGCCTCGAGAACGCCCGCCGGATCTGCCGCGCGGCCCGCAACGTCGGCACCACGGTCACCCTGGACATGGAGGACCACACCACCACCGACCAGACGCTCGCGACGCTGCGTGAGCTGCGCAAGGACTTCCCCGAGACCGGCGCGGTGCTGCAGGCCTACCTGCACCGCACCGAGGACGACTGCCGGGCGCTCGCCTACGAGGGTTCCCGGGTGCGGCTGTGCAAGGGCGCCTACAAGGAGCCGGCGACGGTCGCGTTCCAGGACCGCCACGAGGTCGACAAGTCGTACGTCCGCTGCCTGAAGGTCCTGATGGCCGGCCAGGGCTACCCGATGGTGGCCACCCACGACCCGCGGATGATCCGGATCGCGGGCGCCTTCGCCACCCGCTTCGACCGGGCGCCGGGCACCTACGAGTACCAGATGCTCTTCGGCATCCGTCCCGACGAGCAGCGGCGCCTGGCCGCCGTGGGCGAGCGGATGCGGGTGTACGTCCCGTACGGTCAGGAGTGGTACGGCTACCTGATGAGAAGGCTCGCCGAGCGCCCGTCGAACCTGACATTCTTCTTGCGTTCGCTGCTGTCCCAGAAGTAGGCGCAAGCAGTCCACGGCGCACGACCCAGGAGGGGCGCATGACGGTCGCCATCATCGGTGCCGGAGTGATGGGGGAGACCCTGCTCTCCGGGCTGATCCGCGGCGGCCGCGACGTCGCCGAGCTGATGGTGGGCGAGAAGCGCCCCGAGCGCGCCGCCGAGCTGCGGGAGAAGTACGGCGTCACCGTGGTCGCCAACACCGAGGCCGCGCAGGCGCAGACCGTGGTCCTGGTCGTGAAGCCGCAGGACATGGCCGACGTGCTCACCGAGATCGGGCCCGTGCTGAGGCCCGGCCAGCTGGTGGTCTCGCTGGCCGCCGGCATCACCACGCGGGCGATCGAGAAGCACATCCCCGACGGGGTCGCCGTCGTGCGGGTCATGCCGAACACCCCGGCCCTCGTCGACGAGGGCATGGCCGCGATCTCGCCCGGGTCGCACTGCGACGACGAGCACCTCGCCGTGGCGGAGGCGCTCCTCTCCGCGACCGGCCGCGTCGTGCGCGTGCCCGAGAAGCAGCAGGACGCGGTCACCGCGATCTCGGGCTCCGGCCCGGCGTACCTCTTCTTCGTGGTCGAGGCGATGATCGAGGCGGGCGTCCACCTCGGCCTCCCGCGCACGACCGCCACCGAGCTGGTCGTGCAGACCGTGGTGGGGTCCGCGAAGCTGCTCCGCGAGACCGGCACCCACCCGACCGTGCTGCGCGAGCAGGTCACCTCGCCGGGCGGGACCACCGCGGCGGCGATCCGTGAGCTCGAGGACCACAAGGTGCGGGCCGCGTTCATCACGGCCATGGAGGCGGCGCGTGACCGCTCGGTCTCCCTGGCGGAGGGCATGGACTGACCGTGCCCGTCTCCGGCTGTGGCCCGACCTGCGTGGTCTTCGACGAGACGCTGACCGCCTACGACTTCGGCCCGGCGCACCCGATGAACCCCGTGCGCGTCGACCTCACCATGCGCCTCGCCCGCGACCTGGGCGTCGTCGGCGACTCGGGCAGCGGCCTGGTCGCCGTGCCCGCGCCCGACGCCACCGACGACGACCTGCTGGTGGTGCACGACCCGGCGCTGATCGAGGCGGTACGCCGCAGCAGTGCCGATCCCGCGCGCACCGACCCCCGCCACGGGCTCGGCACCGACGACAACCCGACGTTCTCCCACATGCACGAGGCGGCGCGCCACGTGGTCGGGGCGAGCGTCGAGGCCGCGCGCCGGGTCTGGCAGGGCGAGGCGGTCCACGCCGCCAACATCGCCGGCGGCCTGCACCACGCCATGCCCGACCACGCGAGCGGCTTCTGCGTCTACAACGACGTCGCGGTCGCGATCCGCTGGCTGCTCGACCACGGCGCCAAGAAGGTCGCGTACGTCGACGTGGACGTGCACCACGGCGACGGCGTGCAGCAGATCTTCTACGACGACCCGCGGGTGCTGACCATCTCGTTGCACGAGACCGGGCAGATGCTGTTCCCGGGCACCGGGTTCCCCGCGGAGACGGGCGGCCCGAACGCGATCGGCACGTCGGTGAACGTCGCGCTGCCCCCCGGCACGGCCGACGCCGGCTGGCTGCGGGCGTTCCACGCGGTCGTCCCGCCGCTGGTGCGGGCGTTCGAGCCGGAGATCCTGGTGACCCAGCAGGGCTGCGACTCGCACCGGGACGACCCCCTCGCGCACCTGATGCTCACCGTCGACGGCCAGCGCGCCAGCTACCTCGCCCTGCACGACCTCGCGCACGAGGTGTGCGGTGGCCGCTGGCTGGCGGTCGGCGGGGGCGGCTACGCGGTGGTCGACGTCGTGCCGCGGTCCTGGACGCACCTGCTCGCGGTGGTCGGCGGTGCTCCGCTCGACCCCGGCACGGAGACCCCGCCGGCCTGGCGCGACCACGTCATGGAGTCGCTCGGGCGGGTCGCGCCGGGGCGGATGGGCGACGGCCGGGAGCCGGCGTACCGCGACTGGTCGGGGGGCTACGACCCGAACACCTGGCTCGACCGGGCGGTCCACGAGACCCGCGCGGCGGTCTTCCCGGAGCACGGGCTCGACCCGCTTCCCTGACCGCCGCTGATTTTCGGCCCCGGACGGGCAATTTCGGTTCTCACAAGTATCGTGAGTCAATCCCTTCCCCACGAGTAACAGATGGCTCTATCCTCGCTTGAACGGGCGCGCGTGAACTCCGGTGGGGAAGCCGGAGAGCGAGCTCACCAGAAAGTGCGGTGCGAGATGGGTTCGAACCTGTCCGGAGACATTTCCGAAGTGAAGTTCCTGACGATCGCCGAGGTTGCCTCGGTGATGCGCGTCTCGAAGATGACGGTCTACCGTCTGGTGCACGGCGGCGAGCTGCCTGCCGTGCGCGTTGGGCGCTCGTTTCGGGTGAGCGAAGAAGACGTCAACGAGTACCTGCGGAAGAGCTTCTTCCAGACCGGCTGAGCCCGCATCGCCTCCACTGCGATCACCGCCTGTGTCGATCGCGTCACTCCGATTCGTTGCCAGGGATTCCTGCGGATAGTCTTGTGCCTTCCGACGGAGCCCAACGGACGGCTCCGCGTGCATGAAAAGGGCATCCGTGGGTTCTGTCATCAAGAAGCGTCGCAAGCGCATGGCGAAGAAGAAGCACCGCAAGCTGCTGAAGAAGACGCGCGTGCAGCGGCGTCGTCTGGGCAAGTAGGCCCGGGCAGCAGCGCGGGCGGGTAGAGACGCAATCGGGGGGAGAGCTCCTGTGGGTCGTGTCGTGCTGGTCACCGGGGTCGCTCGCGACCTCGGCCGCCGGTTCGCCCGGCAGCTCGCGGCCGCGCCTGGCGTGGACCGCGTGATCGGCGTGGACATCTCCCCGCCCCGAGGCGACCTCGGGGCGGTGTCGTTCGCGCGCGCCGACATCCGCAACCCCGTGATCGCGAAGGTGATCATGCGGGAGCAGGTCGACACCGTCGTGCACATGAGCGTGCTGCCGCCGGCCAGCGCCGGCGGCCGCGTGACCGCCAAGGAGCTCAACGTCATCGGCACGATGCAGCTGCTCGCGGCGTGCCAGCAGTCGCCCGACCTCGAGCACTTCGTGCTGAAGTCCAGCACCGCGGTCTACGGCTCGTCGAGCCGCGACCCCGCCATGTTCTCCGAGGACATGGACGCGCGGCGGATCGGCGCGGTGGGCTTCGTCAAGGACCTCAACGAGGTCGAGGCCTACGTCCGTGGGTTCGCCCGCCGGCGGCCCGACGTACGGGTGACGACGCTGCGCACGGCGAGCGCGCTCGGCCCCGGCCTGAGCACACCGCTCACGGCGTACTTCAAGCTGCCGGTGATCCCCACCGTGCTCGGCTTCGACCCGCGGATGCAGTTCCTCAACGACACGGACCTGATCGACGCGGTCGAGCACGCGACGCTGCGCGACGTCGCCGGCACGTTCAACGTGGCCGGTGACGGCGTGATGATGCTGTCCCAGGCGGTCCGCAGGCTCGGCCGGCCGGCCCTGCCGATGCCCGGCTTCGCGGTGGCGACCTTCGGCCAGGCGATGCGCCAGGCGCGGCTCGCCGACTTCTCGCGCGAGCAGGTGGCCTTCCTGACCTTCGGCCGCGGCGTGGAGACCACCCGCATGCGCGAGGTGCTCGGGTTCCACCCGTCGCGGACCACCGAGCAGGCGTTCGAGGAGTTCGCCGCCTCGGTCCAGCCCGGGGTCGTCTCCGAGCGGCGGGTGCGGGCCGCCGAGACGATGCTGCTCGGCGCCCTCGGCGGCGGCCGGGAGCGGACCGCCGAGCTGACCGCCGCGGGCACGGCCCGTCCGGCAGAGGGGGTGCGCCACGATGGGTGACGCCGAGATCATCCCGATCGGCACGCGCGGCAAGCCGGGGCGGGGCACCGGGAGCGTGAAGCCCTCGAGCTCGGCCAGGAGCCTGGCCACCCGGACGGCGAAGAAGCCCGTGGCCCGGTCGGGTGACG
The DNA here is from genome assembly GCF_003725535.1 of Nocardioides pocheonensis. GTDB lineage: Bacteria > Actinomycetota > Actinomycetes > Propionibacteriales > Nocardioidaceae > Marmoricola > Marmoricola pocheonensis. Next base: position 180,517 of record NZ_RJSF01000007.1, on the reverse strand, counting down.
TGCCCGAGGGCACGTCCGAGCGTCCCGTGGAGCGCCCGGAGGAGCGTCGCGGCGACGTCGCGGGCGCCCGCATGCCGGAGCCGAGGCAGCCCGCGGTCGAGCCCCCGGCCCCGACGCCCACCGAGCCCCCCACCACGCGCGACCACCGCCACCCGACCCCCGGCATCCCGGCGGTCGACTGGATGGCCGGCTTCACGAACGCCGCTGTGGAGGTCTTCGGCGACAACTGGGAGCCGCGGCTGGCGGCGTTCCTGGCCTTCCTGCGTCGCCGGCTGACCGGTGACTACACCGTCGACGAGTACGGCTTCGACGCCGAGATCACCCAGCGCTTCTTCATGACCGCGATCCGCCCGGTGGCCGAGAAGTGGTTCCGGATCGAGGTGCGCGGCACCGAGAACATCCCGGCGGACGGCGGGGCCCTCGTGGTCTCCAACCACTCCGGCACGATCCCGATCGACGGCCTGATGACCATGGTCACCGTCCACGACCACGCCCACCGGTTCCTGCGCCCGCTCGGGGCCGACCTGGTGTTCCGGCTGCCGGTGGTCAGCGAGATCGCCCGCAAGGGCGGCGTGACGCTGGCCTGCAACGAGGACGCCGAGCGGATGCTTCGCGGCGGCGAGATCGTGGGCGTCTGGCCCGAGGGCTTCAAGGGGATCGGCAAGCCCTACAGCGAGCGCTACAAGCTGCAGCGCTTCGGCCGGGGCGGCTTCGTCTCGGCGGCGATCCGCACCGGCGTACCGATCATCCCGACGTCGGTGGTCGGCGCCGAGGAGATCTACCCGCTGGTCGGCAACATCCCCTCGCTGGCCCGGCTGCTCGGCATCCCCTACATCCCGATCACGCCGTTCTTCCCGCTGCTCGGCCCGCTCGGGCTGGTCCCGCTGCCCTCGAAGTGGATCATCGAGTTCGGCGAGCCGATCCGCACCGACGTGTACGACGCCGGCGCAGCCGAGGACCCGATGCTGGTCTTCAACGTGACCGACCAGGTCCGCGAGACCATCCAGCAGACGCTCTACAGCCTGCTCATCCAGCGCCAGTCCGTCTTCGGCTGATCAAGGGCGCGTCAGCGGCCTTGATCGTCGGTGGTTGATTTCGGCAGGCTCAATCCGGCGGAGCAGCGAGCGCGGCTGAGGCACGAAGCCGCGACCGAGCGTGCCGAAACCTGGTGACGTGCGGGCGTGGGCGCGCTACGGCCCAGTCAGCAGGTTGGTGACCCCGTTGAGGGTGTTGTTGACCGTGTCGGTCACCGGGCTCAGCGCCCCACCGGTGGAGTCGTTGACGGTGCCGAGGAGATCCTCGACACCGCCGGTCACGGTCTTGACCGTGTTCTGCAGGGGCGCGGTCGGCGTCGTGGGCAGGCTGGGCACGGTCACGCTGCCCGGGAGGATCGACCCGGACGCGTCGCGCGTGGCCTGCTGCGTGGTGGCCACCGGGGTCTTCGGCGTGTTGGCCGCGATCGCGGCTGCCTTGTCGGCCAGGGCCTTCGTGGCCGCCGTCTGCTGGTCCGCGACGGCGGCTGCGGCCGCGTCGGTGATCAGGCTCTGCAGGGCCGGGGCGGAGGACAGGTTGGCGAAGTCGCTGGCACCGGTGTCCGGGCCGCAGTTGCTGCACAGGACGCGTGCCTGCTGGTCGAGGTCGCCGAGCAGGGCGACGGCCGAGGCGAAGTCCGGCTGCGTCGTCGGCGGGGCCTGACCGGCCAGGCTCTGGAGCCGGTCACGCTGGGCGAGGAGCGTGTTGCGCAGGGCCGCCAGGTCGTCGGGGTTGCCGCCGCGCTGGTAGGCGACGAAGAGCAGGTCGGCGCCGCCCGACTCGCTGCGCTTGAACGAGGTGAGCGTGTGGCTGATCCGGGACGTCGAGTCACCGGCGCCGACGAGGCCGTCGACCTCGTCCAGACGCGTGTTGGCCTGGGCGATCAGGTCGCGGCCCTTGGCGGCGTCGCTGGTGTTCAGGGAGACCTGGGCGCTCTCGATGCCGCGCTTGAGCGCGTACAGCGGGTCGCCCGGCAGGGAGTTCTCGGCGGCGGCGGCGACGCCGGCGGTGCCGCCGACGACGACGAAGGCAGCTGCAGCGGCCGCGAGGCGGCGCTGGCTGCGGCGCGGCCGGAGCGGGACGACCTCAGCCGGCACGGAGTCGACCGGCACCAGCAGCGTGTCGGCGGCGGCCATGAGCTGCGCGCGGAGGTCGGCCACGAAGTCGGGTCGGGCTGCAGGGGTGTCCTGCCTGCGGAGGAGATCCACGGTTGCGGTCAGGTCGGCGTAGCGGTCGGCCACGTCTCCCTGGGAACCGTCGACCACGCGGGCGAAGTCCTCGGCCGCTCTGCGTGCCGAGATCAGCGAGGTCATGATGGCGTTCCTGGGGTCTGGGAGGGCACGCACGCGGGGCCCGCGGGGGTGGTGCGGTCAGCCGTGCGCTCGTTCACAGTGGTCAACGAGGTGACGGCACGGGGGGTTATGCGTGAACCGGACATCATTCACGCTCCCCGGCCGGGATCAGCTTCGCGAGGTTGCGTACGCCGCGCAGCTGCAGCTGCTTCACCGCGCCGCTGCTGCGCCCGAGGATCTCCGCGGTCTCCGCGATCGAGAGTCCCTGCAGGAACCGCATGATCAGGCACTCCCGCTGCTCCGTGGGCAGCTCGCCGAGCGCACGGAGGAGAGCCTCGTTGGTCAGCGACGAGAGCACCTCGATCTCGGGACCCTCCGAGGTGGAGTCGAGGGTCTGCATGTCCTCGGTGGTCTGCTCGAGACGGGTGCGGCCGGCCTTGAAGTGGTCGGCGGTGAGGTTGCGGGCGATGGTCATCAGCCACGCCCCGAAGTCCTTGCCCTGCCAGCGGAACGAGTGCATGCTCCGCAGCGCGCGGAAGAACGTCTCAGCCGTCAGGTCCTCGGCCAGGGTCATCGAGCCGACCCGGTAGTACAGGAACCGGTAGACCGACGGCTGGTAGTGGTCGTAGAGCTGGCCGAACGCCTCCTTGTCGCCGCTGCGGGCGAGCTCGACGAGCGCGATCAGGCGGCTGGCGACGGCGGCGTCCTCCGCCGAGGAGGTGGCCAGGTCGGCGTCGCCGTGGTCGTTGCGGTGACCACCGGGCGCCGCGCCGGCAGGAGCGTCGACCTCGGAGCGGGCGCCGTCGGGTCGGCGCTGGCCGGAGACGGTCGTGGCGGCGAGCAGGATCGAGTCGCTGTGCAGCCACCACGGGGAGCCCGGCCCGGTCGCGACCACGGGGACGGGAGCGCGGAGCACGTCGGCCAGGGCGTCACGCAGCACGCTGAGGCCGCGTGCGGTTCCCCTGCCGACTCCCATGAACTCGATCTCCCTCACTGGCCCCCCGCCAGGCGCTGAGCACTCAGGATAAGGGGAGACCCGCGCGGATGGGAAACAAACGACAATACCGCGGAGGGGCCCCAGAATCCGTCATTTCGGACTCAGTACCCCGTCAGCGTCTCACTAATCGCCCCGGTATGTACTTTTTGCGCCCGGATCAGCGGAGCTTCCGCCGGATCGCCGTGCCGGCCGCCAGGCTGCCGACCGCCGCCCCGGCGACGGCGGCGGTGAACACGCCGACCCGCGCGGCGCGGCGGCCGGTGCGGTAGTCCCGGATCCGCCAGCCGTGGGCCCGGGCGTGCGCACGCAGCTTCGCGTCGGGGTTGATCGCGCAGGGATCGCCGACCATCGAGAGCATCGGCAGGTCGTTGTAGGAGTCGGAGTACGCCGAGCAGCGGGTCAGGTCCAGGCCCTCGCGGGCGGCGAGCGCGAGGATGGCCTCTCCCTTGGCCGGGCCGTGGAGCATCTCGCCGACCAGACGCCCGGTGTAGACGCCGTTGATGTGCTCCGCGACGGTGCCGAGCGCGCCCGTGAGCCCGAGTCGGCGGGCGATGATGTTCGCGATCTCGACCGGTGCCGCAGTCACCAGCCAGACCCGCTGGCCCTGGTCCAGGTGGAGCTGGGCCAGAGCCCGGGTGCCCGGCCAGATCCGGTGGGCCATCGCCTCGTCGAAGATCTCCTCCCCCAGCGACTCCAGCTCCTCCACGGTGTGGCCGGCGATGAAGGCGAGCGCGGCCGAGCGCGCCTCGGCGACGTGCTCGGGGTCCTCGACGCCGACCACGCGGAAGTAGGCCTGCTTCCACGCGGCGCCGAGGATGTCACGCGTGGTGAAGAACTTCCGGCGGTGCAGGCCCTTGGCCAGGTGGTAGATCGAGGCGCCCTGCATGACCGTGTTGTCGACGTCGAAGAAGGCCGCGGACGACAGGTCGGCCTCGACCGAGAGGCTGCTCTCCACCTCGGCCGCCGCGGCGGCCGCCTCGCCGGCCAACCGCGAGCGGCGCTTGAGGTTCACGGGCCTGCGGCTGTGGCCGGGGGAGGGCGTCACAGGGCCACCCTAGAACGCGGCACGGTCGTCGTGCCCGCCCCGACGCCGTGCGATCGTCGCTGCGCTCCTCAACAGGCTCCATCGCCTCGGCAGAGGCTTCGGCCACGGAGAAGCGTTGTGGCCGATCCTCTGCGCTCGGCTCAATCGCCTGTGGGAGACTCCCCGGATGGGGAGCAATGTCGCCGATCTCCTGGCCACCGCTGCACGCGAGGAACCCGAGCGGATCGCCCTCTCGGAGGCCGCCACCGGCCGCACCGTGACCTGGGCGGTGCTCGACGACCTCGCCAGCCGCGTCGCGCACGGTCTCTCCTCCGCCGGCATGGTCGCCGGCTACCGGGTCATCATCGCCACCACGAACCGGATCGAGTTCGTCGCCACCTACTACGGCGTCCTGCGGGCCCGCATGGTCGCCGTACCGATCAATCCGCGCAGTGCCACCGGCGAGGTGGTCCGGATGCTCGCCGACAGCGGCGCGCGGATGGTGGTGAGCGACCCGACGACCGCCGGCACCGTGCGGGCCGCGGTCGTCGGCGTGCGCGAGGCGCTGGCGGCGTCCGGCGACGCCGCGGCGAGCCCGCCGCGCGTGGTCGGCATCGACGTGGCCGTCGAGGACGGCGAGCGCAGCTGGGAGCAGCTGGTGGCCCAGACCGGCGAGCCGGTCCCGGGCGAGACCGACCCCGAGTCGCTGGCCGTGCTGCTCTACACGAGCGGCACCTCCGGGCGCCCGCGGGCCGCGATGCTCAGCCACCGCGCGCTGCTGGCCAACATCGAGCAGGCGGCCGCCGTCGACCCGCCGATGATCACCGGTCGCGACGTCGTGCTCGGCGTGCTGCCGCTGTTCCACGTCTACGGCCTCAACGCGGTGCTCGGCCAGGTCGTGCGCCAGCACGCGCGGATGGTGCTGGTCGACGGCTTCGACCCCGAGGGCTCCCTCGACATCATCGAGGACGAGGCGATCTCCGTGCTCCCGGTGGCCCCGCCGGTGTTCGCCTACTGGATGCAGGTCCCGGGCCTCGAGGAGCGGCTGGGGCCGGTCCGGACGATCCTCAGCGGCTCGGCCCCTCTGGCCGCCGACCTCACGGAGGCGTTCTCGGAGCGCACCGGCCTGGCCATCCACCAGGGCTACGGCCTCACCGAGGCGGCCCCCGTGGTCACCTCCGACCTCTGCAGCAAGAAGGCCGACCCGCGCTCGGTCGGAGCAGCCTTGCCCGGCATCGAGATCCGGCTGGCCGACGAGACCGGCCGGGCTCCCGACGAGGACGACGCGGGCGAGATCCTGATCCGGGGGGACAACCTCTTCTCCGGCTACTGGCCGGACGGCGCCGACGGTCCCGGCGAGGACGGGTGGTGGGCGACCGGGGACGTGGGCTACCTCGACGCCGACGGGGACCTGTTCCTGGTCGACCGGCTCAAGGACCTGGTGATCGTGTCGGGCTTCAACGTCTACCCCAGCGAGGTCGAGGAGGTCATCCTCGAGCTGGACGACGTGGCCCAGGCCGCCGTGATCGGCGTCGAGGACGAGATGACCGGCGAGGCCGTGGTCGCCTACGTCACCCGGGCCGGCGAGGTCGACCCCGATGCCCTCGTCGAGCGGGTGCGCGCCCACTGCGCGGCGCGGCTCGCGGGCTTCAAGCAGCCCAGCGTGGTCAACGTCGTGGACAGCCTCCCCTCGACGATCACGGGCAAGGTGCAGAAGGGCCGGCTCCGCGCCACCGAGCGCCGCCGCGCGCTGGGGCTCCTGGAATGACGAGCTTGCTGAGGTGAACGACGTCCGGGTCACCGTCTACGGCAAGCCCGGGTGCCACCTGTGCGAGGACGCCGTCGAGGTGGTCGCGCGGGTGTGCGCCGAGCTGGGCACGACGTACGCCGAGGTCGACATCACCGCCGACCCCGACCTCCAGCGCCGGTTCGGCGAGCAGATCCCGGTCACCTTCGTCGACGGTGCCCAGCACGACTTCTGGCGGGTCGACGAGCGCCGGCTCCGCGCCGCGCTGGGTCGCGCACCCGGCGGCTGACCCCGGCGTACCCGACCCCGGCGGGTGGCGAATGTCTCACCTGTGGTAGCCCGCTCCGGGTGAGGCGCCGGTCACGGTGCGGACTCGGTTTGTTCCCACGTTCACAAACTCTTATGGTGAATCCGCTGCACGCTTGCGAGACGGGCCCGTCCGCCGGGCCGGAGCGTGCCGCTGGAGAGTAGACAGTGAGCCCTACGCGCATCCCCGAGGCGACCGTCGCGCGCCTGCCGGTGTACCTGAGGGCGCTCAACTCGCTCCTCGAGCGCGAGATCCGCACCTGCTCGAGCGAGGAGCTCGCCAGCGCCGCCGGTGTGAACAGCGCCAAGCTCCGCAAGGACCTCTCCCACCTCGGCTCCTACGGCACCCGCGGCGTCGGGTACGACGTGGAGTACCTGCGCTACCAGATCGCGCGCGAGATCGGGCTGACCCAGGACTGGCCGGTCGTGATCGTCGGGATCGGCAACCTCGGCCACGCGCTCGCCAACTACTCCGGCTTCAGCTCGCGCGGCTTCCGGACCGTCGCGCTGCTCGACGCCGACGCGGCGCGGCAGGGCGAGCTGGTCGCCGGGCTGAAGATCCGGCCGTTCACCGAGCTCTCCGCGATCGTGCGCGAGCACGGCGTCGCGATCGGCGTGATCGCCACTCCCGCCGCGGCGGCCCAGTCGGTCTGCGACCACATGGTCGACGCCGGCATCCGCAGCGTCCTGAACTTCGCCCCGACCGTCCTCACCGTGCCGCCCGAGGTGGACGTGCGCATGGTCGACCTCTCCAGCGAGCTGCAGATCCTCGCCTACCACGAGCAGCGCAAGTCGGCGCCCGCCTCGCCCGACCCGACCCTCGACCCGGAGGTCGTGGCATGAGCGTGTTGGTGGTCGGCATGTCGCACAACTCCGCGCCGGTGGCGGTGCTGGAGCAGGTCGCGCGCGACCCCGAGGGAGCCACCAAGCTGATCCGGGACGTGTTCGACATCGACCACGTCATCGAGGCCACGGTCCTCTCGACCTGCAACCGGATCGAGGTCTACGCCGAGGTCGACCGCTTCCACGGCAGCGTCGAGTCGATCTCGCGGATGATCCTCGAGCCGAGCAACGACCCGGGCGAGCTGCTCGTCCCGCACCTGTACGTGCACTACGACGACGCCGCGGTGTCCCACCTGTTCCACGTCGCCTCGGGCCTGGACTCGATGGTCGTCGGCGAGAGCCAGATCCTCGGCCAGGCGCGTGAGGCGCTCCGGGGCGGGCAGGAGTCCGGCACCGTCGGCCCGGCGTTGAACTCGCTGTTCCAACAGGCGCTCCGCGTGGGCAAGCGCGCCCACGCCGAGACCGACATCGACCGTGCCGGTCCGTCCCTGGTGGCCGCCGCCCTGCAGGAGGCGACCGAGCACCTCGGCCGCTCGACCGACCTGCGCTCGCTCGTCCTCGGCGCGGGCGCGATGGCGTCGCTGTCGGTGTCGACCCTCGCGCGCACCGGCGCGGGCCCGATCGTCGTCGCCAACCGCACGCCGGAGAACGCCCAGCGCCTCGCCGAGCAGTACGGCGGGCAGGCGATCGCGCTCGACGAGGCGCCGGCTCTCCTGGGGTCCGTCGACGTGGTGATCTCCTGCACCGGGGCCACCGGCACCGTGCTCGACCTGGCGACCGTGCAGGCCTCGCGTCCCGGCGCCGACCCGCTCGTGGTGATCGACCTCGCCCTCCCGCGCGACGTCGACCCCGCCGTCGGCGACGAGCCGGGCGTGAAGCTGATCAACCTGGCCGTGCTGGCGGCCGACCTCGAGGGCGCCGGCGAGCGCGCCGAGGTCGCCGACGTCCGCTCGATCGTCGCGCAGGAGCTCAGCGCCTACCTCTCCGCCCGCCGCTCCGCGAGCGTCACGCCGACCGTGGTCGCGCTGCGCACGATGGCGACCGGTGTGGTCGAGGCCGAGCTCCAGCGCCTCGCCGGCCGGCTTCCCCAGCTCGACGACGCCGCCCGCGCCGAGATCGAGCAGGCCGTGCGCCGGGTCGCCGACAAGCTGCTCCACCAGCCGACCGTCCGGGTCAAGGAGCTCGCGAACGAGACCGGAGCGGTGTCCTACGCCACCGCCCTGGCCGAGCTGTTCGCGCTCGACCCCGACGCGGTCGACGCCGTGACGAGGGTGGAGGGGGTCTGATGGCACCGACCTCGCACCCGGGCACGAGCGCGACCACCGGCGTCCTTCGGCTCGGCACCCGCGCCTCCGAGCTCGCCCGCACGCAAAGCGGCCTGGTCGCCGAGCTGCTCTCCGAGCGCAGCGGTCGTGACGTCGCGCTGGTGCCGGTGCGCACGGAGGGCGATGTCGCCACCGCTCCGCTGGCCAGCCTCGGCGGCACCGGTGTCTTCGTCAGCGCGCTCCGCGACGCGCTGCTCGCCGGCGAGGTGGACCTCGCCGTCCACTCGCTCAAGGACCTGCCCACCGCGCCGGCCGAGGGCATCACGCTCGCGGCCGTGCCTCCGCGCGAGGACCCCCGCGACGTCGTGGTCGCCCGTGACGGGCTCACCCTCGGCGAGCTGCCGCCGGGCAGCCGGGTCGGCACGGGGTCGCCGCGCCGGGTCGCCCAGATCGAGGCGCTCGGGCTCGGCGTCGAGCTGGTCGGCGTACGCGGCAACGTGGACACGCGCATCGGCAAGGTGCGCTCCGGCGAGCTCGACGCGGTCGTGCTCGCCCGGGCCGGGCTCGCCAGGCTCGGGAGGCTCGACGAGGTCACCGAGGTGCTCGACCCGATCCAGGTGCTGCCGGCGCCGGGCCAGGGCGCGCTCGCCGTGGAGTGCCGCAGCGCCGACACCGAGCTCGTCGCCCTCCTCGAGACGGCCCTCGACGACGCCCGCACCCGTGCCGCGGTGGTGTGCGAGCGGGTCGTGCTCGCCGAGCTCGAGGCCGGCTGCGCCGCACCGGTCGGCGCCCTCGCGGAGGTCGTCGAGGGCGACGACGGCGAGGAGCTCTGGATCCGGGCGGTCGCGCTCTCGCCGGACGGCGCGCTCGCCGTACGCCGCTCCGCCTCCGGCGCCGCCCACGACCCCGTCGCGGTCGGCCGGGCGCTCGCCGCCGAGATGGTGGCCGACGGCGCCCACGACCTGCTCGACGAGGACCAGCACGTTCCGCACGACCAGCAGCACCCGACCGACCCGCACCCGACCGACCCAGCGCACGTAGCAAGAGGGCAACAGTGACCAAGTCTGCATCCAGCACGACCAACGCCGACACGCAGCGCGTGACCCACGGGCCGAGCCACCGGCCGACCCGGTGGGTGTCCTTCGTGGGCGCCGGACCCGGTGACCCCGACCTGCTCACCGTCCGCGCGGTCGACCTGCTCCGGCAGGCCGAGATCGTCGTGACGGAGCTCCCCGAGCACGAGTCCCTCGTGCGGGGCCTGCTCGGCCTCCCGGCGCCGGTCGAGGCCGAGGTCGACGAGTCCGACGCGGAGGAGGCCGCTGCTCCCGCGCCCGGCCCGGTCTTCGTCGACGGTGGCTTCGGCGAGGACGGCCAGCCGCTCACGCACGCTGCCCGCGCGAAGGTGGTCGCCCGCCAGGCCCGCACCGGCAAGCGGGTGGTCCGGCTGATGGCCGGCGACCCGTTCCTCTACGCATCCGGGCCCGAGGAGGCCCAGGCCTGCGCGAAGGCCGGCATCGGCTTCGAGATCGTCCCCGGGGTCTCCTCGGTGCACGCCGTCCCGGCGTACGCCGGCATCCCGCTGACCACGAAGAACCACCGCGACGTCACCGTCGTGTCGTGCAGCGGCGCGGCGATCGACTGGTCGCAGTACGTCGACCGTCCGACGCTCGTCCTGCTCTCCGCGGTCGGCAGCATCGGCGAGATCGCGCGCGAGCTGGTCGCCGCGGGCCGGCCGGCGGACACCCCGGTGTCGATGACCCGCACCGGCACGGTGACCACCCAGCGCACGGTGGTCTCGACGCTGGCGAACATCGCAGCCGACGCTCGCGCCGCGAAGCTGGAAGCGCCGGCCGTGACCGTGGTAGGACCAGTTGTGGACCTGCGCGACCAGCTGTCCTGGTTCGAGACCAAGCCGCTCTTCGGGTGGCGGGTGCTGGTCCCGCGCACCAAGGAGCAGGCCGGCTCGCTCTCCTCCCGGCTGCGCGGCTACGGCGCCGAGCCGGAGGAGGTGCCGACGATCTCCGTCGAGCCGCCGCGCAACCCGCAGCAGATGGACAAGGCCGTGCGCGGCCTGGTCGAGGGCCGCTACGAGTGGATCGCGTTCACCTCGGTGAACGCCGTGCGCGCCGTCCGCGAGAAGTTCGAGGAGTACGGCCTGGACGCCCGGGCCTTCTCGGGGCTGAAGATCGCGGCCGTCGGTGAGAAGACCGCCGCCTCCTTGCTCGAGTGGGGCCTGCGCGCCGACCTGACCCCGTCGGGCGAGCAGTCCGCCCGTGGGCTGGTCGAGGACTGGCCGCCGTACGACGAGGTGCTCGACCCGATCAACCGGGTCTTCCTGCCCCGGGCCGACATCGCCACGGAGACCCTGGTCGCCGGGCTGGTCGAGCTGGGCTGGGAGGTCGACGACGTGACGGCGTACCGCACCGTCCGGGCTGCCCCGCCGCCGGCGCCGACCCGCGAGGCGATCAAGGCCGGCAAGTTCGACGCCGTGGTCTTCACCTCCTCCTCGACGGTGCGCAACCTCGTCGGGATCGCCGGCAAGCCGCACACCTCGACGATCATCGCGGTGATCGGGCCGGCCACGGCGAAGACCGCCGAGGAGCACGGCCTGCGCGTGGACGTGATGGCGCCGAACCCGTCGGCCGAGGAGCTCGCGGACGCGCTGGCCGACTTCGGCGCCGCGCGCCGTGCCTCGCTGCTCGAGTCCGGTCAGCCGGTCACGCGACCCTCCGAGCGGCGTCCCGCGGGTCGCCGTCGGGCCAGCTCGAAGTAGGTCCGGTGGGCTTCCCCGACGTCCGACCCCGCCGGCTGCGGCGCACGCCTGCGCTGCGCCGGATGGTCTCGGAGACGGAGGTGGCCGCCCACCAGCTGGTGCTGCCGCTCTTCGTCCGGGAGGGCGCGACCGAGCCCAACCCGATCGCCTCCATGCCGGGGGTCGTCCAGCACACCCGTGACTCGCTCAAGAAGGCGGCCGCCGAGGCGGTCGCGGCCGGTCTCGGCGGGGTGATGCTGTTCGGCATCCCCGAGCACAAGGACGCGACCGGGTCCGGGGCGACCGATCCGCACGGCATCCTGAACCTCGCGATCACCGACGTCGTCGCCGAGGTCGGTGACCAGCTCACGGTGATGTCCGACCTGTGCCTCGACGAGTTCACCGACCACGGGCACTGCGGGGTCCTCGACCCCGACGGCAACGTCGACAACGACCGCACCCTCGAGGTGTACGCCGCGATGGCGGTCGCCCAAGCGGCCGCCGGGGTCGACCTGGTCGGCCCGAGCGGGATGATGGACGGCCAGGTCGGCGTGGTCCGCCAGGCCCTCGACGCCGAGCACTACACCGGCACGGGCATCCTGGCCTACTCCGCGAAGTACGCCTCCGCGTTCTTCGGCCCGTTCCGCGAGGCCGTCGACTCGTCCCTGCAGGGCGACCGGCGCACCTACCAGCAGGACCCCGCGAACCGGCTCGAGGGCGTCCGCGAGGCCCGGCTCGACGTGGCCGAGGGCGCCGACATCGTCATGGTGAAGCCGGCGATGGGCTACCTCGACGTGGTCAGCGCCGTCCGGGAGGCCGTCGACGTCCCGGTCGCGGCGTACAACGTGTCCGGCGAGTTCGCCATGGTCGAGGCGGCGGCCGCCCACGGCTGGATCGACCGCGAGGCGGCGATCCTCGAGACGCTCACGTCCATCCGGCGCGCCGGTGCCGACGTGGTGCTGACCTACTGGGCGCTGGAGGCGGCGCAGCTGCTGCGCCGCTAGCCCCGTCCTGGGACGAAGAAGCCCCCGGTCCACCAGGACCGGGGGCTTCTTGCAGTCAGGTCAGTGTGCCGCGATCCAGGCCTTGACCTTGGCGCTGAGCTCGCTCGGTGCGTCCGCCTTGTTGGCGTCCGCGCAGGCCGGCGCCTGACCGATCCGAAGAAGCGGCGTCAGCTGGGTCGTGCACTCGGTCAGCGCGGCCGTGTAGCCGACCACCTGCGTGACGGTGCCCGTCACCGTGTTGGTCACCGTGCCGGTGGCGTCGGCCAGCCCGCTGGTGACGCCCTGCGTCGCCTGCTTGATCGGGTCGGTCACCGTGCCCGTGCTGGGCTTGTCAGGGAGGCTCGGGCTGGACCCGGTGCCACTGTTGCTGCCGCTGGTCGAGCCCGTGCTGCTCGAGGAGCCGGTCGACGAGGACGACGATCCAGCGGCCGCCGCCGCGTGGTGCTGCTGGGCGGCGTGCTGGCGGGACTTGATCGTGGAGGCCGCGCTCGGGGAGAACACCGTGCCGCCGTACGTGCCGGACGGGATCGCGGTGTAGTCGCCCTGGCTGTAGGCCTCCATGATCCGCAGGACCAGGTCGACGTAGGCCTGGCTGTGGTTGTAGCGGAAGACCGCGGCCTGCTGACCTCCGCGGGTGCCGAGGTCGTCGTTGCCGGAGCAGAGGTAGACCGCCGAGGCCAGGGAGGCGTCGTCGATGTCCTGCGGGTTGCGCTGGCCGTCGCCGTCGGCGTCGACCTTGACCGAGGACCAGGTCGAGGGGATGAACTGCATCGGGCCGACCGCGCGGTCGTAGACCGGGTCGCCGTCGAGCTGGCCACCGTCGGTGTCCGCGATCGCCTGGGTGCCGTTCTTGCCGTCCAGGGTCGGGCCGAACACGCCGGGGACGCTGACGCCGTCGCTGTTGAGGGTGTTGCCGGCGTACTGGCCGTGGTTGGACTCCACGCGGCCGATCGCCGCGATCAGCTCCCACGGGACGTTGCAGGTGGTGTCGGCGGCGTCGATGATCTGCGCCGCGCGCTGGTACGCCGAGAGCGCCGCGGACGGGATGCCGCTGGTGGAGGCGCCGGCCACGGTCGCGTCGGCGGCACCGTCGGGGACGGCCGGGGCGATCTGGCCCGGGATCGGCACGCTCGCGGGCGCCTTGATCGCCTGGCTCGGGACGGCGCTGCCGTCGGGGAGGTTGCTGCCGTCGTTCTTGGCCGCCGAGGCGATGCTGTCGGCCCCGGCGATGCTGGCCGTCCAGGCGGCCGAGAGCAGCGCCAGCGGGACGAGCGAAGCAGCCTTGCTCTTGCGGCCCTTGAGCTTTGCGGACATGCGGTTGAGTCTCCCCTGGGTCAGTAATCCGTCCGATTCACCTAAATCGGACGACACCCCTGTCAACGATGTTCCCCACTCGGGGTCACGCCAAACAGCCGAACGATCTCGTGGGGAGACCAATCGACGGGGTGCACGCGTCGATGAGACGGACCGGGTCACCGATTATGGCGTGAAAACGCGCAGAAGTCTTTATCGGAATCTCAGCCCGTGGCCGCTCTCGGTGCTGGACGCCGAATTGGTGAGCCTCCCGGGGTCAGGGAGAATGCCGGGGTGCCCCATCCTGAGTCCGACGCGTGGTTCGCCCGCGCCCGCGCCGTCACCCCCGGCGGGGTGAACTCCCCGGTCCGCGCGTTCGCCGCGGTCGGGGGCACCCCGCGCTTCATGGCGTCGGGCCAGGGCGCCTGGCTGCGTGACGTGGACGGCAACGAGTACGTCGACCTGGTCTGCTCCTGGGGGCCGATGCTGCTCGGGCACGCGCACCCTGAGGTCGTGGCCGCCGTGACCGCCGCGGTGGCCCGCGGGACGTCGTACGGGACGCCCACGACGACCGAGGTCGAGCTCGCCGAGGAGATCCTGGGCCGCACCCCCGTGGAGCGCGTGCGGCTGGTCAGCTCGGGCACCGAGGCGACCATGTCGGCGATCCGGCTCGCGCGCGGCTTCACCGGGCGGGACCTGGTCGTGAAGTTCGCCGGCTGCTACCACGGGCACGTCGACTCGCTCCTGGCCAGCGCCGGGTCCGGGCTGGCGACGCTGGGCATATCTCTGGGCGTCAGCACGACACCCGGCGTCCCGGAGTCGTCGGCCGCCCAGACGATCGTGCTGCCCTACAACGACCGGGCCGCGGTCGAGGCGGCGTTCGCCGAGCACGGGGACCGGATCGCCTGCCTGGTCACCGAGGCCTCGCCGGGCAACATGGGTGTGGTGCCCCCGGCCGCCGGGTTCAACGCGTTCCTCGCCGAGACCTGCCGCCGCCACGGCGCGCTGTTCGTCAGCGACGAGGTGATGACCGGCTTCCGGGTCTCGCGTCAGGGCCAGTGGGGCCTCGACGGTGCGGTGGAGGGCTGGACGCCCGACCTGATGACCTTCGGCAAGGTGATGGGCGGTGGCTTCCCTGCGGCCGCGTTCGGCGGTCGGGCCGACGTGATGGCGATGCTCTCCCCCGAGGGGCCGGTCTACCAGGCCGGCACCCTGTCCGGGAACCCGGTCGCGACGGCCGCCGGCCTGGCCACGCTGCGGCTCGCGACCGACGAGGTCTACGCCCGCGTCGACGAGGTGGCGGGCACGATCGCGGCGGAAGCGGCCAAGGCGCTGACCGCGGCGGGCGTGCCGCACGTGCTCCAGGCGAACGGCAACATGTTCAGCATCTTCTTCACCGACGCACCCGCGGTCACCGACTACGCGACGGCCGCCGGACAGGACACCGGCGCGTTCAAGGCGTTCTTCCACGCGATGCTCGACCGCGGCGTCTACCTGCCGCCGAGTGCGTTCGAGGCCTGGTTCTGCTCGTCGGCCCACGACGACCGCGCCGTCCAGCAGGTGCTCGACGCCCTGCCGGCCGCCGCCGAAGCCGCTGCGGCCGCAGGCTCGGAGGGAGGCGCTCGATGAGGACCACGGTGCACCTGCTGCGCCACGGCGAGGTCTACAACCCGCGGGGCATCCTCTACGGCCGCGCTCCCGGGTTCGTGCTCTCCGACCGCGGCCGGGCGATGGCCGAGCGGGTCGCCGAGCGGATCGGCGACCGCGACATCACCCACATCGTCTCCTCGCCGCTGGAGCGCGCGCAGGAGACGGCCGCCCCGCTGGCGAAGGCGCGCGGCGTCGTACCCGTGCTCGACGAGCGGGTCATCGAGTCGACCAACGTCTTCGAGGGGCGGCCGTTCTCGGTCAGCGCCGGGCTCCTGCGCCGGCCCTCGGTGTGGCGCCACCTCTGGAACCCCTTCAAGCCCTCCTGGGGCGAGCCGTACGCCGACGTGGCCGCCCGGATGTGGGCGGCGGTCGAGGACGCCCGCGACGCAGCGGCCGGCCACGAGGCCGTCGTCGTCTCCCACCAGCTGCCGATCTGGATCTGCCGGCTGCACGCCGAGGGGCGTCGCTTCCTCCACGACCCGCGGCGGCGGCAGTGCACGCTGTGCAGCGTGACGTCGCTGACCTTCGAGGACGACGAGCTGCGCACGATCGGCTACTCCGAGCCCGCCGGCGACCTCATCCCGGTCGCCCAGCGCAACGCGACCTTCTCCTCGGGCACCGGCTTCGAGGAGCCGAACGACCTGCCCCAGCAGCCCGGATCCCAGGCGCAGCCACGGGGGAGCGAAGCGACCGGCCGTAACCCGGACGTGGATCCCGGCGCCGGCCGCTGAGATGCCCGCTGCCCTTCGCTCCCTGCTCGTGGTCGCCGTCGTCTCGGCGGCCCTGCTCGGCGCGAGCGGGTGCAGCAAGGTCGGCAGCACCGGCGACAAGGGCTACATCGCCGGCGCGGGCGTGATCACGCTGCTGCCGGAGGCGCAGCGCAAGGCGCCCGGCGAGGTCAGCGGTCAGACCCTGGACGGCGACCAGCTCTCGCTCGCGTCGTACGCCGGCAAGGTGGTCGTGGTCAACGTGTGGGGCGCGTGGTGCCCGCCGTGCCGCGCCGAGGCGGACGACCTCGCCGCGGCGGCCCGCGAGCTCGCTCCGAAGGGGGTGGTGTTCGTCGGGATCAACACCCGCGACGCCAGCCAGGACAACGCCCGTTCCTTCGAGCGCCGCTACGACGTGCCGTACCCGTCGATCTACGACCCGGGCGGCCGCAACCTCCTCGCCTTCCACCGCACTCTCACCCCCAACGCGATCCCGAGCACCGTGGTGATCGACGCGCAGGGCCGGGTCGCGGCGAGCATCCTGGGCGAGGTCACCAGCAAGACCACGCTCGTCGACCTGGTGCAGGACGTGATCTCGTGATCGTTCTCGACCTCGGCACCTGGTTCCGCGACACCGCCCTCGACGGGTCGCTCCTGCTCGCCGTCCCGGTGGCGCTGGTGGCCGGACTGGTGTCCTTCTTCAGCCCGTGCGTGGTCCCGCTGCTGCCCGGCTACCTCTCCTACACGACCGGCCTGTCCGGCGCCGACCTGGCGTCGGCCCGTCGCGGCCGGATGCTGGCCGGCTCGCTGCTGTTCGTGCTCGGGTTCTCGTTCGTCTTCGTGTCCTTCGGTGCGCTCTTCGGCGCGGTCGGGGACTGGCTCTGGCAGTACCAGCACGAGGTCACGATCACCCTCGGTGTGTTCACGATCCTGGTCGGCATCGCCTTCCTGGGCGCGCTGCCCTGGCTGCAGCGTGACTGGCGGGTGCACAAGGTGCCGGCAGTCGGGCTCGCCGCGGCGCCGATGCTCGGCGTGCTCTTCGGGCTGGGCTGGACTCCGTGCATCGGGCCCACGCTCAGTGCGATCACGTCGCTCGCGGTCAACGAGGGCAGCGCCGAGCGGGGTGCCCTGCTCAGCTTCGTCTACTGCCTCGGTCTCGGGTTGCCGTTCATCGTCGCCGCGCTCGCCTACCGCCGCATGCTCGGCACCATCGGTTGGGTCCGGCGCCACCAGCAGTGGGTCACCCGGCTGGGCGGGCTGATGCTGATCGCGGTCGGAGTGCTGCTGGTCACCGGCTGGTGGGATGTGCTCGTCGCCGACCTGCGCAACTGGTTCTTCCCCGGCTTCACGGCGGGGGTGTGATGGTTTCGGCAGGCTCAACCACCGAGGGCCACGGCTCAACCACCGAGGGCCACGGCTCAAGCACCGGTCGCAGCGAGACGACCGGCCGCGAGGGCATGGGCAGCGCCCCGGCCGACCCGGGCGCCGCGCCGCTGGCGCCGCGCGAGTTCCTGCGCTGGGCCTGGCGGCAGCTCACCTCGATGCGCACGGCACTGATCCTGCTGTTCCTGCTCGCACTGGCCGCGGTGCCGGGGTCGGTCGTCCCCCAGGAGGCGGTCGACGCGACCAAGGCCTCCCAGTGGCGGGAGAACCACCACACCCTCGCGCCGATCTACCAGAAGCTCGGGCTGTTCTCGGTCTACGACTCCGCCTGGTTCTCCGCGATCTACCTGCTGCTGATGGTCTCGCTGGTCGGCTGCATCCTGCCGCGCACGCGGGTGTACTGGAAGGCGCTGCGCGCCCGGCCCCCGGCGGCGCCGCGGAACCTCTCTCGGCTGCCCGAGCACCGTGCCTTCGAGACCTCCGCCTCGCCGGAACAGGTGCTCGAGCGGGCCCGAGGGGCGCTGCGGGGGTACCGGGTGGTCAGCGACGTGGCGGAGGTTTCG
This sequence comes from Nocardioides pocheonensis, assembly GCF_003725535.1. Classification (GTDB taxonomy): domain Bacteria; phylum Actinomycetota; class Actinomycetes; order Propionibacteriales; family Nocardioidaceae; genus Marmoricola; species Marmoricola pocheonensis. The sequence continues at coordinate 162,659 of NZ_RJSF01000007.1, read as the reverse complement.
AGGCTCGCTGGCGCTCGCACCTCGACCACCGGCGGTGAGGAACTGTCCCTGTCCGCCGAGCGCGGCAAGCTCCGCGAGGCCGGCAACCTGTTGTTCCACCTCTCGATCCTGGTCGTGCTGGTCGGGTTCGCCGGTGGCGCGCTGCTCGGCTACAAGGGCGGCGTGATCGTGGTGACCGGCAACACCTTCGCGAACTCCCTCAGCCAGTACGACGACTTCCGCCCGGGCAGCCTCTTCAAGCCATCGGGCCTGGCGCCGTTCGACTTCAAGGTCACCGACTTCGACGTCACCTTCATCAAGGAGGGCCGCGAGGCCGGGATGGCCCACAAGTTCTCCGCCGGCCTGGACTACCGCACCAGCCCCGGGGCCGCCACCCGGCACACCCGGATCTCGGTGAACCACCCGCTCACCATCGACGGCACGAAGATCTACCTGATCAGCCACGGCTACGCGCCGCACATCACCGTGCGCGACGCCACCGGCGCGATCGCCTACTCCGGGCCCGTGGTGTTCCTGCCGGAGGACAACACGTTCAAGTCGTGGGGCGTCGTCAAGGTGCCCGACGCACAGGGGCCGTCCGGACCGGAGCAGCTCGGCCTCGAGGGCGAGCTGTACCCGACGTACGCGTTCACCGACGCGACCGGACCCTTCTCCGCCTTCCCCGACGACAAGAACCCGGCGCTCTCGATGCTCGCCTACCAGGGTGATCTCGGCCTCGACGACGGCGTGCCGCAGTCGGTCTACGCGCTGGACAAGAAGGGCCTCAAGCCGATCCTGAAGCCCGACGGCAAGCCGCTGCGGGTCGACCTGATGCTCAACCAGACGGTCACGCTGCCCGACGGCATGGGCTCGGTCACGTTCGACGGGATGAGCCGGTTCGTGAAGCTGCAGGTCAGCCGCAGCCCGGGGGACCTGGTCGCCCTCGGCGGCGTCGTGCTGGCGCTGCTCGGGCTGCTCGGGTCGCTGTTCATCCGGCCCCGCCGGGTCTGGGTGAAGGTACGTCGTGACGGCGGCGGGCCGGACCGGCGTACCCTCGTCGAGGTCGCCGGGCTCGACCGCTCGGCCGGTGGTGACCTCGCCGGCGAGATCGACCAGGTCGTCGCGTCGTTGAGGGGCGCGCCGCAGCAGGAACCCGTGAGGGACGAGGAGCAGGTGTGAGTCACGACCAGTTCGAGGTGCTGAGCAACCAGGCCGTCGCGGTGTGCGCCGCGGCGTACTTCCTCGCCCTGCTCGCCCACCTGGCGGAGTGGGCCACCGCACGCTCGGTGCCCGCCACGGCGACCGCGGAGGAATCGGGCACGGCGTCCGCGGCCGGGGGTGGCGTGGACGTGCTCGAGCGCGTCGACGTGGACACCGACCGGGTGGCCCGGTTCGCGCGCATCGGCGTCGTGCTCACCACGGTGGCCGCCGGCGTCCACCTGGTCGCGGTGGCCTCCCGCGGACTCGCCGCCGACCCGGTGCGGGTGCCCTGGGGCAACATGTACGAGTTCACCCTCACCGCCACGCTGATGGTGACCATCGGCTACCTGCTGCTCTACCGCCGGTTCTCGCTCGACTGGCTCTCCCCGGTCGTCACCGGCTTCGTGCTCGTCACCCTCATGGTCGACGTGCTGCTGCTCTACACACCGGTCGTCCCGCTGCGCGACGCCCTGCAGTCGCCCTGGCTCGTGATCCACGTGATCGCCGCGATCATCGCGACCGGCGCCTTCACCCTCGGCGGCATGTGCTCGGCGCTCTACCTGGTCAAGGAGCGCTGGCCGAACACCCGCGAGGGCGGCTACCTCTCCCGGCTGCCCGGCCTCGACGCCCTCGACCGGATGGCCTACCGGACGCAGGCGTTCGCCTTCCCGGTGTGGACCTTCGCCGCCCTCATCGCCGGTCCGATCTGGGCCCAGCACGCGTGGGGCCGCTACTGGGGCTGGGACCCCAAGGAGGTGTGGGCGTTCATCACCTGGGTGGTGTACGCCGCGTACCTGCACGCCCGCGCCACGGCCGGCTGGAAGGGCCGTGCCGCCGCGATCGTCGCGCTGATCGGCCTGGCCACCCTGTGGTTCAACTTCGTCGGGATCAACTTCTTCTTCGGCAGCGGGAGCATGCACTCCTACGCCTGACGCCCGGGCCCGGAGCGCCGGGCGGCCGGGGCTAGGCTCCCGAGGAGCCTCCAGAAGGGACCGCCATGCCCGAGATCCCGGCCACGATGCGCCAGCTCCAGAGCCTGGTCACCACCACCGGCGAGCTGCACCTGTCGCTCGAGACGGTGGACACGCCGCAGCCCTCGGAGCGAGACGTGCTGGTCCGCGTGGAGGCGGCGCCGGTCAACCCTTCCGACCTCGGGCTGATGCTGGCGATGGCGGACGTGTCCCGGGCCGTCCAGGGCGGTTCCGCCGAGGAGCCGACGGTGACGGCACCGGTTCCGGCAGCGGTGATGGGCGCGCTGAAGGCCAGGGTCGGACAGGCCATGCCCGTGGGCAACGAGGGCGCCGGCCTGGTGGTGGCGGCGGGAGCGTCGCCGGAGGCGCAGGCGCTGCTCGGCCGGACGGTCGGGTTCGCCGGCGGGGCGACGTACGGGGAGTACTGCCTGGCCTCGCCCCGGATGTGCCTCCCGCTGCCGGACGGAGCGACCGCCGCCGACGGGGCGTCGTCCTTCGTCAATCCCCTGACCGCGCTCGGGATGGTCGAGACGATGAGGCGCGAGGGGCACACGGCGCTCGTGCACACGGCGGCCGCGTCCAACCTGGGTCAGATGCTCAACCGGATCTGCCTGACGGACGGAGTGCCGCTCGTGAACATCGTCCGGCGCCCCGAGCAGGCGGCGCTGCTGCGGGAGCAGGGAGCCCTGCACGTCTGCGACTCCAGCGCGCCGACCTTCGACGCCGACCTGGTCGCGGCCCTGCGGGGGACGGGGGCGACGCTCGCCTTCGACGCGGTCGGCGGCGGGCAGCTGGCCAGCCAGATCCTCAACGCCATGGAGGCTGCGATCGTGACGCCGGACGCGCCGTACAGCCGGTACGGCAGCGACGTGCACAAGCAGGTCTACGTGTACGGCGCGCTGGACCCGCGGCCGATCGAGCTGCGCCGGCGGTTCGGCTTCGCGTGGGGAGTCGGCGGCTGGCTGCTCACGCCCTTCCTCGCGCGCACCGGCCCGGACGACCTGGCGCGGATGCGGCGGCGGGTCTCCGACGAGCTCACCACGACGTTCGCCAGCCACTACACCGACGAGATCTCGCTGCGTGAGGCCCTGCACGTCGGGACGCTCCAGCGCTACGCGCGCCAGGCGACCGGGGAGAAGTTCCTGCTCCGACCGCAGAGCTGACCCCGGCGGTCACCGGCACGATCCTGCGGCCGGAATGCAACCGGTCGGCGCCTCCCTGCGTGTCATGGGTGGAGGGCTCCTGCCCTCGACGGACCCACGACCCACGGAGGCTGCGATGAAGTCACGACTCGGCGCCACCCTGCTCCTGCTGATCGGCCTGCTCGCAGCGGCGCCGGCCCACGGGGTCGGCCAGTCCGCCCCGTGGTGCAGGAACGCCGACCTCAAGGCGTCGTACCGCTACAGCGACAGCGGGGCGGGACACGTCTGGGGCTGGATCGTGCTGCGCAACCGGTCCACCCACGCCTGCCGGACGGGCGGTTTCGGCGGCATCTCGTACGTCGGCGGGGGCGACGGCACCCGGATCGGCGCACCGGCCGACCGGACCGGCACCCCGGCGACGTACCTCGTGCGGCCGGGCCAGCGCGTGCGCAGCCTGCTGCAGGAGACCCGCGCGGCCAGCTACCCGGCCGGACGCTGCCGTCCGCACGCCGTCGACGGCTTCCGCATCTACGTGCCCGGCGCGGTGCGCTCCCAGTTCGTCGCGCACCCGACGACCGGCTGCCTCGACACGGACGTGCACCTGCTCACGCACCAGCCCTACCGGCGCCCCTGAAGCGGACGCGGCGGCCCGGGCGTCAGTCGGTGAGGGCCTTCTCGATGTCCTCGGCGATCTTCTCCGGCTCGGTGGTGGGCGCGTAGCGCTTGATCACCTGGCCGTCGCGGCCGATCAGGAACTTGGTGAAGTTCCACTTGATCGCGTCGCCGAGGACGCCGCCCTTCTCGGTGCGCAGCCAGCGGTAGAGCGGGTGGGTGTTCTCGCCGTTGACCTCGATCTTGTCGAACATCGGGAAGCTCACGCCGTAGTTGCGCTGGCAGAACTCGCCGATCTCGTCGGCGGTGCCGGGCTCCTGGCCGGCGAACTGGTTGCACGGGAACCCGAGGACCACGAGGCCCTGGTCGACGTACTTCTCGTAGAGCGACTCCAGCCCGGAGAACTGCGGCGTGAGCCCGCACTGCGAGGCGGTGTTCACGACGAGGACCACCTTGCCCTGGTAGGCGGCGAGGTCCTGCTCGCGGCCGTCGAGGGTGGTGGCACTGAAGTCGCTCAGGGTCGGCATGGTGCTCCTCTGGTCAGGGGTACGTCGCCGGCCGGCGACGAGGGGGCAGCGGCAGGTGCTCCGAGAGCCGTCGTGGGTCCTAACCGGGGGGTGGGTCGCCGTGTTCCCGGCGACGCCTGCGTTCCAGGTCACGCAGGAAGGCCTCGTCGTCGTCGGGACCGAGCGGTCCGCGCGGGCGAGGCGCCCTCGGCTGCCGGGTGCGGGGCGGACGCCCCGGACCGTTGCGCCGATCGATCGCCCAGAACACGGCGTACAGCAGCGCAGCCAGGAGCAGCAGCCACACGACGAACCGGATCACGCGTCAAGACTATCCTTGCCCCTGTGAAGCACTTCGTGGTCTACACCCTTCTCCGCTTCGGCCTGTTCGTGGCGACCTATGCAGTGCTCAGCGCTCCCGCCGTGCTGATCTTCGGCAACAAGGTGACGGTCCTGTTCGTGACGCTGGTCCTGGCCGCCCTCGTCTCCTCGCTGCTCTCGTTGCGCTTCCTGGCCGGACCGCGGGAGCGGTTCGCCGAGAGCGTCGAGGCTCGGGCCTCACGTGCGCGCGACAGGTTCGAGGAGATCCGGTCGCGCGAGGACGCCGAGTAGGTCCCGCCATGGATGTCCGGGCGCCCGCCGACCGGCCCGTCGAGACCCCGCTGCTCCGCCGCGTCCGGGAGTCGGTGATCGGCGACGACCAGGTGATGCTCGGACCGTTCGGGCCGCGCCGGGTCACGTACGCCGACTACACCGCGTCGGGTCGCGCGCTGACGTTCCTCGAGGACTTCATCCGCGCCGAGGTGCTGCCCCGGTACGCGAACACCCACACGGAGTCCAGCGGCACCGGCCTGCAGACCACCCGGCTGCGGGAGGACGCGCGCCGGACCATCCACGAGGCGGTCGGCGGCGACCCCGAGGTGGCCGTGATCTTCGCCGGCTCGGGGAGCACCGGCGCGATCGACAAGCTGGTCGGGGTCCTCGGCCTGCGGATCCCCTCCGAGCTCGAGGACCGCTACCGGCTGTCAGCGCACATCCCGGCCGCGGAGCGTCCCGTGGTGTTCATCGGACCCTTCGAGCACCACTCCAACGAGCTGCCCTGGCGTGAGTCGATCGCCGACGTCGTCGAGTGCCCGCAGGACGCCGACGGGCACGTCGACCTCGACTTCCTCGAGTCCCAGCTGGAGCGGTATGCCGACCGGCCGCTGCGGATCGGCTCGTTCTCCGCTGCCTCCAACGTCACCGGCATCCTCAGCGACGTCGCCGGCATCTCGGCCCTCCTGCACCGCCACGGGGCGCTGGCGTTCTGGGACTACGCCGCCGCGGCGCCGTACGTCGCCCTGTCGATGGACGGCCTCGACGCGATGTTCCTGAGCCCGCACAAGCTGATCGGCGGGCCGTCGACCCCGGGCGTGCTGGTGGTGCGGCGCTCGCTGCTGACCAACCGCGTGCCCGACGTACCGGGCGGCGGCACGGTCGCCTACGTCAACCCGCTCGAGCACCGCTACCTCGACGACCCGGTGCAGCGCGAGGAGGGCGGCACGCCCGCGATCGTCGAGGCGATCCGCGCCGGCCTGGTCTTCCAGCTCAAGGACGCCGTCGGCATCGACGTGATCCGGGCGCACGAGGAGCACTACCTCCACCGGGCGGTGGCGGCGTGGAAGGAGGAGCCGACGATCGAGATCCTCGGCAACCTCGCCGCCGAGCGGCTCTCGATCGTGTCGTTCGTCGTCCGCGCCCCCAGCGGACGCCACCTGCACCACAACTTCGTGGTGTCGCTGCTCAACGACCTGTTCGGCATCCAGGCGCGCGGCGGCTGCTCGTGCGCGGGACCCTACGGCCATCGGCTGCTCGGCATCGACCTCGACCGCAGCCACGAGTTCGAGCACGAGATCGCCTCCGGCTGCGAGGGCATCAAGCCCGGCTGGGTGCGGGTGAACTTCAACTACTTCATCAGCGAGGCAGTGTTCACCTACGTCGTCGACGCGGTCCGGCTGGTGGCGCGCCACGGCTGGCGGCTGCTCGGCGACTACCGCTTCGACGTCGCGGCCGGTCGCTGGCACCACCGCGACGGCCTGGTCGAGCCGCCGCTCCGGCTCACCCAGGTCTCCTACTCCGCCGACGGCGAGATGGTCTACCCCCGCCACGACGACACCGCGCCGGAGTCGGCGCTCGCCGACTACCTCAAGGAGGGCGAGGAGATCATGCTCGCCACCGAGCCCGCTCCCGACGAGCCGCCCACCGGCGTCTCCGCCGACTTCGAGCACCTGCGCTGGTTCGAGCTCCCGGGCCGCTGCGTTCGTTGAGTTGGGGACAACCGCCCCGCGAGTTGGGTGGAACCGGCCAACCGTGGGGCGGTATCACCTCACTGGACGGGCGGTTTCGCGCAACTCAACGAGCGATGAGGAGGCCGGCGAAGAGACCGGCGGCGTAGAGCAGCTCGCCGAGACCGGTGAGCTGGAGGACGGGGATGAGGTCGCGACCCCGGGCGCCGTCGGTCACGGTGTGCACGGCCCGGAGCAGCAGGACGAACGCCACCAGGCCCAGCAGCGCCCACCAGCTCGTCGTCGCGGCGACCGCGACCAGGGCGAGCAGCGCAGCGCTGACCAGGCCGCCGTACAGCATCCGGGTGCGACGGTCGCCCAGCTTCACCGCGAGCGTCCGCTTGCCCGACTCGGTGTCGGTGGGGATGTCGCGCAGGTTGTTGGCGACGAGGATCGCGCAGGCCAGTGCGCCGATGCCGATGGCGGCTGACAGGCCCGCCCACGTGAGGTCCTCGGCCTGGACGTACTGCGTGCCCAGCACCGCCACGAGGCCGAAGAACACGAACACCATCACCTCGCCGAGCCCGAGGTAGCCGTACGGCTTCTTGCCGCCGGTGTAGTACCAGGCGGCGAGGATGCTCAGCGCGCCCACGGCGACCAGCCACCACGCCGTCGTGGCCGCGAGCACGAGCCCGACGACCGCGGCCAGGCCGAAGCTGAGGAACGCGGCTCGCTTGACCGCCTCGGGTGCAGCGACCCGGGAGCCGACGAGTCGCAGCGGGCCGACGCGCGCGTCGTCGGTGCCGCGGATGCCGTCGGAGTAGTCGTTCGCGTAGTTCACGCCGACCTGCAGCAGCAGCGACACGACCAGGGCGAGGACGGCCTTCCACCAGACCTCCTGGTGCGACCACGCCGCGACGCCCGTGCCGGCGAGCACCGGGGCGACCGCCGCCGGCAACGTCCTGGGGCGCGCGCCCTCGATCCACTGTCCTGCAGTCGCCATGGGCGGATTCTGGCAGGCACTAGCCTCGGGCTGGTGAGCAGCCTGTGGCCGGTGTCCGGGGACGCCGAGGGGATCCGTGCGCTGCTCCGCGAGTGGGACGCCGCCGACGACCCGAAGCCCCTCGTGATCCAGACCTCCGGGTCGACCGGCCGGCCGAAGCGGGTGATGCTCTCGCGCGCGGCGATGCGGGCCTCCGCGCTGGCCACGCAGGAGCGGCTCGGCGGTCCCGGCCGCTGGCTGCTCAACCTGCCGCCCACGTACGTCGCCGGTGTCCAGGTGCTCTACCGCTCGGTCGTGGCGTGCACCGAGCCGATCCCGTTCCAGGGCTCGTTCAGCGCTACCCGCCACCTCGTCCACGGGCGCGCCTTCGTCTCGTTGGTGCCCACCCAGCTGGTCCGCCTGCTCGAGGACCCGGACGAGACTGCAGCGCTGGAGGACTTCGAGGCCGTGCTGGTCGGCGGCGGCCCGCTGCGGCTGGAGGTGCGCGAGCGCGCCGAGGCGGCCGGTGTGCACGTGGTGCAGACCTACGGGATGAGCGAGACCTGCGGCGGCTGCGTGTACGACGGCGTGCCCCTGCCAGGCGTCGAGGTGCGGATCGACGACGACGAGCAGGTGCTGGTGCGCGGACCGATGCTCTTCGACGGCTACGAGGGCGAGCCCGAGCGCACCGTGGCAGCGTTCCGCGACGGCTGGTTCGTGACCGACGACCTCGGCCACTGGACGCCGGACGGCCGGCTCGCGATCGACAGCCGCGTCGACGACGTGGTGATCAGCGGTGGTGTGAAGGTGCCCGGTCCGGCGGTCGCGGCCGCCCTGCTGGGCCACCCGTGGGTCAACGAGGCCGAGGTGGTCGGCGTACCGGACGACGAGTGGGGCCAGCGCGTGGTCGCCGTGCTGACCGTGTCCGGACCGGTCGCCCTCGACGAGCTCCGCGATCTCGTCGAGCCGCGCAGCTGGGCGCCGCGCGCCCTGGTGGTCGTCGACGAGCTGCCCCTGCTGCCGAACGGCAAGGTCGACCGCGTGACGCTCGAGGAGCTGGCCGCGGATGCCTGAGGCGCACGTGTACTCCATCCCGCTCACCACCCGTTTCCGCGGCATCGACGTGCGCGAAGGGATGCTGCTGCGCGGCGACGCCGGGTGGGGGGAGTTCAGCCCGTTCCTCGAGTACGACGCCGCCACCGCCCGCCCGTGGCTGGCCGCGGCTCGCGAGGCGGCCGACCAGGGCTGGCCCGAGGCAGTCCGCAGCGAGGTCCCGGTCAACGTGACGGTGCCTGCCTGCGACCCCGAGCGGGCGCGCGAGATCGTGCTCGCGTCGAACGGCTGCCGCACCGCGAAGGTCAAGGTCGCCGAGCGCGGGCAGGCGGTGGGCGAGGACGAGGCCCGGCTCGAGGCGGTGCGCGACGCGCTCGGCGCCGACGGGCTGGTCCGGGTCGACGCCAACGGCGGCTGGTCGGTCGAGGATGCGGTCGCGCGCATCCCGCTGCTCGACCGTGCCGCCAGCGGCCTCGAGTACGTCGAGCAGCCGGTCGCCTCGGTCGAGGACCTCGCGGTCGTCCGGCGCCGGGTCGGCGTACCGATCGCGGCGGACGAGTCCATCCGGCGGGCCGAGGACCCCTACCGCGTGCGCGACCTCGAGGCCGCCGACGTCGCGGTGCTCAAGGTGCAGCCGCTGGGCGGGGTCCGGGCGTGCCTGCGGATCGCCGAGGACATCGGCCTGCCGGTGGTCGTGAGCAGCGCGCTCGAGACCAGTGTCGGGATCGCTGCCGGGGTCGCGCTCGCCGCCGCCCTTCCCGAGCTCCAGCACGCGTGCGGGCTGGCCACCGTGCAGCTCCTGGCCGGCGACGTCACCGACGATCCGCTGCTGCCGACCGACGGCGTGCTGGCGGTCCGCCGACCGGACGTCGACCCCGGCCTGCTCGCCCGGTGGGCTGCCGGCCCCGACCGCGAGCGGCACTGGGACCACCGCCTCGCCGAGCTGTAGGGCAGGATCAGTCGACGTGAACGCCACCGAGCTCGCCCGCGCCGTCGTCGACGGGCTGCTCTCGGCGGGTGTCCGTCAGGTGGTGCTCGCGCCCGGATCGCGCAACGCACCCCTCTCCTTCGCCCTGCACGACGCCGCGACCGCCGGCGCGCTCATCCTCCACTCCCGCATCGACGAGCGCACCGCGGCCTTCCTCGCCCTCGGCATCGCGAAGAGCTCCCGGCGACCGGCGGCCGTCGTCACGACGTCCGGCACGGCCGCGGCGAACCTGCACCCCGCCGTCATGGAGGCCGCGCACGCCGGGGTGCCCCTGGTCGCGGTCACCGCCGACCGCCCGGCACGGTTGCGGGGCACGATCGCCAACCAGACGGCCGACCAGGTCGGGCTGTTCGGCACGGCGGCCGTCACGGCGGCCGACGTGGTCAGCCGGGCCGACGTGCTCGAGGGCCTCGACGGACTCTCCCGCGGTCCGGTGCACCTGAACGTCCAGCTCGACGACCCGCTCGTGCCCACCGACCACGGCCGGCCCGTCGTCCGCGACCTGGACGATCCCGAGCGCGAGACCGCCGACGAGCTGCTCCTCGACGCCGGGCCCGCCACCGTGGTCGTCGCCGGCGACGACGCCGGCCCGGCCGCGCGCGTGCTCGCCGAGGTCGCCCAGTGGCCGCTGCTGGCCGAGCCGAGCAGCGGCGCGCGCAACGGCACGCACGCGATCCGGACCTACCGGCTGCTGCTGGGCACGGCCCTCGCCGACCGGATCGAGCGCGTGGTCGTCGTCGGCGCGCCGACCCTGTCCCGGCCGGTGCAGCGGCTGCTCGCGCGCGACGGGCTCGAGGTCGTGGTGAACCGCCCCCGCGGCGTGTGGGCCGACCGCCCGCACCCGGTCTCCTACGAGCACGACGGCGTCTTCGCCGTCTCCGCCCCGGACGACCCGGCCTGGCTCGACGAGTGGCGCTCGGCCGACCGCGTGCTCTCCGACCGGCTCGACCGGCTGGTCGCCGACGAGCCCGAGCTCACGCCGTACGACGTCGCGGCCGCCGTCAACGCCGCGCTGCCCGCCGGCGGACTCCTCCACGTCGGCGCCAGCAACCCCATCCGCGACCTCGACCTGATGGCAAAGCCCTACCCCGTCGGCCAGCACCGGCTGGTGATCGCGAACCGCGGGCTGGCCGGCATCGACGGCACCCTCTCCACCGCGATCGGCGCCGCACTCGGCCGGCCGCGCACGACCCGGGCGCTGGCCTACGTCGGCGACGTCACCTTCCTCCACGACCTGACCGGTTTGGTGATCGGTCCGGACGAGCAACGGCCGGACCTCACGATCGTGGTCGCCAACGACGACGGCGGCTCGATCTTCGCCACGCTCGAGCAAGGTGCGCCCGAGCACCGGGGGCTGTTCGACAAGCTGTTCGGCACCCCGCACGGCCTCGACCTCGCGACGCTCTGCTCCGGGCTGCGCGTCCCGCACTGGCGGGTGCAGGACCGGGCCGAGCTCGAGCACGCCCTGGCGAACCCGAACGGCGGGATCGAGGTCGTCGAGGCCGTCGTACGCCGCGACAACCGGCGTGCACTCGACGAGCGGATCCGCGGTCTCGCCGACGCTCTCTGACCGGCAACCCGCTTGCCCCGGCTGACATGATCCCGGGGTGGACCTGGTCACCACCCTCGTCGCGATCGTCGCCACCGTGCTCGCGACGACCGCCGTCTGCGGACGGCTGGACATGTCTCCGCCGCTCGTCCTGATCGTCGTCGGCATCGTCGGCTCCTACCTCCCCTTCGTGCCCGACGTGCAGCTGCACCCCGAGGTGGTCCTGCTCGGCCTGCTCCCGCCGCTCCTGTACGCCGCGGCGCTGCAGACCTCGCTGGTCGAGTTCAACGTCAACCGGCGACCGATCCTGCTGCTCTCGGTGGGCCTGGTCGCGTTCACGACGGCGGGCGTCGCGGTGCTGGTGCACGCGCTGGTCGACGGCCTCGGGTGGGACGGGGCGTTCGCGATCGGCGCCGTCGTCGCTCCGCCCGACGCGATCGCCGCCAGCGCGATCGCGCGCCGGATCGGCCTGCCCCGCAGGGTCGTGACGATCCTCGAGGGCGAGTCGCTGCTCAACGACGCGACCGCGCTGGTGGCCCTGCGCACCGCGCTCGCTGCGACGGTCGCCTGGCAGGTCGTCGTGCGCGACTTCGCCGTCGCGGCGGGCGGTGGCGTCCTCGTCGGCCTCGCCTTCTTCGTCGGCATCGGCCTGGTCCGCAAGCACGTGACCGACCCCGTGCTCGACAGCGGCCTCTCGTTCGTCACACCCTTCGCGGCGTACATCGCGGCCGAGGAGATCCACGCGTCCGGGGTGATCAGCGTCGTCGTGGCCGGCCTCCTGCTCGGGCACAAGGCGCCGATCCTCCAGGTCGCCCAGTCCCGGATCGCGGAGCGGATGAACTGGCGCTCGATCGCCTTCCTGCTCGAGGGCGGCGTCTTCCTGCTGATCGGCCTGCAGGCCCGCTCGATCATCCGCGACGCCGGCCGCGACGACCTCGGCGGCTGGCGGATCGCGCTGATCTGCGCGCTCACGCTGGTCGCCGTGATCGTGTTGAGGCTGATCTGGGTCTTCTTCGCCCGCTACGCCCTGGTCCGGCCGGGGCCGGACGACACCGGCCACACCCCTCCGTGGACCTTCACCTTCGTGCTCGGCTGGGCCGGGATGCGCGGCGTGGTCACGCTGGCCGCGGCGTTCGTGATCCCGACGGACATGCCCCACCGCGAGGTGCTGCTGCTGATCGCGTTCACGGTCACCGCCGGCACCCTGTTCGTGCAGGGCCTGTCGCTGCCGTGGGTGGCGCGCAGGCTGCGCGTGCCGTCACCCGACCCCGGCGCCGACGCCCTGGCCCGGGCGAACCTGCTCCACCAGGCCTCCCAGGCCGGGCTCGCGAAGCTCGACGAGCTCGAGGAGGAGGATCCGCACGAGGTCAGCGCGACGATCCGCGACCGGGTCCGGCGGCGCGACTACGCGGCCTGGGAGCAGGTGAACATGACCAGCGCCGAGACCCCGAGCGAGATCTACGCCCGCCGGCGCCGGCTGATGATCGACGCCGAGCGTCGCCGGGTGCTGGAGATCCGCTCGACCGGCACCGTGCCGCACGCGGTCGTCGCCGAGGTGCTCGCCATGCTCGACGTCGAGGAGTCGATGCTGGAGTACAGCGAGGGCGAGCGTGCCCGCGTGCGCGCTAGCGTCGGGTCCGTGAGTCGGGCTGACGGATGCGTGGACCTGGAGCACTCGCGCTCGGACGTCGAGCCGAACACACCCGGCGTCTGCGAGGACTGCGTGCGCGAGGGCAACCAGTGGGTCCACCTGCGGCTCTGCCTCGCCTGCGGTCACGTCGGCTGCTGCGACTCCTCGCCGCGCCGGCACGCCACCGCGCACTTCCACGACTCCGCGCACCCGGTGGTCCGCTCCGCCGAGCCGGGCGAGTCCTGGCGCTGGTGCTACGTGCACGAGCTCACCGGCTAGCGCCGGGCTCTTCCACAGGCTGATCCGGACTGCGGATCTGCTCGTCACCGCTGCGGATTCCGCTCGGTTCCGCCGGTGCGCCGCGGATACCGCGGTATCAGCTCCCGGGCTCTTCCTCGGTCGGCTCGGGCAGGTCAGTGTCTGCCTGCGAACGAGCTTCCGGACAGACCAGGAGAACCGATCATGTTGCGTCGCCTTGCGATCTTCGCAGCCCTGTTGACAACTGCGGGTACGACGGGAGTCGTGCTGAGCGCGCCGGCGTACGCCGTCGACCACGTCATCTGCGTGAACAACCCTGTGGGGGTGACGTGCGACCAGAGCTTCGCCTTCCTCGGGACAGCGGTCAACGCCGCGGACTCGAACGGCATGGACGACACCATCGTCCTTGGGCCGGGGACGTACAGCGACGGACCGTACAGCCTGAAGGAGGTCGGCTTCCACGAGGCTCTGATCGGTTCGGGCCAGGGAGCGACGTTCCTGACGCTGCCCGCCGGGGTCATGCAGATCTACCTGAACGTCTACAACTCCACGGTCCGTGATCTCACCGTCCTCATGAACGGGACCACGTCGACCGGCGACGTAGGGCTCGACGCCACGACCTCGATGATCGAGTCCGTCACCGTCGACGGCTCGAACACGAGCAGTGCGACCGGCGTCTTCCTCGACGGGTCGTCGATCTCGGCCTCGACGGTCGACATGGCGAGGTCCTCCGCGTCGTTCACCACCGGGATCAACCACCTCGCAACCGGTTCGGTCACCGACACGACGATCACGGCCAGCTCTGCGTACTACCACTCGATCTCGGGGACCACCGCGACCCTGTCTCGCCTGAAGATCTACGGCGCCTTCGCCGGCATCACCGATATGGCCGGATCGGTCGCGGTCGACGACACCCTCATCGATCTCGGCACCACACCCGAGGGGGCCGGCCTCGCTGCGATCAACGACAACAACGCCAACGGATCCAAGTCGATCGCCGCCGATCACGTGACCGTCCTCGGCGGCGGCAAGTTCTCGGTCGGTGCTGGTGCGTACGCGCGCGCCCCGGGAGCACTCGAGCACGCGAGCATCACGCTGACCAACTCGGTGATCGCGGGCCCGGAGACGTCGCTCTACGTGGAGGCGACGAACGACGGCGCGCAGGGAGCAAACAGCACGGCGACGATCACGACGTCGTACTCCGACTGGTCCACGAGCAAGGTCGTGCAAGGCCCCAACGGGACCGCCGGCATCGCCAGCGGAGCCGGACACCTCGACGTCGACCCCGGGTTCGTCGACGCGGCTGGCGGGGACTACGGACTCGCCGCATCGTCGCCGTTGATCGACATGGGCGCACCGGGCACCGGTGCGCCGACTCAGGACCTGGCTGGGGGCACTCGGGTCCTGGACGGCAACGGCGACGGTGCGGCGGTGCGGGACATGGGCGCCTACGAGGCGCCGGCGAAGGCGGTCCAGGCCGCCCCGGTCACCTCGGTCACCCCGGACACCACGGCACCGAGCACCACGATCACCGCGCACCCGGGCAAGCGGACCGCCAAGCGTCGGGTGACCTTCGGGTTCAGCTCGAACGAGTCGTCCGTGACCTTCCAGTGCCGGATCGACAAGCAGGCCTGGGGCGCCTGCGCCTCACCCAAGCGCGTGCGGGTGACGCGTGGCTGGCACGTCTTCCGCGTCCGTGCCCGCGACGGTGCCGGCAACCTCGACGCGACACCCGCGACCTGGCGCTTCAAGCGCGTCTAACAGGCGGGGCCGACCCAGATGCAGCGCCACTCAGCAGACGCGATCGCCGCTGCTCTCCGCGACGGTGAGCGGCTGGAGCGCGAGGGCAGGACGGTCGCCCAGGTCGCGGCCGAGCTGGGCATCTCGCCGAGCACCTATCGGTCGTGGCGACGACGGTACGGACAGGGGAACGACGGCGACGTCGCCCGGATCAAGAGCCTGGAGCGGGAGAACGCAGCACTGCGCCGCATCCTCGTCGACAAGGAGCTGGAGAACGAGGCCTTGCGCGAGCTCTCGCGAGGGCGCTGGTGATCAGACGACGCGGAGGATGAGCCGGGTCTGCGTGTCGCGGACGCCCCCGGTCTCCTTCATCGCGCCGATCAGGTCGTCGAGCTGGGTCGGGTCGTCGCACGAGGCTCGGAGCAGGTAGTCGGCGGAGCCGGTGAGGTGCACGGTCTCGACCACGTTGGGATGCGCGCGGACGAGTCGCTCGAACTGGGCCGCGTGGTCGGGAGACCGGAGGCGCACGTCGACGAACGCGTGCAGCCGCTTGTCGATCCGCCCGGGGTCCACGTGGGCGTGGAACCCCGTGATGACGCCCCGGGCAAGGAGGCCGCGGACCCGGTCGCGAGCGGCGTTCGGGCTCAGGTTCACGCGCTCCCCGAGCTCGCGGAAGCTCAACCGGGCGTCCTGGCGGAGCAGCTCCAGGATCGCCGCGTCGGTGCTGTCCAGCGTGGCAGCCATGAGGGCATTATCCGGACGGGGTCGATGGCCGGCCCGGATTTTCCTCAGCCCGCCCCTAGAGCAGCGGCTTGAGCGCGAGCACGGCGATCGCGAGGGCCGCCACCACCCCGGTCGTACGCCGGCCCCGCGGACTGGACATCCACGTCCCGAGCCCCACGCCCACCGAGGCGACGAAGACCTGCCAGCTGGCACTGGCCGCGAACGCTGCGAGCACGAACACGAATCCCTCGAGCGGCCCGTGGATCTTCACCGTGCCGCCGATCACGATCGCCGCGAAGTAGAGCACGGTCGCCGGGTTGATCGCCGTGATCGCGGCGAAGGTTGCCCAGGCGCGCAGCGGTGTCCAGGCACGCAACGGCTCCTCGTCGGCGCGCTCCGGCCGGAAGGCGTGCACCAGGGTGAGGCCGGCGATCGCGAGCAGCACGGCCACCGAGACGGCCGTGAGCGTGGAGGAGATCGGCTCGAGCAACCGGGCGACGGCAGTGCCGGCGAGCACCGCCACCGCGGCGTACGCCCCGTCGACGCTGGCGACCCCCAGCCCTGCCGCCGCGCCGGTGCGCCACGACGTGCGCGAGCTGACCGCGACGATCATCACCGCCACGGCGCCCACGGGCACCGCGATGGCGTAGCCGGTCAGGAGGCCGGAGAGCAGGACGTCGAGCACCCGCTGATCGTGGAGCGCGGCGACCACGGAGGCAATGGCGTTTCGAGGCGGTTGCTGCGCAACCGCGCCTCAACCACCGTCTCGGCCACCGATCAGGCGTAGACGTAGTCGTCGAGCGGGAACGCCTCGACGGCGCGGCGGGCGTGCGCCGACGAGGTCGGGCGCAGCAGGACCGCGTCGCCCTCGTTGGTGTAGTAGTAGCTGCGCGCCGTCGCGCACGACCCCTGCACGAACACGGTGTCGTCCATCCGCTCGAGCATGTGCGCGAGGAACTCCTGGTCGGCGCGTTCGGAGATCTCGAAGGTGTGGGCCCCTCGCTGCTGCAGCTCGCCGAAGAGCCGCTCGAGGTGGCGCATCTGCACCTCGATCGTCATGAAGTAGCTCAGGCCCGAGTAGGAGTACGGCGAGTTCAGCGTGACGAAGTTGGGGAAGCCGGCCACCGTCACGCCCTCGTACGCGTGGTAACCCTGCTCGCGCCACAGCTTGCCGAGGTTGCGGCCGTCGCGGCCGATCACCTCGAAGGCGGGGAAGTTCGTGTCCCAGAGGTTGAAGCCGGTCGCGAGCACGAGCACGTCGGCCTCGGTCTCCCGGCCGTCGCCGGTCACCACGCCGGTCGACGTGATGTTGCGGATCGGCGTTGTCTCCAGGGTGACGTGCGGCCGCGTGAAGGTGGGGTAGTAGTCGTTGGAGAACGTCGGCCGTTTGCAGCCGAAGCTGTAGTCGGGGGTCAGCTTGCGCCGCAGCTCGGGGTCGGCGACCTGACGACGCAGGTGTGCCTTCGCCAGCGCAGCGGCGCCCTGGTTGAAGAGCCTGGCCTGCTTGTAGTGCAGGACGCCGGTGACCATGAGCGTCTCCAGCCAGGTGCTGTTCAGCCGGCGGGCCAGGCGCTGGGTCCACGGCTGCGCCGCGAAGAGGTACTGCACGGCGCGCGGGATCCGGAAGTCGGCCTTCGGCGTCACCCAGATCGGCGTGCGCTGGTAGACGGTCATCGCCGCTGCCTGCCGGGCGATCTGCGGGATCAGTTGCACGGCCGTGGCGCCGGTGCCGATCACGGCCACCGTCTTGCCGGTCAGGTCCGCCGAGTCGTCCCACTGCGCGGTGTGGATCACGGTGCCGGCGAAGTCGTGGACGCCCTCGATGTCCGGCAGGCGCGGCTGGGAGAGGAACCCGGTCGCGGTCATCAGGTACGTCGCGGTGCGGGTGCCTGCGCTGGTCGACACGACCCAGTGCCGCTCGTCCTCGTCCCACCGCGCTCCCTCGACCCGCACGCCGAACTCCATGTGGCGGCGCAGGTCGTAGGTGTCCGCGACGTGCTCGGCGTACCGCTTCAGCTCGTGGCCGCGGGCGAACCAGTGCTCCCACCACGGGTTGGGCTCGAAGGAGTAGGAGTAGGTGACGCTGGCGATGTCGACGGCCAGGCCGGGGTAGTGGTTCACGTGCCAGGTGCCACCGAGGTCGTCCTCGCGCTCGAGGATCGCGATGCTGCGGGTCGCGGCGCCGTAGCCGAGCCGCTTCAGGCTGATCGCCGCGCCCATGCCGCCGAAGCCGGCGCCGACGATGATCACGTCGTGGTCAGTCATGAGCCCCACGCTCACTTCCTTGGCCGAACGCTTCTTGAATAGCGTTCAATAGCGGCCACCCTAGTCTGGCTGCATGCGGATCTTCAAGCATGGTCACGCCTGCGTGAGACTCGAGACCGGTGCCCACCACGTCGTGATCGACCCCGGCATGTTCACCGCGCGGGAGGCGGTCGACGGCGCGACCGTCGTCCTGATCACCCACGAGCACCCGGACCACTGGACACCCGACCTGCTCCGCGCGACGCACGCGCCGGTCTTCACGATCGAGGCGGTGGCCCGCCAGATCCGGGAGCAGGCGCCCGACGTCGTGGAGCGGGTCAGCGTCGTGCAGCCGGGTGAGGTCCTCGACCTGGGGCTGCGGGTCGAGCTGGTCGGGGAGAAGCACGCGGTGATCCACCCCGAGCTGCCGCACTTCGACAACAGCGGCTTCTTCCTCACCGCCGAGGGCACCACGGTCTTCCACCCGGGCGATGCCCTGACGGTCCCGCCGACCGTGCCGGACCTGCTGATGCTGCCGGTGAGCGCGCCCTGGCTGAAGGTCTCGGAGTGCATCGACTACGCCCGCGAGGTGGGTGCGCCCCGCTCTCTGGCGATCCACGACGCGGTCTACAGCGAGGCAGGCCTCGGCATCGTCGACGGGCACCTCGGTCGCTTCCTGGCGCCGCGCGAGCAGGAGTACGTCCGCCTGGCCGCCGGCGAGGAGCTCACCGCCTGACGGGGATTCCGTGGCGAGGTTGCAAAGTAATCAATGTCTAGTAAGTTAGAAGACAATGATTGCATCCCCCACCGCAGGAGCCTCCATGACCCTCGACCTTCGCAAGATCACCGCCCACATCGGCGCTCGCGTCCTCGGCGTCGACCCCGCCGACGACCTCTCCGACGACACCGTCGCCGAGCTGCGGGCCGCGCTCGGCACGCACAAGGCGCTGGTCCTCGACGCCCCCGACCTCGACGCCGCCGGGCAGGAGCGCTTCGCCGCCCGCTTCGGGTCGCTGACCGCGGCGCACCCGACGGTGCCCGGGGGCGAGACGCCGCAGGTGCTCGACGTCGACGCCGCGGTGAGCAAGGCGAACGAGTGGCACTCGGACGTGACGTTCGTCGTGAACCCGCCGGCGATCACCACGCTGCGCAGCATCACGGTCCCGGCGTACGGCGGCGAGACGCTCGTGGCCAGCAGCGCCGCGGCGTACCGAAGCCTTCCCGAGCCGCTGCGCCGCTGGGCCGACACCCTCTGGGCGGTGCACACGAACGTCTACGACTACGCCGAACCGCGGCCGCGCAGGACCGCTTCCGAGGCGGCCTACCGCGAGGTCTTCGAGTCCACGCGGTACGAGTCCTCGCACCCGGTCGTGCGGGTGCACCCCGAGACGGGGGAGCGCGGGCTCTTCGTCGGCGGCTTCGTGCGGGGCATCGAGGGGCTTTCCACCACCGAGTCGCGCGACGTGCTCCGGCTCCTCCAGGCGCACGTCACCCGGCCCGAGCACGTGCTGCGGTGGTCGTGGCAGCCGGGCCAGCTGCTGGTCTTCGACAACCGGATCACCCAGCACTACGCGATCGACAATTACGACGACCAGCCGCGTCGGCTCAGCCGCGTGACCGTCGGCGGCGACGTGCCGGTCTCGGTGAGCGGGCAGCGCAGCCGGGCGCTGGTGGGGGACTCCTCGCACTACTCCGCGCTGCCGGAGGAGGACGTCGCGGCGTGAGTCACGCTCAGTGCGCGAGCACGTCCTCCAGCGACCGGGGGTCGTGGCCGGTGACCCGGCGCACGTCGTCGGTGACGGTCTCCATCTGGCCGTCGCGGATCGAGGTGTAGGTGCTCACCCAGGCGTCCAGCTGCCAGTCCTCGGCGTCGTACGCCGCACGCCGGGACGCGTAGGCCTCGTCCTCGGTCTCGTCCTCGAACCGGAGGGTGCGACCGAGGACGGCCGAGGCGCGGGCCGCGAGCTCGGTCAGGGTGAACGCCTCCGGCCCGGTCAGCTCGTAGGTCGCGCCGGCGTGGGCGTCGGGGGAGCGCAGGACGGCGGCGGCGACGTCGGCGACGTCCGCACGGGCGACGGCTGCGACCCGGCCGTCGCCCGCCGGCCCGCGGATCACCCCGTGGGTGTCGGCGAAGAACGGCAGCAGGTCGAGGTAGAAGTTGTCGCGCAGGAACGTGTGCGCGATGCCCGTCTCGGCGATCGCCTGCTCGGCGTCGAAGTGGTCGCGGCCGAGGGTGAAGGTGGCGTCCGGGGCCGCGCCGGCGAACGACGTGTAGACGAGGTGGGAGACCCCGGCTTCTGCGGCGGCGCGGATGAAGGTGCGGTGCTCCTCGCGGCGGGTGCTGCTCTCCGCCGCGGACACCATGAAGAGCACGTCGACCTCGCGGAGGGCCGCGATGCTCGCCTCCAGGTCGGCGTACGTCGCCTGCGCCACCGTCGCGCCGTCGATCTCCGGCACCCGCGAGGCGTCACGCACGACCAGTCTCGGCTGCAGGTCGGCGACCAGGTGCGCGACCCGCCCCCCGACGTGCCCGGTGGCGCCGGTGACGGCGATCGTCCGCATGGGAGGACGGTACGCCGCCCCGGTGCGAGGCCCGGCTCAGCGTGCGGTGAGGGCGTCCCGCACGGGCACGAACTTGGCCTGCGCCTCGGCGAGCTCCGCCTCGGGGTCGGAGTCGGCGACGATCCCGCAGCCGGCGAAGAGCCGCACACGCGTGCCGGAGTACTCCGCCGAGCGCAGCGCGATGCCGAACTCGCCGTCGCCGTGGGCGTCCATCCAGCCGACGGGGCCCGCGTAGCGCCCGCGGTCCATGCCCTCGATCTCCTTGATCATCTCCACGGCGACCTTGGTCGGGGTGCCACCCACGGCGGCCGAGGGGTGCAGCGCCGCTGCCAGCTCCAGCACGGTCGACCCGTCTGTGTCCGGCACCACGCCGGCGACGTCGGTGGCCAGGTGCATGACGTTCGGCAGGTGCAGCACGAACGGCGCCTCCGGCACGTTCATCGAGCTGCAGTGCGGGGCGAGCGCCTCGGCGACCGAGCGGACAGCGTACTCGTGCTCCTCGAGGTCCTTCGACGACCGGGCCAGGGTGGCGGCCAGCGCGAGGTCGCGCTCGTCGTGGCCGGTCCGGCGGATCGTGCCGGCCAGGACGCGGGAGGTGACCAGGCCGCGCTCGCGGCGGACCAGCAGCTCGGGGGTGGCGCCGAAGAGCCCGTCGACGTGGAACGTCCAGCACATCTCGTACGACGTGCCGAGCCGGCGCAGCGGCCAGCGCACGTCCAGCGGCTCGTCGGTGGTGGCCACCAGGTCGCGCGCGAGCACCACCTTCTCCAGCTCGCCGGAGCCGATCCGCTCGACCGCGCGGGCGACGATCGCCTCCCACTCCGCGCTGTCGACGTCACCGTCGGTGAAGACGACGTTGCCCGGTGCGCGTGGCTCGGGCTGCCGCTGCAGCGTGGGTGCCGGGGTGAGCTCGTCGTCGCCGATCAGGGTGATCCAGCAGCGGTCGCCGCGGCGACCGACGACCACACGAGGCACGACCAGCACGCTCTCGCCCGGCTCGTCGGCGAAGGCGAAGCTGGCCAGGCAGACCAGGCCGGAGCCGGGCACGCGCAGGTCGTCGCGCACCACGGCGGCTCCCGCGACCTCGCGCCACCAGTCCACGGCGTCGTCGAACCGACCGCTGCCCGTGGTGCGGATCGAGGCGGCGACGCCCCACCCGACGATGCCCTCGCCGCGGCGCAGCCAGGCGGTCAGGCCGGGGTCCTCACCGGCTCCCTCGGCCGCGTCCGGCAGCAGCTCCAGCAGGGGACCGGGATCGGTGATCTCGGTGGTCCGGGCGACGAGACGGCCGGCGACGGCCTGCGTCGAGGCGCGCGGAGTGCTGGTCACGAAGGTGGAGCCTACGCCCGGGTAGCCACCCACCCGGCTGGGGGTCTAGGACCAGTAGATGACCACCGTGTCGCCCACGCGGACCTGGCCGAACAGCCACTTGATGCCGTTGTAGTCCCGCACGTTGACGCAGCCGTGGCTCGCTCCTGCGTAGCCCCGGGCCGCGAAGTCCGACGAGTAGTGCACCGCCTGCCCACCGCTGAAGAACATCGCGAACGGCATCGAGGTGTGGAACAGCGTGGAGACGTGGTCACGCGACTTCCAGCCGATGTGGAAGACGCCCTCGCGGGTCGGGGTGTACGCCGCGCCGAACCGCACCGCCATGGTCCTGCGGACCTCGCCGTCGACCACCCAGCGGATGGTGCGGCTCGCCTTGTCCACGCACAGCACGTGGCCGGAGCGGCAGCGCCGGTCCAGCGCCGCGGTGGTCCAGGTGCCCCCGCCGCCCTGGCCTCCGACGGTCCGGTTGTGCAGCTCGTCCCGGGTCGGCCTGCGGGTCAGTGACCAGACCTGCAGGAGCGTCGGTCGGTCCACGGAGCCGGTGACCGGCAGGGCGTGCCGGGCCTGGAAGCCGCGCACCGCCGTGGTCGTGCGGGGGCCGTAGCGGTCGTTGACCGTGCCGGCGTACCAGCCGAGCTGGCGGAGCCGGGCCTGGAGCACCCGCACCCGAGGACCGGTGTCGCCCGGCTGCAGGACGGCCGGGGCCGGGGCCGGTGTCGGTGTCGTGGTCGGCGTCGGGGTCAGCGGGTCGGAGGCCGGGAGGATCTGTGGTCCTGCAGCGACCGCGGCCGGCTGGGTCGACGGCGAGACCGTGGCGGCCGGGGCCGACCGGTGGCCGTGCCCGGCCGTGGCCCCGCTTGCCGAGACGGTCGTGGCGGCGTACCCGAGACCTGCGATGGCCAGCAGCAGCACGAGAAACCTCGTCCCACCGCCCCCACGCTTCACACCAGTGTTCACCGGGACATCCTGCCCCTTGCGTTGCTCCATGCCCTCGTAGACGCACCGGAGACCGGAAAAGTTGCCTCGTGCGGGCACCCATAGGGTGTCTGCGTGACCCGCGCTGACCTGGACAAGAAGCCCGCCGAGGTGCAGGCGATGTTCGACGACGTCGCCCGGCGCTACGACCTCACCAACGACGTCCTGTCGCTCGGCCAGGACCGGCGGTGGCGCCACCAGGTGATCGCGGCGGTCGACCCGAGGCCGGGCGAGCTCGTCCTGGACCTCGCGGCCGGCACCGGTACGTCGAGCCAGCCGTTCCGAGACCGCGGCGCGACCGTCGTGCCGTGCGACTTCTCCGTCGGCATGCTGCGGGTCGGCAAGCAGGCGCGCCCCCACCTGCCCTTCGTCGCCGGCGACGGCACCCGGCTGCCGTTCCCCGACGACACCTTCGACGCGGTGACGATCTCCTTCGGGCTGCGCAACATCGTCGACCCCGACGCCGGCCTCCGCGAGCTGCTGCGTGTGACCCGTCCCGGCGGGCGGCTGGTCGTCTGCGAGTTCAGCTCGCCGACCTGGGCGCCGTTCCGGACGCTCTACATCGAGTACCTGATGAAGGCGCTCCCGGCCGTGGCGCGCGCGGTCTCCTCGGCTCCCGACGCCTACGTCTACCTGGCCGAGTCGATCCGCGCATGGCCCGACCAGCGCGGGCTGGCCGCACGGCTCCAGCGCGCCGGCTGGACCGGCGTCGAGTGGCGCGACCTGAGCGGCGGGATCGTGGCCCTCCACCGCGGCACCAAGCCGTGATTTAGGCCACGCTCGCATGCCCTAAATGGGCCGGTCCCCGCGTGGATTCCACCCGGGGGGAGGGGGGTTCGCGCGTTGTGACGGAGGCCTCTATGCTGACGAAGTCGCGAGATCGTGAAGTGGTTCACAAGCGCACAACCTGCGTGCGATGAGCCCTGCAGGAAGGTGAGGAATGGCGCTCTACACCCCGGTTCTGGCGCTCCTGATCCTGGCGGCCGGCTTCGCCGTGTTCTCGGTGATCATGAGCGCGCTGGTCGGCCCGAAGCGCTACAACCGCGCCAAGCTCGACTCCTACGAGTGCGGCATCGAGCCCACGCCCCAGCCGATCGGCGGCGGCCGCTTCCCGGTCCGCTACTACATCACCGCGATGCTGTTCATCGTCTTCGACATCGAGATCGTCTTCCTCTACCCGATCGCCGTGGCCTTCGACGCCATGGGCACCTTCGCGCTGGTGGAGATGGTGCTGTTCATCATCCCGGTCTTCGTCGCCTACGTGTACGTATGGCGTCGCGGCGGCCTGGACTGGGATTGAGAGCCGTGATGTACGCACACTGCCCGCGCCATCCCAGATCCGTGGCGTGTCGGTCGACGGCCGACGCGGCGCGTCGTAGGCCGCCTTCCCTCCTCCGCCTTGGCATTGCACGCACCTCCCGACTCTCAACACTGGGAGCACATTGACATGGGTATCGAAGAGAAGCTTCCGTCCGGCGTCCTGCTGACCACGGTCGAGGGCGTCGCCGGCTACATGCGCAAGGCGTCGTTCTGGCCGGCCACCTTCGGCCTCGCCTGCTGCGCCATCGAGATGATGACCACCGGCGGCCCCAAGTACGACCTGGCCCGGTTCGGCATGGAGGTGTTCCGGGCCAGCCCGCGGCAGGCCGACCTGATGATCGTCGCCGGCCGGGTGAGCCAGAAGATGGCCCCGGTGCTGCGCCAGATCTACGACCAGATGCCCGACCCGAAGTGGGTGCTGGCGATGGGCGTGTGCGCGAGCTCGGGCGGCATGTTCAACAACTACGCGATCGTGCAGGGTGTCGACCACGTCGTCCCCGTCGACATGTACCTCCCCGGCTGCCCGCCGCGCCCCGAGATGCTGATCGACGCGATCCTCAAGCTCCACGAGCAGGTCCAGGGCACCAAGCTGGGCAGCAACCGGCTTGCCGAGATCGAGACGAACGAGGCGTCGGCGCTCAAGGCGCTGCCGACCAGCCAGATGAGGGGCCTGCTGCGGTGACCGACGAGCCCGACCAGAAGAGCGCCGACGACGCCGCTCCTGAGAAGTCCCAGCTCGCCCAGCGCGAAGGCGGCACGCAGGACGCCTCCCTGGACGCCGTCGAGGCCCACACCGCCGACACCCGCGAGGTGATCGGCGAGCGGCGTGGCATGTTCGGCACCCAGGACGCCGGTGACACCTCCGGCTACGGCGGTCTGCGCCGCACGGTCACGCTGCCCGGCGCCACGCCCCCGCCGTACGGCCCTTCGGCAGGCTCAGGAGGGCCCGGCTGGATGGACGACGTGGCGGCCTCGCTGGCGAGGGTCACCCGCGAGCAGGGTCTGGAGTCCTCGGTCGAGAAGGTGGTCGTCCACCGCGGCGAGATCACCTTCTTCATCCGTCGCCAGGACCTGCCCGCCGTGGCCAGGCTGCTCCGCGACGACGAGGCGCTCCGGTTCGAGTTCTGCGCCGGCGTCAGCGGCGTCCACTACCCCGGTGACACCGGGCGCGAGCTGCACGCGGTCTACCACCTGCTCTCGATGACCCACAACCGGCGGATTCGCCTCGAGGTCACCTGCCCCGACTCCGACCCGCACATCCCCAGCGTGGTCGCGACCTACCCGACCAACGACTGGCACGAGCGCGAGACCTTCGACTTCTTCGGCATCGTGTTCGACGGCCACCCGGGCCTCACCCGCATCGAGATGCCGGACGACTGGCCGGGCCACCCCCAGCGCAAGGACTACCCACTCGGCGGCATTCCTGTGGAGTACAAGGGCGGCACGGTGCCGCCGCCGGACCAGCGGAGGGCGTACTCGTGACCACCACCTCGAACGATCCCTACGCCGCGACCGAGTCCCAGACCTCGCAAGGCAAGGTCTACACGGTCACCGGCCAGGACTGGGACTCCGTCGTCACCGGCGTCGCCGAGGACCACGACGACAAGATCGTCGTCAACATGGGCCCGCAGCACCCGTCCACGCACGGCGTGCTCCGGCTGATCCTCGAGCTCGAGGGCGAGACGGTCACCGAGGCGCGGTGCGGCATCGGCTACCTGCACACCGGCATCGAGAAGACCATGGAGTACCGCACCTGGGTCCAGGGCGTGACGCTGTGCACCCGCATGGACTACCTCGGCAACCTGGCCTACGAGGCGGCGTACTGCCTGGGCGTGGAGCGGTTGCTCGACATCGAGGACCAGATCCCCGAGAAGGCCAACGTGATGCGGGTGCTCCTCCTGGAGCTCAACCGGATCGGCTCCCACCTGGTGGCGATCGCCACCGGCGGCATGGAGATCGGCGCCCTGACCGTGATGACGATCGGGTTCCGCGAGCGCGAGCTGGTCCTCGGCCTGCTCGAGCTGATCACGGGGCTCCGCATGAACAACGCGTTCATCCGCCCCGGCGGCGTGTCACAGGACATGCCTGCCGGTGCGCTCGACGAGATCCGCGACTTCGTGGCCCTGATGAAGAAGCGGCTGCCGGAGTACGCCGACCTCTGCAACGCCAACCCGATCTTCAAGGCCCGCCTCGTCGACGTGGGCCACCTCGACCTGGCCGGCTGCATGGCGCTGGGCATCACCGGCCCGGTGCTGCGCTCCACCGGCTACCCGTGGGACCTGCGCAAGAACCAGCCCTACTGCGGCTACGAGGACTACGACTTCGAGGTCTGCACCTGGGACACCGCCGACTCCTACGGCCGGTTCCGGATCCGGCTGAACGAGATGTGGGAGTCGCTGAAGATCATCGAGCAGTGCGTCGAGCGGCTCGCCGGCCTCGAGGGCGCGCCGGTGATGATCGGTGACAAGAAGATCGCGTGGCCCAGCCAGCTCTCCATCGGCAGCGACGGCATGGGCAACAGCCTCGACCACATCCGGCACATCATGGGTGAGTCCATGGAGGCCCTCATCCACCACTTCAAGCTGGTGACCGAGGGCTTCCGGGTCCCGGCCGGACAGGCCTACGTGCCGATCGAGTCGCCGCGCGGCGAGCTCGGCGCGCACGTCGTCAGCGACGGCGGCACGCGCCCCTACCGCGCGCACTTCCGCGACCCCTCGTTCACCAACCTCCAGGCGACCTCGGTGATGAGCGAGGGCGGCATGATCGCCGACGTCATCGTCGCGATCGCGAGCATCGACCCTGTCATGGGCGGTGTCGACAGATGAGTTCGTTGGTTTCAGTCTGCGCGCATTGCGACACGTGGTCCTGTCGCGCTGTTGTTCCGATTCATGGTTGCGGAAGGGCTGTGGTCTAGGTGCCTCTGCCACAAGAGACAGTTGCAGAGCTCGAGGAGATCGCGGCGCGCTACCCCCAGAAGCGCTCGGGCCTGCTCCCGATGCTGCACCTCGTGCAGAGCGTTGCCGGGCAGATCACGCCCGAGGGCATCGAGGCGTGTGCCGAGATCCTCGAGATCTCCGCGGCCGAGGTCAGCGGCGTGGCGACCTTCTACACGATGTACAAGCGCCGCCCGGTCGGTGACTACCACGTCGGGGTCTGCACCAACACGCTCTGCGCGATCATGGGCGGCGACCTGATCTTCGAGCGGCTCAAGGACCACCTCGACGTCGGCAACGACGAGACCACCGAGGACGGCAAGATCACCCTCGAGCACGTCGAGTGCAACGCGGCCTGCGACTACGCCCCGGTGATGATGGTCAACTGGGAGTTCATGGACAACCAGACGCCGGAGTCGGCGGTCCGGCTCGTCGACGACCTGCGGGCCGGCAACGAGGTCCGCTCGACCCGCGGCCCCCGCGTGGTGACCTGGCGCGAGGCCGAGCGCGTGCTCGCCGGCTTCCCCGACGACCTCGCCGACGAGGGCCCCGCAGCCGGACCGGCGTCGCTGGTCGGGCTGAAGATCGCCCGTGAGCAGGGCTGGACGGCGCCCTCGGGCTCGGCCTCCGGCGACGCCGATGCGGTGCCTGACGACAAGGGCGAGGCCGTCGAGCACGCCGACACGTCGCGCGCCGAGTCCGAGACCACGGCGGAGGAGTCCTGATGGACGTATTGACCCCGATCCTCACCGACAACTGGGATGCGGAGCGTGCGTGGACGCTCGCGTCGTACGAGTCGCGTGGCGGGTACGACGCGCTGAAGAAGGCGCTGTCGATGTCGCAGGACGACGTGATCGCCGCGGTGAAGGACTCCGGTCTCCGCGGTCGCGGCGGGGCCGGCTTCCCGACCGGCATGAAGTGGAGCTTCATCCCGCAGGACAACCCGAACCCGAAGTACCTCGTGGTCAACGCCGACGAGTCCGAGCCGGGCACCTGCAAGGACATCCCGCTGATGATGGCCAGCCCGCACACGCTGGTCGAGGGCGTGATCATCAGCTCCTACGCGATCCGCGCCAACAAGGCGTTCATCTACGTGCGCGGCGAGGTGCTGCACGTCGTACGCCGGCTCCAGCGGGCCGTGCAGGAGGCCTACCTCGCGGGCCACCTCGGCACCGACATCCACGGCTCCGGCTACGACCTGGACCTCGTGGTGCACGCCGGCGCCGGTGCCTACATCTGCGGTGAGGAGACCGCGCTCCTCGACTCGCTCGAGGGACGCCGCGGCCAGCCCCGCCTGCGGCCGCCGTTCCCCGCCGTGGCCGGCCTCTACGCCAGCCCCACGGTGATCAACAACGTCGAGAGCATCGCGTCGGTGCCGTCGATCATCGCCAACGGCGCCGACTGGTTCGCCTCGATGGGCACCGAGAAGTCCAAGGGCTTCGGGATCTTCTCCCTGTCGGGCCACGTCAACAGGCCCGGCCAGTACGAAGCCCCGCTCGGCATCACCCTGCGCCAGCTGATCGAGCTGGCCGGGGGCATGCGCAACGGCAACCAGCTCAAGTTCTGGACGCCCGGCGGCTCCAGCACCCCGCTGCTCAACTCCGAGCACCTCGACGTGCCGCTGGACTTCGAGGCGGTCGGCGAGGCCGGGTCGATGCTCGGCACCCGGGCGCTGCAGATCTTCGACGACACCACCTGCGTGGTCCGCGCGGTGCTGCGCTGGACGGAGTTCTACAAGCACGAGTCCTGCGGCAAGTGCACGCCGTGCCGCGAGGGCACCTGGTGGCTGACCCAGACGCTCGCCCGCCTGGAGAACGGTCAGGGCAGCGAGGAGGACCTCGACCTGCTGCTCGACCAGTGCGACAACATCCTCGGCCGCGCGTTCTGCGCGCTCGGCGACGGCGCGACCAGCCCGATCACCTCCTCGATCAAGTACTTCCGGGCCGACTACCTCGCCCACCTCGAGCACGGCGGCTGCCCGTTCGACCCGATGGCGTCCACGGTCTTCGCCGCTGAAGGAGCCTCCGCATGACTGTGACGACCGGCGACGGTGCGGGCAGCGCCGTCGAGAAGTCCGACCTGGTCACGCTGACCATCGACGGCATCGAGGTCAGCGTCCCGAAGGACACCCTGGTGATCCGTGCCGCCGAGCAGGTCGGCGTGCAGATCCCGCGGTTCTGCGACCACCCGCTGCTCGACCCGGTCGGCGCCTGCCGCCAGTGCCTGGTCGACATCCCCGACGCCGGCAACGGCCGCGGCTTCCCCAAGCCGCAGGCCTCGTGCACGCTGCCCGTCGCCGAGGGCATGGTCGTGAACACCCAGGCCACCAGCGCGGTCGCCGACAAGGCGCAGCAGGGGA
The DNA here is from genome assembly GCF_003725535.1 of Nocardioides pocheonensis. Classification (GTDB taxonomy): domain Bacteria; phylum Actinomycetota; class Actinomycetes; order Propionibacteriales; family Nocardioidaceae; genus Marmoricola; species Marmoricola pocheonensis. The sequence continues at coordinate 133,343 of NZ_RJSF01000007.1, read as the reverse complement.
TCATGGAGTTCCTGCTGATCAACCACCCGCTGGACTGCCCGGTCTGCGACAAGGGCGGTGAGTGCCCGCTGCAGAACCAGGCGATGAGCAACGGCCGCGGCGAGTCCCGGTTCGTCGAGCACAAGCGCGTCTACCCCAAGCCGATCAACATCTCCGCCCAGGTGCTGCTCGACCGCGAGCGCTGCGTCCTGTGCGCCCGGTGCACGCGGTTCTCCGAGCAGATCGCCGGTGACCCGTTCATCGCGCTGATCGAGCGCGGTGCGCTCCAGCAGGTGGGCATCTACGAGCGCGAGCCGTTCGAGTCCTACTTCTCCGGCAACACCATCCAGATCTGCCCGGTCGGGGCGCTGACCTCGGCGGCGTACCGGTTCCGCTCGCGGCCCTTCGACCTGGTCTCGGCTCCGGCGGTCGCGGAGCACGACGCGTGCGGCTCCGCCATCCGCGTCGACCACCGGCGCGGCAAGGTGATGCGCCGGCTCGCCGACAATGACCCCGAGGTCAACGAGGAGTGGATCACCGACAAGGACCGGTTCGCGTTCCTGTGGGCGCGCCAGGACGACCGGCTGACCCACCCGATGGTCCGCGACGAGGAGACGGGTGACCTCCGGGTCGCTTCCTGGTCCGAGGCCTTCGCGGTCGCCGCCCGGGGCCTCGCGGCCGCGAAGCGGAAGGTCGGCCTGCTCCCCGGCGGCCGGCTCACCGTCGAGGACGCCTACGCGTGGAGCAAGTTCGCGCGCGTCACCTGCCGGACGAACAACATCGACTTCCGGTCGCGCCCGCTCGGCGCCGACCGTGGGGCGGAGGAGGCGGCGTTCCTCGCCTCCCAGGTCGTCCTCACCGGCCCCGACGGTGGCGCGGTCACGTACGCCGACCTGGAGACCGCCCGCACCGTTGTGCTGGCCGGGCTCGAGCCGGAGGACGAGGCGGGCGCGATCTTCCTGCGGCTGCGCAAGGCGAACCGCGCGCACGGCACCCGGATCTTCTCGCTGGCGCCGTTCACCTCCCGCGGCCTGCGCAAGATGGGCGGCCGGCTGCTGCCGACGGTGCCCGGCACCGAGGCCACCGCGCTCGACGCCCTCGCCGAGAACGGCGAGGTCGCCCTCGACGGGGGCGGCATCGTGCTGGTCGGTGAGCGCCTGGCGAGCGTGCCCGGCGCCCTCAGCGCGGCCGTGCAGCTCGCGCAGACCACCGGCGCCCGGCTCGCCTGGGTGCCGCGGCGTGCCGGCGACCGGGGCGCCCTGGAGGTCGGCTGCCTGCCGAACCTCTTCCCCGGCGGACGTCCGGTCTCCGACGCGTCGGCCCGGGTCGACCTGGGTGCCGCCTGGGGCGCCGCGAAGCTTCCGGAGGCCGAGGGTCTCGACGCGGAGAGCATCCTCGACGCGCTCGTCGAGGGTGACCTCGAGGCGCTGGTCGTCGGCGGGGTCGACCCGGCCGACACTCTGCAGCTCTACGGGGGGCAGCTCCACGGCGCCCGGGCGAAGAAGCTCCGCAAGGCGCTCCGCAAGGCGTTCGTCGTCGCCCTCGAGGTGCGCTCCTCGGAGCTCACCGAGGTCGCCGACGTGGTCTTCCCGGTCGCTCCGACGACCGACAAGGCCGGCTCGTTCGTGAACTGGGAGGGCCGGGTCCGGCCGTTCGGCAAGGTCCTGGAGAGCCCCACCTCCCTGCCCGACGTACGCGTGCTCGCCGGCATCGCCGAGGAGCGCGGCCGCCCGATCGGGATCCGCAGCCCCGAGCAGGCGGCGACCGAGATGCAGCAGCTGGGTCCGTGGGAGGGCGAGCGGTTGGTGATCGAGCCTGCCGAGATCCCGCACGAGGTTTCGGCAAGCTCAACCAGCGGGGAGCGCACCCTCGTGCTCGCGTCCTGGAAGCAGCTCATCGACGACGGGCGGATGCAGGACGGCGACGACCACTACCGGGCCACCGCCCGGCGTCCGGTCGTGCTGGTCGGGCAGGCGACGTTCGACGGACTCGGCGGGGTCGAGGAGGGTGACCTGGTCACGCTCACCGGCCCGCTGGGCAGCCTGAACCTGCCGGTGCGCGTCGCCGACCTCGCCGACGGCGTCGTGTGGGCTCCGGCGAGTGCGCCCGGGTTCTCGGTGCGCCACCTCGTCGGTCCGGCCGGCAGCACGGTGACCGTGAGCACCCTCGAAGGAGGCCGCAAGTGACCGCGAACCTGACCGCGCTGTTCACCGGGCTCGACTCGACGCCCGGTCTCGGTGCGTTCGGCCACGACAACGTCTGGCTGGTCATCCTCAAGGCCGTGCTGATCTTCCTGATCCTGGTGCTGCTCACGCTGTTCAACATCTGGCTGGAGCGCCGGGTCGTGGCCCGCATGCAGCACCGGATCGGTCCGAACGTCAACGGCCCCTTCGGCCTGCTGCAGTCCCTGGCCGACGGCGTGAAGCTCGCGCTCAAGGAAGACATCATCCCCAAGGCCGCGGACAAGGCGGTCTTCCTGCTCGCGCCCGTGATCGTGGTGATCCCGGCTTTCGTCACCTGGTCGGTGATCCCGTTCGGCCCGACCGTGAAGCTGCCGTGGAGCGACACCCACACGCCGCTGCAGCTGACCGACATGCCGGTCGCGGTGATCTTCGTGCTGGCGATCGCCTCGGTGGGCATCTACGGCATCGTGCTCGGTGGCTGGTCGTCCGGCTCGACGTACTCGCTGCTCGGTGGGCTCCGCTCGAGCGCCCAGATGATCTCCTACGAGGTCTCGATGGGGCTCTCGTTCGTCGCCGTGTTCCTGTACGCCGGCTCGATGTCGACGTCGCAGATCGTCGCCGCGCAGGACAAGTTCTGGTACGGCGTGATCCTCGCGCCCTCGTTCGTGATCTACGTGATCTCGATGATCGGCGAGACCAACCGCGCGCCCTTCGACCTCCCCGAGGCCGAGGGCGAGCTGGTCGGCGGCTTCCACACGGAGTACTCCTCGCTGAAGTTCGCGCTGTTCTTCCTCGCCGAGTACGTCAACATGGCGACGGTCTCGGCGCTCGCGACCACGCTGTTCCTCGGCGGCTGGCGCGCCCCGTTCTGGATCGACACCTTCTGGGCGGGCGCCAACCACGGGTACTGGCCGTTCCTGTGGTTCATGGGCAAGGTCATGTTCTTCGTCTTCATCTTCATCTGGCTGCGCGGATCGCTGCCGAGGCTCCGGTACGACCAGTTCATGCACTTCGGCTGGAAGCGGCTGATCCCGTTCTCGCTGGTGTGGATCCTCGCCGTCGCGGCGATCCGCACGATCGACCTCAACGGCGGCCTCGACCGGCGCTGGCTGTACGCCGCGATCGCGGTGTGCGTGGCCCTGATCGTCGTGCTGATGTTCTTCGAGGAGAAGCAGGACTCCGACGCCGCTGCCGAGGAGGAGGCCACCGCCTTCGACGCGTTCGCGGGCGGTTACCCCGTGCCGCCGATGCCCGACCAGATCGGCATCGCCACTCGTTCCACCTCCGGACAGGAGCACTGATGGCAACGCTCAAGGAGCAGCTGTGGGACCCGATCGCCGGCTTCGGCGTGACGTTCCGCACGATGTTCCGCAAGGTCGTCACCGAGCAGTACCCCTTCGAGAAGGTCCCGACCGCTCCCCGGTTCCACGGTCGGCACCAGCTCAACCGCTGGCCCGACGGCCTGGAGAAGTGCGTCGGCTGCGAGCTGTGCGCGTGGGCCTGCCCGGCGGACGCGATCTACGTCGAGGGTGACTCCAACACCGACGACGAGCGCTACAGCCCGGGCGAGCGCTACGGCCGCGTCTACCAGATCAACTACCTGCGCTGCATCCTGTGCGGGCTGTGCATCGAGGCCTGCCCGACCCGCGCCCTCACGATGACCAACGAGTACGAGCTGGCCGACAACTCTCGCGCGTCCCTGATCTACGAGAAGTCCGACCTGCTCGCGCCGCTGCTGCCGGGCATGGAGCAGCCGCCGCACCCGATGCGCCTCGGCGACGACGAGGGCGACTACTACCGGGGCAACCTGCGCGCCCGCGCCGACGACGAGGCGGGGGAGGCCTGATGCTCGCTTTTTGGATCCTGGCGCCGATCATGGTCGCCGCCGCCCTGGGGCTGCTGTTCGCCCGCAAGGCGGTGCACGCAGCCCTGGCGCTCGCGGTCGTGATGATCTCGCTGGCCGTCCTGTACGCCGTGCAGGACGCGCCCTTCCTCTTCGCGGTGCAGATCATCGTCTACACCGGCGCGATCCTGATGCTGTTCCTGTTCGTGCTCATGCTCGTCGGCGTGGATGCCTCGGACTCGATCATCGAGACCATCCGGGGCCAGCGGATCGCCTCGATCCTGGTCGGGCTGACCTTCGCCGCGCTGCTGGTGCTCGGCGTCGCGCAGGTCTCGTTCGGCACCGTGATCGGACTGGGCAAGGCCAACGAGGGCGGCAACGTCCCCGCGGTGGCCAAGATCCTCTTCACGCGCTACGTCTTCGCCTTCGAGGTCACCTCGGCGCTGCTGATCACGGCCGCGCTCGGCGCGATGGTGCTCGCCCACCGCGAGCGGCTGACCCCGAAGCCGACGCAGGCCGCGCTCGCCGCGCAGCGGATGCGCGACTACGCGGCGACCGGCAAGCACCCCGGGCCGCTGCCGCCACCGGGCGTGTTCGCCCGCCACAACGCAGTCGACACCCCCGCCCTGCTGCCGGACGGCACCGCGGCCCCGGGCTCGATCTCGCGCGTGCTGGCTGCGCGCGGCACCGTGAAGTCGGCGCCCGAGATCGCCGAGGAGATCAAGGCGCTGACCGGCGAGGACTCCACCGTGAGCGGCTCCGCGCACACCGAGGGAGAGGGGTAGCCATGAGCGCGACACCGTTCATCGTGCTCAGCGCGATCCTGTTCACGATCGGCTGCCTCGGGGTGCTCACCCGGCGCAACGCGATCGTGGTGTTCATGAGCGTGGAGCTGATGCTCAACGCCAGCAACCTCGCGCTGGTCACCTTCTCCCGCGCCAACGGCAACCTCGAGGGCCAGATCGCCGCGTTCTTCGTGATGGTGGTCGCGGCGGCCGAGGTCGTCGTGGGACTGGCGATCATCATGACCATCTTCCGCACCCGCCGCTCGGCCTCCGTCGACGACGCCAGCCTGCTGAAGTACTGAGGATCACGTGATGTCATTGGTTCCCTCCTCCCTGGCTGCGCTGCACTCCGGTGCGCCGGTGGTGCACGCGGCCTCGGCCGACGGGGTGTTCTCGCTGCTCTGGCTGGTGGTCGCGCTGCCGGCGCTCGGCGCAGCGGTGCTGCTGCTCGGCGGACGGCGTACCGACCGGTGGGGCCACTGGCTCGGCGTCGGCACCGTCGCGGTCTCGTTCCTGCTGAGCCTCGTGCTCTTCTTCGCGCTGGTCGGCCGCGACAGCGGTGACCGGCAGGTGTCCCAGCACCTGTGGACCTGGTTCACGGCCGGCAAGTACACCGTGAACCTCGACCTGCTCTACGACCAGCTGTCGGCGGTGTTCCTGCTGCTGATCACCGGCGTCGGCGGGATCATCCACCTCTACTCCGTGGGCTACATGGAGCACGACGAGCGCCGGCGCCGGTTCTTCGGCTACCTCAACCTGTTCGTCGCCTCGATGCTCACGCTCGTCCTCGCCGCCGACTACGTCGGGGTGTTCCTCGGCTGGGAGGGCGTCGGCCTGGCGTCGTACCTGCTGATCGGGTTCTGGCAGTACAAGCCGTCCGCCGCAGCCGCGGCCAAGAAGGCCTTCGTGATCAACCGGGTCGGCGACATCGGCCTCTCGCTCGGCAGCGCCCTGATCTTCGTGACCTTCGGGTCGACGTCGTTCGCGGTCGTGTCGGCCAACGCCGACAAGGCGAGCAGCGGCACGCTCACCGCGATCGGCCTGCTGCTCCTGCTCGCCGCGTGCGGCAAGTCGGCGCAGTTCCCGCTGCAGACCTGGCTCCTCGACGCGATGGAGGGCCCGACGCCGGTCTCGGCGCTGATCCACGCGGCGACGATGGTGACGGCCGGTGTGTACCTGATCGTCCGGTCGAACTTCATCTTCAGCCTGACCGAGGACGCCCGCACCGGGGTCGTGATCGTCGGCTGCATCACGCTGCTGATGGGCGCGATCATCGGGTGCGCGAAGGACGACATCAAGAAGGCCCTGGCCGGGTCCACGATGAGCCAGATCGGCTACATGATCCTGGCGGCCGGCCTCGGCCCGGCCGGCTACGCGCTCGCGATCTTCCACCTGCTCACGCACGGCTTCTTCAAGGCGAACATGTTCCTCGGTGCCGGCTCGGTGATGCACGGCACCAACGACGACGTGAACATGCGCCACTACGGCGCGCTGCAGAAGGCCATGCCGGTCACCTTCGTGACCTTCGCGATCGGCTACCTGGCGATCATCGGCGTCCCGCCCTTCGCCGGCTTCTGGTCGAAGGACCGGATCATCGAGACGGCCTTCGCCGACAACTTCGTCGTCGGGCTGTGCGCGCTGGTCGGTGCCGGGATCACCGCGTTCTACATGACCCGACTGATGCTGATGACCTTCGTCACCGAGCAGCGCTGGGAGCCGGACGTGCACCCGCACGAGTCGCCGCGCGTGATGACCATCCCGCTGATCGCGCTCGCGGCGCTCTCGGCGCTCGGCGGCTTCCTCATCCTCAACGGCTGGATCACCGACTGGCTCGCGCCGGTCGTCGGCACGCACGAGGAGAAGTCCCTCGCGATCGGTGCCCTCGGCATGAGCCTGGTGACGCTGGTCGTGGTCGCCATCGGCATCGCGATCGCCTGGACGTTCTTCGGCCGTCGCGCGGTGCCGCGCGAGGCGCCCACGCAGGTGTCGGTCTTCACGCGTGCTGCGCGAGCCGAGTTGTACGGCGACGCCTTCAACGAGGAGGTGATCGTGAAGCCCGGCTACACCGGCATCCGCGGCCTCTCGGTCTTCGACGGCTCGTTCGTGGACGGCATCGCCGAGGGCACGGCGTCGGCCTTCGGCGGCATGTCCAGCTGGTTCCGGCTGGCCCAGAACGGCTTCGTCCGCTCCTACGCGCTCGCCGTGCTCTCCGGCGCCGCGCTCGTCCTCCTGGCCCTGCTGGCGGTGAACTTCTCATGAGCGAGCGAAGCGAGCGAATCATTCAACACAGCCCGCTGGTGCCTCATGCGCGCCCGGAGCGAAGCGAGGACGTGCATGAGTAACTTCCCCTGGCTCTCGGTGCTGATCGCCGTGCCGATCGTCGGCGCGGTGGTCGTGCAGGCGCTTCCGCGCCGAGCCAACGCCGCGGCCCCGAAGCAGATCGCCTTCGGCGTCTCGCTGCTGACCCTCGTGCTCGGTCTGGTGATGGCCAGCGGCTACGAGAACGACGGCGGCATGCAGTTCACCGAGCAGCACACCTGGATCAAGTCGTTCGGTGCGCACTACGCGGTCGGTGTCGACGGCATCGGACTGACGCTGGTGCTGCTCACGCTGATCCTGACCCCGGTCGTGCTGCTGGCCTCCTGGAACGACGCCGACCCGATCCCGCTGGACGTCCGCGACGTCGCGGCCGAGTCGCCCCACGTGGCCCCGGCCCGCTGGTCGCCGAACGCGTTCTTCGCGTGGATGCTCGCGATGGAGGGCCTCGCGGTCGGCGTGTTCGCGGCCACCGACGTGTTCCTCTTCTACGTGTTCTTCGAGGCCACGCTGATCCCGATCTACTTCCTCGTGGGCGGATACGGCGGCGCCGGCAGGGCCCGTGCCGCGGTGAAGTTCCTGCTCTACTCCCTGGCCGGCGGTCTGATCATGCTGGCCTCGGTGATCGGCCTGTACGTCGTGTCGGCGAAGAGCTCGGGCGGGGCGACGTACCTGGTCTCGGAGCTGAGCAAGATCGACTTCGGCACCGACACCGGCCGCTGGCTGTTCGTGGGCTTCTTCATCGCGTTCGCGATCAAGGCGCCGATGTTCCCGGTGCACACCTGGCTGCCCGACACCACCGAGAACGCGACCCCGGGCACCTCGGTGCTGCTGGTCAGCGTGCTCGACAAGATCGGCACGTTCGGGATGATCCGCTTCTGCCTGGAGCTGTTCCCCGAGGCCTCGCGGTGGGCGACGCCCGTCGTGGTGACGCTGGCGGTGGTCAGCGTGATCTACGGCGCCCTCATGGCGATCGGCTCGGACAACATCCCGCGCCTGATCGGCTACACCAGCGTCTCGCACTTCGGCTTCATCGTGCTGGGCATCTTCGTGATGAACAGCCAGGGCCTGTCGGGCGCGAACCTCTACATGTTCAACCACGGCCTCTCCACCGCGGCGCTGTTCCTGGTGACGGGCTTCCTGATCTCGCGCCGGGGCTCGGCCCTGATCAGCGACTTCGGTGGGGTGGAGAAGGTGGCTCCGGTCCTGGCCGGGGTGTTCCTGGTCTCCGGCCTCGCATCGTTGTCGCTGCCCGGCCTCTCGCCGTTCGTGTCGGAGTTCCTGGTGATCGTCGGTGCGTTCTCCCACAGCGTGGTCGCCGCGGCCTTCGCGGTGACGGGCATCGTCCTGGCTGCGATCTACATCCTGCTGATGTACCAGCGCACGATGACGGGCCCGACGCGCCCGGAGATCGTCGGCATGCGTGACCTCGGCACTCGCGAGATCGCCGCCGTGGCGCCGGTGCTGCTGCTGATCGTCATCTTCGGGTTCTTCCCGAAGCCGCTGCTGTCGGTGATCAACCCGTCGGTCGACCACACGATGAGCCAGGTGGACCGGCACGACCCGGCGCCCACGGTGGCCGAGCAGAGTCCGGAAGGGGCCCACCAGTGAACTTCACCGCTCCGCACATCGAGTACGACCTGATCTCGCCGATCCTGGTCGTGCTGGGCGTCGCTGTGGTCGGCGTACTGGTCGAGGCCGCCGTGCCGCGGGTGTACCGGTACTGGACCCAGGTCGTGCTCGCCGCGGTCGGCGTCGTCGGTGCGCTCGGTGCCACCGTCTACGTGCTGAACCGCATCCACCCCGGGTCGGACCACCCGAAGCCCGGGTTCCTGGTCGCCGAGGGCGCGCTGGCCGTCGACGGGCCGACCTTGTTCATCTGGGTGCTGATCCTCGTCCTCGCGCTGCTGGGCGTGCTGCTCTTCGCGGAGCGCCAGCTCGAGGGCGGCGTGACCGCGTTCGCCGGCCAGGCGGCCGCCCTTCCGGGCACCGAGGCCGAGCGTGAGGCCTCGGCCCAGGGTCTCGAGCACACCGAGGTCTTCCCGCTGCTGATGTTCGCGGTCTCCGGCATGCTGATGTTCCCGGCCGCGAACGACCTGCTCACGCTGTTCGTGGCGCTCGAGGTGCTCTCCCTGCCGCTCTACCTGCTCTGCGGGCTGGCGCGGCGCCGCCGGCTGCTCAGCCAGGAGGCGGCGCTGAAGTACTTCATGCTCGGCGCGTTCAGCTCCGGGTTCTTCGTCTACGGCATCGCCCTCACCTACGGGTACGCCGGGTCGATGGAGTTCAGCAAGATCGCCCAGGCGGTCGCCAGCTCCAGCGGCAGCCGCGCGCTGCTGCTCGGCGGCATGGGCATGCTCGCCGTCGGGCTGCTGTTCAAGGTCGGTGCCGCGCCGTTCCACGCCTGGACGCCCGACGTGTACCAGGGCGCCCCGACCGCGGTGACCGGCTTCATGGCCGCGGCCACCAAGGTGGCGGCGTTCGGAGCGCTGCTGCGGCTGTTCTACGTCGCCTTCGGCGGCGCGCGCTGGGACTGGCAGCCGCTGATGTGGGGCGTCGCGATCCTCACCATGGTCGTCGGGTCGGTGTTCGCGCTGACCCAGACCGACGTGAAGCGCCTGCTCGCCTACTCCTCAGTGGCGCACGCCGGCTTCATCCTCACCGGTTTCCTCGGGGCCCGGTCCCTGGGCGAGATCCACGCGGGCGACATCAACCCGGTGCAGGCGGTGCTGTTCTACGTCACCACCTACGGCCTGATGACGATGGCGGCCTTCGCGATCGTCACCGTGGTCCGTGACGCGGGCGGGGAAGCGACCCACCTGTCGCGCTGGGCCGGGCTGGGCAAGGAGTCCCCGCTGGTCGCCGGCATCTTCGCGTTCCTGCTGCTCGGCATGGCCGGCATCCCGCTCACCAGTGGCTTCACGGGCAAGTGGGCCGTCTTCGCGGCCGCGCTGTCGGCCGGTGCCTGGCCGGTGGTGATCGTGGCCGTGCTGATGTCGGCGGTCGCGGCGTACTTCTACGTCCGCGTGATCGTCGTGATGTTCTTCGCCGACCCGGTCGGTGACGGACCGTCCGTCGCGGTGCCCAGCGTGCTGACCAGCTCCGTGATCGCCGTCGGGGCGGCTGCGACGCTCGTGCTCGGCGTCGTACCGGGCCCGTTGCTCGACATGCTCGGCCGTATTGCAGAATTCATCAGGTGACCTCCCCTCTCGCGCTGCCGATCCTCGACCCTGAGCTCGAGGCGCGGCTCAGCGCCCGGATGGACGAGGTCGAGAAGGCGCTCCACGGTCACGTGGAGAGCGAGGCGCCGTTCGTCACCGAAGCGGCGCGCCACCTGATGGAGGCCGGCGGCAAGCGGTTCCGGCCGCTGCTCTGCTTCCTCGCGGCCGAGGCCGGCGACGCGTCCTCCCCGGACGTGCTCACCGCCGCCTGCGTGGTCGAGCTGACGCACCTGGCCTCGCTGTACCACGACGACGTGATGGACGAGGCCGCGCTCCGGCGCGGCGCCGAGTCCGCGAACGCGCGCTGGGACAACCACGTCGCGATCCTGACCGGCGACTTCCTCTTCTCGAAGTCCTCGGAGCTGACCGCGTCGCTCGGCCCCGACGCGGTGCTGATCCAGGCCCAGACCTTCACCCGGCTCGTCGAGGGGCAGATCCTCGAGACGCTCGGCCCCGGCCCGGACGACGACCAGCTCGCGCACTACCTGCGCGTGGTGGCCGGCAAGACCGGCTCGCTGATCGCGACGTCCGCGCGGTACGGCGCGCTGTTCGCCGGCGCCTCTCCGGAGGTGGTCGACGCCCTGACGTCGTACGGCGAGAAGGTAGGGGTCGCGTTCCAGCTCTCCGACGACATCCTCGACATCGCCTCGGAGAGCGCCGAGTCGGGCAAGACGCCCGGCACGGACCTCCGCGAGGGCGTGCCCACGCTGCCCGTGCTGATCGCCCGCAAGTCGGCCGACCCGGCGGACGCCCGTCTCCTCGACCTCCTCGACGGGGACCTCACTGACGACGCCCGCCACGCCGAGGCGCTCTCGCTGCTCCGCGCCCACCCCGCCATGGCCGCCGCGCGTGACTACGTCGCCACCGAGGCGACCGAGGCCAAGCGGCTCCTCGGCGCACTCCCCGAGGGCCCGGTCCGCACCGCCCTCGAGGCGTTCGCCGACGTCGTCGCGAACCGCAGCAGCTGACGGTCCTCGCGTCGTCGGGTTCGGTCGGTGGTGCATTTCGGTGGTTGAGGTGCGAGCGCCAGCGAGCCTCGAAAGCTCGTGACGGGCAGCCAACCACCGGTGGTTGAGCTTGCCGAAACCACTCTGGTCGGGTGGCGGTCTGTGCCGGGGGGACGGGCGGCGACGACGGGGACGGCGTGGGGCCGGGTCTTGCTGTCGCGCGCGCGCTCCTAGGTGGTTGAGGTGCGAGCGCCAGCGAGCCTCGAAACCACTCTCGTCGGGTTGCGGTCGGTGCCGGGGGAACGGGCGGCGACGAGGGTACGGCGCGCGGCTGGGACTCGCGGTTGGGCGCGAGTCCCTCGGTGGTTGAGGTGCGAGCGCCAGCGAGCGTCGAAACCACCCGTCGGGCAGGGACCCAGCCATCGACCGCGGAGCCGACCCCAAGGTGGTTGAGCCTGCCGAAACCACCCGACCCGCACGGCCGGGGTGAGCCGCGGCGGGCCGCGAAAGGTTCTCGAGAAATCTTCCGAA
>NZ_RJSF01000007.1:121267-121379 GCF_003725535.1 Nocardioides pocheonensis | reverse complement strand
GGCACCGGTCGGGACACCGGGATCCCGATCGCCGGCCAAGGCGCACCCCTGGTCAGTGAGTTCGCAGTCTGGGAGCTCGCCGCCGCACTCGGGCTCTCGGCTGAGTCCGGGA
>NZ_RJSF01000007.1:232-121107 GCF_003725535.1 Nocardioides pocheonensis | reverse complement strand
ATCGACCACGACCAGGTCTCCTTCGCCGGCACCTCCCGGGTCCACGGCGAGCTCGACCTCGCCGATGCCATCGACCTCGACGACGCCGTCCGGCGGGGCGCCGAACAACTCAAGGTTCTCGGGAACGAGGAGTCCCTCGACGTGCGCCGGTCACTCGCGGTCGGGATGCTCGCTCGGGGTCAGCAGGCCATCGAGTTCGAGGCGGCGGTGGTTTCGGCAGGCTCAACCACCCAACTGAGCGGCTCAACCAGCCCGAAGGCCCGCGCCGTGGTGCTCTACGTGCACCTCTCCGAAGCCGCACTGACCTCCGGCGACCGGCTCGCACCGGCGTGGCTGGAGAATGCCGGCGGGCACCTGGTCACGGCTGGGCAGGTCGCCGGCTGGTGCAGGGCAGGCTCGACCACCAAGGTGACGGTCAGGCCCGTCCTCGACCTCGCCGCAACCCTGCACTCGACCGGCTACCAGCCGAGCCCCACCCTGACCGAGCAGGTCGAGCTCCGCGATCGCACCTGCGTGTTCCCCTGGTGCAACCGACCAGCGCGGTCCTGCGACAAGGACCACATCGTCCCCTGGGAGTCGGGCGGTCCCACGTCCAGCGACAACCTCGCTGCCCTCTGCAGACGCCACCACCGGTTGAAGACCCACGGCGGATGGACCTACACGATGCTCACGCCGGGTGAGTACCTCTGGCGCAGCCCCCACGGCTACGCCTGGCTGCGCGACCGCAGCGGCACCACCGATCTGAGCCCGCCGGCCGTGCCCAGCCCGGCGGATCCACCCGACCAGTAGCCAGCCCGCCCCGCACCCGGCGCACGCGCCGGGCCAGCGGCATGCCCGGACGCCGGTCGCGGGCGAGCGAGCGGTGCTGGCCGGATCCCCCGGGCACCGGCCGCCTCCGGACGACAGTGGTTTCGGCAAGCTCAACCGCCGGGGTTGGGGTCCGGCCCGGCGGGTGGTTTCGAGGCTCGCTGGCGCTCGCACCTCAACCACCGACGCTCCGCAGTCTCGCGGCCGACGATGAGACCCCGCCGCGCGCCGTACTCCGTTCTCGCCGCCGGTTCGCCCGGTACGGACCGCCTCCCACTGACCTGGCTTCGGCAAGCTGAGCCAGCCATGGTCGTCACACAGCAGACGCGCCGACCGCCAGCCGCGACTGCTGGCGGCGGTACTGACCGGCCTCGAGGGTGAAGACGACCAGGGCGACCCAGACCAGGGCGAAGCCGAGCCAGCGGATCGCCGACATGTGCTCGCCGAGCACGGTGACGCCGAGGAGGAACTGCAGGATCGGGGCGAGGTACTGCAGCAGGCCCAGCGTGGTCATCGGGACGCGGATCGCCGCGGCTCCGAAGCAGAGCAGCGGCACGGCGGTGACGATGCCGGTCGAGGCCAGCAGCAGGCTGTGCCCGGGGCCGTGGCCGACGAAGTGGCCGTCGCCGGCGGCGCCGAGCCAGAAGAGGTAGGCGAGCGCGATCGGCACGAGCACCAGGGTCTCGTAGGTCAGGCTCTCCACGGCCTCGACGTCGGCCTGCTTCTTGGCCAGCCCGTAGGTGCCGAAGGAGAAGGCCAGCGTGAGCGCGACCCAGGGTGGGTGGCCGTAGTCCACGGTGAGGCCGACGACCGCGACGGTGGCGATGCCGAGCGCGGCCCACTGCCACGGACGCAGCCGCTCGCGCAGGATCACCACGCCCATCAGCACGGTGACAAGTGGGTTGATGAAGTAGCCCAGCGACGTCTCCACGACCCGGTGGTGGTTCACGCCCCAGATGTAGGTGCCCCAGTTCACGGCGACGACCACCGCGGCGACCGTGAGCAGGTTGCGCTCACGATGCTTGCGGAAGATCCGGCGGAGCTGCGGCAGCCGACGCGATGCGGTCACCACCACCAGCATCGTGAGCAGCGACCACGCGACGCGGTGGGCGAGGATCTCCACCGCTCCGGCGGGTTCGAGCAAGGGCCAGTACAGCGGGAACAGCCCCCAGAGCAGGTACGCCGCGACGCCGTACCCCAGGCCGCCACGACGTTCCGCCACGCGACGACTCTAGAGTGAGCCGCATGTCGAGCTTCGTCGTGACCCGGTCCGCCGTGGTCGCGGCCCGACCCGAGACGGTCCGGGCACTCGTCGAGGACTTCCGCGCCTGGCGGCAGTGGTCGCCCTGGGAGGACCTCGGCGACCTGCGGCGCACCTACACCGGCGCGGAGTCCGGTGTCGGTGCGCGGTACGCCTGGGAGGGCGGTCGCCGGGCGGGGGCGGGCTCCATGGAGATCGTCGCGGCGACGCCGGAGTCGGTGCGGATCGAGCTGCAGTTCCTCAAGCCGTGGCGGGCGACGAACCAGGTCGACTTCACGTTCGCGCCGGCAGGCGAGGGCACGCAGGTGACCTGGACGATGACCGGCACGCACACAGGCGTGGCGAAGCTGTTCGCGCGCTTCGTGAACGCCGACAAGCTCGTCGGCCCCGACTTCGAGAAGGGGCTGGCGAAGCTCAAGGCGCTCGCCGAGGCGTCCGGGACCGCCTGAACGAACGGGCTAGACGATGGTCCAGGTGTCGCTGCCCGAGATCAGCCCGGCCAGCGCCACCTGCGGGTCACCCTGGTCCTGGCCGGCCTGGGCGATCTGCTGGCGCGCCTGGTCGTCGTACGTCGGCCGGTCGACGTCGCGGAAGATCCCGATCGGCGACTGGTGCAGCACACCGGCGTCGGTGAGCCGCGACAGCGCGAACGCGGTCGACGGGTCGGCGTTGTGCGCGTCGTGGACGACGAGGGCGTCGGTGCCGACCTCGGCGACCTGCGCGACCTCGACGCCGCCGGACGCCGAGCGGACGATGCCCTTGCTGCCGAGGCCGTCCTCGCCGGGGGCACCGAAGCGGATCGGCTCACCGTGGACGAGCGGGATGATCGCGTCGACCTTGGTGTCGTTGTCCTTGACCGCGTCGAACGCGCCGTCGTTGAAGATCGGGCAGTTCTGGTAGATCTCCACCAGCGCCGTGCCGCGGTGGGCCGCAGCGGCCGACAGCACCGAGGTGAGGTGCTTGCGGTCGGAGTCGATCGTGCGCGCGACGAAGGTGGCCTCGGCGCCGAGGGCCAGCGAGACCGGGTTGAACGGGTGGTCGACCGAGCCCAGCGGGGTGGACTTGGTGATCTTGCCCGGCTCCGAGGTGGGGGAGTACTGACCCTTGGTGAGCCCGTAGATCCGGTTGTTGAACAGCAGGATCTTCAGGTTCACGTTGCGCCGCATCGCGTGGATCAGGTGGTTGCCACCGATCGAGAGCGCGTCGCCGTCACCGGTGACGACCCAGACCGAGAGGTCCTCCCGCGCGGTGGCGATGCCGGTCGCGATCGCCGGCGCGCGGCCGTGGATCGAGTGGATGCCGAAGGTGTCGAGGTAGTACGGGAACCGCGACGAGCAGCCGATGCCGGAGACGAACACGATGTTCTCCCGGCGCAGGCCGAGCTCGGGCAGGAAGCCCTGCACCGCGGCGAGCACGGCGTAGTCGCCGCAGCCGGGGCACCACCGGACCTCCTGGTCGGAGGTGTACTCCTTGCGGTTCTGCGGGCCGTCGGCGGTCGGCACGCCGGCCAGGCCGGGGAACGGCAGCTCTTGGGTGGTCACTTCACGGCCTCCATCTCGCCGGTCGCGTCGGTGGTCGGCACGGGCCCGGTGTGGGCGATCAGGTCGGTGATCGCCTCGGCCAGCTCGGCGGCCTTGAGCGGCATGCCGTTGACCTGGTTGTAGCCGACCACGTCGACGAGGTACTTCGCCCGGATCAGCAGCGAGAGCTGTCCGAGGTTCATCTCGGGGATCATCACGGCGTCGTACCGCTTGAGGATCTCGCCGAGGTCCTTCGGGAACGGGTTGAGGTGGCGCAGGTGCACCTGCGCGACGTCCAGGCCGTCCTTGCGGACCCGCCGGCACGCGGCGCCGATCGGGCCGTACGTCGAGCCCCAGCCCAGCACGAGGACGCGAGCCCTGCCGGACGGGTCGTCCACCTCGAGCGGCGGCAGCGACTCGGCGATCCGGTCGACCTTCGCCTGCCGGATCCGGACCATGTAGTCGTGGTTGGCGGGGTCGTAGGAGATGTTCCCGTGACCGTCACCCTTCTCGAGACCACCGATGCGGTGCTCGATGCCCGGGGTGCCCGGGATCGCCCAGGGACGCGCGAGGGTCTCCTCGTCGCGCAGGTAGGGCCAGAAGGTGTGCGTCTCGGTGCCGTCGTCGGCGACCGAGACCTTGTTCGGCCCGGTCGCGAAGGCGGGGTCGACGGTCGGGAGCTCGGAGATCTCCGGGATCCGCCACGGCTCGGAGCCGTTGGCCAGGTAGCCGTCGGAGAGCAGCATCACCGGCGTGCGGTAGGTGACCGCGATCCGCACGGCCTCGAGCGCCGCGGAGAAGCAGTCGCCCGGCGACTGCGGCGCCACGATCGGCACCGGCGCCTCGCCGTTGCGGCCGAACATCGCCTGGAGCAGGTCGGCCTGCTCGGTCTTCGTCGGCAGGCCGGTCGAGGGGCCGCCGCGCTGGACGTCGATGATCACCAGCGGCAGCTCGGTCATCACCGCCAGCCCGATCGTCTCGGACTTCAGCGCGATGCCGGGGCCCGACGTGGTGGTGATCCCGAGCGCGCCCGCGAACGACGCCCCCAGGGCAGCGCCGATGCCGGCGATCTCGTCCTCGGCCTGGAACGTGGTGACGCCGAACCGCTTGTGCTTGCTCAGCTCGTGCAGGATGTCCGAGGCCGGGGTGATCGGGTAGGAGCCGAGGAACACCGGCAGCCCGGTCTGCACGCCGCCCGCCACCAGCCCGTAGGCCAGGGCGAGGTTGCCCGAGATGTTGCGGTAGGTGCCGACCGGCATCGCCGCGGGCTTGATCTCGTACTGGACCACGAACGCCTCGGTGGTCTCACCGAAGTTCCAGCCGGCCTTGAAGGCCGTGATGTTCGCGTCGCGGATGTCGGGCGCCTTGGCGAACCGCGCGGTCAGGAAGTCGATCGTGGTCTCGGTCGGGCGGCCGTACATCCACGACAGCAGGCCCAGCGCGAACATGTTCTTCGCACGAGCGGCGTCCTTGCGGGACAGCCCGAACTCCTTGACCGCCTCGACGGTCATGCCGGTCAGGTCCAGCACCGAGAGGTTGTACGTCGCGGCGAGGCTGCCGGGACCGTCGTCGTCGAGCGGGTTGGACTCGTAACCGGCCTTGGCGAGGTTGCGGCCGGAGAAGTCGTGGGAGTCGACGATGATCGCCGTGCCGGGCACCATGTCGGCGAGGTTCGCCTTCAGGGCGGCGGGGTTCATCGCGACGAGCACGTCGGGCGCGTCGCCCGCGGTCAGGATGTCGTGGTCGGCGAAGTGCACCTGGAACGACGAGACCCCCGGCAGCGTGCCCTGGGGCGCGCGGATCTCGGCGGGGAAGTTCGGGAACGTCGCGAGGTCGTTGCCGAACGCCGCGGACTCCTGGGTGAACCGGTCTCCGGTGAGCTGCATGCCGTCACCGGAGTCGCCCGCGAAGCGGATGATCACCCGGTCGAGCTGCTGGACCTGCTTGGCCACGCGAAACGCCTTCTTCTCCTCGAATGCAGCCAGGGGGCGGCTGCGTGCGCCCCACGGCGCACACCGATGCTATGGCGGTCATCCTAGGGCCGGAATAGAACACGTTCTAGTGGCCCTCCTCCGCTACCACGATAGTCGGCACTTCCCGGATCTGGAGCCGATCTCAGCAGCCAAGCGCTCACGTGACGCGCCTCACTCGCTCTGATTTGGCATTGAAGTACTAAACTGTAGTAACTTACGCGACTAAGTAACCGACTCGGGCCCGTATGAAGGAGCACACGCATGACCAGCAAGCACGCCGTCACCCCGCACCAGGGTCGTCGACGAGGCCTGGCCCTCGCAGCCGGAGTCACCGCCGCCCTCGCGGCGCTCACCGGCTGCGGCGCGACCTCCGACGCGGCGTCCTCGTCGAACACGATCAACCTGGTCGCGTACTCCACGCCGCAGACCGCGTTCAAGTCGATCGAGGCGGCCTTCGAGAAGACCTCGGGCGGGAAGGACGTGTCCTTCAAGGAGTCCTACGGCCCCTCGGGCGACCAGAGCCGTGCCGTCGCGGGCGGCCTCAAGGCCGACTTCGTGAACTTCTCCCTCGAGAGCGACGTGACCCGCCTCGTCGACGGCGGGCAGGTGGCCGCTGACTGGAACGCCGGCCCGGACAAGGGCATCGTCGCCGACTCCGTCGTCGTGATCGTCGTCCGCAAGGGCAACCCGAAGCACATCGAGGGCTGGGACGACCTCGTCAAGCCGGGCATCCAGATCGTCACGCCGAACCCCGCCTCGTCCGGTGGTGCCCGCTGGAACACGCTGGCGGCGTACGGCCACGTGCTGGCCCAGGGCGGCACCGAGGACCAGGCGAAGGACTACCTGACGAAGTTCTTCCAGCACGCGGTCTCGCTGCCCGGCTCGGCGCGCGACGCGCTGACCTCCTTCACCGGCGGCAACGGTGACGCCCTGATCTCCTACGAGAACGAGGCGATCCTCGCCCGGCAGAACGACCAGGACGTCGACTACATCGTCCCGGACCAGACCCTGCTCATCGAGACCCCGGCGGCCGTCACCAAGGACGCGACGCCCGCGGCGAAGAAGTTCCTGGACTTCCTCTACACCCCGGAGGCGCAGAAGGACTTCGTGAAGTCCGGCTACCGGCCGGTGGTGGACGGCGTGACCGCCGACGTCGAGGGAGCGAACGACCCGTCGAACCCGTTCCCGACCCCCGCGAAGCTGCTCACCATCGAGGGCGACTTCGGCGGCTGGCCGGCGGCGCAGAAGAAGTTCTTCGACGACGGCGCGATCGTCCCGACCATCCAGGAAGCCACCGGGAAGACGCAGTGAGTCAGACGACCTCCACCCTCCCTCGGGAGGTCGCCGGCCGGGCGGTGCGTGAGCACCGCCCGGCCCGGTCGGTCAACGCGCTCGGGCGCGGCAGCGGGCTCGCGCTGGGCACCTCGCTGATCTGGTTCAGCCTGCTCGTGCTGATCCCACTCGCCGCGGTGGTCGTCCAGGCGACCAACGGCGGCTGGAGCGGTTTCTGGCACACCCTCACGAACCCCCAGACGCTCGCCGCGCTGAAGCTGACCGTCGGCGAGTCCCTGCTCGTCACGGCGCTGAACGTCGTGATGGGGACCACGATCGCCTGGGTGCTCGTTCGCGAGCGGTTCCCGGGAGCCGCGATCCTCGACGTGGTGATCGACCTCCCGTTCGCGCTGCCGACGATCGTGGCCGGGCTCGTGCTGCTGCTCCTGTACGGGCCGCGGAGCCCGCTCGGGATCGACGTCGCCAACGCCCGTCCGGCGGTGTTCCTGGCGCTGGCGTTCGTGACGCTGCCCTTCGTCGTCCGCACCACCCAACCGGTGCTGGAGGAGCTCGACCGGGATGTCGAGGAGGCTGCCTCGTCGCTCGGGGCGAGCGCCCTGACGACCTTCCGCCGCGTGATCCTGCCCAGCCTGGTCCCGGCGGTCGCGGCGGGAGCCGCGCTCTCCTTCGCCCGGGCGATCAGCGAGTACGGGTCGCTGGTCCTGCTCTCCGGCAACCGGCCGTTCAACACCGAGGTCGCCTCGGTCAGGATCATCGGCTACATCGAGGGGGACAACCTGGCCGCTGCGTCGGTGATCGCCTCGGTCCTGCTCGTCGTGGCGCTCGTCGTCATCGTCGTGCTCGACCTGATCCAGAGGCGGGTGAGCCGCCGTGGTTAGGTCCTCCCCGCTGCTGCGGCTCGTCCTGCGCACCGTCGTCGTGGGCTACCTGGTGCTCCTCGTGGCCTGGCCGGTCTCCCTGGTCGTGACGCACACGTTCGACGGCGGCTTCAGCGCGCTGTCGAAGGCCTTCGCCGACCCCGAGGTGACCCACGCGCTGCAGCTCACGGCGATCGTCGCGCTCAGCTCGGTGGCGATCAACCTCGTCTTCGGGGTGACCATCTCGATCCTGCTGGTGCGCTACGAGTTCCCCGGCAAGCGGCTCCTCTCGGCCCTGCTCGACGTGCCGCTGTCGGTCTCGCCGGTGGTGGTCGGGCTCGCCCTGCTGCTGGTGTACAACCCCCGCAGCGGATGGCTCGGCCCGGCCCTCGCGGACGCCGGCGTCCAGATCATCTTCTCGACGCCCGGGATGGTCCTCGCGACCACCTTCGTGGCGCTGCCGCTGGTGATCCGCGAGGTCGTGCCGGTGCTGGAGGAGATCGGCGACGACCAGGAGTGGGCGGCCCGCAGCCTCGGCGCGAGCTCGTTCCAGACGCTGCGCCGGATCACGCTGCCCGGCGTCAAGTGGGCGCTGGTGTACGGCGTCGTGCTGGCGCTCGCCCGCTCGCTCGGAGAGTACGGCGCGGTGAAGGTCGTGTCCGGCAACGTGGTCGGCTCGACCCAGACGGCCACCCTGCTGGTCGACCAGCGCTACCAGAACTTCGACCAGCCGACGGCGTACGCGCTGTCGTTCCTGCTGGCCGTGGCGTCGGTGGTCTGCATCGTCATCGTCTCGGTCCTGCGCCCGAAGCAAGAAGCCTGAGTCCAGAACATGAGGTACGACCGATGAGCATCGACATCTCCCACATCACCAAGCGCTTCCCTTCGGCAGGCTCAGGAAAGGAGCCCTTCGTCGCCCTCGACGACGTCAGCCTGACCATCCCCTCGGGCCGGCTGACCGCCCTCCTGGGCCCGAGCGGCGGCGGCAAGTCGACGTTGCTGCGGATCATCGCGGGCCTCGAGAACGCCGACTCGGGTGCGGTGACGATCGAGGGCACAGACGCGACCCACCTGCCGGCACAGAAGCGCAACGTCGGCTTCGTGTTCCAGCACTACGCGGCGTTCAAGCACATGAGCGTGGCGAAGAACGTCGCGTTCGGCCTCGAGATCCGCAAGCGGCCCAAGGCCGAGGTCAAGCAGAAGGTCGACGACCTGCTCAACCTCGTGCACCTGACCCAGTTCGCCGACCGGCTGCCGTCGCAGCTCTCCGGGGGCCAGCGTCAGCGGATGGCCCTCGCCCGGGCGCTGGCGATCGAGCCGAACGTCCTGCTGCTCGACGAGCCTTTCGGTGCCCTGGACGCCAAGGTGCGCAAGGAGCTGCGCGAGTGGCTGCGCCGGCTGCACGACGAGGTGCACGTGACCACCATCTTCGTCACGCACGACCAGGAGGAGGCGCTCGAGGTCGCCGACGAGATCGTCGTGATCAACGAGGGCCGGGTCGAGCAGGTCGGCACCCCGGACCAGCTGTACGACGCCCCGGCCAACGACTTCGTGATGCGCTTCCTCGGCCCCACCACGGAGATCAACGGTGTGCTCCACCGACCGCACGACATCGAGGTGTTCACGCACCCGGGCATCGCCGGCTCGATCCCGGCCCGGGTCGTCCGCGAGCTGCGGGTGGGCTTCGAGGTGCGGCTCACCGTCGAGCTCCTCGACGCAGCCCACGAGGAGATCACCGTGACCGTCACCCGGGCGCACCACCGCTCGCTCGGGCTGCGCCCGGACCTCGACGTCTGGCTCGCGCCGACCCACGGGGCCGTCGTACCGGTGATGGAGTCGGTCACCGCCTGAGGCTCACGACCGCGACGCGAGCCACGCCCTCCAGCCGCCGAACCCCGTGATGTCGCGCGCGGGGTCGGCGCCGTCGGCGGTGCACACGAACCCGAGCACCGACGACCCGTCGGCGAGCTCGAGCGGTCCGAGCGCGAGCGGGGGCAACACCGTGGCCGTGAAGCCGGCCAGCTGCGTCGCCGGCAGTCGCCACACCTCGACCTCGACGCCCTCGCCCGGCGACGTCCCGCCGCGCACCCGGGTGAGCCCGGGCCGCGGCAGCGGTCCGTCGACGAGGAACATCCGGTAGTCGGGCGCGGTGCGGGTGGTGTGCGCGAGCGTCGCGCCCCGCCGGAGCAGCTCGCCGTTGAGCGGCTGCCCGCTCAGGTGCGCACCCGCGACCGCGAGCATCACGTCGTCGGCCTCGCGTCCCTCGCCGGCTGCGGCCGGCTCGCCGCACCAGGTGGCCGCGAGGTCGAGCAGGGCGAGGTCGTGGCCCGCCGGGGCGAGCAGCTGGACGCCGAACGGCAGCCCGTCGGCGCGCGGCGGGCCCGGCACGGCCACGGCGCAGAGGTCCAGCAGGTTCGCCATGTTGGTGAACCTGCCGAGCCGCGCGTTGACCCCGACCGGGTCCGCGGCGACCTCGGCGAGGGTGGGGTGGGTCGGCGTGACCGGGAGCAGCAGCGCGTCCAGGCGGGACCACAGCGGCTCGGTTGCGCGGGCCAGCTCGGCGAGCCGTCCGAAGCCGGCGAAGGCGTCCGCAGCCGTCAGCGCCGCCCCGCGCCGGACGATGTCGCGGACGGTCGGGTCCACCGCGGGGTCGTCGTCCATCCGGTCTCCGAACGCCAGCCACCGCTCGGCCAGCCAGGGTCCGGAGTAGAGCAGCTCGGCCGCCTCGAGCAGCGGGGTCACGTCGACCGGGACGACCGCACCGAGCTCGTGGGCGTGCTCGACCGCCTGCTTCCAGGCCAGGTCGTGGCCGGCGTCGAGGCCCAGGTCGCCCTGGGGCACGCCGATCACCGGTGGCCCGACCGGCAGCGCGACCTGCGTGAGCCGGCGGGCGAGGGGGTCGCGGTCGTCGTACGCGTGCATCACGTCGAAGACGCGTCGGGCCAGGGCCACGGACCGCGCCATCACGGTCACGCAGTCCAGCGTGCGGCAGGCCGGGACGACGCCGCGGGTGGAGACCAGACCCCGGCTCGGCTTCACGCCGACGAGCCCGTTGAAGGCCGCCGGCACGCGGCCGCTGCCGGCGGTGTCGGTCCCCAGGGCGAAGTCCGCCAGACCGCGGGCGACCGCCACGGCGCTGCCCGAGCTCGAGCCCCCGCTCACGTGCGTGTCGGAGTAGACCGACGTGCACGCGCCGTACGGCGTGCGGGTGCCGACCAGCCCCGTGGCGTACTGGTCGAGGTTGGTCTTGCCGACGGGGACGGCCCCCGCCTCGACCAGCCGCTCGACGACGAACGCCGACTCCGCAGCGGGCTCCGTGTTGCGCGGATCGGCCGCCGTGGTGGGCAGCCCGGCGAGGTCGATGTTGTCCTTGATCGCGAAGGTGAGGCCGGCCAGCGGACCGTCGCCGCCGTAGACCGCGCGCTGCTCCTCGGACAGCGTCGAGATGAACACCGGTCCGGTCATGCCAGCCACCGCTTCCTCTCCTCGTCGAACGCTGAGCGCCGCAGCGCGCGGACGCGTGCGATCTCGTCGCCCGCCTCGTGCTCGAGGCTCCGGACCTCGGCCAGCGAGAACGTCGCCGGTGCGACCTCGAGGTCGGCCCGGCCCTCCTTGATCGCCCGCCGCTGCTCGGCGAGCTGGTCGGCGGTCACGGGGCGGAACCGGATCCGGTCGAACTGCCGCAGCAGCCAGGGCTGCTCGTCTCGGTCCGAGAGCCGCCAGACCGGGACGGTCCGGCCGACCAGCTGGTAGCCGCCCGGTCCCTCCATCCCGTAGACACACAGGTAGATGCCCCCGATCCCCACGGCGTTCTCCGGCGTCCAGGTGCGCGCCGGGTTGTACTTCGTGGTGACCAGCCGGTGCCGCGGGTCGATCGGCACTGCGACGGGCGCGCCGAGGTAGACGTCGCCGAGGCCCACGACGAGGTACGTCGCGGCCGAAACCACGTCGAACACCTCGTCCCGGACCGGGAGCGCGTTGACCCGGCGGATGAACTCCACGTTGTCCGGGCACCAGGGCGCGTCCGGACGCACCGACGTCGCATAGCGCCGCATCGCCTCATGGGCAGCCGGGTGGTCGAACGCGATCGGCAGCGTCACCTCGCGCGCCGGGAGCACCGCGGTCTCCGGGTCCTCCAGGCCCGTGGCGAGCACGGCGACGTGCTTGCCGGCCGTCTCCAGGTCGAGGTCGGCCGTGTCGACGGCCACCAGCAGAGATCGCACCCCTTCGACGATCTCGACGACCCCCGTCGGCCGGTCGGCCCGAAGCGCCTCGGCGAGGAGGTGGATCCACACCCGCACGCGCAGGTCCAGCTCGGGCGGCCCGGCCTCGACCAGCAGGTGCCGGTCGCCCGACCGCCGGATCGTGTACGCCGGCGCGGTGCTCGTCGCCTCCGCCTCCTGCAGCGCCTCGGGCCGTGCGAGGGAGGTGACCGGCGACGGGTCGAGGTCCTCGCCCGGGTCGGACCGGCCGAGGCGGAGGCCGGCGAGCCTGGCCCGGCGTACCTCCATCGCGCGGGCCGCCTCCTCCGGAGTCACCGGGACCAGCCGGACGCGGTCGCCGGCGCGCAGCTGTCCGAGCATCCAGCGGTCGGCCTCGACCACGACCGCCGGGACCACGAAGCCGCCCAGCGACGGGCCGTCCTTGCCGACGATCACCGGGGTGTCGCCGGAGAGCATGATCCCGCCCACCGGGTAGGCGGAGTCGTGGACGTTGGACGGGTGCAGGCCGGCCTCGCCGCCGTCGGTGCGCGCCCAGCCGGGGGTGGGCCCCACCAGCCGGACCCCGGTGCGGTCGGCGCGGTGGTCGACCTGCCACACCTCGGTGAACAGCGCCGCCACACCCTCGTCGGTCAGGTGCTCGGGAGCGCCGTGCGGACCGGCCACGACCCGGACGGCCCACTCCTCGGTGAGCGTCGGCAGCACCGGCGCCACCGGGGCGAGCAGGTTCTCCCGCCGGCCCAGTGGGAGGGCGTCACCGTCCATCAGCGGGCGCCCGTCGAGTCCGCCGAACCCGCCCAGCATGAAGGTGGCGCGGCTGCCCAGCACCCGCGCCACGTCGAGGCCACCTTCGACCGCGACGTAGCCGCGCATCCCCGGTCCGGGCAGGGGTCCGACGTCGAGAACGGCCCCCGCCGCGAGACGGGTCACGTGGCCGGCGGCGAGCGGCCGGCCGCCCACCGTTGCCTGCGTCGCGGCACCGCCGACGCAGACCAGGCGGCTCTCGTCGAGCGTGAGCACGGGCCCGCGCAGCACGCACTCGAGGCCGGCCGCGTTCACGTCGTTGCCGACGCCGGCGTTGACCAGCGCCATGGTGAGCTCGTCGAAGGCCCCCGAGGGCGGCACGCCGACGTCCCACAGGCCGGTGCGTCCGAGCACGTCCTGGACGGTGGTCTGCGCACCACCGTCGAGCACGGTCAGGGTCGCCATCAGTCCCACCACCCGAGCAGCTGCACGGCCGTCGGGTTCCAGCCGTTGCACGGGTTGTTCAGCTGGGGGCAGTTGCTGATCAGCACCAGCACGTCGCGGGTGGCGGTCAGCTCGACGTGCTTCCCCGGTGCGGAGAGACCGTCCTCGAAGGTCAGGTCGCCGGCCGGGGTCACGGGCACGTTCATGAAGAAGTTGATGTTGTGCCCGAGCTCGCGCTGGCCGATGCCCGCGGGTGCGCCGTACCGGAGGAACGTCTCGCGGCAGGCGTGCTGATGCCGGGTGTGCTCGCCGTACCGGACGACGTTGCTCTCCTGCGCGCACGCGCCGCCGAGGGTGTCGTGCCGCCCGCAGGTGTCGTCGGTGATCACGGCGAGCTCGTCGAGGCGGTTCGAGAGCAGCCGCGACCCGGTGGTCAGGAAGACGGCGCCCTGCTCGCGCACGGTGTCGAAGGCGGAGTAGCGGTGGGCGATGTCGTGGGCGTCGTAGAGCAGCGTGTCGACGGCCTGGTTGCCGTGCAGGTCGACGATCCGCAGTCGTCCTCCGGCCGGCACCTCGACGAGTGCG
The DNA here is from genome assembly GCF_003725535.1 of Nocardioides pocheonensis. Lineage (GTDB taxonomy): Bacteria > Actinomycetota > Actinomycetes > Propionibacteriales > Nocardioidaceae > Marmoricola > Marmoricola pocheonensis. The sequence goes on along the minus strand of NZ_RJSF01000007.1, from coordinate 107,403 downwards.
CCGTCGCCGGGCTGGACGACCGTGTCGATCACGGTCGCCTCGAGGGTGCTGGTCATGCCACGACCCTCCGGCACATCTCCAGCGCGCGCGCAGACTCGTCCCGGAACAGCCAGCTGGCGTCGTCCTCGGCCGGCCACGGCGCGGACCCGACCTCGACCTGGACGCCGGCCGGCCCGTACGCCGCGCCCGACAGCGGGTGCGGCGCCGTGGAGAGCACCAGCAGCACGTCCTGCTCGGTGCGCAGCACCACCTGGTCGCCGGCGGTCGTGTGGCCCGCCTGCCAGGCCAGCGACGCGGACGCGTCGTCGGCGATCGCGACCTTGCTGAAGAAGTTCACCGGCCCGTGCAGGTCGGCCTCGCCGAGCCCGTGCTTGGTCAGCTCGCTGATCAGCCCCGACCGGGCGGACCGGCGCCAGTCGTTGCGGTCGGCGGCGTAGCTCGACGGGCCGAACCGCTCGAGGTGGGCGTCGTGGCCGAACCCGGTCAGGCAGTCGTGCCAGTCGCTGGTCGACGACACCACCGAGGCCAGCGCGAGCCCCCGGTCGGACATCAGCACCATCGGTGGCCGGATCCGGGCCGACATCTGCGCCTTCATCGTGTCGGGGACGTTGAGCCGGTCGAGCCGGTCCGCGCCGAAGAGCAGCACACTGACGTTCGCGTCGTCGCCGAGCGCGGTCAGGGTCACCAGACGGCCGGCGCGGACCGGCGTCGACCAGGCCGCACCACCCGGGACCTCGTGGGCCCAGCTCACGCCTCCTCCTCGACGATCGCGCCGCCCAGCTGGGGGTGCGGCAGCGAGAGCGGGGCCACCGGGTCACCGATCGCGCGGTGGTACGCCGTGCGCTGACCGAGGTAGGCGACCACGCCGCCGACCGCAGTCACCGCGAGCGCGATCAGCGGCAGGTAGTGGAGGTACCAGCCCTCGCCCGCGGGGTCGTAGACCTCCGCGCGCGGCCAGCCGAGGTTGATCGTCATGAGGGCGCCGTAGGCCACGGCGACGACGTTCACGACGGTCCCGGCACGGCCGAGGCTGAACAGCGGGCGGCCGTCCTCGTCGACGCCGTCCGGCAGCGTGCGGCCCTTCAGCCGGCCGACCAGGAGCGGCACGGTGACCATCAGGTAGGCGATGTAGAGCAGCATGATGCAGACGCTGGCGAGCCCGAGGAAGAGACCGGCGTTGCCCACGTTGACGAGCAGGCAGGCGGCCGCGCCGACACCGGGCACGACCGTGGCGAGGACCGGCGTACCGGTGCGCGGCGAGACCTTGCTCAGCTGGGACGAGAACGGCAGCACGTGGTCGCGGGCCATCGAGAAGATCATCCGTGCGGCTGCGGTCTGGATCGCCAGCGTGCACACCGAGACGGCGAAGGCCACGTCGAGCAGGAGCAGCTTGCCGGTGGTGGTGCCGAGCTGGCTGGTCAGCACGTAGGGCAGGCCCTGGAGCCCGAGCTTGCCGTCGGTCAGCGAGGGCGCCGACATCAGCGCGGCGACGATGAGGAACGCGCCGCCCAGGCCTGAGACGACGACCGCGCGGATGATCGTGCGCGGCGTCGTGGCGCGGGGCCGGTGGGTCTCCTCGGACAGCTCGCCGGCGCTGTCGAAGCCGACCAGCACGTAGGCGGCCATCAGTGCCGAGATCAGCAGCGGTACGACGTAGCCGGTGGTGTGGTCGAGGTTCGTGGTGTGCAGCACCACCGACGGGCCGCGCTCGGCGTGGCCGAAGAGCAGCACCACCAGCAGCACCACGCCGATCAGCTCGCAGGTGACGCCGACGGAGTTGACCAGTGCGGTCGTGCGCACGCTCAGGGCGTTGAGCGTGGTGGTGACCACCAGGAGCAGGCACCCGAGCAGCACGGCGTTCGCGGCGCCGTCACGGGATCCGAGCGACGGGTCGTTGCCGACGACCTGGAAGCCCGACCACACGGCCGGCAGGACCACCTGCAGGGCGATCGCCGCGGCGGCGACCGTGATGATCTGCGCGATCACCATCGTCCAGCCGGCCGCCCAGCCGACGACGGCTCCGCCGAGCCGGCGCGACCACTGGTAGATCGCGCCGGAGATCGGGTAGTGCGCGGCGAGCTCGGCGAAGCACAGCGCGACCATCAGCTGGCCGGCGAGCACGGCGGGCCAGGTCCAGAAGAACGCGGTCCCGCCGAAGCTGAAGCCCAGCCCGAACAGCTGGAACACGGTGGTCAGGATCGAGACGAACGAGAAGCCGGCCGCGAAGGACGCGTAGGTGCCGACACGGCGGGAGAGCTGCTGGTGGTAGCCGAAGCTCTCGAGGTCGTCGGCGCTGACGGCGTCGACCGAGGTGGAGACTGACATCCGGTCCTCCGAAAAGGTTGGCCCGGAGGTGCGCGCACGCCCGGGGCCGGCTGGCCTCCCGGGCTTTTGTCCCGCCGTGGAACGGTCCGCACCGCGCTGTGCCGACCGCTTCCCCTCTCGGACCAGTCCTCCACGGATGGAGCGGAACCCTAGGGGCGCCCCGCCCTCGTCGGCGGGTCGGAACCACTACAGGACGCCGCAGTTTCGCGGCGATGCAGCACGTGTGAAGTCTGTGTTACCTCCTGCTCACATGCCCGTCCCGGCAGCAGGACGCTGCCGGGACGGGGGTCGAGTGGGTCAGCCGAGCCGGGCGACGAACCGCTCGACGTGCCGGGCGACGGCACCGGGCACCTCCAGCATCGGGAAGTGGCTGCACGCGTCGAGGCGCTCGACCTCGAACCAGCTCAGCTCGGCGGCCTCCGCCTGCTGCGCGGCCAGGTAGTCGTCGCCGGCGGGCTGGGCGTAGAGGTGCAGGGTCGGGCACGGGTCGTCGAGCCGGGCCAGCGCCTCCAGCGGCGTACCGGACGTCGCGAAGGACGCGGCGATCTCGCGGCCGGCCCGGCGCCAGTGGTCGAACCCGTAGCCGGCCATGCCGTCGACGTAGCGGTGCACGGCGGGGGAGCCGACCCCGTCGGTCCACATGCCGAAGAGGGCGGCGCGCACGTCCTGCCAGGCATCCGCGTCCTGCAGCCCGGCGAGGGCGTCGGTGAAGCCCGGCGGTGTGCCGAGGACCATCCAGTCCAGCAGCACCAGCCCGGGCACGCGCTCCGGACCGAGCCGGCGACGCAGCTCGATGCCGTGCCAGCCCGCGTGGGAGAGCGCGACCGGGACGACGCGGTCGACCCCGGTCTCCTCGAGCAGCGCGACCAGGTCGTCGACCTGCTGCACCGAGTCGAAGTCATCGACCTGGTGGGCGTTGCCGCCGTGGCCGCGAAGGTCGCAGACGAGCACGCGGCGGCTCCTTGCCAGGTGGGCCGCCGTCGTGTCGAAGACGTCCCGGTCGCCGCACCAGCCGGGCAGCAGCAGCAGGGTCGGGGCACCGGTGCCCAGGTCGTCGTACCCGGTGCGGGTGGGGGCGGGTGCGGTGGTCATGCGGGCCTCCTCTCAGATACTGCCCTTTGCAGTATGTGTGTCAGAGTAGATACTGCACAGGGCACTATGTCAAGATGCGCCATGGCCCGACGCACGACGACCTCCTACGCACTGCTGGGGCTGCTCGCGCTCCGCTCGTGGACCACCTACGAGCTGGCGAAGCAGGCGCAGCGCAGCCTCAACTGGTTCTGGCCCCGGGCCGAGCGCAAGCTGTACGACGAGCCGAAGCACCTCGTCGAGGCCGGGCTCGCCACCGCCCACGCCGAGTCGACCGGGAAGCGTCCCCGCACCGTCTACGCGATCACGCGCGCCGGCCGCCGCGAGCTGGCGGCCTGGCTCGACGAGCCGGCTGCGCCGCGGGCCGGGGAGTTCGAGGCGATGGTCAAGGTGTTCTTCGCGGACGCGGGCGACCTCGACCAGCTCCGCGCGACCCTGGAGCGGATCGAGGCGGAGGCCGGCGACCGGGTGCGGGCCCTCGCCGACATGGCGGCGCGCCCGCCGCTGTTCGCCGAGCGGGTGCACCTCAGCGCGCTGACCCTGCGCCTCCAGCTGGACCAGGAGCGCACGGTCCTGGCCTGGGCCGGTTGGGCCCGGCAGCAGGTCGACCAGTGGCGCTCGACCACGGACCCCGGCGAGTGGGACGCGCAGGCGGTCCTCGACGCGATCGCCGAGTAGTCGGTCCGTGAATGCCGAGTGGCCAGTCCGTCGTACGCGAGGCACGACGGACTGGCCACTCGTGTGACCTAGCGCTGCGGGATCACAGCACGTTGAACCAGGCGGTGTTCGGTGACCCGAGGCCGGTGACGTCGTCCCACCCGCGGCTGACCGTCAGGCTGCTGTCCTGGTTGAAGGTGCGCACCGAGTACAGGATGCCTCCCGAGCCGTCCACGCCGTTGGCGTAGTCGGCCCGGACGTTGCCGGCGTCCTTGCCGGGGCCGGTGACGTCGGTGAACGCACCCTTCGAGCCGTAGATCGCCGGGTTGAGCAGTCCCGCGCCCTCCGGGTGGTCCTGGAGCGCGAGCGCGGTCATGCCGGCGAACAGCGGCGAGGCCAGGCTGGTGCCGCCGATCCGGTACTCGCCGTACTTCACGACGCGGTGCGGGAACAGCTGGGTCTGGCCCACGAGCATCCCCGTGGTCGGGTCGGCGTCCATGGCCATGTCGGGCACGGCCCGCTGGGTGCCGGGCAGCTGCGCCTGGTAGGCAGGCTTCGCGAACAGCGAGGAGAAGCCGCCACCCGCGCCGTAGAGGTAGCCGATCGAGGTCCACCCGGTGCCGTCCGCGGAGAGCGAGTACTTCTCGGTGCCCCAGCCGGTCTGCCAGCTCAGGGAGTTGCTCGACCCGATCGCGGTCGAGGTTCCGCCCACCGCGGTGACGTACGGGTCCGAGGCCGGGTAGTCGGTCTGGACGACGCCGCTGTTGGCGAGCTCGTCGCCGTTGTCACCGGAGGAGAAGAGGAACGAGATCCCCTGCAGCGCACCCTGCAGGAAGACCTGCTCGTACGCCGCGATGCTGTCAGCGGTCTCGTTCGCGTCCAGGTCGCCCCACGAGTTGGTCACGACCTGGGCCTTGTCCTCGTCGACGACCTGGCCGAGCGAGTCGAGCAGGTCGGCGTCCAGGCAGCTGGCCGCGCCGTAGTAGCGGATGTTCGCGCCCTGCGCCATCGCGTGCACGGCCTCGACGTCCAGGGTCTGCTCACCGGACCAGCCGGCGGGGTCGCAGAGGTGCGTGTTCGTGAACTTCGGGGCCACGACCTGGGTGTACTGGCCGGACGCGTACGGCGCGTCGCCGTTCGTCGCGGCGTACGTGCTCGCGTCGGCGGCCATCGTGGTCGAGGCGTAGGCGTCGGTGATCGCGACGGTGATGCCGGCCCCGGTCAGGGTGCTCCCGCCCTCGTAGGCGCCACGGAACTGTGCGCCCTTGTAGCCGCAGACGGCGTAGGGCAGGGTCGCGCCGTTGAACTTCGGCAGCGGCGTGGTGCCGTCCGCCTTCGTGGTCGCCGGGATCTGGCCGTAGTACGCCGAGCACGGACGCGCGTTGACGAAGGCGTCCGGCAGCGGCGAGGCGTTCGGCTTCGTGATGTGCGGGGTCGTGTCGATGCCGGTCACGGTCAGCACCTTCGAGGCCAGGGCAGCCGGCACGCTCAGCGCCGAGGTCGGTGCCTGGACGGTGTCGCCGTTGTGCACGAAGCGGCCGATCTGGGCTCCGAAGGCCTTCTCCGCTCCGCGGACGGTGCCGCTCACCGAGACGTAGCGGTTGCCCGATGCCACACCGTCGACGTGCAGGCCGGCCCCGGAGAGCCAGCTACGGACGGCGCTGACGTCCGCGGCCGTGGGAGCGTACGTCGCGCGGTACTGCGCCGGGGTCAGGAACGAGCGGTAGCTCGCACTTCCCGGGGTCGAGACGGCGAGAGCGGCCTGCTTCAGCGCGGCGAGGCCGCCCTGCGGGGCCAGGTAGACCCGGCCGTGCACGGCGGCCGACGAGTCGGCCGCCCCGAGGTGCCGCGCGTGCGCGGTCCACAGCGGCTTGGTGTGCGGGACGGCCTTGCGGCCGTCGGGCTGGGCCGCCTGGGCCGGGCCGCCGGCCGCGAGGGCGGCGGTGACCAGCGTGGCCCCGGCCACCAGGGTGGCACTGATGGTGCGACGGAACATGAAACATCCTCCGAGGATGGAGGGTCCCGGATGGGGACCTCTGAGTGGCGCCGTGTCTCGACGCCGGCTCAATCTCGCAAATCAAAGCCGCCGATGCCAGACCCTGGGCCGGAAATCTTCCGGCGGTTCAGCCTTCGCAGCGTGTCTTCAGCGCTTCGGCGTGCCGCCGGAAGCCGTCCGCGACCCGGCCCGGCCCCGCGAGGCGCACCAGCGGGCCGGAGAACTCCTCGACGGTGTCGTAGACCGTGGGGCCACCCACACGCTGCGTGAGCCGCTGGAAGCGGGTGCCACGCACGAGGCCGAGCTTCGCCGGCAGGCCCTCGTAGACATAGGCGAGGGTGGCCCGCCGCTCGTCCCCGTCCTGGTGGGGCGGCTCGACCACGCTGATCCGCTCGGGCGAGCGCGTCGTCCGACCGTTGGGCCAGCGCACGTGCAGGACGATCGGGTCGCCGGGTGCCGGCGGGCTCGGGCACTCGGCACGGAACAGGAAGGGGTTCCACTCGCCGTACGCCGCGGTGTCCATCATCACCGCCCAGACCGACTCGAGCGGAGCGTCGATGCTCACCGTCGCGCCGGGTCGCGCCTCGGGCATCAGCCGGCCCTGTGGGTGGTGGTCATGGGTCCTCCTGGGAGCTGTGGCCGCTGATTCTCGCGGACATCGGGGACCAACGGCCCTGACCCGATCGGGGTCACGCGCGTATCCAAGAAGAGACCGGTCCCGGGTGCGGCGGCGACCCGGCTCCGCACGACGGACGGAGGCAGCGATGACCTCGGAGACCCAGCCGGACCACGAGCTCCTGGTCGAGGTGCAGCGACGGCGGGCCGAGCTGCGGATCGCGATGGGCGAGGTCGAGCGTGCGCTCGCGTCGGCGTCCCGGGCCGGGGATCCCGCACGCGGGGCGGAGTCATGGTCCGGCCGGCTGCGTGCCGCGCTGGGTGGGCTGCGTGACGCGTTCGGCCGGCACGTCGCCATCACCGAGGGCCCCGACGGCCTGTACGCCGAGCTGGCCACCTACTCGCCGCGTCTCGCCCACAACATGGACCGGCTCGGGGCCGAGCACGCCGAGATCACCCGCCGGCTCCAGGAGCTGCTCGCCTGGACCGACACCGACGACGCGCGGCCCGACGCCGCCGAGGTCCGGCGTTCCGGGACCGACCTGCTCGTGCTCCTCATGCGCCACCGCCAGCGTGGTGCCGACCTGGTCTTCGAGGCCTACGAGCTCGACATCGGCGGGGAGACCTGATCCGGGGCACCTGCCGGCACCTTGTGCGCAGCACCCTCCGAAGTGATCGCCCGTTCCGGGACCATCGGCCCTGACGTGACCCAGGTCACAGGCGTAGGCCGAAGGTGACTCGGACCCCGGCGACGCAGCGAGGAGGTGGGGTCCGTCGTCGGTCGAACACACCCATTCCCTGATCCACTCATGTCAGCGAGGAGACAGACATGGACACTGGCTTGCTCATCCGATGGGGCTCGGTGGTCCCGGGCCGTGAGGTACAGGCGCTCGCACTCTTCGAGGAGACCGTCGGCTACTACGGCCGTCTGATCGAGGCCGGCAAGCTGACCAGCTTCGAGCCGTTCCTGTTCAGCACGTCCGACTTCGACACCGAGCAGGGCTTCTTCATCCTGAAGGGCCCCGTCACGGAGATCTTCTCGGTGATGGACAGCGACGAGTACAAGACCCTGGTGACCAAGGCCAACCTGCTGCTGCACCACGTCAACATCAGCCTGCTCACGTTGGGCGACGGGGTCGTCGAGCAGCTCGCCCGGTTCGACAAGGCTCGCGCGGACCTGCACGTGTAGCGCTCCGCCCCCACAGGGGCGTTCCACCTGGCCTCCGGTGTCGCCCGCACCGGGGGCCTCGGCCTGTCCCGAGCGGGAATGCCGGCGTGCGCGTCGTAGGTTGGGCCATCGTGAAGAAGATCGGGTTCCTGTCCTTCGGTCACTGGACGCCGTCGCCCTCCTCCGAGGTGCGCACCGCGTCGGACGCGCTGCTGCAGTCGATCGACCTCGCGGTCGCCGTCGAGGAGCTCGGGGGCGACGGCGCGTACTTCCGCGTGCACCACTTCGCCCGCCAGCTGGCCTCGCCCTTCCCGCTGCTCGCGGCGGTCGGTGCGCGGACCAGCAGGATCGAGATCGGCACGGCCGTGATCGACATGCGCTACGAGAACCCCCTCTACATGGCCGAGGACGCCGGAGCGGCCGACCTCATCGCCGGCGGCCGGCTGCAGCTGGGGATCAGCCGCGGCTCACCGGAGCAGGTGGTCGACGGCTTCCGCTACTTCGGCTACCAGCCGTCCGAGGGCGAGACCGACGCCGACATGGCCCGCACCCACGCCGACGTCTTCCTGCAGGTGCTGGGAGGCGAGGGGTTCGCGCAGCCGAACCCGCGGCCGATGTTCGCGAACCCACCGGGACTGCTGAGGCTGGAGCCGTACTCCGAGGGCCTGCGCGACCGGATCTGGTGGGGCGCCGGCACGCGATCGACCGCCGAGTGGACCGCCCGCCAGGGCATGCACCTGATGAGCTCGACCCTGCTCACCGAGGACACCGGCGTGCCCTTCCACCAGCTGCAGGCCGAGCAGATCCAGCTGTTCCGCGACACGTGGCAGGCGGAGGGGCACGAGCGCGAGGCGCGGGTGTCGGTGAGCCGCAGCATCTTCCCGATCGTCGACGACCGCGACCGGGCGTACTTCGGCGGCAGCGCCGACTCCGACCAGGTCGGCTACATCGACGGGACGATCGCGCGGTTCGGCCGCTCGTACGCCGCGGAGCCCGACCAGCTGGTCGCCGAGCTCGCCGAGGACGAAGCGATCGCGGCCGCCGGCACGCTGCTGCTCACGGTGCCCAACCAGCTCGGCGTCGACTACAACGCCCACGTGGTCGAGAGCGTCCTGAAGTACGTCGCCCCCGAGCTCGGCTGGCGCTGATCACGCCCGGTCGGCCGTGCGTCGACCGAGGATCTCGCGGATGTGGCCCATGTTCGCGGACTCGACCTTGCGCATCTTGCGGACGAACAGCGGGAAGAGCAGCCGGAACGCCCCGTGCGGAGTCGCGTCGAACTCGGTGTCCAGGCGCGTGCCCCCGTCAACGGGTGTCAGCCGGGCGGTGAGCGTCACCTCGAGCGGACCCCCGTTGTGGTGCGACCAGGACCGCGGCCGGTCGTACGCGATCGTCTCGACGACGAGCGAGGTCGGCGCGCTTCGCCACTTCGCCCGGTAGCGCGTGCCGATCCCGACCGGTCCGTCGGTGAGCTTCTCCACCGACGCCATGTCGGGGTTCCACTCCCGCTCGTGGCGTACGTCGACCAGGTAGTCGAACGCCTCCTCCGGGGTACACGGGACGACCACCGAGCTCCGGATCACGGTCACAGGACCACCTCGAACGCCTCGTGGGCCTCGGGCTGGGGACGATCGGCCAGATCCGGGAGGCCCGCCTTCACGAAGGCCGGGAGGATGCGATCGCGGCCGAACGCCGCCACGTCGTCCCGGGACCGCCACAGATCGACGATCCGCACCGTGCCGTCGGGCTGCTCCGCCGCGACGTGGGCCAGCAGCCCCGCAGGACGGTCGGTCGCGAGGTCTCCGAGCAACCGGGCGACCTCGTCGTACTGCGCCCGGGTGTCTGCACTGCTCACCATGAGGAAGGCCATCGCACTGCTCCTTAGAGTTGTTCACTAGTGATGATCACTAGTGACTGCATACGGGTACAGTGGTCCTCGCGATGGCAGAAGTCAAGGGGTCCAAGCCGACCCGCCGGGAGAAGGCGGCCGCCACCCGTGAGCGGATGATCGCCGCGGCGCAGGCGGTGTTCGCCGAGGAGGGGTACGTCGGCGCGCGGATGACCGACATCGCGGCGCGGGCCGGGGTCGCGGTCCAGACGCTGTACTTCGCCTTCCACACCAAGGGCGAGCTGCTCCAGGCCTGCTACGACCACGCCGTGCTCGGACCGGACCGCCTGCCGCCCGCTGAGCAGCCCTTCTACGCCGAGGTGTTCAAGGCGCGCTCGGGGCGGGCTGCGCTGACCGCGTTCGCGCGCGGCAACGGCATCATCGTCGCGAGGGTGGCGGCCCTCGACCAGGCGGCCCGCGCCGCGACCACCGAGCCCGACGCCGTCGAGGTGCGCGAGCGGTCGGAGCAGTTGCGTCGCGCGGGGTATCGGGCGATCGCGGAGCACGTGGCCGTGCGCTTCGGGCTGCGCTCGGGGCTGGACGTCGACGGCGCCACGGACATCATGCTCGTGCTCGGCAGCGGAGCGCCGTACCTGATGCTCAGGGAGTACGGCTGGGACGACGAGCGGTACGTCGCCTGGGTCGCGGACGCGCTCGCCACCCAGCTGCTCGCGCGTCCGCGCTGAGCCGCGTGGTCAGCGGTAGTTGGTGAACTGCACCGCGAAGTCGAGGTCCTGGCCCTTGACCAGGGCGATGACCGCCTGCAGGTCGTCGCGCTTCTTGCTCGACACCCGCAGCTCGTCGCCCTGGACCTGGACCTTGACGCCCTTGGGGCCCTCGTCGCGGATCAGCTTGCTCACCTTCTTGGCGTCCTCCGAGGAGATCCCCTCCTTGAGGGCGACGGAGATCTTCGACTCGCGGCCGGACTGTCGCGGCTCCGAGGCGTCGAGGATCTTCAGGGACTGGCTGCGCTTGACCAGCTTCTCCTTGAAGACGTCCAGCACGGCCGAGGCGCGGTCGTCGGCGTTGGCCGAGATCTCGATCGCGTGCTCGCCGGACCACTTGATCTCGGCTCCGGTGCCCTTGAAGTCGAACCGCTGGGCCAGCTCGCGGGCCGCCTGGGACAGGGCGTTGTCGACTTCCTGCCGGTCGATCTTGCTGACGATGTCGAACGACGAGTCGGCCATGCTGGCGAACCTCCTGTGCTGATTTATCCCTGCCCGGGGTGCTGCGCTATCCTCAGCAGCGCTGTTCACCCTAACGGGCGGCAGCAGCGGCAGGTTGCCCGAGCGGCCAATGGGAGCGGACTGTAAATCCGTCGGTGTACACCTACGCAGGTTCGAATCCTGCACCTGCCACTGAACAACGTCTCGTTCAGACATCTGACCCCCACTCCGCGTGGGGGTTTCGTGTTCCAGGGCGGGTCATTCGTGGCAATTGTCGTGTCCGGCGACGGCGCACAGGGTTCAATGGTGTAGGCGGCGCGCGGCTCCACGCGCCCGCGTGGGGTCGCGACGCGTGCGGCACCGAAGCCGCCCGTCCCTGCTGTGAGGCGCACGAGAGGTGGACGGCATGGCTGTCTTCACTCGTGCGGACATGAGTGCCGGGACCATATGGCAACGCTGGATCGACGATCGCGGGTCGAAGGCCGTGGTCGTCCTGGCCGGGTACGTGGTCTTGTACCTCGGCTGGCAGCTGTTCCGGTGGGGTGGACCAGGCCACATCCGGACCATCGGCGATGTCGCGTTCTGGCCGGTCAACCTCCTTGCAGCGGTCCTGGCGTTCCGGGTCGCGTCGACGAGGTCGTTCGCGGCTCAGGTGCGCCGTGGGTGGCTGCTGATCGGCCTGGGGCTGATCGCCTACCTGCTCGGAAACGTCCTGCAGCTCGTCTACGAGGCGCTCCTGCACGAGAAGCCGTACCCCACGTTCGCCGATGTCGCCTACCTGGCCTTCTACCCGCTGTTGTTCGCGGGGATCCTGCAGTTCCCGCGCGACCGCTTCCAGGGATTCGCCGTGGTTCGCCTGGTCCTGGACGCCGCCGCGACGGTCGCGGCCGGTGCGGCGATCGTGTGGTACGTGACGCTCGCGTCCGCCACGGAGTCCGGCGGCCGTCCCCTGCAGCTTGCGGTGTCGATCGCGTACCCGTGCGGTGACCTCCTGCTGATCATGGCCCTGACCGCGCTGGCCGTGCGTGCGCGCCGCGTCATCGGCTCGTGGTCCCTGCTCTTGATCAAGACGAGCGTGCTCCTCTACGTCGTCTCCGACGTCGTCTACGGGCAGATGACCCTGGCCGGCACCTATTCCGGCGGTGCGTGGATCGACACCGGCTGGATGCTGGCGATCGCGCTGCTTGCCGCGAGCGCCAACGAGCAGTACCGCGTCGCCAAGGTCGGGTTGTCGCCGGGTGAGCGCCGCAAGTCCGACAGCGGCTTCGTCTTCCTCCCCTACGCCGCCACCGCCGTGACCTTTGCGATTGCCGTGATCTCGAGGCGAAGCGGAGGCAGGCTCGAGATCGGGAGCATGGCCCTCCTCGGAGTGGAGCTGGTCATCGTCCTCGGGCGGCTGCACTGGTCGACGGTCGACAGCCGCCGCAACAACCGGGCAGCCGAGCAGGCGCGCTCGGAGTTCTTCGCGACGATCTCCCACGAGCTGCGTACGCCGTTGACGTCGATCCGCGGGTACTGCGAGCTGCTGGCAGACTCCGAGGACCTCACGGGCGAAGAGCGTGAGTTCGTGCACATCATCGAGCGGAACGCCGAGCGCGAGGAGCGCATCGTTGCCGATCTGCTGTTCCTGAGCTCCGAGGACCTCCTGGGACGCATCGAGACCGTCGAAGCAGACCTGGTCAGGATCGTGGACGATGCCGTCAGCTCGAGGATCCCCGCCGCCGCGCAGAGCCAGGTGCGCATCGAGTGGACCCCTCCGGAGGAGGAGATCACCGTCCACGTCGACCCTGGCCGGATGGGTCAGGTGATCGACAACCTCCTGACCAACGCCATCAAGTTCTCCGGTGAAGGGACGACCGTGCGCGTCACGGTCGACGCGAACCGGTCGACCACGACCCTTCGTGTGGAGGACAGCGGACCCGGGATACCCGAGGAAGAGGCGGCACACATCTTCGAACGGCTCTACCGGGGCCGCGCGGCACAGCAGAACGCCGTACCCGGGGCCGGACTCGGCCTCGCCATCGCTCACGCCATCGTCGAGGCGTTCAACGGCTCGATCACGGTCGAACCGCACGACGGTGCCGGGGCCGTGTTCCGGATCGACCTCCCGATGATGTCGGTGCGGGCCGTCGAACGGGCGGTCCGCCCGAACGCCGTCGCCTGGCGCGAGCAGTGGGTGTCGGCGCCCCGCACCAGCGACTGACGCGGCACGGCCGCGCCGCATCCACATTGCGGTACTACCTGCAAGTAAGTGGTCTCGTCGGACGTGTCCGGCCTAGCGTCGGTCCTGCCGGTGCGGGTTGACCCGCTCCCTCCGGCGATTCGTCGTCGTGCGGCTCCCACGGCCCGCACCGGTCTCTTGCTTCCCTGATCGGGCCCTGCGGCCCGGAGGTCGGGCCGGTCAGGCCGCGGTGGCGGGGTTGTGCGTGGTGCCGTCGGGCAGGATCGTGCCGCCGTCGTCGAAGAGGATGACGCCGTTGCAGAGCAGGCACCAGCCCTGTTCGGGGTGCGGCGCGACCACCTCGGCGGAGCGGGCGGCGGGGGTCTCGGCCGAAGGACAGTCGGTCGGGTGAGCGCACATGATGATCACCTCTTCACCCGTGCTCAGTAGGGGAGCAGACGCCCGGAGGGCGTGCGCGTGTCGGGTTCCGGCGACGGGCGGGCCGGCCTGGGCTTGACGATCCGGATCTGGCGCATCGCTGGTCAGTCCTGCCCGTCGGCGTCACGGCGGTGCGTGTCGTCGACCCAGGAGCCGTTCGATGCGAGGTGCACCGTGCCGCCCCAGGTCTCGGAGTCCCAGTCGATCATCGTCCTCACGTCCCTTCCCCGAGACGTCTGATGCCTTCAAGACTGCGCCGGGCGGCCTACCGATACATGCGGAGGACTACGTAACTGAGTACCGATCTACGCAGGTACGTGGCTGCGGCATGCTGGGGCCGTGATCCACCTGCGCATCTCCGTGCCGCCGGACCTGGCCGACGCCGTGGTGCACGTGCTCGAGGACGACCCGGCGGTGAGCAGCCTGAGCCGGCTGCCCGGGGCCAGCGTGAAGCCGCCGGGCGACGTCGTCGAGGCGGACGTCGCGCGCGAGGCCACCAACGACGTGGTCGACCGGCTGCGCGCCCTGCAGGTGCACGAGCGAGGCACCGTGAGCATCGAGCGCATGGGCGCGTGGATGTCGCGGAGCGGCTTCGACGCCGCCCGGCTCGCCCCCGGCAGCGGCGCGGACTCCGTGGTCTGGGCCGACGTCAGCCACCGGGCCTACGAGGAGTCCGAGCTGAACTGGACCTACGCCACGTTCATGACGCTCGCCACGCTCATCGCGGGCATCGCGATCGTGCTGGACTCCCAGATCCTGGTGATCGGCGCGATGGTGCTGGGGCCGGAGTTCGGGCCGATCGCTGCCCTGGGCGTCGCCCTCGTACGCCGTCGCGGCGGGCTGTTCCGCACGGCATTCCGGACGCTGGTGCTCGGCTTCCTCGTGGCGATCTCGGTCACCACCGCGGCGGCCCTGCTCGGGCGCGCGCTGGGTTGGGTGCACGTGGCCGCGGTGACCGCCGACCGGCCGGCCACGCGCTTCATCTACTCACCGGACAAGTGGTCGTTCATCGTCGCGATCATCGCCGCCGCCGCCGGGGTGCTCTCGCTGACCTCGGCGCGTGTCGGCGGCTTGTCCGGGGTGTTCATCTCGGTGACCACGGTGCCCGCGGCCGGCAACATCGCGCTCGGCCTGGCCTTCGGCGCCGGCGCAGAGATCCGGGGCAGCTCGTTGCAGCTGGTGCTGAACATCTCGGGGATGGTCCTCGCCGGGTGGCTGACCCTGGCGGTCCAGCAGGCAGTGTGGAGTCGCGTGTCGGCGTACCGGGCGAGGCTGGTGGCGCGGCGGGTCGGCGGCTGAGCGGGGAATCTCCCGCGCACCACCGGGTACGGCACCCGGCAGGGTCGCGCACGGGCGCGCCCGGAGGAGATCGACATGACGCACATCCATGAGCACGACGTCGACCGCCGCGACGAGACCGAGGTGGTCGCGAGGAACGAGGCCTACGACAAGTTCGGGGGCACCAACGCGGGCGCAGGGTTCTTCGGCTGGCTGGTCGCGGTGGCGGTGACGGCACTCCTGACCGGCATCGTCGGCGCGGTCGCGACCGCCGTCGGTGACGCGCAGAACGTCACCCAGAGCGACGCGGAGCGTGAGGCCGGCACCGTCGGGCTCGTCTCGGCGATCGTGCTGGTCGCGGTGCTCGTGATCGGCTACTACGCAGGCGGGTACGTCGCGGGCCGCATGTCGCGCTTCGACGGCGCCCGTCAGGGCGCCTGGGTCTGGGCGTTCGGCCTGGTCGCGACGATCGTGGCGGTGGCCGCGGGCTGGGCGTTCGGTGCGAAGTACAACGTGCTCGACCGGGTCGACCTGCCGCGGATCCCGATCCCGCACGACCAGATGACCACCGGCGGGATCCTCACCGCGATCGTGCTGCTGGCGGGCACCCTGCTGGCGGCGATCGCCGGGGGCAAGGTCGGCCAGCACTACCACACGCGCGTCGACCGGTACGCCGACCGCTGAGCCGCGCGCGGGCCTGCCGTCAGTCGTCCTCGCGTGACGACGGGCGGTGGGCCTGCGTGTGCACGGCCTGCTTGTCGCCGAGCCAGGAGCCGTCGGCCGCGTAGGTCACGCCGCCACCCCAGGTGTCGGAGTCCCAGTCGATCATCGTGTCCCCCTCGTGTCCGGTCTGACCGGTCGATGTCCCCCAGCGTGCGCCGCCGCACCGACAATTTCGGGGAAATGCGGTCCGTGTCCGCCGTTCGGGTTCCGGGGTGGCCCAGATGGGTCAGGGGCGGAGTGCTGCGTGGGGTCGCCGTCATCGAGCAGGATGGGCGGATGAGGGTCGCGCTGAGCGTCACCTGCGTGAACGACGCGATGTTCCCGGACACCGGGAAGGCCGTGGTGACGCTGCTGCGCCGCCTCGGCGTCGACGTCGCGTTCCCCGCCGGGCAGGCCTGCTGCGGTCAGCCGATGGTCAACACCGGATACCTCGACGAGGCCGTGCCGGTGGTGCGCAACTACCTCGAGACCTTCGCCGGCTACGACGCGGTCGTCACGCCGTCCGGGTCGTGCGCCGGGTCGGCACGGCACCAGCACGACATCGTGGCCCGGCGCTCGGGGGACCCGGCACTCGTGGAAGCAGCAGCCGGGGCGCCACCGACGTACGAGCTCAGCGAGTTCCTCGTCGACGTGCTCGGGGTCGTCGACGTCGGGGCGTCCTTCCCCCACTCGGTGACCTACCACCCGACCTGTCACTCGCTGCGGATGCTCGGGGTCGACGACCGGCCGCGCCGGCTGCTCGAGGCGGTGCGGGGCCTGCGCCTCGTCGACCTGCCGTCGGCCGAGGAGTGCTGCGGCTTCGGTGGCACGTTCGCGCTGAAGAACGCCGACACCTCGATCGCGATGGGAGCGGACAAGGCCCGGCACGTCCGGGAGACCGCAGCGGAGGTGCTCGTCGCCGGTGACAACTCCTGCCTGCTGCACATCGGCGGGATGCTCTCGCGGCAGCGAGCCGGCGTGCGGGTGATGCACCTGGCCGAGGTGCTCGCCGCGCAGGAGGGGGCCGCATGACCGCCACGTTCGTCGGGATGCCGCCGTTCCCGGAGGCGGCGCGTGCCGCGCTGGCCGACACGCAGCTGCGCAGCAACCTCGCGCACGCGACCGCGACGATCCGCGCCAAGCGGGCCGCGGTGGTCGCCGAGGTGGACGACTGGGAGGAGCTGCGCCTGGCCGGGGCGGCGATCAAGGACAACACGCTGCTGCACCTCGACGAGCACCTCGTCGCGCTCGAGGCGGCCCTGACCGCCCGCGGTGCGACGGTCCACTGGGCCACGGACGCGGCCGAGGCGTGCGCCGTCGTCGCTCGCGTCGCGCGGGACCACGGTGTCGACGAGGTGGTCAAGGTCAAGTCGATGGTGACCCAGGAGATCGGGCTCAACGAGGCGCTCGCCGCCGAGGGCGTTCTCGCGTGGGAGACGGACCTGGCCGAGCTGATCGTGCAGCTCGGCGACGACCTGCCCTCGCACATCCTGGTGCCGGCGATCCACCGCAACCGCGCCGAGATCAGGGAGATCTTCGAGCGCCGGATGAAGGACGTCGGGCGGCCCGCCCCGGACGACCTCGTCGACGACCCGGCGCGTCTGGCCGAGGCGGCCCGGCTGCACCTGCGCGAGAAGTTCCTGCGGGCGCGGATGGCGGTGTCAGGTGCGAACTTCGCGGTCGCCGAGACCGGCACGCTGGTCGTCGTCGAGTCGGAGGGCAACGGCCGGATGTGCCTGACCCTGCCCGACGTGCTGGTCTCCGTCGTCGGCATCGAGAAGGTCGTGCCCACATGGCAGGACCTCGACGTGTTCCTCCAGCTGCTGCCGAGGTCCAGCACCGGCGAGCGGATGAACCCGTACACCTCGACGTGGACCGGCGTCACGCCGGGCGACGGCCCGCAGGAGGTGCACGTCGTGCTGCTGGACAACGGCCGCACGCGCGCGCTCGCGGACGAGGTCGGGCGCCAGGCGTTGCGCTGCATCCGCTGCTCGGCCTGCCTCAACGTGTGCCCGGTGTACGAGCGCACCGGCGGTCACGCCTACGGGTCGGTCTACCCCGGTCCGATCGGCGCGATCCTCAACCCGCTGCTGCGCGGCGTCGGCACCGACGAGCAGGTCGACTCGCTGCCCTACGCCTCGTCGCTGTGCGGCGCCTGCTTCGAGGCGTGCCCGGTGCGGATCGACATCCCGTCGGTGCTGGTCGATCTCCGCGCGCAGGTCGTCGACGCGCACCGCGCGGGTGCCCCGAAGCCGGAAGCGCTGGCCATGCGGGCGGCCGCGTGGTCGCTCGGGTCGGGCGCCCGTCTGGGTCGCCTCGAGCGGCTGAGCGGCGTCGTCGGACGGGTGGCCGGGCGGCTGGGCCGGCGTACGCTGCCCGGCGGCCGGCGGGCGTTGGGCCGGCTGCCGGGGCTCGGCGGCTGGAGCGGCGCGCGCGACCTGCCCGCTCCACCGGTCGAGTCGTTCCGGGCGTGGTGGCGGCGTACCGACGGTGGCCGGACCGAGGAGCGGGCGTGAGCGCGCGCGACGATGTCCTCGGGTCCGTACGCCGGGCTCTGGCCGCTGCCGACCGATCGCCCGTCCCGGTGCCGGACGGCCACCGCAGCCGTCCCGGGCCGGCCGACGTGGTCGGGCTGTTCGCCGAGCGGGTCGCGGACTACCGGGCGGTCGTCGAGCGCTGCTCCGCAGACGAGGCGGCCGGCCGGGTCGCCGCCGTCGTCGAGGGGCTGCGGGTCGTCGTGCCGCCCGGGCTGCCGTGGCCCGTGCCCGGCGCCGTGGTGGACGACGGTCTCACCGCGGCCGAGCTGGACGGTCTCGATGCGGTCGTCACCGGCGCCACGCTGGGCATCGCCGAGACCGGCACGATCGTGCTCACCCACGGCCCCGGTCAGGGCAGGCGCGCGCTCACGCTGGTGCCCGACCTGCACGTGTGCGTGGTCCGCGCCGGGGACGTCGTCGGCGACGTGTCGAGCGCCGTGCGCCTCCTCGACCCCGTGCTGCCGCAGACCTGGATCAGCGGGCCGAGCGCCACGAGCGACATCGAGCTCAGCCGTGTCGAGGGCGTCCACGGGCCGCGCACGCTGCACGTCATCGTGGTCGGCTGAGGACCCCCGGAGCCGAAGGAGCGTCAGTCCTTCGCGGTGCTCGTGGGTGCGCCGTACACGAGGTCGACGTAGTCGGGGTGGCGGCCGATCCACTCCTTGATGAACGGGCACAGCGGCAGCACCTTGCGCGTGCCCTCGCGCCGGACGTCGTCGAGCGCGAACTTCGCGAGCGCCGACCCGATGCCCTGGCCCTCGAACGCCGGGTCGACCTCGGTGTGAGTGAAGACCACGAGCTGGTCGGTCAGCTGGTAGACGGCGACACCGGCGGGGACACCGTCCACGCGGGCCTGGTAGCGGGAGTGCTCGACGTCGTGGGTCACCTCGGTCATGCCCCGGAGACTACGGGGCGGCTGGTTGCCGGCGCGGGCCACCGACGTGGCCGGCACGAGCGGCCCGGAGCCGCCAGGCGCGGCGGACCGGCTCCTCGAGCAGCAGCGTGGAGGCGGACGCGACCAGGACCGCCGCGGCCAGCGGAAGGAGGGCGGCCGCGCCGGCGTACGTGGCGCCGGTGAGCCGGAGCAGCGGCACGTGCCAGAGGTAGAGGGCGTAGGAGATGCGGCCGACGTACCGGAGCGCCGGGAGCTCGAGCCAGCGGTTGCCGTGGAACGCGCCGGCCACGAGCAGCGCGGCGGCGGGCGTCGCGGTCATCGGCCCGTATACGTAGATCTGGTGGTACGCCGGCGACTCCGCGAGCGCGCCGACGTACGCGACCGCCCCGACCGGCAGCAGCCATCGGCCCCGCGGCAGCCCGAGCAGGGCGAGTGCGCACCCGGTGAGCAACGCGTAGGCGTGCATCGGCAGCCAGTCGCGGGGGAGGACGATCATCGCGGTCGCCGACGCCGCGACGGCCGGCCCGAGGACGAGCCCGGGCCGCGCCCGCGCCGCGACCCAGGGCAGCACGAGTGGCCAGAGCAGGTAGAACTGCTCCTCGACGCCCAGCGACCAGGTGTGGCCGAACACCGGGAGGCTCAGCGGCCGGACCATGTTCTGCAGGTAGGTGAGTGGCGGCGCGGCCCGCTCGGCGACGCCTGCGGGGGAGTACCCGCGTGCCAGCAGCACCACGGACACCACGGCGACCATGAGGAGCAGGGCCGGGAAGAGCCGGAAGAAGCGGTTCGCGATGAACCGGCCCATCGACCAGGCGCCGTCGTCCCGGGCCTCCACGATCACCCGCGTGATCAGGAACCCCGAGAGCACGAAGAAGAGCGCGACGCCGATCCCGCCGGTGGGCTCGGGCAGGAAACCGCCGTGGTCGGCGAGCACGCTGAGGATCGCGACCCCGCGGAGCCCGTCGAGCGCGGGTCGGTGGCCGAGTCTCCACCGCGCCCGCTCCGCGCACATGCCTCAAGGATGCCTCGCAGCAGCCGAGCCGTCGCTGGCCCGTCGCTGGGCCGTCGCTGGGCCGTCGCTGGGCCGGCGTCGGCGATACTGCCCGCATGGCCCGCACCCGCTGCTACCGCGACGGGGTCCTCGCCGACGAGGACTTCCCGATCGACCAGGTCTCCGAGCACCTGGCGGAGCCGTCGGCCCTCGTGTGGGTCGACCTGTGCGCGCCGAAGCTCGAGGAGCTCCAGCTGGTCGCCGACGAGCTCGGGCTGCACCGGCTCGCCGTCGAGGACGCCACGCAGGGTCGTCAGCGGCCGAAGCTCGACCGGTACGACGGGCACGACTTCTTCACGGCCTACACGGTCGAGCTGGACGTCGAGAGCGGGCGGCTGGTGACGGCGGAGGTCTCCGCGTTCATCACCCCGAACGCCCTCATCACGGTACGGCGCGACGAGTCCTTCCCGATCGATGCGCTGCTGCGTCGCTGGGACGACGAGGCGGACCTCACGAAGTACGGGGTCGGCGCGCTCCTGCACGGCCTGCTGGACTTCGTGATCGACGGACACTTCGACGCCGTGGAGTCGCTGGACGAGCAGATCGAGCAGCTCGAGGACCTCCTGTTCGACGACCGGCCGCACGACGCCACGGTCCAGCGCCGCAGCTTCGAGCTGCGCAAGAGCCTGGTGCAGCTGCGTCGCGTGGTCCTGCCGATGCGCGAGGTGGTCAACACGATGATGCGACGCGACATCGGGCTCGTGCCCGACGAGCTGATGCCCTACTACCAGGACGTCTACGACCACGTGCTCCGCGCGACGGAGTGGACCGAGAGCCTCCGCGACCTGGTGAACACCATCCTGGAGACGAACCTGACGATCCAGGGCAACCGGCTCAACATCATCACCAAGAAGGTGACCAGCTGGGCGGCGATCATCGCCGTGCCCACGGCGATCACCGGCTTCTACGGCCAGAACGTGCCGTACCCCGGCTTCGCCCACCACTCCGGCTTCGTCGCGTCGTCGCTGCTCATCCTGGGTCTCTCGGTCGCCCTGTACGTCGCCTTCCGGCGCAAGGACTGGCTCTAGTCCCTCGGCCCGGCAGCCGTCAGAGGCCCTCGTCCAGGGTGTTCAACGCCTCGGCCAGCGCGATGCCCTCCGGCCCGTACTCGAGCTCCTCCGCGGTGTTCACCAGGGAGTGGGTCTCGTGGTCGTGGCCCGGTCTCAGGGTGACCTGGTCCGCGGAGATCTCGGCCACCCTCCAGACCCGGTCGCCGATCAGCAGCTTCTCCCCGACCCTGCACCGGAGCACCTCGACCGACATCGTCGAGGTGTCGACCGGCGCTGGCTTCTCGGGGAGGTCGAGCCGGTCCCTCCGGCGGTTCGCCTCCTCGACCTCGTCGAGGTTCTCGCGGATCAGGTCGCCGGCGATCGGGTCGGGCTCGGCCTCGGGGTTGTGGAGCTCGAACTCCGCGGTGCCGTCGGCCGCATCCAGGTCGACGAGCGTGAGCGTCAGGTGGCGGGTCTGCGAGAGGGTGTGCGGAAGGCTCCTCACGTCTCCGCGCCGGAAGACCAGGTCCTCGTCGTGGTGCGTCATCGTGCCTCCCGTGGTGGTGCCGGATCGCCCCGCCGACGGTAGCCGTCAGCTCGGCTTCAGCCCGGCCAGGATCAGGTCGAGGTGGCGGCGCCACTCGTGCCGCTCGCTCATGAAGTGCATCGTCGCGGTCACGCCGCACATCATCATCCCGTAGTCCTCGACCGCCAGGTCGGCGCGCACCTGGTCCGCGGCCTGGGCGCGCTCGATGATCCGGGAGACGACCGCGTTGAGGGCGGCCTTGTCCTGCTCGATGCCTTCCCAGTGGAAGTCGTTGAGCTTCAGCATCGCCAGCTGGAACGCGACGTCGCCCTCGGTGGACTCTGCGTGCCGGCGCATCATCGTGGCGAGCGCGTCGTACGGGTCCTCGATCCGCTCGCACTCGGCCGCGATCAGCCCGAACTGCTGGAACCGCTCCCGGACGAGCGCGGTGACCAGGGCCTCCTTCGTGGGGAAGCGGCGGTAGAGGGTGCCGACCCCGACGCCGGCGTGCGCGGCGATGTCCTCCATCTGCGCTGCCGGCCCGCGCTCGGCGAAGAGCGCGCGCGCCGAAGCGAGGATCCGCTCGAGGTTGCGCTGGGCATCGGCCCGCAGCGGGCGAATGTCGGTGGTCACGGCAATCCTTGTCGGTGAGTGCTCGATCGGTGGGTGCTCGCGGTCGGCGACATCCGGAATCTTACCTCCGTATTTCCTTTGACAAGCGGAATCCAGCCTCCGTAACGTCGCGATCCTGAATCGGAATCTCGATTCCACTTGACCTCAGGAGCCCTCATGTCCCAGCCCGACCTCAGCACTCCACGAGCGCGCAACCTCGCGCTCGCCCTGCTGGCGATGACCCAGTTCGTCGTGGTCATCGACGCCTCGATCGTCAACGTCGCCCTGCCCTCCATCGGCCGGGCGCTCGACTTCTCGCAGAACGACCTGTCCTGGGTCGTCAACTCCTACACGCTCACCTTCGGCGGCTTCCTGCTGCTCGGTGGGCGCCTGGCCGACTACCTCGGCCGGCGCCGGGTGTTCATGATCGGCATGGCGCTCTTCGCGCTGGCCTCGCTGGCCGGCGGCCTCGCGCAGAACGAGACCTGGCTGATCACCGCGCGCGCCTTCCAGGGTCTGGGCGCCGCGATCGCCTCACCGGCGGCGCTGTCGATCATCACGACCACGTTCTCCGAGGGGCAGGAGCGCAACAAGGCGCTCGGCATCTGGGGCGCGGTCGCCGGCGCCGGGGGCGCGGCGGGCGTCCTGCTCGGCGGCGTGCTCACCGAGTGGGCGGGCTGGGAGTGGGTGCTGTTCGTCAACGTGCCGATCGGCGCGCTGATCGTCTGGCAGGCCCCGAAGCGGCTGACCGAGTCGACGGCCGAGGACGAGAGCGACCGCACCCTGGACCTGCCCGGCGCGATCACCGTGTCCGCGGGCACCGCGCTGCTCGTGTACGCGATGGTCGACGCGATCAACGTCGGCTGGGGCTCGGCCCAGACGGTCTGGCGCCTGGCCGGAGCCGGAGCTCTGCTCGTGGCCTTCGTCGTCGTCGAGCTGCGCACGCGCAAGCCGCTGATCCCGTTCTCGATCTTCCGCAAGCGCACGCTGCGCGGGGCCAACGTGGTCGGCGTCCTGATCGGGATGTCGCTGTTCTCGATGTTCTTCCTGATCACGCTCTACCTCCAGCAGGTGCTCGGCGACTCCGCCCTCGAGGCGGGGGTGTCCTACCTGCCGCTGGCGATCGCGATCATCCTGGCGGCCGGCGCGGCCAGCGCCCTGGTCACCCGGCTCGGGTTCAAGAACGTCCTGATCGTCGGCATGGTGCTCGTGGCGATCGCGCTGGCGTGGTTCAGCCAGATCGACCCGACCGGCTCGTACGCCGTCGACGTGCTCGGCCCGTCGATCATCGCCGGGGTCGGGCTGGGCTTCTCGTTCGTGCCGGTCACGATCGCCGCGGTCACCGGCAGCGAGGCGCACGAGGCCGGCCTAGCGTCGGGGCTGATCAACACCTCCCAGCAGGTCGGCGGCGCGCTCGGTCTCGCGATCCTCGCCTCGATCGCGAACGCCTCGACCAAGGACGCGTTCCAGGCCGGTGCGAGTGCCCCGACCGCCCTGACCCACGGGTTCTCGGACGCCTTCACGGTCGGCGCCTGCTTCGCCGTCGCGGGTGCGGTCCTCGCTGCCCTGCTGATCTCCAGCCGGGACAGCGCGGAGCACGCCGAGGCGGCCCGCAACGGCGAGCTGGAGCCGGTGGCCGCCTGAGGGATCTGCAGGGTGGGCGCGGTGCCGTCGGCACCGCGCCCACCCTGCGTCTTGTGAAGGGGCCCCGCATAGCCTGTGGGGGTGACTGACGTGCTGGACGAGGGGCCGTTCTTCCACGGCACGAAGGCAGATCTGAGGGTCGGTGATCTCCTCACCGCGGGATACCGGTCGAACTACCGGCCCGAAGTCACGATGAACCACATCTACTTCACGGCGCTGGTCGAGGGTGCCGGGCTCGCCGCCGAGCTCGCGGCGGGCGAGGGGTCCCCGCGCGTGTACGCCGTCGAGCCGACCGGCCCGTTCGAGGACGACCCGAACGTGACCGACAAGAAGTTCCCCGGCAACCCCACCCGGTCCTACCGCAGCAGCGAGCCGCTCGAGGTCGTCGGCGAGGTGACCGACTGGCCCCGCCTTGCTCCGGAGGCGCTGCAGGCATGGCGCGACCGGCTCGCGGTGATCCTCGAGGACGAACGCGGCGAGATCATCAACTGATCGGCGGACGAGTAGCGGTGCGGGGTCCCGGTCCTCACGGAGCCCGGAAGAGGGCACCCGCAGCGGCGTCGTCGGGGGCGAGGGTGAGGACCTCGTCGCCGGCCTGGAGGACCGTGTCGCCGCGCACGTGCACGAGCCGGCCGCCGCGGCTGACCATGCTGATCCAGACGTCCTCGCCGAGGGGGAGGTCCTCGATCGGGGTGCCGTCGGCGAGCGACCCACGGCGGACGGTGAACCGGTGCAGGCCCTCGGGCTCGTCGCGGAAGCGCATGCCGAGCGCCCAGGGCTCGGGCTCGACGACGCGCATCGGCACGCGCCAGAGGCGGGCGAAGGTCGGCACCAGGCCGCCCTGGACGACCACGGAGACCAGCACCACCACGAAGATCACGGCGTAGATCCGGTCGGCGCCGCCGCTGCCCTCGGTGAGGACGTAGGTGCCCAGCAAGATCGGCACGGCGCCCTTCAGCCCCGACCACAGCACGAACGCCCGCTCGCCGCGGCGCAGCCGGATCGGTGCGAGCACCAGCCCGAGCAGCACCGGCCGGATCACCAGCACGAGCAGCGCGGCGAGCCCGACGCCGGTCCAGGCGTGCCCGTGCCCGAACGCGTCCGAGAGCGGGATCGAGAGGCCGAGCACGGTGAACGCGACGATCTCGGCGAGGCTGCCGGCGGCGGAGCTGAACCGCTCGATCTCCCGCTTGTACGGCGCGCGCGTGTCGCCGACCAGGATCCCGGCGAGCAGCACCGCGAGGAAGCCGGACCCGTGGGCGACCGTGCAGGCGCCGTAGACCAGCAGCGCGAACGCGATCGTGCGCAGCGGGTACAACGCCGCGTTGGGCATCGGCAGGTGCTGCATCAGCCAGCGCAGCGCGAAGCCGCCCGCCACGCCGAAGACGATCCCGATCGCCATCTGCAGGACGAACTCGAGGGTCCCGTGGCCGACGGCGTGGAGGCCGCTCCCCGACGTGCCGAGCACGGCGAGCATGAGCGCGATGCCGACCGGGTCGTTGGCACCGGACTCGCCCTCGAGCAGGGTGCCGCTGCGGCCGGCGATCTCGCGGCGGCCGAGCACGGAGAACACGACCGCCGGATCGGTGGGTGCCAGCGCGGTGCCGAGCAGGAGGGCCTCGCGCCACGCGAAGCCGAAGAGGGTGTGCGCGGCGTACGCGAGGGCGCCCGCGGTGACGAACGTGCCGGCGACGCCGATCCAGACGACGGCGCCGGCGACCGGGCGGAACCGGCGCAGCCCGATATGCATGCCGCCGTCGAACAGGATCAGCACCAGGGCCACGGTCACGATCCGCTGGTCGGTACGCACCGTGAGCGACCCGAGGCGCGGGAAGAGGTCGACGACGAGCGAGGCGGCGACCAGGAACATCGCCGGCGTCGGGATCTGGGTGCGCTCGCTGAGGCGGGAGGAGCCGGTCGCGGCGAGGAGGGCCAGGGCCGCGCTCGCGACGATGACGGCGAACGGGATCACGTCGTGCACGGGGCGGCTCCAGGGTCGGGGAAGCGTCTGCCGACCAGACTTCCCGGCACTCCTGCGGTCACCCTATCGAGACCCGGGCCCGCATGGTCCACGTCACAGCGCGCCGGCGCGCCATCGGTGGCACGCTTGCCGGATGGACCTGAGTCGTCGCGCCCTCACCCGCGCCGTCGTGCGCGGCGTCAACACCGTCGGCGCCACGCCGATCAGCTCGCGCAACCTGCTCGCCCGGGCCGGCCGCCTGGTGGGACCTGACGGCAGCGCCGCGCTGAGGGAGGCGGTCGGCGGCAAGGTCGTGCTGGTCACCGGCGCCTCGTCGGGCATCGGCCGCGCCGCGGCGTCGCGGTTCGCGGCGGCGGGAGCGACCGTGCTCCTGGTGGCCCGCAGCGAGGAGCAGCTGGTCGAGCTGGCCGCGGAGATCGCGGCGCTCGGCGGTACGGCGTACCCATACCGCTGCGACCTCGCCGACCTCGACCAGGTCGACGCCCTGGTCACCAAGGTGCTCGACGCGCACGGTCATGTCGAGGTGCTGGTCAACAACGCCGGCATGTCGATCCGCCGCAAGGTGCGCTACTCGGTCGACCGGTTCCAGGACTTCGAGCGGCCGATGCAGCTGAACTACTTCGCCGCGATCCGGCTCACGCTGGGGCTGCTGCCGACCATGATGGAGCGCGAGTCGGGGCAGGTCGTGAACATCTCCAGCTGGGCCGCGCTGCTGCGCCCCGCGCGCTTCTCCGGGTACGCCGCGTCCAAGGCCGCGCTCGAGGCGTGGTCCGACTCGGTCCAGGGAGAGGTGCTCGACGAGGGCGTGGTGTTCACGAACGTGCACATGCCCCTGGTGCGGACGCCGATGATCGCGCCGACCAAGCTCTACCGCCGGATGCCGGCGCTCACCGTCGACCAGGCGGCCGGCGTGGTCTGCGACGCGGTCGTCAGCCGCTCGCGGCGCGTGACGCCGATGGTCGCCGCCATGGTCGGCTGGGCCGAGTCGGTGAGCCCTGGCCTGGGTGACGTGATCCGCAAGAACGCGATCTGACGCTCAGGCCACGACGGGCCGGATGGCGGCGGGGAGCTGGATCAGCTCCTCGAGCTGGCGCACGACCGTCGCGGGCGTGACTGCGGCCGGGAGGGCGAGGACGGCCAGCAGGCCGTCGACCGACTGGGCCACCGTGAACTGCGCACCGGCCCGGCGTCGTTCGAGGTCGGAGAGTGGTCCGCTGTCGATCGCCGCCCGGAGGCCCCAGGCGAGGGTCTCGGCGTTGTCCGGGGTGACCAGGCCGAGGCCACCGCAGTCGGTCTCGGGGAGCCCGCCGTCGTCGGAGGCGACGACTCGGCAGCCGGCGTGCTGCGCTTCGATCGAGACGATCCCGAAGGTCTCGTGCCAGTACTGACTGGTCGAGGGCATCACGACGACGTCGTGGACCGCCATGAGCGCGGCCATCGTCTCGGGGGTCCGGCAGGACTCCACCAGCGCGATGCCGTCGTGCGCCCGGAGCAGGTCGGCGATGGTCTTGCCCTGGCGCTTGTCGGCCCCGGCGGTCGTTGCGGTGAAGACCAGCTCGAGGTCCTCGTCGATGATGTCGACGTGCATCATCTCGAGCAGGGTGTAGACGCCCTTCTCCGGGCTGAGCCGGCCGGCGAAGAGGATCCGCGTGGTCCCGGCGTCGTGCGTGGGCCGGGGTTCTGCGGCGAAGGCCGGCTCGGCGAACGGGTAGACGACGTGGACGGTCGCGACGTCGACGTCGAGGTAGTCGGCCCAGAGCGCCGCGGCGTACCTGCTGGTCGCGATCAGCACGCGGTCGCGCGTGCCCTCGACGGCGAAGGCGCGGTGCTGCTCGCGCAGCGGCGGGGGGTTGTGCAGGATCAGGTACGCCGGGGAGCGGGTCGTCACGAGATGGGGCTCGTTGACGAAGACGACCGTGCCGTCGAGGTCACCGACCTCCGCGAGGGTGGCCAGCGACCGGAACGGAACGTCGGAGAACTCCTCGCGGCCGTCGGCGATGCCGAGCCCCACGGTCACCACCTGTGCAGGCACACCCCGCCGGTTGAGCTCGCGCACCTGGCCGACCGTGTAGTTCTCGGACCCACCCGTGCCGGCGGGCAGGCGGTTGCCAGGGGACCAGAGGAACGAGATCACTCGCGCTGCCTTCGTTTCGGCTCTTCGGTCACTGGGCAACGGCACGCCTCCGCGGTCCCGCGGCTGCGGAACCCAGGGGTGTCGAGGAACCATCATCGGCTCGTGACGAGAGCCGAGAACCCGCAAGAAATCGGGGTGATGGCGAAGCAGTGACAGCCCTGCCAACCTAGCACGGGCCACCCCGGCCAGGGTCTCGATCGCGGGTCAGGCCACCACCCGCGCCGCCCCCATGTCGAGGGACTCCAGGAAGCCCTCGACCACCTTGGTCAGCGCCGGGGCGGCGTCGGCGTGGATGTTCACCGGCGCCTCGAGGGGTGAGGGCTCGACGGGAGCCGGCGACTCGATGAACCGGTCGAGCACCAGGAAGCCGTTCACGACGTGCCGTGCCTCCATCGAGGTGAGCACCGGCCGCAGTGCGTAGTCGAGCGCCAGCGCGTGCGCCACGCTGCCGCCGGTCGCCAGCGGCAGCACCGACTTGCCGCGCAGGCCGAACTGCGGCGCCAGGTCGAGCCAGCTCTTCAGCAGCCCCGAGAACGCCGCCTTGTAGACCGGTGTGGCCACCACGACCGCGTCGGCGCGTTCCAGCCGGGCGAGGGAGTCGCGGATCGCCGGGTCGGCGAAGTCGGCGTGCAGCAGCGCCTCGGCCGGCAGGTCCCGCACCCGCAGGGTGTCGACGGTGTGGCCGCGGCTGGTGACGATGTCGGTCACGTGGCGCAGCAGGACGGCGCTGCGCGAGATCTCCATCGGGCTGCCGGAGACGGCGAGGACGTGGGCCATGGGTGGTGCTCTCCTTCGAGGGTCGTGGGTCAGATCGCGCCGTGGCGCGGGGGGAGCTGTCCGGTGAGGACGTGCCGTCCGAGGTGCTGGAACTTCCAGCGCACCGGGGCGTGCAGGGTGACGGTCATGCGCTCGCCTCTTCCCGCGCCACGCCGAGACCGGGCACCGGCAGGCCGTAGTGCTCGCGCAGGGTGCTGCCGGCGTACTCCCGGCGGAACAGCCCGCGCTCCTGCAGCAACGGCACGACGTGGTCGACGAACGCCTCGAGGCCCGAGGGCAGCACCGGCGCCATCACGTTGAAGCCATCGGCGGCACCCGAGCGGAACCATTGCTCGATCGTGCCCGCCAGCTGCTCGGGGGTGCCGGCGAAGGTGCGGTGGCCGCGGCCGCCGCCGAGCCGGTTCAGCAGCTGCCGGACGGTCAGCCGCTCCTTCCTCGCGAGCGCGACGGTGAGCTCGTAGCGGCTGCGGTTGCCCTCGATCTCCTCGGCCGGCCGGACCTGCGCGGGCAGGGGGGCGTCGAGGTCGAGGTCCTGCGCGGCCACGCCGATCTGCTCGGCGAGCTGGTGCAGCGCGTGCTCGTGGACCATCAGGTCGTCCAGGTCGCGCTCGAGACGCAGCGCCTCCTCCTCGGTGCCGCCGAGGATCGGCACGATGCCCGGCAGGATCTTGACGTGGTCGGGGTTGCGTCCGGCGCGGGCGGTCGCGGTCTTGAGCTCCCGGTAGAACGCCTGGCCGTCCTCGAGGCTGCGCTGGGCGGTGAACACCGCCTCGGCGAACCGGGCGGCGAGCGTGATGCCGGCCGGCGACGAGCCCGCCTGCACCAGGACCGGCCAGCCCTGCGCGCTGCGGCCGACGTTGAGCGGCCCGCGCACCGAGAAGTGCTCGCCGTGGTGGTCCAGCGTCCGCACGAGCGCCGGGTCGGCGTACACGCCGGCGAGCTTGTCGGCGACCACCGCGCCCGGCTGCCAGCCCGACCACAGGCCGGTGACGACCTCGAGGAACTCCTGGGCCCGCGCGTACCGCGTGGCATGGCCCGGGATCGTGTCGTAGCCGAAGTTCGCGCCGGCGTCCTCGGCGGCCGACGTCACGACGTTCCACCCGGCGCGGCCGTGGCTGATCGCGTCGAGGGAGGCGAACCGGCGGGCCACGTTGTAGGGCTCGTCGTACGTCGTGGAGGCGGTCGCGATCAGCCCGATCCGCTCGGTCACGGCGCTCATCGCGGCGAGCAGCAGGACCGGGTCGATCGCCTCGGCCGGGCGTCGGGCCGGATGGGTCATCAGCGACGGGCTGTCGGCGAAGAAGACCGAGTCGAGCAAGCCGCGCTCCGCGATGCGGGCCAGGTGCTGGTAGTGCGCGACCTCGGTGTTCGCGAAGGGGTCGCTCTCGGGCAGCCGCCAGGCCGCCTCGTGGTGGCCCACGCCCATCAGGAACGCGTTGAGGTGCAGGTGTCGGGGGTCGTTCATCGGGCTTTCTCCTTGGGGTGGTGGACGTGGCAGGGGCTCAGGCGCGCCAGCGGGACAGCCGGCGCTCGAGGGCGACCAGGCCGTAGTTGACGGCCAGCCCCAGCGCCGAGGTGGTGAGGATGGCGGCGTACATCGGTGCGATCAGGAAGTTGTTCTGGGCGTAGTTGATGAAGTAGCCCAGGCCCGCAGTGGCGCCGATCATCTCCGCGGCGATCAGCACGAGCACCGCGGCGGCCCCGGCGATCCGGATGCCGGTGAAGATCGTCGGCAGGGCCGCCGGGAACACCACCTTGCGGAACGTGGCGACCGGCGACAGGCCCAGCACGCGCGCCGACCGCAGCAGCTGCGGGTCGACGTTGCCGACGCCGCTGATCGTGTTCAGCAGCACCGGGAAGAAGCAGGCGTAGGTGACGATCGCGATCTTCGAGGTCTCCCCGATGCCGAGGATCAGCACGAAGACCGGCAGCAGCGCCAGCGCGGCGGTGTTGCGGAACAGCTCGAGCGGTGGGGTGAGCACCTCGCGCACCGGCCGGTACCACGCGACCGCGGCCCCGAGCGGGATGGCGAGCGCGAGGGCGAGGCCGAAGCCGGTGGCCGATCGGACCACGCTGGCCTCGAGGTGCCGGAGCAGCTCGCCCGAGCGGGCCAGGTCCCACCACGCCTGCGCCACCTGCGACAGCGGCGGCACGAAGTAGTCGTTGACCAGCCCGACCCGGGGAGCGATCTCCCAGATCGCGGCGAGCAGCACGATCCCGGTGAGCCCGCGGGCGAGGGAGGCCAGGCCGGTGCCCAGGCGCGGCGCCGCGGTGACCTCGGCGGCCTCCTCCTGGCGGGGGTTCGGCCGGGCCGCGGTGCGTTCGAGGAGGAGGTCAGGCAACGCGACCGACCTCCTCCGCCTCGGCCCGGGCCGGGTCGTCCACCGTCTCCAGGTCGGAGCGCAGCAGGCTCCAGACCTGGTGCCGGTGGCGGGCGAACTCCGGCGTCGACCGGACGTCCTGGTCGGGGTGGTCGCGGTCGAGGTCGATGTCGACCACGGCCTTGATCCGTCCCGGTCGGCTGCTCATCACACCCACGCGCTGGCCGAGGAAGACCGCCTCGTCGATGTCGTGGGTGATGAAGACGATCGTGGTGCCGGTCCGTCGCCAGATCGCGAGCAGCTCGCGCTGCAGCCGCTCGCGGGTCTGGGCGTCGAGCGCGCCGTACGGCTCGTCCATGAGCAGCACCTCGGGCTCGTAGGAGAGGCTGCGTGCGATCGCCACGCGCTGCTTCATGCCGCCGGAGAGCTCGTGCGGGTAGCGGTCGGCGAACTCGTCGAGCCCGACCAGGTCGAGGTACTGGCGGGCCCGCTCACGGCGTTCCCTCCGGCTGAGTCCGCCGGCCGCCTCGAGGGCGAACTCCACGTTCCCCTGCGCGGTGCGCCAGGGCAGCAGGGTGTACTGCTGGAACACGAAGCCGCGGTCGAGTCCGGGCTGGTCGACGACGCGGTCGCCGACCCTGATCGAACCCGCAGCAGGGCGGTTGAGCCCGCTGATCAGGTCGAGCACCGTGGACTTGCCGCAGCCGCTGGGGCCGACCAGCACGAACAGCTCACCGGCCCGGATCGAGAGGTCGAGCCCCTCCAGGGCGACGAACTGCTGGCGCCGGCCCTGCCGGTCGCGGACGTGGAACACCTGGCGGACGCCGTCCAGCTCGATGGCGCTGCTCATGTCAGCCCTCCTCGGCGTACGGGTTGAACTTGTTGGTGTAGATGTCGGAGGCCTTGATCGAGTCGGCCTTCACGTCACCGCGCGACTTCAGCCAGTCGAGCCAGAGGTCGAAGTCCTTGTCCCGGATCAGGCCCGCGTGCGTGGCGATGCCGGTGCCCTTCCACAGGGTCAGCGCCTTCGCGTCGTCGGGCCGGCCCTGCGCGGTGAGCCAGGCCTGGAGCTTGGCGCGCACCTCGTCGGCGCTGTGCGTCTCGGTGTAGACGAGCGCCTTGGCCATCCCGGCGACGAACTTCTTGGTCAGCGCCGGGTTCTGCTTGATGAACTGGTCACGCAGGACGATGCTGCCGCCGTTGTAGGGACCGACCAGGTCGACGTCGGTGGTGAGCACCTTCAGCCCGGGGCGGCTCAGCGCCGACTCCTGCAAGGCGCCGCCGAGGTACGCCGCATCGACCTTGCCCTCGCGCAGGGCCGCCTCCTCGTTGATGCCGGGGAGCGGCACCAGCGTGACCTTCTTGATCTGGTCCTGGGTCAGGCCGCCCTTGGCCAGGAAGGTGTCCAGCACCGCCTCGGCGTTGGCGCCGAGCGTGTTGACCGCGACCTTCTCGCCGATCAGGTCCTTCGCGGAGGTGACGCCTCCGTCCGCCTTCACCAGGATCCCGGCCTGCACCGTGTCGGAGGACCCGTAGTAGGAGATCACCGAGGTGATCGGCGCGCCGGTCGACGCGATCTGCGCGATCGCGCCGTTGAAGGCGGCGCCGTAGTCGACCTGGTTGCTGACCAGGGCCTGGATGGACTGCGGTCCGCCCTGCACCGTGCCGACGTACTTCAGCCGGACGCCGTCGAGGTCGCCGAGCGCCGCGGCGAGCTCGGGGAGGTTCACCGAGCCCTGGTAGCCCTGGTAGCGGATGGTGTTGCTCGAGCCGCCGGCCGCGGCCTCGCTCTCGGCGCAACCGGTGAGACCCACTCCCGCGAGCAGGAGGGCGGCAGAGGCGGCCGCGATCTTGGTGGCGACGGTGGGGACTCTCATCGAGGAACCTTTCAACTGTTTGTCTACTGGAATAGTAGAGATTACACGACGATGCCGTCTCCGCAACTCGGGGGATCCGTCCCCGAGCGGTCCGGATCCCCGATGCGACTGCGGAGTCCTCTCCGAGGTGGAAGCATGCGGAGGTGAGCCCACGTCGAGGTGGAATCCGTGAGATGTGGCTCGAGGCCGGTACGCCGGCGCGGGTCGCGTTGCCCGCCGTGGCCATCGACTGCATCGGCACCGGGCTGGTCCTGCCGTTCTACGTGGTCTACTTCCGCGACGTCCGGCACATCCCGGTCACCCACATCGGGTTCCTCGTGGCGTTGCCCTTCGTGCTCTCGGCGATCGCGTCCGGGCCGGTCGGCTCGGTGGTCGACCGGATCGGTGTACGGACCGTCCTGGTCCTGTCGATGCTCAGCCTGGCGGGAGCCCAGATCCTGATGTCCGCCGCCGAGACCGAGCTCGCGATCGCCGTCGCGCTCGCGGTGCTCGGCTTGGGGTTCGTCGGGCAGGCGGTCGCGTTGATGACCTTCCTGGGGAGCGTCCTGCCGTCGTCCCTGCGACAGCGGTACTTCGGGCTGCGGTTCGCGACCATGAACCTCGGCATGGCGTTCGGCGGTGTCGTGAGCGGCCTCTTCGTGTCGCTGGGCCGCCCGTCGAGCTTCAGCCAGGTCTTCCTGGGCGACAGTGCGTCGTACCTGATCGCGCTCGCGATCTTCCTGGCTGCGATCGGTCTGCACCGGCCGGTCATCGAGCCGGTCGCGGACGACGGCGACGACGGACCGCCAGTGCGTGGGTACGGCGTCGTCCTGCGCGACCCTGTGACCATCCCGCTCGTGGGCCTCGCGCTGCTCATCGGCGTGGTCGGCTACACCCAGCTGAACGTGGGATTCCCGGCGTTCGCCCGGTCGGTGGGCGCCACGCCGCGCACGCTCGGGGTCGCCTTCGCCGCGAACGGCGTGGTCATCGTTCTGGCGCAGCTCGCGGTGGTCTCCAGGCTCGGTGGGGTACGCCGAACCCGCGCCCTCGCGTTGGTCGCCGCTCTCTGGTTCGTGGTGTGGGGTCTGGTCGGCCTCACCCAGGTCGTGGGGTCCGGCACAGCGATCGCGGTGATGCTCGTCGGCTCCTCCGCCATCTTCGCGCTGGGCGAGACCCTGCTCCAGCCGACCCTGCCCGCCATCACGAACGACGTCGCGACCGACGAGGTGCGGGGCCGCTACAACGCGCTCGTCGCAGGGGCGGAGCAGGCCAGCTTCGTCCTGGGGTCGGTCATCGCGGGCCTGCTGATCGGACAGGGTGCCCGCACCGCCTACGTGGTTCTCCTCTGCGGAGGTTGCCTGGGTGTGGCTCTCCTGGCGACCCGGGTCCTCGAGCGACGCCTCGACCCGGTCGCGAACGGACTGCGTCCGGCCCTGGTCGTCCAGCCCGTCGACCCCTCGCCGGAGGCGGACGGCACCGCCTTGCCCAGGGTGTAGGACAGGGGCATGGCCGACGACAGCCGCGGCCGCGTCTCCGCGGCTCTGCTCCTCGCTCGAGGCGCGGTGGCCGTCGCGATCACCGCGGCCCTGCTGGCGTCGTGCAGCAGCGGGGAGCAAGCGCGGCGCGACCCCTCGGCGAGTGCGTCCCCGAGCGCAGCCCCTCGGGAGTCCAGCGGTCGGACCCCGCCCCCTTCGGCCGCACCGTCAGGACGTCCCGGCGACGCGCAGGCCCCGAGCGTCGGCGACGCGGACACGTTGGCCGGCCAGCTGGACCGAGCGGTGACGACGTTGCGCAAGCGGGACGCCACCGTGGACGAGGTGCGGAAGGCGGGCGAGTTCCAGCAGCTCGCCGTACGCGCACTCGCCCGCGCCTCACACCCGTTTCGGCGCCAGGTGCTCGCCTCGCTTCGACCCGCTACGGCCCGCGAGACCCGCGCGCAGCTCACGGCGGCGGACCTGCTCACCGCCCTGACCGAGCCCCGGGTGAAGTTCCCACCCTGGCGGATCCTGGAGCCGCCGCAGCCGGAGGTGCTGCTCGCCTACTACCGCGAGGCGGAGCGCCTCACCGGCGTCCCGTGGACCTACCTCGCCGCGATCCACCTGGTCGAGACCCGGATGGGCCGCATCCGCGGCCCGAGCACGGCAGGCGCCCTCGGTCCGATGCAGTTCATGCCGGCGACCTGGGCGAGGTACGGCGCCGGGGGCGACATCAACGACCCGCGCGACGCGGTGCTCGCCGCCGCCCGGTTGCTGAAGGACCACGGCGCGCCCGGCGACATGGCCGGAGCGTTGTGGCACTACAACCCCTCGTCGCGGTACGTCGGCGCGGTCACGGCGTACGCCCGGACGATGCAGGAGTCGGCCTCGGCCTACCGCGGCTACTGGCACTGGCAGGTGTTCTGCCAGCTCAGACGCGGTGCGTACCTGCTCCCGGTGGGCTACCCCGACGTGCGTCCGGTGCCGTTGCCCGGCGGGTAGGAGCCGGACCCTCGCGGGCGCCGGCTGTCCGACATCCCGGTGTGGAGGCCTCCCGATCCCTACGATGAACGCCATGACGGAGCCGCGGGACCGCCGGGAGGGTCGCTCGCCGAGCATGGCCGACGTGGCCAAGCACGCGGGCGTCTCGCACCAGACGGTCTCGCGCGTGCTCAACGACTCGCCCCTGGTCCGGCCCGACACCCGCGAGCGGGTGCTCGCCGCGATCGAGCACCTCGGCTATCGCCGCAACATGGCCGCGCGCATGCTGGCCACCAACCGCTCCGGGCGGATCGGCATGGTCTCGGCCCACCTGGTGCTCTACGGCCCGAGCATGATCAGCGCCGCCGTCCAGGAGGTCGGGCACGCGGCCGGGTACGACGTGTCGCTGGTCGGGCTCGCCGACACCTCCGCAGCATGCCTGCGCGAGGCCGTGGACCGACTGCTCGACCAGGCCGTCGAGGCGCTCGTGGTCGCGGTCGCGCACAACGAGGCGCTCGCGGCGACCAAGGCCCTCGACCTCTCCATCCCGGTCGTGCTCACCCAGGGCGTCTCGGCCGGGCAGCCGATGGCCGCGGGCATCGACCAGCACGCCGGCGCACTCGTCGCCACCGAGCGCCTCCTCGACCTCGGGCACCACCACGTCGCCCACGTCACCGGGCCGCTGGACTGGGTCGAGGCGGTGCAGCGCCGCGACGGCTGGCGGGCCGCACACACCGCCCGCGGCCTGCTGCCCGGCCCGGAGCTCACCGGCGACTGGTCGGCCCAGAGCGGCTACGAGGCCGGCCTGCTGATCGCCGACGACCCGGACACCACGGCCGTCTTCGCCGCCAACGACGCGATGGCGCTCGGGCTGCTCAAGGCGCTGCACGAGCGCGGTCGCAGGGTGCCCGAGGAGGTCAGTGTCGCCGGCTTCGACGACGTGCCCGAGGCGGCGTACTACTGGCCCGGCCTGACCACCGTCCGGCAGGACTTCACCGAGCTCGGCACGCGTGCCGTCGAGCTCGCCCTGCGGGCCCTCAAGGGTGAGCCGGACGCGTCGCTGGACCTGGTCGTGCCCCGGCTGGTGGAGCGCGACTCGACCGCGCCGGCACGCCCCTCCTGAGCGACCCGGCTGTTAACGTTCACATCATGGCGGTCAGCGACTTCGGCGTCCTTCCCGACGGACGCCCCGTGCGCCGGCTGCGGCTCGGTCGCGCACCCGGCCCGGTGCTGAGCGTGCTCGACCTCGGCGCCACCGTGCAGGGCCTCGCGGTGACCTGCGGCGACGGCGAGCGCCGGGAGGTCGTGCTGGGGCAGGGCTCGGTCGAGGACTACCTCGCCTCGACCGACTACCTCGGCAGCACGGTCGGCCGCTACGCCAACCGGATCGCCGCGGGCAGGTTCCCGCTCGACGGGCAGGAGGTGCAGGTCGGCGTCAACGACCGCGGCAACCACCTGCACGGCGGGCCCGACGGCTTCGACGGGCGGCTGTGGCAGGTCGAGGAGCACTCCGACTCCCACGCCCGGCTGACGCTCGAGAGCCCCGACGGCGACCAGGGCTTCCCCGGCACGCTCCTCGCGGGCGTCCGGTACGACGTGCTCGAGGACCGCGTCGTCATCGCCCTCGAGGCGCGCACGGATGCACCCACCGTGGTCAACCTGACCAACCACGCCTACGTGAACCTCGACGGCGTGGGCCGGGGCACCGTCGACGACCACGAGCTCACCGTGCACGCCGACGAGTACACCCCGGTCGACGCGGACGGCATCCCGCTCGGCGACCACGCCACCGTGACCGGCACGCCGTTCGACCTCCGCGAGGCGACCCGACTCGGGTCCGTCGTCCGGTCCGGGCACGAGCAGGTGGCGGCGGTCCGAGGCGTCGACCACAACTTCGTCCTGCGCGGCGAAGGCATGCGGCCGGCGGCCGTGCTGACCTCCCGGCGTACCGCGACCACGATGGAGCTGCACACCGACCAGCCGGGGCTGCAGGTCTACACCGGCAACTTCCTGGACGGCAGTCGGCCCTCCGCGACGGGCGGTCGCTACCGCCAGGGCGACGGCATCGCGCTCGAGCCGCAGCTGTTCCCCGACACCCCGAACCATCCGGCTTGGCCGAGCGCGGTCCTGCGCCCCGGCGAGGTCTACCGGGCCTCGATCGAGTGGCGGTTCGGGACGTCCTGATCCGGACGTTTCGGCCGGCTCGGAAGTGAACGTTCACATCACCGACGAGAAAGTCGCTCCAGGTTCTTGACGAGGAGGAATGTTAGCGCTCACACTCGTGCCCAGTGACGCCGGTCACAGAGGGCGGCAGCGCCCGATGATCGAGAGGTGAACAGTGGTGGCAAACAAGTTCCTGGTCGCGGCGAGCGCGATCGTCCTGGGCTCCGTGGCGCTCACGGGATGCGGCAACTCGGGCTCGTCGGGCAGCAAGAGCGGCGGCACGATCACGATGGGCTTCGCCCAGGTCGGGGCGGAGAGCGGGTGGCGCACCGCGAACACCAAGTCCATCCAGGAGACGGCCAAGAAGGACGGCATCAAGCTGAAGTTCTCCGACGCGCAGCAGAAGCAGGAGAACCAGATCAAGGCGATCCGCTCCTACATCCAGCAGAAGGTCGACGTGATCGCCTTCAGCCCGGTCGTCGAGACCGGCTGGGACGCCGTGCTCCAGGAGGCCAAGCGCGCGCACATCCCGGTGATCCTCACCGACCGTGCCGTCGACTCGAAGGACACGTCCCTCTACAAGACCTTCCTCGGCTCGGACTTCGTCAAGGAGGGCCAGAAGGCCGGGCAGTGGCTGCTCGACAACGCCTCCACCTCCGACGTGAACGGCGACGGCAAGATCAACGTCGTCGAGATCGAGGGCACCACCGGCGCTGCTCCCGCGATCGACCGGAAGAAGGGCTTCGAGGACACCATCGCCTCGGACAGCAAGATCAAGGTGATCGCGTCCCAGACCGGTGACTTCACGCGTGACGGCGGCAAGCAGGTCATGGAGGCGTTCCTGAAGTCCCAGAAGGGCATCGACGTCCTCTTCGCGCACAACGACGACGAGGGCCTCGGCGCCATCGAGGCGATCAAGGCGGCCGGTCTCACGCCCGGCAAGGACATCAAGATCATCACGATCGACGCCACCCACGACGGCATGACCGCGCTGTCGCAGGGCGAGATCAACTACATCGTCGAGTGCAACCCGCTGCTCGGGCCCCAGCTGATGGACCTGGCCAAGAAGGTCGTCGACGGGAAGTCGGTCCCGCAGCGCGTGGTCACCGAGGAGACCGCGTTCGACCAGGCGCAGGCGACGGCGGCCCTGCCCACCCGGCAGTACTGAGCAACCCCTTCCGGGCCCGGCCGGCGGTCGGCACGACCTGCCAGAGGACCGCCGCCGGGCCCTTCCAAGAAGGGGAGAAAGACGCGACGCCGCTGCTGCGGGTCGCTCCTGGGGCCGCCGGGTCGTCCCGATCGGGACGGCCCGGCGGCGGGCCCGGGACCGCTCGAACCCAGGAAGCAAGACGCGGGAGAGGGAAGATGACGCAGATGGACACCGAGTCACCAGCCGTGGCGAGAGGTACGTCGGACCCGGTGATCGAGATGCGCGGCATCTCGATCGCGTTCGGCGGCGTCCCGGCTCTCGACGACGTCGACCTGCGGCTGTTCCCCGGCGAGGTGCACGCGCTCATGGGGGAGAACGGCGCTGGCAAGTCCACGATGATCAAGGCGCTCACCGGCGTCTACTCCATCGACTCCGGCACGGTCGTCCTGGACGGCGAGGAGCAGCAGTTCTCCTCCCCGGCGGCCTCGCAGGCCGCGGGCATCAGCACCGTCTACCAGGAGATCAACCTGGTCCCGAACCTCACCGTCGCCGAGAACATGCTGCTCGGCCGCGAGCCCCGCCGCCGCGGAGGCATCGACTTCAAGGCGATGAACCGGCAGGCGGCCGCGTCCCTCGAGCGCCTCGGCATCTCCGTCGACCCGGCGTCCGAGCTCGGCTCGCACCCGATCGCCGTGCAGCAGCTGGTCGCGATCGCGCGCGGCGTCGACGTCGACGCGCGGGTGCTCATCCTCGACGAGCCGACCTCCAGCCTCGACGCCGACGAGGTCGAGATGCTGTTCTCGGTGATGCGGACGCTGCGCGACCACGGCGTCGCGATCGTGTTCGTCTCGCACTTCCTCGACCAGGTCTTCGAGATCAGCGACCGGATGACGGTGCTGCGCAACGGCCGGCTCGTCGGCGAGGTGCTCACCGAGGAGACCACCCAGCTCGAGGTCGTGCGGATGATGATCGGCCACGAGCTCGCCGCCCTCGAGCGTCTGGAGAGCGCCAGTGGCGCGGGCGTCGACCGCTCCGCGCGCCCCGTGCTCAAGGCCCTCGGGCTCGGGCGGAAGGGCTCGCTGGAGGCCACCGACCTCGACGTCTACGAGGGTGAGGTCGTCGGCATCGCCGGGCTCCTCGGCTCCGGCCGCACCGAGCTCGCCCGGCTGCTCTTCGGCGCCGACACGGCCGACCACGGATCACTGCAGGTCGAGGACGACCGCAGCCACCTGCGGAGCCCGCGGCACGCGATCCAGCGCAAGCTCGCCTTCTCGAGCGAGAACCGCCGCGCCGAGGGTGTGATCGAGGACCTCACCCTGGCCGACAACATGCTGCTCGCGCTCCAGGCCCGGCGCGGCTGGATGCGGCCGATCCCGGCGGCGATGCGCACCCGGCTGGTCCGGCAGTACATCGAGGCGCTCGACATCCGGCCGCCCGACCCGAACGCGCTGATGCGCAACCTCAGCGGCGGCAACCAGCAGAAGGTGCTGCTCGCGCGGTGGCTGATCACCGAGCCGCAGGTGCTGATCCTCGACGAGCCGACCCGGGGCATCGACATCGGGGCCAAGGCGCAGATCCAGCAGCTGGTCGCCGACCTCGCGCAGCAGGGAGTCGCGGTGGTGTTCATCTCCGCCGAGCTCGAGGAGGTGCTGCGACTCAGCGACCGAGTCGTGGTCATGCGCGACCGGGAGAAGGTCGCCGAACGGCTCAACGACGACCTCACGGTCGCCGACGTGCTCGAGATCATCGCCGGCTCGGCCCGGCAGGAGGAACCGTCAGATGCCTGAGACCCTCACGCCGGAGCGGCAGGAGGCGACCGCCTCGCACGCAGGGGCCGGCCCGGCCGCACGCCTGGCGGCCCGGCTCTCCGGGAGCACGCTGGTCTGGCCCGTGCTCGCCCTGGCCGCGCTCGTCGTCGTGAACCTCGTGGTGCACCCCGACTTCCTGTCGGTGCGCGTCCAGGACGGCGACCTCTACGGCAACGTCATCGACATCCTGCGCAACGCCGCCCCCGTGCTGCTGATCGGGCTCGGCATGACCCTGGTCATCGCCACGCGTGGCATCGACCTCTCGGTCGGCGCGGTCGCGGCGATCGCGGGAGCGGTCGCCTGCGTCTCGATCACCGGCTCGTCCCACGAGTCCGCCCTGAGCACCGCGGTCGTGGCCAGCTCGCTCGCGCTGGCGACCTGCATCGCGCTGGGCCTGTGGAACGGCTTCCTGGTCGCGGTCCTCGGGATCCAGCCGATCATCGCGACGCTGGTGCTGATGACCGCCGGTCGCGGCATCGCGATGCTGATCACCGGCGGCCAGATCACGCTGGTCCACAACACCCACTTCGACTTCCTCTCCAGCGGGTTCGTGCTCGCGCTGCCGTTCGCGATCCTGCTGGCCCTGGCGCTGTTCGCGATCACCGGGCTGCTCGCGCGCCGGACCGCGCTGGGCATGCTGATCGAGGCGGTCGGCATCAACCCCGAGGCCAGCCGGCTGGCCGGCGTACGCGCCCGCACGATCCTCTGGACGGTCTACGCGTTCTCCGGCCTGTGCGCCGGCCTGGCCGGGCTGATGATCTCGGCCAACACCAGCGCGGCCGACGCCAACAACAACGGGCTCTGGATCGAGCTGGACGCGATCCTCGCCGTCGTCATCGGCGGTACGTCGCTGGCCGGCGGCCGCTTCTCCCTGGTCGGCACGCTGGTCGGCGCCCTGTTCATCCAGACGCTGAAGACCACGATCAACGTGATCGGCATCCCGTCGGAGATGAACTACCTGTTCAAGGCGATCGCCGTGGTCGCGGTCTGCCTGCTGCAGTCGCCGAAGGCGCGCGCCCTGCTCACCGTCAGGCGACGAGCACGCGTCGGGACGAAGGCGGTTGCGGCATGACCACCGCCGACCCGCTCGCCCCGGCCGTCGCCGGCTCCGCCTGGGACCGGCTGCGCGGGTTCGCGCCGCCGAGCCGCTTCCTGCCGGTGATCACCACGTTCGCCCTGCTGGTGGGCATGTTCGGCGCGGGTGCGGTGCGCTACCCGGGGTTCTCGGATCCCCAGGTCGTGCTCAACCTGTTCATCGACAACTCGTTCCTGATCGTGCTCGCCGTGGGGATGACCTTCGTGATCCTCACCGGCGGCATCGACCTCAGCGTCGGTTCGGTCGTCGCGCTCTCCACGGTCGTGGCTGCGCGCACGATGGAGGCCGGATGGCCGCCGCTCGTGTCCTGCGTGCTGGTGATCCTGATCGGCTGCACCCTGGGGCTGCTGATGGGCCTGGCGATCCACTACTTCGACGTGCAGCCGTTCATCGCGACCCTCGCCGGGCTGTTCTTCGCGCGCGGACTCTGCTTCCTGCTCGCCGGTCGCCCGCTGCCGATCCACAACAAGTCCTTCTCGGGCTTCGCCGAGGCGAGCATCTCCCTGCCCGGCGGCTACTACACGACCTGGGCGGTCGTGATCGCCCTGCTGATCGTCGCCGTCGCGGCGTTTGTGCTGCACCGCACGCTGGTCGGCCGCACGGTCTACGCGATCGGCGGCAACGAGACCTCCGCGCTGCTGATGGGCCTGCCGGTCGCCCGGGTCAAGGTCGGGGTGTACGTCGTCAGCGGACTGTGCTCGGCCCTGGCCGGGCTCCTGTTCAGCCTCTACATGCTCTCCGGCTACAGCCTGCACGCAGTGGGCATGGAGCTCGACGCGATCGCCGCGGTCGTCATCGGTGGCACCCTGCTCACCGGCGGCCGCGGGTTCGTGGTCGGGTCGGTGCTGGGTGTGCTGGTGCTCGGCACCATCCAGACGTTCATCTCCTTCGACGGCACCCTCAGCTCGTGGTGGACCAAGATCGCCATCGGCGTCCTCCTCCTCGCCTTCGTCGTCGTCCAGCGCCTGGTCGTCCGGCGGCAACCATGAGCGACACCAGGAACGCGCGCTCGGGCCCCACGCGCGCGCCGGTCATGGCCGACGTGGCCCGGCTGGCCGGGGTGTCCCACCAGACCGTGTCGCGCGTGATCAACGGGCAGAGCAACCTGCGCCCGGCCACCCGGCTGCGGGTGGAGGAGGCGATCAAGCAGCTCGGCTACCGACCCAACTCCGCCGCGCGAGCGCTGGTCACCCGGCGCTCCGCGACGATCGGCGTGATCGGGTCCAAGAGCGGCTTCTGGGGGCCGAGCTCGATCCACCGCACGGTCCAGGCGGCCGGCCGGGAGGCCGGCTACTTCGTCAGCTCGGTCAACGTGCCCGACCTGACCCGCGCGGCCGTCGCCGACGCGGTCGACCACCTGCGTGACCAGGGCGTCGAGGGCATCGTGCTGATCGCCGCCAACGACGAGGCGCTCGACGTCGCCCGCGCCCAGGAGGCCGTCGGCATCCCGGTCGTGGTGGTCGAGGGCTCGCTTTACCAGGCCCGGTGGACCGTCGGTGTCGACCAGGCGGCGGGTGCCGAGCTGGCCACCCAGCACCTGCTCGGCCTCGGCCACACCGAGATCGTGCACGTCGCCGGACCCCTGGCCTGGACCGAGGCACGCGCCCGGCTCCAGGGCTGGCAGAACGCGATGCACGCCGCCGGGCTGCGGATCGCCCCGCACCTCGAGGGGGACTGGACCGCGGAGAGCGGCTACCGGCTCGGCGGCGACCTGGTGCGGCGTACCGACGTGACCGCGGTGTTCGCCGCCAACGACCAGATGGCCCTCGGCCTGCTCCGCGCCCTGTGGGAGGCCGGCCGCTCCGTGCCCGGTGACGTCAGCGTGGTCGGCTTCGACGACATCCCGGAGGCGGGCTTCCTCATCCCGCCGCTGACCACGGTTCGCCAGGACTTCGCCGAGGTCGGGCACCGCGCCATCGAGATGCTGCGGGCCGCGATCGCCGACGGCGGCCCCGACGGTGACGTGCCCGACCGGCTGGTCCAGCCGGAGCTCGTCGTCCGTGCCAGCACTGCAGCGCCGCGGCGCTCGAAGCGAAAGGCGAAGGCCTGAATGTCGCAGCACACCGGTCCCCACCAGTACGTCGTCGGAGTCGACTTCGGCACGTTGTCGGGGCGCGCGCTCGTCGTCCGGGTCGCTGACGGTGCCGAGCTCGGCACCGCCGTGCACGCGTACTCCCACGCGGTGCTCGACGACCGGCTCCCGGGTGGTACGCCGCTGCCTCCGGACTGGGCGCTGCAGGTGCCCGAGGACTACCGCGACGTGCTCCGCACCGCCGTGCCTGCCGCGATCGAGGCGGCCGGCATCGAACCGGCGGACGTGATCGGCATCGCCACCGACTTCACCGCCTGCACGATGGTGCCGACCCTGGCCGACGGGACGCCGCTCTGCGAGCTGCCCGGCCTCGCCGACCGGCCGCACGCCTACGTGAAGCTGTGGAAGCACCACGCCGCGCAGCCGCAGGCCGACCGGATCAACCGGCTCGCCGAGGAGCGGAGCGAGGCCTGGCTGCCCCGCTACGGCGGCCTGATCTCCTCGGAGTGGGAGTTCGCCAAGGGGCTCCAGCTCTTCGAGGAGGACCGCGAGCTCTACGACCGCATGGACCACTTCGTCGAGGCGGCCGACTGGATCGTCTGGCAGCTCTGCGGGGAGTACGTCCGCAACGCCTGCACCGCCGGCTACAAGGGCATCTACCAGGACGGGCACTACCCGTCGGCCGACTTCCTCGAGGCGCTTGCGCCGGGTTTCGCGGGCTTCGTGCCGGACAAGCTCGACCACCCGATCGGCCCGCTCGGTGCCCGCGCCGGCGGCCTCACCGCCGAGGCGGCGGCCTGGACTGGTCTGCCCGAGGGCATCGCGGTCGCGGTCGGCAACGTCGACGCGCACGTCACCGCGCCGGCGGCGCAGGCGGTCGGCCCGGGCCAGATGGTCGCGATCATGGGCACCTCGACCTGCCACGTGATGAGCTCCGACGTGCTCCACGAGGTCCCCGGCATGTGCGGGGTCGTCGACGGCGGCATCATCGCCGGCCGGTGGGGCTACGAGGCCGGGCAGAGCGGGGTCGGCGACATCTTCGGCTGGTTCACCGAGCAGGCCGTGCCCGCGGCGTACGCCGAGGCCGCTGCCGCCGCGGGCGAGTCGGTCCACGAGCACCTGAC
Organism: Nocardioides pocheonensis; assembly: GCF_003725535.1. GTDB lineage: Bacteria > Actinomycetota > Actinomycetes > Propionibacteriales > Nocardioidaceae > Marmoricola > Marmoricola pocheonensis. The sequence continues at coordinate 62,768 of NZ_RJSF01000007.1, read as the reverse complement.
CCGGCTGGCCGCGCAGCAGGAGATCGGCGAGCACGGCCTGGTCGCCCTCGACTGGCACAGCGGCAACCGCTCGGTGCTGGTCGACCACGAGCTCTCCGGGCTGGTGATGGGGCTGACCCTGGCCACCCGGCCCGAGGACGTCTACCGCGCACTGCTGGAGGCCACCGCGTTCGGCACCCGCGTGATCGTCGAGGGCTTCCGCGACAGCGGCGTGGGGGTCGAGGAGTTCGTGGTGGCCGGCGGGCTCGCGAAGAACGAGCTGCTCATGCAGATCTACGCCGACGTCACCCGGCTGCCGCTCTCGGTGATCGGCTCCGAGCAGGGACCCGCACTCGGGTCCGCGATCCACGCCGCGGTCGCCGCCGGCGCGTACGCCGACGTGCCGCTCGCCGCGAAGAGCATGGGCCGGGTGCGTCGCGACGTGTTCGTGCCCGACGAGGAGCGGGCCGGCCGCTACGACGCGCTCTTCGCCGAGTACCTCGCGCTGCACGACGAGTTCGGGCGGCGTACGCCCGCGATGCGCAGGCTCAAGGCGATCCGGCGCGCGGCCGTCGAGCGGCGGCTGGCCGCCCAGGGAGCAACCGAGGCAGGGGAGGGACGATGACCGCGGTCACCGACGTGCAGGAGACCCTCGCCGCGCTGCGGCGCGAGGTGTGCGCGCTGCACGCCGAGCTCACCCGCTACCAGCTCGTCGTCTGGACGGCCGGCAACGTGTCCGCACGCGTGCCCGGCCGCGACCTGCTCGTGATCAAGCCGAGCGGGGTGTCCTACGACGCGCTGACCCCGGAGAACATGGTCGTCTGCGACCTCGACGGCCGCGTCGTCGAGGGTGACCACGCGCCGTCGTCGGACACCGAGGCGCAGGCCTACGTCTATCGACACCTGCCCGAGGTCGGCGGTGTGGTGCACACCCACTCGACGTACGCGACCGCGTGGGCGGCGCGTGCCGAGCCGATCCCGTGCGTGCTGACGATGGTCGCCGACGAGTTCGGCGGGGAGGTCCCGGTGGGCCCGTTCGCGATCATCGGCGACGACTCCATCGGACGCGGCATCGTCGAGACGCTCCGCGACAGCCGCTCCCCGGCGGTGCTGATGCAGAACCACGGTGTCTTCGCCGTCGGGCCGAACGCCCGCTCCGCGGTCAAGGCCGCGGTGATGTGCGAGGACGTCGCCCGCACGGTGCACATCTCCCGGCAGCTCGGCGCGCCCGTGCCGATCGCGCCGGCCGACGTCGACCGGTTGTTCGACCGCTACCAGAACGTCTACGGCCAGCGATGAGCCGCAGCCAGCACCACCCACCGGCGCCGACCCGCGCCGCGAACCCACCACGACGGACCACCCGCATCCGCCCTGAGCCACGGAGGACCCGATGACCACCACCGCACCGACACCCGAGGTCTGGTTCCTCACCGGCAGCCAGGGGCTCTACGGCCCCGAGACACTCGACCAGGTCGCCGACCAGTCCCGGGCGATCGCGGAGCGGCTCGAGGGCTCGGGCGAGCTGCCGGTCTCGGTCGTCTGGAAGCCGGTGCTCACCGACGCGGCCGCGATCCACCGTCAGATGCTCGAGGCGAACAGCGCGCCCGCGTGTGTCGGCGTGATTGCGTGGATGCACACCTTCTCCCCGGCCAAGATGTGGATCACCGGGCTCGACGCGCTGCAGAAGCCGTTGCTGCACCTGCACACGCAGGCCGGGATGGCGCTGCCGTGGTCCACGATCGACATGGACTTCATGAACCTCAACCAGGCCGCCCACGGCGACCGGGAGTTCGGCTACATCCAGTCGCGGCTGGGCGTCGCGCGCAAGACCGTGGCGGGCCACGTCGAGTCGCCCGTCGTACGCCGCCGGATCGCTGCCTGGGCGCGCGCCGCCCTCGGCCGCGACGAGCTGCGCGGGCTCAAGCTGGTGCGGTTCGGCGACAACATGCGCGACGTCGCGGTCACCGAGGGCGACAAGGTCGACGCGCAGCTGCGCTTCGGGGTCTCGGTGAACACCTACGGCGTGAACGACCTGGTCGCGGTCGTCGACGCGGTCGACGACGACGCGATCGACAAGCTCGTCGTCGAGTACGCCGACCTCTACCGGGTCGCACCCGAGCTCCTGCCCGGCGGCGACCGGCACGAGTCGCTGCGCTACGGCGCGCGCATCGAGCTCGGGCTGCGGACCTTCCTCACCGACGGCGGGTTCGGCGCGTTCACCACCAACTTCGAGGACCTCGGCGGCCTGCGCCAGCTGCCCGGCCTGGCCGTGCAGCGGCTGATGGCCGACGGCTACGGGTTCGGTGGCGAGGGCGACTGGAAGACGTCGGTGCTGCTGCGCGCGATGAAGGTGATGGGTGCCGGCCTGCCCGGCGGCACCTCGTTCATGGAGGACTACACGTACCACCTGGTGCCCGGGCAGGAGAAGATCCTCGGCGCGCACATGCTCGAGGTCTGCCCGTCGATCACGTCCCAGCGCCCGTCGCTGGAGATCCACCCGCTCGCGATCGGCGGCCGCGAGGACCCGGTGCGGCTGCGGTTCACAGCCGACTCGGGGCAGGGCCTGGTGGCCGGGCTCTCCGACCTCGGAGACCGCTTCCGGCTCACCGTCAACGACATCGACGTGGTGCAGCCGGACGAGGAGCTGCCCAACCTCCCCGTCGCGTGTGCGGTCTGGGAGCCGCGTCCGTCGCTGGCGACGTCGGCCGAGGCCTGGCTGATGGCCGGCGCCCCGCACCACACGGTGCTCTCGACCGCGGTCAAGCTCGAGGTGGTCGAGGACTTCGCCGAGATGGTGGCCACGGAAATGGTCGTGATCGACGACGACACCACCCCGCGGAGCTTCCAGCGCGAGCTGCGCTGGAACGCCGCCTACCACCGGCTCGCCGAGGGGCTGGGTCGCTGATGCAGACTGGCGGCATGGAACAGCGACCCCTGGGACGGACCGGACGCACCGCCTCGACGATCGGGCTGGGCACGTGGCAGCTCGGCGCCGACTGGGGCGAGGTGACCGAGGACGCCGCGCGCGACGTGCTCGAGACCTCGCTCGCGGAGGGCGTGACGTTCTACGACACCGCCGACGTGTACGGCGACGGCCGCAGCGAGCAGATCCTCGGCCGCTTCCTCGCCGACCACGCCGACGAGGGCCTCTTCGTGGCCACGAAGATGGGCCGGCGCGCAGAGCAGGTGCCGGAGAACTACGTGGCCGACAACTTCCGCGCCTGGACGGATCGGTCGCGCGCGAACCTCGGCGTCGACCGGCTCGCCCTGGTGCAGCTGCACTGCCCGCCGTCGGCGGTGATCTCCTCCGACGCCACCTTCGACGCGCTCGACGACCTCGTCGACGACGGTGCCATCGCGGCGTACGGCGTGAGCGTGGAGACGGTCGACCAGGCGATGGACGCACTGACCCGTCCCTACCTGGCCTCGATCCAGATCATCCTCAACGCCTTCCGGCTCAAGCCGCTGGACCGCGTGCTCCCGGCCGCCGCCGCGGCGGGCGTCGCGATCATCGCGCGGGTGCCACTCGCCTCCGGCCTGCTGTCGGGGCGGTACGACACCACGACGACGTTCGCCCCCGACGACCACCGCAGCTACAACCGCGACGGCAGTGCCTTCGACGTCGGCGAGACCTTCTCCGGCGTGGACTACGAGACCGGGGTGGCCGCGGCCAAGGAGTTCAGCGCGCTGGTAGCCGAGCACGTGCCCGGCGCGACGCCGGCGCAAGCGGCCCTGGCGTGGGTCGTGCAGCAGCCGGGCGTCACCACGGTGATCCCCGGCGCCCGCAACGCCGACCAGGCGCGGGCGAACGCGCAGGCGGCGTCGATCGACCCGCTGGCCCCGGCCTTCCTCGACGGGGTCCGGCGGATCTACGACGAGCACTTCCGCGCGAGCGTGCACCCGCGCTGGTGAGCGCTCGCCCGACCTCCGGGTTCAGGCTGCGGCGGTCAGCGCCGCGAGCTCGTCGGCGTTGAGGTCGATCGCGGCCGCGGCCGTGTTGGACTCGAGGTGCTCGACGCTGGAGGTGCCCGGGATCGGCAGCATCACCGGCGAGCGCTGCAGCAGCCAGGCGAGCGCGAGCTGCGACGGCGTCGCGTCGTGCTCCTCGGCCGCAGCCGCCAGCGGCCCGTCCTCGCGGGAGAGCTCCCCGGTGGCCAGCGGGAACCACGGGATGAACCCGATGCCGTGCTCGGTGCAGTGGTCGAGCAGGGCCTCGGCGCTGCGGTCGGCGAGGTTGTAGAGGTTCTGCACCGAGACGATCCCCGCCGTCTGCTGGGCAGCCTGCAGCTGCTCGACGGACACCTCGGAGAGCCCGATGTGGCGGATCTTGCCCTCGTCCTGGAGCGCCTTCAGCTCACCGACCTGGTCGGCCAGCGGGTACGCCGGATCGATCCGGTGGAGCTGGAAGAGGTCGATCCGCTCGAGCCCGAGGCGACGCAGGCTCATCTCCACCTCCTGGCGCAGGTACGCCGGCTGGCCCAGCGGCGTCCATCGGCCGGGACCCTGTCGGGTCAGGCCCGCCTTGGTCGCGATCACCACCTCGTCGGCGTACGGGTGCAGCGCCTCGCGGAGCAGGTCCTCGGCGACGTACGGGCCGTAGGAGTCGGCGGTGTCGAAGAACGTGATGCCGAGGTCGACCGCCCGACGCAGCACGCGGATCGCCTCGTCGTGGTCGCGCGGCGGGCCCCAGACCCCGTCGCCGGTCAGCTGCATCGTGCCGTAGCCCAGGCGTACGACGGGCAGGTCACCGCCCAGCGTGAAGGTCCCGGATGCGGCGGCGATCTTGTCGGTCACGTGCTCTCCCTGCGTCGGCGTACGGTCTCTCCTGGTCCCAAGTCGGGCGACGTCCGGGATGTTCCCGGCTGCTCCGTCACCGCGCCTGCGGGAACCTGTCGGTGCGCACACCTAGAGTTCGCCGGGTGAATGCGCAATGAGCAAGGAAGCGGCGATGCGGGCGATGCGCGAGGCCCGGTACAACGAGAGGGCGGCTGCGTCGACCACCGGCACGACCGCGGCGAGGTCCGCGACGAGGCCTGCGGTGCGGGCGGAGAAGACCGAGGCGGCTCGTCCCGACGCTCCACCGGCGTCCTCCGACGGGCTGTGCGGCCACCGTTCGATGAACGGCCGCACGTGCACGCGCGAGCAGGGGCACGCTGCCAAGAGTCACCGCTACTCCTAGGCCCGAGGCGTCACCGGTTCGTCACCGCTCGGCCGTTCCGTCCTGGCCTTCCCCGTCCTAGCGTGAGGCAGAGGGGAGACGGCGCGTACGGAGGCAGCCATGAGAGCAGCGTGGGAAGTTCTGACCTCGGGACCAGAGGAAGCAAGTCGATCGGTCCTGCTCCTTCCGGGAGGAGCCAATGCGGCCCGGTCCTACGACCTGGTGATGGCTGAGGGTGCGCTGTCCGGAGCTCGCCTGGTCGCCACCACGATGCCCGGCATGGCAGGCGCGCCGTTGACCGGGGACGTGTCGGTTCCCGGACTGGCCAGAGCCGCCGGGGCGCTGGCGAGGGAGCAGCACTGCGACGTGGTCGTGGGCTTCTCCCATGGCGCCAGCGTTGCTCTGGAGATGCTGCTGAGTGGCGAGTTCCGCGGCCCCGTCGTGCTGCTCGGGATCAGCCTGTCGACCGAGGGAGAAGCCGGGTTCTTCCGTGCGATCGTGCGGATGTCGCAGCGAGTCGGCCGCTGGCCGATGGCGATCCTGCTCACGCTCATGCCGGTGATGGTCAGGTCTGCCCGCATCCCGCAGCCGCACAAACGGGAGCTGATCGAGGACCTGAAGCAGAACCGGACCGCCGACGCCGTCCGGCTGTGTGCGGAGTACCTCGACTACATCGCCGCCGAGCGGAGCTACGCCGAGGAGCTCGCCGCCTCGGGCAGCCCCGTGTGGGTGGTCCACGCCGAGAAGGGCGACGGTGGGCTCACCGACGCCGAACGCGCCACGCTCGAGGCCGCCGCCAACGTCACGCTGGTGACGATCCCGGGCTCCGTGTTCCTGCTGCCGGACGAGGCCCCGGAACCGACGGCGGCGGTGATCGCGGCAGCCCTGGCGAAGGTCAGCCACGGACACTGACGCCGCGGACGCGGAGTCCGGGCGTTCGGGCCGGTCAGCCCAGGTCGGGCTCGGGACTCGGGTCGTCCGCGGGATCGTCTCCGGGCGGGATCGGGTCCTGGTCGGGCTCGATGAGCGGGCCCTCGTTCGGCTCGTCGGGATGAAGGCTCATGGTGAGCAGGTACCCCGTCGACGCCTGTGCAGTCAGCCGACGCGGCGGTAGCGGATGTGCGTGGCGAGCGGCGAGTGCAGGACCTCGACCGGCTCGAAGCCGAAGGACTCGACCCCGTCGAAGATGCGCTCGCCCGAGCCGAGCAGGACCGGCGCGACGTCGAGCGTCAGCTCGTCGATCACCCCGGCGACCAGCGCCTGGCGCACCGTCGACGCGCCGCCCGCGATGTCCACCCCCGCGTCACCGGCAGCCTCACGCGCCGCCGAGTACGCCGCGTCGAACCCGTCGGTGACGAAGTGGAACGTCGTCCCGCCGTCCATCGGGATCGGGTCGTGCGGGTGATGGGTCAGCACGAACACCGGCGCGTGGTACGGCGGCTCCGGTCCCCACCAGCCGGTCCACTCCTCGTCCCAGTCGCCGCGGATCGGGCCGAACATGTTGCGACCCATGACGTACGCGCCCCGCGGGCGCATGAGCCAGTCGCTCGCGCGCTCGTCGGCCGCGGTCGCCCGTGGATCCCCCAGGTGCCAGGCGTGCAGCTGCATGCCGCGCTTCCCGAGCGGGTCCTCACGGGTCTGGTCCGGCCCGGCGACGAAGCCGTCGAGCGACATGGACATGTGGCACGTGGTCTCGGGCACGGCGTACCTCCTGAGTGACGGCGTCGCGCGAGCGTGCTGTCGACGATAGAGCGTCGGCTCGCGTCGCTCCCGCCGGAACGGGCGCTCAGCGTTGCCGGAACGCCGGGATCGCCCGCCAGAGCCGACCGACGAAGATCGTGCCGACGAGCAGCAGCACCCAGGTGGCGATGCCGAAGCTTCCTCCGACGTGGGTCTCGCTGCCGTCGGTGAACGTGTAGGTCACCTGAGTCTGGAAGTACCGGAGCCCGTCGTAGCTGAACGTGCCGGTCGCGTGCGGATCGGCATCCGAGACACCACGTGCGTAGGCGAGGACGATCTCGGTGAGGAAGGACGTGGTGAGCAGCATCGCGGTCATCAGGAACACGCCGGCCGCGAGCCACGAATGACGGGGGCCGTCGCCGAAGCGCGCGGTGAGGTAACCCTCGGCGAGCTCGCGACTGCTCCCCACGTTGCGGATCGCCTGGCTGACCCCGACCTCTCGAGCCGCGTCGGTCAGGTTCGTCCGCACCTCCCTGCGGGTCGAGATGCGACTGGCGCGGGGGAGGTCGTAGAGCTGCTGGTCGAGGCTCCACACCAACCGTTCGATGCGCAGCCGGTCGAGCGGGGACAGGTTCGCGTTCATCTCAACTGCCTTTCGCGGAAGGGGGATCGAGGGGCTGGGCGAGGCGCCGGCCGACGACGTCGACGAGGGCTTTCCATTGCGCGATGCCCTCGGCCAGGGCGGCGTAGCCGGCTGCCGTCGGGCGGTAGTACTTGCGCGCCGGCCCCGAGGTCGATGCCACCAGTCGTGCGGAGATCCTGCCCTCGCGCTCGAGTCGAGCGAGGGCGGGATAGACGGTTCCGTCGAGCACGTCGGTGAGTCCCACGTCGTGCAGCCGCCTGACGACGTCGTACCCGTAGGACTCCTCCTCGGCCAGGAGGTGCAGCAGCAGGACGGACAGCACTCCCTTCAGCAGCTGCGGGTCGTGGGTGTGCTCGGCCATGAATACAGGCTATGCCCACTACCTTGTTAAATCAAGTACCGGATGTCGTCCATGACCGAGCGGTCACGCCGCCCCTGTTCCTCCCGCATCCGGCACGTGCCTCAGGACCAAGTCCTCTGGGGGAAACCTCCGGCGCTGTGGACAGTGGAGGGAGAGGGGGTGGGCCCTCTGCCCTGGGCCGTGCCCCTCGCCCGTCGTTCCTCCGGAGGTGGTGGTGTCCAGGCGGTGGTCGGTGGGTGCCGCGCTCGCCGGCGCTGTGAGCGCCCTCCTGACGATGACGTCGGCAGCGGCGCCTGTGCGCACCGCGCCGCCACGAGAGGACAGCGGCGTCGATGCCGTCATCGCGAGGTACCGGAGCACGATCCCCCACCTCATGGACGAGGCGAACGTGCCCGGGCTGTCGCTGGCGGTGGTCGACGGCGACGGTGTGGTCTGGCAACAGGGCTTCGGCACCACGGAGCGCCACGGCGGTACGCCGGTCACGGCCGACACGATCTTCAGCGTGCAGTCGATGTCGAAGGTGTTCACCGCCACCGCGGTGATGCAGGCCGTCGAGGCCGGTCGTCTCGACCTCGACGTGCCGATCACGACGTACCTCCCGGACTTCACCGTGCACAGCGCCTTCGAGGCGCACCCCGAGCGGCGGATCACGCTGCGGATGCTGCTCGGCTGCACGGCGGGCTTCACCCACGAGGCGCCGGTGGGCAACAACTACGAGCCGGAGGCGCACGCCTTCCGCGCGCACGTGCGCAGCATCTCCGTCACCTGGCTGCGGTTCCCGGTGGGCACCGGCTACGCGTACTCCAACCTCGGGTTCGACCTCGCGGCCAGCATCCTCGAGCAGGTCTCGGACAAGCCGTTCCCCGACGTCGTGCACGACTCCCTGCTGGCGCCGCTCGGCATGGGCCGCAGCACCTTCGACCGAGCCCGCGTGCACGCCGCCGACAACCGGGCGATCGGTCACTCGGGCTCCGTGAGGCCGCCCGTGGACAGCCCGATGATGGGCGCCGGTGGCCTGTGGGCGAGCGCGGCCGACCTCGCCCGGTTCCTGCGCTTCCAGCTGGGCGCCGGCACGGTGGACGGACGCGCGCTGCTCGACCGGACGCTGATGGAGCAGATGCGCACGGTGCCGGCACCGCGTGCCGGTGCGCCGGCCGGATACGCCCTGGGTGTCGCGCGGTCGGTGTGGCGTCAGGGCGGGTACCTCGACCTCTTCTCCCACGGCGGAGGCGGCAACGGGTTCCTGTCGGACATGTACTGGGTCCCCGATCTCCAGCTCGGCGTGGTCGTGCTGACCAACGCCGACGACCACGACCTGCAGAGCACGATCGCCCTGGGGCTGCTCCACGACCTGGTGACGGAGCCGCGCAGCGTCTACCACGATCGCCTCCTCGCGTTGCCGGCGCGCGAGGACGTCCCGGAGCCCGACGGCCGGTTCGTGGCGCCGCCCCTCCTGCCTGCGCTGGTCGACGACCTCGCCGTGCCCTACTCGCGGCAGCAGGCCGAGCGCTGGGCGGCGTACCCGGAGTACTACCGCGCCGGGCGACGCGGCGCGATGGACCCCACCGACCCGCCGTCGCGGTTCTACGTCCAGTACGGCGTGCCGCACTTCGACGCCGGTGAGGACGGGACGATCGTGCGGCACCGGCTGACGGAGGTCCGCCCGGGCCTGTTCATCGCCGACGACGGCGAGACCCTCGACCTGCGCGCGGGATCGCGGCAGTGGCGGGGCCTGCACCTCCACCCGGTCACGAACGGCCCGCTCACCTGGCAATGGGCGTTGCTGGCGGTCGCCGCGACCGCAGCCGCGGGCTGGCTCCTGGTGGCGCCCTTCGTGTGGCGGCGACGGGTCCGCGCCGGCCGGACCACGACAGCCGACCCGCCGATCGAGGGTCGCCTCGGACGCCGTCACGTCGCCACCGTGGCGACCACGGCAGCCGTGGTCGCGCTCGCCGTCGTCGTGGCGATCCGGTTGCTGCCCGCCCTCGTCGAGGTCGGGTTCCTCGGTCAGTTCGGATTCCCGCTCGGCTTCCGCCTGGCCCTCCACCTTCCGCTGCTGGAGCTGGCCCTGGCCGTTGCGCTCGCCGGCCTCCTGACCGTCGGCGCCGTCCGGCACTGGTGGACGCAGCGCGTCCGCGCCCACGACGCAGCTCTTGCCGTCACGCTGGTCGCCCTGGCTGCACAGCTCGCTGCCTGGCACCTCGTCGGCTGGGGCTTCTGACCGGGTCGTACGACGTGGCTCAGAACGGGTAGCTCGCCGGCTCCCCTCGCATCGTGATCCAGCGGGTCTCGGTGAACGCCTCGATGTTCGCGGCCGCGCCGCCGAGCCGGCCCAGCCCGGAGGCGCCGACGCCGCCGAAGGGGACGTTCGCCTCGTCGTTCACGGTCTGGTCGTTGATGTGCACGATGCCGGTCGGGATCTGCTCGGCCAGCGCCAGGCCGCGCATCACGTCGCGGGTGACGATGCCGAGCGAGAGCCCGTAGTCGCTCTCCGACGCGAGCCGCACGGCCTCGTCGACGCCCGACACGCGGGTGACCGGGGCGACCGGGCCGAAGATCTCGGTGGTGAACGCCGGCGAGGTCAGTGGTACGTCGGCGAGCACGGTCGGCCGGTAGAAGAGCCGGTCGTACTCCCCGCCGGCGGCCAGCCGGGCGCCCTGGTCCACGGTCGCAGTGACCAGGCCGTGGATCTTGTCCCGCGACTGCTCGTCGATCACCGGGCCCAGCGCGACCTGCTCCGTGGCCGGGTCGCCGACGGGCAGGTGGCCGGCCTTGGCGGCCAGCTGGTCGACGAAGTCGTCGTAGATGCCGTCCGCGACGAAGTAGCGGCCCGTCGTCATGCAGATCTGGCCCTGGTTGAGGAACGACGCCCAGCCGGTGAGCCCGACTGCCTTCTCGACGTCCGCGTCGTCGAGGATCAGCAGCGCGGAGTTGCCGCCCAGCTCGAGGTGCGCCCGCTTCAGGTGCCGCCCGGCGAGCTCGCCGATCGAGCGGCCCACCGCGGTCGACCCGGTGAACGAGATGACCCTGACGTGCGGGTCGGTCACCATCGCCTCGCCGACGTCCTTGCCACCCGGCAGCATCTGGAGCACGCCGGCGGGCAGCCCGGCCTCCTCGAAGATCCGCGCCATGATCGTGCCGCCGGTCACCGCCGTGCGCGGGTCGGGCTTGAGGATCACCGCGTTGCCGAGTGCGAGCGCGGGAGCCACCGACCGGATGCCCAGGATGATCGGGACGTTGAACGGCGAGATGACCGCGACCACGCCGGCCGGCACCTGGCGCGCCATCGACAGCCGGGGCTGCTCGCTCGGGAGCACCTGCCCGATCGGCTGCCCGGGCAGCGACGCGGCCTGGTAGCACTCCTCGGCCGCCACGTGCATGGCGAAGTCCGCCATCGGCGGGATCGCGCCGACCTCGCGGACGTTCCAGTCGCGGATCTCGTCGGCGTGCTCGGCCCACAGGTCACCGGCCTTGCGGAGCACCGCGGCGCGCACCGTGTGCGGCTGCGCGGCCCACTCCTTCTGTGCCTCGGCGGCCGAGGCAGCGGCCTCCGCGACGTCCTCGGCGTCGGCGTTGCCCATCTTCCCGAGCTCGCTGCCCGTCGCCGGCTCCACCACGGCGTACGTGCCGCCGCGGCCGTCCGTCCACGCGCCGCCCTTGAAGACCTTGCCCTCCCACGCGACGCCCTCCAGTAGTGCCATGACCTACCCCCAGACTTCCTCGGCGGTCTCGACGACCAGCCGTAGCTTGGCTCGCTCCTGCTCTTCGGTCAGCTCGTTGCCCTCGACGGTGGAGGAGAACCCGCACTGCGGCGAGAGGCAGAGCTGCTCGAGCGGGACGTACTTGGACGCCTCGTCGATGCGCCGCTTCAGCGTGTCCTTGTCCTCGAGCTCGCCGGTCTTGGTCGTCACCAGGCCGAGCACGACCTGCTTGCCCTCGGGGACGAACCGCAGCGGCTCGAAACCGCCGGACCGCTCGTCGTCGTACTCGAGGAAGAAGCCGTCCACGTCGAGCTGCGAGAAGAGCACCTCGGCCACGAAGTCGTAGCCACCCTCGGCCGCCCACGACGACCGGAAGTTGCCGCGGCACATGTGCGTGGTGACCCGCATGCCCTCCGGGCGGCCCGCGATGGCGGCGTTGACGTTCGCGACGTACTGCTCGTGCAGGTGCTCGGGGTCCCCGCCCTGGGCCGCGACCATCGCGCGCTGCTCCGGGTCGTTGAGGTAGGCCAGGCTGGTGTCGTCGAGCTGGAGGTAGGTGCAGCCGAGCTCCCCGAGACGGCGGACCTCCTCTGCGTACGCCGCGGTGAGGTCCGCCCAGAACGGCTCGAGGTCGGCGTAGACCGACGCGTCGATCGCCGCCCGGCCGCCGCGGTAGTGGACCATGTTCGGCGAGGGGATGGTCAGCTTCGGCACCTGGTCGCCGGCCGTCACTCCCGACAGGAACTCGAAGGCATCACCGAAGATCGTGTGCCCGAGTCCCACCCGGTCGTGGACGCTCAGTGCCGCGGTCTCGAAGTCGAGGTCACCGGCCTTGTTGTGGAAGTGCACCGCCAGCTTCTGGTCGGTCGGGTCGACGCCCTCGAGCTGGTAGATGAAGTCCATGTGCCACGACGTGCGACGGAACTCGCCGTCGGTCGCGGTGCGGACGCCTGCGTCGCGCTGGAGCGCCACCACGTCGCGGATCGCCGCGTCCTCGGCCTCCCGCAACCCGGCGTCGTCGAGATCTCCGGCCCGGTGACGGGCCCGCGCGTCGAGCAGCGCCGGCGGTCGGAGCAGGCTGCCGACGTGGTCGGCACGGAAGGGCGGGAGCGTACGCGCTGCCATGCGTCGGAGCGTACTCGCGCGGATGTCGTCCCGTGCGGCCCTGTTTCCGCTCAGCAGAAGTCGGACCCGACGCCCCTAGAACCCGCTGCGCCGCCGTTCCTCCAGCTCCTGGCGGAAGGCGTCGTAGGTGCGGCGCAGGGCGCCGCCGGGCCAGTCGGCGGGGAGCAGCTCCTGGGGGAGCAGCGGGTCGTGGGTCAGGTGGCGGACGATGGTCGCCACCGCCGTGAGGCGGTCGTGGGGGGTGGTCGCGCGCTCGGCGTGCACCAGGAGGTCGCGGCCGGTGGCGGCCCATCGGTGCGGGGCGAAGAGCTCGTGGGCGAGGACGTCCGCGCGGTGGTCGGGGCGGGCGCGCATCAGCTCGAGGTCGTCGGCGATCTCCGGGGCCGGCTCCCAGTCCAGGTTGTCGGGCCGCATCCAGAGTCCCTCGCGCAGCTCGGCGAAGTGGGCGCCGACCATCGTCCGGCGCAGGTGCAGGCGGCTGGCCGGGTCCTTGCCGGAGGAGGTGACTGCGGCGACCCGCCACACGCCGTTCCAGTCGCGGGTGGACACCTTCATCGCCTCGTCCTGGCGGCGCTGGCGCTCGACGAGGCGGTCCGACAACGTGTAGACGCCCTGCTCGCGGTACAGGTCGCCGGCCGCGACCATGCGGGTCAGCGCGGCGCGTACGGCGGAGTCGTTGAGGTCGACGTGACGGCCGAACGCGACCAGCTCGCCGACCGTGGCGGACGGCGGGTGCGCGCCGAGCAGCATGCTGAGGATCGCGGAGCGGGCGGTGAGGGGGCGCAGCCGGACGGTGCCCACCGGCCCGCCGTCGGTCGCGGAGCTCACGCCGTCATCATGCCGCATGCCGGTGGCCACGAGCTCAGCCCTCGACGCTCTCGACGTCGAGGGCAGGGGACTCCGGGTCGAGCCGCTGCTGCTCGGCGCTGAGCCGCTGGGCGACGAAGAGGTCGGTGCTGCTGTGCGCCGCCGCCGAGACCAGGACGGTGATGGCCGCCAGGGCGAGCACCTCCTCGGCCGCGTCCATGTCGCTGAACGCGACCATCGCGGCGTACACGACGCTGGCGAAGCCCTTCGGCCCGAACCACGCGACGGACAGCCGCTGACGCGCGGACATCGAGGTGCGCACGAGCACGGCCATCACCGGCACCGGCCTCGTCACGACGATCACGAGGATCGCGAACAGGAGTCCGGCCCACCCCGCGGCGACGAACAGCCCCGGCTTCAGGAGGGTGGCGAAGGCGAGCAGGGCGGCGCCCTTGACCATCTCGCTGGCGAGCTCACCGGTGTGCCGGAACGCCTCCGACGCCTCGTGCTGGACGGTCGAGATCACGGAGCCGGCCACGAAGGCGGCGAGGAACGGGTTGGCGTGGGTCAGCTGGCAGAGCCCGAAGAGGACGACGGCGACGGCGAAGGGGCCGAGCGGTCGCAGTCGGGACGTGGCGCCGACATGACGCAGCCGCAGGAGGAGGGAGATCGTGAGCGGCAGCGCGATGCCCAGCGCCACACCGCCGAGGAGCTCCAGGAGCAGGGGCAGTGGTTCGGTGGACTGCCCGGACGTGCCGCCGGCCAGGCCGATCAGCAGGAGCACGGCGGGCAGGGCGAGCCCGTCGTTGACGCCGCTCTCGATGTTGAGCAGGTGGCGGACCGGGCGGGGTACGTCGTTGCGCCCGACCAGCGAGGACGCGAAGACCGGGTCGGTCGGGGCGAGCACGGCGCCGAGGGCCAGCGCGGCCAGCCAGGGCAGGCCGGCGACCCAGTGCGCCGCGGCCGCGATCAGCACCATGGTCAGGGGCATCCCGACGAACAGCGCCCGGCTGGTGAGCCGCCAGTGCCGGCGGAGGACCGAGAGCGGCGCGTCCTGCCCGTCGACGAAGAGGATCGCGAAGAGCGCCACCTCGGAGATCTCGGCGACGGTGCCGCGGGAGGCGTGGATGATGTCGAGGCCGAGGGGCCCGGCGACCAGGCCGGCGGCGAGGAAGACCGTGGTCGTGGACAGCGGGCTGCGCGAGGCCAGTCCCGAGGTCAGGACGGCCAGGAGCAGGGCCAGCCCGAAGGCCAGGACGTAACCGGTCATATGCGGGCAGGTACCCCGAGGAGTGTCGGGCCGAACCAATTGACGCGATCGAACATGTGTTCGATCATGGACAGATGGGTTCCGGACTCGCGCTGGCAGGTGAGCAGCCGCTCGGTGAGAGCGCCTCGGCCACCGTCGCGCGGCTGCGTGACCGGATCCACGGGATGCAGGACGGCGTGGCTCGCCTCCCGATCGCGACCCACCCTGCGCTGGCCGACCTCGTCCAGCTGCGCACCGGGGGCTGCTACCAGGTCGACAGCGCGAGCCTGGCGCTGGCGCTCCTCGCCGGGCCGTCACAGTCCGGGGCCTGGGCGGCCGTGGTCGGGGCCGACGACTTCGGTGCCGAGGCGGCCGCCGAGATGGGCGTCGACCTCGCCCGCACCGTGCTCGTGCCCGACCCCGGTGAGCTCTGGCTCGAGGTGACCTCGGCGCTCGTCGACGTGGTGACGCTGGTCGTGCTGCGTCCGCCCGAGGTGGTGAGCGCCCGGTCGGCGAGCCGGGTCGCGGCCCGGCTGCGCAAGCGCTCGGCGGCGCTGGTCAGCTGGGGGCCGTGGCCCGGGGCGGAGGCCACGCTGTCGTTGCGGGGGTCGAGCTGGACGGGCGCCGACCACGGCCACGGCCGGCTGCGCAGCCGTCGGGTCCTGGTCGACGTACGTCGTGGGGCGGCGCCGCCCCGTCACGCCGAGCTCTGGCTGCCCGGCCAGGGAGAGCCGATCGTCCGGGCCGAGGAGACCGCACCGCCCGTCCTCGGCGAGGCGCTGGCATGAGTCGCGTGCTCGTTGTCTGGTGTCCCGACTGGCCCGTGGTCGCCGCGCTGGCGGAGGCCGATCCGGGCCGGCTGCCCGCCCTCGCCGCCCTCCCTGCCGTGCAGGTGCCGGCGGCCGTGCTGACCCGTAGTGCCGTGGTCGCCTGCAACCACGCCGCCCGTGCCGAGGGTGTACGCCGCGGCATGCGCCGCCGCGACGCACAGGCGCGCTGCCCCGAGCTGGTGCTGCTGCCCGACAACCCCGACCGCGACGCACGTGCCTTCGAGCCGGTGCTCGCCGCCGTCGAGGCGCTGCGGCCCGGGGTCGCGCCGCTGCGCCCCGGGCTGCTCGCGATCAGGGCGCCCGGCCGCTTCTACGGCGGCGAGGAGCACGCCGCCGCGATCATCGCCGAGCGCCTCGTCGAGACCGGAGTCTGGGACTGCCGCATCGGCATCGCCGACGACCTCTTCTCCGCCGAGCAGGCGGCCCGGCTCGCCGACGTCCAGGGCTGGCGGGTCGTCGACGAGGGCGGCTCCGCGGCGTTCCTCCGTGAGCTGCCGATCGAGGTGCTCGACGACGCCGACCTGGTCGGACTGCTCCAGCGGCTCGGCCTGCGCCACCTCGGCGACCTGGCTGCCCTTCCGGCGCGCGACGTGCTCACCCGCTTCGGTGCGTACGGCGCCAAGGTGCACCGTCTCGTCCGCGGCGTCGACCCGGTCGAGCCCGCCACCCGCACGCCCCCGCCCGACCTGGTCCGCGAGGTCCCCTTCGAGCCAGCGCTCGCCTCGGTCGAGGCGGTCTGCTTCAGCGTGCGGCGGACGGCGGAGGACTTCGTCGCGGCCCTCGGCGACCGGGGGCTGGTCTGCACGGCGGTGCGGGTCGAGGCCGAGGGCGACGACGCCCGCCGGTCGCTGCTCTCCTCGCGCACGTGGGTGCACTCGCGGTGGTTCTCGGTTGCCGACCTCGTCGACCGGGTGCACTGGCAGCTCCAGGCCACGCCCGAGGGTGTCACCGTGGGCGCTCCGGTCGGGCTGGTGCGGTTCGTCCCGGAGACCGTCGAGCCGGCCGCCGCCCACGCCGACGGGCTCTGGGGCGGCGACAACGACGACCGGGTCGACCGCGGGGTCGCCCGGGTGCAGGCGATGCTCGGCTACGACGCCGTGGTGGTGCCGGTGCGCCAGGGCGGCCGCACTCCGGCCGACCGGCAGGCGCTGGTGCCGTGGGGCGAGCGTCCCGCCGGGCTGCGACCACCCGGTCTGCCCTGGCCCGGTCAGGTGCCGGCCCCGGCACCGACGCGGGTCTTCGCCGAGCCCCGTCCGGCCGCCGTCGTCGGCTCCGCCGGGCAGCCGGTCGCCGTCACCGAGCGCGGCGCGGTGACCTGCGAGCCCGCGCGGTTCACCGTGTCCGGGGGCCGGCCGGGCTGGCAGCCGGTCGATGCCTGGGCCGGGCCGTGGCCGGTCGACGAACAGTGGTGGGAGGTTTCGGCAGGCTCGACCACCGAGGGTCGTGGGCTGGTCGCCCGCTTCCAGGTGGTCGGGGCCGACGGGCGGGCGTGGCTGATGCGGTGCGAGGGGGACCGGTGGGTGACGGAGGCGGCGTATGACTAGGCGAGAGGCGTGCGGTCGGGTTGTGGGCAGCACGCAGGACCCCCCGCCGCCGCCGTGGATGGGTCTGGCCTCCGTGCGGCGCGTCCTCCCGGAGGAGCCTGCGACGACGGCAGGACGCGCCAAACGGGTGGTTGGCGGCGGCGGGGGGTCAGGCGGGATGCCCGCAGCCCGACCGCTCCCGGGAGACCGCTGATGGGCTGGAGCAACCCGCCGATCCCCTGGGGCGAGCTGGAGCGACGGCTCTCGGCGCGGCCGAAGGTTGCCGTGCCGCCCGACGAGGGGCCGGTCACGCGCAAGCGGCGGCGCTACGTCCCGAAGGAGGAGGTGCGACCTCCCGACGGGCCGGTCGTGCCGTACGCCGAGCTGCACTCCCACAGCAACTTCAGCTTCCTCGACGGTGCCAGCGGGCCCGACCGGCTGGTGGAGGAGGCGGTCCGGCTGGGGCTGCACGGCCTGGCGCTGACCGATCACGACGGCTTCGCCGGGGCGCCGCTGTTCGCGGAGATCGCGCAGAAGTACAACCTCACCGGGTCGACGCTCAAGACGGTCTACGGCGCCGAGCTCTCCCTGGGGCTGAGCGGTCCGCAGAACGGCGTACCCGACCCGGAGGGGCACCACCTGCTCGTGCTCGCCGACGGGGTCGAGGGCTACCACCGGCTGGCGGCCGCGATCACCGACGCCCAGCTGCGCGGCGACGAGAAGGGTCGGCCGGTCTACGACGTCGAGGAGCTCGCGTGTCAGGGACGGGGGCACTGGATGGTGCTCACCGGGTGCCGCAAGGGCTGGGTCCGGTCGGCCCTCGAGGGCGAGGGTCGCGAGGCGGCGGCCGCCGAGCTCGACCGGCTCACGGCGCTCTTCGGCCACGACCGGGTCGTCGTCGAGCTGGTCGACCACGGCCACGCGCTCGACCACGAGGTCAACGACGCGCTCGCCGGGCTGGCGCGGGTGCACGGACTGCCCGTCGTGGCGACCAACAACGTGCACTACGCGACCCCGCGCGACCACCGGCTCGCGGCCGCCATGGCCGCCGTACGCGCCCGTCGCAGCCTCGCCGAGATGGACGGCTGGCTGCCTGCCTGGGGAGCGGCCAGCCTGCGGTCGGGGGCCGAGATGGCCGAGCGGTTCACTCGCTACCCCGGGGCGGTCGCGCGCACGGTCGAGCTGGCCGACCAGCTCGCCTTCGACCTGCAGAAGGCGACCCCGCGGCTGCCCAAGCTCGGCATCCCCGAGGGGCACACGCCGATGAGCTGGCTGCGGGTGCTCGTCGACGAGGGCTTCGAGACCTACTACCGGGGCCGCCCGCACGAGCGCGAGGCGCGGGAGCGGGTCGACCACGAGCTGCGGATCATCGAGGAGAAGGACTTCGCCGGCTACTTCGCGATCGTCCACGACATCGTCGCGTTCGCCCGCAGCCAGGGGATCCTCTGCCAGGGCAGGGGATCCGCGGCCAGCTCGGCGGTCTGCTACGCGCTCGGGATCACCGCGATCGACGCGGTCGCCTACCACCTGCCCTTCGAGCGGTTCATCTCCGCGCACCGCGACGAGGAGCCCGACATCGACGTGGACTTCGACTCCGACCGGCGCGAGGAGGTGATCCAGTGGGTCTACGAGCGCTACGGACGGCACAACGCCGCCCAGGTCGCCAACGTGATCAGCTACCGGCCGAAGATGGCGGTCCGCGACGCGGCCAAGGCGCTCGGCCACTCGGCCGGCCAGCAGGACGCGTGGTCCAAGCAGATCGACAGCTGGAGCGCGGTGGTGGTGGAGGCCGCCGAGGGCACGCACGCGATCCCGCAGCCGGTGGTCGAGCTGGCCAACCAGCTGATGCGCGCTCCCCGGCACCTCGGCATCCACTCCGGCGGCATGATCCTCACCGAGAGGCCGATCGGCGAGGTCTGCCCGATCGAGCGGGCGCGCATGGACAAGCGCACGATCCTGCAGTGGGACAAGGACGCCTGCGAGTGGATGGGCCTGGTGAAGTTCGACCTGCTCGGCCTGGGCATGCTCGGCGCGCTCAACCACATGATGGAGCTGGCGGCCGAGCACCTGGGGGAGCGCTGGACCCTCCAGTCGCTGCCCAAGGAGGAGCCCGGGGTCTACGACATGCTCTGCCGGGCCGACTCGATCGGGGTCTTCCAGGTGGAGAGCCGCGCGCAGATCGGCACGCTGCCGCGGCTGCGGCCGCGCCGGTTCTACGACCTGGCGATCGAGATCGCACTGATCCGTCCCGGTCCGATCCAGGGCGGCGCCGTCCACCCCTACATCCGGCGCGCGACCGGGCGCGACCCGGTCAGCTACGTCCACCCCGACCTCGAGCCGGTGCTCGGCCGCACCCTCGGCGTACCCCTCTTCCAGGAGCAGCTGATGGAGATGGCGGTCGCGATCGGCGACTGCTCCCGCGACGACGCCGACCTGCTGCGCCGGGCGATGGGGTCCAAGCGCGGGGTCGAGCGGATCGAGTCGATCAAGCAGACCCTGTACGCCGGCATGGAGCGCCGCGGCCTGGTCGGGTCGGAGGCCGACCAGATCTACCAGCAGATCCTGTCCTTCGCGAACTTCGGTTTCGCCGAGAGCCACGCGCTGTCCTTCGCCCTGCTCGTCTACGCCAGCTCGTGGTTCAAGCTGCACTACCCCGCGGCGTTCCTCGCCGGGCTGCTGCGCTCGCAGCCGATGGGCTTCTACTCCCCGCAGTCCCTGGTGCAGGACGCCCGCCGCCACGGCGTCGAGGTGCTGCGGCTGGACATCACGCGGTCGGGTGCGCAGGCGGGGTTGGAACCCTTCTCGATGGTTGAGGTGCGAGGAGCGCCAGCGACGAGCCTCGAAACCATCAGCACCCCAGAGTCGGAGGTTTCGAGGCTCGCTGACGCTCGCACCTCAACCACCCTGGGCATGGACGAGTGCCTCACCCCGCACCACGAGCCGACGCCGTACGACGAGACGGCACCCGACCCGACACCGACCCACCGCCGCGACGGCCGGCTCGCCGTACGCCTCGGCCTGGACAGCGTCCGCGGCATCGGCCTCGACCTCGCGAAGCGGATCGTCGCGGCCCGGGAGGAGCGGCCCTTCGCCGACATGCGCGACCTCTCTCGCCGGGCCGGCCTGGACTCCGGCCACCTCGAGGCGCTCGCCACGGCCGGGGCCTTCGAGCCGTGGGGGCTCGGCCGCCGCGAGGCGCTGTGGAACGCCGGCTTCACCGAGCGCGCCGACCAGCTCGAGGGCGCCGGAGCGGTCGTCGAGGCGCCGCCGCTGCCCGGGCTCGACCCGGTGGGGCACACGCTGGCCGACCTGTGGGCGACCCGGATCTCCCCGGACGGCCACCCGTTCGCGCACCTGCGGCCGATGCTGACCGGCGCCGGCATCCGCTCGGTCGGCGACCTCTTCACCGGCGAGCCCGATCGTCGGGTCCACGTCGCCGGGCTGGTCACCCACCGCCAGCGTCCCGGCACGGCCGGCGGCGTCACGTTCCTCAACCTCGAGGACGAGACCGGCATGCTCAACGTGATCTGCACCCAGGGGGTCTGGCGGCGCTACCGCCAGGCCGCCCGCAACTCCGACGCGATCGTGATCCGCGGCATCGTCGAGCGCCAGGACGGCGTCACCAACCTCCTCGCCGACCGGATCAGCTCCCTGGCCAGCGTCAACCCCGACGCCGAGCGCGCCCTCCAGGGTCGCCACCAGGCCCGCAACTTCCACTAGGGGGACAGTCCGGCACGTTCGGACGCACTTTCTGCCCGCGCGTGCGTCCGAACGTGCCGGACTATCCGCCCGCGGCGGCCAGCACCGCGCGCGCGGTGTCCTCTCCGGACCGCACCGCGCCCTCCATGTAGCCGTTCCACACCGGCGAGCACTCCGCTCCGGCCCAGTGGATCCGGCCGACCGGCTCGCGCAGCGCCGGCCCGTACGCCGTCCACACCCCCGGCGTGAAGTGCGCGCCGTAGCAGCCGCGCGTGAGCTCCTCGGCCATCCAGTCGCGCTCCCCGTACTCGCGCGGCTGCAGTGCCTTCGGCCCGAAGTACCTGGCGAAGCAGCCCAGGACGGCGTCCCGGCGCTCCTCGAGCGGACGCCGCGCCCACGCGCGGGCCTCGTCGCCCTCGAGGAAGCCCATCAGGACGCCGGGCGTCCCGCTGGGCGGGGAGTTGTCGAAGGTGATCTTGACCGGCCTCGGTCCGAGGCCGCCTGCCCGTTGAGGCCGTCGGCGCGCCAGAACGGCTCGTCGTAGGCGGCGTACGCCTTGATCACCGACCCGGCCGGCAACCTCTGCGTGAGCTGGTCGCGCCAGGACGGCAGCGCCGGCTCGTAGTCCAGCCGGCCGGCCAGCGTCGGCGGGAGCGTGACGATCACGTGGCTGCCCGTCACCGCCGAGCCGTCGCGCAGCACCACGGAGACCCCCGTGTCGTCCTGTCCGATCCGATTGACCACGGCGGACAACCGCACCCGGTCGCCGAGGTCGGCCGCCATGTTCTCGGCGATCCGGATCGAGCCGCCGACGATCCGGTCCTGCTGCGCGCCCCGGTCGGTGCTGATCAGCGTCTCGAGGTCGGTGCCGGAGTGGCTGTAGAACAGCGCGTGCAGCAGCGAGAGGTCGCTGGTCTCGGCGGCGAACACCGCCACGCAGACGACGCGGAAGTATGCGCGTCCGGTGGGGGTGCGCAGGTTGCGGTGGACCTGCGCCTCGTTCGCGTCCCGGTCGCTGTTCTTGGCGAAGAGGGGGCCGTCGTCGGTCAGGCTGACCAGGGTGTCGCACATGTGTCGACGCTAGTTCCGCACCGGCCGCGCGCGCCCGAGTTGAAGGTCCCGGGTTCGAGGCCGGATGGCGCTCAGTCGTCGCCGCCACCCTCGCCGGTGTGCGCCGGTGCGGGGGCCGGCTGCTCCGCCTCGGCCGGTTCCTCCTGGCCGCCGGTGAACGCCTGCGAGGTCTGGGTGCTGAAGCCGGTCTCGTGCTCGCCCGATCCGAGGTTCGCGCCCACGGTGATCCCACCGGCGGTGCCGCCGGCGACGAGGGCGAGCGCCGCGACGGCGAGGCCGATCCGCCGCCGTCGGGGCGGCTGGTACGCGGCCCAGCCGGCGGGCACGGTGCCAGGAGGTGGAGAAATCGGGTGGATGTCGTCGTCCATCGGGGCCCTCCTCGGATCAGGTGCCTCGATCGTGACGCGCGAGTCTTGAAGGTTGCTTGACGTGAGACGCCTGCCGGTCTCAGCCCGGCAGATCGAGGTTGGGGACGACTCGCACGGTCCTCTCGGCGGGGCCGCGGACGGCCAGCCGACAGCGGCCGTCGGACAGCCGGCAGGTGAGAATGTCGCCGGCTGATCGGCCACCGTCCCAGCCACCACCGCCGGCGAGGAGGGCCACGGTGTCGTCATCGAGCCACTCGAACAGCGAGAAGGTGTCCGCGCGGCCCGGGAAGTCGTAGCCGGGGGGCAGGCGCAGCTGGACCTGTCGTCCCGTCGCGATGCTCCAGGCCGGGCCCCGGATCTCGTCGCCGTTCGGCATCCCGAGGTCCGGCACCAGCCTCGCCGTCGCTCCCACGACGGAGAAGCGCAGTCCGATCCCGTCGGTGGGCTGGCCGGTCTGCGGGCTCTCCCCGACGACCAGGCCGCGGGCCAGGCTCCTGACGTCGGCGATGTACGCCTGGGTGTCCGTCGCCTCTGCGTAGCGCTGATCCGTCGTGGACACCTGGGTCAACGAGGAGGTGGTCAGGTCGAGCACGAGCCCACGCGTGCGAATGGGCCCGTCAGGATGACGCGTGTACGCGTCGACGAGGTAGACGTCGTCGCCGATCAGGGCCTCGAGCGAGCACCCACCCGGCTGCGGCTCGCACGGCTCCAGCGGTTGGCGAACGACCTCGCGCATCGACGAGGTGTTGAAGACCACGAGGCTCTGCGGAGCGCCCTTCGGGCACTCGAGCCACACCGCCCTGGAGCCGGACGTCCCGGTCACGACACCGTTGGCGAAGCCGTGTGCCGCGCCGCAGTCGGAGTCGCTGAGCTTGACCGGCGACCCGCCGTCGCTGAACCACAAGGACTTGTTCCCTTGACCGTGCACGTCGCCGGTCGAGAACAGGAACCCGTCGTCGGTGACGTCGATCTGGGTGAAGGCGATGCCGGTGCGGACCTCGTGCGTCCCGAAGTGGATCGACCGACCGCGGAGACCGTCGGCGTACGCGATCTGGCGCACCTTGGGGAGTGTCGGCGCGGGGGTCCTGTCATGACGGTGGGTCGGCTCGATCGGTCCCCTGGAGTCCGGGTCCCCGCCACCGACGAGCACGCCTCCGGCGATCATCACCACCACGACGGCTGCCGCCGTGACGACGGCAGCCACGCGACGTCGGTGGAGCTCTCGCTCGCCACGGGCAACGAGGGTGGCGACGTCGGGTGTCGGTGGGGCCAGGCTCTCCACCTGACGCGCGAGGTCCAAGAAGCTGGTCACGAGGTCACCGTCGTCTGGTCGGGGGGCACGAAGTCGGCGCCCAGGTGGTCACGCAGCTTGCCGAGGGCCAGGAAGGTCTGCTTCTTGACGCTGCCGACCGAGCAGTCCATGAGCGTGGCCGTCTGTGCCTCGGAGAGGTCCTCGCAGAAACGCAGCACCACCGTGGCGCGCTGCCGCGGCGGAAGCAGGCGAAGGGCGCTCCAGAGCTCGTCGCGCGCACCGACTCGGGTCGTCTCGTCGGGGGCACGGCCCTCGGGCAGCTCGGCCGCCGCGAGCTCGTGGAAGGAGCGTCGGCGTCGCCACGAAACCGCGGTCCTCACGATGGTGCGGCGGGTGTACGCCTCGGCATTCGCCGGGTCGCGCAGTCGGGGCCACGCGACGTACGTGCGGACCAGCGAGTCCTGGAGGAGGTCCTGTGCGAGCTGGTGGTCACCGATGACGAGGTACGCCGTGCGGAACAGGCTCGCTGACCGCGCGGCCACGAACTCGGAGAAGGCCGAGACGTCCGACTGGTGCCGAACCGGCATCGCGGCCCTCCTCACCTCGTCGCGCCGAGAGGCTCAGGAACGATCCTCCACCCGAAAAGACGCGTCGGCTCCCTGCGGAGGTTGAACGGCTCAGTGCACCAGCGGCGCGAGGTAGCGCGCGGCGTACTCGCGCACGGCCTGCTCGTCGGTCATGTCGAGGTTGCCGTGCGGGTTGAGCAGGTAGGTGTAGGCCAGCCGCAGCATCAGCTCGGCGACGACGTGGAGCTCGTCGTCGGGCATGGTCGCGCCGCTACGACGGAGCGTGCGGGCGACCTGGTCGGCGGTGCCGAGCACGAGGCTGCTGTGCGACGAGGCGCCCGCCCCGGTGATGATCTCGGGCTCGGTCTCGACCAGCCGGGCGAGCAACGGGATCTCGCGGGTGAGGGCCATGCCGCGGGCGAAGCACTCGACGACCGCGTCGCGCGGCGGCAGGCCCGAGGCGACCCGGTCGAGCTCGCCGAGGAAGTCGCCGAGCTGGCGCATCAGGACCGCGTCGAGCAGCGCCTCCTTGTTGGGGTAGGCGCGGTAGAGCGTGCTGCGGCTGATGCCGGCGGCCCGGGCGACGTCCTCGACGTTGGCCCGCCGGGCGCCGTACTGCTCGAAGACCTGCTGGGCGGCGTCGAGGATCGCGGTCGTCATGAGTCGATCCTCTCCAACCGCACCGGGAGCCGGTCGCGCGGGAACGGCAGCGCGGCCAGGTCGAGCGGCCACTCGTAGCCGGCCGGCACCGACCAGCGGTAGCTGCGCAGCAGCTCGTGGAAGATCGCCCGCACCTGCACCCCGGCGAAGTGCATGCCGATGCACTTGTGCACGCCGCCGCCGAACGGCTCGAAGGCCATCCGGTGGCTGTGGTCCTCCCGGCGCTCGGGGGAGAAGCGGTCGGGGTCGAACCGGGTCGGGTCCGGCCAGTACGCCGGGTCGTGGTGGTTGTAGTACGGCGAGACCGCCACGAACGCGCCCGCCGGGATCCGGTGCCCGTTGAGCGACGTCTCGCGCACGGCGACCCGGGGCAGCGACGGCACCGGGCTGCACAGCCGCATCGACTCCTTCATCACCCGGTCGAGCAGGTCGAGGCCGAGCACGCCGTCGTAGTCGACGGTCCCCGCAGCGATCGACTCCTCGCGCGCCGCCTCCTGCCACTCCGGATGGCGCGCCAGGAAGTAGGCCATCGCGCTCATCGTGATCGTGCTGGTGTCGTGGGCCGCCATCAGCAGGAAGATCATGTGGTTGACGATGTCCTCGTCGCTGAACTCGTCGCCCTCCTCGCTCCGGGCGATGCACAGCTGGGCGAACAGGTCGTCGCCACCGCGCCTGCGCTTCTCCGGCAGGTGGGTGAAGAAGAACTCCTCGAGCACCTTCCGGGCCGCCAGCCCGCGTGCCCACGGAGTGCCCGGGACCGGCTTGCGCACGATCGAGGTGCCGGCGCGGACGGCGTCGATGAAGGCCTGGTTGATCCGGTCCTGCTCGGCGCGGGTGAGGTCGACACCGACGAAGGTCTCCAGTGCCAGGTCGAGGGTGAGCTCCTTGAACAGCTGGTGCATCCGCGGCTGCGGGACCGACTCCCAGGCCGCGAGCCCGCTGCGGATGTGGGGCACCATCACTGCGTGGTACCGGCGGAGCGCGTCGTTGGTGAACGCGTGCTGGAGGATCCGCCGGTGGTGCAGGTGCTCGTCGAAGTCCAGCAGCATCAGGCCGCGCCGGAAGAACGGCCCGATGAAGTGCGACCACGCGGGCCCGTTGGCGAAGATCCGCTCCCGGTTGATCAGCACCTGCTCCGCCGCGTCGAGCCCGTAGGCGGCGTACAGGGTGGTGCCGAAGACGTGGAGCCGGACCACGTCGCCGTACGTCGCCCGCAGGAAGTCGTTGTGCTCGATCGGGCGCTTGCGCAGCCGGAGCAGGTGCACCACGCCCAGTCGGGGGCCGCGGGCGGTGCGGAGGGACGTCTCGGCGGTCGCGGTCACGGGCAGCTCCGGGAGAGAGGCGATGGGATGGTGACACAAATCCGTTTCAATGTATCATCGGCGCATGTCGTTGGCCCAGATCCGAAATCTCCGCGCGACCGCCCGCAGGACCGAGGCAGCAGCACCGCTCGGGCCCGACTCCCTGACCTGGCGGTACTTCGGCGACCACCGGATGGCGCTGCTCGGCCCGCGGGCCGCGGTGCTGCAGAACATGCTGCCGTCGCTCGGTCAGGGCGTGGAGGAGCACTCGGTCTGGTTCGCCGAGACTCTCGCCCGGCTGCAGCGCAGCATCCCGCCGATCTTCGACACCGTGTACGGCGCCGACGGTGACGCGGCCGGTCACCGGGTGCGCGACTTCCACAAGCCGATCAAGGGCAAGCTGCCCGACGGCTCGCCCTACAGCGCGCTGAACCCCGACACCTACTACTGGGCGCACGCCTGCTTCGTCGAGCACCTGCTCACCGCCACCGACACGTTCGTCCGCCGGCTCAGCGCGGAGGAGAAGGAGCAGCTGGTCTCCGAGTCGGTCACCTGGTTCGAGCGGTACGGCGTCAGCGCGCGCGACATACCGCGCACGTACGCCGAGTTCGCCGACTACTTCGACCGGATGCTCGACGAGCGGCTGGTGGCCCACCGCACCGCGGCGTACGGCGTGGGCTACGCGACGAAGGGCTGGCCCCGGCCCGGGCGCGTGCACCCCGCTCTGTGGTGGCTCGTCCGCCGGCCGATCGATGCGGTCAGCTCCTTCCTCACCATCGGCGGCCTTCCGCCGCGGGCGCGGGAGATCCTCGGGCTGCCGTGGGACGAGCGCCGGGAGCGGCGCTACCGGCGCTTCGCCCGGGCCTGCCGGGCGCTGGACCCGCTCTACGTGCGGCTGCCCGCCCGGCTGCGCCTGCACCCGATCCCGCTGCGTGCGTTCGAGCGCGAAGGCCGGGCCGCGTGAGCGCCCGTCCCTCGGTGGTTGAGCCTGCCGAAACCCCCGGCCCCCGGGTCGTCGAGCCTGCCGAAACGCCCTCGCGTGTCGACGCGGCGTACGTCGAGGCCCTGCTCCGCTGGGTGACCAGCTCCTCCGGCGAGACCGCGAGCGCGCTGGCGCCGTTCACCGGCGACCCGCTGCCCGCGGTGCCCCAGTCGTCGGCGGCCGACGTGCGCGCGGCCGCGGCCCGGGCCCGGTCGGCGCAAGCGGCCTGGGCGGCGCTCCCGCTGGCCGAGCGGCTGCGTCCGCTGATCCGGTTCGCCGAGCTGGTGCTGAAGGAGAAGGATCGGCTCCTCGACGTGGTGCAGTGGGAGACCGGCAAGTCCCGGGTGCACGGGTCGATCGAGCTGCTCGGGCTGCCCGCGGTGACCGCGCACTACGCCCACAACGCCGCCGACTACCTGGCCGAGCGGCCGGTGCTGTCCGGCACGCCCGGCCTCGTCCGCACCCGGGTCGCGCACCGGCCCAAGGGGCTGGTCGGCGTGATCGCGCCGTGGAACTACCCCTTGTTCCTCGCGGTGGGCGACGTGATCCCCGCACTGGTCGCGGGCAACGCGGTGCTGAGCAAGGCCGACTCCCAGGCGCCGCTCTCGCTGCTCGCCGCCCGCGAGCTGGCCGCCCGTGCCGGGCTCCCGGACGACGTCTGGCAGGTCGTGGCCGGTCGTGGCTCGGTGATCGGGCCGGCCCTGATCGACGAGGTCGACCACCTCGCCTTCACCGGGTCGACCGCCACCGGCCGGGAGCTGGCGGCCGCGTGCGGACGCCGGCTGATCGGCACCTCGATGGAGCTCGGCGGCAAGAACCCGATGATCGTGCGCGCCGACGCCGACCTCGACGCGGCCGTCACCGGAGCGGTGCAGGCGTGCTTCTCCAACGCCGGCCAGATCTGCATCGGCATCGAGCGGATCTACGTGCACGAGTCGCGGTACGCCGCCTTCGTCGACGCGTTTGCCCTTGCCACGAAGGGGATCCGGCTCGGGGCGGCGTACGACTTCTCCGTGGAGATGGGCTCACTGACCTCTGCCGAGCAGCTCGAGGTGACCCGCCGGCACGTCGACGATGCAGTGGCGAAGGGAGCGAAGGTCGTCGCCGGCGGGCGGGCCCGACCGGACCTCGGACCGCTGTTCTTCGAGCCGACCGTGCTGGTCGACGTGACCCCGGCGATGACGGCGTACGCCGACGAGACCTTCGGCCCGGTGGTCGCCGTCTACCCCGTCGTCGACGACGAGGACGCGATCGCGCGGGCCAACGACACCGACTACGGGCTGTCCGCCAGCATCTGGTCGCGCGACGTCGAGACCGCGCGCCTCATGGCCGCGCGCATTCGCGCCGGCTCGGTCAACGTCAACGACGGCTACGTCGCCGCGATCGGCTCGGTGTCCGCGCCCATGGGCGGCATGGGCGCCAGCGGGGTCGGTCGCAGACACGGTCCCGACGGCCTGCTCCGCTACACCGAGACCCAGACGGTCGCCACCCAGAAGCGTGCCCTGCCCTACCCCGTGAAGCCCAAGGGGTTCCTCGCCGCCGGTGCCGCCGCACTGCGCGCCCAGCTCGCCGCCGCCCGACTGCGCAACCGAAGGAGCACAC
Source organism: Nocardioides pocheonensis (assembly GCF_003725535.1). GTDB lineage: Bacteria > Actinomycetota > Actinomycetes > Propionibacteriales > Nocardioidaceae > Marmoricola > Marmoricola pocheonensis. The sequence continues at coordinate 34,211 of NZ_RJSF01000007.1, read as the reverse complement.
GATGAGGTCAGCACAGCGCTCGCTCCAGGGCCGTGTCGTCGCGGTCACCGGAGGCGCCCGCGGCATCGGCGACGCCACCGCACGCGCACTGGCGGCGGCCGGTGCCCGGGTGGCGATCGGCGACCTCGATGTCGAGCTCGCCACCCAGGCCGCGCAGGCGTACGCCGGCCTGGCGCTGCCGCTCGACGTGACCTCCGAGGCGTCGTTCGCCGGCTTCCTGGACAAGGTCGAGGCGGAGTTCGGCCGCGTCGACGGACTGGTCAACAACGCCGGCATCATGGTGATCGGGCGGCACCTGGACACCCCGCTGGACGCACAGCTGCGTCAGCTCGACATCAACCTGCGCGGCGTGATCATCGGTTGCCACGAGGTCGCACCCCGGATGGTCCGCGCCGGTGGCGGGCAGATCGTCAACATCGCCTCCCTCGCGGGACGGATCCCCTCGGCCGGCTCGGCCGTCTACAGCGGCACCAAGGCGGCCGTCATCGCGTTGTCGGAGGCGCTCGACGCCGAGCTCGCGAGCAGCGGGGTGCGCGTCTCGGCGGTGCTGCCGTCGTTCACCAGCACCGGCCTCATCGACGGCACCACAGCGCCGAAGCTGAGTCCGCCGATCTCGCCCGAGCAGGTGGCCGCGGCGGTCGTCGGGCTCCTCGGCAAGCACCGGCCGGTGGCCGCCGTGCCGCGCCGGCTCGCCTTCGGCAGCACCCAGTGGGCCGCGCTGCCCACGCCGGTGAAGCGCTGGCTCGGCCGCTGGAGCGGCCTGGACACGATGTTCACCGAGTACGACCACACCGCGCGGGCGGCGTACGAGGAGCGGACGAGCGGGAAGACGACCTGAGAACCGGTGGTCGAGGTGCGAGCGCCAGCGAGCCTCGAAACCACCTGAGCGCCCTTGCGCTGAGCCCGTCACCGGGTTTCGAGGCGGTTGCTGTGCAACCGCACCTCAACCACCGACTGATCCGGTCGTCGGGGTCTGGCTCGGGCCGATCGACCCTGTTCCCGACGCGTACGACGGCGTTGACTTGATCGTGGGGTCCTTCGCGCACGTTCGGGAAGGGAGCGGATCGATGTTGCGCACCACTTCGACTGCCGGGTCACGACGACTTCTCGGCCTACGCGTCACACCTGGTCGCCTGGCACTGCTGGTCTTCCGCCTGCCGCTCCAGCTGTACGACCGCGGCTGGGGCTGGATGCTCGGGCACGTGTTCCTCCGACTGGTGCACGTGGGGCGGCGCACCGGCCGTCCGCACTCAGCGGTGGCGATGGTGCTGGCCTACGACGCCGACGCTCGACGTGCCGTGATCTGTGCGGGGTGGGGCCCGAACACCGACTGGGTGCGCAACCTCAGGGCACGACCCGCGGTCCGGGTCGACGTCGGCCGTGACAGCTTCGTGCCGCGGCACCGGTTCCTGACCGAGGACGAGGCACTCGCCGTCGTCGCGGAGTTCCGGGTACGCCATCCCCACCGGGTCCGGTTCATCAGTCGCGTGCTCGGCTGGGGCGACCTCTGGTCCGACGAGGCGGTGCGTGCCTTCGTCTCCGCACGGCCCTTCGTCGCCCTCGAACCGGCCGTCGAGAACGGCGCTCCGCGCCAGCCGTCGGCCGGCTGACCACGTCGATGACCTTGGCCACTACCGACGCAGCGGCGGTCGCGGCAACGTGGGGGTGAAGGGAGATGAGTGCCCCATGAGCACGCGACATCTTGAGCGCGTCCACGTGTGGGAGGCCCCCACCAGCGCGCTGTCTCACAAGACCCCGGTGATGGTCTGGTACGCCGCGGCAGCGGTCCTGTTCTTCGCGGTGCCGTTCGTCGGTACCGATCTGGCAGGACTCCAGTCCGACCTGTTCTACCTCGGTTACTTCACCGTGGCCGTGCTGTTCTTCGCGACCTTCGTCGTCGCTCACGCTTCCGATCTCCGGGAGCTGTGGACCCTCCACCTGTGGCAGAGCCTGGCCCTGGGTGCCGCTGTCGGCCTCGTGCTGGCGATCGGCATCTTCCAGCAGACCGCCACGGCACACGCCCAGGGGTGGCGGTTCGCCTTCGAGATCGTCTGGCGCGGCCTGGTCTACGGGACGGTCGACGCGCTGACCCTGGTGGTGCTGCCCGCCGCCGTCGCCTACCTGCTGATGCACGGGGACCGGACCACCTTCCGGCGCAAGGCGGGCTTCGCAGGGCTGACCCTGGTGCTGTCGATGTTCGTCACGGCGACGTACCACCTCGGTTACACCGAGTTCCGCGACCAGACGCTCCGCTACCCGGAGATCGGCGCGGTGATGGCCAACGTGCCGGTCGCGCTCACCGGCAACCCGGTCGGTGCGGTGGTCACCCACGCCACCATGCACGTGTCGGCGGTGGTGCACCAGCGCGACGGAGGCAAGCAGCACATGCTGCCGCCGCGGGTGGACGGCGCCTACCCGAACCACGGCAGCAGTGACCTCGCCGCCGGCCTGGCGGCAGGCTGGCTCGTGGCAGCCGCCGTGGCTCTGGGCGCGGTCGCCCGGCGGCGCCGCAGCGCACGAACAGGGATCACGTGAAGAAGGAGGAGGTTCACGGATGAGCACAGCAGGCATCACGCTGGAGCGCTACGAGCAGGCCGAACGCGACCTCGCCCGTGACGAGGCCCGCACGGGTCTGACGGTGCACGGCATCGTCACGATCCTGGTCTCGGTGGGGCTGGTGATCGTCAACGTCGTCGTCGCCGCGGAGTTCCCGTGGTCGGCGTTCGCGGTCGGTGGCATGGTTATCGGCTTCGCCGCGCACTGGTGGTTCGGGTTCCAGAAGCTCGACGACCAGTTGACGGCACAGCAGCACAAGGTCGAGGAGCACGCAGCCGGACTGAGGTAGCGCAACCGGCGCTCCCGGGTGACGTCCTCGGACGTCGCCCGGGAGCTCTCATGTCGACGGGCGCCCCGGTCTCACGGCGGGAGCCAAGGGTCTACCCCCGTCAGCGCACGTGCCGCTCCAGTCCGCGACCCGGGTGCCAGGACTCGATCACCAGCCCGCCGTCCAGATGGGTGAGCACGACCTCGTCGATGTCGACCCGGAAGCCGTCGTCGGCGGGCACGGCTCGGCCGGCGATCTTGGCCTCGCCGGCCCAGCCGCCGGCGTCGCCCTCGGGCGGGTCGACCGACGGGCTGTGGAACGCGACGCGGGGATCCCGCAGCACGTCCGCGAGCTTGCGTGAGTGCGACATCGACCCGAACGTGAGCTCGTCACCGATCTCGGTCTCGATGCCGCTGATCCGCGGCGACCCGTCGGCCCTCAGCGTCGCCATCGTCTTGTGCTTGCGGGCCTGGAAGAGCGCCTTGACCCGTGCGGCGAGCTCCGGAGCCTCTGCCTCGACCTCGTGCCATGCGACCATGACGCCCACGCTGGCAGCCGGCGCCGACACTTCTACTCCGGCTCGCCCTGCACCTTCGCCGCGACCTTGCGTGCCGCCTTCGCGGCCGACTTCTTCGCGGTCGACCGGGTGGTCGCCTTCTTCGCCGGCTTGCTCGCGGGAGCCTCCTCGGCGGCGCGGCGACCCTTGAGCCGCACCGACAGGTGGCCGCGCCCGCCGCTGCCCACCTCGGTCTTGGTCTCGATGAACGGTTGCGCCTTGACCAGGTCGCTGAGCTTGCCGAAGCCGTAGTTGCGCGGGTCGAACGACGGGTCGGTGCGGTTGAGGTGGTTGCCGAGCGCGCTGAGCGTGGCCCAGTCGTCGTCGTCGGTGTCGACCTTGTTCAGCGCCTTCGACAGCACGCTCTGGATCGGACGAGGCTGCTGGTCCTCCTTCGCCTCCTCGGTGGTGCCCTTGCCCTCGGCGGCGAGCACCTCGAGGAAGAGGAACCGCTCGCACGCCTCGACGAACGCCTTCGGCGTCTTGCGCTGACCGACCCCGATCACGCGCTTGCCCGACTCGCGCAGCCGCGTGGCCAGAGGAGTGAAGTCGCTGTCGCTGGAGACGATCGCGAACCCGTCGACGTTGCCGGAGTAGAGCAGGTCCATCGCGTCGATGATCAGCGCCGAGTCCGTGGCGTTCTTGCCGTAGGTGTAGGCGAACTGCTGCTGCGGCGAGATCGCGTTGCCGAGCAGGACGTCGCGCCACCCGTTGAGGTGCGGGTTGGTCCAGTCGCCGTACGCCCGCTTCACGGTGATCGTGCCGTAGCTGGCCAGCTCCTCGAACATCTCCTTGATCAGCTTGGCCGACGTGTTGTCGGCGTCGATCAGGACGGCCAGGCGGGTGCTGTCATCAGCCATTGCGCAGGTGTCTCCTCGATGGGGGTCCTGCCAGTGTCCCGCAGGTGGCCTCGCGGCATCGCACCCACGCCGTCCCAGGGTCGGTGACTCCGGTCCGGCCACCACCCGGGATGCTGGCCGCATGGATCGTCCCGCCGACCTGATCGCGACGCCGCTGACCGCCGATGTCGTGCGTGGGGCCCTCGAGCTGGAGCCGACGGAGCGCGGCGTCCTGCCGCACCGGCTGCCGGCCCGGGCGCGCCGGTACGCCGACCCGCAGCTCACCATGGTCGAGGCCCAGCCCTCCGGTGTGCGCCTCGCGCTGCGGACGCGGGCGACGTACCTCCGGCTGGAGACGATCCCCACCAAGCAGGTGTACGTCGGCGCCCCACCGCGACCCGACGGGGTCTACGAGCTCGTCGTCGACGGCGCTCGTGTCGCGCAGGCGACCGCGGACGGCGGGGACACCCTGACCCTCGACCTGGCCACCGGAGCGGTCGAGGCCACGAGGGGCAGCGCACCGGCGGTCGTCGAGTTCGGCGGCCTGCCCGACCGGGACAAGACGGTCGAGGTCTGGCTGCCCTGGAACGAGCGCACCGAGCTGGTCGCGCTCTGGACCGACGCGCCTGCGGGCCCGGTGCCCGGCACGGGTCTCCGACGCTGGGTCCACCACGGCAGCTCGATCAGCCACGGCTCCAACGCCGCCGGCCCGACGTCCACCTGGCCGGCCCTGGCCGCGGCGCAGGGAGGTGTGGACCTGGTCAACCTCGGCTTCGGGGGCAGCGCGCTTCTCGACCCGTTCGTCGCACGCGTCATCCGCGACACCGACGCCGACCTGATCAGCCTCAAGATCGGGATCAACCTCGTCAACACCGACCTGATGCGCGTGCGTGCGTTCACCCCGGCCGTGCACGGGTTCCTCGACACGATCCGCGACGGTCATCCGGAGACGCCGCTGCTGGTGGTCTCGCCGATCGGCTGCCCGATCCACGAGAGCACGCCCGGCCCCAGCGAGTTCGACCCGGCCGCGATGGCTGCCGGTGAGATCCGACTCCGCGCGGCCGGGGACGCCGCAGAGGTCCCGGCCGGCAAGCTGACCCTCCAGGTCGTCCGCGCTGAGCTGGCGCGCATCGTGCAGGAGCGAAGCCCGGACGACCCGCACCTGGGGCACCTCGACGGCCTCGACCTGTACGGCGGGGCGGACACCGAGGAACACCCCCTGCCCGACAACCTGCACCCCGACGCGGCGACCCAGCGCCTGATCGGCGAGCGGTTCGCCGCGCGCGCCTTCGGTGAGGGAGGACTGCTCCACGACCGCATGCGCTGAGCGGGTGCGTCGAGGGTCACACCCCACGGGCGAATCCTTCCGCCCGCGACGGGCACCACTGCAGATGACCAACGACAGAGCATCAGAGGCCCGAGAAGGATTCCTCGACACCATGGCCGGAAAGGCCAAGGAGGTCGCCGGTGCCGTCAGCGGCAAGGACGACCTGGTGGAGGAAGGACAGCTCCAGCAGGCTGAGGCGCAGAAGCGCAGGACCGCGCTCGCCGACGACGCCGTGGCAGACGCCGAGCGCCGCGAGGCCACCGAGCAGATCCGCGACGCCGACCGCGAGGCAGCGCAGCGCGAGTCCGCCGCGCACGCCGAGACCGTGCGCGAGGAGGCGGCCGCCGACCGTCAGCGTGCGGGCGAGCAGGCCGGCGCCGACCGCGCGGCCGAGGCGCAGGCCGAGGCCGGTCGCCAGGCCGCCGAGGAGCGCGCAGACCAGGTTGCTGCGACGAGCCTGCGGGAGGCGGACGCCCTCGCGGCCGACGCCGACCGCACCGAGGCCCAGGCTGCGGTGGACCAGGCACGTCTCGAGCACGAGGCCGATGCCGCCGAGCGTGAGGCCGCCCAGCTGCGCGCCCAGACCGAGAAGTGAGGAACCCCATGATCAGCACACTCATCGCACTGCCCTACGAGCTCGCCCGACTTCCCCTGGTGCTCGTCGACGGACGCCTGTCCGAGCGGCTCCCGGAGACCTCGGTCCCGCGCACCACGCTGGACCGTGCCCTCGGCTCCGCGGACAAGGTGGCCGGCACGCTTCTCCGCAACCGCGACATCGCCGCGCGCGGCGCCGACCGGCTCGAGCGCTCCCACACGCTGCGGACCGCCGCGCGTCTGGAGGCGAAGGCCGAGGCCACCCGCGAGCAGGCCCAGGACACGGCGGCCGCGGGTCGCCACCAGGCGGCCCTGAAGCGCAGGGACGCCGAGGAGCGGGTGACGTCGGGTCTCGAGGAGGCCGACACCACCGAGGCCCGCGGCAAGCGCGACGCCCGGGTCACGGCCGCGAAGACGGCCGCGTCCAAGAAGGCGGCGGCGGACAAGCGCGCGGCGAGCCGCAAGGCCGCTGCCGAGAAGCGTGAGCAGAGCGTGGAGTCGGCGGCTGAGGCGAAGAAGAAGGCCGCCCAGCGCGCGGCCCGGTCCGAGCTGGACGACGCACGTGAGGCCAAGCAGAAGGCCGCCCAGGCCCGTGCCGATGCCGAGCGGCTCAGCGACCTCACCGAGGCCAAGAAGGCACAGCGCAAGCAGAAGTGAGCTTCCGCCGGCACCCACCGGCACCGGCACGACGACCGCCCGCGCCTCGCGCGGGCGGTCGTTCGCCGTCCGGGCTCAGTCGCGCTGCCAGGGCGCCTCGTCGCCCATCTTCGCGTAGTACTTCGCCAGGTGGCTCTTCACGCGGTCGGCGTCCGAGTCCGGCAGGTCGACGCCGCCGCGGCCGCCCTGCATGACGTTCCCGGCGGCCATCACTCCGCGCGGGACGGCATGCAGCTTCCCGTCGACGACGTCGGCGATCAGCAGCTTGTACGCCGTGAAGTTGTCCTTGTTGTCGGCGTCGTACCAGACGTGGGCGTCGCGGTACTTCTCGTTGGGCCCGTCCTCCGCGTCCGCCCACGCTCGGACCCGCTTCTCGGCGGCGTCGCCGTCCCACTCACGGTCCCGGTCGGCCAGGGGGAGATCCTGGAAGCTCGTCACGGCCATGAAGTCCTCCTCAGGGGTCGTCGTCGAGCTCTCGGCGTACCCGATCGCGGTCACCTCACCGCGGCGACGCCCGCGGAGACGTTTCGATCCGGCGGGAAAGGGCACCGCTCAGGGAGTCCGACGAGCGCCGACCTCGGGTCGCGCGTCCGCCGGTTTCGCGCCGGCACCGCCCGGACAACCCTGAGGAGTCTTGCCATGTTGTGGACGATCCTGATCATCCTGGTGATCATCGCGCTCGCGTTCTTCATCTTCGGCCGCATGCGCGGCGGCCGCGAGCTGTAGGCGACACAGCGGGCGGTCGGACCTGACCGCGCTACAGGACCGCGCCGCGAGGCGCGACCTCGACGGCGGCGACACCGCGCGCGTAGAGCACCAGCAGCCGGTCGCCGTGCGTGCAGCGAAGCACGCCGGACTCCTCTGCGAGCGTCGCGACGACGTGGCCGACCAGCTCGCTCTCGCTCTCGGTGTCCGCTTGCTCGTAGGTGACGTCCATCGTGTCGCCGCTGATGAGGCGGACGCGGAGGACGATGGCTGCCATGTCCCGACCCTAGACCCGTCCGCGGCCTGCGGACGGACCTCCCGCGACACCCTGCTGGCCGGACCGCCCGATCACCACGGTGGCCTCGAGCTCCGCACTGTGCGCGGAGGACGCCTCGAGGCCGTCCCCCTCGAACACGGCCATCGCCACCGGCAGCTGACGCTCGCTCACCTCGATCAGCACGTGTCCGCCGGGCGCGAGCCATTCGCGCGCGCCCGCGCTGATCCGGCGGAGCAGGTCGAGGCCGTCCGGACCGCCGTCGAGGGTGTGCGCCGGCTCGTGGTCGCGCGCCTCGGCCGGCATGAGCGTGACCTCGTCGGAGGGCACGTACGGCGTGTTCGCGGCCAGTACGTCGATCCGGCCGCGCAACGAGCCCGGCAGGGCGTCGTACAGATCGCCCTGGTGCACGTTGCCGTTCGGCACGTTCTCCCGGGCGCAGGCGACCGCGACCGCGTCGAGGTCGGCGGCGTGCACCTCGACGAAGGGCACCTCCTCGAGCACCGCCGCGGCGACCGGGGCCGCCCCGCAGCAGAGCTCGACCGCGACCGACGCGGGGCGCAGGCGAGCGATCGTCTCGGCGGCGAGCAGCTCGGTCCGCCGGCGCGGGACGAACACGCCCGGGCGCACGACGATGCGCTGGTCGGCGAACTCCGCCCACCCGAGCACCCACTCCAGGGGCTCGCCGGCCACACGACGGGCGATCCGGGCCGCGGGATCGCCGGGCTCCTCGAGGATGAGCTCGGCCTCCTCCTCGGCGTACACGCAGCCGGCCGCGCGGAGCGTCGCGACGACGTCGTCGAAGGAAGGGCCCGAGGTGGTCACGCCAGCGAGAGTCGCAGGTCACACGCCGCCGCGCCACGACGATTCTCCGGAACCGAGACCCATGCCGTAGTCTCGAAGCACAAGGACCGCCCAGTCTTACCTCGGTCCTGATGGTGTGTTGCAGCCCCGCAACGGGTGCTCCACACCGGCCTCCCAGTGACGAGAACGCTCGTCACGGCTGTGGTGAGACACCCACACAGTGAGTGATTCCTCCTTGTCTACGACCTCTTTCATCGATCTCGGTGTGCCCGCGACCCTTGCCGACGTGCTCGGCGCCCGCGGCATCACCTCCCCGACTCCCATCCAGGCAGCCACGCTGCCCGACTCCCTGGCCGGGCGCGACGTGCTCGGCCGCGGCCGCACCGGCTCCGGCAAGACCTACGGGTTCCTGCTGCCGGTGGTCGCGCGCCTGGTCGCCTCCGGCGCCCGCCGTACGCCGAAGCGCCCGCGTGCCCTCATCCTCGCCCCGACCCGCGAGCTGGTCTCGCAGATCGACGAGGCCCTCGCCCCCCTCGCCGCCGCCCACGGCCTGCGCAGCCGCACCGTCTTCGGCGGCGTCGGCCAGAACCCCCAGGTCCAGGCACTCCGGGCCGGCGTCGACGTCCTCATCGCCTGCCCCGGCCGCCTCGAGGACCTCATCAAGCAGGGCGCCTGCGACCTCGGCGGCGTCGAGGTCACGGTGCTCGACGAGGCCGACCACATGGCCGACCTGGGCTTCCTGCCCGCCGTGCGTCGCCTGCTCGAGCAGACCCCGCGCAACAGCCAGCGACTGCTCTTCTCGGCCACGCTCGACAACGCCGTGAACGTCCTGGTCAAGCGGTTCCTGACCGACCCCGTCACGCACGAGGCCGACTCGGCGTCCTCGCCGGTCGCCGCGATGGAGCACCACGTGCTGCACGTGCAGCACGAGCAGCGCGTGCCGGTGCTGGTCGACCTGGCCAGCGCTCCCGGCCGCACGGTGGTCTTCACCCGCACCAAGCACGGCGCGAAGGCACTGGCCCGCCAGCTCAACGCCCGCGGCGTACCGACCGTCGAGCTGCACGGCAACCTCGCCCAGAACGCCCGCACCCGCAACATGGACGCGTTCCACTCGGGCAAGGCCACGACGCTGGTCGCCACCGACATCGCCGCCCGCGGCATCCACGTCGACGACGTGGCGCTGGTCGTGCACGCCGACCCGCCGGCCGAGCACAAGGCCTACCTGCACCGTTCCGGGCGCACCGCCCGCGCCGGTGCGGCCGGCAAGGTGATCACGCTGATGACCGACCAGCAGGTCCGCGACGTGCGCGCGCTCACCCGCGCCGCCGGGATCAACCCCACGACGACCAAGGTCTCCGGACCCGGCCACGCGATCCTGCGCACGCTGGCTCCGGGCGAGCGGGTGCTCGTCGCCGGCGGCCTGGCCGTCGAGGCGGGCAGCGGCTCCGGGTCCAGTGGCCCGGGTCGCTCCGGCGGCGGCAACCGCCGCCGCTCGGGCAGCCGCGGCCAGGCCCAGCAGACCGCCCAGAAGCCGGGCCGCGGCGCAGGTCGCGCCGGTGGCGGGCAGAAGAGCGGTGCCGGCCGCGCGCGCCGGGGCAACGGGTCCGGGGGCGGCAACCACAGCCCCGCGAGCTTCAGCCGCGGAGCTCGCTGACCGTCGGGCTGTCGCTGCTGCGTGGCAGGCTGGATCCATGGAGATCCTGACCCCGCGCGACGTCCCCCTGGGCGGCGTGCGAGCGATGACCGTGCGACGCACGCTGCCCCAGCGGCACCGCACCTTCGTGGGCGCCTGGTGCTTCCTCGACCACTACGGTCCCGACGACGTGGGCGAGCAGGGCGGCATGGTCGTGCCGCCCCACCCGCACACCGGCCTGCAGACCGCGAGCTGGCTGTTCAGCGGCGAGATCGAGCACCGTGACTCGGCGGGTCACCACGCCTTCGTGCGCCCCGGCGAGCTCAACCTGATGACGGCCGGCCGGGGGATCAGCCACTCCGAGTACTCCACCCCCGGCACCACCGTCCTCCACGGCGCCCAGCTCTGGCTGGCCCTGCCCGACGCCGACCGGCAGGTCGACCCGGCCTTCGAGCACCACGTGCCCGAGCCGGTCTCCGGCGAGGGGTGGGAGGCGCGGGTGTTCCTCGGCTCGCTGCTCGGCTCCACCTCCCCGGTGCGCACCTACAGTCCGCTCCTCGGTGCCGAGCTGCGGCTCGCGGCCGGCACGACCCTGCGGGTGCCGGTCGACCCGGCGTACGAGCACGGCATCCTGCTCGACTCCGGGAGCCTCACCATCGGCGACGAGGCGCTCAAGGCCCACGAGCTCGGCTACCTCGAGCCCGGGCGGGACGCGATCGAGGTGGTCGCGGCCGAGGACGCCCTCCTGCTCCTGCTCGGTGGCCCGCCGTTCGGTGAGCGCATCGTGATGTGGTGGAACTTCATCGGTCGCGAGCACGACGAGGTCGTCGGCTACCGCGCCCAGTGGCAGCGGCTGCTCGACGAGGGCAGTGACGACCGGTTCTCCCTGCCCGAGGCCGACCCGCTCCCGCCGCTGCCCGCTCCGGTGCTGCCGAACGCCCGCATGGTCGAGCGCGGATGAGCCCGCAGGAATGAGCACGGTGGTCCTGAGCGGTGACGGTCTCGCCCGCTGCCCGTGGGGCGAGACCGAGCCGCTGCGCAGCTACCACGACACCGAGTGGGGCGTTCCGGTCCGGGGTGAGTCGGCACTCTTCGAACGGCTCTGCCTCGAGGGCTTCCAGGCCGGGCTGTCCTGGCTGACGATCCTCAACAAGAGGGAGCGCTACCGCGAGGTCTTCCACGGCTTCGACGTCGACCGGGTCGCGGCGCTCTCCGATGCGGACGTCGAGCGGCTGATGGCCGACCCGGGCATCGTCCGCAACCGCGCCAAGATCGAGGCCGCGCGGCGCAACGCCCGGGCCACGATCGCGCTGCGTGACGACGGCGGGCTGGAGGACTTCATCGTCGGCCACGCGCCCGACGTGACGCCCACCCCGGCCGACACCAGCGAGCTGCCGGGCTCGTCGCCCGAGTCGAAGGCGCTCTCCACGGCGCTGAAGAAGCGCGGCTTCGCCTTCGTCGGCCCGACCACGATGTACGCGCTCATGGAGGCGACCGGTCTGGTCGACACGCACCTCGTCGGCTGCTTCCGTCGCGGTGTCTCCGGACGCTGGCCCGCCTGACCTGACCGGGCTGGGACAATCCTGGCCGTGTCCGACCTCCCCGTGCTCAAGGGCGTGCTCGTCCTGCTCTCCTGCCAGCTGGTCGGAGAGGTCGTGGTCCGCCTCCTCGGCCTGGAGGTCCCCGGGCCGGTGCTCGGGATGCTGGTGTTCCTGCTGGTGCTGCGGATCCGTCGTCCCCGACCCTCGTCGGCCCTCGTCCGCGGTCCCGCGCTCCTGCTGAGACACCTGCAGCTGCTGTTCGTGCCGGCCGGCGTCGGGATCGTCGCCTACCTGGACACCCTGCGCCATGACGCGCTCCCGCTCGCGGCCGGTCTCTGGCTGTCCTGGCTGCTCGGCCTCGCGGCGACCGGCGTCGTGGTCGGTGGGCTGACCCGGCTGCTCGGACGGAGTGCGCGGTGATCCCGCTCGTCGGCTGGCACCCCCACGAGACCTGGACCTGGCTGACCACGTCACCGCTCCTGGGTCTCACCCTCACCGTCGGTGCGTACGCCGCCGGCCGGTGGGTGCACCGGCGTACCGGCAACGCGCTGCTGCAACCGGTCCTGGTCGCGGTCGTGCTGGTCGGCGGCGCGCTGCTGCTCGCCGACGTTCCGTACGGCGACTACCTGAACGGCGGCCGGTTCGTCGCCTTCTGGCTCGGGCCGGCCACCGTCGCGCTGGCCCTCCCGCTCCACGAGGAGTGGCACCTCGTCCGCCGGGCCGCCGTACCGATCCTGACCGGTGTCGTCGTCGGTGCCGTGGTCTCGATCTGCTCCGCCGTGCTGGTCACCCGCCTCGCCGGCGCCGGCCGGACGCTCCAGCTGACCATGGCACCCAAGGCGGCCACCACGCCGGTCTCGCTGGCGGTGTCCGCGCAGATCGGCGGGATCCCCGCGCTGACGGCAGCGCTCACGATCATCGCGGGCATCACCGGCGCGGTCGTCGGCCCGTGGGTGCTGGACCGGCTCGGCGTGCGCGACCTCCGCGCCCGCGGCATCGCCCTCGGCGCCGCGTCCCACGGGATCGGCACCTCCCGGGCCCTCCAGGAGAGCCGCACCGAAGGGGCCTTCAGCGCGCTCTCGATGGCCCTCACCGCCCTCGCCACCAGCCTCCTCGTCCCCCTCCTCCTGCTCCTGCTCCGTTGAGTTGGGGGTTCGTGCCCCTCGAGTTGGGGATTCGCGCCCGTCGAGTAGGGAGAAACGGCCCCAAACCTCCGACCGTGGGAGGATCCGCCGGCCCTCGGGGCCGGATACCTTCTGCCCATGACCCAGACCCCCATCCGCACGCGGGTGCACGCGTTCGGCGACGACGCGCTCGGCGAGCACGACGCGGTCGGCCTGGCCGAGGAGATCCGTGCCGGGCGGATCTCGCCGCTCGAGGCCGTCGACGCCGCGATCGCCCGGATCGAGCGGCTGCAGCCGGTGCTCAACGGGCTCGCCTGCGCCGACTTCGAGCGGGCGCGGGAGCAGGCCCGCGCGGCGAAGCCGGGGGAGCGGTTCTTCACCGGCGTGCCGACGCTGGTCAAGGACAACTCCGACGTCGAGGGCCTGCCCACCCAGCAGGGCTGCACGGCGTACGTCGCCCGGCCGGCCGTCTCCGACGGTGACTTCGCCGCGATGCTCCGCGGCCAGGGCCTGGTCAACCTCGGCAAGTCGCAGCTCTCGGAGTTCGGGTTCAGCGCCAGCGCGGAGTTCGCCGTGGGTGACCCGGTCCGCAACCCGTGGCACACCGGGCACTCCTCGGGTGCATCGTCGGCGGGAGCGGCGGTCTTCGTCGCCTCCGGCGCCCTGCCGCTCGCGCATGCCAACGACGGTGGCGGCTCGATCCGGATCCCGGCGGGCTGCAACGGCCTGGTCGGGCTCAAGCCGAGCCGCGGCCGCGTGCCCCAGGACAAGGCACTGCGCGAGATGCCTGTACGGATCGTCGCCGACGGGGTGGTCACCCGCAGCGTCCGCGACACCGCGGCGTTCCTCCGCGAGTCCGAGAAGCACTACCGCAACCTCTCCCTGCCGCCGATCGGCGACGTGACGGGCCCGGGCCGCAAGCGCCTGCGGATCGCAATGGTGATCGACTCGGTCGGCGACCTGCACACCGACCCGCAGGTGGCCGACACCGTCCGAGACACCGCGGCCCTGCTGGAGTCGCTCGGCCACCACGTCGAGCAGGTCGACGCACCGGTGCCCGAGTCGTTCGTCGAGGACTTCCTGTCCTACTGGAGCCTGCTGGCGACGTACCTGCTCACCACGGGCAAGCGCACGCTCGACCCGTCCTTCGACCGGCGGCTGACCGACAACCTCAGCCGCGGCCTCGCGCGGCACGGCCTGCGCAAGACCTACCGCCTGCCCAAGACGCTGGGCCGGCTCGCGCTGTCGAAGTACGTCTCCGCCCGCTTCTTCCGCCAGTACGACGCCGCCCTCACCCCCGTCCTCGCGCTGCCCACGCCGGAGCTCGGCTGGCTCGACCCGTCGCAGCCCTACGAGGTGGTGATCGACCGGCTGATCCACCTCGCGAACTTCACCCCGCTCCAGAACGCGACGGGCGACCCGGGGATCTCGCTGCCGATGGGCGCGGACTCCGACGGACTGCCGATCGGGGTGCAGATCACCTCGTCGCAGGGCCACGAGGCGCGGCTGCTCGAGGTGGCCTACGAGCTCGAGGCAGCACGCCCGTTCCGGCGGATCCAGGACCTCTGACTCGATTTCATCTATCACCCCGGGGCTGTGTATCCTTCACGTCGGCCCGAAGAGGGCCAGGCCCCTTTAGCTCAGTCGGCAGAGCGTCTCCATGGTAAGGAGAAGGTCTACGGTTCGATTCCGTAAAGGGGCTCGGGGAATGATCACGGGAGCGTGATCGTTGCCGAGGCGGGGTAGCTCAGCTGGTTAGAGCGCACGACTCATAATCGTGAGGTCGCGGGATCGAGCCCCGCCCCCGCTACTCCCTGGCCGAGAGACCCAGCAAGTCAGGCCGAACAGCACCGCAAGACCCGCAGGCAAGGAAGAAGGCACACCGTGGCCAGCAAGAGCTCCGACGTCCGACCCAAGATCACCTTGGCGTGCGTGGAATGCAAGGAACGCAACTACATCACCAAGAAGAACCGTCGCAACGACCCGGACCGCATGGAGCTGAAGAAGTTCTGCCCGCGTTGTCGCACGCACACGGCTCACCGCGAGACCCGCTGAGGTCTCCGCGCCCGACGTTCCACGAGAGCGGCTCCCCGTCCGGGGGGCCGCTCTCGCGTTTCACCCCATGGGGGTCGAGCTCTTTGCGCACGGTGGTCGAGCCCTTGCGCACGGTGGTCGAGCCCTTGCGCACGGTGGTTGAGCCTGCCGAAACCCCGCCCGGTAGCGTGACCACCATGCCCGTCGACCCGTCGTTGTCCGGCCGGACGTTCCCCCCGACCCAGGACTTCGAGGTCACCGAGGAACGGGTCGCCGCGTTCGCGGCCGCCACCGGCACGCCGTACGCCCCGGGCGACCCGGCGCCCGCCACCTTCCCCATCGTGGTGGCCTTCGAGGCGATGCAGGGCCTGATGTCCGACCCGGACGTCGGCATCGAGCTGCACCACGTCGTGCACGGGCAGCAGAAGTTCGTCCACGAGCGCCCCACCCGCCCCGGCGACCGGCTGCGGGCGGAGCTCACCGTCACCGGTCTGCGCCAGATCGGCGGCGCCGACATCATCACCACCTCGAGCGCGATCACCGACGCCGACGGCGCCCTGGTGTGCACCGCCGAGGCCACGCTCGTGCACAAGGCGGGGGAGTGACCGTGGCTGCAGGCTGGCAGGAGCGGACCTACCGGATCACGCGCGCCGACCTGGTCGCGTACGCCGAGGCGAGCGGCGACCCCAACCCGATCCACCAGGACGAGGCGGTCGCCCGCAGCGTCGGCCTGCCCGACGTCATCGCGCACGGCATGTACACCCTCGCCCTCGCCGCCCGGTACGTCGACGAGGAGGTCGGCGAGCCCGGACGGATCAAGCAGATCGGCGCGAAGTTCACCCGTCCGGTCGTCGTCCCCGCCGAGGGCACCGAGGTGGTCGTCGTCGGTGAGCAGCGCGACGACGGCACCGTCCTGCTCACGGTCACGTGCGGTGGGGAGAAGGTGCTCGGCGCGGCCACGGCGGTGCTCCGTGGCTGAGCTGCTCGCCAACCACACCACGCTGCGGGTCGGCGGACCGGTCGCCGACTTCGTGACCGCCACCACCGAGGCCGAGCTGGTCGACGCCGTGCGTGGGGCGGACGAGGCCGGCAAGCCCGTGCTCGTGCTCGGCGGGGGCAGCAACCTGCTGGTCACCGACTCCGGCTTCGACGGCCGCGTGGTGGCGGTGCGCACGCACGGGGTGCAGTCCGACGCGGACGCCTGCGGAGGCGCCGTGGTCAGGGTCGCTGCCGGCGAGCCCTGGGACGGCCTGGTCGATCGTGCCGTCGCCGAGGGCTGGGTCGGCGTCGAGGCGCTCTCCGGCATTCCCGGCCTGGTCGGCGCCACCCCGATCCAGAACGTCGGCGCCTACGGCCAGGAGGTGTCCCAGACGATCGCCTCCGTGCGCTGCTGGGACCGTCAGGCCCGCGAGGTGCGCACGCTGTTCAACCGCGACTGCCGGTTCGGCTACCGGACCAGCCGGCTCAAGCAGGAGCCCGACCGCTGGGTGGTGCTCGAGGTCGTGTTCCAGCTCCGGCTCGGTGACCTCGGCGCCCCGGTCGCGTACGCCGAGCTGGCCCGCCGGCTCGGCGTGGAGACCGGCGAGCGGGCGACCCTGTCCGACGTACGCGAGGCCGTCCTGGCCCTGCGCCGCGGCAAGGGGATGGTCCTGGACGACACCGACCACGACACCTGGAGCGCCGGCTCGTTCTTCACCAACCCGGTGCTGGCGGCCAGCGCCGTGCCCGAGGGCGCGCCCGCGTGGCCCCAGCCCGACGGGACCGTGAAGACCAGCGCGGCGTGGCTGATCGAGCACGCGGGATTCGCGCGCGGCCACGGCAACGACCGCGCGGCGCTCTCGGGCAAGCACACGCTGGCCGTCACCAACCGTGGCGGTGCGACCGCCGCCGACATCGTGGCGCTCGCGCGCGAGGTCCGCGACGGGGTCCGGTCCAGGTTCGGCATCGAGCTGGTCAACGAGCCCGTGCTCGTCGGCTGCTCGCTCTGAGCCGCCAGCCTGCTCAGACGCCGGTGCCGTCGACCTGCGACGAGCCGACCACCGCGACGATCACGAACAGTGCGATCAGGACGAGACCGAGCACGAGGAGCGCCGTGCCGATGATGCCGAGCACCATGCCCGCGGTCGCCCGCCCCTCGCCGCCCCACTGCTGGGGAGCCGCACGGATCTCCTTGCGCGCCTGGGCGCCCAGGATCCACGCCACCGGTGACACCAGCACCGGCAGGATGCACATGAACCCGCCGGCGACCGCGATGATCCCGAGGATCAGCGCCGTGGTCGCCTTGGGCAGGTCGGGGAGCACGTAGGGCGTGAACGGCGCGTGTGCCGGCTGCGGCGTCCAGCCCGGCGGCGGCGGTGTGTAGCCGGCGGCGTACGGGTTCGCACCCGGCGTCGGGTACGCCGGGGGAACTCCCGGGGCCGCTCCCGGGGGCTGGGCCGGCGGGTACGCCGGCTGCTGGGTCGCCCCCGCGTCGTCCTGAGGTGACTGGGGCTGGCCGTCGTCGCTCGCGCCGGGGCTCATGCGGGGATTGTGTCGCACCAGCGGTCGACCTCGGCGAGCAGCCCCGCCCTGGTCGTGTCGTCGGCACGCGAGGCCTCGATCGAGGAGCGCGCCAGCGCCGCGAGCTGGTCGTCGGTCAGGTCGTGCGCCGCGCGCATCGTGGAGTACTGCGCGGCCAGGCGCGACCCGAACAGCAGCGGGTCGTCGGCGCCCAGGGCGATCCGCGCTCCGGCCGACATCAGCTCGGGCAGCGGCACCGACGTCGGGTCGGAGTACACCCCGAGTGCGACGTTGGACACCGGGCACAGCTCGAGCGCCACCCCCCGGGCGACCACCTGCTCCAGCAGGGCCGGGTCCTCGGCCACCCGTACGCCGTGCCCGAGCCGGTCCGCGTGCAGCTCCTCGAGGCACACGCGCACCGACTCCGGTCCGAGCAGCTCGCCGCCGTGGGGGACCAGCATCAGCCCGGCGCGCTCGGCGATGCGGAAGGCAGGCCCGAAGTCGGCGGTGCGTCCGCGTCGCTCGTCGTTGGACAGCCCGAAGCCGACGACTCCCCGGCCGGCGTACTGGGCCGCGAGGCGCGCCAGCGTGCGTGCGTCGAGCGGGTGGCGGGTGCGGTTCGCGGCGATCACCACCGCCATGCCGATCCCGACCGTCCGCGAGGCGTCCGCGACCGCGTCGAGGACGAGGTCGGTGAACGCGGTGATCCCGCCGAAGCGGGCGGCGTACCCGCTCGGGTCGACCTGGATCTCCAGCCAGCGCCCGCCGTCGGCCCGGTCGTCCTCCGCCGCCTCACGGACCAGCCGGCGCACGTCGTCCTCGGTGCGCAGCACCGACCGGGCGACGTCGTAGAGGCGCTGGAACCGGAACCAGCCCTTCTCGTCGGCCGCCGACAGCTGAGGCGGCCAGTCCTCGACGAGCGCGTCGGGCAGGTGGATGCCGTCGCGCGCGGCGAGCTCGAGCAGGGTCGCGTGCCGCATCGAGCCGGTGAAGTGCAGGTGCAGGTGGGCCTTCGGCAGCGCGCTGAGGTCGCGACGCGCCGTCGTCGGTGGTGCAGGAGGACGCGCGGAAGCCGGACCCGAGACCTCCGCCGCCGTCACGCCTGGTCGGCCAGCTTCTCCGCTGCGGCGAGGAGCACGCAGGTCGCGACCGCCTCCATCGCCGCGGCGACGTCGGCCGGCTCGGGGAAGGTCGGTGCCAGCCGGATGTTGCGGTCGTGCGGGTCCCGGCCCTGCGGGAACGACGCACCGGCCGGCGTGAGCGCGACGCCCGCGTCCTTCGCCAGGGCGACGACGCGGCTCGCCGTGCCGTCGAGCACGTCGAGGCTGACGAAGTAGCCACCCTTGGGCTTGGTCCAGGTCGCGACACCCAGGCCGCCGAGTCGCTCCTCGAGGATCCGGTCCACCTCGGCGAACTTCGGCGCGATCAGCTCTCGGTGCCGGAGCATGTGGTCACGCACGCCCTGCGCGGAGCCGAAGAACTGCGCGTGCCGCAGCTGGTTGATCTTGTCCGGGCCGATGGCGCCCTTGCCGAGGTGCGTGATGTACCACCGCACGGTCTCGACCGACCCGGCCAGGAACCCGACGCCGGCCCCGGCGTAGGTGATCTTCGAGGTCGAGGCGAACATGATCGGCCGGTGCGGGTGCCCGGCCGCCGACGCCAGGCTCAGGATGTCCGCGCTCTTCGCCTCGTCCTCGGTGAGGTGGTGGAAGGCGTAGGCGTTGTCCCAGAAGATCTTGAAGTCCGGCGCCGCGGTCGGCATCGAGGCCAGCCGCTCGGCGACCTCCAGGGAGCAGACCGAGCCGGTCGGGTTCGCGTACGTCGGCACGATCCACATGCCCTTGATGCTCGGGTCGGACGCCACCAGCTGCGCGACCGCCTCGGTGTCCGGGCCGTCGTCGTTCATCGGCACCGTGACGGTCTCGATGCCGAACCAGTCGAGCAGCGTGAAGTGCCGGTCGTAGCCGGGCACCGGGCAGACGAAGGTGACCTTCTCCTCCTGCGACCACGGCCGCTCGCTGTCCACGCCGCCCTTGAGCCAGAGGTCGGTGAGCACCTCCCGCATCATCACCAGGCTGGAGTTGCCACCCGCGACGATCTGGTCGGGCTCGATCCAGAGCAGCTCGGCGAACATCTCGCGCAGCTCCCGGATGCCCTCCAGCCCGCCGTAGTTGCGGGTGTCGACACCGTCGCGGTCGACGGAGCCGCGCGGCAGGTGCAGCAGCTCGTCGGAGAGGTCCAGCTGCGCCGGCGCCGGCTTGCCGCGGGTCAGGTCGAGCTTCAGGCCGCGGCCCGAGAGGTCGGCGTACGCCGCCTGCTGCGCGGCCAGGAAGCCGGCCAGCTCGTCGGCGGACAGGTCCGCCAGGGGGCGTGCGGGGTGGGTGGTCGGCTCGCTCACGGGCCCATCGTTCCAGAGGGCCCCCACCCGCGGCGAGGCGGTTCCCGGCGTCCCGAGATCCGAGTCCGCGCGGGGCCGGACGGCCGATCCGGCTCGGTTCGACTTTGGCTGGCGGGGCCCCGTACACTCCTCTCTTGGTGTTTCTCACCATTGCTTGCCATGCCCGAAACCCGTTTTTCGCAAGTCTCGGTGCGGTGGTGCGCGTGTGGAGTCACACCGGAGGGCACTAGCTCAACTGGCAGAGCATCGGTCTCCAAAACCGAAGGTTGGGGGTTCAAGTCCCTCGTGCCCTGCGAGACGAAGACAACGACGATGAGTGGAAGAAGGAAGCCGTGACGGACACCCCCTCGGCGCGTCGGTCCAGGACCGAACGCACGAGCCCGGTCACGTTCTACCGACAGGTGGTCGCCGAGCTGCGCAAGGTCGTCTGGCCGAGCCAGCAGCAGCTGGTCACCTACTTCATCGTCGTGATGGCGTTCGTGCTCGTGATGATCGCGCTGGTCTCGGTGCTCGACCTGGCCTTCGGCAAGGCGGTGTTCGCCGTGTTCGGCGGCGACACCTCGAAGGCCAGCTAGCCCCTCGCTGCCGCGGACGACAGCGAACAACACATTGCAAGGTGACGGAGTAGACGTGTCGGAGCAGTACGACGAGGCGCAGGGCGCCACGGTCGGAGCAGAGCCCGTGACGAGCCCGGAGGAGTCCCAGGACGAGACCGTCGAGGCGACCCTCGGCGAGGATGTCGACCAGGCCTCCGACGAGGCCGCCGCGGAGACGTCCGAGGCCGCGGCCGACGACGCCGACGAGTCCGCGAGCGCTGACGACGTGCCGGCCGACGACCTGGCCGACGAGCAGGCCGAGGAGCCGACGGAGGACGTGGCTGCCGAGGACCTGACCGACGACCTGGCCGAGGAGCCGACGGACGAGCCGGAGGTCGAGGACGCTCTCGAGGAGCCGGCCGCCGAGGCCGACCACGACGCCGACGACGCTGACGACGACGCCGACGAGGATCTGGACCAGGACCTCGACGAGGAGCCGGTCGACGAGCCCGCCGAGGCGCGCGACCCGCTCGAGGAGTTCCGGGCGGCCCTGCGCGAGAAGCCGGGCGACTGGTTCGTGGTGCACACCTACTCCGGCATGGAGAACCGGGTGAAGGCCAACCTCGAGAACCGGATCACCTCGCTGAACATGGAGGACTACATCCACGAGATCGTGGTCCCCACCGAGGACGTCGCCGAGATCAAGAACGGCCAGCGCAAGCTGCGCACCAAGCCGGCGCTGCCCGGCTACGTGCTGGTCCGGATGGACCTCACCGACGAGTCGTGGGCCGCGGTCCGGCACACCCCGTCGGTCACCGGGTTCGTCGGACACAGCCACCAGCCGGTGCCGCTGAGCCTCGACGAGGTCGAGAACATGCTGGCCCCGGCGGTCCAGGCCCAGGCCGAGGCCGCTGCCGTCGCCGAGTCGGGTGGCACCGCCCCGGCCAAGACCGCCACCCGGGCGCCCGTCACGGTCGCGGACTTCGACGTGTCCGACTCGGTGATGGTCGTCGAGGGCCCGTTCGCCACGCTGCACGCGACGATCACCGAGATCAACGCCGAGGCCCAGAGGGTCAAGGCCCTCGTCGAGATCTTCGGCCGGGAGACCCCGGTCGAGCTGTCCTTCAGCCAGATCCAGAAGGTTTGAGGCCTGCTCTGAGCTTGCGAAGAGCAGAAGGCCGAAAAGATTGAGGAGGGCGGCTTCAGACCCGAACTTGTGAGGGACTGAAGCCGACCGTCTCGAAATCTCGGTGAGATTCGCACCGAGGTGAGCACAGTGGCAGGGGCACCAGCCCCGTCATGACCACGAGAAGAAAGTAGAGAGAGCAATGCCTCCGAAGAAGAAGATCGCCGCACTGGTCAAGGTGCAGCTCCAGGCCGGTGCGGCCACCCCGGCGCCCCCGGTCGGTACGGCGCTCGGCCCGCACGGCGTGAACATCATGGACTTCTGCAAGGCGTACAACGCTCAGACCGAGGCCATGCGCGGCAACGTGATCCCGGTCGAGATCACGATCTACGAGGACCGGTCGTTCACCTTCATCACGAAGACGCCGCCGGCCGCCGAGCTGATCAAGAAGGCCGCCGGCATCGCGAAGGGCTCGGGCGTCCCGCAGTCGGACAAGGTCGGCAAGCTGACCAAGGACCAGATCCGCGAGATCGCCGAGACCAAGCTTCCCGACCTCAACGCCAACGACATCGAGGCCGCGATGAAGATCGTCGAGGGCACCGCCCGCTCGATGGGCGTCACCACCGACTGAAACCGTGGGAGAGCCGCGCTGGCTCGCTAACCACATCGCTCCCGGCCGTCGCGCTCGACGCGGCGCCGGCTAGAGAAAGAGATCACCATGCAGCGCAGCAAGACCTACCGTGCGGCGGCCGAGCAGTTCGACAAGGACGAGCTCTACGCCCCGCTGTCCGCGATCAAGATCGCCAAGGACACCTCCAAGAAGAAGTTCGACGAGACCGTCGACGTCGTCATGCGCCTGGGCGTCGACCCGCGCAAGGCCGACCAGATGGTCCGCGGCACCGTCAACCTGCCGCACGGCACCGGCAAGACCGCCAAGGTGCTGGTCTTCGCCAACGGCGACAAGGCCGAGGCCGCCCGTGAGGCCGGCGCCGACATCGTCGGCGGCGACGAGCTGATCGAGAAGGTCGCCGGCGGCTGGACCGACTTCGACGCGGTCGTCGCCACCCCCGACATGATGGGCAAGGTCGGCCGGCTCGGCCGCGTGCTCGGCCCCCGCGGCCTCATGCCGAACCCGAAGACCGGCACGGTGACCCCCGACGTCGCCAAGGCGGTCTCGGACATCAAGGGCGGCAAGATCGAGTTCCGCGTCGACCGCCACGCCAACCTGCACTTCATCATCGGCAAGGCGTCCTTCAGCGAGGTGCAGCTGGCGGAGAACTACGCCGCCGCGCTCGAGGAGGTGCTGCGGCTCAAGCCGTCGAGCTCCAAGGGCCGCTACATCCGGAAGGTCACGGTCTCCACGACCATGGGCCCCGGCATCCAGGTCGACCCCAACCGCACCCGCAACGTCGCGGTCGAGGACGAGGGCTGAGACGCGAAGCGGTTGAGGGACGGCGGCTCGAAACCCTGAGCCTCAACCCCCGCTGAGCACCACGCGAGCCCACTCTCCGGCAGGAGGGTGGGCTCGCGTCGTTCAGCCGCGCGCCCGGTCGAGGGCCACGTCCAGTCGACCGAGCAGGTCGCGCGGGTCGTCGTACGCCGCGGCCGCGCCTGCCTCGAGGAGCTCGTCGCGGCCGAAGCCGCCGCAGAGCAGGGTCACGGTCGGGATCCCGCTGCGCGCCGCAGCCTCGACGTCCCAGACCGCGTCGCCGAGCATGACGGCGCCTGCCGCGTCCTGCCCGACCTTGGCCAGCGCCTCCTGCACCAGGTCGGGGTCCGGCTTGGACTCCTCGGCGTCCTCGCTGGTGGTCCAGGCGTCGACCCGGTGCTCGGCGTCGAGGAGCTGCAGCGCGTGCTCGGCGTGGCGCGGGATGCTCGAGCTGGCCAGCACCACGGTGAGCCCCGACTCCCGGAGTCCGTCGAGCAGCTCGCAGGCGCCGTCGAACAGCCGGGTCCCTCCGAGCAGCTCGTCGTACTCCTTCTCCCACCGGTCGCGGACTGCGTCACCGTCGCGCTCCTCGACCTCGTCCCCGGCGACGGCCGCGACGAGACGGTCGCCACCCATGCCCATGTGCCGGTGGATCCGCCAGAGCGGAACGGTGTGGCCGTGGTGCGCGAAGGCGCGGGCCCAGGCGATGCTGAGCTGGTAGTTGGAGTCCAGGAGCGTGCCGTCGATGTCGACGACCGCCGTGCGCAGGTCCCTGCTCGGGTCATGGGTCATGGCGGGCCGGTACCCCGGGACCACGATTTGGCCGCATCCACCCTCGCCGGTAGAGTGAGCGGCCGTAACCGAAGACCGCCGGTTCATCACCTCGGGCGCAAGCCCGGAGCGATGCGAAGGTTCGCGAGAGCGGACGGCCTGCGCAGGTGACAGAGAGCTTGCCAGCTTCCCGCTGCCCACGCCCTGTGCCCCTGCGCACGGGGCGTTCGTGCTTCTCCGGTCGGAGGTCCGGGTCCCGTGCAATCCCGCACGGCACCCGAGCACGCTTGAGTGCACCGAAGTTGGAAGGAGTCCCATGGCGCGGCCAGACAAGGCAGCAGCCGTCGCGGAGATCGTCGACTCGTTCAACGAGTCCGCTGGCGCTGTGCTGACCGAGTACCGCGGGCTCACCGTGAAGCAGCTGCAGGATCTGCGGCGGGCGCTCGGCGAGAACGCCAACTATGCCGTGGTCAAGAACACGCTGACCAAGCTCGCAGCCAAGGAGGCCGGCGTCGAGGGATTCGACGACCTGCTGAACGGGCCGACCGCTATCGCCTTCATCAACGGCGACGTCGTCGAGGCGGCCAAGGGTCTGCGTGACTTCGCCAAGGCCCACCCGGCCCTCGTGATCAAGGCCGGGTACGTCGACGGCGCCACGCTGGACGCCAAGGAGATCGCCCGCCTGGCCGATCTCGAGTCCCGCGAGGTTCTTCTGGGCAAGCTGGCGGGCGCGATGCTCGCCTCGCTCTCCCAGGCCGTCTACCTGCTCAACGCCCCGCTCGCCCAGGCTGCCCGGCTCGCCGGCGCGCTGCAGGCGAAGGCCGAGCAGGACCCCTCGATCCTCCAGGGTGGTGCCGGCGAGCCGGCCGCCGCTGAGGCACCGGCCGCCGAGGCCGAGGCTGCGGAGGAGGCTCCGGCCGCGGAGTCGGAGGCCCAGGACGCTCCTGAGGCCCCCGCCGCCGAGGCCGAGGCTGCCGACGCCACCGAGACCGAGGCCCCCGCGGCCGAGGCCGAGGTGACCGACGCACCCGCCGAGTGACGAGTCGGCACACCACCCACCGGTAAACCCTGGCGCGCGTCCGCACGGATGCCGCCGACGAATGGAAGGAACGCCACCATGGCGAAGCTCAGCACCGACGAGCTGCTCGACGCTTTCAAGGAGATGACCCTCCTCGAGCTCAGCGAGTTCGTGAAGCAGTTCGAAGACACCTTCGGCGTGACCGCGGCCGCTCCGGTTGCCGTGGCTGCCGCTCCGGCCGCGGGCGGCGGCGCTGCTGCCGCTGACGAGGCCGCCGAGCAGGACGAGTTCGACGTCGTCCTCGAGGCCGCCGGTGACAAGAAGATCAACGTCATCAAGGAGGTCCGCGCGCTGACCAGCCTCGGGCTGAAGGAGGCCAAGGAGCTGGTCGAGGCCGCTCCCAAGGCCGTCCTGGAGAAGGTCAACAAGGAGGCCGCGGACAAGGCCAAGGAGGCCCTCGAGGGCGCCGGCGCCACCGTCACCCTCAAGTGACCCCTGCCGCCGGCTGATCCCTGCGGGGAATCGGCCGGCGCGCACACCGCAGCACCGAGCGAGCGGTCGTCCCTCCGGACGGCCGCTCGTTCGCGTGTCCGGTGCGTCCCGAAACGTTCCGACGAGGAGATTCGAGACCAGGTCGGCCCCAAGAGTCTTGAATGCGGATGAGACGATCGCGACAGATGGTGACGTCCGTCGCTAATGCCGCGTAACTTAGCCCAGGGTTACTCGTTGGTTCACCTAGGTAGGGAAGTGCCGTGGGAGGCGCCCCTGCCGCTGTCTGTCGGAACGAGAGGGAGTTGTCTCCATGGGTGTCGAGATCGAGATCAGCCACCTCACGAAGTCGTTCGGCAAGCAGCTGATCTGGGGTGACGTCACGCTGACCGTCCCGGCGGGCGAGATCTGCGTGATGCTCGGCCCGTCCGGCACCGGCAAGTCGGTGCTGCTCAAGACGATCATCGGGCTGCTCAAGCCCGACCACGGCAGCGTGGTGATCGAGGGCGTGGACATCGCCTCGTGCTCGGAGAAGGACCTCTACGAGATCCGCAAGCTGTTCGGCGTGCTGTTCCAGGACGGCGCGATGTTCGGCTCGATGAACCTCTACGACAACGTGGCCTTCCCGTTGCGCGAGCACACCAAGAAGTCCGAGTCCGAGATCCGCAACATCGTGATGGAGAAGATGGACCTCGTCGGTCTCCTCGGTGCCGAGGACAAGCTCCCCGGTGAGATCTCCGGCGGCATGCGCAAGCGCGCCGGCCTGGCCCGGGCGCTGGTGCTCGACCCCGAGATCGTGCTGTTCGACGAGCCCGACTCCGGTCTCGACCCGGTCCGTACGTCGTTCCTGAACCAGCTGATCATCGACCTCAACGCCCAGATCGACGCGACCTTCCTGATCGTGACCCACGACATCAACACCGCCCGCACGGTGCCCGACAACATCGGCCTGCTCTATCACAAGCACCTGGCCATGTTCGGTCCCCGCGAGATGCTGCTCAGCTCGGAGGAGCCGGTGGTCCGGCAGTTCCTCAACGCCCAGCGGGTCGGCCCGATCGGCATGAGCGAGGAGAAGGACGCCGACGAGCTCGAGGCCGAGAAGGACCAGGAGCTGCCCCCGCTGCCGCCGATCCCGCTGCAGCAGGAGCCCTCCAACGGCATCCCGCGGCGCTCCCAGCGGCCGCCGGGCGAGTGGTGCCGCGAGAACGGCGTCACGCCGCCTCCCGGCTCGTTCGAGCCGAACATGTCTCTGGCGCCGGGAGCCTGAGGGACGGATGTCCTCGCTCACCGCAGACCGGGTCCTGGCCCCCATCGGGACAGCCGGCAAGCTCTTCGCCTTCGGGATCGACGTGGCGATCGCGCTCTTCAAGCGCCCGTTCCAGACCCGCGAGTTCCTCCAGCAGGCCTGGTTCATCGCGTCGGTGACCATCGTGCCCACGGCGTTGGTCGCCATCCCCTTCGGCGCGGTCATCGCGCTGCAGGTCGGCGGCCTGATCAAGCAGTTCGGCGCGCAGTCGTTCACCGGCTCGGCGTCCGTCCTCGCGGTGGTGCGTGAGGCCGGCCCGATCGCGACCTCGCTGCTGATCGCCGGCGCCGGCGGCTCGGCGATCGCCGCCGACCTGGGCGCCCGCAAGATCCGCGAGGAGCTCGACGCGATGATGGTGCTGGGCATCGACCCGATCCAGCGCCTCGTCGTGCCCCGGGTACTGGCCTGCATGCTGGTCGCGTTCTTCCTCAACGGCCTGGTGAGCGTCGTCGGCGTCTGCGGCGGCTACTTCTTCAACGTCGTGCTCCAGGACGGCACGCCCGGCGCCTACCTCGCCAGCTTCACCGCGCTCGCGCAGCTGCCCGACCTCTGGCAGGGCATGGCGAAGGCCCTCGTCTTCGGCCTGATCGCCGCCATCGTCGCGGCGTACAAGGGCATGAACGCTGCGGGCGGTCCGAAGGGCGTCGGCGACGCGGTCAACGAGTCGGTCGTCATCACCTTCATGCTCCTGTTCGTCGTCAACTTCGTGATGAGCGCGATCTACTTCCAGCTCGTCCCCCCGAAGACGGGTTAGCGCATGGCAGACGTGAAGCAGGTCTACGTGCGCCCCATGCAGGCCCTCGACCGCCTCGGCGAGGAGCTCGCGTTCTACGTGCGCGCGCTCATCGCGACGCCGCGGTCGGTCAAGCGCTACCCCAAGGAGATCCTCAGGCTGCTCGCCGAGGTCGCCCTGGGCAGTGGTGCGCTGGCCGTCATCGGCGGCACGGTCGGCGTGATCACCGCGATGGCGTTCTTCACCGGCACCGAGGTCGGGCTCCAGGGTTACGCCTCGCTGAACCAGATCGGCACGGCGGCGTTCGCGGGTTTCGTCTCGGCGTACTTCAACACCCGTGAGATCTCGCCGCTCATCGCCGGCATCGCGCTGGCGGCGACCGTCGGCTGCGGCTTCACCGCTCAGCTCGGCGCCATGCGGATCTCCGAGGAGGTGGACGCGCTCGAGGTGATGGCGATCCCCTCCATGCCGTTCCTGGTGACCACCCGCATCGTCGCCGGCCTGGTCGCGATCATGCCGCTGTACGTCGTCGGGCTGCTGTCCTCCTACTTCGCCACCCGGCTCGTGGTGACCCAGTTCTACGGCCAGAGCCAGGGCACCTACGACCACTACTTCAACCAGTTCCTGCCGCCCGGCGACGTGCTCTGGTCCTTCGGCAAGGTGATGGTGTTCGCGGTCGTCGTGATCCTCATCCACTGCTACCACGGCTACACCGCCAGTGGCGGTCCTGCCGGGGTGGGCGTCGCCGTGGGTCGGGCGGTCCGCACCTCGATCGTCGCGATCAACGTCATCGACCTGTTCCTGAGCATGGCGATCTGGGGATCCACGACCACGGTCAGGCTGGCGGGTTGACCATGGCCAAGATCTTCAGCAACCGCCTGCTCGGCGTCGTGTTCATCGGCATCCTCCTGCTCGGGGTGTGGGTGATCAACGCGGTCTTCACGCAGAAGTTCGTGTCGTTCGACCGGGTCACCCTGAACACCGACACGATCGGGCTGCAGCTCCCTTCGCGCGCCGACGTGAAGGTCCGCGGGGTGATCGTCGGAGAGGTCCTGGACGCGAAGTCCGAGGTCAACGGCGCCGTGCTCACGCTCGGGCTCGACCCGAACAAGATCGGCGAGATCCCGCAGAACGTCACCGCCTCGATCCTGCCCAAGACGCTGTTCGGCGAGAAGTACGTCGAGCTGGTGGTCCCGTCCGACGCCAGCAAGCAGGCGCTCCGGACCGGTGACCGGATCACCCAGACGCAGCTGCCGATCGAGGTCGAGAAGGTCCTCAACGACATCTACCCGCTGCTGCGCGCCGTGCAGCCGGCCGAGCTGAACTACACCCTGAACGCGCTCGCGACGGCCCTCGAGGGCCGCGGCGAGGCGATCGGCCAGAACATCGAGATCTTCGACTCCTACCTCAAGCGGCTCAACCCGCAGGTGCCCGCGCTCGTCGAGGACCTCCGGCTGCTCGCCAAGGTCAGCGGCACGTACGCCGACGTGGCGCCCCAGATCGCCGAGACGCTGCGCAACACGGTCAAGACCGGCAACACGCTGGTGTCGCGCGAGGCCAAGCTGCACGCGTTCCTCAAGGACGTGACCTCGTTCTCCGGGACCGCCAAGACCTTCCTGGACAACAACGGCAGCAACATCGTCCGGCTCGGCCAGCTGAGCAAGCCGCAGCTCGAGCTGCTCAACCGGTACTCCCCGGAGTTCCCCTGCCTGCTGCGCGGCCTGGTCGACCAGGCGCCGAACCTCGCCAGCACGTTCCGTGGCTTCGTCTTCCACATCGACCTGATCACCCTCCCGCGGCAGCCGCGCGGCTACACCGCGAAGGACGTGCCGGTGCTCGGTGCCGACAACGGCCCGGCGTGCCTCGGGCTCCCGAACCCGCCCGTGCCGTTCCGTCACGTGCCGAACCTCACCGACGGCGTGAACAACCTGCAGCGCGGCGACGCCCAGCGCACGGCTCCGGCGATCGACGCTGCGTCGACGAGCTCGGCTGCGGGCGCGGCCGAGAAGGCGCTGTTCGGCGCCCTCACCGCACCGGTGCTCGGCGTGCCGGCCGACCAGGTCCCCGACGTCACCACGCTCCTCTTCGCCCCGCTGGTCGCGGGCACCGAGGTGAGCATGCGATGAAGATGCTCGACAAGAAGACCCGCGGCGACTTCACCAAGCTGATGATCTTCATCGTGGTGACCACGCTCGCGACCGGCGTGCTGGTCGTGCTGATCGGCAACCTGAACTTCGAGAAGTCCCGCACCTACCGGGCGATCTTCAGCGACGCCACCGGCGTCGTGAAGGGCGACGACATCCGGGTCGCCGGGGTCAAGGTCGGCAGCGTGAAGAAGGTCGAGATCGTCGACCGCACCCGCGCCCGCGTGACCTTCACGGTGCGCAACGCGACGGCCGTGACCCGCAGCTCGACGGCGACGATCCGCTACCGCAACCTGGTCGGCCAGCGCTACATCGCCGTGAGCCAGGGCGTCGGCGACACCAGCCGGCTGCCCGCGGACGCCACGATCCCGCTGAGCCGCACCCAGCCCGCGCTCGACCTCACGGTTCTCTTCAACGGCTTCAAGCCGCTGTTCGCGGCGCTCTCTCCGGCCGACATCAACAAGCTCAGCTACGAGATGATCCAGGTCTTCCAGGGCGAGGGCGGCAACCTCCAGGCGTTGCTGCAGAGCACCGGCTCGGTCACGCAGACCCTCGCCGACCGTGACCAGCTCATCGGCGACGTGATCACCAACCTCAACACGGTGCTGGAGACCGTCGGCAACCGCGACCAGCAGCTGTCCGACCTGATCGTCCAGCTCCGCTCCTTCATGGCCGGCCTCGTCCAGGACAAGGACGCGATCCTGAACTCCCTGGACTCCGTCTCCGCCCTGGCCCGCGAGACCGCCGACATCACCACGGGCATCCGTCCGGGCCTGGTCTCCAGCATCCACGAGCTGCGCCAGGTGGCGACGAACCTCAACCAAGGGCGTGACGAGATCGACCGCGCTCTCCAGATCCTCCCGATCAAGCTCGAGAAGATCGGCCGCACGGCGATCTACGGGTCCTTCTTCAACTTCTACCTCTGCGAGTTCCAGGCGAAGGTGATCTTGCCGACCGGTCCGCTCACGATCCCGTACGAGACGTACCCCGGCGGCAACGGGAGGTGCAACCTCGGATGAGCATCCCCTTCCGCGAACGCAACCCCGTCAAGGTCGGGGCAGTCAGCCTGATCGTCCTCTTCGCCTTCATCCTGATCGCCTTCAAGGCCGAGTCGCTGCCCCTGATCGGCGGTGGTGACACCTACTACGCGGCGTTCACCGACTCCAGCGGCATCAAGCCGAACGACGAGGTGCGCATCGCCGGCGTCCGCGTCGGCAAGGTGACCGGAGTCGACCTCGACGGCGGCCACGTCAAGGTGACCTTCCGGATCAGCAGCGGCGCCAAGTTCGGCAGCCAGACGCACGCCGAGATCAAGGTCAAGACGCTGCTCGGTGCGATGTTCCTCGCCCTGAAGCCGGAGGGGTCGGGCCAGCTGGCCAAGGGCAGCACGATCCCGACGTCCAGGACGACGTCGGCGTACGACGTCGTCAAGGCGTTCAGCGGCCTCGCCGAGCGGGCGCAGTCGATCGACCTGCCCCAGCTCACGACCTCGCTGAACACCCTGGCCGACGCGACCGCGAACACGCCCGCCGCGCTGCAGAGCACGCTGAAGGGTCTCTCGGCCCTGTCGGCGAACGTCGCCGCCCGCGACGCGCAGCTGAACACCCTGCTCGGCAACCTCAAGAAGGTGTCCGGCGTGCTCGCCGACCGTGACCAGGACATCGTCGCGCTGATGAAGGACAGCGACGTGCTGCTCCGCGCGGTCGTGGCCCGGCGCCAGGCCGTGCACGAGCTGCTCGTGTCGACGAGCAAGCTGTCGACCGAGCTGACCGCGCTGGTCCAGCAGAGCCGCGCCGACCTCAACCCGGCGCTGACCAACCTCAAGTCGGTGGTCGACGTGCTCCGCAAGAACCAGAACAACCTCGACAACTCGCTGCGCCTGATGGCGCCGTTCTACCGGGTGTTCACGAACGTCCTCGGCACCGGTCCCTGGTTCGACACCTGGATCTCCAACCTGCCTCCGGGCCCGGCCTCGGGAGTGGGTCAGTGATGCGGGCGATTCGTGGGATCAACCCGGCGATCGTCGCGGGCCTCGTGCTCGTGCTCCTCGTCGGTGCCGTCCTGTTCCTCCTGCCCGGCAGCAGCGCGAAGCACGTCACCGCGGAGTTCCCGCGGGCGATCTCGTTGTACAAGGGCTCCGACGTGAAGATCCTGGGCGTCGCCGTCGGCAAGGTCGACTCCGTCGACCCGCAGGGCACCAAGGTCGTGGTGAAGTTCCACTACGACGCGAAGTACAAGGTGCCGGCCGACGCGAAGGCCGCCGTGATCTCGCCGTCGATCGTCGGCGACCGGTTCATCCAGCTGACGCCGGTCTACACGAAGGGCGCGGTGCTGCAAGACAACGCCCGCCTCGGGCTCGACCGCACCGCGACGCCGCTGGAGCTCGACGAGATCTTCGGGTCGATCACCGACCTGACCACGGCGCTCGGTCCGGAGGGCGCGAACAAGCCCGACGCCTCGGGCACCGGCGCCCTCACCCGGCTGCTCGACTCCACGGCCAAGAACTTCGGTGGGCAGGGCGTGCAGTTCAACCAGACCCTGCACAACCTCGCGAAGTTCACCCAGACCCTGGCCGA
The DNA here is from genome assembly GCF_003725535.1 of Nocardioides pocheonensis. Classification (GTDB taxonomy): domain Bacteria; phylum Actinomycetota; class Actinomycetes; order Propionibacteriales; family Nocardioidaceae; genus Marmoricola; species Marmoricola pocheonensis. The sequence continues at coordinate 2,274 of NZ_RJSF01000007.1, read as the reverse complement.
CAACAAGGACCAGCTGTTCGGCACGGTCTCCGAGGTCGAGAAGTTCACGAACACGCTGGCGCAGAACGACGACACGGTGAGGAAGTTCAACGACTCCCTCGCCAGCGGCGCCCAGCTGCTCGCGGACGAGCGTCAGGACCTCGCCGACGTGCTCAAGAACCTCTCGGTCGCGATGACCCAGGTGCGGTCGTTCGTCGCCGACAACAAGAGCATCCTGTCGAGCAACATCAAGGAGCTCAACCAGCTCGCGACCGTGCTGGTCAAGAACCGTGACGCGCTCGACGAGACCCTCACCGACGCGCCGGTCGCGCTGAACAACCTGTTCCTGGCCTACGACGAGAACGCCGGCACGCTCGACACGCGCGCGAACGTCGGCGAGACGGTCAACAAGCTCAGCAGCACGCCGTCCGTGGTGCTGTGCGCGATGGTCCCGGACGCCTGCGGACCGCTGTCCTCCGTGGTCAAGCTGCTCGGCCTGCAGCGCGCCGGCGCCCTGACCGACAGCGGCACGTCGCGGACGACCGAGGTCGAGCCGGTCGACCGCACGCTCGCCGGACTGCTGCCCGCCGAGGGGGACCGATGAGCATCCGCAGCCTGTCGCCGCGTCGCCGGCTCGCAGCCGTGGCCGCCGCCGTCGTCGGCGCGATCGGACTGAGCAGCTGCTCGATCTACGACGTCCCGCTCCCCGGCGGGCCGAACGTCGGCAGCAACCCGATGACCGTGCACATCATGTTCCGCGACGTGCTCGACCTCGTCCCGCAGTCGACCGTGAAGGTCGACGACGTGACCGTCGGCAAGGTCAGCTCGATCTCGCTCAAGGGCTACACCGCAGACGTGACGGTGAAGCTGCCGCGCTCGATCGACCTGCCCGACAACGCCCTCGCCGAGATTCGGCAGACCAGCCTCCTCGGCGAGAAGTTCGTGTCGCTGAGCAAGCCCTCCGACCCGACCGGCAGGCTCGGCAACGGCGACGTGATCGGGTTGGAGAACTCCGGCCGCAACCCGGAGGTCGAAGAGGTCTTCCAGGCGCTCGCGCTGCTGCTCAACGGCGGCGGTGTCGGTCAGCTGAAGACGATCGCCGACGAGCTGAACACCGCGTTCGGCGGCCGCGAGGCCTCGGTGCGCTCGATCATCGAGCAGCTCGGGTCCTTCATGGGTCAGCTCGACGCGAACAAGGAGTCGATCGTCACCGCCCTCGAGAACGTCAACCGGCTCTCCCTCGAGCTGCGGCGCCAGGACAGCACGATCAAGTCCGCGCTCGACGACCTCCCGACGGCGATCAAGTCCGTGAACGGGCAGCGGCAGGACCTCGTCCGGATGCTCCAGGCCCTCTCGAACCTCAGCTCCGTGGGCGTCCGGGTCATCCAGGCGTCCAAGGAGTCGACCATCGACTCCCTGCGCAACCTGGCACCCGTGCTCGAGGCGTTCGCGAAGTCCGGGCAGGACATGCCGAAGGCGCTGCAGGTGTTCCTCACCTACCCGTTCATCGACGAGGCCGTGGGTCGCGATCCCCAGGTGGCGCGCAACCTCCACATGGGCGACTTCACGAACCTCTCGGTCAGCCTCTCGCTGGACCTCCTCAACCTGCCGAGCATCCCGGGGTTGGCGCCCGGCTTCAGCCTCGCCGACGTCATCGCCACCTGCAACAAGACCCCGCTCGCGCCGGTCTGCAAGACCGTCCAGAGCCTGTTGAGTCCCACCGCCCTCAAGCCGCTGTGCGGGCTCGCGCCCTCTCTGTGCACGGGCTCCGCGGCGAACGGCGGCGGCGGCCAACCGAACTCCAACGGGGGCGGCCTCCTCGGCGGCAACACCACCGGCGGCACGAACTCGGGCGGCCTGCTCGGCGGCCTCCTCGGCCCTCTGCTCCCACGCACGGCGCCCAACGCCGACTACGACCCGAAGGCGACGTACGACCCGTTCCTGCTCGAGGGCACCGGCTACGACCCGGGCCTGAGCACCCTCCTGATCGAGCCGGTGGCGGTCCGATGATCACCTCACGCACGAAGAAGCAGCTGTTGGTGTTCGTGTTCATCACGCTGGTG
>NZ_RJSF01000007.1:0-132 GCF_003725535.1 Nocardioides pocheonensis | reverse complement strand
CCGGCGGACACGTTGGCGTTGGTGGGCAACAAGTCGGCGGTCGGCGAGCAGTACGTCGATCTGGAGCCGCGGACGGACCAGGGTCCTTATCTGAAGGACGGGTCGGAGATCGCGACGGCGTCCACGCAGGTG
>NZ_RJSF01000006.1 GCF_003725535.1 Nocardioides pocheonensis | reverse complement strand
TCCCGCAACGGACTTGTGCTTCTTCATCTGTGGTGCCCCCAAGTACGACGGCGACCCCTGCGCACCGGGACGATGAAGCAGCCCCAGGAGCGTGTCGGAGTCGGAACCCCCTTGGCCGCCGGAAGGACGGACCAAGCGCGTTTCCCCTTGCCCCCAAGGTGAATCGCTTCCGCCATTACGAGCCCATCCGCCGCCGTCGGCAAGCGAACGGGTCGATTCGGATATGCGCGGGCTAGACCGGAAACGGCCGGAATGGCCCTATTTTCAGGGACGTATGGCACCTAATCCGTACGAAACGGACAGTACTGGTATCAGAACGTCTCAGGAACGACCCGTGCCCGGGACCGCCGAAGCAGTCCCGGGCACGAGCCCGTTTCCGGAGCCTCACTGGGCCTGAGGGCCGTGTGCACGAGGGGGTTGGTGCACCCGGCAGCCCAGCGTCTGGGGGCTTAGCTCCGGCGCCTCCGACGCCGGTCGCCCAGGACCAGGGCTCCACCCGTGACCATGAGGCCCGTGGCGAGCCCCAGCAGCCTCCCGTCCGGGCCGCCGGTGTTCGGCAGGACGGCGGGGTGGTGCTGCTTCGGCGGGCTCGGCGGCGACACGATGACGCAGTTCACGACCTGCGTGCTGGCGTTCGCACTGAGCCCTGGCGCGTTGTCCGCGGTCAGGCTCGCCGCGTTCGGGTACGTCGCGCAGCTGGTGTTGCCGGTCGCGCTGACCACGTGCACCGACTCGCTCGCGCCCGGCGCCAGATCGACCGCCGTGCAGTGCAGCACCTCGCTGCCCACCGCGCCGGTGATCGAGCAGTTGCCCGGACCGGACGCGATCGACCAGTCGATGCCCGTCCCGCTCGGCAGCGGGTCGTTGATCACGACGCCCCGGGCCGTGCCCACACTTCCACCGGCAGCGTTCGATGCCGTGACGGTGAACCCGATCTGCGAGCCCGCGTTCACCGAGGCGGCGTCCGCGGTCTTGCTCAGGGTCAGGGCCGCGCACAGGACACTCGTGCTGTCGGAGTCGTTCGGCGTCTGCGGGGAGTCCGTGGCCGTGAAGGTCGCGGTGTTGTTGTAGACCCCGCAGTCGGCGAACGTGGTCGGTGCCGTGATGTGGACGACCTGCGACGCACCCGGCGCCAGTGTTCCGGAGCACGTGAGCGTGCCGGCGGAGATCTGGCAGGTCAGGGGCCCGGTCGAGCCACCCTCCGGGATCGACCAGTCCACACCGGTCGGCAGCGGGTCGTTCACGAACGCTCCCGTGGCCGGGGCATCACCGGTGTTGGACGCCGTGATCACGAAGCCGATCGGCGAGCCGGCATCCACCGACGCGTCGTCCGCGACCTTCGTGACGTGCAGGTCCGGGCAGAGCACGGCCTCCTGCGCGCTGGCGTTCGGCGTACCGGTCACGTTCGACGCACTGACCTGGGCGGTGTTGTCGTACACCCCGGTGTTGTCCGTGCCACCGAGGCAGGAGTTCACCTCGGTCTCACCCGAGCCGGTCCACTGCGTCGGACTGGTGATGTGGACGACCTGCGTCTCTCCGGCGTCGAGGCTGCCCGTGCAGTGCAAGGTGCCTGCCGTGATGACGCAGCTCAGCGGACCGCTGGTGTGGGCGTTGTCGATCGACCAGGTGATCCCCGGACCGGTCGGCAGCGGGTCGCTCATGTCCACGCCGGTCGCGGTGCCCGCGCCGTTGTTCGACACCGTGACCGTGAACCCGATCGTCGAACCGACCGTCACGCTGGCTGCGTCCGCGGTCTTCTCGATGGCCAGACCCGGGCACAGGATGGTGACGTTGGCGGTGTCGCTGTCGCCGCCGGTGCCGTTGGTGGTGGCGACGGTGGCCTGGTTGGACACGACGCCGCAGTCGGCCGGTGTGGTCGCGGACTGGACGTGGATGACCGGCAGCGTGGTGTTGCCGGCGACCGTGCCCAGGCTGCAGCTGAGGACCTGGCTGCCGACCGCACCGGTGATCGAGCAGCCGGTGTAGGTCGGGTTCAGCGACCAGTTCAGGTCACCGGAGCTGGCCGCGT
>NZ_RJSF01000005.1:137735-186665 GCF_003725535.1 Nocardioides pocheonensis | reverse complement strand
CTGGCGTTGAGGCGCCTCGATCTGTACGACTCCCTGTACGCCGAGCAGCGGCGTAGCTGACCCCCACCGGCAGGAACCTCGCATGTGCAGAAAGGAAACCATGACCATCGCACCGGTGTCCGTGCCGCGCTATCGCGAAGAACATGACGCAGCTTTCGGTCCCGCCATGATCGAGCACAGGACGGCTGAAAGCGGCCTCTCGCAGCTCGGTAGCTACTTCATGGCCTTCCAGTCCGATGAGCTCAGTGATCCTTGGACGGTTCTCTACGAGGAGACCATCTACGTGATCGAAGGACGGGCGCGGATCGTCGTACTGGAGGAAGGCGGCGAGCACACGGTGACCGGTGAGGTCGGAGACCTCATCGTCCTGCCCAAGGGGTCCACTGTCCGCTATGGAGCCACGGCCGGCACCCGCCTTCTGCTCTCGATCTCACCGGTCAACTGGCGGGACGCCGAGGCGTGACGACGGTCTACACCGTCGACTCCATTCCGGGAGACGGCATCGGCCGCGAGGTCGTGCCGGCCGCAATCCGGTGCATCGACGAGGTGGCACGGATCGAGGGCTTCGAGGTCACGTGGCGGGAGCGCGACTGGGGCTCGGACCGCTACCTCGCTGACGGCGCCATGATGCCGGCAGACGGCATCGACCAGCTCGCTGACGGCGATGGGATCTTCCTCGGCGCCGTTGGGCAGCCCGGGATCCCCGACCACGTGACGCTCTGGGGCTTGCTCATCCCGATCCGACGGTCGTTCATGCAGTACGTGAACCTGCGGCCGGTCCGCCTCCTCCCCGGCGTTGAAGCGCGGGTGTCCGGCGCAGAGAAGCTCGACGCCGTCGTCGTGCGGGAGAACGTGGAGGGTGAGTACTCCGAGATTGGCGGCCGCGCGTATGACGGTCGGCCCGAGGGGATGGCGATCCAGCAGTCGGTCTTCACCCACGCAGGAGTCAGTAGAGTCGCGGAGTTCGCGGCCGACCTGGCAGTGCGACGGAGTGGTCGCCTCATCTCCGCCACGAAGTCCAACGGCATCCTGCACGCGATGCCCTTCTGGGACGAGGTCGTCGAGGAGACTGTCAGCAGGAGCGGAACGGTCGAGCTGGAGTCTGTGCTCATCGACGCGTTGGCAGCGCGTGTGGTGTTGAGACCGGACAGCATCGACGTCATCGTCGCGTCCAACTTGTTCGGGGACATTCTCTCCGACCTTCTGGCCGCGGTTGCGGGCTCCATCGGCGTCGCTCCCTCGGCCAACCTCAACCCTCCACGGGAGCACCCGTCGATGTTCGAGCCGGTGCACGGGTCGGCCCCCGACATCGCGGGGAAGGGGATTGCCAACCCGGTGGGCCAGATGTGGGCCGGTGCGCTCATGCTCGAGCACCTCGGGGAGGAGCAGGCTGCAAAGCGTCTTGTGATCGCATTCGAAGCAGCGCTGGCCGACGGGATCCGCACCGCCGACCTGGCGGGAACGGCCAGCACGCTCGACTTCACCGAAGCAGTGATCGAGCGCCTGAGGAGCGCCGCCCGCTGAGCAGTGGTTCGTCGTTCAAGCCACCGGGCCTCTCGTGACGACGGCTCACGGCCAGGCTGCCGGCTGCACCCACGGCTCCACGGGGTGCTCCAACTCCACGCTGGGAAGCGGCGCACGCGCGATGGCCTCCTGTACGGCGATCTCGTCGCCGGCCGCGAAGAGGAAGATCCAGCGCCGGCCTGTCGTGTCGGTGCTCGGCAATCAGCGAACCGGCCCGCTGATCAGTTCTGCGGCGCCCTGAATCACCGCAGTGGATGGCGGCCAGCCCCCTCAGCGTGTGGTCCATGACTCTTGGAACATCAGACGATTGCCAACAGGACCCGACGATGTTCGTGTGTGCACCAGTGTTCCCGCCGGTCCAGTGCAGCGACTCTGGTCGTGTCGGTGATCGACGCGCGTCGTCGTGACGGGTCCGCGACGGTTCTTTCTGCGCTGGGAGGAGAGCTCCAGTGAGTGTCAGCCACTCCGCATCTATGGGTTTTCGGGTTGTCGAGACGTCGCTCGGGCGCGTTCGAGGTTTGCTGCGCGAGGGGTACGCCGAGTTCAAGGGCATCGCTTATGGCGAGTCGACGGGTGGGACCAACCGGTTCCTGCCGCCCAAGCCTGCACGGCCTTGGACCGGGGTCCGCGATGCGTTGCAGCTCGGTCCTCAATCGCCTCAGATCAATCCCGACTTCCCCGCCTGGCTCGACTCGAGCGAGGAGAGCGAGGACTGTCTGGTTCTCAACGTCTGGGCGCCCGATCATGCGCGCGCGGAGTCCGCACTGCCTGTGATGGTGTGGCTCCACGGTGGAGGGTTCGTATTCGGCTCCGCAGGTGCTCCGCTGTACGACGGCGGCAACGTCGCAAGGGACGGCGATGTCGTCGTGGTCGGTGTCAACCATCGGCTGAACGCGTTCGGCTATACGTATCTCGGCGACGGTGCGGACGAGAGGTTCGCTCTCTCCGGCAATGTGGGTCACCTCGACCTGGTAGCGGCACTCGAGTGGGTCCGCGACAACATCTCCGCGTTCGGCGGGGATGCGGACAACGTGACAATCTTCGGCCAGTCAGGCGGCGGGGGGAAGGTCGCTGCCCTGATGGCGACGGAGAGGGCGCAAGGGCTCTTTCACAAAGCCATCGTCATGAGCGGTGCGATTCGGCGCTTCCGCACGCCCGACAACGCTGCCCACGTCACCGCTCGTCTCTACAAGGAAGTCGGCCTGCGCGAGGGCGATGTGGAGTCTCTTCAGAAGGTGCCGGCCAAGACGCTGGCGCAGTTCATGGCGGTGCTCGGGGACCCTCTCTTCGTGCCAGGCGAGCCCATTTCGTTGCTCAAGTACGGACCGGTCGTCGATGGTCATGTCCTGACCGAGCAGAGCTGGTGGGATGGTGTGCCTGCATTCGGACGCAGCATCCCGATGTTGATCGGCATCACGCTTCAGGAGACTGCCGGCGGCGTCGGATGGTTTCCTGGCGAGCTGAACACGGATGCGATCGACGACGTGGAACTTGCTCGTCGGGTCTCGCCGTACTCCGTGATCAATGCCTTTGACCTCGAAGAGCTGGTCCCGGTAGTCGGCCGGTACCGCCAAGTCATGCCCGACCTGTCGGATGAAGCGTTGTTGGTGCGCATCAGCACTGACATCGGTCACTGGACGAATGCACTTCGGATGAGCTCGGCCAAGAGCGACCACGGCGGAGCCCCAATCTTCTCCTATGAGTGCCGTTGGCGCACACCTTGCTTCGGAGGCATGTGGTCCATGCACGGCGTCGAGCTGCCGTTCGTGTTCAACCGGCCGACATATGGAGTTGCCTGGGACGGGGCGGACTCCGATGCCGGACGGGCCGCGGCCGACCCTTTCGGGCGTCGGTTCACCTTGGGCGCAGAGATGTTCAGGGCGTGGATCAACTTCGCCCGGACGGGGGACCCTTCGACCGAGACTCATCCTTGGCCAAGCTACGACACGACGTCACGACCCACGATGGTCTTCGGCGTACACACCGGTGTGGAGAACGACGTTCGAGGGGACGTGCGCCCTCACGTGACTTCGATGACCGTCGAGTGAGCGGGCAACACCTTCGGCAGCGCCCGGTCACGAACCAGGACCTCGATGCGTCCCTGAGGTCTCGGCGTGACGACTCGTATTTCGTGTTCGGCAACGGTGGGCACAGACTTCGTTGGCGCGCCTTGTCGCGCGGCCCGAGCCGGTGCGTTGCGCGGCTCAGTTTCGAGGCCCGCAGCGGCTCGGATTCTCGGGCTGGATTGGCGCGCGAGGTCACGATCCTTGGGTCGCTTCCCAAGCGCAGGCTCGTGCTTCATCAAATTTCACAATTGAGCCCCCATCCCAGTGCGCCCAGAGTGGTGGTCACGCGCCTGGGCCAGCGAGCCCATCGCCAGCCAGGCTGCGCACGTCGAGCAGGGCGATCTGAGAAGGGAGGCGCTGACGTGGCCGGTCCAGCCCTCACGGGGAGTCTCCGGTCGACGGACGAGTCTCGACTGCGTGAACACCCCGGCGTTCTCCCTCCCTTCCTCACCGTGATGCGCCTCGACCTCTACGCACGGAACGGACCAAAGTGACCCCTCAGACAGGCACCGGCCCCCTCGCTCTCGAGACCGGCATCGATCCGAACGTGCGACACCTCGACGAGCTCGAGGTCGGGATGCGCTGGAAGACCCGAGGTCGCACGATCACCGAGGCGGACCTCGTCACCTTCGGCACCTGGTCGGGGGACATGCACCCCCTGCACACCGACGAGGAGTACGCCCGTCAGACGCAGTTCGGAGGTCGGATCTTCCACGGCCCGGGTGCGCTCGCCATCGCGTTCGGTCTGGAGATGTCGCTCGGCTGGAAGCTCGGCTCGGCCATCGCGTTCCTCGGGATCCGGGAGTGGAACCTGCTTGCGCCGGTCCGCATGGGCGACACCCTGCATGTGACCGAAGAGGTGGTCGAACTTCGTCCGTCGAGTTCGAAGCCGGACCGAGGTGTGGTGATCACGAAGATCCAGGTTCTCAACCAGGACGGTGTCGTGTGTCAGGAGGGCTTCTGGAGCGTGCTGCTGACGAGGCAGGCGAAATGAGCATCTCCGCCGGCCGACAACCACCCCCCAACGGCGCACAATCATACGGAAGACCCACACCTAGATTCACAAGGAGCAGCAAGTGACAACGTCTGTCGAGCGCGAGGGCGCTGCAGGTCCCTGGGTTGTGGAAATCGACCAGCCCGGTGCCGCCGTCGTCGTCAACCCCTCGACCGAGCAGCCAATCGCGGCGTACCGGATCGCCACCGAGGAGGATGTCGACACTGCCGTGCAGACCGCAGCGGCGGCGGCGCGCTCGTGGGGCCGCACGCCCCCGGTCGAGCGGGCCGAGATCCTGCTCCGGATCGCGGACGCGATCGAGGCCGACGCTGAGGAGTTCGCCCTTCTCGAGTCCGAGAACGTCGGTAAGCCAGTCACCCATGCCCGAGACGAGATGCCCTGGGTCTGGGACGTGATCCGCTTCAGTGCGGGCGCGGCGCGGGTCTCTCATGCGCCAGCAGCTGGGGAGTATGCCAATGGCAGCACCTCCTGGCTCCGACGTGAGCCGCTCGGAGTGGTGGGTCTGATCACTCCGTGGAACTACCCGCTCCTCATGGGCGTGTGGAAGATCGCCCCCGCCATCGCGGCCGGCAACGCCGTGGTGATCAAGCCGTCGGAGCTGACGCCGCAGACGACGATCAAGCTGGTCGACCTCGCCAACCGATTCCTGCCGCCCGGCGTGCTCAACCTGGTCTTGGGCGACTCGTCGACCGGGAAGGCGATCGTGGCGCATCCCAAGGTGCGCATGGTCGCGCTCACGGGCGACGTCTCGACCGGAAAGGCGGTCGCGGCGCTCGCGTCGAACACCCTGAAGCGCGTCAGCCTGGAGCTCGGTGGCAAGGCTCCCATCCTTGTCTTCGCCGACAGCCCGGCGCGACAGACGGCCCGTGACCTCGTGGAGTTCGGCTTCGCCAACAGCGGCCAGGACTGCACCGCGGCGTGCCGGATCATCGTCGAGGATGCCGCGTACGAGGAGTTCGTCTCGGCCTACTGCGACGAGGTCGCAAAGCTGCGGGTCGGCGATCCCAGTGATCCAGAGACGACGATGGGACCGGTGATCTCGCGCCGCCAGCTCGAGCGCGTGGCCGGCTTCGTCGAGCGGGCGCGGGGGTACGGCGCAAAGGTTCTCGTGGGTGGAGAGCGCCTTCCCAGGGAAGGCTGGTTCTACGCACCCACGGTCGTGACCGACGTCGAGCAGTCATCGGAGATCATCCAGCGAGAGGTCTTCGGACCGGTCGTCACGATCCAGCGGGGCCGGGATGAGGACGAGATGCTGGCGATGGCCAACGATGTGGACTACGGGCTGTCGGCGAGCGTCTGGACCACGAACCTCGGACGCAGCATGCGCCTCACGCGAGACCTCGACTTCGGGACCGTCTGGGTCAACCAGCAGATCTACACGGCGTCGGAGATGCCGTTCGGAGGCTTCCGCGACTCGGGCTATGGCAAGGAGCTCTCGGGGCACGGCCTCGACGAGTACTCGCAGTTCAAGCACGTCATGGTCAAGCCGGACCTGACCACGGATGACGCGCCTGCCCAGGGCTCGCCCTGATGGTCTCCCGGGTGGATGTCGGTTCTGTGGTCGATACCCATGTGCCTTCGACGATGAGTGCAGTCGTGCTCACCGGCCACGGGGGGCTCGACAAGCTCGTCCAGAGAGATGATGTGCCCACCCCGACCCCCGGGTTCGCGGACGTACTCGTGCGCGTCGGCGCGTGCGGTCTGAACAACACCGACATCAACACGCGGTCCGGCTGGTACGACTCGGTGGTGGAGACCGGAGTCTCCGAGGAGCTTGGAATCCACGGGCGGGACGACGACGCGGCATCCTCGTGGAACCAGGGAAGCGTGCACTTCCCGCGCATCCAGGGAGCCGCTGTCGTGGGTCGTGTCACCGCCGTGGGAGAGGGGGTCGACCCTGCGCGTGTGGGTGAGCGCGTGCTGGTCGACCCGTCCGTGCGGGACCCGGATCTACCCGCCCGCGCGCAGCTCATCGAGTATCTCGGGAGCGAACGAGACGGCGGCTTCGCCCAGTACGTCGTCGTACCGTCGGTCAACGCCCACGCGATCGAGAGTCCGCTCAGCGACGCCGAACTTGCGACATTCCCCTGCTCGTACGACACCGCAGAGGAGATGCTCGCACGCGCAGCACTCGCCAAGGGGGAGACCATCGTCGTCACCGGCGCTGCCGGGGGAGTCGGCACCGCCCTCATCCAGCTGTCGTTGGTTCGCGGTGCCCGCGTCGTTGCCATCGCGGGCTCTGCCAAGGAGTCGCGTCTCCGCGAGCTCGGTGCACACGACTTCATCGCGCGCGAGACGGTGGACCTGCAGCGTGCCGTCGAGAAGGTCATCGGTGAGCGAGGTGCCGACGTCGTTGCCGATGTGGTGGGCGGTGACATGTTCGACGTCCTCCTCAAGCTGTTGCGGCGTGGGGGGCGGTACACGACAGCCGGCGCCATCGCTGGGCCGACGACGAGAATCGACCTACGCGATCTGATCTACAAGGATCTGGAGATGTACGGCATCACCAATCCGACGGCCGCCACGTTCGCTCGGCTCGTGGATCTCGTCCAGGCAGGTCTGCTGCAGCCACTTCTCGAGAACACCTTCCCGCTCACGGAGCTCCGGAGGGCCCAGGAGCAGCTCCTGAAGCGGACGCACGTCGGCAAGTACGTCGTCGTGCCGTGACGGCCGATTGACGCGCGGCGTTGGTGAGAGAGGAGGCATGGAATGACCGATACGAACGGGGAGTGCTGCGACGTGCTGGCGTTCCATGCGAGCGATGCCGCGCTGACACCCGGGCAATGGCCGGTGGAGACCGAGACCTCGCTGATCGAACCGGGCAAGCGGCCGTTGACGGCCGACCAGCTCTTGAAACGGCTCGAGGCGGTACGTCGCAATCTTGCGATCAGGTGGTGCGGTTCCCAGGGAGCCTTTGCCGGCTACGAGCGGCTACGCGTGGACACGACTGCCACCCCAGACGCTGGATCGGTCACCTTCTCGGCTCGTCTCATCAAGGCCAGTCCTACTTCGCACACGGTTGCCCTGCTCGCAAGAGCTGAACCTGACGCTGCGACGGGCTCGTGGACAGTTCTTGTCGAGGGCGAAGGCCGAACTCTTCACGTCCGGACGTCGACGGACGCCGCGATCGAGAGCTCGACTCACATACCCACGAAGAAGGATCCCTCATGAAGCGCGAGAGCTACGACTTCATCATCGTCGGCGGCGGCTCCGCCGGCTGTGCGCTGGCGAACCGGCTGACTGCCGACGAGCGTACGCGAGTCCTCGTGCTCGAGGCCGGACACCGGCACTCCCGATTCGACTATCCGGTGCGGGTGCCGGCCGCGTTCCTCTTCGTCATGGGCAACAGGTTCTACGACTGGCAGTACAAGTCGGAGCCGGAGCCGATGCTGGGCGGTCGCAGGATCGAGCACTACCGGGGCAAGCTCGTCGGGGGATCGAGCTCGATCAACGGGATGTTCTTCCAGCGCGCCAACCCGTTGGTCTACGAGGGCTGGGCGGACGCACCTGGGATGCAGGCGTGGGACTACGCACACTGTCTGCCCTACTTCAAGCGACTCGAACGGTACGCCGGACCCGACGCGACCGGCAGGTACCGCGGACGGTCCGGGCCGATCCCCGTCAGGCGGCATGAGGCGAAGAACCCGTTGTTCGGGGCGCTGTTCGAGGCGGCACAACAAGCCGGCTACGTGCTTACGGAGGACGTCAACGGCTATCGCCAGGAAGGTTTCGCGGCCTTCGACTGCAACATCAAGAACGGCGAACGGTACGACGCCGCGCGCACCTATCTCGAACCGATCGCTCGGCGCGAGAACCTCGACGTCGTGACCGGTGCTCTGGTCAGCCGCGTCGTGTTCTCCGGCAGGCGCGCTGTCGGTGTCGAGCTCGCTTCGCGTCGTGGCGGAAGGACCGTTGTTCGCGGGAGTGAGATCATCCTCGCTGGTGGTGCCTTCAACTCACCTCAGCTCCTCCAGCTCTCCGGGGTGGGCAACGGTGCCGAGCTGCGGCAGCTCGGAATCGACGTTGTCGAGGACCTGCCGGGGGTAGGCGAGAACATGCAGGACCACCTCGAAGCCTTTGTGATGTACGCCTGCAAGCAGCCGGTCTCGATGGCATCGATCCTGAAGTCGCGCACCTGGCCCGCCATCGGCGCGAAGTGGCTGTTGCGGCGACAGGGGCCCGCCGCCAGCAACCACTTCGAGGCGGGCGGCTTCGTGCGTTCCAACGACGGCGTGCCCATGCCGAACCAGATGCTCACCATGCTGGCCCTTGGCGTTCGTAACGATGGAACACCGGCGCCGACTGAGCATGCGTACCAGATCAATCTCGGACCGCAGACGCCTCAGTCGAAGGGCCACGTCAAGCTACGTGCCAACGATCCGTTCCAGGCTCCGGTGCTGACCTTCAACTACCTGTCGACCGAACAGGACCGCAGGGAGTGGATCGAAGGTGTCCGGATCACCCGCGACCTGCTGAACCAGCCAGCATTCGCGCCGTACAACGACGGTGAGCTCTCGCCCGGTCCAGAGGTGAAGACGGAGCGGGACATCCTGGCCTGGGTGGCTCGCGACGCCGAGACCACCTACCACCCATGTGGCACGTGCAAGATGGGTACGGACGAGGCGGCGGTCATCGATCCGGAGACGATGCGCGTGCACGGCCTGGAAGGCATCCGCGTAGTGGACGCATCAGTGATGCCGGTCATCCCCAACGCCAACCTCTACGCCCCGGTCATGATGATCGCCGAAAAGGCTGCCGACGTCATCTTGGGCAAGGTTCCACTGGCTCCCGAGTATGCCGACTTCTACAGCGTTGGGAACGTTTCAAAGAACCGGTCGCAGTTCGGACGCCACACCAGCTAAGGGCTTCACTCGGCTGAGGACAGAGTCGGCGGCGCAGCACCCGCCTTCGCTGGCGCGACGGCCCAAGGCCGACGGAAGCTGGTGAGTTCTCGGCGCTATCGGGGACAGATTCACTTGAATCTTCAAGTCACGGTGGTAGACTTGAATCTTCAAGTCCGAACTCCCGCGGCCCCAAGAGGAGCACCAACCATGAACGACAAGATCATCGCCGTCACAGGCGCCACCGGCTCGCAAGGCGGGAGCGTCGCCCGCGCGATCCTGGCGGATCCTGGCTCAGGCTTCGCCGTCAGGGCGCTTACCCGCGATCCCAGATCCCCCGCGGCTCGGGAGCTCGCTGCGCTTGGCGCGCACGTCGTAGAGGCGGACTTCGACGATGAGCCGAGCGTGCAGAAGGCATTCGAAGGCGCCTACGGCGCATTCCTCGTGACCAACTTCTTTGCCCACGGCTCAGCGGCAAAGGAGATCGAGGAGGTCAAGGTCCTGGTGCGAGCGGCGGCGGCGACCAACCTCCAGCATGTGGTTTGGTCCACGTTGGAGGACACGCGCGAGTTGCTGCCGCTGGATGATGACCGCATGCCAGTACTCCAAGGCTCGTACAACGTGCCGCACTTCGACGCCAAGGGGGAGGCAAACACACTCTTCCAGGAGGCGGGAGTGCCGACCACCTTCTTGAACACGACCTTCTACTTCCAAAACTTCGTCAACTTCTTCGGCCCACAACGGGGTGACGACGGAGTCCTCACGTTGGCGCTGCCGATCCAGGATGGCAAGTTGCTTTCGGGAGTCGACACCGAAGACATCGGCAGGACCGCCTACGCGATCTTCAAGGCAGGCAAGCGGTTCGTCGGCGAAACAGTCGGCCTCGCAGGGGACCATCTGACCGGCGCGCAGTACGCCGCGAAGCTGGCTGCAGCACTCGGGGAGCCGGTGCGTTGGCAGTCTGTGCCGTTTGACGCCTTCCGCGCCCTCGACCTCCCGATCGCCGAGGAGATGGGCAACATGTTCCAGTACTACAGCGACTTCGATCGGGAGTTCACCAAGGCTCGCGACCTCGATCGGCTGCGCGAGCTCAACCCAGCACTCCGGAGCTTCGACGATTGGTTGACGGACAACGCCGGGAAGCTTCAAGTCGCGTAAGTGTCTGGCGCCGGTTCTGGCAATGTGTGGCTCGAACTCGTCAAGACTTCAACACGGGCGCCGGGCTGTATGCATGCAGCCGTTGGACGCCGCTGATGGCGATCGGCGCAGTTGATGACGTGGGCCCCGTGTTCGATGCGGTGCTGGATTCTGGCGTGCGGCCAATTCTGCGGCCGAAACGTGCTGAGAACGGCTCGATCACGCGGGACCCCGTGGAACGTTCGGAACGCAAAGGCGCAGATCAGACGGCCAATTCGGGTCTACGCGGAACGGGCGAGACGGCGCCCAATCGGGCTCACAACCGAGAGGTCGCAGGTTCAACCTGCCCCCGCTACCGGATGAAGAACCCGCTGACCTGCAGGAGTTCAGCGGGTTCTTTGCTTTCGGACGCCTCCGTGTGGCGGCGTACCGGATTCAGGGCCGAGGATCTGCGAACGGCCGGTCGGTCAGGACGAGTGACAGCCCGCGTCCGTGGGCGAGCGAGGGTCCCTCCGGATGTGCGCCGTCGCCGGAGTCGAGCACCAGGGTGGCCTCGAAGTCGACGACGTGCCGGCGCTCGAGGACCTCGACGGCCCGGGCCGAGACGAGCACGTCGCGGCCGCCGGACGCCGCGAGGTGCCACTCGAGGTCGTCGTAGCCCGGGAACAGCCCTGGGGCACCGGTCAGCGCGCAGGCCACCTCCTGGCGCAGCTCCTCCCAGACCCTGAGCACGTCGGCCTCGCAGAGCTCCCCGTCGACCGGGACGTGAAGGACGCGGCTGCTCGTCGGGACGGCTCTCTCGTCCGTCATGGCGTGCTCCAGTCGACGCTGAAGTACTGGGTCTCCTGGTACTCCGCGAGGCCTTCCCTCGCACCTTCGCGTCCCAGGCCGCTCTGCTTGACCCCGCCGAACGGGGCGGACGGGTCCGAGACGAGTCCCCGGTTGATGCCGACCATGCCGGCCTCGATCGCCTCGGACATCACCATGGCGCGCTTGAGATCGCGGGAGTAGACGTACGCCGCGAGGCCCATCTCGGTGCCGTTGACCATGGCCAGCAGCTCGTCCTGGTCCCGCCACGCGACGACGGGGGCGACCGGCGCGAAGATCTCCTCCTGCACGACGCGGGCCTCGGGCGTCACGTCGGCGAGCACCGTCGGCGCCATGAAGTGCCCGCTCAGCTCTGAGGGCACCGAGGTCTGGGCGGCGATCCGGGCGCCGCGCTGGAGCGCGTCGTCGATGAGGCCGGTCGCACCGGCGACGGCCTGACCGCTGATCAGGGGACCGATGTCCGTGGCCGGCTCGGCGCCCCGACCCACGCGGAGTCGCTCGACCCGGAGTGCCAGCTGGGCGGTGAAGTCGTCGACCACGGACTCGTGGACGTAGAAGCGGTTGGCCGCGGTGCAGGCCTGCCCGCCGCCACGGAACTTCGCGATCATGGCGCCGTCCACGGCGGCCGGCACGTCGGCATCGTCGAGCACGACGAAGGGAGCGTTGCCGCCGAGCTCCATCGAGCAGTTGAGCACCCGGTCCGCGGCCTGGCGCAGCAGCAGGCGTCCCACCGCGGTCGAGCCGGTGAAGGACAGCTTGCGAACCCGCGGGTCGGACAACCAGGCACCGACGACGTCGGCGGGCTCCGTCGTCGGGACCACGTTGACGACGCCGGCGGGCGCGCCCGCGTCCTCGATCAGGCGCGCGATCGCCAGCGCGGTCAGCGGGGTCTCGTGGGCCGGTTTGAGCACGACGGTGCAGCCGGCCGCGAGTGCCGGTCCGAGCTTGCGGGTGGCCATGGCCGCCGGGAAGTTCCAGGGCGTGACCAGGGCCGCGATGCCCACGGGGCGGTGCGTCACGACGGTGCGCGTGCCACCCGCGGGTGCCGGGCCGTAACCGCCGTCGGGGCGGACCGCCTCCTCGGCGTACCAGCGGAGGAACTCGGCGGCGTAGGTGACCTCGGCCTCGGCATCGCGCAGCGACTTGCCGTTCTCGGCCGTGATCAGCCGGGCCAGCGCCTCGCGGTCCCGCCGCATCGACTCGAAGGCGCGGTGGAGGATCTCCGAACGCGCCCGGGGCGGCGTCCCCGCCCACGCGCGGGCAGCGGCCTCGGCGGCGTCCACGGCAGCACGTGCCTGGCCCGTCCCTGCGTTGGCGACCGCCGCGACGACCGACTTGTCGGCCGGGTCGTCGACGTCGAACGTGCCGAGCTCGCCCGGGCGCCAGTCGCCGCCGATCAGTACGCCGGACGAGGGCGCAAGACCGCGCACGATCGCAGCCACCTCGTTCATCGCGTTGCTCAACCCCTGAGCGCCCGGGCGAGCGCGGCGAAGTCGTCCACCAGGAGCGACATGTCCTCGTCGGTGTGGGCGAGCGAGACCAGCCACTGCTCGTCGAGGCCGGGGGGCGTGAGGATCTGCCGGTTCACGCCCCACAGCCAGGCGAGCTCGGCGACCCCGAAGTCGGTGGCCTTGTAGTCGCGGTAGTTGCGCACCGGCGTGGTCGACCAGGTGACGCAGCCCTTGACCCCGAGACCGACGGTGTGCGCCGGCAGCTCGTACTCGGCGATCACCTCGTCGATGGCGGTGAGCGCGCGCACGTTGATCGCCTCGGCCGCAGCGAGTGCCTCGGGTGTGCAGATCTCGTCGACGGCTCGCGCCGCGGCCATCACCAGAGGGTTGCCGTTGTAGGTGCCGAAGTGCGCCATCCGGCCGTCGACCACGACCTCCATCACCTCGCGCTTGCCGCCGAACGCCGCCAGCGGCAGACCGCCGCCGATGCTCTTGGCGAGCGTGATCAGATCGGGCTGTACGCCGAGCCGCTGGGCCGCGCCCGCCGGTCCGGCGGTGAGGCCGGTCTTGACCTCGTCGAAGATCAGCACCACGCCGTGCTGGTCGCAGAGCTCGCGCACGCCCGCGAGGTAGCCCTCGTCCGGCAGCACGATCGCGAGGTTCTCGATCACGGGCTCGACGACCAGGGCGGCGATCTCCGAACCGTGCGCGGCGAGGGTGCGCTCGAGCATCGGCAGGTCGTTGTAGGCGACGACGTGGACGGTGCCGGCCTCGACGTCGAACGGGACGTCGCCGACCGGAGCGTCGGCCGGGCCGATGTCCGCGAGCGCGGGCTTCACCGACACCTGCAGCGCGTCGTACCCGCCGTGGTAGCCGCCCTCGATCTTCACGATCGCCTTGCGAAGGGTGAAGGCCCGGGCCGCACGGATGGCGTACATCAGCGACTCGGTGCCGGAGTTCGTGAACCGGATCATGTCGATGCCGAACCGCCGGCAGAACCGCTCGCTCATGTCGGTCGCCTGGGGTGAGGGCGTCACGAACAGCGTGCCGGTCTCGTGCAGTGCCTGCTCGACGTGCTCGACGACGACGGGGTTGAGGTGCCCGACGAGCATCGCGCCGAAGCCCATCGACAGGTCGAGGAACCGCCTGCCGTCGACGTCGGTCAGCCACGCACCCCGGGCCGACCGGATCGAGACGGGGTAAGGGTCCCAGTGCTGGAACGACGACGTGACCCCCAGGGGCAGCGTGCGGCTCGCCCGGTCGTTGTGCTCCCGCGACGCCGACGTCGAGGACGCGAAGCGCTCCCACTCGCTCGCCAGCAGCTCCTCGGCACGGCCTGCAGCAACCGGCCTCGACCGCTCGGGCAGGGAGCGATGCGTGCGGGGATCGTGCACGGGGACAGGGGATTCGGACACGCTGGTCATGACACCTCCGACTTCTGGATTCGTTGAAAGTGAACACGGGCGCAAGCGATTTCGCAACTACACACGGAGAAATCAGAGGAATCCGTCGCAACTGGTGCGACTGACGGCCGTGTTCCGCCTTCTTCGACGGCGGCCGCCACGACCGTTGACAGGGTCTGTGACCGCCCTCATACTCCATTCTCAGGGTTCCTGAAGATCAGGGTTCCTGACAAACGTCAATCGCTCGGCCTACCAGTCAGAGGTGGTACATGACCAAGAAGCCCTTGATCGCACTCGTCGGAGTGGGTCTCCTCACGATGACTGCCGCGTGTGGCACCGCCGGCTCGGCGGCCACGTCCTCAGGACCGGTGAAGATCGGCCTGGTCGCCCCGCTCACCGGCCCGTTCGCTCCCCTCGGGCTCGGCGACAAGGCCGCCGTCGAGCAGGAGGTCGCCCGGATCAACGCCCACGGTGGCGTGCTCGGCCGCAAGCTCGAGGTCACGATCAAGGACGACAAGACCGACGTGCCCCAGTCGGTCACGGACTTCAACCAGCTCGCCGCGGACAAGAGCTACACCGCGATCCTGTCCTCCTCGAACGTCTCGGCCTCGACGGCGGCCGGTCCGAGCATGCAGAGCAACCGGATCCCGACCATCGCCCTCGGTCCGGTGAGCGCGTTCAAGGACGGCAAGAACAAGTACGCCTTCACCTGCGTCGCGATCCCGGAGCTGTACGGCGAGGCGCTGGTCGACTACCTCAAGGCCCAGGGCCTGACGAAGGTCGCGATCGCCTACACCGGCAAGGACCCCTACGGCTCCGTCGGCAACAAGGCGACGGTCGACGGGGCGAAGGCAGCCGGCCTCGACGTCGTCCTGGACAAGGAGATCGACGTTGCCGGGACCGACTTCACGCCGGTGATCTCCCAGGTCAAGGCCGCCAAGCCGGACGCGTTCGTGGTGTGGGTCGCCGGTCCCGCCTCGGTGATCATCACCAAGCAGTTCGCCGGCTCAGGCATCCCGCTCGTCATGACCGGTGCCGAGGCCTCGAACCTGTACGTCCAGCCGGCCGGCCAGGAGGGCGAGGGCGTCACGATGACCAGCAACATCGCCGTGCCCGGCCGCGAGCTCCCGGCGGGTGCGCTCAAGGACTCGATCGACGCGTTCGCCAACCCGTGGCTGAAGGCGAACAAGGGCGTCTACCCGCCGCAGTTCGCGTTCGACGGCGCCACCGGGATCCAGCTGCTCGTCGCCGCGATCGAGAAGGCGAAGTCCACCGACCGCGAGAAGGTCCGTGACGCGCTCGAGTCCCTCGACCTGCTCACCCCGACCGGGCGCTTCAAGTTCTCGCCCACGGACCACGGTGGCATCGGCAAGGACGCGATCGCGATCGTCCAGGTCAAGGGCGGCGAGCTGAAGGCGACGCCGTACTCGCTCGAGCAGTTCAAGACCAACCTGCCCGACTGACCCTCGACCAGAGAACGGTTCGCAGACATGTTGACGATCGATCGGGTGTCGAAGCACTTCGGCGGTGTCTACGCCAACCGGGACGTCTCCATGGAGGTGCCCGACGGCGAGCTGCGTGGCGTCATCGGTCCCAACGGGGCCGGCAAGTCGACGCTGTTCAACCTCGTCGCCGGGCACCTGCGACCGGACTCCGGCTCGGTGAGCCTCGACGGCCGGCCGCTGGACCGGATGCCGCCGCACGTCCGGGCGCGGCACGGCGTGGCCATCGTGTTCCAGGGTGCCCGGCTGTTCCCGGGCATGACCGTCCTGGAGAACGTGATGGTCGGGGCGCACGCCCGGACGCACGGCGGCCTGGTCGCCGCCGTCGTCCGGCCACCCAGCCAGCGCCGGCAGGAGCGCGAGACGCGGGAGCTGGCCGAGCGCTGCCTGGCCCGGGTCGGCCTGGAGGCCGCGGCCCAGCAGCCGGCGGCGGCGCTGCCGCTCGGGCAGCAGCGACGCCTCCAGGTGGCTCGGGCCCTCGCCGGTCAGCCCCGGGTGCTGCTCCTCGACGAGCCGGCGTCGGGCCTGCGTGCCGGCGAGCGCACCGACCTGACCGACCTCGTGCGCGAGCTCAACGCCGACGGCATGACAATCCTGCTCGTCGAGCACGACGTCGGCATGGTCACCAGCCTCGCCCACCGGATCACCGTGCTCGACCTCGGCGAGGTGATCGCCGACGGCACGCCGGCCGAGGTGACGACGGACCCGCGCGTGATCACCGCCTACCTCGGCGCCGGCGGACAGCACGCGGCCCAGCACACAGGAGCCCAGCATGTTGCGCATCGATGACCTGGTCGTCCGCTACGGCGCGGCGGTCGCGCTCGACGGCGTCTCGCTGCACCTCGACGCCGGAGAGATGGTCGCCCTGGTCGGGCCCAACGGCGCGGGCAAGTCCACGCTGCTCAACGCGGTCAGCGGGCTGGTGCCGGCCGCATCCGGCAGCGTGACCTGCGAGGGCCGGATCGCCCAGGTGCCCGAGGGCCGGCAGATGTTCCCGGACATGACGGTGGAGGACAACCTCGTCCTCGGGGGCTGGTCGATCCGCAACCGCGACCTGAGCGAGGTCCTCGATCTCCTCCCCGACCTCGTGCGCCTGCGCAAGGCGAAGGCGGGTCGCCTCTCCGGCGGGCAGCAGCAGATGGTCGCGATCGGGCGAGCGCTGATGGCCAAGCCGGACCTGCTCGCCATCGACGAGCTCTCCCTGGGCCTGGCCCCGCTCGTCGTCGCCGAGCTCGCCGAGCACCTCCGCTTCCTGAACCGAGATCGCGGCACCGCGATCCTGCTGGTCGAGCAGGAGGTCTCCCTCGCGTTCGACCTGTGTCCGCGCACGTGCGTCCTCGAGGCCGGACGCGTGGTGGCCGCCGGCCCGAGCGCCGAGCTGGCCGAGAGTGAAGCGGTACGCCGCGCCTACTTCGGCGACCTCGGGGTGGCCGGCGAGCTGAGGGCCGACACGGAGGTGCCCGCATGAAGGAGTTCCTGACCTACCTCGTCACCGGGATCACCCTCGGAGCATCGTTCGCCCTCATCGGCAGCGGCTTCGTCGTGGTGCACCGGGTGACGCGGATCGTCAACTTCGCCCAGGGATCCTTCGCGATCATCGCGGCGATGATGGCGGCGTCGCTGCTGCGCGGCCGGCTGCCGCACGGACTCGCCGAAGCCGCCGCCGTCCTCGTGTGCGGAGTCGTCGGTGCCGTGGTCGGCTGGGTGGCACTCGGCCGGCGCGGGACGCACCCGCTGATCTCGCTGATCGTGACGCTCGGGCTCTCCATGCTGGTCTCGGCGGCGATCATCCTGCTGTGGGGCCAGGACCCGGTGTCGCCACCGGGCCTGCGCGGTCACGTCACGCTCCTCGGCGTGGACGTCGAGCGGCAGCGGCTGCTGGTCCTGCTCGTCACCCTGCTCGCCTTCGCGGCGGTCGCGCTGTTCTTCTCGCGGACCTACCTCGGCAAGGCGCTCACCGCCAGCGCGTCGAACCCGTACGCCGCCCGCCTGGTCGGGATCGACGTACGCCGGATGGGCCTGCTGGCCTTCGCCCTCGCAGGCGTCCTGGGCGGACTGGCCGGTGTGCTCGTGGCGCCGAGCAACGCACTGTCGTTCTCCTCCGACCTGGCCCTGGCGCTGAGCGGCTTCGCCGCGGCGGTCTTCGGCGGGCTCAGCAGTCCGGGCCGGACCCTCGTCGGCGGCCTGGTGCTCGGCGTGGCCGGGCAGCTCACCGCCGGCTACCTCAACGGGTCGTACCAGACCGAGGTGGCCCTGCTCCTGATGCTCCTGATCATGATCGCTCGCAGCCGCACCTTCGTGGCGGAGGAGGCAAAGTGATGACCCGCCGTCCCTCGACCCTTCTGGTCGTCGTCGCCGCTGTCGCGGCGTGCATCGCGCCGCTGGTGCTCTCGGACCAGACGTTCTTCGTGCACACCGTGCTCGCCGCGGTCGTCGTGTCCGGCCTCTCCATGCTGATGGGCTACGCCGGTCAGGCGTCGCTCGGCCAGGGCGCGTTCGTCGCCGTCGGAGCACTGACGGTGGCGCTCGGCACGACGCGGTGGGGACTGCCGCCGCTGGTCGTGCTGCTGCTGGCGCCGTTGGTCGCGGGGATGTTCGCCACCGTCGTCGGCCGCCCGTTGCTGCGCCTGCAGGGGCACTACCTGGCGTTCGGCACGCTCGCCCTCCTGCTGATGGTGCAGACCGCGATGTCGAGCATCGACGCGCTCGGTGGCGCCTACGGTGTGAGTGGCATCCCCGCCTTCGGGGTGGGCGGCTGGACGGTGACCGACCAGCGGCCCTATGCCTACCTCGCGCTGGCGTGCCTGGCGGTCGTGCTCTGGTCGTCCGCCCGGATCGTCGACAGCCGCTTCGGCCGCGCCATGCGCGCGCTGTCGGGGAGCGAGACCGCCGCGGAGTCGGCCGGGGTGCCGGTCGGGTGGACCAAGGTCGGGGTCTTCGCGCTCTCCGCGGCGTTCGCGGGCCTCGCCGGAGCGGTGACCGCGTTCTTCACGCCGTACGTCAGCGCCGACTCCTTCCCGCCGCTGGAGTCGTTCACCTACGTGATCATGGCCGTCGTCGGCGGGCTCGGCACGATCTGGGGCGGTGTGGTCGGCGCAGTGGTCGTGTCGGTGCTGCTCCAGGCGCTCAACACCGTGAGCAGCCAGCCGGGGCTGCCGCCCACGGCGGCGCCGATCATCCAGTACGCCGCCTACGGCACCGTCCTCATCATCGCGCTGCTGTTCCTGCCGCGCGGGATCGTGCCGTCGGTCGGGTCGCTGCGCCTCCGCCGCCCGCAGGGATCACCTGCGTGACGGGGTCGCGTGGAGTGAGCTCCGTCAAGACCCGCGAGGTCTCGTTGCTCTACCTGGTCAAGCAGGTCGAGCTCGCCGCTCGGCACGCGCTCGACGAGGTGGTCGAACCCGCCGGCCTCACGACCCTGCAGTACACCGCGCTCACCGTGCTCCAGCGCGACCCGGGGATCACGTCGGCGGACCTGGCGCGCAACTCGTTCGTCCGCACCCAGACGATGGCGGAGATGGTCGCCTACCTGCTCGACCACGGTCTGGTCGACCGCGTCCGCGACGAGAGCAACCGGCGCCAGTACCTGCTCACCCTCAGTGCGGCGGGCGCCGAGATCGTGGAGTCCTTGACCGCCTCGGCCGCGGCCGTCGAGCGCCGGATGCTGAGCGGCCTCGACGACGCCCAGATCGACGCGCTGCGCACCACCCTGCTGCGCTGCCGCCGCTCCCTGACCCCAGCCCCACTCCGCTAGCAACCCCACCCCTTGGAGGAACCATGCCCATCGACCCCTCGGCCCAGGCCGTCCTGGACATCCTGACTGCTCCCGGTGTGCCCCCGCTGGACGAGCTGCCCCCGGCGGAGGCCCGGCAGGCGTACGACGGGCTCGCGGCGTTCGCCGGTGAGCCGGTCGCGGTGGCGAGGACCCTCGACCTCGAGGCGGACGGCGTCCCGGTGCGGCTGTACTGGCCCCAGGGCGCGGGGGACGAGCCGCTCCCGGTCGTGGTCTGGAACCACGGCGGCGGGTTCGTGATGGGGAGCCTCGACGGGTACGACGCGGTCGTGCGGGCGCTGTGCGCGGCCACGGGCTGCCTGGTCGTGAGCGTGGACTACCGGCTCGCCCCCGAGCACCCGTTCCCGGCGCAGGTGGACGATGCCCAGGCCGTCGCGCGGTGGGTCCACGCCCACATCGCGGAGCACGGCGGCGACCCGGACCGGATGGTCGCGGCCGGCGACTCCGCGGGCGGCACGCTCAGCGCCGTGCTCGGGCACCAGCTGCACGGGATGTTCCGGCTGCAGGTGCTGCTCTACCCGATGACCGACCTCACCATGTCGCAGCCCTCGATCGAGGAGAACGCCGAGCGCTACCTGCTGACCCGGAACGCCTGCAATTACTTCCGGGCGCAGTACCTCGGCGACTACGGCGACCTCAAGGACCCGCTGGCCTCCCCGCTGTTCGCCGACGACACGCAGCTGGCGGGGGCTCCGCCGGCGCTCGTCGTCACCGCCGAGCTCGACCCGCTCCGCGACGAGGGCGAGGCCTACGCGGCGCGGCTGTGCGAGGCCGGCGTACCGGTGGAGCACGTGCGCTTCGACGGGATGATCCACGCGTTCTTCACCCTCGGTGCGATGGTCCCCGCCGCGCACGAGGCGCTCGACCTGGTGGCGGCGGCCGTGCGCAGGGCGACAGCGTGACGGCGTAGGACATCATGGCGTCATGCCAGGCGACGCCACGACAACGGAGGAGCGCCCGGGCGACCGGGCGCACGGGGTCACGCTGCTCTACCTGATCAAGCAGGTCGAGCTCGCGATCCGGCAACGCCTCGAGGAGGTGGCCTCCACGCAGGACCTGACCGCCCTGCAGTACACCGCGCTCACGGTGCTGGAGCGGCATCCGGGGATGACCTCCGCGGAGCTGGCGCGCAGCTCGTTCGTGCGCGCGCAGACCATGGCCGAGATGGTGACCTACCTGCTCGAGTGCGGCCTGGTGAAGCGTGAGCGCGACCCGGGCAACCGCCGCCAGTACCTGCTGTCGCTGAGCCGGAAGGGCCAGCAGGTCGTCGACCGGCTGCGCCATCCGGTCGCGGCGATCGAGGAGGAGATGGTGGCGGGCCTCGACCGCAGCGAGGTGACCGTCCTCCGTCGGCACCTCGTGCAGTGCCGGACGTCGCTCCACGAGCACCCGGTGCACTGATCGGTGCGTTGGCGGAGGAGTGCTACCGGCACCCGGATCTCGGCATGAGCGGACACCCGCTTGGCAGCACTGCGATGATGACGCGATGGATTGGGCCGGGCTGAGTATCGTCGCTTTCGCGACTATCTTCGGATTCGTTTCGTGGCGGTGGTCTGTTCCGTACAACGTGTCGTTCTACAAGATGGTCAGGGCAAAGGAGCCGGACCCGGCGTCCCGGATCTTCAGAAGTTTCCAGTTCAGTCGGTGGGCCGGGGTGGCTTTCTCCGTGTTACTCATCGTGCTTGTCGTCTTGGAGTGGGTTACCTCCTAAGCCAAATCGTGCGCGGGCTCCGGAGTGGGCGCTCAGCGGCATGATCGGTCACTTCTCCAACTACTCTCAGCCCATGCCGACAGACTCGGACGACTGGCGACGCCAGGGCCAGGAGCAGTTCCTCCCGCCTGGCACCGTGTTCCTCCGCCGTGACTACCGCGCTCTTGATGAGCATTGGGAGCACGACGAGTGCCAGATGTGTTGGGCCAAGTTCATGGATCCTCAGTTCTCCGCTGGCCACGCACAGTTCATCGCCGAGCATCCCGACGTGCTGACGGTCGGGTTGGTGACCCAGGTCCAGGAGCGACGTCTTGAGCGCTGGGTCTGCGACCCGTGCTTTGACGACTTCGCCCACGAGTTTGGTTGGGTCCTGAGCACGGCCTGACTTGGCGATCGCTCATCGGCATGAGCGGACGCGTTCAGCGGGTGTCCTGACGCTCGGCAGCCCTTGACTGATCCGGTGCACTGACCGGTCCCACCCGAACCCATTGACAGGGATCCTGATCGACGTGCACACTTCGGATCGACAGGAACCCTGATAGTCGCGGACGACGATCTTCCGCCACGGGGGCTCCCGGGAGGAGGATCAAGCGTGACGAACACCCAGACGAGCCCGCTGGACAGCCCGGTCGAGACGACGGGGGACAGCGGCCAGATGCCCAGCCCCACGACGGCACCCTCGACGCTCGAGCACGGCGAGCTCTTCATCGGCGGCCAGTGGCTGCCCGCCGCCGCCGGCGGTCGGCGGGACGTCGTCGACCCCTCCACGGGCAACGCCGTCGGCACGGTGGCCGAGGGCGACGCCGGCGACATCGACGCCGCCGTCGCTGCGGCCCGCGCCGCCTTCGACCAGGGCCCCTGGCGGGGCATGAGCGGCCGGGAGCGGGCGCGCATCCTGCACCGGGTCGCCGACCTGATCCGCGAGAACGCCGACGAGCTGGTGCGGCTCGAGAGCCTCGACGTCGGCAAGCCGGTGACGCTGTGCCGGGTCGTCGACGTGGCGACCGCCGCCGAGGTGTACGAGTACTACTCGGGTCTGGCACAGGCGGTCGACGGCGCCACGCGGGAGACCCCGATGAACGCCGTCGCCTACACGCGTCGCGAGCCGCTGGGCGTCGTCGGCGCGATCACGCCCTTCAACTTCCCGCTGATCCTCTCCAGCTCCAAGATCGCGCCGGCGCTGGCCGCGGGCAACGTCGTGGTGCACAAGCCCGCCGACGACACCCCGCTCAGCGCGCTGTTCATGGCGAAGCTGCTCTCCGAGGCCGGCGTGCCCGACGGTGTGGTCAACGTCGTCACGGGTGCCGGCGCCGTCGCCGGCGAGGCCCTGCTGCGCCACCCCGGCGTCGACAAGATCGCGTTCACCGGCTCCACCGCCATCGGCCGGCACGCGGCTGCTGTCGCCGGCGAGGCGCTCACCCCCGTCACGATGGAGCTCGGCGGCAACGCCGCGCAGATCGTCTTCGAGGACGCCGACGTCGAGAAGGCGGTCGGCTCCGCGATCAAGGCGTTCGTCTTCAACACGGGCCAGTTCTGCATGGGTGGCCCGCGCCTGCTCGTCGCCCGGCCGTTGTACGACACGCTCCTCGGCATCCTGG
Source organism: Nocardioides pocheonensis (assembly GCF_003725535.1). Taxonomy (GTDB): domain Bacteria; phylum Actinomycetota; class Actinomycetes; order Propionibacteriales; family Nocardioidaceae; genus Marmoricola; species Marmoricola pocheonensis. The sequence goes on along the minus strand of NZ_RJSF01000005.1, from coordinate 163,796 downwards.
CCCAGGCCGTGCCCGGCGTACCGGTCGGCGACCCGCGTGACCCGGAGACCGTGGTCGGTCCCATGGCCGCCGAGCGCCACGTCGCCAAGGTCGAGTCGTACGTCGCCCAGGCGGTCGCCGACGGCGGCCGGATCGTGTGCGGCGGGGAGCGCCTCGCCCTGAACGGCGGCTTCTACTTTAAGCCGACCGTGATCGCCGACCTGGCGAACGACTCCCGAGTCGTGCAGGAGGAGATCTTCGGCCCCGTGCTGACGGTGCAGCCGTTCGACACCGAGGACGAGGCGATCGCGATGGCGAACAGCACGCCCTACGGCCTGGCCTCGGGGATCCAGACGACGAACCTGGCCCGGGCGCACCGGGTCGCCGCCCGGCTCGACGCGGGCATCGTGTGGGTCAACGACTGGGCGATGCTCGACCCGGCGGTGCCGTTCGGCGGCGTGAAGGCGTCCGGCTTCGGCCGCGAGTACGGGCCCGAGGGCCTCGCGCCGTACACCCGCGACAAGTCCGTCGTCATCTCGCTGGACTGAGCGGAGGAGAGCCATGACTGTCACCGAAGCAGCCGTCGTCGAGAGCGGCGGAGCCCCGTTCACCCTCAGCCAGGTCGAGCTCGCCGAGCCGCAGGCCGGCGAGGTCCTCGTGCGCATGGTCGCTGCCGGCCTCTGCCACACCGACCTCGGCGTGGCCAGCGGAGGACTGCCGTTCCCGTTGCCCGGCGTGCTCGGGCACGAAGGCGCTGGCGTCGTCGAGGAGGTCGGTGCGGGCGTCACCCGGGTCAAGCCGGGCGACCAGGTGCTGCTCTCCTTCACCTCGTGCGGCGCGTGCCGGAACTGCCGCGACGGCCACCCGGCGTACTGCGCCACCTGGCTGCCCGACAACCTGATCGGCGGACGACGGGCCGACGGTTCGGCCACGATCACCCGTGACGGAGAGCCGCTCGGCGGTCACTTCTTCGGCCAGTCCTCGTTCGCCCGGATGGCCGTGGTCGACGAGCGCAGCCTGGTCAAGGTCAGCCCCGACGCACCTCTGGAGCTGCTGGCTCCGCTGGGCTGCGGTGTCCAGACCGGCGCCGGTGCGGTGTGGAACGTGCTGAAGCCGAGGCCGGGCAGCTCGGTCGTCGTGCTCGGCGCCGGGGCCGTCGGGCTCTCGGCCGTGATGGCGGCAGCGTTGACCCCGGCGACCACGATCATCGCGGTCGACAAGGTGGCCTCCCGGCTCGACCTCGCGGTCCAGCTCGGTGCCACCCACGTCGTCGACGTGACCACCGAGGACCTCGTCGCTGCGGTCGCCGAGATCACCGGCGCGGGAGCGGACGGCGTCGTGGAGACCACCGGCAGCGTGGCGGTGCTCCGGCAGGGTGTCGACGCTCTGGCCGCCCGCGGCACCGCGGTCGTCATCGGCGCTCCGCCGTTCGGCACCGAGGTCGCCCTCGACGTCAACGCGATGCTCGCCGGCAAGCAGGTCGTCGGCCTCACCCTGGGTGACAGCGAGACCCAGACGCTGATCCCGGCGCTGGTCGAGCTCGTGCGCACGGGCCGGATGCCGCTGGCCCGGCTGGTGCAGGAGTACTCCTTCGCCGACATCCAGCAGGCGGTCGCCGACGTCAGCGCCGGCACGACGATCAAGCCCGTGCTGAGGTTCTGACCTTGTCCGAGCAGGAGACCGCGCTCCAGGCAGCACTCCGGTCCAGCGGCAACCAGGGCCTCGGCAGCTGGCCCTGGCGCCGTGCCCGGATGTCGCCGGACGCGGTCGCCCTGCGTCAGGGCGACCGCGCCCTCACCTACGCCCAGCTCGCCGACCGGGCCGCCCGGCTCGCGTCGGTGCTGCGGGACCGGGGTGTCCAGCGCGGCGACAGGGTGGCCCACCTCGGCACGAACGACCTCACCACCTTCGAGGCGTTCTTCGCCAGCGGACTGCTCGGCGCGGTGTTCGTGCCGCTGAACACCCGCCTCGCGGCGGCCGAGGTCGCCTACATGCTGACCGACTGCGGAGCCCGGGTGCTCCTGGTCGGCAACGGCGTCGAGCTCGTCGCCAAGGAGCTCGTGGAGGACCCGGAGCTGGACCGGCTGGTCACCCTGCCGTTCGCCGAGGTCGAGGCGGAGGTCGCGGCAGCCGCACCCCTGGCTGCCGAGGTCGACGTGACGCTGGCCGATCCCGCCCTCCTGCTCTACACGTCCGGTACGACGGGCCGGCCGAAGGCCGCGACGCTCACCCACGGCAACCTGACCTGGAACACGATCAACCAGCTGGCGCACTTCGACACGGCCAGCACCGACCGTGCGCTGTGCATCGCCCCGCTGTTCCACGCGGTCGGGCTCGGCCAGGTCACGCTCCCCACCCTGTTCAAGGGCGGCAGCGTCGACGTGCTGGACAAGTTCGACGCCGGGACCGTGCTGCGGCTGGTCGGCGAGCACGGCATCACCAGCTTCTCGGCGGTGCCGACCATGCTGCAGCTCATGGTCGAGGACCCGGCCTGGGCCGATGCCGACCTGAGCTCGCTGCGGCACGTGGTCTTCGGCGGCTCGTCCGTCAACGAGGGTGTCGCCCGCGCCTGGCTGGAGCGTGGGGTCCGGGTGCTGCAGGGCTACGGCATGACCGAGGCCGGTCCCGGCATCTACATGGCGTTGCAGGAGGGCTCGGGCGACCGTCCGGTGTCGGTCGGGGTGCCCCACTTCTTCACCGATGTCGCCGCGCTCGGCGCCGACGGATCCGTCGTACCGGTGCCCCAGGAGGGGCCCGGGCTCGAGCTGCTCGTGCGAGGGCCGAACGTGTTCGCCGGCTACTGGAACCGCCCCGAGGAGACGACCGCCGGCGTCGTCGACGACCGCTGGTTCCGCACCGGCGACATCCTGCGCGCCGACGAGGACGGCTGGGGCTACGTCGTCGACCGGGTCAAGGACGTGATCATCTCCGGTGGGGAGAACATCTACCCGGCCGAGGTCGAGGCGGTCGCGATCACGTGCGCCGGCGTACGGTCCGCCGCCGTCGTCGCGCTGCCCGACCACCGGTGGGGCGAGGTCGGCGTCGCGTACGTCGAGACCTTCCCGGGCGCGACGGTCACCGAGGCGGAGCTGCGCGCCCACTTCGAGGCACACCTCGCCCGCTACAAGATCCCCAAGCACCTCTGCTTCGTCGACGAGCTGCCGCGCAACGCCACCGGCAAGATCCTCCGCTCGCACCTCCGTGACCGCGCCCGAACCACTCTCGAGGAGAAACCATGACCGCCCGCGATGCCGCCCCGGAGCTGGACGAGGACCGGCAGGTCCGCGCCTTGCTCCCCGTGTCGCTCGTGCTCGAGCGCCACGACGCGGTCGCCGTGCTGCGGCTCGCCCGGCCGTCCAAGCGCAACGCGCTCGACGACGCGACGGTGCTGGGCATCGAGAGCTTCTTCGCCGAGCCGCCCGCGTGGGCGCGCGCGGTCGTGCTCGACGCGGAGGGCGACCACTTCTCGGCGGGCCTCGATCTCGCCGAGCTGACCGACCGGGACACCCTCGAGGGCCTGGACCACTCGATGATGTGGCACCGTGCCTTCGCGCGTCTCGAGCAGGGTCGCCTGCCGGTGGTCGCCGTGCTGCGCGGTGCCGTGATCGGCGGGGGACTGGAGCTCGCCAGCTCGGCCCACATCCGGGTGGCGGAGCCCTCGACCTTCTACGCGCTGCCGGAGGGCCAGCGCGGACTGTTCGTCGGCGGTGGTGCGTCCGTCCGGGTGCCTCGGCTCATCGGCGTGAACCGGATGGCCGACATGATGCTCACCGGCCGCGTGTACGACGCCACGGACGGCCACGCGATCGGCCTGTCGCACTACCTCGTCGGCGAGGGCGAGGGCCTGGCCAAGGCGCTCGAGCTGGCGAGCAGGATCGCGGCCAACGCCCCGATCACGAACTTCGCCGTGCTGCAGGCGCTGCCCCGGATCGCCGAGTCCAGCCCGAGCCAGGGCTACCTGCTCGAGGCTCTGATGGCCGCGGTCGCCGGCGGCAGCGACGAGGCGAAGTCGCGGATGAGCGCCTTCCTGGAGGGCCGGGCCGGCAAGGTGGGCCGCGGCGCGGACGAAGGCCGGTGAGCGGCGCCTCGGTCGCCGGGTCGCAGGTGCAGCCCGGGGACGTGATCTGGTCCCCGCCCGACGACTGGCGCACGACCACGCGGATCGGTGCGTTCGTGCGGTTCGTCGAGGAGCGCGACGGCGTGCGGTTCGACGACTGGGACGACCTGTGGCAGTGGTCGGTCCGTGACCTCGACGGGTTCTGGTCGGCGGTCTGGGACCACTTCGGCGTCGCGTCCGACACGGGCTACGACACGGTCCTCGCGCACGAGGCGATGCCGGGCGCGCGCTGGTTCGAGGGTGCCCGGCTCAACTACGCGCGGCACCTGCTCGCAGACACCTCGCGCGACGACGAGGTCGCGGTCGTCGCGTACTCGCAGACCCGCGAACGCGTCGAGCTCACCTTCGGTGAGCTGCGCGCGCAGGTCGCGCGTGCCCGTGCCGGGCTGGCGGGACTCGGAGTCGGGCCCGGTGACCGCGTCGCGGCGTACCTGCCGAACATCCCGGAGACGCTGGTCGCCTTCCTGGCCACGGCCAGCCTCGGCGCGGTGTGGGCCAGCTGCGCGCCGGAGTTCGGCGCCCGCAGCGTCGTGGACCGCTTCGCCCAGGTCGAGCCCAAGGTGCTGCTGGTCGTCGCCGGCTACCGGTTCGGGGCGAAGGACGTCGACCGGACCGCCGAGGTGGCCGAGATCTGCCGCGCACTCCCGACCGTCGAGCACGTCGTGCAGGTGCCGTACGGCGGCGAGGCGCTCGCGCACACCCTCTCGTGGCCCGACCTGCTCGCGACCGACGAGCCGCTCACCTTCGAGGCCGTGGCGTTCGACCACCCGCTCTACGTGCTCTTCTCGTCGGGCACGACCGGCAAGCCGAAGCCGATCGTGCACGGCCACGGCGGCATCCTGCTCGAGCACCTGAAGAACCACGCGCTGAGCTGGGACCTCGGACCGGGCGACCGGTTGCTGTGGTTCAGCACTACCGCCTGGATGATGTGGAACGCGCTCGTCTCGGCGCTGCTGGTGCGTGCCTCGATCGTGATGATCGACGGCAACCCGATGTTCCCGGACCTGGACTGGCAGTGGCGGCTCGCGGAGGAGACCGGCGCGACGCTCATGGGTGCGAGTCCCGGGTTCCTGATGGCCAGCCGCAAGGAGGGGCTCCGGCCCGCGGTCGACCACGACCTGTCCCGCGTGCGGCAGATCGGCGCGGCCGGCAGCCCGCTGCCGATCGAGGGCTACGCCTGGGTGCGCGAGCAGTTCGGCCCGGACGTGCTGCTCAACGTCGGCTCCGGTGGCACCGACGTGTGCACCGGGATCGTGCAGGGGAGTCCGCTGCAGCCCGTGCGCGCAGGCGAGATCTCCGGCGCGTGCCTCGGAGTCGCGGCGGCGGCGTACGACCCGCAGGGCCGTCCGGTCGTCGGCGAGCTCGGCGAGCTCGTGATCACGCGGCCGATGCCTTCGATGCCGGTCGGCTTCTGGGGTGACGCCGACGGGAGCCGCTACCGGTCGACGTACTTCGAGGACTTCGCCGGCGTGTGGCGGCACGGCGACTGGGTCAGGTTCGACGAGCACGGTTCGTGCGTGGTCGCCGGCCGGTCGGACGCGACGCTCAACCGGGGCGGAGTCCGGCTGGGCACCGCGGAGTTCTACCGCGTGGTGGAGGAGATGCCCGAGGTGGAGGACAGCCTCGTCGTCCACCTCGAGGACCCGGCCGGGGGCAACGGCGAGCTGATCCTGTTCGTCGTGCCCGCCACGGGAGCCGAGCTCGACGACGAGCTCCGCACCTCGATCGCCCGCGAGCTCCGCTCGGCGCTGTCGCCGCGTCACGTGCCGGACGCCGTGGTGGCGGTGCCGGCGGTGCCCCGGACCCGCACGGGCAAGAAGCTCGAGCTGCCCGCCAAGCGGATCCTGCAGGGCCGGCCGGTCGCCGAGGTGGCCACGGCGGACTCGCTCGCCGACCCGCAGGCGCTGGACGCCTACGTCGCGTACGCCGCGGCGCGCGACGGGCAGGGCCAGTCATGAGGACCGACGTCCGGCGTGTGGCGCTCGTCGGCGCCGGGGTGATCGGCAACGCCTGGGCCGCCCATCTGCTCGCCCACGGCCTCGAGGTCGCGGTGACCGATCCGGCGCCGGACGCCGAGGAGCGGCTGCTGCGCGACGTCGAGCGGGCCCTGCCCGTGCTCGCCCGGCTCGGCCTCGACACCGACGGCTGGCAGGACCGGCTCTCGTTCACCGGCGACCTGGGGAAGGCCGTCGAGGGCGCCGCCTTCGTGCAGGAGAACGCGCCCGAGCGGGACGACGTCAAGGCGGCGATCTTCGCCGAGCTCGATGCGCTGGTGCCGCCCGACGTCGTGGTCGCCAGCAGCTCCTCCAGCATGCTGCCGAGCCGGCTGGCATCGATGTGCGCGCGGCACCCCGAGCGCGTGGTCGTCGGACATCCCTTCAACCCGGTGTACCTGGTGCCGCTCGTCGAGGTGGTCGGGTCTCCGGACACCCCTTCCGGCGTCGTCGACGCAGCCATGGCGTTCTACGCCGGGGTGGGCAAACGCCCGGTCCACGTGCGCCAGGAGGTGCCCGGTCACCTCGCCAACCGGCTGCAGGCCGCGCTCTGGCGCGAGGCCTACTCGCTCGTCGAGCGCGGAGTGGCGACGGTCGCCGACCTCGACGCGGCGATCTCGAACGGCCCGGGGTTGCGGTGGGCCTTGCTCGGCCCGGTCGCCAACCAACACCTCTCCGGTGGCGACGGAGGGCTCGCGCACGTGCTCGCCCACCTCGGGCCACCCACGCAGGCGCTGATGGACGACCTCGGCGCTCCGCAGCTGACACCGCAGCTCGCCGAGACACTGGTCGCCGGCGTGCACGACGAGCTCGGCGGCATCGACGTCGCCACGCTGGCCGCCGAGAGGGACGCACTGCTCGTCGGACTGCTCGCCGCCAAGGCGCGCTCGGAGGTGCTGCCATGACCACGCGCTACGAGCCCGCGATCGACCTCGACGCGGTCGTCGCCATCGACGTGCACACCCACGTCGAGGCCGACGGGCACGGTCACTTCTCGCTCGACGACGAGCTGATGGACGCCTCGGCGGCGTACTTCAAGGCCGACCAGCTGCGCACCCCGACGCTCGACGACATCGCCGCGCACTACCGCGAGCGGTCGATGGCCGCCGTCGTGTTCACCGTCGACGCGAGCACGGCCACCGGGCACCCCGCGCTCTCCAGCGAGGAGATCGCCGAGGGTGCCGCCCGCAACAACGACGTGCTGATCCCGTTCGGGTCCGTCGACCCGCGCCAGGGGGCAGCGGCGGTCGAGCGGGCGCGCCACCTGGTGGCCGAGCACGGCGTCCGCGGCTTCAAGCTGCACCCGTCGCTCCAGGCGTTCGCGCCGAACGACCCGGCGTACTACCCGCTCTACGAGGCGTTCTCCGAGCTCGGGGTCGTGGCGCTCTTCCACACCGGGCAGACCGGCATCGGCGCGGGCCTGCCGGGCGGTCGCGGGATCAAGCTGCGCTACTCCGACCCGATGCTGCTCGACGACGTGGCGGCGGACTTCCCGGACCTGCAGATCGTCATGGCCCACCCGTCGGTGCCGTGGGTCGACGCCGCGATCTCGATCGCGACGCACAAGGCGAACGTGTTCATGGACCTGTCCGGCTGGCTCCCGAAGTACTTCCCGCCCCAGCTGGTGCGCCAGCTCGGCACGCTGCTGCGTCGCAAGGTGCTCTTCGGCTCCGACTTCCCCGTGCTCACGCCCGACCGGTGGATGGCGTCGTTCGACGAGCTGGAGGTCCGCGAGGAGGCCCGACCCTTGATCTTCAAGGAGAACGCCGCGCGGTTGCTGCGGCTGGGGTGAGTGCGGACGTCAGGGGCCGAGCCGGCCGCTCTCGACCATGCTCGCGATCCCGGTGAGCAGCACGTCGAGCGCGACCTCGAAGGCGCGGTCCGCGCGCTCACGTCCGGAGCCGGCCTCGCGGATCGCCGCGGTCAGCGCCGTGCTGCGCGCCAGGTCGACCGCCCACACCTCGTCGGGCGCGGCCAGGTCCAGGGCGGCCCCCAGGACGACGCTGTCGCACATCGTGATCACGTCCAGCAGCCTGCTGTCGCCGACACCGGCCTGCGACAGGGTCTCGGCGAGCTGGTCGTACATCGACATCACCTCGGGCGACGACACGGTGTACGCGGTCACGAGGGGGATCAGCCGCGGGTGGCGGGCGAAGCAGTCCCGGTAGCGGCGCAGAAGGGTGCGGACGACCTGGTCCCACGTCCCCGCCCCGTCGGCCTCGAAGCTGCCCTCGCGGAAGACCCACGAGCGCATCGCCTCGACGATCTCTGCCTTGCTGGACAAGTGGTTGTAGAGCGAGGACGGGCGCACCCCGAGCGCGTCGGCCACCTGGACGATCGTGAACTCCCCGGTGCGGTCGACCAGGCGCAGCGCCGCGACGGCGATCGCGTCTGGCGAGAGCAGGGGGGTGCTGGGCCTTCCCACGAATTCCTCTTCCGAATAACGAAACTGCGACGGATCCCTTGCCAGGTGATCCAGGTCGCAACCATACTCAAACGAATCTTATTCGTTTTAGCGATGCGAGGTCGCCATGTCTGCAGTCTCTGCCAGCTCCACCTCCTCGGTCTCCGAACCCTCCACCGCCCTGGCCGGCGGCGGGACCACCCTGCGCGCCGACTCCGTCGGCACCGTCGGCGTCGCCGCGACGGTGATCTCCGCCGCCGCCCCGCTGACGGTCATGGCGGGCGTCGCCCCGATCGCGCTGGCGATCGGCGGCGTCGGTGTGCCGGGTGCCTACCTGCTGGCCGGCATCGTGCTGTCGATCTTCGCGATCGGCTTCACCGCGATGGCGGCGACGATCCGGCGGACCGGTGGGTTCTTCGTCTACATCGGGCACGCCTTCGGGGGCACGGCGGGATTCGCAGCCGCCGTGCTCGCGCTGGTCTCCTACAACCTGCTCCAGATCGGGGTCTACGGGCTCTTCGGCATCCAGACCCGTGCCGCGCTCGACGACCTGTTCGGCTTCACCGCTCCCTGGTGGGTGATCTCGGCGATCGCGGTCGTGGTGGTGTTCATCCTCGGTGCGGCCGGGATCGACGTCGGGGCCAAGGTGCTCGTCGTGCTGATCACCCTCGAGTCGGCGATCCTGGCGATCATGGGCGTCTCGATCGTCCTCCACGGAGGCGCGCACGGGCTCGGGGTCGCGTCGTTCAACCCCGACAACATCTTCAACAGCGGCGTCCTGGCCGTGCTCGGCATCTGCTTCGCCGCGTTCATGGGCTTCGAGTCCACCGCGCTGTACCGCGCGGAGGCACGTGACCCCGCCCGCACGATCCCGCGCGCGACGTACGCCGCGGTCGCGTTCATGGCGCTGTTCTACTGCTTCATCTCCTGGACCGTCGTGCAGGCGCTCGGCCAGGCCGACGTCCAGGCCGGTGCCGGCAAGCAGGGTCCGGCGCTGTTCTTCGCCACCATCCACCAGTACGTCGGTGGCTGGGCCGAGCACGCGATGTACCTGCTCATCGTGACCAGCGTCTACGCCTCGCAGCTCGCCTTCCACAACGCCATCAACCGGTACACCTTCGGCATGGCCGAGAGCGGTGCCCTGCCGCGCGTCTTCGCCCGCACCAACCGTGCCGGCAGCCCGGCGTTCGCCGGCGCGGTGCAGAGCGTGCTCGCCCTGACGGTCGTGCTGCTGTTCGCGCTGTTCGGCCTCGACCCGTTCAACGACCTGCTGATCAAGGTGAACACGCCGGGCGTGATCGGCATCATCCTGCTGCAGGCGCTCGCCGCGGCAGCGGCGGTCGCCTTCTTCTTCCGTCGCCGCGACGTGCCGCGGCGCACGTTCCTCATGTCGACCTCGGTGGTCGCGGCCGGGCTGATGGCCTGGGTGATCTACGCGGTGGTCAAGCACCTCGACGTGCTCACGGGCGCGCCCAGGGCCACCAACGAGGTGCTCGTGGGCGCCGTGCCGGCCATCCTCCTGCTCGGGGTCGTCGGCGGTCTGGTGCTGCGCAGCGTCCGGCCCGAGACGATCGCGCTGCTCGCCCATGACGACGCGGCCGTGGAGCAGGCTCAGTGATCGATCTCGTGGTCTGCGCCGACCGGATCCGGACGATGGCCGACGCCGACACCGGCGTCACTGCGGTCGCCGTCCGGTCCGGCCGGATCGCCGCTCTCGGGACCCGCGACGACGTCGCGACGTGGCGGGGATCCTCGACCCGGGTCATCGACCTGGGGTCGGCCACCGTCACGCCCGGTCTCGTCGACGCACACATCCACCCCGTCAACGGCGCCGAGCTCACCCGCGGTGTCGGGCTGCTCGGCCTGGACCTCGACGGCGTACGCCGCGCCCTCGCCGACCGGGCGGCCACCCTCGCGCCGGACGCGTGGGTGCTGGGATGGGGGCTGGACCCCAACGTCGCGCCCGGCCGAGGCCTGACGTCGGCCGACATCGACGACGCCGTCGGTGGCCGGCCCGCTTTGCTCCGGCTCTTCGACGCCCACTCCGCACTGGCGTCGACGACCGCGCTGCGGATCGCCGGCGTCGACGGACCCCGGGTCTTCGACCAGAAGTCCGAGGTCGTCTGCGACGCCGACGGCAGGCCGACCGGCTTCCTGCTGGAGGCGGCCGCGATCGCGCTCGTCGACGGCCACGTGCCCACCGCGACCGACGACGAGGTCGCGGACCATGTGCACGACGCGCTGGCCGCGATGGCCCGTGTCGGGATCACCGGCGCCCACGCGATGGAGCACGTGGCACGGGCGTCCGGGGTCTACCAGCGGATCGAGGCCGATCGCGACCTGCCGATCCGGCTGCGCTGCTCGCCCTGGGCGCAGCCGGGCACCGACGAGGACGACTGGGCAGCGCTCGCGGCGCTGCAGGGCACCGGGGGTCGGCGCTGGCACGTGGGCGGCGTGAAGCTGTTCATCGACGGCACCGTCGACAACGGCACCGCGTGGCTCACCGAGCCGGACAGCCACGGCGAGTGCACGTCGGCGTACTGGCCCGACCCGGCGGCGTACGCCCGCGCGATCGCCTGGTTCGACGCGCACGGAGTGCCCACGGCAACGCACGCGATCGGCGACGAGGGCGTGCGGCACGTGCTGCGTGCACTCTCGGCCACCGGCAGGCAGGTCCGCCACCGGATCGAGCACATCGAGACCATCCCCGACGACCTGGTGGCGGAGTTCGGCCGGCTGCCGGTGACGGCGAGCATGCAGCCGACGCACTGCACGGAGTACGTCGCTGCCGACCACAGCGACAACTGGTCGACCCGGCTCGGGCCGGTGCGGGCAAGCCGCGGCTGGCGGGTCCGGGACCTGCGCCAGGCAGGCGTGCGGGTCGCGCTCGGCTCCGACTGGCCGATCGCCGACGTCGACCCGCGCGGGATCCTCGCTGCGGCCCAGCTGCGCCGGCGCGGCGGTGCTCCCGACCGCACGCCGATCGGGCCGGAGCAGGCGATCTCCGCCCGGATGGCGCTCGAGGGCTACACCACCCACGCCGCCTGGTCGGTGGGCGAGGACGACGTCGCCGGCACCCTCGAGGTCGGCAAGCGTGCGGACCTGACCGCGTTCGCGGTCGACCCTTTGGTTGCGCCGGCCGACGAGCTGGTCGATGCTCCGATCATGCTGACCGTCGTGGAGGGAGCCGTCTCACACCAGGCGGAGCGGGTGGGAGCGGGCGCATGAGGCTCGTCACCGGCTCGGCACTCGACTCTCCGGCGCGCGTCGACCCGCCGGCGCGGGCGACCGTGCGGGTCGGGCTGGTCCAGCACGCCTGGCGCGAGGACGCGGACGACCTGGCGAAGGTGCTCGGAGAAGGCATCGACCTGGCCGCGGGTGCCGGCGCGCAGGTGGTCTTCCTGCCGGAGCTGACGCTGTCGCGGTACCCGGCGTACCAGCCACCGGTCGGCGTACCGGCGGCGTCGGCGGAGGACCTCGAGACCGGGCCCACGGTGGCGTTCGCGTCGCACGCTGCCCGCCGCCACGGCGTGTTCGTGCACGCGTCGCTCTACGAGCGCGCCGACCCGGACGGCACCGGCGACGGGCTCGGCTTCAACACCGCGGTGCTGGTGGACCCGTCGGGCCGGGTTGTCGCACGGACGCGGAAGACGCACATCCCGGTGACGGAGGGGTACGGCGAGGACGCGTACTTCCGGCCGGGGCCGGCCGACGACGCCTACCCCGTGCACGACGTCGATGAGCTGGACCTGCGGCTCGGGCTTCCGACCTGCTGGGACGAGTGGTTCCCCGAGGTGGCGCGGATCTACGGCCTGCAGGGGGCCGACCTGCTCGCGTACCCGACCGCGATCGGCTCCGAGCCGGACCACCCCGACTTCGACACCCAGCCGCTGTGGCGACAGGTGATCGTCGGACACGCCATCGCCAACGGCCTGTTCGTCGTGGTGCCGAACCGCACGGGGGTGGAGGGCGAGCTGACGTTCTACGGGTCGTCGTTCGTCGTCGACCCGTACGGGCGCGTGCTCGTCGAGGCGCCGCGCGACGAGGAGGCCGTGCTGGTGGCGGACCTCGACCTCGACCAGCGACGGGACTGGCTCACGCTGTTCCCGTTCTTCGGCACGCGCCGCCCCGACACGTACGCCGCGCTCGCGCGGCCCGACCACCCGTGAGCCCGCGCTGGCGGATGCCGGCCGAGACCGAACCGCACCGCTGCACCTGGATGGCGTGGCCCTCGGCGGGCTACACGCTCGGTGACTCCGAGGCCGATGCCGACGAGGCCCGGGGCGTCTGGGCGGCCGTGGCGCACGCGGTCGCGGAGTTCGAGCCGGTGCGGATGGTCGCCGACCCCTCTGCGGCGAGGGTCGCCCGCGACTGGCTCGGCAGCGACGTCGAGGTGCTCGAGGCGCCGCTCGACGACGCCTGGATGCGTGACATCGGGCCGACCTTCGTCGTCGGCCCCGACGGGCTCGGTGCGGTCGACTGGGTGTTCAACGGCTGGGGCGCCCAGCCCTGGGCCCGCTGGGAGCACGACGCCAGAGTCGCCTGTCAGGTCGCCGAGTGGGCCGGTGCGACCGTCGTCCCCTCGGCGATGGTCAACGAGGGCGGCGGCATCCATGTCGACGGGCAGGGCGCCGTGCTCGTCACGGAGACGGTGCAGCTCGATCCCGGCCGGAACCCGTCCTGGACCCGCGCGTCCGTCGAGGAGGAGCTGCGCCGGACGCTGGGAGTGCAGCGGGTGGTGTGGCTGCCGCGCGGGCTCACCCGGGACTACGACGAGTTCGGCACCCGAGGGCACGTGGACATCGTGGCCACGATGCCCTCGCCCGGCACCGTGCTGCTGCACGCGCAACCGGATGACTCGCACCCGGACCACGCGGTGATGGAGGTCGTCCGAGCCGCCGTGCCCGACGACCTCGCGATCGTCGACCTGCCCGCACCCGAGGTGCTCACCGACGAGGACGGACCGGTCGACTACAGCTACCTCAACCACTACGTGTGCAACGGCGGGGTCGTCGCGTGCGTGTTCGACGACCCGCGTGACGGTACGGCGCTCGAGAGTCTCGCCGCGGCGTACCCGGGTCGTGAGGTCGTCGGCGTCGACGCGCGGCCGCTGTTCGCACGGGGTGGGGGAGTCCACTGCATCACCCAGCAGGAGCCGTTGGTGCAGGTGGTGGGGCCGTGAGACCGCCTCCGACATGCGCAGCGGAATGAAACGCTCCGCGGGAATTGGCTCAGCAATCGGTGCCTCGTGGCGATGTTTCACCCATGACAGCCAGCGCCGCCACTCCACCTGCCGCCCCCGCGGTGGGGCTGCGCGCGCTGCTCGACCTCGCCGAGGAGGCGAGGCTGGCCGGCGACTACCGGTCCGGTTCGGATCTCGCGCGGCGAGCGTTCGCGCTCGCCCAGTCGTCCGGCGACGCCACCGGCCAGGCCGACGCGTTGCACATGCTCGCCAGCCAGCTGTTGCGGCTCGGCGAGTACGAGGAGGCGATCATCGCGTGCCGGGATGCCGTCGCGCTGCTCGAGTACACCGCCGGTGACCGGTCCGTGGCCTGCAACGTGCTCACCGTGGAGGCCCTGGCCCTGACGGAGCTCGGCATGCACGAGGAGGCGCTCGAGGTGCTCTCGAGGGCGCGCCAGATCGCCCACGACCTGGCCGACCGCGACCTTCTGTACTGGGTGCACAACCGGACCGGCGTGGTCCACGGCAACATGGGCAATCACCGGCTGAGCGCGGAGTACCTCCTGCGGGCGCTCGGCATGGTGGACGGCATGGGCGACGAGGCGCGTTTCTGCATCCTCAACAACGTCGGCGACAACGCCGTCCACCGGGTCGCCGAGCTGCTGGCGGACGGCGACACGACCGGCGCCGAGGCGATGCTGCGCGCGTCGACGGACCACGTTGCCGAGGCGCTCCGGCTCGCTCGCGCTGCGAGCCACCCCTACCGGGAGTCCATCTGCCTGGACAACTTCGGCATGCTGCTCGCGCTCGCCGGCGATCACGCGGGGGCAGAGCGGATGATCGGCGACGCCCTGGCGATCGCGGCGCGCCACGGGTATCCCTCCCTCGAGTCGTCCGCGATGCAGCACCGGGCGCAGGTCCGGATGATGCGCGGCGACTGCGCCACGGCGATCACCGAGCTGTGCGAGGCACTCGGCCGCGTCCTCGAAGCCGGGGAGATGCCGGTCGCGATGGAGATCCATCGTGAGCTGTCCGCCGCCTACGAGCAGGTGGGTGACCCGGCGTCGGCGCTGCGTCACTACCGCGAGTACCACCGTCTCGAGCGCGCCGCGCACAACGAGCTGTCCGCGGCCCGTGCGCGCATGGCCCAGCACCACTTCGAGCTCGACAACGCTCGGCTCGAGGCGGACAACGCCCGTCTCGAGACCGAGCTCCACCGGCTGCGCACGGTCGAGCTCGAGGCCGAGAAGGCCGCTCTCCAGCAGCAGGCGACCGAGGACCCGCTGACCGGCCTGGCCAACCGCCGGAACGCCGAGCTCTGGCTGGCCGCCGTTGCCGGCGCCGCTCGCCCGCTCGGTGTGGCGATGATCGACGTCGACCTGTTCAAGACGGTCAACGACCGGTTCGGCCACCTGGTCGGCGACCGGGTGCTCCAGCAGATCGCGCACACGCTCCGGGCCCGTGTCCGGGAGAGCGACCTCGTGGCCCGGATCGGTGGCGAGGAGTTCCTGGTCGGGGTCGACGGCCTGTCGCTGACGGACGCCACCGCACGCTGCGAGCTGTTGCGTGCCGGGGTGGCGGCGTTCGACTGGGAGTCCCTGCAGCCCGGCCTCGCCGTGACGGTCAGCATCGGTCTGGCGATGGTCGCCCCTGGCGGCGACCTGGCCGCCGCGATCGCGTTGGCCGACCAGCGTCTCTACGCCGCCAAGCGGCAGGGGCGCAACCGCGTCGAGGCGGTCTTCGAGCCGCGGACCTGAGGGGTGGAGCCGGCCGAAGCCGCTTGGGCGCCCTCGGCCTGGTCCGGGTCTAGTCGGTGCCGGGGTCGACCCGAAGGGCGTGGTCGCCGTGCCGGTGGACGATCTTCCAGACGCCGTCCTCGCGTCGGTAGAGCTGGGTGACGCGCAGCTCGTTGCGCACCGTCTCTCCGCTCGGACGTACGGCGGTGTACCGCTCGAAGCCGCAGGTGTAGGCCAGGTCGCCCTCGACGCCGGCCGTGATCAGCTCGAACTCGTAGCTCGGGCAGTCGGCGAACGCGCTCGCGACCCAGGTGATCGTGCGGTGGACCGCCTCCCATCCGGCTCTGGCGCGCACCCCGGCGCCGAAGACGGTCACCGGCTCCCGGTGCGACCAGGCTTCGATCCACGAGGAGGTGTCACCGCTGTGCATGTCGATCCCGGTCTTGTGCTGGACCGGGATCCACTCATCGAGGAACGCCTGCAGCTGCGTGGACATCGGGGGCTCCGTAGGGGTCCTGGAGGGGTGAGCCGCACCCGGTGCAGGCCGACTCGGTGGAGGGGGTGATGCCGTCGCAGCTCTGGCAGAAGAACAGCCGCTGGCGCTGCTCGGCCATGGTCCAGAGGCCGGCGAAGTGGGTGTAGTTCCACCGCCGTTCGAAGGTCCTGCGCATCGCCGCCTGGTGCTCGGGCCGGGCGAAGAAGGCGTGTGCGTCCTCGACGGTGCGCCACCAGGCCATCAAGGTGTAGTGCGGCCCGTCGGCGAAGTTGTAGCGCCGGATGAAGCCGGGTGCGGTCGCGAGGAGCTCCATCAGACCGATCACGTGGGTCCAGAACTCGTGGAACCGCTCCTCTGCCGCGAACGTGCCCTGAAGGACCAGGATCGCGCCCGCGCTCTCCGGCCCGAGGTGACCTTCGGGCCCCGACTGGGTGTTCAGCATGACCGGCACGATGCGTATCCCCTCGATGGCCTGCATCGCGGCCGTCGCCTCGGGTGGCGGGGGACCGGTGACCAGGTCCACGGTGACATCCATGGCGATCACCCGACCGTGACGGTCTCGGGGGCGGGAACACGCCCGGCGCGGCGGTCGCGGAGACGAGCGCCGAGCAGGACCAGGCCCACCCCGACCGTCGTGATGGCCAGGTTCACGACCCCGTAGCCGACCACCTCGCCGGTGGCGTAGTCGATCGGGAACGTCCCGGTCGGAGAGTCGCCGAAGCCGGAGGCGCCACCCATCCCGTTCCCCCCGGACATCCACGTGAGCAGCACGTTGAGCGTCTGGAAGCTGAACAGGAACGAGTCGACGACCAGGTACGTCACCAGGGCTGCCGCACGGTGCGGGACGAGCCGGCCGAGCGTGAATGCTCCGAGGACGGTGAAGAGCAGGTTCATGGCGACTCCTTACCAGTCGAAATATTCACCCGACAATATGTCGGATCAATAAAGTGACGGTAGGATCAATTTGTGACCGATGTCAAGAGCACCCGCTCCTACTCGTCCTCGGTGCGCGATGAGCAGGCCCGTCGTACTCGCGCCCGGATCGTGCAGGCCGCCGACGAGCTGTTCCGCGAGAAGGGCTATGCGAAGGCGACGATGAAGGACATCGCCGAGCGTGCCGGCGTCGCGCGGGACACCGTGCACGCTGCCTTCGGCAACAAGGCCGCACTGATCCCGGCGATGGTCGACCTTCGGCTGGTGCCCGACGAGGCCGTGGCGAACGTCGCCGAGGGACCGGAGGCGCAGGCGGTCAGGAACGAGACCGACCCCGTCCGTCAGATCGAGCTGTTCGCGGAGTTCATCACCAAGCTCAACGTGGCGCTGCGCCCCGTCTTCGACGTGATGCGCAGCGCGGCCGCCAGCGAGCCCGCGGTCGCCGAGACCCTGGCGATGCTGGAGAAGAACCGGATGGGCAACATGCGGGTGTACGCCGGCTGGTTCGCCGCACGCGGCCCGTTGCGGATGAGCGAAGCCGCTGCAGCGGACACGATCTTCGCGATCGTCAGCCCGGACGTCGGCCGGCTGCTGTGCGAGGAGCTCGGCTGGAGCCGTCGCAAGCACGCCGCCTGGGTGGCCGACATGCTGAAGCGGGCGCTCCTGCCCGACTGACCTCCGGTCTCGCGCTCCAGGGCCAGCCTGGTCAGTAGCCGCCGGTGCTCGGCCAGCCGTGCGTGCTGAGGTACCAGCCCGCCGAGGTCAGTACGGCCGCGATGAGCAGCGCGAACAGCACGCCGCCGGCGACGGGCAGGAACCACCCGGGCGCGCGCCGGGACCGCACCGCGACCACCTTCACGACGACAGCACCGAAGACGGCGCAGCCGAGGACGCCGTGCACGACGGTCCGAACCGGCACGGGCGTGCCGTCGTGGAACCGGCCGGTCTCGAGGCCGAGCGCCCAGAGGCAGTGGTACGCGACGAACACCGACAGCAGCAGCGCCGTCGTCCCGGAGATGCGGTGCGCCGTGCCGAGCCACCGGGGAGCCGCGATCCCGAGCTTGCCGTACAGCCACAGTGCGCCGAGGACCTGCAGGACCGCGAGCACCCCGATCACCACCGTCAGGACGACCTTCATCGCGATGACGGTGCGGAAGCCCAGGGTCGTCGTACCGGACAGCGTCGGATCGTGCACCTTGCCGAACGCGCCGAGGAGGACGGCGACGACCGCCCCCGCCGTGAGCGCGGCGAGCGGCGCGGCCATGCTCCGCGGGGCCGTGGTGTCTGCCATGGGTTCAGGATGCCGGTGTCGGCGCCGGTCCGGAAGGAGCGGTCGGGCCGCAGCGTTGGTCATTGTTGCGGGCCGGCGTATTCGGCTCGCCGTGTCTGACGTGCCGGGCGCATACTGCGACCGACCTCACGGCGAGATGGCGGAGCGATCGCGACGATGGATCACGACAAGCACCTGGCACGTTGCGTCGAGCTCGCGCGCGAGGCGCTGGACGACGGGGACGATCCCTTCGGTTCGGTGCTCGTGGACGCGGCGGGGAACGTCCTGGCCGAGGCCCGGAACAAGGAACGAACCCTCGCCGATCCGACGGCCCACCCCGAGCTCGAGCTCGCCCAGTGGGCCTGGCGACACCTCGACGCCCTGGAGCGATCGAGCGCGACCGTCTACACCTCCGGCGAGCACTGCCCGATGTGCGCCGCCGCACACGGGTGGGTCGGACTCGGCGCGGTCGTCTATGCGGTCTCGGCAGCCCAGCTGTCCGAGTGGCGCGCGTCCTGGGGCCTGTCGGCTTCTCCGGTCGCCACCCTGCCGCTCTCGACCGTCCTGCCCGGCATCCACGTCACGGGACCGGTGCCGCCGTACGACCAGATGATGTTCGTGCTGCACCAGGAGGCGGCTCACCGCGAGTGAACGGGCTGTTCGCCCGTCAGCAGGCGGTGCCGCGGTCGACCGAGAGCACGGCCCCGGTGACCGAGGCCGCGGCGTCCGACGCGAGGTAGGCGATGGCGTCGGCGATGTCGCTGGGCGGCATGAAGCCGTAGCGCGCGCCCGCGGTCTCCATCAGCAGGCCCCAGTCGAGGTCGGTGTCGGGGTGCTCGGCCGCGGCCTTGGTCGGCAGGTCGGTCTCCACGCCGCCGGGGCAGATGGTGTTGACGCGGATGCCGTCGGCGGCGAGCTCGAGCGCGAGGGACTTCATGAGCTGGATGACGCCGGCCTTCGAGGCGCAGTAGGCCGCCTGGTAGGGCTGGGCCCGCAGGCCGGCGATGGAGGCGATCGTGACGATGTTGCCCCGGGACTCGCGCAGGTACGGCAGGGCGGCGTGGCTGATCAGCATCGGGCCGGTCAGGTTGACGCCGAGGTGGCGCTGCCAGACGGCGAGGTCGAGGTCCTCGAACCTGCGGAACTGGTCGACGCCAGCGACGTTGACAACCACGTCGAGCCCACCCAGGCGCTCGGCCGCAGCGGTGACGGCAGCGCGCACGGAGGTCTCGTCGCTGACGTCACAGGCCAGCACATCATCGCTCGCGTCCAGGTCGAGACCGACAACCGTGGCGCCTTCCCCAGCGAGAAGCTCGACCGTCGCCCGGCCGACACCCCCGGCCGCTCCGGTGACGAGTGCGCGCTTGCCTTCGAATCGTCTGCTCACGGCGCAGAGTCTGGCAGCGCGAGCCCGTCACCGTCGCGCGCGCTCAGCTCCGGTGCCGGAAGTCGATGACGATCCGGGACGGGGACGACAGGGTGAAGACGCGGTAGGGGGCGCGGTGATCGAGGGCGAAGGCGAAGGTCACCTGTCCCTCGGCGTCGCCGGTGTAGGCCAGTGCCCTGAGCGTCGGGAACCGCGGGTGGGCGAGCCGGGGACCGACGTACAGGTTGTGCCCGGCGTCGTCGTGGCCGTACGCCGGGGTCAGCGTGACCTGGAGTCCTGACGTGCTCCGGATGGGCACGGGCAGACCGCTCGGGTCGTAGCTGAACGATCGCTGGTAGCGGGCGCTGCCTCCGGGGAGCGGCCCGCGGATCCGGATCACCACGCGGTCGAAGGTCTGGTGCTGCGCGTAGCTCAGGCTGATGACCCGGGGGAGTGGCGACGATGCCGTCGGGTTGGTCCAGGAGGCATTGCTGGTCAACCACACGGATCCCGCGGACGCCGGCGGGCTCAGGAGGGCGCCGACCAGGACGGTGATCAGGAGAACGAAGAGGACACGGAGACGCTTCATGGCACTACCTCGCATGCTGGGGGACCCGTACCTTGCGGGTCGTTCCCTTGCCAGCGTCCGCCGGACGGCCCGCTGAGGGCAGGGCCGGTGGTCCTCCTTCGGAGGGCTTCGGCCAGGTCCGGGGATCGCAGCCGTGCGTGCGAGGTCCTGGACGAGCGATTGCCGTGGCGGGATGATCCAGCAGTGTCGTACCTGATGGCGGGGCAGCTGACCGAGCTGGAGAGGCTGCAGCTCCAGTCGAGGGTCTGGGAGCCTGCCGGCAGCCGACTGCTGGAGTTCCTCGGTGCGGGCGAGGGCAAACGCGTGGTCGACGTCGGTTGCGGCTGCCTGGGCTGGCTGCGCCTGCTCAGCGCATGGGTGGGCCCGAGCGGCACCTGCGTCGGGACCGACATCTCCGACGACCTGCTACGCGAAGCGGGCTCCTTCCTGAGCGCGGAGCGGCTGACCAACGTGGAGCTCGTCCGCGACGACCTCTTCGACAGTCGTCTGCCTCCCCGGTCCTTCGACCTGGTGCACGCGCGCTTCCAGCTCGCACCTCTGGGAAGGTTCGAGAACCAGATCGGCGCGCTGTCGCGCCTCGTTGCTCCCGGCGGGATCCTGGCCTTCGAAGATCCCGACACCGCCTCGTGGACGTTCACCCCGGAGGCCCCTCGCGCCCGCCACCTGATCGAGATGATCCTGCAGGCGTTCCGATCCGCCGGTGGGGACTTCGACGCGGGCCGGTTCACGTACGACCTCCTCCAGGGCATGGGGATGCAGCCCGAGATCCGCGCGGACATCGTCGCGTTGGAGCCCGGCCATCCCTACCTCCGGCTGCCGCTGCAGTTCGCGGCCTCCCTGCGGGCCCGACTGCTGGAGCAGGTCACCGAGTCCGAGCTGGACACGCTGCTCGCCGAGGTCGAGGACGAGCTGGCGGATCCCACGCGGCGCGGACTCACCTTCACCCTCGTCCAGACCTGGGCTCGGTCTCCCTGACGCCGAGCACGTCGAGACACGCGCCCGACCTATAGCGAATCGGCGCACGCACGTGGGCGGTCGCGGAACGCAATGTCCGGCGCCGACGAACCGGATCGGACACCATCGCGTTACAGGGGGTGTGACGATCCACGGGGGTGAGCGATGAGCACCGAGCAGGACTTCGTCGAGTTCGTCGCCGCGCGATGGACGTCGCTGTATCGCCTGGCCTACCTCCTCACCGCGTCGCCGACCGTGGCCGAGGACCTGCTCCAGACCACGTTCGAGAAGGCCTACGCGAGCTGGCCGAGGATCAGCAGGATGGACTTCCCCGAGGCGTACGTACGCCGGATGCTGGCCAATGCGCTGGTGTCGAGCCGCCGTCGAGCCTGGCTTCGCGAGGTGTCGTCCGATTCGGTGCCGGAGGCCGCCGGGGAGGCGATCGAGGTCGGCGTGCTCGACCGGTCGCTGCTGTGGCCGCTGGTGTGCGCACTACCCGTGCGGCAGCGGGCCGTGATCGTGCTGCGCTACTACGAGGACCTGACCGAGGCGCAGATCGCCGACGTCCTCGGGTGTGCGCCGGGAACCGTGAAGTCACAGACGTCGGCGGCGATGAAGGCACTCCGTCGGGCTCTGTCCGCGTCGGGTGTCGGAGAGGTGTTGGGCGAGTCATGAATCTCGAAGAGGAACTCAGAGCAGTACTCAGTCAGGAGGCGGAGATGCGCACCACTCCCACACCCGATATCGAACGCATGGTCAATCGCGGGCAGGAGCGACGCCGCCGCCGCACCTCGACGTGGGTCGGGCTTGCCGCCGCTGCGGTGCTGCTCGTCGCCGGCGGCGCCTACGGCATCGCCCGGATCGTGGATGGTGATCCCGATGCCGGCGTCGCCACCGTGCCGACCGCGTCGGCGGATGCCACGAACCCGCCGAGGTGGGTGAGCAACGACCAGGAGCCGGCTGAGGCCGGCACCTATCGAGCCCAGGTGGGCGTTGCTGCGGACGGGACGAGGATCGACGCAGACCTGACCCTCGGAGGTACGCACTGGGCTGCTTCGAACTACCCGGTGGCGTACGACGGTGACCACTTCGCCGGGATCGGTGCCTACCAGGCCGAGTCGGTGGCCGGCGGTTGCAGGATGGCGGCCGGTTTCGAGCCGGCCGCGACCGAGCCGCAGCAGCTGGCCCAGCAGCTCGCCGGGATGCCGCGGAGCGAGGTCGTCCAGCAGCCGACGCCGACGACTGCGTTCGGGCACGACGCCCTCCATCTGCGGATGCGAGTCGACGCCAAGTGCGGAGACGGCGCCGCCTACCTGGTGGCCAACCAGGCGGCCGCCGCCGGAGGTCGCGCCCGCGGCATCAGCTACTTCGAGAACCGCCAGGCCGTCTCCGGCACCGTCGTCATCGACTTCTGGGTGGTGGACGTGAACGGGACCACCGTGGTGGTCGACATGTTCCACACCGAAGACGCACCGAAGGCGCTGGTGGACGAGGCCGCCTCGGCCCTGGAGTCGATCAGGTTCGTCGCGCCGAAGTAGGCCGTCGAGCGTCGACCGACCAGCTCGTCGACGAGGACGATCAGGCCGAGGAGGACCCGGACGTGGGCTTCGAGCCCGAGTCGGCTGCTGCCGAGACCCACGCCCGGGGCCGCCCGGCGCTACGATCCGGGCGTGCCGAGCCAGGTGCGGGTAGCCGGTGTGGTGGCAGCGCTGTCGGTCACCAGCGACCTGACGCGCGGTCATCCGGTCGGGGAGGCGATGCGGTCCTGCCTCGTCGCCACCGAGCTGGCTCGGCGTTCCGGGCTCTCGCCGCCGCGCCAGTCCGAGGTCTTCTACTCGACCCTGATGCGCTTCGCCGGCTGCGCCGCCACCTCGCACGAGGCGGCGGCGCACTTCGGCGGCGATGACATCGCGGTGCGGGCCAAGGGCGACCTGACGGACACCGCGAACCCCGCCGAGGCGCTGCGCTTCCTGGCCGGTCTGGGAAGCGGTTCCGAGAAGCTGAGGGTCCTGGCGCGGATACCGAGGGTGCCGGGCCTGGTCACCGAGGCGGCCCGCGCAGACTGCGAGGTCGGCGCCGGTCTGGTCGCCCTGCTCGGCCTGCCTGCGGCCGTCAGCGAGTCGGTCCTCTGCGCGTTCGAGCGGTACGACGGCAAGGGAGCGCCCGCCGGCCGGTCCGGGGCCGACGTACCCGAACCGGCACGCTTCGCCGCGGTCGGCTACGCGGTCGCGATGTTCGACGCCGTCGGCGGCAGCGAGCAGGCGGTGGCAACCGTGACCCGCTGGTCCGGGCGGGCGCTGGACCCCGAGATCGCCGGGCGATTCCTCGACGACGCGGAGGGGCTCCTCGGGCTCTCCCGCGCCGAGGACGCCTGGGCTGCCGTCGTGGCCGCGGAACCGACGCCGCATCGCTACTTCGACGACGACGACCAGCTCGACGACGTGCTGGCCGGTTTCGGTGACGCCGCCGACCTGAAGTCGCCGTACTTCCAGGGGCACTCGCGCGGGGTGGCAAGGCTGGCCAAGGCTGCCGCCGCCCAGCTGGCGGGCACCGATGCCGGACTCGCGTACCGCGCAGGATTGGTGCACGACCTCGGACGCGTGGCGGTCCCGACCGGGATCTGGGAGAAGCCGGGGCCGCTGAACCCGGACGAGTGGGAGCTGGTGCGGCTGCATCCGTACCACTCGGGGCGGATCCTGGCCCGGTCGCCGGTGCTGGAGCCGTTGTCCGCCGTGGTCAGCCGGCACCACGAGCGGATGGACGGCTCGGGCTACCCGATGGGTGTCCGTGCCGCAGAGCTCGACCCGACCACGCGCCTCCTCGCCGCGGCCGAGGCCTGGCACGGCTTCGGCGAGCCCAGGCCGTACCGGCAGGCGATGACCCCGGACGAGGCCGCCCGGCGGATCTCGGAACTGCCGCTCGATCGCGACGCCGTGCGCGCGGTGCTCGCCGCTGCGGACGGGCCCGCACCGAGCTTCCCGGCCCTGCCGGTCGACCTCACGGAGCGCGAGCTCGAGGTGCTTCGGCTGCTCGCGGCCGGCCTGACCAAGAAGCAGATCGCCGAGCGGCTGTTCATCTCGGCCTCGACCGTGCACACCCACACCGTGCACATCTACGGCAAGTGCGAGGTCACGACCCGGGCCGCACTGGCCATGTTCGCGATGCGGCACGGCCTCGCCGCAACTCCCTAGCGATATCGATCGAACGGTCGATGCGGCGGCGTACCGCGGCTTCCTAGGTTCCTGATGTGCCGCACCACCCACTCAGGAGGAACACCATGAGCACCATCACCGACACCGCCCAGGCCGACGTCCATGCCGTCAGGGCCGGCTTCGAGGCGGTCGCCGCGGGCGACATCGTCGCCTTCGCCGCGGGCTTCCACGGCGACGCCACCTGGAACCACCGCAACCCCGACTCCCTCGGAGGGATCAAGAACGGCATCGACGAGATCGTCGGCTTCCTGGCGGCCTCGATGGAGCTCACTGCCGGGACCCTGCGCCCTGTCCCGCAGCTGTATCTGCCGAGCGGCGCGGGCCAGGTCGCCGTCCTGACCCGGATCTCGGCAGAGCGCCCGGACGGCCGCACCCTCGACGACATCCAGATCCTCTACTTCCAGCTCGAGGACGGGAAGGTCCGCTCGGTCGACCAGTTCATCGGCGACCCGCCGGCGGTGACGGAGTTCTGGGCCTGACCTCGTCCACCGCACCCGGCCGGAACGCGCCCCAGGTACCGGGTGTTCCGGTTCAGCAGGCAGGGGAGAGGAAGACCACCCGCCCGCTCCTGTCGTCCCGCAGGCTTGACTGCAGCCGACGGACCCGACCCGGTCGCGCGGCCGTCGCCCTGGTCGAGCTCCCCATACCGTCGGCGTTCTGCCGCGCCGCCGTGCACGACAAGGGCCGACGTTCCCGAACCCCCGCGGGGTCGCATCGGGCGGAGCACGACCAGCCTCGCGGACGTGATCTCCCTCGCCGTCACGGTGCCCGTCTCGTCGTGACGTCGCCGTCCTCAGACGTGATTCGGACCGCAGCTGAGGCGGCAAGGGGTCTATTCGTGGCTGTGGCCGGGTTCGTGTCCGGCATCACCGTGAGCCGGGGCGTGCAGGGCCTGGAGCAGGTGGTGGCTGTAGACCTGGAATCCGAGCATCGCCTCCACGTACGCCCGCGCGTCGGGCACGGACTGGTCCTTCGCGGCGGCCAAGGTGTTCACCTTCTCCAGCCGGTGCTTGAGCTCGTCGTGCAGGACGCCGGTCAGGTACTCCGCCACGTCGGCAGCCGATCCGCTCGCAACGGCTCGTTCGGCAAGTGGGATCACCGGGCCGACGTCCAGACCGGCGGGTTTCAGGCCGGCGTACGGGGCTCCCTCCCCGGCACGGTGGACGCGGACGACGGTCTCGAAGAACAGCCGGTCGGCCACCTCGCGCGCAGGGCCGCCGAGGCTGCGCACCGGCTGCACGGTGCTGAACATCGTCCGGACCTCGGCCTCGCCGTCCTCGTGCACGAACGGCAGGATCAAGGTGACGTCGCCGGCGTCGAGTGCCTGACGTGCGGCGGTGACGACCGGACCATCGAGTGAGTCGCAGTGCGGAGGCATGCCTTCGTCCCTCCCTCAGTTGTGCCTCGGCGCCGCTCGCCGGCGGCGGCGAGGGAGACGGATCTCTACCTTGCTCACGCTAGGTCGACCGAGCGCCGCCGAGCAGAGGCGAACGTCCCGCCCCGTCTTCATCCCGCCCAGGCCCCAGTGTCCGAGCGGATTGACGCGGCTCGATCTGCCTGCACGCAGGCTCGGGTCCTTCGGGATCCGGACCTAGCGTTCGTACGGCGGGTGTACGCCGAGCCCCGCCTCGCGCGCACGGACGATGGCCTGCGCGCGGTCGGCGACGGCCAGCTTCGCGAAGATGTTCGAGACGTGGTTGCGCACGGTCTTCTCCGAGATCGTCAGCCGTGTCGCGATCCGGCTGTTGGAGTCGCCGTGAGCCAGGAGGTCGAGGACCTCGCGTTCGCGGTCGCTGAGCTGCGGGAACGTCGCCGCGCTCCGCGCAGCC
>NZ_RJSF01000005.1:136814-137650 GCF_003725535.1 Nocardioides pocheonensis | reverse complement strand
TCGAGGACTCGCTGAGCGACTGCCGGTCCGAACACGGCGCCACCCGTCGCGACCGCGTGGACTGCGTGCAGGATGTCTGCCTGGTTGGTTCCCTTGAGCAGGTAGCCCCGGGCGCCGGCGCGCATCGCTGCGAAGACTGAGTCGTCGTCGTCGAACATCGTCAGGACCACGATCGCGACCTGAGGATTCGACTGCAGGATCTGTGCCGTCGCCGCAACTCCGTCGAGCTCGGGCATGTTCAGGTCCATCAGGACGACGTCGGGCCGTTCACGGGCGGTCGCGGCCACTGCCTCGGTGCCGGTGGCCGCCTCGCCCACGACGATGACGGCCGGATCGGTGGCAAGGAGCGCACGCAGACCGCTGCGGAAGACGGGGTGGTCGTCGGCGACGAGGACCTGGACTTGATCGTTCATCTCACCTCGGGCACCGGTAGGCGTGCGTGGACGACTGTTCCATGCTGGCCGGAGCTGATCTCGAGCCGGCCGCCGAGCTCCTCCGCCCGCTCCCGCATGGCCAGGGTGCCGACACCGGCGGGTTGGTCGGGCGACAGCCCCCGACCGTTGTCGGCCACCTCGAGCTCGAGCGCGCCGTCGAGATGCACCCTGACGCTGCATGCGGTGGCGCCTGCGTGCCGGACGACGTTGGTGAGAGCCTCGCAGGCGATCCGGTAGGCAGCGACCTCGACGGCGGCAGGGAGCTGGCCCAGTGCCTGCTCCGGAAGGCAGAGGGTGATCGTGAGCGACGCGGCGGTCGCCTCCAGCTGCGACGCATGGAGCTGGAGTGCGCGCACGAGACCGAACTCGTCCAGGGCCGGAGGTCTCAGCCCGTACACGACA
>NZ_RJSF01000005.1:0-136723 GCF_003725535.1 Nocardioides pocheonensis | reverse complement strand
TCCCGGCGCAGGCGTCGCCGTTCTTCCTCCCGGGCGCTGACGAGCGCGACTCGGGAGCGTTGCAGAGCGAGGCTCGCCCGGACCGCGTGCGCTGCCACGCCGACTTGCCGCGCCAGGTCGACCAGGAGGCGGCGATCCGACATGTGCAGTGGCTGGCCGGGTGCACGCGGCGACACGAGGAGTCGGCCGACCCGTTCGGCCTGGTAGGTCATCGGAAACTCCTCGACCGTCCCTGCCGGCCGTCCGTGCTCGGCCGCCATCGACCAGCCGGTCTCGTCGAGCAGCTCGACGGCGGCGTAGGGGAGTCGGAGGGCGTCGGTCACCGCCGTGACGACGCCGGGAAGCACGGTGTCGGGCAGCACCGCGTGCTCGAGCTGCCGGCCGATCCGGTTCATTGCTTCGTAGGGTCGCAGTCGGTCGCCGTAGAACACCTCGTCGACCGTTCTCTGGACCAGCGCGCGCAAGGGCTGGAACGCCGCCGCTGCAGCGACGGCCGCCGCGACGTGCTCCGCCTGCGTGGCGTGCCCACCGACGGCGGCCTCGACCATCGCGACGATCGCCAGGTAGATGCCGGCGACCAGGGCGCTGACGACGGCGTACGCCGCGGCGCGCCGGACGACCAGATCCAGGTCGTAGAGCCGGTAGCGAAGCACGGCGACACCCAGAAGCACGGGCATCACCAGGAGGGCGACCGAGATCAACACGTCGCTGACCACCGGCAGCGCGTCGTGCAGCAGCAAGGGCACTGGGAACAGCGAGACGCCGGCAAGGAACCACTTGAGCTGCTGTCGCTCGTCTCCACCGGATCGACGCCAACGCAGCACCAGCGTGACCAGGCCGGCGCACAGCGCCAGCAGCCCCAGCGGCGCACTGAGGGCGATCATCGTCGCCCAGAGACCGTCCAGCGCGGTGATGGCGTAGGGGTTGTCTCGACCCGGCACCGACTCGAGCCGCTGGGGCGTGAGCGCGTTGCCGAGGGTCGCCAGCACGATGAATGCCCAGCCGGCCCAGAGGGTGTGCCGCCATCGTCGGGACAAGGGCCGACCATCGGGAAACACCTGCGGGATGATGCCGGCGAACATGCCCATCGTCGGCAACGCGGCCGCGTCGGCGCGCCACGAGACGAACACGCCGGCCGGCAGTCCAGCGGACGGGTGCGCCGCCGCGTACCGGGCGTAGAGGCCACCGACCCCCAGCACCGTCAACGACACCGCGCCTGCGCAGAAGAGCGGGCCGATCCCGTTTCCCGGCCGCTGCCACACGACCAGCGCCCCGACCACCGCGAACGCGACTGCGCTCAGACCCATCAGCGCGTCGCCGAGATGCCCGCCGGCGGCACCGAGTACGACGGCGAGCAGCCAGGAGCCGGCCGTGACGGCGACGGCTGACGCCGCCGCCGCCCGGCCAACTCGCTGCATGTCACGTTGTCTCTGTGCCACCGGTCATCTCCTGCATGCCTTCGCCCACAGTGTCGCCGCCGCGACGGCTCCAGTCCCGCGGATCGGGGAACTCCCGCTCAGTGCAGGAGATTGCCGGCAACGGTGACGAGGATCGACGCACCCGCCGCGAACAACCCGAGGATGCGAGCCGCGGAGAATGCCCGGGAGTGCTGTGCGCTCTCCGATCCCGCGCGGCCGACCAGCGCTGCGGCGCTTCCGACGATCAACGGCAGGCCGCTCCAGAAGACGCCCAGTCCCAGCACGGAGACCGTGGCCAGGCCCACCGCCCAGCGGCGGCCGCCCGCCGTACCCGCATCGACCGCACGAAGAGCTCGCGGCGCCAGCACTCCGAACGTCACGATCGCTGCCACCGCAGCCATCACGAGGACGAACGGCATCCCCGACTTCTGGGAGTCAGGCGCCTGCGAGTCACCGTAGGTGCCGTAGACAACCAACGCCATCGCGAGGACACCTGCCACCATCCCCGCGCGGGCCGCGCGTGCGCGGCCGCCGTTCCCGCCGATCCGACCCTGTTCCACCACCGTCTGTGCCATGACCACTCCTTGGACGATTGAGCTGACCGAACGACCGTGCCGCCAGGGCTGTCCCACTGTCATGAGACTCGTGTCCCGTTCGTGTCGGGATCTTGCCGCTCCCACCCGGCTGGCCAGGCGCCATCGCTGGGAGGAGGATCCTGGTCATGGAGAGCCCCGCGAGCTTCGCCGATCAGCTGGCTGACGCCGCGCGCTCGATGCAGGGATGGGCGAGCACTCAACTGACGCTCGAGAAGGTCGTCCTGGTCGCCACCGAGATCATCCAGGGGTGCGATCTTGTCGGTATCTCGATCGTCCACAGTGAAGGGATCGACACTCCCGTGGGGAGCGACGAGACCCTGAACCGAACCGACGGACTCCAGTTCGTGCTCAAGGAAGGACCGTGCTTCGACGCGCTGCACATGGACGAGATCGTCCACAGCCGGGACCTGGCCAACGACAAGCGCTGGCCCAGGTGGGGGCCGATGGTCGCGAAGGAGGCCGGTGTCGCCTCCATCGTGAGTTACCGCCTGTACACGACCAGCGACACCCTCGGCGCGATGAATCTGTACTCAACCGAGCTCGACGCGTTCGACGCCGACGACATCAACAACGGTCAAGCGCTCGCCGCCCACGTCGGTGTGGCGCTGGCAGCTTCGCAACACGCGGAGCACCTCGAGACGGCAATCAACCATCGCACGACGATCGGACGGGCCGAAGGCATCCTGATGGAACGGTTCGGCATCCCACCCGCTCAGGCGTTTGCTGTCCTCCGCCGCGTCTCACAGCGGCGGAACGTCAAGCTGAATTGGGTGGCCGCGGAACTGGTCCGCACCGGGGAAACGCCGGCGTAGTGGGCGATCCGAATGCACGGCGGTGATTCTTCGAGCGCGACCTTGGCTCGTACCCTCGGACCACTGTGTGACGACGCAGTCTGTCGCGCGACGCGCCTGAGAGCCGATCAACCGCGTGCCGGCCGCGTCCTCAGCTGTGGGCTGGCGCAAGCGCGCGGATGACACGACGTGGCAGGAGCCACCCGGAAGGCGCAGTGCAGGGACGCGTGCTCGCGTGAGCCACGCGCCCCTGCACACCCCCGTCCGGCGCGCTCAGTGCGAGCGCGGAGACGCCTGCCGATGGGCGATGAGCCGTCGCCTCACGGAGTGTGCGTGGCCAGGATCGGCGTTGCGAAGCTGCGCCTCCGACCCCCTCGTCAACGCCGGCTGCCTGACCCCCGCCCGGTCGGAGTCGACGCCGTGGAACGGCATCAACGTGTCCCTGGCCTGCTCGATGAGCGTGGGTTCGCCAGCGATGACGCGCTGCGCGACATCGGACGGATCGGTGGCAGGTACGTCGTCATTTCGCTCGCGCGGCAGCCCGGCACGCGGACGGGTCGCAGCTCGGCGTGCGTGAGGGGTCCGGAACTGAGGGTCGGCGGGCGACATACCTGAGCCTCTCGAGGAGAGCCGTCACGACCACGACAACCGGCCGCAGGCTGCTTTCCCAACCACCGACCTCGAATGTAGGTGACGAACGTGAACCTGTCTACGCCGGCGGGTCGACGGGGAGCCTGCGGGAAGGGGTTCTGGGATCGGAGAGTGGGCGCTCGCACGCCCCTGGCGGCCATCGAAGTCACTGCCGAGCGCCCGTCGCCCGTCGCCCGTCGGTCACCGTGGGACTCGACGCGCGCGTGGTCGGTGAGCGCAGGGATGCCACCGTGCGAAGAGCCGTGCGGACCACGATGAGAGCAGCCACAGCAGTGGCGCCGCGCGCGAGGAGTCGGCACGTGCTCAGTCGAGGGTGACTGGCTCCAACGTCCACAGGACCTGGCCGGATTCTCCAGCGGAGGAAGCGGCCACCTGTGCCCACGCCTCGACGGGGGCAAAGGTCTCGAGCCAGCCGTTGAGCAGGCGGTCGGCCTCCTCTTCGCCGTACTGGGCGGAAAGCAGGACGCCAAGTTCCCAGTCCTCTTCGAGACTGCCGCCCTCGAGCATGAACGCATATGTGACGACGTCGTCCGCCGGCCCCCCGCTCGAGCGCATCACCCGCCACCGCCCGGCGAGGTCAGGACGTTGTGCCCGAACGGCGGGTAGAACGACCTCTGCAAGGAACCGTTCGAAGTCTTCGGCACGCTCCGCTCGGACCGGATTGAGACCTAGATGAAGCTGCTCGGTCATGATGCCCCCTGCTTGTCGTCGCGGCCTGAAGGGTCCAGTTCACCAGCGTGGACTCGGGAGCGGTCGGTGTCCAGAGTCCTGCTTGGGATGGGCAGCGTCGGAGCGCCGCCGACCCGCGGCTGAGACTTGGCACACCATCGGGACACCAGAGTGGATGCATTCGTCGGCGGCCCCGCAACCGGCGATGTCTGGGCTGACGGTCTTCCTTGTCGACGGCGACGTCATCGGCGTCGCGGGGGTTCTCCCGCTACGGCGGCTCACAGTGACCATCGCCAGCCGCTCATGTCTAGCCCAGCATTGACTTGGTCGAGATTATCCTTAGAGTTCTAACTATTCGAACTCTAAGAAAGAGTTCCGATCAAGGAGAACACCATGACCACTCTGCTCGTGCAGCACCAGGTGCAGAACTTCGACGACTGGAAGTCGGGTTTCGAGAACCACGAGTCCAACCGGCGCCAACACGGCTCGACCGGTCACCGCGTCCTGCGTGACGGCGACGCGGTCGCCATCCTCATCGATTTCCCCGACACGACCGCGGCTCAGGGCTTCGCGACCGACCCGGCGCTGAAGGAAGCGATGTCGAACGCAGGCGTCATCGGTGCGCCAGCGATCAGCTACCTCGACGACGTCGAGAGCGTGAGCTATTGAGCCCCGACGCCGAGCCCGTCGACGGCGGTCGCCCCGGCAGCGGGGAGACCGCCGTCGTACCACGCCATGTCGACCGCGCCGCGTTCGCCCGCGAGTTCCCTTCCGGGGACGCGACCGCGACGGAGTGCGCGCAGAACCTCATCCACACCGCCGACCTCTTCCGTGACGCGGACATGCGCGCCCTCCGCCATCACGGCCTGTCGATCCCGGCCCGCATCCTCCTTGCCACCCTCGACGGCGCCGAGCAGCCGCTCTCGCACTCCGCGATCGCCGAGCGCCTCTTCGTCACCGGTGCCAGCGTGACGTCGCTCGTCGACACGCTCGCGCGCAAGGGCCTGGTCCGCAGAGTCCCGGACACCTCTGACCGCCGCGTCATGCTCGTCGAGCTGACAGGCGCCGCCCAGCCGGTCATCGACGCCTACCTCGCCGAGATCACCACCCTTCACGCCCACGAGTTCGCCGTCCTCGACGATGAGGAGCGCGAGACCTTCGTGCGTCTCCTGGCCAAGGTCGCCGCCTCGATCGAGTCGCTCGACGTGGACGCCGTCATCGCGAGAAGCCGTCCCCGCAAGCGCCCGCGCAGGCCGCGCCGACGGGCCTGACCGGGGCTGATACGGCGCTGATACGGCGCCGACTCTGCCGTGCAGCTCGGCCACGAGGCCCGGAACCTGCGCGTCCCGAGCCGATGCGCGGCCTGGGCCCGCTGCAGCGACCGGTGAACCGTTCACGGGTCGGCTCCGTGTACGTCTATGACGGACCTCGTCCTCGTCCAGGGCGGTGGATCCCGTGACAGGAATGAACCAGCCGACACCTTGGAGGACACAGATGTCCACGTTGCGCTTGGCGACCGGCGCCACTCTCGCCGTCGCTGCCTTTGTGATCGTTCCCGCATCCGGCGCCTCGGCGCACGTGCACGGGATCACCCCGCTGCGCTGTACGCCCGCGCCGGCCAAC
The DNA here is from genome assembly GCF_003725535.1 of Nocardioides pocheonensis. Taxonomy (GTDB): domain Bacteria; phylum Actinomycetota; class Actinomycetes; order Propionibacteriales; family Nocardioidaceae; genus Marmoricola; species Marmoricola pocheonensis. The sequence continues at coordinate 130,975 of NZ_RJSF01000005.1, read as the reverse complement.
GCGGGTGCCAACCAGACCAACGACACTCCGGCGGCGGCAGCCAACGGCGGTCCGATCTCGGATGTCATTCCGATCACAATGGGCGGCAACGTGACGTTGTTCGGCGAAGGCTTCGACGCCGCGGTCTGTTCCTGACCCGACCCCGCCCTCCGATCCAGGGGGACCTTCGCCGTACACGAAGTCGGCATGCGGCGGTGCGACGCGTGTCGGTCCGGACATCGTTCTCATGAGACGGTCCGGCTCACAGGGTCCCGGGACCCGTTGTCACGAGTCGTCCGACGACCCGCTGGCTGGAATGGCCCCATGCGGATCTCCGACTGTCCGGACCCGCCGCGGGGTTCTAGGTTCGACATCATGAGCACAGTTCTGGAGCGCCTCATCGAGGCACAGAATGACCACGACGCCGATCTCTTCGCCTCCCACTTCACCGAGGACTATCAGAGCGATCAACCCGCACACCCCGGACGCCGGTTCTCGGGACGAGCCCAGGTCCATGAGAACTGGTCCTCGGTCTTTGCTGGTGTCCCGGACTTCCGGGCAGACCTCCTGGCAACGTGTCGCGACCGGGACACGGAGTGGGGCGAGGTCTACTGGCGGGGCCACCACACCGATGGCTCAGGTTTCGCCATGTGTGGGGTCATCATCGCCACCATCCGCGATGACCGGATCGCCGCAGCGCGGCTCTACGTCGAGCCTGTCGAGGACACCGGTGAGGACATCGCCACCGCGGTCGACCAGCTCTACCGGCCGCCCTCCCAGGATTCCTGATCGACGCCCGAAGCGCACGGACGTCAGTACCGAACAGCGCTGCGCCACCTGTCAGCCATCCGAGTGCACAGGGCCGACCCGAGGCCCCTGCACGATGACCAGACATCCGTCGGGCACACATGCCGACCGCGTACCCGCCGACTGGCGGCGGACAACGATGCGTCTTCGCGGCGGTGTGACGCACAGCCCGACCGACGGGACTCCTGCACGCCCATGGGCTGCCACCTGAACACGATCCTCCAGTCTGAGCGTGCCGGGCATGCGTTCGGTGGCAGACTCCCGAACTGTGTTCAACAGGTACAGCTTTCGGAGCATGTGGCGGCTCGCCGCGCCACCCGGTGACGTGTATGCCGCGCTCGCTGAGCTGGCCGACTATCCGTCCTGGTGGCCAGAGGTCAGACGCGCCGAGTCTCGAGGCGGGAATACGTACGAGCTCACCTGTCGCTCGTTGTTGCCGTATGACCTCGTCTTCACCACCACCCAACAACGTCGTGACCCGGTCGCCGGCGTGCTCGAGGCGAGCATGGTCGGCGACCTGTCGGGGTTCTCGCGGTGGACGATCACTGCCTCAGGTGCGGGCACCGAGGCAGTGTTCGAGGAGGAGGTTGAGTTGAAGAAGGCGTCGCTGCGCCGGCTTTCGCCGGTGGCACGGCCCGCATTCCGCGGCAACCACACCTTGATGATGCGTCACGGCCACCGCGGCCTGACGGCATACGTGGCTGGCTACGGCCTTCGCGATCGCCAACGCCCGTAGCAGCCGCTCAAGGACGACGTGCGTCAGCTCTGGCCTGTCGACAGCTCAGACCTTCGCGGCTACGGAAAGACGCTGGTTCGTCGAGCGTGCGGATCGTGTCAGGTGTCCGGCAGACGAGAGGTACGGCAGGGGGTGTGGACGGCCTCGCGGCGTGGTGGTGACCGTCCGTTGACCGGCCCGAAATGCACAAGCAACGATGCGGCTTCGGCCTTGTCCGTGAGGCTCCTCACGGGTTGGGCCCTACCCGTGGGTACGCTGCCACACTCCGCGGATGGGAGCCATGCCACCTGAGTCCTCGCCCGATCGCGACTTCGACGACATCGCTGCGGCGCTCGCCATGCAGGGTGCGAATCCTCTTGCGGGGCTGACTCCGCCGCAGGTCGCCAGCGCCATGTTTCGGTGGTCCCTCGCCTACAGTCGCCGACCCACGCTGGTCTTGTCGCAGGCTCTCCAGTGGGGAGCCGAGGAGACCAGGATCGTTGCGGGCGTGTCGCCGATTCGACCCGACGCGAAGGACGCCCGCTTCGCAGACCCCGCGTGGCAGCACGCCGCGTGGCGACGTCTGGCCCAGTCCTACGTACTGGCGGGTCGGATCATTCTGAGTTCGGTCGACGAGTTGGACCTCGATGCGAAGAGCGCGCTGCGTGCGCGGTTCGCACTCGGTCTGCTGATCGACGCATGTGCTCCCACCAATGCTCTCGCCGGGAATCCGGCCGCGCTGAAGAAGGCGCTGGCCACACGAGGTCGTTCCCTGTACGACGGCACGCGCCACTTCCTGTACGACGTGCGCAACAACCGGGGGATGCCCTCGCAGGTGGACAGCCGGCCGTACCGCGTGGGCGAGACGGTCGCAGTCACCAAGGGTGCGGTGGTCCATCGGACCGAGATGTTCGAGCTCATCCGGTATGCGCCCACGACCCCCAGGGTCCACAGTCTGCCGACCGTGGTGATCCCGCCTCAGGTCAACCGGTACTACTTCCTGGACCTCGCTCCCGGCCGCAGCTTCGTCGAGCACGCCGTGAGCACCGGGATCCAGACGTTCCTGATCTCCTGGCGCAACCCGGGGCCGGAGCAGCGGGACTGGTCGCTGGACGACTACGCCGGCGCCTGCGTCGAAGCGATGCAGGTCGCCGCCGAGCTGTGCGGCGTGGAGCAGGTCAACACCATCGGATTCTGCGCCGGCGGGATGACCCTGGCCGGTGTCCTGTCCCATCTCACCGCGACGCACGCCGACCTCATCAATGCGGCCACCCTGGCAGTCACGTTGCTGGACACCGATGTGAACAACTCGCTGAACATGTTCGTCAGCCGGCGAACGGTCGCGGCCGCGATCTCGAGGTCACGCCGCAAGGGCGTGCTGGACGGTCGGACTCTGGCGTCGGTGTTCGCGTGGCTGCGGCCCAACGACCTGGTCTGGAAGTACTGGGTCTCGAACTACCTGATGGGCAACAACCCGCCCGCCTTCGACATCCTGGCGTGGAACGCCGACTCGACCAACCTGCCGGCCACGCTGCACGCCGAGTTCCTGCACATGTGGGTGGACAACGTGCTGATGATCCCGGGCAGCTTCGAGATGCTCGGCACCCCGATCGACCTGACCCAGGTCAAGAACGACCTGTACGTCGTCGGCGCCCTGACCGACCACCTCGTCCCGTGGCAGTCGGCGTACGCCGCCGCTCGCGTGATGGCGGGTGACGTCCGGTTCGTGCTGTCGAACAGCGGCCACATCCAGGCCCTCGTCAACCCGCCGGGCAACCCCAAGGCGAGCTTCCTCACCAACGACGACAACCCCGACGACGTCGAGGCCTGGTACCGCTCGGCGTCGAGGAACACCGGGTCGTGGTGGGAGGACTGGACGCGATGGACCGCCGAGCGCTCCGGCGAGCCGCGGCCCCGGCCGCGCCGCCTCGGGAACCGCAGTCATCCCGTCCTGGAGAGCGCACCGGGAAGCTACGTCCATGGCTGACCTGGATGGACCGTCGATGATGGACGTGCCCCTGAGCGCATGGCTGCTGCTCGACAACGCCCGCCGTCATCACCATCGAACCGAGGTGGTGAGCCGGCTCGCTTCCGGCAAGACCCACCGCTACACCTACGCCGACCTCGCGACCCGTGCGCACCAGCTCATGGGTGCGCTCGACGTGCTCGGAGTCGACCCGGGCGAACGCGTGGCGACCTTGGCCTGGAACAGCTACCGGCACGTCGAGGCCTACTTCGGAGTCCCGTGCAGCGGTCGCGTCCTGCACACGCTCAACGTGCGCCTCAGCACCGACGAGCTGGCCTTCGTCATGAACGACGCCGACGACCGGGTCGTCCTGGTCGACCCGGACTTCCTGCCCGTGATCGCACAGGTGGCCCCGATGGTCCCCGGACTCAGGCACGTGGTCGTCCTCGACGACACAGCCGGCGATCTCGTGGCGGGTGCCCTCAGCTACGAGGACCTGATCGCGGACCGACCGGAGATCCACCCCCAGCCCCTGATCGACGAACGGGCACCCTGTGGGCTCTGCTACACGTCGGGAACCACGGGTCGGCCCAAGGGCGTGGTCGCCACGCATCGTTCCACCTACCTGCATGCGATGGGTGTCTCGTCGGGCGCAGGGATGTCGGTGGGACCCACCGACGTCGTGCTGCCCCAGGTCCCGATGTTCCACGCGAGCGCGTGGGGCCTCGTCCACGCCGCGGTGGGCGTCGGCGCGGGCCTGGTGCTCTACGGCGGCGGGCTCGAGCCCGAGCCGTTCGTCGACCTCCTCGAGGAGGAACGCGTCACGATCGCGGCCGGCGTACCCACCGTCTGGCTGGGCGTCGCCGAGGAGCTGGCGAACCGCACCAACCCGCTCCGATCCCTGCGTCACATCGTCTGCGGAGGAAGCCAGCCACCCCGGTCGCTGATCGATCGGTTCCAGCGCGACTTCGGGGTGCCGATCATTCAGGCGTGGGGCATGACCGAGACGTCTCCGCTGGCCTCGTTGGCGTGGCCGCAGCCAAGGATGCACGACTGGCCCGAAGAGGCGGTCCTCGACACGGCGCGCACCCGCGCCGGCCTGCCGATCCCGGGCATCGCGATCAGCATCCGGGACGCCGATGGCGACGAGGTTCCCTACGACGGCTCGACGATGGGCGCGCTCCACGTCCGAGGACCGTGGGTGGCATCCGGCTACCTCCATGGGCATGGCGCCGAGAGCTTCACCGACGACGGCTGGTTCGACACCGGCGACATCGCCGTCGGCCATCCCGACGGCTACTTCGTGATCGCTGACCGCACCAAGGACCTGATCAAGTCGGGCGGCGAGTGGATCTCCTCGGTCGACATGGAGGCCGCGCTGATGGCGATGCCCGAGGTCCTCGAGGCCGCGGTGATCGCCATCCCCGATGACCGCTGGCTCGAGCGACCCATGGCGTGCCTGGTCCTGCAGCCGGGTGCGCAGGTCACCCCGGAGCAGGTGCGCAGCCACCTCGAGGCCCATGGATTCGCGCGCTGGCAGCTGCCTGACCGCGTCGAGCTGATCACCGAGATCCCCAAGACCTCGGTCGGCAAGTTCGACAAGAAGGTGCTTCGGTCGCGGTTCTCCGCATGAGCCGGTCGGACGACGTCACCTCGTTCGTGCGGGTCGGCCCGACCCGGGTGAGGGTCCGCACGCATGGGAGCGGCCCGCCGCTGCTGATGATCATGGGTATCGGCGGCAACCTGGACATGTGGGACCCGCTCGTCCCCCACCTCCCCGGGCGCGAGCTCCTGATGTTCGACTTCCCCGGAACCGGCAACTCCGGCATCTCGTGGCTGCCCCCGACGATGGCCGGCAACGCCTGGTTCGTGAAGAAGCTGATCCGCGTGCTGGGCCACGCGCGGCTCGACGTCCTCGGCTACTCCTGGGGCGGCCTGCTTGCGCAGCACCTGGCCATCCAGCACCGCGGCAGCGTCGACCGCCTCGTCCTCGCGGCAACGACGTATGGACTGGGGGCCCGACCGCCGGGTCCGGTCGTGGCGTCCCGGATGCTCACGCCTCGGCGCTACTACTCCCGCCCGTACTTCAAGAAGATCGCCCCGCACATCTACGGGGGGCGGTATCGCGTCGACCCGGTCCTCGCCAACGAGGACGCACGGCGCCGGGTCGGACGGCCCCCCAGCCTGTACGGCTACATGACCCAACTGGCGGCCGTCACGGGCTACTCCACGCTCCCCGGACTGCCTTTGATCTGCGCGCCCACGCTGATCATCGCGGGCAACGACGACCCGATCGCCCCATCCGTGAACGCGAAGGTCATGGCGCGCCTCATTCGCCGATCCGAGCTGCACATTCTCGAGGGTGCCGGCCACATGATGCTCTTCGACAGCCCCGAGATCTCGGCGCCGCTGGTCAGCCGTTTCCTGGCCCGGGAACCCACCTCACACGCCTGACGCTGGAGATCGCCGTGAGCCAGTGTTTCGCGGTACGGCCCACTCCCAGGATCATCCGAGCACCAGGGTGCGACCCGCGGATTTCCGAACTTCGCGCACATGCAGCGTCCCTGATCGCGGCGGAGTGACGCAGCTGGGTGGCATCTGGATCGCACGCGACGCCTGCCCCGGTCGACGTGCTTGACCTGGGTCTTCGCAGCACCAAGTCTGAGGACATGACCAGTCATTCGGTCGATTCCCCCCGCCGGCTGCTCACGTTCGGCCGGGTGGACCGGGTTCAGGTGCAGGTTGGCTTCCGTGCCAGGCCCGACGACCGGCCGTACCAGCAGTTCCTGCTCGACCTGCCGACCTCGGAGGCGGACAGCGCCCGCGGGGGTGGTGCAATCGACGAGCAGCGGGTCCTCGCGGCACTGGAGCCGGTCCTCTATGCCGGCGCCGAGGCGCCGAAGCACTACTCGTTGCACCAACACCGTTGGCACACCAGCTGGGGCGCGAGTCCTGGTGTCCTGGGCATCGGACTCTTCGTGACCACCGGCGCCAGGACGACGGCGACCATCTCGGAAGCATCGCACGACAGCGTGACCCGCGCGTTCCGTGACCTGATGGAGGTGGCTGGTCGACCGCAGCCAACGCCGACCACGCGCGATGCCGCGATCCTGCAGGCACGACGCGCAGCCGCCATGGCCTATGCCATGGACCTGGAGGCGCTGTCGGTCAACGTCGAGGAGCACCGTCCGGCGGAGAACTCCTGGACCGTCGGACTGCGCGCCACCGCAATCGACCAGTACGTGGTCGTCGTCGGCTTCGTTGATGGGTATGCCGGATCGGTCCGGGTGCGACACGCACCGCAGATCGAGGTGTCTGACTCCGTCGGCTCCGAATGATTCGGACCTCGCGAGCTCCGGCGCGCCGGGCCGGCCAGAAGGGCTCTGGCGGCGGAGTGACGCAGGTGATGCGGGCATGGGATTGGCGGGGAACGGCCAACGGGCGTGCATGACGCCACGTCCAGGACTCCGCAGTGTTGAGCGCCTTCCACGGACAGCAACCGACGCGCTTGCTAGTGGGTGGGCGCGATGACCGCGAGGACTGTCGACGCGAACTCGTGTGGCGATTCGTACGCCGCGAAATGGGACGCACGTGGGACGACGAGGACCTCGTGGCCGTACGCCGACCGCAGGGCTTCGACCGACGCGTGCCGGATCGCCGGGGAACGTTCACCCACGGTCACCACGACGCGGCCCGGGGTCGCGGAGAGTGGTTCTGGCTCGAAGTGCCGGAACATCGCGAGCTCCCTCGCGGTGACGGCATCGTCGACGGGCTCTCCGAAGAGCTCTGGGGTCCACGCGTCGCCGTAGAGCGTCCGCGCGAATGCCGTGGTTCCGCCCTCCTCGAACGCCCTCACCATCGGGCCGAGCAGGCTCGGGGCGAGTCTGCCGACCGCCGGCTCGTGCAGGATCGCGCCGGCCAGCGGCACCGGCCCGGAGGCCAGCGCCAGCCCGATGGTCGCGCCGCCGCTCATGCCGACGACCCAGGCGCCCTCCACCTGGGGTGCGAGCCAAGCGAGCTCGCGGGCGAGGTCGCCCGTGCGCGGTCGCGTCACCGCGACGACGTCGTGGTCCGGCAACAGTGGAGCCAGCCGATCCCACACGCGGGCGCTGGTCGCCGCTCCGTGCACCAGGACGACGCGAACCATGGGCGGAACCCTAGACGTCCGTCCGCTCGGCGCAAGCGGCTGTGCGATCTCTTTAAACAGTTCGTAACCGCGTCCGGTGAGTCCTCGAAACATGCTGCATACACCGTCGTATACAGCGCCGGGTCCATGCGGTGCGGCTCTCGGGACTCGACGACAGAGAAGGGTGACGGGTGCGCACCAGGAGCCGGGCCGGGGCAGCCGAGAGCCTCCGCGAACGCGCCTACACCCAGATCCGCAAGATGGTCATGCTCGGCGAGTTCCAGACCGGGCAACGTCTCGCCGAGGAGCAGATCGCTGAGCAGCTGGAGGTCTCGCGGACGCCGGTGCGCGAGGCGTTCGTGCGGCTGCATGCCGATCGGCTGCTGAGCCGATTCTCCGACGGCGGCTACTTCGTCGCCGAGATCGACCTGATCGATCTCCGCGACCTGTACGAATTGCGCCTCGCGCTCGAGCTGCAGGGAATCAATCGGGCCCGGGAGTTCGGCATCGACCACGACCGCGCCGCGCTGCTCGCGCTCCGGAAGGAGTGGCAGGCGGTCCAGAAGTCGCCGCCGGAGCCGGACGGCTCCTTCATCGAGCTGGACGAGTCGTTCCACGTGGCCCTGCTGCGCGCGTCGGGCAACCTCGCGCTGGTCGAGGTGCTCGAGTCGGTGAACGTCCGGATCCGGCCGGTGCGCACCTACGACTTCCTCAGCGAGGACCGGATCGTGACCAGCACCGCCGAGCACCTCGGGATCGTCGAGGCGCTCCTCGACCACCAGATCCCGCTCGCCGCCGACCGGCTGCGCGAGCACATCGGCGCGTCGCTCGAGGTCGTCGAAGAACGCGCCGCCGAAGCCATGCGGCGGCGAGCCCTGCGCAGCCGCATCACCCGGGAGGTCTGACCCATGTCCATGAGAGACCCGCAACCGCTGCTCGAGGTGCTCGGCCTGACCAAGCACTTCGGTGAGGTCACGGCCAACAGCGAGGTCAGCCTCGAGGTACGGCCCGGAGAGGTGCACGCCCTCGTCGGCGAGAACGGCGCCGGCAAGAGCACGCTGCTGAAGATGATCTACGGCGTCTACCACCCGGACGCCGGGAACCTGATCTTCAGCGGCAAGGAGGCCGTGATCAACAGCCCGGCGGATGCCCGCAAGCTGGGCATCGGGATGGTCTTCCAGGACCTGCGTCTCGTCCCGGCCCTCACCGTGGTGGAGAACGTCGCCCTGGCTGTCCCCGAGGGCTTCGTGCTCCGGACCGCCCAGCTCGCCGACCGGATCGCCGAGGCCAGCGAACGGTTCGGCCTCGAGGTCAATCCGTGGGCCAGGGTCGGACAGCTCTCCATCGGTGAGCGACAGCGCGTGGAGATCCTGAAGGTGCTGATGACCGGCGCGAAGCTGGTCATCCTCGACGAGCCGACGAGCGTGCTGGCACCGCAAGAGGTGGAGGCCCTGTTCGGGGTCGTGGATCACCTGCGTGCCCAGGGCTTCGGCATCGTGATCGTGACCCACAAGCTCGACGAGGTCCGCGCGATCGCGGATCGTGCGACGGTCCTGCGCGGCGGAAGGACCATCCTCGAGAACGTCCGGCCCGGCGACTACACCGACGCCGAGCTGATCGAGGCGATGGTCGGGCGCAGCGTGGCGGACCTCGAACGACGGTCCTGGGGCGACGGTCGTGGACCAGCCGGACGCGCAGGGGCAACCGCGCCGGCGCTCGTCCTCTCCGGCGTGGACTGCATCGGCGACAAGGGCAACCTGGCGTTGGCAGGCATCGACCTGGTCGTCGCGACCGGCGAGCTCGTCGGTATCGCCGGCGTCGCCGGCAGTGGCCAGCGCGAGCTCTGCGAGGTCGCACTCGGGCTGCGCCGACCCTCGAGGGGGAGGGTCCGGGTCGACGGCACCGAGGTGCGCTCACCGAGCGATGCGATCGCCGCCGGATCCGCGAGCGTGCCCGAGGATCCGGTGGCCGACTCCGTCGTCGGCAGGCTCAACGTCGTCGAGCACATGGTCCTCAACGGCCGGCCGTTGCCGTCCAGGCGTCTGGGCATCGACTGGCGCTGGGTGCACCGCCGGACCGTCGCCGACAACGAGCGCCTGGGCCTGCGGATCGCGCCGTCGCACCGCAAGGTCAGTGAGCTGTCAGGCGGCAACATCCAGCGGGTCGTGCTGACCCGGGAGCTCGCTCTGGACGCCAAGCTCCTGGTCGCGGCGTACCCCAGCCGCGGCCTCGACATCGCCAACGTGCGCCGTACCCAGGAGCTGCTCCTGGAGCGCCGCGACGCCGGCGCCGGAGTGCTGATGGTGTCCGAGGACCTGGACGAGCTCATGAGCATGTGCGACCGCATCCTGGTGATGCACCAGGGCCGGATCTCCGGGGAGATCAGCGTCGCCGACTTCGACCGCCAGCACATCGGTCGCCTGATGATCGGAGGGGCGGCATGACCGCGATCACCTCGGCCGACCTGACCGGCAGCAACCCGGCCCCGGTCGCCGTCCGGCTGCTCAAGCTCCTCCCCGGGCTGGGACGCTGGGTCCTCGCGATCGCCGCGGCGCTGGCAATCTTCAGCGTCCTGCTGGCGGTCAAGAACGTGAACCCGGTCGACGCCTACAGCAAGATGATCGACTCGACGTTCAACCGGCCACGGTCGGTGCAGGAGATCTTCGTCCAGATGACGCCGCTCGTCCTCGGGGCGCTCGCGGTCGCGGTCCCGGCCCGAGCCGGGCTGACCAATGTCGGCGGAGAAGGTCAGATCATCATCGGTGCCGTCGCCGCCTGCGGCACGTCCCTGATGCTCGGGGACAGCGCCCCCGGCGGCCTGATCATCGCGGCGATGCTGGTCGCCAGCATGGTCGCAGGGGCACTGTGGGCCGGCCTGGCGGCCGCCCTGAGACTCGTCGCCGGTGTCAACGAGGCGATCAGCACGCTGCTGCTCAACTTCATCGCGCTCGACGTGCTGCTGTACCTGATCTACCAGCCGTGGCGGGACAACCCGGTCGGACAGCCGACGACCAAGGAGCTGGTGGACACCGCCAAGCTGCCGGTGGTGGCCGCCGGCAACAAGGTGCACATCGGGTTGTTCATCGCGCTGGGGCTGGTGGTCGCCGTCCACCTGTTGCTCAACCGGACCCGGTGGGGCTTCCGGATCTCGGTGGCGGGCGGCAACGCCGAGGCCGCTCGCCGCGCCGGCCTGAACGTCGGCGTGCTGGTGATCTCGGCCCTCATGATCGGCGGCGCCCTGGCCGGACTGGCCGGGATGATCCACTTCGCCGGCGTCGAGTACAAGCTGCGACCCGGGTTCGGCAACCAGCTCGGCTACACGTCGTTCCTGGCGTGCTGGCTGGCCAGGCACCAGCCGTTCCCGATCGTGGTCGCCGCGCTCGTCTTCGCCACCCTCTCGGTCGCGGGCGACAGCCTCCAGCTGGACTCCGGCTTGCCCGGCTCCTCGGTGAACGTGCTGACTGCCCTGATCCTCCTCGCTGTCCTCGGCTTCACCACCAAGCGGAAGGTGTCGCGGTCATGAGCCTGGTCGTGGATGTGATGGGCGGCGGCGTGGCCGGCGGGACGTCGATCATGTTCGCCGCGCTCGGCGAGACCGTCGGCGAGCGCAGCGGCGTGATCAACCTGGGCACCGAGGGCTCGATGCTCGTCGGTGCGCTGACGGCGTACGCGGTCGCCACGGACAGCGGCAACCCCTGGATGGGCGCCCTGGCGGGCGCGGTCGCGGGCGGCACGCTCGCAGCGTTGCACGCGTACCTGGTGGTGTTCCGCGGCGCCAGCCAGTTCGCCGTCGGTCTGAGCCTGCTCTTCCTGGCGCTCGGACTGACCTCGCTGTTCGGCGCCGCCTACGTCGGCCGACCCGTGGTCGGGTTCAGCGACTGGCACGTCCCGCTGCTCAGCGACGTCCCGGCACTCGGGCCGATCTTCTTCCAGCACGACCCGCTTCTCTACCTCAGCTACCTTCTCGTGCCGGCGGTGTGGTTCGCGCTGTTCCGCACCCGGCTGGGACTGCTGGTGCGTACGGCGGGCGAGCGGGCCGACTCGCTGACCGTGCATGGGTACAGCGTGAGCTGGACCCGGTTCGGTGCCGTGACCTTCGGCGGCATGCTCGCCGGCCTCGGCGGCGCGCACCTCTCGATCGCCTACGCGAATGCGTGGTTCGAGAACATGGTCTCCGGCCGCGGCTTCATCGCGGTGGCCCTGGTGATCTTCGCGGTGTGGAGCCCGTGGCGGGTGATGGGCGGCGCCTACCTGTTCGGGATGGCGATCGCGCTCGGGCCCGCCCTGCAGGCCCGTGGCTACGAATGGAACCAGTTCGCCCTGGACGCCATCCCGTTCGTGATGACTCTCGCCGTCCTGGCCGTTCTCGGGCGCCGGACGCTGTCGAGCTCACCGGCGGAACTGAAACGAGTCTTCGAGAACGCCCCGACGTAGCGGCCTACTCGAAGGGGCAGCCGCCCCCGATCGACCCGAGCAGCACCCCGAAGACAAGCCACCGCGCCCCCGGAATCAGTTGGACCTGGAAGCCAAGGGCGCGGCGGTGAACACGAAAGGAACCTTCATGTCCGTCAGCAAATCTACCCTCCGGCTGGCCGCCGTGGCCTCGGCCGCGGCGCTCGCCCTCGCGGGCTGCGCCTCGGCGACGGAGTCCGTCGGCAGCACCGGCGACAGCGCCGCCCCCGGCAAGGGCACCAAGGCCGTCGGCTTCATCATGGTCGGCCCGAAGGACGACTTCGGCTACAACCAGGCCGTGTACGAAGGCAGCCAGGTGATCAAGAAGGAGTTCCCCGACCTCGACGTGCTGACCGCCGAGAACGTCCCCGAGGACGACACTGCGGCGACCACGATGGAGCAGATGATCGACAAGGGCGCGAAGCTGATCTTCGCGACCAGCTACGGTCACCTGGACGCCGCGATGAAGGTCGCCGCCGCGCACCCGGACGTCGTCGTCGTCCAGCAGGGCAACACGATCTCCGGGGCCGTCCCGAAGAACGCCGGCACCTACTTCGGCACGGTCTACGAGCCGATGTACCTCGCCGGCATCGCCGCCGGGGCCTCGACGAAGACGAACAAGCTCGGCTACGTGTACGCGTTCCCGATCCCGCAGACGATCGCGAACATCGACGCGTTCGAGCGCGGTGCGCAGTCGGTCAACCCGAAGGCCGAGACGATCACGGTGAGCACCTCGTCGTGGTGCGACCCCGGCAAGCAGCAGGCCGCCGCAGCCAGCCTCCTCTCCCAGCACGTCGACGTGCTCACCCAGCACCAGGACTGCACCGCCACGGTCATCCAGGCAGCCGAGAAGGCCGGCGCGATGACCGTCGGGTACCACGCGGACGCGTCGTCGCTGGCGCCGAAGGGCTGGCTCACCGGGGCGGTGTGGAACTGGGGTCCGCTGTACACCGACATCGTCAAGACGGTGCTGGCCGGTGACTTCGTCGGCAGCAAGTTCAATGCGAACTACCGGGTCGGCTACAAGACCGGCACCAACCCGTTCGTGCTCGCAGGGTTCGGCCCCGACGTCTCGGCGGACGCGAAGGCGAAGATCGACGCGGCCCAGAAGTGGCTCGGCACCGATGCCGGCTCACCGTTCGTCGGCCCGGTCGAGGACCAGTCCGGCAAGGTCGTGATCAAGGCCGGCACGGTGCCGACGTACGCGCAGAACGACGCCCTGAGCTTCTTCGTCAAGGGTGTCGTCGGGAAGCTCGCCAAGTAGACCCGGGCCCAGGAACAGAGATGAGCGGAACCGTCGCGAGCACCACGCCGTACTCCTGGCCGTACGACGGCCGGCTCGACCCGAGACGCCTCGCGCTGCTCGTGGTCCTGCCCGGACCCGAAGACGCGGAGTCGGTAGCCGACGGAGCCGGAGCCCCCGACTCGGTCCTTGGCCGGGTCGGGGTGCTCGCCGGAGCGATGTTCGACGTCGGGGGTGTGGTCGTCGAGGTGACGACCACACCCCCGCCCGGCCGGCGGCCCGAGCGCGTCCCGGCGCCCCGGCGGGCCGCGAACCTCGGTCTGCGCGGCCCCGCGCACCGGATCACCTCTGGGGGCGTCGACGGCTTCTTCTCCAGCCCTCTCGACGCCACCCTGCGGGCACTCGGTCGCGACCAGCTGGTGCTCTGCGGGCAATGGCTCGAGACCGGGGTGCACTCGACGATGCGGTCGGCGAACGACCGCGGGTACGAGTGCCTGCTCGCCCTGGACGCGTGCATCCCCTACGACCCGGACCTGGCACCGGCCGCCCGGTCCCAGATCGAGATGTCCGGCGGCATCTTCGGCGCCGTCGGCGACACCGCCGCGGTTCTCGCGGCGCTCGTGCCCTGAGCCCCCAGACCAGAACCTCCCCGAAAGGACACCCGCGTGACCACTTCCGCCTTCGGCCCCATCGACGCCGAGCCCTACGCCTGGCCCTACGACGGCGCCTTCGTCGCCGCCCGCACCGCGCTGGTCAACATCGACTGGCAGGTCGACTTCTGCGGTCCCGGCGGGTACGTCGACCAGATGGGCTACGACCTGTCGTTGACCCGCTCCGGACTGCCCGCCACCCAGCGGGTGCTCGCCGCCGCCCGCGAGGTCGGCATGTTCGTGGTCCACACCCGCGAAGGCCACCGCCCAGACCTGTCGGACTGCCCGCCCAACAAGCTGTGGCGCTCGGAGCAGATCGGTGCGGGCATCGGCTCGGACGGTCCGTGCGGCCGCATCCTGACCCGGGGCGAGCCCGGGTGGGAGATCGTTCCCGAGGTCGCGCCCATCGAAGGCGAGCTGGTGATCGACAAGCCGGGCAAGGGGTCGTTCTACGCCACCGACCTCGACCTGTTGCTGCGCACCCGCGGCATCACCCACCTGATCTTCACGGGCATCACCACCGACGTCTGCGTGCACACCACCATGCGCGACGCCAACGACCGCGGCTACGAGTGTCTGCTGCTCACCGACTGCACGGGTGCCACCGACCGCGGCAACTACGAGGCTGCGCTGAAGATGGTCACGATGCAAGGCGGCGTGTTCGGCGCGATCGCGGACTCTCACGCTCTGCTGGCTGCGCTCGCCGGTACCGACGCGGCATGACCTCATGCGCTCTCGCGCCGGAAGCCGGTGCCGTGCGCGCGATCGCGGCGGAGTCGGGGCACCTCCCTCGCCACCCCTACGGCAGCGACAGCTCCAGTACGCCGGGCCCGGCGGCGTCGGGTCGGGAGGCGACGCGGGAGACGCACAGACAGATCCGTGAGCCCGCCTCCTGCTGCGTGCTGCTGAGGAAGACGTCGCGGTGGTCGAGGCGTCCCTCGAGGGCGGCGACGTCGACGAGACAGAGGCCGCACTCGCCCTTCCGGCAGTCGTACATCAGGTCGGCGCCGGCAGCGGACAGCGCGTCGAGGATGGTCGTGTCGGTGCCGACGGTGGTCTCGAGGCCGAGCTGGGGGAGCCTCACGACAAAGGGCTCGGGGTCGAACCAGCCGCTGTTGCCGAAGGTCTCGTAGCGCAGGTTGGTGGGCGGCAGCTCGGCGGCGAGCCAGGCGCGGCGGACGGCGTCCATGAGGCGGATCGGCCCGCACATGTACAGCTCGGTGTCCGCGGCGACGTCGTCGGCGGCGATCGACGCGACGAGGGCGTCCACGTCGAGCGGGCTGCCCTCGTCGTCAATGAGCTGCGACAGCCGGTCGCCGTGGACGGCGGCGAGCTCGTCGGCGTACGCCATCACGTCGCGAGTTCGGGCGACGTACACCAGGCGGTAGTCGGCGCCCACGGACGCGAGCACGCGCGCCATCTTGACGAGCGCGGTGATCCCGATGCCGCCGGCGAGCAGCACGTAGCGAGGTGCGCCGATGCGTAACGGGAAGTTCTGCAGTGGCTGGGTGGTCGTGAGCTCGTCGCCCACCTCGAGGGTGTGCATGTACGCCGACCCGCCGCGCGACGCCGCCGCGAGCTGGACGCTGATCGTGAGCCGGCCGCCGTCGGCGTCGGACTCGACGATGGAGTACGACCGGGTGTCCCAGCCGCTGCCGATCGGCACGCGCACGTCGAGGTGCGTGCCGGGCGCGGCCCGCCGCGACGGCGGCCGCTCGAGGGTGATCCGGCGGACGCGCGCGGCCACGAGTCGCGACTCGACGACGCGCGCGGTGGCCCAGGTCGGACGTCCGGCGGTGCTCACGTGAGCGCTCCCTCGGCCTCGAGCATCCGGTCGAGGATGCGGCGTACCCACATGCCGCCGGCGTCGATGCTCAGGCTGTAGAACTCGTGGTCGGGGTTCGCGTCGATCGCCGCCTGCTGGGCGGTGAGCATCGCCTCGTCCTCGCCGAAGACGCCGTGGACGCCCTGGCGCAGCTGGGTGGTGATCAGCTGGCTGTCGAGCCGGTAGTTGCGCATGAACGCCCAGAAGTAGTGGCAGGTGCGATCCGTCTCGGGGGTGATCGTGTTCATCACGTAGCCGTTCACCCCTTCCGACCGGTCGCCGGACGGGGCGCCGGTGCCGGCCCGGGCGACGCCGACGTCGATGCAGATCGTCGACGGCGCGTAGTAGTGGATGATCTGCCACCGGTCGACGCGTCCGCTGAAGCCGGGGAACTTGTCGCGCATGTTCTTGAGCCAGAACGGCGGCGGCTCCACGTCGAGCATCCAGCGCTCGACGGTGACGCTGCCGTCGGCCTCGCGCCGGGTCTGGAACTCCGACTCGCTGAGCTCGGCCTGGCCGAGAGTGTTGCCGTGCACGAACTCCTCGTGGGTGAGGTCCATCAGGTTGTCGAGCACCAGCTGGTAGTTGCACTTCGCCTCGATGGTCAGCCCGTCACCGGCCCACGCGGGGTCGTCGAGCTGGGTCATCGGGGGAACGAGCGCCGGGTCCGCCAGGGTCGGGTCGCCGGGCCAGACCCAGACGTAGCGGTAGCGCTCGACGGTCGGGTACGACGGCACCATGGCGCTCGGGTTCACCGTCTCCTGGGCCGGCATCTGGGTGCAGCGACCGGCGGAGTCGAACCGCAGCCCGTGGTAGGGGCACTGGACCTCGTCGCGCCCGACCAGCTTGCCCATCGAGAGCGGGGCGAGGCGATGCCAACACGCATCGGCGAGCGCGACCGGGCGGCCGTCGGCGGTGCGGTAGAGCGCGAGCGGCTTGCCGGCCACGGTGCGGGCGAGCAGGCCCTTGGCGGTGATCTCGTGGTCCCACGCAGCGGCGTACCAGGCGTTCAGCGGGTGGGGGAAGATCTTGGCTCGCACCCGGTCCTCGGCACTGGTCGGCGGTGCGGGGCGTGGCGGCTGCAGCGTGGTCATGTCGGGCTCCGTTCGTCGGTGACCGCAGCATGCGATCGCCGATGTGACCGCGACTACGCCGTTTCCGCCTGGCGGAAGTCTGGCGTCGGCGCGCCGAGCGCCCGCGAGATCCCGCGGCTGGCCGCGCGCAGTGCGGGGATCAGCGACGCGGGGGAGACCGAGCCGTGCCGGACGACGAGGGAGAGTGCGGCGACCACGTCTCCGTGGGCGTCGCGGATCGGGCACGCGACCGACACCGCGTCGTCGGTGACCTGCCGGTCGCTCACGGCCACGCCGGTGCGGCGCACCTCTGCGAGCACCGCGCGGAGCTGGTCCGGGTCGCTGATCGTGTGGTCGGTCCAGGTGCGCAGCGGCCGGGACAGCACCTCCTGCAGGATCTCGTCCGGCGCATGCGCGAGCAGCACGAGCCCGACTCCGGTGGCGTGCAGCGCGAAGTGGTCACCGACGCGAGTCAGGACGGTGACCGAGCGGCGTCCGGTGAGCCGCTCGACGAACACCGCCTCGCACTGCTCGCGCACGGCGAGCTGGACGTTCTCGCCGGTGGCGACGAACAGGTCCTCCATGTACGGCAGCGCGACCTCGCGCAGCCCGAGACCGCGCGGTGCCAGGGACGCCACCCGCCACAGCCGCAGGCCGACCTGGATCCGCCCCGAGCGGGTGCGCTCGAGCGCGCCCCAGGCGACCAGGTCGGTGACGATCCGGTGCGTCGTGGTCAGCGGCAGCCCGCTCTCGCGGCTGATCTCCTGCAGCGTGCGGGTCGGGTGGTCGGGCGTGAACGTCGCCAGCACGTCGAGCGAGCGGTCGGTCAGCGACATGCCGTCCTCCTGTCAGCCCGCCAGCAGGGGGACGTCCAGCCGTGACCGGAGCTCCTCGACGGTGGTGCCGAAGGTGGCGGTCACGACCACTCCGTCCGGGGTGAGGTCGAAGGTGGCCACGTCGGTGTAGACGCGGCTGACGCAGCCGACGCCGGTCAGCGGGTAGGTGCACGAGGGCACCAGCTTGGCCCGGCCCTGCTTGTCGAAGAGCGTCATCATCACGAACACGTCCTTCGCCCCGATGGCGAGGTCCATCGCGCCGCCCACGGCGGGGATCGCGTCCGGCTCGCCGGTGTGCCAGTTGGCGAGGTCGCCGGTGCCGGACACCTGGAAGGCGCCGAGCACGCACACGTCGAGGTGGCCGCCGCGCATCATCGCGAACGAGTCGGCGTGGTGGAAGTACGCCGCGCCCGGGGTCTCGGTCACCGGCACCTTGCCGGCGTTGACCAGGTCGGGGTCGACCTCGTCCCCCTGGGCAGCCCGGCCCATGCCGAGCATGCCGTTCTCGGTGTGCAGCACGACGCCGCTGTCCGGCGCGAGGTGGTCGGCGACCGTGGTGGGCTGGCCGATGCCGAGGTTCACGTAGGACCCCGGCGGGATGTCGGCGGCGATCTGCTGAGCCAGCTCGGTGCGGGTCAGGGGCCCGCGGTCGGGCTGCTCGATCGTGGCGGTCGTCATCCGGCCGCTCCTTCCTCGGCGAGCTCGGTCGACGCCGGGCAGACCACCACGCGGTCGACGAAGATGCCGGGGGTGACCACGACCTCCGGGTCGATCGCGCCGGCGTCGACGAGGCGGTCGACCTGCACGACCGTCGTGGTCGCGGCAGTGGCCATCACCGGCCCGAAGTTGCGCGCGGTCTTGCGGTAGAGGAGGTTGCCGCGGGTGTCGGCGACGTGGGCCTTCACCAGGGCCAGGTCGCCCCGGATCGGGTACTCCAGGACGTAGTCGCGCCCGTCGATCGTCCGGGTCTCCTTGCCCTCGGCGAGCGGTGTGCCGACGCCGGTGGGGCAGAAGAAGGCGCCGATGCCGGCTCCGGCGGCGCGGATCCTCTCGGCGAGGTTGCCCTGCGGCACCACCTCGAGCTCGATCTTGCCGGCGCGGTAGAGCGCGTCGAAGACCCACGAGTCGCTCTGCCGCGGGAACGAGCACACGATCTTGCGCACCTGCCCGGCGGCGAGGAGGGCGGCGAGCCCGTGGTCGCCGTTGCCGGCGTTGTTGCTCACCACGGTCAGGTCGCGCGCCCCGGTGCGGATGAGGGCGTCGATCAGCTCCACCGGCTGGCCCGCCGTACCGAAGCCCCCGACGAGGACCGTGGCTCCGTCCGCGACGCCCTTGAGCGCGGCGTCCGGGTCAGATGCGATCTCGGTCATGCCGTGTTCTCCAGGACGACGGCCAGGCCCTGGCCGACCCCGATGCAGATCGCCGCGACGCCCCACCGGTGCCCGTCCTCGCGCAGCACCTTCGCCAGCGTGCCGAGGATGCGGCCTCCCGACGCGCCCAGGGGGTGTCCGATCGCGATCGCACCGCCGCGGGTGTTCACGATCTCCGGGTCGATGCCCCACGCGTCGACGCAGGCCAGCGACTGCACCGCGAACGCCTCGTTGAGCTCGACCGCGCCGACGTCGGCCCAGCCGATGCCGGCCCGCTTCAGGGCCAGGTTGGCCGCCTCGACCGGGGCGTAGCCGAACCGCTGCGGCTCCAGTGCCGATGCACCGCGACCGGCGATGCGCGCGACCGGGTCGCGGCCGAGCAGGTCGACAGCCTCGGGCGAGCCCAGGAGTACGGCGGACGCGCCGTCGTTGAGCGGGGAGGCGTTGCCGGCGGTGATCGTCCCGTCGGGACGGAACGACGGTTTAAGACCGGCCAGCGTCGCGGGGGTCGACTCGGCGCGGATGCCCTCGTCGCGGACCAGGTCCGTGCCCGGCACCGGGATCACCAGGTCGTCGTAGAACCCCGCCTCCCAGGCGGCGTGCGCGCGCTGGTGCGAGCGGGCCGCGAACTCGTCCTGCCGGTCTCGCGGGATGTCGAGCTCGCCGGCGAGCTGCTCGTTGGCCTCGCCGAGCGAGACCGTCCACTCCGCCGGCATCCTCGGGTTGACCAGGCGCCAGCCCAGGGTGGTGGAGACGGCGGTGACGTCGCGTGCCGGGAAGGCACGGTCGGGCTTGGGCAGCACCCAGGGTGCGCGGGTCATCGACTCGACACCACCGGCCACGACCACCGAGGCGTCGCCGCACTCGATGGCCCGCGACGCCACCATCGCGGCGTCCAGGCTCGAGCCGCAGAGCCGGTTGACCGTGCTGCCCGGCACCGTGACCGGGTAGCCGGCCAGCAGCAACGCCATCCGGGCGACGTTGCGGTTGTCCTCCCCGGCACCGTTGGCGTTGCCCAGCACGATCTCGTCCGGCACGAGTCCGGGCGTGCGCGTCGTCAGCGCCGACAGCGCGGTTGCGGCGAGGTCGTCCGGACGCACGTCGGCGAGGCCGCCGCCGAACCGGCCGAACGGCGTGCGGACCGCGTCGTACACGAAGGAGCTGCTCACCGGCCGTCCTCCTCGGTGGGGGTGGCGTCGAGCACCTGCTGGGCGATCCGGAACGCGGTGTTCGCGTCGGGCACCCCGCAGTAGATGGCGGTCTGCAACAACAGCTCCTTGATCTCGTCGTCGGTGAGGCCGTTGGTCTTCGCTGCACGCAGGTGCATGGCGAGCTCCTCGTGGTGGCCCCGGGCCACGAGGGCGGTGAGCGTGATCAGCGACCGGCTGCGGCGGTCGAGGCCCGGGCGGGTCCAGATGCTGCCCCAGGCGTACTCCGTGATCAGCTCCTGGAAGTCGCGGGTGAACGCGCTCGTGCCGGCTTCCGCCCGGTCGACGTGGGCGTCGCCGAGCACCTCGCGGCGCACCTTCGTGCCCGCGGCGCGCACGTCGTGCAGCGTGAGGGCGGTGCGCGCGTGCCCGCGCACCAGGGCGGCCACGTCGGCCGGTGCCTCGGCCGGCGCGAGGTGCGCCACGTCGGGCAGGACCACCGCCCGCCCCGCTTGTACGCCGGTCGCGATCGCGCCCGCCATCGTGGGGGTCGCGACGCCGTCGTGCTCGCCCGTGACGGCGAGCACCGGCGTGGTGATCTCGTGCAGCCGCGCACGTGCGTCGAAGCCGGCGAGCGCCTCGCAGGCCCGCGCGTAGCCGAACCGGTCCGCGTCCTGGAGCGAGTGCAGGAGGCGTGCTGCCACCGCCGGCTCCCGCTCGATGAAGCCCGGCGCGAACCACCGCTGGCTCGACCCGGCGACCATCACCGGCGTGCCGGAGCTGCGGACGAGCTCGGCACGCTCGGTCCACCCCTCGGCCTCTCCGATCTTCGCCCCCGTCGAGATCAGCACCGCGCTGCCGACCCGGCCCGGCGCGTCGAGCAGGAGCTGGAGGCCGACGGCACCACCGAGGGAGTCGCCCGCGTAGGCGAACGTGCCTGCGGGCTCGCCCCGCTCGGCCAGGGTCTTGTCCCCGAGGCCGAGGACGGCCGCGGCGAGCTCGGCCATGGTGAACGGCTCGTCCGTCGTCGGGCTGGCCCCGTGACCGGGCAGGTCCCAGCCGACGACGTGGAAGTCGTCGGCCAGGAGCTGTGCTGCGTCCGACCAGAGCGCGCTGACGGAGGTCCCGAGCGAGGGACCGCACAGCAGGAGCGGAAGGTCGGTGCGACCCGCGAGCTGGGTGCCGACGACGGTGGGCACGGTCATCGGGTTCCTCCGTGGTAGCGGGCGAGCACGGCGTCGACGAGCTGCTCGCTCGCGCCGAGGTAGTCGGCAAGTCGCTCGGCAGGTCCGTCGGCGGCCTGCGCCGCGATCGAGGCCTGCTCGGCGAGCAGGCTGCTCGCGGCCGCCTGGGCGTTCGCAGCCATCCGGTCGCGGTCGACGCGCAGGCCCTCGAGGAGCTCGGTGGTCTGCGAGGCGGCGACGACCGCGCGGCGGGCCAGGGTCGACAGCGCCGACCACTCGACGTGCCACCCGCCGTCGGCACGCTCGTCGACCGACTCGGCCGCGGCGAGGTGCAGCTGCGCGGCGAGCGCGGGCGCGGCGAGTGCGGCCCGGCGTACGAGCACGGAGAGGATCGGGTTGGCCTTGTGCGGCATCGTCGACGAGCCGCCGCGGCCGGCCGCCTCGGCGACCTCGCCGATCTCCGGCCGGGCGAGGACCAGCACGTCGTTGGCGATCCGGCCGTACGCGTCGGTGGTCGCGACGAGCGCATCGGCCAGCCGGGTGACCGGGCTCCGGTTGGTGTGCCAGGGGAGTGCGTCGTCGAGGCCGAGCGCGGCGGCGGCCTCGGACGTGACCGAGCGGGCGGCCTTCGCCGGCTCCGCCACGTCACCGAGCCGGGCGAGCTCGACCGTTGCCGCGAGGGTGCCGACTGCGCCACCGAGCTGCGCCGGAAGCCGTACGCCGGCCAGCTGCTCGCGCGCGTCGAGCAGGCCCTCGAGCCAGCGCGCGACCTTCAGGCCGAACGTGATCGGGACAGCGTGCTGGGTCAGGGTGCGGCCGGCCATCACGGTGCCGCGGTGCAGGTCGGCCAGGTGGGCCAGGCGCTCCGCCTGCTGGTCGCACTCGGCGAGCACGCTGCCCACTGCGTCGCGCGCACAGAGCATCAGCGCGGTGTCGACCACGTCCTGGCTGGTGAGGCCGCGGTGGATCCAGGACGCGGCCTCGGCGTCGCCGCCCCGTGTCCGCAGGAGGTCGACGAGTGCGATCACCGGGTTGCCACCGGACTCCGCGGCCGCGCTGATCCCCGCGAGGTCGGCCGGACCGACCACGGTGTCGAGGTCCGCGCGCGCCCGGGTCGGCGCGATGCCGGCCGTGACCAGCGCGCCGAGCCACGCGGACTCGACGCGCACCATCGCGGCCAGGAACGCGCCCTGGCCGAACAGCTCTCCGGCGCGCTCGTCGCCGGGCCAGAAGAGGTCAGCCATCGTGCCCCGGATAGGAGAGGAAGACGGTCTCGCCCTCGCCCTGCAGGCGGATGTCGAACACCAGCCCGGTGGCGTCGCGGCGTGCGACCAGGGACCCCCGCCGGTCGGCCGGCACCGAGGCCAGCAGCCGGTCGCTCTCGAGCAGCGGGTGGTCGGGGACGTAGGCGCGGGTGAACAGCCGGTTCAGCAGGCCCCGCGCGAAGACGGTGATCGCGAAGAACGGCGCGGCACCCTCGGTCGGTCCCGGCACGACGGTGGTGAACGAGTACTCCCCGGTCCGGTCGACCGAGGTGCGGCCCCACCCGGTGAAGGTGAAGCCGTCGCGCTGCAGCGAGCCGGGCTCGCGGGAGATCCGCCCCTGCTCGTCGGCCTGCCAGACCTCGATCAACGCGTCGGGCACGGGATCGCCCCTGCCGTCGCGCACGGTGCCGCGGAGCCGGATCGCGTCGGGCCTCCCCGGCGGGACCAGCTCGTTGCCGCCGGCGTACGGGAGGGCGAAGCCGTAGAACGGCCCGACGGTCTGCCCGGGAGTCGGCGGGAGGGTGGGGGACTGGGTCATGCCGTGGTCTCCGGTTCCATCCAGGTGCGTTGCGAGCCGGTCAGCACGACGTCCCACCGGTAGCCGGTGCTCCACTCGTGCTCGGTGACGTCGTGGTCGTACGCCGCGACCAGCCGCTCGCGGGCGCGCGGGTCGACGATCGACTGGTAGATCGGGTCGAGGGCGAAGAGCGGGTCACCCGGGAAGTACATCTGGGTGATCATCCGCTGGGTGAAGTCGGTGCCGAACAGCGAGAAGTGGATGTGCGCGGGCCGCCAGGCGTTGAAGTGGTTCCGCCAGGGATAGGGGCCGGGCTTGATCGTGGTGAACCGGTAGGTGCCGTCGGCGTCGGTGAGGCAGCGGCCGACGCCCGTGAAGTTGGGGTCGATCGGCGCGGGGTGCTGGTCGCGCTTGTGGATGTAGCGCCCCGCCGCGTTGGCCTGCCAGATCTCCACGAGCTGGTGCGCCACCGGCCGGCCGTCGCCGTCGAGGACCCGCCCGGTGACGATGATCCGCTCGCCCACCGGCTCGCCGCGGTGCGCGATGGTCAGGTCGGCCTCGAGAGCGTCCACGTCCTGGTGCCCGAAGACGGGCGCGAACAGCTCGACGGTCTCGGGGTCCGCGTGGTGCGGGTCCTTCGTGGGGTGGCGCAGGATGCTGCTGCGGTAAGGGGGGTAGTCCAGGCGCGGCATCGTCTCCGGCACGGTCGCCGTGGCGGCGTACTCGGCCGAGATCGCGTCGATCTCCCCGGTGATCTCCTGCTGCGAGGCGGCGGCGGCGTCGGAGCTCGTCTCCGGACTCGCCTGCGCCGGGGTCAGGGTGCTGGTCATGGGCTGGACGGTAGAGGGACGAGAGTCGACGAGCGACGCTACGCTTCCACTCAGCGGAAGGAGGGCGATGGCAGGCAACACCTCGGCGCCGGGCGCGAGCGTGACTTCGCGGGTGCTCGCGATCCTCGGCTCCTTCGACGCCGAGCACCGCTCCCTGACGCTCAGCGAGCTCGCCCGGCGCTCCGGCCTCCCGCTGCCGACCGTGCACCGGCTCGCCGCCGAGCTGGTGTCCGGGGGCGCCCTGGTGCGCCGAGGGTCGGGCGAGTACGTCGTCGGCCGCCGGATGTGGGACCTCGGGTTGCTCGCGCCGGTGCAGGCCGACCTGCGTCAGGTCGCCTCGCCGTTCCTGCACGACATCTACGCGGCCACCCTGGCCACGGTGCACCTGGGGGTCAGGGACGGCGCCGAGGTGCTGTACGTCGACCGCCTCTCCGGCCACGCCTCGGTGCCGGTCGTCAGCCAGATCGGCTCCCGGCTGCCGCTGCACGCGACCGGCGTCGGCAAGGTGCTGCTGGCCTACGCGCCGGACGCCGTGCGCGAGCAGGTGCTCGGCAACCTCACCCGGTTCACGTCGTACACGATCACCCAGCCCGGCCGGCTCGTCGCCGAGCTGCGCCAGGTCCAGCGCCTGGGCTACGCGCAGACCCACGAGGAGATGAGCCTCGGCGCGTGCTCGGTCGCGGTCCCGATCAGGTCCGCGGACGGCCGCGTCGTCGCAGCGCTCGGCATCGTGGTCGCGAGCCTCAGGCGCGACCGCCCCCGGTTGATCGCTGCCCTGCAGGTCGCGGCCCAGGGCATCGGCCGCAGCCTCTCCGCCGAGAGACGTTGACCGACCTTCCACTCAGTGGAAGGACCGGCTCGATCGGCGAGCAGTCATCCGCTGCACTTTCGCCATGCCCGAACCCGTTCTGACCCGGACCACCGTCGGCATCGTCGGTGGCGGTCCCGCCGGCCTGATGCTCTCCCACCTCCTGCACCGTGCCGGTGTCGACTCCGTCGTCGTGGACAACCGCACCCGCCACGAGATCGAGCAGACCGTGCGTGCCGGGATCCTGGAGCACGACAGCGTCCGGCTCCTCGTCGACAGCGGGGTGTCCGACCGAGCGCTGCGGGAGGGGCACGAGCACCGCGGCATCGACCTCGCGTTCGGCGGCAGCGGTCACCGCATCGACTTCCCCTCTCTCGCCGGAGCCTCGGTCTGGCTCTACCCGCAGACCGACGTCTTCATCGACCTCGCCGCGGCGCGGGAGCGCGACGGCGGTGACGTCCGGTTCGGGATCAGCGACACCCGGGTCGTCGACGTCACGTCGGACCGGCCGGGGATCCTGTTCACCGATGCCGACGGCGTCGCGCAGGAGGTGCGCTGCCACTACCTCGTCGGCGCGGACGGCTCGCGCAGCATCTGCCGGCAGCAGATCACCGACCGGCGCGACCACTTCCGCGAGTACCCGTTCGCCTGGTTCGGGATCCTGTGCGACGCGCCGCCGAGCGCTCCGGAGCTGATCTACAACCACTCCGACCGCGGGTTCGCCCTGATCAGCCAGCGCACCGACACCGTGCAACGGATGTACTTCCAGTGCGACCCCACCGAGGACGTCGCCGACTGGTCCGACGACCGGATCTGGGAGGAGCTCCAGGCGCGGGTCGGCGCGAACGGCTACACCCTCCAGGAGGGGCCGATCACCTCGAAGACCGTGCTGCCGTTCCGCAGCTACGTGTGCGAGCCGATGCGGCACGGCAACCTGCTCCTGGCCGGGGACGCCGCGCACACGGTCCCGCCGACGGGCGCGAAGGGGCTCAACCTCGCCCTCGCCGACGTCCGCCTGCTCGCCGAGCAGCTCGAGCTCGCGATCCGCAAGGACGACCCGACGGTGCTCGACGACTACACCGACCGGGCGTTGGCGCGGGTCTGGAAGTCGCAGCACTTCTCCTACTGGATGACCACGATGCTGCACTCCCTGCCGGACGCCAGCGCCTTCGACGCGCGTCGCCAGATCGGGGAGCTCGACTCGGTGGTGACGTCGCGAGCCGGGTCGGCGTACCTGGCCGAGGCGTACTGCGGCTGGCCGTCGGCGTAGCCGACACCGTCAGGACTCGAGCTCCTCGAACAGTGTGAGCTGGAGGTCCGCGGGCGCTTCGAGGCGCGCGTTCAGGGAGTTCCACGGCGTCACGGTCGGCGGAGCGACGAGCTCGGCGCCACCGGCGACGAGCCGGTCGGTGGCCGCGGCGGCGTCGGCGACCTCGAAGGCTACGCGCAGTCGTGGGCTGACCGGTCGTCCCACCTCGACCCGGTCGATCATCTCGACCTGCGCCCGGTTCGACAGCTCCAGGGTCGCGCGGCCGACGTCGAGGATCGTGACCTTCTCGCCCTGATCACCGTGGATCTGCAGCTCCTCGCGCGCGCCGAGCACGTCACGGTAGAAGCGCAGCGCCTCGTCGTAGTCGTCGACCTGGACGACCAGCCGCATCTGCAGCACCTGGCGGGGGTTGTCGGCGGGGTCGGCCATGAGGAGGACCTTTCTGCTGGGCTGCGGTCTCCCCGAGGCTAGGCCAGCGGATCGGGCAGCGCGGCGGCGTACCGCTGCGCCAGGTCGCGGACGTGCTCGACGAGCTCCGGCGGCTCGCTGACGTGGAACGGGAGGCCGAGCATGGAGATCCAGACCGCGACGACCTCGAGGCTGTCGCCGCCCGTGACGAGGACGCTGCCGCCGTCAGGGAGCGGCTCGACGGTGCCGACGGCGGGGTTGATCCGGTCGACCACCTCCCCGGCGGGCGCGTCGACGCGGATGCGGGCGTGCACCGCCCAGCCGGTGCGGGCCACCTCGCGCACCACGAACTCGGTGAGGTCGCCCGGGAAGTCGACGGGCGTGAACCGCCGGCCCCCGGGCGTCTTCACGCGCAGCCAGTCGACCCGGTACGGCGCCCACGTGTCCCCACGGGGCTCGCGCGCGACGAGGTACCAGCGGCGCTGCCACGCGACCAGGTGGTACGGCTCGATCTCCAGCGGCGCGTCCTGGTAGTCGCAGCGGAGGCCGTCGTGGTCGCGGATCGCCAGGGAGATCGCCTCGAGGACGCCAGGGTCGATCGCAGGGTCCTCGACGTTGCTGTCGGTGTTGACCGGCCCCGACGTCGTCGCCCGCACGAGGGCACGCAGCTTGCGGCGCAACCGGTCGGGCAGCACCTGCTCCAGCTTGGCCAGCGCCCGGGCACTGGTCTCCTCGACGCCCGCGATGCCGGTCGCCGCGCGCAGGCCGACCGCCACCGCGACCGCCTCCTCGTCGTCGAGCAGCAGCGGCGGCAGCTTCGCCCCGACGCCGAGCCGGTAGCGACCGCCCGGGCCGCGGACGGCGTCGACGGGGTAGCCGAGCTCGCGCAGCCGGGACATGTCGTTGCGGATGGTGCGGTCCGAGACGCCGAGCCGCTCGGCCAGGTTGGAGCCGGACCAGTCCGAGCGCGTCTGCAGCAGGGAGAGGAGGGAGAGGGTGCGGGCCGAGGTCTCGCGCAAACTCGTCCTCCTCACTCGAAAAATCCGGAACTTATTCTTCCGGAATAGTACCTAACGTCGTGGTCACGAGGTCGAACCCGGCCGACACCTTCCGAGGACAGAGGAGAACCCCATGACCACCACCGACGCCACCATCAGCCCGTTCACCGTCGAGGTCCCGCAGGCCGAGCTGGACGACCTCCGCAGCCGGCTCGAACGCACCCGCTTCGCCCCGGCCGCGCCCGGCGACTCCTGGGACTACGGCACCCCCGAGGCGTACCTGCGCGACATGGTCGAGCGCTGGAAGGGCCTCGACTGGCGCGACGTCGAGGAGCGGATCAACGCCCACCCCAACTACCTCACCGAGATCGACGGCCAGACGATCCACTTCGTGCACGTGCCGTCGGCCGAGCCGGGGGCGCGGGCACTCCTGCTCGCCCACACCTACCCGGGCTCGTTCCTGGAGTTCCTGCCGATGATCGGCCCGCTCACCGACCCGGTGGCCCACGGCGGCCGCGCGGAGGACGCCTTCCACGTGGTGATCCCCTCGATGCCCGGCTTCGGCTTCTCGACCCCGGTGGTCGACGGCGGCTGGACGATGGAGCGGGTTGCGCGGGCGTACGACGCCCTGATGCGCCGGCTCGGCTACGCGTCGTACGGCGTGCACGGCTCGGACGGCGGCGCGATGATCGGCCGCGAGCTGGCGATCCTCGACCCGGAGGGCTTCCTGGGCGCGCACGTGCTGCAGCTGTTCTCCTTCCCCTCCGGCGACCCGGCGGAGTTCGAGGGCTTCGGTCCGAAGGAGTACGCCGCGCTGGAGCACATGCAGTGGTTCCAGAAGGTGGGCGGCTACAACGCGATGAACGGCTCGCGGCCGCAGACCGTCGCGGCCGGTCTCTCCGACAGCCCGGTCGGCCAGCTCGCCTACTCCGAGCTGTTCGAGAGCTTCGGCAACGGCACCTCCCTGGTGGCGCCCGAGCAGGTGCTGGAGCAGGTCTCCCTGTACTGGCTGACGAACACGGCCGCGAGCTCGGTCCGGTTCCACTACGAGGAGGCCCGGGCCCAGCGGGAGCCC
Source organism: Nocardioides pocheonensis (assembly GCF_003725535.1). Lineage (GTDB taxonomy): Bacteria > Actinomycetota > Actinomycetes > Propionibacteriales > Nocardioidaceae > Marmoricola > Marmoricola pocheonensis. The sequence goes on along the minus strand of NZ_RJSF01000005.1, from coordinate 102,430 downwards.
GTCGTGAGCACGGGGCGCCTCGGGGTCGCGGTGTTCCGCGACGACTTCCAGACGATCCGGTCGCTGGCCGAGCGCGACAACGCGAACATCCAGCACTGGTCGGAGCACGAGCGGGGTGGGCACTTCGCCGCCCTGGAGAACCCCGAGGCGATCGTGGACGACCTGCGGGTGTTCTTCGCCTGACACCTCTGTGCACGCACTGGTCTCGTCCGGGTGCCCGAGCCGCAGCGGTTTGCGGGTCGGGCACCCGGATCAGGGAGTAGCGTCGGGATGTGGCGGGAAGGCGGGTCCCGGGATCCATACCGGCGGAGCTGAGCTCATTTGTCGGAAGGCGAGATGAGCTGTCGGACGTGCGCCGTCTCGTCGCCGAGTCGCGTCTGGTGACCCTCACCGGCACGGCCGGCGTCGGCAAGAGCCGGCTGGCCCGCCGCGTGGCCGGGCTGCACGGCCGCACGTTCCGCGACGGCGTCGCCCTCGTCGACCTCGACGAGGTGGCCGACCTCGGATACGTGGCCGAGGCCGTCGCCGGCAGCCTGGACGTCCCGGAGCACGCCGGGCGCGACGCCGAGGCCGCCCTCCGCGACTTCGTCGCCGGGCGCGAGATGCTCCTGGTGGTGGACAACTGCGGCCACCTCGCCGAGTCGGTCACCGACCTGCTGGAAGGCCTCCTGCGCGGAGCACCCGGACTGCACGTGCTGGCGACGAGCCGCGAGGTGCTGGGCGTACCCGGGGAGATCACGTACCGCGTCGAGCCGCTGCCGCTGCCGGCGGACGACGACCCGCCCGGAGCCGTCGAGGTGAGCCCCGCGATCGCGCTCTTCGTCGAGCGCGCCGCCGCCGCCGTTCCGGGGTTCGCCGTCGGAACCTCGGACCTCCCGACCGTGGTGGAGATCTGCCGTCGTCTCGACGGCATCCCGCTCGCGCTGGAGCTCGCTGCCGCACAGCTGCGGGTGATGTCGCCGTCCGAGCTCGCCGCCCGTCTCGACGACCGGTTCCGGATCCTCACCTCGCGCCGCGGGACGGCGGTCGCGCGTCACCGCACCCTGCGCGCGGCGGTCGAGTGGAGCTACGAGCTGTGCGACAAGCTCGAGCGCCAGCTGTGGCAACGGCTCTCCGTCTTCGCCGGCGACTTCGACCTCAACGACGCCGAGGAGGTCTGCGCCGACGACGTGTTCACCCGGCTCGACGTCGTCGAGGCGATGCGTGGTCTCGTGGACAAGTCGATCCTGTCGGTGCAGGCGCAGGGCGGGAGCACGCGATTCCGGCTGCTCGAAACCCTGCGGGGCTACGGACTCGACCGGTTGCGCGAGTGCGACAGCCTGGGCAACGGCCCCGACGAGGACCAGCTCAGGACGCGCCACCTGGCCTGGTACGCCGACCTGGCCTGCCAGTTCGAGACCGAGTGGTTCGGTCCCCACCAGGCCGAGTGGCTGACCCGGATGAAGGCAGAGCTGCCCGACGTCCGGGCTGCGCTCGCGTTCGCCCACGAGCATCCTGAGCACATCAGGACCGGCCTGCGCATGGCCGGCGCACTCTGCTGGTTCTGGGGCACGACGGCGGCTCTGCGCGAGGGGCGCTCGTGGCTGGTGCGCGTGCTTGCCGTCGGACGCGAACCCACCCGTGAGCGTGCGCGGGCCTTGTCCGCGCTCGCCATCGTGATGGCGACGATCGGCGCGCCCGCGGGCGGCGACGAGGTCGCCCGCGAGGCGCTCGAGATCACCCGCTCCGAGGACCCCGAACGGCTTCCCCGCGCGTTGGACAACGTCGGGATGATGCTGTTCCCGTACGGCGACCCGGAGGCCCTGCCGGCCATGGAGGAGGCCGTCACCCGGTGTCGCGAGCGCGGACTGGGCGGCGAGGAGCTCGCGTACGCGACGTACGTGCTGGGTTACGGGCGTGGGATGAGCGGCGACGCGAAGGCCGCGGACGCGCTCTTCGCCGAGTCGATCGAGCTGTGCCGCGCGGCCGGAGACCACTGGTGGCAGGGCGTCGTGAGGATCATGGCCGCCCTCGTGTCCTGGGCGAACGGCGACACGGCTGGTGCCGCTGCGAACGCCGTGGAGGGCCTGCGCGTGTGCCGGCTCGTGCCCGACCTGCACGCGTGCGCCGTGGGACTGAACATCGCGGGCCTGCTGCTGGTGGGGCGTGACGACCGCCAGGCGGCCGGGCTGCTCGGCACCGCGGACCAGTACTGGGCCGACGCCGGCGGGTCGATGCTCCAGACCCCGGTCTGGGTCGACCTGGTCGAGGACGCGAAGACCCGGTGCAGGCAGACCCTCGGTGACACCGAGTTCGAGGCGCTCTATCGCGCCGGGCAGGAGCAGCCACCGGAGGAGGCTGCGGCACAGGTGCTCGGCGAACCCCCCGATGCGGCTGCTGCGGCCGCACCGGCCACCCGCGACCAGTTCGGCCTCACCCGACGGGAGCGCGACGTCGCCGCACTCGTCGCCGAAGGGCTGAGCAACCGCGACATCGCGGCCCGGCTGGTGATCTCGCAGCGGACCGCCGAGACGCACGTGCAGAACATGCTGGCCAAGACCGGGTTCAGCACCCGCAGCCAGCTCGCGGTGTGGTTCAACGCCCACGGCGGCACCTGACGACCGGGACCGCCGGTGGTGTCGGTCGCCCGAGCGGCTGGGTCGGGGTGGCGGAACGTCCCGCAGCGCTACGTGGTCGAGAACGCCTCGCGGAACCGCGAGAGCGCGGTCTCGTCGTCGCCCGAGGCCCATGCCTCGAGGCCGACGACACCGTCGTACCCGGCTTCTGCCAGCGCTCGCGCGACGGCCGGGTAGCTGACCTCGCCGGTGCCCGGCTCGCACCGGCCGGGGACGTCGGCCACCTGGATCTCGCCGACCCACGGCAGGCTCTCGTGCACCAGGTCGATGAGGTTCCCCTCGCCGATCTGGGCGTGGTAGAGGTCGAGGTTCATCCGCAGGTGCGGGCTGTCGACGGCGGCGACCAGGGTGCGAGTGTCGGCGGCCCTGGCGAACGGTGTGCCCGGGTGGTCGACGGCGGTGTTCAGGTTCTCCAGGCAGAACACCACGCCTTCGCGCTGGCCGAGCGCGGCGATCCGCGACAGCGTCTTCTCCGCGATGAGCCACATCGCGCCGGTGACCGTCTCGACCGGCACGACCGGCAGGCCGCGGTCGTCGAGGCCGGTGCCGTGCAGGTTGAGGTTGGGCCGGCCGAGCTTCGCGGCCGCTGCGACCGACTCTTCGGCGGTGCGCAGGAGCGCGTCGGCTCCGTCCGGGTCGGCCAGGCTCCCGTGGACGTATCCGGTCATCGAGGTGAACGTTGCTCCGGTCGCCGCGAGCGCGTCGAGGTCCTTGCGCGTCCAGTCCCAGATCTCGACGGCGAAACCGAGGTCATGGATCAGGCGAGCACGCTCCTCGACCGGCTTCTCCAGGAAGACCATCTCGGCGCAGACCGCGAGCGTGAACGGGGTGCTCATCGGACGGCTCCGGTGGCGACGTCGACGGGCACGCCGGACTCGACCGACGCGATGGCCGCCAGAGCGACCGCGAGTGCGCGGCGGGCGTCCGCTCCGGTCACTGCGGGCGTCCGGCCTGCCCGCACCGCCTCGGCGAACTCGGCGAGCTCCGCGGCGTAGGCGTCGGCGAACAGCTCGACGTCGCCGCGCACCGTCTCGATCGCGCGACCCGACGCCGTGGACAGCACGAGCGCAGAGCGGGGGCCGCCACCCATCGAGACCATCCCCCGTGAGCCGAAGACCTCACCGCGCACGTCGTACCCGTACGTCGCCGAGAAGCTGGCCTCCGCGACAGCACGTGCGCCGTTGTCGAAGGTGATCACGACGACCGCGGTGTCGAGGAGGCCGGCGTCCTTGAAGGCGGGCGCCACCAGGGCGTCCGCGGTCGCGTAGACGCTGACCGGCTCCGCGCCCGGGTTGAGCCAGAGCAGGGTGTCGAAGTCGTGGATCAGCGTCTGGGTGAAGATCGTCCACGGCGGCACCCCCGCGGGATCGGCGAGCCCCGGGTCACGGGTGACCGAACGCATCAGGTGCGGAGTGCCGATCGCGCCGTCGTCGATCAGCCGGCGCGCGGCGGCGAAGTCCGCGGAGAACCTCCGGTTGAAGCCGACCTGAAGCGGTACGCCGGCCCTCGATGCTGCTTCGACCCCGCGGTCGATCTCCTCGAGCGTCATGCCCATCGGCTTCTCGCAGAACACCGCCTTCCCGGCGGCCGCCGCGGCCGTGACGAGCTCGGCGTGAGCCACCGACGAAGCCGTGATCACGACGGCCTCGATGTCGGGGTCGCCGAAGACCTCCGACGGTTCGGTCGCAGCACGCGCGCCGACCTTCGCGGCGAGTGCGGCCGCTGCCTCGGGCCGGGGGTCTGCGACGGCCACCAGCCGGGCGCCCGGCACTCGCTCCGCGAGCAAGGTCGCGTGCGACGTGCCGATCCTGCCGGCACCGATCAGGCCGATCTGCACCGGGTCGAGTCGCGGGGCGTGGGTGTGGGACATGCGCCGGTCTCCTTCAAGGGCTAGAGCGCTCTAGTCTCGATCACGCGGCGTCGCCGGTCAAGGGTTTCGGCTAGAGCGATCTAGGATCAGCGACAGGAACGGGTCTCGAGGAGGCGTGATGGCAGGAGAGAGCCGCAGCTCGGCGGTCACCATGGCCGACGTCGCCGAGCGCGCCGGCGTCTCGCGAGCCCTCGTCTCGATCGTGTTCCGAGGGGTGGTCGGTGCGAGCGCGGAGAACCGCGAGCGGGTGATGCGGGCCGCCGCCGAGCTCGGTTACAGCCCCGACCGGCGTGCGCGGCTGCTGGGGAGCAGTCGGAGTCGCACCCTCGGCGTCGTCTTCGGGCTGCACCACGAGTTCCACACCGAGCTCGTCGAGCGGTTCTACCAGGGCGTGGAGCGCACCGAGTTCGACCTGGCGCTCGGGGCAACGGCGCCGACTCGAACCGAGCGGACCGCGGTGCAGTCGCTGCTGGAGTTCCGGTGCGAAGCACTCCTGCTGGTCGGCCCGACGATGCAGCGCAAGGACCTCGACGCACTCGCGTCCCAGGTGCCGGTCGTCGTGCTGGCGCGGGACCTCCGGGCGCCGTCCTGCGATGTGGTGCGCACCGACGACGAGCACGGTGCCCGGATCGCGGTGGAGCACCTGGTCGGGCTGGGCCACCGCGCCGTCGTGCACGTGGACGGTCGGCGCGCTCCGGGCGCCGCAGAGCGCCGTCGCGGCTATCGGAAGGCCATGGAGTCGGCCGGCCTCTCCGCCCAGGTGCGTGTGATTCCTGGAGGGCTCACGGAGGAGGACGGCGAGCGCGCAGCGGCCGACGTGCTCTCGGGCCGGTCGCGGCCGACCGGCGTGGTCGCGTTCAACGACCACTGCGCGGCGGGCCTGCTCTCCGCGGCTCGGCAGGACGGTGTCGCCGTGCCCCGCTCCCTCTCCCTCGTCGGGTACGACGACAGCCGTATCGCCGGGCTCTCGTCCATCTCCCTGACCACGATCGCGCAGGACTCACGGCGGCTCGCCGGTGCTGCGCTCGACCTGGCGGTCCGGCGCGCCGGCGGCTGGGACGAACCTCCGGTCGACACGGTCGTGCCGCCGCGCCTGGTGGTGCGGGGAACCAGCGCGACGCCCGAGCGACGCCGCTGATCCCGGGCTGCTTCCCGATAGCCTGTCCGCATGTCCGACGTCCCGATCCGACGCGTCCGCCCTTCGCGGTGGGAGCCGCTCACGGTGGGCATCGACATCGGCGGCACGAAGGTGATGGCAGGCGTCGTCGACGGCTCGGGCACCGTGCTGGCGGTCGAGCAGCGGCCGACGCTCGGGCACGACGTGCAGGCGGTCGAGGACACGATCGTCGACGTGGTGCGCGGCTTCGCGACCCGGTACGACGTGGCGGCGGTCGGCATCGGCGCGGCCGGCTTCGTCGACGCGACGCGGTCCGTCGTGATGTTCTCGCCGCACCTCGAGTGGCGCCGTGAACCGCTCCGGGCGCGCGTGGCCGACCGGCTGCGCGTGCCGGTCGTGGTGGACAACGACGCGAACGCCGCCGCGCTCGCCGAGTCCCGCTTCGGCGCGGGTCGCGGCCACCGGTTCGTGCTCTGCGTGACGCTCGGCACGGGCATCGGGGGTGCCCTCGTGCTGGACCAGCGGGTGTACCGCGGCGCCAACGGGATGGCGGGGGAGTTCGGCCACATGCAGGTGGTGCCCCAGGGCCATCGGTGCGAGTGCGGCAACCGTGGCTGCTGGGAGCAGTACGCCTCGGGCAACGCGCTGGTCCGCGACGCCCGCGAGATGGTCCGGGCGAACTCCCCGATGGCCCACCACCTGCGCGCGCTCGTCGACGGCGATGCCGACGCCCTGCAGGGTCCGCAGATCACCGAGGCCGCGCGTGAGGGCGACCCACTCTCGATCGAGCTGATCGGCGACGTCGGCACCTGGCTCGGCGTCGGGCTGGCCGGTCTGACCGCGGCGTTCGACCCGCACTGCATCATCATCGGTGGTGGGCTCAGCGCTGCCGGCGACCTGCTCGTCGTCCCGACCCGGCAGGCCTTCGCACGATCGCTCACCGGCCGCGGTCACCGCGCCGAGCCGCTGATCACGGCCGCAGAGCTGGGCCCCCAGGCCGGGTTCGTCGGTGCTGCCGACATGGCGCGCTCGGCAGCGCGCCGCTCCCGCAAGGTGCGCGTACGCCGCACCCGTGAGCGCACCCGGACGCCGCGCCGGCTGCTCCGGGCCGAGCGCTCCTGGAACTCACCGGGCGCGAGCTGACCGGTCGGCCCGTTACCGGTCGACCAGCGTCGTCTCGTAGGCGTAGAGGTCCGGGCGGTACAGGTGGGTGCCGTACTCCACGGCCCGACCGCTGTCGTCGAACGACGTGCGCTCCATCGTCAGCACCGGGTCGCCCTTGCGTCCACCGAGCAGCCGCGCCTCAGCGGTCTCGGCGCGTCGTGCGCTGATCGTCTGGTGCGCCACGCGCAGGTGGATCCCGCCGGCGCGGAAGTGCTCGTAGAGGCCGGTCGTCGTGAAGTCGACGTGGCTGAGGTCGCTGATCGCCGCAGGCACGAAGTTGCGCATCAGGGCAAGCGGCTCGCCGTCCACGGTCCGCAGCCGGTCGAGCTTCCACACCGAGCTGCCCTCGGCGACCTTGAGCCGAGACGCGGCGACCTCGTCGGCCTCGACGAGCTGCTGGTCGAGGACCTGGGTCTCCGCCTGGCGGCCACCCCGCTTGAGGTCGTCGTACAGGCTGGTCAGCTCGACCGTTCGCTTGATCGGCGGGTGCACCACCTGGGTGCCCACCCCCCGCTTGCGGACCAGCATCCCCTTGTCGACGAGGAGCTGGATCGCCTGGCGCATCGTGGGGCGGGAGAGCCCGAGATCCCCGGCGAGCGCCACCTCGTTGGCGATCCGGTCGCCGGGGGCGAGCTTGCCCTCGAAGATAGCCCGCTCGAGCTGCTCGGCAACCTGGAAGTACAGCGGCACCGGGCTCGAGCGGTTCACGACGACGTCCGGTAGCGGCATCTCCCAGCCCCCTCTCGCGCCGACGGTCGTGGCACCGTGCTCGGATCGTAGCGCAGGACCTGCAAACGTCCATATGTCCTAACAAACTCTTGACCTGCGTCCGGAAGTGTGACGACAATCTCACCCATGACGCAGGTGCACGGGTCCCAGGCCCCCGGCAACCAGAACCAGTCCCTTCGATCGCGAGTCGCCGGAGCGCCCATCTCCTGGGGCGTGTGCGAGGTGCCGAACTGGGGACACCAGCTCGAGGCCGATCGCGTGCTCGCCGAGATGCGCACCCTCGGGCTCGCCGCGACGGAGTTCGGCCCCGTGGGCTTCCTGGAGGAGGAGCCGGCCGCCAAGGCCGAGCAGCTGGCGTCGTACGGGATGAAGGCCGTGGGTGGGTTCCTGCCGGTTCTCCTGCACGACGCGGCCCACGACCCACTGCCGGAGGTCGACGCCTTCATCGACGGCTGCCTTGCCTCGGGAGCCGGCGTCGTCGTGCTCGCCGCGTTCACCGGCGTGGACGGCTACGACGCGCGTCCGGTGCTCGACGACGAGGGCTGGGCGACGATGCTGGCCAACCTGGACCGGATCACCGACCGGGCCGAGGCCCGGGGCGTGATCGCCTGCGTGCACCCGCACGTCGGCACGATGGTCGAGACGGGCGAGGAGACCGAGCGCGTGCTCGCCGGATCCCGGGTGGGGCTCTGCGTCGACACCGGCCACCTCATGGTCGGGGGCGCCGACCCGGTCGCGCTCACCGCTCGTCACCCCGACCGCGTCGTGCACGTCCATCTCAAGGACGTCGACGGCAGCCTGGCGGCGAAGGTGATCGACGGCTCGCTGAGCTTCGGCGAGGCCGTGCGCGCAGGCATGTTCCGGCCGCTCGGCGACGGCGACGTGGACATCGCGGCGATGGTGCGCACGCTCGAGGGCGCCGGCTACCAGGGCTGGTACGTCCTGGAGCAGGACGTCATGCTCGACGCCCCACCGGTCGACGAGGGTCCCGTCGCCGACGTGCGCAAGAGCCTCGACTACCTGGTGCAGGTCGCTCCATGACCGTGGCGGCGGAGCAGCCCGCACGCTTCGAGGTGCTGACCATGGGGCGCGTCGGCGTCGACGTCTACCCGGAGCAGATCGGCGTGCCTCTCGAGGAGGTCGCCACGTTTCGCAAGTTCCTCGGCGGCAGCCCGACGAACGTCGCCGTCGCCGCGGCGCGTCACGGCAGGAGGACGGCCGTGATCACCCGCACCGGCGCCGACCCCTTCGGCCGGTTCGTGCACCAGGCGCTGCGCGGGTTCGGCGTCGACGACCGCTACGTCACCGAGGTGCCGAACCTCCCCACGCCGGTCACGTTCTGCGAGATCTTCCCGCCCGACGACTTCCCGCTGTACTTCTACCGGTTGCCCACGGCACCGGACCTGCAGATCGAGGTCGACGAGCTCGACCTCGACGCGATCGCGGCCGCCGACGTGTTCTGGGTCACCGGCACGGGCCTGTGCGAGGAGCCGTCGCGGTCGGCGACCATGGCCGCCCTGAAGGCACGCGACGGCCACGGTACGACGATCCTCGACCTCGACTACCGGCCGATGTTCTGGTCGTCGCGGGCCGAGGCGCACGAGCACATCCGCGCTGCCGTCGAGCTGGTCGACGTCGCGGTCGGCAACCTCGACGAGTGCGAGACCGCGATCGGGGAGCGCGAGCCCGAGAGCGCAGCGGCCGCCCTGCTGGAGGCGGGTGTCGAGCTCGCCGTGGTGAAGCAGGGTCCGGCCGGTGTCCTGGGCGCCCGGCGCGACGGGTCCGTGGTCGTGCCGCCGGTGGCGGTCGAGGTCGTGAACGGGCTGGGCGCGGGCGACGCGTTCGGCGGCGCGCTGTGCCACGGGCTCCTGGCCGGCTGGGACGACGAGCGGGTGCTCCGGTTCGCGAACGCAGCCGGGGCGGTGGTGGCCGGCCGGCTCGCCTGCTCCGACGCGATGCCGAGCAGCGAAGAGCTCGAGGAACTCCTGGGGGAGATGCCGTGAACGTGCCGATCCGGGACCTGGCCGGCGTACGGGCGAGCGAGCCCGGCAGGATCGCCGCTCTCGCCGCTACGCGTCGCGCCCCAGGAGGGCTCGTCGGGAGCACCGGACGCCTCGTGCTCGTGGCCGCGGACCACCCGGCCCGCGGCGCGCTTCGCGCGGGCGCCGACGCCCTCGCGATGGCAGACAGGTGCGAGCTGCTGGAGCGGCTCGCGACCGCGCTCGCACGGCCCGGTGTCGACGGCGTGCTCGGCACTGCCGACATCATCGAGGACCTGCTGCTCATGGGTGCTCTGGACGACAAGGTCGTGATCGGATCGATGAACCGCGGCGGCCTGGCCGGCACCGCCTTCGAGATCGACGACCGCTTCACCGCGTACGACGCCGCCGCGATCAGCCGGATGGGGTTGCAGGGCGGCAAGATGCTGCTGCGCATCGACCCCGCGGATCCGGCCACGGCCCGCACCTTGGAGTCCTGCGCACAGGCCGTGGGCGAGCTCGCCGAGCGCCAGCTGATGGCCATGGTCGAGCCGTTCATCTCACACCAGGTCGGCGGCCGCGTGCGCAACGACCTGTCCGTCGACGCCGTCATCAGGTCGGCGACGGTCGCCGCCGGACTCGGCTGGAGCAGCGCGCACACGTGGCTCAAGCTGCCCGTGGTCGATGACATGGACGCCGTCCTCGCCGCCACGACGCTGCCGGTGCTGCTGCTCGGCGGGGAGGTCTCGGAGGACCAGAGCACGCAGTTCGCGTCGTGGCAGAAGGTGCTCTCGAACCCTCAGGTCCGCGGCATGGTCGTGGGCCGGTCGATGCTCTATCCACCTGACGGGGACGTGTCCGCCGCCGTCGACGCCGTCGTCGGGATGATGTGAGATGGCGACCGAGACGACGCGGCGGACGACCCGCTTCGTGGTGCCCGCGGACAGCGAGGCTCCCTACGGCCTCGACCTCCTGATCACGCCCGAGTCCGCAGGATGGGACCACGGCGGGCTGGCCGTGCTGACGCTCGCGCCGGGCGAGCAGCGCACCTGGTCGACCGGCGCGGCCGAGACCCTCGTGCTCCCGCTGTCCGGCTCGGCGACCGTCACCTGCGACGGGGAGACGATCGAGCTGACCGGTCGGCCCGACGTGTTCGCCGGACCGACGGACTTCGGCTACGTCCCGCGCGACGCGGAGATCCGGATCGCCAGCGAGGCCGGTGGCCGGTTCGCGCTGCCGTCCGCACGCTGCGAACGCCGGCTGGACTTCCGGTACCAGCCGGTCGACCGGGTGCCGGTCGAGCTGCGCGGCGCGGGGCAGGCCAGCCGCCAGGTGAACAACTTCTGCACGCCGGAGGCGTTCGAGGCCGACGCGCTGATCGCGTGCGAGGTCCTCACGCCGGGCGGCAACTGGTCGTCGTACCCGCCGCACAAGCACGACCGGACCACGGAGACCGAGAGCGAGCTCGAGGAGATCTACTACTTCGAGGTCGCCGACGGACCCGCCGGCCCGGGGATGGCCTACCAGCGCGTCTACGGAAGTCCCGGAAACGACATCGACGTGCTCGCCGAGGTGCGCACCGGCGACGCGGTGCTGATCCCGCACGGCTGGCACGGACCGTCGATGGCGGCTCCCGGGTACGACCTCTACTACCTCAACGTGATGGCCGGTCCCGGCGACGAGCGCGCCTGGCGGATCTGCGACGACCCCGCGCACGGCTGGGTCCGGGACACCTGGGCAACGCAAGGGGTCGACCCGCGGCTGCCGTTCGGGCGCGACGCGAAGGGGGAGGGATGACGATCCGGCTGACCGTCGGCCAGGCCGTGGTCCGGTTCCTGGCCCACCAGTGGAGCGAGCGCGACGGCACGGAGCAGCGGCTCGTGCCCGGCTGCTTCGGCATCTTCGGGCACGGCAACGTGGCCGGTCTCGGACAGGCGCTGCTGCAGGACGCGACGCACGGCGCGGCGGAGCTGCCGTACTACCTCGCGCGCAACGAGCAGGCGATGGTGCACGCGGCGGCGGCCTTCGCCAAGACGCGCAACCGGCTCCAGACCCTGGCCTGCACGGCCTCGATCGGGCCGGGGTCGACGAACATGGTGACCGGCGCGGCGCTCGCGACCACCAACCGGCTGCCCGTCCTGCTGCTGCCCAGCGACTTCTTCGCCACGCGGGTCGCGAACCCGGTGCTCCAGGAGCTCGAGGACCCGCGCTCGCACGACGTCTCCGTCAACGACGCCCTGAAGCCCGTGTCGCGGTACTGGGACCGGGTGAACCGTCCCGAGCAGCTGCCGTCGGCCCTCCTCGCCGCGATGCGGGTGCTCACCGATCCGGCCGAGACCGGCGCCGTGACCGTGTGCCTGCCTCAGGACGTGCAGGCCGAGGCGTTCGACTGGCCCGAGGAGCTGTTCGTCAAGCGGGTGTGGCACGTGCGGCGGCCGGTACCCGAACCGGCGGCGCTGGCCCGCGCCGTGTCGGCGATCCGCACCGCGCGGCGGCCCCTCGTCGTCGCCGGCGGCGGCGTCGTGTACGCCGACGCCGCGGACGCGCTCGTCCGGTTCGCCGAGGCGACCGGCATCCCCGTGGCCGACACGCACGCCGGCAAGGGGGCGATCCCGTGGGACCACCCGCAGGCCGTGGGCGGCGTCGGCTCGACCGGCACGCCGGTGGCCAACCGGCTGGCCCGCGACGCCGACGTCGTGATCGGGGTCGGCACGCGGTACAGCGACTTCACCACGGCGTCGCGGACGCAGTTCGGCAACCCGGACGTGCGGTTCGTGAACCTCAACGTCACCGGGTTCGACTCGGCCAAGCACGCGGCGATCGCCGTCGTCACCGACGCGCGCGCCGGTCTCGAGGCCCTCACCGAGGCCTTGGCGGGGTGGCAGGTGGACCAGCCGTACGTCGCGGCGTACCAGGAGCACACGGCCGCGTGGAACGCCGAGGTCGACCGGGCGTTCCACCTGGGCCACGAACCGCTTCCCGCGCAGACCGAGGTCCTCGGCGCGCTGCACGACGTGCTCGACCCGAGCGACGTGATCGTCCAGGCGGCGGGCAGCCTGCCCGGCGACCTGCAGCTGCTCTGGCGCGCCGCGGACCCCAAGGCCTACAACGTCGAGTACGCCTACTCCTGCATGGGCTACGAGATCGCCGGTGGTCTCGGCACGAAGATGGCCGATCCTTGTCGCGAGGTGTTCGTGCTGGTGGGCGACGGGTCGTACCTCATGATGGCGCAGGAGCTCGCGACCGCGGTCGCCGAGGGCGTGAAGCTCAACATCGTGCTGGTGCAGAACCACGGCTTCGCGTCGATCGGCTCGTTGTCCGACTCCGTCGGGTCGCAGCGGTTCGGCACCAGCTACCGGCAGCGCGACCCGGAGACCGGCCGCCTGGACGGCCCGTTCGTGCCGGTCGACCTGGCGGCGAACGCCGCGAGCCTCGGCGCGGACGTGATCCGCGCCTCGACGATCGAGGAGCTCCGGGCCGCCCTGGCGAAGTCCCGCGCCTCCGAGCGCACCACGGTCGTCGAGATCCAGACCGATCCGCTCGCGCCGGTCCCCTCCTCGGAGTCGTGGTGGGACGTCCCGGTGGCGGAGGTCTCGGAGCTGGAGACCACGCGCACGGCGCGGGCGACGTACGACGAGGGCAAGGCGCACCAGCGCGGGTACCTGAGGCCCGCGGACGCGGCACCGGACACGAGCGAAGAGCAACGAGAAGAGGACCGACGATGAGGCAGATCGACCACTGGATCGCGGGCAAGACGACCGCCGGCTCGTCGCAGCGACGCGCCCCGGTGTGGAACCCGGCCACGGGCGAGCAGCAGGCGGAGGTCGCGCTGGCGAGCCGGGACGACGTGGACGCGGCCGTCGCCGCAGCGCGGGACGCGTTCGTCGAGTGGTCGCAGGCGTCGCTGAGCACTCGCACGCGCGTGCTGTTCGCGTTCCGCGAGCTCGTGAACGCGAACGTGGGACGGATTGCCGAGGCGATCACCGACGAGCACGGCAAGGTGCTGTCGGACGCGCGCGGCGAGGTCCAGCGTGGCCTCGAGGTGGTCGAGTTCGCCTGCGGCATTCCGCAGCTGCTCAAGGGCGACTTCTCGGCACAGGTCTCGACCGGGGTCGACCTGTTCTCCTTCCGCGAGCCGCTCGGGGTCTGCGTGGGCATCACGCCGTTCAACTTCCCGGCCATGGTGCCGATGTGGATGTTCCCCGTCGCGATCGCGTGCGGGAACACGTTCGTGCTCAAGCCCAGCGAGCGGGACCCGTCGGCGTCCCTGATCCTGGCCGAGCTCTGGGCCGAGGCCGGGCTGCCCGAGGGCGTCTTCAACGTCCTGCACGGCGACAAGGAGGCCGTCGACGGACTCCTCGACCACCCCGACGTCGCGGCGGTGTCGTTCGTCGGGTCGACCCCGATCGCGAAGTACATCCACGGTCGCGCCTCGCAGGAGGGCAAGCGGGTACAGGCCCTCGGTGGTGCGAAGAACCATGCGATCGTGCTCCCGGACGCCGACCTCGACTACACGGCGGACCACCTCGTGGCGGCGGCCTTCGGATCCGCCGGTGAGCGCTGCATGGCGATCTCGGCCGCGGTCGTGCTGGGCGGCGCGGCCGACGAGCTCGTCGGCCGGGTCAGCGAGAAGGCGCGCGCGGTCAAGGTCGGCTCCGGCCGCGACGCAGGCAGCGAGATGGGTCCCGTCGTGACGGCGCAGGCACGCGACCGGATCCTCGGGCTGATCGACGCCGGCGAGCAGCAGGGCGCGCGGATCAGCGTCGACGGCCGCGGCCTCAGCGTGCCGGAGCACGAGGGTGGCTTCTTCGTGGGGCCGACGGTGATCGACGAGGTCACCCCGGAGATGGACGTCTACCGCGAGGAGATCTTCGGGCCCGTGCTCTCGATGGTCCGGATGGACGACGTCGACGCCGCGATCGACCTGATCAACGCCAACCCGTACGGCAACGGCACCGCGATCTTCACCGGGAGCGGTGAAGCGGCGCGGAGGTTCCAGCGCGGCGTACGGGTCGGCATGATCGGCGTCAACGTGCCCATCCCGGTGCCGATGGCGTACTACTCCTTCGGCGGCTGGAAGGACTCGCTCTTCGGTGAGCACCACATCCACGGTCCCGAAGGCGTGTCCTTCTACACCCGGGCGAAGGTCATCACGGCGCGCTGGCCGCACGTCGACCAGGCCGCTCACCAGGCAGCGCAATTCAGCTTCCCCACCGCCCGTTAGGGCACAGACGTCCGGTGCCCGAGCACCGGGGGACAGTCCGCGACACGCGGTCGAACTAGGAGGAAACACATGAAGGTCCGACGGGGATTGACCCTCGGAGTTGTCGCGCTGGCGTTCGCGCTCGCGGGCTGCAGCACCGGGAGCGGCAACAGCAGCGGCTCCAGCTCCGACACCAACACCAAGGCAGCGAGCGCAGGCTCGGCGAAGGGAAAGTTCCGGATCGACGTCATCACGCACGCGAACGCGGGTGACTCGTTCTGGGACGTCGTCAAGGCCGGGGCGGTCCAGGCCGGCAAGGACGAGGGCGTCGACCTGCACTACCAGAGCGACGGCGACGTGGGTAAGCAGGCGACGCTGATCGACAACGCCGTCGCGTCAGGTACCGACGGACTGGTCATCTCGATGGCGAACCCGGACGGTCTCGAGAAGAGCATCAAGGCCGCGGTCGCGGCAGGCATCCCGGTGATCACCATCAACTCCGGCATCGACAAGTGGAAGGAATTCGGCGCGATCACGCACGTGGGCCAGAGCGAGACGCTGGCCGGCGAGGGAGCCGGCGAGAAGCTCTCGAGCCTGGGTGTCAAGAACGTGCTGTGCGTGATCCAGGAGGCCGGCAACGTGGCCCTCGAGCAGCGCTGCGCCGGCGCCAAGTCGAAGTTCTCGGGCAAGATGACCAACCTGCAGGTCGACAACACCGACCTCGCGGGCTCCGAGGCCACCATCGAGTCCAAGATCCAGTCCGACTCGAGCATCGACGGCATCCTGACCCTGGGCGGCGACATGTCCGGTCAGGCAGTGAAGGCAGTCGCGGCCACCGGCGCGAAGATCCAGGTCGCCACGTTCGACGTCAACGCCGACGTGGTGAAGAACATCTCCGACGGCAAGCTCGCCTTCGCGATCGACCAGCAGCCCTACGTCCAGGGCTACCTCGGTGTCACGGGGATCTACCTCAAGCTCCTCAACGGCAACGACATCGGTGGCGGTCAGCCGGTGTACTCAGGTCCCGCGATCATCACCAAGGACAACGCGGCCGACGTGCTGAAGTTCGCGCAGAACGGCACTCGCTGAGCCGAGGGTGGGGTCCGGTCCTGGTTCCGGACCCCACCCTTCACCCGTACGACGAGCCCGAGGAGGGCACCGATGAGCACCACAGCAGCGCCACCGCAGGTGGCCGAGCCGGAAGAACCGCACGACGTCAGGGACGAGCGGCTGGGGAAGAACGCCCGGTTGGCCGCGGTGCTGCGTCGACCGGAGGTGGGCGCCATGGTCGCGGCGCTCATCGTCTTCCTGTACTTCGCGTTCTCGACCGAGGCGTTCGCCAGGCCCTCCGGTGCGAGCACCTGGATCTACACGTCGTCGTCGTTCGCGATCATGGCGGTCGCGGTCGCGCTCCTGATGATCGGCGGTGAGTTCGACCTCTCCGCCGGCGCGATGACCGGTTTCACCGGACTCATCACCGGCATCCTGATGACGCACTACCACTGGAACGTCTGGGTCTCGATCTTCGCGTCGCTGGTCGCGGCTCTGGCGGTGGGCTTCCTGAACGGCGTGCTCGTGATGAAGACCGGCTTGCCGAGCTTCATCGTCACGCTCGGCACGTTCTTCGTGCTCCGCGGAGTCGACCTCGCGGTGGTCAAGCAGATCATCCACCAGGTCTCGGTGGTGAACTTCCAGGACGTGCCGGGCTACGACGCCGGCGCCAAGGTCTTCGGCTCCTACGTCAAGCTCGACCTCGGCTGGCTGCCGTGGGTGAAGGTCCCGAGCACCGGCTTCCTCACCCTGTACGCCGCGACGTTCTGGGCGATCGTCGTGGTGCTGGTGGCGACCTGGATCCTGCAGCGCACGCACTCCGGCAACTGGATCTTCGCCGTCGGCGGCGCCCAGCAGAGCGCGCGCCAGGTCGGCGTCCCGGTCTTCCGGACCAAGGTCGGGCTGTTCATGACGACCGCGTTCGCCGGCTGGATCGTCGGCATGCTCAACCTCTTCAAGACCACCACGGCGCAGTCGACGACCGGTGTGGGTCAGGAGTTCGTCTACATCATCTGCGCCGTCGTCGGCGGGTGCCTGCTGACCGGTGGCTACGGGTCGGCGGTCGGGGCCGCCTTCGGTGCGCTGATCTACGGGATGGTCGGCCAGGGCATCGTCTACGCGGGATGGGACAGCGACTGGCTCTACGCGTTCCTCGGCGTGATGCTCCTCGGCGCGGTCCTCGTCAACAACTGGGTCAAGACACGAGCGGAGCAGATGAGATGAGCACGACCACGGAGAACCGGTCCGGTGCACCGACCCTGCCGTCGCCGGGCTCCTCGATCATCGAGGTCGAGGACATCGGCAAGACCTTCGGGTCCGTCCTGGCCCTGCAGGGCGTGACCACCACCGTGAACGCCGGCGAGGTCACCTGCGTCCTCGGCGACAACGGAGCCGGCAAGTCGACGTTCATCAAGATCCTCGCCGGTGCGCACGCGCACAGCCAGGGCAGGTTCGTGGTCGACGGCCAGGAGCGGCACTTCGCCTCGCCGCGCGACGCGTTGGCCCTCGGGATCGCCACCGTCTACCAGGATCTCGCGGTCGTGCCGCTGATGCCGGTCTGGCGGAACTTCTTCCTCGGGGCCGAGCTGACCAAGGGGTTCGGCCCGCTCCGCCGGCTGGACGCCGCGAAGATGAAGCGGATCACCAAGACCGAGCTCGCGGCGATGGGCATCGACCTGCGCGACGTGGAGCAGCCGATCGGCACGCTCTCGGGCGGTGAGCGCCAGTGCGTCGCGATCGCGCGCGCCGTGTACTTCGGCGCGAGGGTGCTGATCCTCGACGAGCCGACGGCGGCTCTCGGCGTGCGCCAGTCCGGCGTCGTGCTCAAGTACGTCGCCGCGGCGCGCGACCGGGGCCTGGGCGTCATCTTCATCACCCACAACCCGCACCACGCCTACCCGGTGGGTGACCGCTTCATGCTGCTGCGACGCGGCCGGAGCATGGGCAACTTCCCGAAGGCAGAGCTGGCGCTCGACGAGCTGGTCCAGATGATGGCCGGCGGCAGCGAGCTGGAGGCGCTCAGCCACGAGCTCAGCCGGGAGCTTCCGGACTCGGAGGTCGCCCGGGCGCTCGAGGACGAGGTGGCCGAGACCATGGGCGTCGCTGACCCGAACGACCCGGTCGACCGGGGGGTTTCGTGACGCGTGACGTCGGGGTCGCGGTGATCGGGTTCGGCTGGATGGGCCAGGTGCACACCCGGGCCTGGGCCCGCTTGCTGCACCACTACCCGGACAGCCCGCTGCGGCCGCGGTTCGTGGCGGTCGCCGACCCCGAGCCCGAGCGTCGCGACGAGGCGGTGGCGGCGTACGGCTTCGGTGGGGCGTACGCGGACTGGCGCGAGCTGCTGGAGCGCGACGACGTGGACGTGGTCAGCGTGTGCGGGCCGAACTTCGTGCACCGCGAGATCGGCACGGCCGTGGCGGAGTCCGGTCGACACCTCTGGATCGAGAAGCCGGCGGGCCGCAGCGCGCAGGACACGGCGGCGATCGCCGCCGCGGTCCGCAAGGCGGGCGTGAGTTCCGCGGTGGGGTTCAACTACCGCAACGCGCCGGCGGTCGAGGTCGCCCGTGAGCTCGTCGCGACGGGTCGACTCGGCCGGATCGAGAGCGTCGAGGTCCGCATGCTCGCCGACTACTCGGCGCATCCCGACGGCGCGCTGTCGTGGCGCTTCGACCCGACGTACGCCGGCACCGGCGTGCTCGGCGACCTGGCCAGCCACGGCTTCGACCTGGCCCGCTACGTCGGCGGGGACACCGTCGGGGCGGTCGCCGAGCTGGTCGCTGACCGGGCGACCTTCGTCACGGAGCGACCCGGCGCCACCGGCGCGGTCTCCCACTTCGCGCGCGGCGGCGACGGCCCGAGGGCGGCGGTCGGCAACGAGGACCAGGCCTCGGCGCTGCTGCGGTTCGAGTCGGGCGCCCGCGGATACCTGACCGCGTCACGGGTGGCCGTGGGCGAGCAGTGCAGCTACGGCATCGAGGTGCGCGGCACCGAAGGCGCTCTGGCGTGGGACTTCCGCCGGATGGGCGAGCTGCGCACCTGCCTGGACCAGGACTACCAGGACGCCGCGTGGCAGACCCGGCTGGTGGCTCCTCGTGACGGCGAGCTCGGCCGCTTCCAGCCGGGCTCCGGCATGGCGATGGGCTTCGACGACCTCAAGGTCGTCGAAGCACGTCGGCTCGCCGAGAGCATCAGCACCGGCGTCCAGCACGGCGCCGGCATCGACGACGCGGTCGTGGCCGCGGAGCTGGTCGACGCCGTCGTGCGGTCGGTCGACGAGAAGAGATGGGTGAGCCCGTGAGCACCGACGTGCGGATCGGAGTGGTCGGAGCCGGCGCGATGGGGGCCGCCCACGTCGAGACGCTCCACCGGTGGGTGCCCGGTGCCCAGGTGGTCGCCGTGTACGACCTGGACCTGGACCGCGCCGAGGCCGTCGCCGGGTCGGTGGGCGCGTTCGCGGCGTCCTCGGCCGAGTCGCTGATCCAGGACGACGCGATCGAGGCGGTGCTGGTCGCTGCCCCCGACCCTCTGCACGAGGAGCTGGCGCTGGCGTGTCTCGCCGCCGGCAAGCCGACGCTGCTCGAGAAACCGCTCTCGACGTCGGTCGAGGGCGCGCGCCGTGTCGTCGACGCCGAGGTCGCGGTCGGCCGGCGACTGCTCCAGCTGGGCTTCATGCGGCGCTTCGACCCGGCGTACGTCGCGCTGCGGTCGGCGGTGCTCGCCGGCGAGGTCGGGCGGCCTCGGGCGGTGCACTGCGTGCACCGCAACGTGCAGGCCCACCCGAGCGCCACGTCCGACGGCGTGCTGGTGAACTCCGCGATCCACGAGTTCGACTGCGTTCCCTGGCTGGTCGGCGACCGCGTCGACGCGGTCACGGTGTTCGCGCCGAGGGTCGACGGCGACGCTCTCCAGGACGTGCAGGTGATCGTGCTCGAGATGGCCGGCGGGTCGGTGGTCACGGTGGAGGTCTCGGTCAACGCGCGTTACGGCTACGACATCCACACCGAGGTCGTGGGCACCGAGGGGACGGTCTCGTTGAGCCCGCCGTACGGCCTGAGCTCTCGGCGGGACGCCCTCGACGGCCGCCGGGTCGGCGCGGACTTCGTCGCCCGCTTCGCCGATGCCTACCGGATCGAGTTGGCGGCGTGGGTCGACGGGATCCGCAGCGGGTCGCCGGCGACACCGTCCGCATGGGACGGCTACCTCGCGACCGAGATCGCGTTCGCCGCGATCGAGTCGCTCCACACGCGGGCCCGCGTCGAGGTGCCCCGGTACGACGTGCCGGCGCTCTACGGCTGAGCCGGCCCGGGGAGCTTGTCGGGCAGTCGGGTGCCCAGCCGCGCGGTCAGCCCGGCCAGGGCCTCGTCGAGGGTGCCTGCCACGACGAGGTCCTCGAGCACGTCCGGGTGCACGAATCCCGCCTCGACCAGTCCGCGGAGCGCGGCCAGCAGCGGGTCCCAGAAGCCCGCGACGTTGAGGAAGCCGACCGGGTCGTCGAGGAAGGCGATCTGTCGCCAGCTCCAGACCTCGAAGATCTCCTCGAGCGTGCCGAGGCCGCCGGGCAGGCAGAGGAACGCGTCGGCGTACCGGGCCATGAGGGCCTTGCGCTCGTGCATGCTCTCGACGACGTGCACCTCGGTCAGGTCCGCACGCCCCCACTCGCGCTCGACCATGGCGCGCGGGATCACGCCGACGACCTCCCCTCCGGCGTCGAGCGCACCCTGGGCGAGGCGGCCCATCAGGCCCTTCCCGCCCGCGCCGTAGACCAGGCCGATGCCCCGCTCGGCCAGTCCACGGCCGACGTCGTGGGCCACCTCGAGGAGGGTCGGGTCGGTTCCGGGAGCGGAACCGCAGAAGACGGCGACGCGACGCAGCTCGGGCATGGCGCCGAGCCTAGGGCCGCCGGCGCGAAATCGAGGTGGCCCTCGGCGCCCTCGGCCCGCAGACTTCATCATCATGACCGTGGATCCCTGGGACGTGGCGCGGCTCGACCTCGGCGGCTACCTGGCCCGGCTCGAGGTCACGCCTGAGGCGGGCTCCGACGGGTCGGCGCCCACGCGCGAGCTCCTCGACGAGCTGCACGAGGCGCACGTCCGGACGTTCACCTTCGACAACGTCGATGTGCTGCTCGAGCAGCACCCCGGGGTCGGCCTGGAGGCGGTGCAGGCGAAGTTCGTCGGCCGGGGGAGGGGCGGCTACTGCTTCGAGCACTCGACGCTCTTCGCGGCCGCGCTGCAGCGACTGGGGTACGACGTCCGCCGCCGGCTCGGCCGGGTCGGCGACCCGGACGCCGGCACCCAGCAGGGCCGCACGCACATGGTCGTCGAGGTCGCCGTCGACGGGCAGCGGCTGCTGTGCGACCCCGGCTTCGGGATGAGCCGGCTGCGGCCGATCGTGCTCGCCGACGGGGCGGAGGACTCCTACGGCGGCTGGTCCTACCGGGTCCGTCGTACGCCGGGCGGCTGGGCGCTCGACCGGGAGAGCGACAGAGGCTGGGAGGTCACGCACACGACCGACGACCTCGACGTGCTCCCCGTCGACGTGGTGATGGGCCACCACTACACCAGCACGTTCCCCACCTCGCACTTCCGCAACGGCCTCATGGTCGCCCGCCACCTGCCGGGCCGGCACGTCGTGGTGACGCACGAGGCGCTCACGATCCGCCGGCCGGGAGAGCCGACCGAGCACCGCGAGCTGGGTGACGGGGAGCTGGACGAGTGGCTGGCGACCCTGGGAGTGCGGCTCACCGACGACGAGCGGCGACGCCTGGCCGCGAGGGTGGCGGCCCTCCGCTCCTGACCAGGGTCGCTCCTGACCAGGGGCCCGACGCCTGGCGCCGGCGTCGGGTCAGCCGACCGCGTCGAAGTCCGGCGTGCGCGACCAGCGTACCGACGCGCTGATCGCGGAGGTGAAGTGGAGCGCGCCGGCCAGGAGGTAGACCACCACGAGACGACCGTCCGCGACGGTGCGGCTCGCGACGACGGAGAGCAGCACCGCGCCCACGGCGACCAGGAGGCCGACGATCGCCCGGCGCTTGCCGCGGGCCAGCTCGGCCGGCGTGGAGTACGGGCCGAAGGCGTTCGGTGTGGTGCTGCTCATCGTGGATCCTGGGTGGTCGGCGACGCGGAACCCGAAGGTAACTGCGGGCGGGCGACGGTGCCGGCGGAATCCGCGATTCCGGGTCCAAGGACCTGTCACACCGTGACGACGTTCCTCAGGCCGGCGTCCTCGAGGGCCTCCCGCGCACGGGCCAGGAGCTCCGGCGTGGCCTCGGGCGTCCCGGAGAACTCGAGCCGTACGCCGTGCCGGCGAAACCCGATCACCACCACGCGGACCTCCGGGTCGAGCGCCGCGAGCCAGGCGGCGGTGCGCTCCAGTTGGTCCGCGGAGTCGTTGTGGCCGGGGACGAGCAGGAGCCGGACCTCGGCGAGCCGGTTCCGGTCGTGGAGGTACCGGATGGAGTCGAGGACGAGGCCGTTGCCGCGCCCGGTGAGCCGTCGGTGCACGTCGGGGTCGAGCGCCTTCAGGTCGACCATGAAGCCGTCGGTCACGGGCAGCAGGGCGTCCCAGACCCGGGGCAGCGCGTGGCCGTTCGTGTCGACGTACGTCGTCAGCCGACGGAGCCGCGGGTCGGCCCGCACCGCGCGGAAGAGGTCGCGCACGAAGCGCCACTGCGCGGTCGCCTCCCCGCCGGAGACGGTCACACCCTGCAGGTACGGCTCTGCGAGGCGGATCTCGGTGAGCAGCCCGGCGACGGTCTGGTGACGGGTGCCCGGAGGGTGCGGCGGGATCGTCTCCGGGTTGTGGCAGGCCAGGCAGTCGAACGGGCACCCCTGGGTGAAGACCACGAACCGGTTGCCCGGGCCGTCCACCCACGAGAACGGGACGACGTCAGCGAGCCGGACCGGCGTCGAGCTCATCGGCCACCACCCTCTTCGGAGCCCGTCGGTCGACGTGGGACTGCGCCACCGAGCCCGCGCCCAGGAAGGTGCTGTCGTGCCGGGCCCCGCGCTCGATCTTCGCCAGGTCGGACTTGCGCACGAGGTAGCCGGTGATCCGGATGAAGTCATTGCTGTCGAGGTTGAAGGTGAAGTCCCTCATGCCCGTGCGGAACGCCCCGCGGATCACGTCGACCACCGCCTCGGGGTTGCGTCTCGTGGTCTCGTCGAAGGCCAGGACGTCGCTGATCCCGGCGGGGAACAGCGCGTGGTTCGGCGTGACCGTCCGCAGGTGCTCGAGCAGGGCGGGCTCGTCGCCGACGGGCACACGGCAGCCCGCGGTGACGCCGAGGTCGGAGTCGATGCCGCTCTGGCTGTGCAGAAGGGCACGCCCGCCGCTGCCCTCGCAGTAGGGCATCGGGCGCGTGGCGACGAGCTCGGCGACCCGCTCGAGGATCTCGTGGGCAAGCTGGTCGGCAGCGGGGTCGTGGCCGTAGCTGCCCGGAGTGCCCTCGTGCTCGAGCACCCGGGCCACGGCCTCGGCGAGACCGAAGACACCGAACATCGCGGTGTAGCGGTCGAGGCTCAGGAGCCCGTCGCCGACCAGCCAGGAGTGCTCGAAGAACCGGGCCTCCTCCACGAGGTGCAGGATCCGCGCCTGCATCAGCTCCGCGGTGAGCTCGACGTAGTGCGGGAGCAGCTCGTCGAGGAAGGTGGCGCGCGATCCCTGGTGGCGCAGCGCGACCTCGGCGAGGTTCAGCCGGACCAGCGTGTGCGAGCCACCACCGGCGGGCAGCGAGTTGTAGCAGGACGCCACGCCGTACGCCGGCCCGAGCCCCGCGATCATCATCGGGTGGTTCACGAAGTGCGGCTGCCCGCACGCGAAGACCGTCTCCACGGCGTCCCGGACCAGGTCGTCCGGGGTCAGCTCCGGGTCCACCTTGAGGCTGAGGTTCGGCACCACCTGCAGCAGCTCGCGCTCCAGCCGCAGGGCCGTCCGGCCCACCCGGGTGTCGCGCGGGCCGAGGTTCGCGTGCGTGAAGGCGTCGGGCAGCATCCGGTCGAGCGAGATCCAGAACAGCCGCAGCCTGCGCTGCAGCTCGGCGTCGTCGACGTCGGCGGCGTACGGCTCCAGCAACGCGTCGAGGTCACCGAGCCAGACCGGGTAGCCGGTGATCGAGGGGACCTGCGTGTAGGCGATCAGCAGGTGGGCCAGGGCCTCGTCGAGGTCCCGAGCCGGGGCGAGCTCGAGGAACGACGACCCGCGCTCGAGGAGGACCGCGTAGTCGGGCAGCACGTAGCGGGGCCGGTACGGCGCGTTGCCCTCGTAGAGGTCGCAGACGACCCGCTTCTCCAGGGCCTCCGCGCACTCCGCGGACACCGGCGGAGGCTCCAGCGCGTTCTCCGCGATCGCAGCCAGCCGGTGCACGCGCTGCCGGTAGGTGAGTGCAGGATCGTCGATGACGGCGCGCGCCTGCCGGCGCAGCTCGAGCAGCTCCATGGCTCCAGCATCGGCGCGGCTCGGGGCGTGGCACAGGGCCCAAAGACCCCGCGGCGCGGGGCGTGCGTCAGCCGAAGGTCAGCCAGAGCCCCACGATGGTGGGGACCATGCCGAGGGTCAGCCAGGGGCTGAGCCACGCGCGCTTGTGGATCGCCAGCGCGGCGGCGATCGACAGCACGCCGAAGATGCCGGCGATCATGTTGAGCCCGACCTGGGACACCGTGCCGCGCTCGTCGAGGAACATCGCGGCGAGGATCAGTCCGGCGGCCATGTGCAGGCCCGTGGTGACCGCGAGGGTCGACATCACCCACTGCTGCACGCGGGTGAGGCTCTCCTTCTCGGCCCGGACGTTGCGCACCGGACGGGGAGCGTTCGGGTCCATCAGGTGCCTGGCCCGGCGGGGAGCGGCAGGGCCGGATGACGCGGCAGCGCTCGTCACGTCACGCGGCGTCTCGGTCATCGGTCCTCCTCGGTCGACCGGCGCTCACGAGCGGCACGAGCAGCGCTGGTCGACCGGCACGTTGCCCAGCACGGACTCTACGTGCTCACCGCAGCCGGTGTAGCTGGCCTTGCCGCAGGCGCGACAGGTGGCGGGCATGCACATGGGGGAGTCCTTCCGCGGTCCGGTGTTCGCTCTCTCATCATACCCGAGGGGGTATCAAGGGATCGCATCCGCTGCCCGGCGTACGACGGGTCACGGCACCGGCTGGCCCACCCCGGTCGGTGCCTCGACCGGCGCCGTCGGCGCCTCGGCCGCCTCGTGCTCCTCACCCCTCGCGAGGAAGCGCAGGCGCCGCGGCAGCCACCAGGTGCGGTCGCCGAGCGCCGCCAGCAGCGACGGCAGCAGCACCGCGCGCACCACCGTGGCGTCGAGCAGGATCGCGACGGCGAGCCCCACGCCGAGCTGCTTGAAGGTGGTCATCGACAGCGTGCCGAAGACGGCGAAGACGCCCACCATGATCGCCGCGGCGCTGGTCACGACACCGGCGGAGATCTCGATGCCGTGGGCCACGGCGTCACGGGTCGGCAGTCCGCGGTCGTGGGCCTCACGGATCCGCGAGACCACGAAGACCTGGTAGTCCATGGAGAGCCCGAACAGGATCACGAACGAGAACAGCGGGATCCAGGACTCGATCGCGCCCACGCCGTGGGCGCCGACCAGGCCGGCCCCCCAGCCGTGCTGGAAGACCGCGACCATCACGCCGAACGCGGCGGCCATCGAGAGCACGTTCAGCAGCACCGACACCGCGGCGATCGTCACGGAGTCGAACGCCACCAGCATCAGCACGAACGCGAGGACCAGCACGAAGGCGACCACCGGCACGATCGCCTTCTCCAGGTGGGCGTTGAAGTCCTCGGAGAACGCGAGGTTGCCGGCGACGTACACCTTCGTCCCCGGCACCGCGCCGAGGGTCGCCGGGATGACGTCCTCGCGCAGCGTGGCGAGCGCACGCGCCGAGGTCTTGTCCGAGCCACTGCCGGCGAGCGGGACGTAGAGCTCGAGGATGCCGGCGTCGGGGTGTGCGTCGGGGACGATCGGCCCCTGCGCCGCCCCGGTGGAGGCCGCCCTCGCCCGGAAGTCCGCGACCGCGGCGGTCAGGGCGGGACTGCTCAGGTCGCGGGACGCGACCACGACGTTCGCCGGGCTCGGGCCGCCCGGGAACGCCGTGTTGATCCGGCGGTAGGACTGCATGATGCTGGCGTCCGCCGGGAGGAGCTTGGAGAGGCTGAGCTTCTCGGTGTGGATGCCGACCGCGGGGGCGGCGAGGACCAGCAGGAACAGCGTCGCCACGGTCGTGGAGACGCCGGGCCGCTTCAGCACGCGGCCGAGGATCGCGGCCCAGGCCTTGCTGCCACCCTGCGGGCGGCGCATCCGGGCCAGTCCCGGCACCCGGCCGAGGTCGACCCGGTCACCGAGCAGGGACAGCAGCGCCGGCAGCACGGTCACCGAGCCGAGGATCGCGACCAGCACGACCAGGATCGCGGCCGTGCCGAAGCCGTTGAAGAGCGTCATGCCGGAGAGGTACATGCCTGCCATCGCCGCGACCACGGTGAGTCCGGAGACCAGCACCGAGCGGCCCGAGGTCGCCGCGGCGGTCATCAGGGCGGACTCAGGAGTGCGCCCCAGCGCTCGCTCCTCGCGTTCCCTGCGCAGGTAGAACATGCAGTAGTCGACGCCCACGGCGAGCCCGACCAGGAGCATCACCGAGCTGGTCGAGCTGTCGACGTGCATCCGGTGGCTGATCAGGGCCAGCAGCCCGTTGGCCGCCAGGAACGAGGTCAGCGCCAGGCCGACCGGCAGCACGGCGGCGAGGAACGCGCCGAAGGCGATCAGCAGGATCCCGAGGGCCAGCGGTACGGCGGTCCACTCCGCGCGCCGGAAGTCCTTGCCGATCGTGTCGTTGAACCACTGGTTGGCCGAGCCGTCGCCGAACTCGTCGAGCCGGACGCCGGGGTGCGCCTTCGCGGTCGCTGCCGCCGCGTCCTCGAGCGGCTGGACCCGGTCCGCCGCGGTCATCGGGTCGCCCTTCATCGTCACCTGCACCAGGACGGAGTGACCGTCGGCCGAGACCAGCCCGTTCGCGTACGGCTCGGTGACCGCCGTGACCAGCCCCGTCGCCTGGAGGCGACCGACGAGGTCGGTCACGGTCGCGTGCATCGCCGGCCCGGTGGCCGCGCCGGGACCGGTGAGCAGGAACATCTCGCTGGCCTTCGAGGCCAGCCCAGCCTGGTCCAGGACCTGCAGCGCCTTCGCCGAGTCGCCCTGCGCGTACTCGTCCTCGGTCATCTGCTGCTGCCCGGCGGACGCGCCGACGGCGACGGCGAGCGCGACGAAGAGCACCCACCCGACGACGGCGACGATGCGGTGGCGCACGCTCCAGCGAGCCATGCTCGCGGCGATGTTGCGACGTCCGGGCACGACGGGGCCCGGGTTGACCTTCTCCCTACCCATGGCTCCGATCCTGCTCCGGCGCCCCGTCGGGCGGCAGGGCCGAACGGGTGTCCGTTTCGGGGCGGACGCCCGGGCCGCGGGGTCGCGCCGACCGCACTGCTCCGGGGCGGGAGACTGTCCCCGTGGGCGTGCAGTCGGTCGGCATCATCGGGGGCGGGATCGTCGGCCTGGCGATCGGGCGGCAGCTCGCGCGGGAGCACCCGGGGCTGAAGGTCGTGGTGCTGGAGAAGGAGGACCGGGTCGGCGCGCACCAGACCGGACACAACTCCGGCGTCGTGCACGCCGGCATCTACTACCGGCCCGGGAGCCTCAAGGCCGAGCTGTGCGCACGGGGGAGGCGGCTCCTGCGCGACTACTGCGCCGAGCACCACGTGCCGTACGCCGAGTGCGGCAAGCTCGTCGTCGCGGTGGACGCCGCGGAGCTCGGCCGGCTCGACGCCCTCGAGCGGACGGCCCGGGAGAACGGCGTGCCCGGCCTCCGCCGCCTCGACGCGGAGGGGATCAGGGAGATCGAGCCGCACGCCGCGGGAGTCGCGGCGCTGCACTCGCCGGCCACCGCGATCACCGACTTCGTCGCGGTCGCCGAAGCGCTCGCCGGGGAGATCCGGAGATCGGGCGGCGAGGTACTGCTCGCGACGCCGGCCCTGGGTGTGCATCGCGCGAGCGCACTCCTCGAGGTGGAGACCCCGTCCGGACGGCACCGCTTCGACCGGCTGGTGGTGTGCGCCGGCCTCCAGTCCGACCGGGTCGCCCGGTGGGTGGGGGACGTCGACGGACCGCGCACGGTGCCCTTCCGCGGCGAGTACCTGAGCGTCGTACCGGAGAAGCGGGGGCTGGTCCGGGGCCTGATCTACCCCGTGCCGGACCCGCGCTACCCGTTCCTCGGCGTGCACTTCACCCGGCGGGTCTCCGGTGACCTCGAGATCGGTCCGAACGCCGTGCTCGCGCTCGCGCGCGAGGGGTACAGCCGTCGCGACCTGGACTGGGCCGACGTCCGCGACCTCGCCTCGTGGCCCGGCTTCTGGCGGATGGCGGCCACGCACTGGCGCACGGGCGTCCGTGAGGTGCGCGGATCGGTGTCCCTGCAGGCCTATCTCCGCGACGCCCGCCGCTACGTGCCGGAGATCGGCCTCGAGGACGTCGTGCGCGGGCGGTGCGGGATCCGCGCTCAGGCGGTCGACCGTGACGGCACGCTCGTCGACGACTTCCGGATCCACGAGGCGGGCGGGGTCACCAGCATCCGGAACGCGCCCTCCCCGGCGGCCACGTCGAGCCTGGCGATCGCCGAGCACGTCGTCGCGCGCCTCGACTGGGCCTGAGGGCCCTCGGTCCCGGCTCTTTCAGGACCTTCGGCACTGCCTGGGCCACCTCCCGTCCGGGAGGGTGGCCGTCTACGACTGTGGTCCGGAGGGAGTCGCCCGTGCGCCACCGATGCTCGGAAGGAGCGCGCCCATGACCGCCGAGCCGCTCGCCGACCAGCGGGTGCTGCGGGAGATCGGCCGGGCCGAGGCGCTCGACCTGCTCGCGACGGTCACCTACGGGCGGGTGGTCTTCACCCTGGCGGCGCTGCCGGCGATCCGCCCCGTGAACCACGTCGTCGACGACGGCGAGATCGTGATCCGCACGCGTCGCCTCGCCGGTCTGAGCACGGCCCTGGCCGACCACGCGGACGGTGCGATCGACCAGCCTGACCTCGTCGTCGCCTACGAGGCGGACCACCTGGACCCGGTCGAGCGGACCGGGTGGAGCGTGGTGGTCACCGGGATCGCGACGGTGATCACCGATCCGGAACGACTCCGCCGGATCGCGGAGCGGCTGCACCCTTGGGTCGACTCCGCGATGGACACCGCGATCGCGATCGCGCCGGAGATCGTCAGCGGGATGCGCCTGGTCACTGGCTGAGCGCCGCGGGCCAGCCGATCCCCGGACGCGCGACGAGCACGTGGAGGGGCCCGCGGACCGACCATGCGCCGTACGCCGCGGGGACGGCGACCAGGTCGCCCCCGGCCACCGGCACCTCGCCCGCCTCGGACACGAGCGCCCCGCCACCCTCGAGCACGACCACGGCGGCGAACCCCGCGGGCACGGGCTCGCTCTGCTCGGCCCCCGGGGCCAGGACGTCGAGCCGGAAGAAGGTGTCACCGAGCGACGGCAGCGCGGGCGTGAGCGTGCCGGTGGTGAGGCCGGGGTCGACCCGCCGGCGCAACGAGGCGAGGTCGGCCGGCTTCAGGGCCTCGTGGGACACCGCGGCCATCGCACGCTCGAAGCCCAGGCCGAGGTGCGACTCCTCGCGGGTCGAGGTGGTCACCGACCACTCGAGCAGGATCGAGAAGTCGGTCGGTTCCTGCACCTCGACCACGAACACGCCCTCGCCGATCGCGTGCACCTGGCCGGCCGGCACGAGGATCCCGTCGCCGGGCTCGACCGGCACCCGGTGCATGCGGGACAGCATCCAGTCCGAATCCTGCTCGTCGCGGCGTACGGCGAGCTCGGCCGGATCGACGTCCTCGGTCCACCCGAGGTGCACCGCCGCGCCGGGCTCGGCGTCGACCACGAACCACGACTCGGTCTTCCCGTAGGGGCAGTCCAGGTGACTCGCGGCGAACGCGCGGTCCGGGTGGGCGTGCACCGGCAGCCGCTGCCCGGCGTCGAGCAGCTTGACGAGCACGCCGGTGTCCGCCGGCCCGGGTCGGGGCGCCGCGGCCGGCTCGGCGCCGAGCCAGGCGGCCGGATCGGCCTCGACGAGGTCGCGCAGGAGTCGTCCGTCCTCGGTCACCGCGAGCCCGGTGGTCTCCTCGCCGAACCGCGCGACCGTCGCGGCCACCCACTCCTCGGGCTGGTGGTCGGAGGTGGGTGTGAAGCCGCGCAGCGCGGCGATCCGCGCGCCGCCGCGGTAGAAGTGCTGCACCGGGTTGGGCGCGAGGAGGAGCGGCTTCATCCCGCGGCCGCCTGCGGGGAGTCCGTCGCGCCGGGAGCCTCGGCCGCGTCGCCCAGGATGCGTCGGGTGACCTCGCCGAGCCCGTCCGCGATCGCCTCGCGCTGGTCGTCGGTGAGCACGTCGATGATCAGCTCGCGGACGAGGGCGACGTGGCCGGGAGCCGCCTTCTCGAGCAGCTTCTGCCCGGCCTCGGTGAGGACGGCGTACACCGCGCGGACGTCGCTGGTGCAGCTCCGACGGCGCACCAGGCCGGCCTTCTCGAGCTGGGAGATCTGGTAGGTCAGGCCACTCTTGGAGTTGAGCAGGGCCTCCGCGAGCTCGGTCATCCGCATCTCGTGGTCGCACGTCCCGGACAGCTGCACGAGGATGCCGTACTGCTGGTGCGAGATGCCGACCGACTCCTTGAGCTGGAGGTCGAGGCGGCGGTCGACCAGGGCACTGGCCGCGACGAACGCGTGCCAGGCACGCTTCTCCTCGTCGCTGAGCCACCGCGTCCCGGTCATGTCGTGAGCGTAACAAATCTCTTGTTCAAATTCGAACGATCCGGTACGGTTCCTTTCGAGTTCGAATTTGAACGACCACCCGAACGACGGGAGACCCGATGAGCAGCACGATCCACGGCCTGGCGGCCGTCACGCCGCTGGCCCCCCGCGCCACCCTGCGCACCCGCGTGCGCATCCCGCTCCGCTTCGCGGACGGCTACTCCGTGACGGTGGACGCGGTCACCTTCCACGGCCTCGCCGACGGCCAGGAGCACGTCGCGCTGGTGCTCGGCGATCCCTCGACGTGGGAGGTGCCGCTGGTCCGGATGCACTCGGAGTGCCTCACCGGCGACGTGTTCGGCTCCACCCGGTGCGACTGCGGTCCCCAGCTGCGCGAGGCGGTCGAGCGGATCGCGGACACCGGCGGCGTGCTGCTCTACCTGCGGCAGGAGGGGCGCGGCATCGGGCTCTACAACAAGCTCGACGCCTACGCGCTGCAGGACACCGGCCTCGACACCTACCAGGCCAACCGCGCCCTCGGGTTCGCCGAGGACGCCCGTGACTACACCGCCGCGGCGCAGATGCTCTCGGCGCTGGGGATCGGCGAGCTCGACCTGCTCACGAACAACCCGGACAAGGCGGCCCAGCTCCGCGACCTCGGTGTGCTGGTGCGCCGGACCACGCCGACCGGGGTCTTCGCCACCGACAGCAACCTGCGCTACCTGCACGCCAAGGTCGAGCACACGCAGCACGACATCGACCTGGCCGGCATCGCCGGTCTGGTGGGCTGACGTGCGCGCGGTCGTGATCCGCGACTTCGGTGTCGAACCGGAGCTCGCCGACCTCCCGGTCCCCGAGCCGGGCGCCGGGGAGATCCGCGTGCGGATGCGCGCCGCCGGCATGAACCCCTTCGACTGGAAGGTGATCGACGGCGCCCTCAAGGGCGTGGTCGAGCACCCCTTCCCCGTGGTGATGGGGTCCGACGGCGCCGGCGAGGTCGAGGCGGTCGGCGCCGGCGTGGAGGCCTTCTCGGTGGGCGACCGGGTCTTCGGCCAGTTCATGAAGGTCGCCCTCGGCCGCGGTTCGTACGCCGAGCAGGTGCTCGCTCCCGCCGACGGCAAGCTCGCGCCGATGCCGGAGGGCCTGTCCTTCGAGACGGCCGCCGCCCTCCCGACGGCCAGCGTGACGGCGTACCAGGCAGTCGAGGCCGCGGCGCTGGAGCCCGGGGCGATCTTCCTCGTCAACGGAGCCTCGGGTGGGGTCGGCCAGTCGGCGGTCCAGCTCGCCGCGGCTGCCGGCGCGCACGTGGTCGCGACCGGTCCCTCCGACCTCGCCGACCACCTGCGCGACCTGGGCGCCGCCGAGGTCGTCGACTTCACCCGCGGCCCCACCGCCGAGCAGGTGCGCACCGCCCACCCCGACGGCATCGATGCCGTGCTCGACCTGGTCAGCGGCCCGGGCGACGCCGACCCGATCGTCGGGCTGCTCCGGCCCGGCGGCGTCGCGCTGAGCACCAACGGCGCCCTCGACCCCGAGGCCCTCCAGGCCCGCGGGCTGCGCGGCACCAACTTCTACAGCGACGCGACCCCCGAGGCTCTCGGCGCCGTCGCCGCCCTCGCCGCAGGGGGCCGGCTGCGGATCACGGTCGACAGCTCGGTGACGCTGGCCGAGGTGCCGGAAGCGGTGGCCCGGGCCCGCGCCGGGCATGCCCGGGGCAAGACCGTGATCCGGCTCTGACCCGACCGACCCCGCGCGGCCGTCCGACCGGCTGGGTCTAGCTCTCGCGAACCGAGCGGTCCCAGCGCAGGTACTCCTCGACCACCGCGTCCACGCTCTGGTCGACGTCGATCGTCACGCCGTTCTCGTCGGGGGCGAGGTGCTCGAGCGTCGCGAACTGCGACGCGAGCAGCGACGCCGGCATGAAGTGGCCCGGGCGGCTCGCCTGACGCTTGCGGATCACCTCGGGAGTGCCGTCGAGGAGCAGGAACGCGATCTCGTGGGCGTGGTGACGCAGCTGGTCGCGGTACTTGCGCTTCAGTGCCGAGCAGCTCATCACGCCGCCGTCGGGATGCTCGGCGAGCCACGTCCCGATCGCCTCCAGCCACGGATGCCGGTCGTGGTCGTCGAGCGCGTGCCCGGCCGTCATCTTCGCGATGTTGGCCGGGGGGTGGAAGTCGTCGGCGTCGGCGAACGGCACCCGGAGCCGCTGCGCCACGGCGGCCCCGACCGTCGACTTCCCGGACCCGGACACCCCCATCACCACGAGTGGTGTGTGTGCCATCGGCCGCTCCTCGGGGTCTCGTCGTCCGGCTGCGGTACCCGCCGTGCTGCAGCACATGATTCCCGCGCGAGCGGGCACCTGAACCGGCGAGTTCCGAAGAGAGGTGCGTCATGACCCACTCAGCGCTGCCCGTGCTCGCGGCCGACCAGCCGCTCAGCGACGCCGGCAACACCCAGCTCCTCCTGGCCGCAGTCCTGGCCATCGCCGCGGTGGTCGTCCTCATCGTGTGGGCGAAGTTCCACCCGTTCATCGCCCTGATGCTCGGCACCGGCGTCCTCGGCGCGGTGGCCGCCGTGGCGCCGCTGGACGTGCTGCACGCGTTCGTCGACGGGCTCGGCACGACGTTCGGCACCGTGGGCCTGCTCATCGCGCTCGGCGCGATGCTCGGCAAGCTGCTCGCCGACTCCGGGGGCGCGAACGAGATCGTCGACCGGATCGTCGAACGGGTCGGCCCGACGCGGCTGCCCTGGGCGATGGCCCTCATCGCGGGGATCATCGGGCTGCCGATGTTCTTCGAGATCGGCGTGGTCATCCTGGTCCCGATCATCATCCTGGTCGGCCTGCGCACGCGGATCTCGTTGATGCGGATCGGCATCCCTGCCCTGGCCGGACTGTCGGTGCTGCACGGCCTGGTGCCGCCTCACCCCGGGCCGGTGACCGCGATCGACCTGCTGCACGCCGACCTCGGCCGGACCCTGATCTTCGGGCTGATCGTCGCCGTCCCCACCCTGATCGTCGCGGGTCCGCTGCTCGCGCAGTTCCTCGACAAGCTGGTACCCATCTACGCGACCGAGGAGCGGGCTGCGGCCCTCACCGGCCTCGGGGACCGGTCGCCGGCCTCGGTCGGCTCCGCTCCGGCGGGTGCCGGCGGGCCCGGGACCACGCGCGGTGTCGGTGACCCGGCACGCGCCAGTGGTGGGGTCGGCGAGACGGCCGAGGAGAGCAGCGCCGCCGGTACGCCGGCCGCGCGGCCGCTCCGTCGCCCACCGTTCGCGGCCGCGGTGCTCACGATGGTGCTGCCCGTCTTCCTGATGCTGCTCAAGGCGGTCGCCGACCTCACGGCCCACGAGGGCGGCAAGGTCCGCGACACCCTCGACTTCATCGGTGACCCGTCGATGGCCCTGCTCATCGGCGTGCTCGTGGCGATGGTCGCGCTCGGTGCCACCTCGGGCATGTCCCGGGAGCGGGTGCAGGAGTCGCTGGGCTCGGGTCTGCCCGGGGTCGCCTCGATCATGCTGATCGTCGCGGCGGGCGGCGGGTTCAAGACCGTCCTGTCGGACTCCGGAGTCGCGAACGTGATCGCCGACGCGGCCAAGCACTCGAGCCTCTCGCCGCTGCTGCTGGGCTGGCTCGTGGCCGTGGGCGTCCGCCTCGCGACCGGGTCGGCGACGGTGGCCACCGTGACCACGGCGGGCATCGTCGGCGGCCTCGGCGCCGACCTCAGCACGAGCCACCTCTCGTTGCTGGTGCTGGCGATCGGCTCGGGCTCGCTGTTCTTCAGCCACGTCAACGACGCCGGCTTCTGGCTCGTGAAGGAGTACTTCGGTCTCACCGTCGGTCAGACCCTGAAGTCGTGGTCGGTGATGGAGACCGTGATCTCGGTGATGGGGCTGCTCTGCGTCCTGCTGCTGAGCGTGATCGTCTGACGCGCGATCGGCCTACGGGCGTTCGCTGCCGTGCTCGGCCCTGGCCAACGTCTCCTGCAGCGACAGGCGCGAGGTGAGGCCCGTGGACGCGGCCGCGCGCCGGTACGCGTCGAGGGCGGCGGTCGCCTCGCCGACGTCCTGGAGCAGGCCGCCGAGCTCGAACCACAGCTCCGCAGCGCGGCGGTCGGCGCCCACACCGCTGAGCAGCAGGATCGCCTCGTGGTACGACGCGGCGGCGTCGCTGGTGC
Organism: Nocardioides pocheonensis; assembly: GCF_003725535.1. Lineage (GTDB taxonomy): Bacteria > Actinomycetota > Actinomycetes > Propionibacteriales > Nocardioidaceae > Marmoricola > Marmoricola pocheonensis. The sequence continues at coordinate 67,716 of NZ_RJSF01000005.1, read as the reverse complement.
GTCCCTGAGCCGCGGCGATCTGACCGCGCAGCACCAGGGCGTCCGCAGCGGTCAGCGGCGCCTGGTCGCGGGCGAGCTCGTAGGTCTGCGCGGACTGCTCGGCGGCCGCGTCCGCGTCGCCGAGCAGCAGGTGCGCACGCGCCAGGCCCAGCTGGTTCGCGACCTTGTCCACGGCGCTCGCGTTCGACCACTCCAGCTCACGGGCCGCACGCTCGAGGATCGTCTTGGCCTCGGCCGCCTCCGGCGGGTCCAGCCGCATCTGCATGTGGCCGAGCTCGGTCCGCAGCCGGGCCAGGTTGCGGGTGTCGCTGTCCTGCTCGAACAGGGCGATCGCCTTGCGCGCCAGCGCGAGCGCCTCGTGCACCGAGCCCTGTCGTGAGGCCATCACGCTCGCGTTCCAGTACGCCGAACCGCGAGCCGTCGCCGAGCCGAGCTTCTCGGCCTGAGCGATCGTCTGCTTGCAGAGCCGCACGGCGTGGCTGGTGTCGCCACGCTCGAAGTACGCCGCCGCGACCGTGAGGGTGAGCTGCATCGCCTCGTTCAGGCTGGACAGACCCTGGCGCTCGATGACCTCCGCGGCGCGCTCGCCGACGTCGACGGCCATGCTCAGGTCGCCCGCCTCGCGGTAGCAGCGGCTCAACCCGATCAGGCCGCGGATCCAGTCGAGGTCGTAGGGCTCGGTCGCGGTGAGCTCCTCGAGGGCGATGATCGCGCCGTCCAGGTCGCCCTTGCCCTCGAGGGCGAACGCTCGCACGAAGCGAGCGGGCCGCTCGAGCTCGCGGATGCCCGAGTCGGGCAGCCGACCCAGGATCGATTCAGCACGGGCGAGTGCCTCGGCGGCGTTGCCGGCGGCGAGGTCCAGCTCCGCGTAGTCCAGCTCCAGCTGGAGCTCCGCGCGCTGGTCGCGCGTGATCCCGACGAGCAGCTCCTCGACGGTGGTGCCGAGCCGTTCGGCCAGGTGGCCGAGCAGCTTCAGGTCCGGCCGGCGCTGACCAGCCTCGATCCTCGAGATGTACGCCGTCGAGGCGTGGCCCCCGGCGGCCTCGGTCTGCGTGAGACCCGCCGCGACGCGCGCGTTGCGCAGCCGGCGGCCGAGCACGGCGGGGTCGATGGACTTGCTGAGCTCGGCGAGGGTGGTGTCCATCGCGCCATTCTGCCGCACGAACCTCCGCTTTTGTCCAGTTTCTGCACACCGGACTTGCCAGAGAGCGCCGCGCACTTGACAAAGTTCGCCGCGGATCGTTGACTTAGGCAAACCGGACAAGTGGGGCGTCGCCTCCGGGGCCGGTGCCACGGGCACGAGCGTCGTGAGTCGCACGGGTGGCGGTGGACGAGCGGCTCAGCCCTCGTGGGGATGCCCGCCGCCCCCGTGCGTCGGACCGGCCGGTCGAACGACTGGTCGACCGGCCGGTGTGACGGCCAGGTACGCGCCTGGTTCAGCTCGGCAGGCGCTCGCCGGTGGCGGTCGAGAACACGTGGACGTGCTGCGGCTTGGGGGCGAAGTCGACGAGGTCGCCCTTCTGCGGCGGCGTGCGTCCGTCGACGCGCGCGATCACGTGGTGCTCGGCGCCGCCGAGCTTCGCCACGCCGTAGATGTAGGCGTCGGCGCCGAGGGACTCGACGAGGTTGATCTCCGTGCGCAGCCCCTGGCCGTCGCCGACCAGCTCCATGTCCTCGGGCCGGACCCCGATGGTCACGGCGTCTCCGCTCTGGTGCGCCGCGCCGGCGGCCTCGCGCCGCAGCGGGACGTGTGCGCTGCCGAACTCCATGGTGTCGCCCTGGACGCCGACCTCGAGCAGGTTCATCGCCGGGGAGCCGATGAAACCGGCGACGAAGACGTTGGCCGGGTTGTCGTAGATGTAGGAGGGCGTGTCGACCTGCTGCAGGATGCCGTCCTTGAGCACCGCGACGCGGTCGCCCATCGTCATGGCCTCGACCTGGTCGTGCGTGACGTACACGGTGGTGACGCCGAGCCGGCGTTGCAGCGCCGCGATCTGGCTGCGCGTCTGCACGCGCAGCTTCGCGTCGAGGTTCGACAGCGGCTCGTCCATCAGGAACACCTGGGGGGACCGCACGATCGCGCGACCCATCGCGACGCGCTGGCGCTGACCACCGGAGAGCGCCTTGGGCTTGCGGTCGAGGTACTCCTCGAGGTCGAGGATCTTCGCGGCGTCCTGGACGCGGGTGCGGATCTCGTCCTTGTGCACTCCGGCGATCTTCAGCGCGAACCCCATGTTGTCGGCGACCGACATGTGCGGGTACAGCGCGTAGTTCTGGAACACCATCGCGACGTCGCGGTCCTTGGGCGGCACGTCGGTGACGTTGCGGTCGCCGATGAAGATCGAGCCTTCATCGACGTCCTCGAGCCCGGCGAGCATCCGCAACGAGGTGGACTTGCCGCATCCGGAGGGGCCGACCAGGACGAGGAACTCGCCGTCGGCGATCTCCAGGTCCAGCTTGTCGACGGCGGGTCGCTCGGACCCTGGGAACAGGCGCGTGGCCTGGTCGAACTTGACCGTGGTCATGTTGATCTCCTTCACCGGCAGGAACGTGCCGGACGATCCGTTGTAAAGGGATGGACGTCGCGACGCAGGTAACGCCGGACGCGCTGACAGTACGACAAAGGTGACCAAGATCCCAGAGTTATCCGTTCGTGACCTTGTTTCCCCTTTGTTTCGTGGACATCTCCCTCCGCGCCGCGCTTGTATCAAGCATCGGCATCCGCGACCCGATGCACCCGTGCGCGGTCGAGCCGGCACTCCAGCAATGAAGACTCCAGCAATGAAGCAGGACGAACAAGGGAGCAAGACGGATGCGACGAATCAACACCCGGCGAAGCTTGAGCGCGCTGGCCCTCGTGGCCACGGCCGGCTTCGTCCTCGCCGCCTGTGGCGGGGGAGGAAACGGCAGCAGCTCGGCAGGCGGGAAGTCTCCCGGTGAGGGCAAGCCCGAGTGCGCACAGCTGACCAAGTACGGCAACCTCACCGGCAAGAAGGTCCACGTCTACACCTCGATCGTGGCCCCGGAGGACCAGTCGCAGAAGGACTCCTACAAGGTCTTCACCACCTGCACCGGCGCGACCGTGCAGTACGAAGGCTCCAAGGAGTTCGAGGCCCAGCTGGTCGTGCGGGTCAAGAGCGGCAACGCGCCTGACATCGCCTACGTGCCGCAGCCGGGCCTGCTGGCCACGCTGGTCAAGCAGACCGGCAAGGTCGCCGAGGCTCCCAAGGACGTCTCCGACAACGTCGACAAGTGGTTCGGCAAGGACTGGAAGGCCTACGGCACCGTCGACGGGAAGTTCTACGCCGCTCCGCTGGGCGCGAACGTGAAGTCGTTCGTCTGGTACTCCCCGAAGATGTTCGCGAAGAACGGCTGGACGGTCCCGCAGACGTGGGACGAGATGATGCAGCTGACCGACAAGATCGCCGCCACCGGCATCAAGCCGTGGTGCGCGGGCATCAGCTCGGGCGACGCGACCGGGTGGCCGCTGACCGACTGGCTCGAGGACACGATCCTGCGCGACGCCGGCGCGGACTTCTACAACCAGTGGGTCGCCCACGACGTGCCGTTCAACGACCCGAAGGTCGCTGAGGCCCTCGACCGCGACGGCGCGATCCTGAAGAACCCGAAGTACGTCAACGGTGGCTACGGCGACGTGAAGTCGATCGCGACGACGACCTTCCAGGACGGCGGCCTGCCGATCCTCAAGGGTCAGTGCGCGATGCACCGCCAGGCGAGCTTCTACGCCGCCAACTGGCCGAAGGGCACGGACGTCTCCGAGAACGGTGACGCGTTCGCCTTCTACCTGCCCGTCACCAACCAGGACAACGGCAAGCCCGTCCTCGGTGGTGGCGAGTTCGTGACGGCGTTCAACAAGCGTCCCGAGGTCCAGGCGTTCCAGACCTACCTCTCCAGCGACACCTGGGCCAACGAGAAGGCCAAGGACACGCCGGGCGGCGGCTGGGTCAGCGCGAACAAGGGTCTCGACCCGAACAACCTGGTCAGCCCGATCGACAAGCTGTCGGCCGAGACGCTGCAGGACCCGAACGCGGTCTTCCGCTTCGACGGTTCGGACCAGATGCCGGGTGAGGTCGGGTCGGGCTCCTTCTGGAAGGAGATGACCGCCTGGATCGCCACGGGCGAGAGCACCAAGGACGCTCTCGACAAGATCGAGGCATCCTGGCCGAAGAGCTGATGGCCTGAGCCGGTTCGTGGGGGTGCCCTGAGCACTCCCGCGGACCGGCTCGAACTCTCGAGGAGGGATCGACGGATGTCGACAGGTGAGAAGCTCGTCCAGATGGGCATCGCGGTCGCGTTGTTCGTCGCGGTGGTCGGCCTGATGCTGTTCCTGGCCGATCGCGTGAAATCCCGGCGTGGCGAGGTGCTGCAGACGACTGCCTTCGTCCTGCCGGCCGTGCTGATGATCGGCTTCGGACTGCTCTACCCGATGCTGCGCACGGTCTACGAGTCGTTCCGGAACGCTGGGTCGACCGCCTTCGTGGGCACCGACAACTACCACCACATCTTCACCGACCACGACCAGCTGGTCGTGCTGCGCAACACCGCCTTCTGGGTGATCGTCACGCCGATCGCGGCGACCGTCATCGGCCTGGTCTACGCCGTCCTGGTCGACCGCGCGAAGTTCGAGAAGTTCGCCAAGGCGCTGATCTTCCTGCCGATGTCGCTCTCGCTGGTGGGCGCCTCGCTGATCTGGAAGTTCGTCTACGACTACAAGGCCACCGAGAACGACCAGATCGGCCTGGCCAACCAGATCCTGAAGTGGCTCGGCTTCGACACCTACCGGTTCCTGCTCACTGAACCGTGGAACACCTTCTTCCTGATCGTGATCATGATCTGGGTGCAGGCCGGCTTCGCGATGACGGTGCTGTCCGCGTCGATCAAGTCGATCCCGGACGACATCGTCGAGGCCGCCCGGCTCGACGGCGTCTCCGGAATGCGGATGTTCCGGTTCATCACGGTGCCGATGATCCGACCCTCGCTGATCGTCGTCCTCACCACCATCAGCATCACGACGCTCAAGGTCTTCGACATCGTCCGAACGGCCACCGGCGGCAACTTCGGCACCAGCGTGCTGGCCTACGAGTTCTACGTGCAGAGCTTCCGCTCGTTCAACACGGGGCTCGGTGCGGCGCTGGCAGTGCTGCTGTTCCTGCTGGTGACACCGATCGTGGTCTACAACATCCGTCAGATGCGCAAGCTGGAGGCACGATGACGACCACCACGCCCGAGCTGACGGTTCCGCCGGCTGCCCGCGTTCCGGCAGGGACGAAGGCGCACACGGCACTGACCAACCGCTGGGCATCGTTCGCTGCGGTCGTGATCGCGGTGCTGTGGACGATCCCGACGGCAGGCCTGCTGATCTCGTCCTTCCGTCCCCAGGCCGACGTCCAGGGCAACGGCTGGTGGAACTTCTTCACCAACCCGCACGTGACGCTCGACAACTACCGCGCCGTGCTGCACGGGAGCGACACCGACCTGGCGACGTACTTCGTGAACTCCATTGCGATCACGATCCCCTCGGTGATCATCCCGATCTCGCTGGCGACGATGGCGGCGTACGCGTTCGCGTGGATGAAGTTCCCCGGTCGCAGCGTCCTGTTCGTGGCCGTCTTCGCCATGCAGATCGTGCCGATCCAGGTGACGATGATCCCGCTGCTCACCCTGTACGTGAACCCGCCGTTCGGGCTGCCGCAGCTCGCGGGTGGGGATGCGCCCGGTGGCGGGTTCTACACGATCTGGCTGTCGCACTCGATCTTCGCGCTGCCGCTGGCGATCTACCTGCTGCACAACTTCATGAAGGAGATCCCGGCGGAGCTGATCGAGGCGGCGCGCGTCGACGGCGCCGGCCACGTGCGCATCTTCAGCCGGATCATGCTGCCGCTGATGATGCCGGCGATCGCGGCATTCGGGATCTTCCAGTTCCTCTGGGTCTGGAACGACCTGCTGGTCGCGCTCGTCTTCGGTGGCGGCAGCCTCGACGTCTCACCGCTCACCGTCCGGCTGGCCGAGCTGTCCGGCACCCGTGGGCAGGACTGGCACCTGCTCGCCGCCGGTGCGTTCGTGTCGCTGGTGGTGCCGCTGATCGTGTTCCTGGCCGGCCAGCGCTACTTCGTCCGCGGCCTGCTGTCCGGGAGCGTGAAGGGCTAGCGCCTCCGATCGATCAGGCCTGACCGGCCCGCACCCGCTCGGCGTACCAGTGGTACGACGCCTTCGGCGTGCGCGCGAGCGTGTCCCGGTCGACGTGCACGATCCCGAAGTACTTGGTGTAGCCCTCGGCCCACTCGAAGTTGTCCATCAGGGTCCAGAGCACGTAGCCGCGCACGTCGGCGCCCTGCTCGCGGGCGCGTTCGACCGCGGCGATGTGGTCGCTGAGGTAGCCGATCCGGTCCTGGTCGTCGACGGCCCGGTCGCCGGTGCGGGCGGTGTCGGGGTAGGCGGCGCCGTTCTCGGTCACCACGAGCGGAAGCCCGGTCCGCTGGTGGGTGGTGACCAGCAGCTCCTCGAGGCCGCGCGGCTCCACCTCCCAGCCGATGTCGGTGAGCGGTGCGCGCGGCGTGAACCGGAACGGCGCGACCCCGGGGAACTCCTCGACGCCGGCATCGCCACCGGTGGTTTCGGCAGGCTCAACCAGCGTGGTGGAGCCCCCCGAGGTGGTTGAGCCTGCCGAAACCTCCTCGACCGGCAGGTCGACCCGAGCCGGGGTGTAGTAGTTCACGCCCAGCCAGTCGGCCGAGCCGCGGACCAGGTCCAGGTCGCCCTCGCGGACGACGGTCGGGTCGGCCAGCACCGGCGCGACCCGCAGGGTGCCCTCGTCGTACGCGCCGTCGACGAGCGGGCCGAGCCAGACCCGGTTGCGGATCGCGTCGACGCCGTCGGCCACCTCCGCGGCCTCGGGGCGGTCGGGCCACACCGGGGTGAGGTTCAGGACGATGCCGACCGCATCGGCGCCGGCCTCGTGGAGGCGGGCCGCGGCGAGGCCGTGACCGAGCAGCAGGTGGTGGGCGGTGACGTGGGTGCGGCCGCCCTCCTGGCGACCGGGCGCGTGGCGACCGGACCCGTAGCCGACGTACGCCGCGCACCACGGCTCGTTGTGCGTCGCCCAGAGCCGGACCCGGTCACCGAGCCGCTCGTGGACCAGCGCCGCGTAGTCGGCGAAGCGCTCGGCCGTGTCCCGGTTCAGCCAGCCGTCCGCGTCCTCCAGCTGCTGGGGCAGGTCCCAGTGGTAGAGCGTCGCCATCGGGTTGACGTCGCGCTCGAGGAGGGCGTCGACCAGGCGCTCGTAGTAGGCGAGACCACGCGGCTCGACCGGACCGGAGCCGGTCGGCTGCACCCGCGGCCAGGCGATCGAGAACCGGTAGTGGTCGACCCCGAGCCCGGCCACGAGGGCGATGTCCTCGTCGAGCCGGTGGTAGGAGTCGCAGGCGACCGCGCCGTCACTGCCGTCGACGACCGCTCCGGGGCGGGCCGCGAAGGTGTCCCAGATGGACACGCCGCGGCCGTCCTCGCCGGTCGCTCCCTCGACCTGGTAGGAGGCGCTCGCGACACCCCACGAGAGCCGGATGCGGTCGGGCAGGTGAGAGCTCATGGCGCCAACCTACGGCCTGCCGAAGGGTCGGTTGCTTCCTTGGCCCCGGCGATTCGGGCCGTAGGCCTCTAACCGCCCGCGGGAGCGGGCGAAAGGGTGGAGACATGACCCCTCAGCGACTCGATTCTGTTCCCGTGCCCGCGGTCGGGGAGGTGACCCAGGCAGGTGAGCTCGCCGCGCGCGCCGTAGCCGTGAGGAAGGTCTACGGCACGGGCGAGACGTCGGTCGTCGCGCTCGACGACCTCACCCTGGACCTGCCGCGCGGCCAGTTCACCGCGATCATGGGTCCGTCCGGATCCGGCAAGTCGACCCTGATGCACTGCCTGGCCGGCCTCGACACCCTGACCTCCGGCCAGGTCTTCATCGGGGAGACCGATCTGGCCACCTTGTCGGACCGCGAGCGGACCGTCCTGCGCCGCGACCGGCTCGGCTTCGTCTTCCAGTCGTTCAACCTGCTCCCGACCCTCACCGCCGAGGAGAACATCACCCTGCCGGCGGACCTCGCCGGCGCGGCTCCCGACCCCGAGTGGTTCGCCACCGTGGTCGACAAGCTCGACCTGCGGTCCCGGCTGCGCCACCGGCCGTCCGAGCTCTCCGGAGGGCAGCAGCAGAGGGTCGCCGTCGGGCGGGCGCTGATCCGCCGCCCTGCGGTGGTGTTCGCCGACGAACCGACGGGCGCCCTGGACTCGCACGCGAGCTCCGAGCTGCTGCGCTTCCTGCGGTCCGTCGTGGACGAGCTGCTGCAGACGGTGGTGATGGTGACCCACGACCCGGGTGCGGCGGCCCATGCGGACCGGGTGGTCTTCCTCGTCGACGGCCGGATCGTCCTCGAGCTGTCCGAGCCGACGCGCGAGCACATCCTGGACGTGATGGGCCGATTGGGCGAGGAGTGAGCCGATGCTCAAGGTGTCGTTGCGCAACCTGTTCGTCAACAAGCTGCGACTGTTCCTCACGGTCGCTGCGGTGACCGTGGGGGTCGCGTTCGTCTCGGGGACGTTCGTGCTCTCGGACACGATGGGCAAGGCCTTCGACCAGCTCTACGCCGGCCTCACGTCCGGTCAGGACGTGATCGTGCGCGCCAAGGCGCCGTACGAGATCGATGTCACCACCGGGGGGACCCAGCGTCCGCTCGACGAGAGCATCGTCGCGCGCGTCGCCGGCGTGCCCGGGGTCGTGGTGGCCCAGGGCGACGTCGCGGGCTATGCGCTGGTGCTCGACAAGGCGGGCAAGCCGATCCAGCCCGGTGGCGCCCCGACGATCGGCGGCACGGCGTCGGGTGACGACCGCCTGGCCGGCGACTTCTCCTACCGGTCCGGCCACAAGCCGTCCGGGCCCCAGGAGATGGCTCTCGACGCGGCCACGGCCAAGAAGGCCGGCTTCGGGCTCGGTGACCACGTCGACGTCGTCTACCAGGGCGGCCGGCGGACGTTCACCTTGGTCGGCACGATCGGCTTCGGCAAGACCGACAGCATCCTCGGGGCCACGTTCGCCGGCTTCGACCTGCCGACGGCGCAGGTCATCACCGGCAAGGAGGGCAAGGTCGACAACGTGGCCGTCAAGGGCGAGGCCGGGATCGGCGCAGCGGAGCTGCGCGACCGGATCGCCGCCGTGCTGCCCGACGGTGTCGAGGTCCTGACCGCTGAGCAGGTGGCGTCGGAGGGATCCGCGTCGGTCCGTGACGCGATGGGCATCTTCACCAAGGTCCTGCTGGTCTTCGCGGGCGTCTCCCTGCTGGTCGGGTCCTTCGTCATCTGGAACACGTTCAACGTGCTCGTGGCCCAGCGCCGCCGCGAGGTGGCGCTGCTCCGTGCCGTCGGCGCTTCGCGGCACCAGGTGCTCGGCGGCGTCCTCGCGGAGGCCGCGCTGATCGGTCTGGCATCGGGCGTGATCGGGCTGTTCGCCGGTGTCGGTCTGGCGGCCGGGATCCGCTCGCTGATGAAGCTGGTGGGTGCCGAGATCCCCACGACGACTCCGGCTCTGGAGACCCGGACCGTCGTGGCCGCGCTCGCCGTCGGGCTCGGGGTCACGATGGTCGCGGCGATCGCGCCAGCCTGGTCGGCCACGCGCGTGTCGCCGATGGAGGCCCTGCGTGATGCGGCGACGTCCAGCAGTGTCATCGGGCGGCTGCGGTCCACGGCGGGCTGGGTGCTGGTCGGCGCCGGGGCCCTCGGCCTCGTTGCGTGCGCCTGGGTCGGCAACGTGCCGTGGTGGACGACGTTCGCCACGTTGGCCGCGTTCGCGGGCCTCGTCACCGCGGGACCGCTGCTGGCCGGCGGAACCGCCCGCCTGGCGGACCACGGCCGCCGGGGGAGTGGCTGGCGGATGGCGGCGCGCAACATCGCTCGCAACGCCCGCCGATCCGCAGCGACCGCGCTGGCGCTCACGATCGGGCTGACGGTCGTCGTCGCGGTGGCGGTGACCGCCGCGTCGATGCGCTCCTCGATCACCGCGGCCGTCAACGACGGCAACCGGTCCGACCTGATCCTGCAGCCGGCCGGCATGGGTGTCGGGATGCCGGCATCGGTGGCCGCGGCGATGCGGGAGCGCAGCGACCTCGGTGCGGTCGTGGCGTTCCGGGAGTCCGGTGCGCGCGTGAACGGCCGCAACGCCTTCGTCACCGGGATGGACACCGCGGGGCTCTCCGACGTGATCGATCTCGGCATCGAGAGCGGTGGTCTCGAGGGTCTCGACCACGGCTCGATCCTGGTCAGCGACAAGAAGGCCGAGGATCTCGGCGTCGGCGTCGGCGACACCCTCACGGTGACCTATCCCGAGACGGGTGCGGTGCGGATGCGGGTCGCCGGCACGTTCAGCAAGGGCTTCCTGATCAACGCCACCTACGTGATGGGCATGGCTGACTACGCGCCGAACGTCACCTCGAAGCTCGACGCGGCGGTCATGCTCAGCAACGCCCCGAGGGTGGATCCCGCGCAGACGAAGGCGGCGGTGAAGAAGGCGCTCGCGGCGTACCCGAACGTGAAGGTGAGCGATCCCGCCGAGCTGACGAAGGACGCCCGCCACTCGGTCGACCAGATGCTCGGGCTGGTCACCGCCCTGCTGCTGCTGGCCGTGATCGTGGCGATCCTGGGCATCGTGAACACGCTCGTGCTCTCGGTCGTGGAGCGCACTCGCGAGCTCGGCCTGCTGCGCGCGGTCGGGGCGACCCGTCGGCAGGTGCGGACCGTCGTACGACGCGAGTCGGTGCTGATGTCGATGCTGGGCGCGGTCACCGGTCTCGCCCTCGGGACGGGCGCAGGCGTCGCCCTGAGCCGGGCCCTCGCCGACGAGGGCATCTCGCGGGTCACGGTGCCCGTCACGACACTGCTCGTCTACCTGGTCGTGGCGGCAGGGGTCGGCGTGCTGGCGGCGATCGGGCCGGCCCGTCGGGCCAGCAGGGTCGACGTGCTCCAGGCGATCACCACGGAGTGAGCGCCGAATGAAGTGTCGCTGACGCGCGCATCTGGCTACGCTCCGACCAGGCACCTCGCCGCGGGGACGGGAGCATTCGGATGCGCACATGGGCCGAGTTCGTACTGCGGCATCGCCGCTGGGTGATGATCTTCTGGGTGGTGATGATGGTCGCCGGCGGCGTCACGTCGGGCGCCACCAGCAACCGGATGACCGTCGACTTCTCGCTCCCGGGACAGCCGGGCACCGAAGCGGCCGGCAAGATCATCGCGGCGGTCCACAACGGCGGCAACACCACCCCGATGCTGGTGACCGTCACGGTGCCGGCCGGCCAGACCGTCACCGGCAGCGAGGACGCGATCGCCAAGACCTTCGACGCGGTCGGAGCCGGGGTGCCGAACGTCCGGGTCATCGACGAGGCGAACACCGGTGACAAGGCCTTCCGGACCGACGACGACCGCACGGCGTACGCGATGGTGTTCTACCCGTTCCCCCAGAGCCAGACCGCCAAGCCGCCGACCGAGCCGATCCGCAAGGCTGCGGACGCGGTCAAGCCCGCCGGTGCGACGATCGGGGTCACCGGCGTCGATGCGCTTGCCCTCGGCGACGACGCGACCGGTCCGGGGGTCCTGGCGGAGACGCTGCTGGGCGCCGGCGGCGCGCTGCTCGTGCTGCTGTTCGTGTTCGCCTCGCTGCTGGCGTTCCTGCCCCTGGTCGTGGCAGCGGTGGCGATCCTGTCGACGTTCCTGATGCTGCTTCCGCTCACCTATCTCACCGACGTCTCGTTCATCGTGCAGTTCCTGGTCGCGCTGGTCGGGCTGGGCGTCGCGATCGACTACTCGCTGCTCCTCGTCACCCGGTGGCGCGAGGAGCGCGACCACGGCAAGGACAACCACGACGCGGTCGTCGCCGCGATGGAGACCGCCGGGCACGCCGTCCTGTTCAGCGGACTGACCGTGGCGATCGGCCTGCTCGCGCTGATCGTGCTCCCGGTCCCGTTCATGCGCAGCATCGGCATGGGCGGGGCGCTGATTCCGTTCGCCAGCGTGCTGGTCACGCTTTCCCTGACTCCCGCGATCCTCGGCGGCATCGGTCCCCGCGTCGACTGGCCGAAGATCCGCCACGAGCACGTCGCGAGCCGCGGCTGGACCAGTTGGGCGCGTCTCGTCGTACGCCACCGCTGGGTCGCGGCAGGTGCCGCGTTCCTGCTCCTGGGCGTGCTGTTCGCGGCGTTCCTCGGCATCAAGATCGGCGCACCGTCCTCCGACTCCCTGGCCAAGTCCGGCCCGGCGGTCACGGCGCTGCACACCCTCGAGGACGGCGGCATCTCCACCGGAGTCCTGACGCCGATCGAGGTCATCGCGCAGAAGGACAAGGCCGCCGCCGTGGCCGACGCACTGGGCGCCGTGGACGGCGTCGACGCCGCGCTGGTGTCCGATGCGCCCTCCAGCTCCGCCGACGGACGGACCGTGATCGTGCTGGTGCCGCACGAGGAGACCGTGAACTCGACGAGCGTGGAGGTGGTCAAGCGCGTCAAGGAGGTCGCGGACAGGACCCCCGGTGTGCTGGGCGTCGCCGGACTCGGCACTGCCCAGGTCGACTTCCTGCACGCCGTCTACGGCAACTTCCCGCTGATGCTGAGCATCATCGCGCTGCTCACCTTCGTGCTGCTGGTCCGCGCATTCCGGTCGCTGCTGCTGCCCTTCAAGGCGGTGATCCTCAACCTGGTCTCGATGACGGCCGTGTACGGCGCCATGGTGCTGTTCTGGCAGAAGGGCCACGGCTCCGACGCCCTCTTCGGCATCCAGGAGACGGGTGCCGTGACGTTCTGGATCCCGTTGATGGTGTTCGCGTTCCTGTTCGGGCTGTCCATGGACTACGAGGTCTTCATCCTGGCCCGGGTCCGCGAGGAGTACGACGAGGGCCGCTCGACCAACGACGCCGTCATCGAAGGGATCGGCCGCACGGGCCGGCTGGTGACCAGCGCCGCGCTGATCCTGTTCCTGGCGTTCGCCGCGCTGGCAACCGGGCCGGGCACGGACCTGAAGGTGATGGCGACGGCCCTCGGCTTCGGCATCCTGCTCGACGCGACCGTGGTGCGCTCCCTGCTGGTGCCGTCTCTCGTGTCCCTGTTCGGGAGCTGGAACTGGTACCTCCCGGACTGGGTGGCCCGGCTCCTGCGTGTCGAGATCTCGCACCCGCACCGCGAAGAACCCGAAGCCGAGCGCGAGCTCGTCGGGGCCGACTGACCGCGCGCCCCGGCCTGACGTCGTTCGGCCCTCCGGCCGGGGGCCTTTGGCCCTGATCAGCCCCACCCTCGCCACCTAGCCTCCAAGTGAAGGCGAGGAGGGCGGATGTTCGCAGTACGGATCCACGGGCGAGGCGGCCAGGGTGCCGTCACGGCCGCCGAGATGCTCTCGGTGGCAGCGTTCGACGAGGGCCGACATGCCCAGGCGTTCCCGACCTTCGGCTCGGAACGGACAGGTGCACCGGTCGTATCGTTCTGCCGCATCGACGACCGGCCGATCCGGCTGCGCGAGCCGATCTCCCACCCGGACGCGCTGATCGTGCAGGACCCGACGCTGCTCCACCAGGTCAACCTGTTCGCCGGACTCAAGCCGGACGGCTTCCTGCTGGTGAACACCTCCCGGTCGCTGGCCGACCTCGGCATCGCCGAGCTCGCCGGCGCGTTCGACGTACGCCGGGTCGCGACCGTGCCCGCCACCGAGCTCGCCCGCGAGCACCTCGGCCGGCCGCTGCCCAACGCGGCGCTGCTCGGGGGGTTCGCCGCCCTCACCGGCGAGGTCAGCCTGACCGCGGTGACCAAGGCGATCCTCGACCGGTTCGCCGGAGCCGTCGGCGCGGGCAACGTCAAGGCCGCCGAAGCGGCGTTCGACCACGTGCTGGCCTCGGCCGGCGCACGCGCGGCGGAGGTGCGCTGATGCTCAGGCAGATCGAGGGATCGCAGGCCGTCGCCACGGCCGTGCAGCTGTGCCGGCCCGAGGTGATCTCGGCGTACCCGATCTCCCCACAGACGCACATCGTCGAGGCGCTCTCGGACCGCGTCCGGACCGGCGAGCTGGCCGGTTGCGAGTACTTGATGGTCGAGTCGGAGTTCGGCGCCCTGTCGGCGTGCATCGGCTCGTCGGGCGCCGGTGCGCGCAGCTACACCGCGACGTCCTCGCAGGGCCTGCTGTTCATGGCCGAGGCGCTGTTCAACGCCTCGGGCCTGGGGCTGCCGATCGTGATGACGGTGGCCAACCGCGCGATCGGAGCACCGATCAACATCTGGAACGACCACTCCGACTCGATGTCGATGCGTGACTCGGGGTGGATCCAGCTGTTCGCCCGCTCCAACCAGGAGGCCGTCGAGCTGCACATCCAGGCGTTCCGCCTCGCCGAGACGCTGTCGGTGCCGGTCATGGTCTGCATGGACGGCTTCGTGCTGACGCACGCCTTCGAGGCGGTCGACCTGCCGAGCCAGGAGCAGGTCGACGCGTTCCTGCCGCCCTTCGTCCCGCAGCAGTCGCTCGACCCGCGCGACCCGGTCACGATCGGCGCGATGGTCGGCCCGGAGGCGTTCGCGGAGGTCAAGTACCTGATGCACGCCAAGCAGGTCGCCGCGCTCGACGAGATCCCGCGGATCTCCGAGGACTTCGCGGCCACGTTCGGCCGTGACTCGGGCGGCCTCGTGCGTCCCTACCGGCTCGACGACGCCGAGACGGTCGTGGTCGCGCTCGGCTCGGTGCTCGGGACCGTCGAGGAGGTCGTCGACGCCATGCGTGAGGAAGGCGTGCGCTTCGGCGCCCTCGCGATCTCGTGCTTCCGGCCGTGGCCGCTCGAGGAGGTCCGCGAGGCGCTGAGCGGTGCGAAGCGGGTGGTGGTCGTCGAGAAGGCGTTCGCGGTCGGAGCCGGCGGCATCGTGGGGCAGAACACCCGGCTCGCGCTGAGCGGCCTGCCGACCGAGGTGTACAACGTGGTCGCCGGCCTCGGTGGCCGGCCGATCACGCAGGCCTCGCTGCACGGGCTGTTCGCCGACGTGGTCGAGGCGCGGCTGGACCCCCGGCGGCTGCACTTCCTGGACCTCGACGTGGCACTCGTCGAGCGCGAGCTCGCCCGCGCCGGGCAGGGCAGGCGCAGCGGACCCCACGCCGAGAACATGCTGCGCGATCTCGGCGTCGTCGCCTCCGGGTCGGTCTGAGGAGGACGAGATGGCGTTCCAGGAGATCAAGCTCTACCAGGTCGGCACCTCGGTCGTCGGCAACCGCCTGCTCGACCCCGAGCACCGCACGGCGCAGGCACGGATGGGCCGCTCGAACACGCTCACCTCCGGTCACCGGGCCTGCCAGGGCTGCGGCGAGGCGCTCGGCGCCCGCTACGTGCTCGACGCCGCGATGCGTGCCACCGGCGGCAACATGGTGGCGGTGAACTCCACCGGTTGCCTGGAGGTGTTCTCCACGCCGTACCCGGAGTCGTCGTGGCAGCTGCCCTGGCTGCACTCGCTGTTCGGCAACGGCCCGGCCGTCGCCGCGGGCGTCGCCGCGGCGCTCAAGGCCAAGGGGCGCGAGGACATCCGCGTGGTCGGGCAGGCCGGTGACGGCGGCACCGTCGACATCGGCTTCGGCTGCCTGTCGGGCATGTTCGAGCGCAATGACGACGTGCTGTTCGTCTGCTACGACAACCAGGGCTACATGAACACCGGCGTGCAGCGGTCCAGCGCGACCCCGCCCGCCGCGCGCACCGCGAACACGAAGGCGATCGGGCCGGAGGCGGGCAACGTGTTCGGCCAGGGCAAGAACGTGCCGCGGATCGCGATGGCCCACGAGATCCCGTACGTCGCCACGGCGACCGTCGCCGACCTGCACGACCTCGAGGCCAAGGTGGAGAAGGCGATGACGTTCCGGGGCGCTCGCTACCTGCACGTGCTCGTGCCGTGCCCGCTCGGCTGGGGCGCGAACTCCGCCGACACGATCCGGGTGGCGCGCCTGGCCAAGGAGAGTGGGATCTTCCCGGTCTTCGAGGGTGAGCGCGGCGAGGTCACCGCGGTCTCGAAGATCCGGCGTCAGGTGCCCGTGGAGGACTACCTGCGGCTGCAGAAGCGCTACGCCCACCTCTTCGCGAACGGGGCCGCCGGCAGGCCGGACATCGTGGCCCGGCTCCAGGAGGAGGCCGACCGGAACATCGCCCGCTACGGCCTGCTGGGAGGCGAGCTCTGATGGAGAAACCGTTTGCCATCACCCTGGACATCGGCTCGAGCCGGGCCAACAAGACCGGCTCGTGGCGGACCGAGCGCGCGGTGTACGTCAACCGGATGCCGCCGTGCAACGACGGTTGCCCGGCGGGGGAGAACGTCCAGGCCTGGCTCTACGAGGGCGAGGAGGGCGGCGCGGGCTACGAGCGTGCCTGGCGGCAGATCATGGTCGACAACCCGTTCCCCGCGGTGATGGGTCGGGTCTGCTACCACCCGTGCGAGACCGCCTGCAACCGGGCGCAGCTCGACGACGCGGTCGGGATCAACTCCGTGGAGCGTTTCCTCGGCGACGAGGCCCTGCGCCAGGGCTGGACGGTCTCCGTCGACATGACGGCGACCGGCCGGCACGTGCTGGTCGTGGGGGCCGGGCCCTCCGGGCTGTCCGCGGCGTACCACCTCGCGCGACGCGGCCACACGGTCACGATCAAGGAGGCCGGACCGATGGCCGGCGGCATGATGCGCTTCGGCATCCCGCGCTACCGGCTCTCGCGCGACGTCCTGGACGCCGAGATCCAGCGGATCCTCGACCTCGGGGTGACGCTGGAGCTGGACAGCAAGGTCACCGACCTCGCGGCGCTCGCCGAGCAGTACGACGCCGTGTTCCTCGCGGTCGGCGCACAGCTCGGCAAGCGCGCCTACATCCCGGCCGGGTCGGCCGCCCACGTCCTCGACGCGGTCTCGATGCTGCGCGGGCTGGAGGAGGGTGAGCAGCCGCTGCTCGGTCGTCGGGTCGCGGTCTACGGCGGCGGAAACACCGCGATGGACGCCGCCCGCACCGCCAAGCGCCTGGGCGCGTCGGAGGCGATCGTGGTCTACCGCCGCAACAAGGACCGGATGCCCGCCCACGAGTCGGAGTTCATGGAGGCCGAGGACGAGGGCGTGTTGTTCAAGTGGCTGACCACGATCAAGCAGGTCGACCAGGGCAAGCTCGTCGTGGAGAAGATGGAGCTCGACGAGACCGGCTTCCCGCAGCCGACCGGCGAGCTTGAGGAGCTCGACGCCGACTCGCTGGTCCTCGCGCTCGGGCAGGACACCGACCTGTCGCTGCTGGAGGGCGTCGACGGCCTGGTCGTCGAGGACGGCGTCGTGCAGGTCGGGCCGGACCTGATGACCGGGCACCCGGGCATCTTCGCCGGCGGCGACATGGTGCCGTTCGAGCGGTCGGTGACCGTGGCGGTCGGGCACGGCAAGCGGGCCGCGCGCAGCATCGACGCCTGGCTCTCCGGAGCGGCACCCGAGCCCGTCGCGCGACCGGCCCTGGCGACGTACGACACCTTGAACACGTGGTACTACTCCGACGCCCCGCGTACGCACCGCCCCGTGCTGGAGAAGGCCCGCCGGGAGTCGACGTTCGACGAGGTCGTGCAGGGGCTCGACGAGGGCACGGCGCTCTTCGAGGCCCGCCGGTGCATGTCCTGCGGCAACTGCTTCAGCTGCGACAACTGCTACGGCGTCTGCCCGGACAACGCGGTGATCAAGCTGGGCCAACCGGGGGAGAAGTACCTGATCGACCTCGACTACTGCAAGGGCTGCGGCCTCTGCGTCTCCGAGTGCCCCTCCGGCGCGATCCAGATGGTCCCCGAGGAGATCTGACTCCGTCGAGTTGGGGGATACCGCCCGTCGAGTTGCGCGAAACCGTCCCTTGAGTTGGGTGAAACCGTCCTCCCGTGGAGCTGCCGGCGTTCGCGAGGGACCCCGCGGGGCTGACGCGGAGGACGGAAACACCCAACTCGTGGGGCGCTCAGGCCCAACTCGAAGGGCGGTTCCACCCAACTCAACGAGTGGGTCAGGCGTCGGGGAGGAGCTCGAGGGCGAGGCGGCGGGCGGCGGTGAGGAGGTCGGACTCGTCGGCGTCGATGTCGGTGCCGACTAGACCAGCCATGTTGATCGACATCAGCGCGAGCCGGATCCGGAGCTGGTCCTCGACGGAGGCCGAGGCGGGCACCAGAGCGGTGCAGAGATCGCCCACGCACGCATGCATGCCGTCGTGTCGCTCGGGGCCGAGCTCGTCGATCACGGCGCGGTTGGCGACGACGAACCGGAACGCCGCGAGGCCGCGCGCCTGCATGATGTCGCTCCAGCGGGCGAGCACCTGACGGCTCAGATCGGGCGTGCAGGGCTGCTGCTGCGCCCAGGCCGCGAGCTCGGCGACGCGTCGCTCGGTGTCGGCGAGCATCGCGCGCACGATGTCGGCCTTGCTGTCGAAGTGGTAGTAGAGCGCGGCCTTGGTGATCCCGAGCTGCTCGGCGATCTCGCGCATCGAGGTCGCGTCGTACCCCTTCTCCGCGAACAGCGCGAGCGCGGCGTCGAGGATCCGCTCCCGGGTTCGGGGCGGCTCCACGGCGGTCGGGGTGCTCACGGCGAATACGATAACTCGTTGCTTACCGATCGGTCAGTTGGGTACGCTCACGAACACTGATCGAACACGGTGTGAAGACCGTACGACGGGCAACGGGGTGTCCATGGCCGAGGAGCGAGCCGCGACGAGCAGGGCGGGAGTCGTCCGCCGTGTGCTGCTCTCACGTGCCGTCATCGAGCTCGGTGCGATGTCGATCCTCGCGATCATCTACAACACGGTCCGCGCCGGCGGTGGCGACGACGACCGGGCCGAGGCGATGGCCCACGCCCGCGACATCGCGAACCTCGAGGGCGTCGTCTTCCGCCACCTCGAGCTGAGCCTCGACCACTGGATCATCACGGTGCCCGTGCTCGCGGTCGCGGCCTGCTACTTCTACGCGCTGATGCACTACGTGATGACCCCGACCATCCTGGTGCTCTCCCGCCGCCGCGGTGGCTGGCGGTACTGGCGCGGCTACTGGGCCCTGGTGGTCGGCTCGGCGATCGCGCTGGTGATCTACGCGAACTGGCCCCTGGCCCCGCCGCGCCTGATGCCCGAGCTCGGCACGATCGACGTGATGCAGCACTTCGCCGCCGCCGGCTGGTGGGGCGACGCCGCTTCCGCTCCCCGAGGCCTCGGTGACGCCACCAACCAGTTCGCGGCGATGCCCTCGCTGCACTTCGGCTGGTCGCTGTGGTGCGGGATCCAGATGTGGGGCTTCGGCCGGCGCCGCTGGCGGATCGCCGCGGTGGCCTACCCGACCCTGCAGGCCCTGGTGGTCCTGGCGACCGCGAACCACTTCCTGCTCGACGTGGTGGGCGGCGCAGCCTGCATCCTGCTGGGCTACGCGGTGGTCACGCTGGTCGGTCGTGCGCTCGGCAAGACCGGTCGCCCGGCTGAGCGGGGGACCGTCGTCGCGACGCCGGGCCACGTGACGGCCGACGTGGCGGCACGCACGGTCGTCGACGCGGTCGACCGGCTGCAGCCGAGCCCGGCCACGCGCTGACCGCCCGTCGAACGGGCCGGCGGTCGGCTCAGGCCAGCTGCACGGCGGCGCGCTCGCAGGCCGCCGCGACCCGGCCGACGGCGTCGGGCCCGAGCTGTGGGCAGACCAGGTCGAGCAGCAGGTGCGCGGCCGACCGGGCACGCACCGGCACCTCCGCAGGCAGCGCCTCGCGGGCGAAGGCCACCGCCTCGGCGCACAGGTCGAGCACCCGGGTGTGCGTCACCGGCCCATGAGCAGCGGCGTGCGCCTCGATGACGCGCGCCAGCTCCTCCAGAGCCTCTCGGGTGTCGCCGGTTGCCATGCCTGGTCCAACGACCGACCCGGGTGGGACGTCACGGCCGGCGTACGGTCGAGGGGTGGAACGAGCCCGCCGCCGTCGCGCGTACAGCTGGCTGATGGGCACCTGCATCGTGCTGATCCTGCTGGCCTGGAACCTCGTGCGGCTCTGGTCGGTGCCCGCCGCGGTGGTGATGAGCGTCGTGGCGGCGGTGATCCCTCCGGTGGCCGCGATCGTGGCCAACCGCGGCTCGATGGCCGAGTCCGATCTGCCGCGGAACGCCGACCAGGTCGACGACGAGCCGTGAGCGTCAGCCGCGGCGTACGGCGGCCCGCTCGCAGGCCATCGACAGCTCGCGCAGCGAGGTGGCGTCCAGCTGCGGGCAGGTGAGCTCGAGCAGCAGGTGCGCCGCCGACCGGGCACGGGTGCCGACCTGCCGGGTCTCGCCCTCACGGGCGAACGCGACGGCCTCGATGCACAGGCTCAGCACGGTGGTGCGCACGTCCGTCCCGTCGCCGGCATGCTCCACCACCGCACGACGCAGCGTGGGCAGGCAATCGGTGGGCATCGCGGACCAGGGACTCATGCCCTCCTCAACGATCCGGAGCCCTCGCTGTTATGTGCGTGCGTCGTCACAACTCAAACGCGCCAGTAACTTGACCGCGTCGTGCGGCGCGAAGCCCTTGGCGTCGTTGTCGAAGTACACGACGACGTCCTCGCCGCCGGCCATCCAACCCCGGCAGCGCTCGGCCCAACGGTCCAGCGCCTGGTCGGTGTAGCCGCTGGAGTAGAGCTCCTTGTCGCCGTGCAGGCGCACGTAGCGCAGGTCACTGGTCCGGCGGTCGAGCATCGGCCAGCGCCCGGCGGTGTCGGCCACCACGCAGCCCACCTCGTGGGTCGCGAGCACGTCGTAGAACTCCTCGGTGGCGAACGTGCTGCTCCGCGCCTCGACCGCGTGCCGGACCCGCTGCTCGACCCGCACGGTCGTGTCGACCCGGTCGCCGGAGAGCCGCTCGTCGTGCTGGGCCGCCACCTCCGCGGCTTCCGCGGTGGTCCGGGGCAGCCGGCCGAGGAAGGCGTCGAGGACCTCGGCGTCGAAGCGGAGGTTCTCGGGGAGCTGCCACAGGACCGGCCCCAGCTTCTCCCCGAGGGCCAGCACGCCGGAGGCGAAGAAGTTCGCCAGCGGGGCGTCGATGTCGCGCAGCCGCTTCATGTGCGTGATGAACCGGCCGCCCTTCACGGCGAAGACGAAGTCGTCCGGGGTCTCGTCGTGCCAGCGCCGGTACGACGACGGGCGCTGCAGCGAGTAGAAGGAGCCGTTGATCTCGATCGAGGTGAGCCGGTCCGCGGCGTACTCGAGCTCGCGCCGGTGCGGCAGGCCTGCCGGGTAGAAGTCGCAGCGCCAGCCCGCGTAGGTCCAGCCGGAGATCCCCACCCGGCAGGTGGGTGCGCGCGTGCTCAGTGGTGGGCGGCCTTCCCGCCCTTGCGACCGGCCTTCTTCTTCTGCGCGGTCGTGCCTCCCTGGGAGCTGTTGCCGCTGCCCGAGTGGCTCTTCTCGCCGCCGTGCTTGGAGGCGCTCGGGGAGTTGGCGATCTTCGCAGCGCGCTGCTTCGACATCCCCTTGTCTTTGAGGGCTTCGTACTGGTCCTCGTTCTTCACGTTGGCCGACTTGCTGGGCATGGAACCTCCTCCTCCGACCGATGTCCCGCGACTCGTACCCGATGGCGCGGATCTCACCACCCGCGGTCAGTCGCCGGTGGAGATGCCGCCGTGGGAGTCCTTCTCCAGCGACCGGCTGATCACCATGCGCTGGATCTGGTTGGTGCCCTCGAAGATCTGCATGACCTTCGCCTCGCGCATGAAGCGCTCGACCGGGAAGTCGCGGGTGTAGCCGTACCCACCGAGCACCTGCACCGCGTTCGTGGTCACCGCCATGGCGTTGTCGGTGGCCACCAGCTTGGCGATCGAGCCCTCGCGGCTGAACGGCAGGCCCCGGTCCTTGAGGCGGGCGGCGTGCAGGGTCATCGCCCGGGCGGTCTGCACGGCGGCCTCCATGTCGGCGAGCACGAACGCCAGCCCCTGGTGGTCGATGATCCGGCTGCCGAAGGTCTCGCGCTCCTTCGCGTAGGCGACTGCGTGGTCGAGCGCCCCCTGGGCGAGGCCGGTCGCGACCGCGGCGATGCCGAGCCGGCCGGAGTCCAGGCCGGCCAGGGCGATCTTGAGGCCGTCACCCTCCGCGCCGAGGCGCCGGTCGGCGGAGACCCGGACGCCGTCGAAGACCATCGTCGCCGTCGTCGACCCGGTCAACCCCATCTTCTGCTCGGGCGGGTCGGCGGTGAGGCCGGGGCTGTCGGCGGGGACCAGGAAGCACGAGATGCCGTTGCGGGCCTCGGAGGTGCGCGCCATCACCTTGTAGAAGTCGGCCTGGCCGCCGTGGGTGGTCCACGCCTTCGCGCCGTTGAGGACGTACTCGTCGCCGTCGCGCCGCGCCGTCGTGCGCATGGCTGCCGGGTCCGAGCCGGCGTGGGACTCCGAGAGGCAGTAGGCACCGAGCAGCTCGCCGCCGAGCATGTCCGGCAACCAGCGCTGCTTCTGCTCCTCCGTGCCGGCCGTGGCCAGCCCGAAGCAGGAGAGGGCGTGCACGGAGACACCGACGCCGACGCTCGACCAGACCGAACCGATCTCCTCGAGGACCTGCAGGTAGACCTCGTACGGCAGGCCGCCACCGCCGTACTCCTCGGGGTAGGGGAGGCCGAGCAGGCCGGCGCGCCCGAGCATCCGGAACACCTCGCGCGGGAACTCCTCGTTCCGCTCCGCCTCGGCCGCCCGCGGCAGCAGCTCACGGGTCGCCAGGTCGCGCACCAGCCTGAGCAGGTCGGCGGCTTCGTCGGAGGGCAGCAGTCGTCGCGCGGTCACCCTCGCAATCTAGTAGGACGTCCGAGGATCTGCCGATCCCCGGTGGGGACGCGGTCGGACACACCCCCAGCCTCGCGTCCTTGCGCAGTACCTACGTAGCCGATCCCCGTAGTGACCTCGGTGGTTCTCCCGATGTGTCCGGGCCGCGTCCTGCGGAAGATCGAGTGCATCCCGGCCGCGCCGGCGGCCCACGACGGAGGGGGACGACCATGAGCACCGATGCGACGACGGCGGCGACCGTGGTCCGCCCATCGAGCCGGGGCCCGAGGGTGCTGGTCCGCAACCAGAAGTACCTGCGGGATCCGGCCGGACGTCTGATCACCGACGGAACATGTGTGGTCGACGCCGACGGCGAGGTGGGCTACGTCCGCCTCCAGCTGGCCCCTTTCTTCCTGGGCCCCGAGTCGTGGGAGTGGGACGGCTGGTTCCACGTCACTCGGACCCGCTCGGAGAACCCCTTGCGCGGCAAGCTCGCCGTCAGCGGGAGCGTCCGGGTCCTGAGCCAGGCGCGACGATGACCTGGCGGACGGTGCTCGTGCCGGCGGACGACCTGGCGCTCGAGCTGGTCGCCATCCGCTGGGCCGGCGGCACGGTCGTGAGCAGTCGCCCGTGCGCCGAGGGGTTCCGGGTCACCTACGTGTCGGACACCTGAGGAGCACCCGGACCTTGCGGCGCGGCGACGGTCCGCGCCGCCTTCGACCCGGGCGGGCAGCGGCGCCGTCGCCGTTGCCCGCCCGGTACCAACCCCCACGTCAGGGCCTCCGAGGGTCCGCGCCTCGGGCCTCGCCGGGTTTCGAGGCGGTTGCTGCGCAACCGCGCCTCAACCAGCGGTGGTCGAGGTCAGGAGTGCTGCGGGAAGCCGAGGTTGAGGCCGCCGTGGCTGGGGTCGAGCCAGCGGGCGGTGACCGCCTTCTCGCGGGTGAAGAACTCCACGCCGTGCGGGCCGTAGGCCTTGGCGTCGCCGAACAGCGATCCCTTCCACCCGCCGAAGGAGTGGTAGGCGACCGGCACCGGGATCGGCACGTTGACGCCGACCATGCCGGCCTCCACCTCGCGCTGGAAGCGCCTGGCAGCGCCGCCGTCGTTGGTGAAGATCGCGGTGCCGTTGCCGTACGGACCGGAGTTGATCAGCTCGAGGCCCTCGGGGTAGCCCGAGACCCGCACCACGGACAGCACCGGGCCGAAGATCTCGTCGGTGTAGACCTTCGACGTGGTCGGCACCTGGTCGATCAGGGTCGGCCCGAGCCAGAAGCCGTCCGGCTCGCCGTCGACCTCGACGTCGCGCCCGTCGACGACCACGGTGGCCCCGTCGGTGCTCGCCTGGTCGACGTACGACGCCACCTTGTCGCGGTGCTCGCGCGTGATCAGCGGGCCCATGTCGCACGAGCGCCGGCCGTCGCCGGTCTTCAGCGTGGCCATCCGCTCGGTGATCTTCTCGATCAGCGGGTCGGCGATCGTGTCGACCGCGAGCACCACGCTGATCGCCATGCACCGCTCGCCGGCCGAGCCGAAGCCGGCGTTCACCGCGGCGTCGGCGACCAGGTCGAGGTCGGCGTCGGGCAGCACCAGCATGTGGTTCTTGGCGCCGCCGAGCGCCTGGACCCGCTTGCCGTGGGCCGTGCCGGTCTCGTAGACGTACTTCGCGATCGGGGTCGAGCCGACGAACGAGATCGAGGCGACGTCGGGGTGCACCAGCAGCGCGTCGACGGCCTCCTTGTCGCCGTGCACGACGTTGAAGACGCCCGCGGGCAGGCCGGCCTCGGCCATCAGCTCGGCCATCCAGTTCGCCGCCGACGGGTCCTTCTCGCTCGGCTTGAGCACCACGGTGTTGCCGGTGGCGATCGCGATCGGGAAGAACCACATCGGCACCATCGCCGGGAAGTTGAACGGGCTGATGATGCCGACGACGCCCACCGGCTGCTTGAGGGTGTAGACGTCGACGTCGGTCGAGACCTGCTCGCTGAACGCGCCCTTGGTCAGGTGCGGCAGGGAGCAGGCGAACTCGACGACCTCCAGGCCGCGGGCGATCTCGCCGGCCGCGTCGGAGAGCACCTTGCCGTGCTCGGCGGTGAGGATCTGGGCGAGCTCGCCCTTGCGGCTGTTGAGCAGCTCGCGGAAGGCGAACATCACCTGCTGGCGGCGGGCGATCGAGCTCTGCCCCCAGTCGCCGAAGGCCTTGGCTGCCGCTGCCACCGCGGTGTCCACGTCTCCGGCGGACGCGAATCGCACCTGCTTCTGCACGATGCCCTTCGCGGGGTCGTAGACGTCGCCGGTGCGCGTGCCCGTGCCGGCGGACGGGCCGCCGTTGATCCAGTGATCGAGGATGTTCTGGTCGTTCATGGGTTTCCCTCCAGTGCGGGTGGTTGAGGTGCGAGGAGCGCTTCGCCCTTGTCCTGAGGTGCGAGCTTGCGAGCCTCGAAGGGTCGAAACCTGGTGAGTTGGCTAGGAGAGGTCCGGGAGCCCCAGCACCTCGTCGTACGCCGCGACGGCCTCGGCCACCTCGGCGGGCGTGACGATGCAGGGCGGGACCACGTGGATCCGGTTGTCGGCGGTGAACGCGAGCAGGTTGCGGGCGAGCAGCTCGGACTTGACCCGGGCCATCACCGCGCCGCTCACCGGCTCGCGGGTCTCGCGGTCGGCGACCAGCTCGAGGGCCCAGAAGACGCCGGTGCCGCGCACCTCGCCGACGATCTCGTGCTTCTCGGCGAGTCCGGCGAGCGCCGGGCCGATGTGGTCACGCCCGACGGTGGCGGCGTTCTCGACGATGCCCTCCTCCTCCATCGCGTCCAGCGCCGCCACGATCGCGGCCATCGCGAGCGGGTGGCCGGAGTAGGTGAGCCCGCCGGGGAACACGGTGTCGTCGAAGTCGGCGGCGATGTGGTCGGCGATGATCACGCCGCCGGCCGGCACGTAGCCGGAGTTCACGCCCTTGGCGAAGGTGATCAGGTCGGGCACGACGTCGTAGGCGTCGAAGGCGAACCAGTCGCCGGTGCGGCCGAAGCCGGCCATCACCTCGTCGAGGATCAGCACGATGCCGTGCTTGCTCGCCAGCTCGCGCACTCCGGCGAGGTAGCCCGGCGGCGGCATCAGGATGCCCGCGGTGCCCGGGATCGTCTCGAGCAGGATCGCGGCGATGCTGCTCGGCCCCTCCGCCTCGATCACGCGGCGCAGGTGGTGCAGCGCGCGCTCGGACTCCTGCTCGGCGGTCGCCGACCAGAACTCGCTGCGGTAGAGGTACGGGCCGAAGAAGTGCACGTGGGCGCGGGCGTACTGGTTCGGGATCCGGCGCCAGTCGCCGGTCGCGACCACCGCGGCGCCGGTGTTGCCGTGGTAGGACCGGTACGTCGAGAGCACCTTGTCGCGCCCGGTGTGCAACCGGGCCATCCGGATCGCGTTCTCGTTGGCGTCGGCGCCGCCGTTGGTGAAGAACACCTTGTTCAGTCCGTCGGGCGCGCGGGCCGTGATCCGCTTCGCCGCCTCCCCGCGGGCCCGCACGGCGTGCTGCGGTGCGACCGTCGCCAGGGTCTGGGCCTGCTCCACGATCGCGGCGACCACCTTGGGGTGCTGGTGGCCGATGTTCAGGTTGACCAGCTGGCTGGAGAAGTCCAGGTAGCTGCGGCCCGCGTGGTCGTGCACCCGGCACCCCGAGCCGCCGGCGAGCACCAACGGGTGCAGCGCGGCCTGGGCCGACCAGGAGTGGAACACGTGGGCGCGGTCGAGCTGGTAGGTCAGGTCGTCGAGGTCGGCGTGCTCGCTGGCCTGCGGCGTTCCTTCGGTGAGCGTCATTTCTCGTTGTCCTTCCGGGCCGGCCGGGTGGCCGCCTGAGCGGCCACCCGACCGGGACATGTCCCGAGGTTGGTGTGCGGTGGCCGGCGCCTACGCGCCGCCCTCCTTGAGCGTGACGTCCATCGGCTTGAAGCCGGTGCCCATCACGTCGACGCCCTCGGCCTTGAGCTCGTCGAGCGCCTTCTGGACGTACTCGTTGCTGTACGCCGTCGACGGCGGCGCCTTGGTGATGATCGTCTTGCCCTGGTCGTTCTTCGTGCCCAGCGCGATGTCGACGGTCTGCTTCCAGGCGTTCTCGTCGATCATCCCGGCACCGCCCGTGGAGGGCCAGATCAGCTTGTTGACCTCGTTGGTCATCCACAGTTGGTGGCTCTCGCCGAGCTTCGAGCCGGCCGAGGTGACGATCTTGGCGGCGTCCTCCGGGTGGTCACGCACGTAGACCCAGCCCTTGATCGAGCCCTTGATGAACTTCACGGTCTCGTCCGCGAACTTCGAGTCCGACAGCTTGTCGGTGGGCGCCCAGATCGCGTCCTGGAGCATCGAGGTGCCGACGTCGTTCCAGTTGATCACGTTCAGGTCGTCGGGCGTGTAGAGCTTGCCGGTCTTGGGGTTCTTGGTCTCCAGGACCTGGGCGTACTCGTTGTAGGTCATCGCCTGGGCGGCGTCGATGTCACCGGCGAGGAAGCCGTTCATGTCGAAGGCCTGCTGCACCAGGGAGATGTCCTTGAGGGTCACCCCGGCCTTCTGCATGCCGGCGAAGAGCTCCCACTCGTTGCCGTAGCCCCAGCTGCCTACCTTCTTGCCCTTCAGGTCCGCAGGCCCCGCGATGCCCTTGTCCTTGAAGGAGATCTGCGTGGTGGCGCTTCGCTCGAAGACCTGGGCGACGTCGGTGACCTTCGCGCCGGCCTCGATCGAGCCGAGCACCTTCGGCACCCACGAGATCGCGTAGTCGACGTCGCCGGCGCTCAGCGCGTCGATCGGAACGATGTCCGGGCCGCCCTCGACGATCTGCACGTCGAGGCCCTCGTCCTTGTAGTAGCCCTTCGCGACGGCGGCGTAGTAGCCGGCGAACTGCGCCTGCGCGACCCACTGCAGCTGGAGCTTGACGGGCGTGAGCTTCTTCGAGCCGGACGCGCCGGAGTCGTCGTTGCTGCTGCCACAGGCGGCCAGCACGGCCGCGAGGACGAGGGCGAGGACGGCGACGATCGCCCCGCGTCTCCTGCGGTTGGACGTTGGCTTCATGGTTCTCCTCGGGTTGGTCGTGCAACGTGGTGCTGCGTGAGGTGGTGCTGCTCCTGGGTCGGACTTGCAGGGACTTACAGGGACACCGTCGACGTTGACGGGGAACTGTGGCGGGCCACGCGCAGCTCGACGAGCAGGGTGACCACGTAGAAGGCGAGGCCGAGCAGGATCGAGCCGAGCACGTAGGCCCACGCCAGGGGGTAGTTGCTGCTGGAGGCGGCGGTGGTGATCGCCTTGCCGAGCCCGTCGACCGGGCCGCCGAAGTACTCAGCGATCAGCGCCGAGATCACCGCCAGCGAGCTCGCGATCCGCAGGCCCGTGAACACGTACGGCGAGGCGGTCGGCAGCGTGACCGCCCGGGCCACGAACACCGGGCGGGCGGCGTACACGTGCATGAGCTCGCGGTGCACGACCTTGACCTGTCGCAGCCCGCGGAGGGTGTTGACGTACACCGGGATGATCACGGTGAGCGCGGCGACGATCACGCGCGCGGTGTTCGCCGCGGCGCCGAACATCGTGTAGAGCACCGGGGCCAGCGCGACGATCGGCACCACCGAGAGCGCTGCGACGATCGGCACGGCCATCAGGTCGATGACCTTGACGGCGTTCGCGACCAGCGCGCCGAGGATGCCGAGCGCGGCCCCGATCAGCAGGCCGTAGAGCGCGTTGCGGCCGGTGC
Source organism: Nocardioides pocheonensis (assembly GCF_003725535.1). Taxonomy (GTDB): domain Bacteria; phylum Actinomycetota; class Actinomycetes; order Propionibacteriales; family Nocardioidaceae; genus Marmoricola; species Marmoricola pocheonensis. Next base: position 39,207 of record NZ_RJSF01000005.1, on the reverse strand, counting down.
CGAGCATGCCGTGCCAGATCGAGCTGCGGCTGTCGAGGAACTCCGACCAGATCGACTGCGGCGACGGGACGATGAACGCGTCGATGTTGAAGACGTCCACCACCAGCTGCCAGAGGCCGATCGTCGCGACGCCCAGCAGGGCGGGAGCCAGCAGCGTGGTGAACCGGGCATCGCGCAGCGGCCGCATGCGCAGCGTCGCCTCGGCCCGCTCGGTGGCCGCCAGGCTCATCGGGTCTCCACTCCTCGGGCCGCGGCCACCGGGCCGCCGTGGAGCAGCTCGCGCACGCGGGCGATGGTGTGGAAGAACTCCTCCGCGTCGCGGAACTCGTCGTCACGGGCGTGCCCGGCCGTCGGCCGGGAGTCGACGATCTCGATGATCCGCCCGGGCCGTGGGGTCATCACGACCACGCGGTCGGAGAGGAAGACCGCCTCGGGGATCGAGTGCGTCACGAAGAGCACGGCCGCTCCGGTCTCCGAACAGATCCGGACCAGCTCGGCCTGCATCCGCTCGCGGGTGATCTCGTCGAGCGCCCCGAACGGCTCGTCCATGAGCAGCAGGCGCGGGCTCTCCGCGAGCGCACGGGCGATCGCGACGCGCTGCTGCATGCCGCCGGAGAGCTGGTCGGGATAGGACCGGGCGAAGTCGGTCAGTCCGACCAGCTCGAGAAGCTCCTCGACCCGGGTCTGCCGGTCGGACCTCGCGACGCCGTGCACCTCCAGTGGGAGGCCGACGTTCGCGGCCACGGTGCGCCACGGCAACAGGCCGGCCTGCTGGAAGGCGATGCCGTAGTCCTGGTCGACGCGGGCCTGGTGGGTGCTCTTGCCGAACACGGTGAGCGACCCGCTGGTCGGGTGGTCGAGGTCGGCCACGATCCGCAGCAGCGTGCTCTTGCCGCAGCCGCTCGGGCCGATCAGCGAGACGAACTCGCCCTCGGCGACCTCCAGGTGCACATCGTCCAGCGCGATCACCTGGTGTCCCTTGGTGCCGGCGAACACGCGACCGACGCCGCTGGCCCGGATCGCGCAGCCGTCCTTGGTCACGGCATCGTCGGTCAGGGCGTGGGTCATGACGCCTCCCCGCGTCGGTAGGGCCGGAGCAGCAGGCCGATCAGGCCCACCGCGCCGGCGGCGACCAGTCCGACGCCGATCGCGCCGAAGATCGGCGCCCACGGCTTCGCGGGGTCGCCCCCGGCGGACTGGGCGTACTCGATGATCATCCGGCCGACACCACCGCGGAGGCCGATGGAGACCTCGGCGACGACGGTGCCGATGACCGCGCTCGCGGCGGCGAGGCGCAGCGCGGGCAGCAGGTAGGGCACGCTGGCGGGCAGCCGCAGCTTGACCAGGCCGCGCCACCAGCCGACGCCGTACGCGTGCATCAGGTCGAGGTGGGTGGCGTCGGGGGAGCGGAGGCCGCGCAGGGCGCCGACCGCGACCGGGAAGAACGCCAGGTACGCCGCGATGACGGCGACCGAGTTCTCGCTGGTCCAGGTCCAGCCGCCGATGTGGATCTGCGAACCCCACCTGCGGACGAGCGGCGCGATCGCGATCAGCGGGACGGTCTGGCTCAGCACGATCCAGGGCAGCATCGCCGACTCGGCGAGCCGGAAGCGCGCCATCAGCACGGCCAGGGCGAACCCGACCACCACTCCGATCAGCCAGCCGGTCGCCGCCAGCTTCAGCGAGAAGACGCAGGCGTCGAGCACCGCCGAGCCGACGGTCTGGTGGCCGGAGAAGATGTTCACCGGCTGGGAGAACTTGTGGAGCATGTCCCACACGTGCGGCATCGCCATGTCGGTGGTGCGGGGGAGTACCACGACGCCGTGGACCACGACCCCTGTGTCGGGGCCGAGTGCCTTGTACGCCTCCCACAAGCCGGCGACCGCGAGGACGCCGCCCGTGCCGAGCAGCGCCCGGACCGCGAACCGGGCCCAGGCCGAGGGAGCCGTCATGCCTTGGCCGTCACGTGGTCGCGCAGCCGGGGCATGATCGTCTCGCCGTACTGGCGGAGGGTCTCCTCCTTGTTGTCGTGCTGGAGGTAGACCGCGAACTGGTCGACCCCGATCGCCTTGAGCTCCTGGAGCTTGGCGACGTGCTGCTCGGGCGTGCCGAGGATGCAGAACCGGTCGACGATCTCGTCGGGCACGAACTCGGTGTGGGTGTTCCCGGCCCGGCCGTGCTCGTTGTAGTCGTAGTCCTCGCGGCCCTTGATGTAGTCGGTGAGCACCTGCGGGAAGTCCGCGCCCTCGCCGTACTTGGCCACGATGTCGGCGACGTGGTTGCCGACCATGCCGCCGAACCAGCGGCACTGCTCGCGCATGTGCTTGACCGACGCGGCGTCGTCGGACCCGACGTACGCCGGCGCGGCGACGCAGAAGGTGATCGCCTCGGGGTCGCGGCCGGCGTCCTCGGCCGCCTTGCGCACCTGCGCGATCATCCACTTCGCGATGTCGACGTCGCCGAGCTGGAGGATGAAGCCGTCACCGACCTCACCGGCGGTCTTCAGCGCCAGCGGCCCGTACGCCGCGACCCACACCTCGACCGCCGACGTGCGCGCCCACGGGAACTGCAGCGTCGAGCCGTTGTGCTCGACCGGGCGGCAGTTGGCCAGCTCGCGGATCACGTGGGTGGCCTCGCGGACCTCCTTGAGGGTGGTCGGCTTGCCGTTGAGCACGCGCACCGCCGAGTCGCCTCGCCCGATGCCGACCACGGTGCGGTTGCCGTACATCTCGTTGAGCGTGGCGAACACCGAGGCGGTGACGGTCCAGTCGCGGGTGGCGGGGTTGGTCACCATCGGCCCGACGATCACGCGCCGGGTCTCGGCGAGGATCTGGCTGTAGATGACGTACGGCTCCTGCCAGAGCAGGTGGGAGTCGAAGGTCCAGACGTAGTCGAAGCCGTGCTCCTCCGCCTGCTTCGCCAGTGCGACCGTGCGCCACGCGGGCGGGTTGGTCTGCAGCACGACGCCGAAGTCCATGATGGGTCCTTTCGTCGACCCCGGTGGTTGAGGTGCGAGCTCGCGAGCCTCGAACCCCGGGGACCTGGGTCAGATGAGGTACTGGCTGAGGCCGCGCTTGAGGTAGCGCCCGTGGCCCGGGCTGCCGAGGTACGCCCCGCCGTCGACCAGCACCCGGCCGCGGGAGATCACGGTGTCGACGTGACCGTCGATCTCGAAGCCCTCCCAGGCGGAGTGGTCCATGTTCATGTGGTGCGTCTTGCCCTCGCCGTAGCCGATCGACGTGTGCCCGTTCGGGTCGTAGACCACGATGTCGGCGTCGGCACCGGGCGCGATCACGCCCTTCTTGCCGTAGAGGCCGAACATCCGCGCCGGCGTCGTCGAGGTCAGCTCGACCCAGCGCGCCAGCGAGATCTCGCCGGTCACGACGCCCTGGTACATCAGGTCCATCCGGTGCTCGACCGAGCCGATGCCGTTCGGGATCGCCCGGAAGTCGCCCCTGCCGAGCTCCTTCTGGTCCTTCATGCAGAACGGGCAGTGGTCGGTCGAGACCATCTGCAGGTCGTTGGTGCGCAGCGCCTGCCACATGGAGTCCTGGTGGCCCTCGGCGCGCGAGCGCAGCGGCGTCGAGCACACCCACTTCGCGCCCTCGAACGCGCCGTAGTCGTCGCTGCGCGCGCCGAGCTGCTCCTCCAGGGACAGGTAGAGGTACTGCGGGCAGGTCTCGCCGAAGACGTTCTGCCCCTTGTCGCGGGCCCAGGCGAGCTGCTCGACCGCCTGCTTGGCGGAGACGTGCACGACGTACAGGGGTGCGCCGGTGAGGTTGGCGAGCATGATCGCGCGGTGCGTCGCCTCCTCCTCCATCTGCCAGGCGCGCGCGATGCCGTGGAAGTACGGGTCGGTCTTGCCCTGGCTGACCAGCTGCTCGGCCAGCACGTCGATCGCGGGGCCGTTCTCGGCGTGCATCATCGTGAGCAGACCGAGGTCGGCGGCCCGCTGCATCGCCTTGAGGATCTGGGCGTCGTCGCTGTAGAAGACGCCCGGGTAGGCCATGAACAGCTTGTACGACGTGATGCCCTCGTCGACGAGCGTCTCCATCGCCTTGAGGGAGAACTCGTCGACGCCGCCGATGATCTGGTGGAAGCCGTAGTCGATCGCGCAGTTTCCGTCTGCCTTGGCGTGCCAGGCGGCCAGGCCCTCCTCGACGCGCTCGCCGTAGCGCTGCACCGCGAAGTCGATGATCGAGGTGGTGCCGCCCCAGGCAGCCGCGCGCGTGCCGGTCTCGAACGTGTCGGAGGCGTTCGTGCCGCCGAACGGCAGCTCCATGTGGGTGTGCGCGTCCACGCCGCCGGGGATGACGTACTTCCCGGCGGCGTCGATCACGGTGTCGGCGTCGATCTGCCCGAGCGCTGTCGAGCCCGGCGCGAGCAGCGCGACGATCGTCTCGCCGTCGACGAGCACGTCGGCCGGGGTGGCGCCGGTGGCGTTGACCACCGTGCCGTTCTTGATGAGGGTCGTCATGGGTGGGTCCTCCTCCAGGTGTCGGTGGTTTCGAGGCTCGTCGCTGGCGCTCCTCGCACCTCAACCACCGGGCTCGTGCCCCCGGCGCCGGTGGTTGAGGTGCGGGCGCCAGCGAGCCTCGAAACCTCCGGGGCGGTCACGGCTGGGCGATCCGGGTGTACGAGTCGGGCCGCCGGTCGCGGTAGAACTGCCAGTCGTCGCGCATCTCCTGCACCATCCGCAGGTCGAGGTCGCGGACCATCAGCTCCTCCTTCTCGTCACTGCCCAGCTCGCCGACGTAGTTGCCGCGCGGGTCGATGATCTGGCTGGTGCCGTAGAAGTTGACCGCCTCGTCGCCGTACTCGTTGTCCTCGAGGCCGACCCGGTTGGGCTGCAGCACGAAGTAGCCGTTGGCGACCGCGGCGGCCGGGCCCTCGATCTCCCACAACCGGTTGGAGAGGCCGGGCTTGGTGGCGTTGGGGTTGAAGACCATGTGGGCGCCGTTGAGGCCGAGCTCGCGCCAGCCCTCGGGGAAGTGCCGGTCGTAGCAGATGTAGGTGCCGACCTTGCCGACCGCGGTGTCGAAGACGGGATAGCCCAGGTTGCCGGGCCGGAAGTAGAACTTCTCCCAGAACTTCTCCACGTGGGGAATGTGGTTCTTGCGGTACTTGCCGAGGATCGTGCCGTCGGCGTCGACCACCACGGTGGTGTTGTAGTAGACGCCGGTCTGCTCCTCCTCGTAGATCGGCAGGACCATCACCATGCCGAGCTCCTGGGCGAGCGCGGCGAAGCGCTGCACGATCGGGCCGTCCGCCGGCTCGGCGTACCGGTAGTACTTCTTGTCCTGGGTGATCCCGAAGTACGGGCCGTAGAACAGCTCCTGGAAGCAGATCACCTGCGCGCCCAGGTCGTGGGCGTCACGCGCGAACTGCTCGTGCTTGTCGAGCATCGACGCCTTGTCGCCGGTCCAGGTCGTCTGTGAGATCGCTGCTCGCACTGTGTCCATGCCACCCCTCCGCAGGATTCCTCGAGGTCGTCGAGGTCGGATTTTCTGTTATCTTCTGCTCTGAACATTTCGGATTGGTTTCCCGGTGTATCACCGCCGTAAAGCCCTGCGCAAGAGTTCGGGGCGCACGAATCGACCCGGGGGTGAAGGTGGCCAGGCTCGAAGATCTGGACGACCGCTCGCCGCGCGGCATCGCCGGCACCCTGGCCCGGCAGATCCGCCAGGGCGAGCTCTCGCCCGGTGACCGGCTGCCCACCGTGCGCCACGTCGCGGCCACCCTCGGCGTCAGCCCCGCCACGGTCAGCGAGGCCTGGCAGGCGTTGCGTCGGGCCGGCCTGATCGAGTCGCGCGGCCGCGCCGGCAGCTTCGTGCGCACCGAGCCGAAGCCGTGGCTCAGCCCGCGCGTGCAAGGTCTCGTCGGGTACGTCGAGGGCCTGCCGCTCGACCTCTCGCGCGGCACGCCCGACCCGGCGCTGCTGCCCCCGCTCGCGCCGGCGCTGAGGCGGGTGCGCCCGACCGCGGACACGAACGTCTACCAGGACTCCCCGGTGCTCCCGGAACTGCGTGACGTGCTCGCCTCGACCTGGCCGTTCGAGGCGGAGGTGGTCACCGTGGTCAACGGCGCCCAGGACGCCGTGGTCCGCACGCTCGAGCAGGTCGTCGGCTTCGGCGACCGGGTGGCGATCGAGAGCCCCGGCTTCCCGGCGTTCCTGGACATGCTCGACGTGCTCGGAGCCGAGATCGTGCCGCTCGACCTGGACGCCGAGGGCGTCACGGTCGCGTCCCTGACCCGAGCGCTCAAGGGCAAGCCCGCCGCGATCGTCCTGCAGCCGCGGGCGCAGAACCCGACCGGCGTCTCGATGTCGCCGCGCCGGGCCGAGGACCTGGCCCGTGCCGTGCGTCGCGCGCGGTCGACCGCGATCGTGATCGAGGACGACCACTCCGGGGCGATCAGCGTGGGGGAGGACGTCTCGCTCGGCCGGTGGCTCCCCGGCCAGGTGATGCACGTCCGCGGGTTCTCGAAGTCGCACGGCCCCGACCTGCGGATCGCCGCGCTCGGCGGCCCCAGCGAGCTCGTCGACCGGCTGGTGGCCCGCCGGATGCTCGGCGCAGGGTGGACCTCCCGGATGCTCCAGACGATCCTCCTCGACCTCCTCGTCGAGCCGGCCTCGGTGGCGGCGGTCGAGGTCGCCCGGCGTACGTACGCCGAGCGGCAGGCCGCCCTCTGCTCCGCCCTCGCCGAGCACGGCATCGAGCTCGCCGTGCCCGACGGCATCAACCTGTGGCTCCCCGTCGCCGACGAGCGGGGCGCGCTCGTGCAGCTGACCACGCTCGGCATCCGGGCGGCCGGTGGCACGCCCTTCCTGGCGCCCGGCCCGGAGGAGTCCGGCAACGGGGGCGACCACCTGCGCGTGACGGCCGGGCTCGTCGAGACGAAGGCGGCGTCTCACGTGGCTGGCGCTCTCGCGGCGGCGGCGACGGCCGGGGCCGTACGCTACGGCGCGTGACCACTGCAGACAGCGCCGTGCCCGACCTGAAGAACCTCACCATCTCCGTGCTCGGCGGCACCGGTCCCCAGGGCCGCGGGCTCGCCCGTCGGTTCGCCCAGGCCGGGCTGACCGTCGTGATCGGCAGCCGCACGCAGGAGAAGGGCGCGGCGACCGGCGCCGAGCTCGCCGCAGCCACGGGCGGTGCGATCACCGGCACCGACAACCTGAGCGCCGCCGAGGCCGGTGACCTCGTGCTCGTCGTCGTGCCGTGGGAGGGCCACGACCAGCTGCTCGAGTCGCTGAAGCAGGCGCTCGCCGGCAAGGTGGTCGTCGACTGCGTGAACCCGCTCGGCTTCGACAAGCAGGGTGCCTACGCGCTGAAGGTCGAGGAGGGCTCCGCCACCGAGCAGGCCGCGGCGATCCTCACCGAGAGCACGGTCGTGGGCGCGTTCCACAACGTCAGCGCCACGCTGCTCGAGGACCCGGAGGTGACGTCGGTCGAGACCGACGTCCTGGTGCTGGGCGACGAGCGCGAGGCGACCGACCTGGTCCAGGCGCTCGCCGACACCGTGCCCGGCATGCGGGGCGTGTACGCCGGCCGCCGCCGCAACGCCCATCAGGTCGAGGCCCTGACCGCGAACCTGATCAGCGTCAACCGGCGCTACAAGGCGCACGCCGGGGTCCGCGTCACGGACATCTGAGCGACCGGCCGTGGACCTGCTGCGCACCCCGGACGAACGCTTTGCGAACCTGCCGGACTACCCCTTCGAGCCGCACTACGTGACGCTCGCCGACGGCGTGCGCGTGCACTACCTCGACGAGGGGCCGCGCGACGCCGAGGTCGTGCTGATGCTGCACGGCGAGCCGTCGTGGAGCTACCTCTACCGGCACATGGTGCCCGTCTTCGCCGAGGCCGGGCTGCGTGCGGTCGCACCCGACCTGGTCGGCTTCGGCCGCTCGGACAAGCCGACCCGGCTCTCCGACTACACCTACCAGGGCCACGTCGACTGGCTGCGGGAGTGGATGGAGGCGCTCGACCTGCGCCGGATCACGCTGATCTGCCAGGACTGGGGCTCGCTGCTCGGCCTGCGCCTCGCCGCCGAGCACGGCGACCGGTTCGACCGGATCGTGGTCGCGAACGGCTTCCTCCCGACCGCCGACCGGCGCACCCCGCCCGCCTTCCGGGTCTGGCGTGCCTTCGCGACCTGGTCGCCGGTCTTCCCGGTCGGCCGGATCGTCGCGACCGGCACGAAACGCGCGCTCTCGCCGGCCGAGCGGGCGGCGTACGACGCCCCGTACCCGAGCCGTCGCCACCTCGCCGGCGCCCGCGCCTTCCCGCGCCTGGTGCCGACCTCGCCCGACGACCCCGCCGTGCCGGCCAACCGGGCCGCGTGGGCGCGTCTCGGCGCCTGGGAGAAGCCCTTCCTCACCCTCTTCGGCGACAGCGACCCCATCCTCGGCCGCGCCGACGGCCCCCTCCAGCAGCATGTGCCCGGCGCCCGCGACCAGCCGCACGCCCGCCTGTCCGGCAGCCACTTCGTGCAGGAGGACGCCGGCCCGGAGATCGCACGCCGCACCGTGGACTGGATGCGCGGCGCCCGCTGACGCGTCGCCGGGGCGCGACGCTCCTATGCTTCGTCAAGCAGCTGCGGCCCCGTTTTCGAGTAGGCGGTAGAGGTCTCGGGCGACATAGCGGGCAAGGCAGCGTTTGATCTCTCGGCTGGTCTTGCCCTCGGCGGTGCGGCGGGCGACGTAGTCGCGGGTGGCTTGCTGGTACTGGATCCGGATCTGCACGACCGTGTGCAAGGCGGTGTTGAGGCTTCGGTCGCCGTAACGATTGAGTCGATAACGGGTGGTGACTTGGCCACTGTTGGCAGGGATGGGTGCCACGCCGGCGAGCATCGCGAACGCTGCCTCGGAGTGGATCCGGCCAGGGTGGGACCAGGCGCACAACACTGTCGCGGCGACGATCGGTCCGACGCCGAACTCCTCGAGCAGGTCGGGTCGCCAGCTGCGGATGATGGCCAGGATCGCCTTCTGCAGTTCACGTGCTTCCTTCAACATCGCGTGCGCGCGACGAGCCAAGGTCCGCAGCGCCACGACCGTGCTGGTCGTCTCCACGTCCCAGGAGGCGTGCACCCGCAGGCCCGCGGCGGTGTTGAGCATCGCGGCAAGCTTCTGCCCACGGAACCGGGCACGGATGGGTTCGGGTGCGGCGATGACCAGGCTGAAGACCTGCAGCTGGGCCTCGGTGGAGGCGTTGATCGCCGAGCGGCGAGCAGCCAAGAGCACCGACAGGGCTTGGCGTTCGCCCCCGCTGCGCGGGGTCCCCAACTTGGGTCGGGACATCGCTTCACGCGCAGCCCGGATCGCATCGAGCGGATCGGACTTCGCACCGTTGCGGCGCGCAGACCGCTTCGGGCGGTCCAACTCGATGACGATCTCCGAGGCCTCCAGCAGGTGACGGCTCAGGCCCGCGCCGTGGCCACTGGTCCCTTCGATCGCCCAGGCCCGCAACGTGGCGTGGTTGTTGGCAAACGCCACGAGCTCGGCATAGCCCTGGGCTGTCGCCTCGACAGTGATCTCGTTGAGGACGCCACCGGTCGCGGTGTCGACCACAGCAGCGGAGTGGGTGTGGACGTGGGTGTCGACGCCGATGACGACATCGACCACGTCGCGTAGATCGGTCAGACTGGTCATGCGTTCTCTCCTTCGCTGGACGGGACGTGGTTCCGGTCCGGGACGGAGGTTCGGCAGGACTGTGATGAGACACATCCGGCGCCTCTAACGCCAGGTGGTCAAGCTCCTGATCAGGCCAGCTCCTCCAACCGGGCCGGGGCCGGCAACCACGAGTGGACATGTCGCACTAAGGCACCAAGGCCAGTCATTCCGGGGGTCACACCCGTAGTCACCAACCCACAGCCCATCACCGTCAGGCTGCGTTGGCGATCCTCACAGTCCTTCCGCCGCCAGCCGGCAGCCCCTCGACGCCTGACGTCGTGCGGGTCCTACGTCACGGGTGGGACACTCGTCTGGATGAGGCTCGCAACGGATGGCCCGGACCCGCAGGAGTCACCCACGGTGCGCGCACCCTGGGGTCAGACCGCCGGACGGGCGGACAAAGTGATCGCGCTCCTGCTCGGCATCTACCTGGCGTACTCGCTCGCACTGTGGCCGCTCGTGCCGGCGCTGATCGGGTCGCACCCGTTGCTGCTGGAGATCCTCAGCGGGTCGACGTTGGCCGAGGTGACCGTCGGTGCACGCAGTCGGCTGGGAGAGCTGCCGCTCTGGTTCGCCGTGGCGGCCGCTCTGCCCGCCACGATGATCTTCGACTGGGTCTTCTGGTGGGCGGGGCGACGGTGGGGCGACCGTGCACTGCACCTCCTCCTGGGCAGCGGTTCCTCGCCACGCGCACGGGCGAAACGCGAGGCACGTGCGGTCCGGCTCGAGCGCATGGCCGAGAGGTACGGTTCAGCGGGCGTCGTGCTGGCCTACTACCTTCCGCTACCGACGGTGCTGATCTACGCGGCCGCGGGGCTGTCGGGGATGCGTCTGCGCACCTTCCTGGCGCTGGACCTCCTCGGCACAGTGCTCTGGGTCGGCCCCGTCGTCGGCCTTGGCTACACCATCGGCAAGCCCGCCGTGGATGTCGTCCGCCGGGTCGACCACTACTCCACGCTCCTGACCATCGTGGTGGTCCTCGTGGTGATCGGCGTTCAAGCTCGAAGACGTCGCCCCGCACTCAAGTGACGCGTCCCGAGCTGGGCGCGTCGACTCAGCGGCGAACCCGGTAGCGGATGTGGGTCGCCTCGGGGGTGTCGATCACGTGGCGAATGTCGAGCTCGATCTCCGCCGGCAGAACGTCGAAGAGCCGGCGACCGTTGCCGAGCAGGACCGGGATCTGGTGGATCTGGATCTCGTCGAGGACGCCGGCCTCGAGGGCTCGCTGCGCGACGTTGGCGCCACGGACCTGCACGTCCTTGCCGCCCGCTGCGGCCTTAGCCTGCTCCATGGCGCTCGCGATGCCGTCGGCGACGTAGGTGACCAAGGGGTACCCCCAGCGGGCGGCCGGAGGCGGCGGACGGTGACTGGGCACGAAGATCGGCACGCCACCGTGCGAACCACCCCAGTGATCCATGAGCTCTGCGGTCCGGCGGCCGGCGAGGATCGCTCCGGCCGCGCTCCACTCGTCCTCGAACTGCTTGACCGGCCGCGACGGGTCCCGTGAGTCGGCCCACGCGTGCAGCCGCTCGCCGTCCTCACCACCCAGGTAGTCGTTCACGTCGGCGACGAAGCCGTCGACCGAGACGGACATGTCGAGCACGGACAGGGACATCGTTCCTCCTTGGTGCGATTCTTCATGACGCGACGGTGTTGTCACGCCCTTGCTCTCACCACGAACGAGCCGCTCCGGATCCGACACCCGAGTGACCTTCCTTCGGCGGAGTCAGATCCGAACGTGTGGATCGCACCCCCGGTAGATTCGCCGTGATGCGGCCAGGACGACCGCCGGTTGCCCCACAGCTCATCGACGTCTCGAGGACATGACGATGGACCTCTGCCTGAGCTGGAACCGCTCCCTGCTCTCGTAGGGTGAGGGCGGCAAGCGGGGTTCGCGCACCGCAACGGGGAGTGACCCTTCGCTCGAGGAGACTGACACGGATGGACCCGGTCAAGTTCGGTTTGGTGGGTTATGGCTTCGGGGGCAGGTACTTCCACGCGCCGTTGATCTCCTCCGCGCGGGAGTGTGAGTTCCTCGGCGTGGTCACCACGTCGAGCGAGCGCCGCGAGCTCGTGGCTGCCGACCATCCCGGCCTCGACACGTTCGACTCCCTCACGGCCCTGGCGGACGCCGGCGCCGAGGCCGTGGCCATCTCCACGCCGGCCGACACCCATTCGGACCTCACGGACAAGGCCATCGCGCTGGGCCTGTCGGTGGTCTGCGACAAGCCGTTCAGCCTGGATCCGCAGGCCGCACGCCGCAGCGTCGCGCTCGCAGTCGAGCGCGGAGTGACGCTGAGCCCCTACCAGAACCGCAGGTGGGACTCCGACTTCCTCACGGTGCGGAACCTCGTCGGGGATGGGTCCCTGGGCGACGTGCGGAGGTTCGAGTCGCGATTCGAGAGGTACGCCCCTGGCAGGGGCCCGGGACGGTCGGGCGGTGGCACTCTGCTCGACTTCGGAGCGCACCTCGTGGACCAGGCACTCGTTCTGCTGGGACCGGTGGAGGACGTGTACGCCGAGTACATGATCCGCGAGACCGGGCTCGACGACGACGTCTTCGTCGCCCTGAGGCACACCAACGGCGCCATCTCCCACCTGTGGGGCAGCTGGAGCCAGCACGCCCCCGGGCCGCGGTTCCGGGTCACCGGTACGACCGCGTCCCTGGTCGTCACGACAGCAGACACCCAGGAGGGTCTGCTCGTCACCGGCGCGACGCCGTCGACCACCGACACCTGGGGTGTGGAAGCGCCCTCCGAGCTCGACCGCATCCACACGGCGTCGACGTCCGCACCGGTCACACTCGCCCGTGGTGCGTGGGACACGTTCTACCCGGCCTTCGCCCGAGCCGTGCGCGGCGAGGGACCGCCACCGGTGAACGCCACCGACGCCGTCGCGACAGCGGACGTCCTCGAGGCCGCCCGCGTCAGTGCCACCCGACATGCGCTCGCTCGTCCAGGAGCCGCTGGCTGAACGCGATGTCGTATTCGGTGCGCGTCGTTCGTGGCTGACGTGACAGACCGTCCACGAGGGGCGCCGCCGTGACCGCAGGAGATGTCCGTTGACACACTCGCAGGCCCATATCCACCGGATGTTCGAGCTCATCGAGCCGATCGCCACGGTCACCTTCTCCGATGCGGTGAACCAGGCGTTCCTGGCCCTGGGCATGCGCAACTACTGGGACGGATACTTCGCGGGACGGGCCGCGCCGCTGGGCCTGGTCCCGGCAGAGGTGGTGGACGCGGTGTTCTACAACTTCGCCGCCGGTGAGGTGGCACGCCACATCCCCTGGGTCTGGGGAAAGGTCACCCCGGAACAGGCGATCGTCGTTCGCGAGCGGGCCAGCGCTGCCGCGCTGCGACAGAGGATCGGGAAGATCGCCGAGTCCACCGGTCTGGCGCGAGTCGCCGAGCTCGCCACCCGAGCGGCCGTCAGTGCGCCGACCGAGGGCCGGATCCTGTACGCCGCGCACCGGGCGCTCGTCGTACCCGAGGAGCCGGTGGCCCGACTCTGGCACGCGGCGAACCTTCTGCGCGAGCACCGGGGGGACGGGCACAACGCCGCCCTCGTCGCTCACGACATCGGTCGCACCGAGGCCCACGTCCTCATGGCTCTCGCCCTCGGGCAGAAGGCGGAGGAGTTCGGCCGGATCTCCCACCTGCCCAGCGCACACCTGGCCGCCGTGATCGACGGGCTGCGCGGGCGCGGCCTCGTGGACGGCACCGGGGGCTTCACCGCTGCCGGCCGGGAGACCAGGGAGCGGATCGAAACGCTCACCGATGAACTGGCAGCGCCGGCGTACGACGTGCTCAGCGCAGACGAGCTCGAGGAGCTGACCGCGGGCCTCGAGCCGATTGCCTCCGCCCGCTAGTCGTCAGCCGACGATCCGGTGACCGGCCCGGCGTAGCAGCTCAGACGCCTCATCCAGCCGATCATCCGGGATCATCACGACGTCGCCGTCGAAGCTGGCGGCGACCCAGACAGGCACCTTGCCTGCGGCGAGAGGTGCCACGACCGCAGCGAGCATGCCGGTCGCGTCCGGCGGATGCGCCTCGTCGCCGTTCCACAACGCCGCCCACGCGTCGGCGGCCTCGTCCTGGCGTCGCATGCACGCTCCGCCGTCAGGGCCGTGCACGACCGCGAGCACCTCGCCGTCATCGGCGACCTCGACGTCCGGCACCAGGCGCTGCAGCACGTACCGGCCCTCGAGCAGCCGCAACGTCTGACCATCAGCCATCGACACCAGCGCATCGTGGCACACCGTGGTGTGCGCAGGGCTCGTGCCAGAGGACGACCTGCCGCCTGCGCGAGCCCTTAACGTGGGTGGATGACCGATGAGTTCACGGCCGAGCGCTGGTCGACAACAGCATGACGACAGGGAAGATCGACATCCGTTTCAGTGACCCCGCGGCCACCGCACCCTCATGGGAGTCAATCGACGCGCTGCTCGATGAGGCGCAGCTCTACTGGCTGACCACCGTGCGGTCCGACGGACGCCCGCACGTGACCCCGCTGGTCGGTGTCTGGAGCGACGGGCAGTTTGCGTTCTGCACCGGCGTCGGTGAGCAGAAGCACCTCAACCTGGAGCACTCGCCACTCGTGGCCGTGACGACCGGCAGCAATGGCTGGAAGTCAGGCACCGACGTCGTGGTCGAGGGGACCGCGCACCGGGTCACCGGGCGCGAGCGCCTCCGGCCGCTCGCCGAGGCGTGGCTGCGCAAGTACGGCGATGACTGGGCGTGGGACGCCGACGACGAGGGCTTCACCGACGGCGACGGCAGTCGGCCGTGGGTCTACGTCGTAGCGCCGGCGAAGGTGATCGCGTTCGGCAAGGACCCTCACTCGCAGACGGTCTATCGGCCCTGAGAGGGCGCCGGACCCACGTGAGAACGTCCGGCACACCATCAGGTGACCGCCTCGAATCGTCGGGATCAGCGCGATCCGCTCAGACAAGGTGGATCACGCCGCCGCGTGCAGGTGCACTCTCATGCCGCGAAGAAAGCTCGCGCTGACCCGCCGGCGTCGTGTCGCGGTGCGGGAGATCCTCGATGCTGCCTGGCGGCTGATGGCACGTCATGACCTGGGTGACGATGAAGTGGACCGGGAGCAAGGACCGCGACGACGACCTGCACCGTGGCATGACCACGACCCTGCACAGGATCAAGGCGGCCGCCGAGGCGGCGTGACGGGCCGAACGACGCCCCGGCGCCTCAGCTGCCCTCGGCGACGGGGTAGATCTCGTCCGCCACGAGTCCGTGCGCCTCGCGGTGCACGGTCGCGGCGGCGTCGGCCGTCGGTGCCTCGACCAGGCAGAAGACCTTGCCCTGGTCCTCGTTCACCCAGTAGTGCAGGTACTGCACGCCGTGCTGGCCCTGGGTGGCCAGGTCCGCCAGGTGCGCGCCGGCGACGTCGTCGAGGCTGACGCCGCCGTCGATCGTGTGGACGTCCATGAACAGTGCCATCGTGGTCTCCTTCGTGGGGTCGGCGCTCACGCGCCGGATCGGGCCTGCTCGGGGCAGAAGCCGGAGCAGAGCAGTCGCAGCCGGGTGAGCCGGCCGGAGTCGTCGGTGTCGGCGTACATCTCCTGCTCGACGAGGCACCACACGCCGTCGAGCTTCTCCCCGCGGGCGCGGGCGCGCCAGCGCAGGTGCAGCCGCTCGCCGACGCCGCCGACGACCGCCTCGACCACGTCGAAGTCGTCGAGGTCGCCGAACCAGCCGGTGAACGCCTCGCGCACGCCGTCCGGGCCGGTCCACTCGCGCAGGCCGCGCGGGACGAGTGCCTGGAAGTACGCCGTCTCGGCGACCGTGTCGCCGAGGCCGGCGAAGTCACGGCGGACCAGGTGCTCGGGGAAGGTGCCCGCGGCGGTGTAGCTCGGCGACGCCGGCCCGCCGGTGGCGGGGGCTGCTGTGGTGGTCATGGCACAGTTCTAGGCGCGGACAGGTCCGCGCCGGATCGGGCAGGTGCCTGATCTTTCGGCGTCAGTCGGGAGGAGCGCCGACGAACCCGTGCTGCATCGCGAAGAGCGCGGCCTGGGTCCGGGTCGAGACCCCGAGCTTGGCGTAGATGTGCTCGAGGTGGGTGGACACGGTCTTGCGGGAGACGCTCAGCGCGGCGGCGATCTGCGGGTTCGACAGCCCGCGGGCCAGCTCGATCAGCACCTCGACCTCGCGGTCGGTGAGACCGCCGGGCGTCACCTCGCGCTTGCGTGCCCTGCGGCCGTTGCTCGCGAGCAGCGCGTTGACCGCGTCTGCGTCGAGCTCACCGGCCCGGGCCTGCTCGCGCAGCCGGAGGGCCGCCTGGTCGGGGTCGAGCGCCGGCTCCCGGGGGTCGGCGTCGAGCAGCGACTGGTAGGCGTCGGCGACGGCGACGACCCGGGCAGGCAGCGGCAGCGCGTCCCGTCCCAGCCCGTGCGGGTAGCCGGAGCCGTCGAGACGCTCGTGGTGGAGGCTGGCGGTGCGGGCGACCGCCTCGAGCCCGGGCACCCGGGAGAGCATCCGCTCGGTGAGGTACGGGTGCGTGCGCGCCCGCTCGCGCTCGCTGACCGACCACCGCGGCTGGTTCCAGACCGGGCTCGGGACGCCGATCACGCCGAGGTCGTGCACCAGCGCGGCTCGACGTACCAGGGTCGTGTCGGCGTCCGACAGTCCCAGCCGGCCCGCGATGCGGGTTGCCCAGGCGGCGACGCCGCGCGAGTGGCCGGTCCGGTACGGCGTCTTGAGGTCCGCGAAGTCCGCGAAGGCCTCGAGGGCGCGATCGAGCTCGGCCTCGGTCAGCGTCGCGCCCAGCCGCGGGTCCAGCGCGATCACCTCGTCCCACACCTGCACGTCGCCGATGCCCGCGAGCACTTCGTCCGCACGGGCGAGGAACGCGTCGACGAGCGCCGGGTCGAACTGCGTGCCGCGGCGCTCCTGCGCGACCTGCACCGCGGCCGCCTTCCCGCCGGTGTCGAAGAACGCCTCGACGACGTCGGCCAGGTGCACGACCCGGATCGCCGGCGCGAGGTCGAGGGCGCCCTCCCGGCCCGGCACCCCGCGCCCGTCCCAGCGCTCGAAGGCCTGCAGCAGCGGGCGGCTCACCTCGTCGCCGAGGTCGAGCCGGCCGGCCAGGTCGCTCGCCGCCAGGCAGTGGTTCTGCATCACCCGCTGGACCGAGCGGCCGGCGGTGGCGAGGAAGCCGCCCATCATGCCGAGCCGGTGCAGCCGCGACGACCCTCCGCCGAGGTGGCGCAGCACGAACAGCGCCATGGTCATGCCGCCGAGGTCCCCGTCGTGGGTGTCGGCGTACAGAGCGGTCTCGTCGCCGAAGAGCGCGGCGACCTCGCTGGTGTCGGCCGCACACCCGACCCACGTGAGCAGCGACGTGTAGTACGCCGCGGCCCGGTTCTCGGCCTCGACACCTGCGGCGTCGGCCAGCCGGAGCGCGATCAGGGTCTGCCTGAGCACGCGCTCCATCGGCCGCCCCATGCCGAGGTCCGAGACCAGGGACAGGGTCGCCACGAGCTCGGACAACCGCACCGGCTGGGCCGTGTTGGACACGCGCTCATGATGGCACCGTGGCAGCCGGGGAGGCGGCGATCGGCTGAAGACTCCGAACGTCGGGGCCGCTGCTCACTTCGGCAGGAGATCCGTCGAATGACAACAGCCCGCGCGGGTCGTCAGCCTGCGAGGTGGCGCCACGTCGGGGCGAGCTCGTCCCAGTCGCCGACCGCGGCGACCTCGCCGTCGACGAGGACGACGACCTGGTCGGCCTGGGCGAGGGCTGCGCGCTTGGCGGTGGCACCGATCACGGTCGTGCGCCGCTCGCGCAGGGCGGCCCAGAGCTCGATCTCGGTGTTGGCGTCGAGGGCGCTCGACACGTCGTCGGCCAGGAGCAGCTCGGCGTCCGTCGCCAGCGCCCGGGCCAGGGCGAGCCGTTGGACCTGCCCTCCCGAGAGTCGTACGCCGCGGTGACCGACCCGCGCGTCCTTGCCGCCGGCCTCCTCGATGTCGCGTCCGAGCCGGGCGGCGGCGACCGGGTCGTCGAAGGCCCGCCGGTGACCCAGCAGCACGTTGTCGGAGAAGCTGCCGGACAGCACCCGAGGCACCTGGGCGACGTGGGCGACCTGCGCCGGCCGGAGGAAGGACTGCGGGTCGGTGACCTCTTGGCCGTTCCAGCGCAGCGAGCCCGCGTGCTCCATCAGCCCGGCGAGCGCCGAGAGCAGGCTCGACTTGCCGGAGCCGACCTGCCCGACCAGGAGCACGAGCTCGCCGGCCCTCACGGTGAGGTCGAGGTTGCTGACGCCGATCGTGCCGTCGTCGTGGATCGCCGAGAAGCCGGCGAGCTCCAGGCGCTCGAGCGGCACGCGCCGTACGGGCGCCGGCTCGGGAGCCGCGCCACTGACGAGGTCCACCCCGGGGGGAAGGTCCATCAGGTCGGCCCCGCCGGCGAAGCGGCTGGTCTCCTTCTGCCAGGCCCGCGTCCCGGGCGCCTCGGTGACCACCATCCCGGCTACCCGGCCGAACCAGTCGAATCCGGCGACCGCGTTGGCGACGAGCAGGGCGATCGCCAGGCTCCAGCCGCCCTCGAAGTAGATCGCCCACGACGCGACGACGCCGCTCTGCACCATCACCATGGGTACGCCGTCCAGGAACGCCTGCACCCGGTGCTCCTTCACCGCAGCAGCGACCCGGCCCGAGTCGACGTGGCGCAGGTGGGCGTGCACCTCCGGGATGGCCGCGGCGAGCTTCACGGTGCGCGCCGAGTCCAGCGCCGAGACCAGGGCGCGGCCGAACCGCGCCCGGGCAGCGGACGACGCGGCCGCCGACCGACCCGCGATCGGGCGGCCCAGCGTCGAGGCGAGCGCCGACGAGACCATCACCACGAGAAGCACCGTGCCGGCCAGCCACGTGCCGGCGAGCAGCGCGGTGATGCCGGCGATGATCAGGCCGTTGACGAAGTCGACCCAGCGGTCGGCGTACCGGGCGTAGCGGTCGGCGTCCATCGAGCGCGCGACGACCTCGCCCGGTGGGGTGCGCGCGAGCCGACGCTGCCTGGTCTGTCCGTGCAGGACGGACATCCGGGCCCGGAGCATCACCTCGACCCACCAGCGGGGGTAGCGCCAGAACGCGTTGGCCAGCAGGACCGGGGCGGCGAGCATGCTCACGACGACGGCGCCGGTCAGCCACGTCGGGCTTCCGCCGTGCCGGAGGTCCTCGACGACGCGTCCCCAGAGCAGGCCGGTGACGGCACCTTGAGCCCCGGTCAGGGAGGCGAGCAGGAACATCAACGCGCCCAGTGCGCCCCACCACGGGCGCACCGCGAGGGCGTGCGCGATCCCGCGCGCGAGGGACGGTCCGGTGCCGACGGCGGCGAGCTCGGGCGGCGGGCCGGAGCGCCGGCGTCCACCGACGGCGTGGTGCTCGGGCTCCGCGGGCTCGGCGGCGGAGAGCTCGGCCGCGACCGTGCCCCGGTCGTCGAGTCCGTCCGCGGCGGCGGTGTCGTGCCCGTGGTCGGTGCGACTGGCGCGGAGCAGCTCGCGGAACGGTCCGGGCGTGACGGCGAGCTCGGTGCGGGTGCCCTGCTGGACGACGCGACCGTGGTCGAGGACCGCGACCAGCGGCGCCCGCTCGATCGTGGACAGTCGGTGGGCGACGAGGATGCCGGTGCGGGCGGCGAGCAGTCGATCGGCTGCGGCGACGACGCGGGTCTCGGTGAGCGGGTCCATCCGCGCGGTGGCCTCGTCGAGGACGACCACGCGGACGTCGCGCACCAGCAGCCGGGCGAAGGCGACGAGCTGTTCCTCCCCGGCCGAGAGCGACGTGCCGCCCGGACCGAGGAGGGTGTCGAGGCCGTCCGGCAGACCCGCGATCCAGCCGTCCAGGCCCAGCTCGACCACCGCCGCCTCCACCTTGCTCCGGGGCAGGTCGCCGAAGAGCGTGATGTTCTCGGACAGCGTGCCGGCGAGGATCTCGGTGCGCTGCGTGACCACGCCGACCGCACGCCGCAGCCGCTGGAGGTCCAGGTCGCGGACGTCGGCCCCGCCCAGGAAGACCGTGCCGCGCGGCGGTTCCATGGCGCGCGAGATGAGCGCCGCCAGCGTCGACTTGCCGGAGCCGGTGCGGCCGACCAGGGCGACGGTCTGACCCGCGGGGACCCTCAGGTCGATGCCCTCCAGCGCGAAGGTGCCCTCGGCGTAGGCGAAGTCGAGGTGACGCAGCTCGAGGTCGAGCGGCCCGTCCGGGAGCGTGTTCCCGCCCTCTGGCTCGGGCGGCATGGCCAGCATCTGCCGCAGCCGGATGACGGCGCCGAGGCCGGCCTGCAGGTCCGGCAGGTGGTAGGTCACCATCGCGATCTGGCCGACGAACGTCGAGGTGACCAGGAACAGTGTCACCAGCTGGGCGACCGAGAGGTGGTCGCGGGAGGCGAGGACCACCCCGGCGACCGCGATGCCCGCGAGCAGGGCGTGCAGCATGACGCCGGCGCGGCGTACCAGTCGGCTCTCGATGTCGACGACGGCCTTGAACTTCGCGTGCACGTCGGCGGAGAGCCGGGCGACCCGGCGTACGACGTGGGCCTGGCCGAGGCTGGTGCGCAGGTCGTCGCGCCCGGCGATCCCCTCCTCGAGCACGGCGGCGTGGTCGGTCCACGCCATCTCCTCGACGACCTTCCGCCGCGAGATCTCACCGAGCAGCGACCGGATGGCGAGCCAGGTGAGGGCCGCGAGCACCGGGAAGAGCACGAAGGACGGCCACCAGGTCAGGCCGGCGACGAGCCACATCGGCACGGTGCCGAAGAGGGTGCGCGCGAGCATCCAGATCTGCCACCGGACGAGGTTGCCGACCTCGTGGGTGTCGTCGTCGACCCGGTCGAGGACCTCGCCGACGGCCTGCTCGTTCAGCGCGGACAGTGGCTGGCGCAGGGCGGCCCGGAGCAGGTCCTCGCGCAGGCGGCCTTCGGCGCGATCGGAGCGGCCGACCCAGGCGATCTTGCCGGCGGTGTCCACGACGGCCGCACCGACGAGGCAGGCAGCCAGCAGCCAGACCAGGCTGCGGGACGGGTGCTCCGCGAGCCGCCCGGCCACGACGGTGCCGAGCGTCATCCCGACCGCGCCGACCGCGGAGGCGGCGAGGGCAGCGGCTGCGACCGGACTGCTCAGCCGGCGCAGGTCGACGCGGCGGGACGGATCGACGACCGGCAGCGTCGCGCGCTGCTGGTCGGTGATGTCGGCCCGAGCCGTGGTGAGTGTCATGGCCCCGACCACGTTATGCGGGCCGCCGACGGTTCTCTCCTGGTTTTCCGGCCCGTCCAGGGTTGTCGTATCGGGGCCGGGCCGTTCGTGGAGCAGGTGAGGGGCCACCAGGGCCCACGAGGTGAAGGGAGCTGCACCATGCGGCTGACGACGATGACGCAGGTCACCGTGGATGGTGTGATGCAGGGGAACGGCCACGCCACCGAGGAGGAGCGCCGGGGTGGCTTCGACCGCGCCGGGTGGGCCATGGGGAGGTTCGACGACGAGACCTCCACGTTGATCACCGAGACCTACCAGCGCGCCGACGCGTTCCTGTTCGGCCGGCGTACCTACGAGATGTTCGCCGAGACGTGGGGACGACGCGAGGAGATGCGCGGCCACCCGATCGGCGTCGCGTTGAACAGCACGCCCAAGTACGTCGCGTCGACCACGCTCACCGACCCGCAATGGGCAGACACCACCGTCCTCGGCGCGGACCTTGCTGCTGCGATCAGGGACCTGAAGGCCACGGCGTCGGGCGAGCTGCAGGTGCACGGCAGCGGTGGCCTGATCCGCTGGCTGCTGGCGCACGACCTGGTCGACGAGCTCACCCTGCTCGTCGTTCCTGTCATCCTCGGCCAGGGTGTTCGGCTGTTCCCCGATGCCGGCCCGGACGTCGCGCTGGAGCTCGTCAGCTCGCACGCCGACTCGAAGGGCGTGTCGGTCCAGGTGTACCGGCCGGCCGGGCGTCCGACGTACGCGCCGAATCACGTGTAGCCGGCGGGACCGCGCAGTGCCTGTGTGGGAAACTGCGTGGCCACCACCTTCCTCCCTGGTGATCAGGGAGGCGCCACTCACGGCACCGAGGAGCAGCGTGTCCGCATCGGCACAGCCCGACGACCGGGCCTGGGAGCAGGTCGGGCGCGCGTCGTACGTCTCGTTCACCAGCTACCGCAAGAACGGCACGCCCGTGTCCACGCCGGTATGGATCGCTCCCGACGGCGACGACCTGTACTTCTTCTCGGACACCGATGCCTTCAAGGTCACGCGCATCCGGAACAACCCCGCCGTCACGCTCCAACCCTGTGACGTCCGCGGCCGCGTCAAGGCCGGCGCCCCGCTGGTCAACGGCAGGGCCGAGGTGCTCGACCATGCCGACAGTCCGCGCGTACGACGCATCGTCAACCGGAAGTACCGGGTGCAGGGCACCATCGGCACCCTGTTCAGCCGACTCCGGGGGTCCGAGGCGTCGATCGGGATCCGCATCCAGAAGGCCTAGCCGGCTCGAGGCCCATCTCGTCAGGCAGAGCCGTCCAGCTCGTCCCGGAGACGGGCGGCGAGGTTCACCGACGACTCGATCTCGCTGCGGCGGTTGGAGACGCTCTCCACGTTGATCCCGAACGGGACGCCGACCCGTCGGCAGTACGCGATCAGCTCGCGCGCGGTCGCGAAGGCCTGGTCGAAGGAGGCCTCCAGGGTGTCCTCGGCATGCCGGAGCTCGTTCTGGATCCAGCGCGGCACGTCCACGCCGAGCCACTGCAGGAACTCCAGGGTCTTCATCGACCCGCACACCGAGAAGGTGAAGACGATCGGCACCGGGTCGACGCTGCGCTGCACGCACTCGTAGAGGTAGTCCGAGACGAGGTTCTTGGCCGCGTTGACGTCGTACACCACCTGGGTGACGAAGAACGAGCATCCGGCAGCCTGCTTGGCGAGCATCCGCAGGTGCTCCTCGCCGGTGCGGGTGTGGCGCTCCGGGATCGCGACGGCGCCGAGCAAGAGGTCCGGTGCCGCTTCGGCCCGCAGATCCTGGGCGCGTCGCAACGACGTCGCGACCGGCTTGGTGCGCGAGGAGGCTCCGACGAAGACGGTCAGGACACGGTCCGGCTCCTGGGTGCTCAGCCAGGACCTGAGCTCAGGCTCGGCATGTTTCCCGACCGCCCGGTAGACGACAGTGGGGATGTTCCAGCCCTCGAGGTGACGGGAGAGGTACTCCGCCGGATCCATGGTGGGCAGGAACGGGAACGGACGTTCCTCGGGGTTGCGGTCGCTCTCGTCGTCGATGTCGTAGAGCACGAGGCCGTCCAGGTCCAGGTCCTGGAGCCGCTTGGCCGTGACGTCGGCAATCTCCTGGACCCTGACCGCGGGCGTCGCCTCCCGCGGCGGGGTCAGCGCGAAGAGCAGGAACTCGCCCCGACGTTCGAGGATGCGTCGCTGCAGATCCACGCGGCGACCCTATCCGGCGGTGCTCAGGGCCGGAACTCCCGCGGCGGGTCCTCGCCGACCCGGCCGTCGACGACCTCCCGGATCAGGTCGGCATGGCCGCAGTGCCGGGAGTACTCCTCGCACACGTCGGCGACCATGCGCCGCAGGTTGGGGGTGCGACCGTCGTCCCACGTGAAGCGGCCCGGCGTACCCGGTCCGCCCTCGGCCAGCGCCGCGGCGATCATCTCGTCCGCGCGGCCCACCGCGCCCTTCCACAGCGCGTAGAGCTCCTCCGGGCTGTCGTCGGCCGCCGAGCGCCACTCCCAGTCCGGGCCGGAGTCCCAGTCGCCCTCCTCCCACGGGGAGAGATAGCGCTCGCCGCGCAGCTTGACCGCGAACCAGTCGGTCTCGACGAGCGCGAGGTGCTTGAGCAGGCCGCCGAGGGTGATCGTGCTCGCGCCGATCGTGGTGGTCAGGCCCGCGGCGTCCAGGTCCCAGCACTTCCACGCGAACGTACGCCGCGTGCGGGCCAGGCTGCTGAGCATGGTGGCGACCTCGTCGCCGTCCATGACCACGGTGAAGTCGGCGTCGAGCGCCCCGGGAACTCTCGTCTCCGTCATGCGGAGCACGCTACGGGCGGGTGCGGACAGTCTGCAGCCCGACATCGCCGTCGGCCGCGCTGGTCACGATGTGACCTCGGAAGTCACGCCTTCAGGGTGTCAGCACCATCCACCCAGGAGGACACCATGCCCAGTGCCAGCAAGATGACGACCCCCGTGGCGGTCGACCTGCCCGAGCTCGAGGGCCGGTACGCCGAGCTCGGCGGCTACACCGTCGGGTTCGAGACCTACCGGCAGGACGCCGATCCCGCACCCTTGTTCGCCGGCCTCCCCGACGACCGCTGCCAGTGCCCGCACTGGGGCGTCGTGCAGTCCGGCCAGATCACGTTCCGCTGGGCCGACCGCGAGGAGACCTACGGCGCCGGTGACGCCTACTACGCGACGCCCGGTCACCTCCCCCTGATCGCGGCGGGCACCAGCGTCGTCGAGTTCAGCCCGACCGACGCCCTGGGCGAGACGATGGCCGCCATCGAGGGCAACCTCGCCGCACTCGAGGCAGGTGTGCGATGACCACCTCGACGATGCCGTCGCCGGCGACCCTCCAGTCCAGCGTCGAGAAGTTCGTGGCGTTCCTCGAGAGCGGAGGCGACGCCCCCGAGGGACTGTTCGCGCCGACCGTCTTCGGCGACCTGACCTTCCCGCACTGGCGCGTCCAGACCGACGGGGCCGACGAGCTCGTCGCTGGTCGGCGGCGGATGCATCCCCAGCCCGGGCGCGTCCGGCTGGAGCGGGTGACCCCCACGGAGACGGGCTACCTGGTCAAGCTGGAGGAGCGCTGGGAGGACGACGGCCAGCAGTGGTACTGCCGGGAAGGCTTCGTCCTCGACCTCGACGACACCGGTGCGATCTGCGACTTCACGGTCTACTGCACCGGCGACTGGGACGAGGACCGTCAGCGCGAGCACGCGAACGCCGTCACCCTGCTGCGCCCTTAGTGCCACCATGGAGCCCGTGGGAACCACCGCGGCGGACCTCCCGGACCCGGCCCTCCAGGCGCTGCGCCTGGCCGAGACCTATGTCTTCGGCACCGAGCCGGGCAAGATCCCCGCGGTCCTGCACGAAGCCTTCGAGGCCTCCACCGACGACCGGGTTCGTGCCCGCCTCGGCGCCACGCTCGCGCGCTGCTGGGCGTACGCCGGGGCGCACGCCCGCGCGGTGCCTTTCGCCGACGCTGCCCTCGCCCACGCGACCGCGACCGGTGACGACGTGCTCGTCGCGGATGCGCTCGACGCCGCGCTCGCCACGCACTGGGGGCCCGACGAGCTGTCCGTCCGCACCGATCTGGCGCGGCGGCTCGACGACGTCACCGCTCACTTGACCGACGTGGACGTGCGCACCCAGGCCCACCTGTGGACCCTGACGGTCGCCCTCGAGGTGCTCGATCTGCCGGCGATGAACCGCCAGATGCGTGCGCTGGAGCTGCTGGGCGAGGAGTCGTCGCGCGCGATGTTCTTCGCCGCCTCGCGCCGGCTCACGCTCGACCTGCTCCGGGGAAGGACGGACACCGCCGCGGAGCTGGTCGCGGTCGCCGGCCGGGCGCTGGAGACGGCCCATCTGGCCGACGGCCCGCTGGTGGTGTCGAGCATGCGCGCGTACGCCGCGGTCCACAGCGGCGACCGGGCCACGGCCGCGGAGCTGGCCCAGCTGGCGGAGGACTTCGCGGTCGCCGAAGGTGTCCGCGAGCTCTACGCCGAGGCGGCCTGGATGTGGCTCGGCGCCGGTGAGGTCGAGCGGGCCATCTCCCTGGCGGCGACGTTCGACGCCGGTGTGCTGGCCGCGCTGCCCCGCGACTTCAGCTACCTGCCGACCCTGCAGCTGGTCCTGGACGTCGCACTCCACGCCGCCGACACCGACCTCGTAGCCCGGGTCGCACCGTTGCTCGCCCCGTACGCCGGCCGGGCCGTGGTCGCCTCGGGCGCCCTGATGTTCCACGGGGTCACCGACGACCCGTTGTCCCGGGCTGCCGGCCTCCTCGGGGATCACGAGACGGCGACGCGGTTGCGGGCCGACGCGCTGGCGGCGTACACGCGGATCGGCGCGACCTGGTGGCGCCAGCGGCTTGAGCGCTGGGTCACCGGGGAGCACGCCGTCACCGAGGACAGCCAGGCGGCCGACAGCAGGATGACCCTGCGTCCCGGACCTCCCGGGACCTGGCTGGTCGGTCACGCCGGCACCACGACAGCCGTGCCGGCGCGGAAGGGCATGGCGCACCTGCACGCGCTGCTGTCCCGGCCGGGCAGCGGCGTGGACGCGGTCGTGCTCGCCGGCGGGCAGGTCGCCGAGGGCGACCTCGGCCCTCGCGCCGACACGGTCGCACTGGACGCCTACCGCCGTCGGCTGCGAGAGCTGGACGACGCGCTCGACGCCGCCGACCTCAACGGCGACGCGACCGCTGCGGAGAGCCTGGTCGCCGAGCGAGCGGCGCTGCTGGCCGAGGTCTCGGCGGCCACCGGCCTCGGGGGACGAGCCCGCCACGTCGGAGGCAGCGCCGAGCGTGCCCGGGTGACCGTGCGCAAGGCGATCGCGGCTGCCATCGAGACGATCAAGGCTGCTGATCCGGTCGTCGGCCGGCACCTGGCGACCCACGTCCGCACCGGCTTCACGTGCAGCTACGAGCCCGATGCCGACCGGTCGCTGACCTGGGAGCTGTGAACAGCGTCGAGCGCTCCGGCTGGGTACCGTGCACGCATGCCCATCAGGCTCGAGAACGTCGCCATCGCCGTGCGTGACCTCGAGGAGGCGATCGCCTTCTTCACCGACCTCGGGCTCTCGGTCCTCGGCCGCGACACGGTCAGCGGCGAGTGGACCGACACGGCGGTGGGTCTGGACGGCAACCACGCCAAGATCGCCATGCTCCAGACTCCGGACGGTCAGGGTCGCCTCGAGCTGTTCGAGTACCTCCACCCCGACGCGATCGAGACCGCGCCGACCCTGCCCCACGAGATCGGCATGCACCGCGTGGCCTTCTCCGTCGACGACCTCGACGAGGCGCTCGAGATCGCCGCGCGACACGGGTGCCACCCCCTGCGGGGCGTCGCGACGTACGAGGACATCTACCGGCTCACCTACGTCCGCGGGCCCAGCGGCATCATCGTGATGCTCGCCGAGGAGTTGAAGAAGGCCTGAGAGCGACCGTGCACCTCGGCATCGCCCGAGGGCCGGCTTCCCGGTCCTTCGGTCACGACGCCGGCTTGCGCCCGAGCACGTACAGCCGCTGCGTGGTCTCACCCCGGCCCGTGAGCGGCCCGCGGAGGTACCACTCCACGTCGACCAGACCGGCCGACTCGACCACGCCGACGACGAAGGCGGGGTCGTGGAGGACGACGTCGAGGTCGACCTCCTGCTCGAACCAGTCGTCGAGGTGGCGCACCTCCGCGCCGGCGTGAAGGGCGAGGACCAGCCAGCCGTCGAGGGCGAGCGGGCGGGCCAGCGCGGCCACCGCGTCGGGGAGCTCGGAGGCGGCGAGGTGGATGAGGGAGTACCAGCCCAGCACGGCCTTCCACCCCGGCCCGGTGGCGGGCCGGGCGAGGCGGCGCAGGTCGCCGACCGCATAGGTGACGTCAGGGAAGCGGCGTCGGGCCTCGGCCACCATCTCCGGGGAGAGGTCGAGTCCGGTGGCCTCGGCTCCGCTCGCGGCCAGGTACGCCGTGACGTGTCCCGGGCCCGAGCCGACCTCCACGACGGGCCCGCCGGCCACCTGGTCGAGCACCCGGTCCAGGAGCCATCGCTCGAACGGGAGATCGTCGAGCTCGTCGACGAGGTGGTCGGCGTACGCCTCCGCAACGGCGTCGTACGACGCGCGCACCGAGGCGTCGCGCCGGTCGGCGCCGCCGGCGATCACCGAGTCCCGGTCGACCGCGGGCTCAGCCGTGGCCACGGGCTGCTCGGGCACCGGCCCGAGGAGGTGCACCCAGCGCCGGTCGTGCTGCCCGGCCTGGCGCTCGAGCTCGCGCACCAGCGGCTGCTCGCGCTCCGCCATCCGGCGCAGGCACGCCTCGACCTCGCCGCGGTCGGTGAACGGGTGCAGCCGGTCGGTGCGGGTGCGCAGCTCGCCGGGCGCCTGCGGGCCGCGGAGCAGCAGCACCGTGAGGAGGGCGCGCTCGTCGGCCTCGAGGCCGAGCTGCTCGTCGAGGACCTGGTGGTACTTCAGCGTCCGTCGCCCGGTGTCCGACCAGACGATCCGCAGCAGGCCCCGGTCCTTGAGCGACCGCGCGGTGCGCTCGACGGTCTGCTCGTCGAGGTCGAGCACCGGCTCGCGGCTGCTGGTCTGGTTGCACGCGGTGCGCAAGGCGTTGGCGGTGAGCGGGTAGGAGGCCGGCACCGTCGTCTGCTTCTCCAGCAGGCTGCCGAGGATGCGCTGGTCGACCGGGTCGAGGACGGGGAGGTCGGTCACGGTGACGACCCTAGAACGCCCCGCCAGGTCAGTGCGTGCGCGACGTCCCGGCGTGCTCGCGGTCGTCGTCGCCGAAGCGGCCCTCGCGCCAGCTGCCCTCGAGGCCGACCAGCCAGACCGCGGCGGTCCCGGCCAGCACCAGCGACAGGACGAGCGCGGTCACGCGGCGTACGGTGCCGGGCACCTGGTGCCTCCTGACCACCAGCCGCAGCGCGGGCAGCGCGCGGCCCAGCACGTGCGCGGCCATCACCGCGAACCACACGAAGAACACGCCCTTGTGCAGGCCGACCCAGTCGACCCGGAGGCCCAGGACGTCGACGACCGCCTGGCGGCTGGTGTCCTGTCCGAGCAGCACCAGCGCGACGCCGGAGCCGAGCAGGGCGAGCGTGGTGACGACCACGAGCGGGCCGAGCATCCGGAGCACCAGCGGGGGAGGGCCGGCGAGGCGGTAGCCCGCGTGGCCGGCGTAGTAGCGCACCATCCGCCACCCCGTCGTGGCAGTCTTCGCCACCGCGGGCGGGACGAGCAGGGCACCGAGGGCGACGTGCCAGCTGATCAGGCCGCGTACGTCGAGCAGGGTGAGCCCCTCCGCGAAGAACAGCA
The DNA here is from genome assembly GCF_003725535.1 of Nocardioides pocheonensis. Lineage (GTDB taxonomy): Bacteria > Actinomycetota > Actinomycetes > Propionibacteriales > Nocardioidaceae > Marmoricola > Marmoricola pocheonensis. Next base: position 10,504 of record NZ_RJSF01000005.1, on the reverse strand, counting down.
CGAGCAGGAAGAGTCCGAGCCACGCGGTGAGCAGCGCGTTGCCGGCCGGGCCGCCAGTGCCCGGCAGCACCGGGTCGTGGCGCTCGCGCCGGCCGAGTGCCGTGTCGACCACGTCGCGCACCGGCGCCTGGTCACCCGCAGCATCGAACATGGGCCCAGCGTCCCACTCCGACCTCGGTGGATTCTTGGAGCGGACGCTCGCCTTCGGACGAGCGAGACCCGTCTTCGCACGGGGGCGCGACGAACGCGGGTGCCTCGCCTGCGGGGGAGAGCGCGGGCGCTCCCGTAGCGTTCGTCTCGTGCCCGACCTTGTGGAACGCGTCGACGCGTGGCAGCGGCGCCATCGGGTCGTGGGCATCCCGATCGCCGTGGTGTACAAGTTCTTCGACGACCAGGGCGGCTACCTCGCCTCGGTGATCACCTACTACGCGTTCATCGCGATCTTCCCCCTGATGCTGATCGGGTCCTCCGTGCTCGGCTTCGTGCTGCAGGGGCATCCCACCCTGCAGCGCGAGATCCTCACCTCCGCGCTCGCGCAGTTCCCGATCGTCGGCGACCAGCTCGGCCGGCCCGGCGGTCTGCAGGGGAGCGCGTCCGCGGTGGTCGTCGGCTCGGTGACCGCGCTGTACGGCGTGATCGGGCTCGGGCAGGCGGCGCACAATGCCATCAACGCCTGCTGGGCGATCCCGCGCAACGCCCGGCTGAACCCGATCGTGAGCCGGCTCCGCAGCCTGGTGTGGATCGTGGGCGCCGGCCTCGCGCTCGTGCTGATCGCGGTCGTGACCAGCCTGGGCAGCCACCTCGACGTGCTCGGCCGCAACGTCGGCTCCGAGGTGCACTGGGCGGCCCTGCTGCTGAGCGTGCTGGTCAACGCCTACGTGCTCGCGCTGATGATGCGGCTGTCGACGCCGCAGGACGAGCGCCTGCGTGACGTGCTCCCCGGCGCCGCGCTGATCGCGGTGCTGTGGCAGCTGCTCCAGCTGCTCGGGGGCGTGTACGTCGAGCACGTGATCAAGAAGGCCAACGAGATGAACGCCGTGTTCGCCCTCGTGCTCGGGCTCGTGGCGCTGATCTACATCGCGACCGTGATGGCGATGATCGGGCTCGAGGTGAACGTCGTGCTCTTCAAGCGGCTCTACCCGCGAGCCCTGCTCACCCCGTTCACCGACGCGGTGCAACTCACCCCGGCCGACGAACGGGTCTACCGGGAGTACGCCCAGGCGCAGCGGCACAAGGGCTTCGAGCAGATCGACGTCAGCTTCGGCGACCGGTCGCAGACCTAGAACGGACCGGCGTCCTTCGCGTCGTACGCCGCCGAGTCGTGCATGGAATCGTTCGCCATGGTCCCCCTCCGAGATCGGCGACCAGCCTAGCCCGGCGTCGCTCAGCCGACTTCCTTCCACGGGTCGTGCTCGGCCAGGATCCGGTCCATGCGGGCCTGGTCGAGGCGCGAGACCACGTGCTGGGTCTCCTGCGCGTCGCGCACCACCTTGGCGAGGGTGAACGACGACGTGGTCAGGAAGAGCGTGCCGAGCGCGAGGAACGCCTTCGGCCACGGGTCGGCGGGGAGGTAGTAGATCGCGATCAGCATCGTGAAGAGCGCGATGCCGAAGGCGATCGCGGACTGGGCGAAGAAGGCGGAGGTGTTCTTCGGGGGCACGGGAGCATCCATGGCTCAGACTCTGCTCGAACGCGCCCGGCCCGACATCGGTACGGATACTCAGCTTCTCGCGCTCGCCCGGTGCCACACTGCGGCGTGTGAGCTCATCGCCGGCCGCCGTCGCCGTCCAGGACCGGCTCTTCCGCGCGCTGGCGGTGCTGCGCGTGATCGTGCTGGCCAACGCGGTCGCGCTGAACCTCTACCGCTGGGGCCACTACCGGCACCCGGTGGCGGTCGCCGCGTGCGTGACGGTGATGGTGCTGTGGACCGGCCTCGCCACCTGGCTGTACGCCGACCCGCGCCGGCGTACGCGCCTGCTCCTCGGCGCCGACCTGGCGATCGCACTGGCGCTGCTGGTCGCGACGCCGCTGGTCAAGGGATCGGGCTTCCACGCGACCGTGCCCGGGTTCTGGGTGATGGCGGCCCTGCTGGCGTGGTCGATCCAGTACCGCTGGGCCGGCGGCCTCGTCGCCGGCCTGCTTCTGGCCTCGGTCGACCTGTCCCTGCGTCCGGAGATCCGGCAGTCCGACTACGGCAACGCCTTCCTGCTCGTGATCGGTGGGCCGATCGTCGGGTTCATGTGTGCGTCGCTGCAGGAGATGGCGGCCGATCGCGAGGTGGCCGAGCGGGCCGCGGCGATGGCCGCCGAGCGCGCCCGGCTCGCCCGTGTCGTGCACGACGGCGTGCTGCAGGTGCTCGCGCTGGTGCAGCGACGTGGGCGTGAGCTCGGGGGAGAGGCTGGGGAGCTCGGCCGGCTGGCCGGGGAGCAGGAGCGCGAGCTGCGCACGCTGATCCGCGCGCAGGAGGCGGTCACCCCGACCCCGGCCGACACGGTCGACCTGGTCAGCGAGCTGAGCCGGCTCGAGCGCTCGGGTTCGGTGACCGTGTCGACGCCGGCGGCTCCCGTCGAGCTGCCGGCCGCAGCCGGACGCGAGCTGCTGGCTGCCGTGCGCGCCTGCCTCGACAACGTCCGGGTCCACGTCGGCGACGACGCACCCGCCTGGGTGCTGGTCCAGGCGTTTCCCGACCGGATCGAGGTCTCGGTGCGTGACGACGGACCGGGCATCCCGCCCGGCCGGCTCGAGCAGGCGGCGGCCCAGGGCCGGCTCGGCGTGATCGGGTCGATCCGCGGCCGGATCGCCGACCTCGGCGGCAGCGCCCAGCTCGTGACCGGCTCGGGCGGCACCGAGTGGGAGCTCGTCGTCCCACGCGAGGCGCCCGGGCTCCCCTAAGGTCGTCGTGATGAGCGAGACCGAGGAGAACCCGCCCCTGCGCGTGATGGTGGTCGACGACCACCCGATGTGGCGCGACGCCGTCGAGCGCGACCTGGTCGCCGCCGGTCACGACGTGGTCGCGGTGGCGGCCGACGGGCGCGAGGCCCTGGCGCGGTTCCCTGCCGCGCGTCCCGACGTGGTCGTGCTCGACCTGCAGATCCCGGCCCCCGACGGGGTCGAGGTCACCACGCAGGTCGTCGCCCAGGACCCGGACGTCAAGGTGCTGGTCCTGTCGGCGTCGGGCGAGCAGGCCGACGTGCTCGCGGCGGTGAAGGCCGGCGCGACCGGCTACCTGGTGAAGTCGGCGTCGCGCGAGGACCTGCTGGCCGCCGTACGCCGCGTCGCCCAGGGTGACCCCGTGTTCACCCCGGGCCTGGCCGGCCTGGTGCTCGGGGAGTTCCAGCGGATCTCCGACGCGCCCACGCCCGACCCGGCGCAGCCGCGGCTGACCGAGCGCGAGACCGAGGTGCTGAAGATGGTCGCCAAGGGCCTCTCCTACCGGCAGATCGCCGAGCGGCTGGTGCTCTCGCACCGCACGGTGCAGAACCACGTGCAGAACACCCTGACCAAGCTGCAGATGCACAACCGCGTCGAGCTCACTCGCTACGCGATCGAGCAGGGGCTCGACGCCGACTGAGCCCGGGCCTAGGGTGACCGCAGTCGAGAAGGGGAGATCGATGCGCCGTCTGGTCCTGCTTGTCACCGTCCTCGGAGTGCTCGGGTTCGCGGCTCCTGCCGCGGCGATCACCTACGGCACCGCCGACGGCACCGGTCATCCCAATGTCGGCGGCCTCGTGGCCGCGCAGGCGTACTCCGACGGCACCTGGATCTACTGCTCCGGCACGCTGATCGCGCCGAAGGTGTTCCTGACCGCGGCGCACTGCGCCGAGGGCGATCGGGTCCGGGTCACCTTCGACCCGGCGTACCAGGACGGCGACAAGGTGTACGCCGGCACCTGGCACGCCGATCCGCTCTACAACGGCGCACAGAGCGACCCGCACGACATCGCCGTCGTCGTGCTCGACACCGCGCCGAGGATCACCCCGGCCAAGCTGCCCGCGGCCGGCTCGCTGTCGAACCTGCCGAGCACGCAGCAGTTCACCTCGGTCGGGTACGGCGCCCACGAGGTTACCAACTCGCCCGGTGGCCACCAGTACCTCTACGACGACGTGCGGATGGTCGCGACCGGCACGCTGAACTCGATCAACCCGGCCTGGCTGCGGATCTCGATGAACCCGTCGACCGGCAACGGCGGCACCTGCTACGGCGACTCCGGCGGGCCGAACTTCCTCGGCAGCTCCGACGTCGTCGCCGCCACGACGATCACCGGCGACGCGATCTGCCGGTCGACCAACGTGGACTACCGGCTGGACACCGCCTCCGCGCGAGACTTCCTCGCCGGCTACGTCACCCTGCCGTAGGTCAGCGACTCGCGAGCTTCCCGGCGACCTGCCGGCCTGCGAGTGCCAGCACGCTGCCGCAGACGGCGCCGACCAGCCCGAAGAGGCAGAACGGGAGCAGGCGGGTGTGCAGCGGCGCCGCGCCGTCGTACCCGACGGTCATGAAGGTGAAGGCCAGCGCGAAGCCGTAGAGCGCCCCGACCGCTGCAGCCATGGTCCGCGACCGGCAGCACGCGCCCGACGCCAGGCCGGCGACCGCCCACGGGACGAGGCTCAGCCCGGAGCCGACGAGGACGACCCGCGCGCACAGCGCGCCGAGCACGGCACCGAGGCCGACGGCGGCGACGGCCAGCGGGACGGGCCGGGTGAGGAGGGGTGCTTGCGTCACGTCGCGACCATACCTAGACTGCCTAGGTATGGGAAGAGAGCGCGTCAAGGGACACCTTGACCTGCTGATCCTGTCGGTGCTCCGGCAGGGCGCGGCCCACGGCTACGAGGTGATCGCCGAGCTGCGGCGGCGCAGCGAGGGGGAGTTCGACCTGCCGGAGGGCACGGTCTACCCGGCGCTGCACCGGCTCGAGCGCGAGGGGCTGCTGGCCAGTGACTGGGCCACCCTCGAGGGACGGCGGCGTCGGATCTACCGGCTGACCGCGCCCGGCGAGAAGGCGCTGGCGGAGCAGTCGCGGCAGTGGCACCGCTTCGCGGCGAGCATGTCCAGCGTGCTGGGGACGGCGTGATGGACCTCATCGACACCTACCTCGACGACCTCGCGGCCCGGCTGCGCGTCGGCCCGGCCCGGTCCCGCCGCTTCCTCGTGGAGGCCGAGGAGCACCTGCGCGACACCGTCGCGCGCGAGGTCGCGGCCGGTGCCGCCGAGCCCGACGCCGAGCGCGTCGCCATCGAGCGGTTCGGCACCGTCCGGCAGGTCGCGCGCGCCGCGAACGGCCCCGTCCTGGCCCGGCTCACCCCGCTCGCCCTGGGCGGCGCCCAGCTCGCTGCCGTCGGCTCGGCGACCGTGCTCGCCGGCACCCTGCTGTCGCGGCTCGTCGCCGCGGTCACCTCGACGACCGCGACCTTCGGGTTCCCGCACGACACCGTCGCCTCGGCCTCCCAGGTCGCGCACTGGCTGGCCGTGCAGCCCGGCGCCGCCGACTGGCCGGCGGCGGCCGCCTCGGAGAACGCCGCCGACACGCTGGTGCTGCGCGGCGGGTTCGCGCTGCTGTGCCTGCTGGCCAGCCTCGGCGTCCTCTGGCTGCTGCGGCGCCGGACGAGCGCGCCTGCCGACGGCGTCGTGCCGGCGATCGGCATGACGGCCTTCGGCGGCGCCGCGGCGTTCCTGCTCCTGGCCGGGTTCACCGACTCGCGCACGCCGTTCGAGTGGGGCCGCGGGCTGCTGCTCTCCGACGCGAGCGTGGCGCTGGTCGTGGCTGCGGCGTACGCCGTGGTGCTGCTGCGGCGGGTGCAGACGCCCGACGTCGCCCCGGCTCCCCGCTGACGCTCAGGAGGCGATGTCGGGAGTCTCGTCGCTCTCGGCGGTGGCTGCGGCGCGGGCCCGCTGCTCGGCGCGACGCTCGACGAACCTGCTGGCCTGCTGGTCGAGGCCGTCGAGGAACACGGCGAGCTCCTGGCGGGCCTTCTCGCCGACCTCGCCGAGGCCGGTGCGACCGAAGACGTCCCAGTGCCGCAGCACCGGCATGATCACGTCGTCGTGGTGCAGCCGCAGGTCGTAGATGCCGGCCTTGGCGATGATCATGGAGTTGCGCCGGAAGCCCGCCATGGTCGCGCCCGGCATCTCGAAGCCGATCACCTCGTCGGCGATCGCCCGCATGGTCTCGTCGGGCGCGATCTCCAGCGCCGCCGCGACGATGTTGCGGTAGAAGACCATGTGCAGGTTCTCGTCCTTGGAGATCCGGGCGAGCAGCTGGTCGGCGATCGGGTCCTGGGTGACCTTGCCGGTGTTGCGGTGCGAGACCCGGGTCGCCAGCTCCTGGAAGGACACGTAGGTCACCGCCTCGAGCGCGGTCTTGTCGCCGGAGTCGTAGCCGGACGTCATGTAGTCCATCCGCGCCCGCTCCAGCTCCACCGGGTCGACGCCGCGGGTGACCACCAGGTAGTCGCGCATCGCGATGCCGTGCCGGTTCTCCTCCGCGGTCCAGCGCCCGACCCAGGTGCCCCAGGCGCCGTCGCGGCCGAAGCGCGTGGCGATCTCGCGGTGGTAGGAGGGCAGGTTGTCCTCGGTGAGCAGGTTCGTGATCATCGCGGCCTTGGCGGTCTCCGAGAGCCGTGACTGCTCCGGCGCCCAGTCCTCGCCGCCGAGGAACGCGAAGTCGCGCCCCTCGCCCCACGGGACGTAGTCGTGCGGATGCCACTCCTGCGCCATCGCGAGGTGGCGGTCGAGGTTCGCCTCGACGACCGGCTCCAGCTCCTCCAGCAGGTGGTTCGCAGTGCTCACGCGTGCTCCCTCGGTCGGCGTTCCTGCGAGCGTACGCCGACCCGGGCGGTCGGGTCTTCGTCGCCGGTCAGCACCACCAGCCGCCGGGTGGCCCGGGTCATCGCGACGTACCGGTCGACGGCGCCCTCGACGCCGTCGCCGAAGTCCTCCGGGTCGACGAGCACGACCAGGTCGAACTCCAGGCCCTTGGCGAGCTCCGGCGTGAGCGTCCGGACCCGTGAGCTCTCGGGCACGGCGACGTCACCGACGGTGATGACGCAGGCGATGCCCTCGGCGTGCTCGGCGAGCCAGGAGTCGAGGATCGGTCGCAGGTCGGTGAGCGGCGCGTGGACCACCGGTTCGCCGGTGCTGCGGATCGAGACCGGCACGTTCGCGTCCGGCAGGGCAGCGCGGATCACCGGCGCCGCTTCGGCCATCACCTCCTCCGGCGTGCGGTAGTTGATGCTCAGCGACGCGAGCCTGACGTGGTCGAGCCCGACCCGCTCGAGGCGCTGCTCCCACGACTCGGTGAAACCGTGGCGGGCCTGGGCCCGGTCGCCGACGACCGTGAAGCTGCGCGAGGGGCAGCGGACCAGCAGCATCTGCCACTCCGCGTCGGTCAGCTCCTGGGCCTCGTCGACGACGACGTGCGCGAACGGTCCGGCGAGCAGGTCGGGGTCGAGCGCGGGCGTCGCGGACTCGTCGACCAGCGCGGCGGCGAGGTCCTCGCCGCGCAGCATCGACATCACCAGCATCTCGGAGTCGTCGGTGGCGATCAGGTCGTCAACGACGCGTGCCATCTCCTCGCGCTGGGCGGCCGCCGCGGCCTCCTCCCTGCGGCGGCGCCGCGAGGCCTCGGGGTCACCGAGGCGCTGCCGGGCCGCGTCGAGCAGCGGCAGGTCGGCGGTGGTCCACGCCTGGGCGTCGGCGCGCTGGAGGGCGCGGACCTCGTCGGGTCCGAGCCACGGTGCGCAGAGGCGCAGGTACGCCGGCACGGACCACAGGTCGGCGACCAGGTCGGTGGCCTCCACGACCGGCCAGGCCCGGCCGAACGCGGTGACCAGCGCGGTGTTCTGCACGAGCGCCCGTCGCAGCTGGTCCTCCGGCACGTCGTCGAGCTCGGCCTTGTCGACCAGGATCGTCATGAGCTCCTCCCAGACCTGGTCGCGGGCCTCGTTGTGCGGCGTGCCGGGGGCGGGTGCGTCGAACGCCTCGGCCCAGTCCTCGGTGCTCAGCCAGAGGTCGCACCACGGGGTCTCGACCTCCATGCCCTCCTTCGGCGGCTCCTCGTGGAACCGGACCGCCGGCTCGATCGCCCTCACCAGGTCTGCCGATGCCTTCAGCCGCGCCACCTCGGGGTCGCGCTCGGCAGCCGCGGCAGCCCCTTCCGGCACCAGGTCGCGCAGGGTGCAGGTCTGCACGCCCTCCTCCCCGAGGCTCGGCAGCACGTCGGAGACGTAGGCCAGGTAGGGCTGGTGGGGCCCGACGAAGAGCACGCCGCCACGGCGATGGCCGAGTCGCGGGTCGGCGTACAGGAGGTAGGCGGCGCGGTGGAGGGCCACCACGGTCTTGCCGGTGCCCGGGCCGCCGTCGACCACCAGCGCGCCGCGCGAGCCGGCGCGGATGATCGCGTCCTGGTCGGCCTGGATGGTGGTGAGCACGTCGCGCATCCGGTCCGATCGGCTGCCCGCCAGGCTGGCGATCAGTGCCGAGTCCTCGTCGAGCGCGAGCGGCCCGTCCAGCCCCTCGGCGGTGAACGCCTCGTCCCAGTAGTCGGTGACGCGGCCACGCGTCCAGCGGTAGCGCCGGCGGCTGACCAGGCCCATCGGGTTCGCGAGCGTGGCGGCGAAGAACGGCTCGGCGGCGGGGGAGCGCCAGTCCACCAGCAGCCGCCGGCCGTCGCGGTCGCCGAGCCCCAGCCGGCCGACGTACACCGGCCCGGCGTCCTCGGTGACCATCCGGCCCAGGCACAGGTCGAGCCCGTAGCGACGCAGCGTGCGCAGCCGGGCGGTGAGCCGGTGCACCTCCTGGTCGCGGTCGAGCGCCTCCTGGCCGGTGCCGCCCGGGCCCTTGCGGGCCTGGTCGAGGCGGTCGGTCAGGTCGGCGACGGTCTGCTCGAGGCTGTCGGCGACGGCGGCGAAGTGGGCCTCGTCGGCGGCGACGAGGGCGGGGTCGGACTTGGCGGCGAGATGGTCGGGGAGGGCGAAGGCACGGGTCAGGTTCGGGGTCACGACGGGCGATTCTGGGGCCGGACCGGGGCCTTGCCGCAAGACCCCGGGTGCGCTATACGTTGGAGAGGGAGAGGGGCAGTGCCCCTCTCCCTTCGTCGTCCCCGTCGTGCTCGTGGGTCAGGAGACCGCGTCGCGCACCAGCTCGGCGACCTTCTTCTCCACGGCAGGCGTCCAGGCCTGGATCGCGAACACGACCGGCCAGAGGTCGCCGTCGTCGAGGTGCGCGGCGCCCTCGAACCCGAGGGTCGAGTAGCGCTCGTTGAACTTGCCGGCGTTCTTGAAGAACAGCACGACCTTGCCGTCGGCGTTGGCGTACGCCGGCATGCCGTACCAGGTCTTCGGCTCCAGGTCGGGCGCCTCGGCGCTGACCGTGACGTGCACCCGCTCGGCGAGGGCACGGTCCTCGGGGTTCATCTTGGCGATCGAGTCGAGGACCGCCTGCAGGCCGTCGGCCTTCTTCGCGCCCTTCTTGCCCTCCGCGCGCAGCTCTGCGGCGCGGGCCTTCATCGCGGCGCGCTCCTCGGCGGTGAAACCGTCGGACTCGGTGGTGGCCTTCTTGGCAGGCATGTCGTTCCCCTTCGAGATCAGCGGCCCGGCTGGTGCCGGCCTCCTGCAAGCAAGGCTAGGGGCGGGCGTCGTACGGGTGCTTCTCGATTCCTGACCGGCTCGGCGTGGTTGTCGTTGAACCCGATCGTGTCGTCGCTCGTGGTGAGGAGTGAGGGATCCGAGCCCACGCGGGCTCCCGTACGAGGAACGGAGAACGCGATGTACGCACGAGCAGTCGCGGCCCTGGCGGTCACGGTGTCGGCACTCCTGCACCTGAAGATGTGGTTCGGAGGGGTGCGCGACCAGAGCGTCGGACCGGCCTTCCTGGTCAACACGTTCGGCGGCCTCGTCATCGCGGTGCTGCTGCTCACCTGGCGGCACTGGGTGCCCCTGCTGCTCGCGGTCGGCTTCGGCCTGTCGACCGCCGGAGCGTTCACGATCGCCGCGACGGTGGGTCTCTTCGGCGTGCACGACCACTGGACCGGCGGCTACGTCTGGACCGCCCTGATCTCGGAGGCGATCGCCGTGGTCGCCGCCCTGGTAGCCGCAGGGCGCGAGGGCTACTTCGCTCGGCTGTCCCGGCAGCGGAGTCCCGCGCTGCGCGGGGTGCACCAGCACTGAGCGTGTGTGTTTCTGGGCGCTGTCGCCGGGAAGGGTCCGGCGATTGAGGTGCGAGCGCCAGCGAGCCTCGAAGCCACGCCGCTTGGCAGGGAAGCAACCACCGCTGGTTGAGCTTGCCGAAACCGCTCTGTCGGGTCGCGGTCTGTGCCGGGGGAACGGTCGGCGGCGACGCGGGCGGCGCGCGGCCGGGTCTCGATGTCGGCCGCGGGTCTGCGCCGCCGTCCGGTGGTTGAGGTGCGAGCGCCAGCGAGCCTCGAAACCACTCTGGCCTGGTGGCGGTCTGTGCCGGGGGACGGGCAGCGACGACGGGGCATGGGGCCGGACCGGTCTCGCTGTCGGCT
>NZ_RJSF01000004.1 GCF_003725535.1 Nocardioides pocheonensis | reverse complement strand
CCGAGCGAGTCGGTGTACGCCGCCGCGGCCTCGCCGGCACGTCGGCCGAACACGAGCAGGTCGGAGAGCGAGTTGCCGCCGAGACGGTTCGACCCGTGCATGCCGCCGGAGCACTCGCCCACGGCGTACAGACCCGGTACGACGCTGAGCTCGGTGTCCGCGTCGACCTCGATGCCGCCCATCACGTAGTGGCAGGTCGGGCCGATCTCCATCGGCTCGGCCGTGATGTCGACGTCGGCCAGCTCCTTGAACTGGTGGTACATCGACGGGAGCCGCCGCCGGATGAACTCCGGACTGCGTCGCGAGGCGATGTCGAGGAAGACACCGCCGTGCGGTGAACCGCGGCCGGCCTTGATCTCGGAGTTGATCGCCCGCGCCACCTCGTCACGCGGCAGCAGCTCGGGTGGACGGCGGTTGTTCTTCTTGTCGTCGTACCAGCGGTCGGCCTCCTCGATCGTGTCGGCCGTCTCCGCCTTGAAGAACTCCGGGATGTAGTCGAACATGAACCGCTTGCCCTCGGAGTTCTTCAGGATGCCGCCGTCACCGCGCACCGACTCGGTGACCAGCAGGCCCTTCACCGACGGCGGCCAGACCATGCCGGTCGGGTGGAACTGCACGAACTCCATGTTGATCAGGGTCGCGCCGGCGCGCAGCGCGAGGGCGTGGCCGTCACCGGTGTACTCCCAGGAGTTCGAGGTGACCTTGAACGACTTGCCGATGCCGCCGGTGGCCAGCACCACGCTCGGGGCCTCGAACACCACGAACCGGCCGCTCTCCCGCCAGTAGCCGAACGCGCCGCTGATCCGACCATCTGACCGCAGCAGCTCGGTGACCGTGCACTCCATGAAGACGTCGATGCCCAGCGCCACGGCGCGCTGCTGCAGGGTGCGGATCATCTCCAGCCCGGTGCGGTCGCCCACGTGCGCGAGGCGGGCGTACTTGTGGCCGCCGAAGTCGCGCTGGGAGATCAGGCCGTCGGCGGTGCGGTCGAACAGCGCGCCCCAGTCCTCGAGCTCCATCACCCGCTCGGGTGCCTCCTGGGCGTGCAGCTGGGCCATCCGCCAGTTGTTCAGCATCTTGCCGCCGCGCATCGTGTCGCGGAAGTGCACCTCCCAGTTGTCCTCGGGGTACACGTTGCCCATCGAGGCGGCGATGCCGCCCTCGGCCATCACGGTGTGCGCCTTGCCCAGCAGCGACTTGCAGACGATGCCGACCTTCGCGCCGGCCTCGTGCGCCGCGATCGCCGCGCGCAGCCCGGAGCCGCCCGCGCCGATCACGATCACGTCGTACTGGTGCCGTTCCATGCCGCCGGCGGCGTCGCCCGACATCTGGTTGCCGGTCATCGGGTGCCGCCCGGTCGGTGACTCAGTCATGCGAAGCCTTTCGGGGTCGCTCAGAAGAAGCGCGGGTCGGAGATCGCGCCGGTGGACAGCAGGTAGACGTAGAAGTCGACGCCGGCGACGGAGAACAGCGAGAGCCACGCCCACAACGCGTGCCGGGCGTTCTCGCGCGACACCCAGGTCCAGAGCCGGTAGCGGACGGGGTGCTTGCTGAAGTGGCGGAGCCGCCCCGCGGTGATGTGCCGGCAGGAGTGGCAGGACAGCGTGTACATCCAGATCAGCGCCACGTTGGCCAGGAACAGCAGCGAGCCCAGCCCCATGTGCACGCCCGGCGACTCACCCTCGGCAGGCCCGAACGCCAGGACGGTCTCGACGGTGAGGAAGACGGCGACCACGACCGCGCCGTACCAGAAGTAGCGGTGCAGGTTGTTCAGCAGCAGCGGGAACCGGGTCTCGCCGGAGTACGCGCCGTGCGGCTCGGCGACCGCGCAGGCCGGCGGCGACAGCCAGTAGGCCCGGTAGTAGGCCTTACGGTAGTAGTAGCAGGTCATCCGGAAGCCCAGCGGGAAGATCAGGATGATCAGCGCCGGTGAGAGCCGCCACCAGTCGGCGATCACGGGGAGCGTGGTCTTGCCGGCGCACGCGTGCGCGATGCACGGCGAGAAGAACGGCGACATGTAGGGCTCGACGTAGAAGTGGTCGCCCGCGAACGCGCGGTAGGTCGCGAAGACCACGAAGCCCGTGAAGACCACGAAGGTGGTCAGCGGGGCGAGCCACCACCGGTCGGTGCGGAGCGTCTTGGCGTCGATCCGCGCCCGGGTCGGCCCGGTCACTCCAGTGTCTCGACGGGCCGTCGTGGACGACATCCCCACCTCCGTGGTTGCGGTTACCGGTCCTGGGCAGGACCGACTATGGCCCAGGTCACAGAGGTTGGGAAGGCCCCTCGCCGGTCGAGGTACGCCGGGATTCCCGCTGGATTGCACGGGGCTGCCGCGTGGGATTGATCACTCCGGGCACGGCTCACGAGCCGTTCCGCTGGCGGTACGGTGGCCTCCGTGGCAACCCAAACCTCCCGCCAGGGATCGGGCCCGGCCTCGGGCCAGGCCGCCGCGGCGACCCTGGTGCAGACACCCCGCGCGACGCGCACGACGATCTACCTGAAGATGCTCATGGCCGGCAGCGGCCTCATCTTCATCGGGTTCGTGCTGCTGCACATGTACGGCAACCTGAAGGCCTTCGCGGGGCACGACGCCTTCGACGAGTACGCCCACCACCTGCGCACCATGGGCACGCCGATCCTTCCCGAGTCCGGCGCCCTCTGGATCATCCGGACCGTGCTGGTCCTCTCGCTGGTCGTCCACGTGTACGCCGCGGTCACCCTCTGGCGGCGCGCCCGCCGGGCCCGCACGGTCCGCTACCAGGTCAAGAAGCACACCGGCGCGATCTTCGCGAGCCGGCTGATGCGCTGGGGCGGCGTGACGCTGCTGCTGTTCATCATCTGGCACCTGCTGAACTTCACGATCGGCAAGGTCAACGTGCAGGGCGGCGCCACGAACGACCCCTACAACCTTCTCGTCGACACCTTCGACACGTGGTGGCTGACCCTGATCTACCTGCTGGCGATGACCATGCTGGGCGCGCACCTGCACCACGGCACGTGGAGCGCGATGCAGACCCTCGGCCTCACCGGCACCGAGCGGGCCCGGGTCCGCTCCAAGCGGCTGGCGTTCGCCGTCGCCGTCGTCGTCACGGGCGGCTTCTCGCTCGTCCCGATCTTCGTCCTCGCCGGCGTCATCACCAAGTAACCGCCGCGCCCGAGAGCCCGCCCGATGAGAGGCCACGCAGCATGACCGACATGCCGGACACCACCACCACGTCCGACCCCTCGTACCACGTGCCCGCCGAGGGCGAGTCCGACGACGCAGCCGGCTACTACGTGCCCGGCGAGCCGATCGTCGACACCAAGGCGCCCGGCGGCCCGATCGACGAGCGCTGGAGCACCCGCAAGTTCGAGGCGCGCCTGGTCAACCCGGCCAACCGGCGCAAGCTCTCGATCATCATCGTCGGCACCGGCCTGGCCGGTGCGTCGGCAGCGGCCACGCTCGGCGAGGCCGGGTACGTCGTGAAGTCGTTCTGCTACCAGGACTCGCCGCGCCGGGCGCACTCGATCGCTGCACAGGGCGGGATCAACGCCGCGAAGAACTACAAGGAGGACGGCGACTCCGTCCACCGGCTGTTCTACGACACGGTCAAGGGCGGCGACTACCGGTCACGGGAGTCCAACGTGTACCGCCTGGCCGAGGTCAGCACGAACATCATCGACCAGTGCGTCGCGCAGGGAGTCCCGTTCGCCCGCGAGTACGGCGGACTGCTCGACAACCGGTCCTTCGGCGGCGTGCAGGTCTCGCGCACGTTCTACGCCCGCGGCCAGACCGGCCAGCAGCTCCTGATCGGCGCCTACCAGGCGCTCGAGCGGCAGGTGCAGGCCGGCACCGTCACGACGTACACGCGGCACGAGATGCTCGAGCTGATCGTGGTCGACGACGGCGAGGGCAAGAAGCGGGCCCGCGGCATCATCGCCCGCGACATGGTGACCGGCGCGATCGAGACGCACCTCGCCGACGTGGTGGTGCTCGCCAGCGGCGGCTACGGCAACGTCTTCTACCTGTCCACCAACGCGATGGGCTCCAACGTCACCGCGAGCTGGCGGGCGCACCGCAAGGGCGCCTACATGGCCAACCCCTGCTACACGCAGATCCACCCGACCTGCATCCCGGTCACCGGCTCCCACCAGTCCAAGCTCACCCTGATGAGCGAGTCGCTCCGCAACGACGGCCGGATCTGGGTGCCGAAGAAGAAGGAGGACTGCGACAAGGACCCGCGGAGCATCCCCGAGGAGGACCGCGACTACTACCTCGAGCGGATCTACCCGAGCTTCGGCAACCTGGTCCCTCGCGACATCGCGTCCCGGGCCGCCAAGTACCAGTGCGACGACGGGCGCGGCGTCGGCCCCGAGGTCGACGGCGTCCGGCGCGGCGTCTACCTCGACTTCGCCGACGCGATCGCCCGCCTCGGCCGCGACGCGATCGAGGAGAAGTACGGCAACCTCTTCGACATGTACGCCCGGATCACCGGGGAGAACCCGTACGAGGTGCCGATGCGGATCTACCCCGCAGTCCACTACGTGATGGGCGGTCTGTGGGTCGACTACGACCTGCAGTCGACCATCCCGGGTCTCTTCGTGACCGGCGAGGCGAACTTCTCCGACCACGGCGCCAACCGGCTCGGCGCCTCGGCGCTGATGCAGGGCCTGGCCGACGGCTACTTCGTCCTCCCCCACACGATCCGCGACTACCTCGCCGACGGCCCGTTCGAGAAGGTCGCCGAGGACCACCCCGCGGTCGTCGAGGCGCGCGAGTCGGTGCAGCGGCGGATCGAGCACTACCTGACCGTCAACGGCACGCGCAGCGTGGACTCCTACCACCGCGAGCTGGGCAACATCATGTGGGAGTACTGCGGCATGGAGCGCACCGAGGACGGCCTGAAGAAGGCGATCGACCTCATCCGCACCCTGCGCGACGACTTCCACCGCAACGTGAAGGTGCTCGGCAGCGCCGACAGCCTGAACCAGAGCCTGGAGAAGGCCGGCCGCGTGGCCGACTTCCTCGAGCTCGGCGAGCTGATGTGCATCGACGCGCTCAACCGGCGCGAGTCCTGCGGCGGCCACTTCCGCGCCGAGTCGCAGACCGAGGACGGCGAGGCGCTGCGCCACGACGACCTCTACGCGTACGTCGCCGCGTGGGAGTTCACCCCCGAGGACGCCGGCGAGTCGTGGGCGACCCCGATGGGCACGCCGGTGCTCCACAAGGAAGACCTGACTTACACGGCCATCGAGATGAAGCAGAGGTCCTACAAATAATGCGAGTGACCCTCAAGATCTGGCGGCAGCCGGACGCCGCGACCGCGGGCGCGATGCACACCTACGAGCTCGACACGGTCTCCCCCGACATGTCGTTCCTCGAGATGCTCGACGTGCTCAACGAGCAGCTGAACGCGGCCGGCGAGGAGCCGATCGCGTTCGACTCCGACTGCCGTGAGGGCATCTGCGGCATGTGCGGCCTGATGATCAACGGCGAGCCGCACGGCCCCGAGGTGACCACGACCTGCCAGCTGCACATGCGGTCGTTCAAGGACGGCGACGAGATCACGATCGAGCCGTGGCGGTCCGACGCCTTCCCCGTCGTGCGCGACCTCTGCGTCGACCGGGGCGCCTTCGACCGGATCATCCAGTCCGGCGGCTTCATCTCGGTGAACACCGGCTCGGCCCCGGAGGCGCACTCGATCCAGGTCCCCAAGGAGGCGGCCGACCGCGCCTTCGACGCCGCCACGTGCATCGGGTGCGGCGCCTGCGTCGCGGCGTGCCCGAACGGGTCCGCCTCGCTGTTCATGGGCGCGAAGATCACCCACCTCGGCGAGCTGCCGCAGGGCCAGGCCGAGCGGGACAACCGCGTGGTGAGCATGGTCTCCCAGCACGACCACGAGGGCTTCGGTGGCTGCACCAACATCGGCGAGTGCACCGCGGCGTGCCCCAAGGAGATCCCGCTCGACGTGATCTCGCAGATGAACCGCGACCTGAGGAAGGCCCTGCAGCACGGGCACTAGCCCGCGTCACGGCCGTCTCGCAGAGCCCGGCGGGGCCCGGTGGTCCAGCCGGACCTGAGCGCGGACTAGACAAGACGGATAAAGTTTTCATAACGGATCTTCCTCACGAACTGGTCAAAACGGACATTTGGTGCTTATCGTTCTCTTGTGAGGGAGAACACGAGGAAGTACGGCACCGGGTTCAGCCTGGTGACCGCAGTGATCACGCTGGTGGTCGGCCTGATCATCCAGGCCGCTCCGGCTGACGCAGGAACCTCCCAGGGTTCCCGCGTGACGGCACGGTGGACGGGCGCGATCGACACGCGCAGCCTGTCGGCGGTGAACGCGGCGTACTGGTCGCAGTACGCGAACCAGCAGTCGGTGCCGATCGGCTGGATCGGCGGGAGCCTGCTCGGCTGCCTGCCCGGCCTCTCGTCGGCGACGTCGAACGACGCGACGCTGACCGCGATGAACTACGTGCGGTCGCTGGCCGGTCTGGCCCCGGTCACGCTGAACGCCCAGCTCAGCGCGGGCGCCCAGGCCGCAGCCCTGATGATGTCCGCGAACGGCGCTCTCAGCCACGACCCGAGCTCGTCGTGGAAGTGCTACAGCCAGGCCGGCGCCTCGGCAGCCGGGCGCTCGAACCTGGCGCTGTCCTACCCGTCGATCAGCTCGGGCCAGATCATCGACCTCTACATGGACGACCCGGGCAGCACGAACTTCGCCGTCGGGCACCGTCGCTGGGTGCTCAACCCGTTCACCACGCAGGTGGGCACGGGCAGCACCGACACCGCGAACGCGCTGACGGTCATCGGCCCGACGAGCCGCAACCGCCCGAACCCGCGCTGGGTGGGCTGGCCGACGGCCGGCTACTTCCCCAACGCGATCGAGCCTGACGGCCGCTGGTCGCTGAGCTCCGGGCGCCGCGGCGTGAGCTTCGCCCACGCCAAGGTCCGCGTGTACTACGGCGGCCAGCGGATCTCGGTCCACCAGTACCGTCCCGAGAACGGCTACGCCCAGCCGACCATCGTCTGGCAGATGCCGTCCGGGTTCTCCACCACCGGCTCGTACAAGGTCGTGGTGAAGCGCATCAAGAAGGCGGGCAGCCGCCACCTGCTGCACACGGCGTACACGGTCAACCTGTTCACGCCGACCCCCTGACCGGTTGGGGGGCGGGCCTCCTCCCTCGTGCCCGCCCCCCAACCCACAACTCAACCGGCCGGTACGCCGAGCCGGAACGACTGCGTCGGGCGCCATCCGTGGCGCTCGTCGTGCGTGTAGAGCCAGAACCGGTCCACCTCGAAGGCGGCCTGGTAGTCGGCCAGCTCGACGAAGGCCCGGTCCAGCTGCTCGTCGGGCAGGTGATGGGCCACCGTCACGTGCGGGTGGTACGGGAAGTGGCCGGTCATCGCGAGCGGTCCGCTCCGGGTGGCCGCGGCGAGCAGCTCGCAGCCGGAGATGCCCTCGACCACACCGACGAACACCACCGGCGAGACCGGCCGGAAGGTCCCCGTGCCCCGGAGCCGGACCCGGAACGGCTGCTGGGCCGCTGCCGCGGCGCTCAGGTGCTCCTCGACGGCGCCGAGCGCGTCCTCAGGCACCTCGGCGGGCGGGACCAGGGTGATGTGGCTCGGGATGTGCCGGGCCTCCTCGTCGCCCAGCGACACGCGGAACTCCTGCAGGGCGGCGCCGAAGGGCTCGGGCACCGCGATGGAGACCCCGATCGTCGGCACCGACGTCAGCCCCGGGCCGGGAGGAAGCCGACCCGGTCGTAGACGTCGGCGAGCGTGCGGGTGGCGACCGCGCGGGCCCGCTCCGCGCCGCGCTCGAGCACGGCGTCGATCTCGGCGCGGTCCTCGAGCAGCTCCAGGGTGCGGTTGCGGAACGGCGTGACGAACTCGACGACGACGTCCGCGAGGTCGCCCTTGAAGTCGCCGTACCCCTTGCCCGCGTAGGCCTTCTCGAGGTCGTCGATGCTGCGCTCGGTCAGCGCGGAGTAGATCGTGAGCAGGTTCGAGACACCCGGCTTGGCCTCCTCGTCGAAGCGCACCTCGGTCTCGGAGTCGGTCACCGCCGAGCGGATCTTCTTGGCCGAGACCTTCGGGTCGTCGAGGAGCTCGATGATGCCGCCGGGGGTGGACCCGGTCTTCGACATCTTGTTCTGCGGCAGCTGCAGGTCGTAGATCTTCGCCGTCTCCTTGAGGATGTACGGCTCGGGCAGCCGGAAGGTCTTCTTGAAGCGGTGGTTGAAGCGCTGGGCGAGGTCGCGGGTCAGCTCGAGGTGCTGGCGCTGGTCCTCCCCCACCGGGACGTACTGCGGCCGGTAGAGCAGGATGTCGGCGGCCATGAGCATCGGGTAGGCGAACAGGCCGACCGAGGAGGCGCCCTCGCCACCCTTGGCGGACTTGTCCTTGAACTGCGTCATCCGGCGGGCCTCGCCGAAGCCGGTCAGGCACTCCATCACCCAGGCGAGCTGGGAGTGCTCGGGCAGGTGGGACTGCACGAAGATCGCGCTGCGCTCCGGGTCGACCCCCGCGGCCAGCAGCTGCGCCGCCGCCCGCAGGGTGCGCTCGCGCAGGGCCTTCGGGTCGTGCTCGACGGTGATCGCGTGCTGGTCGGCGATGAAGAAGAACGGCTCGAACTCGTCCTGCAGCGCCACCCACTGGCGGACCGCGCCGATGTAGTTGCCCAGGTGGTAGGAGTCCGAGGTCGGCTGGATCCCGGAGAGGACGCGCGGGCGCGCCGGGGCGGGGGCGGGCTGGTCGGGCATGGGCTCCATTGTTCCAGTTCGGTGAGTTCGCCCGGCACGCGGCCGAACGGGTGACAAGGTGCATGCAACCAGATGCGGCTCCCGGGAGTCGTGCAGGTACGACCGACTCGGGATCAGGGGGCGCGGGATGCACGGCGAGGACTTCGTGCGCGAGCTGTACGACGCGTCGTACCGGCGCCTGGTCGGGCAGCTCACTGCCGTGACAGGAAGCCGTGAGGAGGCCGAGGACGTGGTCCAGGAGGCGTTCGCGCGGGCCCTGCTGCACGCCCGCGACCTGGCCCACCTCGAGAACCCCGAGGCATGGCTCCGGACGGTGGCCGTGAACCACGCCAGGAGCCGGTGGCGCAGGCTCCGGCGCTTCGCCGGCCTGCTCCCCGACCTGGTCCAGGACGCCCCGGCCGAGACCGACACCGCCGCCGGCGTCGACCTGCTCGTCGCCCTCCGCTCGCTGCCGGTCGGTCAGCGCGAGGCGATCGCCCTGCACCACCTCGCCGGCCTGCCGGTCCACGAGGTGGCCGCGACGCTCCACGTCCCGACCGGGACCGTGAAGGCCCGCCTGGCGCGCGGTCGAGCGGCGCTCGCCGTACGGCTGAGGGACGTCGACCCACCGAAGGAGGAGGCGCGCCGTGCCTGACCTGCCCTTCCCCGACCTGTCCTTCCCCGACCTGGCCACGCCCGCCGCGCGGGAGACCCAGCCACCGCCCTTCGAGGAGATCGTGGGACGCGCGAAGCGGCGCCGGCGGCGCGGCGCGCTGGGAGCCGCCGCGGGCACTGCGGCTGTGGTGGCGGTCGTCGTGGCCGGCGTCTCCCTCGTGACGGGCGACCAGGACGCCGAACCGCGGCCGGCGAAGCCGACGGTCAGCCACCGCAGCGGTACGGCGACACCGGCCGCAGTCGATCCGGGAACGGTCGTCCGGACCGGAGGTCTCCTCTCGTACGCCGCCGGGCCGGACGGGTCGCTCCTGACCGTCTGGAAGGCGTGCCCCACCGAGGACGAGAGCGCCTGCGACCTCGCCTGGCAGCTCGAGGCCGGGGGCGACATCCACCGGGGTCTCCTCTCCGGGGACCTCTCCAGTGCCTCTGCCGGGGCTGCGGGGTTCGTGGTCGCGTCCTGGCGGCACCGAGGTGTCGTCATCGACCTCCACGGTCGGTCCCGTCCGATCGTCCCGGCGGCGTCCGGGAAGGTACGCCCCGGCGACGTGTTCATCCGCGACGGCAAGGACCTGGTCCTGGTGGACCCGCGGACGGCGACCTCCTGGGCCCTTCCGACCGAGCCCGACCGCGGAGCCTGGGTCCAGGCGAGCGTGGCGGACGACGGCTCGATCTGGGCGATGACGACACGCGGCCACGACCTGCCGATGCTGTGGAGCAAGGAACCCTCGGCCCAGTCGCCCTGGCGGCAGCACCTGATGCAGTCGTCCGATCCCCACGACGCCCTGCCGGGATACCTCGCGACGAGCGGCCGTCACGTCGCGGCGCTGACCGGGTACGACGGCGCGACCGTTCTCCCCGTGGCGGACCTCGCGGTGACCAGCGACGGTGGGCAGACGTGGGTCGACCTGCACCAGTCCGACCTGCCCTTCCAGTACGTCGACTCGATGGCCGCGACCTCCGGGGGCACGCTCTACGTCGTCACTCCGGCGGGCGAGCACCTCTACCGCAGCACCGATGACTCCTGGACCCGGTTCGCGGAGGTCCCCAACCCTGCAGCGGTCGGCACGCTCGTCCCGGCCGGCGACCACGTACTCGCCCGAGGTGGGAGCTTCGAGGCTCCGACGCTGGTGGCCCTCGACGACGCGGGGCAGGCGACGCCCGTGCCGCTCGCCCGCTGAAAGCGGGTTGCTCCCGCACCGTCGCCTTGGGAGGGTGCGCGCATGCCCCTCGTCGACGTCCCCACCCTCACCGACGGTGTCGTCACGCTGCGTGCGCACCGGGACGACGACGTCGATGCGATCGTCGAGCAGAGCCGCGACCCGCTGAGCATCCGGTGGACGAAGGTGCCGACGCCGTACGTCCGCGACGACGCGAAGCGGTTCGTCCGCGACGTGATGCCCGGCGGGTGGGCGGCCGACCACGAGTGGGGCTTCGCGGTGGAGGCGCTCGACGACGAGGGCGTCGGCCGGTACGCCGGGACGGTCAGCCTGCGCAGCGAGGGCGAGGGCCGCGCCGAGATCGCCTTCGGGTCGCACCCCTGGGCCCGCGGCCGCGGCGTCATGGAGCGGGCGCTGCGGCTGCTGCTCGCGTGGGGCTTCTCGCCCGACGACGACGGCGGCCGGGGACTGGACACCGTGATCTGGTGGGCGGAGTCGGGCAACTGGGCGTCCCGCCGGCTGGCGTGGAAGGTCGGCTTCCCCTGTGACGGCACGGTCCGCCGCTGGCTGCGCAACCGCGAGGGCCGGGTCGACGCGTGGGTGGGCAGCCTGTTCCGCGACGACGCGAGGGAGCCCCGGACCACGTGGCTCGACGTGCCCCGCATCGAGGGCGAGCGCGTCCGGCTGCGGATGCACCGGCCCGACGACCTCGACCGGATGCACGAGGGTGCGACCGACCCGGTCACGGCGTACTGGCTGGGCCGGATCCCCGATCCCTACCCCCGCGCGATGGCCGCCGACTTCCTGGTGCACCGCTCCGAGGGCATGGCCGCCGGCACCGACCTGCACTGGATGCTCGCCGACCCGTCGACCGACCTGCTCCTGGGCACGGTCTCACTGATGCACCTCGCCGAGGGGATGGCCGAGGTCGGCTACTGGTCACACCCGGAGGCCCGCAGGCGAGGCGTGATGACCGAGGCGGTCGCGATGGCGTGCCGGCACGCCTTCATCGCACCCGAGGACGGCGGCCTGGGCCTGCACCGCGCATACGCCACGGTCGCGGTCGACAACGCCGCCTCCCGCGGGGTGCTCGAGCGCGTCGGCTTCCGCCTCACCGGCACCGAGCGCCGCTCCGTGATCGTCCGCGACGGGATGCACGACGGAGCGGCGTACGAGCTCCTGGCGGGGGACCTCCAGGCTCGTTGAGTGGGGTGAAAGCGCCCCTCGAGTTGGGGGAAACCGGCCCGGAGAAAGGCGGTATCTCCCAACTCACGGGGCGGTTCTCCCCAACTCAACGAGGCGTCAGAGCCTGGCCAGGGCCTCGTTGAAGGTGGCGGAGGGGCGCATCACCGCGGTGGCCTTGGCCTCGTCGGGGCGGTAGTAGCCGCCGATGTCGGCCGGCGAGCCCTGGACCGCCAGCAGCTCGTCGGCGATCTTCTGCTCGTTCTCCCGGAGCGTCTTGGCCAGGCCGGCAAACGCGTCGGCGAGCGCGGCGTCCTCGGTCTGCGCTGCCAGCTCCTCGGCCCAGTACAGCGCGAGGTAGAAGTGGCTGCCCCGGTTGTCCGTGGTGCCCAGGCGCCGGCCCGGGGAGCGGTCCTCGTCGAGGAACGTGCCCGTCGCCCGGTCCAGGGCGTCCGCGAGCACCTTGGCCGCCGGAACGCCCGCCTGCTCGGCGTACTTCTCCAGCGACGGCACCAGCGCGAAGAACTCGCCCAGGGAGTCCCAGCGCAGGTAGTTCTCGGAGACGAGCTGCTGCACGTGCTTCGGCGCGGACCCGCCGGCGCCGGTCTCGAACAGGCCGCCGCCCGCGATCAGCGGGACCACCGAGAGCATCTTCGCCGACGTGCCGACCTCGAGGATCGGGAACAGGTCAGTGTTGTAGTCGCGGAGCACGTTGCCGGTGACGGAGATGGTGTCCTCACCCTTGCGCATCCGCTCCAGGGAGTACGCCGTGGCCAGCTCGGGGCTCAGCACCCGGATCTCCAGGCCACTCGTGTCGTGCTCCGGGAGGTACGCCTCGACCTTCCTGATCAGCTCGGCGTCGTGCGCACGCGACTCGTTCAGCCAGAAGATCGCCGGCGCGCCGCTCGCCCGGGCCCGCGTGACCGCGAGCTTGACCCAGTCGCGGACCGGGACGTCCTTGGTCTGGCAGGCGCGCCAGATGTCACCGGCCTCGACGTCGTGCTCGAGCAGGACGTCGCCCGCCCGGTTGAGCACCCGCACGGTGCCGGCCTGCGGGATCTCGAAGGTCTTGTCGTGCGAGCCGTACTCCTCGGCCGCCTGCGCCATCAGCCCGACGTTCGACACGCTGCCGATCGTGGCGGGGTCGAGCGGCCCGTTGGCCTGGCAGTCGGCGATCACGGTCTGGTAGACGCCGGCGTACGACGAGTCCGGGATCACCGCGAGGGTGTCGTCCTCGCCGCCGTCGGCACCCCACAGCCGACCGCCGTTGCGGATCAGCGCCGGCATGCTGGCGTCGACGATCACGTCGGAGGGCACGTGCAGGTTGGTGATGCCCTTGTCGGAGTTGACGTAGGAGAGGCGCGGGCCCGAGGACAGCGCCTCCTCGAAGGCGGCCCGGATCTCCGCGCCGTTCGGCAGCTGGTCGAGGCCGGCCAGGATCCCGCCGAGCCCGTCGTTGGGCGAGAGTCCCGCGGCGCGCAGGTCGTCCCCGTACCGGGCGAACACATCGGAGAAGTACGCCGTCACCACGTGGCCGAAGATGATCGGGTCGGAGACCTTCATCATCGTCGCCTTGAGGTGCACCGAGAACAGCACGCCGTCGGCCTTCGCCTCCGCCAGGGCGTTCTCGAGGAACGCGTGGAGGTGCGCCACCTGCATGACCGTGGCGTCGACGATCTCACCGGCGAGGACCCCGAGGCCCTCCTTGAGGACCACGGTCTCGCCCGCCGTGGTCTCCAGCACGATCGACAGGGTGTCGTCGGCCGGAAGCGTCACCGACTTCTCGTTCGAGGCGAAGTCGTGCGCCCCCATGGTGGCGACCTTCGTGCGGGAGTCCTCGGCGAAGGGCTTGTTCGTGTGAGGGTGCTTCTTCGCGTAGTTCTTGACCGCGGCGGGCGCACGCCGGTCGGAATTGCCCTGGCGGAGCACGGGGTTGACCGCGGAGCCCTTGACCTTGTCGTACTTCGCGCGGGTCGCGCGCTCCTCGTCGGTCGCGGGCGCCTCGGGGTAGTCCGGGATGTCGAAGCCCTGCTGCTGCAGCTCCTTGATCGCGGCCTTGAGCTGCGGGACCGAGGCCGAGACGTTCGGCAGCTTGATGATGTTCGCCTCGGGCTCCTGCGCGAGGTCACCCAGCTCGCCGAGCGCGTCGTCGGCCAGGCCGAACTGCGCGAGGATGCGCGCCGCGACCGAGATGTCGCGGGTCTCGACGGCCACGCCGGCCTTGCCGGCGTACGCCTCGACGATGGGGAGGAACGAGTACGTCGCCAGCAGCGGCGCCTCGTCGGTGTGCGTGTAGATGATCTTCGCGTCGGCCACAACGGCTCCGTTTCAGCTCCGGATATTTCTTGACATCAAGATATCTCATCGCCCGGGCACCGGGCGACCCCGCCCTCCATCCTGCCGCGCACCCTCGCCGGACGCGACCGAGGCGCCGCGGGGCGAACCCTGCGACGCCTCGGTCGATCGGTGGTCAGGCGGTGCGTCAGTCCAGGTCGAAGCGGTCCAGCTCCATCACCTTGACCCAGGCGGCGACGAAGTCGCGGACAAGCTTCTCGCCGGCGTCGTCGCTCGCGTAGACCTCCGCGAGCGCCCGCAGCTGGGAGTTCGAGCCGAACACGAGGTCGACCGCGGTGGCGGTGCGGGTCACCTCGCCACTGACCCGGTCACGACCCTCGTAGACGTGCTCGGCCTGGGAGACCTTCCACTCCGTGGCCATGTCGAGCAGGTTCACGAAGAAGTCGTTGGTCAGGACACCCGGACGGTCCGTGAACACGCCGTGCTGCGTCCCACCGTGGTTGGCCCCGAGCGCCCGCAGCCCACCGACGAGCACGGTCATCTCCGGCGCGGTCAGCGACAGCAGGTTCGCCCGGTCGAGCAGCAGGGTCTCCGGCGGAAGCTTCTCCCCCGCCCGCAGGTAGTTGCGGAACCCGTCGGCCCGGGGCTCGAGCACGGAGAACCCCTCCACGTCGGTCTGCTCCTGGGTGGCGTCGGTGCGGCCGGGCGTGAACGGCACGGTGACGTCCACCCCGGCGTCCTTGGCGGCCTTCTCGACCGCCGCCGAGCCGGCGAGCACGATCAGGTCGGCCAGCGAGATCTGCTTGCCGTCCGCCTGGTTGCCGTTGAACTCCTCACGCACCGACGCGAGCCGCTCGAGCACCGGCGCGACCCCGGCGTTGGACTCCCAGTCCTTCTGCGGGGCCAGCCGGATGCGGGCGCCGTTGGCGCCGCCGCGCTTGTCGGTGTCCCGGTACGACGCGGCCGAGGCCCACGCGACGTTCACCAGGTCGGCGACCGGAAGACCGGTGGCCAGCACCTGCTCCTTGAGCGCCGCCACGTCGGACTCGTCGACCAGCGGGTGGTCGACGGCCGGCACGGGGTCCTGCCAGAGCTGGGCCTCCGGAACCCAGGGCCCGAGGTAGCGGGTCACCGGACCCATGTCGCGGTGCAGCAGCTTGTACCAGGCCTTCGCGAAGGCCTCGGCGAACTCCTCGGGGTGCTCCAGGAAGCGCCGGCCGATCTTCTCGTACGCCGGGTCGAACCGCAGCGACAGGTCCGTCGTCAGCATCGTGTGCCGGTGCTTCTTGCTCGGGTCGTGCGCGTCCGGGACGACCTCGGCAGAGTCCTTCGCGACCCACTGCTTGGCGCCGGCCGGGCTCTCGGTGAGCTCCCACTCGTTGCCGAAGAGGATCTCCAAGAACCGGTTGTCCCACCGCGTCGGAGTGTCGGTCCAGGTGACCTCCAGCCCGCTGGTGATCGTGTCCCCGCCCTTGCCGGAATTGAAGCTGCTCTTCCAGCCGAGCCCCTGGTCCTCGATCGGGGCCGCCTCGGGCTCGGGCCCGACGTGGTCGGCCGGACCGGCGCCGTGGGTCTTGCCGAACGTGTGGCCGCCCGCGATGAGCGCGAACGTCTCCTCGTCGTTCATCGCCATCCGGCGGAAGGTCTCGCGGATGTCGCGGGCCGCGGCGATCGGGTCGGGGTTGCCGTTGGGGCCCTCGGGGTTGACGTAGATCAGGCCCATCTGCACCGCGGCCAGGGGGCCACCGAGCTCGCGGTCTCCGCTGTAGCGCTCGTCGCCCAGCCAGGTGTCCTCCGGTCCCCAGACGACCTCCTCGGGCTCCCAGACGTCCTCGCGCCCGAAGCCGAAGCCGAAGGTCCGGAAGCCCATCGACTCCAGCGCGACGTTGCCGGCCAGCACGAGCAGGTCGGCCCACGAGATCTGCTTGCCGTACTTCTTCTTCACCGGCCACAGCAACCGGCGGGCCTTGTCGAGGTTCGCGTTGTCGGGCCAGCTGTTGAGCGGGGCGAACCGCTGGGAGCCGTCGCCGGCACCGCCACGTCCGTCCTCGATGCGGTAGGTGCCCGCGGCGTGCCAGCTCAGCCGGATCATCAGGCCGCCGTAGTGACCGAAGTCGGCCGGCCACCAGTCCTGCGAGGTGGTGAGGACCTGCTCGACGTCGCGCTTCAGCGCCTCGACGTCGAGCTTCTCGAACTCCTCGGCGTAGTCGAAGTCCGGGCCCATCGGGTTGGACTGCGTGGGGTGCTGGTGAAGCACGCTCAGGTCGAGCTGGTTGGGCCACCAGTCCTTGTTGGTCCGGGGCCGACCGGGCTTCGCCTCGGGCGCGTCGATCGCGGGGTTCTCGCTCTCGCTGCCGGTCTCGGTCACGCCGTGCTGGTCAGTCATCTCTTGCCCTTCTTCGCTTGCGTCGTGGGATGGATGGCGGGAATCAGGTGCTGGTGCAGTCGGGGCACACGCCCCAGTAGGTGACCTCGGCCTCGTCGATCACGAAGCCGTGGGAGTCGGAGGGGTCCAGGCAGGGCCGCTCGCCGACCGCGCAGTCCACGTCGGCGATGGCGCCGCACACGCGGCACACGACGTGGTGGTGGTTGTCGCCGACACGCAGCTCGAAGCGGGCCGGCGAGCCGGCCGGCTCGATGCGACGGGCGAGCCCTGCGTCGGACAGCGCCCGCAGCACGTCGTACACGGCCTGGGTGGAGACGGCGCCCAGCGCGGTTCGGGCAGCCGTCGCGATCGTGTCGGTGTCGGCGTGCGGGTGGGCGCTCAGCGCCTCGAGCACGGCGATCCGCGGCCCGGTCACCCGGAGGCCCGCGTCGCGCAGGGCCTGGGTCGGGTCGACGGGGAGCATGGGCTCACTCAAGCACCTTTTCTGGAATCGATCAAGATTGCCTGAGAGCCAGTTCTCACCGATCCGGACCCCCGCCGAACCTCCCCGGAGGGTGCGCTAGTTTCGACCAGAGTCCCAGATTCGGGTCCCCCAGATTCGGCTAGGAGCCAGAAGTGACCGCTACTCCCCTGAAGGTGGCCGTGACCGGCGCCGCCGGCCAGATCGGCTACAGCCTGCTGTTCCGCCTCGCCAGCGGCTCGCTGCTCGGCGACCGCCCCGTCGAGCTGCGCCTGCTCGAGATCGAGCCGGCCCTCAAGGCGCTCGAGGGCGTCGTCATGGAGCTCGACGACTGCGCCTTCCCGACCCTGGCCGGGGTCGAGATCGGCTCCGACCCGACGAAGATCTTCGACGGGGTGAACCTCGCCCTGCTGGTCGGCGCGCGTCCCCGCGGCCCGGGCATGGAGCGCGGCGACCTGCTCGAGGCCAACGGCGCGATCTTCACCGCGCAGGGCAAGGCGCTCAACCAGGTCGCTGCCGACGACGTCCGGATCGGGGTTACCGGCAACCCGGCCAACACCAACGCGTTGATCGCGATGACCAACGCGCCCGACATCCCGAAGGAGCGGTTCTCCGCGCTGACCCGCCTCGACCACAACCGGGCGATCTCGCAGCTGGCGGCGAAGACCGGCGCGGCCGTCACCGACATCAAGAAGATGACGATCTGGGGCAACCACTCGGCCACCCAGTACCCCGACGTGTTCCACGCCGAGGTCGGCGGCCGCAACGCGGCCGAGGTCGTGGGCGACCAAGGCTGGATCGAGAACGACTTCATCCCGACGGTCGCCAAGCGCGGCGCCGCGATCATCGAGGCCCGCGGCTCGTCCTCGGCCGCCTCCGCCGCGTCGGCGACGATTGACGCCGCCCGCGACTGGCTGCTCGGCTCGGCCGACGGCGACTGGGTGTCGATGGCGGTCGCCTCCGACGGGTCGTACGGCGTGCCCGAGGGCCTGATCTCCTCGTTCCCGGTGACCACGAAGGACGGCAACTGGGAGATCGTCCAGGGCCTCGACATCGACGACTTCTCGCGGGGCCGGATCGACGCCTCCGTCGCCGAGCTCGCCGACGAGCGCAACGCGGTCACCGAGCTCGGCCTCATCTGAGCCAGAGGTTTCAGGGGCGGTCGATGACCTCCTGGCAGCGGCTGAGCACCTCGACGACCTCGCGCCCGAACCGCACGTCGCAGCGGTGCCGGGTCTCGCCCGCCGCGGCGTTCGCCAGCAGGTCGGACAGGGCGCTCGCGTAGGCCTCGTCGACGTCGCGCTCCTGGTCGGGTCGCACGTGCCAGCCGTGCTCGTCGTAGAACTCCGCGCCGACCCGCTCGGCCGTGAACGGCATCGTCATGGACAGCGACATCAGGCTGGTGGCGCCGCTCTCGTGGGTGAGCACCAGCTGGGCGAGGTCGCCCTCACCACGGGAGCCGGCGACCGCGGTGACCGGGCCGAGCGCCGGCAGGATCTGGGAGAGCGCGTGCGGGCCGACGTCCCAGAGGGCGCCGTCGCGCTTGCGCCACGGCGAGGCGGCGAACGGGCTGTCGGCGGCCGCGTGGCCGACGTACCACCACGCGCCGCCGCCGCGCAGGTCGTGGGTGCGCACGTCGTCGAGCCAGGTCTCGGCGAACGGCACGAACCGGTAGGTGAAGAACACCACCGTGCTGATCCCGTTGCGCTCCGCCGCCTCGACCAGGCGGTCCGCGGCGGCCAGGTCGGTGGTGAGCGGCTTCTCGAGCAGCAGGTGCTTGCCCGCCTCGGCCGCCCGCAGGGCGAGGTCGGCCTGCACCTGGGGCGGGACGGCGAAGGTCAGCAGGTCCACCTCGGCGAGCAGCGCGTCGAAGTCGTCGTACGCCGTGGCTCCGTGCTGCCCGGCCAGGGCCCTCGCCTTGTCCAGATCGCGGCCCCAGACGCCGACGAGGTCGACGTCGGGATGGTTCGCCGCGCCGGCCGCGTGCACGACCTCCGCCCAGTAGCCGGTGCCGACCACGCCCATCCGCTTCCGGGTTCGCCCGCTCGCCTGCTCACTCATGGGAGCAGTCTGGCGCAGACCCCCGAGGCCGGCGCGAGGTCAGGACCCGGTCAGCGGCGCGACGGTGCCGCTCAGGGCTCGGCCTGGTCGGGGATGTTCGCCGACAGCGCCACCAGCGACACACCCACCACGGCGAGCACCGTGACGTCGAACCAGCGGCTGCGCACCCGCAGCATCCCCGCCTCGCCCTCGCTGGTCACGAGCCGCATGCTCGCCGCGAAGATCAGCGCGAACCCGAGCAGCGCGACCCCGCGTCGCCACGGCCCGAAGGCCACCATGGCCAGGCCGACCACGGTCGTGACCACAACGACGAGGTAGATCAGACCCCCGAACGTGGACGGGTAGCGCCGCCGCGGGGACCCGGTCACCAGTGCGCTCACATGTCCTGGTCCCGGGCGGCGCTGTCCAGCGCGCCCTTCTCGGCGATCGACACCACGTTGGCGAGCAGCATCGCCCGCGTCATCGGGCCGACCCCTCCCGGGTTGGGCGAGACCCACCCGGCGACGTCCCAGACGTCCGGTGCGACGTCGCCGGCGATCTTGCCGTCCACCCGCGAGACGCCCACGTCGAGCACCGCGGCGCCCGGCTTGACCATGTCACCGGTGACGATGCCCGGCATGCCCGCCGCCGCGACCACGATGTCGGCGTTGCTCACGTGGGCGGCGAGGTCGCGCGTCCCCGTGTGGCAGAGCGTGACGGTGGCGTTCTCGCTCTTGCGCGTGAGCAGCAGCCCGAGGGGCCGCCCGACGGTGACACCCCGGCCGATGACGACGACCTCCGCGCCGGCGATGGCCACGTCGTGGCGGCGCAACAGCTCGACGATCCCGTACGGCGTGCACGGCAGCGGGGCCTCGTGCCCCAGGACCAGCCAGCCGAGGTTCGTCGGGTGCAGGCCGTCGGCGTCCTTCGCGGGGTCGATCAGGCCGAGCACGCGGTTCTCGTCGCGGCCCTTCGGCAGCGGCAGCTGCACGATGTAGCCGGTGCAGGCGGGGTCGGCGTTCAGCTGGGCGACGGCTGCCTCGATCTCCTCCTGGGTCGCGGTGTCGGGGAGGTCGATCCGGATCGACTCGATGCCCACCTCGGCGCAGTCCTTGTGCTTGCCGTTGACGTACCACCGCGATCCCGGGTCGTCACCGACCAGCACGGTGCCCAGCCCGGGCACGATGCCCTGCTCGCGCAGGGCCGCGATCCGGGACTTCAGCTCGTCCTTGATCGCGGCCGCGGTGGCCGATCCGTCGAGGGTCTGTGCAGTCACGTGGTCATCCTTTCACCGGGCCGGCTGGCGGGGGTGGTGGCCTTGGTGCGGTCGTCGAGCGGGCGGTGTTGCTGGCCGGGCTGGGTCCGAGCGGGCACCCATGCTGCGCCTCTCGCCTCCGTGCCTCGATCGCCGAGCGGGCAATTGCGCAGGGCGGCGCGCCTGCGGCGATCGAGCTGCGCAATGGCCCGCTCGGCTCCCCGGCATTTCGCCCACCTGCGCCGCTTCGCGTGCTCAGTGCGCAAAATGCCGGGTCCCGGTGAAGTACATCGTGACGCCGGCCTTCCGAGCCGCCTCGACGACCTCCTCGTCCCGGATGGAGCCGCCGGGCTGCACGATCGCCTTGACGCCGGCGTCGATCAGGACCTGTGCGCCGTCGGCGAACGGGAAGAACGCGTCCGACGCGGCCACGGAACCGGCCGCCCGGTCGCCGGCCCGGGTCACGGCGAGGTTGCACGAGTCGACCCGGTTGACCTGGCCCATGCCGACGCCGACCGAGGCGCCGCCGGAGGCGAGCAGGATCGCGTTGGACTTCACGGCCCGCAGCGACCGCCAGGCGAACTGCAGGTCCGCGAGCGTCGCGTCGTCCGCCGGGTCGCCCGCCACGAGCCGCCAGCGTGTGGCGTCGTCACCGGTGGGGTTGCCGTCCTTGTCCTCACCGGACGCGTCGATCGCGTCGCGCTGCTGCATCAGCAGACCGCCGGAGATCGGCCGGGTCTCGACGCCACCGCGGGTCGCCGGGGCGACCTCGAGCAGGCGCAGGTTCTTCTTCGTCGCGAGCACCTCGAGCGCGTCGGCGTCGAAGGCCGGCGCGACGATCACCTCGGTGAAGATGTCCTTGACCGTCTCGGCCATCGCCCGGGTGACCGGCCGGTTCGTGGCGATGATGCCGCCGTACGCCGAGACCGGGTCGCAGGCGTGCGCCTTGGCGTGCACCGAGGCGATGTCCTCGTCCGGCGCACCGGCGGCGATGCCGCACGGGTTGGCGTGCTTGATGATCGCGACGGTCGGCAGGTCGCCGTGGTCGTACGCCGCCCGGTACGCCGCGTCAGCGTCGATGTAGTTGTTGTAGGACATCTCCTTGCCGTGGAGCTGGCGGCCCTGCGCCAGCCCGGGCTGCGGCTGGAACCCGTTGGTGTAGAGGGCGGCCGCCTGGTGGGGGTTCTCGCCGTACCGCAGCACCGCGGCACGGTCCCAGGTGCCGCCCACCCAGGCCGGGAAGCCGGCGCCGCCGGAGGTGTCGGTCAGGACGTTGCCCATCCAGGACGCGACGTGCACGTCGTAGGTGGCGGTGTGCACGAACGCCTCGGCCGCGAGGGCCTTGCGCTGCTCGAGGGTGAAACCTCCCTCGGCGAGGGCCGCGAGCACGTCGGCGTAGCGGTCGGGCGAGGTGACGATCGCCACCGACGGGTGGTTCTTCGCCGCGGCCCGGACCATCGACGGGCCGCCGATGTCGATCTGCTCGACGCACTCGTCGGGCGAGGCTCCCGAGGCGACCGTCTGGGTGAAGGGGTAGAGGTTGGAGACCACGAGGTCGAACGGCTCGACGCCCAGCTCGGCGAGCTGCGCGACGTGCGACTCCAGGCGGCGGTCGGCGAGGATGCCGGCGTGCACCTTCGGGTGCAGGGTCTTGACCCGGCCGTCGAGGCACTCGGGGAAGCCGGTGAGGTCCTCGACCTTCGTGACGGGGATGCCGAGCTTCTCGATCAGGGCGGCGGACCCGCCCGTCGAGACCAGCTCGACGCCGGCGTCGTGGAGGCCGCGGACCAGGTCCTCGAGGCCGGCCTTGTCGTAGACGGACACGAGGGCCCGCTTGAGGGGGATGCGGAAGTCGGCGTCGCTCATGGGGTGGTTCTACTCCTCATCGGCTCGATCTCGATGAGGCACCCAGGCGTTCGATGCTCTCGCTCCCCGGCCTCAGCTGATGCCGAGGCCCGGCACTCCCCGGTGGTTGCCCACCTGCGCCAGTCGTGTGCGGTCAGTCTAATTGCTGCGCGCGCCGCCGCCGAATCGGACCCGCCGACCCGTGACGGTGATGCCCTCGCGGGCGATCCGGCCCACCGCGTCGACCAGCATCTGCCGCTCGGCGACCTTGATCCGCTCGTGCAGGCTGTCGACGTCGTCGTCCTCCTCGACCGGGACCGCGGTCTGGGCGATGATCGGCCCGGTGTCGACACCCTCGTCGACGACGAAGAGCGTCGCGCCGGTCACCTTCACGCCGTACTCGAGCGCCTCGGCCGGACCGTGCATCCCCGGGAAGGCCGGGCTCAGCGCGGGGTGGGTGTTGACCACCCGCTGCTCGAAGCGCTCGAGGAACGGCGGCCCGCACAGCTTCATGAAGCCCGCCAGCACGACCAGGTCGGGCTCGAAGGCGGCGACCGTGTCGGTCAGGGCCTTGTCCCAGTAGGCCCGGGACGTGAACTGCCCGACCTTGCGGACGAACGTCGGGATGCCCGCGCGCTCGGCCCGGGCGAGGCCCTCGATGCCGTCGCGGTCGGCCCCGACGGCCACCACCCGGGCGCCGTACGCCGGGTCGGCGCACGCGTCGATCAGCGCCTGGAGGTTGGTGCCGGCCCCGGAGACCAGGACGACGAGGCGCGCCGGAGCGCGGTCGGGGGTGGGGGGCACGCCGACAGGCTACCGAAGCACCTCGACGGTGGGTTCGTCGCCGTCGTCGAGGGGCGCGACGGTGCGAGGAGCCCGCGGAGCCGGCTCGGCGACGGCCTCACCGCGCCGGCGCCGCCACCAGTTCTGCGCGACCGCACCGACGAGCCCGCCCAGGCTCATCAGGCCGGTGGTGAACACGAGCACCTCGGCGACCGGAGCTCCGATGTGGGCCATCCGGCCGGTGCCGAGCGGTCCGCCGGCGAGGGCGACCAGCACGGTGACGAGCACGCCGGCCACGAAGCCGGAGCCGGCGCCGCGCAGCGCTGCGAGGTCGTGCGGGAGCGGCGGCCGGCGACGCAAGGTGCGGCCGATGCCGACCGCCGCGGCCAGCACCGGCACGGCGAGCAGCCCGGCCAGCCAGCCCGGCGTGGGGCCTTCGCCGGGCAGCGCCGCCAGCACCGGGAAGGCCGGCACGACGCCCAGCGACACCGCGGTCGGCGAGACCGTGGTGCCGGTGCCGAACGCGAAGCCCGGGCCGGCGAGGTAGGAGACGCCGAACAGGGCGGCGTTGGGCGCGAACAGCGCCATCACGGCGGTGAGGCTGAGCGCGTCGCCGACGCTGAGGTGGAGCCCGGACATCACCGTGGCGGCCTCGTTGAAGGAGAACAGCAGCGAGACGCCGACGAGGGCCGCCCCGGCGGCGAGCAGCCAGAGCACGCCGGTGAGCGCGCCGGTCACCACGTCGGCCGCCCACGCAGGCACCTCGTCCCACGCGCGGAGCAGCACGCCGCTCCCGGCGGCCAGGCCGGCCCCTCCGGCGAGCCCGGCGACCAGGACGGCGCCGAGGACCGCACGCCCGAGGCTCGGGGACGCACCGGACCCGGCGGCGAGCACGCCGGTCACGACGGCGACGACCAGGTAGGCGCAGGTGAACGTCGCCACCGCGGCGCCGACGGCCGAGGTCTCGACCGGCAGGTCCGCGAGGCTCTGGGACGAGGTGCGGGCCGGCGTACGGGCGGCCCAGCGACCGGTGCGGAAGGCGATCAGGAGCAGCGCCATGGTCAGCGCCAGGGGGGTCATCCCGATCGGCGTCCCGGACAGCACCAGGTGGGAGCCGTGGCCGGCCAGCCACGCGACCGCGCCGACCCCGAGAGCGTCGGTGGTGTCGCCGTGCGCGCCGGCGTCGGCCAGGAACCACCCGGTCAGCGCCACCGACATGCACAGCACCAGGCCGATCACGGCTGCGCCTGCTCCGGCCAGCGCCGCGGTCAGGGCCAGTGATCGCCCGGGCTGCGCCTCGCCCGGACGTGCGGGGCGGGTCGTGGGACGGGTGGCCAGGATGCTCATCGCCCGTCCATCCTCACCCATCACCCGCGCGGTTCGCGGCTGTGAAACGCGGGTGACCGGGAGTTCGTGCCCGGGCTCACACGGCGCCCTCGCAGGCGCAACGACGACCCCGGCGAGGGGCACTCGACGGCGCTCGGGGCGCCCTCCCCGGCGTCGCGTAATCTCGACCCGTCATGCCTACTGCCGAGGAATTCGACGAGTTCTACGTCACCACCCGACGTCGGCTCGTCCACCAGACCTTCGCGGTCACCGGTGACCTCGGGGCCTCCCGTACCGCCGTCCGTGACGCGTACGTCGCCGCGCGGCACCACTGGAACAAGGTCGGCCGGCTTGCCGATCCGGAGCAATGGGTGCGCCCGCGCGCCTGGTCGATCGCGCAGCGCCGGCACTCCGCGCGGCCCTGGCACAAGGAGAAGTCCCTCTCCGAGGACCAGACCGCGCTCCTCGACGCGCTCCACCAGCTGACCGACGCCCAGCGCAAGACCCTCGTGCTCAACCACCTCGCCGCGATCCCGATGGCCGACATCGGCCGGGAGATCGGCGAGACCCAGGAGAAGACCGAGCACCACCTGCAGACCGCGACCGCCACCCTGGCCCTGGCGCTGGACGGCGACGTGAACGCGATCCGACGGCGGCTGGAGTCGCTCGCCGCCCCGGTCGACGAGGTGAAGCTGCCCCGGCCACCGATCATCCGGCGCAACGGCCTGCGCCGACGCCGCAACCACGCCGTGATCGGCTCGGTGGTCGCGGTCCTCGTCACGATCGGCGCCGGCGCCCTGGTCATGCCCGACGCCGGCACACCGCCCCCGCCGCGCCCGGCGTCCCTGGTCAGCAAGAAGATGCTGCTCACCGACGCCCAGGTCGCGCCGCTCGCCCCGAAGCAGCCCTGGCAGGTCACCGACACCACCGACAACACCCAGACCAGCGCCGTGAGCACGATGTGCCAGACCGCCCGGTTCGCCGACACCAAGGGGCTGGGCACCTGGGTGCGCACGTTCGCCACGGCCACCCCGCAGCGCGGCCTCGTGCAGAGCGTCGAGATCTCCAACTCCCCCGGCGCCGCCAGGAAGGCCTACGACACCACGCTGGGCTGGTACGCCGGCTGCACCGTCCCGCGCATCCAGCTCGTCGACGCGTACGACGTGCAGGGTGTCGGCGACCAGGCGATCGTCGTGCGGATGCGCATCCCCGCCCAGCAGCCACGCTCCTTCGTGGTGGGCATCGCCCGGACCGGCGCGCTGACCACCTCGACGGTCCTCGAGACGCACACGCCCGACCCGCCCGACCCGGCGGCGCTCGTCACCGCCCTGACCGCGTCGGTCCAGAACCTCTGCTCGTCCCGGGTGGCCGGGACCTGCGTCGGCGCCGTCAGCACGCAGCCGACCCTGCCGCCCCGCAGCGGCGAGACGGCCGGGATGCTCGCGGTCGCCGACCTGCCGGCCGTCGCCGACGTCACGAACGCCTGGGCGGGCACCGATCCGGTCCCGGCGACGGTGAACGTCGCCGCGACCACCTGCGACCGGACCGACTTCGCCAAGGCGGGCGCCAAGGGTCCCGTGACCCGGACCTACCTCATCCCGGAGGCGCACCTGCCCCAGCGGTTCGGGCTGACCGAGACGCTGGGCGGGTTCGCCACCCCGCAGGCGGCGTCGGCCGTGGTCGCCAAGGTCGTGGCCCGGATGAAGGGCTGCGAGGACAAGGAGCTCGGCAGCACCGTGAGCCACGCGGTGGTCCGGCTCCAGGGCGCGGCGGGCCCGTCGTACGCGCTGTGGCGGCTGGAGAACCAGGTCAACCAGCAGCAGCAGCTGGTGCCGTTCTGGATGGGAGTCGTGCAGGTGGGCCGGTACGTCGCGCAGGTGAACCTCACGCCCGTGGGGAAGTACGACATCGACCAGAAGACCTTCGAGGCGCTCGTGGTCCGTGCCCGCGACCGGCTGCACGAGGTCAGCCAGTGAGCCGGCCGTCGGAGCGCGCGGACGCGCAGCTGCTCGACGAGCGCTCGCCCCTGGCCCACACCCGAGACCGCTTCCGCGTGCCCGACGGGGTGATCTACCTGGACGGCAACTCGCTCGGCGCGCTGCCCGTGGGCGTCCCGGACCGGCTGGCGCGTGTCGTCGAGCAGGAGTGGGGTGACGGGCTGATCCGCTCGTGGAACCCCCTGCCGGACGGCGGCGGCGACTGGATCGGCCTGTCGAAGCGCGTGGCGGCACGCATCGCCCCACTGATCGGGGCGGACCCCGCCGACGTGCACGTCGGCGACTCCACCAGCGTGTCGCTGTTCAAGGCGATCGTCGCCGCGGCCCGGCTCCGGCCGGACCGGCGGGTGCTCGTGGTCGAGCCGACCACCTTCCCGACCGACGGGTACGTCGCCGCGGGCGTCGCCGACCTGCTCGGCCTCGAGCTGCGCTGGTGCGACCCGGCCGATCCGCTGGCCGCCGTCGACGAGGACGTCGCGCTGCTGGCGCTGACGCACGTGGACTTCCGCACCGGGGCGATGTTCGACCTGCCGGGCATCACCGCCGGGGCCCACGCGCGGGGCGCGCTCGTGCAGTGGGACCTCTGCCACTCGGCCGGAGCCGTGCCCGTCGGCCTGTCCGACGCCGACGCCGACCTCGCCGTCGGCTGCACCTACAAGTACCTCAACGGTGGCCCCGGGTCCCCTGCCTTCACCTGGGTCAACCCGCGGCTCCAGGCCGACGCGCGCCAGCCGATCACCGGCTGGATGGGGCACGCCAGCCCGTTCGCGATGGCCCGCGACTACGAGCCGGCGGGCGGGATCGGCCACTGGGCGTCGGGCACGCACCCGGTGCTCGCGCTGTCGGCGCTGGACGCTGCCCTGGAGGCGTTCGAGGGCGTGACGGTCGAGCAGCTGCGCGCCGCCTCGCTGTCCCTCACCGACCTGTTCCTCGAGCTGCTCGACGAGCGCTGCGTCCCGCGCTGGCCGGAGATCGAGGTGGTCACGCCGCGCGACCACGCCCGTCGCGGCAGCCAGGTGTCGTTCCGGCACCCCGATGCCTACGGGCTGGTGCAGGCGCTGATCGCCCGCGGCGTGATCGGCGACTTCCGCGACGCCGGCGCCGAACCCGGCATCGCGCGCTTCGGGTTCACGCCGCTCTACCTGCGCCACGTCGACGTGCACGACGCGGTCGACCACCTCGTGGCCGTCCTCGAGGGCGAGGAGCACCTCGACCCGGCGTACGCGAGCCGCAACCCCGTGACCTGAACGCGGCACGCCTCAGGCAGCGAGCGGTCAGGCGTCCTCCAGCACGGCCTGGGCGGCGTTGTAGCCGGGCACGAAGGAGATCCCGGGCCCGCCGTAGCAGCCCGCGCTGCCGAGGTAAAGGCCACCCACTCCGTGCGGCAGGTCGCGGTAGCCGCGCGGGCCCGGCCGGTAGGGGCCGAGCAGCTCGGGGTGGAGCAGCCCGTGGCAGTAGTCGCCTCCGGGAGCACCGAACATCGTGCCCATGTGCCGCGGGGTGAAGGTGGTGTGCTTGAGGATCAGCGACTCGAAGTTCGGTGCGATCCGGGAGATCTTCTCGATCACGCGCTGACCCATCTCCGCCTTGAGCCGGGCGTAGTGGGCGGGGTCGGACTCGATCGGGAACCACAGCGAGAACGCCGACGCCGCCGCCTTGCCCGGGGGCGCCAGCTGGGGGTCCTGGGCGGACGGGATCTGGAAGGCCACCGCCGGGTCGGCGGGGACGATGCCCCTGCGGCTGTCCTCCCACTGGACCTGGAGCTCCTCCGGGGTGCTGAACAGGCCGATCGCGGCCTGCATGCCGGGGTCGTTGAGGAGCTCGTACGGCGCCGCGAACTCGGGCACGCCGTCGAGCGCGAAGTGCATCTGGACGTAGCTGCCGCGGTGGTCGATCCGGCCCAGCCGCTCACGAACCTCGTCGCCGACGGCGTCGCGTGCGACCAGCCCGGTGAGGGTGAGGTCGGGGGCCACGGCCGAGACCACGACCCGAGCGTCGTACCGGCTGCCGTCCTCGGTCACGACCCCGGTCACCCGGCCGTCGACGACGTCGACCGCGGTCACCTGCGAGCGCAGCCGCAGCTCGCCACCGGCGTCGGCGTACTGCTTCTCGAGGTGCTCGGTGAGGACGCCGATGCCGCCCTTGAGCTTCTTGGTGAGCACGGTGTTCTCGTCGGGCACCGCCATCCCCCAGGCCAGCGCCGCCGCGCTGCCCGGCGTGTACGGGCCGCGGAAGGTCGAGTTGACCGCGAGGAAGGCGAGCATGCCGCGCAGGGCCCCGTGCCGCTCCTTGTCCGGGAGGTACCGGTCGATCACGTCGCCGGCGGCGCCGAACAGCATCTCGGTGATCGTGGCCCGCTCGGCCTCGGAGGTGGCGCAGGCGTACATCTCGTCGAGGGTCCGGGGCATCGTCCCCGCCTCGAACCGTCCCAGGGCCCGCGCCGGCGCCTGGCTCCACCCGGCCATCTCGGCCATGCCGAGCAGGACCTCGATGCCGTGCACCTGCTCGACGTGCTCGGCGAGCCGCGCCAGGTCGGTGTAGTAGACGAACGGCTCGTCCCCGACCCCGCGCAACGACACCGACATCACCTCGAGCTCGACCTGCGGCAGGGAGTCGAGACCCAGCTCCTTGCTCACCACCGCCGAGGTGGGCAGCTGGACCGAGCCGGCGATCTCGAAGCGGTAGCCGTCGAAGAGCTCGACGGTGGAGGCCATCCCGCCGGCGTACCGCTTGGCCTCGAGGCACACGGTGCGCAGGCCCGCGCGCTGGAGCAGGAGCGCGGCGGTCAGGCCGTTGTGGCCCGCGCCGATCACGACCGCGTCATAGTCCGTCATGGGGCGAGGCTGGCACGGGTGCCACAGTTTCGTCAACGGTGACGAAACATGCCCTGCTCGTCCAGTCCCGCCTCGAGCGCGTCGAGCGTCGCGTGGCTCAGGTCGGCGAGGTCGCCCAGTGAGCGGTCGTCGGCGGCCATCCAGACCTCCATGGTCCCGAACAGGGCCGCGGCGATCGACCGGCCGGTCACCACGATGTCGAGCCGGCGGCCCGCGGCGTCCTCGAGGCGGTGCTCGAGGTGCTCGACGATCGCCTCGGCGAGATCGGCCTCGACCAGGCGCAGGTGACCGACGATCCGTTCCGGGTCGAGCTGCTCGGCCCGGAA
Organism: Nocardioides pocheonensis; assembly: GCF_003725535.1. Lineage (GTDB taxonomy): Bacteria > Actinomycetota > Actinomycetes > Propionibacteriales > Nocardioidaceae > Marmoricola > Marmoricola pocheonensis. The sequence continues at coordinate 2,963 of NZ_RJSF01000004.1, read as the reverse complement.
CGCCGCCATCTGCGTGATCGCCTGCACGTCGTACGGGAACGCGAAGATCGCGGCGCGCACCGACGCCACCAGCGGCTCACCCGCGGGCCGCGCCGCGAGCGCCTTCCGGAACCACTGCAGCCCGCTGTCGTAGTCGGCGAACAGCACGTCGTGCTTGGACGGGAAGTGCCGGTAGAACGTGCGCAGCGTGACCCCCGCCCGCTCGGCGATCTGCTCGGCCGAGGTGGCCTCGACCCCCTGGGCGGCGAACAGCTCGGTGGCCGCGCGCCGCAGCGCCACGCGGGTGCGTTCGCTGCGAACGGTCTGGGGATGACGAGACACAGGACGACCGTAGCAGGCATATTGTCATGATTGACAAAACCTTGGCTCCGGGTCGACCGTGTCCCCATGCTCTCGCTCCTGGTGCACGCCCTGCTGGGTGTCGGCGTGGTGGTCTGGGTGGTCCGGTCGAACCCCGCGATCTTCCGGCGCCCTGCGTCCGGGCCCCTGCTCTCGCCGCTCGAGGCGGTGCTCTACGCGGTCGGGATCGCGTCGATCGGCATCGGCTGGTACTTCAACATCCGCTTCGTCACCGAGAACACCGACGGCTGGCTCACCAACCCGTTCGTCGGCGACGGCAGCTGGCAGCAGTACATGCAGCTGATGTTCGCCAACCCCGCGGCTGGCTCGGCGTCCGGGGACTTCATCACCTCCAACGTGGTGCTGCTCCCCCTGGCCACGATCATCGGCGGGCGTCGCCTCGGCATCCGCCGGCCGTGGCTGTTCTTCGTCGTCACGCTGTTCGCCAGCTTCACCTTCGGCTGGGCCCTCTACCTCGCGACCGCCGAGCGGCACCGGCGACTTCACGGGAAGCCGTCGCCTGCGGTCGCAGCACCTGCGACCCTCTCCCCATGACATCGTGGGTGGTCGCCGTGCTGGTCGTCGCCGTGGTCGGCGGGCTGGTGTGGTGGAGCAGCGGCAGGGCGAAGCCCGACCTGCGCAGGCGCAGCATCGACACCGAGATCGGGATCCAGCGGGGCCGGTCCGCTCGCTTCGATGCCCACGGCGACCCAGGGCCTACGGGAAGCGGGCCTTCGGGCGGCGGCCCCGGCTGACACGCCGCCGAGGCGCGCCGGTCGCGACCGGAGCCTGACCCGGACATGCGTCGAGGCGCCCCTCCTGCGGACAGGAGGGGCGCCTCGGCGGGTGCTCGAGCCGGGGGCTCAGAGCTCCTTCATGATCTCCCGCATGAGCTCGGCGGTCTCCGACGGCGTCTTGCCGACCTTGACCCCGGCGGCCTCGAGGGCCTCCTTCTTCGCCTGCGCGGTGCCTGAGGAGCCCGAGACGATGGCGCCGGCGTGGCCCATGGTCTTGCCCTCGGGTGCGGTGAAGCCTGCGACGTAGCCGACCACCGGCTTGGTCACGTGGGCCTTGATGTAGTCGGCGGCCCGCTCCTCGGCGTCGCCGCCGATCTCGCCGATCATCACGATCGCCTTGGTCTCGGGGTCGTTCTCGAACGCCTCGAGGGCGTCGATGTGCGTGGTGCCGATGACCGGGTCGCCGCCGATGCCGATCGCGGTGGTGAAGCCGTAGTCACGCAGCTCGTACATCATCTGGTAGGTCAGCGTGCCGGACTTCGACACCAGCCCGATCGGGCCCTTGCCCGCGATCGTGTGCGGCGTGATGCCGGCCAGCGACTCCTCGGGGGTGATGATGCCGGGGCAGTTCGGGCCGATCATCCGGGTGCTCTTGCCGTCGAGGTAGGCGAACACCTCGGCGGTGTCCTGCACCGGCACGCCCTCGGTGATCACCACGAGCAGCCCGATGCCGGCGTCGATCGCCTCGATGCAGGCGTCCTTGGTGAAGGCCGGCGGCACGAACACGACGGAGACGTCCGCACCGGTCTCCGCCATCGCCTCCGTGACGCTGCCGAAGACCGGCAGGTCCTTGCCGGCCAGGTTCACCGACGTGCCGGCCTTGCGGGCGTTGACGCCGCCGACGATGTTCGACCCGGCCTGGACCATGAGGGTGGTGTGCTTGGAGCCCATCCCACCGGTCATGCCCTGGACGATGATCTTGGAGTCCTTGTTGAGGTAGATCGCCACTGTTCTTCGCTCTCTCTTCGTCCGGGGCTCAGGCGCTCTGGTTGGCCAGCTCGGCGGCCTTGTCCGCGCCGCCGTCCATGGTCTCCGCCAGAGTCACCAGCGGGTGGTTGGCCTCGGTCAGGATCCGCCGGCCCTCCTCGACGTTGTTGCCGTCGAGGCGTACGACGAGCGGCTTGGTCTCCTCGCCACCGAGGATGTTCAGCGCGCCGACGATGCCGTTGGCCACCTCGTCGCAGGCGGTGATCCCGCCGAAGACGTTCACGAACACGCTCTTGACCTGCGGGTCGTTGAGGATGATGTGGAGCCCGTCGGCCATCACCTGGGCGTTCGCGCCGCCGCCGATGTCGAGGAAGTTGGCGGGCTTGACGCCGCCGTGCGCCTCGCCGGCGTACGCGACGACGTCGAGGGTCGACATCACCAGGCCCGCGCCGTTGCCGATGATGCCGACCTGGCCGTCGAGCTTGACGTAGTTCAGGCCCTTCGCCTTGGCCGCGGCCTCCAGCGGGTCGTCCTCCTCGTGGATGACGAACTCCTCGTGGTCGGGGTGGCGGACCTCGGAGGCGTTGTCGTCGAGCGAGACCTTGCCGTCGAGCGCCTCGAGCTTGTCGCCGGCGAGCCGCGCGAGCGGGTTCACCTCGACCAGGGTGGCGTCCTCCTCGACGAAGACCTTCCAGAGGCTCTGGACCATCTCGATCGCCTGGTCGCGCAGGGCGTCGGGGAACTTGGCCTCGTCCACGATCGCCGCAGCCTTCTCGGCGTCCACGCCGGTCAGGGCGTTGACCGGGATCTTCTTGACCGCGTCGGGGTTGGTCTTGGCGACCTCCTCGATCTCNCACGCCGGTCAGGGCGTTGACCGGGATCTTCTTGACCGCGTTTTTT
>NZ_RJSF01000003.1:264335-324889 GCF_003725535.1 Nocardioides pocheonensis | reverse complement strand
GGAGCTTCTGGCCGATGCCGCCGATCTCGCCGACGGTGCCGTCCGGGCTGATCTCGCCGCTGCCCGCGATCACCTTGCCACCCGTGAGCGAGCCGGGTGTGAGCACGTCGTAGATCGCCAGCGCGAACATCATCCCGGCGGACGGGCCGCCGACGGTGCCGGGCAGCTGGACCTTGACCTGGAACGGGAACCGGAACGACTGCCGGATCCCGATGCCGACGCGCGAGGCCGTCTTGTCCTGCGGGTCGGCCTTCGTCGTGACGGTCACGGTGCGCTCGGCGCCGTCGCGCCGGACCGTCAGCTGGGTCGGCGTACCGGGCTTGATCGCGCGGATCAGCGTGACCAGCTGGGTGGGATCGGACGTCTTGGTGCCGTTGACCGCCAGGAGCACGTCGCCCTTCTGCAGCTTGCCGACCGACGCGCCGTCACGGGCGACCTCGCTGACCTGCACCTCGGTCTGGTAGCCGATGCCGAGGGTGGACAGCGCCGCAGCGGTCGCGTTGTCCTGCGACGAGGTCATCTCGATCGCCGACTGCTCGTGGGCGCTGTCCCCGGTCTCGTCGGGCTGGTACACGGCGTCCTTGGGCAGCACCGCGATGTCCGGGTCGACCCAGCCGTACACCAGGTTGAGCAGGCTGATGTTCTCGTCCGGGCCGCTCGGGTAGACCGTGACCATCCGCAGCGCGCCGCTGTCGCGGTAGCTCTGATGGCCGCTGACCGTGACGATCGTCTTGCCGTCGTACCGGCCGAGCACGTTCATCGTCGGCCCGGGCCGGAAGGTCACGTAGTTGACCGGAGTGCGCCACGCCACGACGAGGAGCACGAGGAGCAAGCCGAGCGCGAGCAGGCCTGCAACCGTGCGGCGACTCATGGCGTCAGCCTCTCAAACGAGCACAACTAGGCGGACCGGCGGGTCTGGTCGCGCCGGGAAGGCTCCCGCCGCTGGGCCACCCCGGTGCTCCGCTCCCGCTGACGCGGCCGGCGACGCTCGTCGGGCACCGGACGCCTGATCGCCTCGGCCAGGCGCTGCAGGTCCGCCTCGGACCGCTCGCGCTCGGGGCGCTCCCTGCCGACCCAGCCCACCCAGGCCATCGCGGCGCACGTCACCACGACCGAGGGCAGCAGCCAGAGCAGGATCTCCACGTCCCCATGATGACGACCCCACGTGCTTGGGTGCCGCCAACACGCGGGCCCGCCTGCGATCGGGCGAGGTCGGGCCGGCCAGGTGTGCGGCTAGGGGCTGTCCACCCACTCGTCGGTGCCGTCGGCGAACACCTGGTGCTTCCAGATCGGGACGCGCGCCTTGAGCCGGTCGATCAGCGCGCGCGAGGCCGCGAAGGCGGTGTCCCGGTGAGCCGCCGAGACCGCGGAGACCACCGCGACGTCGCCGATCTCGAGGACCCCCACCCGGTGGGTCGCGGCGACGGCCACGACGTCGAACTCCTCGGCCACCTCGGCCGCGACCTCGGCCAGCCTGGCCTCGGCCGTGGGGTGCGCGGAGTACTCCAGGCGCTGCACGTCCTGGCCGCCGTCGTGGTCGCGGACCGTGCCGACGAAGACCGCGAGACCGCCCGCCGCGGCGTCGGAGACGGCGGCGACGACCTCGCCCGGCTCGAGTGGGTCCTCGCGCACGGCGACCAGGCGCACGGTCGTGGCTCGGGAGGAGGTCGTGGTCACCCCACAAGCCTAGATGAGCCCGGTAACTTGGAGCCATGAGCAACGACGCCGGAAGCGGCTCGGGGACACCTGACGAAGGCCCCGAGAACCGCGGCGACAACCCCTTCAAGGGCACCCCCTTCGAGCAGATCTTCGGCGCCTTCGGTGGCGGCGGCATGCCCGACCTCGGTGGCCTGGACCTCGGCGCGCTGATGGGCCAGATGCAGTCCCTGATGCAGCCCTACGACGGACCGGTCAACTGGCCGCTCGCCATCGACATCGCCCGGCGTACGTCGGCCCAGGAGCCGGACCCGACGCCCGACAGCGCGGCCCGCAACCGCGTCGCCGACGCCTTCCGCCTCGCCGACCACTGGCTCGACGACACGACCACCCTGCCCTCGGGCATCACCACCACGGCCGCCTGGAGCCGCGCGGACTGGATCGAGCAGACGACCGACGTGTGGCGGGTGCTGGTGGAGCCCGTCGCCCAGCACGTCGTGGGCGCGATGGGCAGTGCGATCCCCGAGGAGGCGCGCGCGATGGCGGGCCCCCTGATCGGCATGATCGGCAAGGCCGGCGGCGCGATGTTCGGCCAGCAGGTCGGGCAGGCGCTCGGCGGCCTCGCGGGCGAGGTGCTCACCGCCTCCGACATCGGGTTGCCGCTCGGACCTGCCGGCAAGGCGGCGCTGCTGCCGCACAACATCGCGGAGTTCGCCGACGGCCTCGACGTCACCGAGGACGACGTGCTGCTCTACCTGGCGCTGCGCGAGGCCGCGCACCAGCGCCTGTTCGCGCACGTGCCGTGGCTGCGCGACCACCTGATCTCCGCGGTCGAGGCCTTCGGCCGCGGCGTCACGATCGACGTCTCCGGCATCGAGGAGTCGCTCGGCCAGCTGGACCCCACCAACCCGGCGGCGTTCCAGGCCGCCCTCGACGGCGGCCTCTTCGAGCCGAAGAAGACGCCGGCGCAGGAGGCCGCTCTGACCCGGCTCGAGACGACCCTCGCCCTGGTCGAGGGCTGGGTCGACGAGGTGGTCGGTCAGGCCACCGCCCAGCGGATGCCCGCCGCCGCCAAGCTGCAGGAGGCGATCCGGCGGCGCCGTGCGGCCGGTGGACCTGCCGAGGAGACCTTCGCGGCGCTGGTCGGGCTCGAGCTGCGGCCGCGCCGGCTCCGCGACGCCTCCGCGCTGTGGGGATCGCTCCGTTCGCGCCAGGGCCACGAGGCGCGCGACGCGGTGTGGGCGCACCCCGACCTGCTGCCGACCGCCGCCGACCTCGACGACCCGCTCGGCTTCCGTGAGGACGTCGGCAACCCGGAGGAGCTCAGCGACGAGGCGTTCGAGCAGGCCGTCGCCGAGCTGCTCGACAGCGAGGCCGGCGACACCGGCGAACCGGGTCCGACCGACGACGCGCCCGGCTCCGACGACCCCCGGTGAGCCTGCACGCGGACGCGCTGGCCGTGCTCGAGGGCTGGTCGGCGCCGGACGACGCCCAGGAGCTGCTGCGCGAGCAGTACGTCGAGCACCTGCGCCGTCGCCCGGACGGCCTCGAGAAGGCCTGCTTCCCCGACCACCTCACCGCCGGCGCCCTCGTGCTCTCCCACGACGGCACGCAGGTGCTGCTCAACCTGCACCGCAAGGCTCGCCGCTGGTTCGCGTTCGGCGGCCACCTCGAGCCGGAGGACACCACGCTCGCCGGAGCGGCGCTCCGTGAGGGCACCGAGGAGTCCGGCCTGCCCGACCTGGTCGTCGACCCCGACCCGGTGCACCTCTCCCTCCACGAGGTGGGCTTCTGCAGCCCCCGCGGCACGGTGCGGCACTTCGACGTACGCTTCCTGGCTCGCCTGGGGACGAGCAGCGAGCCGGTGGTCAGCGACGAGTCGCTCGACCTGCAGTGGTTCGCGGTCGACGACGTGCCGACCGACGAGCCGGACATGCTCGACCTGATCCGTCTGGCCGGCGAGCGGCTGCGCCAGCACGCGTGAGCCCGGCCGGGGTGTCCCCGGGAGCCCGGGCTCAGTCGCAGGCGTCGAGCTGGAGGTTCGCCGCCGCCGCGACGCCCTCGAGGTAGCCCTTCGCGCGCTCGGCGCGCGGGTACTTGTCCACCCAGTGCCAGAAGCGCGCGTTGTGGCTCGGCTCGATCAGGTGGGCGAGCTCGTGCAGCAGCACGTAGTCGATGACCCAGACGGGCATGCCCTGGAGCCGGTCGGACAGGCGGATCGTGCCCTCACCCGTCGTGCACGACCCCCACCGCGTCGTCATGTTGGAGACCCAGCGCACCGAGCGCGGCGCCACCCGGCCGTGGAGGTAGTCGCGACCGAGCTCGCGGGCCCGGCGCATCAGCTGCTCGTCGGTGCGCCGGCCGCGCTGCTCGCTGCGGATCAGCTTGCCGAGCATGGTGTCGACCCATTCGGACTCTTCTGCCCGGGTGAACCGGGCCGGGATCATCACGATGACCTTGCCGTCCTTGCGGTACGCCGACACGGTGCGCGTCCGCCGGTGCGAACGACGCACCTCGACCTCGGGCTTCATGGCGAGAAGTTACCTCCCCGCTCCCCCACTTGCCCACGACAACAACCGGTCGGCCGGCCACGTGTTCACGATCCGGTCGGGGTCCAGCCCGAGCTCCTCGGCACGCGCGCACCCGTAGACCTGGAAGTCGAGCTGCCCGGGCGCGTGGGCGTCCGAGTCGATCGAGAAGAGGCACCCGACGTCGATCGCGAGCTGCAGCAGCCGCGTCGGCGGGTCGCGCCGCTCGGGTCGGGCGTTGATCTCCACGGCGACGTCGTGCTCGACGCAGGCCTCGAACACCCGGCGGGCGTCGAACTGCGACTGGGCCCGGATCCCCCGGTTGCCGGTGACCAGCCGGCCGGTGCAGTGCCCGAGCACGTTGGTGAACGGGTTCGCGACCGCGTTGACCATGCGCCGGGTCATCGCGTCCTTGTCCATCGCGAGCTTCGAGTGCACCGAGGCGACCCGGACGTCCAGGGCGGAGAGCATCTCGTCGGTCTGGTCGAGGCTGCCGTCGTCGAGGATGTCGACCTCGATGCCCTTGAGGAGCCGGAAGCCGGTGCCGGCGGTGGACCCGGCCGCGACCAGGTGCGCGTTGACCGCCTCGACGACCTCGAGCTGCTGGCGCAGGCGCGCGACCGAGAGGCCGTTCGCGACCGTCAGCCGCGGCGAGTGGTCGGTGAGCACGAGGTACTCGTGGCCGAGCTCGATCGCGGTGAACGCCATCTCCTCGATCGGCGAGCCTCCGTCGGACCAGTCGCTGTGGGAGTGCAGGTCGCCGCGCAGCGCGCCACGGATGCCGTCGCCCCCGTCGACGAGAGCGCCTCCCGCCTCCTCCTCCAGCCGGGCCAGTCGGGCCGGGACGCGTCCCTCGACCGCCTGGGCGATCACCTCGGCGGTCGACGCACCGATGCCGGCGAGCTCGCGGAGCGTCCCCTCGCGGGCCCGGGTCGCCACCTCCTCGGGGTCCAGCGGCAGGATCGTCGCGGCCGCCGCCCGGAACGCCTTGACCTTGTAGGTCTCGGCCCTGGTGCGCTCGAGCAGGAAGGCGATCCGGCGCAGCGCGGCGACGGGTCCGTCGGCGTACGCGGGTGTGGGTGCTGCCATGCGGGCGATTCTCCCCAACCCGGCCCGATCATGGCGTCCTCCACAGCGATCCCCCGGCTGTCCACACGTCGTCCACAGGGTTGTCCACAGGCCGTGGAGAAGCTGGTCCACGCCAGTACGGGGCGGCGGATTGACCGGGTTGCGACGCTCGCCTAGCGTGGCGCCAGAAGAGGCCCTCGACCATCGCCGGGCACGTGTTCGCAAGGGGAAGGCAAGCACCGAACGGCGGCGGTCGGGGGCCTTCTGCGTCCCCGCACCCGGGCCGGGTGTGCTCAGGCGTTGCGGAACTGCGGCGGGCGCTTCTCGCGCGCGGCGCGCACGCCTTCCTGGAGGTCCTCGGTGGCCAGCGTGATCGGCTGCGCGAGCGCCTCCCACTGGATCGCGGACTCCAGGTCGCGGTGGCCGCCGCCGCGCAGCGAGACCGTCGTGTACCGGCTGGCGATCGGCGCGGTCGCGGCGATCCCCTCGGCGATCTGCTGCACCTCCGCGGCGAAGGCGTCGTCGGCGAAGACGCGGCTGACCATGCCGAGCTGGCGGGCCTCCTCTGCGTGCACGCTGCGTCCGGTGAGCAGCAGCTCGCGGGCGTGGGCGTCACCGACCACGTCCGGGAGCAGGTACGTCGACGCCATGCCGGGGTTCATGCCGAGCCGGACGAACGGCGCGCTCAGGGTCGCGCCGGCCGCGGCGTACCGGAGGTCGCAGGCCAGCGCGAGGCAGAGCCCGGCGCCCACGGCGGGGCCGTTGACCGCCGCGATCGTCGGGACCTCCAGGGCCCGGATCGCCAGCCAGGCGCGGTAGAACCCGATCATCCGGGTGCGCAGCTGGTCGACCGTGGCGTCCGGCTCGCCGGCGATCCACCGCGGGTCACCGCCCGAGCAGAACGCGCTGCCCTCCCCGGTGACGACCACCACCCGCAGGTCGCGGTCGGCGGCCAGAGCGTCGATCGCCAGGCCCCACGACCGGGTCATGTCGGCGGACATCGCGTTGCGCTGGCCGGGGTTGTCCAGCACCAGGCGGGCGACTCCCGGGGACGGGCGCTCCAGCCGGAGATGGGTCAAGGAGGGCGACTCGGCGGTCATGAGCGGAGATTAACGGCCGGAACACCCGTAAAAGGACACACCCCCGAACGGGCTCCCCCTGCGCGAAATGCGTGGACCCGTGGTCTAGGGTCGAACCGGTCCCAAAACTGGACCCCGGCGGGTCTTCCCCCAGACTCCCGCCGCGACGACCAGAGCAACATGGATCAAGGAGGCCGTCATGGCGGAGACCTGGAGCGGCGAGTTCTATTGCGTGAAGTGCAAGGAAAAGCGTGAGGCCGAGGGCACCATCGAGGTCAACGACAAGGGCACCAAGATGGCCAAGGCCACCTGCCCCGTGTGCGGCACGAAGCTGAACCGCATCCTCGGCCGGGCCTGACCCGACCGACCCGAAGCAACAGCGCAACGGCGGTACCCACCTCGTGGGTCCCGCCGTTGCGCTGTTTCTTGCCTGTGGACGACCGTTCGCGCCACCGGCGGCGCGTGCCTACGCTCCTGGACCATGTTGCGCCCGGTCCTCGCCCCCGGCCTCCGTGTGCTGCGCCGGTCGCGGACCGAGCTTCAGGTGGGGCTGCGACCGGAGGTCTGCGTGCCCGACACCGAGCCGGTACGCCGCACGCTCGACCACCTCGTCCGCGGAGAGGCCGTGCCCGGGGATGCCGAGACCAGAGCCGTCCTCGACGCGCTCGCCCCGGTCCTCGTGGACGGCACCGGCCTGCTGACCCCCGGCTTCGCGGTCGGCGACGTCGCTGCCGTGGCGGCGCAGGACCACTCCGGCTACCGCGACCGGCTCGCGGCGCGCCGCAGCGCCCGGGTCGCCGTCCAGGGCATCGTCCCTGACCTCGACCCCACCCGTCTGCTCGATGCCGTCGGCCTCCCCGTCACCGACCGACCCGACGGCGGGCCCACCGCCGTGCTCGTGCTCTCCCTCGGCGAGATCGACCGGGTCGAGCTGGACGCGCTGGTCCGCACCGGCACCCCGCACCTGCTCGTCCGGCTCGTCGAGGGCGCCGTGCTCGTCGGCCCGTTCGTCGTACCGGGGCGCACGGCCTGCCTGCGCTGCAGCGACGCACACCGCCTGGTCGACGATCCCTCGGCGACGACCCTGGTGGCCCGGCACGCCGCCGCCCGCGCCGCCCGGCAGGACGGCGTCGCCGAGCCCGTCGACACCGCGCTGGGCACGCTCGCACTCGCCTGGGCGGTGCGCGACCTGGTCACGCACGTCGAGGGCGGGCGCCCGTCGACGTGGTCCAGCACGGTCCGGATCGAGCCCGCGCTGGCTGCGCTCACCCAGACCGAGTGGCTGCGACACCCCGCCTGCGGCTGCGGCTGGTCGTCGGACGCACACCCTTCCCGCACAATGGTGGGGTGAGCACCCCCCGCAACGCCGTCGCCCGCACCGCCCGCCTGGCGGCGTTGCCGCTCGGGTACGCCGGCCGCACGGCGCTCGGCCTGGGCAAGCGGATGGGTGGCGCGCCGGCCGAGGTGGTGTTCGGCGAGCTCCAGCAGCGCACCGCCGAGCAGCTCTTCCGCACCCTCGGCGAGCTCAAGGGCGGGGCGATGAAGGTCGGCCAGGCGCTGTCGATCTTCGAAGCGGCCCTCCCGGAGGACCTCGCCGCGCCGTACCGCGACCAGCTCACCCGGCTGCAGGACTCCGCTCCCCCGATGCCGACCATCACCGTCCGGGAGATCCTGGCTCGCGAGCTCGGCGCGGACTACCGCTCCCACCTCACCGATCTCGACCCGGTGCCCGCGGCCGCCGCCTCCATCGGACAGGTCCACCGGGCCCGCTGGGACGGGCGCGACGTCGCCGTCAAGGTGCAGTACCCGGGCGCCGCCGACGCGCTGCGCAGCGACCTGCGCCAGCTCTCGCGGGTCGCTCGCAGCCTCGGGCCGGCCTTCCCCGGGATCGACGTCAAGCCGCTCGTCGAGGAGCTGCAGGCGCGCGTCGAGGAGGAGCTCGACTACCACCTCGAGGCCGAGGCCCAGCGGGTGTTCGCCGCGGAGTACGCCGGCGACCCCTCCATCCTCGTCCCCGACGTCGTCGCGGTCGCCTCCCAGGTGCTGGTCACGGAATGGGTGGACAGCCCGGCGTCGCTCGCCCAGGTGATCCGCGACGGCACCCAGGAGGAGCGCGACCACTACGGCGAGCTCTACGTGCGGTTCATGTTCGGCGGTCCGGCCCGCACCGGGATGCTGCACGCCGACCCGCACCCGGGCAACTTCCGGCTGCTCCCCCAGGCCGACGGGTCGCCCGGACGCCTGGGCGTGCTCGACTACGGCGCGGTCGCGCGCCTGCCCGAGCGCAGCCTGCCCCGCGCGTACGGCTCCCTGATCCGGATCGCCTGCCTCGACGACTACGACCAGCTGGTCGAGGCGTTGCGGGACGAGGGGTTCATCAAGGAGAACGTGCGCGTCGACGCCGACCGGCTCCGGTCCTACCTCGCACCCTTCATCGAGCCGGCGAGGTCGGAGACGTTCACGTTCTCGCGAGCCTGGATGCAGGAGCAGTTCAAGCGGATCAACGACCCCCGCGGCGACGCCTACCCGGTGATGATGCGGCTGAACCTGCCGCCGGCGTACCTGCTGATCCACCGCACCTGGGTGGGCGGCGTCGGCGTGCTCAGCCAGCTCGGCGCCACACTCCCCTTCCGTCAGATCCTCGAGGAGTCACTCCCCGGCTTCGCCGAGTGAGGTGGTTTCGGGCAGGTGGTTCCTGAGCTTGCCGAAGGGCTCAACCACCGGTGGTTGAGCCTGCCGAAACCACCTCACCACCACTCGCTGTCGAGCTTGGACTCCATGGACCGCAGGTGCTCGCGGGAGCAGGAGTCGCAGAACCACTTGGTTCGCCCCTGCTCGACCGCCGACGTCCAGGTCAGCGGCGGCGCCTCGCCCTCGCTGACCTTGCCGCAGAACGCGCACGTGACCGCACCGGCTGCCATGGCGCCACCGTATCGCCGCCGACCTGTTGAGTTGGGGGTTCGTCCCGTCGAGTGGGGAGTTCGTACCGCTTGAGGGGGACCAACTGCCAACTCAAAGGGCACGAACTGCCAACTCGACGGGAACGAACTGCCCACTCGACATGGCGAAGGCCGGGTCGGTGGCGAACTGTCGCCACCGACCCGGCCTCGATTCCCGCGATCGACGAGAAGTCGGTGCTGATTCACATCATGCGGGCGAGGGCCAGACGCGCCTGGGCAGCGGCGCGCTCGGCCTTGCGGGAGAGGCGCCGGGCCGCGGCGAGCTCACGCCCGCGCCGTGCCATCCGCGCCTGCTCGAGGCGCGAGCTCATATGAGCCCGAGCCAGGTCCTCTGCGAGGAAACTCATCTTCTTGCTCCGATCGGTGTAGGTCTTCATCTGGGTTGTCGTCCGTTTCGTTCGGTGGGGCGCTTCAGGCGGCCACGGGGTTCTTGCGAGGCCGGCCACGAGGGCGCTTGCGGGGGATCACCACTCCCTGAAGGAACAGCTCACCGCCCCAGACGCCCCATGGTTCGCGCCGCTCGAGGGCGCCGGCGAGGCACTCCACCCTCACGGGGCAGTCCTGGCACAGCGCCTTCGCCAGCTCCACGTCGCTGGGGGACTCGGCGAAGAACAGCTCCGCGTCGTTGGCACGACACGGCAGCAGGTCCTCATCGACTCCACTCGACGAGCCGAGAACGCTCGTACTCATCTGTCACCTCCTTCTCCTGTGTCGATCGCGTCGGGAAATCTGTGTCTCGGAGAGGTCCGCGGCTTCCTGGAGAAACAAGAAGGCCGCGGATCCCGTTTGGTTCGGGTTCCGCGGCCTTGGAGGTGCCGGTCGATGAGTTGGACTCATGTGACTGGTGGACTCCAAGGCGTGCGGCCCGTCACCGGGGTGGCCTGGGCGGCATCGAGGTGGCGCTTGCGCGTGGCGATGGCGGCGCCGCCGGAGAAGCCGGAGGTGTAGCCAGTGGCCTGCGGGCAGACGTCACCCATGCCGAAACCGTGAGTGGGCGCGACGAAGCGCATCCGCATCACGGTGTTGTGCCAGCTCGTGGTGTTGCTCATGGGTGTCGCACCTCCTCCGGAGTCTTCGGCGCCGGCCTTGTCAGGGCCGTCTGGCGCATTTGGCGTGGTCGGTAAACTACGCCTGCCCTCACCGGGCGTGCAAATCATTTACCGGTCGCGTTCTCCGAGTCGCCGTCGCCGCTGCCGGAGGCGGTCGCACCGGCCAGCACGGCGAGCACGTCGTCGGCGTAACGCTCGAGCTTGGCCGCGCCGATGCCGTTGACCCGGAGCAGGCCCTTGCGATCGGTGGGGCGCACCTCGGCGAGCGCCTCGAGCGTCGCGTCGGAGAACACCACGAACGCCGGCACGCTCTCGGCGTCCGCACGCTGCTTGCGCCACTGCTTGAGCGACTCGAACAGGGACTCGTCGTAGGGCAGCGGGCACTCCGAGCAGTAGCCCCGGTTGCGCTCCCGCGCCGTGGCCAGCGGACGGCGGCACATCTTGCAGACCGAGGCCTTGGAACGACGCCGGCTCGAGGACCCGCTGGTCTGGACCGTCGCCCGGTCCGTGGCCGACTCGGGGCGCAGACCGGCCAGGAACCGCGAGGGCTTGCGCCGGGCCTGGCCGCCCGGGTTGCGGGCCAGCGACCAGGACAGGCTCAGGTGCTTGCGGGCGCGGGTCACGCCGACGTACAGCAGCCGACGCTCCTCCTCGACCGCCTCGGGCGTGGTGGCGTAGCTGATCGGCATCGAGCCGTCCTGGAGGCCGGCCAGGAACACGGCGTCCCACTCGAGGCCCTTCGCGGCGTGCAGCGTCGCGAGCGTGACGCCCTCGGCGACCGGCGCGTGCTGCTCGTGGGCGCGCCGGTCGAGCTCGGCGACGAAGCCCTGGAGAGTCGGAGCCACGTCGCCGGCGGCGTACTCCTCGGCCTGGGAGACCAGCGCGGTCAGCGACTCCCACCGGTCGCGGGCCTGTCCGCGCGCGGCGGGTGCCTCCGTCGACCAGCCCATGCCGGCGAGGACGCCGCTGACCTGGCTGACCAGGGCGTCACCGCGCTCGGCCGCCGCCTCGCCGGCGCGCGCGCTCGCCCGGAGGAGCGCGAGCGCCTGGCGGACCTCGGGGCGCTCGAAGTAGCGCGCGGCGCCGCGGACGACGTACGGGATCGAGCGGGACGCCAGCGCCTCCTCGAAGTTCTCCGACTGGGCGTTGATCCGGAACAGCACCGCCATCTCGCGCAGCGGCACGCCCTCGCGCTGCAGCCGCACGATGTGGTCGGCCACCGCGTCGGCCTCGGCGACCTCGTCGGGCAGCTCGCGCCAGGTCACGGCGTCACCGGACGGCTGCTGGGCGCGCAGGGAGACGGCACCGGTCGAGGTGCCCTTGAGCAGCGCGTTGGCGGTCTCGATGACCTGCGGGGTCGAGCGGTAGTTGCGCACCAGCTCGACGCTGGTCGCCCGCGGGTGCGTGCGCACGAACTCGCCGAGGTACGCCGCCCGCGCACCGGCGAACGAGTAGATCGTCTGTGCCGGATCACCCACGACGCAGATCTCGTCGCGCCCGCCGAGCCACAGGTCGAGGAGGGTCGCCTGGATCGGGCTGACGTCCTGGTACTCGTCGACGACGAACCACTTGTACTGCTGGCGGACCGTGGCCGCCACGCGGTCGTCCTCGGTGAGCAGGGCGGCGCCGATGAGCAGGACGTCCTCCATGTCCATCCGACCCTGCTCGCGCTTGAGCTCCTCGTAGGTGGCGAAGACGTGGGCCACCGTGCCGGCGTCCAGGCCGCTGACCTCGCGGTTGCGGGTGGGCGCGATCTGCTCGTAGGCGTCCGGACGCACGTTGCTGACCTTGGCCCACTCGATCTCGCTGGCGAGGTCGCGCAAGGTGCCCTGGTCGACCTGGATGCGGTTGCGCCGCGCCGCACCGGCGACGACCGGGATCTTGGAGTCCATCAGCTGAGGCGGCTCACCGCCGTAGACCTTCGGCCAGAACCAGCGGACCTGCCGCAGCGCCGCGGAGTGGAACGTGCGGGCCTGCACGCCTGGCGCACCGAGCGCACGCAGGCGCGTGCGCATCTCGCCCGCGGCGCGCGTGGTGAACGTCACGGCGAGGACCTCGGCGGGGTTGTAGGTGCCGGTCGCGACGCCGTACGCGATGCGGTGCGTGATCGCGCGGGTCTTGCCTGTGCCCGCCCCCGCGAGCACGCGGACGGGCCCACGCAGGGCCTCCGCGACCTGGCGCTGCTCGGGGTCGAGAGCCTCGAGGAGCCGCTCCGCGCTCATCGGCTCCCCCGGTCTGGACTCGCTGCGTGGCCTCGCTCGGAAATGTTTCACCCCATGCGTTGGTTGGATGGGGGAAGCCTAGTTGCGAGGAGCGACACAACCCGATGTCCACCCACATCCACGAGCAGTCCGGTCCGAGCGGTCGCCTGACGATGTACTCCACCCCGTGGTGCGGGTACTGCCACCGCCTGCAGAGCCAGCTGGACCGTGAAGGCATCGAGTACGACGTCGTCGACATCGAGCGGGACCCCGAGGCCGCCGACCTGGTGATGGCGGTCAACGGTGGCAACCAGACCGTGCCGACCCTCGTCTTCCCCGACGGCAGCGCGCAGACGAACCCGTCGCTGGCCCAGGTGAAGGCGAAGCTCGCCGACTTCGCTGCCTGACCCCGGCAGCGCGTGCCCGGCTAGGGTCGTCGCGTGATCGACCGCTCGGACGTGCTGGCTGCGCGGGAGCGCATCCGGGGCCGGGTCCGCACCACTCCCGTGCTCGAGCTCGACCGGGACCTGTTCGGAGGGCACGCCTGCTTCAAGCTGGAGCAGCTGCAGCACACCGGCACGTTCAAGGCGCGAGGTGCCCTCAACCGGATCCTGCGGGCGCAGGCCGACGGCGAGCTCGACCCGGCCGTCGGGATCGTGGTCGCCTCGGGCGGCAATGCGGGCGTGGCGAACGCCTACGCGGCGGCGCGGCTCGGCGTCCCCGCCACGGTGTTCGTGCCCGAGACGGCGCCGGCCTTCAAGGTCGCCCGGCTCGAGGAGCTCGGGGCCTCGGTCGTGCTCGAGGGCTCCGAGTACGCCGCGGCGCAGGACGCAGCCCAGCGGGCCGCCGCTCGCACCGGCGCCCTGCTCTGCCACGCGTACGACCAGCCCGACATCGCCGCAGGCGCGGGCACCCTCGCGCTCGAGCTGCTCGAGCAGGTGCCGGACGGGCTCGACACGGTGCTCGTCGCGGTGGGTGGCGGGGGCCTGATGGCCGGGGTGGCCGCGGCCCTCGAGGGACGGGCCCGGGTGGTCGGCGTGGAGCCGGAGACCGCACCCACGCTGAGCCGGGCCCTCGAGGAGGGCCGTCCCGTCGACGTCGCCGTGTCGGGCATTGCGGCCGACTCCCTGGGCGCCCGCCGGCTCGGAGACATCGCCTTCGACGTCGCGACCCGCACGGGAGTGCGGAGCGTGCTCGTCAGCGACGACGATCTTGTCGAGGCCCGCGCGATGCTGTGGTCGCGGTGGCGGATCGTCGTCGAGCACGGCGCGGCCGCGGCCTGGGCTGCACTGGCGTCGGGTCGCTACCGACCGGCTGCCGACGAGCGGGTCGGGATCGTGCTGTGCGGCGCGAACACGGATCCGTCGGACCTGGCCTGAACGTCGAGTCCTGCCTGGCGCGTCCTCGCAGGTTTCGGCACGCTCGGTTTCTGCCTCGTGCCTCGGCCGAACTCGCTGGTCCGCCGGATTGAGCCCTTCGGCAGGCTCAGGAACCACCTGCCGAAATCAACCACCGACGATCGAGTCCGCTGGCGCGTCCTCGCTCACCAGCTGCCGGGCAGCGGGCCGCCGTACCAGTGCTCGACCAGGGAGCGCGAGATCGAGACCCCGCCGGGCAGGACCAGCGTGCCGGCCTCGGCCTCCGAGCGCATCTGCTCGCGGGTGAACCAGCGGGCGTCCTCGATCTCCTCGCCGTCGACCGAGATCTCCGTGGACTCCGCGCGGGCGACGCAGCCGATCATCAGGCTGCGCGGGAGCGGCCAGGGCTGGCTGCCGAAGTACGCGACCTCGCCGACATGGACGCCGGCCTCCTCGAGGACCTCGCGGCGCACGGCCTGCTCGATGGACTCCCCCGGCTCCACGAAGCCCGCGAGCGTCGAGTAGCGGCCCGGCGGCCAGGCCGGGTGCCGACCGAGCAGGCAGCGGTCGTGGGGGGCCTCGCCGTCGACCACGACCATGATCACCGCCGGGTCGGTGCGCGGGAACTCCTCCCGGCCACAGCTCGCACACCGGAGCACGTGCCCCAGCTGCCGCGGCTCCAGCGTGCCACCGCAGCGGGCGCAGTGCCGGGTCGCGAAGAGCCACTCGGCGATGCCGACCGCGTGGACGACGAGTGCGGCCTCCTCCTCGTCGACGTCCGCGACGATGCCCCGCAGGCCGGTCCACTCCTCGTCGGCGAGCCCGGGGTCGGCCACGACGGCGAGATGCACGACGCCTCCGAGGTCACCGAGAAGAACCCGCGTGCCCTCCGGCGCCTCCTCCGGCGAGACCCACACCACGCGGCCGCCCGACCGGCGGAAGCGGGTGCCGGCCATGACCAGGACGCGTGTGGCCGGGTCGGCCCAGACCTCTTCGAACCACGCCTCGTCGACCCGCCGGTCGGCGATCCGGTCGTGCGCCTGACGCGAGAGCGCGATGTGCACCGGCTCCGCGATCGGCCGCTGGTCGGCGTCCGACGCGTGCCCAGCGGCGCTCACCGGTTCAGCCACCGCGAGAACGCCTCGGTGTCGTAGGGCCGGCCCAGGAAGTCCGCGACCAGGTCGGCGGCATCACGCGACCCGCCGGGCGCCAGCACGGTGTCGCGGTAGCGGCGCGCGACCTCGGTCGACAGCAGGTCGTCGGGGTCGAAGGCGCTGAACAGGTCCTTCGCGATCACCAGCGACCACATGTAGGTGTAGTAGCCGGAGCCGTACCCCTCGAGGTGGCCGAACCCGGTGTGGAAGTGGGTGCCCTCGAGAGGGGCGACCAGGCTGTACTCCGGGTAGAGCTCGAACATCCGCGCCGTGATGTCGTCGGGCACCTCGACGTGCAGCTTGTAGGACAGCGCGGCGTAGAACATCTGCGTGCGCGCCAGGAAGCCCTTGCCGAACTCGTCGGCGGCCCGGAGGCGCTCGACCAGCTCGGTCGGGATCGGGGTGCCGTCGGCGTCGACCGCGAACAGCTGCAGGACCTTGGCGTCGCGGGCCCACTCCTCGAGCATCTGCGACGGCGCCTCCACGAAGTCCCACTCCGTCGCCACGCCGGAGAAGCCCACCCACGGGTGCCGCCCGGCCAGCACGTGGTGCATGAGGTGGCCGAACTCGTGGAAGAGGGTCACCACCTCGTGGTGCTCCATGAGCCCGCGGCTGAAGTTGCAGACCAGCACACCCTCCGGCAGCTGACGCCCGCGTACGCCGGGCACGAGGTCGAACTGCGCCGCGTGGTTGTACTTCCGGTCGCGCGGGTGCAGGTCGAGGTGGATCCGCCCGATCCGCTGCCTCGTCCCGTCGGGACCGTCGAGGTGCACGTCGTACGAGCGGACCTCGTCGTGCCAGGTGGGCACGTCGACGGCTTCGTAGGTGAGCCCGAAGAGGCGGCCGGTCACGTCGAGCAGCCCCTGGCGCACCCGCGCGAAGTCGAAGTAGCGCCGGACCTCCTGGCTGTCCACGCCGAACTGCTCGCGCTTGACCGCCTCGAAGCAGTAGCGCCAGTTGGACAGGTCGATCCGCTCGATGCCCTCCTGGGCGCCGCGCGCCTCGAGGACGGCCAGGTCGCGGACGCCGGCGTCGTACGCCTCGGCGGCGATCCGGTCGACGAACTTCTCGACCGCCGCTCCGCTGCCGATCATCTTGACCTCGGCGTCGAAGTCGGGCCACGACGGGTAGCCGAGCAGGCGCGCCTTCTCGTCGCGCAGGCGGAGCAGGTCGTGCAGGACCGCGTCGTTCTCCGGCCAGGCCAGGTTGAAGTACTCCAGGGCGACGGCACGGCGGGCCTCCGCGTCGCGGCTGTGGGTGAGGAACGGGTGCACGTCGGGATACTCGGTCGTGATCCGGACCCGACCCTGCTCGTCGGCCGGGTGGCTCTCGACGAAGTCGGGCGGGAGCCCGTCGAGCGCCGCCTGCGGCACCAGCGCCTCGCGGCGGCCGTTGCGGATGTTGCGCGAGAACGCCTGCCCGAGTGCGGTCTCGCGCTCGTTGAGCTCACGCAGCCGGCCACGGGTGTCGTCGTCGAGCTCCACGCCCGACCGGCGGAACGAGCGCAGCGCGTCCGCCAGCACCCGGCGGCCACCGTCGTCCAGCGCGTCGGGGACGAGGCTGGACAGCTGCGCGAAGACCGCGGCGTCGAGGTACAGGTCGCTGGCGAAGCGTCGGGCGTCGACCTCGATCGTCTCGGCCAGACCGATGATCTCGGGGTCCGGGTGGACGGAGGAGAACAGGCTGGTCGTCGCGAAGGCGTTCGCGAGGGCGATCGCGGCGTCGTTCCACAGCTCCAGCACGACGCTGTCGCCGGGCGTCGCGCTCTTCAGCGTCGCGATCCGGTCGCCGGCGGCGCGCAGCGACCCGCGTCCGCGCTCCTCGAGCCAGTCGCTCCAGCCCTCGGGCGTCGTGGGCAGCGTGATCGGCTCGAGGACGGTCATGGATCGCAGGCTAGCCCGTGTCCGGTGACCCGGTCGCGGGAGTTCGACCCCGGGTCAGGACCGCGACCACTGCTGGTTGGGCTGGCCGTTGCAGTACCAGACGTCGACGGCCGTTCCGTTGCCCGTGCCACCGCCGGCCGCGTCGAGGCAGAGCCCCGGGTCGGCGACGCTGGTGACCGTCAGGTCGGCATTGAGCTGCCAGGCCTGGTCGGCCGCTCCGGTGCAGTCGGCGATCACCACCGGGCTCCCCGCGCTGGCTCCGTCGCCGCCGATCGTCATGCACTTGTTCGCATAGACCGTCAGCTGCCGGTCGGCCGTCCAGTCCCAGGTCTGGTTGCCGCCGCCGTTGCAGTCCCACAGGTCCAGGGCGGTGCCGCTGGTGGTGGAGAACCCGGGCACGTCGACGCAGCGGCCGCTGCCCGCACCACGCAGCACCTCGCCCGGCGGCGCGGGCGGAAGGTCGTTCACCGGCTCGGTCTTCAGCAGGCCCCAGCCCCACTGCAGCTGGGCCAGGCCGCTCTGGCTGTTGACCGCCAGGTCGCCGTCGGGGAGCCGGGTGGTCATCGAGTACGCGTCGCCGTCGCGCAGGCCCGGCCAGTACACGATGCCCATGCCCTGCTCGCGCGCCGTGCGGGTCAGCGCGCCGAGGTAGGAGGTGTAGACGTTGCCCTCGTGGTTGCCGTAGTTGAGGCCGATCGTCATCGGCGACCCGGCCTCGTCGATGATCGTGCGCCCGCCGTACGAACCGATCCGCGGCCGCAGGTTCGCCAGCCAGCCGGCCTCGGTGGTGTCGCTCGCCCAGAAGCCGTAGAAGTGCAGGGACAGCAGGGTGCCGTCGAGCTGCGGCGCGGCCCCGACCCCGGTCACGTCGTCGTTGTAGCCGGTGCCCGAGATCACCACGCGCTTGCGCGGCACGTCGCTGTGCCGCGACAGCCACGACGAGGTGAGGCCGACCCAGTCGTGCAGCGAGTAGCCGAACGGCTCGTTCATCGGCTCGAAGTACATCCGCGGGTTCGCGCCGTACGCCGCGACGACGGTGTCCCACATCGCGTCGAACTGCGCGGGGTCGTCGACCCGGCCGTCCTTGGCGTCGTTGGCCTCCCAGTAGCTCAGGATCACCTTGAAGCCGCTGTCGACGGCGGCGTCGATCGCGCCGCGGTAGGCCTGCCACCACGGGGTGCCGACGCTGGCGGGGTTGATCGGCAGCCGCACCGTGTTCGCGCGCAGCTCGTGCCGGAACTCGCCGAGGATCCGGGTCGCCTTCGCGTAGGTTGTCGCATAGTCGTCGGTCTTGCTCAGCCCGGACGGCACGACCTCGTCGGCCGCGTAGTTGTCGCGCGGATCGGCCCAGTTGACCCCCCGGAACTCGCTCGTCCCGGCAGGTCCGGTCGACGGCGCGGCGAGCACCGGAAGCGGCGCGGCGGCGGTCACGACGACCGCGGCGACCGCGGCCAGGTGACGCAGTGAGATTCGCATGAGGGCTCCGTCCCGAGAGACCGCGCCACCTCGTCCGGCGCGGATGTTGACGTCAACATGACGTGGTCGAGGACGCTACTCACGGTGGTGGCGGCGCGCAAGGGTCGGTCCGCGACCTTGTAGTTTGCGGCCATGAGCACGCACATCGCGGCGGCGGCCGGCCAGGTCGCGCCCACCGTCCTGCTGCCCGGCGACCCGCTGCGAGCGAAGTGGATCGCCGAGACCTACCTCGACGACGCGACCTGCTACACGGAGGTCCGCGGGATGTACGGGTTCACGGGCACCTGGCGCGGCCGGCCGGTGTCGGTGCAGGGGTCGGGGATGGGCCAGCCCTCGATGGCGATCTACGTCAACGAGCTGTTCGCCGAGTACGACGTGCAGTCGATCGTGCGGGTCGGGTCCTGCGGCGCCCTGACCGAGCGGCTCGCGCTGAGGGACGTCGTGCTCGCGTCCGGTGCGTGCACGGACTCCTCGATGAACCGCCTGCGGTTCCTCGGGCTCGACTACGCGCCGGTCGCCGACTTCGGCCTGCTGCGCGCCGCCCACGACGCGGCCCAGGCCCGGTCCGACCTGACCGCGCACGTCGGCCTGATCTACTCCTCCGACAGCTTCTACAACCCGCGTGCTGCCGAGCTGACCAAGCCGCTCGTCGACCACGGCGTGCTCGCCGTCGAGATGGAGGCCTCGGCGCTCTACACCCTCGCCGCGTCGTACGGCCGGCGGGCGCTGGCGATCTGCACCGTCTCCGACCACATCGTCACCGGCGAGGAGACCACCGCGCTCGAGCGTCAGGAGACGTTCGGTGCGATGGTCGAGATCGCCCTGGCGGCGTCGACCGCCTGACTCACGGCTCCGACTGCTCCGGAGCGAGGATCGACGCGATGCCGACGCGATCGGGGAGGTCGGTGGGCCGCACGGTCTCCCCGGTGCGCACGTAGTGGAACGCCGCGTCGACGTCCTCCAGCGGCACGCCGGCGAGCTCGGACCACGCCAGCCGGTAGATCGCGAGCTGCAACGGGTCGGCGGTCTGGTCACGGTTGGTCTTCCAGTCGACGACCAGCCAGCGGCCATCCGGCTCGGCGTACACCGCGTCGATCCGGCCGCGCACCACCTGGCCGGCGACCACCAGCGCGAACGGCGCCTCGATGCGGTGCGGCCCGCGGTCGGCGAAGGGCCCCTTCTCGAACAGCGCGATCAGGTCGCGCAGGTCGGCGTCGTCCTCGATGCCCGCGTCGCCGCGCCCCGGGAGCTCGTCGGGATCGAGCAGCTGCTGCTGGCCGAACCGCGCCTCGACCCACGCGTGGAAGCGGGTGCCGAACCTCGCCGCCGGCGACGGCTGGCGCGGCATCGGTCGCACCAGGTCGGCGACGAAGGCGTCGGGGTCGTCGCGCAGCCTGGCCAGACCGGTCGCCGACAGGCTCGAGGGCAGCGGCACCTCGAGGACGTCCTGGGTGCCCTCGCGGGCCTCCACGAGCAGGCGCTCGAGCTCGTCGTCCCACTGCGCGACGTGGGCCTGCTCGACCAGGTCGAGGTCGGCGTCGGGCTCGTCCGGGTCGGCCGCCCACACGCGCTCGGCGGCGTCGATGCGGCGCAACGCCTCGGCGGTCTGCGTCGTCACCGGCCAGCTGACCGCCTCTCCCGGGACGACGGCCGGGTTGGGCTGACCCTTGGCGGGCCGGTCGATCCACGCGTCGGGCAGCACCTCCCAGGCAGCCATCGCGTCGCGCACGGTCTGCTGGTACGGCGAGGGGCCCAGCGGCGTCTTGCGCTGCTCGGTCCAGCAGTAGGACGAGACCCACAGCAGGTGGCGCGGACGGGTGAGGGCGACGTACCCGAGCCGCAGCTCCTCCTCCTGCTGGTGGTCGCGGGCGCGCTCGCGGAACGCCTTCAGGCCGTCGGCCGACACCTCCGGGAGCGCAGGGAGGTCGGCGACGTCTCCGCGCAGCGGGATCGGCAGCACGTGGGCGCTGGTCGGCCACTGGTTGCGCAGGGTGCTGTGCGGGAACTTGTCCTCGCACATGCCGGGGAGGAACACGACGTCCCACTCCAGCCCCTTGGCCCGGTGGACCGTGAGCAGCTTGACCGAGTCGGCCTCGCTGGGCGTGGCCACGTCGAGGCCACCGCCGAGCTCGTCCTCGGCGGTCAGGTAGGACAACAGCGCCGGCAGCGTGACCGAGCCGTCGATCGCCTCGAACTCGGCGACCGCCTTGACGAACAGGTCGAGGTTGTCGCGCCGCGCCCGGCCGGTCTCGCTGACCGAGGAGGCGAGCTCGACGTCGATGCCGCAGGTCTCGATGATCCGCCGGACCAGCTCGAGGAGCGGCTCGGCGACGTGCGCGCGCAGGTGCCGCAGCTCCTGGGCGAGCAGGGCGAAGCGCTCCCGGGCCTCGGGAGAGTAGGGCAGCTCGCCGGGGTCGTCGAGCGCGTCGGACAACGCCACCACCTCGGTGGGATCGGCGCCGGCGACGGCCCGGCGCAGCTCCTCGGCCACGTCGGCGGGTCGCTCACGGCCGCCTCCCGGCTGCGTCGCGGCGAGCTCGCGCGCCCGGCGGCCGAGCAGGGCGAGGTCGCGTGGCCCGATCGCCCAGCGTGGGCCGGAGAGCAGCTGGAGCAGCTCGGCGTTCGCGGTGAGGTCGTCGAGCAGGGTCAGGGTCGCGACCACCTCGGACACCTCGGGCAGGCGGAGCAGGCCCTGGAGCCCGACGATCTCCACCGGTACGCCGGCAGCGGTCAGCGCGTCGAAGACGTCGGCGGCGTGCCGGTTGTCGCGCACGAGCACGCCGATCTCGCGCCACAGCCCGATCCGGCGTGCGTGGGCGGGCCGGGACGACTCGGACCGCAGCAGTCGCTCGTGCGTCTCGAGCACGTGCGCGGCCAGCCACTCCAGCTCGCCCGCGTAGGTCTCGTGCACGATCGTGCGCACCTCGCCCGGAGCCGCGCCGGCCGGCTCGAGCGGACGGACGACCGGGTAGCGCTCGAGCAACGGCGCGGCCAGCCGGTTGGCGGTCTCCAGGATGCGGGCGTCGGAGCGACGGTTCACGGTCAGGGGGTGCGTCGGCACCTCGCCCGACGCGGCCGGGAAGTCGTCGGCGAAGTGCACGATGTTGGACACCGACGCTCCCCGCCAGCCGTAGATCGCCTGGTTCGGGTCGCCCACCGCCGTGACGGCGTGCCCGCGTCCCTCGCCCGGCGGACCCGAGAACAGCGAGCTGAGCAGCCGGGCCTGGGCGACCGAGGTGTCCTGGTACTCGTCGAGCAGCACGATGCGGTACTTCGCGCGCTCCTCGCGGCCGACGTCCGGGTGCTCCTCGGCCAGCCGCGCCGACAGCGCGATCTGGTCGGAGAAGTCCATCAGGCCCAGCTCGTGCTTGAGCTCGCGGTAGCCCTCGACCAGGCCGAGCAGCTCCTCCCGCTTGGCGAGGGCGTCCGCGAACCTGGGCAGCTCACCCTTCGCGCCGCTGCGCAGCGCCTCGTCGACACGCGCAGCGAAGAGGCGGTCGATCTCGCGGACGTCGTCGACGCCGACGAGGTGCTCGCTCATCGCCGCCTCCAGCTGGAGGATCCAGCTGATCACGTGGGCCGGGCTGTCGGAGAGCAGGGTGACCGCACCCGTGTGCCGACCCACGGCGCGCGCGGCGAGCTGGTAGCGGGACGCGTCGGCCATCACCCGGGTGTCCGGCTCGTGGCCGATCCGCAGGCCGTGCTCGGTGAGCAGGCCGGCAGCATAGGCGTTGTACGTCGCGACGGTCGGCTCGAGCACCTCGGCCTCCTCGCCCGCCGCCAGCGTCCCGTCGGGCGCCTGGTCGTGGAGCGTCGCGCCGCGCCCGAAGCCGGCATCGGTGAGCGACGTGCGGATCCGGGCCCGGAGCTCGGCGGCGGCCTTGGTGGTGAAGGTCAGGCCGAGCACCTCGTCGGGCCGGACGAGGCCGTTGGCGACGAGGTAGACGACGCGCGCGGCCATCAGCGAGGTCTTGCCGGAGCCCGCGCCCGCGATCACGACGGCCGGCCGCATCGGCGCGGAGACGGCGGCCCACTGCTGGTCGCTCAGCGTGAAGTCGGCGCCCATGAGCGCACGCAGGGCCTCGGGCGAGTCGACCTGCAAGGGGGTTGCGGCGCCGGTCACGAGAGCACCGTCTGGGAGGTCTGGGCGGGGCACATCAGCCTGAAGTCGCAGCGCTCGCACTGCTGGCCCGGCCTGGTCGGGAAGACCTCGGAGCGGATCACGGCCGCGGCCGCGACGAGCTGCTCCTCGATCACGCGCTCGCCGGCCGGCTCGAGCGGCTCCTGCCGCTGCACCTTGAGCGCGCCTTTGGACTCCTTGCGCAGCTGCCACAGCTCGGCACCACCCGGTACGCCGGGCCGGCCGACGAGGTGGTCGACCGCGCCCTGCTCGACCGCGAGCTGGTAGAGACCGAGCTGGGGGTTGGCCGGGATCTCGCCCTCGAGGGGTGGGTACTTCGTGGTCTTCAGGTCGATCACCACGACGCGGCCCTGGTCGTCGATCTCGAGGCGGTCGGCGTACCCGTGGAGCGCGACCTGGCTGCCGTCGGGCAGGGTCACGCTCGCCCGGACCTCCTCCTCGGTGCTCAGCACGGTGCGGGCGCCGGGACGGGTGTGCCAGGTCAGGAAGCGCGTGAGCGCCGCGCGGGCCTCCTCGCGCTCGCGGGAGGACGACCACGGCGTGCGGAAGGGGATCTCGTCCCAGACGCGGTCGACGTGCACCATCAGCTCCTCGACCACCTCCTCGACGGGGCCCGGGCCGCCGAGCTCGTCGCGGCTGATCCGGTCGGCGAGGGCGTGGACGACGTTGCCGAAGCCCTGGCTCTGCGTGCTGGCGCGCTCGCCGCCGGCCTCGCGCTCGAGGAACCACCGGGCCGGGCACTCGCCGAGGGAGGTGAGCGCGCTCGCCGTCAGGCGCAGCGGCTCGTCGGGGGCCCGCACCGGCACCGCGCTGTGCGACACCGCCCGGGTGCCCCACCAGCTGGCCGGGTCGGCCGCGGCGACCAGGGGCCGCCCGCCGACCTGCTCGGTCGCGAGCCGGGCCAGTCGGCGCGCGGCTGCCGCGCGCAGCCGCTCCGAGCGGGTCTCGTCGGCGACCGTGCGCCGCAGCTCGGCGACCAGGCCGTCGAGGGACAGGGGTCGCGCGGGGCGGCCCTGCCGGTGGTCGACGTCGAGGCCGAGCTCGGCCAGGAACCGGCTCGGCTGCTCGCCGTCGTCGTCGGGCGACTGCACGGCGGTCACCAGGAGCCGCTCGCGGGCGCGGGTGCACGCGACGTAGAACAGCCGCCTCTCCTCGGCGAGCAGCTCGCGCGTGGTGGCGCGCGCCTGGAGTCCGTCGTGGCCGACCTCGTCGGCCCGGAGCAGGCTGGCACGGTGGCGCAGGTCGGGCCACGTCTCCTCCTGCACGTGCACGACGGCCACGAGACGCCACTCCAGCCCCTTGGAGCGGTGGGCGGTCAGCAACCGGACCGACTCGCCGCGCACGCCGCGATCGGCGAGGGTGTCGGCCGGGATCTGCTGGGCGCGCAGGGTCTCGAGGAACGACTCGACGCTGGTGTGGCCCTGCTGCTCCTCGGCGCGCGCCGCGGTCTCGAACAGCGCCACGACGGCGTCGAGGTCGCGGTGGGCGTAGCGCGCGGCGGCGCCCCCGCGCTCGGCCAGGCTGCGCAGCCGGGACGGCCAGGACGTGCCCGCCCAGAGCTCCCAGAGCACCTCCTCGACGGTGCCGCCACTCTCCAGCCGGGCCCGCCCGCGGCGCAGCAGCCGACCCAGACTGGCCGCCCGGCGCGCGGCAGCGAGGTCGAGACCCTCGAGCTCGCCCGGGTCGCGCAGCGCCGAGAGCAGGAGGTCCGGCGAGGACCGGGCGGCCCCACCGCGCTCCTGGTCACGCCGGCGCAGGGCTCGGCCCAGGGCGCGGAGGTCGGCGGCGTCGAGCCCCGCCAGCGGTGAGGTGAGCAGGTCGTGGGCGCGTTCGGCGTCGAGCCACGTGTCCGGAGCGGCGACCGCGTGGAGCGCGTCGAGCAGCGGGAGCACCGCCGGCTCCCGCACCAGCGGGGTCTCGTCGGCGGCCACCTCGACCGGCACCCCCGCGGCCAGCAGGGAGCGCCGCAGCCCCGGGATCGTGGTGCGGCCCGAGCGCACCAGCACCGCCATGTCCGACCAGGCGATGGCGTCCTCGAGGTGGGCCCGCCGGAGCAGGTCGGCCAGGCCCTCGGTCTCGGCGCGCGCGGTGTCGAAGGTGAGCACCTGCGCGCGGCCGGCCCCGTGGTCGCCGGCCGCGACCGGCTCGAGGAAGGCCCGTTGGTCGGCCTCGCCGATCGTGCCGGGCAGCCCGATCCGGCCGGCGATCCGGCGCGACGCCTCGAGGAGGCGAGGGCCGAACCGGCGCGTCGTGCGGAGCACCGCCACGTCGGCCCGCTCGTCGTCGGAGCGGGGGAACATGGTCGGGAACTGCAGGATGCCGCGGACGTCGGCACCGCGGAACCCGTAGATCGACTGGTGCGGGTCGCCGACGACGGTGAGGTCGCGGCCGTCGCCCGCGATCGCCTGGAGCAGCGCGATCTGCGAGGGGTCGGTGTCCTGGTACTCGTCGACGAAGACATGGGAGTACTGGGCGCGCAGGTCGGCGCGCGCCGGGTGCTCGGGATCCTGGAGCATCGCCACGGCGTCCGCGATCAGGCTCGGGTAGTCGAGCGCGTTGAGGCTGCCGAGGACGGCGTCGTACTGCTCCATGAAGTCGGCGGCTGCGACCAGCTCGGGCCGGCCCTCCGCGATGCCCACGTCGCGCAGCCGGCGGGAGCCGAGCCCGCGCTCGGTGGTGCGGGCCATCAGCGCGGCGAGCTCGCGCGCGAAGCCGCGGGTGTCCAGGGCGGCCGAGAGGGAGCTCGGCCAGGACACCGACTCGGCCTCCTTGGTGAGGAGGCCCCGGACCACGACGTCCTGCTCGGGCGCGGAGAGCAGGCGCAGCGGGTCGGCGTACAGGTCGGCCGGGGAGTAGCGCCGGACGAGGCCGTAGGCGAAGGAGTGGAAGGTCGAGCAGAGGGTCGACGACGTGGTGCGGCCGAGCCTGGCGGTCACCCGGTCGCGCAGCTGCTCGGCGGCCTTGCGGCTGAAGGTCAGGGCCAGCACCGACTCCGGGTCGGCGCCTCGCCCCTCGATGCGCTCGACGATCGCCTCGACGAGCGTGGTCGTCTTGCCGGTGCCCGGCCCGGCGAGCACGAGCAGCGGCCCGCCGGGGTGGTCGACCACGCGACGTTGGTCGGCGTCGAGGGACGGCGGGGCGAGCACCTCGGCCTGGGGCCGCACGAGGCGGTACGACGGGCTGCTCACGAGTACACCCAACCATCCGGCGCCGACACCCGGGAAAGGCGAAGGGCCCGCGCAAGTATGAGTTGCACGGGCCCTTCTGGTGATCGACGGGTGATGCCTCCGATCGACCTGCTCGTCCGATCCGGCCCCGCGGCTCATCACTGCCACGTCCGGCGAGTTGCCTCACCGGCTGGACCTTCTCCTTCGAGCTGGTCGGCTCTCCCCGAGGGGATCGCGTGAGAGATTTCTATGCCCTGGCGAGGATCTGCGCAAGGGACTTTCGCCAACTATTCATGGGAATTCTCGATCGGTGGGGCGTCGTCCACAGATCGAGGGCCGTCGTCCACAGGAGAGGGCAGTTCTCCACCGGTCCGTCCACCGGCCTGACCCGTCACCTGTGGATTCAGCCGTCGGTCTCCGCCGGCAGCCAGACCGCCGCCGCGATGTCGACGGCCCCCGAGGACCGCAGCGGGGTGCCCTCGGCGAGGTACTCCTGGTGCGCCTCCGGGACGTGCGAGTCCGGCAGCGAGCCGTCGGCCCGCACCACCCGCCACCACGGCACCGGCCCGCCGTACGCCGCCATCACGGCACCGACCTGCCGAGCACCGCCGCGCCCCACGGCCTCAGCGATCAGCCCGTACGTCGTGACCCGGCCGGGCGGGACCGCCTCGACGATGCTGAGCACCTGCTCGACGTACTCGTCGTCCACGCGGCGAGTCTGGCAGGCCCCCGACGGTTCAGAGAACGGCCGACCCGCTGAACGCGCCGCCCTGCACCAGGGTGAGGCCGGGCACGCCGTGCGCCGCGGCGTACGCCACCACGTCCGCCAGGCTCACCACGGCGTTGGCGCCGCTGGTCGACGAGCCGGTCAGGATCCCGACGGCGCGACCCGCGTCGTCGAGGAACCCGGTGCCCCGGTCGGCCCGGGTGCTGGGCAGCAGGGTGCTGACGGTCGCGGCGCTGCCCGCCGTCGAGGTGACCTGTCCGGCGCGCGGGATCGTCCGCGAGGTCGCCGAGGTCCGGGCGAGACCGAAGACGGTGCTGCCCGCGCTCGGCAGGGCTGCCAGCCCGGTCGGCCCGCCCCAGTAGGGCATCGCGGCACGCGCCCGGCGGGCCAGCGCGCCCCGGAGCTGCACGAGGGCGAAGTCGTTGGCTGCGCAGGTCGCGGCGTCGGAGACTCCGGCCGCCTTCAGCGCGCGCAGCGAGGAGTACCGCAGCACGCCGTACCCGAGGGTGCGGCCGCGGTCGGCGAGCCGCACCACGGTGCCGGCCGGCAGTGCGCGAGCGGCGCAGGCGCTCGCCGCGCCGGAGCGGGTGGCGCACGAGGCGGCGTACCCGAGGTAGGTCCGGTGCGCGGCGTCGCGGAAGACGAAGCCGGCGGTGCACGACCGCCCGCCGGTGACCAGCTGCGTGCCCGGGCCGACCCGGCCCGTCGTGCTCGTCGCGACCGCTCCTGCTGGACCAGTCGTGCCGAGGACGGTGAGCACCGAGACGACGGTGGCGAGGACGACGGTGGCCCAGAAACCCTTGCGCTGCATGCACTCAGGGTGCGCCATGCCTGGGCGTTGTGTCGCTTTAGCCGGATTTGCGGAGTGGACCAGTCAGCGCAATTCGGGCGAATAGGTTGACAAGGGACGAAACCTCTGCTCGCGGCCGGGACCCCGGTCGGCGGCGGCCCGGGGCCGGCTCAGAAGGCCGGCTGGAACGGCTCCGTGCCGAGCACCAGCCGCAGGCCGGCGATGCCCGAGTGCGCCTGCGCGAACGCGAGCTCGTGGGCCAGGTCGCCGATGTTGTTCGACGCGGGCAGCGGCGCGAGCCCGAGTGTGGAGAGCACGCCGACCGCGGTGCCGTCCGCGCTCAAGAAGCCCGAGCCGGAGTCGCCGGGGATGCCTGGTGAGGCGGTGTAGAGCGGGTGCGACCAGCCGCCGTCGGCCGGGTCGTCGCCGAGGCTCACGCCGGTGTGCGGGGAGAGCGGGGAGAGGCCGAACCGCAGGCTGGAGTTGCCGTAGGTGTAGACGCGGTCACCGGCCGCCGTGCCGTTCGTGTCGATGCCGGTGGGCCCGCCCCAGAAGGGCACGGAGGGGTTGACCTTGCCGACGTCGGCGGGGTCGACCTTCACCAGGGCGAGGTCGTTGTAGGCGCAGGTGTTCGGGTCGGTCGTGCCGAGCTGGTGCTCGGTGATCCAGGAGCTGTAGGCCAGCGTGCCGTGGCCCACGATCGTGCCCTCCGAGATCAGGCTGCCGTCGTTGGTGAAGTCGACGGGGGTGCCGAGCGGCACGGAGTCGACGTTGCAGCCGTTGGTGTCCGTCGAGCTGCCCTTGCCGGCGCAGTGGGCGGCGTAGCCGACGTACACGTTGCCGGCGTCGTCGGTGTAGACGAAGTTGGCGGTGCACTGCGCACCGGCCGTGTACATCATCGTGCCGGGGTGGATCGCCGCCGTGGCGGCCGGCGCCCACGTGGGCGTCGCGGCAGCACCGGACTGGGCGGCGGTGAGACCGGCGGCCACGAGCAGGAGCAGGGCGAGGACTCGAAGAACGCGCATGTCCCCTGCAACGAGTTCTAGTCCGTTCGGGTTACGGCGCATGGCCCGTTCGGGCCATGCGCCGTCCGAAATCGCCTCAGTACGACGGCTGCGACGGGTCGATCTGGTTGACCCACGCGACCACGCCACCACCGACGTGGACGGCGTCGGAGTAGCCCGCGCCCTTCACGATCGCCAGGGTCTCCGCGGACCGCACGCCGGTCTTGCAGTGCATGACGATCTGCTTGTCGCTGGGCAGCTTCTCGAGGGCGGAGCCGTTGAGGAAGTCGCCCTTGGGGATCAGCACCGAGCCGGGGATGCGGTTGATCTCGTACTCGTTGGGCTCGCGCACGTCGACGAGCACGAAGTCACGGGTGCCCTCCTCGCGCTCCTTGAGCATGTGCTCGAGCTGGACCACCGAGATCGTGGCGTCGGCGGCCGCGTCGGCCGCCTCGTCGCTGATCGCACCGCAGAAGGTCTCGTAGTCGATCAGCTCGGTGACGGTGGGGTGCTCGCCGCAGAGCGCGCAGTTCGGGTCCTTGCGCACCTTGAGCTTGCGGTACTCCATCTCGAGGGCGTCGTAGATCATCAGCTTGCCGACCAGCGGGTCGCCGATGCCGGTGAGCAGCTTGATCGCCTCGTTGACCTGGATCGAGCCGATGCTCGCGCAGAGCACGCCGAGGACACCGCCCTCGGCGCAGCTGGGCACCATGCCCGGCGGCGGCGGCTCGGGGTAGAGGCAGCGGTAGCACGGAGCGTCGTCGACGAGCGTCGGCGCGAACACGCTGGCCTGGCCGTCGAAGCGGTAGATCGAGCCCCAGACGTAGGGGATGCCGAGGAAGTACGCCGCGTCGTTGACCATGTAGCGCGTGGCGAAGTTGTCGGTGCCGTCGACGATCAGGTCGTAGCCACGGAAGATCTCCATGACGTTGTCGTTGTCGAGGCGCACGTCGTGCACGACGACGTTCACCAGCGGGTTGATCTCGGCGATCGAGTCCTTGGCCGACTCCGCCTTCGGGCGGCCGACGTCGCTCTGGCCGTGGATGACCTGGCGCTGCAGGTTCGACTCGTCGACCTCGTCGAACTCGGCGATGCCGAGCGTGCCGACGCCGGCTGCGGCGAGGTACAGCAGCGCCGGGCTGCCGAGACCACCGGCGCCGATCACGAGCACCTTCGCGTTCTTGAGCCGCTTCTGCCCCGACATCCCGACGTCGGGGATGATCAGGTGCCGGCTGTAGCGGCGGACTTCGTCGACGGTCAGCTCAGCGGCCGGCTCGACCAGTGCGGGCAGGGACACGACGCTCCTCGGTGTCAGCGATCGAACTTCTTCGGCGGTGAGAACACCGCGCGGTCCGTCCATGTTCCCCGAGCCACCTCGGTCGCCGACCGCGGTCCCGGCATCTGGGAACTCCGTCTCGCGATCCCGTCAGCTCGGCTCGTCGGCGACGGGCGCCGCGAACACCACCGCGTTGGACTCGTAGAACGACCCGTTCCAGTTGTCGCAGGTGATCAGCACGAGCCGTCCCGGGCCGCCCAGGGTGAAGATCTGCTTGGCGTCGCGGGCCAGCTGCTCGGTGGAGTAGACCCGGGTCCGTTGCACCTCGTAGCGGATCCAGCCGGCGTCCGTGCGCACCCGCACGGAGTCGCCGACGACGAGCTTGTCGAGGTGATCGAGGGCACCGCCGCCGGTGTGCACGGTGTGCCCGGTGATGACGGCCGAGCCGTACTCCGCACCGGCAGGTCGCCCCTCCTTCCACCAGCCCAGCACCTGCGGGTCGGACGGAGGCAGCAGCGACCCGCTCTGACCGCTGATCGGAAGGACCGTGGAGTCCACGTGCAGCCGGTCCACCTGGACCTCACGCGGCCAGCCGGCCGCCTGGAGGCGTACGCCGTCGTACGGGCCGGCCTGGTCCTGGACGCCGACCGGGCCCACGAACGCCGTGGTCGGCGGCGCGACGGGCGGGTCGGCCACGCGGACCGGCTTCCCGGCGTGGCCCGGGAGGATCCCGGAGATCGCGTCAGGCACCTGCGGGGCCACCCACGGCACGAGCGCGGCGACCACGATCACCGCGCCGACGGTCGCCGCCCGGGCGCGCCGGCCGAATCGTGGTCCGCGGTCCTGCGAGGACCGCTGCGCCTCGACCCGCGCGATGTAGTCGGCCAGCCGCTCGACACGTCCCTCGTCGGTGCCGGCCGGGTCGACCGCGATCGCCCGCGCCTCGAGCTCGGCGGCCCGGCGGGCGTGCTGTGCGGCAACCTCCGACTTCGCCCTGGCCCCCGCGGCGGCGCGGTCGGCACGCTGCTGGGCCTTCGCAGCCCGACGCCGCAGACGTCGCTCCGTCTTGGCCGAAGCCCGCTCGGTGGCGGCCTCGGATCGGCGCGCGGCTCGCGCGACCCGCGCCTCCGCCTTCCCGGTGACGCGCGCGATCCTTGCCTGCGCCTTCGCGCTCATGCCGTCGGACTGGGCCTTCGCCTCCGCCTCGAGGCGCGCGATCGTCTCCGCGACCTCCTCGGCGATGCGTGCGACCCGTGCGTGCTCCTCCTCGGCCTCGCGCTCCGCGCGGTCCCGCGCACGCGCGGCCTCCGCCGCCTCGCGCTCCGCCCTGGCCCTGCTCTCCCCGGCCTCACGCTCGGCTCGGGCCTCGGCTGCCACCGCCTCCGCGGCAGCCCGCTCGAGCCAGGCCCGCTCCCGCGCGGCCTCGCGCTCCGCCTTGCGCTCGGCCCTGGTCGGCCGGGTCGGGGCGACCTGCTCCGTGGGCTCGCTCGTTCCCGCCAGGTCAGCGGCGGTGGCCTCCGCCTGCCCGCGTCCGGCCTTCCTGCGGTCCCTCTCGGCCTTCGCCTCGGCCTTCGCGACCAGGGCCGCCGCACGATCCACCAGGGCCCGCTCGCGTGCCTCCTGGCGCTCCCGCGCCGCGCGCGCCTTCTCCTCTGCCCGGAGGGTCTTCGTCCGCGCCCGTGGGCCGTCGCCGACGAGCTCCTCGGACCCGGGAGCCGGCGCGGTCACCTCGGCCGGACGGTCGCGGGACCCGGGGTCGCGGTCGTCGGGTGCCGGGTCGGGCGCAACCGGAGTGGGGCCAGGCTCGCGCCCACTCGCCTTCATCGGCACCTCCGCCCCCGGCGCGCCCCTCTGCGCCGCCGTCTCCACGGTACGGCGGCTGCGTGCGCGACGACGGGTCTTCGCCGACTTCCCGCTCGGTTGCTGCTCGTCGTCCGGTGGCACTCTGCGGCGCCGCCGCCCGGGCGCCGCGGGCGCCGGTTCGACCTCCCACCGTCCGGGCAGCCATCCGGTCGTCGGTTCGCTGCCCGTCGGCGCTTCCCACGCGTCGGACCCGCTTCGGGGCGTGGGCACCTGCTCGCCGTGCACGAGCTCCCGGACCGTACGGAGGAACGCGACCGCGTCGTCAGGATCGCGGCCGTCGGCCGGGGCGGCCGCAACCAGCGGCTGCTCCGACGGGTCGGGCGGACCGTGCTCGTCCACCGCGCCTCCTCGGGAATCTGTCACTCGGGTCCGGCCCGCGACGCAAACACCGAGGGCGACGACCGGTCCTACCGGTCGTCGCCCTCGGTCGGGTTCAGCTCACTGGATCAGAGCTCGTCCGCTGGACGAGGCTCAGATCCGCGCGGCGGCGCCCCGGACGCGGAGTCCGAGACCGCCCGCAGCCACCAGCATGATCATGCCGGCGACCATCAGGGCCAGGCCCTGCTCGCCGCGCATGTCCTTGATCGTGCTGGCCAGGCCGGCGTGCACCACGGTCGGCGTGACCGCCTGGGCGTGGACCTTGGCCTTGGCCTTGACGTGCGCCTTCGGCGGGCTGACCACGGTGGTCCCCTCGACCTGAGGCGTCGAGACGGCGTTGCAGGTCACGGCCGGGTGGTTGATGGTCTCGGTCCAGGCGGCGGTGTCGGTCACGGTCTCGTCGAACGCGTCCTGACCCTCGACCGCTGCAGAGCGGTGGAACCAGCTGCCGTTGCCCTCACCCTGCTGGAAGGTGCCGACCTCGTCCTGGCCGGGCCCGCCATTGGTGTGCGGGCCTTCCCACGTGCCGCGCGAGTCCGTGGGGAAGTCCGGCGGCCCGTCGAACGGACCCTGGTCCTTGTTGGGAGACCAGTTCCACCACATGCTCGGCACGGCGTCGACGGCGTCGTGGTGGACCACGTGGGTCACGGCCGGGTGGTTGATCGTCTCGGTGAACGCCGCGGCGGGCGTGCAGTCAGCAGCGTTGGCCGGAGTTGCGGCAACCATCAGCGCGATGCCGCTGGACATCACCAGCGCACCGAGCACCCCCAGGAAGGTCGCTGCGCGGCGGGCGGAGAACCGCCCCTTTGCATGTGTGTTCCCCATGATGTTTCTTGCCCCAGTTCTGGTGCCTTTTCAGACACCCTCGAAATGCCTCCGAAAAGAGGCACGGCCCCCGCCGGTCCGGGCGGACCGGGGTGATTGGTACAGGCGGACAGAGCCCCAGACCCCATCCGCGAATACCATTGCAGGGCCTCCGGGGCCCTTCGGCCAAGCAGGTTCGCGGAACGGTCTAGTCCGGAAAAGCCAATAAACGGACATTCCGGCCATATCTCAGACAAGCCGTATCAAGTCGGCGCGACGGGGAACAGCGCCCGGGCGACGGCTGGGGTGGACCGTCGCCCGGGCTCCGGGTCAGGCAGCGTCCTTCGGCTCGCCTCCTCCGGCGAGGACCAGGCTGCCCGCACCGGCCAGCAGCACCAGGCCGGCCAGGACCAGGCCCAGGCCCGCCTGGGCGCCGGTGTCACTCGCGGTCGTGACCAGACCCGCGTGGACGACGGTCGGGGTCTTGGTCTGAGCCTTGACGTGCGCCTTCACGGGCGTCTTGGGCGGGCTCACCTGCGGCGTCGTGGGCGGCTCGACGACCGGCGGCACGGGCGCCGCGCAGACACCCGTCACGGGGTCGTAGGTCTGCCCTGCGGGCGGCACCACCGCGGCGTACGTGTGGGTGAACGCCTGGGTGGCGGAGCCGCCGAAGGTGTAGCCGTCCATCGCGGTCGCGACGAGCGTCACCGTGACACCCGGTGCCGGCGTGGCCGACGGGGCGGACCAGGTCACGTCGACGGGGTCGCCGCTCTTGGTCTTGAAGTCCGCCTTCGTGCCGCAGCTGGGCTCGATCCACTGCACGTCGGCGTACGCCTCGACGGGGCAGGTGACCGCCGGGTGGTCGAGGGCGAACTTGTACTCGGTGCGATACACCGCGTCCGAGCCCGGGGTGACCTGCACCCGCTCCCAGTAGAACCACGACGCGTTGTCACCACCGTTGCCGTGCCCCTGCTGGAACACCACTCCGACCGGCTCGCCGACGTGGCCGGGGTTGTACGCCGCGGTGTTCGGCGTCCACCTGCCCTGCGCCGGTGTCGGCCAGGCGGGCGGGACCACGGACTCGTCGTACGGGCCCTGGGGGTTCCACGAGTACCGCTGGCCGGGACCGTACGTCGGGTCGACGGCCGGCGTCACGAGGACCTGGCGCTGGTCGACCTCGTACCAATCCGTGCCCGGCGACGTCAGGACCCAGTCGCTGGTCTCGGTGTAGGCCTCCGACGGCGTGCACGTGCTCTCCGCCGCCCGGGTGTCGCCGGCCGCGGCCGGCGAAGGGGCTGCCATCAGGGCCAGGCCGCTCGAGACGAGCAGCGCACCTGCGGCAGCCATGACAGTGGCAAAGCGGCGGGCCGCATTCTTCCGGGCTCCGCTCACGCTCCTCATGATTACTGCCCCCGATTCTTTTGTCCGAAACGGGCCGATTTGCCCGGTCCTCGAATCCATTCCAGTCCCGGGCGGCCTCGATATTCAAGGGAACAATTCGGGCGGTATAGTCCGCTTTGTTGCTTTGCTGTGGTTTCGACCACATCCGCAGTCGCGAGGGACGCGCGGCCGTGGCGGGCCTCCCCCGGCAGCGGCCGCAGAGTAGGCTCGCCTGCGACCATCGCCGACCGTCGTCCACGACCACCGAGACCCGAGGGGGCCCGCCGCGTGAGCAGTCCCGCGACCCGTCCCAACCCCGGCGAGCGCACGCCGCGCGGCAGCAGGCTTCCCCGTCGCGCCCGCCGCGCACAGCTGCTCGAGTCGGCGCTCGAGGTGTTCGTCGCGCAGGGCTACCACGCCGCCGCCATGGACGACATCGCCGACCGCGCCGGCGTCTCCAAGCCGGTCCTCTACCAGCACTTCCCGGGCAAGCTCGAGCTGTACCTGGCCCTGCTCGACCGGGCCGTCGACGCCGTCATCGACGGCACCCGTGCCGCGCTGGAGTCGACCGACGACAACAAGCAGCGGGTCGCCGCGACGATGCACGCCTTCTACACCTACGTCGCCAGCGAGGAGGGCGAGTTCCGGCTCGTCTTCGAGTCCGACCTCACCAACGACCCGGCCGTGCGCCAGCGGATCGACCGCGTGACCACCGAGTGCGCCGAGCTGATCGCGCACGTCATCCACGACGACACCGGGCTCCCCGACGACCAGTGCCGACTGCTCGCGGTGGCGCTGGTGGGAATGGGCGAGGTCAGCGCCCGGTTCTGGCTCCAGGACAGGGTCCAGGGCCGCGACACGATCGAGCAGGACATGGCGGCCGGCCTGATCGCGGGCCTCGCCTGGCGGGGCATCCGGGGCTACCCCCGGACCGACGAGCAGACCTGACCCGCGTCCTCCCGCCCGGCGTCGGGCGGGGCACCACGCACACCAGCCAACCCCACAGGAGGTCCTCCGCATGGAGGTCAAGATCGGCGTGATCCACGCCAGCCGCGAGCTCACCATCGACACCGCGCTCGAGGCGGGCGAGGTGGAGGAGCAGGTCCGCGAGGCGCTGGCCTCTGGCGGGCTGCTGTCGCTGGCCGACGCGAAGGGTCGGCGGGTCGTCGTACCGGTCGAGAAGCTGGCGTACGTCGAGATCGCCACCAGCTCCGCCGGGCAGGTCGGCTTCCGCTCCTGACCCACGCCTCGTGCGGCCGACCGTCGGGTGTGGCACGCTCGGAAGCGGTCCGGACGCGGCCACGGCCAGGGAGGTTGGTGCCCATGCTCACGCTCATCGTCACCGTGATCGGCGGACTCGTCATCGGTCTGCTCGGCAAGGCGGTCGCTCCCGGCGACCGTGACCACATCCCGCTCTGGCTGACCGTGGTCTGCGGCATCGTTGGGATGTTCGTGGGGAGCCTCGTGTACTGGGCGCTGTTCGGCCACGACAACGGTTCCTTCGACGGCCACAAGGCGACCATGAACAACGCCACGAACGGCGTCGACTGGTTGCGGCACCTCTGGCAGGTCGCCGTCGCCGCGGTGGCAGTCATGGCGGCGGCGGCGCTGACCGGCCGCAGCAAGCGCGTCTGAGGCAGGTTCAGGAAGCGAGGCCGAGCTCGGCCATCCGCTTCGCGTGGTTCTCGGTGAGCCGCGTGAACATGCGACCGAGGGCGGCGAGGTCCAGGCCCGGCCGGTCCACCCCGCCGGCCAGCAGGGCCGCGAGCGAGTCGCGCTCGGCCACGACGCGCTGTGCCTGCGAGAGCGCCTCGCCCATGAGGCGGCGGCCCCAGAGCGCCAGCGGCCCCGCGACGCGGCCGTCGCGCTCGATCGCGCGGCGCACCCGGTCGACGACGAAGTCGGAGTGACCGGAGTCCACGAGCGAGGCGATCACCAGGTCGCGGGTGTCGGCGTCGAGGAAGGCCGCGACCTCGCGGTAGAAGTCGGCGGCGAGCCCGTCGCCGACGTACGCCTTCACCAGGCCCTCGAGCCAGTTGCTGGGCGCCGTCTTGGCGTGGAAGGCGTCGAACGGCTTCACGAACGGCGCCATCGCCTGCATCGGCTCCGCGCCGAGCGCGGTGATGCGGGCCAGCAGCGGCTCGACGTGGTTGAACTGCACCGTCGCCATCTTGCCGAGCGCGAGCTTGTCGGCGAGGGACGGCGCGAGCCGGGCGTCCTCCGCGAGCCGGTCGAAGGCGGAGATCTCGCCGTACGCGATCGCGCCGATCAGGTCCACGACGGCGGCGCGGTAGCCGGGGTCCTGGAAGGCCACCGGGACCTCGCCCAGCGAGTCCGTCACGGGCGGCGGGGGCGTGCCGTCCGGGGGTGCGGGCTGCGCGATTTCGGTCATGAGGGGAGCCTACCGATAGACTGGTGTCGGCAGACCGCCGCCGGGCAGCGTCCCCAGACGCCCTGACAGACGCCCTGATGCAGCGCTGCACCTGACGCTTTCACGCACAGAACGGACAAGTTCCTGACCACCTTCCGAGAGCTCGGGGTCCTCCCCGAGATCGCCGACGCCCTCGAGCGCGTCGGCATCGTGACACCCTTCGCCATCCAGGAGATGACCCTCTCCGTCGCCCTCATGGGCACCGACCTGATCGGCCAGGCACGCACGGGCACCGGCAAGACGCTGGCGTTCGGCATCCCGGTGATCCAGCGCGCGGTCGCTCCCCACGACCCCGACTACGAAGAGCTGGTCGCCCCCGGCAAGCCGCAGGCGCTGATCGTCGCGCCGACCCGCGAGCTCGCCCTGCAGGTCTCCAGCGACCTGACCATCGCGAGCGCCGACCGCGGCATCCGCGTGCTGACCGTGTACGGCGGCGTGCCCTACGAGGGCCAGCTCGACGCGCTCTCCTCGGGTGTCGACGTCGTCGTGGGCACGCCCGGTCGCCTGATCGACCTGATGAACCGCAAGGCGCTCGACATCTCGCACGTCAAGAGCCTGGTGCTCGACGAGGCCGACGAGATGCTCGACCTGGGCTTCCTGCCCGACGTCGAGCGGCTGCTCGCCGGCACCCCGGAGACCCGGCAGACGATGCTGTTCTCGGCGACCATGCCGGCCGCGATCGTCGCCCTGGCCCGCACGCACATGCGCCACCCGATGAACATCCGGGCGGAGTCGTCGTACGAGAACGCCACCGTGCCCGCGACCGCCCAGTTCATCTACCAGGCCCACGACCTCGACAAGCCGGAGATGATCGGGCGCCTGCTGCAGGCCGAGGGCTCCGGGCTGACGATCATCTTCACGCGCACCAAGCGCCAGGCCCAGCGGGTCGCCGACGACCTCGTCGAGCGTGGCTTCAAGGCCAGCGCGCTGCACGGCGACATGGCCCAGGCGGCGCGCGAGAAGGCGCTGACCCGCTTCCGCGAGGGCAAGATGCAGGTGCTGGTCGCCACGGACGTCGCGGCCCGCGGCATCGACGTGCAGGACGTCACCCACGTCATCAACTACACCTGCCCCGAGGACGAGAAGACCTACATCCACCGGATCGGCCGCACCGGCCGCGCCGGAGCGACCGGCATCGCGGTGACCTTCGTCGACTGGTCGGACCTGCACCGCTGGAAGATGATCAACAAGGCGCTCGACCTGCCGTTCGACGAGCCGCTCGAGACCTACTCCAGCTCGGAGCACTTCCTGCACGACATGGGCATCCCGCCGGGCACCAAGGGGCGGCTGATCCCCGAGGGCGAGGTCGTCATCCCCCGGCAGCCGCGCAAGGACGACAAGGGCGGCCGCGGCGGACGCACCGGCGGCGGCAGCCGCGGTGGACGCGAGGGTGGCGGCCGGGGCCGGTCCGAGGGCCGGTCCGAGGGCCGGTCCGAGGCCAGGTCCGAGACTCGGTCCGAGGCTCGCAGCGAGGGCTCGGGCTCGTCGGCGCCGAAGGACGGCGAGAAGCCGGCGCGCTCGCGCAACCGGAACCGTCGTCGTACCCGTGGCGGTGGCCAGTCCGCCAAGCCCGCCGCGGAGTAGCCGGCCGCGGGAGACCCGGGCCCTGACCGCTCCGGGTCAGGCCACCACGACGACGTCGGTGCCGACGCGGGCGAAGTCCCACATCAGCCGGGCGTCGGAGAGCCGCTGCCGGATGCAGCCGTGCGACTGCGGCGTGCCGAGCTGGGTCTCGCTCTGCAACGGCGTGCCGTGCTTGGTCGGGATGCTGTGGAAGCCGATCGCCGCGTGGGGCCCGTGCGCGAAGCGGACGAAGTACTGCATCACCCCGGAGTCGTCGACGCCGACGGCCCAGCGGGAGCGGGAGTACACGTCGTAGGTGCCCGGTCGCAGGTTGTCCGTGACGCTGCCCGAGACCAGGTACGTCGCCTCGACGGTGCCGTCCGGATCGACCAGCCACACCCGCTGCGCGCCCTTGGCGAACACCACCCGTCGCCCCTCGCCGCTGCCCGCCGGCAGCGCCGTGCCGGTCGGGTCGGCGGCCTCCGGCGCCGCGACCCGCGCCGGCGGGTCCGCGTCCCCGCGGTCGCCCTCCGCGCTGCTCCCGTCCGACCCGCCGGCGCGGTGGTGGGTGGACGAGGAGACCGCCACCTCGCCGCCGCCCCGCACCGCCTGCACCGGAAGCAGGCCGAGGCCGCCCAGGAGCGCGACGAGGGTGACGAGCAGGGAGAGACCGGCCGCAGCCACCCTGCCGTACCGCGGGCGTACCCGCGGCGGCGGCTCGAGGCGGTGCCGGCCCACCGGCGATCAGCCTCGCCGGAGGAGGTTCGCCGCGACGTCCCGGTAGGCCGTCGCGCCCTTGTTGGTGCGGGAGGTGGACAGGATGGTGCGACCCGCTGCCGGAGCCTCGGCGAACCGGATCGACTTCGGGATCGGCGGCTCGAGGACCTCGAGGTCGTAGGTCTCCGAGATCGTGTCGAGGACCGCGCGGGCGTGGTTGGTGCGGCCGTCGTACAGCGTCGGCAGCACGCCCCAGACCTCCAGGTCGCGGTTGGTGAACCGGCGGACGTCGTGCACCGTGTCGAGCAGCTGCCCGACTCCGCGGTGCGACAGCGTCTCGCACTGCAGCGGGATGACCACCCCGCGGGCGGCGGTGAGCGCGGCGACGGTCAGCACCCCGAGGGAGGGCGGGCAGTCCAGCAGCACCCAGTCGTACTCGCCGTCGAGGTCCTCGACGACCGTCCGGACGACGTACTCGCGACCGGTGCGGGTCAGAAGGTCGGCCTCGGCGCGAGCCAGCTCGATGGTCGCCGGCAGCAGGTCGACGCCGTCCTCGGTCGTCACCATGACCTCGGAGGGCGGCAGGCCCTTGGTGAGCACGTGGTGGATCGACAGCTCGAGGTCCTCCGGGTCGATCCCGAGGCTGAAGGTCAGGCACGCCTGCGGGTCGAGGTCGACGAGCAGGACGCGCTGGCCGAGCTCGGCGAGGGCCGTGCCCAGCGACGCGACCGTGGTCGTCTTCGCGACGCCACCCTTCTGGTTGGCGACGGCGATCACGCGGGTGGAGGACA
The DNA here is from genome assembly GCF_003725535.1 of Nocardioides pocheonensis. Classification (GTDB taxonomy): domain Bacteria; phylum Actinomycetota; class Actinomycetes; order Propionibacteriales; family Nocardioidaceae; genus Marmoricola; species Marmoricola pocheonensis. The sequence continues at coordinate 285,445 of NZ_RJSF01000003.1, read as the reverse complement.
TCACGGCCCATCATGCCGCACCCGGGTTGCCGAGCCGACCACCGACCGCGATGCTGTGCCGCATGTCGCACTCCCCGAACCCAGCCGCTGCTTCCGAGGGCTCCCGACCGGGCACCCGCCGTTCGCTGGTGACGGGGGCCACCGCGGGCATCGGCCTGGAGTTCGCCCGCCAGCTCGCGGCGCGGGACAACGACCTGGTCCTGGTCGCGCGGGGCGCCGATCGGCTCGAGGCGGTCGCGGCCGAGCTGCGGTCGACGTACGGCGTCACGGTGGAGGTGCTCGGCGCCGACCTGACCGACCGGACCGAGCTGGCCAGGGTCGAGGCCCGCCTGGCCGACGCCGAGCGGCCGGTCGACCTGCTCGTGAACAACGCCGGCTTCGGACTCAAGGGCCGGTTCCTCGACAACACGGTCGACCAGGAGCAGGCGATGCTCGACGTGCTGGTCACCGCCGTGATGCGGCTGAGCCACGCCGCGCTCGGGCCGATGGCGGCGCGTGGCCGGGGCGGGGTGATCAACGTGTCCAGCGTGGCGGCGTTCCTGCCGCGCGGCACCTACGCGGCTGCCAAGGCCTGGGTCAACAGCTTCAGCGAGTGGGCGGCCAACGAGTACCGCGGCAGCGGCGTCACGGTGATGGCGCTCTGCCCGGGCTTCACCAAGACGGAGTTCCACGAGCGCATGGGGGTCCGGCGGGGCACGTCGTTCCTCTGGATGGAGCCGGGGCCGCTGGTGACGCGTGCGTTGCGCGACTTCGACAAGGGCCGGACGTTCTCGATCCCGGGCGCGCAGTACCGCGTGATCGTCGCGCTGACCAAGCTGGTCCCGTCGCGGGCCCTGCAGGGCTACCAGTCGATGGGCCGCAAGTAGCCGGCGCGGTCAGCCCTCGCCGGCGATGAAGGCACGCACCGCGTCGGCCACCATCTGCACGGCGATCGCCGAGAGCAGCAGACCGGCGATCCGCGTGACCAGCAGCACCCCGCTCTCGCGGATCAGCCGCAGGATCGGCAGCGAGAAGCGCATCGCGAGCCACAGCGAGACGTGGACCAGGATCACCCCGAGCGCCACGGCCGCGAACTCGGTGAACCCGTCGACCTTCTTGCTGAACACCATCGTGGCGACGATCGCGCCGGGGCCGGCGAGCAGCGGCGTCCCGAGCGGCACCAGTGCGACGTTGGTGTCCGCGGTGGCGGTCGGGCCCTCCTCCTTGCCGGTCAGCAGCTCCAGCGCGACGAGCAGCAGGAGCAGCCCGCCCGCGCACTGCAGCGCCGGCAGGGAGATGTGCAGGTACTCCAGGATCTGCTGGCCGAAGAACGCGAACGTGCAGATCACCCCGAAGGACACCGCCACCGCCTGCCAGGCGGCTCGGCGGGCGACCTGCACGGACCGACCGCCGGTCAGCGACAGGAAGATCGGGATCGTGCCGACCGGGTCCATGATCACGAACAGGGTCACGAACACCTCGGTGAGCAGGACCCAGTTCATGGGAGGAGCCTAGGAGACGCGCGACCCGCTGCCGACCACGGTGCATCATCGGGAGCGAAGGGGGTAAGGGGCGACGCAAGGTCCACCCTGCCCCCAAACGGGTGGGCCTCGGCGGATGTCGCCTCGCTCCCTCCCCGCCCTCCCCGGCGACGCGAGGCGGCACTTGGGGTCCGCCCCGCCACCGGACGGTGCGCGGGGCGGTCTCAGGGAGACCAGGCCCGCCCGTGCGCGGTGACCCGGTGGGTCACCAGGCCGGTCGGGGCCCGCCGAAGGGCATCTCCAGGGCCTCCGGACCGAAGCCGGTGACGTCGGCGAGCAGCCACTCGTCACGCAGCAGGAGCGCGGCCGACGCCGGACGGATCACCAGCCACAGCCACCGGCCCTCCGCCTCGCCGGCGAACACGGCCTTCGCGAGCAGGTCGTCGTCGTCGCGCGGGTCCACTGCCCAGAGCGGCACGGTGCGGCCGCCCGCGCGCACGTGGATCGCGTGCGGACCGTGGCCGACCTGCTCGCCCGGGTCGTCGTACGCCGTGCCGGCGCAGCGGGCTCCGAGGCCCACCCCGGAGTCCTCCGACACGATCGTGACCTCGACCGGTCCGTCGAGGTCGCTGGTGCCCACCGTCGTCGTGACCGTGGCGGTGGCCCGGTCCCGGCTCGCCACGCAGCCGAAGTCGGCGATCGACCAGCCCGGGCTCATCGGCCAGGGGAGGTAGGTGGGCAGGTCGCCGACCCGGCCGACGAGCTCGGCGAACGCGGTGTAGTCGGCGGTGTCCGGACGCCACAACGGCGCGATCTCGCCGTGCTGCTTGCAGGTGTAGGCGCCGTCCGTCTCGGTGATCGGGGACGTGCAACGAGGGCATGAGGCCGCGAGCGACACGCTTCGGAGCCTAGTGCTTCAGGCGTTCCAGCGGGCCACGACCGGCGTCTCGCGCTCGTAGCCGAGCACCGAGATCGTGGCGGTGTCCAGCTGGAAGAACCGGCCCTCGGCGACCGGCTGGTCCAGCCAGCGGGCGGCCAGCACTCGCGAGGCGTGACCGTGGCCCACGACCAGGACGCGTCCTCCGTGCGCCCGCACCCGGGCGACCACTCTGTCGAGCCGCCGGCCGACCTCCTCGGCGGTCTCCCCTCCCGGGCAGGGGCGGGTCCACACCGTCCAGTCAGGGACGGTCTCGCGGATGGTCGCGGTGGTCACGCCCTCGTACTCGCCGTACGCCCACTCGGCGAGGTCCTCGTCGACCTCGGCGTCCGGGAAGCCGGCCAGCTCGGCGGTGTGCCGGGCGCGCCGGCGCGGACTGGTCAGCACGAGGTCGAACGCGGTGCCCGCCAACCGCTCGCCGAGCGCGCGGGCCGCGGCCTCCCCCGCGGGCGTGAGCGGCACGTCCGTCGTCGAGGTGTGCCGCCCGGCCGCGCTCCACTCGGTCTCCCCGTGGCGCACCACCCAGAGCTCGGTCTCGGGCTCGGTCTCGGGCTCGGTCTCGGGCTCGGTCTCGGGCTCCGGTTCACCGCCGCCGTCGCGAGCGGGGCGGGAGGGGTCGGGCTCCGGCGGATCGGCAGTCATGGCCCGAGCCTTCTGCGATCATCGGGCGGTGACAAGTCCGGCCGGCCGGCCAACGTCGCCGCTCGGACGCGCACGCCTGGCCGCTGCGGCCGCGTTCGCCACCCAGGGCATGGTGTTCATCAGCCTCACCACACGCCTCCCGGACTTCTCCGACCGCTGGCACCTCTCGGAGATCGAGCTCTCCGGGCTGCTGCTGATGATGGTCCTGCTCGCCGGTGTCGGCTCCGTGATCGCGGAGCGGCTGGCCCGGGAGCGCGACTCGGCCGTGCTGCTGCGAGCCGGACTCGCGGTGATCGCCGGAGCGGTGCCGGTCATGGCGCTCGCCCCGGCCGGTGGTGTGTTCGTCGCGGGCATGGCGGCGTACGGCACGGCGCTCGGTGTGGTCGACGCGAGCACGAACATGCAGGCGGTGGCGCTCGAGCACCGGTACGGCCGGCCGATCCTGCCGTCGTTCCACGGGGCCTGGACGTTCGGCGGGCTGGTCGGCTCGGCGATCACGCTCGCCACCGCGCACCTGCCCCTGGGCGCGAGCGCCGGCCTGGCCGTCGTACCGCTGGTCGCGCTGGCCGGACCGTTCCTCAGGCGGGTGGGCGACCCGGTCGCCTCGGGGCCGCGCGTCGAGGTGCCCTGGCGCCCGATCGTCCTGGTGGGGATCGCGATGGTGCTCTTCTACATGGTCGACACGGCCGCGTTCACGTGGGGGCCGACCTACCTGGACCGGGTGTTCCCGACACCCTCGTCGCTGGTGGCGCTGGCCACCTTCCCCTACCTGCTTGCCAGTGGCGGGATGCGGCTGGCCGGCGACTCCGCCGTCGCCCGCTACGGGCCGGTGCGCGTGCTGCAGGTAGGAGCGCTGGTCGCGTGCACCGGCCTGGCCGTGGTGGTCTTCGCGCCGGCGTGGCCGGTGGCGGTCCTCGGCTTCCTGGTCACCGGCGCCGGGGTGGCCGTGATCGCGCCGTTGAGCTTCTCGGCGGCGGCCCGCATCGCCGGCGGCGCCGACGACCTCGACCCGCACCTGCGGCACGCACGGGTCGACGCCGTGATCGCACGCTTCAACCAGTTCAACTACGTCGGAGCGCTGATCGGGGCGGTGCTCACCGGACTGGTCGGGTCCGGCGACCTGAGGTTCGGGTTCGCCGTGCCGATGCTGCTGGTGCTGGGGATCCTGCCGCTGGCCCGGTCGTTCGCGCCGGCCGAGCCGATCTAGCTCAGGCCTCGGCCTGCGTGCCGGGCTGGTTTCGGGGCGCCGACAGCCCTTCGCGGGCTCAGGGCTGTCGCTTGCTCAACCTGTCCTCACGACGCAGCGCGTTCGTCCCTCACGCGTTGCTGCTCGGCCAGTTCTTGTCCGGCTGCGGCACGGGGCGGCCGGGCTGCTCGCCGCCGCGGGCCTCGAGGTAGTTCTGCTTGGGCACCATCACCTTGCGGCGGAAGATGCAGACGACCTTGCCGTCCTGGTTGTAGCCGATCGTCTCGACGTGGACGACGCCGCGGTCGTCCTTGGAGGTGCTCTCCCACTTGTCGAGCACCGTGGTCTCGCCGTACAGCGTGTCGCCGTGGAACGTCGGCGCCACGTGGCGCAGCGACTCGATCTCGAGGTTCGCGATCGCCTTGCCGCTGATGTCGGGCACCGACATGCCGAGCAGGATCGAGTACACGTAGTTGCCGACCACGACGTTCTTGCCGAACTGGGTGGTCTCCTCGGCGTAGTTCGTGTCGAGGTGCAGCGGGTGGTGGTTCATCGTGAGCAGGCAGAACAGGTGGTCGTCGTACTCGGTGACCGTCTTGCCGGGCCAGTGCTTGTACGTCGCACCGACCTCGAACTCCTCGTAGCTACGACCGAACTGCATGACGACTCACTCCTGTTCCACGGCCGGGACGGCAACCGTCCCATCGTGCCGAACGCCGGCGGCCACGGGAACCACGCCGGCACGTGGGCTTCCTCACGACGGCGCAAGGACCTTCGGCGCGAGATGCGGGGACTTCGACCCGTGCCGAGCGTCGTGGGGCTGACGAGGCTGAGAGGAGAGAGAAGGAAGAGGTGTGGCGCATGAAGGCGCTCGTCATGTACGAGTCGATGTTCGGCAACTCGGAGCGTGTCGCGCGTGCCGTCGCCGAGGGACTCGCCGAGCACGTCGAGGTCGTCGTCCGCGACGTCACCAGCTCCCCGGGCGGCGAGGTGCCCGTCGGCACCGACCTGCTCGTGGTGGGCGGGCCGACGCACGCTTTCTCGATGAGCCGACCGGGCACCCGTGAGGACGCGATCCGCCAGGGCGCTGGTCAGGGGCTGGCCACCCGCGGCCTGCGGGAGTGGCTCGAGGGTCTCGACCGCGACCTGCACGGCCTGCCCGCCGCGACGTTCGACACCCGGGTGTCACGCGTACGCCGCCTGCCCGGCTCGGCGGCGCGCAGCGCGGCTCGCGTGCTGCGCCGGCGCGGCGTGCGGATGCTCGTCCTGCCGGAGAGCTTCTTCGTCGACGACGTTGCCGGGCCGCTGAGCTCCGACGAGATCACCAGAGCCCGTGTCTGGGGCGAACGGCTGGCCGCCCAGCTGGTCGCCGAGGACGGCCGGACCCCGGCCCGCTGAGGCTCGCGATGGAGCTGATCGGCGGGTGGGTGCTCCCCGCAGCCTGGGCCGGTCTCGGCCTGACCATCGTCGTCTGCGCACTGCTCGCCTCCCGCAGCAGCGCGGCCCTGACAGCCGGCATCGCCGCGGTCAGTGTGCTCTGGGTCGTCGCCGGGGCGGGAGCGAACCTCGCCATGCTGCTCGACGGCACGACGTACACCGGCTTCGCGGACGGCTCGGCGATCCCGTTCGTCCGTGACACCTGGGAGTCGCTGGTGGTGCCGCACCACCACCTCTTCATCGGGCTGCTGATCGCGGGAGAGGCGCTCGCGGGGGTGCTCGTGCTGGTCCCGGGGAGGCTCCGCGAGGGCGCCCTGGTCGCGCTGGTGTGCTTCAACGCGACGTTGGTGGTGTTCGGCTGGGCGTTCGCGATCTGGGCCGTGCCACTGGTGGTGGCGCTGGTGCTGCTGCTCCGGGCGCAGCGTGCCGAGGACCCGCCCCTCAGGAGCCCCCGCCGCCGGCCTTCCGCCGGTGCATCTTCGGCGCGCCACCGGTCACCTCGGAGCCGTGTGCCTTCTCCTTGACCGGCTGGTCCTTGGGCACGCCGCGGTCGTGGGCCTGCTTGCGGTCGAGCGCCTCACGCATCTTCGCCTTGAGGTCGTCGTTCGCATGGTTCTCCGGCATCTCGGTCCTCACTCTGTGACGGCGTGCGGGCTGATGGCCTCCACCCTGTCACCCACGCGGTGACGCGTCGACCGGGTTGAGCCAGACACGCGCGCCCGACCGGCGCAGGAGTGGTCGACGCGACGTACCCGGCCTACCCGCCGGTACGCGCCCGGCCCCGGTACGCCGGGACCGCGATGGGAGGATTCGGGCATGTCCGAAGCACCCCGCAGGGCCGCCACGAGCGCGTCGTACTCGATCACCATGCGTCTGCACACGACGCTCGACCACACCCTGATCGGCGCCGTGGCCACGTCGATCGCCCACGGCGGCGGCATCGTGACCGCGATCGACGTCGCCGACTCCCGCCAGGAGGGACTCGTCGTCGACGTGACCTTCTCGGCGACCGACGCCGAGCACTCCCGCGAGCTCGTCGACGCCGTCGGCTCGCTCGCCGGGATCACCGTGCACAAGGTGTCCGACCGGACCTTCCTGCTCCACATCGGCGGCAAGATCGAGGTGCGCTCGAAGGTCCCGCTGCGCACTCGTGACGACCTCTCCATGGCCTACACACCCGGCGTCGGGCGGGTCAGCACGGCCCTGGCCGAGCACCCCGAGGACGTCGCGAAGCTGACCATCAAGGGCAACTCCGTCGCCGTCGTCACCGACGGGTCGGCCGTGCTCGGCCTCGGCAACCTCGGCCCGGGTGCAGCCCTCCCCGTGATGGAGGGCAAGGCGGCGCTGTTCAAGCAGTTCGCCGACATCGACGCCTGGCCGATCTGCCTCTCCACCCAGGACACCGACAAGATCGTCGAGATCGTCGAGGGCATCGCCCCGGGGTTCGGCGGGATCAACCTCGAGGACATCGCCGCTCCGCGGTGCTTCGAGATCGAGCGGCGGCTGCGCGAGCGGCTCGACATCCCGGTCTTCCACGACGACCAGCACGGCACCGCGATCGTGGTGCTCGCGGCGCTCGAGAACGCGCTGCGCTGCGTGCACAAGCAGATCGACACGGCCCGGGTCGTGGTGGCCGGCGCCGGCGCCGCGGGCACGGCGATCGTCACCCTGCTGATGGCCGCGGGCGTCACCGACGTGGTGGTGTGGGACCGCGAGGGCTGCCTGTCCCGCGACGACGACTCGCTGCCTTCCGCGAAGGCGGCGCTCGCGGCGCGGACGAACCCTCGCTGCGTGCGCGGCACGCTGCACCACGCCCTGCACGACGCGGACGTGTTCATCGGCGTGAGCGGGCCGGGGGTGCTCGACGCGGCCTGGATCGACGACATGGCTCCCGACCCGGTGGTGTTCGCGCTGGCGAACCCGGATCCCGAGATCGACCCGGCCGAGGCGGCCAAGCACGCGGCCGTGGTGGCCAGCGGCCGGAGCGACTACCCGAACCAGATCAACAACGTGCTGGCGTTCCCGGGCGTCTTCCGCGGCCTGCTCGACGCGCGGGCGTCCGACATCACGACGGACATGCTGCTGAGGGCCGCCGCGGCGATCGCCGGGGTCGTGACCGACGACCAGCTCAACGCGAGCTTCATCATCCCCAGCGTGTTCAACCCCGAGGTGCCCAAGGCGGTCGCCGCGGCCGTCCGGGGCGACGCTGCGCCGCCGCCCGCGTTCTCTGGCAGCAGGGTGGCGCCCTGACCGGCTGCGCCGCGGCCTCCCGGCCGGGCACGGCCGGTAGGCTGACCCGCTGACCGGCCGCCGGAAGGCTGCCAGGACCCGGGAAGGACGTGCGTGGCGACCCACATCGACGCGAAGGGCATCCGCCTGTCCCACGCGTACGACGGACCGCTCGACGTGCTGTTCGGGGGTCACAGGGTCTGGTCGTTCACGACTGCGCGCGACGCGGTGAAGGCCGGGGGCGGCCTGTTCGTCGAGTGGCCCAAGCCGCTGGCGGCGCGGCTCGAGGGTCAGGCCGACGTGACGCTGGTGCCGCACAACGGAGGGGATCCGTTGTTCTCCGGGCCGATCCGGTTCGGCGACTCGACCGTGCCGCTCCTGCTCGTCGACGACCTCGGCAACCCGCTCTCGCTGGACAAGGGCGGCCGGCTCCAGCGCACCTTCGACGACTTCGCCGACGAGTCCCGCGCCGAGCTGGTCGCCGCGACCCGCCGGGTGCTGGACGACCTCACGCACGCGTGCGGCCTGGACGCCTACCTCTGCTACGGCGGCCTGCTCGGCGCGGCACGCTCGGGGCGGATGATCGGGCACGACTCGGACCTCGACCTCGGCTTCCTGAGCCGCTACACGCACCCGTTCGACATCATCCAGGAGACCCGGGCGGCCGAGCGCACCATGGCCTCGCTCGGCTGGCAGGTCGTCCGGATGAGCGCCGCCAACTTCAAGATCTGGGTGCCGCTGCCCAGCGGGAAGCGGGCGGGCGTCGACGTCTTCGGCTCCTTCCACATCAACGACCACTTCCACATCACCGGGTCGCTGCGGGGCCGGCTGGACCGCGACGCGATCGTGCCGTTCGGCGAGATCGAGCTCGAAGGAGTGACCTTCCCCGCACCTGCCGACCTCGAGCGGTTCCTGGAGTTCACCTACGGACCGGGCTGGCGCGTGCCCGACCCGGCGTTCCACTTCGACCACCCGCCGGCGAACGTGCGCCGGATGTCGCACTGGTTCCGCGGCGCCCGCAACCGGCTGCCGCACTGGCAGGAGTTCTACCAGGGTCCGCACCGCCGGGTGCCGGCCGGCCCGTCGGCCTTCGTCACCTGGGCCGAGGAGCGGATGGAGCCCGGCAGTCCGGTCGTCGAGCTGGGCGCCGGCACCGGCCGCGACGCCGTGTGGCTGATCCAGCACGGCCACCACGTCCTCACCAGCGACTACTGCGCGGGTGCCCGCAAGGCCACGATCGCCTCGGCGGAGGCGGCCGGCGTCTACGCGCCGTACCGGCCCACGAACCTGGAGTCGCTGAAGTCCTCGCTGGTCTCGGCGACCCGGATCGCCCACGAGCCCGAGCCTCGGCACATCTACGCACGCGGGGTGATCGACGCGATCGCCCCGACGGGGCGACTCGGGCTGTGGCAGTTCTGCCGCGTGGCCGGGAGACGCGGCGGGCTGACCTTCCTGGAGTTCCGGACGCCGGCGAGCCGCGGCCTGCCGACGTTCTTCGGTGACCACCCCCGCACGTACGCCGACCCCGACGCCGTCGTCGAGGAGATCGCGCGCCACGGCGGCACGGTCGTCGAGAGGGTCGAGGGCCGCGGCCTGGCCCGGCTCGGCCAGGAGGACCCGGTCGTCTGTCGTCTCGTCGTCAGCTGGAGGAAGGGCACGTCATGAGGAACCCGCTGCGCCGGACCGACGCACGCATCGCGCGGCTCGAGGCCGAGGTCGCCGAGCTGATGGGGTCGGTCGAGGAGAACCGGCGGCTCAACGAGCGGCTGTCGGACGTCCTCGACGTGGTCACCGAGCTGCTCGTGCCGGCCGTCGACCGCGACGACGCCCGGCTGCAGTCGGCGCTGGAGAGCCTGCAGGCCGCGAGGAAGCGCGCCACCTGAGGGCGAGCGGGTCCAACGGCGGCTGGTTTCGAGGCTCGCCGGCGTGGTTCCTGAGCCTGACGAAGGGCTCGCACCTCAACCACCGGTGGTTGAGGTGCGGTTGCGCAGCAACCGCCTCGAAACCCGGGTGGGTGTCTGCGCCGGCTCTCGATGGTTTCGGCAGGCTCAACCACCGGGTGGTTGAGCCTGCCGAAACCTCATTTGAGCTTGTAGTCCTCGAGGATCCGGCGGCCGATGATCATCCGCTGGATGTCCGCGGTGCCCTCGCCGATGAGCAGCATCGGGGCCTCGCGGTAGAGCCGCTCGATCTCGTACTCCTTCGAGAAGCCGTAGCCGCCGTGGATCCGGAAGGAGTCCTCGACGACCTGGGAGCAGTACTCCGAGGCGAGGTACTTGGCCATGCCGGCCTCGAGATCGTTGCGCTGGCCGGAGTCCTTCTTCCTCGCGGCCAGCACGACCATCTGGTGGGCGGCCTCGACCTTGGTGGCCATCTCGGCGATCCGGAACAGCACGGCCTGGTGCTCGGCGATCTTCTTGCCGAAGGTCTCGCGCTGCTGGGCGTACTGGACGCCCAGCTCGAACGCCCGGGTCGCCACCCCGACGCCGCGAGCGGCGACGTTGACGCGGCCGACCTCGACGCCGTCCATCATCTGGTAGAAGCCCTTGCCGGGCTCGCCGCCGAGGATCTGGTCGGCGGAGATCCGGTGGCCCTCGAGCACCATCTCGGTGGTGTCGACGCCCTTGTAGCCCATCTTCTCGATCTTGCCCGGGATGGTGACTCCCTGCGCGGTCTCGCCGAAGCCGGACTCCTTCTCGACCAGGAAGGTGGTCATATTGCGATAAACAGAGTCGGCGCCCTCGTCGGTCTTCACCAGGACGGCGACCAGGTTGGCCGAGCCACCGTTGGTCAGCCACATCTTCTGGCCGGTGATCGAGTACGACCCGTCGTCCTGCTTGACGGCCTTGGTCTTGATCGCGCTCACGTCGGAGCCGCAGCCCGGCTCGGACATCGAGAACGCGCCCCGCACCTCGCCGGTGGCCATCCGCGGCAGGTACTTCTGCTTCTGCTCGTCGGTGCCGTGCTGGAGCAGCATGTAGGCCACGATGAAGTGGGTGTTGATGATGCCGGAGACGCTCATCCAGCCGCGGGCGATCTCCTCCACGGCGAGCGCGTAGGTCAGCAGGGACTCACCGAGGCCGCCGTACTCCTCGGGGATCATCAGGCCGAACAGCCCGAGCTCCTTGAGACCCTCGACGATCTCGGTGGGGTACTCGTCGGCGTGCTCGAGCTCCTGGGCCACCGGGATGATCCGCTCGTCGACGAACTGGCGGATGGTCTTGAGGATCTCCTCCTGGATGTCAGTCAGGCCCTCGGTCTCGCGCAGGCGACCCATGCTGGTGTGTCCTTCCGGATGGTGAGCTCGACATCGGTCCCGGCACGCGGGACGGCCTGGCACACAGGCGCTCGAAGATTACCCGGCAGTATCGCCCGCCACGGTGGGCCGTCGCCATGACCTACCTCACGCCGACGACCTGATCACGTCAGGAGCGGAGCACGATCCTGCGGGTCCAGGGGAACCGCGTCGCGAGCGCCTCGCGCAGCCCGGGGACCGGGCGCGCCGCGGCGTCGTCGAGCTGCCGGCGCAGCTCGTTGCGCTCGGTCCGGATCCGGCGTACGTCGTGCAGCATCTGCCCCGCCAGGGCGGTCGCCACGTCGGCCACCTCGGCCTCGGTCACCGAGTCGACCCGGCGGCGCGGCTCCAGCGTCTCGGCCACGAGCAGGTCGTGGACGTCGCCGATCACGTCGTAGCCGGCGCCCTCGATGTGCGCGACCGCGGCCCGCGCCCGCTGCCGGCACTCCTCGACGATGGCGTCGGTCGGCCAGTACTTCTCGCCGTTGCGGGTGGCGAGGCGCTCGTCGGCGAGGAACGTGCGGATGTAGACGCCCCGGTCGAAGGGCCGCTCGAAGTCCTCGTCCTTGAGGTGGTCGTTGATCCGGCGCAGCGTCTCGGCCTCGGCGACGCCCATCGACTCGTTGGGGAAGGTGGCGGAGAGGTCGAATGTGTCCGCGTCGAGCCCGACCAGCCCGGCGAAGCGCTGCCAGAGCAGCGTGCGCGGTGAGCCGGGCGGCGGCAGCGGCAGCACGTGGACCCGCCCGGCCGGCACCGTCGGCGCCCACCGCTCGAGCACCAGCCGGACGTCGAGCGTGCGCCAGTTCCACACCGACATCGGGCTCTCGGAGACCTCCGCCTCGGCGAACTCCGTCATCGTGCGCGAGTCACGGTTCTTCAGGCTCTCCTGCCAGCCGCCGGAGTAGAGCCCGACCGGCTCCCTGGCCGTGACCACCAGGTGCACCTCGGCCGGGGCGAGCTCGACGACCATCCGGGCCGCCTGCTCGGGAGCGGCGCCCGCGAAGAACTCGTGGCTGATCAGCGCCGTGCCGGGCCACGCGGCGATCTCCTGCTTCAGCACGCCCCACGACTCGCGCACGCGCTCCTCGTACGTCGCGAGGTTGGGGTCCTCCCGGATGATCCGCGTGGTCCACAGGTGGTCGCGGCGCTCGCGGCCGGGCAGCAGCACGCCCTGGGCGCGCATCCGCTCCCGGTCGGCCCACATCACGGTCTGCAGGTACGTCGTACCGGTCTTGGGCAGGCCGATGTGGAGGAAGACCTTCGCTGCCACGGCGCCGTCCTCCTTCGGGTCAGAGGCTGCGCTGGAACTCGGCGAGCGCGGCCTGGATCTTGTCCTTGTCCTGGGAGGCGACCGGGATCAGCAGCTCCTGGACGAGGTCGACCAGCTCCGCGACGCGCAGGTTGAGGTTGCGGTTCTCCTCCACCGCGGCCTCGAGCTCCTCGATCCGGGTGCGCATCTCGGTGACCAGACCACCTCCGACGGCGTCCACGACGCGTCGGCGCAGTCCTGCCGGCTTTCTCACCTGTGCCACTCCGCCACCAATCGGGCCAGCGTGCGGGCGGGCTGTCCCTCCGCACTCTCCACCTGGGTCTCCTCGCGGTGAACGATAACGGCTCCGCGTTCGGCCAGCTCGGCCGCCACCGTCTCGGCCGGGACCGCCGCGAGCAGCTGGGTCTCGCTGCGTCCGGTGCGCCCGCCGCTCCAGAACTCCAGGTAGAGCCGGCCGCCGTCACGCAGCGCCATCTCGCACAGCCGCCACGCGCCCGACCGACCGGCGGCGACCGTCGCGTCGGCCAGGTGGCGCGCCACGACGACCCGCTCCCCGGGTGCGTGCGCCAGACGGGCGCCCTCGGCCAGCGTGGAGCGGAGCGAGAGCAGGTTGACCTCACGCACGGTCAGGTCGAGCCCCTCCTCGTCGGCGACCGCCCGGGCCTTCTCAACGGCCCGGGGCACGAAGTCCAGCGCGGTCACGGCCGCGCCCTGGCGCGCGAACCAGAGCGCGTCCCCACCGCGTCCGGCGCCGAGGTCGATCACCTGCCCGGGCACGCCCTCCCGGTCGACGACGAGCTGCGCCAGCCCACTCGGCGCAGCGGGAACCGGCCGCTCGCGGTTGCTGCTGTGCTTGCGTTCCCACTCGCTGCGCAACACCCGGATGCCGCGGAACCAGCCGTTCAGGCGGAGCACGGTCGGGCGCGCCGTCTCGAAGTGGTACGCCGGGTCGGGAACCCGCCAGCCCGGCCCGTAGGTGGCCTCGAGGAGCCGCTCCGGGACGGCGGGCACCGGCAGCTCGCGGCCCTCCAGGGTCGCGGTGGTCAGCGGGTAGATCCAGTCCAGCTCGAAGGGCGCCCCGATCTCGCCCATCAGGTAGAGCATCGGCGGCCGGTCGCCCACCGGCTCGGCGATGAAGCCACCGAAGACGTCCAGGCCACGGCGGAACCCGTCGGCCTCGATCACCTCGACCTTGAAGGCGATCCCGCTGTAGCGGTACGTCGTGTAGCCCAGCCGGCCCAGGTGGCGCTGCAGGTGGAAGGACTCGAGGATCACGTCGAGCGGGTGGTGGTGCCGGCTCACGTAGCCCAGGTCGGCGTCGCTGTCGTGGCCGATCAGCCCGCCCTGGCGGACCGCGCCGAGCAGCGTCCCGTAGGCCAGGAACGCCTCGACGCCGGCGTCGTGGATCGCCGCGAGCACCTGCTCGATGGAATCGAGCAGCGGGGCGACCTGCTCGGGGGTGCGGGTGTCGAAGGTCTGGGACAGCCGGTTGGACTTGTCGAGCCCGAGCGGCTTGCCGTCGGGGCTGACCACGGCGATGCGTCCGTCACCGGAGCCCAGGCGCACCTCCTCGTCGTACAGGGTGACGCCGGAGACGTGTGCGACCAGGGAGAGCCGCGTGCTGCCGTCGAGGAACCGCACCAGCGCGCTGGGCCACTCGGCCACGCGGGCTCCTCCCCCGGCGGACGTGCTGTCGCGCTGGAGCCAGAACGACCAGACCCGACGGCCGTCGAAGCACACGTCGACGACGTCGTCGGCCGGGGACCGGAACCAGATGCCGCGGTCGTCGACGCGCACGGCGTCGACCTCGGGGGGAACCGCCGTCACGTCGGCTCAGCCCTCGACGAACGAGTTGGCCCGGGACAGGTCGTCCTCGAAGTCGACCTCGACGACCTGGTACTGCGAGATGTCGACGGCCTCGACCCGCATGCCGTCCCGCTCGATCGCCAGCTCGAGCCCGCGCTCGAAGTAGTCCTGGTCGTCGGCCTCGTCGAGCCGCGCGATCAGCGCAGCCTTGTCCTCGCCCGCCACGTAGTTGATGCCGACCGCCTCGCCGAGGCCGTCCACCACCGACTTGGACAGCTCGCGGATGTAGCCGTCGTCGTCGAGGGTGTACTTGACCTCCTCCTCGGCGACCGAGGCGGTGTTGACGCAGACGAAGCTGCGTCCGGCCTCGATCTTGTCGTGGATCAGGCCCAGCACCCGCCGGTCGAAGACCACGTCGCCGTTGAGCCACAGCACCCCGCCCGGCTGGGACAGCCGCAGCGCCTTGAGCAGGCTCTTGGACGTGTTCGTGGAGTCGTAGACCTCGTTGTAGACGAACGAGATGTCGGGCATGGCCTCGATGACCAGGTCGAGCTTGAAGCCCACGACGGCGGTCACGAACACCTCGTCGCCGTACACGGCGCGCAGCGAGTTCACCGCCCGGCGCATGATGCTCTCGCCCGTGTTCAGCGGGGTCAGCGGCTTGGGGTGCGGCTTGCCGAGGCGGGTGCCCAGACCGGCGGCGAGGATGACGACCTGGATGGCCACGAACGGGTACCTCGTGTCTCGGGGGTGCGAGGGGTCGCGCCATCCTACAAAGGAGGCGACCACCGCCCTCCGGCCGTGGCACAGTGGCGCGGTGCTCCTGGAGACCGAGCGGCTGCGGATCCGTGACTGGACGCTGGACGACGCACCCACCGTGCTCGACATCCTCGGCCGGATCGAGGTCGTGAAGTGGCTGGGCGACGGGCCGCCGAACCTCTGCCAGGACCTCGACGACGCGCGGTCCCGGATCGAGCGCTGGCGCGGCCGCAGCGACCCGCCCCTGGGCTACTGGGCGATCGAGGTCGCCGACGGCAGCACCCTCCACGGCCGGCCGATCGGCTCGGTGCTGCTCGTCCCGCTCCCGAACGGCGACGGGGAGGTCGAGATCGGCTGGCACCTGCACCCGGACGCCTGGGGCCGCGGTTACGCGAGCGAGGCGGCACGGGCCGTGCTGCGGCACGGCTTCGCGGGCGGCCTGGAGGAGATCCACGCGGTCACCCACCTGACCAACGGGCCCTCGCAGGCGGTGTGCCGCAAGGTCGGCATGGAGCACCGCGGCGTGACGCACCTCTGGTACGAGGAGCCGTCGGAGCACTTCGTGGCCAGACGAGATTGAGCAGAGCGTGGCCACACGAGGATGAGCAGAGCGTGGCGACTCGGGAGCGCTGGTCAGGCGGCGACGGCCTCGGCCTCGCCTGAGGGCGGCGCGGCCAGCACGACCAGCGCCATCCCGGCCAGGATCATCGCCAGGCCCACGAACGCGGTCGCCTCAGGCACCTGACCCAGCCACGCGGCCGCGATCAGCGAGGCGCCCGGGATCTCGAGCAGGATCGTCAGCGACACCACCATCGGCGACACCGTCGCGAGCAGGTGGTTGAACACCGAGTGCCCGAGCAGCTGGGCGGTCGCGGTGAGCAGCAGCAGCTTCAGCCACTGGTCCTGGGCGTACCCGGTCAGCGGCTGGCCGGCCACCACCGCGGCGACGAGCAGGGCGGCGGCCGCGGTGCCGTAGCAACCCAGGGTGTACGTCGACGTGGGCAGCCGCTGGCGGGCCCGCCCGCCGATCACGGCGTACGCCGCGACGCCGAGCGACCCGACCAGCGCCAGACCGTCGCCGGCCAGCGCCCGCGCCGAGATGGAGAGGTCGACGCCGCCGACGACGACCGCGCCGGCGGTCGCCAGCAGCACCCCGAGCACGACGCGCCGGCCCACGGGGGCGCCACGCGCGAGGTCGTAGCCGACGACCCAGATCACCTGCAGCGACACGATCGCGGTGCTCGACGCCACCGACGTCATGCCGAGCGAGGTCACCCAGAAGCCGAAGTGCGACGCCAGGCAGAGTCCGGCGACGCCGACCAGGACCAGGTCGCGCGGACCGGCGGCCGGCGCGCCCGGGGTCGCCGGCCTCGGGTGGGCGGCACGCCACCCGGCCACGGGCGCGATCGCCACGCTGGCCAGCGCGTTGCGCCAGAAGGCGATCGGGAGCGCGGGCACGGCGAGCGAGGCCATCAGCGGCGCGGCGAGCGAGACCGCGAGCACGCCGACGCCGAGGAGCGCGAGGGTGCCGCCCCTCACGGGCGATCCCGCGACCGGGCCGGTCACGGCACGCGGATCTGTCCCCGAGCGATCGGGTGGACCTCCCCGGCCACGTGCACGCGCGAGACCGTCGCCCCGGCGCCGTCGCCGTCGACCTCGACGCGACCCAGGAGTACCGACGGGCGACCGAGCTCGGTGCCCTGGCTGATCCGGTACCGGCCCGCGTCCTCGAGCAGGCCGCGCGCGTGCAGGGCCAGCGCGAGCCCGGCCGCGGCGGATCCGGTCGCCGGGTCCTCGGGCACCGAGAGGCCCGGCACGAACACGCGGCTGTGCACGTCGAGGCCGTCCGTGGTGCGGTCACGCACGGCGTACAGGTTGAGGCCGTCGAGCGGGTCACCCGTCTCGGGAAGGCGCGCGATCTCGCGGACGGCCCGCGCCGGGACGCGTGCCCGTGCGACGGCCTCGTCGTGCACCGGCAGGTGGACGAAGGTCAGCCCGGTGCCGGCCAGCCACACCTCGCCGTCCGCGTCGGAGAGGTCGAGCCCCACCGCCTCGAGCAGCTGGGCGGCGAACGCCTCTCCCAGAGGGCCGACCCGGTCGCGCGGAGCGGCCGAGAGCTCGACCAGGTCGTCCTCGAAGCGGACGCCGATCTCGCCGGCTCCGCACTCCTGCACGACCGACGCCTGGTCCAGCCGGCCCCGGTCACGCAGCACCCAGGCGGTGCCCAGGGTCGGGTGGCCGGCGAAGGGGATCTCGCCACCCGGCGTGTAGATCCGGCAGCGGTAGCGACCACCGTCCACCGGAACCGGGAACGTGGTCTCGGAGAAGTTGAACTCACGCGTGATCGCGAGCAGCGCCGCGTCGGGCAGGTCGCCGGCACCGTGCACGACGGCGAGCTGGTTCCCCGCGAACGGTGACTCCGCGAACACGTCGACCACGTCGTAGTCCAGAAAGGCGTCGGGCATGGCCACATCCTGCCCCAGCCACCTCCGGCGGGGCCCTAGGCTTGACCCCTGTGAGCACCACACCGTCCCGCGTCTTCGCCGCCCGGCTGGTGGGACTCCCGGTCTTCGACCCCCAGGGCGACCAGGTCGGCAAGGTGCGCGACGTCGTGGTGGTGCTGCGCGCCGACGTCCGCCAGCCGCGCGTGGTGGGCCTGGTGGTCGAGGTGTTCGGCCAGCGACCGGTCTTCGTCCCGATGACCCGGGTCACCGGCATCGACCCCGGACAGGTGATCACGACCGGGCTGCTCAACATGCGCCGCTTCGAGAAGCGCGCCGCCGAGACGCTCGTGATCGGCCAGATGCTCGACCGCAAGGTGCGCGTGAAGAGCAGCGGTGTCGAGGGCACCGTGTACGACGTCGCCATGGAGCAGACCCGCACGCGCGACTGGGTGCTGTCCCGGGTGGCCCTCGAGGAGGCCGTCAAGGGCTTCCGCCGGCGCGGCCAGACCCACGTCGTCGCCTGGGACGACGTCGAGGGCCTGCACCGGCGCGAGGCCAACCAGGGTGCGACGAACCTGATCGCCTCGCTGTCGGACCTCAAGGCCGCCGACGCCGCGAACGTGATCCACGAGCTCACGCCGGAACGCCGCGGCCAGGTGGTCGCCGCACTCAACGACGAGCGGCTGGCGGAGGTCCTCGAGGAGCTCCCCGAGGAGGACCAGGTCGAGATCCTCGAGCACCTGACCCACGAGCGCGCCGCCGACGTCCTCGAGGAGATGTCGGCCGACGACGCGGCCGACCTGATCAACGACCTGCCGCCCGAGACCGCCGCGCACCTGCTCGAGCTGATGGAGCCCGACGAGGCCAAGGACGTCCGCCGCCTGATGTCGTACGGCGAGGAGACCGCCGGCGGCATGATGACCCCCGAGCCGGTGATCCTCTCCCCCGACGCCACCGTCGCCGAGGCCCTCGCCCGGGTGCGCAACGAGGACCTCACGCCGTCGCTGGCCGCGCTCGTCTACGTCTGCCGGCCCCCGCAGGAGACGCCGACGGGCAAGCTGCTGGGCGTCGCGCACATCCAGCGGCTGCTGCGCGAGCCGCCGTCCGAGCTGGTGGCCGGGGTGCTCGACACGTCGATCACCTACCTGCACGCCGACGCGACGCTGGAGGACGTCGCGACCTTCCTCGCGACGTACAACCTCGTGGCCGCACCCGTGGTCGACGAGGACGGGCGCCTGCTCGGCACCGTCACCGTGGACGACCTGCTCGACCACCTGCTGCCCGAGGGCTGGCGCGACCGGAAGGTCGGCGCCTCGTGAGCACGGCGACCCCGGAGTCGCGGCGACCCGAGCGCAAGCCGGACAAGAAGACCGAGAAGAAGGGCGACGACCGCCCGCGCGTGCCGCGCCTCGACCTGCCTCGTGAGGTCCGGCGCCCCTTGATCGGCCGGATGCTCGACCGGGCCACCGCCCCCGACCAGGACCGCCTCGGCCGGTTCGCCGAACGCTTCGCCCGGTTCATGGGCACGGCGCGGTTCCTGATCTACATGACCCTCGTGGTCGCGGTGTGGATCGGCTGGAACTGGGTGGTGCCGAGCGACCTGCGGTTCGACAAGTACCCGTTCATCTTCCTCACCCTGATGCTCAGCCTCCAGGCGTCGTACGCCGCCCCGCTGATCCTGCTCGCGCAGAACCGCCAGGAGCTGCGCGACCGGGTCATCACCGAGCAGGACCGGCAGGCCAACGCCCGGGCGCACGCCGACATGGAGTTCCTCGCTCGCGAGGTCGCCTCGCTGCGGATGGCGCTCGGCGAGGTGGCGACCCGCGACTTCCTGCGCTCGGAGCTGCGCGACCTGCTCGAGGAGCTGGAGGAGCGCCAGCGCGCCGACGCCGAGGACGGCGAACCGGCCGCGGAGTGAGGTGCGCCATACTGCGCGGACGGCCGCGGGTGGGACCGCGCAACGCCGCGTAGGCTCGTCCCCATGACATCCCCCGTCCTGGAGCAGGTTCACGCTGCCCTTGCGACCGTGAACGACCCCGAGATCAAGCGCCCGATCACCGACCTCGGCATGGTCGAGTCGGTCGACGTCGACGACACCGGCAAGGTGTCGGTCAAGGTGCTGCTCACGGTCGCCGGCTGCCCGCTGAAGGACACGATCAACCGCGACGTCACCGGAGCCGTCTCCCGGGTCGCCGGGGTCACCGGCGTCGACCTCCAGCTCGGCGTGATGAGCGCCGAGCAGCGCGCCGGCCTGCAGGAGCTCCTCCGCGACGGCCAGGCCCAGCGCGAGATCCCGTTCGCCCAGGCCGGCTCGCTGACCAAGGTCTACGCGATCGCGTCCGGCAAGGGCGGAGTCGGCAAGTCCTCGGTCACGGTCAACCTCGCCCTCGCGCTCGCCGCCCAGGGCCTCAAGGTGGGCCTCGTCGACGCGGACATCTACGGCCACTCCGTGCCGGCCATGCTCGGCGTCGCGGACAGCCGGCCCACCCAGGTCGACGACCTGATCATGCCGGTGCCCACGGCGAGCGGCGTCTCGGTGATCTCGATCGGCATGCTCAAGCCGCGCCGCGACCAGGTGGTCGCCTGGCGCGGACCCATGCTCGACCGCGCGCTGGTCCAGATGCTCGCCGACGTGTACTGGGGCGACCTCGACGCACTGCTCCTCGACCTGCCCCCGGGCACCGGCGACGTCGCGATCTCGCTGGGCCAGCACCTGCCCAACGCCGAGGTGATCGTGGTGACCACCCCGCAGGAGGCCGCCGCCGAGGTCGCCGAGCGGGCCGGCACGATGGCCTCGATGATGCACCAGCGCGTGATCGGCGTCGTCGAGAACATGTCCTTCCTCGCCTGCCCGCACTGCGCGGCCGAGGGCAAGGAGCACCGGCTGGAGATCTTCGGCGCCGGCGGTGGCGCCCGGGTGGCTGCCACGCTGAGCCAGCGGTTCGGGTACGACGTACCCGTCCTGGGCGAGATCCCGATCGACCTCGCGCTCCGCGAGGGCGGCGACAGCGGCAAGCCGGTCATCGAGGCCGACCCCACCTCGCCGTCCGCGCAGGCCCTGCTCGGCGTGGCCGACAAGCTCTCCGGCCGCGGCCGCGGGCTGGCCGGCCTCCAGCTCGGCCTCACGCCCTCCTCGAAGTTCTGAGCCCGGCGGAAATCCGGCTCGTTCCGGGATCCCGCACACCCGGTCCCTAGACTCGGCGCATGTTCGGAGTCGGGCTGCCCGAGTTGGCGGTGATCGCGCTGGTCGCGGTGATCGTGTTCGGCCCCGACCGCCTGCCCGACTACGCGCGACAGGCCGGGCGGATGGTGCGCCAGCTCCGCAAGTTCGCCGAGTCCGCCCAGCAGGACCTCCGCGACGAGCTCGGCCCCGAGTACGCCGACCTCAAGCTCACCGACCTCGACCCCCGCGTCGCGATCCGCAAGCACCTGCTCGAGGCGATGGCCGAGGAGGACCTCGACGCGACCGGCACCCCGGTCGACCGCCCGAAGCGCCCCGTCCTCGGCCCGGACGAGCGGCCTCCGTACGACGCCGAGGCGACGTAAGAGTTGCCTGCGGCGCTTGTGCGGCTGCGCCGCACGGGGGTCCGTGGTTGCGGATGCGGGGCGTGTCCCGGCGTCCCCCTCGCTCGCTGGGGAGTGCGT
>NZ_RJSF01000003.1:264064-264245 GCF_003725535.1 Nocardioides pocheonensis | reverse complement strand
CGACTTCTGTGCCGCTGCCGCCGGCCTGGTCTTGGGGCGCCACGCGATCCCTTGACGCTCGCCTTCGGCGGCCACCGGGCCCCACCCCGCCTCGGAGGTCACGGTCCTCGGGTGGTGGAGATTCTCTGGATGGGTCCACCACGGGTCGTCGAACCGGCCCGCCGGTGGGCCCAATGCTGTT
>NZ_RJSF01000003.1:226136-263954 GCF_003725535.1 Nocardioides pocheonensis | reverse complement strand
CCCGGCACCGGCCACCCCCACATCCGCTCGGCACACACCCAGACCCGGTGACACGAAGCCCGCCGCAGGCGCCGGGGTTTCGAGGCTCGCTGGCGCTCGCACCTCAACCACCCGACCGCGAAAACCCGAGCCGAAGGCGCAAACAGCCCCCGCAGGCGGAACCCTCAGCCAGTCTTGCCGATCAGCCCGACCGTGATCTCCAGGGTCTTGCTGCCGCGCTTGACGGTGAGCTCGACGCTCTCGCCGGGCTGGTGGGCGCGGACCGCGACGACGACGTCGCTCGAGCCGGTGACCGGCTTGCCGTCGACCTTCACGATCACGTCGCCGACCTTGAGCTCGGTCTTGCTGGCCGGGCTGCCCGCCGCGATGCTCTCGACGGTGGCGCCGTCGAGCTTCTGCGTGCCACGGACGTTGGCGCCGATGATCGGGTACTCGGCGTGCCCGGTGCGCAGGATCTGGTCGGTGGTGACCAGGACCTGCTCGATCGGGATCGCGAAGCCGACGCCGATGTTCCCGCCCTGGTCGGAGGTGACCGAGCTTCCCAGCGAGGCGATCGCGGAGTTCACGCCGATCACCTCGCCCTGGAGGTTGACCAGCGGCCCGCCCGAGTTGCCCGGGTTGATCGCTGCGTCGGTCTGCACGGCGTTGATGTAGGAGGAGTCGCTGCCGTCACCGGTGGTCACCGGCCGGTTCACCGCGCTGATGATGCCGCTGGTCACGGTCGCCGACAGGCCCAGCGGCGAGCCGAAGGCCACCACGGTCTCGCCCACCCGCATCTGCTGCGCGGAACCGAGCGCGGCGGGCGGCAGCGTCTCGGCGCCCTTCACCTCGAGCACCGCGATGTCGTAGACCGCGCTGCGCCCGACCACGGAGGCCTTCATGTGGCGGCCGTCGTGGTCGATCACCTCGATCGGGCCGTTGTCCCCGGCCGCCTCGGCGACGACGTGGTTGTTCGTGATCACGTGGCCCTGCTTGTCGAAGACGAAACCGGAGCCGGTCGCGCCCTGGGCCTTGCCGTTGTACTCGGCGATGATCTGGACCGTGCTCGGCAGCACCTTCGCCGACACCGCCGCGACGCTGTTGCTGTCGGCCGGCAGCGGCGCCGCCGTACGACGCTGCACCGAGAGCACGCCGCCGGAGCTGCTCCCGTGGTCGGAGCTGACGAGCGAGCCGGCGATCGCGCCGCCGGCGAGGCCGAGGACGAGGGCGAGCACGCTGATCAGCGGCCAGGTCCAGCCGGGGAGCCGCGAGGTGCCGCTCGGAGCCGCGGTCTCGGTCGAGGGGGCGGCCGGGTACTCGGCCGGGTAGTCGACCGGGTAGCCGGCGGGCGCCTGTCCCGGCACCGGGTAGCCGGCGGGAGCGGGCGCGACCTGGGGCTGCGGCCAGCTCGGGTCGACCTGCCCGAAGCTGGCACCGTACGGCCGGGTCGGCTCGGTCTCGGGAAGGCCGGTCGTGTCATCGGTCGGCCAGTCGTCCGTCGCACCGCTCGCGGACCCAGCGGACCCAGCGGACGGCTCCACGCCAGGGGTGCCCTGCTCGTGGGTCGCCTGCTCGTCGGGACCCGGGTACTCGCGCTCAGTCACGCGACTATCTTGTCCTACCCCCGAAAGCGGCGTTCTCGACGTCCGCGGTCGCACCGGTGCCGGCGCTGTCGCGCACCGGGGCCGTCTTGCTGCCGATCATCGCGGGGGCGCGCTCGCCCGGCAGCTCGCCGCGTCCGGCCGGCGGGGAGGTCACGGCGACCACGGCCATCACGGCCAGGCTCACCGAGCCGGCACCGACCAGCACGCTCGCGGCACGTCGACGGACCGAGCGGCGCTCGATCTCGTCGACGGTCGCCCAGGCGTCCACGTCGTACAGGGAGCCGAGCAGGCGCGGCGGCGGTGCGAACGCGCTCGGCGCTGCCAGACCCGCCAGCCGCTGCTTGATCCAGCCCTCCCGCTCCACGAGCCGACGGCAGCCCGGGCAGCCGAGCACGTGCTTCCAGGCCCGCTCCTCCTCCTCGGGGGACAGCTGACCGTCGACCAGCGCGGAGGCGGTCGAGCCGATGTGCCCGTGGAGCTTGAGGATCACTGCGTGTCCCTCACCCGGAGCGTCCGGCGAGCAGGGGGCCGGCGACGCGCAGCCGGCCGGCCTTCGGGGCTCGGTGGGCCAGGGCCGAGCGCAGCATCGCGCGACCACGGTGGATGCGAGACCGGACCGTGCCCATCTTCAGGTCGAGCACGTCGGCGATCTCCTCGTAGGAGAGCCCCTCGACGTCGCACAGCACCACGGCCGCGCGGAACTCCGGCGACAGCGAGGCGAGCGCCGACTCGACGTCGGCGTCGAAGGTCTGGTTCAGGTACGCCGCGTCGGGCGTCGCCACCGGGCTGGGCAGCCGGTTGTCGGCGTCGTCGGGGAGGGCGTCGAAGCGGATCCGGCTCTTGCGGCGGGCGGAGTCGAGGAAGAGGTTCGTGGTGATCCGGTGCAGCCAGCCCTCGAAGGTGCCGGGCGTGTAGGTGTGCAGCGAGCGGAAGACCCGCACGAAGACCTCCTGGGTGAGGTCCTCGGCGTCGTGCGCGTTGCCGGTGAGCCGGTAGGCGAGGCGGTAGACGCGAGCGGAGTGGTCCTCGACGATCTGGTCCCAGGAGGGCACCCCGTCGGCCGGGTGGGCGGCAGCCTGCTCCGCACCGGCCTGGTCGGGCGTCGGCTTGCTCATCGGGTGCTCCTTGCTCCTGCGGCTCAGGTCGGGGATCCGGACCATCGGCTCTCGTGACCTCCACGCTAGGAACGGTTCTTGAGAGCCCGCTGAGACCGCACTGAGCGCCGGCCCTCAAATGACGCTCACCAGCACAACGGGCCGAGTGCTGGTCGTGTTCCCGCCCGGTTCGGCCCGTGTCCCCCGGCCGGGCTCCCCGGACGGACCGCGCCGCGGCGGTACAGTCCCCCCAGGCCAGCCGGCCAGACCGCCAGCCCGACCCGCGCGTCCCTCGAGGAGGCCGTCATCGTCACCGCACCCAAGCCCGCGAGCTGGACGCATTCCGAGGAGTACGTCGCCGAGGACGCGATCCTCGCCAACGCGCGCGCCCGCGCCGAGGAGGTCGGCGTGGTGCCGCTCGGCCCCGGCGCTGGAGCGGCCCTGCGCTTCCTGGCGTCGGTCCTCGACGCGCGGGCCGTGGTGGAGATCGGCACCGGCACGGGCGTCTCGGGCCTCTGGATGCTGCGCGGTATGCGCCCCGACGGCGTGCTCACCTCGGTCGACACCGAGGCGGAGCACCAGCGGCTGGCCAAGGAGACCTTCGCCGAGGCGGGCATCCCCTCGCAGCGGGCCCGGCTGATCCCGGGTGCTGCGCTCGAGGTGCTGCCCCGGCTCACCGACGGCCACTACGACCTGGTGTTCGCCGACGGCGACAAGCAGGAGTACCCCGAGTACCTCAGTGAGGCGCTGCGGCTGCTGCGCCCCGGCGGCGTGGTGGCCTTCGACAACGCGTTGTGGCACGACCGGGTGGCCGACCCCGCCCAGCGGGACCCCGACACGATCGCGATCCGCGAGCTCGGCCGCATCGTCGCCGAGGACGACACGCTGGTCCCGGTGCTGCTGCCGGTCGGCGACGGCCTGCTGCTGGCGAAGAAGACCTGGGTGCCCGAGGCCTGACCGGTCAGGAGCCGACCGCCACCTGATCGACCGGCTGGGGGTCCGCCAGCGCCGCGTTGAACCGGCCGAGCCGCGCGGTGAGCTCCTCGATGTCGGCCGGCTCCCACGACGCCAGCCGGTCGTCGAAGTGCTCCCGCCGGCCGTCGCGGACGGCGGCGAGCCGGCGCTCGGCCTCGTCGGTGACCGTGAGGATCGACGCGCGGCCGTCGGCCGGGTCTGGTGAGCGGGCGATCAGCCCGAGGCCGACCAGCTGGTGCACCACCCGGCTGACGGAGCCCTTGTCCAGCGCGAACAGGTCGGCGAGGTCCGCCGCCCGGCGGGCACCGTGGTCGCGCAGCGTCACCAGCAGCATGTACGACGTGGGGTTGAGCTCGGGGTGGACCTCCACCGCGCGCTCGGCCAGGCCCCGCCGGACCCGCCTCAGCAGGGTGCCGATCTCGTGCTCCAGCTCGCGCACCGCCGCCTGGCGACGAGCCTCCGCGGGGCTCATCGGGCGCTCGCCCCGACGACCTCGTCCGCCCGCTCGATCGTGGTGCGCAGCGGCACCTCGCGGATGAACAGCACGGCCACCAGCGCGAGCAGCGCGAACGGCGCCGCGATGAGGAACAGCTCGCCGGTCGAGGTGCCGAAGGCGTGCTCGAACACGTCCCGCACAGGAGCCGGGAGGCTCTTCAGATCGGGGATCTGGTGGCTCTGGTGGCCGTCGGTGGAGATGTGCAGCGCGGTCAGTCCGCTCCTCACCTTGTCGGACACCTGCGCGCTCAGCACCGCGCCGAGCGCAGAGACCCCGATCGATCCACCCATCGAGCGGAAGAACGCCACGACGGCGCTCGCGGAGCCCATGTCCGCCTGCGCGGTGTTGTTCTGCACCGCGAGGACGAGGTTCTGCATGGTCGCGCCCAGACCGACGCCGACGACCGCCATGAACGCGCCCACGACGACCAGCGGGGTCTGCTCGTCGATGCGGCTGAGCAGGACGAGGCCGATGACCACCAGCACCATGCCGCCGACGAGGTAGCGCTTCCAGCGGCCCGTCCTCGTGATCCGCCGACCGCTGACGATGCTGGAGACCAGCAGCCCGCCGACCATCGCGATCGACATCAGGCCCGCCCGCGTCGGGGTCATGCCGCGGGCGATCTGGAAGTACTGCGAGAGGTAGACGGTCGCGCCGAACATCGCCACCCCGACCATGATGCTGGCGAAGGTGGCCAGCGCGGTGGTCCGGTCGCGGAACAGGCGGGTGGGGATCACCGGCTCGAGGGCGACCCGCATCTCGACGTACACGGCGGCGACGAGCAGCACGACGCCGAGAGCGACCAGCGCCGCACTCGTGCCCGACACCCAGGCGAAGTCGTTGCCGGCCAGGGAGACCCAGACCAGCAGCGCCGAGACACCGGAGACGATGAGACCGGCGCCGAGGTAGTCGATGTGGACCTCCCGGCGTACGACGGGCAGGTGCAGCGTCTTCTGCAGCACGACGAACGCGACCACGGCGACCGGGATGCCGACGTAGAAGCAGGAGCGCCACCCGAGCCCGGGGGCGTCGACCAGGAGCCCACCGATCAACGGACCGCTCACCGTGGCCAGCGCGAACACCGCGCCGAGGTAGCCGGAGTAGCGGCCGCGCTCCCTCGGGGTGACCATCGAGGCGATCACGACCTGCACCAGGGCGGTCAGGCCGCCGACCCCGAGGCCCTGGACGGCGCGCGCGCCGATCAGCACACCCATGGACGGAGCGGTGGCGGCGATCAGCGAGCCGATCACGTAGACGACGAGGGCCGACTGGACCAGCATCTTCTTGTCGAACTGGTCGGCCAGCTTGCCCCAGACCGGGGTGCTCGCCGTCATCGTCAGCAGGGTCGCCACGACGACCCAGGTGTAGCCGGACTGGCTGCCGTGGAGGTCGGTGACGATCCGCGGGAGCGCGTTGGAGACCACGGTGCTGGAGAGCATCGCCACGAACATCGCGAGCAGGAGGCCGCTCAGCGCCTCGAGGATCTCGCGGTGGCTCATCTGGCCGGACGCCTCGGCCGGGGTCGCCGGCGGGGTCACGGTGGACGTGGGGAGGGAAGAACTCATGGTTGAAGTATGCAACCAATTAGTTGGAACATGCAACTTTCGTGAGCGCGCTCACGCCGGAGTCCGCGTGCAGCTGCCCGGACGCGCAGCGACCCGCAGGCGTCCCACGTGGTGCGGGATGGAACCGGAGGACTGACCGGTCGCCTGCGGGTCGGGTGACTGCGTTCGGATTCGTCAGCGCGTCGACGCCGACGAGGGCGGTAGCGCTAGCGCGCAGCCACCTCACGTGTCCTAGAAGCATGCATTCTGTGGACCACCTCCTTTCCCGTGTGCGGCCACGGTACGTCGGCGCGCACGTCGGGACAACGGGGTTTCAGCCGGCCACCGGGGCGGCGAACTGCGAGTTGTAGAGCCGCGCGTACGCGCCCTCCGCCTCGAGCAGCTGGTCGTGGGCGCCCTGCTCGACGATGGCGCCGTCCTCCATGACCAGGATCAGGTCGGCGTCGCGGATCGTGGAGAGCCGGTGGGCGATCACGAACGACGTACGGTCCGACCGCAGCGCGGCCATCGCGTGCTGGACCAGCAGCTCGGTGCGCGTGTCGACCGACGAGGTCGCCTCGTCGAGGATGAGCAGCGCCGGGTCGGAGAGGAACGCGCGTGCGATCGTCACGAGCTGGCGCTCGCCCGCCGAGAGGTTCGAGCCCTCCTCGTCGATCACCGTGTCGTAGCCGTCGGGCAGCGAGTGCACGAACCGGTCGACGAAGGTCGCGCGCGCCGCCGACAGGATCTGCTCCTCGGTGGCGTCCGGGCGCCCGTAGGCGATGTTGTCGCGGATCGTGCCCTCGAAGAGCCACGTGTCCTGCAGCACCATGCCGGTCTGGGCCCGCAGCTCCGAGCGCGGCATCGACGCGATGTCCACGCCGTCGAGCGTGATCCGGCCGGACTCCACCTCGTAGAAGCGCATCACCAGGTTGACCAGCGTGGTCTTGCCGGCGCCGGTGGGTCCGACGATGGCCACCGTGTGGCCGGGCTCGGCCACCAGGGACAGGTCGCGGATCAGCGGCTTCTGCGGGTCGTAGGAGAAGGTCACCCGCTCGAAGCGCACCTCGCCGCGGCGCCGGTCGCCCGTGGCCGCGTGCCCGACGCCGTCCGCCTCCTCCTCGGGCGCGTCGAGGAGCTCGAAGACGCGCTCCGCGGAGGCGACGCCGGACTGGAGCAGGTTCGTCATCGAGGCGACCTGGCTCAGCGGCTGGGTGAACTGCCGGCTGTACTGGATGAACGCCTGCACGTCGCCGAGCGAGAGGGAGCCGCTCGCCACCCGCAGGCCACCGATGACCGCCACCAGGACGTAGTTGAGGTTCCCGATGAACATCATGATCGGCATGATCAGGCCGCTGACGAACTGGGCCCCGAACGAGGCCTTGAAGAGCTCGTCGTTCTCCTCGGCGAACACCCGCTCGGCCTCGGCCTGGCGGCCGAAGACCTTGACCAGGGCGTGACCGGAGAAGGTCTCCTCGATGTGCGCGTTCAGCCGCCCGGTACGCCGCCACTGCTGGACGAACATGCCCTGCGACCGCTTCATCACGGTGCCGGTCAGGAGCATCGACAACGGCACCGAGATCAGCGCGACCAGGGCGAGGAGCGGGGAGATCCAGAGCATCATGCCGAGCACCGCGAGCACGGTCAGCACGGAGGTCAGCAGCTGGCTCATCGTCTGCTGCAGCGACTGGCTGAGGTTGTCGATGTCGTTGGTGACCCGGCTGAGCAGCTCGCCGCGGGGCTGCTTGTCGAAGTAGCTCAGCGGGAGCCGGTTGACCTTGTCCTCCACCTCGGCGCGCATCCGCAGCACGGTGCCCTGCACGACGTCGTTGAGCAGGTAGCCCGCCAGCCAGGCGAGCGCCGCGCTCGTGACGTAGACGGCCAGCACGATCAGCAGCACCCGGCCGACCGCGCCGAAGTCGACGGTCTGACCGGGGTGGACGTCCATCGAGGCGACCATCGAGGCCACCTTGTCCTCGCCTCGCTGCCGCAGCGCGGCGACGGCCTGGGCCTTGGTGATGCCGGCGGGCAGCCTGCCGCCGATGAGCCCGGAGAAGATCAGGTCGGTGGCCTTCCCGAGGATCCTGGGTCCGATCGCGGTCAGCACCACGCTGACCACGGTGAGGCCGACCACGGCACCGACCTTCGCCCGCTCAGGGCGGAGCCGGTCGAGCAGCCGGCGCGCGGACGGACCGAAGCGGGAGGCCTTCTGGGCGACCATGCCGCCGCCGAAGGGTCCGCGGCCCGGCCCCGGACCCGCCTCGACGCGCTCGGTCTCCTTGAGCTGGTCGGACTCGGCCACGGGAGGTGTCGGGTTGTCACTCATGCGGCCTCCTCCGCGCTCAGCTGGGACGCGACGATCTCCTGGTAGGTCTGGCAGTCCTCGAGCAGCGAGACGTGCGTGCCGCGACCGACGATCTCGCCGTCCTCGACGACGAGGATCACGTCGGCGTCGCGGATCGTCGACACCCGCTGGGCCACGATCACCACGGTCGCGTCGCTGGTCACCGGGCGCAGCGCCGCCCGGAGCCGGGCGTCGGTCGCCAGGTCGAGGGCGGAGAACGAGTCGTCGAACAGGTAGATCTCCGGCCGCCGGATCACCGCCCGGGCGATCGCGAGCCGCTGTCGCTGCCCGCCGCTCAGGTTGGACCCGCCCTGGGCGATCCGGGACTCGAGGCCGTCGGGCATCGCCTCGACGAAGTCACGGGCCTGCGCGATCTCGAGCGCGTCCCACATCTCGGCCTCGGTCGCGTCGGGCTTGCCGTAGCGCAGGTTGCTCGCGACCGTGCCCGTGAAGAGGAACGCCTTCTGCGGGACCAGGCCGAGCCGCGACCAGAGCACCTCCGGGTCGACCCGGCGTACGTCGATGCCGCCGACCAGCACCCGCCCGCCGGTCACGTCGAACAGGCGCGGCACCAGGTTGAGCATCGTGGTCTTGCCGGCGCCGGTCGAGCCGATGATCGCGACCGTCTGCCCCGGCGAGGCCACGAACGACGCGTCGCGGACCACCGGTACGTCGGCACCCGGGTAGGTCAGCTCGACGTCCTCGAACCGGATCGTGCCGGGCTCCGGGAACGCGCCCTCCGGCTGCGCCGCAGGGACCACCGAGGTGTCGGTGTGGAGCACCTCCGCGATCCGGTCCGCGCACACGGTGGAGCGCGGGACCATCATCAGCATGAAGGTGCCCATCAT
Organism: Nocardioides pocheonensis; assembly: GCF_003725535.1. GTDB lineage: Bacteria > Actinomycetota > Actinomycetes > Propionibacteriales > Nocardioidaceae > Marmoricola > Marmoricola pocheonensis. The sequence continues at coordinate 255,070 of NZ_RJSF01000003.1, read as the reverse complement.
CACCGACATGACGATCTGCATCAGGTAGGAGAGGTAGGCGGTCAGCTCGCCGACCTGCATGTCGCCGCTCTCGACGCGGTGGCCGCCGAACCAGAGCACGGCGACGGAGGCGACGTTCGCGACCAGCATCACCGTCGGGAACATCCCCGCGAGCCAGCGTCCGGCGCGGATCGACACGTCGGTGAGGTCGCGGTTGGCGTGCTCGAAGCGCTCGGTCTCGTGCTTCTCCCGCACGAAGGCGCGGACCACGCGGACGCCCGTGATCTGCTCGCGCAGCAGCCGGTTGACCTCGTCGATGCGCTCCTGCATGAGCCGGAAGCTCGGCACCATGCGCGAGACGATCAGGCCGATCGAGATCGCGAGGACCGGAACCACCAGCACGACGAGCCAGGACAGCCCGACGTTGACGTGCACGGCCATCACGATGCCGCCGACCATCATGATCGGCGCGGCCACCATGAGCGTGCCCGACATCAGCACCAGCATCTGCACCTGCTGCACGTCGTTGGTCTCGCGGGTGATCAGGGACGGCGCCCCGAACTGCTGCACCTCACGGGCCGAGAACATGCCGACCCGGTGGAAGATCGCGGCCCGGACGTCGCGGCCGAAGCTCATCGACGTGCGCGCCGAGAACCACACCGCCGCGATCGAGCAGCCGATCTGCACGAGCGAGACCAGCAGCATCAGGCCGCCGTGGCGCACGATGTAGCCGGTGTCGCCGTTGATCACGCCCTTGTCGATGATGTCGGCGTTCAGGCTGGGCAGGTAGAGCATCCCCATCGTGCCGATGAACTGCAGCGTGACGATCGCCAGCAGCCACGGGCGGTAGGGGCTCACGTAGGTGCGGATGAGCTGGATCAGCATCAGGCGTCCTCCAGGTGGTCGGTGGCCGCCGTGGCGGCGTCGGCGCGCAGGGTGCCGTGCAGGACCACGTCGACGATCTGGGCCGCGGTCAGTGGGCGCTGGTCGGAGATGTGCGGGTGGCTGCCGGAGAAGGTGAGCAGGCGGATCATGTGCACGACGTCCTCGGCCGGCACCCGGAAGCGCGCGGCATCCGGCTCCACGAGGCGCACCAGGCCCTCCTTGGCCAGTCGCTGGCGCAGCTCGGGCGCGGAGAGCCGGTCCGGGGGCCGGCGTACGCCGAGCGCGATCAGCAGCCGGAAGATGCCCACGAAGCGCCGCTGCAGCAGCGAGACCGCCTCGAGCAGCCGATCCTCGAGCGGCTGGTCGAGGTCGATCCGGCCGACCGCGTCGAGGAACGGCTCCGGGTCGAACTCCTGGTCGATGACCGCGTCGAAGAGTTCGTCCTTGGTCGGGAAGATCCGGAAGATCGTGCCCTCGGCGATCCCGGCGGCCTCGGCGATCGACCGGGTCGTCGTCGCCCGACCGTGCTCCAGCACGAGCGGGCGGGCGGCGGCCAGGATCGCCGCGCGCCGCTCCTCGGCGGGCAGGGGACGAGCGCGCTCACGGACGGTCACGTCGTCCACCGTAAGTGAGTGAGCACTCACTCACAACTGGTTTTCTCAGCCGGCTCGGCCGACCAGGCAGTCGGAGCCCTCCTCGCGGAGCACCTTGCGCTGCGTGGGCCGCGCCTCGGCGTACCGACTGCGGCCGGCAGCCGTGAGGGAGACGTACTGGGAGCGGCGGTCCTGCTCGCACGCCTTGCGCTCGAGCAGTCCGTCGCGCTCGAGCCGCGACACGAGGCGGGAGAGCGCGCTCTGGGTGAGGTGGGCGCTCTCGGCGAGCGCGGACATGCGCAGGCTGCAGTCGTCGGAGAGCTCGAGCTGCTGGAGCACCTCGAACTCGCTGGCCGTCAGGTCGTGTGAGGCCAGCTCCCGGTCGAGGGCGCACATCAGGCGCTGGTAGCGGCCCATCAGCTGGTGCCAGTCGGCAGCGAGCGCATCGTCGTCGCTGCGTCGCACCATGGCGTCAGGGTACCACATGCGTCTGCATAAGTTGCAGACGCAAAATATGTTTGCGCATTAGATGCATATGCATAAGACTCGTGGGCATGACTTCCACCCTCCTCCCGGAGCAGCCCGCTCACGACCTGACTCCCCCGTCGAACCCCGCGACCGCACCGACCGTGTCCACCGCCCAGCCCTGGGCCGCGCGGACCTGGCTGCTGCTGGTCGTGCTGTGCGGTGCGCTGTTCCTCGACGGTCTCGACATCTCGATGGTCGGCGTCGCGCTCCCGTCGATCGGCTCCGACCTCGCGATGTCGCCGGCCGCGCTGCAGTGGATCGTCAGCGGCTACGTGCTCGGGTACGGCGGGCTGCTGCTCCTCGGCGGCCGGTCGGCCGACCTCCTCGGCCGGCGCCAGGTCTTCCTCACCGCGGTCGCCGTCTTCGGCCTCGCCTCCGTCGTGAGCGCGACGCTGAGCAGTCCCGAGGCGATCATCGCGCTGCGGTTCGTCAAGGGCGTGGCCGCCGCCTTCACCGTGCCCGCCGGGCTCTCGATCATCACCACGACGTTCGCCGAGGGGCCGGCGAGGAACAAGGCGCTCAGCATCTACACCGTCGTCGGCGCCAGTGGCTTCTCCCTCGGGCTCGTCTTCGGTGGCCTGCTCACCGAGATCGGTTGGCGGGCGACCTTCCTCCTCCCGGGCCCGGTGGCACTCCTGCTGGTGGTCACCGGCCTGCGGGTCGTGCCGCGCTCCGTCCGGTCCGTGACCCGGCTCGCGGACTTCGACCTCGCCGGCGCCCTGACCAGCACCGCGGCCCTGCTCCTTCTGGTGGTCGCGGTGGTCGAGGCACCGACCCAGGGCTGGGCCAGCGCCGTCGTGCTCGGCCTGCTGGCCGCGGCCGTGGTGCTCGGTGCCACCTTCGTGGTCACCGAGCTGCGGCACCCGTCGCCGCTGGTGCGGCTCGGCATCCTGCGGTCGTGGCACCTGGTGCACGCCAACGTCTCCGGCGCGGTGATGGCGGGCGGCTACTTCGCCTTCCAGTTCCTGGTGACGCTCTACCTGCAGGACTCGCTCGGCTGGTCGCCGCTGTCGATGGCGCTCGGGTTCCTGCCCGCCGGTCTGCTCGTGATCGCCAGCTCGACCCGCATGGACCGGGTGCTCGCGCGGGTGAGCACGCAGGCCCTCATCGCCACCGGGATGCTGGCCTTCCTCGCGGCGTACACGCTGTTCCTGCGGGTCGACCCCGGCCTCGGGTACGTCGCGCTGCTGCTCCCGACCATGCTGCTGCTGGGCGTCGGCTTCGCGACCGCCTTCCCCTCGATCAACGCCCAGGCCACGGCGGGGGTCGCCGACCACGAGCAGGGACTGGCCTCCGGGCTGGTCAACACCTCGGTGCAGCTCGGCGGCGCGGTGGTGCTCGCGGTGATCTCGGCGATCCTCGCCGGCGCGGCTGCCACGCAGGGTCCTGCCCGGCCCGACCACCTGATCCCCGGGATGCTGTCGGGTCTCCAGGTCGTCGTCGGGATCACCGCGGTCGGCGTGGTGGCCTCGCTGGTGACGCTGGTCGTGGCGCGGCGGGCCGCGGCGCGAGCGTGACAGGCGCGGCGAATTCACTACTTGGGTAGTGAATTCGCCGCTTCTCGCGTGGGATTTCCCGACCGAAGCGGCGAGTTCACAACTCCGGTTGCGAATTCGCCGACCCGACCCGTCACGGAGCCAGTCGCTCGGTGACCCAGCCCGTCCCCTCGCGGCGGTAGTGCAGCCGGTCGTGCATCCGGCTGCGCCGGCCCTGCCAGAACTCCACGCGCTCGGGCGCGACGAGGTAGCCACCCCAGTGGGGCGGGCACGGGACGTCGGACCCGTCGAACTGCTGCTCGAGCGCGTCGTACGCATCCTCGAGCTCGGCCCGCGACGCGACCACGGACGACTGCGGCGACGCCCAGGCGCCGATCTGGGAGTCCCGCGGCCGGCCGGCGAAGTAGGCCTCGGTGTCCGGTCGCGGGATCCGGCTCGCGGCGCCCTCGATGCGGACCTGGCGCTGGAGCTCGTACCAGCAGAAGAGCAGGCCGCAGTGCGGGTTCGCCGCGAGCTCACGCCCCTTGCGCGACTCGTAGTTGGTGAAGAAGACGAACCCGCGCTCGGTGAGGCCCTTGAGCAGCACCACGCGGGCCGACGGGATGCCGTCGACGGACGCGGTGGAGAGGGTCATCGCGTTCGGCTCCAGGACCCCGGCCTCCCGGGCGGCGTCGAACCAGCGGCCGAACATCGTGAACGGGTCGGGGGCCAGGTCGGCCTCGTCGAGTCCGGCGAGCTGGTACTCCGCGCGCAGCGAAGCGAGGTCGGGTCGGGCCGGCTCCATGGTGGGAGGCTACAGACCGCGACGCGGCGTACGGCAGAATGCCGAGAGGTCGCAGGAGCGCACGGTGCCGACATCACGACGTGCCCCACGGCCCGAAGATACGAAGGAGTCGCCGCATGACCGAGGTACACCACGGCCTGGAGGGCGTGATCGCCTTCGAGACCGAGATCGCCGAGCCGGACAAGGAAGGGTCGGCGCTCCGCTACCGCGGCGTCGACATCGAGGAGATCGTCGGTCGGATCCCGTTCGAGAAGGTCTGGGGCCTGCTGGTCGACGGCGCCTACGAGCCGGGCATGCCGCCGGCCGAGCCCTACCCCCTGCCGGTGCACTCCGGCGACATCCGCGTCGACGTGCAGAGCGCGATCGCGATGCTCGCCCCGGCGTGGGGCATCAAGCAGAGCTACGACATCGACGACGTGCAGCTGCGCGAGGACCTCGGCCGGGTCGCGGTCATGGTGCTCTCGTACGTCGCGCAGGCCGCCCGCGGCGTCGGCCAGCCGATGGTCCCGCAGCGCGAGGTCGACAAGGCCACGACCATCGCCGAGCGGTTCATGATCCGGTGGCAGGGCGAGCCCGATCCGGACCACGTCAGAGCGGTCGACGCCTACTGGTCGTCGGCGGCGGAGCACGGCATGAACGCCTCGACCTTCACCGCCCGCGTGATCACCTCGACCGGCGCGGACGCGTGTGCCGCTCTTTCCGGTGCGGTGGGCGCGATGAGCGGTCCCCTCCACGGCGGCGCGCCCTCGCGGGTGCTCGGCATGATCGAGGAGGTGGAGCGGCGCGGCGACGCGGCGCCGTACGTCAAGGAGCTGCTCGACAACGGCGAGCGCCTGATGGGCTTCGGCCACCGGGTCTACCGGGCCGAGGACCCGCGCGCCCGCGTGCTGCGGCGCACGGCCCAGGAGCTGAACGCGCCGCGCTACGAGGTGGCCGAGGCGCTGGAGAAGGCGGCGCTCGCCGAGCTCCGCGAGCGTCGGCCGGACCGCGTGCTCGAGACGAACGTGGAGTTCTGGGCGGCGATCGTGCTCGACTTCGCCCAGGTGCCGCCGCACATGTTCACGTCGATGTTCACCTGCGCGCGCACCGGCGGCTGGTCGGCGCACATCCTCGAGCAGAAGCGCACCGGGCGGCTGATCCGCCCCTCCGCGATCTACACCGGCCCGGCGTCACGCAAGGCCAACGAGGTCGAGGGCTGGCACGACGAGTGGGCCTACTGAGACCTGTCGCGCGCGACCCGCGCACGTGCCGCGCGTAGCGGTGCGGTCACCCGCCACGAGTGCGACCGCTGCATCGTGGCGACCTTGCCCCTGAGCCGGGCCACCTGCCGCTTGCGTCGCTGCAACGCGGCCTCGACCCGCTCCAGCCTCGTCTCCGCGGCCTCGAGGCGCTCCTCGAGGTCGGCGATCTCGACGCGGAGCTCGGCCTGCTTGTCGAGGGCGAACCCGAGGTCGCGGTAGGTGTGCGCGAGCTCGATCTGGGTGGACCGGTCGACCATCGCGTCGATCCGCTCCTGGCCGTCCGGCGCCGCGACGAGGGCGGCCCATCGCTCGAGCTCGGCCTGCCGCTCCTCCGGCGTCCACGCGTCGCGACCGTCCCCGCTGGTCGGGAACTGCAACGCGGTCATCCGGCTCGACGTCGCGCCCCGGAAGTCCGCGCGCCGGAAGTACTTCTTCCACTGGTAGTGGTCGGGCCACTCGCCCTCGGGCGTGGTCTCCCAGTGGTCGCCGACCTCCAGGTAGTAGCGCCGCGAGTGCGCGGTGCCGGTGATGCTGGTCATGTTCCGCCGCGGCTCCCCCAGCGCCCAGGCGACGCAGCCCGGGTCGCCGAGGTCGGTCGGGTACATGCCCACCCTCCCGTCGGGCGTGAAGAACCCGTTGCGCGACTGCACGAAGTTCGCCTCCTCCAGCAGCGCGAGCAGGTCGGCGACGTGCTCGGGGAGGAGGAGGTCGTCGTCGCAGAGGTAGAAGATCGCGTCGCTCCGGGCCTCCAGCACGGCCTGGTGGCGATGGATCTCGCCGTGGTGCGGCCCCTTCGGGAAGTCCAGGAAGCGGATCCGTGGATCGGACTCCACCAGCGGCTCGATCGCGGCGCGCGCCTCAGGGGTGACACCGTCGCCGACGATCAGGGCCTCGAGGTCGGCGACGCTCTGGCGCAGCACGGACTCGACCGTGAGCGGCAGCGTGCTCGCGTGGTCGTACGTCGGGATCAGCACGCTCGCGCGGACCTGGTTCATCGCTCGTCCTTCGGTCGGAACGGCTCGGAGGCGAGCACCAGGATCGCCGACCCGGGCCCGTCGAGCTCGTAGGTCACGTGCTCCCCGGGCCGGAGCAGGACCTGCTGGCCCTGGTCCCCGAGGAGCACCGTCCGCTCGTCCTCGCCGCACCCGACGCGGAAGGTCGCGGATCCGCAGACCAGCACGACGAGCTCGTCGCAGGGGACGACATGGCCGCCGCGCGGCGGGGCATCCTCCGCGCCGTGGACCACGAAGACGCGGCGTACCGCGAACGGCACGTCGTCGAGCTCGATCGGCAGCAGCGTGCCGCGCTCGTCGGTGAACACAGGGGGACGCTCGGTCACGTGTCGCGCCCCCACTGCACGAGCGCCGCGGTCACGCGGTCGAGCTCGCGGTCGGTGAGGTTCGGGTGGCACGGCAGCGACAGCTTCTGCCGGCGGCCCCGGTCAGCTCCCGGCAGCGGCGTCGGGTCGAGCGCGAGCCCGGGCATCTCGGTGACCAGCCAGGGGTAGTGCACGTCGGTCGCGACCTCGTGGCGCGCCATCGTCCCGGCCAGACGGTCCCGGTCCGGATGGACGACGACGGCGTGGTGGGCGACGGCGCCGGGCGCGTCCCCGAGCACCACCGCGCCGGAGCCCTCGAGAGCGGCCCGGTAGCGGGCCACCACCGCCCGGCGACGGGCGTTCGCCTCGTCGAGGAACGGCAGCCGGGCGGACAGCACCGCCGCCTGCAATGCGTCCAGCCTGGAGTTGCGACCGTGCGGGAGGTCGGCACGGAACCGCTCGCGCCAGCCGTACTGCCGCAGTCGTCGCGCGCGGTCCGCCACCTCCGGGAGCGCGGTCACGACGGCTCCTCCGTCGCCGAGCGCCCCGAGGTTCTTGGTGGGGTAGAAGGAGAAGGTGGCGGCGTCCGCCAGGGTGCCCACGCGGCGGTCACCGACCTGGGCGCCGTGCGCCTGCGCGGCGTCCTCGACCAGCGCGACGTCCCTCCGGCGGCACCACTCCACGATCGGGGCGAGGTCGACCGGCTGTCCGTGCAGGTGGGTCACGACGGCGGCCCGAACCTCATGGCTGCCGCCGAGGGCGTACGCCGCGTCGAGCGCCGCCACGTCCACGAGCTGGGTCACCGGGTCGGCGTCCACCGGCACTGGGACCAGCCCCGCGGCCCGGGTGGCGGTCGCGCCGAACCCGCCGTCGTTCGCGGCGACCAGCACCGCGCTCCCCCGCGGCACCTCGAGCGCGAGGAGGGCGATCATCAGCGCGTCCGTGCCGTTGCCGACGCCGACCACGTGCGGAACCGGACTCGTCAGGGCCAGGTAGCCGGCGAAGGCGTCCTCGAACGCCTCGACCCGCGGACCCAGCACGAGCGAGCCGCCCGCCAGGACGTCGTCCACGGCGGCTCGGACTGCCCGCGCCTCGTCGTCGGCGATCCGCAGCGGGTCGGCCAGGGGGACGGCGAGCATCAGCGGCCCAGCACCGACTGCCGGTACTGCCCGGGCGTCATCGCCGCCCGGCCGCTGATCTCCAGCAGGTCGTGCACACGCGCGACGAGGTCGGCGTTGCGCGCCAGACGGGTCCGGGCGCGGTCGAGGTGGATGCCGTCCTCGAGACCGACCCGGACCCCTCCGCCGGCGTTGACCGCGAGGGCGTGCGCCGTGAGCTGGAAGGCACCCAGACCGGCGCCGCACCACGTCGTCTGCTCCGGCACCCGCTCGACGGCGAGGCCGAACTCGGTCAGCGTGGGCTGCAGGCCGGCGATGTTGCCGAAGAAGAGGTTCGCGGCGACGGGTCCGACGAGCAGGCCCTCCTTGCGCAGCACGCGCGCGAAGTTGAGCATCCCGAGGTCGAAGATCTCGAGCTCGGGCGTGATGCCGCGGTCGCGCATGATCCGGGCCAGCCCACGGATCACGTCGGGTGCGTTGACCGAGGCGCCGTTGAGGAAGTTGAGGGAGGACAGCGTCAGCGAGGCCATGTCCGGCTTGAGGTCACCGTCGAGGGCCAGCACGTCGGCCCGCTTCTCCAGCTCCGACCAGGTGCGGCCGCTGGTGCTGACGTTGATCACGACCTCGGGCGCGACCGACCTCACCTGCTCGATGATCTCGGCGTAGATGTTCCGGTCCCAGGCCGGGGCGCCGGTCGCGTCGCGGGCGTGCAGGTGCACCGAGGAGATCCCGATCGCGGCCGCCTCGGCCACGTCGGCGGCGATCTCCTTCGGGGTCAGCGGCACGTGCGGCGTCATCGCGCGCGTCGGGACCATGCCGGTCGGCGCGAGCACGATCGGGCACGGCGTGCTCAGCTGGTCGAGCAGTGTGGACACGCGGTCACGACCTCCTCGTCGTTGGTGCGCAGGAACCGGGCCGGCGAGCCCACGTGGACGGCGCGGTCGGGCACGTCCCGCTTGACCACCGCGCCCGCGCCCACCACCGCGCCCGCGCCGACGGTCGTGCCGGGCAGCACGACCGCACCGGCTCCGACGAACGCCGAGGGACCGATCCGCACGTGGCCGGTCAGGACGACGCCGGGCCCGAGCGAGGAGGCGAAGTCCAGCTCGCAGTCGTGGCCCACCGAGGCGCCGCGGTTGACGTGGGCGTGACAGCCCAGCCGGGCATGGGCAGCGACCACCGAACCGGCGTTCACGTAGGCGCCGTGACCGACGGTCGCGGTGGAGCCGACCACGGCGGTCGGGTCGACGAGCGACGTGGGCGCACCGAGACCGTGATCGGCCACGGAGCGGGCGGCCAGCGCGCGATGGCGCGCGGACGAGAGGCCCAGGATCCACGGCACGCCGTCGTCGGCGAGGCCGTCGAGCGGGCGCAGGCCCGGCAGCCGGGGGTCCGCGTCGCCCAGGTTGTCCACGCACTCGGCCTGCCCGCCGGTGCGGCGTACGGACTCCACGACCTCCCAGGCGTACGGCGTCGCGACCGCCACGACGCGGACGAGTGCGGCGGTCGACGAGGGCATGTGCGGCAGGTTAGCCGCTCAGCGCTCCCGCACGCGGCGCTCGGACCGAACGCGCCAGACCACCACTGCGGCGACGACCACGACGACGAGCCCCACGGCGATGCCGCGGCCGACCTGCTTCTCCACCTGGTGGTACGACGCGCCGGCGATGTAGCCGACGACGACGAAGACCGACCCCCAGACCACGCCGCCGAAGGCGTTCCACAGCAGGAAGGTCCGGTAGGGCATGTGCGAGGCACCCGCGAGCGCGGGCATCATCGCGCGGAAGAACGCGGTGAACCGGCCGAGGAAGACCGCGATCCCGCCGCGCCGGCGCAGGAAGGCCCGTGCGCGCTCGATCCTCTTCGCGTGCCGCTCGAGGAGTGGCAGGGTCAGGACGCGGGGTCCGAAGAACCGGCGACCGACCTCGTAGCCGACGGAGTCCCCGGCGATCGCGGCGACGACCACGACGACCAGCGAGAGCGGCAGCGCGATGTGGCCGAGTCCGGCGCCCACACCGGCGAGCACCGCGGCGGTCTCCCCCGGGATGACGAAGCCGATGAAGATTGCGTCCTCCGCGAAGACGAGCAGGCCGGTCACGGCCAGGATCAGCAGCGGGTCGAGGCCGAGGATCCCGTCCAGGAGGCTGCTCACGCCGACCAGTCTGCCGGAACCACCTGACGTCGACCTGTCGTACGCCGCCCGCTCAGGACGGCGATTCCCGGTCGGGGGCAGCGCCACCTCGTGGTGGCACGGCCAGGCCGGACTGCAGCGCGAACACCACCAGCTGGGCGCGGTCTCGGGCCTGCAGCTTCACCATGGCCCGGCTGACGTGGGTGCGCACGGTGTCGGGGCTGACCACGAGCTCGTCGGCGATCTCGTGGTTGGAACGGCCCGTTGCCACCCAGGCGACGATCTCGCGCTCGCGCTCGGTGAGGTCGCCGAGGGCCGGGTGCTCGGCTGCCGGCGCCGAGGACCCCGCGAAGTGGTCGATCACCCGCCGGGTCACCGACGGCGCGAGCAGCGAGCCGCCGTCGGCCACCACACGGACCGCGTCGAGCAGGCGCACCGGGTCGGCGTCCTTCAGAAGGAAGCCGCTGGCACCCAGTCGGAGTGCCTCGAAGACGTACTCGTCGAGCTCGAACGTGGTCAGCACGACCACCCTCACCTCGGCGAGAGCGGGGTCGGCGGCGACCTCGCGGAGCAGGCCCAGACCGTCCAGCACCGGCATCCGGACGTCGCACAGGACGACGTCGGGCCGGAGCGCCCGCACCATCGCGAGGCCGGCGCGTCCGTCGCCCGCCTCGCCGACCAGCTCGAGGTCGTCCTCGGCGCCGATCAGCGTGGCCAGGCCCATCCGCACGACGGCCTGGTCGTCGACCACGAGCACCCGGATCACGCGGCCATCCTCGCGCACTCAGGCCTCGTCGGCCGGGTGCAGGGGAAGCACGGCCCGCACCCCGAACCCGCGTTCGGGCAGCGGGCCCGCCTCGAGGGTGCCGCCGAGGGCCTCGACCCGGGAGCGCATCCCCGGGATGCCCAGCCGGGCGCCCGCCTCGCCGGCCGGCGCCTCCGCGCGGCCGTCGTCGGTCACCGTGATCTCCAGGATGTCCTCGGTACGACGGACGCGCACGTCGGCCACCGACGCGTCCGCGTGCCGCAGCACGTTGGTCAGCGCCTCCTGCACCACGACGTAGCCGACCGCGTCGACCTCGAGCGGGACCGGGCCGGCCGCGCCCTGCAGCCGCACCTGCACGCCGCCGGCCCGCACCCGTTCGGCGAGCACGTCGAGGTCACCCAATCCGTTGCGCGGTGCCCGCGGCGCGATGTCGCCCGACACCGGCGCGAGCCTGGCCAGCTCGGCACGGAGGGAGTCGAGGGACTCGCGACTGGTGTCGCGGATCGCCTCCAGCGACCGGCGTGCCGCCGCGGGGTCGCGGTCGAGAACGTGCAGGGCGACTCCCGCCTGCATCGCGATCACCGCCAGCCCGTGCCCGACCCCGTCGTGGAGGTCCTGGGCCATCCGGAGCCGTTCCTCGGTCGCGGTGCGCCGGACATGCTCCTGGCGGGTCTCGCGGCGACTGCGCAGGGCCACGGCCAGGGCGGCCGCGGCGCTGTCGACCATCGCGAACCAGATCAGCCGCGCCGCGGTGCCGAGCGTGCTGGTCGAGTCGACCCGGGCCTCGCGGACGAGCAGCGCCGCCAGGATCGCGACGAGGGCCGCGCCGGCGTACGGGATCCAGGTGCGGGGCGGACGGCGCGTCGCGACGGCATAGGTGGCGAAGAAGATCGAGAGGTAGATCGGCCCGTCGGGAAACCCCGGTGAGGCCGCGAAGTACGTCGCGACGGCGGCCGCGTTGGCCACCACGGTGAGCTCGGGCCACCGGTCCCGCCAGAACAGCGGCACCACCGCGACGAACGCGAGCACGCCGGCCCACGCGCTCGGGTGCGGGTAGCTGTCGTGGACGCCGCGCATGACGGTGCCGAGCACGCTGATCACGACCACGACCAGCACCCACCAGTCGCGCCGCAGCCGCTCCCCCAGGATCCTCACGGCACGACCCTAGGCCGGGGCGAGGGCCGGGACCGTCACTCGCGCGGCGTATCCGGCGTACGCAGTCCTGCGTACGCCGGTGCCGCTCCCGGGCGGACGTCGCGGCCGCCGTCCTCGCGGAGGGTGGGGGCATGGATGAACTCGTGGTGCAGACGAAGGGCCTCACCAAGCGGTACGGCGACGGCGACTCGGGGCGGCTGGCCGTCGACCGGGTCGAGATGACCGTCCGCCGCGGAGAGGTCTACGGCTTCCTCGGACCGAACGGAGCCGGCAAGACCACGACCCTGAGGATGGTGCTCGGACTGATCCGGCCCACCGCGGGGTCTGCGACCGTGCTCGGCCGACCCGCGGGCGAGCCCGCCGTGACCGAGCGGATCGGCGCCCTCATCGAGGGTCCGGGCTTCTACCCCTACCTGTCCGGTCGCGACAACCTGCGCACGATGGCGCGCTACCGGGCGCTGCCGGAGGCGATGGTCGACGCGGCGCTCGAGCGGGTCGATCTCGCCGACCGGGGCAAGGACAAGTTCAAGTCGTACTCCCTGGGCATGAAGCAGCGGCTCGGCGTCGCCGCGGCCCTCATGGGCGACCCCGACGTGATCGTGCTCGACGAGCCGACCAACGGGCTCGACCCCGCAGGCATGGCCGACATGCGCGGCCTGATCGTCGAGCTGGCCCGCGGAGGGCAGACGGTGCTGCTCTCCAGCCACCTCCTGGCGGAGGTGGAGGAGATCTGCGACCGGGTCGGCGTGATCGCCCGCGGGCAGCTGCTGGTCGAGTCGACCGTCTCCGCGCTGCGCGGCGGCCGGCGGCTGCGGATCACGGCGACCCCGACCGACCGGGCGATCGCGATCGCGATGCGGCTGGCCGGGGAGGACGCCGTCCAGCTGTCCGGGGACGCGATCCTGGTCGACGTACCGCCCGAGCGGACACCGCACGTGGTGCGGGCCTTCGTGACCGAGGGCCTCGACGTGCACGAGGTGACGATCAGCGAGCGCACCCTCGAGGAGGTCTTCTTCGAGATGACCCGGAGCGGCGAGCACGTGCACGCCGCGGACGACCTCACGAGCAGCCTGGAGGCAGTCCGATGAGCGCCGCGACGAGCCTCGACCTCCGGGCGAGCGCGCCCGGCCCGTCCGCGGTCCTGAACAGCACCCGCGCCGACCTGCTCAGGCTGCGGAAGTGGCCGGCCGTGTGGGTCACGATCGGCGCCTGGCTGGCACTGAACGCGATGTTCGCCTACCTCTTCAACTACGTGACGTACTCGAGCGGCACGACGAACTTCTCCACCCAGGGCGAAAGCCGCGCGGAGCTTCTCGCCGGCCTGCTGCCGTCCGGCCTCCCAGCCACCCTGCCGCAGGGCATGCCGCTGTTCGGCGGCGCGATCATGATGGTGCTCGGCGCGATCATCGCCGGCAACGGCTACGGCTGGGGCACCTGGAAGACCGTGCTGACCCAGGGCCCGTCGCGCACCAGCACGCTCGCCGGGTCGCTCTCCGCGACCACCGTCCTGATCGCGGGTGTCGCACTGGCCACGCTCGTGACCGACTACGCGATGTCCCTTGCGGTCGCCCTGGCCGAGTCCCGGTCGACGGCGCTCCCGGGCCTGGGCGACCTCGCCCAGTCGGTCGGGGTCGCGTTCCTGGTCATGGAGATGTGGGCGATGGCCGGCTACCTGCTCGGGACCCTCGCCCGCAGCCCCGCCGTCTCCGTCGGGCTCGGCCTGGTCTGGGGTCTGGTGATCGAGCAGTTGCTCCGCGGCGTCGGCGGCTCGCTGGCCTGGGTCGACACGTTCACGCACTTCCTGCCCGGAACCTCGGCGGGCTCCCTGGTGGGGCAGATGGTCGGCGTGGACCCAGGCACGCCCGACGCGACGCCCGGGCTGCTCGACGCGTTGTCCTACGACCGGGCCCTGCTGATGGTGGTTGCCTACCTGGTGCTGCTGCCGACGCTGACCTGGTGGCTGGTACGCCGCCGCGACGTGGTCTGACTGCCGAGACCGCAGTCCCGTGGGGCGGGCTCGCCGGACGACCGGCGGGCCCGCTTCGTCACACCAGCAGACCGACGGCGACCGCGGTCATGGTGGCGGCGACCAGCGCGTCGAGCGCTCGCCACGCGCCGGGACGGACGAACAGCGGGCCGAGGAGGCGGGCGCCGTACCCCAGCCCGCTGAACCACAGCACGCTCCCGGTGGTGGCCCCGAGCGCGAACCACCAACGGTCGGAGCCGTGGCTGGCGGCGACGGATCCGAGCAGCAGCACGGTGTCCAGGTAGACATGAGGATTGAGCCAGGTCAGCAGGACCGCGCTGACCAGCACGCGGCCGTACGCCGGCCGCGCGTCCTCCCTCTCCGCGTGGAGCGATCGCGGCGAGGCCACCCGGCGCAGGGCCGGCGCTGCGTAGCCGAGCAGGAAGGCTGCGCCGAGGATCTTCGTCGTCGCGAGGAGGTCCGGCGCGTGGTCGACGAGCACCCCGAGCCCGGCGACGCCGGCGGCGATCAGGATCGCGTCGGAGGTCGAGCACACCGCGACGACCGGTCCCACGAGCTCCCGGCGCAGGCCCTGCCGGAGGACGAACGCGTTCTGCGCACCGATCGCGGCGATCAGCGAGAGGCCGAAGAGCAGTCCGGCGACGGCGGCGGTCAGGGCGTCCACGTCATCGACGCTACGGACCCGCCGCGCTTGCGTCCATCTCAGGTTTCTTCACTTGCATTAGAATCGCTTAGGTGACATCAGTCGACCTGGCCCAGCTCGCGGCGCTCGCGAGCGTGCTCGACGAAGGATCCTTCGAGGCTGCGGCCGCGTCTCTGAACCTGACCCCCTCCGCGGTCAGCCAGCGGATCAAGGCTCTCGAGCGCAGCGCAGGCCAGGTGCTCGTGCGCCGCGCCCGTCCCGCCGCCGCGACCGAAGCAGGCGAGACCTACCTCCGCCTCGCCCGGCAGATCACCGCCCTCGTCGACGACGTCCGCCGCGAGATCGGCGAGCGCGCGGTCCGACCGGTCGTGCCGCTGGCCGTGAACGCCGACTCGCTGGCCACCTGGGTGCTCCCCGCACTGGCCACCGTGTCGGAGGCGGTCGTCTTCGACCTTCGCCGCGAGGACCAGGCCCACACCGCGGAGCTGCTGCGCTCCGGCGCCGTGATCGCGGCGATCACGTCCGAGGCCGAGCCCGTCCAGGGTTGCCGCTCGACCCGCCTGGGCACCATGCGCTACCGCCCGGTCGCCGCTCGCTCGTTCGCGGGCCGCTGGTTCGCCGACGGCGTGAACGCCGACTCACTCTCCGAGGCACCGGTCGTGGTCTTCGACCGCAGGGACCACCTGCAGGACGACTACCTGCGCAAGGTCACCCGTCGCCGGATCGCTCCCCCACGCCACTACGTGCCGTCCTCCTCCGACTACGCAGAGGCGATCCGGCTCGGGCTCGGCTGGGGCATGCTCCCCCGCCAGCAGTACGCCGCCGGGGAGGCCGCCGGCGACCTGGTCGTCTTCGACACCGCCCGGCAGGTCGGCGTGACGCTCTACTGGCAGCAGTGGAGCCTGCGCACCCCGGCGCTCGATGCCGTGGCCGAGGCGATCCGCTCGGCTGCCGACGCCGCCCTGGACTGACTCAGCCGAGGCGGCGGGCGAAGCAGCGCACCAGCGGGGAGTCCTTGTAGAACCCGAACGGCGTGATCCGCTGGTAGCCCGACGACTCGTAGAGCGCGATCGCCTCCGGTTGGGCCGCACCCGTCTCGAGCACCATCACCTCCGCGCCGGTGCCCCGGGCGGTCTCCTCGAGGTGCGCCAGCATCGCGCGGGCGAGCCCACGACCGCGGGCCGCCCTCACGACGTACATGCGCTTGATCTCGGCGGTCCGGTCGCTGCCGTCGACGACGAGGTCCTGGCGGAGGCGCCAGGCACCGGTGGCCACAGGAACGCCGTCGAGGTAGCCGACGAAGAACGCCCCCTGCGGGGCCTCGAAGTACGCCGGCTCGAGCGGCGTCTCGTCGGGACCGCCGTAGCGCTCGACGTACTCCTGCTGCACCTCGTCGACGAGGCGCGCCGCGTCGGGATGCGTGATCGGCACCCGCACCACCTGCCAGGCGGCGACCGCCTCGGCCACCCCGTCCATCGGCACACCCTTCCCGCAAACCCCGTTGCTGCGTGCTGTCACAATAGGAGCCGGGTGACAGCGTCGTCGCCGCCTTATCGACAGGCACAGCTCCCCGGCACCGCTCCCCTGACACGCGGCCCACCTACGCGAGGACACCGAAGTGAACGACGCGATCCAGATCCCTGACAGCCTCAAGCCCGCCGACGGCCGGTTCGGCGCCGGGCCGTCGAAGATCCAGACCTCCCACCTCGACGCGCTGGCCGCGACCGGCGCCTCCCTGATGGGCACCTCGCACCGCCAGGCGCCGGTGAAGAACACCGTCGGCCGGGTCCGCGACGGCGTGCGCGCGCTGTTCGACCTGCCCGAGGGCTACGAGGTCGTGCTCGGCAACGGCGGCGCGACCGCGTTCTGGGACATCGCGACCTTCGGGCTGATCCGCAGCAAGAGCCAGCACCTGAGCTTCGGGGAGTTCTCCTCGAAGTTCGCCAAGGCCGCGGAGCTCGCGCCCTTCCTCGACGCGCCCACGGTGATCAAGTCCGAGCCCGGTTCGCGTCCGGTGGCGCAGGCCGAGGCGGGTGTGGACGCCTACGCCTGGGCGCACAACGAGACCTCGACTGCCGTGATGGCGCCGGTGCAGCGGGTCGACGGCGCCGACGACGGCGCGCTGGTGCTGATCGACGCCACCTCGGGCGCCGGTGGCCTCCCGGTCGACATCAGCCAGGTCGACGCCTACTACTTCGCGCCGCAGAAGTGCTTCGCCTCCGACGGCGGGCTGTGGATCGCGGTCATGTCGCCCGCCGCGCTCGAGCGCGCCGCCGAGATCGCCGCCTCCGACCGGTGGGTGCCGGCCTTCTTCGACCTGCCGACCGCGATCGACAACTCGGCGAAGAACCAGACCTACAACACCCCGTCGATCGCGACCCTGTTCCTGTTCGCCGAGCAGCTGGACTGGATGCACGCCCAGGGTGGTCTGGACGCGATGGTCCGCCGCACCACCGCCTCGTCCGACGCGCTCTACGGCTGGGCGGAGAAGACGTCGTACACCACGCCGTACGTCGCCGACGCCGACCACCGCTCGCTGGTGATCGGCACCATCGACTTCGACGAGTCGATCGACGCCGCCGAGGTCGCCAAGGTGCTGCGCGCGAACGGGATCGTGGACACCGAGCCCTACCGCAAGCTCGGCCGCAACCAGCTCCGGATCGCGATGTACCCCGCGATCGACCCCTCCGACGTCGAGGCCCTCACCGCCTGCATCGACTACGTGGTCGACGCGCTGTAGACCGTCTCGCGGCGGATAGTCCGGCACGTTCGGCATCCGAATTCGGGCAAATTGCCGTCCGAACGTGCCGGACTATCCGATCCTCGCGCTGATCAGCTCGTACGTCGCGGGGGAGAACGCCACGATCCGCGCCTCCTCGACCTCGGTGAGGGTCTCGCGCAGGGTGTCGACGGCTGCGGCGACGGCGTCCTCGAGGGGCCAGCCGTAGATGCCGGCGGAGACCAGCGGGAAGGCGACCGAGCGGGCGCCGAGCTCGTCGGCCACCCGCAGCGCGTTCGCGTAGCACGAGGTGAGCAGCGACCGGTCGCGCTGGCCGGCCCGGTGGTTCGGCCCGACGACGTGGATCACCCAGCGTGCGGGCAGGTTGCCGGCGGTCGTCCAGCCGGCCTCGCCGGTCGCGAGCCCGTGGGGGAAGCGGGCGATGCAGTCCTCGAGCACCGCGGGGCCGCCGGCGCGGTGGATCGCGCCGTCGACGCCGCCACCTCCGCGCATCGCGGAGTTCGCGGCGTTCACGACCGCGTCGACCGGCTGCTCGGTGATGTCGCCCTGGACGACCGTGACCCTCATCGGCGCTGCTCCACGGCATCGATCCTGCCATCCGCGGGTCGGCGCGCGCGGGGACGCCGCAGCAGCACCACGAGCAGCGCCAGGCCGGCGGCCCCGGTCGCGCCCGCGACCCCGAGCAGCCAGCCGCTGCCGCCCGACCGCTGCCCGCTCTGCCCGCCCTGCCCGGTCGACCCCGGAGACGCGGCGCCGGAGGGCGACGGGGTGGCGCTGCCGCCGGCCATCGCGGCGGTGACCGCCGCCGGGAGCGCCACCTCGAGGACGGCGCTGTTGCGACCCTCCGAGCTCAGCCGGATCCGGCCCGAAGCGCTGATCGAGACGCCCTCCCCCTGGCGCTCGCGCGGCAGGTCGACCGAGGCGACCGGCCGGAATTCGGGGAAGGTGTAGATCACGGCGTTGTCGTAGCCGCGCACGAGCACGTGCCGCCCGTCGGGGAAGAGCGCGGCGTCGGTGGCCCAGACGTCGACGCGGGCGACCGGCCGCAGCCGGTTCGGCCCCTGCGAGGCCAGGTGCCGCGGCGCGGCGTACACCGTGCCGCCCAGCAGTCCCTTGGTGATCACGTACAGCCGGCCGCGCGCGAAGACCAGCGACTCGGCGTCGTGCGCGCCGTCGGGGTAGACCAGCTCGTACGACGGCGCGTCGACCCGGCGGTCGCCGCGACCGACCGGCACGCGGTACACGCGCACCGAGTCACGCCGCTCGGCGTTGTCCCCGATGTCGCCGACCCACACCTCGTTGCCGCCGGCGGGCGCGAGCGCCTCGGTGTCGACCACCGCGTCGGCGTACGTCGTGCGCCCCACCGTGCGACCGGTCCTCGGGTCGACCACGAAGACCAGCGGATCACCGCCGGAGTCGTTGGTGGTGACCATCAGGTCGCCGAGGTCGACCAGGCCGCTGGACTCCGTGATCGCGGGGTCGACGAACGAGAAGACGACGTGCCCGACCAGGGCGAGGAGCACCGAAGCCCAGGTCATCGGTCGAGCAGCTCGGCCAGCTTCGGCGTGACCTGCCAGGTGCGGGTCAGCTCGGCGTACTCCTGCTCGGCCTGCGGCGCATCCGCGCCCGTCGCTACCGCCCGGATGAGGGTGTTGCGCGGGGTGTGCTGGCTGCCGACGAACTCGACCACCTCGACCCGGTAGCCCCGTGTGCGCAGCAGCGCGGCGCGCAGGGCGTCGGTGAGCGTGTCTGCGAACCGCTCGCGCAGGATCCCGTCGCGGGTGAGCAGGGCGTAGGGCTCGGGCGCCGGGTGCTCGCGGAGCTGGCGGGAGACGTCCTTGTGGCAGCACGGCGCGGCGAGCACGAGCGGCGCGTGCCATTCGACCGCGCGGGCGAGGGCGTCGTCGGTGGCGGTGTCGCAGGCGTGCAGGGCGAGCACCACGTCAGGCGCCCGGTCGAGCCGGACGTCGTCGATGCCCGCGGTCACGAATGTCACCTCGCCGTCGACCCCGAGTCGCCGGGCGACCCCGGTGTTGTGCTCGCGCGACTGCTCCTTGACGTCGACGCCGACGACCCGCACGGGGAGGCCGCGCACCCGGGACAGCCACGCGTGGGCGGCGAAGGTCAGGTAGGCGTTGCCGCAGCCGAGGTCGACGACGCGCAGCGGCTCGTCCTCGGTCGGCGCGAGGCCGCCGGCGGCGATCGCGTCGTCGACCGCGGCCCGCAGCTCGCGGAGGAACTCCTCGACCTGGCGGTACTTCGCGCGGCGGCTGGGCTTCACGTGTCCCTCGCCGTCGCTGATGCCGAGCTCCATCAGCACCGGGTCGTCCTCGGCGAGCAGCCGCGTCTTGGCCCGGTCGTGCCCGCGGTCGGCCGCGACCTCGGCCGTGCGGGCCTGCACTCCCACGACGGCGTCGCCGCTCTTGGTGACCCGCAGCTGCAGGGTCTCGGCGGCGGTGTCGACGTGCCAGTTGCCGAACGGCTCGGCGAGCAGCTCGTCGAGCACGGCCGCGGCGTCCGCGTGGTTGGAGACGTGCGCCTGGGTGTCGTCGTACCGGGTGACCTGGAGGCGGCGTCCTGCCTTGAGGTCGACGTACCGCAGCTCGACGCGTCGCCAGCCGGGTCGCTGCCCCTTGCGGCGGCCGGTCGCCAGCGCGCGCACGAGGCCCTGGTCGTCGAGGACCAGGTCGCGCACGCGGGCGAGGGCGTCGGGGAGTGGCTCGGGCACGGTCCTACTTCAACAGCTTCGCGACCACGACGATCACGATCAGACCCACGAGGGCGCCCGTGATCACGAGACGCCGGTAGCGGGGATGCATTCGGAGAGTCTATTCAGGCAGCCAGGGCGGGGCTGTCGTCGGCGTCGGCGGTGGAGACCCGCCAGCGACCGAACGGGGTGCGGGCCCCGCCGAAGATCGCCACGGCGAGCAGCACGCCGAACACCGTCAGGGCGCCACCGCCGATGAGGGTCCAGCGGGCGCCGAACGTCGCGCCCACCCAGCCGACCACCGGCGCACCCAAGGGGGTGCCGCCCATGACCACCATCATGTACAGCGCCATCACGCGTCCCCGCATGCTCGGCGACACGCTCAGCTGCACCGTGGTGTTGGCCGAGTTGAGCATGGTCAGCAGGCAGAGACCGAGCAGCGGGGTGACCAGCGCGAAGGTGAGGTACGACGGCATCAGGCCCAGGGCCACCTCCACCGTGCCGAAGGCGAGGCCGGCGAGCACCACCAGGCGCTGGCGCGGGCGGCCCTCACGTCGCGCACCGAGCAGTGCCCCGGTCAGCGAGCCGACCGCCAGGGTCGTGCCGAGCAGGCCGTACTCCCCCGGGCCCTTGTGGAACACCTGGGTGGCCATCAGCGCCGAGGTCATCTGGAAGTTCATGCCGAAGGTGCCGGCGAAGAACGCGGCGACCATGATCAGCAGCAGGTCGGGCCGCCCGCGCACGTAGCGCACGCCGTCGCGGATCATGCCCTTGCCGCGCGGCGCGCGGGCGACCGGGGACAGCTCGTGAGGTCGCATCGCCTGCAGCGCGGCGATCACGGCGAGGTAGCTGATCCCGTTGATCAGGATCACCACGCCGGTCGCGCGCACCCCGGAGCCCAGGGCCGCGATCATCACGCCGGACAGGGCGGGACCGACCACGCGGGCCAGGTTGAAGGACGCGGAGTTCAGGCCCACGGCGTTGGTCAGGTCGTCGGGCCCGACCATCTCGCTGACGAAGGACTGCCGCGCCGGGACGTCGAACGCCGACCCGATCCCGAAGGCGAACGCGATCACGAAGACCATCGCGGTCGTGACGACGCCGGTGACCGCGAGCACGCCGAGCAGGAGGGACGCGACGCCCATCGCGGCCTGGGTCAGCTGCAGCAGCCGGCGCTTGGGCATCCGGTCGGCCACCAGGCCGGCGTACGGCGAGAACAGCAGGATCGGGAGGAACTGCAGGCCGGTCGTGAGGCCGAGCGCGGTGCTGGCCTCGGCAGCGCTGCCGTGGTGCAGCTGGAGCACGAGCCAGTCCTGTGCCACGCGCTGCATCCAGGTACCGGTGTTCGACACGACGCCACCGAGGGCGTAGAGGCGGTAGTTGTGGATGCGCAGGGCACGGAACGTGGGACTCAAGCAGAGGCCAGCCTTTCGATCAACGGGGCGACCTGGCGGAGCAGGTCGCGTTCCTCGGGGGTCAGGTCCTTCAGCTGCCGGGCCAGCCAGGCCTCGCGCCGGCGACGGTCGGCGAGGAGGGTCTGGCGGCCCTTCTCGGAGATCGCGACCAGGGTCGAGCGGCCGTCGGTCTCGGAGGGCCGGCGCACGGCGTACCCCTCGTCGACCAGGCAGCCCACCGTGCGGGTCATGGAGGGCGGCTGCACCCGCTCGTGGGCGGCGAGCTGGCCGACGGTCTGCTCGCCGTGGCGCAGCAGCACGCCGAGCACGCTGATCGCGCCGACGCCGAGGGAGTTCTGCGGGTCACGCTCGTTGCGCAGCCGCCGCGCGAGCCGCATCACGCTCACGCGCAGCTGGCTGGCCAGCCCGGCGTCGGTCCGGGCGACTGCTTCGACAGTGGGGGTCATGGTGCTGAGCATAACTAATTAGCGATGCTAAGTATTCCGGTCGAGGCGGGCAACTTGTTTTCCCGCACACGCAGACCGGGCGCCGTGGCAAGCCACGACGCCCGGGAGAAGCTGCGGTAGGGATCAGGTGAGCCAGTCGGTGACCGGGTGGATCGCGAAGTAGAGCACGAAGAGCGCCGCCACGACCCACATCAGCCCGTGGATCTCGGCCACCTTGCCGCGCACCAGCTTGATCACGACGTACGCGACGAATCCGGCCCCGATGCCGACCGTGATCGAGTAGGTGAACGGCATCAGCACGATGGTGAGGAACGCCGGGATGGCGATCTCCAGGTCGTCCCAGTCGATGCCCTTGACCTGCTGCATCATCAGGAAGCCGACCAGGACGAGCGCGGGCACGGCGGCCTCGCTCGGGATGATCTTCACGAGCGGCGCGAGCACCATCGAGAGCAGGAAGAGCACCCCGGTCACCACGGACGCCAGGCCGGTGCGGGCGCCCTCGCCGACTCCGGAGGCCGACTCGATGTACGACGTGTTCGACGAGACGCCGGCGACACCGCCGGCGGCCGCCGCGATGGAGTCCACGACCAGGATCCGTTCGGCGTTCGGAGGGATGCCCTCCTCGTCGAGCAGCCCGGCCTCGGCACCGATCGCGGTCATCGTGCCCATCGTGTCGAAGAAGTCGGCCAGCATCAGCGTGAAGACCAGCAGCAGCGCGGTCACCACGCCGGCGGACTGGAACGACCCGAACAACGAGAAGTGGAAGACGGTGTCGAACTTCGGGGTGTCGACGATCTTGTGCGGCCAGTCCGGCACGTTGAGGCTCCAGCCGGTCGGGTTCTTCGCCCCGCCCGGGCCGAAGTTGCCGATGCTCTCCACGACGATCGCGACGACGGTGGTGACGATGATCGAGATGAGGATCGCGCCGCGCACCTTGCGCACCCAGAGGGCGACGACCACGACCAGCCCGAAGGCGAACACCAGCGCCGGCCAGCCGGCCAGCGACCCGGACGGGCCGAGCTGCACCGGCACGGTGGTCTGCGCGGCGTCCGGGATCCGGCGTACCCAACCGGCGTCGACGAACCCGATCAGCGCGATGAACAGCCCGATGCCCACCGAGATGGCCACCTTCAGCTGCGCCGGTACGGCGTGGAAGACCGCTGTCCGGAACCCCGTGAGCACGAGCACCAGGATCACCAGGCCCTCGAGCACGATCAGGCCCATGGCGTCGGCCCAGCTCATCTGCGACGCCACCGCGAACGCCAGGAACGCGTTGAGCCCCAGGCCGGTGGCGAGCGCCAGCGGGTAGTTCGCCACCAGCCCCATGAGGATCGTCATCACTCCCGCGACCAGCGCCGTGCCGGCGGCGATCGCGGTGAGGTTGGGGGCGGCGGCGCCGCCGAGGAACTTGCCGTCCGCATCCTTGGCGTACCCGAGGATCAGCGGGTTCAGCACGATGATGTAGGCCATCGTGAAGAAGGTGACCACGCCGCCGCGGATCTCGCGCTCGAGCGTCGAGCCGCGTTCGGTGATCTTGAAGAAGCCGTCGAGGGGCGAGGTTTGAGTGCTCGCTCGCGTGTTGGTGTCCACGGGGAGGCACCTTGCCAGAGGTTCGGCCACCCGCGCACCCATGACCTGCACAATTCACACCACGGATACATTGGACCCATGTCCGACGACCAGCAGCCGGTGGTGCACGAGTTCGGCAACCGCACCTTCTTCGTGGCTGACGTCGACCCGCTCGACGTCGACGGCGTGCGGACGCTCGCGGTCGGCACCGTCCTCTGGGCGGTCGCGTTCCTCATGCTGGTGCCGTTCTCGGGCCGGCTGCGCGACGACGGCCACCTCTGGTGGATGTGGACCTGCGTCGCCGGCTTCGGCCTCGGCCTCGTCGGCTGGGACTACTGCCGCCGCCGTCGCCGGACCCGCCAGGAAGCCGAGAGCGAAGCTCAGCGCGGCTGACGGCGCCGCCAGTAGTCCCAGGGACACTTGCCCACTTCTGGCCAGTCGCCGTCGCCGGACCCGCCAAGAAGCTGAGAGCGAAGCCCACACCGACTGACGGCGCGACCAGTAGTCCCAGGGACGCTGCGCCCACTCTGGCCAGGCGCCGTCGCCGGGCACGCCAAGAGGCCGAGCAGGCTGACCGGACCTAGCCGACCACGACCTCCGCGTCGGTGCCGAGGAACGCTCCGTAGCGAGCGGCCGCCTGCTCGAGGGCAGTGAGCTCGGAGTCGGTCAGCGGCCGGCCGTCGTACGGCGTGAGGGTGAACCGCACGCGGCGCGGTGTCACGGTGCGCTTCATCGCCGCAGCCATCTGGGCGTCGACCAGGGCCAGGCCGGTGGAGGCTTCGCGAGCGCGCGGCACCACCCCCGCGGCGTCGATGACCATCCGGCTGTCCTGGTAGCCGCGGTAGACCTCGTCGAGGATCTGCAGCAGGTGTGCCGAGGGAGCGCCCGCGCGGCGTGGCGGCGGCTCCTGGTCGGGGGCGTGCCAGAAGGTGCGGCCGTCGTGGTCGAACGAGGCCAGGTCGTGCTGCACGGCGTCGAGCCCACGACGCACGTCGCCGACCGTGAGCGTCGCCCAGTAGACCAGGTCGGCCACTGTGGCGGGGCCGTGACCCGCGACGTAGCGCCGGACCACCTCGGCCAGCGCCTCGTCACGGTCGAGCCGGCGCGGCGCGGGAACGCGGTCGTCGAACCGGGCGTACGTGTGCACGCTGTCACGCGGACGGCCGCTGACGACCAGCTGCCGGAGCTCGAGTTCGGCGAGCAGCATCATCAGGGCCTGCCCACCGGGCTCGTGCCCGGCCGCCGCCAGAGCCGACGCGAGCTCGTCCCGGGTCCGGTCGGGCGAGGCAGCCAGGGCCTCGAGGACCACAGCGGCCAGCGCGTCGATCGCGCCCTCGTCGAAGCCGAGGTTGCGCAGCCCGAGGAGGGTCGTGCGGCGGACCCGCGGCGCCGTGAGGTCGAGCAGCCAGCCGATGTCCGCCGCGCGGGCATAGTGCCAGGTCGGCCGCAGCACGTGGGTCCGCAGCACCTCTCCGTCGTCGAGCAGCGTGGCCAGCCCGCGCGCGTCGGGATCGGTGGTGCGACACGCGACGGCCCATGCGGACTGGGCGGGGTTCTCCGCCTGCACCGCGAGCAGGTGCTCCACGACGTCGCCGGCGGACGCGGCGTGCGGAGCGACCAGGGCCTGCGTGCGCAGCCGCCAGCGTGCGATGTCGTGGTCCGTGGGCGTCCAGGTCACGACGCTCAGGATGTCAGGACGGACCGACGTTTCGGCGCGCCTCCGACGATCAGAACTTCTCGAAGTCGTCCTCGGACAAGGTGTCGAAGACCGGGTCGGGCAGCGGCGGCGGCAGCTGCTTCTTGCGCAGCTGGGCGTCGGAGTGCGCACCGCACCCGTGCAGGAAGGCGACCACGCGGCCGTCGTCGTTGGCGTACTCGTTGGCGCACACGCCGAACGTGTCGGCCAGCGGCCCGGCGAGGCGGACCAGGAAACCGCAGGACCAGCACTTCGCGGGCGCGGACTGGGCCAGCGGTACGTCGGGACCCTGGTCGCCGTCGTACCAGCGCTGCGCCGCGAGCTCGCGGCCCTCGAGGGACAGCACGCGCACCCGGCCGAGCCCGAGCTCCTCGCTGACCTCCTTGACCTGCTGGCGGTCGAGCTGGACGGCGTCGCGCGGGGCGAGATCGCCGGGGTCGCCGGAGAGGTACGCCGGCACGAGCCGCGGGTCGTCCTCCTCGACGGGGAGCACGTCACCCGGCGACAGGTCACCCGGGCGGATCCGCTCGCGCCACGGCACCCACGCGGGCGCGATGATCGCCTCGTCGCCGGGCAGCATCACGACCTCGTCGACGGTCACCGACTCCTGCCCGGGCGCGTGCGCCACGGTCACGGCCCAGCGCCAGCCCGGGTAGCCGGACTGGGTGCAGGCGAAGTAGTGGGTGACGACGCCGTCGTCCTCGCGGACCGCCTCGACGTGGTCGCCGACCACGTCCGCGCCGACCTGCTCGACCAGGACGGCGCGCGCGGTCTCGATCGCGGCGGCGGTCAGCGCCGTGGCGGTCACGTCGTCCTCGGTGGTCATCACCCCGCGATTCTCCCCCATCACCCGAGCCGATGTCTCCTCGACCCGTGTCTCGGGGCGCCCGCCGCTCCGCCGTTGTTGGCAGGATGGCCTCATGGTGGGCGAGGAGGAGGGCGGCGAGCCTCGTCGCGGCGAACAGCTCACCGACGCCGCCGGACGCAGCCTCGCCGCCGGGGCGCGGGGCGCGGTCGCGGCCGGGCAGGCGACGGGACGCGGCGTGACGGCGCTGTTCAGGTTCGCGCGCCGGGCCGCGCGGGCCGAGGGGGCGGGCGACTCCGGCCTGTCACGGCTGATCGAGCTGCACGCGTTCAACGCCGCCGGCGACGCGGCGATCGCGATCTCGCTGGCCGGGACGCTGTTCTTCGCCAACCCCGGGGAGGCCCGGGGCCAGGTCGCCCTGTTCCTCGGCCTGACCATGCTGCCCTTCGCCGTGGTGGCCCCGCTGATCGGGCCGTTCCTCGACCGGTTCAGCCACGGCCGGCGGTGGGCGATCGGCGCGTCCATGGCGCTCCGCGCCTTCCTGGCCTGGCTGATGGCCGACGCCGTCGCCTCGCAGTCGGTGCTGATGTACCCCACGGCGCTCGGCTGCCTGGTCGCCTCGAAGGCGTACGGCGTGACCCGGGCCGCGACCGTCCCGCGCCTGCTCCCCTCCGAGCTCACGTTGGTCAAGGCCAACAGCCGGATCTCCCTCGCGGGTGTGGTCGGAGCCGCAGTGTCGGCGCCGATGGCGGGCCTCGCGTCGACGTTCGGCTCGCAGTGGACGCTGCGCTACGCGTTCGTGGTGTTCGCCGGCGCCACGATCCTCGCCATCCTGCTCCCGGCCGCGGCCGACGCCAGTGCCGGCGAGCAGGAGGTGTCGCTGCGGCGCAGGCGGAGCCGGCTGCAGCTCCCTGCCGCCGTGGTCTTCGCCCTGCGCTGCAATGCCGGCCTGCGGATGGTCTCGGGGTTCCTCACGATGTACCTCGCGTTCCTCCTGCGCCAGCACCCGCTGCCCGGATGGGAGCACCGCACCACGTTGCTCATGGGTCTGGTGGTCGGCGCCGCGGGCCTCGGCAACACCGTCGGGATCGCGGTCGCCTCGGTCCTGCGCCGGCTCAACCCGGCGACGGTCGTCGTGGTCGCCCTCGTCGCGGACTCCGTCGCCGCCGTCCTCGCCGCGCTCTTCTACGGCCTCGTCGCCGCGATGGTCCTCGGTCTCACCGCCGGAGTCGCGCAGGCCATGGGCAAGCTCTCGCTCGACGCCACCGTGCAGCGCGACGTACCGGAGTCGCACCGGACGTCGGCCTTCGCCCGGTCCGAGACGCTGCTCCAGCTCTCCTGGGTCGTCGGAGGGTTCATCGGCATCGGCGTACCGCTGGAGATCAACGGGCACGTGCTGCCCAAGCTCGGCCTCGGGCTGCTCGCCGGCCTGATCGTCGTGTGGACGGTCTTCGTGCTGGCGCGGCGCAGCGAACCTCGGCCGACCGGCCTCGCGACCGCGGCCCCGGACTAGCGCTCGCCGCTCAGAGGTCGAGCTCGTCGGCGAGGCCGCGCAGCAGCTTCGCCGTGGGGCGTGCGGTCTTCGGCTCGGGGTGCCGACCGTGGCGGTAGGCCTCCTCGACGCCCTCGAGCAGCCGGATCAGGTCCTCGACGACGTTGACCATGTCCTCGGGCTTCTTGCGCTGCGCGCGTCTCTGGGCCACCGCCACCGACTTCGGCGCGTCGAGCACGCGGACCTGGTGGGCCTGGTCGCCCTTGCGCCCCGAGAGGATCCCGAACTCGACGCGCGTGCCGGCCTTGAGCGTGGAGACGCCCTCGGGCAGGGCCGAGGCGCGCACGTAGACGTCCTCGCCGTCCTCCCGCGAGAGGAACCCGAAGCCCTTCTCGCCGTCGTACCACTTGACCTTTCCGGTGGGCACAGTGCGACCTTTCTCCCGATCCTGCTCTGCTGACGCGAAGGCACAGCGTACGTGCCCGACGAAGGCACGGCGAACGCGATTCGTACCCCGGTTGCCATCCTGCCCCACGCGTGGGTCGGCGGACAGCGGGGCGGGGTGGGGGTGGGTGGTCGTGGCCTCGGGCTGGTTGAGCTTGCCGAAACCCGCTTTGGTCGTGGGGCGGTCTGTGCCGGGGGGACGGGCAGCGACGAGGCGGTACGCCGGCGGAGTCCGGCTCTGCTGTCGCCTCACGGTCCTCGGTGCCTTGGTGGTTGAGGTGCGAGCGCCAGCGAGCCTCGAAACCACGCCGCTTGCTAGCCAAGCCCCAGGGGGTTGAGCTTGCCGAAACCACTCTCGGCGGGTGGCGGTTCATGCCGGGGGAACAGGCGGGCCGTCCCGGCTCGTCGTCGGGTGCGGTTCGTGCCGGGGGAACCGGCAGCGACGACGGGGGGCGGAGCACGGTTGAGTCCTGCTGTCGGCCGCCGGTCTGCGCCGCACTCGGTGGTTGAGGTGCGAGCGCCAGCGAGCCTCGAAACCACCCGCCGGCACGGACCCAGCCACCGACCGCTGAGCCGACCCCAGGTGGTTGAGCCTGCCGAAACCACCCGACGGAGCGGCCTCGGAGGGTCGCGAAAGATTCTCGAGAAATCTTCCGAATACCCTTACCAGCAAGGGAATCTGGGCCCGAAAGTGTCGGTGGTCACCCCTAGATTCGAACCATGAACCCGACCACCAGCACCGACACCGCCACCACGGCTGGTGCTGTGCTCGGGTCGATCCGGCAGGCCCGGGCCGAGGCGAACGCGGCCGAAGCCCGCGTGCTCGCCCACGCCCTGGAGTGGGCGCACCTCCATCTGGTCGACGAGCTCGACGACGCCGCGACGTTGATCACCGGGTCCGGTCGGGACACCGGGATCCCGATCGCCGGGGAAGGTGCACCCCTGGTCAGCGAGTTCGCGGTCTGGGAGCTCGCCGCCGCCCTCGGGTTGTCGATC
>NZ_RJSF01000003.1:225927-226008 GCF_003725535.1 Nocardioides pocheonensis | reverse complement strand
CTGGCCCACCGGCTCCCGAAGACCTGGGCACGCGTCCAGCAGGGTTCGTTGGCGCCGTGGCGGGCCAAGCGGATCGCCGAC
>NZ_RJSF01000003.1:0-225648 GCF_003725535.1 Nocardioides pocheonensis | reverse complement strand
CTGGTCGACCAAGCGATCGCGATGTACATGCCCGAGCTGGCTGCCGAACAACGCGACCGGTCCGCCGAGCAGCGGTACTTCACCATCGACCACGACCAGGTCTCCTTCGCCGGCACCAGCCGCGTCCACGGCGAACTGGATCTGGCTGATGCCATCGACCTCGAAGACGCTGTCCGCCGGGGCGCCGAACAGCTCGCGGTCCTCGGGAACGAGGAGTCGCTGGACGTGCGCCGGTCGCTGGCGGTCGGGATGCTCGCGCGCGGACAGCAGGCCATCGAGTTCGATACGGCTGGGGTGGTTTCGGCAGGCTCAACCACCAGGTCTGCGCCCGCCCGACAGATCGTGCTCTACGTGCACCTCTCCCAAGCCGCCCTGACCTCCGGCGACCCGCTCGCACCCGCCTGGCTGGAGAACGCGGGCGGACACCTCGTCACGACCGGGCAGGTCGCCGACTGGTGCGGGGCTTCGGCAGGCTCAATCACCGGGACCACGAAGATCACCGTCAGGCCTGTCCTCGATCTCGCCGAGACCCTGCACTCGGCCGGCTACCAGCCCAGTCCGACGTTGACCGAGCAAGTGGAGCTCAGGGATCGCACCTGCGTGTTCCCCTGGTGCAACCGCCCTGCCCGAGGCTGCGACAAGGACCACATCGTCCCCTGGGAGTCGGGCGGTCCCACGTCGAGCGACAACCTCGCCGCACTGTGTCGACGACATCACCGCTTGAAGACCCACGGCGGCTGGACCTACACCATGCTCACCCCCGGCACCTACCTCTGGCACAGCCCCCACGGACACACCTGGCTCCGAGACCGCACCGGCACCACCGACCTGAGCCCGCCGACCGTGCCCAGCCCGGCGGACCCACCCGACCAGTAGCCACCCCGCCCCGCACCCGGCGCACGCGCCGGGCTGCCGGCATGCCCAACGGCCCGGCTCGGCTACCGGTAGCGCTCGGGGTCGGGCAGCAGCTCGTTCATCGACCCGGAGCGGAAGCCGAGCGGGTCGACCTCCACCTCGGCGAAGCCTGCGTCGCGGACCGCGGCGAGGACGACGGCGTCGACGTGCGCGACGAGCTCCCCATCGACCTCGAGCCGGGCGCGGTCGCCCAGGTCGCGCACCCGCAGATCGCGCACCACGTGCCCGGCCGCCTGCAGAGCCTCGCGAGCCGCGGCCTCGGCCGCCTCGACCCGGGCGAGGCGCTCACGGGTGATCGGCACGCCGTAGGCCACGCGGGAGCTCAGGCAGGCAGCGGCGGGCTTGTCCCACGTGGCCAGGCCCCAGCGTCGCGAAGCCTCGCGCACCTGTTCCTTGGTGAGACCCGCGTCGAGCAACGGGGTGACGGCGCCGTGCTCGGCGGCCGCCCTGATGCCGGGGCGGAAGCCCGCGCGGGCGTCGTCGGCGTTGGTGCCGGTGGCGACGTACGCGAACCCGTGCTGTCGGGCCAGGGGACCGAGCACCTCGAGGAGCTCGGACTTGCAGAACGCGCACCGGTCGCCGGCGTTGGCGACGTAGCCGTCGCGGGCCAGCTCGTCGGTCTCCGGCGTGAGCACCTGCACACCCAGCGAGGCGGCGAACTCGAGCGCCGGCTGTCGCTCGGAGAGCGGCAGGGACGGCGAGTACGCCGTCGCGGCGACGACCCGGTCGGGGCCGAGGACACGCACCGCCGCGGACAGCAGGAACGCCGAGTCGGCTCCCCCGCTGAACGCCACCATCAGCCGCCCGCGCTCCCGGAGGTCGGCCTCGAGTGCCGCGAGCCGGGTCTGGAGCACGTGCTCGTCGAGCCACGCCGGGAACTGCCCGAGGTCGTCGAGCACCACGTGGGTGCCCGCCTCGACCAGGGCCTCGCGCGTGCAACCGCCGGTCAGCACCGACACGCTCACCGCACCGGCGGCCAGGGCACCGGCGACGTCGTGCACGTGGTCGCCGACGTACACGGAGGCGCCCTCGTCGCGCAGCACCGCGGCCTTGCCCTCGCCCCAGACCATGCCGGCGACGAGGTCGACGTCCAGGCCGAGGTGGTCGACGTGGAGCTGGGCGTTCGGCGTGTACTTGCCGGTGACCAGGAGCGTGCGGCCGTGGTGCCGGCGTACGGCGGCCAACGCTTCGGCGGCGCCGGCCAGGGCAGGCGTCGGATGGATCGCGTGGTCCGGGTACAGCGCACGGAACCGGTCGGTCGCGGCCGGGAGCTCAGGTTCGGGAAGGTACGGCGCGAGCATCTGGTCCAGCGGCGGCCCGAGCGCCGCGGCCAGTTCGTGCGAAGGGAAGGCGACGCCGAGCTCGTCGCCGAGGGCGTCCAGTGTGGCGACGACGCCCGCGGCCGTGTCGATCAGGGTCAGGTCGAGGTCGAACCCCACCACCAGACCGCTGCTCCCGACCACGCCGCCAGCGTACGGGGACGAGGGACAGACCGGCGACGTGGTTTCGAGGCTCGCTGGCGCTCGCACCTCAACCACCGGGAGGCGAGCCGCCGCTCAGGGCAGCCGGGCGCGCACCACCTCGTCGAGAACGCCCAGCGGCAGCGAGCCGTTGTCGAGCACGGCCGAGTGGAACCGGCGTACGTCGAAGCCGTCACCCTGCCGCTGCTGCGCCTCGTGGCGCATCCGCAGGATCTCCAGCCGGCCGATCATGTACGACGTCGCCTGGCCCGGCACGAGCAGGTACCGGTCGACCTCGGGCCGGCAGACACCCTCGGTGAGGGGCGAGTTCGCCAGCATGTAGTCGACCGCCTGCTGCCGGCTCCAGCCCAGCGCATGCATCCCGGTGTCGACGACGAGCCGGCACGCGCGCAGGGAGTCCGCGGAGAACATGCCCATCCGGTCGACGGCCCCGCTGTAGAGACCCATCTCGTCGGCGAGCCGCTCGGTGTAGAGCCCCCAGCCCTCGGCGTACGCCGAGTTGTGGATGTGCTTGCGGAACTCCGGCACGTCCTGCAGCTCCGCGGAGATCGCGAGCTGCAGGTGGTGGCCGGGGATGCCCTCGTGGAAGGCCATCGACTCGAGCTCGAAGGTGCCCCACGACTCGGGCTCCACGATGTTGATGAAGAACGTGCCGCCACGGGATCCGTCGGCGGCCGGCGCGTAGTAGTAGGCCTTCGCGCCGGCAGTCGTCCCCTGCACCGAGCAGGGCGCCTGGGGCAGCACCTCGAACCAGGCCGGCATCGCGTCCCACGCCCGGTGCATCGCGACCCGCGCCGCGTCGATCAGCTGGTCGCCGTGCTCGAAGTGCAGCTTGGGGTCGGTGCGCATCGCGTCGAAGATCTCGTGCAGGTCGTCGGTGCCGACGACCTCGGGCCCGAGGGAGCGGTACTCGTCGGCCAGCTGGGCCACCTGCTGGAGCCCGATCTCGTGGATCTCCTCCGCGGACTTGTCCGTGGTCGTGTAGTACCGCAGCGCGCGGCCGTAGGCGTCGTCACCGTCGTCGAGCCAGCACAGCCCCGCCCGGTCGTCCGGACGCGTCGCCGGCAGCACCTCGGCGAGTGCCTCGCGGTACGCCGCGAGACCCGGTCGGATCGACTGCTCGATCGCGTCGACCATGCGCCGGCGCCAGGCGTCGGCCTCGACGCCGTCGGGCAGCGCCGTCGTGCCGAGCAACGGGTCCTGGTCGGCCGGGACGGCCAGCGCCGCGTCGATCTGCGCGATCGTGCCGCTGACCGCGAACTCCGCCGAGACCCGTCCGGCCGCCCGGCCCTCCCGCTGGCGCTCGGCGAGGTCGCGGAAGTAGCGCCCGATGCCGTGGAACTTCTCCACCATCGCCTCGGCCACGTCGGGGGTCGGCATGCCGAGCATGCCGATGACCACGGGGAGCTGGGTCTGGTGCCCGAAGATCGGGTCCGCCGCATGGGTGGCGAACCGTGCCTCGATCATGTCGGCACGCGCACGCGCGTCGCTGACCAGCACGTCACGGGTGATCCGCTGCTGCGCGTCGAGGTCGGCGTCGGCGATCGCCTCACCCACCGCCACGAAGCCACGGAGCTCGGCGATCTGCCGGTCCTCCTCCTCGCGGGTGGGCACCTCGAACCGGTCGGCCCAGGCGTACTGGCCGAGCACGTGCGCCTCGGTGGGCAACGCGTTGAGGTACGCCGCGAAGTACTCCGCTGCCAGGTCGTCGATGTAGCTGCTCAATGCTGTTCCTCTTCTGGTCCCGCAGGACGGTCGAGCCCGAGACGGGCAGTGGTCTCCTCACGCATCTGCACCTTGCGGATCTTGCCGGTCACCGTCATCGGGAACTCGTCGACCAGCAGGACGTAGCGAGGGATCTTGTAGTGCGCCAGCTTGCCGGTGGCGAAGGCACGGACCGCGTCGGCGTCGAGCGGCGTGGACCCGGGGCGCATCCGGATCCAGGCGCAGAGCTCCTCGCCGTACTTCTCGTCGGGCACCCCGATCACCTGCACGTCCTCGACGTCGGGGTGGGTGTAGAGGAACTCCTCGATCTCGCGCGGGTAGATGTTCTCCCCGCCGCGGATCACCATGTCCTTGATCCGGCCGACGATGTTGCAGTAGCCGTCCTCGCGCATCTCGGCGAGGTCGCCGGTGTGCATCCAGCCATCGGCGTCGACGGCCTCGGCGGTCTTCTCCGGATCGTCCCAGTAGCCGAGCATCACCGAGTAGCCGCGGGTGCAGAACTCGCCCGGCTGGCCGCGCTCGACGGTCTCGCCGGTCAAGGGGTCGACGATCTTGATCTCCACGTGCGGGTGCACCCGGCCGATCGTCGCCGTACGCCGGTCCAGGTCGTCGTCGCTGCGGGTCTGGCACGAGACCGGGGAGGTCTCGGTCATGCCGTAGGCGATCGACACCTCGGTCATGTTCATGTCGTTGATGCAGCGCTTCATCACCTCGACCGGGCACACCGCACCGGCCATCACCCCGGTGCGCAGGCTGCTCAGGTCGTGGTCGGCGAAGTCAGGCGCGTTCTGCATCGCGATGAACATCGTCGGCACGCCGTACACGCCCGTGCAGCGCTCCTCCGCGATCGCGCGCAGCGTCGCCGACGGGTCGAAGCCGGGCCCGGGGATCACCATGGTCGCGCCGTGCGTGGTGCAGCCGAGGTTGCCCATCACCATGCCGAAGCAGTGGTAGAAGGGCACCGGGATGCAGAGCCGGTCGTGCTCGGTGAAGTTGATCAGCTCGGTGGTGAAGTACCCGTTGTTGAGGATGTTGCGGTGCGACAGGGTCGCGCCCTTGGGGTAGCCGGTCGTGCCCGAGGTGTACTGGATGTTGATCGGGTCGTCCGGCTGCAGCGTCCAGGTGAGCAGCTCGAGCAGGGTCACGCCGGGGTCGTGCACGTTGTGCTCGGTCCACTCCGGGCTGCCGAGGAAGACCACCTCGTCGAGGGTCGGGACGTTCGGGCGCACCTCCTCGACCATCGCGCGGTAGTTGCTGCCCTTGAACTCCTCCGCGCTGACCAGCAGCTTCACCCCGCTCTGGTTCAGCGCGTACGCGAGCTCGTGGGTGCGGTAGGCCGGGTTGATGTTGACCAGGATCGCGCCGATCTTGGCGGTGGCGTACTGGGTGATCGTCCACTCCGCGCAGTTGGGCGCCCAGATGCCCACCCGGTCGCCCTTGCCGATCCCGGCCCGGATCAGGCCGATGGCGAGGGCGTCGACGTCCCGGTCGAGCTCTGCGTAGGTCCAGCGTCGCCCGGTCGCGACCTCGACCAGTGCCTCCCGGTCACCGTGCGCGGCGACGGTCGCCTCGAAGTTCGCACCGATGGTCTGGTCCAAGAGGGGCGGGTCGGTCTCCCCGCGCGCGTAG
This sequence comes from Nocardioides pocheonensis, assembly GCF_003725535.1. Taxonomy (GTDB): domain Bacteria; phylum Actinomycetota; class Actinomycetes; order Propionibacteriales; family Nocardioidaceae; genus Marmoricola; species Marmoricola pocheonensis. The sequence goes on along the minus strand of NZ_RJSF01000003.1, from coordinate 219,898 downwards.
GACTCCATGCCCCGACCTTAGAGACCTCGGCCAGATCCGGACAGTCCCGGCGAGCGGGCCCCGCGTCCGGCCGGGCTCAGGCGTCGCGCTTCTCGAAGAGCGCGTACGACGCCGCCATCAGCACCACCGCCAGGCCGCCGAACACCAGCGCACCGCCGAGCGGCGACAACGGGTCACCGAAGGTGCCGGTCGGGTGGCTGATCACGTCGACCATCCGGTTGCCGGCGAGGAACGGCAGGAAGCGCAGCACGTCGGTGTGGTCGCGCAGGCCCGGCACCAGCAGGAAGAACACCTGGATGAGGTGCTCGATCAGCAGCGGCCAGAGGAACAGCGCCACCAGTGCGAAGGCCTGCGAGCGGGTGGTGGCGGTGAACGCCATCGCGAGCCAGGCGAGCAGCACGCCGAACACGACCTGGCGCCCGATGATGCTCCAGGTCTCCCCGCCGAAGACGCTGAGGTACTGGTGCAGGTAGATCATCCCGACCAGCCCGGAGAGCACCTGGGTGACGAAGGCGACCACCGCGACCCACACCGCGACCACCACGAACTTGGCGACCCAGAGCGCGGTGCGGGAGTTCAGCGCGGTCAGCGAGGCCCGGATCATGCCGTGGCGGTACTCGTGGCCCCACGCGAAGATGCCCAGGATCGCGAGCACGAAGCAGACCACGCTCGGGATCTGGCCGCTCGCGGCGAGCTGCGTGACGATCGCCGGACCGAGGCCGTCCAGGTCGCTCTCGCTGATGCCCGACTGGGAGAAGTCGTGGTGGATCGCCCACGAGAACAGCGTCGAGATGCCGACGCCGAGCACGACCGCCAGCGCGGTGAGCCACCAGGTCGAGCGGATCGTGCGGATCCGCATCCACTCGTAGGCGAAGGCCGACCTCATGCCGCACCTCCGCCGGTGGCCTGGAACTCCTCGGAGCCGGCGGTGCGTTCGAGGAACGCCTCCTCGAGCGTCGCCACGCGCGTCGAGAGCTCGTGCAGGCGCACGCCCTCGTCGAAGGCCAGGTCGCCGACCGCGTCGACGGTGAGACCGCGCACCACGAGGGTGCCGTCGTCCCCGGGCTCGACCTGCGCTCCCCGGGACTGCAGGGCGGCGGCGAGCGCAGACGCGTCCGGCGTACGTACGACGACGGCGCTGGCCTGCGCGCTGTTGACGAACTCCGCCACCGGGCCGGTCGCGATCAGCCGGCCCCGGCCGATCACCACCAGGTGGTCGGCCATCAGCGCCATCTCCGACAGGAGGTGGCTGGAGACGAAGATGCTGCGGCCCTCGGCCGCCAGGGACTTCAGGAACACTCGCATCCACTGGATGCCCTGCGGGTCGAGGCCGTTCGCCGGCTCGTCGAGGATCAGGGTGTGCGGGTCGCCGAGGAGGGCGGCGGCGAGCCCGAGCCGCTGGCCCATGCCCATCGAGAAGCTCTTCGGCTTGGCCTTCGCGACCTCGGTGAGCCCGACCAGGGCGAGCACCTCGTCGACGCGCGCACGTGGGATCGCGTTGGCCGCGGCCAGCATCAGCAGGTGGTTGCGGGCCTTGCGCGTCGGGTGGAACGGCTTCGCCTCGAGCAGCGCGCCGACGTGGCGCATCGGGTGCGCCAGCTCGACGAACGGCCGGCCGTCGAACGTGGTGCGGCCGACTCCGTTGTCCAGGCCGAGCATCAAGCGCATCGTCGTGGACTTGCCGGCTCCGTTCGGTCCGAGGAAGCCGGTCACGCTGCCGGGCTGGACGTCGAACGACAGGTCGGTGACGGCCGGCTTGCCGCCGTAGCTCTTGCCGAGACCCTGAGCCGCGATGGTCGCCATGGCCCGATCCTGCCATCCGAGCCGAGAACTCGTGAGGAACGAACGAGGTCTCGACGCGAGGAGGTTGAGGGAGCCCGCGGGTGAGCCTGCGAACCCGCGACGGCGGCTCGAAATCTTCACCGAGGCCTCAGCACCCACTGTCATCCCCAGGCCGTCCCTAGAATTGGCCGGATGCCCACCTCGAGCCCTGCCGGCGGACCAGCACCGGCGCCGCGGACCCTCGCCGACCAGCTGCGCAGCTGGCCCGACGAGCGGCTCGCGACGCTGTTGCGGCTGCGCCCCGACCTGGCGGCTCCGGCGCCGGCGGACTCCGCACAGCTCGCCGGCCGCGCGGTGGTCCGTACGTCGGTGGTCCGGGCGGTCGACCTGCTCGACCGGCTCGAGCTGGCGGTCCTGGCGGCGGTGGTCCAGGAGGGGCCGACCGGGAGCGAGCGGATCCGCGAGGTGGTGCACGCGTCGCCGGCGTCCGTCGACGCGGCGCTCGGCCGGCTGAGCGACCTCGCCCTGATCTGGGGGACGCCCCAGGTCTGGCGACCGCTGACGGTGGTGGCCGAGCTGCTCGGCGTACCGGCGGGGCCGGAGGCGACCGCTGTCCCGGGCCTCCTCGCGGCGCTCGACGACCGGGCCCGCGCGATCCTCGACCACCTCGACGAGACCGACGCGGCGGGCACTGTGGCCGAGACCCGTGTGCCGGTCCGTCCGCAGGACGCGACCACGCCCACCGAGCACCTGCTCGCGCGCCGGCTGCTGGCGCCCCGGGGCGACCGGCACGTGGTGCTCCCCTGGAACGTGCTGCTCCACCTGCGCGGCGGCCGCTCCACCCGCGAGCGGGTGGACGAGGAGCCGGTGCTGGCGGCCGGCGAGCGCGACGCCCAGATCGTCGACCGGGCCGCGGCGGGTGCCGCCCACGAGCTCACCCGCCGGGTGGAGATGCTGCTCGAGCAATGGGCGGTCCGCCCGCCGGGCGGTCTCCGCACCGGTGGCCTCGGCGTCCGCGAGCTGCGGGCGGCTGCGGACCTGATGCACGCGGACCTCCCCGTCGCGGCGCTGGTCGTCGAGACCACCGCGGCCGCCGGCCTGCTCGCGCTCGGCATGAACGACGAGCTGGACTCCGCCTGGCTGCCGACCGACGCGTACGACGGATGGGCGGCCCGCTCGACCGCCGAGCGGTGGGCCGTGCTCGCCCGGGCGTGGCTCGACAACCCGCGGCTGGTGTCCGCGGTCGGGGGCCGCGACGGCGACAAACCCGTGAACGCGCTGTCCCCGGGCCTGGAGCGCGGCTGGCTCCCGGGCGACCGGCACTCGGTGCTCCGCGAGCTCGCCACCCTGGAGCCCGGTCACACCCTCGCCGCCGGCACCGGCGTCGCGTCGCTGGTCGCGCGGCTGCAGTGGCGACACCCCCGTCGCCCGGCCGGACGGCTGGCCCACGTCGCGACGATGCTCGACGAGGCGGCGACCGTGGGCCTGGTCGGGCTGGGTGCGGTCGCGTCGTACGCACGTCCCCTCCTCGACGGCGAGGACGTCGGGCCGGGTCTCGACGACCTCCTCCCCGCGCCGGTCGACCACGTGCTGATCCAGGCCGACCTCACCGCGGTGGCCCCCGGCCCGCTGGAGCGCACCTTCGCCCACCGGCTCGGGCTGCTCGCCGACGTCGAGTCGCGCGGGGGCGCGACCGTGTACCGGTTCTCCGCGGACTCCGTCCGCCGGGCCTTCGACTCCGGGTGGTCGGCGATCGAGGTGAAGGACTTCCTGCGCGCGTCCTCCCGCACGCCCGTGCCGCAGGCTCTGGACTTCCTCGTCGAGGACGTCTCGCGGCGCTTCGGCACCCTGCGAGTCGGCGTCGCGGAGTCGTTCCTGCGCAGCGACGACGAGACCGCGCTCACCGAGCTGCTGCACCACAAGGACGCCGCGTCGCTCCGGCTGCGGCGGATCGCCCCGACCGTGGTGGTCTCCGACGTGCCCCTGCAGGTGCTGCTGCCCCGGTTGCGCGAGCTGGGCGCGGCTCCGGTCGTCGAGGCGCCCGACGGCACGGTGCGGGTGGCCCGGCCCGAGGAGTTCCGCGCGCGCACCCCGAAGCACGCACGCACCGCCGGCCGCGACGCCGCGCGGCAGGCGGCCCGCGTGGCCGCCGTCGTCGCCGCGGTGCGGGCCGGTGACCGCGCCGCCGCCGAGCGGCCCTCACGCGGCCCGGCCACCACACCGGCCGACGTGATGGCGGTCCTGCGCGAGGCGGTCGAGTCGCGCCGGGAGGTGTGGATCGGCTACCTCGACAACCACGGCACCAGCACCGAGCGCATCGTCCGGCCGGTCGACGTGGGCGGCGGCCAGCTGTCGGCGTACGACGAGCGCACCGACGAGGTCCGCAGCTTCGCGATCCACCGGATCACGCAGGCGCGCGCGACCGGGTGACCCTCAGCTCTCGCAGTAGGCCTTGATGCCCTCGACCTCGGTGCGCAGGTAGCGCCGGGTCAGCCTCGCCGTGACCAGCCCCACCAGCGGGCCGAGCGGACCTTCCTGGTCGAGGAGCGCGGTCACGCGCGCCGTGCCGGGCCCGGTCGCGACCACCCGGTGGGTGCCGGTGGTCGTCACCCCGCGCGCCCGGGCCACCCAGGTGAACGACTCACCCGGGACCAGCTCGGTGACCTGCCAGATCGCGACCGGCAGGCGCGGCTGCCGGATCCGCGCGCGTACGCCGACCCGCAGCGGCCCGCGGTCCAGGAGCTCGACGCTCGTGACGCTGCTGGTCCAGGAGGGCCAGTGCTCCACGTCGGCGTACGTGTCGAAGACCGTCTCGGCCGGCGCCACCACGTCGATGCTGGCTTCGAAGCGCATGCGGCCGAGCGTAGGCGGGTCAGCGGACGACGCGCATCCAGAGGTCCACGCCGGTCGGCACCTCGTCGACGCTGATCTGCTCGAGCGGGACGGACCGGCCACCCTCGACCTCGAAGAGCCGCGTGCCGTCGCCGAGCAGCACGGGCAGGACGGCGACGAGCACCTCGTCGAGCTCACCGGCCTCGAGGCACTGCCGGGCGACGTCCGCACCGAGCACGCAGACGTACCCGTCGCCGGCTGCCACCTTCGCCGCGGCGAGCCCCGATCCGAGGTCGGACACGAAGGTGACGTCAGGGGCCGACGGCTGCTCGGGGTCGTGGGTCAGCACGAAGGACGGCCCCGACCAGGTGCCTCCGAAAGCACCCTCCTGCTCGGTGCCCCGGTTCGGGTCGTCGCCGCGGAAGGTGCGGCTGCCGATCAGCAGCGAGCCGATCCGCTCCTGCAGCGCGTCGACCGGAGGGTTCGGTCCCAGGTACGGGCGCATCCAGGACAGGTCTCCTCCGGGTCCGGCGATGAAGCCGTCCAGCGACATCGCCGCGGAGTAGAGCACGGTGGCCATGCCCGCAGCCTTCACGCCGGGGCACGGCCCCGCAAGCGCCAGCTCAGCCCAGCAGCTCGGCGACCGCCGACCGCGCGGACTGCGGGTCGGCGGCCGCACGAGCCACCTCGGCGGCACGCCGGCAGAGGGAGAGGTGGGCCTCTGCCAACGTGGCACGCACGGCGGGCACGGCGCGCGGCGCCATGGAGAGCGAGCGCACGCCGAGCCCGACGAGAACGACAGCGAGGTGCGGGTCGGCCGCCGCCTCGCCGCAGACACCGACCGGGAGCTCGCGCCCGGACGCACCCGTGCAGGTCGACGCGACCAGGTCGAGGAGCGCCGGCTGCCACGGGTCGAGGAGGGGCGCGACGTCGCCGAGCTGGCGGTCGGCCGCGAGTGCGTACTGCGCGAGGTCGTTCGTGCCGATCGACGCGAAGTCGACCGACCGGAGCACCTGGGCCGCCCGCAGGGCCGCGGACGGCACCTCCACCATCACGCCGACATGGTGGAGGCCCGTCCCGCGCGCCAGCGAGGCGAAGGCGTCGGCCTCGGCCGGGGTGGACACCATCGGCGCCATCACCCACGGCTCCGTGCCGGTGCGCGACGCCGCCTCGGCGAACGCCCGCAGCTGCCGCTCGAGCACGTCGAGGCGGGAGGTGGCGGTCCGCAGGCCGCGCACCCCGAGCGCCGGGTTCTCCTCCTCGGCGAGGCCGAGGAAGGGCACCGGCTTGTCCGATCCGGCGTCGAGCGTGCGGAACACGACGCGGCGCTCGCCGAAGGCCTCGAGCACGGCCGCGTAGGTCTCGATCTGCTCGGCGAGCTCGGGCTCCTCGGTGCGGCCGAGGAAGAGGAACTCGGTGCGGAACAGTCCGATGCCCTCGACGTCCTGGCCGGCGGCGGCGACAGCTTCATCGACGGTGCCGACGTTGACGAGCAGCTTCACCGGTACGCCGTCCGCGGTCGCGCCCGGCCCGGTGGCCTGCGCGCGCCGTTCGGCGACCTGCTGCTCCCGTGACTCCACGGAGGCCACCAGGTCGGCGTCGGGGTCCAGGTGCACCTCGCCGCGGGTGCCGTCGACCAGCACCTCGTGCCCGTCCAGGGCAGCCCGGGCGCCGGGGCACGCGACCACGGCGGGGATGCCGAGCGAGCGGGCCAGGATCGTGGTGTGGCTGGTCGGGCCGCCCTGCTCGGTGACGATGCCGACGACCACCTGAGGATCGAGCAGGGCGGTGTCGGCCGGGGCCAGGTCGCGGGCGACCAGCACGTAGGGATGACCGGGACGGGGCAGCTCGGCGGGGGCACGACCGGCGAGGCTGTCGGCCAGGCGAGCACCGACGTCCTCGACGTCGGGTGCTCGCTCGGCCAGGTAGCCGCCGAGCCCGCGCAGCTGCTCGGCGTACGTCGAGGCCGCGGAGCGGACGGCTGCCTCGGGCGTCTCGCCGGTGTCCACGCGGGACTTCGCGAGGGCGAGCAGCTCGGGGTCGGCCGCGAACATGACCAGCGCCTCGAGCACCTCGGCCCCTTCGGGGCTGGTCGCCGCGGCCGCCCGGAACCTCAGGTCGGCCACGACCCTGGCGGAGGCGTCGTCGATGTCGGCCGCGGGCTCGACGGCGACGGCCGTGCCGGGGTCCCAGCCCACGGCGCGGGCGTGCACCGAGCCGTGGCTCGCGGCGACGCCGGTCAGGGTCGTGACCACGGTGCTCATGACGCCTTGGCGTCCCGATCGACGGAGAGCTCGTCGACGAGCCGGGCGAGCACCGCGTCGGCGTTCTCACCCTCGGCGCTCAGCTCGACGACGTCTCCCTGGCGGGCGCCCAGCGACAGCACGCTGAGGATGCTGGCCGCGTTGACGTGCTCCTCACCGGGTCGGCCGATGGTGACGGTGACCCCGGAGCGGACCGCCTCGCCGGCGATCCCGACGAAGAGACCGGCCGGTCGGGCGTGGAGCCCGACGGAGCTGGCGATGACTGCGGTGCGAGTCGGCATGACTACTCCTGGTGTTGGGTGCGGACGGTACGGATGGCTGTGCAGTGGATCAAGGTCCTGGAGCGCAGGTGGGGCCGGCTTTCGGGGCTACACGGCCCCACCTGCGTGCTCGGTCGACGTCGCCGGCCTCGCGGCTCAGACGGTCGCCATGTTCGTTGCTGCGTGTGCGCCCGAGACGGAGACCTCGTCCTCCGCCACCTCGGTACGGCGTACCGACTTGGCGAGCACGACCAGCGCGGCCGTCACGCCGGTGCCCACGAGGATCGCGAACAGGTAGCCGGGGATGCCGCTGATCAGCGGGGTGACCCAGATGCCGCCGTGCGGTGCGGCCAGCTCGCTGCCGAACGCCGCCACGAGGCCGCCGGTGATGCCGGAGCCGACCATGATCGACGGGATCACGCGCAGCGGGTCGGCCGCCGCGAACGGGATCGCACCCTCGGTGATGAACGAGGCACCGAGCAGCCAGGCGGCCTTGCCGTTCTCCTGCTCGGGCTCGGTGAACAGCTCCTTGCGGACGACGGTGGCCAGCGCCAGACCCAGCGGGGGCGTCATGCCCGCGGCCATCACCGCGGCCATGACGGTCAGCTGCGTGCCGTGCGAGGCGATCGCCGCGGCGGTGAGGCCGGTGGTCGCGAAGGTGTAGGCCACCTTGTTGACCGGGCCGCCCATGTCGAAGGCCATCATGAGGCCGAGGACGACGCCGAGCAGGATCAGCGAGCCGCCGGACATGTTGTTCAGGCCGGCCGTGAGCTTCTCGGTGACCCAGGACAGCGGGCGGCCGAGGACGACGATCATCAGGCCGCCGGTGATCAGCGTCGCGACCAGCGGGATCAGCACGACGGGCATGATGCTCGCGACCGCCTTGGGGACCCGCCAGCGGCTGACCCAGAGGGCCACGAAGCCGCCGAGGAAGCCGGCGACGATGCCGCCGAGGAAGCCCGCGCCCACGACGCCGGCGAGCGCGCCGCCGACGAACCCGGGAGCGATGCCGGGCCGGTCGGCGATGCCGAAGGCGATGAAGCCTGCCAGGGCGGGGACGAGGAACCCGAAGGCGGCCACGCCGACCTGGAAGAGCAGGGCTGCCCACTGCATCCCGGAGGTCGCGTCGAAGTGCTTGATCAGGTCGGCGATCGGGATCTTGGTGACCTCGATGGCGCCGTTGTCGCCCCCGGCGAAGCGGGCGATCATGAAGCCGAAGGCGATCAGGATGCCGCCCGCGGCGACGAACGGGATCATGTAGCTCACGCCGGTCATCAGCCACTGCCGCACGCGGGTGCCCACCCCGGCGTCGTGGTCGACCTTGGTGGTGAGGCCGCGAGACGAGCCCGCGGGGGCAGCCGCCGTGACGACACCGGACCGGGCGGCCTGGACGGCCTCCTCGACGATCGCGGCCGCGCCGTTGATCGCGCGCTTGACCGGGGCGGTCACGGTCGGCTTGCCGGCGAACCGGTCACGCCCGCGGACCTCGACGTCCGCGGCGAAGATCACCGCGTCGGCCGCGTCGATGACGCTCTGGTCGAGGGCCTGCAGCCCACCGGCGCCCTGGGTCTCGACCTGGATCTCGTGCCCCGCGTCGCGCGCGGCCTGCTCGAGTGCCTCGGCCGCCATGTACGTGTGCGCGATACCGGTCGGGCACGACGTGACAGCTACGAACTTCATCGGTTCTCCACCTCGCTTCGGATGAGCTCGACGACGTCCTCCGAGTCGCCTGCGTTGATGAGTGCCTCGCGGAAGGACTGGTGCACGAGGCGTCGCGCCAACGCGGCCAGCACCGTGAGGTGCTCGCCTTCCCCGTCGTCGGGCGCAGCGATGAGGAACACGATCCGGGCCGGACCGTCCTCCGCACCGAAGTCGATGCCGGCACTGGACCGGCCGAAGACCAGCGTCGGCACGCGCACCGCGGCCGACCGGGCGTGCGGGATGCCGATGCCGCCCTCGAGACCCGTCGCCATCTGGGCCTCCCGGGCCCGGACGTCGGCGAGCATCTGCTCCACGTCGGTGACGCGGCCCGCGTCGTACGCGAGCTGGACGAGGCGCCGGATGGCGGCGTCCTTGTCCGCGGCGTGGCCGTCGAGGTCGAGGTCGACCAGCGCGGGCGTGATCAGCCCGACGTCGGTCACAGGGTCGTTCATGCGCTCTCCAGGTGGGTGAGGGTGGCCGCAGCGGCCTCGGTGATGTGGACGTCGTCGGGGCGCACCCGGTCGGGGGCCGGTACGCCGGTGCCGGGTGTGGCGACCGCAGCGGTCGCCCAGGCGATGCCGGACCGGAGACCGTCCTGCGCGCTGCCCTCGACGGTCAGGCCGTAGAGGAAGCCGGCGAGCAGGGCGTCGCCGGCGCCGACGGTGTTCTCGACCTGCACGCGGGGACCTGTGCCGTGCCAGGCGCCGTGGCGGTCGACCAGCAGGGCGCCGTCGGGGCCCAGGCTGCAGACCACGGTCAGGCCGTTGCCGTTGACCAGGCCGTCGCAGGCCTCGACCACGTCGTCCAGCGTGCGCAGCTCGACGCCGAGCACCTCGCTGAGCTCCTCGCGGTTGGGCTTGACCAGGTCGGGGCGGGCGGTGAGCGAGGCGGCCAGCGCGACCCCGGAGGTGTCGACGGCCCAGTGGGCGCCGGCGGCGCGGGCGGCGCGCCCGATGGCGGCGTACACCTCGGGGTCCTGCCCGGGGGCGATCGACCCGGCGGTCACGACCCAGTCGCCCGGCCCCACACGAGCGATGACGGCGTCGGTGATCGCCTTCAGCTCGCGCGAGGTGAGCGGGACGCCCGGCTCGTTGATCTTCGTGGTGGTGCCGTCGGGCTCGACGATCGAGACGTTCGCCCGGGTGCGGCTCTGGACCGGTACGGCGACGTGGTCGACCCCGGCCTCGACGAGCCCGGCGACGAGCGACGCGCCGGTGGTGCCGCCGGCGGGCAGGACCGTCACGACGGGGACGCCGTGGGCGCTCAGCGCGCGGGCCACGTTGACGCCCTTCCCGCCCGGGTCGGTGTGGTTGTAGAGCGCGCGCTGGACCTCGCCGCGCTCGAGGCTCTGCACCCGGAGGGTGCGGTCCAGGCTGGGGTTGAGGGTGACGGTCGCAATCATGCCCGCACCACCTGGAGCCCGGCGGCCTCGAGGCCGCTGACCTTCCGCGGGTCGAGCCCGCCGTCGGTGATGAGCAGGTCTATGTCCTCGATGCCGGCGAACGCGGCGAAGTGGTTGACCCCGTGCTTGCTGCTGTCGGCGAGGGCGACGCTGCGACCGGCGCAGCCGATCAGCGCGCGCTTGGTCGCCGCCTCCTCGGCGTCGGGCGTCGTGAACCCTCGCTCGGGCGAGAACCCGTTGGTGCCGAGGAACGCCACGTCGACGTACAGCTCGCGGAGGAAGGCCACCGAGGCCTCCCCGACCGCGGCCAGCGTGCGCGAGCGCACCCGACCGGGGACGACGTGCACGGTGAGGTTCGGACGTCCGGCGAGGGCCATGGCGATCGGCAGGCCGTTGGTGACGACGGTGAGCTCGCGGTCGGCCGGGATCGCCTCGGCGAGGCGCAGCGTCGTCGTGCCGGCGTCCAGCGCGATCGCGCCGTCGACGGGCAGCTCGTTGAGAGCGGCCTTGGCGATCGCCTCCTTCTCCGAGGTGGCCACCTGCTCGCGGGTGTCGACGGCGGGCTCGAAGCCGAGCCGCTCGACGGGGATGGCGCCGCCGTGGACCCGGCGGAGCACGCCGGCCCGCTCCAGCGCGGTGAGGTCGCGGCGCACCGTCTCGGTGGTGACGCCCAGGCTGTCGGCGAGCGAGGCGACCTCGACGCGGCCCTCGGCGCGGGCCCGGGTCACGATCGCCGCCTGCCGCTCCTCTGCGTACATCGCCGCTGCCTCCTCGGACTTCCCGCCGGCCTCACCGGCCGGGTGTGACGTGCGTCTCTTCGCTCACTACACACCCGGAACCAACAGAAGTCAAGAGATTCCAACAGAAACGGGCATCAGTCCACAACGAAACCCACGAGGTCCGATTCGTGCCCTGCTCGCTCGTAGACTTGCGCGGTCATGACGAACCCCGGCCCGCTCATCGTCCAGTCGGACAAGACCGTGCTCCTCGAGGTCGACCACCCGCAGGCCGAGGAGGCCCGGCGCGCGATCGCGCCGTTCGCCGAGCTCGAGCGCTCCCCCGAGCACGTGCACACCTACCGGCTGACGCCGCTCGGGCTCTGGAACGCCCGCGCGGCCGGTCACGACGCCGAGCAGGTCGTCGACACGCTGCTCACCTACAGCCGGTACGCCGTGCCGCACGGCCTGCTGGTCGACCTCGCCGAGACCATGGCCCGCTACGGCCGGCTGCGCCTGGACAAGCACCCGGTCCACGGCCTGGTGCTGACCAGCACCGACCGGGCCGTGTTCGAGGAGGTGATCCGCAGCAAGCGGATCGCCGGCATGCTCGGCGAGCGTCTCGACGACGCGCCGGGCAGCGAGGGCACGGTGGCCGTGCACCCCTCCGAGCGGGGCAACCTGAAGCAGGCGCTGCTCAAGCTCGGGTGGCCCGCCGAGGACCACGCCGGGTACGTCGACGGCGAGGCCCACCCGATCGCGCTGGTCGAGGACGGCTGGGCGTTGCGCGACTACCAGAAGCAGGCGGCCGACTCCTTCTGGCACGGCGGCTCCGGGGTGGTGGTCCTGCCCTGCGGCGCGGGCAAGACGATCGTCGGCGCGGCCGCGATGGCGCACGCCCGGGCGACCACGCTGATCCTGGTCACCAACACGGTGAGCGCGCGCCAGTGGAAGCACGAGCTGGTCAAGCGCACCACCCTCACCGAGGACGAGATCGGCGAGTACTCCGGCGCCCGCAAGGAGATCCGTCCGGTCACGATCGCGACGTACCAGGTGCTCACCACACGCCGGAAGGGCGCCTACACGCACCTCGAGCTGCTCGACGCCCGCGACTGGGGCCTGGTCGTGTACGACGAGGTGCACCTCCTCCCGGCTCCGATCTTCCGGATGACCGCCGACCTGCAGGCCCGGCGCCGGATCGGCCTGACCGCGACGCTGATCCGCGAGGACGGCCGTGAGGGCGACGTGTTCAGCCTGATCGGGCCCAAGCGGTTCGACGCGCCGTGGAAGGACATCGAGGCCCAGGGCTGGATCGCGCCGGCCGACTGCGTGGAGGTGCGGGTGACCCTGCCCGAGGGCGAGCGGCTGGCCTATGCGACCGCGGACGCCGACGAGCGCTACCGGCTGGCCAGCTCCACGTTCGCCAAGACCCGGGTCGCCGAGCGCCTCGTGCGCCAGCACGCCGGCGAGCCGACCCTGGTGATCGGGCAGTACCTCGACCAGCTCGACGAGCTCGGCGAGCACCTCGGCGCCCCGGTGATCAAGGGCGAGACCACGGTGAGGGAGCGCGAGAAGCTCTTCGAGGCGTTCCGCCAGGGCGAGATCGACCTGCTCGTGGTCTCGAAGGTCGCGAACTTCTCCATCGACCTGCCTGAGGCCGCGGTGGCGATCCAGGTCTCCGGCAGCTTCGGCTCACGCCAGGAGGAGGCCCAGCGCCTGGGCCGGCTGCTGCGTCCCAAGCGCGACGGTCGGACGGCGCGGTTCTACACGATCGTCAGCCGGGACACCGTCGACGCCGACTTCGCCCAGAACCGCCAGCGGTTCCTGGCCGAGCAGGGCTACGCCTACCGAATCGTGGACGCCGGGGACATCCCCGACTGAACTGCCCGCGCTTCGGTGGTTGAGGTGCGGTTGCGCAGCAACCGCCTCGACGCCGCTGGTTGAGGTGCGGTTGCGCAGCAACCGCCTCGAAACCCGGTGCCGCCCGTGGGGGCGTCCGGAGGTTTCGAGGTGGTTCCTGAGCCTGCCGAAGGGCTCGCTGGCGCTCGCCCCTCAACCAGCGGCGCGGGCTAGAGCCTCGGGAGCTGGCCCGCGAAGAGCTGCTGGCGCAGGGCCGGCGGGACGCCGCCGCTCGCCGTCCGGGCGTAGCGGCTCGACGGTGCGGGCACCTTCGGGCAGTTCACGTCGGACCGGGTGCCGGCCAGCCGCGCGGGCAGCGTGCCGTTGGCGAGGAAGTCGGCGATCCGGTCGTCGACGCAGGACACGCCCGAGAGCGAGCCGGCGTGCGTGGTGCCCCCGACGCCCGCGATCAGCGCGGACGAGGGGAACAGCGACCGCACCTTCAGGGCACCGGAGTACGGCGTGGCCGCGTCCTTGGTCTCGTTGACCAGCAGGAACTTCGCGCCCGCGGCCGCCGCGGCGGCACCACTGATCGGGATCCGGCTCTGCGACGCAGCCGGCCAGGTCACGCACGGTGCGTTGAACCAGGTGTTGTCCCAGGCCAGGAACGGGTGCTTGCGGTGGATCCGCCAGGCGTCGAGCACCTGCTTGTGCCAGGACGGCCGACGGACGTCGGTGCACTGGGTCGCCAGGTACATCGCGTAGCCGTTGTCGTCGCCCATGTTGAGCTGCCGGTAGATGTCGAACATCGCGAACGCGCGACCCTTGCGCACCAGCGCGGAGTACGACGCGGCGATGTAGTCCCAGTTGTAGACGTAGTAGCCGGCGTTGATCATCGCGTCGGTGAGCTCGTCCGGACCCAGCCTGCGGTGCGCGAGCGGGTGCCGGTCGAGGCGCTTGAGCAGCGCGTTGTAGCCCTTGCGGATCGCGCGCCCACTGGTGCCGAGGTGGTAGCGGTGGTTGTGGCGGGCGACCCACTTGAAGAAGATGTTGATGTTCCGGTCGAAGCCGCGCTCCTGCTTGAGGTTGGCGCCGTACCAGTAGTCGACCGGGTTGACCACGCCGTCGAGCACGAACTTGTCGACGTTGCCCGGGTACGTCGTGGCGTAGGCCTGGCCGAGGTAGGTGCCGTAGGAGAACCCGTAGAAGCTGATCTTCGGGGCGCTGAGCGCGACGCGCAGGCTCTCCATGTCGCGGACGGTGTCCATCGTCGACACGTGCCCGAGGAGCCGGGCGGCCGCGCTGGCACCGCACTGGGCGGCGTACCGGCGGGTCTTGGTCTTCCAGAAGTGCATCAGCGCGCGGGTCTTCGGCACGTAGTTGGGCCGGTTGACGCCGAAGTAATGGGTGTTGCAGTGCAGCGACGGGGTGCTGTCACCGACTCCGCGGGGGTCGAAGCCGATCCAGCTGTACTGCTTGCCGACGTTGTTGGGCACGTTGCCGGCGAGCGCGACCAGACCGGTGCCCGAGGCGCCGGGGCCGCCGGGGTTGGCGAGCATGTAGCCCAGGTTGGGAGTCGCGGTGGCCGGTCGCATCCGCACGGCGAGGGTGATCGTGTTCGCCGCGCTGGTGTCCGGGTTGGCGTAGTCGAGGGGCACGGCGAAGTTCGCGCACTGGTCGGGGGTGCCGTCGCCGCAGCCGGCGAAGGTGATGGTCGGCGTGTACGCCGAAGCCACGGTGCGGACCGTGCCGGGTGACGCGGTCGCGCCCTCCAGGCCTGTCAACGACGCCAACGACACTGCCAGTACTGCCGCCACGAGAACGGCTACGAGACGCTTCACGACTCCCTTTCCGGGCCGGTCCGGTCGACTTGCCCCGGTTCACCCTGTCCTGACCGTGCTGCCCATGTCCACCGAAACGCCGAGAAACCCGCCGGGCGGGTGCTCCGGCAAAACCGGTTTCGTCGGCGGCGGGCCGCTGGTAGCGTCGCGCGGCCGAAGGAGCCCGCCGTGTCCTCAGCCACGCCACCGTCCCCGCCCGCCGACCTCCCCGCCACCGACGTCCCCGCCGATCTCCGCGTCGAGCAGGCCCACCTCGACGAGTCCCGCGCCGCTCTCGCCCGGATGCGCGCCCGCACCGAGAGCCTCGACTCGGCCGCCGCCGGCGACTGGGTGAGCCGGGAGTTCCTCGAGGCCGCCTTCGCGGAGCGCCGGAAGGCCCTCGCGGACGACCCGACCGTGCCGCTGTTCTTCGGGCGGGTCGACTACCGACCCGACGCGCCGGACGTCGGTGGCGAGAGCCTGCACGTCGGTCGCCGGCACATCACCGACGAGCGCGGCGACCCGATGGTGGTCGACTGGCGCGCCCCGGTGAGCCGGGCCTTCTATCGCGCCAGCCGGTCCGAGCCGCTCGGCCTGGCGCTGCGCCGGCGCTACGGGTTCGTGCGTGGCCGCCTCACCGGCTTCGAGGACGAGGCGTTCGGGGAGGCTCGACCCTCGGGTGCTGCGCAGGTCGAGGACGAGTACTCCGCCCTCCTCGAGGCCGAGATCGAGCGGCCGCGCGTCGGCCCGATGCGCGACATCGTCGCGACCATCCAGCCCGAGCAGGACGTCATCGTGCGGGCCGACCTGTCCCGCTCGGTCTGCGTGCAGGGTGCCCCCGGCACGGGCAAGACCGCGGTCGGGCTGCACCGCGCGGCGTACCTGCTCTACGCGCACCGCGACCAGCTCAGCCGGCAGGGCGTGCTGGTCGTCGGGCCGAACGCGTCGTTCCTCCGCTACATCGGTGACGTGCTGCCGGCCCTCGGCGAGATGGCGGTCGGGCAGACCACGATCGAGGAGCTGGTCGCGACCACGCTGCGGCACGCACATGCCAAGGCAACGGTCCGCGGCTCCGACCCGGCGCCGGTCTCGGTGCTGAAGGGGGACGCCCGGATGGCCGAGGTGCTCTCCCGCGCCGTCTGGTCCCACCTGGTCGCGCCGACCGAGGGGCTGGTCGTCCCGCGCGGTGCGGCCCGGTGGCGGGTACCGGCGTACGAGGTGGAGGAGACGATCGCCACGCTCCGCAGTCGCGAGGTCCGGTACGCCGCCGCGCGGGCCATGCTCGCCCAGCGTCTCGCGCACGCGGTGCTGGTGAAGATGGAGAACGCGGGCGACTCCCCCGACGACCGGGTCCAGGACGCGGTGGCCCGCAGCCGACCGGTCAAGCAGTACGTCGACGCGGTGTGGCCCGCGGTCGACCCGGCCCGCGTCGTCCTGCGACTGCTGTCGGACCCGGACTTCCTGGCGACGGCCGCCGACGGCCTGCTCAGCGCCGACGAGCAACGGCTGCTGCTCTGGCCGAAGCCGGCCAAGGCACCCGGCTCCGCGCCGTGGTCGCTCGCCGACGCCGTGCTCGTCGACGAGGCCCACGACCTGGTCGCGCGCCAACCGTCACTGGGCCACGTCGTGCTCGACGAGGCGCAGGACCTGTCCGCGATGATGCTCCGCGCGGTCGGCCGGCGCTGCACCACCGGCTCGGCCACCGTGCTCGGCGACCTCGCCCAGACCACCACGGCGTGGGGCGTGGGCTCGTGGCCGCGCGCGCTGGCCCACCTGGGCAAGCCGGACGCCGTCGTCGACGAGCTCACCCGCGGCTTCCGCGTGCCCGGCGAGGTGATCGAGTACGCCGCGAGGCTGCTACCTCGCATCGCCCCCGAGCTCACCCCGCCGGTGTCCGTGCGAAGGGCGCGAGGCGAGCTCGACGTGGTCGCGACCGATCCCCTCGGAGCCCTTCCGGCGGCCGTCTCGCGGGTGCTGGAACGCGTCGGCTCGGTCGGGCTGATCGTGCCCGACGCCCTGGTCGCCGACGTCGTGCGCGTGCTCGACGGCCACCCGCTCGCGGTGGTGGGCACCTCCGACCGGGAGCAGGTCGAGTTCGACGTCCGCCTCGACGTCGTACCCGCGTCGCTCGCCAAGGGCCTCGAGTTCGACCACGTGGTGCTGGTCGAGCCTGCCGCGATCGCCGCCGGCGAACCCGACGAGGTCACCGGCCTCCGGCGCCTCTACGTCTGTCTGACCAGGGCGGTGACGTCGCTGGTCGTGCTGCACGGCGAGCCGCTGCCCGCCGCGCTGCGCTAATCCTCCATCCCTGACGAGGTCCTCGCCTTACACGCATGTTTCAAAAAGCCTCCATGTGGGGCCTGAACGAACCTCCGACCTCCTTCACGTTCGCGTGCGGTCGTGCGGTCGCGCTGTCGGCAGTGCCGGGTTCGGGTCCGGCCAGCTGGTTGCCCGGGCGGACAACTGGCAGCGCGCGGATCTCTGCGGCGGTTGTGGCGCGAACTCACTCGCTTGAACGGCCGGCCATGGGTTCTGGCGCTGTCAGATCCTCGCCGCCGGGTGTCCGATCCTGACGAGGATTAGTGATCCCACCTTCGTCGCCGAGGCGTCGTCGGGAGGTGATGGGGCAGTGACCTCGCCGAGAAACGCGAACCAGTCGGCGTACCAGGCAGCCCATAGGCGGAACACCCCACCTCGCGCGACGGCGCCTTTCTCCTGGCGGTCGGCGTTGTAGAGGCAGGTAGATGCGGCGGGGTCCGTGGCGACGAAATAGTCGTAGCCACGCTCTCGGGCCCAGGCCAGCTTCGCCTCCGCACCTGAGAAGAACGGGAAGCGCGGTTTCGGCGAGGTGCTGCCCAGGACGTCGAGCGTGTAGACGTTGAAATCGTGCCCGAGGAGAAGGGACGGGACGTCAACAGACGCCAGGACCTTTTGAGCCTGGCTCGATCATCCGCGACACCTCGTTGTAGTCGGCGTCCACCCGCTCATGCCGGTCTGTGGCGAGAGCGCGCAGCGTCTGCCCCGACGCCGTGCTCGACACCAGATCGCTCAAGTCGACGTGCCACGCGCCGGGACCCACGGTCACAGCCGCGGCGGCGGCGAACGCGACACCCTTCATAAGAGCGGCCCGCATGCCAAAGAAGGACCCCTGGTTCAACACAGCAAGCGGGAACAGGGCAGTTGCCACAGCAATAGGCATCCAAAAACGCTGGAACGTGAACAGCGTCCCTGCGCCCCACCACAAGGTCCCCAGCACCGCGAGCACGAGAACATTTGCAGCTACTGCCAGGACATAGATGCGCGCAGCCCACTGGATGGATCTGCCCGAGAGCCCGCTCGTCCCGGTCCATCGGACGCCCACCAAGGCGGCCCCACCCAGCAGCAACGCCAGCCCGATCTGAGATGTCAGGACGTCCAGAACGTTGCCCAGAACGTCTGTCACCGTCGGTCCTGCCACGTCCGGTCTCACAGGCCATGCCGGGTCGACGTTGCCGCCGAGGAGCGGGAACATCGGCGTCCCGACGGCCCGCCAAGACGCGACCATCCAGCCAGTAAGGACTACGGCGCCGCCCAAGGCCAGACCAGTAACGGAATAGACGCTCGGCCGGGGAGCCAGGGGAAGGAGGGCGGCAAGGATTGCGAAAGGAAAGAGTGCCAAGGCGAACTGTGGTCTCATCGTGCCGGCCGCCGCGACGACGAGCCCGGTGGCGGCACCCAGGACGAGACGAGCCCGCGCAGCCGGTTGGTTTCCGTGCACGACCACTGGGATGCGCGGCCTGCTGCCGGTCGTTTCGAGATATTCAACGCCACCGGCGCCCTCATGGCGTTCGCAATAGGTCCTCGTTCGCAACGCGAGACGGTAGGCAGCGAGGGCAAAGCCGATCGCAAGGATTGCTGGCGAGGTGTTCTTAACGCCCAGGCTTGCCGGCAGCAACGCGATGCCAACGGCACCGACGATCCCCAACCGTGACCACCCACCCGCTGACGTCCGCCACAACTGCACGAGCACGAGCAGCGGCCCGAGGAACAGGTCTGCGAGCGGCAGTGCGGAGTCATCCATGTTCCCGAGGAACATGGCCTGCAATGACGACATACCACCCAGGCTCGTCGCCCGGCGAAGGTTCGACGGGTCCAGCAGGTTCCCGCTTTCGGTCATGCGCCGCACGAGGTAGAGGTACGCGGGATCGTCGTCGCATGGGTTCCACAGGAATCGTGCGGCTCGCCACAGCGCGATCGCCAGCAGGAGTCCTATCAGCGCAGCCGCGACAACAGTCCTGGGGGACAACCTCAGCGACCCGAGCCGGGCTCGCCTGACCAACGTCACCGCCGTCGCGGCGAGCCCGGCCAGGACCATCGCGGTCGTGAACCAGCGAGTGTGGACGTCGAGAGCCAGAGCGCCGCCGGCAATGGCCAAATACGTCGCTATCCCCAACGGCAACGCGTCCGCCGCGGCGTCCAGGTCGACGCCACTCCATCTCTTGGCCGCCGCAGACGCGACGAGACCCCAGCCGAATAGCGCGAGCGCCACCAGGATCGGCCACGCAATAGCCATCGCTAACTTGCCCCGGCTGGTCGCACAAGAGGTGCTTTCAGGGACAACCGGTGATCATCGAACGTGAAACCGTCGCTGGTCGTCGACTGCGCGTGTCCCCCGGCGCGACTGCTGCGCTCGATCGGGACGTGGTCCTCGTCGATCAACAGGACGATTGACAGGCCGCTGGCACCAGCGCCCAGGATGCCGACCTCGGCGTCCACCGGCCCACGCGTGGCGGACACCGATGCCGAGGATGTGCCGAGGTGCGATTGCATGCTGGTTCCCACTCACTGACCAGAGCCCGAGAATGTCTAGGATCCAGCCTTCGATCGATTGGCGATGGGTTCGCCGGCTAGGTCCGCACCCGCCCGGCGATCCGCCGAGGTGCACCCTTCGTCGCACCCCCGTGCCCGCGGCCGGCTCCATCCTGCACGTACGAGACGTGATGAGTGAGGACGACGACGCGACCCCGATTTTAGGGGCGCGACTCCCGGCTTGTCCCGGGAATGGACGCCGCCGCCTCAGTCGACCGGCACCCCGAGCGCCCTCTGGTGGGCGTCGTCGAGCAGCATCCGCCAGGCCCGGACGTAGTCGGCGGCGACGTACGCCTTCGACCAGGAGCCGTCGGGGCGCGCCTCCTCGCCGAGGCTGAACTGGCGCACGCCGGTCCGGATCAGCCAGGGCACGTGCTCCGTGGTCAGACCCCCGGCGGCGACCAGCAGGGCGGCGACGTCGGGGTCGGCGGCGCAGCGGCGCAGCAGCTCGTCGCCACCCGCCGCGAAGCCGCGGGTCGAGCCGGCCGAGCTGACCCCGTCGAGGCCCGGCAGCCGGCGGACGTCGCGCCAGGCGCGGTCGGCGTACAGGGCGGCGTCGAAGGCGCGCGCGAACGTCCACGGCGTGCCGGCCAGCTCCTGCGCGAGCGCCGAGCAGGCGGTGCGGTCGATCTCGAGGTCGCGGTCCAGGAACCCGAAGACCACACCCTGGGCGCCCAGCGTGAGGTAGTCGCGGGCCAGGCCGGCGAGACGGGTGAGACCCTCGACGCTCAGCCCGAGCCCGTCCTCCAGCCGCAGCAGCACGCGGACCGGCAGATCGGTCTCCCGCAGGATCGCGGACACCGCGGCGGGTTCGGGAGAGCGTCCTCCCAGTTCCGGCTCGGCCAGCGCGAGCAGCCGGTCGGCCTGCCCGACGGTGGCCGCCTCGGCGTCACGAGGGTGCAGCACCACCACCTCGAGCAGCGGGTCTGACAGGAGCGCGGGCGGTGCACTCGAGGCGATCGGTTCGGGGTCGGGGGACACAATGGTCATCGTGGCATTCGACGACCCCGTGATGACGGCGCGCGCGCTGGTGTTGCGCGACCTCGAGTCCACCGGCGCTGCCGACCCCGACACCGTCTCCGTGCTCGAGGACGCCGTGGCCCAGCGTGGCTGGTGGCTCGAGCAGTGGCCCGAGGGCCGGGACTTCGTGGTCGGCCTGGTGGCCCAGGACGTCCAGGACGCCCTGCTCGAGCGGTCGGGACGCTGGCCGCTGTGCACGGCGTGCGACGACGCGACCCACGCGTTGTACGTCGATCCCGACCTCGGCGGCCCCGACCCGACCTGGGTGTGCGAGACCGCCGGCATCGTGGTCGCCCCGATCGGCGGGCTGTGAGCCGCACCCTGACGGATCGCTCGCTGGCTGGGGCCGAATCCCCCGACGTGCTACGCGGATCCGCCGCCCCCGAGCGACCCGGCCCAGTGACCGGCGCCCAGACCCGGGTCCTCCTTGCCGCAGCGGCGGCAGCGCAGGAACCGGGAGCCGTCCTCGGTGCTCGCGACGAGGAACTTGTGCAGGTGCAGGCGGCACCGGATCGGCTTCCTCATGATGTTCTCCTCGATGATGCGGTCGCGGCCGGTGACCGCGGCACGTAGGGCGGGCGCTCGGGTGACGACGCCCAGGGTGTGCCGGACCTGCTGGCCGGCGCTCAGCCCGTAGAGCTCGGAGATCAGCTCCTGCTGCCACCGGTCGCGGGCCCCGCCCGGCGGGATGGCATGGAGGGCTGCTCGCGTGACGCTCGCCGACCACCAGGCCGGACGTCGCCCGGCGCTGGTCATGACGTGCCTGGCGAGGGCTGCGGCGAGAGCCAGGGAAGGCGCGAGCGGTGCGTCCGGGCGAGCGCGTCGCGGGCGGCGTGCGCTCCCTCGGCGGTCAGCCGGTAGTACCGGCGTGACGGCCGCCCGGCGATCCTGGAGTCGACGTCCTCCCACCGCGAGGTCAGCCACCCGAGGCCCTCGAGGCGCGCGAGGATCGGGTGGACCGTGCCGCTGGCCAGACCGGCGGACTCCCCGATGTCGTAGCCGTACCGCTCCTCGTCGGGATCCTCGAGCAGGGCACGCAGCACCAGCTGGGTCGGGATCGTCATGCGCGGAGCCATGCTCGTACTCTACCTAGGGGCTAGGTAGAGTACAAGACACCGACGCGACGAATTCGCGACCGGAGTCGCGGGTCCTCAGCGCAGGTGCTCGGGCCGCAGCACCGGCACCCAGAGGGTGTACCGGTCGGCGCGGTAGATGCTGCGCGTCACCTCGACCGCGGTCTCGCGGCAGAACGAGCGACGCGAGATGTGCAGCACGGGCGCTCCGGGCTCGAGCTCGAGCGCCTCGGCCTCCTCCTCGGTGGCCACGGCCGCGACGACGGAGTCCTCGCCCCAGGTCGGCATCAGGTCCTGGTCGGCGAACCAGTAGTACAGGCTGGAGGGCAACGCGTCGTCGAGGAACCGCGGGAACGTGTCCAGCGAGAGGTACACGTGCTGGATGCAGATCGGCTGGCTGTCGGCGAGGCGCAGCCGCTCCCAGTGCACGATCGGGGCGCCGACCTCGGTCTCGAGCGCGCGGGCCAGTCCCGGACCGGCCGTCTCGCGGCGGGCGAGCAGCGTGCGCGACTCGGGGATCTTGCCCCGGCGCTCCATCTCCTCGGAGAACGAGGACAGCCGCATCTGCATGTCGATCAGCGGCTTGGTCACGAACGTCCCGCGGCCGGGGATCCGCTCGAGCAGGCCCTGGGCGACCAGCCCGTCGAGGGCGTGCCGGACGGTCATCCGCGCCACCCCGAACTGCTCGACCAGGTCGCGCTCGGAGGGCGCCGGGCTGCCGGGCTCGGCGTCGACGATCAGCGAGCGCACATACTCGCGCACCAGCAAGTGCTTGCGGCCGCGCTGCGACGCGCTCGCCGGAATCACGTGATCAGCCACGTACCGCTCCTCAGGTCCGTCGGCAACGATATCGGCCGGAAACGGACCGCGACGGCGTTTTGACCGCATCCGTCCGAGGGGCCTCGGGACGCCGAGCCCCGGGTTTATCCCGGTGCGAACGCCCCGAGCCCGGTGCGAGACTCGAGGACGATGTCCACTCCGACCCAGCGTCCGACCCAGCGCCCCTCGATCTCCTCGTTCTGGCACGACCTCCCACGCGAGGGCCGGCTGCTGCTGTCGGTGGTGGCCTTCGAGTTCATCGGCACCGGCCTCGTGCTCCCCTTCTGGGTGGTCTACCTCCACGAGATCCGCCACTTCTCCCTCGACGTCGTCGGCCTCCTGATCGCCGGCATGTCGGCGGCGGGCGTCGTGACCTCGATCCCGGGCGGGTCCCTGATCGACCGGGTGGGCCCGCGCCGGGCGATGATCGGCGTGCTGGTGTCCTCCGTCGTCGGCGAGGTGGTGATGGCCTTCGCGGTCAACCTGCCGATCGCCGTCCTGGGCATGGCGATCGTGGGAGGCGGGTTCGGCGTGGGCTGGCCGTCGGTCCAGGCGCTGGTCTCCTCGGTGGTTCCCTCGGAGATCCGGGCCCGGTACTTCGGCATGAACTTCTCGCTGCTCAACCTGGGCATCGGCATCGGCGGCATCCTCGGCGGGCTGATCGTCGACGTCGAGAAGCCGGTCACGTTCCAGGCGATGTACCTGGGCAACGCGGTGAGCTACCTCCCCGGGCTCTTCCTGCTGCTGGTGCCGCTGCGCCACATCGGCAGGCCCGCGCCGTCGCACGGCGACCACGCTGACGGCGCGACGGTCAGCTACCTCCAGGTGCTCCGGGCACCGGCGATGGGCACGCTGTGCGCGCTGATGTTCGTGTCCGCGTTCGTCGGCTACGCCCAGCTGAACTCCGGCATGCCGGCGTACGCCCGCGCGATCGGCCAGATCTCGACCCGCGGCCTGGGTCTGGCCTTCGCTGCCAACACGCTGGTGATCGTCCTGCTGCAGCTGATCGTGCTGCAGCGGATCGAGGGCCGTCGACGCACCCGGGTGATCGTGGTGATGGCGATCGTCTGGGCCGCGTCGTGGGTGCTGCTCGGCGCCAGCGGGCTGTGGCCCGGCTCGGTGGCCGCGACGTTCTTCGTCGCTGCCTGCGCGTCGGTCTTCGCGCTCGGCGAGACCCTCCTGCAGCCCACGATGCCGGCCATCGTCAACGACCTCGCGCCCGACCACCTGCGCGGTCGGTACAACGGCCTGACCTCGGGGTGCTTCCAGTTCGCCTCGATCCTGGGGCCGATCGTGGCCGGGTTCATGATCGGCCACGGGCTGCACCTGGCGTACCTCCTGGTGCTCGTCGCGGGCTGCGGCGTGGTCGCGTGGCTGTCGGTCGGCCGCCTCGAGCAGCAGCTCGACCCGACCGCGAACGGGCTCCGCTCCTCGACGACCGAGGCGGGTCCACCCGCGGAAGTGGCCCCGGCCGAGCAGATCAGTCCCACGGTCCCGCCCTCGGTCGAGCCGGTCGAGACCCGCTAGGCAGCACTCGAACATCTGTTCGACCTTGGGCTACAGTGGTCCGCATGGCCACGGCCTTCCAGCCCTCGCTGTTCGACGCGCCCGAGATCACGGTCGGCGCCCTCGACGGCCTGCGCCGGGTCCCGCTCTCGCGGGGTGCCTGGATCGACGTGCTCCCCGGGTGGTTCTCCGGAGCCGACGAGCTGTTCGCGCAGCTGGTAAGGGACGTGCCCTGGCGGGCGGAACGTCGCGAGATGTACGACCGCGTCGTCGACGTCCCTCGCCTCGTGTGCACGTACGCCGTCGGCGAGACCCTTCCGCACGAGCGACTGGCCGAGGCGCGCGACCTGCTCAGCCGGCACTACGCCGACGAGCTGGGCGAGCCGTTCGTGACGGCGGGGTGCTGCTACTACCGCGACGGCCACGACTCCGTGGCCTGGCACGGTGACCGGATCGGGCGGGGCCGCACCCACGACACGATGGTGGCGATCGTCTCCTTCGGCGCACCGCGCAAGCTCCTGCTCCGCCCGAAGGGCGGCAGCGTCGAGCAGACGCACTGGCTCGGACACGGCGACCTGCTCGTGATGGGCGGCTCCTGCCAGCGCACCTGGGAGCACGCCGTGCCCAAGACCAGCCGCCCCGTCGGCCCCCGGATCAGCGTGCAGTTCCGGCCGCGCAACGTGTTCTGATCACGTGCGCGGGTGCCGGCGGTAGTAGTCCCTCCACACCAGCCGGTGCACCGGGATCCACCGGGGCACGTCCCTCAGGCCGGGGATGAACGGCACCAGCATGAGCAGCAGCGTGAGCAGCATCATCAGCGCCCAGACCTCGGCGTCGGCGTTGTCCGAGGTCGAGAACGGCTTGACCTGGTACCAGAACGTGTACAGCCACATCCACGGCTGGCCGGGGTAGTTGCCGACCTCGTTCATCATCCCCCACTGGTCGCCGCCCAGGTGCTGGGCGACCGCCGTGTCCTCGAGGTACGCACCGTCGGCCAGCAGCAGCACCGACCGGGTCTGGTCGCCTCCGTAGAACGTCCCGGCCGAGGTGAGGGCACCCTCGAGGGCGCCCGACCGGGCGACGGACAGCAGGCCGGCCGCCAGCGCGGGCACCGGCCCGAAGTCGCCGGTCGCCACCTTCGCCGGGTCACCGCCGGCCTTGTCGAGCGCGTCGACGTACGCCGAGGCCCAGCTCTTCTGCTGGTCGGTGGTCGAGCCCCTCCACGTACCGAGCGCCTGGCTCAGGGCCGGGTCGCCGCGCACCCCGGCGAGCGGCTGCAGCACGAGGTCCTGCGAGCTCACCGGGATCCGGACGCCGCCCCACTTCTGCAGCGGCACGCCGAGCACGCTCTGGCCCTCCGCCGCGTGGTTGTACGGCGCGCCGTACGTCGCACTGGTGGTGGTGCCGGCCAGCTCGCCGGCCGCCGTGGCGATCACGTCGTTCGGGTCGGCCTGGGCCCAGCGGGCCATCGTGATCGCCTTGTCGTCGGGCGAGGAGAAGATCGCAGCCAGCGCCGCGGTCAGGAGCGTCATCACCACGAGGGCGATCACGAACTCCTTGACCAGGTCGTAGTGGCGAGTCGGGAAGTCGTGGGAGTCCCACTCCGTCCGCGGGGCGCGCCGGCCGGCCGCCGGCCGGGTCACGGTGGCCATCTCACTCACCGACCCGGGCCGGCTCGGGCGCGGAGGCCTCGAGTGGTGGCACCACGCCGTGGCGCCGTACCAGGATCACGTGCCACACGACGAGTGCTCCGACCGCGAGCGGCAGCAGGGCGACGTGCCAGAGCAGCATCTGGGCGGGGTTCAGGATGTTGAAGAACGCGCCCACGCCGATCGCGTTGATCCCGTCCTTGCCCTCCGCCGCGATCCACTGGGAGGTGAAGTCGGACTCGGAGAGGTAGCCGGTGAACGCGGTCCCGATCGAGGACACGAACAGGAGCACACCGGTCACCCACGTGAGCGCACGCTCACCGCGCCACGCCGCCATCCAGAACTTGCCCCAGAGGTGGATCACCATCGTGGCGAAGAACAGCTCGACGCTCCACAGGTGCATCGAGTTCACGAAGTGGCCCAGCGACGACGTGTGCCACCACAGCGACCCACCGACGGTGAGCACGAGCCCCGAGGCCAGGACCACGACGAACGACGCGAGCGAGAGGACGCCGAAGACGTAGATCCAGGAGGCGACGTACACGGGCTGCCGGTCGGGCAGCGCCTGGCCGCTGGGGACGAGCCCCTGCACCCAGGTGCGCAGGCCGACCGTCCAGTTGCGGCCGGCTGTCGCGGTCGAGCCGCGCGCGCTCATGGCCGTCGCTCCCCGTCGTCGTCGCGGTCGTGCGGGAACGGCGCCACGAGCGCGAGGACGAACACGACGACCATCGCCGCGATGATCGCGGCATTGGTGACGCTGATGCTGATCACGCCCCAGTCGAGGTAGCGACCGGCGAGGACGACCAAACCAGGAGTCATGACAACCGCCCCGACCTCGGCGCCGCAGCGGCGCCCTTGGTGCCGATGGTGACCGGCGTCACACCGGCCGGGTAGGGTCGGAAGTCCTGCGCGGAGGCGGGCCTGGAGGCAGATTCGGGTAAATCCAGACAATTCCGGGTTAATCGCGTGCGCTGCGTGCCGAGCGGCGTAGCGTTGACCCGGGCTCGCTCGCTGCTCGGGAGCCTGCGAGGGGAGGGAAGGCACGCCGGGGGGACGGCACGCCTCGATCGAGGGACGCGCATTGACCGAGACGCCTGAGCCGGTGCGACCGCAATTGGTGCGGGGCTTTCGCACGTCCGGACAGGTCGACCCGCGCGTCACCGCCCAGGCCGCCGTGGACCTGCGCGTCTCGATGGTCCTCGCCGTGCTCGGCGGCCGCTCCGTGGAGGACGTAGCCCAGGAGTGGGACGTCGAGTCCTCGCTGTTGCACCGCTGGGTGCGCGACTTCCTCGTCGCCGGAACGGCCGTGATCACCAACCAGCCCGACCCCGACGAGGCGCGGCAACGGGACCGCTTCCTGGCCGCGTTCGCGCACGAGCTGCGCACCCCGGTCGCCGTGGCCCGCGGGTGGGCGATGATGCTGGCCGAGGGCGACGTCCCGGAGGAGAAGCTGCCGGAGTCCCACGAGCGCCTCGCCGACGCGCTGACCCGCCTCTCGGACCACATCCTCGACGTCGAGCTGTCCGCGTCGGCCTCGCTCGGCCGCGTCCGGGTGAACGCCGAGCCGATCGACCTCGCGACGCTCTGCCAGGGCCTGACCGGCAGCCCTGATGTGCGCCACGGCGCCGACCTGAGCGTGTACGCCGACCCGCGGCTCCTCAGCCGGGTGCTCCGCGACCTCTGGGAGACCGCTCACCGCGAGCCGACGCCGGACCGCGTGTCGATCGACGTCGTGGAGTCCGGCTCCTGGCAGGAGATCCGGGTCGTCCGGGAGGGCGAGCCGATCAGCCCGATGATCCTCAGGGCGCTGTTCGACCCGTTCGGCACCAACGACGACACCACGGGCGTGACGATCGGGCTGTACCTGGCCCGCGCTCTCGTCGTGGCCCACGGAGGCTTCCTCGGGGCCGAGGGGGACGAGGAAGGCACCGTGCTGCTGGCACGACTGCCCCGCGAACCAGCACAGGAACCAGCGCCCGGTCCGACGCCAGCGGGGCCCGGACCGGACGGTGACAAGGGAGGGAAACCATGAAGTACAGACTCAGCTGCGGAGATGCGATGCCGGGTTGCTCGGCCCGCTTCGAGGAAGACAGCCGCGAGCGCATCCTGGAGCTCGTCTCGGTGCATGCCCGGGAGGCCCACGGGGTCACCGACGTCACGCCCGAGATGCTCGAGGCCATCGGCGCCAACATCGTCTCGGCATGACCGCCGGCGCCTGAGGTCTCGAAGGCGCACACCTCACGACGCCAACAGGGGCCCCGGTCCGAAGACCGGGGCCCCTGTTGCTGTTCGTGCTGGACACTGATGAGGTTTCGGCCCGCCGTCGCTCAACCTCTTCGCGTCGTGACCCTGCTCGTACCTCGCAGGGTCCCGGCTCAGAAGTCCATGCCGCCCATGCCGCCGTCGCCGCCCGGCATCGCCGGGGCCTTCTCGGGCTTGTCGGCCACGACCGCCTCGGTGGTGAGGAACAGCGCGGCGATCGACGCGGCGTTCTGCAGCGCCGACCGGGTCACCTTGGCCGGGTCGATGATGCCGGCCTTGACCATGTCGACGTACTCGCCGGTGGCCGCGTTGAGGCCCTCGCCCGCGGGAAGGTTGCGCACCTTCTCCGCCACGACGCCGCCCTCGAGACCCGCGTTGATCGCGATCTGCTTGAGCGGAGCCTCGGCGGCCAGCCTCACGATGTTCGCGCCGGTGGCCTCGTCGCCGGTGAGCTCGAGCTTCTCGAACGCCTTGTCGCTGGCCTGCACCAGGGCGACGCCGCCGCCGGCGACGATGCCCTCCTCGACGGCCGCCTTCGCGTTGCGAACGGCGTCCTCGATGCGGTGCTTGCGCTCCTTGAGCTCGACCTCGGTGGCCGCGCCGACCTTGATCACCGCGACACCGCCGGCCAGCTTGGCCAGGCGCTCCTGCAGCTTCTCGCGGTCGTAGTCGGAGTCGCTCTTCTCGATCTCGGCGCGGATCTGGTTGACCCGACCCTTGATCTGCTCCTCGTCACCGGCACCCTCGACGATGGTGGTCTCGTCCTTGGTGATGACGACCTTGCGGGCCTGGCCGAGCAGCTCGATGCCGGTGTTCTCCAGCTTGAGGCCGACGTCCTCGGAGATCACCTGTCCGCCGGTCAGGATCGCGATGTCCTGCATCATGGCCTTGCGGCGGTCGCCGAAGCCGGGGGCCTTGACCGCGACCGACTTGAACGTGCCGCGGATCTTGTTGACCACCAGGGTCGACAGCGCCTCGCCGTCGACGTCCTCGGCGATGATCAGCAGGGGCTTGCCGGCCTGCATGACCTTCTCCAGCAGCGGGAGCAGGTCCTTGACCGTGGAGACCTTCTGGTTGGCGATGAGGATGTAGGGCTCCTCGAGCACCGCCTCCATGCGCTCCGGGTCGGTCATGAAGTACTGCGAGATGAAGCCCTTGTCGAACCGCATGCCCTCGGTCAGCTCGAGGTCGAGCCCGAAGGTGTTCGACTCCTCGACGGTGATGACGCCTTCCTTGCCGACCTTGTCCATCGCCTCGGCGATGGCGTCACCCACGGTGGTGTCGGCGGCGGAGATCGAGGCGGTCGCGGCGATCTGCTCCTTGGTCTCGACGTCCTTGCTCATCTCGAGCAGGGCGTCGGTGACCGCCTTGACGGCGGTCTCGATGCCGCGCTTGAGCGCCATCGGGTTCGCGCCGGCGGCCACGTTGCGCAGGCCCTCGCGGACCATGGCCTGGGCCAGGACGGTCGCCGTCGTCGTGCCGTCACCGGCGACGTCGTCGGTCTTCTTGGCGACCTCCTTGACCAGCTCGGCGCCGATCTTCTCGTAGGGCTCCTCGAGCTCGATCTCCTTGGCGATGCTCACACCATCGTTGGTGATGGTGGGGGCGCCCCACTTCTTCTCGAGGACGACGTTGCGGCCCTTGGGGCCGAGGGTGACCTTGACGGCGTCGGCGAGCGTGTTCATGCCACGCTCGAGACCACGCCGGGCCTCCTCATTGAAAGCAATCAGCTTCGACATAACTCGTGCGGTTCCTCACGCAGATGAGTCGGACGGCCGAATCGTCGCCCGCGACGGACGGCCCGGGCTGACCCGTCGGACCCTTCCCGGCGGCGCCTTCGGACCTCGACTCCTCGGCCCTGAGTTGTCACTCTCACACGGAGAGTGCCAACCACAGTTTTAGCACTCGGTCCCTACGAGTGCAAACAGTCGTCCGCCGCGCCGGGCCCGCTCAGCTCGCGGTGCGGGCGGCCGCCGGGGAGAGCCGCCGGTCCAGCAGGAGCGCCCCCCACGCGAAGGCCAGCATCAAGGCCGCGACGCCAGCACAGTTGAGCGCCACGACGGCGTGCGCGTGCCGGTCGACGTCGATGAACGGGTAGGGGTACCAGGACACGAACGCGCCGCGGACCAGCGTGTACGCGAGCCAGGCCAGCGGCAGCACGAGCGCCCCGAGCACGTCACCCCGGTCCACCCGCCCCCGCGGTCCCAGGACCAGCCATCCCCCGACGGCGAGGGCCGGCACGATGAGGTGCAGCGAGCGGTCGGCGACCAGGTCCCACTCGTGCAGGTCCAGCAGCGGGCGCAGGAAGAAGAAGTGGACGACGCCGGCCAGCAGGATCAGCACCACCGCGTCCAGCCGCAGCACCCGCCACAGGCGGGTGTCGCGGTCCCGGCCCAGCGCCAGGCTGAGCGTCGACCAGGCGACCAGGATGTTCGACCAGATCGTCAGGTAGGAGAAGTACCGGACCACCCGCGTGGCCAGGTCGGGGCGGTGGTGCTCGTCGAGCACGCGGTGACCCTGCACGACCAGGACCAGCTGGAGCACGAGCGCGAAGGCCGTGACCAGGAAGGTGAGGAGGTGGAAGGCCCGCGCGCGCGTCACGTGCCGCAGCGTAGCGAGACCGGACCGGGCGCCTTCGACAACGCCGAGCGTTGCGCCGCAGGGGTTCCAGGTCGGACAATCGGGACAGCCGACCCGAGGGGGCACCGATGAGGCTCGTCCGCACCACCAGCCTGGCCGGGCTCGCGCTGGCCGCCCTGGCGCTCCCGGTCGGGGCGTTCGCGCTCAGCGGCAGCGACGGACCAGGTACGCCGCCCGCGACCGCGCACGTCAGCGATCCGGCGGAGCCCGACGACACCGAGACCGAGGCGCCGGAGACCGAGGCACCCGACACCGAGGCACCCGACACCGAGGCACCGGGGCAGCCGGGCGACACCGGGACGCCGAACCCCGCCTCTGCCGCGGGCCGTGCCCACGCCCAGGCGATGCAGGCCTGGGCGCACTGCGTCGCGCAGGCGGCCAGCGGGCCGAAGGCGGCGGGCGCACCCAGGCCGCCGAAGCTGGCCTGCGGCGAGAAGCCCCTGGGCCCCGGCCGAGCGAAGCACCTGGCGAGCGGCACCGCACCCGCCCACCCCGGTGGCCACGGGAAGGGCCACCACGGCCGCTGAGCGACCTCCCGGTCAGCCCCCGGCGACCGCCGGGATGATCGAGAGCTGAGCGCCGTCCGGGGTGGCGGTGCCCAGGCCGTCGAGGAACCGCACGTCGTCGTTGCCGACGTACACGTTGACGAAGCGGCGGATGTCCCCGGCGTCGTCGAGGATGCGGGCCCGGATGCCGGTGTGGTTCGCCTCGAGGTCGTCGAGCACGTCCGCCAGCGTGGCGCCCTCGGCGGTGACCTCCGACTGCCCGCCGGTGTAGGTGCGCAGGATGGTCGGGATGCGGACGGTCACGCTCATGGCTCTCCTCGGGCTCGGGTGGACGCAGGTCAGACGATGCCGGATGCGGCGAAGGCGTCGTACGTCGGGGCGATGGTCGCCGCCGGGGCGACCCGGCCGGAGACCGCGTCGAGCGTCTTCAGGCCGTGGCCGGTGTTGATCACGACGGTCTCGAGGTCGGGGTCGAGCTGACCGGTCTCCACCAGCTTCTTCAGGACCGCGACGGTGGTGCCGCCGGCGGTCTCGGTGAAGATGCCCTCGGTGCGCGCGAGCAGCACGATGGCGTCCCGGATCGCGTCGTCGTCGACCTCCTCGACCGCGCCGGAGGTCCGGCGGGCGATGTCGAGGACGTAGATGCCGTCAGCGGGGTTGCCGATCGCCAGCGACTTCGCGATGGTGTCGGGCTTGACCGGGCGGATCGCGTCGACGCCCGCCTTGAAGGCGGTTGCGACCGGGCCGCAGCCCTCGGCCTGCGCCCCGAAGACCCGGTAGGGCTTGTCCTCGACCAGGCCGAGCTTGATCAGCTCCTGGAACGCCTTGTCGACCTTGGTCAGCTGGGAGCCCGAGGCCACCGGGATCACGATCTGGTCGGGGAGTCGCCACCCGAGCTGCTCGGCGATCTCGTAGCCCAGCGTCTTCGACCCCTCGGCGTAGAACGGGCGGACGTTGACGTTCACGAACGCCCAGCCGTCCTCCTCGCCGGCGATCTCCGACGCGAGCCGGTTGACGTCGTCGTAGTTGCCCTCGACGGCGACCAGGGAGTCGGTGAAGATCGCGGAGTTGACCTGCTTGGGGTGCTCGAGGTTGCTCGGGATGAACACGACCGTCTTGATCCCGGCCCGCGCGCCGGCCGCGGCCACCGCGTTGGCGAGGTTGCCCGTCGAGGGACAGGCGAACACCTTCGAGCCGAACTCCACCGCCGCGCTCAGCGCGCACGCCACGACCCGGTCCTTGAAGGAGTTGGTCGGGTTGGTCGAGTCGTCCTTGACCCACAGGGTCGTGATGCCGAGCTCGCGGCCGAGGTTCTCGGCCCAGAGCAGCCGGGTGAACCCCGGCTCGGTGTTCGGGGAGGACTCGATGTCGTCGGGCACGGGCAGCAGCGCCTTGTAGCGCCAGATGTTGCGCGGGCCGGCCTCGATCTGCTCGCGGGTGACCTCGGGGAAGTCGTAGGCGATCTCCAGGGGTCCGAAGCACTCCAGACAGGCGTAGTGCGGCCCGAGCGGCTGGGTCGCGCCGCACTCGCGACAGACCAGGCCTCTCGCGTTGCCGAACGCGCCCTCACGGAGGACGGTGCCCCCCGAGGTCTCGTGGACCTGAGTCGTGGTGCCGGTTTTCGATGTTCCCGTGCTCAAGGAGGCCTCCTTCTCATCTTCCCCGGGGGCCGACTCTCGGCTCGGGACGGATTTGGCACCACACCCCGCGGATCCGGGCCACGACGGTGGCGGTCGGAGGCTCGCGCGGCGGTTGCCGGGACTTCAACGGGCCGTATCCCTCAGTCCCTCTCGATGAGCTGTGCTCCAGCGTAGAGATCCGTCTCAGAATGTGCACATCGATTCCGACATTCGAGACGCATGTCTCGGACCGCGGGCAGGCCGCGGAGCTCAGTCCCGGGCCAGGTCGGCGGTCAGCCGCCGCAGGAATTCCATGACGCCGTCCGGCCCTGCGACGACCAGGTCGGCGAGGTCGCGCAGGGTGGACTCCTCGTCCGAGCCGGAGCAGACGAGCAGGGTCGGCATGCCCTCGCGACGGAGCGCGGCGACCGCCTCGAACGCCGGTACGTCGCCGAGGTCGTCGCCGACGAACAGCACGCCCTGCGCGTCGTACTCCTCGACGAGGCGGCGCAGGGCCACGCCCTTGTCCATGCCGCTGGAGCGGATCTCGATCACCATGCGCCCCGGCTCCAGGGTGAGGTTGCGCGTCTTGGCGGCGTCGGTGAGCACGGGGAGCAGGCGTTCGAAGGCGCCTCGCGGGTCGGCCATGCGGCGGGTGTGCACCGCCACGGCCAGGCCCTTCTCCTCGATCCAGGCCTCCGCGGCGTCGGCGCGCCGCAGCAGCCGGGGCAGGTCGCCGATCAGGCTGGCCAGCCCGGCCGGCGGCTTCGGGGAGACCACGCGGCGGGCGTTCGAGGACCAGCGCTCGTTGCCGTACTGGCCGAGCACGACCAGCTCACGACCGGACTCGCCGATCGCGTCGCCGACGTCGTCGAGGCCGCCGAGCGCGAGCACCTGTCGGGCGGGGCGGCCGGTCACCACCGCGACCGCGCGGACCTGCGCGGACAGGCCGGCGAGGACCTCGGGCGCCTCGGGGTGGATCAGCGCCACGTCGGGGTTCTCGACGATCGGCGCGAGCGTGCCGTCGAAGTCGAGGGCGACCAGGAGCCGGTCGCCGGCCCGGAGGAGCGCGGCGTACTCCGGGCTCGCCGAGGCGGAGTGGGGCTGCTCCATGAGGTCCACTCAACCAGAGCGGGCCGGGATCAGTGGAAGTCGCCGGTCAGGATCACCGTGAGCCGGTCGGTGCGCATCGGGGCGATCGCCGGCTTCACGCGGGTGATCCCGAGGTCCTTCGCAAGGAGCGCGCCCGCCGCCTTGAGACGGGGCGGGAAGTACACCGTGCTGGTGTCGACGGTGCCGTACCAGTTGTCCGTCGCCACGACGTTCCAGCCGGCACGCTGGGCCCGGGTGGCGGTCTTGCCGGCGAGGCCCTTGACGTTGGAGTTGTTGAAGACCACGACGTACACCGAGCCGCGCCGGACGGCCGGCTTGGCCGCCGGCGTGGTGGTCGGCGCGACCGGGACCGTGGTGGTGACCGCGGACGGGGTCGGCTTCGGGCGGGTCACCGCCGCCGGGGTCGCGGTGTCGGGGCCGCGGTCGTGCTGGGTCGCCACGAAGGCGAGGCCGGCCAGGACCACCGCGGAGATGCTGAACACCATGAGCCGGGTCGGCAGGACGAGCCCGCGCTCGTCGCGCCTGTGCTCGCCCCGGCCCGATGCCATCGGCAGGCTCAGAGCTCGAAGCCGAGTCGGCGGGCCGAGCGCTGACGCTGGCGGGTCGCGCGCAGGCGGCGGAGCCGGCGGACCAGCAGCGGGTCGTGCTCGAGCGCCTCGGGACGGTCGATCAGGGCGTTCAGCACCTGGTAGTAGCGGGTCGAGCTCATGTCGAACTTCTCGCGGACCGCGCTCTCCTTCGCGCCGGCGTACTTCCACCACTGGCGCTCGAAGTCGAGGATGCTGCGGTCACGCTCGGACAGCCGACCCGACTCATCGGGTTGGGAGTTGAGTGCGTGACTGGCGACCATGGTCGTCGACTCCTCGGGCTGGGTACTGCGGGGCTGTGTTCATCGTAGGCGACAAACAACAACGATGTCATTTGAACCGCCGAGTCGGGGCGGGCCGGTCGCGGCCGGCGCGGCGATGCATAGGGTGGGGGTCGTGACGAGGTCTCGGCGGCGACGCAGCCCCGGCGACGTGCGTGCCGAGCTCGTCGTCCTGGCCAACCGTCTCCCGGTCGACCGCGTGGTCCACGCCGACGGCTCCGAGGACTGGCGCCGGTCGCCCGGCGGTCTCGTGAGCGCGCTCGCGCCGGTCATGGCCGCGAACCGCGGCGCCTGGATCGGCTGGCCCGGCGACGTCATGGAGGAGTGCGAGATCTTCGAGCACGACGGCATCACGCTGGTGCCGATCGGGATCTCCCAGCAGGAGTACGAGGAGTACTACGAGGGGTTCTCCAACGCCACCCTCTGGCCGCTGTACCACGACCTGGTCGCGAAGCCGGAGTTCCACCGCGAGTGGTGGGACGCGTACGTCGCGGTGAACCGCCGCTTCGCCGAGACCGCCGCCGAGGTGGCGGCCGAGGGCGCGACCGTCTGGGTCCAGGACTACCAGCTCCAGCTCGTGCCGAGCCTGCTGCGCGAGCTCCGCAGCGACCTGCGGATCGGCTTCTTCCTGCACATCCCGTTCCCGCCGGCCGAGCTGTTCTCCCAGCTCCCGTGGCGGCGCGAGCTGCTCGAGGGCCTGCTCGGCGCGGACCTGGTCGGCTTCCAGCTCTCCGGCGCCGCTCAGAACTTCATCAGGCTGGTGCGGCAACGCGTCGGGCACAAGACCCACCGCGACACGGTGTACCTCCCCGACGGCCGCACCGTCGTCGCCAAGGCGTTTCCGATCTCGATCGACACCGCCCAGTTCGAGAAGCTGGCGGCGTCACCGGGCGTCCAGGCACGGGCGAAACAGATCCGCGACGACCTGGGCAACCCGCGCCGGATCTTCCTCGGCATCGACCGGCTCGACTACACCAAGGGCATCTACGCCCGCATGCGCGCGTTCAGCGAGCTGATCCACGACGGCCACTTCAGCGTCGAGGAGGCGACGTTCGTGCAGGTGGCGAGCCCCTCGCGCGAGCGGGTGGACCAGTACCGCAAGCTCCGCGACGAGACCGACCGGCTGGTCGGCCACATCAACGGCGACCTCGGCCGGATCGGCCGCCCGGCGATCTCCTACCTCAACGCGTCCTTCCCGCAGTCGGAGATGGCCGCGCTCTTCGTCGCCTGCGACATCATGGTGGTCACGCCGTTCCGCGACGGCATGAACCTCGTCGCGAAGGAATACGTCGCCTGCCGCCTCCACGAGGACGGCGCGCTGGTGCTCTCGGAGTTCGCCGGGGCCGCCGAGGAGCTCCGGCAGGCGTTCCTCGTGAACCCCTACGACATCAACGGCATGAAGGCCCAGATGCTGGCGGCGTACCGCGCCGACCCGAAGGACCTGGGCCGCCGGATGCGCGCGATGCGCCGCACGGTCGCCGAGAACGACGTCGCCAACTGGGCGAACGCGTTCCTCACCGAGCTCACCACGCCGCGGCCCGCGCACGACAAGCACCTCCGCCCGGTCAAGCGCGCCTGACCGGTCAGGCCGGCTGGAAGAGCTCCACGACGTTGCCCGACGGGTCCTCGCAGAGGATCTGCTTGCCGCCCGGGCCGGTGACGACGTCGTTGCGGAAGGCCACGCCCGCGGCCCGCAGCTCCTCGACCGTGGCGGGGAGGTCGTCGACGGTGACGACGAAGCGGTTCCAGCCGCCCGGCTCGGGCCGGCGGCCGTCGGGCATCGGCCGGGCAGCCGAGGCGTCCGGGCCGGCGAGCCACAGCACGAGGTCGTCGCGGCGCATGATCGCCATCGCCGGACCGAACTGCTGCTCGGCCGCGAACCCGAGCTTCGTGTAGAAGGCGACGGACGCGTCGACGTCGGTGACGAGGTAGCGGCACACGGCCACGGCGGCCTCCAGGGTCTGGTCGGGACCCCGCCAGAATCGCGGTGTGTGCCGGCGGGGGTCAAACGCCTTCCGGGCCTGTCCAGCGAGACGCATCCGCCCTAGGGTGCGGCTGTGGGCCGCAGACTCCTGAAGATCAACGACTCCGCCTGGCTGTACGCCGAGTCGCACCGCACGCCGATGCAGGTGGCGATGCTGGCCACGTTCAGCGTGCCGGAGGACCGGCCCGAATTCGTCGGGGAGCTCTACGCCCGTTGGCGCGACGTGCACCAGTTCCAGCCGCCGTTCAACTACCTGCTGCGGGCCACGCCCGTCCCGAGCTGGCAGGAGCTCGGGGACGACGAGATCGACCTGGACTACCACCTGCGGCACTCCGCGCTGCCGCGCCCGGGGTCCCAGCGGGAGCTCGGCGTGCTGGTCTCGCGGCTGCACTCCGCGAAGATGGACCGCCGCTACCCCCTGTGGGAGTGCCACCTCATCGAGGGCCTCGAGGGCGGCCAGTGGTCGATGTACATGAAGGTGCACCACTCGCAGATCGACGGCGTGGGCGGTGTGCGCCTGCTCAAGCGCATCCTGAGCGCCGATCCCGAGGCCCGCGAGATGCTCCCGCCCTGGGCGGTCGGCACCCGCGGCCCCGACCAGTCGGGCCTGCCGGACCGGCCGAAGGTGCCCGAGCAGCGGGCGGCCGAGCGGCACGACGGCCCGTCCCTGCTCCGGCTCGCGGGCGAGGGCGTGGAGGTCGCGTCGTCCCTCGGCCGGACGTACGCCGAGAGCCTGGTCGGCACGAACGAGTCCGCCCGCGCCGTACCGTTCCGCGCACCGAAGACCCTGTTCAACGGGCGGATCCACACGCCGCGCCGGTTCGCCACCCAGCACTACCCGATCGACCGGTTGCGAAAGGCCGCGAACGCGACCGGCGGCAGCCTGAACGACGTGTTCCTGACCGTGTGCGGCGGTGCGCTCCGCCGCTACCTCGACGAGCTGGACGCGCTCCCCCCGGAGCCGCTGATCGCGAACGTCCCGGTCTCCGTGCGCGCCGAGGAGGGCGACGGGGTCGGCAACGCGATCACGTTCCTCTACTCGACGCTGGGCACGGACATCGCCGACCCCGTCGAGCGGATGCGTGCGATCAAGGCGTCGACCCGGCTGGGCAAGCAGCGACTCCCCCACGTCGGCGGTCTCGCCATGGACGCCTACACGGCCGTGCTCATGGCGCCGTTCCTGAGCCAGGCGATCCTCGGCATCGGCGGGCGCGGCCGACCGGCGTCGAACGTCGTGATCTCGAACGTCCCCGGGCCGGCCGAGACCCGCTACCTCGACGGCAGCCGGCTCGAGGAGATCTACCCGGTGTCGCTGCTCTTCAACGGTCAGGCGCTCAACATCACCGCGGTCTCCTACGACGGCCAGTTCAACATCGGCTTCACCGGCTGCCGCGACTCGATCCCGTCCCTGCAGCGGATCGCCGTGTACGCCGGCGAGGAGCTCGACGCCCTCGAGGCGGCGATCGAGCGCCGGAGCGCGCGCTCGGCCCGTCGTGGGCGGTCGACCGGCGGCCGGCTCGACGACCCGGTGGAGCCCGTGGCGGCGAAGGATGCTCCCGTCAGCGCGACCCGTACATCCGGCTGACGACCTGGTCGAAGAACCGGTCGGGCAGGTGATCCCGGCTGCTCGTGATCGCGCGGGCGCCGCGACCCACCGGGTAGCGCGCGGCCGGTCGCCGCGTGGTTGCGGCCTTGCGGATCTTGCGGGCCACGTCCTCGGGCGTCGCCGCCCGGCTCGGCTTGTCGAACTCGACCAGCACCTTGTGCGCCCGGCGGGCGTACCGGCCGTAGTCGGTGTCACCCGAGCGTTCGAGCAGCGAGTCGCGCGCGATCTCGTTCCACTCGGTGGCGACCGGTCCCGGCTGGATGATCACCACGTCGATCCCGAAGGGCTTGAGCTCCATCCGCAGGCTGTCGCTGAAGCCCTCGACGGCGAACTTGGTGGCGTGGTACCACGCACCGAACGGCTCGTAGAACCTCCCGCCGATCGAGCTGATGTTGATGATCCGCCCGGATCCCTGGGCGCGCATGTGCGGGGTGACCAGCTGGGTCAGCCGGGCGAGCCCGAAGACGTTCACCTCGAACTGCCGGCGCGCCTCGTCGATCGGCACGTCCTCGACGGCGCCGTACGAGCCGTAGCCCGCGTTGTTGACCAGCACGTCGATCCGCCCCTGCTCGTCCAGGATCCGCTGGACCCCCGAGACCATCGAGTCGTCGTCGGTGACGTCCATCGCGAACACGTGAGCGCCGCGGTCGGCCAGCGCCTGCATCCGGTCGACCCGGCGGGCGACGGTGTAGACGGTGAAGCCGGCGTCGAGCAGCTCGCGCACCGCGCACGCGCCGATGCCGGAGGAGCCGCCGGTGACGAGGGCGACCTGGGAGGGCTGAGTCATGGGGCATGCCTACCGGCAGGGGAGGCCGGTGTCCATGGTCACGGACGTCACAGCCCGATCGCCCCCCGGCGCCGGCCCGCGGCGTGGCCCCCGGTGTCGGCCCGTGGGTCGCCCCTGTGTCGCAATGCACGGCGGCCCGCCGTAACGTCCACTACCGCTTGGTAGTTTTCCGAGCATGGATCTGATCCCGAAGCCGGACCAGGTCGCCTCCGCTGCCAGCAACGTCGCACACAAGATGCTGTACGGCGGGCTGGCCGATCTCCGCCCGATGCCCCGCACGCTGATCGACGACGGGCCGCTGCGCGAGGTCTACCACTACCGCCCCCAGAAGCAGGTCCGCGCGACCGGCGACCCGGTGCTGCTGGTGACGCCGCTGGCCGCGCCGGCCACCTGCTACGACCTGCGTCGCGACTGCTCGCTGGTCGAGCACTTCCTCAAGGCCGGGCGGCCGACGTACCTGGTCGAGTACGGCGAGATCTCCTTCAAGGACCGCAACCTCGGCATGGAGCACT
Organism: Nocardioides pocheonensis; assembly: GCF_003725535.1. GTDB lineage: Bacteria > Actinomycetota > Actinomycetes > Propionibacteriales > Nocardioidaceae > Marmoricola > Marmoricola pocheonensis. Next base: position 180,470 of record NZ_RJSF01000003.1, on the reverse strand, counting down.
GGGTCGAGGAGGTCGTGCCCGAGGCCGTGCGGGTGGTCAGCGAGCACGCCGGCGGACGGCCCGTGCACGTGATCGGCTGGTCGCTCGGCGGCATCTTCGCGACCCTGGTCGCCGCGGACGACCCCGACCTGCCGATCGCCTCCCTCACCGTCGTGGGGTCGCCGTTCGACGTCAGCCAGGTGCCCCTGGTCGCGCCCCTGCGCCCGATCCTGCGGCTCACCGACGGCGGCATCGTGACCCGCCTCTACCGGATGCTCGGTGGCGCGCCGAAGCCGCTCGTACGCCGGGCGTTCCAGCTGAGCAGCGGCACGAAGGTGATCACCAAGCCGCTCGCGATCGTGCAGCACCTCGACGACAGCGAGTGGCTCGCGCAGATCGAGGCGGTCGACCGGTTCACCGCGAACATGATCGCCTACCCGGGCCGGACCTTCGGCCAGCTCTACCACCGGATGCTCAAGCACAACCAGCTGCGCACCGGCAAGGTGAGCATCGGCGGCCACGAGGTCGACCTGGCGGCGATCACCGTGCCGGTGCTCGTGTTCGCCGGCAACACCGACGGGATCGCCCCGATCCCCGCGGTCAAGGCGCTCCTGCCGCTGCTCCCGAACGCCCGCGAGGTGCGCTTCGAGATCGTGCCCGGCGGCCACCTCGGCATGCTGACCGGCCGGGCGGCCCGGCGTACGACCTGGGTCGTCATGGACGAGTGGATCGCGCAGCACTCCACGCCCGATGACCGCGAGGACGCCCAGCCGACCCCCGCCCGCACCCGGGCGACCAAGACGGCCAAGAAGACGGCCAAGAAGACGGCCGCGAAGAAAACAGCACGGAAGGCCGCCCCTGGGAAGGCGACCGCGAAGTCCGCAGCGACGACGAAGAAGGCATCGACATCCACCACGAAGACCTCCCCTCCCGAGTCCTCGACGACGCAGCCCGAGGTGGCGCCCGACCGCGGAGCGATCGGCTCGAACCGGGCACGCCGCTTCGGGTCCGACGCCTCGCGCAGCCTGGCCCCGAAGCGGTGAGCGCCCGGGTCCGGCAGGCCGCCGGCCTGCTCCTGACGCTCGTGCTCGCGGGGGCGCTCGCGGCCTGCGGCGGAGGCGGGTTCAGCTCGGCACCGCCGACGCCGCCGGACACGGCGATCCGCAGCTACGTCGCGCTCGGTGACGGCTTCACCGCGGCGCCGTACGCCGGCCAGGGCGCCGGCGAGGACGGCTGCCTCCGCTCGGCGGAGAACTACCCGGCGCTCGCAGCGCAGAAGATGGGCCTCACCGAGGTCAAGGACGTGTCCTGCACCCACGCGACCACCAACGCCCTGACCGCGACGTTCAAGGCCGTCAAGGGCAAGCCGGCCCTGCCGGCGCAGCTCGACGCGGTCGCCAAGGACACCGACCTGGTCTCGATCGGCGCCGGCATCGAGGACCACGACCTGCTGCACGAGATGTTCCGGATCTGCCTCGTCCAGCCGTGCGCCCCCGGCACGACCTTCTACACGCAGGTGCTCGACGAGGTGGGCCAGGCCGGCGACGCCCTCACCCGGGCGATCCGCGCGATCCAGGCGAAGGCGCCGCAGGCCTACATCGTGGTGGTCGGCTACCCGCGTCTGACCCCGCCGCCGGAGAGCGGCTGCAAGGACTTCCCGTCGCAACCGGCCGGGGCCGACCGGGACGTCGTCAACTACCTGCTCGACCAGCTCAACGAGAAGGTCCGCTCGGCTGCGCTCCAGACCGGCTCGGGGTACGTCGACGTCGCGAAGCTCTCCGACGGCCACCAGCTCTGCTCGGCGGAGCCGTGGGTGCACGGGATGAGCGACCAGCCGGGGAAGGCGGTCGCCTACCACCCGCTCGAGGCCGAGCAGCGGGCGGTCGCCGACCAGCTCGTCGCCCAGGTCGAGCAGCGTTGAACGGCGATCCCAGGACGTCCGGCACGATGAACCCCACTCCCCTTCCCCGCACGCGTCGCCGTGGGCAGCACCCGGCACGCGCTGTGCTCACGGTGCTAGCCGTCGTGGCCCTGGTCGCGGTGGCCGGCTGCGGCAGCGGCACCGCACCCGTCCCGCACGGCGCGGTCTACGCCGCGCTCGGCGACTCCGAGAGCGCCGGCGCGGGGATCGCCCCGATCGCCGACAGCGGCTGCCTGCGGTCCAAGCGCAACTACCCGTCGCTGGTGCAGCGCACGCTGCACTACTCCTCCTTCGAGGACGTCAGCTGCTCGGGTGCGATGACCACGAACCTGCTCCGGCCCCAGCTCACGCAGGGCTCGACCAACGACCCCCAGCTCGACGCCCTGGGGTCGCGCACCAAGCTGGTCACGCTGACCATCGGCCTGAACGACGACAAGCTCGCCTACGGCCTGCTGGCGGCGTGCGTGCCGGCCGCCCAGCCGACGCCGCTCTGCGCACCGGTGCTCCAGGCCACCACGGCCCAGGTCGACCAGCAGCTCAGCAAGGCGGCGGTCCGGGTCCGCGACACGTTGCGGGCGATCCGCAAGGCGGCGCCGCACGCCCGGGTCGTGCTGGTCGGCTACCCGCGCTACCTGCCCGACTCCGGCAGCTGCCCCGACCGGTACTCGGTGGTCGCCGCGATGGAGCCACGGCTGCGCAGCGCGCTGAGGGTCGTCAACCAGAAGTGGAAGGCCGCCGCGGCCGCCGCCGGGGCCGACTACGTCGACACCTACGCGATGAGCAAGGGGCACGACGTCTGCTCGGCCGACCCCTGGGTGAACGGCTCGCAGGAGCAGCCGGGCAGGGCGGTCGCCCTGCACCCGTTCGAGGCCTTCCACGAGGCCGTGGCGAAGAAGATCGTGACGCTGCTGAAGCAGGGCTAGTCACTCGGCCCCGCGACACGTCGGTGTGGCCTAGATTGCGAGGGTGACCGACCTGCTCCCCCGTCGCGTCCGGGTGGGCTACGGGCTCGGGTCGGTGGCCACCGGCACCTTCGGCACCGTGCCCGGTCTCATGCTGCTGCCCTACCTGACCGACACGCTGGGCGTGGCGGCAGCGGTGGCCGGCCTGATCGTGCTGCTCCCGAAGGCCTGGGACGTCGTGCTGAACCCGATCGCCGGGCGGATCAGCGACCGCACCGACGACCCGCGCGGCCCACGCCGCCCGTTCCTGCTGCGGGGCGGGCTGCTCCTGGCGGCCTGCTTCGCGCTGCTGTTCGCCGGGCCCGACCTGGGATCGACGGCACTCGACGCGCTGTGGGTGCTGGTGCTGTTCGTCGGCTGCGCGACGGCGTACGCGTTCTTCCAGGTCCCGTACGTCGCGATGCCGGCCGAGATCACCGACTCGTACGCCGAGCGCACCCGCCTGATGACCTGGCGGGTCGCGATCCTCGCGTTCGCGATCCTGCTCAGCGGCGCCAGCGCGCCGGCGATCCGCAACGCGTTCGACGGTCGGGCCGGCTACCGGGTGATGGGGCTGGTGGTCGCGGTGATCCTGGTCGTCGGGGTCGTCGGCGCGTACGTCGGCACCGTACCGGCCCGCGTCGGCCGGGCGACCGCCGGCGAGGGCACCCTGCGCGACCAGCTGCGCGTGGTGGCCGAGGCGCGGGACTTCCGGCTGCTGCTGACGACGTTCGTGCTGCAGGCGCTGGCGACCGGAGCGATGCTCGCCGGCGTCGACTACGTCTCGCGCTGGGTCCTCGGCGACAAGGAGCTCTCGACGATCCTGTTCGTCTGCTTCGTCGGCCCGGCGCTCGTGCTGACGCCGGTGTGGAACCTCGTCGGCCAGCGGATCGGGAAGAAGCGCGGCTACATCGCCGCCTCGCTCGTGCTCGCCACCGGTGCGTGCGTGCTCATCGGCGCTCGGAGCGCCCCGCACGCGCTGGTCTTCGTGGCCACCGCCCTGGTCGGCGCCGGCTACGCCGGCGCGCAGATGTTCCCGATGGCGATGCTGCCCGACACGGCCGCCGTCGACGCCCGCCGGACCGGGGTCAACCGCGCCGGTGTGTACACCGGCGTCTGGACCGCCGGCGAGACCCTCGGCCTCGCGCTCGGCCCGGGCGTCTACGGCCTGGTGCTCGCCCTGGGCGGCTACCACTCGTCCACCACGGGAGGGGCGGCCCAGCCGTCCTCCGCGATCACGGCGATCGTGCTCGGGTTCTCGGCGCTGCCCGCGGTCCTCACGATGGTCAGCCTGCTCTGGCTGCGCCGCTACGACCTCGGGGCCGACGTCGTCGAGGAGGCACTCACCCCGTGACCACCAGCGACCTGCTCGCGCGGCTGCACCAGATGCAGGCCGCCGACGTGCCCGTCCACGGCGGGCGCACGCTTGCCTACGTCTACGACTCGGGGCTGGCCGAGACCGACGAGGTGGGCCGGGCCGCCGTGGCGGCGTACGCCGGCTCGAACGGGCTCGACCCGACCGCGTTCCCGTCCCTGCTGCAGATGGAGAACGACCTGGTGGGCCGCGCGTGCGACCTGCTCGACGCCCCGCCTGACGCCGTCGGCACGGTCACCTCCGGTGGCACCGAGTCGGTGCTGCTCGCGGTGCAGGCCGCGCGAGACGCGCGGCCCGAGGTGGAGCGTCCCGAGATGGTGCTGCCGACCACGGCGCACGCGGCGTTCCACAAGGCCGCCCACTACTTCGGCGTCCGGCCCGTCCTCGTCGACGTCGGGGCGGACTTCCGCGCCCGACCCGCCGCGATGGCCGACGCCATCGGCGACAGCACGGTGCTGGTGGTGGTGAGCGCGCCGTCGTACGCGCACGGCGTGGTCGACCCGGTCCGCGAGATCGCCGGTGCCGCCGCGGCACGCGGGGTGCGCTGCCACGTGGACGCATGCATCGGCGGCTGGGTGCTCCCGTACGCCGCACGGCTCGGCCGGCCGGTGCCGCCGTGGACGTTCTCGGTCGAGGGCGTGACCAGCATCTCGGTGGACCTGCACAAGTACGGGTACGCACCGAAGGGGACCTCGGTGCTGCTCCACCGCGACCCGCACCTGCGGCGGCCGCAGTTCTTCGCGAGCGCGGACTGGCCGGGCTACACGATGCTGAACTCCACGATCCAGTCGACGAAGTCCGGGGGTCCCCTGGCCGGCGCGTGGGCGGTCGTGAACACGATCGGCGACGACGGCTACCTCGAGCTCACCCGTCTCGTGCTCGACGCGGTCGACCGCCTCGTCGCCGGGATCGGGGAGATCGGCCCGCTGTCGGTCGTCGCCGCCCCCGACTCGACGCTGGTCGCGCTCACGACCGACGACAGCTGCGACGTCTTCACGATCACGGACGCGATGACGCGCGCAGGCTGGTACGTCCAGCCGCAGCTGTCGTTCCGGGCAGGACGCCCCACGATCCACCTGTCGCTCAGTGCCGCCACGGCGCCGCTGGTCGAGGAGTTCCTCACCGCGCTGGGGGCGGCCGTCGACGAGGCCGTCGCGGCGGGGCCGATCGAGGTGACCCCCGACATCGCGGCCTTCGTGCGGGCGCTCGACCCCGACGACCTGAGCGACGACGACTTCGACGGGCTGCTCGCCGCGGTCGGGATGGCCGGAGGCGGAGGGGTCGGCCTGCCGGAGTCGATGGCCCAGATCAATGCGCTCCTCGACCTCGCGACGCCGGCCCTGCGCGAGGCCCTGCTGGTCGCGTTCCTGGACCGGCTGACCCGACCGGTGCGTGCGGTGCGATGACACCAGGCGCCAGGACACCGGTCGCGGATGCGGAGTGCCACGCCCGGGTACCGCGCGCGACATGAGCCCGCGGAAGCGTCGTGCGGCCGACACCTCGGCAGAGAGCGTGGACCAGGACGCGCCGGCCCAGAACGCGCCGGCCCAGCGGCTGGCGTCGTACCGCCGGATGCGCGACTTCGGGGCCACCCCGGAGCCGTCCGGTGGCGGCGAGGCTCCCCACGGCGACGGCGCCCGCCGCTTCGTGGTCCAGCGCCACCGTGCCAGCTCGCTGCACTACGACCTCCGGTTCGAGATCGACGGGGTGCTGGCCTCCTGGGCCGTGCCGAAGGGCCCGACCCTCGACCCCTCGGCACGCCGCCTGGCGGTGCACGTCGAGGACCACCCGCTGGAGTACGCCGACTTCGAGGGCGTGATCCCGAGCGGCGAGTACGGCGGCGGCGACGTGATCGTCTGGGACCACGGGACGTGGGAGCCGTACGACACCGACGACCCGGCGCGCGCGGTCGCCGACGGCGAGCTGCACGCCGACGTGCACGGGCAGAAGCTGCGCGGTCGTTTCGTGCTCGTGCGCACCAGGGCGCAGGACGGCGAGAAAGAACAACGGCCGCGCGGCGACGTACGCGGGCAGACCGAGGGCGTCGGCGCGTCCTGGCTCCTGCTCCACAAGCACGACGACGCGGCGGTCGACGGCTGGGACCCGGAGGAGCACCCGCGGTCAGTGGTCAGCGGACGCACCAACGACGAGGTGAAGGCCGATCCCGATCGGCACTGGCACTCCGACCGTCCGGCCGCCGAGGCGGCCGAGCAGGTGACCACTCCGGAGCCCCTGGCCGAGGACGACGACGCGCTCGCGGTGCTCGACGAGCTGCCCGCCGAGGGTGGCACCTGGCCGGTCCACGGCCGCGAGCTGGTGGTCACGAACCTCGACAAGGTGCTGTTCCCTGCACGGGAGGGCGAGGAGCCGGTCACCAAGCGCGAGTTCCTCCGGTACGCCGCCCGGATCGCCCCCGTCGTGGTGCCCTACCTCGAGGGCCGGGCACTGAACCTGCACCGCTACCCGGACGGAGCGGCCGCGAAGGGGTTCTGGCACAAGGAGCTGCCCAAGCACGCCCCGTCGTGGCTGGGCCGCTGGGACAACCCGCTCGCCGCCGCCGACGAGACCCAGACCTACCTCGTCGCCGACGAGCCGGCCGCGCTGGTGTGGGCGGCGAACTTCGGCGCGCTCGAGTGGCACCCGTGGACGTCGCGGACCGAGGCGCCCGAGTGCCCGACGTACGCGCTGTTCGACCTCGACCCCGGCGAGCGGACCTCCTGGGACGAGCTGGTCATGATGGCGCGGCTGCACCGCACCGCGTTCGAACGGCTGCGGGTGCGCAGCCAGGTGAAGGTCACCGGGAAGCGCGGCATCCAGATCTGGGTGCCGATCGCGCCGGGACCGACCTTCGACGAGACCCGTGCGTGGGTCGAGCAGGTGTCGCGGACGATCGGCAAGCTCGTCCCCGACCTGGTCAGCTGGAAGTGGCAGAAGGCCGAGCGCAAGGGGCGGGCCCGGCTCGACTACACCCAGAACGCGATCAACAAGACGCTCGTCGCGCCGTACTCGACCCGGCCGGCGCCGGGCGCCCCGGTGAGCGTGCCGATCGGCTGGCACGAGCTCGAGGACCCCGAGCTGCGGCCCGACCGGTGGACGATCCGGACGGTCTTCGACCGCCTCGCGGAGCGGGGCGACCCGTTCCGCGGCGCCCTCGTGCACGACCAGGTGCTCCCGGACTTCCGGTAGGGCGTGCGAAACTCGGCGCCGTGAGCGCACTGGCCGGACTCGTGGCGAAGGGCCTGGTGGCCGAGGACTGGGCCGAGGCCCTGGCGCCGGTCGACGAGGACATCGCCCGCATGGGTGTCTTCCTGCGAGCCGAGATCGCGGCCGGTCGGGGCTACCTCCCGGCCGGAGAGCACGTCCTGCGGGCGTTCCAGCGACCGCTGGCCGACGTCAAGGTGCTGATCGTGGGGCAGGACCCGTACCCGACGCCCGGACACCCGGTCGGCCTGAGCTTCTCGGTCGCGCCCGACGTGCGGCCGCTGCCACCGAGCCTGCTCAACATCTTCAAGGAGCTCGGTGACGACCTCGGGCTGCCGGCGCCGTCCTGCGGCGACCTGACGCCGTGGGCCGACGCCGGTGTGCTGCTGCTCAACCGGTCGCTCACGGTCAGCCCCGGTCGCGCGAACTCGCACCGTGGCAAGGGCTGGGAGCCGGTCACGGAGTGCGCGATCACGGCGCTCGCCAAGCGCGGCGGCCCGCTCGCCGCGATCCTCTGGGGCCGCGACGCCCAGTCGCTCAAGCCGATGCTCGGACCGGTGCCGTGGGTCGAGTCGCCGCACCCCAGCCCGCTCTCGGCGCACCGCGGATTCTTCGGCTCCCGGCCGTTCAGCCGGGTCGACCGGTTGCTCGAGCAGCAGGGCGGTACGCCGGTGCGGTGGCAGCTGCCGTAGCCGGTCGTCGGCAGTCGACCCCTCGTCGTACGATCGGCGTCGCACGCCCGCACCAGGGCGACCGTCTCGGGAGGACGACATGGAGAGCGCCGCGAGCACCGTCGGGCGGCGGCCGGACCCGTGAGCGCATCACTGTCGGAGCTGCTGATCTTCTCGTTCCTGCTGCCGATCGGCCTGTGGGGCGTGGTCCAGGCGTTCCGCCGCGACCGGAGCTGGATCGCCGGGTCGCTGGTCTTCGTCGCCGGCTGCCTCTTCAGCATCGTGACCAACCTGCGCGGCTACGCCCTCATGGGCGGCGGCGACTACGGCATCGACCACCGGGTTGCCCGCACTCCCGCGACCGCGGGTGACGTCCTCCTCGCCGTTGCCGTCGCCCTCGTGCCGGTCGGCCTCTGGCTCGGCCTTCGCGCCCGCTCCCGGAGCCGGGACCGCGGGCGAGGCCCGAACCGCTGAGTCGGGAATGCTTCCGGGTAGTTCAAAGTTGAACTATCATGACCTCCATGACCGCCCGCATGCCCGCGCTCTACATCGGCCACGGCGCGCCCCCGCTGCTCGACGACCCCCAGTGGTCGGGCGAGCTGCGCGCGCTCGCCGCGGAGCTGCCCCGACCCACGGCGATCCTGGTCGTCAGCGCGCACTGGGAGTCGGCGCCGCTCGCGCTCAGCGCCAGCGGCCCGGGCACCGAGCTGGTCTACGACTTCGGCGGCTTCGACCCGAAGTACTACCGGATGCGCTACGACAGCCCCGACGCGAGCGCGCTCGCGCAGCGGGTCGCGGCGATGATGCCCGACACCGATCGCGTCCACCAGCACCCCTCGCGCGGCCTGGACCACGGGGCGTGGGTGCCGCTGCGGATCATGTACCCCGAGGCGGACATCCCCGTGCTGCAGATGTCGCTGCCGACCCAGGAACCCTATCGCCTGCTGACCCTCGGCAGCCGGCTGCGCGAGCTCCGCGACGAGGGCGTGCTCGTCGTCGGCTCGGGCTTCCTGACCCACGGACTCCCCTTCCTGCGGGAGTTCCGGATCGACGCCGAGGCACCCGGCTGGTCGAAGGACTTCGACCACTGGGCGGCCGAGGCTCTCGCCCGCGGCGACGTCGCCGAGCTGGCGGCGTACCGGACGAACGCGCCGGGCATGCCCTACGCGCACCCCACCGTCGAGCACTACACGCCGCTGTTCGTCACCCTGGGGGCTGCGACCGACCCCGAGGCGCCGGGCGACCAGGTGATCGACGGCTACTGGATGGGGCTGTCGAAGCGGAGCCTGCTCGTCGCCTAGCCCGCACGGTGCGCCGCCGGGTCCGTCTGGACTGACGACCGCAGGCGAGCGCAGCGAGCCGAGGGAGGAGGGAAGACGGACCCCGGAGGGCGGCGCACCCGCCCGAGCGGAGCGAGGGCAATCAGGCGGTGCGCCGCCGGGTCCGTCTGGACTGACGACCGCAGGCGAGCGCAGCGAGCCGAGGGGGGAGGGAAGACGGACCCCGGAAGGCGGCGCACCCGCCCGAGCGGAGCGAGGGCAATCAAGCAGAGCCCAGGATGAGCCCCGCCGCCATCTCGCCGATCATGATCGCCGGAGCGTTCGTGTTGCCCCCGGTGATCGACGGCATGATCGAGGCGTCCGCGACGCGCAGGCCCTCGATGCCGCGCACCTTCAGGTCCGGCGAGACCACCGCGAGCTCGTCGACGCCCATCCGGCAGGTGCCGACGCCGTGGTAGACCGAGGTCGCGCGGTTCAGGATCGCGTCCCGCAGGTCGGTGCCCTTCAGCGACGTACCGGGGTGGATCTCCTCCTTGACCGAGCCGCCGAAGGCCGCCGCGGACATGATCTCCCGCACCATCTCCGATCCCTCGGCGAGCACCTCGAGGTCGGAGCGGTCGGCGAGGTACTGGAAGTCGATCAGCGGCGCGGCGGCCGGGTCGGTCGACGCGAGCCGCAGCGTGCCGCGGCTCTTCGGGTAGATCAGCGTGACCAGCACGGTCAGCGCGGTCCGGGGGTCGACCTTGTGCCGGATCGGCTCGTCCTGGTTCGGCGACACGTAGGCCCAGGGCAGCAGGTGCAGCTGCAGGTCCGGTACGTCGGTCGCCTGCGACGTGCGCACGAAGCCCACCGACTCGAAGACCGAGTTCGCGAGGAAGGTCGTGCCCGGACGCATCAGCTCCTTGGCCAGCCCGCGCGCGAAGAAGGACGCCTTGCCCTTCATCTTGGCCGACGTGGCGTGGAAGGTCATCGCGTGGAACATGTGGTCGTGCAGGTTGTCGCCGACGGGGAGGTCGGCGAGGACGGCGATGCCGTGGTCGCGCAGGTGCTGGGCGTGCCCGATGCCCGAGAGCATGAGCAGCTGCGCGGACCCCACGAAGCCGGCGGAGAGGATGACCTCCTTGCCCGCCCGGATGGTGCGTCGCGTGCCGTCCTTGTCGGTGACCTCGACGCCGGTGGCCCGGCCGTTGTCGATCACCACCTTGGTGACCAGCACCTCGCTCTGCAGCTCGAGCCGAGCCGGCGCGAGGTTGTGCACGTAGCCGCGTGAGGCGCTGTAGCGCAGACCGTCCGCGGCGTTCTGCTGCATCCGCGAGATGCCCTCCTGCGACTCACCGTTGTAGTCGTCGAGGATCTTCACCCCGAGGGTGTCGGAGGTGGCCTGGATGAACTGCAGCGTGCCTTCCTGCGGAGCCTTGTTGCGGGTGACCCGGATCGGGCCGCCGGCGCCGCGGTAGGCGTTCTCGCCGTCCTCGAAGTCCTCCATCCGCTTGTACGCCGCGTTGACGGAGTCGGCGTCCCAACCGGTGTTGCCCTCGGCGGCCCAGGAGTCGAAGTTGGCGCGGTTGCCGCGCACGTAGACCATGCCGTTGATCGAGCTCGACCCACCGACGACCTTGCCGCGCGGCACCGGCATCTTGCGGTCGAGGAGGTGCTTCTGCGGGGTCGAGTAGAAGCCCCAGTCGACGGTCTTCTTGATCTCCGGGACCGAGTGCATCGGTCCGATCATGCCGGGCTTCTTGACCAGGTACTTCTCGTCGGTCTTGCCGGCCTCGAGCAGGATCACGCTGTGTCCTGCCTCGGCGAGGCGGCCCGCCACCGCGCTGCCCGAGCTCCCGGACCCGACCACCACGTAGTCGGCCTCGTTCGACTGCTGCTTGCCCATGGTTCCCTCACTCGTCCGCGCACTGGTGACCCGCGTCACCTCCCGGCGATGGAACTATAACGCGTTCTAGTTTCGCCGACCATAGGGCTCACGTCCCGGGCAGACCCGGGCGACCGGCAGACTGGCCGGGTGCGCATCCTCTCCATCCAGTCCTGCGTCTCCTACGGCCACGTCGGCAACAGCGCCGCCGTCTTCCCGCTGCAGCGCCTCGGCCACGAGGTCTGGCCGGTGCACACCGTGCTGTTCTCCAACCACACCGGGTACGGCGCCTGGCGCGGCCCGGTCGTCCCCGGCGCCGACGTGCACGAGGTGGTCCTCGGCATGGAGGAGCGCGGCGCCCTGGCCCAGGTCGACCTGGTGCTCTCCGGATACCAGGGCAGCCCGGAGATCGCGTCGGTGGTCCTCGACGCGGTCGACCGCGTCAAGGCGGCCAACCCGGCCGCGGCGTACGCCTGCGACCCGGTGATGGGCAACGCCGACAGCGGCTGCTTCGTCGACCCCGCGATCCCGCCGCTGATCCGCGAGCAGGTCGTCCCGCGCGCGGACGTGATCACGCCCAACCAGTTCGAGCTCGGCGAGCTGACCGGCAGCCCGCTCCCCGCGAGCGCGGACCTCGCGACGGTGCTCGACGCGGCGGACGCCGCCCGCGCCCTCGGCCCCGAGACCGTCCTGGTCACGAGCGTCCTGCACGCCGACCAGCCGCCGGAGACGCTGGAGATGGTGGCGGTCACGTCCGCGGGCGCCTGGAGCGTGCGCACTCCCCGGCTCGCGATGCACGCGAACGGGTCCGGCGACGTCACGGCGGCGCTGTTCTCCGCCCACCTGCTGGCCGGCGGCGACCCGGCGGCGGCGCTGGCACGCACGGCCTCCAGCGTCTTCGACCTGCTCGTGAACACGCTGGACGCAGGCGCCCGCGAGCTGTTGCTCGTCGAGTCCCAGGACGCGTACGCCGACCCGCGGATGCAGTTCGAGGTCGGTCGGGTCCGCTAGAGCCGCGGTCGCGACCGGCGCGTCGTTCAGGCGATCCCGGCCTTCGCGTCCAGCTCCTGGAGCAGGTCGTGGGCCGCGAGCTCGATCTCCTTGTGGCGCCACTCGGACGCGCGGTACACGCAGGCGATCAGACCCGTGCGGTGCACCCGGCGCAGGTCGCCGTAGACGAACCCGTAGCGCGCCTTGGTCTCGTCGTGGGAGCCGTCGGTGAGGGCGAGGTGCCAGGCGGCGTACTCCTCCCACGAGTGCCGCTCGAGGAAGGCGTTCTCGTCCGCAGCTCGCGGCTGGACCTCACCCCAGTCGCTGTCCAGGACGTACTGCCGCGAGCCGATCAGGCTGCGCGCGGCCTCGACCGCTGCCTGGTTGAGCAGGTACTTCGCCATCCTCCTGGAGTGCCCACGAGCGCCCCGGCCGAAACCGGTCCGCGAGCAGGGTTCAGCCGTCGGCGTCGAGGTGCTCGAGCAGCTCGTGGAGGAGCCGGCGCAGCTCCGCGCCCTCCTTCGCGCTCATCGAGAGAGACTCCACCAGCGCACCGGGCACGTGGGCGACTCGCTCGCGCAGCTCCCAGCCCTGGTCGGAGACCTCGAGCAGCACCCGGCGCTCGTCACCGGGGTCGCGACGACGGACGACGAACCCGGCCGCCTCCAGTCGTTTGAGCAGCGGCGTCAGCGTGCCCGAGTCGAGGCGGAGGCGGGCACCGACCTCGCCCACGGTCAACGGCTCCTCTGCACCCCAGAGCGCCAGCATCGTGAGGTACTGCGGGTAGGTGAGGCCGACGTCGGAGAGCAGCCGGCCGTAGGTCTGCGTCACGGCTCTCGTCGCGGCGTAGAGCGGGAAGCAGATCTGCGCGTCCAGCTCGAGCTGGGGAAAGGACGTCCTCATGTGACCCATCCTACATTGCACGATTCTATTGCGCGCAATATAGTTGCCCACATGACACCTCTCTACACGACCACGGCGGTCGCCACCGGCGACGGCCGCAACGGCCAGGTCCAGACGATCGACGGCCTCCTCGTCGCCCCGGTGCGGGTGCCCAAGGAGCTCGGAGGCGAGGGCGGCGCCACCAACCCGGAGCAGCTCTTCGCCGCGGGCTACGCCGCGTGCTTCCACTCCGCCCTCAAGCTGGTCGCTGCCGAGGCGAAGGCAGACACCACCGACTCCGAGGTCGTGGCCGACGTCTCCCTGGGCGCGCTCGGCACCGGTGGCTTCGGCCTGACCGCGCACCTCGAGGTGAGCCTGCCGGCCCTGGACCCGGAGACAGCCCAGCAGCTCGTCGCCCGGGCCCACCAGGTGTGCCCGTACTCGAACGCCACGCGCGGCAACATGGAGGTCACGCTCAGCGTCGCGTGACGTCGTGGGCCCCGCGACGGACGGGAGCTCAGGAGGACTCCGCACCCGCCTCGAGGAGCTCGGCGATCCTTTGCTGCAGGAAGCGGCGCTCGTGCTCGGCCGCGGCGAGCTCGAGCGCCGACCGGTACGCCGCGAGCGCCTCGGCCGGGCGGTCGAGGCGGCGCAGCAGCTCGGCGCGCGTGGAGTGGAGGTACTGGTAGCCGTCCAGCTCGAGGCCGTCGACGATGGCGAGGGCCCGCTCCGTCGCGCCGGTCGCGGCGACCGCCGCCGCGCGGTTCAGCCGGACCACCGGGGAGCCGGTGAGCAGGACGAGCTCGTCGTAGAGGGCGACCACCTGGGGCCAGTCGATCTCGGGCTCAGTCTGGAGGACCGCGATCGCCGCCTGAACGGCGTAGGGGCCGCGGCTCGGCCGGCCGAGCGCACGGTCGACGAGGTCACGGCCCTCGGCGATCATCGCGTGGTCCCACCGCGACCGGTCCTGCTCCTCGAGCCGGACCAGCTCACCCCCGGGCGCTCGGGCCTCGCGCCGGGCGTGGTGGCAGAGCATCAGCGCCAGCAGGCCGGACGCCTCGGGCTCGTCGGGCATCAGCGAGACGAGCACCCGTCCGAGGCTGATCGCCTCGCTCGCGAGGTCGTCGCGGGCGGCGTACCCCTGGTTGTAGATCAGGTAGATCACGCCGAGCACCGCGGACAGACGCTCGGGCAGCACGTGGTCCGGAGGCACCCGGAACGGCACTCCCGCCGTGCGGATCTTGTTCTTCGCCCGCGACAGCCGGCGCTTCATGGTCTCCGCAGGGACGAGGAAGGCCCGGGCGATCTCCTCGGTGGAGAGGCCGCCCAGCGCGCGTAGCGTCAGCGCGACCTGGGCCTCGAGAGACAGCGCCGGGTGGCAGCAGGTGAACAGCAGCTCGAGACGCTCGTCCGGGATGGTCGAGTCGGGGGTCATCACGTCGTCCACCTCCGGCACGGCGACGAGAGGCAGCTTCGCGCGCAGGACCCGGTCGCGGCGGATCCGGTCGATCGCCCGGTTGCGTGCGGTGGTGGTGAGCCACGCGCCGGGGTTGCGCGGGGCGCCCTCGCTCGGCCAGCGTTCGACGGCGGCGGCGAAGGCCTCCTGGGTGGCCTCCTCGGCAAGGTCGACGTCGCCGAGGAAGCCCACCAGGGAGGCCAGGACTCGGCCCCACTCCTCGCGGAAGACCTGGTCGATCACTCGCGCCGGAAGGCCACTGGCCACACCTCGACGGCGCCGCCCATGCGCGCCGCCGGGATCCGCCCGGCGAACTCGAGCGCCGCGTCCAGGTCGTCGACGTCGACGAGGTAGTAGCCGCCCAGCACTTCCTTGGTGTCGGCGAACGGTCCGTCGGTGACCATGGCGTCGCCGGCCTGCACCCGCACGGTGGACACCGCCTCGACCGGTGCCAGCGACGCGCCATCGAGGCACCGCGGATCCTCCCGGATGGCCATGTACTCCGCGGTGATCGCGGCCGTCTCGTCCTCGCTGGACCCCATCGGTGCCGTGGGGTCGACGTAGATCATCAGCGCGTACTGCATGGTGCGTCCTTTCGTCGTCGAAACAGAGTCTCACCCGGACGACGAACGAGGGCATTCGTTGGGGACACCCCCGACCGGACGAAATCTCGTCGCCTCCCGCGAGCGGGACGTGAGTCCTGCGAGACCGGGCCCTCCGCCTCCTGCGCGATTACCCCACGGGGTATTGAGTGGAACTGACCGCAGCCGACAGCTGGTCGGCCAGCAGGTCAGGAGGTCACCATGCGCACCCTGCTCATCCTCGGCGGCGGCACCGCGGGCACGATGGTCGCGAACAAGCTGCACAAGCGGCTTCCCCGCGACGAGTGGACGATCACGGTCGTCGATCGCGACGACGACCACCCCTACCAGCCCGGGTTCCTGTTCGTGCCGTTCGGCACCTACGAGAGCGACGAGATCGTCCGCAGCCGGCACCACTTCATCGCCGACGGCGTCACGCTGGTGTACGGCGAGATCGACCGGGTCTCCCCCGACGACCGGGTCGTCCACCTCGAGGACGGCCGCGAGCTCGACTACGACTACCTGGTGATCGCGACGGGCACGTCCCCGCGACCGGACCAGACGCCCGGCATGCTCGGGTCGGAGTGGCACAAGAGCGTCTTCGACTTCTACACCCTCGAGGGAGCAACAGGACTCGAGAAGGCCCTGGACCACTTCGACCACGGGCGCCTCGTCGTGCACATCTGCGAGATGCCGATCAAGTGCCCGGTGGCGCCGCTGGAGTTCACCTTCCTCGCCGAGGCGTGGCTGCGCGAGCAGGGCCTGCGCGACCGGGTCGAGCTCACCTACGTCACGCCGCTCGACGGCACGTTCACCAAGCCGGTGGCGTCGGCGCACCTGGGCGGCATGCTCGAGGAGCGCAAGGTCGAGGTGGTGACCGACTTCATGGTCGAGAGCGTCGATCCGGACCGCAAGGTGCTGGTCTCGTACGACGAGCGCGAGGTGCCCTTCGACCTGCTCGTCACGGTCCCGGTCAACATGGGTGCCGAGTTCGTCGCCCGCTCGGGGCTCGGCGACGAGCTCAACTACGTGCCGGTCGACAAGCACACGCTGCTCTCGACGGCGTACGACACGATCTTCGCGATCGGTGACGCGAGCAACATCCCGGCGTCCAAGGCGGGCTCGGTCGCGCACTTCGCGGTCGAGGTCTTCGTGGACAACTTCCTCGAGCACGTGGCGGGGCTGCCGATGACGGGTGCGTTCGACGGCCACGCGAACTGCTTCGTCGAGTCCGGTGACGACAAGGCGTTGCTGATCGACTTCAACTACGACACGGAGCCACTGCCCGGCAAGTACCCGATCCCGCACGTGGGGCCGATGAGCCTGCTCAAGGAGACCCACGCGAACCACCTCGGCAAGCTCGCGTTCCGGCACATCTACTGGAACGTCCTGCTTCCCGGGCACCCGATCCCGCTGCCCGCGCTCATGTCGATGGCGGGCAAAGAGGTCCCCGACGCACCGAACACCGACAGCAGGGAGGCATGACGCCATGACCACGACCACGATCGACGGCCACACCGTCCACGTGAACGAGGAGGGGTTCCTGACCGACCCGTCCGAGTGGGACGAGGACCTCGCGAAGTCCCTCGCGGCGCAGATCGGCATCGACCTCACCGACGAGCACTGGAAGGCGATCCGGTTCCTGCGCGAGGACTACGCCGCGCAGGGCGAGACCGCCACGCTGCGCCGGATCAGCACGGTCGGCGGCATCCCCACCAAGCAGCTGTTCGTGCTGTTCCCGCAGAAGCCGGCCAAGAAGCTCGCGTACGTCGCGGGCCTCCCCAAGCCGCACGGCTGCGTCTGACCACTCACAGGAGGACCATCATGACCACCACCCAGACCGCCCCGGTCGTCCCGGACTTCGGTTCGGCCTCGACCGACCGCAAGCTCGCGATCATCTGCTCGAAGGGCAACCTCGACATGGCCTACCCGGGCCTGATCCTGGCCAACGCCGCCCTCGGCGAGGGCGTGGAGACGCACCTGTTCTTCACGTTCTGGGGCTTCGACATGATCAACAAGAAGACGATGGCCGACCTGAAGTTCACGCCCGTCGGCAACACTGCGGCGCACATGCCGCAGGGGCTGACCCCGATGCCGGGCATGACCGCGATGGCCACGCACATGATGAAGAAGTCGATCGCCGAGCTCGGCGTACCGGAGGTCCCGGAGTTCCTGCAGCAGATCGTCGACTCCGGCGGCCACCTGTGGGCGTGCCGGATGTCCGCGGACATGAACCACCTGACCGAGGACGACCTCTACGACGAGGTCGAGGGGATCATCAGCGCGTCCGACTTCATCGAGAAGACCGAGGGCGCCCAGCTGCTGTTCATCTAGGACGAGTCGGTTGGACGGGAGCCGCCCGTCGCCCGGGTCCAGGGTCCGCCGCCGGCGGCGCTGGGCCCGGGCTGGTGCTCACGGCGTACGGCGCGACCTGTCAGCGACGAGGTGACGCGGGCCGCCGGATCGTGTCGCCACCGATGTGGGGCGCGTCGGTGCGGCCGAAGGTGCGCTCCAGGGCGGTGCGCATGTCGCTGATCGCGCCGCGCAGCAGGGCGTCCTTCGTCGTCGCCCGGTGCGTGACCACGACGGGCGCGCGCCCGGTCGTGCGCACCTCGAGCACGCAGCGCAGCTCGGGCGGCCCCTTGCGGGCGCCGCTCTCCTCGGTGAGGTGGACCTGCACGCTGGTGATCCGCCGCGCGAACGGCTCGAGCCCCTTGCTGACCTCGGCCTCGACGTGGGCGATCAGCCCTTCGTCACCGTTCACGTGGTAGTCGGTCCGGACCTGGACGTCCATGACACACCTCCTCGGTTGGGGCCCTCACGCCGAACGGCGCGTGGTCTCGGTCGCACCGTGTGCGTCGATGCGACGGAACATCCGCTCGAGCACGCCGCGCATGTCCCCGACCGCGCCGCGCACCGCGTCGTCCTTGCTCAGGGCGCGGTGCATGACCGCGAGCGGCTCGTGCCCCTCGGGTCGCACCTCGAGCCGGCAGCGCATCGAGACGGGACCGATCCGGCCGCCGGTCTCCGCGGACAGGTGCACGTGCACGTTGCTCACCCGCGAGGCGCACGGCCCGAGCCCGGCGAGGACCTCGAACCCGATGAAGGACAGCAGCTCCTCACGTCCCGGGACCTGCCGGTCGGTTCCCACCAGGATCTCCACGGCTCTCCCTCACGCTGGTCGCCCTCTGTGTCTCGAGTCTCGCCGCCGGCGCGCGGGGCCGAACAGGGCCCAAAGCCACTGCACGCGGGGCCTCCGGCCCGTCGGCCGGACGTGCCAGACTCCTGCCGTGACGTTGAGCTACGCCGGCAGGCTCGACCGGCCCGCCGTCGTGCGCGCCGCGGCGCTCGTCCACGGACTCGTCGCCCGAACCGAGGTCGAGGCCGCCTGGACCCGCGAGTCGAGCTGCGCCGGGATGACCGTCGGCGGACTGGCCCGGCACCTGGTCGCGCAGTCGGCGTACGTCGTCAGCCTGCTGGGCGCCGAACCGACCTCCTCCGACGCGCCGGCGGCGAGCCTCCTGGACCACTACGCCCACCCGGCCTGGCTCGAGGGCGTCGACGGCGAGAGCCACCGACTGCTCCGTGAGAGGTCCGACGCGCAGGCGACCGAGGGCCACCAGGTCGCGGTGTCACTGCAGGCCGAGGCCCTCGCGGCGCTGCCGGCCGTCCTGGCCGATCCGCCCGCGACCGTCCTCGTCCCGTGGCAGGCGCGACGGATGGCGAGCGACGACTTCGTGGTCACCCGGCTGCTGGAGATGGTGGTGCACTCCGACGACCTCGCCGCCAGCGTCGACGTGCCGGTGCCTGCGTTCGACGACGCCGTGCTCGAGCCGGTGCTCGGGACGCTGACCGCGCTGGCCGTCGTGCGCCACGGCCAGGACGCGGTCGTGCGGACGCTCAGCCGGCCGCAGCGGGCTCCGGGATCGATCTCCCCGTTCTGAGCATCGGGCCGAGCAGCACGACGGCGGCGACCACACCCGCCAGCGGGGCCGCGAAGATCCCTGCCGTGGTCGACAGGGCGGCCACACGATCGGGCTGGACCTGCCAGGTCGGCCCGCTGCGCAGCACCTCGAGCAGGTAGTCCGCCGACACGCAGACCGTGACGACCCCGAAGAACGCGGCGGCGGCGCGCTGCCGGCCCGCGACCGCGAGGCCGGCAGCGCCGAGCGCCAGGCCCAGCCCGACCGCGAGGAACGCCACCGCCCAGATCGCCGACAGGGCGAGGGCGACCGGCAGCGGGAGCAGCGCCGACCAGTCGTGCCCGGCGAGCACCGCCCGGTGGCCGGCCACGTCGTCGTACGTCCGGACCGAGGCCACCGCCAGGGCGACCACACCCCAGCCGCAGACCAGCAGCAGCCCGAGGGCGCCGAGGGTGCGCGCCACGACGTGGTCGCTCTCCCGCGACAACGTGGCCATGGACGGAGTATGCCGGGCACGACGCCCGGAGGCCTGCTCAGGAGAGATCGGGCCCGGCCAGCCGCTCGACCGTCGTCACCGCGGCCACTCCCTGGCTGACCTTCCCGGTGAGCCGGACCGGCGCTCCGCCGACCAGCCGGTTGACCGAGAACGGGCCGTCATCGGGGAGGCCGGGGTGCAGGCTGGCGACGAGGGCCTCCGCGGCGGCGCGCTCGCTGCCGAGGACGACCACGAGCCAGCCGGCGGTGCCTCCGGGGGCCAGCTGCGAACCGAGGGCCGCCAGGGTGGCCGAGACGGCCGGGCTGTCGGCCCAGGGGTTCGGCAGGGTGCGCTGCATCTCGCGGGCGGAGTCGCGGCGCACCCGCACGACCAGCACCATGAGGACGGCACCGACCACCAGGGCCAGCACCGCCGTCCTTGCGAGCTCTCCTGATCCCATGCGTGCCTCTCCTCCCGGGACGAGTGTTGCGAGAGATCGCGCCGCCCGCAGGAAAATCGTGAAGCCGTCGCAGGGCCGCCGACGACGCCTACCCGACCAGGCACAGCGTCTGCCGGGCGACGCCGATGGTCAGCGTCTGGCCCCAGCTGAGGACGAGTCGGTCGTCCTCCATCCCGTCGCCGAACGCGACCAGGCCGTCGGCCTCGACGTCGACCTGCAGCCGGCCGTCGACGAGCTCACCCTCGGTCAGCTCGGTCCCGGTCGCGGGCGAGGGCCACGCCTCGCGGACGAACCAGGCGAGCCGCTGCTCCTCCGGAGCAGGGAGCACGAGGTGGCTGTGCCGCTCGAGCCAGGTCGACCGGCACCACCCCGTGGCGCCCGTGCCGGTGGCCACGATGATCCCGGACGAGGCCTGGCGCTCGCGCGTGCCTTCCGGTGGCCGGATCGCGTACCGGGCGGTCTGGTGGCTGGGCTGGCCGACGTACACCTCGTTGAGCGCGACCAGCTCCTGACCGTCGTCGGCGGTGGCCGCCACCATGGTCCGGCGCTGGGCGACCGACAGCGTGCGGAGCAGCTCGGCGGTCGCCGTCGGCGGGTGCGTGACCAGGACACCGGGGTTGCGGTCGGGCTCGGGGTCGATCCCGACGACAGGCTGTCCGGAGAGGTTCTTCGCGACGTTGGCGACCAGGCCGTCCTGCCCGACGACGACGACCACGTCCTCGGGCGCGAACAGGAACCGGTCCAGGTCGGCGCGCTCCACCCGGCCGGACCGCCAGTCGGGCGGGATCGCGGCGGCCACGGCGTCGAGCGCACGCTGGTTCGCGCGGTGGCGCTCCTCGAGCTCCTCGATGCTGCGCTCCCGGGTGGAAAGGAAGAACTCCGCCTGTCCCTTGGTCCCGTGGCGCGCGACCAGCTCCTCGAGCTCGGTGCGCCGGTGCACGACGACCGCGCGCGGAGGCAGCGTGCTCATGACGAGATCGCCTCCGACGTGGTCCCGAGCCGCGCGAGCACGGGCGCGAGGAGGTCGGGCGTGAGCACCAGGCTGTTGATGCTGGGCAGGTTCGAGGCGAGCTCCTTGAGCGCCAGCCCGAGCAGGATCGCCTCGGGCAGGTCCCGGTACGCCGCGAGCCGCGCCGCCTCGGCGTCGCCCTCGGCGAGTCCGGTGACACGGGTCCCCTCGGCCTGTGCCTCGGCGAGGCGCTGCGCGCGCTGGGCCTCGGCCTCGGTGGCGATCCGGTTGGCCGCCGCCCTCTCCTCGGCCTCCCGGCGCGCGTTCGCCCCGCGCTGCGCGACCAGCTGCTCCTCCCGGCGGGCCAGCTCGATCTGGGTCTGCAGCTCGTTCTCGCCGATCGCCCGCTCCCGCTCGACCGCGACCGCGCGGCGCTCGTAGGTCGCCTTGTCCGCCTCCTGCTGCACCTGCTCGCGGGTCGGCGTGCGCAGCGCCTTCTCGACCTCGGGCTCCGGGCGCAAGGCCACGACGCGCACCCCGACGACCGCGATGCCGATGTCGACCAGCCGGCCGTCGTGGGCGAGGCCGTCACTGATCGCGTCGCGCACCGGGCCGACGCCGCCGGCCAGGGCCTGCGCCAGGTCGACGAGCGCCAGCATGTCCATCGCGTACTGCTGGGCCGTCTCCGTCAGCAGGCCCGCCACCTGGTCCAGCGGCGCACTGCGCCACAGGCCGGTCTCCGGGTCGATCGAGAAGTCGATGCGGCGTGTGGCGATCGAGGGGTCGGTCATCCGGAACGTCACCGTGGCCTGCACGGTCACGTCCTGGAAGTCGGCGGTGCGGGCGTGGAACAGCAGCGGCAGCTCCCGGTCGTCCATCGGCACCTCGGAGAGGACCGCGCTGAGCGGGCGGAACCAGAACGAGGCGCCGGTGCCCGCGTGCAGGGCGCGGCCGTTGCGCACGTGCTCGACGTGCATGGTCGTGCTGCCGCGCAGGTGTCGCACGAACGGGTAGCGGGTGATGTCGGCCATGGGGACCACCTCCATTTATCGTCGCTATGACGATAACTCCGTTTCTTCGTTCTCGTCAAGATGACGATAAAGAGATAGGGTGGCGACATGAGCGGCTACGACCCGTCCCGGTACCCGGCGGTCGCGGTGACCGTCGACCTGGTCGTCCTCACGATCCGTGCGGACGAGCTGTGCGTGCTGCTGATCCGCCGCGGCGAGGCTCCGTACAAGGGGCGGTGGGCCCTGCCGGGCGGATTCGTCCGCCCGGACGAGGACCTCGACCGGGCGGCGGCGCGCG
This sequence comes from Nocardioides pocheonensis, assembly GCF_003725535.1. Classification (GTDB taxonomy): domain Bacteria; phylum Actinomycetota; class Actinomycetes; order Propionibacteriales; family Nocardioidaceae; genus Marmoricola; species Marmoricola pocheonensis. Next base: position 158,214 of record NZ_RJSF01000003.1, on the reverse strand, counting down.
AGCTGCACGAGGAGACCGGCCTCTCCCGCGACGACGTCCACGTCGAGCAGCTGGCGACGTACGGCGCCCCGCGTCGCGACCCGCGCATGCGGGTCGTCAGCGTGGCCTACCTCGCGCTCGCCCCCGACCTCCCCGGGCCGCGCTCGGGGTCCGACGCGGCGGCAGCGCGGTGGGCACCGGCGGTCGACGCCCTCGCCGGGAACGACCGGCTCGCGTTCGACCACGAGCTGATCCTGGGCGACGGGCTCGAGCGGGCGCGCTCCAAGCTCGAGTACACCTCGCTCGCGGCAGCGTTCTGCGGTCCCGAGTTCACCGTCGCCGAGCTGCGCCGGGTCTACGAGGTGGTCTGGGGAGACTCCCTGGACGCCCGCAACTTCCACCGCAAGGCCACCGGGGCCACCGGCTTCCTCGAGCCCACGGGCACCACCACGACGCGCGACGGCGGGCGCCCCGCGCAGCTGTACCGGCGCGGGGCGGCAGAGCTCCTCCACCCGCCGCTGATCCGGCCGGCCCACGACGCGCAGACGCGCACCTGACCCGCCGGTCACCGGCGCGAACGCGGGTACTGTGTCGACCGCGATCCCTTGCAGGGACGCGACCGTTCAGTGGATCGACGACCTGACGAACGGGTGAGGTGGATCGGTGGATCTCGGCACGGACGGGTCCCGGGCGCGTGACCTCGAGAGTCGCCTGTCCCCGGACCGGGCCTGGACGCAGCTGCGCGCCTGGTTCGCGGTCGTCGTCGCGCTGGTCTACTACCTCGCGGCAACCCTGAGGTCGGGCTGGTTCGCCGACGACTTCCTCTACCTCCAGCTCGCGCGCTGGGGGAAGCCGACTCCCTCGTGGTTGGCGACCGACAGCTACGGGCACTTCGCGCCCTTCACGCGGCTCGCCTACCTGTTCGTCCAGCGCGTGGGTGGGCTCGACCACGCGTTCGGGGTCATCGTCCCCGTCGGCCTCACCGTAGGCGCGGCGTTCGCCTTGGTCAGCCTCCTCGGCGAGATCGCGGGCCGCCGCCCGATGACCGTCGCGCTGGCCGCCGCCGGCGTGCTCTCGGTGTTCGTGATGCGCGTCGTGCTCTGGTGGGGCGCCGGCGTGCACGTGATGGGAGCGCTGGCGGCCGAGCTCCTCTGCATGTGGTGCTTCGTCGTCCACCTGCGCACCCGACGCCTGCGCTGGCTGCTCGCGTCGTGGCTCGCCCTGGTGATCGGGCTCTCGGTGCAGGAGCGGCCGGTGCTCACCCTCGGCTTCCTCGTGCTGCTGCGCTACGTCGGCCTCCGCCGAGGTCCGGCGATCCGGGGGCTCGCGCGGGAGCTCCGGGCCGACCTTCCGCTCTGGGCCGGGTACGTCGCGATCACCGCCGTGTACCTCTGGTACCGGCTGCTCGTCTTCCCGGGGCACCCTCGACCCGGCGGCATGGGCGACCTGGCCGCCTTCACCGTCCACGGCACCCTCGACAACCTGCTCCCCGGGTCGCTGGGGGCGCGCGTGATCCGGCCCCGCGAGGACACGTCGGTCGCGCTGACCGGCATGGTTCTCGTCTCGATCGTGGTCGCGCTCGTGGCGATCGGGCTGATCACCTGGTCGCGACGCGAGAGCTGGCGTCCCTGGGTCTTCTACGCGCCCTGCCTCCTGGTCAACCTCGTGGTCCTGGTGCTCGGCCGGCTGGGCATCACGGGCGACCCGAGGAATGCGGCCTACTACGCCCGCGACCAGCAGTACTTCGTCGACGCCCACGTGCTGCTCATCGTCACGCTGGCGATCGCGATCTCGCTGCCACCGCGACCGGCATGGTCGCGCGCCGACCCGCGAGCACGACGGGTGGTGCGGGCGGTGGTGGGCGCAACCCTCGCGTTCGTCCTCGTCTCCACCTTGGTCAGCTGGAAGGGGCAGACCGACGACAGCAACAGCCTGCCGTCGAAGAGCTACCTCGCCTGGGCGCTCACCGACCTCCGCCACCTGACCGAGCAGCAACGCGTCGATCTGCTCGAGCTCACGCTGCCGGTGAAGGTCAACCCGTTCTACGTCAACGGGTACGACGACGTGCCGGGCGTGATCGGCATCGACGGGCGCCTCCGCAGCCGGCTCGACGTCAGCTCGCCGAACAAGGTCGTGGTGACGGCCTCCGGCCGCGTCGGGCGAGTGGCGCCGCGGGAGCTCGTCCGGCTGTCACCCGAGCAGCTCGCGAAGGCGCACCTGTCGGGCGGTGCGACCATGAGCATGACCGGCGGCCGTCCCTGCGTGTCGGCCCCGAAGGGCGGAGTCGTCAGCCTCACGCTGTCGCACCCGGTCTGGTCGGACGGGCTGTTCGCCTCGATCGAGTACGACAGCCCCACGTCGGTGGCCGTGCAGCCGGTCGTGTACGACAGCGGTCAGCTGCACTTCAACTTCACCCCGGTGTCGCTCGCGCCGGGCCACGAGGCGCGCGTGGTCCGCCTCCGCAACGCCCGCGCCGACGGGCTGGCGCTCGTGCTCACCGAGGGCGCCGACCACCTGTGCCTGGACGGACTGGCCTTCCTCGACGTCGCCCTGCTCGAGCCCGTGCCCGTGCCGGGCGCGCCCTCGGGGGTGCGTTGTCCCGTCCTCGACGGCTCCGGCCACCTCACGTCCGAGCTGGTGCGCTGCGACGGCCGCTGGCGCTGACGCGCGCCGTCACGAGCGCGAACGGGCCGACCGCAGCGTTCATCGCAGGACGAGCTCACGTGCCTCGATCAGCGACGGCCCGTACCAGGTCAGCAGGCGGCCGCTGACCAGCCGGACCGGCGTACGGGTGAAGGCCTCGGGACCGTCCTCCGCGGTGAACACGTAGGGCTCGTCGGGCAGCAGCACCAGGTCGACGTCGTCGCGGTCGAGCTCCGCCAGGTCGACGTGCGGGTACCGCTCGCCCCCTGGGTTGTGCTCGGGGTCGGCGAACACGTTGTGCAGGCCGAGGCGGGCGACCAGGTCACCGGTGAAGGTGTGGCTGCCGACGACCATCCACGGGTCGCGCCAGATCGGGACGGCCACCCGGGCCACCGGTGGCGGGATCGGGCCGGACCACGACCGGTCGGCCTCGACGAGCCACGCCGGCACGTCACGCCGAAGCGCCTCGGTGAAGATCCGCTCGAGGGATCGGAGCGACTGCGGCACGGTCTCGATGTCGGTGACCCACACCGGCACACCGGCCTCGCGGAGCCGGCGTACGTCGAGCTCGCGGTTCTCCTCCTTGTTGGCGAGCACCAGGTCGGGCCGCAGGTCGACGATCGCCTTCACGTTCGGGTTCTTGGTGCCGCGGACCCGGGTCACCTCGAGGTCGGCGGGATGGGTGCACCAGTCGGTCGCACCCACGAGCAGGCCGGTGCCGGCGACGGCCTCGGTCAGCGAGGGCACCAACGAGACCAGGCGGCGCGGCGGGTCGGGCAGGTCCACCGGGTGGTCGAGGTCGTCACGCAGGGAGGGCACCCCTCAGACGTTACGGCGGTACTGCCCGCCGACCTCGAAGAACGCCTCCGTGACCTGCTGCAGCGAGCAGACGCGGGCGGCCTCCATGAGCACCGCGAAGACGTTCTGGTCGGTGACCGCCGCCTCCTTGAGCCGCGCGATCGCCGCGGCCGCCTCGTCGGCGTGCTCGGCCTGGAAGGACTGCAGCCGCTCGAGCTGGGAGGCCTTCTCCTCCTCCGTCGCGCGGGCGAGCTCGATCTTCTGCGGCTCCTCGTCCTCGGCCCGGGGGCGGCGGAAGGTGTTGACGCCGATGATCGGCAGGCTGCCGTCGTGCTTGCGGTGCTCGTAGAGCATCGACTCGTCCTGGATCCGGCCGCGCTGGTAGCCGGTCTCCATCGCGCCGAGCACGCCCCCGCGCTCGTTGATCGCGTCGAACTCCGCGAGCACGGCGGTCTCCACGAGGTCGGTGAGCTCGTCGATGATGAACGACCCCTGCAGGGGGTTCTCGTTCATCGCCAGGCCCCATTCGCGGTTGATGATCAGCTGGATCGCGAGGGCCCGGCGCACCGAGTCCTCGCTCGGGGTCGTGACCGCCTCGTCGAAGGCGTTGGTGTGCAGGCTGTTGGCGTTGTCGTAGATCGCGATCAGGGCCTGCAGGGTGGTGCGGATGTCGTTGAAGTCCATCTCCTGCGCGTGCAGCGACCGGCCGCTCGTCTGGACGTGGTACTTCAGCTTCTGCGAGCGCTCGTTGGCGCCGTACTTCTCCTTCATCGCGACCGCCCAGATCCGGCGGGCGACGCGGCCGAGCACGGAGTACTCGGGGTCCATGCCGTTGGAGAAGAAGAACGACAGGTTCGGGGCGAAGTCGTCGATGTCCATGCCCCGGGCGAGGTAGGCCTCGACGTAGGTGAACCCGTTGGCCAGCGTGAACGCGAGCTGGCTGATCGGGTTCGCCCCGGCCTCGGCGATGTGGTAGCCGGAGATCGAGACCGAGTAGAAGTTCCGCACCTGGTGGGCGATGAACCACTCCTGGATGTCGGCCATCATCCGCAGCGAGAACTCCGTCGAGAACAGGCAGGTGTTCTGGCCCTGGTCCTCCTTGAGGATGTCGGCCTGCACCGTGCCGCGCACGTGCGCCAGCGCGTACGCCGCGAGCTCCTCGCGCTCGGCGTCCGAGGGCGGGCGGCCCTCGCTCTCGGTGAAGGTGGCCACCGCCTGGTCGATCACGGTGTTGAGGAAGAACGCCAGCACGGTCGGCGCCGGGCCGTTGATGGTCATCGAGACGCTCGTGCTCGGCGCGACCAGGTCGAAGCCGTCGTACAGCGCCTTCATGTCGGCCAGCGTCGCGACCGAGACCCCCGAGGTGCCGACCTTGCCGTAGATGTCCGGGCGCAGGTCGGGGTCGCGCCCGTAGAGCGTGACGGAGTCGAACGCGGTGGAGAGCCGGGTGGCCTCGCCGTCGGCCGAGAGCAGCTTGAACCGGCGGTTGGTCCGGAAGGGGTCGCCCTCGCCGGCGAACATGCGTGCCGGGTCCTCCCCGTCGCGCTTGAACGGGAACACCCCCGCGGTGAAGGGGAAGTAGCCGGGCAGGTTCTCGCGGCGCCAGAACCGCACCAGCTCGCCGTGGTCGGTGAACCTCGGCAGCGCCACCCGGGGGATCTTGTTGCCCGAGAGCGACTCACGGGTCAGCGCGGTGCGGATCTCCTTGTCGCGGACCTTGACGACCTGCTCGTCGCCCGAGTACGCCGCCACGACGGCCGGCCAGCCGTCGAGCTGGTCGCGCACCCACTCCGGTGGTCGAGGTGCGAGCGCAGCAAGCCTCGAGACCACGTCGCCGTCGTCCGAGCCTGCGGCCGCGACCTCCGCGGTGACGACATCGAACGCCTGGGCCCGCCGAGCCGCGTCCGCGAGGCGCTCGGTCTCGGCGTGGTACTCGCGCACGGACTCGGCGATCTCGGCCAGGTAGCGCACCCGTTCGGCCGGCACCACCTGCCGGATCCCGGAGGAGTGCCGGACGTCGACGGGCGCGAGGGTGCCCTCGCCCACCTCGAGCCCGAGCCCGGCCAGCCGGTCGCGCAGGTGCTGGTAGAGCGCGGTCACGCCGTCGTCGTTGAACGTCGCCGCCGAGGTGCCGAAGACCGGCATGTCGGCCGGCTGCTTGCCGAACTCGCCGCGGTTGCGGACCAGCTGCCGGCCGACGTCGCGGAGCGCGTCCTTGGCACCGCGACGCTCGAACTTGTTGATCGCGACGGTGTCGGCGAAGTCGAGCATGTCGATCTTCTCCAGCTGCGAGGCGGCGCCGAACTCGGGCGTCATCACGTACATCGCGGTGTCGACGAACGGCACGATCGCCGCGTCGCCCTGCCCGATGCCGGGGGTCTCGACGACCACCAGGTCGAAACCGGCCGCCTTGACCACGTCGACCACGTCGGCCAAGTGCTCGGGCAGCTCCCGCGCGCCCCGCGTGGCCAGGCTGCGGAAGAAGACCCGGTCGCCGTCGAGGGAGTTCATCCGGATCCGGTCGCCCAGCAGCGCGCCGCCGCCCCTGCGCCGGGTCGGGTCGACCGCGATCACCGCGATCCGGAGCTTGTCCTGCTGGTCGACGCGGAAGCGGCGAACCAGCTCGTCGGTCAGCGACGACTTGCCCGATCCGCCGGTGCCGGTGATGCCGAGCACCGGCACCCGCCGGGCCTGCGCCGCGGCGTGCAGCTCCGCCCTCATCCCGGCGGGCAGCGAGCCCTGCTCGGCTCCGGTGATCGCCCGGGCGACCGCGGTCCGGTCACCGGAGAGCACGGCCTCGGCGCCGACCGCGCCGCTCTCCCACAGGTCGAAGTCGCAGTCGGCGACCACGGAGTTCACCATCCCGACCAGCCCCATGCGCTGGCCGTCCTCGGGCGAGAAGATCGTCACCCCGCTGCTGCGGAGCCGGGCGATCTCGTCGGGCACGATGACGCCGCCACCCCCACCGACGACGCGCACGTGACCGGCACCGTGCTCGCGCAGCGACTCGACGAGGTACTCGAAGTACTCCACGTGCCCGCCCTGGTACGACGAGATCGCGACCCCCTGGACGTCCTCCTCCAGCGCCGCGTCGACGACCTCGCGCACCGAGCGGTTGTGCCCGAGGTGGATCACCTCCGCGCCCTGCGACTGGAAGATCCGCCGCATGATGTTGATCGAGGCGTCGTGACCGTCGAACAGGCTCGAGGCGGTGACCAGGCGGACCGGGTTGCGCGGCTGGTGGAGGTCGGTCATCAGGGGTCTTCCGATCAGATAGCAGGACGTCCTAGTAAATAGTAGGACGTCCTAGTAAATCGAGCGTCATCGTGTGACCCGATCCACACGGGGCCGGCTCACGCCGCGGCTCACACCAGGGAGAAGAGCGCGCCCTCCGGATGGTCGGCGACCGTCGCGGTCCCGCGCCTGACGAGCACGTCGAGGTGCGCGATCGTCTCGCACGTGGCGATCATCCGGTTGAAGTCGTCGAGGTCGGCGTACGGCACCCGCCGACGGGTCCAGGTCAGGATCCGGGCCACCTCGGAGGCGGTCGCGGCGCCGCACCGGTCGACCGCCTGCACGGTCTCGGCCAGGCGCACCTCGTGGTGCTCGAGCAGCTCGGCGGCCCGGGCGCGGGCGCTCGGGCCCGGTGCGCCGTGGGCCGGCAGCAGCATCGCGTCGGGTCGTTCGAGGATGCGCTCGAGCGACCAGAGGTAGTCCCCCAGCGGCAGGTCCCACTCCCCGAGCTCGAACCCGATCGACGGCGAGATCGTCGGCAGCACGTGGTCACCGGCGAACAGCAGGCCGGCGTCGAGGTCGTGGAACACCAGGTGGCCCCGGGTGTGGCCGGGCGTGGCCACCGCGTCGAGCACGCGGGTGCCGACGTCGTACGGGCCCGGCGCGAGCCAGCTGTCCGGCTTCTCCCAGGCGTCGGCGTCGAACTCCGCGGCTGCGGTCATGGCCTCGATCGCGTCGGCCAGCGCCGGGTCGCCCGAGCGCCGCAGCTCGCGCAGCGACGTGACCGGCACGTTGCTGGCGATCTCGAGCAGCTCGTGCAGCCCGGGCGCCTCGTCGCGTCCCAGCCCGATCCGGGTGCCGAACCTGCGCCGCAGCTCGACGGCGAGCGTGTAGTGGTCGCGGTGGATGTGCGTGACGTACACGTCGTGGACCGACGACACCTCGTGGCCCACGCGGGCCAGGGCAGTGGCGAGCTCGTCCAGGCTGGTCGCCGTGCGCCAGCCGGCATCCACCAGGGCGAGCCCGTCGCCGGTCTCCAGGGCGTAGACGTTCACGGCCTTCAGGGCGTCGCCGGGCATCGCGAGCGGGATCCGGAAGACGCCGTCGGCGACCTCCCACGCGCCCGGGTCCGCCCAGCCCGCCATCAGACGGCCTGGTGCGACGCAGCCACCATCGTCCGCTCGTCCCCGGTGAAGATCATCCGCCGCCCGCGCATGTCACCGACGTGCGCGACCGCCGCGTCCCACTCCGGACTGGCCAGGGCGGCGTCGAGGTCCTCCTTGGAGTCGAAGCTCAGGATCGACAGCCCGTCCCATCCCCCCGACCTCTCGTCGGCAGACTCGGACAGCTCGGTGTGCAGCCAGCGCCGGAGGCCGGGCAGCGGGTAGGTCACCTCGGCGTGCTCGCCGCGCCACCAGTCGATGAACTGCTCGTGGGTCCAGTCGCTCGGACGCGCCGCGAGGACGATGAGGTTGTACATGGCAGCCTTCCTGATTTGAACTCACTTCAGGTTAAGCGACGAATCGAAATCCGTCCAGCGATGGTTGAGGTGCGAGCCCTTCGGCAGGCTCAGGAACCACGCCAGCGAGCCTCGAAACCACTCCCGCGCCTTGACTCACCAGGTTTCGAGGCGGTTGCTGCGCAACCGCACCTCAACCACCGGTGGTTGAGCTTGCCGAAACCACTCACCGGCACGAGCGTGTCAGTGCTACCCCGACCCATCCGTCGCGCTCGCCACGCACGCCATCGACCACGAGGCCGTATCGGTCCTGCCAACAGGCAGTTCGTGATCCAGGAGCGCTGGTCGAGCGCGGATCACGACTGCGCCGCTTCGAACTGCCTGTCCGTGGGTGCCCGCGACCGCCTCACCGGGTTTCGAGGCGCTTGCTGCGCAACCGCACCTCAACCACCGGTGGTTGAGGTGCGAGCCCTTCAGCAGCTCAGGAACCACGCCAGCGAGCCTCGAACCCACGCACGTGGCACAGGACACGAGCAGCGGAACGATCAGGGGCCGACGAGCCGCAGGCACGCGCCCGAGATCAGCTCGCGCACGTCATCGAGCGTCATCGGTCCGCCCGGGCGGTACCAGCGCCAGACGCTGACCACCAGGGCCAGCACGAGGGTGGCCATCGCGTGCGGGTCGCGCTTGGGGAAGTCCTTGGCCTTCATGCCCCGGGCCAGCAGCCCCGTCCACTCCTGCTCGATCTCGCGCACCAGGCCGCGGGCCCGCTGGCGCTCGGCCTCCTCCCGCTCGGAGGGGCGGGGCGTGGCCAGGAGGTCCATGTGGCTCTGCAGGATGCGCATCTGGAGCACCTCGCGCGGCGTCACGTCGTACGCCGCCGCGATGGCCGCCTCGAGGGCCTTGTCGGCCGGGGTCACGTCGGCCGTGACCTCGCGGAAGCGCTCCAGGGAGCGGGAGAGCTCCAGGCTCATGATCGTGAGCAGGCAGTGCGCCTTGGACTCGAAGTAGTGGTAGAGCGCGGTCTGACCGATCCCCACCTCGTCGGCGATCTTGGCCCACTTGGTGTGCTCGTAGCCGTCCTTGCCGAAGCTCTCGATCGCGGCCGCGAGGATCAGGGCGCGCTTGGAGCGCGGACCTTCGGTCTCCGGCAACAGCGTCTGCACCATGAGTCGCACCCCGTTCGATGTCTGGTGGAAGCTCGCTCCGCCATGCTAGCAAAATGAGATGAGTTCAGGTCACTCGGAGGCGGCCAGCTCGGCGGCGATCCGGACGGCGTCCGGGCGGGACAGCTTGCCCACACGGTTCTGCGGCAGGTCGGGCACGCTGAACACGAACTCCGGCCACTTCTGCTTCGGGAAGCCCGCGGCCTCGAGGTTGCCGGTGACGTCGGCCAGACCGAGGTCGGTGCCGCTGCTGACCACCAGCGCGGCGACGCGCTCGCCGAGCATCTCGTCGGGCACGGGTACGACGCAGACCTGGGCGACACCGGGCACCCGGGCCACCGCCGCCTCGACCTCGTTGATGTCGATGTTGCGGCCGCCCCGGATGATGATCTGCTTCTCGCGGCCCAGGATCGTGATCGTGCCGTCCGGGTTGAGCCGGACGAGGTCGCCGGTCGGCAGGAACCCGTCGGCCGTCAGCTCCGGCGGCTGCGGCTCGCCCCGTCGCGCATAGCCGACGAACATGCTCGGTCCCCGGACCTGGGCGGCACCGACCTCCCCCGGCGGCAGCGTCCGGCCGCCGTCGCCGACGGCCCGCACCTCGGTGCCCGGGAAGGGGCGGCCGTCGCAGCCCAGCCGGGTGGCGGCGTCCTCACCGGGACTGGTGGTGGTGTGGCCGAGGCACTCCGACATGCCGAAGACGCGGATGAACCTCGTGCCCAGGAACTGCTCGGCGCGCTCGAGGGCGCCGGCGTCCATCGGCCCGCCGCCGACGGTCATCGCCCGCAGGCCGGAGAGCTTGCCCGCACCGGACGGTCGCACCGACAGCTGCAGGGCCATGGTCGGCACCAGCATCGTCCAGCGCACGTCGTGCTGCGCCATCGCCTCGAGCGCGTCGTCCGGGTTCCACGACGCGATCGAGACCATCGGGGAGCCGAGCATCGCCGGGAGGTACATCCCGAAGCAGTACGCCGCGACCGACGACAGCGGCACGAACGCGCCCACCGCGTCGCCCGGCTCGAGGCCGATCGCGTCGATCGTCGCGCGGCCGGCGTACCGGAGGGACTCCTCGGACTGCACGACGCTCTTGGGACGACCGGTCGAGCCCGAGGTCATCGCGACGGCGACGCCGCCGCGCCAGCGCGCCACGTCGCTGGCGGGCCGGCCGGTGGTCAGGAGGGTCCAGCCGTCGAGGACGGTCCGCTTGTCCGGGAACGCCTCGAGCGGCACGGCCCAGTGGTCGAGAGCCCCTGCGGAGGCGATCACGGCGTCCGGCTCGACGTCCTCCATCGCCAGCGCGAACTCGCTGGCGACCGCGTGGCTGCTGAACACCGCCACCATGCCTCCGCGCAGCCCGACCGCGAGCGCCGTCGCGAGCGTCCGCCACGTGTTGTCGGCCTGGACGAGCACGGTCGGGGAGCCGCCCAGCGACTCCTCGAGGGCGACGGCCAGGTCGCGCGCGGCCTGCATCACCTCGGCGACGGTGTGCTCACCGAGCGCGTCGATGACGGCCACGTCACCGGGTGCCCGCTCCGCGCGCTCGGCGAACTCCCGCGCGAGTGTCTGCATTGTGTCCTCCTGGGTTTCAGTGTCGACGATCCGGTGGGACCACGGACAGGGGTCCGGCCGCTGGGCGGTGCGCGCTCACCGGGCGATCCAGCCCCCGTCGACCACGAGCGCGTGGCCGGTCACGTAGCTCGACGCGGGCGAGGCGAGGAAGAGGAGGGCTCCGTCGACCTCACCCTCGGCGCCGCCGCGGCCGAGCATGGTGTTGCGGCGCACCCAGCCGGCCGACTTGTCGTTGGTGAACAGGCCGTCGGTCATCTCGGTGTCGAACCAGCCCGGCACGATCGCGTTGACGCGGATCCCGCGGCGCCCCCACTGCCCGGCGAGCTCGCGGGTGAGGCCCATGACCCCCGACTTCGACGCGGCGTAGCTGGCCCCGCCGATCGGGGCGGTCGAGACCAGCCCGATCACCGAGGAGATGTTGATGATCGAGAGCGCCTGCCCCTCTTCCACGGTGGCCGCCACGCGGGCCGCGAGGTGGAAGCCGGAGGCCAGGTTGAGGTCGAGCAGCGCCGCAAAGCCCTCGACGGTCTCCTCCTCGGCGTGCGGTACGCCGGGCATGCCGGCGTTGTTGACCAGCACGTCGATCTGCCCCGTGATCGCGCGGGCGAGCTCGACCAGGTCGGAGCGGTCCTGCTCGCTGGTCACGTCGCACCGCACCGGCACGACCCGGCCCTGGCCCGCCGTCGTGCCGTCGAGCTCCTTGGCGAGCACCTCGAGGCGGTCGAGCCGGCGGGCCGCCGCCACGACGGTCGCGCCGGCGGAGACCAGCACGCGGGCGAAGCTCTCGCCGAGCCCGGAGGACGCGCCGGTGACGATCGCGACCCTGCCGTCGAGGTCGAACAGCTCGTGCACGTGGGGATGGTGGGTCATCTCGGGCTCCGTTTCAGTAGACCGCGGTCCGGCCGCCGTCGACGGGGATGACCGCCCCGGTCGTGTAGCCCGCGGAGTCGCCGGCGAGGTGCAGCACCATGCCGACCACCTCGTCGGGGCGGCCCAGGCGACCGGCCGGAAGCCGGTCGACCACCTTGCCGACGAAGTCCTCGTCCCAGGCCTCGGCCATGTCGGTGGCGAACGCGCCGGGCATCACGCAGTTCACGCGCACGTGCGGTGCGTACTCCTGGGCGAACGCCATCGTCAGTGCATTCAGGCCGCTCTTCGACGCGGCGTACATCGCCTCGGGCGGGCTCGGCCGCACCGCGCCGATGCTGGAGATGTTCACGATCGAGCCGCCGCCGGCCGCGGCCATCCGGGCACCGACGACGGCCATCAGCCGGAACGGGCCCTTGAGGTTGACCTCCATGGTCTTGTCGAACAGCGCCTCGGAGACGCCCTCGAGCGTCGGCGAGAGCGGCGCGATGCCGGCGTTGTTGACCAGCACGTCCAGGCCGCCCAGCTCGCGGTGGATCCGGTCGACCGCCGGCTCGATCGCGTCCCACTGCCCGACGTGCAGGGCGAGCGGCACGGCCGCGACGCCGGTGGCCTTGGTGACCGCCTCGGCCGCCGTGCGGCAGGCGTCCTCCTTGCGGCTGGAGACGACGACCGTGGCGCCGGCCTCGGCGAGGCCCTGGGCGATCGCGAAGCCCAGGCCCCGGGTCGCCCCCGTGACCAGTGCGACCTTGCCGTCGAGCCGGGTCATGCTCGGCCACCCTGATAGGTGGCGGCGTCCGCCGGCTTGCGGTAGCCGGCCAGCTCGAGATTGCCGATCGTGCGCAGGTGCACCTCGTTGGGGCCGTCGGCGATCTGCAGCGCACGGGTGATCGCGAACAGGCGCGCCAGCACGGTGTCCTCGCTGACCCCGGCGGCGCCGTACGTCTGCACCGCGCGGTCGACGACCTTGTGCGCCACCTCCATCGCGACCACCTTGATCGCCGCCACCTCGGAGCGCGCCGCGGCGTTGCCCTGGGTGTCCATCAGCCAGGCGGCCTTGAGCGTGAGCAGCCGCGCCTGGTCGATCTCGACGCGGCTGCGGGCGATCCACTCGCGCACGACGCCCTGGTCGGCGAGCGGGCCGCCGAAGGCCTCGCGGTCGACCGCCCGACGGCACATCATCGACAGCGCCCGCTCGGCGAATCCGATCGCCCGCATGGCGTAGTGCATCCGGCCCGGACCGAGGCGGCCCTGGGCGATCGCGAAACCGTCGCCCTCCGCGCCGAGCATGTTCGACGCCGGCACCCGGACGTCGGTGAACTGCACCTCACCGTGGCCGAGCCGGTCCTCGTAGCCGAACATGGTCAGGTCCCGGAGCACCTCGACACCGGGAGCGTCGGCCGGCACCAGGATCATGCTCTGCTGCCGGTACGTCGAGGCCGAGGGATCGGACTTGCCCATGAAGATGACGAGCTTGCAGTCCGGGTCGAGGATCCCGGAGGTGTACCACTTGCGGCCGTTGAGCACGTAGTCGTCGCCGTCGCGCCGGATCGTCGCGGTGATGTTGCGGGCGTCGGAGCTCGCGACCGCGGGCTCGGTCATCGCGAACGCCGAGCGGATCTCGCAGTCCAGCAGCGGTCGCAGCCACTGCTCCTGCTGCTCGGGCGTGCCGTACATGGCGAGGATCTCCATGTTGCCGGTGTCGGGTGCCGAGCAGTTCAGTGCCTCGGGGCCGATGATCGACCGGCCGGCGAGCTCCATGAGCGGCGCGTACTCGAGGTTGGTCAGGCCCGCGCCCCAGGAGCCGTGGGTCATGAAGAGGTTCCAGAGGCCGAGCTCGCGCGCCTTCGCCTGCAGGTCGCGCATCACCTGCGGCTGCTCGTGGCGGTTCGCGGCCGCGGCGACCTGCGCGTCGTACACCGTCTCGGCGGGGTACACGTGGTCGTCCATGAACACCTGCAGCCGGTCCAGCAGGTCGCGCGTCCGGGCGGTGAGCTCGAAGTCCACGGCAGTCCTCTCGATGGTGGTGAGTTCAGGGGGCGATCGACAGACCGGTCTCGATCAGCCGGCGGATCGTGTCGGGCAGCCGCTCCTGGTCCGGGTCGTGGTGGCGACCCTCGAGGTGGCGGCGCAGGTTGTGGCCCATGATCGCGGCCATCTTGTAGCGACCCAGCGCCTCGAACCACGCGAGCTCGTCGACCGCCCGGCCGTCCGCGGCGTACGCCGAGACCAGCTCGTCGGCGCTGGGCAGACCCGGCACCTCGCGGCCGACTCCGGGGAAGTTGGACCCGTCGGCGAAGACCAGGAACCACCCGAGCTCGACCCGGGGGTCGCCGACGCTCCAGATCTCCCAGTCGATCAGGGCGGCGGGCTCGGCCCCGTGGCAGAGCAGGTTGCCGAGCCGGTAGTCGCCGTGCACCAGCGTCGGCGCGACCGCGGCCGGGACCGACGCCAGGAGCCGGGCGTGCAGCCGCTCGGCGTCGGGCACCAGGTCGGGCGGCACCGCGGCCATCGTGCGGGCCCACCGGCCCAGCTCGTCGAGCGGCGACAGCGGAGCGGCGTCGACCGGGACCTTGTCCAGGGGCACGTCGTGCAGGGCCGGCAGGATCTCGGCTGCACGCAGCATCCGGGACGCTGCGAGTGCGGGCGGCACCTCGGGGTCGTCGAGCACGGGCTCGAGCGACTCGCCCGCGACCAGCTCCATCGCGAACCAGGCCGGCTCCGCGTCGTCGGTCGCGACGACGGCGGGCACCGGCATGCCGGTCGGGGCCAGCGCCGCGATCATCCGCGCCTGGCGCAGCATGTCGTGCCGACCGATCGCCTTCTGGCCCGAGGGGACCGACTTCACGACCAGCGGCCCTTCGCCGGTCTCGAGCCGGTAGGTCAGGCCCGAGTGGCCGCCGGGGAGCCGGGCCAGCCGGCCGACCTCGAGACCCGGACGCTCGCGCCGCAGCACCAGCGCGACGCGCGCGGCCAGGTGGGACTCGAGCAAGTCGGGGCTCATGACGTCGCCCCTGTCTCCGGGCGAGGCTCGCGGGGCAGGCCGAGCACCCGCTCGGCGATGATGTTGTGCTGGATCTCGTCGGTGCCACCGGCGATCCGGTAGCCCGGTGCGCCGAGCACGTGCTCGGTCCACGACCAGGTCCCCCAGCGGCCGCTGTCCGCGGCGAGGTCGGCGCCGAGCAGGAGGCGTGCCACCTCCGAGGTGCGGGCGAGGGTGTCGGTGGCGAGCAGCTTGCCGACCGACGCCTCGGGACCCGGGTCCTGGCCGGAGACGACCGCCGCCGCGACCCGCATCCCGGTGAGCCGCTGGACGTAGCTGCGGGTGACCAGGTCGGCGACCCGGTCACGCTCGAGCTCGCCCAGCGGGCGGCCGAGGTGGCGGGCCAGCTCGACGGCCCGGTCGGCGTTCGCGAGCCCGAGGTTGCCGGAGTCCAGGCGCTCGGCCGCCAGGACCGTGAGGGCGACCTTCCAGCCCTGGCCGACCGGCCCGAGCCGGAGGTCGTCGGAGATCTCGACGCCGTCGAGGTAGACCTCGTTGAAGGAGCTGCCCCCGGTCATCTGCCGGATCGGCCTGACCTCGACACCGGGTGCGTCCATCGGCACCAGGAAGACCGTGAGCCCGGCGTGCTTGGCCACGGACGGGTCGGTGCGGGTCACCGCGACGCCGTAGTCGGCGACGGTCGCTCCGGAGGTCCAGACCTTGTGGCCGTCGAGCACCCAGTGGTCGCCGTCCCGGACCGCGCGCGTGCGCACGGCCGCGAGGTCGGAGCCGGCCTCGGTCTCGGAGAAGAGCTGGCAGGCGATCAGGTCGGTGCGCAGCATCGCGGCGACGAAGCGCTCCCGCTGCTCGGGAGTGCCCCACTGGGCGACGGTCGGTGCGACGAGCTGCTGGGTCACCGAGAACATCTCGGTGCGCCGGGGCACGTCGTACGCCTCCTCCTCCTGGCGGAAGGCGAGCGCATGGGCCATCGGCAGGTTGCGGCCGCCGTACTCCTCCGGCCAGGTGAGGGCACCCCAGCCGGCGTCGTACTTGGCCTGCTCGTAGGCGCGGATCCGGTCGGTCTCGGCGCGCTCCTGCACCGGCGTCCAGTTCTCGAAGACGGCCGACGAGTCGGGGCCGACACCCCACGCGAGGGCGGACCGCGGCTCGGCCATCGTGGCGAGCCAGCCACGAGCCGCGGCGGTGAACTCCTCGAGCGTGGGCGTGTCCATGACTCTCCTAGACCGCGAGCACCGTGCACGCGCTGATGCCCGGAGCCCCGTAGACGTGGGTGAACCCGACCCGCGGGTCCGCGCTGTGCCCCCGACGAACCTGCCGGTCGCCGGCCTCCCCGCGCAGCTGGGTGACGATCTCGTGCACCTGGCGGAGACCGGACGCGCCGATCGGCTCGCCGTTGGCGATGCACCCGCCGTCGGTGTTGACCGGGAGGCGGCCGCCGATCTCGGTCTCGCCGGCGGCGATCATCGCCTCCTGCTCGCCGTCCTTGCAGAACCCGCACTCGGCGAGGTGCATGATCTCGGCGCCGCTCTCGGTGTCCTGCAGCTGCGCGACGTCGACCTCGTCGGGCGTGACGCCGGCGGCGGCGAAGGCCGCCGCGGCGGCGTCGGAGCTGACGCTCGAGGGCCGTCCGCTGCCCTGGATCGAGGGGCTGAAGACCTCGAACGAGCCGAAGCGACGGGTGCGCGTGGCCGCTCCGAGGACGCGCACGGCCCGACCGTTGCCGGCGGCGACCGACTCGCTCGCGAGCACGATCGCGGCTCCGCCCTCGCCGGGCGAGCAGAACATGAACCGAGTGAGCGGGTCGTTGACCATGTCGGCGGCGGCGATCTCGTCGGCGGAGATCGGCTCGCGGCGCCAGGCGTTCGGGTTGAGCGACCCGTTGCGGTAGGCCTTCTCGGCGACCAGGGCGAGCGTGCGCTCGCTGATGCCGTGCTCACGCAGGTAGCGGGCGATCTTGATGCCGAAGAACTGCGTGGTCACCATCAGCCCGGCCTCGCCGTACGCCGCGGGCAGGCCCCAGTCCTCGGGACGGGGGTCGAAGGCGCCGCGGGGGTGCTTGTCGAACCCGACCGCCAGGGCGATCTCGGCGGCGCCGGAGCGGATCGCGTTCATCGCCGACATGAGCGCGCTGCCGCCGGTGGCGCAGCCGTTCTTGACGTTGGTGAACGGGATGCCGGTGAGCCCGAGGTCGGCGACCAGGGTGTCGGCCAGACCGGAGCCGTCGCTGCCGCCGAACGCGACCTGCACGTCGGGCCAGGCCAGGCCGGCGTCGGCGAGGGCGGCGGCGATCGCCTCGAGGGCGAGGTCGCGACCGGTCCTGCCGGGCTGGCGGCCGAACTTCGAGAGCCCGGCGCCGATGATCGAGACGTCGCCGCTCATGAGGTCGCTCCCTCACTCACGAGCGCCGCGTCGGTGGCGAAGCGCGGCACCGGCTCGGTCGCGACCAGGGTCACCTCGGCGCCGTCGAGCCGGGCGAAGTCGGTGCAGTCGAGGACGGCCTCCACCTTCACTCCTTCGGGCAGCTCGACGTAGCCGACGGCGAACGGGACGAATCCGCCCTCCGGCACGACGTACGGGGGTGACTTGGGGGCGAACCGCTGCACGGTGAAGCCCCACACCGTCCCGCAGGTGCCGAGCTCGAGCGTCTCCTGGTCGGAGCCACCGCAGCTCTGGCACCCGCGGGCCGGAGGGAACGCGACGTTCCCGCAGTTCCGGCAGCGGCTGCCGGTCAGCGACCGACCCACTTGGGTTCACGCTTCTCGAGGAAGGCGTTGACGCCCTCGCGCGCGTCCTCGGACTGGAGCGCGTTGCCGACGGCGAGGTGCTCCATGACCATCAGCGACTGGATGTCGGCGTCGAGGCCGCGGTCGATGGTCATCTTGGTGAGCCGCATCGCGAAGGGGCTCTTGTCGATGATCGGCGCGACGAAGTCGGTGACCAGCTGGTCGAGCTCCTCGGCCGGGGCCGACGCGTTGATCAGGTCGAAGTCGACCGCCTCGCTGCCGGACAGGAGCTTGCCGGTGAGCATCAGCTCCTTGGTCTTGCGGATGCCGATCATGCGGGGCAGCCGGTAGATCGGGCCGGCACCGCCGAACAGCGCGCGGCGGATGTGGAAGTCGCCGATCTTGGCGTCGTCCGCGGCGACCGCGAAGTCGCAGGAGATCATCAGCTCGAAGCCGCCGGCGGTGACGTAGCCCTCGAGGACCGCGACCGACGGGGTGTTCATGGAGTACAGCCGGTCGCACACCTTGGCCGACAGGACCGCCACCTCCATCGCGGTGGTGCTGCCGACGTAGTCGGCCAGCAGCTCGTCGAGGTCGAAGCCCGAGCAGAAGGTGCCGCCGCGGCCGCGGAGGACCAGGACCTTCAGGTTCGGGTCGTTGTCGACCTCGACGATGATCTCGTCGAGTCGGTGGAGCAGCTCGGTGGTGACGGCGTTGAGCTTGTGCGGCCGGTTCAGCCACACGCGGGCGATCTCGCCGTCCTTCTCGAGCACGATGTGGTCGGTGTCAACCATGACCGGTCCTTTCCAGATTTGAACTGAATCCACTTCAGTTTGGGGGATACGAGAGGGGAAGTCAAGGCATCAGCTGAACTGACTTCGAACGCCGTCAGCCGACGAAGAGGATCACCACGTCGGCCACGCAGACGGGGCGCTCGGCGGCGTCGCAGCGCACGGTGACCTGCACGGTCACCTGCGTCGACCGGACCCGTGGCTGCACGCCCACGATCTCGGCGGACGCCTGCAGGCTCGCCCCCACCGGGACGGGAGCCGGGAACCGGACCTTCTCCAGGCCGTAGTTCACGGCCATCGAGACGCCGGTGACCTCGAGCAGCTGGCCGAGCAGGAACGGCACCAGGGACAAGGTGAGGTAGCCGTGGGCGATCGTGGTGCCGAACGGCCCGGCGCTCGCCCGCTGCTCGTCCACGTGGATCCACTGGTGGTCGTGGGTGACGTCGGCGAACGCGTCGACCTGCGGCTGCGTGACCATCGTCCACGGCGTCGGCCCGAACCGTACGCCGAGCGAGCCGGCCAGGTCGGCGTACGCGATGGTGCGGGAGGGTGCGATCACCTCAGGCATGGACGGTCCTCTTCTCGGGGGTGGCGGCAGACGACTGGCGCAGCCGGCGCTTGGCGATCGCCCACCGGTGCGTCTCGGAAGGGCCGTCGTAGATCCGGAACGGGCGCACCTCGCGGTGGTAGCGCGAGAGCTGGGTGTCGCCGGAGACGCCGAGGGCACCACACACTTGGAGCGCGCGGTCGACCACCCGGCCCACGGCCTCGGCGACGAACGTCTTCGCGATCGAGCTCGACTGCGCGGCGCTGCGACCGTCGTCGAGCTCGGCACAGGCCTGCCAGATCAGCAGCCGCGAGGCACTGAGGTCGATCTCGGAGTCGGCGATCATCGCCTGCACCATGCCGAGGTCGCCGAGTCGGGACCCGAAGAGCTCGCGCTCGGTGGCACGGGCCACCGCGATCTCCTGCGCGTGCCGGGCGATCCCGAGCCACCGCATGCAGTGCGTGAGCCGCGCGGGCGCGAGCCGGACCTGGGCGTACTCGAAGCCCCGGTCGACCTCGCCGAGCACCGACTCCTCGCCGACGAACACGTCCTCGAAGTCGAGCTCGCAGTGGCCGCCGAAGAACCCCTCGTCGAGGGTGTCGATGTGCCGCACGATCCGCAGACCGGGGGCGTCCATGTCGATCAGGAACATCGTGGCCCCGCCGCGGTCGCCGGGCCGACCGGAGGTGCGCGCCATGCAGATCGTGTACGCAGCCCCGTCGGCGCCGGTGATGAACCACTTGCGGCCGTTGACCAGCCAGCCGCCGGGGGTCGGCGTCGCCGTCGTGGAGAGCGCAGCCGGGTCGGAGCCGGCGCCGGGGGCCGGCTCGGTCATCGCGAAGCACGACCGCACCGCGCCCTCGGCGAGCGGCCGGAGGTAGCGCTCCTTCTGGTCCTCGGTCGCGACCGCCTCGAGCAGGTGCATGTTGCCCTCGTCGGGCGCGGCGATGTTGAGCGCCAGCGGGCCGAGCAGCGACCAGCCGGCCTCCTCGAAGACCACGGCCCGGTCGCGCATGCCCAGGCCGTGGCCGCCGTACTCCTTCGCCACGTGCGGCGCGAAGACGCCGGCGTCACGGGCCGCCTGCTGGAGCCGCTGGCGCAGCTCCTCGCCGCCCGAGGTCGCGACGCCGGCGTAGCGCTGCTCCTCGGGAGCGACGACAGTGCGCACGAAGGTCGCGGTGCGTGCGGCCAGGTCGGCGACGTACGGGTCGGGGGTCAGCTCGATGCTCATGTCCGTCCTCGGTTCACAGGTCTGATCGGTCACAGGGTCTCGGCCAGCGCCAGGGCGCGGTCGGCGATGCGGCCGACCTGCTCCCCGCGGGTGCTCATCCGGTCGTCGGTGCTCTCGCCGCGCAGGTGGCGGACGTAGAGCTGCTGCATGATCACCGCGGTCTTCCAGCAGCCGAACGCCTCGTACCAGGCGACGTCCGCGTGGGTGAGGTGCCGGCCGGTCCGCTCGGCGTAGCGCGCGACCGCCTCGGCTCGGCTGGGCAGGCCGACGTGCTCGAGCCCCGGTACGCCGTCGGCCGCAGTCGTCCCGTCGGGCCAGTAGTTGAGCAGGGTGCCGAGGTCGGTGAGCGGGTCGCCGAGCGTCGCCATGTCCCAGTCGAAGACCGTCGCGACCGTGTCCGGGTCGCCCGGGGCGAACTGGCAGTTGTCGACCTTGAAGTCGTTGTGCACGAGCGTGGGAGCGCCCGACTGCGGGAGGTGCAGGGCCAGCAGGTCAGCGACGCGCTCGAGCGCGTGCCCGCCCTCCGGCGCGACCGCGTCCCAGCGCTGCCGCCAGCCACGGAGCTGGCGCTCGAGGTAGCCGTCCGGACGGCCCAGGTCACCGAGCCCGCACGCCTCCGGGTCGACGAGATGCAGGTCGGCGAGGGCATCGACGACCGCGAGGCCGATCCGGTGGCCGGGGCGGTCGCCGATCGCCAGCTCCGCGGGAACGTGGTCCCAGACCACGACGCCGGAGCGGTACTCCGAGACCAGGAAGTGCGCCCCGATCACGCTCTCGTCGGCGCAGTAGTGCAGGGCGCGAGGAGCGCGCGGGTACGCCGCGTGCAGGCGGGCCAGCACGGCGTGCTCGCGACGCATGTCGTGCGCGCCGGTCGCGATCACGCCGAAGGGCGGCCGACGGACCACGACGGCGCGCTCGCCGATCCGGACCAGGTAGGTCAGGTTGGCCGAGCCGTTGGGGAACTGCAGCACCGAGAACGCGCCGTCGGCGTCCTCGAGGTGGCGGCGCAGGTGGCGCTCGAGCGCGACCCAGTCGAGCTCCTCCCCCGGCCGCACCGGCGCGACCTCGGGGCGCTCGGTCGGACGGTGCCCGATCGTCGACCGGCCCTCGGCCGTCGACCGGCCCTCGGTCGTCGACCGGCCCTCGGTCGTCGAGCCTGCCGAGACGCTACTCATCACAGGCCGAGCAGGTCCGCGACCAGGGCCCGGTGCGCCGCGGCCGACCCGAAGACCGCCTCGTCGCCGAGCGCGCGCCGCAGGTAGTAGTGCGCCGGGTGCTCCCAGGTGAAGCCGATGCCGCCGTGGAGCTGGACGCACTCGTGGGCGACCCGGATCACGGCGTCGGTGCAGATGGCACCGGCCACGGCGGAAGGGAGTACCGCCGTGGCCGGGTCTTGGTCGAACGCGGCGGCGGCGTAGCGGGCCGCCGAGCGTGCGCGTTCGAGGTCGACGAGGATGTCGGCGAGGCGGTGCTTGATCACCTGGAACGACGCCAGCGGCCGACCGAACTGGTGGCGCTGCCCGGCGTACGTCCGGAGCAGGTCGAGCATCGCCTCGATCATCCCGACCTGCTCAGCGGCGAGCGCGACGCGGGCGAGCGTGGCCAGCCGGGCGCAGACCGCGTCCGCCTGCTCGGGCCCCGCGACCAGGTACGCCGGCGCGCCGCTGACCTGCACCCGTGCCTGGCGGCGCGTGAGGTCGAGGACCTCGAGCGGCGTGCGTTCGGCCACCTCGCCGCGCAGGTCGACCAGGTAGATCGACTCGCCGCCGACGACGCCTCCGCGGACGACCACCACGTCGGCGGTCGCGCCGAGCAGCACGCGGTCGATCGTGCCCGTCACGGACAGCCAGCCGTCGGACTCAGAGACGCTGAGGTCGCCGGCGACCCGGTGCCGGATGGCGACGGTCGCGACGAGCCGGCCCCCGATCACGTCGCGGACGATCCGGTCGGGGACGTCACCGACCGGCGCGGCCAGCACCGCTGCGACGCCGAGGACCGCCGAGGTGAGCAGGGGCTCGGGCAGGAGCGCGCGGCCGGCTTCCTCGAGCACCACGGCCAGCTCGCCGAGACCGAACCCGAGGCCCCCGCGGGCCTCCGGCACCGCGAGCGAGCCGACGTTCATCTCGTCGTTGAGGAGGGTCCACAGTTCGGTCGAGTAGCCGTCGGGCCCGTCGGCGGCCCGGCGCACGGCCTCGTGGTCGGCGTGCGCGGCGAGGAGGTCGCGCAGGACCTTGCGCAGGTCCTCGTGCTCGGGCACGGGGGCGAGCACCGAGGCGTCGGCGACGGGCCACGGCTGCGCGGTCACGGCTCCTCCAGGGAGGTCGAGGCAAACTGAACTGACTTGAGTTCAGGTTAAGAGCCTTCCCGTCTTGCGGCAACCCCCAATTTGAACTAACTTCAGTTTCATGGCCGAGACCACCCTCTCCCGCTACTACCGGGCCCTGGACGAGGACCGGATCGACGACGCGCTCGCGATGCTCGACCCGGAGATCCGGTTCGTCATGGTGCTGCCGGCCGGGACCCGGCGCGGCGAGAGCCGCGCGGACATGGGCACCTACATCTCCGGTCGCGGCGTGCCCGACCGGCGCCACCTCGTGCTGCGGGAGTCTCGCGACGGCGACGTCGAGTTCCTCTACGGCAAGGTCACCGACGGCGGCGTCACGACCGGTCGCTTCCTGTCCGGCGTACGCCTCGGGGCCGACGGGCTGATCGCCAGCTACGAGGTCACCTTCGACACCGAGCACGTGCTGGTGGAGGACCGATGAGCGCGACGCCGTTCCTCGAGCAATGGTTCGCGATCATGGACTCCGATGACCCCGACCGCGTGCTCGACCTGATCACCGACGACTTCGTGATGTCGGTCCAGTTCGCCAAGGGTGGAGGCGAGTCCGCCGAGTTCGTCGGCGACCGAGCCGGCCTGGTCGCCTACCTCGCACAGCGCGAGAAGAGCGTGCTCGTCCACCACCTGACGAGAGGTGCGCGGCTCGACGGCGTCGAGCTCGTGCTCGGCCGCACGACCCGCGACGGCGCCTTCGAGGCCTCCTTCAACGCCTCTGCGCTGCTCGACGCCGAGGGCAAGCGCTGCCGCCGCCTGCTGATCGGCCGCACGCCGCACCTGGAGTTCCCCGAGGCCTGACGGGCATCGCCCCGACGATCACCGGCCGAGCGGGCTCCGCTCGCGCCGACCGCACCGGCTCACGCGCGTGCGTAGCCGGCGACGCTGTCGCGGATCTTCTGGAGCTGACCTTCGTCCGAGATGCCCTGCCAGTCGGCGCGAGGGGTGTACGGCAGCTCGATCATCCGGACCTCCTCGGCAGTGAGCTCGATGTCCAGCGAGGCGACGGCGTCGTCGATCTGGCTCACCGAGTTGGCGCCCACGATGGGTGCGGTGACCACTGCCTTGCCGTGCAGCCAGGCGAGGGCCACCCGGGCCCGGCTGACTCCGCGGGCCTCCGCGACGGCGCCGACCGCGTCGACGATCAACCGGTCGCTCGCCTCGGTGGCGGGGCTGTACAACAGGTCGGCGTACCCGGCGTCGGTCGCCGAGCGCGCCGTGGACCTCGCCTCGTCCCAGGGGCGGGCGAGGCGCCCGCGGGCCAGTGGACTCCAGATCAGGGTGCCGACACCTTCGTCGACGCAGAGGGGGATCATCTCGCGCTCCTCCTCACGGGCGAGGGGGTTGTAGTGGTGCTGCATCGTCGCGAACCGAGCCCACCCGTGGTCGCGCTGCAGATGGAGTGCCTTCGCGAACTCCCAGGCGTGCATCGAGGACGCGCCGAGGTAGCGGACCTTGCCCGCCTTGACCAGGTCGTGCAGCGCCTCGAGCGTCTCCTCGAGCGGCGTGGTGCCGTCGTTGCGGTGCACCTGGTAGAGGTCGATGTAGTCGGTGCCGAGACGACGCAGGCTGTGCTCGACCTCGGTCATGATCGCCTTGCGGGACAGGCCCTTCCCGTTCGGCCCCGGACGCATCGGATGGCGCAGCTTGGTCGCGATCACGACCTCGTCGCGGTCGGCGAAGTCCTTCAGCGCCTCGCCGAGGATCTCCTCGCTGGAGCCGTAGGAGTACAGGTTCGCGGTGTCGAAGAAGTTGATCCCGGCCTCGAGTGCGTGCCTGATCAGCGGGCGGCTGGTCTCCGCGTCGAGTGACCAGACCGGGTGGCCGCGGTCCGGCTCGCCGTACGTCATCGCTCCGATCGCGATCGGGGACACGTCCAGGCCGGTGCGGCCGAGCTTGGTGTAGCGCATGGTGGCTCCTGGTAGGTTGTGGAGAGGTCTCCACTTACGTTAGTGG
This sequence comes from Nocardioides pocheonensis, assembly GCF_003725535.1. Taxonomy (GTDB): domain Bacteria; phylum Actinomycetota; class Actinomycetes; order Propionibacteriales; family Nocardioidaceae; genus Marmoricola; species Marmoricola pocheonensis. The sequence continues at coordinate 133,915 of NZ_RJSF01000003.1, read as the reverse complement.
AGAGTTCTCCGCTTATCAAGGAGGCATCGTGACCCGCTCGGACGCCCGCGAGAACAGGGCCCGCATCCTCGAGGCGGCGCGCGAAGCCTTCGCCGAGGACGGGGCCACCTCGATGAACCAGGTCGCCCAGCGCGCGGGGGTCGGAGCCGGCACCTTGTACCGGAACTTCCCCACCCGCGAAGCCCTGGTCCTGGCCGTCTACCAGCACGAGGTCGACCGGCTCGTCGACGCGGTGCCCGCCCTCCTCGCCGATCGCCAGCCCCTCGAGGCCCTCCGGGCCTGGACACTGGACCTCGTGACCGCGATGCGGCGCAAGCACGGGCTCGGCGATGCGCTGACGCCGAGCGCGCACCAGTCGATCACCGAGACCACCTACGGTCCGGTCATCGGAGCGATCACCGCGCTGCTCGACGCCGGGAAGAGTGAAGGGTCCGTCCGGGAAGACGCCGACCCGGCGGACTTCCTCCAGCTCACCGGAGCGCTGTGGCGAGCAGCATCCAGGCCCAAGGACCGGGCGCCATACATGCTCGACCTGATCATCGACGGCCTGACCGCCCGGCCACGACGTTGACGTTCGGTACGCCGGGACAGCGGTCGACGTCGCGGAGCACGACATGGTCGGCGGCCGCGTGGCCGCATCGGCGCAGAGACAGCCCGCCTCGCACACTTCGGGACGAGACGGGCCTAGATACGTGCGGTGGGATGCATCCAACCGGATTACCTGTACGGCTGGTACCCGACAGCGTGACCCCCACACGGACCGGTGACGTGCGACGCGTCACACGTTGGGCCTTGCTGCAAGCATGATAAGCATGAGTCGGGCCGATTCCTTCCCTCGCCTCCTTGCCGACGTGGCCCGCTCGCTGCAGGCCGAGGCGAGCTCGAAGGACACGATGGAGCTGGCTGTGGCGCTCGCGGTCGACGTCATCGCCGACGCCGAGGACGCTGCGATCTCGCTGATCAGCCGCTCGCGCACGGTCGACACGCCGGCGGCGACCAGCGAGCGTGCACTGAAGGTCGATCAGATCCAGTACGAACTCGGACAAGGGCCGTGCCTGAGCGCGATCTGGGACGAGGAAGTCGTGTCCTGCCCGAATCTCGAGACCGAGCACCGGTGGGGACCATGGGCTCCGAGGACGGTGCAGGAGACCGAGATCCGCAGCATGATCTCGTTCCGGATGTTCACCCAGAAGGACCGCGTGGGCGCACTGAGCCTGTACTCCTCGCACCCGCACGCCTTCACCGGAGCCGACGTCGACAGCGGCATCTCCCTCGCCGCACACACGGCCATCGCCGTGGTCACCGCACGGCACGAAGAACACATGGAGATCGCACTGGACGCGAGGTCGCTCATCGGCCAGGCGACCGGGATCGTCATGGATCGCTACGACATCGATGCTGTGCGGGCCTTCGCCGTCCTCAGACGAATCTCGCAGGAGACGAACGTGAAGCTCCACGACGTCGCCGCGGAGCTGATCAGGACCCGCAGCCTGCCTTCCTAGGTCGCGGGTCACTCGCCGCGCGGTGACGTCGCCGTCGGTCAGGACCTCTGACCAGCTGGACGCTCTGCTCCGGGTACTTGTCGTTGCACACCAGGTTGCCGCAGGCGTGGCCGAAGATGACGGCTTCGGCCCTGCCGCCGAACTGTCCTTCTCCGGCGCGACGTACCCGGGAATCGTGCGATGGGTGGCGGTCAAAGGGACGTGCAGACGGCGCCACGTGCTCGTCGGAGCTGCCGTTCCCTGCGCCTCGAAGGGCAGTGGGCGTTCGCGTTCGGTCGACCGTTGTGGGTCGCTGGCCACTCGTCATGATCGCTTCCCCGTTGCGTTTGCACGGCAGTACCGTGGACAGCACCCGGAACGCTCGGGAGGAAGGGGCAGCCGTGGCCGAGGTCGTGTCAGCGAACCAGGACGCCCGCCGAGACCAGCTCGCGGAATCAGCACTGGTCACCCTGGGGGAGCTCGGCTACACGCGCGCCAGCATCCGTGACATCGCGGCCAACTCGGAGTTCTCGCAGGAGACCGTCCACGACTACTTCGACGACAAGATCGACCTGGTCATCTACTGCGTGCAGTACTACAAGGCCAAGTGCGTGCACCGCTACGACGGGGTGATCGCTGGCGCGACCACCCCGGAGGAGCTGATCGAGGGTTTCGCGGCGAAGCTCGGGGAGACCATCCGCGACGAAGCGCCGATGCACCGTCTCTGGTACGACCTGCGCTCCCAGAGCATGTTCGAACCCCGGCTGCACGACGTCGTGACCGCGATCAACCAGACCCTGGAGGAGATGGTCTGGCGCGTCGTGGACCGGTACGCCGAGCTTGCCGGCCGACCGCTGATCGCGACGAAGTCGGCAGCGGTGTACGGGATGCTCGACGGTCTCTTCCAGCAGACCTTGCTCGCCTACGCCGACGGCGAGGAGACGCTCGACCTGCTCGCCGACGAGGTGCGAGACCTGATGCCGCTGCTGGTCCGGGCAGGCTGAGCGGCGCCGCTACCGGCTGCCGGACCACCCCTCACTGGAGTCCGAGCTACTGGCGGCGGCGTGACTCAGGCCCGTTGAGCAAGGTACGGTCGGCTTGACCGGGCGGTCAATCAATCTACACTGAAGACGAAAGATCCGCCTCAGTGATGACGGGTCCCGACCGCGAAAGTGAGGAATCACTGATGCAGAAGTGGACGCGATGGCAGGACTGGGTGACGCTCGTTGCGGGCGCCTACGCGGCCCTGGCGCCTCTTTGGACGAAGACGGAGAACAAGGCGACCTGGACGATGGTGGTCCTGGGCGTCGTCACGGTGGCGGTGTCGCTGTGGGCACTGGCAATGCCGGAGGACCGGATCTCCGAGTACGGGCTCGTGCTGCTCGGAGTGCTCTTCATCGCTTCGCCCTGGGTCATGAGCTTCGACAACCTCGACAGGATGGCCCTGACGGCCTGGATCGTTGGTGCCGTCACGCTCATCTTCGGAGTGCTGGCCCTGCCCCAGATCGACCAGCGGATGCACCGCACGCCGATCCCGCACTAGCGGTTCGGCGACGAGCCGGACGGGCACGCTCGCGGTTCCCGAGGGCGTGCCCGTGCCCGTCCTTCACCCATCGACCAGCCCGGGAGAGTCATGACCGCTGACGACCGCCGCAGCCGCATCCTCGATGCCGCCGAGGAGCTCTTCGCCGAAGACGGGTTCGACGCGACCCCGACCTCGCGCATCGCGGAGGAGGCCGAGGTGCCCAAGGGGCTTGTCTTCTACTACTTCCCGCGCAAGATCGACCTCTTGCTGACGCTGCTGCAGGAGCGGTTGCCGGCGCCGTCCCGGGAGACGGTCGACGGCGTCGTGCACCGCGGCGACCCGGCGCGCTCGCTGCTCGCTCTGCACCGGCGACTGGGGCTGGAAACCCACAACTCCCTCGTGCTGCGCACGATCATCTTCCGCGAGAGCGGTACGCACCCCGAGGTCAGGGATCACCTGCGACGGCTGCGTCGCGCGCTCGTCGAGCTCACAGAGACAGCCCTCGATCAGGCTGTGGAGTGGACCCTGGCCGGAACGCTGCGTCGCCAGGCAGCGGAGACGTGGGTGTCGGTCATGCTCGACCACGCGAACGCGCGCCGGGCCGGAGGCGCGCTGCCGGACGTGAAGGGTGCGGCGGCAGTGGTGGCGCGAGCGGTGGGGGCGCCCGCCTAGCTCGTGTGCCCGGACCGTGGCGCAGTCCCTTGCTTTCAGGAAGGGTCGGGGTATCCGTACATCGTGGATGGGGCAGGACCGCGCCCACGGTGGCGGCTGCTCGACTTTCGCTCATCGCAACCTGGTCGAGAAGTTCGATTGCGCGATGCCGGTCGCCGCCCCCGTCGAACGTCGCCCCGCCCCCGGCTTCCTCCGGCGGGCTGGCACATCGATCCTCTTCTGCTCACTGGGGCCACCGGGACGGCCACGAGCGGACGGGCCACCATGCGCCGCGGGAGGGCCGTGCGAGATGCGAACGCGCACCTCGAGCGGCTGGTCCAACGCGCACCGATCGGCGCGTCAGAAGTTCTCATGCCCAGCCCGCGGAGGCCGATCCTGCACACAAGACCCCGAGCCGGCTGGCGTGCGCCTCCCCGATGACAGGAAACTCCATGGGCATTCGAATGACGGTCGGCCGGAAGCTGGCGGTTCTGGCGAGCTGCGGCGCCCTCGTCGCGCTGGGCATCTCCGGGGCGAGCCTGGTCAGCATGGGCCACGTGAAGTCGACAAGTGACGTCCGGGTCACCCTGAACCGGGCCAACGCCGTGCTCGTCGACCTGGACATGCAGCAGAGCAACCTGCAGATCGTCGAGCGTGACCAGTTGCTGGCCACCAACGATGCGGCCCGAGCCGCAGCTGTGGCCTCGCTGGGCGAGGTCAAGAAGCGCGTCGACGCCGACTGGGCGGCGCTGGACGGCATCCAGGTCGACCAGGCAGAGGTCGGCACCAGCCTGAGCGCGCTGCGCGGCGACTATGCGACGTACGTCGACGACGTCACCAAGCAGATGCCTGTGCTGGGAGCCATCGACCCGGCCAGTCCTCAGGCGGAACAGGCACTGAAGGCAGAGGCCGCCCGCGCCGCCGCCACTGAGGAGAAGATCACCGCCACCCGCGCCGTGATCCAGCGGCAGGTCGATGCGGCCCTCCATGCGTCCGAGGCGGCGATGAGCACGCTCAGGACCACGATCGTCGTCGGGTTGCTGGTGGGCCTGCTCGCGCTGGGGGCCATCTCCCTCGCGATCACGCGGTCGATCACGCGTCCCCTGCGCCACATGGTGACCGCTCTCGGTCGGGTCGCCGACGGCGACCTCACCACGGAGGTCGCGGTGAAGGCGCGCGACGAGATCGGCGAGATGGCCGGCGCGCTCAGCACCGCCCTGGGTGCCATGCGGGGAGCAGTCGCGCTGGTCGGGGAGACCTCGACCGGACTGGCCAGCGCCTCCGAGGAGCTCACCGCCGTGTCGACGCAGCTGGGAGCCAACGCGGAGGAGACGTCAGCGCAAGCAGGCACCGTGTCTGTCGCGGCAGAGCAGGCGTCGGGCAACGTCACGTCGATGTCCGCCGCGACCGAGGAGCTGACCGCCTCCATCCGGGAGATCGCGCGCAGCGCCTCGACGGCGGCGGGTGTGGCCAACCAAGCCGCCGCAAGCGCGCAGGGCACCTCTCAGGCGGTGGAGCGGCTGGATGCCGCGGGCGTGGAGATCGGCGAGATCTCGAGGGTGATCAACTCGATCGCCGAGCAGACCAACCTGCTGGCGCTCAACGCGACGATCGAGGCGGCGCGTGCCGGGGAGGCCGGCAAGGGCTTCGCGGTCGTGGCCAACGAGGTCAAGGAGCTCGCTCAGGAGACCGCGAAGGCGACCGAGGACATCTCCCGCAAGATCGGTGCGATCCAGGCCACGACGAGCGAGGTCGGCGAAGCCATCGACGTCATCGTCAGAGTGGTCAACGAGATCGACGAGCTCCAGACGACCATCGCGGCGGCTGTGGAGGAGCAGTCCGCGACCGCCGCGGAGATCAGCCGGAGCGTCGAGCAACTGGCGGTCGGCTCCGGAGACATCGCCCAGAACATCGGCGGCGTCGCACAGGCTGCGGACGCGACGGCGCAGGGTGCCGGGATGACCCAACAGTCGGCCGTGGAGCTGTCACACCTGGCAACTCGGATCGACGAGCTCGTGGGCACCTTCACCTATTGAGGCCGAGTCGACAGCTGGCACTCCTCACGGTCGCGGGGCACGAAGGACGAGTGTGAGCAGGCTCAGGCGGCCCGGACCTCGCTGACCTCCGGACGTTTCCACATCCACCGGGATCCGCGACGTACGACCGGTCGATCCCGCCGGCCCATCCACGCAGCTCGGCAGTAGTGCGGATCGCCGGCATGAGCGTGCGCATCTTCATCTGACTCTGGACGAGTGCGTCACGACAGCTTCTGGGGCCGCGGATCTGCGAGTCAGCCACACACTCCCGGCGATCACGCCGACAAGCCCGAGGAGCGCCGCGGCAGCCATGCCGACCAGGAGTGACGGGAGGCTCCCCACCGGTCCGACACGTACGTCCGCGCTCTCACCGTGGCAGGCGATCGTGAAGCGGCCGTCACTGGGCGTGTCGAAGACGTGGCCGAGCATCTCGGTGCTCGAGAAGCTGACTGTCACGCCGGGATCACGCACCGCGATGGGACGGCCCGTCGAGTCCGTCACCGTGCACGTCTCGCCGTAGCCGCTGTTGTCACGGTCGTCGAAGTAGACCCCCCACGTGCGGTCCCCAGGCGCAACGATTTCGGAAGGCCCCTCCCCGAGGGGGACGCCGTTGTCCCTCGCCGCGAGCACGTACGGAACCAGAGGCGCAACAACTGCTGCCGCGGCCAGCAAGAGCAACGACAGCGAGATCCATCCGAGCACTGTCGAGTTCAACCGCCTTGGTTCGTCAGCCACGGCCGAACACTTGCATGTCTCGAATCAGTCGCGCATGGAATCCGGTGACCACAAGGACCCGCCCGCGGAGCTGTGGGCCCCGGGCGCGTTGGGTTGGGCTGCCCGCTCATCGGGGCAGGAGAGTGCGCCTACTGGCGGCGGTGTGCAGCGAGAACACCTCACCTGCTCGACGGCTCAGCGCGCGGTGTATCCGCCGTCGGCGTACAGCTCCGAGCCGGTCACGAAGGTCGAGTCGTCGCTGACGAGGAAGGCGACCACGGCGGCGATCTCCTCGCCGCGTCCGAGGCGACCGACCGGGGTGTTGGCAAGCATCGCGTCGTGGCGGGGCGTGCCGGCGTACCGCTCGAGCAGCTCGGGGGTGCCGATGAAACCGGGGTGCACCGAGTTCACGCGGACGCCGGACGACGCCCAGTGCAGGGCTGCGTTCTTGGTCAGCGTGCGCACGGCGCCCTTCGCGGCGTGGTACGCCGCGCTGTTGCCGAAGCCGCCGACGGTGCCGAGGATCGAGGAGAGGTTGACGATCGAGCCGCCGCCGGAGGTCGCGATCAGCGGGCCGAGGTGCTTCATGCCCAGCCACACGCCGGTCGAGTCGACCGACATGACCGTCTCCCAGTGCTCGAGGGTCTCGTCCTCGACGGTGGCGAGGCTGCCGATGCCGGCGTTGTTCACCAGGGCGTCGAGGCGACCGCACGCGCTCAGGACCGTCGCGGCGAGCTCGTTCCACGCGAGCTCGTCGGCGACGTCGAGCCGGGCCGTGAGGTGGCCCGCCGGATGACCCGCAATGCTCGTCGCGAGCTGCTTGCAGGCCTGCTCGTCGAGGTCGGTGAGCACGAGCCGGGCGCCCTCGTCGGCGAGGCGCTCGGCGGTCGCGCGCCCGAGGCCGCCGGTCGCGCCGGTGAGGACGACGACCTTGTCCCGGGTGCGGTGGTCCATCGCGGTCACGTCGTACCTCTTCCGTAGGAGTCCGCGGGTCAGCCGATGCTGACCAGCGTCTTGCCGGTGGTGTCACCGGCGATCATCGCGGCGAGTGCGCGCGGAGCAGAGTCCAGGCCGGTGAAGACCGTCTCCCGGTGCACCAGCTCGCCGCTGCGCAGCCAGGCGGAGATCCGGCCCTGCATCTCGGCCATCAGGTGGAGGTTGCTGCTCCCCCGGAACCCACGCAGGGTGAGGTCCTTCGACACCGCCAGGAACAGGTTCCGCGGGCCCTTCGGGCCCGAGTCGTACTCCGCGATCGAGCCGCACATCGCGACCCGGCCGCGGCGGTTCAGGTGGTCGAGAGCGGCCTCGAGGTGGTCGCTGCCGACGGAGTCGAAGTACACGTCGATGCCGTCCGGCGCGACCGCACGCAGCCGATCGTCGAGGCCGTCGCGGTAGTTGAACGCCTCGACGCCGAGCTCGTCCCGCAGCCAGGCGACCTTCTCGTCCGACCCTGCGCTGGCGATCACGCGGTTGCCGCAGAGCTTCGCGATCTGCACGGCCAGGCTCCCGACCGCGCCGGCCGCGGCCGACACCCAGACGGTCTCACCGCCCCGCAGCGCATCGACCACGTGCAGGCCGGCGTACGCCGTCAGCCCCATGCCGCCGAGCGGACCGAGGAACACCTGCGGCTCGGCCACGCCGGCGTCGAGGCGGGTCAGCGTGCCGACTCCCCCGAGCTGGACGGCGGCCGGGTCGACGACGGCGTACTCCCGCCAACCCTGGGCGTGCGAGACCAGGTCGCCGGGCGCGAAGCCGTCAGCCCGCGACTCGACCACCTCACCGACGGCCATCACGCCGTCCATCGCCTTCCCGAGCGGGAACGCGGCGAAGTAGCCGGCCGGAGCGTCGGCGCGCAGCCGCAGCCGGAGACCGGGGTCGACGGAGGTCCAGGTGTTGCGGACCAGCACCTGGCCGGGCCCTGGATGGCCCACCGGGACCTCGACGATCTCGAAGTCCTCCGGCGTCACGGCCCCGTCCGGGTAGCGCGCGACGCGGACCTCGGCGCCGTGCCGCGTCATGCCGGGGCCCGGTCGGGCACCACGACGATGCGACCGGTGACGCCACCGTCGTGGAGGCGTGCGTACGCCGCGGGTACGTCGGCGTACGGGACCACCTCGACCACCGGGTCGAGCAGGCCCTTCTCCGCGAGCTCGACGACCGCGACCAGGTCGGAGCGTGGTCCCCAGAAGGGAGCCGAGACCTGCCAGCCGAGCGGCAGGTCCAGGCCCTTGCCGACGGTGATGCTGCCCCGCGCACCGCCGACGACGACCAACCGTCCGCCGGGCGTGAGCGCGGACGCGCCCAGCCGCAGCGTGTCGTCGGATCCGACGAAGTCGAGGACCACGTCGATGCCGGTGAGACCGGTCGAGGCGGTGAGCCGCGCGAGCCCGTCGTCGACGGACATCGCGGTGTGGTGGGCGCCGAGCCGCTCGGCCAGCGCACACGCCTCCGGCCGGGGGTCGACCGCCACCACCCGCGCCGAGGTCGTCGCCCGCAGGATCTGCACGGCCAGGTGCCCGAGCCCGCCGACGCCGATCACCAGCGCCGCGCAGTCGCCGGCCAGGGCATCGGCGTGCAGGCGGATCGCGTGGTACGCCGTGAGACCCGCGTCCGCGAGGGGCGCCAGCGCCGTCGGCGGCACCGACGTCGCGGTGACGAAGTGCCGGCCGTGGGGCAGCACGACGTAGTCCGCCAGCCCGCCGTCGCGGCCGAGCCCGCAGCCGACGCGACCGTCGAGCGCGACGCAGTGGTTGTCCTGCCCACGTTGGCAGTTGTGGCACTCGCCGCACGACCAGACACCGTGCACCACACCGTCGCTGCCGACCAGCGAGGAGTCCGCGAGCTCGCCGACCGCGACCACCCTGCCGGCCACCTCGTGGCCGAGCGTCAGCGGCAGGTCGTAGGGCAGCACGCCTTCCTCGACCGACATCACGAACAGGTCGGAGTGGCAGAGGCCCACCGCCTGCACCTCGACGAGGACCTCGGTGCCGCGGGGCACCGGCACCGGCAGCTCGACCAGCTCGACCGGGTGGCCCCAGCCGGGCAGCCGGTACGCCGACATCAGTGCCGGTCGCTCCACCGTCGCCGTCACGGCCAGTCCGGGACCTGCGGCCCGCGCCCTCCGACGGACTCGAGGTAGCCCGCCGCATCCGCACGCCGCTCGCCCCACATGATCTCGAAGACCAGCCGCGAGATCTTCCAGGTGCCCTCGTGACGCACCAGCTCGTCGTGGTAGCGACCCACCAGCAGGCACACGTCGTCGTCGCCCTCGAACTTCTGGTACGACGTGTGGTAGACCAGCGCGGTCGCGGTGTCCCCCTGCACGTCGACGTGGTAGACGCTCAGCAGGTGGTGCTGCCAGACGCAGTTCTTGGTCGCGTCCCGGATCCAGCCGATCACGGTGTCGGCGCTCTCGGCCGGCTCGGCGTTGCCGTACTGCGCCCAGAGGTCGGGGTGCAGCACGTCGTACAGCGCGTCCGGGTTCCCGGAGTCGATGCTGGACGCGTAGCGGTACAGCTGGTCCTCGATCGCGATGCGGTCCTCGACAGTGGTCATGGTCGTGCCTCTCTGTTCGTGCCGTTCCAGGGCAGGTGCTCAGACGGTGGCGCCGAAGCGGTAGCCCTCGGCGATGGCGTGGCTGATCCGGCGCGGCGTCAGGCCGTCGCCGATGACGGTCAGGGCGGCGCCCGGCTCGGCGACACCGAGGAGCGTGTCGTCGACGACCCGCTGCTGGTGCCAGACGAGCAGGGCCGGCTCGACCTCGACCTCCGGGCCTCCGAAGACCGGTCGGAGGACGACCGGGCTCGCGGGATCGTCCGGGACCACCACGCTGTGCGCGACCTGCAGCGAGACCCCGGCGCCGCCGAGCCGCTGGAGCAGCGGGCCGGCGCTCTCGGCCGGCACCCGCGAGGCCAGAGCCGTGAGAGCGGTGGAGAACGTGACCTGCCAGCCGCGCTGCGCGAGCGCCTCGGCCGCGCTGTACGCCGGCCAGAAGCCGTCGCCCTCGTCGTACACGACCGCGACGCCGGGCTCGTCCGGCACGTCGCCGGTCAGCACGGACTCGACCGTGACGCCGTCGCGCGCCTGCACAGCGGCGGGGAGAGCCGCGACCCTCGAGCCGGTGGCGAGCACGACGTGGTCGGCGATCCCGCGGATCTCCTCGAGGTCGTCCGGTGAGATCACCGCGCCGAGGTTCACGTCGACCTTGAGCCGTCGGGTCTCGCGCTCGAGGTAGTCGACGATGTCGATCAGGGTCGCCCGGTGCGGCGACGCCGCGGCGACCCGGACCGCTCCCCCGAGTGCGCACGCGCCTTCGAAGACGGTCACGCGGTGGCCGCGCTCGGCGCTCACCCGCGCGGCCTCGAGACCGGCCGGGCCGCCACCCACGACGTAGATCTCCTTGGGCCGGTCGACCTTCACGCCGACGCCCGGGAGACGGCCGCGGCCGACCTCGGCGTTCACCGCGCAGTGCAGGTGCGGGTCGAAGGCCCGGCAGTCCTGGTTGATGCCCAGGCAACCGCGCACCTCGTCGAGCCGACCGGTCTGCGACTTCACCGGAAGGTCGGGGTCGGCGATGAGGGCGCGCGCCATCCCGACCAGGTCGGCGTGACCGGCCTTGATCGCGTGCTCGGCCGTGGCCACGTCACGGATCCGCTGGCCGACCAGCGTCGGGACACCCGTCGCGGCCCGGACCCGCGACGCGGACGGGATCGCCACCGCGTCGGGGCCGGTCGAGTCCTTGACGTACTTCCCCCGGGTGCCGTGGGTGATCGAGAAGTAGTCGATCGGGTACGCCGCGGCGAGGTCCTCGGCGATCCGGACGCAGTCCTCGATCCCCATGCCGCCGGGGATCTCCTCCTCACCGCTGAGCCGCACGCCGAGGGCGAAGCCCGGCGGGATGACCGAGCGCATCGCCTCGACGACCAGGTGCAGGAAGCGCATCCGGTTCTCGAACGACCCACCGAAGGAGTCCGTGCGCCGGTTGGTGAGCGGCGACATGAACTGCGCGGGCAGGTAGCCGTGGGCAGCGTGGATCTCCACCCCGTCGACGCCGGCCTCGACGAGGTGCCGGGTCGAGACCCGCCAGCCCTCGACGATCGCGTCGATGTCGGCGTGGGTGAGCACGTGCGGCGGGTAGGCGTCGCGGACCGTCTTGATCGCCGAGGGCGCCATCGGGGCGCTGTCGGACTCACCGCCGATGAACTCCCGGCCGAGGTGGCACAGCTGGCCGACGAGCCGGGCGCCGTGCCGGTGCACGACGTCGGCCTTGGCGGCCATCGCCGCGACCACCTCGTCGCGGTAGGCCTCGACCAGCTTCCCGGACCGCAGCGCCGAGGAGGGGTGGACGACCATGGCACCGGCCACGATCATCCCCACGCCGCCGGCCGCCAGCCGCTCGAAGTGCTCGACGTCGCCGTGGGTCGGGACGCCGTGCTCGACCAGGCTGGTGCCGGCCGGCAGCGCGACGAGCCGGTTCCGCACGTCGAAGCCGCCGATGCGGAACGGCGAGAAGGCGTGCGGGAACGGGTCGTCCATCGTGTGCTCCGGAGGTCTCAGACCGAGCCCGGTCCGGTGCCGCGGCGTACGCCGGCGGTCACCGACTCGGGCAGCTGACGGCTCGGGTCGACCGACACGGTCTTGTAGTGCAGGAACTCCTGGTACGCCGTCGGCCCGTGCTCGCGACCGATCCCGGACTTCTTGTAGCCGCCGAACGGAGAGCCGAGGTCGGCGGCGAAGGTGTTCACCGAGAACGTTCCGGTGCGGACCTTGCGTGCCACCTCGAAGCCGTGGGCGTCGTCCGCGGTGAAGACCGCGCCCGACAGGCCGAGCTCGTTGTCGTTGGCGATCCGGATCGCGTCCTCCTCGCCGTGGTGAGGGATCAGGGAGGCGACGGGTCCGAAGATCTCCTCGCGCGAGACCCGCATCGAGTTGTCGGCGTCGGTGATCAGGGTCGGCTCGTAGTACCAGCCGCGGTCCAGGCCGGCCGGACGGCGGCCGCCGGTCGCGATCGTCGCGCCCTCCTTGCGGGCGAGCTCGACGTACTCCTCGACGCGGGCGCGCTGGCGCTCGGTCACCAGGGGGCTGATCACCGTGTCGGCCTCGAAGGGGTCGCCGACCTTCAGCGAGCGGAACGCCTCGACCAGGGCCTCGGCGTACTGGTCGTACTGCGCGGCCGGGACGACGAGGCGGGTGAGGGCCACGCAGCTCTGCCCGGCGTTCGTGCCGACGCTGGCGCCGACGAGCACGGGCAGGGCGTCCTCGATCCGGGCGTCCTCGAGCACGATCGCGGCGGACTTGCCGCCGAGCTCCAGGACGCAGGGGCGGATCAGCTCGCCGCATGCGGCACCGATCCGCGAGCCGGTCTGGACGGAGCCGGTGAAGCTGACCATGTCGACGCCGGGGTGGCGGACGAGGTACTCCGACTCGGGGCCGCGCGCCGCGACGATGTTGATCACGCCCGGCGGGAGGCCGACCTCCTCGCAGATCTCGCCGTACAGGAACGTGGCCAGGGGGTTCGGCTCGGTCACCTTGACCACCGCGGTGCAGCCCGCGATGAGCGCGGGCCCGACCTTCTGCGGCACGGCCGGGAACGCGAAGTTGTACGCCGGGAAGGCGGCCACCACGCCGACGGGCTCCTGCACCACCAGGCTGGCGCCGGCCATCGGGATGATGCTGCCGCCCTCGGAGCCGGTGGCGAGCGGGCCGAGATCGCTGATCCGGACCTGCGCGGTGTCGAGGCTGCGACCGATCTCCGCGTTGTAGTTGAGGCTCATCACCGGCGAGACCACCTGGTAGACCTGCGAGAGGAACAGCGTGCAGCCGAGCTCCTCGGTGATCAGCTCGGCGAGCTCCTCCTGGCGCTTGGCGATCGCGTCGGCCATGCGCGTGAGGTAGTCGGCGCGCTCGGCCGGCGTCAGCCGCGGCCACTCCCCCTCGTCGAAGGCCCGGCGGGCCGCGGCGACGGCGGCGTCGATGTCGGCGCGCGACGCGGCCGGCACGTGCCCGATGACCTGCTCCGAGCGCGGCGAGATGATCTCGAACCGGTCGCTGCTCTGCGCGGGACGCCAGGCGCCGTCGATGAAGAAGTGCTGGTAGTCGGACTGTGTCATGGGGTGACCCTCCACTCGATGGCGGACCAGCGGCCCGGACCGGCCTGGCCTCTCGGGTATGAACCTGAACCAAGTTCGATTCAATTTAGAGGATGGTGACGACGACCACAAGACCCTTCGAAGCCGCGACGACGGAGTTCAGTAGTGGTCTACGTGGTTCTCGGGATCCCTGGATCGCGCCGGCGGCCCACTCTTGTCAGGGCCGTGTGAGCGCCGTTACAGTCGGGCCAGCACGAAACCGAACCGAACTCAGTTTGTGCTCCGGACCGTGGCCGGCGCCAGGACGAGGAAGAGAGAACGTGATGACCGTGACCGACCCGGCCCCGGGAGGCGAGACGATCGCCGACCGCGTGCCGTCCGGCTGTCCCGTCGTCCACCTGGACGCGTCGCCGCCGCTGGAGGCAGGCAGCCACTGGCAGAAGGCGAACGAGCTGCGCGAGACCAGTCCGGTCTTCTTCAACACCCACGCCCAGGGCTACTGGATGTTCACGCGGTACGACGAGGTCCGCGAGATGTACCAGCACCCGGAGATCTTCTCGAGCGAGTCGATCACGCCGTGGGAGCCGGAGCCCGTCTACCGCTTCGTCCCGACCCAGATCGACCCGCCGGAGCACAGCAAGTACCGGCAGCTGGTCAGCCGCTGGTTCGCGCCGAACGCGGTGAAGCGGATCGAGCCGCAGGCGCACGAGGTCGCCCGCCGCCTGGTCACCGAGCTCGCGCCCCGCGGCGAGTGCGACGTGATCACCGACTTCGCGATGCGTCTGCCGACCGAGGTCTTCCTCGCCCTCATCGGCGTCCCCCAGGCCGACGCCGACCTGTTCGTCCCGTGGGTGGAGGACTTCTTCGCCGGCTTCGGCGGCGACCTCGCCCAGCAGGAGGCGATGGGCGCAGCCCTGGGCGGCATCCGGCAGTACTGGGTGGACGTGCTGGCCGCGCGCCAGGACGACACCGAGGAGCGCGAGCACGACTTCGTCTCGATGCTGCTGCACTCGACGGTCGACGGGGAGCCGCTCGGCGACGCCCTGATCCTCGACATCCTCACCGTGCTGGTCCTCGCGGGACTCGACACCACGCGCGGCCAGCTGGGCTACCTCTTCCGGCACCTCGCCGAGAACCCGGCCGACCGCCGCCGCCTGATCGAGGAGCCCCAGCTGATCCCGTCGGCGGTCGAGGAGTCGCTGCGGCTCTACACGATCATCTTCGGCGACGGCCGCAAGGTGGCCCAGGACACCGAGTTCCACGGCTGCCCGCTCAGCAAGGGCGACATGGTCTACGGGCTGGTCTCCGGCGCGAACCGGGACCCCCGGGTCTACGACCGGCCCGACGAGTTCATCGTCGACCGCAGGTCGAACAACCACCTCGGCTTCGCCGGCGGTCCGCACCGCTGCCTGGGCGCGCACCTGGCCCGGATGGTCATGAAGGTGGCCGTCGAGGAGTGGCTGGCCGTCGTACCGGACTTCCGGATCGCGTCCGACACCCCGCTCATGGAGAGAGGAGGCGGCGCGATGATGGCGCTGCTCAGCCTGCCGGTCTCGTGGGAGGTGTCGGCATGAAGCTCGAGTTCGACGCCAACCTCTGCCGCGGCCACGGCCGCTGCTACACCCTCGCCGAGGACCTGCTCGAGGAGGACGACGAGGGCTACGTGACCGCCCGGGGCCAGATCGTCGACGTCCCGCCCGACCAGGTCGAGGACGCCCGCAACGCTGCCGGGTCCTGCCCCGAGCGCGCGATCACGATCCTGGAGGACTGACCCGCACCACCACGCAGAGGCGCCGCACACAGAGTCGTGTGCGGCGCCTCTGCGTGTGCCGGTCGGGTGCTCAGGTGGCCGCCCGGGCAGCCACCTCGGCACTCGACCCGGCGTCAGCCCGGCGAGAGCCGGCCGGCCGCGATCCCGCCGTCGACGACCAGGTTGGTCCCGGTGACGTAGCTGCTGTCGCTGGAGGCCAGGTAGACGACCGCGCGCGCGACCTCGTCGGCCGTCCCCCGCCGGTGCAGCGGGATGGAGCGCAGGTAGGCGTCCCAGTCGACGTCGGCGAAGTCCGCGCCGTCGGTGATCGCGGTCTCGATGCTGCCCGGGCACACCGCGTTGACCCGGATCCCCCGCTCCGCCAGCTCGAGCGCGGCCACGCGCGTCAGGGCGGAGACACCGGCCTTCGACGCGACGTACGCCCCGAGGCCGGCGGTCGGCAGGACGCCGTTGAGCGAGGAGATGTTGACGATCGAGGCGCCCTCGGCGAGGTGCGGGCCGGCGACCCGCATCCCCAGGAACGTGCCCACGAGGTTGAGCTCGACGATCCGGCGGAACTCCGCGGCAGAGGTCTCCAGGAGGGGGCGTCGCAGCGCGGCGCCGGCGCAGTTGACCAGGGTCGTCAACGGGTGGGGGCTCACGGCCAGGCCGTCGACCGCGGCGAGCCACGAGGACTCGTCGGTGACGTCGAGTGCGACGTACGTCGCGCGGTCACCGAGCTCGGCGGCCAGCGCCTCGCCCCGTTGCCGGTCGACGTCGCCGAGCGCGACGAGCGCCCCCTCGGCGTGGAGGAGCCTGGCGATCGCCGCACCGATGCCCGCGGACGCGCCCGTGACCAGGGCCGTCGTACCGGCGCAGCGCGCCCTCGGGTGGTGCGGCGGGTCGGTCATGCCGCTAGACGACGGCGTCGAGGACCGCGGCGAGCTGCTCGGGTGCCGTCACCATCGCCATGTGGCCGGTGTCCAGGTACGCGACGTCGCCACCGACGCGCGCGGCGGACCGCTCCTGGAGCTCCGGCGGGTAGCAGGCGTCCTTGGTCAGCCGGACGTAGGTGCGCGGAACGTCGGTGGACAGGCCGCTCAGGTCGACGGTCTCGGTGAGCAGCGCCGCGGAGTCGTCGACGACGCGGTCGAGCGTCCACTCCGCCTGTTCGGCGTCCATGTCGTTGCACAGCATCGCCCGGGCGGCGTCTCGTCCTTGCGAGTAGACCCCGCCGGCCGTGGCGGCACGCACGGCCTCACGCACGGCCGGGTCGATCTGGTCGAGCACGCAGGTGCCGTCCTCCGGCACGACGGCAGAGAGGAAGACGACGTGCCGCAGCCGAGGCGCGAGCTGGGCCATCACGCGCGGAACCGAGACGCCGGCGAAGGAGTGCGCGACCAGCACGAGGTCGTCGCCGCCGGCAGCGGCCACGTCGTCGAGGATCGCCTGGGCGCAGCCGTCGAGGTCGACCGACGTGATCGGGACGTCGGAGCGCGCACCCCGGCCGGGGAGATCGACCGCGAGCGTCGGGTGTGAGAGGTGGGGCAGCAGCCTGTCCCAGCAGTCGGCGCCCATGCCGGCGCCGTGCACGAGCACGAACATGTGTCTCTCCCGCTCCAGTGGTGTGGGCGGGTCCGGCGCCGGATGAAGACGCCGGACCCGCCCGGTTCAGGGTCTGGTCAGGACTTGCCCCAGAGCTTGGTGAACTGCGCGTCCGTGTCGGTCACGAGCGGGAACGGCTTGGACGTGTCCGCCGGAGCCGTGTCCTTCTTGACCAGCCAGAACTGCGGACCGGTCGCCTCGAGCGGCACGCCCGCCCACTTCCGCGCCAGCGCGTCGATCATCAGGTAGTCGTAGGCGTAGGTGTCGGTCGGGACCAGCGACTCGATCGCCCCGGCCTTGAGGTCGGAGAAGTTCTGCGACCCTCCACCCTGGCCGACGATCTTGACCTTGTCGGCCAGGCCGGCAGCCTTGAGCGCAGCCGGGAGGCCGGAGCCGAGGGCGTCGCTCACCGAGAGCGCGATGTAGTTCACCTTCGGGTGGCTCCGCAGGTACGAGACGATCCGGTCGGGAGCGTCCTTGCCGAGCGAGGTCAGCGGGATGTCGAGGTTGCCCACGGTGCAGGTCGAGCAGTACTTCTTCATGCCCGCCGTGAACGTCTCGCCGACCTTGGCGAGGATCCGGAAGGCCGAGATGTTCACGTACACCGCGTTGGCCTTGCCGCCGCTGTCACTGACGACCTCGGCGGCGAGGTAGTCGCCGATCGGCGCGTTCTGGTCGGACGTGGCGGTGTTGTAGAGGATGCCGCTGCTGCTGCCGGCGGTGGCCAGCGAGCAGCAGGTCACGAACTCGACGCCGGCCTTGTTGGCGTCGGCGATCTGCTTGGCGTAGGCGTCCTTGTCGGCGGCGTTGAGGATCACGGCGTTCGAGCCGTTCCGGATGGCGGACTCGATCGCGCCCTGGACCTTCTCCGGGGAGCCGTCGGTGGCGACCTGGTCGACCGTCCAGCCGAGGTGGGCTGCCGCTGCGGCCAGGATCGGACCCTGGATGGCGCAGGCCTCGACACCACAGCTGACGAAGGTGATCTTCTTGCCGGACGGGATCGGCTTGTCGATCGGCGTGGACACGCTGATCGTGGTCGGCCGCACGGCAGCCTTGGCGACCGTCGCCTTGGCGGCCTTCAGGCCGGCGTCGTCGACGGACGACGACGTGGCGTCGCTCTTGGTGCCGCAGGCGGAGGCGAGCAGCAGGAGGACGACGGCCGAGACGGCCGTGGCCACCCACGTCGCACGCCGTTCGGTGCGAGGGCGATGTGCGGACATGATTCTCACTTTCTGTGTGGGCTTGCAGGTCCCGAGACGCTCGTGGGGGAAGGGCGGCGGCGTCATGCGGGGACCGCTGCGTCGGAGTCGGGCTCGGGCTCGGTCGGGCGTGCGGCGAGCGTCGTACGCCGTTGCAGGCCGGTGACGGTCAGCGCCGCGATCAGCACGACGCCGACGAAGAAGGAGCCGGACCACTGGGGCGCGTTCGCCAGGCCGAGGCCGGTGACGCCGGTGCCCAGCAGCAGTACCGCGATCACCGTGCCGCCGGCGTTGAACCGGCCGTTCTTGAGCTGGGTCGCGCCGAGGAACACCGCCGCGAAGCCCGGCAGCAGGTACGGCGTCCCGGCGGTCGGCGAGCCGCCGCCCAGGATCGAGGCCAGCACGATGCCGGCCGCTCCCGACAGGACCCCGGAGGTGACCAGGCTGGCGAACTGCAGCCGCGCGACCCGTACGCCGGCCAGCCGGGCCGCCTCGGGGTTGAACCCCACCGCGTAGAGCCGGCGTCCGGTCGCGGTGTGCTCGAGGAGGTACCAGATGCCGACCGCGACGACGGCGAAGTAGAGCACCGGCAAGGTGATGCCGACGATCGTCGTCTGGCCGATCTTGGAGAACGCGCCTGCCAGCCTGGCGTCGCTGATCGGGGTGTCGTTGGTGATCCAGGTGACCAGCGCCTGCAGCAGCGAGCCGGTCGCAAGGGTGGCGATGAACGAGTCGATCTTCATGCCCACCACGACCGTCGCGTTGATCAGGCCGACGAGGAGGCCGACGAGGAGGCCGACCACGACCGCCGCCACGAGCGGGACCCCGTCGACCACGAGGTGGGTGACGGCGACGCCGCACAGCGTCATGTTCAGCGCGAACGAGAGGTCGAAGACCCGGGCCGCGAGCGGGATCGTCACCGACAGCGCCGCGAGGCCCGTGATCGCGTTGGCGTTCAGGATCTGCTTGGCGGTGGTCAGGTTCGGGAAGGTGTCGGGAACCCAGATCGAGAACACCGCGATGATCGCCAGCCAGACGTAGACCGCGCCCACCTTGTCGACGGCCAGGCGGGAGATCCACCGCGAGGTGAGGCTCGGGGCTTGCGGGGCCGGGTCGGCATGGCGCCTGGTCGTGGTCACGACTCGCTCCTCGACTTTCGAGCTCATTCGTCTGCTCCTTCGATGGCTCGGATCAGCACGTTCTTGGTCAGCCCCTCGGCCGGCAGCTCCTCGGCCACGACTCCGTCGCGGAGGACGAGGATCCGGGTGCAGAGGGCGAGCAGGTCGCCCTCGTCGGAGGAGGCGACGATCACGGTCAGTCCGTGGGCGGCGAGGTCGGCGATGATCCGGTAGATCGACACGCGGGTACCGATGTCCACACCGGCGGTCGGCTCGCACAGCACCAGGACCTGAGGGTCCCCGGCGAGGCACCGGGCCAGGATCACCTTCTGCTGGTTGCCGCCGCTGAGGGTCGAGATCGGCGCGCCGGGGCCGGCACTGACCAGGCTCAGGCGCTCGCTCCAGGTCTCGACCAGCGTGGCCTCGTCCTTCGCCGACAGGCGCCCGCGGCGGCCGAGGGACCGGAGCGAGGAGAGCGACAGGTTCTCCGCCACGCTGAACTCGGCGACCACGGCCTCGGTCTGCCGGTCGGCCGGGACGAGCGGGATCTCCAGGTCACGCGCCCGCTGCACGTCGTACCAGTCCTCGGAGGTGGCGGGGAGCCGGATCTGGCCGCTGGCGAGAGCGCCGGCCTTCCCGGCCAGGGCGTAGGGCAGCTCGAGCGCCCCTGCTCCGGCGAGCCCTGCGATGCCGACGATCTCTCCTGCTCGGGCCTCCAGGTCGACGCCGCGCAGCCACTTGCCCCGGATGTCCTGGGCCTGCAGCGTCACCGGCTGGTGGCCCTGGGTCACGACCGGTGCGCGGAAGTCCGGGTCCACCTCGTCGCCGACCATCCGGGTGGCCAGGCTGCGCGTGTCCAGGGAGGAGACGTCGTAGGTGCCGACCCGTCGGCCGCCGCGAAGCACCGTGACCCGGTCGGCGAGCGAGAAGATCTCGTCCATCCGGTGCGACACGTAGAGCACGCTGGTCCCGCGGTTTCGCACCTGCTCCACGACCTCGAACAGCCGCTCGACCTCGTCGTGCGGCAGCACCGCGGTCGGCTCGTCCAGCACGAGCACGCCACCGCCGTCCCAGCCCTGGAGGGCCGCGGCGATCGCGACCACGGTGCGTTGCACCGGCGTGGCGGCGGCGAGCGGGCGGTGGATGTCGAGGTCGATGTCGAACGCCGCGAGCACGCGCCGGGTCTCGGCCTCCTGCTGCTTCCAGAGCACGCGTCGGCCGAAGCCGCGCGCGAAACCGCCGTGGAGGGCGAGGTTGTCCTGGGCGCTCAGCTCGAGGATCAGCCCGAGGTCCTGGTGGACGAAGCGGAGGCCGGGCGGCACGGTGCGCCCCGCCTCGAACGGCACGCCGTCCATCTCGGCGGTGGACCCGGGATCCGCGGAGTGGTAGCCGGCGAGGACCTTGATCAGCGTCGACTTGCCGGACCCGTTCTGGCCCATCAGCGCGTGGACCTCGCCGGGGCGGACGTCGACCGAGACGTCGTCGAGGGCCCGCGTGCCGGGGAAGGTCTTCGACAGGTTCCGGACGCTGAGGACCGGTCCCGCCGTGGGGTCCGACCCCGCTCCGTGGGCCCGGTCGCCGGACCGGTCGCGCTGGCGAACGTCCGCAGTCATCAGCGCCACCTCCTCTGACTCGCTTCAAGTTGAGTTGAGTTCACTTCAGGAGAGTGAAGCATGGCGCGCTCTGTGATGGCAACCACACGGGCGGACTTTTTTGAACTGGCTTCAGTTCATTTTGGCTGACAGGGCGGAGCCCCCGCGGGCGGGGCGATCCGTCAGGCCTGGGCCTGGGGAACGCGCCGCGCGACGCCCGGCATCCGGACGGCACAGAGGAGCCCGAGGACCAGCACGCCGAGGAAGATCTCCACCATGTGGTGGTGCTCGGCCAGCACGGCAGCGCGCGAGCCGTGGAGATCGAGGGCGCGGCCGAGGAAGGCGATGCCCGCGACGCCACCGAGGTAGCGCATCGTGGAGCTGACACCGGCGGCCATGCCGCTGCGTGCCGAGGCGACCGCCGAGAGGGAGGCGGTCTGGGCCGCCGGACCGCACAGCCCGAGACCGATGCCGAGCAGCGCGAGCGGAAGGCGAACCTCGCCGGCGGCGCTGAGCGGGACGAGCCGCAGGACGACCAGAGCCGCCAGGCAGATCAGCGATCCCGTCACGGCGAGGGCGCGCGGTCCGGCCCGCTCGGTGAGCCGGCCGGCCCCGAGCGAGGTGAGGACCATGGCGACCATCAGGAAGATGAGGAGCTGGCCGGTCTGCCGGGCGCCGAGGTCGAAGCGCTCCTCGAGCACCAGCGGGACCTCGAAGAGCAGCGCGTACATCACGAGGTTCTGCAGGCAGATCAGCAGGGTGCCGGCGGTGAAGGCGGCCGACGCGAACAGGTCGAACGCGACGACCGGGTCCTCGACCCGGCGTTCGTGCGCGACGAAGGCGGCCAGGGCGACCAGGCCGCCGAGGACCAGCGCGACGGACACGCTCGCGCGCTCCTGGGCGGCGAGCACGAGGAGGACCAGCGTCGTGGTGAGCAGCACCGACCCGAGGACGTCGAACCTGCCGGTCCGGCGTACGTCCACGCCGCGGTCCACCGAGGCGACGAGGATCGCGGCCGCGGCGAGCACCGGCACGTTCGCGACGAACACGGCCTCCCACCCGAACGCGTCCACCAGGACGCCGCCGACGATCGGGCCGAGAGCGGCGGCCAGCGCCATCACGGCGCCGAAGGTGCCGAACGCCCGCCCCCGTCGCTCCAGCGGGAGCGAGACGCGCAGGAGCGCGAGCGTCGCCGGCACGGCGAGCGCGCCTCCCGTCGCCATCAGCACCCGGGCGCCGGCGAGCATCGGCAGGCTGGTCGCCAGGAAGCCGAGGATCGCTCCCGTCGCGACGATGGCCTGCCCGAGCGCGAGGACCCGCCAGTGGCCGAGCCGGTCGCCGAGCTTGCCGCCGGGACTCTGCAGCGCGATCGCCGCGATCAGGTACGTCGCGACCAGTGCCTGGGTCACCGCTGCCGGTCCGTGGCCGACGCTCCGGGCGATCGCGGGCACCGCGACGGCGACCATGGTCGAGTTCAGCGGCATCAGGCTGGCAGTCAGGAAGGCGCCGACCAGCCCGCGGCCGACGTCGTCGGAGGCCGGGACCGCGGCGGCTTCAGCCATGCGTGATCGGACGGCGCTGGAGCAGGTGCAACCGGTCCTCGGTGAAGGCGAACTCGATGTCGTGCTCGGTGGTGCCGAAGACCTCGTCGCAGTGACCCGCGAGCCAGTGCAGGTGCTCCAGCTGCTCCTCGACGAGGCACCACGCCGTGGCCCGGTCGGCCGCTACCGGGGCCTCGGTGACGGTCCCGTCGGGCTGCAGCCACAGCGCGACGTCCTTGTCCCCCGCCCACCGGTCGAGGAGCCGACCGTCGTCCGGGGCGAGCCGGTACTGGTCGGGGCTGACCAGGCCGCTCACCACGGTCTCGCCCAGTCCCCAGCTGGCCTCGATGACCCGCTCGTGCGCCCCGGTCACCGGGTTCTTCGTGAACAGCACGCCCGCCACCTCGGAGGCGATCATCGGCTGGAGGACGACCGCCATCCGGGGCGTCGGGTCCAGCCCGTGCTGGCGGCGATAGGCCAGGGCCGCCTCGTCGGCAGCCGACTCGTGGACCTGGTGGACCGCGTCGACGAGCGCCTCCAGCCCGACGACCCCCAGGACGGTGAGGTGGGTGCCGGCGAACGACGCCTCGGCAGAGTCCTCGCCGATCGCGCTCGACCGGACGGCCCAGGGACCCGCGTCGGTGATGGCGTCGAGCCAGGTGAGCGCGCGGCGGTCACCGTCGACGACCGCGCGCACCGCGGTCCAGTCGAGGGCGAATCCGGTAGGCACCGGCAACCCCGCGGCGAGCGCGGCCGCGAGCTGGGCGGCCTTGCCTCCGAAGGCCCGCGCGTCGGTCGCCAGGGCGAGCGGGGTGAGCGTGGTGGTGGTCACCCGAGGAGATGCACCTCGCCCGTGGTCCCGTCGACCCTCACGCGGTCACCGTCGCGGATCGTTCGGGTCGCGTCGCGGGTGCCGACGATCCCCGGGATGCCGTACTCCCGGGCCACGATCGCGGCATGGCAGAGCTGCCCGCCACGGTCGGTGACGATCGCGCCGAGCATCGGCAGCACCACGTTGAAGTACGGCGACGTCATCCGCGTCACGAGCACGTCGCCCTGGCGGATCCGACCGAAGTCGTCGGAGCTCTCCACCAGCCGGGCCGGGCCTTCGTAGACCCCGGTGTTGACGGCGAGGCCGGTCAGCAGGGTGTCCGTGTTCGGCGTCTCCGGCACGGCGAACAGCGACGCCATGAAGGTGTTCATCGCCGCGGCCGTGCGTCGGGCCGGGCGGGGCAGCCACTCGGCCGGCGGCGGAGGAGCCGGCAGGGCCCGGAGGAAGGGCGGCGCGTCGGACGTGGTCATCGTCGTCCGCCACGCGAACCGCTCGGCCACGTCGGCCGCGCTCGGACCGCCGGCTCCGCCGAGCAGCAGGGCGCGGACCTCGTCGGCGCGCAGGTCCACCGCGTGCTCGGGATCGTTCAGCAGCCCCTTGGCCGTCAGCCGCCGGCCGACCTCGAGCAGCGCCCGGCGGCCCAGGCCCACGGCCCAGCCGTCGCTGTAGACACCACGCTCGTCGCGCAGCCGGTACATCAACCGAACCTCGGCGAGCCGGTCGTCGAAGTCCTCGCGGTGCTCGGCCGGGACCCGTTCGCGCAGCGCCTGCAGGGCGGCGTCGTCGTCGGGCGCAGCGGCCCAGCTGCCCGCGAGACTGGAGCGGAGCGACTCCACGAGGGTGTCGGGCAGCTCGCCGGCCGCCTTGTCGCCCAGGTCGTAGCCGACGCACCGCCAGCGGACCGCCTCGACGTACGCCGAGACCTCGGCGCCGACCTCCGGGTCGGCGGTCAGCTCGGAGAGAATGCTCTCGGAGTCACGAGCCGACGCGAGGACCACCCGGGCCGAGTCCGACGTCGTGAGCGCCTTCGCTGCGGCTTCGAGCTCGTCGGCGGCGAACCCCCGGGACACCGCCGAGCGTCCCCGGAGCAGGGTCATCAGCTCGCCGACCGGCGCGCCCGTCCACGCGATCGCGCCGGCCAGGAAGTCGCCGACGGGGAGGCACGCCGGGATCGTGTACTTGTGGTGCAGGTAGGCCGCGTCGATCGCGTGCTGCACGCACTGGCCGACGTGGTCGGCCAGGCCGGCGTCGGACAGCGCCCCCACGTCGACGGCCTGGATCGCCTGGTGCGACTTGATGGCCGCGGGCTTGTCGACGTCGTCCCAGTTCCTCAGGTCCTCGCGCCAGAGCTTCTCGCGGATGGCTCGCTCGGCGGCCTTGTGCCGACGTCGCATCTCGGGATGGATCCGGCTGACCAGCTGCAGCACCGGCTTGGGCGGCGGCTCCATGGCACCGGCGGGCGCACCCACGGCGACCGGCTGGTTGTAGAAGAAGCCCTGGCTGAAACCGGGCTCGAGATGGGACAGCAGCACGCCGTACCGCGCGGTGCCCTCGGCGAACCCCCTCTTGAAGCCGGTCATGAACGCGTCCTGCGCCAAGGGCGTCATCGGCCTCGCCGAGTGGGTCGTCTCCAGCTCCCACGGCCCCTTGCCGGGCGGTGTGAACGTACGTCCTTGGACCACCGGGTGCTGCTCACTCATGGGACCCCCAGGCTCTCGTCGGAGCACCGAGTGTTCTCCTCGTGTTCACCCGGAGCAACGGGGCGGGATAGACCAGTGGGCCCCGCGTCGGCTACGGGCGATGCCTGAGCACCGGCTCGTCGGCAGGCTCGTTCACGGGAGCGGCTGCGGCGTGCAGGGTGCGCAGTGCCGCCTTGTCGATCTTGCCGACGGCGTTCTTCGGGATGGCGTCCACCGTGAACGTCTCGGTCGGGCGCTTGAACCCGCTGAGGGACTCGACGCACCGCGCCCTCAGCGACGCCGGATCGACCGTTCCACCGGGACGCGGCTGGACGTAGGCGACAACTCGCTCACCCCACGTGTCGTCGGGTACGCCGATCACCGCGACCTCGAGGACGGAGGGATCGGCGGCCAGGACGTCCTCGATCTCCTTGGGGTAGATGTTCTCGCCACCCCGGATGATCATGTCCTTCGTGCGCCCGACCAGCGTGAGGTAGCCGTCCTCGTCGAGATGACCGACGTCGCCGGTGTGCAACCACCCGTCCACGACGACCCGGGCGGTCTCCTCCGGGCGACCGAGGTAGCCACGCATGACGTTCGGACCGCGCACGACGACCTCGCCGCCCTCGCCCGGGGCCAGCTGCCTCCCCGCCCCGTCGACGATGCGGACCTCCTGGCCGCGGAACGCGACTCCGACGGTGCCGGCGCGCCGCGGGCCGGCGACCGGGTTGAGGGTGGACCCGCAGGTCGCCTCCGAGAGCCCGTACCCCTCGATGAGCGGGAACCCGTAGCGGGACTCGAACCGGGCGAGGAGCTCGGCGGGGGCGGGTGCGGCGCCGCACACCGCGAACCGGACCGACGACGTGTCCGGCCGCACCTCGGGAGGAAGGGCCGCCAGCATGTTGAAGATCGTCGGCACGCCGCTGAAGAACGTCGGACGGTGCCGCTCGACGGCGTCGAAGAAGGTGTGCGGGTTGAACCGATCCGCGATGACGACGTTGCCGCCGGCGAGCAGTGGCATCAGGACGCTGACCACGATGCCGTTGACGTGGAAGAGCGGCAGGATCAGCAGGCAGCGATCGTGCAGACCGACCTGCAGTGCCTCGCGACCCATGGCGGCCATGGCGTCGAGGTTTGCGTGGTCGAGCATGACGCCCTTCGGTACGCCGGTCGTACCGCTGGTGTAGATCAGCAGCGCGAGCGCCGAGGGCGCCACGTGGGGCTCCTGGCTCGGCTCCCCCGCGTCATGCAGATCACCCACTGCGAGGGTCGCGACGTGCCCCGTAACTGTGGTGCCGTCCTCCACCACGAGAAGCCGGGCGTCGGAGTCGTCCAGCTGGCGAAGCACCTCGACGTCGGTGAGGCCCGGGTTGACCGGGGTGATCACGGCTCCGACTCGCCATGCCGCGAACAACAGCAGCACGAACTCGAGGCGGTTCGTCAGCTTCAGGGCGACGACGTCACCCGGCCCGATGCCGAGGTCCTCGAGGTGGCACGCGGCCGCCTGCACGCGGCGCAGGAACGCGGCGTTGTCGAGCGACACCGACGCGTCGGACACCGCCGGTCCGTTCGGATCGCGCTCGGCACGCTCGTCGGGCAGCGAAGCGAGGCTCATGACATCTCCCTGGCCTCGACCGGCTCGAGGTGCCTGGAGAGAAACTCGACCTGGTCCCTCACGAGCTCCTCGAACGGGTCGCCGAGGTAGAACTCGAAGTGCCCGGCGTCGTACTGCTTGATCTCGCCGTGGGGGGCGGTGCGCGCGTACTTCAGGGTCTGGGCAGGAGGCGCCACCGTGTCGGTGTTGCTGACGCAGAAGAGGATCGGCATGCGCACGTCCTTGGCAGCGCGCCCCGGCCGATGGCGGACGATCGTCGGGATGACGCGCGCCGCGACCTCGTTGCGGAAGGGCATGCCGGACGGGACGAGAGCCAGGTAGCCCGGGAGCGCGTCGGGCGCGTTCATGAGTGCCTGCGTGCCCGGTGCCCCGGCGAGCGGGATCATCGCCGGCGCACTCCCGCGGAGCTTGGCCACGAGGTCGCGGGCGACCAGCGGCATGACCTTGAACGAGGCAGTCGGGCCGACAGCGAGCGCGGAGGCGAGCCCGTCGGTGAAGGGACATTGGGAGACAGCAGCGCGCAGCTCGGAGTGGCGCGAGGCGATCGTGATCGCGTGACCGCCGCCGAACGAGCTGCCCCAGACCGCGATCCGGGTCCCGTCGAGGTCGTCCCGGGTCTTCACGTGCGCGATGGCGGCGTCCCAGTCGGCGAGCTGGCGCCCGATCGACAACAGCTGCCGTGGTTGACCGCCACTGTCACCGAAGTGACGGTAGGTGAAGGCCAGCGCCGCAATGCCGGCCTCGGCGAAGCGCTCGGCGAAGGCGTCGAGCCGCATCTCGCGCACGGCGCCCAGGCCGTGGCCGAGGATCACCACCGGGGGTGATGCCACTCCGGTCGGCAGGTAGAGCCACGCGGCGCAGGTGCTGTCCCCGGAGGCGAAGGAGACGTCGTGCCGGCTGAAGGTCTGGGTGGCGCTCATCGGGCCACCGCCTCGGCCGTCGACCGGACGTGCGGCACCCGGCCCGACGCGAGCGCCTCTGCGTAGACGCCCGGCGTGTAGAGGGGCAGCTCGCCGGTGGCGTCGGTCGCGTCCATGTAGTCCAGCATCTGCTCCTGGCCGTCGGCCGAGAGGACCGTGGTCAGGAACTCCGCGCGTTCGACGCGCAGACCGTCGGTCAGCGACATCGAGCCGCCGAAGTACACCGCCCGCTTGATGGCGGCCAGCGATTCCTTGGAGCGCGTGCCGAAGTGCTCGGCGAGCTCGACCGCTCGAGCGACGACCTGCTCCGACGGAACGACGTCGTCGACCGCGCCGTTCGCCAGCGCTTCGGCGGGTGTGAACGGCTTGCCCTCGAGGATCGCGACCAGGGACCTGTGCGTGCCGACGAGGCGGGTCAGCCGCTGCGTGCCGCCGCCACCGGGCATGATCCCGAGCAGCACCTCGGGTTGCCCGATGACGATGTCGTCGTCGGCCATCACCCGCAGGTCGTGCGCCCAGGCGAACTCCGCGCCCAGCCCGAGCGCCGAGCCATTGAGCGCGGCCACGTACACGACGCCGCTGCTGTTCATCCGCAGGAAGGTCTGGTGGACCCGCTCGAGGTCGACCGCCGGTCCCAACGGCGTGCGGCTCAGCGCCCCTCCGAGGTGGGCGCGGTCCGCTGCCCTGGCCGCCCGGGCAATGGCGGATGCGCCTCGCCGACCGACCGACGGGACGGCGGCGCCGCCCTCCTGCAACCACCGGACCTCGGCATGACTGACGAAGCGGTCGGGATGCGCGCCGGTGATCACCACGGCACGGACGGCCGGATCACGATCGGCCCGATCCACCAACGCGTCCAGCCGGTCGGCGATGTCCTTGCCGAACAGCTGGTGCGGACCGCCGTGGACACGGGCGACCAGGATGCCGCCCCGGTCCTCGACCTCGAGGGTCCCGCTCGCACGTTCTCTCATGGCTGCTTCCTCCGGGTGAGTTCGGCACGGCCTCCACCGCACTCCTGCTACAATAACGAAGTTATTGCATGCCCACAAGGCCTGAGGGAGAGCCATGCGCCCCGAGCCCGGAAGTCAGGTGGAACGATGAGCCGCATGACAGCCGACCGGACGTCGCCCGAGGGCACGGACGTGCCCGTGCCGGAGCGTCTGATCCGCGCCGCGACGCAGCTGCTCGCGGACGAGGGGCCGGCCGCCCTGAAGGCGCGGACGGTCGCGACGGCGACCGGATTGTCGACCATGGTCGTCTACAGCCACTTCGGCGGCGTCCCGGAGCTCGTTCGCGCGGTCGCGGACCACGGGTTCGAGGAGCTCGGCAGGGCCTTCGCCGAGGCGTCCGTCACCGACGACCCGGTCGCGGATCTCTTCACGATGGCACTGGTCTGCCGCGGCATCGCCCAGGCGAACCCGCACCTCTACGACCTGATGTTCGGGCTCTCGACCAGGGCGTCGTACCGTCCGGCAGCCGTCTCGGACCTCCGCAGCGGGCAGTCGCCGGCTTTCCACGCGGCGTACGCGCACGTGACCGAGGCGTGCCGGCGGCTGGCAGCGTCCGACCGCGTCCGTCCTCGGATGGATGTCGACGCCGTTGCTGCCGGCCTGTGGAGCTACGTGCACGGTTTCATCACCCTCGAGCTCGGGGACCACTTCGCCGGATTCGACGACCCCGTCGCCGAGGTGATGCTCCCGACGGGAGTCGCGCTCACCGTCGGGCTCGGCGATGACCAGAGTCGTGCACGACGATCGCACCAGAAGGCGCTCCGGCGTCATGCCTCGACTGCCGCCGGCTCGGGCGCGGCGACGAGGCCAGGCACGAGCTGATCGTTGCGTCCGAGCGCCGCCACCTCGTCCTCGATCGTGGGGACCCACCGGCCCGCGAAGCGCCGGACCCAGGGCCAGGTGAGACCGGAGTTCAGCGCAGCCTTCGCCCAGCTCGTGACGCCGACGGCACGAGGCACGTAGACCCGCTTCCGTCGGCGCTCGAGACCGTCGACGATCGCGAGGGCGGCTCTGTCGACACTCGTCGTGACGTTCCCGGGATAAGGGAGCTCCTTGCGCAACGCCTGGAACGAGGGCAGGTCCACCTCAGCTCCGCGGACCAGGTCGGTGTCGATCCACGACGGGTGCACGAGGCCGACCGTGATGCCGAGGTGGGCCACCTCCTGCCGGTAGGCGAGTGCGAGCATCTCGACGCCGGACTTGCTGGCACCGTACGACGCCATCGCCGGCAGCGCCAGGAAGGACAGCGCCGAGGCGACCACGGTCACGTGGCCCTGGCTCCGCTGCAGGTGGGGCGTCGCGTACTTGAGGGTCCGGAACACGCCGTTGAGGTTCACGTCGAGCACGCGCTCGAACGCCGCCTCGTCGGCCTGTCGCACGGTGCCATAGGCCACGACGCCGGCGTTCGCGACCACGTGGTCGATGCCGCCCAGGGCCTCCGCGCATCGGTCGATCGCGACACGTAGCGCGGCTCCGTCGCGAACATCGGCTTCGCTCCAGACGGCCGTGGGACCGAGATCCTCGGCGAGGTCGCGCAGACGGTCGGGCTCCAGGCCGATCAGTCCCACCCGTGCGCCTCGAGCGGTGGCGAGCCGCGCGACCTTCTCACCGATGCCGCGCGCCGCCCCGGTGACGACCACCGTCTGGTTCCTCAGGTCCTGATTCATGCGCGGACTATAACTTTGTTATCCCAGCGCGCACAAGAGTCATCGGTCATAGCGCAACCGTCTGCACCTGCACGGTGCCCTCGGGCAGCTCGACTGCTCCGAGGTGCTGCGCATCACCACGTTGAGCCTTGCAAGATTGGCTGTTACCTGTAATATTACGTTTGTCCGGCCATACGGTGCGATGGCTCCGAAGGCACGTAGACCGGTCCAGCAAGTGGAGGAACGCATGGCGCGGTACAGCAACGAGCACAAGGAGGAGACCAGGCGGCGGATCATCGAGGCCGCCGGTCGCCGGCTCAAGCGCGACGGCATCGACGGCTCCGGAATTGCCGCGCTGATGGCCGACGCCGGCCTGACCAACGGCGCCTTCTACGCCCACTTCGGCTCGAAGGACGACCTCGTTGCGAGCGTCGTCCAGGAGGAGCTGCGACGGCAATCGGCGACCCTCAACGGTCTGGCGCCGGGCGTCGCCGGGGTCGAGCAGCTGGTTCGCGGCTACCTGTCGCCGGAGCACCGCGATCACCGTGACGAGGGCTGCCCCTCTGCCGCGCTTCTGGACGAGATCGGGCGTTCGGCAGAACTGACCAAGGACGCCTACACCGCGGGCACGAAGAACTTGGTCGACGAGCTCGCGGAACGCCTCTCCTCCCCCGACGACCCGGAGTCAGCGCACGGGAGGGCGCTGATCCTCTTCACGATGATGGTCGGCACGCTCCAGCTCGCTCGCGCGGTGACCGATCCCGCCCTCTCCGACGAGGCGCTCGCCCAGGGCCTCGACCGGGCCCTCACGTTCCTCGGTGACGCGACCGTCGCCGATTCGTCACGCAACCAGACAACAGGAGAATCCCGATGACCCAGCTAGCCGCCCAGACCGCCCTCGTGACCGGTGCCAACCGCGGGCTGGGACGCGAGTTCGTCCAGCAACTTCTCGACCGCGGCGTCGCGAAGGTGTACGCCGGAGCACGCGACCCCGAGGCGGTCGAGATCCACGACCCGCGCGTCGTACCGCTGCAGCTCGACGTCACCGATTCCGAGTCGGTCGTGCGGGCGGCCGAGGTCGCCGGCGACGTGAGCGTCGTCGTGAACAATGCCGGGGTCTCCCTCGCTGCGCGAGTCCTGGACGACGACACCACGCAGCTCCGGCGTGAGCTGGAGGTGAACCTCTTCGGCCCCTTGGCGGTGACCTCGGCCTTCGCCGACCAGCTGGCCGCACGCTCCGGCGTGGTGGTCAACGTGGCCTCCGTCCTCTCGTGGCTGGCCCTGGGCGGCAGCTACAGCGTGTCCAAGGCAGCCCTGTGGAGCGCAACCGACTCCATGCGCCTCGAGCTCGGTCCTCGGGGAGTCCAGGTCGTCGGTGTGCACATGGGCTACGTCGACACCGACATGACCTCAGGCGTCGACGCGCCGAAGAGCGCGCCGGCGGACGTGGTCCGCCAGGTGCTCGACGGCGTCGAGGCCGGCGCCCTGGAGGTCATCGCCGACGACCTGACCCGTGCCGTGCGCGGCGGCCTTCACCAGCCGGTGGCCGAGCGCTACGCAGCATTCCTTCCCGAAGCCGTCTGACCAACGCACGATCGACGCATCACACCCCACAGGAGATCCATCATGAGCACCACCAGCAACGAGCCCGTCATCACCTCGTACGCCGAGGCACCGGCCCGCACCGTCACCACGGCCGGGGCCACCTACGCCTACCGGGAGCTCGGCCCGAAGGGCGGCATCCCGGTCGTGTTCTTCGTGCACCTCGCCGCGACCCTGGACAACTGGGACCCGCGCATCGTCGACGCGATCGCGAAGAACCGCCACGTCATCACCTTCGACCAGCGCGGTGTCGGCGCCTCGACCGGCAAGGTCCCGGACACGATCGAGGAGGCGGCCGACCACGCCTACGAGTTCATCACCGCGCTCGGGTTCGACAAGATCGACGTCTTCTCCTTCTCGATGGGCGGCATGATCGCCCAGGACCTGGTCGTCAAGCACCCCGACCTGGTTCGCAGGCTCGTCCTGACCGGGACCGGACCGCGTGGCGGCAAGGACATGGACAAGGTCGTCGGCGTCACCTACTGGGACATCCTGCGCGCCACCCTGACCCGCTCGGACCCGAAGGAGTTCCTGTTCTTCAACCGCAACGCCGCCGGCAAGCCCGCCGCGAAGGCGTTCGTCAAGCGCCTCGAGGAGCGCACGACAGACCGCGACAAGCCGATCGGCGTCAGGGCCTTCCGGACGCAGCTGAAGGCGATCCAGAAGTACGGCCGGTCCGCCCCTTCCGACCTCTCCCGCTTCACCCAGCCGACGTTGATCGCCAACGGCGACAACGACCGGATGGTGCCGTCGGTCCTCTCCGAGGACCTCCACCGCCGGATCAAGGGGAGCGAGCTGATCATCTACCCCGACTCCGGCCACGGGGGCATCTTCCAGTACCACGACCAGTTCGCCCCTGTCGCGGCCGCGTTCCTCAGCAACTGACCACGGGAACGGGAGCAGAGGCATCAGCGCCATGTCGTCGAAACCGAAGGCGGGCGTGGAGAACACCTCCGCCATCCCGATCCTCGAAATACCTGTCGATCGCCATACAATGATCGCGGTGCCCGTCTGGGCAGGTTCCCATGCGAACAGGAGCGACCGTTGGCGCGCTACACCAAGGAGCACAAGGAAGCGACGCGAAGGCGGATCATCGAGACCGCGGCCCGTCGCTTCAAGAAGGACGGCATCGACGGCTCCGGCATCGCGATCCTCATGGGCGACGCAGGTCTGACCAACGGGGCCTTCTACGCCCACTTCGACTCCAAGAACGACCTGGTCGCGACCGTGGTCGGCGACGAGGTCAGTCGGCAGGCGAGCGAATTCGCCGAGCTTCCGCCTGGACGAGCGGGGCTGGAGGCGTTCATCAGCTCGTACCTCTCGCGCGCCCACCGCGAGCACCGCGAGGCAGGCTGCCCGTCCGCAGCTCTCCTCGACGAGATCGGGCGGTGCGACAAGGAGACGAAGCGCGCCTACACGAAGGGTGCCAAGGCGATCCTGGACGAGATCTGCGTGCGCCTGGCCCCCCAAGATCCCGACTCGGCGCGCGGCACAGCCCTCGCTCTGTACTCGATGATGGTCGGCACGATGCAGCTCGCGCGTGCACTGTCCGACCGGAAGCTCTCGGACGCCGTGCTTGAGGAAGGCATCCGGTCCGCCCACGCCATGCTTGCCGCGGCCTGAGCCAGCCCCCTTCCCTATTTGTTATTACGGTCGTACTGTGATTGAATAACGAAGTTACCGCATCTACAGGACCGATCGACCCTCAGAAGGTGGTTGGCGTGAAGGCATTCGTCGTCGAGAAGTACGGCAAGGACGGACTGCGGGCCGCCGACGTCCCCGATCCGACGGTCGGCGACCGCGACGTCCTCGTCCGGGTCGCCGCCGCCAGCATCAACCCGCTGGACAAGATGGTTCGCGACGGGGAGTTCAAGCAGCTCCTGAAGTACGAGCGGCCCTTCACCCTCGGCCACGACATGGCCGGCGTCGTGACCCAGGTCGGCGCGAAGGTGCGGGACTTCAGCATCGGTGACGAGGTGTACGCCCGCCCGCGTGACCTCCGCATCGGCACCTTCGCCGAGCTGGTCGCGATCGACGAGGAAGACCTCGCACCCAAGCCCGAATCGCTCACGCCGCACGAGGCAGCGGCGGTCCCGCTGGTTGCCCTCGCCGCGTGGCAGGTCCTCGTGGAGCGCGCTCAGGTGACCCCTGGGCAGAAGGTGCTGATCCACGCCGGCGCCGGCGGGCTCGGGTCGACCGCCATCCAGCTCGCCAAGCACCTCGGCGCCACCGTCGCCACGACCACGGACACCGCCACGGTCGAGCTGGTGCGGACTCTGGGCGCCGACGTCGTCGTGGACTTCACCCGGGACGACTTCTCGCAGGTGTTGTCCGGCTACGACGTCGTGCTGGACTCCCTGGGTGGGCAGAACCTTGCGAAGTCGCTGACCGTGCTCAAGCCCGGCGGCCTCGCCATCGGCGTCGCAGGTCCCCCGGACTCCGGATTCGCCAAGCAGCTGGGCGCCCCAGGCGTCCTTGGCTTGGTCATGAACGCGCTGAGCCGCAAGGTCCGCAAGCAGGCTCGGGCCCTGGGCGTGCGCTACGAGTTCCTGTTCATGCGCGCCAGCGGCGCGCAGCTGCGCGAGCTCGGCGCCCTCTACGACCAGGGCGTGCTACGCCCGGTCGTCGACTCCGTCTTCCCGTTCGACCAGACGCTCGAGGCGATGGCGTACGTCGAACAGGGACGCACCAAGGCGGGCAAGGTCGTCGTCGCGATGCAGCCCGCCAGCTCCTGACCCTCCCGGGGGCTTGTCAAGGGCTCGTCGTGGATCTAATGTCTTACGAACGTAAGTCTACCGATCGTAATATCAAACCGCGGTGACGCACGCCGCCCCGTACCGATGAGGTCAGATGAAGACGAAGACGATGAAGTGGATCAACGTGCCGACCCGCACGATCGACGTAGACGGGGTGCCGTTCGCCTACCGGGACCTCGGACCGGTCGGCGGTGTGCCGGTGGTGTTCCTGCACCACCTGATGGCCGTCCTCGACGACTGGGACCCGAGGGTCATCGACGGGCTTGCTGCCCACCATCGCGTGATCGCGTTCGACAACCGCGGAGTCGGCGCAACCGGTGGATCTGTGCCGGACACCATCGAGGAGATGGGCCGCGACGCCGTTGCCTTCATCAAGGCGATGGGGCTCGAGCAGGTCGACCTGCTGGGATTCTCAATGGGCGGCGGAGTCGCGCAGATGGTCGCCCTGCAGGCGCCCGAGCTGGTGCGACGGATCATCCTCGCGGGCACGGGTCCTCGTGGAGCCGGGGATCTCGACAAGATGAACAAGATCGTGCTCGGCGCCTACGCCAAGTCCGCGCTCATGCTCAAGGACGCCCGGACCTTCCTGTTCTTCCCCCGCGACGCCGAGGGCAAGCAAGCCGCGAAGGACTACTTCCCCCGGCTCAAGGAGCGCACCCAGGGCCGCGACAAGAAGATCTCGCTGCAGGCCCGGCTCGCACAGGTCAAGGCCATCCGGGCAGCCGGCGTCCACGAGCCCGACGACCTCTCGCTCATCACCCAGCCCGTCTTCATCGCCAACGGCGACCACGACCTCATGGTCGCCAGCAGCCACTCGGCCGACATGGCCCGCCGGATCCCGAACTCACGACTGACGATCTACCCGAACTCCGGCCACGGCGGCATCTTCCAGCACCACCGCGAGTTCGTCGCCGAAGCCCTCGAGTTCCTCGGTGAGTGAGCGCACGGGCACCTCGATCGCCGGGAAGGTCGCCCTCGTCACCGGCGGCGCGCGTGGCCTCGGAGCCGCCACTGCGCGGTCCATGAGCGCCGCGGGCGCCCGGGTGTTCGTCCTCGACCGGCATCACCCGGATCCCGCCGCGCAGCTCGACGAGCGGATCAGCTTCCTGGTCGGGGACGTCACCGACCTGGACTCCATGACCCAGGCTGTCGAGACCATCAGCCGCGAGGCCGGGCGACTGGACATCGTGATCGCCAATGCCGGCGTCGTCGCACGTGGCGCCACGCTCCGGGTCTCGTCGCCGGCAACGGTCGACCGGCTCTTCGACGTGAACGTGGCGGGCGCGCTGAACACGGTGCGCGCTGCCCTCCCGGCCCTTGTCGAGAGCCGGGGTCGGCTCGTGCTGATCTCCTCGGTGTTCGCCTTCGTCAACGGGGCCGGCACCATCCCGTATGCGATGAGCAAGGCCGCCGTCGAGCAGCTCGGCCGCGGGCTGCGTGTCGAGCTCGCACGTCATGGCATCAGCGTCACCACGGCGTACTTCGCGATGATCAACACCGACATGATCCGCCAGAGCGTCGACGAGGACCCGGCAGCCCAGGCACTCCTCGACACCCAACCGCGGTTCCTGCGCAAGCGGATCAGCCCCGAGGAAGCGGCCGGAGCAATCGTCGGTGGCCTGCGTCGAAGGAGGCCCCGGGTGTTCCGCCCACGGAGGTGGGCCGGGGTCTCCGGGTTACGCGGGCTCCTGGCCCCGTCCCTGGACTCGCAGCTCGCTCGGGACGTCAACGTCCAGGACATCCTCGGACGCCTCGACGCGCGCGAGGGCGAGGACCTCCTCACGTCCTGAGTCGGAACGTGGTGGAGTTCCGCTTCACCGTGGGAAGCCGAGGGTCAGGCGGCTGGTTCGCGCCCCCGTGCTCGAGGGCATCAGGGCGACTACTGCGTGAGGGACATCTGCAGCTCGTACCGGTCCGAGCGGTACCAGGACTGGGCGTGCTCCAGTGGGGTGTCCTGGTGGTAGCCGACCCGGTCGAACCTCAGGACCGGAGACCCGGGGCGGATCCCGAGCACGGTGGCGACGACGTCGTCCGCCTCGGCTGCGCGCACGGTCTGCTCAGCCCGGTCGACCGGCTTCTGGTAGCGCTGCTCGAGGGCCTGGTAGATCGAGGCGTGCAGGTCCAGCTGGTCGAGGCCCGGAAGCTCGATGAGGTTGTACCAGGCGTCGTCGACCGAGATCGGGGCGTTGTCCGCGAGCCGAAGGCGGCGTAGGTGCAGGGCCTGGTCGCGTGACCGCAGGCCGAGGTTGACCACGGTGACCGGCGGCGGCACGGCGGTCTCGGCCAGGAGGACCACGGTCGTAGGCGTGAGCCCGAGCCGCCGCATGTCTTCGTGGAACGACGCCAGGTGGAGCTGGGAGCGGGCGTGTGGCTCGGCGACGAACGTGCCCTTCCCGTGGATCCGGACCAGCATCCCTTCGGTGACGAGCTGGCCCACCGCATCGCGCACCGTCGTCCGGCTCACTCCGTAGAGGTCGCACAGCTGCCGCTCGGACGGCAGCGCGTCGCCGGGCGAGAGGGAGGTGCGGCACATCTCCGCCAGCCGTGCGCGGAGCTGCTCGTGCTTGGCGACAGCTCCGTCGCGCAGCGCGTGTGGCGCCACCATCAGTCAAACTCCTTCGGTACGTCGGCTCCACCATCCTTGCACGGTGGTCATGACCACCGTGCGCAGACGCGCCCGCACGGAGCTGGAATCCCCGGCCCGGCGAGGGCTTGGGGCCTTGACAAGCTGCAGCGTCTCCCGGAATGCTTCTTCAACTGGTCATGACCAGTTGGGTCGACCGAACCGAGCCCCAGGAGAGCGCAGGACCATGCACGAGAGACGGACCACCATCGGATCGCGCGTCGGACTGCACGCCCGGCCGGCCGCGACGTTCGCACGCGCAGCTGCCGAGGCCGGGATCCCGGTGACGATCGCAGCGGGCGACAGGGGGCCGGTGCCCGCCGCGAGCATGCTGTCGGTGATGACCCTCGGCGTCGAGTTCGGCCAGGAGGTCGTCCTCGCCGCAGAAGGGCCGGGCGCCGAGGAGGCGCTCGAGGCTCTCGTGCTCCTGCTGGAGTCGGACCTCGATGCCCACTGACGTGGCCGCCCGCGAGCTCGTCGGCCGTGGAGTCAGCGCCGGCCTGGTGTGCGCTCCGGTCCTGCGGCTCGTCCCGACCGCCGCGACACACCCCGGAGACGGGCCCGACACCGGCACTCCCGAGGAGCGGCTGTCACGGATCGTCGCCGCGCTCGACGCGGTGGCGCACGACATGGAGGCACGGGTCGCCGGCGCGCCGCCCGCGGCGGTCGAGGTGCTGCAGATGACCGCGGAGCTGGCCCGCGACCCCGCACTCGCCTCCGCCGCAGAGTCGCACCTACGCAGCGGGTGCAGCGCCGAGGGCGCGCTCGACGCCGCCGTGGAGGACTTCTGCGCGCAGCTCGACGCGCTCGGAGGCTACCTGGCCGAGAGGGTCTCGGACCTGCGCGACGTCCGCGACCGCGCGACCGCACACCTGCGCGGGGACGCGCAGCCGGTCGTGCCGAGTCCGGGGTACCCGTACATCCTCGCGGCACGAGACCTGTCGCCGGCCGACACTGCGACGCTGGGCGAGTCCGACGTCGTCGGCATCCTGACCGAGGAAGGCGGTCCGACGAGCCACACCGCCATCCTCGCCAGGTCCCTGGGCCTGCCGGCGGTGGTGGCGTGCGACCGAGCGGCCGCCATCCCTGACGGCACCGTCGTCGTCCTCGACGGCTCGACGGGCCTGGTCGAGCTCGAGCCCGACGAGGAGCGACGCGAGGCGGTGCGTCGTGAGCTGGCTGCTCCCGCCAGACCCACCGCCACCGGGCCGGGGCGCACGCGCGACGGCCACCCGGTCGGGCTTCTCGCCAACATCGGCACCGTGGCCGACGCCGAGCGCGCCGCGTCGTACGACGGGGAGGGAGTCGGTCTGTTCCGGACCGAGTTCCTCTTCCTGAACCGTGCCGACCGGCCCGATGTCGCCGAGCAGACCGCGATCTACACGCGGGTCTTCGAGCTGTTCGGTGGCCGTCCGGTCACGGTGCGCACGCTCGACGCGGGATCCGACAAGCCGATCGCCTTCCTGCAGCTGCAGCCCGAGGAGAACCCCGCGCTCGGGGTCAGAGGCATTCGCCTGGCGACGACCGACCGGGCCCACCTGGTCGACCAGCTCACGGCCCTCGGCCACGCCCAACGGGCGACCGCGGTCCGGCTCAAGGTCATGGCGCCGATGGTCTCGACGGCCGAGGAGGCGCGGGACTTCGTCCTGACGGCCAGGGCGGCCGGCCTGACCGAGGTCGGCGTGATGGTCGAGGTGCCTGCCGCCGCGCTTCGTGCGACCGACCTCCTCGCAGAGGTGGACTTCGTCAGCATCGGCACCAACGACCTGTCCCAGTACACGTTCGCCGCAGACCGGATGGTCTCCGGCCTCGGGAATCTCCTCGATCCGTGGCAGCCGGCCCTCCTCGATCTGGTCGCCACGGTCGGTTCGGCGGCCCAGGCGGTGGCGAAGCCCGTCGGCGTGTGTGGCGAGGCTGCCGCCGACCCGCTGTTCGCGGCCGTGCTGGTCGGACTGGGCATCACCAGCCTCTCGATGGCGGCGCCCGCCCTGCAGGGAGTCCGCGATCAGCTCGCCGTCCTGCCCCGGTCGCTGTGCCAGGAGATGGCGTCGGCGGCGCGACAGGCGACGAGTGCCGGCGCTGCACGCGAGGCTGCGCTCGGGCTGGCCGAGTCCGTACGCCGGCTCGCCGACGCCTGAGCCGGGCGCGGCCTCACTCGACCCAACGGCCGCGGTGGAGCACGCCCCGGACGTCGAGGTGGTCGTCGAGCACGACGGCGTCGGCGTGGAACCCGGGGCGCAGCGCACCCACCCGGTCCAGGCCCAGCATCGACGCCGGTGTCGCGGAGGCCGCGCGCACCGCGTCCTCGATGGAGAGCCCGGCGACCTGGACGGCGTACTTGAGCGCCGCCGCCACCGTGAGCGTCGAGCCGGCGATGGCGCCACCGTCGGCCAGTCTGGCGACGCCGCCGCGCACCTCCACGGTCAGCCGGCCGAGCTGGTAGTCGCCGTCGGCTGCGGCTGCTGCCGCCATCGCGTCCGAGACCAGGACCGTGAGGTGCGGCTTGGCATGTGCGGCCAGGCGCAGCGCCGCGGGATGCACGTGGACCCCGTCGGCGACGAGCTCGACATAGGCGTCGGGATGCTCGAGCAGGGCCGCGATCGGCCCGGGCTCGCGGTGATGCAGGCTGCGCATGGCATTGAACAGGTGTGTGCCCACGGAGGCGCCCGCGTCGAGTGCGGCACGCGCGACCTCGTAGGTCGCGTCGGTGTGCCCGATCGCGGTGACGACGCCTGCGGCCGTCAGCTGCCGGATGGCGTCCAGTCCTCCGGGAAGCTCCGGGGCCAGCGTGACCATGCGCAGACGCCCGTCCCCGGCGTCGACGAGCGCGTCGACATCGGCCGGCTTGGGGTCACTCAGGAGCGCGGGGTCGTGCGCGCCGGCATGTCGCGGGCTCAACCAGGGGCCCTCGAGATGGATGCCGGCGAGCAGGCCGTCGTCGACCAGCGCGGACAGCTCGCGCACCCGCCGTACCAGCGCGTCAGGGCGGTCGCTGACCAGGCTGGCCATCATCGAGGTGGTGCCGTGCGTGCGGTGGGTCTCCGCCACGGTCGCCGCAGCACCCTGCGTGCCGGTGTCGAACGACGCGCCCCCGCCGCCGTGCGCGTGGGCGTCGACGAAGCCCGGGACCACCGTCGCCCACGGCAGCTCGACGTCAGCCGGGCGCGGTGGCGCGCCTGGCCCGACGTCCGCGATCCGGGTTCCCTCGACAAGGAGCCACCCCGGCGCGAAGACTCGCGCCGGGGTGACCACCCGTGATGCCGTCAGGAGCACGTCAGGCGCTCGTGTCGGGGATGACCAGGGACTCGGCGTCCTCGTCCTCGCGACCCGGCGTCCGCAGGTTCCACTTCCGGATGACGAACCGGAAGAGGAAGTAGTACACCGCGGCGTACCCGAGCCCGATCACGATCAGCCACAGCGGCTTGGTGGCGATGTTGAAGTTGAGCAGGTAGTCGAACAGTCCGGCCGAGAACCCGAACCCGTCCTTGATGCCGAGCGCGTTCACCAGTGCCAGGGAGGTGCCGGTGAGCACCGCGTGCAGCACGTAGAGCGGCCAGGCGACGAACATGAAGGCGAACTCGAGCGGCTCGGTGACACCGGTCAGGAACGACGTCAACGCAGCGGAGAGCATGATGCCGCCGACGATCTTCTTCTGGGTCGGCTTGGCCTCGTGCCAGATCGCGAGGGCGGCCGCCGGCAGCGCGAACATCATGATCGGGAAGAAGCCGGTCATGAACGCGCCGGCTGTCGGGTCCCCGTTGAGGAACCGGGCGATGTCACCGTGCACCACGGCGCCGCTGCCGGTCGTGTAGGTGCCGAACACGAACCACGGCGGGTTGTTGAGGATGTGGTGCAGGCCCAGCGGGATGAGCAGCCGGTTGAGCGTGCCGTAGACGAAACCGCCGATGACATCGTTGTTGGTGACCCACTGGCCGAGGTTCGTGATGCCCGAGTTGAACGCCGGGTAGAAGAGGCTCATCAGCACCGAGATCGCGATCGCGGAGATGGCGGTGACGATCGGGACGAACCGGCGACCGCCGAAGAACGCGAGGTAGGGCGGCAGGCTGATCCGGTGGAAGCGTTGCCACAGGTACGCCGACACCAGACCCATCACGATGCCCCCGAGGACGCCGTAGTTGATCAGCACCTGGGTGGCACCGGCCTTGGGCAGGCCGAGGATGAACGGCGAGACGGCGTCACCGACCGCCTTGAACACCAGGTAGCCGACCACGGCCGCGAGCGCGGTCGAGCCGTCGGCCTTGCGCGCCATGCCGACCGCGACACCGACCGCGAACAGCAGCGGAAGGTTGGAGAACAGGGCGTTGCCGGCGGCTCCCAGGACCGCCGCCACCTTCACCCAGCCGAGGCCGTCGGCGCCGAGCAGGTCGGGCTGACCCAGCCGGAGCAGCAGGGCTGCGGCGGGCAGCGACGCGATCGGCAGCATCAGGCTGCGACCGAACTTCTGGAGTGGCGCGAGGTTGAACCTGCGCCCGGTGGAGGCGTCCGTGGACGCGGTGGCTGTGCTCAATGCTCTTTCCTTCCGGGGTGTGGTGCAGTGGCGGTGGTGGGGCGGTGGTGGGCGGGGCTGGTGCTGGGCGTCAGTCGTCGTGGCCCAGGGACATGTGGATCTGGTACCGGTCGCCGCGGTACCGCGACACGACGTACTCCAGCGGCGTGCCGGCGGCGTAGGAGACGCGGCGGAAGACGAGCAGCGGGGTATGGACGGGAGCGTCCAGCCGCCTGGCGGTGGTGCCGTCGGCCGTCTCGCCCCACAAGGTCTGCTCGGCCGTGTCGATGGTGAGGCCGTAGACCTCGGAGAAGAGCTCGTACAACGAGCTGCCGAGCTCCTGGCGGTCGAGTCCGGGCAGGGCGCCGCGGGGGTACCAGCCGTTCTCCAGCGCGATCGGCTCGCCGTCGGCGAGACGCACACGGTCCAGACGCCAGGCGACGTCGTCGGCGCTCAGGCCGAGAGCCTTCGCGACCTCCGCGGGCGGCTCGTCGAGCTCGATCGAGAGCAGCCGCGTCGAGGGCTCCAGGCCGCGCCGGCGCATGTCCTGGCTGAAGGAGGCGAGGTGCAGCCGGCTCTCGAGCCGCGGCGTGGCAACGAACGTGCCCTTGCCGTGGATCCGGGTCAGCAGCCCGTCGGCGATCAGGCTCTCGATGGCCTTGCGGACCGTGGCGCGCGAGACGTCGTAGGTCGTCATGAGCTCGCGCTCGGAGGGGATCGCCGCGTCCGGGCCGAGCTCGTGGGACGCGAGGTCGGCCAGCACGTCACGCAGCTGCGCGTGCTTGGGCCGGGGCCCCTCGGTGATGACCCGGGCGGGTCGGCTCCTCGACATTCTCACCTCTCGACGTCGGCCGTTCTCACTGGTACGTTCTGGTCCGTACCAGTTGGAGGATGGTCGTTGGTCCGGCCGGTTGTCAAGGGTCCGTCGAGAGTTCTGGAGGAGATTCGATGAGTACGCGGATGGCCGCCGAGGTGGCCGAACAGCCCGTCGCCGCAGCACGGACGCTCCAGGCCCTGACCTCCCTGCGTCCCGCGATCCGCGACCTTGCGGACGGTCGTCGGCACGTGCTCTTCGCGGCGCGCGGCTCCAGCGACAACGCCGCGGTCTACGGCAGGTACCTGCTCGAGACGCATGCCGGCGTCCTCGGCGGCCTCCTCTCGCCGAGCGTGGCGACGCACTATCGGGTGCCCCTGGACCTGTCCGACACGGTGGTCGTGTGCGTGTCCCAGTCGGGTTCGACCCAGGAGATCGTGACCACCCAGGCCTGGGCACGGGAGTGCGGGGCCGCGACCATCGCGGTCACGAACGTCGACGGGTCGCCGCTGGCCGCCGAGGCCGACCTGGCCCTGGTGACCCGAGCCGGACCGGAGCTCGCGGTCCCCGCCACCAAGACCTACCTCACCCAGCTGGTGGCGATGGCCGTGCTCGGGACGGCCCTGGCGCCGGAGCCGACGGTCCTCGACGCCGATCTCGCCCGGGTCCCCGCCGAGGTCGAGCGCCTGATCGCCGACCGGGTCGGTGTCGGCGCCGCTGTGGCGGCGCTCCGGGACGCGTCCCACGTGGTGGCCTCCGGACGCGGACTCATGATGGGCACCGCGCTCGAGGCCGCGCTGAAGCTGGAGGAGACCTGCCTGCGCCCGGTACGCGGCTACTCGTACGCCGACCTGCGGCACGGGCCGATCTCGGTCATCACCTCGGGCGTGGTCGCGGTGCTCGTCGCCGCTCCCGACGGGCCGCTGGTCGAGCCCCTGGTCGAGCTCGCCGGCGACCTCGCCGGGCGAGGCGCAGTCGTCGTCGGAATCGGCGGGGACCCGCGCTTCGCTGCGGCCTGCGCGCTGCACGTGCCCGGCCCGGACCTGCCCGAGGCGCTCGCACCACTCGGCGCGATCGTGCCCGCCCAGCTGGTCGTCGAGGGCCTCGCGCGCGAGCTCGGGCTCGACCCCGACGAACCTCGCGGGCTCGCCAAGGTGACCGCCACCGACCCCCACTCGTGACTCGCTCACCGTGAGCCTGTCGTGAACCGCACAAGAGAAGCACTGTGATCAAGGAGGACCAACCATGAGCAAGGCCGAGCAGATCCTCGCCGGGCTCGGCGGCGCGGACAACGTCGTCGAGATCGAGGCATGCATCACCCGTCTGCGGACCGAGGTGAACGACGCCTCCCTCGTCAGCGAGTCTGCACTGAAGAGTGCCGGCGCGTTCGGGGTGGTCGTCAGCGGCAACGCCGTCCAGGTGGTCGTGGGTCCCGAGGCCGACAACATCGCCGAGGACATCGAGGACCTGATGTGACCGCGGTGCTCGCACCCTGCCCGGGACGGCTGGTCCCGATGACGGAGGTCCCCGACCCCGTCTTCGCGGCAGAGATGGTGGGTCCGGGCGTCGGCATCGACCCTGATCCCGGCGACGTCACCGTGGTCTCGCCGATCGCCGGCACGGCAGTGAAGGTGCACCCGCACGCGTTCGTCGTGCTGGGTGCCGGCGGCGTCGGGGTGCTCGTCCACCTGGGCATCAATACGGTGCGACTCGAGGGCCGCGGATTCGAGGTGCTCGTCGAGGAGGGCGGCACCGTGGAGCCAGGTACGCCGATGGTGCGCTGGAACCCGTCGACCGTCTCAGGTCCGGACATCTCCCCGATCGTCCTGGTGGTCGCGATGGATCAACCCAAGGGCTCGGTGCCCGCCCCCGAACCCGGGAGCACCGCCGTCACGGGAGAGACGTTGTTCGTCGTCGCCGGCTGACGGGTGACGATCCGTCCAGGTGGGTGCGACGCGCGGGCAGCAGCTCGTCCAGCTCGTGTTCGCGCAGGACGGTCCAGCCCGCCGACTCCGTCGGCTCCGAATGATCCGGACCCTCGCGCGCTCCGGCGCGCGGGACCGGCCCGACGGGCACTGGCGGCGGAGTGACGCACCCGCCCACGAACGACCGCGAGTCTGGGATTCCTAGATGGGCCGTGCTGCCCGATGCTTGACCGGTGATTGAAAAATCCGAACCCGAGCGTGTCCCCACCCCCAACGCGTCGAACATGGGTGTGTCCGTCCAACGCCTGACGATCGGTCAAAGTGAGGTCGCCTTACCCAGCAAAGGAGTCACCGCCATCGTGGGTGGCAACAATGTGGGCAAGTCGACGGTGCTCCGTGAACTGGTGACACGACTAAGCGTTGACCCCGGGCAGGACGTGACGTCTCGTGGGCGTCCGGT
This sequence comes from Nocardioides pocheonensis, assembly GCF_003725535.1. Classification (GTDB taxonomy): domain Bacteria; phylum Actinomycetota; class Actinomycetes; order Propionibacteriales; family Nocardioidaceae; genus Marmoricola; species Marmoricola pocheonensis. Next base: position 89,226 of record NZ_RJSF01000003.1, on the reverse strand, counting down.
CCTGGTCCACGATCTCCGGCTCGAAACGGAGGGGACGGCCGACGATGTGCTGGCCTGGCTCCGCGAGACGGCACACCTAACTTGGAATCCAGTCGAGGTGTTCGTCAACTCAGAGGGTCGTGGACACATGCCGCCGGCGCAGGTTGTGCACTTCTGGACCTTGGGCGACCGCTTGGGATCGCTTCACGAGTTCATGGTCCACTTTTCAGATCCGATGTCGAGAGAAGGGATGCTCGGGCCAGCCGAACCACGAGGCGACATTACGAATCCGCCCACACATCCGTTGCATCGCATAGGTGACGACGCGAAGCTTTTCGAAGAGGTCAACGACATCTGCCAGGAGATCTTTCGCGTTCCCCTAACCCTGGATCGCCTGTCAACCAACCACACGCTGCGGGTGGGGATCCCCTCAGTGACGGCCCCACCTATCGACCGCGTGACAGCCGAATATCGGGAGGCGCTTGGCACACTTCCACCCATCATGTCCCAGGGACAGGGCATGAAGAGCCTGCTCGGATTGCTCTTGCCGGTCGTGACTGCGACCCGACCGATCATCGTGATCGACGAGCCAGAGGCGTTCCTCCATCCTCCTCAGGCATTTGATCTGGGCCGGATCCTGGCGTCGATGGCGGACGACCGCGGCGTTCAAGTAATCCTCGCAACCCATGATCGCAATCTCCTCGCCGGACTCTTGGATCCAGGGGCCCCCGTTTCGGTAGTGAGGCTGGACCGAGTGGGCGATGACACCTCGGCCTCCCAGTTGGCGGCGGACGACCTCGCGACTCTGTGGAATGACCCGGTCCTTCGGTACTCCAATGTCTTGGATGGCGTATTCCATCGCCTTGTCGTCCTTGCCGAAGCGGACGGGGATTGCCGGTTCTACGCGGCTGCCCTTGACTCGATGAACCGCAACGACCCGCTGTCAGCACCCCCGAGTGAGGTGCTATTCGTTCCGTCCGGTGGCAAAGACGGAATGCCAAAGATCGCTAGAGCGCTGGGAGCAGTCAACGTTCGTGTCGTAGCGTCGCCGGACTTTGACATATTCGACGACGAAGCGAAGCTCCGCCGGCTGGTCGAAGCGTTCGGTGGTCGCTGGGCTGACTTCGCTGACGACTACAGGGTCGCAATCAGCGACCTCCTGCCCAGATCAACTGGTGCCACCTGCGGCGATGTCTTACAGGCCATCCAGGTCCAACTCGAGCCTGTGTCGTCGGAGCCTTGGACCCAGGAGCGGAAGGAGCAACTGCGCCCGACCCTCCGAACCAGCCAAAGTGGGATGTCGGACCTCAAGCGATATGGGGCCCGGGCGTTCCGGGCCGGTGGTGCGCCGCGTGCAGCCGCACTCTTGGACAAGCTCGCAGCGCTTGGCATATGCCCCGTTCGCGAGGGGGAACTGGAAAGCTTGGCGCCTGAACTCGGTGTGTCAAAAGGGCCGGCATGGTTAGCGGCAGCCCTGAAAGCCGGTGTCCATGAAAACGAAGCCACGAAGGCCCACATAGGGCTCCTCATCCAGTCGGCGGCGGTGCCCGGTTAAAGGCAGCGCGGAGCCTCACGTGAACCGGAATCCCAGTTGGGCCTTCGCTCGTTCCAGCGGTGCCGTTTGGCCCAATCCTCCGCAAGGTTCGTGGCATCGCCTCGGCGAGGGACCGCGGGGCACATCGGCGGCAGTAAGACGCGGGTGCTGAACGCGGCCTGAAGCGGCGTGAGCGCGCGAAGTGACTACGGTCGAAAGGCGCTGATCCTCACAAAGTAGCGCCTCCAGTACGGACCCTCGATCCACGGGACGTCGTCGTACTTCCAATCCGTCGACGGGAGGTCCCCGCGAGTCAGGCGGCGTTGCCTCAACCACTCATCGAAGGCATCGTCGGCTTCATCCCTGGGTGCGGGACCTGCGACCAGCTCGAAGAACACGTGTTCCTCGGCGGTCAACCGCGCAAGCAGATCCGCGCACGCGTCGGCTTCACCTCGATGCGACTGCAGTGAGGATTCATTGCCGCGTTCTGAATAGAAGACGACCCACCCCTCCGGCCGATGATCCATGACGAAGGCCTCACTGACGTGGGCGCCGTACAGGTGATACGCATCCGGGTGGACGCCGATGGCGTCAAGGTGCTCCGCCAACTGGCTCCGGGTTTGGGGGGCCACAACCTCATCGGACACACGCAGATGCTCTCACCGATCCGGCCGCTCATCGGCCAGATGAGTGCGCTTGCGCGGCGGAGTGACGCAATCACGGCGGCCCGCCCTGGAGTGCTCTCGGTCTCCAATGGCGGGTCGACAGCGCCATCGCGGGGCCGTCGGGCGCGAGCGCCAGCCCAGGCTAGAACGGGGGACCTCTATGGGTTGTGCCAGGGGACGTAGATCGAATCGCCCGCCCCGCGGTACTCCGACGTCTTGCCCAGGTATCGCTCGTCGTAGTTGAGCCACCAGAGCATGGCGACGTTGAACATCGTGGTGGCGACGAAACCGGTCTCAGCCCACTCTTCAGTGGTCCAGTTCTTGGCGTGTTTTTGCTTGGGGTGAGCGACCTTGTTCCGGAGCCGGACGACGCAGTCGAGGGCGTCTGGAACCGGCAAAGAGTGATCGGTGATATCGGCCTGCACCTTGGCCAGCCGGGCGAAGTGCTTTGGCACGGACATATCCACTCCCGCGACCTTGAGCACGTTTCGGAGCTGCCCGATTGTTCCCAGGCTCTTGGCATGCCACTGCTTGTCAGTGAGGTGGTAGGGGTCGCCAGCTGGAAGTTCTTCGACTAGGTGTGCGTAGGAGATTAGCTGAAGCGCTGATACAGGGAGAAGGACCTTCATGTTCACCGTTGCGTCGTGCTCGGCGGCATAGTGGTAGCCGAGTGCGTTTTCGAAGACCTGCCATCGCAGTGAGTCCTCCTGGTGGCGTATCCGGCCTCAAATACTTCGTTGATCTGCGCCGCAGCGTGGAGCTGGTCAAGAAACGGCGCTACACCGATTGGGCGATCGATGGCCCGGTTGCACTTCCATTCCGCCCACGTTGCTTTGCCGTTGCGGTATCCAACGGGCAGGACAATGGCGGTGACCCTGCCCAGAGCGAAGCCCGCAAGGGACTCGATGACTTCGAGTACTTCGATCGAGTCGGCGGCGTTGAACTTGCCGCCGTCGTCGCGCCGGATCCGTCCGACGTGGGTGATCGTCGACTTTCCGGTCTCGCGCTGATGCTTTCGCAGATCGTCGGGCGGGATGTCTCCGCGCGGTTCGATGCGCAGCCGCCAATCGCCGATGGAACTTTCGATACGCCCTGGGCGCTCGTTCCCGCCATAGCACGTGTTGAGGCCGTCGTAGCCATACCACCCGTTGAAAAGGAAGAACGTCAGGTGATCCAGATCGGTGGGGTCGCCTACCTGGATGCCAGCGAGGTGAGTTGCGCTTGTGCTCACGGCGCCCTTGCTCTTGGGTAGTTTGGGCGGACGAGCAGTCTTCGCGGGTGCGGGCAGACTCTTCGTTGGGATTGAGAGCTCGTCGTAATCGACCCACTTGGCTGGTTCACGCTTCCCGAGCCAGTCGGGCAGTCCGCCGGGAAAGGTGACTTCACGTACGCCGTGCGCCACGAGGTTGGGGCGGGGTTCGAGTTCGATAGTGATCACGCCGCGGTACCGAGCTCCGTCGTGGTCGAAGTTGCCGCGGTAAACCGGGATGCTGGTGGCTCCCAGAGCGGGGAGTGGATAGTGATGCTCGAGTGCCTTGGGGAACTTGTGGTTGATGACGAGGGTTTCACCGTTCGGCATCTTGATGGTCTTGCACGTACCGCAGTCAGAGTCTTTGACCGACATGAGAGCCATGGTGTCGAACTCGTGAGCCTGCGTCGCGTGAATCCGGGATCCCGAGCGGGCCAGGGTGTCGACGCCGCGCCGGCAGCGCTGGCTGGCTACGCGGCGGAGCGACGCAGGTTGCCTGACGTAACGGGCGCAACATGAGCGGGTCGTTCCCGAACCTCACCCGGGGGCGCTCCGAGCGCGAACGCGATGTCGAAGTACGCGAGCCTCCTTCGCGCTCAGGTCGGCCCTCTGCGATCGGCGGACCTGGTGGTTCTCGCCGTGGATGTGGCGTTCGGTGAGCTTGCGGACGTAGGCGGCGAACTTCATGCGCTGTCGGGTGGTGATCTGTTCTCCAGCGAGGGTCGGCGGCTGGCACTACGTTCGGGGGCATGGCGGTAGGTCTCAGCGAAGTCGTCGGGGGCGTCGTTAGCGGCCTTGCGACAGTGGTGGCAGGCGGCATGGTCGCGGGGCTCGCGCAACGCTGGATCACGACGCCTGGACGTGCGCGTCGAGCGAACCGGTTGAAGACCGAGGCCGAGCTCATGCAGCTCCTGCCCGACGGACCAGCGAGGAACGCGCTCGTCGAGCTCGTCGAGGCCGACGTGATCGACCACGTGCAGCTCGAGGAGAACCGGTCGTACAACCGGATGTGGCGCGCCGAGCTGACGATCTCGCTGGTTCAGGCCGTGGCCGCGACGGTGCTCGCCGTGGTCTCTTTCACCGCCGGCGACATCTCGGACGTGCTCGCGTCGCCTCTGTTTAGCGTCGTAGTCGTCGTCTTGGTGCTGCTGCAGATCCCGGACGTGATCCTGCTTCGTCGGATGGGCCATCTCAGGACGCGGCGGGAGGTCGACGAGGAGGCGAAGGGCTCGACGGCTACCGCGCGCCGATCACTTCAATTGCGACGGCGGACCAGCACGAGGACACGTCAAGGAGTAGAGAGCGTGCCTACTGGTAAGACCACGATGCCTAGCAAGGATTCAGTCGACAGCAACAGCTGACCGAGGACGACGGCCACGAGCCCTGGCAACCTAGAGAACGACTTTCTGAGTCATTCTTGTGTCGCACGGCCCGCTTACGTCGAGCACTCGCGCCTTCCAACGCCTATGACGTACAGTGACACTTATGAGTCATTCACTGTCGCCTGGAGACACCCTGTCATGTCCCAACTGCGGCCACGAGGTAGCCACCATCAACGCGACCAAGCCGACGACCGTCGCTGGGTCTCGGCGCCTGGGCGTCGTCAAGGACTTCGCCGACACCTGTCTCGAGACGCGCATCGGCAACGACCTCAGCAACGCGCGCTTGCACGAGGAGTACACCTGGTTCGCCGAGAAGAACGGCCACGAGCCCCTGACCGTGAAGGGCCTGACGATGGCTCTCAACGGCCTTGGTTACGAGAGTTTCCGTCGCTCGACGATGCGCGGGATCCGCGACGTCGCCCTCACCCAGGTTCACCTCTCCGAGGACGATTAACCACCACTCGGTTAGAGCCAGGGTTAAGGCCCGAGCCGCTTGTAGGTCGACCAGGAATCGGCCACTTCAGATCCTGAGCGTCATGCTGCGATCCTCGCTGCCTGTCGGACCGTCAATCTACGACGACTGACTACGCCTCCGAATGAACGCGGCGGAGCGACGCGGGTCCGGCAGCGCCCTCATTGCGGCCATGTACGTTGAAGCGTGGCTGACTTCGGGGGGATCGCCCTGCAGGGCGGAGGCGCATCGTCGGGTGCCTGGTTCAGACTGCGTAATGCGCCAAATCACGATGCGGCGGTCCGATTTGGCGGTGTCGAGGTAGAGGTCCGCAAGGGACTGCGCGCCGTTGTGGTGCGTGGCGACCTCGGCGCAAACCATCATGACGTGCTTGCCTCGGCGCCTGAGTCGGCCAACCGAGCTTTGGACCTCCTAAGCCTGAAATCGCGTCTCGCCTTGGCTTTGACGGATGTTCATGACCTGCACGTGACGTGGTGGAACGAGCCAGGTGGTGCATCTGTTGCGCGGTTCTTCTTCTCGCACACCATGAAGTTGACTGCGAGCCTCAATGTCGTTGTGACCTCGCCGGATGGTCAGGCTGCCCAGGACGCCCCAGCAGCTGCAGGATGGCAGGGGAGCATGCGCTACTTCCGAATGTCCGAAGTCACTGATGACCTCTTCGACTCCTTCCGGAACACCTACCTCGCCATCGAGTCTGTGCTGAGTGAAATCGAGCCGATGAGAGCGGGAAGGTCGAGGCGTGGCTGGGAGTCTGAAGAGGACTGGTTCAAGCGCGCATTGCGCACCGCGAGTGCCCACGTGCCAGTGAGAAAGTTCGCCCCGTCACCGGACCTCGGCGATCCGATCCACGCCATCTGGCTTGAACTATGCGAGCAGCTCCGCCATGCAACATTCCATGCCAAGACGGCTCGCAATCCGTTGCTGCCCCAGGATGGTTTCAGCAGGTCCCGGATTCTTGAGGCGCGCCAGAGGTACGCGCGTCTGTACCTCTCACTGGCCGGAACGCTATTTCGCGCGCAGCTGGGTCGAGGCGAAACCGGCATCGGTCCCGCGGTGCAGCGGGCGGTGGCGGAAACACAAGCAGAGCAAATGGTCGTCGCATTCGCTGACGATCCCACGCCGGTTGTCGAGGGTGATGAACTCATATCTCCCGCTCACGGCACGGTCCAACCTCTTCCGACGCAATCCGAGTTGGCGGGCAACCGGCTGGAGGTCCAGGCCGAGGCGCGAGTGTCGGACCTCGTACCGGGTGCTGCGGTCGGGCGGTTTGGGGCCGTTGATAAGGACACGGGTAAGGCGCTCATCTTCGACGGTTTGGAGGGACGTCTTGCGCTCGACGGATTCGATCGGTGCCAAGTGCGCCTTTCGCTCGGCGTGACAGGGCATCCGGGACTGAAATCGGATTTCGGCAGTTGAACGGCGGGCGGGCGCCGATAGTCCCCTTGACTTGTTCTACCTCGTCAGGTGTTCACGCGATGCGACGGACGGCAGCCGGTTGCTACGACTGCTCGGCGAGCGGCCAGTCGTCGCGTCGCGGGTTCCACTTGGACGTGTAAGCCTTCGGGCCTAGGCCCTGTGAGGCGATCGACGCTGACTGAGAGCCCTTGAACTTGTACCTGGATCGCTCGACTGCGCACGCCCACAGGTCGGGGTCGACGTCGTCTGGTACGTCCGGGTCGAACTTCTTTGGCGGCTCCTTCGTCGCTGCCGAGACCGCTTCAAAGCGCGCATCCGGAAAGGCGGCCGCAGGGATGCGAAGGCCGCCGTCTCGGCTCTCGAGGCCGCTTTCGGTGACTGCCCAGCCGTCGGCGATCCACTCATCCAGGGGTCCGGTGATCCATCCATCGTCTTCGCCGGCTCGCGCGGACAGCGCTTGTTCGAGCGCATCTGCGAGGTTGGAGAAGACCTCAGAGCCGACTCGGGCCGCCGCACTCGTGTGGCCAGCGGTTTGCATATCTGTGATGAGTTCATCAAGGGCTTCACCTGCGGTCTGGCCGTGCCTCCAACGAATGGAAGCCGTCTTGTACCCGCTGGCCTGCTCGTCGTGTGGGACTTCATAAGAGAGAACGATGGCTGGAGGTGCGTCGTCGAAGATGTTCCCCGTGCTGAATCGGCCACCCAGGCGTTCCTCGCCCCAGAAGATTCGGACGCGCGGGGAACCGAACGACGGGCCTGCCGGGACGGTGACAGCTCCATGCCAGAGGCCCTTGATCTCGTTCGCCTGCTCGAGGGCGGAGGCGACCGTGTCGAACGAGTACCCGTCACGAAGGTCCTGAATGACCGAAGTTCGCCGGTCTGCACGTGCCCGACGTCGTTCCTCGAGTTCACGGTTGATGTCCGCGACTTGTTGCTGCAGCGCATGGGTCGCCTGTCGGATTTCCTCGGTCTGGGCGGCGACCTCGGTTCGCGTTGTCTCGGCCACTGCTTGGGTCACGGTTCGAGTGAACTTCGGTTCTAGGTAGAACAGGAGCGCAGCTAGAAGCAGCGTGGTTCCGATGTTGGTGAGCGTTGTGGCGGCGATTACCTGCGATGCGCCGAAACTTGAGTCGACCCACAGTGTTAGCGCGAACGGGGAGGCTGCGACCAATCCGCCAGCCACCGCTACCGACCAAACGACTCCGGGCCGAGAAGCGTTCGAATGCGCACCTTCCGAAGGTCCTTGGGCGGTGTCTTGAGTGTCGCTCACGATGTCAGTCTTCCAGTGCGAGGCTCTTCCACGGCGACCGTGTTGGTCCAAGCGAGCTCATCTCGTCGTAGCTTGCGGACTGACGTGGGTCGGTGAGCCGTTCCCTCTGCGCGGCATGGGCGTGCCACGCAGGGTCGCTGAGATCTCTGTGGAACCACCGGCAGTGGTCTTCACCGGGTGAGTCACCAGTCCTCTGGGAAGTTGATGTCTTCCAGAATCGCGTCCCACTCTGCGCTCTCTCGGTCTGCGTACCGCCTCGACGCAACGTCGTTCCATGCGACGAGCAACTTCTTCCCAAAGACCGGATCAACGTGCGCGGCGTAGTGGACCCAGCCGTTCAAGCGGTCGTGCAGCATGGGGGTCGGAGAACTCAAACGCGCGTCACGAAGGCCGTACTTGGAGGCGAAGTAGACCTCCCGTCTCAAGAGTCTCTTCATCGATCGCGGGATGTGCGGACCGGCACTGTCGCCGACGTACAGTCCGGTGACGTACTGCGGTTTCCCCCTTCGCATGAAGCGGGTCTTGCCTGTGTTGACGCTCCACCCGAGATCCGCCAGTAGGGCAGAGGCCGCCTCGAGCAGTTCGTCATTCACAGACTCGTAGGGTCCCGAGAACGTCAGGTCATCGACGTAACGCGTATACGACACACCGGCTCGCGCAGCGAAGGACGTGAGTTCAGCATCGGACTCCGTAAAGACGATGTTCGAGAGAAACGGACTCGTGCTGAATCCTTGGGCGAGTGCATCGTTAACGAGCGCCACTCCTGCAACTGCGTCGGCGGCGTCCTCGTCAAACTCGTAGTCCCCTAGAGCCCGGACCAACCTCTGCTCGTTGATCGTTCCGAAGAAGTCCTTCAAGTCGACCCTCAGAACAACATCCTGGTCCAGATGAACGGCGGCGTTCGTCGCGATGTCTCGGCCAGTGACGAATCCGTGTACTGCTGCAGGTGGCATATATCCAGAGATACGGCTCAACCCAATGGTCAGTTGCTTGAGAAATCGGTCCAGCGCGACTTCCGGCCTCAAGACAACGCGAGGGCGCCGCCGCCGCTGAGGAATGGACATTCGTGAGTATCCAGAGCCAGCAGCAATCAGATTGCTCCAGCGGATGAATTCGTCCGCATCTAGGGCACTGGCGGAGCCGAGGTCCGCGAGGTCGATCATCTCGAAAAGCCTAGGTGCGACCGAGGGTGGGCCCTGCGCCTGCTACCCAGTCCATACGCGTGCGACTCGCACACCACCTGGCGCCACCCCCGGCGCAGCAGGAATCATACCGATACGAGCTCATCCGAGAGTCCTCCGAACGACACGAGCGTCATCTAGCGACCTCGCTACCGATATTGAGCCAAGGATGGCCCTGAAGGTTCGCGACCGGTTTTCTTTCGGATCAACCTCCAACTCCGTTCCCGCGCCATCCGACCGCCACTGTCCAAAGATGTGCAGCACGTAGTCCGGCACCGCGAGCATGTATGGGGACTGTTTCGCGCCAAAGCGAACTTCGATCTCGGGCGCACGACGTCCGAAAGTACGCGCGGCGCGAAGCACGACCTGCTCGACGTACGAATCCATCCCTTCTGCTGACTCGAAGCAGAAGACGACCTTCGGGCGGCTCCGGTAAGCACCGAGTACGTCATGCACCAACTGGTCAAATACGATCATGAGGCGCTGCTTGTCGGACAAGTCGGGGCGCGTCGAGCGGTCGCTGTAGACGATCATCGACTTGAAATCGAGAGTGTCCGCAAGGAAATCTACAAAGGCCATGCGCACCTCAAGCGGATCATTGGTGGCGTGAAACCCGTCCTGCCGAAACCTTTCGAAGCCCCGCATGCCAGCTAAGTAGTGACGCTTCCTATTGTGAGAAAAGACAGACGCGACTCCGGATTCCATCCGGTCCGCGCTGCTCGACTCGACCAGCACAGCGGCAGCTGCGACGAACGGGGCGTAGCTTTCGTCTACGAAGGCGAAAACTGACCCCTCTGAATAGTTGTCTCCGGCGAGAAGACTAGTGTCGCTGGCCCCAGCAGGGTGCATCCGTGAAGCGTAGCGCCCGCAATAGAAGTGAGGACCTGCTTCCGTTGACGGTCAGTTCGGCGAGAGGTGAGACCTGGACCGGCCGCGTCTGAAGCTGGTGTTCCTTTGCGTCTGGGGTCCCTGATGCGGATTCTGCTCGTGGTCTCCTGGGCAACCCGACGAGAGCAGGTCCGGGGTACGCGTCCTACTGGGCGGTGTGCACCGGCCTCACTGCGACGGTGTGCAACGCATCAGACCGCATCGAAGACTGCGGAGCCACCGAACTGCAAGGGGTCCTCACCTCTTGAGCGACGTCCTGGTCAGCTCGCCCGTGATGGGGCACGGGGTAGTTTCGAGGCTCTCTTCGCTCGCACCTCAACCACCGGCGAGAGTGGGTACGACGGGGGCACGAGCGGGTCAAGGGACGTGGTGTCGGCAAGCTCAACCACCGGTGGCAGGGCTCTGACCTCGGACTTCACATCAGAGCCGGTGGCAGGAGTCGAACCTGCGCCATCCTCATGACAGGATCGATCCGGGCCAGTGGACGACGGCCAGGGGACCCTGTTCTGAGCGTGAAGCGGGTTGGTTGCTGAGGGCCAGGTAGGGGCGGTTCTGCATGAGCGGGGGCACGTGAGGGGCACGCATCCCTGGCCCTCTGCCTGACCCCGGACCCTTCTCAGAGCCAGCGGATCTGGCGTTCCTTGCCTTCGTCGTACGACGCTCGGCCGGTGAGCGAGGCCGGCACGCCGGTCTCCCACCACGCTCCGGCCTCGGTCCAGGCGGCGTGGTGGACGCGGCAGACGACCACGGCGGGGCGGCGTTGCGTCCGGGCGGCGTCTCGGGCGCGGGCGTAGGCGGCCTCGAGGTCCCCGGGGTCGTTGCTGTGTCGGACGTCCTCGACGTGGGCGCCGAGGGCGGCGGCGTGGGCGGCGAAGTCGACGGTGATGCTGCCGTCGGCGCCCGGTCCACGGGAGTCGGCCAGCAGGTTGTTGAACCCGTCGGCGCCCTGGTTGGTCTGGAGCCGGTGGATGACGGCGTAGCCGGCGTTGTCGCAGACGACCGCGACGTAGGGGTGACCGGAGAACGCGGCGGAGTAGATCTCGGAGTTCAGCATCAGGTAGGAGCCGTCGCCGAAGATGGAGGTGACCAGGCCGCCGGGATGGGTGAGCTGCCGGGCCATGGCTGCACCCCAGGGCGCGACCACCTCGTAGCCCATGCAGGAGAAGCCGTACTCGAGGTCCATGGTCGCGCCGGAGGTGCCTCCCGCGCCGTGCTTGACCTCACCGGTGCGCCAGCCGCCGTGCAGCTCGCCGGGCATGCCGCCGGACGCCGCGAGAACGTAGTCGTCCGGCGTGCTGGCGTGGTTGACGATCCCGGTGACCTGGGCGTACGTCAGGGTGCCGTCAGGGGTGTGGCCACCAGCCCGAAGGCTGTCGACGTGGGCGTCCCAGGCCGTCTTCTCGAGTGCGGCGCGGGCCGCCCATTCCGACGGGCCGGCCCACTCCCCCAGTGCCGCGGTGAGCTCGGCGAGGGTCTCGCGAGCGTCGCCGACCACGGTGTGCGCGTTGTGCTTGACCGCGTCGAACCGGGCCGCGTTGACCGACACGAGGCGCACGCCGGCGGCGAACCCGGTCCACGAGGAGGTGGTGAAGTCCTGCAGTCGGGCGCCCACCGCGAGCACGACATCAGCCTGCGCAGCGAGGGCGTTGGCGCTCGTGGAGCCGATGATGCCGAGCGCTCCGCCGTACAGGGGGTGGTCGTGCGGCACCAGCGTGCGGCCGGCGACCGTCTCGACGACCGGCACCTGGTGCTTCTCGGCGAACGCGAGCGCCTCTGCTCCGGCGCCGGAGTAGCGGACGCCGCCGCCGAGCACCAGCAGCGGCCGCTCGGCCGCTCGCACGATCTCGGCCGCGGCGGCCAGGTCCTCGACGTCGGGCCGGGTCCGGGGCACCCGGTGCAGTCGGGGCTCGAACATCGCGGCCGGGAAGTCGTGCTCCTCGGCCTGCACGTCCTGGGGCAGCGCCAGGGTCACCGGCCCGCAGTCGGCCGGGTCCGTGAGTACCCGAGCCACCTGCGGCAGCGTCGCGACCAGCTGCTCGGGCCGGGTGATCCGGTCGAAGTAGCGCGAGACCGGCCGGAACGCATCGTTCACCGACACCGTCGGGTCACCGAAGTGCTCGACCTGCTGCAGCACCGGGTCCGGGGCCCGGCCGGTGAACGTGTCGCCGGGCAGCAGCAGCACGGGCAGCCGGTTGGCGTGGGCCAGCCCGGCGGCGGTGACCATGTTCAGTGCCCCGGGCCCGACCGAGGTGGTCGCGGCCATCACCTGACGCCGATCCACGGCGCGGGCGTAGGCGACCGCGGCGAGGGCCATCCCCTGCTCGTTCTGTCCCCGCCAGGTCGGCAGCTGGTCCCGTACGTCGTGCAACGCGGTGCCCAGGCCGAGGACGTTGCCGTGCCCGAAGATCGCGAACACACCGGGGAACAAGGGGACTTCGGTGCCGTCGAGAAGCTCCGAACGCTGGGCGATCATCCACCGCACCAGCGCCTGCGCCGTCGTCAGTCGGATCGTCGCTGCGTTCATCAGCTGTGCCTCTCTCGCGAGCTGGAGATCAGGTCGTCTCGCCGGCCGGATGCACCCGTGACCGGGCAGCGCGGGTCGGTCTCCATGGTCGCCCAGGTCTCGCGTACCCACGCGTGAGCGGAGTCGTCGCAGAACGCCAGCGCCCGGCCCTCGGACGGACCCGCCATCACGTTGAGGTAGTACATCGGGTAGCCGGGCGCAGCGATGCACGGCCCGTGGTATCCGTGCGGGACCAGCACGACGTCGTGGTCGCGGACCTCGATCAGCTCGTCGATCGCCTCGAGTCCGGCGGCTTCGTGCTCGGCGCCGGTGTAGGTGCGGTGGTAGCCGAAGCCCGTGCGCGAGGGAGTCACCTGGTCGTCTCCGGCGATCCGGTAGTAGTAGATCTCCTCGTTGACCACCGGGCACGGCTCGGAGGCGTCGTGCTTGTGCGGCGGGTAGGACGACCAGTTGCCCGGCGGGGTGATCAGCTCGCAGCAGATCAGCTTCTCGGCGTGGTCCCAGACCCCGGGTACGCCGAAGTTGGTGACCTGGCGGGTCGCGTTCCCGGCGCCGCGGACCTCGACCGGGACGTCCTCGGCCGCGCCGTACCGGGGCGGGAGCGCTCGCGTGCACCGCGCCGACGGCATCGCGACTTCGGCGCCGGTCACGCTGCGCAGCGTCACGACGCTGCCCCGGCCGACGTACGCGAAGTCGGTGACCGCGGTGAACACCGACTCGCGACCCGCCAGCTCGAAGGTCGCGAGCGGTCCGCCGAACTCGCCCGTGACCTCGACGGTCAGCGACCCGGACAACGGCAGCACGAACGCCTCCGACTCGCCGGTCCGCACCACCCGAGGCTCGCCTGCGGGAAGCCAGAGGACCTTCAGCCCGGTCCAGTCCCAGCCGGCGTCGCCAGGGGTGAGATCGATGACCGTGCCTCTGGACACGTCCGCGACCTCACCCCCGGCCCAGGGTCGGTGCACCGTCATCGGCGCGGGTTGGAGCCAGCAGCGGTACGGAGCACGCTGGCCGCGGCGGCAACCGCTGCACCGACGTCCCCATCGGGTGGGTAGAGCAGCGATCTGCCCACCACGAGCCCACGCACCGTGGGCTGGGTCAGTGCCTGTCCCCAGGACGCCAGGTCCTCGGCGGGGTCGGGGCCGGGGACGCCGCCGAGGACCACGCAGGGCAGCGTGGTGGCGGCGAACACGGTCTGCGGGTCCTCGCACGACGGCATCTTCAACCAGGTGTGGGCGCTGGTGGTGCCCAGCCCGCTGGCGACGGTGACGGCACGAGCCAGGGACTTGGCGTCCTTGAGGAGGGTGAGCGTGCCGTCCTCGCTGCGGTGGTAGGGCAGTGGCTCGACCATCGCCACCAGACCGCGTGCGGCGAGCTGGCTGACGGCGGCCGCGCAACCCTCGATGGTGCCCGCGGTCGAGGGGTCCCGGTCGTCGATGCGCAGCAGCATCTTGCCGCCCTCGAGCTTGCTCGCGGCGATGCTCTCCGCGTCGTAGCCGGTGAACCGGTCGTCCATCGTCCAGCTCGCGCCGTCCAGTCCGCCGCGGTTCATCGAGCCGATGACGACCTTGCCCTCCAGGGCGCCGAGCAGCAGCAGCTCCTCGACGACGTCGGGGGTGCCGAGCACACCGTCGACGTCCGGGTTCTCCAGCGCGACCAGCAGCCGCGCGAGCAACGAGCGCCGGTCGGCCATCGCCATCGGGTCGCCGCCCGAGGCCAGCGCACCCCGGGCCGGATGGTCCGCAGCGACCAGGAACAGCGTGCCCCGCTCGGACAGGATCCGGTCCGGGCGTCGCCGGGCGGCGTAGGCGCGACCGACGGCGGCCGGGTCGGTCGCCCGCACCTCCAGCAGCCGCAGCCACTGCTCGTCGGTCAGGTCCGGACCGCCGCGTTCCACGGCGATGTCGGTGGTCATCAGAGTGCTCCTGGGATGGCTGGGGCGGTGGCGACGAGGGATTCGAGCTCGTCGGAGGTGGGCATGGCATCGGCACAGGCGAGCCGGGAGGCGACGATCGCGCCGGCCGCGTTCGCGTGCTCGGCGATCCGGACCGGGTCCCACCCGGACAGCAGGCCGTGCACGAGGGCCCCGCCGAAGGCGTCGCCGGCGCCGAGCCCGCAGACCACCGTCACCGGGTGCGGCGGGACGACGGTCGCCGAGTCAGGGGTGGCGACCAGGACACCGGCTGCGCCCATCTTGACCAGGGCGAGCTCGACGCCGCGGTCGATCAGCCGGTCGGCGGCCTCGTGCGGGTCGGCGGTGCCGACGGCGACCTCGACCTCCGCCCGGTTGCCGACCACGACGGTCGCGTGGTCGAGCAGCTGGTCGTACTCGGCGCGGGCATCCTCAGGAGAGGGCCAGAACATCGGCCGCCAGTCCAGGTCCACGCAGGTCCAGCGGCCAGCACCGGGGTCGGGCCGGCCGCGGTGCTCCAGCATCTCGAGGTGGGTGGTGCGCGACGGCTCCACGCTCACCCCGGTGCCGGTCATCCACAGCACGGGGACGTCCGCCACCAGGTCCCAGGGCACGTCGTCCTTCTCCAAGGTCAGGTCAGGTGCGATCGGGCTGCGGTAGAACAGCAGTGGCGGGTCCTCGGGCGGGTTCAGCTCGCAGAAGACCACCGGGGTGTTCAACCCGCGGGCGGTCCCCACGAACGCGGAGTCGACCCCGAAGCCGGCGAGGGCCTCGCGGACGTAGTCTCCGAAGCCGTCCGCGCCGACCTTCGTCAGCACCCCGGTACGCCGGCCCAGCCGGGCCGCGCCGACCGCGACATTGGTCGCGGTGCCTCCGAGGAACTTGCCGAACGTGCTCACGTCCTTGAGCGGGCCGTCCTGCAGCGGGTAGAGGTCCACTCCGACCCGGCCCACGGTGAGCAGCTCGAGGGAGGCGCTCACCACGAGCTCACGTACTTGTCGATGGTCTCGCGCATGAACAGGCTCGAGTCCCGAGCCCGGTCCTCCCAGGCGAAGACGCACGAGGTCATGATGTTGCGGTCGCTGTCACCGAACCCGAGCCGGCCGAGGGTCTCGAAGAACAGGTCCCACTTCACCTCGCCCTGGCCGATGTCGAGGTGCTGGTGCACCCGGATCGGGTTGCCCGGCGGGTTGGTGATGTAGCGCAGACCGGACGAGGCGGTGTGGTCGAAGGAGTCGGCGAGGTGCAGCTGGGTCATCAGCGGCCCGGCGTACTCCATGATCTCGACCATGTTGCCGCCCATGTGGAACGTGTGCGGCGCGCAGTAGAGGAAGGAGACCAGCGGGCTGTTGATCCCGCGGATCATGTCCACCGCGACCAGGCCGTCCTCGACGAAGTCGTCCGGATGCGGCTCCAGCCGCAGCTCCACGCCCTCGCGCTCGAAGACCGGCAACAGCTCCTCCATCGACCGCCAGAACTGCGCCTCACTCCGGGACGCCTGCTCGGGACGGCCGTTGAACTCCGAGTTCATCACCCGGCAGTCCAGGTCGACGGTGATCTGGATGGCCCGCTTCCAGTACCGCACCGCGGCCTGCCGCTCGTCCTCGTCGGGCCCCGACCACCGGTACAGCGGCAGGTGCGAGGCGATCGCCACCCCCGCCGCGTCGAGCGCCTTCTTGAACGCCTTCACGGTGGCGTCGTCCGCACGCGGGTGCAGGAAGAAGGGCGTGAAGTCCTCCCGCGGCGACAGCTCGATGAACTCATAGCCCAGGTCCGCCACCAGCGCCGGCAGCTCCAGCAACGGGGTCGTGCGGAACATGTACGGGTCGAGCGCGATCTTCATCAGTGGTCCCCTGTCACTTCGAGGTGGGGAAGTGGAAGCTGGCGTCGCTGGCGAGCTCGCGGCGCGGCCAGCGTGCGGTGATGACCTTGGCGCGGGTGTAGAAGGAGACGCCTTCAGGTCCGTGGATGTGCTTGTCGCCGAACAGGGAGTCCTTCCAGCCGCCGAAGGAGTAGTAGGCCATCGGCACCGGGACCGGCACGTTGATGCCGATCATCCCGACGTGCACACCCCGCTGGAACCGTCGCGCCGCCTCGCCGCTCGAGGTGAAGATCGCGGTGCCGTTGCCGTAGGGGTTGGCGTTGATCATCGCGATCGCCTCGTCCACGTCGTCGCAGCGGACCACGGAGAGCACCGGCCCGAAGATCTCCTCGCGGTACACGTCCATGTCGGTGGTGACGTTGTCGATGACCGTGGGGCCTACGAAGAACCCGTCCTCGTGACCGGGCACGGTGTAGCCGCGGCCGTCGACGGTGATGTCCGCGCCCTGGGCGGCGCCGGTGCCGATCAGACCCTGGATCCGCTCCTGTGCCGCGCGGGTGACCACCGGGCCCATCTCGACCCCGGGTTCGCGCCCGGACCCGACCTTGACCGCCCGGGCCCGGTCGTTGACCGCGGCGACGACCGCGTCCGCGGCGCTGCCGACCGCGACCGCAGCCGAGATCGCCATGCACCGCTCACCCGCGGACCCGAACGCCGCGGCGGCGAGGTGGTCGGCGGCGAAGTCGATGTCGGCATCCGGCAGCACGATGGCGTGGTTCTTCGCCCCACCGAGGGCCTGGACCCGCTTCCCCGTCGCGGAGGCCCGCTCGTGGATGTACTTCGCGATCGGCGTGGAACCGACGAACGAGACGGCCGCCACCTCGGGCGAGTCGAGGATCGCGTCGACCGCGACCTTGTCGCCGTGGACCACGTTGAAGACCCCGTCGGGCAGGCCCGCGCGCTGCCAGAGCTCGGCGATCAGCACCGACGCCGACGGGTCCCGCTCGGAGGGCTTGAGGATGAACGTGTTGCCGCACGCGATCGCGACCGGGAACATCCACATCGGCACCATCGCCGGGAAGTTGAACGGCGTGATGCCCGCCACGACCCCCAACGGCTCGCGGAACGAGTAGGTATCCACCCCGGTCGAGACCTGGTCGGAGTAGTCGCCCTTCAAGAGCGAGGGGATGCCGCACGCGAACTCCACCACCTCGAGGCCACGCTGGACCTCGCCCAGTGCATCGGAGAGCACCTTTCCGTGCTCGTCGGTGATCAGCTCGGCCAGTTCACTCGCATGGGCGTTGACCAGCTCACGGAACGCGAACAGCACACTCGTGCGCCGGCTGACCGACGTCTGCGACCAGGTCTCGAAGGCTTCGGCCGCGGCGGCCACCGCCGCCGAGACGTCGACCGCATCGGCCAGCACCACCTCCGCCTGCTGTCCGCCGGTCGCGGGATTGAAGACCGGAGCGGTCCGGCCCGAGCTGCCGGGGCTGGACTTGCCGGCGATCCAATGCTCGATGGTCTTCACGGGGGGCCTCTCTTCGGAACGTGTCGCGTGGAACGGTCTGGGAACAGGTGGTGTCGGTCCCGGCGCGGTCTGGTCGAGACCCGCGCCGGAACCGAGGTCAGGATCTGCGAGCTGTCTCAGCCGGCGAGGCCGGCCTGTTCGGCGCCCTTGATCAGGTTGTTGGCGGCGTACTCCAGGCCCTCGATCTGGCCGAAGGTTGCGTCTTCGTGCTCGATGTTCACCGCGCGGACCGGAGTGTGCTCTTGCAGCGCCGTCAGGAAACGCGCCCAGAAGTCGACGTCGTGACCGCGGCCGACGGCCACGAAGGACCAGCCAGGAACGGCCGGCCAACGGGTGACCGTGTAGTGACCGCCGAGGCCGAGCGGGTGCTCGTCGGCCGGGATCCACTCGAAGCGGTCGTCGAGCACGCCGTTCACGGCTGCGGTCTCGTGGATCAGGGTGTCCTTCGCCGCGGCGAAGAACACCAGGTCACCGAGGTCCTCGACCGCCTTGATCGGGTCGATGTGCTGCCAGAAGAGGTGGCTCGGGTCCATTTCGGCGCCGACGTGGTTGACACCGCCCTCGGGCGTGGTGCGCTCGATCAGTCGCTTCAGGGTCGCCGGGTTGAAGACCAGGTTGTGCGGGTGCATCTCGATCGCGACGTTCACGTCGTGCTCCGCCGCGAGCTGCTGGATCTCCTTCCAGAACGGCACCGCGACCTCGTCCCACTGGTAGTCCAGGGTCTCCTTGTAGACGCTGTCCCACGGGATCACCGTCCACGAAGGGCGCGTGCCACCGCGCTCGGCGGCGGGCAGGCCGGACATCGTGATGACCGTCTTGATGCCGAGCAGACCGGCGAGCTTGATGGTCCGCTTCAGGTCATCGCCGTGGGTGACCTCAGGGT
Organism: Nocardioides pocheonensis; assembly: GCF_003725535.1. Taxonomy (GTDB): domain Bacteria; phylum Actinomycetota; class Actinomycetes; order Propionibacteriales; family Nocardioidaceae; genus Marmoricola; species Marmoricola pocheonensis. The sequence goes on along the minus strand of NZ_RJSF01000003.1, from coordinate 70,518 downwards.
CCGGGTGCAGCGGGTTGCCGTTGCAGTTCAGCGCCGTCAGCTCGATCCCGTACTTGGGGAAGATCGCGAGGTACTCCTCGCGCGCCTCGGCACTCTCGAGCAGCTCCTCGACCGGGATGTGCGGGGTTCCGATGAACCCGCCGGCATTGATCTCGGCGCTGTCCAGTCCGAGGTCGCGCAGGATCGACAGCGTCTCCTCGAGGGTCTTGTCGTGCAGGCAGGCGGTGTAGGCGCCGAGCTTCATGGGGGTGGTCCTTTCGGAGTCTGGGTTGTCGAGAACTGGGGTCAGGCGAGGGTGACGGCCTGGCCGCCGTTGAGCGCGGACTGGGTGACCGCGGCCTGGATCTCCATGTTGTGGAGACCGTGGGCCAGCGAGGGAAGCGGCGGAAGCTTGCCGAGGCCGGCCACCTGGTCGAGGAACGCGCGGCTCTGCCACGCGAACAGGTCGTTCTGCCCGTGGCCGACCGAGGGGAAGTCCATCGGGATGCCCTTGTCGATCCCCGGGTGCTGGGGGCCGATGAGGACGCTGCGGAACCCGTTCGTCTTCCCGTCCGGGCCCTGGTCGGCGAAGGTGAACTCCCCCGGCCGGTTGAGGTCGAAGGCAGCCGCGCCGTCGGCGGTGAACACTTCGAACCCGAGCCCGTTGGGCAGGCCGTGGGCGACCCGACTGATCGAGAACGTCCCGACTGCTCCTCGGGCGAAGGTTGCCGTGAAGGTCACGATGTCCTCGTTCTCCACCGGCTCCATGGTGTCGCCGACCGCACCGGCCGCGTGTCCGACCGTGGCGCCAAGAGCGACGGGACGCTCGGTGGTGAAGGTCTGGAACACCGCACCGCCGACGCTGGTCATCGGACCGCAGAGGTACTCACCGAGGTCAATCATGTGGCTGCCGATGTCGGCGAGCGCTCCGGTGCCCGGGCCACCCTTGTAGCGCCAGCTCATCGGGTTGTTCGGTGCCTGGGCGTAGTCGCACCAGTAGTGGCCGTTGAAGTGCCGTACCGGTCCGATGACCCCGCTGTCCAGCTGTTCGCGGATGGCGTTGATGCCCGGTGTACGCCGGAAGGAGAAGCCCACGCCGGACTGGGTCTCGGCCGCCTCGGCCGCGGCCACCATCGCCTTGGCGTCCTCGACCGAGGGTGCGAGCGGCTTCTCGCAGAGGACGTGCTTCCCGGCGGCCAGCAGGGCCTCGACGACCGGGCGATGGAGCTCGTTGGCGATCGCCACCGAGACCACGTCGATGTCAGGTGCGTCCACGATCGCTTGCCACGACGTCTCGGCGCGCTCGTAGCCGAACCGCTTGGCCCCGTCGACGGCGAAGGGTTCGTGCGCGTCGGCGATCGCCACCAGACGGATCTCCGGCAGGTCGAGGTCGTAGAGCTGGCTGGCGGTGCGGTAGCCCGCCGCGTGGGCGCGGCCGACCATTCCGGCGCCGATCACGGCGACGCCGAGTGAGTTCTTGCTCATGGAGTTTGCTTTCTCGTGGAGGGGCGGACTGAGATCAGTCGTTCGACTTCGACTGCGCGAGCCGCTCGAGCTCGACGGGATCAGGAACATGACCGTGGTGCGCGGCCTGGTAGGCCTCGAGCTCGGCCTCGAGCTCGGCCATCGCCTCTCCGCCGGCCATCAGGTCGGTGATCTCCTCTCGCGTGCGCTCGCCCTTGCGGAAGTCGGCAGCAAGGGCGCCGTGGATCAGCACCGCGAAGTGGTCGCCGACCGTCATCGCGTGGGTGACGTTGTGGGTGACGAGGATGACCGCGACACCCTTCTGCCGTGCCTGCATCACGATCCGCAGGACGTGCGCGGCCTCCTTCACCCCAAGGGCGGCCGTGGGTTCGTCGAGGATCAGCACATTGGCGCCGAAGTACACCGCGCGGCCGATGGCGAGGGCCTGTCGCTCGCCGCCGGAGAGGCCGCCGACCAGGCGGCTGCCCTCGGTGACGCGCGTGATGCCGAGGCTCTGCATCTCGCGTACTGCGACCTCACCGGCGAACCTGTTGTCCAGCCGCTTGAACGGACCCCAGCCGCGGGTGGGCTCGGCGCCGACGAAGAACGAGCGTCCGATCGTCATCAGCGGGAAGGTCCCGCCGAACTGGTGGACGGTGGCGATGCCGTGCTCGCTCGCGTCCCGGGGCGACTTGAAGTTCACCGGAGTGCCGTCGATCTCCATCACACCGGAAGTCGGCTCATGGAAACCGGACAGGATCTTGATCAGCGTCGACTTCCCGGCGCCGTTGTCGCCGAGAAGGCAGAGCACCTCACCCGGGTTGACCTCGAGGTTGATGTCGGTCAGGACATCCGTCGTACCGAAGGTCTTGCAGACGTTGGTCAGCTTGAGCAGTGGTTGGGTCGAGTTCTGGGTCATGGCTTCAGTCCTTCTTCTTGCGCGGGCCGTACGACAGCGCCATTCGTCGGAACGTGTTGTTCATCAGGACCGCGAGCAGGAGCAGGACGCCGAGGAACAGGCTCGCCCAGTCCGGGTTCCAGCCGGTGTAGTAGATGCCCTGACCGACGATCGCGAACGTGAGCGTCCCGAAGATCACGCCGAACACCGAGCCGTAGCCACCGGTGAGCAGCACACCGCCGATGACCACGGCGATGATCGAGTTGAAGATGAAGGCCTGGCCGTTGGCCACCTGTGCAGAGTTGTAGAGGATCGTCTGGATCACGCCGACGAGCGAGGCGCCGAACGCGGTGCCCATGAACAGGGCGATCTTGACCCGGTCGGTCGGGATCCCGGTCGCGCGGGCGCTGACCAGGTCACCGCCGACTGCGAAGATCCAGTTGCCGTACTTGGAGACGTGCAGGATCCAGCCGACGACGACGATGACCCCGATCCACCAGAAGATCGCCACCTCGAACTTGCCGCTGACGTAGCTTCCGAAGAGGTGCTTCGCCCACGACTCCGACGTGAGCGCGACGCTGGTCGACCCGGTGATCGCGCGGGTCAGGCCGAGGGCCAGGCCGGCGAGCCCGAAGTTGGTGGCGAGCGTGACCACGAACGACGGCACCTGCGTGCGGGTGACGATCAGGCCGTTGAGGAACCCGGTCACCAGCCCGAGCCCGAGCGCGACCACGATGCCGACGATGATCGGTTGCCCCCAGTGGCCGGAGACGATGGCGAGGGTCATCGAGCTGGCAGCGAGCACCGACCCGACCGACAGGTCGAGCTCACCGGCGATCATCAGCAGCCCGACCGGGATGGCGATGATGCCCAGCTCTGCGGCGGGGTTCAGCCAGGTGGCCGTGCCGCTTTGAGCGGTGAACTTCGCGCCACCGAAGATCGCGAAGAAGATGAAGATCGCGATCGTGGCGATCAGCGACCCGGACTCGGGTCGGCGGATCAGGTTGCTGAGGGTTGCCGGCGCGTCCGTGCGCCGCGACCGGCCGCCGCCTTTGCTCACGGCCTGCTGCGTGGCCTGGACTGTCATGGGTCAAACCGCCTTCGCTGTGATGTGGTCTCGGGCTGAGGTGGGTGCCGGAAACCGGGTCCGGCACCCACCCGTCGGCTCAGCGGACGCCGGCCTTGGAGCCGGCGACGGCGGTCTCGACGTTGTCCTTGCTGATGATCGCGGGCCCGGTGAGGATCGGCTTCTGCGGAAGCTCGATGCCCCACTGGATGTAGGCGTAGAGCGCCGAGACGGCGAGGTAGCCCTGCATGTACGGCTGCTGGTCGATGGCGAACAACTGCTTGCCGCTCTGGATTCGGCCCAGCTGCGTGTCGTCGAGGTCGAAGGTGCCCAGCTTGACCTTGTCGGCCAAGCCGCCCTGTTCGATGGCGCTGGCGGCGGCGTTCGCGTCGCCCGTGCCGATCGTCACCACACCGTCGATCGAGCTGTCCTTGAGGAGTGCAGCCTTGATGGCCTGGGCGACGGCGGTCGGGTCACCGAACTTCGACGAGGGCAGCGGGAGCTGCGAGCTCTTGCCACCGTTCTCCCCGATGCCGTCCGCGATGCCCTTGCACCGAGCCTCGGTGTTGGCGGCGCCTGGAAGCGTGTTGACGCAGAGGACGTTCTTCTCACCGTCCTTGCCGAAGAACTCACCTCCGGCCTTGCCCGCGGTCGCCTCGTCACTGCCGAAGTAGTTCAGCGCGCCAAGGCTGTTGGCGGCGTCGATGCCACCGGCGTTGTAGATCACGAGGGGCTTCTTGCCGCTGACGACCTGCTTGAAGGCCGCGTCCTCCGCCTCAGGTACCCAGTCGGGACCGACGACACCGTCGGCACCTTGGCTCATCGCCGTCTGGATCAGTTTCGCAGCGTCCGGGCCGAGGTTGTCGTAGTTCTTCGGCGCCAGCCACGTCACACTGCCGCCGCCCGACTTGACGACCTTGGCGGCGTCGTCGGCGCCGCGCTTGACCCTGGACCAGAACGGGTCGTCGGCCTTGCCGCCGACCACGAAGATTGCCGGACCCTTGCCCGACGAGGCCGCCTTGGTGTCGCCGTTGGCGGTCTTGTCCGAGCTGCTGCTACAGGCTGAGACGGTGATGAGGGCGCCGACCGAGACGGCCACCATGGCGGATCGAACCGCCTTCTTTCCGGTGGTGTTCAACACGAGTTGCTCCCTTTCCTAGGAACTCCATCCCGCGTCCACGGACGGGGCGGCTCTGGATCTGACTGAGACGCCGTGTGGCGCCGGTCACAAGACAACATCACCGGCTTTTCGCATGTCAATACTTTGTCAGGACTTTTTAAAGCGCTCTAGTACCACTTCCCTAGAGCGCTATAGTCGCTCTCGTCGGCAAACCGCTACCAGTACGATGGCGCGGCCCCGCCGTACCACTGGCTGGCGGCAACTCAGCAGAGGAGGTGCAGTGGCGGAGCAACCCTGGTCGGGTCGCCGAGTGACGCTCGCTGACGTCGCCAAGAGAGCGGGAGTCTCGACGGCGCTGGCGTCGATCGTCATGCGGGAGGCTCCAGGCGCGAGCGAGGCGAGCCGACGCCGCGTGCTCGCGGCTGCGGAGGATCTGGGTTACCGGCCGGACGTCCGGGCGAGGTCGCTGGCGAGTCTGAAGCCGCACCTCATCGGCGTGCTGTTCGGCCGGGCCGGTCGCTTCCACTTCGAGCTGATCGACGGCCTCTACGCTGCCGCCGAGGAACGCGGATGGGAGCTCGTTCTCAGCGCTCTCACCAGCAGCCGGGATGAGGCCCGGGCACTTTCCTCACTCAACGACTTCAGGTTCGACGCGTTGGTGATGCTGGGTCCGCCCGTGGCCGAACCGATGCTCGCAGGGCAGGTGCCGCTCACGGTGATCGGCTGGCACGTCGACCAGCCAGACGTCGACATCGTGAGGACCTCCGACGAGCACGGTCTCAACCTCGCGGTCCGCCATCTCGTCGAGCTGGGCCACCGCCGGATCGCGCACCTGCAGGGCGGCGACGGCCTGGTCGCCATCGCGCGGCGAGACGCCTATGTCGCCGCCATGCGCGACGTAGGACTCGATCACGAAGTCCGGATCATCGAGTGTGCAGGTGAGGACCAGCTCGACGGCCAGCGAGCTGCTCGGGCGCTGCTCGACGAGAACACTGAGCTTCCAACCGCACTGGTCGCCTTCAACGATGACATCGCGGCCGCGGCCATGAGTGTCCTTGCGCAGCACGGAATCGACGTGCCAGGTGACATGTCGATCATCGGCTTCGACGACAGTGCTCTGGCACGCAGTCCTGAGGTCGACCTCACCAGCGTCCAGCAGGTCCCGCAGGAACTGGCGCGCCTCGCTGTCGAGCGCATCGTCGCGCGGTGTGAGGGACGCAAGGTCGCCGACCGCGAGATGGTCCTGGAGCCGGAGCTCAAAGTGCGCAGCTCGACCGGTCCGGCACCGAGCGCGTGACCTGAGATGCACCTTGCCGACCTCGGCGTCGCTGCTTGGTTGCTGCTCGTGGTCGGCGCGATCGCCGTGGGCTTCGCCAAGACCGCCGTCGGCGGCGTCGGCGCCCTGGCCGTGGTGGCGTTCGCCGCTGCCGTGCCCGCCAGGAACTCGACCGGAGCCCTGCTCCCGTTGCTGCTCGTCGGAGACATCGTGGCCGTGACGGTGTACCACCGCCACGCCGACCGGGCGGTCCTGATGCGACTTCTGCCGGGCGTCCTGCCAGGGCTCCTGCTCGGCGTCTGGTTCCTGGCGATCGCAGACGACACCGTGATGCGACGGACCATCGGTGCCATCCTGCTCGCGATGACTGCGCTCCAGCTCTGGACGCGACGTTCGGCTGGCGCGCAGTCCGGCCCCCGCAAGTCCAGCCCTGCGATCACCCTGGCTGCCGGCGGCGCTGCTGGGTTCGCGACGATGACCGCCAACGCAGCCGGACCCGTGACGACGCTCTATCTGCTCGCGGCCGGCCTGCCGATGCTCGAGTTCCTCGGCACGTCGGCCTGGTTCTATCTGCTGGTCAACGCCGCCAAGCTGCCCTTCAGCGCAAGCCTTGACCTGGTCTCCGGCGACAGCCTCATCGTCGACGCCCTGCTCGTCCCAGCACTCGGCCTCGGGGTCTTGATCGGGCTGGCAACGGTGCGGCGCATCGACCAGGCCCAGTTCGAACGGGCAGCGCTCGTGCTCTCCGGCCTCGGAGCGGCCGCGCTGCTGCTCTGAGAGCACCGCGGCAAAGGCCGTCTGACCAGCGACTTCACCTCGGAGCCGGTGACAGGAGTCGAACCCGCGACATCCTCATTACAAGTGAGGCGCTCTACCTACTGAGCTACACCGGCGTGCGTTCGCCGTCGGTGGGGATCGGCGGCGCGCCGGCCATCGTACCGGCGACCGCCCCTGCCTGCCTGTCGCGAGCGACTCCTCGTGGAGGAGGATCAGGAGCAGCGGCGCTCGTCTCCCAGGAGGATCTCCTGCAGTGCGGCGGCGTCGGTCCGGAGGCGGGCCACCTTTTCCGGACGGACCTCGCCGAGGCCGAAGGCGTTCTCGAGCCGCCGTGCAGGCGCGGTGGCCTCCGGGAAGCCGACGGTCTCCGCCGCTCCGACGATCCGGTGGGCGGCCCTTTCGGCGGCACTGCGCTCCTTGTCGTCGAGGGCACCGGTCTCGAGGTGATGGGTGGCCTCGTCGATCGTGTCCAGGCTCTCGGCGAAGGACTGCCGGAAGTGCTCGTAGATGGCGTCCAGGCGCGCCCGGATCTCGCGCGCGTCGATGCGCTCCGTACCGCCGCTCATTCTTCCCACCCCAGGAGCTGCGCCACGTCCTCGGCCAGGCGGAGCGGGTCGAACGGCTTGGTGAGGACACCGGCCACGCCGAGCCCGTCCCAGCGGCGGCGCTCCGCCGGCTGCACCTTGGCGGTCAGCAGCACCACGGGTACGCCGTGGGTGCGCGGGTCCGCCTGGAGCCGGGCGAACACAGCGGGACCGTCCATCGAGGGCATCATCACGTCGAGCAACACGGCGTCGGGAGGATCGGCGGCACTGATCTCCAGAGCCTCCTCCCCGCTGGCGGCCAGCTCGACCTTCCAGCCCGCCACGAGCTCCAGAGCCATCTGGGCGACCTCGCGGATGGCGTCGTCGTCGTCGACGACCAGCACCCGGCGGGTCACCGGACGGCTCCGACGATCATCGTGTCCAGCAACTCCATGACTTGGCGCTCGACATCCTCGGGATTGGTCCTGGTCTTGGTGAAGAACTCCGAAGGGCCCAGGCGCAACCGCGCCTTCTCCGCATCGTCCAGCTCGAGCGCGCTGTAGACGACCAGCGGGACTCGGCACAGTCGTGGGTCCTCGCGGAACCAGTCGACCAGGGCGAACCCGTCGCTGTCGGGCAGCAACAGGTCCAGGAGCAACAGATCCGGAGCCAGGTCACGGCTCAGCCTGAGGGCGCCCGTTGCGGTGCTCGCGTGGACCGCCTTCACGCCGTGCTTGGCGAACAGTGCCGCCAGCACCTGCGCAAGCGCCGGGTCGTCCTCGACGACGAGGACCCGCGGGCGGGCTGCCCCATCGGCGACAGCGGCGCCCACGGCTGACAGGAGCCCCGACAGGTCCAGGGGCTTGGTCAGCCAGGCCTCGACGTCGACGGGCGCCCGTCCGGGATCGGTGCCACTGACGATGAGCACGGGCACGTGCCGGGTCAGGTCGAGGGAGCGAAGAGCGCCGACCGTCGCCCAACCGTCGATCCCGGGCAGGGTCAGGTCCATCAGCACTGCATCCGGCGGATTCTCGGCGGCGAGCGCCAGCGCCTCTTCTCCCGAGGCGGCGCCGACCACGCGATAGCCGTGCGCGGCGAGCAGCTCGCCGATCACGGCCCGGGTGTCCGCATCGTCCTCGCACACGAGGACCGTCGCCACCGACGGGTCGTCGTACGACGGCGCGACGGCGGCGCGCTCGCCCTTCGGGAGCGTGAAGCAGATGGTGGTGCCAGGGACGCTGTCGCCCGACACCCAGATCCTGCCGCCGTGCTGCTCGACGATGCCGCGACAGATCGCCAGACCGAGCCCGGATCCCTGCTGCTCGCGGGTGTCCGAGCCGTCCAGCTGGGCGAACCGTCCGAAGACGGCCTCGTGGTGGTCCGCCGGGATGCCGACGCCCTCGTCGCTGACGCTGAACAGAACATCGTTGCCGCGCTCGACCGCGCTGACCAGGACGGTGCCGCCGCTCGGCGAGAACTTGATCGCGTTGGAGAGGAGGTTCGCCACCGTCTGCACGAGACGGTCGGCGTCCGCGTCGACGGTCCCGTCGGCGACGCCACGCTCGACTCGCACGTGGTTCTGGGCGGCGAGCCCGCGCATCTCGCCGACAGCCCGGTCGAGGAGGTCTCCCGCCGGCAGCATCTCGCGGTGCAGGCTGAGCTTGCCCGCGGCGATCCGCTCGACGTCGAGGATGTCGTTGATCAACCGGATCAGCCGGTCCGTGGAATCGACGGCGATGTGCACCATCCGCTGAGCCTTCGGCTCGACATCGCGCAGCAGGCCACCCTGGAGCAGCCCGAGGGCGCCGCGGAGCGAGGTCAACGGGGTGCGCAGCTCATGACTGACCACCGAGACGAACTCGTCCTTCATCCGGTCGACCGCCCGCCGCTCGGTCACGTCGCGGAACATCACGACGGCTCCGGTCACCCGATCGCCGCCCACCGGCGAGATCGTGAGCTCGACGGGGAAGTCGGCGCTCGCACTCCTGTGGAAGGTGCCGTCGGCGACGACCCGCGCCTGACCCTCCGACATCGCGGCGGCGATCGGGTCGAGGTCGACCGGAACGAGATTGGCGTCGGTGCCGCGGGGCCGGGTGATCTCGTGGAACGAAGAACCGACCAGCTCGTCGCCGGACCGACCCAGCAGCGCAGCCGCCGCCGGGTTGGCGAAGGTCACCTGACCCGAGCGGTCGAGCCCGACGATGCCGTCACCGGCGCCGTCGAGGATGGACTTGTGGCGGTGGGTGAGCTGCTCGAGCTCGTGGGTGCGCTCACGCACCAGATCCTCGAGTCCACCAGTCAGCCGGATGTTGTCCGCGAGGGTGAGCATGTGCCGGATGACGAGCAGGACCAGGACCGCTGCCAGGATCCCCACCAGCACCTTGTCGCTCAGCCTGCCGGGTTCGAACGCGGTGACCAGCAGGATGATCCCGACGGGCACGTAGGGCAGCACCTCCCGGACCAGAGCCCGTGGGTCGACACGGTCGTCGACGGACTCGTTCCACGCTGGGGTCAGCGCTGCCAGACCGAGCAACATGTAGCCGAAGGTCCAGCCCAGGTCGAGTCCGCTGCCTGCGGCGTCCTTGCCCTGGAGCGCGAGATAGCTGATCCCGGTGTCGGCGCACGCGATCGCGACGAAGCCGGCAGCGACCAGGAGCATCGGCAGCCGCTCACGCCCTGTTGCGCGCACGGCGAGCCCGCTCGCGATGGAGATGACCACGATGTCGGTCAACGGGTAGTACGAGTACACGGTCAGGTAGGTCCTGCTGACCTCACCCAGCTGCCCGAACAACGGTCCGACGACGAGGATCCAGCTGAGGAACAGCAGCGCAGCACCGACGATCAGCCCATCGCTGACTGCACGCGCGCGCGCCGCGGGCGACAGCGGGCGGCTCGGCAAGGTGAGCATCGCACCGACGGCGAACGGGACCACGAGCACGAAGAACACGTCGGCTGGCCCCGGGAAGGTCTGGGTGTCCGGCGAGAGCACCTGGTAGTAGAACCAGATGGCGTTGCCCACGGCGTAGCAGGTCGCGGCGCCACCGAGCAACCACCACGGAAGCCTCCTGCGCACGACCGCAAGCCGAGCAGCGCGGAAGCAGGCGAGCGCAGCGAAGGTCGAGAAGACCACGAAGCTGCCGTCGGCCACCGCCCGCGTGGCGACCTCACTGCCGACGTCGACGACACCGAACACCGCCAGGGCCGCACCGGCCACCGCACAGGCGATCGCCGCAGCGCGGAACAGACCCCACTCTGATTTCGCAGACACAACCACGTTCTTCCCCCGCGTTCAGATCGCCCCCACGGCGACCTGCCTCACTGCCCAAGGGTGGCAGGCAATGGACGATACCGGGACGAAATGCCCTAATTGCCCGTTCGCGGCCCTGCGCCCCGGTCGTGCGACGGCCAGGTTCAGTGCGGCTGCCAGGCGTCCTCGTCGGAGGTGCGGCTGCTGACCGACTTCGGGAGCTTGCCGTCGGCCAGCTGCTGCACGGTGACCGACTCGAGGACGTCGCGCAGCGAGCGACGGCTGGCGATCCACACGTGCTGGAGCACCGCGGCGGCCGGGTTGTACTCGACCGCCTCGGGGCGCAGCCCGTAGATCGACACCAGCGGCCCGTCGACCGCGCGGATCACGTCGGCGACGGTCACCTGGTCGGGGTCCTTGTTCATCCGCCAGCCGCCGGACTGCCCGCGCTGGGCGACCAGCACGCCGGCACGGCGGAGGTCGGCGAGGATCGCCTGGAGGAACCCGTGCGGGATGTCCTGGAGCCGGCCGATCTCCTCCGCGCTCACCGGTCCGCCGTCGTCGCGACGGGCGATCTCGATCAGGGCCCGCAGGGCGTAGTCGGACTTGGCGGTGACGCGCATGCAGCAAGTCTCCCAGACAACTCGTCTTAGTCGGGTACGACGGGGCGCTACCCGGCCGTGCCGCGGCGCTGGGAGATCGCGTAGAGCGCGACCGACGCGGCCACCCCAGCGTTCAACGACTCCAGCGAGGAGCTCATCGGGATCGACACCAGCTGGTCGCAGGTCTCGGCCACGAGCCGGGAGAGCCCGTCGCCCTCCGAGCCCACGACCACCACGAGCGGACCGTCGGCCAGCTCGAGGTCGGGCAGCGAGACGTCACCGTCGGCCGCCAGGCCGACCACCATGCATCCTGCCTGCTGGTAGGCCTTGAGCTGCCGGGTCAGGTTGACCGTCTGCGCGACCGGCACCCGAGCCGCGGCTCCGGCCGACGTCTTCCAGGCCGCGGCGGTCATCCCGGCGGCACGACGCTCGGGCACGACCACCCCGTGCGCTCCGAAGCCCGCGGCGGACCGCACGACCGCACCGAGGTTCCGCGGGTCGGTGACCGAGTCCAGCGCGACGATCAGCGGCTTCTCGCCGCGTTCGTCGGCCAGGGCGAGCAGGTCCTCGGGGTGCGCATACTCGTACGCCGGGATGCGGGCCGCCAGCCCCTGGTGTACCGCGCCGCTGGTCATCCGGTCCAGCTCGACGCGAGGCACCTCGAGGATCGAGACGCCCCGCTCGGCCGCGACCGCGAAGACCTCGCGGAGCCTGCTGTCGCGCTCGGCCCCCTCGGCGACGTACACCCCGGTCACCGGCATGCCCGCGCGCAGCGCCTCGAGCACGCTGTTGCGGCCGGCGATCCACTCGGAGTCGCCGGTCTTCGGACGGCGCTTCGGGCGGCTCGCGGCAGACTTCTCCGCCTTCGCCTTCAGCTTGTGCGCCTTGTGGTACGGCCGGTCCTTCGCCTTCGGCGTGGGGCCCTTGCCCTCCAGCCCGCGACGGACCCGCCCGCCGGAGCCGGCGGTCGGGTTGCCCTTGCCGGTCTTCTTGATCGCGCCGCGTCGTGCAGAATTTCCAGGCACGTCAGTGTCCTTTTCCGGTGGTTGAGGTGCGAGCGCCAGCGAGCCTCGAAACCCCCGGCATCAGTTGCTCCCGCCGTCGATGGTCCATCGGGGGCCGTCGGGGGTGTCCTCGACCTCGATGCCGGCGGCCTTGATCCGGTCACGAATCGCGTCGGCGGTCGCCCAGTCCTTGGCGGCCCGCGCCTCGTTGCGCTGCTCGAGCAGGCCGGCCACGAGCACGTCGATCGCGTTGGTCAGCTTGGTGTCGTCGCCCGAGGCGCCGCTCCACACCGCGTCGAAGGGGTTCAGCCCGAGCACGTCGAGCATCGCGTGCAGGTGCGCGTACGTCGACTTCAGCCCGTCCTCGTCCTTCTCGGTGAGCTGCTTGTTGCCCAGCCGGACGGCGTCGTGGATCACCGCGACCGCGGCCGGAGTGCCGAGGTCGTCGTCCATCGCCGCGGCGAACGAGAGCCACGGCTCCTCGCCCGAGCTGGTACCGACATGGAACTCCGCGGGGAGCGCGGTCCGGGCGCGCTCCAGGAAGCCCTCGATCCGCCGGAAGGCCGCGGCGGCGTCCTGCAGCGCCTCGAACGAGAACTCCACGTGCGACCGGTAGTGCGCGGCCACCATGTAGTAGCGCAGCTCGATGCCGCGGACCTGCTTGAGCACCTCGGGCACGAGCAGCGAGTTGCCCAGCGACTTGCTCATCTTCTCGCCCGACGTGGTGATCCACGCGTTGTGCAGCCAGTACGACGCGAACCCGAACCCGGCCGCCCGCGACTGGGCCTGCTCGTTCTCGTGGTGCGGGAAGCGCAGGTCGACGCCGCCGCCGTGGATGTCGAACGCGCCGCCGAGGTACTTGCTGGCCATCGCCGAGCACTCGATGTGCCAGCCCGGTCGTCCGCGCCCCCAGGGCGAGGGCCACGACGCGGTGGTCGGCTCGGTCGGCTTGTGGCCCTTCCAGAGCGCGAAGTCGCGCGGGTCGCGCTTGCCCCGCGGGTCGGCGTCCTCGGCCGGCTCCATGTCGTCGATCGACTGGTGCGTCAGCTCGCCGTACGCCGGCCACGACCGCACGTCGAAGTACACGTCGCCCGACCCGTCCTCGGCCGCGTAGGCGTGGCCGCGCTCGACGAGCAGGTCGATCAGCTCGAGCATCTCCGGAACGTGGCCGGTCGCGGCGGGCTCGTAGGTCGGCGGCAGCACGTTGAGGTCGGCGTACGCCTTGTCGAGCAGGCGCTTCATGTCGTAGGTGAGGTTGTACCAGGGCCGGCCCTGCTCGGCCGACTTCGCGAGGATCTTGTCGTCGATGTCGGTGATGTTGCGGATGAACGTGACGTCGTAGTCGCGGGCGAGCAGCCAGCGGCGCAGCACGTCGAAGTTCACCGCGGAGCGCACGTGGCCGACGTGAGGCTCGCTCTGGACGGTGAGGCCACAGACGTAGATGCCGACCTTGCCGTCCTCGAGGGGCACGAAGTCACGCACGTCGCCGGCGGCGGTGTCATAGAGCCTCAGGTTCACCGCGCGAGTCTATCGACGCTGGAGCCGTGTGAAAATTGGGCACTTCTGAGGTTTCTGGGGTTAACGTTGCTCGGTGACCCCGACGCCCGTCCGACGCTTCCTCACCCACCCCCGCGTGCTGGTGTCCCTGATCGTCCTGGTCGCCCTGGTGGTACCGCTCGGCGTGCTCGCGCACGGGCGCAGCGACGGCCGGCCTCGGGTGCGGATGGTCGCCGACGCCGCCGCCAGCACCCTGACCCGGCACACCGCCGCGGACTTCGCCGGCGGCCGCGCGCGCGGCACGGCGGTCGCGAACGGCGCGCTCACCCTGGCCCGCCCGATCGGCTCGCGGACGGTCGCGGGAGTGCGTTACGACTTCGCACGCTGGACCTCCGGCTGGGTCGCGCCGGGCCAGTCGTTCACCGAGCTGGTGCCCTCGTGGGCCGCGCGCACGCCCGGCGGGTCGTGGCTGCAGGTGCTCGTGCGGGTCCGCGACAGCCAGGGCCGCGTCTCCACCTTCAAGGACCTCGGGCGCTGGACCAGCGGTGACCGGTTCCTCCGCCGCCGCAGCTCGGGCGCCCAGGCCGACGCCGTGGCGCAGGTCTCCACCGACACGCTGCGCGCCCAGGCGGGTGTGCAGCTGAGCACCTACCAGCTGCGGGTGCAGCTGATGCGGCGCCCGGGCCACGCGGGCCCGGTCGTGCGGTCGGTGTCCACGGTGGCCTCACTCCTGCCCGGCACGGTCCCGGCGACGTCGCAGCCGCTGTCCTCGACAGCCGTGTCGCTGCCGGTCCCGGGCTACTCGCAGATGATCCACCGCGGACAGGACCCGCAGTACGGCGGCGGTGGCGAGGCCTGGTGCTCCCCCACCTCGCTCTCGATGGTGCTCGGCTACTACGGGCGGCTGCCCGTCGTGGGGTCGTGGGTGAAGGCGGCGTACGCCGACCGCTGGGTCAACCAGGTCGCCCGGCTCACCTACGACTACCGCTACCAGGGCACCGGCAACTGGCCGTTCAACACCGCCGTCGGTGCGAGCCAGCTCGGCGACGCCTTCGTGACCCGGCTGGCCGACCTGCGGATGGCCGAGCCGTTCCTGCGCGCCGGCATCCCGCTGATCGTCTCGATCCGCTTCGGCCGCGGCCAGCTCGCGGGCGCGCCGATCTCGGCCACGGCCGGTCACCTGGTCGTGCTGTCCGGGCTGACCGCCGGCGGCGACCCGGTCGTGATGGACCCCGCCGCCCCGAACGACGCCACCGTGCGGAGGACCTACAACCGCGCGCAGTTCGAGCGTGCCTGGCTCGGGGGCTCGGGCGGCATGGCCTACGTGCTCCACGACGCGGCCCATCCGTTGCCGGCGCGGCCGGCGGGCGTCCGGGCGTGGTGATCGGAGACGCGCCAGCGGATCCGATCGTCGGTGGTTGAGCAGCGACTTCGGCTGAGGAACGAAGCCGAAACGGAGCGTGCCGAAACCTGGTGAGGGACCCGGTGACGCAACCCCGTCACCCAGGTTTCGGCCCGGCGTTGCGGGTTCGCGAGCTCACGCGCAGCCTTGCCCAACCTCTTCGCGTCTCAGACCCCGTAGCCGCCGTCGACGTCCAGCTTCTGACCGCTGACGAACCCGGCCCGGTCCGATGCGAGGAAGCAGACCGCCTCGGCGATGTCGACGGCCTGGCCGAACCGCCGCAGCGGGATGTTCGTGCGGGCCGCCTCGAGGGCGCGCTCGTCGAGCTCACCGGAGGAGATCAGCCGCTCGGCCATGCCGTCGGTGAGCATGCCCGGGCCCACGCAGTTCACGCGCACACCGAAGCGGCCCTCCTCGACGGCGAGCCCCCGCACCAGCGCTTCGACCGCCGCCTTGGGCACCGAGGACAGGCCGTCGCGGACCGGGAAGCGGGCGGTCGCGGCGGTCGTGACCGCGACGACGTTGCCGCCGCTCGCCCGCAGGGCCGGCAGGGCCGGGGCGACGACCCGGAAGAACGCGGCGGCGTCGCCGTCGAGCTGCCCGGCCAGCTCGGCCGGCGCGACCTGGCTGAGGTGCCGCATCGGGACGTGCGGCCCGGCGGCGTACACGAGCGTGTGGAGACCGCCGTACGCCGCGACCACGTGCTCGACCACCGCCGCGCACGCCGCGTCGTCGAGCAGGTCCAGGGCGACGGCCTCGCCGCGGACCCCGTACGCCGTGGCCTCGTCGACCGCCAGCTGCGCCCGCTCCCGCGACCCCCGGTAGGTGGCCACGACGGCGCTGCCGCGCTCGCCGAGCATCCGGACGATCGCGCGGCCGATGCCGCCGCTGCCCCCGACGACCAGCGCCGCGCCGGTCCGGTCCGCGAAGTCCTGGTCCATGGTCCGCAGCGTAGGGCGTGCGCTCAGGTCGCGCTGAACGACACCGTGTGCCACCCGGTCGCACCGTCGGGCACCACGTCGCGACGCGCGGACGTCTGGGTCGCGCCGGAGCGGTCGGTCGCCCGGACCACCAGCACATGGTCACCGGCCGCGACCTCGACGAGGTCGGTCCACTGCACCCACGTGTCCAGGTCCGGTACGCCGCCGAGGTCGGCCGTGCGCCACGGACCGCCGTCGAGCTGGTACTCCACGCGCTCGATGCCGGTGTGCTGCGCCCACGCGCTGCCGCCGACCCGGATCATCCCGGCCTTCACGTTGTCGCCCCCGCGCGGGACATCGATGCGCGACTCCGTCTTGACCGGTCCCTTCGCCGACCAGCCGCGACGGGTCCAGTAGGCGGTGAACCGGTCGAAGCGGGTGACCTCGAGGTCGACCAGCCACTTGGTCGCCGACACGTAGCCGTAGAGGCCGGGCACGACCGTGCGCACCGGGAAGCCGTGGTCGATCGGCAGCGGCAGGCCGTTCATCGCGACCGCGAGCATCGCGTTGCGGTCGTCGGTGAGGGCGGCGAGCGGCGTACCGCAGGTCCACCCGTCGTGCGACGTCTGCAGCACCGCGTCCGCGCCGGACTGCACGCCGACCTCCTGGAGCAGGTCGCGCACCAGCACGCCGGACCAGAACGCATTGCCGATCAGGTCGCCTCCGACCTCGTTCGACACGCAGCACAGCGTCACCCAGGCCTCGGTCAGCTGCCGCCGGATCAGGTCGTCGTAGGTGTAGGTGCGCTCCCGCTCCACCATGCCATGGATCCGCAGCTGCCAGTCCTTGGGCGAGATCGAGGGCGCCGACAGCACCGTGTGGATCAGGTAGAAGTCGCTGTTCGGCGTCCGCCACGGGGCGATGCCGGCCACGTCGACGTTCGCGCCCTCGGGCAGGGCGCCGTGGTGCACGGGGAGCCGCAGCAGCCTGCGCGCCTGCTCCACCTTGCGCCGGCTGCCGCTCGCGACGCGGCCGGCCGCCCCGGCCAGCAGCACCACGGCGGCGGCTCCGCCGGCGCGCAGGACGAAGGCCCGTCGCGACTCCGCGGAGAGGGCGCCCGAGACGGGGCCGGCGGCAGCGCCGGTGGCTCCTGCCGGCTCGGCCAAGAGCGGCGCGGTGAGCAGCCGCAGGGTCACGATCCATGTGACCAGGCCCACCACCACGGCCAGTCCGGACGCGATGCCCGAGTCCTTCAGCCGGATCACCGCGAGCAGCCCGACCAGCGCGAGCCCGGCGAACAGCAGGTCCGGCACCAGCGGGTGTCGCCGGGTGAGCAGCCCGGCCCAGCCGCACAGCACGATCAGCACCACCAGGGTTCCGGCGACCAGCAACGGCTTGTCGAGGTGGCCGACGAGGTGCACCAGCCGCACCGCCAGCGGCCCCGGCGTGAGGTCGCGGACGGCGCTGGCGACGGCGACCACCGGGGAGTTCGTCGCCCGCAGCGCCCACACCGTCGCCTGGCTGGTGACGATGCCGGCGGCACCGGTCAGCACGCCGGCCAGGGCCAGGTACGCTGACCTCCGATCTCCCGTCACCCGACCATCGTGGCGCATCGGCGCCCGTGACCGCGCGACGCGTGCTTACGATCCGCTGACGGGCTCCCCGCGCGTGGTCCTGCCGTGCGGCATGATCGTCGCGTGGACCTGCGGATCGGCATCGGCACCGACGTGCACCGCCTCGTCGAGGGCCGCCCGATGCGGATCGCCGGCCTGGACTGGCCCGAGGAGACCTCCGGGCCGGAGGGTCACTCGGACGGCGACGTCGTCCTGCACGCCGTCTGCGACGCGCTGCTCTCCGCAGCCGGCCTGGGCGACCTGGGGAGCAACTTCGGCAGCTCCGACCCGGAGTGGGCCGGCGCCGACAGCAACGACCTCCTCGCCGAGACCCTCCGCCGCGTGGGCGACGCCGGCTGGTCGGTCGGCAACGTCGCCGTGCAGCTGATCGGCAACCGGCCGCGGCTCGGCGCGCGCCGCGCGGACGCCGAGGCGGCGCTGGCCGACCGCCACGGGCTGACCGTCTCGATCTCGGCCACCACCACCGACGGACTCGGGCTGACCGGCCGGGGTGAGGGCCTCGCGGCGGTCGCCACCGCGTTGGTGACCCGACCCGGGCACCTGGGCTGACCCGCGACTGTCGGATGGACCACAGTTCCGCCAGTTTCCTGTTACCGGAAGGCACACTCAACTCATGAGGACCTTCGACGGCCTGGACCTGGACGTGCGCACGTACGGCCCCGAGCAGGTTCCGGTCACGATCCTGCTCGCGCACTGCTGGACCCTGAACCAGGAGGGCTGGCACTACCAGGTCCGCGCGCTGCAGCGGGAGTTCGGCCACGCGATCCGGATCGTCACGTGGGACCACCGCGGGCACGGTCGTTCGCAGGAGGCGCACAAGGCCAGCTGCACGATCGACAACCTCGCGCGGGACATGTCCGACGTGATCGACACCTACGCGCCGGAGGGCAAGCTCGTCCTGGCCGGCCACTCGATCGGCGGCATGACCGTGATGGCGCTGGCCGCGCAGCGGCCCGAGCTGTTCGACCGCGTGGTCGGGACCGCGTTCGTCGCCACCTCGTCGGGGCAGCTGAACACCGTGACGCTCGGCCTGCCGGAGATGGGGCCGCTGCTGCGCTCGCAGATCCCCCGCATGCTGGCCCTCCGTTCGCGCACCCTGACCAAGAAGGCCCGCCGGCGCGCGCCGATCATCGAGCGCCAAGTCGTGCACCGGTTCCTGTTCGGCCACCCGATGCGCCTCGTCGACGCCGCCCTGACCGTCGAGGGGATCATCAACTCGTCGGCCGCGACCATGGTCGGCTTCTACCAGGACTGCATGCACCACGACCGCGCCGAGGGGCTCAAGGTCCTCGACGGGATCCCCACCCAAGTGCTCGTCGGCACCCGCGACGTGCTGACTCCCCCGTCGCACGCCCGCCGGATCGCGGAGAGCGTCGAGGGCGCCGTGCTGACCGTCGTACCGGACGCCGGGCACATGCTCCCGCTCGAGCGCGACGAGCTCGTCTCGGGCGTCCTGATCCGGTTGCTCAGGCCGCACCTGTGACCGCCCGCTCCGCGATCGTGCTGCTCGCCGCCGGCTCCGGACGCCGGGTCGGGGCCGAGCGCAACAAGGTGCTGCTGCCGCTCGACGGCGTGCCGGTGCTGGCGCACAGCGTCCGCACCGCCCTCGCCGTGGACGGCGCGCACCGCGTCGTCGTGGTCGTGCGTGAGGAGGACCACGCCGAGGTGAGCGAGGCCCTCGCGCCCTACCTGGGCCCGCACGACGTGTGGCTCGTGGTCGGCGGCGAGGAGCGGCACGACTCGGAGTACCAGGCGCTCAGGGCGCTGCGCCCCGACATCGAGTCCGGCGAGATCGACGTGGTCGCGATCCACGACGCCGCCCGACCGCTCGCGACGGCCGCACTCTTCCGTGCGGTGGTCGACGTCGCGGCCACGCAGGGCGCCGCGGTCCCGGCCGTCCCCGCCGGGCGACTCAGCAACGCCGACGGATCGCTGGCCCCCGACGACCTCGTCGCCGTGCAGACCCCGCAGGCGTTCGAGGCCCGCGCACTGCTGGCGGCGTACGACGACGCGGCGGCCGACGGCTTCCGGGGCACCGACACCGCGGCCTGCCTCGAGCAGTACGCCGAGACGACGGTGCATTCCGTCCCCGGCGAGCGCCGCAACCTGAAGATCACCTTCGCCGAGGACCTGCGCCTGGCCGAGGAGCTCCTCGCGCTCGAGGCGTCAGGTCGCTGAGGCGCCCTCGGCCCGGCTGAGCGCCTCGAGGTCGGCGAGGTCGTGCTCGTCACGCACGCGACGCGACAGCGGCGGGGCCTCCAGCCAGACGACCTCCGCCCGCGTCGCCAGGTCGGCGACCAGGGCGGGGAAGTCGCTGGTGTCGAGTCGTTCGAGCCCGGCCAGCACTGCGGGCGGCACCACCACGGGCGAGGTGATCGCGCGCAGCCCGGAGCGGTCGACGGTCTCGCCGAGGCTGTCCTTGCTCGACCGCTTGACGGTGTCGGTCACGGGCCGGAAGCCCACGACGACCGCGCCGGTCTCCTCGCACGTCGCGGCGGCCTCGGCCAGGAAGTCCACCGGCGTCAGCGGGCACAACGGGTCGTGCAGGAGCAGTGCGCGCCCGGAGCGGCGTACCTGGTCGAAGGTGACCGAGGCGTCGAAGAGGACGATGCCCGCCTCGCCGACCGCCCACGACGCCGCGGCGACCAGCGACTCGCCGTGGACGAGTGCGAACGGCAGCGAGCCGCGGCCCTCGACCGGCACCCAGCCCAGCGGCTCGTCCTCGTGCGTCACCGGACCAGCAAAGCAGAACGCCCCCGATCACGAGGATCGGGGGCGTTCTGGTGCTGAAGGACCTGGGTAGGTCAGGACGCGAGCACCTCGTCGAGGATGGCCTCGGCCTTGTCCTCGTTGGTGTGCTCGGCCAGCGCCAGCTCGGAGACCAGGATCTGGCGCGCCTTGGCCAGCATCCGCTTCTCGCCTGCCGAGAGGCCCCGGTCACGCTCGCGGCGCCACAGGTCGCGGACGACCTCGGCCACCTTCATCACGTCACCGGAGTGGAGCTTCTCGAGGTTGGCCTTGTAGCGGCGCGACCAGTTGGTCGGCTCGTCGGGCACGATCGCACGAAGTACGTCGAAGACCCGGTCGAGACCCTCCTTGTCGACCACATCGCGAACCCCGACGAGGTCCAGGTTGCACGCGGGCACCCGGACGACGAGATCCTGCTGAGCCACGATGCGCAGAACGAGGTACTGCTTCTCCTCGCCCTTGATGGCCCGCATCTCGATGTCCTCGATGACCGCAGCCCCGTGATTTGGATAGACAACCGTTTCGCCGACGGTGAAAGTCATATGCGTGTGAACCCCTTTCAAGGTGACCAGTCTAACACGCGCCGCCAGCGATCCCTTTCGCGTTTGCGCAGGTCAGAGCCGCTATCGAGGCTTGACAAGGTGCCGATTCATGTGCGTCTGCCGACGCCACGACACACCCCCTCCTGCCGGTTCTGCCCACGGACGCGGCGTCCGTGCCGGTAGTTTTCGCCCATGAGCGAAGCGGTCTCCACCACCCGCTCGGGCCAGGTGAGGGACCTGGTCCGCAGCGCCCACCCGAAGCAGGCGGTGTTCCTGGCCGCCGTGCTGGGCGTGCTCGCGGCCGTCGACGGACGCCCCGGGCGGGAGTACCTCTCGACCGCGGCGGCCGTGCTCGCCGTCCAGCTCTCGCTCGGTCTGTCCAACGACCTGTGCGACCAGCACCACGACTACCGGGCCCAGACCGTGGGCAAGCCGATCGCGCAGGGACTGCTGCCGGCGAGCCGCGCGAGCTACTGGATGATGGTGCTGATCCTGCTCGCCGTGCCGCTGTCGGTGCAGAACGGCAGCGTCGCCGGCGTCGCCCTTCTGCTCACCCTGCCGATCGGCTGGGCGCACAACCGCTGGCTGCACCGCACCGCGTTCTCCTGGCTGGGCTGGACCCTCTCGGCCGCGCTGCTCCCCGCGTTCCTCGCGTACGGCGGCTGGGCGGGCGGCATGCACGGCAACCCGCCGACGTACGCCGTCACTGGTGCGGCCGCCGCGGTCGGCTTCTGCCTGCACTTCGTCACCACGCTGGGCGACCTCGTCGACGACAACAAGTCCGGCGCCCGGAACCTGCCGCTGCGGATCGCGCTGCGCATCGGCGCACCCCGGCTGCTGGTGCTCACGATCCTGTTCACCACGGCGGCCGTGGCGGGCCTGGCTGTTGCCAGTCTCACCCTCGGTCTGCGCCAGTGACGCCGTCGGTGAAGCGATAGGCTGCAGCCGCGTCCGGGCCGGTCGACGGCCTGCCACGCCTGTCTGTCCGCCACACCGAGAGGACCCGAGGTCCCGTGAAGTCCCCGCTCCGGCGTCGCACCGCGATCGCCGCCCTGCTGCTGGCTCCTGCCCTCACCGCCTGCGGGTTCAGTGCCCAGACCGATCAGGTCTACCAGCCGGCCGTCGGGGTCAACGACCGCTCCGGCGACGTCGACATCCTCAACGCGCTGATCGTCAGCGGCGAGGACGGCTCGGGCACGTTCGCCGGCACTCTGGTCAACAAGGACACGACCCAGGACGCCACCCTCGACACCGTCAGCGGCCCCGGCATCACGGCGTCGCGCACGACCGTCGACGTCCCTGCCGCCGGCAACGCGCGGCTCGCGGAGTCCGGCGACCTCACGCTCGAGGGGTCGTCGATCAAGCCGGGCACGTTCGTCGAGCTGACCTTCTCGTTCAGCAACGGCCAGACCACCACGATGAAAGTCCCGGTCGTCGAGGCGACCGGCGACTACCAGGACGTCCCGCTGCCGAGCGCGTCTCCGACGTCCTCGAAGTCGCCGAAGTCCTCGCCGTCGTCGTCGCCGTCGGCGACCGCCACCCAGTGATCGGGGCCTGACGATGGCGACCCTGATCCTGCTCCGCCACGGCGAGAGCGAGTGGAACGCGAAGAACCTCTTCACCGGCTGGGTCGACGTGGCCCTCACCGACAAGGGCCGGGCCGAGGCGACCCGCGGCGGCGAGCAGCTGGTCGAGGCCGGCCTGCTCCCCGACGTCGTGCACACCTCGCTGCAGCGCCGCGCGATCACCACCGCGCACCTCGCGCTGGATGCCGCCGACCGGCACTGGATCCCGGTGCGCCGGTCCTGGCGGCTCAACGAGCGCCACTACGGCGCCCTTCAGGGCAAGGACAAGAAGCAGATCCGCGACGAGTACGGCGAGGAGCAGTTCATGCTCTGGCGTCGCTCGTACGACGTCCCGCCGCCGCCGATCGACGACGACGACCCGTGGTCGCAGTTCGGCGACCCGCGCTACGCCGACCTCGGCGACGAGATGCCGCGCAGCGAGTGCCTCAAGGACGTCGTCGCTCGGATGCTCCCCTACTGGGACTCCGCGATCGTGCCCGACCTCGAGTCCGGGCTGACCGTGCTGATCGCGGCCCACGGCAACAGCCTGCGCGCGATCGTCAAGCACCTCGACCAGGTCTCCGACGCCGACATCGCCGGGCTGAACATCCCGACCGGCATGCCGCTGGTCTACGAGCTCGACGAGCAGCACGTGCCGACCGTCGCCGGCGGCCGCTACCTCGACCCCGAGGCCGCCGCTGCCGCGGCTGCGGCCGTCGCCAACCAGGGGCGCTGACTCCGGCGGGCGGTGGGCCCGGCGCGACGGGCCCGCTGGGGCGACCGGGCGCTGCTGGAACACTGGGGCCATGAGCTCCCTCCCGCTCGATCCTGCACCGACGCTTCCCGAGGGGTGGTCGGCCCGCGTGCCGACCGTCGAGGACGTGCCCCGGCTGGTGGAGCTGAGCGACGCGCACGTGGCGGCGACGCGGGGCAGCGGCGGTGTGGACGAGGACGCCGTGCTCGTCGCCGCCGTGGGTCCGGGCTCGTGGACGCGGCGCCAGCTGGTCGCGACCGACGGGCAGGACGAGATCAGGGCCTGGGCGTCCGTGCACGACCGCGCCGCCGGCCGCGCCGACCTCCGGCTCGTGGTCGACCCGGCGTGCCCGGAAGCGGGTCCGCTCGCCTCGGCGCTGCTGGAGTGGCAGGAGCGGGTGGTCGTCGCCCTCGGTGAGGCCAGGGCCGTGCCGGAGACCCGCATCGACGCGGTCGTCGAGGAGGGCGACCACGCGTCGCAGGAGTGGCTCCGGGCCGCCGGCTTCGCACCCGTGCGCCGGTGGCTGCACAAGCGGCG
Organism: Nocardioides pocheonensis; assembly: GCF_003725535.1. Lineage (GTDB taxonomy): Bacteria > Actinomycetota > Actinomycetes > Propionibacteriales > Nocardioidaceae > Marmoricola > Marmoricola pocheonensis. The sequence goes on along the minus strand of NZ_RJSF01000003.1, from coordinate 46,962 downwards.
CCCCGTGTCCGCACCCGAGCCGATGCCGCCGCTCCGCGCAGGCGTGACGATCCGCCGCGTCGGCGTGCAGGAGCTCGGCGACGGCACGACGATGCCGGTCGCCGAGGACCTCCAGGCCGTGCACCGGATGCTCGAGGAGTCCTTCGAGGACCACTTCAACTCCTACCGCGAGAGCTTCCCGGAGTTCGCCCAGCGACTCCGCGAGGACCCCGGCCACCGCTGGGACCACTGGTGGCTGGCCCTCGTCGAGGAGGACGGGGTCCCCGTACCGGGCGGAGCCCTGGTCAGCTCGGTGCTCCCGGCGCGCGGAGACGGCGTACCGGGCACGTACGTCGACTACATCGGCGTCCACCGCCGCGCCCGTGGGCGCGGAGTCGCCAAGGCCCTGCTCTCGACCGTCGTGGCCGACGCCGCCAGACGGGGACGCGACCGGGTCTGCCTCAAGGTGGACGCAGACTCACCGACCGGCGCGGCCGACCTCTACCGCTCGCTCGGCTGGCGGACGTCGTACGCCACCGAGTCGTGGCACAAGGACGTCGCGGTCGAAGCACTCACCAGCTGATCGGACCACGACGCTGCGCCGCCAGGGCCGACCGGCACCAGCGCGACGCCGCCCCCGAACCACAGCGCTGCGCCGCCGGGTCCGTCCGGACTGACGAACCACGGCGAGCGCAGCAACTCCCGCACCCACAACGCTGCGCGGCCCCGAACCACAACGCTGCGCCGCCGGGTCCGTCCGGACTGACGAACCACGGCGAGCGCAGCAACTCCCGCACCCACAACGCTGCGCGGCCCCGAACCACAACGCTGCGCCGCCGGGCCCGTCCGGACTGCCGAACCACGGCGAGCGCTGCGCGGCCCCGAACCACAGCGCTGCGCCGCCGGGTCCGTCCGGACTGACGAACCACGGCGAGCGCTGCGCGGCCCCGAACCACAGCGCTGCGCCGCCGGGTCCGTCTGGACTGACGAACCACGGCGAGCGCAGCAACTCCCGCACCCACAACGCTGCGCCGCCCGGGTTCGTCTGGACTGACGAGCGACCTGCGAGCGCCAGCGAGCAGAGCGAGGAGGGAAGACGAACCCTTCAAGGGCGGCGTAGCAGCCCGAGCGGAGCGAGGGCCAGTCGAGACAGCGCAGCACGCCCGAGCGGAGCGAGGGCAATCAGTACAGCTAGTCCAAATATGTGGGCTGCTCGCCGGTCACCAGGAACACAACCCGCCGAGCGATGGAGACGGCGTGGTCGGCGATCCGCTCGTAGTAGCGGCCCAGGAGGGCGATGTCGACAGCCGGCTCGACGCCGTGCTTCCAGTCCGAGCCGAGCAGCTCGCGGAACGACGAGCGACGCAGCCGGTCCATCTCCTCGTCGACCTGCTCGAGCTCCTCGGCGGCGGCGACGTCGGAGTCGGCGATGATGTGGCCGACCTTGGCGACCATCACCTCGGCGACGGCCGACATCCGTGCGATGGTCGGCACCAGCTCGTCGGGCACAGCCACCTCGGGCACCCGCAGGCGCGCGATCTTCGCGATGTGCACCGAGAGGTCGCCCATGCGCTCGAACTCCCCGACCATGCGCAGCGAGGCGACCAGCATCCGCAGGTCGCCGGCCACCGGGTTCTGCAGCGCCAGCAGGTCGAAGCTCTCCTCCTCGATACGCACGCGCAGCACGTCGACGGCCTCGTCCTCGGAGATCACCTGCTCGGCGAGCTGGGCGTTCCCGTCGAGGAGCGCCTGGGTCGCCTTCGACACGGCCTCGCCGACGAGCCTGGTCATGGTGAGCAGGTCGTCCCTGATCGCGTCGAGTTGGTCGGTGTAGGCATCGCGCATGACGTCGAGGTTAGTTCCGCGAGGTGAACGGAGGGCGACGAAGCGTGAACGGGCGGCGAACAGTCCTTGAAGGGCGGTCCCGGACGCCGAACACCAGGTGAAGGGCTGCGTACGATCAGGGCCGTGAGCTCGACGACGCAAGCGCTGCTCTTCGCCCTGCTCGGGGCGGTCCTGGGAGCAGGTGTCGTGCTCGCGTGGCGGATCAGCGAGGCCCAGACCCGGCCCGAGGTGGGGCCCGTGCCGACGCTGCCGCCCGGTATCGCCGCCGTCCTCTCCGTGCTGCGCAGCAGCGCCCTGGTCGTGGACAGCAGCGAGCAGGTCCTCAAGGCCTCCGCACCGGCGATCGCCATGGGCCTGGTCCGTGACCGGCGGATCGCGGTGCGCGAGCTGGCCGACCTGGTGCGCCAGGTACGCCGGGACGGCCAGATCCGCGAGACCGAGATCGTGATGCAGCGCGCGCCCGGTACGCCGCCCCGCCACGTCTCCGCCCGGGTCGCGCCGCTGAGCTCGCAGCTGGTGCTCGCGCTCGTCGAGGACCGCACGCGGGAGCACCGGGTCGAGTCGATCCGCCGCGACTTCGTCGCCAACGTCAGCCACGAGCTGAAGACGCCGGTCGGGGCGATCCGGCTGCTGTCCGACGCGGTGATCGACGCCGCCGACGACCCCGAGGCCGTGCAGCGGTTCGCGGGCCGGATGCACACCGAGAGCGAGCGGCTCGCCCGGCTCGTGCAGCAGATCATCGAGCTCTCGCGCCTGCAGGGCGACGACCCCCTCGACGAGCCGCTGCCGGTGGACGTCGACGACATCCTCAAGCGCGCGATCGACGAGAACTCCACCGACGCGGCCGCGAGCGGCATCGACCTGGTCCGCGACGGCACCGAGGGGCTGGTCCTGCTGGGCAACCGCGAGCAGGTGGCGGTCGCGGTCGGCAACCTGGTGGCCAATGCCGTCGCCTACTCGCCGGCCGGCTCCACCGTCGTCGTGGCCGCGAAGCCGGGCGACACCACCGTCGACATCACCGTCACCGACCAGGGCATCGGCATCCCGGCCCACGAGATCGACCGCATCTTCGAGCGGTTCTACCGCGTCGACCCGGCCCGGCACCGCTCCACCGGCGGCACCGGCCTCGGCCTGTCCATCGTCAAGCACGTGGCGGCGTCGCACGGCGGCGACGTACGCGTGTGGTCGGTCGAGGGCCAGGGCTCGACGTTCACGCTCACCCTTCCGAGGAAGGTTCCCACGATGGAGGCACCCCAGTGACCGCTCGCCCGAAGGCACCACGATGACCCGCGTGCTCGTCGTCGAGGACGAGGAGAGCTACAGCGACGCCTTGTCCTACATGCTGCGCAAGGAGGGCTTCGAGGTCGCCGTCGCCGCGACCGGACCGGACGCGCTGACGGAGTTCGACCGGGCCGGCGCGGACATCGTGCTGCTCGACCTCATGCTTCCCGGCATGCCCGGCACCGAGGTCTGCCGCCAGATCCGGCAGACCTCGAACGTGCCCGTGATCATGGTCAGCGCGAAGGACGACGAGGTCGACAAGGTCGTCGGGCTCGAGCTCGGCGCCGACGACTACGTCACCAAGCCGTACTCCCCGCGCGAGCTGGTCGCCCGCATCCGGGCCGTGCTCCGGCGCGGCACCGAGCCGGACCTCAGCCCGGCCACGCTCGAGGCCGGGCCGGTCCGGATGGACGTCGAGCGCCACGTGGTCACGATCAACGGCACCGACGTACGGCTGCCGCTGAAGGAGTTCGAGCTGCTCGAGATGTTCCTGCGCAACCCCGGGCGGGTGCTCACCCGCGGCCAGCTGATCGACCGCGTGTGGGGGTCGGACTACGTCGGCGACACCAAGACGCTCGACGTGCACGTCAAGCGCCTGCGCGCGAAGATCGAGCCGAACCCGGCCGAGCCGCACCTGCTCACGACCGTGCGAGGCCTGGGCTACAAGCTCGATCTCTGAGCCGACACCCTGCGAGGCACGAGCAGGGTGTCGACGCGAAGAGGTTGAGCGAGCGCGCGAGTGAGCTCGCGAACCCGCGACCGCAGGCCGAACCCTGAGCGAGCGCGCGGGTGAGCTCGCGAACCCGCGACCGCGGGCCGAAACCTGAGCTCCCGTCGGTCGACCGGTCCGCGGCGGTGAGCTCGACGGGGCCGTTTCTCCCCATTCGACGGGCGGTTTCCCCCAACTCAACGGGCCGTTTCCCCCAACTCAACGGGTCCTTTCCGCCAACTGGACATACTTGACCCGTGAGCGTGCAGGAGGTCGCGGCGACCGGGCTGACCGAGGTCCTGGGTGACCGTCGGTGGCTGGTCCTCACCGGGGCGGGGGTCTCCACCGACTCCGGCATCCCCGACTACCGCGGGGCCGGGGCGCCGGTGCGGGCGCCGATGACGATCCAGCAGTTCCGGTCCGGCCATCCCGCTCGTCAGCGCTACTGGGCGCGCAGCTTCCTGGGCTGGCGCTCGATGGGCACGGCGCTGCCCAACGCGACCCACCGCATCCTGGCGCGGCTCGAGGCCGAGGATCGCCTGACGGGTCTGATCACGCAGAACGTCGACGGGCTGCACACCGCCGCGGGCCACCGCGACCTGGTCGAGCTGCACGGCCGCATCGACCGCGTGACCTGCCTCGACTGCGGCACCGGCTCGAGCCGTGCGGCGCTGCAGGACCGGCTGACGGCCCTGAACCGCACCTTCGTCGCGACCGGGCTCCGCACGCTGCCCGACGGTGACGTCGACCTCGAGTCGACCGGCGGCTTCGTGGTCGCCGCGTGCGACCGGTGCGGCGGCGTGCTCAAGCCCGACGTGGTGTTCTTCGGCGAGAGCGTCCCGCCGACCCGCGTGAGTCGGTGCACGGCGCTCGTCGAGCAGGCCGAGGCCCTGGTGGTGCTGGGCTCGTCGCTGCACGTCTTCAGCGGGCGCCGGTTCGTCAAGCAGGCGCACCTGCGCGGGATCCCCGTCGTGATCGTCAACCGTGGCCAGACGCGTGGTGACGGCTACGCGACCGTCAAGGTCGACGAGGGGTGTGCCGAGACTCTCGGGGCCCTGGTCTCAGCGGGCTGAGCCGCTGCGGCCGGAGGCTGCGGTCAGACGGCTGCGGCCCGGGGCCCGGGCATGGGCATCGCGCCCTCGAAGCGGGAGTCGTCCACGCGGGGCGACGAGTCGATGACGCCGAGCATCGGCGCGCGGGCCGCGACCCGGACCGCCGAGACCCTCTCGAGGCGCACGACGACGTGGTCGTCGGTGCCGTTCTCGAGGACCACGCCGTGGCCGTCGCTGGCCGCCACGTGTCCCTCGAGCCACTGTCCCTCGACGAGCACGTCGACGCGCATCCCGCCTTCGCGAGCGCGGTCGAGCGCGGTACCGATCGTGTAGACGATCGAGCTGAACGTGGCCATGGCCGTCTCCCCCTTGTGGTCCGCCCCCGTGACGGCTTCCACCAGTCTGTGCCGATGTCAGGCAAATCGGGTCGAAACCGCGGAAACCTGACCGAACGGCCGATGGGGTCAGACCCGAACGGTGGAGACCGCCCGCGGCTTGCGTCGGGTCAGCAGCACCCCGAAGATGCACAGCAGGCCGCCGGCGAAGGCGAGCGCGGGTGGCACCTCGTCGAGCAGCACCCAGGCCAGCACCGCGGTGATCCCCGGCACCAGGAACGTCGTGATCGCCTGCTTGCCGGCGTCGGTGTGGCGCAAGGCGTAGGCCCACAGGCTGAACGCGAGCGCGGTCGGGAAGGTCCCGAGGTAGGCGATCCAGGCGAGGTCGGCCCCGCTCCCGTGCCGGACCACGCCGACGAGGTCACCGGACCACGGCAGGCACACCACGACGCCGATCCAGCAGGCGTAGCAGACCACCTCCAGGCCCGAGAGCCGGCGCAGCAGGACCTTCTGCGACACCACGCCGACGGCGTACGTCACGGCCGCCAGGAGCGCCAGCAGCACGCCGCTGACGTCCGAGCCGCCGTGCCCACGCATCGCCAGGCCGATCACCACCACGCCCGCGAACGCGACCGCGATGCCGCCCAGCAGCCAGGGGGTGAGGCGCTCGCCGAGGAACACAGCGGCGAGGAGCGCGACGACGATCGGGCCGATCTGCACCAGCATCGCCGCGGTTGCCGCGTCGATCCGGCGCTCGCTGTCGTTGAGGGCGATGTTGTAGATCCCGAACCACGCGATGCCGCACAGCAGCAGGAGCAGCACCTCGTTGCGGGTGAGCCGGGCGCGGCGCCCGCGCAGCAGCAGGAAGGAGAGCGCGACGGAGCCGACCAGCAGCCGGCCCAGCGACAGTGCCCCCGGTGTGACGTCGTGGCCGAGGTGCCGGATGGCCACGAACGCCGAGGCCCACAGCAGCAGGGTCACGCCCAGGGCGGTGACGGGCAGCCAGGCGGCCGGGCGCTCCGACGCGACGACGACGGGGGACTTCTCGGTGCTGCTGGTGCTGGTCACTGCTGGAACGTAGTCGAGCGCCGGGTCCGGTGACACGCGGTTTTCGGCCGTCGTACCGCCAGATCCGGCCACGTGCGCGCCGTCAGGCCTCGCTCTCCAGCCAGCCGCGGAACGCCTCGAGGTTCGCCGTGGACTCGCCCTTCGCGATCCGCCACTCCCATTCCTTGCGGATCGAGCTGGCGAACCCGAGCTCGAGGATCTGGTTGAACGACTCGTCGGCGTAGGTGAGCACCGAGCCGAGCAGCCGGTCGATCTCCTCGGGGGTCACCACGGACAGGGGCAGGCGCGCGTCGAGGAAGATGTCGCCGAGCGGGTCGAGGGCGAAGGCGACCCCGAACATGCGGAGGTTGCGCTCGAGCAGCCAGCGGTAGACGGCCTCGAAGTTCTCGTCGGGGCGCCGGCAGACGAACGCGTGCACGCTCAGGGCGTGCGGCCCGACCTCGAGGCGCACGGGCGTCTGCAGCTTGCGCTGGCCGGGCAGGACGACGTCGAAGACGCCCTCGGCGGTCTCCTCCCAGTCCAGCTCGCTGTCGGCGAGCGTGGAGCGGATCGTCTCGGCGGCCCCGTCGGGCCGCGTCACCGCACGACCTCGGCGGCCATCAGCTCGACCGCGCGCCCGTAGACGCCGAGGGTGGCGTCCGCCGTCCGGTCCCAGCTGAAGTCGGCGGCCTGGGCGACGGCACCCACGGACAGAGCCGCGCGCAGCCCGGGTGAATCGATGATCCGCTCGAAGACGCGCGCGTAGTCCTCCGGGTCGTGGCCGTCCACGAGGACGCCGGAGATCCCGTCCGCGACGGCGGTGGTCAGGCCACCGACCGCGGCGGCGACGACCGGCGTGCCGACGGCCTGCGCCTCGACGGCGACCAGCCCGAAGCTCTCGTTGTACGACGGCACGCACACCAGCGTCGCCGCGGCGTACCAGTCGGCGAGCTCGTCGCGGTGCACCGGCGGCACGAACCGGACGACGTCGGACAGCCCGAGCGCGTCGGCCAGGTCGGCCAGCGCGGTCGGGTGCTCGAGACCGCTGCCCGACGGACCGCCGACCACCGCGACCACGAGACGGGAACGGCGGCTGGGGTCGCGCCGCAGGAGCGCGTCGGCAGCACGCAGCAGCACGTCGGGGGCCTTCAGCGGCTGGATCCGGCCGACGAACAGCAGCACGTCGGCGTCGGCGGGAAGGCCGAGACGCGCCCGCGCGTCGGCCATCGGCACCGGGCGGAAGGCGTCGAGGTCGACACCGGGATGGACCACCTCGACCCGGGTGGGATCGGCGGCGTAGCTGTTGATCAGGTCCTTCGCCTCGTCGTCGGTGTTCGCGATCAGCATGTCGGCCGCGGCGACCACCTGCTCCTCGCCGATCACGCGCGCCTGCGGCTCGGGGGTGTCGCCGTCGGCGAGCAGGCCGTTCTTGACCTTGGCCATCGTGTGCATCGTGTGCACCAGCGGCACGCCCCAGCGGTCGCGGGCCAGGGCGCCGACCTGGCCGGACAGCCAGTAGTGGCTGTGCACGGCGTCGTAGTGGCCCACGTCGAACTGCGCCTCGGTGCGCAGCACCTCACGGGCGAACACGCACAGCTGGCCGGGCAGGTCGTTCTTGGCCAGGCCCTCGAACGGGCCGGCCACGATGTGCCGGACCTGTACTCCCGGGGCGATCGGGACGTCCGCCGGCTGGCTGGACGCCGTCGCGCGGGTGTAGATGTCGACCTCGATGTCGCGCTGCGCGAGGCGGCGGGCGAGCTCGGTGACGTAGACGTTCATGCCGCCGGCGTCACCGGTGCCGGGCTGGTCGAGCGGGGACGTGTGCAGCGAGATCATGGCCAGCCGCCGCAACGACGGCGTGCTCAGCGCCCCGGGCCGGGCGGCGTACTCCAGTGAACTCACGCGCATACCTCCGCCCAACAGAACCATGACCGCGACCGTCCCATTCCCGGCGGTGTGTACCCGGATCGGGCCGCCGGACTCACCGGTGGTGCGTGGGCGCGTAGGCCCCCGCCCGGTCGGCACCGGGCCGCCGGGACATCACGAGCACGACGACCAGCACGATCAGGCCGCCGAGGAGGTGGGTGGTGGCGGGGCCCTTCCAGCCGTCGGCGCGGTCGTCGATGGCCTGGTCCACGACCTGCCACACCGAGGCGGCCAGCAGGGGGAAGGCGACCGACACGATGAGCCGCAGCCAGACCGGGGCGTGCGCGACAATCGCGTAGCCCATCAGGCACAGCGCCGCGAGCACGCCCGCGTAGCCGGCGACCGCCAGCGCGCCGTGCCAGCTCGGCGACCGGTGGGCGAGGAACGACAAGCCGCCGGCGAGAGCGAGCAGCAGTCCGCCGAGGCCGCCCAGGGCGGCGGCCAGGAGTCTCGGGCTCATGACAGGATGATGGCCGCCCAACCGATCCAGCGCCACAGGAGGCCCCTCGTGCCGACCCCGCCGAGCCGCCTCGCCGTGGTCACCGGGGCCAGCAGCGGCATCGGCGCCGCCACGGCGCGCGCCCTGGCGGGCGAGGGCTTCCGCGTGGTCTGCGCGGCTCGGCGTACCGATCGGGTCGAGGCGCTGGCCGCGGAGATCGGCGGCGTCGCCGTGACCTGCGACGTGACCTCCGACGAGTCGGTGCAGGCGCTCGCGGCCGCCGCCGGACCGCGCGTCGAGGTGCTGGTCAACAACGCAGGCGGCGCGGTCGGCCTCGACCGGGTCGAGGACGCCGCGGTCGCCGACTGGCAGCAGATGTACGACGTCAACGTGCTCGGCGCGCTCCGCGTCACCCGCGCGCTGCTCCCGGCGCTCCGGGCTGCGGCGGACGCGGTGATCGTCAACATGGGCTCGACCGCCGGCCGCGGCGTCTACCCCGGCGGCGGCGGATACGTCGTGGCCAAGCACGGCCTGCGCGCGCTCAGCGAGACGCTGCGCCAGGAGCTGAACGGTGAGCCGATTCGGGTCACCGAGATCGCGCCCGGCATGGTGCGCACCGAGGAGTTCTCCCTGAACCGGCTCGGCGACCCGGAGCGGGCCGACGCGATCTACGCCGACGTCGACGAGCCGCTGGTCGCCGAGGACGTCGCCGAGGCGGTCCGCTGGGTCGCCACCCTCCCCCGCCACGTCAACATCGACGAGCTGGTCATCCGCCCCGTCGCCCAGGCCGCCCAGCACCAGCTGCACCGGGGCCCCCTCTTCGACCGTTGAGTTGGGGAAGACCGCCCCTTGAGTTGTGGGAAACCGCCCCCTGAGTTGGGGAGTACCGCCTACCAGTCCGGGACTTCCACCCGGCGCGCCGATGACTCTCCCAGGCCGTGCCGCGCCCAGGGTCGGTTTCCCCCCAAGTCGAGGGGCCGTATCACGCAATTCGACGGGCGGTAACCCCCAACTCGGCGGGCGGTTTCCCCCAACTCAACGGGAGAGGTAGGCGCGGATGCCGCGGACGACGGCGCGGGCGTAGAGGACGCGTCCGGTGAGGGTGGTCATCCGGTGGGCGTCGGAGCGGTTGCGCATGTTGCCGACCTCGAGCATGGCGGCCGGGACGTCGGACATGTTCAGCGTGCCGAGGTCGGAGCGGATCGACAGCGCCGAGCCGTGGCCGACGTACGTCGAGCGCGGGATGCCCAGCGCGTCGAAGCCGGAGCGCAGCGCCTTGGCGAGCCGCAGCGACGGCGCCGCGATGTCGGTGGTCCAGGGGCTGCGGGCTGTGGGGGCGATCACGTGGAAGCCGTGGTCGGCCGACGGAGCACCGTCGGCGTGCAGGCTGACCATGAGCGTCGCGCCGACCCGGGCACCGAACTCGCCGCGCGCGTCGACGCACGGCCCCCACAGCGCCTCGCTGTTCCGTGTGCGGGTCATCGCCACCTCGGCGCCGAGCGCCTGCAGCCGCGCCTGCACCAGCCGCGCGACCCGGAAGTTCAAGGTGGCCTCCGCGTAGCCGCCGTTGGTCGACGTGCCGGTCGTGTTGCACGGCTTGCTGAAACCACCGGCCGGCACCAGCCGGTTGATCTGGGCCGGGAAGTTGTGGTTGCCGAGCTGGTGGCCCGGGTCCAGCGCGATCCGTACGCCGGACAGCGGCAGCGCCGCGGCAGCCGCCCGGGACGCCGGAGACGGCGTCGATGACGAGGCCGCCGAAGAGGCAGGAGGCGACGCGGGCGCCGCGGCCCCGACGGCTCCCGGCGGCCGCGTGCCCTCGAGCAGCGGCGGCGTCGCGGCCAGGGACGCCAGCAGGCCGACGGTCGCCACGACCACCCCGAGGGCGTGGCCCGTCGCGCGGAGACCGGTCACCCGTCGAGCCCCTTCGCGATCTGCTGCACCGCGACGTCGATGGTCGCCGCCGCGTGCGCGTGCGCCTCCGGACCGCGGCGGTAGGGGTCGGGCACGTCCTGCTCGAGGTGGGCGACCAGCGACCGGTGGGCGCCGGCCCACTTCACCAGCTCGTGGGGCGTGCTTCCCTCGGCCTGCTCCACGAGCGCGGCGAACTCCAGGATCGTGAAGGTGCGCCGCAGCGCGGTCGGGAGCTCGGCGAGCACCTGCGACCGCAGCTCGCGGGTCGCGGTGAGCACGAGGTCGCTGGCCTCGACGATGTGCGGGGTCAGCTGGCGGGCGGCAAAGCCGGTCGGGTCGCCACCGTAGGTCCGGAGCTCCTCGGCGGCGTACTTGCTCATCGCGTAGCCGATCATCGCGCCGACCCCGGCGCTGGAGACCTCGAAGCGGTCGGGGGGCAGTCTCGAGGCGAGCAGCCGCTCCCCGACCGGCGAGCGGCACACGTTGCCGATGCACACGAAGAGCACCCGGAAGGGCGCTGCGGATGCACGGGCAGGGGTGGACACGACACTCACGATAGACTCGGGTGCCATCGTCCGACGCATTCTGCGTCCGACGCACACCGCGGACCGTGACCGGTCTCACCCCTGCCCGGAAGGCATCAGTACCTCATGTCCCTCAGCACCCGCTCCGACCTGCGCAACGTGGCGATCGTGGCGCACGTCGACCACGGCAAGACCACCCTGGTCGACGCCATGCTCCTCCAGGCGGGCGCGTTCTCGGCGCACCAGGCCGAAGGGGTCGCCGAGCGCGCGATGGACACCGGTGAGCTCGAGCGCGAGAAGGGCATCACGATCCTCGCGAAGAACACCGCGGTGCACTACGCCGGGCCCGCGGCCGACGGCAAGCCGATGACGATCAACATCATCGACACCCCCGGCCACGCCGACTTCGGCGGCGAGGTGGAGCGCGGCCTGTCGATGGTCGACGGCATCGTGCTCCTGGTCGACGCCAGCGAGGGCCCGCTGCCCCAGACCCGGTTCGTCCTCCGCAAGGCGCTCAACGCCGACATGCCCGTGATCCTGGTCGTGAACAAGACCGACCGCGGCGACGCGCGGATCGCCGAGGTCGTCGACGAGACCTACGAGCTGTTCATGGACCTGCTCGACGACTCGCACAGCCAGGACGCCCTCGACTTCCCGGTGGTCTACGCCTCCGGCAAGGCGGGCATCGCCTCGCTGACCCAGCCGGAGAACGGCACGCTGCCGGCCGACTCCAAGGACCTCGAGCCGCTGTTCCGCACGATCCTCGAGACGATCCCCGCCCCGACGTACACCGAGGGCGCGCCGCTGCAGGCGCACGTCACCAACCTCGACGCGAGCCCGTTCCTCGGCCGGCTCGCCCTGGTCCGGGTGCACGAGGGCACGCTGCGCAAGGGCCAGAACGTCGCGTGGATGAAGCGCGACGGCACCACCAAGACCGTCAAGATCACCGAGCTGCTGGTCACCGAGGGCCTCGAGCGCAAGCCCGGTACGACGGCCGGGCCGGGCGACATCGTCGCGATCGCCGGCATCCCCGACATCACCATCGGCGAGACCCTGGCCGACCCGGAGAACCCCGTCGCGCTGCCGCTGATCCACGTCGACGAGCCCGCGATCTCGATGACGATCGGCACGAACACCTCCCCGCTGGCCGGCAAGGGGCAGACCAAGAACACCAAGGTCACAGCCCGCCTGGTCAAGGACCGCCTCGACAGCGAGCTGGTCGGCAACGTGTCGCTGCGGATCCTGCCGACCGAGCGTCCCGACGCCTGGGAGGTGCAGGGTCGCGGCGAGCTGGCGCTGGCGATCCTCGTCGAGCAGATGCGGCGCGAGGGCTTCGAGCTCACCGTCGGCAAGCCGCAGGTGGTCACCAAGACGATCGACGGCAAGCTGCACGAGCCGACCGAGCGGCTCACCATCGACGCACCGGAGGAGCACCTCGGCGCGATCACGCAGCTGCTGGCCCAGCGCAAGGGCCGGATGGAGCAGATGACCAACCACGGCACGGGCTGGGTGCGGATGGAGTTCCTCGTCCCGTCGCGCGGCCTGATCGGCTTCCGCACCGAGTTCCTCACCCAGACCCGCGGCACCGGCATCGCGCACCACATCTCCGAGGGCTACGAGCCGTGGGCCGGCGAGATCAAGTCCCGCTCGCAGGGCTCCCTGGTCGCGGACCGCTCGGGTGCCGCCACGGCGTACGCGATGACGAACCTGCAGGAGCGCGGCGTGCTGTTCGTCGAGCCGACCACCGAGGTCTACGAGGGCATGATCGTCGGCGAGAACTCCCGCGCCGACGACATGGACGTGAACATCACCAAGGAGAAGCAGCAGACCAACGTCCGCTCCTCCACGTCGGACAACTTCGAGAAGCTCATCCCGCCGAAGAAGCTCAGCCTCGAGCAGTGCCTGGAGTTCTGCCGCGAGGACGAGTGCGTCGAGGTGACCCCGGACGCCGTGCGGATCCGCAAGGTGCACCTGAGCGCGCAGGAGCGCGCCAAGTCGGCGGCACGCGCCCGGCGCGGCTGACGCGAGGACTCCCCGGATCAGCCTCCGAGGAGCCCGCCGAGGCCTCCCCCGCCGCCGCTGGTCTGCTGGCCACCGCCCTGCACGACGGACTCGCTCGGCTGGACCAGCACGTAGCCCTGGCCACCGAACGCCATCTGGAAGGTCTCGCCGGTGCCTCCGCGCACGAGTGACTTCAGGCCCCCGGTGTCGACACGGATGTCCATGGTGACGCCGGAGGTCCACAGGACGACCGCCTGCGCGTCGCCGAAGGTCGGAGCGCTCGCGACGTCGAGGGCGACCGGTTCGCCCCTCGTGGTGATCGCGACGTACCCGGTGCCCCGCAGGGCGACGTTGTAGAGGCCACCGGTCATCGCGGCGCCGCGCGCCTGGATCCGGTGGATGTCCCACTCGATGGAGGACGAGAAGGCGAGCACGTTGGCGCCGTTGACGGAGAGCGAGTCGTTCTCCAGGTAGATGACCTGGATCTCCGAGGCCTGGTCGGCCACGAACAGCTCGCCCTGGCCGGTGCACTGCATCATGTCGACGCCCTCGCCGGTCACCGCGGACTTCAGCATCTTGCCGAGGCCTCCCGCGCCCTTGTTCTGGAAGCGGACGTCGCCCTGGTACGCCACCATCGACCCGGTCCGCGCCCACACCGGCCCGAAGCCCATCTGGATCTTCAGCAGCTTCTTGTTCTGGAGCGAGAACGGGTCCTGGGACGCGTTCTCCTTGAAGTCGGTGAACAGGGATCCGTGGATGGCCATGCCTGGTGCCGCCCCTCCGTACGTCGTGATCCCGGCCCGGCGGCCGGGTCTCTCGACTCTAACGACGGCGGCACCCCGTCCGTAGGCTTCCTGGAGAATCCGCGGCAGTCGCGGAGTGACCTTCCTGGAGGGATGAGCATGGGCTTCATGGACAAGGCGCGCGCCGCGGCGAGCGACCTGGCAGCGAAGGCGGACACGGCCCTGGCGAACTCCGGACTCGGAGCCCCGGGCGCCGGCGAGGCCAACAGGTACTTCCACGACCTCGGCGTCCTCACCTTCCTGGCCGAGAACGGCCGCCCCGCCTCGGCCGAGGACCGCGAGCGGGTGATGGCCGCACTGCGTGAGATGGACGCCCGGGGCGCGATCGCGAGCTTCACGCTGCAGACGGCCGCGGCCCCGCCGCCACCGCCGCCGCCCGGAAGCGCTGTGCCCCCGCCTCCGCCGGGAAGCCCCGTGCCCCCGCCTCCGCCGGGAAGCGCTGTGCCCCCGCCTCCGCCGGCCTCTTCGCCGCCCCCTACGCCGGCCGACGCTCCCGCCGCCGAGGAGCACCCGGCCACTGCGCCGCCGCCCCCGCCGCCGTCGTGGGCGAAGGGCGACGACGACCAGGGCTGACGACGAAGGAGCGAGCACTGCCGACAGGCAGGTCGGAACCTCACCCAGGCCGTCGCGCCGCCGCACCGCACCTGTGTCGGCGAACTGCCTGTTCAGCGGACCGCAGGGCCACCACGTCCGCCAGAGCGTCCCGCACGTACGCCGGCCGGTGCATCGCGTCGTCCCAGACGAAGCGCACCACCAACCAGCCGCGTCGAGTCATCGCGGTGTAGCGGCGAACGTCGTCGCGGAATGCCTCCGGCAGCGCGTGGAACTCGAAGGACTCGGCCTCCACCGCGATGCGCAGCCTGGCGTCGGTCAGGTCAGCGTGACCGATCACGCCGACCGCCCCCTGCGGCACGACCTCGAGGCCGGGCACGTCGAGCGCGATCGCGCGGAGCACCGACTCGAACGGGTTCGAGGCGCGCCCGTCGGCCGCCCGTGCAACCCGGACGGCGGAGGCCCTGCCGGTGCGCGCGGATTGAGACGCGGCCACCAGCAGGCGAGATCGGGACACCGCGCCCGATCGCAACGCCGAGTCCGCCACCGCCAGCGCCTCGTCGAACGGCAGCACACGGGCGCAGTCGAGCACGGTGCGCACGGGATCGGTGACACCGGCCGCGAGCTCGACGTCCGTCAGCATCGACCAGTGCAGATCGACGCCCTGTGCGTCGACGCGACTGCGGCTCCGACGCACCGTCACCGACGGAGCGGCCGGTGGTGACTTCACCTTCCAGCCGTGGGCGAGTGCGGCACTGAGGTGGGAGACGACGCCGCGCAGGCGTGCTGCGGCCACACGGCCCTCGTTCGCCGCCGGAAGCGCGTAGCGGTCGCGGGCGATCCGTGCCACCGAGCCGTTCGCAACCGCCGCGTCCAGGGCGCGCCGCGAGCAGAGGCCCAACAGGCCCTTCCGGTCGCTGACGCCGCCGAGCCTCTCGAGCGCTTGGGCGACCTGCACCCGGCCATGCTGACCTCTCGGCCGCGATCCCCGCTTGCGCCGTCCACAGCCCCGCCCAGCGCAGACCCGAGCCTGCGCCCTCACCCGGGAAGCAGAGCCGCGATCAGTGCGTCGCCGACGAACTCGCCGTACTGCTTGAGGGACCAGCCGGACTTGAGGACCAGCTGCTCGTAGAGCTCCGCGGAGCTGTAGACGCACAGGATGTCGGTCGCCCGGCTGAGTCCGATGCCCGGTCGCAGCCACCCGCGGCGCTGCAGGCGACGGGCGTTGTGGCGCATCCGTGTGCGCTGCTGCGTCTCGACCTCCTCGAGGAGCGCGGTCATCTCCGGGTCGGTTGCGGCCGCACCTCGCACGAGCAGCAGCACCGGGGCCAGCTCGGGCGCGACCTCGGTCGTGAACTGTCCCCACCCGCGCAGGACCCGGCGAGGGTCGGTCTCGGTCGAGCTGAGCAGGTCGGAGCGCTGCGGCGCGGGCACGGGGCCACGGCCGCCCAGACCGCGCTCCCACAGCGCCCGGACGATGCCCGACTTGCCTCCGAACGCCTTGTAGACGGTCTCCACGGACGTCCCCGCCTCGGCTGCGATCCGAGCCACCGTGGTCGTGGCGTAGCCGCGCTCGAGGAACTCACGGCGCGCGACGTCGAGGATCGACGCGCGGGTGCGCTCCGCCTGGGCCCGCCGGCGGCTGGCGTCGTACCGTCGCTTGCTCTTGACTTCCACGACATTCCGTTCCATGGTGGTGGATCGAATACTGACAACTGTATCAGTTAGTGGTGAGGTCCATGTCCGACCCGATGCAGGTGATCGACCGGCTGGTCGCCGCCACGAACGCCCACGACATCGAGGCCCTGGTGGAGTGCTTCGCACCGGACTACGTCAACGAGACGCCGGCGCATCCTCCGCGCGGCTTCACCGGACGTGACCAGGTCCGCCGCAACTGGACCTCGATCTTCGGCGGGGTCCCGGACATCACGACGCACGTGACCGCGAGCGTCGTCGACGGCGACCGCGCCTGGACCGAGTGGGAGATGAGCGGCACGCGGCGGGACGGCGCACCGCACGCCATGGCAGGGGTGATCATCTTCGGCGTCCGCGACGACCGGGTGACCTCGGCCCGGTTCTACCTGGAGCCCGTCGAGCAGGCCGGCGGTGACGTGAACACCGCGGTCGCCGACGCGCTCAGGACGACGTAGCCGTGATCCTCGTCGCCGGCGGCACCGGCACGCTGGGCCGCGAGGTCGTCACCCGGCTCCGCGCCTCGGGCCAGGACGTGCGCGTGCTGACCCGGTCCGCGGCCCACGCCGAGGGGCTCGACGCCGAGGTCGCGATCGGCGACGTGCGGGACCCGTCGACGCTACCCGCGGCGGTACGGGGGTGCTCCGCGGTGATCTCGGCGGTCCACGGGTTCGTCGGCGGTCGCGGCGCGGGTCCGCGCGAGGTCGACGACGAGGGCAACCGACACCTGGTGCAGGCGGCCGTCGACGCCGGCGTGCGGCAGTTCGTCCTGCTGTCCGTGCTCGACGCGGGGCCCGACCACCCGATGTCGCTCCATCGCGCGAAGTACGCCGCGGAGCAGCGCCTGCGCAGCAGCGGTCTCCCCTGGACCGTCCTGCGTCCGTCGTCGTACGTCGAGACGTGGGTGCGGATCGTCGGGGCCAAGCTGGCGTCGGGCGGGCCTGCGCTCGTCTTCGGCCGGGCCGACAACCCGATCAACTTCGTCTCCGCCCAGGACGTCGCGGCCCTCGTCGAGCGGGCAGCCGCCGATCCGGGACTGCGCAACCGGGCCGTCGACGTACCGGGGCCCGACAACCTGACGATGACCGAGCTGGCCGAGCACCTCGGCGCGACCAGCGTCAAGCACGTCCCGCGCGCTGCCCTGCGGGTCCTGTCCACCGTGCTCCCGCCGTTCGCGCCGGCCTTCGCCCGCCAGGCGCGCGCTGCCGTGGTCATGGACACCACCGACATGACGGCGGACGCCACCGCGGTCCGGGAAGCGTTCCCCGACCTCAGCTGGCACCACGCGGCAGAGATCGCGCACGGGTTCCGCGCCGGCTCCGGGGCCTGACCCGAGGCCGCCCCGGTCAGCCGGAGCAGACCTGCCGGAAGGCCTCGACCAGCAGGTCGACGTCGTCCTCGGAGGCGACCAGGGGAGGCGCCAGCCGGACCGTCTGGCCGTGCGCCTCCTTGGCGAGCACGCCGTGGTCCAGCAGCCGCTCGCAGACGTCACGCCCCGTGCTCAGCTCCGGGTCGATGTCCACGCCTGCCCAGAGGCCTCGGGCGCGCACCTCGGTGACCCCGTGGCCCACGAGGCCGCCGAGACCGTCCGCCAGCCGGCGGCCCAGCGTCTCGGCGCGCTCCTGGAACTCCCCCGTGTTCAGCATCGCGACGACCTCCCGGCCGATCGCCGCCGCCAGCGGGTTGCCGCCGAACGTCGACCCGTGGGATCCCGGGGTGATCACCTCGAGCACGTCTCCGTCGGCCGTGATCGCCGACACCGGGAGGACCCCGCCACCGAGCGCCTTGCCGAGGATGTAGACGTCGGGCACGACCTGCTCATGGTCGCAGGCGAAGGTGCGCCCGGTCCGGGCGAGGCCCGACTGGATCTCGTCGGCCATCATCAGCACGCGGGTGGCGTTGCACAGCGTGCGCACCTGCTGGAGGTAGCCGTCCGGCGGGATGACCACACCGCCCTCACCCTGGATCGGCTCGAGCAGCACGGCGACGGTCGAGTCGTCGATCGCGGCCTCGAGGGCGGCGATGTCGCCGTACGGGACGAGCCGGAAGCCGGGGGTGTACGGCGCGTAGTGCGCCGTGGCGACCGGGTCGGTCGAGAACGACACGATGGTGGTGGTGCGGCCGTGGAAGTTGCCCTCCATCGCGACGATCGTCGCCTGGTTCTCCGGCACGCCCTTGACCAGGTAGCCCCACTTGCGGGCGACCTTGATCGCGGTCTCGACCGCCTCGGCGCCCGAGTTCATCGGCAGGATCATCTCCTTGCCGGTGAGCCGCGCGAGGTCGCGGGCGAACGGCCCCAGCTGGTCGTGGTAGAACGCCCGCGACGTCAGGGTCAGCCGCCCGAGCTGCTCCTGCGCCCGCTTCACCAGCCGGGGGTGGGAGTGGCCGAAGTTCAGGGCGCTGTAACCGGCGAGGCAGTCGAGGTAGCGACGGCCCTCGACGTCGGTCACCCAGGCGCCCTCGCCGCTCTCCAGCACCACCCGGAGCGGGTGGTAGTTGTGCGCGGCGTAGGCCTCGGTGAGCTCGATGTGGGCCTCGGTGGCGGTGTGCGGCAGGCTGCCGTCCGTGGACGTGGTCATGCCACGATCGTGCCCTACCCGCTGCGGTCGTAGACGGAGCCCCTCGTGACCAGCGACTTCTGGTCGGGCCGGCGGTCGGCGTCGCAGTAGATCGGGTACGACCCCTCGGGGGTCGGCCACTCGTCGACGTCGACGTTCGCGATGCCGGTGAGCCTCCGCGTGCTGGAGATCCCCCGCAGGTACGCCGTGCAGGCCGCGTCGAGCCCGGCGTACGCCGCGTCGCCGATGTCGAGGTAGCGGCCACCCACGCCGGGGCGGACGGCCTTGGCGCCGGGGAAGGCCCCGGCCGCGACCGCGTCGACCGCCTCGATCACCGCGATCCGCTCGCGGTCGTGGCCGCGGGCGCAGTCGACGAACAGCAGGGCGTGGCTGTCGATGCAGGTGCGCAGGCCCGTCGGGAGCGCCTTCGTGAAGACCTCCTGGTAGCGCGTGGACCGGGGCTGCGACCAGGTCAGCGTGCACCCGAACTCGCGGACGCCCTTGCTCCACAGCTGCGGGGGCGCCGGCGCCCACCCCAATGAGGCACCGGCAGGCAGAGCCGGCCGCATCACCGCGCCCGGGAGACCGCTCTTCGCGACCGCCTTCGCGAGCCCATCGGTCATGCAGCCTCGCGCGACGCTCCGCGCGACGGTGTCGTAGAGCGGGGTCTGCCGCCGCAGCAGGGCGGCGTAGTCGCCGAGCTGCCCGTCCAGCTCGGGCAGGCGCACCACCTTGTAGACCTCGACGGCATGGTCGTCCCCGCACGAGACGCCGTGCGCGAACGCCGGCCAGGCGGCGACCGCCCGCGCCGCGACGAGGTACGGGACGTCGTACCGGGCCGACATCTTCAGCACGTCCTGCGGGTCCGCGCCGAGCAGGTCGGCGGTCCAGCAGGTCCCCTCGGCGAAGTCGGCCGGCCCGTCGCCGTTGCCCGACGCGCCGCCCGCGCCGCCCGCGCCCGGCAGCGTGCCCTGCGAGCACCCGGCGGCGAGCACCAGCAGCACGACCAGTGCGGCGAGCAGGCGCAGCGACATCCGGGCGACCTTCCTGGGTAGGGGTCCGGTGCGGTCATCGTAGGCAACGGCACCGGGAGCCTGACCGAGTCGTCTCGGGGCCGGCCGGGACCGGCGGCCCGGCGGCGTCAGTAGGCCCCGCGCGTGACCAGCACGGCCTTGACGGTCTTCACCATGATCACCAGGTCGATCACCATCGACCAGTTGTCCACGTAGTAGAGGTCGAGGCGGACCGCCTCCGACCAGGGCAGGTCGGACCGGCCGGACACCTGCCAGAGACCTGTCATGCCGGGTCGTACGAGCAGGCGGCGATGGGTGTCCTGCTCGTACTGCTCGTACTCGTTGACCAGCGGGGGCCGGGGTCCCACCAGGCTCATCTCGCCGCGCAGCACGTTGAACAGCTGCGGCAGCTCGTCGATCGAGAACTTGCGGATGAACCGCCCCACGGTCGTGACCCGCGGATCCTCGCGGATCTTGAAGAGCACGCCGTCCTGCTCGTTCGCGTGCGCGAGGTCGGCGAGGCGGGCCTCGGCGTCGACCACCATCGAGCGGAACTTGATCATGTCGAACTCGGCGCCGTCGGCGCCGACGCGGCGCTGCCGGTAGAGCACCGGGCCGCCGTCCTGGAGGCGGACCATCAGGGCGACGAGCAACAGCAGCGGGGAGAGCACGGCGACCAGCACGGCGGCGACCACCAGGTCGAAGGACCGCTTGGCCCAGCCGCCCGCGCGGTCGCTCTGCGGTTCCTCCACCTGCACGAACGGCAGCCCGGCGACGTGCCGCATGTGCACCCGCGGGCCGGCGATGTCGGTGAGGGACGGCACGACCAGCATGTCGAGCTCGAGCCCCTGCAGCGCCCAGCCGAGGCGGCGCAGGTCGGCGGCGGAGGAGTAGGAGCCGCCCGCGACGATCACGCCGTCGACGTTGTGGTCGGTGGCCAGCCGGCGTACGTCGTCGATCTCGCCGAGCACCGGTACGCCGACGTCGTCGGCCTGCTGACCGCTCGGTGCGCACATCCCGATCACGCGGTACCCCATCCAGGGCGCCCGGGCGAGGACGTCGACGATCTCGCGCACGGCCTGCGGCGACCCGAGCGCGATCATCCGGATCGAGAGGCGCCCCTGCTGGCGCGCGAGGTGCAGGGTCCGCCGGTCGATGTAGCGCGCCAGCACCAGCAGCGGCGTGCCGATCACGAAGAAGAGGATCGGGTAGCCGCGCGTGGGGTGGTGGGCGGCGAGGAAGCCGAAGGTGCACGCGACCCCGAAGGTCACCAGGGAGGCGACCGCGATCGCGCGGAACTCCTCGAAGCCGGCGCCGTAGTTGCGCACGCGGTAGGCGCCGAACAGCACCAGCAGGAGCAGCCAGAGGGCGATCATGCCGGGGCCGAGGATCGGCGACCAGTGGTAGGGATAGGGCCGCTCGAACCACAGGTTGTCGACCCTCGCCTGGTACCACCAGGCGATCACCGAGGTCACGAAGAGCACACCGGCGTCGAGGAAGAAGATGCCGAGCACCATCTGTCGGATCCGGCGCTGGAGGTGCGTGCGCGACGGCGCGACAGGCTCGTCCCCGGGGGACGAAGCCTGTGGCTGGGTCGCCGGCATCGCACTCATCGCGGAGTGATCAACGACGACGGGTCAAGGAGGCAACGGCAGGGCGTACGTCGAGCAGGTAGACGAAGGCGGCGATCGTGCCGGCCAGCATCAGGAACATGCTCGCGAGCACCAGGTCGACCACGAAGGCGAGCCCGAGGATCCACAGCCAGGCGGCCTTGGTCAGCTTGTCCGCGGCAGGGAAGGCCGCGGCCGGACGCAGGACCGCGTCGACGAGCGCCCAGAGCTTCACGAGGAGGAGCGCGATCGAGATCCAACCCATGACCGTCGACTCGAACTGGAACACGTGCACGGACCAACCCTAGGACCCGGCGCCCGACCCGGCCCCCGTAATCGCACTTGTCGGTTTCGCCCGATCCGGGCCCGGATCCTGGGCCGGGAACGCGAAGACCCCCGGGCCGGGGGCCCGGGGGTCGTGCGCTGGCGTCGCGGTAGGGAGGTACCGGTGACGTCAGACCAGGGTCAGGAGGCCTTCTTGGCGGTGGCCTTCTTGGCGGTGGTCTTCTTGGTGGTGGTCTTCTTGGCGGTGGTCCGCTTCGTGGCGGGGGCCTTGGTCGCCTTGCGCACGGCGGGCTTCACGTTGGCGACCGCACGGACGCCGTCCTTGCGGAGCGCCGCGACGAACTTCTCGCCGCGCGTCTGGAGCTCGGCGTAGGTGCTGTTGAGCTCGTCGAGGGCCTCGTTGAGGCGGGCCTCGAACCGACCCGGGAACTCCTTGGCGTCCTTCTGCAGCTCGGTCACGCGCGCCTCGAAGCGGGCCTGGGCCTCCTTGGCCTCCGCCTTCAGCTCCTCGACGCGGGTGCGGGCCTGCGCCTGCAGGGTCTTGGGCTCGAGCTCGACCTTCGACACGCGGGCCTGCACGTCGGACACGCGCGACTGGACGTCGGTGATCCGCTCCTGCGTGGCCTTCTGCGCCTCGGTGGCGTAGCCGCGAGCAAGCTCGACGGCCAGCTCGGTGGCTCCGGCGACCGCGAACAGCGGCTTCTTCGCCTCGGTCTTGAACTGCTCGACGTTGAACTGGGTCTTGGCCATCTCAGATTCCTTCTGTTGGTGTCGTCTGGCCGGGTGATCCGGCCTGGACGTCGGTGGGGGCAGGCGTCCCGTCCTCGGAACGCGCAACTTCAGTGCCCGGATCGAGCGCCTCGTGGGCGTCGGCCAGGACGGACACGGAGCGGAAGGCCTTGTACACCTCGAGCAGCGACTGCTTCTGCCGCTCGGAGAGCACGGGGTCGGCGAGGACGGCGAGCTCGACCGAGCGCACCTCGTCGTCGTCGGGGTTGAGGATTCCTGCCTGCACGTACACCTGCTCGGCAGAGATCCGCAGCGCCTTGGCCAGCGCCTGGAGGACTTCCGCCGAAGGCCGGCGCAGGCCCCGCTCGATCTGGCTGAGGTAGGGATTGGACACTCCCGCCTGCTCCGCGAGCTGGCGCAGGGAGAGCTCGGCCGCGACCCGCTGCTCACGCAGGTAGCTCCCGAGAGACTCGACCGTGAGGCCGACCTTGGACTTTTTGCTCACGACTCCATCCTGCTAACTCTTGCTAGCACATGCAAGTCGGACACCGGTGACGACAGTCACAAAACCCTTGCAGTACGGCGATCTTCAACCAAATGCCGTGCTAGCAAGCAGACCCTCATGGCCGGTCGTGGAGGGTCACCTACGCTGAACGGCATGCTGCCCGCCATCGCCGAGATCGTCCGCTCCGGCTTCGTCGAGGGTCACCACTACGGGTCGCTCGTGGCGCTCGACCCGAGCCACGAGGTCGTGCACGCGCGCGGCGAGGTGGCGACCACGATCCTCCCGCGGTCGTGCAACAAGCCGATCCAGGCGGTCGGCATGGTGCGCGCCGGCCTCGACCTGGACGGCGAGCTGCTCGCGCTCGCCTGCGCGTCGCACTCCGGCGAGCCGTTCCACGTCGAGGGGGTACGCCGGATCCTCGCGCGTGCGAGCCTCGACGAGTCGGCCCTCCAGACACCGCCCGGGTGGCCCCTGGACGACTCCGTCCGCGACGAGCTGGTGCGCAGCGGGGGCGCGGCGAGCCCGGTGCACATGAACTGCTCGGGCAAGCACGCCGCGATGCTGCTCACCTGTGTCACCAACGGCTGGCCGACCGACAGCTACCTTGCGCCCGACCACCCGCTCCAGCAGGCGATCGCGACGACCTTCAGCGAGCTCACCGGGGAGCCGATCGGCCACGTCGCCGTCGACGGGTGCGGGGCTCCCCTGCTCGGCACGTCGCTGACCGGGCTGGCCCGGGCCTTCTCGGTGCTCGCGACCGGAGCGGCCCCGGAGGAGGCACGGGTCGCGGATGCGATCCGCCGCCATCCCGAGTTCGTGTCCGGCACGAACCGGGACGAGTGCGCGCTCCTGCGGGCGATCCCGGGCGCCGTCGCGAAGGCCGGCGCGGAGTCGTGCTACGCGGTCGCGCTGGCCGACGGCCGGGCCTTCGCCCTCAAGACCGACGACGGGGCGCCGCGGGCACGGCCGGTCGTGATGGCCGCCCTGCTGCGCCACCTCGGTGTCGACACCGAGCCCGGCGTCGACACCGACGCGGTCCGGCGTACGGGGGCGGCGCCGCTGACCGGCGGCGGCGCCGTCGTGGGCGAGATCCGCGGGCTCGTCGCCTGACCCCGATGGTTGAGGTGCGGTTGCGCAGCAACCGCCTCGAAACCCGGCGACCTCACCCCAGGTGGTCGAGGTGCGGTTGCGCAGCAACCGCCTCGAAACCGGCTGACCTCAGGCGCTGGGGGTGTAGGTCGGCGGGACGGTCAGGGTCTCCTCCGCCGGCATCAGGATCCACAGCACCGGGTAGATCAGGATCTGGCTGCCCGGGATCACCATCAGCAGCAGCACGAACAGGATGCGCGCGGTCCAGGGCGTGAGGCCGAAGCGCTGGCCGAGACCGGCGCAGACGCCGCCCAGGACCCGCCCCTGCTGGGGCCGGACCAGGCCGTTGCGGGCGAAGCTCTGGTGGATGTCGTTCATGGTTGGTGCACTTCCTCGGTTTCCGTGCCGGGTTCTCCCGACACCTCCACTGTGCACCTTCCGGGCCGCCCGCCACATCGGGTGATGCCCCGCCCTGACCCTGAACCTGACGAGCCCGGTCTCGGGGTCGCGCACGGCCCGGTGGTTGAGGTGCGAGCGGCCGGTGGTTGAGGTGCGAGCCCTTCGGCAGGCTCAGGAACCACGCCGGCGAGCCTCTAAACCTCCGGACGTGCGCGGAGTCCGCACCGCGCAGGCGTCTCCAGGTTTCGAGGCGGTTGCCGGCGCAACCGCCCCTCAACCACCTGCGGCACGCGCGGGCTCTGGCACGATGTCCCGGTGCCAGGCCCTCAGTACTGCCCGTCGCCCCGCGAGCTCGACGACCTCGAGCTGCTGCTGAACGGGGCGCTCGCGCCGCTGCGTGCGTTCGAGACCGACGGGCCCGTGTCCCTCGACCTCCCCGCGGACCTCGCGGGGGCCGGTGAGATCGAGCTCGTGGACCCCGAGGGCCTGCCGCTGGCACGGATCTCCGGCGAGACCCTGACCGCACTCGGTACGCCGTCCCACGGCGCCTTCCGACGCCTGCACCTCGACCCGGCCACCGTGCGCGCGCAGCACCCCGGGGCGCTGACGGTGCCGGTGGCCGGCGCGCTCACGGAGAACGACCTCGACGCGATCGGCAAGGCACGGGGAGACCGTCCCGTCGTGCTGCTCGCCCTGACCGGCACCGGCACACCGCAGGGCCTGACCGGCGTCGGGCTGGTCCGGGCGACGCTCGCGGCCGCCTCCCTGCTCGGTGACGCCCATGTCGTGGCCGTGCCGCTGCCCTCGCACGGCGACGCCGCCGTCGACCACGACCTCGGCGTCCGGGTCGTCGGCAACTACGCGCCGGGCGAGGTGCTGGCGGTCACCGGGGAGGGCGAGCTGCCGGAGCCCGTCGCCGACGTCGTCGCGCACGACCAGCCCGACGAGCGCGGGGTCGTCGTGTTCTTCACCGGCCTGTCGGGCAGCGGCAAGTCCACGCTGGCGCAGGCCCTCAACGACCTGGTCCTGGAGGGCGGCGAGCGCACGGTCACGAGCCTCGACGGCGACGTCGTACGCCGGCACCTGAGCGCGGGCCTGACCTTCTCGCGTGAGGACCGGGAGACCAACATCCTGCGGATCGGCTGGGTGGCCGCGGAGATCTCCCGGCACCGGGGCATCGCGATCTGCTCGCCGATCGCGCCGTTCGACCAGACTCGCAAGCAGGTGCGCGCGATGGTCGAGGCCGCCGGCGGGGAGTTCGTGCTCGTCCACGTCGCCACGCCGCTGGAGGAGTGCGAGCGGCGCGACCGCAAGGGGCTCTACGCCAAGGCCCGGGCCGGCGAGATCCCCGACTTCACCGGCATCTCGAGCCCCTACGAGGAGCCCGAGGACGCGACTGTCCGCGTCGACACGACCGGCCGCACGATCGAGGACGCGCTCGCCGACGTGCTGGCCGTCCTTCCCTTCGACGTACCGCTCCCGACCGGGGCGGCAGACACCAGGAGCGGGGACCGCTGATGCACGACCTCTTCACCACGGACGCTCTCTCGGTGCTGGTCGTGGCCTTCGGCGTCGGGATCGTCGTCGGCCTGACCGGCATGGGCGGCGGCGCCCTGATGACGCCGGCACTGATCTTCCTCGGCATCAACCCGGCGGCCGCCGTGGCCAACGACCTGGTGGCGGCGAGCGTGAACAAGTCGGTCGGCGCGGCCGTCCACTGGCGGACCGGGTCACCGAACCTCCGGCTCGCCGGTCTCCTGATCACGGGCTCGGTGCCGTTCGCCTTCGCCGGCGGCTTCATCGTCAAGTCCGTCGGCGACGCCGAGGCGCGCGCCGCGTTCCTCACCACCGCGATCGGCTGGGCGCTGCTGCTGGCCGCCGGCAGCTACGCGTTGCGGATGTACCTCCAGCTCCGGTTCGTGACCGGCGGCAACGTGCTCAGCACCGAGGAGCCGCACGTCCGCGCAGCGACCACCATCGCCGTCGGCGCCCTCGGCGGCCTGCTCGTGGGCATCACCAGCGTCGGTTCGGGCTCCCTGATCATGGTGGCGCTGCTCCTGCTCTACCCGACCATGTCGGCGGTGCGGCTGGTCGGCACCGACCTCGTCCAGGCGGTGCCGCTCGTGCTCGCCGCAGCCGCCGGGCACGTCCTCACCGAGGGCATCACCTGGGCCGTGCTGGTCCCGCTGATCGTCGGCGGCACGCCAGGCACCTTCTTCGGCGCCCGCCTCGCCGGCTGGGTCTCGCAGTCGGTGATCCGGCGCGGCATCGTGATCGTGCTGTTCCTGACCGGGCTCAAGATGCTCGGCGTCCCGCCCCACTGGGTGGGCATCATCGGTGCCGGCATGCTCCTGCTCGGCCCGCTGGTGTGGGGCTTCATCCGCCAGGCGCACGGGCTGCCCAACTTCGACAACGACTCCACCGCCTGGCGCCTGCCCGACCGGCAGCCCGACCCTCGCAGCGACACCGACGCTCCGTAGCATGCGTGCCATGACGCGCACCGAACCGGAAGCCCCACGGTGATGCGTCTCCTGCTGCTCCGCCACGGTCAGACGCACGGCAACACCGCCGGTGCGCTGGACACCGCCGCGCCCGGCCTGCGGCTGACCGAGCTCGGCCACCGGCAGGCGGAGGCAGCGGCCCGCGCGCTCGCCGACCGCGGCATCGACCAGATCTACGTGTCGACCCTCGCGCGCACCCACGAGACGGCCGCCCCGCTCGCCTCGGTGCTCGGCGTCCAGCCGCGCGAGCTCGAGGGCCTCCGGGAGATCGCGGCCGGCGACTTCGAGATGGCCACCGACCACGACTCGGTCGCCGGCTACATCGGCACGGTCGCGGACTGGCTCGAGGGCCGCTACGACACCCGCATGCCCGGCGGCGAGTCGGGTCACGAGTTCCTCGGCCGGTACGACGGCGCGGTCGCCGCCATCCACCGCTCCGTCGAGGACGCGGGCCACGCGTGCGCGCTGATCGTGAGCCACGGCGCGGCGATCCGCACCTGGGTCTCGGCCAGGGTGCCCGGCGTCGAGTCGCACGCCCGCGCGACCGACCCGCTGCACAACACCGCCTGCATCGAGCTGGTAGGTGATCCGGTGCAGGGCTGGGAGATCGACGCGTGGCACTCCGAGCCGGTCGGCGGGGCGTTCCTCGACGACCTCACGGCTCCCGACCCCACCGGCCAGGCCACCGACGAGGCCCTCCACCCGGCCGCCGAGCCGGGCCCGGGTGAGGACGATCACGCCAGAAACTAGAACCTATTCTAGTTTTTTGTGAGAGGATGACGGGGCATCCCACGGCACTCGATACGATGTCCGCTGCCCTACGAGGGTGCCCCCCAGGGCGCAGAGCCACGAAAGGTCCCCATGACCCAGACCCACCCCGACTACCAGCTGAGCCAGCTCGACCAGCTGGAAGCCGAGTCGATCCACATCTTCCGTGAGGTCGCCGCGGAGTTCGAGAAGCCGGTGCTGATGTTCTCCGGCGGCAAGGACTCCATCGTGATGCTCCGCCTGGCCGAGAAGGCGTTCTACCCCGCGAAGATCCCCTTCCCCGTGCTGCAGGTCGACACGGGCTTCGACTTCCCCGAGGTGCTGGCCACCCGCGACTCCTGGGTCGCGCGCCTCGGCGTACGCCTCGTGGTCGCGAGCGTCGAGGAGGCCATCGCCAAGGGCATCGTCGTCGACGACGGCAAGACCTCGCGCAACCGGCTGCAGATCGGCACCCTGCTGAACGCGATCGAGGAGGAGGGCTTCACCGCCGCCTTCGGTGGCGGACGCCGCGACGAGGAGAAGGCCCGCGCCAAGGAGCGCGTCTACTCCCACCGCGACGACTTCGGCCAGTGGGACCCGAAGAACCAGCGCCCCGAGCTGTGGTCGCTGTACAACGGCCGGATCCACGGCGGCGAGCACATGCGGATCTTCCCGCTGAGCAACTGGACCGAGCTGGACATCTGGCACTACATCGGCCAGGAGCAGATCGAGATCCCCTCGATCTACTTCTCCCACCAGCGGCGGGTGTTCCAGCGTGACGGCATGCTGCTGTCCGAGAGCGAGCACAACCCGCTCAAGTCCGGCGAGACGGTCGAGGAGCGCACCGTGCGGTTCCGCACGGTCGGCGACCTGACCCTGACCGGGTGCGTCGAGAGCACCGCCTCGACCATCGACGAGATCATCGACGAGATCGCCGTGGCGCGCGTGACCGAGCGCGGCGCGACCCGTGGCGACGACCGGTTCTCCGAAGCAGCCATGGAGGACCGGAAGAAGGAAGGCTACTTCTGATGAATGCCACCCCTGAGAACCACCCGGGGCGGTCGATGGACCTCCTGCGCTTCGCCACGGCCGGCTCCGTCGACGACGGCAAGTCGACGCTGATCGGCCGGCTGCTGCTGGACTCCAAGGCCATCTTCGAGGACCAGCTCGAGGCGGTCGAGGCGACCAGCCTCTCGAAGGGCTACGACTACACCGACCTCGCGCTGCTCACCGACGGCCTGCGCTCCGAGCGCGAGCAGGGCATCACGATCGACGTCGCCTACCGCTACTTCGCCACGCCCAACCGCAAGTTCATCATCGCCGACACCCCGGGCCACGTGCAGTACACCCGCAACATGGTGACCGGCGCCTCGACCGCCGACCTGGGCCTCGTGCTCGTCGACGCCCGCCAGGGCCTCACCGAGCAGTCCCGCCGGCATGCAGTGATCCTCTCGCTGCTGCGCGTGCCGCACCTGGTGCTCGCGGTCAACAAGATGGACCTGGTCGACTACGACGAGACCATCTACCAGGAGATCTACCGCGACTTCACGTCGTTCGCGACCAAGCTGAACATCCCCGACCTCGAGGTCATCCCGATCTCGGCGCTCAAGGGCGACAACGTCGTCAAGCGCTCGGAGAACATGCCGTGGTACGACGGGCCCAGCCTCATGCACCACCTCGAGCACGTGCACGTCGCCTCGGACCGTGACCTCGTCGACGCGCGCTTCCCGGTGCAGTACGTCATCCGGCCGAAGTCCGACGACTTCCACGACTACCGCGGGTACGCCGGCCAGCTCGCCGGCGGCGTCCTCAAGCCCGGCGACGAGGTGGTCGTGCTCCCCTCGGGCATGACCAGCCGGATCGCCGCCATCGACCTGTTCGACAAGGAGATCGCCGAGGCGTTCCCGCCGATGTCGGTCACCGTGCGTCTCGAGGACGACGTCGACGTCTCCCGCGGCGACATGATCGCCCGAGTCAAGAACGCGCCGACCCCGAGCCAGGACATCGACGCGATGATCTGCTGGATGACCAACGAGCCGCTGCGTCCGCGCCAGAAGCTCGCGATCAAGCACACCACCCGCACGGGCCGCGCGCTGATCAAGGACATCCAGTACCGCCTCGACGTGAACAGCCTCCACCGCGACCAGGAGACCGGCGAGCTCGGCCTCAACGAGATCGGGCGCGTGCAGTTGCGGACCACCGTGCCGCTGCTGTGCGACTCCTACTCGAAGAACCGCACCACGGGTTCGTTCATCCTCATCGACGAGGCCACCGGCGTCACCGTCGGCGCGGGGATGATCAACTGATCGGTCGGCACCCAGACCTCACTCGGTTGCTGGAAGCCTGCCGAAGTCCTCAGAGGACGTCGACGAGCCGCGAGTGCACCGCGCGCGACCGCGGCACGTAGGCCTGCGCGACCTCGCCCAGTCCCTGCACCACCGGGCGGCGGTCCTCGGCGCCGAGGTAGACAGACTCGCCGCGGTGCAGGGTGAACTTGTCACCGGCGTCGGAGCTGATCACCACCTCGCCCCCGGTGCAGATCACCACACTCTCCTCGGCGCGGATCAGCTCGACGCCCTCGGGGGCGGCGTGGGAGATCTGGGTGACCGCCAGAGCGAACTCGACGTCGGCCGGCGAGAACACTTCGGTGTCGCTCTCCACGAAGTCCGGCGTGACTCGGGCCACGCGCGCCATGCCGATGTCGAGGCAGGCGACCAGACCGCTGGGGTCGACGTGCTTGGAGGTCAGTCCCGCCCGCAGCACGTTGTCGGACGTGGCCATCACCTCCAGACACAGACCGCTGAGGTGGGCGTGCATCACGCCGGTCTCCAGGTACGCCGCCTCGCCCGGCTGCAGCGTCATCCGGTTCAGCATCAGCGAGATCACCACGCCGACGTCGTCCGGATGGTGCTCGGCGATCTCCACGACGGTGCGGTACGCGCGCTTGATGTCCATCCCGAGAGCCGACAGCGCTCGACAGGCGCCGACGATCTGGTGCACCTCGGAGGCGTCGATGTCCGAGCTCAGCAGCCACTCGACGCGGCGCACGATCCCGGCGAAGCCCGGGTCGGCGCGGAGGTCGTCGGCCAGCCGCTGGCTCAGAGGGGTGTCCAAGGGGCTCAGGACGCGGAGGATCTCCGCGGTCGGACGGAAGCCGATCAGGCTGTCGAACGTGCTCAGTGCGTAGACCATCTCCGGCTTGTGGTTGCGATCGCGGTAGACCCGCTGCGGTGCGTCCAGGGGGATGCCCGCCGCGTTCTCTCGATCGAACCCCGTTTCCGCAAGCGAGCGTGACGGGTGGACCTGCAACGACAGCGGCCGGTCGGCAGCGAGCAGCTTCAGCATGAACGGCAGCTCGCCGGTGAGGTCGGCGAGCGGTCGCTCGCGTCCCTCGGCGTCGACCGCCGTTGAGGGCTTGAGAGGGTGGGTGCCGATCCACATCTCCGCCACCGGGGCGCCAGAGGCCTTGTCGCCGAGGAACCGCGGGATGGCGTCGGCCGATCCCCAGTCGTAGTTCTGAACGCCGTTGCGGAGCCGATGCATGGGGTCAGGGTAGAGGAGCACTAGTCGCGAGCGGCCTGCCGTTCAGCGCAGGGTCAGCGGAGTGGGCTTCTGGCATGCGCCCACCTGAGGATCCCGTTGGGCAGCCCACCCGAGCGACCAACCGTTCAGGCGCCCTTCTTGATCGTGACCGTGAGGGAAGAAGAGAGAGGGGAAGAGGTCGCTATCAGCCTGTCGTTGTAGCTCGCGGTGCCCTCGGCGAGCTTGACCGTCCACGTCGACGTCTTCGTGCCTGCCAAGATCTTCAGCGGAGCGGTCCCAGTCGTTGAGTAGGTTCCACCGTCGGGGTTGCTCATGCTGACCGTGGTGTCTGTCCCGAGACTGCCGAGGTTTCCATACGCGTCCACGAGGCTCACGTTGGCTGTGACTGATCCGTTGTTGCCTAGCGATGCGATCGTGCAGTTCGTGTAGCAGGCCGTGACGGAGCTCCCACTGCCGCCGAACACCATGTTCGTGTAGGCCAGTCCGCTCACCGCGGCGTTGTTGACGTTGACCGTCGCCTGTCCGCTGATGGAGCCGTCTGAAACGGTGAGCGTCCGACTGGCGCCGGCAGTGGTGAGCGTGACCAGAACGTTCGTCGCCACACCGCTGGTGAATGTCGCGGATGCCTGCAGCGTCGGCGCTACGCCGCTCGGTGAGGTCGCAGTCGCGGCACCCGACCATGTGAGGGACTTCGTTCCCGTGTACGACGTGTCGGTCGTCGTGCCGTCGGCGAGCTTGGCGGTGATGGTGAGCGAGAGGTTCGATCCGGCAGTAACCGTCGCCGGCGACGGGCTCACGGTGAACTGCGTGGCGCTTGCTGGGACATTGACGACCTGACTGACGGCTGTCGAGGCCGAGCCGAGGTAGTCGGTGGTGCCGGCGTACGTGGCGACGATCGACTTCGTTCCGCTGGTGCTGAACGTCGTCTGGCACGTGGCAACACCTGATCCGTTGAGCGTCTGCGAGCCGCCCGTGCAGGTGATCGCCAATCCCCCGCTCGTGAACGAGACCGTGCCGGTCGGTGTTCCGGTTCCGGGGTTGACCGCGGTCACGGTGGCCGTGAAGGTCACGTTCTGGCCGGTCACCGAGGGGTTCGGCGCGGACGTGAGGCTGGTCGTCGTGCTCGCAGCCGAGACCACCTGCGTGATCGACGACGACGTCGAGGTGGTGAAGTCAGCCGTGCCGGCGTACACCGCGGTGATCGGGTGCGACCCCACCGACGGAGTGACCACGCAGGTGGCCGCGCCGGCACTGAGGGTCTGGGCACCGCAGCCCGAAATGACGGTGCCGCCGTCCTTGAAGGCCACCGTGCCCGCGGGGGTGCCGGCGCCGGGAGACACCGGCGCGACCGAGGCGGTGTAGGTCACGGACTGACCGGTCACCGACGAGAGTCCGGAGGAGCTCACCGTCGTCGTCGTGCTTGCGCTGTTCACGTTCTGGCTCAGGGACGCCGAGGACGAGGTCAGGTAGTTGGTGCTGCCGCTGTAGGTGGCGACCACCGACTTCCCCCCGGCGGAGCTGAACGGCACCTGGCAGGTGGCGACACCCGACCCGTTGAGGGTTTGTGCGCCTCCGGTGCAGCTGAGCGTGGTGGCGCCGTCCTGGAACGCAACGGTGCCCGTCGGGGTTCCCGACCCCGGAGCCGCGGCAGCCACCGTTGCGGTGAAGGTGACCGACTGACCCGTCACCGACGGGTTGGTGGACGACGCGAGGGTGGTCGTGGTGCTGGCCGCGTTGATGACCTGCGAGAGAGCAGGCGAGGTGGAACCGGTGAAGACACCCGCGCCGCCGTACACCGCGGTCACCGAGTGGGTGCCCACGCCGGGGTAGCTCAGGGAGCACGTGGCGGTGCCTCCACTCAGCGTCTGGTTGCCACCCGTGCAGGTGATCGTGGACGACCCGTCCTTGAAGGTGACGCTGCCGGTCGGCTTGGTCGCACCCGTCGCCTGCGTCACCGTTGCGGTGTAGGTCACCGTCTGGCCGACGACCGCGGGGTTGGCCGACGACGTGACTGACGTGGTTGTGGCGATCGTGTTGGTCACGG
Organism: Nocardioides pocheonensis; assembly: GCF_003725535.1. Taxonomy (GTDB): domain Bacteria; phylum Actinomycetota; class Actinomycetes; order Propionibacteriales; family Nocardioidaceae; genus Marmoricola; species Marmoricola pocheonensis. The sequence continues at coordinate 13,843 of NZ_RJSF01000003.1, read as the reverse complement.
TCACCGGCGCGGACGCGGTCCCGGCTGCGGTCCAGCCGCCCCGGATGGAGGTCACCACGTAGGTGTAGGTGCCGTCGGGCACCGACGTGTCCGAGCACGACGTCCCCGTCACGAGGATGGTGCCGGTGCCGCAGACGCTGACCGACGACCCACCCAGCACCCGGGAGACCGTGTAACCCGACGGGGCGACACCGGTGGTGGGTGCGTTCCAGGAGACGCTCACGGCGCCGGACCCGGCCGTGGTGGAGGCCGTCGTACCGGTGGGCGCAGACAGCGTTCCGGTGGAGGCGGTCGCGGTCCCGGTGCCGGTCGAGCTCCAAAAGGCGAAGGCGATGCCCGTGGTGAGCGCGACGAATCCGGTGACGACTGCGAGCGCGACCGACGTGCGCCTGGCGTCCCGTCGCCCACGCCGGATCAGCCGACCGAGGAGGCCGGGGGTCGCGTCGCGCTTCATGTGATCGGACATGTCAGTTCGTCGCCGTTCCGGAGTACGACAGGGCGAAGGACTTGTTCTTGCAGACGTCCTGGTTCACCGTCGGAAGGTCCTTCAGGCGCATCTGGGGGGCACTCACGCCCTGCGCCGGCAGCGTGACACTGCCGTTGGCCGGGACGATCAGCGTGTTGCTGCCGGAGATGTTGGACTGCTCGAACTCCAGGTTCGGCGCCGTGAGACACCCCGACGGGGTGCTGTCTGGTGCCGCGGTGACCTGCAGGGCGGAGACGTAGATCGGCACCGAGTTCGGGTTGGTCACCGTGACCGCGATCGTCTTCCAGACCCCGATGACCAGGGCTGACACCGATCCGCTGATCTGGAACGGGACGCCCGAGCTGGGCAGCCCCTTCTCGTACTTGAAGGTGTACTGGGTCGCGGCCGACGTGTTGCCGGCGGCGTCGCGGGACCGCACGGCAAACTGGTGCTGCCCGTAGTTGTTGGTGCCGATCACCCAGCGGTAGGGGCTGGTGCAGGGCGACCAGGCGCCGTTCTCCAGGGAGCACTCCGAGGTTGCCCCCGACTCGGCGACGGTCCACGCGAAGTCGTTGGTGGCGTTCGTCGTGGGGTTGGACGGCTTCGTCGTCAACGACGGTGCCGGCGGGGCGATCGTGTCGACGCGCCACGACGAGGCGGCAGGGTTCCCGACGTTGCCGGCGGCGTCCGTCGCGCGCACGGCGAAGGTGTGGTTGCCCTGCGCGAGGCTCGAGTACGACGTCGGGCTGGTACAGGGGGCGTACGCCGCGCCGTCGAGCGAGCAGGAGTAGCGCAGGCCGGCTTCCGGGCCCGAGAAGGAGAACAAGGCCGAGCTCGAGCTGGCGAGGGCGGCCGGAGCCGAGGTGATCGTCGGCTGGGCGGGTGCGACGTTGTCGACGGTCCAGCCGAAGCTGGTCGGGGCGCTCGTCTCGCCCGCCTTGACCGACACCACGTTGAACACGTGGGAGCCATCAGCGAGCGAGGAGTAGGTCTGGGGGCTGGCGCAGGTGACGGTGGCCGCGCCGTCGAGGCCGCACTTGAAGGTGGCGCCCGAGGGGCCGGTGAAGGCGAAGGTCGCGGTGCGGCTGGTGGTGGCGGCCGCGGGACCGCTGGTGATGGTGGGCGAGGCGAGCGACGCCTTCGAGAAGGCCGCGGTCACGCCGAGGGCGCCGAGCATGCCGACAGCCACGACGAGCACCACGATCAGGCGCTTGTTCGTCATGGCTGTCATCCCCCGGGTCGTTGGCTGGTCGTTGGTCGAGCAAGGATCCGGTGGGCGGAGGCGACGCCTCCGCCCACCGGTCAGCGTCAGCTGGCGACGTAGTGGATCGTCACGTCGGCGCTCTTGCAGGCGTTCTGCGGGCTGCCCGTGTTGTTGAACTGAATCGTGCCCGTGGCGTCGTCGTCGGTACCTGCCGCCAGGTCCTGGCCCGTCCAGGTGAGGGCCACAGCGTCGTCGGCGATGCTCGGCGCAGCCGACCCATTCAGCAGGAAGTCGGCGCCGGTGCAGCCCGACTTGTTCGTAGTGATGTAGGCCTTCACCGTGCTGACGTAGGCCGACTCACCGGAGTCGTTGGTCACGGTCACGGTCAGCGGCTGCGACGAGTCACCCGGGTACATCGAATTGAGCGTGGCCGTGCTGAACGACAGCTGGTTGCTCACGCCGGCGGTCGTGCTGCCGGTGCCGGAGCCCGAGCCGGAGGTGGTCCAGTACGCGAACGCCACGCCACCGATGGCGAGGGCACCGACGGTGCTGCCGGCAACGACTGCAAATTTACGGGACTTACGCATCGCAAGTTCCCCCTTCGTGATCAGTGGTCAACCCCCCGTTGGAGTGACGCGGTGACTACGAGAACACGGACGAAAGCCCGGAAAAAGGTGATGTGCGCAGGTGGTCACCTCGGCACTCCGACGTAGTCATTTCGGGCCAGTCCGATTCGGCACGGTCCCCAAGAAGGGGACCCACCCGGTTGGTGATTCCGACAGACGTAACAGCCGACCCAAAAGGGACGTGGACTCCCGAAACGGACAATCCGACCAGGTACGCGCGCAGACTGCCTGTCTAGCCCAGCTCGGGGGCCCAGGAGCGCAGTGACCGGCCCCCAACCGCCTCGATGCCGCACGAAACAGGCACTTTCCGCGGTTGGTGGACCCACGGGTCCGGCGCAGGTGCGGCCGATTCAGCCGAGCTTGGGGCGCGCGTGCAGACCGACCTCGGGGTCGACGACGACCTCCTGGGCGGCCGGGATGCCGTCCACGTCGAGGACGGCCTCGACCGGTACGGCGCGCTTGACCAGGCCCAGCGCGATCGGGCCTAGCTCGTGGTGGCGGGCGGAGGATCCGACGAAGCCGACGTCGCGGCCGTCGTACCGCAACGGGGTGCCGGCCTCGGGGAGCCGGTTGACCGAACCGTCGAGGTGCAGCATCGTCAGCCGGCGCGGCGGCCGACCGAGGGTGTGCACGCGGGCCACGGTCTCCTGGCCGCGGTAGCAGCCCTTGTCGAGGTGCACCGCGGACCACGCCTCGTCGGTGATCCAGCCGACCTCGTTCGGGATCGTGCGCGCGTCGGTGTCGATGCCGAAGCGCGGCTCGCCCCGGGCGATCCGCAGGGCCTCGAAGGCCCACAGGCCGGCCGGGGGTCCCGCGGCCTCGGCGTACGCCGCGAGCCGGTCGCGCGGCACCAGGTCGTAGCCGCTCGCGGGCCGCCAGGCCACCGCGATGTCGGCCGTCGCGTCGGTCACCTCGACGCGCATCATGAACCGCATCCGGTCCAGCCAGTCGACCAGCGCCGACGCGGTGCCGGGCTCGACGTGCGCGGTGAAGACCTCGCCGTCGTCGACGGCGTACAGGGCGTGCTCGACATGGCCCTGCGGGGAGAGCACGAGGGCCACCGTCGGCCGGCCCGGCTGCAGGTGGGTGAGGTGCTGCGTGGTCAGGCTGTGCAGCCACTCGAGGCGGTCGGGTCCGGTGACCCGGACGACGCCGCGGTGGGAGAGGTCGACGAATCCCTCGCCGGCCTCGAGGGCTCGCTGCTCGAGGTTGAAGGAGCCGTAGTGCGCCGCGACCGGCGCGTCGATCCCGGCGCCGGCGACGGCACCCGGGAGCGCGAGCAGCGGGCTGGCCGGCTCCTTCTCACTCATGTCCATCCCAACAGTGTGCCGGTCGGGCCCATTCCTGCGCGCTCGGGGGTTTCGAGGCTCGCTGGCGGGGTTCCTGAGCCTGCCGAAGGGCTCGCACCTCAACCAACCAGACGCGAGTCGGCGGTCGGGCCAACAAGAGGTCGAGCCTGCCGAAACCGGAGCGGTCTCGGCAGGCTCGACCTCCGACTGCTGGTGCTACCTCACTTCTTGTTCAGGCTGAACTGCGCCGAGGTCGACGCGCCCAGGTACTTGCCCGCGTCGCCGGCCCACGAGGCCGTCAGCGGGTAGTAGCCGGGCTTCTGGTTCAGCACGATCTGACCCGAGGCCACACCGCTGCTGTTGGTCGTGGCCGTCATCGACTGGCTGCCGATGACGATCGTGACCGGGTAGCCGGCCAGCGGGCGACCGAGTGCGTCGAGCACCTTCGCGGAGACCGCGGTCGCCTTGTTCGGCGCACCGGTGAGACCGCCGGTGTAGGTGATCGTGCTGGCCATCGCCGAGACCGTGAACGGCGTGGTGGCGCTGGTGTCGGCGTCGTACAGCGACGAGCCGGCGTACGCCGCCGACACGGTGTGGCTGCCGGCCGTGCGCGTGACCACGTAGTCCAGGCTGGCGTGCCCGGAGCCGTTGGTGAGCGCGGTGCCGACCACGGTGCCGTCGACGCTGAACGCGACCGGGGCGTTGTTGATCGGCGTCCCGAACTCGTCCTGCAGCGACGCGGTCAGCGTGCTCGTGCTGCTGTACGCCGCCGCTTGCGGACCCGTGTAGGCCAGCGTGGTGGCGTGCGTCCGGACGTGCACGGTGAAGGTCTTCAGCGTGCAGGCACCGTCCTTGTCGCACACGTTGACGGTCGGCGCGCGGTCACCGGGGGTCGTCCACGAGTGCGACTCCGACGGCCCGCCGTTGTCGATGGAGTCACCGTCGGCGAAGTCCCAGTCGTAGGTGAGGGTCGACTGGTCGGCCGCGCCCGGGTCGACGGCCTGGGCCTTCAGGGTCAGCGGCTTGCCCCAGGCGACCGTGACCGGAGCACCCGGCACGACCGTCACGTTCGGGGCGGCGTTGGAGACGTGGACCGTGAAGTCCTCCGTGTCCGTGAGCCCGGTGCTGTCGGTGAAGACGACCTGGCCGGTGTAGACCCCGTTGTCGGCGTACGTGTGCTGCGGGGTGGCCGTGTGGCCGTTCCCGCCGTCACCGAAGTCCCAGGTGTAGGTGCCGCCGGCCGCGCACGGCCCGGTCGCACTGGTGGAGAACTGGATCGGCGAGCCCTCGACGCCGTCGGGTGCAGAGACCGCCCCCAGCGTGGGCGCGATGTTGTTGGGCTTGATCGCACCCATGTCGACGGAGCCACCCGGACCGGCCATGGTCACGGACGTGTTCGTCGTCGCGACCGGGAACGTGTCCGAGGCCAGCTCGACATAGATGCCGGGGATCGCGGTGATCGGGTTGGGGATGATCACACCCGCCGACAGCTCGACGCTGCTCACCACGTGCAGGCCCGGGGAGGCGGAGAAGTCGCCGAGCGCGTAGCTCAGCGAGTCGCCGGTCCCGGTCTTGCAGCCGACCAGCAGCGGGTCGACGACGGCGCCCTCCGGAAGGTTCAGGGCGTTGGTCCCGAGCGTCTGACCGCCGGCCGAGGCGGTGCGCAGGGTCGCCAGCTGGTCGGGGGTGACGGTGACGTCCGCGACCATCTTGCCGTGCACGTACGGCGTGCCGAGCGCCGCCGACCCGAGGTCGAACAGGTCGACCGAGCTGCTCTCGAGGTGGCAGGTGTACGCCGCCCCGCTGGTCTTCAGGTCGCAGGTGCCGCTCGCGGTCAGGCTCACCGGGCCGAACCCGATGCTCAGCGTACCGAGCCCCTCGCTGCTGGCGTCGAGGCTCCCGGTGCCGCTCACCGAGTAGGTGACGCTCATCGTCCCGGACGCGGAGCGGTTGTAGTCGTCGCTCGGGTCGAGGTGCCGGCCCTGACGGACGTCGTCGGGGTTCCAGCTGACCGCCACCGCGGCGGCCTGGCTCCAGTCGAGCGAGGCGCTGGCGGTCAGCGACCCGGAGAGGGCACCGCTGCTGGCGGTCGCGGTGACGCTGCCCAGCGAGCCGCTGCCGTGGAGCGTGGTCGGGACGGAGCTGGTGTCCGCGGACGCGGGCGCCGCGAGCGCGACGACCCCGCCGAGGGCGAGTGCGAGCACGGCCGTCAGGCCGGTCCCGCGACGGCCGAGCCCGGCCGTGCGTGTGGATGTTGGTGTCATGCGTGGACCTCCGTTGAGGCAGGCCGACACGAGTCCGGCCTGCGGGTGTGTGTCACACCGCAGGGAGCGACCGCACCGGTGGGCAGATACGCCGCTGCCGGGAACGTCCCCTTTTCAGGGCCGCATTCGTTCAGTGCCTAGGTCGTGGACCGGGGTCAGCCGCCGGCGCAGTCCGCGCAGGTGCCGAAGACGGTCAGGTGTCCGTAGTCCGGCGAGAATCCGTGGCGCGCCGCCAGCGGGCCGAGCGCGGACTCCATGTCCGTGCGCTCGACGCTGATCACCCGTCGGCAGCCGCGACAGACGAGGTGGGAGTGCTCGTGGCCCGAGGTCGCGTGGTACGTCGGTGCCCGGTCGCTGAGGTGGGCGTGGTGGATGAGCCCGAGCTCGTCGAGCAGCTCGAGGGTGCGGTAGACCGTCGAGAGGTTGATCGCCGAGGAGTGCGTGCGCACCTCGGCGTACACCTCGTCAGGGGTGGCGTGCCCGAGTGTCTCGACCGCCGCGAGGACCAGCTCGCGCTGCGGGGTGAGCCGGTGACCGCTCTCGCGCAGGCGGGCCTGCCAGGCGGCGCCTGGCGGTGAGCCCTCGCCCGACGTCACGACGTCACTGCCGTTTCAGCTGGGCGTGCGTGTGCGGTTGGAGCTCGTGTCCCATCGCCGCCATGTCGAAGGCGTACAGCAGGTCGCCGTTGACGTAGCCGTAGAGCCGCTTGCCGCCGGTGTACTCCTTGGCGGTCGCGGTCCGCGCGACGGCGTCGGTGACGATCTCGAACCGGGGCTGCTCGGGGTGCAGCTCGCCGTGCCAGATCTCGGCGTACCCGAGGTTGTGGGTGAGCACGACCTCGAGGGTGCCGTCGGCCTGCGGCCTCAGGAAGCCGGTCTCCTGGGCCGCCTCGCGCACGTGGTTGCCCTGCTCGTCGACGATCCACGACCGGCTCATGTAGTGGATGAACGGGCGACCGTCCTGCTGGAAGAGGATCTCCTGCCCGAACTGGAAGCTGTCGATGCCGGGGTACTCACCATGGCCGTTGCCGGCCCAGGTGCCGATCAGCCAGGCCAGCGGAGCGCAGTTCGGGTGGATGTTCTGCGGGATCTCGAACGGCACGTCAGTCGTCTCCGGGTCGGCGCTGGGTGGGGTCGGGTGCGGTGAGCGTGAGCAGGTGGCGTGCGGCGAGCAGCGCCCAGAGCGCGAACCCGAGCAGCACGGCCACCGTCACGGCCACGAAGAAGGCCTCCACGCGGTCAGTGTAGGAGGAGCGCCGCGGACTAGGGTCGTGCCATGCGGAGCCTGGTGATCAAGTGCACGGCCGGCGGCGACGACCCGGAGCGCTGCAACCAGGCGTTCAGCGTGGCCGCTGCCGCGGTGGCCGCGGGTGCCGACGTGAGCCTGTGGCTGACCGGCGAGGCCGCGTGGTTCGGCATGCCCGGACGCGCCGAGGAGTTCGTCCTCCCCCTGGCCGGGTCGCTCGCGGAGTCCCGCGACCTGGTGCTCGAGCACGGCCGGTTGACCGTCTGCTCCCAGTGCGCGGCCCGCCGCGGGATCACCGAGGCCGACCTCGTCGAGGGTGCCCGGGTCGCGGGCGCGGCGTCGTTCGCCGAGGAGATCCTCGCCGACGGGGTGCAGGCGCTGGTCTACTGACCCGCGGTCAGGAGCCGTAGGGGAAGGCCCGCTCGACCGTCCCGTCGAGCCGCGTCGCGAGGTAGCCGGACTCGCCGTACTGGTTGGACACGTGGATGTCGACGCTCGGCACCGCGTCGGACGGTGCGTACTGCCGGACGATCACGTACGTCGTCGTGGGGTTCTCGACCTTCAGCGTGCGCCGGGCCCGGGCAACGTTGCGGACCAGCGCGGGGACGTCGAGCCGGGTGAGGTCGACCGGCTGGGCGCCGGGGAAGTCGGCGCCGACCCCGCCGAAGTCGGTCCAGCCCGGACCGGGTCGGAAGAGGTACCCGGCGTGCCGGTGGGGCCCGCCGTGCGGCACCTGCACCACCACGTAGTCGTCGTAGAGGGTGAGGTCGGTCGCGAGCGTGGTGCCGAACCGGTTCTGGTAGTCGGCGAGGAAGCCGCGGATGCCCGGCCCGGTCAGCCCGTACGTCGACGCCGGAGCCGAGGTGTCGCCGGTGGGACTCGCCGACGGCGAGTCGTGGCCCGGCTGCTGGCCTGTGTCCCCGGTCGGTGCGGGGGCCGGTGAGAACAGCTCACCGCCCGGGGAGGACGACGAACCCGAGGAGGAGAAGTACCTGGCTCCCAGCCCCACCAAGGCGAGCACGACGATCAGCGCGGCCACGACGCCGAAGGAGCGGGCCGTGCTCCTCGCCGCCTGCACCGAGGCCTGCGCGAGCTCCTCGGCCACGGGCTCGCCCGACGGCCCCGCGGGCGCTGTGACCCAGGGTGGCGCGGCGGTCGTGGAGGCCGGGAGGGCCGCCTCGAGCTGGTCGAGGTCACGGCCGATGAGGTCGAGCTCCGCCATGCTCTGGGCGGCGGCGACGTTCGCGAGCCGGATGTCCCGGTCGGCGGTGGTGATCCGACCCTGCTCGGCCGCGCGCCTGACCCGCGCGGCCAGGGGGTCCCGGTCACGCGCACCCGGTGTGCGGTGCGGGTCGTCCACGGCCGAAGCGTAGGGGCTTCCGGCAGTCTCAACCAGCGGTGAGGCCGAGCAGCGTGCGCGCCTCGTCGCCCGACATGGGGGTGCGCTGCGCGAGGCGGCCGAGCTCGGCGGCCCGGGCCACGAGCTGGTCGTTGTGCTCGACCGGGACGCCCTTGGCCAGGGTCAGCACGTCCTCCATGCCGACGCGCAGGTGGCCGCCCTTGCTCAGGCTGGCCAGCGCGACCGCGAGCGTGCTGCGGCCGATGCCGGTCGCCGACCAGCTCGTGGTCTCGGCCGGCAGGGCGGCGACCGCGGCGACGAGGGCGTCGGCGGTACCGGGCATCCCGCCGGGCACGCCCATGACCAGGTCGACGTGCACCTTGCCGCCGTACGGGAGGCCGTGCAGGCGGAGCAGCCGGTGGAGCGCCGCCACCTGCCCGAGGTCGAACAGCTCGAACTCCGGCACCACCTGGCGCTCCTGGCTGAGCTGGTACAGGTCGCACACGAACGGCCACGGGTTGAGGAACACGTCGTCACCGAAGTTCGTGGTGCCCATGGTGAGGCTGCACGAGTCCGGCGCGGCGTCGAGCACCTTGAGCCGGTCGTCGAGCGGGTCGTGCACCGAGCCACCGGTCGAGAGCTGGACCACCAGGCGGGTCGACTCGCGCAGCGCGGCGACCGTCTCGGTGAGCCGGCCGAGGTCGAGCGTCGGCCGGTGCTCGCCGTCGCGGATGTGCACGTGGATCATCCCGGCGCCCGCCGCCTCGCAGCGTTGCGCGGTCTCGACGAGCTCGGTCAGCGTGGTCGGCAGCTGGGGGCAGTCGTCCTTGGTCGTCTCCGCTCCCGTCGGCGCGACCGTGATCAGCAGGTCTCCCATGGGCGACAGCCAACCACGAATAGCCTCGGGCCATGCGAGCGGTGCTCCAGCGCGTCACACGGGCCTCGGTCACGGTCGACGACCGGGTCGTCGGTCACCTCGACGACCCCGGCCTGGTGGTCCTGGTGGGCATCACCCACGACGACGGCCCCGACGAGATCGCCTGGCTCGCGCGCAAGGTCCGTGAGCTGCGGATCATGCGCGAGGAACGGTCCGTCGCCGAGCTCGGCGCGAGCGTCCTGGTGGTCAGCCAGTTCACCCTGTACGGCGACGCCCGCAAGGGCCGCCGACCCACGTGGGCGGCCGCCGCGCCCGGGCCTGTCTCGGAGCCCCTGTACGACGCCCTCTGCGCCGAGCTCGAGCGTCTCGGCACGCCCGTGCAGCGCGGTGTCTTCGGGGCGCAGATGAGCCTGGAGCTCGTCAACGACGGTCCGGTGACGCTCGTCCTCGACTCCGCGAAACCCTGACGGCACGGGCCCATTTGGGGCGACACGTCACTTTTCGCCCGCCAGATCGTTCAACTGGCAGCCGCGTTCGGAACTCCGGCCGGTGAGACCCGCCGGTCCGTCTACACTCCGGGTGGTCGTACGGGTACCAGCTCCGAGCCAGAAAGTTCAGCGTGGATTTCAAGGAACTGCTGCGCATGGCGCAGCGTCGTTGGCTGACCATCGTGGTGTTCTTCCTCCTCGGTCTGGCCGGTGCCGGCGCGCTCACCTACACGCAGACGCCGCAGTACGAGTCGAACGCCCGGATCTTCATCTCCGTGGACACCTCCGGTGACAGCACCCAAGCCGCGCAGGGCGCCCTCTTCGGCATCAACCGGGTGCAGTCCTACGCACAGCTGGCGACCAGCCGCGAGGTGATGCAGCAGGTCATCTCGCGGTTGAACCTCAACCTGACGCCGAACCAGCTGGCCGGCAAGATCAGCTCGAGCGTCGCGACCGAGACCGTGATCATCGTCGTCAAGGTCACCGACCCCGACCCCGCCGTCGCCCAGCAGATCGCGAAGGCCGAGTCCGAGGTGATGACCAGCTTCATCTCCGACATCGAGACCTCGCCGGTCAAGGCGACGGTCGTCGACCCGGCGTCGTACAACGGCAACCAGGTGAGCCCGCAGCCGGTGCTCAACCTCGCGCTCGGCGCACTGATCGGACTCCTGGTCGGGCTGGGTGTCGCGTTGCTGCGGCACCTGCTCGACAACACCGTCTCCTCTCCCGAGGACGTCGAGCAGGCGGCCGAGGCGCCGGTGCTCGCGAGCATCGCCTACGACGGCGACGTCCCGAAGCACCCGCTGCTCACCGAGGCCGGCAGCCACGCGCCCCGCGTCGAGGCCTTCCGCCTCCTGCGCACGAACCTCCAGTTCCTCAACCTCGACACCCGTCCGCGCTCGCTGGTGATCACCAGCGCCGTCCCCGGCGAGGGCAAGACCTCCACCGCGACCAACCTCGCGATCGCCCTCGCCCAGACCGGCCAGCGCGTGCTGCTCGTCGACGGCGACCTCCGCCGGCCCAAGGTGGCCAGCGTGCTCGGCCTCGAGCGCTCCGTCGGCCTGACCACGGTGCTCGTCGGCCGCAGCGAGCTGCAGGAGAGCATCCAGAAGCACGCGGGCAGCGGCATCTACCTGCTGGCCAGCGGGCCGATCCCGCCGAACCCGACCGAGGTGCTGCAGTCCCACGCCGCGCAGTCGCTGTTCGACCGGCTGAACCAGATGTTCGACATGGTGATCATCGACGCGCCGCCGCTGCTTCCCGTCTCCGACGCCGCCATCATGGCGCGCGACGTCGACGGGGCGATCCTGGTCGTCCGCCACGGCAAGACCTCCAAGGAGCAGCTCCGCCAGGCACGGCTGCGGCTGGACCAGGTCGACGCGAACCTGTTCGGCGTCGCGGTCAACATGGCGCCGCGTCGCGGCAAGGGCGCCTACGGCTACGCCTACGGGTACGGCTACGAGTACAGCTACGAGCCCAAGCGGGCGAAGGCGAAGTGAACGACGCGGGGGCGCGGAGGCCGGCCAGCCGCCCGGAGTCCTGAGGCCGCGATGTCACGCGTTCTCGTGTACGCCGGCGCGGTGCTCGTGCTCCTCGCCGCCCTGGCCCTGAGCACGGGCGGGATGCAAGGGGCCCTGTTCGCCGTCGCCCTGATCGTGGCGTGCATCGTCCTCGTCGCCCTCGGGCCCGAGCGGGTCGGGATCCTCGCGCTGGGTGCGGCGTTCGCGACGGCGCCGATGTACAAGCGGCTGGCCCCGGCCGGCTCCGCGATCACCCCGACCGACCTCGCTCTCGTGCTCGGCTTCGCGCTGCTCCTGCCGCGCATGCTGCGCAACCGGTTCGACCTGCCGGTGCAGTACGTGCTCGCCGGCGGCGTCATCTTCGCGACCGGCCTGATCGGGTCGTTCGCCTCCGACCAGACCGCGGCCGCCCTGCTGGCCCTGGCGTTCTGGATGGCGACCATGTTCTTCCTGCTGGTCGGCGTCCACCTGTGGCGGCCGACGCCCGCGGAGATCAAGCTGATGGCGTGGCTGTTCGTCGGCGGCCAGGCGTTCAGCCTCGTCTACGGCATGGCCACCGGTGCGTCGTACGGCGGGCGCTTCTACGGGATGACCATCCACCCGAACTACTTCGCCGAGGCCGGACTGCTGTGCTTCGCGCTCCTGCTGCACATCTCCACCGTGACCACCCCGCAGCGCAAGTGGCTGGTGTGGGCCGCGATGGGCCTCTCGGTCTACACGATCTTCCTCAGCGGCAGCCGCGCCGGCTTCCTCGGCCTCGCCGCGATCCTCGCGCTCATGCCGGTGGTCGAGCGGTCCGCCCTGCGCGTGTACGCGCTGGCGCTCGGCGCGGCGGGCGCCGCGCTGTACGTCAGCCACGACACCGCGCTGCTGGACAAGGGACCGATCGGTCGTCTGCTCGGGCACGGCACGGCCTCCGGCTCGAACGCCGTGCGCACCCAGGGCTTGAACTACGGCTGGCACCGGTTCACCGACCACCCGCTCTCCGGTACCGGCCTCGTCGACCTGCTCGAGGTGCACAACAACTACCTCGAGGTGGCGATCGGCGTCGGCATCTTCGGGTTCGTGGCGTTCCTCGTGGTGCTCTACACCCTCGTCCGGCCGCTGCTGTTCAGCCTGCACCCGCTGCGCCGCCTGTGCTACCCGGTCTTCGCGTACGCCGTCTTCGGCGCCACCACGCCCAGCCTCTACGACCGCACGTTCTGGGTCGGGATGTGTCTGTGCATCGTGGCGGTGGTCGCCGAGAAGGAGTCACGTCGCGCCGGCCCCGCCGTCGACGCTCTGCCGGAACCGCCGCCCGCGCGTCCGCGGCTCACCCTCGTCGGGGCAGCACCCGACCACCTAGGAGGACCCCGATGAAGCGCTCCCTCGGCCTGGCCTCGCGCCGCGTGCGTCAGACCCCCCAGATCTTCGACAACCACGTGCGGGTGCTGTTCGACCTGGCCACCAACGCGGCGCCCTGGTCGCCGCCGGAGATCACCTTCAGGCTGCGCAACGGGTTGAGCATCACCAGCCCCAACGTCGCCGGTGCCCGCTTCCCGGTCTACGAGATCTTCGCCGACGACGTCTACGACCTCGGCTACCTGCTCGCCGACCTCCCCGCCGACCCGGTGGTGATCGACGCGGGCGGCCAGATCGGCTGCTTCACGCTGGCGGTGGCGCACGCAGCCCCGACCGCGCGGGTGCACACGTACGAGGCCTCGCCGACCACGGCGTCGTACCTGAGCCGCAACGTGGCCGCCAACCACCTCGACGGCCGCGTCACCGTGCACAACACCGCGCTCTCGGGCGAGGAGGGCACCTTCCAGCTCGTCGACAGCGGCACGGCCAGCAGCCACAACGGCCTCACCGCACCGGCCGGCTCGGGCCGCGAGGTGACCGTGCCGTGCACGACCTTCGACGCCGCGGTCGCAGCGGCGGGCGGACGCGTCGACCTGGTGAAGTTCGACATCGAGGGCGCGGAGTACGACACCATCTTCAACAGCTCGCCGGCCTCGTGGGCCGGTGTGCAGAAGGTCGTCATGGAGTACCACCCCGTGCCGGGCCGGACCCGCCAGGACCTCGAGGCCTTCTTCGCCGCGGTCGGCCTCTTCCCGCACCGCGACCTGCCCGCCGAGAAGCCGGGCCTGGGCAACCTCTGGCTCGAACGGCGCTGAGGGTCGGGCTGCTGCCACTGGTGGTTGAGGTACGAGCGTTAGCGAGCCTCGAAACCGCGCTGCTTGGCAGGGAAGGAGCCACCGCTGGTTGAGCTTGCCGAAACCACTCCGTCGGGTGGCGGTCGGTGCCGGCGGAAGGGCAGCGACGAGACAGCGCGCGACGAGTCTCGTCTTCGGCTGCCGGTGGGCGCCGGGGGACGGGCAGCGACGAAGGGATACGACGCGCGGCTGGGACTCGCGGTCGGGCGCGAGTCCCTCGGTGGTTGAGGTGCGAGCGCCAGCGAGCCTCGAAACCACGCTGCATGGCAGCCCAGCCCCACGGGGGTTGAGCCTGCCGAAACCACTCTCGGCCGGTGGCGGTCCGTGCCG
>NZ_RJSF01000002.1 GCF_003725535.1 Nocardioides pocheonensis | reverse complement strand
CTCGACCTCGCCGACGCGATCGACCTCGACGACGCCGTCCGCCGCGGTGCCGAACAACTCGCGGTCCTCGGGAACGAGGAGTCCCTGGATGTTCGCCGGTCGCTGGCGGTCGGGATGCTCGCCCGCGGTGAGCAGTCACTGGAGTTCGACCCTGCGGATGGAGTGGTTTCGGCAGGCTCAACCACCCCGTTGGGCGGCTCAACCAGCCCGAAGGCCCGCGACGTGGTGCTGAACGTGCACCTGTCCGAGGACGCCCTCCGCTCCGGTGACCGCAACGCACCCGCGTGGCTGGAGAACGCCGGCGGGCACCTGGTCACCGCCGGGCAGGTCGCCGACTGGTGTGGGGCAGGCTCCACCACCGGGACCACGAAGATCACCGTACGGCCCGTGCTCGACCTCGCCGAGACCCTGCAGTCCACCGGCTACCAACCCAGCCCCACCCTGACCGAGCAGATCGAGCTGCGCGACCGCACCTGCGTGTTCCCCTGGTGCAACCGCCCCGCGAGAGGCTGCGACAAGGACCACATCATCCCCTGGCAAGAAGGTGGATCGACGTCGAGCGACAACCTCGCTGCCCTCTGCAGACGACACCACCGGCTCAAGACCCACGGCGGCTGGACCTACACCATGGTCGAGCCAGGCACCTACCTGTGGCACAGCCCGCACGGACACACCTGGCTGCGCGACCGCACCGGCACCACCGACCTGAGCCCGCCACCGGTCGAGCCGCCCCACCAGTAGCTGCCCCGCCCCGCACCCGGCACACGCGCCGGGCTCGTGGCATGCCCGCGGCTAGTCCGCCGCGCTCGCCAGCTCCTGGGCGCGCGTGAAGACCGCGTCGAGCATGTCGTGGGTGAGCCGGCCGGTGAAGGTGTTCTGCTGCGAGGGGTGGTAGCACCCGAGGACGGTGAGGTGCCCGGGCCCGCTCAGCGGGATCTCGGTGCCGTGGCCGAACTTCGGCAGCGGGCGCGGCACGGCGTACCCGGCACCGCGCAGGGCCTTGAGGGCCGCCGCCCAGCCGAAGGAGCCGAGGCAGACCACGACCCGGACGGTGGGGGCGACCAGGCGGATCTCCTGCTGGATCCAGGGGCCGCAGGTGTCGCGCTCGGCAGGGGTGGGCTTGTTGTCGGGCGGGGCGCAGCGCACCGCGGCGACCATCCGCGCGCCGAGGAGGGCCTGGCCGTCGCCGGCGTGGACGGAGGTCGCCTGGCGCGCCAGGCCGGTGCGGTGGAGGGACGCGAACAGCCAGTCACCTGAGCTGTCGCCGGTGAAGACGCGACCCGTGCGGTTGCCGCCGTTGGCCGCCGGGGCGAGGCCGACGATCAGCACCGACGGATCCGGGGATCCCCATCCGGCGATCGGCCGGCCCCAGTAGGGCTGGTCGGCGAACGAGGCGCGCTTGCGCAGGGCCACCTCCTCGCGCCAGTCCACGAGACGGGGACAGGCCCGGCACACGGAGACGCGCGCGTCGAGCTCGGTGAGGTCGTCGGTCGCCCTCAGAGCCAGTACGTCGCTCGCGTCGCGCGCCACCGGGGTGTCTGGGCGCGCCGGGTCCTCGGGCCAGCCCGTGCCGGGGGGCACCGGACTGGGGAACGGCTGCCCGGTGAGCGGGTGCGGGCACGGCTGCCCGGGGCCGGACACGGTCAGTCCTCGTCGGGCACCGGCTGCGGCGTCGGACCGAACACCGTGCCGTCGGCCGGATCCCGCGACTCCGGCGCGTCCTGGCGCAGCTCGCGGGCCTCGGCCACCGCTTCGCGCCGCTTGCGCTCGGCCTTGGCCACGCCACGGTCATCGCGCAGCGGGAGCTGGATCGACTCCTCGGCCGGAAGGCCCGCCTGCAGCTCGCGTCCCCGTTCGAGCTCGGCGTCGAGCTCGGCGCCGAACATCAGCGCGAGGTTCGTCAGCCAGAGCCACAGCAGCGCGATGATCACCGCCGCCAGGGAGCCGTAGGTCCGGTTGTAGGAGGAGAAGTTGCCCACGTAGAAGGCGAACCCGAACGACGCGGCCACCCAGACCAGGATCGCCACGAAGGCGCCCGGCGACACCCAGCGGAAGCGCGGCTGGCGCACGTTCGGCGTCATGTAGAACAGCAGCGCCACCGCCAGGCAGACCACGATCGCCAGCACGGGCCACTTCGCGATGTTCCACACGGTGAGCGCGGTGTCGCCGATGTCGAGGGCCTTGCCGATCGACTGGGCGACCGGGCCACTGACCACGAGGATGACGATCCCGACGCTGCAGAGCACGACCGTGACGACGGTGATCAGCAGCTGCAGCGGGCGGAGCCTCCACGCCGGCCGCCCCTCCGGTACGCCGTACACGCGGTTCATCGCCCGGCTGAACGCACCGACGTAGGCCGACGCCGACCAGAGGGCGCCCGCGATGCCCAGCGCCAGCGCGTAGCCGCCGGCCTGCGACGACGAGAGCTGGTCGAGCAGCGTGCTGAGCGAGTCCAGGGTCGAGCCGGTGACCAGCGGGCTGAGCACGTCGAGGATCGTGCTGTGCACCTTGGCGTTGTTCGCGCCGACGACGCCGAGCACCGACACGACCGCAAGGAGCGCGGGGAAGAGCGCGAGCACCGAGTAGTAGGTGAGGGCGGCGGCCAGGTCGGTGCACTGGTCGTCGCGGAAGCCCCGGACCGTGCGCCGGAGGATCTGGAACCAGGACCGCCTGGTCAGCTCGCTGAGCTCGTCGGGCTCGCGGTCCTCCTCGGCCGGGGTGATCCCTCGGCGTACCGTGTCGGTCACCTCGTCAGCTCCCCTCGTCGGCCGAGGCATCCACGCATGCCCAGGCGATGCCGTCGAGAATGTCGGACTCGGAGACCACCAGGGTGTCGACCCCCGTGCGCTGCAGCACGCGGTCGAGGATGAGGCCGCCCGCGGCGATGACGTCGGCCCGCCCGGGGTGCACGTAGCCGAGCGCCTTCCGCTCGGCGACGCTCATCGCGACCAGGGCGTCGACGGTCGCGTGCACGTCGTCGCGGTCGAGGCGGGCGAGGTGGATCCGCTCGCGGTCGTACGCCGCCAACC
This sequence comes from Nocardioides pocheonensis, assembly GCF_003725535.1. Classification (GTDB taxonomy): domain Bacteria; phylum Actinomycetota; class Actinomycetes; order Propionibacteriales; family Nocardioidaceae; genus Marmoricola; species Marmoricola pocheonensis. The sequence continues at coordinate 68,308 of NZ_RJSF01000002.1, read as the reverse complement.
CGAGCACCCCGGCCGCGACCGTCGTGACGGTGCCGGCCACGCCGACGACGGTGCGCGCCCGGGCCGGGTCGACGACGCACCCGTCGAGCACGGCGTCGACGTCGTCGCGCAGGGCCGCCACCTCCTCGTCGGTCGGCGGGTCGTCGTGCAGGTGTCGCTCGGTCATCCGCACGGAGCCGACGTCGAGCGACTGGGCCACCTCGACGGCGCCGTCCGGGGTGCCCAGGATCAGCTCGGTCGATCCGCCGCCGATGTCCAGCACCAGCACGGGCCCCGGCGCGTCACCGAGCACCCGGGTCACCCCGGCGAAGGACGCGCGTGCCTCCTCGTCGCCGTCGATCACCTCCGGCTCAACCCCCAAGCGCTCGCGGACCCCGCGCACGAAGTCGCCGGCGTTGGCCGCGTCGCGGGCGGCCGACGTGGCGCAGAAGCGCATCAGCTCGGGACGGTGCCGCTCGACCAGCGCGGCGTACTCGTCGAGGGCGGCGAAGGTGCGTGCCATCGACTCCTCGCTGATCCGGCCGGTCCGGTCGACACCCTGGCCGAGCCGGACGATGCGCATCTCGCGGACGAGCTCGGTCATCTCACCGGTCGCCGGCTCGAGGTCGGCGATCAGCAGCCGCAGCGAGTTCGTGCCGCAGTCGAACGCGGCGACGCGGGTCACTCCACCTCCACGCAGGGACCCGCGGCCCACCACTCGCCGAGTGCGTCGAGGACCTCGTCACCGAGCGGGTTGGTACCCCGACCCTGCGCCAGGGCCTGACCGGCCAGGACGTGCAGGCACTTGACCCTCGAGGGCATGCCGCCCGCGGAGACGCCGTCGATCTCGGGCACGCTGTGACCGCTCGCGCGCGCGATCTCGGCGCGGGCTGCCAGGTAGGCCTCATGGGCGCGGCGGTACCCGGCCGCCAGCTGCTCATCCTCGGCGAGCCGGTCGGTCATCTCGCGCATGAGCCCGGACGCCTCGAGGGTGCCGATCAGGGAAGCCGCCCGCGGGCAGGTCAGGTAGAAGGTGGTCGGGAACGGCGTACCGTCCTCCAGGCGCGGCTCGGTCGCGACCACGTCGGGGTTGCCGCAGGGGCAGCGGTGCCCGACCGCGTGGATCGCGCGCGGGGGCCGGCCCAGCTGGGCCTCGATCGCACGCTCGTCGCGGGGCTCGATGCCGCCCTGGTCGTCGGTGCTCACTGCTGGTTCGGCGTGATGCGGGTCGCCGGGGTCGGGGCGACCTTCTTCTCGGGGTGGTCGGCGGCCTCGAGGCTGGAGTACTCCTTGGTCCACCACGCCTTCGGCTTCGCCGGAGCGACCGTCCTGGGGTCGGTGAGCGCGTCGTCGCCGGTCAGCGGCTGCCCGTTCGAGTCGAGGACCTGGTAGCTGGTCTCACCGGGGAGCACCCAGCCGAACCGGGCGCGCGCCTGCGCCTCGACGTACGCCGGGTCCTGCCACCGCCGCCTCTCCCGCTCGGCCTGCGCGATGTCCACCTTCGAGGCGGCGATCCGCTCCCGGAGGCCGTTGATCTGCTCGCGCTGCTGGAGGTAGGCCCGCATCGACGAGGCGTAGGAGACGACCAGCACCGCGAACACCACCACCAGCACAGCTGCACGGTTCGTGAACCGGGCCCGGGGAGCGGGTGCCACCGTCGGCCGCGTGCGCGCCGCCGCGCCCCGCGCACCCGGACGGGTGTTGCGCGGACGGCCCGCGCGGGGCGACGGACGGCGGCTCGGCGGCATCAGGTGGGTCCCGCGATCAGCCCTGGAACCTCGGGAAGGCTCCAGCGCCGGCGTACCGCGCCGCGTCGCCGAGCTCGGCCTCGATCCGGAGCAGCTGGTTGTACTTCGCCACCCGCTCGGACCGCGCCGGGGCTCCGGTCTTGATCTGGCCACAGTTCGTGGCGACCGCGAGGTCGGCGATCGTGGTGTCCTCGGTCTCGCCCGAGCGGTGGCTCATCATGCAGCGGAACCCGTTGCGGTGCGCGAGGTCGACGGAGTCGAGCGTCTCGGTCAGCGAGCCGATCTGGTTGACCTTCACCAGCAGGGCGTTGGCCTGGCCGCCGTCGATGCCGCGCTGCAGCCGCTCGACGTTGGTGACGAAGAGGTCGTCGCCGACCAGCTGGGTCTTGGTGCCGAGCTCGTCGGTGATCGTCTTCCAGCCGTCCCAGTCCTCCTCGTTCAGCGGGTCCTCCACGCTGACGATCGGGTACGACGCGACCAGGTCGGCGTAGTAGGCGGTCATCTCGTCCGCCGACTTGCTGCCGCCCTCGAAGGTGTAGCTGCCGTCGGAGTAGAACTCGCTGGCCGCCACGTCCAGGGCCAGCGCGATGTCCTGGCCGACCTTGAAGCCGGCCGCCTCGATCGCCGTCGAGATCAGGTCGAGGGCGGCCCGGTTGCTGTCCAGGTTGGGCGCGAACCCACCCTCGTCGCCGAGGCCGGTCGCGAGGCCCTGCTTCTTGAGCACCGACTTCAGCGCGTGGTAGACCTCCGCGCCCTGGCGGAGCGCCTCGCGGAACGTCGGGGCGCCGATCGGGGCGATCATGAACTCCTGGATGTCCACGTTGGAGTCCGCGTGCGAGCCGCCGTTGAGGATGTTCATCATCGGCACCGGCAGCAGGTGGGCGTTGGGCCCGCCGACGTAGCGGTAGAGCGGGAGGCCCGCGCTCATCGCCGCGGCGCGGGCGACCGCGAGCGAGGCGCCGAGGATCGCGTTGGCGCCGAGGTTGGCCTTGTTGGGGGTGCCGTCCAGGTCGAGCATCTCCTGGTCGACGAGGCGCTGGTCGGCGGCGTCGAGGCCGACGATCCGCTGGGCGATCTGCGACTCGACCGCCGCGACCGCCTTCTCCGTGCCCTTGCCGCCGTAGCGGTCGCCGCCGTCGCGGAGCTCGACCGCCTCGAAGGCGCCGGTCGAGGCGCCGGACGGCACCGCCGCGCGGCCGAAGCTGTCGTCCTCGAGGATCACCTCCACCTCGACCGTGGGGTTGCCTCGCGAGTCCAGGATCTCGCGGGCGATGACGTCTTCGATGGCGGCCAATTCAGTAGCTCCTGCTGAGGTCCAGATCCGGTGACGCGTCGATCGGACGCGCGAGCGTCAGCCTATCGGGGCGGTGCCGCCATCCCCGGCACCGTCCGACCCCCGGGAGTGTGCGCGGTCAGCGCGTGAGGGTGCGGTCGAACAGGTCGCGGACCTCGGGCTCGAGGGCCGGCTCGGGGATGGTCACGTCGAGCCGCGCTGCCTCGCACCGGACGCCGTAGCAGTAGGCGTCGGGGTGGGTCGGTGCGTCGGCGAGCCGGGCCAGCCGGTCACCGGACAGCAGCGAGCGCCAGTGGGCGGCGTCGTCGTCGGGGAGCTCGGTCAGCCGGAGCGTGCGCTCGCGCACCAGGCCACCGAAGCCGCCGGTGCGGCGCACGGTGAGGTCGTCGGCCCCGTTGGTTGAGGTGCCTCCGGAGGTTTCGAGGCTCGCTGGCGCTCGCTCCTCAACCACCGAAGGAGCCACCCCCACCGTCTTCCACGCGTCGGCGACGGCGGCGGCCTCCGGGGAGTCGTTCCCGAAACGGCTCGTCGCCGCGGCGACGGTCAGGCCGGCGAACGTCGCGAAGTCGCAGTCGGGCCGGATCGACGGGCCGGTGAGCACGTCGTACCAGATCTGGCCGGCGGCCTCCCAGGCGTGGCCGCCGATCGCGACGGCGGCCAGCTGGAAGGCGCGGTTCGGGACGCCGGAGTTGGTGTGCACTCCCCCGTTGTCGTCGGTGGTCTCGACGTAGCCGGACATGTCGGCCGGCTGCGGGTCCTTGCCCAGCCGCGGGTCGTCGTACGCCGTGCCGGGGGCCTTCATCGAGCGCAGCGCCACGCCCTTGACCCCGGGCGCGAGCAGGCCGGCCCCGATCAGCCAGTCGGCCTCGGCCGCCGTCTGGCCGAGCGCGCGCTGCTTGACCAGCGAGCCGAACACGTCGGAGATGCTCTCGTTGAGCGCACCGGACTGGCCCTGGTACGTCAGGCCGGCGGTCGACTCGGTGACGCCGTGGGTGAGCTCGTGGCCGATCACGTCGAGACTGCTGGTGAAGCCGACGAAGATGGTGCCGTCACCGTCGCCGAAGACCATCTGAGAGCCGTTCCAGAAGGCGTTGTCGTAGTTGCGCTCGTAGTGCACCGAGGCCACCAGCGGCAGGCCGTGGTCGTCGATCGAGTTGCGGCCGAACACCTCGTCGTAGAGCCGCCAGGTCTCCCCGAGACCGTCGTAGGCCTGGTTGACGGCCTCGTCGGCGGACGCCGGGGCACCCTCGGCGCGGACCTCGGTGCCCGGCAGTGTGGTGCCGTGGTGGGCGTCGTGGATGGTGCGGCGCAGCACCTTCGCGGCGGCGGCAGCCGCCGCGGGCGCCGGGCGCTCCGGACGGGCGCGCAGCACGCTGTCGCGCAGCAGCGTGCGGCGAGCGTGCTCGGCGAGGTCGGCGTCACCCGACGCGAGGAGGTGCTGGAGGAGGAACGGCGGAACGATGCCCTGGCAGGCGGCCCGAGAGTGGAGATCCATGGCGGCGACGCTACTCCGGACCACCGACGCTGATCTCAGCTCGGCGCGTACTCGAGCTGGAGGTGGTCGTGCTGCTTGCCCCAGGTGAGGTCCAGCGACCAGCAGCCCGCGTCTGGCAGGTCGATGATCGAGGGCCCCGGGCCTCCGTCGACCGTGCGCGTGACCGACCGGTCGGAGCCGATCAGGTGTGCCTTGATCTGCAGCGACCCCTCGGAGGCGACCCGTCCGACCCACAGGATCTTGTTGTTCCGGTCCTGCGCCGGAGGCACCACCAGCGGGTCGTGCTCGGCCCAGAGGATCGCGACGATGTCGCCCCGGTCGCCCAGCACGTAGGGCATGGTCGGATTCGGCGAGCTGAAGCCGGTGGTCGCCCACGCCGGGAGGACCCGAGGCGTGTAGTCCCGGCGGCACGCCTCCGCAGCGCTCGTCGCCGGCGTGCGGTCGGCGACCTTCGCGTTGATCGTCCAGGTCGCTCCCGCGGCCACCACCGCCAGGGCCGCCGCCGCTCCGAGCACGCGCGTCGCGGTCCGCCGACGGACCCGCCTCTCGCCGGCGGCGATGCTGCGGTCGATGATCCCGGGGTCCGGCGCCGGGCTCCGGTCCGCGGTCTGCTCGAGAAGCACGGTCAGGTCGGTCTCACTCATGGGTGTCCTCCCGGGTCGTCGATGCCGCCGACTGCAAGGGCAGGCTGGTGCGCAGGGTGGCGAGCGCACGGGTCGCGCGGACCCGCACGTTGCCGGGGCTCATCCGCAGGGTGGCGGCGACCTCGTCGACCGGGATGTCCTCCAGGTACCGCAGGACGACGATCGCCCGGTCGATCGGCCTGAGCTCGCCGAGCGCGCGGTGCACGTCGACGCGTCCGTCGACGTCCGGAGCGGGAGCCACCACCTCGGGGAGCACCTCCTGCGGGTACTCCGACGAGCTCCGCCTGCGTCGGCTCGAGATGAAGGTGTTCACCAGCGTTCGGCGCGAGTAGGCGACCGGGTCCTCGAGCGGGCGCGAGCGCCAGACGACGTACATCCTCGTGAGCGTCTCCTGGACCAGGTCCTCCGCCGACTGGTGCTGACCGGTGAGCAGGACCGCCGACCGGTAGAGGGCGTCCAGCCGAGTGGCAGCGAAGCTGCGGAACTCACCGTTGCCGGCCGTCATCCGGTCCTGCCTCTCGTCGTCTCGTCACACCTAAGACGCGCCACGCACGCGTGGCGTTACACAGCGCAGGCTGTCAGTTTCCGCCGTCGGCCCGGGTCGGCGCACCACCGTCGAGCGGCACGCGGTAGTCACCCGAGATCCCGTGCACCAGCAACGCGTCGCCCTGGAAGCCGGTGATCGACGGCGGGTGGGCGGCGTACCGGCCGGCCAGGTCGTCCTTGCGCACGTCGCCCATGCCGGCGTACGACGCGACCAGCGGCCGGCCGGTCGTGGCGTCGTAGCCGATCGCGATCGCCAGTGGGGTGCCGTGGCGGTCCTTCGGTCCGTGCTGGAGGTCCACGAACGCGAGCCGTCGGCCGTCGGGCGACGTCACCAGCGACCGCACGTCGGAGTACCCGGTCGCCTGCGCCCGGCCGAGATCGGTGAACCAGAGCTCGGTGGCGTTGCGGAAGAACACGCCGCCCGGCACGACGGCGAGCTCGTCCAGGTGGAGCGGTGCCAGGTGGACGGCGCGGCCGTTCACGCGCAGCACGCTTTCCTCGGCCCGCACCCGGTCACCCGGGTGCACGTGGCCCGTGCCGACGGGAAGGTCGACGAGGTGGCGCGGCACCTCAGGAGGCAGGGTCCGCGTCGGCACCGACCGCGCGGTCTCGTCGTCGGGCGACCCGCAGCCGGACAGGAGCACGAGACCGCACACCAGGGCGACGCCGAGCCGCCTCATTCCGGGCACCTCACTCCGGCGCGACACGGCGTACGGCGGCCCGCAGCTCCTGCTCGGGGTCGAGCCCGGCCGAGCGGGCCTCGGCGGCGAGCGCGAGCAACCGGTCGCCGAGGTCGGTCGACTGGGGGTCGAGCGCCGGCGCGGCGCCGGACCGCTCCAGCCGGTCGAGGGCCTTGACCGCCCTCAGCAGGGCGGGCAGCTCCTCGGGCACACCCTCCATCAGGCCGGTGCGCTGCTTCTCCTCGGCCTTGATCCGCTCCCACTGCTCGTTGATCGCCTCGGCCGCCTCGGCCGCCGAGCCGGCCTCGACGCCCGCGTGCTCGGGGTCGAACACGTGCGGGTTGCGCCGGCGCAGCTTGACGACGAGGTCGGCGGCGACGTCGTCGATGTCGAAGCGACCCTCCTCCTCGGCGATCACCGCATGGAAGAGGATCTGGAGCAGCAGGTCTCCGAGCTCCTCACGCAGGTGGGCGTCGTCGCCGGTCTCGATCGCCTCGACCGTCTCGTAGGTCTCCTCGAGGAGGTAGCGCGCCAGAGACCGGTGGGTCTGACCGGCCTTCCAGGCGCACTCGCGCCGGAGCCGGGCCATCACCTCGACGAGCTCGAGGAGTGGCCGGTCGGCGGAGTGCCCGGGCACGGACGGCGTGTCCGTGGCGCTCAGCCGCACCTCTGGTCGGCCGGCAGCGCCGAGACCCAGCTGGAGTCGGGCTGCGCGGACCTGGCCTGCTTGGCGTAGGACGAGACCGCGAGCGACAGCGACGGGTCGGTGCTGCCGGCGACGCCGCGGGCGTCCGCGCCGTACTGCGGGTTGACCTTCACGTCGACGTTCTTGCGGAAGCTCGCCTGGATCTTCGCGACCGCCTGGTCGACCTGGTCCTGGCCGGGCCGGCTCACGCCCTGCTCCGCGAGCTGCTGCTGGGCGAGCGTGTAGACCTGCAGCTGGCCGCGGTAGACGTCCTCGACCATGCTGCGGAAGCGGTCGCGGTCCTTCGCGGCCACCTGGTCGACCACGCGCTCGAACTGCGCCATCACCTGGCGCAGGGTGTCGCGGTCGTAGGTCAGGTGCTCCTTGCTCGCGATCTGACGATTGAGCTCGGTCTCGATCAGCGTGTTGAGCATGCCGGTGCGCACCTGCGCGACCGGGACCGTCTGGACCCCGCCCTGCGCGGCCGCCGCGGGGTTCTGCGCCGCCTTGTCGAGCGTCTCGCACTGCATCCGGCTCAGGAAGTCGACGTCGGAGGTCGATACGGTGCTGTCGCCGACGCGCGCGGCGACGTTGCCGGACTGCGCGCAACCGCTCAGCGCGAGCATCGAGGCTCCGGCAACGGCGATGAGGACCAGGCGGTGGGCCTTCACGGGCGGGTCTCCTGTGTGTCGCTGCTCTGGGGGGACGGCGGCGCGATCACGTCGTCGATCACCCGCGCCGCCCACGCCAACAGCTCGTCGTCGCGCAGGGGCTTGGCCCCGAACGTCGCCGGCTGCGGGCGCGGCACCAGCATCGTACGCACCCCGGCCTTGAGCAGGCTGCCGGGGTAGACGCGGTTCAGGCGCACGGCGCGCGACTCGGGCAGCTCGACCGGCGCGAACCGGATGTACTTGCCCTGGACGGTCACCTCGCCGACCTTGGCGCGACGGCAGGTCGCCCGGAACCGCGCGACCGCGAGCAGCCGCTCGACCGGCGCCGGGGGCTCGCCGTACCGGTCGCGCATCTCCTCGCGGAGCAGGCCGACGTCGTCGGGCTCGCGCACCTCGGCGAGCCGCTTGTACATCTCCAGGCGGAGCCGCTCGCTGGGCACGTAGTCGTGCGGCAGGTGGGCGTCGATCGGGAGCTCGATGCGGACCTCGTCGATCTCGTCGACCTTCCCGTCGGGGCCCTGGCGGAACTCGCTGACCGCCTCGCCGACCAGCCGCACGTAGAGGTCGAAGCCGACGTCGGCGATGTGTCCCGACTGCTCGCCGCCGAGCAGGTTGCCGGCTCCGCGGATCTCGAGGTCCTTCATCGCGATCGCCATGCCGCCGCCGAGGTCGGAGTGCTGGGCCAGGGTGGCGAGCCGTTCGTGCGCGGTCTCGGTCAGCGGCTTGTCGGCCGGGTAGAGGAAGTAGCCGTAGGCGCGCTCGCGGCTGCGGCCCACCCGGCCGCGCAGCTGGTGCAGCTGGCTGAGGCCGAACATGTCGGCCCGCTCGATGATCATCGTGTTCGCGTTGGAGACGTCGATGCCCGACTCCACGATCGTCGTGCAGACCAGCACGTCGAACTGCTTCTCCCAGAAGTCGAGCATCACCTGCTCGAGCTGGTGCTCCCCCATCTGCCCATGAGCCACGGCGACGCGCGCCTCGGGCACCAGCTCGCGGAGGTGGGCGGCTGCCTTCTCGATCGAGCTCACGCGGTTGTGGATGTAGAAGACCTGACCCTCGCGGAGGAGCTCACGACGGATCGCGGCCACGACCTGGCGGTCCTCGTAGGCGCCGACGTAGGTCAGCACCGGGTGGCGCTCCTCGGGCGGGGTCGTGATCGTCGACATCTCGCGGATGCCGGTGATCGCCATCTCGAGCGTGCGTGGGATCGGGGTCGCCGACATCGCCAGCACGTCGACGCTGGTGCGCAGCCGCTTCATCTGCTCCTTGTGCTCGACGCCGAAGCGCTGCTCCTCGTCGACGATGATCAGGCCGAGGTCCTTGAACCTGATGTCGGGGTTGAGCAGCCGGTGGGTGCCGATCACGATGTCGACCGAGCCGTCGGCGAGGCCCGCGATCGTCTGCTGGGCCTCCTTGTCGGTCTGGAACCGCGACAGCGCGCGCAGCTCGACCGGGAAGGCGCTCATCCGCTCGACGAACGTGGAGTAGTGCTGGTTGACCAGCAGGGTCGTCGGCACGAGCACGGCGACCTGCTTGCCCTCCTGGACCGCCTTGAACGCCGCCCGTACGGCGATCTCGGTCTTGCCGTAGCCGACGTCGCCGCAGATCAGCCGGTCCATCGGCACGGTGCGCCGCATGTCCGCCTTGACCTCCTCGACCGTGGTCAGCTGGTCGGGCGTCTCGTGGAACGGGAACGCGTCCTCGAGCTCGCGCTGCCAGGGCGTGTCCGGCCCGAAGGCGTGGCCCTGGGTGGCCTGGCGGGCGGCGTACAGCTTGATCAGCTCGGCCGCGATCTGCCTCACGGCCTTGCGCGCGCGACCCTTGCGCTTGGCCCAGTCGGCACCACCCAGGCGGTCCAGGCTGGGCTGCTCGCCACCGACGTAGCGGGTGACCTGGTCGAGGGAGTCCGCCGGCACGTAGAGCCGGTCGGCGGGCTGGCCGCGCTTGCTCGCGCCGTACTCGAGCACGAGGTACTCGCGCACCGCGCCCTGCACCTCGCGCTGGCGCATCTCGAGGAACCGTCCGACCCCGTGCTGCTCGTGCACCACGTAGTCACCCGGCTTGAGCTCGAGCGGGTCGATCTGCTTCTTGCGGCGCGCCGGCATCTTGCGCATGTCGCGCGTGGAGGCCTTCTGGCCCGAGAGGTCCTCCCCGGTCAGCACCACCAGGCCGGGTCGGCCGAGGACGAGGCCGCGGGTGATGCAGCCCTGGGTCACCTCGACGACGGCCCCGTCGGTGGTCGATCCGCCTCCGGTGGTTGAGCCGCCTCCGGTGGTTGAGCCTGCCGAAACCTCCTCGACCAGCCGGGCTGCGACGTCGTGCTCGGCGAGCACCTCGACGGTGCGCTGCGCGGGGCCATGGCCCTGTTGCACCACCACCACGCGCCGCCCCTCGACGAGGTGCTCGGCGACGTCGCGCACCGCGGTCTCGATGTCGCCGCGGTACGGCTCCACGGCCGTCGCCCCGACGGCGCGGGACTCCACGGCACCGGCCTCCACGTCGACCCCGGCGCTGACCACCTCGCCGAGCGAGTCACGCAGCGGCGCGCGCTCCGCGTCGTCCTCCTCCGGGCCGGCCAGCCCGAACGGAGTGATCCCCCACCAGGCCTTGCCCTGCTCCAGCGCGGTCGCGCGTACGTCGGCCAGCGACCGCAGCGACGCCGACCCGAGGTCCACGGGAGCCGTGCCACCGGACGCGGCGGCCGCCCAGCTCGCACCCAGGAACTCCTCGCTGGTCGCGACCAGGTCGTGGGCGCGCGTGCGCACCCGTTCGGGGTCGAGCAGCAGCACGTGGGTCTCCCGCGGCAGCAGGTCGATCAGCAGCTCCATCTCGTCCACCAGCGCGGGGGTCAGCGACTCCATGCCCTCGACCGCGATGCCCTCGGCGAGCTTGTCGGTGATCTCGGCGAGCTCCGGGTGCTGCTCGCCCAGGGCGGCGGCGCGGCGGCGTACCTCGTCGGTGAGCAGCAGCTCGCGGCAGGGCGGCGCCCAGAGCCGGTCGACCTTGTCCAGCGTGCGCTGGTCGGCGACCGCGAACGCCCTGATCTCGTCGACCTCGTCACCGAAGAACTCCACGCGCAGCGGGTGCTCCTCCGTCGGCGGGAACACGTCGACGATGCCACCGCGCACGGCGAACTCGCCGCGCTTCTCGACCAGGTCCACGCGCGTGTACGCCGCCCCGACCAGCCCGCGGACCAGGTCGTCGAGCTCGACCTCCTGGCCGGTGACCAGCTCGACCGGCTCGAGGTCGGCGAGCCCCTTGACCTGCGGCTGCAGCACCGAGCGGACCGGAGCGACCACGACCTGCAACGGGCCGGTCGCCGGGTCGGCGCCCGGGTGCACGAGCCGGCGCAGGATCGCCAGCCGCCGGCCGACGGTGTCGCTGCGCGGGCTGAGCCGCTCGTGGGGCAGCGTCTCCCACGCCGGGAAGAGGGCCAGCGAGGTCGGGTCGACGACGTCGGCGAGCTCCTCGACGAGGTCCTCGGCCTCCCGCACCGTGGCCGTCACCACGAGCACCGTGCGCCCGGTGCGGGCCAGGCCCGCCACCACGAACGGCCGGAGCCCGGCCGGCCCGGTCAGGTCGAGGGCAGGGACGCGGTTGTCACGCGCATCGGCGAGCGCGCCGGCGAGGGTCGGCTCGGAGAGGACGGCATCGGCGAGGCCGGCGAGACGCAACGAGTGCTCCTGGGCAGTGGCGGGACAACGCGGACAGCCCCCACTCAGGAACGAGAGGGGGTGACCCGATCGACCTTACCTCGGCAGGCCGACACCCCGGCGCCCCCGAGTCGCATGCCCGGGTCAGCGGGCCCGGGCGGCGTAGCTGTTCGCGGCCGCGGCGACGCGGGCGACGTAGTCGGCGTCGTGGTTGTAGGAGTTCGTCGCGGCGTTCCAGCCCCCGTCGCTGGTCAGCACGTGGCCGTCGGCGCAGAGGTAACGAGCGGCGGCCAGGGCCGCATCGTCGAGGTCGTTCGGGTCGGCGACACCGTCGCCGTCGCCATCCGCGCCCCAGCGCGCCCAGGTCGACGCGAGGAACTGCAGCGGGCCGACGGCGTGCTCCCACACCCGGTCGCCGTGCCAGGCCGCGGAGGCGGGGGTCGAGTGGATCGCCGCGAAGCCGCCGGACCCGTCGAGCGCCGGGCCGAGGACCGGCTGCGACGACCGGCCGTCCGCGCCGAGCGTGCGACCGCCCACCGTGCCGTGCTGCGACTCGACCCAGCCGATGCCGGCCAGCGTGTTCCAGCCGAGGCGACAGCCCGGCTGCTCACCCCGCAGGACGAGCTCGGCGCCGGCGTACGCGCGCAGGGCGGGGAGGGGGATGCCGGCCGCGGCCGCCGTGCGCGCCAGCCACGCGGGGTCGACCAGAGGGCGACCGGCCGAGCGCGACGGGTCGACGGTGCGGGCCGGAGCCGGTGCGACCGTCACAGAGGGCTGGGTGAGCTCCGGGTCGGGTGCCCCGGCCTCGACCGGGCCGCCGACGCGCAGCACGGCGAGCGCGAGCAGGCCGAGCAGCGCGCAGCACGCGGCGACCACCGCGACCACGACCCGCACCGACGACCTCACGGTCACGATGGTCGCGGGTGTCGGACGGGCACGCCGGGAGCGTCCTAGGACTGGACGGCCGCGAGCTCGGCCTCGCCGCGCAGGATGCAGAACTCGTTGCCCTCCGGGTCGGCGAGCGTCACCCAGCCGGTGCCGGGTCCGTGGATGTCGCGATGGTCCTCGAACAGGGTCGCCCCGAGACCGAGGACCCACGCGACCTCCTCGTCGCGGGTGCGCTCGGTGGGCCGCAGGTCGAAGTGCATCCGGTTCTTGACCTGCTTCACGTCCGGCACCTCGATGAACAGCACCCGGTGGCCGCCGTCCGGCCTCTGGATCATGCACTCCACGTGCCCCGGCTCGTTGGGGTCGTCGGGCAGGTCGACGTACCCGAGCACCTGCTTCCACCACTCGGAGAGCTGGTAGGCGTGGGCGCAGTCGACGGCGGTGTGCGAGATGAAGGAGGTCACGCCCCGCACCTTGCCGAGCGGACGCCGCGCGCGCACCTCGTTTTCGCGGTCAGACGGCCCAGGGACCTTCGGGCGCCTGGACCCGGGCCTCGTCGGCCTCCTGGTCGGTCAGCTTCTCCTGACTCTGCCGCTCGGCCTCGACCCGCCTGAGGTAGTGATCCACCTCTTCGTCGATGCGGGCCGAGTCCCAGCCGAGGACCGGCGCCATCAGCTCGGCCACCTGCCGGGCGCAGAGCACGCCGCGGTCGAAGGTCTCGATCGAGATGCGCGTACGCCGGGTCAGGACGTCGTCGAGGTGGCGGGCCCCCTCGTGCGTGACGGCGTAGACGATCTCGCCGCAGAGGTAGTCGGGCGCGTGGACCAGCGGCTCGGCCAGCTCGGGCCGGTCGATGAGCAGCGGCAGGATCTCGTCGACCAGGCCGCCGTAGCGGCCGAGCAGGTGGTCGATCCAGCCGATGTCGAGGCCCGACGTGCGGGCCAGCGCCACCCGCTGGTTGGTCCGGGTCTCGAAGCCCTGGGCGCCCAGGAGGGGCACCCGGTCGGTGATGCTCGGCCCGGGATCACCCACCGTGCGGCGCAGCGTGCGCGCGGCCATGTCGACGGCGTCGCGCGCCATCACGCGGTACGTCGTCAGCTTGCCGCCGGCGATCAGCACGAGACCGGGCACCGGCGCGACCACCGTGTGCTCGCGGGAGATCTTCGAGGTGGCCTCGACCTCGCCCTTGAGCAGCGGTCGCAGGCCGGCGTACACGCCCTCGACGTCGTCGTGGTCGAGCGGTGTGCGCAGCAGGGTGTTGACGTGGCCGAGCACGTAGTCGATGTCGGCCTTCGACGCCGCCGGGTGCGCGAGGTCGAGCTGCCAGGGCGTGTCGGTGGTGCCGATGATCCAGTGTCGGCCCCACGGGATCACGAACAGCACCGACTTCTCGGTCTTGGTGATGAAGCCCGTCTCCGACCGGATCCGGTCGCGGGGCACGACCAGGTGGATGCCCTTGCTGGCCTCGACGTGCAGGGCGCCCTTGCCGCCGACCATCTCCTGGATCTCGTCCGTCCAGACCCCGGCCGCGTTGATCACGACCCGTGCCCGCACCTCGAGGTCCACGTCGTTCTCCAGGTCACGGGCGCGCACGCCCACGACGCGGTCGCCCTCGCGCAGGAAGCCGGTGACCCGGACGCGCGAGGCCAGGTGGGCGCCGTACGACGCCGCGGTGCGGGCGATCGTCACGACGAGGCGGGCGTCGTCGACCTGGCAGTCGTAGTAGCGGATCGCTCCCGCGAGCTCGTCGGTGCGGAGGTCGGGCGCCATCCGTGCGATCTGCCGGCGGAAGAGGTGCTTGTGCCTGGGCACGCCCATGTCGTACTTGCCGGCCATGGCCATGGCGTCGTAGAGCGCGACGCCGGCGCCGACGTACGGGCGCTCCCAGGTGTGGTGCAGCGGGTAGAGGAACGGCACGGGTCGCACGAGGTGGGGCGCGAGCCGGGTGAGCAGCAGACCGCGCTCCTGCAGGGCCTCACGGACCAGCCCGAAGTCGAACATCTCCAGGTAGCGCAGGCCGCCGTGGACGAGCTTGCTGCTGCGGCTGCTGGTGCCGCTGGCGTAGTCGCGCTGCTCCAGCACGGCGGTCGAGAGCCCGCGGGAGACGGCGTCGAGCGCCGCGCCCGCGCCGACCACGCCGGCACCGACCACCAGCACGTCCAGCGGCGTGCCGCCGGGCGCTGACGTGGCCGACATCGCCGCCAGGGCCTGGGCGCGCTGGGCAGGGCCCAGGTCGGTCGCGATGCTCATCGAGGTGACGACGCGGTCACTGGACGACGACCTCGATCCGCTGGAACTCCTTGAGCTCGGTGTAGCCGGTGGTGGCCATCGCCCGGCGCAGCGCCCCGACGAGGTTCATGGTGCCGTCGGCGACGCGCGAGGGGCCGAAGAGGATCTCCTCGAGCGTCCCGACGCTGCCGATCTCGACCCGCTCGCCGCGCGGGAGCTCGGTGTGGTGGGCCTCGGCCCCCCAGTGGTAGCCACGGCCGGGTGCGTCGGTCGCACGGGCGAGCGGGCTTCCGATCATCACCGCGTCGGCCCCGCACGCGATCGCCTTCGCGATGTCGCCGCTCTTGCCGATCGAGCCGTCGGCGATCACGTGCACGTAGCGACCACCCGACTCGTCCATGTAGTCGCGCCGCGCGGCGGCGACGTCGGCGACCGCGCTGGCCATCGGCACGGCGACGCCGAGCACCGTGCGGGTGGTGTGGGCGGCGCCGCCACCGAAGCCGACGAGCACCCCGGCGGCGCCGGTGCGCATGAGGTGCAGCGCGGCCTGGTACGTCGCACACCCGCCGACGATCACCGGGACGTCGAGCTCGTAGATGAACTCCTTGAGGTTCAGCGGCTCGGCCTGGCCCGAGACGTGCTCGGCGCTGACCGTGGTGCCGCGGATCACGAACATGTCGACGCCCGCGTCCACGACCGTCTTCGCGAACTCCTTGGTCCGCTGCGGCGAGAGCGCGCCCGCGACGGTCACCCCGGCGGCGCGCACCTGCTTGACCCGCTCGGTGATCAGCTCGGCCTTGATCGGCTCGGCGTACACCTCCTGCATCCGGCGGACCGCGTCGTCCGACTCGAGCTCGGCGATGCCGGCGAGCAGGTCGGTCGGGTCGTCGTACCGGGTCCAGAGCCCCTCGAGGTTGAGCACCCCGAGGCCGCCGTGGCGGCCGAACGCGATCGCAGTCTCCGGCGACATCACGGAGTCCATCGGCGCCGCCAGGATCGGGAGCTCGAAGCGGTAGGCGTCGATCTGCCAGGCGGTGGACACCTCCTCGGGGTCACGGGTCCGGCGACTCGGCACGATGGCGATGTCGTCGAAGGAGTAAGCCCGGCGGCCGCGCTTGGCGCGCCCGATCTCGATCTCGGTCACCGGCCAAGGGTATCGGCCGCGCGCGCCGCGGCGTCGCGACGGTTGTCGACCCCCAGCTTGCGAAGCACGGCCGACACGTGGTGGTCGACGGTCCGCTGCGAGAGGAACGCCCGAGCCGCGATCTCCGCGTTGCTCAGCCCCTCGGCGAGCAGGGCCAGGATCTCCGCCTCCCGGGGGGTGAGCCCGTACGGGTGGTCGACGGTCCTCGGCCGTGGCCCGCGAGGCAGACCGCGCACGCCTCGGTCGCGAAGCTCGCGGCTGGCGAGGTCCGCGGCGGCACCGGCGCCCAGCTCGCGGAGCAGCGCGACGCCTCCCCTGGCCAGGTCGGGCCGTGCGTCGATCAGCGCCCAGGCGCGCTCGTAGGGCTGGCCGAGCTCCTCCCAGGCTGCGGCGGCGTCCTCGAAGCGGCCGGTGAGCTCCAGCAGGTACGGCGCGGCGACCCCGGTCTCCGGGACGTCGTCCTCGACACCGGCCCGACGGCGCACGACCAGGAGCGCGCCGGCCAGCCAGCTGTCACCCAGCTCGAGGCACGCCGCCAGGAGGTCCCCGGTCTCCGCGGCGACCTCGTCCGATCGCCCCTCGAGGAGGAACACCTCCGCGCGGGCCGCGGCAACGGGAGCCAACCGCTGCAGCTCGTCGGCTCGCCGCGCGTGCGCGCGGGCACTGTCCAGCAACGGCCACGCCCCGGGCTCACCTCGCCGGGCATGCACCAGGCCGAGCACCGTGGCCGGCTGGATCCGGCTGGGCAGGGCAGCCCGCGGGTTCGTGAGCACGGTGGCGCAGTCCGCGGCGGCGCGCTGGTAGTCGCCCCGGTCGAGGTGCATCCGCGAGCGCCACCCGGTCATGTAGAGCCGCCACGAGTCGAGATCGTGGTCGCGGCAGTAGTCGATGCCTCGGTCCAGGACCTCCGCGGCCCGGTCCAGGAGGTGCAGCTCGGTGAAGCTGGCGCCGAGGTTCGTGAACGCACGCGCTGCGTGCTCCTCGAGGCCGCCCTCGAGCGCGGCGGCCAGACTGCGCTCGAGCAGCTCGGCACCGTCCAGCCGTCCGACCAGGAGCTCGGCCGTGCCCGCGTTGTTCTGGGCGTGGACCACGATCTCGGTCTCGCCGAGGTCCTCGGCGAGACACCGCGCACGATCACTCCAGGACAGCGCACCGGGGGCGTCATGGGCCAGCATCCGCAGCTGGGCCATGTTGCTGTAGGCCATCGCGAGCTCGCGGCCCGGGGCCAGGCCGCCGAGGATCCGCACCGCTGCCTCCGCTTCTCGCTCGGCGGTCTCGCGGTCGGCGCGGAACCAGGCCAGCCGCGAGAGCCATCGCCGCGTGTCGCCCTCGCCCAGCCGGTCGCCGGTCTGCAGGTGCAGGCCGAGGAGCCGCTGGCGAGAGGCGAACGCCTCGTCGATGCGGTCGGTCAGGTAGCACTCGTACGCGTGCCGCTCGAGCAGTCGCGCCATCAGGTCGCCCGACACCGCCTCGGGCGCCGCCGTCGCCCGGTCCAGGGCGAGGGCGAACTGGTCGGCCGCCTCCCGGTGTGCCCTCAGCTCCGCTGCCCGCTCGCCCGCCATCGGCGCGTAGGTGAGCACGGCCGCGGTGTCTCCGGCGCCGTCGGCGTGGTGGGCGAGTCGGGCCGGGTCGACGGCGGGCGCGTGGCCGACCATCGCCGCGAGCGCCGCCGCATGGAGCCGGGCCCGGGTCGCGGGCGGCAGCGACTCCTCGACGCTCACCCGGGCGATCTCGTGGCGGAACCGGACGCCCTCGCCGTCCGGGACGAGCATCCCCGAGGCCAGGCACGCCTCCATCTCGGCGTACGCCGGCCCCGCGACGCGCTCGAGCAACCAGGGCTCCACCCGTCCGGGGAAGACGGCCGTCGCGTCGAGCAGCTCGCCGGCCGGGCCACTCATCCGGGCACGGCGGGCCAGCACCGCGTCGCGGACCGTGTCCGGCACCGTCTGCTCACCGGCCGCCAGCACCTCGCTGACGAAGAACGGGTTGCCGGCAGTGAGCTCGTGCAGCGCGGACGCGTCGGTCACCGCGCCTCCGGCGAGCTCCCCCACCCCGGCGAGGGAGAGTGCCGGGACCGTCAGCCGGAGCACGGCGCGCTCGGTGGCCAGCTCGCCGAGCAGCGTCCGCACGGGGTGGGCGCGGCCGACCTCGTCGTCGCGGTAGCTGGCCAGCACCAGCGCCGGCAGCCGGTGCAGGCGCCGGCCGACGACCCGGAGGAAGTCGAGGGTGGCCTCGTCGGCCCAGTGCACGTCCTCGAAGACGAGGACCGCCGGCCCGTCCGTGGGCAGCTGCGTTGTCAGGGCGGCCACGAGATCGACCGACGAGCCTCCGGCCGCGACCTGCTCCTCGAACCGGCCGCCGAGCTGGGCGGCGATGTCGAGCACCGCACCGAGCGCGCGCGGCGCGTGGAACGGCTCGGCCCTTCCGCTCGTCGCGGGAGCACGGGAGGCCGTCACGAAGTGGTCGAGGAGAGCTGTCTTGCCGGCGCCCGCCTCTCCGCCGACGAACACCATCCGGCCCGCGCCGTCACGACGTACGGCGGCCAGGTGGTCGGCGAGCTCGGCCAGCTGCGCTGATCGCTCCACCAGCCGCGGGCCCACGGCAGTCATCCGAGGATGATTCCACGAGGGGTTCCGCGGAGACCACCATGAAAGGGTGAGTGCCGTGGACGGGATCAGAGGCTTGACCGGATGGGTCGGGACGGTCCTCTCGGCCCGCGACCCGGGGGCGCTCGCGCGGTTCTACAGCGAGCTGCTCGGCTGGGAGGTCGCCCGCGAGTCGGCCGACTGGGTGACCATCAGGATGCCGGGCACGACCCACTACCTGGCGTTCGCGATCGACGACCACCACGAGGCGCCGGCGTGGCCGTCGCGGCCCGGTGAGCCGACGATGCAGCTGCACCTGGACCTCGGGGTGACCGACGTCGATGCCGCCGTCGAGGACGCGATCGCCCTCGGCGCCACCGTTGCGTCGTACCAGCCGCAGGAGGACGTCCGGGTCATGCTCGACCCGGCGGGCCACCCGTTCTGCCTGTACGCCGACGAGCCCTGAGCCGTCAGCGACCGGTGTAGTTCGGTGCCTCCACCGTCATCTGCACGTCGTGCGGGTGGCTCTCGGTCAGCGAGGCGGAGGTGATCCGGACGAACTGGCCCTTCTCCTGCAGCTCCGGGACCGTGCGCGCGCCGACGTAGAACATCGACTGGTTGAGCCCGCCGATCAGCTGGTGGGTGACCGCGGAGAGCGGACCCCGGTAGGCGACCTGGCCCTCGATGCCCTCCGGCACGATCTTGTCGTCGCTGGTCACCTCGGCCTGGAAGTAGCGGTCCTTGGAGTAGGACTTCTTGCCCCGGCTCGACATCGCGGCGAGCGAGCCCATGCCCCGGTAGGACTTGTACTGCTTGCCGTTGACGAAGACGAGGTCGCCGGGGCTCTCCTCGCAGCCGGCGAGCAGGGACCCGACCATCACCGAGTCGGCGCCGGCGACGATCGCCTTGGCGATCTCGCCGGAGTGCTTCAGGCCCCCGTCGGCGATCACCGGTACGCCGGCGGGCCGGCAGGCCAGCGACGCCTCGTGCACCGCGGTGACCTGCGGCGCGCCCACACCGGTGACGACGCGGGTCGTGCAGATCGAGCCCGGCCCGACCCCGACCTTGACCGCGTCGGCGCCGACGTCGATGAAGGCCTGGGCGCCGGCGCGGGTGGCGACGTTGCCGCCGATCACCTGCACGTGCTTCGTCGCGGGGTCGGTCTTGAGCCGCTCGACCATCTCCAGGAGCAGCCGCACGTGCCCGTGCGCGGTGTCGGCGACGAGCACGTCGACCCCGGCCTCGATCAGCGTGGTGGCCCGCTGCCAGGCGTCGCCGAAGTAGCCGATCGCGGCGCCGACCATCAGCCGCCCGGCGGCGTCCTTGGAGGCGTTCGGGAACTGCTCGGACTTCACGAAGTCCTTGACCGTGATCAGGCCGGCGAGGCGGCCGTCGGGGTCGACGATCGGGAGCCGCTCGCGCTTGTGCTGGCGCAGCAGCGCGGTGGCGTCCTCACGGGAGATACCGACCGGGGCCGTGATCAACGGCATCGGGGTCATCACCTCGTCCACCTTCGTCGTGGCCCACTCGGCGACGGGGGTGAACCGGAGGTCGCGGTTGGTGATGATGCCCAGCAGGCGGTTGTCCACGTCGACCACGGGAAGGCCGGAGACGCGGTACTCGCCGCAGGTCTGGTCGAGCTCCTCCAGGGTGGCGTCCGGCCCGATCGTGATCGGGTTCGAGATCATCCCGGTCTGCGTGCGCTTGACCAGGTCGACCTGGTAGGCCTGGTCCTCGATCGAGAGGTTGCGGTGCAGCACGCCGATGCCGCCCTGCCGGGCCATCGCGATCGCCATCCGGGACTCGGTGACCGTGTCCATCGCGGCGCTGACCAGCGGCACCTTGATCGAGATCTCGCGCGTCAGCCTCGTGGTGGTGTCGATCTCGTTGGGGTTGAGGTCGGAGTACCCGGGGACGAGCAGGACGTCGTCGTAGGTGAGGCCGAGGGCGGCGAACTTCGACGGGACGTCGGTGGGGCCGGAGGTCATGCTCCAGTCTAACGACCGACGAGGTCACCGATCGGACGCACCCCGGCGAGGCTCACGTGCACGCTGAGCCCGTGCTCGGTGAGCCGGATCCGGCCACGCATCCCGGAGGCGGCGAGAACCGGTACGACGCCCTCCTCGCTGGCCGGGGCGAGCAGCACCATCTCGGTGGCGCCCTGGGTGACCGCGAGGCCGCTGAGCTTGCGGAGCAGCTGGCGACCGATGCCGAGCCGGCGCCACGCGGGAGCGACCTCCAGACCGGCCTCGACGGCGGTGTCGACGACGGCGTGCAGCGTGGCGGCGCCGACCACGTGCTGGCCGATCCGGGCGACGACGCCCGTCTCGGAGACGTCGTACTCCACCACGGACGTCGGAGCCGAGGCCGGAGGCGGTGCGCACCCTTCGGCAGCGGTGGACCGCCCCCGGTCGGCTATCTCGGTGAGGACCTCGGCGCGGACCTGCTCGGTGGCAGACCAGGAGACTCGCGGACCGAGCAGACCCGTCAGCGCGGAGGGAAGGCTGTCGGGGTCCTCCATCACCGTCTTGGCGGCGCGCAACCACGCCGTCGGCTGGTCGACAAGGTCGTGAGTGGCGCAGGGGACGACGCTCACCTCGTCTCCTCCCGCGCCACTCACGAGCTCCACGACCGCTGCAGCCGTCCAGGCATCGGGTGTCTCGACGACGAGGTCGTCGGTCACCGCTCCCAGCTCCGGATAGATCTGCAGCGCCAGGATGTTCACCTTGGCGTCGCCGCAATGCTGGGCCAGCCGCGCGAGGGCGCCCGGCGAGTCGGCGAGCCTGGTGCGTACCCGGTAGAACATGCGGCGAGTCTGGCGGGCACGTGTTGCTGGTCGGCTGCCGCTGCGTTACGCACAGATCAACAAGGGCTCACACGTGGAAGACTCGGGGCATGGACCCGCACCAGGACAGGGTCTCTGCGGCGTTCGGCGCCGTTCCCCGGGAAGAGTTCCTGCCGGCCGGCTACCGCGCCGAGGCGTCGTACGACGGCCCGATCCCGATCGGCCACGGTCAGACGAACTCCCAGCCCGCGACGGTGGCGGCGATGCTGCGGCTGCTCGAGGTCGAGCCCGGGCAGCGGGTCCTCGACGTCGGGGCCGGCTCGGGCTGGACGACGGCGCTGCTCGCCCACCTGGTCGGTCCGACCGGGCTCGTGGTCGGCGTCGAGCTGGTGCCCGAGCTGGCCGCGTGGGGCGAGCAGAACGTACGCCGCACGTCGGGCGCCTGGGCGTCGGTGCGCGAGGCGACACCGGGCGTGCTCGGCGTCCCCGAGCTGGCGCCCTACGACCGGATCCTGGTGTCCGCCGAGGCGGGCAGGCTGCCGACGGCCCTCCTCGACCAGCTCGGCGACCCCGGCCGCATGGTGGTGCCCGTGGCCGGGGTGATGACCGTCGTGGAGCGTGCCGGGGGCGAGGACCGGACCGGCCTGCACGGCCACTACCGGTTCGTGCCGCTCAGGTGAGCGATGCCGGGTCGACCCCTTCCCGGGTCACGAGGAAGTAGTCGCCGATGAGGTCGCCGAGGAGTGCGCCCCCGGCGATGTCACCGGGGAAGTGCCCGGCCATGTACACCCGGGAGTAGTCGATCTCGTCCTCCAGGTAGCGGTACTGCGCGTCCAGCCGTGGCTGCAGGCCGCCCAGGAGGGTCTCGGAGGCCGCGCCGGCGGCGGCGTGACGCGAGGGGTACGAGCACGGGCACTTCTGGCCCGGCGTGACCTTGTGGTCGGTGCGCAGCGAGGGCTGGCGCACGTACGGCGCGGAGGAGCCGAACCGCGTGCCCAGCGTGTCCGCCAGGTTCTTGGCCATCGAGAGCAGGGCCTTCTCGTCGGCCTTCAGGGACTTCGCGGCGGACGGGGTCAGCCACTCGCGCTGGTCGTGGGCGTAGAGCTTCCAGACGTCCTTCTTGCCGTGGGTCTCCAGCCAGGTCGCGGCGTGCACGCCGGCCGAGGTGCGCTGACGGTCGAGCGCCACCACCTGCGGCATCTGGTCGGCGAGGTTCGCCGGCGGCGGCGGGAAGCCGGCCTCGACCCACTGCACGAACGCACGGTCGTCGGGCCGGGTGCCGTGGCTCGCCACCCAGGCCTGGATGCGCGCCGCGGCCGGCGGACGCTGCCGAGCGACGATCCGGTCGATCCGTGCGGTGTCGGCGACGGGGAACAGCGTGGGGGGCGGGTCGGCGGCGATCACGTCGGCGGTCGACGGGTTCGCCGAGCCGTGCCTGGACGGCAGCAGGAGCCCGGTCACGACGGAGGCGACGGCGAGGACCGCGACGACCGCGACCCGCGGATTGACGCGCCGGATCACGCGACCTCCCGCACGTGCAGCTCGCGGCCGACGAGGCGGCGGATGTCGTTGTCCGCGATCCCCGACTCGGTGAGGGAGACCGAGGCGACGTACTTGCTGAACGAGCGCGGTCGCTGGCCGAGGTCGCGCAGCAGCGTGTCCGCGGGCCCGGGCACCATGCCGCCCTTGGTCTCGACGATCACGTGCCCGTGGTCCAGCTCGACGACCCGGCCGTTGCGCTCGCAGCGGACACCGTGGTCGATCGTCGCTCGGTGGCCTGCCCCGGGCGCGGCGAGCGTGGCGCGGCGGTAGCCGACGTCCACGACGGGACCGACCGGGCCGACGTCGACGAACCCCGCCTCCTCGAGCTGCTGCCCGAGGAAGGCACGGCCCCGGTCGCTGACCCGGCCGTGGTCGTCGACGTCGATCTGGTGGAAGTACTTCCGGGTGAGCCCGGAGCCGTCCTGGACCTTCACCTCGAGGCGGGCCAGCGCATCCTCCACGTACAGGCGGCTGCGGAACTTCCACCGCCGGCGCCGGCGCTGCACGTGCGCGCGACAGGTGAGCAGGTCGTCGGTGTCGAAGTAGGTGCTCCGGTACGACGTCCAGCGGCGGCCGTCGATCTCCAGCACCCGGAACTCCTCGGGCAGGCCGTCGACGAACTCCTGGGCGGCCTCGAGCGGCACGATGTACTTGCGGTCGACCCGCACCGTGGCCGGGGCCTCGGCGAGCACCTCGGGCAGGCCCACGGGAGCGCGACGTCCCATGTCCAGCGGCGTCACGGGGCCACCTCCCCGGCGGGCTGCACGGTCCCGTCCGACGCAGCCGCGGCCGCGTCGGCCCAGCTGGTCCACGCCGCCTCGACCTCGTGGCGCACCGCGACCACGGTCGTCTCCCGGACGAAGTCCACCTGCTCGACCACGACCGCGATCGGCTCGCGGCCGAGGCGCTGGGCGACCTCGCGGCGCACGTCCTCGGTCGCGGTGACGGCGCAGTCGAGGGTCATCCGCAGGACCCGGGTCTGGGGGCGGCTGCCGCTGTCGTCGACCAGCCAGAGCGCGGCCAGGACGACCGCGTCGAGCACCACCGCCAGGAGCACGTGCTTCTCGGGGAGGGCGTTGACGAGGGCCAGGACCAGCGCCGAGAACGTGTAGGCCATGTCCTTGTTGGTGAACGCCACGCTGCGCAGCCGGACCAGGCTGAGCAGGCCGAACAAACCGAAGCCGACCCCGACCGGGAAGTGCCCGGAGCCGATCGCGACGACCGCGGAGAACAGCCCGATGTTGAGGGTCACGAAGACCATCGTCATCTCGGGCGCGGCGAGCCGGCGTCGGTACAGCCACCCCACCAGGACCAGGAGAGCCAGGACGTCGAGTCCCAGACCGACCAGGGTCGTTGCCATCCGTTCCTCCTCGTGCGTCACCGAGACGTGGGTCGAGGCTATGAACGGAACATGACGAGAGACTGAACGACCGCCTGCGCACCCGTCCCTACACTCGAGGCGTGCGCGTGGTGGTGGTCGACGACCAGGTCCGGATGGTCGAGCTGGTCACCGGCTACCTCGCGGAGCGCGGCATCGAGGCGATCGGCTGCTTCGACGGGGAGAGCGGTCTGGCCACGATCGACACCGAGCGACCCGACGCCGTCGTGCTCGACCTGATGCTGCCGATGATGAGCGGCACCGGCGTCTGCAAGGCACTGCGGGCCGCCGGCAACGACGTACCGATCCTCATGCTGACCGCACGCGGTGAGGTGAGCGAGCGGGTCGCCGGCCTCGAGGCGGGTGCGGACGACTACCTCGTGAAGCCGTTCGCGCTCGACGAGCTGCACGCCCGGCTGCGGGCGATCGCGCGGCGGCGAGAGGCGTCCGACACCCGGCTGGTCGCCGGCGACGTGGTGGTCGAGACCGACACCCGCCGGGTGCTCGTCGGCGGCGTGGAGGTCGCGTTCGCCCGTCGTGAGTTCGACCTGCTGGCGACGCTGATGGACCCGCCGGGACGCGTGGTCTCCCGACAGCGCCTGTACGACGAGGTGTGGGACGGCGAGGCCGACCTGCGCAGCAACGCGCTGGAGGTCTACGTGTCCCGGGTCCGCAGCCACCTGAAGGGCTCGGCCGACGTCTCGATCACGACGATGCGGGGCATCGGCTACCGGCTCGACGTCCGCCGGTGACGCGGCGATGAACCCGTGGGCCCGCTTCCTCCCCGGGCGCCGGATCGGGACCCGTCTGGTCGCCGCTGTCACGCTGGCGATGACCGTCGTGCTCGTGTGCGCCGGCGCGTTCGTCTACTGGCGGGTGAGCTTCGCGCTCGACCGCCAGCTCGACCAGGACCTGCGCGCCTACGCGGACGTCACGGCGCGGCAGGTCCGCAACGGGACGGCCCTCCTGGCCAACGGGCCGGGCGAGACCGCCCAGCTCTACACCCCGCAGGGCTCGCTGATCAGCAGGTCGGACGCCGACGTGCCCCGGCTCGCGTCGCGTGAGCGGATCATGGCGGTCACCGGCGCGCACCGCAGCTCGTTCGACGTCGGGCGGATGCTGCCGCCGAGCAACCGCGTGTACCGGGTCTCCGTGTTCCGCTCCTCCTCCCCCGACGGCGAGGTCGTGGTGGTCGCCGCGATCAGCCGGCGCAAGCACGACGAGGCGCTGCGCGAGCTGCTCGGACAGCTGGCACTGACCGACCTGATCACCGTCCTGGCCGCGGGGCTCGTCGGCTACGGCGTCACACGCGCCGCCCTGGGGCCGGTCGAGCGCTACCGGCGGGCAGCCGCGAGTGCCGGCGGCGGCCCGGCCCCGCGCCTCCCCGTGGACAGCACCCGGGACGACGAGCTGACCCGCCTCGGCCACACCTTCAACCAGCTGCTCGGCGAGATCGAGGAGTCCAACGCCCGCGAGCGGCAGTTCCTCGCCGACGCCTCGCACGAGCTGCGCTCGCCCCTGGCCCTCCTGGCCGCGGAGATCGAGTGGGCCCGCCACCGGCCACGGGCACCGGAGGAGCTGGACCAGGTGCTCACTTCCGTCGGGGCGCAGGTCGAGCGCCTGGTCGACCTGTCCAACACACTGCTCGACCTCGAGGAGCTCTACTCCGCGCGGACCGCCGAGCTCACCCCCGTTCGCCTCGACGAGCTGGTCGACGCGGCACTGACCGGCTGGCCCGAGCAGGCCGAGGGCCAGGGACGCGCGCTGCGGGTCTCGGCGTCGGCCGACGAGGTCGAGGTCGACGCGCGCTGGCTGACCCTGGCGATCACGAACCTGGTGGGCAACGCCCTCAAGCACGGCGAGGGCGACGTCGAGGTGGGCGCCGGAGCGACCGGCGACCGCGTGCGGATCAGCGTGACCGACCACGGCCCCGGCGTACCCGAGGCGCTCGGAGCGCGGGCGTTCGACCGCTTCACCCGCGCGGACGCGAGCCGCACGACCCGCGGCAACGGCCTCGGCCTGGCGCTGGTCAAGGCGGTGGCCGAGGCCCACGGGGGCGCCGCCTCCCTGGTTCAGGGAGGGGTCGTCATCGACCTGCCGCGTCGAGTGCCGGCCTGATCGGGACCAGGTCCGGGTCGGCACGATGGCCCGCCGGCTCCCACCCGGGCGGACCGAACAGGTAGCCCAGCTTGTCGCGGAAGCGGTCGGCCGCCCGGACGTTGCGGACGATCTGCGCGTAGTCGCCGTACTGGAGCCGGAGCAGGTTGTGGGTCCCGACCGGCTTGGTCAGTCCGTACGTCGGCCGCTGCCTCTCCGCCACGAAGGAGCCGAAGAGCCGGTCCCAGACGATCAGGATCCCGGCGTAGTTCTTGTCCAGGTACTCCGGGTCGGAGCCGTGGTGCACCCGGTGGTGGGAGGGCGTGTTGAACACCAGCTCGATCGGCCACCAGAGCTTGTCGACCAGCTCGGTGTGCACGAAGAACTGGAAGATCAGGTTGAAGCCGAACGCCACGTAGATCACCCACGGCGCGATGCCGAGGAACGGCAGTGGCAGGAAGAAGAAGAACTCGAACCAGGGGTTCCACTTCTGGCGCAGTGCCGTCGCGAAGTTCATGTACTCGCTGGAGTGGTGGGCCTGGTGGGCGGCCCAGCCGACGTTGACCCGGTGCACGAAGCGGTGCGAGAAGTAGTAGGCCAGGTCGACCGCGGCGAGGGCGACCGCCCACGACCACCAGGTGTGCATGCCGAGGTGGAACGGCGCGACGTACACGAAGACGGCGCTGTAGACCACGAACGCGCCGATCTTGAACACCAGCGTCGAGACCAGCGAGCCCAGGCCCATGAAGATGCTCGTGCGGGCGTCCTTCCCGTCGTACCCGGTGACGCCCCGGCCCTCGAACGCCGAGTCGTGGTCGAGCCACTTCAGCGCGGCGAGCTCGATGACGATGGTGAGCAGGAAGAACGGAATGGCGTAGGTGACCGGGTTCTTCAGCGGGTCCAGCACGTCGTTCATCGGGCACGTCTCCTTGATATGACTGCGGAGTAAGTTACCACGCGTTCATATCTCTGGCTAGACTCCCTCCATGACCTCCCGCGCGCGAGCCAAGGCCGGCACCAAAGGAGTGGCGCGCGCCGACCGCGAGGACCAGATCGTCGAGGTGGCGACCCGCGCCTTCGGCTCCTCGGGCTTCGCGGCCACGTCGGTGGCCGACATCGCCACCCAGGCGGGGATCTCCAAGCCGCTGATCTACAACTACTTCGGCTCCAAGGAGGGCCTGTACGCCGTGTGCGTGCAGCACGCCGCCGAGGCCCTGACCGCCGAGATCGAGCGCACGGCCGCGTCGGGCACGGTCGGCCTGGCCCGGGCGGTCGTGACGCTGGACGGGATGTTCCGGCTGCTGGCCCCTCGGCCCTGGATCTGGCACCTGGTCTTCGACCCGACCGCGCCACGCGATCCGCAGACGCAGGAGGCGCTCGCCGGCTACGAGCAGCGGATCCTCGCCTTCGGCACCGAGGGCGTCGCCGACCTGCTCCGCCTCGCCGGCAACGAGGACCCCACCGACACCGCCGCGATGCGTGCGGTCTGGGAGAACGTCTTCCGGACGCTGGTGAACTGGTGGCTCGAGCACCCGGAGGAGCCGCCCGAGGCGATGACCGAGCGCTGCGTGCGGCTGTTCAGTGCGGTGTTCGGCGAGATCCACGTGCCCGATGACCTGCTGGCCGTGCCCGCAGAACGTTGAGCCGCCCGTGAACCGAAGGGGCGCGAGGTGGCAAGAGCCAGTCGTGAACCCCGATGCTGCAGAGCTCACCGACGGCGAGGTGATCGCGAGGTCGCTGCGCACCCCTGAGGCCTTCGCGACCGTGTTCGACCGGCACTACGCGGCGGTGCACTCGTACGCCGCGCGCCGAGCCGGACCGGACGCCGCGGACGACGTGCTCGCCGACGTGTTCCTCGCGGCCTTCAGCCACCGGAAGCGGTTCGACTCGTCGACCGGGTCTGCGCTCCCCTGGCTGTACGGCATCGCCGGCAACGTGCTCAAGCGTCGATGGCGCACGCTCGCCTCGACCGATCGCATGACCCGCTCGGCGGCCAGCATGGTCGTCTCGGCGTCCGACTCGCACGAGAGCGAGGTCGCCGCCCGGCTCGACTCCGCGGCGGACTGGCTCGTCGTACGCACCCTGCTGGACGAGCTGGGCGACGGCGATCGCGAGGCGCTGCTGCTCTACGCGTGGGAGGAGCTGAGCTACGTGGAGATCGCGGTGGCGATGGACATTCCCGTCGGCACAGTGCGCTCCCGCATCAACCGAGCGCGCAGCCGGCTGCGCGCCCTGCTCGAGACGAACACGGAGGTGGCCCGATGATCGACGAACTGGTCCGAGATGCCCGGCCGGACGTGACCGCGCCCGACCCGACGGTGGTGTTGCGGGCGCGACGTGCGCTGCTCCGCAAGGCGCTCGTCCGGCGTGCCCGCCGGCGCTTCGCAGTACGCACCGCGATCGGCCTCAGTGCCGCAGCCGTGATCGTCGCGGCGACGGTGGTCGCTCAGACGCCGGACCACGGCGCCTCCGCCGCCGCGGCGGCGATCCTGGAGAACTCGGCCGACGCACTCGAGGCCGGCCGGCCTCCGCTGCCGGGTCAGTACGTGTACCGCAAGGAGGTCACGCTCTCGTGGGACTACGGGCCGTCACCGACGGACCCGTCGCAGGAGGACACCGCACCTAGGACGAGCCCGGTGCTCGTCGAGACCTGGGTGCCGACCGACCCCGACAAGCCCCTGATCCAGCGGACTCAGGACTCGACCAACCCGGTCAGCTGGGCCGTGGTCGACCAGAGCGCGAACGCCAACGACAGCATCTACCGCGACCGCCCGAAGGGAGCGGCGATGCTGGACGCACTTCGCGAGCTTGCGCGCCGGTCGGGAAGCGACTTCACGGACGACCTCAGTGCGGTCTGGAGCGCGGCGTTCTGGTTGCTCTCGGATCCGCAGTCGCCCGACGCGGTCAATGCCGAGGTACTGCGGGCGGTCGCACGCGTGGACGGCGTGAAGGTGGTCGACGAGCACGCCGAGATCGACGGCAGGACGGGCGTGGCCCTCGGCATCGACGAGAGGTACGCCGTCGACTTCGTGTTCGATCCTGCAGATGGCGCGTTCCTCGGCATGCGCGGGCATCCTGCGCACACGAAGAACTGGGTCGGACCCGACGAGCCGATCTGGACGACGACGTTCGAGTCGCGGGTGGTGAGCTCGGCACCGCGTCCGCCCGACGACCTGCGTCAGTAGGCCCCGGACAGAACAGCCGCTCCCGGTACGCAGTAGCGCACCGGGAGCGGCTGACTCACAAACTGTGTCGCGAGCCGATCAGTGACCGTGGCCGTGCCCGTGACCGGCGGCCGCAGCCTCGTCCTCGTCCTCGGGCTTCTCCACGATGAGCGTCTCGGTGGTGAGCAGCATGCCCGCGATGGAGGTGGCGTTGGTGAGCGCCGAGCGGGTTACCTTGACCGGGTCGAGGACACCCTGGGCGACCAGGTCGCCGTACTCGCCGGTGGCGGCGTTGTAGCCCGTGCCCGGGCCGGCCTCCCGCACCTTGGAGACGATCACGTAGCCGTTCTCGCCACCGTTCTCGGCGATCCAGCGCAGCGGCTCGTCGACGGCCTTGCGGACGATCCGAACGCCGACCGCGGCGTCA
Source organism: Nocardioides pocheonensis (assembly GCF_003725535.1). GTDB lineage: Bacteria > Actinomycetota > Actinomycetes > Propionibacteriales > Nocardioidaceae > Marmoricola > Marmoricola pocheonensis. Next base: position 38,674 of record NZ_RJSF01000002.1, on the reverse strand, counting down.
CCCTCGAGGCCGAGGTCACCGTCGAGCGCGGCGGACGCGTGGATGATCGCGGAGCCACCGCCGGCGACGATGCCCTCCTCGATCGCGGCGCGGGTCGCGGAGACGGCGTCCTCGATGCGGTGCTTCTTCTCCTTCAGCTCCACCTCGGTGGCGGCGCCGACCTTGACCACGCACACGCCGCCGGCCAGCTTGGCCAGCCGCTCCTGCAGCTTCTCGCGGTCCCAGTCGGAGTCGGTGTTCTCGACCTCGGCCTTGATCTGGGACACCCGGCCGGCGACGGCGGCGTGGTCGCCCCCGCCCTCGACGATCGTGGTGTTGTCCTTGGTGACCACCACGCGACGGGCGGTGCCCAGCACGTCGAGGCCGACCTGGTCGAGCTTGAGACCGACCTCGGGGGCGATGACCTGTCCGCCGGTGAGGATCGCGATGTCCTGCATCATCGCCTTGCGGCGGTCGCCGAACGCCGGCGCCTTGACCGCGACGGCACTGAACGTGCCGCGGATCTTGTTGACCACGAGGGTCGAGAGCGCCTCGCCCTCGACGTCCTCGGCGAGGATGAACAGCGGCTTGCCGGCCTGGATGACCTTCTCCAGCAGGGGAAGCAGGTCGGCGATCGCCGAGATCTTGCCCTGGTGCAGGAGGATGTAGGGGTCGTCGAGGACGGCCTCCATCGACTCCGGGTCGGTGACGAAGTACGGCGACAGGTAGCCCTTGTCGAACTGCATGCCCTCGGTGAAGTCGAGCTCGGTGCCCATGGTGTTGGACTCCTCGACGGTGATCACGCCGTCCTTGCCGACCTTGTCGAAGGCCTGCGCGAGCAGCTCGCCGATCTCCGAGTCACGGCTGGAGACGGTGGCGACCGCGGCCATGTCCTCGACGGAGTCCACGTCGCGGGCCAGCTTGCCGAGCGCCTCGCCGAGCGCCTCGGCAGCGGCGTCCATGCCGCGCTTGATGCCCATCGGGTTCACACCGGCGGCGACGGCCCGCAGGCCCTCGTGCACCATCGCCTGGGCCAGCACGGTGGCCGTGGTGGTGCCGTCACCGGCGACGTCGTTGGTCTTGGTGGCGACCTCCTTGCAGAGCTGGGCGCCGAGGTTCTCGAAGGGGTCGTCGAGATCGATGTCACGAGCGACGGTCACGCCGTCGTTGGTGATCGTCGGCGCGCCCCACTTCTTGTCGAGCACCACGTAGCGGCCCTTGGGGCCGAGGGTCACCTTGACGGCGTTCGCGAGGGCGTCGACACCCCGCTCGAGGGCCCGGCGGGCGCTCTCGTCGAACTCAAGAATCTTGGGCATTGCTACCTCTCAAAGCAGGTGTGTGCCTGAGCGCGCCGGGGACGACTCGCTCAGGCACACGACCGGATGGATCAGGCTCGGGTGTGTCAGGAGATGACGGCGAGCACGTCACGGGCCGACAGGATGAGGAACTCCTCGCCGGCGTACTTGACCTCGGTGCCGCCGTACTTGCTGTAGATGACCTTGTCGCCGACGCTGACGTCGAGCGGGACCCGGTTGCCGTTGTCGTCGATGCGGCCCGGGCCGATCGCCACGACCTCGCCCTCCTGGGGCTTCTCCTTGGCGGTGTCCGGGATGACCAGGCCCGAGGCCGTGGTCTGCTCGGCGTCGATCGGCTGAACGACGATCCGGTCCTCGAGCGGCTTGATGTTGACCGACACTTCTGATCAACCTCCACGTATCTGCTGGTAGGTGAATGAATCACGTTGAGGCGCCTGCGATGTCGGTACGCCGTCGCGGGGGTCGCACCTCGAAGCACACGCGCTGGCACACTCACGAGGAGAGTGCCAATGCAGAACTTAGCACTCGCACCAACCGAGTGCCAGCGCGGGTCGCACGACCCGGCGATGCGCGATGGGACACAATGCGCCGATGGACCTCGAGGCCTTCCGCTGGCTGCTCACCGACGCCGGGCAGGCCCTGCTCGCCCGGGCGGCCGAGGCGTCCGAGGACCCGCTCGAGGCGGCCGCGGAGCTGCGCCGCGACGCGGCCCCGGAGCACGTCGCCGCAGCGCTGACGCAGGCGAGCCTGCGCCGACGCGCGGAGGCGAAGTTCGGCGATCTCGCCCCGCGGATGTACTTCACCCCGGACGGCCTCGAGCAGGCGACGCGGTTCACCGTGGCCGAGCACCGGGCCGCGCGGCTCCAGGCCGCGCGGACCGAGTCTGTGGTCGACCTCGGCTGCGGCATCGGTGGCGACCTGATCGCCTTCGCGGGTGCGGGCATCACCTCGGCGGGCATCGACCTGGACCCGGTCCGGGTCGAGGTGGCCCGGGCGAACCTGGCGGCGCTCGACCTCGGCGGGGCCGTGATGGTCGCCGACGCCACCGTGCTGGACCTCGACCCCTTCGCGGTGGCGTTCGCCGACCCGGCCCGGCGAGGTGCGCGCGGACGCACGTTCAGCGTCGAAGACTGGACTCCGCCCTGGTCCTTCGTGGAGACCCTGCTGCGCCGGGACTCCTGCGTGAAGGTCGCGCCGGGCATCCCGCACGAGCTGGTCCCCGAGGGGGTCGAGGCGGAGTGGGTCAGCGACCACGGCGAGGTCAAGGAGGCGGCCCTGTGGTCGGGCAGGCTCGCCACCACGGCCCGTCGTGCGACGGTGATCGGCGACGGCGGGCTCGCCACGCTGACCGACGAGGACCTCCCCGACCCCGTGGGGGTGACGCCACCGGTGGCGGGCGGCTTCCTCTACGAGCCGGACGGCGCGGTGATCCGGGCCGGGCTGGTCCAGGCGGTCGCTGCCGGCGTCGGCGGCGGCCTGGTGGACGAGCACCTCGCGTATGTCCTCAGCGACGCGGCGTACCGGACGCCGTTCGCCCGCTCCTACCGGATCGTCGAGGAGCTCCCGCACCGGGAGAAGCCGCTGCGGGCCGCACTGCGCGCGCGCGGCGTCGGCCGGCTCACGATCAAGAAGCGCGGGGTCACCGTCGTGCCCGACGAGCTCCGCAAGCGACTGGCGCTCACCGGCGAGGGCGAGGCGACGATCGTGCTCACCCGTGCGGCGGGCCGGGGCGTCTGCCTGCTCGTCGAGCCGTTCTGAGCCCTACTGCCAGGCCCGCACGTAGTCGATGCTGGTCGTCGCCGGCAGCGGGGTCCTCCAGGTGAGCCCGTTCTTGCCCGACCCGAGCGCTGCGGTCAGCGCGAGGATGTAGCGCTTCATGAACGCCGGGTCCCCGGAGGTGTTGACCAGGCAGGGCATGCCGTTGACCAGGATCTCGATCCGGCTCGGGCCCCAGACCAGGGTGTAGGTGTTCCACACACCGCGGGAGGCCACGCAGTCCCACGCGGTGTTGACGCCCGGCTGGGACCCGCCGGCGTCGGCGGAGTAGTGCAGGTAGGGCATCACGAGGTCCGGGTAGACCGAGTAGGTCTCCGCGACGTCGATCTCGCCCGAGTCGGGCCAGTCGATCGTGGAGTACCGGTCGTCGGGCCACATCCAGAACGCCTCGTGCAGGCCGGGCGCGGTCGTCGCCCGCGTCTTCATGCGCGCCTCGAAACGGCCGTACTGCTGGCTGAAGAGGTGGTACGTCGAGACCATGCCGGCGACGTACCGGGTGGAGAGGATGCCGCCGCCGGTGCTGCACGTGACCGTCCGGTTCAGCTTGCGCACGGTGAGGTTCAGGCTGCCGTTGGCGACGCCGATCGTCGCCGGGCTGTCGAGGTAGCAGGCCCGGCCGGTCAGCCCGCCCGTGCCGAAGACCGTCTGCGGGATCCACTTGGTGCGGTCCAGCGTGGTGCCGGAGAACTCGTCGTCGAAGGTGCAGCTCCACGGGGTGCCGTCCGGCTTGAGCGGCTGGACTCCGCACGCGTCGGTGGCGACGAGGGTCATCCCGCTGGCCGCGGGCGTCAGCGCGGACGGAACCGCCAACGCACTGAGGGCAGCCGTCAGCACGGCGGCGAGCACGAGCTTCATTCCCCACAACTCCGTCTCCCCCGAGAGCGAAGGTGAGGCCTGAGCAGTCCTGGGAGGGGGCCCGGCTCACCGTTCAGGACGGAGCGTAGGGCCTGCCCACCGCTTCCGCCAGCACCAATTTGGTCACGTGCCGAAATGGCGGGACGGCGCGGTGACGGCCGCTCGACGGCGCGCTGCGCGGGGCGTGCTAGAGGCCGGCGAGGAGCTCGTCGAGCTGCTCGTAGCCCTGCACGACACCGGTCTCCATGCCGCTGGCCACGAAGGCGTCACGCTCCTCGACGCTCGCCGCGATGCTCAGCACGCGCAGGCGCGTGCGCCCGCCGTCCAGCGGCTCGAGGGTGAGGATCTCCAGGGCCACCCCGTCGGGCATGCCCTCGTAGGTGAAGGTCTGCACGATCCGCTCGGGCGGACGCAGCTCGTGGAAGGATCCGTAGAAGCCGAACTCGTCCTCACCACGCCGCGACACGTAGCGCCAGCTGCCCCCGGTGCGGGCCTCCCAGTGCTCGGCCCGGCTGACGATGTCGCGCGGGCCCATCCAGGACATCGCCAGGTCGGGCTCGACGTGCGCCCGGTAGACCTTCTCGGGCGGGGCGTCGAACTCCCGGACGATCCCGATCGTGGGGAGTCCCTCCGGCACCTCGATGGTGGTCTCGTGGCCCGTGGTGGCGCTCATGACACGGCTCCTTCTCCCTCGGCCGGCCCGTCCATCGCGGCCAGCACGTCGTCCAGTCGGCGGTAGCGCTCCTCGGCCTCGCTCCGGTAGCGCTCGATCCACTTCGTCATCAGGTCGAAGACCTCCGCCTCGAGGTGAACCGGGCGGCGCTGCGCGTCGCGGCTGCGGCTCACCAGTCCGGCCTCCTCGAGCACCTTGAGGTGCTTGGAGACCGCCTGCAGCGACACGTCGTACGCCGCTCCGAGCTGGCTCACCGTGGCGTCACCGGAGCAGAGGCGCGCGACCATGTCGCGGCGGGTCGGGTCGGCGAGCGCCGCGAAGACCCTGGACAACCGGTCGTCGACTGCCGCTGCCGCCATCGTCACTCCTTGATCAACCCGTTGGTTGACCAAGACTCTCCCCGGCTTCGGCGGTCTGTCAACCCCGTGGTTGAGGAGCCGTCACTGCCAGACGCGGAGGTAGTCGACGTCCATCGTCGCGGGGACCGGCGTCGAGGCCACCATGGCGTTCTTCGTGTTCCCCAGGGCCTGGGTGAACGCCACGATGTAGCGCTTCTGGAACGCCGGGTCGCCCGAGGTGTTGGTGAGGCAGGTGCGGCCGTTGACGTAGATCGTCAGGGTCGTCGGCGTCCACTCGAGCGTGTAGGTGTTCCACACCCCGCGGTAGGCGGTGCAGTTCCACGCGGTGTTCACGCCGGACTGCGGGCCGCCCGCGTCGGCCGAGTAGTGCAGGAAGGGGATCGCCACGGAGTTGTAGAGGGAGTACGTCTCGGCGACGTCGATCTCACCGGTGGTGGGCCAGTTGATCGCGGAGTACCGGTCGTCGGGCCAGAGCCAGAACGCCTCGTGCAGCCCGGCCACGGAGCTGGCGGTGTTGCGGATCCGGGCCTCGAAGCGGCCGTACTTCTGGCTGAAGAGGTGGTACGTCGAGACCGATCCCGAGGTGTAGTACGAGGTGACCGACGAGGTCGGCGATCCGCACGGCTGGGGAGACGTCTCCTTGCGCACGGTCAGGCTGAGCATGCCGTTGGCCACGGAGACGTTCTTCGGGTCGTCCATGTAGCAGGCGTAGCCGGCGGTGGCGTCACCGGTGACGAACGCGGTCTGCGGCACCCACTTGGTGCGGTCGAGCGCGGTGCCGTCGAACTCGTCGTGGAAGGTGCACGACCAGGCGGTGCCGTCGGCCTTGCGCGGCCGGGCGCCGCAGGCGTCGTACAGGGTGGGCGGCTTGGCCGCCTGGGACGTGACCGTCGCGGCGCCCCCGGACGCGGGCATCTGCACCACGAAGGTGCGGCTGCGGCGGTCGCTGGTCACCCGGAAGGTCGCGCGGGTGCCGGCGGCCACGGCGAGGGTGGCGGTGTAGCGGTGGTGGTGCGCGCGCGTGCGCTTCACCACGGCCCAGCGGGAGCCGGACCGGCGGTCGAAGCGGACCCGCGGCGAGGCACTCGCCGTGCGACCGGTGACCTTGACCAGACCGCCGCTCGCCTCGCGCAGCGACACCGACGGTGCGGCGCGGTTCGCGGCACTGGCGGGACTGCCCGCGCCGACGGTGACCGCCAGCACGGCGAGCAGCGTGCCGATGACCAGGAGCGCGACCCCACGCGCGCGACTGAGACCCATTTCCGTCCTCCCCACAGACCAGGGACCGAAGTCCCCAATTCGCCTCTGCAAGGAGCGTAACGGATAAAAGTGATGAAAGGAATTAAATGGTCAAAACGGACACGAGAGCACCGGGCGGCTCACAGCAGCACCACCGAGCGCAGCACCTCCCCCTGCTGCATCCGCGTGAAGGCGGCTTCGACGTCGTCGAGGGCGATCTCCTCGCTGACGAAGGCGTCGAGGTCGAGCCGGCCCTGCAGGTAGAGGTCCACGAGCATGGGGAAGTCGCGCGAGGGCAGGCAGTCGCCGTACCAGCTCGACTTGAGCGACCCGCCCCGGCCGAACACGTCGATCAGCGGGATGTCGGGGATCCGCATGTCCGGTGTGGGGACGCCGACGAGCACGACCGTGCCCGCCAGGTCGCGCGCGTAGAAGGCCTGCTCCCAGGTCTCCGGACGCCCGACGGCCTCGATCACGACGTCCGCGCCGTGCCCGCCGGTCAGGTCCCGGATGGCCTCGACGGGGTCGTTGACCTTCGCGTCCACCGTGTGCGTCGCGCCGAGACCGCGGGCCCGGGCCAGCTTGCGCTCGTCGAGGTCCACCGCGATGATCCGGCCGGCGCCCGCGAGCGCGGACCCCGCGACCGCCGCGCAGCCGACACCGCCGCAGCCGATCACCGCCACCGACATGCCGCGGCGCACCCCTCCGGTGTTCATCGCCGCGCCGAGACCGGCCATCACCCCGCACCCCAGGAGCCCGACGGCGGCCGGTCGCGCCCGCGGGTCGACCTTCGTGCACTGGCCGGCCGCGACCAGGGTCTTCTCGATGAACGCGCCGATGCCGAGCGCCGGCGACAGCGCGCGGCCCGCGTCGGGTCCGTCGGCCAGGGTCATATTCTGGGTCGCGTTGAAGGTCGCGAAGCAGTACCAGGGCTCTCCGCGGTCACACGCCCGGCAGTGGCCGCAGACGGCCCGCCAGTTCAGGATCACGAAGTCGCCGGGGGCGAGGTCGTGCACCTCGGGGCCGACCGACTCGACGACCCCGGCGGCCTCGTGGCCGAGCAGGAACGGGAAGTCGTCGTTGATGCCGCCCTCGCGGTAGTGCAGGTCGGTGTGGCACACACCGCAGGCCTGTACCCGGACGACCGCCTCCCCGGGTCCGGGATCCGGCACGTCGATCTCGACCAGTTCCACCGGCGCACCCTTGCGGCTCGCCACCACTCCCCTGACCCGCTGCATCCGGCCTCCCTCGGTCCGACGGACCCACCCGTCACGCGGTCACTCTTCAACCCGCGACGGTGGTGCGCAACCTCCGGTGCAACCGGATCGGTGGCGGCGGAGTGGAAGGGGTGAGGACGCGAGACCATGGAGGACCGCCGATGACTGTGCAGGGGGTGCGGATGCGAGCTCGGGAGCGCACCGACGCTTCGGGGGATGCCGAGTTCGGCGAGTGGATGTCGGCCCGGCAGGGCGCACTCGTGCGCACGGCGTACCTGCTCACCGGGAGCCAGCACGCGGCCGAGGACCTCGTCCAGGCGACGCTGACCAAGCTCTACCTCGCGTGGGACCGGATCTCCGACCGGCAGCACGTCGACGCCTACGCCCGTCGCGCCCTCGTCAACGAGCACCGCTCGACCTGGAGGCGGGCGCACCGCCGCCTCGAGGTGCTCTCGGACGCCGTGCCCGAGGCGCCGCAGGCGGCGAGCGAGTACGACGGCGAGCGGGAGGCGGTCTGGCAGTTCGTGCAGGGCCTCCCACCCAGGCAGCGGGCCGTGATCGTGCTGCGCTACTACGAGGACCTGTCCGAGGCGGAGATCGCCGACCTGCTCGGGATAAGCACCGGGACCGTGAAGTCCCAGGCGAGCCGGGCACTCGCGTCGCTCCGCGACCGCGTCCCGGCCCGGGAGGAGGACCGATGAACCACGAGCAGCTGCTGCGAGAGGCGCTCGCCGCGAAGGCGACCGAGGCGTCCGTGGACCTCACGCTCGACGACATCCGCCGGAGCGCCGGCCGGCGGCGGTGGCAGACCCGACGCAGGGTCGGCGCGGTGCTGGCCGTGGCGGCCGCGCTGGTCGTCGGGATCCCCGCAGCGATCCTGCTGCGTCCCGCGGGCGACGGCGTCTCCCCGGCTCCGGCACCCTCGCCGACGGCCCCGACGACGTCCTCGTCCCCGCGGCCGGAGGGCCTCGACGGCATCGCGCGCGGGAAGGATCCGCAGGTCGCCTACCTGCACGGTCGCGAGGTCCACCAGCCCGACGGCACGACGGCGCGGCTTCCCTACGGCAGCTCGTTCGTCGCCGGGTTCACGGCGTACCACGGCGGCTGGCTGCTCCTCGACGACCTCGGCGGCCTCCGGCAGTACGACAACACCGGTGCCCTCGTGCTGCGCTCGCAGACCGGCGAGGCGGCCCTGGCCGTGAGCGCCGACCAGATGCGCACGGCCTTCGTGTACGGCGGCCACCTCCGCGTCGGGATCGCGACGGGCATGGGCCAGGGCGAGAGCGACCTCCCGGTGGGCAACAACGCCCGGCTGGTCGGCTTCCTGGGCGACTCAGTGGTCCTCAACGGCTACCCCGACTCGCCGCACGTCGTGGACCCGGGCACGGGCCACACCGCGCGCGTGCCCGGGCTCGAGATCGCGTGGTGCACGGCCGCGGGCGGCGACCTGGTGGGCGGCACCGTCGACAGCGACGGGCGCGGCCGGGTCGTGTCGACGAGCTCGGCCAGGACGCTCTGGACGGGCGACTGGGTGCCCGACGCGTTCAGCCCCGACGGCAGCCGCGTGCTCGCCGTGCCGGTCTCGTCTCTGAACGAGCCGGACGAGGTCGCCGTCCTGGACGCCCGCACCGGGACCGTGCTCGCGCGGTTCTCCCTGGCGGCCCGCGACCTGGCGGCCGCCGGTCGACCGGTCTGGGAGCCCTCCGGGGACGCGGTGCTGTTCGACGTCCGCGAGACCCAGGGCGCCCAGCAGGCGGTCCTGCGACTGGCGGTCGACGGCACGGTCACGCGGGCCACCGACCCTGCTCCGCTGAACGGCGACGCGCCCGGATGGGTCTTCGCCACCCGGCCGTAGCCCCTGGTGCAACCTTTCCGGCCGCCACCACGTAAGGGACGGTCGAAGGAGGTGCATGATGCTCACGACCGTGAGGGGGATGCGGGTGGACGACCGGGCCGCGCGATCGGACTTCGAGTCCTGGATGGCCGCGAAGCAGGGCCGGCTGCTGCGCACGGCGTACCTGCTCACCGGTGACGTGCACGCGGCCGAGGACCTCGTCCAGACGGCGCTCGCCAAGCTCTACCTGGCGTGGGACCGGGTCTCGGACGCCCCGTCGATCGACGCCTACGCGCGCAAGATCCTGGTCAACGAGCACACCTCGACCTGGCGGCGGCTGTGGCGCCACCGCGAGGTGGTCAGCGACACGAGTGCCCACGACGTGCCGGTGCGGGGCGAGGAGTACGACGGCGTCAGCGACGCCCTCTGGAGCGCCGTGCGCAGCCTGCCCGACCGGCAGCGTGCCGTCGTGGTGCTCCGCTACTACGAGCAGCTCTCGGAGAAGGAGGCCGCCGAGGCCCTGGGCATCTCGGTGGGGACCGTGAAGTCCCAGGCCAGTCGCGCCCTGACCGCGCTGCGGACCCGGCTCGGTGACTCCTCCTGGGACCGCGACGACCTGACCGGATGGGAGGCCCACCGATGAACGCTCCTCAGGACCTGCACGAGCACCTCGCCCGCGAGGCCGACGGCTTCTTCCGCCGCGGCGGCACCACCCTCGAGCTCGACCAGGTGCTCGACCGCGCCGGTGAGATCAAGCGCGGGCGGCGGATGCGGGCCACCCTGCTGATGGCGGCCTGCGTGCTCGCCGTGGCGGTCCCGTCGGTGCTGGTCGCGACCAGGAACAGCCACGTGCGCCCGCCCGTGACCCCCGCTAAGCAGGTGAAGGTGGACCACACGCCGCTCACGCTGGAGGGCCTGGAACGAAGCAACCAGCCACACGACGGCTACGCCGTGGGAGGGGAATTCCGGGTCGGCAACGGCTCGATCGGCCTTTCCCCGGGCAAGGGCACCGTGGCCGCCGTCGCCCGGGTCAGCGGCGGCGTCCTGGTCGCGACCCGCGACGAGAGTGGCGACCTGACCGCTAGCTACCTCAACGACCAGGGCGGCTCGTCACGCGAGACGTGGCCGATGACGGGAGACTTCGCGGTCACCCCCGACGGCGCGGCCGGCGCCTTCGTCGAGCCCGACGGCACACCGGTGCTCGTGCGCGAGGCCGACCTCCGCACGCTGGAGCCCGTGCCGGGCGGTGTGACCTTGAGCGCGGCGGGAGTCACCGGACTGGACTGCACACGCCCGAACGTGTCGGGCTGCACCGTCTGGATGAACGACCTGGGACCACAGCCGGCGGTCTGGATGGCCTACGCCGGCGGCACCACCAAGAAGCTCGACACCGACCTGCGCTCCGTCGTCGACATCGACGACCGGCAGCGGATGGCGGGCGTGAGCTCCGTCAGCGACACCGGGTCGTGCTCCACGGTCGGGGAGATCGGCAACGGGACCCTCTGGAAGACGTGCAAGCACAGCCTGCTGTCCTTCTCGCCCGACTCCCGGCACCTCCTGGCGACCTCGGCGTACCGGGACGGCGCGGGCGACACCGAGCTCGCGGTGCTCGACAGCGCCACGGGGAAGCCGGTGCTCGACCTGAGGACCGCGGACGGTGCCTTCGTCACCCAGATGACGTGGGAGGACGACACCCACGTGCTGGCGAACACCTACGAGGGCGGCCGGTGGGCGGTGGTCCGGATCAGCCTCGACGGGAGGCGCGAGTACGCCGTGCCGCCCGTGGCCGGCAACGACTACGACGGATCGCCGTTCGTGCTGCCCCCGCGCTGATGCGACCGCCTCCTGCGCCAGACTGGTGCGCAGGAGGTGGTCGTGGCCTGGGTCAACCGCGTACGCCGCCGCGTCCGCCTCCTCGCCCTCTTCAGCCTGGCCCTCGGCATCGCCGCGGTGGCAGGCGCCGGCCTCTTCGTCGAGCGGGAGGTCACCCCCGGGCGCGACCTGTCCCTGGACTGCCTGCCGTTCAACCCGCCCCGCACGGTGGGCGGCCTGAACGACCTGATCGCCCACTACCGGTCGCTGCCGGGGTTCGTGGGCGCCGACGTCGGCGCCGACGTGCAGCTCCAGGACGGCCGGCGGATCTGGGTGTTCGGCGACACCCTGCGCCAGAAGGACTTCCGGGGGCAGCGGTTCGTGCGCAACTCCATGCTGATGTTCTCGCCCGGCTGCGCGACGGTCGTGATGCCGCGCGACCACGGCGCCGTCGTACCGGACCGGCCCGACGGGGTCGGCTACTGGCCGATGGACGTCGGCGCCGTCCAGCACACCGGCTTCGACCTCGTCGGCGTGAGCCTCCAGCGCGTGCGCACCACGGGCAGCGGCGCGTTCGACTTCGAGACGCTGGGGCCCGCCATCGCCCTGTTCAGCGTGCCCGTGGGCGGCACCCCACGTCTGATCACGGTCCGCGACCTCGGAGCGGATGACGCCGATCCGACGAAGCCCACGTGGGGAGCGGCGATCGAGACCACCGCGGAGGCGGTCTACATCTACGGCACGGCGTCACCGGCCCAAGGCGTCGCGTTCGGTCGCCAGCTCGAGGTCGCGCGGGCACCGATCACCGGCGTGGCCGACCCGTCGACCTGGCGTTACTGGGACGGCCACCTCTGGCAGCCGGACCCCGGCCGCGCCGCGGTCCTGATCCCGGCGGTCGGCGGCGTCTCGCAGGTGCTCTCGGTCTTCCGGCGCGGCGGCACCTGGTACGCCGTGAGCAAGCGCGACGACCTCCTCGGCCACGACCTGGTGATCTGGAAGGCTCCCGCGCCGACCGGTCCCTTCGTCGCGAGCACTCCCCTGGCCGAGATCCCCTCCGACTCCGCCGACGGGCTGCTGCGCTACATGCCGCTCGCCCACCCCGACCTGCTTCCCGGCGACGGCTCGGTGGTGGTCTCCTACAGCCGCAACGTCGCCGACCTGGACCGGTTGTGGAAGAGCCCGCGCCTGTACCGCCCGCGCTTCCTGCGCGTGCCGCTGCCCTGATCAGGCGGTTCGGATCAGGCCTGGACGAGCTCCACGCTCATCGAGGAGTCGGCGGGCAGGTCGAGCGCCGAGGGAGCGCGGCCCCGGGCCACCATCTCGGCACCCAGGGCAGCCACCATCGCGCCGTTGTCGGTGCACAGACCGGGGCGGGGCACGCGGACCCGGATGCCCTTCTGCGCCGCGCGCTCCTCGGCGAGCACCCGCAGCCGCGAGTTGGCCGCGACTCCCCCGCCGATGAGGATGTCGTCGATCCCCTCGGCGGCGGCCGCGTCGATCGCCTTGCGGGTGAGCACGTCGCACACGGCCTCCTGGAAGGAGGCCGCCACGTCGGCCACCGGCACCGGCTCACCCGCGGCCTCGCGGGCCTCGACCCAGCGGGCGACCGCGGTCTTCAGGCCGGAGAAGGAGAAGTCGAACCGGTGCCGCTCGAGGTCGCGGCGCGAGGTCAGGCCCCGGGGGAAGTCGACGTACACCGACGAGCCGTCGCGCGCGGCCCGGTCGATGTGCGGACCGCCCGGGAAGGGCAGCCCCAGGAGCCTGGCGACCTTGTCGAAGGCCTCCCCGGCGGCGTCGTCGATCGTCGAGCCGAGCGGCGTGACCCGCTCGGTGACGTCGTCGACGCGGAGCAGCGACGAGTGCCCGCCCGAGACGAGCAGGGCCAGGCAGGGGTCGGGCAGGGCGCCGTGCTCGAGCTGGTCGACGGCCACGTGGGCGGCGAGGTGGTTCACGCCGTACAGCGGCTTGCCGAGCGAGAGCGCCAGCGCCTTCGCGGAGGCGACCCCGACCAGCAGCGCACCGGCGAGACCGGGACCGGCGGTCACGGCGATCGCGTCCACGTCGTGCAGCGCCACCCCGGCGGTCTCGCAGGCCCGCTGCACCGTCGGCACCATCGCCTCCAGGTGCGCCCGCGACGCGACCTCCGGTACGACACCCCCGAACCGCGCGTGCTCGTCGACCGAGGAGGCGACCGCGTCCGCGAGCAGGGTGTGGCCGCGGACGATGCCGACACCGGTCTCGTCGCACGACGTCTCGATGCCCAGGACCAGGGGTTCGCTGGTGGCGCTCACCGCCACATTGTGCCCGGACGGACGATCCTCCCGGCGCGCGGTCGGCCGGTCGGTCAGCCGCAGCCCTTCACGAGGGGCAGTCGGAGCACGACGGCGGTCGTGCCGTCGCGGTAGTAGCGCCGCCGCCGGTCGATCTCGATGAACCCCCGGTCGGCGTAGAAGGCCAGGGCTCCCGCGTTGTCCTCGCGCACCTCGAGCAGGAGGCGGTTGGCCCCCGCGCCCGGTGCCTCGGCGACGACCTCGTCGAGCAGCGCCGTGGCGATCCCGGTACGCCGGGACGCAGGCGTCACGCCGATCCGCTGCAGCTCCGCGATGTCGCCCCCGAGGGAGGCGACCGCGTAGCCGACCACCTCTCCCTCGAGCTCGGCGACGAGGTAGCGCACCGTCGGCAGCCCGCCCTCGACGCCGTCGCGGACGAGCCAGGGGCTCCAGGCATCCGGGCCCTGGCAGGTCTGCTCGAGCGCCGCGACCGCGTCGACGTCACCGGCGACGGCGTGCCGGATCACGAGACCTTCTTGGGCTGGTGCGGCTCCATGGTGTCGGGGCGGCGCAGGTAGAGCGGCTCGGGGTCGAGGAGCTCGTAGCGCTCGCGCACCACGACGTCGCACAGCACGGCCGCGCTCGGCGCCTCGGGCCCGTGGGCGTTCGGGAAGGACTCCGGGTAGAGGGTGGCGCCCCGGCCGACCACGATCGCGTCGGTGGCCGCGTCCGCGGGCTTGACGACCTCGGGGCCCGACGCCCGCCAGCCCTCGGCGTAGGACGCGACGTAGACCTCCTTGCGCCGGGCGTCGGTGGCGACGAGGAAGTCGGTCAGCCCGCCGTCGACCGCCTCCGCGGCCAGGACGTCGAGGGAGCAGACGCCGTACACGGGGATGTCGAGCGCCATCGCCATCGTGCGCGCGGTGACCAGCCCGACGCGGAGGCCGGTGAAGGGGCCGGGGCCCACCCCGACGGCGATCGCGGTGACGTCCTGGGCGAGCGCTCCCGCGCGGGCCAGCACCTCGGCGATGCCCGGGGCCAGCATCTCGCCGTGGCGCATCGACTCGGCCGCGGTGTACTCCGCGACCACGCGGTCGCCGTCGTGCAGCGCGACGGTGACCTGCGGCGTGGCGGTGTCGAAGGCGAGGAGCACGGGCCCGAGGTTACGCGAACGAGCGGAGCCGCCTCGAGCTTGCTCGAAGACGGCGTAGCGAGGAGCGTCGAGGCGCGCAGCGACGACTACGCGAAGCGCTCCGCGCCGAGCGCGGCGCGCAGGCCGGAGTCCAGCCATCGCCCACCGACCGGGGCGAGGGTCAGCGTGCGGACGTCGTCGTCGGCACGGGCCAGGCGCAGCTCGAGCCGGTCGCTGCTGAGCGCCTCGGCGAGCCCCGACCCCCACTCGACGACGGTCACCGCCTCGTCGAGGTCGGTGTCGAGGTCGAGGTCGTCGAGCTCGGCGGCGTCGCCGAGGCGGTAGGCGTCCACGTGCACCAGCGCCGGCCCGTCGGCGAGCGAGGGATGGACGCGGGCGATCACGAACGTCGGGGACGTCACCGTGCCGCGTACGCCGAGCCCCGCCCCGAGGCCCTGGGTGAGCGTGGTCTTCCCGGCGCCGAGGTCGCCGGTGAGGATGAGCAGGTCGCCGCGGCGCAGCAGCGGCGCGAGCCGTTCGCCGACCGCCCGGGTGTCCTCCGGCTCGGGGAGCACCACCCGCATCGGGCACAGCCGCAGCATCCGGAGCCGGGGTCCGTCGCGCTCGACCTCGACGTACCCGTGCTTCTCCCAGAAGGCCACGGTCTTCGGCAGCTCGATGCGGGCCTCGAGGTCGATGCCGTCCTTGCCCCGCTCGACGGCGACGTCCGCGGCCGCGTCCGCGAGCAGCTGGGCCACACCGTGGTGCCGCGCCCGCTCGAGGACGCCGACCCTGCGCAGGCCGAGGAGCTGACCGTGGTCCTCGAAGAGGAGCGCGCCCACGGGCTCCCCCTGCAGCGTGGCCAGCAGCCCGCCGTGCTCGGCGAGGGCCTTGCCGACCGACTCCACGGTCTCCTCGAGCGCGGTCGACGGCGGGTCCAGGACCGGACGTCCGGCGAAGGCCTCGTGGATCACCGCGACCACGTCGTCGGCGCGCGAGGCGTCGACCTGGAGGATCTCGGTCATGCGCCGGCCTCTCCGGTCGGTCCGTCGCTGTCGACCCACACCCGCCGCTGGCGACCGCCGATGCGCGTGACGATCTCGTAGCTGATCGTGCCGCACCACTCGGCCCAGTCCTGCGCGGTCGGCTCGCCGTCACGACCCGGACCGAAGACGACCACGTCGTCGCCCGCACGGGAACCCGGCGCGTCGACGACGAACTGGTCCATGCAGATCCGGCCCAGCACCGGGCACCGCTGCTCCCCGATCTGGACCTCGGCCCGCGACGAGGCATGGAGGGGGATGCCGTCGCCGTACCCCATCGGGACGAGCGCCACGTGCATCGGTCGGTCGGCGACGAACGTGTGCCCGTAGGAGACCCCCGCACCGGGCGCCAGGTCCTTGACCATGACCGTCCGGGCGCGCACGGTCATCGCCGGCTCGAGGCCGAGCTGCTCGCTGGTGACCACCTCCGGCGCCGGGCTCAGGCCGTACGCCGCGAGGCCGAACCGCACGAGGTCGAAGCGGGCACTGGGCCGCAGCAGTGCGCCGGCGGAGTTCGAGAGGTGGCGGACCTCGGGGTCGAGGCCGGCGTCGGCGGCCAGCACGAGCGCCTCGCGGAACGCCGTCTCCTGGGCGTCGTTCGCCGGGTGGTCGGGCTCGTCGGAGCACGCGAAGTGCGACCAGACGCCCGTGACCGTCGCGTCGCCGGCGACCTCGGCCTTGCGCGCCGCCTCGAAGAGCGCCACCCACTGGTCGCGCGGCGCCCCGCCTCGGGAGAGCCCGGTGTCGACCTTGAGCTGGACCCTGGCCGCACGACCGAGCGTGCGGGCTGCCTCGAGGATCTCGTCGAGCTGTGTCACCGAGTACGCCGTGGTGTCGACGTCCGCGGCCACGGTCGCACGGTGGTCCTCGCCCGGGGCAGCCAGCCAGCAGAGGATCCGTCCGGTGTCCCCGGCCTCACGCAGCGCGAGCGCCTCGTCGGCGGTGGCCACGCCCAGCCACTCGGCGCCCGCCTGCCGGGCGGCGCGCGCCACCTCGACCATGCCGTGGCCGTAGGCGTCCGCCTTCACCACGATCATGAGCGCCGGCCCGGGTCCGGGCCCGTCCGACACCAGCTCACGCAGCCGGCGGACGTTGCGCCGGATCGCGCCGAGGTCGACGACGATCTCGGCGCGGGCAGCGGGGTCGGGCAGCGTCATGGCCCGCCCATCTTCCCATCCGGTCGGTCAGGCCAGGAGGGCGCGCACGACTGCCGGGACGGCGTCGGCGACACCCTCCGGCGTCACCGGCCCGCCGCGGCTGGCCAGCGTCGCCGCGGATCCGTGCACCCAGGAGCCCACGGAGGCGGCGTCGAAGGGCGACAGCCCGGCGGCCAGCAGCGACCCGACCACGCCGGCGAGCACGTCGCCCGCACCGGCGACCGCCAGCCAGGGCACGCCGCTCGTCGTCACCCGGACCCGCCCGTCGGGAGCCGCGGTCAGCGAGTGCCTGCCCTTGAGCAGCACCACGGCGGCGTACTCCTCGGCGGCCCGGCGGGCGTGCTCGAGCTGCCGGGCCTCGACGTCCTCGCGCTCGACGCCGAGCATGGCGGCGAGCTCTCCCGCGTGCGGGGTGAGGACGAGCGGGATGCTCGACCCCCGTGGCGCGTGCTTGAGCCCGTCGGCGTCGACGACCGTCGGTACGCCGTCGGCGAGCGCCTGCTTCACGCCGTCCGCCGCCTCGTCGTCACCGCCCGAGCCGACCACCCACGCCTGCACGCGCCCGGCGCCGGCGACCACGCCCGGGTGCCGGGCACGAACCGCGTCGGCGGCCTCGCCGACGTAGCGCACCATGCCGGCCAGCCCGGACGACGCCCCCGACGTGCACAGCACGGCGGCGCCGGGGTACATCGCCGAGCCGGCGCGGACGCCCACCACCCCGCGGGTGTACTTGTGGTCGAACGCGGTCGGCACCGGCAGCAGCCGGGCCACGTCGTCGGCCTGAAGCGCGGTGACGAGCGGCTCGGGGAGGTCCAGCCCGATGTCGACCAGGGTCACCACGCCGGCCGCCTCGGCCGCCGGGTCGAGCAGGTGGCAGCCCTTGTGGGTGCCGAACGTGACCGTGACGTCCGCGCGCACGTGGGGTCCGTCGAGCTCGCCGGTGTCGACCGCGACTCCGGAGGGCACGTCGACCGCGACGACCGCCGCGTCCGGGAACCGGGTCACCGCCGCCTCGGCGTCGGGCCGGAGCCCCGGCTTGCCACCGATCCCGACGATGCCGTCGACGACCACGTCCGGGCGGTGCGCGGCGTCGAGGTCGACCACCCGGCCGCCCTGCGCCCGGAGCGCGGCCAGCCCGCCCTCGTGCGCCCGCTCGGAGAGGAGCAGCGCCTCGACCTGCGCCCCCCGCCGGGCGAGCAGCGCGCCGGCGTACAGGGCGTCGCCGCCGTTGTCCCCCGACCCGATCAGCAGCAGCACCCGGGCGCCGTACACACCGGCGTCCTGCTCCCCGCGCAGCAGGTCGGCCACCACCGTCGCCAGCCCGTACGCCGCCCGCTGCATCAGCGTCCCCTCCGGCACCCGCGCCATCAGGTCCCCCTCCGCCGCCCGCACCTGCTCGACGCTGTGTGCCGCTCGCATCCCCCCATTATGTTGAGTTGGGTGATCCCGCCCCTCGAGTTGGGTGTTTCCGCCCGACTCGTGGGGCCGTTTCGCGGAACTCGTGGGGCGGTTTCCCCCAACTCGACGGGTGGGTCAGCGCTCGAGGACGACGACCGCGCTGGCGATGCCTCCGTCGTGGGAGAGCGAGAGGTGGGTGGAGGTGGCGCCGAGCTCGGTGGCCCGGGCCAGGACGGTGCCGCGGAGCTCGAAGGTCGGGTCGCCGGAGGGGAGCGAGACCACCTCCGCGTCGTGCCAGTGCAGGCCGGCGGGGGCGCCGAGCGCCTTGGCCAGCGCCTCCTTCGCGGCGAACCGAGCGGCGAGCGACTGCAGCGGCAGACCGGCCTCGGCCGGCGTGAACAGCTTGTCGCGCAGCGCCGGCGTGCGCGTCAGGGACGCCTCGAAGCGCACCAGCTCGACGACGTCGATGCCCAGGCCGACGATCACCGTCGCTACTCGACCGTGACGGACTTGGCGAGGTTGCGCGGCTGGTCGACGTCGTGGCCGATCAGCGTGGCGAGCTCGCACGCGAACAGCTGCAGCGGCACGGTCGCGACCACCGGCTGGAGCAGGGTCGGCACCGTGGGGAGCCCGATCAGCACGTCGGCGTACGCCGCGACCTCGGTGTCGCTCGCCTCGGCCAGCACGATCGTCAGGGCGCCGCGGGCACGGACCTCCTGGATCGCGCTGATCATCTTGTCGTGCAGCTGGTCGCGGCCCCGGGGCGGCACCACGCAGAAGACCGGCAGGCCCTCCTCGATCAACGCGATCGGGCCGTGCTTCAGCTCGCCGGCGGCGAAACCCTCGGCGTGGATGTAGGCCAGCTCCTTGAGCTTGAGCGCACCTTCGAGGGCGACCGGGTAGCCGGCGTGCCGGCCGAGGAACAGCACCGAGCGGGTGCCCTGGAACCGCTGGGCGAGCGCGTAGACCGACTCGGCGTCGTCGAGGATCGTCTGCACGTTGGCCGGCATCTGCGCGAGCTCCCGCACCACGCCGGCGATCTCGTCGCCGAACTTCGTGCCCCGGACCTGGGCGAGGTACAGGCCGAGCAGGTAGCACGCGATCAGCTGGGTCAGGAACCCCTTGGTGGACGCGACCCCGATCTCCGGGCCCGCGTGGGTGTAGATCACGGCGTCCGACTCCCGCGGGATCGTCGAGCCGTTGGTGTTGCAGATCGCCAGCACCCGGGCCCGCTGCTTGACCGCGTGCCGGATCGCCATCAGCGTGTCGGCGGTCTCGCCCGACTGGCTGATCGCCACCACCAGCGTGTTGCGGGTCAGGATCGGGTCGCGGTAGCGGAACTCGTGCGCCAGCTCGACCTCGCACGGGATCCGGGTCCAGTGCTCGATGGCGTACTTGGCGACGAGGCCGGCGTAGTGGGCCGTGCCGCAGCCGATGATGATGATCTTGTCGATGTCGCGCAGCTCGTCGTCGCTGATCCGGACCTCGTCGAGCTGGAGCTGCCCGGCCTCGTCGTGCCGGCCCAGCAGCGCGTCTGCGATGGCGCGCGGCTGCTCGAAGATCTCCTTGCGCATGAACCAGTCGAAGCCGCCCTTCTCGGCGGCGGCCAGGTCCCAGTCGACGTGGTAGTGCCGGCCCTCGGCCGGGTTGCCGTCGAAGTCGGTGACCTCCGCGCCCTCGCGGGTGATCGTCACGACCTGGTCCTGGCCCAGCTCCAGCGCGTCGCGCGTGTGCTCGATGAAGGCCGCGACGTCCGAGCCGATGAAGTTCTCGCCCTCGCCGATCCCGACCACCAGCGGCGAGTTGCGTCGGGCCGCCACCACGCGGGAGGGGTCCTGCGCATCGAGCGCGACCAGTGTGAACGCGCCCTCGAGCCGTCGGCAGACGCGCTGCATCGCCTCCGTGAGGTCGTGCCCGGCCTCGACCTCCGCCTCGAGCAGGTGGGCGGTGACCTCGGTGTCGGTCTCCGAGACCAGGTCGTTGCCACGGCGCTCGAGCTCGTCACGCAGCCGCGCGAAGTTCTCGATGATGCCGTTGTGCACCACCGCGACCCGGCCGCGCGGTCCGGTGTGCGGGTGGGCGTTGACGTCGTTCGGGGCCCCGTGGGTCGCCCACCGGGTGTGCCCGATGCCGGTCGTCGACGGCGGCAGCGGGCTCTCCTCGATCGCCTTCTCGAGGTTGGCCAGCTTGCCCGCGCGCTTGTCGACCGCGAGCGCGCCCGAAGAGCCGGAACCGGTGATCAGGGCGATGCCCGCCGAGTCGTAGCCGCGGTACTCCAGACGGCGGAGACCCTCGATCACGACGTCGCGCGCCTGCCGCTCCCCGACGTATCCCACGATCCCGCACATGGGCCGCAGTCTACGGCTCCGCGCCGCACCTCCCCGCCGCGCGCGCTCCCGGCAGACGGCCCGGGGACCGTTGCTGGAACAATCGCCCGCATGGCGAACGGCGGCCCGCGAGAGCCACACCTCAACGAGACCTCGCCGTACGTCGAGCTCGATCGCGACGCATGGGCCGAGCTGGGCGCGAGCACCGACCAGCCGCTCTCCGAGCTGGAGGTCGAGCGGGTCCGCGGCCTGGGCGACCAGCTCGACGTCGAGGAGGTGCAGCAGGTCTACCTGCCGTTGTCCCGGCTGCTCAGCCTGTACGTCGAGGCCGCCGGCTCCCTGCACCGCGCCCAGGAGACCTTCCTCGGGCGACCGCAACCGCCCCGCACGCCGTTCGTGATCGGCCTCGCCGGGTCGGTGGCGGTCGGCAAGTCGACCACCGCGCGCGTGCTGCAGCAGATGCTGGCGCACTGGCCGGTCCACCCCGAGGTGGCGTTGGTCACCACCGACGGCTTCCTGCTGCCCAACGCGGAGCTGGAGCGACGCGGCCTGATGCACCGCAAGGGCTTCCCGGAGTCCTACGACCGCAAGGCTCTGCTGAAGTTCGTGATCGACATCAAGTCCGGCAAGGACGAGGTCGAGGCGCCGGTGTACTCCCACCTCACCTACGACGTCACCGACGAGAAGGTGACGGTGAAGCGACCCGACGTCGTGATCGTCGAGGGCCTCAACGTCCTCCAGCCGCCACAGGTGCGCCCCGACGGCCGCACCGGCCTCGCGGTCAGCGACTTCTTCGACTTCACCATCTACGTCGACGCGGCCACCAGCGACATCCGGCAGTGGTACACCGACCGTTTCCTCCGGCTCCGCGAGACCGCGTTCCGCGACCCGGCGTCGTACTTCGCCAAGTACGCCGGCCTCTCCCACGACGACGCGGTCGCCGAGGCGAACCGGATCTGGGACGAGATCAACGGCCCCAACCTGGCGCACAACGTCGCTCCGACCCGGTCCCGCGCGACGCTCGTGCTGCGCAAGGACCACGACCACTCGGTGCGGTGGGTCCGGCTCCGGAAGCTCTGAGGAGGAGACGATGACCGAGATCCCCCGGACTCGCTGGGAGACCAGCGAGAACAGCGGCTTCGCGGCCCACTTCAGCGAGCTGATCGCGACCGGCGGGGACATCGAGGGCGAGGCCCGGCTCGCCGACGCCCTGCTGCCCCGCGGAGCCACGGTCCTGGACGCCGGCGCGGGCTTCGGCCGCGTCGGCGCCGCCCTGCAGGCTCGCGGCCACCACGTCGTCGCGGCCGAGAAGGACCCCGACCTGGTGGCGATGGCCGCCGAGCACTACCCCGACCTTCCGATGGTCCGCACCGACATCCTCGCGCTCACGCCCGACCTGCTCGCCGAGGCCGGCCACCCGACCACGTACGACCTGGTCGTGCTCGTCGGCAACGTGATCGTGCTGCTCGCCCCGGACACCGAGCAGCGCGCGCTCCGCACCCTGGCCGCCTTGCTCGCCGAGGGCGGACGGATCCTGGTCGGCTTCCACATGAAGGAAGCCCCGACCAGCTCGGCGCGGGCCTACCCGTTCGAGCAATTCGTCGCCGACGTCGAGGCGGTCGGCCTCAAGGTGCAGCACCGGTTCGGCAGCTACGAGCTCGCGCCGGCGAACGACGACTACTGCGTGGCGGTGCTGAGCTTGGTTTGAGGGTTCGCCTGCGGCGGGCTTTGCCTGCGGCGCTTGTGCGGCTGCGCCGCACGGGGTCGGTGCCGGGGCCGGGGTGGGCCGGTCCCGACGGCGCCCGCGAACGGGGGCGGCACGTCGCAGGCACAGCACTGCGCGTGGTGACCTCTGCGGGCCTGCGCCGCGGCCAAGCCCCTTGAGTGTTCGCGGACACCGCCCGGCCCGTCCCACCACGACAACCCCATCGACCCGGATGGTGGAGAAACGCGATGGGTCCACCGCCGCTCCTGTCGATGGCCCGCTGGCGGGCCCACCGCTTTTCCATCTCCCCCGGGTGGGCGGGGCTTCCCGGTGGGTGCCGGGCGGCCCCCAGAGGGTGGACGGGGACGGGTGCGCCCGCGAGCCGTGGATGGGTCTGGACTCCGTGGAGCCGGTCCTCCCCGAGGAGCCTGCGACGAGGGCAGGACCGGCGCAACGGGTGGTTGGCGCGTGGGCGCACCCGGCACCGGCCACCCCACCAGCCGCCCGACACACACCCAGCCCGGTCGACACGAAGCCCGCCGCAGGCGCCACGTGGTTTCGAGGCTCGCTGGCGCTCGCACCTCAACCACCCGAGGGCGCAGAAACGAAGCCGCAGGCGAACCCTCAGCCGCCGAAGCAGACGTCGATGTAGTCGATGCCCTTGCCGTCGCAGGCGTGCTGGGGCTTGTTGCTGCCGGGCCCGCCGACCTCTTCCTTGCCGCTGTGCTCGGGCGACATGCCGAGGCTGTGGGTGTAGAGCGTCGTCGGGTTGCCGAAGACTCCCGGGGCGATCGCGACGAAGCCGCCGATGCCCTTGCCGGGGCCGGTCTGAACCAGGATCGGACCGTTCTGGTCGAATCCCTCGAGCGTGTAGTTCACACCGCCCGTGGGGGCGTGGGCATCCTTCTGCGGGTTGAAGCAGTCGTGTGCGTAGCTCGGGGAGGCGAGCATGATCAGAGCTGCCGTACCCCCGGCCACCGTCAGGATCCGTGTACGCATCAACATGTGCGTTCCTTTCGTAGGCGCTCTCATCGGTCTACTCCTCCGATCGGTGCTGACGCATGACGCACCTGGGCTGCCAGGACGCACGGGTGGGCCATGACAGACCGCGCAGATCGCCCAGACCGGGCGATGCCGCCCCCTACCGCGTGTCGCGGAAGCGCGGCTGGCGCTTCTCCTTGCGGGCGCGGGTGGCCTCCTCGAAGTTGTCGGTGAGGATCCGCAGGTAGAGCTGGCCGAGGCCCTCGGCCTGCATGTGGCCCTCCAGCGAGGAGGCGTCGAGGCCGGTGACCAGGGTGCGCTTGGTGAGCTCGACACCGGGCTGGGAGAAGCCCGCGATCTGCCGGCCCATCTCGACCGCGGCAGGTACGACGTCCTCGACGACCCGGCTCACCAGTCCGATCGCCGCGGCCTCCTCGGCGTCGACGTCGCGCCCGGTGAGCATGATCTCCGCGGCCCGGGACGACCCGACCGCCCGCGGCAGCAGGTAGGACAGTCCGAGCTCGCTGGCGGTCAGGCCGTTGTTGATCCCCGCCGCCCGGAAGTACGCCGCCGGTGCCGCGAGGCGGATGTCGCAGGCCAGGGAGAGGCACAGGCCGCCGCCGATGGCCGCGCCGTTGACGGCGGCGATCACCGGCTGGTGGAGGCGGCGCAGCGTCAGGGTGATGTCCTCGAGCATCTCCATCGAGCGCAACGCGTACGTCGGCCGGGTCAGCCCGTCGACGTACGGCGGCGTCCCCGCCGACTCCTGGTCGGCGCCGGAGCAGAAGCCCCGGCCCGCGCCGGTGACGACGATCGCGCGCACGGTGTTGTCGTGTCCGAGCTCGACCAGCTGCTCGCGGAAGGGCACCATCACGTCGAACGCCATCGCGTTCATCCGCTCGGGGCGGTTCAGCGTGACGACGGCGACCTCGGGGACGGGCCGGTCGACCAGAATGAAGTTCACCCGGCAGACTCTAGGGCGCAGCGAATCTCGTTCGTGCGCGTCGACCGGGCCCCGATACGCTGCGCCCATGTTTGCTGCCCTCGGCCGTTTCGTAACCCGGTTCCCCTGGCTGGTCATCGGGATGTGGATCCTCCTGGCGGTCCTCGTCGTCTCGTTCGCGCCGAAGCTGACCTCGACGCAGGACGAGTCGGAGTTCCTGCCGAAGCACTACGAGTCGATCCGGGCCGCCCAGGTGCAGCAGGACCAGTTCCCGTCGCAGTTCCAGCCCGGCGCGATCATGGTCTTCGACCGGACCGACGGCGGCAAGCTCACCGCCGCCGACTCGACGAAGGTGACCGAGATCGTGACCGCGCTCGACGGCGCGATCAAGGACGAGCCGGTCCTGAAGAAGGTGTTCTCCCAGGCGGTCGCCCAGCCCCCGTCGCAGAACGGGCTCGTCCAGCTCGGCGTGGCCGGGCTGGCCAAGAACGCCACCGGCTTCGACACCCCCGCGATGGACGCGGCCAAGCAGCTGCGCAAGGACGCCAAGCCGCTGGTGAAGGACACCGGGCTCCGGGTGCAGATGACCGGCGCCGCGCCGCAGCAGCTGGACTCCCAGGAGTCCGGAAACAAGACCCTCGCGATCGTCGGCCTGGCCACGGTCCTGCTGATCATCGTGCTGCTGGCGCTGATCTTCCGCAGCGTCATCATCTGCCTGATGCCGGTGCTCACCGTCTTCGTCGCCTCGCAGGTGGCGATCGGCCTGATCGCCTGGGCGAACCAGGCCTTCAGCCTCAAGGCCGACTCCTCGATCGAGGTCATCCTGATCGTGGTGCTCTACGGCATCGGCACCGACTACATCCTGTTCTTCCTCTTCCGCTACCGCGAACAGCTGCGCCGGGGCGCGGACACGAAGGCCTCGGTCGTGCACGCCCTGGAGCGTGCCGGTGAGGCGATCGCCTCGGCCGGCGGTGCGGTGATCGTCGCCTTCATGGCGCTGATCCTGTCCTCGCTGAGCATCTTCCGCTCGATCGGTCCCGCCCTGGCGATCGCGGTCGCGGTGACCCTGGTCGCCGCGCTGACGCTGGTGCCGGCGGTCGTCACGCTGCTCGGCCGGGCGCTGTTCTTCCCGTCCAAGAAGTACCTCGCGGAGCCCGAGGGGGCGCGGTTCGCCGCGATCGGTCGCCGCCTGGGCGAGCGCCCGGCCGTGTTCGCGGCCGCGTCCGGACTCGTGCTGGCGGTGCTCGCCGTGTTCGCCCTCGGGTTCAACCCGACCTTCGACTTCAACTCCAGCCTCCCGAAGGGTGTCGAGTCGACCAAGGCGCTCGACACCCTCCAGAAGGGCCTGCCCTCGGGCGCGACCGACCCCTTGACCGTGGTGCTCGAGTCCTCGGGAGGCTCGCTCGCGCAGGGCGACCTCGGCCCGTACCAGCAGGCTCTCGCGGGGGCCCAGGGCGTCGCGCGCGCCGAGCCGGGCGTGCTCTCCAGGAACGGCAGGGCCGCGACGTTCAGCGTCACGCTGTCGCACGACCCGGGGTCCGACCAGGCGATCGCCGACGTCAAGGGCCCGATCCGCGACACCGCCCACCGCGCCGCACCGAGCGGCACGACGGCGTACGTCGGGGGCACCACCTCGGTGTTCGTGGACATGAACAAGGCGATGAACCGCGACTACTCGGTGGTGTTCCCGGTCGCGGCGCTGGTGATCATGCTGATCCTCGCGCTGCTCCTGCGCAGCCTGGTGGCGCCGTGGTACCTGATGGTCTCGGTCGGGCTCGGGTTCGCAGCCACGCTCGGCGCGACCGTGATCATGATCCAGCACATCAAGGGCGACAACGGCCTGATCTTCCTGCTGCCGATCTACATCTACCTCTTCGTGGTGGCGCTGGGCACGGACTACAACATCTTGATGATCGCCCGGCTGCGGGAGGAGGCGCGCGAGGGCCGCAACCCGCACGACGCAGCGGCCGAGGCGGTCAAGCACGCCGGTCCGACGATCGCGGCCGCGGGCGTGATCCTGGCCGGCACGTTCGGGTCACTCATGCTCGGCGGCAACTCGCTGATCGTCTCGATGGGCTTCGCGCTGTCGTTCGGGATCTTCACGGCGGCGTTCGTGATGGCGATGTTCTTCACGCCGTCGCTCACGGCGCTGATCGGCCACGCGGCCTGGTGGCCGGGCCACGGCGACGAGACCGAGGCCGAGCACGAGGCCCGGATGACGGCTGACGTCAGAGGCTGAGCCGCTCGCGCACGACGTCGGCCAGCCGGCCGGCGACCGCGTGCGCGTGGTCGGCCGTGGCCGCCTCGACCATGACCCGGACCAGCGGCTCGGTGCCCGAGGGCCGGAGCAGCACCCGGCCGTTCCCACCGAGCTCGGCCTCCGCCTCGGCCACGGCCGCCAGGAGAACCTCGTCGGTGGCGGCCCGCGCCTTGTCGACGCCCGGCACGTTGACCAGCACCTGGGGCAGCCGGACCATCACCGACGCGAGGTCGGCGATGCTGTTCCCGGTGGCCGCCATCCGGTCGAGGACCTGGAGCGCGGTGAGGATGCCGTCGCCGGTGGTCGCGTGCTCGCTCATGATCACGTGGCCGGACTGCTCACCGCCGAGCGTGTAGCTGCCCGCCTTCATCTCCTCGAGGACGTAGCGGTCGCCCACGGCGGTCTGCCGTACGGCGATGCCGGCCGCCGTCATCGCCTGCACGAAGCCGAGGTTGGACATCACCGTGGCCACGACCGTGTCGTCGTGGAGCTCGCCACGCTCACGGAGGGCGAGGGCGAGGATCGCGAGGATCTGGTCGCCGTCGACGACGTTGCCGGCGGCGTCGACCGCGAGGCACCGGTCGGCGTCACCGTCGAGCGCGAATCCGACGTCGGCGCCGTGCTCGACGACGGCCTTCTGGAGCACCTCGAGGTGGGTCGACCCGCAGCCGTCGTTGATGTTCAGGCCGTCGGGCTCGGCGCAGATCGCCACGACGTCGGCGCCGGCGTCACGCAGCGCCTTCGGTCCGGCGACCGAGGCGGCTCCGTGCGCACAGTCGAGCACGACCTTGAGACCGCCCAGCGGGTGTCCGACGGTCGCGTCCAGGTGGGCGGCGTACTCCTCGATCGCGGTCGCGTGCACGCGCACCCGGCCGACGTCGCCGGCGGTGGGCCGGTCCCACGGCTCGCGGAGCCGCTCCTCGATCGCCACCTCGATGGCGTCGTCGAGCTTCACCCCTCCGCGGGACAGGAACTTGATGCCGTTGTCGGGCATCGCGTTGTGCGACGCGGAGAGCATGACGCCGAGGTCGGCGCCCAGGGAGCCGGTGAGGTGGGCGACCGCCGGCGTCGGCAGCTCACCCAGCAGCAGCACGTCGACCCCGGCCGACGCCAGACCGGCGACGACCGCCGCCTCGAGGAACTGTCCCGAGATGCGGGTGTCCCGGCCGACGACCGCGAACGGCCGGTGCCCGGAGAACGTGCCCCGCTCCGCCAGCACGTGGGCTGCGGAAACGGAGAGGTCCAGGGCCAGCTCCGCGGTCAGCAGACCGTTGGCCAGGCCCCGGACCCCGTCCGTGCCGAAGAGTCGCGTCATGAAGAGGCGACCCTGATCAGCGCTTGCTGAACTGCGGTGCCTTCCGGGCCTTCTTCAGACCGGCCTTCTTGCGCTCGATCACGCGGGCGTCGCGGGTGAGGAGCCCGGCCTTCTTCAGCGACGGCCGGTTGGTCTCCACGTCGATGGCGTTGAGGCAACGGGCCACGCCCAGGCGCAGCGCGCCGGCCTGGCCGGTGATGCCGCCGCCGTGGATCCGGGCGATCACGTCGAAGCGACCCTCGAGCTGCAGGGTCGCGAACGGCTCGTTCACGACCTGCTGGTGCAGCTTGTTCGGGAAGTAGCTCTCCAGGGTGCGGCCGTTGACGGTCCACTGGCCGGTGCCGGGCACGATGCGGACCCGCGCGACGGCCTCCTTGCGGCGGCCGGTGGCCGCGCCCGGGGCGATGGTGGCCGGCCGGGCAGGCGTGTCGGCGCCGGGCACGCTCTCCGAGGAGTAGGCGATGCCTTCCTCGTTGGCCTCGTAGGTCTCCTCGACCTCGGTGGTCTCGTTCAGGTTCTCGGTCACGTCTGATTCCTCGATCTCGTCTGAATGCTTACTGGGAGATCTGCGTGATCTCGAACGGCTTGGCCTTCTGGGCCTGGTGCGGGTGCTCCGGGCCGGAGTACACCTTGAGCTTCTTGAGCATCTGACGGCCGAGGCGGTTCTTGGGGAGCATGCCCCAGACCGCGTTCTCGATGGCCTTGCGGGCGTCCTTCTCGAGGAGCTCGCCCATCGGCGTGGCGCTCAGGCCGCCCGGGAACCCGGAGTGCCGGTAGGACATCTTCTTGGTCGCCTTGGACCCGGAGAGCGCCACCTTGGAGGCGTTCACCACGATCACGAAGTCGCCCGTGTCGACGTGGGGGGCGAACATGGTCTTGTGCTTGCCACGGAGCAGGTTGGCGGCCTGGACGGCGAGCCGTCCGAGGACCACGTCGGTGGCGTCGATGACGTGCCACTCGCGCTGGATGTCCGCGGGCTTGGGGCTGTACGTACGCACGTGTATGCCTTGCTTCCTCGTTCGTGAACCAGCCTGGGAAACCCCGGGCCGGCGGTGCTGCTGCGGCTTCTGACGAACACTGCCCGGCCTCGCCCCCGAGGGCTTCACATCCGGGTCTGCACCACACCCCGTGCGGGGGCATGACGCGGCAGGAGTCGCGACGGACCAGATTACCGGTGCGGCGGGGGCGTGGTCAAAACGAGAGACGCGATGGCGACCCCTGCGCCGTGGGGAATAGGTTAGAGGCGGTTCTGCATCACCACCGCACCCGGGAACGATGCACCGGAACATCTCTGACCGAGAGCGAAGGAGCCCTTGTGTCCGACGACGCTGCCAACCAGACCCTGACGATCCGGGACAACCGGACCGGCAGGGAGTACGAGATCCCGATCGGGGACGGCACGATCAAGGCGGCCGACCTGGCGCAGATCAAGACCTCCGACGACGAGCCCGGCCTGGCGACGTACGACCCGGGCTTCGTGAACACCGCCTCCTGCAAGAGCGCGGTCACCTTCATCGACGGCGACAAGGGCATCCTCGAGTACCGCGGCTACCCGATCGAGCAGCTGGCGGAGAAGTCGAACTTCCTCGAGGTCGCCTACCTGCTGATCCACGGCGAGCTGCCGAGCAAGCAGCAGTACGACGCCTGGGTGCACGAGATCACCTACCACACCTTCGTGCACGAGAACGTCCGCACGTTCATGGAGGGCTTCCGGTACGACGCGCACCCGATGGGCATGCTGATGGCCTCCGTCGGGGCGCTCTCCACCTTCTACCCCGAGTCGGGCAACATCGCCGACCCCGACAACCGGCACATGCAGATCGTCCGGATGATCGCGAAGATGCCGACCCTGGGCGCCTGGGCCTTCCGGCACGCGCAGGGCAAGCCCTACATCTACCCGGACAACGAGCTCGGCTACACCGCGAACTTCCTCTCGATGCTGTTCAAGATGAGCGAGCAGCGGTTCGAGGCCGACGAGCGCCTGGTCAAGGCCCTCGACGTGCTCTTCATCCTGCACGCCGACCACGAGCAGAACTGCTCGACCAACGCAGTCCGCTCGGTCGGCTCCTCGCAGGTCGACCCCTACTCCGCGGTCGCCGCCGGCGTGGGCGCGCTCTACGGCCCGCTCCACGGTGGCGCCAACGAGGCGGTGCTGCGGATGCTGCGCCGGATCGGCTCGATGGAGAACATCCCGGCGTTCATCGAGGGGGTCAAGGCCGGCAACGAGCGCCTGATGGGCTTCGGGCACCGCGTCTACAAGAACTACGACCCGCGGGCCAAGATCATCAAGAAGGCCTGCGACGACGTCTTCGAGGTCACCGGGGTCAACCCGCTGCTGAAGATCGCCCAGGAGCTGGAGAAGATCGCGCTCGAGGACGAGTACTTCGTCAAGCGCAAGCTCTACCCCAACGTCGACTTCTACTCCGGCCTGATCTACGAGGCGTTCCAGTTCCCGCCGGAGATGTTCACGGTCCTGTTCGCGATCGGCCGCACGCCGGGCTGGCTGGCCCAGTGGCTGGAGCTCGTGCAGGACAAGGAGCAGAAGATCGCCCGGCCCAAGCAGATCTACACCGGGGCGCGCACGCTCGACTTCACCCCGGCCGCCCAGCGCTGGGCCTGACGTCTCGGGCCTGATCTCTCCGGCCTGATCTCTCGGGCCTGAGCGTCCGGCTCAGCCCAGCCGGCTGAGCTGGTCCTCCAGCCACGCCCCTTCGCGAGCGAGGTCGAAGGTGTAGCCCGAGGAGTACGCCGCCTGGGTCCACCACCCCTCCGGGTGGTGGAGGTCCGGCTCGCTCCACGCGCTGACGATCCGGTGGCCGCGGGCGGCGGCGATCAGGTGCTCGTTGCGCGCCGTGTACGACGTCGGCGCCACCGTCACCAGCGTCTTCGGGGTGTCGCACAGCGCGGCCGTGAACAGCGCGCTGCCGCCGAACCCGGCCACGATCTCGGCCGACCGGAACAGCGCCACCTGCTCGGGCAGGGGCAGCGTCTCGGGCCGGAGCACCTCGAAGCCGTGCCGCGCGAAGAGCGCCTCCACCTCTGCGGTGTTGGTGCAGCTCCGCTTGTGGTCGGTGGGCCGGGTGCAGAAGATCCGCCGCGGCCGATCGCCGCCCGCCGCCTGCGCGGCGAGGTGGTCGCCGACGCGGTCCCAGATCTCGACCATGCGGGGGTGGACGTAGTCGGCCAGGGAGAACATCGACGTCGCCGAGTACAACGTCTCCGGCCGGCAGGGGCGGTCGAACACGTGGACGTCGTCGACGGAGATCCCGAACGCGCCCAGCACGTCGAGCTCCCAGGGCAGCAGCCGCTGGGGGTCACGGTCGCGCTGCAGGGTCATCAGGCAGCGCACGTCGGGCGCCAGCTCTCGCACGCGGTCCCACGCCCACATCCGGCCGAGCAGCTCGGTGAGCAGGTGGCCGTAGTGGCCGGGGAACTCCGAGTCCAGGTTGAACCAGGCGCCCGGGAGCCGGTCGGCGTCGGAGGCGTCACGGCGCAGGTGGCCGAAGAGCGGCGCCTCGTCCTCCACGAAGTAGTTGCGCAGGCGCGGGGCCAGGTGGTGCCGGTAGGTGTCCGGCCAGACGAAGCCCCCGCTGGTGACGACCTGGCCGCGCGAGCACACCGGGTCGGCGTACGCGCGCAGAGTGAGCTTGGGCACGGCCATGTCTGCTGAGAAGTAGTCGTCGCGAGGGAGGTTGTGGAGGTACTCGGCAGCAGCGCGCATGCGCGTCGGCGGCAGCGAGTCGACCTCCCGGCCGAGCTCGGGGCGTGCCGCGAGGACGACGTCGGCCTCGCGCTCCCGGAGCTTCACGTGTGTGCGGCGCGCGTTCACGATCCGCAGCGACGCCCCGTGGACGTGCACCTCGCGGAGGTGGCGGGCGAGACCGTGGACGTCGAGGGTGCGGGGGCCGCGGTCGGGGCGGCCCTCCGTCTCCCGCAGCAGCGAGCCTTGCGCCTCGGCCACGACGTCCCAGAGCTCGCCGACGTACGGCGGGACCGGAGCGCCGTCCTCGTTCGGCAACGGGCCTTCGGTCCGCCGGGCCTCCAGCCAGGCCGCGGCCTCCGCCTGCCCGGCCGCGGCCTCCTCGGCCGAGATCGGGAGCAGCACCGGCGTGAGGTACACCCCGCCGTCCGCCAGGTGGAAGAACGCGCGGGAGAACCAGCGGGCCTGATCGACCGCGGTCGTGTCGGCGGCATGGAGCACGACGTCGAAGGGGCCGGCGAGGGCCATCCGCACGTGGACGTCCGACTCGTCGTCGGCGACCGACACCAGCAACGGGTCGACCTCCGGCCAGGCCCGCGAGAACAGCTCGGCCCAGGTCCGCAACTGAGCACCCGCCACGACGGCGACGCGCGCCTCGGGCCGGTCGTCGAGGGCCCGCCGCAGCATCGGCATGAACCGCTTGCGGGGCGGTTCGACGGCCCAGGTCAGCTGCTGCGCGTGCTCCAGGGGTGTGGGCGCCCCGTCCTCTGGTCCGTCCGGCGTACGACGGCGCAAGAAGCGTTCCAGCGGCACGACCCGATCCAACCACAGTCAGCCGGTGACGACCTCCGGGGCCACGGCGCCACTGGCGTCTCCGGCCTCCTCCTCCGCGACCGGTCGGCGCTCGAGGCGGCGCACGTCGCGGATCAGGAAGGGGGCGAGGTCGGCGACCGCGATGGCCCCGGCCACGACGAGCAGCCACCGGCGCTCCCCGACGGCGCTCGCCAGGGGCCCGGTGAGGGCCAGGCCGATCGGGCGCGCGATGAAGGACCCCAGCTGGTCGAAGGAGTACACCCGGGCGAGCATGTGCTCGGGGACGTTCTCCTGGATGGACAGGTCCCACCCGACGCTGAAGATCTCCAGGCCGAAGCCGTGCAGGAAGGCTCCGGCGAGGACCACCCAGAGGTTGTCCGACAGTGCCATCGCCAGCGGGAAGCACGCCGTGAGCAGCAGGAACCACTCTCCGACGAGCAGGGCGCGCCGCGGCTTCCAGAACAGGCTCAGCACGCCGCCGAGCACGAAGCCGGTCATCATCGCGGACAGGGCGTAGCCCCAGGCGGCGCGGGAGATGTGGTCGCCGACGACGATCGGGCCGAGCACGCCCTGCGCGCCGCCGTAGAAGAGGTGGTAGACGAGCGCCATCGCGATCAGCGACCACAGCCAGGAGTGCCGGACCACCTCGCGGAAGCCGTCGCGCGCCTCGGCGAGCGCGCGCGTCCGCGGCCCGGAGGCGACCGCGGGCACCCGCACCCGGGTGAAGCAGGTCGTGGCGACCAGGAACGTGGCGGCGTCGACCGCGAGAGCGCCGCCCGGCCCGATCCACGCCACCAGCAGACCCGCGACGCCTGCCCCGCCGATCATCGCGGCGTTCTGGCTCAGCCGGCGCAGCGTGATCGCCCGCCGGAGGACCGCCGCGGGCACGGTCTGGGGCGTGACCGCCTGGGTGCTCGGACCGGCGAGCGATCCGAGGCCGCCGTTGAGCGCGCCGCCGATCGCCAGGAGCCAGAGCGAGCCGTGGTGGGTGGTCAGGCTCAGCGCCACGAGGCCCTGGACGAGCGCCGCCGCCGCGTTGGAGGCGCGCATCATCACGGTGCGGGGCAGCCGGTCGCCGAGCACCCCGCCCCAGAGCACGGCGACGACGTCGGCGAGGGCGTACGCGCCGACCACCAGGCCCAGCTGCGTCGCGCTGCCGCCGAGGTCGAGCACCGCGAACGCGATCGCGACCGGCGCGATCATGTTGCCGAGGCTGTTCACGGTCGTGCCCACGAGCAGCCACCGGAAGGCGGTGTGCCGGAGCGGGCCGTCGGCGGTGGTCATGACCCGAAAGTATTTCGCTGGTGAATTGTTTGTCAACGAAATAGATCTCTACACTGGGACCATGCCGAAGGACCTCGCGGACCTCCACGTCGAGCGCTGGCGCGACCACTGGATCGACATCAGCTTCGACGACGAGGTCGAGGCGCTGACCGTCCGCCTCCTGAACCTCGCGCGCCACCTGCGCGAGGCGAAGCAGACGGCGCTGGTCCGGACGGACCTGCAGGACTTCGAGTACGACACCCTGCACGCGCTGATGATCCGGGACACGCCCGGCCACGCCTCTCCCGGCGCGCTGGCACAGGAGCTCGGCGTCTCCAACGCCGGGATCACCGGACGCCTGGACGGTCTGGAGAAGAAGGGCTGGGTCAAGCGGATGCCGGGCGCGGACGACCGCCGCCGGGTCGACGTCGAGGTCACCCGGGCCGGCGCGACGGTGTGGCGCAAGGCCATGAGCCTGCGGGGCACCGCCGAGGACGAGCTCGCCTCGGCGCTCACCCGGCGAGAGCTCGTCACGCTCAACCGACTGCTCAGGAAGCTCACGCTGCACGCCGAGGAGTCGGGCGCCCCCTCGGCGTGAGCGGCGCGGTCAGGGCCTGCTGGAGACGGCGGCCTGCTCGACCTCGAGCAGCGACTCGCCGTGCCGCTCGGCCTCGAACGCCGCGTAGCCCCCGCGCAGGCCGAACAGCCGCTTGGTCCAGAGCAGGTAGACCACGGCGAACACGTTGACGACGAAAGCGACCAGACGCAGCCAGGTCACCTTGTCGACCAGCTCGTAGACCTCCAGGGGCAGGAAGATCGACGTGCCGACCACGGCGACGTACTCGCCCCACCGCTTGAGCAGCCAGAGGCCGACACCCTCCACCAGCTCGAGGGAGCCGTAGGCGAGGACGCCCAGGGCGACGAGGGCCAACGTGCCGTGCGCGGTGTGCAGCGCCCGGTCGATCAGCCGGACGGGACCGGTCGTCTGGAGGTCGATCCCGAGCTTGTTCGCCAGCGGCGTCAGGGTCGGCAGGTAGCTGTCGAAAACCCGCTGCAGCGAGTCACGGGCGCCGTTGAACTTCTCGATGCCGTAGGCGAGGGCGACCAGGAGGAGGCCGCGGATGAAGCGCTCGGCGGCCAGCAGCCGGAGGATGAACGCGTCGCGCAGCTCGCGGCCACGCAGCACCAGCGGTGCGTCCTCGGCCGGACCGGATCCGTGCGGTGGGCCGGGCACGTACGCCTCGCAGCGCAGGCACCGCCAGGCCTCGCCGGCGACGGTGTCGGCCCGCAGGCGCTCCGCGAGGTCGGGCTCGGTCGGCCGGTAGGTGATGTGGCCGTGCAGCCCGCACGAGCGCAGGCTCCAGTCGAAGTGGCGGAAGCGGAACGGCACGGTCCCAGCCTCTCAGACCGTCCGCGGCTCAGACGGTCTGCCGCTCGCGGTCGGCCCAGTACGGCGCCCGGAGATCGCGCTTGAGGATCTTGCCGGTGGGGTTGCGGGGCAGCGCCTCGACGACGTCGACGGACTTGGGGCACTTGAAGTGCGCGAGCCGCTCGCGGCAGTGGTCGATCAGCTCGGCCTCGGTCGCGGTCGCGCCGGCGTGGAGGCTGACCACCGCCTTGACCACCTCGCCCCACCGGTCGTCGGGCACCCCGATGACCGCGACCTCCATGACCGCCGGGTGCTCGGCCAGGACCCGCTCGATCTCGGGCGAGTAGATGTTCTCGCCGCCCGAGATGATCATGTCCTTGAGCCGGTCCTGCACGTAGACGAAGCCGGCCTCGTCGACGACGCCCATGTCACCGGTGCGGAACCACCCGTCCGCGGTGATGACTTCGGCGGTGGCCTCGGGCTTGCCGAGGTAGCCGGTCATGAGCTGCGGCGTGCGGAACCACAGCTCGCCGTGCTCGCCGGCGGGCAGGTCCTCGAGCGTGCCGGGGTCGACGACGCGGACCTCCACCTCGGGGATGCAGTGGCCGGCCGACACCAGCCGCTCCGGGTGCTCGGCGTCGCGGTGCGCCTCGGGCATGAGGTGGGTGAGCACACCCGAGACCTCGGTCAGGCCGTAGACCTGGATGAAGTCGGTGTCGGGCCAGGCGGCCATGGCCGCGCGGAGCAGCGGCAGCGGCATCGGCGCGGCGCCGTACGTGTAGGTCTTGAGGGCGCCGAACAGCTTGATCGCGTCGTCGCCGCTCTGCAGCACCTGCGCGAGCACCGCGGGGACCAGGAAGGTGCGGTTCGCGCCCTGCAGGATCGCCCCGGCGAGCGAGGCGCCGTCGGGGTCGCGGGTCATCACGCTCGGCACGCCGTCGTGGATGCCGAACAGCACGTACGACGACCCGCCGACGTGGAAGAGCGGCATCGCCACGAGGTTCTTGTCGCCGGGCTCGAAGGACCAGCCGTCGTGGGCGTTCACGGTGTGCTTGACCATGTTGCGCTGGGTCAGCATCACGCCCTTCGGCCGACCGGTGGTGCCGGAGGAGTACATCACCAGGCAGACGTCCTCCGGCCGGACGTCGGCGCTGCGGCCGACCGGGGTCGCACCGGCGAGGAGGGCCTCGTAGGCGTCTCCGTCGCCGCCGTCCGGCGTCACCTCGACGACGTGCTCGACGGTGGTCAGGCGGTCGCGGATCCGCTCGATCAGCGGCATCAGCTCGGTGCCCACCAGCAGGACCTTGGCGCCGGCGTCGTTGACCGCGTAGTCGACCTCGTCGCCGGCGAGCCGGAAGTTGATGATCGCGTTCGCCGCGCCGAGGCTGGCGGCGGCGAACGTGAGCTCCACGCAGGCGGGATGGTTCTTGTCCAGGAACGACACCACGTCGCCGCGACCGACGCCGAGGTCACGCAGGGCGCCGGCGAGGCGGCGTACTCGCTCGTCCCACTCGGCCCAGGTCCAGCTGCGTCCGAGGTAGCTGACCGCCTCCGCGTCCGGTGTCACGGTGGCCCAGTGCCGGAGCCGGTCGTCTAGATAGGTGGGGGCCGGAGCACTCGCCGTCATGGCGGAACTGTGACACAGCGCACAACCCGGGGATAGCCTGCGCGCATGCGGAAGATCCTGCTCGTCAGTGCGTCAACCCTCGCCCTCGCGTTCGCCGTCCCGGCGTACGCCGACACGGTCACCGGCACCGACGCCGGCGAGACCCTCACCGGCACCACCTCCGCCGACACCGTGCGCGCCCTCGGCGGCGACGACACCGTGCGCGCCCTCGGTGGCGCGGACAACGTGCGGGGAGGCAAGGGCAACGACTTCCTGTACGGCGGCCGCGGCGCCGACCACCTCAAGGGCGGTCCAGGCTCCGACCGCAGCTACGGGCAGCGCGGCAACGACGTGATCGCCGACGCCCAGGGCAGCGAGGTCGACGCGCTCTACGGAGGCGCGGGCAACGACACCATCTTCGGCAACTTCCGCGACGTGATCTTCGGCGGCGCGGGCGACGACCGGATCGTGGTCGCCTTCCCGGACAGGATGACGATCACCTGCGGGCCGGGCACGGATTCCGTGACCTTCAACCAGGCCCACCCGCACGTGCTGCTGCTGGGCTGCGAGAAGGTGCGGATCGTGTCCGCCGGCCGCGCCTCAGCCCACCGCGCCCAGTAGCCGACGCTCCTCCTCGGCAGACAGGCCGAGCTCCCCGGCGCGCGCGGACGGCGGCGCCGGGGTGCCCTCACGCTCCAGCCACGCCCAGGTGTCGGCGACCGTCGCCTCCATCGGGCGGCACCGGAGCCCGGCCTCGTGCGCCGCGGACACGTCGCAGTCGTGCAGCGCGGCCAGCTCGCCCGTCGGCGGCACCCAGATCGGCAGGTCGGTCCACCCGCTGAGCCCCGCGGCCTCCACCGCCTCGGGCGTCACCCACACCAGCTCGGCGTCCGAGCCGGTGACCGCGACGCACTGGTCGAGCAGCGCGCCGATGGTGGTGTGTCCTCGCGGGCTGACGGTGTTGTACGCGCCGGAGACTCCCCGCTCGGCCGCGTCGAGCACCCAGGCGGCCAGGTCGCGCGCGTCGACGTACTGGAGCGGGCGGTCGCGCGGCCCCGGCGCCGGAACCCGTCCCCCGGCGGCGATCCGGTTCAGCCACCACGGCAACCGGCCGACCACCTCGTACGGGCCGAGGACCAGCACGGCGCGCGGCAGCAGCACGTCTCCGTCGAACTCAGCCTGGACGGCGAGCTCACCACCCCGCTTCGCCGCCGCGTAGTCGGCCGCGTCGGTGCTCGCCGGGTCACCGTCCACCACCGGAGCGGACTCGTCGCTGCCCGGCTCCATCGGCCACGTGTACACCGACCGGCTCGAGATGTAGGTGTAGTGCGGCGCCCGCCCGGCCAGGAGGCGCGCGGAGTCGCGCACGGCCACCGGCTGGTGCGACCAGGTGTCGACCACGGCGTCCCAGGTGTCGGCACCGAGCGCCTCCCGGACCGCCTCCGGGTCCAGCCGGTCCGCGTGCCGGGCCTCCGCACCCGGCACGGCGTGACCGCTGACACCTCGAGTCAGCGTCGTGACCCGGTCCCCCCGGCTCAGCGCCGCGTCGACGGTGGCTCGTCCGACGTGGTGGGTGCCTCCGAGAACCAGGACTCTCATGGCCTCGATGCTCCTGGGTCGTGGTGGGCTGGACAAGCGGGTTCTGCTGCGGGCGGAACTGGGAGTGTTCGGCGCTGGGTGGTTGAGCTTGCCGAAACCACGCTGTCAGGCAGAGACCCAGCCCCAGGTGGTTGAGCTTGCCGAAACCACTCTTGTCGGCTGGCGGTCGGTGCCGGGGGACGGGCAGCGACGACGGGGTACGGCGCGGGACCGGGTCTGCTGTCGGCTCACGGATCTGCGGTGCGCTTGGTGGTTGAGGTGCGAGCGCCAGCGAGCCTCGAAACCACGCTCGGCAGGTGGCGGTCTGTGCCGGGGGGACGGGCAGCGACGAGGCGGTACGGCGTCGGGGCCGGGTCTCGATCTCGGCCGCCGGTCTGCGCCGCTTTCGGTGGTTGAGGCGCGAGCGCCAGCGAGCCTCGAAACCACCCGCCGGCACGGACCCAGCCACCGACCGCCGAGCCAACCTCAAGGTGGTTGAGCCTGCCGAAACCACCCGCACCGCACGGGGCCCCAGTGGGTCGCGGTGGGTCGCTAAAGATTCTCGAGAATTCTTCCGAATTCCCTTACCCGCAAGGGGATCCGGGACCGAAAGTGTCGGTGGTCACCCCTAGATTCGAACCATGAACCCGACCACCAGCACCCACGCCGCCACCACGGCTGGTGCTGTGCTCGGATCGATCCGGCAGGCCCGCGCCGAGGCGAACGCGGCCGAAGCCCGCGTGCTCGCCCACGC
>NZ_RJSF01000001.1 GCF_003725535.1 Nocardioides pocheonensis | reverse complement strand
CCTCAACCAGCGGTACTCGACTCGCGCTCGTGCCTCGCGAGGTCGCGGTTCGCTAGATCGAGGCGACCTCGGCCAGCACGTCCATCGCCTCGTGCAGCAGGTGGTCGGGCGCGACCAGGGGCGGCAGGAAGCGCAGCACGTTGCCGTAGGTGCCGCAGGTCAGCGTGAGCACGCCGGCCTGGTGGCAGCCCGCGCTGAGCCGGGCGGCCATCGCCGGGTCGGGCACGGTGGTCCCGGGCTGGACGACCTCGATCGCCACCATCGCGCCGCGGCCGCGGACGTCGCCCACGGCGGGGTTCGCGGCCGCCAGGTCGCGCAGGCGTGCGGTCAGCAGGTCGCCGATCTCGCGGGCACGGGCGTTGAGGTCGAGGTCCTTCATCGTCGCGATCGCACCGAGGGCGGCGGCGCACGCGACCGGGTTGCCGCCGTACGTGCCGCCGAGGCCGCCGCGGTGCACGGAGTCCATGATCTCCGCGCGGCCGACGACTCCGGCCAGCGGGAGGCCGCCGGCGACGCCCTTGGCCACCGTCACGAGGTCGGGGACGATCCCCTCGTGCTCGCTGGCGAACCAGGCGCCGGTGCGGCACATGCCGGACTGGATCTCGTCGGCGACGAAGACGATGCCGTTGGCTGCGGCGTACGCGGCGAGCGCGGAGAGGTAGCCCGGAGCGGGCACGATGAAGCCGCCCTCGCCGAGCACGGGCTCGACGACGATGCAGGCGACGTTGCCGGCGCCGACCTGCTTGTCGATCAGGTCGATCGCGCGCGCTGCTGCCTCCGGGCCGGTCAGGCCGTCGCGGAACGGGTAGGAGACGGGGGCGCGGTAGACCTCGCCGGCGAACGGCCCGAAGCCCTGCTTGTAGGGCATGTTCTTGGCGGTCATCGCCATCGTGAGGTTCGTGCGCCCGTGGTAGGCGTGGTCGACCACCACGACCGCGTTGCGGCCGGTGTGCGACCGCGCGACCTTGACGGCGTTCTCGACCGCCTCCGCGCCGGAGTTGAACAGCGCGGTGCGCTTGGCGTGGTCGCCGGGGGTCAGCGCGGCGAGCTGCTCGCACACCTCCACGTAGCCCTCGTACGGCGCCACCATGAAGCACGTGTGGGTGAACGCGGCCACCTGGCCCTGCACCCGGGAGACCACCTCGGGCGCGGCATTGCCGACCGAGGTGACCGCGATGCCGGAGGCCAGGTCGATCAGCGAGTTGCCGTCCACGTCGACCAGGACCCCGCCACCCGCGGCGGCGACGTACACCGGCAGCACGCTGCTCACGCCGGCGGCCACCGTGGCCGCACGCCGCTCGTGCAGCTCGCGCGAGCGCGGTCCGGGGATCGGCGTCACCAGCCGGCGCTCCTGCGGCAGGGTGGGGCCGCCGGTCCGGGACTCATGGGTGACGCTCATCGACGGCCTCCGTGCGGTTTACGTGGCGAATCAGGGGGACGGCTGACAGTATCCGCTGTCAGTCGCCCCTGAAGCAACCGGATCCGTTGTTGTCGGCCACGTTCGACGCCAGCCGGGCCGTCCTCAGGGTGACCCACCGCGGGACTCCGGCCGGGGCGGGCTGGAGCTCCACCTCCACCGCGAGGGCGGACGCCCCGGGAAGGGCGGTGGCCCCGGGCTGAGCGCCCAATTTGCGGACATAATTGGAACGATCAAGTCAGGTTCGGCTACCTTCGTCTGATGCGAGCGATTCGACGATTCACGGTCCGGCCCGTCCTGCCCGAGGTGCTCCAGCCCTTGCTCGAGCTGGCGACCAACTTGCGCTGGTCCTGGCACCCCGAGACGCAGGACCTCTTCGCCGCCATGGACCCCGAGCAGTGGGAGGCCTCCGGGCGTGACCCGGTGAAGCTGCTCGGCCTGGTCTCGGCAGAGCGGCTCGAGGAGCTGGCCGGCGACAAGAAGTTCCTGCGCATGCTGGAGCTGGACCGCGCCGACCTCGAGCAGTACCTCACCGGCGAGCGCTGGTTCCAGAAGCGCGCCGCCGCCGGCGACACGCTGCCGCGCTCCGTCGCCTACTTCTCCCCGGAGTACGGCATCACGTCGGTGCTGCCGCAGTACTCCGGTGGCCTCGGCATCCTGGCCGGCGACCACCTCAAGACCGCGAGCGACCTCGGTGTGCCGCTCGTCGGCGTCGGCCTGCTGTACCGCCACGGCTACTTCCGCCAGGCGCTCTCCCGCGAGGGCTGGCAGCAGGAGACCTACCCGGTCATCGACCCCGACGGTCTCCCGATGACCCCGTTGCGCGAGCCCGACGGGTCGCACGCCCAGGTCGCCCTCGAGATCCCCGGCGACCACCCGCTGCTGGCGCAGATCTGGGTCGCCCAGGTCGGGCGCGTCCCACTGCTGCTGCTCGACTCCGACGTGGAGGCGAACCCCGAGCCGCTGCGCGACGTCACCGACCGGCTGTACGGCGGGACCGCGGAGCACCGGCTGCTGCAGGAGCTGCTCCTCGGCGTCGGTGGCATCCGCGCGCTCCGCTCCTACTCGCGCATCACCGGCGCCCCCGAGCCCGAGGTCTTCCACACCAACGAGGGCCACGCCGGCTTCCTCGGCCTCGAGCGGATCCGCGAGCTGACGGTGGCCGACGGCGGGCCGAAGCTCGACTTCCCGACGGCGCTCGAGGTCACCCGGGCCGGCACCCTCTTCACGACGCACACCCCGGTCCCGGCCGGGATCGACCGGTTCCCGCGCGACCTGATCGCCCAGTACTTCGGCGCGCAGGGTCCGGTGGCCGGCGTACCGGTCGAGGACATCCTCGCGCTGGGCACCGAGGACTACGAGGGCGGCGACCCGGCGGTCTTCAACATGGCGGTGATGGGCTTCCGGCTCGCCCAGCGGGCCAACGGGGTGTCCCTGCTCCACGGCCATGTCAGCCGCGGGATGTTCAACGGCCTGTGGCCGGCGTTCGACGAGGTCGAGGTGCCGATCACGTCGATCACCAACGGCGTGCACGCCCCCACCTGGGTGGCGCGCGAGGTCTTCGAGCTCGCCGACCGGTCGGGCGCCGACAGCGGCTCGATCGACCCGTTCGCGTGGGAGGTGATCGACAAGATCCCCGCCGACGAGCTCTGGGCCACCAAGCGCGCCCTGCGCCAGCGCCTCGTCGAGGACGCCCGCGCCCGGATGCGCCGGTCCTGCCGGCAGCGTGGGGCCGCGGCGTCCGAGCTCGGCTGGATCGACAACGCGCTCGACCCGGACGTGCTCACGATCGGCTTCGCGCGGCGGGTGCCGTCGTACAAGCGGCTCACGCTGATGCTGCGCGACCCCGAGCGGCTCAAGCGGCTGCTGCTCGACCCGGAGCGCCCGGTGCAGCTGGTCATCGCCGGCAAGGCGCACCCCGCGGACGACGGCGGCAAGGCGCTGATCCAGGAGATCGTGAAGTTCGCCGACGACCCGGAGGTCCGGCACCGGATCGTGTTCCTGCCGAACTACGACATCGCGATGGCCCAGCCGCTCTACCCCGGCTGCGACGTCTGGCTGAACAACCCGCTGCGGCCCTACGAGGCCTGCGGCACGTCGGGCATGAAGGCCGCCCTGAACGGTGCGCTGAACCTCTCGATCCTCGACGGCTGGTGGGACGAGTGGTACGACGGGAACAACGGCTGGGCGATCCCGTCGGCCGACGGCGTCGCCGACGAGCACGTGCGTGACGACATCGAGGCGACCGCGCTCTACGACCTGATCGAGAACGAGGTGGCGCCGCGGTTCTACGACCGTGACCGCAGCGGCCTGCCGACCCGCTGGATCGAGATGGTCCGGCACACGCTGAAGTCGCTGGGCCCGAAGGTGCTCTCGACCCGGATGGTGCGCGACTACGTGGAGCGCCTGTACACCCCGGCCGCGGCCGCTGCTCGCGCGATCAACGAGACCTACGACGGGGCGCGCGAGCTGGCCGAGTTCAAGGCCCGGATCCACAAGAACTGGGACCTGGTCCGGATCGACCACATCGACACCGAGGGGCTCTCGGACTCCCCGGAGGTCGGCGCCAGCCTCGAGCTCAAGGCGTTCGTCTCGCTGGGGTCGCTCTCGCCGGCCGACGTCGAGGTGCAGGTCGCCCACGGACGGATCAAGGGCGAGGACCAGCTCGCGACGGTCGCGGTCGCGGACCTGACCCTGGCCGAGTCCTACGAGGACGGCCGGCACCGGTTCGAGGGCACGCTCGTGCTCGACCGTCCCGGTCCGTTCGGCTACACCGTCCGCGTGCTGCCCAAGCACGAGGGGCTGGCGTCGCCCGCCGAGCTCGGCCTGGTCGCGCTGGCGTAGCGCGGCGAGGCGGCCGCCCGGTCAGTCCTCCTGGAGCACCACCAGCGACCGCGCCCGGAGCAGGAACGCGTCTCCGGCGCGGACGCTGGTACCGGTGCGCATCTTGTCGTCGGTCGAGATGACCACGTGCCCGGCCTGCACCCACGCGTTCACGGGGAGCCGGACCTCCCGGTCGACGTCGGCGCCGTTGAACCAGATCAGGAACGACGCGTCCCGCATCTGCTCCCCGCGGGGACCGGGGGAGCGGATCGGGTCGCCGGAGACGAACATGCCGATCACGCGCAGGGCCGGGTCGTGCCAGTCCTCGGCGGTCATCTCCCGACCGTCGGGGTGGATCCAGGCGAGGTCCTTCGGGCCGCCGGTGATCGCCGGCCGGCCCTCGAACCAGTGCCGCTGCCGCAACGTCGCGTGGTCGCGGCGGATCCGGAGCGCGGTGCGGGTCATCTCCCACATGCCCAGCCACGCGTCGTCCGGGCGCCAGTCGACCCACGAGATCTCGTTGTCCTGCGCATAGGGGTTGTTGTTGCCCCGCTGCGTGCGTCCGCGCTCGTCGCCGGCGGTGATCATCGGCACCCCGTTGGACAGGCACAGCGTGATCATCAGGTTGGCCGCGATCCGCTGCCGCAGCGCGACGATCTCGGGGTCGTCGGTCTCACCTTCGATGCCACAGTTCTGTGAGCGGTTGTCGTCGGTGCCGTCCTGGTTGTCCTCGCCGTTGACCTCGTTGTGCTTGTGCTCGTAGGAGACCAGGTCGCGCAGGGTGAAGCCGTCGTGGGCGGTCACGAAGTTCACCGACGCGTACGGCGACCGGCCGTCGTCGGCGTACAGGTCGGACGAGCCGGCCAGCCGGGTGGCCACGTCGCGGATGCCCTCGGAGGTGCCCCGCCAGAAGTCGCGCATCGTGTCGCGGAACTGGTCGTTCCACTCGACCCAGGGCGGCGGGTACTCGCCCACCCGGTAGCCGTCGCCGGAGGCGTCCCAGGGCTCGGCGATCAGCTTCGCGTGCCGCAGGGCGGGGTCCTGCCCGATCGTGGTGAGCAGGTGGCCGCTCATGTCGACCGAGTAGCCGGTGCGGGTCAGGGCGGACAGCAGGTCGAACCGGAAGCCGTCGACGTGCATCTCGTTGACCCAGTAGCGCAGCGAGTCGAGGATCAGCCGCAGCGCCTGCGGGTTGCCCGCGTTGACGGTGTTCCCGCACCCGGTGACGTCCCAGTACGTGTCGTCGAACCGGGCGTGCGGCGGGAGCTCCTCGTCCTCGTTCTCGACCGCGACCCGCTTGTAGAAGCCGCGGTCGTCGAGGCCGCGGAACGAAAGACTGGGCCCGTCGGCGCCGCCC
Organism: Nocardioides pocheonensis; assembly: GCF_003725535.1. GTDB lineage: Bacteria > Actinomycetota > Actinomycetes > Propionibacteriales > Nocardioidaceae > Marmoricola > Marmoricola pocheonensis. The sequence continues at coordinate 11,227 of NZ_RJSF01000001.1, read as the reverse complement.
TCGGCGGTGTGGTTGTAGACCACGTCGAGGATCACCTCGATGCCCGCCTCGTGGAAGGTCTTGACCATCTGCTTGAACTCGCGGACCTGCCCGCCGCGGTCGCCCGCCGACGAGTAGGCGCCGTGCGGGGCGAAGAAGGCCAGCGAGTTGTAGCCCCAGTAGTTCACGAGGCCATGGCCGGAGAGCCGCGGCTCCGAGTAGAACTGGTGGATCGGCAGCAGCTCGACCGCCGTGACGCCGAGCTCCTTGAGGTAGTCGATCACCTGGGGCGACGCGAGGCCGGCGTACGTGCCGCGCAGCTCCTCGGGGATCTCCTGGTGCAGCTTCGTGTAGCCCTTCACGTGCAGCTCGTAGATCACGCTGTCGCGCCAGCGGCGCCGCATCGGCGGGTCGCCGCCCGGGCCCCAGTCGAACTCGTCGCGGACCACGATGCTCTTCGGCATGGCGGCAGCCGAGTCGGCGGTGCTGGGCCGCTCCGGGTTGTCGAGGTCGTGGGCGTAGATGGCCGGCCCCGGCACGAGCTCCCCGCTCACCGCCTTCGCGTAGGGGTCGATCAGCAGCTTGTGCGGGTTGAACCGCAGCCCCTGCTCGGGCTGCCAGGGCCCGAACGCCCGCAGGCCGTAGCGGGTGCCGAGGGGGAGGCCGGGCACCGCTCCGTGCCAGATGCCCAGCGTGTGCTCGGTGAGCTGGTACGACGTCTCGCGGTCGTCGTCGTCGAACACGCAGACCCACATCGCGGTCGCCTCCGGGGCGTAGACCGCGAAATTCGTCGCCTCCTCCGACCAGCTCGCGCCGAGCGGCCAGGAGTGTCCGGGCCACACCGGAGCACGTTCGTCCCGCGAGCGCCAGCGCCAGGTCTCCAATGCCACCCGCCGATCATTGCAGCCCCGGCCACGACGGCCGCGGCGGGAGACGGCGATAGGTTGTCCCGGTCACGTCGGCCCGCGCACGGAGGTGTCCCCACAGCATGAGCGTCGATCCCGCTCCCGCCCCGGAGTTCGTCCGTCTCGAGGTGGCCGACGGCGTCGGCACCATCCGGCTCGACCGGCCGAAGATGAACGCCTTGAACGCGCAGGTCCAGGAGGAGATCCGGGCCGTCGCCGGGGAGGTGAGCCTTCGTGACGACGTCAAGGCCGTCGTCCTGTACGGCGGCGAGCGGGTCTTCGCGGCCGGCGCGGACATCAAGGAGATGGCCGACATGTCCTACACGGACATGGTGAAGCGCTCGACCGGCCTGACCACGGCCTTCACCGCGGTCGCCCGGATCCCCAAGCCCGTGGTGGCCGCGGTCACCGGCTACGCCCTCGGCGGCGGCTGCGAGCTGGCCCTGTGCGCGGACTTCCGGATCGCGGCCGAGGACGCGACCTTCGGCCAGCCCGAGGTGCTGCTCGGCATCATCCCCGGCGCCGGCGGCACGCAGCGGCTCAGCCGCCTGGTCGGCCCCAGCCGCGCCAAGGACATCATCTTCAGCGGGCGCTTCGTGAAGGCCGACGAGGCGCTCGCGATCGGCCTGGCCGACCGGGTCGTCCCGGCCGACCAGGTGTACGCCGAGGCGGTGGCGTGGGCCGGGCAGTTCACCCACGCCGCGTCGTACGCCGTGCGGGCGGCCAAGGAGGCGATCGACCGCGGTCTCGAGGTCGACCTCGAGACCGGCCTGGAGATCGAGCGCCAGCAGTTCGCGGCGCTGTTCGCCACCGAGGACCGGTCGATCGGGATGAGCTCATTTGTCGAGAACGGTCCCGGCAAGGCGCGATTCGAGGGACGCTGAGCCGGTGGACGGCGCCGGCGACGGCGTGGGCCGATGCCTAACGTCACGCCGCCGTCGTCGTTGACCAGCCGGACACCCGGGCCGGTCCCACCGGCCGGACCAGACCAGCGCAGACAGACCAAGGAGCCCTGGTGGCGAAAGTTGTGAAGTCGGACCAGCCGTTCCCCGACCGCGCGAAGACGCGCCGCGCGGAGAAGGACCAGCTGCGCGAGACGATGGCGAAGATCCTCCGCGTGGTGTTCCTCGTCTGCTCGGTGGTGCTCGCCCTCGGCGCGTTCCTCGTCGCCGCCCGCGACAACGTCAGCCAGGACAACGCGCTGGTCAAGTTCGTGCTCGACTTCGCCGACGCGATCGACGGCCCGTTCAGCCGCAAGAACGGCATCTTCGAGTTCCACGGCCAGAACGCCACGACCAAGGACGCGGTGGTGAACTGGGGGATCGCCGCCATCGTCTACCTCGCGATCGGCCGCTACCTGCAGCGCATCCTGGCCCCGCGGTCGGTGCTCTGACCCGATGCTCCACCCGGCTCGGGCGCTGTGACCGAGCCCACCCGGGACGGTGTTTCTGGCCGCCCGACTCGCTAGTAACCTGAACGAACTCGTCTCTGACCCAGGAGGGGCCCTGCGGGGCTGACACCAAGATGAACATTGTCGTCTGTGTGAAGTACGTACCCGACGCGACCGCCGACCAGAAGTTCGAGTCGGACAACACCGTGGACCGCGTCACCGTTCCCGGCTTGCTCTCCGAGCTCGACGAGTACGCCGTCGAGCAGTCGCTGCAGCTCAAGGAGAAGAACGCCGACCCCGAGTCGGTCACCGTCACCGCGCTGACCATCGGCCCCGACCAGGCGGCGGACGCGATCCGCAAGGCCCTGCAGATGGGCGCCGACAAGGGCGTCCACGTGGTCGACGACGCGGTCGCCGGCTCCGACGCCCCGGCCACCTCCAAGGTGCTCGCCGCGGCGATCGAGAAGCTGAAGGGCGACGGCGGCGTCGACGTGGTCGTCTGCGGCCTGGGCTCGACCGACGGTGCGATGTCCGTCGTGCCGGCGATGCTCGCCGAGCGCCTCGACCTGCCGCAGATCACGCTGGCGTCGGTGGTCGAGAGCCAGGGCGACCAGTTCCGGATCAAGCGTGACGGTGACACCGCGACCGAGGTCATCGGCGCGACCGCTCCGCTGGTGCTGTCGGTGACCGACCAGTCCGGCGAGGCCCGGTACCCGTCGTTCAAGGGCATCATGGCCGCGAAGAAGAAGCCGCTCGACACCTGGTCGCTCTCCGACCTGGGCGTCGACGCGAGCGAGGTCGGCCTGGACGCGGCGTGGACCGCCGTGGAGTCCACCGAGGCCCGCCCGCCGCGCACCGCCGGCGAGATCGTGACCGACGAGGACGGCTCGGGCGCCACGGCGCTCGTCGAGTTCCTCGCCTCCAAGAAGTTCATCTGAGAGGGCCTGCAGACATGAGTGAGATCCTGGTTCTGGTCGACCACGTCGACGGCGCCGTACGCAAGCCGACGTTCGAGCTGCTGACCATCGCCAAGCGCCTCGGTGAGCCGTCCGCGGTCTTCATCGGTGGCGCCGACAAGGCCGACGCCGCCGCTGAGGCCGTGAAGAAGTACGGCGCGGAGAAGGTGTACGTCGTCGACGACACCGAGATCAAGGGCTACCTGGTGGCTCCGAAGGCCGAGGTGCTCCAGCAGATCGCCGCCCAGGCGAACCCCGCCGCGATCCTGATCACCTCGGGCGCCGAGGGGAAGGAGATCGCCGGCCGGCTCGCGATCAAGCTCGAGTCGGGCCTGATCACCGACGCCGTCGACGTGCAGGAGGGCCCGGTGACCACGCAGAGCGTGTTCGCCGGCAACTTCACCGTCAAGGCCAAGGTCACCAAGGGCACGCCGATCATCACGGTCAAGCCGAACGCCGCCGCTCCGGAGGAGTCGGCCGGTGCGGGTGCGGTCGAGAAGTTCTCCGCGACCATCTCCGACTCGGCGAAGAAGGCGCAGATCGTGGCGTCGCAGCCGCGTGAGGCGACCGGTCGCCCCGAGCTCACCGAGGCCGCGATCGTGGTCTCCGGTGGTCGTGGCACCGGCGGCAACTTCGAGCCGGTCGAGAACTTCGCGGACTCCCTGGGTGCCGCCGTCGGCGCCTCGCGTGCCGCGGTCGACTCCGGCTGGAAGCCGCACGCCTTCCAGATCGGCCAGACCGGCAAGACCGTGTCGCCGCAGCTGTACGTCGCGGCGGGCATCTCCGGCGCGATCCAGCACCGCGCCGGCATGCAGACCTCGAAGACCATCGTGGCCGTCAACAAGGACGAAGAGGCCCCGATCTTCGAGCTGGTGGACTTCGGTGTCGTCGGCGACCTGCACACCGTGCTGCCGGCCGCCACCGCCGAGGTCACCAAGCGCAAGGGCTGACCTGCCCACGCGCCTGAGGCAACCGGCCAGGGTCGTCGCCGCCGTCGTGGCGGCGGCAACCCTGGCCGTTTCCTTGCTCCTGTCGGTCTGCCGGCTGCTCACGCCGTCGCAGCACCTCCTGGTGCTGGCGACGGCGTTCGTGCCCTTCGCCCTCGTCGGGTACGCCGCGGCCGCGCTCGCCTGGTCGGCGGTGCACCGGCTCGGCGACCATGATCGGCGACGGCTGGTCTCCACCGCCGCGGTCCTGGTCTCCGTGGCCGGCCTGCTCTTCCACGCCGCGCTCCAGGTGCCGTCGTACGCGGGCAGCCACGCGTCGGGCCGCGCCGACCTGACGGTGCTGACCGCGAACCTGAGGCTCGGGCTCGGGGACACCGCCGAGGTGACCCGCCTCGCCGAGCGCAGCCACGCCGACGTCGTGGTGCTGGAGGAGGTGACGCCGCTCGCGTTCGCCGGGCTCGAGAAGCTGCGGCAGGAGCTGCCCCACCAGGGCGGCGAGCCGTTCGCCGGTGCGCGAGGGACCGTCGTCTTCTCCCGCTACCCCCTGCAGGACGAGGAGCAGCTGAAGGTCTTCAACAGCGCCTGGGTCGTGCGGGTCGACGCACCCCGGCCGTTCTCGCTGGTGGCCGTGCACACGTCCCAGCCGTGGGTCACGCCCCAGCTGTGGACGTCAGACCACCGGGCAGTGCTGTGGAACACCACCCTGGCGCTGCGCCGCGGCCCCGTGGTGATGGCCGGCGACTTCAACGCCACCCTGGACCACCGCCCGATGCGCGACCTGCTCGGCCTCGGCCTCAGTGACGCCGCCCGCCAGTCCGACGCGGGCTGGCAGCCGACCTGGCCGAGCGACCCGGGGGTCGGTCACGCGCTGCCGTTCGGCCTCGGTGTGATGGCGATCGACCACGTGCTGGTCAGCAAGCAGTTCTCGACGATCTCGACGCACACCTACCGGATCGCCCGCAGCGACCACCGGGCCCTGCTCGCCCGGATCGCCCTGTCCTGAGCCCGGCTCCTGGTCCCTCGGCCTGATCTGCAGGCCTCTGCACCGCACAAACTGCCGTCTTGTCGCGGGTCGGCCCCGTGACCACCCTCGTCCGTGGGCACCCCGGAGATCCCGGGCGACCCTGCAGAGAGAGGCATCCACACGATGCAGGTGATGAGGCGAGTTCACATGACGACCGGGGCGGCCACGGCGGCCCTGGTGCTGGGTTCCCTGGCCGGCATGACCCCGGCGAGGGCCACGGCCCCGACGTCCGGCCCGGTGTCCGGCGCGGTGTCCGGCACCGCGGTGCCGGTCGCCCGACCGGCGGCCAGCCGGCCCGACCCCGGCTTCACCCCGGCCGAGCGCCGGGCCGCGATGGAGGAGGCGCGCGCCGAGCGTGCGACCACCGCCCGCGAGCTGAAGCTGGGCAGCGAGGAGCAGCTGGTGGTGAAGGACGTGCTGCGTGACACCGACGGGGGTGAGCACGTCCGCTACGAGCGCACGTACGGGGGACTGCCGGTCATCGGCGGCGACCTGGTCGTGCACACCTCGCCCGGCCGGTCGGTCAGCACGGTCGACTGGGCCCATCCCTCCCGGGTCCAGCTGTCGTCGACGACCGCCTCGGTGCCCCGGGCCACCGCCATGGCCCGTGCCGAGGGGGCGACCCCGGCGAGCGGTGACACCGCACGCACCGCTCGCCGGGTCGTCTTCGCGGCCCTGCACAAGCCCGTGCTCGCCTGGGAGACCCGGGTGACCGGCACCAAGCCCGACGGCACCCCGGTCGACGACCTCGTCTACACCAACGCCCGCACCGGCGCGGTGCTCGCCGTGCACGCCGGCATCGAGACCGACACCGGCACCGGCAACACCCTCTACAGCGGTGCCGTCTCGCTGACCACCACGCCCGGGGGCAGTGGCTGGAACCTCACCGACGGCGCTCGCGGCGGGCACTCGACGTACGACGCGAACAACTCGACCAGCACCAGCCGCGGCACGCTGTTCACCGACGCGGACGACACCTGGGGCAACGGCTCGACCTCGAGCCGCCAGAGTGCGGCCGCGGACGCGGCGTACGGCGCGGCGCTGACCTGGGACTTCTACAAGAACTCCTTCGGCCGCACCGGGATCCGCAACGACGGTGTCGCGGCGTACTCCCGCGTGCACTACGGATCCGGCTACGAGAACGCCTTCTGGGACGACTCCTGCTTCTGCATGACCTACGGCGACGGCGGCTCCACGCTGAACCCGCTGGTCGCTCTCGACGTGGCCGGCCACGAGATGTCGCACGGGGTGACCTCGGCGACGGCCGGCCTGGACTACAGCGGTGACGCCGGTGGGCTGAACGAGGCCACCTCCGACGTGATGGGCACGATGGTGGAGTTCTCGGCGAACAACGCCAGCGACCCGGGCGACTACTACATCGGCGAGAAGATCATGAAGGACGGGACCTACCTGCGCCGGATGGACAACCCGTCGGCGGACGGCTCGTCGGTGAACTGCTGGTCGACCTCGACGAAGAACCTCGACCCGCACTACTCCTCCGGTGTCGGCAACCACCTCTTCTACCTGCTCGCCGAGGGCACCGGCACCAAGACCATCGGCGGCCGCACGCACACCGGCACCACCTGCAACGGCACCACGCTGACCGGCATCGGGCGCTCCGCCGCTGCGGCGATCTGGTACCGCGCACTGACCACCTACTGGACCTCCACGACCACCTACCCGGTGGCGGCCAACGGGATGGTGAAGGCCGCGCGCGACCTGTACGGCGCGTCGTCGACCCAGTGCGCGGCGACCGTTGCGGCGTGGAAGGGCGTGAACGCGGCCCCGACCGAGGCCTGCTCGACCGGGGGCGGCACCGGCGGCGGTGCGCTGGCCAACGGCGGGTTCGAGTCGGGTGCCACGTCGTGGACCGCGACCTCGGGCGTGATCACGAACTCGACCAGCGGCACCCCGCACGCCGGGTCGTGGTACGCGTGGCTCGACGGGTACGGCACCACGCACACCGACACGCTGTCGCAGACCTTCACGGTGCCCTCCGGTACGCCGTCGCTGCGGTTCTACAACGCGATCAGCACCGACGAGGTCGGCAGCACGGTGTACGACAGGCTCACCGTGCAGGTCGTCAGCGGGACCACCACGACGACCCTGGCGACGTACTCGAACGTCAACGCGACGTCGGGCTACGTGCTGCGCACCTTGAGCCTGTCGGCCTTCGCCGGGAAGTCGGTCACGCTGAAGTTCACCGGCACCGAGGACTCCACGGCGGCCACGAACTTCCTGGTCGACGACGTCAGCGTCGGCTGAGACCTCCCCAGGGCCGGACCCGGCCGTCGGCAGTCTGCCGGCGGCCGGTTCCGGGCTTCGGGGCAGGTGCCGGGGTCAGGCGCCGGGATCGCGGCCGGGGATCGGCTGCAGCGTCCTCTGGACCTGGTCGGCGATCCGCGCGGCCGCCGCGGTCGAGCTCGACGAGATGGTGACGACGACCGTGGCGCCGTCGGCGTGCACGACGACCGCGACGGCGTGGACGGTCAGGCCGATCTTCGTCGGCACGTCGTACGTCACCCGGGTCACGTCGCCGGCGGCGCTGGTCGCGTGCTCGAAGCCGTTGGGCTTCGCACCGACAGTGGCGAGCTGGAACTTGAGCGCCTCGTCGTTCACGTCGCCCTCCTGGCCGACCGTGTTGACGTTGTCGAGGAACCCGTGGTGCGCGCCGTCGCCGCTCACCGAGAAGGTCTGCACCGCGGCGGAGAACGTCTTGGCGAGCTGCTCGGGGGTGGTGCCCATCCGGTGGGCCAGCTCGTCCAGGAGCGGGTTCTTCCCACCGCTGGCGAGCACCTTCTTCGCGTCGAGCGTGAGCCAGGCCCGGGGCAGCTCGAAGGCGATCCCGAATTTGGTCACCTTGACCAGCTGCGCGCCGGAGCTGGGCCCGGTCGCGGTCGCGGACGCGTCGTCGGTGGGCGTCGGCGTCGGCGTGGGCGTGGAGGGGGCCGTCGTGGGGACCGGGGTCGACGGCGTGTGGAGGCCGAGGTTCGCGCTCGGCGCGTCGCTCCCGCAGCCGCCGAGCGCGAGCGCGGCAGTGAGGACGAGGGGGAGCGGGAGGGCCCGCCGGGCGGCCCGAGACAGCGGCGTCATGGCCGGAGTGTAGGTGCGACGGTGGGCGCTCGAAGGCGGTTCGGGGAGGACGCCGTACCCTTGACAGGCGATGACCGTCTACCTGGACCACGCGGCGACGACGCCGATCCTGCCCGAGGCCGCCGCGGCGATGACCGCCCGCCTCGGGAGCGTGGGCAACCCGAACTCGCTGCACGCGTCGGGGCGTGCCGCCCGCCGGGTCGTCGAGGAGTCCCGGGAGTCGGTCGCGCGGGCGCTCGGCTGCCGACCGGGTGAGGTCGTGTTCACCTCCGGAGGCACCGAGGCCGACAACCTCGCGCTCAAGGGCCTGTTCTGGGCGCGGCGGGCCGAGGACCCTCGCCGCACGCGGATCATCAGCACCACCGTCGAGCACCACGCCGTCCTCGACCCGCTGCAGTGGCTCGAGGAGCAGGACGGCGCCGACGTCGTGCTCGTCCCGGTGGACCGCCTCGGCCGGCTCGATCTCGAGGCGTTCCGGGCCGCCGTGGAGGCGGACCCCGAGAGCGTCGCGCTGGTCTCGGTGATGTGGGCCAACAACGAGGTCGGCACGGTCCAGCCGGTCGCCGAGGTCGTGGCGATCGCCCACGCGCACGGCATCCCGGTGCACAGCGACGCGGTCCAGGCGGTCGGGCAGGTGCCGGTCGACTTCGCCGGGTCCGGGCTCGACGCGATGACCCTGACCGGTCACAAGATCGGCGGCCCGTACGGCGTCGGCGCGCTGCTGCTGCGGCGCGAGGTCCAGCTGACCGCCCTCCTGCACGGCGGAGGGCAGGAGCGTGACGTGCGCTCGGGCACCATCGACGCTCCGGCGATCGCCGGGTTCGCTGCGGCCTGCGAGCTGAGCGTGAAGCACCAGCCCGAGCTGGCGTCCCGGCTGTCGGCCCTGCGTGACGAGCTGGTCCGTGAGGTGCAGGAGGTCGTTCCCGACGCGGCGTACAACGGCGATCCCGTGTCCGACGTGCACCACCGACTGCCCGGCAACGCGCACCTGACCTTCCCCGGCTGCGAGGGTGACTCCCTGCTCATGCTGCTCGACGCCCGTGGCATCGAGTGCTCGACCGGCTCGGCCTGCAACGCCGGCGTGCCGCAGCCGTCGCACGTGCTGCTCGCGATGGGGCGCGACGACGAGGTGGCCCGCGCCTCGCTGCGGTTCACACTTGGGCACACCTCGCAGGAGTCCGACGTGCGCGCCCTCGTCGAGGCGATCGGGCCGGTCGTCGAGCGCGCCCGGGCCGCCGGGCTCACCGGGAAGTCCCGAGCCTGATGCGCGTCCTGGCAGCGATGTCGGGCGGCGTGGACTCGGCGGTCGCGGCCGCACGCGCGGCCGAGGCAGGTCACGAGGTCACCGGCATCCACCTCGCTCTGTCGCGGAACCCGAAGTCCTACCGGACCGGGGCACGCGGCTGCTGCACGATCGAGGACGCGAACGACGCCCGGCGGGCCGCCGACGTGATCGGCATCCCGTTCTACGTCTGGGACCTCAGCGACCAGTTCCACGAGGCGGTCGTGGAGGACTTCCTCTCCGAGTACGCCGGCGGCCGCACCCCGAACCCGTGCCTGCGGTGCAACGAGAAGATCAAGTTCGCCGCGGTCCTGGACCGTGCGCTCGCGCTGGGCTTCGACGCGGTCGTGACCGGGCACTACGCCCGGCTCAGCGAGGGGCCCGACGGGGTCGAGCTGCACCGGGCGGTCGACGCCGGGAAGGACCAGTCGTACGTGCTCGGCGTACTCACCCAGGAGCAGCTGCGGCACTCGCTCTTCCCGCTCGGCGACTCCCCGAAGCCCGCGGTGCGGGACGAGGCGACCCGCCGCGGCCTCCAGGTGGCCGACAAGCCGGACAGCCACGACATCTGCTTCATCAGCGACGGCGACACCGGTGGCTGGCTCGCCGACAAGCTCTCCGACGTGAACCGCGGCGGTGCCATCGTCTCGGCGGACGGCGAGGTGCTCGGCACCCACGAGGGCTCCTGGCGGTTCACGATCGGGCAGCGCAAGGGCCTGCGGATCGGCACGCCCGCCGGCGACGGCCGGCCACGCTACGTCCTCAACATCGAGCCCGTCTCCGGCACCGTCACCGTGGGGCCGCGCGAAGCGCTTTCGGTCTCCGGCCTCGACTGCATCCGCCCGCTCTGGTCGGGCGCCGCCCCGACGTCTCCGCTGGAGGCGACCGTGCAGCTCCGCGCCCACGGCGAGGAGCACCGCGCGGTCGTCACGCCCTCCGCCGCGGGCTTCTCGGTGGCCCTCCTCGACCCGGCTACGGGCATCGCACCCGGCCAGGCCTGCGTCGTGTACGACGGCACGAGGGTCGTGGGGTCGGGGACGATCGCGGCGACGGTGCGGGGGTAGCGGGTCCCCCGGGGCAACGGCCGCCTCCGGACACAGTGGTTTCGGCAAGCTCAACCACCGGTGTTGGGTTCCTGCCCGTCGCGTGGTTTCGAGGCTCGCTGGCGCTCGCACCTCAACCACCGAGTGCACCGCAGACGTGAGCCGACAGCAAGGCCCGGCCCCGCGCCAGACACCTCGTCGCTGCCCGTCCCCCCGGGCAACGGCCAGCCAGCACCGCTCGCCCGCCCGCGACCGGCGTCCGGGCATGCCGCTGGCCCGGCGCGTGCGCCGGGTGCCGAACGGGGTGGCTACTGGTCGGGTGGATCCGCCGGGCTGGGCACCGTCGGCGGGCTCAGGTCGGTGGTGCCGGTGCGGTCGCGGAGCCAGGTGTGTCCGTGGGGGCTGTGCCAGAGGTACTCACCGGGGGTCAGCATGGTGTAGGTCCAGCCGCCGTGGGTCTTGAGCCGGTGATGTCGTCTGCAGAGCGCGGCGAGGTTGTCGCTGGACGTGGGACCGCCCGACTCCCAGGGGACGATGTGGTCCTTGTCGCAGCCGCGGGCGGGACGCTGGCACCAGGGGAACACGCAGGTGCGGTCCCGGAGCTCGAT